>NZ_CP165997.1:0-4384662 GCF_041222865.1 Cronobacter turicensis | reverse complement strand
AGTTCTTCTGCGCTGACAAGAGGAAATTTAAAAAAACTTTCTAAGCGCGTTTTTTTTCACCATATATCACGTAAAACCGCCATATAGCCTGTTATTTGCTGTTTTTTACATCAGATCATGCCTTGCGGTGGCATACTACTGCGCGATGTACAGCTGAAGGAATTGCCATTATGTCGTTACTGGCGCATCAACAGGCCGCCCAAAAGAACCTTTCTTATGTCCTGGCCGAAAAGCTGGCGCAACGCATCCTTAAAGGAGAGTTTAAGCCAGGCGAGATTTTACCTGGCGAGATGGAGCTGGGCGAACAGTTCGGCGTCAGCCGCACGGCGGTAAGAGAAGCCGTTAAAACGCTGACCGCCAAAGGGCTGGTTTTACCGCGCCCGCGTATCGGCACGCGCGTGCTGCCCCAGAGCCAGTGGAACTTTCTGGATAAAGAGTTGCTGACGTGGTGGATGGGCATCGAAACTTTCACGACCGTGGTTAATCATTTTCTGGTGATGCGCCACAGTCTTGAGCCTCAGGCCTGCGCGCTGGCCGCGCTAAACGGTACCGATGAGCAAAAGCAGCGATTCAGAAACACGCTCGATGAGATGGCTGCGCTTCAGGTCGCTTTTAACCGCGAACGCTGGATAGAAACCGACATGGCCTACCATGAGCTGATCTATGAAATGAGCGGCAATCCCTTTATGACCGCTTTCGCCAGCCTGTTTCGCTCCATCTATTACAATTATTTCACGTCGATAACGCACAACCAGGTTATCAAGCCCGACATTCATCAGGCGATCGCGGACGCCATTCTCTCGTCCCAAAGCGAAGAGGCGTATCGCGCCTGTCAGGCGCTTTTGCAGGCAACCGCATCGCAGGACATATAACAACAGGATCCGCATGACTAAAAAAGCGCGCAGTATGGCGGGCCTGCCGTGGATAGCGGCGATGGCCTTTTTTATGCAGGCACTGGATGCCACCATTCTCAACACCGCTCTGCCAGCTATCGCTCAAAGTCTTAACCGCTCGCCGCTGGCGATGCAGTCCGCGATTATCAGCTACACCCTGACTGTCGCGATGTTAATCCCGGTCAGCGGCTGGCTGGCCGACCGCTTCGGCACCCGCCGCGTTTTTATGATCGCCGTCTCCTTGTTTACCCTCGGTTCGCTCGCCTGCGCCATGTCCGGATCGCTAAGCGAACTGGTTATCTTCCGTATTGTGCAGGGTATCGGCGGCGCCATGATGATGCCGGTGGCGCGTCTCGCGCTGCTGCGCGCCTATCCGCGCAGCGAGCTTCTGCCGGTGCTGAATTTTGTGACGATGCCAGGCCTGGTCGGCCCCATTCTCGGGCCGCTGCTCGGCGGCGTGCTGGTCACCTGGGCGAGCTGGCACTGGATTTTCCTTATTAATATTCCGATTGGCGTCGCGGGCCTGTTCTATGCGCGTAAATATATGCCGAACTTCACCACGCCGCGTCGCCGTTTTGATATGCCGGGTTTCTTTCTGTTCGGCCTGAGTCTGGTGCTGTTTTCCAGCGGAATGGAGCTGTTTGGCGAACGCATCGTGGCTACCTGGATGGCGCTCGCCGTCATTGCAGGTGGGTTATTGCTGATGATGGCTTATATCTGGCACGCCCGCCGGCACAGCGCGCCGCTCATTTCGCTTTCTCTGTTCAAAACGCGCACCTTTTCCGTCGGCATCGCCGGGAATATTGCCTCCCGTCTCGGTACCGGCTGCGTACCGTTTCTGATGCCGCTGATGCTGCAGGTGGGTTTTGGCTATCCGGCGTTTATCGCCGGTTGCATGATGGCGCCCACGGCGGTCGGGTCGATTATCGCGAAATCTGGCGTAACGCAGGTATTGCGCTGGTTTGGCTATCGAAAAACGCTGGTCGGCGTCACGCTGTTTATCGGGCTGATGATTGCGCAGTTCTCGCTGCAGTCGCCGGATAACCAGGTCTGGCTGCTGATCCTGCCGCTGTTTGTGCTGGGCCTTGCGATGTCCACGCAGTTCACCGCGATGAATACCATTACGCTTGCGGATCTCACGGATGAAAGCGCCAGCGGCGGCAACAGTATGCTGGCGGTGACGCAGCAGCTGTCGATAAGTCTTGGCGTTGCAGTCAGCGCTGCGGTGCTGCGCTTCTATGAAGGGTTCGACAACGCCAACACCGTTGAGCAGTTCCACTACACCTTTATTACGATGGGTGTGATTACCGTGGTGTCATCGCTGGTCTTTATGCTGTTACGCCCTAAAGATGGCCGTAACCTGATCAAAGAGCGCCACAAAGCCTAAGCGGAGCCGCGTACCATCAGTACCGGCGTTAATTGCAAGCGCTGCTGCTGGAGCTCAGGCTGCGCCATACGATGAATCAGCACATCGATGGCCAGCTCGCCCAGTTCATCTTTGGGCTGATGAATGGTGGTGAGCGGCGGCGTCATATAGCTTGCCAGCTCAATATCATCGTAACCCACCAGCGCGATATCCTGCGGGATGCGAAGCCCGGCCTGATAAAGCGCCTGATAGGCGCCGACCGCCATGGCGTCATTTCCCATAAATACCGCCTGCGGCGGTTCGGGCAGCGCCAGCAGCGACTGCGTCGCCCGCAGGCCGCCCGCGAACTCAAAATCGCCGATCACTTCATAATCTTCCGCCACCCGCAGGCCCGCGCGCCGCATTGCGGCGCGATACCCTTCCAGGCGCAGGCGCGCCGGCGTTTTATCCAGCGGACCGGTCACACAGGCAATGCGCGTATAGCCTTTATCGATTAAATATCGCGTGGCGATATCGCCGCCCAGCAGCGAGTTATCCTGAATCACATCGCTGTCGCCGTCGAAAGGCGACCAGTCCATCATCACGGTAGGAATAGCCGGGTAGCGCTTCATGATGGCGGGAGAGGGCTGATGCGTTTCGGTGCAAAGCAACAGCAGCCCGTCGACCCGTTTTTGCAGCAGCGTCTCCAGATTGCGGTTCATGCGCTGTTCATCGCCATCGGTATTACACAGCACCAGGCTATAGCCACGCTCAAAACAGCTACGCTCCACGCCGCGCACCAGCTCGGAGAAAAAGGGGTTTGAGCTTGCGGTGATCAGCATGCCAATGGTGCGGGTCTGGTTCAGCTTCAGGCTGCGCGCCAGCGCTGACGGCGCGTAATTCAGCGTTCTGATGGCGTCCTCCACCCGCAGGCGGATCGCCTCGCTGACGAAGCGGTCTTTATTAATGACGTGCGAGACGGTGGAGGTGGAGACACCCGCAAGGCGGGCGACATCTTTCATTGTCGCCACGATGGCTTACCCCTGCGCTTGTAAGAAGGCGTCAATCTCGTCGCGCCACGGAACGGAAGGCTGCGCGCCAGGACGGGTCACGGCGATAGCCGCGGCAGCATGGGCGAAGCGAATAGCCTTAAGCATCGGCGTGCCTTCCAGCAGCGCCGTCATCAGCGCGCCGTTGAAGGTATCGCCTGCGGCGATGGTATCGACGGCTTTCACGCTAAAGCCGGGCACGCGTTGCCCCTCGCCGTTGATGCTCAGCCATACGCCGCGGCTACCGAGCGTAATAATGACCGTTTCAATGCCTTTCTGGTGCAGCACAGCCGCAGCCTGCGCCGCGCTGTCGTCATCCGACACCTTCACGCCGGTGAGTTTTTCGGCTTCGGTTTCATTAGGGGTAATGATATCCACCAGCGCCAGCAGCTCGTCAGAAAGCGCGCGGGCAGGCGCCGGGTTAAGAATAACGGTAGTTTGATGTTCATGCGCGATGCGCGCGGCGGCGATAACGCTTTCCACCGGCGACTCCAGCTGCATCAGCAGCGCGCGGGCGTTGGCGATGTTCTCCCGCTGATCGTCAACACGCGCGGGCGTTAATGCCGCGTTCGCGCCAGCATGAATACCGATGACGTTTTCACCTTCGCCATTGACGAAAATCAGCGCTACGCCGGTCGATTCTCCCGCAACGGCGCTGACAGGCGAGACATCAATGTTGTCGCGTGAAAGCTGCTGGCGAATGCGCTCGCCGATATCATCCTCGCCCACACAGGCGATAAACGCGATCTCCGCGCCGCTGCGCCCGGCCGCGACGGCCTGGTTGGCGCCTTTACCGCCGAACGCCACCTGGTACTGGCTGCCGGTCACGGTCTCGCCCGGCGCGGGGAAGGCTTCAAGGTTAAGGATATGATCGGCATTGATACTGCCGAGAACGACGAGATGGCCAGCGCTTTTCATGATGTGTATCCCTGTAAAAGCGCCACGTCCTGTGGCGCGTTGCCCTGCTTTTCTTTATGAAGGTTTTATTTGATAACCAGCTTCAGATCGACCGGGATACGGGCGCGCACTTTCTCGCCTTTCAGCACTTTATCCGCAGTCTGTACGCCAATAACGCCGATCTGCTCCGGCTGCTGCGCCACGGTCGCGGTCATCTTACCATCCTGAACCGCTTTCACGCCGTCAGCGGTGCCGTCGAAGCCAACAACCATCACATCGGTTTTGCCTGCGGTTTGCAGCGCACGCAGGGCGCCCAGCGCCATTTCGTCGTTCTGCGCAAACACGGCTTTCACATCAGGATGCGCGGTCAGCAGGTTCTGCATGACGTTCAGACCTTTGGTGCGATCGAAATCCGCCGGCTGGCTGGCCAGTACGTTCAGCTTGTGCGCTTCTACGGCCTGCTTAAAGCCTTCGCCGCGCTCGCGAGCGGCAGAGGTGCCTGCGATGCCCTGCAGTTCGATCACTTTCGCGCCGTCACCGGCCTGCTTCGCAATATAGTTACCGGCAATTTTACCGCCCGCGATGTTATCAGACGCGATATGGCTGACCACATCGCCTTTCGCCGCCATACGATCGAGCGTAATCACCGGGATTTTCGCCTGGTTCGCCATCTTCACGGCGTTACCCACCGCGTCGGAATCGGTCGGGTTAATCAGTACCAGTTTGGTGCCGCGTACGGTCAGATCCTGCACGTTCGCCAGCTCTTTCGCCGGGTTGTTCTGGGAATCCAGCACCACCAGTTCGTAACCCAGTTTTTCCGCTTCTTTCTGCGCGCCATCTTTCAGCGAGACGAAGAACGGGTTGTTCAGCGTTGAAACCACCAGAGCAATCGTGTCTTTCGCCATCGCGTTGGCGCTGACGGTCGCGCTTAACGCCACGGCGGAAACCAGTGTAGCCAGCTTTTTCATATTCATAATCAGATGTCCTGTTGAGTAATGAGTTACTGCTTTTTGTTATCCACCAGCACCGCCAGCAAAATGACCACTGCTTTGACGATCATCTGGTAATAGGGAGAAACACCTAAAAGATTCAGACTATTATTCAGGAAACCGAGTATCAGCGCGCCGATCAGCGTCCCAACAATGCGACCTTTACCGCCGGCAAGGCTGGTGCCGCCAAGCACGACCGCCGCGATGGCGTCCAGCTCATAGCCCGCGCCCGCCAGCGGCTGCGCCGAGGAGAGACGCGCCACTTCTATCACGCCCGCCAGCGACGCCAGCAGGCCCGACAGCGAATACACGATAATTTTGATTTTGTTAACGCTGATGCCGGACAGACGCGTCGCCGCTTCATTGCCGCCCAGCGCGTAAATATAGCGGCCCAGGCGGGTATGGTGCAGCACATACCAGGTCACCAGGAACACCAGCGCCATGATCCACACCGGCGTCGGGATGCCCAGCGGGCGGCCGATACCGAACCAGCCAAACAGATCGGCATTATCATTAAAACCGGTGCTGACCGGGCTGCCGTTGGTGTATTCGAGCGTCACCCCACGCAGCAGCAGCATCATGACCAGCGTGGCGATGAACGCCTGAACGCGGCCCTTCGCCACAATCACGCCGGTCACCGCGCCAATAGCCGCGCCAAGCGCGAGGGCGGCAACGACCGCCACCAGCGCGTTGACCTCAATGCCGACGAGCGAGGCGGCGACCGCCCCGGTTAACGCCAGCAGGGAACCGACGGACAGATCGATACCCGAGGTTAAGATCACCAGCGTCATCCCGACCGCCATGATGGCGTTCACCGAGGTCTGCTGGAGAATATTCAGCATATTATTAACGGTAAAGAAATTCGGGCTCAGGGTGGAGACAATCGCAATCAGCACCAGCAGGGCTATCAGCGACTTTTGCTCCATCAGCCACGCTTTGGTGAAAAAGCGACGAGTCGCAACGGTCTGGGTAGTCATACGTCTTTTACTCCTGGGTCACGCGACTGAGCTTGCCGACGGCCGCGGCCATCAGCAGTTCCTGGGTGGCCTGCTCGCGTGTGAATTCACCGCCGAGATGCCCTTCATGCATCACCATGATGCGATCGCTCATTCCCAGTACTTCCGGCATCTCAGACGAGACCAGAATGATGCTCAGCCCTTCGGCTTTGAACTGGTTAATGAGCTGATAAATCTCTTTTTTGGCGCCGACGTCCACGCCGCGGGTCGGCTCGTCGAGGATAAGCACTTTCGGGCGCGTCATTAATCCGCGGGCGATCGCCACTTTCTGCTGGTTGCCGCCGGACAACAGCCCAATGGCCTGGTCCATCGACGGCGTTTTAACATTGAAGAGGCGAATAAAATCGCTAACCGCCTGCTGCTCATCTTTATGTTTCAGGCTGCCAACGTCACGGCTGAAATAGCGCAGCGCGGTCAGCGACATGTTTTCTTTCACCGACATGCCGAGCACCAGCCCGTCACGCTTGCGGTCTTCGGAGATATAGACGATGCCGTTGGCCAGCCCGTCCTGCGGGGAGCGCGTCACTACTTCGCGGTTATCCAGCGTGACGCTGCCGCCGGTGCGCGGCAGCGCGCCGTACAGCACTTTCATCAGTTCGGTGCGGCCCGCGCCCATCAGCCCGGACACGCCAAGGATTTCGCCCTGACGCAGCGTAAAACTCACGCCATTCACGCCAGGACCGCTCAGGTTATCGACTTTCAGACGGATTTCGCCCGGCGCTTTATCGATATGCGGATACTGATCTTCAAGCTTGCGGCCCACCATCATCTCGATCAGCGTTTCTTCGGTCAGAGAGCTGACTTCACGCTCGGCGATAAACTGGCCGTCACGCATCACCGTCACGTCGTCGCAGATGTCAAAAATCTCTTTCATGCGGTGGGAGATATAGACAATCCCACAGCCCTGCGCTTTCAGCTCGCGGATGGCGCGGAACAGGGATTCGGTCTCGGTGTCGGTCAGGGCGTCGGTGGGTTCATCCATAATGATGACGCGCGATTCAAAGCTCAGCACTTTGGCGATTTCCACCATCTGCTGATCGCCTATCGACAGCTCGCCCACCAGCCGACGGCTGTTAAAGCGCAGGTTGAGCTTCGCCAGCAGCTTGTCCGCTTCGGCATACATCTTTTTCCAGTCGATTTTGCCGAAATGGCTGACAAATTCGCGCCCCAGAAAGATGTTTTCCGCGATGGAAAGCTGCGGGATCAGGTTCAGCTCCTGGTGAATGATACCGATACCGGCTTCCTGAGAGGCCTTCGGGCCGCTGAAGGTCGTCTCCTGGCCGAGCCAGAGCAGCGAACCGGCGTCGCGGGTATAGATGCCGGTCAGCACTTTCATCAGCGTGGATTTACCGGCGCCGTTTTCCCCCACCAGCGCCATCACGCGACCAGCGTAGACATTCAGCGTCGCGCCGGAAAGCGCTTTAACGCCGGGGAAGGATTTATCAATGCCTTTGAGCTGGAGTAAAGATTCCATGGCGGCCTCAGAACGTGACGCCGGCACAGAGAATGATATTCGCATACGGGGAACACTCCCCGCTGCGAATGACCGCCTGACTGTCCGCGGTTTTTTGTTTGAACTGTTCATGTGAAACATAGTGAACAGTGATGGTATTTCCCTGGTGCTGCTGCAGCCGCTCGATCTGCCCGAGCAACGTTTCATGGAGCTGTGGATTATGCTGTTTAATCTCTTGTGCGAGGATTGCCGCTTCGACCTGCATTTCGCGCGTCACGACATCAACTACCTGTAAGAATCCCGGCACGCCCTGGGTCAGCGCGAGATCGATACGTTCAGTCGTGGACGGAATCGGCAGCCCGGCGTCGCACACCACAACGGTGTCAGTGTGACCAAGACGCGAGATGACGGATGAAATGCCGGAATGAAGAACGGTGCCTTTTTTCATTTTTTGCTCCATCAGCGAAACGTTTCGCTAACAAGGAGTTTATCCGGCAGAGTGAACAATAAACAAACATGACGTTGCGAAACTGTGATCGCCATCGAAACGTTTCGCTTAAGGAAAAACTGACGAGAAAAAGAGAGCGCGACCACCAATAAAAAACGCCTCCCGGAGTGCGGAAGGCGTTTCGCTTAAGGATTAAATCTCGACCTGCGTTCCCAGTTCGATAACGCGGTTCGGCGGGATCTCAAACTGGTCTGGCGCTCGTAGCGCGTTGCGCTGTAAGAGCAGGAACAGCTTGCCGCGCAGACGCAAATACCAGGGGCGATTATCGCCAATAATGAGCGACTCGTGCGACATGAAGAAGGAGGTCTCCATCATCCGACAGCTTAAGCCTTCCAGCCCGCAGCGATGGAAAATCTCTTCGACGTTCGGCGTCTCGCGCCAGCCATAGCTCGCCACCACGCGCCAGAAGGTCGGCGACAGCTGTTCGAGCGTCACGCGCTTCACGTTATGGACGTAAGGCGCGTCTTCGGTGCGCAGCGTCAGCAGGATCACGCGCTCATGCAGCACTTTGTTGTGCTTCAGGTTATGCAGCAGCGCGAATGGAATCACGTTCAGCGCGCGGGACATATACACCGCGGTGCCCGGCACGCGGACCGGCGGCGATTTCTCAAGCGAGGTGATCATGGCATCCAGCGAATTGCCGTGCTCGTGCATCCGGCGCAGCAGGCGGAAGCGCTCGCTTTTCCAGGTCGTCATAATGATGAACATCACCAGACCCAGACTTAACGGCAACCAGCCGCCGGAGAAGAGTTTCTCCAGGTTCGCGGAGAAAAGCGGCACATCGACGCACAGAAACGCCACCACCATCAGCCCCACCAGAATGCGGTTCCAGTGCCAGTTTTTACGCGCCGCGGTCGCAAACAGAATCGACGTCAGCACCATCGTGCCGGTTACCGCGATGCCGTAAGCCGCCGCAAGGTTACTGGAGTGCTCGAAGCTCACGATGACAATCACCACCGCGAAATAGAGCATCCAGTTCACCACCGGGATATAAATCTGGCCCGATTCCATCTCCGAGGTATGGATAATACGCATCGGCGACAGATATCCCAGGCGCACTGCCTGACGGGTCAGGGAGAAGACGCCGGAAATCACCGCCTGCGACGCGATAACCGTCGCGAGTGTCGCCAGGATAAGCATCGGGATCAGCGCCCAGTCCGGCGCCAGCAGGAAGAAGGGGTTTTTAATCGCTTCCGGCGTTTTCAACAGCAGCGCGCCCTGGCCGAAATAGTTCAGCACCAGCGACGGCAGCACGACCGAGAACCACGCCACGCGGATCGGCAGCTTCCCGAAATGCCCCATATCAGCGTACAGCGCTTCAACACCGGTAATAGACAGCACCACAGCGCCCAGCGCCGCAAAGGAAACCGCTTTATATTCCAGGAAAAAATGCACCGCCCAGACCGGGTTCAGCGCCTGCAACACTTCCGGGTTGTTCATAATGCCGCGCGCGCCCAGCACCGCCAGAATCAAAAACCAGACGAGCATAATCGGCGCGAAGAGTTTCCCCACCATGCCGGTGCCGTGCTTCTGGATCATAAACAGCAGCGTCAGCACGATTATCGACAGCGGAACGATATACGGGTCGAGCGACGGCGCGGCGATTTCCAGGCCTTCAATGGCCGACATCACTGAAATCGCGGGCGTAATCACCACCTCGCCATAAAAGAAGCTGCCGCCGATAAGCCCGAGGATCACCAGCACCGACGTCATACGCGCCGAGGTATTGCGCCCGGCCAGCGACATCAGCGTCAGGATACCGCCTTCGCCGGCGTTATCCGCCCGCATCACGAAGGTCAGGTATTTAAAGGAAACAACAAAAACCAACAGCCAGAAAATTAAAGAAAGAAAGCCAAAAACGGCGTCCCGCTCCACGCCAAACCCAAACTGGCCGGAAAGACACTCTCGTAATGTATAAAGCGGACTGGTGCCGATATCGCCGTACACCACTCCGATAGCCGCCAGCGTAATCGCAGGCAACGACTGCTTATTCTCAGTGCTCATAGACTAGTCTTCGTTGAAATCCCGTGTGCGCTTCGTCCCTGGGCCCACAAAAAGCGCACAGTATGCACGATTCGTTAAAAAATCGTACCCCTCAATCACCGAGTCTTTACCCAAATCAAGCCAAATAGATAATGGCATCAATCCATTATCAGCATGAATATGAAACGTCTATACTCGCACCAGAAACCAGGCGGCGTAGTCAGAATGCAGAGTAACTATTATGGCTCAACCCAATTTATTGGCGGAAAGAATTTCACGTCTCAGCGCAGCGCTGGAAAAAGGGCTGTTTGAACGCAGCCATGCTATCCGGATGTGCCTGCTGGCGGCGCTGAGCGGCGAGAGCGTGTTCCTGCTCGGCCCGCCCGGCATTGCGAAAAGCCTGATAGCCCGGCGGCTGAAATTCGCGTTTCAGCACGCGCGCGCGTTTGAATATCTGATGACGCGCTTCTCCACGCCGGAGGAGGTCTTCGGGCCGCTGTCTATTCAGGCTTTAAAAGATGAAGGGCGTTATGAACGTCTGACTGCAGGTTATCTGCCGGAAGCAGAAATCGTGTTTCTGGATGAAATCTGGAAAGCGGGCCCGGCCATCCTGAATACTCTGCTGACCGCCATCAACGAACGACGTTTTCGCAACGGCGCGCACGAAGAAAAAATTCCGATGCGCCTGCTGGTCACGGCATCCAACGAACTGCCTGAAGCGGACAGCAGCCTTGAGGCGCTCTATGACCGTATGCTGATTCGCCTGTGGCTTGACCGGGTGCAGGAGAAAAACAGCTTTCGCGCGATGCTGGTAAGCCAGCAGGATGAAAATGAAAACCCGGTGCCGCCGGGCCTTCAGGTGAGCGATGAGGAGTATCAGCAGTGGCAGACCGGCATTGGCAACGTCAAACTGCCGGACGCGGTATTCGAGCTGATTTTCACCCTGCGCCAGCAGCTTGATGCGCTGCCGAACGCGCCCTATGTCTCAGATCGCCGCTGGAAGAAAGCCATTCGCCTGTTGCAGGCCAGCGCCTTTTTCAGCGGGCGCGATGCGGTGGCGCCCATCGATGTCATCCTGCTGAAAGATTGCCTGTGGCATGATGCCAGCGCCATGACGCTGATGCAGCAGCAAATCGCGCAGCTGATGACCTCTCATGCATGGGGCCAGTACGCGATGCTTAACCGCCTCGGCGCGATCACCCAGCGCCGGATGCAGTTAGAGCAGCAGCACAGTGATAAAACGGCGCTGCGCCTTGAGAAGCAGAGCGGCATGTTCAGCCGTCGTCCACAATATCAGCTGCCCGCCACCCTCAAGGACCCCACCCTGACGTTGCTGCTGCAAAAGCCGCTGAAGCTGCACGATATCGACGTCATTCACGTGGCGTTTACGCGAGAGGCGCTGGAGACATGGCTGCAAAAAGGCGGCGAGATCCGCGGCAAGCTGAACGGTATCGGTTTCGCCCAGGCGCTGAATCTGGAAGTGGATGCGAGCCAGCATCTGGTGCTGCGCGATGTCAGCCTCCAGGGCACGCGTCTTGCGCTGCCAGGCGCCGCGTCGACCAACGGGATACCCGATGAAATCAAACAGCAGCTGGAAGAGCTGGATAACGAATGGCACCAGCAACATACGCGCTTCAGCGAACAGCAAAAATGCCTGTTTGTTGAAAGCGACTGGTTAGGACGCATTGAGGCCAGCCTTCAGGACGTGGGCGAGCAGATTAAACAGGCGCGCCAATGCTGACAGCGGATTCGCTGAACCTCATTCTGGCTATCAGCGAAGGCGAGCTGGTAGAAGAGATCGTCATTGCGCTGCTGGCCTCGCCGCAGCTGGCGGTATTTTTCGAAAAGTTTCCCCGCCTGAAGCACGCGCTGACCCAGGATATTCCGCGCTGGCGCGAACAGCTCAAAACCCGGCTGAAAGAGGCGCGCGTCCCGCCGGAGCTGGAAGAAGAGGTGATCGGCTATCAGAAAAGCCAGTTGCTCTCCACCAGCCAGTTTATCGTTCAACTGCCGCAAATCAGCGCGCTGCTGCGCCGCGTCGGCTCGCCGTTTGCCGACCAGGCGCAGCGGCTTATCGCCGATAACCCCCATTTCACGCCCGCCCTGCATACCCTCTTTTTACAGCGCTGGCGGCTGAGCCTTGTCGTACAGGCCACCTCTTTTAATCAGCAGTTGCTGGAGGAAGAACGCGAGCAGCTGTTGAGCGAGGTTCAGGAGCGCATGACCCTGAGCGGCCAGCTTGAACAGGTGCTGGTGGAGAATGAAGATTCCGCTGGTCGCCTGTGGGACATGAGCGACGGCAAACTGCGGCGCGGCGATTATCAGCTCATCGTGAAGTATGGCGATTTCCTGGCCGATCAGCCGGAACTGATGCAGCTTGCCGAACAGCTCGGCCGTTCGCGTGAAGCGAAATCGGTGCCGAAAAAAGAGGCGCCGCTGGAAACGTTCCGCACGCTGGTGCGCGAGCCCGCTTCAGTGCCGGAACAGGTCGACGGCTTACAGCGCAGCGACGATATTCTGCGTCTGCTACCCCCGGAGCTGGCGACCCTTGGCATCACTGAACTGGAATATGAATTTTACCGGCGGCTGGTGGAGAAGCAGCTACTGACCTACCGGCTTCAGGGCGACGCGTGGCGCGAGAAAGTCATGCAGCGTCCGGTGACGCGTCAGGATTATGACGAACAACCGCGCGGGCCATTTATCGTCTGCGTGGATACGTCCGGCTCGATGGGCGGCTTTAACGAGCAGTGCGCCAAGGCCTTTTGCCTGGCGCTGATGCGTATTGCGCTGGCCGATAACCGCCGCTGTTTCATTATGCTGTTTTCCAGCGAAGTGGTGCGCTATGAGCTGTGCGGCCGTGACGGCATTGATCAGGCGATCCGCTTTCTGAGCCAGCGCTTTCGCGGCGGCACCGATCTGGCGAGCTGTTTTCGCGCGATAGCGGAAAAGCTTCAGGGCGGCGAGTGGTTCGACGCCGACGCGGTGGTAGTGTCCGATTTTATCGCCCAGCGGCTGCCGGATGAGGTGGTTAACAAGGTAAAGGAGTTGCAGCGCGTTCATCAGCACCGCTTTCATGCGGTGGCGATGTCCGCGCATGGGAAACCCGGCATCATGCGCATTTTCGATCATATCTGGCGCTTTGATACCGGGATGCGCAGCCGTCTGGTACGCCGTTTACGCCGCTGACGTTACAGCAGCTCAGCGACCGCGGACTGAACCTGCTCCGGCCAGACGCCGCACTGTACCTGACCGATATGCGGCAGTTGCAGTAGCAGCATCGTGAGACGCGACTGCCCGATCCCGCCGCCGATCGTCTGCGGCATGTCGCCGTTAAGCAGCGCCTGGTGCCACTCCAGCGCCAGACGATCCTGATCGCCGGTGAGCGCCAGCTGACGTTTAAGCGCGTCGGCATCCACGCGGATCCCCATGGAGGAGATCTCAAACGCGTCTTCGAGCAGCGGGTTCCAGACGAGAATATCGCCGTTGAGACCGGCAAAACCGCTTTCGGTCGGTGTGGTCCAGTCATCATAATCCGGCGCGCGTACATCATGGCGTTTGCCGTCGGCAAGCTTACCGCCGATGCCAATCAGGAAGACCGCCCCCAGCTCTTTCGCAATGGCGCGCTCGCGCCCTTTCGCATCCAGATCGGGGAAGCGGCGTTGCAGCGTTTCGCTATGCACAAAGTGAATGGCGTCCGGCAGGAACGGCGTCAGCCCGAAGCGCTCCGCGGCCGCCAGTTCAGTTTCCTTAATCGCTGACCAAATGCTCTCTACCGTCTGCTTCAGCGTACCGAGATGGCGTTCGCCGTCGCCCATCACACGCTCCCAGTCCCATTGATCCACATACACCGAGTGCACCGGCGAGAGGCGGTCTTCATCAGGGCGCAGCGCTTTCATATGGGTGTAGAGCCCTTCGCCAGCGCTGAAGTCATGCTGGCCCAGCGTTTTACGCTTCCATTTCGCCAGCGAGTGCACCACTTCAAACTGCGCCTGCGGCAGCGTTTTGACGTTGACCTGCACCGCTTTTTCACAGCCGGAAAGGTTATCCTGCGTCCCGTCGCCAACGCGGCTCAGGATCGGCGCCTGCACTTCAAGCAGACCGAGCTTTTCCTCAAGCTGGCGGGAAAAATGGGCTTTCACAAAGCTAATCTGACGCTGGCGTGTGATGTATGCGGTTTTCATTTTTTTAGGACTCCTGTACCTCTGTTGCTTTCGATTAAGCAATAAAAAAGCCCACCATTTCAATAATCATCAATAAAAAAGGCTGTACGCCTTTTAATCCGATAATATAGACGGCATGAAACTGACGATTACTGAATAATCATAAGGAAAACGTATGGAAAATTATCAGATCGATAATCTGGACCGCGGCATTCTGGAAGCGCTGATGGCAAATGCTCGCACTGCCTATGCTGAACTTGCCAAGCAGTTCGGCGTCAGCCCGGGCACTATCCATGTGCGCGTGGAGAAGATGAAGCAAGCGGGGATCATTACCGGCGCGCGTATCGATATCAGCCCGAAACAGCTCGGTTACGACGTCTGCTGCTTTATCGGCATTATTCTCAAGAGCGCGAAAGATTACCCGGCCGCGCTTGAGAAGCTGGAAAGCCTCGATGAAGTGACCGAAGCCTATTACACCACGGGCCACTACAGCATCTTTATAAAGGTAATGTGTCGATCGATAGACGCGCTGCAGCAGGTGCTTATCAACAAGATCCAAACAATTGATGAAATTCAGTCCACCGAGACGTTGATCTCCCTGCAGAACCCGATCATGCGCACCATCCGGCCATAGCCGTATTTTTTAATACCCATATTATCCACAGGTAGATCCCAGCCCCTGCACAGCGTACAATACGCGTCGTTTATTCAAGGCGGACATCCATGACAGACATTACCCTGATCAGTGGCAGCACTCTTGGCGGCGCGGAATATGTGGCGGAACACCTGGCTGAAAAGCTGGAAGACGCCGGTTATAGCACCGAAACGCTGCATGGCCCGCTTCTTGAGGATCTTAAGCCTGAAGGCACCTGGCTGATTGTCACCTCCACGCATGGCGCGGGCGATCTGCCGGACAACCTGCAACCTTTATATGATGCGCTTGCAGAGCAGCGCCCCGATCTGAACCAGGTTCGCTACGGCGCTATCGGTATCGGGAGTCGCGAATACGATACGTTTTGCGGCGCGATAGAAAAGCTGGACGCACAATTGATCGCGTGTGGTGCGAAACGGGTCGGTGAACCACTTAAGATCAACATTCTCGATCATGATATTCCGGAGGATCCGGCCGAAGTGTGGCTGGGATCCTGGAAAAATTTGCTCTGATCGGCGAAAAGATCGCCATTCAGCTGTGGATAAATATGCTTAAAAGCTTGGATCAACCCGTAGTTATCCAAGGTATAAGTGTTGTTCGCTTTTTGAGTTGTGCATAACCCGCATTTCTGCTCCCAGCTTATACTGTCTGGGATCACCGATCATTCACAGCAAGCGATCCCGGATAACCTTTTGATCCCAAATGGGCGATCCGGGTTATCCACAAGGGATGTCGATCCTAATAAGAGATCATAATAAAACAGATCCTTTAAATAAAAGATCTTCTTTTTAATACCAACGATCCCGGCGCTTTCTCACCAGGCTAAAGTTGAGTAGAATCCACGCCCCGGGCTAGCTAACCCTCTTTCGCACAACCGCGAGGTCATACCAACATGTTTTATCCGGATCCTTTTGACGTCATTATCATTGGCGGGGGTCATGCAGGTACCGAGGCCGCAATGGCCGCTGCACGCATGGGTCAACAGACCCTGCTTTTGACACACAATATCGACACGCTTGGACAGATGTCCTGCAACCCGGCGATCGGCGGTATTGGTAAAGGACATCTGGTTAAGGAAGTGGATGCCCTCGGCGGGCTTATGGCGAAAGCGATCGACCAGGCGGGTATTCAGTTTAGGATACTAAACGCCAGCAAAGGCCCGGCGGTTCGCGCTACCCGCGCTCAGGCGGATCGCGTGCTGTACAAGCAGGCCGTGCGTACTGCGCTGGAGAACCAGCCGAACCTGATGATCTTCCAGCAGGCCGTTGACGATCTGATCGTGGAAAACGATCGTGTGGTGGGCGCCGTCACGCAGATGGGGCTGAAATTCCGCGCAAAAGCGGTCGTCCTTACGGTCGGTACGTTCCTCGACGGCAAAATTCATATCGGGCTTGATAACTACAGCGGCGGCCGTGCGGGCGATCCGCCTTCCGTACCGCTGGCGCGTCGCCTGCGTGAACTGCCGCTGCGCGTCAGCCGCCTGAAAACCGGAACGCCGCCGCGTATCGACGCGCGTACCATCGATTTCAGCGTGCTCGATCAGCAGCATGGCGATAACCCGATGCCGGTCTTCTCGTTCATGGGATCCGCGGATCAGCATCCGCGTCAGGTGCCGTGCTATGTCACGCACACCAACGAAAAAACCCACGACGTGATCCGCAACAACCTCGATCGCAGCCCTATGTACGCCGGCGTGATTGAGGGGATCGGCCCGCGCTACTGCCCTTCTATCGAAGACAAAGTGATGCGCTTCGCCGATCGCAACGCGCACCAGATTTTCCTGGAGCCCGAAGGGCTGACCAGCAACGAAATTTACCCGAACGGCATCTCCACCAGCCTGCCGTTCGACGTGCAGATGCAAATCGTCCGTTCCATGAAAGGGATGGAGAACGCGAAGATTGTTCGCCCGGGCTACGCGATTGAGTACGATTTCTTCGATCCGCGCGACCTGAAGCCAACCCTGGAAAGCAAATACATCCAGGGGCTGTTCTTCGCAGGCCAGATCAACGGCACCACCGGTTATGAAGAAGCCGCCGCCCAGGGCCTGCTGGCTGGCCTTAACGCGGGCCGTTATTCGGCGGAGAAAGAGGGCTGGGCGCCAGGTCGCTCACAGGCGTATCTTGGCGTGCTGGTTGATGACCTCTGCACGCTCGGTACCAAAGAGCCGTACCGCATGTTTACCTCTCGCGCGGAATATCGTCTGATGCTGCGTGAAGACAACGCTGATTTACGCCTGACCGAAGCCGGTCGCGAAATGGGGCTGGTCGACGATGCGCGCTGGGCGCGTTTCAACGAGAAGCTGGAAAATATCGAGCGTGAGCGCCAGCGTCTGAGAAGCACCTGGGTGACGCCGTCTACCGCCTCGGTGGAAGAGATCAACACGGTGCTTACCGCGCCGCTCTCCCGTGAAGCTAGCGGTGAAGATCTGCTGCGTCGACCGGAAATGACCTATGCTCAGTTGACCGCGCTGTCGGTTTTCGCGCCGGCGCTGGATGACGTACAGGCGGCAGAGCAGGTTGAGATCCAGGTGAAATACGAAGGCTATATCGCCCGCCAGCAGGACGAGATAGAAAAACAGCAGCGTAACGAAAGCACGCTGCTGCCGGCGACGCTGGATTATCGCCAGGTGAATGGCCTCTCCAATGAGGTGATCGCCAAGCTTAACGATCATAAACCGGCATCGATTGGCCAGGCGTCCCGTATCTCCGGGATCACGCCCGCCGCTATCTCGATTCTGCTGGTCTGGCTGAAAAAACAGGGGCTACTGCGCCGCAGTGCCTGAGTTAAAACGCGCTTCGGGCCAGCCTTGTCTGGCCCTTTTTATATGGAAAAACCGTCGTGCTGAATACACTATCCCGCCTGCTTGATGACGCAGGGATTACGCTGCCCGAACACCAGAAAGCGCAGCTGGTGGCCTATGTCGATATGCTGAACAAGTGGAACAAGGCCTACAACCTCACCTCCGTACGTGACCCGAACGAGATGCTGGTGCGCCACATCATGGACAGCATCGTGGTAGAACCGCATTTAAAGGGTTCTCGTTTTATCGATGTCGGCACCGGTCCGGGCCTGCCGGGTATTCCGCTGTCGATTGTCCGCCCGGACAGCCATTTCACGCTGCTGGATAGCCTTGGCAAGCGCGTGCGCTTTTTGCGTCAGGTGCAACACGAGCTGAAGCTCGACAATATCGCGCCGGTACAAAGCCGCGTTGAAGCCTTCCCCGCCGAGCCGCCGTTCGATGGCGTTATCAGCCGCGCGTTCGCGTCGCTCTCCGATATGGTGAACTGGTGTCATCATCTGCCGGGCGAGCAGGGGCGTTTTTATGCTCTTAAAGGCCAGCGTCCTGATGATGAGATAAGTGCGCTGTCAGAAGGCTTTGCTGTTGAGGAAATCGTCAGGCTGTCGGTTCCGCGTCTCGACGGCGAGCGCCATCTGGTTATCCTTAAAGCAAACAGAACTTAATATTTATCAAAAAAAGTAGAAATAAGGGGCGGGCCTTTCGCATGGACAAAAAGAAAACTGGCCCGCATTAACAACCCCTTATTTCACTTTTTGTTAACTTTGTTGCAGCTTGAGTATAACGAAGCATCATTTGCGCTAAAAACTTAATAGTCACCTATGAAAATATAAGGGTGCTATATTCAGGCGGCGCTATGATAACGGGGCGTAAATTGTTTCCAGTAGATGTCAATGAAAGGTATTAATCGTGTTTCGGGGTGTTTTAAAAAATTTAGGGTTTAAAGCAATTTAAAATCAAATGGTTATAAGAGACGCATTCCTAAAGGATGTGACAAACCTTGAGCAGAAATTGTCTAGAATGTGATCTCGTGCACGCTTTATTCGCAAGGTTTACGCGCAATTTGCAGTTTTTACATTTCTTTTCAGGTTTAAGAGAAACTTGAAAAAAACGCGTTCTGAAAATTATTTAAACATTTATTCACCTTTTGGCTACTTATAGTTTGAAATCACGTGCTCGCCCCGTATAATTTGAGCGCTTTTTGAGGCTTGACTCAGAGCGTCAAAGAACGTTTTATACGACACGCGACATACCTCGAAGGGAGCAGTGGCAAAAAATGTCTGCGTCGCTCATGAGCAAAAAAGTGGCCCGCAAGCTTCTGTTCATCCAGTTCATCGCGGTTCTGGTGGCAGGATTGCTGTTTTGCCTCAACGATCCTTTCTGGGGCTTCTCCGCAGTATGCGGAGGGCTGGCAGTATGGCTGCCGAATGTGTTGTTTATGAATTTTGCCTGGCGTCATCAGGCGCATACACCCGCTAAAGGCCGCGTGGCATGGTCTTTCGCCTTCGGCGAAGCGTTCAAGGTGGTTGCGACCTTTACCCTGCTGGTGGTGGCGCTGGCGTGTTTCAAGGCGGTTTTCTTGCCGCTGATCGTGACGTGGGTTTCGGTGCTGGTTGTGCAGATACTGGCGCCAGCTGTAATTAACAACAAAGGGTAAGAGGCATCATGTCTGCAGGAGAAATCTCGACGCCGCAGGAGTACATAGGCCACCATCTGAATAACCTTCAGATTGACCTGCGTACCTTCTCGCTGGTGGATCCGCATAACCCCCGGCCACCTTCTGGACGCTCAACATCGACTCGATGTTTTTCTCAGTGGTGCTGGGCCTGTTATTCCTGGTTCTGTTCCGTAAAGTCGCGAAACATGCGACCAGCGGCGTGCCGGGCAAATTCCAGACAGCGGTAGAGCTGGTTATCGGCTTTGTGCATGGTAGCGTACAAGACATGTACCACGGCAAAAGCAAGCTCATTGCGCCGCTGGCCCTGACGATTTTCGTCTGGGTATTCCTGATGAACCTGATGGATTTACTGCCTATCGACCTGCTGCCGTACATCGGCGAGCACGTATTTGGTTTGCCTGCCCTGCGCGTGGTGCCGTCTGCGGACGTGAACATCACCCTCTCCATGGCGCTTGGTGTGTTTATCCTCATTCTTTTCTACAGCATCAAAATGAAAGGCGTTGGCGGCTTTACTAAAGAGCTGACGCTGCAGCCGTTCAATCACCCGGTATTTATCCCGGTCAACCTGATCCTGGAAGGTGTGAGCCTGCTGTCCAAACCGGTTTCTCTCGGTCTGCGACTGTTCGGCAACATGTATGCCGGTGAGCTGATTTTCATTCTGATTGCGGGTCTTCTGCCGTGGTGGTCACAGTGGTTATTAAATGTGCCTTGGGCCATTTTCCACATCCTGATCATTACGTTGCAGGCCTTCATTTTCATGGTTCTGACGATTGTCTATCTGTCGATGGCATCTGAAGAGCATTGATTTTTTACTCAACACTACTGCGTTTTAACTGAAACAAACTGGAGACTGTCATGGAAAACCTGAATATGGATCTGCTGTACATGGCTGCCGCTGTGATGATGGGTCTGGCGGCAATCGGTGCTGCGATCGGTATCGGCATCCTCGGGGGCAAATTCCTGGAAGGCGCTGCGCGCCAGCCTGATCTGATTCCTCTGCTGCGTACTCAGTTCTTTATCGTAATGGGTCTGGTGGATGCAATCCCGATGATCGCTGTGGGTCTGGGTCTGTACGTGATGTTCGCCGTCGCGTAGTAAACGAAGTTGTCTGAATTTCCAGACAATATCAGAACATTAACCAGATAAGAGGCATTGTGCTGTGAATCTTAACGCAACAATCCTCGGCCAGGCCATCGCGTTTGTCCTGTTCGTTCTGTTCTGTATGAAGTACGTATGGCCGCCAATTATGGCTGCCATCGAAAAACGTCAGAAAGAAATTGCTGACGGTCTGTCTTCTGCAGAACGCGCTAAAAAGGATCTGGAGCTTGCACAGTCCAACGCGACCGACCAGCTGAAAAAAGCGAAAGCGGAAGCCCAGGTGATTATTGAGCAGGCGAACAAACGCCGCGCTCAGATCCTGGACGAAGCGAAAGCTGAAGCAGAGCAGGAACGTAACAAAATCGTGGCGCAGGCCCAGGCCGAAATCGAAGCCGAGCGTAAACGTGCCCGTGAAGAGCTGCGCAAGCAGGTTGCTATCCTGGCTGTTGCTGGCGCCGAGAAGATCATTGAACGTTCCGTGGATGAAGCTGCTAACAGCGACATCGTGAATAAACTGGTCGCTGAACTGTAAGGAGGGAGGGGCTGATGTCTGAATTTGTAACGGTAGCTCGCCCCTACGCCAAAGCAGCTTTTGACTTTGCCGTCGAACACCAAAGCCTCGACCGCTGGCAGGATATGCTGGCGTTTGCCGCTGAAGTGGCCAAAAACGAACAGATGGCTGAGCTCCTCTCTGGCGCCCTGGCGCCAGAAACGCTCGCTAAGTCGTTTATCGCAATCTGTGGTGACCAGTTAGACGCCAACGGCCAGAACCTGATTAAGGTGATGGCAGAAAACGGTCGTCTGAAGGTACTTCCTGATGTTCTTGAGCAGTTCATTCAGTTACGCGCAGCCCTTGAGGCTACCGTTGAAGTCGAAGTGACTTCTGCCAGCGCGCTGAGCGATGAACAGCTTGCGAAAATCAGCGCCGCGATGGAAAAACGTCTGTCACGCAAAGTGAAGCTGAATTGCAAAATTGATAAGTCTGTAATGGCGGGCGTCATCATCCGTTCGGGTGATACGGTCATTGACGGCAGCGTGCGCGGCCGTCTTGAGCGCCTCGCAGACGTCTTGCAGTCTTAAGGGGACTGGAGCATGCAACTGAATTCCACCGAAATCAGCGAACTGATCAAGCAGCGCATTGCTCAGTTCAATGTTGTGAGCGAAGCTCATAACGAAGGTACTATTGTTTCTGTAAGCGACGGTGTTATCCGCATCCACGGCCTGGCCGATTGTATGCAGGGTGAGATGATTTCCCTGCCGGGTAACCGTTACGCTATCGCACTGAACCTGGAGCGTGACTCCGTAGGTGCAGTGGTTATGGGTCCGTACGCTGACCTCGCCGAAGGCATGAAGGTGAAGTGTACTGGCCGTATTCTTGAAGTGCCGGTTGGCCGTGGCCTGCTGGGCCGTGTGGTTAACACCCTCGGCGCGCCGATCGACGGTAAAGGTCCGGTTGAACACGATGGCTTCTCGCCAATCGAAGTTATCGCACCGGGCGTTATCGAGCGTCAGTCCGTAGACCAGCCTGTACAGACCGGTTATAAGTCCGTTGACGCCATGATCCCAATCGGTCGTGGTCAGCGTGAACTGATCATCGGCGACCGTCAGACCGGTAAAACCGCGATGGCTATCGACGCCATCATCAACCAGCGCGACTCCGGCATCAAATGCGTGTATGTGGCTATCGGCCAGAAAGCGTCCACCATTTCTAACGTGGTTCGTAAACTGGAAGAGCACGGCGCGCTGTCTAACACCATCGTTGTCGTCGCGACGGCTTCTGAATCCGCTGCGCTGCAATACCTGGCGCCGTACGCCGGTTGCGCGATGGGCGAATACTTCCGCGACCGCGGCGAAGACGCGCTGATCGTTTACGATGACCTGTCTAAACAGGCTGTGGCTTACCGTCAGGTTTCCCTGCTGCTCCGTCGTCCGCCAGGACGTGAAGCATTCCCGGGCGACGTGTTCTACCTCCACTCCCGTCTGCTGGAGCGCGCATCCCGCGTTAACGCGGAATACGTTGAGAACTTCACCAAAGGTGAAGTGAAAGGTAAAACCGGCTCCCTGACTGCGCTGCCGATCATCGAAACCCAGGCGGGTGACGTTTCTGCGTTCGTTCCGACCAACGTAATTTCTATTACCGATGGTCAGATCTTCCTGGAAACCAACCTGTTTAACTCCGGTATTCGTCCGGCCGTTAACCCGGGTATCTCCGTATCGCGTGTAGGTGGTGCTGCTCAGACCAAGATCATCAAGAAACTGTCCGGTGGTATTCGTACCGCGCTGGCGCAGTATCGTGAACTGGCGGCGTTCTCTCAGTTCGCCTCCGATCTGGACGAAGCAACCCGTAAACAGCTGAGCCACGGCCAGAAAGTCACTGAACTGCTCAAGCAGAAACAGTACGCGCCGATGTCCGTTGCACAGCAGGGCCTGGTCCTGTTCGCGGCGGAACGCGGTTACCTCGAAGATGTGGAACTGGCGAAAATCGGTAGCTTCGAAGCCGCTCTGCTGGCTTACGCTGACCGTGATCACGCTCCGCTGATGCAAGAGATTAACCAGAACGGTGGCTATAACGATGAGATCGAAGGCAAGCTGAAAAGCCTCCTCGATTCCTTCAAAGCAACCCAGTCCTGGTAACGTCTGGCGGCTTGCTGTAAGGCAAGCCGCAAGGCATTGAGGAGAAGCTCATGGCCGGCGCAAAAGAGATACGTAGTAAGATCGCAAGCGTCCAGAACACGCAAAAGATCACTAAAGCGATGGAAATGGTCGCCGCTTCCAAAATGCGTAAATCGCAGGATCGCATGGCGGCCAGCCGTCCTTATGCAGATACCATGCGCAAAGTGATTGGTCACCTTGCTACCGGTAATCTGGAATACAAACACCCTTACCTGGAAGAACGCGACGTTAAGCGCGTGGGCTACCTGGTGGTGTCGACTGACCGTGGTCTGTGCGGCGGCTTGAACATTAACCTGTTCAAGAAAGTGCTGGCGGATATGAAAGTATGGTCCGATAAAGGCGTTCAGAGCGATATCGCAATGATCGGCTCTAAAGGCGTTTCTTTCTTCAATTCAGTAGGCGGCAACATTGTGGCGCAGGTCACCGGTATGGGGGACAACCCTTCCCTGTCCGATCTGATTGGCCCGGTCAAAGTGATGTTGCAGGCTTATGATGAAGGCCGTCTGGACAAGCTTTACGTTGTCAGCAACAAATTTATTAACACCATGTCTCAGGCTCCGACCATCACTCAACTGCTGCCGCTGCCGGCATCAGAAGACGATGAGTTGAAGCACAAATCCTGGGATTACCTGTACGAACCCGATCCGAAGGCGCTGCTGGACACCCTGCTGCGTCGCTATGTCGAATCGCAGGTTTATCAGGGAGTGGTTGAAAACCTGGCCAGCGAGCAGGCCGCACGAATGGTGGCGATGAAAGCCGCAACCGATAATGGCGGCAGCCTGATTAAAGAGCTGCAGTTGGTATACAACAAAGCTCGTCAGGCCAGCATTACTCAGGAACTCACCGAGATCGTCTCGGGGGCCGCCGCGGTTTAACCAGGTTATTTCGTAGAGGATTCAAGATGGCTACTGGAAAGATTGTCCAGGTAATCGGCGCCGTGGTGGACGTCGAGTTCCCTCAGGATGCTGTACCGAAAGTGTACGACGCCCTTGAGGTAACGAATGGTAATGAGCATCTGGTGCTGGAAGTCCAGCAGCAGCTCGGCGGCGGTATCGTACGTACCATCGCTATGGGTTCTTCTGATGGTCTGCGTCGTGGTCTGGTTGTTACCGATCTCGAACACCCGATTGAAGTACCGGTAGGTAAAGCGACCCTCGGTCGTATCATGAACGTTCTGGGTCAGCCTATCGACATGAAAGGCGATATCGGCGAAGAAGAGCGTTGGGCGATTCACCGCGCGGCGCCGTCCTATGAAGAGCTGTCCAGCTCTCAGGAACTGCTGGAAACCGGCATCAAAGTTATCGACCTGATGTGTCCGTTCGCGAAGGGCGGTAAAGTTGGTCTGTTCGGTGGTGCTGGTGTAGGTAAAACCGTAAACATGATGGAGCTGATCCGTAACATCGCGATCGAGCACTCCGGTTACTCCGTGTTTGCGGGCGTGGGCGAACGTACCCGTGAAGGTAACGACTTCTACCACGAAATGACCGACTCCAACGTACTGGACAAAGTATCCCTGGTATACGGCCAGATGAACGAGCCGCCGGGAAACCGTCTGCGCGTTGCGCTGACCGGCCTGACCATGGCTGAGAAGTTCCGTGAGGAAGGTCGTGACGTACTGCTGTTCGTCGATAACATCTACCGTTACACCCTGGCCGGTACTGAAGTATCCGCACTGCTGGGTCGTATGCCTTCAGCGGTAGGTTATCAGCCGACCCTGGCGGAAGAGATGGGCGTTCTGCAGGAGCGTATCACCTCCACCAAAACCGGTTCTATCACCTCCGTACAGGCGGTATACGTACCGGCGGATGACTTGACTGACCCGTCACCAGCCACCACCTTTGCGCACCTTGACGCAACCGTGGTACTGAGCCGTCAGATCGCGTCCCTGGGTATCTACCCGGCCGTTGACCCGCTGGATTCCACCAGCCGTCAGCTGGACCCGCTGGTAGTAGGTCAGGAGCACTACGACACCGCTCGCGGCGTGCAGTCCATCCTGCAGCGTTATCAGGAGCTGAAAGACATCATCGCCATCCTCGGTATGGACGAGCTGTCTGAAGAAGACAAACTGGTCGTTGCGCGTGCTCGTAAAATTCAGCGCTTCCTGTCCCAGCCGTTCTTCGTGGCAGAAGTCTTTACCGGCGCGCCGGGCAAATACGTATCGCTGAAAGACACCATCCGTGGCTTTAAAGGCATCATGGAAGGTGAATACGATCATCTGCCGGAGCAGGCGTTCTACATGGTTGGCTCCATTGATGAAGCCGTGGAAAAAGCCAAAAAACTTTAACGCCTTAATCGGAGGGTGATATGGCAATGACTTACCACCTGGATGTCGTCAGCGCAGAGAAACAAATGTTCTCTGGTCTGGTCGAGAAAATCCAGGTTACGGGTAGCGAAGGCGAGCTGGGTATCTACCCGGGCCACGCACCGCTGCTCACCGCCATTAAGCCTGGGATGATCCGCATCGTGAAACAGCACGGCCACGAAGAGTATATCTATCTCTCCGGCGGCGTGCTGGAAGTGCAGCCGGGCACCGTAACCGTGCTGGCTGACACTGCGATTCGCGGCCAGGATCTCGACGAAGCGCGAGCCCTGGAAGCGAAACGTAAAGCGGAAGACCATATCCGTAGCTCCCACGGTGACGTGGACTACGCTCAGGCTTCTGCTGAGCTGGCCAAGGCGATCGCCAAACTGCGCGTTATCGAGTTGACCAAAAAAGCGATGTAACACCGGCTTGAAAGTTAAAAAGCCAGCCTGGGCGACCCGGCTGGCTTTTTTTATGTCTGTTTATCAGTCTCACTTAAGACGAGTTTTGAACGTTTACCTTGGTTTTCACCGCTTTATTCCAGCCGCAAAAAAACAGCATCCCATTGTTTTTATAAATGATACTGTGGATGCAGGCGTTTACTCTCTCGTTTTGCGCCTTCCGGTGTGCGTTACGCGCCTGTATAACAGGGTAAAACAGGTTAAAAGCGGCGATTTGCCATCACCCCGTTTTATGCTGAAAAATATGTAGAATTCCGGGCGCTAAATCGCTTTACTTCATTCACTTTCATAAGACAGGACGACTATGTCTAGCCATGCTATGAGCGTTGTGATCCTTGCCGCTGGCAAAGGCACGCGCATGTACTCCGATCTTCCAAAAGTGCTGCACACCCTGGCCGGGAAGCCGATGGTGCAACACGTGATTGACGCCGCAAAGCATGTCGGCGCGCAACATGTTCATCTGGTTTACGGTCATGGCGGCGATCTGCTGCAAAGCACCCTCAAAGACGCCTCGCTCAACTGGGTATTACAGGCAGAACAGCTCGGCACTGGCCATGCGATGCAGCAGGCGGCGCCGTTCTTTAGCGACGATGAAGATGTGCTGATGCTCTACGGCGACGTTCCGCTGATCTCTGTTGAGACTCTGCAACAGCTCTGCGCGGCGAAGCCGCAGGGCGGCATTGGCCTGTTAACCGTGAAGCTCGACGACCCGACCGGCTATGGCCGCATTACCCGTGAGAACGGAAAAGTCTCCGGGATCGTTGAGCATAAAGATGCCAGCGACGAGCAGCGCCAGATTAACGAAATCAACACCGGCATCCTGGTGGCCAACGGCGCGGATCTGAAGCGCTGGCTGGCGAAGCTCGACAATAACAATGCGCAGGGCGAATACTACATCACCGACATCATCGCGATGGCCTGGAACGAAGGCCGTGAGATTGCCGCTGTACATCCGCAGCGTTTAAGCGAAGTGGAAGGCGTGAACAACCGCCTGCAGCTGGCGCGTCTTGAACGCGTTTACCAGGCCGAGCAGGCCGAGAAACTGCTGCTGGCGGGCGTGATGCTGCGCGACCCGGCGCGTTTTGATCTGCGCGGCACCCTGAAACACGGGCGCGATGTCGAGATCGACGCTAACGTGATTATTGAAGGCGATGTTGTGCTGGGCCATCGCGTCAAAATCGGCGCGGGCTGCGTGATTAAAAACAGCGTCATCGGCGACGACTGCGAAGTCAGCCCCTACAGCGTGGTGGAAGACGCTCGTCTTGACGCCGCCTGTACTATCGGGCCGTTCGCGCGTCTGCGTCCGGGCGCGGAGCTTCTCGAAGGCGCGCATGTCGGCAACTTCGTTGAGATGAAAAAAGCGCGTCTGGGTAAAGGCTCGAAAGCGGGTCACCTGACTTATCTTGGCGACGCGGAGATCGGCGATAACGTTAACATCGGCGCAGGCACCATCACCTGTAACTATGATGGCGCTAATAAACACAAAACCATCATTGGCGACGATGTGTTTGTCGGCTCCGATACCCAATTAGTCGCGCCGGTCACGGTGGCGAAAGGCGCGACCATCGCTGCAGGTACAACGGTGACGCGCAACATCGCGGAAAACGAGCTGGTGCTCACCCGCGTGCCGCAGGTGCACAAGCAGGGCTGGCGTCGCCCGGTGAAGAAAAAATAAATAACGTTGATGGCGGGCGCGCTTTGCTTGCCCGCCACACGCTTTTGTCGGCCGGATAAGCGTTAAGGCCTCCGGCAGACGCGGGATGAGGGGATAACATAATCTTCCGCCCACTGGCAGTACCAAAACGATAACCCCACTCTCTACAAGGCTCGGGGAGCCCGGAAAACGGGCACATACAGGTCGGCGACAACGCATGGCGAAATGCCATTGTCAGGAAATTAATTATGTGTGGAATTGTTGGCGCTGTAGCGCAACGTGATATTGCTGAAATCCTTCTCGAAGGTTTGCGTCGTCTGGAGTACCGCGGCTATGACTCCGCCGGTCTCGCCGTCGTGGACAGCGCGGGGCATATGACCCGCCTGCGCCGTCTGGGCAAAGTGCAGATGCTGGTGCAGGCGGCGGAAGAACACCCGCTGCACGGCGGCACCGGTATCGCGCACACCCGCTGGGCGACCCACGGCGAACCGTCAGAAGGCAACGCGCACCCGCATGTCTCCGGACATATCGTCGTGGTGCATAACGGCATTATCGAAAACCACGAACCGCTGCGCGAACTGTTGAAAACGCGCGGCTACGAATTCGTCACCGAAACCGACACCGAAGTGATCGCGCATCTGGTGCACTGGGAGCTGGAGCAAGGCGGTACGCTGCGTGAAGCGGTGCTGCGCGCCATTCCTCAGCTGCGCGGCGCTTACGGCACCGTCATCATGGATAACCGCGATCCGAGCGTTCTGCTGGCGGCCCGTTCCGGCAGCCCGCTGGTGATTGGTCTCGGCGTGGGCGAGAACTTTATCGCCTCCGATCAGCTGGCGCTGCTGCCGGTCACCCGTCGCTTTATCTTCCTCGAAGAGGGGATATCGCCGAAGTGACCCGCCGCTCCGTCGCGATTTTCAACACCCACGGCGAAAGCGTTTCCCGCCCGGAAATCGAATCTAACGTGCAGTATGACGCCGGCGATAAAGGCATCTACCGCCACTACATGCAAAAAGAGATCTACGAACAGCCGAACGCGATTAAAAACACGCTGGCCGGGCGCATCAGCCACGGCGAGGTGGATTTAAGCGAGCTGGGTCCGAACGCCGACGAACTGCTCTCGCAGGTTGAGCATATTCAGATTGTCGCGTGCGGCACCTCGTATAACTCCGGTATGGTCTCCCGCTACTGGTTTGAAGCGCTGGCAGGCGTGCCGTGCGATGTCGAAATCGCCTCGGAATTCCGCTATCGCAAATCCGCCGTGCGTCGCAACAGCCTGATGATCACGCTGTCGCAGTCCGGCGAAACCGCAGATACCCTCGCGGCGCTGCGTCTGTCCAAAGAGCTGGGTTATCTTGGTTCGCTGGCCATCTGTAACGTACCGGGCTCTTCGCTGGTGCGTGAGTCCTCGCTGGCGCTGATGACCAAAGCCGGTACGGAAATCGGCGTGGCGTCCACCAAAGCGTTCACCACGCAGCTGACCGTGTTGCTGATGCTGGTGGCGAAACTGGGTCGCCTGAAAGGCGCTGACGCCGCCATTGAGCACGATATCGTGCATGGCCTGCAGGCGTTGCCGAGCCGCATCGAGCAGATGCTCTCTCAGGACAAACGCATCGAAGCGCTGGCGGAAGATTTCTCCGACAAGCACCACGCGCTGTTCCTGGGCCGCGGCGATCAGTACCCGATCGCGCTGGAAGGCGCGCTGAAGCTTAAAGAGATCTCCTACATCCACGCCGAAGCCTATGCGGCGGGCGAGCTCAAGCATGGCCCGCTGGCGCTGATTGACGCCGATATGCCGGTTATCGTGGTGGCGCCGAACAACGAACTGCTGGAAAAACTGAAGTCCAACATCGAAGAAGTTCGCGCCCGTGGCGGCGTGCTGTATGTCTTCGCCGATCAGGACGCCGGCTTCAGCAGCAGCGACAACATGAACATCATCCCGATGCCGCATGTTGAAGACGTTATCGCGCCGATCTTCTACACGGTTCCGCTGCAATTGCTGGCCTATCACGTCGCGCTGATCAAAGGCACCGATGTTGACCAGCCGCGTAACCTGGCGAAATCCGTCACGGTGGAATAACGCGTTTCTGCCCGTGTTATGCTCTGAAGAGGTTGCCGCCCGGCAGCCTCTTTTTTTAACGTCACGGAAATGGATTTTTATGTCGCTAAAGCCCTTTCTGACTGGTTCGCGTTTTTATCAGCTCATCACTTACAGCGCAGAGGTGGATGACGACATCGCCCACCGCAGGCTGCATCAGCTAAAGCTCAAAATGGCGCAGCAACGTGAGCTGCCAAAGGCCCGCTTTATCGGCACCTCCTCGTTTTATCATGTGCTGGTGGGCAGCAATTATCTGATGCTCTTTAGCGCGGCGCTGAATGTCGCTGCGCTGCGCCCGCCCTTTGCGCCGCTCTGGGTTTTCGGCGGCGTGCTCTGGCTGATACTGCTGATGGTCATTGCGTTTATGGTTGAAAAAGGGCGTCGCAGCGGGCTGGTATTGCTCCTGTACAGCTGGTTTTTCCATCTGGCGTTAAGCGTAGTTGCGCTGTGCGTCGGGCTGGCGCGCTGGCCTTCTTCGTGGGGTTCTGGTTATGCTGGGGCGGCGGCGCGCTGCTGATATGGCTGGCCTGGAGAATGATGAACAGCCAGGAAATGTTCAGGCTGGTCCGCTGGTGCCTGGCGATAAAAATGCATCGCGTCCATACCAAAGAACTTCAGCGGCCCTCGGAAAAACGCGCCGTAAAACGAAGAAAAAAATCGTGAACGACGGAACAGTTACGATGATAGCGTTTGTGACAAATCCTTATTTTGGCCTACCTTTACCCTGTCATAAAAAGAAAATTTTTCCTTCATCCAGATGTCATAAATTAATTTAACTAGTTGAATTTAAGTATTTTTATTTGTGGAAAACTCGCAGGTCTGGCGCTGTCATAAAACTGTCATAATTCGTACATTTATCTGTCACCAAACTGTCCTACTTTGCTCACCGTAGCCACGAAACAATAAATTACGAACACCAGCAGGAGACATTATGAAAGTTATGCGTACCACCGTCGCAACTGTTGTCGCCGCGACCTTATCTCTGAGCGCTTTTTCCGCATTCGCGGCAGCAAGTCTGACTGGCGCGGGCGCAACATTCCCGGCGCCGGTGTATGCCAAATGGGCGGATACCTACCAGAAAGAAACGGGTAACAAGGTAAACTACCAGGGTATCGGCTCCTCCGGTGGCGTGAAACAAATTATTGCTAACACTGTTGATTTTGGTGCTTCTGACGCGCCGCTTTCTGACGAAAAATTACAGCAAGAAGGTCTTTTCCAGTTCCCGACCGTGATCGGCGGCGTGGTGCTGGCGGTTAACCTGCCGGGCTTCAAGTCTGGCGAGCTGGTGCTGGATGGCAAAACCCTCGGCGACATCTACCTTGGCAAAATCAAGAAGTGGGATGACGAGGCTATCGCCAAACTGAACCCGGGCAAAAAACTGCCTTCTCAGAACATCGCCGTGGTGCGCCGCGCTGACGGTTCCGGTACGTCCTTCGTCTTCACCAGCTACCTGGCGAAAGTAAACGACGAGTGGAAATCTAAAATCGGCTCTGGCTCTACCGTTAACTGGCCGACCGGTCTCGGCGGTAAAGGTAACGACGGTATCGCCGCGTTCGTACAGCGTCTGCCGGGCTCTATCGGTTACGTGGAATACGCGTATGCCAAGCAGAACAACCTGACCTACACCAAACTGGTTTCCGCTGACGGCAAACCGGTCGCGCCGACCGAAGAGAGCTTCGCCAACGCCGCCAAAGGCGCTGACTGGAGCAAATCCTTCGCGCAGGACCTGACCAATCAGAAAGGCGACGACGCGTGGCCAATCACCTCTACTACGTTCATTCTGGTCCACAAAGAGCAGAAGAAACCTGAGCAGGGCGCCGAAGTGCTGAAGTTCTTCGACTGGGCCTACAAGTCAGGCGCGAAACAGGCTAATGACCTGGATTACGCCTCTCTGCCGGACAGCGTGGTTGAGCAGGTTCGCGCTGCCTGGAAGACCAACGTGAAAGACAGCAGCGGTAAAGCGCTGTACTGATCGAGATTTACCGATGATGGCGGATGGCGCTTCGCTTATCCGCCCTACAAAAATCCGGTAACATGCTGTTTTTTTGTAGGCCCGGTACGCAACACGCTGCCGGGCGTCATTCAAAACAGAGTTTAACTGAAGAGTGAAATATGGCTGCTACCAAGCCGGTATTTAACCCCCCCGGTAAAAAGGGCGATATGATTTTCAGCGCGCTGGTTCGTCTGGCTGCGCTGATTGTGCTATTGCTGCTGGGCGGCATTATCGTCTCCCTTATCATCTCCTCCTGGCCAAGCATCCAGAAATTTGGTTTTTCCTTCCTCTGGACCAAAGAGTGGGATGCCCCTAACGATATCTACGGCGGGCTGGTGCCGATTTACGGCACGCTGGTCACCTCGTTTATCGCGCTGTTGATCGCGGTTCCCGTAAGCTTTGGCATCGCGCTGTTCCTGACGGAGCTGGCTCCGGGCTGGCTCAAACGTCCGCTTGGCATCGCCATTGAGCTGCTGGCGGCTATCCCAAGCATCGTCTATGGCATGTGGGGCCTGTTTATTTTCGCCCCGTTGTTTGCAACCTATTTTCAGGAGCCGGTGGGCAACGTGCTCTCCACGATCCCGTTTATCGGCTCGCTCTTCTCGGGCCCGGCGTTCGGCATCGGCATTCTGGCGGCGGGCGTCATTCTCGCCATCATGATAATCCCTTACATTGCCGCCGTGATGCGTGATGTGTTCGAACAAACCCCGGTGATGATGAAAGAGTCCGCCTACGGCATCGGCTGCACCACCTGGGAAGTTATCTGGCGCATCGTCCTGCCGTTCACCAAAAATGGGGTGATCGGCGGCATCATGCTCGGCCTTGGCCGTGCGCTCGGCGAAACCATGGCGGTGACGTTTATCATCGGCAACACCTACCAGCTCGACAGCCCGTCGCTCTATATGCCGGGCAACAGCATCACCTCGGCGCTCGCCAACGAATTCGCCGAAGCGGAATCCGGGCTACATGTGGCGGCGCTGATGGAGCTGGGCCTGATCCTCTTTGTGATCACCTTTATCGTGCTGGCTATCTCCAGGCTGATGATTATGCGTCTGGCGAAAAACGAGGGGGCGCGCTAATGGCGACGATGGAACTGCAAAACACCACTCAGCTTGCCGAATCGCGTCGTAAAATGCAGGCGAAGCGGCGTATGAAAAACCGCATCGCCCTCACGCTCTCTATGGCGACGATGGCGTTCGGCCTGTTCTGGCTTATCTGGATCTTAATCTCCACGGTATCGCGCGGGTTTGACGGAATGTCGCTGGCGCTGTTTACCGAAATGACGCCGCCGCCGAATACCGCGGGCGGCGGGCTGGCGAACGCGCTGGCGGGCAGCGGGCTGCTTATCCTGTGGGCGACGGTTATCGGTACGCCGCTTGGCATCATGGCGGGTATCTATCTGGCGGAATATGGCCGCAAGTCGTTTCTCGCGGAAGTTATTCGCTTTATTAACGACATTCTGCTTTCGGCGCCGTCTATCGTGGTCGGGCTGTTCGTCTACACCATCGTCGTGGCGCAGATGGAGCACTTCTCTGGCTGGGCGGGCGTGATTGCGCTGGCGCTGCTGCAGGTGCCGATTGTTATCCGCACCACCGAGAACATGCTCAAGCTGGTGCCGGACAGCCTGCGTGAAGCGGCCTACGCGCTCGGCACGCCAAAGTGGAAGATGATCTCCGCCATTACGCTTAAAGCCTCCGTGTCGGGCATCCTGACCGGCGTGCTGCTGGCGGTCGCGCGTATCGCGGGCGAAACCGCGCCGCTGCTCTTTACCGCGCTCTCTAATCAGTTCTGGAGCACGGACATGATGCAGCCTATCGCCAACCTGCCGGTGACGATTTTCAAATTCGCCATGAGCCCGTTCGCCGAATGGCAACAGCTGGCCTGGGCAGGCGTGCTGATTATCACCCTTTGCGTACTGCTGCTGAACATCCTGGCGCGCGTACTGTTCGCCAAAGGTAAACAAGGTTAATTTTTTGACGGCGTGGCGCTTCGCGACGCCGGATAAGGAACGATTGAGATGAGTATGGTTAACACGACCCCGGGCAAGCTTCAGGTTCGCGATTTGAACTTTTACTACGGGAAATTCCATGCCCTGAAAAACATCAGCCTGGATATCGCCAAAAACGAAGTGACGGCGTTTATCGGCCCGTCTGGCTGCGGTAAATCCACGCTGCTGCGTACGTTCAACAAAATGTATGAACTCTACCCGGAGCAGCGCGCGGAAGGCGAAATCCTGCTGGATGGCGAGAACATTCTGAACCACTCCCAGGATATCGCGCTGCTGCGCGCGAAAGTGGGCATGGTGTTCCAGAAGCCGACGCCGTTCCCGATGTCGATTTACGACAACATCGCGTTTGGCGTGCGTCTGTTTGAGAAACTCTCCCGCGCCGACATGGACGAGCGCGTGCAGTGGGCGTTGACCAAGGCCGCATTATGGAACGAAACCAAGGATAAACTGCACCAGAGCGGATACTCTCTGTCCGGTGGTCAGCAGCAGCGTCTGTGCATTGCCCGCGGCATCGCTATCCGTCCGGAAGTGCTGCTGCTGGACGAGCCATGCTCGGCGCTGGATCCCATCTCCACTGGCCGTATCGAAGAGCTCATCACCGAGCTGAAGCAGGATTACACCGTAGTTATCGTGACGCACAACATGCAGCAGGCGGCGCGCTGTTCCGATCACACGGCGTTTATGTACCTTGGCGAGCTGATCGAGTACAGCAACACCGACGATCTCTTCACCAAGCCGAAAATGAAACAAACCGAAGACTACATTACCGGTCGTTACGGTTGATATGCCCGGATTTCTCATGTGGGCCGCTTTTGAATTTATCGGGCATGTGGAGTGCTAAATGGATAATCTGAATCTGAATAAACATATTTCCGGTCAGTTCAATGCTGAGCTGGAATACATTCGCACCCAGGTGATGACCATGGGCGGGCTGGTAGAGCAGCAGCTCTCCGATGCGATCACCGCCATGCACAACCAGGACAGCGAGCTGGCCAAACGCGTTATCGACGGCGACAAAAAGGTCAACATGATGGAAGTGGCGATTGATGAGGCCTGTGTGCGCATCATCGCCAAACGCCAGCCGACCGCGAGCGATCTGCGTCTGGTGATGGCCATCATTAAAACCATCGCGGAGCTGGAGCGCATCGGCGACGTGGCGGATAAAATCTGCCGTACCGCGCTGGAAAAATTCTCCCACCAGCATCAGCCGCTGCTGGTGAGCCTGGAGTCGCTTGGCCGCCATACTGTGCAGATGCTGCATGACGTGCTGGACGCCTTTGCGCGTATGGATCTCGACGAAGCGGTACGTATCTATCGCGAAGATAAAAAAGTCGACCAGGAATATGAAGGCATTGTGCGTCAGCTGATGACCTACATGATGGAAGACTCCCGCACGATCCCGAGCGTGCTGACCGCCCTGTTCTGCGCCCGATCCATCGAGCGCATCGGCGACCGCTGCCAGAATATCTGCGAATACATTTTCTATTTCGTGAAAGGCCAGGATTTCCGCCACGTAGGCGGCGACGAGCTGGATAAACTGCTCGCCGGTAAAGATCCGAAAGAATAAGCCTGTCGCCCTCGCCGCGCGCGAGGGCCATTTTGGGGCGCGTGTCGCCCCTTTTGCGGATTTTACTCAATACTATAAGGGGTTACCGAGCCCGTTATAAAAGGATGAATCCGTGAAATTACCTTCCCGTACCGCTCTCGCCCTCGCCGCCCTGATTGGCTGCGCCAGTTTACCTGTCTTCAGCGCGCCGCTGCCGGCAACGCCCGATCTGTCTGTTCCGGTCAGTCATTACATCACGCAGGTCAACCCGGATAAATCCATCACCTTCCGCCTGTTCGCGCCCAATGCGCAGCGTGTGGCGGTAGTGCTCGGCGCGACGGCGGACAGCCAGGTATCGCATGAGATGCGCAAAGAGGAGAACGGCGTCTGGAGCTGGAAAAGCGCGCCGATGGCGCCGGAACTGCACGAATATTTCTTTGATATCGACGGGTTTCGCTCCATCGATACCGGCAACCCGTATGTGAAACCGCAGCGCCAGCCGAATACCTCGCTGATTCTGGTGCCGGGCAGCATTATTGATGACCGGGCGGTGCCGCACGGCGACCTGCGCACGCTGACGTACCACTCCGGCGCGCTGAAATCGGAGCGGCGGGTGTATGTCTGGACGCCGCCGGGCTACAGCCGCGAAAGTGAGCCGCTGCCGGTGCTCTACTTCTATCACGGCTTTGGCGATACTGGTCTTTCCGCCGTTACTCAGGGCCGGATCCCGCAGATGATGGATAACCTGCTGGCGGAGGGCAAAATCAAACCGATGCTGGTGGTTATCCCGGATACCGAAACGGATATCGCCAATGCGGTGCCGGAAAACTTCCCGCCCGCTGAGCGACGCAAAGATTTCTACCCGATTAACGCCCGCGCGGCGGATAAAGAGCTGATGAACGATATCATTCCGCTGATCGGGCAGCGATTTAATGTGCGTCAGGATGCGCAAGGGCGCGCGCTGGCGGGGTTATCGCAGGGCGGCTACCAGGCGCTGGTGTCCGGCATGACGCATCTGCAAAGCTTCGGCTGGTTGGCGTCACTGAGCGGCGTGACTACCGCCACGGTGCCGAATGACGACGTGACGAAACAGCTCTCCCGCACGGATGAGGTAAACAGCCAGTTGCGGAACTTTACGCTGGTGGTGGGCGAGAAAGACAGCGTGACGGGCCGCGATATCGCCGGGCTGAAAACCGAGCTTGAGCGCGACGGCGTAAAATTTGATTATCACGTTTACCCGGGACTGGGCCATGAGATGGCCGTATGGCGTCCGGCCTATGCCGAGTGGGTGCAGAAGCTCTTCTGACGGCATCGATGTGGACTGAGTTATAGGTGGGTGCGCTGACGCTTACCCTCCCTACAAAATTCTGCAACCACTTCGTAGGGCGGGTAAGCGTAGCGCACCCGCCGTTGCCAGACGGTTATCGCGTCACATCCCAGCCGCGCGCCCGCCACAGCGCAGGCAATTGCGCCAAATCGGTAAACACCGTCACATTCGGGTGCTCCAGCGGCGGGTTATGCGGATCGGCGCAGAAGTAAAACACCTGCATCCCGGCGGCGATGCCTGCTTTTGCGCCCGCTGCGGAATCATCCACCAGAATGCAGCGATCCACCGCCACCTGCATGGCATCGGCGGCGAAATGCATCAACGCCGGATCGGGCTTCCAGCGCTGAATATCGTAGCCGCTGAACAGTTTGTCAGTGAAATAGCGCAACATGCCGGTTTTACCGAGCGACTGCTGCATTTTGCTCACCGGGCCGTTTGAGACGATACACATCGGCACCGTCACTTTCTCAAGCAGCGCTGCGGCACCCGGGATCTCTTCCAGCTCTGCGTCAAAAAGGCGCGCCACTTCCGCGCGATACACCGGTTCGAGTTCGGCTTTCTCCAGCTGCACGCCATATTCGGCATTGATGGTATCAATGATTTCGTAAAGCTTTACGCCCTTAAAGCGCTTAAACACCTCTTCCAGCTCAAGGGTGATGCCCGCCCGGGCGAACATGTGCACATAAGCGCGGGAGCAGATAACTTCGCTATCCACCAGCGTACCGTCGCAGTCGAAAAATACCGCTTCAATTCGGGACATGCCGTTTCCTGTTGTTGCAAGTTGAACGATTACTCTAAGCGCTTTGCGTCACGCAATCGATGCCGTATAAGCAAATTCAATGAAAAAAAGTCTGTAACGACCGTCAATACTGCGCCGTTTTGGTATAGGATAGCGACGAATTTTTCCCCTCCTTGTACGGAATTAGAGAATGAGCCAACAACCGACGTCCCAGGCCGAAGGGCAGGGATTGCTTGAGCGCGTGTTTAAGTTACGCGCGCACGGCACTACGGCCCGCACCGAGGTCATTGCCGGGGTAACCACCTTCCTGACGATGGTGTATATCGTTTTTGTAAACCCGCAGATCCTCGGCGCGGCTGGCATGGATACCAGCGCAGTATTTGTCACCACCTGTCTTATCGCCGCGTTCGGCAGCATTCTGATGGGCCTGCTGGCAAACCTGCCGGTCGCGCTGGCGCCCGCGATGGGCCTGAACGCCTTCTTCGCGTTTGTGGTCGTTGGCGCGATGGGGCTCTCGTGGCAGGTAGGCATGGGCGCGATTTTCTGGGGCGCTGTGGGTCTGCTGCTGCTGACTATTTTCCGCGTGCGTTACTGGATGATCGCTAACATTCCGGTGAGCCTGCGTATCGGCATCACCAGTGGCATCGGTCTGTTTATCGGCATGATGGGGCTTAAAAACGCGGGCGTTATCGTCGCGAACCCGGAGACGCTGGTGACTATCGGCAATCTCACCTCCCACACCACGCTGCTTGGCGTACTGGGCTTCTTTATCATCGCGATTCTCGCCTCCCGCAACATTCACGCGGCGGTGCTCGTCTCCATCGTCGTGACCACGCTGCTGGGCCTGGCGTTTGGCGATGTGCATTTCAACGGCGTGGTATCAGAGCCGCCGAGCGTGATGACGGTGCTGGGCCATGTCGATCTCGCGGGTTCGCTGGATATCGGCCTCGCCGGCGTGATTTTCTCGTTTATGCTGGTCAACCTGTTCGACTCCTCCGGTACGCTGATTGGCGTGACCGATAAAGCCGGGCTGGCGGATGAAAGTGGCAAATTCCCGCGCATGAAGCAGGCGCTGTATGTGGACAGCATCTCCTCTGTAGCGGGCTCGTTTATCGGAACGTCCTCTGTGACCGCCTATATCGAATCTTCGTCCGGCGTCTCTATTGGCGGACGCACCGGCCTTACCGCCGTGGTGGTCGGTCTGCTGTTCCTGCTGGTGATTTTCCTCTCGCCGCTTGCGGGTATGGTGCCGCCTTATGCTGCCGCCGGTGCGCTGATTTACGTCGGCGTGCTGATGACGTCCAGTCTGTCGCGCGTGAAGTGGGACGACCTGACCGAAGCCGTGCCGGCGTTTATCACCGCCGTCATGATGCCGTTTAGCTTCTCGATCACCGAAGGCATCGCGCTGGGCTTTATCTCTTACTGCGTGATGAAGATTTTCACCGGTCGCCTGCGCGATCTGAACGCCTGCGTGCTGGTTGTGGCGCTGCTGTTCCTGCTGAAAATCGTCTTTATCGACGCGCATTAATCAAAAAGGCCAGCGAATCGCTGGCCTTTTTATTATCAGCGGCTCACCCGCCTGATGTACTCTGCAAACGCGGTCAGCTGGCCGGTCAGGTGATCCAGCGTACTCTGATCCACCACCTCGCCGGTCTGCGTATCGACTTTGTTCTGAATCGCCCCGCCCATAAACTCCGGTTTGTTCATCACCATCGCATCGAGAAACACCAGAATCTGGCGCAGATGATACTGGCAGCGCGCGCCGCCGATGGCGCCCATTGAGCTGGTCTGGATAAGCACCGGCTTGCCTGCGAGCGGCTGGTCGGGCAGACGCGACAGCCAGTCAATAGCGTTCTTCAGCCCGCCTGGCACCGAATAGTTATACTCCGGCGTTACAATCACCACGCCGTCCGCCTCGCGGATCTGCGCGGCTATCGCTTCCACCGTTTGCGGAAAGCCTTCTTCCTGCTGAATATCGGCGTCATAAATCGGGATATCGCGAATGGAAGGCAGTTCAGCGACCGTCATACCGGCGGGCGCCAGTTTCGGCAGCGTGCGGGCCACCATCGCGTTAAAGGAGCCTTTGCGCAGGCTGCCAATCAGCGTCACTACTTTTAGCGTATCAGACATAGAAACCTCCAGGATGGTTAAAGCAGATTAGTTGATAATCATCGCTTTTTCCGAGGGCAGGCTGGTAAAGCGCATCAGACGCGTATCGGGGCTGGTGCTGCGTTTGCGCATATCCGGCAGGCTGCGCCAGCCCTGCACGCTGTCATATTCCCACAGATAGAGCTTTTCAATGGCGGGCGATACCGCGACCGTCCAGATCAGCACATCTTCGGCGTCGCAGGCGGCCTCGACCAGCGGAAACTGCGCCACGCGCAGCTTGCCGGAGCCCGGCAACAGCTGAAATTGCTGGCCGTCATCGTGCTGCTGACCCGTCAGCTTCAGCAGGCTGCGGCGCAGCGTCACCAGCTGCGTGCGCGCTTCCAGCGGATCGTTTTGATTATCTATCCAGATGGTTTCATTTTTGCTGAGCGTGTGGCCGGTTTGCGGCGCGAGCGGATGCGTAAAGGTACGGGTGGCGGGCTGCAATTCCATATCGAGCCCGCAACAGCCTTCTGTGGTGATCGCCACACCCAGCATATTGCCGGTATGGGCGAGCGAGAAATCGGCAAGCCCGGCGTCGGTAAAGCGCGGACGGCCCTGCTCATTCACCACGATTTCAGGCAGTACCGGAATGCCGTAAAGCATAAACACCAGTTCAGCCAGCAGCGAGCGCGATGCCAGAAAGCGGCCTCGGCGGTGCTCCGGCAGGTGCTGCGCGGCTTTCAGCGCGTCGGCGGAAAGCCTGGGGGAGAGACTGAATTCGGGGCCAAGCGTCCCTCTTGCAAAATGCGTTGCCATTTTTCACTCCATGATAATGGTCAGTAACGGTTAATTATCGAATTGGTAAATGCGTAATCTGCAACTCATCAGCCCGATAACGTTTAGGTTTTAATGCCTAATCCGGACGCTGAAAAGTACTCTGTCAGGACTTTTACAAAATTATCGCACAACGTAAGGCAACGCACGGGTAAAAAGGCGCCATCCTGCGCCTTTACGGTAGCGGCAACTTAAGCGGTCAGTGGGATCTCTGGGAGATGCACCACATTGTTATAGAACGATTCCAGATCGTGTTCGGTCAGGATCGGCTCTTTCATTATCAGATGCACATCAAGGATATCTTCAAAGCCCGGCAAAATGTTCAGGCCGTTCGCCAGTGCCAGGTCCTGAGAAATAATCCCGATGCTGCTAAAGCTTTTCATCAGGGAGACGGTAATCAGCTCGCTCCCGGAAAAAATCACGCTCGCCTCCTGAAGGAGCGGCTTATGCCGGGCGGTGAACTTATCAAAACTCGCCGAATAGGGGCACTCCGCCAGCGGCTGCACCAGCGTGGTGGCGGTCGCTGCGCTTTCCGCCGAGCAGGCCGCAATCACTTTGATGTGCAGCCCGGTCAATTTAATGCTGTAGAAGCCAGGCGGTACGTTTCCGCCCAGCACTACCGCAATGTCCGTCTCGTCTTTTGCGATTTTCACCAGATTTTCCGGTGATTCCGACGTGCTGAAAATCACGCTGTAATCGCTCAGCTTGTCGATCATAAAGTTAATGATTTTCTTGTTGGTATCGACAGAGAAGGTGCTGTTGAGGGCAATTCGGATGGGGGTTGTGGTGCTTTTTTTAAGCTGTTCGGCTTTCAGACGCAGGTGTTCGGAAGTTTTGACGACGTTCATAATATAGGGCAATAAATGCGTGCCCTCAGGTGTTAGTACCACACCTTTATTATTGCGGTTAAATATTTTAAAGCCGAAATACTCTTCCGCTTTGTTGAGCTGCGCCGCCAGCGCCTGAATAGTGAGGTTAGCCTCTTCCGCGGCGCAGGTTAACGAACCCATCTGCGCGGTTTTCAGCAGATTCCTCAAAACCTTAATATCCATATGTCACCCCATGACGTGCCGGTCTTTCCTTTATATCAACCACCATAAGAATTATCAATTGATACGCGGTCATTACGCTGGCTGAAAACTCCGGTTTTACCTGTTTTTTCGGTCAGATAGTCCTGAAACAGCCCTGTTTAAAATGATTATTAAGGTGACTGAAAAAGAATTGAATATAAATAACTTAATTAGCTGGTAGTTTAACACAAAACCTCCCTACCACCCTGGATGAATATAGAATATATGTTACAGCTCAATAAAAACATCGGCGATGACCTGAGAAAAAATAAAGCGGTAAATGTTCTGGGTTCTGATTTCTCACTCAGTGGCGGATTTAGCGATTTCGTTAAATTTACGCAAAGCTGGGAAACCATGGGCGTGGATAAATTTTATGGTCAGGCCGATCGCGGCACGCGGTATCGCCGTTACAGTGATTTTGATTACAACCCGGTAACCAAAATATTAACACCACTCGGCCATCGCCCTTATGAGCAGTCGGTAGAACACAATAAATATGTCGGTGGTATTGAGCGTCATTTTGATGATATTACCACCGAGGTACTGCACTCTCCGGTATTACGCTCACTGGTAGAGCTGGATTTCAATGTATATAAAGAAATTCTGCCGCCAGAATTGCATAATGAAGTCTGGCAGTGCCAGATTCATCAAATCCGCATTGAGATTAAGCCGGGGTGCGAACTGGAGATTACGCCGGAAGGTATTCACTGCGACGGCTACCCGTTCAGCGGCGTGCACTTCTGGGGGCGTCATAACGTCGAAGGCGCCATGAGCCAGGTCTTTAAGAAAGATGGCACGCTGGTGGATTCAGGCACCTATCGCAATATTCTGGATACCACATTCTTCCTTGACCGTGAAATGCTGCACTACGTCACCACGGCGTTCAACCCGACAACAGACGCAATGGGTTTTCGTCAGATTATTGCCGTTTCATTTTCAAGGCCGGGGACGGAATATGATATCGTCAAATAAACTCCAGCTTGTTTCCTCTGATGTTGATAAAAACGCGGCGCCAGATGGATTAGTTATTTCTAAAGCGACAATTAACGATGCCTGCAATATCGTCAGCTTTTTAAAATTCTTTAAAGAGGTGGCTTTTTGCGAATGGCAGGATGAAGAACATATTCGCAAAATCGTTGCGGCGGATAATGCCCGCTGTTATTTGGCGAAAGACCAGAATGGTGTTCTGGTGGGCGCTATTATTGGCGGTATGCTTGGCACGCGCGCCACGTTAAATCACATCGCGATTTCACCCATTTTTAGAAATAACAAAATTGGTACGGTACTGACGAAAACCATTCTGAACGATTTTTATCTCAGCGGTATTAAACGTGTCTTTCTGTTTATTGAAGATAAAAACCAGGTCGCGTTCAATTTCTGGCGCTCCCAGGGATTTCAACCGACTACAGGAGAAACGACGTGCGAACTGGATCTTTAAAAAACCTCAATTACGCCGAACGTAGCGATGTTAAAGAGAGCCTGCTGAACGCCTCGCCAATCATGGCGGGGTATTTCGTTGTCGCGTTTGTGTTTGGCGTGATGTGTCTGAACGCCGGGCTGCCGGTCTGGTTTCCGGCGGCGATGTGCCTGTTTGTTTACGCGGGTACGGCGCAGTTTGCTGCGCTGGCGCTGCTTACGTCGGGCGCTTCGCTGCTGCCCATCGTGCTCTCGACGCTGCTTATCAACTCCCGACATATTTTAATGTCGATGTATATGTCGAAGAAACTCGGGCCTGTTGGAATGTCGGGGCTGAAAAAATCGCTCTACGCATTCGGACTCACCGATGAATCCTTTGCGATGCACAGCCAGCGTCTGGAAAGCCGTATCGCCACGACGGCGAGTTATCTGCTGAGCTTTAACGCCTTTTGTCACTTGTCATGGATTGCGGGCGGGTTCGCGGGTGCCGTGGCCTCGGAGTATCTGGCGAAATTCATCAGCTTCAAGCTCGATTATGCACTCACGGCCATGATGCTGTTCGTGCTGGTCGCGCTCTGTAATACCGCCGGTAAGCGCCTCGTCGCACTGGTCTCGATTGCGACCACGATCGGTATGAATTTCATCCATATTTCACCGTTGAACGTCTTCGTGGCGACAGCGGTCGGTTGCGGAGTCGGCGTATGTCTCAAGAAATCTTCCTCCTGATTGTTATCTTCTCCATGATGGCGGTGACGTTTGCCATCCGGCTTATTCCGCTGCATCTGAGCCCGGAGCGCACGCCGCGCTTTATTAACGCGGTGATTGAGTACATTCCGGCGGCGGTGATTTCCAGCATTACGATCCCGGCGCTGTTCTTTCCACAAAACGCGGGGTTCAGTTTATATAACGCCAGCGTTCTGGCTGCGCTTCCCGTCGTATTCACCGCCTGGTTTACGAAGAATTTAATTGTCAGCGTGGTGGTGGGCGTTATCTGTCAGGTACTCGCCAGTCATTTTATTTTTGGGTAATTCACCGCTTCGGCGTACGGATAAAGGATCGACGCTATTAATGAAACGTATTGCCTGCGTGGCCTGCCTTGATCCGAAATTTTCTGTGCATGCGCATACCTTTTTACGTGCCGTGGTGCTTGCCAGACATGGTCAGTGGGTCAAGGATGCTCAGATCAGGCTGTTTGACGACGGCGGCAGTCGGGAGGGCGCGTTACGCGCGGCGCGGGAGATAGCCGCGTGGGGGGCGGATGCTGTCGTCGGGCATTATGTCTCTTCCGCCGCCGATGCCGCCGCGCCTGAATACGCCAGACTAGGCGTGCCGCTGTTTCTCCCTGCCGCGACCGCCAGCCATCTTACGCGCAACGAGACGACCTGGCGGCTGTGCGATAACGACACTGACTACGTCGCCTGGCTGAGAGAGCAAGTAGCCCAGGCGCAGTGGCAGGTCGCCACACCTGAACATGACGGCTCGCTGCATGGCATTAGCGTGTCGGAACAGCTGGCGGCAGCGCTGCCGATTACGCCTTATGGCGCGACGCGGATATTTTCAGGCCGCTACGCCGCGTCGGTTCGTTACGCCATTCGCTGGGCGCATATTGAACTGCCGGGGCGGCTTATTCTGACAGACGACGCAGGATCGCCCGCGCTCGTGCCGGATTTGCTGGCGCACGGTATCGATCCGGATCGGCACGACATCCTGATCGCGGGTATCAGTCCGCACCCTGCGGGCGAAATCGCCCATTTTGTACGCCAGACCTGGCAGCGGCGCTGGGGCGGAGAGCCGGGCGCGTATTTATGGGAAACGCTGGCGGCTATCCAGACGGCGGCAGCATTTCCATACATGCCCGCCCGCACCGTATTAGGGCCGCTGCACTTCGATGCACGGCGCGAGAGCCGCCCTAAAAGTTTTCGGCTCTGGCAGGTCACGCGCCACGGTTTTATCGCTTATCAGCCCATGCCGGAGACGATATGACGTCGCGCTCCGCGTTGGCTGCCGTTTCAACGTTACCCATCTGACTACATGAGGAAATTATGTCAAACCTTGAGCAACTGGCGTATTACCAGAAAAAACTCTCCTTTGAAGCCGATTCATGGGATCTCTATCTCGCGCTTAACGCCGGGGAAAATATTGTCGTCGTGGATGGCCGTAACGAAGAGGCGTACCAGCGCGAGCATATTCCGGGCGCAATTAACCTGCCGCATAAGGCGCTGTGTTTTAACAACACCGCGGAGCTCGATAAATCCAAAGTGTATATCTGCTACTGCGACGGCATCGGCTGCAACGGCTCAACCAAAACGGCCATGAAACTGCTGACGCTGGGGTTTCAGGTGAAGGAGCTTATCGGCGGGCTGGACTGGTGGAAACGCGACGGCTACGCCACTGAAGGGCATCAGGGCCGCGACGGTACGCCGGTCAGCTGCGGCTGCTGATGTACACCGCGTAAGAAAGGTCATGACGGGGAGCGGCTGAAAATGCCGTTCTTTTTTGGCCTGAACCATGCTGCTGGCTAATAAGATCGGTTGTTAAAAACCCGGTTATCGCTGCGTCCGCACATTCATTTTATGAAGCGCAATCAGGTTGATATTGCTGCCAATAATTAACGCTACTGGCGGGAAAATAAGTTACATTTTGCAAAGCCGGTTGGTTGTAAGTTTCGTTATTCAGGAAAGAAGTTTACCGTGCGATGAGGGTGCAAAAAATATGAAAAAAACGGCCCTGTTTTTTCTGTTGGCGGTTTTTGTTTGCCCTTTAACGCAGGCAAGTGAATGTACCCAGGAGAAAGCAGAAGCGGCAGAAAACGCCGTAGATAACCTCAAAACATGGGCAGAGACTTACGAGAGTTATATGCGTTATTCGTCATGTGATGAGGGAAGTATTGGCGAAGGCTATTCTGAAACGATAATTCGTCTTTTGGTTGACCACTGGAGTGAATTACCGACTTTAGATGCACTGGGAAAACGCAACGCGTCGTTCGGACGTTGGGTGCTCAGTCATATCGATTCCACACTCGGTTCTGACGATCTGCAAAAGGTGAGCGATACCGCCAAAATGCAATGCCCATCAGGGCACGTCGCACTTTGCAAGGAAATTGCCGTAGCGGCTTCTGAAGCGATTAATAAAGGTTAATCTGCCTTTAGAATGTCAGTCGAAATATCCCTCATCCAGAAAATAAAAAACCCGCATTAACAGACAGTTAATGCGGGTTAGTGAACGTTCACGTACGAGGATGGGCTAAAACTTACTTACCAATACAGAAGCTGGAGAAAATACGGCCCAGCAGGTCGTCAGACGTAAATTCACCGGTGATCTCGCTTAATGCCTGTTGCGCCAGGCGCAGTTCTTCGGCCAGCAGCTCGCCAGCCCAGGCGCCCAGCAGCTGCGCTTTGCCCTGTTGCAAGTGGTTCGCCGCGTCTTCCAGCGCCTGGAGATGACGACGGCGCGCCAGGAAGCCGCCTTCCATGCTGGTATCAAACCCCATGCTTTGCTTCAGGTGGCTGCGCAGCACGTCCACGCCGTCGCTGGTGCGTGCCGAAAGACGAATAAGTGAGTGACCATTCACTTCGCTTAAGCCTGGGTGTTCGCCGGTCACGTCCGCTTTGTTACGCACCACGGTAATCGGCAGTTTCGCTGGCAGGCGGGCGATAAAATCGGGCCAGATCTGCGCCGGGTCGGTGGCGTCGGTCGTCGTACCGTCAACCATAAACAGCACACGGTCGGCCTGTTCAATTTCCTGCCAGGCGCGCTCAATGCCGATGCGCTCCACTTCATCGCTCGCCTCGCGCAGACCCGCGGTATCAATGATGTGCAGCGGCATACCATCGATATGAATGTGCTCGCGCAGCACGTCGCGGGTCGTGCCCGCGATATCGGTGACAATCGCCGCCTCACGGCCCGCCAGCGCATTCAGCAGGCTCGATTTGCCAGCGTTCGGGCGACCGGCAATGACCACTTTCATCCCTTCGCGCAGCAGGCTGCCCTGACGCGCTTCGGCGCGTACCGCGTCGAGATCGCCTATCACCTCGTTAAGCTGCGCCTCGATTTTGCCATCGGAAAGAAAGTCGATCTCTTCATCCGGGAAATCGATAGCCGCTTCGACAAAAATGCGCAGGTGGGTCAGCGCTTCAACCAGGTGGTTTACGCGTGCGGAAAATGCGCCCTGCAGGGAGTTCAGCGCCGAGCGCGCCGCCTGTTCAGAGCTGGCGTCAATCAGATCGGCGATGGCTTCCGCCTGGGCGAGATCGAGTTTGTCGTTGAGGAACGCCCGCTCGGAGAATTCGCCGGGCTTCGCGATACGCACGCCGGGAATAGTCAGAATGCGCTTTAGCAGCAGATCCAGAATCACGGGGCCGCCGTGACCCTGAAGCTCCAGCACATCTTCGCCGGTAAAGGAGTTCGGGCCAGGGAACCACAACGCGATGCCCTGATCGAGCGCGGTGCCGTCCGCGTCCTTAAACGGCAGATAGTCGGCATAGCGCGCTTTCGGCAGTTTGCCGAGCACCGCCTGCGCCACGTCCCGCGCCTGTTGGCCGGAGACGCGAAGAATGCCCACGCCGCCGCGTCCGGGAGGCGTCGCCTGGGCGACAATGGTGTCGTTATGGCTCATGGTCTTTCTGTCACTCTGTCTGGCGGGGGAGTTTTGCCTGCCCCACGTAAAGAAAAAGGCGGTCATCAGACCGCCTTCCATTTTAGCGTTGCCCTGACCGAATCAGGATTTCTTCTTCTCGCGGCTGTGCAGACCGCGTTTTTCCAGACCGCGGTAGATCAGCTGCTGCTGAAGGATGGTCACCAGGTTGCTGACGATATAGTACAGCACCAGACCGGACGGGAACCACAGGAAGAAGACCGTAAAGATGACCGGCATAAAGGTCATGATCTTCTGCTGCATCGGGTCGGTCACGGTGGTCGGCGACATCTTCTGGATGAAGAACATGGTCGCGCCCATCAGGATCGGCAGAATGTAGTACGGGTCCTGTGCGGAAAGGTCATGGATCCACAGCGCGAACGGCGCGTGACGCAGTTCCACCGAGCCCATCAGCATGTAGTACAGCGCAAGGAAGATTGGCATCTGGATCAGCAGCGGGAAGCAGCCGCCCAGCGGGTTCACTTTCTCCGCTTTATACAGCGCCATCATCTCCTGACTCATACGCTGCTTATCGTCACCCAGACGCTCGCGCATAGCCTGAATCTTCGGCTGCAGCAGGCGCATTTTCGCCATGGAGGTGTACTGCGCTTTGGTCAGCGGGTACATCACGCCACGAACGATAAAGGTGATGGCGATAATCGAGAAGCCCCAGTTGCCCAGGAAGCTGTGGATCCATTTCAGCAGTTTGAACAGCGGCTGAGAGATGAACCACAACCAGCCGTAGTCAACGGTCAGGTCGAGGTGCGGCGCAACGGCAGCCATTTTGTCCTGAATTTCCGGCCCTACCCACAGGGTGCTGGCAAGCTTGGCGGTCTGGCCTGGCTGAACCTGAACCGGCTCAGATTTATAACCGATAGCCGCAACGCCATGACCCAGATCGGCAGTATAGAAGTTGCTGGTTACGTTGCTGGCCGGAACCCACGCGGTCGCGAAGTACTGCTGGAGCATCGCTACCCAGCCGCCTTTAGCGTTCACGTTCAGGTTTTCGTCGTCAGCAATCGTATCGAACTTATATTTCTCGTACTTCTCGTCCGGCGTGGAGTAAGCCGCGCCGCGGAAAGTATGGAGAGCAAAGTTGTTGCTGCCAGTGTCGCGATGGCTCGGCAGATCGATGGTTTGCTTCAACTGACCGAACGAAGAGACTTCGAGCGGCTGGGTGCCGGCGTTCTTCACGTCGTAACCCACATAGACCGCGTACTGACCGCGTTTCAGGGCGAACGTTTTGGTGAAGGCGTTGCCTGCCGCATCGGTGAAGGTCATCGGGATCAGCAGTTCGTCCTGGCCGTCAGCCAGCACATAGGTGTCGCGCTCAACGTTATACAGCGGGCGACCCTGGTTGTTATTCGGGTTGTCCGGGCCGTTACGACCGGTCAGGCCGCTCTGTGCCTGATAAATGAAGTTCGGCGTGGTTTCCAGCAGCTGGAAAGGTTCGCTGGAGCCCAGCTCTTTCGGGTATGCCAGCAGAAGCGCCTGCTCGATGTCGCCACCACGGGTATTGATGGTAAGAGAAAGGACATCGGTCTTAACGGTAATGAGTTTCCCCTGGCCACTGGCCGGTACGCCCTGGCTTGCGGCGCTACCCGCTGCGGTGGTCGTAGTCTGCGTGGTCTGCTGAACCTGGGGTTTTGGAGCTTTATCTTGCTCCCAGGCTTGCCAGATCATGAAAGACACGAACAACAAAGCGATGACAAAAAGATTGCGTTGCGAATCCATCGTTAGTGTTCTCTGGTATCAAAAGGTCCTGGCGGGACGGGGTCGTCTCCACCCGGGTTCAAAGGGTGGCATTTTAATACGCGTTTCACTGTCAACCAACTGCCTTTTAACACCCCAAACCTGCGCAATGCCTCAATTCCGTACTGCGAACAGGTGGGGTGAAAACGGCAATGCGGCCCGAGAAGCGGACTGATGAAGCGTTGATAGACCCGGATGAGGGCTATCAGGAGCCGCGAACCAGGCGACAATGACGACGCCATAATTTTTCCAAAGCTTCCGAAAGCTCCCGGTTATCGAGGTCGGCAATCCCGCGCTTCGCCACCACCACGAAATCCATTGAAGGGAGTTCATGCTGACGTAAACGGAAGCTTTCACGCGTCAGACGTTTAATCCGATTGCGTTCGTGGGCGCGTTTAACGTTTTTCTTGGCGACTGTAAGACCGATGCGGGGATGCCCCAGCGAATTAAGGCGGCCGAGGATGGTGATTTGCGGCGTGCCAGCCCGTTGTGGCTGCTGGAAGACGAAGGTGAATTGAGCGGGAGTTAACAAACGTAACTCCCTGGGAAATGCGAGCTTAACCACTAAAGGGTTAGCTATTACTTGGAAACGGTCAGACGAGCGCGGCCTTTAGCACGACGACGTGCCAGAACCTGACGACCATTTTTAGTAGCCATACGAGCACGGAAGCCGTGAGAACGGTTGCGCTTCAGTACAGACGGTTGAAAAGTGCGTTTCATGGCGATTTCTACCTAAACTTGAATAAATTCACTGACTTTGCGTATGCGCGAACGGCCTGCCGGACGACTTACGCCAAAGTAATCGACGATTAAAGAGGCCGGATTGTAATAATTGTACACTCCGGAGTCAATTCACTTTCCTTATTTCCCGCGCTTTTCTCCTCACTTTGAGGATAAAAAACACGCAAAATTCAGGCGATAAACCGCGCTTTACGCACCGGGTGGGGAATTATACGGGCTCGCCGCCAAAGCGCAAGGATCGTCGCGGATCTTCCTTAGATCGATAACGCGATAATTTCCGGATCGTCATTAATTTTTCCGATATGCCGGGTAAAACGTGCCGCAGCCATCAAAGGATCGATTACACTTAAGCGTCCTGACGCAGGCCTGTGGATAAATCGGGAAGAATCTGTGAGAAACAGGAGATCTCTGGCTCGCTTTAGGCTATGATCCGCGGTCCCGATCGGGATCCCTGATCTCAGCCTCGGGTAAAAAAACCGCAAATAGCGGTTCGCACGCCTCCCGGCTCGGGGCTTGTCGGCGTGTGTCAACAATCATGAATGTTTCAGTCTTCGTCTTTTATCGACTTTTGTTCGAGTGGAGTCCGCCGTGTCACTTTCGCTTTGGCAGCAGTGTCTTGCCCGATTGCAGGATGAGTTACCAGCCACTGAATTCAGTATGTGGATACGCCCCCTACAGGCGGAACTGAGCGATAACACGCTGGCTTTGTATGCGCCAAACCGGTTTGTGCTCGATTGGGTAAGGGACAAATACCTCAATAATATTAATGGATTACTGAATGATTTCTGCGGCTCTGACGCGCCGCTGCTGCGCTTTGAAGTCGGCACCAAACCCCTGACGCAGACGACAACCGCGCCCGCAAGCCAGACCGTAAGGCCTGCGCAGGCCGCGCCCGCGGCGGCGCCCGTACGTCCGGCGTGGGATAACGTGCCCGCTCCCGCAGAGCCGTCCTATCGCTCGAACGTCAACGTCAAGCACACCTTTGATAACTTCGTTGAGGGTAAATCTAACCAACTGGCCCGCGCGGCGGCGCGTCAGGTGGCGGATAACCCCGGCGGCGCGTATAACCCGCTCTTCCTTTATGGCGGCACGGGTCTCGGTAAAACGCACCTGTTGCATGCGGTGGGCAATGGCATCATGGCCCGCAAGCCCAACGCCAAAGTGGTCTACATGCACTCTGAGCGTTTCGTTCAGGACATGGTAAAGGCGCTGCAAAACAACGCTATCGAAGAGTTCAAACGCTACTACCGTTCGGTGGATGCGCTGCTTATTGATGATATCCAGTTCTTCGCCAATAAAGAGCGATCCCAGGAAGAGTTTTTCCACACCTTTAACGCCCTGCTGGAAGGCAATCAGCAGATCATTCTCACCTCGGATCGTTACCCCAAAGAGATCAACGGGGTTGAGGATCGTCTGAAATCGCGCTTCGGATGGGGGCTCACGGTAGCCATTGAGCCGCCGGAGCTGGAAACTCGCGTGGCGATCCTGATGAAAAAGGCGGATGAGAATGATATCCGCCTGCCAGGTGAAGTGGCCTTCTTTATTGCCAAGCGTCTGCGATCCAACGTGCGTGAGCTTGAGGGCGCGCTGAACCGCGTGATCGCCAACGCCAACTTTACCGGCCGCGCGATCACTATCGATTTCGTGCGTGAGGCGCTGCGCGATCTGCTGGCGCTCCAGGAAAAACTCGTCACTATCGACAATATTCAAAAGACGGTGGCGGAGTATTACAAGATCAAGGTCGCGGATCTGCTCTCCAAGCGGCGCTCCCGCTCGGTTGCGCGTCCGCGCCAGATGGCGATGGCGCTCGCCAAAGAGCTGACCAACCACAGCCTGCCGGAGATCGGCGATGCGTTTGGCGGCCGCGACCACACTACGGTGCTGCACGCCTGCCGCAAGATAGAGCAGCTGCGTGAGGAAAGCCACGATATCAAAGAAGATTTCTCCAATTTAATCAGAACATTATCTTCGTGACGCTATGAAGTGACGCTATGAAATTTACCGTTGAACGTGAACACTTATTAAAGCCGCTCCAGCAGGTCAGCGGCCCGCTGGGCGGTCGTCCGACGCTGCCTATTCTCGGCAACCTGTTGCTTCAGGTCGCGGATGGGGCGCTGTCGCTGACCGGCACCGATCTGGAAATGGAGATGGTGGCGCGCGTCGCGTTGGTGCAACCGCACGAGCCGGGCGCCACAACCGTACCGGCCCGTAAATTCTTTGATATTTGCCGCGGCCTGCCGGAAGGGGCGGAAATCGCCGTTCAGCTGGATGGCGACCGTATGCGCGTGAGTTCAGGGCGCAGCCGTTTCTCGCTGTCTACATTACCTGCGGCGGATTTCCCGAATCTGGACGACTGGCAGAGCGAGGTGGAATTTACGCTGCCTCAGGCGACCATGAAGCGCCTTATCGAAGCCACGCAGTTCTCCATGGCGCATCAGGATGTCCGTTATTACCTCAATGGCATGCTGTTTGAAACCGAAGGCGAAGATTTGCGTACGGTGGCGACCGACGGCCACCGTCTGGCGGTCTGCTCAATGCCGGTCGGCCAGCCATTGCCGAACCATTCGGTGATCGTGCCGCGGAAAGGGGTGCTGGAGCTGATGCGTATGCTCGATGGCGGCGACGCCCCGCTGCGCATCCAGATCGGCAGCAACAATATTCGCGCGCACGTCGGCGATTTTATCTTTACCTCGAAGCTGGTCGATGGCCGCTTCCCGGATTACCGCCGCGTACTGCCGAAAAACCCGGACAAAACGCTGGAAGCTGGCTGCGATATTCTCAAACAGGCCTTTGCCCGCGCGGCCATTCTGTCCAATGAGAAATTCCGCGGCGTGCGTCTGTACGTAAGTGAAAATCAGCTCAAAATCACTGCGAATAACCCTGAGCAGGAAGAGGCGGAAGAAATTCTCGACGTCACCTACCCGGGCACGGAGATGGAGATCGGGTTTAACGTCAGTTACGTGCTGGACGTGCTGAACGCGCTTAAATGCGAGAATGTTCGCATTCTGCTGACAGATTCAGTATCGAGCGTGCAGATAGAAGATGCGGCGAGTAGCTCCGCGGCCTATGTTGTTATGCCCATGCGTCTGTAGAGTTTCCAAAAGGGGCTGGTTTACTTGCCATTTCGCCTCCCGGCAGTGCTCGAAATGCTCACGTACTATGTGTACGCTCCGCTTTCTGCGCGCTGTCGGTAACCGAACTGGCTGCGACACCAACGCCCCTGTCTCTGAGAGTATGCACGCCCTGGACCGGAAAAGTTCTTAATGTCACTGACGCGTCTCCTTATTAAAGATTTCCGCAATATCGAAAACGCGGATCTTGCGCTCTCTCCCGGTTTTAACTTTCTGGTTGGCGCGAACGGCAGCGGGAAAACCAGCGTGCTGGAAGCGATTTACACGCTGGGCCACGGACGCGCGTTTCGCAGTCTGCAAATCGGGCGCGTGATCCGCCATGAACAGGATGCCTTTATTCTTCACGGGCGACTGCAGGGCGACGAGCGCGAAGTCTCGGTCGGCCTGACGAAAGATCGCAACGGCGACAGCACGGTGCGCATCGACGGCAGCGACGGTCACAAAGTGGCCGAGCTGGCGCAGCTAATGCCGATGCAATTAATTACCCCGAGGGGTTTACTTTGCTCGGCGGCGGCCCCAAATACAGAAGAGCATTCCTCGACTGGGGATGCTTCCATAACGAACCCGGCTTCTTTGTGGCCTGGAGCAACTTAAAGCGCCTGCTCAAACAGCGCAACGCCGCGCTGCGACAGGTGACCCGCTACGAACAACTGCGCCCGTGGGACCGTGAACTGGTTCCGCTGGCCGAACAGATAAGTCAGTGGCGCGCCAGCTACAGCGAGGCGATTGCTAACGACATGGCCGATACCTGCGCGCAATTTTTGCCGGAATTTTCGCTTACCTTCTCTTTCCAGCGCGGCTGGGAGAAAGAGAGCGACTATGCCGACGTGCTGGAGCGCGGTTTCGAGCGCGACCGGATGCTCACTTATACCGCGCATGGCCCACATAAGGCCGATTTCCGCATCCGCGCCGACGGCGCGCCGGTGGAAGATACGCTGTCGCGCGGGCAGCTCAAGCTCCTGATGTGCGCGCTGCGTCTGGCCCAGGGCGAGTTTCTGACTCGCGAAAGCGGGCGACGCTGCCTTTATCTGATAGATGATTTTGCCTCTGAACTTGACGATGCCCGTCGTGGGCTTCTGGCGCAGCGCCTGAAGGCTACGCAGTCGCAAGTCTTTGTCAGCGCGATCAGCGCTGAACATATTCTCGACATGACGGACAAAAATTCGAAGATGTTCGCTGTCGATCAGGGTAAAATAACGGATTAACCCAAGTTAAAATGAGCGAGAAACGTTGATGTCGAATTCTTATGACTCCTCCAGTATCAAAGTCCTGAAAGGGCTGGATGCGGTGCGTAAGCGCCCGGGTATGTATATCGGCGATACGGATGACGGCACCGGTCTGCACCACATGGTATTCGAGGTGGTAGATAACGCTATCGACGAAGCGCTCGCGGGTCACTGTAAAGATATCGTCGTGACTATCCATGCCGACAACTCTGTCTCGGTATCGGATGACGGGCGTGGCATTCCGACCGGTATTCACCCGGAAGAAGGCGTTTCGGCGGCGGAAGTTATCATGACCGTGCTGCACGCGGGCGGTAAATTTGATGATAACTCCTATAAAGTCTCCGGTGGTCTGCACGGCGTGGGCGTCTCTGTGGTTAACGCTCTGTCGCAGAAACTGGAGCTGGTGATTCGCCGCGAAGGCAAAATCCATCAGCAGACTTACGTGCACGGCGTACCGCAAGCGCCGCTGGCAGTGACCGGCGATACCGAACAGACCGGTACTCAGGTCCGTTTCTGGCCGAGCCACGAAACCTTCACCAACGTCACTGAATTTGAATATGAGATCCTGGCGAAGCGCCTGCGCGAACTCTCATTCCTGAACTCCGGCGTTTCTATTCGCCTGGTCGATAAACGCGACGGCAAGCAGGATCACTTCCACTACGAAGGCGGCATCAAAGCGTTCGTTGAGTATCTGAATAAGAACAAAACGCCGATTCACCCGAACATCTTCTATTTCTCTACCGAAAAAGACGGCATCGGCGTGGAAGTGGCGCTGCAGTGGAACGACGGTTTCCAGGAAAATATCTACTGCTTTACCAACAACATTCCGCAGCGCGACGGCGGTACGCACCTGGCGGGCTTCCGCGCGGCGATGACCCGCACGCTGAACGCCTATATGGATAAAGAAGGCTACAGCAAGAAAGCGAAAGTCAGCGCCACCGGCGATGACGCACGTGAAGGCCTGATTGCTGTCGTGTCCGTTAAAGTGCCGGACCCGAAATTCTCCTCCCAGACCAAAGACAAACTGGTCTCCTCTGAGGTGAAAACGGCGGTTGAACAGCAGATGAACGAACTGCTGGCGGAATACCTGCTGGAAAATCCGAGCGACGCCAAAATCGTGGTCGGCAAAATCATCGACGCCGCGCGCGCCCGTGAAGCGGCCCGTAAAGCGCGTGAGATGACCCGTCGTAAAGGCGCGCTGGATCTCGCAGGGCTGCCGGGCAAACTGGCGGATTGCCAGGAGCGCGACCCGGCGCATTCCGAACTCTACCTGGTGGAAGGGGACTCCGCGGGCGGTTCTGCAAAACAGGGCCGTAACCGTAAGAATCAGGCGATCCTGCCGCTGAAAGGGAAAATCCTGAACGTGGAGAAGGCGCGCTTTGACAAGATGCTCTCTTCCCAGGAAGTGGCGACGCTGATTACCGCGCTCGGCTGCGGCATTGGTCGTGACGAATACAACCCGGATAAACTGCGCTACCACAGCATCATCATCATGACCGATGCTGACGTCGACGGCTCGCACATCCGTACCCTGCTGTTGACCTTCTTCTACCGTCAGATGCCGGAAATCATTGAGCGCGGCCATGTGTATATCGCCCAGCCGCCGCTCTATAAAGTGAAAAAAGGCAAGCAAGAACAGTACATTAAAGACGACGAAGCGATGGATCAGTATCAGATCTCTATCGCGCTGGACGGCGCGACGCTGCATGCGAATGCCAGCGCGCCTGCCATCGCCGGCGAAGCGCTGGAAAAACTGGTGTCTGAGTACAACGGCGCGCAGAAGATGATCAACCGTATGGAGCGCCGCTACCCGCGCGCGCTGCTGAAGGAGCTTATCTATCAACCGACGCTGTCCGAAGAGATGCTGGCCGATGAAGCGAACGTCACCCGTTGGGTCTCTGCGCTCATCACCACGCTCAATGAAAACGAGCAGCATGGCAGCGTCTGGAAATACGATATTCGTGAAAACGCGGAAACGCATCGTTTCGAGCCGGTAGTTCGCGTGCGTACGCATGGCGTCGACACCGATTACATCCTTGACCACGAGTTCGTGACCGGCGGCGAATACCGTCGTCTCTGCACGCTCGGCGAGAAGCTGCGCGGTCTGATTGAAGAAGACGCGTTTATCGAGCGCGGCGAACGCCGTCAGCCTGTGGCAAGCTTCGAGCAGGCGCTGGACTGGCTGGTAAAAGAATCCCGTCGCGGCCTGTCTATTCAGCGTTATAAAGGTCTTGGCGAGATGAACCCGGAGCAGCTGTGGGAAACCACGATGGATCCGGAAAGCCGCCGTATGCTGCGCGTGACGGTAAAAGACGCGATTGCGGCCGATCAGCTCTTCACCACGCTGATGGGCGATGCCGTTGAACCGCGTCGCGCCTTTATTGAAGAAAACGCCCTTAAAGCGGCGAATATCGATATCTGATAATCGCTGCCGCGCTTACCCGCCCTGTGAAACTTTACTGCAGGGCGGGTATGCACAGCGCCTCTGCCACTCCTTTTCCTCTCATCTCACTATGAAATAAGCGGCACTTCGCGCGGCAATCCCATCCCCTTTTCTCGCCCCGACTGCTACTGTGTTTTGAGCACAATCGCGTTAGCATGCGAAAAGACTCATTTATGCAGGGGAACTCATGGCTATCAAACTTATCGCAATCGACATGGATGGCACATTACTGCTGCCCGATCACACCATTTCACCCGGCGTGAAAAACGCCATCGCCGCGGCCCGCGAACAGGGCATTAACGTGGTGCTGACGACCGGCCGTCCGTTTGCAGGCGTAGAGAGTTATCTGCGCGAGTTGCATATGGATAAACCGGGCGACTACTGCATCACCTATAACGGCGCGCTGGTGCAAAAGGCGAGCGACGGCAGCACCGTGGCGCAAACCCCGCTCAGTTATGACGACTACCGTTATCTGGAGCAGCTTTCGCGCGAGGTGGGTTCGCACTTCCACGCGCTCGATCGCACCACGCTCTATACCGCGAACCGCGACATCAGCCGCTATACCGTGCATGAATCTTTTGTCGCCACCATTCCGCTGGTGTTCTGCGAGGCGGAGAAAATGGACCCGGACATGACCTTCCTGAAGGTGATGATGATCGACGAGCCGGAAATCCTTGATAAAGCCATTACGCGCATCCCGCAGGACGTCAAAGAGAAATATACCGTGCTGAAAAGCGCGCCTTACTTCCTGGAGATCCTCGATAAGCGCGTCACCAAAGGCACCGGCGTGAAAGCGCTGGCGGAGGTTTTAAACATCCAGCCGGAAGAAGTGATGGCGATAGGCGATCAGGAAAACGACATTGCGATGCTGGAATATGCGGGCGTTGGCGTGGCGATGGAAAACGCCATTGATGCGGCAAAAGAAGCGGCAAATTTTGTGACCCGTTCAAACCTGGAAGATGGCGTCGCGTACGCGATTGAGAAATTCGCCCTGCGTTAAGCGGGAATGTTGACGCGCCGCCCGTTACTGGCGGCGCGTCAGAAAGGCGCTTTCGGCTGCAAAGCCATCTTCAGCCTCGCCTCGCCTGAAAGAGCGGGGTTGCCCCCGCCCGACAGGTTGCTACTTACCGGATTCGTAAGCCAGAAACGCAGCAAACTCCCTTTGCCCGTCCTTCAGCCTCAGTTCGCACAGCGAATGACGCGTCAGAAATGTGAACATTAACAACGTTATACATATCATTAATACACACCAGAACAGGGTGCTTCGCAGCAGTTTCATGGCCTTCTTCTCCTTGCCTTTCGGCGGGTAAGAGGCTACGCTGATGGTGTCTAGGCATCAGTGGGCCTCGTTGGTTAATTGAAAAAATTACCTTCGGGGCTTTCTTCTTTCTGCCTCACCATCACTGCATTTCTGCCGACAGCATGAGGCAAAAAGCCTCAAGCGCCGCCGCCATTATAAATCGTCCATCCTGCGTCAGACTAACGAAAACCTACGGGCATTTTGCTGAATTTTCACGTCTTTTGTGTAACGTTTTCCCGTAAATCACGTCTTTTTAGGATCCATCTCTCTACCTGATGAATCACACCCTGCGCGTTCTTCCGATATATCCTTTTGTCGTTTTTGTGATCTAAATTGTAGTACAACCATAATTGATTGTACTACATTGAACTCATCAGCACGGCCACCCGCGTCACGGTTGTACTTCAAAAATGCGGCGAAAATCGGCGGTCAGGGTAAAGTAAGCGAAGAAACCTCGCGTGAAAGGAACCCATAACATGACCAAAACCGATCGCATCATTGTGACGCTGGGCCGCCAGATTGTTGGCGGGAAATATGTACCGGGCGCGGCACTGCCCGCTGAAGCGGATCTGTGCGAGGAGTTTGAAACCTCGCGCAACATCATTCGCGAAGTGTATCGCTCGCTGATGGCGAAGCGGCTCATTGAGATGAAGCGTTATCGCGGCGCGTTTGTCGCGCCCCGTAATCAGTGGAACTACCTCGATACCGAGGTGCTCCAGTGGGTGCTGGAACATGACGACGATCCGCGCCTGATTGCCTCGATGAGCGAAGTGCGCAACCTGGTTGAGCCGGCTATCGCCCGTTGGGCGGCAGAGCGCGCCACCTCAAGCGATCTGGCGCGTATTGAGGCGGCGCTGAATGACATGATTGCCAACAACCAGGATCGCGACGCCTTCAACGAGGCAGACATCCGTTATCACGAAGCGGTGCTGGAGGCGGTGCATAACCCGGTGCTGCAACAGCTCAGCGTGGCGATCAGCTCCCTGCAGCGGGCTGTGTTCGAGCGTACCTGGATGGGCGATGAGGCCAACATGCCGAAAACGCTCCAGGAGCATAAAGCGCTGTTCGATGCGATACGGCATCAGGACGGCGAGGCGGCGGAGCAGGCGGCATTAACGATGATTGCCAGCTCGACAAAAAGGCTTAAGGAAATCACATGACATCTCGCTACATCGCTATCGACTGGGGTTCCACCAATCTGCGCGCCTGGCTTTACCAGGATGAACAGTGCCTGGAAAGCAGGCAATCGGAGGCGGGCGTCACCCGCCTCAACGGCAGAACCCCCGAAGCGGTGTTAGCGCAGGTGACCGAAGGCTGGCGCGATGACGCCACGCCCGTGGTAATGGCGGGCATGGTCGGCAGCAACGCAGGCTGGAAAATCGCCCCTTATCTGCCTTGTCCGGCCCGTTTTGCCGATATCGGCAGCCAGCTCACCACGGTGGCGGAACGCGTCTTTATTATCCCTGGTCTGTGCGTGAGCCGGGACGATAACCGCAACGTCATGCGCGGTGAGGAAACCCAGTTGCTCGGCGCCCGCGAGCTGGCCCCCGCGCCGCTCTACATCATGCCCGGCACGCACTGCAAATGGGTACAGGCGGATGCGCAGCAGGTAAATGATTTCCGCACGGTAATGACCGGCGAGCTGCACCATCTTTTGTTAACCCATTCATTGATTGGCGCGGGCCTGCCTGAACAGCAGTCGGACGCCGATGCTTTTGCCGCGGGCCTTGAACAGGGCGCTGAAACCGACGCGCCGCTGACCCGCCTGTTTGAAGTTCGCGCCGCCCATGTGCTGGGAAGCCTTGCCCGCGAACACGTCGCCGAATTTCTTTCCGGGTTGCTGATTGGCAATGAAGTGGCAAGTCAGCTTCGCCACTGGCAGCCAGGCCGCACGTCCCCTCTCACGCTGGTCGCCAGCCCTTCGCTTGCCAGCCGTTACCAGTGCGCCCTGTCGCTGCTGGGATATACGGCCCGGGCGCTTGAAGGCGACCGCGCATTTCAGACAGGCATAAGGAGTCTCGCTCATGCAGTGGCAGAATAAACTTCCGCTCATCGCCATCCTACGCGGCATCACGCCCGACGAGGCGCACGACCACGTTGCGGCGGTCATCGACGCCGGGTTCGACGCAGTGGAAATCCCGCTTAATTCGCCGCAGTGGCGCACCAGTATCGCCGCGATGGTCAAAGCGTTTGGCGATCGCGCGCTGATTGGCGCAGGCACGGTGTTAAAGCCGGAGCAGGTGGATGAACTGGCAGAGATGGGCAGCAAGCTTGTCGTCACGCCCAATATTCAGCCGGAGGTTATCAGGCGCGCGGTGAGCTACGGCATGACCGTCTGCCCGGGATGCGCCACGGCGACCGAGGCGTTCAACGCCCTCGAAGCGGGCGCGCAGGCGCTGAAAATCTTCCCGTCCGCCGCTTTCGGCCCCGATTACATCAAAGCATTAAAAGCCGTACTGCCGCCGGAGATCCCGGTGTTTGCGGTCGGCGGCGTCACGCCGGAGAACCTGGCGGTGTGGCTGAAAGCAGGCTGCACCGGCGCCGGGCTTGGCAGCGATCTCTATCGCGCCGGACAGCCGGTTGAGCGCACGGTCGCGCAGGCGAAAGCATTTGTTAAGGCGTATCGGGAGGCAGTGCAATGAAAATAACCAAACTAACGACATACCGTTTACCCCCCCGTTGGATGTTTCTGAAGATTGAAACTGACGAAGGTGTGGTGGGCTGGGGCGAGCCGGTCATTGAAGGACGGGCGCGGACGGTCGAGGCGGCGGTGCATGAGCTGGGCGAATACCTGATTGGCCAGGATCCGGCGCGCATCAACGACCTGTGGCAGGTGATGTATCGCGGCGGCTTTTACCGCGGCGGCCCGATCCTGATGAGCGCTATCGCCGGTATCGACCAGGCGTTGTGGGATATTAAAGGCAAAGTGCTGAACGCGCCGGTGTGGCAGTTAATGGGCGGTCTGGTGCGCGATAAAATCAAAGCGTACAGCTGGGTTGGCGGCGACCGTCCGGCAGAAGTTATCGCCGGTATTAAAACGCTGCGCCAGATAGGTTTTGATACGTTTAAATTAAACGGCTGCGAAGAATTAGGCATTATTGATGATTCGCGTAAAGTCGACGCGGCGGTGAATACCGTGGCGCAGATCCGTGAAGAATTTGGCAGCGATATCGAATTTGGGCTTGATTTCCACGGTCGCGTCAGCGCGCCGATGGCGAAAATATTAATTAAAGAGCTGGAGCCGTACCGCCCGTTATTTATTGAAGAGCCGGTATTAGCCGAGCAGGCGGAATATTATCCGCGTCTCGCCGCACAAACGCATATTCCTATTGCGGCGGGCGAGCGTATGTTCTCGCGCTTTGAATTTAAACGCGTGCTGGAAGCGGGCGGGCTGGCGATTCTGCAACCCGATTTATCGCATGCGGGCGGCATTACCGAGTGCGCGAAAATCGCCGCGATGGCGGAGGCGTATGACGTCGGCCTTGCGCCGCATTGCCCGCTCGGGCCTGTCGCGCTGGCGGCCTGTCTGCATATCGATTTCATCTCGCGCAATGCGGTGTTCCAGGAGCAGAGCATGGGCATCCACTATAACCAGGGCGCCGAGCTGCTTGATTTCGTTAAAAATAAAGATGATTTCAAAATGGAAGGCGGTTACTTCCAGCCGTTGATGAAGCCAGGGCTTGGCGTGGAGATCGACGAAGAACAGGTGATAGCGCGCAGTCAGCAATGCGCCGACTGGCGCAATCCGTTGTGGCGGCATGCCGATGGTTCCGTTGCCGAGTGGTAATGTCCGTCATATTTCGCGCTGTGGGGGCGTTGGCTTCGCTAATTCGCCCCAGTCACATAGTTTACTATGCTCCTGGGGACTCATTATCTTGCCGCCTTGTTGCAACACGAACTATTCAGGACAATGTAATTCCGGCTTTTGCGAAAATTATTTCGCGTATTGATTAAATGAAGATTAGCCCGGCTCGCCGGGCGGTAAACCCGAATATAAAAACACACCCTCTGTATTTTACAGGGCATGGTGAGCGGCCTCGCTATGCCCTTATTCTGGAGACAGAACGTTATGGATATTTCTGTAACTGCTGCAAAACCGGGGCGTCGTCGTTATCTGACGCTGGCGATGATCTTTATTACCGTGGTGATTTGTTATGTCGACCGCGCCAATTTAGCCGTCGCGTCGGCGCATATTCAGGAGGAGTTTGGCATCAGCAAAGCGGAAATGGGCTACGTCTTTTCCGCCTTCGCCTGGCTCTATACGCTCTGCCAGATCCCCGGCGGCTGGCTTCTCGACCGCATGGGCTCGCGGCTGACCTATTTTATCGCCATTTTCGGCTGGTCGGTGGCGACGCTGTTTCAGGGCTTCGCAACCGGGCTGATGTCCCTGATTGGCCTGCGCGCCATCACCGGCATCTTCGAAGCGCCCGCGTTCCCGACCAACAACCGTATGGTGACCAGCTGGTTCCCGGAGCAGGAACGCGCCTCGGCGGTCGGGTTTTACACCTCCGGGCAGTTCGTCGGGCTCGCGTTTCTCACGCCGCTGCTTATCTGGATCCAGGAGCTTTTAAGCTGGCACTGGGTATTTATCATCACCGGCGGGATTGGGATTATCTGGTCGCTCGTCTGGTTTAAGGTGTATCAGCCGCCGCGGCTCACCAAAGGCATCAGCCAGGCGGAGCTTGATTACATCCGCGACGGCGGCGGCCAGGTGGACGGCGACGCGCCCGCCGCGAAAGCCGGGCGTCAGCCGCTCTCCCGCGCCGACTGGAAGCTGGTGTTCCATCGCAAACTGATAGGCGTCTATCTCGGCCAGTTTGCGGTCACGTCCACGCTCTGGTTCTTCCTGACCTGGTTCCCGAACTATCTCACGCAGGAGAAAGGCATCACGGCGCTGAAAGCGGGCTTTATGACCACCGTGCCGTTCCTCGCGGCGTTCGTCGGCGTGCTCCTCTCCGGCTGGGTGGCGGACCGTCTGGTGCGTAAAGGCTATTCGCTTGGCGTGGCGCGCAAGCTGCCGATTATCTGCGGTCTGCTGATCTCCACCTGCATTATGGGCGCGAATTACACCAACGATCCGACGTGGATTGTGGTGCTGATGGCGCTCGCATTCTTCGGTAATGGTTTTGCGTCGATCACCTGGTCGCTGGTGTCGTCGCTGGCCCCGATGCGGCTGATTGGGCTTACCGGCGGCATGTTTAACTTCGTCGGCGGGCTGGGCGGTATCACGGTGCCGCTGGTGATTGGTTATCTGGCGCAGGATTACGGCTTTGGCCCGGCGCTGGTGTACATCTCGGTCGTGGCGCTCATCGGCGCGCTCTCTTACATCCTGCTGGTCGGGGAGGTGAAACGCGTCGGCTGAGGCCGTCACGGAAGGCAGGGACGCCTGCGACGGAATGCGCAGATAACGCGCCGCCGGTCACCGGCGCGCGTTACGTATCAACATATAACAACCATAAACCTGCCGGGTTTGCCACGGCAGGAAAAGAGGGTTCTGCTATGCATACCGATCTGTACTCGACCACCCTGCGGCAGCTTAACGCGAAGATAATCCCGTTTATCATCCTCTGCTACTTTGTCGCTAACCTCGATAAAACCAACATCTCCATCGCGGCGCTGCAAATGAACGCCGATCTCGGCCTGAGCGCCAGCATGTATGGCCTCGGCGTCGGGATGTTCTACATCTCCTACATCATTTTTGAAATCCCGAGCAACGTCATCATGACGAAGGTGGGCGCCCGCATCTGGATAGCCCGCATCATGATAACCTGGGGCATCGTCAGCGCCGGGATGTCGCTGGTGCAGACGCCAACGCAGCTCTACGTCATGCGCTTTTTGCTGGGCATGGCGGAGGCGGGCTTTACGCCGGGCATCATCTATTACATCTCCTGCTGGTTCCCGAAGAGTAACCGCGCGCGGGCGATGTCGTTCTTTTACATGGGCTCGGTGATGGCGTCGATCATCGGCCTGCCGATCTCCGGCTCTATTCTGAACATGCACGGCATCGCCGATATCGCAGGCTGGCGCTGGCTGTTCGCCATTGAGGGCATTCCGGCGATAGTGCTCGGCATTATGGTGCTGTGGCGACTGCCGCAGACGCCGGACCACGCCCCCTGGCTGTCGACGGAACAGAAAGGCTGGCTGAAGGCGCAGCTGGCGCGCGACAACGCGGGCGTGGAAGTCGGTAATAACCACAGCTGGCTGAGCGCGCTGAAAAACAAAACTGTGCTTCTGCTGAGCCTGGTCTGGTTCCTCCAGGCGTTTGGGTCTATCGGCATTACGCTGTTTCTGCCGCTCATCATCAAAAGCATGGCGAGCGATCAGAGCAACATCGTTGTGAGCCTGCTCTCTGCGGTGCCGTTTATCGCCGCCTGCGTGTTTATGTATCTCAACGGTCGCCACTCCGACACCACGAAGGAGCGCTCCTGGCATCTCGGCCTGCCGCTGATCCTCTCCGGCGTGTCGCTGGCCATCGCTATCTGGTCCAGCAATCTGCTGGTGGCCTACGGGCTGCTGGTGCTGACGGTGGGCTTTAACTTCGCCCTTACGCCGATCTTCTGGGCCGTCACCACCGAAAAACTCGCGGGCGTGGCCGCTGCCGCCTCTATCGCGTTTATCAACACCGTGGCGAATTTCGTCGGGCTCGGCCTGCCGCCGGTGCTCGGCAAAATCAAAGACGCGACGGACAGCTACCACTACGGGCTGTTGATTGTGGCCGTGGCGCTGATCCTCGGCGGCATTATTGGCGTGCTGGTCTCACGCCCGGCGCGCCCCGGCGTAGCTGGACCGTCCGCTTCACTTAAACAGGGGTCCCGATGAAACCGATTGTGCTTAAACACGCGTATCTGCCGGATGCGCTGACGGTTGAACTGCGCGAGCGCTACGATCTGCGTGAATTTTCGCAGATGTCTGACGCCGACGTAGAGGCGATTGCAGGCGACATCACGGCGCTTGTCACCAACGGCGAAGCGGTGGTGACGCGGGCGTTTATCACGCGGCTCCCGGCGCTTTCGTTGATTGCGGTGTTCGGCGTCGGTTATGACGGCGTGGACGTCGCAGCGGCGCGCGAGCGCGGCATCGCCGTCACCCATACGCCGGGCGTGCTGACGGATGACGTGGCCGATCTCGCCATTGGCCTGATGCTCGCCACGTCGCGCCGTATCGTCGCCGCGCAAAAGTTTATCGAGCAGGGCGGCTGGCAGCAGGGCGGTTTTACGTGGACGCGGAAAGTCTCCGGCGCGCGGCTTGGTATTTTCGGCATGGGGCGTATCGGGCAGGCCATCGCCCGCCGCGCGCAGGCGTTTGATATGGCTATCTCTTATACCGGCCGCCAGCCGCGCAGCGCGCTGCCGTACCGCTTTGTACCGGATTTACAGCAGCTGGCGCAGGAGAGCGATTTCCTGATGCTCTGCGCGCCAGGCGGCGATGCCACGCGCGGCGTGGTCAATGCCGCCGTGCTGGAGGCGCTCGGGCCGCAGGGCATACTGATTAACATTGCGCGCGGCAGCGTGGTGAATGAAACGGCGCTGATTGCGGCGCTGGAGCGTGGCGCGATTGCCGGCGCCGGGCTGGATGTTTTCACGGATGAGCCGAACGTGCCCGCGGCGCTGCAACAGCGCGACAACGTCGTCATCACGCCGCATATGGCGAGCGCCACGTGGGAGACGCGGCGCGAGATGTCGCGGCTGGTGCTGGAGAACGTCAACGCCTGGTGTACAGGCGAGCCGCTGATTACGCCGGTTCCCTGATAGGCTTTTTTCGCGGAATCTTTTACCCTGAGGCCCTCTTTGGCTTCAGGGTTTTCTCTTGATGAAACAGCTCACGTTCGCCCCACGTCACCATCAGCTCACCAATATTAACGTCTGGACGCCCGACAGCCAGTGGCTGGCGTTTGATGTGCGCCCGTCCGGCGCGTCGTTTACCGGCAAAACCATTGAGCGCGTCAATGTCGGGACCGGCGAGGTGGAAGTGCTCTACCGTGCGCCCGACGGCGCGCACGTGGGCGTGGTGACGGTGAGCCCCGTGGCGGAGCAGTATGTTTTCATTCACGGCCCGGAGAACCCGGACGACACCTGGCGCTACGATTTTCATCACCGCCGCGGCGTGGTGGTGGAAAACGGCGCGGCAGAGAATCTCGATGCGATGGATATTACGCCGCCGTTTACGCCCGGCGCGCTGCGCGGCGGCAGCCATGTGCATGTCTTCAGCCCGGACGGCGCCTGGCTGAGCTTCACCTATAACGATCACGTCCTGCATGAGCGCGATCCGGCGCTCGATTTGCGGAACGTCGGCGTGGCGCTGCCGTTCGGGCCGGTCACGCCGCCCTGCACGCACCGGCGCGAATACGCAGGCAGCCGCTGGTGCGCGCTGGTAAGCCGCACCACGCCCGCGCCGCGCCCCGGCAGCGATGAGATCAACCGCGCGTATGAAGAGGGCTGGATTGGGCTGCATGGCTATCAGAACGCCGACGGCACGCGGCAGCGCCGCGCGCTGGCGTTTATCGGCGATACGCTGACGCAGGCAGGCGTGAAAGCGCCGGAGCTGTTTATCGTGGATTTACCGCAAGACGAGGCCGCGTGGAAAACGCCCGGCGACGCGCCGCTTGCAGGCACGCTGGACGCTATGCCCGCGCCGCCCGCGGGCGTCATGCAGCGCCGTCTGACATTCACGCACGATCGCCGCTATCCGGGGCTTGCCGCCACGCCGCGCCACTGGGTGCGCAGCAATCCGCAGGGTACGGAAATCGCCTTTTTGATGAACGATGATAACGGCGTGGCGCAACTGTGGCTCATTTCGCCTGCGGGCGGCGAGCCGCGTCAGGTGACGCAGGGCGCACAGGGTGTGGCATCGGCGTTTAGCTGGCACCCGTCGGGCGAGGCGCTCGGGTTTATGCAGGACAACCGGATTGTGCTGTGCGATGCTCAGACCGGCGAGATAACGCCGCTCACGCCGCCGCAAACGGCGGCGATTTCAGCGGATGCCGTAGTAATATCACCGGATGGAAAACGCATCGCCTGGATGCAGGAGACCGACGGTTTCCGCCAGATCTGGATGACGGAAACCGGGCGGTAATCAGGGCGCGGGGGGAATGACAGCGTTAATGGCGAAGGACTTCTTTTCGCTCTCTTCCACCCGTGATTTCACCGATTTATCGGTACGGAAGGCGTCCCACGGGATAAGCAGCGTGTCCGCTATCGCCGTAAAGGGGAGATCGAGCGCCACCAGCGGCTTCAGCCCCAGCTGGTGTCGTCATCGGCGAGCATCGTCGCACTGGCGCGCGTGCCGGGATAATACCCCTGCTCGCCGCCGCCGGTGTGCGACATGACGCTGGAACAGCCGCCAAGCAGCAACGCGCTGCCGCAAAAAATCACTTTCCCGAGAGTATTGTTCATTTTCATTCTTCTGTTGTGTCGTCGCATCGCAGGCGTCAGACATGAGATATAACGCCCCTGAATCAGAATGAATAGCGCGCCTTTGCCGTCCTGTGGCAGCGCTCGCAGTTTAGCATAAGATGCTGTTACTCCCAGTCTACGCAAAGAAATGTAAATCGACAAAAAAAGGCCGATTTCGGCCCTTGAAAAGCGTCGGGCCGCACCCATTTTTGGATCGTGGTCGCAGGGAGGATGCCGAACGGGTCTCCCGCCACAGCCGCCTGTCCTTTAAGGAGGGCGATGTTAACTCTCGCTGATTTCAGGAGTATGTATGCGTAACTTTGATTTATCCCCGCTGTATCGTTCCGCCATCGGTTTTGACCGTCTTTTCAATCTGCTTGAGAACAACCAGAGCCAGAGCAACGGCGGTTACCCTCCGTATAACGTCGAGCTGGTAGATGAAAACCACTACCGTATCGCCATTGCCGTGGCAGGCTTTGCGGAAAGCGAGCTGGATATTACTGCCCAGGACAACCTGCTGGTGGTGAAAGGCTCCCACGCGCCGGATCAGAAAGAGCGTACCTACCTGTATCAGGGTATCGCCGAGCGCAACTTCGAGCGCAAATTCCAGCTGGCCGAAAATATCTTCGTGCGTGGCGCAAATCTGGTGAACGGCCTGCTCTACATCGAGCTTGAGCGCGTGATCCCGGAAGCCAAAAAACCGCGCCGTATCGAAATCGGTAACTAATTTCGCCGGGTCGCCGCAGCGGCCCATATTTGTCGTTCCGTGCTCGCCGAACGGGAGCACAGCCAGTTAACGCACTGGCGTTTTCACTCGCTTCAAAGAAGGAGAGATACTATGCGTAACTATGATTTATCCCCGTTTTTCCGTCAGTGGATCGGTTTTGACAAACTGGCCAACGCGCTGATGAACACCGCTGAAAGCCAGAGCTTCCCGCCCTATAACATCGAAAAAAGCGACGACAACCACTATCGCATTACCCTTGCGTTAGCCGGTTTCCGTCAGGAAGATCTGGAAATTGAGCTGGAAAACACCGTGCTGCGCGTGAAAGGTACGCCGATGAAACCGGAAAACGAACCGAAATGGCTCCATCAGGGACTGGTTGTTCAGCCCTTCAGCCTGAGCTTCACGCTGGCTGAGCATATGGAAGTCTCCGGCGCGACCTTCACCAACGGGCTGCTGCACATCGATCTGGTGCGCAACATTCCGGAGGCGCTGGCCCCGCAGCGTATCGCCATCGGCCAGCCGCGCGCTCAGGATGACGAGCGCGTCATTGAAGGCGAACGCCCGGCGCTGAGCCATAGCGAAACCGAAAACCAGTAACGGCATCTCATGAAAAGGCCCCCGCAGCGGGGCCTTTTTTTATGCGTAACCGTCCGATCATCACAATACTGGCGGGCGAACGCGATGCAGGTGGTAATCCACCTGATAGTCGCTGGTATTGCGGAACATCACCGAGTAATTGAGAAACTCGCCGTTATCGCTGTAGGAGAGCGACGTAATGCGCAACAGCGGCGTCTGCTCCTGCACGTTCATCATCGCCGCCAGCTGTTTATCCGCCAGCACCGGCGTCAGGCTTTCATAGTTGCCGCTGATGGTAATGCCGCACTCCTTCTCGATGTAATCAAATTTCGAGCCCTCCAGATGCGCCAGCGACAGGGTGCGGAACAGCTTCACCGGCATATAGCTGTCTTCCAGCATCAGCGGCTTGCCCTCGACATAACGCACCCGGCGCGAGAAGTAGATACGTTCGTTTATCTGAATGCGCAACTGGCTGGCGATGGCGGGCGGCGCGGGCATCACTTCAAACTGCAACACCTTGCTGTGCACGTCTTTCCCTTGCTGACGCAGCACCTCAGCCAGCCCCGTCAGGCTGGTGGTTTCGTGGTGCACGTCTTTGCGCGCCACATAGGTGCCGCTGCCGTGACGGCGCACCACCAGCCCCCAGTCCACCAGTAAATCGACCGCTTTGCGAATCGTCATGCGCGCCACGCCAAACTCCTGCGCCAGCGCTTTCTCGCCCGGCAGCGGGCTGCCGATGTGGTAGTCCGATGAATTCAGGCGCAGACGCAGCCGTTCGGCAATGGATTTGTAGATCACCTGTAGACCTCTTTACGCCTGTTAGCGGGGAGATAGCCCCTGAAGATGTCCAGATTTAACAGGAAAAGTAGACCTGAGTGCACAAATTAAAACCATGAATGCGATCACGGATCGCAGCGGCGCGCCATGTTCGCGGCAGGGTTAGTTTTTATGCTCACTTCAGGCCACCAGAAAATCATTAAGGCCTCAAACCCTACAGGTTGTTACATGAGGATGTAAAAATGCTCAGTCAAATACAACGATTTGGCGGCGCCATGTTTACCCCGGTGTTGTTATTTCCTTTCGCCGGGATGGTCGTCGGCCTTGCCATCATGCTGCAAAATCCGCTGTTTGTGGGCGAGGCATTAACCGCGCCCGATAACCTCTTCGCACAGATTATTCATATTATCGAAGAGGGCGGCTGGGCGGTGTTTCGTAATATGCCGCTGATTTTCGCGGTCGGCTTGCCGATTGGCCTGGCGCGTCAGGCGCAGGGCCGGGCCTGCCTGGCCGTGCTCATTAGCTTTCTGACCTGGAACTATTTTATTAACGCGATGGGCATGACCTGGGGTCATTTCTTTGGCGTGAATTTCGCCGCCGACCCTGTCGCGGGCAGCGGGTTAACGCTCATTGCCGGGATTAAAACGCTTGATACCAGCATTATCGGCGCGATTGTCATCTCCGGGCTTGTGACGGCCATTCATAACCGTTATTACGAAAAATCGTTACCGGTCTTCCTCGGTATTTTTCAGGGCACCTCATTTGTGGTGATTATCGCGTTCTTTGTGATGATCCCCTGCGCCTGGCTCACGCTGCTGGGCTGGCCGAAAGTACAGATGGGCATTGAGTCATTACAGGCGTTCTTACGCTCCGCTGGGGCGCTCGGCGTCTGGGTCTATACCTTCCTTGAGCGCATTCTGATCCCGACAGGGCTGCATCACTTCGTCTACGGCCCGTTTATCTTCGGCCCGGCGGCGGTGGAAGGCGGCATTCAGGTCTACTGGGCGCAGCATTTGCAGGAATTCAGCCAGAGCACGGCGCCGCTCAAATCGCTGTTCCCGGAAGGCGGCTTTGCGCTTCACGGCAACTCGAAAGTGTTCGGCTCGGTGGGCATTGCGCTGGCGCTCTGGTACACCGCCGAGCCGGAAAACCGCGTCAAAGTCGCGGGGCTGTTGATCCCCGCGACATTAACGGCGGTGCTGGTGGGCATCACCGAACCGCTGGAGTTCACCTTCCTGTTTATTTCTCCGCTGCTGTTCGCGGTGCACGCGGTGCTGGCGGCCACGATGGCGACGCTGATGTATGTTTTCGGCGTCGTGGGCAACATGGGCGGCGGCCTGCTTGACCAATTCCTGCCGCAGAACTGGATCCCGATGTTCCATAACCACGCCGGGATGGTGTTCACCCAGATTGGCATCGGCTGCGGATTTACCGCGCTCTACTTCGTCGTCTTCAGAGCGCTTATCCTGCGCCTCGACCTCAAAACGCCAGGCCGCGCCGAAAGCGACATCAAGCTCTACAGCAAAGCCGATTACCGCGCCGCGCGCGGGCAGACTACGGCGGCGGCGCACTCCGCTGCCGGTCAGGCCGCCGGTTTCCTTCAGGCGCTCGGCGGCGCGGAAAATATCGAAAGCATCAATAACTGCGCCACCCGGTTGCGCATCACGCTCATCGACATGGCGCAAACCCAGAGTGACGACGTCTTTAAAGCCCTTGGCGCCCACGGCGTGGTGCGTCGCGGCAACGGTATCCAGGTGATTGTCGGCCTGCACGTTCCTCAGGTGCGCGACCAGCTTGAATCGCTGATGAAAACCCCTTCCACGAACCCACTATCCCCCATGACGGAGGCTGTATCATGAAAAAATTCTCAGTTGTCATCGCAGGCGGCGGCAGCACCTTTACGCCCGGCATTGTTCTGATGCTGCTGGCTAACCGCGATCGCTTCCCGCTGCGCGCGTTGAAATTCTATGACAACGACGGCGCGCGTCAGGAGATCATCGCCGAAGCGTGCAAAATCCTGCTGAAGGAGCAGGCACCGGAGATCGAGTTTACCTACACCACGGACCCGCAAACGGCCTTCACCGACGTGGATTTTGTGATGGCGCATATTCGCGTCGGCAAATACCCGATGCGCGAACAGGATGAAAAAATTCCGCTGCGTCATGGCGTGGTCGGCCAGGAGACCTGCGGCCCGGGCGGGATCGCCTACGGGATGCGCTCTATCGGCGGCGTGCTGGAGCTCGTGGATTACATGGAGCAATATTCGCCGAACGCCTGGATGCTGAACTACTCCAACCCGGCGGCGATTGTGGCGGAAGCCACCCGCCGTCTGCGCCCGAACGCCAGAATTCTCAACATCTGCGATATGCCGATTGGCATTGAAGGGCGGATGGCGAAAATCGTCGGTCTGGGCAGCCGCAAAGAGATGCGCGTGCGCTACTACGGCCTTAACCACTTTGGCTGGTGGACATCGATTGAAGATCTGGAGGGCAACGATCTGATGCCGCGGCTGCGCGAGTATGTGGCGCAGCATGGCTATGTGCCGCCTTCAGAGGACGCGCATACCGAAGCGAGCTGGAACGACACCTTCGCGAAAGCGAAAGATGTGCAGGCGCTGGATCCGGACACCATGCCGAACACCTACCTGAAATACTATCTCTTCCCGGATTACGTTGTGGCGCATTCCAACCCGACGCACACCCGCGCCAACGAAGTCATGGAGCATCGCGAAAAACAGGTCTTTGACGCGTGCCGCGCCATTATCACCGCAGGCCACTCGTCGGCAGGCGAGCTGGAGATAGACGAACATGCGTCGTATATCGTCGATCTGGCGACCGCTATCGCCTTTAACACTCAGGCGCGGATGTTGCTGATTGTGCCGAACAACGGCGCTATCCATAACTTTGATGCCGATGCGATGGTCGAGATCCCGTGTCTGGTGGGTAAAAACGGGCCAGAGCCGCTGACGGTCGGCGATATTCCGCATTTCCAGAAAGGGCTGATGAGCCAGCAGGTGGCGGTAGAGAAACTGGTGGTGGACGCCTGGGAGCAGCGCTCACGGCAGAAACTGTGGCAGGCGATCACGCTGTCGAAAACCGTCCCCAGCGCGTCGGTCGCGAAAGCGATTCTCGACGATCTGATTGAGGCTAACAAAGACTACTGGCCGGAACTGCACTAACGTTACGCCCCGCCTTACCGACCGGCATCATCACGGTGCCGGTCGCGCCGCTTCTGCTCCTCTGCGACGCCCGTTTTACGTTATGCTGAGCGTGCACAGGTAAAACAGGGAGCCGTCATGAAAATTTCCCGTCTCGGCGAGGCGCCGGACTATCGCTTTTCGCTGGCCAACGAACGTACGTTTCTGGCGTGGGTGCGCACCGCGCTGGGGTTTCTGGCCGCGGGCGTCGGGCTCGATCAACTGGCGCCGGATTTCGCCACGCCTGTGGTACGCGAGGCCGTATCGCTGCTGCTCTGTTTCTTCGCGGGGGCGCTCGCCATTTACGGTTACCTGCGCTGGTTGCGCAACGAAAAGGCGATGCGCCTGAAAGCGGAGCTGCCCTATACCCGCATGCTGGCCTTTATCAGCGGCGTGCTGGTCGTGGTGGCGCTGGCGGTCATGCTGGTGGTGTTTTATGCCGGGTAATCCACGCGATCCGGGCCTGCAACCGGAGCGCACGTCGCTTGCGTGGGTTCGCACGCTGCTTGGCTACGGCGCGCTGCTGGCCCTGGCGTTGCGCCATGCGTGGAATAATGCGGGTCTGCTTATCTGGCTGGCGCTGGGGTGTCTTACGGCGGTGGCCGGGATGATTTACGTTTATGCCCGCAAACGTCACCTGACCGCGCTGGTGCACGAGGATTTTTCCGCGCCCGGCCAGGTGCGGGCGAAACTGGCGATTGCGCTGGCCGTCTGCGCGCTGGCGCTGCTCTTTGTGGTGACGCATCTCCATGCGCTGATGCAGTTGCTTGCCGAATAACACATCCGCAGACTACCCGGCCTGCGCGGATCCGTGCTACATATTCCTGATTCCTGTTCCCGATACGGTCGCCATGAAAACGCTGCTCCCCCTCGCTTTCCTGCTGCTCTTTACCTCCGCCCATGCCGCGCCGCCCGCAAGCGACGGCGAGCCGCTGACGGCCCAGCGCTACAGCGCGCAGCTGGGTGTCGGCATGGATGTCGACTGGGCGCGCACCGAACGCGGCATCCGCGAGTTCGATCCGCTGGCGGTACGCGATTTTCAGCAGCGCGGCATTCGCCACGTGCGGGTACGAGTGGCGGGCGACGCCACCGAAGAGCGCCTGATCCATTTGCGCAAAATCGTCGAAGCCTGCGAGCGCTACGACATCATCCCGATTATTTCTTATCAGGCCGACGCGTTTAAGGCGGACCCAAGCGCGCAGAACGCCGCGAAAGTGGTGGCCTGGTGGAGCGCCGTGGCGAACTACTTTGGCAGCGAACATCCGTTGCTGGGGTTCGATCTGATTTATGAGCCTGCCGACAAGCTCAACCACAACCCGCAGCAGCTCAACCGGCTGTATGGCGACGTGATCAAAACCATTCACCATGTGGATGCGCAACGGATGATATTTATCGCGCCACGCTTTCGCGCCGTGCCGGAAGATCTCCCGACGCTGAAACTGCCGCCCCAGAGCAGCCATTACGTGCTGGCCCAGTGGCATATTTTCCCGTGGGGGCCGCTGCGCGCGAATGGCAAATACCCGTGGACGTCCGGCACGGCGGCGGAAAAAGCGGCGATCCGCGAGCGCATTAACAGCGCTCGCCACTGGCAGCAGAAAACCGGTCATGTCAGCTGGGTGGGCGGCTGGTCGGCAGCGCAGACGGTGAAAACCACGCCGTCGGCGACGACGCTCGCATTCGCCAGTTTTATGGCCTGCGAGCTGAAAAAGGCGGGCATTCCGTATGCGCTCAATGCCGCCAGTCAGTTTTACGACGGAGAAGAGGGCGCCTGGCGACCCGCGCAGGCCGCCCTGCTGGATGCAATGATGAACCCGACCTGCGCCCCTGACAGCGCGCCGGGGCATGTTCGCGTTAAATCGTCTGCTCCGGCATCCGCTCACGGTGCGCCAGCGGCAGCCAGCACGCCAGCATCAGCACACCCATCGCCGTCATCAGCATCCCGAGGCTAAACTGCCCGTTTTGCGGCAGCAGCGCGGATGACCACGCCAGCAGCCCGGACCCGCAGTTTTGCAGGCCGCCCACCAGCGCGCCGGCGGTGCCTGCGAGGAACGGGAACGGCTCCATCGCGCCGCTGGTGGCGAGCGGGAATAGCATCCCGGCGCCGAAGAAAAAGAGCGCGGCGGGAATAATCAGCGTCCAGATATTCATGATGCCAAGCCACCCCGGCAGCCACATCAGCACGCCCGCGCAGAGGCAACTCAACACCGCCTGCCACATCAGCGTGGTGAAGCGCTTATGCGTGCGCCCCGCAAACCAGGCGCCGAAAAACGCCGCCGGGATCGGCAGGATAAACAGCACGCTCACCGCGAGGCTGCTCAGCCCAAGCCCGGCGCCCATCAGCACGCCGGAGCAGGCTTCGAATACCGCCACGCCCGCGAGCGCGGCAACCAGCATAATCAGATAGCAGTTAAAGCTGGCGGTGCCGAACAGCAGTTTGTAGCTCGCCAGCAGGCGGGGGCGCTGCGCCTGTACCGGGCGCGTTTCCGGCATCCAGCGGAACATGCAAAACGTGACCACGACGGCAAGCGTAAGCAAAAACGCGAAGCAGGCGCGCCAGCCCCAGAGCGTATCCAGCAGACCGCCGAGCAGCGGCGCCACCAGCGGGCTCACCAGAATTCCCATATTCAGCAGACTGTTTGCCTGGCGCAGCGCCGGGCCTTCATAGAGATCGCGCGGCAGGGTTCGCGCCATCACGCCGCCCACGCCGGTGCCCATCCCCTGTAAACAACCGGCTGCGATCAGCACCGGCAGGCTTTGCGCGGCCAGCGCCACCAGCGTCGCCAGGATAAAAATCAGCAGTCCTGTAAGGATGACCGGGCGGCGGCCGATGCGGTCTGAAATCGGCCCGTAAATCAGTTGCGACACGCCGTAGGTGAGCAGATACGCCGCCATCACGCTCTGCACCGCGCCTTCACGGACGTTCATTTCCAGCGCGATATCGGCGATGGCCGGAATATAAATCGTCTGCGCCATCTGCCCGACGGCGACAAGCAGGATCAACATCATTAACAAATGACGGTTAGCGAACATTCTCATCATGGTTATTCGATATGCACAGGTGAAGGAAACAGGATATATCTCTGTATGGATATTAAATGCGAGAGAAATATACCGCATGTGCGGGGATTATCCAGTCAACTGTCACGGCATCGCGATTCATAGCAGGCAGCTTTTACGGACACTCATCGGAAAGATTTATTGCCACTGTGAATGACGCCACGGCAGGAAGCCGCGACGCGCTTCAGGCCGCAAACGGCAGCGTCAGCCGGTGCGTAATATGCGGGTGGTCCATCGGCAGAAAGCCGGCCTGTAAATAAAAGCTGAAGGCGGACTCCGGCGCGCGGATATTAAGATAATCGAAAGCGCTGTGGGCGTGATGGGCCAGCGTCACCAGCAGCTGATTGCCGACGCCAACGCGGCGTACCGCATGGCTGACATAAAGATGGCGCACGCGTCCGGCGCGAGGATGGGTATCAAAAGGGTCGCGGTTCAGACCGCCGACGCCGACCAGCGCGTCGCCAAGAAATGCGCCGAGCAGCCGTTCGCCGGGGGCGGAGAAGGCATTACTGCCGTCCATCCAGTGGACGGCGAGCCGGTCCAGCATGGTGAAGCCGAGCGCCTGACTCTCTTCACGCAGCCGGTCAAAATCGATGCCGACCGGGGTGACAGACCTGATAGTGATGATTCCTGACATCGTTCCCTCCTGGTGGATGTACCGTGTTAAAGAGGGGCGGTTGCCCGCCCCTCTTTGGTGCGGCCTGAACCTGAGTTACCGAAGGAACTTCAGGACAGCATCAAGCAGTTGCAGGACTGCAACAATGAGTTTCAGGATAAGGATAAACAAATCCACTCCGCTCATACGCGTCTCCTCTGGTAAAAGGAGCACCAACTGGCGTACCTCTCCGCTGCCTGTTGCCAGTTGTTTTGTTGGCGTAACACAGTGTGCTCTCTCGGGGTTAAGGCACTGACGGCACCACCCGTTTCAGCCAGGACTCTTTATTGCGCCCGTTTAAATGCGGCCCCGTATCGCACGCTGTGACAGCAACATCATTATAGATAAACACTGTATAAATGAACAGTATTTTCTGGACAAGAAAGGGAGAGCTGGACCATACTGATTAAAAGCCACTGCTGCGCCGCGCGCCAATTGCGGGTGTGCGCATTTCATCGTATAGTTACCCTGTTGACGTAACACAGTGTGCTTTGCGGCTACCAACCGCAACAGTAACTGAAAAAAACCTCGCCCCGGCGGGGTTTTTTTTCATCCCTGCCTCATAAACATTATGCGCAAAGCCGATCTGACCCTTCCGGAATAATCACGCGTAATAATATTCACATCCGTAGCGAAAGGCAGAGTAAAAAAGCGACATGCACGACATATTTCGCACTGTTTGTAAGGAAAATCTGATGACAAAAAAGCGCAATCAACTGCATTTATGCTTTCCAGGCAAATAGGTTTTTGGGAAAACGCAAATGCATTAGCACTATTTGCTGTCATCATTATTTAATGAAATTTTACTTAAGATCCTGCAGTGTGTTTTTTGGCGTGAATTTCCGCACCCACTAAATATGGTAGCTTCATATATTCACGCCTTCTTAATAATGTGTTTTCAGATTAATCCTAGCGTCTTGCCGGCCCGCTTTCTCTCCTTAAGCCCCCCTCATAAAGCGTTACGCTTTCCTGTTACTTTTACTTGTAAATCAATCGCTTAATATATTCAAAACAAATAATTTCGATTCGATATATTTATTCTTTGACCGATTATTTCGTGCGCTTAAGGGCGGAAAATTCCTAAAAATGCGCTATTGAATTAAACAGGTGGCTGTTTTCACCAGAATGCGCGCCAGACCTGGTGTTGAATTGTCATCAGGGTTATGTAGAATTTTCTCGCTCTGCCTCAGAAATATGCGTAAAACGTCCGGGTTTACTTCGGTAAAGCTCGTGCGGTAGCTATCTCTGAAGAAAATGAAATTCCTTCACCGAAATGGCATAATCTTCACTGGCAATGACAACTTTTTAGTCATAGCCTGAATCCAGAAGCCGTTATTTCTTTGTATACAGAATATATTTGCAACGGAAACCATCGATGAATATGCGAATCGTATTAGCCCTGCTGTTTGTGTTAGGCGTAGCGGGTTGTAAAACGCCGCCTCCTGCCGTTACGGATGACACTATCGTGACCAGTGTGGTTAATGGCGTCACGCTCACCCACCGCCACGCGGTGATCCCGCCAAAAGAGTTCGAGCCTGTTAACGAAGAGTACCGCGCGATGTACCCGGCGTCGGTCATGACCCGCCCTGATTTCGGCGGCAAAGTCGTTCGTCAACTGGAAACCGGCAAAACCTATAACGTACTGGGCCAGGTTGAAGACCATTGGCTGGCGCTGGCCGATCAGGGTGAAGAGCAACTGATTGGTTATGTTCCGCTGCGCGCGGCAGTGAAAAGCGATCTTTATGACGCGACCGTCAGTAAACAGATCCCGAAACTGCGCCGTAAAGCAGCCAAAGCCAACTGCGTAACGGTGGATGGCAATAGCAAAGCCTGTAAAAACACCAAAAGCGGAACCTGGGTTATTGATTAATCCTGATTCAATGAGCCACACCTCATGAAAAACCGTACCGTTTTACGCCAGGGCTTCCTGGCGTTTTTGATTGCCGCTCTCACCTTACTGAGCGGCTGCTTATCGTCTTCACGCAGCGTTCCTTCCCAGTACAGCCTGCATTTTCAGGCTCACCCGCAAATTAATAATTCCGCCCCGCTGAAAGTCCGGGTGCTGCTTTTGAAATCCGATGCCGACTTTATGTCTGCCGATTTCTTTTCGCTGCAAAACAATGCTCAGACCGTGCTGGGAGCGAACCTGCTCAACAGCGACGAGTTCTTCCTGATGCCAGGCCAGCTGGATAAAACCCTCAGCGGCCAGAGCTCGCTTGACGCGCGCTACATCGGCGTGATGGCGGAATATCAGGCGCTGGACGGCAAGAAGTGGCGAATCTCGCTCCCGCTCCCCGCACCCACGGACTCCAGTATTTACAAATTCTGGAAATGGTCATCCGACGAACTTGAGGCGAAAGTGTTTCTTGACGTCAACGGGATCCGCGTCATCAACGAATAATCAGCGCCCTTACAGGACACCAGTATGAACAAAGCAGAAAAAGTGGTCTGGACCGAAGGGATGTTCCTGCGTCCGCACCACTTCCAGCGTGCGGAAAGTTTCCTGCAACATCACATCCGCGAATGGGGTTCGTTGCAGCGTCCGTATCTCTGGGGATTTCTCGATCTGGAATTTGACGAGGCGATGCTGCGTCAGGGACGCGTGGCGCTGAGCTACGCCAGCGGTCTGCTGCCGGACGGCACGCCGTTCTCTTTCCGCGACGCCCGCCACGGCCCGGCGCCGCTCGCCATCCCCGATAACCTCACGCACGAGCGCGTGGTGCTGGCGTTGCCCGCCCGCCGCGCCGGACGCGAAGAAGTGATTTTCAGCGAGGCGGCCGATTCGCTCGCCCGCTACGCCACCTTTGAAGAAGAGGTGGAAGACGACAACGCGCTGGCGGTCGGCGCGGCGACGGTGCAGTTTGGCCGCCTGCGTCTCAAGCTGATGCTGGAGAGCGAACTGACCGCCGAGTGGACCGCCATTGGCGTCGCGCAGGTCATTGAAAAGCGCAACGACAACCAGGTGCGTCTCGACACCAGCTACATTCCGCCGATGCTTAACGCCATCAACAGCGGGCCGCTCTACAGCATGCTCAACGATCTGCATGGCCTGCTCGGCCAGCGCAGCCAGCAAATCAGCCAGCGCTTGCGCCAGCCGGGCCGGTTTAACACCTCCGAGATGGTGGAGTTCATGCTGCTGTCGCTGATTAACCATCATCTGGGCCACGTCACGCATTTAAAAACGCTGCCGTTGCTGCACCCGGAAACCCTCTGGCGCGACTGGCTGGCGTTCGCCTGCGAGCTCACCACCTGGACGGCGCAGCGCGCGCCGGATGCGACGCTGCCGGTTTACGACCATGACAACCTGGCGGGCTGCTTTGGCAAACTGACGCTGATGCTGCGCCAGGGCCTGTCGCTGGTGATGGAAGAGAGCGCCATTCAGCTGCCGCTCACCGAGCGTTCACACGGGCTCAACGTCGCCACCGTGCCGGAAAGCAACATGGTGCGCGAGTTCGGTTTCGTGCTGGCGGTCAAAGCCAACGTGCCGGGCGAGGCGCTGCAAACGCACTTCCCGGCGCAGATGAAAGTCGCGCCGGTCACCAAAATTCGCGATCTGGTGCAGCTGCAACTGCCGGGTATGGTGCTGCGCGCCATGCCGGTTGCGCCGCCGCAGATCCCGTGGCATGCCGGCTACAGCTATTTCGAACTGGAAAAGGGCGGCGAACTCTGGAAAGAGATGGAAAAATCCGGCGCGTTCGCGCTGCATCTCGCCGGTGAATTCCCGGGCCTTGATATGGAGTTTTGGGCCATTCGCAGTACGAATGAATAACACGACGAGCGCTCACTATGGAACCACAAGCCACCGGCAGCGATGCCATTCTTTCCGGCGCCAGCAGTAACAATCCGCTGGTCGCGGCGGCCAACCCGCTGCTTAACGCGATCCCGCAGATTCGTCATTCTGTTTCGCATGAAGATCAGGCCGGGCTGCGCCAGCGTCTGATCGATGAGATCCGCCGCTTTGAAGTGCGCTGCCAGCAGGCGGCGCTGCCTTACGAAGTGATCGTCGGCGCGCGCTACTGCCTGTGTACGGCGCTCGATGAAGCGGCAGCGCTCACGCCGTGGGGTAGCCGTGGCGTCTGGTCCGGCAGTGGTCTGCTGGTGACGTTCCACAACGAAACCTGGGGCGGCGAGAAATTCTTCCAGCTCCTGGCGCGGCTGTCGCAAAACCCGCGCGAGCACATCTTTCTGCTGGAGATGATCAACTACTGCCTGCTGCTCGGCTTCGAAGGGCGCTATCGCGTCATGGACAACGGCCGCACGCAGCTTGAAACCATCAAACAGCGCCTGTGGCAGATGATTCGCAGCGTGCGCGGCAGCTACCCGCCGCCGCTCTCGCCGCATCCGGAAGATCAACCGGTGCTGCGCAAGCTCTGGCGTCCTGTGGTGCCGCTGTGGGCCTGCGTGGCGCTGGCCGGTTTCCTGGCATGTCTGTTCTTTATCATTCTTAACTGGCGGCTTGGCGATAACACCAGCCCGGTGCTGGCGAAGATTTACCAGACGCCGCTGCCGGAAGTCACCGTTCAACAGCCCGCGCGAGAAGTGGCGCCAGTGCTTAACCTGCGCGGTTTCCTGCGTCCGGAAATTGAAGCGGGCCTGGTGGCGGTGCGCGACGAAGCCGATCGCAGCGTGGTGATTCTGAAAGGCGACGGTCTGTTCGCGTCCGCCTCGACCGTGGTGCGTGACCGTTATGAACCGGTTATCGACCGCGTGGCGCAGGCGATGAACAACGTCAGCGGCAAAATCCTCGTGGTGGGCTACAGCGACAACGTGCCTATCCGCAGCGCGCGTTTCGCTTCTAACTACGAGCTGTCGCTCTCGCGCGCCGAATCGGTACAGAAAATGCTCCAGGCGCACCTCGCCGACCCGAGCCGCGTCAGAGCGCAGGGCCGTGGCGAGATGGACCCTATCGCTCCGAACAATACGCCGGAAAACCGCGCCCGCAACCGCCGTGTAGAGATAACTCTGCTGGTGTCGCCGGATAACACTCTGGCCGAGCTGAACGGATTGCCGCAAGGAAACTAAGGATGCTGAATATTCTCCTTTCAATAGTGACCAACCGCATCTTGTGGGGGTTCATGGGCGTTACCGCGCTGTCTGCGGTCGTCTGGATGATAGGGCCCCTGCTGTCTATCGTCGACAGCCGCCCGCTGGAGTCGGAAACCAACCGTATCATCAGCATTGCGCTTATCTACCTGATTTGGGTGCATAGCCACATCGTGCCGCGGCTTTACAACGCCTGGCTGAACCGCAAGCTGATGGACAAACTCAACGAGGGCAAGCCGGCGGAAGAGGGCGGCGACTTCAAGCGCCTCGGCAATGACGATCAGGTGCTGGCGGACCGTTTCGACGAAGCCGCGCAGATCCTCAAAAAAGCGCACTTCAATGCCCCAGGCCAGCGCGGCCAGTGGACGCAGCGCTTCAGCACGCAGTATCTCTATCAGCTTCCCTGGTATGTGATTATCGGCGCGCCGGGCTCCGGTAAAACGACGGCGCTGGTTAACTCCGGCCTGCAATTCCCGCTGGCGGATCGCTTTGGCAAAACCGCGCTGCGCGGCATTGGCGGCACCCGCAACTGCGACTGGTGGTTCACCAACGAAGCGGTGCTGCTGGATACCGCCGGGCGTTACACCACGCAGGAGAGCGAACAGGCGCAGGACGCCGGTGAATGGCTGAGCTTTGTCGATCTGCTGCGTAAATACCGCCGCCGCCAGCCGATTAACGGCGTGATCATCACCATCAGCGTCTCTGACCTGCTGACCCAGTCCCCGGAAGCGACGCAACAGCAGGCCGTTAACCTGCGCCAGCGTCTTGGCGAGCTGCATGAGCAGCTCGGTATCCGCTTCCCGGTCTATGTGCTGGTCACCAAAGCCGACCTGCTGAAAGGCTTTCGTTCTTACTTCGGGCGCTTCGATAAAGCGCAGCGCGACCAGATCTGGGGCTTCACGTTCCCGTGGGATCGCTCAAAACAGGCCGATTTCGACCTTTTAGGCGCGTTTACTCAGGAATTCGCGCTGCTCCAGCAGCGTCTGGACGCGGGCCTGCCGGATACCCTGCTCGCGGAGAGCGACCCGAAAGCGCGCGCCGAGTGTTATCTGTTCCCGCAGGAGTTTGCGGCGCTGCGTCCGCTGCTCGCGGATTACCTCAGTACCGTTTTCGCCCGTTCCAACTTTGAAACCGAATTCTCGCCGCGCGGGATTTATCTCGCGAGCGGCACCCAGGAAGGGCTGCCGTTCGACCGCGTGATGGGCGAACTCAACCGCGCGCTGTCGTTGCCGTCAGGCGGCAAAGAGGGCGACAACTGGGATTCGGTCAGCAAAGAGGCGCCTATCCCCGGCGGCAAAGGACAGAGCTTCTTTATTAAAAACCTGCTCCAGAACGTGATTTTCCAGGAAGCGGGCATCGCCGGGCAAAACCGCTGGTGGGAGCTGCGCAACCGCGCGGTGCTGTGGTCTGGCTACGCGGCGCTGGTAGCGCTGTTACTGGTGCTGGGCGGCCTGTGGCTTACGAGCTATGGCAATAACAAAGACTACCTGGCGGAAGTGGAAGGGAAAGTGCCGGGCGTCGAGCGCCAGAGCAAAGCGCTGCAAACCACCACCGGGCGCGATCTCTTCAGTATGCTGCCGTTCTTTAACAGCCTGGTGGAGCTGCCGAAGAGTAAAGCGTTTGACCTGAACTCGCCGCCGGTGACGTATCGCATGGGGCTTTATCGCGGCGATGACGTCAACGACGCCTCGCAGGCGCTCTACCAGAAAGCGCTCCAGGAGATGCTGATGCCCGCCGTGGCGCAGCTCATCACCGGCTGGGTGCGCAACGACAACGGCAGCGACGTGGAATACAGCTACGAAGCGCTGAAGGCGTACCAGATGCTGTACCAGCCGAAGCACTACGACGGCAAATTCCTGCACTCCTGGGTGATGCTCAATCTTGAGCGTAACCTGCCGCAGAACGTCACCCAGGCGCAGCTTAACCAGCTCGAATGGCACCTGACGCAACTGCTGGAGCCGCAAATCCAGACCTCGCCGTATGCCAAAGATGAGTCGCTGATTAGCCGCCAGCAGGCGATGATCAACCAGAAGCCGCTGTCGCTGCGCGTGTATGGCCGCCTCAAACGGTTGCTGGAGCGCGATGAAAATTTAAAGCCGGTGTCGCTCGCCACGCTTGGCGGCCCGCAGAGCGAGCTGGTCTTTTCGCGTAAAAGCGGCAAGCCGGTCAGCGACGGCGTGCCGGGGCTCTACACCCCGAAAGGTTACTGGGAAAGCTTCAACGGCCAGATTGATAACGTCACGGCTTCGCTGCATGACGACGATGCCTGGGTGCTGGGACTGACCACCGCGCAGGAAGATAAAACGCAGACGGACAACGCGGTGCGCCAGCTCTATATGCGCGACTTTATCAGCCAGTGGGACAGCTACCTGGCGGATATTCAGCTTAACAACAGCGCCGATCTGAACCAGCGCATCAACACGGCCCGCGTGCTCTCCAGCAGCAACTCGCCGCTGCGCCGTCTGGTGATGAACTTAAGCCAGGTGCTGACGCTCTCCCGCGCCGAGCCGCAGGCGGGCGAAGCGCAGGCGAAAGAGCAGGGCAACCGCGCGACCCGCACCCTGGAAGCGCTGTTCAGCGACCGCGAAAGCGGGGCGACCACGGCCGCCGCCGCGCCGCAGACGCCGGAACAAGTGGTGACCGATCACTACGCGCCTATCATCGAACTGGCGCAGCCGCTGGAGAAAGGCGGCAAAGCTATCGTGTTTGATGACTTCATCAAACAAATCGATGAACTCTACCGTTACCTGACCGCCGTGCAGGATGCCGCTAACAGCGGTATGCCGCCGCCGGGGGGCGAGGCGATCAGCCGCTTACAGGCGAGCGCCGGGCGTCTGCCGGGCGGGTTGCAAAATATGTTCAGCCGCATGGCGGTCGGGGCGAGCAGCGACACCCAGCAGCGTGAGCTGGAAAACGTCCGTAAGCGTATCAGCGTGGAAGTCGGCAGCTTCTGCCGCCAGGCGATCGCGGGCCGTTATCCGCTGGTGCGCTCCGCCAGCAGCGAAGTGACGCCGGACGATCTGGCGCGCATGTTCGCGCCGGGCACCGGGCTGATGGACAGTTTCTTTCGCGATAACCTGACTAACAAAGTCGACACCACCCAGCAGCGCTGGCGCTTTACGCCAGGCATCGACGGCAAAACGCTGCCTGGCAGCGAAGGGGTGCTGCGTCCGTTCCAGCAGGCGCAATATATTCGCGACGCGTTCTTCGCCAACGGCGCGACCACGCCGTCTTATCGCGTGACGGTGCGCACCGTGCGGATGGATAACGACATCCTGACGCTGTCGCTCGACGTTGACGGTCAGCTTCTGCGTTACAGCCACGGCCCGCAGGCGGTCCAGCTGATGAGCTGGCCGGGCAGCGGCGGCACGAATCAGGTGCGTATGCAGCTCGGGCTTGCCAACGGCACCACCTCGACGCTGGTGACCAACGGCGCGTGGGCGCTGAACCGCTTTTTCGATCGCGCCCGCATTGCGCCGGGTGCAGGAAGCCTGAGCCGCCAGGCGACGTTTTCGGTTGACGGACATAGCGTGACGCTGGAATTCACGCCGAACAGTATCCGCAACCCATTCCAGCTCCCTGGCTTCGCATGCCCTTAACCGCAAGGAACGGATAATGAGTCATTACCCTGCGATTAGCTGGTACGGGAAACTGCCCAGTGCCGGCGACTTTCTCCAGCGCCGTTTTCCCGATGCTCTGCAACGCCAGTGGTCACACTGGTTTCAGGTAGGGCTGCTGAACTGGCAAAAAGAGGATGAACAGCGCGAGACGGGCAACCGGCAGTTTGCCAGCGCGCCGGTCTGGAATTTCGTGGTGCCGCCGATGCTCGGCAGTCAGCAGGTGCAGATGGGCTGCCTGATGCCAGGACGCGACAGCGTAGGGCGTCAGTATCCGCTCCTCGCGACGGTGGCGTTCAGCCCCGCCGAGTGGACGCCGCAGCATCTGGCGATGGCCGAAGACTGGTATCAGCAGCTCGGTCGCGTGCTGCATCACGCGGTGCGCAACGCCTTCTCCGCCGAACAGCTCGACCAGGCGGTGTTAGCAATTCCGTCGCCCGCGCTGCCGGCGCCCGAGAATCGCTCGGAAATTCTGGATGTGATTGGTTATCAGGAGACGCCAGTGACGCTGAGCTGGCGTCAGGCGGCAGAGTGCTTCGAACCGCAGCGTCAGACCAGCTTCTGGTGGACTAATCGCAGCGACGGCTATCCGCTCTACACGCATGTGCACAGCGGCAATTTTACCGGGCAGCTCTTTTCGCTGTTGTTTGATCCGGCGGGCGGTGCGCGTCCGGGTCGCCACGGGCTCTACCCGCCCATGTTCGAATAAGGCAGTTCGATGGATATTGAAACCCTTCTTACTCCGGTGAGCCCGGAGCAGCCGTGCGGCGAAAACCTGGAGTACGACGCCGATTACCAGGCGATGGAACAGGCAAGCCAGGGCAAGGCGGAACAGCAGTTCGGCGACACCATTATTCCGGCAGAGCCGGCGGACTGGACTAAAGTTGAAAAGCTGGCCCTGTCGCTGCTTGAGCGTACCAAAGATCTGCGCGTCATGCTGGCGCTGACTCACGCATGGGCCAAACGCCGCGGCCTGCCGGGCTATGCCGACGGGCTGCTGCTGATCCAGGAAGCGCTGACGCGCTACTGGGAGCCGCTCTATCCGTTGCTGGAAGAGTACGGCGAAAAAGATCCGTTCTACCGTATTAACGCGCTGGCGGGCCTTGGCGATAAATCCGCCCTGACCGGCACGCTGCGCACCGCCACGCTGCTGCGCAGCAACGGCGATGAAATTACGCTGCGCGACGCGCAGTCGTTGCTCGACAACAGCAAAAGCGAATGTCCGGGTTATCCGGGCGGTCGCCCGCGACTGGTGGATGAACTCGCGCGCGGCGATCAGCCGGGCATCGAGGCGATAGTCCAGATCCACACGCGGCTGGAAACGATCCGCACCATTCTGGTTAACCACCTCGGTGAGAGCGGCGTGCCGGAGATGGAGCAGCTCCAGAAGCTGACCAGCATTGTGGCGCTGGCCTGCCAGAGCGGCGAACCCCAGGCGCCGCAGGATGTGCAAGACCCGCAGGCGCAGACCGATGACGCGCCTGCCGCCACGACGACCCGCGCCCCGGCGCGCGTGGTGGAAACCGACTGGCGCAACGTGCAGTTACAAACGCGCGACGACGCCCAGTTAATGCTTGAGAAAGTGAAGCAATATTTTGCCCGGCATGAGCCGAGCCACCCCGCGCCGCTGATGATTGAGCGCGTGCAGCGACTGATTGAAATGAATTTCATGGATCTTATTCGCGACCTGGCGCCTGACAGCGTGCATCAGGTGGAAAACATTATCGGACGCCGGGAATAACGGCGTTCCCCTTTACGGCGACAGGCATGAGGCCCGCCGCCCGAAATTCACCGCGCATCTTCGATGGAGAACATCATGCCAATGAGTAACAGTGGGCAGAAATTTATCGCCCGTAACCGCGCGCCGCGCGTGCAGATCGAGTACGACGTGGAAATCTACGGCGCGGAACGCAAAATTCAGCTTCCGTTTGTGATGGGCGTGTTTGCCGACCTGGTCGGGAAGCCGGTCGATCCGCAGCCTGCGGTGGACGAACGTAAATTCCTTGAGATTGATATCGATAACTTCGACGAGCGTATGAAAGCGCTCAAGCCGCGCGTGGCGTTCCAGGTGGACAACACCCTGACCGGCGAAGGCAAACTGAATATCGATCTGACGTTCGACAGCATGGACGACTTCCTGCCGGACGCCGTCGCGCGTAAGGTCGAGCCGCTGAACAAGCTGCTGGAAGCCCGTACTCAACTTTCTAACCTGCTGACCTACATGGACGGTAAAAACGGCGCCGAAGAGCTTATCGCGAAAGTGCTTCAGGATCCGACGCTGCTCAAATCACTGAGCCAGATGCCGAAAAATGACGATGGCACGAAAGGTAACGAGGAGTAATCGATGAGCAATTCTTCTCAACAACAAGAGCTGCAGTCGCAGCAGGCATTCAGCCAGGACGAATTCAGCGCGCTGCTCAGCAAAGAGTTTCGCCCGAAAACCGACCAGGCGCGTTCGGCCGTCGAAAACGCGGTAAAAACCCTGGCGCAGCAGGCGCTGGAAAACACCGTCACCTTCTCAAACGACACCTACCGCACCATTCAGAACCTGATTGCCGGTATCGACGAGAAGCTGTCTCAGCAGGTTAACCAGATTATTCACCACGACGAGTTCCAGAAGCTGGAAAGCGCCTGGCGTGGCCTGAACTATCTGGTCAACAACACTGAAACCGACGAGATGCTGAAAATCCGCTTTATGAGCATCTCCAAGCAGGAACTGGGCCGCACCCTGAAACGCTTTAAGGGCGTGGGCTGGGACCAGAGCCCGATCTTCAAGAAAATCTACGAAGAAGAGTATGGCCAGTTCGGCGGCGAGCCGTTTGGCTGCCTGGTGGGCGACTACTACTTCGACCACAGCCCGCAGGATGTTGAACTGCTGAGCGAAATGGCGCGCATCGGCGCGGCGGCGCACTGCCCGTTCATCACCGGCACCGCGCCGAGCGTGATGCAGATGGAATCCTGGCAGGAGCTGGCGAACCCGCGCGACCTGACCAAAATCTTCCAGAACACCGAGTACGCCGCCTGGCGCAGCCTGCGCGAGTCGGAAGATGCGCGTTATCTGGGCCTCGTCATGCCGCGCTTCCTGTCGCGCCTGCCGTACGGCATTCGCACTAATCCGGTGGACAGCTTCGACTTCGAAGAAGAGACCGACGGCGCGAACCACAGCAACTACAACTGGTCCAACGCGGCCTACGCGATGGCGGCCAACATCAACCGTTCCTTTAAAGAGTACGGCTGGTGCACCTCCATTCGCGGCGTGGAATCGGGCGGCGCGGTAGAAAACCTGCCGTGTCACACCTTCCCGAGCGACGACGGCGGCGTGGACATGAAATGCCCGACCGAAATCGCCATCAGCGATCGTCGCGAAGCGGAGCTGGCGAAAAACGGCTTTATGCCGCTGATCCACCGTAAAAACTCCGACTTCGCCGCCTTTATCGGCGCGCAGTCGCTGCAAAAACCGGCGGAATACCACGATCCGGACGCCACCGCGAACGCCCGTCTGGCAGCCCGCCTGCCGTACCTGTTCGCCTGCTGCCGTTTCGCGCACTACCTCAAGTGCATCGTTCGCGACAAGATCGGTTCTTTCCGCGAGCGCGACGAAATGGAACGCTGGCTGAACGACTGGGTGATGAACTACGTGGACGGCGACCCGGCGAACTCCTCTCAGGAAACCAAATCCCGCAAGCCGCTGGCCGCGGCCGAGGTTCAGGTTCAGGAGATCGAGGACAACCCAGGCTACTACGCCGCCAAGTTCTTCCTGCGTCCGCACTACCAGCTGGAAGGCCTGACCGTTTCTCTGCGTCTGGTCTCCAAACTGCCGTCTCTGAAGAGCAACGAGGCGTAACGCTGCCTCAGGCCGTAAGGGCATTCCTTACGGCCTGCCATACCATGCAGACTCACAGGGAAACGTGATGAAAATACATCTTGCGCTGGCAAGCGCCCTGCTGGCGCTGTCGGCGGTGTCCGTCGCCAGCACCACGGTTTATGAATATCCGCGGGCAGAGGATTTGCCTGAGGACAGTACATCGGTATTTCCGCGCGATCCGGCGTTATTAACCGCGCAGGACAGCCGTATCACCGCGGCGCGTTTTTTTAATGCCTGGAGCAACAGGCAGAACGAACGCGAGCGTATTAAAGCCGATATGTATTTCGTGGGCGTGATGGATGCGACCGAAGGCCTGTTGTGGTGTTCTGAAAGACCATCAAAGCCTGGGACTTTGGGTGAAATAACGTACGAGTATTTCGCTAAATTACCGTCTGAGCGGCTTAAGAACGCGCAAGCCAAAACGCTTATCGTTGAAGCGTTAAAAGAAAATCATGCCTGTAAGTAAACGCTCATGAAAAACTGCTTTTTACTGCTGCTGTTTATCTGCACAACCGGGTCAGCGAACGCTATTCAGGATCCTGTCGCGTTTATTAAAGATAAGCCGTACACGCAGGTGGTGAAAGATATGGTGCTGGCGCGCTGTATCGCGCAGGTTTCTGAACCCGGTTCTGCATTCTCGCGGGATGCGGCGCATACCGCGAATGCATTACGTGTATGGATACCTTTTGACATAGAAAACGGCGACAAAAAAATTAACGCCCTGATCAAGCAGTTTAAAGACACCGTTAATCCTTCGCACAGTGAATATGACCAGAAGAGCACAGGGCTTACGTTGAATTGTTTGCGCTTATATCACAGCCCTGAACTGGATAAAGCGGCGAGAGACGTGTTGTTTGAAAACCCTGACCACACCTGGAATCAGGATAATCCTGATAAATAATCGCAACGTCATTTTTTAATGATTGCATGAATTAATGAATTCAATCTCTCCTGGCGAGAGAGTGAGTATTCCTGAACACACAATCCTGTTCGGGAAAGAGGCAGAGGTAAAATATGGATGGTTTTATTCAGCCCCATGCTTTCCTGTTTGCCATATTAAGCGCTTTTTCGAAAGCAATAATCGTCATTAACGAAGAGTAAATATTATGGCTATTGATATGTTCCTGAAAGTAGACGGTGTAACCGGCGAATCTAAAGATTCTAACCACACCGGCTGGACCGACATCACCTCTTTTTCCTGGGGCGCATCCCAGCCGGGTAATATGAGCGTGGGCGGCGGCGGCGGTGCCGGTAAAGTGAATTTCAACGATCTGCACGTTAACGCGCTGATCGACAAATCCACCACCGCTATCCTGAAGCACTGCTCCAGCGGTAAGCACCTGACCAAAGTTGAGCTGTCTGTCTGCAAAGCAGGCGGCCAGCAGGTGGAATACACCCGTATCACTCTGGAAGATGTGCTGGTGACTTCCGTTCAGTACACCGGTGCTGACAACGGCGACACCGTTGGCGTTACTTATGCATTCCAGGCTGCGAAAGTGAAACAGCAGTACTGGGAGCAGACTGCGACCGGCGGTAAAGGCGCAGAAACCAGCGCTGGCTGGAACATCAAAGAAAACAAAGAAGCGTAATCATAGTGAGCCCGCAAGGGCTCACTTTACCTTTTCAGGGATCAGGGATGGTGAAGCAGTTCTGTGTGGCATTTATTTTTACAGGGTTGTTCGCGTCGCAGGCGTTAGCCCGCACCACAACTTACAGCCCGGAAGAGTATCTAAGAAATTACGCCCTAAGCACCTGTATTGCGCAGGGCTATCAGTCTGAAGAAGTGAAAAACGACGCGGCGGCCGCAGCGAGAGGCTATCTGGAGTTCGGGGATTATTCGCTTGAGGCGCATACGGCGGTCATTGCGCCTGGTAAAACCTTTCTTGAGAAAACGTATGGCAGCCAGTCGGGCGAGCCGATGACGCTCGCGAAATGCATTGATTTCATGCACAGCCGCGAACTGGACGCGCTCATACGCCGTTATAAAAATCAGCCGGACCAGTAAGCAGGCTGCGAGAAAATTCATCATGTTAAAAACACGTATCGCCGCTTTCACAGTTTTCGCGTTCTCTTTCCACGCCGCGCTGGCGCAACCGCTGGCATCCGTCAGCGAATTCACGCAGCCGCAGATTTTTACCGAGTGGGTACAGAACCGCTGCATGGGCTACATCGCCGACAGCGCCGCGCTGAAGGAGGACGCCAACGCCAGCGCCGCTGCCTGGCTGGAGGCGAGCGAGTTACCGGTTGAGGCGTTCAATGAAGCGGATACGCTTATCACCCAGGCGCTGAAAACGCCCGCGGGCGGCACAGCGAAAAGCGATTACCGGGTGCTGAAATGTTCGTTGATTGCGCATAGCCCGGAGATTGCCGCGCTGTATCAACAATTCGCCGGGCGAAAGACGTCGCGAGGCGTAGAAAATTTTTAAATCAGCCAGGCGCGACAGCAACTATGTTTATGCGCAGCGATGATGTTAATAGCGCTTACATACATCTTATCAATAGAATAACCTCGTCCGGTTGTGAGGCGCGAGGCACCACGACAGGCAGTCACGGGCAGCGCGCAGGCGCGGCTCTGTTCCTTAGCACACAAACGTCGGACGTCTGATAAGACCCACGACGTTTGAGCGCTAATAACCCCAGGCAGGAATACGCTATGCGATTCACGATTACTACCAACAAGCCCGGCCACCAGCCTCCTCAGAGCAGCTGTGACTTCTACCCGCCGGGCGGCACGATTGGCCGTGGTACGGATAACAATCTGGTACTGCCGGATAACGAAAGAACGATTTCCCGCCTGCAGGCGATTGTCCATATCTCCGCCGACGGCGAGTGCCGCATTACCAACCGCGGCAACGTCACCCGCGTCGTGCTGAACGATATTCCGCTGGAGCGCGGTCGTCAGGTTGAGCTGCAGGACGGCGACGTGCTGGGCATTGACGACTACCGCATTCAGGTCAGCGATCTGGCGCTGAGCGCGCAGCCGGTCATCGCGATGGCCGCGCCGAAACCGCACGTCGCGCCGCAGCAGCCTCAGGCGCCGCAGCCTGCGCAACCGCAATCGCAGGCACCGCAGAAAGCCGACGCGCAGGACAACGCGCCGACGGCGGTGCCGACCGAAATCTGGGACAGCCTGATGCAGGAGTTTTCTATCTCCGACAGCATCAGCCAGGGGCAGACCCAGAGCGCCCGCCCGAAAACGCCGGAAGCGCAGCCGTTTAACCCGTTCAACGCCCCGAAAGAGGTGGATCGCAACCCGGAAGATCCGCTGGCGCACTTCCAGAGCGTCGGCAACGAGCCGCTGTTCGGCAATGAAAGGGTCAACCCGGACAGTCTGTTTAAAGATGACACGCCGTTCGATAAAGACAGCATTTTCAACGATGTGACGCCGACCACGCTGGTGCCGCCGTCTGACAACCGTCAGGCCGCGAAGCCGCAGGCGCCGCAAAAAGAGAACGAAGAAGAGCTCGATCCGCTGGCGCTGTTTGGCGGCGTGGGCTCCACGCCGGTACAGAGCCGCAGCGACGATCCGCTCGGCCTGATGATGGGCGGCGCTGTGCCGCTGACGCCGCCGGATGAACTTAACGCCGGCGCCGCGCCATTGACGCCGCCGCCGTCCGCGCAACCGGACGCTGAACCGGTTAAACCGCAGGCTTCACAAGAAAAACCGCAGCCGGAGATGACGACCTCGCCGCTCGCACCGAACGCCGACGATTCGCTGGACCTGGCCTCGCTCGCCGGTTCGCCGTTATTCCCGGAAGAAGTGCCGGAAGATCCGGTCACGCGCGTGGAAGTGCAGCCGACGCCGCCGGAAGTGCAGGATTACGCCGGTATTACGCTGCCGACGCCGCAGACGGTGGTGCGCAGCGCCGCGCAGACGCCAAAAGGCCGCCTGCGTATCGACCCGGTGCAGTCGCCGACCAGCCAGGGCGGCGTGTCGACGGCGTCTAACGGCGATGTGCTGAACGGCGAGTTGCTGGAGGCGCTGCTGGAAGGCATGGGGCTTGGCGAGCTGCAACCGACGCCGCAGTTCGACCGCGACAATATGCGCCAGCTTGGCCAGATGCTCAGCATGTTTTCGCAGGGCACCGTGGCGCTGCTCTCCTCGCGCTCGATCCTCAAGCGCGGCGTAAAAGCCGACATGACAATGGTGCTGGATGACGCGAACAACCCGTTCAAACTGCTGCCATCGGGTAAAACCGTGCTGATGCAGATGTTCGGCACCCGTATGCCGGGCTTTATGCCGCCGAAAAAATCGGTGCGCGACGCGCTTATCGATCTCCAGGCCCACCAGCTTGGGATGATCGCCGGTATCCGCGCCATCATCGCCGCCATGCTGCAATCCTTTAACCCGGAGCAGCTGGAAGAAGAGGCGAAGCGCGATGGCGCTATCTCTCGTCTGGCGCTGCCGGCGAGCCGCAAAGCCGCGCTGTGGGATTACTTTGTGCGTCATTACAGCGATACCGCCGGTGAAATCGAGGACGATTTCCATACCCTGTTCGGCGAAGCCTTCCTGCACGCTTATGACATGGAAGTGAATCAGTACAAAGACTCACAAAGCGGATCGGAAGAAGAATGAATATCAGCACGGCCTCACTCTCCAGACAGGGCGAGCGCGCCAGCAACCAGGATCAGACCGGAGAGACCATCGGCGAACGCTCCGCCTGCTTCGTGGTGTGCGACGGGATCGCCGGCCTGCCGGGTGGCGACGTCGCCGCAGCGCTTGCGCGCAATGCCATTCTCTCGCGTTTTGACGGGGAGCAGCATCTCAACGCGCAATACATCCGCGAGTATGTGAATCAGGCGAACCACGCTATCCGCGCCGAGCAAAAGGCGGTGCAGGATTATCACCGCATGGGCACGACGCTGGTGAGCCTGTTTATCGACCGCGACTATCACCTGGCGTACTGGGCGCACGCGGGCGACAGCCGCCTGTATCTGTTTCGCCGCGGCTGGCTCTATCACGTCACGACCGATCACAGCCTGGTGCAGCAGATGAAAGACGCCGGGCACCAGACTGACGGTGTGAACAGCAACCTGCTCTATTTCGCGCTCGGCATGGGCGATGAAGGGCGCGAGGCAAGCTACAGTGATGTAGTGCCGATTGAAGACGGCGACGCGTTTTTGCTCTGCACCGACGGTTTCTGGCACGGCGTGAGCGAAGAACAGATGAAAAAATCCCTTCATATGGTGAATACCCCAGATGAATGGCTCACTCTGATGAATCAAATACTGTTGAAAAATGGTGAGCAGGGGCATGATAAGCAGGATAATTACAGCGCCGTAGCGGTCTGGGTAGGATCGCCCCAGGATACGACGCTGCTGCACACGCTCTCTGACGCAGCGCAGTTTTTCCCTCTTCGAGATTAAAGGCTAACAAGGACTTTTATGAAACTTTGGCTTCCGGGTCTGGCTCTGCTTGCGGCGTCATCCAGCGTCTGGGCAGATAATTACCGTATCGTTCAGTCAAATACCCTGAAACTGGATGTCTGGGTAGACAACATTAAAGACAACACGCCGCAAAGCTGGTGCGGCCCTGAGCTGCCGCTGCGCATCGTGACCAGCGGCGATAAGACGCCGAAAGTGCTGGATAACTTTATGCCGCGTCTCGGCTCGCTGCTGGAAAGCCAGTGCGGCAAGCTGAAAACCGTACGCTGGCAGCTGAACGACACCCAGGGCAAAGCGCTGGCGCATGGTACGGCCACGAAAAGCGGCGAGTGGAATCCGGTGGTGACGCCGCAAACCGAGCCTGAGCAGACCACGGCCGCCGCGACGCCGACCACCGCCGATACTCTGCCGCAGGGCCGCCCGGAAGATCTCTCTCCGCCAGCGGACCGCACGCCGTGGCTCGAATTTAACCTTCAGGACGGCTGCCACCTGCGCACCTTCTGGAAAGGCGGCGCGGACGCCAAAGCCCTGTTTATTCCGGCGAAAGACGACGGCATCTGCGAAAAAGGCGGCTGGCTGAATGGCCGCAGCGAAGTCACTCAGATGGGCGAAGCGGGCGAGAAAAAAGTCGCGGTGACCTTCGTACACGGTTTCCCGATTGTCGGCATTAATGCGGGCGTCGACGCCGATAACCTGCTTATCACCAGCGTTAATAACGAGCGCATGGTCGTCAGCGATGGCCGCTCCGCCCAGAGCTGGATGATCCTGCCGTATAACAGCGAGCAGAACGTCTGGCAGGCGCAGGGCACGGTGGCGATTGAAATTTCCCGCGAGCAGGCCAGCGACGAAGCGCGTCTGCGCACGCGCTTAGAAGAAGTCCGCAAAGTCTGGTCCAGCTATGTCGCGCCGGGCACGACGCTCAATATTCTGTTGGTCGAAGCGCTGCATCCGCAGCTGCGCGACCCTGCGGCGGGCGCTTACCGCGCGCTGTAATGACCGTTAACCGCCAGGAGCCGTTATGAACACGCTGTATCAACAACTGGCTGGCGCAAGCGTCAGCGACGCGCTGAGCCGCCTTGAGGCCGACATCAAAGCCCAGCCGGGCAACGCCGATCGCCGCGCCGCGTTTGTGCAGTTTCTCTGCCTGAACGCCAACTGGACCCGCGCGCTCACCCAGCTGAAAAGCTGGGCCGCGCTGGCGCCCCAGGCGCAGCCGACCGTGACGCTGCTGCAACAGGCTATCGAAGGCGAGCAGCAGCGCGCCGAAGTGCTGGCGGGTCGCGCGCGTCCGCGGATGCCGGGCGAACAGTGGCCGTGGCTGGATCTGCTGCTGAAAGCGCTGGCGGAAACCGACCCGGCGCGCGCAAGCAGCCTGCGCAACGACGCGCTGGAACAGGCCGAGGCCAATCCTGGCGAGCTGACGCTGGCGGCGGGCGACGCGCCCGGCGAGCCGGTGCGTTTTGACTGGCTGATGGACGGCGATGCGCGTCTGGGGCCGGTGTGCGAGCTTATCGTTAACGGCAACTACTTCTGGGTGCCGTTCAGCGCTATCGCGTCGGTTCGTTTCCAGGCCCCGGCGAGCGTCACCGATCTGGTGTGGCGTCACGCGATGGTGCAGCTGGTGGACGGCACCGAACAGGTGTGCCAGATCCCGGCGCGCTACCCGCTGGAAACCGGCGCGGAAGACCGCTTCCTGCTGGCGCGCACCACCGAGTGGCAGCCGCTGGACGCGGAAGGCATTCATTATCTCGGCGCGGGTCAGAAAGTCTGGCTGAGCGGCGAACAGGAGTTCGCGCTGCTGACGCTGGATACGCTCGCTTTCGGGCTACCGGACGACGCATCGCATGAATAAACCGTATCAGGATGACGACAGCGGCGATCTGCTGCGCCACGGCTACCGTTCGCGCCGCAACGCCTCGACGGTCACCGCACGCGACAAAATGCAGCCCTCGCTGCTGGACCGTCTGACCGATAACGCGCCGGACAAGCGTCAGGAGCCGGCGAACAGCAATCTCGTCTCCCACAGCGCGCTGCGTCGCCAGGTGCTGCGCGATTTGCAGTGGCTGTTCAACACCATTAATAACGAAGCGCAGCAGGATCTCAGCCGGGTGGACCATGTGCGCCGCTCGGTGTTTAACTTCGGCGTGGCGCCGCTCGCGGGCAAGCGGATGTCGGAGATTGAGTGGGGCGACATCCAGCAGCGGCTTACCGAGGCGATTTTGCACTTCGAACCGCGCATTCTGCCGCAGGGGTTGCAGGTGCGCTGCGTCTGTGACACCAAATCGCTCGACCTGCACAACGTATTATCTATCGAGATTAAAGGCCGCCTGTGGTGCGTGCCCTGGCCGCTCGAATTTCTGTTCCGCACCGATGTGGATCTGGAAAACGGCCATTTTGAGCTTAAAGACGCGGGGTAAACATGGACAGTAAACTGCTCGAATACTACAACCGAGAGCTGGCGTATCTGCGCGAAATGGGCGCGGAATTCGCCGAACGCTACCCGAAAGTGGCGGGCAGGCTCGGTATGCGCGGCATTGAAATCGCGGACCCGTACATCGAGCGCCTGATGGAAGGCTTCGCCTTTCTCACCTCCCGCGTGCAGCTCAAAATGGACGCCGAGTTTCCGCGCTTCTCCCAGCGCCTGCTGGAGATGCTCGCGCCGAATTATCTGGCGCCGACGCCGTCAATGGCGATTGCCGAACTGCACCCGGACAGCGCCAAAGGGGATTTAAGCAACGGGTTCGTGGTGCCGCGCGGCACGATGATGGACAGCCAGCTTCTGAAAAAGAACGGCGTCACCTGTAGCTACGCTACCGCCCATGACGTTCGCCTGCTGCCGCTGCATATCAGCCTGGTGGAATTAGGCGGCGTACCGGCCGACGCGCCGTTAAGCCAGCTCGGCTTAAGCCAGCGCGGCGCGGTCAGCGCCCTGCGCGTGCGCATCGCGTGCGACGGCCCGGTGCTGCTCAACCATCTCGATTTCGACCGCCTTGATTTCTTCCTGAGCGGGCCGGATATCCAGGCGCTGCAACTGCTGGAGCTCCTGATGGAGCACCGCGTCGGCATCTTCTGTCAGACCGTCGGCCCGAAACCGTCACGCGTGGTGCTCGACGATGACGCGCTGCGTCAGGAAGGCTTTGAGGCCGACCAGGCATTGCTGCCGGACGATCTGCGTAATTTCGACGGCTACCGCCTGTTGCAGGAATATTTCGCGTTCCCGGCGCGCTTCCAGTTCTTAAGCCTGCGCGGCATCAGCAAGCTGCTGGCGCAGAGCGGGCAGGCGAACGCGTTCGATATCATCATCCTGCTCGATAAAACCGACACGCCGCTGGAGCGCGTGGTGGATAAAAGCCACCTCGCGATGCACTGCACGCCGGTCATCAATTTGTTCCCGAAAATCGCCGAGCGCCAGAAGCTCACCGAGGGCTTAAGCGAATACCACCTGGTGGTGGATAACATTCGCCCACTCGATTACGAGATTTTCTCGGTCAGTAAAATTTACGCCAGCGAAGACGGCCAGCGCGACGATCAGATTTTCCGCCCGTTCTGGAGCACCTGGAGCCGCGACGGCGGCAACTACGGCGCGTATTTCTCGATGCGCCGCGAACAGCGCGCGCTCTCGGAACACGCGCTGCGCTACGGCACGCGTACGGGGTATATCGGCTCCGAGGCGTTTGTGTCGCTGGTGGATGCAACCCACGCGCCCTGGCGCGACGAGCTGCGCTATATCACCGCCGAAGTGATGTGTACCAGCCGCGATCTGCCGCTGATGCTGGCGCAGGATATGGGCCAGTTCGTGCTGCCGGATTCCATGCCGGTGCGCGCGCTTACCATGCGCAAAGGGCCGACGCCGCCGCGTCCGGCGCTGGCCGAAGGATTCAGCACCTGGCGGCTTATCAGCCAGCTGCAAATGAACTATTTAAGCCTGATGGACGCCGAAGATGGCGAAGGCGCCGCCGCGCTGCGTCAGCTGCTCGGCCTCTACGCGCGCCTGGCGGAAGCGCCGGTGGCGCGCCAGATTGACGGCATTCGCCACTGCGTGCTGGAGCCGGTGCATCGCCGCGTGCCGGAGCCAGGCCCGATTGTCTTCGCCCGCGGCGTCGGGATTTCGATGACCGTCGACGAACAGGCGTTTTCCGGCTCCAGCCCGTGGCTGCTTGGCAGCGTTCTGGAGCGCGTCTTCGCACGCCTGGTCTCGATGAACAGCTTCACCGAGTTCACCCTCAAGAGCCAGCAGCGCGGCGAAGTGGGTTACTGGGGCCCGCGGATGGGTAAAAGGGCGCTGATATGAGTGAGACGCTGCCACAGAACGCGCCGGTAAAAAGCGCGTCCCGGCTGCCGGAAAACTACTGGCAACAGATGATGGCCGCGCCGTGGCGCTACGATCTGTTCCAGATGCTGCGCCGTCTCGACGCGCAGGGCGGCGAACGCTACCGTTTAGGCCGCGCGCCGCTGCCGCGCTTTGAGCCGCTGCGCATCGGCCAGCAGCCGTCGATGGCCTTTGCGCCGTCGACGCTTGCCGCGGTGAAACCGCGCGACAACACGCCGCTGCACGATGTGTCGATTTTAAGCTTCGGCCTGTTTGGCCCGAACGGCCCGCTGCCGATGCACCTGACCGAATATGCGCGCGAGCGTCTGTATCATCATCAGGATGACAGCCTGAGCGCGTTCGCGGATCTGTTTCATCACCGCCTGACGCTGCTGTTCTACCGCGCCTGGGCCGATGCCCAGCCGACCGCGTCGCTCGACCGCGCCGACGGGCCGCGCATTGAAAAATACCTCGCCGCCCTTATCGGCATGGGCCAGCCGGGGCAGATGGAAAAGGGCAGCCTGAGCCACCACGCGCGCTATTCGCTGGTCGGCCATCTGACCCGCAACGGGCGCGACGCCGAAGGGCTCGAAAAAATCCTGCGCCACTATTTCCGCGTGCCGGTGACGATTGTGCAGAACATCCCGCAGTGGATGCCGTTAACCGAGCGTGAGAAAGCGCGTCTCGGCGCGGGCCGCCGGATACCGCGCTTGGGCAACGCCGCGTTTCTCGGCGTGGCGGTGCGCGACGTACAGCATAAATTTCGCATTGAACTCGGGCCGCTGGATGAAGAGACCTATCAGCGTTTTCTGCCCGGCGAGCCGTGGGTTGAGGAGCTGCGCGACTGGGTGCGTCAGTATATGGGCATTGAGTATGAGTGGGAGGTGCGCGTCATTCTGCGCGCCGATGCGGTGAAAGGCGTCACGCCTGGCGGCACGGGCCGTCTGGGCTACAGCGCCTGGCTTGGGAAGCAGCCCACCCCGCAACCGCGCGGCGATCTGGTTTTTCGCGCGGAAAGTTAACATGCTTCGCCCCGTATGCTTTACGAAATGAACGGGCGAGGAATAACCAATTTATTGTCATGCCCGCCCGCGATTTTCTGAAAAAAACCGGGCGTAAATTACATCAAACACCAGAATTCATGCCTGCCCCGTCTTCCGCCGTTCCCTGGCAGGAAACGGCCGGGGAGGGGCATCGTTATCTGACACACACTTCATCATCTTCAAACGGAACCGATCATGTCAGAAATCAGCCGTGCCGTACTGTTCGGCAAACTGGATACGCTGTTGTTTACCTCGCTGGAAAGCGCCACCTCCTTCTGCAAGCTGCGCGGCAACCCGTATGTGGAGCTGGCGCACTGGCTGCATCAGCTGATGCAGCAGCAGGACGGGGATTTACAACATCTGATCCGCCATTTTTCACTGGATGAAGAGGCGCTGAGCCGGGATATCGTGGCGGCGCTGGATCGCCTGCCGCGCGGCGCAAGTTCCGTTTCCGATCTCTCGGAGCATATCGACAGCGCGGTGGAGCGCGCCTGGGTGTACGGCTCGCTGAAATTCGGCGTGACGCGCATTCGCGGCGGCCATCTGCTGATCGGCATTCTGAAAACCTTTAACCTGGCGAACGTGCTGAAAGGCATCTCCAGCCAGTTCAACCGCATCAGCGCCGACCTGCTGGTCGAGCAGTTCGATGCGATTTTCGCGGGCAGCAAAGAGGCCCAGCAGGCGGTCGCCGCCGCGCCGGACGCCGCCGGTAACGCGCCGGTGCAGCAGGGCACGCTCGCGCAGTACGGCCAGGATCTCACCGCGCGTGCGCGTGAAGGCAAAATCGATCCGGTGGTCGGGCGCGATGAAGAGATCCGCCAGATGGTGGATATTCTGATGCGCCGCCGTCAGAACAACCCGCTACTGACCGGTGAAGCGGGCGTGGGTAAAACCGCGGTCGTGGAAGGCCTGGCGCACCGTATCGCCGCAGGCGATGTCCCGGAGCCGCTGCAAAACGTGCAGCTGTGGCTGCTCGATATCGGCATGTTGCAGGCGGGCGCGGGCATGAAAGGCGAGTTCGAAGCGCGTCTGCAGGGGCTTATCAATGAAGTGCAGTCCAGCGCCACGCCGATTGTGCTGTTTATCGACGAAATCCATACGCTTATCGGCGCGGGCGGCCAGCAGGGCACCGGCGATGCCGCCAACCTGCTGAAACCGGCGCTGGCGCGCGGTCAGCTGCGTACCATCGGCGCCACCACCTGGGCGGAATATAAAAAATACATCGAGAAAGATCCGGCCCTGACGCGCCGCTTCCAGACCGTGCAGGTACATGAGCCGGATGAAGAAAAAGCCGTGCTGATGCTGCGCAGCACCGTTTCGCCGCTGGAGAAACATCACCGCGTGCTGCTGCTGGATGAAGCGGTCAGCGCGGCGGTGAAACTGTCGCACCGCTACATTCCGGCGCGCCAGTTGCCGGATAAAGCCGTCGCGCTGCTGGATACCGCCTGCGCGCGCGTCGCTGTCAGCCAGAGCGCGCCGCCGCCGCAGTTAGAAGATTGCCTGCACCGCATCGCGGCGCTGGACGTCGAAGCGGAAATCGCCGAGCGCGAAGCGCGCGTGGCGGTGGGCGACGGCGAGCGCGTGGCGCGTCTGAATGCCGAGCGTGAAGCGCTGGAAGCCGAACGCGACGCCCTGACCGCCCGCTGGGAAGAAGAACGCGCGCTGGTGGATGCGATTATCGCTCTGCGCGCCGAGCTGCATATGGCTGATGAAGAAGCCCAGCCTGCGCTGCGTGAAACGCTGGCGGAGCGCCAGAAAGCGCTGGCCGCCGTGCAGGGCGACGCGCCGCTGTTGTTCGCCGCGGTGGACGCGAACGTCGTCGCGGCGGTGGTCTCCGACTGGACCGGCATCCCGCTGGGCCGCATGGTGAAAAACGAAATCGACGCGGTGCTGAAGCTTGCCGACACGCTGAACCAGCGCGTTATCGGCCAGCGTCACGGGCTTGAGCTTATCGCCAAACGCGTGCGTACCTCCCGCGCGCGCCTCGACGACCCGAACAAGCCGGTGGGCGTCTTTATGCTCTGCGGCCCGTCCGGCGTCGGTAAAACCGAAACCGCGCTGGCGCTCGCCGAGTCGCTGTACGGCGGCGAGCAGAACGTTATCACCATCAACATGAGCGAATTCCAGGAGGCGCATACGGTCTCCACGCTGAAAGGCGCGCCTCCGGGCTACGTGGGCTACGGCGAAGGCGGCGTGCTGACCGAAGCGGTGCGTCGTCGTCCTTACAGCGTCGTGCTGCTCGATGAGATTGAAAAAGCGCACCCGGACGTACATGAGATTTTCTTCCAGGTGTTCGATAAAGGCTGGATGGAAGATGGCGAAGGGCGTCATATCGATTTCCGCAACACGATTATCATCCTGACGTCTAACGTCGGCACCGATCTTATCAGCGCCATGTGCGCCGACCCGGACCTGATGCCGGAGCCGGAGGCGCTCAGCGGCGCGCTGCGTCAGCCGCTTTTGCAGGTTTTTCCGCCAGCATTGCTGGGCCGATTGCTGGTTGTGCCGTATTATCCGTTAAGCGACGCGATGCTGGCCGAAATTGTGAAATTGCAGCTTAAGCGGATCCAGCGTCGTCTTGAGGAAAATCACGGTATTATTTCCGAATTCGACGACAGCGTAATTACCCAGATTGTGGCGCGTTGCACCGAGGTGGAATCCGGCGGCCGTATGGTCGATGCGATTCTTACCAACACCCTGCTGCCGCAGATGAGCCAGATACTGCTCACCGCCAGCGCGCAGGACGAGAAATATCGCCGTCTGCGCGTGACGTTCGAGCAGGGTGAGTTTCAGTGTCAGTTTGCGGCGTAACGCCATCATCAAGCAGAGAGTTTTCCAAACATGACGGATTACGAAAACAACCGGACTGTACCCAACGCCCTGCCGATTGGTTACCGTTTCAATGAGTTTGAAATTAAGGAAGTGATTGGTGGTGGCGGTTTCGGCATTGTCTATCGCGCCTGGGACCATCAGCTTGAGCGTACCATTGCGATTAAAGAGTTTATGCCGTCGTCGCTGGCGGTGCGTAATGACGACATGCGCCTGGTGTTGCGCAGCGACCGCTTCAGCAAAGCGTTTACCGCGGGCCTGAACAGCTTTATCCAGGAGGCGCGCCTGCTGGCGCGCTTCAACCACCCGAACCTGCTGCATGTGCTGCGCTTCTGGGTGCAAAACGATACCGCCTACATGGGCACGGTGTTTTACAGCGGCACTACGCTGTCGCGCCTGAGCAAACAGCACCCGGAGATGATCAACGAGGCGTGGATCCGCCGCACGCTGCCGATGCTGTTCGGGGCCATCAAAACGATTCATGACGAAGGTTACCTGCACCGCGATATCTCGCTGGATAACATCCAGATCCAGGATAACGGTCTGCCGGTGCTGCTGGATTTCGGCTCCGCGCGCCGCAGTATCGGCAACGTCTCCGATGAGACGGAAACCATGCTGCGTCCGGGCTTTGCGCCGATTGAGCAGTACACCGACGACAACGAAAGCGAGCAGGGCCCGTGGACCGATATCTACGCGCTGGGCGCAGTGCTGCATACGCTGATTATGGGCTCGCCGCCGCCGGTGAGCGTGGTGCGCAGCATCGCCGACAGCTACCGTCCGCTCGCCGAGCTGCGCCCGGAAGGCTATTCGCTGCCGCTGTTACAGGCCATCGACCGCGCGCTGGCGCTGAAAATGGAAGACCGTCCGCAGTCGATCGATGAATTCGCCGCGCTGATTGAAATGCCGGTCGCCGGGCTCGATGACGTCATGAGCGTGAAAAAGCCGGGCACCATGCTGGTGCCGGTGGAAGAAGAAGAGACCACACCTGCCGCCGCGACGGGCTGGCGCCGTTACAAAGTGCCGGGGCTGATTGCCGCGGGCGTGCTGGTGGGCCTGGTTGCGGGCGGATTGTTGTTTAGCGGCGGCGACGATAACTCTGCGTCGGACACCGCCAGCAACGACAGCGCGCCGCGTGAACAAGCGCCTGCGCAGCCGCCGGTGCAGAACACCACGACCGCGCCGGCGACCACGACGACGCAGGACGCCGCGCCGGAGCAAAACGCGCCGGTACAGGGCGCGCTGGTGGCGCAGATTTACGTGCGCATGGGCGAGGGCGAGCAGTTGTCGCTTAACGGCAAAACGCAGACCGTGACGCCTGCCGAGAACGGCTTCGCCTCGCTGCAACTGCCGACCGGCAATTATGAGCTCATCATTAAAGGTCGCGGCCAGTCCCGCAGTCAGACCATCAATGTCTCCCGTCCGGGCACCTGGCTTGTAAACCCGTAAGGATACCGGGAGGCGTTACCGGCGGCGGATTGCCCGTTGCCACCCCACGGCGCCTCCCGTCCTGATTCCGGCTTGTGCTTCATAAAATGCCGGCAGGCGAATACCCGCTACAGGACAAAGCGTATGTACCACATCAAAATTGTCTCTATTTTCCGCGAGAACGTTCCGCCTGCGCAGTTTGAAAGGATTATGCGTCCTGACATCGCCGCGCAGTGGATAATGTCTGTGCCGGATAACACCGTGCGCACGCTGTTTACGCGTTACGATCAGTTTCAGCCTTCGACCCGTGCGAACCCGTATCAGTCCGGGCGTGACTTACGCAAGCTGATTGCCGATGAATTCTGGCATGGCAACCTGGTGGCGATTGATGAAAGCTCGCGGCCCTGGTCGCCCACCACCGAGCTTTACTACATTAATAAGAAAGGCGAACTGGAGCCGACCCACGCGCCCCGGTCCCTGATGTTTCCGTTAGGTAGCATTATCGTTCGCTATGGCGCGATGGTGCGTGTCTATCGGACGCTTCCGCCGCCGACCGTCAGACCAGCCCAGGTCGTGAAATCAAAAGCCGCAGCGGGCCCTGAGCTGGCGACGCCGGGCAAAGATATGAAGCAGACCGCCGCGCAGCTTAAAGCGATGACCAAGGCGGAACGCTGGCAGGCGCGTAAAGATCTCATCAGCAAGGGCAGCGGTAGTATCTACCCCGATGCGCAGATCGCCGCGAAGCGTCTGGCGGAGAACAATATCGCCGTCGAAAAAGCCAAGCTTGCGGAAAACGTCTACAAGACGGTTAACCCGCTGGAAACCACACCCGGCGTGCCGGAGGGCTGGAAGGATATCAGTAATGACAGCGCGGCCCTGAATAAGCTCGGCCTGAAAAGCAATATGCTGTATGACGACCCCGCCTCGCCCAATTTTCTGGCGCGCGTTTACCAGCCTGACCAGGCCGTCTTTGGCAATGATATGAACCCGACGGTGGTCTTCAGGGGCTCAAGGGAGCCAGAGTTTGCCTCGATAGGAGATAACCTCTCTTCGCTGTGGAACAAAGGCGAGCTGGCGCCGGTGAAAAACGGGGCTGACTGGTCGAACAACTTCGCACAAGGGATGGGCAAGAATTCCACCTATTACCAGAATGCGGTGTCTATTGGCGATAAGCTGGCGATGTCGGGCCAGAACGTGGATATCGCGGGTCACTCACTGGGCGGCGGCCTGGCTTCCGCCACCTCCATGGCCAGCGGTAAACCGGGCTGGACCTTCAACGCCGCCGGTCTCAACAGCGACACCGTGGAAAAATATGGCGGCACTGTTCTGGGTAAAACAGATGATATCCAGGCCTACCGCGTTGAGGGCGAGTTGCTGACGAAAGCGCAGGAAGTGAATGTCTGGGAAGACCTTAAGTCGATGAAAGGCCTTCCCGTGCCGACCCTGCTTAAAGAAGGCGTTTCTGCGCTCAGCCCCAATGCTGCGGGGATTCCACACGATCTGCCCGGCGGCACGGGAAGCGCGCTTGATCGCCATGGCATCGGGCAGGCGATTAACTGTATCGAGCAGCAAAAAGACGAAGACATTGCCATCATCGGGAGCCGCCTGTGAAAAATCTCTTTTGGGGCTGCCTCGCGCTGTGTTTTACCTTCATGATTCAGGGGTGTAAGCAAGATATGGATTTAAATCCGCAGGACTACTTCAGCGGCCAGCAACTGACGCTTGCTAAAGCTATCGAAGACGGCAAGGTTGAAGACGTCGAAAAACTCGCGCCGGAAACCGACCTGAATAAACCCGGCCAGCAGGACATGACACCGTTATTCTGGGCGCTGGGAAATGCCTTAAATGATAAAAAAACACCTGACCAGTTAACGATCATTACCGTGCTGGTTAAGGCCGGAGCCGATCCGCTCCAGCCGCGTCCGCAGGGGCAAAGCAGCGCGGCTGAGTTTGTACTCAACGCTGACAGCGGCGACTGGATCAAGGCGATGCTCGACGGCGGTTTATCGCCGGACGCGAAAGATAAAACGTCCCATGAGCCTATTATTTTTGAAACCATTAAAGCCAAAAATACTGAAACGCTGAAAGCCATGCTCGATGCGGGAGCCAATATCAACGTTACGGATGAACTGAACAGCTCCCTGGTATTTGAGGCGTTGAATTTCCACGCTTATGACCATGTTTTACTGCTGCTGGAAAGAGGCGCCGACCCGGAAATCCGGGCCAATAATGGCTGGACGATGGGCAACCAGCTTGAGCGTTTCCTGAAGCGGGCAAAAGCGGGCAGCGACGAGTATCAAAAGCTCACTGAAATAAAAGAGAAGCTCATTGAGCACGGCGGAAAATGGCCGCCCGCCCCGGTTAAATAATTCCTGCACGACCTTACCCGCTGACACGCGCCTGCATAATTCCTGATTATGCAGGCGATATCATTTCTGATGCCGCGGGTTTTCTCCCTTTCTGCTTTGCCGCTACACACGCAATCGCATAAGACATTATGGAATGAAGACTATGCTCAACCGAATCACCGTTCAGCTCCCGGTCGAGGGGCTGCTTTTCTGGAAACTCTCCGGGCGCGAGGCGCTGTCGGAGCCGTTCATGTTCACCCTGACGCTGCTCGGCACTGACGCACGCGCCGACCGCAGCGCGCTGCTGGGGCAGCCGGTGACGGTGACCATCCCGACCCAGGCGCTGATGACGCCGCGCTACCTCAACGGCAAGGTGACCCGCGTGGCGGTGACCGCCGTGGAGCTTTCCGGCACCCGCTACGCGGCCTATGAGCTGACGGTGGAGCCGGACCTGTGGCCGATGCATCGCGACCGTAACCTGCGTATCTTCCAGGGCCAGACGGTGCCGCAGATAGTGAAAACGCTGCTCGGCGAAAGCCGGGTCAACATGGAAGAGCGTCTTTCCGGCAGCTACCGGGTCTGGGAGTACTGCGTGCAGTACCAGGAGAGCAGTCTCGACTTCATCAGCCGCCTGCTGGAGCTGGAAGGCATCACCTATCACTTCCGTCACGAGCAGGACCGCCATACGCTTATCCTCACCGACGCCCCCGGCCAGTATGAGCCGTTCCCGGGCTACGAGACCATTCCGTACCATGTGACCCCTTCAGGCGGCAGTACAGATGAAGAGGGCATCAGCCAGTGGGCGCTGGAGGACAGCGTGACGCCGGGCATCTACAGCCTCGATGATTACGACTTCCGCAAGCCGAACGCGTGGCTGTTCCAGGCGCGGCAGAACCCGCTGTCGCCGCAGCCGGGGAGCATTGACGTCTACGACTGGCCGGGCCGCTTTGTGGAGCACGGTCACGGCGAGTTCTACGCCCGCATCCGCCAGGAGCGCTGGCAGGTGGAGCACCGCCAGACGCAGGGCTCCGGCACCGCGCTGGGCATCGCGCCGGGCCACACCTTCGTGCTGCGCAACGCCCCGTTCTTCGGGGATAACGGCGAGTACCTGACCACGGTGGCGCATTACCGCTTTGAGGAAAACCGCTACGCCAGCGGCCCGGACAGCAACACCCTCCACGAAATCCGCTTTGAAGTGATACCGGCGGACGTGCCGTACCGCCCGTCGCAGAAGACGCCGTGGCCCAGAACTTACGGCCCGCAGACGGCGAAGGTGGTCGGCCCGCAGGGCGAGAGTATCTGGACCGACAAATATGGCCGGGTGAAGGTGAAGTTCCACTGGGACCGTCTCGGCAAGGGCGACGACACCAGTTCCAGCTGGGTGCGTGTGTCGAGCGCGTGGGCGGGCCAGGGCTTCGGCGGGGTGCAGATACCGCGCGTGGGCGACGAAGTGGTGGTGGACTTCATCAACGGCGACCCGGACCGCCCGCTGATTACCGGGCGCGTGTACAACGAAGCGAGTATGCCGCCGTGGGCGCTGCCGGCGGCGGCGACGCAGATGGGCTTTTTAAGCCGCTCGAAGGACGGCTCGCCGGACAACGCCAACGCCCTGCGCTTTGAAGACAAGGCGGGCGAGGAGCAGGTGTGGCTGCAGGCCGAGCGCAATCTCGATACCAAAGTGAAAAATGACGAGTCGCATACCGTCCACGGCGCGCGCAGCCATTATGTACGTAAAAATGAATTACATCGCGTCGAAGAGAATCAGATTCAGGCGGTTAAAGGCGGCACCGAAATCCTGACAGGAAAGGGCAAGCTGGACGCCGTTGTTGAACAATATGTTCTGGCCTCAGGAACCAAGCTGCGTCTGGTCTGCGGTGAAAGTGCCATTGAACTCAATGCAAACGGCAAAATTAATCTGATCGGTAAAGATTTTAATTTCTTTGTCGAAGGGGATGGCTATATTACGACAGGCGGTAAGCTACACCTTAATACTGCCGGTACACAGCCAGGAACGACCGCGCCGGGTTCGGGTCATAAAGAAAATATAAAGACTGCGGTAGAACAACATTTTACGCCGCAGAAAAGTGTAAAAAATGCTACTCCGGCTTTAGCCACCGCGCCAGCCAAAACAAGCATAAAACCTGCTCCCGCCCTTAAATCATCTCCACCATTGAAAGGCGATTACGTCTATAAAAACGATCCTTCCGACTCACAAATAATGCCTTTCAGCGAAGATGTTGTTAAGGAGATTAATAAATCACCAACGCTGCAGACACAGATGAAAGCTTTAAAATCCCAAGGATGGTCAATCCTGCCAGGCCCAAAAGGCGGAGGATGTTATACAGATGTCGCGAACAAGTTTATTGTTATGGATCCAGAATATATGGAAACACCCACTGATACTGTGCAAACACTTGCGCATGAGGCTGGTCATGCGCTATATCCGGTTGCTGAAGATTACTCCAGCCGGGAAAATTTTATTAATAGTCAACTCATGGATGAAGGTGGAGCAACGTTGAATAATATTAAAGTTCAGCGTGAAATTCTGGCTAATGGCGGTATCGATATTGATATCGCAGGCTCCGAAGAAAATTTGGCAGCGTATAATTCAATCTATGACAAAATGGACCGTGGTGACTTATCTCGAACTAGCGCAGCACAAGCTATAGGCAAAATATATGGCAAAGGTGAAATAGCTTCAGGTGGAGATGTAAATTATGCGGACAAGTACGGGGCCTTTTATGATAGTAAAATGGGAAAATAATCCCTGACGCTGCCATTTAGTATGTTGATATTTATGAGGGCACTATGGTGATTAATATAATAAAGACAAGCTTTGTTGTTTTTATAATCTCTTCATTATTTAATTTTACTTATGCAGGACAAAAAGACATGAATCAAGATTCCTTATGGGGCATTGTCAAAGCATTAAAATCCGTTTGGGGCAAACAAGCAGACGATGTCAGCCAGCTTCTTAAACAGCCTCTCGTCCGAACAGTGGCAACAGCGGACAATCGCTTCACATCCGCCACCTTTGCGTTAATGGATGGGACACGGATAAGCGATCTTGATGTGCGTCTGTGGAACAATGGTGAAAAATCGGTCTCGCTGGTTTCGTTTATTGTTGATACGCCTTGTATAACGCTTGAGCAAGTCAGAGAACATTTCCCTGATGCTAGACTATTTAACATACCGAAGGGACATGCCGTCGGACAAATGATCGGTTACCGGACTGCAAGAGATGACCGCGGACTTGCCTGGGCTTTTAGTTTCCCGGAACAGGATTCACGGTGTCTGAAACGTATCACGATGGCTAAGTATGAATATTAAGCGCAGGTACTCTTAACCCGCTCTTAATTATTATTTAGCGTAAAAATCTTATTACAGGCCCCACCATGAAATATACCCTTCAGGAAGGTTCATTTTCCCTTTTTCCTGCCGCCTGGCAGGACACCAGCATGACGATGTTACGCGACGATGAGAGCGGCTTATCGTTAATTGTCAGCCGCGGCGCAATTCCGGATGACAGCGATTTTGAAAAAGAATTCCACCGCCAGTGGGAAGTGCTGCGCGCACAAATGGGTGAGATTCAACAGAGCGAGTTTGCACGTATCCTGGTCGGACAGCCTTCGCACCGCGCGGTGGAAGTTGAAACCGCGTTTGTACGTCAGGATCAGCAGATCTGGCAAAAGCAGTTTGCTGTACAGGCGCTGGATGCTCCACGCCTTTTAATCTTCACCCTTTCCGCGCTGCGCCCCTTCACTGATGAAGATGTGGAACGCTGGAATACGATCAAACAAAGCCTGACGCTGCATAAATAATGGAATACATGGCATGAGCGACAAACATGCAGCCCGCCAGGGCGATAAGATTATTCACTCCAGTGTCTTTGCAGATATCACAAGCCTTGTAGCTGAAGGTCTCGCGTATGCGGCAATTGGCTCGGCGGTAGCAGTCGCCGCAACGGCCGCCGCGCCGCTTGCGGGTGCTGGCGCTGCGGCGGCGGGGCTGGCGGCGATAGGTTCCAGCTGTGCACTGAGCGGAATTATCGGTGGTATCCTGGCGAATGCCGCAGGCATCACGGATGACATCAGTAATATGGCGACGGGGATCGGCAATGCGATTTTCCCGCCATCACCGGCTGGTTTCATCGCCACCGGCTCTGCCAACGTGCTGACCAACAAACTTCCGGCTGCTCGCGCGGCAGGCAAACTCACGCCAGGCGACACGCCGCCGCCGGAGCCGCAAAAGCCTGGCAGTTTCGCCGACTACGGCGGTATGTTGCTTTCCGCAGCGGCGCAGTTCGGCAGCGAGATGTGGCAGCCTACGGTCGCGACTGCCGCGCCAGGGACCTCGTCGCTGGAGCTGGATACCGTGCTTTGCGATAAACATTCCGGCCCGCAATACCTGGCGGAAGGGTCAAAAAGCGTCTTCATTAACGGTCAGCCTGCCGTACGCGCCAAAGATCGCACCACCTGCGAAGCCACTATTTCGGACGATGTGTCGCCAAACGTCATTATCGGTGGTGAAACGCTGACGGTGCGCGACATCAAAAGCGGTAAAACCGCAGGGCTGGCGGTAGCGATGATTGCCCTTTCGCTCATTCGAGGGCGCCCCGGCAACATTCTTAAAAATATGCCCTGCGCTTTAGTGTCGGCAGGCGCCGGTATGCTCACGGATATGGCGATAAACGCGGTTTTCGCCTCATTCCACCCCGTTCATGCCGCCACCGGCGTGAAGGTCCTGAACGACAATAATGAACTGGACTTCTCACTGCCTGGTCGTTTTCCCCTGCGCTGGCAGCGCAGCTATAACAGCTTAACCACCCGCGAAGGATTGTTCGGCCTTGGCTGGGCCACGGCATTCGACAGCTACCTGACGCTGGAAGATGGCGAAGCCACCTGGTTTGACGAGACCGGCCGTGAGTTGCGCTTTACGCTGCCGCCGCTGAACCAGGCGCTATACAGTATCAGCGAAGGGCTTATCGTTCGACGCAATGAGAACGGCGATGTGGCGATCGCCGACGACGATGGCGCCGTCTGGCGTCTGTTCAAACCCACCCGCGGCAACCCTTCAGTACTGCGCCTCGCGTCGCTGAGCGACGAATATGGCAATGCGCTGGAAACTGGCTGGGATGAACATGGCCGCCTGGTGCGCATTCACGACGCGCCGTGCGCCATTGATGTCACGCTGCGCTATGAGGATGAGCGCTTTCCACGGCGTGTCACTTCAGCCTCACATTTTGACGGCGACAAAACGTGGCCGCTGGTGACTTATCGTTACGACGGACGCGGGCAACTGACGGCGGTCACCGACGCAACCGGCATCACGACGCGCGAATATCGCTATAACGATGCTGGCCTGATGATCTGGCACCGGTTACCCGGCGGGCTGGAGAGTGAATATCGCTGGGAGAAATTCGATCACTGGCGCGTGGTAGAGAACCGCACCAGCACCGGCGACGGTTGCCGTATCGCTTACGATCTGACCGCAGGGCTGACGACGGTCACGCAATACGACGGCCAGACGCGTCAGCATTACTGGAATAAGCAGGGGCTTATCACTCGTTTTGTCGATGAGCGCGGCGAAACCTGGCGTTACGAGTGGAATGAACACGATCTGCTGACCCGCCGTATCGACCCACTGGGTAACGCGACCACCTTCGTCTATGACGACATGGGTAACCGGGTGCAAGAGGTGGATGCTGAAGGCAACATCCGCGCCACGCAGTGGCTGGAGCATCGTGCGTTACCTGCGGCTATCACTGAGGCAGACGGTACCGCCACACGTTTTTACTACGATGAGCACCATGGGCTGGAGCGCATCGTCGATGCGCTCGGGCAAACCACACTGTTGCGCCGCGACGAGTGTGGACAAATCGTGGAAGAGGTGGATGCGGCGGGTAACAGCCGCCACCAGGAATATAACGACGCGGGGCAAGTCATTCGCGCGACGGACTGTTCGGGGCGCGTTACCCGTTACCGCTATCACCCGCTTGGTTGGTTAAGTACTGCTATCTCAGCGGATGGCGAAGAGACCCGCTATCACTACGATGCCGCAGGGCGTCCGATCCAGCTGGAACGCCCGGAAGGCTGGGAAGAACGCCTGTTATGGAATGCGCGCGGTCTGCCTGAGGCGCATGAAGGGGCTGACGGCAAGCGCAGCGAATTTACTTATGATGCTGCGGGGCGTCTTGTTTCAACCTCTAACCCGAAGGGGGAGACAGTGCGCCGCCGCTGGGACAGTCGCGGCCGCCTGATTGAACTCGAAAATGAAAAGGGCGAGGCATACCAGTTCCGCTGGGGCGCGGATTCCCGGCTGCTGGAGGAAGAAAGTTTAGACGGCGTGATTACCCGCTACGGGTATGACGCCTGTGGACGCACCATCGCTCGTACTTTCGCCGCCGGGCATCCGGAAGCGATAACCCATACTTTCGCCTGGAGCGCGGCCGGGCAGCTTCTTTCACGCACGACGCCGGAAGGCCAGATCCGCTACGACTACACGCCAGCAGGGTTAATCAGCCGTATCGCACTGCATGCATCGCTTGCGGAAAACGTCTGGAGCCGCGAGGCGGAACAGGAGCTGCGCTTTGAGTATGACGCCCTGGGCCGCGTCATCGGCGAACAAAGCGAAAACGGCGCGCTGGGCTGGACTTACGATGCGCTCGGCAACCGTACTTCTGTGCAACTGCCCGACGGGCGAATGCTGAAAAACCACTTCTACGGCAGCGGTCATCTGTTGTCCATTGCGCTCGATAACCTGCCGGTCACGGATTTTACCCGTGATGAACTGCACCGCGAGCTGAGCCGTACACAGGGGTTACTCACGAGCCGCAGCGAGTATGACCGGCTGGGCCGCCTGACGAGGCGCGATGTTTTCACCGGCGATGCGCAACGCCCCGCGCCGCGCCGCTGGTCTCGCCGCTGGGATTATGATTATCGCAACAACCTCATCCGCGAGGAGCGCGACGATAACCCCTTCAGCTGGTACCGCTGGAAATATGACAGCGCAGGGCGTCTGCTGACGCAGGACGGCACGCTGCCGGGCCAGGAACAGTGGCAGTGGGACGCGGCGGGCAATCCGCTTGACGACAGCGCGACGCAGACGGTGCGCTTTAACCGCGTGACGCAGCTTAACGGCATCCAGTGGCGTTATGACATTCATGGCCGCACGGTAGAGAAAGATAACGGACAGACCCGCTGGCGCTACCGCTACGACGGCGAGCACCGTCTGACGGACGTTATCAGCCAGCCACGTGACCGCAATAAGCCGCAGGTGGAGGTGAGCTTCCGCTACGACCCGCTGGGGCGGCGCATCAGCAAGACCCGCCGTCAGTTTCTGGCGGGGCAACCCACCGGTAAAGCGGTCACCACGCGCTTTGTCTGGGAAGGGTTCCGGCTGCTACAGGAAATCCATGACGAGGTACCGCTCACCTACGTTTACAGCGACCCGCACAGCTACGAGCCGCTGGCGCGCATCGACGGCACGCAGGCCCCGGATATTTACTGGTTCCACAACCAGCCGAACGGCACGCCGGAGCGGCTGACCGATGTGGAAGGCCGGGTGCGCTGGGAAGGGCGAAACAGCGCGTGGGGCAAGCTGGCGCATGAGTCGACGCCGCTGCCGACGGGCTATAACCAGAACCTGCGTATGCAGGGCCAGTACCTGGATCGCGAAACCGGGCTTCACTACAATTTATTTCGTTACTATGACCCGGACTGCGGCAGGTTCACGCAGCACGACCCGATTGGTCTGGCGGGCGGTATCAATCTGTACCAGTTTGCGCCGAATGCGCTGGGATGGGTGGATCCGTGGGGGTTGAATAAGACAACATTTTATCATGCTGGAGACATACAAGGGGATATCGATCCATCAAAAGGGCGTGTTGGATTAGATTTTAATCCCGCTAATCATGGGGGTTTTTACGTTACAACCGACAGGGCTCAGGCGACCGAATGGGCGAATATGCGAAATCATCCATCCATAACAGAATTCGAAATCCCAAATTCAGAGTTAGAAAAACTAAACATAAAAACCTTTGATAAAGCAAATAGCGAATGGGCTGAGTTTGTAACGAAGGGACGAGAAAATACGTTAACCCATAATTATGATGCTGTTAGTGGACCTATGCTCGCCAATCCAGGCGCAGTGCGAAAAGGTGCTTCTCCACGGCCCATAGGCCAACAATTAGCTGTATTCACTAGTAAAGCAGCAAAACTATTCAATAAATACAAAAGTAAGGGTTGTAAAAAAAATGATTGAAAAGAAAAATATTACCGATGGAATTATTTTTGAAGAGAATGAATCTTCAGCCAATAAAATAGTTTTCAATTTCCGCTCATGGGTAACTGTTATTATTGGGCTGGTTATTAAATACACTGATAAAAGTAAACAAGAGGCTGAGGGTTTAGTATTCCAATCGCCTATAATATGTGGTGCTTTAAATAATTATATGAGTGTAGCTTTGCGAAGCCATGAAACTGAATATCATTGGGCAATGACTATAGTATATGGTGAGAGGTATTGGGATAAAAATATTAGCGCAGAGGAGCCGCAGGATTATTTCGAATGGGAAAGTGAATATAGATTAAAAAACAATCTTGCAAAAGAGTCTTTCGAGTTTTTTGATGGTTCTGAGTAATACATGGTTTTTATGTTGTAAATTTTTAGCTTGGGATTGTGAAATGTGAACCCCGTTTTACTAATTTCTGAAAACAAACCTTTGAGGAATCAAAGATCTGGTTTCTTAAAGTTACAGGCTCCCATTTGTTTTGATAGAGTTCAAAAGATGATGTCGAGATGTTTTTATGATGATTGATGACAAACTCTACCATTACGCGCTAGGAATGATCTCAAATAAATTCCAATCCTTTGTAAAGGACAATAAAGATTATCAAAGCTCGTCATACATAAGCAATGCGCAACATGAATTGCGAATAATGAAGGCGCATAGAGAAAACGCAAAAATCACAGGGTTAAAGGCTCAAGGACTTGAAGATTTAATTTCGGCGCTTGAAGCGTTCAATAAAGAAAATGTATGTGTAATCAATATTCGTAATAAATCATATTCCTTTAAAATTTATTCTGATGAAAACAACACAGAGGTATTAGGTGTAATAGTTCTTAAGTTAAGGAAGAAATCAGATGAAGAAATTCGTTATGGAAAAGAGGTTCTTGGGATTAAAACCGCTCCTCCTGATCCAAGTAATCATAATTGAATATTATCATTAATTATTACAACATCTTGATTGATACGGATGAACTATTTAAGATCATTGACGAGAAACCAATTAAACCCTGATATAATGAGTAACAAAAGGATTGAAAGATTTAAAGTGGATGATGCGGATATTCATTGGTCTGTTGATGCAAAGGAAATGAGTTTACATATAGAGGGCCTTGATCAAGCTATGCTGGATGATCATCGCCAGAAAATTATTATACTATGTAATGCTCGGCCTCTCCCTGAAAAATTAATTGTCTTAGATGAATGTGGAAATAAGATTCATTTTTTTTCTCCACCAGACGGTGCTAACTTTTATTATTTAACTAAAAATAGTATGCGGGAAGTTTTAGTAGTGTGCGTTTTTAATGAAAAATTTGAAGGGTGGCATGATTGGCACTTTTCTATTGATATTAAAAACAAAACGCTGGTCAAAATGTCTCCGGCTTATTGAGTGGCATAAAATGTTACAGAAAGTGCCGTCTGGGTATGCCATGCAGGAATATCTTGCGTTTTCGGATGTCTACCTGACGCCGATTCCTCATCTTAAACGTTTTACGGCAACGCAACGGTTGAGCAGGGCCACGCACACGTAATGTCAGTGCGTGACAGTATAATGTCTTTGAGGCAATGGAATGTTTTTCGTGGGATTGGTTTTTTTCCTGGCGTGCGCGCTGTATATCATCTGGAAAGGTAAAACGTCCTTTACTCGCAGGCAGTGGCTTTTCTTTGGTCTTAAGCTTGTCGGCATTTTTATTATTTTCGAGGTCGTCTCTTTCGTTTTTCTCGCGATGGCGCTCGTCTGGAATATCTTCTCTCCTGCCGCAGCTGAACATTACTCATGCATCCTGCTTCTGTCAGCCATTGTGCTGTGGGGATTGCAGTTTGCTTCTGTGGGCATAAACACGCAGTTTTTTCTTATTATGAAATTTCATGAGAATTTCAATCAGGATAATTATCAGGCAATACAGTCAGCCGTTAAAAATATCCGCCCGGTAGCGCCATTAGTACTCAGGGCAGCGCTTTCGCTGGGCGCCGCGCTGATTTATTACGGGATATGGCTCGCCCCGTTTCATCTGCAATGACAGGAAGTTAAATGGAAATTTCAACACTCATCTTAAAAAGTTTGCACTTTCTCCTGCCAGCAGGGTTTGTGGCGATTATTATTCATATTATTATCAAAGATAAAAAGGCAGAGAAAAAGAAGAAAGCTATTCTGAACGACCCTCTGTATATCGATGCCGAACTCCTGAACGTGATACCGGGCACGCCCTCGCAGGATGGCATCGTGAACATCACATTAAAATACCAGTATCCGCTCCCGAATGGGGAGATGATGATTCAGGATAATGTCCTGACCGCGATAGAAACTATGGACCTGTTTAAATTTCAGAAGGGTGTCAGCATCCCGATAATCTGTCTTAAATCCGATCCGCGTCAGAATATGCTGAAGATGCGCAATGTGCTTGAAGTCAGGCTCGAAAATCACAAATGGCCCTGGCAAAAGAAAAAGCAATAAAGGCAACCTTAAGAAAATGAATCGATAGGTTATCTTAGACTTTAACTTATCCGCACTGCGTTTATTCGCAAGAAAGATAACCGTTCTGTAATATTCCTCAGCGATATGGACTGAAGTTATGCTCAACCGAATCACCGTTCAGCTCCCGGTCGAGGGGCTGCTTTTCTGGAAACTCTCCGGGCGCGAGGCGCTGTCGGAGCCGTTCATGTTCACCCTGACGCTGCTCGGCACTGACGCACGCGCCGACCGCAGCGCGCTGCTGGGCCAGCCGGTGACGGTGACCATCCCGACCCAGGCGCTGATGACGCCGCGCTACCTCAACGGCAAGGTGACCCGCGTGGCGGTGACCGCCGTGGAGCTTTCCGGCACCCGCTACGCGGCCTACGAGCTGACGGTGGAGCCGGACCTGTGGCCGATGCATCGCGACCGCAACCTGCGTATCTTCCAGGGCCAGACGGTGCCGCAGATAGTGAAGACGCTGCTGGGCGAAAGCCGGGTGAATATGGAAGAGCGGCTGTCGGGCAGCTACCGCGTCTGGGAGTACTGCGTGCAGTACCAGGAGAGCAGTCTGGACTTCATCAGCCGCCTGCTGGAGCTGGAAGGCATCACCTACCACTTCCGCCACGAGCAGGACCGCCACACGCTGGTGCTCACTGACGCCCCCGGCCAGTACGAGCCGTTCCCCGGCTACGAGACCATTCCGTATCACGTCACCCCATCAGGCGGTTCAACCGACGAAGAGGGCATCAGCCAGTGGGCGCTGGAAGACAGCGTGACGCCGGGTATCTACAGCCTCGATGACTACGACTTCCGCAAGCCGAACGCGTGGCTGTTCCAGGCGCGGCAGAACCCGCTGTCGCCGCAGCCGGGGAGTATTGACGTCTACGACTGGCCGGGCCGCTTTGTGGAGCACGGTCACGGCGAGTTCTACGCCCGTATCCGCCAGGAGCGCTGGCAGGTGGAGCACCGCCAGACCCAGGGCTCCGGCACCGCGCTGGGCATCGCGCCGGGCCACACCTTTGTGCTGCGCAACGCGCCGTTCTTCGGGGATAACGGCGAGTACCTGACCACGGTGGCGCATTACCGCTTCGAGGAAAACCGCTACGCCAGCGGGCCGGACAGCAACACCCTCCACGAAATCCGCTTTGAAGTGATACCGGCGGACGTGCCGTACCGCCCGTCGCAGAAGACGCCGTGGCCCAGAACTTACGGCCCGCAGACGGCGAAGGTGGTCGGCCCGCAGGGCGAAAGCATCTGGACCGACAAATATGGCCGGGTGAAGGTGAAATTCCACTGGGACCGCCTCGGCAAGGGCGACGACACCAGCTCCGGCTGGGTGCGTGTGTCGAGCGCGTGGGCGGGCCAGGGTTTTGGCGGGGTGCAGATACCGCGCGTGGGCGACGAAGTGGTGGTGGACTTCATCAACGGCGACCCGGACCGCCCGCTGATTACCGGGCGCGTGTACAACGAAGCGAGTATGCCGCCGTGGGCGCTGCCGGCGGCGGCGACGCAGATGGGCTTTTTAAGCCGCTCGAAGGACGGCTCGCCGGACAACGCCAACGCCCTGCGCTTTGAAGACAAGGCGGGCGAGGAGCAGGTGTGGCTGCATGCTGAAAAGAATATGGATACCGACATCGAGAACGATGAAACGCATTCGGTAGGCAGCAACCGCACCAAAACCATTGGCGCCAATGAAACCACGACGGTGAAGAAAAACCGCACGGAAACGGTCGTGGAAAATGAAACGATCACGGTGCATCAGAACCGCACAGAGACGGTGGATGGCAACGAAACCATCACTATTCATTCCAACCGTAACGAGACGGTCGATCAGAATGAAGAGGTGCGTATCGGGCAAAACCAGAGCGTGACCGTTAACGGCGCCCAGACGCTGCGCGTCGATAAGACCAAAACCGAGACCATTGCGCTCGCCTCCATGCTGAACGTTGGCCTCGCGCAAAACACCAACATTGGCGCGGCGTATGTGCTGAACGTCGGCGCGGGCTGGATGACTAACGTCGGCGCGATGCAGATGCATAACGTGGCGCTCAAATATTCGGTGAACTCCGGCAAAGATCTCAGCCTGTCTGCGGGCACCACGGCGGATTTCAGAGCGGAAGATAAAATCACGCTGGTCTGCGGGGAGTCGATGATTGTGCTGGAACAGAACGGCACCATTACGCTTAGCGCCAATAAGATCAAGATGGTCGGCGAGAAGGTCATCGACATCGACGGTACGGAAATCAATATCAACTGATATGGAAAACTTCACTAATCTCAGCGCTTTCCCGGCCATGCTGTTTGATTCGTTCGACCAGAACGATCACGGCTTCAGCACCGTTGTCGCAAGAATCAGTTACGATCTCGATATCGCCACGGGCGCGCTGACGCTGTGCGACGATCAGGGCGAACTCGTGGAGCAGGATATCTGTTACGGCGAGCCGGGTTACAGCAGCGTCCGGTTTGAAAGCGATCTGGCGCCCTATAAACCCTGGATGGATGTCGTTATTAACGCCAGCGCCTGGGCGCCGCAGGATAAACCCGCGCGCAGCTTTACCGTTGGCGCGCAGATTGGCGAGACGACCCGTCTGTTACGTATTCACGGGCCACGCGAGTGGTGGAACGTGATGGCAGGCTGGCGGCTGACCGATCCTGAACCCCTGCAGACGCTTGAGCTGCGCTACGAATATGCGGCGGGCGGGATGTATACGTTGCCGGACGATCAGGTGGTCGCCGCGCAGGAAAACACGGTCGGGATGGGCTGGTACCCGCGCGAGGTCAGAAAGCACCTGAAAAAAGACCGGCTGCCCGCCCCGCAGATTGAGTGGGTTACCCAGCCGGTGAAAAAGATAGACGAAGCGGGCCTGGCCGCCGGGTTTGGTTTCTATGGCCGCGGCTGGCAGGGGCGCATTGAGCACGCCGGCACGTATGACGAAAACTGGAAGCAAAACCGCCACCCTTTTTTGCCGAAGGACTTTCGTTTTGACTACTGGTGCGGCGCGCATCCGCTGTTGCAGTTTCCGCTGCCTGCGCCCTTAAGCGCGGTTCCTGTGACGCTGAAATATCTCATCTCCGCGCGTGACAAAGCCGATCAGGAGATTCGCTTTCAGGTGCCGGTTGAAAGCCTGTTTGTTTTTATCATGACGCAGAAAGGCGCCGGGGTCGCGCAGGACATGACGCTCGATACGCTGGTGGTGGATGTGCCCGCGCGTAAAGTGCATTGCAGCTATCGCACCGTGATGTCAGAGCTGATGGAGCCGGTGATGACCGAGCTGCGCTTTATCGCGCGTGAAGAACGACACGCGCAGGTCGCACGCGCGCGTCAGCGGCTTACCGATCGCGAATCGGCAGACTTTTTGCCGCTACCCCCGTCGTTATTAAACCTGAAGGAAAGAGGCGCGCATGGCTGAGAACTTTGCCGCCCGTAAAAACGGGAAATATAAACTGGTCTGCCTGGCGCCGGATATGTGCTTTACGCCAGGGATCCAGCCGCCGGTGCCCTATCCGGTGACCGCCACGCTGGAGCCTTCAAAAAGCACCGTCAATTCGGTGAATTTTGGCCGCAACCCCGCTTTTGTCTACAACCAGAGCTTTGTGCCAACCACCATTGGCGATGCGGCGGGGCGCAATAAAGGCGTGGTCAGCGGCACGGTAGAGGGCGACTGCTGGTCTATTGAACACAGCCCGGACACTAACGTCGGCGGGCATCCGCTCAACCGCGTGCAGGATACGTTCGCCATGAACGGCAAAGCCAACGGCGGCCGTGGCGGGAACTTCACCAAGAAAGAGACCTGGGAGCGGCGTAAGGCGCTTATCGCGAAGGGTAAACAGAGCAGCGACCCTAAAGCCCAGGCGGCGGCACAGCGGCTTGAGCAGAATAACGTGGCGGTGGAAAAGGCGCGTCTGGCGGATTACGTGTATGAGCCTCGCGATCCGTCGAAACCCACCCCGGAGATCCCGGCAGGCTGGAAAGATATCTCTAACGATCCGCAAGCGCTCGCAAAATATAACCTGACCCCTAACGACTTCCAGGTGAACGGCGCGCCGCAGTTTCGCGCGCGGATGTACGCGCCAGACGAAGCGGTATTCGGCAAAGATATGACGCCCTCCGTCGTGTTCCGCGGCACGCAGTCGGGGCCGGACTGGGGCGTCAATGCCAAACAGGCGTTTGGTGTCGAAAACCCTTACTACAAACGTGCAGTCAGGATAGGCACCGCGCTGGAGCAAAGTAACGCGCCTGTCGACTGCGTCGGACATTCGCTGGGCGGCGGGCTCGCCTCCGCCTGCTCGCGCGCCAGCAACAAGCCTGGCTGGACATTCAACGCGGCGGGTCTTAACAGCGGAACGGTCGAGAAGTATGGCGGCAACGTGCTTGAGAAGAGCGTGACGTCAGAGAACATCAATGCCTACCGCGTTAAAGGCGAAGTGTTAACCGGTCTGCAGGAGCCAGGCGTGCTGGGCACGATAGGTGTGGTCGGGGCGCTTGGCGCGCTGGGCGCAAAACTCGGCGGCGTGTTTGGCGGCATTATTGGCGCGGGCCTCGGCGTCGTTATCGCCGCGCTGCCCGCCGCCGTAGGCAAAAAGCATGATATGTCGGGCGGCCAGGGCAACCCGGTAAACCGCCATTTTATGAGCCAGGTCATTCCCTGTATCGAGGCAGAAAAAGCAGAGGATGAGGCTATACTGATGGCTTTATAAGGAGCGCAGCATGAAATCATTACGAAGGCTAATTTGCAGTCTCTTCGCCGGGCTGGCACTCTTCTCCGTAGTAATACCTGGTCATGGAAGTACGAATATGAAACAAGCAGCGCCGGAAGTTTATTTTAGCGGTACGCAATTACAGCTTGCTCAGGCTATTGCCGAGCACAATCTTTCCGAAGTTAATGCATTAGCGAAAAGCACAAATTTAAATAAACCCGGCAGTCAGGAAATGACCTTGCTGATGTATGCGCTGTTAGAAGCCACCAATGGCGATGCGAAATCGCTGGATATTGTGACCGATCTGGTGAAAGCGGGCGCGGATCCGCTACAGGAGATCCCGGATTTCGGCAGCCCGGCGGCCGTAATGGCGAGCTCCAATAATCCGGCCTACATTAAAGCCCTGATCGCGGGCGGCCTCAGCCCGAACGCCATGACCAACTACCAGCCTTTAATTTTTAACTCGGCAACGGAAAATTCCTTTTCGGTTTTAAAATATCTGTTATCCGCAGGCGCGGATATCAATAAAACCGACAGCGCAGGGAAAACGGTGCTTATGGTGGCGCTCGCCGATATGGAGCTGGATCAGGTGGAATATCTGTTAAATCATGGCGCAAATCCCAATATCGTCACCCCGGCGGGCATGAGTTTTAGCTCAATGCTGCAGAGCGTCATGAAGCGCGAGAGCGACAGCGGTAGCCGAACCGTCAATAAGCTTGAGGAAATTCGCAGGCTGGCAATCAGTAAAGGAATGAAATAACTTCACCGTTCTTTTATATTCCCCGATAAATTTTCATTCTATCCGCGTCGCGTTCAGAAATGAGCGTGGCGCGTATTATTTAAATCATCCTTACGTTAATTTTACGGTTTATTGCGCAAAGCAATAAACCTGACGACTTTTATTCAGAACACGCAATCCATCGCAGGGAATTTACATGGCGACAGGAAATACTATTGGTAAATTACAATATGCGCCGGCACCGAAAGGCAAGGTTGCGGCTGGCAGCGCTAACCCGCCTAAAAAGAAAAGCTGGTGGGGCGACTGGGGCGATATTGTACACACCGGGCTGGATGTCTTAGGGGCGGTGCCGGTACTGGGCGTGGTGGCGGATGGCGCTAACGCGGCGATTTATGCCGCCGAAGGCGACTACGGCAACGCGGCGTTATCTGCGGCGTCAGCGGCGGCGAACTTCGTACCGGGCGGCGGCGCGGCGTTTAAAGCCGGTAAAATGGCGGCGAAAGCTGGTAAAGCGATAGAGGCGGCCAGCGCGACGAAAGGGCTGGTAAAAGAAACCGCGAAACTCGCCGAAAAATCCGCGTTTAAAGCGGAAAAAGCGGCAGCCAAAGCCGAAGGAAAAGCCGCCAAAGAAGGCGCAGAGGAAACGGTAAAGGCGAAGAAAGCGGGCAGCGAGAAAGGCGGCAGCGATAAAGGCAAAGCGAAAAAAGAGACCGAACCGTGCAAAATCCCGAATACCGCCGCGGTCGAGCCGCTGGTCGGCAGCCCGGTTAACGCCATTCTGGGCATCAAAGTGCTGTTCGGTAACGAAGATAACGATTTTGCCTTTCCGGCATCCGTGCCGCTTAACTGGCAGCGGTATTACTTTTCCGATGAAATCGGCAACGGCTGGCTCGGGCAGGGGTGGTTTTTACCGCTGTCGCTGGAGGTTCGCGCGCAGGATGACATCCTGCTGTTTATCGACGAGCAAGGGCGTGAAATCGAGTTCCCGTGGCCAGAGCCGGGCCATCCGCCCAGGCTGCACCGCTATGAACAGCTCTCGCTGTCGCAGCCTCAGCCAGGCGAGTTTCGTATTTTTACCGCCGATGAAGCGCGCTGCTGGCATTTTACGCACCAGGCGCAGCCGGGCCGCTGGCTGCTCACGGCGATAAGCGACCGGCATGACAACCGTTTAACGCTGCACCACAACGCGCATCATCAGCCTGAACAGATAACCGACAGCGCCGGACGGCGGTTTTTCGTCCATTTTGCCAGGCTCACCCTTGCGGATAACGACACGGCTGAACGTATCGTCGGCGTCAGCGTCTGCCACCCCTCCGACCCGCTTCACGCCGAAAGCCTCTGCCGCTACGACTACTCGCCGCAGGGCGATCTCATCGCCGTCAGAAATGGCCAGGGCGAGGTGCTGCGCGAATTCCGTTACCGCAACCACATCATGGTGGCGCACCGCCGCGCGGGCGAAATGGAGTGTTTCTACCACTACGATAAACACGAACCGTCCGGGAAAGTGCTGGCGCATCGCGACAGCCTGGGCGGCGAATGGCGCTTTGAATATGGCGCCGCCAGCACCACAGTGACCGATGCGTCAGGGCGCGTGACGCGGTACGAATATGACGACAACCATGAGCTGCTGGGCTATCAGGACGCCGCTGGCGGCTATACCCGGTTCCGTCGCAACGTTCGCGGGCAAATGACGCAGCTGACCGACCCGGCAGGCCGCGTCACGCGCTACCGTTACGATGAGCGCGGCAACTGTACCGCCGTGACCGAGCCGGACGGGCAGATGACGCGCATCGATTACCACGAGCGCTGGAATCTGCCGGTGCGTGTTACCGATATGCAGGGCGGTACACGCGAATATGCGTATGACGTCGCCGGCAATCTGATTCGTTTCATGGATGAACTGGGCCGTATCACGGAATATAACCACGACGATCGCGGCAACCTGGTGCGCATTCGCGATGCGGCGTCGGGTATTCAGCGTCTCTCCTGGAACAGCGCGGATTTTCTTATCAGCCACACCGATTGTTCGGGGCGTACCACCACCTTCGGCTATGACAAATATGGCTGGCTGAAAGAGCAGATCGACGCGGCGGGCAACCGCACGCTGATTAACAACCGGCAGGATGGCCTGCCGCGGAGTATTGTTCACCCGGATGGCGCGACGGAGACCTTTGAGTTTGACCGCTGGCAGCGCCTTACCGCCTGGCGCGACGCGCAGGGGCAGCTCACGCAATGGAAACTGGCGCCGGATGGCCTGCCGCTGGCGCGTACCGATGCGCTCGGGCATCAGGTGAAATATGAATATGATCTGGCGCGCCGCCTGACCACGTTGATAAATGAAAACGGCGCGCGTTATGAGATGGAATATGACCTGCGCGACAATCTTATCCGCGAGACCGGGTTTGACGGCTGCACCACCCGTTACCGCTATGACGCGGGCGGTTTCCCGACGGTGCGCGAGGAAGAAGGCAACGGAGACGGCACCGTCATCCGCACGCATTACCAGCGTGACGAGGCCGGGAGGTTGCTGGAAAAACTGGTCGCGCGCAGCGGCGAGGACCAGTGGCAGCGCACGCGTTACCGGTATGATTCCCTTGGGCGGTTGATTGCGGGCATCAACCACGGCGGCCGCGTGGAGCTGGAGTGGGACGCCGCCGGACAGCTGACGCTCGAACGTAACCTTATTCGCGGCGTCAGCCATGAATTACGTCATCAGTATGACGAGCTCGGCAACCGCACCGTCACCACCCTGCCGGATGGCCGCGAGCTGAAAAACTTCTACTACGGCAGCGGCCACCGTATTCAGGTGAACCTCGGCAGCCGGGTTATCAGCGAAAGCGAGCGCGATGTGCTGCACCGGGAAGTTCGCCGCACGCAGGGCACCATCAGCAGCGAGTATGTCCATGATGAAATGGGGCGGCTGGTCAGCCAGCGCGCGGGGCGTAACGGGAAAATCGCGGTCGCGCGTGATTACGCCTGGCGGCGCGACGGCCAGCTGTTGCAGATGGTGGATAAATACACGGGCGAGCATCGCTACGACTACGATGCGCTGGGCCGGCTGACCCGCGCCCGCGAAGAGCATTTCGCCTTCGACCCGGCTCATAACCTCCTGAGCGACACCAGCGCGCCGCCGCTGCACGACAACCGCCTGCGCGTGTATGAGGACAAACGCTGGGATTACGATAATTTCGGCAATGTCACCGCCAAACATATCGCCCGGCACACCACGCAGCGGTTCCGGTGGAACGCGGAGCATCAACTGGCAGAATCCGTCACGGTGCGTAACGGTGCCGGGCAGCGCACCACCTACGGTTATGACGCCTTCGGCAGACGCAGCTGGAAGCAGGACGCGTTCGGCGTGACGACCTTTGTGTGGGACGGCAACCGCCTGCTGAGTGAATCACGCGGCGGGCGCAGCCACCTGTGGATTTACGAAGACGACAGCTTCGCGCCGCTGGCGCAAATCAGTCTGGGCACGGGCGACACCGAACACGACGCAGAGGTGTACTGGTATCACAATGATGTGTCGGGGATGCCGCGCGAGCTGACCGGCGCGGGCGGCGAAATCGCCTGGCGGGCCGAATACCGCGCCTGGGGCAACACGCTTCGCGTGGAGCACATCGGGACACGCGCCGGCGAGCCGGTGTATCAGCCGTTGCGCTACCAGGGGCAGTATTTTGATGCCGAGACGGGTTTGCACTATAACCGTTTCCGCTACTATGATCCGGATGCGGGGCGCTTTATCAGCCAGGACCCGATAGGGCTCGCGGGCGGGATAAACCTTTACCAGTATGCGCCGAATCCGCTGGTGTGGGTGGATCCGCTGGGGTTGACTCGTGGAAAGACATACATTGTTACTCGTAACATGAGCGCAGCTGAAGCTGACCTGACCAAAAGTGCTGGAGGATTAGTTCCAGGAATGACTAATGGTCGTCCTGACCGACGGGCAAAGTGGATTAATATTGATGGTGCCAATTACGATGCAACTACTAATCCTAAGCCTACCCATCAAGCCCGTTTTGAAATTACTCAAGAAGGATACGATATGCTTAATGGCGGGAAAGTTACTGATGCTGGAAGAGAATCAGCCCAAACAAAAAATATTCTTTCCAAACCGAACGAGCCAGGAGCGAGAGGCATCGGATCTGACATGATAGATGATTTCAATAAGCATATAAAAAGCGTTAGTGTAGAGGAAATACAAAAATGCAAAAAGAAAAGAAAGAGATAGTTGTTTGTGTCGATAAAATGTTCAAAGATTACTTTTCTTGTTTAATGCGAAAAGAGATTGGAGATAATATTTATTTTGATAATTTTGAATATTCTTCTTGTGATGATAATACGACTCAACTGTTTTTCAAAAAAAATGAAGATGAAACCTTTTGTGAATGGGATTTAGAGTTGCAGCCTGAAGATCCTCATTATAAATATGATCCTGACACAACTATTCTCCTTAAGGATAAATATCCATTGCTGAACGTCTATGATGAACAGGTTTTTCATCATATCATTTTTTCGGTTAACTCTGTAACAACAGTTCCTGAGATAAACCAGTATAATCGTATAAATGCATTTATGAAGATGTATTGTTTCTTCCAGTTATCAAATATGAAGAAAAATGAGAATGATGTATCTGTATTTATAAAACATAGAAAATTTCTATTTCGATATTTTTTGATTTCCCATCCCGTTAATGAAGAAACTTTAAATGCATTTACTATAAGTGATTTGGGAAAAATTATTCACACTGCTTCAAATGTTGCATTAAAAGATTATGCCTCTGACTATTATGACTTTTATATAGAAAATTATGAGAAACTATCAGCAGAAATTGCTATTGATAAAGACGAAATAGAAGCTGCCAAGTGTTTACATCTGTCTCTTATCGATATGATTGAGAATGGTGGCTTCACGCTGAAAATTCCCTCTCCAGATGTCTCTATCGATATGAATCTGGTCAACGATTCAAGCTATTTCATTAAGGCTTACCTCGATAATAAGCAGATCATCATACGCGATGTTGTTAATCTTCTTAATGGGGGAAATTCCCACAGTGAATATTGCCTGAACTTCATTTTACAGAACTTTGTAATTTATATCCTCAGTAAGGATTTCGGAGAGATCTATCACTTCTTAAATTGCTTTTCTGAATTAGAGCAGAAGCGCGCGATCGTCAATCTTTTATTTAAAAATGCTATTTTTATTAAAGCAATAATGGATGAGAAGTTAATGGCCTGGGATAATATTAAAGATATAGCCTATTTATTTGATGACGAAGCGAAAAAGATGTACAGACTTTGATTATCAGATTGACGTTATAGTAATTCTGGAAGTTGGATATGAATTCGTGGCATAATGATCAGCAAGAAATACTTAATCTTTTAATCCAGCAAGAGTTTTCCGCTTTATACGAAAAATATCAGGATGATGAAATTTATGCTGTCGTTTTAGTGTTAGATGACGATGCTCTTTCAAGCTATATGGCTATATCTACAAAGGAAAGCATTGGAAATATGCATAAGGGCATTGAGTGGGAGGGTTATTCCTGGGTGCTTGGTTTTTTTGATGATAATGATGATGTCGGCGTCCGTTCTTTCACGACTATAATGATGGAGCATTATAATAAACATATCCTTCCTTTACTGCCTGAAGGATATGACTTTGATCCTGAAAGAGGAAGAAATATTAATCTCTATGTAAATGCCATGAAAAAGGCAAAACAACAGCTATGTCTCTCTCTCGGCAGTAACGTAAATAATATTGTCTTTTATATTACTATCCCCGGCGAACCGGAAATTGATCATGCTTCTGCTATGGAAATCAATGAGCCTTCAGAAAATCTGAATTGGTTCATTAAGACTTATAAGTATTTTTTATAAAAGTAATCGACCGTAATTTATTAAATAAAAGCTACATCCCTGCCATACCGCGCATTCAAGGACTGATATGATGCCTTTAACGCTCATACTGCTTCATCCCAAAAAGCTCTTACCTTTTCTGGTCCTCTGTAGCCTGGGGGCGTTCGCTGATGAAAGGTTTTCCGGCCAGTGGGAAGGCGAGAATGAGGCAGGATCTGTGCTAACGCTGGACCTGAAGCAAAACGCGCAGGTGATAAACGGCACTTACTGTTACATCACGCAGCGCGGCAACCGTATCGACTGTACTGCGCCCGGGGATAACAATCTGCACGGCATCATTGCGGGCAATCGGGCCGATGTAATGTTTGATTCCTCTTTCGGCGGCGTTAACGGGCAGGCGAGTCTTGAGCTTGAAGGCGACAGGATGACGTGGCGGCTCATCAAGGTTCCTGTAAAAGGTGGCTATTATGCGCCGCAAACATTTACCCTGACTCGTAACCGTGATGGTATGCAATCCAGGTAACGGTATTACACTGATAAACCACTACCTGCTGCCTGTCCGACGTTAATAAGATGATTCATAGTGAATACATGGAACCCCCACGTCAGACAAATTAACAACCCTCCCTTAAGGATAATATGTTTTTCATTCGTCATACCGGAAAGATGATTACCGCTGCGTTAATAACAATGTTAATGCTTAGCGGCGCTTCAGCTACTACGCCCTCCGCCAGCCTCTGGACGTTTATTGCGGCGATGCGCTCATCCTTAGCGGATATCAACATCGCCACGCTTAACCACGCGCCTTTAAAATTTCAGCTGGATTCTCAGAACGAATACATCAACTTTTACCGGGCGGAAGATGTCGCGTTTACTGCGCCAGGGAAGCTGACCGATATTGAATTGCGGCTGAGCAGAGATCCGCATGAGAAAACGCTGCTGTTTATCTCTCACTGGCAGGGGCCGTGCCTGACGCTTAACGAGATTAAACAGCATTACCCGGTGTTGACGATAACCGACACTCCACGCGGCCATTCGCAAAACGAAGTGACCAGTTACACCACGCCTGCCGGTGCGTCTGGCGAAGCCGTCACGTTCAGCTTTACCGCGAAAGCGCCAGATTGCTTAAACGACGTCATTATTAGCCGGGAGAAGTAACGCCCGGCGCGCAGCCTGAGCGATGATGCCGGTACGACGAGGCGCCCTGCGCTCGCCAGTGAACTTTCAAAGCCGCACGCCGCAGAGGCACAAATCCCCAGCATCATGCAGAGCAATTCCCATGCGCCGGGGTAAATAATCCGTTATTTGCTCAACCCACCATTATTAGTGGTTCCCTTAAGCTAAATATTATCCTTTCATATAAAAAGCCTTTCCCAGCGCGGTCAGTAAAAGAAAATCCTCTTTCTTTCATGAATATTTCAGCGCGTGATTAGTGACGTCCTCCATAAAAACAGCCTGCTGTTCCCCGGAATTTATGCCAGCTATCAACCTCTACCCGTACTGGAATCAGAATAGTCTGTATATTCAGAATAATGGCGGTTTTTCGATGAGTCACTTGTTGGTATATTTACACAGCGCACGCGCGTCGTTTGTATATGGCCTTTATTGCCGCTTCGTTACCTGACATTTCCTGATATGGCTTAACCTCGATCGAGGCTATGGCAGCGGTAGCCGTATTATGAAATTTCATGTCGCCTGCAATATGAAATTAACTAAAACTGCAAAGTGTTTCTGGCAGAGTGTCTGCTGCGCGGCCAGAAGCCTGAAAGGTATGCGTCATTTGCTGCTGTGCTGTGATTTACGGGCATAGCCAGGTGGGTGTCTCCGGCTCTGGTATGCACCGCATATACACATAGGGATGGAAGTTATGTTTAACCGAATCACCGTTCAGCTCCCGGTCGAGGGGCTGCTTTTCTGGAAACTCTCCGGGCGCGAGGCGCTGTCGGAGCCGTTCATGTTCACCCTGACGCTGCTCGGCACTGACGCGCGCGCCGACCGCAGCGCGCTGCTGGGCCAGCCGGTGACGGTGACCATCCCGACCCAGGCGCTGATGACGCCGCGCTACCTTAACGGCAAGGTGACCCGCGTGGCGGTGACCGCCGTGGAGCTCTCCGGCACCCGCTACGCCGCCTACGAGCTGACGGTGGAGCCGGACCTGTGGCCGATGCATCGCGACCGCAACCTGCGTATCTTCCAGGGCCAGACGGTGCCGCAGATAGTGAAAACGCTGCTGGGCGAAAGCCGGGTGAATATGGAAGAGCGTCTGTCGGGCAGCTACCGGGTCTGGGAGTACTGCGTGCAGTACCAGGAGAGCAGCCTCGATTTCATCAGCCGCCTGCTGGAGCTGGAGGGCATCACCTATCACTTCCGCCACGAGCAGGACCGCCACACGCTGGTGCTCACTGACGCCCCCGGTCAGTACGAGCCGTTCCCCGGCTACGAGACCATTCCGTATCACGTCACCCCATCAGGCGGCAGCACAGACGAAGAGGGCATCAGCCAGTGGGCGCTGGAGGACAGCGTGACGCCGGGCATCTACAGCCTCGATGACTACGACTTCCGCAAGCCGAACGCGTGGCTGTTCCAGGCAAGGCAGAACCCGCTGTCGCCGCAGCCGGGGAGCATTGACGTCTACGACTGGCCGGGCCGCTTTGTGGAGCACGGCCACGGCGAGTTCTACGCCCGTATCCGCCAGGAGCGCTGGCAGGTGGAGCACCGCCAGACCCAGGGCTCCGGCACCGCGCTGGGCATCGCGCCGGGCCACACCTTTGTGCTGCGCAACGCGCCGTTCTTCGGGGATAACGGCGAGTACCTGACCACGGTGGCGCATTACCGCTTCGAGGAAAACCGCTACGCCAGCGGGCCGGACAGCAACACCCTCCACGAAATCCGCTTTGAAGTGATACCGGCGGACGTGCCGTACCGCCCGTCGCAGAAGACGCCGTGGCCCAGAACTTACGGCCCGCAGACGGCGAAGGTGGTCGGCCCGCAGGGCGAAAGCATCTGGACCGACAAATATGGCCGGGTGAAGGTGAAATTCCACTGGGACCGCCTCGGCAAGGGCGACGACACCAGCTCCGGCTGGGTGCGTGTGTCGAGCGCGTGGGCGGGCCAGGGTTTTGGCGGGGTGCAGATACCGCGCGTGGGCGACGAAGTGGTGGTGGATTTCATCAACGGTGACCCGGACCGTCCGCTGATTACCGGTCGCGTGTATAACGAAGCGAGCATGCCGCCGTGGGCGCTGCCGGCGGCGGCGACACAGATGGGCTTTTTAAGCCGCTCGAAGGACGGCTCGCCGGACAACGCCAACGCCCTGCGCTTTGAAGACAAGGCGGGCGAGGAGCAGGTGTGGCTGCAGGCCGAGCGCAATCTCGATACCAAAGTGAAAAAAGATGAAACCCACAGCGTCGGCGGCTCGCGGGTGGTTGCTATCAAGCAGGACTACACCGGCAAAGTCGAAGGTAAGCAAGAACACGCCATTCAGATGAGCCGCAATGAGCTGGTCGGCGGGCAGTACGACATCAAAGGCCAGGGCACGGTGACCATTTCTTCTGCGACCGGCATCCGCCTGGTCACGGGTGATTCGGTACTGGAGATGGGGGCGAACGGTGAAGTCAATCTCTACTGTACAAAATTCGCGATTAACGCCAGCGGCACAGGGCAAATCAATACCGGCGGCACGCTCGATCTGAACCTCAAGAAGCAACCGGACAAAGCGACAAGCGTCGCGCCGACGCCTGCGGATATCCAGAACGAAGTGGCAAAAACATTTAATTCCGACGGAGAAGGGCAGGCATGAGCCAGGTGAAATATACGTTATCAGAAGGGACGCTGACGCTGCCGGAAGCCGTGCAGGATCGCAGCATGACGATATTGTCACTGCCGAAAGCGGGGGCCTCTCTGGTGCTGACGCGCGCCTGGGACGTCAAGCCCGGCGAAGAAGAGACTTACCTGAAAAGCCAGGTCGCCAAAATCAAACGCGACATGAAAAAGTTCACCGGCGGCGACGTGACTGACACCCGGATGGGCAGCAGGCCCGCGCAGGAAGTCACGATGCGTTTTGAAAACCACGGCGTGACGGTTTATGAACAGCTGGCGACCACGATGCTTGAGGATCACCTGCTGGTCATGGCGATGAGCCGCACCGCGCCGTTTGATGAAGACGCGCTGGCGATATGGGAATCCATTAAAGCGGGTCTGGAATTTACGCCTGGAGAGGGAGCATAAGCGTGTCTGAACCGTTAGCTGCCCGTTATCAGGACCCGCTCATCCACAGCTCTCTGCTCGCCGATGTCGTCAGCGGTGTGGTCGAAGGCGCCATTTGTCTTGCTGCGTTTACGGCGGGTGCGGCGATGATGACAACGGGGCTTGGCACGGTCGCAGGCGTTGTACTGATTGCCGCTGTTTTCGGCAGCGGCATCGCGGAAGAGGCAGGCGATCTGGTCGGCCAGGGTGTTGATGCCGTGCTGGATTTCTTCGGCTGGCGTGGGCCACCGGATGCCTTTATTACCAGTGGCTCGCACAACGTTCATATCATGGATCTCCCTGCCGCCCGTGCGGCGGGTACGGTCGATCATGATTATCTCAATACGCCTATCCCGGCAGAGAGCTTTGCCGATAAGGCGAAGGCGTTCGCGATAAACACGGCGGTTACCATTCTCGAAGTGGCGCAGTTTACGCTGCACCCGTTTGATAATCTGGCTGCGGGAGCCGACGCGATTGCGAGCAGCGGCTGGCAGGGCGTGAAAAATTTCGCGGGCAGCGTCTGGGATAACTTAACCCAGCCGGTCGTGGCGGGGGCCAGCCCTTTTGCTAAAGAAGCGCCGCTGGATACTGTCGAGTGCACCAAAGGCCATACGATCACCGGCGGTAACTTCCTGGCGGAAGGTTCGAAAAAAGTGCTGATCAACGGTCAGCCCGCGTGCCGTGATGGCGATCGCAGCACCTGCGAAGCAAAGATAAAAGTTAAAGAAAACACGCGTGTGCGCATCGGCGGCGAAAGCATTGTGGTGCGCGATATCCGCAGCGGTAAAAATTTCTGGGCGCGGCTTATCGGTAACGCCATCGGCAGCCTTGGACCGGGAATATTGCGCAATCTCAGTAAAGGGATGTTAAAGGCGATATTCAGCCGCCAGATCCTGAAAACCTTTTGCTGTCAGCTCGCCGCCGATCTCGGCATGGGATTAACCACGTTCGGGCTGATTCAGGCGGGGAAAGTGGGCAGCGAAGCGCGCCACACGCAGCACCCGGTGGATATCGCCAGCGGCGCGAAAATCCTCGCGGGCGGCGAAGACCGCGATTTCACGCTGGAAGACCGCATTCCGCTCATCTGGCAGCGTGTTTACAACAGCCGCAATCTGGCGACCGGTATGCTCGGTACCGGCTGGCTGCTGCCGTTTGAGACCCGCTTCTTCCGTCTTGAGAACAATCAGTTTATCTGGCGCGATATGTCGGGCCGCGATCTGGGCTTCGGCGAGCTGACCCCCGGCGACGTGGTGGATTATCTCGAAGACGGCGTCACGCTCTATTACACCGTCAGCGGCACGCTGATGCTCCAGATGACGAGCGGCGAATATCACGTCTACGAACCGGACCCGACGCGTCCGGGCGAGTGGCGGCTGTTCCGCATCTACGATCGTCACGAAAACTGCCAGTATTACAGCTGGGATGAACACGGCAGGCTGGCGCGCATTTCCGGCGACAACGAAGCGCTGGATGTCGAACTTGCCTACGAGAAATCGCATGGCCGTCTCGCCAGCGTGCACCAGGTATGCAACGGCGAGCGCCGCCTGCTGGTGACTTATGGCTATAACGAAAACGGCCAGTTGATCGAGGTCACCGACGCGGACGGCATCGTCACGCGCCGCTTCGGCTGGGATCGCGCCAGCGACATGATGGGCTGGCACAGCTACTCCACCAACCTCAGCGTGCATTATCAGTGGCAGCCCGCCGCCGATGCGCCCAACTGGCGCGTGTGCAGTTATCAGGTGCTGGACGACCAGGACAACGTGCTGGAGCGCTGGCGCATCGACGCCGACGAGGCGAAACGCTGCGCCACGGTAAGCTGCGACGCGGGTTTCTCGACGCGCCACTGCTGGGATTTCCTCTACCGCATCACGGAATACACCGACCGCCACGGCGGCGTGTGGCGCTACGAGTGGGCAGATTATGCCGAGCTGCTGAAAGCGGCCACCACGCCGGACGGCAGCCGCTGGGTGTATGGCTACGACGAGCACGGCAACCTGACGGAAGTGCGCGATCCGCTCGGCAACAGCACATTCACCACGTGGCACCCGGTGTTCGCGTTCCCGGTGAAGGAAGTGCTGCCGGACGGCGCCGCCTGGCAGTATGAATACAATGCGCGCGGCGATGTGGTGGCGCTCACCGACCCGAAAGGCGGCGTGACGCGCTTTGAGTGGAACGAGCAGGGCGACCTGGTTCAGCAGACCGACGCGCTGAACAACACGCACCGGTTCTGGTGGAACGAGCGCGGACAGCTGGTGCGCGACGAGGACTGCTCCGGCAACCAGAGCCAGCGGCTTTACGACGACGCGGGGCGGCCGCTCAGCGCCAGCGACGCCGAAGGCAACACCGACCGCTGGGCGCTGACCGCGGCGGGGCGTCTGCGCACCTGGCGACGGGCGGACGGCCGCGAGACGCACTACGAATATGACAACGCCGGGCTGCTCTGCGGGCAGGACGACGACGGGCTGCGCGAGCGCAAGGTAACGCGCAACGCGCGCGGGCAGGTGGTGAGCGCCGCCGACCCGGCAGGCCATCTGACGCGCCTGCGCTATGACCGTTTTGGCCGTCTGACGACGCTGGTGAACCCGAACCGCGAAAGCTGGCGGTTTGAGTATGACGCCGCGGGCCGCCTGACGGGCCAGCGCGACTACGCGGGCCGCCTGACGGAATACCGCCACGACGCGCTGGGCCAGGTGACGGAGGTGATCCGCCATCCGCTGCCGGGCAGCCCGGACGCGCCGCTGGTCACCGCGTTTGAATATGACGTGCTGGGCCGCCTGACTGCGCGGGAAACCGCAGAGCACCGCACCGAATACCGCCACGACACGCTGTCGCTGGAAATCCGCCGCGCCACGCGCGCCGAATGGCGGCAGGCGCTGCTGGAAGAGCGCGAACCGGCGTGGGACGCCGTGCTGGTCTTCACCCGCAATGCCGCGGGCGAACTGGTGAGTGAGGAGAACCACGGCGGGAAGTTTGAGTATGAGTACGACGCGCTGGGCAACCTCAGCAGTACAACGTTTCCGGATGGCCGGGAGCTCGCCACCCTGCGCTACGGCACCGGCCACCTGCTGGAGATGCAGCTGCGCCACGGCGGGGCCACGCACACGCTGGCGGCATACGGCCGCGACCGCCTGCACCGGGAAATATCCCGCAGCCAGGGTGTGCTCTCACAGGAGACCCGTTACGATTCCGCAGGCCGCGTCACCCAGCGCACGGTGCTGGATGCGCGACGCGAACTGGTGTTCGAGCGTCGCTACCGCTGGGACCGCACCGACCAGATAGTCCAGCAGATACACACTGACTCAACCCCTGCCACGCCGGGCGAGAAATACAGCCAGTACCTGTGGGGCTACGATGCCGCGGGCCAGGTCACAAAAGCTGTCGAACCGCAGAAAGAAGAGCGCTTCTTCTGGGACGCCGCGGGCAACCGCACTGAGGAGCACCGCAACCCGGTGTGGCACAACCTGCTGCTGCGCCTCGACGGACTGAAGCTGGATTACGACGGGTTCGGGCGACTCACGCGCCGTCAGGATAAAAGCGGCGTAGTGCAGCATTTTGCCTACGACGATGAGCAGCGGGTAAAAGAGATTCGGTTTGAGGGGAACACGAAGTTCCGCCGGGTGGAATACCGCTACGACCCGCTGGGGCGACGCACGCATAAAATCCTGTGGCGCTACGGAGAGAAAGACCCGGAAACCATCCGCTTCGACTGGCAGGGTTTACAGCTTGCAGGTGAACAGAGCGACCGGGAGCCTGACCACTACGTTCAGTACGTTTACACCGAAGGCAGCTACGAACCGCTGGCGCGGGTCGACAGTGTGTATGACGACTGTGAGATTTACTGGTACCACACCGAACTCAACGGCCTGCCGGAGCGGGTTACCGACGCGAACGGCCAGACCGTCTGGCGCGGACAGTTCAGCACCTGGGGCGAAACCGAACGCGAGCTCAGCGTGCCGCAGTGGCAGGTGCCGCAGAACTTACGCTTCCAGGGCCAGTACCTCGACCGTGAAAGCGGGCTGCATTACAACCTCTTCCGCTATTACGACCCGGTTGCCGGGCGTTACACCCAGATGGACCCGATTGGGCTTCTTGGTGGGATTAATACTTATGGATATGTGCCGGACCCATTAACTTGGGTAGATCCGCTTGGTCTGTGCTTCAGTAAGCGCTTGGGTGATTTTGGTGAATCCCATGTTAAATCTCAGCTCGAACGCTCAGGAAATTATGCAGATGTTTTTTCAGTGCAAAATAAATCTAATAACGGTATTGATTTAGTCGGCTTAAGACATGACGGGAAATATGACTTCTTTGAAGTAAAAACAAATACAACCGGATCTGTCGGCAAATTAAGTGATCGGCAGCTAAGTTCAAAAGATTTTATTGAAACTGTTCTTGGAACAGATGTCCGGAAAGGAGGCTATGACCTTAACGGGCACAGAGTCAATGATATGTTGGATAATATAGGTGATACTTATGTTGTCGATGTTTTCGTTGAAAGAGCCTCTAATGGGCGTTGGTTTGTTTCAAAGTATTTGATGAGTATTTGGGAGTAACGGAGTCAATAAATGAAGAAACTAATTAAAGAAATTGACGGTATTGTTAACTACGTCACCAAAGATGAGAAGCAGTCATATGAAGACCTTAACGAGAGATTAGCCCGTTACCTGGAAGGGGAAACAGATCTTTCATATAAGTATTTTGTAAATGAAAAGGTAGGCTATCGTGTTGTACAAGAAGATATAGCCTCTGCCCTTTCGAGGAAATTTGACGAGTTTGCTGTATATGCAAAGGATTTCTACGCCAATAAAGATGAAGATAGCTTCAATAAGTTAATTAATATTTATTATATTCAACTGCTCGCAGTAACATCAGCTCTATTTATGAAAAAGAGGTTGCCTGCGTTTTTGGATTCCAATATCAGTTCTTTAGGCTTACTTTCTTTTGTTTTTTTTAAAAAAGAAGAACAGTTTAATGTTATGAAATACCTTTACTTTTTTCTTGAAAATAAAGTAAATGAGGCTAAGAGTAAAGGTAATCAAAATTTGGCTCGCTGTGAGGCGGGACATAGCATTCTTCCATTGTTCATTGCGGTAGGTAATGATTTTTTTGAAATAAAAAAAGACTTTATACCTTTTAAAGACTTGTTTGATGGGAATGGTGTTTCCCTTAGTGAGGAAGTTACAGAAAATTTCAATGAGATATATGATTTCGCTTATAATAATTTTTTAAGTGATGACGCTGAGGTTGTGAATAAGGTCTTTACCTCTTTGGGGGATTTTCACGCTGAAAACTGTCGTAAAGATTCCAAAAAGTTTTATGTCTTTGATGCTACTGAATGGCAGTTTTTACCAAGTGAAATTTTATGTTTATTAAAAATAAGAGTCAATGCTGGTAAGGACATTGATTTTGTTTCTCATCCGACCATTGATATTTTTAAGCCTTTCATAAAAAAAGGCGATTTTACTTTAACCAGTGAAAATATAAAATTTAGAGATGTGATTTATAAGAATCTCCTAAATTAAAGTTTGCATTGTCTTATGTTTTAATTTTCCTTAACCATAAGTTCATTTAAGCCTGGCCGCGCGGGAAAAATCTCCCCACCCGCGCTGCGCTACGGCACCGGCCACCTGCTGGAGATGCAGCTGCGCCACGGCGGGGCCACGCACACGCTGGCGGCGTACGGTCGTGACCGTCTGCACCGGGAAATTTCCCGCAGCCAGGGCGTGCTAGCGCAGGAAACCCGTTACGACTCCGCAGGCCGCGTCACGCAGCGCACGGTGCTGGATGCGCGCCGCGAGCTGGTGTTCGAGCGCCGCTACCGCTGGGACCGCACCGACCAGATAGTCCAGCAGATACACACCGACGCGACTCCGGCGACGCCGGGCGAAAAATACAGCCAGTACCTGTGGGGCTACGATGCCGCGGGCCAGGTCACAAAAGCCGTCGAACCGCAGCGAGAAGAGCACTTCTTCTGGGACCCGACGGGCAACCGCACCGAGGAGCACCGCAACCCGGTATGGCACAACCTGCTGCTGCGCCTCGACGGGCTGAAGCTCGATTATGACGGGTTCGGGCGGCTGATTCAGCGGCGGGATAAGTTTGGTGTTATCCAGCAGTTCTCGTATGACGATGAGCAGCGGGTAAGGGAAATCACCTTCACCGGTCATGCGGAATTCAAAAAAGTGGAATACCGCTACGACCCGCTTGGCCGACGCACGCACAAGATTCTCTGGCGCTATAACGACCCGCAGCCGGAAACCATCCGCTTCGACTGGCAGGGCCTGCAACTGGCCGGTGAACAGAGCGACCGCGAGCCGGACCACTACGTTCAGACGTTTACACCGAGGGCAGCTACGAGCCGCTGGCGCGCGTCGACAGCGTTTTCGACGACTGCGAGATTTACTGGTACCACACCGAACTCAACGGCCTGCCGGAGCGGGTGACCGATGCGGACGGCCAGACCGTCTGGCGCGGGCAGTTCAGCACCTGGGGTGAAACGGAGCGCGAACTCAGCGTGCCGCAGTGGCAGGTGCCGCAGAACCTGCGCTTCCAGGGCCAGTACCTCGACCGCGAAAGCGGGCTGCATTACAACCTGTTCCGCTATTACGACCCGGTGGCGGGGCGTTATACCCAGATGGACCCGATTGGGTTAGCGGGCGGGATAAATACGTATGCTTACGTGGGTGATCCGCTGACGTGGGTGGACCCGTTGGGGCTTGCTGTTGATCCATTAGTTAAATTAGAAGAACGTGGCTATAGCGGCGTAGTTAAAACACCTGGTGGAGGGTTAGATTATTCAAATAGTAACGCGCTTTATAATAAAAAGCCGGGTGTGAATCCTATTGTGAAAATAGAGTACTCTGGTGATTATGCAATTGACTTTGAACGGGCTAATTATGAGGCTGGTTTAAACCAAAAAACTACCCCAAGTGGTTATGTCTGGCATCATCTTGATGACTATGATGCGGAAACGAATAAAGGCACGATGCAGCTTGTTGAAAAGCCGTCACACCGTGGTATTAATCATAATGGTGGGGTGAGTCAGTATAAAGCTGCGACGGGTAAACAATATGTACATCCAGGTCGTTTTAGGAGTAAAGGAACATGCAACATATTATAGTGGATTCAGAAATAGGTTTAACGCAAGAAGACTTTGTAGAGCTTGAAAAAAAATTCAACTGGAAGTTTCCGAAGACTTTTAAAGAATTTTACCTCAATAACAACGGAGGTGAGCTAGCGGATGAATATGCTGATAATGATTTTTTACTAAGTGGTTTTATTCCTTTCAAATATGGTTCTGCTCCAATAGAAAGAACCTATAAGGATTTGGTTGATGATTTTCCAGAGCTGAAAGATTTTGTTCCCTTTGCTGATGACCAGGGCGGCAACTGTTTCCTCATTTCAATGCGCAAAAAGGATTACGGGAAAGTATATATATGGTTAATGGATGAAAAAGAGTTGGCATTCGTTATTGATTCATTTGATGCCTTAATTAATGAAATAGAGTAATCGACCTAGCCTAGGTGTAATCATGCCTAGGCTTGTCTACATAGTTCCTTATAATTAAGTATGTTAGTTATATGAGCTCAATATATATTAAAGTAAAATCCCGTTGAGCTGTATTGCAGACTAATAAACCAGCACGCAGTCGGCCCATTAACCACTTTTGGGGCTTGATAAAGCTATTTAGCCCAAAATGTACTTCTAAATAGGTCATCATCATTCTGATTGCACCCGGTGTTCGCGTTCCCGGTGAAGGAAGTGCTGCCGGACGGCGCCGCCTGGCAGTATGAATACAACCCGCGCGGCGATGTGGTGGCGCTCACCGACCCGGCGGGACACCTGACGCGCCTGCGCTACGACCGCTTCGGCCGTCTGACGACGCTGGTGAACCCGAACCGCGAAAGCTGGCGGTTTGAGTATGACGCCGCAGGCCGCCTGACGGGCCAGCGGGACTACGCGGGCCGCCTGACGGAATACCGCCATGACGCGCTGGGCCAGGTGACGGAGGTGATCCGCCATCCGCTGCCGGGCAGCCCGGACGCGCCGCTGGTAACCGCGTTTGAATATGACGTGCTGGGGCGTCTCACCGCCCGGGAAACTGCAGAGCACCGCACCGAGTACCGCCACGACACGCTGTCGCTGGAAATCCGCCGCGCCACGCGCGCCGAATGGCGGCAGGCGCTGCTCACACCGAACCCAACGGCCTGCCGGAGCGGGTGACGGACGCAGACGGCCAGACCGTCTGGCGCGGGCAGTTCAGCACCTGGGGCGAAACCGAACGCGAACTCAGCGTGCCGCAGTGGCAGGTGCCGCAGAACCTGCGCTTCCAGGGCCAGTAAACCGTTCCCGGATAAACTAAAATTAAAGTTGAATAATAAGGTAGCTGAAATGACATTGAAAAATATTTTAAGCGAGTTATCTGATAAAAATTTAGCAATAAAAAATGCTATAAGCCTTTTGCCATCCAAGAGTATTAAGACTGACAAGACTATCGTTGAGACGCTAACAAAATTAGCTTACTATTTGTTTATTGCTGAGAAAGAGCACGAGGCGATGGTAATTTGTGATGAATTAGCAAATATAAAATTTAATAATGACTATGATTACTGGGCTTGGGTTGAATATGTTTTATGTTTACGCATAGAGCTAAGCTTGAAGCTTATAAATCCCGAAAAGAAAGAAATATCAATAACTATCATAAAAGAAGCTCTGGATTCAGGTGAAGGGTTGGTGAAAAAAATTAGAAATCAGGTTCATAAGCGATTTATGAACGGTGAGGAATTTAGTATAAATGAAGTCGAGAGTAAGAATTATGACGCGGAATTTGAAGCAAGAATGATTTGTCTGATGAAATTACTCAAGGCAAAAGCCTTCGGTGGTTCAGATTTTTTTAATCCCAACTTCGTTAATGCAGAGGTCAAAAAGAATTTAAAAATATTAAAGGCAATGCTAAGTGATCTTGATAGGAATGAACTCATCCCATTTACGTGATGTATGGGGTTATATAAGTTACTTTTCTCTTGTTGTCTTAATGATTGAGCTTACGTCTTCGGCCAGCTTGATTTCATTAAGTAAAACTTAACCTTATAAGAAAAGTTTCTGCAATTTAATGATTGATATTTAAAATGGGCTTAAGCCATTTAAATGTAACTTTTGGTTGAAAAGTGTTGGTTGTAATGCTCAATTTTGGTGAGTATTATCTGAGGCGGTAGTGCATATTACTGGATTTTTTAAGAAATAGTAACCATAGAGAGCCGCTGTCTGTGCTCATAGCTATTGTTAACATTATTATTTCTACAGTGTAAAAGGAATATCACGACACATAACATCTCAAGGAAAAATGTCAGAAATTAAAGATAAATCAAGGATGGCTGAAAGCCCTGATGATGAGGTCTTATCTCAATTATACGGGCATTAAAACATGCAGCTGCATATTATTAAGCTCAAGATATGGTTCCCCAAAAAGGCGTATAGATTGTTATTCTTTCCAGAATAATTTACAGGGTGCGCTAACGCATTGTTCGAAACACAGGAACCTCACTGCGTCAGGACTTTGCTCTGAAGTTGACAGATACATCGAGGACGTTTTTCCTGTCATTAAAAGAAAGCGACTACGGTTGTGTCTATCTCTATGCACAAGATGGCGATGCCCTCTTTGAGATTGCAGACTCATTTGATGATTTTATACGTGCCTTATACTGGCTTTAAATGCGCCTATTTTCAGGATAAAGGCGAGATAGCGCCCGGCGGCTTTTTCTTTTTTTATCGCCTTTCAACCATTATCAGCCTGATTTAACCTGCCGCTTTTTATCAATTAATGCTTATCTGTTGCCGCATGGGTTATATTGCCTGATCATATACACAGTAAAATTATAAAAAAATATCAACTTATGGCAGCTTTTGCATAACCGCAGAGCATATAACCCACTGTCTCTGTTGAAGAAATTTCACATAAGGCAGGAAATTTCCGTCAGGTCTTTTAATTGGCAGACGAAACGCGTTATCCTCTGCCGGAAATGAGTTTTATCTTAACGTAAATAAATCCATCAGTATTGTGAGCTCTTTATTATGTCGGTCACCCGTGCGGTGCCGTGTTTTCTTTTTTAGCAGGTAGCAGAGCGTGTTACGCCCAAAATAGATAAAGACTAAGTTATGAATTTATTCCCCGTTAGTGACAGTAACGTAAGTGAATTAACCTTTGTTGTTTCCCGAACCTCTGCCAATGCGGATGATAAAGTCCATGCCGTCGCGGCCCGCATCGTCAGAGAAATGGAAACGTCTCTACCCGACTTCCGTCTGCAATCAACGGAAATGACCATTATCGACGGCGAACCGGCGGTCGATATGTTTTATCAGTATATGGAAGACAATACGCCGGTGTTCCAGCGCCAGACGGTGATTCTGATAAATGATGCGCAGGAAGGCAAAAAAATGGTGTGCTATATCGGCACCTGCCTTGGTGAGTTTCTGGAGTCACATCACTGGCAGTATCAGGAAATTATGCAGAGTATTAAGTTTCACCGTCAGCGAAAAAGCGCCTGAGGACGTGTGTAGCGCAGGGAAGGGATGAAAGAGCGCCGCCCGAATGAGCGGCGCAGAGTATTACGCTTTTTTCGCTTCTTCAGCGGCTTTCACGATAACCGCGAACGCGTCCGCCTTCAGAGAGGCGCCGCCAACCAGCGCGCCGTCGATGTCCGGCTGGGTGAAGAGTTCTGCCGCGTTAGCCGCGTTTACAGAACCGCCGTACTGAATGATAACCTGCTCGGCGACTTTCGCGTCAGCTTTGGCGATGTGGTCACGGATGAACTTGTGAACCGCCTGCGCCTGGGCCGGGGTAGCGGATTTGCCGGTACCGATAGCCCATACGGGTTCGTAAGCAATCACAACGCCTTCGAACGCGGCGGCGCCCTGGGTTTTCAGCACGGCGTCAAGCTGACGTGCGCACACTTCTTCCGTTTTGCCCGCTTCGTTTTCGGCTTCGGTTTCACCGATGCACAGTACCGGAACCAGACCCTGCGCTTTCAGCACGGCGAATTTCTTCGCGATCAGCTCGTCAGATTCCGCGTGATAAGTACGACGCTCGGAGTGGCCGATAATGATGTATTTCGCGCCGATATCTTTAAGCATTTCAGCGGAAGTTTCACCGGTGAACGCGCCGGAGAGGTTAACGTCGACGTTCTGAGCGCCAAGAATGATGTGGCTGCCAGCGGCGGCTTGCTTCGCCAGATCCAGATACATCGCCGGCGGGGCGATCGCTACGTCACAGCCAGATACGCCAGCCAGCTCTTTACGCAGGTTAGCTACCAGCTCGTTTACCATGTGGCGGCTGCCGTTCAGTTTCCAGTTACCCATCACTAAAGGATGTCGCATTTTCATTCTCCACGCGCTAAGCGAATTAAGGAATATTGCTGCCTGTCAGGCAGCGCGGTCTGTGAAACAGTATAGAGATTCGAACCTGGAAAGGCTTTGCTTTTTGTCATTTATTGCTCCCTTCCAGCGTTTGCGATAGCGCCAGCTTAATCGGTTCAACAGCGAAGGTCAGGCCCTTTTCGCCGCTGTCTGCCACTATATAACGAATCGCGCCCTCCGCCTGGCTGAAGTAGCGTTTGCCCTTGCCATCGGTCAGTAAGCGCGTCAGCCGCTGCTGGCTCTGCGCTTTGCCCATTTTCGGCGTGAAACTCCTGAGCAGCGCCGCCATATACTCCAGCGCTTTGGCTTTCGCGGCTTTCTGCTCCGGCCCCTGAATGGGCAGCCAGGTTATCTGGATGCTTTTGATTTTCAGCGTGCCGCGCTCCAGCGCCGTGGAGGCATAGAGATTTTCATTAATTTTGCTGGCCGCGCGCATCAGATTGACCTTATCGCCTTTCACGTCGATGGCGCGAAATTCATTGAGCGGCAGTGCAGGGTTGTCGGCATTGAACCGTTCGCGAAACTGGGAAATCGAGAGGTCAAAGGTGGGCGAGCCGGGCAGCAGGTATGGCGCGGTCGGCGTCAGCGTCTGTGGGTCGGTTTCGGCATCGGCGAAGCACGCCGCCAGCGGCAGCGTCAGAAAAAGAAGATAAAACAGCGGCTTCATGATTCACCTTTCCCGGTTGCGTATCACAGCGATTAAAACCATATCGGGCTGGCTTGTCAAAACCCGTCCGCACCAGGGTAAACTGTGCGCCACGCACACAGTAAGGTTTACGCTATGACCCTTCAGCAGTGGTTATTCTCTTTTAAAGGCCGTATTGGCCGCCGTGATTTTTGGGTATGGATGGCGCTTTGGGTAGCGTCGATGATTATCCTTTTTACCCTGACAGGCAACGATTTACTCAATACGCAGACCGCGGCTTTTATGCTGGTTTGTCTGCTCTGGCCGACGGCGGCGGTAGTGGTGAAACGCCTCCACGACCGCGGCAAATCGGGCGCGTGGGCGCTGTTGATGATCCTCGCGTGGATGCTGCTCGCCGGTAACTGGGCAGTGCTGGGCGGCGTCTGGCAGTGGGCCGTGGGGCGCTTCATCCCGACGCTTATCATGGTCATGATGGTGCTGGACCTGGGCGCGTTTCTTGGCACCCAGGGCGAGAACAAATACGGCAAAGAAACGCTGGATGTGAAGTACCGCTGATTACCAGTAGTGCTCCGCCGTCATATGTCCAGGTCGGCGGCGCAGATGCTTCGCCATCTGGCGGGTATCTTTCAGCAACTGCTGCGTATCGCGCACCATCTGCGGGTTACCGCACAGCATGACGTGACTGGTCGCGGTGTCCATCGGCAGCCCGACCGCCTCTTCCAGCGCGCCGCTCTCAATCAGCGCCGGCACGCGCCCGGTCAGCGAGCCAGAGACCGTTTCACGGCTCACCACCGTCTGTACCCGTAACTTGCCTTCGTAGCGCTGTTGCAGCTCCAGCATCAGCGGTAAGTAGCTCAAATCCTGGGCGTAGCGCACCGCGTGCACCAGCACGATATTTTTGAAGCGCTCCAGATCTTTGCCTTCCTGCAGAATCGACAGATACGGGCCGATGGCGGTGCCGGTCGCCAGCATCCATAACGTCTCGCACTCGGGAATTTCTTCCAGCACGAAAAAGCCCGCCGCGTCGCTCACCACCATCACTTCATCACCGGGCTGCATCGCGTGCAGCCTTGGGCTGAGTTTGCCCTCCGGCACCGTCACCAGATAAAACTCCAGATCCGGGTTGCCCGGCGCGTTGACGTAAGAATAGGCGCGCTGCACGCGCTCGCCGTCAATCTCAAGACCCAGCTTGGTGAATTGTCCGGCGGTGAAAGGCGCGACAGGGGCGTTAACCACGAGACTGAAGAGAGAATCGGTCCAGTGCTGAACCCGAACCACTTTACCTGTAACCCAATCCGCCATGTTTCGCTCCTGTGTTAACTGTTGCTTTATCTTCGCCAGCGCCGCGTGGCATTTCCAGCCCGAACGGGCCGGAAAGCTCATTCAGACAAACGATTACAGAATGTGCGTCTGGATCTCCGGGTCTTTGCGATCGAGATAGTGAATCGACTGAATACGACGAATGGTGCGCGATTTGCCGCGGATCAGCAGCGTCTCGGTGGTGGCGATATTGCCCTTGCGGGTAATGCCATCCAGCAGATCGCCTTTGGTGATGCCGGTCGCCGAGAAAATCACGTTATCGTTATGCGCCATCTCATCAAGCTTCAGCACGTTGCCCGCCACGATGCCCATCGCCTGGCAGCGCGCCAGCTCCTGCTCGCCGATGCGGCGGTTTTCCGGCGTGTCGCCTTTCACGATGTGGCGCGCCAGCAGACGGCCCTGCATATCGCCATCCAGCGCGCGGATTACCGCCGCCGAGACCACGCCTTCCGGCGCGCCGCCGATGCCGTACAGCACGTCGACTTCGCTATCCGGCATGCAGGTCAGAATAGAGGCCGCCACGTCGCCGTCGGGAATGGCGAATACGCGCACGCCGAGCTGTTGCATCTGCGCGATGACCGCATCGTGGCGTGGTTTGGCAAGAATGGTGACGGTGAGTTCGCTAAGCGATTTACCGAGCGCGGCGGCGATGTTTTTCAGGTTCTGCTCAAGCGGCAGATTGAGGTCGATAACGCCTTTCGCGCCGGGGCCGACAATCAGCTTTTCCATATACATATCGGGCGCGTTCAGGAAACTGCCCTTATCGCCCACGGCCAGCACCGCCAGCGCGTTAGCCTGGCCCATCGCCGTCATGCGCGTGCCTTCAATAGGATCGACCGCGATATCGACCGCATCGCCGTTACCGGTGCCGACCTTCTCGCCGATGTAGAGCATCGGCGCTTCATCGATTTCTCCTTCGCCAATCACAATCTGCCCGTCAATATCGACTTTATTGAGCATAATGCGCATGGCGTTAACGGCCGCGCCGTCGGCGAGGTTTTTATCGCCGCGTCCCAGCCACTTGTACCCGGCCAGCGCCGCCGCTTCGGTGACGCGTGAAAATTCGATGGCAAGTTCTCGTTTCATGACTCTTTTCCGCAAGATTAACTGCGTCGGAGTGTAGCACAGAGCGGGTAACGGCTGTTACGGAGGGGCTGACCGGAGGGAGGAGGACAGAAGCGCTACGCGGCCACCGAAGCTACTTCTGGAAGGCTTTTTTTAAGCTTATCCTTGAGAGCAATTCGGTCAGGGAAAGGACCATGGTGGAGCGCACAACCTGCTGGTAGCGCTGTTTTTGCATCTGGATCAGCTGTGGGTCGCTGCTTTCGAGGGCGGGCGGCGCGGGAGGCAGCGCGACAACGCAATGCAGCTCGCCGAAGGGTCCGAGGATTTCATCGTCGGTAAAGGCGTAGTCGTTGCCGTCGTGATTCAGCTCTTCGCGCAGCGCCATCAGGAGTTCGCAGTCTTCATACTCGGCGCGGCTTATCACGCCGAGTCCATAAATCAGCTTCAGGCGTACGGAGAGATCGCCCAGCGGGCCGCTGCCGTCGAGCAACGGCTCAACGGCGTATTTGACCGCGTAGTCGTCTTTACGGAACACCTGCAACACCAGAATATTGACCGCCTCGGTGAGCAGTTCAACGGCGGCGATCAACAAACTTCTTACGGTTTTGCCAGCATTCAGACGCTCAAGCACACGGTTTTCAAAGGCCTGGGTTTCTTCCATCATTGCCTGCATATCTGACACGTCATCAGCGGGCGCAGACTCAGCCGCGCCCGTTATTCATTACGCTGTTGCGTTATACGCCTGTACGGCCAACGCCACGACATCGCTGTTGGCGTCCAGACCGGAAACCTGCGCCAGCGCGGCCTGCGGGCCTTTATCGGCGATAAGCTGCGCCAGCTCCTGCGCCTGCGGATCGTCTTCACTGCGGAAATGCATCGCGGCGGCGATACCCAGCACCAGATTCTGGTGCGGCAGGCCATATTCCAGCGTGCCCAGCAGCGGCTTAATGAGACGGTCGCCCGCGCTCAGTTTGCGCAGCGGCTGACGGCCAACGCGTTCCACGTCGTCTTTCAGGTACGGGTTTTCAAAACGGCCGAGAATTTTCTCGATGTACGCGGCATGTTTCGCGTCATCGAAGCCGTAGCGTTTAATCAACACCGCGCCGCTCTCTTCCATCGCGCCGCGCACCACCAGACGAATTTTCTCATCCAGAATCGCGTCGCGAATGGTCTGATGACCGGCCTGTTTTCCGAGGTAGGCGGTTATAGCATGCCCGGTGTTCAGGGTGAAGAGCTTGCGTTCAACAAATGCCATCAGATTGTCGGTCAGCTCCATGCCCGCGATAGTAGGCAGTTCGCCTTTGAACTGGGTTTTGTCGACAATCCACTCGCTGAAGGTTTCAACGGTTACTTCCAGCGGATCGCGCGCGGCGGATTCCGACGGCGGCACGATACGGTCAACGGCGGAATCGACAAAACCGACGTGGCTTTCCACCCAGGCTTTGTCACTCTCTGCCAGCGCGTTAAACACGTGGGTTTTCAACTGGCTGGTGCCGCGCACCATGTTTTCACAGGCGATGATATTGAGCGGGCGCTCGTTACCCTGCGCTTTGCGTAGCGCCAGGCCTTTGGCGACCGCCGGGGCGATGCGCTCCAGCACGACGGGGCCGACGGCGGTCGTCACGAGATCGACGGTGGCGATAAGCGTCACAACATCGTCACTGGTGCTGTTGACCGCGTCCACGCCGGAAACGGTATCCGTCTGCTCCTGCTCGCCCACCACGCGCACCTGGTAGCTGTGACGCGCGTTTAAGGCGTCCAGCACCGTCTGGTTCACGTCGGCGAACGTCAGGCCGATGCCTGCGTCAGCGAGCAGTTTGCCAATAAAGCCACGACCAATATTACCTGCGCCAAAATGTAATGCTTTCATGGGAATACCTTCTTACTTAAAGCGGAAACTGTATCACCCGAGAGGGCGGGGGAAAGGGTGCTGCGTGCGACCTCCCTTTCCCTTGCCCTCTCCCTGTGCGGGAGAGGTAAGGTTGCCCTGGTGGAGCACAAACATCTCAATAGCTTCTCAATAGCGAAGAGAGGGACAGTGTCCCTCTCTGCATGGTCTTACGCCACGGTTTTACCGGAGAGCAGCGCCAGCACTTCATCGACGCTGTTGGTATGCGCCAGGCGCTCAATCACGCTTTCATCATCTAGCGCATTGGTCAGGCTGGTAATAACCTGAATGTGTTCGTTATTGCGCGCCGCGATACCAATCACCAGGCGGGCGATATCGTCTTCTTCTTCACCGAAACGCACGCCCTGCGGATACTGGCAGAACACGACGCCGGTTTTCAGCACGCGGTCTTTGGCTTCAACGGTGCCGTGCGGAACCGCGATGGACTCGCCGAGATAGGTCGGGGTGAGTTTTTCGCGCTCCAGCATCGCGTCTACATATTCCGGCTGAACGTAACCGCCTTTCACCAGCTGCTCGCCCGCAAAGCGAATCGCCTCTTCTTTATTCGCCGCCTGACGGCCCAGGAAGATGTTGTCTGCGCTGAGCTTAAACAGATGGCTGTCGTTGGCGTCGAAGCTGTCCTGCAGGCTGGTGCGGACTTTCTCTTCGTTCTGCGTATGACGCTGCGCGGCAACCAGACGTTCGGTCAGGCCGGCGTACAGGCCGCTGTCCAGGAAGTTGGTCAGCGAAATGTGCTGCGCGTGCGGCGCCTGACGCATGGCGCGCTCGGTTAAATCGCGGTGGGTGATAACCAGATCCACATCGCCCGGCAGGCTGTTAATCGCGCTGTTGGTGACGGAAATATGGCTCAGGCCCGCATCCTGCACTTTCTTACGCAGTACGCCGGCGCCCATGGCGCTGGAGCCCATACCGGCGTCGCAGGCGACGATGATTTTACGCACGTGGCTCAGGTCGTTGCTCAGATCCGCGTTCGCCGCGGTTGCCGCGCCTTTAGACTGCGCTTTCATATCCTGCATGCGACGGGTCGCGGCATCGATATCGTCTTCTTCTTTCACTTTGCTGGTTTTCAGCAGGATAGCGGCCACCACGAAGGAGACGGCCATCGCGGCGAAAATCGCCACCAGGTTTGCGAAGTACGCGCCTTTCGGCGTCATCGCCAGCACCGCCAGGATAGAGCCCGGAGACGCCGGAGAAACCAGGCCGCCGTTCAGTACGGTCAGGCAGAATACGCCGGTCATACCGCCCAGGATAACAGCGAGGATCAGACGCGGATTCATCAGCACATACGGGAAGTAGATTTCGTGGATACCGCCCAGGAAGTGGATGATAGCCGCGCCGCCCGCAGACTGTTTGGCGCTGCCGCGACCAAAGAACATGTACGCCAGCAGAATACCCATACCCGGGCCCGGGTTGGCTTCAATCAGGAAGAAGATCGATTTGCCCAGTTCATGCGACTGCTGAATGCCCAGCGGCGAGAAGATGCCGTGGTTGATGGCGTTGTTGAGGAACAGGATTTTCGCTGGTTCAACGAAAATCGACGCCAGCGGCAGCATGTCGTGAACCACCATGAAGTTCACGCCCGCGGCCAGCACTTTCGAGAGCACTTCTACCGCCGGGCCAATGCCGAGGAACGCCAGAATCGCGAGGATCATACCGATGATGCCCGCGGAGAAGTTGTTCACCAGCATTTCAAAGCCGGATTTGATTTTGCCGTCGACCGAGGCGTCGAATTTCTTGATGCAGAAGCCGCCCAGCGGGCCTGCAATCATCGCGCCCAGGAACATCGGGATGTCCGCGCCGACGATAACGCCCATGGTGGTAATCGCGCCCACCACGCCGCCACGCTCGCCGCCGACCAGCTTACCGCCGGTATAGCCGATAAGCAGCGGCAGCAGGTAGGTGATCATCGGACCAACCAGCTTCGCCAGCGTCTCGTTTGGCCACCACCCTGTGGGAATAAATAACGCGGTGATAATACCCCAGGCGATAAACGCGCCGATGTTAGGCATTACCATATTGCTGAGAAAGCGACCAAAGCTTTGCACTTTGATCTTGATATCGGATGACATAGAACACCCCTTCTTATGTTTACGCGCAGGCTTGCGGCCCGAGGTTTATTGTTAACGTGGCGGCAGAGGTAGCCGGACCCATGCTCTGATGACGCGAAATCTGGCACTGAATCGCGATGGTGTCCAGACAGACCCGTTAAGTGTGATCGTGATCACGTGATGTCGGGGTGATCAGGGTGTTGTGGCGTGATTTGAATCACAAAAAAGACGTGTAAAAAAAAGACAATGCGCAAAATGTCACCGTCACAACCTCTTAAATGTGAAGAGAATCACACTTTCATTCGGCATCTTTGTTATTCATTTGTGATGTGAATCACAAAATATTTCCCAGGAATAATCCGATCGGGCGTCGTACATTTTTCACTCACGTTAACAAGGATAGTCTGTAAGAAAGTTACAGCAGAGAAATGACGAAAAAAGGCGGCGGCCAGGCGCGTCTCGCCGTGCGTTTTAGCGCGCCGCCGCGCGTCCTTTTGGCGTATCCTGACCCATACTTATCTTTCTCTGGCGTTAACGTAAAAGGACCCGGCATGAAACTTATCGGTAGTTACACCAGCCCGTTTGTACGCAAAATCTCTGTGATGCTGCTCGAAAAAGGCATCGTGTTTGAGTTCGTAAATGAATCGCCCTATGCCGAACAGAACGGCATGGCGCAGTACAACCCGCTGGGGAAAGTGCCGGCGCTGGTGACCGATGAGGGCGAGACCTGGTTTGATTCGCCCATCATCGCGCAGTATATCGAGCTGCTGGATGCCCAACCGGCGCTGGTGCCGCAAGCGCCGCGCGCGGCGTTGAAAGTGCGCCAGCTGGAGGCGCTCGCCGACGGCATTATGGACGCGGCGCTGGTTTCGGTACGCGAGCAGGCGCGCCCGGCGGAGCAGCAGTCGGAAAGTGAACTGCTGCGCCAGCGGGAGAAAATCAACCGCGGCCTCGACGCGCTGGAAGGATATGTGGCTGACGGCACGCTGAAGGCCGACGAACTGACGCTCGCCACTATCGCAACGGCCTGCGCTATTGGCTATCTCAATTTCCGTCGCGTGGCGCCGGGCTGGTGCGCGCAGCGTCCGCATCTGGTGAAACTGGTGGAAGCGCTCTTTACCCGCGACAGCTTCGCGCGTACCGAGCCGCCCAGCGCCTGACCGGGCGCGAACCGCCCTTTATTGCGCTGACCGTGCGCGGGGACTGAACTGCCCCGCGTTTCCTGCTAAATTATCGCCACGTTTTATCCAGGTTTATTCACGTCATGACGACCGATTCCCGTCTGCTTTACAGCCAGCTTCCCGCTACCGACCGCCTGCTGCGCGACAGCGCGTTCCAGCCGTTGCTGGACACCTACGGCCATACTCGCGTGGTCAACACGCTTCGCGCGATGCAGGAGGAGGCGCGGCTTGCCATTCGCGAACGCCAGGCATTGCCGACGTGGTGCGACGACTGGGCCGCGGCGGCGGCTGACAGGCTGGCGCGCGGTTCGCAAAGCGCGCTGCGCCCGGTTTTTAACCTTACCGGGACGGTGCTGCACACCAACCTTGGCCGCGCGTTGCAGGCGGAAGAGGCCGTTGAGGCGGTCGCCCGCGCCATGCGCTCGCCGGTGACGCTGGAGTATGACGCCGACGGCGGCGAGCGCGGCCACCGCGACCGCGCGCTGGCGGCGCTACTCTGTGAACTCACCGGCGCGGAAGACGCCTGTATCGTCAATAACAACGCTGCGGCGGTGCTGCTGATGCTGGCGGCGCTGGGCGCAGGCAAAGAGGTAATTGTGTCGCGCGGCGAACTGGTGGAGATTGGCGGCGCGTTTCGCATTCCGGATGTGATGCGCCAGGCGGGCTGTCAGCTGGTGGAAGTGGGTACGACCAACCGCACGCACCTGCGCGATTATCTTGAGGCGACTGGCGAGCAGACCGCGCTGCTGATGAAAGTGCATACCAGTAATTATCAGATTGAAGGCTTTACCAAAACCGTTGACGCTGCCGAACTGGCGCAGGCGTCGTCTGTCCCGGTGATTGTCGATCTCGGCAGCGGTTCGCTTATCGATCTCAGCCAGTATGGCCTGCCGAAAGAGCCGATGCCGCAGGAGGCGCTGGCCGCCGGGGCGAGTCTCGTGAGCTTTTCCGGCGATAAACTGCCGGGCGGGCCGCAGGCGGGGATTATCGTCGGCAAAAAGGCGCTCATCGCAAAGCTTCAGAAACACCCGCTCAAGCGCGCCCTGCGCGCCGACAAAATGACGCTGGCGGCGCTCGACGCCACGCTGCGTCTCTACCTGCACCCGGAAAAACTTGCTGAGCGGCTGCCGACGCTGCGGCTGCTGACGCGTCAGGCGTCCGACATCAGCGAGCAGGCGCAGCGCCTGCGTCCTGCGCTGGAATCCCGCTACGGCGACGAATTTCAGATAGACGTAGCGCCCTGCCTGTCGCAGATTGGCAGCGGCTCGCTGCCGGTCGACCGGCTACCAGGTGCTGCGCTCACGTTCACTCCGCGCGACGGGCGCGGCAGCCGTCTTGAGGCGCTCGCCGCCCGCTGGCGCCGTCTGCCGGTGCCGGTTATCGGGCGCGTGGGCGACGGGCGGTTATGGCTCGATTTACGCTGCCTTGAAGATGAGGCAGGACTGATGGAGATGTTGTTGCAATGATTATCGCCACCGCCGGGCATGTGGACCACGGCAAAACCACGCTGCTTGAAGCGCTCACCGGTATTAACGCCGACCGTCTGCCGGAAGAGAAAAAACGCGGCATGACTATCGATCTCGGTTACGCCTACTGGCCGCAGCCGGACGGGCGCGTGATCGGTTTTATCGACGTGCCGGGCCATGAGAAATTCCTCGCCAATATGCTGGCGGGCGTGGGCGGCATCGATCATGCGCTGCTGATGGTGGCGTGCGATGACGGCGTGATGGCCCAGACCCGCGAGCACCTGGCGATTCTGCGCCTGACCGGCCAGCCGACGCTCACCGTGGCGCTCACCAAAGCCGACCGGGTGGATGAGGCGCGACTGGCGCAGGTGAAAGCAGATGTCCAGGCAACACTGAGCGACTATGGCTGGCACGACGCCACGCTGTTTGTGACGGCGGCCACCGAAGGCGTGGGCATTGAGGCGCTGCGCGACCACTTGCGCACGTTGCCCGAACGCACGCATCCCGCCGGGCAGCGCTTTCGCCTGGCGGTCGATCGCGCGTTTACCGTGAAAGGCGCGGGCCTGGTAGTGACCGGCACGGCGCTCTCCGGCGAGGTGAACGTCGGCGATACGCTCTACCTGACCGGCGCGAATACGCCGATGCGCGTGCGCGGCCTGCACGCGCAGAACCAGCCGACGGAGCGGGCGTTCGCCGGTCAGCGCATCGCGCTGAACATTAGCGGCGATGCGCAGAAAGCGGATATCCGACGCGGCGACTGGCTGCTCAGCGACGCGCCGCCGCAGGCCGCGGAGCGGGTCATCGTCACGCTCGACCGCCAGGCGCCGCTGCAACAGTGGCAGCCGCTGCATATTCATCATGCGGCAAGCCACGTCACCGGGCGCGTCTCGCTGCTGGAAGATAATCTGGCGGAGCTGGTGTTCGACACGCCGCTCTTCCTGGCCGATAACGACCGTCTGGTGCTGCGCGACATCAGCGCGCGCCAGACGCTGGCAGGCGCGCGCGTCGTCACGCTGGAAGCCCCGCGGCGCGGCAAACGCCAGCCGGAATTTCTCGCGTTTCTCACCGAACTTGCCGGCGCTAAAACCGACGCCGAAGCGCTGCGGCTTCACGCCTCGCGCGGCGCGGTCGCGCTCGTGACGTTTGGCTGGGCGCGCCAGCTCTCCACGGCGGCGCTCGACACGCTGGCGGGCGGCGAGGAGTTTCTGCAGGCGAACGGTTATCTGTTAAGCAGCAGTCTTGCGGCGCGCTGGCAGGAGAAACTGCTCGCCACGCTCGCCCGCTACCATGAAACGCACAGCGAAGAGCCCGGCCCTGGCCGCGAACGCCTGCGGCGCATGGCGCTCCCTTCCGAGCCAGAGCCGCTGGTGCTGGCGCTTATCGAACGGATGCGGCGCGACGGGCAGCTCGCGAGCCGCGAAGGCTGGCTGCATCTGCCGGGCCATAAGGCCGGTTTCAGCGAGCCTCAGCAGGCGCTGTGGGAGAAAATCCAGGGGCTGTTTGGCGACGAGCCCTGGTGGGTGCGCGATCTGGCGCGCGAAGCGGGCGAAGAAGAACAGGCGATGCGCCAACTGTTGCGGCTCGCCGCGCAGCAGGGCTTTATCACGGCGATCGTCAAAGATCGCTACTACCGTCACGATCGCATCGTGGCGTTCGCCGATCTGATCCGCACGCTCGATCGCGAAAAAGGCGCGACCGTCGCCGCTGATTTTCGCGACAGCCTGAACGTGGGCCGCAAGCTGGCGATTCAGATTCTGGAATATTTCGACCGCATCGGCTTTACCCGCCGTCGCGGTAATGAACATCTGCTGCGCGACAGCGCGCTGTTTAATTCCGCGCTGTAAAAACGATATCGAAACCGGGGAATATATATTGAGGAAATATATATTCCCCGTGTTTTAATTACCTCATGAATAATTCCAGGTGATTACGCTAACTGTTTTATTTTATGGTGCTTTCTGGGAACCAATTCGCCGTAATTCGCGGCATCTCGCTTTTTTACTCTGCCATGCGGTGTATTTTCTGAAGCTCATTTGATTCATTAAGGATAATGAGTATGACCGCGTCTGTTTTTTATATTCCCTCTATTAATATGATTGGCATGAATAGTCTCGACGAGGCGCTGAAAACGGCCTGTGAATATGGTTATCGCAACGCGCTGATTGTGACGGACGGTATGTTGTCAGCGCTGGGTATGGCGGGCCAGCTCAAGGAAATGCTGGCGCAGAAAGGCATGCAGAGCGTGATCTTCGACGGCACGCACCCGAACCCGACGACAGAAAATGTAGAAGCCGGATTAAGTATGTTGCGCGCTCACCGCTGCGACTGCGTGATTTCGCTGGGCGGCGGCTCGCCGCACGACTGCGCCAAGGGTATCGCGCTGGTGGCCGCCAACGGCGGCGATATCCGCGATTACGAAGGCGTCGACCGCTCCCGTAAACCGCAACTGCCAATGATCGCCATCAATACCACGGCGGGGACGGCGTCCGAGATGACGCGCTTTTGCATCATCACCGACCAGGAGCGGCACGTGAAAATGGCGATTGTCGATAAACACGTGACGCCGGTGATGTCGGTTAACGATCCGGCGCTGATGGTGGGGATGCCGAAATCGCTGACCGCCGCGACAGGCATGGATGCGCTGACGCACGCCATTGAAGCGTATGTCTCGACGGCCGCCACGCCGGTGACCGACGCCTGCGCGCTGAAAGCCATCGCCATGATTACGCGCTCGCTGCCGCAGGCGGTGGAAGAGGGGGATAACGTCGCGGCGCGCGAGGCGATGGCCTGGGCGCAGTTTATGGCGGGGATGGCGTTTAACAACGCCTCGCTCGGCTATGTTCATGCGATGGCGCATCAGCTGGGCGGCTTCTATGACCTGCCGCACGGCGTCTGTAACGCCATCCTGCTGCCGCATGTGCAGCGCTTTAACAGCGCCGTAGCGGCGCACCGCTTGCGCGACTGCGCGCAGGCGATGGGCGTGGATGTCAGCGCCATGAATGACGCCGAAGGGGCGGATGCCTGCATCGCCGCCATTTGCGCGCTGGCCCGCCGGGTGCATATTCCTGCAGGGTTGCGGGAGCTGAGAGTGCGTGACGAGGACATCTCTACACTTGCTGATAACGCGCTTAAAGACGCCTGCGGGTTTACCAATCCGGTGCAGGCAAACCACGCGGAAATCATGGCGATTTATCGCGCGGCGATGTAATGCGTAAGCCCCGTTGCGGCGGGGCTACTGTTTTTGTTTCGCGAGCCACACCGCGCCCAGCCGTCCGGCCTGGTTGCCGAGCTGGCACGGCTGAATGGGCACCTGCAACGCATCCCAGAAGTTATATTTTTCGAGGCTGCGCTCAAGCATCGGGTAGAGTTCTTTCTGCTGGCTGATTCCGCCGCCAATCAGCACCACCTGCGGATCGTAGAGCGACACCACGCTGTAAACGCCGCGCGCCAGATAACCGACCCAGCGCTCGACCACTTCACGCAGATGCACGTCGCCACCCATACGCTCAAAGATTTCTTTGCCATGCAGCGGGGCGTCGGACGGCAGCGACAGCGCCCGGCGGCTGGCTTCTACCAGCCCGCGCGCGGAGGCAATCTGGTGCATGTTTTCGCCGTTGTCGCCGACCGGGATCACCCCAAATTCGCCCGCACGGAAGTGCGCGCCGCGCATCAGCTCACGGTTGAGGATCAGGCCGCCGCCAATGCCGGTGCCGATGGTCATACAGATGAAGGAATCGTAGCGCTGCCCGGCGCCGCGCCACATCTCGCCAAGCGCCGCGCAGTTAGCGTCGTTCTCTACCGTGACCGGCAGCGAGGTCAGTTCGCCAAACAGCTCCAGCAGATTACAGCCGTCGAGGAATTCCAGCGCGCCCGCTTTTGGCACATGGCCGGTGCCGGGATTGATATAGCCCGGGAAACTGACGCCGATGCCCGCTATTTCGTCATTGTTCTGGTAACGCTCAACCGCCTCGCGCCAGGCGTTTTTGAACTCGTCGGGATCGTAGTGGGTGTCATATTCGTCGCTGGAAAGCTCCTCGCCTTCTTCGGTGATCAGGCCGTGTTTGATATGGGTGCCGCCAATGTCAAAGCCGATAAACTTACGCATGATCCTTCCTTCTGTGACAAACCGTGTTCCGCCTTTGAGTATGGCGCACCTGCGCAAACCCAACGTAAAGGAAGGTAATCCGCCGTCATTTCTGGTGAATACCGCGCGCGCCGTGATTGTGGTTAAGTAACGGCTGATATGAACAGAGGCGGCGGCGTGGATATTTCAGGTTTTATGCTGGCGATCGCGCCGGTGGCGCTCTCTCCCGGCGCCAGCTTTACGCTTGCGATGAATAACGTTATCCACCGTGGCATTACGGGCGTGTTCAGCGTTATCGCAGGCACGCTCATCGGGATTTATATTCACGCCTCGCTGGTGGGGCTTGGCGTCACGCAGCTGCTGGCGCGCTACCCGCCGGTGATGAAAACCTTACAGCTGACGGGCACGCTCTATTTGCTCTGGCTGGCGCTGCGGCTTGTCGCAAGCGGCATTCAGGCCTGGCGGCGTCCGCAGCAAAACACAGGCCACGGCGCGGGTATAAAAGAGGCGCTGCTGGCGAACCTTTTTAATATCAAAGCGATCCTGCTCTGGCTGACGGTGGCGCCCGCGTTCGCCGGAACGGCGTTCATGCACTATCTGCTGCTCGCCAGCATCCATGTCGCCATCATGGCATCGTGGTTGCTACTGTGCGGCGGCGCTATCGTGCTGACCACGCGCCGCTTTTCGGTGCGCTGGCTGAAAGTCGTCGTCGATACCGGCGGCGGGCTGTTCCTGTTTATCCTGACGCTCTCATCCGCCCTGGCGATGCTGAAATAAGCGTGGCCAACCACAGGCGCTGCGCCCCTCAATATTTATCCCGTTGATGTAATTGTATAAATGATTACGGAAGGGGGCTCGCAGAAGGGAAAAGTTCATTGATGCGGGCATTCTCGCTTCTGCCGACGGATGGTAATCTTGGCCTGTGCTGTTCTGTTTTTAGCCATTGTGAATTTATCAGGAGGATAGAAACTATGGTGATTAAGGAGATTGTTATGGACAGAATTTCTCATGAGCTGCCCGCTGAGCTGGTTCGTCGTCCTGAAGAGCGTAACATGTTACGGACGCTCCACGGATGCGACGCGGCGAAACTCTCTTCCAGCCTGCAAAACGTGGATATACTGCGCGACGCGCTGGGTCTGTGGGGCATTAACGCTGAGGATGGCCTGCGGTATGAACGCAGACTGCGTCGCGAGTGGTGACAGATGGGCGTGCTCGCTGTTTTTGACACCAATATCCTGATCGATCTTTTCAGGGGCCACGAGAAAGCGCGACAAACGCTGGCACGATTCCCGGAAAAGCGGGCCATTAGTCTGATTACCTGGATTGAAGTGATGGTCGGGGCGCGTAAGTATCATCAGGAAGCGCGAAAGCGTGAGGTTCTCGGCGCATTTACGGTTCTGCCGGTATCTCTATCCGTCGCGGAACGCAGCGTAGAGATTCGTCAGCAATGCGGAATGAAATTACCTGACGCCATCATTCTTGCCACTGCGCAGGTGCATTCACGCACGCTGCTCACTCGTAACAGCAAGGATTTTGGTGGAATAGCCGGGGCTGAGATACCTTATGTTCTGAATTAGCCCGCCCTGAACGAGCGGGCTACAGACAAGGTTTACTCACCCTCTCCCGGGAACAGGAACGGGTTGATGGAGCTTCTGGCAAAGCCTTCCTGCTCCATGCGGGCGTCGAGCACCAGCGAGGCGAGGTCATCCGCCACCGGCTCCACGTTCGGGTCTTTTTCCTGATACAGGATCTTCAGGTAAGTCCCGCAGTCGCCGCAGCTTTCAGCTTTGACTGGCGCCTGTTCGCTCTCCAGCGACCAGTAGTGCAAATCGCGCGTCTGCTCGCAGTTGCTGCATTTAATGCGCACCACATGCCACTCGGTTTCGCACAGGTTGCAGTGCAGGTAGCGCAGCCCCTGTTTTGAGCCGATATGCACCATGCTGGAGACCGGAATGCTGCCGCAGACCGGGCAGAACTGGCGCGATTCGCCATATTCCGCACGCGCCTTGCCGGGGATCAGGCTCGCCATCTGCGCCCAGTAGAGCGACAGCGCAGCCCAGATAAATGGCGCTTTATCGCTGCTCACCGCGCTGAAATCGGCGCTGAACAGGGCGCTTGCCATGGTTTCCAGCTCCTGCGCCGAGGCTTTTTCGAGATTCTCGATAACCGCCAGCGCCGGGCCGCTCATCTCCGGCTTCAGCTCGGCAATCAGCGATTGCAGGAGCTTCTGCCAGTGACCATCGCGCGGCATCACGTGGATATCCAGCGGGGGCTTGCCCTGTTCCGCCGCCTCTTTGATGCGGGCTGTTAAATCCATCTCCAGCGGGTGGTCATACAGCACCACTTCCTGAGCATGCGCGATAAGCGCGGCAAAACGCAGGAAATCGCCCAGCGGATTATTTTCAGCCAGCTCGCGCAGGCGTGCGGCGCGGCGGTTATAGAGGTTTTTCAGTCTGGGGAACAATAACGGCGGAATCACTTCCGCCGTACGTTTATCGCTCTTCTCCAGCTGGTCTTGCGGGATGATGCGAATACTCATTCAGATGATTTTTCCTGTTTCTCGCGCACTTCGCGATACCAGCGCGGGTGGTGTTTCTTCGCCCAGGTTTTGGTAACCCAGCCTTCCACCATGGCGGTAATGGTGCCTTTGACCCACAGGGCCGCGTAAATATGCACCATGATAACCACAATTAACGCCACTGCGGCAAATGAATGCGCCAGCAGCGCCAGGCGAATAACCGGGATGGGGAACATCGGCGCGAACCATGGACGCCAGATCACCACGCCGCTTGCCAGTAACAGCAGCAGCAGCAGGATAGCCGCCCAGAAGACGCACTTCTGACCAAAATTATAGCGTCCGGTGTCGCCCACTTCCTCGTTCATGGCGATTTTGTGGATATTTTTTGCCCACAGGATATCGTCACGGTTAATGAGGTTGTGGTGCCAGTAACGGAAAAACATCAGCATGAACGAGACGAACATCACCACCCCAACGAAGGGGTGGAGGATGCGCGCCAGCTGCGGCGTGCCGAGAATGTTCATCAGCCAGTTGAAGGAGGGGAAAAAGAACCCCAGCCCGCTCACCGCCGCCAGCACGAAGGCGAAGGCGGTGATCCAGTGGTTGATTCGCTCTGGCGCGCTGTAGCGCACGATGGTGTCACGTCTTTTCATTTACGCACCTCATCATCGTCATGGTGCAGATTGTCTTCATCTTCCTCGGCGCGGTTTGGACCGATACCGACGTAGTGGAAGACGCTGGCTGCGAAGGTCGCCGCAAAGCCGATAGCGGCGAGCGGTTTCCAGATGCCTTTCCAGAACTTAACGGCTTCGCTGATTTCCGGGTTCTCCGGCAGGCCGTGATACAGGTTCGGCTTGTCGTTGTGGTGCAGCACGTACATCACGTGCGTACCGCCAACGCCTGCCGGATCGTACAGGCCCGCGTTTTCGTAACCACGGGTTTTCAGCTCCGCCACACGCTCGCCAGCCAGCTGTTTCATATCCTCTTTGGAGCCAAAGTGGATAGCGCCGGTCGGACAGGTCTTCACGCACGCCGGCTCCTGGCCCACGGTCACGCGATCCACGCACAGGGTGCATTTGTAGACGCGGTTATCTTCCGGGTTCAGGCGCGGGACGTCGAACGGACAGCCCGCGATGCAGTAGCCGCAGCCGATGCATTGCTCAGACTGAAAATCGACGATGCCGTTGGCATACTGAATGATAGCGCCTTCCGACGGGCACGCTTTCAGGCAGCCCGGATCGGCGCAGTGCATACAGCCATCCTTGCGGATAAGCCATTCCAGTTTGTCGTTCTGCTCCACTTCCGAGAAGCGCATCACGGTCCACGACTTGGCGGTCAAATCCGCCGGGTTGTCATACACCCCGACGTTATGACCGACCTCATCACGCAGATCGTTCCACTCGGAACAGGCCACCTGACAGGCTTTACAGCCGATACAGGTGGTCACGTCGATAAGCTTCGCCACTTCCTGCTGGTGGTCCCGCGCCTGAGGCGCGGGCGTGAAACCGTTAGTCGCGGAACGACGGATAATGTCTTGCGATTGATAAGCCATAAGTCGTCTCCGTTACACCTTTTCCACGTTCACCAGGAACGCCTTAAATTCCGGCGTCTGGGTGTTGGCGTCGCCCACGAACGGCGTCAGCGTGTTGGCGATAAAGCCTTTTTTCGCGACTCCTTCGTAGCCCCAGTGGATTGGAATACCGATGGTATCCACTTGTTTGCCGTCCACGTTGAGCGTGCGAATACGCTTGGTCACCACCGCCTTGGCTTTGATATAGCCGCGGTTGGAGGAGACTTTCACGGTATCGCCCTGCGCGATGCCAAGCTTGCCGGCGAGTTTCTCGCCGATCTCCACAAACTGTTCCGGCTGCGCGATGGCGTTTAACAGCGCGTGTTTGGTCCAGTAGTGGAAATGCTCGGTCAGACGGTACGTGGTGCCGACATACGGGAACTTATCCGCTTTGCCCATCGCTTCCAGATCGCCTTTGAACACGCGCGCCGCCGGGTTAGACACCACGTTCGGGTGCAGCGGGTTGGTGCCAATCGGCGTCTCGAACGGCTCGTAGTGTTCCGGGAACGGGCCTTCCGCCATTTTGTCGATGGCGAACAGACGGCCCATGCCTTCCGGCTGCATGATAAACGGACCGACATCGCTGCCCGGAGGCGCGGTGTTGTAATCCGGAATATCGGCGCCGACCCACTTGCCGTTGGCGTAAGACAGAAGCTGACGTTTCGGGTCCCACGGTTTGCCCTGCGGATCCGCGGAGGCGCGGTTATACAGGATGCGGCGGTTCAACGGCCATGCCCATGCCCAGCCCAGCGTATTGCCAAGGCCCGACGGGTCGGCGTTGTCGCGACGCGCCATCTGGTTGCCGTTCGGCGTCCAGCTACCGGCGAAGATCCAGCAGCCGCTCGACGTGGTGCCGTCGTCGCGCAGGTGCGCGAAGGTGCTCAGCTGATCGCCTTTCTTCGCCAGCACGTTGCCGGTCACCGGATCGATGATATCCGCCAGCGCTTTCCCGTTGCTCTCCATGGCCACTTCTTCCGACGACGGGTTTTCCGGCGTCGAGTAATTCCAGGTCATATTGAGCACCTGTTCCGGGCACGCGCCGCCCTGCTCGGCGTACATTTTACGCAGGCGCAGGAAGATACCGGCCAGGATTTCGCCGTCGTTCAGCGCTTCGCCCGGCGCGTCCTGACCTTTCCAGTGCCACTGCAGCCAGCGGCCGGAGTTCACGATGGAGCCATTTTCTTCGGCAAAGCAGGTGGACGGCAGGCGGAACACTTCGGTCTGAATGCTCGCCGGATCAACATCGTTCTGCTCGCCGTGGTTCTGCCAGAAGGTAGAAGTTTCGGTGTTGAGCGGATCGATAGTCACCAGGAACTTCAGTTTGGACAGAGAAGCGACCACTTTGTTTTTATTCGGGAACGAGGCGACCGGGTTAAAGCCCTGGCAGATATAGCCGTTGACTTTGCCCTGGTGCATCATCTCGAAATATTGCAGGACGTCGTAGCCTTTATCCCATTTCGGCAGCCAGTCGAAGCCCCAGTTATTCTCCGCCGTCGCGTTATCGCCATAGAAGGCTTTCATCAGCGAGACGAAGAATTTCGGGTAGTTGCCCCAGTAGTTTACCTGGCCTTCCAGCAGCGGTTTCGGCGTGTTGGCCGTCAGGTACGTTTGCAGATCGGCTTGTTTTTCGCTTGGCAGCGTCATGTAGCCGGTCAGGCTCTGGGTCAGCAGGCCGAGGTCGGTCAGGCCCTGAATGTTGGAGTGTCCGCGCAGGGCGTTTACGCCGCCGCCCGCCATACCCATGTTGCCCAGCAGCAGCTGGATCATGGCCATGGTACGGATGTTCTGGGCGCCGACGGAATGCTGCGTCCAGCCGAGCGCATACAGGAACGACGCGGTTTTGTCGTGTACGCTGGTTTCGGCGATGTACTCGCACACCTTCAGGAAATCGGCTTTCGGCGTACCACAGATGTTCTCCACTACGTCCGGCGTGTAGCGGGAAACGTGCGTTTTCAGCAGGTTCCAGACGCAGCGCGGGTGAGAAAGCGTGGTATCGCGTTTCGCGAAGCCTTTTTCGTCCAGCTCATAGTGCCAGCTGGTTTTGTCATATTTGCGTTTGTCCGCATCGTAGCCGGTGAACAGGCCGTCATCGAAACCGTAATCTTCACGCACGATCAGGCTGGCGTTGGTGTAGGCCTCGACATACTCGCGGTTAAACTTGTTGTTGTTCAGCAGGTACAGCAGTACGCCTGACAGGAAAGCGATGTCAGTACCGGAACGGATAGGCGTATAGAAATCGGCCACCGACGCCGTGCGCGTAAAGCGCGGGTCAATCACGATAAGTTTCGCGCCATTGTGGATCTTGGCTTCCATCGCCCAGCGGAAACCCACCGGATGCGCTTCTGCCGCGTTCCCACCCATCACAACGATGAGGTTGGCGTTCTTCATATCAACCCAGTGGTTGGTCATCGCACCGCGACCAAATGTTGGAGCAAGACTTGCTACCGTTGGTCCGTGTCAGACACGCGCCTGGTTATCCACGGCTAACATGCCGAGGGCGCGGGTAAATTTCTGGGTTAAATAGCCGGTTTCGTTACTTGACGCGGAGGCGCACAGCATACCGGTGGAGAGCCAGCGGTTAACGGTAGTGCCTTCAGCATTTTGCGCGATGTAGTTAGCGTCGCGGTCTTCTTTCATCAGCTTCGCGATGCGATCGAACGCGTCTTCCCAGCTGATGCGCTGCCATTTATCGGAGCCTGGCGCGCGGTATTCAGGGTACTTAAGACGCGATTCGGAGTGGATGAAATCCACCAGACCTGCGCCTTTCGGGCAAAGCGCTCCGCGGTTAACCGGATGATCCGGGTCCCCTTCGATATGGAAAATCGAAGATTTCGCGTTTTTCGCGCCGTCGCCGAGGCTATACATCAACAGCCCACAGCCGACGGAGCAGTACGTACAGGTATTACGGGTTTCGCGGGCGCGCAGCAGTTTGTATTGCCGTGTTTCCGCCAGCGCGACGCCGGGAGCAAATCCCAGTGCGGCTGCCGTGGTGCCTGCCATACCGCCAGCGCAGATCTTAAAGAACTGCCTTCTGCTGACCTGCATGGATTGCTCCTTGTTCAGACATTGTCACAAAGTAAGTCGTATGGTTTTTCTTTTGCGGATGCCGCCGCAACGGTTCACAATCGTAATTCCCTTCTTTGCAAGGAGGGATTAGGCGCAACAGAATACCACAATGTTGCTGAGGCTGTTTCAGACGGTTAATAAAAAGTGAATAAGAACCATCCAGAACTGTTGCAAAACGTGAGCGACGTCACTGCCGCTCGTTCCCTTCCGCTCTGGAAAAGAGAGAATCTGACCACCACTGAGCCGGACTGGCTGGCGGAAGAAGTGCCGGTAGCGCTGGTCTACAACGGTATATCTCACGTCGTGATGATGGCGTCTCCCAAAGATTTGGAAATCTTCGCCCTTGGGTTTTCTTTATCGGAAGGAATTGTCGAATCTTCACACGAAATTTACGGCATGGATATTATCCATGGGTGTAATGGTATCGAAATTCAGGTGGAACTTTCCAGTCGTCGCTTCATGGGGCTTAAAGAGCGCCGTCGTAATCTGGCCGGGCGTACCGGTTGCGGCGTCTGCGGCGTGGAACAGCTTAACGACATCGTGCGTCCACTGGTCCCGCTGCCGTTCACGCAAACTTTCGCGCTCGCTAATCTCGACGGCGCGCTGCGTCAACTCGCTAGCGTACAGCCAGTCGGCGAACTCACCGGCTGCACGCACGCCGCCGCCTGGCTGACCCCGCAGGGCGATATCGCGGGCGGGCATGAAGATGTCGGACGTCACGTCGCGCTCGATAAACTGCTGGGCCGACGCGCGCGCGAAGCGTGGCAGCAGGGCGCGGTGCTGGTCTCCAGCCGCGCCAGTTATGAAATGGTGCAGAAAGCCGCGACCTGTGGCGTTGAGATCCTCTTTGCGGTTTCCGCCGCCACCACGCTCGCGGTGGAAGTGGCGGAGCGGTGCAACCTGACGCTGGTGGGCTTCTCGCGCCCCGGCCGCGCGACGATTTATACGCATCCGCAGCGCCTGATCGCAGGCGATACGAACGCATAATTATCGTTCAGTTTTTCTGACAAAGAATGGCAAATCCTTCCGCTTTTGGTTTGCGGTGTGCAGGTCTAGTATTACACACATCGAAGGCAGTGCGCCTTCTCACTTAAACCAGACCTGAAGGAATATTGCCATGAACACTATCAAATCTTTTGTTGCTGTTATGACCCTTGCCACCGCTTTCGGCGCTTTCGCTGGCCAGTCCGTGACCGCGACTGACACCACGCTCTCCGGCGCGGAAGCCAAAATCGCCGCACAGGCAGAACAGCTGGGCGCGACCTACACTATCACCGAAGCGTTCACCGGCAATCAGGTCCACATGACCGCCGAACTGAACAAATAAGCCAGACATTGTCGAAAGAGCGCCTGCGGGCGCTTTTTTTATGGCATACCCGCCAGACGCAGCAGCGCGGTGACGACCGCCGCCGCAAAAATCACCACGATCAACGGCGCCTTGCGCCAGGCCAGAAAGAGCGCGAACGCGACACCCAGCACCCTCGCCATACCCGCAAAATGCTCACCTTCGTAAAACGTCGCCGCCAGCGCCACGGCAAACAGCAACGTGGTTGCCGCATCGGAGAGTAGCGCCTGCGCGCGTTCGCTCAGCGCCAGCTTGTTACCGAGCTTCGCTCCGCCAAAGCGCATCAGATATGTGCCGACAGAGAGCACGCCGATCCCGGCAAGAATCATCATGGTGCTCGCCATTATTTCTTCCTCGTGAATAAGCCCGCCAGAGAGAGCAGCACCGGCAGCCCGACCGGCGCGAACGGTACGGCGGCAAGGGAGAGCGCCGCGCCGCTGCCCGCGCGAATCAGCGTGGTTTTATTTTTCAGGGCAGGCAGCACCAGCGCGAGCAAAATCGCCGGGAACACGGCGTCGAGACCGATGGTTTCCGGGGCGGGCAGCAGCGAGCCCATCGCCACGCCGATAACGACGCCAAGCGGCCAGCACAGCGCCACGCCAAGCCCACACAGCCAGTAGGCCGCTTTACGCGTCTCGGGCGTCGCCTGGGATAACCCAAACACCACACTCTCGTCGTTCATGATGTGCGAACCCAGCAGCCTTTTCGCGCCCCGGCCCACCAGATCCCGTACCGTGATGCCAAACGGCAAATGACGCGCGTTAACCAGCAGCCCCGCCGCCGCGGCGGCAAGCGGGCTACCGCCGCTCGCGACGATGCCGATAAAAATAAACTCCGACGCGCCCGCCAGCACTGCGATGGATAGCAGCAGCGGCACCCAGATCGCGAAGCCGTAAGCCATCGCCAGCGTGCCATAAGAAATACCCACTACGCCGACGGCCAGACAGACCAGCACAATAGCCTTTATAATGTCGCCTTTAAGACAGGCGAACCGGTGCAGAATCATACGTTTTTACCCATAACGAACGAATGAACATTATAATGAACAGGCCGCTGCCTATTTTCAACACGAACGTTCGTTCATTTTAACGAACCAGGGAACCCGACATGACACAGCCCATTACCGTGATCGCCAAAAGCCTGGTGCGTGAACGCACGCGCGCCGGGTTATCGCTGGCCGAAGTGGCCCGTCGCGCGGGGATCGCTAAATCCACGCTGTCCCAGCTGGAAGCCGGTAACGGCAATCCGAGTCTGGAGACGCTCTGGGCGTTATGCGTGGCGCTTGATATTCCTTTCGCCCGCCTGATGGAGCCGCAGGCCAATAAAACGCAGGTGATCCGCCGGGGCGAAGGGCCGAAAGTTGTGGCGGAACTCGCCAATTATCAGGCGATTTTGCTGGCGACCTGCCCGCCGGGCGCGCGTCGCGATATCTACTTACTGTTAACGCAGCCCGAAGGCGAGCGGCTGTCGCAGCCGCACCCGACGGGCTCAGTTGAACATATTATCGTGACGCAGGGCCGCGCGCTGGTGGGGCTCGCCGAGGCGCCGGAGGAACTGTGCGCCGGGGATTACATCTGCTACCCGGGCGAGCAGGCGCATATTTTCCGCGCGCTGGAGCCTGATACTCAGGCGATTCTGGTGGCGGAACAAAATTAAGCCTTACAGAATCTGTGGACGCCTGTAACACCTCAGGCGACACTCTCACGTATCAGGTAATCAGGCACTTCATTTATGTCGCTTAAAGCAATCGCTGCACAACTTGGCCTCTCCGTTACCACCGTCAGCCGCGCGCTGAACGGTTATGACGACGTTTCTCAGGAGACCCGCGCGCGGGTGGAGGCCGAGGCGGCGCGGCGCGGCTACCGGCCCAATACATTCGCGCGTCGCCTGAAAATGGGCAAAATCGACGCGGTCGGGCTGGTCTTCCCGGTACACCCGGTGCCGCTTAACAACAGCGTCTTTATGGAGATGGTGGGCGAGATAAGCCGCGAACTGGCGCAACATGAGGTCGATTTGCTGCTGATTGCCGATGACGATCTGGCGGACAGCCATAGCTATATGCGTCTGGTGCAAAGCCGCCGTGTGGATGCGCTGATCGTGGCGCACACGCTGGATAACGATCCGCGGCTGCAGCAGCTCCAGACGATGAATTTTCCTTTCCTGGCGCTCGGGCGCAGCCGGTTGCCGCAGCCCTACGCGTGGTTTGATTTTGACAACTATGCCGGTACGCATCAGGCCACCGCGCGGTTAATCGGGCTTGGCCACCGGCGCATCGCGATGCTTGGCGAGCACAACAGCCAGGCGTTTATCACCCAGCGCCGCGAAGGCTGGCGCGACGCGCTGAAAGCGCATCAGCTGGATGACAGCGGCCTGCGGATGCTGCCGCCCACCCGCCGCGCGGGCTACAAAGCCGTGCTTGAACTGATGGCGCAGTCCTCGCCGCCGACAGCCATTGTGACCGACTGCAACTCGCTCGGCGACGGCGCCGCCATGGCGCTGCAAACGCTTAATCGCTTGCAGGGCGATCGGGCGGTTTCTCTGGTGGTGTATGACGGCCTGCCGCCTGACAGCATTGTGGAGATGAACGTGGCTGCGGTAATTCAGTCCACCCGCGAAGGCGTAGGACGGCAAATCGTGGACATGGTGCAGCGCCTCATCGCGGGCGAACCCGCAGCGCAGCTTCAGGTCCTCTGGCAGCCCGATTTTCTCGAAGGCGACACGCTGCACCCCGCGGGCTAAAACCAGGCGTTTTCTTAAGCAAAATTCCGTACAGATCACACATCCGAAACGTTTTGGTTGGCATCCGAAACGTTTCGGATCAACAGTAAAAGCATTCTTTTTACCGGAGATGCTTTTATGGAAACCCGCCTTTATCGTCTGACCAGCCCCACAACCGATGTTGTTATCAAAACCCAGCCATTCGCCGAAATTCTCTACTGGGGGCCGCATCTTGCCCATTTTTCGCCGCAGGATTGCGCGAGCCTTATCCGCCCGGTCGCTAACGGCCGACTGGACGGCGATTCGCCCGTCACGCTGATGGCGGAGAACGGTCACGGGCTTTTCGGCGCACCGGGGCTGGAAGGGCACCGTAACGGGTTTGATGCCTCGCCGGTGTTCGCCACGCGGGAAGTGAGCCAGAACGGGCAAACGCTGGTGATCACCAGTGAAGACGCCACCGCCGGGTTGCGGCTTGTGAGCGAACTGGCGCTCAGCGACAGCGGCGTGCTGAAAGTGCGTCACGGGCTTACCAACCTGCGCGACGGGGCCTGGCAGGTGGATCGTTTCGCGGTCACGCTGCCGGTGGCGGAGCGGGCGTTTGAAGTGATGGCGTTTCATGGTCGCTGGACGCGCGAGTTCCAGCCGCACCGCGTGACGTTAAGCCATGATGGCTTTGTGCTGGAGAACCGCCGCGGGCGCACCTCGCACGAGCATTTTCCGGCGCTTATCGCCGGTACGCCGGGGTTTGGCGAGCAGCACGGCGACGTCTGGGGCGTGCATCTCGGCTGGAGCGGCAACCACCGGCTGAAGTGCGAAGCGAAAACCGACGGGCGGCGCTATCTCCAGGCCGAGGCGCTCTATCTGCCGGGCGAAATGGCGCTGGCGACCGGCGAGACGCTGCACACGCCCTGGCTCTACGCGAGCCATTCCTCGCGCGGCCTCAATGGCATGAGCCAGCAGTTCCACCGCTTTCTGCGCGATGAAATCATCCGTTTCCCCGGCAATAAACCGCGCCCGGTGCATCTCAACACCTGGGAGGGGATCTACTTCGACCACCAGCCGGAATACATCATGCGGATGGCGACCGAGGCTGCGGCGCTCGGCGTGGAGCGCTTTATCATCGACGACGGCTGGTTTAAGGGCCGCAACGACGATCACGCGGCGCTCGGCGACTGGTATCTCGATGAACAGAAATACCCGGACGGCCTGATGCCGGTGATCCACCACGTAAAAAACCTCGGCATGGAATTCGGCATCTGGGTGGAGCCGGAGATGATCAACCCCGATTCCGATCTTTACCGCGCGCACCCGGACTGGGTACTGGCGCTGCCGGGCTACCCGAAGACCACCGGGCGACATCAGTGGGTGCTCAACCTGAACATGCCTGACGCATTCGATTATCTGCTGGAACGCATGAGCTGGCTTTTGGGCGAGCATCCTGTCGATTACGTGAAGTGGGACATGAACCGCGAGCTGGTGCAGCCGGGCCACGCAGGCAAAGCGGCGGCGGACGCCCAGACGCGCCAGTTCTATCGTCTGCTGGATGTGCTGCGCGCGCGCTTCCCGAACGTCGAGTTTGAATCCTGCGCGTCCGGCGGCGGGCGTATCGATTTCGAGGTGCTGACGCGCACGCACCGCTTCTGGGCCTCCGACAACAACGACGCGCTGGAGCGCAATACTATCCAGCGCGGCATGAGCTACTTCTTCCCGCCGGAAGTGATGGGCGCGCATATCGGCAACCCGCGCTGCCACGCCACGTTCCGCCAGCACAGCATTGAATTTCGCGGCCTGACGGCGCTGTTCGGTCACATGGGGCTGGAGCTGGACCCGGTCAGCGCCGGGGCGCAGGAGGCCGCGGGATATCAGCGCTATGCCGCGCTCTATAAGGAATGGCGCGAGCTTATCCATACCGGCGACCTGTGGCGCGTGGAGATGCCGGACGCCGCCACGCAGGTGCAGGGCGTCGTCAGCCAGGACAAGACACAGGGGCTGTTTCTGGTAAGCCAGCTGGCGATGCCAGACTACACGCTGCCGGGCGCGCTGCGCGTGCCGGGGCTGGATCCGCAGGCCCGTTACCAGGTGCGTCTCGTGGATCATCCGAATATTCAGCTGACCGGCGCGGGCGGCCACACCATGCGCCAGTTGCCCGGCTGGATGAACGAGCCTGTCAGCGCCAGCGGCGAATGGCTGACGCAGGCGGGGCTGCAACTGCCGGTGCTTGATCCGGAAACCGCGATACTTATCGCGTTTGAGCGCGTGTAACAGAACGGCGCCGCGCAGGCGGCGCCTTAATGGGCTGGTCTTATAAGGGCGACAATAATGAATAATACCGTCTGTACCTACAAAAATAACCCGAACTTCTGGATCTTTGGTCTCTTCTTCTTTTTCTACTTCTTCATCATGGCCACCTGCTTTCCGTTTTTGCCTATCTGGCTGTCGGATGTGATTGGCCTGAACAAAACCGATACCGGTATCGTCTTCTCCTGCATGTCGCTGTTCGCGATCGCGTTTCAGCCGGTGCTGGGCGTGATTTCCGACAAGCTGGGCTTAAAGAAACATCTGCTGTGGATTATCACTACCTTGCTGGTGTTGTTCGCGCCGTTCTTCCTGTGGGTATTTGGGCCGCTTCTGAAGGTGAATATCTGGCTCGGCGCGCTGGCGGGCGGGCTGTATATCGGCTTTTGTTTCTCTTCAGGCGCCGGGGCGATTGAGGCTTATATTGAGCGCGTGAGCCGCAGCAGCGCCTTTGAATATGGTAAAGCGCGGATGTTCGGCTGTCTGGGCTGGGGGCTGTGCGCCTCAACGGCAGGCATGTTGTTTAACGTTAACCCGGCTATCGTGTTCTGGATGGGCTCCTGCGCGGCGCTGGTATTGATGGGGCTGTTGCTGGTGGCGCGTCCTCGCGCGAATCAGACGGCGCAGGTGATGAACGCGCTCGGCGCCAACCAGCCGCAGGTGACGGCCAAAATGGCGCTGGGCCTGTTCCGTCTGCCGAAGCTGTGGATGTTTATTCTCTATGTGGTGGGCGTGGCGTGCGTGTATGACGTGTTTGATCAGCAGTTCGCCACGTTTTTTAAATCGTTCTTCCCGACGCCGCAGGCGGGTACCCAGGCGTTTGGCTTCGCCACCACGGCGGGGGAGCTGTGTAACGCCATTATTATGTTCTGCTCGCCATGGATCATTAACCGCATCGGCGCGAAGAATACGCTGTTGATTGCGGGCACGATTATGGCCACGCGCATTATCGGCTCGGCGTTCGCCACGACCGTGTACGAAGTGGTGGCGCTGAAAATGCTGCACGCGCTGGAAGTGCCGTTCCTGCTGGTGGGCGCGTTTAAATACATTACCGGCGTGTTCGATACGCGCCTGTCGGCGACCATTTATCTGATTGGTTTCCAGTTTGCCAAGCAGATGGCGGCGATTTTCCTCTCCGCCTTCGCCGGTACGATGTATGACCGGATAGGGTTCCAGGATACCTATCTGATCCTCGGCAGTTTTGTGCTGGCGATAACGGTGGTATCGGCGTTTACGCTCTCCAGCCAGCGACAGGGCGTGGCGTTAAAAGCGACGGTGAAGGTTTAAGGCTGGCGTTTATCATTTATAACCGTAATTACGGCGGGTGCGCTTTGCTTACCCGCCCTACGTTTAACGGAAGGCTCTGTGTTATCCAGGGCGGGTAAGCAAAGCGCACCCGCCATTCATCCAACCCCACGTTCACTCCAGATAAAACACGCTTTTCAGCTCCTGACTCACCGGGCTGTTATCCGGGTTGGACGGCATAACCTCGCGCATATGCTTCCACCAGCGCTGGCACACCTCGGTTTGCGCCACGGCGTTCCAGCGCGCCTCGCTCTCTATCTCGACCGTGGCGAACAACAGGTGGCGCTGCGCATCAAGCCAGATAGCGTAATGGTGCGCGCCGTGCTGTTTCAGCACCGCCTCCAGCTCCGGCCAGATGGGCGAATGGCGGCGATGATATTCGTCGTGCGCGTCGGGGTTAACCTGCATCACAAACGCTTTGCGGATCATAATGCCTCCAGATAGAGCTCGCGGACCTCGTCGCGCGAGGCGACGCGCGGATTGCACGGCGCGCAGGGGTCAGCCAGCGCCTTATCCAGCCAGCCTTCGATATCCGCTTTCGTCACGCCAAGCTGGCTAAAACCGGAAGGAATGCCGACGCGGGCCGACAGCGCGCGGATAGCATTGATAGCTTCATGGCTCGCCTGTTCGTCGCTCATGTCGCGGGTATCGACGCCCATCGCCTGCGCCACGCGGGCGAACCGCTTCACGGCGCGCGGGCGGTTAAAATTTTCGATAACCGGCAGCAGGATAGCGTTGCAGACCCCGTGCGGCAGGTTATGGGTCGCGCCCGGTTGATGCGCCAGCGCGTGCACCAGGCCTAAGCCCGCGCTGTTAAACGCCATGCCCGCCAGATACTGACCGCACGCCATCTGCTCGCGCGCTTCCAGGTGGCGCCCGTCTTCCACCGCTTTCGGCAGCCACAGGTTAATCAGGCGAATCGCCTCCAGCGCGTTGGCGTCGGTCAGCGGATGCGCGCCCACCGAGACAAACGCTTCGACCGCGTGGGTCAGCGCGTCCATGCCGGTCGCGGCGGTAATGGTGGGCGGAATATCCAGCATCACGCTCGCGTCATCCACGGCGATATCCGGGATCAGATTGGGGTCAATAATCACCTCTTTGACCCGCCGTGCTTCGTTAGTGATAACCGCATTGCTGGTCATCTCCGCCGCGGTACCGGCCGTGGTGTTAATCGCCACCAGCGGCGCGCCGGGGTGTTTGACGTGGCCTACGCCCGCGTAATCGGTGGACGCGCCCGGATTGGCGGTAAGAATTTTAATCGCTTTGGCGGTATCGATGGGGCTGCCGCCGCCGAAGGCGATCAGGTAGTCGCACTGCGCGTTGCGCCAGGCCGTAAAGCCGCGCTGTACCAGCGCTTCGGTGGGGTTAGGGAAGACCTCGTCAAAAAGTTCGTAAGACATTTCCTGCGCATCGAGCGCGGCAAAGAGGCTATCAAGCAGGCCGAGTTTGACCAGTTGCCCGTCGGTGACGATCAGCGCCTTGCCCCAGTTTTTGTTCGCTACCAGCTTCACCATGTCTTCGATAGCGCCCGCGCCGTGCAGGCTGATTTTGGGTAGTGCCAGCATAAAGCTCATGCAGCTTCTCCTTGCTTTTACGGTAATGGCGGGTGCGCGTTGCTTACCCGCCCTACGGTTGTATTCACGCTGGCGGGTGCGCGTTGCTTACCCGCCTTACATTGAGGATGGGTAGGGTGGGTAAGCGCAGCGCACCCACCGTCTGTCTCCACGCGCGCGCCCGTTTAAAGCGCGATCGCGCCCGCGTGCGGCGTTACGCCAAAACGCTCGCCGAGCGCGATCAACTCCTCGCGCGTTATGGTCTGCTTCATGCCGCCCATCGACAGCACCTTGACCAGGATCTCGGCCGATTTCTCGGCGGTATCGATAAGCCCGAACGCCTCATCAAGCGTCGGCCCGGTGCCGAAAATGCCGTGATGCGGCCACAGCACCAGCGTGTGGGTTTTCATCTGCTCCGATGTGGCGCTGCCGATGCCGTCGGTACCCGGCACCATCCATGGCACGATGCCGATGCCGTCCGGGAATACCACCAGACACTCGGTGCTGCCTTCCCACAACAGGCGCGTAAAGCGCGCTTCATCGAGCTCCAGCACGAAACTCAGCGCAATCAGGTTGGTGGCGTGGCAGTGCATGATCACCCGGTCCTTGTCGGCGGAGACGGCTTTGCGCACCGCGTGCGACTGAAAATGCGACGCCAGCTCAGACGTCGGCAGGCCGCCATTGGCGAGCCCCCAGTGAATGTGGTACGCCATACCGTCATCGGTGATTTGCAGCAGCACCAGCGTGTCTGCCGGGTCGAGCTGCACGTTGCGGAAAAACTTCCCGGAACCGGTCACGAGAAACCAGCATCCCGCGAGCTCTGTACGCGGCTGGCTCAGCTCCACGCTGCGCGGCGCTGGGTAGAATTCGTCGCGGTAAGGCTCCACGTCGGCCGCGTCAAGGCGCAGGCTCACGTTGCCGCCGTTACGTTCGTCCCAGCCTTTCAGCCACATATCGCTGGTGGCTTTAACCATTCCCTGAACAAACCAGGAAGAAAGAATGCGTTGCATGAGTGCTCCTTAGCGCGTGCTTAAAACGTGTTGTTCATAATGACGGACGGCGGAGAGCCACGCCGCGTTGGCCGGGGTGTCGTGGCGCTCGCAGTACATTTCCCAGACGGCCTGCCACGGCAGCGATTTCTGCTCTTCGAGCAGCGCCAGACGGGCGGTGTAATCGCCGTCAAGCTCCAGCTGACGCAGTTGCGCGGTCGGTTCCAGCAGCGCGCGCAGCAGCGCTTTTTTCATGTTGCGGGTGCCAATCACCCACGCCGCGATGCGGTTGATGGAGGCATCGAAGAAATCGAGGCCGATATGCACGCGGTCAAACAGATCGTGGCGAATGATCTCCCCGGCGATGGCCTGCGTTTCATCATCCAGCAGTACGACATGATCGCTGTCCCAGCGCACCGGACGGCTCACATGCAGCAGCAGACGCGGCACGTAAAGTATCGCGGCGGAGATTTTGTCGGAGATAACTTCGGTCGGGTGGAAATGCCCGGCGTCGAGGCACAGCGCGGTCTGGCGACTGGCGGCATAGCCCAGGTAAAACTCGTTAGAGCCGACGGTGTAACTCTCAGCGCCAATGCCGAACAACTTGCTTTCTACCGCGTCGATATGGTGCGCCGGGTTGAGTTTCTCGCGGATAACGTCATCCAGCGCGGCGAGCAGGCGGCGTCGCGGCGCCAGACGGTCCACCGGCGTATCTTTCATGCCGTCCGGGATCCAGATGTTCATCACCGACGGCGTGCCGAGCTGTTCGCCGAACGACGCCGACACGCGGCGGCTTGCCTGACAGTGTTCAATCCAGAACTGGCGAATTTCCGGGTTAGGGTGCGAGAGCGTAAAGCCGTCGGCGCTCAGCGGGTGCGAGAAGCAGGACGGGTTAAAATCGAGCCCCAGCTGGCGCTCGCGCGCCCACGTTACCCAGTTTGCGAAGTGCGCCGGTTTGATTTCATTGCGGGCGACCGGCGTGTCGGATTCCAGATAGATGGCGTGCAGGTTGAGGCGTTTGGGGCCGGGGATCAGGCGCAGCGCCTGGTCGAGATCGGCGCGCAACTCTTCGGCGTTGCGCGCCTTGCCCGGATAGTTGCCGGTCGCCTGAATGCCGCCGGTAAGTTGCCCCTGCGGGTTTTCAAACCCGGCCACATCGTCGCCCTGCCAGCAGTGCATGGAAACCGGCAGGCGATCAAGCTGGCGCAGCGCGGCTTCGGCATCGACGCCAACGGCGGCGAAGCGTTGCTTCGCCAGTTCCCATGCCTGGTGAATGTGAGTGGTCATGCGTAAAGCTCCTTCCTGGTTTGACGACCCGGCGATAACCGCGCCGCCTGGCGCGCTATCTCGCTGTCAGTCTGAGGGTGAAAAGGGGTCAGCGTCTGGCTGGCGGTCACGACGCTGCGAAACGCGTCGACATCGGCAATCTCATCCAGCGCCATTAACTGGCAGCCGATGTTGCCGAGCGTGGAGGCTTCCACCGGGCCCGCCAGTACCGGGATGCCGCAGGCATCGGCGCAGAGCTGGTTCAACAGCGGGTTCTGGCTGCCGCCGCCGACGATATGCAGCACCGTAAACGGACGCCCGCGCAGGGCGGTCAGCTCTTCCAGCACGCGGGCGTAAAGCAGCGCCAGGCTGTCAAAGATGCAGCGCGCCAGTTCTGCCGCGCTTTGCGGCGCAGGCTGGCCGCGCTCAAGGCAGGCGGCCTGAATTTCGCGGCTCATGTTTTCGGGGTTGATAAAACGGTCATCGTTGGGGTTCACGACAAAGCGGCAGGGCGCAAGCGCGCGCGCCTCGTCGATAAGCGTGGGCAGGTCGTTAATCTGTTGCTCCTGGCAGACGCGCTGCAACAGCCACAGGCCCATGATGTTCTTCAGCACCCGGTATCGCCCTTCGGCGCCGCCTTCGTTAGTGATATTGGCCGCGAGCGCGCGGTCGTCGGTGTACGGCGTTTTGCTCTCAAAACCCATCAGCGACCAGGTGCCGGAGGAGAGCCAGGCCGCGTCCGGCGTCGCCAGCGGCGCGGCGATCACGGCGCTGGCGGTGTCGTGGGTCGCCACGGATACCACCGGCACCTCCACGCCCTGCGCGCTGCGCCAGCGGCCGATGACGTTGCCCGGATGCGTCGGCGCGCCGAGCCAGTGGCGCGGCACGCCCGCCCAGTCGAGCAGCGTCTCGTCCCAGTTATCGGTGTTGATGTTGATAAGCTGCGTGGTGGTCGCGTTGGTGTAATCCCAGTTCAGCGCGCCGGTCAGCCGGTAGCAGAGGTAATCGGGGATGAGCAGCGCGTGCGCCACGCGCCCGACCAGCTCCGGCTGCTGTTCCACCAGCGCGCGAAACTGATAGAGGGTATTGAACGGCAGGAACTGGATGCCGGTGCGGCGGTAAATCGCCTCGCGGCCCACCTGTTGCTCTGCGCGGGCCATGATGCCGTCGGTGCGGCTGTCGCGGTACGACACCGGCAGGCCGACGCGCTCGCCGCGTGCGTCCAGCAACACATAATCGACGCCCCAGGTGTCGATGCCGATGCTGTCGATAGCGACGCCGCGCGCGCAGGCTTTTTCAAGGCCCGCGCGCACTTCACGCTCCAGCGCGTCCACATCCCAGGTGTCGAAGCCGTCCACGCGGCGCAGGCCGTTGGCGAAACGGTGGATTTCTTCAAGCGTCAGGCGCTGTCCGTGGCTGTCGTAGCGGGCCAGCATTACGCGGCCGCTGGAGGCGCCCAGATCGACCGCGACGCTATGGCGAATAGTCATGGTTAGGGTCCTGTTGGAATCTCTGACGCCAGTCTAGGGAGCGGCACGGCGGCGCACCTTCACTCCACGGACAGCGTGTTCACCGCGCTGGCAAGGAAGCAAAGATGAACGTGAGGAAGTTCACAAAATGGCGTCTGGCCGCCCGGCAGGCAGGGGTGTGAGCCGCGCCGCATTTCCAGAAATTTCACGGTGTTTCTTAAAAAACCGACGGGCTTTGCGCGTTTTGGCGTCGAAAATTTAAGGTCTGAGTGAGAACCGTTATCTACTATCAGACAGGTTTTACAGAATGCGGGGGCGATGATGACGGTACTACAGGGCATTGATTTTTTCCCATCCGGCGCGGCGTCGGTCACTATTGAACCGCGTCTGCCGCAGGCAGCCTTTCCTGAGCATCATCATGATTTCTGGGAGATTGTTATCGTCGAGCACGGCACCGGCACGCATGTGTTTAATGGCCAGCCGTATACGCTCAGCGGCGGCTCCGTCTGTTTTGTGCGCGACCACGATCGCCATCTCTATGAGCACACCGAGAACCTCTGTCTGACCAATGTGCTGTATCGCTCTCCGCAGGCGTTCAGTTTCCTGTCGGGGCTTGAAAAGCTCCTGCCGCAGGAGCAGGACGGCCACTATCCGTCGCACTGGCGCGTCAGCCAGCAGACGCTGCATCAGGCCAGCCCGCTGGTGGAGAGGCTGGAAGCGCTGCGCGAATGCAGCGACGTACACGCCGTCGCCAGCATGGAGATGCTCTTTATGCAGCTGTTGATTTTGCTGCGAAGCGGCAGTCAGATGCAGGGTGGCGGCCATGCCGATGAGCGGCTGAACCAGCTTATCGCCTGGCTTGAGGATCACTACGCGGAAGAGGTCTGCTGGGAGCAGCTCGCCGACAAACACATGCTGTCGTTGCGCACGTTACACCGGCAGCTTAAGCAGCGCACCGGCCTGACGCCGCAGCGTTACCTTAACCGCCTGCGCCTCATGAAAGCGCGCTATCTGCTGCGCCATAGCGAAGAGAGCGTTACGGATATCGCCTACCAGTGCGGCTTTGGCGACAGCAACCATTTCTCCACGCTGTTCCGGCGTGAATTTTCGTGGTCGCCGCGCGACATTCGCCAGGGGCGCGACGAACAGATGCAGTAACGCGAAGGGAATCACCGTTTTCTGCGGCAAAAAAGGGGATACTTTGCAGCTATTTGCCCCGGAGATACGCTGTGGCCTCTCAGTTAATGCTCAGGAAAGCGGATTTCTTCGCGACACCTGCCCAGCCGGTCGTCGTGGCGGATCGCTACCCTCAGAATGTCTTTGCCGAGCATACCCACGAGTTCTGCGAACTGGTGCTGGTGTGGCGCGGCAACGGGCTGCATGTGCTGAATGACCGCCCGTATCGCATCACCTGCGGCGATCTCTTTTATATCCGCGCCGAAGACCGCCACAGTTATCAGTCGGTCAACGATCTGGTGCTGCACAACATCATCTATTGTCCTGAACGACTGCAACTGAACGTTAACTGGCGCGATCTGCTGGAAAACCCGCGCGGTGTGAACGGCGACCCGCGCTGGCGGCTCAGCAGCCAGGGTATGGTGCAGGCGCGTCAGGTCATCGACCAGCTGGAGCATGAGAGCCCGAAGCACGACGCGCTCTCGCACTGTTTAGCCGAAAGCCTCTTTTTACAACTGGCGATTACGCTGCGCCGTCATCGTTATCAGCCATCGGGCGGCACGGGGCCGGGCGAGGGCGAAACGCTGGATCTGCTGATGGCGGCGCTGGGCAACAGCCTTGAAGTGCCGTTTGATTTGCAGCACTTTTGCAGCCATTACCAGATTGCCGAACGCCCGCTGCGCCAGCTGTTCCGCCAGCAGACGGGCATGAGCATCAGCCAGTATCTGCGCCAGCTGCGCATCTGCCAGGCGCAGTACCTGCTGCGTCACTCCTCGTTGCTGATTAGCGATATCGCCGCGCGCTGCGGCTTTGAGGACAGTAACTATTTCTCGGTGGTGTTTACCCGTGAAACGGGCGTGACGCCACGGGTGTGGCGTCAGCAGTGGGGCGCAATGACAGGTTAGTTCGCCGCCATGCCCAGCCCGACGATATTCGCCGCCACGATAATCACCACGCAGCCCAGGCTCAGCACGCTGACCGGGCGACGCCCGGCGGCTTTCCACTCGCGCAGCACCAGCCCGACGATCCCGCCGCACAGCACGTAAAAGCTCATGTGCAGCATCCAGCTGATGTAGTCATACTGCGCCGGGATGCGCGCATGTCCCCAGGCGTAGAAGAAAAACTGCAAATACCACATCAGCCCGCCCAGCGCCGAGAGCAGCACGTTGCTGATAAGCAGCGGTTTCGCCAGCGAGAAATCGGCTTTCAGCGACAGCGTTTTCACCTTCGCGAGGCGAATAAAACAGAAGCCGAGGTTGATGAGCGCGCCGCCGCCCATGATAACGACATAGCTCGGCAGGCCGACATACAGCGGGTCGACGCCCAGCGCCGCGGCGGCTTCATGCATCGGTTTTGCGGCGTCCATCGCAAACGACATGCCCGCCGAGAACACGCCGCACATCACCGCCAGCACCAGCCCTTTCTTGAGGTTAAACTCTTCGGCCCTGATACCCATCTGGCGCTCTTTCAACTGGCCCGCGCGGGTGACGATGGCGACGCCAATCAGGGCGACGAACACGCCAAGCAGCGTCATCCGCCCGCCGGGTGTGCCGATGAGCAGCCCGAATTTACCGTTCAGCATCGGCGTCATTAGCGTGCCGACAATCAGCGTAATGCCAATCGCGATGCCGATGCCCATCGACATGCCGAGATAGCGCATGGTCAGGCCGTAGTTAATGTTGCCGATGCCCCACATCGCGCCGAATAAAAACACCGGCAGCAGCGTGGCGGCGCTGAACGAGCGGTAATAGGCCCAGAAATCGGGCAGCAGCAGAGCGCTGACTACCCACGGTAAAATCAGCCACGACACCACGCCGCCTACTGACCACATGGTTTCCCAGGACCAGTGCCGCACCTTCTTAAACGGCGCATAAAAGCAGGCGGCGCTCGCGGCGCCAATCAAATGCCACAGTATTCCCATGGTTATTGCGTTACTCATGCTGTCGTCCTCGTTTCCGTCATAAGGCCAGACGGGAGCGAAAGCCGCCCCCTAACCGAAACGAGTCTATTGAGGCGCTCAATCTTTCACCTTCGGGGCGCTGCCGCGAAGCGCAGGCGGATGGCAAAAAACAGGGGGTAAGCCGAACGGGGATCACACTTTGTGGTGAATTCAGACGATGCCTAAGACATGGAAATCTGTGTAAAAATCAGCGCCAGGTGTCCATTTTCAGCCATTATTGCGTTAAGTTATAACCATATAAAAACTGCGGCATTGATAAACATTTTCAATATCATTTAATTAACTATAATGAACCCACTGCTTACGCGGCGTTAACACCTCTGCCGCCCGATAATAATGGAGATGATGAATATGAGTTATACACTGCCATCCCTGCCGTACGCCTATGACGCGCTTGAACCGCATTTCGACAAGCAGACGATGGAAATCCATCACACCAAACACCACCAGACTTACGTCAACAACGCCAACGCGGCGCTGGAAAGCCTGCCGGAGCTGGCGAACCTGCCGGTTGAAGAGCTGATCGCGAAACTGGATCAGGTTCCGGCTGACAAGAAAACCGTTCTGCGTAACAACGCGGGCGGCCACGCGAACCACAGCCTGTTCTGGAAAGGCCTGAAAAAAGGCACCACCCTGCAGGGCGATCTGAAAGCGGCTATCGAGCGCGATTTCGGCTCCGTTGAGAAATTCAAAGAAGAGTTCGAGAAAGCGGCAGCGACCCGTTTCGGCTCTGGCTGGGCGTGGCTGGTGCTGAAAGGCGACAAACTGGCTGTCGTGTCCACCGCAAACCAGGATTCCCCGCTGATGGGCGAAGCTATTTCCGGCGCTTCCGGCTACCCGATCCTGGGCCTGGACGTGTGGGAGCATGCGTACTACCTGAAATTCCAGAACCGCCGTCCGGACTACATCAAAGAGTTCTGGAACGTGGTTAACTGGGACGAAGCCGCAGCGCGTTTCGCTTCTCAGAAATAAGGTTGCAACCTGACCTGTAAAAAGCGAGCCTGATGGCTCGCTTTTTTTATATCCGCAAAAGGAGGCGCGTATGTATTTCCCGGTGCAGGTTTATCTCGGCAAAATCCGCGACTATGAAGGCAGCAGGCCCAGCGCCATCGGCAAAGTGCAGGTGGAAGGCGAACTGTCGCTCACCAGCCGCGGGCTGGTTGGCGATCAGCAGGCGGAGAAGAAAATTCACGGCGGGGCGGACCGCGCGCTGTGCCATTATCCGCGCGAGCATTACGCCGTCTGGGCGCGTGAATACCCGGAACAGGCGGAGTGGTTCGCGCCGCCCGCGTTTGGCGAGAATCTCTCAACGCTGGGGCTTACCGAAGAAAACGCGTTTATCGGCGATATCTTTCGCTGGGGCGAGGCGCTTATCCAAATCACCCAGCCGCGTTCGCCGTGTTTTAAGGTCAATTTTCACTCTAGGATTAGCGAGCTTTCCGGCCGGATGCAGGATACCGCGCGCTGCGGCTGGCTGTACCGGGTGATAGGCGAGGGCAAGGTGTTCAGCGACGCGCCGCTGGAGCTGGTGTCGCGAGTGAGCGGCATTTCCGTGCGCGAGGCCGCCGCCATCGCGTGGCATACGCCGTTCGATGACGAGCAGTATCACCGGCTGCTGAGCGCAGGCGGCCTTTCCGCCAGTTGGGCGAAAACGCTGCAAAACCGGCGTCTTAACGGGAAGATCGAGGGTTTTTCGCGCAGGTTGTGGGGCCGGGGGTAGTGCGCGCGGTTACCCGAATGTAATTGGTGGGTGCGCTGCGCTTACCCACCCTACAGGAAATGGGGCGGTGCTTGCTGGTGGGTGCGCTTCGCTTACCCACCCTACGGGAAAACTTGTCTCTATGCGTTGTAGGGCGGGTAAGCGAAGCCGCACCCGCCATCGTCAATTAACCCGCCATCGTCACAACACCCACGATTTACGCTGCGTTATCCTGCTTAGGTTTCGCGCTGGCGGCGGGCAGGTCCGCTAAAACCGACGTAAATTCCGGGGACGGCACCAGCGATTCGCGGGTGATCTCCTTAATCGACTTCGCGCCGGTCAGCGTCATCGCCACCCGCATCTCCTTCTCAATCAAATTCAGCAGATTCGCCACGCCCTGCTCGCCGTGGGTCGCGAGCGCGTAAAGATACGCGCGGCCCAGCAACACGCTATCGGCGCCGAGCGCTATCATGCGCACCACATCCAGCCCGTTACGGATGCCGCTGTCAGCCAGGATTGTGATATCGCCTTTCACGGCATCGGCGATGGCGGGCAGCGCGCGGGCCGACGAGAGCACGCCGTCAAGCTGGCGGCCGCCATGGTTGGATACCACAATCCCGTCGGCGCCGAAGCGCACCGCGTCGCGGGCGTCTTCCGGGTCGAGGATCCCCTTGATAACCATCGGGCCATCCCAGAATTCGCGGATCCATTCCAGGTCCTTCCAGGAGATGGATGGGTCGAAGTTGTTCGCCAGCCAGCCGATGTAATCCTCAAGCCCGGTCGGCTTGCCGAGATAGGCGGAAATATTGCCGAGATCGTGCGGGCGGCCATGCAGACCCACGTCCCACGCCCACTGCGGGTGCGTCACCGCCTGCCAGTAGCGGCGCATGGCGGCGTTGGCGCCGCTCATGCCCGAGTGGGCATCGCGGTAGCGCGCGCCAGGCGTTGGCATATCAACGGTAAACACGAGCGTCGAACAGCCCGCCGCTTTGGCGCGCTCCAGCGCATTACGCATAAAACCGCGGTCGCGCAGTACATACAGCTGGAACCACATCGGGCGATTGATAGCGGGCGCGACCTCTTCAATCGGGCAGACAGACACCGTCGAGAGCGTAAAGGGAATGCCTTTCGCCGCCGCCGCACGCGCCGCCTGAACTTCGCCGCGTCGCGCGTACATGCCGCACAGCCCGACCGGGCCGAGCGCGACCGGCATCGAGAGCGTTTCGTTAAACAGCGTCGTCTCAAGACTTAAGTCCGACATATTTTTCAGCACGCGCTGGCGCAGCGCCACCTGTGAGAGATCGTCCACGTTGCGCTTAAGGGTATATTCCGCGTATGCGCCGCCGTCGATGTAGTGAAACAGAAACGGCGGCAGGATACGCTGCGCCGCTGCGCGATAGTCGCTGGCTGCGGAAATAATCATTCATCATTCTCCCTGGACGGTTTCATTAGGTCGTCGGGCAGGCGGGTGACACGCGCCTGGCGGGCGACATCTTCATCAAGCTGTTTAATCGTGGAGTGGACAAAGCCGAGGTGGCGCAGCGTCGCGTTGCGCGCCCGTTCGGCATCGCCGGTTTCTATCGCCTCCAGCATCTCGCGGTGCTGGCCGGTGAGCTGCGCGAAAATCGGCTGCTGCTGATACATCCGCTGACGGCTCTCCATCACGGACGACTGCAGCAGATCGAAAAAGCCGCGCATGGTCTGGAGCAGCACCACGTTGTGCGACGCCTCGGCAATCGCCAGGTGAAAGCGCACGTCGGCCTGCGAGGCGAGATCCGGGTCGTCGCGTTCGGTAAACTGCAACATCGCGTCGAAGCAGTAGCGCAGCTTTTCTTTATCCTGCGCGGTGGCGCGCAGCGCCGCATACCACGCGGTGCTGGCCTCAATGGCGTGGCGGGCTTCTAAAATGTCGTAGCGATAACCCGGATCGTCCGCCATCAGGTTGCGGATGGGCTGGACGATGCGCTGTTCCGACCACGGCTCCAGTTGATAGCGCACAAAGGTGCCGCCGCCGCGACGGCTTATCAGCAGTCCGTCGCGAATCAAAATCTGCAACGCTTCGCGCAGTGAATTGCGCGAGACGCCAAGCTCCTGCGCCAGCTGTCGCTCCGAAGGCAGGCGCATTCCGGCTTCCAGCCCGCGCTCGGCGATGAGCGCACGAATGCGCTCCACCAGATGGTCGGCCAGTCGCCGGGTCATTAATGTCATGGGATCATCCAGGTAAAGTAGTAAGCCTGAAGCAGCGTGATGAGCCCCACCATGCAGGTGAACGCCAGGCTGTGTTTCACGGTAAAGCGGAAGAGATCCGACTCTTTGCCCACCAGCCCCACCGCCGCGCAGGCGATAGCGATAGACTGCGGCGAAATCATCTTGCCGGTCACGCCGCCGGTGGTGTTCGCCGCCACCATCAGAATATCCGAGACGCCGGTCTGCTGCGCCGCCGTGGCCTGGAGCGCCGCGAACAGCGCGTTCGACGAGGTATCCGAACCGGTCAGGAACACGCCAAGCCAGCCGAGGAACGGCGAGAAGAACGGAAACGCGCTGCCGGTGTGCGCCAGCGCGAGCGCCAGCGTCGAGGAGAGCCCGGAGTAGTTAGAGATAAACGCGAACGCCAGCACCATGCCGATAGAGTAAATCGGCAGCGCCAGCTCTTTCATCGTCTGACCGAAGGTTTCCACGGCGGCTTTCGGCTTCATGCGCAGCCAGATAATCGAAATGACAGCCGCCACGAAAATCGCGGTGCCGGTGGCGGAGAGCCAGTCGAATTTGTAGACCGCCGCGTAGGAGGTGGCCTTTGCGACAACCGGCGGCATACGGGCCACGAGGCCATCCAGGAACGGCACGGAGAAGTTAAACACCAGATCTGACAGCGGGCCGCCTTTGGCGAACAGCGCTTTAAACGGCGGAATGCTCCAGAGCGTGACCGTGGCGGTCAGGAACAGGAACGGCGACCAGGCGCGCACCACCTGGCCTGCGGTATAGTTCTTGCGCGCCAGCGTCTGATCGACCACCGAGGCGCCCATATCGCCGAAGCGGAAAATACGCACCGGCTGCCAGCGTTTGAGAAACAGCGTCAGGCAGATCAGCGATACCAGTGAAGAGATAATGTCCGGCAGCTCCGGCCCGATAAAGTTCGAGCTCAAATACTGGGCGATGGCAAACGAGCCACCGGCGACCAGCACCGCGGGCCAGGTCTCTTTGATGCCGCGCCAGCCGTCCATAATCGCCATGATCCAGAACAGCACGATAATCGTCAGGAACGGCAATTGACGGCCCACCATCTGACCAATCTGGAAGCTGTCGAGCCCGGTCACCTGGCCTGCCACCAGAATCGGGATGCCCATCGCGCCAAACGCCACCGGCGCGGTGTTGACAATCAGGCACAGCCCAGCGGCGTACAGCGGGTTAAAGCCAAGTCCTACCAGCAATGCGGCGGTGATCGCCACCGGCGCGCCAAAACCCGCGGCCCCTTCCAGAAACGCCCCGAACGAGAAACCGACGATCAGCATTTGCAGGCGCTGGTCCGGCGTGATGGAGAGAATAGACGAGCGGATGATGTCGAACTGCCCGGTTTTCACCGAAATTTTATAGACGAACACCGCGGCGATGATAATCCACGCTATCGGCCACAGGCCGTAGAAGAAGCCGTAAATCACGGACGCGAATGCGCGTTCCGCCGGCATCTTGTAGAAAAAGAGCGCCACCAGCAACGCGATGACGACGGTAATGGTCGCCGCCAGATAGCCTTTCAGCTTGAGCTTAATCAGCGCGAAAAAGAAAAACAGGATCGGCAAAGCGGCAATCAGGCTTGAGAGCCAGATATTCCCTGCCGGGTCGTAATTCTGCTGCCAGAGGTGCATAGCGAATCTCCTGCGGGCCTTCATTCGTGCCGGAAGTCTGTGCTTCTGTTAGCGCGGATTTGTAAAAGTGGCCCAACCAATGTGTTGTTGTAGGGTGAATGACAACAAAAGGTTAACCATTTGTTAGGCGTCGGCAACACACTGGTTACGCTTTTTTGGGGTTTTGTGAGTGGGCGGTAAGTTTGCGAGGGAATTGGTAGGGCCAATTCAGGCGGTGTCTGGCGAGTCAGCGCCACTCCCTCTTCGAAACGAGAAATCGTGGAAGGCGTCTCGCAATAACCGCACATAAAACGTTTCGCTTTCGTTTACAGCAGTAAAATCATTTCCGATTTCATGGGCAGGAAGCCCGGAAGGTATGACAGAGAGTGATGCTGGAGAGTAATTCTGTGCAGGGAAGCGCGTCATGTTTGAATTAATTTTTCATCCAGGCGCCGTGGGAGAACTGTACGTGCTTGATCCCGCTATGCAGGCGAAGTGTTGAGAGGGCTGGAAAAGCTTGAACGAGAAAGTTTCCGGCTGCGTTATCCGGACACCCGCGTGTTAAGTGGGGGCTTGTACGAACTGCGGGTTGGCGCTAAAGATATCGCACGCACGTTTTTTGCTTTCGCGATGCGTACTCAGGCGGGACTGACAAAAGACGACGTTGCCGAAAGAATGGGCAACTCACCGCCAGAAATCACCCGCCTGGAAGATCACGCGCTATGCGCCAGCGCCGACACGCTTCAACGGTATGCGCAGGCGTGCGGCGTTAAATTAAAGCTTTCTTTCAGTTAACACGGCCGCCAGACGGCGGCCCGCCACGCTTAAAACTCGCTTTTCGCAAAGCCGGTCATCTCTTTGAGGCCCATTTCACGGCCAAGCTCGGTCATCGGGTGAACGACCACCAGCCCACGCACGCTTTTTTTCAGCTTGCCCATATCGGCCTGCTCTTTTTTAGTGATGGGGCGTTTAAACGGCATGGCCATCAGCTTCTGCGCTTCTTTGCTGAGCTTGTCGGTGCGCACATCTTTCAGGCGCGCGATTTCCGCTTCCAGCGTGGCGATTTCCTGCTCCAGCTCCGCGTATTTGTCGGCGGCTTCCGTCAGGGAAACGGCGGCCTGCTGGTGACGTACGGCATCAAGGCGGTCGCTCAGGCGTTTAATTTCAGCTTTTTCGATCTCTTTCATTCACACAAACCATCAGAAAAGGGGGTATTGCTGCAAAGGATACACTAATTGCGGGGGACGAATGAAAAAAGCGGGAAAAGTCTCCCGCCCGAAGGCGGGAGAAAAGGGGGAGACCAATGAGGTTAACGCTTACTCTTTGTCGTGCTCTTCCCAGGCCATGGCGCGTTTCACCGCTTTGCGCCAGCCTTCGTAGCGGTAGTTACGCTCGGTGGTTTCAATACCCGGGCGGAATTCACGCTCAATCACTGCTTTTTCCTGGAGTTCATCCAGGTTCTGCCAGTAGCCGACCGCAAGACCAGCCAGATAGGCTGCGCCCAGCGCGGTGACTTCACGCACTTCCGGGCGCTCCACGCGGGTGCCCAGAATGTCGGACTGGAACTGCATCAGGAAGTTGTTCGCCACGGCGCCGCCGTCCACGCGCAGCGCGTGCAGACGAATGCCGGAATCCGCCTGCATCGCTTCCAGCACGTCGCGGGTCTGGTAGGCGATGGATTCCAGCGTCGCGCGAATAATGTGGTTAGAGTTCACGCCGCGGGTAAGGCCGAAAATCGCGCCACGAGCGTACGGGTCCCAGTAGGGCGCGCCGAGGCCGGTAAACGCCGGTACTACATAAACGCCGTTGGTATCTTTCACTTTGGTCGCGAAATATTCGGAGTCAAACGCGTCGCTGATGAGCTTCATCTCGTCGCGCAGCCACTGAATCGACGCGCCCGCCATAAACACCGCGCCTTCCAGCGCATAGTTCACTTCACCGCGCGGGCCGCAGGCGATGGTGGTCAGCAGGCCGTGGGTCGAGGCCACCGCTTTTTCGCCGGTGTTCATCAGCATAAAGCAGCCGGTGCCGTAGGTGTTTTTCGCCATCCCTTCTTTCACGCAGAGCTGGCCAAACAGCGCCGCCTGCTGGTCCCCCGCGATACCGGCGATAGGAATACGGGTGCCGCCTTTACCGCCGATGTTGGTCTGGCCGTACACTTCAGATGACTTACGGACCTGCGGCAGCATGGCGCGCGGAATATCCAGCGCTTCCAGCATTCTGTCATCCCAGTCAAGCTCGTGGATGTTGAACAGCATGGTGCGCGAGGCGTTGGTGTAGTCGGTGACATGCACGCGGCCCTGGGTCATTTTCCAGATAAGCCAGGTATCGACGGTGCCGAACAGCAGTTCGCCGCGCTTAGCGCGCTCGCGGGCGCCCTCGACGTGGTCGAGGATCCACTTCACCTTGGTGCCGGAGAAATACGGGTCAATCACGAGGCCGGTCGACTGACGCACATAATCTTCCATGCCGTCGCGCTTCAGCTTCTCGCAAATCTCCGAGGTGCGGCGGCACTGCCAGACAATCGCGTTATGGATCGGTTTGCCGGTTTCACGCTCCCAGACCACCGCGGTTTCGCGCTGGTTAGTGATGCCGATTGCGGCAATCTGATCCGAACTGATATCCGCTTTCGCGAGGGCTTCCACCAGCGTGGAACTCTGGGAGGCCCAGATTTCCATCGGGTCATGCTCTACCCAGCCTGGACGCGGGTAGATTTGTTCAAATTCACGCTGGGAGACGCTGACGATGTTGGCGTCATGATCCAGCACGACGGCGCGGGAGCTGGTAGTGCCCTGGTCGAGCGCAACGATATATTTTTTTTCTGGAGTCATCATTTTTATCCCGTAAATCGGTTACAGCGAAGCTTTCTGTTGTGCGCTGGCGGCAGAAGGTTTATCCGCTTCTGGCTCACAGGTATCGCACGGTAAATGGCGGCCAATCAGTTTGCGGTAGCCAAACGCGCCAAGCGCCGCGCCGACGACCGGGCCCAGGGCCGGCACCAGGAAGTAAGGAATATCACGCCCGCCGGTAAAGGCCACGTTACCCCAGCCTGCAAGCCACGCGAACGCCTTCGGTCCTAAATCGCGCGCCGGGTTCATGGCGAAGCCGGTCAGCGGGCCCATTGACGCGCCGATAACCGCAATCAGCAGGCCAATCAGCAGCGGCGCCAGCGGGCCGCGCGGGATGCCGTTGCCGTCGTCGGTCAGCGCCAGGATAACGCCCATCAGAATGGCGGTAATGATCATTTCAACCGCAAACGCCTGAATCAGGTTGATGTGCGGGTTTGGATAGGTAGAGAAAATCCCGGCCAGATCGAGACTTTCGACGCTGCCGCGAACCATGTGGTGAGTCTGTTCGTAATCGAGGAAAAGATTGTAGTAAAGCCCGTAAACTAACGCCGCTGCGCAAAAGGCGCCGGCAAACTGAGAAATAATAAAAGGAACGACTTTGCGCCCGTCGAAACAGGCAAACAGCCACAACGCGATGGTTACCGCCGGGTTAAGATGCGCGCCGGAAACGCCTGCGGTCAGGTAGATGGCCATCGCCACGCCCAGACCCCAGATGATGCTGATTTCCCACTGTCCGAAACTGGCTCCTGCCACTTTCAGCGCCGCCACGCAGCCCACACCGAAGAAAATCAACAACCCGGTACCGAGGAATTCGGCGATGCACTCGCCTTTTAAGGTTGATGTTTGACTCATAATCGGGTCCTGAAGGCTAATTGATGATTATTGTAAGCATGGTGTCGAAGACGACCACGATGTCATGTAGACATGGTGTTAACTTATCGTTAACGAACAAAAACGAGAAATATCGAAATCAAAATGTGTGTGTCACGTCAAGAAAATGAGCGTTTTCGCGCTCGGAAGCGTGTTTTTCGGACAGAGGGAAGTGAGAGCTGAATCATTTCATTAACGCATATGTTAACAATTTACCGCAGTGTGAAGCGAATACACTCGGTTTAGACTGAAAAAGCGCGCAAACCGCAATCCGTGCGGGTTGTCGCTGGACAGGGGCACAAGGGCTTCATACAATCGGGACGAGTGTTGTGCGCACAGATTAATTTAAGGCGTCGCCGGGCACCGGGACGAGGATAGTTATCCATCAACGCCTTGCAATTCAGGAGAGGTAGGACGATGTCATTTGAAGTGTTTGAGAAACTGGAAGCCAAAGTACAGCAGGCTGTTGATACCATCACCCTGCTGCAGATGGAAATCGAAGAGCTGAAAGACAAGAATAATCAACTTGCTCAGGAAGTTCAGAACGCCCATGGCAGCCGCGAAGCGCTGGAGCACGAAAACCACCAGCTGCGCGAACAGCAGCATGTCTGGCAGGAACGCCTGCAGGCGCTGCTGGGGAAAATGGAAGAAGTGTGATTAACGCACATTGAACCAAAAAAGAACGGGCGCTCAGGGCGCCCGTTTTTGTTACTCGATATCCAGCGGATCTTCAGAAAGGATAATACCGGTATTGTCGGCGTAGAGATGGTCGCCGGAGAAGAAGGTCACGCCGCCGAAATTGACGCGCACGTCGCTTTCGCCAATGGCTTCACCTGCCGCGCCCACCGGGATCGCCGCCAGCGCCTGGATGCCGACATCCAGCTCCGCCAGATCGTCCACCTGACGCACCGCGCCGTAGACGACAATACCTTCCCACTCATTCTGCACCGCAAGGCGCGCCAGTTCCGCATCAATCAGGGCGCGGCGTACCGAACCGCCGCCATCGACCAGTAAAACGCGTCCGCGGCCATTTTCTTCGAGCAGCTCATACAGCAACCCGTTGTCCTCGAAACATTTCACCGTGATGATTTGCCCGCCAAAAGAAGAGCGACCGCCGAAGTTGGAGAACAGAGGCTCCACAACGTTGACCTCTTCCTGGTAGATGTCACAAAGCTCAGAAGTATCGTATTTCATAGGTTTAACGTTCAGTTGCTGCAAGAGTTGTCAGTATATCGCTTAACGCGCGCTGTTGGCAAAATCATCAATTGTTAATTGATGCGGGTCAGTTAACGCAGAGGCTGGCTGACGATAAGCCCGATGATAAACAGCAGATTAACCAGCAGCGCCGCTTTGACGGTACGTTCGAGCATCGGGCGCATCGCCGCAGGCTCGGTTTCGCGCAGCACGAAACGCGCCTGGCGCGCCAGCAACGGCGTGGCGAGCAGAAACAGCCAGCCCCAGAGACTATGCAGCCACAGCAGATTAAACGCCGCGAGACAGCCCAGCGCGCCGACTAACAGCCCCACGTGGTAACGGCGTGCGGCGACGGGGCCGAGGCGCACCGCCAGCGTGTTCTTGCCGTTGCGTCGGTCGCTGTCGATATCACGCAGATTATTGATATTGAGCACCGCTGCCGCCAGCAATCCGCAGGCGGTCGCGGGCAGCCAGACCGGCGCAATCAGCATATGCGCCTGGAGATACCAGCTGCCGAGCACGCTCAGCCAGCCGAAGAAGACCAGCACAGAGATATCGCCAAGGCCCATATAACCGTACGGGCGCGTGCCGACGGTGTAGGTAATGGCGGCGAGGATCGAGAGCGCGCCGAGCGCCAGGAACCCGAGCACATCCGCCATGCTGCGACAGGCGACATAGACCAGCGCCAGCCCGGAGACACAAATCAGCGCCACGGTGAGCTGGATGGCGCGCTTCATTTGCGGCGCGGTGATCGCCCCTTTTTGCATGCCGCGCAGCGGGCCGAGGCGGTCCGGTTGGTCACTGCCTTTGACGGCGTCGCCATAATCGTTGGCAAGATTAGACAGAATTTGCAGCAGCCCGGCGGTCAGCAGCGCCAGCAGCGTAATCACGGGATCGAAATAGCCCTGCCATCCGGCGAGCGCGCTGCCGACGAGAATGGCGGAAAAAGCCAGCGGCAGCGTGCGCGGACGCAGGCTTTCAAGCCAGGCCTGGGTACGGCTTACCGTGTGTGTCGATGTATTCATAAAGGGATCTGAGCCAATAAAAAATGAGGGCCTGCCTGCCTGATGAAGCTGCGGATGGCTGGCGTCGCCTTATCATCCCGGCGCATGAACGCCGGGAGCAGACTTACCGCCTTACCGCACTTCACCTCGGACAGGGCAAAAGCCCTCATCAAAAGTGATGAAAATGCGTTGAGCGCGATTATAAGATAAAACGGCTCAGATCTTCATCTGCGACCAGCGCATCCAGGTGCTTGCTCACATAATCCGCGTCGATAGTGATGGTCTGGCCGCCCAGATCGCTCGCGTCATAGGAGATATCTTCCATCAGACGCTCCAGCACCGTGTGCAGACGGCGCGCGCCGATGTTTTCGGTGGTTTCGTTCACCTGCCATGCCGCCTGGGCGATACGTTTGATGCCGTCGTCGGTGAATTCGATGTGCACGCCTTCGGTTTCCATCAGCGCTTTGTACTGGACGGTGACAGAGGCGTTTGGCTCGGTCAGGATGCGCTCGAAATCGTCGGCGGTCAGCGCCTGCAGCTCAACGCGGATCGGCAGACGACCCTGAAGCTCCGGGATAAGATCGGACGGGCTCGCCACCTGGAACGCGCCGGAGGCGATAAACAGGATGTGGTCGGTTTTCACCATGCCGTGTTTGGTGGAGACGGTGCAGCCTTCCACCAGCGGCAGCAGGTCGCGTTGTACGCCTTCACGAGAGACATCCGGGCCGGAAACGTTGCCGCCGCGCTTACAGATTTTATCAATCTCGTCGATAAACACGATGCCGTGCTGCTCAACGGCTTCGATAGCCTGTTCTTTCAGCTCTTCCGGGTTCACCAGCTTGGCGGCTTCTTCTTCCACCAGCAGTTTCATCGCATCTTTAATTTTCAGCTTGCGCGGTTTTTGCTTCTGGCCGCCCAGGTTCTGGAACATCGACTGCAACTGGCTGGTCATCTCTTCCATGCCCGGAGGCGCCATGATTTCAACACCCATTGGCGCGGCAGCGAGATTGATTTCAATCTCTTTGTCGTCGAGTTCGCCTTCGCGCAGTTTTTTGCGGAACGCCTGACGCGCCGCGGACGGCTCCTGCTGCTGTTCCGGCTGGCCCCAGTTGTTTTTGGCCGGCGGGATCAGCGCGTCGAGAATGCGCTCTTCTGCCATCTCTTCGGCGCGGTAGCGGTTCTTCTCGATCGACTGCATGCGCACCATTTTAATGGCGGAATCGGTCAGATCGCGGATGATGGAATCCACTTCTTTACCGACATAGCCCACTTCGGTGAATTTTGTCGCTTCTACTTTGATAAACGGCGCGTTGGCGAGCTTCGCCAGACGACGGGCGATTTCGGTTTTACCGACGCCGGTCGGGCCGATCATCAGGATGTTTTTCGGGGTCACTTCATGACGCAGTTCTTCGTTAAGCTGCATACGGCGCCAGCGGTTACGCAGGGCGATAGCGACAGAACGCTTCGCCGCGTCCTGACCGATAATGTGTTTGTCGAGTTCGCTGACAATCTCGCGTGGGGTCATTTCAGACATGTAGGGTCCTTACGCTTTGGAGTTCAATTCTTCGATGGTGAGGAAGTGGTTAGTGTAGATGCAGATATCGCCCGCAATCCCCAGCGACTTCTCGACGATGTCACGAGCGCCAAGCTCGGTGTTTTCCAGCAGCGCGCGTGCCGCAGCCTGCGCGTAAGGCCCGCCGGAACCAATGGCAATCAGATCGTTTTCCGGCTGCACGACGTCGCCGTTGCCGGTAATAATCAGCGAGGCGTTTTCGTCGGCTACCGCCAGCAGGGCTTCAAGGCGACGCAGCATACGGTCGGTACGCCAGTCTTTCGCCAGTTCCACGGCGGCTTTCACCAGATGGCCCTGGTGCATTTCCAGTTTGCGTTCAAAGAGTTCAAAGAGGGTAAAGGCGTCGGCGGTGCCGCCTGCGAAGCCCGCGATAACTTTATCGTTATACAGACGGCGGACTTTTTTCACGTTGCCTTTCATTACGGTGTTGCCCAGGGTGGCCTGGCCGTCGCCACCGATCACTACATGGCCGTTGCGGCGCACACTTACTATTGTTGTCACGAGCAAACCCCTTATTGCATAAGCTGAAGACAGCGCCCTGCAGGTTATGCAGGGCAGAATGCAATTATAGATGGGGGATGTTTTGGGGGTTTCAACCCCCGGAGGCGAGACGAATGCAGTTTGAGTGACCCGCCATCTTCAGGCGGTTGAGGGTGCCGTCGGCGTTATCTTTGCCTTTAATCGGGCCAATCACCACGCGGTTCCAGCCATTGTTGGACGTAATGCGTGAGTCAAACCCTTCAAACGCCAGCTGGGCGCGCACGGTTTCCGCCTGCTCGGTGCCTTTAAACGAGCCGCACTGCACCATCCAGCGGCGATCGTCTTTCTTCTCGGCCGGTTTCGCGGCTTCCGTCTCACGCGTCACCGGCGCGGTTTGCGCAGGCTTGCTCTGAGCGGTTTCACGCTGCGTAGTGGTATGCGGCGGCGTCTGGAGCAGATCCTGATACGGCGCGCTGTTCGCCTGCTGCTGGCGCGGCTGTTGCGCCGGTTGCGTGGCGGCGCGCGCGGGCTGCTGCGTCTGCACGGTGCGGGTCTGCGGCTGCTGATACCGCGTTTCTGTGCGCGGGGTTTCCGCACGCGGCGCGGTGCGCACTGGCTGCTGCGCCGTATTATTCCACTGCTGCATCTGCTGTTGTTGCTGAAGCTGTTTCTGGCGTTGCAGCGTCTGCTGACGCTGCGCCGGGGTCTGTTCGTTCCACGGCACTTCGTTAAGCTGCGTCGGCTGCTGGCGCATATCCGCCTGCATCTGATCGAGCAACTGACGCTGTTCGTTGGTCAGCTGATCCTGATTCATGATTTCACCGCCGGCGGAAGGCTCGGTCGGTTTCAGCACGCCAGGCTGGCGGCTCTCCAGCTCTTTAATATAGCGCCAGCGCTCTTCTGGCTTCGGCGGCAGGCCGTTGCCGGTGACTTTATGGCCCGGCAGGGTTTCTGACTCTTCTTTCTTGTGATGCGTAATAAAGTACAGACCGCCAATAAAGGCGACCAGCGCCGCCGCTGCGATAGCGACCATCGCCGGTGAAACAGCAGGCAGGTTACGTTGCTTTTTGCGGGGACTGGTTTTCTTGCGCCGCGCGGGTGTCGGCTGTCCGCGGCGTACATAATCTCGTTGTGCCACTATCGTTTCGCTGTATCCATTCGTTATCAGCCCGCCATGTTACTTAAGGGACGGGCCTTTGACCAGATAAGGAGTCTTAAAGGCGGTTAATTTCGCGGCTTCGGCGCGCGCGTGGTGCCGCGCAGCACCAGTTCGCAGTCCAGCAGACGCGAGCCGCTGCTGACGGTATGTCCGTTGAGCTGGCTGAGCAGTAACAGCATGGCTTCGCGGCCGATATCAAAACGCGGCTGCGCCACCGTGGTGAGCGGCGGATCGCAAAACTCCGCTAACGCGATGTTATCAAAGCCGATGATGGAGAGATCGTCCGGCACGCGGAAGCCGCGGCGTTTCGCCATCGACAGCGCGCCGAGCGCCATGACGTCGCTGTGGCAGAAAATCGCCGTCGGCGGGTGCGGCAGGCTTAACAGCTGTTCCAGCGCCTGCGCGCCCGCTTCAAAGGTGAAATCGCCGCGGGCGATATAGTGCGGGTCCACTGTCATGCCGCTGCGGCGCAGCGCCTGAACGTAGCCCTGAAGGCGGTAGTGGCACAGCGGCATCTCTTCCGGCCCGGCGATACAGGCGATGCGTTGATGCCCCAGCTCATGCAGATAGTTCACGGCGTTGAACGCGGCGGTGAGGTTGTCGATATGCACCGTCGGCAGCTCCAGCTCCGGCGCGAATTCGTTCGCCATCACCATCGGCGGCAGATTGCGCTGCTCCTCTTTACTGGCGTCGAACGGCAGACGCGAGCCCAGCAGCAGCATGCCGTCTATCTGTTTGGTGATGATGAGATCAATGAAGGTTTTTTCCTGCTGGTTCTGGTGCGCGCAGTCGCCAATCAGCACCAGATACCCCTGGTCCGCCGCGGTGACTTCAATACCACGAATGATTTCGCTGAAAAACGGATCGCAGATGTCCGGGACAATCACCAGAATGGTGCGCGATTCATTGCGCTTCAGGTTGCGGTTGAGCGATCCGGGCAGATAACCCACCTCAATGGCGGCCTGCTCCACGCGGTTGCGGGTGGCCTGTGACACTTTCTCCGGATTCATTAACGCACGGGATACCGTCGCGGTAGAGACCCTGGCGCGAACGGCGACATCTTTCATGGTTGCGGCGGCAACCTGCTTTTTGGACTTCACTTCATCTCCTCGTAGCGGTCCGCAGGCGCAGACTCGTCCTGTAATCTGACACGCCTCACATTCTTAGCAGATATTGGGCGCGCCAGTTACAAAAATTACATCGAAGATGTGACGGATATTAAATTTTACGATCCGTTTCGCAGAAGCGGGGCGGGCAGTCAGCCTTCGGTCGGGTCGACGTCGAGTGTCCATTTCACTTTACGGGCGGCGGGAAGCGTGCCTACCAGCGGCAGGCTGCCCGCGACAATGCGTTGCAACTGTAAGCGCGACGGGTGTTGTAGCAGCAACTGCCAGCGATAACGACCGCCACGCTTGGGTTGCAGCGCAGGCACCGGGCCGAGCAGCCAGAGTTTTTGATCGGCAAGCGGGCTTGCCTGGAGCAGATTACGCAGCTGCTGGAGAAACGCTGGCGCGTCCTGGTTATGGTGATCTTCGGCGCGAATCAAAATATGGCTGCTGTAGGGCGGAAGCGAGACGCTGCCGCGCTCCGCCAGCGCCTGATCGGCAAACGCGTCATAACCCTGATGCAGCAGCGTCTGTAACAGCGGATGTTCCGGGTGGTGCGTCTGGAGCACCACTTCGCCCTGTTTACCAGCGCGTCCGGCGCGGCCCGCCACCTGCGTATAGAGCTGGGCGAAACGCTCTGCCGAGCGGAAATCGGCGCAGAACAGCGCGCCATCGACATCCAGCAGCGCCACCAGCGTGACATCGGGGAAGTGATGGCCTTTGGCCAGCATCTGGGTGCCGATAAGAATGCGCGCGCCGCCGCGATGAACTTCCGCCAGTTGCTGTTCTAGCGCGCCCTTGCGGCTGGTGGTGTCGCGGTCGATACGCGACAGCGGCACGCCGGGGAATAGCGGCGCCAGGCTCTGTTCCAGCTGTTCGGTGCCAAGCCCCACCGGCACCAGATGCGTGGAGCCGCACTGCGGGCACTGGCGCGGCACGGGGCGCTGGCTGTCGCAATGGTGGCAGCGCAGCTGATGCTGTGACTGGTGCAGCGTGTAGAAGTGATCGCAGCGCGGGCATTCGGCTATCCATCCGCAGTCGTGGCACAGCAGCGCGGGCGCGAAGCCGCGGCGGTTAAGAAACAGAATCACCTGGTTATCCGCCTGCAAATGCTGGCGCATACGGGCGACCAGCGCAGGCGCGAGGCCCGCCTGTAACGGCTGGCCTTTCAGATCCAGCACGTGCTGCTGCGCCGGGCGCGCGTTGCCCGCGCGGTGCGTCAGCTTCAGCACGCGGTATTTACGCTGGCGCACGTTGTGCAGCGTCTCCAGCGCAGGCGTCGCAGAGCCTAAAATAATTGGGATCTGCTCGCTGTGCGCCCGGTAGACCGCCAGATCGCGCGCATGGTAGCGCCAGCCCTCATGCTGTTTATAGGAGCTGTCGTGCTCCTCATCGATAACGATCACCCCGAGGTTTTTAAAGGGTGTAAACAGCGCCGAGCGCGTGCCGATGACGATCGCCGCCTCGCCGCTTTTGGCTTTCAGCCAGGCCGCCAGCCGCTCGCTGTCGTTCAGCGCCGAGTGCAGCACTTCGACGGGCGCGTTGAAACGCTCGCGAAAGCGGGCGATGGTCTGGGGCGTCAGGCCGATCTCCGGCACCAGCACCAGCGCCTGTTTGCCCTGCGCGAGCGTGTTTTCGAGCACGCTTAAATAGACTTCGGTTTTCCCGGAGCCGGTCACGCCCGCCAGTAGCCAGGCGCAGAAGTTATCGGCTTCGCCGCGAATGGCACCGACCGCCGTCGCCTGCTCGGTGTTAAGCCGCAGCCTGTCGCCTGACACCGAAAACTGCCCGCGCCAGTCGGCGACTGGCGGCAGTTCGCTGCCCAGTTCGCAAAGCCCTTTAGCGCGCAGCGCCTGAAGCGCGGCGTCGTTAAACGCCATTTGCGCCACTTCATGCCGCCAGAGTCTGCCCTGACGCAGCGCCGCCAGCGCCTGCTGCTGCTTTGGCGAACGCTTTAGGGTGTTGAGATCGACCGCCTGGCCCTCTTCAGTGGCGAACCAGTACCAGAGCGGCGCGTGGCTGGCGGGTTTGCCCTGGCGCAACAGCACCGGCAGCGCGTGGAACAGCACTTCGCCAATCGGGTGATGATAGTAGTCGGCCGCCCACAGCAGCATGCGCCAGAGCACCGGCGGGTAGAGCGATTCGCTATCCAGCACCTCCACCACGCTTTTTAGCTCAGCAAGCGGCAGCTCGCTCTCATCGCCTACCGCCACGACCACGCCGACGCGCTGCTGGCGACCGAACGGCACGCGCACGCGACAACCCGCCGTCGCCGTCGCCGTCATCGCATCGGGCAGCAGATAGTCAAAGGTGCGGGCAAGCGGAACGGGCAGAGCGACGCGGGCGACAGGCATGAAGGCATCCGGGCTGAGAAAAGGAGCGTCATAGTGTACACTGTGTGTTCATCAATTTGCGGATCAGTTTGCATGGGGCGGTTATTTTCTGTATGATTCGCCGCCTTTGATGCCCTTTAAAAGTATCAAACCGACTTTATCAACATCGCGTGGTGTCTGGCGTAAGGGCTGGAAGAGCGACGCGGCCTTAACTGAGGTTTCCCATGAAAAAAGATATTCACCCGAAATATGTTGAAATCACCGCTACCTGTTCTTGCGGTAACGTGATCAAAACTCGCTCCACCGTTGGCCACGACCTGAACCTGGACGTGTGCGGCAACTGCCACCCGTTCTTCACTGGTAAACAGCGTGTTGTTGATACCGGTGGTCGTGTTGAGCGTTTCAACAAACGCTTCAGCATCCCGGGCAGCAAATAAGTTTCCCGAAAAAAGGCGCCAGACGGCGCCTTTTTTGTTGCTCTCGAGCATTAAACAAAGGCGCCGGTGGGCGCCTTTGTCGTTGATGCGAATCAGTATTCCCAGGTATCCGGGTCGATACCCATTTCACGCATGATTACCTTTGCCTCTTCCGGGATCTCATCGCTGCGCTCTTTGCGCAGGTCATCGTCATCCGGCAAGGGCTGGCCGGTAAAGGCGTGAAGGAAAGCCTCGCACAGCAGCTCGCTGTTGGTGGCATGGCGCAGGTTGTTCACCTGACGACGGGTGCGTTCATCGGTGAGGATTTTTAACACCTTCAGAGGAATGGAAACCGTAATTTTTTTGACCTGTTCACTCTTCTTGCCGTGCTCAGCGTAGGGGCTGATATATTCGCCGTTCCATTCAGCCATGAGATACCTTTAATCCTCTCAGTCATTAGAAAAAGATTAAAACCGGATAGGTCTCACGGTCTTAACCCGATAGTCTGTTGTGCAGCAGCGTAGAATAATACCGCGACTTCCGTATCGATGCTGCATCACTACCCTATAAAACACATGATTTTAACGGCTAATCCTGTTTTGCTCAATCTATACGCAAAGAAGTTTAGATGTCCAGATGTATTGACGTCTATATTGGCAATGTTTACTCTGTCACCTGACTTTTCTCCGATAATGCCAGGAAACGACTCATCATGACGCGTAAACAGGCCACCATCGCAGTGCGCAGCGGGCTCAATGACGACGAGCAGTACGGCTGCGTCGTCCCGCCGATTCACCTCTCCAGCACCTATAACTTCACCGGCTTTAATGAACCGCGCGCGCACGACTACTCCCGCCGCGGCAACCCGACGCGCGACGTGGTACAGCGTGCCCTGGCGGAGCTGGAAGGCGGCGCGGGCGCTGTGCTGACCAACACCGGCATGTCGGCGATTCATCTGGTCACCACCGTTTACCTGAAGCCCGGCGATCTGCTGGTGGCGCCGCACGACTGCTACGGCGGCAGCTATCGCCTGTTCGACAGCCTCGCGAAACGCGGCTGTTATCGCGTGAAATTCGTCGATCAGGGCGATGAGGCGGCGCTGAAAGCGGCGCTTGCCGAACAACCGAAACTGGTGCTGGTGGAAAGCCCGAGTAATCCCTTGTTGCGCGTGGTGGATATTGCGAAAATTTGCGAACTTTCGCGCGCGGCCGGAGCCATAAGTGTGGTGGATAATACGTTCATGAGCCCGGCGTTGCAGAATCCGCTGGCGCTGGGCGCCGATCTGGTTTTGCACTCCTGCACCAAATACCTCAACGGGCACTCCGATGTGGTGGCGGGCGTGGTGATTGCGAAAGATCCGGAGCAGGTTACGGAGCTTGCCTGGTGGGCGAATAACATCGGCGTGACCGGCGGCGCGTTCGACAGCTACCTGCTGCTGCGCGGCCTGCGTACATTGAGCCCGCGTATGGAAGTAGCGCAACGCAACGCCAGCGCGATTGTCGATTTCCTTAAGCAGCAGCCGCTGGTGAAAAAGTTGTATCATCCGTCGCTGCCGGAGAATGCGGGGCATGAGATAGCCGCCCGCCAGCAGAAAGGCTTCGGCGCGATGCTGAGTTTTGAACTGGATGGCGATGAAGAGACGCTGCGCCGTTTTCTCGGCGCGCTGGAGCTGTTCACGCTGGCGGAATCGTTAGGTGGGGTAGAGAGCCTGATTTCCCACGCCGCGACGATGACTCATGCCGGCATGGCGCCACAAGCGCGCGCCGCCGCGGGCATTTCCGAGACGCTGCTACGTATTTCGACCGGTATTGAAGATAGCGAAGATTTAATTGCCGACCTGGAAAAAGCATTCCAGGCGGCGAGCTAAGGGGTAAGCATGAGTGTTACAGCGCCTGCAGGGACGAACGGTCGTCAGCTGCACAAATTTGGCGGCAGCAGTCTCGCCGACGTGAAATGTTACCTGCGCGTGGCGGGTATCATGGCCGACTATTCCCGCGCCGGGGATATGATGGTGGTGTCAGCGGCGGGCAGTACGACCAACCAGCTGATCAGCTGGCTGAAGTTAAGCCAGAACGATCGCCTCTCTGCGCATCAGGTGCAACAGGCGCTGCGCCGTTATCAGAGCGAGCTTATCTCCGGGCTGTTGCCTGCCTCGGTCGCCGACGGCCTGGTCAGCGAATTTATCCGCGACCTGGAGCGTCTCGCGGCGCTGCTCGACGGCGCCATCACCGACGCGGTTTACGCGGAAGTGGTCGGCCATGGCGAGATCTGGTCCGCGCGCCTGATGGCCGCGGTGCTCAATCAGCAGGGCATCGACGCCGCCTGGCTCGATGCGCGCGATTTCCTGCGTGCAGAGCGCGCCGCGCAGCCGCAGGTGAACGAGGGTCTTTCCTTCCCGCTGTTGCAGCAGTTACTGGTTCAGCACCCGAATAAACGTTTAGTCGTCACCGGGTTTATCTGCCGCAACGACGCGGGCGAAACCGTGCTGCTCGGCCGTAACGGCTCCGACTACTCGGCAACACAAATCGGCGCGCTGGCGGGTGTGTCGCGCGTCACCATCTGGAGCGACGTGGCGGGCGTTTACAGCGCCGACCCGCGTAAAGTTAAAGACGCTTGCCTGCTGCCGCTGCTGCGCCTCGATGAAGCGAGCGAGCTGGCGCGGCTGGCCGCGCCCGTGCTGCACGCCCGCACATTGCAGCCGGTTTCCGGCAGCGATATCGATTTACAGCTGCGTTGCAGCTACAGCCCGGAGCAGGGCTCCACGCGCATTGAGCGCGTGCTGGCCTCCGGCACCGGCGCGCGTATCGTCACCAGTCATGACGACGTCTGCCTTATCGAATTTGAAGTGCCGTCGCACCAGGATTTCAAACTGGCGCATAAAGAGGTTGATGCGCTTTTAAGGCGCGCTCAGCTGCGTCCGCTGTCGGTGGGCGTACATCCCGATCGCCGCCTGCTGCAACTCTGCTATACCTCGGAAGTCGTCGGCAGCGCGCTCAAATTGCTGGAAGACGCCGCGCTGCCTGGCGAGCTGCGCCTGCGTGAAGGGCTCGCGCTGGTGGCGCTGGTGGGAGCGGGCGTCTGCCGCAATCCGCTGCACAGCCACCGCTTCTGGCAGCAACTGAAAGATCAGCCGGTAGAGTTTATCTGGCAGTCGGAAGACGCTATCAGTCTGGTGGCGGTGTTGCGCGCGGGCCCGACGGAGAGCCTGATCCAGGGGCTGCACCAGTCGCTGTTCCGCGCCGAAAAACGCATCGGGCTGGTGCTGTTCGGTAAAGGGAATATCGGCTCGCGCTGGCTGGAGCTGTTCGCGCGCGAGCAGGAGACGCTCTCTGCCCGCACCGGGCTTGAGTTTGTGCTGGCGGGCGTGGTGGACAGCCGCCGCAGCCTGCTGAATTACGACGGTCTGGACGCGAGCCGCGCGCTGGCGTTCTTTAATGATGAAGCGGTGGAGCAGGATGAAGAGTCGTTGTTCCTGTGGATGCGCGCGCACCCGTACGACGATTTAGTGGTGCTGGATGTAACCGCAAGCCAGGATCTGGCAGACCAGTATCTCGATTTCGCCAGCCACGGTTTTCACGTGATCAGCGCCAATAAACTGGCGGGCGCGAGCAACAGCCAGAACTACCGTCAAATCCGCGACGCCTTCGCCAAAACGGGCCGCCACTGGCTTTATAACGCGACCGTGGGCGCGGGCTTACCCGTGAACCACACGGTGCGCGATTTGCGCGACAGCGGCGACTCGATTCTCTCCATCAGCGGGATTTTCTCCGGCACGTTGTCGTGGCTGTTTTTACAGTTTGACGGTACGGTGCCGTTTACCGAGCTGGTGGATCAGGCCTGGCAGCAGGGCCTGACGGAGCCGGACCCGCGTGTAGATCTTTCCGGGAAGGATGTGATGCGCAAGTTAGTTATCCTGGCGCGCGAGGCGGGCTACGATATCGAGCCCGATCAGGTGCGCGTGGAGTCGCTGGTGCCCGCCGGGTGCGAAGAAGGGTCGGTGGACCATTTCTTTGAATATGGCGACGCGCTGAACGAGCAGATGGTGCAGCGTCTTGAAGCAGCGCGCGAGCTGGGTCTGGTGCTGCGCTATGTGGCGCGCTTTGACGCCAACGGCAAGGCGCGCGTCGGCGTCGAGGCGGTGCGTCCTGAGCATCCGCTGGCGTCGCTGCTGCCATGCGATAACGTGTTCGCCATTGAAAGCCGCTGGTATCGCGATAACCCGTTAGTTATCCGCGGGCCGGGCGCCGGGCGCGATGTGACCGCCGGCGCGATTCAGTCGGATCTTAACCGTCTGGCACAGTTGCTCTGATTTCACCGTGGTGGGTGCGCTGCGCTTACCCACCCTACGTAATGCCTGCGTTTTATTGAGTAGGGCGGGTAACACCCCACGCCACATCCCCTGTAGGGCGGGTAAGCGCCAGCGCACCCGCCATGCCAGATAACACCCACGCCTCTTTCTTCCGCTGTACAACCTTTGCGCGTTTCTCCGTCATGAACCTTTTTCATCTTCGCTGAAAAATACTCACATCAAGTGATGATTTACCTGTTGACGCCATCGGGCTTTTCCGTCATTTTTACATCTGGACGTCTAAACGTATAGAAGTCAACACACGCGACCACGACACAGCGATTGATGAGGTAAGGTATGAGCTTTTTTCACGCCAACCAGCGGGAGGCCCTGAATCAGAGCCTCGCAGAAGTGCAGGGACAGATTAACGTCTCGTTTGAGTTTTTCCCGCCGCGCACCAGTGAAATGGAGCAGACCCTGTGGTCCTCTATCGATCGCTTGAGCAGCCTGAAGCCAAAGTTTGTGTCGGTGACCTACGGCGCTAACTCCGGCGAGCGCGACCGCACCCACAGCATCATCAAAGGCATCAAAGACCGCACCGGTCTTGAGGCGGCGCCGCACCTTACCTGCATTGACGCCACGCCGGATGAGCTGCGCACCATCGCGCGCGACTACTGGAACAACGGCATTCGCCATATCGTCGCGCTGCGCGGCGACCTGCCGCCAGGCAGCGGCAAGCCGGAAATGTACGCCAGCGATCTGGTGGCGCTGTTAAGAGAGGTCGCCGATTTCGATATCTCCGTCGCCGCGTACCCGGAAGTGCACCCGGAGGCGAAAAGCGCGCAGGCGGATCTGCTGAATCTGCGCCGTAAAATCGACGCGGGCGCTAACCGCGCCATCACCCAATTCTTTTTTGATGTCGAAAGCTATCTGCGCTTTCGCGACCGCTGCGCGGCCACGGGCATTGATGTGGAAATCATCCCCGGCATTCTGCCTGTCTCCAACTTTAAGCAGGCGAAAAAGTTTGCCGACATGACCAACGTGCGCATTCCGTCCTGGATGTCGCAGATGTTTGCCGGGCTTGATGACGACGCCGAAACCCGCAAGCTGGTCGGCGCCAACATCGCGATGGACATGGTGAAGATTTTAAGCCGCGAAGGCGTAAAAGATTTCCACTTCTATACGCTCAACCGCGCGGAAATGAGTTACGCCATCTGCCATACGCTGGGCGTCCGGCCTGGGCTGGAACTGAAAACCGCATAACCCTGCGGGTTGATGAAGAGGAGGCGCAAGCCTCCTTTTTTTATCCATCGTAAACGTGATTGTTACAAAACTTATATTTCCGTTGTCCGGGGTACTTGTACAGTTGTGGATATCTCTGTACAGGATATCTCTCCTTAAGCCAAATCGAGATGTTTTTCCGCTTCCTTCCCGAGAGGTTTAAGCGTGCTGGTGCTATTTCTGACTGTTAGCAGACATATTATTAATCGTGATTTTTTATTATGAAAAATATCCGCGCTGGCAGCTATCGGAGCGATATAAAAATACACGTTATGTCTTATCTGTTATTGCCGATATGCTGTGTAAGAAACCTTCCTGGATAGCAATAATGATTAGCACGATAACCAATATTTTAAAAAATCACGCGGCGTTTGCTGCGATAAAAGAACATATGGCGGTTATTCTTTTCCGCCCCGATGGCACTATCGTGGAGGCGAATCCGGCTTTCCAGAATGCCATGGGATATTCGCTTAGCGAACTGGTGGGGAAGCACCACCGCATGTTCTGTTCGCCGGAATATGTCGCCAGCCCCGAATATAAACAGTTCTGGCACCGTCTCGGGCGCGGCGAAACCTTCAGCGATAAATTCCAGCGTTATAAAAAAGACGGCAGCGAAATGTGGCTGGAGGCGAACTACATTCCGGTCATCGGCAAAAACAATAACGTTGAGTATGTTCTTAAACTGGCGCGTGATATCTCAGGAAGGATCCATGACGCGCTGAACAAAGACGCTATCCTCAAGGCGGCGCACCGCTCGATGGCGATTATTGAATTTACGCCTGACGGGCATATCGTCTCTGCCAACGAGAACTTCTGTAAGGCTTCCGGGTACACGCTGAACGAAATCATCGGCAAGCACCACCGTATCTTCTGCGAGCGCGACTACGCGACGAGCGCGGAGTATGCCGATTTTTGGCGCAAGCTGAACCACGGCGAATTCGCCTCCGGGGATTTCCGCCGCGTCACCAAACACCGTCATGAACTCTGGCTACGGGCGAGTTACAGCCCGGTTTTTGACGATAAAGGCCGTCTTTATCGCGTGGTGAAATTCGCCTATGACGTGACGGCTGAAGTGCAAAAAAGCCGTGACGAGCGACAGGCGACGGAAAGAGCGGAAGCGGTTTCCCGCGAGACGCTGACCAAAACGGTCGAGATAAGAAAGACCTTAGATGACTGCGTCACCGCGATGGAGAATATCCAGCGCAATATGGAGCAGGTTATCGCTATCGTGACCAACCTGAAAAATGACTCTGAAAGCATTATGGATCTGTCGTCGGTCATCGCTCAGATAGCGACCCAGACCAAACTATTGTCATTAAACGCCTCGGTAGAAGCGGCGCGTGCAGGCGATGCGGGTAAAGGGTTCTCTGTCGTGGCGACGGAAGTTAAATCGCTGGCGGACCGTATCGATGACGCGACCGGAAAAATAACGCGTATTACCGAGCAGAACGATCACCTGACGAAAAGCGCGCTGGATTCCATCTGTCGCAGCGGTAAAGAAGTGGCGTCTACTACCGTTATTTCTCGCGAGGCGCTGATGCTGACCAAAGAGATTGAAGGCTACGCCAGAAATATTCTCGAAGCCGTCAACGCGATCGGTAAAGCCATTAATGCCTGACGACCTGCGGCATCATCGGGAATAATCGCAACGGCGGTAAGGGTTTTATGCGTGATATACCCGCTGCCGCCCGGTATAAAACCATTTTCGTGGATAGCCGGAAATGGCTGATTATTTTAAGGAAATGATTCGACGCTATTTACAGGATAGACGTGCGAAACGTCTGATATAACCGCACGCTCTTTGAGGTTGTTAATTTTTTGTTTTAATAATTTTAAAAATTTAATTGATGCGTTAAAATAATCAGCTAAATTTTCAATGATAGTTGATTGTGATGTCTAAAATGGGTTTCAGCAGAAAGCAGGCACCGGCTTTCTCTCTTATTGCTTTACTTGTCAGTTCAGCCGCTTATGCGGATAACTTCACGGAAAAAACCGATGTCCTGCTGATTGGCGGCGGCATCATGAGCGCGTCGCTCGGCACGGTCCTTCAGGAGATCCAGCCGGACTGGAAACAGCTGATGGTGGAAAAGCTTGATGGCGTGGCGCTCGAATCCTCAAACGGCTGGAATAACGCCGGGACCGGCCACTCCGCGAACATGGAGCTGAACTACACGCCAGAGCGTGAAGATGGCTCGATTGACGTCACCAAAGCGCTGGAAATCAATGAAGCGTTTATGATTTCTCGCCAGTTCTGGTCTTCTCAGGTGAAGCGCGGCGTGCTTAATGACCCCCACTCCTTTATTAACTCCACGCCGCACATGAGCTTTGTCTGGGGCGATAAAAATGTGGAGTACCTGACCAAACGCTACCAGGCGTTGCAGCAGACTACGCTGTTCCAGGGGATGCAGTTCTCCACCGATCAGCAGCAAATCAAAAAATGGGCGCCGCTGATTATCGAAGGCCGCGATCCGAAGCAGAAAGTCGCCGCCACCTGGACGCCGGTCGGCACCGACGTCAACTATGGCGAAATCACTCGCCAGCTGGTGGGCAGCCTGAAGAAAACCAGCAACTTCAAACTGGAAACCTCTTCAGAAGTTACCGATTTCAAACGCAACGCCGATAACTCCTGGCACGTGACGATCACCGACGTGAACAGCGGGAAAGAGCACGCCGTGGACGCGAAGTACGTGTTCATCGGCGCGGGCGGCGGCGCGCTGAAGCTGCTGCAAAAAACCGGCATTCCGGAAGCGGATAACTATGCAGGCTTCCCGGTTGGCGGCTCATTCCTGGTGTCTGAAAACCCGGAAATCGCCCGTCAGCATGGCGAGAAAGTCTATGGCCAGGCCTCCGTTGGCGCGCCGCCGATGTCCGTGCCGCACCTTGACGCCCGCTTCCTGGACGGCAAGCGCGTGGTGCTGTTCGGGCCGTTCGCCACGTTCTCTACCAAATTCCTGAAAAACGGTTCGTTCTTTGATCTGCTGAGCACCACCACCACCAGCAACTTTATGCCGATGACCGATGTGGGCCTTGATAACTTCGATCTGGTGAAATACCTGATTGGTCAGGTCATGCTGAGCGATGAAGACCGCTTCGACGCGCTGAAAGCGTACTACCCGACAGCGCGTAAAGAAGACTGGAAACTTATCCAGGCGGGCCAGCGCGTACAGATCATCAAGAAAGACCCGGAGAAAGGCGGCGTGCTGAAGCTGGGTACTGAAATCGTCACCGACCAGCAGAAAACCCTGGCGGCGCTGCTTGGCGCGTCTCCTGGCGCCTCCACCGCGGCACCGATTTCCATTAACGTTATCAAACAGCTGTTCCCGGAGCAGTACAAATCAGAAGCGTGGCAGAGCAAGCTGCGTGAGATTGTGCCGAGCTACGGTCAGAAGCTGAATGGCAATGTGGCGCTGACCCAGCAGGTATGGGATGAGACGGCGGCCACGCTGCAGCTCACCAAACCGCCGGTGATCCAGATGAAAGACGCGAAGCCCGCCACGCCGGAAGCCAAACCGGCGCAGGCGGCCAGCCCGCAGCACGATATGGCGCTGTAAGCACAACCGCGTGATACAAGAAAGGGGGCCACTGGCCTCCTTTCTTTTTTGTGCGGCGCTGGTGCTGTTAATGGTTAATGTAAGATAAATTCCTGACAAATCTTCCGCATCACCGCCACCACGGGATTGTCTTTCTGGTTTCCATTCAAATTAATGATAATAAATAAAGCAGTTTGCCACAGAGGTAATTATTCTGACTGGATTTTACTTATTGTCTTAATAATGAATTATTGTTGCTGATTTTCTCTTTTTACGTTTTCCTGATATTTAGGAAATAGCCCTGATCCTTTTCAGGTAATTATTTTTAAAGACGTTTTTTTAGAGATGTGCGTTTATTCATTGAAGCTGGTAAAGGTTCGTCTATTGTTCCGCAGATGATGATTTTTATAATGTGCGCATCATCGTGACGTTGTGAATAGCGCTTTCCAATAACGAGAAATCACCGCGTAGCAATCGGCACTGGCGGTAAATCATCACGTAGTCATAAACAATGGCGCGAAATATAACCGCAGATGAGAACCAGTTTTGTCCTGATACGCAGGGCGCATTCGGGGCGAAAATTATATTCACAGGCTGTGAATATAGTCCGGCTATTTTGATAAATAGCTTAACTTTTAATGTAATTAGGATGATATATGAAAAAGTTAGCACTTGGCCTTTCTTTAGCTGCGGCGATGGGATTTGCCGCGACCGCGCAGGCCGCTTCCACCGGCACAATTACCTTTGAAGGGGAACTGACGGCAACATCATGTGACGTAACCGTAGACGGTCAGGGCGCAGACGCGACAGTTACCCTGCCGACACTGGGTATCAACCAGCTCGAAGCCGCAGGTAAAACAGCAGGCCGTACCAATTTTCTGATGGAGCTTGCCAACTGTGAAGGCACGCTGAAAACCGTGGCGGCCTACTTTGAAGCGGGCGCCTCTGTCGATCCGGTAACGGGCCGCCTGAAAAACGCCACCGGTACGGACAATGCTAAAAACGTCAGCCTCCAGCTGCGTGATGCCTCCAGCACCTCCTACGCCGTGATTAAAGCGGGTAGCGCAAGCCAGGCGACAGACACGACCTATATCGCGTACGACACCACCGATGGCTCCGCCACGCTGCCTTACGCGGTGGAATATTACGCAGAAGATGCGACCACTGCCGGTAAGGTTAACAGCAGCGTCGTTTATTCACTGATGTATAAGTAAAAACGCGACAGGAAGGGGTAACCCTTCCTGTATTTCCTCAAGGGAGTGAATAGCATGGCGAATACCCTTTCCTGGAAGGGCGCTTTCTTTGCGCTGGCGACGTGGTTCGCCTGTCCGGCGACCATCGCCAGTATCGTGATTACCGGCACCCGCGTGATTTACCCGAGCGACGCGCCGGAAGTCAGCGTTAAGCTCGATAATAAAGGAACCTCGCCGGTATTAATTCAAAGCTGGATCGATAACGGCAATGCCGATGCCGCGCCAGAAACTATCCAGGTGCCATTTATTCTGACGCCGCCCATTAACCGGGTAGAGCCGGATAAAGGCCAGACGCTGCGTATTACTTTTACCGGTAAATTATTGCCAGCGGATCGTGAATCCGTTTACTGGCTTAACGTGCTGGAAATCCCTGCCAAAAAAGCGTCTACGGTCAACGATAACTATTTACAGGTCGCGTTTCGCTCACGCATTAAATTATTTCTTCGACCAAAAGGCCTTGAAGGCAATGCCAACCAGGCGGTAACTCAGGTGACCTGGCGGGCGAACGGCCAGACTATCGAGGCGATAAACCCTACGCCTTATTTTATCTCCCTGGTCAATCTGAAGGTTAACGGGAAAACCATTAATGCTGACATGATGTCGCCGAAATCCACCATGACGGTAAAACTGTCCGGCAGCCCGGGGAATAAACTCGCAGGCGTCTTTGTTAATGATTATGGCGCACTGAATGAATTCGAAGCGACGCTGAAATAAGTCGTCGCTCTGTTTATTCCACTATCACTCTAAAAGAGACGCGTGATGAAAAAGAGGTTGCGCCAGGGACATGCGGCGACGCGCACGCCCGGCATTATGGCTATGATGGTTTTTCTGCTGGCAGCGCCAGTTCAGGCGGAAAATGTGCCGGGAAAGCCTTCAGAAGCCCCCGTTGATATCGCAGAGCATGTCGAATTCGATAATATTTTCCTGAACCTGGAAAATAAAAATGCGGTGGATTTGAGTCGTTTCGCCAATGGCGCGACGGCGCTGCCGGGCCGCTATCGCGCGTTGATTTATATTAACGGGCAGGCGACGCTCACCAGTGAAATTGACGTGGTGGCGCAGCCGGATAAAACCAGCCGCGTCTGTCTGACGCCGGACCTGATTAAGACCATCCCCTTTAACTACGAAAAGTTGCCGAAGGATTTTCTGGCGTCTTTCCGGCAAGGCCAGCCATGTCTCGATCTTGAAAAGACACTGCCGCATTCGGAAATCGTATTTGATAGCAGCGAGCAGCGGCTCGATATTTCGGTCCCGCAAATTTACCTGCTGCATAACGCGCGCGGCAGCGTAAACCCTGAGCTGTGGGACAGCGGCATTCCGGCGCTGATGCTCGGATATAACATGAGCGGCTACTCCAGCCACGCCAACGGCGAAACGCTCGACTCTTTTTATTCAAGCCTTGAAGGCGGGTTGAATGTCGGCGCCTGGTATCTTCGCCATAATGGCTACTACAGCTATATGGAAAAAGGCGAGCGCCAGTACAGCAGCATCAGCACCTATCTGCAACGCGATATTCCCGTGATTAAAGGGCGGGCGCTGGTCGGGGAGACCAACACGCAGGGCCAGGTGTTCGATACGCTGCCTTTTAAAGGCGTTCAGGTTGCGAGCGACGAGCGGATGCTGCCGGAATCGCAGCGCGGCTATGCGCCTGATATTCGCGGCGTCGCCCGTACCAATGCCCGCGTCACGGTACGCCAGAGCGGGCAGACCATCTATGAAACCACCGTCGCGCCCGGCGAATTTGCGATTAACGATCTCTACCCGACGGGCTACGGCGGCAATCTTGACGTGACCGTCTATGAAGCGGACGGCAGCGAACAGCATTTCCAGGTGCCTTACGCCTCGGTGGCGCAACAGTTGCGCCCCGGCGCGCTGCGTTATTCCGTCGTGGCGGGGGAGTATCGCAATGATTCCCTGCGCAGCAAACCGGCGTTGTATCAGGCGACTTACCAGTACGGGATCTCCAACCGCCTGACGAGCTATGGCGGCGTGCAGGTGAGTCAGGGCTATTACGCGCTGCTGTTTGGGATGGCCTTCGGTACGCCGCTGGGTTCGCTGGCGCTGGATATCACGCAGGCGCGCACGCATCTGGATAACGGCACTTACGTGAATGGTCAGCGTCAGGCCGACAGCCTCAGCGGGCAGAGCTACAAACTCAGCTTCAGCAAGGATATCACGGAGACGCGCAGCAATATCTCGCTGGCGGCCTATCGCTTCGCAACCAGCCAGTACATGGATTTCCAGACTGCGATGCTGACGCGCGACGCGGTCGATCGCGGTGATTCGCCGGACAGCATTCTGCGCATGAAAAACCAGTTTGTGGCGACGGTCAGCCAGGGGCTGGATGACGGCTGGGGGCAGTTTTACCTCAGCGGCTCGCTACAGGATTACTGGAACAAAGCGGGGTCCGATAAACAGTTTCAGGTCGGCTATAACAACACCTATAAAAGCCTGACGTACGGCCTGACGGTGAGCCGCACCTACAGCAAAGAGAACGAAGGGCAGACCAACTATTTGCTGACCATGAGCTTCCCGCTGGGTCAGGACTTTGAGCAGCACACCCCCCATGCGCATATCGATTTAACGCGTGACAGCAACGGCCATGACGCACAGCAGCTTGGCATTTCCGGCTCGCTTGGCGAGTACAACCAGATGAACTACAGCATGACCGCGATGAACGGCGATCAGGGAGAAGGCACCAGCGGCTCCTTTAACGCCGATTACCGCAGCCAGGTCACATCACTGAGCGGCGGCTATAGCGTGGGCGATCACTACAGCAGCGTATCGCTCGGCGCCACCGGCACTATTCTTGGGCATGCAGGCGGGCTGACGTTTACGCCGTATACCTCAGATACCTTCGCGCTCGTAGAGGCAAAAGGCGCACGCGGCGCGGCGGTGTCGTCCTATCCCGGCGTGTTTGTGGATGGCCGTGGTTACGCCGCCGTGCCGTATCTCGATCCGTACCAGTTCAACGACATTACTATCGACCCGAAAACCGCGCCGGTAAATGTGGAGCTGGAGAACACCTCGCAGAAAGTGGCGCCTTATCTGGGGGCGGTCGTCAAACTCACCTACAAAGCCAATACCGGCACGCCGGTACTTATCGCCTCGCGCTATCAGGGCGAACCGGTGCCGTTCGGCGCGATGGTGTTTGACGCTGAAGGCAATCAGGTTGGCTCGGCAGGGCAAGGCGGTCTGGTCTATGCGCGCGTTGGCAATAACCAGGGCCAACTGACGGTTAAATGGGGCGAAAGCGTCGGTATGCAGTGCCTTATCAGCTATTTATTGATGCCGCAGGCGGAAGGGCAGCGCCAGTCTATTCAGCGCTTCGATACGCCGTGTCTGCCGCCTGCCGGGGGCGTGTCGCCCTCGTCGTCGCTACAGCTCTCCACCGATCGACGCCGCCAGGCTGCTTTTACGGCCGGATAACCCCGGCCTGACGGGCCGGGCAATAACACTTTCCTGTGACAGGAACGATGCACTGTAAAGAGGGAATTATGGCTGTAAGGAAAACGGTTTTAACTCTCCGGGCCGGCATGCTTTTACTGCTGGCATTCGGTGGCCACGCGCTGGCTTCAACGTCATGTTCTTATCACGCCGGCTCGCACGCGATGAGCGTGACGTTGCCGATTAACGGGACGATTTCAGTCGGCTCTGACGCCTCTGACGGGCGCACGCTCTACCGGCTGCATTACATGCCCAGCTCACCGGTCAAAATTGACTGTTTATCAACCGGCAGCACGCCTTATGAGGTCTCGTATGATTACCGCTGGACCAGCACGCCGCACGGGCTTTCACCCTGGAACGGGCCGCCGTATCCGGGCAAAGTCTGGGATACCAACCTGCCGGGTGTGGGCGTCGCGGTATGGGCGCAGGGCGCAAAAGATGTCGCCATTCCGGGGACGTATTACATCGACACCATTCATCCGCAGCCTAATCAGAACGTTAACCACACGGTGAATAGCGAGTTCTGGCTCTATCTCATTAAGACCGGCCCTGTACAGCCGGGATATGTGAACGGCCAGGATCTGCCGTCGATGGCGGTCGATTTCATCGCGTCGGGGGCCGCTGGCAGCCCGCTAAATGCGCTGAAAATCAACTTCACCGGGTCGGTGAATATCGCCGCGCTCTCCTGCACCACGCCGGATGTTAACGTGAAGCTCGGCACCTGGAGCGCGGAGAACGATTTCAGCGGCGTAGGCAGCGGGACGGAGTGGCGCGATGCGTCGATTACCCTGACCAACTGTCCACGCGCCTGGGGCATTCGCACTAATATCAACGCGAATGACAGCGGGATTACCTCGATGGGCAACGCCTCGCCGAACCCGGTGTGGATCACGATGAAGCCCTCCACCACGGTGATTGACGCGAATAACGGTATCTTCGCCGTGACGCCAGGTAACGACAGCGCCAGCGGGGTCGGCATTCAGATAGCCAAAGGCAACGTGTCGGATGCGACGCATGAGCCGATGGCGCTGAACACCTATACCAATAACTACTGGGATCTCAGCACCGACGATGTCTCCACGCACCGCATTCCGTTTGTGGCGCGCTATGTCCAGACGGAAGATCGGATGCGCCCCGGCAAGGCGAACGGCGCGATTACGTTTACGGTGCTCTATTACTGACGCATTATGTCGCGCCCATAAAAAAGCCCCGGCGTGCCGGGGCTTTTTACGTTGTGCGGCGTGGCATCAGCCGGTGTTGCGCATCCCCGCTGCGACGCCTGCGATGGTGACCATTAGCGCCTGTTCAACGCACGGGTCTGCCGGTTTGCCTTCTTCTTCCGCCTGGCGTGAACGGTGCAGCAGCTCTGCCTGAAGGACGTTCAGCGGGTCGGTGTAAATATTGCGCAGCTGGATGGACTCGGCAATCCACGGCAAGTCCGCCATCAGATGCGAGTCGTTGGCGATATCCAGCACCACTTTGATATCCGCTTCCAGCAGCTGGCGCAGCTCCTGGCCGAGCGGCCAGAGTTCCTTTTTCACCAGACGCTGATCGTAGTAGTCCGCCAGCCACAGATCCGCTTTGGCAAACACCATCTCCAGCATGCCGAGGCGCGTGGAGAAGAACGGCCAGTCGCGGCACATGGTTTCCAGCTCATCCTGTTTGCCATCTTCCACCACTTTTTGCAGCGCGGCGCCCGCGCCCAGCCAGGCGGGCAGCATCAGACGGTTTTGCGTCCAGGCGAAAATCCACGGAATGGCGCGCAGCGATTCGACGCCGCCGGTCGGACGACGTTTGGCCGGACGTGAACCGAGCGGCAGTTTGCCGAGCTCCTGCTCTGGCGTGGCCGAGCGGAAGTACGGCACGAAATCTTTGTTTTCGCGCACGTAGCCGCGGTACATGGCGCAGGAGATGTCGGAAAGTTCATCCATGATGTGACGCCAGGCGGCTTTCGGCTCCGGCGGCGGCAGCAGGTTGGCTTCCAGAATGGCGCTGGTGTAGAGCGACAGGCTGCTGATGGTGACTTCCGGCAGACCATATTTAAAGCGGATCATTTCGCCCTGTTCGGTCACGCGCAGGCCGCCTTTCAGGCTGCCCGGCGGCTGGGAGAGCAGCGCCGCGTGGGCTGGCGCGCCGCCACGGCCAATGGAGCCGCCGCGTCCGTGGAACAGCGTCAGCGCGATACCCGCTTTCTCGCAGGTTTTGATTAGCGCGTCCTGCGCCTGATACTGCGCCCAGGAGGCGGCCATCACGCCCGCGTCTTTCGCGGAGTCGGAATAGCCAATCATCACCATCTGTTTGCCCTGGATAAAGCCGCGATACCAGTCGATATTCAGCAACTGCGTCATCACGTCGTTGGCGTTGTTCAGGTCATCAAGCGTTTCAAACAGCGGCGCTACCGGCAGCGCGAAGCCAATACCCGCCTCTTTCAGCAGCAGGTGAACGGCCAGCACGTCAGACGGCGTTTTCGCCATGGAAATCACGTAAGCGGCGATCGAGCCTTTCGGCGCTTCGGCGATCACTTTGCAGGTTTCCAGCACTTCGCGGGTGTTGTCGCTCGGCTCCCACTGGCGCGGCAGCAGCGGACGTTTGGAGTTGAGTTCGCGGATCAGGAATGCCTGTTTGTCGGCTTCCGACCAGCTTTCGTAGTCGCCGATGCCGAGATAGCGGGTCAGCTCGCCCAGCGCTTCGGCGTGGCGGGTGCTCTCCTGACGGATGTCGATACGCACCAGCGGCACGCCGAAGGCTTTAACGCGGCGCAGGGTGTCGAGCAGTTCGCCATTGGCGATAATCCCCAGCCCACAGGCGACAAGCGATTCATAACAGGCGTAGAGCGGCTCCCAGAGCTGTTCGTTCTGGGTCAGCAGGCCCTGCGGCTTCGGCAGCTTCTGGCCTTTCAGGCGCGCTTCAAGCCAGGCCTGGGTCGCGAGCAACTGCGCGCGCAGCCCTTTCAGCAGATAACGGTAAGGCTCCTGCGCGCCCTCTGTGCCGACATAGTCGCGCAGCGCGTCGCTGCACTCCACCATGGAGAGTTCGGAAATCAGCACCTGAATATCTTTCAGGAACAGATCGGTCGCTTTCCAGCGGCTCAGCAGCAGGACGTGGCGGGTGATATCCGCAGTGACGTTCGGGTTGCCGTCGCGGTCGCCGCCCATCCAGGAGGTGAAACGCACCGGCACGAAATCCACCGGCAGTTTGTAATCGAGATGCGCTTCGAGCTGTTCGTTCAGTTCGCGCAGGTAATTCGGTACGCCTTCCCACAGGCTGTTTTCTACCACCGCGAAGCCCCATTTGGCTTCGTCCACCGGGCTTGGGCGGTTTTTACGGATTTCGTCGGTATGCCAGGACTGCGCGATAAGCTGGCGCAGGCGGCGCGTTATCTGGTTGCGTTCGTAGTCGGCGATATCTTTGTGGTCGAGCTGTTTTAAGCAGTTGTTCACTTCGACCATTTTATGGATCAGCGTACGGCGGGTGATCTCGGTCGGGTGCGCGGTCAGCACCAGCTCCAGCGACAGCGATTCCACGGCCTGACGAATCGCGGTTTCGTTGATGTCCGGCTGATCTTTGAGCTTACGCAGGGTGCGGGCGATAATTTCCGGGTTGCTGGCGGCTTCGCCTTTCGGCGAAATGCTGTGGTATTGCTCGGCGGTATTGGCCAGATTCAGGAACTGACTGAACGCGCGGGCCACCGGCAGCAGTTCATCATTGGAAAGATTTTGCAGCGTGGTTAACAGCGCCTGGCGGTCGGCCTCATTGCCAGCACGGGACGACTTCGACAATTTGCGGATTGTTTCTACGCGGTCAAGGATGTTTTCTCCCAGCGCATCCTTGATGGTATCCCCGAGCAACTTGCCGAGCATACTGACATTGCTTCGCAAAGCGGAATATTGTTCGTTCATATAACCCCAGACACCCCATCTCAATTATGTTTAATACCCGTCGTCTTTCGCGCCGCAGGCGCGTTGGCCGCGCCTGGCGACCCCGGTCACTTACCGATGTAAGCTCCCGGGGCTCACCAGGCTTGCCGCCTTCCTGCAACACGAAATCCTTGGGTATAGGTTCTGCAAAAAATCAGGACACCGAAAAGCGATAGCTTTTACTTACGTCCGAAAGTTCAGGCTTGAATGACTTCTTACTTTATAAAGCCACGTGAAATCCCGTTCGTCAATTGCTGCGAAATCGGTTCAGCAGGTGAATAAAGCGCGGCAATTTATGAAAGTTAATTCACGTTATTGCAGATAAGTAACGCTTATGAAAATAGCGTGCAGGCGCCAGGGGCGATATGCAGTCGCACGCGCTGCGTGAGAGTGTAAACGCAGTGGAATGGGCTGAGTTTGCCGGGTGAGCTGGCGGGTGCGTGTGGCTTACCCGCCCTACGGTAAAATGACTTGTAAGGTGGATAAGCGTAGCGCATCCACCATGACATTCAGGGCATTCAGTGCCAGCAGAAGTGGTGCACCACCTGCGAAATTAATTCGCGGGTCGGCTTGATAAACCGCGTTTCCAGATATTCATCCGGCTGGTGGGCCTGATTAATCGAACCGGGGCCGAGCACCAGCGTCGGGCAAATCGTCTGAATAAACGGCGCTTCGGTGCAGTAGTTCACCACATCGGTTTGCGCGCCGAGCAGCTTTTCCACCACCTGCACCAGTTTGTGATCCGGCGGACATTCGTAGCCCGGGATCGGCGGATGCAGATCGTAGACCGTCAGGCGGCCCGGCCAGCGCAGGCTCACCGGCTCCAGCGCCTCGTTCAGCAGGCCGCTCAAATCGTCAAGTGTCATGCCCGGCAGCGGACGAATATCCATATGCAGCTCGCAGCAGGCGCAGATACGGTTCGACGCGTCGCCGCCGTGAATATGGCCGAGGTTAAGCGTCGGGTAAGGCACCGTAAACGCGTCATAGTGATAACGCGCTTTGAGCGAATCGCGCAGTTGCATAATGCGCCCGATGGCGTCATGCATCAGCTCAATGGCGTTGATGCCGCGCTCCGGGTCGCTGGAGTGGCCGGATTGTCCCTCTACGCGGATAGCGCTGGAGATGTGGCCTTTATGGGCGCGGATCGGCTGTAGCGAGGTCGGCTCGCCGATGATGGCGCAGTCCGGACGAAGCCGGGTGGTTTCAGCGAAATAGCGCGCGCCCGCCATGCTCGTCTCTTCATCGGCCGTCGCCAGGATGTAGAGCGGTTTTTTCAGCTGCGTCACATCCACGTCACGCAGCGCATCGAGAATAAACGCGAAAAAGCCTTTCATATCGGCGGTGCCGAGCCCGAACAGTTTGTTGTCATGCTCGGTCAACGTGAAAGGATCGCGCGTCCAGCGTCCGTCGTCGAAAGGCACGGTATCGGTATGCCCGGCCAGCAACAGGCCGCCCGCGCCGCTGCCGGTGCTCGCCAGCATATTGAATTTATTGCGCGTACCGGGGACCGGCTGCACTTCGACCTGGAAGCCGAGATTGCCAAACCATTCCGCCAGCAAATTGATTAAAGTCGCATTGCTCTGATCGAGCGCGCTGTCGGTGGCGCTGATGGATGGCGTAGCGATAAGCGTGCGGTAAATCTCGATAAAAGGCGGTAATTTCATTTTCACTGTTGACAGACCTCAGGTCGTGATAGTATCAATATTCATGCAGTATTTGTGAATAAAAATACATTAACGTTGAGCGTAAGGGAACCGCCGGGTTCCGGTGAAGACGATACGCTCGCGGACGCGGCAACGGCCTGGAGGCCCGCGCCTGAAATACATGACGGTAAAAGGTATCCAGCCCCGATGTTGAACACGCTGATTGTTGGCGCCAGTGGTTATGCCGGCGCAGAGCTTGCGACCTACGTGAATCGCCACCCGCATATGAACATAACCGCATTGACGGTCTCAGCGCAAAGCAATGATGCGGGAAAGTTAATCTCCGATCTGCATCCGCAACTGAAAGGCGTGCTTGACCTGCCGCTGCAGCCGATGGGCGACATTCGCGAGTTCACCGACGGCGTGGATGTGGTGTTTCTCGCCACCGCCCATGAGGTCAGCCACGATCTCGCGCCGCAGTTTCTCGACGCGGGCTGCGTGGTGTTTGACCTCTCCGGCGCCTTTCGCGTTAACGACGCCGCGTTCTATGACAAATTTTATGGTTTCACGCATCAGCACCCGGAGTTGCTGGCGCAGGCAGTGTATGGCCTGGCGGAGTGGAACCACGAGGCGCTGAAAGACGCGACGCTGGTGGCGGTGCCGGGATGCTACCCGACCGCGGCGCAGCTCTCGCTGAAACCGCTGATTGATGCCGGTTTGCTGGATCTGAACCAGTGGCCGGTGATTAACGCCACCAGCGGCGTGAGTGGCGCGGGGCGTAAAGCGGCTATCTCCAACAGCTTCTGTGAAGTGAGCCTCCAGCCTTACGGCATTTTTACGCATCGTCATCAGCCGGAAATCGCGAGCCACCTGGGCGCGGAGGTGATTTTCACGCCGCACCTCGGCAGCTTCCCGCGCGGCATTCTGGAAACCATCACCTGCCGCCTGAAGCCGGGTGTGAGCGCGCAGCAAGTCGCTGCAACCTTCCAGGATGCTTACGGCGACAAACCGCTGGTGCGGCTGTATGACAAAGGCGTGCCCGCGCTGAAAAACGTGGTGGGCCTGCCGTTTTGCGATATCGGCTTCGCCGTGCAGGGCGAACATCTGATCGTGGTCGCCACGGAAGATAACCTGCTGAAAGGCGCCGCCGCGCAGGCGGTGCAGTGTATGAATATTCGTTTTGGCTTCGCCGAAACGCAGTCACTTATTTAACCGAGTCAGGTGTGATGATGAATCCGTTAATCATTAAGTTAGGCGGTGTGTTGCTCGACAGCGAAGAGGCGCTGGAGCGTCTTTTTACCGCCCTCGTTAACTACCGCAAGGAGCATCAGCGTCCGCTGGTTATCGTTCACGGCGGCGGCTGCCTCGTTGACGACCTGATGAAGCAGCTCAACCTGCCGGTGAAAAAGAAAGACGGCCTGCGCGTCACGCCTGCCGATCAAATCGACATCATTACCGGCGCGCTGGCGGGTACCGCCAACAAGACGCTGCTCGCGTGGGCGAAAAAACACTCTATCGCCTCCGTCGGCCTGTTCCTGGGCGACGGCGACAGCGTCAGCGTGACGCCGCTTGATGAAGCGTTGGGCCATGTGGGCCAGGCGCATCCGGGTTCGCCGAAGCTGATTAACACGCTGCTGGAAAACGGCTTTATGCCGGTGATTAGCTCGATTGGCGTCACGGACAACGGCGACCTGATGAACGTGAACGCTGACCAGGCGGCCACGGCGCTCGCGGCAACGCTCGGCGCGGATCTGATTCTGCTCTCTGATGTGAGCGGCATCCTGGACGGCAAAGGCCAGCGCATCGCCGAGATGACCTCCGCGAAAGCCGAGCAGCTTATCGCGCAGGGCATTATCACCGACGGGATGATTGTCAAAGTGCATGCGGCGCTGGACGCCGCCCGCACGCTGGGCCGCCCGGTGGACATCGCCTCCTGGCGCCACGCGGAGCAGTTGCCCGCTTTATTTAATGGCGTGTCTATCGGCACGCGCATTTTGGCCTAATTACAAGATTTTAAAGGAAACAGACAATGCAAAATCACGGCATCAAAAAAGTTGTTCTCGCTTACTCCGGCGGCCTCGATACCTCTGCCATCATTCCGTGGCTGAAAGAAAACTATGAAGGCTGCGACGTGGTCGCCTGCGTGGTCGATATCGGCCAGGATCGTGACGATCTGAAAGGCGTTGAGCAGAAAGCGCTGCGCTCTGGCGCGTCTGAGTGCTATGTGGTCGATGCGCGTGAAGAGTTCATCAAAGATTACGTTTACCCGGTGCTGCAAACCGGCGCGCTGTATGAAGGCAGCTATCTGCTGGGCACCTCAATGGCGCGTCCGCTGATCGCCAAAGCGCTGGTGGACGTGGCGAAGAAAGTCGGCGCCGACGCGCTGTGCCACGGCGCGACGGGTAAAGGCAACGACCAGGTGCGTTTCGAATCCGCCTGGGCGGCGCTGGCGCCGCACCTGAAAGTCATCGCCCCGTGGCGTGAGTGGAACCTGCGTTCCCGTGAAGCGCTGCTCGATTACCTGAAAGCGCGCGATATCCCGACCACCGCGTCGCTTGAGAAAATCTACAGCCGTGACGAGAACGCCTGGCATATCTCTACCGAAGGCGGCGTGCTGGAAAGCCCGTGGAATGCCCCGAACCAGGATTGCTGGGTCTGGACGGTCGATCCTAAAGACGCGCCGGATGAGGCGGAGCAGGTGACCGTGACCGTTGAGAAAGGCAATGTGGTGGCCGTCAACGGCGAACACCTGACGCCGTTTGGCTGCCTGGAAGTACTGAACAAGATCGGCGCGAAGCATGGCGTGGGCCGTATCGATATCGTGGAAAACCGCCTGGTGGGCATTAAATCCCGCGGCTGCTACGAAACCCCGGGGGGCACCATCATGATGGCGGCGCTGCGCGGCGTTGAGCAACTGGTGCTGGATCGCGATAGCTTTAAATGGCGTGAGCAGGTCGGTCTGGAGATGTCTTATGTCGTGTATGACGGTCGCTGGTTCGCCCCGCTGCGCCAGTCTCTGCAGGCGGCGGCGCAGTCGCTGGCCGAGCAGGTGAGCGGCGAAGTGGTGCTGGAGCTCTATAAAGGCCAGGTGACTGCGATTCAGAAGAAATCGACCAACAGCCTGTATAACGAAGAGTTCGCGACCTTCGGCGAAGACGAAGTGTACGATCACAGCCACGCGGGCGGCTTTATCCGTCTGTTCTCCCTCTCTTCACGCATCCGTGCGCTGAATGAGCTGAAGAAGTAATCTGCTGTTGCGTGGATGGCGGGTGGCGCTGACGCTTACCCGCCCTACGCGCGGTAAGCGGGTCACGGGGCAGCAAAGCGGTCCCGTCGCAGAAAAGCAGCACACTATTTGTAGGGCGGGTCACCCCGCCATTTAAGAGATAACCAGAACAGTCACAGGGCGGGTAAGCAAAGCGCACCCGCCATAGCAAGACAGATAACGGAGCGGATTATGGCACTTTGGGGCGGACGTTTTACTCAGGCGGCAGACGGGCGGTTTAAACAATTTAATGACTCTCTGCGCTTTGATTACCGACTCGCCGAGCAGGACATTATCGGTTCCGTGGCCTGGTCTAAAGCGCTGGTTACCGTCGGCGTGCTGACCGCGCAGGAGCAAAGCCAGCTCGAAGGCGCGCTCAATACGCTGCTGGAAGAGGTGCTGGAAAACCCGCACGCGATTCTGGAAAGCGACGCGGAAGATATTCACAGCTGGGTGGAAGGCAAGCTTATCGACAAAGTCGGCCCGCTCGGCAAAAAACTCCATACCGGACGCAGCCGTAACGATCAGGTCGCGACTGACCTGAAACTCTGGTGTAAAACCCAGGTGCATGCGCTGCTGAGCGCCACGCGTCAGCTCCAGCAGGCGCTGGTCGTCACCGCCGAAGAAAATCAGGACGCGGTGATGCCGGGTTACACCCACCTGCAACGCGCACAGCCGGTGACGTTCGCGCACTGGTGCCTGGCGTATGTCGAAATGCTGGCGCGTGATGAAAGCCGCCTGAAGGATACGCTGAAACGTCTCGACGTCAGTCCGCTCGGCAGCGGCGCGCTCGCCGGGACGGCGTATGAGATTGACCGTGAGCAACTGGCGGGCTGGCTCGGCTTCGCCAGCGCCACCCGCAATAGTCTGGACAGCGTTTCCGATCGTGACCATGTGCTGGAATTGCTGTCGGATGCCGCCATCAGCATGGTGCATCTGTCGCGCTTCGCGGAAGACCTGATTTTCTTTAACTCCGGCGAAGCGGGCTTTGTCGAGCTCTCCGATCGCGTGACGTCCGGCTCCTCGTTAATGCCGCAGAAGAAAAACCCGGACGCGCTGGAGCTGATTCGCGGCAAGTGCGGCCGCGTGCAGGGCGCGCTCACCGGCATGATGATGACGCTGAAAGGCCTGCCGCTCGCGTACAACAAAGATATGCAGGAAGATAAAGAAGGGTTGTTCGACGCGCTCGACACCTGGCTCGACTGTCTGCATATGGCGGCGCTGGTGCTGGACGGCATTCAGGTGAAACGTCCGCGCTGCCAGGAAGCCGCGCAGCAGGGCTACGCCAACGCCACGGAGCTGGCGGATTATCTGGTCGCCAAAGGCGTCCCGTTCCGCGAAGCGCACCACATTGTGGGCGAGGCGGTGGTGGAGGCGATTCGTCAGGGCAAACCGCTGGAAGATTTGACGCTCGCCGACCTGCAAAAATTCAGCCCGGTAATCAATGACGACGTTTACCCGGTGCTGTCGCTTCAGTCTTGTCTCGACAAGCGAGCAGCGCAGGGCGGCGTCTCGCCGGTACAGGTGGCGCAGGCGATTAGCGCGGCGAAAGCGCGACTGGCGTAAGCGTTACTGGCAGGAGAAAGCCCGGCGGATGTCGGGCTTTTTTTTATGGGCGCCCGAAATACATTCCCGAAAAATGGGCAAAAAAAAGCGGACTTACTGTCCGCTAAATAGTTCACGTTGGCTTTAGTTATACGGCTAACAGAGAGACTCTGTTTGCGGGTTATCACCCAGTGAGGGTAACGAGTGATGTTCTCCGCGGCTGAGGCTATTATTCACTTTCGGGCTTGATAGGGATAATCGTTGGTTGCTATGCTATCTATCGCCATGAACTATCATGGCGGCGGAGGATGAAGAATGAATATTCGTGATCTTGAATACCTGGTGGCCCTTGCCGAACATCGCCATTTCCGGCGTGCGGCGGACGCCTGCCACGTGAGTCAGCCAACCCTGAGCGGTCAAATCCGCAAGCTTGAAGATGAACTCGGCGTGATGCTGCTGGAACGCACCAGCCGCAAAGTGCTGTTCACACAGGCGGGACTGCTGCTGGTAGACCAGGCGCGTACCGTTTTACGTGAAGTCAAAGTGCTTAAAGAGATGGCGAGCCAGCAGGGCGAAACCATGTCCGGCCCGCTGCATATTGGCCTTATCCCGACCATCAGCCCCTATCTGCTGCCGCAAATCATCCCGATGCTGCATCAGACGTTCCCCAAACTCGAAATGTATCTGCACGAAGCGCAGACGCATCAGCTGCTGGCCCAGCTCGACAGCGGCAAGCTCGACTGCGCGATCCTGGCGCTGGTAAAAGAGAGCGAAGCCTTTATCGAAGTGCCGCTGTTTGACGAGCCGATGCTGCTGGCGGTCTATGAAGATCATCCGTGGGCCGGACGCGAGCGCGTGCCGATGGGCGAACTGGCCGGCGAAAAACTGCTGATGCTGGAAGACGGCCACTGCCTGCGCGATCAGGCGATGGGCTTCTGCTTCGAAGCGGGCGCGGACGAAGATACGCATTTCCGCGCGACCAGCCTTGAAACGCTGCGCAATATGGTGGCGGCAGGCAGCGGCATTACGCTTTTGCCTGCGCTCGCCGTACCGCCGGAACGCCATCGCGACGGCGTCGTTTACCTGCCCTGCGTGAAACCGGAGCCGCGACGCACCATCGGTCTGGTGTATCGTCCGGGCTCGCCGTTGCGTAGCCGCTATGAGCAGCTCGCAGAGGCCATCCGCAAACAGATGGATGGCCGTTTCGACAGCGCGTTAAAACAGGCGGTTTAAGCCGTTCAGCGCGGCGACCCGATAGGCTTCCGCCATGGTCGGGTAGTTAAAGGTGGTGTTAACGAAGTACTCAATGGTGTTACCGCCACCTTTCTGCTCCATAATCGCCTGGCCGATATGAATAATCTCGGCCGCGCGCTCCCCAAAGCAGTGAATGCCCAGAATCTCTTTGGTTTCGCGGTGGAACAAAATCTTCAGCGTGCCCACGTTCATCCCCACGATTTGCGCGCGCGCCAGATGCTTAAACTGCGCACGACCCACTTCGTAAGGCACTTTCATGGCGGTGAGCTGCTGTTCGGTTTTGCCGACGGAGCTGATTTCCGGAATGGTATAGATGCCGGTCGGAATATCTTCCACCAGATGCGCCGACGCCACGCCTTTCACCAGCGCCTGCGCGGCGATGCGGCCCTGATCGTAGGCGGCGGAAGCCAGGCTCGGATAACCGATGACATCGCCCACGGCGTAGATGTGCGGCAGCGCGGTCTGGTACATGCTGTTCACTTTCAGCAGCCCGCGGCCATCGGCCTCAAGACCGATATTCTCCAGCGCCAGCGAATCGGTGTTGCCGGTGCGTCCGTTCGCATAGAGCAGACAGTCGGCTTTCACTTTTTTGCCTGACTTCAGGTGCACAATCACGCCATCGTCCACGCCTTCGATGCGCTCATACTCTTCGTTGTGGCGAATCACCACGCCGCTGTTCCAGAAGTGGTATGAAAGCGAATCTGACATCTCCTGATCGAGGAACGCCAGCAGACGGTCGCGGGTGTTGATGAGATCCACCTTGACGTTCATGCCGCGGAAAATCGACGCGTACTCACAGCCGATGACGCCCGCGCCGTAAATAATCACGTGGCGCGGCTCATGATGCATGCTGAGAATGGAGTCGCTGTCGTAGATGCGCGAGTGGTTGAAATCCACATCGTCCGGGTGATAGGGACGCGAGCCGCAGGCAATCACAAATTTCTCGGCGGTGAGGGTCTCTATCGAGCCGTCCTGGCAGGTGAGCTCAATCGTGTGTTCATCAATAAAACGCGCGTCGCCCTGCAGGATCTGGCAGCGGTTGCGCTCATAAAAGCCCTGGCGCATGTTGGTCTGCTGATTGATCACGTTGTCGGCGTGGTTAAGGATGTCGGCGAAAGAGGAACGGAGAGGACGGGAGTGGGCGCTGTATAACGGGTTCTGGTTAAATTCAATGATACGGCTGACGGCGTGGCGTAGCGCTTTCGACGGGATGGTGCCCCAGTGGGTGCAACCGCCGCCGACATTATGGTAGCGCTCTATCACGGCTACCGTGGCGCCCTGTTTCACCAGGCCCATTGCAGCACCTTCGCCGCCGGGACCAGAGCCAATCACTATTACATCATAATCGTAGGTTTGTGGCATGGTAAGGCTTACCTTGTTCTTATACATAAAAGCAACAGAATAGTAACATCACCCAAAGAATAACCCAATTCTCGCTGTGCGTTTTGCCATCTCTGGTAGCCTGCATTTCGTAAACAATCATTCACAATCCGTTATAAACCCGGTAGTTTTAAAACTGGTATAGTGCCGTTTCAACAGGAAGGAAGCAGGCAAGGTGATGGGCGTCAGAGCGCAACAGAAAGAACGAACCCGGCGGTCGCTGGTGGAAGCCGCGTTTAGCCAGCTAAGCGCGGAAAGAAGTTTCGCCAGCCTGAGCCTGCGCGAAGTGGCGCGCGAGGCGGGCATTGCGCCGACCTCGTTTTACCGGCACTTTCGCGACGTGGATGAGCTGGGCCTGACGATGGTGGATGAAAGTGGTCTGATGCTGCGCCAGTTGATGCGCCAGGCGCGCCAGCGTATCGCCAAAGGCGGCAGCGTGATCCGCACGTCGGTTTCCACCTTTATGGAGTTTATCGGCAACAACCCGAACGCGTTCCGGCTGCTGCTGCGCGAGCGCTCCGGCACGTCAGCGGCGTTTCGCGCCGCGGTGGCGCGTGAAATCCAGCATTTCATCGCGGAACTTGCCGATTATCTGGAACACGAAAATCATATGCCGCGCGCGTTTACCGAGGCTCAGGCGGAGGCGATGGTGACCATTGTCTTTAGCGCTGGCGCAGAAGCGCTGGACGTGAGCCCGGAACAGCGCGGGCAATTAGAAGAGCGACTGGTCTTGCAGCTGCGCATGATTTCTAAAGGCGCTTACTACTGGTACCGTCGTGAGCAAGAAAAGATGGCGCAAAATTCCGATAAGTGAAGGACGAGCAATGAGAACCACGACACAAGAAAAGGGTACGCTGCTGCTGGCGCTGATCGCCGGTCTGTCGATTAACGGCACCTGTGCGGCGCTGTTTAGCTCCATCGTGCCTTTCTCGATTTTCCCGATTATTTCGCTGGCGCTGACGGTTTACTGTCTGCATCAGCGCTACCTTAACCGCACGATGCCGGTGGGCCTGCCAGGCATCGCCGCCGCCTGTTTTATTCTGGGCGTATTGCTTTATAGCGCCGTGGTGCGCGCCGAGTATCCGGCGATTGGTTCTAACTTCCTGCCGTCGGTGCTGTCGGTGGTGCTTCTGTTCTGGATTGGTTTTCGCCTGCGTCGGCGCAAAGCGCGCTACGAAGAGTGAAGAAAAGGGCGCCGCGGCGCCCTTTTTTATGAGCGACGCGTTAACAGTACGCCGCATTCCATATGGTGGGTGTAAGGGAACTGATCGAACAGCGCGAGGCGCTCGACGCGGTGCGTCTGGCTCAGCGTTTCGAGGTTTTCACAAAGCGTCTGCGGGTTGCAGGAGATATAAAGGATGCGCGGATACGCCTGCACCATTTTTACCGTCTCCTGATCCAGCCCGCTGCGCGGCGGATCGACGAAGATCGTCTCGCACTGGTAGCTTTTCAGATCAACTCCCTGCAGGCGGTTAAATTCACGCACGCCGTTCATCGCCTGAGTAAATTCTTCCGCCGCCATGCGGATAATCTGCACGTTGTCGATGTGGTTGGCCGCAATGTTGTACTGCGCGGCGGCGACGGACGGCTTGGCGATTTCCGTCGCCAGGACGCGGTTAAAGTTGCGCGCCAGCGCCAGCGAGAAGTTGCCGTTACCGCAGTAGAGCTCCAGTAGATCGCCTTTTGAACCCAGGGTGGCATCCAGCGCCCACTCCAGCATATGAATGTTCATCGCCGCGTTCGGCTGGGTAAAGCTGTTCTCCACCTGGCGATAAATCATCTCTGTGCCCGCCACCGGCAGGCGCTCGTCGATGTAGTCCTGATCGAGCATGATTTTGGTTTTCGTCGCGCGGCCGATGAAGTGCACGTCAAAACCGTCGGCGCGTAGCGCATCGCGAAGACGCGTCGCCTCTTCACGCCAGTCGTCACCCAGCGCGCGGTGATAAAGCAGCGAGACAACCGCCTGCTGGCTGCGGGTGGTCAGGTAGTCAATCTGGAACAGCTTATGGCGCAGCGTACGGTTGCCGCGAATTCCCTCGATCATGCGCGGCATCAGGGCGTTAATCAGCTCGCTCGCCGCCGGGAAACTGTCGACGCGAATGCGGCTGCGGGTCTCCTGATCGAAAATGATGTGGTAAAGGTCGTCGCCGTCATGCCAGAGGCGGAACTCGGCGCGCATGCGGTAGTGGCTTACCGGCGAGCGGAACACCTCCGGCGCTGGCGCAGCGAAAGGCGCCATCATGCTTTGCAGGCGCTCTGTTTTTTCGGCCAGCTGTGCGTCGTATTGATCGATAGGGAGATGTTCAGGGGTCATCATGCGTCCTGGGTGATAAAAATTTACGCCGGGATTGTAGGGAATGCGGGCGTGATGTCCAGCATTGATTGTTTTTGCATCATTACAGATGGAAGTCTGGACTTCTGTCCGGCGCACCATGTAGCATGCCGTCTCCGGTCTCCTGTGAGTGAAAAGGGAATCCAGTGCAAATCTGGAGCTGACGCGCAGCGGTAAAGACAGGTGGGATGAACGCGTTCGCAGACACTGCCGGCCTGCCGGTGGGAAGTCCTCATCCGTAACACACCTCCAAGCCCGAAGACCTGCCGGAGTCACGTCGCATCTCGCGCACTTATCGCGTTCTATCAAGTGCGCCTGCGGCATCCTACAAGTTAAGCGGATGCTTACGTTAATGATGATAAAAAAAATCTCGCTGCTGACGGCGCTTTCCGTCACGGCGTTTTCTGGCTGGGCGCAGGATAGCGGCTCAAATTCTCTGGTGGTGACCGCAAACCGTTTTCAGCAGCCGGTCAATACGGTGCTGGCGCCGATTGATGTTGTGACGCGCGAGCAAATTGATAAATGGCAGTCTAAAACGGTGCTGGATGTGTTGCGTCGTTTGCCGGGCGTGGATATTTCGCAAAACGGAGGAATGGGGCAACTCGCTTCCGTGTATGTCCGCGGTACGGATTCACGCCATGCGCTCATCTTGATGGACGGCGTACCGGTTTCTCGCCCAAACCTTTCTAACGACTCTAATCTTTATCAAATTCCGATCTCGCTGATTCAGCGTATTGAGTTTATTCGCGGGCCGCGTTCTGCGGTGTATGGCTCCGGCGCGATTGGGGGCGTGATTAATATCATCACGCAGAGTGATGATGAAGTGTCACGGATTGATGCTGGCGTCGGTTCTAAGGGCTATCAGGAATATTCGGGCACGTTGCGCCAGCGTTTTGGGGATACAGTCGTGACGGCGATGGGGGCGTATCAGACTACCCATGGATTTAACGTTCAGCCGGGATCGACATGGCGTCATGATAATGACCGCGACGGTTATCGTAATAAAACGTTTTTTGGCAGCCTTCAGCATCATTTCTCTGACAACGTAGACGGTTTCTTTCGCGGCTATGGCTATGCCAATAACGCCGATTACGATGTGGGCAGCCCACCGTTTTCCCCGGCGTACAGCGCGGATGAAAACCAGTATGACAATCAGTCATGGGACACCGGATTACGGTATAACGCCGACATCTACTCTTCTCAGCTCATCGCCAGTTTTCAGAAGCTGAAAAGCTATAACTACAGCAGCCTTTATGGTCGCTACCAGGATGGCACGACGCTTGATCGCATGGAGCAGCGTTATATTCAGTGGGGCAATAACCTGATTGTCGGTCACGGTTCCGTCAGCGCCGGGGTGGACTGGAAGCAGGAAAAACTCACCTCAGCAACGCAGGCTGATACTGACCGTTATAAACGCGATACCACGGGTATTTACCTTACCGGCCAGCAGCAGGTGCTTGAGCACGTCACGCTTGAAGCGTCAGGCCGGGAAGATCATGACGAGCAGTTTGGCTGGCATGGTACCTGGCAAACCGCGGCAGGGTGGGAGTTTGTTGATGGCTACCGCGCAACCCTTTCATACGGTACCGGTTTTCTGGCGCCAGGCCTGACCCAGCAGTTTGGGTCACCGCAGTATGGTATTGCGTCCAACCCGAATCTTCAGCCGGAAAAATCCAGACAGTGGGAAGTAGGGATTGAAGGAATCACCGGTCCGCTGGACTGGCGTTTGTCGACCTGGCGGTACAAGATTGATAACCTGATAAGCTACGACAATGACGCTTATTACAATGTCAAATCAGCCACGATTAAAGGGGTGGAGTGGACAGGCAATCTGACTACCGGGCCTGTAAGTCATCAGCTTACGTTGCAGTATATCGATCCGCGTGATGATGAAACCCATGAGCGCTTGCAGCGTCGCGCCAGACAACAAGTGAAATATAATCTCAGCGGTGAAGTCTCAGACTTTGGGTGGGATATCACTTACCAGTATATCGGCGAGCGCGAAGATACTAACTTTAATACTTTCCCATCAGAAAAAGTGAAGCTTGGCAGCGTCAGCCTGTGGGATGTCGCGGTTTCGTATCCGGTCACCTCTCACCTTACAGTTCGTGGTAAAATAGCTAATCTGTTCGATAAAGATTACGAGACGGCTTATGGCTACGCTACTGCAGGACGGGAGTACAACTTGTCAGGCAGCTACACCTTCTGAGGCTCGCCCAACCATACTGGTTTTTGACTCCGGTGTGGGTGGGCTCTCTGTTTATGATGAGATCCGGCATCTCCTGCCGGATCTGCATTACATTTACGCCTTCGATAACGTTGCATTTCCTTACGGCGAGAAGAGCGAAGTGTTTATCGTTGAGCGCGTCGTTGAGATTGTTACCGCCGTTCAGGCGCGCTACCCCCTGGCGCTCGCCGTTATCGCCTGCAACTCCGCCAGTACGGTTTCTCTCCCTGCTCTACGTGAAAAATTCGCGTTTCCTGTTGTGGGCGTGGTGCCTGCTATCAAACCAGCCGCGCGTCTGACGGCGAACGGCGTGGTGGGGCTGCTGGCGACCCGCGGAACGGTTAAGCGTCCTTATACGCATGAGCTGATTGCGCGCTTCGCCAATGAATGTCAGATAGAAATGCTGGGTTCTGCGGAACTGGTGGAAATTGCCGAGGCGAAGCTGCACGGCGAACCGGTTTCGCTGGAGGCGCTGCGCCGCGTGCTGCGTCCGTGGCTGCGCATGCCGGAGCCGCCAGATACCGTCGTCCTCGGCTGTACGCACTTTCCGTTGCTGGCGGATGAACTGTTGCAGGTTTTGCCGGAAGGCACCCGACTGGTGGATTCCGGCGCGGCGATTGCGAGACGTACCGCCTGGCTGCTGGAGCATGAAGCGCCGGATGCATGTTCTTTTGATGAGAATATTGCTTACTGCATGGCATTAACGCCTGAAGTTGCGCAGTTAATGTCCGTTTTGCAGCGTTATGGGTTTAATAAACTCGAAAAATTGCCAGTTTAAAGGCGTTTTGCGCAAAAAAGAGACGGTTGAAAACTTTTTTGAAATTAGGGGTTGTCAGGCGCAAAGAACTCCCTATAATGCGCCTCCACTGACACGGCACAACGGCGAATGAGCCGGCCCGTCAGGCAGACGAAAGCGAAAATAAACGCTTGACTCTGAAAGAGGAAAGCGTAATATACGCCACCTCGCGACAGCAGGCTGAAAGCCTTGCCGCACCGCTCTTTAACAATTTATCAGACAATCTGTGTGGGCACTCGGGGCACTGATATCTTAACGTCTTCGGACGATAAATGAATATCAAGTCTCAAGTGAACAACAGTTAATTCATTACGAACTAACAGTTTAATTCTTTGAGCATCAGACTTTTAATTGAAGAGTTTGATCATGGCTCAGATTGAACGCTGGCGGCAGGCCTAACACATGCAAGTCGAACGGTAACAGAGAGCAGCTTGCTGCTCTGCTGACGAGTGGCGGACGGGTGAGTAATGTCTGGGAAACTGCCTGATGGAGGGGGATAACTACTGGAAACGGTAGCTAATACCGCATAACGTCTTCGGACCAAAGTGGGGGACCTTCGGGCCTCATGCCATCAGATGTGCCCAGATGGGATTAGCTAGTAGGTGGGGTAAAGGCTCACCTAGGCGACGATCCCTAGCTGGTCTGAGAGGATGACCAGCCACACTGGAACTGAGACACGGTCCAGACTCCTACGGGAGGCAGCAGTGGGGAATATTGCACAATGGGCGCAAGCCTGATGCAGCCATGCCGCGTGTATGAAGAAGGCCTTCGGGTTGTAAAGTACTTTCAGCGAGGAGGAAGGGATTGTGGTTAATAACCGCAGTCATTGACGTTACTCGCAGAAGAAGCACCGGCTAACTCCGTGCCAGCAGCCGCGGTAATACGGAGGGTGCAAGCGTTAATCGGAATTACTGGGCGTAAAGCGCACGCAGGCGGTTTGTTAAGTCAGATGTGAAATCCCCGGGCTCAACCTGGGAACTGCATTTGAAACTGGCAAGCTTGAGTCTCGTAGAGGGGGGTAGAATTCCAGGTGTAGCGGTGAAATGCGTAGAGATCTGGAGGAATACCGGTGGCGAAGGCGGCCCCCTGGACGAAGACTGACGCTCAGGTGCGAAAGCGTGGGGAGCAAACAGGATTAGATACCCTGGTAGTCCACGCCGTAAACGATGTCGACTTGGAGGTTGTGCCCTTGAGGCGTGGCTTCCGGAGCTAACGCGTTAAGTCGACCGCCTGGGGAGTACGGCCGCAAGGTTAAAACTCAAATGAATTGACGGGGGCCCGCACAAGCGGTGGAGCATGTGGTTTAATTCGATGCAACGCGAAGAACCTTACCTGGTCTTGACATCCAGAGAATCCTGCAGAGATGCGGGAGTGCCTTCGGGAACTCTGAGACAGGTGCTGCATGGCTGTCGTCAGCTCGTGTTGTGAAATGTTGGGTTAAGTCCCGCAACGAGCGCAACCCTTATCCTTTGTTGCCAGCACGTAATGGTGGGAACTCAAAGGAGACTGCCGGTGATAAACCGGAGGAAGGTGGGGATGACGTCAAGTCATCATGGCCCTTACGACCAGGGCTACACACGTGCTACAATGGCGCATACAAAGAGAAGCGAACTCGCGAGAGCAAGCGGACCTCATAAAGTGCGTCGTAGTCCGGATTGGAGTCTGCAACTCGACTCCATGAAGTCGGAATCGCTAGTAATCGTGGATCAGAATGCCACGGTGAATACGTTCCCGGGCCTTGTACACACCGCCCGTCACACCATGGGAGTGGGTTGCAAAAGAAGTAGGTAGCTTAACCTTCGGGAGGGCGCTTACCACTTTGTGATTCATGACTGGGGTGAAGTCGTAACAAGGTAACCGTAGGGGAACCTGCGGTTGGATCACCTCCTTACCTGAAAGATACAACCTCGCGTGCTCACACAGATTGTCTGATAGAAAGTAAAGAAGCAAAACCTCTACAGGCTTGTAGCTCAGGTGGTTAGAGCGCACCCCTGATAAGGGTGAGGTCGGTGGTTCAAGTCCACTCAGGCCTACCAACTCCGCAGGAGTTGAAGAGGTTTAACTACGATGGGGCTATAGCTCAGCTGGGAGAGCGCCTGCTTTGCACGCAGGAGGTCTGCGGTTCGATCCCGCATAGCTCCACCATCACTTCAGAGTGTACTCACTGAGTATACTGCGAAGTATTTGCTCTTTAACAATCCGGAACAAGCTGAAAATTGAAACAGACATGCTGTTGCATTTCTCCGTAATAAGGAATGCGCGGTGTGTCAGAGTCTCTCAAACTCGCAGCACGAAGACTTCTTCGGGTTGTGAGGTTAAGCGAACAAGCGTACACGGTGGATGCCCTGGCAGTCAGAGGCGATGAAGGACGTGCTAATCTGCGAAAAGCGTCGGTAAGGTGATATGAACCGTTATAACCGACGATGTCCGAATGGGGAAACCCGGTGCACTCTGGTGCATCATCGTTTGATGAATACATAGTCAAACGAGGCGAACCGGGGGAACTGAAACATCTAAGTACCCCGAGGAAAAGAAATCAACCGAGATTCCCCCAGTAGCGGCGAGCGAACGGGGAACAGCCCAGAGCCTGAATCAGCTTGTGTGTTAATGGAAGCGTCTGGAAAGTCGCACGATACAGGGTGAAAGTCCCGTACATGAAAGCACACAGGTTGTGAGCTCGATGAGTAGGGCGGGACACGTGATATCCTGTCTGAAGATGGGGGGACCATCCTCCAAGGCTAAATACTCCTGACTGACCGATAGTGAACCAGTACCGTGAGGGAAAGGCGAAAAGAACCCCGGCGAGGGGAGTGAAACAGAACCTGAAACCGTGTACGTACAAGCAGTGGGAGCCTTCGTAAGAGGGTGACTGCGTACCTTTTGTATAATGGGTCAGCGACTTATATTCTGTAGCAAGGTTAACCGTATAGGGGAGCCGAAGGGAAACCGAGTCTTAATTGGGCGTTAAGTTGCAGGGTATAGACCCGAAACCCGGTGATCTAGCCATGGGCAGGTTGAAGGTTGGGTAACACTAACTGGAGGACCGAACCGACTAATGTTGAAAAATTAGCGGATGACCTGTGGCTGGGGGTGAAAGGCCAATCAAACCGGGAGATAGCTGGTTCTCCCCGAAAGCTATTTAGGTAGCGCCTCGTGAATTCATCTCCGGGGGTAGAGCACTGTTTCGGCTAGGGGGCCATCCCGGCTTACCAACCCGATGCAAACTGCGAATACCGGAGAATGTTATCACGGGAGACACACGGCGGGTGCTAACGTCCGTCGTGAAGAGGGAAACAACCCAGACCGCCAGCTAAGGTCCCAAAGTCATGGTTAAGTGGGAAACGATGTGGGAAGGCCCAGACAGCCAGGATGTTGGCTTAGAAGCAGCCATCATTTAAAGAAAGCGTAATAGCTCACTGGTCGAGTCGGCCTGCGCGGAAGATGTAACGGGGCTAAACCATGCACCGAAGCTGCGGCAGCGACACTATGTGTTGTTGGGTAGGGGAGCGTTCTGTAAGCCGTCGAAGGTGTGCTGTGAGGCATGCTGGAGGTATCAGAAGTGCGAATGCTGACATAAGTAACGATAAAGCGGGTGAAAAGCCCGCTCGCCGGAAGACCAAGGGTTCCTGTCCAACGTTAATCGGGGCAGGGTGAGTCGACCCCTAAGGCGAGGCCGAAAGGCGTAGTCGATGGGAAACAGGTTAATATTCCTGTACTTGGTGTTACTGCGAAGGGGGGACGGAGAAGGCTATGTTGGCCGGGCGACGGTTGTCCCGGTTTAAGCGTGTAGGCTGACTTTCCAGGCAAATCCGGAAAGTTAAGGCTGAGGCGTGATGACGAGGCACTACGGTGCTGAAGTGACAAATGCCCTGCTTCCAGGAAAAGCCTCTAAGCATCAGGTAACATTAAATCGTACCCCAAACCGACACAGGTGGTCAGGTAGAGAATACCAAGGCGCTTGAGAGAACTCGGGTGAAGGAACTAGGCAAAATGGTGCCGTAACTTCGGGAGAAGGCACGCTGACATGTAAGTGAAGCCCCTGCGGGTGGAGCTGAAGTCAGTCGAAGATACCAGCTGGCTGCAACTGTTTATTAAAAACACAGCACTGTGCAAACACGAAAGTGGACGTATACGGTGTGACGCCTGCCCGGTGCCGGAAGGTTAATTGATGGGGTTATCGCAAGAGAAGCTCCTGATCGAAGCCCCGGTAAACGGCGGCCGTAACTATAACGGTCCTAAGGTAGCGAAATTCCTTGTCGGGTAAGTTCCGACCTGCACGAATGGCGTAATGATGGCCAGGCTGTCTCCACCCGAGACTCAGTGAAATTGAACTCGCTGTGAAGATGCAGTGTACCCGCGGCAAGACGGAAAGACCCCGTGAACCTTTACTACAGCTTGACACTGAACATTGAGCCTTGATGTGTAGGATAGGTGGGAGGCTTTGAAGCGTGGACGCCAGTCTGCGTGGAGCCAACCTTGAAATACCACCCTTTAATGTTTGATGTTCTAACCTGGCGCCGTGATCCGGCGTGGGGACAGTGTCTGGTGGGTAGTTTGACTGGGGCGGTCTCCTCCCAAAGTGTAACGGAGGAGCACGAAGGTCAGCTAATCCTGGTCGGACATCAGGAGGTTAGTGCAATGGCATAAGCTGGCTTGACTGCGAGAGTGACGGCTCGAGCAGGTGCGAAAGCAGGTCATAGTGATCCGGTGGTTCTGTATGGAAGGGCCATCGCTCAACGGATAAAAGGTACTCCGGGGATAACAGGCTGATACCGCCCAAGAGTTCATATCGACGGCGGTGTTTGGCACCTCGATGTCGGCTCATCACATCCTGGGGCTGAAGTAGGTCCCAAGGGTATGGCTGTTCGCCATTTAAAGTGGTACGCGAGCTGGGTTTAGAACGTCGTGAGACAGTTCGGTCCCTATCTGCCGTGGGCGCTGGAGAATTGAGGGGGGCTGCTCCCAGTACGAGAGGACCGGAGTGGACGCATCACTGGTGTTCGGGTTGTCATGCCAATGGCACTGCCCGGTAGCTAAATGCGGAAGAGATAAGTGCTGAAAGCATCTAAGCACGAAACTTGCCCCGAGATGAGTTCTCCCTGAGACTATAAGTCTCCTGAAGGAACGTTGAAGACGACGACGTTGATAGGCCGGGTGTGTAAGCGCAGCGATGCGTTGAGCTAACCGGTACTAATGAACCGTGAGGCTTAACCTTACAACGCCAAAGAAGTCTGGCGTGTTGAGAGAGAGATTCAGCTTGTGACGGATAAATGTTCATGGCGAAAGCGGTGAACAGACAGAATTTGCCTGGCGGCTGTAGCGCGGTGGTCCCACCTGACCCCATGCCGAACTCAGAAGTGAAACGCCGTAGCGCCGATGGTAGTGTGGGGCCTCCCCATGCGAGAGTAGGGAACTGCCAGGCATCAAATTAAGCAGTAAGCCGGAACAATAATCCGGTGGTGTGAAGAAATTCGGTGGAGCGGTAGTTCAGTCGGTTAGAATACCTGCCTGTCACGCAGGGGGTCGCGGGTTCGAGTCCCGTCCGTTCCGCCACCCTATTTAGGGGCGTAGTTCAATTGGTAGAGCACCGGTCTCCAAAACCGGGTGTTGGGGGTTCGAGTCCCTCCGCCCCTGCCAGAAATTATCCTTAGCTTCGGCTAAGGATTTTTTTTATCTTTTATCCGCCGTAAAATCCCTCCTATTACCGTATCTTTCCCTTTGCAAAATTCTAAAAACCACACGTTAAGTAATTACCGGGATCTTAAGTAGATCTTTTATATTATTGTTTTTATCACTATTTTGCAGCCAGATAGCATAAAGCGGCCGGGAGAGCGTCGCGCTATCCAGTACCGGATGCAGCTCGCTTTTTTCTTTAGCCCAGTTAACCGGTAACCAGGTGCATCCCTGCAATTCCGGCAGCATTTTTCTGGCGATATCGGCCGAGCTGGTTGTCAGCACAGGAATATCCTCTGGCGTCACCAACCCTGCTTCGTGCTGCTGGAAGTCCGGTCCCCACTCAAGTCGAAGATAATTGAGGCTGGTCTTACTGCGCTCCGGCAACGCGCAATAAAGGCCAAGGGCAAAATGTCCCAGTAACTGGCTCGAAAACTCGTCCATTTTGGGCGCTTCAGTGGTGATAAGCAGATCTAACTGACGTTCATGCAGCTGTTTAACCAAAGACTGTCGCTGAGCAATACGTGCTTCAAATTGCATAGAGCCTTTGTCCTGGTAAAGCCTTGTCAGCCATCCGGAAAGCATACACTCCCAAAGAGATGCGCTTGCGCCAATAGAGAAAAGGTTATGGCGTGATGTCTGTGCGACATCTTTGCGCGCCGTCTGCCAGATATTCATTAGGTTTTCGGCATACGGTAACAATCTTTCACCTGCTGCCGTCAGACGTATGTTATTGCGGTGACGAGTAAAAAGATTAACACCCAGTTGGTTTTCCAGCTGACGGATACGAAAGCTCACCGCCGACTGTGTCAGATAAAGCGCTTCAGCCGCTCTGCCAAAATGGCGCGTTCGGCTGACTTCAAGAAAGGTTTTTAGCAAGTCGGTATCCACATCCCACTCCACAAAAAAATTTGTCGTAATGATTTAAATGTTTTGTTTTACACTCTGTCAAGCGTAACTAATACTCCGCGCCATAAATAGCTCGGCCAAGAGAATTAGGAGCGTGTAGGATGGCGGAAAGCTTTACGACGACTAATCGATTTTTCGACAACAAATATTATCCGCGCGGGTTCTCTCGCCATGGTGACTTCACCATTAAAGAAGCACAGCTGCTTGAGCGTCATGGCTATGCCTTTAATGAACTGGATCTGGGCAAACGTGAGCCTGTGACCGCTGAAGAAAAACAGTTTGTTGAAGTCTGTCGCGGTATTCGCGAACCTGCTACTGAAGCAGAGCGCGTGTGGTCCAAATATATGACCCGAATTAAGCGTCCCAAGCGTTTCCATACCCTGTCTGGCGGCAAGCCGCAAATGGAAGGGGTGGATGATTTCGTGGAAACGGATGACTAATTACAAATGGGGCGCAAGCCCCATTGTCTTATGTATCGCCTGCTGTCGGGTTAATGTGTGTATATGGCATTTCATTCACGCTATGCCATCATGTTCTGCAAATGCGCCAGCATCCTGTCTATTGCGCGGTAACTCAGCGCTTCCATCAGATGTTCACGACCAATTTTTTCTTTCTGCTCACTATCAGCAATAGTGCGCGCCACTTTAAGTAAACGCTGCCAGGCGCGAACAGATAGTCCCAGTTTAATTAACGCGGCTTCCAGCCACTGCGCATCTTCCGGGCTAAGTACACAGAACTGGCGTATCTCCTTGTTATCCAGCATGGCATTGAGCTTCCCCTGCCGTACAAACTGACGTTCGCGGCTTTGAATCACTCGCTCCCGCACGTGTGAACTGCTTTCGCCTGGCTGTCCCGCCTGACTAAGCATACCTGGCGGAGGAAGAGGAATTTCGAGCGAGATATCAAACCTGTCGAGAAAAGGACCTGAAAGCCGGCCAAGATAACGTAGCGTTTGCTCCGGCGTGCAGCGGTTATGGTTACCCTGGTAGTGTCCTGTCGGGCTGGGATTCATAGCGGCGATAAGCTGAAAGCGTGCCGGATAGGTCAGTTTCGCCCGCGTCCGTGAAAGATGAATTCGCCCGGATTCGATGGGCTCGCGTAATGCATCCAGCACGCGCCGCTCAAATTCAGGTAATTCATCCAGAAAAAGTACGCCGTTATGCGCGAGTGAAATCTCTCCAGGCGCAGGTATCGCTCCTCCACCCACCATGGCATTCAGCGAGGCGCTATGGTGAGGGGCTCTGAATGGCCGCTGACGCCACTGATGATGCAAGGAGACGGGATTGACCAGACTAAGTATTGCAGCGCTCTCCAGTGCCTCCTGGTCGCTCAGAGGCGGTAGTAACCCATTGAGTCTGCTTGCGAGCATCGTTTTACCGGTGCCGGGTGGCCCAATAAACAGCAGGTTATGCCCACCTGCTGCCGTCAACTCCAGCGCGCGTTTCCCTTGCGGTTGCCCGATCACTTCGTTCAGGTCTCCCGCAGGCTCTCTGAATTCAAAGCCGGAAGGCGTGGCTGGTTCCAGCGTGGTTTTCCCTTCCAGAAAAGCGCACACCTCCTGTAGATGATGAGCGACAAGACAGCCCTCCTTGTTAATGAGCCCGACTTCGGGTGCATTATCATGCGCGACGATAATTTTCCTTTGGCACCCAAGCGCCTCCATAGCAGCTGAAATTGCACCGGGTACGCCTCTCAGTGCGCCTGTGAGCGCGAGCTCTCCTACAAATTCATACTCACCAACATGCGATGCGCTCAGTTGCTCTGAAGCAGCGAGAAGCGCTATCGCAATCGGCAAATCATATCGTCCCCCTTCTTTTGGCAGATCGGCCGGAGCGAGGTTGATAGTGATCTTTTTAGCCGGGAAATCATAACCACTGTTGATAAGCGCGCTACGTACCCGGTCCCGGGCTTCTTTAACCGTGGTTTCCGGCAGGCCAACAATCGTCAGGCCGGGCAGCCCTGCGCTGATATGTACCTCGACTGTCACCAACGGCGCTTTAACGCCAAGCGCCGCTCGGGTATGAATAATTGATAGCGACATAATCCCTCCTCAGGCCTGAAGCATCGCCAGGATGAAGACGTTGATCGAGGTGTAATTCGCGATTTTTCGGCGCAGATAGCAATCTTTTGCTGCAAGAAAATGCAAACTCTCAATTTGCCCGAGACGTCTCGCAAAAGCGTAATAAGTTTTCGGAAAGGCATTGCGCCGCACAGCGCGATCGCTAAAAATCCTGAAAAAATTTCAGTTAACGCTACTGGTTGATTACGTTGGGTTTTAATAGATTTGCTGAATGTATTGCAGTGCCGCGTCATAAATATTTCTTGTCACAGCTTTGTTCTCTGTGATAACTCTTTAGGTATTCCTTCGAATATGACGTAAGTACATACAGAAATGACAACCCTTCTACTAGTGATTAGCCTGGTCGTGATTAGCGTGGTGGTGATTATTAACCCACCGTGCGGGGCTGCACTCGGAAGAAGAAAGGCTTAGAAATCAAGCCTGAATCATCGAAAACCCCCGCACCGAAAGGTCCGGGGGTTTTTTTATGACCTAAAACTTAAGCGAGGAACAGAAAATGAGTAGTAGCATAAAATTCTGTTGTCCGCATTGTAAGGCGGGGAACTAACTATGAATGGCGCACAGTGGGTGGTACATGCTTTGCGAGCTCAGGGAGTGGATACGGTTTTTGGCTATCCGGGCGGGGCAATAATGCCGGTTTATGATGCGTTATACGACGGCGGCGTGGAACACCTACTGTGTCGGCATGAACAGGGCGCAGCAATGGCTGCCATCGGCTATGCACGTGCCACGGGTAAAACCGGCGTGTGTATCGCTACCTCCGGGCCAGGCGCTACCAACCTGATCACGGGCCTTGCGGATGCGCTGCTGGATTCGGTTCCCGTTGTAGCTATCACGGGCCAGGTCGCGGCGCCACTTATCGGTACGGATGCTTTTCAGGAAGTCGACGTACTCGGTTTATCGCTCGCCTGTACCAAACACAGCTTTCTCGTGGAGTCACTGGAAGAGCTGCCGGAAATCATGGCGCATGCTTTTCATCTGGCGAGTTCGGGGCGCCCTGGGCCGGTCCTGATCGATATTCCTAAAGATATTCAACTGGCCAGCGGGGAACTCGAGCCATGGCTCTCCAGTGTAGAGGACACGTTTGTTGTGCCTCAGGCGGAGCTGGAGCAGGCGCGTACATTACTGAGCCAGGCTGAAAAACCGATGCTCTATGTGGGCGGTGGCGTGGGCATGGCGCAGGCGGTACCTGCGCTGCGCGAATTCATGGCACAAACGCAAATTCCCTGCGCAGTCACGCTTAAGGGGCTTGGTGCGGTCGAAGCGAGCTATCCGGGCTACCTGGGTATGCTGGGCATGCACGGCACCAAAGCCGCTAACCTGGCGGTGCAGGAGTGCGATTTGTTGATAGCGGTCGGCGCACGCTTTGACGATCGCGTCACTGGTAAGCTCAATACCTTTGCTCCCCACGCCAAAGTTATCCATATGGATATCGATCCGGCAGAGCTGAACAAGCTGCGTCAGGCGCATGTCGGGCTGCCGGGCGATCTCAACGCATTATTACCTGCGCTGCAACGCCCGATGGCGATCGACGCCTGGCGCGAACGCGTCGCGGCGCTGCGAAGTGAACATGACTGGCGTTACGATCATCCAGGCGAAGGTATTTTTGCGCCGTTGTTGTTAAAACAACTCTCGGACCGCAAGCCAGCGAACAGCGTTGTGACTACCGATGTAGGCCAGCATCAGATGTGGGCGGCGCAGCACATGCGCTTCAGCCGTCCGGAAAATTTCATTACTTCAAGCGGTCTCGGCACCATGGGATTTGGGCTGCCGGCCGCGGTAGGCGCACAAGTGGCGCGCCCGGAAGATACCGTTATCTGCGTGACCGGCGATGGTTCATTCATGATGAACATCCAGGAGCTGGGTACCGTAAAACGCAAGCAGCTGCCGCTGAAGATAGTCCTGCTGGATAACCAGCGCCTGGGAATGGTGCGCCAGTGGCAGCAGCTTTTCTTCTCGGAGCGTTACAGCGAGACGAATCTGTCCGACAACCCTGATTTTCTGACGCTGGCCAGCGCCTTTGGCATTGCCGGTCAGCGCATCACCCGTAAAGACCAGGTGGAAGCCGCGCTGGAAACGATGTTCAACAGCGAAGGCCCTTATTTGCTGCACGTTTCAATCGATGAAGCTGAAAACGTCTGGCCTCTGGTGCCTCCTGGCGCCAGCAACTCACAAATGCTGGAGAAAATATCATGATGCAACATCAACTCGCCGTACAGGCTCGCTTTCGCCCGGAAACCCTGGAACGTGTGCTGCGCGTGGTGCGTCACCGTGGCTTTCAAATTTGCGCCATGAATATGGCGGCGTGCGCTAATGCGCAAAATATAAATATTGAGCTGACCGTTGCCAGCCCGCGTCCAGTCGAATTACTGTTTAGTCAGCTAAGCAAACTGGTCGATGTCGCGTGCGTCGAGATCCAGCAACCAACATCACAACAAATCCGCGCCTGAGCGCAAAAGGAAGAAGAAAAATGACGACGAAAAAAGCTGATTACATTTGGTTCAACGGCGAAATGGTTCCCTGGGGCGAGGCGAAGGTTCACGTCATGTCTCATGCGTTGCACTACGGTACATCAGTCTTTGAAGGGATCCGTTGCTACGATTCGCACAAAGGTCCGGTCGTGTTCCGCCATCGTGAACATATGCAGCGCCTGCGTGATTCCGCCAAGATTTATCGCTTCCCGGTTAGCCAGTCTGTTGATGAGTTAATGGAAGCCTGCCGTCAGGTCATTCGCGAAAACAAACTCACCAGCGCGTACATCCGTCCGCTGGTGTTCGTGGGCGATGTCGGTATGGGGGTTAACCCGCCTGAGGGCTACAAGACAGACGTCATTATCGCCGCGTTCCCGTGGGGCGCGTATCTGGGAGCGGAAGCGCTGGATCAGGGCATTGACGCGATGGTTTCTTCATGGAACCGCGCGGCGCCAAATACCATTCCTACTGCTGCAAAAGCGGGCGGTAACTATCTTTCCTCCCTGTTGGTCGGCAGCGAAGCGCGTCGTCACGGTTATCAGGAGGGTATCGCTCTGGATGTTCACGGTTATATCTCTGAAGGCGCAGGCGAAAACCTGTTTGAAGTTAAAGATGGCGTGATTTATACCCCGCCGTTTACCTCTTCCGCGCTGCCAGGCATCACTCGTGACGCCATCATCAAGCTGGCCAAAGAGATGGGCATTGAAGTTCGCGAGCAGGTGCTCTCCCGTGAGTCCCTGTACCTGGCGGATGAAGTGTTTATGTCCGGCACCGCGGCGGAAATCACGCCGGTGCGTAGCGTTGACGGCATTCAGGTAGGCGAAGGCCGCTGTGGTCCGGTCACCAAACGCGTTCAGCAGGCATTCTTTGGCCTGTTCACGGGTGAGACCGAAGATAAATGGGGCTGGCTGGACCAGGTTAACCCGTAAGCACAATAACACCTGCACGGGCGGCATCAGCCGCCCGGCTTTTGTAGAGACTGGAGTGAAAAAGCATGCCTAAGTACCGTTCTGCCACCACCACGCACGGCCGCAATATGGCGGGCGCCCGCGCCTTATGGCGCGCCACGGGAATGACCGATGCCGATTTCGGCAAGCCAATTATCGCGGTTGTAAACTCCTTTACTCAGTTTGTGCCGGGCCATGTGCATCTGCGCGATCTGGGCAAACTGGTTGCGGAGCAAATCGAGGCAGCTGGCGGCGTGGCGAAAGAGTTCAACACCATCGCGGTGGATGACGGCATCGCCATGGGGCACGGCGGTATGCTCTATTCACTGCCGTCTCGCGAGCTTATTGCTGACTCCGTAGAGTACATGGTGAACGCCCACTGTGCGGACGCCATGGTTTGTATCTCGAACTGCGACAAAATCACCCCCGGGATGCTGATGGCTTCCCTGCGTCTGAACATCCCGGTGATTTTCGTCTCCGGCGGTCCGATGGAAGCCGGTAAAACTAAACTTTCCGATCAGATAATCAAGCTCGATCTGGTCGATGCGATGATTCAGGGCGCGAACCCGCACATCAGCGACGAGCAGAGCGACCAGGTAGAACGCTCCGCCTGCCCAACCTGCGGCTCCTGCTCCGGCATGTTCACCGCCAACTCCATGAACTGTCTGACCGAGGCGCTGGGCCTGTCGCAGCCGGGCAATGGCTCGCTGCTGGCGACCCACGCTGACCGTAAAGATCTCTTCATCAATGCGGGCAAACGCATCGTTTCGCTCACTAAACGCTATTACGAGCAGGATGACGCCAGCGTATTGCCGCGCAATATCGCGAACAAAGCGGCGTTTGAAAACGCCATGACGCTCGACATCGCGATGGGCGGCTCTACCAATACCGTCCTGCATCTGCTCGCCGCGGCGCAGGAAGCGGAAATCGACTTCACGATGAGCGATATCGACCGCCTTTCCCGCAAAGTACCGCAGCTGTGCAAAGTTGCGCCAAGCACCCAGAAATACCATATGGAAGATGTTCACCGCGCGGGCGGGGTTATCGGCATTCTCGGAGAACTGGATCGCGCAGGTCTTCTGAACCGCGACGTGAATAACGTACTGGGGCTGACGCTGCCGCAGACGCTTGAACAGTACGACGTCACGCTCACCCAGGATAATGCGGTGAAAGAGATGTACCGCGCAGGGCCTGCCGGTATTCGCACCACGCAGGCGTTTTCGCAATCCTGCCGCTGGGACTCGCTGGACGATGACCGTCAGGAGGGCTGCATCCGCTCGCTGGAACATGCCTACAGCCAGGACGGTGGTCTTGCGGTGCTGTATGGCAACTTCGCAGAAAACGGCTGCATCGTAAAAACGGCGGGCGTCGACGAAGGCAGTCTGGTTTTCCGCGGCCCTGCGAAAGTCTATGAAAGCCAGGACGACGCGGTAGAAGCGATCCTCGGCGGTAAAGTCGTCGCGGGCGATGTGGTGGTGATCCGCTACGAAGGGCCGAAGGGCGGTCCGGGTATGCAGGAGATGCTCTATCCGACCAGCTTCCTGAAATCGATGGGCCTCGGTAAAGCCTGCGCGCTTATCACCGATGGCCGTTTCTCGGGGGGGACTTCCGGGCTTTCCATCGGTCATGTCTCGCCGGAAGCCGCCAGCGGCGGCAACATCGCACTGATTGAAGACGGCGATATGATAGCGATTGATATCCCGAACCGTGGCATCCAGCTCGAAGTGAGCGATCAAGAACTTGCCGCGCGTCGTGAAGCGCAGGACGCCCGCGGTGCTGACGCCTGGACGCCGCGTAACCGTGAACGTCAGGTTTCCTTCGCGCTGCGTGCTTACGCAAGCCTCGCCACCAGCGCCGATAAAGGCGCCGTGCGCGATAAATCGAAGCTGGGAGGCTGATAATGGCCGAGTCGCAACCCTTTTCTGCCGCCCCTTGCGGGGCGGAATATCTGCGCGCCGTGCTGCGCTCTCCGGTTTATGAAGTGGCGCAGGTTACGCCGCTTCAAAAGATGGAAAAACTGTCGGCACGGCTGAATAACGTGGTGCTGGTAAAGCGCGAAGACCGCCAGCCGGTGCACAGCTTTAAGCTGCGCGGCGCTTACGCCATGATGGCGCATCTCACCGATGAGCAGAAAGCGCGCGGCGTCATTACCGCCTCTGCGGGCAACCATGCGCAAGGCGTGGCGCTCTCGGCATCACGGCTGGGTATTAAATCGCTCATTGTCATGCCGGTCACCACGGCGGATATCAAAGTGGATGCGGTACGCGGCTTTGGCGGTGAAGTGCTTCTGCATGGCGCGAACTTCGATGAGGCGAAAGCTCATGCGATTTCGCTCTCTCAGCAGGGATTTACTTACGTGCCGCCGTTCGATCATCCGGCTGTTATCGCCGGGCAGGGAACGCTGGCGCTGGAGCTGCTCCAGCAGGATGCGCATATCGATCGCGTATTTGTACCGGTCGGTGGCGGCGGTCTGGCGGCGGGTGTCGCGGTGTTGATCAAACAACTGATGCCGCAGATCAAAGTGATCGCCGTCGAAGCCGCCGACTCCGCCTGTCTGAAAGCGGCGCTGGAGGCCGGGCATCCTGTCGATTTGCCGCGCGTCGGGCTGTTTGCGGAAGGCGTGGCGGTAAAACGTATCGGCGATGAGACATTCCGAGTCTGTCAGGAGTATCTCGACGACATCATCACCGTAGACAGTGACGCTATCTGCGCGGCGATGAAAGATCTGTTTGAAGATGTCCGCGCCGTGGCGGAGCCTTCCGGCGCGTTGGCGCTGGCGGGCATGAAAAAGTACGTCGCGCAGCATGATATTCGCGGCGAGCGTCTGGCCCATGTGCTCTCTGGCGCCAACGTGAATTTCCACGGGCTGCGTTACGTCTCGGAACGCTGCGAGCTGGGCGAACAGCGCGAGGCGCTGCTGGCGGTGACGATCCCGGAAGAGAAAGGCAGTTTTCTTAAGTTCTGCCAGTTGCTGGGCGGACGTGCGGTCACGGAGTTTAACTACCGCTTCGCCGATGCTAAAGACGCCTGCATTTTCGTTGGCGTGCGGCTCAGCCGGGGGCTGGAAGAGCGGCATGAAATTATCGCGCAGTTAACCGGCGATGGTTATGGCGTGGTGGATCTCTCCGATGACGAAATGGCGAAGCTGCATGTGCGCTATATGGTCGGCGGGCGCCCTTCGCGGCCGTTGCGTGAGCGACTGTACAGCTTTGAATTTCCGGAGGCGCCGGGTGCGCTGCTGCGTTTTCTGCATACGCTCGGCACGCACTGGAACATTTCGCTGTTCCATTACCGCAGCCATGGCACCGACTACGGACGCGTGCTGGCGGCCTTTGAACTCAGCGAACATGAGCCGGATTTCGAAACCCGGCTTAATGAGCTTGGCTACGAGTGCCATGACGAAACCGGCAACCCGGCGTTTCGGTTCTTTCTCGCAGGTTAACGGTAGCCCGGCAGGAGTTTCCAGAAGGCTTCAACAAGCGGCTCATGCAGCCGCTTTTTTTGTGCGCAGACGCCAAGCTCGAACGGCGTTTTTTCATCGCTGCGCTCAAGTATCAGCACGCGGTTGCGCACCGGCTCCGGGCTATTTTCCAGCACCACTTCCGGTATCAGCGCCACGCCGCAGCCCAGCGCCACCATCGACACCATCGCTTCATGTCCGGCGACCGTCGCGTAAATAAACGGATTACTGATTTTATGGCGGCGAAACCAGAGTTCGATACGCCGCCGCACCGGGCCTTGATCCGGCATGATAAACGGCACCTGGGCCCAGTCCGGCTCCGGTGCGGAAACCTGCGCGCGCACCGGGCAAGGCAGGGCAGGCGCTATCAGCACCACGCTGAGGTTTTCCAGCATCGAAAACGCGACCGCGGCAGGCAGGGCTTGCGGCTTACCTGCGATGGCAATATCGGCCTCGCCGGAATTGACCTTTTCCACAGCGTCAGCGGCGTCACCCGTTGTCAGCTTAATTTCTACCGAAGGGTGTTCGGCGCGAAAGCGATCCAGGATTGGCGGAAGATGGCTGTATGCCGCTGTCACCGAGCAAAACAGATGCAGCTCGCCTGACAGTGTCGGCCCCTGCTGGTCGATAGCGTGACGCAACTGCTGATATTGCAGCAGCGTCTGTTGCGCGAACTGGCGCAGCGCTTCGCCCGCTTCGGTCAGCGTGACGGCGCGGTTATCGCGAATAAACAGCGGCTGGGCCAGATCCTCTTCCAGCCGCTGGATCTGGCGCGACAGCGTCGAAGGGCTGACATGCATAGCTCGTGCGCTGCGGCCAAAATGTCGGCTTTCCGCGAGGTGCAGGAACATTTTCAGATCGCGTAGATCCATGGAGGCGACTCCCTGAGATGGCGTTGCGGAAAACGCAACGTGATGTTGTCAATATATCAATTTCCGCAACGAATTTCCTGTCATATAGTGGTCTTAACCGGTTTCAGGTTACCGGTGTGCCGGCTTTCTCTGACCAGGCTCGCAACCCTGGCGCCCAGGGCTCGCGAAAACGCCGTCTTCCTGTAACCTGAAATCTGTACCGTCGCTTTTGACGACGCAATAAACCGAACAATAAGACAATACAACATCACGAGGTATCACCATGGCTAACTACTTCAATACTTTGAATTTGCGTCAGCAACTGGCGCAACTGGGTAAATGCCGCTTCATGGCGCGCGACGAATTCGCCGACGGGGCAGGCTACCTCAAAGGTAAAAAAGTAGTCATCGTGGGGTGCGGTGCGCAGGGCCTCAACCAGGGTCTGAACATGCGTGATTCCGGGCTGGACGTTTCCTATGCCCTGCGTAAAGAGGCTATCGCCGAGAAGCGTGCTTCCTGGCGCAAGGCGACAGAAAACGGTTTTCAGGTAGGTACTTATGAAGAGCTGATCCCGCAGGCGGATCTGGTGGTTAACCTGACGCCGGACAAACAGCACTCTGACGTTGTACGCGCTGTGCAGCCGCTGATGAAAGACGGCGCGGCGCTGGGCTATTCCCATGGTTTTAACATCGTTGAAGTGGGCGAGCAGATCCGTAAAGACATCACCGTGGTGATGGTGGCGCCGAAGTGTCCGGGTACTGAAGTCCGTGAAGAGTACAAACGTGGTTTCGGCGTGCCGACGCTTATCGCGGTACACCCGGAAAACGATCCGAAAGGCGAAGGCATGGCTATCGCAAAAGCGTGGGCGGCGGCAACCGGTGGTCACCGCGCGGGCGTGCTGGAATCGTCTTTCGTTGCGGAAGTGAAATCTGACCTGATGGGCGAGCAGACTATTCTGTGCGGTATGTTACAGGCTGGCTCTCTGCTGTGCTTCGACAAGCTGGTGGAAGAGGGTACCGACCCGGCTTATGCAGAAAAACTGATCCAGTTCGGCTGGGAAACTATCACGGAAGCGCTGAAGCAGGGCGGCATCACGCTGATGATGGATCGCCTCTCCAACCCGGCGAAACTGCGCGCTTACGCGCTCTCCGAACAGCTGAAAACGATTATGGCGCCGCTGTTCCAGAAACATATGGACGACATCATTTCCGGCGAATTCTCTTCCGGCATGATGGCGGACTGGGCGAATGACGATAAGAAATTGCTGACCTGGCGCGAAGAGACCGGCAAAACCGCGTTTGAAAACGCGCCGCAGTTCGAAGGCAAAATCAGCGAACAGGAGTATTTCGATAAAGGCGTGCTGATGATCGCGATGGTGAAAGCAGGCGTTGAACTGGCGTTCGAAACCATGGTGGCTGCTGGCATCATCGAAGAGTCTGCTTACTATGAGTCTCTGCATGAGCTGCCGCTTATTGCCAACACCATTGCCCGTAAGCGTCTGTACGAAATGAACGTGGTTATCTCGGATACCGCGGAATATGGCAACTACCTGTTTGCCAATGCAGCCGTGCCGCTGCTGAAAGACTTTATGACCAAACTGCAGCCGGGCGATCTGGGTAAAGCCGTAGAAGGCACCGCAGTGGATAACGCGCAACTGCGTGACGTTAACGATGCGATTCGCAGCCACGAGATCGAAAAAGTGGGGCATAAACTGCGCGGTTATATGACCGACATGAAGCGTATCGCGGTTGCTGATTAATCCGCATTGTTAAAAGGTGGGTGCCTTCCACTTACCCACCCTACGACGGGTGACCGCCCTTTTATAGGGCGGGTAAGCAACGCGCACCCGCCGTGAAGCGATGACACGTTTTTCGCAATCAACGCCAGAAAAAAGGCCTTCTCATGGAGAAGGCCTTTTTATCAGTTACGGTACAGCACTTTAATGATGTGGTAGCCAAACTGCGTATGCAGCGGGCCGGTCGGCTCCAGCACCGGGCAGGAGAACACCACTTTATCGAAAGCCGGCACCATCTGGCCCTGGCGGAATTCCCCTAAATGACCGCCTTTTTTGCCTGACGGGCAAATAGAGTGCTTTTTGGCCAGCTTTTCGAAATCGCCGCCGTTCTTAATTTGCTCCAGCAGATCCAGTGCCAGTTTTTCTTCTTTAACAAGGATATGCAGTGCTGCTGCTGTTTTTGCCATGATCGTGCCTTGAGTGGGGTTGATAACGCTGGCTATACTACCACGCGTTTTTCTCCCTTCGTACTCTCGTACCTGCTGTGGGGAGCCGCCTTCTCCTCTGACTTTCACTGAGTAATTTATGCGTCTGAACCCCGCCCAACAACAAGCCGTCGAATTCGTCACTGGTCCTTGCCTGGTGCTGGCGGGTGCTGGCTCCGGTAAAACCCGCGTCATTACCAACAAAATCGCGCACCTGATCCGCGGCTGCGGCTACCAGGCGCGTCATATCGCGGCGGTCACCTTTACCAACAAAGCCGCGCGTGAGATGAAAGAGCGTGTAGCCCAGACGATGGGGCGCAAAGAGGCGCGCGGGCTGATGATTTCGACCTTCCACACGCTGGGCCTGGAAATTATCAAGCGCGAGTACGTGGCGCTGGGCATGAAATCCAATTTTTCGCTGTTTGACGATACCGATCAGATGGCGCTTATCAAAGAGCTGACCGAAGGGTTAGTGGAAAACGATAAAGTGCTGTTACAACAGCTGATTTCCACTATCTCGAACTGGAAAAACGATCTGCTGAGCCCGCCGCAGGCCGCCGCCCGTGCTATCGGCGAGCGTGAGCGCATTTTCGCGCACTGCTACAGCCTGTACGACGCGCATCTGAAAGCCTGTAACGTGCTCGATTTCGACGATCTGATCCTGCTGCCGACGCTGTTATTGCAGCGTAATGAAGAGGTACGGGAGCGCTGGCAGAATCGCATTCGCTACCTGCTGGTGGATGAATATCAGGACACCAACACCAGCCAGTATGAGCTGGTGAAACTGCTGGTGGGCAGCCGCGCGCGCTTTACGGTGGTGGGCGACGATGACCAGTCGATCTACTCCTGGCGCGGCGCGCGTCCGCAGAACCTGGTGCTGCTAAGTCAGGATTTTCCGGCGCTTCAGGTGATTAAACTCGAGCAGAACTACCGCTCCTCAGGGCGTATTCTCAAAGCGGCTAACATTCTCATCGCCAATAACCCGCACGTTTTTGAGAAAAAACTCTTTTCCGAGCTGGGTTACGGCCCCGAGCTGAAAGTCCTTACTGCGAACCATGAAGATCACGAGGCGGAGCGCGTTACCGGCGAGCTTATCGCGCATCATTTTATCAATAAAACCCAGTATAAGGATTACGCCATCCTGTATCGCGGCAATCATCAGTCGCGGGTGTTTGAAAAGATGCTGATGCAAAACCGCATCCCGTATCGTATTTCCGGCGGTACGTCGTTCTTCTCTCGCCCGGAAATCAAAGATTTGCTGGCTTACCTGCGCGTGCTGACTAACCCGGGCGACGACAGCGCTTTTCTGCGCATCGTGAATACGCCGAAGCGTGAAATCGGCCCGGCAACGCTGCAAAAGCTCGGCGAGTGGGCGAATCAGCGTAATAAAAGCTTATTCACGGCCAGTTTTGATATGGGGCTTGCCCAGACGCTGAGCGGGCGCGGGTATGAATCGCTGACGCGCTTCACCAGTTGGCTTCAGGACGTGGCAGTACTCTCTGAGCGTGAACCGGTGGCGGCGGTACGCGATCTTATTCGCGGCATCGATTATGAAGCCTGGCTGTTTGAAACCTCGCCCAGCCCGAAAGCGGCGGAAATGCGCATGAAGAACGTCAACCAGCTCTTTAGCTGGATGACGGAAATGCTCGAAGGCACCGATCTCGACGAGCCGATGACGCTAACGCAGGTTGTCACGCGCTTTACGCTGCGCGACATGATGGAGCGCGGCGAAAGCGATGAAGAGCTCGATCAGGTACAGCTCATGACCCTGCACGCTTCGAAAGGGCTGGAGTTCCCCTATGTGTTCCTGGTCGGTATGGAAGAGGGGCTGTTGCCGCACCAGAGCAGCATCGATGAAGACAATATCGATGAAGAACGGCGTCTCGCCTATGTGGGCATCACGCGCGCGCAGAAAGAGCTGACCTTTACGCTGTGCAAAGAGCGCCGTCAGTATGGCGAGCTGGTGCGCCCCGAGCCGAGCCGCTTTCTGCTGGAACTCCCGCAGGACGATCTACACTGGGAGACCGAGCGTAAAGTGGTCACGCCGCAGGAGCGGATGCAAAAAGGCCAGGCGAATGTAGCGAATATCAAAGCCATGCTGGCGAAGGCGCGCGGCGGGTGACACCGCGGGCATTGTGCCGATAATAAAAAACCGCCCCTGGAGGCGGTTTTTTTATACGCTGAGCGTTATTGCACATCGAGCTGCCAGTGCACGTAGCTTTGCCAGAGCTGCTCCTGCCCTAACATTTCCGCCCCCAGCGGGTGAATGGAAAACCAGTCCTGCGGGAGCGTGGCCGTGAGCGTTTCATTGCGCGCGGTGAGGGTGACCTCAGGCAGCATATCGTCGCGCCGACGGCTGGCGAAGATAATCGCCAGACGCAACAGCCGACAAAGCCGTTCGGCCACGCGCAGCGGGACGGCGTTTTGCTGTTGCAGCGCAGAGAGATCGACCGTGCCGGTCTGGTTCAGCAGCAGCGTCGCCAGCAGCTTTTTCTGCGCGGGCGTAAAGCCCGGCAAATCCAGATTATTCACCAGATAAGCGGCGTGCTGGGGCGCGCGTTTGAAATCGACCGCCAGACCCACTTCATGCAGCAGGCTGGCGCTGTGCAGCAGCGCACGGCTGAGATCGTCAAGCGCCCATTCGCGCTCCACGCTGACGGCAAACCGTTCCGCGAGCTGCGCCACGCGCCCGGCCTGGGCAATATCCACCATAAAACGCCGCTGAATGTTTTTCAGCGTGCGGTTGCGAATATCCTGATCCACCGCCAGATGCAGCATGCCGTACACCAGCCCTTCGCGCAGCGCGCCGCCGGCAAGCGTCATGCATTCGATCTCAAGCTCGCTGAAAATGGCGATAAGAATGGCGAGCCCGCTCGGGAAAACCAGCGCGCGCTCCAGCGTCAGGCCCTCGATCTCAAGCTCCTCAAGACGACCGCAGTGGATAGCGCGCGCCTTGAGTTGCTGGAGTTTCGCAAGCGTGATGCGCTCGTCCATGCCCTGCGCCATCATGATTTCCTGCAGCGCCTGTACGGTGCCGGAGGCCCCGACGCAGATCTTCCAGCCCTGGCCGCGCAGCTGCGCGATAACCGGTTGCAGGATGTCGCGGGCGGCCTGTTCGGCGCTGGCGAAATGCTCCTGCGTCAGACTGCGGTCGGTAAAGAAGCGCTCAAGGAAGGTCACGCAGCCCATTGGCAGGCTAAAAAGCGAGGTTGCCCGCGCGCCGGTGCCGGTCACAAGCTCCGTACTGGCGCCGCCGATATCGACAACCAGACGCCTGTCGGCGCCGCCGGTGGTGTGCGCCACGCCCTGATAAATCAGGCGCGCTTCTTCTTCACCGGCAATGACCTGAACCGGGCAACCAAGAATTTCCTGGGCGCGGGCGACGAAAATATCGGCATTGGTGGCAAGGCGCAGCGTCGCGGTGGCGACCACGCGGATTTGCGATGGGGGAATATCCTGAAGGCGTTCCGCGAACAGGCGCAGGCATTGCCAGCCGCGCTCCATGGCGTCCGCCGAGAGGGCATTGTCGGCGCCGAGGCCCGCCGCGAGGCGGACCTTGCGTTTCACACGCGTGAGCGTCTGAATGCTCCCGGCCACCTCACGTACCACCAGCATATGAAAGCTGTTCGAACCGAGGTCGATTGCCGCATACAGTGAGGAGGTGCCGGGCATAGCGTTTATCCTGTACGACGACGGTTACGCGGCGCGCCGGAACGACGCGGGCCATTGCCGGTACGCGGACGCGACAGGCGCTTCGGCGGCGGCAGTTCGCTTAACAGCGCATCCGGGTTGTATTTACTTACCGGAATGGAGTGGCCGATATAGGTTTCAATCGCCGGCAGGTTCAGGGCGTACTCTTCACAGGCGAGGCTGATGGAGTGGCCGCTGGCGCCCGCACGACCGGTACGGCCAATGCGATGCACATAGTCTTCGCAGTCATCCGGCAGATCGTAGTTGAAGACGTGCGTTACGGCAGGAATATGCAGGCCGCGCGCCGCGACATCCGTTGCGACCAGAATATCGATATCGCCGCGGGTGAATTCATCCAGAATACGCAGGCGTTTTTTCTGCGCCACATCGCCCGTCAACAGGCCAACGCGATGACCGTCTGCCGCCAGATGGCCCCAGATGTCTTCGCAACGGTGTTTGGTATTGGCGAAAATAATGGCGCGATCCGGCCACTCTTCTTCAATCAGCGTCTGGAGCAGGCGCATTTTCTCTTCGTTAGACGGATAGAAAAGCTCTTCTTGAATACGGTGGCCCGTTTTCTGCTCCGGCTCAACTTCGACATATTCCGCGTTGTTCATCTGCTCGAACGCCAGTTCGCGCACACGGTAAGAGAGTGTAGCGGAAAACAGCATATTGAGACGCTGCGCGGCGGCTGGCATACGGCGGAACAGCCAGCGGATATCTTTGATAAAGCCCAGATCGTACATACGATCGGCTTCGTCGAGCACCACGACCTGAATCGCGCCCAGGTTGACGTGGTTTTGTTTGGTGTAATCGATAAGACGGCCGGTGGTGCCGATCAGAATATCGACGCCGCTTTCCAGCACTTTGAGTTGTTTGTCGTAGCCGTCGCCGCCGTAGGCGAGACCCAGCTTAAGACCGGTGGCTTTAGCCAGCGGCTCTGCGTCGGAGTGAATCTGCACCGCCAGTTCGCGGGTCGGCGCCATAATCAGGGCGCGCGGTTGATTCACCTGGCGATCTTCCGCCGCAGGGTGAGAGAGTAAATAGTGAAACGTTGACGTTAAAAACGCCATCGTTTTGCCGGTACCGGTTTGCGCCTGCCCTGCAACGTCACGGCCCGCGAGCGTTAACGGGAGTGCCAGAGCCTGGATAGGGGTGCAGTTATAAAACCCTTTTTTCTCAAGGGCTTGAACTACAACAGGGTGCAGGGCGAAGTCGGAAAACTTCTGTTCAGTCAAGTGTGTTTTGCTCATAGTGTGGTAGAATATCAGCTAACTATTGCTTTACGAAAGCGTATCCGGTGAAATAAAGTCAACCTTATGTTGGTTAATGCTACACCAACATGACAGGCCTAATCTTTGGAGTAAAACATGAGCGATAAAATTATTCACCTGACTGACGACAGTTTCGACACGGATGTACTTAAAGCGGACGGGTTGACGCTGGTTGATTTCTGGGCAGAATGGTGTGGTCCGTGCAAGATGATCGCCCCTATCCTTGATGAAATCGCTGATGAATATCAGGGCAAACTGACGGTTGCCAAGCTGAACATCGACCAGAACCCGGGCACGGCGCCGAAATACGGCATCCGCGGCATCCCGACTCTGCTGCTGTTCAAAAACGGTGAAGTAGCGGCGACCAAAGTGGGTGCGCTGTCTAAAGGCCAACTGAAAGAGTTCCTCGACGCCAACCTGGCGTAATGGTTCCCCGCCGGGGCGATCACGGTTCCTAAATACTCAGGACCGCTGGACGCCCGGCTTCAGTCATGCTAACTTAATTTTTGACTTCAATTTAAACTTACCTTTTAGTTTGAATCTTGTAATACCCGACGCTTCCCGCCCGTGACAATGTCAATACCGAGACCGGTAGGCGAGAAGAGCATTAACTCCGGGACTTATCACTCATTCCGTCTTGTCGTTTCAGTTCTGCGTTCCTTACCTGCAACCAGGCAACGAACAGACATGAGATGAAGCCCGTTAACAGGCATGGATGACCCTGCCATACCATTCACAACATTACGTTCGAGATTTACCCCGAGTTTAAGAACCCACCACTATGAATCTTACCGAATTAAAGAATACGCCGGTTTCTGAGCTGATTACTCTCGGCGAAAATATGGGACTGGAAAACCTGGCCCGCATGCGCAAACAGGATATTATTTTCGCCATCCTGAAACAGCATGCGAAGAGTGGCGAAGATATCTTTGGCGACGGTGTGCTGGAGATATTGCAGGATGGCTTCGGCTTCCTCCGTTCTGCAGACAGCTCCTACCTCGCCGGTCCCGACGACATCTACGTTTCTCCCAGCCAAATCCGCCGTTTCAACCTCCGTACAGGGGATACCATCTCCGGTAAGATTCGTCCGCCGAAAGAAGGCGAGCGCTACTTCGCGCTGTTGAAAGTGAACGAAGTCAACTTCGATAAACCGGAAAACGCACGTAATAAGATCCTGTTCGAAAACTTAACGCCGCTGCACGCCAACTCTCGTCTGCGCATGGAGCGCGGCAACGGGTCGACCGAAGATTTGACGGCGCGCGTACTGGATCTGGCATCCCCGATCGGCCGCGGTCAGCGTGGTCTTATCGTGGCGCCGCCGAAAGCGGGTAAAACCATGCTGCTGCAGAACATCGCGCAGAGCATCGCCTATAACCATCCGGATTGCGTCCTGATGGTACTGCTCATCGACGAACGTCCGGAAGAAGTAACCGAGATGCAGCGTCTGGTGAAAGGCGAAGTGGTTGCGTCCACGTTTGACGAACCGGCTTCCCGCCACGTTCAGGTCGCCGAGATGGTTATCGAGAAGGCCAAGCGCCTGGTCGAGCACAAAAAAGACGTTATCATTCTGCTCGACTCCATCACCCGTCTGGCGCGCGCTTACAACACCGTCGTGCCGGCCTCCGGCAAAGTACTGACCGGTGGTGTGGACGCGAACGCCTTGCATCGTCCGAAGCGTTTCTTCGGTGCGGCGCGTAACGTGGAAGAGGGCGGCAGCCTGACCATCATTGCGACTGCTCTGATTGATACCGGCTCGAAAATGGATGAAGTTATCTACGAAGAGTTTAAAGGCACCGGTAACATGGAACTGCACCTCTCTCGTAAGATCGCGGAAAAACGCGTCTTCCCGGCTATCGATTACAACCGTTCCGGTACCCGTAAAGAAGAGCTGCTGACGACTCAGGAAGAACTGCAGAAAATGTGGATCCTGCGTAAAATTATTCACCCGATGGGTGAGATCGACGCGATGGAATTCCTCATTAATAAACTGGCGATGACCAAAACTAACGACGAATTCTTCGACATGATGAAACGTTCGTAGTTAGCGGGAACTCGGGGAACGCCACGTCACGACGTGGCGTTTTTCTTTGTTGCTCTATACGATAGGCAGCAGGCGCGATCTTTACAGGATTTACAGTAAAGGCGCGTCAGTTTTGAGCTGGTCTGAGCTATGTTTATCTTACTGAATAATAATTAGTCTGTTCAGGGATGAGGGGCGGAGGAGTGCTTAGAAAGCCTGACTGCCGCAGTTATACTTCCTCCGGACTTAACGTTTGCAGAGAGCGCACACTGTGAATTTAGTTACCGTTGGTACTGAGCTAATCAGTATTTTTTTATTCACATTTGTTTTTCTTTTTTTTGCACGAAAGCTGGGCAAAAGAGTTGGTCTGGTCGATAAACCCAACTTCCGTAAGCGCCATCAGGGGCTTATCCCGCTCGTGGGCGGCATCTCCGTCTACGCAGGCATCTGCTTTACCTTTTTCATTGCGGACTACTACATTCCTCATGCGGCGTTATACCTGGCGAGCGCCGGGGTGCTGGTGTTTGTCGGCGCGCTGGATGACCGTTATGACATCAGCGTGAAAATCCGCGCCGTTATCCAGGCCGTTATCGGCGTGGTGATGATGACGGTAGGCGGGCTCTATCTGCGAAGCCTCGGGTATATTTTCGGCTCATGGGAGATGGTGCTGGGGCCGTTTGGGTATTTCCTGACGCTGTTTGCCGTCTGGGCGGCAATTAACGCTTTCAACATGGTCGACGGCATCGACGGTCTGCTGGGCGGGCTCTCGTGCGTCTCTTTCGCCGCCATCGGGATGATCCTGTGGTTCGACGGACAGACCAGCCTGTCAATGTGGTGCTTCGCCATGATAGCCGCCATCCTTCCTTATATCCTGCTCAATCTCGGCGCCTTCGGGCGGCGCTATAAAGTCTTTATGGGCGATGCGGGCAGTACGCTTATCGGTTTTACCGTTATCTGGATCCTGCTGGAAACCACGCAGGGGAAAACGCATCCGATAAGCCCGGTGACCGCGCTCTGGATCATCGCGATTCCTCTGATGGACATGATAGCCATCATGTACCGCCGCCTGCGTAAAGGTATGAGTCCGTTTTCACCGGACCGCCAGCACATTCATCATCTGATCATGCGCGCCGGTTTTACTTCTCGTCAGGCGTTTGTCCTGATTACGCTCGCCGCCGCGCTGTTGGCCGGTATTGGCGTGGCATCGGAATATGCGGCCCATATTATCCCTGAGTGGGTAATGTTGGCATTATTCTTGCTAGCATTTTTCTTCTACGGCTACTGTATCAAACGGGCATGGAAAGTGGCGCGCTTTATCAAACGCGTTAAGCGTCGCATTAAGCGCGGAAGCAACAAGCCCACCGCTAATTAAAGAAAAACGGGGACGTGATGAATCAAAAAGTGCCGGGCACTCCGCCAGGAGTGGCAGATAATGAGCTGGATATTCGTGGTCTGTTCCGAACGCTGTGGGCAGGGAAATTCTGGATAGTCGGCATGGCCGTGCTGTTTGCGCTGGTCGCGCTCACTTACACGTTCTTCGCGCGCCAGGAGTGGAGCGCGATGGCCATCACCGACCGACCCACCGTCAACATGTTGGGCGGCTACTACTCGCAGCAGCAGTTCCTGCGCAACCTGGATGCGAAAGCCAACCTGGTGCCGGCGGATCAGCCCTCGGTGATGGACGATGCTTATAAAGAATTCATCATGCAGCTCTCCGCCTGGGATACCCGCCGCGATTTCTGGTTGCAGACGGACTATTACAAACAGCGTCAGGTCGGCAACAGCAAAGCGGACGCTGCGCTGCTTGATGAGTTTATCGACAATATTCAGTTCACCGCAGGCGACGTGACCCGCAATCAAAACGATAATATTCGGTTGATCGCGGAAACCGCGCCGGACGCCAATAACCTGTTGCGTCAGTACATCGCGTTCGCCAGCCAGCGGGCCGCCAGCCATCTCAACGATGAGCTGAAAGGCGCCTGGGCGGCGCGCACCGTGCAGATGAAAGCGCAGGTGAAGCGTCAGGAAGCCGTCGCGAAATCCATTTTCGATCGTCGCGTGCACAACGTTCAACAGGCGTTGCAGGTGGCGGAACAACACAACATTTCTCGCAGCGAAACGGACGTCCCCGCAGATGAGCTGCCGGATTCTGAACTGTTCATGCTGGGTCGCCCGCTGTTGCAGGCGCGTCTGGAAAATCTCCAGGCGGTAGGGCCGACCTATGACATCGACTACGACCAGAACCGGGCGATGCTGGCGACGCTGAACGTGGGGCCGACGCTGGACCCGCGCTTTCAGACCTATCGCTATCTGCGCACGCCGGAAGAGCCGGTTAAACGCGACAGCCCACGTCGCGCGTTCCTGATGATCATGTGGGGAGCCGTTGGGGCGTTGACTGGCGCTGGCGTGGCTCTGGTCCGCCGCCGTCGCACCGCATAAGCACGCGTCCTGGATGAAGGCGCGCGTCGCCTTCATCGTCAACTGAAGAGAATCGTTGTGAGAGTACTAACCGTTTTTGGCACGCGACCAGAAGCCATCAAAATGGCGCCGCTGGTTCATGCGCTGGCACAGGATCCCGCGTTCGATACCCGGGTTTGCGTCACGGCTCAGCATCGCGAGATGCTGGATCAGGTGCTGCATCTTTTTTCCATTGTGCCGGACTACGACCTGAACATCATGAAGCCCGGACAGGGGCTCACCGAGATCACCTGTCGCATTCTGGAAGGGCTGAAACCGATTCTGACCGAATTCCGCCCGGATGTGGTGCTGGTGCATGGTGATACTACCACCACCATCGCCACCAGCCTGGCCGCGTTTTATCAGCGCATTCCGGTCGGTCACGTTGAGGCGGGGCTGCGCACCGGCGATCTCTACTCGCCGTGGCCGGAAGAGGCCAACCGCACGCTCACCGGTCATCTGGCCATGTACCACTTTGCGCCTACCGAACTGTCGCGCCAGAATCTGCTGCGTGAAAACATCCCTGAAGCGCGGATCTTCGTTACCGGCAACACGGTTATCGATGCGCTGATCGCCGTACGCGACCGCGTAATGGCGGATGAATCGCTGCGCCTGCGCCTTGAAACGCAATACCCGTTCCTGGACGGCGACAAGAAAATGATTCTGGTCACGGGCCATCGTCGCGAAAGTTTCGGTGAAGGATTCGAACAGATCTGCCGCGCGCTGGCGGATATCGCCGCGCAAAACCGCGATGTACAGATTGTCTATCCGGTCCACCTCAACCCCAATGTCACCGAGCCGGTAAACCGTATTCTGGGCCACGTCGAAAACGTCGTGTTGATCGAGCCGCAAGAGTACCTGCCGTTTGTCTGGCTGATGAATCACGCCTGGCTTATCCTGACCGACTCCGGCGGCATCCAGGAAGAGGCGCCGTCGCTGGGTAAACCGGTGCTGGTCATGCGAGAAACCACCGAGCGGCCGGAAGCGGTCGAAGCGGGCACGGTGCGTCTGGTGGGCACGGACACGCAGCGTATCGTCGCCGAAGTGACGCGCCTGTTGAACGACGAGGCGGCGTACCAGGCCATGAGCCACGCCCATAACCCTTATGGCGACGGCCAGGCATGCGAACGGATATTACATGCACTTAAAAATAATCGGGTATCACTATGAGTTTTAAAACCATTTCGGTGATTGGTCTGGGTTATATCGGTTTACCCACCGCGGCGGCCTTTGCGTCGCGAGAAAAACAGGTCATCGGCATCGACATCAATCAGCATGCGGTCGATACCATTAACCGGGGTGAAATTCATATTGTCGAGCCGGAGCTCGATAACGTTGTGAAAACCGCCGTGGAAGGCGGTTTCCTGCGCGCCAGCACTCAGCCTGTCGAAGCGGACGCGTATCTGATTGCCGTTCCTACGCCGTTCAAGGGCGATCACGAGCCGGATATGGCCTACGTACAGGCGGCGGCGGAGTCTGTCGCGCCGGTGCTGCGTAAAGGCGCGCTGGTCATTCTGGAATCCACATCGCCGGTCGGCGCGACTGAACAGATGGCCCAGTGGCTCGCGGCGCTGCGTCCGGATCTCAGCTTCCCGCAACAGGCGGGCGAGGCGGCGGATATTAATATCGCCTACTGCCCGGAGCGCGTGCTGCCAGGCCAGGTGATGGTCGAGCTGATTAAAAACGATCGCGTGATTGGCGGCATGACGTCGGTCTGCTCGGCGCGCGCCAGCGAGCTGTATAAAATCTTCCTGGAAGGCGAGTGTGTGGTGACCAACTCCCGCACCGCCGAGATGTGCAAACTCACCGAAAACAGCTTCCGCGATGTGAACATTGCGTTCGCCAACGAGCTGTCGCTCATTTGCGCCGATCAGGGCATTAATGTATGGGAGCTGATTCGCCTCGCGAACCGCCACCCGCGCGTAAATATTCTGCAACCGGGCCCTGGCGTCGGCGGCCACTGCATTGCGGTCGATCCGTGGTTTATTGTGGCGCAAAACCCGCAGCAGGCGCGTCTTATCCGCACCGCGCGCGAAGTGAACGACCACAAACCGCACTGGGTTATCCAGCAGGTGAAAAGCACGCTGGCCGACTGCCTTGCCGCAACCAACCGTCGCGCGAGCGAGGTGAAAATCGCCTGCTTTGGTCTGGCGTTTAAACCGAATATCGACGATTTACGCGAAAGCCCGGCGATGGAAATCGCTGAGCTTATCGCCGACTGGCACAGCGGCGAAACGCTGGTTGTCGAGCCCAATATCCATACGCTGCCGGCACGCCTTGAAGGCAAGTGCCGTCTGAGCTCGCTCGACGACGCGCTGGCGCAAGCCGACGTGCTGGTGATGCTGGTTGATCATCAGCAGTTCAAAGCCATTGACGGCTCGACGCTCAACCACGCCTGGGTCGTCGACACCAAAGGAGTCTGGCGATGAAACGCTTTCTGGTTACGGGCGGCGCCGGGTTTATCGGCTCCGCCGTTGTCAGACACCTCATCCAGAACACCGACCACGCCGTGCTGGTGCTCGATAAGCTGACCTACGCCGGGAACCTGGCGTCGCTGGCGCCGGTCGCGCAGGATTCACGCTTTGCTTTTGAACAGGTGGATATCTGCGACGCGCAGAGCCTTGACCGTCTGTTCACGCAGTTTAAGCCGGATGTCGTGATGCATCTGGCGGCGGAAAGCCATGTCGACCGCTCTATCGACGGCCCGGCGGCGTTTATCGAAACGAATATCGTCGGCACCTATACGCTTTTAGAGGCCGCGCGCCGCTACTGGAGCGAGCTGGCTGATGCTGAAAAAACAGCGTTTCGCTTTCACCATATCTCGACTGACGAAGTGTATGGCGATCTGCATGGTCTTGATGATTTCTTTACGGAAACCACGCCGTATGCGCCAAGCAGCCCGTACTCCGCGTCCAAAGCGGGCAGCGACCATCTGGTTCGCGCCTGGCGGCGCACCTATGGCCTGCCGACCCTCGTGACCAACTGCTCCAACAACTACGGGCCGTACCACTTCCCGGAGAAACTGATCCCGCTGACCATCCTTAACGCGCTGGCGGGTAAACCACTGCCGGTGTATGGCAATGGCCAGCAGATCCGCGACTGGCTGTATGTGGAAGACCACGCGCGCGCGCTCTGCCTGGTGGCGACCGAAGGCGTGGTGGGCGAAACCTACAACATCGGCGGCCATAACGAGCAGAAAAACCTCGACGTGGTGAAAACCATCTGCGCGCTGCTGGAAGAACTGGCGCCGCAAAAACCGGCGGGCGTGGATCAGTACAGTTCGCTTATTACGTTCGTCCAGGACCGTCCCGGCCACGATCTGCGCTACGCCATCGACGCCAGCAAAATCGAGCGCGAACTCGGCTGGCGCCCGCAGGAAACCTTTGAAAGCGGAATGCGTAAAACGGTGCAGTGGTATCTCGACAACGAGACCTGGTGGAAGCAGGTTCAGGACGGCAGCTATCAGGGCCAGCGTCTGGGGCTTGCGCGTTAAACACGACGGGAGACCGGTATGAAAGGCATTATTCTGGCGGGCGGCTCTGGCAGCCGCCTTCATCCTATTACTCGCGGCGTTTCCAAACAGCTTCTGCCCATCTACGACAAGCCGATGATCTACTATCCGCTGTCTGTATTGATGCTGGCGGGGATCCGCGAAGTGCTCATCATCACTACGCCTGAAGACCAGATCTATTTCCAGCGCCTGCTGGGTGATGGTTCCGCTTTTGGCATTTCGCTGGAGTACGCCGTGCAACCGAGTCCGGATGGCCTCGCGCAAGCGTTCATTATTGGCGAGCATTTTCTTGCGGGCGGTCCTTCCTGTCTGGTGCTGGGCGATAATATTTTCTTCGGGCAGGGATTTAGCCCGAAACTGCGCCATGTGGCGGCACGTACCGAAGGCGCAACGGTGTTCGGCTATCAGGTTATGGATCCTGAGCGCTTCGGCGTGGTCGAGTTTGACAACGATTTCCGCGCCATTTCTATTGAAGAAAAACCGACGCATCCGAAATCCCGCTGGGCCGTTACCGGGCTTTATTTCTACGACAGTAACGTAGTGGAGTACGCGAAGCAGGTTAAGCCCTCCAGCCGCGGCGAGCTTGAGATTACCTCCATTAATCAGATGTACATGGAGGCAGGCAAACTTAATGTCGAGTTGCTGGGCCGTGGTTTCGCCTGGCTTGATACTGGCACACATGACAGCTTGATTGAGGCCAGCACTTTCGTGCAGACCGTCGAAAAACGTCAGGGCTTTAAAATCGCATGTCTGGAAGAGATTGCCTGGCGCAACGGCTGGCTTAATGACGACGACGTCCGACGCGTCGCGCAGCAGCTTGCCAAAACCGGCTACGGCCAGTATTTGCTGGAGCTGCTCCGTGCACGTCCACGCCAGTATTGAGCCTCTTGAGTGGGAGAGCCGGTTTTTCGGCATCGACAGCGCGATTGTCCGTTTCTCCGATACCGCACCGGCGTTAGACGTGGCGCAATTAGACGCCTGGTCGCGCGTGCAGGCGAAAGTGCCCGCCGCGCGCGGCGATCTGCTGGATGGTCTGGCGCAGCTCGGCTTCCGGCTGGTCGAGGGCGACGTCGATTTCGCGCTGGCGCTGACGCCTGACGCGCCAGCGCGCGACGCGCAGATAACTTCCGCCACGTCCGACGATATTCCGCTGCTGCGCGACGCGGCGGCGGAGGCCTTCGCCATGAGCCGGTTTCGCGCGCCCTGGTATGCGCCTGACGCCAGCGGACGGTTTTACGCACAGTGGGTTGAAAACGCGGTAAAAGGCGCGTTCGACCACGAATGTCTTATCCTGCGCACGCCGCAGGGGGCGCTTCGCGGTTTCGTCACGCTGCGCGCGCTGAACGAACAAGAAGCCCGCATCGGCCTGCTGGCCGGTCGCGGCGCCGGAGAAGCCCTGATGCAGGCGGCGCGCCAGTGGTGCGTCACGCGCGGGCTTTACACCTTGCGGGTAGCGACGCAGGCGGGCAACCGCGCCGCGCTGCGCCGCTATATTGCCAGCGGCGGCAACATTGAAAGCACCGCTTATTGGTTATACAGGTAACTATCATGATCCCATTTAACGCACCGCCCGTGGTTGGCACGGAAATCGACTATATGCAGTCTGCGATGAGCAGCGGCAAGCTGTGCGGCGACGGCGGTTTTACCCGCCGCTGCCAGCAGTGGATGGAGCATCGTTTCGGCAGCCCGAAAGTGTTGCTGACGCCGTCCTGCACCGCGTCGCTGGAGATGGCGGCGCTGCTGCTGAACATCCAGCCGGGCGATGAAGTGATCATGCCGAGCTTTACGTTTGTCTCCACCGCTAACGCCTTTGTGCTGCGCGGCGCGAGAATCGTCTTCGTGGATGTCCGCCCGGACACTATGAATATCGACGAAACGCGGATCGAAGCGGCCGTCACCGACAAGACGCGCGCCATTGTGCCGGTGCATTACGCGGGCGTGGCCTGCGAGATGGACGTCATCATGGCGATTGCTGAAAAGCATCAGCTCTATGTGGTGGAAGACGCCGCGCAGGGCGTGATGTCGACGTATAAAGGCCGGGCGCTTGGCACCATCGGTCATATCGGCTGCTTTAGCTTCCATGAAACCAAAAACTACACCGCAGGCGGCGAAGGCGGCGCGACGCTGATTAACGATCCGGCGCTGATTGATCGCGCAGAAATCATTCGCGAAAAAGGCACTAACCGCAGCCAGTTTTTCCGCGGTCAGGTGGATAAATATACCTGGCGCGATATCGGCTCCAGCTATCTGATGTCTGATTTGCAGGCGGCTTACCTCTGGGCGCAGCTGGAAGCGGCAGACCGTATTAACCAGCAGCGCCTGACGCTGTGGCAGACTTATTACGACGCGCTTGCGCCGCTGGCGCGCGCCGGGCGCATCACGCTGCCGTCGATCCCTGACACCTGCCGCCACAATGCGCATATGTTTTACATCAAGCTTCGCGATATTGACGATCGCAGCAAGCTTATCGCCTACCTCAAAGAGGCGGAGATTCTGGCGGTGTTCCACTACATTCCGCTGCACGGCTGTCCGGCGGGTGAAAAATTCGGCGAGTTCCACGGCGAAGACCGCTTCACTACCACTGAGAGCGAACGCCTGCTGCGCCTGCCGCTGTTCTTTAACCTCGCGCCGGTCAATCAGCGCACGGTGATCAATACGCTACTGAGCTATTTCGGCTGATATGTCGCTCGCTAAAGCTTCCGTGTGGACCGCCGGGTCCACGCTTATCAAAATCGGCGCGGGGCTGGTGGTCGTCAAACTGCTGGCCGTCGCCTTCGGGCCGACGGGCGTCGGCCAGGCGGGGAACTTCCGTCAGCTAATTACGGTACTTGGCGTGCTGGCCGGGGCAGGCATTTTCAACGGCGTGACGAAACTGGTCGCGCAGCATCAGCATGACGCCGCCGGGCTTCAACGCGTCACGGGCACGGCATCGGCCATGGTGCTGGGCTTCTCGACCTTACTGGCGGTGATTTTTCTGCTGGCGGCAGGCCCGATTAGCGTGGGGCTGTTTGGCCACGATCGCTATGAAAACGTGGTGCGTATGGTGGCCTTCATCCAGATGGGGATCGCCTGGGCCAACCTGACGCTCGCGATTATCAAAGGCTTTCGCGACGCGGCGGGTAACGCGCTGGCGCTGATTATCGGCAGCCTTATCGGCGTGGCCGCGTATTACGCCTGTTTTCACTTTGGCGGGTATGAAGGCGCGCTGCTGGGCCTGGCGCTGGTGCCTGCGCTGGTGGCTATTCCGGCAGTCTGGATGCTGTTGCGGCGCGAGCATGTGCCGCTGCGCTACCTGAAACCCGCGTGGGACGGCCCGCTGGCGCGCCATCTCGGTAAATTCACGCTGATGGCCCTGATGACGGCGGTGACGCTGCCGGTCGCGTACGTGATGATGCGAAACCTGCTGGCTGCCCGTTACGGGTGGGAGGCCGTGGGCATCTGGCAGGGGGTGAGCAGCATCTCCGACGCCTATTTACAGTTTATTACCGCGTCGTTCAGCGTCTGGCTGCTGCCGACGCTGTCGCGCCTTGAGGCGAAGCGCGACATCACCCGCGAAATCGGGCGCGCGCTGAAGTTCGTGCTGCCTGCGGTGGCGACGGCGAGCCTCGCGGTGTATCTGCTGCGGGATGTCGCCATCTGGCTGCTGTTCTCGCCGCAGTTTACCGCGATGCGTGACCTTTTTGCCTGGCAACTGGTGGGCGACGTGCTGAAAGTGGGCGCTTACGTCTTCGGCTACCTGATTATCGCGAAAGCCTCGCTGCGCTTTTATATTTTGACGGAAGTCAGCCAGTTTGCTTTATTAACCGGCTTTTCATACTGGCTGATCCCGGCGCACGGCGCGGCGGGCGCGGCACAAGCCTATATGGCGACCTATATTGTCTATTTCGCCCTCTGTTGTGGCGTATTTTTACTCTGGCGCAGACAGACATGACAGCATTGATTCACGTTCTGGGGTCCGATATTCCCCATCATAACCAGACGGTACTGCGTTTCTTTAACGATGAACTGGCAGAGACTAACGACCAGGCGCGCCGCTTTATGGTGGTCAGCGCCGATGAACAACTCAGCCAGCCGTATCCGTCGCTTTCGCTGAGCATCTTTCCTGATAAAAAAACGCTCGCCCGCGCCGTAGTGGCGCTGGCGCGTGAAAATCGGCAGCAGCGCTTTTTCCTGCACGGCCAGTTTAATGTGCCGCTGTGGCTGGCATTGCTGAGCGGCGGGCTGAAACCCGCGCAGGTGAGCTGGCATATCTGGGGCGCCGATCTTTATGAAGCTTCGCGCAGCCTGAAGTTTCAGCTCTTTTACCGGCTGCGCCGACTGGCGCAGGGGCGCGTAGGCCAGGTGTTCGCCACTCGCGGCGATCTCAGCCACTTTGCGAAGCGCCACCCTGGCGTGCCGGGCGAGCTGCTCTATTTCCCGACGAAGATGGATGAAGGGTTAAACCAGCTGCCGCCGCCTGAGCGCGACGGGAAGCTGACGATTCTGGTAGGTAACTCCGGCGATCGGAGTAATGACCATATCGCGGCGTTGCAGGCGGTGCATCAGCAGTTCGGCGATAACGTTAACGTAATTGTGCCGATGGGGTATCCGGCGAATAACGAGGCGTGGATCGATGAAGTAACGCGGGCCGGACAGGCGTTGTTCAGCCCGGACAACCTCAACGTCCTGCGTGAAAAGCTTGATTTCGACGCCTATCTGGCGCTACTGCGCCAGTGCGATCTCGGTTATTTCATTTTTGCGCGCCAGCAGGGGATCGGCACGCTGTGCCTGCTTATCCAGGCGGGCGTGCCGTGCGTGCTGAGTCGTGAAAACCCGTTCTGGCAGGATATGGTGGAACAAAATCTGCCGGTACTGTTTACCGGCGATAAGCTTAACGAGGTGACGGTGCGCGAGGCGCAGCGTCAGTTGCAGATGGTCGATAAATCGCAAATCGCGTTCTTTAAACCTAATTACCTGACGGGCTGGCACCGCGCGCTGCGTATCGCTTCAGGAGAAGTGGCATGAGCTCATTGCAATTCAGCGGCCTGTTTATCGTCTGGCTGCTGGCGACGCTGTTTATCGGCACGCTGACCTGGTTTGAATTCCGCCGGGTGCGGTTCAACTTTAACGTCTTTTTCTCGCTGCTGTTCCTGCTGACGTTTTTCTTCGGTTTTCCGCTGACCAGCATTCTGGTGTTTCGCTTTGACGTGGCGGTGGTGCCTGCGGAGGTGTTATTGCAGGCATTGCTGTCGGCGGGCTGTTTCTACGCGGTCTACTACGTCACCTATAAAACGCGGTTGCGGGCGGCGCGCGCGCAGGCAGCGTCCTCCGGCGGCGGGCTGTTCACCATGAACCGCGTCGAAACCCATCTGGCGTGGCTGGTGATGATGGCGGTTGCCCTGGTGAGCGTCGGCATTTTCTTTATGCATAACGGCTTTTTGCTGTTCCGGCTGCACTCCTATAGCCAGATTTTCTCCAGCGAAGTCTCCGGCGTGGCGCTCAAGCGCTTTTTCTACTTCTTTATTCCGGCGATGCTGGTGGTCTATTTCCTGCGCCAGGACAGCCGCGCGTGGCTCTTTTTCCTCGTTAGTACCGTCGGGTTTGGCCTGCTGACCTATATGATTGTCGGCGGCACGCGCGCCAATATCATTATCGCATTCGCCATTTTCCTGTTTATCGGCATTATTCGCGGCTGGATCTCGCTTGGGATGCTGGCTGCGGCGGGCGTGATGGGGATCGTGGGGATGTTCTGGCTGGCGCTGAAGCGCTACGGGCTGAACGTCAGCGGCGACGAAGCGTTTTACACCTTTCTTTATCTCACGCGCGATACTTTCTCGCCGTGGGAAAACCTGGCGCTGCTGCTGCAACATTATGGCGATATCGAGTTTCAGGGGCTGGCGCCGATTGCGCGCGATTTCTACGTGTTCATTCCGTCGTGGATCTGGCCGGACCGGCCGCATATCGTTCTCAATACCGCCAACTATTTTACCTGGGAAGTGCTGAACAACCATTCGGGGCTGGCTATCTCCCCGACGCTGCTGGGCTCGCTGGTGGTAATGGGCGGCGTGTGGTTTATCCCTCTTGGCGCGGTGGCGGTCGGGCTTATCATCAAATGGTTCGACTGGCTGTATGAGCGCGGCAATCGTGAACCGAACCGTTATAAAGCCGCTATCCTGCACAGCTTCTGCTTTGGCGCCATCTTTAACATGATTGTGCTGGCCCGCGAGGGGCTGGATGCGTTTGTGTCGCGCGTGGTCTTTTTTATGGTGGTATTCGGCGCCTGTCTGGTGGTCGCGAAGCTGGTTTACTGGGTGCTGGACAATGCGGGGCTTATCCAGCGGCGCCGCCGTCGCGCGGTGCCGCTGTCGCCAACGGAAACGCTTTAAGGTTAAGGGAATATGATGTCTGAACAGGTCACCGCGCCAGTCTATACGCTTCGCGGGCTGCCGTTGCTGGGGTGGCGCGATATGCAACACGCGCTTGATTATCTCTATGCCGACGGCACGCTGCGCCACGGCACGCTGGTGGCGATTAACGCCGAGAAGATGCTGGCGCAGGAGGCGGACGCCGAAGTCCGCAGCCTGATTGAAGCGGCGGAATTTAAATATGCCGACGGCATCAGCGTCGTGCGCTCGGTTCGTAAAAAGTACCCGCAGGCGCAGGTGTCACGCGTGGCGGGCGCCGATCTCTGGGAGGCGCTGATGGCGCGCGCCGGACGCGAAGGCACGCCGGTCTTTCTGGTGGGCGGCAAACCGCAGGTGCTCGCGCAAACCATTGAAAAACTCAAACGCCAGTGGAATGTGAATATCGTCGACGCGCAGGACGGCTACTTTAAGCCGGAAGAGCGAGCGGCGCTGTTTACGCGCATCCGCGACAGCGGCGCGCAGATAGTCACGGTCGCGATGGGCTCGCCGCGCCAGGAGATTTTTATGCGCGACTGCCGTCTCGTTCATCCTGACGCCCTGTATATGGGGGTGGGCGGCACCTACGACGTCTTCACCGGCCATGTGAAACGCGCGCCGAAAGTGTGGCAGAACCTTGGGCTGGAATGGCTTTATCGTCTGCTTTCCCAGCCGAGCCGCCTCAAACGCCAGCTGCGCCTGCTGCGCTACCTTGGCTGGCACTACACCGGCAGGCTGTGATCCTCAGGCGGCGTCAGCCGACGCCGCCGTTTTTCTTCTGATGGTTTATTGCGCAGTAAGCGCATTTTTGCCACGCATTATTTGCCATTTCTCTCAAATTGCGGAACCATTCGCCCGCCCCTTGCCGGGACGCGGCAGGGTTACGCTACCCACAGGGGCTCACGCATTCACCATCACAATAACCAGGTTCACCTGGACGCACGTGAAACACAACACAGAGGATCTATGGCAGAGAATAAACCGGAACTACAGCGAGGGCTGGAGGCCCGACATATCGAGCTGATTGCGCTCGGCGGGACTATCGGGGTGGGGCTGTTTATGGGCGCCGCCAGTACGCTGAAATGGGCGGGGCCGTCGGTGCTGTTGGCCTATATCATCGCCGGGCTGTTCGTCTTTTTCATTATGCGCTCAATGGGCGAAATGCTGTTCCTTGAGCCGGTAACCGGTTCGTTCGCCGTTTACGCGCATCGTTACATGAGCCCGTTCTTCGGCTATCTCACCGCGTGGTCTTACTGGTTTATGTGGATGGCGGTGGGCATTTCGGAAATCACCGCCATCGGGGTCTACGTCCAGTTCTGGTTCCCGGAGATGGCGCAGTGGATACCCGCGCTGATTGCCGTAGGGCTGGTCGCGCTGGCGAACCTGGCGGCGGTGCGGCTGTATGGCGAAATCGAATTCTGGTTCGCGATGATCAAAGTCACTACTATTATCGTCATGATCGTGGTTGGGCTTGGCGTGATTTTCTTCGGCTTTGGCAACGGCGGTCATGCGATAGGCTTTGGCAATCTCACCTCGCACGGCGGTTTCTTTGCGGGCGGCTGGAAGGGCTTCCTGACGGCGCTCTGTATCGTGGTGGCGTCTTATCAGGGCGTCGAGTTGATTGGCATTACCGCGGGCGAAGCGAAAAACCCGCAGGTGACGCTGCGCAGCGCGGTCGGCAAAGTGCTGTGGCGCATCCTGATTTTCTACGTGGGCGCGATTTTCGTTATCGTGACTATCTTCCCGTGGGATGAAATCGGCAGCAACGGCAGCCCGTTTGTGCTGACCTTCGCCAAAATAGGGATCACCGCAGCGGCGGGCATTATCAACTTCGTGGTGCTGACCGCAGCACTTTCCGGCTGCAACAGCGGGATGTACAGCTGCGGGCGTATGCTCTATGCGCTGGCGAATAACCGCCAGTTACCGGCGGCGATGGGTAAAGTCTCGCGCAACGGCGTACCGGTGGCGGGCGTCGCGGTCTCGATTGTAATTCTGCTGGTGGGTTCGTGCCTCAACTACATTATTCCGAATCCGCAGCGCGTGTTCGTTTATGTCTACAGCGCCAGCGTATTGCCGGGGATGGTGCCGTGGTTCGTCATCCTGATTAGCCAGCTGCGCTTTCGCCAGACGCACCAGGCGGCGATTGCCGCGCATCCGTTCCGCTCCGTGCTGTTCCCGTGGGCGAATTACCTGACGATGGCGTTTCTGGTCTGCGTGCTGGTGGGCATGGGATTCAATGAGGATACGCGTATGTCACTCATTGTCGGGGCGATTTTCCTGGTGCTGGTAAGCGTTATTTATAAGCTTTTCGGGTTCGATCGCTACGGTTCGACCCCCAAAGTGGATGGATAACCGCCAGAGTGCGCAAAGCATAACCAAACGCGCATTTTCTTCAAAAAAGCACTAGACAGCAGGGCGCGAAGTCCGTAGTATCCCCACCCGCAACGGCGCTACGCGCCCGTAGCTCAGCTGGATAGAGCGCTGCCCTCCGGAGGCAGAGGTCTCAGGTTCGAATCCTGTCGGGCGCGCCATTTAAACGGCGCTTGAGCTGCGGTGGTTTTAATACCGCGTGAAAGAATACAGTGGTGGCTATAGCTCAGTTGGTAGAGCCCTGGATTGTGATTCCAGTTGTCGTGGGTTCGAGTCCCATTAGCCACCCCATTATTTAAGAGTTTGTGGCGATGCGAAGGTGGCGGAATTGGTAGACGCGCTAGCTTCAGGTGTTAGTGTCCTTCGGACGTGGGGGTTCAAGTCCCCCCCTCGCACCACTACTTGATTGAACAAAAAAGTCAAAAAGCAGTATACGGCGAGTAGCGCAGCTTGGTAGCGCAACTGGTTTGGGACCAGTGGGTCGGAGGTTCGAATCCTCTCTCGCCGACCACTTTTGAACCTCGCTTCGGCGAGGTTTTTTGTTTTCTGCCTCTCCACGTTTGCATTTCTCCGTTTTATTTCTTCGGCCAATCGCCTCGCGCTCTTCCTTTTCTGACGGTTTTAACAATACGACGCACTGTAATCCCGCTCACAAAATTCAGTTAGTATTATTAATCTATTTCTGTGCTAATCATTCCGGCTGCCGCTGCGCTTATATGCGCTTTTTTTATTTGAAAATGAGGCTTTTTTATCAGAAATGAGGTACTGCCATTGCTGGTCGACGAATCAACAGCGAGATTTATTATTTATGATGGCGAATCAATATTAACAATTTCTGTTTTATATAATATCTGGTAATGATCAGTTTAATTCAACTGTTTGATTTTTAAAGAATCAAACTTAAATGGTCATAAAATTTAGGCTGAAGTGTTTTCGCTAATAAATTTGTTTTTTTGCCAACACCCATTACACCTATTACATATCTGAAAATTAAACTGTCGGGACTGAATGCCTGGAAATTCCTTGCGTTGCCGTCTTCCCTGCGTTGTGCGCCTTTTCTGCGCACCGCCCATTTTTTCTCTTCCCGTTGTTTGCGGAATATTTCTGTTTTGACATGCGTGACAAGAATAAGTGAGGGGTTATGGCAACAATTCTCGATGGTAGCGCGACCACACAGGCAGTAACTATTCAAACGCTGGCGCGACACGGCGGCGAATTAATTACTACCGTACAGGCGCAGGGCACCCGAACATTAATTCTGTCGGAGCCTTCCGTGGTACGTATTCAGGCTTCGCCTGACGTGGTAATGCGTTATGAGCGGCAGGGCGATGACTTAATTCTGCACATGCAGGATGGCAGCACCGTCGTCTGTAAAAACTATTTTGTCGAACAGGAGGGGTATCACAGCGAATTACTGTTCGATGATGGCAAGAATCCGCCTGTCCACGCCGTTTTCCCGTCGAACGAAAGCCTGGCCGCCAGCGCGCCGGGGCTGACGCCGGAATATCAGGCGGTGGAGAGCATTGAGCCGCTGCTTATCGGTGACAATCATTCGATGACGGTTCTTGGGTCCATTCTCGGCGCGGTGGCGCTGGGCGGCGTCATTGCCGCGGCAGGCTCCGGCGGCGGTGGAGGCGGAGATGACGATAACGATCGGGGCGGTGAGGGCGGCGGAAACAGCGGCTCCATCAAGCTCAATACGCTTGCCGGCGACGGTATGCTGAATGCCCAGGAGGCGCAAAACGCGCTGGTGATTAGCGGGCAGACCGTCAACGTGGCACCTGGCACGACGGTCACGGTGACGATTAACGGCAAAACGTACACCACGACGGTGGGGGCCGATAACACCTGGTCGCTGACGGTTCCGGCCGCTGATGTGCAGGCCTTCCCGGACGGTCCGTTACCGGTGCGCGTCACCACGACCGATACCGCCGGCCATGCCATCAGCGCCGAATCCTCACTGGACGTTGCGGCAGAATTCCTGCCCGACCCGCAAATTGCCCCGGTATTTGGTGACGACATGCTGGTCCTGAGCGAAAGCCAGGGCAACCAGACCATTAGCGGCACGACGGGCATCACCGGCGACGGGCAGAGCGCAGTGGTGGTGATAAACAACGTCTCTTATCCGGTAAAGGTTGACAGTCAGGGCAACTGGAGCCTGACGTTAACGCCCGAACAGCTCAGCGCACTGCCGCAGGGCGAGCTGCCGATAAGCGTTATCGTCACCGACGCGGCGGGCAATACCGGCAGTAATACCGTGATTGCGACGGTAGATACCATTCCACCGCCGGTGACGGTGGCGGCGCTGACCGGCGATAACCTGGTGAATGCTATCGAAAGCAAAGTGCCGATTACGGTTAACGGCACTTCGGAACCCGGCGCGCAAATCACGGTGAGCTATAATAATCAGCAATATACCACCACGACAGGCGCCGACGGCACCTGGAGCGTGCAGATCCCTGCCGACGCGCTGAGCGGCATGGCGAACGGCAACTATCCGCTCACGGTGACCGCCAAAGACGCCGCCGGCAATACCGGTACTACCAGCGAAACCGTGACGATGGCGCTGACGCCGCCCGCGCCGACGCTTAATACCCCCTTCGGCGACGATCAGCTTAACGATAACGACACCAAAGTGACCCAGTTGCTTACCGGGAAAACCGGCGCGTTCGGCGAATCGCAAGGGGTCATTATCAACATCGGCGGGCTCGATGTGCTGTCCCACGCCACGCCGGTACGTGGCAGCGGCGGCAAATGGTCGCTGAATATCGATCCTGTGGCGGGCGGTAACAACTATCTGGCGACCGTCGATGAAAACGGCAACTGGCAACTGGCGTTGCCGCCCGACATTCTTCAGCAGTTTGCCGATGGCGAAATTACGATAACCGTGGTGGCGGTCGATGGCGCCGGTAACTTCGGCGCGGCGCCGCAGCAGACGTTTGACGTGGACACCACGCCGCCAACGCTCGCCGTCACGCCGGTCACCGGCGATGACATTATTACGGCGCTTGAGAGCGGCGCGGATGTGGTCGTCAGCGGCACCAGTAGTGGTCTGGAAAGCGGGCAGAGCGTCGATGTGCTGATTAACGGCGTGACCTATGTGACGGCCGCCGGGCCTGACGGCAGCTGGAGCGTCACTATCCCCGCAGCTCAGGTACAGGCATTGCCGCAGGGCGAGGTGCCCATTTCCGTGAGCGCCAGCGATGTCGCAGGCAACCGCGGCAATGAGGTGAGTCAAGTGACGGTCGATACTGAGGTCACGCTGACGGTCAATCCTGTCGCGACCGATGACATCATCAACTCGCTGGAAATTACCGGCGACGTGCCGGTAAGCGGCACCGCGTCGGTGGAAGACGCCGGGCAGACGGTGACCGTCACGCTCAACGGCCAGGACTACACCACGACCGTTCAGCTCGATGGCAGCTGGACCGTCAATCTGCCTGCCGCCGCGCTTCAGGCGTCTGGCGACGGGCAGCAACCGCTGACGGTGTCATTGAGCGACGCCGTGGGTAACAGCATCACGGTCAACCATCCGGTTACCATCGACGCCGACGCCGCAACGCTGCCGGTACTTTCCATCACCACGCTCTCCGGCGACGGTTACCTGAACGCGTTCGAACATACCCAGCCGCTTCTGTTGAGCGGCACCAGTGCTAACGTCGAGGCGGGGCAGACCGTCACGCTGACGCTGAACGGCAAAACGTATACCGCGACCACGCAAAGTGATGGGAGCTGGAGCGTGGAAGTCCCCGTCGCGGATGTGCTGCAACTGCCGGATCAAGTGTGGACCGTCAGCGCAAGCGTAACGGATACCAGCGGCAACCCGGCCGCCGCCAGTAGCGATCTTACCGTCGTCGCCCAGACGCATCCGACCATTTCCGTCGAACCGATAGCCGCAGATAACATCATTAACGCGACGGAAAAAGGCAGTGACCTGACCATTACGGGTGACAGCACCGCTATTGAAGCAGGCCAGCCAGTGACGGTGCTCTTTAATGGCGTAACCTATAACGCGCAGGTTAGCAGCGATGGTAGCTGGAGCGTGAACATACCGGCCTCGGCGATAGCTAATCTCACCGACGGGCCGCTGAGCGTGGTGGTCGGCTCTGAAGATATCGCGGGTAATCAGGCTTCCGTCGTGCAGGCGGTGACTGTTGACGCGACCATCGCGCTGGCGATAGACACCGTCGCGGTGGATGATTTCATCAGCGATGCGGAGTCGCAAAGCGACGTGACGATTTCCGGTACGGCGTCTGCCGCAGATGCGGGGCGTACCGTCACGGTGACGCTTGGCGGCAATGACTACAACGCCACGGTACAGTCGGATGGCACCTGGAGCCTTGATGTACCGGCGGCGGATGTCCAGGCGCTGAGCGATGGCGAGCTGACTGTTACCGCCTCGCTCACGGATACCGCGGGCAATGCGATTTCCATCGATCGCACCGTTACGCTAGATACCACTGCGCCGGTCGTTACCATCAACCCGATAGCGGCCGATGATATCGTAAGCCAGGCGGAAGCTGGCGCGCTGGTGACGCTGAGCGGCACGGCGGAGGCCAACAGCAGCGTGGTGATTACCATTGGCTCGCTGACCTTTAACGCCACCACCAACGCCAGCGGCGTCTGGACGACCGACGTCTCGCTTGCCGCCCTCGCTGATGGTGATTATACCGCAAGCGTGGTGGCCACCGACGCGGCGGGCAACAGCGGCGATGCAAGCCGCCCGTTTGAAATGCTGGTTACGCCGCCGGCGCCGACGGTTGAAGCGCTGCCCTTCGGCAATGCGTTTCTGTCACTGACGGAGTCGCAAACCGATCAAATCGTTACCGGCACAACAGGCACGGCTAACCCGGCGAGCGTGGATGTCGTCATTAACGGGATCACTTATCCCGCCACGTTCGATGCCAGCGGCAACTGGCAGATCACGATACCCGCCGCCGATTTGCAGGCGATGCCCGCCGACGGCTCGCAGATCCCCATCACCGTGACGGTCACCGATACCGCAGGCAATACCGGCAGCGGAGATAACAGCTTCAGCGCGGATTTTGTGCCGCCGTCGCTGACGGTAAATGACGTGACCGGCGACAACCTGATTAACCCTACCGAGGCGGCGGGCGTGATTGTCGTCTCGGGTACGTCAGAGCCGGGGAGCGTCATCACGTTTACCTTAAACGGTGAGAATTACGGTCCGGCCACGACCGCAGGCAACGGCAACTGGAGTATTAATATTCCCGCAGGTCAGCTGGCGTCGCTTGCCGATGACGTATATGACATGGTGGTGACCGCAGAAGATGACGCAGGCAACACCATTATCCAGACCGTGCCGCTGACCCTCGATTTTACCGCGCCGGTCGTGGCCATTGACGAGCCGCTGGCCCTTGATGGTTACATCAGTCAGGCGGAAGCGCAGAGCGGAGTGACAATTACCGGCACTGGCGAAGCCGATCTGCCGCTGACATTAACGCTTAACGGCATCCCCTATAACACCACGGTCCAGTCCAACGGCACCTGGAGCGTGCAGTTGCCTGCTAGTGCGCTCGGCGCCGTGCCGAACGGCGACTATACCCTCAGCGCAACCCAGACCGACGCCGCCGGTAACAGCGGCGGCGATACCGCGCCTGTCAGCGTGCTGAGAACACTGCCTGCGCCGACAATTACGCTGGCGTATGGAGATGGCTTCCTGAGCCAGGCGGAATCGTTAACCGAGCAGACCATCAGCGGTACGACGGGGCTTAGCGCCGGGTCGCTGGTGAAAACGGCGACGGTGACGATTGGCGGCGTGGGCTATACACCCACCATCAACAGCGACGGTACCTGGAGCGTGACGCTGACGCCAGAACAACTCCAGGCGCTGCCGCAGGGGTCGGTACCGATCCGTGTAGACGTAACCGACGTCGCGGGTAACGCGGGTACACGGCAGACCTTCTCGACCGTGGATACCCAGATCCCTACCATTAATGTCTTGCCGGTGACCGGCGACGACATTATCGATCAGACCGAAATCACGGGCGGTGGACTGACCATCAGCGGCGATTCCGAGCCGGGCGCGGAGGTGACGATTGTCTTTGGCGACGTGACGCTAAACACCACCGTGCTGGGGGATGGCAGCTGGAGTGTGGCGTTGACGGCTGACGCGCTTGCACAGCCGGCCGGTAGTTATACGCTGGATATTACGGCGCGTGACGATGCCGGTAATGAAGTCACCACCCAGCATATCGTGGAACTGCAGAACGGCGTTGCGGCGCCAGCGCTGATGTCCCTTTTCGCTGAGCCTTTGGTAAGCAACGAGATGGCGCTGACAGGTACTGACGGCAACGATCACTTTATTCTCAACAGTCTGGATTTCAGCCGACTGGACGGCGGCGCGGGCGTCGATACCTTAACCCTTGGCGACAAAGTGCCGACGCTTAATCTGGCGCAGCTCGGCTTTAAGGTGGCGCATATTGAGGTGCTCGATCTCGGTACCAGCGGGAAGGGCAGCCTGACGCTGGATCTTGATAATGCGCTCAACCTGAAAGACGAGCCGCAGGAGCCGCTGCGCATTACCGGCGATAACGGCGGCGAGGTGACGCTGCTCAATACGCCGGATGGTATCTGGTCAATGAGCGGCTTCGAGACGCTCGGCGGTCAGGTGTTTGATGTTTATCACAACAGCGCGCTCGGGGCAGCTAACACGCTGGGCGACCTGCTTATTCAGGACAATATTCACGTGAAAATGATGTAGCGGGCGGGTGACGGGATTTAGCGACATTCCGTATTATGCGTGTCGCTCACAGGAGACATATAAGTTTTTAATATCTATAGGGAAAACAGACAGGCTGCAAATCCTGTCGCTATTCGATGACACCTGATGGCTGCGCCTGCCGGGGAAATCAACATATGGCGCTGGTCACAGTGGCGATGAAACAAGGACTTAGGCGTTACAGACAAACGCTGCATACCTGGCACGATAAATGCTACAATAACGGTGTAGATGCTCATTCCATCTCTTATGTTCGCTTCGGCTTCATAAACCCAGGAATGACGCAGAGCCGTTTACGGTGCTTATCGTCCACAGACAGATGTCGCTTCGGCCTCATCAAACACCATGGACATAACGTTGAGTGAAGCACCACATTTGTTGTCAAACAGACCTGTTTTGATACCTGCCCTCGGGCAGGTATTTTTTTTCCTGTAGGTCATCTTTCGCGTTGTGGCTGTGTTAGCTGCGCGCACTCACCCCGGTCACTTACTAATGTAAGCTCCCAGGGATTCGCTTACTTGCCGCCTTGCCACATCACGAAATCTGACCCACAGACCGAAGGGCTTTCGCGTTGTGGTTGCCCTGGCTGCGCGCTCACCCTGGTCACTAACTGATGTAAGCTCCCGGGGCTCCCATTACTGCATAACAACATTTCTCAAACCGCGGAGTTAAAAAACCCCTCCGAAGAGGGGTGGGGATTATTGCGGGGTGTTCTGCTGTAGCGTCAGCAGCAGGCCGTCGCGGCGCATCGTGGCGGCCTCTTCGGGCTGATGCAGACGGTCGAGGACGTCAGCAAGCCAGGCGTAATCGAAGGCGTCCGGGCGCTGTTTAAGGGCGGCGCGAAACGCGAGGCTCGCCTCTTTCCATTCGCCGTGTGACATCAGCAACTGGCCTAACGTACTCCAGAGCAGCGGGCGATCGCCGTAGGTTTTAATCTGCTGGCGCAGCGCTTTTTCCAGCTGTTCCGGGTTACCGGCTTTCAGGCGCGGCATCAGCAATACCAGACGATCGTCATACTGGCGTTTCAGGCCGTCGAGGATAATCTCCTGCGCGGTCTGATGGTCGTCGCATTCAATAAGATGTTCCGCCATCGCCACCTGCAACGCCGGTTGATGGCGCGTTTTGCGGCTCTGGTTACGCCACCAGGTTTTCAGGCCGTCGCTGCCCTGATCGGCGCGCGCCTGATCCATCAGCCCGATCCAGGCCTGACGCGTCAGCGCGTCGCGGTGTTCGTCGTCGCCTACGCCCGCTTTCTGCATGGAAGGAATAATATCCAGCAGCGAACTCCAGGCGCCGGTGCGGATATACGCCTGTTCCGCCAGACGCAGCACTTCCGGGTGGCGCGGCGTAATTTCCAGCAGGCGATCGACGCCGTGGCGGGCGGCGTGGTTTTCATTGCGCGCCAGTTGCAGACGCACGCGGGTGATCTCAACCGGAATTTGATCGTTATCCGCCAGCTCCGCCGCGCGCTCAAGGTGCTGATTGGCGCGTGCTTCGTCGCCGCGCTGCTGGGCGGCTTCCGCGGCCAGCAGATAGTTAACCACCGGCTGTTCAGCGTGATCGGCGTTTTTTGACATCAGCTTTTCAACCTGCTGATAATCGCCCTCGGCAAGCTTAAGCAGCGCCAGTTTGGTTTGCTTACGCGCGCGGCTGCGCTTGCGGCCCGCGAACCAGCCGCGAGTACGCGCGCCGGTGTGGAACAGACGACGCAGTAGCCATTCGATGGCAAACAACACCACCAGCGAGAGGATCGCCATGATCGCAAGGCCGGTAACGCTGGTTTCAATATTCCAGGTATCGGTCTGGATCAGCACATAACCCTGATGACCGGCCACCATCGGGCCGACCACGATCCCGGCGATCAACAGCAGAAACAGCAATAAGACTTTCAGCATTACTGTTCTCCCTGCGTCGGCGCCGCGTCGGCCGGAGCTTGCGTGCGTGGGTCGTCAACCTGCGGGGCGGCGGCATCGCCCGGCACTGACGGCTGCGCCATCAGGTTGCGTACCCGCGTCTGCATCAGTTTTTCCAGAATCGCCTGGCTTTGCAGGGTTTCCGGGACGTCCATGCTGATATTTTGCTGGGCCAGGTTGTCGATAGATTCCAGAAACGCTTTGGTGCCCGCGTCACTGGTGTCGTAGTACGCGCGCACCCACGTGGAGACGTTATCGAGCGACTGCTTGTAGATCTCATCCTGATGGCGCGGCACAGCCTGGGCGGCGACCAGCAGACGCGAGCGGATATTCTCGCGCAGGTAAATGTCCTGATTCGGGGCCAGCAGCGGGACGGCGGTATCGTCGCGACGGCGGATAGTAATAAAGCTGTCCATAAAGTTGTGCCAGCTTTTCACCAGATTCTGACGCCATTCGCCAAGCGAGCTGGAGAGTTCGCTGCCGTCGCTGTCCATCGGCGCGTCGTCACTGTCGTTATCCGCAAGACGCAGGTTATCGACCTGGTTGGAGAGCTGGTTCAGCTTCAGAATGATGCCGTCGTAATCGACCTGCGTCACGCTTGCCAGCGCGGCGATGTCATCCGTCAGCGCGCGGCGGGCGGTGATAAGGCTCGGATCGTTCATGTCGGCGAGGCTCGCATCGGCGCTTTTTAACAGCGCGGCGGCGGTGGTGGCGTCCTGATCGCTCCAGAGCTTACGCCCGGCGAGTTTCACCAGGAAATCGGCCTGGGCGAGCTGCCAGGTTTTGGCGTCGCTGCCGGAAATGGTCGCGACTTTTTTCTGAACTTCGTCCAGTTCGCGCGCCATCGCTTCCTGCTGGCGGGTCGCGGTCGCGAGGGCATCAGACTGCGCCTTGAGGGTTTTCTCAAACTCAGCTTTCTGCGCCTGCTGCTGATTTTGCAACGAGGTTAACTGGGTGGCGAGGGTATCGGTGCTGGCATTCTGACTGTCGGCCTGCTTTTTACTCCAGGTCCACAGGCCCGCGCCCGTCGCCAGCGCAATGGCGATGGCCACCGCGCTGAGCACCAGCGCGGTTTTGCCGGAGCGGTCTTTTTTCGCGGTCGGTTCCGGCTGTGGCGTTGTCTCCACAACCTGCGGGGTTTCTTCAACCGTAGCAGGGGTGTGTTGTTGTTCCGTCATTGTGGCTTCCCGTTTAAAAGTTATTGCAACGCGCGCAGCAGCGCGTCGTTATCGGCGTTATCAGCGACCAGAATGTTCTGCCAGCCCAGTTCCCGGGCAAGCGTCGCCAGACGTTCGCTGACGACCACCAGCCGACAGCGCAGCAACCAGTTCGCGCGATACCATGGCGGCACGAGATCATGCAGCTGGCGCAGCATTTCGCCGCTGGTCACTACCAGCGTGGTAATGCCGCGCGTATGCCAGCGGTGCGCTTCCTGCGGGCCGTCGTAAATTTTCGCGCTACGTTGATAGCACTCGCAAAACGTCACTGCCGCGCCGCGTTCCGTTAAGGTTTCCCCTAATAGTTCGCGACCGCCGTTGCCGCGCAGGATGAGCGCGCGCTTACCGGCAACGTTTTGTAATTCAGGTAATTGTAGCAAGACTTCACTGATTTCCCGATCGCGCGGGTAATGGACGTGCAAACCGCTGACCTGATGCAGCGCCAGCGCGGTGGTGCGACCGATGGCGAATGCCTCGACGGTTCGCGGAAAGCGACGCCCCAGACGCTGCAAATGCGCGTTCGCAAAACTCACTGCGTGTTGCGAGAGCGCAAAAAGCAGATCGTCTGGCGCGAGCGCATCAAGCAGCGCAGGCAGTTGCGCCAGCTCCCGGCCAGGGCAGAATTCGATCAGCGGAAAACTCCAGGCCTCCTGCCCCAGTGCGCGCAGGCGGCTCACTAATTCCTCCCCGGCGGGAGAGGGGCGGGTGACCAGAATCGTCATGCGGGGCCATTCCCCTGGTAGACGTCGGCGAGGATCTCCCGCGCGCCGTGGTTTAACAGCTCTTCGGCAAGCGAGACGCCAAGCTGGCTGGCGTCCTGCGGGGCGCCGCGGCGTTCGCCGCGTACAATACGTGAACCGTCCGGCGCGCCGACCAGCGCGCGCAGCCACAGCTCGCCGTCTTTCAGCTCCGCATAGCTGCCGATAGGCACCTGACAGCCGCCTTCAAGGCGAGTGTTCATAGCGCGCTCCGCGCGCACGCGCACGGCGGTCTCTTCGTGGTTGAGCGGCGCGAGCAGTTCGCGGGTGCGCGTATCGTCAAGACGACACTCGATGCCCACCGCGCCCTGGCCTACGGCGGGCAGCGAAATTTCTGGCGCAAGCGGGCTTGTAATGCGCGCGTCGAGTTGCAGACGTTTGAGGCCCGCGACCGCCAGGATAATGGCGTCATAATCGCCGTTGTCGAGTTTGCTCAGGCGCGTCCCGACGTTCCCGCGCAGCGAGCGAATGATAAGATCCGGGCGGCGGGCGGCTATCTGGCACTGACGACGCAGGCTGGACGTCCCGACGATACTGCCAGCGGGCATCTCATCGAGGCTTTTATACCGGTTGGAGACAAAGGCGTCGCGCGGATCTTCGCGCTCGCAGATGGTGACCAGTCCAAGCCCTTCCGGAAATTCGACCGGCACATCTTTCATGGAGTGCACCGCGATATCGGCGCGGCCATCCAGCATGGCGAGTTCCAGCTCTTTAACGAACAACCCTTTGCCGCCCACTTTCGCCAGCGGCGTATCGAGGATCACATCGCCGCGCGTCACCATGGGCACCAGCTCGACGGTCAGCCCTGGATGACAGGCTTCCAGCCGCTGCTTCACATATTGTGCCTGCCAGAGCGCCAGTGGACTTTGCCGGGTGGCAATTCTTAATACATTGTCTAACATGCTTGATACCGTAAATGTCGTCTGCTAATCATCCTACCACTGTTAGCGGAAGGCTGTCAGGTCAAACGGCGGCGAGACGCGGCGCGCAGGCGCTATACAGAAAGACGTTAAGGGCAGGGGAACGGTGCTATAATTATCTGTAGCGCATCTTTCTTTACGGTCAATCTACAAGGTGTTAGATTGATCACGTTTTGAGCCATTTGTTTGCCCGTCACACCATAATCATAAGGGCGACATAACGGTGAATAGTGTTTACATTCTGTAACCATCAGGCGATACGTCTTGTACCTCTATATTGAGACTCTGAAGCAGAGACTGGATGCCATCAATCAATTGCGTGTGGATCGCGCGCTTGCTGCCATGGGGCCTGCTTTCCAACAGGTCTACAGTCTGCTGCCGACATTACTGCATTATCACCATCCGCTGATGCCGGGGTACCTTGAAGGTAACGTTCCCTACGGCATTTGCCTCTACACGCCTGATGAAACCCAACGCCACTACCTGAACGAGCTGGAAACGCAGCGCGGTATGCCTGCGCAGCTGACGGTGAAGGGCGAACTGCCGATTACCGGCATCTATTCGATGGGCAGCACCTCCTCCGTGGGGCAGAGCTGTTCGTCCGATCTCGACATCTGGGTTTGCCATCAGACCTGGCTTGATAACGACGAGCGCCAGTTACTGCAGCGTAAATGCAGTCTGCTGGAAAGCTGGGCGGCGTCGCTGGGCGTCGAGGTCAGTTTCTTCCTGATTGATGAAAACCGCTTCCGCCATAACGAAAGCGGCAGCCTCGGCGGCGAAGACTGCGGCTCGACGCAGCATATTTTGCTGCTGGACGAATTCTACCGCACCGCCGTACGCATGGCCGGCAAACGCATTCTCTGGAACATGGTGCCGTGCGACGAAGAAGAGCATTACGACGATTACGTCATGACGCTCTACGCGCAGGGCGTGCTGACGCCGAACGAGTGGATGGATCTGGGCGGGCTGAGCTCCCTGTCCGCCGAAGAGTATTTCGGCGCGAGCCTCTGGCAGCTCTATAAAAGCATCGACTCCCCGTACAAAGCCGTGCTGAAAACGCTGCTGCTGGAAGCCTATTCCTGGGAATATCCCAATACCCGTTTGCTCGCGAAAGATATCAAACAGCGTCTGCATGACGGCGAAATCGTCTCCTTCGGGCTTGATCCATATTGCATGATGCTGGAGCGCGTGACGCACTATCTGACGGCTATCGACGATAGCGCGCGTCTCGATCTCGTGCGCCGCTGCTTCTACCTGAAAGTGTGCGAAAAACTCTCCCGCGAGCGCGCCTGTGTGGGCTGGCGCCGCGAGGTGTTAAGCCAACTGGTGAAAGAGTGGGGCTGGGACGAAGCGCGCCTTACGATGCTCGATAACCGCGCTAACTGGAAAATCGATCAGGTGCGCGAAGCGCATAACGAACTGCTCGATGCGATGATGCAGAGCTACCGTAACCTGATCCGCTTCGCGCGCCGCAATAACCTGAGCGTCTCCGCGAGCCCGCAGGATATCGGCGTGCTGACACGCAAACTCTATGCCGCATTTGAAGCGTTGCCGGGTAAAGTGACGCTGGTAAACCCGCAGATTTCGCCGGATCTCTCCGAGCCGACGCTGACGTTTATCCATGTGCCGCCGGGCCGCGCCAACCGCACCGGCTGGTATCTTTACAACCGCGCGCCGAGCATGGATTCCATCATCAGCCATCAGCCGCTGGAATATAACCGTTATCTTAATAAGCTGGTGGCCTGGGCCTGGTTTAACGGCCTGCTGACGTCGCGCACTCGCCTGTTTATTAAGGGCAACGGCATTTGCGATCTGCCGAAACTGCAGGAGCTGGTGGCTGATGTGTCGCACCACTTCCCACTGCGGCTACCGGCGCCGACGCCGAAAGCGCTCTACAGCCCGTGTGAAATCCGTCATCTGGCGATTATCGTCAACCTGGAATATGACCCGACGACGGCGTTTCGCAATCAGGTGGTGCATTTCGATTTCCGTAAGCTCGACGTGTTCAGCTTCGGGGAGCAGCAGCAGTGCCTGGTCGGCAGTATCGACCTGCTGTATCGCAACTCGTGGAATGAAGTGCGTACGCTGCATTTCAACGGCGAGCAGGCGATGATCGAAGCGCTGAAAACGATTCTCGGCAAAATGCATCAGGACGCCGCGCCGCCGGACAGCGTCGAAGTCTTCTGCTACAGCCAGCATCTGCGCGGGCTTATCCGCACCCGCGTGCAGCAACTGGTGTCTGAATGTATTGAGTTTCGTCTCTCCAGCACCCGCCTTGAGCCGGGGCGCTTCAAAGCGCTGCGCGTGGCGGGCCAGACCTGGGGCCTGTTCTTCGAGCGTCTTAACGTCTCGGTACAGAAACTGGAAAACGCCATCGAGTTTTACGGCGCGATTTCGCATAACAAACTGCACGGTCTTTCCGTTCAGGTGGAAACCGACCACGTCGAGCTACCGTCAGTGGTGGATGGTTTTGCCAGCGAAGGGATTATTCAGTTCTTCTTTGAAGAGACCAACGACGACGGCTTTAACATCTATATTCTTGATGAAAGCAACCGCGCCGAGGTCTATCACCACTGCGAGGGCAGCAAAGAGGAGCTGGTGCGCGACGTCAGCCGGTTCTACTCGTCGTCGCATGACCGCTTTACGTACGGGTCAAGTTTCGTCAACTTCAACCTGCCGCAGTTCTATCAGATTGTGAAGGTGGACGGTCGCCAGCAGGTGATCCCGTTCCGCACGCAGACCATCAAAGCCGTGACGCCGCTCAACGATGACGACAGCGCCACGCCGCTGTTGCAACAATATCAGTCCTGATTAACGAAAGCTGACCGCCTCGCCCGCCTGCTGCGTGGCGGCGGTTTCCAGCAGATCCCAGAACCGCTCGCCGCTACGATCGCAAATCCATTCGTCGTTTTTATAATCGAAGTGATAACCGCCCTGTTTGGTGGCCAGCCACACCTGATGCAGCGGCTCCTGACGGTTAATAATGATTTTGCTGCCGTTTTCAAAGGAGAGGGTCAGCACGCCGCCGTTGATTTCGCAGTCGATATCGCTGTCGCCATCCCACGCGTCAAGACGCTCTTCAATGGTCATCCACAGGCCATCGGCCAGGCGGTGAAATTCACTGTCGTTCATGTTGGTTTCCTGTTGTACGCCGTGGCGGCAGTATAAAAGCAATAGCGGGGAATAGAAACCGGCGGGCGGAACGGCTTTTGTGTCGTCCGGCGTTACGCAAACTCTTGCTTTTGCATCTTCACCTGCGATGATAGAAAACAGATGAATGAACAACAGGCACCGATAAATGAAAACGATTTTTCGCTCTCTGGCAGTGATGCTAACCCTGTTTAGCCTCACCGGTTGCGGTCTGAAAGGCCCGCTTTACTTCCCGCCAGCAGACAGCAAAGCCCAGCCGCAAAAAGCGCCTGACCAGCAAACCGAGACGACTATCCCGGACACCAACAACCGTGGCGATACCGATGGCCCGACGCAGGTCAGCAGGCAGTAACCGACTCGTAACCGCGCAAACGGAGTACAACAATGCAGTTCTCTAAAATGCATGGCCTGGGTAACGACTTTATGGTCGTGGACGCGGTGACGCAAAACGTCTTCTTTTCGCCTGAGATGATCCGCCGTCTGGCGGACAGGCATCAGGGCGTGGGGTTCGATCAACTGCTGGTGGTCGAACCGCCTTACGATCCCGATCTTGATTTTCACTACCGCATTTTTAACGCCGACGGCAGCGAAGTGGCGCAGTGCGGTAACGGCGCGCGCTGTTTCGCTCGTTTCGTGCGACTTAAAGGGCTGACCAATAAGCGGGAAATCCGCGTCAGCACTGCGAACGGCCGCATGGTGTTAACGGTTAACGAAGACGAACTGGTGCGTGTGAACATGGGCGAGCCAGTGTTTGAGCCCTCGCTGGTGCCGTTTCGCGCCAACAAAGCTGAGAAGACGTACATCATGCGCGCCGCCGAGCAAACGGTGCTGTGCGGCGTGGTGTCGATGGGCAACCCGCACTGCGTGATTCAGGTGGATGACGTCGCCACCGCGCCCGTGGAGACGCTCGGGCCGCTGATGGAAAGCCATGAGCGCTTCCCGGAACGCGCCAACATCGGTTTTATGCAGATAATGAATACGGAACACATCCGGCTGCGCGTGTTTGAGCGCGGCGCCGGGGAAACACAGGCCTGCGGCAGCGGCGCCTGCGGCGCGGTCGCGGTCGGCATTCAGCAGGGGCTGCTGGCCGCTCAGGTGCGCGTCGATTTGCCTGGCGGCCGTCTTGATATCGCCTGGAAGGGGCCTGGCAATCCGCTCTTTATGACCGGCCCCGCCACCCACGTTTATGATGGATTTATTCACTTATGAGTAAGGCTGGAGAACAGCAGGAGACGCTGGCGGCGCTGGATGACGACGCGGTGCTCGACTATCTGCTGCGCCATCCCGATTTTTTTATCCGCAACGCCGCGATGGTTGAGCAGATCCGCGTGCCGCACCCGGTGCGCGGAACGGTCTCGCTGGTGGAGTGGCATATGGCGCGCGCGCGTAACCACATCAACGAACTGGAAGAAAACATGACGTTGCTGATGGAGCAGGCGAGCGCCAACGAAGGGTTGTTTTATCGCCTGTTGAAATTGCAGGGGCGGCTCGCCTGCGCCGGCAGTCTTCAGGAGATGCTGGAAAGACTTAACCGCTGGGCGCGCGATATGGGGCTGGCGGGCGCGAGCATTCGCCTGTTCCCGGAGCGCTGGCGGATTGGCGCGCCTTCCGGCTTTACGCATCTGGCGCTGTCACGGCAGGCGTTTGAGCCGGTGCGCATTCAGCGTCTCGGCCAGCAGACGCACTATCTGGGTTCGCTGAACGGCCCGGAACTGTTAGTCGTGCTGCCGGAGGCGAAAGCCGTCGGGTCAGTGGCGATGTCGCTGCTCGGCGAACATGGCGAGCTCGGCGTGCTGGTCTTCAGCAGCCGCGACCCGCAGCATTATCAGCAAGGTCAGGGTACGCAACTGCTGCATGAGCTGTCGCTGATGCTGCCCGATCTGCTTGCTCGCTGGATAGAACGCGTATGACCGACTCGCCGCTGCACCCGCCCATTGCGCGCTTCCTGCGTTATCTCAAAGTCGAGCGCCAGTTAAGCCCCGTGACGCTGCTTAATTATGAGCGGCAACTGGCGGCGATTGTCGGGCTGGCGGGTGAGGCGGGGCTTAAAAGCTGGGCGCAGTGCGACGCGGCGATGGTCCGAACGCTGGCGGTACGCAGCCGTCGCGCCGGGCTGGGGCCGTCGAGTCTCGCGTTGCGTCTTTCGGCGCTGCGCAGCTTTTTCGACTGGCAGGTGAGCCAGGGCGAGCTGAAAGCAAACCCGGCGAAAGGCGTCAGCACGCCGAAAACGCCGCGCCATCTGCCGAAAAACATCGACGTGGATGACGTTAACCGGCTGCTGGATATCGATCTTAACGATCCGCTGGCAGTCCGCGATCGCGCGATGCTGGAAATCATGTACGGCGCCGGGCTGCGTCTTTCCGAGCTGGTCAATATCGACTGTCGTCATCTTGATCTCGCCAGCGGCGAAGTCTGGGTGATGGGGAAAGGCAGCAAAGAGCGACGCCTGCCGATAGGGCGCAGCGCCGTTGCCTGGATTGACCACTGGCTTAACTTGCGTGAGCTGTTCGGGCCTGACGACGACGCGCTGTTTCTTTCAAAACAGGGCAAGCGCATCTCGGCGCGTAACGTGCAAAAACGCTTTGCGGAGTGGGGCATTAAGCAGGGCCTCAACAGCCATGTTCATCCCCATAAGCTGCGCCACTCTTTCGCGACACATATGCTGGAATCCAGCGGCGATCTGCGCGCGGTTCAGGAACTGCTGGGCCACGCTAATCTCTCGACCACCCAGATCTATACGCATCTCGATTTCCAGCATCTGGCTTCGGTCTACGACGCGGCGCACCCACGCGCCAGACGAGGAAAACCGTAATGTACTTTTACCGTCCGCTGGGCGCGATTACTGCCCTGACGTTCGATCTTGACGATACGCTTTACGATAACCGCCCGGTTATCGCCCGCACCGAGCAAGAGACGCTGGCGTTTATGCAGCGCTACCATCCGCGGCTCAACGCGTTCACCGCCGCTGATTTGCACCGCGCCCGCACGGCGCTGCGCCAGCAGGAGCCGGAGATTTATCACGACGTGACCGAATGGCGCCGACGCGCCATTGAACAGGTGATGCTGGAGGCCGGGCTTTCCGCGCATGAGGCCTCTGAAGGCGCGAACGAGGCGATGCTGAACTTCGCCCGCTGGCGTAGCCGCATTGAGGTGCCGACGGAAAATCTTGAGGCGTTGCAGCAGCTCGCGAAAAAATGGCCGCTGGTGGCCATCACCAATGGCAACGCCGAACCGGAACAGTTTGGCCTCGGCGGCCTGTTTCAGTTTGTGCTGCGTGCCGGGCCGCACGGCCGCGCCAAGCCTTACAGCGATATGTATCATCTGGCCGCGCAGAAGCTTGGCGTGGCGCCCGAGACTCTCCTGCATGTGGGCGACGACCTGACCACCGACGTGGCGGGCGCTATCCGTTCCGGCGTGCAGGCGTGCTGGATAAATCTGCTGGAGGGTGACCTGATGCAGATAGATGACAGCCGCTTGTTGCCGCATCTGGAGATTTCGCGGTTGGCATCCCTGACCTCGCTGATATAATCATCACTACTCTGTATATAATTCCAGGTTTTTCGGCGGGCGGCGCTTTACGTCGTCGCCTGCTATCGCATAAGCCTGGTCTGCGAGACGCCTGCGGGCGTTTTGTGTTTTCTTGTTTTCAACGCGGCGGTGCCAATTAATGGACGTTTCTTACCTGCTCGACAGCCTTAACGATAAACAGCGCGAAGCCGTAGCCGCGCCGCGCAGCAATATGCTGGTGCTGGCGGGCGCGGGCAGCGGAAAGACGCGCGTGCTGGTGCATCGTATCGCCTGGCTGATGATGGTAGAAAACTGTTCGCCGTACTCCATCATGGCGGTGACCTTCACCAACAAAGCGGCGGCGGAGATGCGCCACCGTATCGGTCAGCTCATGGGCACCAGCCAGGGCGGCATGTGGGTCGGCACGTTCCACGGACTCGCGCATCGCCTGCTGCGCGCGCACCATATGGACGCCAACCTGCCGCAGGATTTCCAGATCCTCGATAGCGAAGATCAGCTGCGTCTGCTTAAGCGTCTTATCAAAGCGATGAACCTCGACGAGAAGCAGTGGCCGCCGCGTCAGGCGATGTGGTACATCAACGGCAAAAAAGATGACGGCCTGCGCCCGCACCATATTCAGAGCTACGGCAACCCGGTAGAGCAAACCTGGCAGAAGGTGTATCAGGCGTATCAGGAAGCGTGCGACCGCGCGGGGCTGGTGGATTTCGCCGAGCTGCTGCTGCGCGCCCATGAGCTGTGGCTCAACAAACCGCACATTCTCAACCACTACCGCGAGCGCTTCACCAATATTCTGGTGGATGAGTTCCAGGACACCAACGGCATTCAGTACGCCTGGATCCGCCTGCTGGCGGGCGATACCGGTAAGGTGATGATTGTGGGCGACGATGACCAGTCGATTTACGGCTGGCGCGGCGCGCAGGTGGAAAATATTCAGCGCTTCCTGAACGATTTTCAGGGCGCGCAGACCATTCGTCTGGAGCAGAACTACCGCTCCACCAACAATATCCTCAACGCGGCGAACGCCCTGATCGCCAACAACGCGGGGCGTCTTGGCAAAGAGCTGTGGACCGACGGCAGCGACGGCGAGCCTATCTCGCTGTATTGCGCGTTTAACGAGCTGGACGAAGCGCGTTTTGTGGTCAACCGCATCAAGGTCTGGCAGGAGAACGGCGGCGCCTTGCAGGATTGCGCGATTCTCTATCGCAGCAACGCCCAGTCTCGCGTGCTGGAAGAGGCGCTGTTACAGGCCAGCATGCCGTATCGCATCTACGGCGGCATGCGATTCTTCGAACGCCAGGAAATCAAAGATGCGCTCTCTTACCTGCGTCTTATCGCCAACCGTAACGACGACGCGGCCTTTGAGCGCGTAGTGAACACGCCGACGCGCGGCATCGGCGACCGCACGCTGGATGTCGTGCGCCAGACCGCGCGCGATCGCCAGCTGACGCTCTGGCAGGCGTGCCGCCAGCTGTTGCAGGAAAAAGCGCTCGCCGGACGCGCCGCCAGCGCTCTGCAACGTTTCCTTGAGCTTATCGAAGCGCTGGCGCATGAAACCATCGATATGCCGCTGCATGTGCAGACCGACCGGGTGATTAAAGATTCCGGCCTGTGGCTGATGTACGAGCAGGAAAAAGGCGAGAAGGGCCAGGCCCGTATCGAAAACTTAGAGGAACTGGTCACGGCGACGCGCCAGTTCAGCTACAACGAAGAAGATGAAGATTTGATGCCGTTGCAGGCATTTTTGTCCCACGCGGCGCTGGAAGCGGGCGAAGGGCAGGCCGACGCCTGGCAGGACGCGGTGCAACTGATGACGCTGCACTCCGCCAAAGGACTGGAGTTCCCGCAGGTGTTTATTGTCGGCATGGAAGAGGGGATGTTCCCAAGCCAGATGTCGCTCGATGAAGGCGGCCGTCTGGAAGAGGAGCGACGCCTGGCCTATGTGGGCGTCACCCGCGCCATGCAGAAGCTGACGCTCACCTATGCGGAAACCCGTCGCCTGTATGGCAAAGAGGCGTATCACCGTCCGTCGCGCTTTATCGCCGAACTGCCGGAAGGCTGCGTGGAAGAGGTGCGCCTGCGCGCGAGCGTCAGTCGCCCGGTCAGCCATAAGCAGCTGGGCGCGCCGATGGCGCAGAACGACTCCGGCTATAAGCTCGGCCAGCGCGTGCGTCACCCGAAATTCGGCGAAGGCACTATCGTGAACCTCGAAGGCAGCGGCGAACACAGCCGGTTGCAGGTAGCGTTCACCGGTCAGGGCATCAAATGGCTGGTGGCCGCTTACGCGCGCCTCGAAACCGTCTGACCTGTTTTTGAGACGGCATATCAGGCCGCTGGCGCGTCGCGTCGGCGGCCTTTTTTATTTCTTCACGTCAGGCTGGATTTTCTGTCATCTCGCGCGGCGATAATCGCCCGGGAATGGCAGGAAGCGGAGCGTGAAAACGGCCCGGCAAAACGCGCCCGCAGGCACTATAATTCCTGTCAATCATTGAGGTGTTTTATCTTAAGTGTACGTGTTGACGCCTAATTTTTGGTGGCGTAACATGCGCCCACGATTACGCTAAGAGGACATTCGCCTTGGACACACCCAGTAGATGCTGGCTCAAAACCCTGTCAAACAGGAACAACTCCTAAGGCTATCCTCTTACGCTGATGGCCTTAGTGGTTGTCAGCGGCTGTTTTCTCTCCCGTCGCGCTGAGTCAGGCTGTTTAATGGTCTGAAACCCCATCTGTTTCTGTGTGCCCAACCGAACTGTCCAGAATTTGTTTTTTTGGGAGTCCCGGTCATGCTGAGCGCATTTCAACTGGAAAACAACAAACTGTCCCGCCTCGAAGTTGATGAGGCCGTCTCGCTGAAAGAGTCCATCTGGGTTGACCTGGTGGAGCCGGAAGAGAGCGAACGACAGCGCGTGCAAACGGAACTTGGCCAAAGCCTGGCGACACGCCCGGAACTGGAGGATATCGAAGCCTCCGCCCGCTTCTTCGAAGACGAAGACGGGCTGCACATTCACTCGTTTTTCTTTTATGAAGACGCAGAAGATCACGGCGGCAACTCCACTGTGGCGTTCACTATTCGTAACGGACGCCTGTTTACGCTGCGCGAGCGCGAGCTGCCTGCGTTTCGGTTGTACCGCATGCGCGCGCGCAGCCAGTCGATGATGGATGGCAACGCCTATGAACTGCTGCTCGATCTGTTTGAAACTAAAATCGAGCAGCTGGCGGATGAGATCGAAAACATCTACAGCGATCTCGAAAACCTGAGCCGCGTTATCATGGAAGGGCATCAGGGCGATGAATATGATGAGGCGCTCTCGACGCTGGCTGAACTGGAAGATACCGGCTGGAAAGTGCGCCTGTGCCTGATGGATACCCAGCGCGCGCTGAACTTCCTGGTGCGGAAAGCGCGTCTGCCGGGCGGTCAGCTGGAGCAGGCCCGCGAGATCCTGCGCGATATCGAATCCCTGCTGCCGCATAACGAGTCGCTGTTCCAGAAGGTGAACTTCCTGATGCAGGCGGCGATGGGCTTTATCAATATCGAGCAGAACCGCATCATCAAAATCTTCTCGGTGGTGTCCGTGGTCTTTCTGCCGCCGACGCTGGTGGCCTCCAGCTACGGGATGAACTTCGAGTTTATGCCTGAGCTGCACTGGAGCTATGGCTATCCCGCCGCGATTGTCGCGATGCTGCTGGCGGGGCTGGCGCCTTATCTCTACTTCAAGCGTAAGAACTGGTTATAAAAGCAAAAAAGCCTCTTCCATGAAGAGGCTTTTTTCATAGTGCGAGGCGTAAAGCCTTACAGGCTCCAGTCCTGCTTTCCTTTGACCTTCAGATCGTAATACCAGGTGTTGGTACGTAAGGCAAAATAGATTGGTACGATATAGATCAGTCCTTTTATCCCCAGCAGCACGGTAATAAAACCGACGATGAAAAAGGCTATCACGCAAATAATACTTTTCTTCCAAAGGCCGAGGATAGCCAGATAAATGAAGGAGAAAAAGTAAGTGAAGAAATTGATCATCACCTTAAGGCGTGGCATAAAGCCCATCTTTTTCAGCGCGCCACTCCACTCCGGCGTCGGGAAAAGAATGCCGGGATAACCATGCTCCTCAATGAACGCAAAGCGCGTTTTCCATTTATCGCTTAGCTTCTCGTCTGCCATAAAGTCGTACTGGTTTTTATTGTTTTCCATGCTGGACATCCTGAAGGCTCCTTAACGCCTGAAATTTTGCTGGGGTGAGCGACATTACCGCCCGATTTTATTGCGCTTTTTTTGCGACGGCAGGCGCCGGTGCGGCCAGCAGCAGTAGCGTCATCACAACCTGAAAACCGCCGCCGAGCGAAATGTATTCTTTGCTGCCTGGCTCGAAACCGCGCAGGTAAGCGATGACTATCCCGGCAATCCACATTGCCAGTGAATAGAACAGGTAATTCCGCGCTTTCAGACCGGCGTCACGGGCACGCAATGCGCCGGCGCGGTAATAGAGCAGGAGAGCAATTAAAAAGAGAGCAAGCGCCACATCGTCAGGCGCGATCGCAAGTATCAGGCCCAGGCCGAACAGCAAACCGAACAGCCATCCCAGATAAGGCAGGCGGCGCAGGCTGGCCGTGCGCGGCGGGAAAAAGAAAGCAAGCAGGGCTGACATGAAAATACCTTCTGCGCCTCTGTTATCGCGAAACAGCAGCGGGCGTAATGCATAAAGGTCGGATTATAAGTAAGGGCCATCGGGTTGCAAGGCGCGCCCCCGGCAAATATCAGTAGGTGAGAAACGTGATTATTTGGTGTAAGCGCCAGTAACAGGGCGTAAATAACGCCCTGTTATGACAGTTATTTCTTAACTACGGCGCAAACGCCGTTGGGTATACAGCGCGTCCATAATAAAAATCGCGAGCGCCAGCCAGATAAACCCAAAGGTCACCATTTTGTCCGGCCCAGGCACTTCGCCATAAAAGACGACGGCCAGCACGAACATGAGCGTCGGGCCGATGTACTGGAAAAACCCAAGCGTTGAGAGACGCAAGCGCGTCGCCGCGGCGGTAAAGCAGAGCAGCGGAATGGTCGTCACCACACCCGCCGCCATCAGCAGCAGATTCAGCGACCACGGGTTGCTGCCCATATGGCTGGTCGGGCTATCGGCGATGCCGAACAGGTAAATCGCCGCAACCGGCAACAGCCACAGGGTTTCCATCAGCATGCCGGTCTGGGCGTCGACCATGATCTTTTTACGCACGAGGCCATAGAACGCGAAGCTAAAGGCAAGGCCGAGCGCGATAACCGGCAGCGAGCCGAACGTCCAGAGCTGCACCAGCACGCCGCAGGCCGCCAGCAGCACCGCCAGCCACTGCATCCGGCGAAAGCGCTCGCCAAGGAAAATCATCCCCAGCAGCACATTCACCAGCGGGTTGATGAAATAGCCCAGGCTCGCTTCCAGCAGGTGATGATTATTCACCGACCAGATAAACAGCAGCCAGTTGCCTCCCACCAGCACGGCGCTGAGCGCCAGGCTGAATACCTTTTTCGGCATCGAAAACAGCCGCTTTACCGAGCCCCACTGGCGGCTCAGGCTGATAAGCGCCAGCATAAAAAAGAAGGACCAGATAACGCGGTGCGTCAGGATTTCATCGGCGGGAACCGCCTGAATCAGTTTGAAATACGCGGGGGCAATGCCCCAGATAAAATAAGCGGCAAGCGCAAATAACACGCCCTGACGCGTCTGTTTAGCATCCATGTAAAACTCTTGGCATGAGAAAAGTGTGAGCAGTTTATCAGTATTGCGCGGCTTACCCTACCATGTAGGTGGCCGTAGCACTGGCGATGTACACCTGCTCTTCGTTGTGTAATTCGACCCGCGCCACCGCCACTTTATTGCCCGCGCGCAGCAGCGTACTGGAGGCGGTAAAGCGCTGGCCGCGGCCGGGCCGCAAATAGTCGACGCGCATATCAATCGTGCCCATCCGGGAGAGCCGCTGGCGCAGCTCCTCTTCGCTGATGCTGTCATGGCGTGTGAGCGTACTGCCGACGCACACCAGGCCTGCCGCCACATCCAGCGCCGAGGCGATCGCCCCGCCGTGCAGAATGCTTTGCGCCCAGTTGCCTACCAGCATCGGCTGATTGTTAAAGGCGAGCTGAGCATATTCTTTCTCGTAGCGCTCAAGCTCCAGCCCCAGGGCACGGTTAAACGGCATATGATAAACAAAGATTTCGCCGACCAGTTGCAGAGCCGCTTCCGGAGTCAGCAGAGTTGCGGACATGATGGTTTCCTCGACCAAAAAGACAGGGCACATAAGGTTAAATGAATGTTGATTTTATGCTTCCCATTTGTTGCTTTCCAGTTTAAGAAAGCAGGACTAAGCAGACGCGAAATAAATATGTAGAATGTCTGCCGGATAATAATTCATCATCGAAATATTCGTTCAGGAGAACACTGCCAATGCGCACGTTTCTGGGTTGGTTTATGGCCGCAAGTTTGCTGCCATGCACAGCATTAGCACAGGAAGCGACTATAAAAGAGGTGCATGATGCGCCTGCCGTTCGCGGCAGCATCATCGCCAACCTGCTTCAGGATCACGATAACCCGTTTACGCTCTACCCTTATGAGAGCAACTATCTGCTCTATACCGTGACCGACGACCTGAATAAAGAGGCGATTAAGTCTTACGACTGGACCGATAACGCCCGTAAAGATGAAGTGAAATTCCAGCTGAGTCTGGCGTTCCCGTTCTGGCGCGGCATCATGGGCCCGAACTCTGTCCTGGGCGCGTCCTATACCCAAAAATCCTGGTGGCAGCTTTCCAACAGCGGGCAGTCGTCGCCGTTTCGTGAAACTAACTATGAACCGCAGCTTTTCTTAGGCTTCGCGACCGATTACGACCTGGCGGGCTGGACGCTGCGCGACGTGGAGTTTGGTTATAACCATCAGTCGAATGGCCGCTCTGACCCGACTTCCCGCAGCTGGAACCGCCTCTATACACGCCTGATGGCGCAGAACGGCGACTGGCTGGTGGAAGTGAAGCCGTGGTATGTGATTGGCGACACCGACGATAACCCGAACATCACCAAATACATGGGCTATTACCAGCTCAAGGTCGGGTATCAGTGGGGCGAGGCTATCTGGAGCGTGAAAGGCCAGTATAACTGGAACACCGGCTACGGCGGCGCGGAGCTTGGCCTGAGCTACCCGATCACGAAACACGTGCGTCTCTACACCCAGCTGTACAGCGGTTATGGCGAATCGTTAATTGATTACAACTTTAACCAGACTCGCTTTGGCTTTGGGGTTATGCTTAACGATCTCTTCTGAGGCATTGCAGTTTCCGACGCAGGCGCTGAAAATAGCGCCTGTTTTATTTTCAGTATCTGGAGTGAGTGTGGCGCAGGCGGAAGTTTACAGTCAGGAAACGCTGGCTAAGCAGGTTTTACAGGAAACCTTTGGCTATCAGCAGTTCCGTCCAGGCCAGGCCACCATTATCGACGCGGTGCTTGAAGGGCGCGACTGCCTGGTGGTGATGCCCACCGGCGGCGGCAAATCACTGTGTTATCAAATTCCGGCGCTGGTCAAAACCGGCCTGACCATCGTGGTTTCTCCGCTGATTTCCCTGATGAAAGACCAGGTCGATCAGCTTCTGGCGAACGGCGTGGCCGCGGCGTGTCTGAATTCGACGCAGAGCCGCGACGAGCAGCATGCGGTAATGGCGGGCTGTCGTACCGGAGAGGTGCGCCTGCTCTACATCGCGCCGGAAAGACTGATGATGGATAACTTCATCGACACCCTGGGCTACTGGGATCTGGCGATGGTGGCGGTGGACGAGGCGCACTGTATCTCCCAGTGGGGCCACGATTTCCGTCCGGAGTACGCGGCGCTCGGGCAGCTGCGCGCGCGTTTCCCGGCGGTGCCGTTTATCGCGCTCACCGCCACGGCGGATGACACCACGCGGCGCGATATCGTGCGCCTGCTGGGCCTTGACGATCCGCTGATTGAAATCAGCAGTTTTGACCGCCCGAACATCCGCTACATGCTGATGGAAAAATTCAAACCGCTCGATCAGCTGATGCGCTATGTCCAGGAGCAGCGCGGTAAATCCGGCATCATCTACTGCAACAGCCGCGCGAAAGTGGAAGACACCGCCGCTCGTCTGCAAAGCCGCGGCATCAGCGCCGCCGCCTACCACGCGGGCCTGGAACATGAGGTGCGCGCCTCGGTGCAGGAGAAATTCCAGCGCGACGATTTACAAATAGTGGTGGCGACCGTGGCGTTCGGCATGGGCATCAATAAGCCCAACGTGCGCTTTGTCGTGCACTTCGATATTCCGCGCAACATTGAATCCTACTATCAGGAGACGGGCCGCGCCGGGCGCGACGGCCTGCCTGCCGAAGCGATGCTGTTTTACGATCCGGCGGATATGGCGTGGCTGCGCCGCTGCCTGGAAGAAAAAGCGCCAGGCCCGCTTCAGGATATTGAGCGCCACAAGCTGAACGCGATGGGCGCGTTCGCCGAGGCGCAAACCTGTCGTCGTCTGGTGCTGCTGAACTATTTCGGCGAAGGGCGTCAGGCGCCGTGCGGCAACTGCGATATCTGTCTCGATCCGCCGCGCCGCTACGACGGACTGGTGGACGCGCAAAAAGCGCTGTCGGCTATCGCGCGCGTGGAGCAGCGCTTCGGGATGGGGTATGTGGTGGAGGTGCTGCGCGGCGCGAATAACCAGCGCATTCGCGAGCTCGGTCACGACAAGCTCAAGGTGTACGGCATCGGGCGCGACCAGAGCCAGGAGCACTGGGTCAGCGTTATCCGCCAGCTTATTCATCTGGGCGTGGTGACGCAGAACATTGCGCAGCACTCGGCCTTACAGTTAACCGAAGCCGCGCGTCCGTTCCTGCGTGGCGAAGCGCCACTGATGCTGGCGGTGCCGCGCGTCGCGGCGCTCAAACCGCGCGTGTCGCAAAAATCTTACGGCGGCAATTACGACCGTAAGCTATTCGCGAAACTGCGCAAACTGCGTAAAGCCATCGCCGATGAAGAAAACATCCCGCCGTATGTCGTTTTTAACGACGCGACGCTGATCGAAATGGCCGAGCAGATGCCGCTCAGCCCCGGCGAAATGCTTGGAATTAACGGCGTCGGCACCCGCAAACTGGAGCGCTTCGGCAGACCGTTTATGACGCTCATCCGCGAGCACGTCGACGGCGACGACGAAGAGTAGTCAGCCCCGCGCAAACATGCCAGGATGAATGTTCTCTGATTCTGACCTGGCAAACCTCTATGTTAACGCTGTTCTTTACCGTCGCGATGGTGCATCTGGTGGCGCTGGCAAGTCCTGGCCCCGACTTCTTTTTTGTCTCCCAAACGGCGGCCAGCCGCTCGCGCAAAGAGGCGCTGATGGGCGTACTGGGCATAACCGCGGGCGTCATGGTCTGGTCCGGCGTGGCGCTGCTCGGCCTGCATCTGATCCTCGAAAAAATGGCCTGGCTCCATAACATCATCGTGGTGGGCGGCGGGCTTTATCTGTGCTGGATGGGTTACCAGATGTTGCGCGGCGCGCTGAAGAAAAGCGCGCCGACGGGCGAAGCGCCGCAGGTTGAGCTGGCGGCGCGCGGGCGCAGTTTCCTGAAAGGGATGCTGACCAACCTGGCGAACCCGAAAGCGGTTATCTACTTCGGCAGCGTTTTTTCACTGTTCGTCAGCGACAGCGTCGGCACCAGCGCCCGCTGGGGGATTTTCGTGCTGATAGCGCTGGAGACCTTCGCGTGGTTTGCGCTGGTGGCGAGCGTCTTTGCACTGCCGAAAATGCGCCGGGGCTACCAGCGTCTGGCGAGGTGGATCGATGGCACCGCCGGGGCGCTGTTCACCGGCTTCGGCATCCATCTTATTATCTCTCGCTAATCAGGCGCGGCGCGCGGTGGCAAGCAGCGCGCCAATCAGCATAAACAGCGAACCAAAGACTTTATTCAAAGCCTTCATCTGATGCGGGCCTTTGATCCATCCGCGAATCCGCGTGGCAAGCGTCGCATAGCCAATCATCACGATAATATCCACGACAATGGTGGTCACCCCAAGCACCACATACTGCATCGCCTGTGGCTGATGCGGCACGATAAACTGTGGGAACAGCGCGGCGAGAAACACGATGCTTTTTGGGTTAGTGAGATTCACAAATACCGCGCGTTTAAACAGCCTGCTGCGCGGCTGGCTTTGCGCGAGCGCGTTGAGATCGATGGCGCCCGCGGCGCGCCACTGCTGAATGCCAAGCCAGATAAGATACGCCGCGCCCGCCCATTTCAGCACTTCAAAAGCCATCAGCGAACGGGAGAACAGCGCCCCTAACCCAATGCCGACCAGCATGATATGCAGCGCAAGACCGGTCTGTAACCCGGCGATGGAAGCCGCCGCGCCGCGATACCCGTGGCTGATGGCGGTGCTCATGGTGTTAATGGCGCCAGAACCCGGCGAGAGGCTGAGGATAAGGGTCGTCAGAAGGTAGGTACACCACCACTCGAAGGTCATGCGAAGCTCCCTGATTGCGCACTTTTATGCCACAATACGCTATTGTTGAGGTATGTGCTACGAATCACAAAAAAGCCCGGACAGGCGTGGATGCGGAGCAATAAGGACCATGACCAGACACAGGAACAGTTGGTTTTCACGGGAAGCCGGGTTCGCGGCGTTCACGATGGGCGCGCTGACGGATTTCTGGCAGCAGCGCGAAGAAGATGAGTTTTTGGGTGTTGATAACATTCCGGTGCGCTTTGTGCGTTTTCGTGCTGAAAAGCACGATCGCGTTATCGTCGTCTGCCCTGGTCGCATCGAAACCTACGTAAAGTATGCGGAACTGGCATACGATCTGTTTCACTGTGGGTTTGACGTGCTGATTATCGACCACCGCGGGCAGGGGCGTTCCGGCCGGCTGCTGGAAGATACGCATCGCGGCCATGTCGTGAATTTCAGCGACTATGTCGATGATTTCGAACGTTTCTGGCAGCAAGAAGTAGCGACTGGCCCATGGCGTAAACGCTATCTGCTGGCGCATTCGATGGGCGGGGCTATTGGGACGCTGTTTCAGTTGCGTAACCCGAACGCGTTTGATGCTGTGGCGCTCTGCGCGCCGATGTTCGGCATCATTATCCGCCTGCCGGACTGGATGCTGCGCTCGATCCTCGACTGGGCGGAAGAGTACCCGTCGCTGCGCGATGGTTACGCCATCGGCACCGGACGCTGGCGGCCACTGCCCTTTAGCCTCAACATGCTGACGCACAGCCACGAGCGCTACCGGCGCAATCTGCGTTTTTATGCCGACGAACCGCAACTGCGCGTCGGCGGACCTACGTATCACTGGGTGCGGGAAGGCATCCAGGCAGGAGAACAGGTGCTGGCGGGGGCCACCGACAGCACCACGCCGCTATTGTTACTCCAGGCAGAGCTGGAACGTGTGGTGGATAACCGCTCGCACGACCGCTTCTGTGAACTTCGCGCCGCGGCGGGCCACCCGTGTTGGGGGGGTAAACCTTACGTCATCAAAGGGGCGTACCATGAGATCCTGTTTGAGCAGGACGCTATGCGCGCCGAAGCGCTGAATGCCATTGTCGATTTCTTCGACGAGCATAACTGATTACTCGCGACCGGAGCGTTCGGTCGCTCCACCAGAGGTTGTTTTTATTATGTATCAGGTCGTTGCGTCTGATTTAGACGGCACACTCTTAGCCCCTGACCATGCACTGACGCCGTTTGCCAAACAAACGCTCAAATTACTGACCGCCCGCGGCGTGAACTTTGTCTTCGCCACCGGTCGCCACCATATCGACGTCGGCCAGATCCGCGACGGCCTTGAGATCAAGGCCTATATGATCACCTCCAACGGCGCGCGGGTGCACGACACCGACGGCAATCTGGTTTTTACCCATAATCTTGATACCGATATCGCCGCCGATCTGTTCGGCGTGGTGCGCGATAACCCCGATATCATCACTAATGTCTATCGTGACGACGAATGGTTTATGAGCCGCGAGCGGCCGGATGAGCTGAAATATTTTAAAGAAGCCGTCTTTAAATATTCGCTGTTCGAACCGGCCTTGCTGGAGCCGCAGGGCGTCAGCAAAGTCTTCTTCACCTGCGATATTCACGAAAAGCTGCTGCCGCTGGAGCAGGCCATCAACGCCCGCTGGGGCGATCGCGTTAACGTGAGCTTTTCCACGCTTACCTGCCTTGAAGTCATGGCGGGCGGCGTCTCCAAAGGCCACGCGCTGGAGGCGGTCGCCAAAGCGATGGGGTTTGGGCTGGACAGCTGCATCGCGTTCGGCGACGGAATGAACGACGCGGAGATGCTCTCCATGGCGGGCAAAGGCTGCATCATGGGCAATGCGCATCAGCGCCTGAAAGATTTGCTTCCCGAGCTGGAAGTGATCGGCACCAACGCCGAAGACGCCGTGCCGCACTACCTGCGTAAACTGTTTCTGGATTAATCACCAGGGTGACAAGTGGTTTATCGGTAACCACTTGTCAACCAAATAGTGCAACTTTTCACCAGCAGCTTCGCTACAATGCCCGTCTTTGTTTTCTGTTGAGATGATCATTGTGGCGTTACTCATCATCACCACGATCCTGTGGGCATTCTCTTTTAGCCTGATTGGCGAATACCTGGCGGGCCATGTGGACAGTACCTTCTCGGTGCTGATGCGCGTCGGGCTGGCGGCGCTGGTATTCCTGCCATTCTTGCGCACCCGCGGGCAAAGCCTGAAAACGCTGGCGCTCTATATGCTGGTGGGCGCGTTGCAGCTGGGCGTGATGTACCTGTTCAGCTTCCGGGCGTATCTCTACCTGACCGTCTCGGAATTCCTGCTGTTTACCGTACTGACGCCGCTCTATATCACGCTGATTTACGATCTGCTAAGCCGTCGTCGGCTGCGCTGGGGCTATGCGCTAAGCGCCGGGCTTGCGGTCATCGGCGCGGCGATTATTCGCTATGACAAAGTGAGCGAGCACTTCTGGACCGGGCTGCTGCTGGTACAGCTGGCGAATATCAGCTTCGCTATCGGAATGGTGGGCTATAAACGCCTGATGGAGACGCATCCGATGCCGCAGCACAGCGCGTTTTCGTGGTTCTATCTCGGCGCGTTCGTCGTGGCGGTTATCGCCTGGTTCGCGCTCGGCAATCCGCAAAAGCTGCCGACCACCGGCCTGCAATGGGGCATTCTGGTGTGGCTGGGCGTGGCGGCCTCGGGGCTCGGGTACTTTATGTGGAACTACGGCGCCACGCAGGTGGACGCCGGCACGCTTGGCATCATGAATAACATGCATGTGCCCGCCGGGCTGCTGGTTAACTTCGCCATCTGGCAGCAGCAGCCCCACTGGCCGAGCTTTATCATTGGGGGAGCGGTGATAGTGGCTTCTCTGTGGGTCCACCGACGCTGGGTCGCGCCGCGCTCCGCACAAACGGAAGGGAATCACAGGCGTGCTGACGCGCCTGCTGAATAAACGCCTCCGTTACCGGCTGACGCTGCTCGCCATCGCGCACCGCAGCGTACAGCCGGCTCCATAACCCTTCGCCCAGGGCACGCGTCACCACCAGGCCCTGACGCTCGAAATTCTCCACCACCCAGTGCGGCAGCGCAGCGATGCCCATGCGCGCCGACACCATCTGGATCAGCAGCAGCGTGTTATCGACGCTTTTCAGCGTCGGGCTGATGCCCGCCGGCTGTAAAAAGTGACGCCAGACGTCGAGGCGACTGCGCTGAACCGGATAAATCAGCAAGGTTTCGCTGGCGAAATCCTCCGGCGTTACCTGCGTTTTGGTCGCCAGCGGATGATCGGGCGCCACGACCAGACGCACTTCAAAATCAAACATCGGCGAATAGTGCAGGCCGCTGCGCGGCAGGATGTCAGACGTCAGCACCAGATCCAGTTCGTCCTGTTGCAGCGCAGGCTGCGGATCAAACGTCACGCCCGATTTGAAATCCATCTCCACCTGCGGCCAGCGGGCGCGGAACGCCTCCAGCGCCGGAGCCAGCCACTGAATACAGCTATGACACTCAATCGCGATGCGCAGACGGGTCTGTTGCGGTTCATTGCACGCCTGCAGCGCGCGGCTTATCTGCGGCAGCACCTGGGCTGCCAGCTGCAACAGGATCTCGCCCTGCGGCGTGAAGCGCAGCGGCTGGCTCTTACGCACGAATAACCGGAAGCCGAGACGCTGCTCCAGATCGCTGAACTGGTGTGAAAGCGCGGATTGGGTCTGATGCAGCGATGCCGCCGCCGCCGCCAGTGAGCCGCAATTACGCAGCGCCTGAAGCGTTCGCAGGTGTTTTATCTCGATCATGAATGTCCTTCACTTCAGCATGAATAATTTGCGCTTGAGGAATATACAGTAACTGCCAATTATGGATGTGTAAACATCTGGACGTCCAAATCCGACGTCTTTCGAATTTCTGGTGCGTTGGCTGCGCTGGCTCACCCCGGTCACTTACTTCAGTAAGCTCCCGGGGATTCCCCAGCTTGCCGCCTTCCCGAAATCCGAAATACATACGGATTAACTGAGCAGATTCATTTTCTGAAACTCGCGACTAAGCGGATTCATCCTGAAGAGAGGCAGAACACCATGACTATTCATAACCACACCCTCGGTTTTCCCCGCGTCGGCCTGCGTCGCGAGCTGAAAAAAGCGCAAGAGAGCTACTGGGCGGGTAAAAGCACCCGCGAAGAATTACTGGCGGTGGGCCGCGAGCTGCGCGCCCGTCACTGGGAGCAGCAAAAAGCGGCGGGCATCGACCTGCTGCCGGTGGGTGATTTCGCCTGGTACGATCATGTCCTGACCACCAGCCTGCTGCTCGGCAACGTACCGGCGCGCCACCAGAATGCTGACGGCACGGTGGATATCGACACCCTGTTTCGCATCGGCCGTGGCCGCGCGCCGACCGGCGAACCCGCGGCGGCGGCGGAAATGACCAAATGGTTCAACACCAACTATCACTACATGGTGCCGGAATTCACCAAAGGCCAGCAGTTCAGCCTCACCTGGACACAGCTGCTGGATGAAGTGGATGAAGCGCTGGCGCTCGGCCATCACGTTAAACCGGTACTGCTGGGGCCCGTCACTTATCTGTGGCTTGGCAAAGTGAAGGGCGAGCAGTTTGACCGTCTTTCCCTGCTCAACGACATTCTGCCCGTCTACCAGCAGGTGATCGCGGAGCTTGCGAAGCGCGGCATCCAGTGGGTGCAGATTGATGAACCCGCGCTGGTGCTTGAGCTGCCGCAGGCATGGCTGGACGCGTTCAAACCGGCCTACGAGGCGCTGAAAGGCCAGACCAAACTGCTGCTCACCACCTATTTTGAAGGCGTGAGCGATAACCTTGATACCATTACCGCGCTGCCGGTACAGGGGCTGCATGTCGATCTGGTTCACGGTCATGACGATGTCAACGAATTGCATCGCCGCCTGCCGCAGGAGTGGCTGCTCTCCGCGGGCGTTATCAATGGCCGCAACGTCTGGCGCGCCGATCTCACTGAAAAATATGCGCAGCTGAAAGCGATCGCCGGCCAGCGTGAACTGTGGGTGGGCTCCTCCTGCTCGCTGCTGCACAGCCCGATCGATCTGAGCGTTGAGACCCGTCTGGATGCGGAGGTAAAAAGCTGGTTTGCTTTCGCGCTGCAGAAATGCGAGGAGCTGGCGCTGCTGCGCGATGCGCTGAACAGCGGCGATACGGCGAAAATCGAGCAGTGGAGCGCGCCGATTCAGGCCCGTAAACATTCGGCCCGCGTACACAACCCGGCCGTGGAGCAACGTCTTCAGGCAATCACGGCGCAGGACAGCCAGCGCGCCCATGCGTATCCGGTGCGCGCCGAAGCCCAGCGCGCGCGCTTTAACCTGCCGGACTGGCCGACCACAACCATTGGCTCGTTCCCGCAGACGACCGAAATCCGCGGCCTTCGCCTGGATTTCAAAAAAGGCAATCTGGATGCGGCGAACTACCGTACCGGCATCGCAGAGCATATTAAGCAGGCGATCGCCGAGCAGGAGCGTCTGGGTCTCGATGTGCTGGTGCACGGCGAAGCCGAGCGTAACGACATGGTGGAGTATTTCGGCGAGCATCTTGATGGCTTCGTCTTCACCCAGAACGGCTGGGTGCAGAGCTACGGCTCCCGCTGCGTGAAGCCGCCGGTCGTTATCGGCGACATCAGCCGTCCGGCGCCGATAACCGTCGAGTGGGCGAAGTACGCGCAGTCGCTGACCGACAAACCGGTGAAAGGGATGCTGACCGGCCCGGTGACGATCCTCTGCTGGTCGTTCCCGCGTGAGGATGTCTCCCGCGAAACCATCGCCAAACAGATTGCGCTGGCGCTGCGTGACGAAGTGGCGGATCTCGAAGCCGCAGGCATCGGCATCATCCAGATTGACGAACCGGCGTTGCGCGAAGGGCTGCCGCTCAAACGCAGCGACTGGGACGCGTATCTCGCCTGGGGCGTGGAGGCGTTCCGCCTGAACGCGGCGGTTGCGAAGGACGACACCCAGATCCACACCCACATGTGTTATTGCGAGTTCAACGACATCATGGATTCTATCGCCGCGCTGGATGCGGACGTGATCACCATTGAAACGTCACGCTCAGATATGGAGCTGCTGGAGTCGTTCGAAGAGTTCGAATACCCGAACGAAATCGGGCCGGGCGTGTACGACATCCACTCGCCAAACGTGCCGGATGTGGCGTGGATCGAGGCGCTGCTGAAGAAAGCCGCGCAGCGTATTCCGCAGGAGCGTCTGTGGGTGAACCCGGATTGCGGCCTGAAAACCCGTGGCTGGCCGGAAACCCGCGCGGCGCTCGCCAACATGGTGAAAGCGGCGCAGAACCTGCGCCAGGCATAAGGGGTGCAGGTGGCGTGATGGCGGGTGTCGCTTCGCTAACCCGCCCGACAACCTTACGTAAGATGGTAAGCGCAGCGCACCCACCATGGCCCGGAGAAAACGGTGTGATGTGTTTTATGGTTTTGTAGGGTGGGTAAGCGTAGCGCACCCACCACGCCACCCGAAACACCGCTTAATAAAAAACGCCCGGTTTCCCGGGCGTTTTTTTATGCTTTCTTACTACCGTAGGCCTGGAACCATTCGAGCATGCGCTCCCAGCCATCTTTCGCCGACGCTTCGTGATAACTCGGTCGATAATCGGCGTTAAACGCATGGCCCGCGTCCGGGTAAACGATGATTTCCGCCTTCGCGTTGGCGGCGCGCAGCGCCTGACGCATCGTTTCCACGCTCTCCTGCGAAATGCCAGTATCCTGCGCGCCATACAGCCCCAGCACCGGCGCGGTGAGATCGGTGGCGATATCCACCGGATGCTTCGGCGAATTCAGCGTCTTATCGCCCATGAGCTTGCCATACCAGGCGACCGCGGCTTTCAGCTGCGGATTGTGCGCGGCATACAGCCACGCGATACGCCCGCCCCAGCAAAAGCCGGTCAGCATCAGACGATGCGCGTCGCCGCCGTTGCGTGACGCCCAGCTTGCTACATGATCCAGATCCGCCAGCACCTGCGCGTCCGGCACTTTCGACACCAGATTGCTCAGCAATGACGAAATATCGTCATACTCATTCGGGTCGCCCTGGCGAAAATAAAGTTCCGGCGCCACCGCCAGATACCCTTCCAGGGCCAGGCGACGGCAAATATCGCGGATATGTTCGTGCACGCCGAAAATCTCCTGCACCACAATCACCACCGGCAGCGGGCCATCGGCAGCGCGCGGGCGGGCGTGGTAAGCAGGCATATTTTCGCCCTGCGTAGGAATCGAGGTTTCGCCTGCGATAATGGCATCCTGCGGCGTATGAACTACCGTTGAAGCGACAGGTGAGACCGCAGCGGCAAAACCCGCTTTATTGTCAGTGTTGTTGTTCATGGCATTCTCCGTACCCGTTATTGTTTTAGCGCATCCCTAACTATAGTCTGCGTGCGACGGGAATGGGGGTGGCAAAAGCAGGCATCTGTCATGTGAGCTTTCACTTATCGGGTTGCATGTGTGATGGTCATCACGAAATAATGGAAAATTAATGCAACTCCTTTCTTTTGAAGTGAATCCGGTCACGAAAAATGCCGGAAAGGTTCTGTAAAGTACCGTTTTGCTTCTCCTGACAAACCGACCCACAGAGGAGTCACCTATGTCTGATGTTTTTCACCTCGGCCTTAAAAAAAGCGATCTTCAGGGCGCTGAATTAGCGATTGTCCCGGGCGACCCGGAGCGAGTGGAAAAGATCGCCGCGCTGATGGATAAGCCGGTCAAACTGGCCTCCCACCGTGAATTCACCTCCTGGCGCGCTGAGCTTGATGGCAAAGCGGTCATCATCTGCTCCACCGGCATCGGCGGCCCGTCGACCTCTATTGCAGTTGAAGAGCTGGCGCAACTGGGCATTCGCACGTTCCTGCGCGTGGGCACCACCGGCGCTATCCAGCCGCACATCAACGTCGGCGACGTGCTGGTGACGACCGCCTCCGTACGCCTTGATGGCGCTAGCCTGCACTTCGCGCCGATGGAATACCCGGCCGTGGCTGATTTCGCCTGCACCACCGCGCTGGTGGAAGCCGCCAAAGCGGTTGGCGCGACCACGCACATCGGCGTGACCGCCTCTTCCGACACCTTCTACCCAGGCCAGGAGCGCTACGACACCTTTTCCGGCCGCGTGGTCAGCCGCTTTAACGGCTCCATGAAAGAGTGGCAGGCGATGGGCGTGATGAACTATGAAATGGAATCCGCGACGCTGCTGACCATGTGTTCAAGCCAGGGCCTGCGCGCGGGCATGGTGGCGGGCGTTATCGTCAACCGCACCCAGCAAGAGATCCCGAACGCGGAAACCATGAAACAAACCGAAAGCCACGCGGTGAAAATCGTGGTGGAGGCGGCGCGCCGTCTTCTCTGATTGCTCCTTTCAGGCCGGCGCTCCGCCGGCCTTTTTGCGTAATGCCTCGCAGGAATAACGCTCCTTACAGAAAAACGCTTTTCCTCTGGAATTATGTACAGCACAATCCTCTCTGGCGTGATGAGCGGTTCAGGCAGGAGGCGTGGTGGAAATCTCATATCTGGTGTTAGCAGTGGTCGCGCTGGCGGGCGTAGCCGTAGGTTGGCTGGCGTCAGGCCTGCGAACCGCCCAGCAAAAAGCGGAGCTGCTGGCGGAACAGCGCGATATCTACGGCGAACTCAGCGCGGCCCGCGAGGCGCTGGCGCATAACCAGCACTGGCGTGATGAGTGCGATCTGCTTAATAACGAACTACGCAACCTGCGTGAAATCAACAGCTCGCTGGAGTCCGATCTGCGCGAAGTAACCACGCGGCTGGAAGCCACTCAGGTCCACGCCGAAGAAAAACTGCGCCAGATGATGAGCAGCGAGCAGCGTCTGAGCGAACAATTTGAAAACCTCGCCAATCGTATTTTTGAGCAGAGCCGTCGCCAGGTCGATGAGCAAAACCGCCAGAGCCTGAATGGTCTGCTTTCCCCGCTGCGCGAACAGCTCGACGGGTTCCGCCGCCAGGTGCAGGAGAGCTTCGGGCAAGAGTCGCGCGAGCGCCATACGCTGGCCCATGAAATCCGCAATCTTCAACAGCTGAATGCGCAAATGGCGCAGGAAGCCGTCAACCTGACGCGCGCCTTAAAAGGCGACAACAAAGCCCAGGGCAACTGGGGTGAAGTGGTGCTCGCCCGCGTGCTGGAAGCCTCGGGCCTGCGCGAAGGGCATGAGTATGAAACGCAGGTCAACATTCAACTGGCCGACCGTAGCCGTATGCAGCCGGATGTCATCGTGCGTCTGCCACAAGGCAAAGATGTAGTGATTGACGCCAAAATGACGCTGGTGGCCTATGAGCGTTACTTTAACGCTGAAGATGACTACAACCGCGAGATGGCGCTAAACGAGCATATCGCTTCTCTTCGCAATCATATTCGCCTGCTGGGCCGTAAGGATTACCAGCAGTTGCCGGGGTTGCGCACGCTGGATTACGTGCTGATGTTTATCCCGGTCGAACCCGCTTTCCTGCTGGCTATCGACAAGCAGCCGGAACTCATCACCGAGGCTTTAAAAAACAACATTATGCTGGTGAGTCCGACCACGCTCCTGGTGGCGCTGCGCACCATTTCCAACCTCTGGCGCTATGAGCATCAAAGCCGTAACGCCCAGCAGATAGCCGATCGCGCCAGCCGTCTTTACGACAAAATGCGGCTGTTCGTTGACGACATGAGCGCCATCGGCCAGAACCTCGACAAAGCCAGCGACAGCTACCGACAGGCGATGAAAAAGCTCGCCAGCGGGCGCGGCAACCTGCTCGCGCAGGCGGAGGCGTTCCGGGGCATGGGCGTTGAGGTAAAGCGCGAGATTAATCCGGATTTGGCCGAACAGGCGGTGCAGGACGACGAAGCGTTCGCGCTCTCCGATGCCGAAGCGCTTGCCACCGCCCCTGATGAAAACAGCCACTTAGCGGCGTTTCGCGTCGCGGGCGAGCGCTGAGCGGCGCGGCAATGCCGCCTTGAATCGTAGGGCAATTGCGGCCAATCTGTTACACTTCACAAACATTTCCTTGATAAGCAGGCACTGAGATGGTTGAAGATTCACAAGATACAACGCACTTTGGCTTTCAGACCGTAGCGAAAGAGCAAAAAGCGGATATGGTGGCGCAGGTCTTCCACTCCGTGGCGGCGAAATATGATGTCATGAACGATCTTATGTCGTTCGGCATTCATCGTCTGTGGAAGCGCTTCACTATCGATTGCAGCGGTGTGCGTCGCGGCCAGAAAGTCCTGGATCTCGCAGGCGGCACGGGCGATTTAACCGCTAAATTCTCCCGCCTGGTGGGCGAGAGCGGCAAAGTGGTGCTGGCGGATATCAATGATTCGATGCTGAAAATGGGGCGCGAGAAGCTGCGCAATACCGGCATCGTCGGCAACGTCGAATATGTTCAGGCGAACGCGGAAGCGCTGCCGTTCCCGGATAACACCTTTGACTGCATTACTATCTCTTTCGGTCTGCGTAACGTTACCGATAAAGAAAAAGCGCTGCGCTCCATGTTCCGCGTGCTGAAGCCTGGCGGTCGTCTGCTGGTGCTGGAATTCTCAAAACCGGTGTTTGAGCCGCTCAATAAAGCGTATGACGCTTACTCTTTCCATATTCTGCCGCGCGTCGGCGAGCTGGTGGCGAAAGACGCCGGCAGCTACCGCTATCTCGCTGAATCCATCCGTATGCATCCGGATCAGGAAACCCTGAAAGCGATGATGAACGATGCGGGCTTCGAAAACGTCAACTACTACAACATGACCGGCGGGATCGTAGCGCTGCATCGCGGCTACAAATTCTGAGGAGGTGCCGGATGCCTTTCACACCGCTAATGATGGCTGGTATTGAAGGCGCGCTGAACACGTTCCTGTACCGCGAAAGCGCGCTGAAAGCGCCGCGCCAGCGTTTACAGGGCAAAGTGCTGCGCGTCACGCTTGAAGAACTCTCCACGCCGCTGGTGCTGGTGTTCAGCGAGCAGCAACTGGACGTGCTCAGCAAATGGGAAGGCGAGGCGGACTGTACCGTTATCACGCGCCTCTCCGTTTTGCCGAAGCTACAGGACCGCCAGCAGCTGACCGCGCTTATCCGCAGCGGCGAGCTGGAAGTGCAGGGCGATCTGCAGGTGGTGCAAAATTTTGTGGCGCTGATGGATATGGCCGAGTTTGACCCCGCTGGGCTACTGGCGCCGTGGGTCGGCGATATCGCCGCGGAAGGCATCGGGCGCGTCATGCGTCGCGGCGGGCAACTGCTGCAAAAAGGCTTTACGCGCAACCAGCGCTACCTGGCGGAAGCCATTACCGAAGAGTGGCGCGTCGCGCCAGGCGCGCTGGAAATCGCCTGGTTTGCCGAAGAGATTTCGGCTGTCGAGCGCCGTCTGGAAGAATTAACCAAACGGTTGGATAAACTGGAGGGCAAATGACGCCAGGTGAAATTCGGCGCCTTTATTTCATCATTAAAACGTTCCTGAGCTACGGCCTGGATGAGCTTATTCCGCGCATGCGTCTCACGCTGCCGCTGCGGATTTGGCGTCGCGGGCTGTTCTGGATGCCGAACCGGCATAAAGATCTGGAGCTCGGCACACGTCTGCGACTGGCGTTGCAGGAACTGGGTCCCGTGTGGATCAAGTTCGGGCAGATGCTGTCGACACGTCGCGATCTGTTCCCGCCGGTTATCGCCGATCAACTGGCGTTGCTGCAGGATCGCGTCGCGCCCTTTGACGGCAGACTCGCGAAACAGCAGATCGAAAAATCGATGGGCGATCGCCCTGTCGACGAGTGGTTTGATGATTTCGATATTACGCCACTCGCTTCCGCGTCTATCGCACAGGTGCATACCGCCCGGCTGAAAGAGAGCGGCAAAGAGGTGGTCATTAAGGTGATCCGCCCCGATATCCTGCCGGTCATTAAGGCGGATATGAAGCTCATCTACCGTCTCGCGCGCTGGGTGCCGCGTCTGCTGCCGGATGGCCGCCGCCTGCGTCCGATGGAAGTGGTGCGCGAATATGAAAAAACGCTGCTGGATGAACTCGACTTGCTGCGCGAAGCGGCGAACGCCATCCAGCTGCGCCGTAATTTCGAAAACAGCCCGATGCTTTACGTGCCGGAAGTCTATTCGGACTATTGCAGCCCGACGATGATGGTCATGGAGCGCATTTATGGCATCCCGGTCAATGACGTCGCGGCGCTGGAAGCCAACGGCACGGACATGAAACTGCTGGCCGAACGTGGCGTCCAGGTGTTCTTCACCCAGGTGTTCCGCGACAGCTTTTTCCACGGCGACATGCATCCGGGTAATATCTTCGTCAGCCACGATCACCCGCATGACCCGCAATACATCGGCATTGACTGCGGCATCGTGGGCTCGCTGAATAAAGAAGATAAGCGTTATCTGGCGGAAAACTTTATCGCCTTCTTCAACCGCGACTACCGCCGCGTGGCGGAGTTGCACGTGGATTCTGGCTGGGTGCCGCCGGATACTAACGTGGAGGAGTTCGAGTCCGCTATTCGTACCGTTTGTGAGCCGATTTTTGAAAAGCCGCTTGCGGAAATCTCGTTTGGTCATGTGCTGCTCAATCTCTTTAACACCGCGCGCCGCTTTAATATGGAAGTGCAGCCGCAACTGGTGCTGCTGCAAAAAACGCTGCTGTACATTGAGGGCGTAGGGCGACAGCTCTATCCGCAACTCGATTTATGGAAAACGGCGAAACCTTTTCTGGAAAGCTGGATCAAAGATCAGGTGGGCTTCCCGGCGCTGGTGCGTTCCTTCAAGGAAAAAGCGCCGTTCTGGGCTGAGAAAATCCCGGAAATTCCTGAACTGGTCTACAACAGCCTGCGCCAAGGCAAACAACTGCAACAAAGTGTTGATAAGATTGCCCATGAGCTGCAGGAGCATCGTGTGAAGCAAGGGCAGTCGCGTTATCTGTTCGGCATTGGCGCCACGCTGATGCTTAGCGGCACGCTGCTCTTTATCTACCGTCCTGACTGGGGCACGTCGCCCGGATGGCTGATGGCAGGCGGCATTCTCGTCTGGCTTCTTGGCTGGCGGCGTACCGACTAGCGGGCATTGTTATGTAACGGCCACGGGTATACTGTGGCCAGATGAATACCATTATCACTGGTAACTGAGGAAATGTATGGGTGGCATCAGTATCTGGCAGTTAATGATTATCGCGGTTCTGGTTGTTCTGCTTTTCGGCACCAAAAAGCTACGCTCGCTGGGCTCTGATCTCGGCGAATCCATCAAAGGCTTTAAAAAAGCGATGGGTGACGACGACAAGCAAAAGCATAGCCAGGATGCGGATTTCACCGCGCCTTCCGCGCAGGATAAACAAATCGGCGAAACCAAAAGCGACGTCACCCCGGACGACGCCAAAAAACGTGATAAAGAGCAGGTGTAATCCGTGTTTGATATTGGTTTTGGCGAACTCCTGCTGGTTTTTGTTATCGGTCTTATCGTTCTGGGGCCGCAGCGTTTGCCTGTGGCCGTCCGCACCGTCGCAGGCTGGGTACGCGCGCTGCGCTCGCTTGCGACCACCGTGCAGAATGAACTGACCCAGGAGCTGAAGCTTCAGGAGTTTCAGGAAAGCCTGAAGAAAGTGGAAAAGGCGAGCGTTGATAACCTGACGCCGGAGCTGAAAGCCTCGATGGACGAACTACGCGAGGCGGCGGAATCGATGAAGCGCTCTTACAGCGTTAACGACCCGGAAAAAGCAAGCGACGACGCCCATACCATTCATAACCCGCTGGTTAAAGGCAACGAAGCACAGCACGAAGGCGTGACGCCAGCCAAAGCTGAGCATCAGGCCCAGTCGCCCGCGCAGAAGCCGGAAGTATCGCCAGCGGCAGAGAGCGACGCGCCGCAACCTGCAGCCTCTGCGGCCCCTGAGCCTGCAAACAACGTTGAAGCGTCGCCGGACGCGCCCGCCAGCGTGCGCAAACCTGAAGCCGCATCCACCGTGAGTGATAAACCCTGACATGGCTGTTGAAGATACCCAACCCCTAATCAGTCATCTGATTGAACTGCGTAAGCGGCTGCTGAACTGCATCATCGCGGTACTGCTGATTTTCCTGGCACTGGTCTATTTCGCCAACGACATCTATCAACTGGTCGCCGCGCCGCTTATCAGCCAGATGCCGCATGGCGCCAGCATGATTGCCACCGACGTGGCCTCGCCGTTTTTCACGCCTATCAAGCTGACCATGATGGTGTCGGTGATCCTCTCCGCGCCGGTTATCCTGTATCAGGTCTGGGCGTTTGTCGCCCCGGCGCTGTACAAGCATGAGCGACGCCTGATTATCCCGCTGCTGGTCTCCAGTACGTTGCTGTTTTATATCGGTATGGCGTTCGCCTATTTCGTGGTGTTCCCGCTGGCGTTCGGTTTCTTAACGAAAACCGCGCCTGTCGGCGTGGTCGTATCAACCGATATCACCAGCTATCTCGATTTCGTCATGGCGCTGTTTATGGCCTTCGGTGTGTCGTTTGAAGTGCCGGTCGCTATCGTCTTGTTGTGCTGGATGGGGGTGACCACCCCGCAGGATCTGCGTGCCAAACGCCCGTATGTGCTGGTTGGCGCGTTCGTTGTCGGGATGCTGCTCACGCCGCCGGATGTGTTCTCGCAAACGCTGCTGGCGATACCGATGTACTGCCTGTTTGAAGTCGGCATTTTCTTCTCGCGCTTCTACGTTGGTAAACGGCGTCCGCGCGAGCAGGATGCCGAAGAAGAAGCAGAAGAATAACGCTACCGCCCGTCAGGGCGGTTTTCATATGGAAAGCGCGATGTTTGATATTGGCCTGAATATTACCAGCTCCCAGTTTGACCACGACAGGGATGAGATGATCGCCCGCGCCCGTGCGGCTGGCGTCGACAGTATGCTATTTACCGGTACGTCGCTTGAGGAGAGCGATCGCGCCTGCGCGTTCGCCAGACGCTACGCAGGCTGCTGGTCGACGGCGGGCGTTCACCCGCATGACGCCAGCACGTGGAATGATGAGAGCGCTGCGCGGCTGCGCGCGCTGGCGAGCGAGCCGGAGGTCGTGGCGATTGGCGAATGCGGGCTCGATTTCAACCGTAATTTCTCAACGCCCGCGGAGCAGGAGCACGCCTTTACCGAACAGCTGCGGCTGGCGGCCGCGCTGGCGCTACCGGTGTTTTTACACTGCCGGGACGCCCATGCGCGCTTTCTCGCGCTGCTCGACCCGTGGCTCGATAAGCTGCCGGGCGCGGTATTGCATTGTTTTACCGGGACCGAACAGGAGGCGCGCGAGTGTCTGGCACGCGGTATGTATCTCGGCATTACCGGCTGGGTCTGCGATGAGCGCCGCGGGCTTGAGCTGCGCGCCTTGCTGCCGATTATCCCTGCCGATCGTCTGCTGCTGGAAACGGACGCGCCTTATCTGCTGCCGCGCGATCTCACTCCGAAACCCGCCTCGCGTCGCAACGAGCCATGCTGGTTGCCCCATATTCTGACGCAGGTGGCGCAGTGGCGCGGGGAAGACCCCGCCTGGCTTGAAGCCGCCACGGATGCCAACGCTGCCCGTCTGTTTCTGAAAAACGCGTCGCCTGCGTAACGCTGCCTGCTAAAACCCGCGGACTGTGGATTTTTGCACGCTCCCGGTTCATTTCGTCCTGAAAGCCTGGTGGTATGCTTCCCGCCGGGAAGGTTTCCCGGATTTACACAGCTGAGGGACGATAATGAAAAAGACGATAACGGGCATTGTGGCATTAATGCTGCTGACCAGCGCGCCGGTGATGGCAATGGATAAAACCGCGACCGGCGCCGTACTTGGCGCGACGGCGGGCGCTATCGCAGGCAAAGATGTCAAAAGCGCCGTGGGCGGCGCGGTCATTGGCGCGGGTACAGGCGCGATGCTGAAAAAAGGCGATAAAGGCAAAGCCGCGCGTAAAGGCGGCGTCGCGGGCGCGGTAGTCGGCGCGGGGGTTGCCGCAGCGACCGGAAAAAGCGTGCTGAAAGGCGCGGCGGTCGGCGCGGGCGCGGGCGGTGTCATCGGCGAAGCGACGCATTAATGACAAACGGCGGCCTCGGGCCGCCGTTTTGACTCCGCGCCATCGCGTCAGGCTTTACGGAATTCGGTATTCTTCACGCTTTGCAGCACCTGCTTATTCAGCAAATTCAGCAGCAACATGGAACGGGCTTCGCCATCGGGCTCGGTAAAAATCGCCTGCAACCCTTCAAACGCGCCTTCGGTAATCACCACCATATCGCCGGTATGCGGCGTATCCGGGTCGGTCACGTTTTCCGGATGCCAGTCGAGAAGCTGTTCGATGACCGTCTGCGGCACTACGGCCGGGTGCGATCCAAAGCGAACAAAATGACTGACGCCACGGGTGGAGCTTATCGTCGTGGTATGAATATCTTCCGGATCGAAGCGGACGAAAAGGTAGTTCGGAAACAGCGGCTCGCTGACGGAAGTGCGTCTGCCTCGTACCATTTTTTCAAGTGTAATCATTGGCGTAAGGCAGTTCACCGACTGTCGTTCAAGGTGCTCTTTGGCGCGCTGAAGCTGCCCGCGTTTACAGTACAGTAAATACCAGGATTGCATAATGACTCTTCTTACATGGCCGGACGCGCCAGCATAACAAAACCACCTCAGGATCGCTAAGGGCATTATACCGCGCAGTGCTATAGCCTGTGGTGATGATTCACGTTAATTTAACAAAATTACGGCATGCCTGCGGCGAACACCGTATAATAAAAAGCTTATTTTAAAGCCACGAATAACTGCATGAAATACCACGACCTACGCGATTTTCTGGCGCTGCTCGAGCAGCAAGGCGAACTCAAGCGCATTACATTGCCTGTCGATCCTTACCTGGAGATGACGGAAATTGCTGACCGCACATTGCGCGCGGGCGGCCCGGCCTTGCTGTTTGAAAACCCGAAAGGCCATACCATGCCGGTACTGTGCAACCTGTTTGGCACGCCGAAACGCGTGGCGATGGGCATGGGGCAGGAGGATGTCTCTGCGCTGCGTGAAGTCGGCAAGCTGCTGGCGTTTCTGAAAGAGCCGGAGCCGCCGCGCGGTTTCCGCGATCTCTTCGATAAACTGCCGCAGTTTAAGCAAGTGCTGAATATGCCGACGAAACGGCTGCGTAATGCGCCTTGTCAGGAGAAAGTATGGCAGGGCGACGAGGTCGATCTGAACCGCATTCCCATCATGCAATGCTGGCCTGACGACGCCGCGCCGCTCATTACCTGGGGCCTGACGGTCACCCGCGGCCCGCATAAAGAGCGCCAGAATCTGGGCATCTACCGCCAGCAGTTAATCGGCAAAAACAAACTCATTATGCGCTGGCTGTCGCACCGCGGCGGCGCGCTTGACTTCCAGGAGTGGTGCCAGGCGCATCCGGGCGAACGCTTCCCGGTCGCCGTGGCGCTGGGCGCCGATCCGGCGACCATTCTCGGCGCGGTAACGCCGGTGCCGGATACACTATCTGAATACGCGTTCGCTGGGCTGCTGCGCGGCACTAAAACCGAAGTGGTGAAGTGTCTGTCAAACGACCTTGAGATCCCGGCCAGCGCCGAAATTGTGCTGGAAGGGTATATTGAACCTGGCGAAATGGCGCCGGAAGGCCCGTATGGCGACCACACCGGTTACTATAATGAGATAGACAGTTTCCCGGTCTTTACCGTGACGCACGTGACGCAGCGTGAAGATGCGATTTACCACTCGACGTATACGGGCCGCCCGCCCGATGAGCCTGCCGTACTGGGCGTGGCGTTGAATGAAGTGCTGGTGCCGATTCTGCAAAAGCAGTTCCCGGAAATCGTGGATTTTTATCTTCCGCCGGAAGGGTGCTCGTACCGGCTTGCCGTCGTGACCATGCGCAAGCAGTACGCGGGCCACGCGAAGCGCGTGATGATGGGCGTCTGGTCGTTCCTGCGCCAGTTCATGTACACCAAGTTCGTGATCGTTTGTGATGATGACATTAACGCGCGCGACTGGAACGATGTGATTTGGGCGATTACCACGCGCATGGATCCGGCGCGCGACACGGTCATGGTGGAAAACACGCCGATCGATTATCTGGATTTCGCCTCGCCGGTGTCGGGCCTGGGCTCCAAAATGGGGCTCGACGCGACCAATAAATGGCCGGGTGAAACGCAGCGCGAATGGGGCACGCCCATTAAGAAAGACCCCAACGTGACGGCGAGAATCGACGCCATCTGGGATGAGCTCGCAATTTTTCATGACGGAAAAGGCGCCTGACGCGCCGCCGTTGCAGTTGCATTATTGACCCGACAGAGGGAACGCATGACAACCTTAAGCTGTAAAGTGACCTCGGTAGAAGCCATCACCGATACCGTTTATCGCGTTCGTTTAGTGCCGGAAGCGGCCTTTTCGTTTCGCGCAGGTCAGTACCTGATGGTGGTAATGGATGAGCGGGACAAGCGCCCTTTTTCTATGGCCTCCACGCCGGATGAGCAGGGCTTTATCGAACTGCATATCGGCGCGTCGGAACTTAACCTCTATGCGATGGCGGTGATGGACCGTATTCTCAAAGAGCGTGAAATCGTGGTCGATATTCCGCATGGCGACGCCTGGCTGCGCGATGACGAAGAGCGCCCGCTGATCCTGATCGCAGGGGGGACGGGATTCTCTTACGCGCGCTCGATTCTGCTGACGGCGCTTGCGCGCAATCCGGATCGCGATATCACGATTTACTGGGGCGGACGCGAAGAGAAGCATCTCTACGATCTGTCCGAACTGGAAGCGTTGTCGGTTGACCATCCCAATCTCAACATTGTACCGGTGGTTGAGCAACCCGATGAGACGTGGCGCGGTCGCAGCGGCACGGTGCTGACGGCGGTCATGCAGGATTTCGGTACGCTTGCCGGGCACGATATCTATATCGCCGGACGTTTCGAGATGGCGAAAATCGCCCGCGACCTGTTCTGTAACGAGCGAGCCGCGCGCGAAGACCGCCTGTTCGGCGACGCCTTCGCGTTTATCTGAGCCATTCCCCGTTCCCGCATAACGCCAGCCCGGTACTACGGGCTGGCGGCAATTTCCTTCCCTGACCAGACATACAACGGCCGATCGTTTTCCAGCAGACAGAGCAGCGTAATATTTTTGCGCGCCGGGTGATCAAGCTTTGCCGTGAGCTGGGTCGCGATATGCTGTTGCCCCACGTTTTCGTCATACCGTTCCACGACAACGCTTTCCGGCACAATGCGGGACTCATTAAGCACCTGCTGCATAAACGCGTGATCCTGCGACGCGCCGATAAGCGACGTCAGACAGCGCTGCGCCAGCGTCTCTTCCGACAGCTGTGCCTGTGCGGAAGCCGTAAAAAAAAACGCAGCGGCAAGCGGTGCGAAGATAAAGCATCCCTTCATGTTTTTCCCTGAGGTGTGGGGTCGATAAAAGAGCCTGGCACAAACGCGGAAAATAAAAAACCCGCCCCTGACAGGCGGGAAGAACGGCAACTAAACATTGATCGCTTCGCCCTTGATGCCATACCGGCATTGGCGGCTTTCACTTGCCGCCTTGCTCTGACATCAAGGGTATGGGATTGCACGGTCATTGAGCCTGATAGTATGGCGGCGTTGGCTGCCTCACACCCGTTCAAAAACCGTCGCGATGCCCTGACCCAGGCCGATACACATAGTGGCGAGCCCCAGCTCCGCGTCGCGGCGCTCCATCAGGTTAATCAGCGTGGTGCTGATACGCGCGCCAGAACAACCGAGCGGGTGGCCGAGCGCTATCGCGCCGCCGTTGAGGTTGATCTTCTCGTCGATCTGCTCCATCAGGCCCAGATCTTTAATGCACGGCAGGATCTGCGCGGCAAAGGCTTCGTTCATCTCAAACAGATCGATATCGCTCGCGGTCAGACCGGCTTTTTTCAGCGCCAGCTTTGAGGCGGGCACCGGGCCGTAACCCATAATCGACGGATCGCAGCCCACCACCGCCATTGAGCGGATACGAGCGCGCGGCGTCAGGCCGAGTTCGCGGGCGCGCGATTCGCTCATCACCAGCATCGCCGCCGCGCCATCGGAGAGCGCCGACGAAGTGCCCGCGGTAACCGTGCCGCTTGCCGGGTCGAACGCTGGTTTCAGCTGCGACAGCCCTTCGACGGTGGTTTCCGGGCGGATCACTTCGTCAAAGTCATAGCGCTTGAGTACGCCGTCGGCGTCGTGCCCGCTGGTCGGAATGATTTCCTGTTTAAAATGCCCGGCCTGCGTGGCGGCCCAGGCGCGCTGGTGAGAGCGGGCGGCGAAAGCATCCTGCATTTCACGGCTGATGCCGTGCATGCGCGAGAGCATCTCTGCCGTTAACCCCATCATGCCTGCCGCTTTCGCCACGTTACGGCTTAAGCCAGGATGAAAATCGACGCCGTGGTTCATCGGCACATGGCCCATATGCTCCACGCCGCCCACGAGACAAACGCTGGCGTCGCCGGTCATGATCATCCGCGCGGCGTCGTGCAACGCCTGCATCGACGAGCCGCACAGGCGGTTGACCGTCACCGCGGGCACGCTGTGCGGAATTTCCGCCAGCAGCGCGGCGTTGCGGGCGATGTTAAAACCCTGCTCCAGCGTCTGTTGCACACAGCCCCAGTAGATGTCGTCGATAGCGCTGCCTTCCAGTTGCGGGTTACGCGACAGCAGGCTGCGCATCAGGTGCGCGGAGAGATCTTCCGCCCGCACGTGACGGAACGCGCCGCCTTTGGAACGGCCCATCGGGGTGCGGATAGCATCAACAATTACAACCTTTTCCATTCGTCACTCCTTAAGCCGTTTGCAGTTCGCCCACCGGTTGGGCGGGTTCAACCTGGGGATAATAAGGCGCATTGTGGCTCGCTTTTTCGCGAAGCCCGGCAGGCGCTTCATAGAGCGGGCCGAGATGCTGATAGCGCTGCGCCATATCGAGATAAGCCGCGCTGCCCTGGGTATCCAGCCAGCGGAACGCGCCGCCGTGGAACGGCGGGAAGCCGAGGCCGTAGACCAGCGCCATATCCGCCTCGGCGGGGCTTGCGATAATGCCTTCTTCCAGACAGCGCACCACTTCGTTGACCATCGGGATCATCATGCGCGCCACGATCTCTTCATCGCTGAACGCGCGCTTTGGCTGACTTACTTCCGCCAACAAGCTGTCCACTGCGTCATCCGGCACTTTGCGCGGTTTACCTTTGCTGTCTTCCTGATAGGCATAGAAGCCTTTGCCGTTTTTCTGTCCGAAGCGGCCAGCCTCAAACAGCGCGTCGATCGCATCGCGGTAATCTTTTTGCATGCGTTGCGGGAAGCCTGCCGCCATGACGGCCTGCGCATGGTGCGCGGTATCGATGCCCACCACATCCAGCAGATACGCCGGGCCCATCGGCCAGCCGAACTGTTTCTCCATGACTTTATCGATCTGGCGGAAATCGGCGCCGTCGCGCAGCAGCTGACTGAAACCGGCGAAGTAGGGGAACAGTACGCGGTTAACGAAGAAGCCAGGGCAGTCGTTCACCACGACAGGCGTTTTGCCCATTTTGCTGGCCCAGGCCACCACTTTCGCGATCGTGGCGTCGGAGGTTTTCTCGCCGCGGATCACTTCAACCAGCGGCATACGGTGCACCGGGTTAAAGAAGTGCATACCGCAGAAGTTTTCCGGACGTTTCAGCACGCTCGCCAGTTCGCTGATAGGAATGGTGGAGGTATTGGAGGCAATCACGGTATCCGGGCGCACCTTGTCTTCGGTTTCCGCCAGCACCGCTTTTTTCACTTTCGGGTTTTCCACGACGGCTTCGACGACCACATCGGCGCGCTCAAACCCGGCGTAATCCAGCGTTGGATGGATGGTGGCGATGACCCCTGCGAGCTTCAGCCCGTCGATTTTGCCGCGCTCCAGCTGTTTATTCAGTAGTTTACTGGCTTCGTTGATGCCGAGCGCCAGCGATTTCTCGTTGATGTCTTTCATGATGACCGGCACGCCTTTCCAGGCTGACTGGTAAGCGATGCCGCCGCCCATAATGCCCGCGCCCAGCACCGCCGCCTGCTTCGGCATTTCGGTCTCTTTGGTCAGCTTTTTCGCGAGGCCTTTGACGTACTGGTCATTTAAGAAGATACCGACCAGCGCGCGCGCTTCGCTGGATCGCGCCAGCGGAACAAAGCTTTTGTTCTCCAGCGCCAGCGCCTCGTCACGGCCCAGCCCTGCGGCGGCTTCAATGGTTTTCACCGCCGTCATCGGCGCCGGGTAGTGTTTGCCGGCGGTTTGCATCACCATGCCTTTGGCGATGGTAAAGCTCATGGCGGCTTCGATTTTACTTAAGTGCAGCGGTTCAAGTTTCGGCTGGCGGCGCGCTTTCCAGTCGAGTTCGCCGTCGATGGCCTGGCGCAGCATACGCAGCGCCCCTTCAGTCAGTTTTTCCGGTTTAACGACCGCGTCGACCAGGCCCACTTTCAGCGCCGCGTCGGCGGTGATGTCTTTACCGGCCGCGATGATTTCCAGCGCGCTGTCGGCGCCCAGCAGGCGAGGCAGGCGTACCGAGCCGCCAAAGCCCGGCATGATGCCAAGTTTGGTTTCCGGCAGGCCGATGCGGGCATCCGGCGTGGCGAGACGGAAATCGGTCGCCAGCACGCACTCGCAGCCGCCGCCTAACGCGTAGCCATTAATGGCGCACAGCGTCGGCACCGGCAGATCTTCAAGACGGTTAAACACGCTGTTGGCAAAGTGCAACCACTGGCTTAACTGCTCAGCGGGCACCTGGAACAGCGAGAGGAATTCGGTAATGTCGGCGCCGACGATAAACGCGGCTTTTTCCGAGCGCAGCAGCAGGGCTTTGAGATCGTGTTGTTTTTCCAGCACATCCAGCGCATGGCCCAGGCTTGCTACGGTCGCGGTATCAAGCTTGTTCACCGAGCCGGGGGCATCGAACACCAGTTCGGCAATGCCGTCTTCCAGCCAGTTAAGGTACAGGGTGTCGCCTTTGTAGAGCATGTCGGTCTCCTGAATCCAGCAAGGGGATCTGGTCATACCAGATGAAGCGGAGTGTGGGGTTGATGTTAATGAAATGCAAATTACTGTTTAAATATTTGCAAACACGATCACGGAAGGTGGAAAACGCTCAGGGAATAAACCGGTGTGCTAAGATGCCGGAGTTGAGAGCTCAAACTTTAAAGGTAAAGTATGGATTCGCTGACCACCCTCTATAAAAATCATCTCGATACGCTTCAGGAGCGTACCCGCAACGTGCTTGCCCGCTTTAATCTGGACGCGCTGCTTATCCACTCCGGCGAACTGCTTAACGTCTTTTTAGACGATCACGCCTATCCGTTTAAGGTTAATCCGCAGTTCAAGGCATGGGTGCCGGTCACGCAGGTGCCGAACTGCTGGCTACTGGTGGACGGCGTGAATAAGCCGAAGCTGTGGTTTTATCTGCCGGTGGATTACTGGCATAACGTCGAGCCGCTGCCGAGCGCGTTCTGGACGGACGAGATAGACATTATCGCGCTGCCGAAAGCCGATGATATTGGCGGTCAGTTGCCTGCCGCGCGCGGCAATATCGCGTACATCGGCCCGGTGCCGGAGCGCGCGCTGAAGCTGGACGTCCCGGCGGATAAAATTAACCCGAAAGGCGTTATCGACTATCTGCACTTCTACCGCGCGTATAAGACGGATTACGAGCTGGCCTGTATGCGCGAAGCGCAGAAGACGGCGGTTAACGGCCATCGCGCCGCGCATGAAGCGTTTTTATCCGGCATGAGCGAGTTCGATATTAACCTCGCGTATCTGACCGCGACCGGCCATCGCGATACCGATGTGCCTTACAGCAATATCGTGGCGCTGAATGAACACGCCGCCGTGCTGCACTACACGCGCCTTGATCACCGCGCGCCGTCTGAGATGCGCAGCTTTTTGCTGGATGCAGGGGCGGAATATAACGGCTATGCCGCCGATTTAACCCGTACCTGGGCGGCTGACAGCGACAGCGATTTCGCGGCCCTGATTAAAGATGTTAATGAAGAGCAGCTGGCGCTGATTGGCACCATGAAAGCGGGCGTCAGTTACATCGATTACCATATTCAGTTCCATCAGCGCATCGCGAAGCTGCTGCGTCGTCACCAGATTGTCACCGACATCAGTGAAGAAGCGATGGTGGAAGCGGATATCACCGGGCCGTTTATGCCGCATGGTATCGGACATCCGCTGGGCTTACAGGTGCACGACGTCGCGGGCTTTATGCAGGATGACACCGGCACGCACCTGGCCGCGCCTGGCAAATACCCGTATCTGCGCTGCACGCGTGTGATGCAGCCGCGCATGGTGCTGACCATTGAGCCGGGGATTTATTTTATTGAGTCGCTGCTGGCGCCATGGCGTGAAGGCCAGTTCAGCAAGCACTTCAACTGGCAGAAAATCGAGGCGCTGAAGCCGTTCGGCGGGATCCGCATTGAGGATAACGTGGTCATTCATGAGCACGGCGTGGAAAACATGACCCGGGATCTGAAGCTCGCCTGATGGAGAGCTGGCTTGTTCCGGCGTCGCCGGTGATCGTGACGGAAGAGATCAAAAAGAGCCGCTTTATTACGTTGCTCGGCCATACCGAGGGCGTGGACGCGGCGAAAGCGTTTGTCGCGCAGGCGCGCGCCGATTATCCGGACGCCCGGCATTATTGTCAGGCGTGGGTGGCGGGCGCGCCCGATGATTCTCAGCAACTGGGATTCTCGGATGACGGCGAACCGGCGGGCACGGCAGGGAAACCGATGTTGGCGCAGCTGATGGGCAGCGGCGTCGGCGAAGTAACCGCCGTCGTGGTTCGCTACTTCGGCGGCATTAAGCTTGGCACCGGCGGGCTGGTGAAAGCTTACGGAGGGGGCGTGCAACAGGCGTTAACGTTGCTTGAAACCGCCCTCAAAGTGCCGCTGACGGAATATACTTTGCTGTGCGATTATGCACAGCTTGCGGGCGTGGAAACGCTGCTCGGCCAGTTTAATGGCCGGGTAGTGGAGAGCGAGTTTCAGGCGAACGTGGCGTTGCGAGTGGCGCTTCCGTATACGCAGGTGACGGCTTTTTCGGCAAAGCTTGCCGACTTTAGCCGTGGCGCATTGCATTTGTTGTCGGTTGAATAATAATCCTCTCCTTCATTTTGATTCCAAAGGAAACGGCAGATGCATTTTCGCGCCATTACCCGAATCGTTGGTTTACTGGTTATCCTGTTTTCCGGGACGATGATTATTCCCGGCCTGGTGGCCCTGCTATACCGCGACGGCGCGGGACGCGCTTTCACACAAACCTTTTTTGTCGCGCTGGCTATCGGCGCGACGCTCTGGTGGCCGAACCGTCATCAGAAGCGCGAGCTGAAATCGCGTGAAGGGTTTCTTATTGTCGTGCTCTTCTGGACGGTGCTGGGCAGCGTCGGGGCCCTGCCGTTTATCTTCTCCGAGCGGCCTAACCTCACCGTTACTGACGCCTTTTTCGAATCCTTTTCGGGGCTGACGACCACGGGCGCGACGACGCTGGTGGGGCTTGATTCCCTGCCGCATGCCATTCTTTTCTATCGTCAGATGCTGCAATGGTTCGGCGGTATGGGAATCATCGTGCTGGCGGTGGCGATTCTGCCGATTCTTGGCGTCGGTGGGATGCAGCTGTACCGCGCTGAAATGCCGGGGCCGCTGAAAGACAACAAAATGCGCCCGCGTATCGCCGAAACGGCGAAAACGCTGTGGCTGATTTATGTCTTATTGACGGTGGCGTGCGCGCTGGCGCTGTGGTTTGCCGGAATGCCCGCGTTTGATGCGATTGGCCACAGCTTTGCCACTATCGCTATCGGCGGGTTTTCCACCCACGATGCGAGCGTGGGGTATTTCGCCAGCCCGACCATTAACACCATTATTGCTATCTTTCTGCTGATCTCCGGCTGTAACTACGGGCTGCACTTCTCGCTGCTCAGCGGGCGTAGCCTGAAGGTCTATTCCCGCGACCCGGAATTTCGCATGTTTATCGGCGTGCAGCTGACGCTGGTCTTCATTTGTACGCTGGTGCTCTGGTTCCACGATACGTATGATTCGGCGGTGACCACGCTCAACCAGGCGTTTTTCCAGGTGGTGTCGATGGCGACGACGGCGGGCTTTACCACAGACAGCATCGCGAAATGGCCGCTTTTCCTGCCGGTGCTGTTGCTCTGCTCGGCATTTATTGGCGGCTGTGCGGGTTCAACCGGCGGGGGGCTTAAAGTCATTCGCATTCTGCTGCTCTTTAAACAGGGCAACCGCGAACTGAAAAGGCTGGTGCACCCGAACGCCGTCTACAGTATTAAACTTGGCAACCGCGCGTTGCCGGAACGTATCCTCGAAGCGGTGTGGGGATTTTTCTCAGCGTATGCGCTGGTGTTCCTGGTCAGCATGCTGGCGATTATCGCAACCGGCGTGGATGACTTTTCCGCTTTCGCCTCTGTGGTGGCGACGCTCAATAACCTCGGCCCTGGTCTTGGCGTCGTGGCGGATAACTTCGCCAGTATGAACCCCATTGCTAAGTGGATACTGATTGCCAACATGCTTTTCGGGCGTCTGGAAGTGTTTACGCTTCTGGTGCTGTTCACCCCGACTTTCTGGCGCGAATAACAGGGAGATAATTGTGAAAACCTTAATTCTGTTTTCCACCCGTGACGGACAAACGCGCGAAATCGCTTTTTATATCGCGTCTCAGCTACAGGAAATGGGTGAGGCGGTGGATGTGGTCAATCTGCATCGCGCCGAAGAGCCAGACTGGACGCAATATAAGAAGGTGGTGATAGGCGCGTCGATTCGCTACGGTCATTTCCATCCGACCCTGGACGCATTTGTGAAACAACATCAGCAGGCGCTGAATGCTGTGCCGGGCGCGTTCTTCTCGGTTAACCTTGTGGCGCGTAAACCCGAGAAGCGAACGCCGCAGACTAATAGCTATACCCGGAAGTTTCTGTTGAACTCGCCGTGGCAGCCCGATCATTGCGCCGTCTTTGCAGGCGCGCTGCGTTATCCGCGTTATCGCTGGTTTGACCGCTTCATGATTCGCCTGATTATGAAAATGACGGGCGGCGAAACCGATACTTCAAAAGAAGTGGTCTACACGGATTGGCCCCAGGTAGCCCTGTTTGCGCAGGAAATCGCCCATCTGACCCGTGATTAGTATCATTTTTCGGCGCATTGCCTGGAAATTAAGCGAACGAAAACTTTTTTGAAATTAGGGGTTGTCAGCGCAGAAGAACTCCCTATAATGCGCCTCCACTGACACGGCACAACGGCGAACGAGCCGGCCCGTCAGGCAGACGAAAGCGAAAATAAACGCTTGACTCTGAAAGAGGAAAGCGTACTATACGCCACCTCGCGACAGCAGGCTGAAAGCCGCGTCGCACCGCTCTTTAACAATTTATCAGACAATCTGTGTGGGCACTCGGGGCACTGATATCTTAACGTCTTCGGACGATAAACGAATATCAAGTCTCAAGTGAACAACAGTTAATTCATTACGAACTAACAGTTTAATTCTTTGAGCATCAGACTTTTAATTGAAGAGTTTGATCATGGCTCAGATTGAACGCTGGCGGCAGGCCTAACACATGCAAGTCGAACGGTAACAGAGAGCAGCTTGCTGCTCTGCTGACGAGTGGCGGACGGGTGAGTAATGTCTGGGAAACTGCCTGATGGAGGGGGATAACTACTGGAAACGGTAGCTAATACCGCATAACGTCTTCGGACCAAAGTGGGGGACCTTCGGGCCTCATGCCATCAGATGTGCCCAGATGGGATTAGCTAGTAGGTGGGGTAAAGGCTCACCTAGGCGACGATCCCTAGCTGGTCTGAGAGGATGACCAGCCACACTGGAACTGAGACACGGTCCAGACTCCTACGGGAGGCAGCAGTGGGGAATATTGCACAATGGGCGCAAGCCTGATGCAGCCATGCCGCGTGTATGAAGAAGGCCTTCGGGTTGTAAAGTACTTTCAGCGAGGAGGAAGGGGTTGTGGTTAATAACCGCAGTCATTGACGTTACTCGCAGAAGAAGCACCGGCTAACTCCGTGCCAGCAGCCGCGGTAATACGGAGGGTGCAAGCGTTAATCGGAATTACTGGGCGTAAAGCGCACGCAGGCGGTTTGTTAAGTCAGATGTGAAATCCCCGGGCTCAACCTGGGAACTGCATTTGAAACTGGCAAGCTTGAGTCTCGTAGAGGGGGGTAGAATTCCAGGTGTAGCGGTGAAATGCGTAGAGATCTGGAGGAATACCGGTGGCGAAGGCGGCCCCCTGGACGAAGACTGACGCTCAGGTGCGAAAGCGTGGGGAGCAAACAGGATTAGATACCCTGGTAGTCCACGCCGTAAACGATGTCGACTTGGAGGTTGTGCCCTTGAGGCGTGGCTTCCGGAGCTAACGCGTTAAGTCGACCGCCTGGGGAGTACGGCCGCAAGGTTAAAACTCAAATGAATTGACGGGGGCCCGCACAAGCGGTGGAGCATGTGGTTTAATTCGATGCAACGCGAAGAACCTTACCTGGTCTTGACATCCAGAGAATCCTGCAGAGATGCGGGAGTGCCTTCGGGAACTCTGAGACAGGTGCTGCATGGCTGTCGTCAGCTCGTGTTGTGAAATGTTGGGTTAAGTCCCGCAACGAGCGCAACCCTTATCCTTTGTTGCCAGCACGTAATGGTGGGAACTCAAAGGAGACTGCCGGTGATAAACCGGAGGAAGGTGGGGATGACGTCAAGTCATCATGGCCCTTACGACCAGGGCTACACACGTGCTACAATGGCGCATACAAAGAGAAGCGAACTCGCGAGAGCAAGCGGACCTCATAAAGTGCGTCGTAGTCCGGATTGGAGTCTGCAACTCGACTCCATGAAGTCGGAATCGCTAGTAATCGTGGATCAGAATGCCACGGTGAATACGTTCCCGGGCCTTGTACACACCGCCCGTCACACCATGGGAGTGGGTTGCAAAAGAAGTAGGTAGCTTAACCTTCGGGAGGGCGCTTACCACTTTGTGATTCATGACTGGGGTGAAGTCGTAACAAGGTAACCGTAGGGGAACCTGCGGTTGGATCACCTCCTTACCTGAAAGATACAACCTCGTAGTGCTCACACAGATTGTCTGATAGAAAGTAAAGAAGCAGGGTTGTCTGCGAAAGCGAAGTCCCTTTCGTCTAGAGGCCCAGGACACCGCCCTTTCACGGCGGTAACAGGGGTTCGAATCCCCTAAGGGACGCCACCTGCTGGTAATGAGTGAAAGGCGTTACCGATTAATATCTCAAAACTGACTGTAAAGTCATGTTTGAGATATTTGCTCTTTAACAATCCGGAACAAGCTGAAAATTGAAACAGACATGCTGTTGCATTTCTCCGTAATAAGGAATGCGCGGTGTGTCAGAGTCTCTCAAACTCGCAGCACGAAGACTTCTTCGGGTTGTGAGGTTAAGCGAACAAGCGTACACGGTGGATGCCCTGGCAGTCAGAGGCGATGAAGGACGTGCTAATCTGCGAAAAGCGTCGGTAAGGTGATATGAACCGTTATAACCGACGATGTCCGAATGGGGAAACCCGGTGCACTCTGGTGCATCATCGTTTGATGAATACATAGTCAAACGAGGCGAACCGGGGGAACTGAAACATCTAAGTACCCCGAGGAAAAGAAATCAACCGAGATTCCCCCAGTAGCGGCGAGCGAACGGGGAACAGCCCAGAGCCTGAATCAGCTTGTGTGTTAATGGAAGCGTCTGGAAAGTCGCACGATACAGGGTGAAAGTCCCGTACATGAAAGCACACAGGCTGTGAGCTCGATGAGTAGGGCGGGACACGTGATATCCTGTCTGAAGATGGGGGGACCATCCTCCAAGGCTAAATACTCCTGACTGACCGATAGTGAACCAGTACCGTGAGGGAAAGGCGAAAAGAACCCCGGCGAGGGGAGTGAAACAGAACCTGAAACCGTGTACGTACAAGCAGTGGGAGCCTTCGTAAGAGGGTGACTGCGTACCTTTTGTATAATGGGTCAGCGACTTATATTCTGTAGCAAGGTTAACCGTATAGGGGAGCCGAAGGGAAACCGAGTCTTAACCGGGCGTTAAGTTGCAGGGTATAGACCCGAAACCCGGTGATCTAGCCATGGGCAGGTTGAAGGTTGGGTAACACTAACTGGAGGACCGAACCGACTAATGTTGAAAAATTAGCGGATGACCTGTGGCTGGGGGTGAAAGGCCAATCAAACCGGGAGATAGCTGGTTCTCCCCGAAAGCTATTTAGGTAGCGCCTCGTGAACTCATCTCCGGGGGTAGAGCACTGTTTCGGCTAGGGGGCCATCCCGGCTTACCAACCCGATGCAAACTGCGAATACCGGAGAATGTTATCACGGGAGACACACGGCGGGTGCTAACGTCCGTCGTGAAGAGGGAAACAACCCAGACCGCCAGCTAAGGTCCCAAAGTCATGGTTAAGTGGGAAACGATGTGGGAAGGCCCAGACAGCCAGGATGTTGGCTTAGAAGCAGCCATCATTTAAAGAAAGCGTAATAGCTCACTGGTCGAGTCGGCCTGCGCGGAAGATGTAACGGGGCTAAACCATGCACCGAAGCTGCGGCAGCGACACTATGTGTTGTTGGGTAGGGGAGCGTTCTGTAAGCCGTCGAAGGTGTGCTGTGAGGCATGCTGGAGGTATCAGAAGTGCGAATGCTGACATAAGTAACGATAAAGCGGGTGAAAAGCCCGCTCGCCGGAAGACCAAGGGTTCCTGTCCAACGTTAATCGGGGCAGGGTGAGTCGACCCCTAAGGCGAGGCCGAAAGGCGTAGTCGATGGGAAACAGGTTAATATTCCTGTACTTGGTGTTACTGCGAAGGGGGGACGGAGAAGGCTATGTTGGCCGGGCGACGGTTGTCCCGGTTTAAGCGTGTAGGCTGACTTTCCAGGCAAATCCGGAAAGTTAAGGCTGAGGCGTGATGACGAGGCACTACGGTGCTGAAGTGACAAATGCCCTGCTTCCAGGAAAAGCCTCTAAGCATCAGGTAACATTAAATCGTACCCCAAACCGACACAGGTGGTCAGGTAGAGAATACCAAGGCGCTTGAGAGAACTCGGGTGAAGGAACTAGGCAAAATGGTGCCGTAACTTCGGGAGAAGGCACGCTGACATGTAGGTGAAGCCCCTGCGGGTGGAGCTGAAGTCAGTCGAAGATACCAGCTGGCTGCAACTGTTTATTAAAAACACAGCACTGTGCAAACACGAAAGTGGACGTATACGGTGTGACGCCTGCCCGGTGCCGGAAGGTTAATTGATGGGGTTATCGCAAGAGAAGCTCCTGATCGAAGCCCCGGTAAACGGCGGCCGTAACTATAACGGTCCTAAGGTAGCGAAATTCCTTGTCGGGTAAGTTCCGACCTGCACGAATGGCGTAATGATGGCCAGGCTGTCTCCACCCGAGACTCAGTGAAATTGAACTCGCTGTGAAGATGCAGTGTACCCGCGGCAAGACGGAAAGACCCCGTGAACCTTTACTACAGCTTGACACTGAACATTGAGCCTTGATGTGTAGGATAGGTGGGAGGCTTTGAAGCGTGGACGCCAGTCTGCGTGGAGCCAACCTTGAAATACCACCCTTTAATGTTTGATGTTCTAACCTGGCGCCGTGATCCGGCGTGGGGACAGTGTCTGGTGGGTAGTTTGACTGGGGCGGTCTCCTCCCAAAGTGTAACGGAGGAGCACGAAGGTCAGCTAATCCTGGTCGGACATCAGGAGGTTAGTGCAATGGCATAAGCTGGCTTGACTGCGAGAGTGACGGCTCGAGCAGGTGCGAAAGCAGGTCATAGTGATCCGGTGGTTCTGTATGGAAGGGCCATCGCTCAACGGATAAAAGGTACTCCGGGGATAACAGGCTGATACCGCCCAAGAGTTCATATCGACGGCGGTGTTTGGCACCTCGATGTCGGCTCATCACATCCTGGGGCTGAAGTAGGTCCCAAGGGTATGGCTGTTCGCCATTTAAAGTGGTACGCGAGCTGGGTTTAGAACGTCGTGAGACAGTTCGGTCCCTATCTGCCGTGGGCGCTGGAGAATTGAGGGGGGCTGCTCCCAGTACGAGAGGACCGGAGTGGACGCATCACTGGTGTTCGGGTTGTCATGCCAATGGCACTGCCCGGTAGCTAAATGCGGAAGAGATAAGTGCTGAAAGCATCTAAGCACGAAACTTGCCCCGAGATGAGTTCTCCCTGAGACTATAAGTCTCCTGAAGGAACGTTGAAGACGACGACGTTGATAGGCCGGGTGTGTAAGCGCAGCGATGCGTTGAGCTAACCGGTACTAATGAACCGTGAGGCTTAACCTTACAACGCCAAAGAAGTCTGGCGTGTTGAGAGAGATATTCAGCTTGTGACGGATAATGTTCATGGCGAAAGCGGTGAACAGACAGAATTTGCCTGGCGGCTGTAGCGCGGTGGTCCCACCTGACCCCATGCCGAACTCAGAAGTGAAACGCCGTAGCGCCGATGGTAGTGTGGGGCCTCCCCATGCGAGAGTAGGGAACTGCCAGGCATCAAATAAAGAACCCCTCAGCGCCGCTGAGGGGTTTTTGCTTTTATATACCTCGTTGTTCTTTATTCATAAATAACCTCGATCTTTCCTCCTTTTGCGTGCTCCGCCAATGCCAGAGAAGCTATCAAACTGCTAATCGGTTAAACTGTCCGGGTTTCGACCTCAGGACTAATGGCATGAATAACTCCCTTAAACCTTACAATACATTCGGTATTGATAAACGCGCGCAGCAGATCGTGACGGCGCACACTGCCAACGCGCTGTCTGAAGCCTGGCAGCAGGCGCATGCGGCTTCCCAAACGGTTTTGATTCTGGGGGAGGGGAGCAATGTGCTGTTTCTTGATGATTTCAGCGGCACGGTTATTCTGAACCGCATTATGGGCATACAGGTCGAGGAACAGCCTGACGCCTGGTTAATACATGCCGGGGCGGGTGAGAACTGGCATCGTCTTGTCGAGTTCACGCTGGACCATAATATTGCCGGTCTTGAGAATCTGGCGCTTATTCCGGGTTGTGCTGGCTCTTCCCCTATCCAGAATATTGGCGCTTATGGCGTAGAGTTTAAACAATTCTGTCTGTATGTAGATTGTGTCGATCTGCATTCTGGCGAGTCGGTTCGTCTTGGTAACAGTGATTGTCACTTTGGTTATCGCGACAGCATCTTCAAACATGATTATCAGAATCGCTATGCCATTACAGGTATTGGTCTGCGTCTGCCCAAACAGTGGTCGCCGGTGCTTACCTATGGTGATTTAACGCGTCTGTCTCCTGATACGGTCACGCCACGTCAGGTATTTAATGCGGTATGCCATATGCGTCGTACGAAGCTGCCCGACCCAAAAGAATATGGTAATGCTGGCAGCTTCTTTAAAAACCCGGTAATCACGGCGCAAGAAGCCAGTGCACTGTTTATACATTATCCGGATGCGCCGCGTTACCCGCAAATTGACGGGCAGGTAAAACTGGCGGCAGGCTGGCTTATTGATCGCTGCGATATGAAAGGGCATCGTGTCGGTGGCGCAGCCGTACATCGCCATCAGGCGCTTGTGCTTATCAATGAGAATAATGCGACCAGTCAGGATATCGTAAAACTTGCGCATGAAGTCCGTCGGCGTGTTGGCGAAAAATTTAATGTCTGGCTGGAGCCTGAAGTCCGTTTTATTGGTTCGGTAGGCGAGGTGAATGCTGTGGAGACGATTGCTTGAAAGATAACACTATTCCGTTAACGCTCATTTCATTTCTTGCTGACGGCGAATTTCACTCTGGCGAACAGCTTGGCGAAAGGCTGGGGATGAGTCGGGCAGCGATTAACAAGCATATCCAGACGCTACGTGACTGGGGCATCGACGTGTTTACGGTTCCGGGCAAAGGATATAGCCTGCCAGGCCCCATACAGTTACTTAACGAGTCTTTTATCCATTCTCATATCAAAACCGGATCGGTGACGGTGCTTCCGGTGATTGACTCTACAAACCAGTATTTACTGGACAGGCTTTCTGAGCTCGAATCGGGCGACGTCTGTATTGCTGAATACCAGCAGGCTGGGCGAGGGCGTCGTGGGCGTAAATGGTTTTCACCGTTTGGCGCGAATTTATATCTTTCCATGTACTGGCGTCTTGAACAGGGACCAGCCGCGGCCGTCGGTTTAAGCCTGGTTATCGGCATTGTGATGGCTGAAGTGCTTCACGAACTCGGCGCCGATCAGGTGCGGGTAAAGTGGCCTAACGATCTCTACCTTAATGACAGAAAACTGGCCGGTATTCTTGTAGAGCTTACAGGTAAAACGGGCGATGCGGCGCAGATTGTCATTGGTGCGGGTATTAATCTGGCGATGCGTCAGGTTGAAAGTGACATCGTGAACCAGGGCTGGATTAATCTTCAGGAAGCCGGGGTAAAGATCGACAGAAACGAGCTGGCCGTCAGGTTGATTGAAAAGCTGCGCGCGTCTTTGTGGGAATTTGAGCAGGAAGGGCTGGCTCCCTTTTTAACCCGTTGGGAAAAGCTCGATAACTTTATTCACCGTCAGGTGAAACTGATCATCGGTGAACGAGAAATATACGGCATTTCACGTGGGATTGATAATCAGGGGGCGTTACTGCTGGAGCAAAACGGCATTATAAAGCCTTGGGTCGGCGGCGAGATTTCATTACGTCGCGCAGAATGAAAAAAGGGAGCCTGGCTCCCTTTTTTATTGTTGCACTATTTTCGTAAGCGAACACACTCCACCGCATGGTTAGCGCTTTTGGTCATTATGAGGCTTGCACGCTCGCGTGTAGGCAAAATGTTTTCTTTAAGGTTCAACCAGTTAATCTCTTCCCATAACTGTGTGGCGATATTAATCGCTTCATCTTCACTCAGTTTGGCATAGTTATGGAAATAAGAGTCAGGGTCTGTGAACGCGCCCTCACGGAATTTCAAAAAGCGGTTAATATACCAGCGTTGCAGTAAGTCTTCTGGTGCATCCACATAAATGGAGAAATCCACGAAGTCGGAAACAAATACATGATGCGGGTCATGAGGATAATCCATACCGCTTTGCAGGACATTGAGCCCTTCAAGAATAAGGATATCGGGTTGATTCACGACTTTATCGCCGTCGGGGATCACATCATAAATTAAATGTGAGTAAACCGGCGCGGTGACGTCCGGCACGCCTGATTTAATGTCAGAAACAAACTTCACGAGTCGGTGCATATCGTACGACTGCGGAAAGCCTTTCTTCTTCATCAAATTACGTTCTTTTAAAACAGCGTTCGGATGAAGGAAGCCATCGGTCGTGATCAGTTCAACGCGACGGTGCTCAGGCCAGCGGCTCAACAATGCCTGCAATACACGAGCAGTAGTACTTTTACCGACCGCCACGCTACCCGCTATGCTAATGATATAAGGTATGCGCTGGCCATTGGTGCCGAGAAATTGTTCAAGCACCGCCTGGCGACGTAAGTTAGAGCTAATATAAAAATTGAGCAAGCGCGACAGCGGCAGATAAATTTCCGCCACTTCTTCCAGAGAAAGGTCTTCGTTAATGCCCTTCAGGCGCGCTATTTCGCCTTCGGTTAGCGTCATCGGCACTGAATCGCGCAGGGCAGCCCACTGGCTCCGGTTAAACTGGAGATAAGGGGACGTTAAGGTTTGATCTTTATTACTCATAAGCATGCTTCTGCCTGTCATTCAGGACAAAATGAAAACCCTTTGCTCAGCGCTGTGATGCTTTCATCTTAGACCGCTTAATGGCACGCCGGGTAAGCGAGAATTTCACAATGGGCAGGAGGGTAACATCAGATTAAAAGGAATAATAAGAAAAAATCTTCCTCGCTTTCCTTTCTCCGAAAAGCATCACGCTTCTTAGCTTTAATTGTATAAAGCTTGTTCGCATCTGTGACGTTATCTTTTCCATAGAGTAAAACAAAGCGTTAAGAGAGACGTCGCGCCGTTTCCCCGCAAGCCATAAATCAAAAATATTGCTGACGCAGGCAGGGCATCAATACGTGATTATGTCGAGTTGAGGTTGGCCGATAGCATGATGTCTTGGTTGGTTTTCTCTCAGATGCCGCCCGCAGGTGTGGATTATTTCATCATGAGTGGCTGAAAAGGCATCAGAAATGCGCGTTAATGCGCAAAATGTGAGCAAGAGAGCGGATTAAGCAATTTTTTTGTTGCATGCGCGCGCCGCTATTCCTAGAATGCGCGCTACTTGATGCCGGCTTAGCTCAGTAGGTAGAGCAACTGACTTGTAATCAGTAGGTCACCAGTTCGATTCCGGTAGCCGGCACCATCAAGTTCAGGTGGGGTTCCCGAGCGGCCAAAGGGAGCAGACTGTAAATCTGCCGTCACAGACTTCGAAGGTTCGAATCCTTCCCCCACCACCACTTTTGGCTTCGCAACAGCGATGCCAGAGTTGGTCGGTAAGCCTGCCAGCTCAAGCAAGAAAGAATTTCTTTTTTGTACAGAAAGAACTGGGTAGCCGAGTTTCAGGATGCGGGCATCGTATAATGGCTATTACCTCAGCCTTCCAAGCTGATGATGCGGGTTCGATTCCCGCTGCCCGCTCCAGGATGTGCTGATATAGCTCAGTTGGTAGAGCGCACCCTTGGTAAGGGTGAGGTCGGCAGTTCGAATCTGCCTATCAGCACCACTTCTCAATCTCCTCCCTGTTTCTCTTCTGTAGATGTATTCAACAAATTCAGGCAAACGCCTGGTTGATGTGGTGATACCACCGATTTATCCGTGTCTTAGAGGGACAATCGATGTCTAAAGAAAAGTTTGAACGTACAAAACCGCACGTTAACGTCGGTACTATCGGCCACGTTGACCATGGTAAAACAACGCTGACCGCTGCCATCACTACCGTTCTGGCGAAAACCTACGGTGGTTCTGCTCGTGCATTCGATCAGATCGATAACGCGCCGGAAGAAAAAGCTCGTGGTATCACCATCAACACCTCTCACGTTGAATATGACACCCCGACTCGCCACTACGCGCACGTTGACTGCCCGGGCCACGCCGACTATGTGAAAAACATGATCACCGGTGCTGCTCAGATGGACGGCGCTATCCTGGTTGTTGCTGCGACTGACGGCCCGATGCCGCAGACCCGTGAGCACATCCTGCTGGGTCGTCAGGTAGGCGTTCCGTACATCATCGTGTTCCTGAACAAATGCGACATGGTTGATGACGAAGAGCTGCTGGAACTGGTTGAGATGGAAGTGCGCGAGCTGCTGTCTCAGTACGATTTCCCGGGCGACGACACGCCGATCGTGCGTGGTTCTGCACTGAAAGCGCTGGAAGGCGATGCAGAGTGGGAAGCAAAAATCATTGAACTGGCAGGCTTCCTGGATTCCTACATCCCGGAACCGGAACGTGCGATTGACAAGCCGTTCCTGCTGCCGATCGAAGACGTATTCTCCATCTCCGGTCGTGGTACCGTTGTTACCGGTCGTGTAGAGCGCGGTATCATCAAAGTGGGTGAAGAAGTTGAAATCGTGGGTATCAAAGACACCGCGAAATCCACCTGTACCGGCGTTGAAATGTTCCGCAAACTGCTGGACGAAGGCCGTGCTGGCGAGAACGTAGGTGTTCTGCTGCGTGGTATCAAACGTGAAGAAATCGAACGTGGTCAGGTGCTGGCTAAGCCGGGCTCCATCAAGCCGCACACCAAGTTCGAATCTGAAGTGTACATTCTGTCCAAAGACGAAGGCGGCCGTCACACTCCGTTCTTCAAAGGCTACCGTCCGCAGTTCTACTTCCGTACCACTGACGTGACCGGTACCATCGAACTGCCGGAAGGCGTTGAGATGGTAATGCCGGGCGACAACATTAAAATGGTTGTCACCCTGATCCACCCGATCGCGATGGACGACGGTCTGCGTTTCGCAATCCGCGAAGGCGGCCGTACCGTTGGCGCGGGCGTGGTTGCTAAAGTTCTCGGCTAATCGCTGATAACATTTGACGCAATGCGCAATAAAAGGGCATCATTTGATGCCCTTTTTGCACGCTCTCGGCCCAGAACCTGGCTCATCAGTGATTTATTCCACATAATCATTGCTGAGACAGGCTCTGCAGATAGCGTAACTCCGAAGCGCAATGTAAAAAGAGCAATTCGGTCTGGCTTGCCTCGCTTGTGCGGGGCAAAAATGTTTGTCTGATTTACTATGACAGGTTGGTTTATGAGTGCGAATACCGAAGCTCAAGGAAGCGGGCGCGGCCTGGAAGTGATGAAGTGGTTGGTTGTCGCTGCGCTGCTGATTGTAGCTATCGTAGGCAACTTTCTTTACCGTGAGATTACCCTGCCGCTGCGTGCTCTTGCGGTAGTAATTCTGATTGCTGCAGCGGGTGGTGTCGCGCTGTTGACGACTAAAGGTAAAGCTACCGTCGCCTTTGCCCGTGAAGCGAGAACCGAAGTCCGTAAGGTTATTTGGCCGACTCGCCAGGAAACGTTGCACACCACATTAATCGTGGCTGCAGTGACCGCTGTTATGTCACTGATCCTGTGGGGGCTGGATGGTATTCTGGTCCGCCTGGTATCCTTTATCACTGGCCTGAGGTTCTGAGATGTCTGAAGCACCTAAAAAGCGCTGGTACGTCGTTCAGGCGTTTTCCGGTTTTGAAGGCCGCGTAGCTACCTCGCTGCGCGAGCATATCAAATTACACAACATGGAAGAGTTGTTTGGCGAAGTCATGGTTCCTACCGAAGAGGTAGTGGAAATCCGTGGCGGCCAGCGTCGCAAAAGCGAACGCAAATTCTTCCCCGGTTATGTGTTAGTTCAGATGGTTATGAACGACGCAAGTTGGCACCTGGTACGTAGCGTGCCTCGCGTGATGGGCTTTATCGGTGGTACCTCTGACCGTCCTGCGCCAATCAGCGACAAAGAAGTGGACGCTATTATGAACCGCCTGCAGCAGGTTGGCGACAAACCGCGTCCGAAAACGCTGTTTGAACCAGGTGAGATGGTTCGTGTTAACGACGGTCCGTTTGCTGACTTTAACGGCGTGGTGGAAGAAGTCGATTACGAGAAGAGCCGCCTGAAAGTGTCGGTTTCTATCTTCGGTCGTGCTACCCCGGTTGAGCTTGACTTCGGCCAGGTAGAAAAAGCGTAATCTGAGTTCGAAAAACCAGCGGTTAACCGTTGCACAGGGCGCGAGATTGGAATACAATTTCGCGCCTTTTGTTTTTATGGGGTCAACCCATAAAACGTTTTAATCACGGGGAGCCTCTTCGAGGCGTTAGACCCAACTGAGGAAATTTTCATGGCCAAGAAAGTACAAGCCTACGTTAAGCTGCAGGTTGCAGCTGGTATGGCTAACCCGAGCCCGCCGGTCGGTCCGGCTCTGGGTCAGCAGGGTGTTAACATCATGGAATTCTGTAAAGCGTTCAACGCGAAGACGGATTCCATGGAAAAAGGTCTGCCGATTCCGGTTGTCATCACCGTTTATGCTGACCGTTCTTTCACCTTCGTTACCAAAACCCCGCCGGCAGCTGTCCTGCTGAAAAAAGCGGCTGGTATCAAGTCTGGTTCCGGTAAGCCGAACAAAGACAAAGTGGGTACTATTACCCGCGCTCAGCTGCAGGAAATTGCACAGACCAAAGCTGCTGACATGACTGGCGCCGACGTAGAAGCGATGACTCGCTCCATCGAAGGTACTGCACGTTCCATGGGCCTGGTAGTGGAGGATTAAGAAATGGCTAAACTGACCAAGCGCATGCGTGTGATCCGTGACAAAGTTGATGCGACCAAACAGTACGACATCAACGAAGCCATCACTCTGCTGAAAGAACTGGCTACCGCTAAGTTCGTAGAAAGCGTTGACGTTGCTGTTAACCTTGGCATCGACGCTCGTAAATCTGACCAGAACGTACGTGGCGCGACTGTACTGCCGCACGGTACCGGCCGTTCTGTTCGCGTAGCCGTATTTGCCCAAGGCCCGAACGCTGAAGCTGCTAAAGCAGCTGGCGCAGAGCTGGTAGGTATGGAAGATCTGGCTGACCAGATCAAAAAAGGCGAAATGAACTTTGACGTTGTTATTGCTTCCCCGGATGCAATGCGCGTTGTTGGCCAGCTGGGCCAGGTTCTGGGTCCGCGTGGCCTGATGCCGAACCCGAAAGTGGGTACTGTAACGCCGAACGTTGCTGAAGCGGTTAAAAACGCTAAAGCGGGTCAGGTTCGTTACCGTAACGACAAAAACGGCATCATTCACACTACCATCGGTAAAGTGGACTTCGACGCTGACAAACTGAAAGAAAACCTGGAAGCGCTGCTGGTTGCTCTGAAAAAAGCAAAACCGTCTTCTGCTAAAGGCGTGTACATCAAGAAAGTTAGCCTGTCCACCACCATGGGCGCAGGTGTTGCGGTAGACCAGTCTGGTCTGAGCGCAGTGGCGAACTAATTCGTCTCTTTACGTGGGCGTCGGATTTGTCTACAATCTTACGCCCATTGTTCTGCTAAGCAGAGCATAAAAGATTTTCGGTTGGAGCCTGGCCTTATCCAGGCCTCCGTCCAAGACCGCAGGTGTTTCGCAAGAGACTTAATTCCCTGCGTAGACGGTGACAGAACCTGAAGAATATTTTTTAAGTAGTCTTTGGCTTGTTTCTGCTCACCGTATTTCGACGCTCTTTCGTACGATTGAGTGAAGTGAGTTCCGGGACTTGTCCCGGCTAAAATCCAGGAGCAAAAGCTAATGGCTTTAAATCTTCAAGACAAACAAGCGATTGTTGCTGAAGTCAGCGAAGTAGCCAAAGGCGCGCTGTCTGCAGTAGTTGCGGATTCCCGTGGCGTTACTGTAGACAAAATGACTGAACTGCGTAAAGCAGGTCGCGAAGCCGGCGTATACATGCGTGTTGTTCGTAACACCCTGCTGCGCCGTGTTGTTGAAGGTACTCAGTTTGAGTGCCTGAAAGACGCGTTTGTTGGTCCGACCCTGATTGCATATTCTATGGAACACCCGGGCGCTGCTGCTCGTCTGTTCAAAGATTTCGCGAAAGCGAATGCAAAATTTGAGGTTAAAGCCGCTGCCTTTGAAGGCGAGCTGATCCCGGCGTCGCAGATCGACCGCCTGGCAACTCTGCCGACTTACGAAGAAGCAATTGCACGCCTGATGGCAACCATGAAAGAAGCCTCTGCTGGCAAACTGGTTCGCACTCTGGCTGCTGTTCGCGATGCGAAAGAAGCTGCGTAATCGCGTATTTGCTTACGTACAAAACTTATTCTGATATTCAGGAACAATTAAATGTCTATCACTAAAGATCAAATCATTGAAGCAGTATCCGCTATGTCCGTAATGGACGTTGTAGAGCTGATTTCTGCAATGGAAGAAAAATTCGGTGTTTCTGCTGCTGCCGCTGTAGCTGTTGCTGCTGGCCCGGCTGCTGAAGCTGCTGAAGAGAAAACTGAATTCGACGTTATTCTGAAAGCCGCTGGCGCTAACAAAGTTGCTGTTATCAAAGCAGTACGTGGCGCAACTGGCCTGGGTCTGAAAGAAGCTAAAGACCTGGTAGAATCTGCTCCGGCCGCTCTGAAAGAAGGCGTGAGCAAAGATGACGCTGAAGCTCTGAAAAAATCTCTGGAAGAAGCTGGCGCTGAAGTTGAAGTTAAATAAGCCAACCCTTCTGGTGGCAGCCTGAGAAATCAGGCTGATGGCTGGTGACTTTTTGGTCACCAGCCTTTTTGCGCTAGGGGACCAGTAGCGTTTCACACTGTTTTACTGCTGGTTACCCGTCAATGCTTGTTTCTATCGACGACTTAATATACTGCGACAGCGTTTCGGCACTGTGTAAATCGCAATGAAATGGTTTAAGCGTGATAGCAACAGGTATTGCGAAAAGTGTTCCACTTTTCGGTCAACAAAATGGTGTTGCATAAACTGTCCCTTCGATGGACAGAGTGGGTCGACTTGTCAGCGAGCTGAGGAACCCTATGGTTTACTCCTATACCGAGAAAAAACGTATTCGTAAGGATTTTGGTAAACGTCCACAAGTTCTGGATGTTCCCTATCTCCTTTCTATCCAGCTTGACTCGTTCCAGAAATTTATCGAGCAAGATCCTGAGGGTCAGTACGGTCTGGAAGCAGCTTTCCGCTCCGTATTCCCGATTCAGAGCTACAGCGGCAATTCGGAACTGCAATACGTCAGCTACCGTCTTGGCGAACCGGTGTTTGATGTTAAAGAATGCCAGATCCGTGGCGTGACCTATTCGGCACCGCTGCGCGTTAAGCTGCGTCTGGTGATCTACGAGCGCGAAGCGCCGGAAGGCACCGTTAAAGACATCAAAGAGCAAGAAGTTTACATGGGCGAAATTCCGCTCATGACCGATAACGGTACCTTTGTTATCAACGGTACTGAGCGCGTTATCGTTTCTCAGCTGCACCGTAGCCCGGGCGTGTTCTTTGACAGCGACAAGGGTAAAACTCACTCCTCTGGTAAGGTGCTGTATAACGCACGCATCATTCCTTACCGTGGCTCCTGGCTGGACTTTGAGTTCGATCCGAAAGACAACCTGTTTGTCCGTATCGACCGTCGTCGTAAGCTGCCGGCAACGATCATCCTGCGCGCGCTGGATTACACCACTGAGCAGATCCTTGACCTGTTCTTTGAGAAAGTGGTTTTCGAAATCCGCGACAACAAGCTGCAGATGGAGCTGATTCCGGAACGCCTGCGTGGTGAGACCGCCTCTTTTGATATCGAAGCAAACGGCAAAATTTACGTAGAAAAAGGCCGTCGTATCACTGCGCGTCACATCCGCCAGCTCGAAAAAGACGAAATCAAACTCATCGAAGTTCCGGTGGAATACATCGCGGGCAAAGTGGCGGCGAAAGATTACGTGGATGCTTCCACTGGCGAGCTGATCTGCCCGGCCAACATGGAGCTGTCCCTGGATCTGCTGGCGAAACTGAGCCAGTCTGGTCACAAACGTATCGAGACGCTGTTCACCAACGACCTCGATCACGGCCCGTACATGTCTGAGACCGTACGCGTCGACCCGACGACCGATCGCCTGAGCGCGCTGGTTGAAATCTACCGCATGATGCGTCCTGGCGAGCCGCCGACGCGTGAAGCGGCGGAAAGCCTGTTTGAGAACCTGTTCTTCTCTGAAGATCGTTACGATCTGTCTGCGGTTGGCCGCATGAAGTTCAACCGTTCTCTGCTGCGTGATGAGATCGAAGGTTCCGGTATCCTGAGCAAAGCTGACATCATCGACGTGATGAAGAAGCTCATCGATATCCGTAACGGTAAAGGCGAAGTGGATGATATCGACCACCTCGGCAACCGTCGTATCCGTTCCGTTGGCGAAATGGCGGAAAACCAGTTCCGTGTTGGTCTGGTGCGTGTAGAGCGTGCGGTAAAAGAACGTCTGTCTCTGGGCGATCTGGATACCCTGATGCCGCAGGATATGATCAACGCCAAGCCTATCTCCGCTGCGGTAAAAGAGTTCTTCGGCTCCAGCCAGCTGTCTCAGTTTATGGACCAGAACAACCCGCTGTCTGAGATTACGCACAAGCGTCGTATCTCTGCACTGGGCCCGGGCGGTCTGACGCGTGAGCGCGCAGGCTTCGAAGTTCGAGACGTACACCCGACCCACTACGGTCGCGTATGTCCTATCGAAACGCCGGAAGGTCCGAACATCGGTCTGATCAATTCCCTGTCCGTGTACGCACAGACTAACGAATATGGCTTCCTTGAGACGCCGTATCGTAAAGTTACCGACGGTGTGGTTACCGATGAAATTCATTACCTCTCCGCTATCGAAGAAGGTAACTACGTTATCGCTCAGGCGAACACCAACCTGACCGAAGAAGGCCGCTTCGCCGACGATTTGGTCACCTGCCGCAGCAAAGGCGAATCCAGCCTCTTCAGCGCAGACCAGGTTGACTATATGGACGTTTCCACCCAGCAGGTGGTTTCCGTCGGTGCGTCCCTAATCCCGTTCCTTGAACACGATGACGCCAACCGTGCATTGATGGGTGCGAACATGCAACGTCAGGCGGTTCCGACTCTGCGCGCTGATAAGCCGCTGGTTGGTACCGGTATGGAACGTGCTGTTGCCGTTGACTCCGGCGTAACCGCCGTGGCGAAACGTGGCGGTACCGTTCAGTACGTGGATGCCTCCCGTATCGTTATCAAAGTTAACGAAGACGAGATGTACCCGGGCGAAGCAGGTATCGACATCTATAACCTGACTAAATACACCCGTTCTAACCAGAACACCTGCATCAACCAGATGCCGTGCGTGTCTCTGAATGAACCGGTTGAGCGCGGCGACGTGCTGGCAGACGGTCCGTCCACCGACCTCGGTGAACTGGCGCTCGGTCAGAACATGCGCGTAGCGTTCATGCCGTGGAACGGCTACAACTTCGAAGACTCCATCCTCGTTTCCGAGCGTGTGGTTCAGGAAGACCGTTTCACTACGATTCACATCCAGGAACTGGCGTGCGTATCTCGCGATACCAAGCTGGGGCCGGAAGAGATCACCGCTGACATCCCGAACGTGGGTGAAGCTGCGCTCTCCAAACTGGATGAATCCGGTATCGTCTACATCGGCGCGGAAGTGACCGGCGGCGACATTCTGGTGGGCAAGGTAACGCCGAAAGGTGAAACCCAGCTGACGCCGGAAGAGAAACTGCTGCGTGCTATCTTCGGTGAGAAAGCGTCTGACGTTAAAGACTCTTCTCTGCGTGTGCCGAACGGTGTTTCCGGTACGGTTATCGACGTTCAGGTCTTTACCCGCGATGGCGTGGAAAAAGACAAACGTGCGCTGGAAATCGAAGAAATGCAGCTCAAGCAGGCCAAAAAAGACCTGTCTGAAGAACTGCAGATCCTCGAAGCGGGTCTGTTCAGCCGTATTCGCGCTGTCCTGATCGCAGGCGGCGTCGAAGCTGAGAAGCTCGACAAGCTGCCGCGCGACCGCTGGCTGGAACTCGGCCTGACCGACGAAGAGAAACAGAATCAGCTGGAACAGCTGGCTGAGCAGTACGACGAACTGAAGCACGAGTTTGAGAAGAAACTCGAAGCGAAACGCCGCAAAATCACCCAGGGCGACGATCTGGCGCCGGGCGTGCTGAAAATCGTTAAGGTGTATCTGGCCGTTAAACGTCAGATCCAGCCGGGCGATAAAATGGCAGGCCGCCACGGTAACAAAGGTGTTATCTCCAAGATCAACCCGATCGAAGATATGCCTTACGATGAAAACGGCACGCCGGTAGACATCGTACTGAACCCGCTGGGCGTACCGTCTCGTATGAACATCGGTCAGATCCTGGAAACCCACCTGGGTATGGCGGCGAAAGGTATCGGCGACAAGATCAACGCCATGCTGAAGCGTCAGGAAGAAGTCGCGAAACTGCGCGAATTCATCCAGAAAGCTTACGACCTCGGTCAGGATGTTCGTCAGAAAGTTGACCTGAACACCTTCAGCGACGAAGAAGTACTGCGTCTGGCTGAAAACCTGCGTAAAGGTATGCCGCTCGCCACGCCGGTATTCGACGGCGCGAAAGAAGCTGAGATTAAAGAGCTGCTGCAGCTGGGCGACCTGCCGACTTCCGGTCAGATCACCCTGTTCGACGGCCGTACGGGTGAACAGTTCGAGCGTCCGGTAACCGTAGGTTACATGTACATGCTGAAACTGAACCACCTGGTCGACGACAAGATGCACGCTCGTTCCACCGGTTCTTACAGCCTCGTTACTCAGCAGCCGCTGGGTGGTAAGGCGCAGTTCGGTGGTCAGCGCTTCGGTGAGATGGAAGTATGGGCGCTGGAAGCTTATGGCGCCGCCTATACCCTGCAGGAAATGCTTACCGTTAAGTCTGATGACGTGAACGGCCGTACCAAGATGTATAAGAACATCGTGGATGGCAACCATCAGATGGAACCGGGCATGCCGGAATCGTTCAACGTACTGTTGAAAGAGATTCGTTCGCTGGGCATCAACATCGAACTGGAAGACGAGTAACTCTCGCTCAAACAGGTCACTGGTGCCGGGGTAACACCCGGCGCCAGATTGTGCTAACTCCGACGGGAGCAAATCCGTGAAAGACTTATTAAAGTTTCTGAAAGCGCAAACTAAAACCGAAGAGTTTGATGCGATCAAAATTGCTCTGGCCTCGCCAGACATGATCCGTTCATGGTCTTTCGGTGAAGTTAAGAAGCCGGAAACCATTAACTACCGTACCTTCAAGCCGGAGCGCGATGGTCTGTTCTGCGCCCGTATCTTTGGGCCGGTAAAAGACTATGAGTGCCTGTGCGGTAAGTACAAGCGCCTGAAACACCGCGGTGTGATTTGTGAGAAGTGCGGCGTTGAAGTGACCCAGACTAAAGTGCGTCGTGAGCGCATGGGCCACATCGAACTGGCTTCCCCGACCGCGCACATCTGGTTCCTGAAATCACTGCCGTCCCGTATCGGTTTGCTGCTGGATATGCCGCTGCGCGATATCGAACGCGTACTGTATTTCGAATCTTACGTGGTTATCGAGGGTGGCATGACCAACCTCGAGCGCAGCCAGATCCTGACTGAAGAGCAGTACCTGGACGCGCTGGAAGAGTTCGGTGACGAATTCGACGCGAAAATGGGCGCCGAAGCTATTCAGGCTCTGCTGAAAAGCATGGATCTGGAAGCCGAGTGCGAGCAGCTGCGCGAAGAGCTGAACGAAACCAACTCCGAAACCAAGCGTAAAAAGCTGACCAAGCGCATCAAGCTGCTGGAAGCGTTCGTACAGTCTGGCAACAAGCCGGAGTGGATGATCCTGACCGTTCTGCCGGTTCTGCCGCCAGATCTGCGTCCGCTGGTTCCGCTGGACGGCGGTCGTTTCGCAACGTCGGATCTGAACGATCTGTATCGTCGCGTTATCAACCGTAACAACCGTTTGAAACGCCTGCTGGATCTGGCGGCGCCGGACATCATCGTACGCAACGAAAAACGTATGCTGCAGGAAGCGGTAGACGCCCTGCTGGATAACGGCCGTCGCGGTCGTGCGATCACCGGCTCTAACAAGCGTCCGCTGAAATCCCTTGCCGACATGATCAAAGGTAAGCAGGGTCGTTTCCGTCAGAACCTGCTCGGTAAGCGCGTGGACTACTCTGGTCGTTCCGTAATTACCGTAGGTCCGTACCTGCGTCTGCATCAGTGCGGCCTGCCGAAGAAAATGGCGCTGGAACTGTTCAAACCGTTCATCTACGGCAAGCTGGAACTGCGTGGCCTCGCGACCACCATCAAAGCCGCCAAGAAAATGGTTGAGCGTGAAGAAGCGGTCGTTTGGGATATCCTGGATGAAGTTATCCGTGAGCACCCGGTACTGCTGAACCGTGCGCCGACCCTGCACCGTCTGGGTATTCAGGCGTTCGAACCGGTACTGATCGAAGGTAAAGCTATCCAGCTGCACCCGCTGGTTTGTGCGGCATATAACGCCGACTTCGATGGTGACCAGATGGCTGTTCACGTACCGCTGACGCTGGAAGCCCAGCTCGAAGCGCGTGCGCTGATGATGTCTACCAACAACATCCTGTCTCCGGCGAACGGCGAACCAATCATCGTTCCGTCTCAGGACGTTGTACTGGGTCTGTACTACATGACCCGTGACTGTGTTAACGCCAAAGGCGAAGGCATGGTGCTGACTGGCCCGAAAGAAGCTGAGCGTATTTATCGCGCAGGCCTGGCCTCTCTGCATGCGCGCGTTAAAGTGCGTATCACCGAATACGAAAAAGATGCAAACGGCGAATTCGTTGCGAAAACCAGCCTGATCGACACTACCGTAGGTCGTGCGATTCTGTGGATGATCGTGCCGAAAGGTCTGCCTTTCTCCATCGTCAACCAGGCGCTGGGTAAGAAAGCAATCTCCAAAATGCTGAACACCTGTTACCGCATTCTGGGCCTGAAGCCGACCGTTATCTTTGCTGACCAGACCATGTACACCGGTTTTGCCTATGCAGCGCGCTCTGGTGCGTCCGTAGGTATCGACGACATGGTCATCCCGGAGAAGAAACACGAGATCATCTCCGAAGCGGAAGCCGAAGTTGCTGAGATCCAGGAGCAGTTCCAGTCTGGTCTGGTTACCGCGGGCGAACGCTACAACAAAGTTATCGATATCTGGGCTGCGGCGAACGATCGTGTATCCAAAGCGATGATGGATAACCTGCAAACCGAAACCGTGATTAACCGTGACGGCGTAGAAGAGCAGCAGGTTTCCTTCAACAGCATCTACATGATGGCCGACTCCGGTGCGCGTGGTTCTGCAGCACAGATTCGTCAGCTGGCAGGTATGCGTGGTCTGATGGCGAAGCCGGATGGCTCCATCATCGAAACGCCGATCACCGCGAACTTCCGTGAAGGTCTGAACGTACTCCAGTACTTCATCTCGACCCACGGTGCTCGTAAGGGTCTGGCGGATACCGCACTGAAAACCGCGAACTCCGGTTATCTGACGCGTCGTCTGGTTGACGTTGCGCAGGATCTGGTCGTAACCGAAGACGATTGTGGCACGCTGGAAGGTATCACCATGACCCCGGTTATCGAGGGTGGTGATGTTAAAGAGCCGCTGCGCGATCGCGTACTGGGTCGTGTTACCGCGGAAGACATTCTGAAGCCGGGTACCGCAGATATTCTGGTTCCACGCAACACGCTGCTGCACGAGCACTGGTGTGACCTGCTGGAAGCCAACTCTGTTGACTCTGTGAAAGTGCGTTCCGTTGTATCCTGTGACACCGACTTTGGTGTATGTGCGCACTGCTACGGTCGAGACCTCGCGCGTGGCCACATCATCAACAAAGGTGAAGCCATCGGCGTTATCGCGGCACAGTCCATCGGTGAGCCGGGTACTCAGCTGACGATGCGTACGTTCCACATCGGTGGTGCGGCATCCCGTGCGGCTGCTGAATCCAGCATCCAGGTGAAAAACAAAGGTAGCATCAAGCTCAGCAACGCGAAGTCGGTTGTTAACTCCAGCGGTAAGCTGGTGGTGACTTCCCGTAACACCGAGCTGAAACTGATCGACGAATTCGGTCGTACCAAAGAGAGCTATAAAGTGCCTTACGGTGCTGTTATGGCGAAAGGTGATGGCGAGCAGGTTGCCGGCGGTGAAACCGTTGCAAACTGGGATCCACACACCATGCCGGTTATCACCGAAGTAAGTGGTTTCATCCGCTTCACTGACATGATCGACGGCCAGACCATTACTCGTCAGACCGACGAGCTGACCGGTCTGTCTTCTCTGGTGGTTCTGGATTCTGCTGAACGTACCGCGGGCGGTAAAGATCTGCGTCCGGCGCTGAAAATCGTTGATGCTCAGGGTAACGACGTTCTGATCCCGGGTACCGACATGCCGGCACAGTACTTCCTGCCGGGTAAAGCGATTGTACAGCTGGAAGATGGCGTACAGATCAGCTCTGGTGACACCCTGGCGCGTATTCCGCAGGAATCCGGCGGTACCAAGGACATCACCGGTGGTCTGCCACGCGTTGCTGACCTGTTCGAAGCACGTCGTCCGAAAGAGCCTGCAATCCTGGCTGAAATCAGCGGTATCATCTCCTTCGGTAAAGAGACCAAAGGTAAACGCCGTCTGGTTATCACCCCAGTAGATGGCAGCGAGCCGTACGAAGAGATGATTCCTAAGTGGCGTCAGCTCAACGTGTTCGAAGGTGAACGTGTAGAACGTGGTGACGTGGTTTCCGACGGCCCGGAAGCGCCGCACGACATCCTGCGTCTGCGTGGCGTTCACGCTGTGACCCGTTACATCGTTAACGAAGTACAGGACGTATACCGTCTGCAGGGCGTTAAGATTAACGATAAACACATCGAAGTTATCGTTCGTCAGATGCTGCGTAAAGCAACCATCGATAACGCGGGTAGCTCTGAGTTCCTGGAAGGCGAGCAGGTTGAATACTCACGCGTCAAGATTGCTAACCGCGATCTGGAAGCGAACGGCAAAATCGGTGCGACCTTCTCGCGCGATCTGCTGGGTATCACCAAAGCGTCTCTGGCTACCGAGTCCTTCATCTCCGCGGCCTCGTTCCAGGAGACCACTCGCGTGCTGACCGAAGCAGCCGTTGCGGGCAAACGCGACGAACTGCGCGGTCTGAAAGAGAACGTTATCGTGGGTCGTCTGATCCCGGCCGGTACCGGTTACGCGTACCACCAGGATCGTATGCGCCGTCGCGCTGCGGGTGAACTCCCGGCAGCACCGCAGGTCACTGCGGAAGACGCGTCTGCAAGCCTGGCAGAACTGTTGAATGCAGGTCTGGGCGGCAACGACAACGAGTAATCGTTCTTAGCCTGACTAAAAACCCGCTTCGGCGGGTTTTTTTATGCCTGAAACCCACTAAAAAGACCTCGATCGCGTTTCAGGACGCCCGCGCGCCGCCCCGATGCTACAAATCCGTGACCTGTAAACGGAGAGCATCACCATGTATCGACTCATCACCTTTATTACCCTGCTGTTGTTAAACGCCGCCGCGTCGGCAGCTATCGGGTTCCATCAGTTCACTATCGACTCGCCTGCAACGCGTCCGCTGGATATCGCCGTCTGGTATCCCACGCTCGATAACCGCCCGTCGGAGACGGTAGGCGATAACATCGTATTCACGGGCGTTAAGGCGCAACGCGACGCCTCACCTGCGCCGGGCGCGCACCCGGTACTGTTACTCTCGCATGGTTTTGGCGGCAACTGGCGCAATCTGAACTGGTTGGCACAGGCGATGGCAGAGCAGGGGTATATCGTCGCCGCGGTAGACCATCCGGGCACCACGACCCGTAATAAACAACCCGCTCAGGCACAGGCGCTCTGGCAACGCCCGCACGATCTGACCCGTGTCCTGGATGCGCTTATCGCCAGCCCGGAAAAAACCGGGACACCCGATGAACAGCGTATTGCCGCGGCAGGGCATTCACTGGGTGGCTGGACGGTTCTGGAACTGGCGGGTGGGCGGTTCTCCGCATCGCGTTTTATGACTGACTGTGAAAGTCGCCTGCAGCTTGGCGGATGCAAGGTTGCCCGTACGCTTGGCATCGATTTACCAGAAGCGGAGCACAAGCTGGCGGAAAGCCAGCGAGATAGCCGAATCAGGGCCGTGGTGTCGTTAGATCTGGGGCTCGCGCGCGGCTTTACGCCACAAAGCCTGACGAAAGTGGGAATTCCTGTGCTGGTGATGAGCGCCAGTGCCGACAGCGACGATGTGCCCGCCGCGCTGGAGTCTGGCTATCTGGTCCACGGCCTGCCCGGCAGGCTTGTCCGTGCCGTGAGCGTTGCCGGTGCTACGCACTTTAGCTTTATGCAGCTCTGTAAGCCGGGCGCGGCAGCCGTTATCGACGCGCAGGAGCCGGGAGAAGGGATTGTGTGCCTTGATGGCGCAGGCTTCAGTCGCGCGGCAATCCACCAGCAACTCACGGCGCAGATAAGCGCGTTCCTGAATCAGGCGCTGGGGTATCAGCCGCCGCGCGACGATATTCCATCGGGCTCATCCCCACAATCCGCGCGAACTCGCGATTGAAGTTCGATTTCGTGTTAAAGCCCGATTCCAGCATCACGGCGGTGACGGGCTCGCGGGTCTGGCGCAGCAACTGTTGCGCGTGAGCGATGCGAAAGCTGTTAATCCACTGCGAAACATTACAGCCGCGCGTTGCGTTGACCGTCTTTGAAATGTGGCGGGCGGGCGTGCCGGTTTTTCTCGCCAGCAGATCCAGCGTGAGATCGGGATTCAGGTAAAGCGACTGCGCGCGCAGCATCTCTTCGAGCCGCGCGCAGCATTGCGCATCCTGCGCGGTGTCGCTCACGGTGTCACTCGCGGGTAGCGCCGGTACGGCGACAGGCGCAGGCCGCGCTGGTTTTCTGGCGGGCCATAAAATGGCGAGGCACATAAACGGCAGCAGTATTGCCTGCGACACGGCGACCAGCAGCGGCGCCTGCTGGCCCTGAAAAAACTGGAAATCAAAAGCGATAGCGATGTCAGTCAGCGCGGAAAAACAGAGAAAGGCGCCCGAGACGAAAGCGAGCTTTGCCGCCGTCGGCGCATCGCTCAGGCGGCTTCGCGAAAAAGCATCCGATCCCTTGTGAGCGGTACGCAGCAGAGCGATGCCATAACCGAGATAAAGCGCCGCGAGCGCGCAGTCTGTCGCGGCAGGAAAGGCCAGATTAACGAGAAGCGCCACGGCGACGGGCGCGACTATCATCAGAACTCGTCGTAACGGCTGCGAAGAGGCGAGCCCGCAAAAGCAGTACCAGGCAAGCGGCGGCAGCGCCATGGCTGCAAATGATTGCAGCTGGCGTAACGCCGGGAAATCGAACGCCCAGCGCAACGCGGTGAGCAGCACCAGCAGCGCGCATCCGGCGAGGAACATCGCGCCCCGTTGGTCACGACGGCTGCCCGATAACGAGACTTTCGCCAGCAGCATCAGAAGGATGGCGAGGGTCAACAACGGAATGGGGATAGAGGGCATGGCAAAACCTGCATGAACATTAACGGGCCTGAGACATCTGAGAACCTTGTTGTGCCATAAAGCGTGAATAAAAGACACCGCCCGGTTTAGCGGCTTGCAAACAGGAGGGAGGCGTGGAGATGAAAAAGCCCGGTCAAACCGGGCATGATGGGATAACAGCAGCGTCTGGAGGCGCTATTTGACCAGCGGCAGACGGCGGTAAAGCTCGATCAGGTCACCCGCCAGATCCTGGATAACCATCGCATTCATCAGATGATCCTGAGAGTGAACGGTAATAAGGTTGACCGGCAGTTTGCCGCTGCCTTCATCGAGCCCGATAAGCTGCGTCTGGATTTTATGCGCATGCTTCACAAACTCGTGGGATTCTTCCATCGCTTTTTCGGCGCCATCGAAATCGCCTTTCCGGGCCAGCTGGAGCGCAGTCAGCGCCTGGCTGCGCGCGCTACCGGCGTTGACCAGCAGCTCCATGATAATCGACTCTAAATCTTCCATTGAATTATTGCTCCAGCATTTTAAGGGCTTTATCCAGCACCACATCGCCTTTCATCATGCCGTAATCCATCATGTCGATAACGGCGACTTTTTTACCCAGCGGATCGGCGATTTCCTGGAATTTAGGCTGTTCATATTTGACCTGCGGGCCAAGCAGCACGATGTCGGCGGTGCCGATAATATCTTTAAACTCCGCGACCGGAACGGCCTTGATAGCCACCTCGATGCCTTTTTTCTGGGCGGCGTCTTTCATCCGTTGAACCAGCATGCTGGTGGACATACCTGCGGCACAGCATAAAACGATATTTTTCATAATCCGCTCTCTGTGACTGTTGTTTCATTGATATTTATCCCCCACCTTCGCTCGCAACAACCGCTTTGGTGTGATTGTGTGTTACCCATCACAAAGAAAGCCTCAAAAACGGAAACCGGTTACCAAAGGTCTTTTCTATCGCTTAATGGTAAAAGTGATGAGGCGGGGCGGCAGAGAGAGAGCATCAGGAACCGCCCCGGCCAGCCATCCCGGGCCGGCAAGAGCAGAGTAAAGCCGCAGGCGTTTTCCCTCAAACGACAAAAATCCATTTTGCGTACTATGCCGAAAGATATCGCCCGGTTTGCGTTTGGTTTCAGATATTTTGCGCGCTTCTTCCCAGATACCCGTCCCAGTCTTTCCACACCGGTTGCAGCCCTCGTTCTATAAGGCTGGCCGCGACCTCTTCCGGACGACGTCCGTCATGGGGCGCGAACTGTTCCAGCTCGGTATGCCCGTCGGCGTAGCCGCCTGGCTGGGTGCGGGAAAACGCGCTGACGGCGTTGATCGCAATCGGCACCACGTTATCGCGAAAGTGCGGCGATTCACGGGTGGAGAGCGACAGCTCCGCCTCGGGCGCGAACAGGCGAAACGCGCAGATAAGCTGCACCAGCTGGCGCTCATCCATCACCGACGCGGGCTGAATGCCGCCCGCGCAGGGCCGCAGGCGCGGGAACGCCACGGAATAGCGGCTCTGCCAGTAACGCTGTTGCAGCCAGAGCAAGTGCTCCGCCACCATATAGTTATCGGTGCGCCAGCAGTCAGACAGCCCGGTTAGCGCCCCAAGCCCGATGCGGTCGATGCCCGCGCGCCCGAGCCGGTCCGGCGTCTCCAGCCGCCAGAAGAAATCCTGCTTGTTGCCGCGCAGGTGGTGCCGGGCATAAACCGCTTCGTGATACGTCTCCTGATAAACCAGCACGCCGTCGAGTCCGAGCGCTTTCAGTTCGGCATACTCCGCCTGCCCGAGCGGCTGCACTTCCATTTGCAGCGACGCAAACTGGCGGCGGATCGCTGGAACGTGGCGGCGGAAATAGTCCATACCCACCTTATTCTGGTGCTCACCCGTCACCAGCAGCAGATGCTCAAACCCCATCGCTTTAATGGCGGCGCACTCGCGCGCAATCTCCTCGTCATCCAGCGTTTTGCGTTTGATGCGGTTGCTCATGGAGAAGCCGCAATAGGTGCATTCGTTGGCGCACAGATTAGAAAGATAGAGCGGGAGATAAAAACTGACGGTGTTGCCAAAGCGCTGGCGGGTGAGCTGCTGCGCGCGCTGCGCCAGTGGTTCGAGATAATCCAGCGCGGCCGGGGAGAGCAGCGCCATCATATCTTCCCTGTCGGGATGCGCGGCAGCGAGCGCGCGCTCCACATCGCGCCCGGTTTTGCTGTGGATGCGCAGCCGGATATCATCCCAGTTCAGCGTGCGCCAGCGGTCGGTAAAAGTGTTCATGCCTGTGCCTCCAGAAAACCGGTGAGCGGGCTGGTGGCCTGCGCCTGAAACGCGCGTGCGCCGAGCCCGGCTTCATACCCGGTACGGCCCGCCTCGACAGCCAGGCGGAACGCGCGCGCCATCGCGACCGGATCGCGCGCCACGGCGATGGCCGTATTCACCAGCACCGCATCGGCCCCCATTTCCAGCGCCTCGGCGGCATGGCTGGGCGCGCCGATGCCCGCATCCACCACCACCGGCACGCTCGCCTGGGCGATGATGATTTCCAGCAGCGCCCGCGTCTGAAGTCCCTGATTAGAGCCTATCGGCGCGCCCAGCGGCATCACCGCCGCGCAGCCCGCCTCTTCAAGGCGTTTGCAGAGCACCGGATCCGCGCCGCAATAGGGCAGTACCACAAAACCCTGCGCGACCAGTTTTTCCGCCGCCCGCAGCGTTTCTATCGGGTCCGGCAGCAGCCAGCGCGCGTCCGGGTGGATCTCCAGTTTGATCCAGTGAGTGCCCAGCGCCTCGCGGGCGAGCTGCGCGGCGAAAATCGCCTCCTCGGCGGTTTTGGCGCCGGACGTGTTCGGCAACAGCGCAACGCCGGACGCCTGCAACGGCGCCAGCAGCGCGTCGTCGCGGCGCAGCAGATCCACGCGTTTCATGGCGAGCGTCGCCATCTCGCTGCCGCTTTCGCGTATCGCTTCCAGCATCAGCGACGGCGACGCGAACTTACCGGTGCCGGTAAACAAGCGTGATTGAAAGGTTTTATCCGCGATTCGTAACATCTCAGCCTCCTGCGATAACCTGAAACAGCAGCAGGCTGTCGCCTTCCTGCAGGGTATAGTCGGGCCACTGGCTGCGCGGGAGAATGGTCTGATTGACCGCGAGCGCCGTACCGGGCCTGTCGAGTTTTAACTGCGCCAGCAGCCGCGCCGCGCTCAACCCCTCGACGCACTGTATGGCTTCATCGTTGAGTTCAATGCGCATGTTCGCCTCCGCAAACCGGGCAGTCCGCCGCGCGCTGGAGCGTCAGGGTGCGCCACTGGCTGGCGCGGGCGTCAAAGAGGCGCAGCTCGCCGTGGCCGGGCGTGATGCCGCACAACAGCTTGATGGCCTCCAGCGCCTGAAGCGTGCCCATCAGGCCGACCACCGGGCCGAGTACGCCAGCGGTGCGGCAGTTGCGCTCAGGCTCGCTGTCGTCCGGCCACAGGCAGCGGTAGCAGCCGTAATCAAAGGGCGGCGCGAAGGTGGCGATTTGTCCGCCCATGCCGACCGCGCTGGCGGTAATGAGCGGCGTGCCGTGCGCCACGCAGGCCGCGTTGATGGCTTGCCGGGTGGTCATGTTGTCGCTGCAATCCAGCACCAGATCGACGCCCTCGACCGCTTCACGTAACGCATCGCCTTCCAGCCGCTGATGCAGCGCCACGCTTTCAATCGCCGGGTTGAGCGCCTGTAAACGACGCGCCGCCGCCCGCGATTTCGGCTGTTCGATATCACTCACGCCAAAGAGGATCTGGCGCTGAAGATTGCTCAGATGCACCGCGTCGTCATCGGCAAGCCACAGCGTGCCCACGCCCGCGCCCGCCAGATAGAGCGCGGCGGGCGAGCCCAGGCCGCCGAGGCCGACAATCAACACGCGGCTTGCCAGCAGCTTTTGCTGGCCGTCAATGGCGATATCCTCCAGCAGCAGCTGGCGGCTGTAACGCATAAAATCGGCGTCATTCATCGCCCGCCCCCGCCAGTTCAAGTAACCGTTGCGTGGCGGCGCGCCAGTCAGGCGCGTGCGTGATGGCGCTTACCACTGCGATACTGCCGACGCCGGTTTCCAGCACCGCGGGCGCGCGCTCAAGACTGATGCCGCCGATAGCGACCGTCGGATAGTCACCGAGCCTTTCGACATGCGCGGCCAGTTGCGCAAGCCCCTGCGGGGCGGAGGGCATCTGTTTAGTCTGCGTGGGAAAAACATGGCCGAGCGCGATATAAGAAGGGCGCACCGCCAGCGCCACATCGATTTCCATATCGTCATGCGTGGAGACGCCAAGCCGCAGGCCAGCGCGGCGGACGGCGTCGGGGTCGGCTGTTTCCAGATCTTCCTGCCCGAGATGAACGCCATACGCCTGATGTTTTATCGCAAGACGCCAGTAGTCGTTGATAAACAGCCGGGCGTGGTAGCGCTGCCCCAGCGCAATGGCGGCGGCGACATCGGCTTCCACCTCAGCCTCGCTTTTATCTTTAATGCGCAGCTGCAGCGTGCGCACGCCAGCCTCCAGCAAGCGCGTTATCCACCCGACGCTGTCCACAACCGGATAAAGCCCGAGGCGGCGCGGTACGGGCGCGAACAAGGGCTTCATCATTCCACCTCCTCCTGGCGCAGATAAATATCGCCGCCGCGCGCCTGAAAGCGGTGGGACATTTCCGTCATGCCCGCGTCGATAGCCTGCTTCGCGGCGTAGTCGCGCACCTCCTGGGTGATTTTCATCGAGCAGAATTTCGGGCCGCACATGGAGCAGAAGTGCGCGACTTTACCGGACTCCTGCGGCAGCGTTTCATCGTGGTACGCGCGGGCGGTGAACGGGTCGAGCGCCAGATTGAACTGATCTTCCCAGCGGAATTCAAAGCGCGCTTTGGACATGGCGTTATCGCGGATCTGCGCGCCCGGATGTCCTTTAGCGAGATCGGCGGCGTGGGCGGCAATCTTGTAGGTGATGAGCCCCTGTTTCACGTCCTCTTTATTCGGCAGGCCGAGATGCTCTTTTGGCGTCACGTAGCAGAGCATCGCGCAGCCGAACCAGCCAATCATCGCCGCGCCGATACCGGAGGTGAAGTGATCGTAGCCGGGCGCGATATCGGTCGTGAGCGGCCCGAGCGTGTAGAAGGGCGCTTCGTGACAGTGCTCCAGCTCTTCGGTCATGTTGCGGCGGATCATCTGCATCGGCACATGGCCGGGGCCTTCTATCATGACCTGAACGTCATATTCCCACGCGATTTTCGTCAGCTCGCCGAGCGTGTGAAGTTCGGCGAATTGCGCCTCGTCGTTGGCGTCCTGAATGGAGCCAGGGCGCAGACCATCGCCAAGCGATAGCGAGACGTCATAGGCGGCGCAGATCTCGCAGATCTCGCGGAAATGGTCGTAGAGGAAGTTCTCCTGATGATGCGACAGGCACCATTTGGCCATGATCGAGCCGCCGCGCGAGACGATGCCCGTCAGACGGCCTGCGGTCATCGGCACATAGCGCAGCAGCACGCCCGCGTGAATGGTGAAGTAATCGACGCCCTGTTCAGCCTGCTCAAGCAGCGTATCGCGAAACATCTCCCAGCTCAGATCTTCGGCGATCCCGTTGGCCTTCTCCAGCGCCTGGTAGATCGGCACCGTACCGATCGGCACCGGGCTGTTGCGCAGGATCCATTCGCGGGTTTCGTGGATATAGCGCCCGGTGGAGAGATCCATCACCGTGTCCGCGCCCCAGCGGGTGGCCCAGACCAGTTTTTCGACTTCCTCTTCGATGGACGACGTCACCGCCGAGTTGCCGATATTGGCGTTCACCTTCACTAGGAAGTTACGGCCGATAATCATCGGCTCCGATTCCGGGTGATTGATATTGGCAGGAATGATGGCGCGCCCGGCGGCGACTTCGTCACGCACGAACTCCGGCGTGATGTTGTCCGGCAGGCGCGCGCCAAAGCCGTGGCCCGGATGCTGCTGGCGCAGCACCGCCGTGCGAATGCGTTCGCGGCCCATGTTTTCGCGCATAGCGATAAATTCCATCTCGGGCGTCACGATGCCCTGGCGCGCGTAGTGCAACTGAGTAACGCGCTTGCCCGCCTTTGCGCGCTTTGGCGTCAGCAGCCCGCGAAAGCGCAGCTCGTCCAGCCCGTCATCGGCCAGGCGCTCGCGGGTATAGGCTGAGCTGCGCGCATTCAGGGTTTCCGTGTCGTTACGTGCCTCTATCCAGGCGCTGCGCAGTTTGGCCAGCCCTTCGCGGACGTCGATACGCACCGCCGGATCGCCGTAAGGGCCCGAGGTGTCATAAACCGGCACCGGCTCGTTAGGTTCATAGCGTGGATTCTCTTTGCTGCCGCCAGCAAGCGTCGGACTCAGGCGGATTTCGCGCATCGGCACGCGGATATCCTCGCGTGAGCCCGTAAGATAAATGCGGTGAGAATTGGGGAAAGCGGTGCCTTCCAGCGTGTCGATAAAGTGTTGTGCGGCGGCGCGCTGTTCGCGGCGGCCAGGTTTGTTTGATACAGACATAGCGCATTCCAGTTAACGGTCAGGAAGTGGCTTGTCAGAACAACGGAGGAGTAATGGCGTGCGCCCGCGCACCCTGGAGAGGGTCTCAGGGCGAAACAGCACCCTGAGCGGGGCAAATTGGAATTACTCTTGTTCCCTTCGCAGGTATTAACCTGATCAGGTTCCGCGGATCCCGAATTAACGGTCTCAGCCCGTGCTCGCGCACTGGGCACTCCGACAAGATAAACCCCGCTATAGCGGCGGGGACGTGATTAAACTACCCGGTAATACTGTCGAACTCAAGCGGGTCGGGCGAGACCTGCTTCATCATTGGCGCTTTGACCAAGGTTGTTGTCATAAGCCAGCATGATGAGTTTATCTTCCAGCGCGAAGCGGGCGGCGAGCGCCTCGCCGATGCCGGAAAGCGCTTCCTGAAACTCCAGGCAGTTATCGTGGTCGATGGCGCTTTCCAGATGCGTGTCGTAGAAATCCATGATTTGCTGGGTGTTGGATTCCAGCTGAGGATAGATTTGCGTGGCGGCGACCAGCGGGCTGGTGCCTTCCATTTCGCTGATGACGCGTTCATAAATATTGAAATGTCCGGCGGAGAGGTAATCCACCAGGCAGTGGCAAAATTCGTCCAGCGCCTGTTCATCAAGCGCAGTCATCGGCTCCTTGCCGGGTTTGATGCCGACCATCTTGTAATAAGTGACTAACAGATGGTTGCGGGCGCCAAGCCAACGATCAACTAATTCATTACTCCCGCCAACGCGTTCCGTCAGACTTTTTAGCTGGTTTAGCATGATCGACTCCATGAGATATAAGATGTAAAAACGCAAATGACCCAAAATATGTAAGAACTATGTTAATAACGTGCCAGTGAAGCAGAGGTAGTGCAATCAATTATGGAACGTACATTAGAAAATTTAGACCATGGCTGGTGGATAGTCAGCCATGAACAGAAATTATGGCTGCCAAAAGCAGAATTACCTTACGGCCAGGCTGCGGATTTTGGTCTTACGGGCGAAAAGGCGCTGCAAATCGGCATCTGGGAAGACGCGCCGGTCTGGCTGGTGCTGCAAAAGCGCGAGGATGAGATGGCCTCGGTGCGACAGCTTATCGACCAGGACGCCGGGCTGTTTCAGCTGGCAGGACGGGGCGTGCAGCTCGCCGAGTTTTACCGCTCGCATAAATATTGCGGCTACTGCGGTCATGAGATGCACCCGAGCAAAACCGAATGGGCGATGCTCTGCGGGCACTGTCGCGAGCGTTACTACCCGCAAATCGCGCCGTGCATCATCGTGGCTATCCGGCGTGACGATAAAATCCTGCTGGCGCAGCATACCCGGCACCGCAATGGCGTTTACACCGTCCTGGCCGGGTTTGTGGAAGTGGGCGAAACGCTGGAACAGGCGGTAGCGCGCGAGGTGATGGAAGAGAGCAACATTCGCGTGAAGAATCTGCGCTACGTGACGTCTCAGCCCTGGCCGTTCCCGCAATCGTTAATGACCGCGTTTACGGCGGACTACGACAGCGGCGACATCCGGATAGACACCAAAGAGCTTATCGATGCGGGCTGGTATCGCTACGACCAGCTGCCGCTGCTGCCAGCGCCAGGCACCGTGGCGCGCCGCCTGATAGAAGATACGGTGGCGCGCTGCCGGGCAGACGATGAATGACGTGATACAATGGCGGCCTGTCGCTTGAGGAATAAGAAAAAATGACCGAACTGAAAAACGATCGTTACCTGCGCGCCCTGCAACGTCAGCCCGTGGATGTCACCCCGGTGTGGATGATGAGACAGGCGGGGCGTTATCTGCCGGAATATAAGGCCACCCGCGCGCAGGCGGGCGATTTTATGTCGCTTTGCAAAAACGCCGAGCTGGCGTGCGAAGTGACGCTACAGCCGCTGCGTCGCTATCCGCTCGATGCGGCGATCCTCTTTTCGGACATTCTGACGATTCCGGATGCGATGGGGCTGGGGCTCTATTTTGAAGCGGGCGAAGGCCCACGCTTTACGTCGCCGATTACGGGCAAAGCGGACGTAGAAAAACTGCCGGTGCCGGATCCGGAACAGGAGCTCGGCTATGTCATGAACGCGGTGCGCACGATCCGCCGCGAGCTGAAAGGCGAAGTGCCGCTGATCGGCTTCTCCGGCAGCCCGTGGACGCTCGCCACTTACATGGTGGAAGGCGGCAGCAGCAAAGCGTTTACCGTTATTAAGAAAATGATGTATGCCGAGCCGCAGACGCTGCATTTGCTGCTCGATAAGCTCGCGAAAAGCGTCACGCTCTATCTGAACGCGCAGATCCGCGCGGGCGCCCAGTCGGTGATGATTTTCGATACCTGGGGCGGCGTGCTGACCGGACGCGACTACCAGCAATTCTCGCTTTACTACATGCATAAAATCGTCGACGGGCTGCTGCGCGAAAACGAAGGCCGACGCGTGCCGGTGACGCTGTTTACTAAAGGCGGCGGCCAGTGGCTGGAAGCGATAGCGGAGACCGGCTGTGACGCGCTCGGACTCGACTGGACGACCGATATCGCCGATGCGCGCCGTCGCGTGGGACACAAGGTCGCGCTGCAGGGCAATATGGATCCCTCGATGCTTTACGCATCGCCTGCCCGTATCGAAGAGGAAGTGGCGTCTATACTTGCTGGTTTCGGCCACGGTGAAGGCCATGTGTTCAACCTGGGGCATGGCATTCATCAGGATGTGCCTCCGGAACACGCGGGGGCCTTCGTCGAGGCGGTTCACCGCTTATCGGCGCCTTATCACCTGTAAGGAGAAATTATGGATCTCGCGACGCTTCGCGCACAACAAATCGAACTGGCATCAAATGTGGTCCGCGAGGACCGGTTAAATGTCTCTCCGCCGACGATTATCGGTGGGGCGGATGTCGGGTTTGAACAGGGCGGCGAAGTGACGCGGGCGGCGATGGTGCTGCTGAAGTATCCGTCTCTGGAGCTGGTGGAGTACCAGGTGGCGCGCATTCCAACCACCATGCCGTACATCCCCGGCTTTCTGTCGTTTCGCGAATACCCGGCGCTGCTTGCCGCCTGGGAGATGCTCTCCAGAAAGCCGGATTTGCTGTTTGTCGACGGGCACGGTATTTCGCATCCGCGCCGCCTCGGCGTGGCGAGCCATTTCGGGATGCTGGTGGATGTGCCGACGATTGGCGTCGCCAAGAAACGGCTGTGCGGCAAGTTTGAACCACTCTCCGACGAACCCGGCGCGGTTTCGCCGCTGATGGATAAAGGCGAGCAACTGGCGTGGGTGTGGCGCAGCAAAGCGCGCTGCAATCCGCTCTTTGTCTCGACAGGACATCGCGTCAGCATTGATACCGCGCTCGGCTGGGTACAGCGCTGCACGAAAGGCTACCGGCTACCGGAACCGACGCGCTGGGCGGATGCCGTCGCGTCCGGGCGTCCCGCCTTTCTACGATGGCAGGAAATTCAGGGGTGATTGAGGTACACTGCCGCTAATTTTCGGTCTGTGAGACGCCACTATGTTACAAAACCCTATTCACCTGCGGCTGGAAAAGCTGGAAGCCTGGCAGCATGTGACCTTCATGGCCTCGCTGTGCGAGCGGATGTACCCCAACTACGCCATGTTCTGCGAGCAGACCGGTTTCGGCGATGCGCAGCTGTATCGCCGTATTCTCGATCTCATCTGGGAAACGCTGACGGTCAAAGACGCCAAAGTGAATTTCGACAGCCAGCTCGAAAAGCTCGAAGAAGCGATCCCAGCGGCGGAAGATTATGACCTTTACGGCGTCTACCCGGCTATCGATGCCTGCGTCGCGCTGAGCGAGCTGGTGCATTCGCGCCTGAGCGGCGAGACGCTGGAGCACGCGATTGAAGTCAGCGAGACCTCCATCACGACCGTCGCCATGCTGGAGATGACCCAGGCGGGCCGTGAAATGACGGACGATGAGCTGAAAGCGAACCCGGCTGTAGAGCAGGAATGGGATATTCAGTGGGAAATTTTCCGTTTACTGGCCGCCTGCGAAGAACGCGATATTGAACTGATAAAAGGCCTGCGCGCAGACCTGCGCGAAGATGGAACCAGTAATATCGGTATAAATTTGCAGCAATGAGACAACAAAACGTGATTTACAGCCTGTTTTGTCTCACCTGAAGGCTTCCAATTAGCCCCCCGTCTGGTCTACATTTGGGAGGCGAAAAAAAGTGGCTATCGGTGCGTGTATGCAGGAGAGTGCTTTCAAGGCATTTCCGTCGCACTCGATGCTTAGCAAGCGATAAACACATTGTAAGGATAACTTATGAACAAGACTCAACTGATTGATGTAATTGCAGACAAGGCTGACCTGTCTAAAGCGCAAGCGAAAGCTGCTCTGGAATCCACTCTGGCTGCGATTACTGAGTCTCTGAAAGAAGGCGATGCTGTACAGCTGGTTGGTTTCGGTACCTTCAAAGTGAACCACCGCGCTGAGCGTACTGGCCGCAACCCGCAGACCGGTAAAGAAATCAAAATCGCTGCAGCTAACGTGCCGGCTTTCGTTTCTGGCAAAGCACTGAAAGACGCTGTTAAGTAAACCGCGTGGCAGTGAAAGGTTTTAACGAAGGGGCGAAATCGCCCCTTTTGTTTGGCTGGCGTATGCTGGCGCTGACGGGTGCGCTGTTCCTTTCCGCCTGTCGTTCCACCCCGGACATTCCCCCCTTTACCGCCAGCGGCTATCTGGCCGATGACGGCGTTTTGCGTCTGTGGCGCAAAGACAATAACGATGGCTCCGTACACCTGCTGGCGGCGTTCAGCCCCTGGTCTGGCGATAAGACCTCGACCAGCGATTATCGCTGGCAGAAGGACGCGCTCACGTCCGTGGATTATCGGCTTGAGGGTAAGCAGCCCGAGCAAGTAAAAGTGCGGTTCGACGATCGCGGTGGGCTGAGCTTTATGCAGCGCGACGTTAACGGACAGAAACAGCAGCTTTCCAGCGATCAAATCGCGCTGTGGCAATATCGCGCCACGCAGATGCGCAATACCAGCGACGCGCTACGCGTCGGACGCGTGGTGCTGCGACAGGGGCGCTGGAACACGGATGGCACCATGACGACCTGTGAAGGACAGATTGTGCAGCCTGAGTTCGACAGAAGGGCGCAGGAGCGTCTCTCAGAGCGCCAGCGTCATGCGAAGGCGCGCGTCAGCGCCGCCTGGCTGGAGGCGCCGGAGGGTACCCAGCTGTTGCTGGTGGCGAATGAAGATTTTTGCGCCTGGCAGCCGAAGCCTGACAGTTTCTGAATCCAATAAAAAAAAGCGACGGGATTAACCGTCGCTTTTACGTTTAAGCCGCTCCGACGTACGGGCGCTTATTTCGCCTGCTCGCGCGCGATAGCGCGATAGCCGATATCTTTACGGCAGAAGCAGTCATCCCAGTGAATATCTTCCGCTAAGCGGTAAGCGCGCGCCTGCGCCTGCGCGACGCTGTCGCCCAGCGCGGTCACGCACAGCACGCGCCCGCCGCTGGTCACGACGCGGTCGTCGTCGCGCAGCGTCGTGCCGGCATGGAAGACTTTGCCATCACCGTTTGCAATCTCTTCAATCGGCAGGCCGTGGATCACATCGCCGGTGCGGTAGTCGCCCGGATAGCCGCCTGCGGCCATGACCACGCCCAGTGACGGGCGCGGATCCCATTGCGATTTCACCGTATCGAGTTTGCCGTCGCAGGCGGCAAGGCAAAGCTCAACCAGATCGGACTGCAAGCGCATCATGATCGGCTGCGTTTCCGGGTCGCCAAAGCGGCAGTTGAATTCGATAACTTTCGGGTTGCCCTGTTTATCGATCATCAGGCCCGCATACAGAAACCCGGTGTAGGTGTTGCCTTCCGCCGCCATGCCGCGCACGGTTGGCCATATGATACGTTCCATGGTGCGCTGGAAGACGTCATCAGTGACGACAGGGGCCGGAGAGTAAGCGCCCATACCGCCGGTGTTCAGGCCGGTGTCGCCATCGCCGACGCGCTTATGATCCTGGCTGGTGGCCATCGGCTCCACATGCTCGCCATCCACCATGACGATAAAGCTGGCCTCTTCGCCATCCAGAAACTCTTCCACCACGATGCGGTGGCCTGCGTCGCCAAACGCATTGCCCGCCAGCATGTCCAGCACCGCCGCTTCGGCTTCGGCAAGCGTCATCGCCACGATAACGCCTTTGCCCGCCGCCAGGCCGTCGGCCTTGATAACGATCGGCGCGCCTTTTTCACGGATATACGCCAGCGCCGGTTCGGTCTCGGTAAAGTTCTGGTATTCCGCCGTCGGGATGCGATGGCGCGCCAGGAAATCTTTCGTGAAGGCTTTGGAGCCTTCGAGCTGCGCCGCGCCTTTCGTCGGCCCGAAGATTCTCAGGCCGGCGGCGCGAAACGCGTCCACCACGCCGATAACCAGCGGCGCTTCCGGCCCGACAATCGTCAGATCGATGTTTTCAGCCCGCGCAAAGCTCAGCAGCGCCGGAATGTCGGTCGGGTTTATCGCGACGTTTTGCAGCGCGGGCTCAAGCGCCGTACCGGCGTTGCCCGGCGCCACAAAAACGGTTTCAACGTGCGGCGACTGGACGGCTTTCCAGGCCAGCGCGTGCTCGCGCCCGCCATTACCAATAACTAATACTTTCATCGTAGCTCCGTGATTAATGGCGGAAATGGCGCATGTCGGTGAAGATCATGGCGATGCCGTGCTCGTCGGCGGCGGCGATCACTTCGTCATCGCGAATCGAACCACCCGGCTGGATAACACAGGTGATGCCCACGGCCGCGGCGGCGTCAATACCGTCGCGGAACGGGAAGAACGCGTCGGAAGCCATCGCCGAACCTTTAACTTCCAGTCCTTCGTCGCCTGCTTTAATACCGGCGATTTTAGCGGAATAGACGCGGCTCATCTGGCCTGCGCCGATGCCGATGGTCATGTTATCGCGAGCGTAAACAATGGCGTTGGATTTCACGAATTTCGCCACTTTCCAGCAGAAGAGCGCGTCGCGCAGCTCTTGTTCGGTCGGCTGGCGCTTCGTCACCACGCGTAGATCGCCTTCGGTCACCATGCCCAGATCGCGGTCCTGAACCAGCAGGCCGCCATTAACGCGTTTGAAATCCAGGCCCGGTGCGCGAGACTGCCATTCGCCACACACCAGGACGCGCACGTTTTGCTTCGCGGCGGTGATTTTCAGGGCGTCGTCACTGGCGGACGGCGCGATAATGACTTCAACGAACTGGCGAGAAATGATCGCCTGCGCGGTTTCGGCGTCCAGCTCGCGGTTAAAGGCGATGATGCCGCCAAAGGCGGACGTCGGGTCGGTTTTGTAAGCGCGGTCATAGGCGTCGAGAATCGAGCTGCTGACGGCAACGCCGCACGGGTTGGCATGCTTCACGATGACGCAGGCCGGTTCGCTAAACGCTTTTACGCATTCCAGCGCGGCGTCGGTATCAGCGATGTTGTTATAAGAGAGCGCTTTACCCTGGACCTGCCTGGCAGTTGCGACAGACGCTTCTTTAATTTCTTCTTCTATATAGAAGGCGGCCTGCTGATGGCTGTTCTCGCCATAACGCATATCCTGCTTCTTAATGAAGTTCAGGTTGAGGGTGCGCGGGAAGCGGCCAGCAGGCGCACTGGTTTCGCCATGATAGGCAGGCACCAGGCTTCCGAAGTAGTTGGCGATCATGCTGTCATACGCGGCGGTGTGTTCGAAGGCTTTAATCGCGAGATCGAAACGCGTCGTAAAGGTCAGCGAGCCGTGGTTCGCATCCAGCTCTTCAATAATGGCGGTGTAGTCGCTGCTCTTTACCACAATGGCGACATCTTTATGGTTCTTGGCGGCGGAGCGGACCATCGTCGGGCCGCCGATATCGATATTCTCAACCGCGTCTTCCAGCGTGCAGCCTTCGCGCGCGACCGTCTGGGCGAACGGGTAGAGGTTAACTACCACCATATCAATCGGGGAGATAGCATGCTGCGCCATAATCTCGTCATCCTGGCCGCGGCGACCCAGAATGCCGCCGTGGACTTTCGGGTGCAGGGTTTTGACGCGGCCATCCATCATCTCCGGAAAGCCCGTATAGTCGGAGACTTCCGTCACTGGCAGTCCAGCCTCCGCCAGCAGACGAGCCGTACCGCCCGTAGAGAGAAGCTCAACACCACGCGAAGAAAGTGCGCGGGCGAAGTCGACGATACCGGCTTTGTCAGAAACGCTGAGCAGAGCGCGGCGTACAGGACGAGGTTGTTGCATGTATAAATCCCCTGGATTTGATCATTACAGAAGAGCGTTAGCTAAATACCAGCCATTTTTTACTGAAATGTAGCTCACGCTCCTGAAAAAGCGCGTGTTGTTAACAGGGCCGCATTGTAGCGAAAACGTTTGCGTGGCGCTCGCAAAATTTCGGGTGATAGGCGGTTTGTGGATAACTCTGTGTGCAAAAGGGTATAAACCGGGGTTTTGCTGGGGAATGCAGCAGTCAGTCATTTTTCTGCGATTTTTGTGTTGCGGCCTGAAGAGAACTCCCTATAATGCGCCTCCATCGACACGGCGCTGATGAAAAACATCACACAGCGACGGTGAGTCGGAAAGAGAAAAATCCTGAAATTAAGGGTTGACTCTGAAAGAGGAAAGCGTAATATACGCCACCTCGCGACAGCAGGCTGAAAGCCGCGTCGCACCGCTCTTTAACAATTTATCAGACAATCTGTGTGGGCACTCGGGGCACTGATATCTTAACGTCTTCGGACGATAAATGAATATCAAGTCTCAAGTGAACAACAGTTAATTCATTACGAACTAACAGTTTAATTCTTTGAGCATCAGACTTTTAATTGAAGAGTTTGATCATGGCTCAGATTGAACGCTGGCGGCAGGCCTAACACATGCAAGTCGAACGGTAACAGAGAGCAGCTTGCTGCTCTGCTGACGAGTGGCGGACGGGTGAGTAATGTCTGGGAAACTGCCTGATGGAGGGGGATAACTACTGGAAACGGTAGCTAATACCGCATAACGTCTTCGGACCAAAGTGGGGGACCTTCGGGCCTCATGCCATCAGATGTGCCCAGATGGGATTAGCTAGTAGGTGGGGTAAAAGCTCACCTAGGCGACGATCCCTAGCTGGTCTGAGAGGATGACCAGCCACACTGGAACTGAGACACGGTCCAGACTCCTACGGGAGGCAGCAGTGGGGAATATTGCACAATGGGCGCAAGCCTGATGCAGCCATGCCGCGTGTATGAAGAAGGCCTTCGGGTTGTAAAGTACTTTCAGCGAGGAGGAAGGGGTTGTGGTTAATAACCGCAGTCATTGACGTTACTCGCAGAAGAAGCACCGGCTAACTCCGTGCCAGCAGCCGCGGTAATACGGAGGGTGCAAGCGTTAATCGGAATTACTGGGCGTAAAGCGCACGCAGGCGGTTTGTTAAGTCAGATGTGAAATCCCCGGGCTCAACCTGGGAACTGCATTTGAAACTGGCAAGCTTGAGTCTCGTAGAGGGGGGTAGAATTCCAGGTGTAGCGGTGAAATGCGTAGAGATCTGGAGGAATACCGGTGGCGAAGGCGGCCCCCTGGACGAAGACTGACGCTCAGGTGCGAAAGCGTGGGGAGCAAACAGGATTAGATACCCTGGTAGTCCACGCCGTAAACGATGTCGACTTGGAGGTTGTGCCCTTGAGGCGTGGCTTCCGGAGCTAACGCGTTAAGTCGACCGCCTGGGGAGTACGGCCGCAAGGTTAAAACTCAAATGAATTGACGGGGGCCCGCACAAGCGGTGGAGCATGTGGTTTAATTCGATGCAACGCGAAGAACCTTACCTGGTCTTGACATCCAGAGAATCCTGCAGAGATGCGGGAGTGCCTTCGGGAACTCTGAGACAGGTGCTGCATGGCTGTCGTCAGCTCGTGTTGTGAAATGTTGGGTTAAGTCCCGCAACGAGCGCAACCCTTATCCTTTGTTGCCAGCACGTAATGGTGGGAACTCAAAGGAGACTGCCGGTGATAAACCGGAGGAAGGTGGGGATGACGTCAAGTCATCATGGCCCTTACGACCAGGGCTACACACGTGCTACAATGGCGCATACAAAGAGAAGCGAACTCGCGAGAGCAAGCGGACCTCATAAAGTGCGTCGTAGTCCGGATTGGAGTCTGCAACTCGACTCCATGAAGTCGGAATCGCTAGTAATCGTGGATCAGAATGCCACGGTGAATACGTTCCCGGGCCTTGTACACACCGCCCGTCACACCATGGGAGTGGGTTGCAAAAGAAGTAGGTAGCTTAACCTTCGGGAGGGCGCTTACCACTTTGTGATTCATGACTGGGGTGAAGTCGTAACAAGGTAACCGTAGGGGAACCTGCGGTTGGATCACCTCCTTACCTGAAAGATACAACCTCGCGTGCTCACACAGATTGTCTGATAGAAAGTAAAGAAGCAGGGTTGTCTGCGAAAGCGAAGTCCCTTTCGTCTAGAGGCCCAGGACACCGCCCTTTCACGGCGGTAACAGGGGTTCGAATCCCCTAAGGGACGCCACCTGCTGGTAATGAGTGAAAGGCGTTACCGATTAATATCTCAAAACTGACTGTAAAGTCATGTTTGAGATATTTGCTCTTTAACAATCCGGAACAAGCTGAAAATTGAAACAGACATGCTGTTGCATTTCTCCGTAATAAGGAATGCGCGGTGTGTCAGAGTCTCTCAAACTCGCAGCACGAAGACTTCTTCGGGTTGTGAGGTTAAGCGAACAAGCGTACACGGTGGATGCCCTGGCAGTCAGAGGCGATGAAGGACGTGCTAATCTGCGAAAAGCGTCGGTAAGGTGATATGAACCGTTATAACCGACGATGTCCGAATGGGGAAACCCGGTGCACTCTGGTGCATCATCGTTTGATGAATACATAGTCAAACGAGGCGAACCGGGGGAACTGAAACATCTAAGTACCCCGAGGAAAAGAAATCAACCGAGATTCCCCCAGTAGCGGCGAGCGAACGGGGAACAGCCCAGAGCCTGAATCAGCTTGTGTGTTAATGGAAGCGTCTGGAAAGTCGCACGATACAGGGTGAAAGTCCCGTACATGAAAGCATACAGGCTGTGAGCTCGATGAGTAGGGCGGGACACGTGATATCCTGTCTGAAGATGGGGGGACCATCCTCCAAGGCTAAATACTCCTGACTGACCGATAGTGAACCAGTACCGTGAGGGAAAGGCGAAAAGAACCCCGGCGAGGGGAGTGAAACAGAACCTGAAACCGTGTACGTACAAGCAGTGGGAGCCTTCGTAAGAGGGTGACTGCGTACCTTTTGTATAATGGGTCAGCGACTTATATTCTGTAGCAAGGTTAACCGTATAGGGGAGCCGAAGGGAAACCGAGTCTTAATTGGGCGTTAAGTTGCAGGGTATAGACCCGAAACCCGGTGATCTAGCCATGGGCAGGTTGAAGGTTGGGTAACACTAACTGGAGGACCGAACCGACTAATGTTGAAAAATTAGCGGATGACCTGTGGCTGGGGGTGAAAGGCCAATCAAACCGGGAGATAGCTGGTTCTCCCCGAAAGCTATTTAGGTAGCGCCTCGTGAATTCATCTCCGGGGGTAGAGCACTGTTTCGGCTAGGGGGCCATCCCGGCTTACCAACCCGATGCAAACTGCGAATACCGGAGAATGTTATCACGGGAGACACACGGCGGGTGCTAACGTCCGTCGTGAAGAGGGAAACAACCCAGACCGCCAGCTAAGGTCCCAAAGTCATGGTTAAGTGGGAAACGATGTGGGAAGGCCCAGACAGCCAGGATGTTGGCTTAGAAGCAGCCATCATTTAAAGAAAGCGTAATAGCTCACTGGTCGAGTCGGCCTGCGCGGAAGATGTAACGGGGCTAAACCATGCACCGAAGCTGCGGCAGCGACACTATGTGTTGTTGGGTAGGGGAGCGTTCTGTAAGCCGTCGAAGGTGTGCTGTGAGGCATGCTGGAGGTATCAGAAGTGCGAATGCTGACATAAGTAACGATAAAGCGGGTGAAAAGCCCGCTCGCCGGAAGACCAAGGGTTCCTGTCCAACGTTAATCGGGGCAGGGTGAGTCGACCCCTAAGGCGAGGCCGAAAGGCGTAGTCGATGGGAAACAGGTTAATATTCCTGTACTTGGTGTTACTGCGAAGGGGGACGGAGAAGGCTATGTTGGCCGGGCGACGGTTGTCCCGGTTTAAGCGTGTAGGCTGACTTTCCAGGCAAATCCGGAAAGTTAAGGCTGAGGCGTGATGACGAGGCACTACGGTGCTGAAGTGACAAATGCCCTGCTTCCAGGAAAAGCCTCTAAGCATCAGGTAACATTAAATCGTACCCCAAACCGACACAGGTGGTCAGGTAGAGAATACCAAGGCGCTTGAGAGAACTCGGGTGAAGGAACTAGGCAAAATGGTGCCGTAACTTCGGGAGAAGGCACGCTGACATGTAGGTGAAGCCCCTGCGGGTGGAGCTGAAGTCAGTCGAAGATACCAGCTGGCTGCAACTGTTTATTAAAAACACAGCACTGTGCAAACACGAAAGTGGACGTATACGGTGTGACGCCTGCCCGGTGCCGGAAGGTTAATTGATGGGGTTATCGCAAGAGAAGCTCCTGATCGAAGCCCCGGTAAACGGCGGCCGTAACTATAACGGTCCTAAGGTAGCGAAATTCCTTGTCGGGTAAGTTCCGACCTGCACGAATGGCGTAATGATGGCCAGGCTGTCTCCACCCGAGACTCAGTGAAATTGAACTCGCTGTGAAGATGCAGTGTACCCGCGGCAAGACGGAAAGACCCCGTGAACCTTTACTACAGCTTGACACTGAACATTGAGCCTTGATGTGTAGGATAGGTGGGAGGCTTTGAAGCGTGGACGCCAGTCTGCGTGGAGCCAACCTTGAAATACCACCCTTTAATGTTTGATGTTCTAACCTGGCGCCGTGATCCGGCGTGGGGACAGTGTCTGGTGGGTAGTTTGACTGGGGCGGTCTCCTCCCAAAGTGTAACGGAGGAGCACGAAGGTCAGCTAATCCTGGTCGGACATCAGGAGGTTAGTGCAATGGCATAAGCTGGCTTGACTGCGAGAGTGACGGCTCGAGCAGGTGCGAAAGCAGGTCATAGTGATCCGGTGGTTCTGTATGGAAGGGCCATCGCTCAACGGATAAAAGGTACTCCGGGGATAACAGGCTGATACCGCCCAAGAGTTCATATCGACGGCGGTGTTTGGCACCTCGATGTCGGCTCATCACATCCTGGGGCTGAAGTAGGTCCCAAGGGTATGGCTGTTCGCCATTTAAAGTGGTACGCGAGCTGGGTTTAGAACGTCGTGAGACAGTTCGGTCCCTATCTGCCGTGGGCGCTGGAGAATTGAGGGGGCTGCTCCCAGTACGAGAGGACCGGAGTGGACGCATCACTGGTGTTCGGGTTGTCATGCCAATGGCACTGCCCGGTAGCTAAATGCGGAAGAGATAAGTGCTGAAAGCATCTAAGCACGAAACTTGCCCCGAGATGAGTTCTCCCTGAGACTATAAGTCTCCTGAAGGAACGTTGAAGACGACGACGTTGATAGGCCGGGTGTGTAAGCGCAGCGATGCGTTGAGCTAACCGGTACTAATGAACCGTGAGGCTTAACCTTACAACGCCAAAGAAGTCTGGCGTGTTGAGAGAGAGATTCAGCTTGTGACGGATAAATGTTCATGGCGAAAGCGGTGAACAGACAGAATTTGCCTGGCGGCTGTAGCGCGGTGGTCCCACCTGACCCCATGCCGAACTCAGAAGTGAAACGCCGTAGCGCCGATGGTAGTGTGGGGTCTCCCCATGCGAGAGTAGGGAACTGCCAGGCATCAAATTTAGTGTGCTGATATGGCTCAGTTGGTAGAGCGCACCCTTGGTAAGGGTGAGGTCCCCAGTTCGACTCTGGGTATCAGCACCAGTTTTTCGGTTAAAGTTCGGCATTTAAAAAGAATTTGTCTGGCGGCTGTAGCGCGGTGGTCCCACCTGACCCCATGCCGAACTCAGAAGTGAAACGCCGTAGCGCCGATGGTAGTGTGGGGTCTCCCCATGCGAGAGTAGGGAACTGCCAGACATCAATTAAAGAACCCCTCAGCACTGCTGAGGGGTTTTTGCTTTTATATAATCCATGATTTACTTTACCCCTCAATATTCTTCCTGAACCTGAATATCCTCTCCTGTCCTCAACGCAATTCTTCACCTGCGGCGAAAACCGCGTGGTTCATGTCTTATCCAGAGTACAAAGCATATAACAATAAGCGCCCCACCGAACCGGCGGGGCGAAAGGACGATCAGTGAATAACCTGAGAGAGAAAGGCGCGGGTACGTTCTGACCGGGGATTTGAGAAAAACGCCTGCGGCGGCGCCTCCTCTACAATTTCGCCGCGATCCATAAAGATAACCCGGTCTGCCACCGTACGCGCAAACCCCATTTCATGGGTAACGCATAACATCGTCATACCGGATTCCGCGAGTCCAATCATCGTGTCGAGCACCTCTTTGACCATTTCCGGATCGAGCGCCGACGTCGGCTCATCAAACAGCATAATTTTCGGTTTCATGCACAGCGAGCGGGCAATCGCCACGCGTTGTTGCTGTCCACCGGAGATCTGCCCCGGAAATTTATGCGCATGTTCTGCAATACGCACCCTTTCCAGATAATGCATCGCCAGCGCTTCCGCCTCTTTTTTGGGGAGCTTACGCACCCAAATCGGCGCCAGCGTACAGTTCTGCAATACGGTCAGGTGAGGAAACAGATTAAAATGCTGAAATACCATGCCTACTTCGGTACGCACCTTTTCGATATTGCGCAGGTCGTCGTTCAGCTCAATGCCGTCGACCACAATGCGCCCCTGCTGATGTTCTTCCAGATGATTGATACAGCGGATCGTGGTTGATTTCCCGGAGCCCGATGGCCCGCACAACACGATGCGCTCTCCCTGTTTCACCTTCAGGTTAATATCTTTAAGCACATGAAACTGACCATACCATTTATTGACGTTTTCCAGCGTAATCATCGCGTCGGCAGGCTGCAGTGTTATTTGACTCATGGTTATCCTCAGTGCGGCGTACGCCCGGTGTGAAAGCGCTTTTCCAGATGCTGGCTATAGCGCGACATGCTAAAGCAGAAGATCCAATAGATCAGTGCGGCAAAAACATAGCCCTCCGTCGACATCCCGAGCCAGGCGGGATCGACAGTCGCCTGTTGCACGCTGCTGAAAAGATCGAAAAGCCCGATGATAATCACCAGACTGGTGTCTTTAAAAAGGGCGATGATGGTATTGACCAGGCCCGGAATCACAAGCTTCAATGCCTGTGGCAGGATCACCAGCCCTTGTGTTTTCCAGTAGCCCAGCGCCAGCGATTCCGCTGCTTCGTACTGACCTTTGGGCAGCGCCTGCAAGCCGCCGCGAACCACTTCCGCCACATACGCGGACTGGAACAGAATCACCCCGACCAGCGCGCGGATAAGCTTGTCGATGCTGGTTCCTTCCGCCATAAACAGCGGCAGCATCACGGATGACATAAACAGCACCGTGATGAGCGGTACGCCGCGCCAGAACTCAATAAAAATCACCGAGAGCACCCGCACTACCGGCATTCCGGAACGACGCCCCAGCGCCAGGAGAATACCCAGCGGCAGCGCGCCGGCTATCCCCACCGAGGCGATAATCAGCGTCAACGTCAGGCCGCCCCACTGGCGGGTTTCGACGCGCTCAAGCCCCAGAAAACCGCCATACAGCAGCCACCACACCACAACGGGATACGCGACGGCCCAGCAGGCGATATAGCGTCCGCGTCGCGGCAGCGCGTGCCAGAACATCGGCGCAATGGACAGCAGGCCAATAATCAGCGCCAGATTAATGCGCCAGCGCTCGTCGTGTGGATAGAGCCCATACATAAACTGGCCGAAGCGGGCGTGAATAAATACCCAGCAGGCGCCTTCTTTGGTGCAGTCGGCGCGTGTGCTGCCCACCCAGTTGGCCTGAAAAAAGGCCCAGTTCAGCAGCGGTGGGATAAGCTCCCACATCATCCAGAGGCAAAACAGTGTCAGCAGGCTGTTGCCCCAGCTGGAGAACAGGTTTTTACGCATCCAGACCAGCGCGCCGCGGTTAACCGGACGCGCAGGAGCAGGCGATATCGCATTCGTCGTCATGGTTTAGCGCTCCACCAGGGCTATACGTCGGTTATAAAGGTTCATCAGCAGCGAAATCGACAGGCTGATAATCAGGTATACCGACATCGTAATAGCGATCGTTTCAATCGCCTGTCCGGTCTGGTTCAGCACCGTACCGGCAAACAGCGACACCATATCGGGGTAACCGATGGCGGCCGCGAGCGATGAGTTCTTCACGATGTTCAGATACTGGCTGGTTAATGGCGGGATAATGACGCGCATCGCCTGCGGAATGATCACCTGGCGCAGCGTGACCGGGTTCGGCAGGCCTAACGAGCGGGCCGCCTCATGCTGGCCGTACGGGACGGATAAAATCCCGGCGCGAATAATCTCAGCGATAAACGCGGAGGTATAAACGGAAAGCGCCAGCGTGAGCGCCGCCAGCTCGGGGATCAGCGCCAGCCCGCCGCGGAAGTTAAACCCGCGCAGCGCAGGCACATCCCAGCGCAACGCAGGGCCGAACGCCAGATGCGCCAGTAATGGCAGCACGATGATAAGCAGCAGCAGCGTCGGCCAGGTACGCCGCAGCTGGCCCGTCTTCATCTGGTGTTTTTTATTAAAGCGATATAACCCGGCGGAAAGCGTCAACGCGATAACCAGCGCGGCCACAAAGGCCAGCGCGCCTTCTCCCGCCTCGGGCGACGGCAGATAAAGCCCGCGGTTGCTTAAAAACGCCAGATCGAACGCGCTGACCGCCTGCCGGGGACCCGGCAAATTACGCAGCACCGCGAAATACCAGAAGAAGATCTGCAACAGCGGCGGAATGTTGCGGAAGGTCTCGATATAAACCGTAGAGAGTTTACGCAGCAGCCAGTTATCGGAGAGCCGCGCAAGACCGATAAAAAAACCGAGAAAAGAGGCGAAAACGATACAGAGCGCGGAGACCAGCAGTGTATTCATCAGACCGACCAGGAAAACGCGGCCATACGTGTCGCCTTCCTGGTAATCAATCAGATGCTGAACGATGCCAAACCCGGCGCTGCGGTCGAGAAACGCAAACCCTGAGGTAATACCCCGGCTGTTCAGGTTGGTAATAGTGTTATGAATTAAATACGCGGCGATGCCAAGCACGACAGCAATCGCCACAATCTGGTACAGCCACGCGCGAACCGCAGGGCTGGAAAGGGAAAGAGGTCCTTTCACGCCAGGGCGTCGATGCAACATAGGTAAACCTCAGGCAACCATAACTCTGGGCTGGGCGCCGCGACAGCGACGCCCGTAACGGCATAATGCTTAACGCACCGGCGGCGCGTACTGAATACCGCCTTTATTCCAGAGGTTGTTCTGGCCGCGTTTGATCTTCAGCGGGCTTTCCTGGCCGACGTTACGCTCGAAAATCTCGCCATAGTTACCGACCTGCTTAATGATGTTATATGCCCACTTGTTATCAAGCTTCAGGTCTTTACCGTAGTCGCCTTCTTTCCCTAACAGATGCGCCATATCCGGCGTGGAAGGATTAGCCGCTTTGGCGTCCACGTTTTTGGAGTCGATACCCATCTCTTCGGCGTTCAGCATGGCGAACAGCGTCCAGCGCACAATGGAGAACCACTCCTCATCGCCACGGCGAACAACCGGGCCCAGCGGTTCTTTAGAGATAACTTCCGGTAGCACAATCCATTCGGCAGGGTTGCTGAGCTTAATGCGCAGTGCGTAGAGCTGGGACTGGTCGGAGGCCAGCGTATCGCAGCGCCCGGATTCCAGCGCCTTGGCTGACTCATCGGAGCGATCGAAGGTCACCGGCGTATATTTCATATTGTTGGCTTTAAAGTAATCCGCCACGTTCAGCTCGGTATCAGTACCGGCCTGGATACACACGGTTGCGCCATCCAGCTCTTTAGCGCTTTTCAGACCCGCTTTATTATGGGTCAGGAAGCCGATGCCGTCGTAATAGGTCACGCCAGTGAAAGACATGCCCATGCCCGCATCGCGTGATGACGTCCACGTGGTGTTACGGGAAAGTACGTCCACTTCGCCGGATTGCAGCGCAGTGAAGCGCTCTTTCGCGGTCAGCGGGGTATATTTCACTTTTGACGCGTCGCCAAAGACAGCAGCAGCCACGCCGCGGCAGACATCAACGTCAATACCGGTAAACTTGCCGCCGGCATCCGCATAGGAAAAGCCCGGCAAACCGTCACTGATGCCGCACTGCACAAAACCTTTCTTTTTCACACTGTCCAGCGTGGCGCCCGCATGGGCCTGGTTAGCAACGGCGAACAGCGTGCCTGCGGCGGCCAGAGTGGCGATCATCATCTTCTTCATAATGCATCCTGTGTGGCGAGAATTATCGTTATAGATATAAGGCGACCGGGAGGCGCCAGTTTGCTGTCTGTGGCATAAGCCATAGGGGGTAAAGCAAAGGGAGTGCCAGGTTTACATCAGGCTTAAAAAGCCATGTTCAGATGTATTAAGCGAAGTGTAGACATAAAAGAAATAAATAAGCGCACTGAAAAAGTGCAAAAAGAGTATGCACGCCACATTTTGGAGCAAAATAATCAGCGTTTTATTCAGAAGGCAGGAAGATGATTTACTGCGTTAATATTGCAGGAACAATCAACGAAGAAACCTGTAAGATAACTCACGTGGGGATTTAAAATAACAAAGCAGCGACGCTAAAAAAGAACATGCTTTTAAGGCTGCTTTTTTATTATGCGCCAAAGCAATGCCAAAATTTTACCTTATGACAAAAATCTGCACCGTTTTAAAGCAGCGAGGCGGGCGCAGAGGCCCGCCGGTGTCCGCTTATTTACTCAGCGCGATAATGCCCATCGTTAACCCGGCGAGCGCAGCGGCACCGCCAGCGACAGCGCCTGCGGTTTCCCAGTTATCCTGCGTGGTGCCTTTCATGCATGTGTTGGTATGCACCAGACGGCCCTGATCGTCATAAACCGGCACGCAAGGGGAATCATGGGCGCAACCAGCCAGTAACGTACAAAGCAGCGCGGCGGGAATTACTTTTTTCATCATTCACCTCTACAGAATAAATCGCCGTCCCGAAACGATTCGAATACATTAATCATTTATCGGCAGCGGCCAGTAAAGGAAGGTTATCACGCGTCTGGCCCTGCGTTGAGAGGACAATAATTGCAATTCATGTGAAATGTAAAAATGATGGATAAGCGGGGTGCAAATCAGGATCAATGTGAAGGAATTATGGAGGATAAAAATTAACAACATCGCGCGCCGTAATGACGTCTTAATAATAATGTAATGCTGGTAAGGGCTTGCGGTGATTTTGATGATAATCGACTATGGCAAATCAGGAAAAGAAAATAAAAGAGGGCGCCGTTAAGGCGCCCGTTAATTACGGCTTACGCATTGCCGTTTGGCTTCATAAAGCGTCGGCGGATCACCACGAAAAAGACCGGCACGAAGAAAATCGCCAGTAGCGTGGCGCTGAGCATACCGCCCATCACGCCGGTGCCGACCGCGTTCTGGGCGCCGCTGCCCGCCCCGCGATTAAGCACCAGCGGCAGTACGCCGAGAATAAACGCCAGCGATGTCATCAGAATCGGACGCAGGCGTAAGCGCACCGCTTCAAGCGTCGCGTCCGTCAGGCTCCGCCCCTCTTTTTCCATCAGATCCTTCGCGAACTCGACAATCAAAATGGCGTTTTTCGCCGACAACCCGATCGTCGTCAACAGGCCCACCTGGAAATAAACGTCGTTATTGAGCCCGCGCAGCGACGCTGCCAGCAGCGCGCCGATAATCCCCAGCGGCACCACCAGCATCACTGAAAACGGAATCGACCAGCTTTCATAAAGCGCCGCCAGACACAGAAACACCACCACCAGCGAAATGGCGTATAACGCGGGCGCCTGGTTGCCGGAAAGGCGTTCCTGATAAGAGAGCCCGGTCCAGTCGTAGCCGATGCCAGAAGGCAGTTTCGCGGCGAGGCTTTCCATGAGCGCCATCGCTTCGCCGGTACTTCTGCCGGGCGCCGCCTCCCCCAGAATTTCCATGGACGGCATCCCGTTGTAACGCTCCAGACGTGGTGAGCCGTAGATCCAGTGCGACGTGGTAAATGCAGACAGCGGCACCATATCGCCGCCGCTGCCGCGCACGTAAATAGCGCCGATATCAGACGGCAACATACGGAACGTCGCATCGGCCTGGACGTAGACTTTTTTCACACGGCCCCGGTCGATAAAGTCATTGACGTAGGTGCCGCCCAGCGCCGTCATAATCGTCTGGTTAATGTCCGGAATCGACACGCCCAGCGCCTGCGCTTTCTCCTGATCGACATCCAGTTTGAACTGAGGCGTATCTTCAAGGCCATTCGGGCGTACGCGCGTCAGTACGTCCGGATGCTCATGAACCATGCCCAGCAGCTGATTGCGCGCCTGCGTCAGCGCGTCATGCCCCAGGTTGGCCTGATCTTTCAGCTCGAAGTCAAAGCCGGTGGCGGTGCCCAGTTCAAGAATGGCCGGGAGGTTAAACGGAAAAACCAGCCCGTCCTGGAGCTTGCCGAATGCATGGCTTGCGCGGGAAACAATCGCCCCGACGCTGTTTTCATGACCGGGGCGCTCCTCCCACGGCTTAAGGCTGATAAACGCAATCCCGGCGTTTTGCCCCTGACCGCTGAAGCTAAAGCCGCTGACGGTAAATACCGAGTCCACATTGGCTTTCTCATCGTTGAGATAGTAATGCGTCACCTGGTCGAGCAGTTGCTGAGTGCGCGCCTGCGTCGCGCCCGACGGCAGCTGCACCATCGTCATAAAGACGCCCTGATCTTCTTCCGGCAGGAAGGATGTCGGCAGGCGGACAAAGAGTACCGTCATACCCGCCACAATCAGCAGATAGAGTAAAAGATAGCGCCCGGTTTTATGCAGAATACCGCCCACGCTCTGGGTGTAGTGGTTTACGCTCAGATCAAAGCGCGCATTAAACCAGACGAAAAACTTCGCTTTCTTCTCGTGGTGATCGTCCGCCGCCGGTTTGAGCAGCGTGGCGCACAGGGCTGGCGTGAGGATCAGCGCCACCAGCACGGAAAGCGCCATAGAGGAGACGATAGTCACGGAGAATTGCCGGTAGATAGCGCCGGTCGAGCCGCCAAAGAACGCCATCGGCACGAAAACGGCAGAGAGCACCATTGCGATCCCTACCAGCGCGCCCTGAATCTGCGACATCGACAGCTGCGTCGCCTCTTTAGGCGGCAGTTTCTCTTCCGCCATCACGCGCTCGACGTTTTCGACCACCACGATGGCGTCATCCACCAGCAGCCCTATCGCCAGCACCATCCCGAACATCGTCAGGGTATTGATGGAATAACCGAACGCCGCCAGCACCGCGAAGGTGCCGAGCAGCACAACCGGCACGGCGATGGTAGGGATAAGCGTCGCCCGCAGGTTTTGCAGGAACAGGTACATCACCAGGAAAACCAGGACGATGGCTTCAAACAGCGTTTTCACCACTTCGTGAATGGAGATTTTCACAAACGGCGTGGTGTCGTAGGGATAAACCACCTTCATGCCCTGAGGGAAATAGTGCTGCAAATCGGCAAGCGTCGTTTTAATCGCCTTTGCGGTATCCAGCGCGTTGGCGCCGGTAGCAAGCTTGATGCCAAGCCCCGTGGCGGGCTGACCGTTAATTTTGGTCAGCATATTGTAGTTCTCGCCGCCCAGTTCAATCCGCGCCACGTCGCGCAGGCGCACCTGCGAGCCGTCCGGGTTGACCTTCAGCATAACGCGGCCAAACTCCTGCGGATCTTTAAGCCGCGTCTGGGCGATGATCGACGCGTTAAGCTGCTGCCCCGGCACGGCGGGCGTGCCGCCGAGCTGGCCTGCGGCTATCTGGTTATTCTGCGCTTTCAGTTGATTGATAACGTCCAGCGGCGTGAGCTGGTAGTTATTCATCGCATGCGTATCAAGCCAGATGCGCATGGCATATTGCGCGCCGAACAGCTGCACGTCGCCGACGCCATTGGTGCGGCTGATCGTGTCTTTAACATCCGAAGAGACGTAGTCAGCGATATCTTCCTGGGTCAGCAGCGGGTTGTCGCTAATAAATCCGGCAACCAACAGGTAACTACTGCTGGATTTCTCGACGCTCACGCCCTGTTGCTGGACCTCCTGCGGCAGCAGCGGCATGGCGAGCTGCAGCTTATTTTGCACCTGCACCTGGGCGATGTCCGGGTCAGTACCGGAGGTAAAGGTGAGCGTGACGGTCACGCCGCCCGCGGAGTCGCTGGTGGAGGACATGTACATCAGGTTATCGATGCCATTCATGTTCTGCTCGATAACCTGCGTTACGGTGTCCTGCACCGTCTGCGCATCGGCGCCCGGATACGTCGCCGAAACGGCGATAGCGGGCGGGGCGATGGTCGGGTACTGGGCGATGGGAAGCTGTAAGATCGCCAGCGCGCCCGCCATCATCATGATTATCGCCAGAACCCAGGCGAAAATAGGGCGTTGAATAAAGAAGTTAGCCATAGCGTTACCTTATTTCGCAGGCGCGGAAACGGGCGTGACGACGGCGCCCGGATGCGCTTTTTGCAGTCCGCTGACGATGACTTTCTCGCCCGTTTTAAGCCCGCTGGTGACGAGCCAGTTCTCTTTAATGGCCTGACTTGTCGTGACGCTGCGGTTTTCCACCTGGTTTTTCTCATTAACGACCATGACCATCGCCTCGCCGCGCGGCGTGCGCGTCACGCCCTGTTGAGGCACCAGAATGGCGTCAGGCTGAATTCCTTCGTGAATGCGGGCGCGCACGAACATCCCAGGCAGCAGGAGATGCTGCGGGTTCGGGAAAAGTGCGCGCAGCGTAATCGAGCCGGTGCTCTCATCGACGGTAACGTCGGAGAACTGCAACTGGCCTTTCAGCGGGTAGGTATCGCCGTTTTCCATTACCAGTTCGACGTTCCCGGCATCGGCTTCTTTTTCAACGTTCCCCTGGGCCATCGCATTTTTCAGGCGCAGAAAATCGGTGCTGGATTGCGTGACGTCCACATACATCGGATCGAGCTGCTGAACCGTCGCCAGTTCGCTCGCCTGGCTGTTGGTCACGAGCGCGCCTTCGGTCACGCTGGATTTGCCGATGCGTCCGCTGATTGGCGAAGTGACTTTCGTCCAGGCCAGATTGATTCTGGCGCTCTCAAGCGCGGCTTTCGCCGCCGCGACGCTCGCCTCTGCCTGATGAGCACTTGCTACCGCCTCGTCATATTCCTGCTTGCTGATGTACTGCGTGCCCGTCAGCGCCGCGTAACGTTTTACCGTCAGGCGGGCCATCTCGGCCGCGGCCTGCGCTTTCGCGAGATCTCCTCTGGCGCTCTGCCACGCCGCCTGATACATCGCGGGGTCTATCTGGTAGAGCGAGTCGCCTGCGTTAACATCAGCGCCTTCGGTAAAGTTTCGGCTGAGGATAATACCGCTGACCTGCGGACGAACCTGGGCTACGCGAAACGCGCGGGTGCGGCCCGGCAGTTCGGTGACCACCGCGACGGGAGAAGGCTGCACGATATGCACGGTCACCTGGGGCGCGGCGGCGGCAGGCGCGTTATCACTTTGAGAATCACAACCTGTCATCCCTGACACACAGAAGTACAGGCCAAGAGGCATAAGCAGAAGCCTGGCATAATTGGTCATTGCTGTTCCTTTATTAGCATAAATACGATATCCACCGTCAGGCCGGTAGCAGGAATATGGATGAGCTGAAAATAACAAAGCGCTATCGTACAAATAATCCGGCGTCTGTGTCAGCATTCCTTATTTATTCGGACAGCGAAAAGCATCAGAAAGCAAAGAATGTGCTTCATTTATTTTTAGTTTTATGATTTCCGAAATGAGTTTGTTACTGCCTGCGCGGAAATATGTCACGAATGAAATGTATTTATATTTTGTATTTTAATTATTAATTCATTCTTTAAATCTATATAAAAAATCACACCCTTAAAAAGCCAGGATGTGATAAAAACGGCAAAGCTCTTTTAATGTCTACCCCGCCAGGAAAAGGCAAGGTGATTTATGGCCCGGAGAACCAAACAAGAGGCGCTCAAGACGCGCCAGCAACTGATCGATGCCGCCATTTTTATGTTTGCCGAGCAAGGTGTCGCGCATACCACGCTTACCGATATCGCGCAGGCCGCGCAGGTGACGCGCGGCGCGGTGTACTGGCATTTCACCAGTAAGGCGGAATTGTTTAATGCAATCTGGCAGCAGCAATTACCGGTAAGAGACATCATCCGCCCGACCATTTCAGAGGAGGCGTGGCGCGATCCTTTACGTTTATTACGGGAAACATTCATTGCCGCACTGCAATATATCGCCAGGAGTCCACGTCAGCGCGCGCTGCTGCAAATTCTTTACCGTAAATGCGAATTTGATGAAGCGATGATGCCGGAGGGCGAAATCCGCGAGCGTATTGGGTTCAGCAGGCGTTATGTTGGCGAATTATTGCGGCAGGGCATTGCGGATAAACAAATCGCCGGCTCTTTGGATGTCGATATCATGTTAACGATTTTACACGGCTGCCTGAGTGGTATTCTTAAAAACTGGTTATTTCAACCCGACGCCTGCGATCTTTTCAGTCAGGCGCCCGCGCTGGTGGACAATATATTGCGCATGTTGCCGCGCCCGGAAAATAACGGCGCGCAACCGGGTAATCAAAAATAAACGCCTCTTCGCCAGCCGTCTGGTAGCCGCTGGCGTGGCGCTTAGCCTGAGGTGCTTTCTTCTGTTACCGCTACCGGCTGAGGGGCGCCAGATTTTCACCTTCGCGCGTGATCACCTCCGGTGGCAACGGTTTGCCGAGCAAATAGCCCTGTAAGGTGTTGCAGCCAAGCTCCGTGAGGAACTGCTGCTGTTCAACCGTTTCCACCCCTTCGGCCACTACCCGCAGATTAAGGGTCTTCGCCAGCGCTACAATGGCGGAAACGATCGTCGCATCCTCGCCCTCGGCGCGTAATTCATTCACAAATGCGCGGTCAATTTTCAGTTCGCTGGCGGGCAGACGCTTCAGATAGAGTAGGCTCGAATAACCCGTACCGAAATCGTCAATCGACGCTTTCACGCCGAGCTCCGTGAGCCGGGTAAGCAATCGCACACTTTCATCCGGATTACTCATGGCCGTGGTTTCGGTCACTTCCAGAATCAGTTTCTCCGGCGCTATCTGATGGCGTTCAAGACAGCCCATTACCATCTCCACCAGGCCCGGCTGCTCAAACTGCATCGTGGAGAGATTCACGGCAACCGACCAGGCGGTGTGACCCGCCAGGTGCCACTCATTCAACTGGCGGCAGGCTTCGTCCAGCACCCATTCGCCAATATTAATAATCATCCCGGTTTTTTCCGCCAGCGGCAGAAACGCATCAGGCGACAGCAGCCCGTATTGCGGATGCTGCCAGCGCAGCAGCGCCTCAAAACCGACAACCGGTCCGGAAGGCGCCTGGAATTTTGGCTGATAAACAAGGCGAAGCTCTTTACGCTCGCGCGCCAGCCAGAGATCATTCATCAACTGAAGCTGGGTCTGCGCCTGGGTGTTCATGGAAGGCTGGAAAAAACTGTAACCGTTACGGCCGGTGTGCTTGGTGTGGTACATCGCGGCATCGGCATTAAACAGCAGCTCACGGCTATTTTTGCCGTCGTGCGGGTAGAAGGCGATGCCGATGCTGATCGTCACCACGACTTCATAAGGCTGAATGGTAAAAGGCGTATCGAACGCGTGCACCAGGGCGTTGGCAAGCCCCGCCGCGTCATTGGGCTGATCGGTTTCCGCCAGTAATACAAACTCATCGCCGCCGATGCGCGCCAGCGTAAACTGCCCTTTAAGCTGTTCCTTCAGGCGCTCGGTAACGGCAACCAAAAGCCGGTCGCCCGTGTTATGTCCGTAGGCGTCATTGACGGCTTTGAAGCCGTCGAGATCCATAAACATCAGCGTAAAACGGCTCTCTTCGCGATCGGCTTTGCTAATCGCCTGATCGAGACGATCCTCAAGCAGAATACGATTCGGCAGGCGCGTGAGCGTGTCGTGCAGCGCCAGCTGGGCCAGTTCTTTATTGGCTTCAGCCAGTGAAGAGGCGAGCAGCGAGGTGCGCGCCTGCAGACGGGCGTCGAACATCGACATCAGCAGCGAGATGCCGAGTATCGCAAGCGTCACCAGCGTCACGACCAGCGCCAGCCAGCGGGTATTCACGCCCATATGCGTGGCATGGGTGTGGCCGGAAAAATTGGCGGCCAGCATACCGGTATAATGCATGCCCGCGATCGCAATCCCCATAATGATGGCGGCCCCCGCGCGCATCAGCGCGACGTGGCCCACATCCTGGCGCAGCCGGAAAGTGAGCCACAGCGCGGCCACCGAGGCCAGCAGGGCAATCACCACTGACAGCGCTACCCATCCCCAGGCCCAGATAATGCCCGGCTCCACCAGCAGCGCCGCCATACCGGTATAGTGCATCGCGGCAATACCGCAGCCCAGAACCAACGAGCCAGGAATAAGACGAGAGGCTTTTAGCTCAGCGCCGGACACCAGCCACAGCGCGAACAGCGCGGAGCCGATGGCGATAAGCAGCGATGCCGTGGTAATGAGAGGGTCATAACTTAACGTGACAGGCAGGCTCATCGCCAGCATGCCGATAAAATGCATCGCCCAGATGCCTATGCCCATTGCGACGCTGCCGCCCACCAGCCAGATGCGCGCGACGTGGCCGCTGCTGGTGGTCACGCGCCCGGCCATATTCAGCGCGGTACTTGACGCCAGGATAGCCACTATAAAAGAGGTCACAACAAGAACATGGTCGTAATGACTAACCAGCATGGCGTCTCATCCAAAAAGGGTCGTGCATCCTCAGGCCTTGCCTGGCGGGCCTGCGGAGTGTAGAGGGAGCGCTGAACATTATCACTGCCGAAAACCCGGCGGAAGCAATTTAAGACCCCTTAGTGTCAATGGATTTGACAGGTATAACCGTGTTCAGCCATGTCGCTACGGCGCCGATATTTCTGGCACGATACTGACATTAGTGTAGCGCGGGGGCGGTATTTGTCAGGCCAGGCGGGAGAACGGCGGCAGGGCGATCGGCACAAAACAAAAAAGGCGCTTCCCCATGCCGGTTAGCGCCTTTTTAATCAGCAATTTACTAAGCGAACTTAGTTCATGCCGTATTTTTTCAATTTTTTACGCAGCGTACCGCGGTTGATACCCATCATCAGCGCAGCGCGGGTCTGGTTGCCGCGGGTGTATTGCATCACCATGTCCAACAGGGGCTGTTCTACTTCAGCCAGTACCAGCTCATACAGATCATTAACATCCTGACCATTCAGTTGAGCAAAATAGTTCTTCAGTGCCTGTTTTACCGAGTCACGCAGGGGCTTTTGAGTCACCTGATCCTGAGAGTTAACGGTAGAAACGGTCAGTACGTCAGAATTTACGCGTTGTTCGAACATAGTTCTGTCAGCTCTTTATTTCTGTTTACGCAAAATTTTCGAAGTATGCCTCCAACGCCTCCAGCTGTTCGCTGGCATCCTCAATGGCGTTGAATGTGCGCCGAAACTGGTCATCTGGAGCATGTTCCTGGAGATACCAGGCTACATGTTTACGCGCGATTCGGTACCCCTTTGCCTGGCCGTAAAAGTCATGCAATTCCCGAACGTGCGCGCAAAGCAAACGCTTAACCTCTGCCAGAGGCAGAGGGGGCAGCAACTCCCCAGTGTCCAGATAGTGCTGGATTTCCCGGAAGATCCAGGGTCTTCCCTGAGCCGCGCGACCTATCATCAGAGCATCAGCCCCTGTATAGTCGAGCACAGCTCTGGCTTTATGCGGGGAAGTAATGTCGCCATTCGCAATAACCGGAATGGAGACCTTCTGCTTAACTGTCCGAATGCTGTCGTATTCTGCGTTGCCCTGAAACAAACAGGCGCGCGTGCGGCCATGAATCGTCAGCGCCTGAATACCACATTCTTCAGCCAATTGGGCAATTTCTACACAGTTACGGTTAGCCGGATCCCAGCCGGTGCGAATTTTCAGCGTAACGGGAACGTCCACTGCGTTAACTACCGCGGTCAGGATAGACTTCACCAGTTCCGGGTATTGCAGAAGGGCTGAACCTGCCAGCTTGCGATTCACTTTTTTAGCCGGGCAACCCATATTGATATCAATAATCTGGGCGCCGTTATCCACGTTAATACGCGCGGCTTCCGCCATCTCTTCGGGCACGCTGCCGGCAATTTGCACCGTGCGAATACCCGGCTCATCCACATGTACCATCCGCAACCGGGATTTATCGCTCGCCCAGACTTCAGGGTTAGAGGACATCATCTCAGAAACGGTTAACCCTGCTCCCATCTCGTAGCACAGCGTCCGAAACGGTCTGTCTGTAATGCCAGCCATCGGGGCTGCGATCAGGCGATTTCTGAGCTGGTAGTGTCCGATACGCATGAGTGAAGAAATGACCATACTGTGCCTGCAAGGCGGCGTATATTACGCATTTTTTGCACGAGATGAAAGGCCAAACTTTGAACAATCCGATGCGACAGATCAATGAATCGGCGTCTGTACTGAATCCCTTAATAAATTAAACTTAACAATCATAGCGTTAAACAAAATCGCTGAAAAAACATACGTGAAAAAAATCCCGGAAAACGTTCTTTTTTTAACGAAACGGCAGGCGCAGAAGCGAGATAAACGGCGATAAATTGTGCGAATTAAGCGATAAAATGCGATCTGAGTCTCGTTATATCGCTGGTGGATCCTGCGAGGGAGGGCAGAAATGCTGGTTAAAAGGCGGGCGGACTTTTCCGCCCGTAGTGGATTATTCTACGACTACACGCCCGTGAAGAGGCTGCACGGGACGGTTATTATCGTGATGCATAACCTGTTTGAATTTATTGAGCTGCTCTGATGACAGCGTCAGTGGATGCTTCAGCACAAGCCAGGCAATACCTTCACTGCAGGGCGGCGTGGTTAGCGAACCGCTAAAACGATAGTACGTCTTATCTTTCGGCAGCAGTTTATTGATATCGATAGCGGCGGTCAGCGGTTGACTGGCGTCGGCATGGTCAGGCAGCGCCTGCCAGAGCTTCTCAAGTTCGGCGTTCGCCGCTCCGGTTTTAAACATCACCGCGACAACCGCTATCTCACCGGCCGCGTTTTTATGCACCAGATGCATTTCGAGATCGTAATGCTTGCCGTGAAGCGTATTTTCACTTGGCGCATGGAAATGGAACTGCTGGAGGCGATACGGCACGCCATCGATCAGGACGTTATCTTGCGTTGTTTCCGGCAGTGTCGCCTGAATAGTATGGCCGTTATTGAGGATCAGCGACGGGCCGTCAATATAGTGCGTATTCAGCGGCACGACATGGGCTTTTAACGTGTTGTCGATATCAATAGGTGACTGGTTCATGCCTTTCTGGCACAGGCTGAAATCCGGATCCAGCGATCCCCAGTGATCGGGCGCGCCTTCACCTTCATAACTCCAGTGAGAGGCCATCGCCAGGGCGGGGAACAGACTCAGGGCGAGCCAAACGGAACGAGCAATTTTCGTAGCCATAAACGAATTCTCTGTATGAATAATGAATGCTTTCTCATTCGTGAAATATATATTTCACACAGTTATTATAAGGTTATGGCGGGTCACCCAAAAATCAAACAGTGTATAAAAAAACAAAAAAGCGCGGAGAATGCCGCGCTTTTTTGTAACGATTGATGCTTTAGCTGTTAGTGATGGACTCTAGCGCTTCACGCCGGTAATCCGGCACCACTCTTCTTTTTCCACGACCGGATCGAGCGTAAACAGCGCGTCATACGCCTCGCATACGCTTTGTGCCTGGCTTGCCAGAATACCGGAAAGGCCCAGTCGCCCGCCCTGAACCGGCAGTACGCTAATCAGCGGCGCGAGTTCGCGCAGCGGGCCTGCAAGAATATTGGCGACTACGACGTCAGCCTGCATATCCGCGGGCTGGTTTTCCGGGAGATAAAGCTCCAGGCGCTCCGAGACGCCGTTGCGCTCGGCATTATCGCGGCTCGCCTGAATCGCCTGCGGGTCGATATCCACGCCGATCGCTTTCGCCGCGCCCAGTTTCAGTGCGGCAATCGCCAGAATGCCGGAGCCGCAGCCAAAATCGATAACGGTTTTACCGGCCAGATCCAGCCCGTCCAGCCACTGCAGGCAGAGGGAGGTCGTCGGGTGTGTGCCGGTGCCGAACGCCAGGCCCGGATCGAGCATCACGTTAACGGCGTTCTCATCCGGCACGTCGCGCCAGCTTGGGCAGATCCACAGCCTTTCGCCGAAGCGCATCGGGTGGAAGTTATCCATCCACTCGCGCTCCCAGTCTTTATCTTCCAGCTGCTCGATTTTATGGGCGAAGCCTGCGCCGGGAAGCGGGGCGTTTTCCAGCATGGCGACCACATCCTGCATGTCTGTTTCCGCGTCAAACAGGCCGATGACGTCGGTATCGCCCCACAGGCGAGTTTCACCCGGCAGCGGCTCGAACACCGGCGTGTCGTGGGTGTCCTGGAAGGTCACGGAGACCGCGCCGCTTTCCATCAGCGCATCGCTAATCGCTTCGGCGTTAGCGCCAGTGGTGTTTATTTTCAGTTGGATCCAGGGCATGGCATTACTCATTCATTAACAGAGGAAACAGGCGCGGCCTGCGGAACCGGGCGACCGAAAAGGTTACCCGCCACAAAGGCCAGCAGACTCAACAGCAGGGACGGCACAATTGGATGAAAGCCGAACAGCTGTATTTTAAACGTGGCCAGCAGCGCGTAAAGCACGCCGCCGACAATCATACCGGACAGCGCGCCTGCCGCGTTGGCGCGTTCCCAGTAAAGGCCCAGCACCAGCGGCCAGAGGAACACGGCTTCCAGCCCGCCAAAGGCCAGCAGGTTGAGCCAGATAATCATTTCGGGCGGACGCCACGCGGCCAGCAGCAGCAGGACACTGAGCACTAACGTAATCAGCGACGACATCCGCTTCAGGCGTTTCTCGTTGTGGATCTCCGCCGGACGGAGATTCAGCCACAGATCTTTGACGATCGTCGCGGAAGACTGCAACAGCTGCGCGTTGATCGTCGACATGATCGCAGCCATCGGCGCGGCGAGGAAGATCCCGGCGGCGAAGGGCGGCAGAACCGTCACCATCAGCGTCGGGATAACCAGATCGGGCACATGTAAATCCGGAAGCACCGCGCGGCCCAGCGCACCGGCAAGATGCATCCCCAACATCAAAATCGCCACGACAATCGTGCCGAGAATAATGCCGCGATGCACCGCTTTGCTGTCTTTATAGGAGATACAGCGCACCGCCGTATGCGGCAGGCCGATCACTCCGAAACAGACCAGCACCCAGAACGACGTCATAAACGCGGGCGACAGCATATCTTCCGCGCCCTGCGGCGACACCAGTTTCGGGTCGATATGCTGAAGCTTATCCACCGCGCTGTGCAGGCCGCCAGCCGCATGGACTACGCCTATCAGCAAGACGGTGGTGCCGATAAGCATCACCAGACCCTGCAGCGTGTCGTTAAGGACGCTTGCGCGAAAACCGCCGAACGCGGTGTAGAGCGCAATACTGATGCCAAAAATCAGCAGGCCGGTTTCGTAAGGAATGCCCGCTGCCGTCTCCAGCAGGCGCGCGCCGCCGATAAACTGTACCGTCATGGCGCCAATAAACGCCACCAGCAGGCTCAGGCTCGCCAGCCATACCAGCAGCCGACTCTGAAAGCGCGCGTAGAGCATATCGTTAAGCGTCACGGCGTTATAACGCCGAGAGAGGATGGCGAATTTCTTGCCGAGAATACCGAGCGACAGCCAGACGGCAGGCAGCTGGATCATCGCCAGCAGCACCCAGCCGAGCCCATATTTATACGCGGCGCCCGGCCCGCCGATAAACGAGCTGGCGCTGACATAAGTGGCGGTCAGCGTCATCGCCAACACCACGCCGCCCATCGAACGACTGCCGAGGAAATATTCATTCAGGAAATTGCCGCTGCTGCGGCGCTTCATCGCATACAGCGACAGGCCAAACACCACCAGCAAATAGGCGACAAGAGGCACAATGACGTCATGCTGCATCGTTATCCTCCAGAGGAATGTCGCGGAAAATCACGCGCACCATCAGCCAGCAAAGCAGAATAAACAGCAGCGGCACCAGCAGGCAGGCCATCTCAAACCAGTGCGGCAGGCCAGTGATGCCCTGTTGCGAATCAGGTAAGTAAGCGGCCACCAACCAGGCGGCGAGATAGAGGAGGGTCAGCCACAGCGCCCAGCGCGCTTCTTTATGGGCCTGAACAAAGCGTTTGTCCATTGTCATACCCTGTCAGTGAAGAAAGCGGCGATTGTACCCTGGCACTTCCGGGGAGGCACAAAAAATAAAGGCCAGCAGAGCTGGCCTTGTGCAGGGAAACGGGGCTTATTTTTCTTGCAGGCCCAGTTTCTTCTCCAGGTAATGGATGTTTGTTCCACCGTGCTGGAAGTTTTCGTCGTTCATGATGCGGGTTTGCAGATCAACGTTGGTTTTGATGCCGTCGATGATCAACTCCTGCAGGGCGTTACGCATACGGGCCAGCGCCACGTCGCGGTTTTCGCCATAGCAGATGAGCTTGCCGATCATGGAATCGTAATACGGCGGTACGGTATAACCGGCGTAAATATGCGATTCCCAACGAACGCCAAAGCCGCCAGGCGCATGGAAGCGCGTGATTTTACCCGGGCTTGGCAGGAACGTGTTCGGGTCTTCGGCGTTGATACGGCATTCGACCGCATGGCCTTTGACCACGACTTCTTCCTGTTTGATAGAGAGCGGCTGACCGGCAGCGATACGCAGCTGCTCTTTGATAAGGTCAACGCCCGTGATCATCTCGGTCACCGGATGCTCTACCTGAATACGGGTGTTCATCTCGATAAAGTAGAACTCGCCGTTTTCAAACAGGAACTCAAACGTACCCGCGCCGCGATAGCCGATATCCACACACGCTTTCGCGCAGCGCTCGCCGATATAACGACGCAGTTCCGGGGTAATGCCCGGCGCTGGCGCTTCTTCGACGACTTTCTGGTGACGACGCTGCATAGAGCAGTCGCGTTCCGCCAGATAGATAGCGTTGCCCTGACCGTCCGCCAGCACCTGAATTTCGATGTGGCGTGGGTTTTCCAGGTACTTCTCCATGTAGACCATATCGTTGCTGAAAGCGGCTTTCGCTTCCGCTTTGGTCATGGAGATGGACTGCGCCAGTTCAGCATCGCTGCGCACAACGCGCATACCGCGACCGCCGCCGCCGCCGGATGCTTTGATAATCACCGGGTAGCCGATGCGTTTCGCATGGGCGCGGTTCTTATCCATATCGTCGCCCAGCGGGCCGTCAGAGCCCGGTACGGTCGGTACGCCCGCTTTTTTCATCGCGGTGATCGCGGACACTTTATCGCCCATCAGACGGATGGTGTCAGCTTTCGGGCCAATGAAGATAAAGCCGGAGCGCTCAACCTGCTCGGCGAAGTTGGCGTTCTCAGAGAGGAAGCCATAACCCGGGTGAATAGCTACCGCGCCAGTAATTTCAGCGGCTGCGATGATTGCCGGGATGTTCAGATAGCTTTTGACTGACGGCGCCGGACCGATGCACACGGTCTCGTCAGCCAGCAATACGTGTTTCAGATCGCGGTCCGCAGTGGAATGCACAGCAACGGTCTTGATGCCCAGTTCTTTACAGGCACGAAGAATACGCAGTGCGATTTCGCCGCGGTTAGCGATGACAATTTTATCCAGCATGTTCGCCTCGTTATTCGATGACAACCAGCGGCTCGTCAAATTCTACTGGCTGACCGCTTTCCACCAGGATCGCTTTCACAACGCCTGCTTTGTCGGATTCGATCTGGTTCATCATTTTCATCGCTTCAACGATGCACAGGGTGTCGCCCACGTTGACTTTCTGGCCTACTTCCACAAACGCTTTCGCATCCGGGCTCGGGGTACGATAGAAGGTACCAACCATCGGGGAACGTACGATGTGACCACTGACTTCTGCGGCAGCCGGAGCTTCCATCGCCGGAGCGGCAGCCGGAGCAACAGCGTTAGACAGGGCCGGCTGGGGCTGCATCATTGGCGCGGCATACGCCTGCTGCATCATCGGGAAGCCCGTATTAGCCGGGGAACGGCTGATACGTACAGACTCTTCGCCTTCAGAAATTTCCAGTTCAGCGATGCCTGATTCTTCAACCAGCTCGATCAGTTTTTTAATCTTACGAATATCCATGAGTGGGTTCCGTACTCTTGTTTAGTGTGATTGTGACAAGCGTTTGACCGCCGTCTGTAAAGCATAGGTATAGCCGTCGGCGCCTAAACCGCAGATGACGCCGGCTGCGATATCTGAAAGGTATGAATGATGCCGGAAAGGCTCTCGTGCGTGCACATTGCTCAGGTGGATCTCGATAAACGGGATATTCACCGACAGCAGCGCGTCGCGCAGCGCCACGCTGGTATGCGTAAACGCGGCCGGATTGATCAGGATATAGTCAATCTTGTCTTTAGCCTGATGAATTCGGTCGATAAGGGCATATTCAGCGTTGGATTGCAGGTGATCGAGCGACACATTCAACTGCTGCGCGACAGCGGCGAGTTCGTTAACAATTTGTTCCAGCGTCTGTGTGCCGTACTTCTCCGGCTCACGGGTGCCCAGCATGTTAAGATTCGGGCCGTTCAAAAGCAAAATGTGAAATTTCTCGGTCATCCTGGCGCTATCTCCTGCCATCTTCCGGTAAATGTCAAAATATACCTTCATCGTCTGGTTGTCACCCGTCGGCGAGTAAAAAGCCCCGGCTGAAAAACCAAAGTCGCACATTATAACGATTTCGTAGCATTTGGCAGCTAAATACTGGTCTTATCAGGGAAGATTATCAACCACCCTCAGGAAAACGTTATCGGGGAATAACAGAAGTGCGGGAAAACGCACATAAACGCGTCACGTTCGCCACCATTGACGCAACTTTTTGTAGCGCCATGCCAGCAGGAGAATCGCGCCCAGCGCGTAGAGCATGGGTTGCGGCGACAGGATCTTCACTGACCACAGATAGTGAATCGGCGCGAGTATCGCCACCAGATAGATGAAGTTATGCACCGTTTGCCACCGGCGACCGAGTTTTCGCTGCGCCGCCTGGAAAGAGGTCAGCGCCAGCGCCAGCAGAATAAGCCAGCTGATAACACCGAGTGTCAGGTAGGGACGCGAGACCAGCTCGCTGCCCAGCAGCGACAGATTGCTCAGCCCCAGCTCCAGCAGCGAATAGCTCACCAAATGCAGCGTCGCCCACGCAAAGCACCACAAGCCCAGCAAACGCCGGGTGCGGATAAGCAACGGTTGCTTTAACAGGCGGGTCAGCGGCGTTACGAGCAACGTGGCAAGCAGCAGTTTTAGCGCCATTCTGCCGGTAAAATGCTGGATATCTTTCGCCGGATCGGCGCTGAATAAGCCCTGGCTTGCGGCATAGAAAAGCCACAACAGCGGTAAAAAGGCGGCGAGATGCAGCGCCACTTTCAGCCAGGTAATCTGTTTTGCTGTTAAACGCACTCAGAAGTTCTCCCGCAGATCGAGGCCTTTATAGAGCGATGCCACCTCGTCGGCGTAGCCGTTGAACAGTAGCGTCGGCTGGCGCTTCACATCCAGCACGCCGCCCGCGCCAATCACGCGCTCGCTGGCCTGTGACCAGCGCGGATGATCGACATGCGGATTCACGTTGGCGTAAAAACCATATTCATCCGGCGCGGCAAGGTTCCACGTGGTCGGCGGGCGTTCGCGAGTCAGCGTAATGCTGACTATCGACTTAATGCCTTTAAAGCCATATTTCCACGGTACGGTCAGACGCACCGGCGCGCCGTTTTGCGGCGGCAGCGCTTTGCCGTAAACGCCGGTTGTCAGCATTGTAAGCGGGTGCATCGCCTCATCGAGCCGCAATGCCTCGACATACGGATACTCAAGCCCGCCGCCGATAAAGCGGTCTTTCTGGCCCGGCATAATCTCGGGCGCGTACAGCGTCTTGAAGGCGACATATTTCGCGTTGCTGGTGGGCTCCACCAGCGCGAGCAGCTTATGCAGCGGAAAACCTATCCACGGCACGACCATCGACCAGGCTTCGACGCAGCGCATCCGGTAAATGCGCTCTTCCAGCGGAAACTTTTTGGTGAGGTCGTCGTGATCCAGCGTCAGCGGCTTCGCCACTTCTCCGTCAATCTTCAGCGTCCACGGATTCGTTTTCAGGACACCGGCGTTTGCGGCAGGGTCGGCTTTATCCAGCCCAAATTCATAGAAGTTGTTATAGCCCGTAACTTTGTCTTCCGGCGTCAGGTCAAGTTTCGCCTGATACTGCGCGGGCCGCGAGAAATCAAGCGGCGCGCCGGCGGGCGCTTTGGGACGGTCATTTCCTTTAAACCAGGAGAGCACATCCGCGTGGGCGGCAGTGGGCAGCGAGAGCGCCGCAGTAGTAATGCCCAGGGCTTTGAGCACCTGACGGCGCTGCATAAAGAAAGCCGACTCGGCGGTGACATCGGCTTCGGTTAAACGACTGACTTTTTTCATGACCGGCTCCGCAATAACGACACGTAACGCTACGCCTTAATCATGACAGGGCACAAGTCAGCCTGCGAGTGGAGAGGTTAATTATCTGTAAATAAATTTTAGCTTAACGAATTTTTACCAGCGTCCGGCCCTGCGCGCGGTTGTTGATAATCGCCTCGGCGAAGTCAGGGGCCTGGTCCAGCGTGATTTCGGTGGCGCTCTGCTCATAAAAGGAGGCTGGCAGATCGCGCACCAGGCGCTGCCAGGCTTCGAGGCGGCGCGGCGCAGGCGTCATAACGGAATCAACGCCCTGCAGGCGCACATTACGCAATATAAAAGGCATCACCGTGGTCGGCAGCGCAAAACCGCCCGCCAGACCGCAGGCCGCCACGCAGCCGCCGTAATTCGTCTGCGCCAGCACTTTCGCCAGCACTTTATCGCCGACGGTGTCTACTGCACCCGCCCACAGCTGCTTCTCCAGCGGGCGGCTTTCGGCAAACTCGTCGCGGCCGACAATACGGCTGGCGCCGAGTCTTCTCAGATAATCATGTGTACTTTCGCGCCCGGAGACGGCGACAACCTGATACCCCAGGTTATGCAGCAGCGCCACCGCCGTACTGCCCACGCCGCCGCTTGCGCCGGTGACGAGCACTTCGCCGCTTTCCGGGCGCACGCCTGCCTCTTCCAGGGCCATCACGCACAGCATCGCCGTAAAGCCCGCCGTGCCGATAATCATCGCCTGACGTCCATCGAGTCCCTGCGGCAGCGGCACCAGCCAGTCGGCTTTCACGCGCGCCGTTTCGGCAAGGCCGCCCCAGTGGTTTTCGCCAACGCCCCAGCCGGTCAGGAGCACCTGCTGGCCCGGCGTAAAGCGCGCGTCAGCGCTCTCGCGCACAACACCCGCGAAATCGATGCCCGGCACCATCGGAAACTCGCGAATGATTTTGCCTTTGCCGGTGATGGCCAGCGCGTCTTTATAGTTAAGGCTCGACCAGTCGATATCGACCGTGACTTCTGCCGGCGGCAGCATCGCTTCTTCTATAGGTTTTACACCGGCCAGCGTTTTGCCGTCCTGCTGTTCGAGAAGTAAAGCCTGCATGTTAACGCTCCTTAAAAACGACTTAAGTGGGGAAAATCATTCCTGAGGACTATACTCGCATATTGAAACGTTATGCCGATTTGCCGCAAGAAAACTGCATAGCCGCTCAACCATTTCTGGTAGTATGCGCGGTTCGAACTCAAAGTTAGTACTCACTTTCCACCTGTTCATTAGCGTGAAGAACCGAAAGGCGGTTCCCCCGCGTGACATCCAACCACGGAGTTAACACAAGGATGCGCTTAACGACGAAATTCTCCGCCTTTGTCACGCTGCTGGTCGGTATGGCGATGCTGGTGACGCTGCTTGGCTGCTCACTGAGCTTTTTTAACGCCATTCAGCATAAAGTGACGCAGCGTGTCGCGTCAGTCGCGTCCGTGGTAGATAACGAACTGGTTTTTCAGTCGCCGCAGATGATGCAGCACCGCCTGGATGAAATGATGGTGCCGCTGGATATCGTGCTGATTGAGTTTGAAATGGGCGGTAAAATCGTTTTCAGCCATGCGAGACCCGAAAGCTATCGGGAATCCACGCTTCAGACCCGCGCCCGCCACCTCTCTGTTCCTCTCATTAAACACCCTGGCATGACGCTGCGTTTAACCTGGCAGGATCCGCTCGCCAACTATTATCGTTCTCTGTTGACTACCGCGCCGTTGACGCTGGCATTCGCGCTGATGGTCATCCTCATTTATATCTCCGTGCGCTGGATCAAGCGCCAGCTCGCAGGGCAGGAACTGCTGGAAGGCCGCGCGGTGCGCATCCTCAACGGCGAGCGCGGCGCCAACGCGCGCGGCAATATTCACGAATGGCCCAGCCACGCCAGCAGCGCGCTGGATGTATTGCTGACCGAATTACAGCGCGCCGGGGAGCAACGCAGTCGTATGGATACGTTGATCCGCGCCTTCGCCGCCCAGGATGCCAAAACCGGGCTAAGTAACCGTATTTTCTTTGATAACCAACTGGCGACGCTGCTGGAAGAGCAGGAGAACGTCGTGACGCACGGCGTGGTGATGATGATCCGCCTGCCGGATTTCGACATGTTGCGCGAGAGTTGGGGCAAAAGTGCCGTTGAAGAGTATCTCTTCACGCTTATCAACATGCTTTCTACCTTTATCATGCGCTACCCGGGCGCCCTGCTGGCCCGCTATTTCCGCAGCGATTTCGCCGTACTGCTGCCGCACCGCACGCTGAAAGAAGCCGACAGCATCGCCAGCCAGTTGCTTAAAGCGGTCGGGACATTGCCGCCAACCCGGATGCTCGACAGCAGCGATATGCTGCACATCGGCATCTGCGCCTGGCGCAGCGGGCAAACGACCGAACAGGTGATGGAGCATGCCGAAGTGGCCGCCCGCAACGCGGTATTACAGGGCGGCAACGGCTGGGCGGTCTATGACAGTTCGTTGCCGGAAAAGGGGCGCGGCAATGTGCGCTGGCGTACGCTCATCGAAAACGCGCTGCAACGCGGCGGCCCGCGCTTTTATCAAAAGCCTGCCGTCTTGCGGGATGGTTATGTTCATCACCGCGAGTTGATGTGCCGTATCTTTGATGGCGAAGAAGAAGTGCTGGCGGCGGAGTATATGCCGATGGTGCAGCAGTTTGGCCTGGCTGAGCAGTACGATCGTCAGCTGATTACCCGCGTCCTGCCTTTCCTGCGCTTCTGGCCTGACGAAACCCTTGCGCTGCCGGTCACTGTCGAGTCGCTGATTCGTCCGCCGTTCCAGCGCTGGCTGCGCGACACCTTGATGCAATGTGAAAAATCGCATCGAAAACGCATTCTTTTTGAACTTGCCGAGGCAGATGTTTGTCAACACCTCAGCCGTTTACAGCCGGTGGTGCGTTTAATCAGGGCGCTTGGGCTTCGCATTGCGGTGGTGCAGGCGGGATTAACGGTGGTCGGCACGGCCTGGATTAAAGCGCTGGATGTCGAAATCATCAAGCTACATCCGGGGCTGGTGCGGGATATTAACAAGCGCACCGAAAACCAGCTTTTTGTACAGAGTCTGGTGGAAGCGTGCAACGGAACGCAGGCGCGGGTTTTTGCCGGCGGCGTCAGAACCAAAAGTGAATGGCAGACGCTGGTCGAGCGTGGCGTAACGGGAGGTCAGGGCGATTTTTTTGCTGCCTCGCAACCTCTCGATACTAATGTGAAAAAATATTCGCAAAGATACTCGGTTTGACCTGCCGTTTAACTTGTTTTCACGTAGAATAACGCGCGCTGCATCTTAAGGGGGCGCACGCCTGCCGGCCAGAGTGTCGCAGCATATTAACGCAGGCTTTAACTCTTCACGTATAAGACGTCGTCGGGCCAGCAACGCTCGCGAAATCGCCAGCCGGAAAGTCCGGGGCGACGACGGTTTAACAGAAGAAAAGCCGCACTAATTTTCACCGATGCAGAACATTTTTTGCGCCTTGTCGCTGCTTCGTGTGGTTGGTAAAGTAAGCGGATTTCGTTTTCCGCCCCAGCTTTCAGGATTATCCCTTAGTATGTTTAAAAAATTTCGTGGCATGTTTTCCAATGACCTGTCCATTGACCTGGGTACCGCGAATACCCTTATCTATGTAAAAGGGCAAGGCATCGTACTGAATGAGCCTTCCGTGGTCGCCATTCGCCAGGATCGTGCCGGCTCGCCGAAGAGCGTCGCCGCGGTAGGTCATGAAGCGAAGCAGATGCTTGGCCGTACGCCGGGCAATATCGCCGCTATCCGCCCGATGAAAGATGGCGTGATCGCCGATTTCTTTGTCACGGAAAAAATGCTCCAGCACTTCATCAAGCAAGTGCACAGCAACAGCTTTATGCGCCCGAGCCCGCGCGTACTGGTGTGTGTGCCGGTTGGCGCCACGCAGGTGGAACGCCGCGCGATCCGCGAATCCGCACAGGGCGCAGGCGCCCGCGAAGTTTTCCTGATTGAAGAGCCGATGGCGGCCGCGATTGGCGCGGGCCTGCCGGTGTCTGAAGCGACCGGTTCTATGGTGGTGGATATCGGTGGCGGTACGACCGAAGTGGCGGTTATCTCCCTGAACGGCGTGGTGTACTCCTCCTCCGTGCGTATCGGCGGCGACCGTTTTGACGAAGCCATCATTAATTATGTACGCCGTAACTACGGCTCGCTTATCGGTGAAGCCACCGCTGAGCGTATTAAACATGAAATCGGCTCCGCCTACCCGGGTGACGAAGTGCGCGAAATCGAAGTTCGCGGCCGTAACCTGGCAGAGGGCGTACCGCGCGGTTTCACTCTGAACTCCAACGAAATTCTCGAAGCGCTGCAGGAACCGCTGACCGGTATCGTCAGCGCCGTTATGGTCGCGCTGGAACAGTGCCCGCCAGAACTGGCTTCCGATATCTCCGAGCGCGGCATGGTACTGACCGGCGGCGGCGCGCTGCTGCGTAACCTTGACCGTTTGCTGATGGAAGAGACCGGCATTCCGGTCGTGGTGGCGGAAGATCCGCTCACTTGCGTGGCCCGAGGCGGCGGCAAGGCGCTGGAAATGATCGACATGCACGGCGGCGACCTGTTCAGCGAAGAGTAACAGCCGCAGGAAAGGGCAACTCAGGTTGCCCTTCTTGTTGGTTTGGGAATACGCATAGCCTATGAAGCCAATTTTTAGCCGTGGCCCGTCGCTACAGATTCGCCTTATTCTGGCGGTGCTGGTGGCGCTTGGTGTCATCATCGCCGACAGCCGCCTCGGTACGTTCAGTCAGATCCGGACGTACATGGACACCGCCGTCAGTCCTTTCTACTTTATCTCCAACGGTCCACGTGAATTACTCGACAGCGTCTCGCAAACGCTGGCGTCCCGCGATCAGCTTGAGCTGGAAAACCGGGCGCTGCGGCAGGAGCTGCTGCTGAAAAACAGCGAAATCCTGATGCTTGGTCAGTACAAGCAGGAAAACGCGCGTCTGCGCGAACTGCTCGGCTCGCCGCTGCGTCAGGATGAACAGAAAATGGTCACGCAGGTGATCTCGACCGTTAACGATCCTTACAGCGATCAGGTCGTGATTGATAAAGGCAGCGTCAACGGGGTCTATGAAGGCCAGCCGGTGATCAGCGATAAAGGCGTGGTGGGTCAGGTCGTCGCCGTGGCGAAGCTTACCAGCCGCGTGCTGCTTATCTGCGACGCGACCCATGCGCTGCCTATCCAGGTGCTGCGTAACGATATCCGCGTGATTGCCGCCGGTAGCGGCTGCACTGACGATTTACAACTGGAGCACCTGCCTGCGAATACCGACATTCGCGTCGGCGACGTACTGGTGACCTCCGGTCTCGGCGGCCGTTTCCCTGAAGGGTATCCGGTTGGCGTGGTCTCGTCCGTGAAGCTCGACACCCAGCGCGCGTATACCGTCATCCAGGCGCGTCCGACGGCGGGTCTGCAACGTCTGCGTTATCTGCTGCTGCTCTGGGGCGCCGATCGCGAAGGCGCCAACCCGATGACGCCGGAAGAAGTGCATCGCGTGGCGAACGAACGTCTGATGCAGATGATGCCGCAGGTGCTGCCATCGCCGGATGCCATGGGGCCGCCAGCGCCTGCTGCGCCTAATGCCAGTTCTTCCACCGCGGCGCCGTCTGGCGGCGCGTCTCCCTCACCCGGAGGGCAGTAGTGGCGAGCTACCGTAGTCAGGGGCGCTGGGTTATCTGGCTCTCCTTCTTAATCGCGCTGCTGTTGCAGATTATGCCCTGGCCGGATGCGATTATCGTTTTCCGGCCTAACTGGGTTCTGCTTATTCTGCTGTACTGGATCCTCGCGCTGCCGCATCGCGTAAATGTCGGCACGGGTTTTGTGATGGGTGCCATACTGGATCTGATCAGCGGCTCTACGCTGGGGGTTCGCGCCCTTTCACTGAGTATTATCGCCTATCTGGTCGCGCTGAAATTTCAGCTTTTCCGTAACCTGGCGCTCTGGCAACAGGCGCTGGTCGTCATGCTGTTGTCGCTGGCCGCGGATATTATCGTCTTCTGGGCGGAATTCCTGGTTATCGATGTCGCTTTCCGGCCGGAAGTCTTCTGGAGCAGCGTCGTGAATGGCGTGCTCTGGCCGTGGATATTCCTGCTGATGCGCAAAGTACGCCAACAGTTTGCTGTACAATAAAGGACAGATATGACAGATCTTTATCTCGCTTCGGGCTCGCCGCGTCGTCAGGAGCTGCTGGGAATGCTGGGCGTTACGTTTGAACGCCTGGTGCCGGGAGTCGAGGAGCAGCGCGCCCCACAGGAAGTGCCGCAGGATTATGTCACCCGACTGGCCCGCGACAAGGCCCGCGCTGGCGTGGCGCTGGCCACGCGCGATCTCCCGGTGCTTGGCGCGGATACTATCGTCGTGCTGAATGGCGACGTGCTGGAAAAACCGCGCGACGCCGCTCATGCGGCAGAGATGCTACGCAGGCTCTCCGGACAAACGCATGAGGTAATGACCGCTGTCGCGCTGGCCGATAAACAGCGCGTGCGCGAGCGTCTGGTCATGACCCGCGTAACGTTCAGAGCGCTGACGGCGCGGGATATCGCCGCGTATGTTGAGAGCGGCGAACCAATGGATAAAGCGGGCGCCTATGGTATTCAGGGGCTGGGCGGCTGTTTTGTCAGACGTATTGAGGGAAGCTACCACGCGGTGGTAGGCCTTCCGCTGGTAGAAACCTGGGAATTGCTGAGCGAATTCAACTCACTGCGTGAGGGATAAACAACATGACGGCTGAATTGTTGGTTAACGTTACCCCGTCGGAAACCCGGGTGGCGTACATTGATGGCGGGATTTTGCAGGAAATTCACATTGAGCGTGAAGCGCGCCGCGGGATAGTAGGCAATATCTACAAAGGTCGGGTCAGTCGCGTTCTTCCGGGAATGCAGGCGGCATTTGTAGATATTGGCCTCGATAAAGCCGCGTTTCTTCACGCCTCCGACATCATGCCGCACACCGAATGCGTGGCGGGCGACGAGCAGAAAAACTTCACCGTCCGCGATATCTCCGAGCTGGTGCGTCAGGGGCAGGATCTCATGGTGCAGGTGGTCAAAGATCCACTTGGCACCAAAGGCGCCCGCCTCACGACCGACATCACGCTGCCGTCACGCTATCTGGTCTTTATGCCGGGCGCCTCGCACGTCGGCGTCTCGCAGCGTATTGAAAGCGAAACCGAGCGCGAGCGCCTGAAACGCATCGTGGCGGATTACTGCGACGAGCAGGGCGGCTTTATCATTCGTACCGCTGCCGAAGGGGTGTGCGAAGAGGATTTATCCTCCGATGCCGCCTACCTGAAACGCGTCTGGACCAAAGTGATGGAGCGCAAAAAGCGCCATCAGACGCGCTATCAGCTTTACGGCGAACTGGCGCTGGCCCAGCGCGTGCTGCGTGATTTCGCGGTCGCCCAGCTTGACCGCATCCGCGTCGATTCTCGTCTGACGTATGAAATGCTGCTGGAATTCACGGCGGAGTATATGCCGGAGATGAACTGCAAGCTTGAGCACTATAGCGGTCGCCAGCCGATTTTCGATCTCTATGACGTTGAGAATGAAATCCAGCGCGCGCTGGAGCGCAAAGTGGAGCTGAAATCCGGCGGCTATCTCATCATCGATCAGACCGAGGCGATGACGACGATTGATATCAACACCGGCGCGTTTGTCGGCCACCGTAATCTCGACGACACCATTTTCAACACCAATATCGAAGCGACGCAGGCGATCGCCCGCCAGCTGCGCCTGCGCAACCTGGGCGGCATTATCATCATCGACTTTATCGATATGAGTAATGAAGATCACCGCCGCCGCGTACTGCATTCGCTTGAGCAGGCGCTGAGCAAGGATCGCGTGAAGACCAGCATCAACGGCTTCTCGCAGCTCGGCCTGGTTGAGATGACCCGTAAACGGACCCGTGAAAGTATTGAACATGTGCTGTGTAATGACTGTCCTACCTGTCATGGCCGCGGCACGGTGAAAACGGTAGAAACCGTCTGCTATGAAATCATGCGCGAAATCGTGCGTGTGCATCATGCTTATGACTCTGACCGTTTCCTGGTTTACGCGTCGCCTGCCGTGGCCGAAGCGCTGAAAAGCGATGAGTCCCATGCGCTGGCCGAGGTGGAGATTTTCGTCGGTAAGCAGGTTAAGGTGCAAATTGAACCGCTCTACAATCAGGAGCAGTTCGACGTGGTCATGATGTAGCGCGCAGCGGTCGACTGTGTGAGTGAAAGTACCGCCGCGGCGGCTGACAAGGAGAGAAGGGTGAGGCGACTGCCGGGCATTTTGCTACTCACAGGCGCAACGCTGATTGTTATCGTCGCACTGATGGTGAGTGGACTGCGGCTCGCGCTGCCACATCTCAACGCCTGGCGTCCTGCGCTGCTGGAGAAAATTTCCAGCGTGGCCGGCGTTCCGGTGCAGGCAAGCCACGTAGAAGCCGCCTGGCAGACGTTCGGGCCGACGCTTGAAGTGCGCGATATTAACGCGCCGCTTAGCGACGGCGGCAGCTTCTCGGTTAAGCGCGTGACGCTCGCGCTGGACGTCTGGCAAAGCCTGCTCCATTTTCGCTGGCAGTTCCGCGATCTCACCTTTTACCAGTTGCAGGTGCGTACCAATACGCCTATCAAGCAGAGCGAAGGCGGCAATCCTCTCGAAGGCAACAAGTTTAGCGATCTCTTCTTCCGGCAGTTCGATCACTTCGATCTGCGCGACAGCACCCTCAGCTTTATTACGATCTCCGGCCAGCGCGCCGAACTCGCCGTACCTCAGTTAACCTGGCTCAACGGCAAAAACCGTCATCGCGCCGAAGGCCAGGTTAGCCTCTCAAGCCTTACCGGCCAGCATGGCGTAATGCAGGTGCGTATGGATCTGCGTGACGACAACGGCCTGCTGAACCGCGGCACGGTCTGGATGCAGGCGGACGATGTGGATGTTAAACCCTGGCTGGGCCAGTGGATGAAAGACAACGTCGATCTCACCAGCGCGCAGTTCAGCCTCGAAGCATGGATGACGCTGCGCGACGGCGACGTGGCGGGCGGCGATATCTGGCTGAAGCAGGGCGGCACCACCTGGCGCGGCGAAAATCGTAGCCACCGGCTCTCCGTTGATAATCTTACCGCGCATATCAGCCACACCGACGACGCCTGGCAGGTCGCCATCCCCCAGACGCGAGTCACTGTCGATGATAAACCCTGGCCTGCGGGCTCGCTGAATCTGGCCTGGCTTGCCGGTCAACCCGTCGACGGCGATAAAGTGCGGCGCAGCGACGAACTGCGCGTGCGCGCCAGCAACCTTGAGCTGAGCGGGCTGGAAGGATTTCTGCCGCTCGCGACCCGGCTTGCGCCGTCGCTGGGCGACGTCTGGGGCAGCACGCGCCCGAAAGGGAAAATCGACGCGCTGGCGCTGGATATCCCGCTCCAGGCGACTGACAAAACCCGTTTTCTCGCCCGCTGGAGCGATCTCTCCTGGCAGCAGTGGAAACTTCTGCCGGGTGCGGAGCATTTCTCCGGCTCGGTATCCGGCACGCTGGAGCATGGTCAGGCGACGGTGAACATGACCGATGCCCGGATGCCGTATCAGAGCGTGTTCCGTGCGCCGCTGGAGATTGCGCGTGGCGCGGCGACCTTTGACTGGCGCAAGAACGCGGAAGGCTTCACGCTTGCCGGTAAAAATCTCGACGTACAGGCGCATTCCCTGTGGGCGCGCGGCGATTTCCGCTATCAGCAGCCGAAGGACGGCCAGCCGTGGCTGGAAATACTGGCAGGCATTCAGACGAACGATGCCGCGCAGGCCTGGCGTTACTTCCCGGAAAACCTGATGGGCAAAGATCTTGTCGATTACCTGAGCGGCGCGATTCAGGGTGGCCAGGTGGAGAACGCCACGCTGGTCTATGTCGGCAACCCGCAGCACTTCCCGTATAAGCAAAACGACGGCCAATTTGAAGTCTATGTGCCGCTGCACAACGCGACCTACGCGTTCCAGCCGGACTGGCCCGCGCTGAAAGATTTCGCCATTAATCTCGATTTCCGAAACGACGGGCTCTGGATGGCGGCGCCGCAGGTCATGCTTGGCGGCGTGACGGGTAACAACCTGACCGCCGTTATCCCGGACTACTCGCAGGAAAAACTCTTTATCGATGCCGATATCGTCGGACCGGGTAAAGCGGTCGGGCCTTATTTTAAAGATACGCCGCTTGCGGATTCGCTGAGTACGACGCTTGATGAACTCCAGCTCGACGGCGATGTGAATGCTCGCTTACATCTCGACATTCCGCTTGATGGCACCATGACGACCGCCAAAGGCGATGTATGGCTGCGCAATAACGCGTTGTTTATTAAACCGCTAAACAGCACGCTGCATAACCTGAACGGTAAATTCAGCTTCGTGAACGGCAATTTACAGAGCGAACCGCTGACGGCGACCTGGTTTAACCAGCCGCTGAATGTTGATTTCTCCACGCGTGAAGAACCGAAAGCCTATCAGGTGGAAGTGAATATGAACGGCGACTGGCAGCCCACCCGCACTGGCCTGTTGCCGAAGCCGATGAACGACGCGCTCAGCGGCAGCATTCCCTGGAACGGTAAAGTGGCGATTTCGCTGACCTATCATGCCGGCGTGAATTATCAGGTCGATATTTCCGGCGATCTGAAGAATGTAAGCAGTCACTTACCTGAGCCAGTCGATAAAGCCGCTGGAGAAGCGCTGCCCTTTAACGTTCGCGCTAAAGGCGACCTGAAAAGCGTTGACGTGACCGGCAACGCCGGGGCGGAAAACCATTTCAACAGCCGCTGGCTGCTGGGCCGTAAGCTGACGCTGGATCGCGCTATCTGGGCGACGGACAGCCGTACCATGCCGCCGCTGCCGGAAAACCGCGGCCTCGAGCTGAATCTCCCGGCAATGGACGGCGCGCAGTGGCTGGCGCTGTTTAACCAGGGCGCGGCGCAGAAGGTCAGCAGCACGACGCTGTTCCCGGAAACCATAACGCTGCGCACCCCGGCGCTGACCTTCGGTGGACAGCGCTGGAACAATCTCAGTGTGATGACAAAACCGCAGGCGGGCGGCACCGAAGTATCCGCCCAGGGCCGCGAAATTAACGGCCGCCTGCTGATGCGTGACGGCGCGCCGTGGCAGGCGAATATCGATTATCTTTATTACAACCCGAGCCACGCGGATGAAGCAGCGTCGGTATTGACCGGCGCGTCCGGGCAAAAAACGCAGGCCGTGGATTTCAGCGGCTGGCCGAATCTGGCGCTGCGCTGCGCCGAGTGCTGGCTGTGGGGGCAGAAATATGGCCGTATCGATGGCGATTTCACCATCAACGGCGATACGCTGTCGCTCGAAAATGGCCTGCTGGATACCGGCTTCGCGCGCCTGACCATGCAGGGCGAATGGGTCAACCGCCAGGATGCCATGCGCACGTCGGTGAAAGGCGTCCTGAAGGGCAAACAACTCGATGCGGCGACCAGTTTCTTCGGCGTGAAAACGCCGCTCCAGGGATCGTCATTTAATGTCGATTACGATCTCCACTGGCGCGACGCGCCGTGGAAACCCGATGAAGCCTCGTTAAGCGGCGTGCTGCATACTCGCCTCGGCAAAGGGCAAATCGCCGATCTTGGCACCGGACACGCCGGGCAACTGCTGCGCCTGCTGAGCTTTGACGCGCTGCTGCGCAAGCTGCGCTTTGACTTCAGCGACACCTTCGGCGAAGGTTTTTATTACGATTCGATTCGCAGTACGGTGTGGATCAAAGACGGCATTATGCATACCGAAGATACGCTGGTGGATGGCCTGGAAGCGGATATCGCCATGAAAGGCTCCGTTAACCTGCCTGCCCGGACGCTGGATATGGAAGCCGTCGTGGCGCCGGAGATTTCAGCGACGGTCGGCGTGGCGGCGGCATTCGCCGTGAACCCGATTATCGGCGCGGCGGTATTTGCCGCCAGCAAAGTGCTCGGCCCGCTGTGGAACAAAATCTCCGTACTGCGCTATCACATCACCGGACCTGTCGATAAGCCGCAAATCAACGAGGTGATGCGCCAGCCGCGCGCGCAAGCGGCGCAATGATTTGACGCCGCGGCGGAATTACCGCAAGCTCGCCTGATAACCTTTTTCATTGCCCGTACGGGCAGGACCAAGAGAGTAGCAAACAATGAGTCTGAACCTGGTAAGTGAGCAGCTACTGTCTGCCAATGGCCTGAGCCATCAGGATCTCTTTTCCATCCTGGGCCAGCTTTATGAGCGCCGCCTGGATTACGGCGATCTTTATTTTCAGTCCAGTTATCACGAATCCTGGGTTTTAGAAGACCGCATCATTAAAGACGGCTCTTACAATATCGACCAGGGCGTCGGCGTGCGCGCCATCAGCGGCGAGAAAACCGGCTTCGCCTATGCCGATCAGATTAGCCTGCTGGCGCTGGAGCAGAGCGCGCAGGCCGCGCGCAGCATTGTGCGCGAGCAGGGCGAAGGGCGCATCAAAACCCTGAGCGGCGTGGAATATTCGCCGCTCTACACCACGCTCGATCCGCTGCAAAGCATGAGCCGTGAAGAGAAGCTCGATATTTTACGCCGCGTCGATAACGCCGCGCGCGCCGCGGACAAGCGCGTGCAGGAAGTGAGCGCGAGCCTGACTGGCGTCTATGAACTGATTCTGGTGGCCGCCACTGACGGCACGCTGGCGGCTGACGTGCGGCCGCTGGTGCGCCTTTCTGTCAGCGTACAGGTAGAAGAAGACGGCAAGCGCGAGCGCGGCTCCAGCGGCGGCGGCGGTCGTTTCGGCTATCAATGGTTTATGGAAAATACCGACGGCGAAGTGCGCGCCGAAGCCTGGGCGAGAGAAGCGGTGCGTATGGCGCTCGTCAACCTGAGCGCCGTGGCGGCGCCTGCCGGTACGTTGCCGGTGGTGCTGGGCGCGGGCTGGCCTGGCGTGCTGCTGCATGAGGCGGTCGGTCATGGTCTGGAAGGCGACTTCAACCGTCGCGGCACCTCGGTTTTCAGCGGCCAGATGGGCCAGCTGGTGGCGTCTGAGCTGTGTACCGTGGTGGATGACGGCACGCTTGCCAATCGTCGCGGTTCGCTGGCGATTGATGACGAAGGCGTGCCGGGTCAGTACAACGTGCTGATCGAGAACGGCATCCTGAAAGGCTATATGCAGGATAAGCTGAACGCGCGCCTGATGGGCGTCGCGCCGACCGGCAACGGCCGTCGCGAATCCTACGCGCACCTGCCGATGCCGCGTATGACCAACACCTATATGCTGGCTGGCAAGTCTACCCCGCAGGAGATTATCGAGTCCGTGGAGTACGGCATCTTCGCGCCGAACTTCGGCGGCGGCCAGGTGGATATCACCTCCGGTAAGTTCGTCTTCTCGACTTCAGAAGCGTATCTCATCGAAAACGGTAAAGTGACGAAGCCGGTAAAAGGCGCGACGCTAATCGGCTCCGGCATCGAGGCGATGCAGCAGATTTCGATGGTGGGCAACGACGTGAAGCTGGATAACGGCGTCGGTGTTTGCGGTAAAGAAGGCCAGAGCCTGCCGGTAGGCGTTGGTCAGCCAACGCTCAAGGTGGATAATCTCACGGTCGGCGGTACGGCATAAGCGTGGTGTTTCGCCCCTCCGCTGGCGAGGGGCGAGGCATTCAGGCGTGGCTCTCTTTTCCTTTCCCGTTTCTTCCCCGCATCTCCTGGTATACCTGCGCCACTTTCACGAAATAATCATTAAGCGCGTTAATGCAGACCTGCACCTTAAGCGGCAGCTTGTCCTTTTCGGTATAGAGCGCGTACACCGGTCGCGGATCGGACTGGTAGCGCGGAAACAGGATCTCCAGCTCGCCGCTGTTGATCTCATCGATCACCCACATCAACGGCACATACGCAATGCCTGCGCCAGCCTTCAGCCAGCGGGAAAGCGTCATCGGATCGTTGGTGACAAAACGCCCCTGCGGCAGCAGTCGGGTGGAGATGCCTTCCGGCGCGATAAGCTCAAATTCATTGTCGGGACGCACACTATATTCAAGCCATGAATGGTTGGCGAGATCGGCGGGCTTTTCCGGCGTGCCCGCCTGGGCGAGATAGCTTTTGGCGGCGCAGACGACCATCGGCATCGAGCCAAGGCGCCTGGAAAACAGACTGGAGTCCTGGAGCGCGCCGACGCGGATCACTACGTCCAGCCCATCGGCTATAAGGTCCGGCGCCGGAATACCGGTCACCAGGTTGACCGATAGTCCTGGATAGTCACGCAGCATACCGGCAGTCAGCGAAGCCAGCACATTTTGCGCCATGGTTGAAGAGCAGCCGATCCGCAGCGTGCCGATCGGGCTATTATTAAAGGCGTATAACTGTTCGTGCACTTCCTGTACTTCATGCAGCATACGACGGCAGCCCTGGTAGTAAATCCGGCCTGCCTCGGTTAAGCCAATACTGCGGGTGCTGCGGTTTAACAGCTTGACCTGCAACTCATCTTCCAGTTTCGATACCGTCTGACTGATAGAGGAGACGCTCATCTCAAGCTGCCTGGCGGCGCTGGTAAATGAACCCAGCTCCACCACTTTGGCGAACACCGACATTCTTTTTAGTCGTTCCATTATTCACTCTGGCTTAAAAGTGATTTAGATCACATATCATAGATAACTTACTATCAGTTACGCTAATATATTATTTCCAACATAACTAACACCGCACTCTCGCCCGGCCATTCCAGGCCATTCGTTGCGGAATATAGTTTAAAAATCAATCGCCTGCACGCAAATCAAGGTCAACATGAGTCTTTTTCCGGTCATTGTGATATTCGGTCTTTCTTTTCCGCCGATCTTTTTTGAGCTTCTGCTGTCGCTGGCGATTTTCTGGCTGGTGCGTCGTGCGCTGATCCCGACCGGGATTTACGATTTCGTCTGGCATCCGGCGTTATTTAATACGGCGCTTTATTGCTGTCTGTTCTATCTGCTGTCGCGCTTGTTTGTCTGAGGTTGATGTGAAATTACTAACAACAAAAATCACCCGCACAGCCATCACCGTGGTGCTGGTCGTGCTCGCCTTCATCGCTATTTTCCGCGCCTGGAGTTTTTATACCGAATCGCCCTGGACGCGTGATGCGCGCTTTACCGCCGATGTGGTCGCTATCGCGCCGGATGTGGCCGGGCTTATTACGTCGGTGGACGTACATGACAACCAGCTTGTGAAAAAAGATCAGGTGCTTTTCACTATAGACCAGCCGCGCTACCAGAAGGCGCTGGAAGAAGCCGAAGCCGATGTCGCCTACTATCAGGCGCTGGCGAATGAAAAACGCCGCGAGGCGGGCCGTCGTAACCAGCTTGGCGTCCAGGCGATGTCGCGTGAAGAGATAGACCAGGCGAACAACGTGCTGCAAACCGTATTACATCAGCTGGCGAAAGCTGAGGCGACGCGCGATCTGGCGCGGCTCGACCTGCAACGCACGGTGATCCGCGCCCCGGCGGACGGCTGGGTCACTAACCTTAACGTCTATACCGGCGAATTTATTACGCGCGGCTCCACGGCGGTGGCGTTGGTTAAACAGAACAGTTTCTATGTTCTGGCCTATATGGAAGAGACCAAGCTTGAAGGCGTGCGCCCCGGTTTTCGCGTCGAGATCACGCCGCTTGGCAGCAATAATGTCCTGCACGGCACTGTGGACAGCGTCTCGGCGGGCGTGACGAACGCCAGCAGCACCCGCGACGATAAAGGCATGGCGACCGTCGATTCCAACCTGGAGTGGGTACGCCTGGCCCAGCGCGTACCGGTACGTATTCGCCTCGATAAACAGCCAGGCAACCTTTACCCGGCCGGCACGACGGCGACCGTCGTGGTGACGGGCGAGCGGGATCGCGATCGCAGCCAGGAATCGGCCTTTAACAAGCTGATGCACCGCCTGCGCGAATTCGGCTAATGATGATGGGCTTTTTATCTATCGATCCCCGGCATCTGCGCTTTGCGATAAAGCTCGCCACCGCCATTGTGCTGGCGCTGTTCGTCGGGTTTCACTTTCAGCTCGAAACGCCGCGCTGGGCGGTGCTGACCGCGGCTATTGTCGCGGCGGGCCCGGCGTTTGCCGCGGGCGGCGAGCCCTGGTCCGGCGCCATTCGTTATCGCGGCATGCTCAGGATCATCGGCACGTTCATTGGCTGTATCGCCGCGCTGGTGATGATTATCGGCACCATTCGCGCGCCGGTATTAATGCTGACCCTTTGCTGTATCTGGGTCGGTTTCTGTACCTGGGTGTCGTCGCTGGTGAAAGTCGAGAACTCGTATGCCTGGGGGCTGGCGGGTTACACGGCGCTGATTATTGTCATTACGATTCAGGCCGAGCCGCTGCTGGCGCCGCAGTTTGCGCTGGAGCGCTGTAGTGAAATCGTTCTCGGGATTTTCTGCGCGATTATCGCCGATCTTCTGTTCTCCCCGCGCTCCATTAAAAAAGAGATTGACCGCGAACTGGACGCGCTGCTGGTGGAGCAGTTTCGCCTGATGCAGCTCTGCATGGCCCACGGCGACAGCGAAGAGGTGGATAAAGCGTGGGGCGCGCTGGTGCGTCGTACCGCCGCGCTCGACGGTATGCGGGTTAACCTGAATATGGAGTCATCGCGCTGGGTGCGGGCGAATCGCCGCCTTAAAGCGCTCAATACGCTCTCCCTGACGCTCATTACCCAGGCCTGCGAAACCTATCTCATCCAGAACACCCGTCCGGAGTCGATAGCGCCTGAATACCGCGAGCTGTTTGTCGAGCCGGTGGAAACCGCCGCCGATGTGCACCGTCGCCTGAAGTTCATCCGCCGCGTGCTCTCCTGGACCGGCGAGCACGACACGCCGGTGACGATTTACACCTGGGTCGGCGCGGCCACGCGTTACTTACTACTCAAGCGCGGCGTGATCACCAACGCGAAAATCAGCGCGGTGGAAGACGATGTGCTGACTGATGAAGTGGTGGTTAAAGCCCCGTCGGCGGAGCGTCACCACGCCATGATTAACTTCTGGCGCACCACGGTGTCGTGCCTGTTGGGCGCGCTCTTTTGGCTCTGGACCGGCTGGACCTCCGGCAGCGGCGCGATGATCATGATAGCGGTCGTGACGGCGCTGGCGATGCGCCTGCCGAACCCGCGTATGGTGTCGCTCGATTTCCTCTACGGGATGCTCGCCGCGCTGCCGCTCGGCGCGTTCTACTTCCTGGTCGTGCTCCCGTCGACCCAGCAGAGCATGCTGCTGTTGTGCATCAGCCTGGCGCTGCTCGGCTTTTTTATCGGCATCGAAGTGCAAAAGCGGCGGCTTGGTTCGATGGGCGCGCTCGCGGGCACCATTAATATTCTGGTGCTGGATAACCCGATGACGTTCCACTTCAGCCAGTTTCTCGACAGCGCGCTGGGCCAACTGGTGGGCTGTATGCTGGCGATGATGGTGATTCTGGTTATCCGTGATAACTCGCAGGCGCAGACAGGCCGCATGCTGCTGAACCAGTTTGTCTCGACGGCGGTCTCCTCGCTCACCACCAATAAAGCGAAGCGTAAAGAGAACCATCTGCCTGCGCTCTATCAGCAGCTCTTTCTGTTGCTGAGTAAATTCCCGGATGACGTGGCGAAATTTCGCCTGGCGCTGAATCTCATCATCGCGCACCAGCGACTGCGCGAAGCGCCGGTGCCGGTAAACGACGATCTCTCGGCGTTTCACCGCCAGTTAAGACGCACGGCGGACCGGGTTATTTCTGCTTCCAGCGATGAAAAACGACGCGCGACGTTTCGCCAGTTGCTGGATGAGCTGGCGATCTACCAGGAGAAGCTGCATGTCTGGGCGGCGCCGCAATCGGTTATCGATTCCGTGAAACGGCTGACCGATATGCTCCATAAATATCAGCAGGCGTTTACCAACACGTAATGCCAAAACCGACGCCCAAAGCGTCGGTTTTTTTATGACTATACTTACCCCCATCTACGGAATTTCACGTGCAGGAGGGGACAATGACCGCACAAGCATTTGCAGAACAGGCGTTTTTTAAAACGGGCTATTTTGTTGACGGGACATGGCACAGCGCGCAGGAAACCTTCGACGTGCTGAATCCGGCGACGGGCGAGGTGATCGCGCAGGTCGCGAAAGCGGGTAAAAAAGAGACCGAGGCCGCTATCGCCGCCGCCAGCCGCGCTTTCCCCGCCTGGCGCGCTAAAACCGCCAAAGAACGCTCTGAAATTCTCTATCGCTGGTATCAGCTCATTATCGAAAACAAGCGCGCGCTGGGCGAGCTGATGACGAGCGAACAGGGTAAGCCGCTGAAAGAGGCGGAAGGCGAAGTGGAATACGCCGCGAGCTTTATCCAGTGGTTCGCCGAGCAGGCCAAACGCGCCAACGGCGAAATCATTCCGCCCGTGAAGCCCGGCTCGCGCATTCTGGCGACCCGCGAGCCGGTCGGCGTCGTGGCGGCGATCACGCCCTGGAACTTCCCGATGGCGATGCTGACCCGTAAGCTCGGCCCGGCGCTGGCCGCGGGCTGTACCGGCGTTATCAAACCCGCCAACAATACGCCGCTCAGCGCTTTCGCACTGGTGGCGCTGGCGCAGCAGGCGGGCGTGCCGGACGGCGTGCTCAATGCGGTGGCGGGCAGCACGTCGGAAATCAGCGACGCCATTATGGCAAGCCCGGAGGTTCGCAAAATCTCGTTCACCGGCTCAACCGCGGTAGGCAAAACGCTGATGCGCAATGCCGCCGAGACAATGAAAAAAGTCTCGATGGAGCTTGGCGGCAACGCGCCGTACATCATCTTTGACGATGCCGACATCGATGCGGCGGTGAAAGGCGCTATCGCCAATAAATTCCGTAACGCAGGCCAGGTGTGTGTCAGCGTTAACCGCTTCTATATCCAGGAAGGCGTCTATGACCGTTTCGTTAATCAACTGGCGGAAGCGGTAAAAGCGCTGAAAGTGGGCAACGGTAGGGAAGAAGGCGTTGTCGTCGGGCCGCTTATCGAGCAAGCGGCGGTTGATAAAGTGCGCGAGCATGTGGACGACGCGGTCGCGAAAGGCGCGAAGGTGCTGACCGGCGGCAAACCGCATGCGCTGGGCGGCAATTTCTGGCAGCCGACGGTATTGATTGATGCGAATGAGGACATGAAACTGGCGCAGGAAGAGACATTCGGCCCCCTTGCCGCCTGCTTCAGTTTTAAAACCGAAGAAGAAGTTATCGCGCGCGCAAATAATACGCCTTACGGTCTTGCGGCGTACTTCTACACTCAGAATCTCCAGCGCGTGTTCCGCGTCTCGCAGCAGCTGGAAAGCGGCATGATAGGCGTCAATGAGTGCGCGGTGTCGACCGAAGTGGCGCCATTTGGCGGCGTGAAAGAGTCAGGGCTTGGGCGCGAAGGTTCGGTGCTGGGGCTTGATGAGTTTATGGAAGTGAAAACGCTGCATCTTGGCGGGTTATAAGCGTGAGGGCGGCATCATCGCCGCCCGTAAAACGTGGTGGCGATAATGAAAAGCTATACTTTTGATTTCAGTACGATGGCCAGTCAGCAGGATTTTTATCGGGCGTTTGCTGAAACGTTCGGCATAGCGTCGGAACGCGTGGGCGATCTGGATAGTCTGTGGCAGGTAGTGACGGAAGAAGCGCTGCCGTTGCCGCTGGAAATCGTATTCCTGCATGTGACGGCGGAAGTGAAACGCCGCTTCGGCGCGTTGATTCTGCTGTTTGAAGAAGCAGAAGAGGAGCTGGAAGGTCAGCTCCTCTTCAATATCCGGCAATAGCCATACAGCATTCCCTCAAAAAGGCCCCCGACAGGCAGGGGCAAAAGTCGTCGGAGAAGACGACGAGGGTTTATTTGTACAGTTCTGCCGTGGCGTGCCAGTGATCGCCCTGAGTCAGTTCAGTGATGCGATAGCTGCTTGCGCCTTCTTTTTCTGCTTTAGCGGCCAGTTGCTGACGAACGTCCATCGGCGAGCCGCTCAGCTGCGTCACAGAGACGGAGCCCATCGGCTGGAGATTTTGCGCCTGTTGCGCGTTGACCTGTTGGACTGCGGCGCTCGCACCGAAAGAGAGTACGGATGCAAGGCCCAGAGCAGCGATGGTAAATGTCGTTTTCATCATTCATTCCTCATGCAGGTGTATTCAGCGGCCTTAATGGTTTGCGTACGGTTTTTATCGGACCGCTGAGAGGTTTTACGTGTTAGTCGCGTGGCTTATTACGCTTATTTATAAAGCTCGGCAGTCGCATGCCAGTGGTCGCCAGTACGGGCTTCAATCACGCGGTACGCCGTTGCGCCTTTCGCTTCGGCTTTCTCATTCAGCATCGCACGCAGATCCATCGGCGCCGCATTTACGGCATCAACAGAAACGGTACCAATAGACTGACGGTTCTGCGCCTGTTCTGCGTTGATAGAATCTGCCGCGAAAGCGCCGAAGGACAGCATGGAGAGAAGTGTCAGGGCTGTTACAGTTGATTGGGTTTTCATGTTCTTTTCCTCGTCGTAATTGTTATCGGTGGGGCCTTATTGTGTGACCCTCATCACAAAAACAAGTATACACTAATCACCCAAAAAATTAATACCAACCTAATTATTTACTATGAAACTTTGTTCGCACGATGCATGGTTTTTATTACCGATCATTATAAAAATGACCATGAAAAGTCCGTTTTCTGATTAAAATTTCAATAAATCAATCAGTTGTGTGAAGTTGACGATTTGTGCGGTATTCAGGCTGTGAATCAGGCGAAACCGTAAAAAGAGGTGGATTACGCTGCACACATCATAAAAGAAAGCGGAAATGCGGGGCGGAAAGGGCAACCGCCGGAAGAACCGGCGGCGCAGGGCTTACAGCTCCTGCTCGAACAGCATCAGAATGGCTTCGTAGAGATCTTTCACCGTAAAGCCGCGCGCGGGCGTAGTAAAGATAGTGTCGTCACCGGCGATCGTACCCAGAATCCCTTCCGCTTTGCCAAGCGAATCCAGCAGACGCGCGATAAGCTGCGCGGCGCCTGGGCTGGTGTGAATCACCACCACCGCATCGTTGTAGTCGATATCCAGCACCAGGTTTTTCAGCGGGCTGGAGGTCGTCGGTACGCCCAGCTCAACCGGCAGGCAGTACACCATCTCCATTTTGGCGTTGCGGGTACGCACGGCGCCAAATTTCGTTAACATGCGGGAGACTTTGGACTGGTTGATGTTCTCGAAACCCTGATCCTGAAGCGCCTGGACGATTTCACCCTGGGAGCTAAACTTCTCTTCTTTTAGTAAGGCCTTGAAGGCTTTGACTAATTCTTCTTGTTTTGCGGAGCTACGCATATATCACCCGTATACAGGCCAATAAACAACATTATTATGCATTGTGATGAATTTTTATGCAAATGGTCTGCCTTGCGGCGGGCTGAAATAATGTTATGAAAGAGACGAATTTTATCAAATTACGTTATCGAGGAACATGCCTGCGTCACGACTCGTAAATAAGGCTTTAAGTAAACTAAATGTTATCAAAATGATGTTGTTTTGATGCTTAAAGAGGGTGTAATGTAACCGCCTGTTGAGATGTTGCTTCGGTAGTGACCCGGCGGTATTCGCGTCATCTGCACCCGGGCGAGAAGGCCGCATCGCTTTCAGTTAAACCGCGCTACGATCGCAAACTGCGGGCGAAAAGAGTGCTATAACTTCCTCCCAGGATGATTATGGTCGCCACCTCATGGAGTAACGGCACACAATTGCTAACCATAATAAGGAGTTTAGGATGAAAGTTGCAGTCCTCGGCGCGGCAGGCGGTATCGGCCAGGCGCTTGCCCTTCTACTCAAGACCCAACTGCCTTCAGGTTCAGAACTCTCTCTGTATGACATTGCGCCGGTGACCCCAGGGGTTGCGGTGGATTTAAGTCATATCCCGACCGACGTGAAAATCAAAGGTTTCTCCGGTGAAGATGCGAAACCGGCGCTGGAAGGCGCTGATGTGGTGCTGATCTCCGCAGGCGTCGCCCGTAAACCGGGTATGGATCGCTCTGACCTGTTCAATGTGAACGCAGGCATCGTGAAAAACCTGATTCAGCAGGTCGCGACGACCTGCCCGAAAGCGTGCATCGGCATTATCACCAACCCGGTGAACACCACTGTCGCCATCGCGGCAGAAGTGCTGAAAAAAGCCGGCGTGTACGACAAGAACAAACTGTTCGGCGTGACCACGCTGGATATCATCCGCTCCAACACCTTTGTGGCGGAACTGAAAGGCAAAAAAACCGCTGAGCTGGATGTGCCGGTTATCGGCGGCCACTCTGGCGTGACCATTCTGCCGCTGCTCTCGCAGATCCCGGGCGTGAACTTCACCGATCAGGAAGCTGCCGATCTCACCAAACGCATCCAGAACGCGGGCACCGAAGTGGTGGAAGCGAAAGCGGGCGGGGGTTCAGCGACCCTGTCTATGGGCCAGGCGGCCGCGCGTTTCGGCCTCTCTCTGGTGCGTGCGCTGCAGGGCGAGCAGGGCGTGGTGGAATGCGCCTATGTGGAAGGCGACGGCGAATATGCCCGCTTCTTCTCACAGCCGCTGCTGCTGGGTAAAAACGGTATTGAAGAGCGTAAACCGATCGGCGCCCTGAGCGCTTACGAACAGCAGTCGCTGGAAGGCATGCTGGATACGCTGAAAAAAGATATCGCCCTGGGCGAAGAGTTCGTTAACAAGTAAGCGTTAATGGACGAAAAAAAACCGGAACTCAGGTTCCGGTTTTTTTATGCCTGCGAAACTGCTATTCCGGCGTCGCCGGGTATTCCTGAATCGTCACCTGGATCGTGAGTTTGCGGTCGTTACGCATCACTTCCACCGGGATCACTGAGCCCGGTCGGATTTCCGCCACCTGGTCCATGGTTTCCAGCGCGGAGATAGCAGGCTTCTTGTTCACCGACACAATCACGTCATTCACCTGAATGCCGGCGCGCGCGGCAGGGCCGTCCTGCGCCACGTCGTTAACCACAATTCCCTGAATCTGGTCGATGCCCGCCGCTGGCGTATGCATCGGCGTGATTTCACGCCCGCTGATGCCGATATAGCCGCGGATCACGCGCCCGTCGCGGATGAGCTTTTCCATAATGCGCGTGGCGAGCTGGGTCGGGATCGCAAAGCCGATGCCTTCCGGCGTTTCGCCGTCGTTGCTCTTGTCAAAGGAAAGCGTGTTGATGCCCATCAGCTCGCCCAGTGAGTTCACCAGCGCGCCGCCGGAGTTGCCGTGGTTGATGGAGGCGTCGGTTTGCAGGAAATTCTGGCGTCCGGACGGGTTCAGGCCGATACGGCCGGTGGCGCTGATAATCCCCTGGGTAATGGTCTGCCCGAGGTTATAGGGGTTGCCAATCGCCATCACCACATCGCCGATGTGCGGCATACGCTGCGGATTGATGGGAATGACCGGCAGCGTGGTGGCGTTGATTTTCAGCACGGCCAGATCGGTCAGGCTGTCTGAGCCCACCAGCAGCGCCTCGAACACGCGGCCATCCTGCAGCGCCACGATAATCTGGTCAGCGTCATTGATGACATGCTTATTGGTAAGGATATAACCGCGCTGATCCATGATAACGCCGGAGCCGAGCGTGCGGATCTCCAGTTGGCTGCGGTTGCTGCCGCCAAGGCTGCGGTTGTAGACATTCACGACCGCAGGCGCAGCACGACGCACCGCCCGGTTGTAACTCACGGGCGTTTCATCGTCGCTATCGAGCTTTTGCTGCAACAGCGGATTGTACTGGCGCAGGGAAGGTACGAGCGTCAGCAGCAACGCAGCGACGATCAACCCCGCAATAACCGAGCGTAAAAGCTTCAGAAACATGTGTATGGATTAAGTAGTCAGGGGACGGGCGCAGCATACCATGAGTTAAACGGACATCACACGCGGCGTGATGCCCGTTCTCTCAGTTTATTAACGCAGCAGTAAGTAGAGGCTGTCATTTCCGCGCACGATATGCAGCGCGATGATGGCAGGCTTGCTCTCCAGCAGCTTGCGCATCTCCGCGATGGAGCTGACGCGCGCGCGGTTCACACCGACGATAACATCATCTTTCTGCAGGCCTGCCTGTGCCGCGGCGCTGCCTTTTTCGACGCTATTAATGGTAATGCCTTTGGTGCCATCTTTGAGCTGACCATCGCTTAACGTCGCGCCCTGCAAGGCCGGGGCGATGATATCGGCGCTGGCGGAAGAGGACGTGCTTTTATCGAGCGTCACTTCCACTTCCTGGGCTTTACCGTCGCGCAGCAGGCCAAGCTTCACTTTTGTGCCAGGCTCGGTGGTGGCGATGCGCGAGCGCAGTTCGGCGAAGCTATTCAGCGGGCGGCCATTGAGGCTCACAATCACATCGCCCGCTTTAATGCCCGCTTTGGCTGAGCCCGAGTTTGGCAGCACTTCGCTGACGAACGCGCCGCGCTGGGTGTTCAGGTTAAACGCTTTGGCGATATCGGCGCTCATCTCGGTGCCTTTAATACCGAGCAGGCCACGTTTGACCTCGCCCGACTGCATCAGCTGTTTAGCGAGCGTCTGGGCCATGTTTGCAGGAATAGCGAAGCCGATGCCGACGCTGCCGCCGCCCGGCGCGAGGATCGCGGTGTTGATGCCGATAAGCTCGCCGTTCAGATTCAGCAGCGCGCCGCCGGAGTTGCCGCGGTTGATGGAGGCATCGGTCTGGATAAAGTTTTCAAAGCCTTCGAGATTCAGCCCGCTGCGGCCTAACGCCGACACGATGCCGGACGTTGCTGTCTGGCCGAGCCCGAACGGGTTGCCGACGGCCACCACGAAATCGCCCACGCGCAGTTTATCGGAATCCGCCACCTGGATTTGCGTCAGGTTGCTGGCGTTTTGCAACTGGATCAGCGCGATATCGCTCTGGTCGTCGCCGCCGATAAGTTTAGCGTCGAACTCGCGGCCATCATTGAGCTGAACGCTGATTTTCTCCGCGTGGTTTATCACGTGATTATTGGTGAGCACATAGCCTTTCGCGGCGTCGATAATGACGCCGGAGCCGAGCCCTTCAAACGGCTGCGCCTGTTGATCCGGCATCGACTCGCCGAAGAACTTTTTCAGCTCCTCCGGCACGCGCTGTTCCTGCACGGCGGTGCCTTCCACCCGTACGCTGACGACCGCAGGCAGCACTTTTTCCAGCATCGGCGCGAGGCTTGGGATGGCAGGCTGGCCCGGCACCTGCGACGGCAGGGCGGCGAGCACCGGCGCAGGCGCCGACAGAGATAAACCGAGACTTAACGCTAACGCACTTAACAGCAGGGTTTGTTTTTTCATGAACGCGGCTCTCGCAACCTGGTTATAAAAAGTCACCTGAAAACACGGATATTATTGAATTCTCAATGTCGTAACAATGCTGTCATCGGGACGGCAGCGCTCAGAATAAGCATAGTCAGCGCCCAAAGAAAAGCGGGCGCTACATGCGCCCGACGGTAAGGATATTTTTTGGTATCAGTTGCGCTTCGCGCCGGTACGCAGCAGGCCAGAAGCGCTGTCGGAATAGTCGCGCGGCATCTGGACCGGCGCCTGATCGTTGCTGGCTTCCGATTCCGCAAGGCGATTGCGGAACGGGTTGGTCTCTGCGGACATTTCCGGCAGCAGGCTGCTGGAGCTTTTCGCCATGTGCTGATAGAGCTGACGATAGTCATCCGCCATGTTATCCAGCAGTTCAGCGCTGCGGGCGAAGTGGCTGACCAGTTCTTCGCGGTAGTCGTCAAGCTCCGCTTTGTTTTTCTCAAGCTCGTACTGCAAAGCTTGCTGTTGACGTAATTTGCGGTTACCGAAACGCATAGCGACGGCGCCGATAATAATGCCGACGACTAACCCAATAAGCGCATATTCCCAGGTCATGAACATCTCCCGTTGTCTTGTGATTCCGTAGGGTGGTAACGGCGAGGCTTGGTTTCTCGTCTGCGTGCCGTCGACCGGTAAACCCACTATAACCGCTAATTCAGGAGAAGTGGAATCCTGGAGCGGCATGGCGTAGTGTAGAGCGGCCTTTTTTTGGCCAAAATAACGCTGCGGCGAACGTTTTCAGGAAGTAAGAATAATATATGCAGAGCATCTCTCCGACATCGCGCTACCAACAGGCCCTGAAAGAGGGCACCCATCAGCCGGACGACGTCCAGCACGACGCGGTAAATCGTCTGAATCTTATCTGGCAGGCCCTTTCGCAGAAAACCCACGAACCCGCACCGGCTCGCGGCGGCCTGCTGACGAAAGTCGGCAAACTCTTTGGCAAACGTGAAGACACGGCCCGCGAAACGCCGGTACGCGGCTTATATATGTGGGGCGGCGTCGGGCGCGGCAAAACCTGGCTGATGGATCTGTTTTTTCATAGCCTGCCGGGCGAGCGCAAGCTCAGGCTGCATTTTCACCGCTTTATGCTGCGCGTGCATGAAGAACTCGCCGCGCTACAAGGGCAGGCCGATCCGCTGGACGTGGTTGCTGACGGTTTTAAAGCTCAGGCGGACGTTATCTGCTTCGATGAGTTTTTTGTCTCTGATATTACCGATGCCATGCTGCTTGGCGGGCTGATGCAGGCGCTGTTCGCGCGCGGCATTACGCTGGTCGCAACCTCCAACATTCCGCCCGATGAGCTGTACCGCAACGGCTTGCAGCGCACACGGTTTCTGCCTGCCATCGAGGCGATAAAAGCGAACTGCGACGTGATGAACGTCGATGCGGGTATTGATTACCGCCTGCGCACGCTGACCCAGGCGCATTTGTGGCTGTCGCCGCGAGGCGAGGAGACGACGCGTCAGATGGACGCGCTCTGGCAGGCGCTGGCGGGCGCGCCGCGTAACGCGGCAGCGGCCCCGTCGCTTGAGATTAACCATCGCCCGCTGCCGACGCTCGGCGTGGAAAACCAGACGCTTGCCGCGTCGTTCGCCACGCTGTGCGTGGATGCGCGCAGCCAGCATGACTACATCGCGCTGTCGCGCCAGTTCCATACCGTGCTGCTGTTTGACGTGCCGGTGATGACTACTTCTACCGAGAACGCGGCAAGGCGCTTTATCGCGCTGGTGGATGAGTTTTACGAACGCCAGGTGAAGCTGGTGGTCTCGGCGGATGCGCCGCTTGAGAGTATTTATCAGGGCGAGCAGCTGAAGTTTGAATTCAAGCGTTGCCTGTCGCGTTTGCAGGAGATGCAGAGCGAAGAATACCTGAAACGCCCGCACCTGGCTTGAACCCTGGCTGCTCCTCTGCACGCAGGGGAGCGAATCCTTGTACTTTCCTCATAAAAGGGGTCGATCTTTATACTCGACTTCTCTATAATCTTGCGACCCCACGTTACAAGAAAGTTTTTTTCCCGAAACTTTTATGTGCCGAAAACATATCCGAGGGGGTAGGTTTGCGGACTTTGTCGTGTGAACCTCAACTCAATTTAAGCGTTTGGGTGTTCGCCAACGTGTAACTCTATATTTGGGTAAGCTTTTAATGAAAACTTTTACAGCTAAACCAGAAACCGTAAAACGCGACTGGTATGTTGTTGACGCGACCGGTAAAACTCTGGGCCGTCTGGCTACCGAACTGGCTCGTCGCCTGCGCGGTAAGCACAAAGCGGAATACACTCCGCACGTTGATACCGGTGATTACATCATCGTTCTGAACGCAGAAAAAGTTGCTGTAACCGGCAACAAGCGTTCTGACAAAATGTACTACCACCACACTGGCCACATCGGTGGTATCAAAGAAGCGACCTTTGAAGAGATGATTGCCCGCCGTCCTGAGCGTGTAATTGAAATCGCGGTTAAAGGCATGCTGCCGAAAGGCCCTCTGGGCCGTGCTATGTACCGTAAACTGAAAGTTTACGCGGGCAACGAGCACAACCACGCGGCGCAGCAACCGCAAGTTCTGGACATCTAATCGGGATTATGGCAATGGCTGAAAATCAATACTACGGCACTGGTCGCCGCAAAAGCTCCGCCGCTCGTGTGTTTATCAAACCGGGCAACGGTAAAATCGTTATCAACCAGCGTTCTCTGGAACAGTACTTCGGTCGCGAAACTGCCCGCATGGTAGTTCGCCAACCGCTGGAACTGGTCGACATGGTTGAGAAACTGGATCTGTACATCACCGTTAAAGGTGGTGGTATCTCCGGTCAGGCTGGTGCGATCCGTCACGGTATCACCCGCGCTCTGATGGAGTACGATGAGTCTCTGCGCTCTGAACTGCGTAAAGCTGGCTTCGTTACTCGTGACGCTCGTCAGGTTGAACGTAAGAAAGTCGGTCTGCGTAAAGCACGTCGTCGTCCGCAGTTCTCCAAACGTTAATTCTTTTCTGCTTTTGCAGAATCGTATTGGCGGAAAACCCGGCACAACGCCGGGTTTTTTTATGCCCGGAATTTTTATCTGGCCGCTAATCTACTGAAATCCCGCCCATTTACGGCTATCGGACAAAACCTCTCACCACAAGCTGCGCAAAATCTGGTAAACTATCATCCAATTTTGTGCCCAAATGCTGGTAACTGTTCACGTTTTGTTCGTTTTGCAGACGGAAGAAAGTTCGGCACGGAAGGGTGATTGATAAGGCCAGTCGTGTGTGCGGCTGGTAGCTGTAACTTTCTGAATATACCTGGAGGTTTTCATGGCTGTCGCTGCCAACAAACGTTCGGTAATGACGCTGTTTTCTGGTCCTACTGATATCTACAGCCATCAGGTCCGCATTGTGCTGGCTGAAAAGGGTGTCAGCTTTGAAATTGAGCATGTGGAAACGGATAACCTGCCGCAGGATCTGATTGACCTCAACCCAAATCAAAGCGTGCCGACGCTGGTAGACCGTGAACTGACTCTGTGGGAGTCGCGCATCATTATGGAATATCTCGATGAGCGTTTCCCGCACCCGCCGTTAATGCCCGTCTACCCGGTGGCTCGCGGTGAAAGCCGCCTGTATATGCACCGTATCGAGAAGGACTGGTACTCGCTGATGAACGTTATCGTTAGCGGTTCCGCGCAGGAAGCCGATAACGCGCGTAAACAGCTGCGTGAAGAGCTGCTGGCTATCGCACCGGTATTCGGTCAGAAGCCGTATTTCCTGAGCGATGAGTTCAGCCTGGTGGATTGCTACCTTGCGCCGCTGCTGTGGCGTCTGCCGCAGTTAGGCGTAGAGTTCAGCGGCGCGGGCGCCAAAGAGCTCAAAGGCTATATGACTCGCGTGTTTGAGCGTGATTCGTTCCTTGCTTCGCTGACCGAAGCCGAGCGCGAAATCCGCCTGCAAACCCGGGGCTAAACCTTATGGATATCTCTCAGCTCTCTCCACGTCGTCCCTATCTGCTGCGTGCCTTTTATGAATGGCTGCTGGACAACCAGCTGACGCCGCACCTGGTCGTGGATGTGACGCTGCCGGGCGTGCTGGTGCCGCTGGAGTATGCGCGTGACGGGCAAATTGTTCTGAATATCGCCCCGCGTGCGGTCGGCAATCTGGAACTGGCGAATGATGAAGTTCGCTTCAATGCCCGTTTTGGCGGCGTGCCGCGTCAGGTCTCGGTGCCGCTGGCTGCTGTGCTCGCTATCTACGCCCGTGAAAATGGCGCCGGTACGATGTTCGAGCCAGAAGCCGCTTATGATGAAGAGATGGCGAGCCTGAACGACGACAACAGCGCAGAAGAGCCGGAAACCGTGATGTCTGTGATTGATGGCGATAAGCCTGACGATGCGGATGATAACGGCCCGGATGACGAGCCGCCGCCGCGTGGCGGGCGTCCCGCGCTGCGTGTAGTGAAGTAATCGCGTCTGCCTCAAAAAAAAGCCGGTATGCTCACGCATTCCGGCTTTTCTATTAAGCCGCCCCGAAGAGGCGGTTTTTTTATTCCCGCCTGTTACCAGCGATAGTTCACCAGCATATGGCCGGAATAGGCGTTGTAGGAGTTATCACCCCATTCGCTGCTGACCCGGAAGGAGACGGTGGTCGCCTCGTTCACCTTACCGCTGACGCCCGTTTCCAGCTGGAAGCGGTTAGACGGCATGTTGGAGTCGAGCGTCTCGTCGTTAAAGTTCAGATCGCTCATGCCGTTGCCGATAAGCCAGTTTACCGCGCCGTAAGGCTGCCAGGCTTCTACGGCTTTCTGATCGACATAGCTTGCCTTGAGACCAATACGACCCAATACCGCGTCATCATCCGGCGTGCTGACACGCGTGCCGTTATATTCAACGTGGGAATCCTGGTCCAGATTGCTGTAAATCACCTGGCCCTGCGGCTCAAACTTCATGGTGCGCGCTTTCTCTGATGGTACCAGCCAGGCGTGGCCCAGCTCCAGCGAGGCGGCGTAGCCCTGGCTGTCATATTTTTCGCCCGGCATATCATCGCCATTTACCTGGCTGTTGTACCAGCTGTAAGAAGCCCAGCTGTCGATATAGCTGCCAAGACGCAGTTTCTGGTCTTCCTGCCAGGTGGCATAGACGCCGAGGTTGTAACCGTTGACGCGACCATCTGCCGAGCGCACATTGTGGCGCGCGTCTGCGGTAGTGTCGCTGTAGCCTGCGCCCAGCATAAAACCGCTGTGCAGCGTGCCAGTAGAGAGATTTTTGCTCAGGAAATCGCTGCCTAACTGCACCACGGCGGAGCGAATCTTATATTTCAGGTTGCTGTCGGCGAAGTTGCCGTCGTTGTACTCGCCTTTGACGTACATCCAGGTATTCAGGTCGTCTGCGTCACGCAGCATCAGCTGATCGCGGTCGTCGCGCTTGTGAATAAACATCTGCTGGGCGGCCAGGTAGTTCGCCATGTAGACGCCAGCCTCCGGGCGGTACACTTCCGGAGCTGGTGGCGTATCGCCGCCATTATCACCGTTATCATTGCCGCCGTTATCGCCACCGTTATCATCCGGGTCAGGCGTCGGATCTGGCGTATCGCTGGCTTTCGATTCCAGATACCAGTTGCCATCGTCATGCTGATAGAGATCGTATTCCCACATCCCCGCCACGACGGGTTTACCCAGCGTAAAGGATGCATCGGACGCGCCGCCAACACTGATAAGCTCAATACCGTTAATGGTCTGCGCGCCCTGACCGCCGATATTCGCCACTTCAAGCGCAGAGCTACCGGCGCTGTCGCCGGTAATGGCCAGATGGTCAGTCGGAGAATTATCTTCGCCTGCTGCGGTGTTCATGACGATGCGGCTGTTGTCATCGCCCGTATAGTTGCCGTTGATGGTAAATGCATTGCCGACGTTGTTACCGCCCGCGATTTGCAGCGTGCCCTGGTTGGTGACGTCGCCATTGATGGTATTGCCTGTCGCCGGGGTAGAGGCATTCTCGTTGCCGCTGACCGCATTCCAGGACGCCAGCACGCCGCCTGCGGCAATCGCCACGCTGTTGTTTACCGTGCCCGCAGAGGCGAACGTAGCGCCGCTTTCAACAGAAATGAGGCCCGTACCGCCAGTTGGCCCCATCACGGCGTTTTCCGCCACAAGCGTCGTCCCTGCTTTAAGCGTGGTATCGCCGCTAAAGCTGTTGTTACCAGTGAGCGTCAGCGTGCTGGCGTTTTCTTTCACCAGGTTACCGGTGCCGGAAATATCGCCCGCAAAAGTATAATCTGCCGCCTGGTTAAAAATCAGCGTGCCATTGTTGGTGACATTGCCTTCCAGTGAGGCGTTATCGCCGCTGCCGGTGCCGATTTGCAGCGAGGCCGCAGCGTTAATCAACGAGGCGCCGCTGTTTTTCACGTCGCCGCCGAGCGTCAGGTTGCCGGTTTTAACGATCAGGCTGTCGCCTGTGCCGGTAAGATCGACATTGCCGGTCAGCGTCCAGTCGCTGCCGTCCATGGTGAGCGATTTAAAACCGTCGCCTGCGTTCGCGCCGATGAAATTGCTGTCTTCATTGCCGCTGTCGTTCAGGGTAATTGTATTGGTGGCCGAGCCGGTGGTGGTGACATCGCCCCCAAGGCTGGAGCCTGCTTTAAGCACCAGCGCATTATTGCCGCTGCTTTCAAAAGAAATAGCAGAATCGCCGCCGGAAATAGTGCCGGTGTTAATGATGGTGACGTTTTGGGCATCAGTAATGCTAATGCCATTATTGATTCCGTTAATGCTGCCATTATTTTTCAAGGTGAACATGTCGGAGCTTTGACCGTCAATTTCAACCTGCATGGCATTACCAAAATCATTTTTAATGGTGCCATTATTGGTAAAGGTGACGATATCTTCGCCCTGAACAGAGACGGCAGGCTTGGATTTTGATGAGGACATCGTCACATCGGCGTTAACAATGTAATCCGTGTCGCCGCTGACGATATAGCTGCTGTTGGTATCTTTGGAAATAATAGTTTCCGCATTCACCATCATTGGTGAGGATAGAATGACAATCGGAAAAACATTGCACATCAGCCTGGTGACAATGTTCATTCTGAATGTTTTATCTTTATTCATAATTACGTCCAATATAATAATGCGTTGAATTAAGTGTCGGCGTCGCGGCAGCTTATTTCATTACTCTCGCCAATAACATGCTTTCCGAAAGATACAGAATTTATAAATATAAAATATGTATGATTTCAGCGTTCTGATTTCATACTCTGCGCATATTGATAAATGCAGTAAATAACTGGCGAAATATAAAGCGTTCAGAAGGGCGTTTTATGGATGCTTAGTCAGTAATCGAACATAAACCGTGCGAAGTAATAAATTAATTCGGAAAGGGAAAAGTCTTTTTCTGGAAATAAAAAGGCTTGCTTTATTGATAAGATAAATAAAAAAGGGAAGCGCGAGGCTTCCCTTTAGGTGTGGGGTTGAACCGTCAGACTTCGAGATAATTCATGATGCCGTCCGCCGCTTTACGGCCTTCGGCGATAGCGGTCACCACCAAATCAGAGCCACGCACGATATCGCCGCCTGCGAAGATTTTCGGGTTGCTGGTCTGGAAGGCATTTTCATTACCTTCCGGCGCAATCACACGGCCTTGCGAATCAAGCTCAACGCTGTGCTGCACCAGCCATTCCATGCTGTGCGGACGGAAGCCGAACGCCATCACCACGGCATCCGCAGGCAGCACATGTTCGGAGCCCGGCACGATCTCCGCGCGACGACGGCCTTTGTCATCCGGTTCGCCCATCTGCGTGCGCGCCATTTTCACGCCGCACACTTTGCCGCTAGCGTTGATCTCAACGCCAAGCGGTTGGACGTTGAACTGGAACTCAACGCCTTCTTCGCGCGCGTTTTTCACTTCGCGACGGGAGCCCGGCATGTTCTCTTCATCACGACGATAAGCACAGATGACGTGAGTCGCGCCCTGACGCACCGAGGTACGCACGCAGTCCATCGCGGTATCGCCGCCGCCCAGCACCACGACGCGTTTGCCTTCCATGCTGATGAATGGTTGCTTTGTATCTTCCTCAAAGCCCATAATCTGACGGGTATTGGCGATAAGGAACGGCAGCGCTTCATACACACCCGGCGCGTCTTCGTTTTCCAGCCCGCCGCGCATTGACTGATAGGTGCCGACGCCAAGGAAGACGGCGTCATAGTCGCCCAGAAGATCGTTCATCTGGATATCGCGGCCCACTTCGGTATTGAGCCTGAACTCAATACCCATGCCGGTGAAGATTTCACGACGGCGCGTCATGACTTCTTTTTCCAGCTTAAAGGCCGGGATGCCGAAGGTGAGCAGGCCGCCGATTTCCGGGTTACGGTCGAACACGACCGCTTTCACGCCGTTGCGGGTCAGCACGTCGGCGCACGCGAGGCCCGCCGGGCCCGCGCCGATAATCGCGACGCGCTTGCCGGTCGGCTTCACGCCGGAAAGATCCGGCCGCCAGCCCATTTCGAACGCTTTATCGTTGATATAGCGTTCAATGTTGCCGATGGTCACTGCGCCGAATTCGTCATTCAGCGTGCAGGAGCCTTCGCACAGACGGTCCTGCGGGCAGACGCGGCCGCACACTTCCGGCAGCGTGTTGGTCTGGTGAGAAAGCTCTGCGGCTTCGAAAATGCGCCCTTCGTTGGCCAGCTTCAGCCAGTTAGGGATGTAGTTATGTACCGGACATTTCCATTCACAGTAGGGGTTGCCGCACGACAGGCAGCGATCTGCCTGCGCTTTGGCCTGGCCTTCTGAGAAGGGCTCATAGATTTCCACAAACTCAATTTTACGGATCTTAAGCGGCTTTTTTGGCGGATCAACGCGCTGTAAGTCGATAAATTGGTAAACGTTCTGACTCATCAATCGTGACCTCTTACTGCGCCTGCACCCGCAGCTCGGCTGCGGAACGACTACGGTGACCCAACAATGCTTTTACATCACTGGACTTCGGTTTAACCAACGCGAACTTCGCCGAGAACGCCGGCCAGTTCGCCAGGATCTCTTCGCCTCGATGTGAACCGGTCTGTTGAACATGCTCGGTGATAAGCCCGCGCAGGTGTTCTTCGTGAATCGCTAATTCTTCGACATTCAGCACTTCCACCAGCTCCGGGTTCACGCGTTTGCGGAACTCGCCATCTTCGTCCAGCACGTAGGCGAAGCCGCCCGTCATGCCTGCGCCGAAGTTCACGCCGGTTTTGCCGAGAATACAGACGATGCCGCCGGTCATATATTCACAGCCGTTATCGCCGATGCCTTCCACGACCGTAATCGCGCCGGAGTTACGCACGGCGAAACGCTCGCCCGCGCGGCCTGCGGCGTAGAGACGGCCGCCCGTCGCGCCATACAGGCAAGTGTTGCCGATAATGCTCGCTTCATAGCTCTTGAACGACGACCCTACCGGCGGACGAATCGCCAGCAAGCCGCCCGCCATGCCTTTGCCGACATAGTCGTTGGCATCGCCCGTCAGGTGCAGTTCCACGCCGCCCGCGTTCCAGACGCCGAAGCTCTGTCCGGCAGTCCCGGTGAAGTACGCTTTGATGGGATCAGAAGCCAGGCCCTGATCGCCATGCGACTGCGCGATGTAGCCCGAGAGCAGCGCGCCAACCGAGCGGTCGGTATTGCGGATATCAAACCAGAACGTTTTGCTCTGGCGGCTCTCCACATACGGTTTCGCCTGGGCCAGCAGCTGCGCGTTCAGGTCGCCTTTATCGAATGGCGGGTTGCTTTCGGTGCAGTAAACCGCTTTGCCAGGATGCGGCTCGGCGGTTTCCAGCAGTTTCGCCAGATCCAGTTTTTGCTGCTTCGCCGTAAAGCCTTCCAGCTCTTTCAGAAGATCCGTGCGGCCAATCAGATCCACCAGACGCGTCACGCCCAGTTGGGCCATGAGTTCACGCGTTTCACGGGCGATAAATTCAAAGTAGTTGGTCACTTTGAACGGCAGGCCGTGATAGTGGTTTTTACGCAGTTTGTCATCCTGGGTCGCCACGCCGGTCGCGCAGTTGTTGAGATGGCAAATACGCAGGTATTTACAGCCCAGCGCCACCATCGGGCCGGTGCCAAAGCCGAAGCTTTCCGCGCCAAGGATGGCCGCTTTGATGATATCAAGGCCGGTTTTCAGGCCGCCGTCCACCTGCAGGCGGATCTTGTGGCGCAGACCGTTGGCGACCAGCGCCTGCTGCGTTTCCACCAGACCCAGCTCCCACGGGCAGCCCGCGTATTTCACGGAGGAGAGGGGGCTTGCGCCCGTGCCGCCGTCGTAGCCTGCGATAGTGATGAGATCGGCATACGCTTTCGCCACGCCGGTGGCAATGGTGCCCACGCCCGGCTCAGACACCAGCTTCACGGAGATCATCGCCTTCGGGTTGACCTGTTTTAAGTCGAAAATCAGCTGCGCCAGATCTTCAATCGAGTAGATATCGTGGTGCGGCGGCGGGGAGATCAGCGTCACGCCCGGCACCGAATAACGCAGACGCGCAATGTACGGCGTCACTTTGTCGCCAGGTAACTGACCGCCTTCGCCAGGCTTCGCGCCCTGCGCCACTTTAATCTGAATCACATCGGCGTTGACCAGGTACGCAGGCGTTACGCCGAAGCGGCCGGAGGCGACCTGCTTAATGCGCGACACTTTATTGGTGCCGTAACGCGCCGGATCTTCGCCGCCTTCGCCGGAGTTCGAGAAACCGCCGAGGCTGTTCATCGCCTCCGCCAGCGACTCATGCGCTTCCGGGCTCAGCGCGCCGATGGACATCGCCGCGGTATCAAAGCGTTTGAACAGTTCGCTCGCCGGTTCGACATCTTCCACGCGCACCGCGTCCGCCTGCGGATTTAGCGCCAGCAGATCGCGCAGCGTCGCCGCCGGACGTTCGTTAACCAGCTTCGCGTATTGTTGATAGTCGCTGTACTCGCCGCTCTGCACCGCCTGCTGGAGCGTGCGCACCACATCCGGGTTGTAAGCGTGGTATTCGCCGCCATGAACATATTTCAGTAAGCCGCCCTGTACGAGCGGTTTGCGCGCAAGCCAGGCGCGTTTCGACAGGTTCAGCAGATCCTGTTCGAAATCAGCAAAGCCCGCGCCGCCGATACGGCTGACCACGCCCTGGAAGCAGAGCTCAGAGACGTCGCGGTGCAGGCCGACGGCTTCAAACAGTTTGGAGCAGCGGTAAGAGGCGATGGTCGAGATGCCCATTTTGGACATGATCTTATAAAGCCCTTTGTTGATGCCGTTGCGGTAGTTCAGCATCACGCTGCGGTAATCTTTTTCGATAGCGCCGGTATCAACCAGTTTCGCCAGCGTTTCGTAGGCGAGATACGGGTAGATAGCCGTAGCGCCGAAGCCCAGCAGCACAGCGAAGTGGTGCGGATCGCGGGCGCTGGCGGTTTCGACAATAATGTTGGCGTCGCAGCGCAGGCTCTGTTCCACCAGCCGGGTCTGGATAGCCCCAACGGCCATCGGCGCCGGAACCGGAAGACGGTCTTTGGCGATGTTGCGATCCGAGAGCACCAGCAGCACGGTGCCGTTGCGTACCATCTGCTCGGCTTTGTCGCACAGCGCATTGACGGTCTCTTCCAGCGTCGCCTGCGCCGGGTCGAAGGTAATATCGAGCGTATCGGCGCGATAGTGCTCTTCTTCAAGCGTGGTGAGCTGTTTAAAGTCGGAGTAAAGCAGGATCGGCGATTTAAAGCTCAGACGATGCGCCTGGCCTTCGGCTTCGCAGAAGACGTTCATCTCGCGGCCGATGCTGGTGGCGAGCGACATCACATGCGCTTCACGCAGCGGATCGATAGGCGGGTTGGTCACCTGCGCGAACTGCTGGCGGAAGTAGTCGTAAATAATGCGCGGCTGGCTGGAGAGCACGGCGAATGGCGTATCGTCGCCCATCGAGCCCACCGCTTCCTGGCCGTTTTCACCCAGTACGCGAATGACCGAGTCCAGCTCTTCATTACTGTAGAAGAACTGCTTCTGGTAGCTTTCGAGCAGGGCGTCGTCCATTTCACGAGTGCCTACCTGATCGTCAGGCAGATCCTCAAACGGCACCAGACGGCGGACGTTTTTCTCCATCCACTCTTTATACGGGTGGCGACTCTTCAGATCGTTGTCGGTTTCCGCCGAGTGCAGGATGCGACCGCCGCGGGTGTCGATAACCATCAGCTCGCCAGGCCCTACGCGGCCTTTCTCCACCACTTCGTCCGGCTGGTAATCCCAGATGCCGACCTCAGAGGCGCAGGTAATGAGCTTATCTTTGGTGATAACGTAGCGCGCCGGGCGCAGGCCGTTACGGTCAAGGTTACAGGCGGCGAAGCGGCCGTCTGACATTACGATGCCCGCCGGGCCATCCCACGGCTCCATGTGCATGGAGTTAAAGTCGAAGAACGCGCGCAGCTCCGGGTCCATATCCGGGTTGTTCTGCCAGGCTGGCGGCACCAGCAGACGCATGGCGCGCACGATATCCATCCCGCCTGCCAGCAGCAGCTCAAGCATGTTATCCATGGAGCTGGAGTCAGAGCCGGTTTCGTTAACGAACGGCGCGGCGTCGTGAAGATCGGGGATAAGCGGCGTCTGGAATTTATACGTACGCGCGCGGGCCCACTGGCGGTTGCCGGTAATCGTGTTGATTTCGCCGTTATGCGCCAGGTAGCGGAACGGCTGCGCCAGCGGCCAGCGCGGCACGGTGTTGGTGGAGAAGCGCTGGTGGAACAGGCAGATAGCCGATTCCAGGCGCAGGTCCGCCAGGTCCAGGTAGAAGCGCGGCAGATCCGCCGGCATACAGAGACCTTTATAGATGTTGACCAGGTTTGAGAGGCTACAGACGTAGAACTCTTTATCGTCAACCAGACGTTTTTCAATGCGGCGACGCGCGATAAACAGGCGGCGCTCCATATCGCGCGGACGCCAGCCTGCCGGGGCGTTCACAAAAATCTGTTCGATGCGCGGCATTGAGGAGAGCGCGATTTCACCCAGCACGCCTTCGTTGGTCGGCACTACGCGCCAGCCTACGATAGACAGGGTTTCTCGTTGCAGCTCTTCTTCAACGATACGACGCGAGGCGCTGGCTTTTTCAGGATCCTGATTCAGGAACAGCATGCCAACGGCGTAATTTTTGGCTAAGCGCCAGCCGTGCTCTTCGGCCACCATACGGAAAAAGCGGTCGGGCTTTTGCAGCAGCAGGCCGCAACCATCACCGGTTTTACCATCCGCAAGGATAGCGCCGCGGTGCTGCATACGGGCCAGCGCGTGGATCGCGGTGCGCACAACCTTGTGGCTAGGTTCGCCTTCTATGTGGGCGATCAGGCCGAAACCACAGTTATCCCTCTCAAGAGATTTATCGTACAACATATCAGTGAACCTCCCCAGGCTCTGCGGGACTCCCTCCTGTACCGATGGCGCGCGGGCGCAAAAAGGGTGCGGCGACAGGGTATTGCGCGTTATACGCACACCTTGCGTGTCGCCCTCCTGATATCCTTTTTCATCGGTACATCGTCGTTGAGGACTTACTTAAGAGGGAATCTCATTTACTGCATAAATATGATGGGCAGAACGCCCATCGAGAAAGCTTCCAGCGAATTTCCAACTTATCGGGAATCCGCACACAGGTCAAATGTCATTCTTATTTATTCAAAAGTGTGCTAAAGAGCAAGCATTACATTGATTAATAAGTACTTTTAACCTTTTTTAGATTGCGTTTTTCGGGTGATAAGCCCCGGTGATGTGTGATCTGACTCACTATAAGAAAGCGGTTGGAAGTAGATAGCGCGCTGTTATTGCGTTTTAAAGCAGCACGATCTTTCGTGCAACGCCCGCAAGCCGCATAAACGCTCTGTTTTTAACGGTTCGTCATATTCCTTAAATAATCGTTACGATCATAAGGAAAAGTAATTGGTGTCAGGGTGATTAAAATAGCGTTTACAATGAATGATTATTCATCAGATAAAAGCGGGGGCAGGGCGCTTGATCCATATCATCGCCGTGAAGAAGTAAAAATGGCAGGCTGACGCCCTTTCGCTGGGCGGCTTTTCAGATTATGCAGTTACAAAAATTAGTCAATATGTTTGGCGGCGACCTGACGCGTCGTTACGGCCAGAAAGTTCATAAACTCTCATTGCATGGCGGCTTCAGTTGCCCGAACCGCGACGGCACGCTGGGACGCGGCGGCTGCACCTTCTGCAATGTCGCGTCGTTCGCCGATGAAACCCAGCAGCATCTCCCAATTCAGCAGCAGCTGGCGCAGCAGGCGGCGCGCGTCGACCGCGCCCGCCGTTATCTCGCCTATTTCCAGGCCTACACCAGCACCTTTGCGGAAGTTAACGTATTGCGCGAAATGTACCAGCAGGCGATAAGCCAGGCGGATATCGTCGGGCTGTGCGTCGGCACGCGTCCGGACTGCGTGCCGGAGAGCGTGCTGGATCTCCTCTCGGGCTACCATCAACAAGGTTATGAAGTCTGGCTGGAGCTGGGGCTGCAAAGCGCGAAGGATAAAACTCTGCACCGTATTAATCGCGGCCATGATTTTGCCTGTTATCAGGACACCGCGCGTCGGGCGCGGGCGAGGGGGCTTAAGGTGTGCACGCATCTTATCGTCGGGCTGCCGGGAGAAACCCGCCTCGATGCGCTGGTCTCGCTTGAGCGGGTGGTGGAAACCGGCGTCGACGGCATTAAGCTGCATCCGCTGCATATCGTTGAGGGCAGCATTATGGCGAAAGCCTGGCGGGCCGGGCGGCTTAGCGGCATTGCGCTGGAGGATTATGCCGTGACGGCGGGCGAGATGATTCGCCATACGCCGCCTGACATCATCTACCATCGTATTTCCGCCAGCGCCCGCCGTCCGACCTTACTGGCGCCGCTGTGGTGCGAGAACCGCTGGACCGGTATGGTCGAGATTGACCGCTATCTTAACCTGCATGGCGCGCAGGGCTCGGCGCTCGGACGTCCCTGGCGCGGCGCGCCTGACCCGCTTTAAATGCTGTTTTTCCCGTCACTCGCCTTCTCACCCCGCACTTTTTTGCCTGAATTCCCGCCAGCGGGACGGATTTAGGTATTATTGAACGGAATATCAGTACAGGAATCCTTTATGAAACAGATCCGCCTGCTGGCGCAGTACTACGTTGATTTACTGGTAAAGCTTGGCCTGGTGCGCTTTTCACTGCTGCTGGCCCTTGCGCTGGTCGTGCTGGCGATGGCGGTGCAAATGGCCGTGACGATGGTGCTGCATGGCCAGGTCGAGAGCATCGACGTTATCCGTTCGATTTTCTTTGGTCTGTTGATCACGCCCTGGGCCGTCTACTTTCTGTCGGTGGTGGTGGAGCAGCTTGAGGAGTCGCGTCAGCGGCTCTCAAAACTGGTCGATAAGCTTGAAGAGATGCGCGAGCGCGACCTCAAGCTCAACGTGCAGCTCAAGGACAATATCGCCCAGCTTAACCAGGAAATCGCCGACCGCGAAAAAGCGGAAGCCGAGCGCCAGAATATGCTGGAGCAGCTGAAAGTGGAGATGAAAGAGCGCGAAGTCACGCAAATCCAGCTGGAGCAGCAATCCTCTTTCCTGCGCTCGTTTCTCGACGCCTCGCCGGATCTGGTGTTCTACCGTAATGAAGATAAAGAGTTTTCGGGCTGCAACCGGGCGATGGAGCTGCTCACCGGCAAAAGCGAAAAACAGCTGATTGGCCTTAAGCCCCACGAAGTGTATGCGCCGGAAGCGGCGGAAAAAGTGCTGGAGACCGATGAAAAAGTCTTCCGGCATAATGTGTCTCTCACCTACGAGCAGTGGCTCGACTACCCCGATGGCCGCAAAGCGTGCTTTGAGATCCGCAAAGTGCCGTATTACGACCGCGTGGGTAAACGCCACGGGCTGATGGGCTTCGGGCGCGATATTACCGAGCGTAAGCGTTATCAGGACGCGCTGGAGCGCGCCAGCCGCGATAAGACCACCTTTATCTCTACCATCAGCCACGAGCTGCGTACGCCGCTTAACGGCATCGTGGGCTTAAGCCGCATTCTGCTGGATACCGACCTGAGCGCCGAGCAGGAAAAATACCTGAAGACGATCCACGTCTCCGCCGTGACGCTTGGCAATATCTTCAACGATATTATCGATATGGATAAAATTGAGCGGCGCAAAGTGCAGCTTGATAACCAGCCTGTCGATTTCACCAGTTTCCTGGCGGACCTGGAAAACCTCTCCGGCCTGCAGGCGCAGCAGAAAGGACTGCGCTTTGTGATGGAGCCGGTGCGCCCGGTGCCGCATAAGGTGCTGACCGATGGCACGCGCCTGCGGCAGATCCTCTGGAACCTCATCAGCAACGCGGTGAAATTTACCCAGCAAGGCCAGGTGACGGTGCGCGTCAGCTATAACGACAACGAGCAGCTACGCTTTGAGGTGGAAGATTCCGGTATCGGTATTCCGCAGGAGGAGCAGGACAAGATTTTCGCCATGTATTACCAGGTGAAAGACAGCCAGGGCGGTAAACCGGCGACCGGTACGGGGATTGGTCTTGCGGTATCGCGCCGTCTTGCGAAAAGCATGGGCGGCGACATTACGGTATCGAGCAAACCGGGCCAGGGGTCGACTTTCGTTCTGACAGTGCAGGCGCCGCGCGTGGCGGAAGAAGTGGAAGATACGCTGAATGATGACGACATGCCGCTGCCCGCCCTGCATGTGCTACTGGTGGAAGATATTGAGCTGAACGTCATCGTGGCGACATCGGTGCTGGAAAAACTCGGTTGCAGCGTCGAGGTGGCGATGACCGGTAAAGCGGCGCTGGAGATGTTCAGCCCCGGCGAGTTTGACCTGGTGCTGCTGGATATCCAGTTGCCGGACATGACCGGGCTGGATATCTCCCGCGAACTCAACCGCTGCTATTCCCGCGACGCGCTGCCGCCGCTGGTGGCGCTGACGGCCAACGTGTTGAAAGATAAAAAAGAGTATCTGGAAGCAGGTATGGATGACGTGCTGAGCAAACCGCTGGCGGTGCCGGCCCTGACCGCGACCATCAAAAAGTTCTGGGATACGCAACCTGACGATGAGGAGCAAGACGTGACGACAAGTGATGACGGCAAGCAGCAGGCGCTGCTCGATCTCCCGATGCTGGAGCAATATCTGCAGTTGGTTGGCCCGAAACTCATCACCGATGGCCTGGCGATGTTTGAAAAAATGATGCCGGGTTACCTGAGCGTGCTGGAATCCAACCTCACCGCGCGCGATCAAAAAGGGATTGTGGAAGAGGGTCATAAAATCAAAGGCGCCGCCGGTGCGGTAGGGTTGCGTCACTTGCAACAGTTGGCGCAAAAAATCCAGTCGCCCGATCTTCCGGCGTGGTGGGACAACGTGGGTGAATGGATTGAAGAGCTGAAGCAGGAGTGGCGTCACGACGTCGAGGCGCTGAAAGTCTGGGTTGCCGGCGCCGGAAAAAAATGACCCCGGCTAAACCGGGGTGCGCGAATACTGCGCCAACACCAGGGAAATCGTGGCCTCGCCATTGATTAGTGATGTTGATCTTTTTAACTACGTGGCGCGGCCTGAGTAATCAAATCGCTCGTACATAAGATAGCAAATCTTAAATGATTTGTTATGTGAATCAGTAAAATGTGTGAAGCATAACGTTTAAATAACATTTTACTCAAAGTTTCAACGGCTTAACGTAAGGATAAATCATGAAAAAAATCGGAGTGGTTTTAAGCGGTTGCGGCGTTTATGACGGTTCAGAAATTCATGAAGCGGTAATTACCCTGCTGGCGCTGGCCCGCAATGGCGCGCAGGCGGTCTGTTTTGCGCCTGATAAACCACAAGCGGACGTGATTAATCACGTCACGGGCGAACCGACCGGCGAGACGCGCAATGTGCTGGTGGAGGCGGCCCGTATCGCCCGCGGCAAGATAACGCCGCTGGAGCAGGCGCGCGCGGACGATCTCGATGCGCTGGTGGTGCCTGGCGGGTTTGGCGCGGCCAAAAACCTGTGTGATTTCGCCACGCGCGGCAGCGAGTGCGCCGTGGACCCTGCGCTTCACGCCCTGGCGAGTGCGATGCACGCGGCCGGCAAACCGCTCGGCTTTATCTGTATCGCGCCCGCGATGCTGCCGAAAATTGTCGCCGCGCCTCTGCGTCTGACTATCGGCACCGATATTGACACCGCTGAGCTGGTGGAAGAGATGGGCGGGGAGCATGTGCCGTGCCCTGTGGACGATATTGTGGTGGATGAAGATAACAAAGTGCTGACCACCCCCGCCTATATGCTGGCGGAAAGCATCGACGAGGCGGCGGCAGGTATTGAGAAACTGGTGGCGCGCCTGGTGGCGATGTGCGAATGAGTAAAGCGCGCGGTTCGCTGTTCGTGCGCCTGCGGCGGCTGGCGCTGCGTGCAGTGCTGGCGGTGCTCGGCGTCTGGATCGCAGGTATTTTGCTGTTCAGCGTGGTGCCGGTGCCCTTTTCGGCGGTCATGGTTGAGCGGCAGTTCTCCGCGTGGTTTAGCGGCGATTTCAGCTACGTGGCCCACTCCGACTGGGTGAGTATGGATGAGATTTCACCCTGGATGGGGCTTGCGGTCATCGCGGCGGAAGACCAGCGGTTCCCGGAGCACTGGGGGTTTGACGTGGCGGCGATCCAGAAAGCCGTCTCGCATAACGAGCGGAGCAGCCGCATTCGCGGGGCTTCCACGCTGTCGCAGCAAACGGCCAAGAATCTGTTTCTGTGGGATGGGCGCAGCTGGCTGCGTAAGGGGCTGGAAGCGGGCTTAACGCTTGGCATCGAAACCGTCTGGAGCAAGCGCCGCATTCTGACGGTCTATCTGAATATCGCGGAATTCGGTGATGGCGTGTTTGGCGTGGAAGAGGCGTCACAGCGCTATTTCAATAAGCCCGCCAGCCGCCTTTCGGCATCAGAAGCCGCGCTGCTGGCGGCGGTGCTGCCAAACCCGCTGCGCTATAAGGCGACCGCGCCTTCAGGCTATGTGCGGGCGCGTCAGCAGTGGATTTTGCGCCAGATGCGCCAGCTTGGCGGAGAATCGTTTATGGCGCAGCATACGCTGCGCTGAGGGCAGGGCGGTCAGTCTTCGTCAAAGCCTGCGTTAAACAGCGCGATGACGGCCGCCAGCGCTTCTTTTTCCTGCGGTCCGGTGGCTTCAATCTCGATATGCCCGCCCTGTGCGGAATCCAGCATCAGCAGCGCGATGACGCTGCTGGCTTCCGCTTCCGTGCCCGCTTCATTACGCAACAACACTTCCGCGTCAAAGCTCTGCACCAGCTCAAACAGTTTCATGGCCGGACGGGCGTGCATCCCGAGCTTGTTGGTGATTTCAACGGTCTGTTTTACGGTCATGATTTGCGTTTTTCCAGCGTACGATGACGGGACTGAACGTTTTTACCGCGCGAGCGGAAGTAGTCCGCCAGCTGTTCGGCGATATAGACGGAACGGTGTTTACCGCCGGTACAGCCAATCGCGACGGTCAGATAGCTGCGATTGTTGGTTTCCAGCATCGGCAGCCAGAGTTCCAGATAGCTGCGCGTCTGGTAGATGAAGTTGTGAACTTCCGTATGGCGATCGAGAAACGCCGCGACGGGCTTATCAAGGCCGGTCATCGGGCGCAGTTTCGGGTCCCAGTGCGGGTTCGGCAGGAAGCGCACGTCGAAAACGTAATCGGCGTCGATAGGAATGCCGTGTTTAAAGCCGAATGACTCAAACACCATCGTAAGTTCGCGCTCGCGCTTGCCCAGCAGACGGGTACGCAGCATCTCCGCCAGTTCATGCACCGACATTTCCGACGTATCGACGATAAGATCCGCCCGCGATCGCAGCGGCTCCAGCAAATCGTTCTCTTCATCAATGGCGCTTTCCAGCGACAAATTTTTGCTGGAGAGCGGGTGCAGGCGACGCGTGTCGCTGTAGCGGCGGATTAGCGTATTGCGATCGGCGTCGAGGAACAGCAGTTGCGGAGAGAACGCGTCCGGCAGGTTGTTCATCGCCTGCTCAAACACCTCCGGGGATTCCGGCATATTGCGAACGTCGATGCTCACCGCGGCGGATATCTGCCTTTCCGAAAGCGTGCGCGCCAGTTCAGGCAGCAGCACGACAGGCAGGTTATCGACGCAGTAGAACCCCATATCTTCCAGTGCACGCAGGGCGACCGATTTCCCTGACCCTGAACGTCCACTGACGATCATCAGAACCATCTGCTGTTTCTCCACACTTCAGACCGGGTAACCGGTGCCTCCTGGGTTGTGCCTCTCGGCACGGTCATTCATTCTCTTCACTGGTTTCAGTGATTATCTGGTAGAGCTCTTCATCGCTTTGCGCGGCGCGCAGACGGCGACAAATCGTTTTGTCCGCCAGTCTTTTGGCCACCAGAGAGAGCGTATGCAGATGCGTTTTGGTTTGATCTGCCGGCACCAGCAATGCAAAGAGTAAATCGACGGGCTGGTTATCAATGGCGTCGAAAGGGATGGGCGTTTCGAGCTGGACGAAAACGCCGACGGCGCGCAGCGTATCTTCTTCAAGTTTGCCGTGCGGAATGGCGATGCCGTTGCCAATTCCGGTACTGCCCATCCGCTCACGGGTGAGGATCGCTTCAAAGACGACCTGCGGCGGCAGGCTGAGCTGCTTTGCCGCCAGCTCGCTGATAATCTCCAGGGCGCGTTTTTTGCTCTGGCAGTGTACGCCGCTGCGGGTGCATTCCTGGTTTAAAACATTGCTCAATGGCAGAGCCGTATCATTATTCATCATAATTTCACCTAAGCGTTTTCTGGTGCGGCGGCTCGCCGCACGGGCCGCGAGCCGCCGATGTCCCAGCGCAACGCCCGGACAATTAATGTTGTTTCAGTTTATCTTTATGTTTAGTGAGCTGCCGCGCCAGTTTATCAATCAAACCGTCAATCGCGGCGTACATATCCTGCCCTTCCGAACTGGCATGCAGCTCCCCGCCGTTCACATGCAGGGTGGCGTCGGCGATTTGGGTCACCTTTTCCACCTTCAGCACAATATAGACCTGATTAATCCTTTCGAAATACTGCTCCAGCTTGGCGAACTTGGCGTTAACGAAGTCGCGCAACGCTTCAGTAATTTCGACGTTATGTCCTGTGATGTTGAGCTGCATAGTGTCTTCCTTATCGGTTGGGTCAGACCAGCTGTTTGCGCTGATTTGACGGCGGTATGGATAAAGATTCTCGATACTTCGCAACGGTACGGCGGGCCACCATGATTCCTTGTTCTGACAGCATAGACGTTAGCTTGCTGTCGCTTAAGGGTTTCGCGGGGTTTTCCGCTGCAATCAACTTTTTCACCAGCGCGCGGATTGCCGTGGACGAGGCTTCGCCGCCGCCCTCAGTGTTCACGTGGCTTGAGAAAAAATACTTTAATTCAAAGATGCCGCGCGGGCTGTGCAGATATTTTTGCGTGGTGACGCGGGAGATGGTGGATTCATGCATCTCAACCGCCTGAGCAATATCGGCCAGCACCATCGGCTTCATATACTCTTCGCCCTGATCGAAGAACGCTTGCTGCTGTTCGACGATGCAACGGCTGACGCGCAGCAGCGTGTCGTTACGGCTCTCCAGACTTTTGATAAGCCATTTAGCTTCCTGAAGATTGCTGCGGATGAACTGGCTGTCGGATTCGTTACGCGCGCTGCCAGACATGGCGGCGTACTGCTGATTGATTTTGAGCCGGGGGATGCTGTCGGCATTGAGTTCGACCGTCCAGCGGCCGTTATGCTTGCGCACCAGCACGTCCGGGATGACATATTCCGGCTCGCCGGTCTGGATCGACTGTCCGGGGCGCGGATCGAGCGACTGAATAAGATTGACCGCTTCTTTCAGCACGTCTTCTTTAAGGCGTGTGACACGCATCAGGCTGCGGAAATCATGATTGGCCAGCAGATCGAGGTGATCGCTGACGATCTGGCGCGCCTGCGCGAGAAAAGGGGTTTCGGCGCTAAACTGCGAAAGCTGGATCAACAGGCAGTCGCGCAGATCGCGGGCGGCGACGCCTACCGGATCGAAACGCTGAACGCGCTTGAGTACGGCTTCGATCTCTTCAGGGCCGATGTCGTCATCGTTATCGCCCATGCCGTCGAGAATATCCTGCACCGTTACGGTGAGATAGCCGGTATCGTCCACCGCATCGACAATCGCCGTGGCGATGGCGCGATCGGTATCAGTAAAGGGCGTTAACTGCACCTGCCACATCAGGTAATCCTGCAGGCTCTGGGTGGTTTCGCCCTGATAAACCGGCAGCTCGTCATCGATATAGTCAGTGCCGGTGCCAGACGGGGTGCCCGCGGTGTAGATTTCATCCCAGCTGGCGTCAAGCGGCAGCTCGTCGGGCATCTCTTTTTGTTCCAGCGCTTCGGCAGTATCCAGCCCTTCGCTGTCCTGCGTTTCCTGAGTGGCAATTTCGTCGTGAATGTCGGTTTGCTCAAGCAGGGGATTGCTCTCCAGCGCCTGTTGCAGCTCCTGCTGAAGCTCCAGCGTGGACAATTGCAACAAGCGGATGGCCTGCTGCAACTGCGGCGTCATGGCGAGCTGTTGGCTTAGCCTTAGTTGCAAACCTTGCTTCATATTCAGAGCAAAAATCCTCAGGTGTAAACGTCAAAAGACCTGTTGCGGCAGGGCGCGCCGGGTAGCGCGCCGTTTCTGCCTGTTGCTCTACCCTATCAGAGTCTGAACTCTTCCCCAAGGTATACGCGTTTAACCTGTTCGTCCTGCAGGATATCTTCAGGGGTGCCGTGGGCGATAAGGTGGCCCTGGCTGACGATGTAAGCGCGCTCGCAGACCGCCAGCGTTTCACGCACGTTGTGGTCGGTAATCAGCACGCCGAGGCCGCTGTCGCGCAGATGCTCAATGATGCGTTTAATGTCGATGACCGAAATCGGGTCGACGCCGGCGAACGGTTCATCAAGCAGAATGAATTTCGGGTTCGCGGCCAGCGCGCGGGCAATCTCGACGCGACGGCGTTCACCGCCGGAGAGCGACTGGCCGAGGCTGTCGCGCAGATGGTCGATGTGAAACTCTTCCATCAGCTCTTTGGCGCGATCTTCGCGCTGCTCGGTGCTGAGGTCGTCGCGAATTTGCAGGACGGCCATCAGGTTGTCATAGACGCTCAGGCGGCGGAAAATCGACGCTTCCTGCGGCAGATAGCCGATGCCGCGACGCGCGCGGGCGTGCAGCGGCAGCAGGCTGATATCTTCATCATCAATGATGATGTCGCCCGCGTCGCGCTGAACGATGCCCACCACCATATAGAACGTCGTGGTTTTGCCCGCGCCGTTGGGGCCAAGCAGGCCGACAATCTCGCCTGAATTTACCGTCAGGCTGACATCTTCCACTACGCGGCGGCCTTTGTAGGCTTTTGCCAGGTGTTTCGCAATGAGGGTTGCCATAGGGGTTTAATTACTCTTTTTCTGGGCCGGCGCCTGAGCGGCGCCGTCTTTATTTTGCAGCTGCGATGGCACCAGTACGGTGGTGACGCGTTTGCCTTTCTCGCTGAACGCCTGCATCTTCTGCTCTTTCACGAGATACGTGATTTTGTCGCCTTTGATGTTGCTGTCGAGCTGCTCAAGATAGGCGTTGCCGGTCAGCACCACGAAATCGCTTTGCAACTCGTAGTGCATTGTGGAGGCGTGGCCTTTCACCGGTTTGCCGTTGTCCTGCATCTGGTAGAACGTGGCCGGATTGCCGTAACCGTCAATCACCTCTTTGCCTTTATCACCGCTCGGGCGCGTCACGACGACTTTATCGGCGTTGATTTTAATCGTGCCCTGCGTTACCACGACATTACCGGTGAAGGTGACGACATTGCCCTGCATATCCAGCGACTGCTGGTCAGATTCAATGTGGATAGGCTGTTCGGTATCGCCCGTCAGCGCGAACGCCGGGAAGCCTGCCGCCAGCAGCGTACTGGTCAGTACGAGATTAAGGCTGAGTTTGTTTATTCTGGATTTCATAGGAGGTTCTAACCTTTTCAATCAGCTCGGCATTTTTGCTGCGAAGGTTCCCGCGCATTTTCAGGCCGCTGGAATTAAAGCTGGTGCCGTAAAGAGTAACAAGCGTATCAGAGGTAACGTCCTGGGTGACCAGGTTAATCTCCGCCTTGTCGGTCGTAATTTTGCGTAACTGTGAATCGGGCGTCAGCGCGTTCACTTCCACATGACCGGTGAGATAGAGCATCCTGTCATTGGTCAGTTTGGCACGATCCGCCTTGACCGACCAGGTCGGCACTTTATTGGCATCGAAGGTGGTCATTACCGGCTGTGTAAACCAGGAGACGCCGTCTTCGGAAAAATATTCAACGTGTTGCGCGACCAGGCGGTAGTTCAGCGCGCCTTCCGGGCTATAGACAACGGTATTCGACTGCTCGCTCTGATAGGTCGGCTCGTTGCTGTTTACCGTCGTTGGGCCGGCCTCATCCTGATCGGCCAGGTTAATGCCAATCAGCACCAGCGCGGCCAGCGCCAGCAGGATAATTACCCAGCGTCTGGTCTTACTCATATGGATTGCCCTATGGCCTCATCTAGTTTGCCCTGCGCCAGCAGCAGGAGATCGCACACTTCGCGCACCGCGCCGCGGCCGCCTGCAATATGGGTGACGTAATCGGCTTTCGGCGTGAGCAGCGGATGCGCATCCGCTACCGCGACGCTTAGCCCGACCTGCGCCATTACCGGCCAGTCAATCAAATCATCGCCGACATAAGCCACATTTTCTGGAGAAAGCGCCAGCTTTTCCAGCAGTTGCCGGTAAGCGATGAGCTTATCGGATTGCCCCTGGTAAAGATGCGTAATGCCGAGCGTCTCGCAGCGATCTTCCAGCAGTTTCGCTTTACGTCCGGTGATAATCGCGACCTCAATGCCGGACGTCAGCGCGCAGCGAATGCCGTAGCCGTCGCGCACGTTGAAGGCTTTTAACTCTTCGCCGCTGTTGCCCATGTAAATCAGGCCGTCGGACATCACGCCGTCGACATCCAGAATCAGCAGGCGGATTTGCGCCGCCCGCGCAATGATCTGCGCGCTCACCGGCCCATAGCAGGTAGAGATGGCGCCATCAGGGTTACTCATTAAACCTTTCCTTTGTTACACCACGCCTGCGCGCAGCAAATCATGCATATGTATCACACCGCGCAACTGGTCGCCATCAGCCACCATGACGGAAGTAATATGGCGCGACTGCATCAGGTTAAGCGCATCGACTGCGAGCGTCCCCGGACGCACCCGGATACCGCCTGGCGTCATGACATCGACAATCTTCATCTGGTGCAGATCGCCGCCCATATCGAAGACGCGGCGCAAGTCGCCATCGGTAAAGACGCCGTCGATTTTCATCAGGTCATCGCAAATAACCGTCATGCCAAGATTCTTGCGGGTGATTTCCAGAAGCGCATCGCGCAGAGAAGCCTCTTTGCTGACGTGCGGGATTTCATCACCGGTATGCATGATGTCGTTAACCCGCAGCAGCAGCTTACGCCCGAGCGCGCCGCCAGGGTGCGAGAGCGCGAAATCTTCTGGCGTAAAGCCGCGCGCTTTCAGCAGCGCGACCGCGAGCGCATCACCCATAACCAGCGTCGCGGTCGTGCTGGTCGTCGGCGCAAGGCCGAGCGGGCACGCTTCCTGCGGCACTTTTATGCACAGATGGATATCCGCCGCTTTGGCCATCGCGCTCTCCGGACGGCCCGTCATACAGATAAGCTGCACCTGAAGGCGTTTCAGCACCGGGATGAGCGCCAGGATTTCGTTGGACTCGCCGGAGTTGGAAATCGCAATTACGATATCCTGCGCGCTTACCATGCCTAAATCGCCGTGGCTCGCCTCCGCCGGATGCACAAAGAACGACGGCGTGCCGGTACTGGCGAGCGTGGCCGCTATTTTTTTTCCGATGTGCCCCGATTTGCCCATGCCCATGACCACGACTTTGCCGCGGCAGTAGAACATGCTTTCGCAGGCGCGGGCAAAGTCGGCGTTAATGTATTGATCCAGATGTTCCAGGCCGGCGCGCTCAATAGTCAGGACATCTTTCCCGGCCTGTTCAAAGTCAAAACCTGGCGGTAAATCTAGTTGCGACATAATGCGATTCCGATTCATCCAACAAGACGCGGCGACGCCCAGAACAGCATCACCATCCAAACGATAAACCCACATAATAATCCGGCGCCGGTTTTTTTACCGAGATACCGCTCAGGACGCCAGCACAGCATCACGAAAATAACGCTGACCAGCAGCATAACGCCGTAATCGCGCGTGAAAGCCAACGGATCGAAATGACCGGGCGCCAGCAGCGCGGGCAGGCCAGGCACGATAGCCAGATTGTAAACATTCGAGCCGATGATATTGCCAATGGCGATATCGTCTTCACCTTTTCGCGCGCCCGCGATAGCGGTCGCCAGTTCCGGCAGGCTGGTGCCGATAGCAATCGCGGTCAGGCCGACCGTCAGCTCGCTGATGGCGAAACCGTGGGCCAGGACGGTGGCGTTATCCACCACCATGCGCGTCGCCATGGGCATAATAATGAGCGCTACGCCAAGCCAGAGAAACGCGACCGAGCGTCCGCCTTCGCGGGGCAGTTCGGCAAGCTGTTCGCGCGTCAGGCTGTCATTCCCCTGACGCTCGGCCCGGCGAGCCAGGCGGATGATAAACCATAAATAGGCGGCGGCGATGAGCAACAGCCAGATGCCTTCGGCGCGGGTGAGTTCGCCATCCCACAGCACCAGACCCGCCAGCGCGCTGACAATCAGCATGGCGGAGAGTTCGCGGCGCAGCACCGACGAGTGCGCCGCCAGCGGGCGCAGCAGCGCCGTTAAGCCGGCTATCAGCAAAATATTAGTGATATTCGACCCTATCGCTGTGCCGATGGCGAGGCTGGTTTCGCCATGCAGCGCGGCGGCGACGGAAACAATCATTTCAGGCAGAGAGGTGCCGATACCCACCACGGTAATGCCAATCAGCAATGGCGGCACGCCCAGACTGCGGCAGAGTAGCGAGGCGGCGAAAACCAGACGATCGGCGCTATAGACCACCAATAGCAAACCAATAATCAACAGCGCCGTAGCTAAAAGCATGCAAAGTCCTTTCTTCAGGTATAATCGCCGGTCCACTGTGCCTGAGTTGCTGGCCGCGCATACGGATCGTTAAGGAACGAAGTAAACTCTTAATTTTGACCAGATGCGCGCCAAAAGTAAAACAAATGCCAGCTTTCGCTAACCTCATACGGGGATATTCTGTAAAAATACCCCCTTTGCGGTGTCGACTGGCGCCATTATGAACAACTCTGCGAACCTTGAAGGATGCGTTGATGAGCCAGATCGGTGAGACATTGATTGACGTGCGCGGCGTGAGCTTTACGCGCGGCAACCGATCTATTTTTGATAATATCTCGCTTACCGTCCCGCGCGGTAAGGTAACGGCCATTATGGGGCCGTCAGGGATTGGTAAAACCACGCTGCTGCGCCTGATTGGCGGGCAAATCGCGCCTGACTGCGGCGAAATCCTGTTTGATGGCGAAAATATTCCCGCCATGTCCCGCTCGCGGCTTTATGAAGTGCGCAAGCGCATGAGCATGCTGTTCCAGTCCGGCGCGCTGTTTACCGATCTGAACGTCTTTGAAAACGTCGCCTACCCGCTGCGCGAGCATACCCGTCTGCCGGAGCCGCTGCTGCGCAGCACGGTGATGATGAAGCTTGAAGCCGTAGGGCTGCGCGGCGCCGCAAAGCTGATGCCTTCTGAACTCTCTGGCGGCATGGCGCGTCGCGCCGCGCTGGCGCGCGCTATTGCGCTGGAGCCGGATCTCATTATGTTCGACGAGCCATTCGTCGGTCAGGACCCCATTACCATGGGTGTGCTGGTGAAGCTGATTTCCGAGCTGAACAGCGCGCTTGGCGTCACCTGTGTGGTGGTGTCGCATGACGTGCCGGAAGTCCTGAGCATTGCGGATTATGCGTATATCGTCGCCGACAAACGGATTGTCGCGCAGGGCAGCGCCCAGGCGTTACAAGAGAATGCCGATCCACGCGTGCGCCAGTTCCTCGACGGCATCGCCGACGGGCCGGTGCCTTTCCGCTATCCCGCCGGGGATTATCACCACGATCTGATTTCGCCAACAGGGAGTTAGTCTGCTCATGCTGTTAAATTTACTGGCGTCGATGGGGCAACGCGGGCTTAAATTCAGCGCCTCCTTCGGCCGCGCCGGCCTGATGTTATTCAATGCCATCGTCGGCAAGCCGGAGTTTCGCAAACACGGCCCGCTGCTGGTGCGCCAGCTCTATCACGTGGGCGTCCTGTCGATGATTATCATCATCGTCTCGGGGCTGTTTATCGGGATGGTGCTGGGCCTGCAGGGCTATCTGGTACTCACTACTTACGGCGCGGAAACGAGCCTCGGCATGTTGGTGGCGCTGTCGCTGCTGCGTGAGCTGGGGCCGGTTGTCGCCGCGCTCCTGTTCGCCGGTCGCGCCGGTTCGGCGCTGACGGCGGAAATCGGGCTGATGAAAGCGACCGAGCAACTCTCCAGCATGGAGATGATGGCGGTCGATCCGCTGCGCCGCGTGATTTCACCGCGCTTCTGGGCGGGCGTGATTTCACTGCCGCTGCTGACGGTTATTTTCGTGGCGGTGGGCGTCTGGGGCGGGTCGCTGGTCGGCGTGAACTGGAAAGGCATCGATGCCGGCTTTTTCTGGTCCGCCATGCAGGACGCCGTCGACTGGCGTATGGACCTGATTAACTGTTTGATTAAAAGCGTGGTGTTTGCCATTACGGTGACCTGGATTGCGTTATTTAACGGTTACGACGCGATCCCGACGTCGGCCGGGATCAGCCGGGCAACTACACGTACCGTTGTGCACGCTTCACTGGCCGTGCTTGGCCTTGATTTTGTGCTTACCGCATTGATGTTTGGGAACTAACGCATGCAAACGAAGAAATTTGAGATTTGGGTTGGCGCTTTTATGCTCGTGGCGCTGCTGGCCGCGCTGTTCATTTGTCTGAAAGTGGCGGATGTCACCTCGCTGCGGGCTGAACCGACATACCGGCTTTATGCCACCTTTGATAATATCGGCGGCCTGAAATCGCACTCGCCGGTACGCATTGGCGGCGTGGTGATTGGCCGCGTTTCCGACATCACGCTGGATCCGAAAACCTACCTGCCGCGCGTCGCGATGGATATCGAACAGCGCTACGATCATATTCCCGATACCAGCTCGCTGGCGATTCGAACTTCCGGCCTGCTGGGGGAGCAATATCTGGCGCTGAACGTCGGTTTTGAAGATCCTGAGCTGGGAACCACTATCCTTAAGGATGGCGCCACCATTCAGGACACCAAATCCGCTATGGTGCTTGAAGATCTGATTGGCCAGTTCCTCTATAAGAGCAACAGCGGCGACAACCAGAAAGAGGGCGGTGAGCAGGGCACTGCCGCCCAACCGGATAACGCGACGCCGCCTGCCGGCGCGACGAACTAATCAGGAGAAACGGATATGTTTAAACGTCTTTTAATGGTCGCCATGCTGGTGATTGCACCGCTTGCCACTGCTGCTGCCGCGGCGGATCAATCCAACCCGTATAAGCTGATGGACGAGGCGGCAAAGAAAACGTTTGACCGTCTGAAAAATGAACAGCCGCAAATCCGTCAGAACCCGAACTACCTGCGCGATATTGTCGATCAGGAACTGCTGCCGTATGTCCAGGTGAAATACGCCGGCGCGCTGGTGCTGGGCCGCTATTACAAAGAAGCGACCCCGGCGCAGCGTGAAGCCTATTTCGCTGCGTTTCGCGAATACCTGAAACAGGCCTACGGTCAGGCACTGGCGATGTACCACGGCCAGACTTACCAGATTGCGCCGGAGCAGCCGCTGGGCGACGCTAATATCGTGCCGATTCGCGTCACCATCGTCGATCCGAACGGTCGTCCGCCGGTACGTCTGGATTTTCAGTGGCGTAAAAACAGCCAGACCGGTCACTGGCAGGCGTATGACATGATCGCCGAAGGCGTGAGCATGATTACGACCAAACAGAATGAGTGGAGCGATCTGCTGCGCCAGAAAGGCATCGACGGCCTGACCGAGCAGTTGAAATCCATTTCTCGTCAGCCGATTACGCTGGATCAGAAACAGTAATGTCCGCGGAACTGGACTGGGAGCGTCAAGGAGCGCAGTTGCGCTTAAACGGCACCCTGGATCGCGAAACGCTGCTGCCCCTATGGGAGCAACGGCAGTCTCTCACTGACGGCTTGCAGCGCATCGATCTGAGCGGCCTCGCCCGCGTCGATACTGCCGGGCTGGCGCTGCTGGTGCATCTGGTGGCGCTGACCCAGGCGGGCGGACGTGGCGTGAAGCTTGAAGGAATGAGCGAGAATCTGACGACGCTTGCGAAACTTTACAACCTGCCGGAAAACCTTCTGCCGACCTCGACAGACTAATATTTTCAGCACGTTACTGATAAAGCCCCGTCCGTGTCCCCGGCGGGGCTTTTTTGCTTGTTTAAGACAGCGCCACTTTGCTCTAAGATGTTGGGCTGTTTTCACTGAATAATGAATAAAGCCCATGGAAAATCATGAAATTCAGACGGTGCTGATGAATGCACTGCCTCTCCAGGAAGTCCACGTCTCCTCCGGCGATGGCAGCCACTTTCAGGTCATTGCTGTGGGTGAGCTGTTTGGTGCCATGAGCCGCGTGAAGAAACAGCAGGCGGTCTACGGCCCGCTGATGGAGTTCATCGCCGATAACCGCATTCATGCGGTCTCCATCAAAACGTTTACGCCCCAGGAATGGGAACGCGAGCGCAAACTCAACGGTTTTTGAGCTGTGGGCGTTACGCCGACAGCAATTGATTGAATAACAGAGAACAGTTCTGATGGATAAATTCCGTGTGCAGGGGTCAGGCCGCCTTTCCGGCGAAGTGACGATCTCAGGGGCGAAAAATGCCGCTCTGCCGATCCTTTTTGCCGCCTTGCTGGCTGAAGAGCCTGTAGAAATTCAAAACGTACCGAAGCTTAAAGATATCGATACCACCATGAAGCTGCTGAGCCAGCTCGGGACCAAAGTGGAGCGTAACGGCTCCGTCTGGATCGATGCAAGCCAGGTCAATATCTTCTGTGCGCCGTATGAACTGGTGAAAACCATGCGCGCCTCTATCTGGGCGCTTGGCCCGCTGGTGGCGCGTTTCGGTCAGGGCCAGGTCTCTCTGCCGGGCGGCTGCGCTATCGGCGCGCGTCCGGTCGATTTACACATTACCGGTCTTGAGCAGCTGGGCGCGGAAATCAAACTGGAAGAAGGCTATGTCAAAGCGTCTGTCCAGGGCCGTCTGAAAGGCGCGCATATCGTGATGGATAAAGTGAGCGTTGGCGCCACCGTTACCATTATGTCCGCCGCGACGCTCGCCGAAGGCACCACGGTTATCGAAAACGCCGCGCGCGAGCCGGAGATTGTCGATACCGCGAATTTCCTCAATACCCTCGGTGCGAAAATCACCGGTCAGGGTACCGATAAGATCACTATCGAAGGCGTTGAGCGCCTGGGCGGCGGGGTCTATCGCGTTCTGCCGGACCGCATCGAGACCGGGACGTTCCTGGTGGCCGCAGCGATCTCCGGCGGTAAAGTGATGTGCCACAATACGCGTCCTGACACGCTGGATGCGGTGCTGGCGAAACTGCGCGAAGCCGGTGCCGATATCGAAACTGGCGAAGACTGGATCAGCCTCGATATGCACGGCAAACGCCCGAAAGCGGTAAACGTGCGCACGGCGCCGCACCCGGCTTTCCCGACGGATATGCAGGCGCAGTTCACACTGCTGAACCTGGTAGCGGAAGGAACCGGCGTTATTACCGAGACCATTTTTGAAAACCGTTTTATGCACGTGCCGGAGCTTATCCGTATGGGCGCGCATGCGGAAATCGAAAGCAATACGGTCATTTGCCACGGCGTTGAGAAACTTTCCGGCGCTCAGGTGATGGCGACTGATCTGCGCGCATCTGCAAGCCTGGTGCTGGCGGGTTGCATCGCGGAAGGCACCACCGTTGTGGATCGCATTTATCACATCGATCGCGGTTATGAAGGCATCGAAGATAAGCTGCGTGCGTTGGGTGCGAACATTGAGCGCATAAAAGGCGAATAACGCCTGCTCCGCCAGTGCAGAGCCTGCGATAAGCCTGTCGGGAACGCTGATACTCAGCCGCTCCCGGCAGGCTTTTTTTTATGGATTGAGGAAAAGCGGTGATTTCGGCGGCGTCAGCGATGACGAATCAAACGCGAGCGATCGATAAATTCGTGTGTGATCGGATCGTGATAGCGTGAAGGCCAGATGATCCACGGCTCGGTGCCCAGCGCCTCGGCAATGATTTTCTCGCCGCGCGGCCAGGGGCGCGTCAGCGCATTGGCGAGTGTTGATGAACTCAGGCCTGCTTTACGAGACTCCGCGGCCAGTGATGAGCCTTTCTTGCGTAGCGCGGCGACAATATCGGCGGGGTGCCAGTCGATAAACTTACGTTCCATGCTTCCTCCCTGTTACGGCATTAAAACCCCTGTGCAGTTCCCGGGGGGAACTGATTGATCATTTATAACACAAAATTTTCTAAATGGTTCCAGTTAGTTTTGGTCGTATTCAAAAGTGTGCTTATAACCACAAAGAAAATGTAAGTACTGAAATGGCTGATGAACGAAACGATCCGTGTCTCGGCGCGGGCGATCCTGAAGAGGTGTAACAGAAAAGAAGAGAAAACAGACAGGCGTTATGGGAAATTTTATGGGCTTCGCTTTCATAACGCACAGTGATAAAAGCGGAAATATTTCCGCGCCAGCTGGCGCGGAGTAGCGTTAGTGGTCGCGCTGGACCGACATATGCGCCAGCGCAATCAGGGCGTCGCGCCAGGGGGAAGGGGAGAGAATTTCAAGCGCGGCGATGGCTTTATCTGCTTCTTCTTCAGCACGCGTGCGCGTCCACTCCAGCGAGCCGCAGGCCGCCATCGTTTCCAGCACCGGATCCAACAGATGACGCCCGTTGCCTTGTTCGATCGCCTCGCGGATCATCTGCGCCTGCGCCGGCGTACCGTTGTGCATCGCGTGCAGCAGCGGAAGCGTCGGTTTGCCTTCGTTAAGATCGTCACCGACGTTTTTACCGAGGCGTTCGCCATCAGCGCTGTAATCCAGCAGATCGTCGATCAGCTGGAATGCGGTGCCAAGATAGCGGCCATAATCCTGCAATGCGCGCTCCTGCGCTTCGCTGGCGCCTGCCAGGATGCCGGAACACTGCGCCGCCGCCTCGAAGAGCCGTGCGGTTTTGCTGTAAATAACGCGCATGTAGCTCTCTTCGGTGATGTCGGGATCGTTCACGTTCATCAACTGAAGCACTTCGCCTTCAGCGATCACGTTGACTGCTTCGGACATCACTTCAAGCACTTTGATCGATCCCAGGCTCGTCATCATCTGAAACGCGCGGGTGTAAATAAAATCTCCCACCAGAACGCTGGCGGCGTTGCCGAAGGCGGCATTCGCCGTTGCTTTTCCGCGACGCATATCCGATTCATCCACCACGTCGTCATGCAGCAGCGTGGCGGTGTGGATAAATTCAATGAGCGCGGCGATAGTGACATGCGCTTTCCCCTCATAACCCAGTGCGCGCGCAGCGAGCACCGCGATCATCGGGCGAATGCGTTTGCCGCCGCCGCTGACAATGTAATAGCCCAGCTGATTGATAAGCTGTACGTCGGAATTGAGCTGTTCAAGGATGGTCGCGTTGACACCGGCCATATCTTGCGCGGTTAACTCATTAATTTTTTCTAAATTCATCGCAAAAGTCTGGCTATCGTCCTGTTTACCACAGTCTGTAAGGGAGAAGGTAAGGATCGTGGATTCTAAATGTAGTACAGATTGTACCGGAAAAACGCGGCAGATAAACGCCGCCGTCACGGTTGTGTTTTTTTTCCGCACCGAACAACAAACGGGCTTGTCAAAGCGTCCCGATTTGCGTAATATTCGCGCCCTATTGTGAATATTTATAGCGCACTCTGATCATGCAGAAGGCGTGCGCGGAAGCGGAGTTTTATATGTACGCGGTTTTCCAAAGTGGTGGTAAACAACACCGAGTAAGCGAAGGTCAGACCGTTCGCCTGGAAAAGCTGGACATCGCAACTGGCGAAACTGTTGAGTTCGCTGAAGTTCTGATGATCGCAAACGGTGAAGATGTCAAAATCGGCGTTCCTTTCGTTGATGGCGGCGTAATCAAAGCTGAAGTTGTTGCTCACGGTCGTGGCGAGAAAGTTAAAATCGTTAAGTTTCGTCGTCGTAAACACTACCGCAAGCAGCAGGGCCACCGTCAGTGGTTCACTGATGTGAAAATTACTGGCATCAGCGCCTAAGACCTGAGGAGAGATTTAAATGGCACATAAAAAGGCTGGCGGCTCCACACGTAACGGTCGCGATTCAGAAGCTAAACGCCTTGGCGTTAAGCGTTTCGGTGGCGAGTCCGTTCTGGCGGGTAGCATCATTGTTCGTCAACGTGGCACCAAATTCCACGCTGGCAACAACGTAGGTTGCGGTCGTGACCACACTCTGTTTGCTAAAGCAGACGGTAAAGTGAAATTTGAAGTTAAAGGCCCGAACAACCGTAAATACATCAGCATCGTTGCTGAGTAAGGTTTTCTCGGTCCGGTAACGGATTAAAGCCCCGCAACCTGTTGCGGGGCTTTTTACATTGGAAACCCGGTAATCTTTCTGTAGGGAAACGGGCATGAAGCAGCAGGCCGGCATTGGTATTCTTTTGGCGCTTACGACCGCAATGTGCTGGGGTGCGCTGCCAATTGCAATGAAGCAGGTACTGGAAGTGATGGAGCCGCCCACCGTGGTGTTTTACCGCTTTCTGATGGCGGGCATCGGGCTTGGTCTGATCCTTGCCATCAAAGGCAGGCTGCCGCCGATGGGCTTGTTTCGTAAACCGCGCTGGCTGGTGTTGCTCGCGATAGCGACAGGTGGTCTCTTCGGTAACTTCATTCTGTTCAGTTCTTCCCTGCAATATCTTAGCCCTACGGCATCGCAGGTGATCGGTCAGCTTTCACCGGTCGGAATGATGGTGGCAAGCGTTCTGATCCTTAAGGAGAAGATGCGTGGCACGCAGATCATTGGGGCAATAATGCTGCTTTGCGGGTTGGTGATGTTTTTCAACACCAGCCTTATAGAGATCTTTACGCGCCTGACGGATTACACGTGGGGTGTGATATTCGGGGTTGGCGCGGCGACAGTCTGGGTCAGCTATGGCGTGGCGCAGAAGGTGCTGCTGCGTCGTCTGGCCTCGCAACAGATCCTCTTTTTGCTGTACACTTTATGTACTATTGCGCTGTTGCCGCTGGCGAAGCCTGACGTGCTGTTTCAGTTGAGTTCGTGGCAACTGGCCTGCCTGATTTTTTGCGGCCTGAATACCCTGGTGGGGTATGGCGCGCTGGCGGAAGCGATGGCGAGATGGCAGGCGGCGCAGGTGAGCGCCATTATTACGCTTACCCCACTGTTTACCTTAATATTTTCAGATGTGTTATCTGTTGCCTGGCCCGATTTCTTCGCCAGACCGATGTTAAACCTGTTGGGTTATCTCGGTGCGTTTGTCGTGGTTGCGGGTGCGATGTATTCCGCCATTGGTCACCGTCTTTGGGGGCGGTGGCGCAAAAACGAAGCGGTTGGAGTCATCCCCCGCTCGGGCGAATGAATTACGGAGAAGTAAAATGAAGTTTGTTGATGAAGCTGCGATCCTGGTCGTGGCGGGTGACGGCGGTAACGGCTGCGTAAGCTTCCGTCGTGAAAAATATATCCCGAAAGGCGGCCCTGACGGCGGCGATGGCGGTGATGGTGGCGACGTCTGGCTTGAGGCTGACGAGAACCTCAATACCCTTATCGATTACCGCTTCGAGAAATCCTTCCGCGCCGAGCGTGGTCAGAACGGCCAGAGCCGCGACTGCACCGGTAAACGCGGTAAAGACGTGACGGTCAAAGTGCCGGTCGGGACGCGCGTTATCGATCAAGGTACGGGCGAAACGATGGGCGACATGACCAAACACGGTCAGCGTCTGATGGTGGCGAAGGGCGGCTGGCACGGCCTTGGCAACACCCGCTTCAAATCTTCCGTTAACCGTACTCCGCGCCAGAAAACCATGGGCACGCCAGGCGAGAAACGCGATCTGCAGCTGGAACTGATGCTGCTCGCAGACGTCGGTATGCTGGGTATGCCGAACGCCGGTAAATCCACGTTTATTCGCGCGGTCTCCGCGGCGAAGCCGAAAGTGGCGGATTATCCGTTTACCACGCTGGTGCCAAGCCTTGGCGTCGTGCGTATGGATAACGAAAAAAGCTTTGTAGTCGCCGATATTCCGGGTCTTATCGAAGGCGCGGCAGAAGGCGCAGGCCTCGGTATTCGCTTCCTGAAGCACCTTGAGCGTTGCCGCGTACTGCTGCACCTGATCGATCTCGATCCGATCGACGGCTCTGATCCGGCAGAAAACGCCCGTATTATCGTGGGCGAGCTTGAGAAGTACAGCGAGAAGCTGGCTTCCAAGCCGCGCTGGCTGGTCTTCAATAAAATCGACCTGCTGAGCCGTGAAGAAGCGGAAGCAAAAGCGAAAGCTATCGCCGAAGCGCTGGGCTGGGACGAAAAATATTATCTGATCTCCGCCGCGAGCCAGATGAACGTGAAAGATCTCTGCTGGGACGTGATGCACTTCATCATCGAAAACCCGGTGGTCCACGAAACAGAAGAGAAGCAGCCAGAAAAAGTCGAGTTTATGTGGGATGACTATCATCGCCAGCAACTCGAAGAGATGGAAGCGGAAGCAGAAGAAGAGTGGGATGACGACTGGGACGAAGATGACGACGAAGGCGTCGAAATCGTGTATCAGCGTTAAAAGAAAAAGGCCGGGAAACCGGCCTTTTTTAATGGCATGAACCTTTAAACGTTCCGCCTGGTTATGACTGGTTAATCTCTTCCGGTAGCCAGCATGAAGCCATAAGTCCGCCGTTCGGCCCATCTTCCAGAATTAACTTGCCGCGATGCAGATGCACAATACGCTGCACAATGCTCAGCCCCAGGCCGCTGCCGCCATAGCGCTGATCCAGCCGCCGGAAAGGCTCGATAATCGCCTCACGCTGCGCCTGCGGGATCCCTGGGCCTTCATCGATTACGGTCAGGCGGCTGCCGCCCTCGTCAGAAGATAACCGCACCTCAATGCAGCTTTGCTCAGGACTGTACCGCGACGCGTTTTCCAGCAGATTTCGCAGCATCAGGCGCAGCAACACCGCATCACCCTGAACGCGCAATGTCGTCTCGTCATGAGGCCAGACAATATGCTGCCCGCGCTGTCCCGCCAGCTCGTCCAGTTCACTGTGTAGCGGCGTAAGAATATCTTCATTCCAGCACAGCGTTTCATGATGCCCGCTCGCCAGCGCCTGGCCCGCGCGCGACAGCATCAGCAGTTGTTCAACGGTATGCATCAGGCGATCGATACGTGCGAGCAATGGTGTGGCCTGAGAGACGCCAGATTGCTCCATCAGCTCCAGATGCAGGCGAATACCCGCCAGCGGCGTGCGTAGCTCATGGGCCGCATCCGCCGTGAACAGACGCTCCTGCTGGATAGTGTGATCGAGCCGTGAAAAAAGCTGGTTAAGCGAGAGCGTCACCGCGCTTATCTCTTCCATTGCGGAATCGACGGGCACGGGAGAGAGATTATCCGCTGAGCGCCTGGCGAGTGTCCGGCTAAGCTGACTGAGCGGGCGGGTTATCCACGTGACGGCCCAAAAAGAGAAGAACAGGGTAAATCCGACCATTACCAGGGACGGCACCAGCAGAGAGGCGATCGCCTCGCGGATCTCTTTCTCGACATGATGGGTACGGGATTTGGCTGACAGCGTTTCATTCACCAGAAAACTTATCTGTTCGCGGCTTTCGTGCCAGAGCCAGATAACACTAATCAGCTGAAAGAAAAGCAGAATAAGCGCAAGCATCAGCATCAGCCGACGGCGCATGCTGTTCATGAAAGGCGCTCCAGCCGGTAGCCCACGCCACGTATGGTGCGGATGCGGGTTTTGCCAAGCTTACGGCGCAGGTTATGGATATGCACTTCCAGCGTATTGGAGCTGGGATCGTCCTGCCAGCTGTAGATATCCTGTTGCAGGGTTTCACGATGCACCGTCTGGCCGATACGCATCATCAGGCGGGTGAGTAACGCGAACTCTTTCGGCGTCACTTCTACGGGCAGTCCCTGGAGCAATACCTGCTGCGTTTGCAGGTTGAGCGTAATGTCGTCGTGCTGTAGCAGATTGTCGCTATGGCCCTGATAACGGCGAATCAGCGCCCGCGCCCGGGCGTGAAGTTCCGCCAGCGCAAAGGGCTTGACCAGATAGTCATCCGCGCCCGCATCAAGCCCGCTGACGCGATCTTCCAGCGCGTCGCGCGCCGTGAGGATAAGCACCGGGGTTGTGACGCCGCTTCGGCGCCACTGGCTAAGCAGCGTGGCGCCGTCTTTGTCCGGCAGGCCTAAATCGAGAATAATCAGGCTGTACTCGCCGCTCTGGAGCAGGGCGTCGCCTTCGGTGGCATTCGCGGCACAATCCAGCGCATAGCCCTCGTTGCCGAGCGCGAGCGCCAGTCCTTCCTGTAACAGCAGATCATCTTCGACTATCAGCAGTTTCATCGTTAATTATTCTGGTAAAGGTCGCGGTAGAGTCGGCTCTCAAAGCGCACCAGCGGAATACGGCGGTTGCGCTGATCGGTAGGCTCTACGGCATAACCGGAAAGATATTGAACAAACGCCATGCGCTGTCCGCTGGCCGTCGTAATAAAGCCTGCCAGGTTATAAACCCCTTGCAGCGAGCCGGTTTTGGCGGAAACTTTGCCGTCAACGCCTGCCTCATGGAGACCCGCGCGGTACAGCAGAGATCCGTCATGCCCCGCCAGCGGCAGCATAGAGATAAAATTCAGCTGGCTGTCGTTGCGGGCGATGTATTGCAGCACCTGCATCATCGTCGCAGGCGCTATCAGATTATGGCGCGACAGACCGGAACCATCCACCACGATGGTATTGCCTAGATCCACGCCCGCCTTCTGACGCAGGATCTGGCGAACGGCGTCAGAGCCTGCGCGCCAGGTGCCGGGTACGCCGTAGAAATTACGCCCGATGGTGCGAAACACCGTGTCGGCGATCATATTGTCGGATTTCTTTAACATTACGCGCAGGAGATCGTGCAGCGGGGGAGACTGGCGGCTCGCGATAACCGTCCCCGGCTCGTTGGGCTGCGTCTGGCGCAGCAACGTGCCGTTATAGGTAATGCCCGCTTGTTTCAGCTCCGCTTTCAGTATCGCGCCGGCATAGCCTGCGCCATCCTGAATCGCGAAGGCCAGCGGCAGCGGATCGGCGCGCTGCGTCATGCAGCCTGTCAACGTATAACGGTTCAGATCGCCTGTCACCACGTCCAGCTCGCAATACTGCGCTTCCGACGATCCGCGCGGCAGGGTTTTTACCTGGCTGTAGACGGTGACCGGATAATAAGAGGCGATACGCACAAATGCCGGTTCGCCCGCCTGCGGCGCGCTGTAGAGCGATACCGAAAAACAGTTGCGATCGACGATGGCGGCAGACGGCGGGGCGCTGAAGCATTGTGTCATGTCGTTCCACGGCCAGCCGGGCGCTTTATCATGGCTTGCGAAAGCGGAGGTATCGATCAGCACGTTTCCTTTTATTTGCTGAACCCCCGCTTTTTTCAGCGCCGTCACCATATTGCGCATATCCTGACGCTTAAAGGTTGGGTCGCCGGTGAAACGCGCAATTAAATCGCCATCAAGCACGCCATCGCGAACATCGCCACGGCTCTCGAGCGTGGTGGTGAAGCGGTAGTCTGGCCCAAGCTGCAATAGCGCGGCCAGCGCAGTAATCACTTTTTGCGTACTGGCAGGCAACGCCATCTGCTGGCTGTGAAAATCAATCTCAGGGGAGCTGGCTCCGACTTTTTGCACCATCAGGGCGAGATTCGCGCCGGCGGGTAACTGATTGATATACTCTTCAACATTGGCGGCACTGGCATTCAGGGCTACACTGGTGGTCAATCCGACAGCAAATCTGGAAAATCGCATAATCTCGCGGTAACAGCTGGAAACGTGCCGTCATACTAAGGCGCATCGCCCTGCAAAGTAAACGATGACCCTTCGGGAACTTCAGGGTAAAATACGTATCAAATTGCAAAATCGTTCCTGACCTGGGGCTTTGTCTCCGGGTCAGTTTTCTTTTGTTTGCCGTCCGGGACTGGAAGGTTTTCCGGGTTGGCGTGCAGCCGGAGCGGGCTGTGAACCGTTCTTAACAGGACAGTGAGAGGTATAACAAATGCAACCTATTCCGATGACCTTACGTGGCGCTGAGAAATTACGCGAAGAGCTGGAGTATCTGAAATCCGTGCGTCGTCCGGAAATCATCGCCGCTATCGCCGATGCCCGCGAGCATGGCGATCTGAAAGAAAATGCCGAATACCATGCTGCTCGCGAGCAACAGGGTTTCTGCGAAGGGCGTATTAAAGATATCGAAGCGAAGCTGTCGAATGCTCAGGTGATTGATATCACCAAGATGCCTAACAATGGCCGTGTGATTTTCGGCTCTACCGTTACGGTACTGAACCTGGATACTGATGAAGAGCAGACGTACCGCATCGTTGGCGACGACGAAGCAGACTTCAAACAGAATCTCATTTCGGTGAACTCGCCTATCGCGCGTGGTCTGGTGGGTAAAGAGCTGGACGACGTGGTGACCATTAATACCCCGGGCGGGCAGGTTGAATTTGAGATTATCAAAGTCGATTATCTCTAACGCCAGCCTCTGAACGGCTGTTTTTTCGGTAAGAGACACGCCTGATAGTCAAACTGGCTGATTTGTGCGATTCACCTCAACCGACATGACAGCAATGCCGTTCAGATTGTAAAGAAAGGAAAAAGGCCGCTAAGCGGCCTTTTATCAACAATCGGAGCGTGGCATTTTGCACCCTTGCCTGTAGTTTGCGGCTTCTGCGATCGCTCGCAAAACCCACAGCTTAGCGGGGCAGCGAAATTTTACGTTCCTTTGACGGGCGGTAGAGCACCAGCGTTTTTCCGATGACCTGTACATTACAGGCGCCGGTTTCACGCACGATGGCATCCACAACCAGGGTTTTAGTTTCGCGGTCTTCGGTGGCGATCTTCACCTTGATTAACTCATGGTGCTCAAGCGCTTGTTCAATCTCGGCCAGTACCCCTTCGGTCAAACCATTGTTGCCAAGCATAACCACCGGCTTGAGCGGATGGGCGAGACCTTTCAGGTGCTGTTTTTGTTTAGTACTCAGATTCATCGTATTTTTTGCTTACGTTGGGATTGAAAACGGGTCATTCTACCGCCATCTCCCAATTATCGCCAAATGGCAATACGTGGGTTTTTGAGCCTGCGGCTCACGATGAACCCGGATGGAATGTGAAATGACAGGTAAAAAGCGTTCTGCCAGCTCCAGTCGCTGGCTACAGGAACACTTTAGCGATAAATATGTTCAACAGGCGCAGAAAAAAGGGTTACGTTCCCGTGCCTGGTTTAAACTTGATGAAATACAGCAAAGTGACAAGATTTTTAAACCAGGAATGACGGTTGTCGATCTTGGCGCCGCGCCTGGCGGATGGTCACAGTATGTAGTCACGCAAATCGGAGGAGCAGGCCGTATTATCGCTTGCGATCTTTTACCAATGGATCCTATCGTTGGTGTGGACTTCCTTCAGGGCGACTTTCGTGATGAATTAGTCATGAAAGCGTTACTTGAACGCGTGGGTGACAGTAAAGTACAGGTTGTCATGTCAGATATGGCACCGAACATGAGCGGGACTCCGGCTGTAGATATCCCCCGCGCCATGTATCTGGTGGAACTGGCGCTTGAGATGTGTCGGGATGTCCTGGCGCCGGGCGGCAGTTTTGTAGTGAAGGTGTTTCAGGGCGAAGGTTTCGATGAGTACCTGCGGGAAATTCGCTCCCTGTTTACGAAGGTGAAAGTTCGTAAACCGGACTCTTCTCGTGCCCGTTCACGTGAAGTGTACATTGTAGCGACCGGGCGCAAACTATAGTACCCTGACGCTGTTTGTTAACACAGTTGTAATATGAGGTTAATCCCTTGAGTGACATGGCGAAAAACCTAATACTCTGGCTGGTCATCGCAGTTGTGCTGATGTCAGTATTCCAGAGCTTTGGGCCCAGCGAGTCGAGTGGCCGTAGGGTGGATTACTCTACCTTCCTGCAAGAAGTTAACCAGGACCAGGTTCGCGAAGCGCGTATCAATGGACGTGAAATCAACGTTACCAAGAAAGATAGTAACCGATACACGACTTATATTCCCGTAAACGATCCCAAACTCCTTGATAACCTGCTGACTAAAAACGTAAAAGTTGTCGGCGAACCGCCTGAAGAGCAGAGCCTGCTGGCCACTATCTTCATCTCCTGGTTCCCGATGCTGTTGCTGATTGGGGTCTGGATATTCTTTATGCGCCAGATGCAGGGCGGCGGTGGCAAAGGCGCCATGTCGTTCGGCAAAAGCAAAGCGCGCATGTTGACGGAAGATCAGATTAAAACCACTTTCGCTGACGTGGCAGGCTGCGACGAAGCGAAAGAGGAAGTCGCCGAGCTGGTGGAATACCTGCGCGAGCCGAGCCGTTTCCAGAAGCTGGGCGGTAAAATTCCGAAGGGCGTCCTCATGGTCGGCCCGCCGGGTACTGGTAAAACCCTGCTGGCGAAAGCTATCGCGGGCGAGGCGAAAGTGCCGTTCTTTACCATTTCCGGTTCTGACTTCGTAGAAATGTTCGTGGGTGTGGGCGCGTCCCGTGTTCGCGACATGTTCGAACAAGCTAAAAAAGCGGCGCCGTGCATCATCTTTATCGATGAAATCGATGCCGTGGGTCGCCAGCGTGGCGCCGGTCTTGGCGGCGGTCACGATGAACGTGAGCAGACCCTAAACCAGATGCTGGTTGAAATGGATGGTTTTGAAGGCAACGAAGGCATTATCGTCATCGCGGCGACTAACCGTCCTGACGTGCTTGACCCTGCGCTGCTGCGTCCAGGCCGTTTCGACCGTCAGGTCGTGGTTGGTCTGCCGGACGTGCGTGGTCGCGAACAGATCCTGAAAGTGCACATGCGTCGCGTACCGCTGGCGCCGGATATCGACGCGGCAATCATTGCGCGCGGTACGCCTGGCTTCTCCGGTGCTGATCTTGCTAACCTGGTCAACGAAGCGGCGCTGTTTGCCGCGCGCGGCAACAAACGTGTCGTTTCGATGGTTGAGTTCGAAAAAGCGAAAGACAAAATCATGATGGGCGCGGAACGCCGCTCCATGGTGATGACGGAAGCGCAGAAAGAATCCACCGCGTATCACGAAGCGGGCCATGCGATTATCGGCCGTCTGGTGCCAGAGCACGATCCGGTTCATAAAGTGACGATTATCCCGCGCGGTCGCGCGCTGGGCGTAACGTTCTTCCTGCCTGAGGGCGACGCTATCAGCGCCAGCCGTCAGAAGCTGGAAAGCCAGATTTCTACGCTGTACGGCGGTCGTCTGGCGGAAGAGATTATCTACGGGCCGGAGCATGTCTCCACCGGTGCGTCTAACGATATTAAAGTCGCGACTAACCTTGCCCGTAACATGGTGACCCAGTGGGGCTTCTCCGACAAACTCGGTCCGCTGCTGTACGCGGAAGAAGAAGGTGAAGTATTCCTGGGCCGCAGCGTGGCAAAAGCCAAGCATATGTCAGATGAAACGGCGCGTATCATCGATCAGGAAGTTAAAGCCCTGATTGAACGTAACTACAACCGCGCTCGTCAGATCCTGAACGATAACATGGACATCCTGCATGCCATGAAAGACGCACTGATGAAGTATGAAACCATCGACGCGCCGCAAATCGACGATCTGATGGCTCGCCGTGATGTTCGCCCGCCAGCGGGTTGGGAAGATCCGGGTGCCAACAACAACTCTGACAGCAATGGTACGCCGCGTGCGCCGCGTCCGGTTGATGAACCGCGTACGCCGAACCCGGGCAACACCATGTCTGAGCAGTTTGGCGATAAATAATTGCCTGCTGTAGCACCGCTGCATTAATTAAAACCCCGGCCTGTCCGGGGTTTTCTGTTTTCGTTCATTCAAGTTCATAAGGGAATGGCAATGAAACTCTTCGCTCAGGGCTCAACGCTCGAACTTTCTCATCCGCATGTCATGGGGATCCTGAATGTCACGCCGGATTCTTTTTCCGATGGTGGCCAGCACAACACGCTGACAGAGGCGGTAAAACACGCCAATGCGATGATTAACGCTGGTGCGACCATCATTGACGTAGGCGGAGAATCGACGCGCCCTGGCGCGGCGGAAGTGAGTGTGGAAGAAGAGCTTTCCCGCGTGGTGCCGGTGGTGGAAGCGCTGGCGCAGCGTTTTGAGGTCTGGGTGTCGGTCGATACGTCTAAACCAGAAGTGATCCGCGAGTCGGCGCGGGTCGGCGCGCATATCATCAACGATATTCGCTCGCTGACGGAGCCTGGTGCGCTTGAGGCGGCGGCAGAGACCGGTTTGCCGGTGTGTCTGATGCATATGCAGGGCCAGCCGAAAACGATGCAGCAGGCGCCGCACTATGAAGATGTTTTTGCCGACGTCACGCGTTTTTTTGAGCAACAGATCGCCCGCTGCGAAGCGGCAGGCATTACAAAAGAAAAAATCATACTCGACCCGGGATTCGGTTTCGGTAAAAATCTGACCCACAATTACCAGCTTCTCGCCCGGCTTTCAGAATTCCAGCGTTTCGAAATGCCTTTGCTGGTGGGAATGTCGCGTAAGTCGATGATTGGACAACTACTTAATGTCGGGCCCGATCAGCGTCTGCCCGGAAGCCTTGCCTGCGCGGTGATGGCGGCCATGCAGGGGGCGCAGATTATTCGGGTTCATGACGTCAAAGAAACCGTCGAAGCGATGCGCGTGGTGGAAGCAACTCTTTCAGCGAAGGATAAAAAATGTTATGAGTAACCGTAAATATTTTGGGACAGACGGCATTCGCGGTCGCGTGGGCGATGCGCCGATTACCCCGGATTTTGTCCTGAAACTTGGCTGGGCGGCGGGCAAAGTGCTGGCGCGTCACGGCTCCCGCAAAGTCATTATCGGCAAGGACACCCGTATTTCTGGCTATATGCTGGAATCCGCACTGGAAGCGGGGCTGGCTGCGGCTGGGCTTTCGGCGCTGTTCACCGGGCCGATGCCGACGCCTGCGGTTGCTTACCTGACGCGAACTTTCCGTGCTGAAGCCGGGATTGTTATCTCCGCCTCACATAACCCGTTCTATGACAACGGGATTAAATTTTTCTCCATCGAAGGCACAAAATTGCCGGACGAGGTAGAAGAAGCGATTGAAGCGGAGCTGGAGAAAGAAATCAGCTGTGTGGATTCCGCAGAGCTGGGTAAAGCGAGCCGTATTGTGGATGCTGCGGGGCGTTATATCGAATTCTGTAAAGGCACGTTCCCGAACGAGCTCAGCCTTAACGCGCTGAAAATCGTAGTGGATTGCGCTAACGGCGCGACGTATCACATCGCGCCTAACGTGCTGCGTGAGCTGGGCGCTCGCGTTATTACTATCGGCTCTGAGCCGGACGGGTTGAACATCAACGAGAAATGCGGCGCGACAGACGTTCGCCTGCTGCAGGAGCGCGTGGTGGCCGAGAAGGCCGATCTGGGTATCGCATTCGACGGCGACGGCGACCGCGTCATCATGGTCGACCATGAAGGCAACAAAGTTGATGGCGACCAGATACTGTACATCATTGCGCGTGAAGGGCTGCGTCAGGGACAGCTGCGCGGCGGCGCGGTCGGCACACTGATGAGCAACATGGGGCTTGAAGTTGCGCTCAAACAGCTTGGCATTCCGTTTGCGCGTGCAAAAGTGGGCGACCGCTACGTACTGGAAAAAATGCAGGAAAAAGGGTGGCGCATCGGGGCGGAAAACTCAGGCCACGTCATTTTGCTGGATAAAACCACGACGGGCGACGGCATTGTGGCCGCGCTGCAGGTATTAACCGCGATTGCGCGCAATCATATGAGCTTGCACGATCTTTGCAGCGGTATGAAGCTCTTCCCACAGATCCTGGTCAACGTGCGCTTTACGCCAGGCAGCGGCGATCCCCTGGAACACGCCACCGTGAAAGCGGTGACTGAGGATGTCGAGCAGGCGCTGGGTAAACGCGGCCGTGTGCTGCTGCGTAAATCCGGGACCGAGCCGCTCATCCGCGTGATGGTAGAAGGCGAAGACGAAGCGCAGGTGACGGAATTTGCGCATCGGATCGCGGATGCCGTGAAAGCGGTTTAAGCGCATGCATGTTTAAAAAGGCGGCGAAAGTCGCCTTTAAAATCGTCGTTTTAGCGCAATTTGCCGTTTTTTTCCGCAGTCAGCATTTGCCAGTAAAATTGCACTTGCGCGCCCAGAACTCTTTCGTTAGTATTCACACCCGCTTCAGTAGGGAATGACAAATACCCTGCTTTATTGGTTTGAAGCAATTGGCTGCGGTAACCCCGCAAGGAACAGGTTGATTATGTACGAAGCTCTTTTGGTAGTTTTCCTTATTGTAGCGCTGGGCCTTGTCGGTCTTATCATGCTGCAGCAAGGTAAAGGCGCTGATATGGGAGCCTCTTTTGGCGCAGGCGCTTCTGCTACGCTGTTCGGTTCAAGTGGTTCTGGTAACTTCATGACCCGTATGACAGCTGTGCTGGCAACCCTGTTCTTCATTATCAGCCTGGTGCTGGGTAACATTAACAGCAACAAAACCAGTAAAGGAAGCGAGTGGGAAAATCTGACTGCGCCAGCAAAAACTGAGCAGACTCAGCCCGCAGCGCCGGCTAAGCCGACCAGCGATATCCCGCGTTAATTTGTCAGCTTCGCGCAGTAAACAGAAACTGCGCACTATAGTGCCGAGGTGGTGGAATTGGTAGACACGCTACCTTGAGGTGGTAGTGCCCGATTGGGCTTACGGGTTCAAGTCCCGTCCTCGGTACCAAATCCCAGCAGAACTTGCAATTTAGACGTTTAAGGCGTAGTATTTGCCACGTTTTCGGACGCGGGGTGGAGCAGCCTGGTAGCTCGTCGGGCTCATAACCCGAAGGTCGTCGGTTCAAATCCGGCCCCCGCAACCACTTTCCCTGAGAGTTGTTTTTCAAATATACTGTGAAGTGCAGCGAATGCCTTCCTCACCGTTTTGAAAGAAAATTCCCTGGAAGGTGTTCCGGACCGCACATTGCGGTTTACAGGGTTCAGTTATTAAAAGCCCCGATTTATCGGGGTTTTTTGTTATCTGGCTAAAGAATAACTGGGCTATATGCCCTTTTTTTATGTCCTGGGGGTGGGCTTGTCCACATTAGAGCAAAAATTAACAGAGATGATTACGGCACCGGTGGAAGCGCTGGGCTACGAACTCGTCGGCATCGAATTCATTCGCGGTCGCACATCGACGCTGCGCATCTATATTGATAGTGAAGATGGCATCACTGTTGACGATTGTGCTGATGTCAGCCACCAGGTTAGCGCCGTTCTTGATGTCGAAGACCCGGTTACGGTGGCTTACAACCTGGAAGTCTCCTCGCCTGGCCTCGACCGTCCTCTCTTCACTGCCGAACATTACGCCCGTTACACTGGTGAAGAGGTGACGCTGGTACTGCGTATGGCGGTACAGAATCGTCGTAAGTGGCAGGGAGTCATTAAAGCCGTTGATGGCGAAATGATTACCGTTGCAGTTGACGGCAAAGATGAAGTGTTCGCGCTAAGTAATATCCAGAGAGCGAACCTGGTACCCCAATTTTAACAGTCTGGATTGAGGCGAAGGCCCCTGATGAATAAAGAAATTTTGGCTGTTGTCGAAGCAGTTTCCAACGAAAAAGCGGTTCCGCGCGAGAAAATTTTTGAAGCGCTGGAAAGCGCCCTGGCTACGGCAACCAAGAAAAAATATGAACAAGAGATCGATGTTCGCGTGAGCATCGACCGTAAAAGCGGTGATTTCGACACGTTCCGCCGCTGGGTTATTGTTGAAGAAGTTACCCAGCCGACCCGCGAAATCACGCTGGAAGCGGCGCGTTACGAAGATCCGAGCCTGAACGTCGGCGAGTATGTCGAAGATCAGATCGAATCCGTGACGTTTGACCGTATCACCACGCAGACCGCTAAACAGGTCATCGTACAGAAAGTTCGTGAAGCCGAACGCGCTATGGTCGTTGACCAGTTCCGCGAACATGAAGGTGAGATCATCACCGGCGTGGTGAAAAAAGTTAACCGCGAAAACATTACGCTGGACCTCGGCAGCAACGCCGAAGCGGTCATTTTGCGTGAAGATATGCTGCCGCGTGAAAACTTCCGCCCGGGCGACCGTATTCGCGGCGTGCTGTATGCAGTACGTCCTGAAGCGCGCGGCGCTCAGCTGTTCGTCACGCGCGCCAAACCGGAGATGCTGATCGAGCTGTTCCGCATCGAAGTACCGGAAATTGGCGAAGAAGTGATTGAAATTAAAGCCGCTGCTCGCGATCCGGGTTCACGCGCTAAAATCGCGGTGAAAACCAACGACAAGCGCATCGATCCGGTTGGCGCCTGCGTCGGTATGCGCGGCGCGCGTGTTCAGGCGGTGTCGACCGAGCTTGGCGGCGAACGTATTGATATCGTGCTGTGGGATGATAATCCGGCACAGTTCGTTATCAATGCCATGGCGCCGGCAGATGTCGCGTCTATCGTGGTAGATGAAGACAAACACACCATGGATATCGCCGTCGAAGCGGGTAATCTGGCGCAGGCTATCGGCCGTAATGGTCAGAACGTGCGCCTGGCTTCACAGCTGAGCGGCTGGGAACTCAACGTCATGACCGTTGACGATCTCCAGGCGAAACATCAGGCTGAAGCGCACGCCGCTATTGATACTTTCACGAAGTATCTCGACATTGATGAAGAGTTCGCCACGATTCTGGTGGAAGAAGGCTTCTCCACGCTCGAAGAACTGGCCTATGTGCCGATGAAAGAGCTGCTGGAAGTTGATGGCCTGGATGAGCCGACCGTGGAAGCATTACGCGAACGCGCTAAAAATGCGCTCACCACCCTTGCGCTGGCTCAGGAAGAGAGCCTCGGCGATAACAAACCGGCTGACGATCTGCTGAACCTTGAAGGTATGGATCGTACGCTGGCTTACAAACTCGCTGCTCGCGGTGTGTGTACGCTTGATGACCTCGCCGATCAGGGCGTGGACGACCTCGCGGATATCGACGGGTTGACCGATGAGAAAGCCGGTGAGCTTATCATGGCCGCTCGTAACATCCGCTGGTTTAGCGATGAAGCGTAATAAACTGTAGCAGGAAGGAACAGCATGACTGATGTAACCGTAAAAGCGCTGGCCGCAGAGATTCAGACCTCCGTGGACCGCCTGGTACAGCAATTCGCTGATGCAGGGATCCCGAAGTCCGCTGAAGACTCTGTGACGGCGCAAGAGAAACAAGCCTTACTGGCGCACCTGAACCGCGAACATGGTTCAGGGCCGGATAAGTTGACTTTACAGCGCAAAACGCGCAGTACTTTAAATATTCAGGGTACCGGCGGGAAAAGTAAGTCGGTACAGATCGAAGTCCGCAAAAAACGCACCTTTGTAAAACGTGATCCGCAAGAGGCAGAGCGTCTCGCCGCGGAAGAACAGGCGAAGCGTGAGGCGGAAGAGCAGGCCCGTCGTGAAGCAGAGGAAGCTGCCAAACGAGAGGCAGAGGAAAAAGCCAAGCGTGAAGCCGGCGATAAGGCTAAACGTGAAGCTGAAGAACAGGCTAAACGCGATGCCGCTGATAAAGCGAAACGTGAAGCTGCGGAAACGAGCAAAGTGAGCAATCAACAAACTGACGAAGTGAGCAAAGCTGCTCAGGCGGAAAAAGCCCGCCGCGAAGCTGAAGCCCTTGACCTTAAGCGCAAGGCCGAAGAAGAAGCGCGTCGCAAGCTGGAAGAAAACGCCCGTCGCGTAGCAGAAGAAGCCCGTCGTATGGCTGAAGAGAACGCGACCAAGTGGGAAAGCGGCAGCGAAGAAGAATCTGAAGACAGCAGCGACTACCATGTCACTACTTCCCAGCACGCACGTCAGGCAGAAGATGACAGCGATCGCGAAGTAGAAGGCGGCCGTAGCCGCGCGCGTCCGGCGAAAGCCGCACGCCAGAAGAAAAGCAACAAGCATTCCGAATCCAAAGCGGATCGCGAAGAAGCCCGTGCAGCCGTTCGCGGCGGCAAAGGCGGCAAGCGTAAAGGCAGCTCCCTGCAGCAGGGCTTCAACAAGCCGGCTCAGGCAGTTAACCGCGACGTTGTTATCGGCGAAACCATCACCGTCGGCGAACTTGCTAACAAGATGGCTGTAAAAGGCTCTCAGGTTATCAAAGCGATGATGAAGCTGGGCGCGATGGCGACCATTAACCAGGTTATCGATCAGGAAACCGCGCAGCTGGTTGCTGAAGAGATGGGCCACAAGGTTATCCTGCGTCGTGAAAACGAGTTGGAAGAAGCGGTAATGAGCGACCGTGATATGGGCGCACAGGCTGAGCCGCGCGCACCGGTTGTGACCATCATGGGGCACGTTGACCACGGTAAAACCTCTCTGCTTGACTACATCCGTTCCACAAAAGTGGCCTCGGGCGAAGCGGGCGGCATTACCCAGCACATCGGTGCGTACCACGTACAGACCGACAACGGCATGATCACCTTCCTGGATACCCCGGGCCACGCCGCGTTTACCGCGATGCGTGCACGTGGTGCGCAGGCAACGGATATCGTGGTTCTGGTTGTTGCGGCGGACGACGGCGTGATGCCGCAGACCATCGAAGCTATCCAGCATGCGAAAGCGGCGAAAGTGCCGGTTGTCGTTGCGGTGAACAAAATCGATAAGCCTGATGCCGATCCGGATCGTGTTAAAAACGAGCTGTCTCAGCACGGCATCATCCCGGAAGAGTGGGGCGGCGAGAGCCAGTTCGTCCACGTTTCTGCGAAAGCGGGCACCGGTATCGATGAGTTGCTGGACGCTATCCTGCTGCAGTCCGAAGTTCTTGAACTGCACGCGGTACGTAAAGGTATGGCGACTGGCGTAGTTATCGAATCCTTCCTGGATAAAGGTCGTGGTCCGGTTGCTACCGTTCTGGTTCGCGAAGGTACGCTGAACAAAGGCGATATCGTGCTGTGTGGCTTTGAATATGGCCGCGTACGTGCGATGCGTAACGAACTGAACCAGGAAGTCCAGGAAGCGGGTCCGTCCATTCCTGTTGAGATTCTGGGTCTCTCCGGCGTTCCTGCCGCGGGTGACGAAGTGACCGTGGTTCGTGATGAGAAGAAAGCGCGTGAAGTGGCTCTCTATCGTCAGGGCAAGTTCCGCGAAGTCAAACTGGCGCGTCAGCAGAAATCCAAACTCGAGAACATGTTCGCGAACATGACCGAGGGCGAAGTTCACGAAGTCAACATCGTGCTGAAAGCCGACGTACAGGGCTCCGTAGAGGCGATTTCCGACTCCCTGCTGAAACTCTCCACCGACGAAGTGAAGGTGAAGATTGTTGGCTCAGGCGTGGGTGGTATCACCGAAACCGACGCCACGCTGGCTGCGGCTTCCAACGCCATCTTGGTTGGCTTTAACGTTCGTGCCGACGCCTCCGCGCGCCGTGTTATCGAAGCGGAAAGCCTGGATCTGCGCTACTACTCCGTCATCTATAACCTGATCGACGAAGTGAAAGCGGCTATGAGCGGCATGCTGTCGCCTGAGCTGAAACAGCAGATCATCGGTCTGGCCGAAGTGCGCGATGTGTTCAAATCGCCGAAATTCGGTGCAATCGCGGGCTGTATGGTTACCGAAGGCACGATTAAGCGTCATAACCCAATCCGCGTACTGCGCGACAACGTGGTTATCTATGAAGGCGAGCTGGAATCCCTGCGCCGCTTCAAAGATGACGTTAACGAAGTCCGTAACGGCATGGAATGTGGTATCGGCGTTAAGAACTACAACGACGTCCGTGTTGGCGACATGATCGAAGTCTTCGAGATCATCGAAATCCAGCGCAGCATCGACTAATCCCTGTTTGCCCGGCGGCCGAACGTTTGCCGGGCGTGGATTAGGACATATTTGTAGGCCGGGTTAGCGAAGCGCCACCCGGTATGAATATTCAAAAGGGGCTAATAGCCCCTTTTTTGTCTGGAGATTTTATTATGGCGAAAGAATTCGGTCGCCCGCAGCGCGTCGCGCAGGAGATGCAAAAAGAAATTGCCATCATTCTGCAGCGCGAAATCAAAGATCCGCGCGTTGGGCTGATGACCACCGTATCGGGCGTTGAAGTATCCCGCGACCTGGCGTACGCCAAAGTGTTCGTGACGTTCCTGAACGATAAAGACGATGCGGCGGTAAAAGCCGGTATTAAAGCGCTGCAGGATGCCTCAGGCTTTATCCGCTCGCTATTGGGAAAAGCCATGCGCCTTCGCATCGTGCCGGAACTGACCTTCTTCTACGACAACTCGCTGGTAGAAGGGATGCGCATGTCCAACCTGGTCACCAGCGTAGTGAAACACGACGAAGAACGTCGCGTTAATCCGGACGACGACAAGGAGGAATAATGAGTCGTCCTCGTCGTCGCGGTCGCGACGTGCATGGCGTGTTGCTGCTGGATAAGCCGCAAGGGCTCTCCTCTAACGACGCGCTGCAAAAAGTAAAGCGTATCTATAACGCGAATCGAGCGGGCCATACCGGCGCGCTGGATCCGTTGGCGACTGGCATGTTGCCCATTTGTCTCGGCGAAGCGACCAAGTTTTCCCAGTATCTGCTCGATTCCGATAAGCGTTACCGTGTAATTGCACGCCTCGGACAGCGCACTGACACTTCCGATGCCGACGGCACGGTGGTGGAAGAGCGCCCGGTCACCTTCAGCGAGCAGGAACTGCAGGATGCGCTGGAGAGTTTTCGCGGCGACACCCTGCAGGTGCCGACCATGTTCTCGGCGCTGAAATATCAGGGCAAGCCGCTGTACGAATATGCGCGTCAGGGTATTGAAGTGCCGCGCGAAGCGCGTCCGATTACCGTTTATGAGCTGCTGTTTATTCGCCATGAAGGCGATGAACTGGAGCTGGAAGTGCACTGTTCGAAAGGCACCTACATCCGCACCATCATTGACGATTTAGGCGAAAAACTCGGCTGCGGCGCGCATGTGATTTACCTGCGCCGCCTGGCGGTCAGTAAGTATCCTGTCGAGCGTATGGTGACGCTGGAGCAGCTCAATGCGCTGCTTGAAGAGGCGCAGACGCGTGAAATTGCGCCGTCTGAACTGCTCGATCCGCTGTTAATGCCGATGGACAGCCCGGCGGCGGACTATCCGGTGGTTAATCTTCCGCTGACGTCATCCGTTTACTTTAAGAATGGCAACCCGGTGCGTACCAGCGACGCGCCGTCAGAAGGCCTGGTGCGTGTGACGGAAGGCGAAGCGCAAAAGTTTCTCGGCATGGGTGAAATCGACAGCGAAGGGCGCGTGGCGCCCCGCCGCCTGGTCGTAGAGTATCCGGTTTAACGCGCGTCGCTACCTTGCGATAACAAGCCGTGACAGGTAGAATATTGCGGCTAAACACTACGTCCGTCATTTTAATGCAGACGTAGCCCCGGGTGGCTGAATTAGAGATCGGCACCCTTATTTTTTATAAACTGGAGTTGAAAATGTCTCTAAGCGTTGAAGCTAAAGCTAAAATCGTTTCTGAGTTTGGTCGTGGTGAGAACGACAGCGGTTCTACCGAAGTTCAGGTTGCACTGCTGACTGCGCAGATCAACCACCTGCAGGGCCACTTCGCAGAGCACAAAAAAGATCACCACAGCCGTCGTGGTCTGCTGCGTATGGTTTCTCAGCGTCGTAAACTGCTCGACTACCTGAAACGTAAAGATGTAGCACGCTACACTGCGCTGATCGAGCGCCTGGGTCTGCGTCGCTAATCACTGCGAGTTTCAGAAAAGGGGCCTTTACGGCCCCTTTTTTCGACCAGACGGCAGCAATTGCGAGTAAACTCATGTATTGTTGCTAAGTATGATCTTCGTTGCAGAGGTTCGCGCGGCTAATGAGAGGCTTGATTCGCACAGGCGGGTTAGGGTTGTCATTAGTCGCGAGGATGCAAAGAGGATCGGGTACTGTCAGCACGGCTTTAGGCGTGCTGTTCTTCATTTAGAAAGGGTATAATTTTGCTTAATCCGATCGTCCGCAAATTTCAGTATGGTCAACATACTGTCACTCTTGAAACCGGAATGATGGCTCGTCAGGCCACTGCTGCCGTTATGGTAAGCATGGATGACACTGCGGTATTCGTGACCGTGGTTGGCGCTAAAAAAGCGAAGCCGGGCCAGGACTTTTTCCCGCTGACTATTAACTATCAGGAGCGTACCTACGCTGCTGGCCGTATCCCTGGCGGTTTCTTCCGTCGTGAAGGTCGTCCGAGCGAAGGCGAAACGCTGATCGCGCGTCTGATTGACCGCCCGCTCCGCCCGCTATTCCCGGAAGGCTTCGTTAACGAAGTTCAGGTTATCGCGACCGTCGTTTCCGTTAACCCGCAGGTTAACCCGGATATCGTTGCGATGATCGGCGCGTCCGCCGCGCTGTCTCTGTCCGGTATTCCGTTCAATGGCCCGATTGGTGCTGCCCGCGTGGGTTACATCAACGACCAGTACGTACTGAACCCGACCCAGGATGAGCTGAAAGCCAGCAAACTGGATCTGGTGGTTGCCGGTACCGAAAGCGCCGTGCTGATGGTGGAATCCGAAGCTGAACTGCTGAGCGAAGATCAGATGCTGGGCGCCGTGGTATTTGGCCACGAGCAGCAGCAGGTTGTGATTCAGAATATCAACGATCTCGTGAAAGAAGCGGGCAAACCGCGCTGGGACTGGCAGCCTGAAGCCGCGAACGAAGCGCTGAACGCGCGCGTTAAAGCGCTGGCTGAATCTCGTCTGAGCGACGCTTACCGCATCACCGACAAACAAGAACGTTATAGCCAAATCGACGCTATCAAAGCGGACGTTATCGCGGCACTGCAGGCTGAACAGGCCGAAGGCGACGCGCTTGACGAAAACGAACTGGGCGACATCCTGCACGCTATCGAGAAGAACGTTGTTCGTTCGCGTGTGCTGGCTGGCGAACCGCGTATCGATGGCCGCGAAAAAGACATGATTCGTGGTCTGGACGTGCGCACTGGCGTACTGCCGCGTACTCACGGCTCTGCGCTGTTCACCCGTGGTGAAACGCAGGCGCTGGTTACCGCGACGCTGGGTACCGAGCGCGACGCGCAGAACATCGACGAGTTGATGGGCGAGCGTACTGACCGCTTCCTGTTCCACTACAACTTCCCTCCGTACTCTGTTGGCGAAACCGGCATGGTCGGTTCTCCGAAGCGTCGTGAAATCGGTCACGGTCGTCTGGCGAAACGCGGCGTACTGGCAGTGATGCCGGCAGCTGATCGCTTCCCGTACACCGTACGCGTAGTATCTGAAATCACCGAATCCAATGGTTCTTCTTCTATGGCTTCCGTGTGTGGCGCTTCTCTGGCGCTGATGGATGCAGGCGTGCCGATCAAAGCCGCTGTCGCGGGTATCGCGATGGGCCTGGTGAAAGAAGGCGAAAACTTTGTCGTACTGTCCGACATTCTGGGTGACGAAGACCACCTGGGCGACATGGACTTCAAAGTAGCGGGTTCCCGTGAAGGTATCACTGCGCTGCAGATGGATATCAAAATCGAAGGCATCACCAAAGAGATCATGCAGGTGGCGCTGAACCAGGCTAAAGGTGCGCGTCTGCACATCCTTGGCGTGATGGAACAGGCTATCAACGCGCCGCGTGGCGATATCTCTCAGTTCGCACCGCGTATTCACACCATCAAGATCAGCCCGGACAAGATCAAAGACGTGATCGGTAAAGGCGGTTCTGTGATTCGTGCGCTGACCGAGGAAACCGGCACTACCATCGAAATCGAAGATGACGGTACCGTGAAAATCGCCGCGACCGATGGCGAAAAAGCGAAGCATGCGATTCGTCGTATCGAAGAAATCACCGCTGAAATCGAAGTGGGCCGTATCTACAATGGTAAAGTGACCCGTATCGTTGACTTCGGCGCCTTCGTCGCGATCGGCGGCGGTAAAGAAGGTCTGGTACACATCTCTCAGATCGCTGATAAGCGTGTTGAGAAAGTGACCGACTATCTGCAGATGGGTCAGGAAGTACCGGTTAAGGTACTGGAAGTTGACCGTCAGGGCCGCGTACGTCTGAGCATTAAAGAAGCGACCGAGCAGACTCAGGAAGCTACAGCCCCTGCTGCGCCGGAAGCCGAGTAAGGTTTGCCGTTTAGCTCTCCGTGGCGACACGGAGAGCGATTTGTTACGAGGCAGGATGCCCCGTTTGCAGCCGGGGGACAGGACGTTCATCCAATAGTTGTCTTCGGGAGTAGGAAATGAAGCCTTTATTGCGCTGGTGTTTCGTTGCGACAGCACTCACGCTGGCAGGATGCAGCAACTCTGCCTGGCGTAAGAGCGAGGTCCTGGCGGTGCCATTGCAACCGGCCTTGCAGCAAGAAGTGATCCTCGCACGCATGGAGCAGATCCTCGCAAGTCGGGCTTTAACCGATGATGAACGCGCACAGCTTTTATATGAGCGCGGAGTGTTGTATGATAGTCTTGGTTTGCGAGCACTGGCGCGGAATGATTTTTCACAAGCGCTGGCTATCCGACCCGATATGCCTGAAGTATTCAACTACTTAGGCATTTATTTAACGCAGGCAGGCAATTTTGATGCTGCCTATGAAGCGTTTGATTCTGTACTTGAGCTTGATCCAACTTACAACTACGCGCATTTAAATCGCGGTATCGCCCTCTATTACGGTGGACGTTACCGATTAGCGCAAGATGATCTGCTGGCGTTTTATCACGACGATCCCAATGATCCTTTCCGTAGTCTGTGGCTCTTCCTTGCTGAAAGCAAAATGGATGAGAAACAGGCCAAAGCGGCCTTGCAAGAACGCTTTGAGAAATCGGACAGAGAACAGTGGGGATGGAACATTGTCGAATTCTGGCTCGGCGACATTAACGAAAAAACGTTAATGGAACGCCTGAAGGCAGACGCAACGGATAACACCTCGCTCGCTGAGCATCTCAGTGAAACCAACTTCTATTTAGGTAAGTACTACCTAAGTCTGGGGGATAAGGACAGCGCCACGGCACTGTTCAAATTAGCGGTTGCTAACAACGTCCACAACTTCGTTGAGCACCGTTATGCATTGTTGGAATTAGCGCTCTTGGGCCAGGAGCAAGATGACCTGGCAGAATCGGACCAGCAATAGCTGACGAACATTTCAGCCCACGGATTTTTTTATTAAAGTCATCACCTTAACCGGTGAGGGCCTGTTTGTTCGTTAATACACCTACTTTGAGCCGGTTCACACTTTTAATGAGAATTGCAGAAAATTTTCACGATGAGTTATGTAGACTGGCCGCCATTAATTCTGAGGCACTCGTACTACATGGCTGAATTCGAAACCACTTTTACTGATCTGGGGCTGAAGGCTCCTATCCTTGAAGCCCTTAACGATCTGGGTTACGAAAAACCATCTCCAATCCAGGCAGAATGTATTCCGCATCTGCTGGGCGGTCGCGACGTTCTGGGTATGGCCCAGACCGGTAGCGGCAAAACCGCAGCGTTTTCACTGCCGCTGCTCCATAACATTGATGACACTCTGCGCGCGCCGCAGATCCTGGTGCTGGCACCGACCCGCGAACTGGCGGTTCAGGTTGCTGAAGCCATGACTGATTTCTCTAAACATATGCATGGCGTAAACGTCGTGGCCCTGTATGGCGGCCAGCGTTATGACGTGCAGCTGCGCGCTCTGCGCCAGGGTCCGCAGATCGTGGTCGGTACGCCGGGCCGTCTGCTGGATCACCTCAAGCGCGGCACGCTGGATCTTTCTAACCTGAAAGGCCTGGTACTGGACGAAGCAGACGAAATGCTGCGTATGGGCTTCATCGAAGACGTTGAAACCATCATGGCGCAGATCCCGGCTGAACATCAGACCGCGCTTTTCTCCGCGACCATGCCGGAAGCGATTCGTCGCATCACCCGTCGCTTTATGAAAGAGCCGCAGGAAGTGCGCATCCAGTCCAGCGTGACGACTCGCCCGGACATCAGCCAGAGCTACTGGTCTGTTTACGGCATGCGTAAAAACGAAGCGCTGGTGCGTTTCCTTGAATCGGAAGATTTTGACGCGGCGATTATTTTCGTTCGTACCAAAAATGCGACCCTGGAAGTGGCTGAAGCGCTGGAGCGCAGCGGTTACAACAGCGCCGCGCTGAACGGCGACATGAACCAGGCCCTGCGCGAGCAGACCCTGGAGCGCCTGAAAGATGGTCGTCTGGATATCCTGATCGCAACCGACGTTGCGGCGCGTGGTCTGGACGTTGAGCGTATCAGCCTCGTAGTAAACTACGACATCCCGATGGACTCCGAGTCTTACGTTCACCGTATCGGCCGTACCGGTCGTGCAGGTCGTGCAGGCCGTGCGCTGCTGTTCGTTGAGAACCGCGAGCGTCGTCTGCTGCGTAACATCGAACGCACCATGAAGCTGACCATTCCGGAAGTGGAACTGCCGAACGCAGAATTGCTGGGCAAACGCCGTCTGGAAAAATTCGCCGCGAAAGTTCAGCAGCAGCTGGAAAGCAGCGATCTGGACCAGTACCGTGCGCTGCTGGCTAAGCTTCAGCCGGAAGGCGAGCTGGATGTGGAAACGCTGGCTGCCGCGCTGCTGAAAATGGCGCAGGGCGAACGTCCGCTGATCCTGCCGCCGGATGCGCCGATGCGTCCGAAGCGCGAGTTCCGCGATCGCGATGACCGTTTCGAGCGCCGTGGCGACCGCAACGAGCGTGGCCCGCGTACCGAGCGTAGCGGTGCCGGTGAAGAGCGTCCGCGTCGTGAGCGTCGTGAAGCAGGCGATATGGAACTGTATCGCATCGAAGTGGGCCGTGATGATGGCGTTGAAGTGCGTCACATCGTGGGCGCTATCGCCAACGAAGGCGATATCAGCAGCCGTTACATTGGTAACATCAAGCTGTTCGCGTCTCACTCCACTATCGAGCTGCCGAAAGGCATGCCGACCGAAGTGCTGCAGCACTTCACCCGTACGCGTATTCTGAACAAACCGATGAATATGCAGCTGATGGGTGATGCACAGCCGCGCGGCGATCGTCGTCCTGCTGGCGGCGGCGGCCGTGGTTTCGGTGGCGAGCGTCGTGAAGGCGGTCGCGGTGAAGGCCGTAGCGAAGGTCGTCGTTTCAGCGGCGAACGTCGCGAAGGCGGTCGTAGCTTCGGTGGCGAACGTCGTGAAGGCGGCCGCGGTCCGCGTCGTGATGACGCAGCGACCCCTCGTCGTCGTTTCGGCGACGCATAAGCGCAGCGAGTCTGACAACAAGCCCCGGTCATGCCGGGGCTTTTTTTATGGGCGCGATTTAGCCTGCTCGCCATGCCATGAATGTTTTCCCTCTCCTTGCGGCTCACGCCTGCCTGACAGCCCGGATAACCTAACGTGCTATGCCAGGCCATTCTGGCTAATAAATCCGCTACTGCGCTGCGCCAGCCCAGCCGAATACGTCACGCTTTATCAGAGGCGTAATTTTTTCTCCTTTTTGTACTCGCGTACTGGTACAATGAATCATCAGGGTAACCTCTTTCACAGGAAAGCATTATGGCCACACTTGTCGCCCGCAGCGCCTCGCCTTCGCTCTTAAGCGGCGTTGTGATTATCGCCGGTACGATCATCGGCGCAGGCATGTTCTCTCTGCCGGTGGTGATGTCAGGCGCGTGGTTTTTCTGGTCGCTGCTCGCCCTGGTGTTTACCTGGTTCTGTATGCTTCATTCAGGATTGATGCTGCTGGAAGCCAACCTCAACTACCATATCGGCGCGAGCTTCGACACCATCACCCGCGACCTGCTCGGCAAAGGGTGGAACGTGGTGAACGGCGCATCCGTCGCATTTGTCCTCTACATCCTTACTTATGCCTATATCTCGGCCAGCGGCTCGGTGCTTCACCACACGTTCGCAGGCATGAATATTGACGTGCCGGCGCGGCTGGCGGGTTTCGGCTTCGCGCTTATCGTTGCGTTTATCGTCTGGCTCTCCACCCAGGCCGTGAGCCGGATGACGGCGATTGTGCTCGGCGCCAAGGTCATCACATTCTTTCTGACTTTCGGCGGGCTGCTGGGGCATGTTGAGACGGCGACATTATTCAACACGGTCGAGGCAAGCCCGAGCTATACGCCGTACCTCTTAATGACGCTGCCATTTTGTCTGGCCTCGTTTGGCTACCACGGCAACGTGCCGAGCCTGATGAAATACTACGGCAAAGAGCCTGGAGTCATCATTCGCTGCCTGGTCTGGGGAACGCTGCTTGCGCTCGCGCTTTACACCATCTGGTTGCTGGCGACGATGGGCAACATTCCGCGCCCGGAGTTTATCGGCATCGCGAAAGCGGGCGGCAATATCGATGTGCTGGTGGGGGCGCTGAGCGATGTGCTGAACAGCCGCACGTTAGATGTGCTGCTGATTGTGTTTTCCAACTTCGCGGTGGCGAGCTCGTTCCTTGGCGTGACGCTGGGGCTGTTCGACTACCTGGCGGATCTCTTTGGGTTTGACGATTCGCCGCGAGGGCGTCTCAAAACCGCGCTGCTCACGTTTTTGCCGCCGATGGCGGGCGGGCTGTTGTGGCCGAACGGGTTTCTGTATGCGATTGGCTATGCGGGCTTAGCGGCGACAATCTGGGCGGCCATTGTGCCGGCGCTGCTGGCGCGCGCGTCACGGCAGCGTTTCGGCAGCCCGCGCTTTCGCGTCTGGGGCGGTAAAGGGATGATTGCGCTGATACTGCTGTTTGGACTCGGCAACGCGCTGGTGCATCTGCTTTCCAGCTTCAACCTGCTGCCGGTGTATCAGTAACGTTGCGTTTGCCCTCTCTTGCGCAGAGGGCAAACACTCGTATTAACTCAACAGTGCTTCCCGCACCTGCATGGCGAGATCAAACGAGTGCAGCCGCGCCTCGTGATCGAAAATCTGCCCGTTAACCATAATCTCATCGGCTTCGGTTTCACGCAGTACGGATAACAACCCATGGCGAACTTTCGCTTTATCGCCAACCAGCGACATGCTGAGCGCCTGCTGCACCCCGTATTGCTCCGCCGGGCTCCAGACGCTGTCCATGGACTCAATGGGCGGCGGCAACTGGCTGGTTTCGCCGCGACGCAGTTTCACAAACGCCTGCTGCATCGACGTAAACAAAAACTCCGCATCGCGATTGCTGTCGGCCGCGACGATATTAATGCACACCATCGCATACGGTTTTTCCAGTCGCTCTGAAGGCTGGAAATGCGTGCGATAGAGGTGCAGCGCCTGCAACAGCATATCTGGCGCGAAGTGCGAGGCGAACGCGAACGGCAGGCCCATCTGCGCCGCAAGCTGCGCGCTGTAGAGGCTCGAACCCAGCAGCCATACCGGAAGTTTTGCGCCATAGCCTGGCACCGGGCGCACCGCCGGGTTAGGGTCGCGAGCATCGAACCAGTCCGTCAGTTCTTTCACATCGCGCGGGAAGTTGTCGATATCGTGATTCATATGGCGGCGCAGCGCCATCATCGTGCGCTGATCGCTGCCCGGCGCGCGGCCAAGGCCCAGCTCAATACGGCCAGGATAAAGGGCGTCGAGCGTGCCGAACTGCTCGGCAATCACCAGCGGTGCGTGGTTAGGCAGCATCACGCCGCCGGAGCCCAGGCGCAGCGTGGTGGTATTGGCGGCGAGATAGCCAATCAGCACCGATGTCGCGGCGCTGGCGATGCCGGTCATATTGTGGTGCTCCGCCAGCCAGTAGCGGTCGTAGCCGCGCTTCTCAGCGAGACGGGCTAAATCGAGCGAGTGGTGGAACGCCTCACGGGCGGAGGAGCCTTGCGGGATCGGCGCGAGATCGAGCACCGAAAAAGGCACAACAGATTTATCAGACATAACGGCTCACTTAATTACAGCAGTGTCATCAGATTGAAGGTCTTCTTCCAGCCTGGCGCATTTCGGGGATTTTGCCCGCGGCCTGGCCGGAAAGCTGTCCTTTCATACTGCATGAATTCATGCAAAATGCTGTTAACAAAGTGAGCCTTTTCTTACGCCTGAAGCGCCATCCCGGCGAGCCTGCGCCAGTAGCCGTTACAGTCGCTGTGCGCGGCGAGCGGCAGCGGGGCGGCGCCGTTTTCATTGGCCCGGAAGGCGTCGAGCATATCCAGCGTTTCGGGTCCCATTGGCGAGAGACGCACTATATCCACCAGCCCGGCCATCGACGCCAGCTCGTTGCCGAGGTTATAGACATAACCGCTCATGGTCTGAATGCCATTTAGCACAAAAACCTGGCTGTTCTCCTGCGACAACATGCTGCGCCCGTTGGGGTATTTGATGCAGCAGGTTTCGCACTCATCTTTCGGCCTGTCTTCCGAGCGGGCGGTAAAGCAGCGGGCGGAGTAAGCGAGCGGCAGATGGCCGTAGCTCAGCACTTCCACATCGAATTTGTCGCGAATACCCAGCGCATCGCATTGATCGAGCAGATTCACCAGCCAGTCGCGCGACAGCTCCACTGGCATACACCAGCGCGTCATGCCGTCTTTCAGCAGCAGGCGCAGCGTGACGGCGTTGTAGCAGTTAAGCGCATGGCCCGCGACGAACGGCAGCTTACGCTCGGCGGCCAGCCCTACGGCGCCGAAGTCGTTGGCCTCAATCAGAAACTCGCCGTTATCGATATAGCGCTTCAGCTCGGTCAGCTCCGACGGCGCCTGCACCAGCGCAAGCGTTGAGAGCACCACCTGCTTGCCGCTGGCGGCGAGCGTTCTGGCAAGCGACAGCCAGTCGGCGGCTTTGGTATCGCGACGTTTACTGCACACCGCTTCGCCGAGGTAAATCACGTCGGCGGAGCTTTGGGCCGCAGCCTCGTAAAAGCTTTCCAGCGTCGCTTTTGGCCAGTAGTACAGCACCGGCCCTAATGCATATTTCATCCTGCTCTCCTCACTGCCATTTGCGATGATACGCACCAAGCGTCGTCTGGGTGCCTTCGGCCATCGCGCCGAGCGCGTCCATCCAGCCCGGTTGTGGCGCAAAGCGCTGCGGATCGGCTTTGCAGCGGTCAATAGCCTGACGCCAGACTTTCGCCACCTGACTGACGTAAGCCGGGCTGCGCTGGCGCCCTTCGATTTTCACCGAGGCGATATTGGCCGCCAGCAGCTCCGGCAGCAGCTCCAGCGTATTAAGGCTGGTGGGCTCTTCGAGCGCGTGATAACGCTGGCCGTCCACCAGATAGCGGCCTTTGCAGAGCGTAGGATAACCGGCGTTTTCGCCCTCCTGGTAGCGGTCAATCAGGACATCGTTCAGGCGCGACTCCAGCCCCTGTTCCGTCTGCTGCCAGCGCACGAAGCGCGCGGGCGAACAGGCGCCCACGGTATTGGGCGATTCGCCGGTCAGGTACGAAGAGAGATAGCAGCGGCCTTCCGCCATAATGCACAGGCTGCCGAAGGCGAACACTTCCAGCGGCACCGGCGTGACGCGGGCTAACTGTTTTACCTGATGAATGGACAGCACGCGCGGCAGCACCACGCGAGCCACGTCAAAATGGCGCTGATAAAAGCGGATAGCGGCTTCATTGGTGGCGGACGCCTGGACTGACACATGGCGCTCCACGTGGGGATAGCGGGCGGCAGCGTACTCCAGCATCGCGATGTCCGCTAAGATCAGCGCATCGGCGCCGAGCTGGGCGGCCATATCCACTGCGCGCTCCCAGCGTTCATAGCCGTCAGGGTGGGCGAAGGTGTTGATGGCGATGTGCAGTTTGCGGCCACGCTGATGCACATAGCTGACCGCTTCCTGTAATTTTTTCTCGGTAAAGTTGAGACCAGCGAAGTGGCGGGCGTTGGTATCGTCTTTCAGACCGATATAGACCGCATCCGCGCCATTATCGATGGCCGCCTTCAGAGCCGGCAGGTTACCGGCGGGGCAAAGTAACTCCATAGCGTGTCCTGAAAATAAAAGCAGGCCGCGTGGGGCCTGGCGCGCTGCATAAAGGCAGCGAAATTGTTAACGAACGGCGATTTTAGTTAACCCGCCCGCGACAATTTTTGATTTAAGGCAGCTAATGTCGTATTGATGGCATCTATAAAGGGGTACCTGCGAAGGCGCAAAGCTTGATTTGAGCCGCTATCTCAACGGACTGATATGGCACAATAACGGCCACTGTGATCTGGCAAGGAGAAAAGCCCGTGTTGAATAATCTGCGTTCCTGTCTGGTACATCTTGGCCCTTCGCTTCTGAAAGCGCCGGTCGCGCTCGCGCCGTTTGCGCTCAAGCGTCAGGCGCTGGAGCAACTGCTCGGCTGGCAATTTCGTCAGGCGCTGGCGGATGAGGAACTGGCGTTTCTCGACGGCCGCTGGCTCGGCATCGAGGTGCGCGATATCGGCCTGCGCTGGTTCACGTCGGTCGAAAACGACAAGCTCATTGTGCGCGAACAGGCCGAGGCCGACGTTATGTTCCGCGCGGACGCCGCCGACCTGTTAATGATCGCCGCGCGCAAGCAGGATCCCGATACGCTTTTCTTCCAGCGTCGTCTGGTGATTGAAGGCGATACTGAATTAGGGTTATATGTGAAGAATCTGATGGACGCCATTGAGCTCGACGCGATGCCGAAACCGCTGCGCGTGATGTTGCTGCAACTGGCGGACTTCGTTGAAGCGGGGCTTCGCGTCTCGCCGCTAACCAAAGCAACTTCCATAGGTGAACCATGCTGATTCGTGTAGAAATCCCCATTGATGCGCCGGGCATAGACGCGTTACTTCGCCGTGCGTTCGGTCGCGCCGACGAGGCGGAGCTGGTGCACGCGCTCCGTGAAGACGGACTGCTGACGCTGGGGCTGGTCGCAACGGATGATGAAGGGCAGGTGGTGGGTTATGTCGCATTCAGCCCCGTTACCGTGGCGGGCGAAGAGCGCCAGTGGCTGGGGCTTGCGCCGCTGGCGGTCGACGAGGCCTGGCGCGGCCAGGGGATTGGCCGTCAGCTCGTGTATGAAGGGCTCGATTCGCTCAATGAGTTTGGCTACTCGGCGGTCGTCACGCTGGGCTCGCCGGAGTTTTACAACCGTCTGGGCTTTGAGCCAGCCGCCCGCTATGACCTCCACTGCCGCTGGCCTGGCGCCGAAGCGGCGTTCCAGGTGCACCGCCTCGCCGATGACGCCCTGAACGGCGTGCATGGCCCCGTGGATTATCACGAGCATTTTAATCGTTTCTGATCTCAGGGCGTTTGCGGTGCGGTTGTCATCGCCTCAAACGCCAGCTCTCCCGCGACCAGTTGCTCTTTCTGCCGTTTCGTCAGTTGCTTGATGCGGTATTCGGCGCGCAGCGCCTCGGAGCGATTGCCCGCGGGCGCGCTGAAGACCAGCGTCAGCTCGCCTTTGCCGCGCAGCGCTTTGGCGCCTTTGCCGCGCTGATGCTGGGCGAAGCGGCGCGCGACATCGGTGGTGATGCCGGTATAAAGGCGGTTATCGGGGCAGCGGATCAAATAAAGAAACCATTCTTCCATAATGCGTATCGGCGGCAGTCATCACTGGCCGCACCTTACCATGATTATCCCCGACAGGAGAACCAATGGACGCTCTCGACGCCATCAGTAAATGGCTCGCTAAGCAGCATGTCGTCACTTACTGCGTCGGCCGCGAAGACGCGCTCTGGTGCGCGAACGCGTTTTATATCTATGACCGCGAGCGGGTGGCGTTTTATCTGTTAAGCGATACCCAAAGCCGCCACGGCCAAATGGCAGGCAAGCTGGCGTCTGTCGCAGGCACGGTCAACGGGCAGACCAAAACCGTGGCGCTTATCCGCGGCGTGCAGTTCGCAGGAGAGTTAAGGCTGGTGGAAGAGCCGGAAAGCGAGGCCTTGCGCGAGCGCTACAACCGTCGCTTTCCGGTGGCCAGGGTGATGTCCTCCCCGCTGTGGGAGATCCGTCTTGATGAGATCAAATTTACTGACAACACCCTGGGGTTTGGTAAAAAACTCGTCTGGTTACGCCCCGAGCAGGCGTAGCGCCTCACGGTTAAATGCCGGTAAATCTTCCGGCGTGCGGCTGGTCACCAGTTGATCTTTATCGACGACCACTTCCTCATCGTAGAACTCCGCCCCGGCGTTTTTCACGTCAATCACGATAGGCTTGACGGCGGTCAGCTTACGCCCGCGGATCACATCGGCGCTGATTAAGAGCTGCGGCCCGTGGCAGATAGCGAAGACCGGTTTACCGGTATTCACAAAGTCGCGGGTAAAGGTGACGAAACGATCGTCGCCGCGCAGGCTGTCGGGTGAATGACCGCCAGGCAACAGCAGGGCGTCGAAATCAGCCGGGCTCACCTCATCGATGGCCTTATCAATAGTGACTTTCGCCTCGCCTTGCTTACCAGTGACGGTTTTACCGGCTTCTTTCTCGATGGTGATCACTTCATGTCCGGCCTTGCGATACTCGGCCGCCGGGGATGTGAATTCCGAATCTTCGAACTCATCAGTGATTAAGACTGCAATCTTCTTGCTCATTACGCCTCCCTTGGTGTCTTTGCAGAACGGTGATGTGCAGTAATGGCTTTTGCCAGAAATGGTAAATACTTAAACCACACAGACTATTAAGCCTGGTTCAGGGCGCTGACATTGCAAGGCAGAAGATTCTGCAAAGGAGCGATCATGAGTCGAGTACTGATAACCGGCGCCAGCGGGCTGGTGGGCGGCCATCTGCTACGGATGCTGGTCGACGAACCGCGTGTGTCATCGATCATCGCGCCAACCCGCCGTCCGTTGCGCGTGCCGATGCATAAAGTGGAAAACCCGTGCGACCCGCAGCTCTCCGATGTGCTGACGCAGCTTAGCGCGCCGCTGGATATCGTCTTTTGTTGTCTCGGCACCACGCGGCGCGAGGCGGGCAGCAAAGAGGCGTTTATTCTTGCTGACTACACGCTGGTGGTGGACACGTCGCTCGCCGGGCTGCGGCTTGGCGCAAAGCATATGCTGGTGGTCAGCGCGCTCGGCGCGAACCCGAATTCGCCGTTTTTCTACAACCGCGTAAAAGGGGAGATGGAAACAGCGCTGAAGGCGCAGGGCTGGCAGCGGCTGACACTGGCGCGTCCGTCGCTGCTTACTGGCGATCGCGAAAAGCGCCGCGCCGGGGAATCTTTCATGGCCCCGCTGTTTCGTCTGCTGCCGGGGAAATGGAAAGCCATTGAGGCGCAAACCGTGGCGCAGGCCATGGTGAATGCGGCGTTGTCGCCCGCAAAAGAAGACGTTGCGGTGCTTGATTCGGCGCAATTGCGTGAAATAGCGGCACAAACGGCGCGCTGAACAGCGTTTCAAAACGCGTCCGGCGGGCGTACTATTGACCGGCAAAAATTTACCCCCTGTTTTCCAGAGGAATGTTATGGCTGGTCAGTCTTCATCTCTGGCGCCGAAATCCCCCGCATGGTGGAAGCCCGCGCTTTTTTTTCTCGTCCTGTTTATTGGTCTGTGGTACGTCAAATGGCAGCCTTATTACGGCAAAGCCTTTACCGCGGCGCAAACCCACAGCATTGGTCATTCCATTCTCGCTAACGCGCAGGATAACCCGTTGCGCGCGGCGCTTGATTACGCCGCTATCTATTTTCTCGCCGTCTGGAAAGCCGCCGTGCTCGGCGTGCTGCTGGGCTCGCTGATTCAGGTGTTGATCCCGCGCGACTGGCTGGTGCGCACGCTCGGTCAGCCGCGTTTTCGCGGCACGCTGCTCGGTACGCTGTTTTCACTGCCGGGCATGATGTGCACCTGCTGCGCCGCGCCGGTTGCCGCCGGCATGCGCCGTCAGTCGGTGTCGATGGGCGGCGCGCTGGCGTTCTGGCTCGGCAACCCGCTGCTGAACCCGGCGACGCTGGTGTTTATGGGCTTTGTGCTGGGCTGGGAATTTACGCTTATCCGCGTGGCGGTGGGCCTGGTGATGGTTATCGGCATCGCGTCGCTGGTGCAGCGGTTTGTGGCCGACACGCCAGCGCCTGCGCTGCCTGAGGCGGCGCTGCCCGCAGAGGCCCCGCAGGGCAGTTTTATGGCGCGCTGGTTTCAGGCGCTCTGGACGCTGTTCTGGAATACGATCCCGGTCTATCTGCTGGCGGTGCTGGCGCTGGGCGCCGCGCGCGTCTGGCTGTTCCCGCACGCCGACGGCGCTGTGGGCAATACGCTGTTCTGGGTGCTGGCGATGGCGATTGCCGGTTGCCTGTTTGTTATCCCGACCGCGGCGGAAATTCCGATTGTGCAGACCATGATGGTAGCGGGTATGGGCGTCGCGCCGGGGCTGGCGCTGCTGGTGACGCTGCCTGCGGTAAGTCTGCCTTCGCTTATCATGCTGCGTAAGGCCTTTCCGGCGAAAGCGCTATGGCTGACCGGCGGGATGGTGATGCTGGCGGGCGCGGTGACAGGCGCGCTGGCGCTGGTTTTTTGATATAGAAAAAGGTGGGTGCGGCTGCGCTTACCCACCCTACAAAAGCAAAAAGCATCCCCTTTACCGTAGGGTGGTTAAGCGAAGCGCACCCGCCATCGTCATAAGTGTAAGGATGTCGCAGAAACCCTCTCCCCGGCGGGAAGAGGGTTGGGTTGAGGGGACTACTTAATGTAGGTAAACGCGGTGGTGACGTGTTTCACGCCGCTCACCCGGCTTGCGGTATCCGCTGCCGCGCGGCCTTCGCGGTCGGTCACCAGACCCAGCAGGAACACTTCGCCGTTCTCGGTCGTTACCTTAACGTTAGACGATTTCACCTGATCGCTGCCAAGCAGTTGAGAGCGCACTTTAGTGGTGATCCAGGTGTCCGACGATGCGGTGCCCAGCCCAATCGGCTGGCCGTTGCGGATCTCGTTAAACACTTCTGTCGTGCCGTCCACGCCCATCGCTATCTGTTTCGCGCGGGACGCCAGCTCCGGATTCGGCGACTGACCGGTCAGCAACACTTTGCCCTGATAGGCCGTCACGTTAATACGCGCTTCTTTCTTCAGCTGTTCATCTTTGCCAAGCGCGGTATTCACGCGCAGCTCCAGCGTCCCATCATCAACCTGAGTACCCACACTGCGCGGATCGGTGGCGGCTTTGGTGCCGACAGCCGCGGTTCCGACGACGGCGGCCGCGACGCAGCCCTGTAGCACTAGCGCGGTCATCACCACCGCAAGGGGTTTAATGGCCTTCATGAGCACTCCTTAATCATCCTGGTGTGGAAACAATGTGTTATCGATAAGATCGCACAGGCAGTTGACTGTCAGCATATGCATCTCGTGAATGCGCGCGCTGCGATGGGAAGGAATACGGATCTCCACATCCTGCGGGCCGAGCAGACCTGCCAGCTCGCCGCCGTCGTAGCCAGTCAACGCCACGATAGTCATATCGCGGGTGACGGCCGCTTCAACGGCTTTCACGATATCGCGGCTGTTACCACGGGTGGAGATCGCCAGCAGCACATCTCCGGCGTGGCCCAGCGCGCGCACCTGTTTGGCATACACTTCGTCATGCAGCCTGTCGTTGGTTATCGCGGTTAAGACCACATTATCGGTATTTAGTGCAATGGCAGGTAAACCAGGCCGTTCGGTTTCATAACGATTGATCATGCTGGCCGCGAAATGCTGGGCGTTGGCGCCGGACGTGCCGTTACCGCAGCAGAGGATTTTGTTGCCGTTAAGGAGAGACTGAACCAGGGTCATGGCCGCACGTGAAATCGCATCCGGGAGTGCTTCCGCCGCCGCAATCTGGGTTTGAATGCTTTCCGTAAAGCAGACTTTGATTCTTTCTAGCACGATAATCCTTTGAGCGTTACGTCAGTTCAGGCGTGGAGCGAAAAGGCGTTCGCAATCCACTCGATTTCATTGCCGGTGAAGGCTAACACATCGAACCGGCAATCCACAGTATCAAAGCTCCCATTGTGGCGCGCGAGCCACAACCGGGCGGCATGTAACAATTTTTGCTGTTTGCTGCGGGTGACGCTGGCGGCCGCGCCGCCATACAGACTGGCGCGGCGGTAGCGTACCTCGACGAATACCGTCACGCCACGATCGTCCATAATGAGATCGATTTCGCCGCCACGTTCATGCACGTTGGCGGCGATAAAGCGTAATCCTTTACGCTCAAGAAAGGCGCGCGCCCGGGCTTCCCAGACGGCGCCGGTCTCTTTACGACTCAGTTGGCCGGAACCAACTGTCCCTGCTGGTATTTGAGCCACGTTAACTTCCTGTTAATGACACAGTCCTGTGTCGCGCTAAGCGCGCCGGTGTTGCCGCTAAGCTGGAAGCCGGGCACCTGACGCATCTGAGAGAAATGGTTCGCCAGCGACCAGGCATCCACGCCCATCGCATACAGACGCGCCAGCGAGTAGTCGTTATTCACCGCTGAAAGCGCCTGCTGCTGCAGCGCCGGGTTGCTGCCGGTGAGCATCGGGATATCGCTAAACTCCAGACCTTCCATTTCGAGGCGGAAATCCGGGCCCGAGCCGCCCTGAGCGCTGCGCGAGCTGGCATACAGCGCCGCTCCGCTGTGGCTGCCCGCGCGCATGGCGATCATCGGCTTAATCAGAGCAATCTCAGACGGCGTGGCGACGATATAGACGGCATCCACGTTGCCGCTGCTGCCCGCGGTGATTTGCGCGTCGGTCGGCGGCGCCGGAATGGAGAGACCGCCTATGGTCACAGGCTGCTGTTGCGGCAGGCTGGCGGCGACAGGCGAGCCGGTCAGCGCGATGCCGGTGCCGCCGTTGATATTCATTTTCAGCTCGTTGACGGAGCCGAATTTCTGTTGCAGCACCGTACCGCCGCCAAGCTGCGCCCAGCGGTCGGCGAAAGCTTTAGTGACGCGATCGCCCAGCGCGCTGTAAGGCACCAGCAGCAGCGGCGCGCGTTTGCCTTCCTGCCAGATATGGGCGGCGGCATCGGCGGCTTCATCTTCCGGCGACAGCGCGAAATAGCAGACATTCGGGCGATTCTGCACCGTCTCCGGCTGGTTAAGCGCCAGCACGTTCAGCGGAGTGCCGCTTTTCAGCACGCCGTCCACGCTCTCTTTCAGGAGCGGGCCGACGATCAGGCTTGTGCCATCCTGCTGCGCCTGAGCCAGGATCTGCGTGATGGGCTGCGAGCTGGTGTCATACACTTTAATCTCCGCGGCAGGGTTAGCGGGCGCGGCAGCGACAGGCTGTGACTCAACCGGTTGCTGTGTTGGCTGCGCGCTTTCCTGGGCGTCAGGCTGCGCGGCCAGATCGTCGACCGGGGCGGCGGCGGGGCTTGCCACGCCGTCGGTCGGCGGTGTCTGGGCGCTATTCGCAGGCTGTGCGGCGCTATCCGCCTGCGCAGGCGACTGAACGGCGACCGGGCTGGTGCCCGCGTTTTTCGCGGCTTCAAAGCCTTGCTGGATGGCGCGGCCAAATACCGCCGCCTGGCCGTTCAGCGGCAGCAGCAGCGCGATTTTATCGGCAGAGGCGGGCTTGTAGTTTTGCAGGTTAGCGAGCTGCGTCGGCAGCATTTTCGCCCCCGGATTTTGCGGGTAACGCGTCTGCCAGTCCTTCACGCCCGCCTGGAGCATTTTCGGATCGTTGCGGTTATCGAACCAGACGCGCTGCAGATCGAGCCAGCCCTGAAGCGTGTTTTCATCGGCGTTGATGACTAGCGCCTTCGCCTGATCCGCAGACATCTGCGACAGCGCCTGCCAGGTGGCGTCAATGTTTTTCTGTTTCGACGGACCCTGCAACAGCGGCTCCTGCGCAATCAGCGCACGTAGCAGTTCCAGCGACGGACGGCCCTGGCTGGCGTCGATTTTCGCCTGCCAGTAGCGGGCTTTCTGCTCGTCGTTCAGATCCGCCGGGCTGATTTTATCCAGCATCGCGATGGCACCCTGATAATCCTGCTGCGCCACTTTGATTTGCGCTTCCAGCAGCGACGCTTCGCGACGCTGGGCGTCCGTCAGGTTCTGCGGCAGCTCGCCGTAGAGCGTGATGGCGCGCTCGCGTTTGCCTTCGCCGAGCAGTGCACGTATGGCGAGTAATTGCCAGTTGGTCTTGCTATCATCACGGCTTTGTTCCATCTGGTGCAGATAAAAGCTGGAATCCGCTTTGGCTTCGCCCTGCATATGCGCAGTGCTTTGATCAGGCGTCTGCGTGCCGCAGCCTGCGAAAAACAGGGCTGCCAGCAGGACAGGCAGACAACGCGCGGCTTTAGAGCCGGAAAATTTAGAAGGTACCATACTGTATCCAGTGGGTTTTTCTGGTGAATGTTCAATTTTAAATCGGCAATACGGACGAAACAATGAAACAAAACGATTCGGCGCAGAATTCTCAGGGCCAGCTCTATATCGTCCCGACGCCTATCGGCAATCTCGGCGACATCACGCAACGCGCCCTGACAGTATTGCAGTCCGTCGATCTTATCGCCGCTGAGGATACCCGTCATACTGGTCTGTTGCTGCAACATTTTGCTATCAGCGCCCGGCTTTTTGCGCTGCACGACCATAACGAACAGCAAAAAGCGGAAACCCTGATAGCCAAACTGCGCGAGGGGCAAAATATCGCGCTGGTGTCCGACGCCGGTACGCCGCTGATTAACGACCCGGGTTACCATCTGGTGCGCGCCTGCCGCGAAGCCGGGCTGCGCGTGGTGCCGCTGCCGGGGCCGTGCGCCGCTATCGCTGCGCTTTCCGCCGCGGGCTTGCCCTCTGACCGCTTCTGCTATGAAGGCTTTTTACCGGCGAAATCCAAAGGCCGTCGCGACACGCTGAAGGCGCTGGAGCAGGAGCCGCGCACGCTGATTTTTTATGAGTCCACCCATCGTCTGCTGGAAAGCCTGGAAGATATGGTCGCCGTCTGGGGCGAGTCCCGTTACGTGGTGCTGGCGCGCGAACTGACCAAAACCTGGGAAACCATTAACGGCGCGCCGGTGGGCGAGCTGCTCGCCTGGGTGAAAGAGGATGAAAACCGCCGCAAGGGCGAGATGGTGCTCATCGTCGAGGGGCATAAAGCGCAGGAAGACGCGCTGCCGCCTGACGCGCTGCGTACGCTCGCGCTGCTGCAGGCCGAGCTACCGCTCAAAAAAGCTGCGGCGCTGGCGGCGGAAATCCACGGCGTGAAGAAGAACGCGCTCTACAAGTACGCGCTGGAGCAGCAGGCATAAACCTGCTTTGCGCCCGTTCGCCGTCGCGACTGTCAGCGCGACGGCCATAAACGCCCTGAATCACACGATTTTCAGTTCAACGCCCGTTTTCTTAAGCGACGTTTTGTCTTTGTCGCTGATGCCTTCGTCAGTGATGACACAGTCTATCTCGGCCATCGGCAACACCTGGTTAAATCCGCGACGGTTAAATTTGGTCGCGTCCAGGACGGCGATAACCTTATGGGCCGCCGCCGCCATCGCGCCGCTGACAGAATAGCCTTCGTTAAAGGTGGTGATGCCGTTAGTGGCGTCAATGCCATCAGCGCCGACAAACATCAGGTCGGCGCTGATGCCCTGCAGTGAGTGCTCCGCAATCGTGCCATGCATGGAGAGCGTTTTATGCCGCACCGTGCCGCCGCAAACCACCAGCGTAATATCTTTATTATTCGCGAGCGCGCAGGCAGCGGGCAGGCTGTTAGTGATGACCGTAATATTCGCCATCCTGGCCAGCTCGTGCGCAATGAGCAGGGTCGTGCTGCCGCTATCGAGAATGAGCGTCATCCCTTCGTTGATCATCGCAGCGGCGGCCTGCGCGATGCGTTTTTTAGGATCGCTCGCCAGCTGGTAGCGTTCTTCCAGCTTCACCTCCTGATTATCGCTTTCCGCAAGGTTGCTGCCGGGCTTCCCGGCGCCGCCGTGAAAGCGCGTCACCAGACCTTTTTCTTCCAGAAAGCGCAGGTCGGCGCGGATGGTGACCTCAGAAATGTCAAAAGCGTTCGAAAGATCCAGTACCATCACGCTACCTTGCGTATTAACCAGATCGAGAATTTTGTTCCTTCGCTCAAAAGAGTTCATATCGGTTTGCCTGATAATTGACTCCCGTCAGTGTAAACGAAGCAATGTGAAAGATGAACGCCGTATTTCGAAAGCAAATGTGAGCCAGCTCAGGTTGCTGGCTCATTGTGTCAGGCGAAGCGCAGCAGAATTTTGCCCTGCATCGGTGCGCCGTTGAGCGCCTGGACGGCGCTGACGAAGCTTTCCGCATCCCCCTGATGCGCAATCAGCGGACTGAGCGACAGCCGCTTTTCGGCAAGCAGTCGCGCGGCGGTTCGCCACTCTTCACCCGGCCAGGGCGCCGAATAGTTCATCCAGCTGCCGACCAGCGTCAGTTCATTACGTAAAATTTTGCCAAAAACCGTGGCGCAGAGCGTAAGGTCGTGATGGAGCGTCCCCACCAGCGCGACCTGCGCGCGCGGCCCGGCGATGTCGATGGCCAGTGATACCGTCTGCGGCGTGCCCGCGGTTTCCAGCACCAGTTGATCGAAGCGCTGCGTCTCCAGCGCGGCGGAAATGGCCTGTGCGGACATTTCCCGACTGTTCAGCACGCGATCGGCGCCGAGCGCGAGCGCCAGCCGGAGCTTTTCGGGATTAATATCAATGGCCGTCACGCTATTCGCGCCCAGCGCCTGCGCGCACTGCATCGCCAGCAGACCGATAGTGCCGGCGCCGACGATCACGACGTTTTTGCCTTCACACCCCTGGGCCTGGTGAAAAGCATGTAGCCCGACGGTAACAGGTTCGAGAAACGCGCCATCTTCAACCGACATCTCTGGCGGCAATCGAAAGAGGCTGGCGCGTCTGACCACAATATACTCGGCGTGGCCACCTTCGCTGCGGGAGCCGACAAACTGGTAGTGTCGGCATAGGGAAAAGTAACCGCGCGCGCATTCTTCACAGACAAAACAGGGCTGTAGCGGCACGCAGGCCACCGCATCGCCGGGCGAAAGATCGCTTACCGCGCTGCCGCAGCGCTCTACATAGCCGCTAAACTCATGGCCCAGCGTAATGGGATAGTAGTGCGCGCCGCCGGCGAAAATGCGGGGGATATCGGAGCCGCATAAACCCGAACAAACGACTTTCACCAGGACGTCGTCGTCCGCATTGATAGTGGGCATAGGGCGTTCTTCAACGCGTACGCTGCCCTCAGCATGAATTACCACTGATTTCATTGTTCCTCCAGAAATTGCAGGGGGAGCGGCGCTCCCCCGTGGTCATGAAACGCTCGGGCCTGCCTCGCTGACGGCGGCTTTTTCCACCGCGACGAACGCCCGCGCCCGACGCCACGTAAGCAGCACGCCGGTAAGATAAATGACGCCAATAACGACAAACCCCGTCACGTTCTGCCAGGTGCAGAGCTGGATCAGCAGCCAGGTCACCGGCGAGCCGCCCTGATCCATCGAGGCCACCAGCCCACCCGCTTTAAGCGCGCCCGCATTGGCGGCAAGTTGGGTATGCAGGCCGATAGTCTGTGTCGCTATCCAGAGCGTCATGCTCATGATGATGACGCCGGAGATTAGGGTGCGGAAAAGGTTCCCCTGGTGCACCGCGACCGCCATTGCCACAAAGAATCCGATGGTGGCCAGATCGCCAAATGGCAGCACCTGATTGCCCGGCACGACAACCGCAATCAGAATGGTTAAAGGAATAAAAATCAGACTGGCGGAAACCACCGAGGTGTGGCCCAGTAGCAGGGCCGGATCGAGACCAATCAGGAACTCCTGGCTGCCGAATTTCGCCTGCAGGCGCTTACGCGCCTGCTTCGCGATAGGCGTCAGGCCATCCATAATCGGTTTAATGACGCGCGGCATCAGGAGCATCACCGCCGCAGTTTTTACCGCCAGTTGCAGTACGCCTTTGACGTCATAACCTGCCAGCAGACCGATGACGAGCCCCATGACAAAGCCCACGGTGACCGGCTCGCCAAAAGGGCCGAACCGCTTCTGCACATCGTCGGCGCTAAAATGGATGCGATTAAGCCCCGGAATTTTATCAATAAGGGTATCTACCAGTACCGCGATGGGGCCGAGATAGGCGGACGTGCCGTGAGGGATGGCCATGCCTTCCAGACCAAAATAGTCGCGGGTATCTTTGGCAAACCAGTCGCCAAGCTTGTAGACAAAAGCGGCATGCGCCGCCACGCCCACAATGCCAATCCAGTAAGAGCCCGTGGCGAGATGCAACATGGCGCCGGTAAACGTCATATGCCAGATATTCCAGATATCGACATTCACTACGCGCGTCATGCGGGTCAACAGCATGGCGATGTTGACGAGAATCGCGATGGGGATCGCCACCAGCGCGATTTGCGACGCCCACGTCATGGGTGAAGATCCCGGCCAGCCCACGTCCACCACATGAAGGTTTATTTCGAAATGCTCCGCCATCGCCTTCGCCGCCGGGCCAATCGAATCCAGCATCAGGCCGATGACGAGCCCGATACCTACAAACCCGATGCCAATATGCAGGCCAGACCGGAAGCATTCGCCCGCTTTCATGCCGAGCAGCTTTGAGAAGATGATAATGACCACCGGCAGCATGACCGTGGGGCCGAGGTCGAGGATGTAACGCATGATTTCGCTAAACATGGCGTCACCCCATCAGGATCGTCAGGATTTTTTGCTGGAGCGCCTCAATGCCGACGCCAGAGACGAAGGGCATGCCGTGCACCACCGGAATATCACCAAATGTGCGTTCGACTTTTGCCGTGGTGCAGATAAGATCGGCGCCATCCATATAGGTTTCAATCTCGTTCACCCTGCACTGCACCAGATCCACTTCAATATGGTGCGCTTCGCACAGCTCTTTGATCTCTTCTGCCGCCATGGTCGATGTGGCGACCGCGCCGCCGCAGGCCACGATGATTTTTCGTTTCATAGGGTACTCCTTTTATTATCAGTAGATTATGAAGCCCGGGCGCAGGGTTCAGGCGCAAGGATGGTCTGCTCAAACCGCGTGGCCAGCTCCGCGTCGGGCGCCTGCAGCAGCGCGTCCAGCACCTCAGGGTCTTGCAACTTGCCGAATAAACGGCGCAGCAGCGTCAGCTGCGCCGCCGGGTTGTCGACTATCAGCGCGATGATGAGAGAGACGGCTACCTCGCCGTCATCGTCGGCGCGCTGGAACCACACCGGGGAATCCGGGCGGATCAGGTAAATGGCTGGCGACACGGCATGTCTCGCCTCGCAGTGCGGGATAGCGACCGCATGCCGCTCAAGCGCAATGCCCGTTGGGAAGGCCGCCTCCCGCTCCAGCAGCGCAGCGGGGTAAGTGTCGCGCACTACCCCTTTGGCCAGCATGGTTTCGCCAATGTGCGCCAGCGCATGCTGACAGCCGGAAAAGGCGATGCCGGTACGTACGAATAATTGGCTCATGGGTTCCTCTTTGTTAGTCGGCGTCAGGGGAGCAGCCGTAACGGTAGGCGCGCAGCACGTCCTGGATTTTGTCGATAATCAGGTCGTACGGCGTGGCTTTCAGCGTCCCGTCGTTCACGCTCTCAAACTGCCCCGGCAGAAACTGGCTGATAAGGCCGGGCGGGAGCGATATCTCTTCCAGATTGGCGATAAGCTTGCCCACGCTCTGGCTGATGCGCGGGTGCGGCCAGTAGTAGCGGATGCGATCGGAGAGGCTGAAGTGAATATCGACCATCGCCTGGCTCCAGGTGGGGCGGTAATACTTTTTCCAGTACGCCGGCTCGTTCAGCATCACTTCATCAATGACGTCCCGCACATGGCTGCGGCGCTCCGGCGGGATCAACGCCTCTTCCATCCAGGCCAGCCCAAAGAGGGCTTCGCGCAGCGCGAAGGTCAGCGCAGGCCCCACTTTCAGAATGGCGAAATGGTCATGGACCAGCGCCCGATACGCCTGGCGTGACTGGTAATCCGTTGAGTGGGCCTCGTACACCAGCGGCGTCTGGTTAATCCACGCGGAAAGCGCCTGCGCGGGCTGCGGCTGATAGTGAATGATCTGGGTATGATCGAACTCCACGCCGGGCTGCACCACCATCGCGATAACGCGTTCAAATGCCTCCTCCAGCCCCAGCCGGTAAAACGCCTCGCGGTGGGTTTCAAGCGTCAGCGAGGCATCCTCCACGCGCGTGACGTGTACGCTGCCGATCGTCGTGGCCTCGCCACCCGGCACGGGCACTTCCGTCCCGATGACATAGGTCAGCCGTTGCCGTTGCTCTGCGGTGGCGGCGCGCTCCGCCGCCTCGCAAAGCCGGGCTGCCCGCTCGGCCACCGTATGCGGTGCAAGCGGCACGGGATCGCCTTCGCAGGACATCGAGGCATCAAGATGAATTTTGCTAAAACCCGCCGCCACATACGCGGCGACCAGCACGACGGCTTTTTCGATTGCCGCTTCCGCGCTTTCGTTTTGCCAGCAGTTGGGGCCAAGGTGATCGCCGCCCAGAATAATGCGCTGGTGGGGGAAGCCGATCCGGTCTGCTATCTGCCAGACGAAATCGCGAAACTGATGGGGCTGCATACCGGTGTAGCCGCCAGACTGATTGACCTGGTTTGAGGTGGCTTCAATCAACACCTTTCTGTCGGTGTGAAGATCGAAACGCAGCGCCGCTTCTATTACCAGCGGGTGGGCGGAGCAGACGGAGCATATTCCAATAGGTTCTCCGGCTTTGTGTCGGGCTATCAAATCCTGCATATTCCCTCCATTTCATTTAATTTCATAAACTGTTTTTTGACTGACAAAGGGCGTATTTCGCTTTCGCGAGCGGCCTCGTAAAATTTTCGAAAATTGTCAGAAAGCGCTTAAGGCAGGAGGGAATGGGTAGCCCTGAACCGCCTGCGCGCTGTCTCAAAGCTTGCCTTCGCAGCCGCAACGATGAATGACCTGACGCACGACCTCTTTCATGGCGGCTTTCGCGGGCTGCATATAATGGCGGGGATCGCAGGCGTCGGGATGGTCGTGAAAATAGCGTTTAAGCCCGGTGGAAAAGGCCACTTTTAGCTCGGTTGCAACGTTAACTTTGCAAATGCCAAGAGAGATGGCTTTCTGTATATCGGCAGCGGATAACCCGGAGGCGCCATGCAGCACCAGCGGAACCTCAACCGCTGCCCGAATGGCGGCGAGTCTTGCAAAATCGAGCCTCGGCTCGGCGTGATAAAAACCGTGCGCGGTGCCTATCGCGACGGCAAGGGCGTCGATACCGGTCTGCTCAACGAAATCGCGGGCCTGCGCCGGGTCGGTGTACAGCGCGTCATTATCCCCGACGACCCTGTCGTCTTCCTGGCCGCCGAGCCGCCCCAGCTCTGCTTCAACGCTGGCATCATAGCGATGACAAAACGCTGTCACGCTTTTAACCAGCGCCACGTTTTCCTCAAAGGGGAGATGCGAGCCGTCAATCATGGCGGAGCGTGCGCCCGCCATGATTTTATTCTGGATATCCTGCAGCGTTTCATGGTGGTCGAGGTGAACCGCCAGCGGATGGTTATAGTGGCGCGCCATTTCGGCCGCGAGCGCGAGCAGATTGTCCGTTCCGGCACTGGCGAAGGTGCCCGGCGTACCTGCGACAATCAGCGGCGCGCGCATGTCGCTGGCCGTTTCTACCACCACTTGCAGCGTTTCAAGGTTATGAATATTAAAAGCCGGCACCGCATAGCCTTCGCGTTGCGCTTTAAGGAGCGAGTTCTTACTGGAAATAATAAACATTAATTACTCCTTTCTTTCGGAATGTTTTGATTGAAAGGAATGTATATATTATCGAAAGTTTCGGTTGTGATTTCGATCGCAAAAGGGATATTTCGAAGGGTATCGAAAGCGTTCGAAGGAAAAGTTGCGAGAGACGTTCTAAGAATGCGTGCTATGCGTGACAGAAGAGCATAAACCCTCTATACTCCGCGCCGAAGCTGACCAGACAGTCGCCGCTTCGTCGTCGTCCTTTCGGGGAGACGGGCGGAGGGGAGGAAAGTCCGGGCTCCATAGGGCAGGGTGCCAGGTAACGCCTGGGAGGCGCAAGCCTACGACCAGTGCAACAGAGAGCAAACCGCCGATGGCCCACGCAAGTGGGATCAGGTAAGGGTGAAAGGGTGCGGTAAGAGCGCACCGCGCGGCTGGCAACAGTTCGCGGCACGGTAAACTCCACCCGGAGCAAGGCCAAATAGGGGTTCATAAGGTACGGCCCGTACTGAACCCGGGTAGGCTGCTTGAGCCAGTGAGCGATTGCTGGCCTAGATGAATGACTGTCCACGACAGAACCCGGCTTACCGGTCAGCTTCACACTTTAGAAAACCCCGCTTCGGCGGGGTTTTTGCTTTTGGGGCGGGGCAAAGATGAATGACTGTCCACGACGCTTTCTATGACAAGCACGCGGCTTACCGGTCAGCTTCACACTTTAAAAAAACCGCTTCGGCGGGGTTTTTGCTTTTGGAGGGCAGGCGAATATGAATGACTGCCCACAAGGCGTTCTGTGAAAATAGTGCGGCTTAACGTTTGGTATCAGCAGGGAGGGTGAAAAGGTAAACGTGGAAAGGGAATATCAGGCTCAGAGACAGGCGAGCCATCTGGCCCGCCCGGAGAGCGTACGTCAGGCGGCTTCTTCCTCGGCCAGGCGTACTTCGGCTTCAGCGATAATGGCTTCCAGCTCGCTGAGCATGCAATCGTAGGTAAAATCTGGTTGCGCTCCGGCGCGTGTGTGCGCTTCCTGCGGGGCGGGTGTTACAGTCAACTTCGTGACTTTCTTTTGCTGTGTGATAGTACTCATTTTATGACTCCTGATGCAGCGATCTGCATCTTCTGTTACACCGGCAAATCTACCAGTAAAGCGCGCAGCGGCGAATCCGCAATAAGGGTTATGTTAGCCTCATCACGAATAAAGGCGCCGTCTCCGCAGGTTAATGCTTCTTTGTCTTCCGTTTCGGTCTTCACATGGACCGTACCGTGGATCGACTGTAAATAGGCGCGCGGCCCGTTCAGGGGCATACTCACTGATTCCCCTTCATTCAGCGCGATGTGCCACAGCCACACCTGCTGGCGCAGTTGCAGGCTGCCTTCCGCACCGTCTGGCGAGGCGAGAAGCTGGCGCGCCTGCGGGCCGACCGCGATTTTCTGCACCGTCCGGTTTTCGCGCTCCGGGCAGGCGTCGAGCCAGAGCTGCATCCGCGTCAGCGAATGGTCTTTACTCAGGTTAAGTTCGCTGTAGCTCACGCCCGGTTGGGTGGAGAGCAGCAGCGCCTCGCCCGCTTTCGCGCGCAGGTGGTTGCCTTCGCTGTCGCGGTATTCCGCTTCGCCGTCGAGGATCAGGTTGAGGATATCGACTTTCGGGTAGGTGCGCGGCTGGAACGCGGCGCCGGGCGCCAGCACTTCCTGGTTCAGTACGCGCAGTGAGGCGTAGCCCAGCAGTTTCGGATCGAAGTAGTGGCCAAAGGAAAAGGTATAGCGAGCCTGCAGCCATCCATAGTCAGCTTGCCCACACTGTTTGGCTGTTCTCGTAATAATCATAATTTTACCTCTCTTGACAGGCTTTTATGTTAAGGGTGTGGACGCTGCATTGTTAGCCAGTTAATCTGCTGGGTATATTCAAATTTCCTGAATGAGAACCTGATGGCTAAAGAAAGGGCATTGACGCTTGAGGCGCTGCGCGTGATGGACGCTATCGACCGGCGCGGCAGTTTCGCCGCCGCGGCCGACGAGCTGGGGCGCGTGCCGTCGGCGCTGAGCTACACCATGCAGAAGCTGGAAGAGGAGCTGGACGTGGTGCTGTTTGACCGCTCCGGGCACCGCACCAAGTTCACGAACGTCGGGCGTATGCTGCTGGAGCGCGGGCGTGTGTTGCTTGAGGCGGCCGATAAGCTCACCACGGATGCCGAAGCGCTGGCGCGCGGCTGGGAAACCCATCTGACTATCGTCGCCGAGGCGCTGGTGCCCACGCCGTGTTTGTTCCCGCTGGTGGATAAACTCGCCGCCAAAGCCAACACTCAACTCTCTTTCATTACCGAAGTGCTGGCAGGCGCGTGGGAGCGGCTGGAGCAGGGGCGCGCCGATATTGTCATCGCGCCGGACATGCACTTTCGCTCGTCATCGGAAATTAACTCCCGCAAGCTATATACGCTGATGAATGTCTATGTGGCCGCGCCGGATCACCCGATCCACGACGAGCCGGAGCCGCTGTCAGAGGTAACGCGCGTGAAGTATCGCGGCGTGGCGGTGGCGGATACCGCGCGCGAACGCCCGGTATTAACGGTGCAATTACTCGATAAACAGCCGAGGCTGACGGTGACGTCCATCGAAGATAAGCGCCAGGCGCTGCTCGCCGGGCTTGGCGTGGCGACGATGCCGTACCCGCTGGTGGAAAAGGACATCGCCGAAGGGCGGCTGCGCGTCGTCAGCCCGGAGTCCACCAGCGAAGTGGACATTATCATGGCCTGGCGGCGCGATAGCATGGGCGAGGCGAAAGCCTGGTGCCTGCGCGAAATCCCCAAACTCTTTAACGTGAAGCGTTAATCCGCCGGATGACGCCATTGCAGCGTGGCCGGAAGGTAGCGCTGCAGCGGCGTCGGTTCCTTGTCATCCACCAGTTGGGTGATCATCTCAAAGCAGTCCAGCGCCAGCTGACGGCAATCCTGCTGCACGGTGTCGATGCGTACCGACAGCGAATCATAGAGATAGTGATCGTCAAAGCTCGCCAGGTGGATATCGCTTTCCAGCAGACGATGCTGGCTCATGTAGCGCAGCACCCCTTCCAGCAGGCCGCAGGCGGCGGTAAACAACGCCTTTGGCGGGCGTCCCAGACGGGCGCACAGGGCGGCGAACATCTCATAGCCGCTGCTCGGATGATAATTGCCGTGAATAATCCACTCCGGGCGTAGCTCAACGCCTGCCCGCGCCAGCCCTTGCTTAAAGCCTTCCAGGCGGTCGCGGGTCGGCGACAGACGCGGCTGGCCGCCAAGAAAATAGAACTCATCCGGATGCTGCCGGGCGATGCGCTCCACCAGCTCGGCGGTTGGCGTAATGGAGTCGGTGATGACCAGCGGCAACTGGGTGTCATTCATATGACGGTCGAACAGCACTATCGGGAGCTGCTCGCTGAGCTTCACATAATCGCTGTCGCTCAACATGCTGGAAGCGACGATAAGCCCGTCGACCTGGCGCGACACCAGGTTATTGACCACCACGGTCTCCTGGCCCGGATTTTCATCGGTACAGGAGATAAGCAACTGGAGCCCCGCCTCGCGGCACAGGGTTTCCAGCTCGTAAGAAAACACCGCGAAACCGTAGTTGGTTATCTCCGGCACCACCAGGCCCAGCGTATGGCTACGGTTGTCGCGCAGCAGGCGGGCGTGGATGCTCGGCTGATAGTGGTGCTGCTGGGCGATAGCCAGAACGCGCTCGCGCGTCTCCTGCGCCACGCGCAGCTCTTTGCCTCGTCCATTGAGCACCAGGCTGGCGGTGGCTTTGGAAACCCCCGCCAGGGCGGCGATATCACTGATGGTAACGCGTTTGGTTTTTCGCACGGCTTCGGTTCGATGAGTGGTCAAACCCTCATTCTACCATGCAGGCGCGTAACGACCAGTAGCGTAGCCGGAGTTGCGCGTCGCCCTCAAAGCCAAGCTTCGCGCCGGCCGCCGGGAAATAGCGGCTGCTCATCACGCCTTCGCCGTCGTTAATGAAAATCTCGACGCTGGAGCGGTCGCACAAAATGTGCAGGCGGCGGGCGTCGCCCTGCCAGTAACGATGCATCCACTCGCTGCAGGCCAGGCTCCGGCGCGCCAGACGCAGACCGTCGCGCGTCCATTCCAGGCGCAGGGTATCGGCGAAATCGAGCGTCACCTCGCCCTGAGCCTCCAGCACCAGCTCCAGGCTTTCCGCCGCGAGCGAGGGGAGCGTGGCGGCCACGCCCTCCAGGCGCTGCTCCTCGCCGCGCAGGGCAGCGAGTTCGCGCGCCGGCTGCTGGCAGAGTTTGCCGTCGCGCAGCGTCAGTTCGCGCGGGCAGGTCATCTGGTGGATCCAGCCCTGCGCCACCGTCGGCTGCAACATCTCTTCGCCGTCCGGCACGCCCATCCAGCCGATGAGTAACCGGCGGCCATCGTCGGCCAGTGTGGTTTGCGGCGCGTAAAATTCAAAACCGGCGTCCAGCTCTACCAGCGGGCCGTGACGAAACTCCGGCTTGTCGTAGTCCAGATCGCCGCACAGGTACGCGCTCGGGTAGGTGTTGAGATAGCGTTTTTCTTCGCGCGTAACGCCCTGCGGGCAGCAGATCAGAATCGCTTTGCCGTCCAGCATGAAGAGATCCGGGCACTCCCACATATAACCCGCCTCGCCGAGCCCGCCGAGCGTGCTGCCAGCGATCTCGCCCAGGTTTTCCCAGTTCCACAGGTTGTCGGAGCGCAGCAGCAGGACTTTGCCCTGCAATGCCAGATCCTGCGCGCCCAGCACCATGTACCAGCGATCGCCGTGACGCCAGACTTTCGGGTCGCGCACGTGGCCGGTATAGCCGCCGGGCAGCGGCATCACCGGGCCGAGTTTGTCGAAACCGCCGTCGGCGTTCTGCACCGCCAGACACTGCCAGGCGGTGCGGGTGCCGTCGTCAAATTTCACGTTGCCGGTATAGCAGAGCGTCAGACGCCCGTTGTCATCCACCGCGCTGCCTGAATAACAGCCGCTGCGGTCATACTCTTCATCCGGCATCAGCGCCAGCGGCTCGTGTCGCCAGTGCGTCAGATCCGCCGAGCTCCAGTGTCCCCAGCACTTATGCTGGTGCTGGCAACCCAGCGCGTTCCACTGATAAAACAGGTGGTAACGCCCCTGAAAATGGATAAAACCGTTCGGATCGTTCATCAGGCCCGTGACCGGCGCCAGATGCCAGCGCGGGTAGTGGCGATCGCCAAGCGCGACCGGCAGGCCTTTCATCACGGCCTGTAAAATGGCAGGCAGCAGCGTGCGGATGGTCATTATTCAGCGTCCGTTTTGTATTTCCACAGGTAAGAGACCGCAAAGGCGATGCAGAAGGCGATGAGCATACCGATGGCATAGTTAAGCAGCGAGCTGGCCTGAACAATCGCCATGCCCGGAATACCGGTCAGACCGACCGCCGTCATGCCGACATGCGTCGAGACCACCCACGCGCCGCCCGCCGCGCCGCCGATAAGCCCGGAGATAAACGGTTTCACAAAGCGCAGGTTGACCCCGAAAATGGCCGCTTCGGTAATGCCGAGCAGCGCCGAAAACCCCGACGGCAGCGTAATCGCCTTCACTTTGGCGTCTTTGGTTTTGAACCACACCGCCAGACACGCGCCGCCCTGCGCCACGTTAGACATCGCCCAGATAGGCAGCAGGAAGTTAACGCCAATGGACGGGTTACCGAGCAGCCCCGCTTCAATCGCATGGAAGCTGTGATGCACGCCGGTAATCACAATCACCGAATAGAGCCCGCCGAACAGCAGCCCCGCGAGCCAGCCTGCGTGGGCAATCAGCGTGCTTAACACCAGCGAGATGCCGTCGCCGAGCGCGCGGCCCGCCGGGCCAATCACCAGCAGCGCCACGAAGCCGGAAATAATCACGGTAAAGAAGGGCGTCAGGATGAGATCCAGCGCGTCCGGGATAATCCGGCGCAGCTGTTTTTCAAGAATACTCATGAACCACACCGCCAGCAGGACCGGGAAAACGGTGCCCTGGTAGCCAATCATCGCGACCTCAATCCCGAAGAAGTTCATGGTGTGGAAGCCCGCCGCCACGCCCCAGGCGTTGGTGAGCGCCGGGTGCGTGAGAATGCCGCCAAGCGTCGCGCCCAGGTACGGGTTGCCGCCAAATTCCCGCGCGGCGGTAAAGCCAATCAGGATAGGCAGAATGATAAACGCCGCCGAGCTGCACATATCCAGCATGATATAGAGCGCGTTATCCGGGCTTACCCAGCCGTAGGTTTTCACCATGCCGAGCAGGCCCATCAGCAGGCCAGACGCCACAATCGCCGGAATAATCGGCACAAAGATGTTAGAGAGCAGACGGGCAATGCGCTGGAACGGGTTCAGTTTGCGGGCCGCCACGCTTGCGGCTTCCGATTTGCTCGATTCGCTGATCCCGGCGGCGGCGATAAACGCGGCATAGACTTTATTCACCACGCCGGTGCCGAAGATAATTTGCAGCTGGCCTGCGTTGCGAAAACAGCCTTTCACGCCTTCGACATTGCCGATGGCGGCGGTGTCGGCTTTGGCGTCATCCACCAGCACCAGCCGCAGGCGCGTGGCGCAGTGGGCGGCGCTGGCGATATTCTCTTTGCCGCCGAGCAGCGGCAGAAGCGAGCGGGCAATCTGTTCAAAGTCCATAACAACCTCAGTCTCGTGGTTTTTGTGTTGTCAGTAATACGCAGGCCCCCGCGTGGCAGGGGCCGTTATTATCAGAACCAGGTTTCCATCTGTACGCCGAAGTTCCATTCGCCGCCGGCGGTAAAGCCGCTGCTGCCGAAGGCATCATTACTGGCGTAGTTGTCCAGGCGATGATCCCAGTCCATCCAGGTGGCGAAGAGACGCAGCTCCGGACGCTTGAGGAATTCGCCCACGTCGCCTGCTTTCAGCGTCGGCGCGAAAGTCAGCTTATAGAAGTTGCCGCTGACCGCGTTGCGGGCGTTGTAGCCTTCCGGGCGCAGATCCATGTACTGGTAACTGCCTTCGTACTGCAGCTCAAAGTTCTGATTAATCTCCTGGATCACGCGCAGGTTGGCGGTCGCCCACTGGTAGCTGTCGCCTTTGACGTAGCGATCTTTACTGCTTTGCGCCAGCACCGCAGGCGCGATATGCCAGCCGCCGCCGAGCGGGGTCATGCCGTAGGTCGCCAGACGCCAGGTATCCGCCTGCGGCAGTAACGCGCCATCGGAGCCGATGGATTTCACTTCCGCGCCAAGACCGTGACCATACAGCAGCGCGGTTTTCGAGGAGCCTTCACGCAGGCCGTAGAAGCTGTCGTTATGCAGGCCGAGCAGCGCATGTACGCCATCTTCCGCCGCGTCTTTCTTCACGCGGTTACCCTCGATATCCACGCGGTCTTCGTTATCTTTGGCGCGCATCCCGCTCACCATCAGCTGTACCGGTCCGACGTAGTTGTTGAGCGTCAGGATATAGTTCTGCGCGGTGTTTTCGCTGTTCTCGATATCGCCGAAGGTGCGGCCATACAGCGAGAAGTTGCTGCGGGCGTTATCGCTCCAGCGCATGTCGTAGATACCCGCGCCCGTACCGGCGAGGAAGACCACGTCGGAGTCAATCCAGTGGATATCGAAGTTATCACGATCGAAGCGTTTACCGGCCCAGACGGTGGAATCTTTAAACGCGCCGGTGAACGTCGGCAGGTGGCCGAGTTCGGTAAACGCCTGGCGCACGTTGAGATCGCTGGTGGAGGCGGTCCAGTCGTTATAGCTGCGCTGACCGTCAGCCACCATCACTTTAAAGCGTGTGGTGGCGCCGTTCGCCAGCGTCTGTTTGTGCTCAAGATTCATCTCAAGGTAAGTGTCTGGCTCATTGCCCAGACGCCCGACGTGGCCGCCGGTTTCACCCGCAGGTGTGAAGGACGGGCCGCCCTGCGTTTTGGCGGCGGAATCGTTCATCAGCAGGCCGGAGCGGGCGTAGCCGTGGAATTCAAATCCGCTATTGTCAGCCGTTTGCGGGGCGGGCTGCGGCGCGGATTGCGCGGCGACGGGCTGAACCGGCGGCTGCGCTTTTTGCTGCGCGGCAAGCGCCTGCGCCTGGCGTTCGGCGGCTTCAGCACGGGTTTCCGCCGCGCTGGCGCGCTGTTCGGCGGCCTGAAGACGCTGTTCCAGCGCCGCGAGGCGCGCCTCAATGCTGGTCATATTGCTGTCGGCAAAGGCGGCGGGAGCGCCGGCCATTAAGCCAAGGGTAAGGGCAAGCGTACTTTTTTTAATCATGGTATGGCATCCCTGAGAAGGCGTTATCATCATTATGCAGACTTGCTAAACCGGTTTAGGCGGCAATCATAATCACGCCTTATTTTTACTGGCAATTAAATTAGCTAAACCGGTTTAGTGATTGTGATGCGGTTCGCAAAACGAGCCGCGGCGGCGGCTCACAGGATCAGGCGAGGTACGGTTGAAGAGCGTCAAGGCGGGGCAGCGCGGTCATCGCGCCTTTGGCGGTGGTGGCCAGCGCGCCGCAGGCCCGGGCTGCCGCGAGTACAGGCGCAAGCTGTGCGGCACCTTCCGGTAGGCCATGCGCCGCAAGGCTCCAGAGCAGCCCGGCAACGAAAGCGTCGCCCGCGCCGGTGGTATCGACGCACTCGACCGGCACCGCCGGGTAGTGATGCAGCGTGTCGTTAAAGCAGGCATCGACGCCTTCTGCGCCACGGGTGATCAGCAGTAGCGGGATCGCGTGGCGGCGCGCCAGCGCCAGGGCGCTCTCCTCATCATCGCGTCCGGCAATAAACGCCAGCTCTTCCAGCGAGAGTTTCACCACATCCGCCTGCGCCAGCGCGCGTTCCACGCACTCCCGCAGCTGTGCGGTATCGGGCCAGAGATCTTCACGGATATTCGGGTCGAAGCTCACAAACCCGCCCGCGCGCTTGATACGCGCCATCGCCTCAAAGGCGGTATCCCGCGAGGGCTGGGCGCAGAGCGCAATCGAGCAGACATGCAGCCACTCGCCTGCGCCGAACGGCGGTAAGTCGTCGGCGGTGAGAAACAGATCGGCGGACGGGCGCACCATGAAGGTAAACGAGCGTTCGCCGCAGTCATCCAGCGCCACTACAACCGTCGAGGTGCGGTGCGCTGGATCCTGATGCATGGCGCGGGTATCGACGTTTTCATGGCGGAGCGTCTGTGTCATAAACGCCCCGAACGGATCGCGCCCGACCCGGCCGATAAATCCGCTCGCGCCGCCGAGTCGCGCCACGCCGACCGCCACGTTGGCAGGCGCGCCGCCCGGGCATTGCAGTAACCGGCCATGGCCGTCAGGCAGCAGATCCACCACGGCATCCCCAAGGGCCCATACTTTTGCTGACATGCGTATCTCCTTCGATTCATCTTTCGCTAAACAATAGTTAAACCGGTTTAGCTAATCAACACTCTTTATGCGCTTATGGTGCTGCAAAGTGAAAGGAGGGCAGAAACGTGCCGCGCCGGAACGCGGCCAGAGGATCAGTGATGATGTTTCGGATCGGGGCCGTAGCGGTTCTCGCCGTGGGTGCCTTCCTGCGTGTTGAACGCGAGGATCATCAGCCAGCCGATAACCGGGATCAACAGGACAAACAGCCACCGGGCGGTACGATCGGTGTCATGCAGACGGCGGAACTGTACCGCCAGCGCGGGCAGCAGTACCACAAGCCCGTAAATCAGCGTGAGCAGCCCCTGCTCACCAATAATGCGCAGCCCGAGCATTGTATCGAGCGCCACCATCACGCCCGCGAGGATGAGATTTACCAGGGTGAACATCCAGTACTCTTTACGACGCGACCTGCCGGTAAAACCGAGGTAATTTTTAAACGCTTTTATGTACCAGTACATCTGTTCTCGCCTCCCTTGCCATCAATCACTTGTTTTTAAAGCGATCGCTTAACTAAATGCTAGCTGTCGGCAGGGGAAACGGCCTGGGGGAAAACGCAAAGTGTGAGCGCCGTCGGAACGGCGCATTTTTCAGAAGAGGCTTAGGGCGAAGCGGATTAGCGGAAACGCTCGTCGCGCCCGTGCGGCTCATTGAGATCCTGCCAGGGGCCGATGGAGATAATACCGGTCGGGTTAATGGTTTTGTGGCTGCAAAAATAGTGGTGGCGGATATGCCCGAAATCCACGGTGTCTGCGATGCCCGGCATCTGGTAAATCTCGCGCAGGAAGCCATGCAGGTTCAGGTAATCGCTGATGCGATGCTTATCGCATTTAAAGTGCGTGACGTAGACCGGGTCGAAACGCACCAGCGTCGTCCACAGACGAATATCGGCCTCGGTGAGCTGGTCGCCTGCGAGGTAACGCTGCTGACCGAGGATCTGCTCAAGCCGCGACAGCGAGGCGAACACCTGCTCCACCGCTTCGTCATAGGCCTGCTGGCTGGTGGCGAAACCCGCTTTATAGACGCCGTTGTTCACCGTGTCGTAGATCCAGCCGTTCAGCTCGTCGATTTCCGCACGCAACGCCTGAGGATAGTAATCGCCCGCACGGGCGCCCACCGCGTCGAAAGCGCTGTTGAGCATGCGAATGATATCGGCGGATTCGTTGCTGACGATGGTCTGGCGCTCTTTATCCCACAGCACCGGGACGGTGACGCGCCCGGAGTAGTGCGGGTCGGCCTGAAGGTACAACTGATAGAGAAAATCGTGCTGGTAAAGCGTGTCGCCGGTCGCCGCCGGGAAATCATCGGCGAAGGTCCAGCCGTTTTCCAGCATCAGCGGATGCACGACCGAAACGGAGATAAACGACTCCAGACCTTTCAGCGCGCGCAGGATAAGCGTGCGATGCGCCCAGGGGCAGGCGAGCGAGACATAGAGGTGGTAGCGGCCTTTTTGCGCCGCAAAGCCGCCTTCGCCCGTCGGGCCCGGTTCGCCGTCAGGAGTCACCCAGTTGCGATACGCCGCCGAGGTGCGTTTAAAGCGGCCGCCGGTGGATTTCGTGTCATACCAGGTGTCGTGCCAGACGCCGTCGATCAGTTGTCCCATGATGCTCTCCTGTCAGAGGTATCCCCTCAGTATGGCAAAAAGGCAGGCGGTGAGGGCCGCCTGCCGTGAAGTCAGTTACCAGTTCTTTTTCAGCAGACGATCCAGGCTGTAGGCGCCAGGACCCATCAGCGCCAGCAGCAGATAGCCGCCTGCGATAGAAAAGTTCTTCATAAACATAATCGAGTTCACGCCTTCCGCGAAGTTGCTGTGGAACAGGAACGCGGTCAGCAGCGTAAAGACAGCGGTGATCAGCGCTGTAGTGCGGGTCAGGAACCCAAAAACAATGGCCAGGCCGCCGCCAAACTCAAGCAGGACCACCAGCGGCAGGATAAAGCCCGGCACGCCCATCGCTTCCATATACTGCTGGGTTCCCGCATAACCGGTAATTTTGCCCCAGCCGGAGACGATAAACAGAATCGGCATCAGAATACGTGCCACCAGTACGCCAGCATCTTCGAATTTTTTCATTTTACTCTCCAGGAAACCCGCTTCATCACGAAAGGTTAATTATCGTTAAAGGTTTGCTTTGCGCGGGGTTATCCGCGTTCCGCCGTTGATGGAAAGCATCATAGGGCTGGCGTGATGGGAATGTAAGCAAGGAAAACTGGCAAACTTGTTCAAAAATAATGAAGAAAGAGGAGGGGATAAAAAAACGCCTCTCCGGGGAGAGGCGTCAGTGTCAGGGGAGCGGATGTTTCATGGTGGTTTTAATCAACCGCCAGGTGCTCCACGCGGCGAAACCGCGCTTGGCCCAGCGCAGCAGGAAGTTAGGATTCCTGATGCTCCAGATAGCCATCGCACTACTGCCGACCAGCGCCCAGGAGCGCAGACTGAGCAGCGTGTTCCAGCTACGATCGTAAGAGCCGGTGACGGCAAGCCATTCACGACGACCCGCGGCCATATCCAGCCGCTGCTGCTGGATTTGACTGAGCAGCAGCGCTTTGCGCTTTTCGCGCTCGGCTTTGCTCATGCTCATGACTTATCGTCCTCCAGCAACTGGCGGTCGTTAGCAAGCTCATGACGCGTATGGCGCAGAAGCGTCGACTGGCGCGATTTCTTAAGCGTCCAGATGCCGCCAATCAGCGCCAGCACAAACAGCGCGACGGTCGTGCCTATCATGACGTTAAGGCGATACTGCGGATCTACTGCCCAGATAAGCAGCACCATCAGACTCATCAGTCCAAAGGCGGCAAACAGCATCGTCAGGCCAGTCATCAGCAGCAGCTGAAAGAGATTCGCTTTCTCCTCTTCCAGCTCCACCACGGCGAGCCGTAAACGGGTTTCCACCATCTCCACAAGCACGGTGACGATACGTTGTCCGATGCCGAGAACGCTTTTACCCGGCCCTTGCGCGTGACGAGGCTCCGTCATAATCAGCGCCGCGTCAGGAGCACGCCCAGTACGACGCCGATGGCCGCACCGATACCCACGCCGGTCCACGGATTTTCACGCACGTAATCTTCTGCGCGCGCCGCCGCTTCGCGGGTCTGTTTGGCGATCACGTCACCGGTTTCGGTTAAGTGATAACGGGTGTCTTTCAGCGCGCGCTCTGCTTTATTGCGCAGTTTGCTCATCTCTTCCTTCGATTTGTCCCCGGAGGCGGTCAGCACCTCTTCCAGCGTATCGGCAAGCGATTTCAACTCAGCGCGCAGGTGGTCGGTATTTTCTTTTGACATAATGCTCTCCTGATAAGTGAGGGTTATCCATAAGCTCAGTAATCTTGAGCTTTCAACGCCTTAAGCTCTTGCTCGGCTTCAGCGAGCTTGTGGCGACGTTTGGCAATTTTATCCGCATCGCCTTTTTGCGACGCTTCATGCAATTCGGCGCGGCGTTCGGCCACTTCCGCCTGTTTCTGCGCCACTTTCTGTCGGTGTTCGGCGATAACATCGCCGTCGCGGCAGTTGGCGCGTACCTGACTTAGCGCTTTTTTCAGTCCGTCGATGCGTCCCTGGTTCTGGTGCAGTTCGGCGTAGCGGATCTCCTTTTCAATCTCCTGCGCTTTTTCTTCGCAGGGGGAGGCGGCAAGCACTGCGGCATTCCAGGAAAAAAGGGCTAAGGCCAGTACGGTGCGGTAATTCATGATTAAACCTTCCATTGTGTTGCGTAAGGCTTGCGGCCATACGCGATTCCGGTGTGTTGCGCGGACAGAACAATGGGTTGCGCTTACTCAAGCATAGTAAGTAATGGCGCAAACCCCAAAGTCCGTGAAAAGATTCAGATTCCTGGAAGGGTTAACCCAGGCGCTGGATATCGTGACGCAGGCGGGAGAGCCAGGCGGGAGTGAGGCTTTTTTCTTCCTGCTGGGCGATAACAAAACCGCGCGGCAGGGAGCGATAGAGCACTTTGCGCGCGGCTTCGCTCTGATCGCTGTTGTCGAATTTAATCAGCAGAATGTCATCCTGCGGCGTAATGCTTTTAAAGCGGATGCCGTTGGCGTCCAGATGGTGCCAGACGGAAAAGCCGTCCGGGATCGTCGCACCCTGCGACACCGCGCGGATCTCAAGCGTGGTTTCATGTTTTTGCAGCGCGGCCCAGCTCAGCAGCACCGCTGCCATTAGCGCGCCTGCCGCAAGCGTTAGCGTAAGACGACGAGAAAGCGCGCGCGTGAAGGCCATCCTTTAGCTCCGGTTTCCATGTTTTTTCTTCCATAACACCACCAGCGATCCGACCAGGCCGATAACCAGCAACACGACCGGCAGCAGCATCAGGCAGGACATCAGGGCGTCTTCATATTTAAGGAACACCGGCGTTTTGCCGAGCAGATAGCCAAGAGAGGTGAGGATAACCACCCACAGCAGGCCGCTCATCCAGTTAAAGAACTGGAAACGGGCGTTATTAAGACCAGAGAGCCCGGCAATAGTCGGCAGCAACGTGCGGACAAAGGCGATAAAACGGCCGAGCAGCAGCGCTGACAGCCCGTGTTTATGAAACAGGTGATGCGCCCGCTGGTGATAATGCGCGGGCAGATGCGAAAGCCAGTTCTGTACGATGCGCGTGTTGCCGAGCCAGCGCCCCTGGATATAGCTCACCCAGCAGCCGAGGCTGGCGGCGGCGGTTAACAGCAGCACCGTTTGCGGATACCCCAGCGCGCCTTTGGCAATCAGCACGCCCACCAGCACCAGCAGGCTGTCGCCCGGCAGAAACGCGGCGGGCAGCAGACCGTTTTCCAGAAACAGGATCATAAACAGCACAAAGTAGAGCATGCCGATCATGCCGGGGTTGGCCAGCGTTTCGAAGTCCTGGCTCCAGAGCGCGGTGAGTAATTGTGTCAAAAGTTCCATTCAGTGATCCTGGCACATCGGTTAAAGCCAATGGGGTAGAACAGATAGCATTGCGACATTTCTGAGGTATGAAGGACGTCAACAGCGCTCTGTGCGTTCCTGGCGCCGGCACGGCTCCATGTGCGATGAGTGAAGTAAGCAAGCGCTAACTTTTCACCAGGAAATGCGTCTAATTGTAACAAAGCTCTGCCTGATGCGTCACAGAAATCGTGCTTTGTTGAGGAATGATTTTGCTTTCCGGGCGTAAGGCTGGCGAGGGTATTTACACAGGCTGACACTATATATGGTTTGCTTACCCTCGCGGTAAGAAGAGGATTACTTTTCGCTGTTTGCCGCCGCGTCGAGGTGGACCACCGGATTTTCGGCAAAAAGGTAGCGGTCGGCGTTGAATTCAAAGTCGTCGCTGGTTTCGTTAAAGAGCATCTGTTTGGTATTCTCCAGATGCTGCCACATGGCGAGCTTCGCGCCGTGCGGGTCTTTGCGAATCAGGGCTTTAAGAATGTTATCGTGATCGTCGCACCAGTTATCGACCGTGCGTAAATCGATATGTTCGTGTAGTTTTTTCCAGTACGGGTTGTGAACGCGCTGAGTCCACATTTTTTCAACGATGGCGGCAAGAGCGGTATTCTGCGTGGCGAGCGCCACCTGAACGTGAAACAGGAGATCCCATTCGGAATCGCGGAAGAACTTCTCGTTACGCGCTTTCTCCTGGATCTCCATCAGCTTAATGATGTCTTGTTTGGTGACCTGGGTGGCGGCGAACTCGGCGATATTACTTTCAATGAGCTGGCGGGCCTGCAACAGCTCGAACGGGCCGTAGCTGGCGAATTCATACTCCTGCTCAGGCGCCGGGGCGCGATATTTCCCCTGGTTGGCTATCACATGGATGCCCGAGCCTTTGCGTACTTCAACATAGCCTTCGACTTCCAGCATGATGATGGCTTCGCGCACGACCGTGCGGCTGACGTTTTTTTCGTCGGCGATAAATCGCTCGGCAGGGAGTTTCTCACCTACCTGATAAACGCCTTCTTCAATGCGTTGCTTAAGCTCGGCGGCCAGTTGTTGATACAGACGACGCGGTTCTGCGATTTCCATGTGCGACTCCAGTGAACACGATACTGCTTAGATTTGTTATACCACTTTTCAGGTTTACCCTCCACTCGACGCCCATGAAAAAGCCGCCCGCAGGCGGCTTTCCAGAGGATTGATCAGTGTTGTGTGACGGGAGCGCCACTTCGCGTCTCTTGTTCCAGCTCGCTGGCCGGTTTATTTTTCAGCACCGTCCAGATAACCAGCGCGCCCATCAGGTCGAACACGGCCAGTACGGCGAACAGCGGGCTGAAGCCAATGGTATCGGCCAGCGCGCCGACCACCAGCGCAAACATTGTGCTCGCCGTCCACGCGGCCATACCGGTCAGGCCGTTGGCGGTCGCCACTTCATTACGCCCAAACACGTCAGAGGAGAGCGTAATCAGCGCGCCGGAGAGCGACTGGTGCGCGAACCCGCCGATGCACAGCAGGGCAATCGCCACATACGGGCTGGTGAACAGGCCGATCATGCCTGGGCCAATCATCAGCACCGCGCCCATCGTCACCACCATTTTACGGGAGACGATCAGGTTCACACCGAACCAGCGCTGGAACAGCGGAGGCAGATAGCCGCCGACGATACAGCCGAGATCCGCAAACAGCATCGGCATCCAGGCGAACATCGCGATCTCTTTCAGGTTAAAGCCGTACACTTTGAACATAAACAGCGGGATCCAGGCGTTGAACGTGCCCCATGCCGGTTCCGCCAGGAAGCGCGGCAGCGCGATGCCCCAGAACTGACGGGTGCGAACAATCTGCCACGGCGACATTTTTTTACCGTTGTTGGTCTGATGCTGCGCTTCCTGACCGCTAATAATGTAGTCACGTTCTTCTTCGGTCAGTTTTTTCTGGTCACGCGGGTGTTTGTAGAAAATCAGCCAGGCCATGGCCCAGGCGAAGCTCAGCACACCGGAAATAATGAACGCCAGTTCCCAGCTATGCATCACAATAGCCCACACCACCAGCGGCGGGGCAATCATGGCGCCAATAGACGAGCCCACGTTGAAATAGCCCACCGCGATAGAACGCTCTTTCGCCGGGAACCACTCGGAGCTGGCTTTCAGGCCCGCCGGGATCATCGCCGCTTCTGCAGCACCTACCGCGCCACGCGCCAGCGCCAGACCGCCCCAGCTGCCTGCCAGCGCGGTTGCGCCGCAGAACACCGCCCAGGTCACGGCGAAGAAGGCGTAGCCGATTTTCGTGCCGAGAATATCCAGCACATAGCCTGCTACCGGCTGCATGATGGTATAGGCCGCGGAATAGGCCGCGATAATATAAGAGTATTGCTGCGTGGAGATGTGCAGCTCTTCCATCAGGGTAGGCGCTGCGGCCGCCACGGTGTTACGGGTCAGATAGCCCAGCACGGTGCCCAGCGTCACCAGCGCAATCATGTACCATCGTAACCCTTTAATTTTACGCATTGGAAACCTCATCGTTTAATCGTTCGCCGCGCAGGCCGGCAGGTTGCCAGGCTTACACGGTACTCATTCAGTAACGGGAGGCGCGCCGGAAGTGTTATCGGTGCCGCCCACGCCTTGCCATACAGTATTTATGGAGCCAGGCCGGTATCCGTTCCGGCTAATGGGGTGAATCTCACCCCCTTAAAACATTCCGTGGGTTTATATGTTGCGACGGCAGAACGATAACTTGTCATACAGCTTTAAAAGTTGAGAGCCATCACAAAAGCATCTTTCTTTGTAAGGTTACGTCAGGCATGGCGCAAAGCCAGACGTGGCGCGGGCTGGGGCGGTGTTTACTTTGGAGAGGGAGGATTATTTGTGTGCTTTTATTGATCTGACTCACGAAAATAGCTTCGGTCACTAGAAATTGGTGTGATAACTTTGTCAGCATCATGCTAACGCATCTGAAATACTGGCTCAGAGGAAGCATAAAATGACCCCGTTCATGACTGAAGATTTCCTGCTCGACACCGAATTCGCCCGTCGTCTGTACCATGACTACGCTAAAGATCAGCCGATTTTCGACTATCACTGCCACCTTCCGCCGCAGCAGATTGCCGAAAATTACCGTTTTAAAAACCTGTATGACATCTGGCTGAAAGGCGACCACTACAAATGGCGCGCAATGCGTACCAACGGCGTGCCGGAGCGCCTGTGTACCGGCGATGCGAGCGATCGCGAAAAGTTTGACGCATGGGCCGCCACCGTGCCGCACACCATCGGCAATCCGCTGTATCACTGGACGCATCTGGAACTGCGCCGTCCGTTTGGCATCACCGGTAAGCTGCTGTCGCCGAAAACCGCCGACGAGATCTGGAACCAGTGCAACGATCTGCTGGCTCAGGACGCGTTCAGCGCCCGCGGTATCATGCAGCAGATGAATGTTAAAATGGTCGGCACCACTGACGATCCGATTGACTCGCTGGAGCATCACGCGACCGTCGCCAAAGACAGCAGCTTCAGCGTTAAAGTGCTGCCGAGCTGGCGCCCGGACAAAGCATTTAACATTGAACAGGCGACCTTCACCGACTACATGGCGAAGCTCGCGGAAGTGTCCGATACCGATATCCGCCGCTTCAGCGATCTGCAAACTGCGCTGACGAAACGTCTGGATCACTTCGCGGCCCACGGCTGTAAAGTGTCTGACCACGCGCTGGACGTGGTGCTGTTTGCTGACGCCAGCGAAAGCGAACTCGACAGCATCCTGGCGCGCCGTCTGGCGGGCGGGACGCTCAGCGAACAGGAAGTGGCGCAGTTCAAAACCGCGGTGCTGGTCTGGCTTGGCGCGGAATATGCCCGTCGCGGCTGGGTGCAGCAATACCACATCGGCGCGCTGCGTAATAACAACCAGCGTCAGTTCAAACTGCTGGGGCCGGATGTCGGTTTTGACTCCATCAACGACCGTCCGCTCGCCGAAGAGCTGTCAAAACTGCTGAGCAAACAGAACGAAGAGAATCTGCTGCCGAAAACCATTCTCTACTGCCTGAACCCGCGCGATAACGAAGTGCTGGGCACCATGATCGGCAACTTCCAGGGCGAAGGGATGCCAGGCAAGATGCAGTTCGGCTCCGGCTGGTGGTTTAACGATCAGAAAGATGGCATGGAGCGTCAGATGACCCAGCTCGCGCAGCTCGGCCTGCTGAGCCGCTTCGTGGGAATGCTGACCGACAGCCGCAGCTTCCTCTCCTATACCCGTCATGAATACTTCCGCCGCATTCTGTGCCAGATGATTGGCCGCTGGGTGGAAGCAGGCGAGGCGCCGGCGGATATCGAACTGTTGGGCGAGATGGTGAAAAACATCTGCTTCAACAATGCCCGCGACTACTTCGCCATTGAACTCAACTAAGGCCCTTTGAGGTTGATATGCAATACATCAGGATCCATTCGCAGGATAACGTTGCGGTAGCGCTGGCGGATCTGCCCGAAGGCTCGGTTATCGCCATTGACGGGTTATCCGTCATGCTGTTGCAGCCGGTGACGCGCGGCCATAAGTTCGCGCTGCTGCCCATCGCACAGGGAGAGAACGTTGTAAAATATGGCCTGCCGATTGGCCATGCGCTGGCGGATATCGCGCCGGGCGAACATATTCACTCCCATAATACCCGCACCAATCTCAGCGATCTGGATGAGTACAGCTATCAACCCGAAGCGCCTTACACGGGCGATCAGATGGGCGATCGCGAGGTGCAGATCTACCGCCGCGCCAGCGGCGAGGTGGGGATCCGCAATGAACTGTGGATCCTGCCGACCGTCGGCTGCGTCAACGGGATCGCGCGCCAGATCCAGAACCGTTTCCTGAAAGAGACGCACGACGCCGAAGGTACCGACGGCGTGTTTCTCTTCAGCCACACCTACGGCTGCTCGCAGCTGGGCGACGATCACATCAACACCCGCACCATGCTGCAAAACATGGTGCGCCACCCGAACGCCGGCGCGGTGCTGGTGATTGGTCTGGGCTGTGAGAACAACCAGGTGGACGCGTTTCGCGAAACGCTGGGCGATTTCGATCCGACGCGCGTGCATTTTATGGTTTGCCAGCACCAGGATGATGAAGTGGAAGCGGGGCTTGAGCACCTGCATGCGCTTTATGACGTAATGCGTCACGACAAGCGCGAGCCGGGCAAACTCAGCGAGCTGAAATTCGGGCTGGAATGCGGCGGTTCGGACGGGCTTTCGGGCATTACCGCGAACCCGATGCTTGGCCGTTTCTCGGATTATGTCATAGCCAATGGCGGCACCACGGTACTGACCGAAGTGCCGGAGATGTTCGGCGCGGAGCGCATTCTGATGAGCCACTGCCGCGACGAAGCGACGTTTGAGAAAACCGTCACCATGGTGAACGACTTCAAACAGTACTTTATCGCGCATAACCAGCCGATTTACGAAAACCCGTCGCCGGGCAACAAAGCGGGCGGCATCACTACGCTTGAAGAGAAATCGCTTGGCTGCACCCAGAAGGCCGGCGCAAGCCAGGTGGTGGATGTTCTGCGCTACGGCGAGCGCCTGCATACGCCGGGCCTTAACCTGCTGAGCGCGCCGGGCAACGACGCCGTGGCCACCAGCGCGCTGGCGGGCGCGGGCTGTCATATGGTGCTGTTCAGCACCGGACGCGGCACGCCCTACGGCGGTTTCGTGCCGACGGTGAAAATCGCCACCAACAGTGAGCTGGCGGCGAAAAAACCGCACTGGATAGACTTCGACGCCGGTCAGTTGCTGCACGGCACCGCGATGCCGCAGCTGCTGGAAAAGTTTGTCGACAGCATTGTCGATATCGCTTCGGGCAAACAGACCTGCAACGAGAAAAACGACTTCCGCGAACTGGCTATCTTTAAGAGCGGCGTGACGCTGTAGGCCCCGGACAACGTAATCATCAGACGGCGTTTCATTTATGAAGCGCCGTTTCTTTTTGAGAGGAACGCTTTATGACCGCGTATTGGCTTGCCCAGGGCGTTGGGGTCATCGCCTTTCTGATTGGCATCACCACCTTTTTTAACCGCGACGAGCGGCGCTTCAAGCTGCAACTGGCGCTCTACAGCGCCGTCATTGGGGCGCATTTTTTCCTGATGGGCGCGACGCCTGCGGGGATGAGCGCGGAGCTGAACGCGCTGCGCACGGTGATTTCGCTACGTACCCGCAGCCTGTGGATCATGACGCTGTTTATCGTGCTCACGCTGACGCTAGGCCTGGTGAAACTGCATCACCCCATCGAGCTGTTACCGATTATCGGCACCGTCGCCAGCACCTGGGCGCTGTTTCGCTGCACCGGGCTGACCACCCGCTGCGTGATGTGGTGCTCCACGGCCTGCTGGGTCACGCATAATTTCTGGATTGGTTCGATCGGCGGCACGCTGATTGAAGGCAGCTTTCTCATCATCAACGGGCTTAACATTGTTCGGTTCTGGCAGATGCAAAAGCGGGGAATCGATCCGTTTAAGGTCGAAAAAGAGATAGTGCAGAAGCGGTAAAACCCGGCGGCCCGCAGACCGCCGGTATGTCATCAGTTACGCAGCGCGTGGCTCGCGAGGCGCGCATCTTCCGCCTGGCACGCGGCCGCGGTAAAGAGCACGTCGGTGGAGGAGTTCAGCGCGGTTTCGCACGAGTCCTGCAACACGCCGATGATAAAGCCCACCGCGACCACCTGCATGGCGATATCGTTCGGAATGCCGAACATATTGCACGCCAGCGGGATCAGCAGCAGCGAACCGCCCGCTACGCCCGATGCGCCGCAGGCGCACAGCGACGCCACCACGCTGAGCAGCAGCGCGGTCGGCACATCCACCGCAATACCCAGCGTATGCACCGCCGCAAGCGCCAGCACCGTAATCGTAATCGCCGCGCCCGCCATGTTGATGGTCGCGCCCAGCGGGATCGACACGGAATAGGTATCGCGATCCAGGTTCAGTTTCTCGCACAGCGCCATGTTGACCGGAATATTCGCCGCCGAGCTGCGGGTAAAGAACGCGGTCACGCCGCTTTCACGCAGGCAGGCGAACACCAGCGGGTAGGGGTTACGGCGGATTTTCGCAAAAACAATCAGCGGGTTAATGACCAGCGCCACCAGCAACATACAGCCGACCAGCACCACCAGCAGTTGCGCGTAGCCCCACAGGGTATCAAAGCCGGTGGTGGCGAGCGTGGACGCGACCAGACCGAAAATACCGACGGGCGCGAAGCGGATCACCAGCTTCACCATAAAGGTGACGGCATCCGACATATCATTCACCAGATTTTTGGTGGTTTCATTGCCGTGACGCAGCGCGAAGCCGAGGCCCACGGCCCAGACCAGAATGCCGATATAGTTGCCTTTCAGCAGCGCATCCACCGGGTTCGCGACCATGCTGAGCAGCAGGTCGCGCAGCACGCCGACAATGCCGGTCGGCGGCGTGATATCCGTCGCGCCGGAGACCAGATGCAGCGTGGAAGGGAAGAGAAAGCTGAACAGCACGGCGGTCAGTGCCGCGGAAAACGTACCCAGCAGATAGAGCCAGAGGATCGGGCGGATATTGGTTCTCTGCCCGTGTTTATGGTTGGCGATCGACGCCATTACCAGCATCAGCACCAGTACCGGCGCCACGGCTTTCAGCGCGCCGACGAACAGCGTGCCGAGCAGACCGACCGCGATAGCCGCGGGTTTGGAAAGCCAGGCCAGCAGAATACCGAGCACCAGTCCCACCAGAATCTGTTTTACCAGACTGCCCTGTGCCAGGCGGTGCAGCAGGCCGCCGCCCTGAGATTGCGTAGTCATACTATTTCCTTCAGAAGTGATGTGGTTGCATCCCGTGCCGTGTTCTGTGCCACGTTGCATCAGGATGTAACAAAAGTTTGCACAGATGAGTATAAGGATTTGGCTACAGGGAGGAAGGGGATAGTGCTGGATTTTCTGAATTGCTCCCGTTTTTTAACTATCCATTAACGTTATTGTGACAAAATCAGCAAATCCGTCATCGGGCGCGTTGCAAAAGCGCGGGCGATAGGCAGCCCATATAAAAACGCCGCCCGCAGGAGCGCGGGCGGCGTCAAAGGCATGGCGACAAAACCTTATTCCGCCAACTTTTTCTTGTCGTTGCGATGGTTAACCCAGGCGTTAATCACAAGCGTTGTGGCAAGAATGCCGCCCACCACGCCGAGCGAAATCGCGATCGGGATGTGGTAGAAATCGACAATCAGCATCTTGATGCCGATAAACACCAGGATAATCGACAGACCATATTTCAGCATCGAGAAGCGCTCCGCCACGCCCGCCAGCAGGAAGTACATAGCGCGCAGGCCGAGGATCGCGAACAGGTTAGAGGTCAGCACGATAAACGGGTCGGTGGTGACCGCGAAAATCGCCGGGATGCTGTCCACCGCGAAAATCACGTCGCTCAGCTCCACCATGATCAGCACCAGCAGCAGCGGTGTGGCGTAGAGCAGGCCGTTTTTACGCACAAAAAAGTGCTCGTTCTCGATGCTGTCCGTCATGCGCAGATGCCCGCGCAGCCAGCGCACCAGCGGTTTATCGCCGATCCCGCCTTCGTCTTCTTTCGCCAGCGCCATCTTCACGCCGGTAAAGAGCAGGAACGCGCCGAACACATAGAGCAGCCATTCGAACTGCGTAATAAGCCAGCTGCCGGCGAAAATCATAATGGTGCGCAGCACGATAGCGCCCAGCACGCCGTAAATGAGCACCCGACGCTGGAGCGCAGGCGGCACGGCGAAATAGCTAAAGAGCATCAGCCAGACGAAGACGTTATCCACCGCCAGGGCTTTTTCGATGAGATAACCGGTCAGGAAGGCGAGCGCCTGGGTGTCTGCCACTTCACGCCCGGCGGTGCCGGTGAGATACCACCAGAAGGCAGCGTTAAAGAGCAGGGACAGCGAAACCCAGACGACAGACCAGACGGCCGCCTGCTTCATGGTCATAGCGTGCGCGCCGCGACGCCCCTGAAGCAGAAGGTCGATAGCCAGCATAATCGCCACGATGACGGCGAAGCCGCCCCACAGCAAGGGAGTGCCGACAGTATTCATAAGCAAAATCCTCTAAAACAAAAACGGCTAACGTCAGAAGACGTCAGCCGCTTTGCTTAAGAGCACCGCATAGACCTCGCCTTCCGGCAAGGTCTCACTTACAGCCGCCGCGTTATCGTTGCGCAGTCTGTGCTGCGGATAACGGGTTGGCTGCCCGACGACCGGATGCATGGCACCGTAATGACGACCGTCGGCAATGAAGTTACTCCCCTTTGCAAGTAACAAAATATTACAAGGCATTTATGTGGTCAATGACTTGCCGGGGCGCTTTTACAAAGCTTTACGCCGGGAGCGGCACGCTCACGTCATCCGCCGGGAATGTCACTCCCGTCTGGGCGCGAATTTCAGTCAGCAGTTTCGCCGTCGTGCGGCTGACCGCAAGACCCGGATGATTGACTTCGTGGGTCTCAACCAGACGCGCAAAGGTTTCGGCTTCATAAAGCATCGTATTGATGTGCTGCGGCAGCGTCAGCTCCTGCGGTTTGCCGCCGCGCGGAATAAAGGTGATGCGCTGGCATTCGGAGAGCTTTTCAATCACCAGCGAGCCCGCCTCGCCCTGAATTTCGCTCGGCAGCGTCGAGTCGCTCACTTTGGAGTGCAGCAGCGTGACGTCAAAATCGCCATAGTTCATCTGGACCACGCCGTGCGCGTCCACGCCGCTTGCCAGCAGGCTGGCGGTGGCTTTCACCTCATGCGGTTCGCCCCACAGCGCGACGGCGCTGGCGAGCGTATAGAAACCAATATCCATGATGGAGCCGTTAGAAAACGCCGGGTTAAACGTATTCGGGTTTTCGCCGTTGAGATAACGCGGGTAACGCGACGAATACTGGCAGTAGTTAAACAGCACTTTGCGAAGCGCGCCCACTTTCGGCAGCGCCTGTTGCAGCGCGATGAAATTCGGCAGGCTGGCGGTTTTAAACGCCTCAAACAGCACGACCTGGTTTTCGCGCGCGCAGGCGATGGCCGCTTCCACTTCCCGCAAGTTAGAGGCCAGCGGCTTTTCGCAAATCACATGCTTTTTATGGTTCAGGAACAGGCAGGACTGGGAAAAGTGCAGGGCGTTGGGGCTGGCGAGATAGACCGCGTCGATGGCGTCGCTTTGCGCCAGCGCCTCCAGCGAGGTGAAGAGATGCTCCACCGGGTAATCACTGGCGAACGCCTGCGCCTGTTCAAGGCTGCGGGAGTAGATCGCGGTAAGGGTAAATTTGCCCGTCTCGTGGGCGGCATCGACAAACTGGCGGGTGATCCAGTTCGTTCCAACAACGGCGAAACGTATCATAAGGGCGTGTCTTCTCCGGCAGTGAATATCTTTTCAGAGTAACACGCGAAAATGACAAAACCAGTGCGCGCGGGCGCAGATTGTTAGGGTGTGGCCGCGTAAATATTGCAGCCGCGCGGCGCGTCTTTCGGACCTATCGCCACAGTAGGGCCGAGGAAGTGCGGCTCGCGGCGCAACAGGCGGGCATCAAGCAGCGCACGCACGCGGGCGAACCGCTCGCGCAGCAGCGTATATTGCGTATGACGAAAGGCCGGATCTTCGGCGTTAAACCCGATGGCGTCGATGCCGTAATGCTGCGCCAGGTAGATAGCGCGCTGATTGTGGAACGCCTGCGAGATTATGGTAATGCGGTTTTCCTGAAACACCTGCCGGGCGCGCACCACGGAATCGAGGGTCGAAAATCCGGCATAGTCGCAAAAAATCGCGGCGGCGGGCACGCCGTGACGGTTGAGCGCTTCGGCCATCGCCGTCGGCTCATCGTAATCGGCACGGCTGTTATCGCCGCTCACCAGCAGCCACGAGACTTTCCCGGCGTGGTAGAGCGCGGCGGCGGCTTCAATACGGCGGTTGAAAAAGCGGTTGTCAGGACGCGCGCCCAGCACCAGTCCTACTTTGCGGGCTGGCGTATTGCCGACCGTGTCATATAACCTGCCTGAGGCGGCGTGCGTGACCGCGCGGTCGGCAGCGAAAATGGCCACCGCCGACAGCGCAATAACGGCCAGGAGAAGCATGGCGACGAGGGTAAAGCCGCGTTTCCAGCGAGTGAGAAGTTTCACGTTGCGTCCTTGCAAAAACTGAGGTTAAGCCGTCTGCCCGCCGCTTTGCGCCAGCGCAAGCTGGGTCAGCCACAGGCGGGTGTCGAATTCGAGCTGATGATACTGCGGTTCCATATGGCAGCACAGCTGATAAAAGGCTTTGTTATGTTCCTTTTCTTTAATATGCGCGAGCTCATGCACCACAATCATCCGCAGAAAATCCTCCGGCGCCTGGCGAAACACCGTAGCGACGCGGATCTCCGCCTTGGCCTTTAGCTTGCCGCCCTGCACGCGGGAAATCGCGGTATGCAGCCCAAGCGCGTGTTTCATGACGTGGATTTTATTGTCATACGCCACTTTATTGAGCGGTGGGGCGCTGCGCAGATAGCGGTTTTTCAGTCCCTGCGCATAGTCATAAAGCGCTTTGTCCGTGGTTATCAGATGCTTGTGCGGATAGCGCTTCTCAAGCACTTCGCCGAGGCGGTTCTGGTCAATCAGCGTGCGCACCTGGGCAAGCAGCGATTCCGGGTAGCCCTGGAGATACGTCAGTGTGGTCATCACGGCCTCAGCGGGTGAAAAAAAGGTTTACTCAGGGGTGTAATTAAGGGATAAAACGCGCGGATTTTACCATTCGGGAGGGCCGATGAGCCAGGTGGAGTTACTCAATCAAACACTGACGCTGCAGCGTTTTCCGCCAATGCCGGAAGAGACGCCGCTGCAGGCCTGGGAAGCGGCGGATGAATATTTGCTGCAACAGGTCGAACAGCCCTCCGGTCCGGTACTGATTTTCAACGACAGTTTCGGCGCGCTCGCCTGTGCGCTGGCGGATGTTCGCCCGGTCAGCGTCAACGATTCGTTCATCGCCCACCAGGCCACGCGCCACAACCTGCGCCTGAACGATATCGACGAATCCTGGGTAGCCCTGCAGGACAGCCTGAGCCCGCTGCCCGCCGCACCGGAGCTGGTGCTGATGAAGATCCCGAAACAGCTCGCGCTGCTGGAGCAGCAACTGCGAGCGCTGCGTCAGGTAGTGACGCCGCAGACGCGCATTATCGCGGGCGGCAAAGCGCGCGATATTCACACCTCGACGCTGGCGCTGTTTGAAAAAATCCTGGGGCCGACGACCACGACGCTCGCCTGGAAAAAGGCGCGTCTGATCCATTGCGCCTTCAGCGCCCCGGCGCTTGCCGACGCGCCTGAGACATTAAGCTGGAAGCTCGACGGCACGCCGTGGACGATTCATAACCACGCCAGCGTGTTTTCCCGCGCGAATCTCGACATCGGCGCGCGCTTCTTTATGCAGCATCTGCCGGAAGCGGTGGAAGGCGAGATGGTGGATCTCGGCTGCGGTAACGGCGTGATCGGCCTGACGCTGCTGGCGCAGAATCCACAGGCGCGGGTGCGGTTTGTCGACGAGTCTTACATGGCGGTGGCTTCAAGCCGTCTGAATGTTGAAACCAATCTGCCGGACGCGCTGGATCGCTGCGAGTTTCAGGTGAATAACGCGCTGACGGGCGTGGAGCCGGAAAGCTTCCACGCGGTGCTCTGCAACCCGCCGTTCCATCAGCAGCACGCCATCACCGATCATATCGCCTGGCAGATGTTCCAGGACGCCCGCCGTTGCCTGAAGTGGGGCGGCGAGCTGCGCATCGTCGGCAATCGTCATCTCGATTATTTCCGCAAGCTGAAGAAGATTTTCGGTAACTGCACGACCGTCGCGACCAACAATAAGTTTGTAGTATTGAAAGCGGTGAAGCTGCGCAAAAGCCGCTGAGAAAGGCGGTTAGTGCGGGTTTGCGGGCTGGTGGGTGCGCTTCGCTTACCCACCCTACATAATATGAATGGGCCTGGATCGTAGGGCGGGTAAGCGCAGCGCACCCGCCATCACACCATAGCGCACCCGCGATCAGGTTTTCTCTTAGATCTCCAGCGCCAGCTGCGTGCCCTGGGCGATGGCGCGGCGGGCGTCGAGCTCCAGGGCCACGTCGCAGCCGCCAATCAAATGCACCGGCTTGCCCATCGCGCGCAGCGGGGCCGCCAGCGCCTGCTGCGGCTCCTGGCCTGCGCAGATAATCACGTTATCCACCTCCAGCAACTGTGGTTCGCCGTTGATCAACACATGCAACCCGCGATCGTCGATGCGCTGATAACTCACCGCCGGGATCATCTTCACGCCGCGCGCCAGAAGCGTCGCGCGATGGATCCATCCGGTCGTTTTGCCAAGCCCGTCGCCGGGTTTCCCGGCGCGGCGTTGCAGCATCACAATCTGGCGCGGGCTTTTCGGCAACATCGGCCCTTCCGGGCGCAGGCCGCCGGGCGCGTTCAGGCTGGTGTCGATGCCCCATTCCACGCAAAATTCGGCGATATTCTGGCTGGTGGCTTCGCCCGGCTGGCTTAAATACATCGCGGTATCAAACCCGATACCGCCGCAGCCGATAATCGCCACCCGCTGGCCGACCGGCGCTTTATCGCGCAGCACGTCGAGATAAGTCAGCACGCTCGGGTGATCAATGCCTGCAATATCCGGCACGCGCGGCACAATGCCTGTCGCGAGCGCCACCTCGTCAAATTCCGCCAGCATCGCGGCGTCGGCCCGTGTGTTGAGCGCGAGCGTCACGCCGGTGACGGTCAGCATCCGGCGGAAATAGCGCAGCGTCTCGTAAAACTCCTCTTTACCGGGGATCTGCCTGGCGATAGTAAACTGCCCGCCAATCTCCGCGCTGGCGTCAAATAGCGTCACCGCGTGGCCGCGCTGCGCGGCGTTCACCGCAAAGGCGAGCCCGGCGGGGCCAGCGCCCACCACCGCCAGCCGTTTCGGCGTGCGCGCAGGCACAGAAACCATCTCCGTTTCATGGCAGGCGCGCGGGTTCACCAGGCATGACGTGATTTTGCCCGCGAAAATCTGATCGAGGCACGCCTGGTTGCAGCCGATGCAGGTGTTAATTTCCGCCTCGCGCCCGCTCGCGGCTTTGGAGAGCAGTTCGGCATCGGCCAGAAACGGCCGCGCCATGGAAACCATATCGGCATCGCCCGCCGCGAGAATCGCCTCCGCCACGTGCGGATCGTTAATGCGGTTAGTTGTCACCAGCGGCAGGGTGGTTTGCCCGCGCAGCTTGCGCGTCACCCAGGTAAACGCGCCGCGCGGCACCGGCGTGGCGATAGTCGGAATGCGCGCCTCATGCCAGCCGATGCCGGTATTCAGCAGCGTAGCGCCCGCCGCTTCAATGGCGCGGGCAAGCTGTACGGTTTCGGCGAAAGTTGACCCGCCCTCGACGAGATCCAGCATAGAAAGACGATAAATAATGATGAAATCCAGGCCCACGCGCTCGCGTACCGCGCGCACCACCTGAACGGCGAAGCGCATCCGGCGTGCGTAGTCGCCGCCCCATTCATCCTCACGCTGGTTGGTGCGCGCCGCCAGAAACTGGTTTATCAGATAACCTTCCGAACCCATGATCTCCACGCCGTCGTAACCGGCCTCGCGCGCCAGCGACGCGCACTGCGCGAAATCGTCAATCAGCGCGAGTATCTCGTCGTGGGTTAGTTCATGCGGCGCGAAGCGGTTGATCGGCGCCTGTAAAGGCGACGGCGCGACGGGGTGAGGCTGATAGCTGTAGCGCCCGGTATGCAAAATTTGCAGCGCGATTTTGCCGCCTTCGCGATGCACCGCGTCGGTGATCACGCGATGATGAGGAAGTTGATGCGCGTCGTTAAGCACCGCGCCGCCCTGAATCGCCACGCCAGCGGGCGACGGCGCCACGCCGCCGGTGACGATCAGCGCCACGCCGTGACGGGCGCGCTCGGCATAAAAGGCCGCGAGCCGCCGCGCGCCGTCCGGATGCTCCTCAAGCCCGGTATGCATCGAGCCCATCAGGACGCGGTTTTTAAGCGTGGTGAAGCCCAGATCGAGCGGGGCGAACAGCGACGGGTAGCTCATAATTGCACTCATCCAGTGTAAAATAATTGTTATGTGGTCGGATGAGTTAATGATTAAGCGATCAACGGCCAAAAGGGAAAGAGACAATCTGCTGATTGTGATGGCAATCAAATTTCAGGCGAGAGTGAAAAGGCGCCGCGCCTTCGCCGGACGAGAGCGAAGACGCGCTGCCTGAGGGTTAGCTTTCGGTGGCGACCGCCGTATCGCTGTGGGCGATGCTGAGCGTCTCAAGCGCCGTACGCGCGGCGGCAAGCACCTGCTCGCACTGCTCAACGGTCAGCGTGAGCGGCGGCTCGATGCGGATCGTTTTGGCGTTGTTGAGCGTGCCCGCCACCAGTATGTGCTGACGGAACATTTCGCTCGCGAAGCGGTAGCCGGTTTCGTTATCGACAAACTCAATGGCCATCAGCATCCCACGACCGCGCGCCTCCTGCACCAGATGCGGGTATTCACGCGCCAGCTGGCGGAAGCCGTCCAGCAACATGTCGCCTTTCTGCTCCGCCTGGGCGGGCAGGTTTTCCTCCAGCAGCACATGAATGGTGGCGAGCGCCGCCGCGCAGGCGAGCGGGTTGCCGCCAAACGTGGTGGTGTGCAGGAACGGGTTGTCGAACAGTACCGAAAACACTTCTTCCGTCGCGACCGTCGCGCCAATCGGCATCACGCCGCCGCCAAGCGCTTTGGCAAGACAGAGAATGTCCGGCTGCACGTTTTCATGCTCGCAGGCGAACATTTTGCCGGTGCGGCCCATGCCGGTCTGCACCTCGTCGAGGATAAGCAGCGCGCCGTATTCATCGCAGAGCTTGCGCACGGCCGGCAGGTAGCCCGGCGGCGGCAGGATCACGCCGCCTTCCCCCTGAATAGGCTCCAGGATCACGGCCGCCACGTCATCGCCGGTTTTCTTGCATTCACTCAGCAGCTCGCGCAGCGCGTCGATATTGCCGAACGGCACATGGCGAAAGCCTGGCAGCAACGGCATAAACGGTTTGCGAAACGCCGCTTTCGCGGTGGCGGAGAGCGCGCCGAGCGATTTGCCGTGGAAGGCGCCGCTGGCGGCCACGAAGGTGAATTTGCCGCGCGGCGACTGATACGCTTTGGCAAGCTTAATCGCCGCCTCGACCGATTCCGTTCCGCTGTTGCAAAAGAAGCTGTACTTGAGTTTGCCAGGCGTCAGCGCGGCGAGGGTTTTGGCGAGCATCGCTCTTAGCGGGTCGAGCAGCTCCTGACTGTGCAGAGGCTGTTTCGCAAGCTGATTTTCTACGGCGGATACAACAACTGGATTACGGTGCCCCACGTTAAAAATGCCAAATCCACCCAGGCAATCAAGGAACTCCTGTCCCTGGGTGTCGACAAGCGTATTAAGCCCTCCCGCCTGCCACTCTACGGCTCCGTAATCCCCGCCAGCGGTGACTGATTTTCGATACTCTAAGAATCCTGGGTTTACATGCTGCTGGAAGTAATCATGCACCTCCTGGTTAAGTGCTTTCATCTCCTCATGCGTCAGCGTGCGCTTTTCGATGAGATTCAGTGCGTGCGCGGTACAGGCAAGAGCCGAGGCGCTGTTAGGTAACCTGTTCAAAATGTGCCCCTTTGGATCGCGTATCACATGATACCGATATTAAGTATTGCAGCCTTTGCGCCACATCGCCGCAGGCCCTGAAAATCGGGATAAACCGCTGTGAAGCGCCGGGAGACGCGGCACGAAATCATTCCTAAAAAACCATTGCGGCGCTTAATGCTGCCGCCCGCGAGCGGGTTAGAGAGGTGAAAAGCGGTGTTGCACCCTGACAGGGCAGCGGTGCGCGGTAGTGGCGCATCTGCGCGCAGATATTTCAACGCAGACGTTTCTGTATATAATTCACAGAAAATATATTTTCGTGAGGTAATCACGCTATTTACTGATTTGCCGCCAGGTTATTTTCCATGCGCCTCTTTATTCTGGCGCATATGCCTGATAACCGGGGCGGTTGTTGTTTTATGAGGTCAGCATGGATTTGCACCAGATAGATTTATCGTTAAAAGAATTAAATTATGCTGTTAAATTACATTATGAATGGACCGGCAAATTCTTAGAGCTCGTATTATTAGGAAACGAGCCAGATAACACGTTTATGCATCCGCAATCCCATCTTTATTGTCGTTTCTGTCAGTGGATGACGGCCCATCAGAATATCGCTTTCCGTTACCTTCATTTCGCGAAAGCGATTAGCGAAACGCATAAAGCGATGCATGATAAAGCCCGATACTTAATAAACGCGATTGCCAGTAACCAGGTGGATTCCGCAGCGTTATATGCCTACCACGAGGCGCAACAACAGTTTGTGGCCAGCATTGATGATTACCGCCAGCAGCTCATTTCTCTGCGTAACCGGCACGATACGCTTACCGGTCTGCCGCTGCGCCAGCTGCTGTATGAAGATTTCGAGTTCCTGCACGCCCACGCGCGCGAACAGACGCTGTGGCTGCTGATTATCGATATCGACCGTTTTAAAAAAGTGAATGATACCTACGGGCATAACGCGGGTGACGACGTGCTGCGCGAGGTGGCGCAACGGTTTAAAAACGAAGCGCGTTGCTGCGAACAGGTGTATCGCTTCGGCGGGGAGGAGTTCATTGCGCTTCTGGAGTCTCATACGCAGGAAGAGGCGCGCGAAGCTGGCGTGCGGCTGTGTAGGTGCCCAGGCCAGCTTCCGCTTACGCTTGATGGCGAGACGCTGAACGTTACCGTGACGGGCGGCCTGACGTGCGTACGGCGCAATGAAACACTGCATGAGGCAATTGGTCGCGCGGACGATGCCATGTATTTCGGCAAAAATAACGGACGCAACCGCTGTATTCTGGCGCGCGCCGACGGCACGCTGGAAACGCTAAAGTAACGCGTATTAATTATTCACCATGGTAAATAATTGCGGATATAAATTATCGGCGTGATGCAGAAAGAAATGATGGGTAAATGCATAAATTGCGAGCTGAATCGTATTTAACAGCTAAAGATAATTTATATATCGCCGACATAACAAGGCAGAAAAAAGATTAACAATTGGATAACCTGCCTAAGGACGTCGTTATGTCTTCTCAGCCGTTCGTTACGCAGCGTGAAGTTACGCTCGCTAACGACACCACGCTTATGTCTACCACCGATCTGCAAAGTTATATTACCCATGCCAACGACGCTTTCGTCGAGGTGAGCGGGTATACGCTTGAGGAACTGACCGGCAGCCCGCACAACATGGTGCGCCACCCGGATATGCCGAAAGCGGCTTTTGCCGATATGTGGTACACGCTGAAGCAGGGCGAGCCCTGGACCGGCATCGTGAAAAACCGCTGCAAGAACGGCGATCACTATTGGGTGCGCGCCAACGTCGCGCCGATGGTGCGCAGCGGGAAAATTACCGGCTTTATGTCGATTCGCACCAAAGCCAGCGCGGAAGAGATAGCCGCGGTCGAACCACTCTATAAAGCGCTGCGCGAGGGGCGTAAACCGCGGCGTCTGTTTAAAGGACTGGTGCTGCGCAACGGCGTGTGGGGCAAACTCCCGACGCTGCCGTTACGCTGGCGCCTGCGCGGCGTGATGGCCGCGCTGTTTGTGGCCTGGACCGCGGTCATGGCCTGTACCGGCACGCCCCTGCTGGCCCCGACGCTTATGGCTGCGGTGATGCTGCTGCTTGGCGGCGCGGTGCTGGAGTGGCAGATTGTTCGCCCGCTTGAAAACGTGGCGCGTCAGGCGCTGCGCATTGCGACAGGCGAGTCGCAAAGCATCGCGCATATCAACCGCGTCGATGAGGTCGGCGTGACGCTGCGCGCCATCGGGCAACTGGGACTGATGTGTCGCTGGCTGATGAATGATGTTTCAGGCCAGGTCAGCAATGTACGCAGCGGCAGCGAAACGCTGGCGCGCGGCAATGAGGATCTTAACGAGCGCACCCGTCAGACGGTGGTTAACGTGCAACAAACCGTCACTACCATGAACCAGATGGCGGCATCGGTGCAAAACAACTCCGCCACGGCGGCGGCGGCGGATAAGCTCTCCAGCGAGGCGAGCGACGCGGCGCGTCTCGGCGGGCAGACAATGCAAACCGTGGTCCAGACCATGGATGAGATTGCCGACAGCACGCAGCGCATCGGCTCCATCACGGCGCTTATTAATGACATCGCGTTTCAGACCAACATTCTGGCGCTCAACGCCGCCGTCGAAGCGGCGCGCGCGGGCGAGCAGGGCAAAGGTTTTGCCGTTGTGGCGGGCGAAGTGCGCCATCTGGCGAACCGCAGCGCGAACGCCGCTAACGATATCCGTAAACTCATTGATGCCAGCGCCAGCAAGGTGGCGTCCGGTACGGTGCAGGTGCATGACGCGGGCCGCACCATGCAGGATATCGTCAACCAGGTGGAGAATGTGACGCGCCTGCTGGGGCAGATAAGCCAGGCGACCACCGAGCAGGCCGACGGGCTGTCCGATCTCACCCGCGCCGTGGCGGAACTGGACGCCATCACCCGCAAGAACGCGGCGCTGGTCGATGAAGGCGCGCAGGTTTCGTCGATGGTAAAATACCGTGCTGGCCGCCTTCAGGATGCGGTGACGGTATTGCATTAATTTCGGTTAAAGGCGGCGCCATGCCGCCTTTCTCTTTTTGCTTCACGCTTCTTCTTCACGCCACAAATTTATCAATTTGTGCCCTTTCAGGTGTTCCGCTTATTTGTTGTCTTAATGTTAAAATCAAATTAAATAAATGTATTTAATTTAACCCCTTCATTTTAAATTGTTTTTCCCATCTTCCTGAACCCACACAAAAAGTGTTTCCGCTTCGCTGTAATTAATTGCGCAATTAAGTGATCTGGCGCACATTTGGCCGATCAATAGCCGCATATTAATAGCCATAGGCTATTGTTTTTGGGGTTTATAAAAGAAAAAAACGATCAAACTCATAAAGTTACAAAAGGGCCTGACGATAACGACTTTTGTCGATCCCCGCAGGTTCGGCGGATCACGTTATCCATCGCTGCGATTTCCGTTTCGTCAGCGCAAAATAACCCGTTCAACGGAGTGAATATGTCCATCCGCGATATTAAAATTCGCACAAAGCTTATTTTCGCTTTTGCTTTTTTATTGTTTTGCTACTTATCAGCGCCGGTTTATCACTCGGCAGTCTGAGCCAGGCCAATAATAATATTCAGCAGGTTATCGCTGAGGATTATCCCACTACCGTAAAAGCCAATCAGCTTATCGAAAATTTCCAGAGCTTCGTCAGTACGCAGCAATTAATGCTGATGGACGAGAACCAGCGCTGGACGCAGCAGTCCGAGGCGCAGCTTAGCGCCATCAGCGGGCGTATTAGCGCCTTGCTTGCCGATTTGAATAAAACGCTGACCGACGACGCCTCGCGTCAGGCGCTGGCGCAAATCGCCGACGTGCGTAAGCAGTATCTGGCCTCGCGCTTTCGCATTCTCGATGCGGTAAAACGCAACGATCGCAACGCGGCGCTGGAGGAGATGATGTCCACCACGGTAACGCTTCAGAATGAATATAAATCGCGGGTACAGGCGCTGATTAAAATTCAGGACAACCATATGCGCGAGGCGGGCGTGACGGTGGCGAAAGATTTCAGCGGCAACCGCGCGCTGACCATCGGCCTGACGCTGCTATGCGTGGTGCTGGGCTCGCTGATGGGCTGGCTTATCGTGCGCGCCATTACGCGTCCTCTCGACCAGGCGGTGCGCTTTGCCGGCGCGATTGCTGAAGGCGATCTCACCCGCTCGGTGGAGGTACAGGCGCGCGATGAAACCGGCGTGTTGCTGCATGCGCTGATGGATATGAAACAGCGGCTGCAGGCGATTGTGCAGGAGGTGCAGTACAGCGCGGAAAGCATCTCCAGCGCGGCGTCGCAGATTGTCGCGGGCAACCAGGATCTGGCGGCGCGCACCGAAGAGCAGGCCAGCTCCGTAGAGCAGACGGCCGCCTCGATGGAGCAGATCACCTCGACGGTGAAAAACACCGCCGATAATACCAGTGAGGCGACGCGGCTGTCGTCTGACGCCGCCGGTGTGGTGAAGCGCAACGGCGAGATGATGCAGCAGGTGACGGACAAAATGCGCGTCATTCGCGGCACGTCTGACCGGATGTCAGACATCATCAACCTGATCGATTCCATCGCGTTTCAGACCAATATTCTGGCGCTTAACGCCGCCGTGGAAGCGGCGCGCGCGGGCGAACATGGCCGCGGTTTCGCGGTAGTCGCAGGCGAAGTGCGCCAGCTGGCGCAGAAAAGCGCCTCATCGGCGAGCGAGATCCGCGCGCTGATAGAGGACTCGACCGGTCAGACGCGCGAAGGCATGGAGCTGGTAGAAAAAGCGAGCGGTCTGCTGCATGGCATGGTCGCGAACGTTAGCGAAATGGACACGATCCTGCGTGAAATTGCACAGGCGAGCCGTGAACAGACTGACGGTATCTCGCAGATCAACAGCGCCATCGGCATGATTGACACCACCACGCAGCAGAACTCCGCGCTGGTGGAGGAATCGGTCGCGGCGGCCTCGTCGCTTAATGACCAGGCGCACCACCTGAAAGAGATGATTAAAGTGTTCCGTCTCAGCGCCTGATAACACAACGGCGGTGGCCTGCCGCCGCCGTTGCCGTTAATCGAGCTGGGAGATAGCCAACGCCGCGCGGTCTATGATGCCGATAATCTGCTTTAACGTCTCCGGGCTGATTTCCGCCTGATTCACCTTCAAATCCAGCACCGCTTTCATGTTATCGAGCGCCCGTTTCATCTGCGGATCTTTACGCAGCTTGTGCCCGATGGCGCGCGCCCGCATCCGCGCCTGAATGTGATCCAGCGCCTCGCGGTTTTCCAGAAGCCACGCGCGGCCTGCGTCGGTAATCGCGATTTTCTTCCGACCGCTTTCTTCTTCGCGCAGCACGACAAACCCCTGCGCCTCCAGCGCATCGAGCGTCGGGTAGACCACGCCTGGGCTCGGCGCGTAATGGCCTGCGGTCAGCGTTTCGATGGCTTTGATAAGTTCGTAACCGTGGCTCGCGCCAGCGCACAGGATATCCAGCATGACGAGACGCAGTTCGCCATTGCCGAAAAAGCGCGGGCGGCGATGGCCTTCCGGCCCGTGGCGGCCTTCGCGGCGAGGGGATGAAGCGTGGCGGTCGTCTGAACGCATAAGGGATCTCCGGGTTAAACAGATATATCTTAACTATATCTTTTTTATGGCTGGATGTCTTTTCTAACAGCGATAGAAATACAGGTCATTGATTATAAAAAGATAAAATCCATAATGTTGCGCGATGTGCGGTTTTTGTTCAGGCTATCGAAAAATCGCTTGCCATTTCCGTTGTTGGCAATCATTATCATTTACGACTATTTAGATATATCTAATTTACCGTTTACGTTGGCAGGTTAATGATGAATCAGACCACTCAATTTCCGCAGCGCGTGCGTAACGCGCTGCGTTTTCGCGAAATTACCGTGCTGAAAAGCGAGCGCATCAGCGGCTTTCAGCGCCTTGTGTTTGGCGGCGACGCGCTGGCGGGCTTCAGTTCGCGCGGCTTCGACGACCATATCAAAGTGTTTTTCCCGCAGGACGGCGCGCCATTTGTGCCGCCTGACGTCACCGATGACGGCATCGTCTGGGCAGGCGACGTGCGCCCGCCGTCACGCGATTACACGCCGCTGTTTGACGAGGCGCGCCAGCAGTTAACTATCGATTTTTACGTGCATGAATCTGGCGTGGCGAGCGACTGGGCCGTTGCGGCAAAACCTGGCGATACGCTCTGCATCGGCGGACCGCGCGGTTCGTTAGTGGTGCCGGAAGATTACGCCTGGCAGCTCTACGTGTGCGATGAGTCCGGGATGCCTGCGCTGCGCCGCCGTCTTGAGGCGCTCCGCGCGCAGGCGAAACCGGTGCAGGTGAACGCTATCGTGACGGTGAGGGATGAAGCGCTGAAAGGCTATCTGTCGCACCTCGGCGACTTTAACCTTCAGTGGGTGGTCGGTCATGACGTGCAGGCGGTGGAAGAGAAACTGGCCGCGCTGACGGTGCCGCAGGACGATTATTACCTCTGGATAACCGGCGAAGGAAAAGTCGTTAAACGCTTAAGCGAACCGTTTGAAGGGCGCGTGAACCCTCAGCTGATGCGCGCCGCGGCGTACTGGCACAGCAAGTAATCGCGTAGATCGGCAAAGAAGGGGGCTGGCGTTTTTTTCCGCAGAATAACCCTTCTTTTTTTGTCACTTCCGGACGTATAATCGCCGCCCTTTGTCGATCTTTTGCCTTTTTCCGGAAGCACTATGAGTTCCCTGAGCCTGATCCAGCCGGATCGCGATCTGTTCTCCTGGCCCCAGTACTGGGCGGCCTGCTTTGGGCCTGCGCCCTTTTTACCGATGTCGCGCGAGGAGATGGACCAGCTTGGCTGGGACAGCTGCGATATTATTCTCGTCACCGGCGATGCCTACGTCGATCACCCGAGCTTCGGCATGGCTATTTGCGGCCGTATGCTGGAGGCGCAGGGCTTTCGCGTCGGGATCATCGCGCAGCCGGACTGGAGCAGCAAAGACGACTTCATGCGCCTTGGCAAACCGAACCTGTTTTTCGGCGTGACCGCCGGGAATATGGATTCGATGATCAACCGCTACACGGCGGATCGCAAACTGCGCCACGACGACGCCTACACGCCGGATAACGAAGCCGGAAAACGCCCCGATCGCGCGACGCTGGTCTATACCCAGCGCTGTAAAGAGGCCTGGCGCGACGTGCCGGTCATCCTGGGCGGCATTGAGGCGAGCCTGCGCCGCACCGCGCATTACGATTACTGGTCTGACACCGTGCGCCGCTCGGTGCTGGTGGATGCCAAAGCCGACATGCTGATTTTCGGCAACGGCGAGCGTCCGCTGGTGGAAGTGGCGCATCGTCTGGCGATGGGCGAGCCTATCGCCACGATCCGGGACGTGCGTAATACGGCAATCATGCTGAAAGAAGCCCTGCCGGGCTGGACGGGCGTGGATTCCACGCGTCTCGACACGCCGGGGCGCATTGATCCGATCCCGCATCCGTATGGCGACGATCTGCCGTGCGCTGACGGCAACAAACCGGAAAAGCCCGAAGTGAAAACCGTCACCGTTCAGCCGCCGCGCCCGAAGCCGTGGGAGAAAACCTACGTGCTGCTGCCGTCGTATGAAAAAGTGAAGGGTGACAAAGTACTTTACGCGCACGCCTCGCGCATTCTGCACCACGAAACCAACCCCGGCTGCGCCCGCGCGCTGATGCAAAAGCATGGCGATCGTTATATCTGGATTAACCCGCCTGCGATCCCGCTCTCGACCGAAGAGATGGACAGCGTGTTTGCGCTGCCGTATCAGCGCGTGCCGCACCCGGTGTACGGCAAAAAGCGCATTCCGGCCTGGGAAATGATCCGCTTCTCGGTGAACATTATGCGCGGCTGCTTCGGCGGCTGTTCGTTCTGCTCCATTACCGAACATGAAGGGCGCATTATCCAGAGCCGCTCGGAAGACTCGATCATTAATGAGATAGAAGCGATCCGCGACGCGGTGCCGGGCTTTACCGGCGTGATTTCCGATCTCGGTGGGCCGACGGCCAATATGTATATGCTGCGCTGCACTTCGCCGCGCGCCGAGCAGACCTGCCGTCGCCTGTCGTGCGTCTACCCGGAGATCTGCCCGCATATGGATACCGATCACACGCCGACGATCAACCTCTACCGCCGCGCGCGCGATCTCAAGGGCATCAAGAAGATCCTGATCGCCTCCGGCGTGCGGTACGATTTGGCGGTAGAAGATCCGCGTTATATCAAAGAGCTGGCGACACACCATGTCGGCGGTTATCTGAAGATTGCCCCGGAGCATACCGAAGAGGGGCCGCTCTCAAAAATGATGAAGCCGGGCATGGGCAGCTATGACCGCTTTAAAGAACTGTTCGATACCTATTCAAAACAGGCGGGCAAAGAGCAGTACCTGATCCCGTACTTTATCTCCGCGCACCCCGGCACGCGCGATGAAGATATGGTGAACCTGGCGCTGTGGCTGAAAGCGCGCCGTTTCCGGCTCGATCAGGTGCAGAACTTCTATCCGTCGCCGCTCGCCAACTCGACCACCATGTATTACACCGGCAAAAACCCGCTCGGCAAAATCGGCTACAAAAGTGAAGACGTGGTGGTGCCGAAAGGCGATCGCCAGCGCCGCCTGCACAAGGCGCTGCTGCGCTATCACGATCCGGCCAACTGGCCCGTTATTCGCGAGGCGCTGGAGGCGATGGGTAAAAAGCATCTGATTGGCTCGCGCAGCGACTGCTTAGTGCCCGCGCCGACCACCGATGAGATGCGCGCGGCGAAACGGCAGTATCGGCACACGCAGCCCGCGCTGACCAAACACACCCCGGTGAGCCATCAGCGCCAGGGCCTGCCGAAAACGAAGAAAACGGCGCGCTGAGCCCATAAAAAAAGCACCGCTCGCGGTGCTTTTTCTTTATGTCAGGGCTGCGTTTAGCGACGAACGGCGATCGCTTCGATTTCGATTTTCACGTCTTTCGGCAGACGCGCCACTTCGACGCAGGAGCGCGCCGGGAAAGTCGCGTTATGCTCGGTGAAAAACGCTTCGTAAGTGGCGTTAACGGTGGCGAAGTCGTTCAGATCTTTGACGAATACCGTGGTTTTCACGATATCGCCGACTTTCAGGCCAGCGGCTTCGATAATCGCTTTCACGTTATCCAGCGACTGGCGCGCCTGGGCGGCGATGTCGTCCGGCACGCTGCCGGATTTCGGGTCAACCGGGATCTGACCGGAGGTGATAACCATGTTGCCCAGATCGACAGCCTGAACGTAAGGACCGATAGCGGCAGGGGCATTTTCCGTGGCGATAGTGCGGGACATAATTTCTCCTGAAGTTAACAGCGGTAAGGCTCCCGCTCATTATAGGGAGCCGCAAGGCCATTGCCAGCCACAATTAATCCGCCAGCACGACGTGACGCGCGAACTCTTTCTCACAATATTTGCACTTCAGCTGCACCGCGTCGCCGCGCGTTTTCACAGCAAAGCTGGAGGCGACCGGCTCGGTACGGCTGATGCAGTTGCCGTTCGGGCAGACCAGCACATTATCGATACGATCCGGCAGGCTCGGCTTGCTCTTGCCTACCACTTCGTAATCGTCGATGCGGTTTACCGTCGCCTGCGGCGCGTAGAGCGCGAGCTGATTGACCTGCTCGTCCGTCAGGAAGGTGTTTTCAATCTTGATTAAATCTTTGCGGCCCATTTCGCCGGAGGGCAGGTTAAGGCCGATGGTAATGCGCTGATCCGTTTCGGTAAGCTTAAACAGGGAAAGCAGCTTGAAGCCGACCTGCGCCGGAATATGGTCAATCACCGTGCCGCGGCGAATGGCTTCTACCTGAAGTTTATTGTCATGGGTCATGAGCTTCTCCTTACAGAGCTAAATCGCGATTCAGTACCAGCGCCAGCAGCGCCTGACGGGCGAAAATACCGTTGCCCGCCTGCTGGAAATACCAGGCGTGGGGCGTTCTATCCACGTCGGTAGTGATTTCATCAATGCGCGGCAGCGGGTGCAGCACTTTCATGTTGTCGCGCGCGCCCTGAAGATCGGCGGCGCGCAGCACAAACTGGGCCTTCACGTTGGCGTATTCCGACGGGTCGAGACGCTCTTTCTGCACGCGGGTCATGTAGAGAATATCCACTTCCTGGACCACGTCGTCGATGGCGCTGTGCAGGCTCCACGGAATGCCTTTTTCATCCAGCATATCGAGAATGTATTGCGGCATCGCCAGCGCGTCCGGGGCGATAAAGCAGAAGCGGTTGCCGTTGAACTTCGCCAGCGCCTGCGCGAGCGAATGCACCGTGCGGCCATATTTCAGGTCACCCACCATCGCGATGGTGAGGTTCTCAAGGCGTCCCTGCGTCTCCTGGATGGTAAAGAGATCCAGCAGCGTCTGGGTTGGGTGCTGGTTGGCCCCGTCGCCCGCGTTCAGCACCGGCACGCCGCCGGAAAACTCGGTCGCCAGACGCGCCGCGCCCTCCTGCGGGTGGCGCATCACGATGGCGTCCACATAGGTGCTGATGACAGAAATGGTGTCCGCCAGCGTTTCGCCTTTTTTGCCAAGGGACGTGTTACTGCTGTCGGAGAAGCCGACCACCGCCGCGCCCAGACGGTGCATGGAGGTCTCAAACGACAGGCGGGTGCGGGTCGAGGCTTCGAAGAAGCAGCTGGCGATCACTTTGTGCTTCAGAAGCTCCGGCTGCGGGTTCGCTTTCAGCTTCGCCGCCGTCTCCAGCACCAGCTCAAGCTCGGCGCGGCTGAGATCGTTGATGGAAATAATATGTTTTTGATAAAGCGGATTAGCCATTTTTGTCTCCTCTTTAGGCCGGCGGACAAACGCTGGACAAAAAAAAGCCCCTCATTGAGGGGCTTTTAACAGCAATTCGGGAACGGAAAGAGCAACGGCCTGGCCGTCAGCTTTCTGACGACGCGGTAAGACAAAATGTCGAACACACTGGACCATGCTTCCCTCCGGCAAATTGCCCGGCATTATACGCATGTGCGTTTAGCTGACAAGCAGGAAATGCACACTTTGCGCTCAGGAATCGATTGCTGTGAATATTAATGCATTAGAAGTAAATAATTAATACGCTTGTGAACCAGCGCGGTGCGCTTCACATCGCGCGGCGCTATCCAGACAATACTGCTACCCGCCACCACGCCTAATACCTCCGGCAAAGCGTGATAATCCAGCACTTTCGCCACCGCGCGGCCATAGCCCGCCACCGTATGAACAAGGATAAATTCGCTGTTATGTTCAACGCTCACCACCATTTCCGCGATCGAGCGTGCGGCGTCCGGCGCGGGCTGTAATAGCGGATTCAGGGAATAAATTTTTTGTCCTTTGGCGTTGCGGATTTTAATTACGCCGAGCAGTTTCAGCAGGCGTGAGACGGAGGACTGGCTGATATTGTCGAACCCCTGGCGCTGCATGTCGCGCCGGATCTCCTCCTGAGAGCAGTAGGTTTTGTTGCTGATGAGCCGCTGGCATACCGTCATTTGCTCCTGCTCTTTTCCGGAATAATCACCGTAATCCTTCATGGACAGTCACTCCTTACGTTGATGAAAGTTGAAGAAAAACGATATGGTTTTCCCGGCCCGCGTCCAGGGGGAAAACGTAATAACCTGACAATTTACGGGCTTTTGCTGAAATGATCGGCGTTTTATGCGGCGCAACGCCCTGGCTGACCGCGCCGCAACGCCATGTCAGGCTAAAACAGCGCGCCAAGACTGAGGGCGGCCATGTTCAGCACCGTCAGGATCAGTATGAGCGGCGCAACCCATTTCAGATAACGCACATAAGGTACGCGAGCGATAGCCAGGCCGCCCATCACCACGGCTGAGGTGGGCGTAATCAGATTCACGATCCCGGAGGCGGACTGATAGGCGGTGACCACCAGATCGCGCCCTACATGGGCGAAATCCGCGAGCGGCGCCATGATAGGCATCGTCAGCACGGCAAGGCCGGATGACGACGGCACCAGGAACGAGAGCACCACTTCAATCCAGTACGTCACGTTGATAAACACCGTGGTGGACAGCCCGGATACCAGGTTTTCCGCGCTGTGCAGAATCGTGTGGGTGATCATGCCGTTATCCATTACCACCACAATACCGCGCGCGATACCGATAATGAGCGCCACGCCGAGCAGATCCCGCGCGCCGTCGATAAAGGTGCTGGTGAACGCTTCTTCGCTCATGCGCGCCACCACGCCGGTGATAATCGCGGCGGCGAGGAACACGCCGGAAATCTCACCCATCCACCAGCCGCGCACCGCCACGCCGTAAATCATCACCGCAAACGAGGCGGCGAAAATGATCAGGATGATTTTGCGCGTCATGGTGAAGGGGAGCATGTCGGCAGAGCGGTTGCCGAGAAAGTGCGCGCGGTTGGCTTCCCACTGGTCCGCCACCACGGAGAGTGACGGGTCCTGACGCACGCGACGGGCGTAACGCATCACCCACAGCACGCAGATAACCCAGCCGATAACCAACAGCGCCACGCGCAGCCAGATGCCGCTGGTGAACGGAATACCGGCGGCGTTGGCGGCAATCACCGTTGCGAAGGGGTTAATGGTGGAGCCGAGCGTGCCGATGCCCGCGCCCAGCAACACCGTGGCGGCGGCGACCAGCGGGTCGAAGCGCGCGGCCATCATGACCGGCACCAGCAGGGTATAAAACGGCAGCGACTCTTCCGCCATGCCGTAGATGGTGCCGCCCGCGGCGAACAGCGCCATCAATATCGGGATCATCCACTCTTCTTTGCCGTGTAACCGCTCCGTCACGCGCTCGATCCCGGCGTCGATGGCCCCGGTTTTATTCACCACGCCCAGAAAGCCGCCGATGATCAGCACAAACAGCGCCACGTCGATGGCCCCTGCGGTATAGGTCACGTGGTTGTAAAGGCCATCCACCGGGGCCAGCAGAATGGCGGTAATGCCCTGCGGATGCGCCTCGACGGGGGCGTAAGTGCCCGCGACCGGCACCTCTTTGCCGAGCGTGTCGTTCATCGCCATCTGGTATTTCCCGGCAGGCACTACCCAGGTGAGCGCCGCCACCAGCGCGATAAGCACAAACAAAATCGTATAAGCGGAAGGAAATTTGAACCTGTGCATGAGGGTATCTCCGAAGCGGCGGGCGCACCGGCGGCGCGCCCGCAAAGATTATTCGCCAAGCGTCGCCACCATCACGGCTTTGATGGTGTGCATACGGTTCTCCGCCTCATCAAACACAATGGAGCAGGGGGACTCGAACACGTCATCCGTCACTTCCAGCCCTTTCAGGCCATAAGCGACTTCGATTTCGCGGCCGACGGTGGTGTGCTCGTTATGAAACGCCGGCAGGCAGTGCATAAATTTGACGTTCGGATTGCCGGTCGCTTTCACCACCGCCTGATTGATCTGGTAGGGTTTCATCAACGCGACGCGCTCGGCCCACGCTTCTTTCGGCTCGCCCATCGATACCCAGACGTCGGTGTAGAGGAAATCCACACCGTCCACGCCTTCGTCCACATGCTCCGTAAGAATGATGCGCGCGCCGGTCTCAGCGGCGAGTGCGCGGCATTGTTCGACCAGCGCCTCTTCCGGCCAGAAGGCTTTCGGCGCCACCAGGCGGATCTCCATGCCCATTTTCGCCGCGCCTACCATCAGCGAGTTGCCCATGTTGTTGCGCGCGTCGCCAAGATACGCAAAGCGGATCTGCGGAAGCGTTTTGCCTGGCGAGTGCTCCAGCATGGTCATCAGGTCGGCCAGGATTTGCGTCGGATGAAATTCATTGGTCAGCCCGTTCCATACCGGCACGCCCGCGAATTTGGCAAGCTCCTCAACGATCTCCTGGCCGTAGCCGCGATATTCGATGCCGTCATACATGCGTCCCAGCACGCGGGCGGTATCTTTCATTGACTCTTTATGACCAATCTGCGAGCCGCTCGGCCCGAGGTATGTCACCTGCGCGCCCTGGTCAAATGCGCCGACTTCAAACGCGCAGCGGGTGCGGGTGGAGGTTTTTTCGAAAATCAGCGCGATGTTTTTGCCCACCAGCGTTTTCTTCTCGCGCCCGGCCTTTTTATCGGCTTTCAGCTGCATGGCCAGATCGATGAGGTACTGGATCTCCGCCGGGGTGTAGTCGAGCAGTTTCAGGAAGTTGCGGTTTTTCAGGTTGATAGTCATGGTTAAATCCTTTTTGCATTAAAGCGGTGAGAAAACTTACTGGCGAATCAACGTGCCTTTATCGCCCGCGAGGATGGCCGGGCCGTCGCCCAGCGCGCCGATCCCTGCGATGCCGCCGCACTGCTCAACGAAGGCGCAGCACGCGGCCACTTTCGGCCCCATGGAGCCTGCATCGAAGTGCAGCTCCGCCAGCTGCGAGGGCGTTACGTGGGTCATGGGGCGCTGGGTCGGCTTACCCCAGTGGACATACACCGCGTCGGCGTCCGTCAGGATCAGCAGCGCGTCGGCGTGCAGCTGGCGCGCCAGCAGCGCGGCCGAGAGATCTTTATCGATAACCGCCTCGATGCCGTGGTAACCGTCGGCTTTATCCACCACCGGCACGCCGCCGCCGCCGTTGCAAATCACCAGATGGTCGCGCTCGATAAGCGCTTTGATGGCGTCGCTCTCGACAATCCGCTGCGGCTGAGGCGAAGGCACCACGCGACGGAAATAAGGCCCGTCGGCTTTCATCGTCCAGCCTTTCTCCGCGGCGAGCTGGTCCGCCTGGGCTTTGTCATATACCGGGCCGATGTATTTGGTCGGGTTCTTAAACGCCGGGTCAGCGTCATCCACCGCCACCTGCGTCAGCAGCACGCTGACTTCGCGATCCGGCAGCTGGTTTTTCAGCGACTGCTGTAACAGGTAACCAATCATTCCCTGACTTTCGGCGCCCAGAATGTCGAGCGGATAAGGCGTGACGTTCAGATAGGCGCTGTTTTGCAGCGCCAGCAGCCCGACCTGCGGGCCATTGCCGTGCACCAGCACCACGCGCCACTGGCGGGTGAGCTGAGCAATGGTGTGGGCCGCCAGTTCGACGTTATGACGCTGAATATCGGCCTCCAGCGGTTCGCCGCGTTTCAGCAGCGCGTTGCCGCCAAGGGCCACGACCAGCGTGGGTTTCATTTCCATGGGGTTCTCCTTAAATGCCGTCGCGTTCCAGCGGGCAGCTCATGCAGCGCGCGCCGCCGCGTCCGCGGCCCAGCTCGTCGCCAGGAATCGGCAGCACGGTGATGCCGGCCTTGTCATATTTCTCGTTGGTCCAGGTGTTGCGCTCATAGCCGATCACTACGCCTGGGCGCACGGTCAGCACGTTGTTGGCGTCGTTCCACTGCTCGCGCTCGGCTTCAAACGCATCGCCGCCGGTGGTGATGAGCCGTATCTGGTCGATGCCGAGCGCCTGCTCCAGGGCGTATACCAGCGTTTTTTCTTCGGTACGTGCGATGCCGCCGTGCCCGTCCGGCGTTAAGGTCCAGCACTTCACGTCAGGGCGTACGACTTCCGGATAAACGGAGAAAGTGTCGATATCGATATGCGTCATCACGGTATCGAGGTGCATACAGGAGCGGTGTTTCGGCAATTCAACGGCAATAACGCGCGTCGCCTGCTGGTGTTTAAACAGGGCGCTCGCGAGGAATTCCACACCCTGCGGCGTGGTGCGCTCAGACATGCCGATTAATACCGCGCCGCGGCCAATCACTAATACATCGCCGCCTTCCAGCGTCGCGTGGTCATAATTAATATTCTGATCGCCGAAATATTTAATAAACTCGCCATCGGCGAAGGCCGGATGCCAGCGATAAATCGCGCGCAGATTATTGGTTTCGCGCTGGCGGGCCTGTTTCGCCATTGGGTTAATCGACACGCCGTTATATATCCAGCAGGATGTGTCACGGGTAAATAAATGGTTGGGCAACGGCTCCATAATAAAATCATTGGCGCCGTGCGTGTCCACGACCATATTATGAATGGAGGCCGGGATTTCGCTGAAGGTCAGGCCGCCGCTTAAACGCCGCGCCAGCTCACGGTGCGGCAGATCGGCAAGCCAGCCGCGGACATCCGAGGCAAAAGAGGGGCCGAGGCGGTATTCAGACACCTGTGTCTCCAGCAACCAGTCTTTGGCGGCCGGGATATCCAGCGTGCGCGTCAGGAGATCCGTCAGCAATAATACTTCTACGCCCTGGTCGCGCAGCGTACGGGCGAAAATATCGTGTTCTTCACCGGCGCGTTCTACGGATAATACATCATCGAAAAGTAATTCCTGGCAATTAGACGGCGTCAGTCTTTTCAGGCTTAAATTAGGGCGGTGCAACATGACGCTGCGTAATTGTCCAATTTCCGATCCCACGTAATGCTTTTCCATATTTATTCCTTCGCTAATTTTCAGAATAAAAACGGCGGCATTATGCGAAAGGTTTTCGCATAACGAGTTACCGTGCAGATTGAATTCGAAATTAATAGTAATGGAGTGCGGGGTTTATTGTGTGATGAATATCACGGGCGACGCGGTGATTTTACTATTCCGCCATAATGATGATTTATTTCATGGAAAGTTTAATTAATTTGTCGGGGGTTATGAATCGCTACGCAGAAAACACGGCGCTTATGCAGCGTTGTTAAGAATCTGTTTTTGGACAACAAATACACAAATAATTAAATTATTGATATTAAATGCTTTTATTTGGTCCGTAATATGGTTATGCATTTATGGTGCGCGATTATTTTGAATTGCTGAAAATAAAGCAAATAACTATGACGTAACCATGCCTGTTTGTGAGGTAAGTAAAACGTGATTCCCCTGTCTTTTTTCAGATAAACACTGGTAAAACAGTGGGATATAGCGAAGCTGTAAGTGGTATTCGCCAGGGTTATGCATAAAAGATGCATAAACGCCTGATGGGTATTAACAAGCCGGTAACGCTTCGTTCGATAACCATGCGCCAGAACAGCTTTTACCCATAAACCAGTGGCGCGCCGGCGGAATTACTCGTATAACACGACAAAATGAAACGCTGTTTTATATAAGGAGCTGGCATGATTATCGGTAACATTCACGCGTTGGGCGAATGGCTGCCTGCGCCGTTTCGCGAGGCGATTGAGCAGGTGAAGCAGCAGGTGACGGCGCAGACCGCGCCGGGCAAGTACGATCTGGATGGCGATCGCCTTTTTTTTCTGCTCTCAGAAGATACGACGGAGCCGCTGGCGGAACGCCGCGCCGAATATCACGCGCGTTATCTGGACATTCAGATTGTCCTGTCGGGCCGCGAAGGGATGACCTTCAGCACGTTGCCGCCGGGCGCGCCGGACACCGACTGGCTGGCGGATAAAGATATCGCGTTCCTGCCCGAAGGCGCACAGGAGAAAACCGTGGTGCTGGAAGAGGGCGATTTCGTGATTTTCTGGCCAGGCGAGGTGCATAAGCCGCTGTGCGCGGTGGGCGACCCGGCCCCGGTGCGCAAAGTCGTCGTGAAGATGTTGATGGCGTGAGTGGCTTGTAGATGGGTAGGGTGGGCACCCACCATCCAGTCATCCGGCAAGGCGGGTGCGCGATGCTTACCCGCCCTACGGTGAGCGTGGTTCTGTCGTTTCGTAGGGTGGGTAAGCGAAGCGCAGCCACCAATCGACCATCCGACCATCCGGCAAGGCGGGTGCGCGATGCTTACCCGCCCTACGGTGAGCGTTGTTCTGTCGTTTCGTAGGGTGGGTAAGCGAAGCGCAGCCACCAGTCGACCATCCGACCATCCGGCAAGGCGGGTGCGCGATGCTTACCCGCCCTACAGTCAGCGTTGTTCTGTCGTTTCGTAGGGTGGGTAAGCGCAGCGCACCCACCAACCCCGCGAGCTTACTCAGAGAGCGTCGCCACCATCACTGCTTTGATCGTATGCATCCGGTTTTCCGCCTGATCGAACACGATACTGTGGGTCGACTCAAACACCTCGTCGGTCACTTCCATGCCGCCTTTCAGGCCATACTCCTGCGCCATCTGCTTGCCGAGCGTGGTCTGGTCGTCGTGAAACGCCGGCAGGCAGTGCAGAAATTTCACGTTCGGGTTGCCGGTCTGCGCCAGCATCTGGCTGTTAACCTGATACGGCCGCAGCAGCGCGATACGCTCTGCCCACTTCTCTTTGGCTTCGCCCATCGACACCCAGACATCGGTATAAATGAAATCCGCGCCCTTCACGCCCGCGGCGATATCTTCGGTCAGCGTGATCCGCCCGCCGGTCTCTTTGGCCAGCGCCTGGCATTCGGTCACAAGCTTCGCGGCAGGCCAGCAGCTCTCTGGGGCGACAAGCCGTAAATCCAGCCCCATCAGCGCGGCGGCTTCTAACATTGAGTTGCCCATGTTGTTGCGCGCATCACCCGCGTACACCAGCGTCATCTCGTTAAACGCTTTGCCCGGCAGATGTTCCTGCATGGTGAGCAGATCCGCCAGTAATTGCGTCGGGTGAAACTCATCGGTCAGGCCGTTCCACACCGGCACACCGGCGAACTGCGCCAATGTTTCGACGATCTCCTGGCCAAAACCGCGATACTGAATGCCGTCGTACATGCGGCCCAGCACGCGGGCGGTATCTTTAATTGATTCTTTATGCCCAATCTGACTGCCGCTTGGCCCGAGATAAGTGACGCGCGCGCCCTGGTCATATGCGGCAACTTCGAAAGAGCATCGTGTGCGGGTTGAGTCTTTTTCGAAGATGAGCGCAATGTTTTTTCCGGTAAGCTTTTGAACTTCAACGCCGTTTTTTTTATCGTTTTTAAGCTTCGCCGAAAGCTCCAGCAACATGCGGATTTGAGCGGGCGTAAAATCGAGCAGTTTTAAAAACGATTTCTGGTACAACGCAGACATGATCCCCTCGCTGGCTGACGCCACTTATTGAATTAATATTCAACATATATGTATGAATATTCATTTGCAACCCCCGGTGTTAAAACTTTGCGGTGAAAGGTGGAGGCATTCCCGCGGGTGTGTGAAAATAGAAGGTATCTGCCACACACTGAGGAACGAGCCATGGCAAACCCGGAATTACTGGAAGAGCAGCGCGAAGAGACGCGTCTGATTATTGAAGAGCTGCTTGAAGATGGCAGCGATCCTGAGGCGCTGTACACTATTGAACACCACTTTTCGGCAGACGATTTCGACACGCTGGAGAAACTGGCGGTAGAAGTGTTCAAGCTTGGCTACGAAGTGACAGACCCGGAAGAGCTGGAGCTGGAAGAGGGCGGTGAAACCGTTATCTGCTGCGACGCGCTGAGCGAGTGCGCGCTGAATGCCGAGCTTATCGACGCTCAGGTCGAACAACTGATGAACATGGCGGAGAAGTTTAACGTCGAATATGACGGCTGGGGCACTTACTTTGAAGACCCGGACGGTGAAGGCGAAGACGAAGACGACGAAGGCATGGATGAAGACGACGACGGCGTTCGTCACTAAGTCGCACTTTGCGGCAGCGCGATGCTGCCGCATTTCAGGAACCCCGCATGAATTACGACGCACTCCTCCTCCCCGTTAAAAATTTCCTTCACTGCGCCACCCCGCAAGCCTGGATAGATGAAGCCAGAGCGCCGGAAAACTTACCGCTGCTGCTGACCGACCACATGATCTGCGAGCTGAAAGCCGCGCAAACCGCGATGCTGCTCATTCGCCGCTATGTCGCGGATAAAAGCGGCTCTGACGAATTGCTCGGCTGGCTACAGCCCTATGAAGATTTCACCTATCGTGAAGGCCCGGAGCCCGATTTCCTGGCGCTGCATAAGCGCATCGGTAAAAGCGTGATGCCGCATACCGACGATCCGTGGGGCCAGGCGCTCATCGACAGCATGGTGCTGCTCATCAAAGAAGAATTACACCACTTCTGGCAGGTGCGCGAAGTGATGCAGGCGCGTAACATCCCGTATGTCAAAATCACCGCCAGCCGCTATGCGCGCGGGATGCGGCGCGAAATGCGCACGTATGAGCCTGCGACGCTGGTCGACAAGCTGATTTGCGGGGCGTATATCGAAGCCCGCTCGTGCGAGCGTTTCGCGGCGCTGGCGCCATATCTGGACGATGACCTGCAGAAGTTTTACCTGTCGCTGCTGCGCTCGGAAGCGCGTCACTATCAGGATTACCTCACGCTGGCGCAGCAGATTTCGCCGGACGACATCGCGCCGCGGGTGCAGGCGCTGGGCGAGGCGGAAGCGCGGCTGATTAATCAGCCTGATGCGGAATTCCGTTTCCACAGCGGCGTACCGGCGCACGCGTAAAGCGTTGGGCGTTATAAAAACTATCAATACCGAAGGGATAAAGGATGAACTGGAATCATGTCATGCTCTCCGCGCTGGTGGGCATCGTGCTCGCCGTGGTGGCATCAACGCTCTATAAAAAGGGCAAAGTGAATAAACTCGCTGCCATCGCGATTTTTGTCGTCGGCATCGTGCTGTGGAATATCGCGGATATCGCCTGGCTGAAAAGCGGTCAGACTTCGCCGGAGCAGGGCTTTGACGAGGCGTTTAACAGCATGCCGCTGTATAAGCTGATTAAAGAAAACGATCCGGCTTTCTATGCGCGCATGCGTGGTCAGGCGCTGGACATGGCGAAGCAAGGCAAAACGCAGCAGGATATTATCGACACGATGCAGGCGAATATGGCCGGGCTTGAGATGCAACGCATTCAGTTCGCGCCGGATGATGACGTGGTGGCGTATATGCGCGTCAATATGAAACAGACCCGTGAGATGCAGCAGCACAGCGATGACGCCTGTTTCCGCTTCCTGATGCCGCAAGTAAAAGGCGGTGTAAACCCGATCCAGATGTTATCGAAAGAGGTCATCGCGGAGCGTATGGATGTCGAAATGAAGCTGCTGTCGGCAAGCTACGGACCGAATACGCATAAGGTGACGCCGGAAGAGCAGAAACTGGCTGAAGAGTCGCTGGCCCCGATTGGTCAGGCGCTGGCGGCGAAATATGGCGACACGATTGAGGTCTTTACCGATCCGCAAAAAGGCGTCGGACAGGAAAAGCAGGTCTGCAATATGGTGCAGGAGCTCTGGCATAACGTGCTGGCGCTGCCGCCGGAAAAAGCCGGGCCGGCTATTCGCGTCTCCATGCAACAATAATAAAAAAAGCCGGGTTAGCCCGGCTTTTTTATTTCAGGATTTCACGCCTTCAGAGCGTTTTTAACATCCGTACTTCGCAATCCACATGACCCGTCGCGCCGAGCGGCTCGGAAATATGCGCAAAGCCTAAGCGCTCATACAGCGCAATCGCCTCTTTTAAAAAGGCGGTGGTTTCGAGATAGCAGCGGCGATAGCCCTGCGCGCGAGCGAAATCCATGGCCTGTAACGCCAGCTTTTTCGCAAGCCCCCTGCCGCGCGCCACGGGCAGAAAATACATTTTTTGCAGTTCGCAGATGTCCGTTTCGCTACCGACCAGCGGTGCGATACCGCCGCCGCCTACCACTTCGCCGTCCAGTTCAATCACCCAGTACGCATAGCCAGGTTTGCTGTATTGCGTATAAAGCACGTCGAGATTCGGATCCGCGACGGTGTAGCCCTTATCCGCAGTCAGCCCGCATTCTGCGGAGACCTGGCGGATCACCCGGGCGACAGCGGCGTTATCCGCCGCCGTCATCCGGCGCATAATAATGTCTACTGGCGCCTCAACATTCATCATTTGCTCTGATGTCATCTGTTCAACATAGTGTTGTGCTTAATACCACTACAAGAAGAGTGACGCAAGCCCAGGAATATTGGCTGCTATTATTCTTCTCCGGGCTTTATTACACTAAAGTACGCACTGAATTAACCCTAAAATATTAATGGTTATAACGGCGCTTTTTTCTTTTTTATAGAATAAGGATTGTTATGTCAGACGATAATAAATTCCTGGCAGGGAATAAGACACACGCATTCTCGTTTCAGGGCAGCGGCGGCGGTTATTTCCCCGTCTGGCTGGTCAACATACTGTTAACGGTGTTCACTGCCGGGCTGTTTTTGCCCTGGGCGATGGTGCGCGCGCGCCGTTATTTTTATGAAAATACTGAACTGGCAGGCGCCCGTTTTTCTTACCATGCCACAGGCGGCGCGATTTTTGTCGGCTGGATCTGTCTCGCCATTCTCTATGCCGTGTTCGTGATTAATATCGCTTTTGAAAATACCTTTTTAACCGTCTGCATGGTGCTGCTGTTTATCGCGTTTGCGCCGTTCCTCATTATGCAGGGCCTGCGCTATCAGCTGCTGATGACGAAGCTTAACGGCCTGCGTTTTAGTTTTAAAGCCAGCCCCCTGCGCGCCTGGTGGGTGATGCTCGGCTGCCCGCTGCTGATTGCGATTCTGGTGTTTATCGTGCTTTCTCTCGTTATGACCCTTGCCGGCTCCAGCGGTAGCATGACCGGCATTATTGTGGCTATCGTGCTGGCGGTTGTGGTGAGCCTTGGCGGTACCGCGCTGATGCAGGGCATTTATGCCGCGCAGTGGTACGGGCTGCTGGTCAATAACCTGCAATACGGCAAACACCGTTTCGCCATCAACCTGAACGTAAAAACCTGCACCTTCATTTATCTCAAGGCGATGCTGCTGTTTGTGCCGTTTATCGTTATCGTGATGGTGATGGTAGTCCCCATGATGACCCAGATTTTGCAGCAAAGCCTGTACGGCGCGGGAAGCGAAGAAGCGATGCTGAGCGCTGGCTTGTCCATGATCTCCACCGTGGTAATGGCTTATATGGTTTATCTTGTCGGCATACTGGTCTGCTTTAGTTTCGCGTTCGTTAAAGTGCGTAACTACGCTTATCAGCAGATGTCTCTGGAAGGCGGTATTACCTTCCGCTCCACCGTGAGTGTCGGTACGTTCGTCTGGCTGATCCTGAGTAACTTCATGGTCTGCGGTATCACCTTTGGTCTGGCGTGGCCGTGGGCAAAAGTGCGTCTGACCCGTTACCTGCTGGAAAACACCCATGTTGACGGCGAGCTGGATAACCTGGCGCTGGTCGATCACGACGAGCAGCCGCGTAACGATCCGGCAAGCGTGCTGGGCCGTGGTTTCTCCATTCTGCCTTTCGCACTCTGAAAATGAGCTCCGGGCTACGGCCCGGTAAAAGCATAACGGCGCTCAGATGAGCGCCGTTTTTTTTGCGAAACGCAGACATAAAAAAAGCCGGGTCGCCCCGGCTTTTTATTTAACATGACTTACAGCGCGCTAATGACGCCCTGCTGTTCTATCAGTTTGGCTTTCGCCTCGTGATAGCCCGCCAGTTTTTCGCGCTCTTTCGCGATAACCGCTTCCGGCGCGCGGGCCACAAAGCCTTCGTTGCCGAGTTTGCTTTCGATGCGGCCGATCTCGCCTTCGATTTTGGCCACTTCTTTCGCCAGACGCGCCAGCTCGGCGTCTTTATCAATCAGCCCCGCCATCGGGATCAGCAGCTCGGCGCCGTCGATGATTTTGGTCACCGACACCGGGCCTTTGTCATCGGCAGGCAGCACGGTAATGCTCTCAAGGCGCGCCAGCGTCTGCAGGAAGCCGCGGTTGTCGTTAACACGACGCTGCGCGTCCTGGCTGCAACCACGCAGCAGCAATTCAAGCGGTTTGCCCGGCGCGATGTTCATCTCGGCGCGAATATTACGCACGGCGACGATCGCCTGCTTCAGCCACTCGGTATCCGCCAGCGCCGCGTCGTCCACGCGGGACGCGTCAAACGCCGGGAACGGCTGGAGCATAATGGTGTCGGCGTCGATACCGGCAATCACTTTCACGCGCTGCCAGATGGTTTCCGTGATAAACGGAATGATCGGGTGCGCCAGACGCAGCAGACCTTCCAGCACGGTCACCAGCGTGTTGCGGGTGCCGCGCAGCTCGGCTTCCGAACCGCCGTTCATGACCGGCTTGGTCAGCTCCAGATACCAGTCGCAGAACTGGTTCCAGGTGAACTCGTACAGAATGCCCGCCGCGATATCGAAGCGGAAGTTATCCAGCGCCTCGCGGTACGCTTTCACCGTCTGGTTGAATTCCGCCAGAATCCAGCGATCCGCCAGCGACAGCACTTTCTCGCCGCCGTTGAAGCCGCAATCCTGATCTTCGGTATTCATCAGCACGAAACGGCTGGCGTTCCACAGCTTGTTGCAGAAGTTGCGGTAGCCTTCCAGGCGCTTCATGTCCCAGTTGATGTCGCGACCGGTGGAGGCCAGCGCGGCGAGCGTAAAGCGCAGGGCGTCGGTGCCGTGCGGCTCGATGCCTTCCGGGAACTGCTTCTCGGTGCGCTTGCGGATTTTCTCCGCCAGCTGCGGCTGCATCATGTTGCCGGTGCGTTTCTCCAGCAGCGCGTCCAGGGTGATGCCGTCAACCATATCCAGCGGGTCAATCACGTTGCCCTTGGATTTGGACATCTTCTGGCCTTCGTCGTCGCGGATAAGACCAGTCATGTAGACGGTCTTAAACGGCACCTGCGGCTTGCCGTTTTCATCTTTGATGAAGTGCATGGTCATCATGATCATGCGGGCAATCCAGAAGAAGATGATATCGAAGCCGGAGACCATGACGCTGGTCGGGTGGAACTGACGCAGCGCGTCGGTGTTTTCCGGCCAGCCGAGGGTCGAGAACGTCCAGAGCGCGGAGGAGAACCAGGTATCCAGCACGTCGTCGTCCTGGCGCAGCGCGACGTCCGCGGACAGGTTATTTTCCTGACGCACTTCTTCTTCGCTGCGGCCTACATAGACGTTGCCTTCGGCATCGTACCAGGCCGGGATACGGTGGCCCCACCAGAGCTGACGGGAGATACACCAGTCCTGAATATCGCGCATCCAGGAGAAGTACATGTTTTCGTACTGTTTCGGCACAAACTGGATATCGCCGTTTTCTACCGCTTCCACCGCCGGTTTCGCCAGCACGTCCGCGCGGACATACCACTGGTCGGTCAGCATCGGTTCGATAACCACGCCGCCGCGATCGCCGTAAGGGACGGTCAGATCGTGCGGTTTGATCTCCTGGAGCAGGCCGAGTTCATCCACCGCCGCCACGATCGCTTTACGCGCGGCGAAGCGCTCCATTTTCTGGAACTGCGCCGGGATCTCGTTTGAGTAAACGTCGGATTCGTTGCCTTTGGTGTCATAGACTTCCGCGCTTTCACGGATATCGCCGTCGAAAGTCAGGATGTTGATCATTGGCAGCTGATGACGACGACCCACGTCGTAGTCGTTGAAATCGTGCGCCGGCGTTATCTTCACGCAGCCAGTGCCTTTTTCCATATCGGCGTGTTCGTCGCCGACGATCGGGATGCGGCGGTTAACCAGCGGCAGCACGACATATTTGCCGATCAGATCTTTATAACGAGGATCTTCCGGGTTTACGGCAACGCCGGTATCGCCCAGCAGGGTTTCCGGACGCGTGGTGGCGACGACCAGGTAATCTTTGCCGTCGGCGGTTTTCGCGCCGTCCGCCAGCGGATAGCGGATATGCCACATGGAGCCTTTCGACTCGCGGTTTTCCACTTCCAGGTCAGAGATGGCGGTACGCAGTTTCGGGTCCCAGTTCACGAGACGCTTGCCGCGATAGATCAGATCTTCTTTATAAAGACGGACGAACACCTCTTTCACTGCGTTGGAGAGGCCTTCATCCATGGTGAAGCGCTCGCGCTCCCAGTCCACCGAGTTACCCAGACGACGCATCTGGCGCGTGATGGTGCCGCCGGATTCCGCTTTCCACTCCCAGATTTTCTCGATAAAGGCGTCGCGGCCGTAGTCGTGGCGGGTTTTGCCTTCTTCAGCGGCGATTTTGCGCTCGACGACCATCTGGGTCGCGATACCGGCGTGGTCGGTGCCGACCTGCCACAGGGTGTTTTTACCCTGCATGCGCTGGTAGCGGATCATGGTGTCCATGATGGTTTGCTGGAAGGCGTGACCCATATGCAAACTGCCAGTGACGTTCGGCGGCGGGATCATGATGCAGAAGCTTTCCTGGCTCTCGTCGCCGTTGGGTTTGAAATAGCCCTGCTGCTCCCAGTGCTCGTAAAGCGGCTGTTCGATATCTTGGGGGTTATATGTCTTTTCCATTTCTACTGTGTCGTTCCGGGCGCCGTGAAGGTGGCCGTGGTCAAGTGGAAACCGGCGGCGCGATAGGCTTTGTAGCGTTCGCGCGCCAGTTGTTTCTGGGATTCGTCGTAAGGTACGAAGTCTACCACTTCATAGAAAGCAGTGGCAAAAGCTGCGAATTCCGGCAGCAGGCTTATCAGGAGCTCCCGCGGGCTGCTGCCGCGTTTTTGCGGCCAGGCGATCTCCACCGGCGCGCCGCCGCGCGGCCCTTCGCCCGCGAGATTATGCGGCACGAAGCTGTCGGGGTCGCGCTTCCAGAGCGCTTCGTCGATGCGGGTCGCCTGGGCTTCGTCGACGCAGGCAATCAGGATGCGTTTCCCTGCGCGCCAGCGCGCTGCGGCAACATCGCACACCAGTTGTTCGACGGCGTTCAGGCCATCCACGGTGTCGTCGTTGTCCAGCAGGTAAAACGTTGCGTTCTTCATAAGCGATACCCGTGGTCTTTCACGTTGCCTCGTTGTTGGCTGCAAGCGTCGCCCTGGTTCGGGAAGGGCGAGTCTTTTTATCGGAATGGCGGGTTTTTGTAGGGTGGGTAAGCAAAGCGCACCCACCGTCAGTCAGCGCGTCGGGCGATGCCCCCTCTCCAGCGGAGAGAGGGAAAAGCCTTACTCTTCGCCGTTAAACCCGGCGCGGTTCAACAGGAACTGCGAGAGCAACGCGACCGGGCGACCGGTGGCGCCCTTGGCTTTGCCGGAGCGCCATGCGGTACCGGCGATATCCAGGTGCGCCCAGTTATATTTGCGCGTGAAGCGCGACAGGAAGCACCCGGCGGTGATAGCCCCGCCAGGACGACCGCCGATATTCGCCATATCCGCGAAATTCGACTCCAGCTGCTCCTGGAACTCGTCCGCCAGCGGCAGACGCCACGCACGGTCGCCCGCCTGCTCGGACGCGCCGATAAGCTCATGCGCGAGCGGATTGTGGTTCGACATCAGGCCGGTAATGTGATGGCCCAGCGCAATCACGCAGGCGCCGGTAAGGGTCGCCACGTCGATGACTACTTCCGGATCGAAGCGCTCCACATACGTCAGCACATCGCACAGCACCAGACGGCCTTCGGCGTCGGTGTTCAGCACTTCCACGGTCTGGCCGGACATCGTCGTCAGCACGTCGCCCGGACGATACGCGCGTCCGCCAGGCATGTTTTCACAGCCCGCCAGAATGCCAGTTACGTTCACCGGCAGGTTCAGCTCGGCCACCATGCGCATCACGCCATATACCGCCGCCGCGCCGCACATGTCATATTTCATCTCGTCCATCCCTTCGGACGGTTTAATCGAGATGCCGCCGGAGTCAAAGGTCAGCCCTTTGCCCACCAGCACAATCGGCCGGGCGTCCGGCTCGCTGCTGCCTTTATATTCAATCACCGACATCAGCGATTCATTCTGCGAGCCTTCGCCGACCGCGAGGTAGGAGTGCATCCCCAGCTCTTTCATCTGCTGCTCGCCAATCACGCGGGTGACGACGTTTTTGCTGAAGGAATCCGCCAGCTGGCGCGCCTGAGAGGCGAGGTACGCGGCGTTACAGATGTTCGGCGGCATATTGCCCAGATCTTTAGCGGCTTTAATGCCGGAGGCGATCGCCAGACCGTGCTGGATAGCGCGCTCGCCGCTGGTGAGTTCACGGCGGGTAGGCACGTTGAACACCATTTTGCGCAGCGGACGGCGCGGCTCGCTCTTATTCGTCTTCAGTTGATCGAAGCTATAGAGCGTCTCTTTCGCCGTTTCTACCGCCTGGCGCACTTTCCAGTACGTGTTGCGGCCTTTGACGTGCAGCTCGGTCAGGAAGCAGACCGCTTCCATGGAGCCGGTATCATTCAGAGTATTGATGGTTTTCTGAATCACCTGCTTATACTGACGTTCATCCAGCTCGCGCTCTTTGCCGCAGCCGATCAGAAGGATACGTTCTGACAACACATTTGGAACGTGATGAAGCAACAAGGTCTGGCCCGGTTTGCCCTCCAGCTCACCGCGACGCAGCAGGGCGCTGATATAGCCGTCGCTGATTTTATCGAGTTGTTCGGCGATGGGAGAGAGACGGCGCGGTTCGAAAACGCCTACGACAATGCAGGCACTGCGCTGTTTTTCCGGGCTCCCGCTTTTTACACTGAACTCCATGCACTACGCTCCTGAATCTTAAAGACAACGGCGGCGGCTACAGATAGAATTGACCACTTCGTAACTCTTGCTCCGCTGTTGCGATGACTTCGTGTTAATCTTAACGAATGTTGTTTTGGTTTCGGCTCGTCGGCAACGCTTGAAGCGCGAAGCCGTTAAGATATGTAATCTTAGCGATCTTTTCGACGACTCAAGAGAATAAATGACGTTTAAGCCATGAAACAAGCGATTTTCCTGCAAAAAGACTCGTATTCACAGGCGTATTTAATGTGATAATCATAAGATATCTGGTTCGGGAGACGCTCAAAAGCCAACTGGCGATTTTGTTCATCCTGCTGCTGATCTTCTTCTGCCAGAAGCTGGTGAGAATTCTTGGCGCGGCGGTGGACGGCGATATTCCGACAAACCTCGTGCTCGCGCTCCTTGGCCTGGGCGTGCCCGAAATGGCGCAGCTCATCCTGCCGTTAAGCCTGTTCCTCGCGCTATTGATGACGCTTGGCAGGCTCTATACCGAAAGTGAAATCACCGTCATGCACGCCTGCGGGCTGAGTAAAGCGGTGCTGGTGAAAGCCGCGATGGTTCTCGCGCTGCTGACCGGCATTATCGCTGCGGTGAATGTGATGTGGGCGGGCCCCTGGTCGTCGCGCCATCAGGACGAAGTGCTCGCGGAGGCGAAAGCCAACCCCGGCATGGCGGCGCTCGCGCAGGGCCAGTTCCAGCAGGCGACCGACGGTAACGCGGTGCTGTTCATCGAAAGCGTGGACGGCAGCAAATTCAAAGATGTGTTCCTGGCGCAGCTGCGCCCGAAAGGCAACGCGCGTCCTTCTGTGGTCGTCGCCGACTCCGGCGAACTCTCGCAGCGTAAGGATGGCTCACAGGTGGTGACGCTCAACCAGGGCACCCGCTTTGAGGGCACCGCGATGCTGCGCGATTTCCGCATCACCGACTTTAAAGATTACCAGGCGATTATCGGTCATCAGGCCGTGGCGCTGGACCCGGACGACGCCGAGCAGATGGACATGCAAACGCTCTGGCAGGCCGATTCCAAATCGGCGCGCGCCGAATTCCACTGGCGTCTGACGCTGGTGTTCGCGGTGATTGTGATGGCGCTAATGGTCGTGCCGCTCTCGGTGGTGAACCCGCGTCAGGGCCGCGTGCTCTCGATGCTGCCCGCGATGCTGTTGTACCTTATTTTCTTCCTGCTCCAGACCTCGCTGCGCTCCAACGGCGCGAAAGGCAAGCTTGATCCGCTGATCTGGATGTGGGCTGTTAACCTGCTTTATCTGGCGCTGGCCGTGGCGCTGAACCTGTGGGACACGGTGCCGGTGCGCCGCATCCGCGCCCGCTTTGCTCGTCGGGGAGTGATCGATGCTGGGATTTAGCGTTCTCGACCGGTACATCGGCAGAACAATTTTCAACACCATAATGATGACGCTGTTCATGCTGGTGTCGCTGTCAGGCATTATCAAATTCGTCGATCAGCTGAAAAAGACCGGCGAAGGCAGCTACACCGCGCTTGGCGCGGGAACATACACGCTGCTGAGCGTGCCGAAAGATATCCAGATCTTCTTCCCGATGGCCGCGCTGCTTGGCGCGTTGCTGGGCTTAGGGATGCTGGCGCAACGCAGCGAGTTGGTCGTCATGCAGGCGTCCGGTTTTACCCGTATGCAGGTCGCCGCCTCCGTCATGAAAACCGCCATTCCGCTGGTCATCTTCACGATGGCTATCGGCGAATGGGTGGCCCCGCAGGGCGAACAGATGGCCCGTAACCTGCGTGCGCAGCAGATGTATGGCGGTTCGCTGCTCTCAACCCAGCAGGGGATGTGGGCGAAAGATGGCAGCAACTTTGTTTATATCGAGCGCGTGAAGGGTGAAAACGAGCTGGGCGGTATCAGCATCTACGCTTTTAATGATAAGCGCCGTCTGGAGTCGGTACGCTACGCCGCCAGCGCGAAGTTTGACGCTGAGCATAAGCTATGGCGCCTGTCGCAGGTGGATGAGTCAAACCTCAAAAACCCGCAGCAGATCACCGGCTCCCAGACGTTGACCGGCACCTGGAAAACCAACCTGACGCCCGATAAGCTCGGCGTCGTGGCGCTGGATCCGGATGCCTTGTCGATTAGCGGCCTGCGTAATTACGTCACGTATCTGAAGGCGAGCGGCCAGGACGCCAGCCGTTATCAGCTCAATATGTGGAGCAAAATCCTCCAGCCGCTGTCCGTCGCGGTCATGATGCTGATGGCGCTGTCATTTATCTTCGGGCCGCTGCGCAGCGTGCCGATGGGCGTGCGCGTTGTGACGGGCATCAGCTTCGGCTTTATCTTCTACGTGCTGGACCAAATCTTCGGGCCGCTGAGCCTGGTGTATGGCATTCCGCCGATTATCGGCGCGCTGCTGCCAAGCGCCAGCTTCTTCCTGATAAGCCTCTGGCTGTTGATGAAACGCGCCTGACGCCTGCCGCATTCCCCCGCAAGGGGGAATGCGGTTCCTCTCTTTTCACGTTTGCAGGAAGCCATGAAAAGATTCGCCTCGCTGTTACTCCTTTTCTTCGCCCATCTCGCTTTTTTGCCTGAGGCACTGCTCCTGATTTTGATAGTGGGTGCTTACTTTTATTTTCGCGATCCACTGCCGTGGCTGGCCTTCGAAGGCGGCATGTTCGCCGTGCTGGGGCTGCTTTTCGCGCTGCTCGCGCGTCACACAGACCGCCGCAGTCTGGCGGTGGGCATCGTGACGGCAGGCTCCCCACAGGAGAAAGACGCCGACGATGTGTTGCGCCTGTTTTCGCTCGGCGAACACCTCCTTTTTGCGATAGCCAGCGCCACGCTGCCGTATTTCATCCTGAGTTTTTTCATCTTCGACGGGCGCGTCGCCTTCTGGCTGCACACCGCCTTTCTGGCAGCCGTGTTAGTGGGCGTTCACTTTGCTGGCCGCTGGCTGGATCGCCTGCAAAAGCGGCGCGGCTACGGCGAATACGGGCTCTGACCGCCGCGTGCCTGCGAAACGGCTATGCTTTGCATACCGTTCACTGATTCGCAGGAAACCATGTCCAGATTCTTTTTTGACGACCGTAAAAGCCTTATCAACGACGCTGTCGACGGGTTAATCCTCACTGCCCGCCACCAGAACCTCACCCGCCTTGATATCGACCCGGCTATCCGCATCGTGGCCCGCCGCGACTGGGATAAAAGCAAAGTGGCGGTAATCTCCGGCGGCGGCTCCGGCCACGAGCCCGCGCACGCGGGCTTTGTGGGTAAGGGAATGCTCACTGCCGCCGTCTGCGGCGATCTCTTTGCCTCGCCGAGCGTGGACGCCGTGCTGAACGCCATTGTGGCGGTAACCGGCGACCGCGGCTGCCTGCTCATCGTGAAAAACTACACCGGCGACCGTCTGAACTTTGGCCTGGCGGCAGAGAAAGCCAGGCGCCATGGGCTGAAAGTGGAGATGGTGATTGTGTCCGACGATGTGGCGCTGCCGGATAACAAGCAGCCGCGCGGCATCGCCGGCACGGCGCTGGTGCATAAAATCGCCGGTTTCGCCGCCGAGCAGGGCAAATCGTTAAGCGACGTGCGCGCGCTGGCGCAGCAGGCGAGCGACGCGGTGAAAAGCCTCGGCGTGGCGCTACAGACCTGTAGCCTGCCGGGAAGCACCGAAGACGGGCGCATTAAACAGGGCGAGGCGGAGCTGGGGCTCGGCATTCACGGCGAGCCCGGCGCCAGCACCATCAACACCCAGAACAGTCGGGAAATTGTGGCGACGCTGGTGGAGCGCCTGATGGCGCAGGTGCCCGCCGACGCGCGGCTCGCGGTGCTGATTAACAATCTCGGCGGCACGTCTGCGCTGGAGATGGCGCTGCTGACCCGCGAGCTGTCGCGCTCGGCCCTGAAAGACCGTATCGACTGGCTTATCGGCCCCGCGCCGCTCGTGAGCGCGCTCGACATGAAAGGCTTTTCGCTCTCCGTATTGCCGCTGAATGATAACGTCGTACAGGCGCTGAACGCGCCGGTGGAGACTGTGGGCTGGCTGCCGCCGGTGGCGTTTGGCGAGCCGCACGCGCAGTCGCTGCCGCTGGTGCGTGACAGCGTTGAGGCCACGCCTTCTGACAACCCGCACGTGCGCACGCTCCTGGATCGCGCCACGGCTGCGCTTATCGCGCTGGAGGCGCGCCTGAACGCGCTCGATGCGAAAGTGGGCGACGGCGATACCGGCTCCACCTTCGCCGAAGGCGCGCGGGATATCGCGCAGAAGCTTGCCAATAACCAGTTGCCGCTGAACGACGCCGCCGCGCTGTTGCAGCTTATCGGCGAGCGGCTGGCGACGGTGATGGGCGGCTCAAGCGGCGTGCTGATGTCGATTTTCTTTACCGCCGCCGGGCAAAAGGTGGCCGATAGCGCCGCGTTGCCCGACGCGCTGCTGGCGGGCCTGGCGCGGATGAAGCATTACGGCGGCGCGGCGCCTGGCGACCGGACGCTGATCGACGCCCTGCAACCGGCGCTGGAAGCGCTGAAAAACGCGGGGATTGCCGCTGCCGCGCAGGCCGCGGAGCAGGGCGCAAAAGCCACCGCGCAGATGGGCAAAGCCAGAGCCGGACGCTCGTCCTACGTAGGGAGCGATAACCTTGAAGGGGTGGAAGACCCGGGCGCCGTGGCGGTCGCAGGCGTGTTTAAGGCGATAACGCAGGGCGGGTGAGTTTTAGCATGTGAGGTTTGATGTTAAGGCAGGCGTGAGGTTTGACGTTAAGGCGGGTGCGCTTCGCTTACCCGCCCTACAAAACCCTTATCCCGTTGTAAGGTGGGTAAGCGCAGCGCACCCACCATATCACCGACCGTTTACGTAGGGTGGGTAAGCTTGCGCACCCACCACCACAATACCCACTTCCCCACCAGAATCAGGGGCATAGCCTTACGCCTCGCTATGCTACCATTCCGCCTCTTCCCCCTTAAAAAAGCGATGAGCGGCCATATCTGACGGCGGCCTGCATTTTGACGGATCATTTCGCCTGAGGACACATCATGAAAGACGCCTGGCTTGCCGCCTGCGATACCACCATTCAGACCTTCGTTCGCGACTCCACGCGCCTTGAGCCAGGCGAGCTCAGCGTGGTGCCTGTCGACTACATCGATTTTCACTACCAGATAAGCCTGCGGCTGATTTTTAACGTCCGTACCGACACGGCAAGCCAGGCGGGGCAGGTTTCCGCGGGCCTGAATATCGATGTCTGCCACTCGCGCCCGGAGTATGAGCGCGCCTTACAGGCGCAGACCAGCGCCATCCTCGCCCGCGACAAAACGCTGGATGACGCGCGGGCATCGTTGCTCTCGCGGCCTTATGGCGACTGGCAGAATGAAGAGGTCGTCTACCTTCACCCGATGCAGGTCTGCCTCACGGAAAACTGTAATAACTGCCACGGCAGCGGCTCGGTAAACTGCGGCCAGTGCCACGGCTCCGGGAAAACCTCCTGCTATGGCTGCGGCGGCAGCGGCCAGGTGATGCGCCAGCGCAGCTATTACGATAGTTACACTAAACAAAACCGTACCGAAAACTACTACGAGAGCTGCCCCACCTGTTACGGCGGTAGGGTGACCTGCAGCAGCTGCGGCGGCTCCGGCAACAAACAGTGCTCGCCGTGTAGCGGCACAGGGATTATTTCACACATCACCTCGCTGAAAGCGACCGCCACGCCGGACTACCAGCTCGTCTACCCGCAGGCGGACGTGCCGGAGTATATCCGCGAAGGGTTATACAAAGCGGGCGTACCGTCGCTCGGCCGCTATGGCCCGGTTGCGCTGACGTACAACGATGTGGATTACGCACGCCGCGACGTGCATGTCATGTATGACGCGAACGTCCCCTTTGGCCGGCTGGAAAGCCCGCTGCCGGAAGCAGGCGAGGAGCCCATTCGCTGGATCCTCTATGGCGTGACGCCGCACATTCTCGACGCCGGGCACGTTTTGCAGGCGCTGCTCAAAAACGATCTCGATATGCTGGTGCGCCAGGCGACGCCGGGGAAACGGCGCAACCCGTTTGTGGGCGGCGCCAGCCGCAAAACGGTGCAGACATTTATGGAGTCGGAAGCGCACCAGGCGATGCTTATCGAACATAGCCGCGGCAAGCGGGGCGACGCGCTGCGTGAATCGCTCAACCGCGCCTTCGCCACGCCATATCTTAACGAGGCGATCGCAAGCCTGGGGAGCCTCGTCAGCGCGGTGCAGCGCTGGTCGCTGGCGAAGTGGAGTCTTTTTACCGCGCTGGTGATGTATCTGCTGTTGCCGGTAGTAACGACCTGGCAGCGGCAGGGAATGATGAACTTCGATACCGGGCGCATTTACCTGACGGCCCCCGTCCATATCAATGACGTGTGGAACGTGCAGGCGGGGCTGCAGGGGATTGCTTTGGTGCATGGCATACCGATGCTATGCATCGCGCTGGTCGGGACGCTGATGGGTTACCTGTGGCGACGCCGCTGGCTCCGTCGCCAGTTCGGCAAACCGCTCGCCGCGTGGGGCAAACAGCAAGGGCGGTTGCGCAGCCGCTGGCTGCTCGGCTCGGTGCTCGCTATCGTTATCGCCACCGCGCTGCTGCTGGTCGCCCCGGTCTGGATCTCGCAAGACGAGATGCTCTATGGCGTGGTGCCGGTGCATGAGGTGATTCAGAAAGTGGTGGAGTTGAGGCAGTAAACGCATTGCGGACGCCGGTGGATTAATGGCGGGTGCGCGCTGCTTACCCGCCCTACGGTGAGCCCAGGGTTTTGTCGGGTGGGTAAGCGCAGCGCACCCGCCATCTCAAACGATCAAAAAAGGCGCCTCACGGCGCCTTTGCTTTTTACGCTTACCGATCAGAAATCTGCTTTCAGCACCACGCGGTAACGCGCTTTGCCGTCGCGCACATGTTGCAGCGCCTCGTTGATGCGCGACATCGGGAACTCTTCGGTCTGCGGCGCCACTTTGGCGCGTGCCGCCAGCTTCATCAGCGAGCGCAGCTCGTGCGGCGAGCCTGTCGCGGAGCCGGATACGCTGCGGTCGCCCGCAATCAGCGAGAACGCCGGGACTTCGAACGGCTTCATCACTGCGCCGACGGTATGGAAATTCCCGCCCCAGGCCAGCGCCTGGAAGTACGGGATCCAGTCGAGCGACACATTCACCGTGTTGATAATCAGATCGAACTGACCGGCCAGCGCCTGCAGCGCTTGCGGATCGCGGCTGTTCACCACTTTGTCCGCGCCCATCGCCAGGATCTCTTGCTCTTTCGACGGGTTCGAGCTGAACGCCGTCACTTCGCAGCCCATCGCGCGCAGCAGCTTGATAGCGATATGGCCGAGACCGCCGATGCCGATCACGCCGACGCGGCTGGTGGCGGTAATGTGATGCTTCAGCAGCGGTTTGAACACCGTAATGCCGCCGCACAGCAGCGGACCGGCGGACGCGGCGTCGATGCCTTCCGGCATCGGGATCACCCACTGCCAGTTCGCGCGAATTTTATCGGCGAAGCCGCCGCGGTTCAGGATCGTCGGCACGCTGCCGTGCTGACAGTTCACCTGATTGCCGCTGATACAGGCGTCGCAATGTTCGCAGCTTGACGCCGTCCAGCCGATACCGACGCGCTGGCCCACTTTCAGGCCCTTGTTCTGCGCGCTGCCGCCCAGCGCACTGACGCGGCCAATCACCTCGTGGCCCGCAATCAGCGGATACGTCGACATACCCCATTCGTTATCGATCATCGAGAGATCGGAGTGACAGATGCCGCAATACTCAACCTCAACCTCCACATCCTCAGGCTTCAGCTCGCCTGCGTCGTACTCATAGAGCTCAAGCTCTGCGCCAGCGTCGTGCGCGGCGTAACTTTTGATGATGGTCATCGCGGTTTCCTTTGTTGTGGACACTGACAAGGAGTGTAGAGCATTACGCTACCCCGGCGCAGCCCCGCCCGGCCCTGACCGCTCATATCGTTAACATCCGAACGATTAAGCGGGACTATTTCCAATGTCATGGGCCATTTTCCCGCGCCAGCGCCCGCCATCCGGCGAATATGTCGCCGGTTTCCCGCCCGGTAATGTGACTCCTGCGAATTCGCATCGCGACGTTCTTACACACTCACAGGAGTAAGCATTATGGATTCTCAATTCATTGGATCGGTCATTAATGCGCTGCCGCTGGAGCACATGATTGGCGGGCCGCTGCAGGCCATGATCAAAGCGCAGGTGCAGGCCAGCAAAGCGTATGCCGACTTCCTGCTTTCCGTCTGTATTAAAGACGGTAAGGCGGAGGCGGTGCAGTTCGACTACGACGAAACCGTGGTCGATGAAAAAGGCGTGATTCAGGGCGTGGTGAAAAAAACCATGCGCATCCCGCTGCTGGCGGCGATTTCTCACCCGAACATCAGCATCGAAGAAGGGACCATCGACTTCGAGCTGGAAGTCTCCCAGAGCGAATCCAGCAACAGCGAAACCGCGGCGGATGCGTCGCTGGAAGCGTCTGTGGGCTGGGGCCCGTTCAGCGTGAAAATCAGCGGGCGCGTCTCGCATAAAGCGCAGCAAACCCGCTCCACCGATACCCGCGCGAAATACAGCATCCACACCCAGGTGAAACGCCAGCCGCCGCCGGAAGCGCTGATGCGCGTGATCGACTTCCTGACCGATGCGGCCACGCGCCCGGCTATTTTGCCGTCCGAAGCCAAAAAGCTGGATGACAAAACGCTCGACGCCTACCCCGTCACGCCGGTCGCCCCGGCGACGCCTGCGGGAAATAACAACACTGCCCCCAACCGGGTGCCCTGATAGCTAACCCTGAGGCTGCGTTGCAGCCTCATTTCTCACGGAGCGCACTATGTCACTGAAAGACTGGATACGCGGCAACCGGGAAACGGGGGCGGGAGGCGGTCAGGCGTCATCAGGCACAGCGCCCACTCAGGGCACCGCCGCGGTGGATTCGCCGGACGATGCGGCGCTGAACCGCGCCGCCGCGCCGGATATCACTCCGCCGGACCCGGTTCCGCCTGGCCCTCCGCCAGGCGGAGGCACGCCGCCGCCGTCAGGGCCGTCGCCGCGCGGTATGCCCATCACGCTTGCGGATATCACCCGCGGGATGCAGCACGCGGCGACCTCCGCGAACCAGCTCATCGCGCATCAGTATATGCAGGCGCTGGATCCGTTCTTCGAGCACAGCGACGACGGACGGCTGGTGCCGAAAGTCATTGAGATGGAGCTCGACGACAACCACCACTTCAAACTCCCGCTGGTGGCGCTTTCGACGCCGCGCGGGCTGATGCTCGAAAAAATGAAAGTGTTCCTGACGGTGCGCACGGATGCGGTGGAACAGCAAAGCGCGCCGGCAGGCGTTTCTGATGAGGCGGTAGGGCGTTTTCACGTCAGCATGTCGCCGCAAAGCCGGGATAACCACGGGCGCGACAGCGACCACGTGGATATCGAAATGCAGTTCACCGTTCTGGAGCCGCCTGAAAGCGTGATGCGCCTGATTGAGGAATACACCAATCAGGTTCTCCCTAAACCGACAGACAGGAGTAACGACAATGGCTAATATCCCCACCAATACCGGCATACCCGGCGTGGAATTAATTAAATCCTTTGAAGGGCTGCGTCTGGATAAATACCAGGACGCCGTCGGCAAATGGACCATCGGCTACGGCCATCTTATTTTGCCGAATGAAAATTTTACCCGCGCCTTAACGCTTCAGGAGGCGGAAGATCTCCTGCGCGCCGATTTAGGCATGACCGAGCGCGGTATTCGCCAGATGGTGAAAGTGGATCTCAACCAGAACCAGTTTGACGCGCTGGTGAGCTTCGCCTTTAACGTCGGCCTTGGCAATCTGCAAAGCAGCACGCTGTTGCGATTACTGAATCAGGGCAGTTATCGCGAGGCGGCGGATCAGCTTTTACGCTGGAATAAAGCGGGCGGTAACGTGCTCGCCGGATTAACCCGTCGCCGCGAAGCCGAGCGCCTTTTATTTCTGACCGCCCTCTGACGCGCTTATTTAAGGAATAACTTATGAAACGTTTTAAATACATGCCGTTCGGCATGGGGCTTGCTGTATGCCTTTTTGCGTTACCGGGTTATGCCAGCCTGCCGGAATGCGATGTGGTGGTGAATAACGCGAATCAGGAACTGGTGGCGCAAAATAAAAAGCCCGTTAAGGATGTCACTAAACTCACCGGGTTATTACGCACGCTCAATAAAGACGACGTGCTGCCCCGTGAATATATGACGCGCGACGAGGCGCGAAAGCTTGGCTGGAGCGGCAACCCGCAGGATTCACTGTGGAACGTCTGGGCGCTCAATAAAAAGCAGCTGGGCGGGGATCGCTACACCGGCGCGCCGCTGCCGGAGTCGGGCGTGTGGTACACCGCCGATATCGACAGCGTGCGGGGCATCAGCAGCGGTCGGCATCTTATCTTCAGCGCGCAGAGTATGACGCGCTATCTCTCGACGGATAACGATGCCAGCGCGGTTGTACTTCCTCCCTGCCAGTAACCGCCGCGGCCTCAGCGCCTTGCGCGCCGGGGCCGCTTTTCCGAGGTGCCGTTATGGCGGATCAAAACATTCATGAGCTGTTAAGCCAGTGTCTCGCCGCGCTCGCCGGATTGTTTGGCGGGCTGAGCGTGTCGTTCTTCTGGCAGCCTAAAAAACTGCATCAGCATGGCCGACTGGCGGCGGGGGTGATTATCGGCGCCATTAGCGTCAGCACCACGTTTACGCTGGGTGGGTTTATTTCGCACTGGCTGGGGATGAACTTCCGGGACAGCGATATCGCCATGGGGATCGGGTATTTCGTCGGCGCGCTGAGCGTCGGGATGATCGCCTGGGTCGCTAACTTTTTTAACCGTCGCGAAGGCCACGACATTTTGCAGGTGGCGGGCGAGCTTAAGCGCGTCGCCCGCGGCGTGGCGAAACGCGCGCCCGCGCGTAAACGCTCGCCCCGACGCCCGAAATCAGGAGAAACATAATGCCATCGATAAAATTACTGTTCTGGGCCGTGACGCTAATTGATATCACCGTGGCGATTGTGATTTTTATCAGCGCGCTAAACACAAGAATGTTGTTAATTCCGCTGTGGTATCGGCTCGGGTTATTAGTCGCCGCATTTGGTTTCGCGGCCCAGAGTGGGCTTAATTTGCCGTATTTACTGCTGGATAAAAATATTATGGCGCAGACCTTGCCCTTCTGGATATTAAAAGACATGGGCGTTGGACTGGTGGCGATTTATTATTTCTGGAGCGTCATGATAAGCCGTAAAACAACGACGCCTCCGCCAGGGCGTAAAAAAGCTATCACACCTGCCCGCAAAAAATCCCCGCCCCGTTCGCCCCGTAAAAAGACCACGCCATAACCGTATCCCGGAATAGCTAAACAGGTTATTCCGGGAAATGGCCCAGGCTAAACGCCGCTGATTTCCTGCCACCCGGCGAATATTCCTGATGCCCACCTGAATTTATTTTAATCCTGCGAGTTCGCATTCCCTTTTATTTACGTGCAGGAGAGAGATATGTTCACTATTAATCTGGTTTCAGGTATGACCAAAACCCGCGTCATGTCCGGCGCTTTTGCCGCCACGTTAATGGCGTTTTCTTTTAGTAGCTGGGCCCTGAGTGGTCCCGCATGTAATTTCCCGCAGCCGGGGGAGAGGCTGCCTGGGCAGCCGCGCAGGATAATGCGGGCGGGCATCTGGTGCAGTGCCACATCGGGCAGAATCAGGCATGGCTTACGCAGCGCGTTAATGGCGGCCAGCCTGGATGCCAGCAGACGGCGACCGCGTCGGCCTGGCTTTCGGCGCAGGCGATGTGGACGCAGGTGGGGGGCGACATTCAGGCGTTCTGCGCACGACAGACACTGAATCAGAACCGCTTTGTGATTAATACTCAGATGAATGGCAATGGCGCGGCCAACGTTGGCCTGGGCGTTAATAACAACGGCGCGTTTAATATTGCCAATAACCGTACCGCGATTACCGTCATGCAAAATGTGAACGGGCAGTGGCATGTATTAACCAGCTATCCGCAGTAAATAAACAGGGGCATTGTGCAGCGCATAATGCCCCTTAATCATTGGTAAAAACTCATCGTGTGTAGACAGTCAACAAATCAACAGAGCGTTATTCATCCCCGGAATACAACATGGCCGCCTGGGTGCGATTAGTGACGTTAAGACGCCGGAATATCGACTCCAGATGGGCCTTCACCGTGCCAGCGCTGATGTTAAGATGGCGGCTGATCTGCTTGTTCGATTCCCCCGCCGCCAGCAGCTTAAGGATTTCACGCTGGCGCTCGCTCAGCCGCGCCAGCGTGCCGGGCCCGCTGTCCAGCAGCGAAATACTCTCCTGCGGGAAGCACAACATCCCCATTGCGGCGGCGCGCAGCGTCTGGACGATCGCTTCCGGCGGCGAATCGCGCCGTACAAACGCCGCCACATGATGACGCAGAAACAGCCGCAGCAGCGCAGGCTGGCACTGATTTACCAGCAGCACGACCGGAAGGGCCGGGTGACGCTGCGCTAAATCATCCAGCAAATCAATGTTTACGCTTTTGCCTGCATCACCGTCCAGTAAAATCAACGAGGCCGGAAAATAACCGAGTGTAGTATTAATCTCATCCGGATTATTTAATCCGCAGATGGTTATTTCTGGAATAAACTGCTTCAACACCGATGCCATTCCTTCAATAAATATTGATTGCTTATCAACCATTAACACATTCATTGTGAATCTCCATGCAGTAGCGCTCGTTGGGGAGTCTATTAGCAGAAAGAGTATTCAATGAGACGAAAAAAATAAAAGAGGCTATTTGCCCTAGGTCTTTTTGCCGATGGCATCAATGGCATAATTAAAAAGGGTAAAAATAATTAAAGAAATATCATATATAGAGCGGCACGGTTTTTTGTCTGTTTATTTGTGGCTGATTTTTATAGAAAGATAAAAAGGGTATTTAACGATTTATCTGTTATTAACCAAACCGGATGCGCTTGCTTAAAGACTGCGGCATTATTCAGCTCGTCGGGACATTGATCCCGGCATGTGAATAGCGTCACAACCTGAATATGAAATGCGTTTTAGCGCTTTACAAGCAACCCATTCAGCCACTGCTCGCGGCGCTCCGGGCGTTTGTCCTGCGTTACCCATAACGCCTGCGGCGACAGTTCAGGAAAGGCGGCCAGCAGCGTCGTCAGGCGCGCTTCGTTCATATCGGTAAAACGCCGGCCCTGCTGTTCGCGCTCGCCCTCGCCATATTTAAATGAGAGATACCAGATGCCGCCGGGCTTCAGCGCGGCCGACAGCTTTTGCATGGCAGCGGGCAGTTCATCATGGGAGAGATGCAGCAGCGACGCGCAGCACCAGATACCGTCGTAGCGTTCCACTGCATCAAGATCGCTAAAGGTCATCTCCTTTACCGGCAGGCCGCTGTGCGCCCGCGCCAGCGCGACCAGTTCGCCGCAGGCGTCGAACGCCTCGACCTCATAACCCATCTGACGGAACGCGAGCGCATCGCGCCCGGAGCCGCAACCCGCGTCCAGAACGCGCCCACCTGCAGGCAGGTGCGGGGTGAATGCGTCATATAACGAGGACATATCGACCGCGACGGTGCCCTCGAAAAACTCATGCGCGTGGGCCTGGTAATAATTTTGCGTCATCAGAAAATCAACTCCTGTTGCTGCTCGGGCGCCCACTGTTGCAGGCGGTTCGCAAAGGCGGCGTTCCAGGCGTCCTGCAGGAAGGTTTTACGCTGGCGCTCATTATTACCCGTCTGGTTAATGATTGCCTCATGCAGCGGCAGGCGGCTGTTAATAAAATATTCGTTACGGGCATGCAGCCGTGCCAGTAGCGCAAGCGTCGGGACGCGGGCGGATTTACCGTTTTCGCCGCGGTTACAGCTGCGACACGCAAGCACCAGATTCCAGACGCCGTTGAGATTCACGCCCGGCAGTTGAGCGGCAAGCGGCAGAAAGTGATCGACATCAGCAAGCGTCGGGTGGTGTTTCTCAAGGCTGATGGGCGCGTTGCAGTAAAAACAGTGGCCCTTCTGGTAGCCGTTCAGGCTGTTGCGACAGCTCGTCAGCGCGATGCGCGATGCGCTTAAGCGGGTGAAGAGGGTTTCCTGCTCGGGATCGTAATGGACATCCAGCAACTGCGGCGGCAGGTTCATCTGCCAGGCTTTTTCGACCAACCGCCAGCGGGCGTCTGTTTCATGCGTAAGATTCGCGAACTGCGTGGTTTCCGTGAGGCGATAAAAGTCATCGGTGAGGCGGATGGAAGGGAGAGCGGGCGATGCACTATGCTGAAATTTTCAGCATTCGACAGGGCAGTGCAAGGGCGCTGCTTGCATGGCGGGCCCTGACAGGTATAATCGCAACGTTTTCCGCATCCCTTCCGTGCCGGAGTGGCGAAATCGGTAGACGCAGTTGATTCAAAATCAACCGTAGAAATACGTGCCGGTTCGAGTCCGGCCTTCGGCACCATACGATGCAATCAAGTCGCCCAAGAGCGGCTTTTTTTGTGTCTGGAATTCGGGCAAATTAAACCTTCAGTGAACAACATTCAGTATAAATCTATCTTTCTAGTCTCTTACGACTATGGAACCGAATATAGATTTATTTGATCATAATGGCATACCGACAGCCATCTTTGTTAGATCGGATTTTTGGTAAAAGTTGACTGTATTTACAACACCGCTTCCTTCTGCATAACAATTTTCTTTTATTTTACAATAAGTTATTGGTACCTGTAAAAAAAGGCATATGGTGCTCAATTGTTACCTTCTATAGAATAAGGATATTCTTTAATTAGAGAACATGAAGTTATGAGCGCAATCACATTACGTAAAGCGTTGGGTGTCCTTGCTAAGTCATCTTCGTATTCCGTTACAACAGAGACTCATCGACAAAAGGACGTGTTTGATGATCTCAAAGAACAACTGTTTGTTAAACAAGAAATTGAAGTAGAACTACAGCGTCATCTGGATAGCGCTAAGCCCGGTGAGATCATTTTTCTATGTGGTAGTAGTGGCGATGGTAAGTCGGAAATACTTACGCGTTGTAAGTCAGACCCACGTTATCAGCAACGGTTCACTTTTCATCTGGATGCAACGCATAGCTTTGCTCCTCAGCAAACGGCTATCGACGCCCTTAATTGTTTGTTTAGCAAGCATCATCAGCAATCATCTCCTTTGCTCGTGGGGATTAATACCGGGATGCTTGCTAACTTTGCCAGAGAAGGCGCTGAGTGCCATCAGGCGCTGCGTTTAGTAATTGACAAATTTCTGGCGAAACAACAGGAGTGCAATGGGCCTATTTGTCTTAGCGATTGTACGTTTTTTGATTTTGAACATTACCAAAAGTTCAAGTTTGACGCAGAGCACGAATACTCCCCTTTTATCAAACAATTGTTAAATCACTTAACAAGTAACGATGACCAAAACTTGTTTTATACAATTTACCAACGCGATGAATCGCTTGGTAATGATTTAAAAATCATTGCTAACTTTAAAATGCTGTGTATGCCCGGCGTTCAGCATGTTTTGATTACTCAGCTGTTTAAAGCCAGGTTAATAAAAGATCAATTTGTCACTACAAGAGCATTGCTGGATTTTGTACATCACTTACTTACCGGACCAGGGTACCTTTTTGATAATCTTTTCAATAGCGTTGAAAATGATTTAATAAAAAAGATCTCTGATTTTGACCCTGCCAGACTACATACATACGAAATTGATCAATTTATTCTGCGCTATGAGCTTGGCTTAGTTGATCCTGAACTGGATGCTTTTTTGGGAACACTTAAGCAATTACATCTTACGTTTGAGCGCCAAAGTGTTAAGCCGGGAGATGCAGCCTCATTAATCCGACTCTTCTGGCTTTTACAGCATGAGTCGTTAGGGAATAATTATCACCATAAATTTTTGGCATTTTTTAAAGAGTCATTATTCGAGCATTATTCAGAGATTTGGCATCTGCATAAAAACTACACAGCAGATCTGGAACAAAAAAGACTGCTTAACCGGTTTTATTCTTTCGAACTCATAGCGGGTATCCAGCGCTATGCAAACCGTAAAGCGCCAGAGTTGAGTAAGCATAAAGAAGAATTTTTTTTGGGGGAGTTTGGCGGGGTAAAAATAACTGCGCCGGTAGCGCTGAAGCCTGACTGGGACGCTATCCGTAGTAAACATACTGCTCATCCTACTGGCTTCGATGTTCATTTAAAAGTGGGTGAAGATCCATTACCTCCCATCCGTATCGGGCTTAATCTATTCGAATTATTGAAAAAGTTAAATAATGGTTATCGTCCGAATAAATACGATAAAAATGCTATTGTTCTATTAGACGGAATTATTGAGTTAGTTTCTGATAAGATCAAGCTCAGTACTGAGATAAGATTTTATGATGGTATGCGGCGAGTATATAGTGCAAGATTGGATGACGATATGATCTCTATTAGCGGAATGGAGGGGTAACAGAATGTATCCTATTTCAGAGATCTTGGAAGTAAGGAAAAATAATCCACAACCCAGTTATCTTCCTATACGAAATAAAAATAATAATATTAACTGGCAAATAGTGACCGGTTTGGTATTAAGTTATTCTTTGAAACATAAAATTGAAGAGTCTTACGGGATTGAACAATTCAGAGATGATTGCAAAGCCCATTTTGAAAAAATAATCGACGAACCAGACTTCTGGGCCGTCTTGGAACGAATGTATTTTTCGAACCACGATATTTTTCGTGTTTCTCCTATTTTTTTATTTTTTCAATCCCAGTTTAACAATGAAAGAATAAACTCTGGTTCAGCAGCCGATAAGCGTCTTGGTGCTCTCTTCGCTAATTTAATGGGGGATTTTAATCTCAACTATCCAATGCCGGATAAGCTGAATTTTATCGAAAAGCAACTTTTGAATAAGCTTGATGAAAAGGTATATGAGTTTTCTGGTGAAAGTCCATTTACCAAAGAACAATCTTATCTTCCCTTTATTGCGAAATGTTTTCAGTCCGATTTGGCATTTCTAGCGGAATATCCACAATATCTTCTACAGGAACTAGCCAATACTTTGCGATTGTATGCTTTTAGCTGGTGCGCTCAACTTGCGCTCAATCTGGACAATTGGCAAAAGGGGGAGCCGCAAAGCAAATCACTTTTTTTCATCCTTGACTCGGAAAAAGCCAGTGCAGAACGGGAAGGTGTGCAAACCTATGGTTATAAGCTTTTTGCTCGGCATAGTAAAAATCTTTTCCCGATGCTGTCTGCGCTGGAAGTTTTACAGTGGAATGATAAAAAGCACAAAGGGCAACCCAAACGCCCGCTATGGCAGGTTTATCAAGATTGTCTCAATTACTCAGATTCATCAAAGGTACTAAATTCGCTTAACAATTACTTGCAGGAGTTTATTGTCGAGCGCGAACTTCAGGTTTGCGAACGAGCTGCAAACTTGGATGAGGCCTTTAAGCAGCTAAAATCAGTTGCTGTTGGACAGTTTCAGAATAAAAAGTCTGATAGAGCAAGAGTGAACCGAGACTACATTAATGAGCTTGAGAGCCAGATTTGCACTGACTTCATTCAGGTCCGTGGTCGGGCAGGGAAAGTGCTGGTGCTGAATCAGGATCGTCTTCTGTTACTGACCAATCTCACCGTAGGCAAAAATGACAAACTCCGCCTGCACGAGCTGCTGCGTGGTTTTGAACAGCGCGGTTTTTATCTGGATAACCAGTCGGCGCAAACGTTGGTGGCGTTTTATGAACGCATGGGAAATGTAGAGCGAATGAGTGATAGTGGAGACGCCGTGTATGTCCGTAAAACAGTATGAAACCTATCTGGCAGAAACCTTTATTGAATGGGTAGGTGGCATCATTCAGCCCGGCGAGCGCTACCAGTTCAAATCTCCCGATCCCGATAATGCCCTAAAACTATGGGAAGCATTCCTCTCTCTGGCGGACGGCCATCAGTTGGAAATTGCGCCAGGGCAATATATTGATTGCCTCCCCTGCAAGGGTGTTCAGCTTATTCCTGTACTGCACGGAGCCGAGGCTCCAGCATTCACAGAAAACTACATTTCTCATTTGCGCGATGAAGTTGCAGGGCGCAGCGGCGTTTTTGCCCAAACAGCGCTGTTGATTATTCACAACAGTATGCTCGATACCCTGATTAACAGCACGAAAGACGTAGCGGCACCAGATGCTATCTGGTACCCGCAAACTTTCAGTCATCAGTTGGAAAAGCTTATTACTACTGGTAGTAACCGTTCGGAATTGTCCCGTTGTTTGCTGGAGGATCAACTGGCGACGGTACTGGATGAAGGGGCGACTGTATTTGGTTTCTCGTCGCTGTATCGCTTGCTGGATGATGGCAATCTGGATTTCTCTGAGCTTCATCTGTTTAAAGATGATGAACTACTGAACTATAGCCAGAAGCAGCTACGCACCCGACTGAATGAAAACCGGAAATTATATCGCCAGATAGAAGATAGTATTGAACGCTACAGTGGACAGCTGGAGAATGTGCTACCTGAGTTTAGTTCAAAATTCATTCAGGAGCATTTTTACGATAAAGATGACTGGCGTGAGCTCGATTTCTCCGACTACAGGAAAGAGAAAGAACAGAATAGTGAACAAAAACTGGTGCTGGAGAACGTCTCTGTCGAAAACGGTGAGGTTTGGCAACGGGCGAAAAGCGCCAGTAAGGCAGGCAAACGAGACATCAGCCTGCTGGTGCAGGTGCAGCCTGGGCAATCAAAGGCTGAACTGGAGTTCAGTTTCCAGGGTAATGATCTTCAGGATAACCAGATAAAGATTGCCCATAATCGCCAGTTAAAGAATGCATCTTTCTGGCGCACCAGCCGGGCGGGCGGCAAGACTTCCCGCATTATGGCGTCGGTGCCTTTTGATGGGCATCCCTGCTTCTTTAGTCTCGAACTGACCAACCGCAATAATTCAGCCGAAGAGTATAAATTTCGCCTGTTGTTGGTCGAGCAGGGACAATTCTGGTTAAACGATATTCAGCACTGCTACCGCGTTGAGCCAGGTAAAGATCAAATAACCCTGCAACTGGAAGATAACACGCTGCGTATTGCCGAGTCTGGCAACTTGATCTGTACGTTGGATGACGAGAGTGAAGATATCGACTGCCAGCATTATGCTCTTGTGAATTTTGAGACGCTGGCAAATCAAAGTGACCTGGTTCAGTTTGCGCTCGTGTCCGGTGATTCCCGTCTGTCGTTTAACATCGAGGGGCCGGGAGCAGAAGAAGGGCTAACGTTGCCGTTGCTTTTTGACCAAAGTCGTTTCAATAAATTGTTCAAAGAAGAGGGCAATGCAACCTGGAACCGACTAAAAGGGCGCATCATACTCGATAATACTGAACACAACGTCGTCGGTGTACGCCAGCAGTTGTTGATACTGGAAGCCTCATTAATTGAACAACGTCTGCTGGGTAAGGGAAGTGACGATAGTGAGTTTGCGCTGGGTGAACTTCTTGCAAGTTACCCCGATCTCCATAACGCCTATGAGCAGTTATTTGCCTACTATCATCGTCGTAACACCCTACCGAGTCTGGTGTCGTGGTCAGCGGAATATCGCACACTGGTCAGCTACATTGTTACTACGTTTGAACAGTCACTCCAGCAAATCGGCCTGAGCAGAGCGCTGACAGCGCACGAGAAACGTCTTCTGCATCTGGGGATTTGCCGCAATGATAGACATGAGCGTCTCTCTCCACTGCACCCATTAGTGCTGGCCTACCATCTACAACTGGCAGAAACTATCGTTGCGGAGTCAGAACAGCACGATTCGGCTTCATTTGCCACACTACCGCCGATCACTCTTGATCGCTTGATGGTTTCCGGGTTAATGCCGTTTGTTTACCACAGTGAGCATGAATATGCGCAACTACAGCCGGTGGAGGAAAACCGCTTCTGGATTGATGTGGTTCCTCAGCGGCAGGTCAGCCATGACTACGTTAAACGTCTGGTAAAAGACAAACTCAATGAGTTCACAGACGCGTATGCCCGGTTGTTCCAGAGCGCTGAAAACAGTGCGTTGATTATCAATGCCATTAATCAAGGGAATGCCAAAGAACTATTTCTGGGATTAGTAGAATATTTTAAGCAAGAAAAAGAGCGCGCTATTTCGGTTCATGTGAACTGCTACGATGAACGTTTGCTACCCAATATGTTCGATCACTTTGCCGAAAGTGGTAGCTATGAGCAGCTTAAAAACGATCTCGATCTGAACAGCGGCGTATGGCGGGCGGAAGCCGATATGTTGATTGACCTGCTGCGTAGCCGGTTAACGTTCAGCAAATTTGTTCTGCCGTCAGAAAGAGACAAGCTGGCCTATGCACATCTGGCATTTTTCACCAATACAGCACCTGTGGATTGCCGCCAGATCCGCATTGAAGATGCGTCCAGCGGGGTATTGTGTCATGGGTTGATCGCTGGGGAAGGTGCCGAAACGCAGGGGGATGCTTACTTTACCGCGTTTGGACTGCGTGATGTGGATACTGAGCCCTACAGCACCCTGCGTCTTGCCCGACTAATCGGCTGTCTGTGGCAACCCGCACGTCAAAGCAACAGCCAGTATCATGGACAAGGGATCGGCCTGGCTGTGAGCGGCAATTTTAAACAGCTGCTCAATTACTCCTACAATAGCGCGCTCTGGACCACCATTATTGATCCAAAAGTCACCCTCGACTTTTTCACCAGTCAGAAAGATGTGGTGCTTATCCACTATTCTGACCAGTACACCAGTTGCGCAGGCTACGATGCCGTCACCGTCACGAAGCAGGTTGATTTGTTCCTGCGGTTGCTCCAGACCGGAAGCCAGTCAGGGCAACCTGCTGTTGATAGTCAGCATCTGCTGGCTGAATTTAACGCCTTTAATGGCGAATGGCTGCTGAAAATGCTGCGCTCTAGTGAAAGGGAGCGTAAAGAGAAACACGGCATTATAGGCGCGTACAAATTTGTGCAATCCATGCTGCACCAGTCCGATATTTGCTGGATTCCGCTATCGGTGGCCGAAATGATTCGCGTGTCCGGCAATGTCGGGCTGAAAATGAAAGAGACTGATTTATCGAGAAATTTACAGGGTTATCGTAAAGGTGCGATCTCTGATGATGTGCTCTTTGTGGGATTCAAAGAAGACCGCCTCTATCTGTTGCCGCTGGAAGTTAAAACCGGGGCGCGACCGGACTACAGCTATGCAGGCCAACAGGCTCGTGAGTTGAAACGCTACTTACAGCAGGACATTCTGGAACCACAAACGCTGGCATCACAATTGTACCGGGCGCTCTTTATTCGTCAGGTGCTGATGCAGGTGGAGAAACTGCGTCTGTACGGTGTGCTGGACAGCGACAAACTGGCTCCCTTACTGGAACGACGTGAATGGTGGTTAACGGGCGACTATCAGTTAGGTGAGTTGGCCGACTATGTGGACGGCTTCGTCGTGGCACATGTGGACAGTGCAACCTGCTTCGATCTCTCTTTTAAAGAGACAGCGGAGAATATCTTACAGATTGAGATCCCTTATTCACTGTTGCCTTCGCTAATTTCTGCGCAGGGGAATGAACCACCGCTGGCGGAACGTTACCGGGTGCCGGAAAAATATCGGCTTAAGCCAGAGAGTGATGCCACTCCGTCACAATCCGAAGTCGTGGTAGAAGTCACAATGCCCGCTACTGCACGGTCCATTTCGGAACCGGAGTCGTTACAGCCTACTGTACCGGTGGCGACTTCTGATATTAGCGATACTCCATTACAGATCCTGTTTGGTCATGATGCTGTGCGTCAGAGCCCGCTACATTGGGAGCCAACCAACACCGCCAAGTTCATGAATACCAATACCGGCATTATTGGAACGATGGGCACCGGTAAAACCCAGTTTACTAAATCGCTGGTCACACAGTTGATGCGTAATCAGTCCTGTAACGTTGATGGTAAACCTATCGGTTTGCTGATCTTCGACTACAAATCAGACTATGTGGATGAGGCTTTTCTTGATGCAACGGGTGCTAAAAAGTACAAGTTATTTAAGCTGCCTTACAACCCCTTATCTCTGTTTGGCGACACGCCAATGCTACCAATCCATACTGCTGGTGGACTATCGGAAACGATGGCGAAAGCCTATGGGCTGGGCCATAAACAGCAGCTCAAATTAGAAAATCTGATTTTAGAATGCTACGAAGCGGCAGGTATTTCGCCGGAAGATCCGGCAACATGGTCAAGAACTGCGCCGACGATTGAAGATGTATGGCAGCGCTTCCTTGATCAGGAGAAGGTTGAAGAAGATTCGCTTTACGCAGCACTTTCTAAACTGGCGCGTTACAAGATATTCGAAACCATCCCGGAGAAAATGACCAGCTTGTACGAATTGATTGACGGCGTCACCGTAATCGAACTGGCTGGTTACCCGCCAGAAGTGCAAAACCTGGTAGTCGCGCTCACGCTGGATCTGTTTTACGCTCAGATGCAAAAGCGCGGTAAACCGGTGGTGCGGGGGGATTATCGTCAGCTCACTAAAATGATTCTGGTGGACGAAGCCGATAACTTTATGCGTCAGGACTTTTCCAGCTTGCGTAAGATCCTTAAAGAAGGCCGTGAGTATGGCGTCGGTGCGATCCTCTCAACGCAGGAGATTACTCACTTTAAGACGGGGGAAAATAATTATGCCTCCTATATTTTAACGTGGGTAATCCATCGCGTTTCTGAGATTAGGAACGCGGATATCAAGGCGGTATTTAACGTTGATGATAAAGGTGAGCAGGAGTCTTTGATGGGGCAGATTCGGCAACTTGAGAAGCATTTTAGCCTTTATGTCGACGGGGATAAAAAAGTTAAAAAAATGCGCGATAGAGCATTTTGGGAATTGACATTATAGTGTTTGTAATTTTATAACTGGGTTGGTGAATATGTCTAAGAATAATCTTGTTCATTGGAGTAATTTGGTAAAAGATATTCGTGAGTTATATCCAAGGATTATTCAGCCAAAGTTTATATTTATATCCTTTGTAACTTTGGCTGTATCAACATGTGGTATATGGATTGGTCCTTTTTTTTTAAAAGATAACTCACAGTTAGGATTTTCAATTTTTTCATTTATTATCACTACTCTAGGAGTGTTAGCCGCTGAGCGATTGTCTAAAGATGATGAGAAAGATAATGTCATGACATTATCAGAAAGGCATCGTAAGCAAGTTATGATGTCATTCTCTATTTTTTTATGGTTTATATCATTCGTTTTTTCATTTTATGGGCTTAAGAACAATATAAATTTCATGTTGATTTTATCATTTGCTATAACTTTATTGTTGTGGCTTTCCATTACAGTCGTTAAACCCGATTTCACATTCCCTGTAACTCCAGATTCGATAGTATCTAGTGAGTTAACAAATGTAACAGTTGACGATGAACCTGGTGAGGGACTTTGATATGTCTGGACCTATAAAAATAAATGCTATTAAAGTAACTCAACCATATGGTGATTTTTTTCAGACAGTAATGTCTGCGGAGGATCTTTTAAAATGTATTTATGTAAATCAAGCTGAAGTTGATGATGGGGAAATCTCTGGAGTACAAAGAAAAGAATCGATGCCGAGGGCATTAGATATAGCAAAATTCATTGACTCTGATGAAGCTGCGTTCCCAAATTCTATTATTTTATCAGTAAATCATAATGATAATGATATTCCTGCAGCAGAAGATGAAAAATGGAAATTTGAGCAAATTGAAGGTGATTTATATAGCATAATAATTCCTAATATTAATCTTAGATTATGTTCTGTAATTGATGGTCAACATAGGTTACTGGGTTTTCGTTATGCTGAAAATAAACGAATAAAACTGCCTTGCTCAATTTATGACTCATTACCGCCATCCAATCAGGCAACTATATTTTCAACTATAAATTTCAACCAACAAAAAGTACCAAAAAGCTTAGCCTATAGACTATTTGGCTATTCATTAGATGATATATCGAGAGAGTATTGGCCTCCTGATTTGCTTGCGGTTTATTTTAGTGAAAAATTCAATAAAAACAGTGAATACCCCTTCTATCAAAGATTGAAAAATAGGGTGTTACATGAAGTCACTGCTGATGATTGGTCCATCTCATCATCAGTGTTTATTGATGGAGTTTTATCACTGATATCTAAAAACCCGAGGGCTGACAGATATACAATTAATGCCATATATTCAAGCGAAAAGGAAAAAGGACGTAAGAGACTCTTGGATACAAGCTCTAAAGATAATAGTCCATTGAGAGGTTTTTATATAAAAAATAATGACAAAGCAATTGAGCAAATACTCATTATTTTTTTTAGTACGGTCAAAGAACATTTCTGGACAGAAAAGTGTATTAATGAAGGTACCGTTCTTGTCCGTACAATTGGAATTTCGGCATTGTTTAAGTTTCTTCGTGCAAGATTGATAAGTATGTCGAAGATAGATATGGAGAATATTGAAAAGCTATGCTTTGCAATAAAAGAAATAGACCCGAGTGAATTTACTGATAATAATAAGTATACATCTACAACTGTAGGTCAGGGAAAGGTATATAGCTATTTAAATGAAAATGTAAAATTATAAACCATTAATCCAATCCACCTTCATATTTGAAGGTGGATTGGTCTTTATTAAATTAACATATTGATTTTACAAAACTCATTATACTTTTATGATTTCTGAGGGGAGCAATTCCATCTTCGACATGTGCAGCCCAAGCCTTAATCAGCATCTTCTGTTCCATCTGTGGATAAAGCATCTTCAGCACTAATTCCGTAGCTTGCAATGTTTCCCCAAGCCACGTAATTTTATCCAGCACTAGCGAACCATCCAGCTTCTTACTATCCCGTTCAGGCGAATAGCGAAACTCACTCTCAACCGAGCGGAAAAATGCCAGTCGAGCCGCGACATTGGGCGTAATTCCAGTATATCCCTTTAACTTCTTGAGCTGGTCTTCAGTCTGACGGCTAAGCACCATTCGATTTGGGAGCATTAGACAGCCTCCTTAGTTAGTTCCCAGAAATAACCGGGTTTCAGCGCAGATGATTTGGTATGTGCATTAAATACAATCTCGTAAGCATGAGAAATATCATCACGTAGTCGATCGACGAAATAACGCTCATCCACTTCAGTATCGGTTGATAGCAGCACAACCTGATGGCTGGCCTCCGGGAAATAATGATTAATCAACTTATCCCGGTGCTGAGAATCCAGACGCCCTAACGGCGTATCAATAATCACCGGGAAATCACGCCCAGAGGTTTTTGCCAACGCCTCAAGAATGGCAATCGCATAAATTTGTTTTTCACCCGCAGAAAGCAGCTTGCGATTAATCACAGAACCCTTTTCATCCACCAGTTCAACATCAAATGTCTGTGGATTTATGTGCGCATTAAGCTGTAAATCCTCTTTACGAGCCAGCTTGTGGTAGGCAATTTCAAAGTTAGCAGATAATTTTTTCACTCGTGCCTGCGTTAGTACATCGCTGTAGTAATCAAGCAGGTTAATGGTTTCCTGCGCATTTTTAAATGCGCTGCTCAAACCATGTTGGCTACGGGTGATGTCATGTGCTTTCTGTACCTGACGAACGCAGTCCAGTTGCTGCTGTTTCGTCCGTTTAGCCTCTTCCAGCAGTGAGCGGTATTTTTGCCGCTGTTTTTCACGCTTATGGTCGAGCTCGCGTAATGCTGCAAAGAGATCCATTAATTGCTCGTCTTCCGGGGCACGGGCAATATTAGCAGCGGCCTGCTCCAGTTGTTGTTCAATATCCGCTAATTGTTGGCGGTACATATCAAAACGCTGCCATGCTTTTTTGCTGTCTTGCTCAATGGACTGCTGGAGCATACCGGCTTCACGTTCAGAAATATCAAACAGCAAATCACCTTTTGGTTTGGCTGCCATATATGCGTCCAAATTATTGGTAATCGCTTCGGTAGCAATGGCTCTGGTACTGCTCTCACTACTGGAACGGAACGCGATATCATTTTTGAGTTGAGTTAAAAATTGATTTAACTCCGTCTCAAAATTTTTCGCCTGCTTGATCTGCGCTTCGTTGGCAATTTTTTCCAGCAATCGCGACAACGTATCAGGCGCTAACGCATAGGGCAACGATCCATCGCATTCCTGTCGTAACGCTTTTTCCAGACGTTCTTTTTCTTTTAACAGCGTTTCAACTTTCTGTTTTTCATGTGCTTTGGTCTGGGCAAATGCGCCGCCCTGCGCATTTAACAATCCCTCATGGCGAATAATGTCCTGGGATAAAAATTCAATCCGCGAATTGACGAAATCGGCCTCTTCCAGCAATTTCTCTGCCTGACCGGCAAGCGTTTTAATCTTTGTCTCAAGCGCTTCAACCTGCTGTTGCTGGGAGCCACCTAACTGCGCGTTTTGCTGGCGTTTGACAAAAATCATCAGGTCATTTTGCAGTCTGGCGATCAGATCCAGTCCTAACAAACGACGCACTGCTGTACGCAGAATATTGCCGGATTCATCTTCCGCCAGCTCAGCGATCTTCTCTCCATCAAAAAAGAAAAGATCGGCCACACCGTGAGGAATTAATTCATTCAAAAACCCTTGGCACTGATCATAACTGAGTTCACTACGCGGTTGTCCATCCTGCTGCAAAGAGAGACGATCTTTCTTTCCTTTCTTCCAGCTACGCGTGACGGTGAATTCAGTCTCATGACCGTTTTGGTTGTAGGTAAAGGTCAGTTCTACAGCAGCTTCATCCGGACGCTCTGCTGTATACGTCCCGTTGTGCACCAGGGCTCCGAGTTGTTCAACATACTCCTGCTGCTGCATTGCCGAGCCAAACGCTAAACGTCCATACAGTGCCAGTCGAATTGCCGACAAAATAGATGTTTTCCCTGCACCATTTAAACCACCAAATAGAACAATCGGGCGAGGGTTTACTTCATGCGGACGCTTTCTGGGAGCCAGATCGATGGTGTGTGTGCCGCAAAATACGCGAAAATTATGTAATACTAGTTGCTTAATGAGCACGTTCATTTTCCTCATCGATAAGCACAGACGATTCGCCCGCATCGATAATTCTGCGCTGTAAAGTCTGGAGTTCAGCTTCTAGCTTATCCACCTCGTCCTGATGAATATCCCGATCGTTGCGTTTTTGCAGCGATGCTTGTTGCTGCTGGATCTCTTCCAGACTGCCCCAGTCCTGCTTCAAAATTGTGCCGAGCTTGTCAAAAATCCCCTGACGACGACTTAATCCTTCCATCGAGGTTTCCAGCTCAATCAGTTTCATCACCATTTCAGGTACTACGTCGAACCCTTGCGTTATCTGCGCCAGCAAATCAGCATCGCTGGCATCAAAGCGCGACTGATCGTCAACCACCCAATTCAGATCCTGCTGATATACCTCACGGTAAATCCCCGGCAATGTGTCGTGCCAGTCTGGCTCGTTAGGATCTTTCAACCACTCCTGACGGATAGCGTGCAGCTCCGGCTGGGTAATTAACGTAATCGTGTGGCCCTGGGCGTTTAAATCACGCTCAATTTCCAGTAAGTCTTTTAACCACTGCTGGCGGTATTTGAGCCAGTAGGGGCCAGGAACATGCTTACGCTCAGCACTGCGATCTTCGCCGTCTTTAGCGTACTGATAGCTCACCTTACCGGTGCGGCGTTTATAGTTGCGATAGGTGTCTTTATTCACCGGATCGGTGGTGAACGCCAGCAGATCACGATATTTCAGCAATGGCGACATCCACTCTTCGCCATTTTTGATGAGACTTTCCATCGCTTTATCTTTGGTGACTACGGTACAGGTCCAGCAGCCAAAGCGAGAGTTCCCGCAAGAGGGGGTACTTTCGTCGATCACCAGGGGACACTCACCCTGTGCGGAAGAGTCCATATACAGCGTCCACAGAGGACGGTTGTTTCCGCCCCACGGGCTTTCCCATTCGTCGATATCTTCAGGAGCATAGCGGAACGCGCCGCGCAGCAGTTTCCAGACATCTTCTACATCCCAAGTATCAATAGGGGTATAGATAAACGCATTTGCCAGCGTGGTATGCCGGGCCAGGCGTGAGCCATCAATTTTGTGCTTTGCGATGACCTGCGCACGGGAGGCACTCTCGCTACTACGTGAGCCGAGGACAACAATCACTTCATCGAACTGGCTAACCTTATCTTTAATAAAGTCGCTCACCGGATTGATTTTCATACGCTCGGTACACCAACGGAAACTCCGGGTTGGAGCCGGATAACCTTTCCCCAGTAAATTGACCCAGAAGGTTTCATTAGTTTTAGGCGTTACCGCATGTTGAGTGATCGGCAGGCCATTACGCTTTGCGCCTGCTTCAATCTGCAACATTGTTTTTTTAATTAAATCTACTACCACTGGCGTTTCCACCAGCGTATCGGATGACACCACAAAAACATCTTTGCTGCGCATTTCCGGGGGCAGGCCGAGCAGGGCCAGATACACCAGCGTGATCACGGCGGAAGAATCTTTCCCGCCGCTATAGCCAATTACCCATGGACGCTTATCCGCACAATAAATTCTTTGAACCTCAGCAACATATTCGGCCAGAGGGCGTCCAGCGAACTGCTCCTGATTAATAAAATCTTCGTATTCGGCCAAATCGTAGGCCTGCACTAATTTACTCATGAGACAACCACTTGAGCTTCGAGCTCCTGTTCTTCAGGAGTGAGAGGAAGGGAGAGTGCGATTTTTAACGCATTGCAGGTGAGCTGGATCGCTGTACTGGTTTTACTCAGCTTACCGTGCTGCATCGCACGTTTGATCAGTTCTGGGTTGTTTCTACGCCAGTTAAAGGTTTTGAGCTCAGCGATTTTGTCCGGCCATTGCTCAGGATAATCCGTAAGCAGGGTATATCCCAGTTGTCCGAGCGCCTGCAAACCGATGCCATGAGCATGGACATAGTCCTGCCGTAGCTGAACCGGTGAAACTTCCTTTTTCGCTGCTAACTGCCAGTCCGGCATTACTTGATAAATAGCTTGCCAGTAACGTGTTGCTACTTGGGTACATTCTTCAAAATTGCCCTCTTTAGGATCTTTGCCCAACAACGCACGGGTAGCTTGTTTGATGCTGCTTAGCGTAAATAATTTATTTGACCGCTGACTGATACCTGATTTTTCCAGCTCCGTCATCCCAACGAAAGGCTCAACAGACATCGCCAGATAACGCGCCAGATTTGAACTGGCATCACGATGATCGTATAACGACGCCAGCGAAGGGCTGGGACGAATGGCGTATTTGTTCAGGTCGGCGAACATCTGTTGACTACGCTTTAAGCCTTCATCCACAAAAAACAACACTGGAATATTATCCTGTCCCAGCTCTGGACGAGCATCTAAAGCATCTTCAATTGCTTTACGGCGATGTTGACCGTCATTAATCAGAATTTGCGCATCCATTGGTACACATAATGTTCCCAGATTATTCGAGCCGGGGAACTCATCAAACTGGACGTCTACAGCAATAGAGGCTGTAAGCGCAGAGAACACATAATCTTTTGGATTTTCCAGAAGGTACCGCACCATTTCAGGGATACGAGATTTATTCAGTATGCGCTGCGCGCGCAGTTCAGGAGGTACGTCATTTTCATCAAAGCTAAAGATCTTTGGAATGATACGCATCGGGCATGTGGCAATATAGAAAGGGCGGCCTGCCTGAATGCCACGTATAGCTGGAAAAGAGTAGCAATAATCTGCATCAACACTAGCCATGCTTTGATCCGTATAAAAATTTAATCAGTGAAATTACGTGATATTTTACGTAACAAGTAGAAGGATTAACAGCTTTTTTAACGTAAAAAATTGCGTACAAGATTCCAATATTTCACATTTGACTAGTGCATTGTCACTCCCGACGCCGTATCAACTCACTCCGCTCAACCATTACACCATCTTTACAATACCTGCTCGGCCAGATGACGGAAGGGTGAACGCCTAGCGCTTCAGCGATTAAATATTCACCTTTAGGCCAGGGGCGGGTAAGCGCATTGGCGAGCGTCGAAGAACCCAGCCCTGAAGCGCGTGAAAGCGCCGTGAGTGAAGTGCCTTTTTTACGTAGGGCCGCAATGATGTCTGCCGGATGCCAGTCTGTCGTCATGATTCCCTCCTGACGAGTTTGTATGAATGATTACGTTATAAAGTGATGCTACGTTATTCGTAGTTGATTTTAAACGGCCAAAACTACGTAATTCGTAGCTTTGCGATCGAGCACAATGTTCTCTGCAACCGTTACGAAGCGCGAACACGGCGTCTTGCTACGTTTATCGTAGTATCGCGATGACTCTAAAACTACGACTATCGTAGTTATGAGCGAAACCACTAATACCCCAACTGTCTTTTGCAAACGCCTGAAAACGGCGCGTGAAGCGAAGGGCCTTTCTCAGAAGAAGCTTGGCATCCTGGCCGGGATAGATGAGTTCGTCGCGAGTGCGCGTATCAACCGCTACGAAAAGGGCGTTCATCAGGCAAGTATCGAAATCGCACGCAAACTGGCGGACGCTTTAGCGGTTCCACTGGCTTACTTTTACACTGAAGACGATGAGCTTGCAGAGTTGTTGCTCCGCTGGAAGCAGTTGGATCAAGACGTTAAAAATGCCATCCTGAGTCATATTAAATAATATTTTTCATTTAAATTAACGCAACCCTTAATTAATTATCTGAAAATAAAAACTTCAGATTTAATCTAATCAATATAATTTTTATTTGACTAATAAGGGGTTGCGAGTTTTTATAATAGTTCTTTTACTGAATCAACTAATCGCTCACCCGTTTCTTGCTTCTCTTGTCTGGTAAATACTAAATGCAAAATCATATTTGCGTTTCAGGGGCAAGACGATGCAAAACGATGTTGAAGGGTCATTACGGCTGATGACGCTTGGTGAAATTGCGATGGCGAAGCGTGTGTTTGGTCACAGTATTGTGTATAGCCGGGTATGGATACATTGTGATAGTTATTTACCTTTTGGGTTGCAGAGTACCAGGTTTGCAATGACGCCAAATGGTGAATTGTGGTTCAGAAAAGAGAAATATGCAGCCGATTACTCAGACACATCGGTTACTCCAGGCTCTAAGCACTTATTTATTCATGAGATGGGACATGTCTGGCAGCACCAGACCGGCAGGTGGGTTAGATTGCGCGGGTCGCTCAGCTGGGCTGCTGATTATACGTACAGACTTGATAAAGAGAAAATTACAGACTATACCCTCGAACAGCAGGCAGCAATTATCGCAGATTATTGGTTTTTATTAACCTACGGAATAAAGGTATGGCGTGATAATCAAGGACCCAATCTATTAGGGAATTACAGGGGAGTAGACTCTTTAAAAGATGTTCCAATGCTTTATAGAAAAATTATTTATGGACGAGTGTAGGATGAATAAATATACGTTACTTGCAATGGTGTTTCTGTTAACTGGCTGCCCGGGTCCGATGGATCCTATCCCTTTTGAGGAAGCTGCACAGGTCAGACTGGTCAGCAATCAGGTATGTATTACCACTCCAGCCAGCACGGGTGAAAAGATATTTTCTGTACATATAAGCAACGGTATCGGGCAGGAGATATATAAAACTTTCGGTCGTTATGCGCAGCAACCTGTCGTCGTCCAGGGGAAGTGCCTTCCCGCCTTTGGCTTTGAGTTTAAGCCTGGCAACAGGTATGCGGCTTTTTATCAAATAGAAAAGAACACTACTGAGCCGGGCAAGACGTATGTTGTAAGATTCTCACTGGAGCAGGATGAGAAGGGTAGTTTGAGGTTGACACCATATGGTCGAAATAACTGATTAACTGTTGAGAGTCTCTTACCGCTGTGATTTTCTCTTCGCACCACTATATATTCAGGGTAGCCAGTCAGATTAAAAACATGGCCAGGCGGTTATTCACCATGGACAGCGCACCGGGTGATGGTTCGCAATATCGCGCCTTTTATTGGCCGGACTATTCCTTTGCTCGGTGTTATTATTTTGTCGGCAGATGTCTCACAAATTATTTTCTGTACGATACGCGATTACAACGCTATCGCGAGAGGAGATGACAAAATATGGTAGACAACCTCGAAAAGCAGATTTACGAACTCATTCGGCCTTACGCTGGTACATATCTCTTCACGGGAAGGAAGCCCCGTTGACGCCGGAAACGGATTTAGATACCGATCTGCAAATAGACGAGGCTGAAATAGAAGATTTGATGGATGCCTTTTTTACGACATTTAACGTTGATCGCGCCGGATTTACGATTAAAACTTATTTTCCTGATTCGCCTTTTTCCTGGAATATCTTTAAAAAACCGGAACCCATACCGGTGCCGGATTTCACTATTGGGATGTTGATCGCCTCTGCCAGAGCTGGCCGCTGGTTATATGACTAAATCCTGAAGCTGTTTTTCGTTGTATTGGTCAGGGCTTTTCAGAGATGTAGGCCTCAGAAAGAATCAATATATGGATAAGCTTTAACGCGCCAAACCGTCAGGGCATGTATTGCGGAAAAGACAACCTGCGTGACATACCGCTGTTGTATCGCAAAATCGTAACGGGAAGAGATTAAGTGATAAGAAAAAGTGTAATGTTATTTCCGCTTTTCCTGGTGGCAGGATGCCCCGGCCCTGGCGATCGCCTGCAGGATAAGGTGCCTGCGCAAGTGACGTTTTCTGGCAACAATGTTTGCATTACCTACCCGGTGACGCCAGGCGACTATATTACGTCTGTCCAGATTGGTAGCGAACAGAATGATTTCGTCTATGACGTATTTAACGATAAGCCGGTTCATCCGGCGGGTAACCAGTGCTTGCCTCTTTTTGAATATCACTTTAAAGCGAACAAAAACTACACGCTGTATTATGGCCTGAATAATAAAGAATACGACTTCCGGAAGCTTATTCACGCTGCATTCGTGTTTCCGGATAATCGTTCTGCGAATACCGATAAAAACAACCAGCAGAAGTAATGCATAAAAATCCCCGCCGCAGCGGGGATTTCTTTAATCAATACGCTTCAAAACACAACCACTCGCCACGCTTATTCCCACTCCTCCAAAAAGCGCTGGCCGTACTGGTCGGCGACCAGCAGCGCGGCATATACCTGCTCCGGCGACACGCCACCCGGCATGTTGTGAATGGTTTCGCCCTCTGCGCACGCCGCCTGCGCCACCAGACGCATTTTGGTTTGCACATCTTCTTTAATATCGAGTTGCGCGAGCGTAATCGGCAGCCCGACGCTGTGGCAAAGCGCGGCAACCGTTTCTATCTCTTCTGACGGCGCATTTTCCAGCACCAGCTGGGTGAGCGTGCCGAAGGCGACTTTCTCGCCATGATAGTAATGATGCGCGTCCGGAATGGCGGTAAGCCCGTTGTGGATAGCATGGGCTGCTGCCAGGCCGCCGCTCTCAAAGCCCACGCCGCTCAGGTACGTGTTGGCTTCGATAATGCGCTCAAGCGCCGGGGTGACGACGTGCTGTTCGGCCGCCAGCATCGCTTTTTCTCCCTGCTCAAGCAGCGTGTTGTAGCACAGCTCGGCAAGCGCCAGCGCGGCCTGGGTGCATTTGCCGCCCGCCATGGTGGTCGCGCCGCTACGCGAGCAGGCGCGCGCTTCAAACCAGGTGGCCAGCGCATCGCCAATGCCGGACGCCAGCAGGCGCGCCGGGGCGCCCGCCACAACCTGCGTGTCGACGACAACGATATTCGGGTTATGCGGCAGCATCAGGTAGCGATCGAACTCGCCGTCGTCGGTATAAATCACCGAAAGCGCGCTGCACGGCGCGTCGGTGGAGGCGATGGTCGGCGCGATAGCGACCGGCACCGCCATAAAGTGCGCCAGCGCTTTTGCGGTATCGAGCGTTTTACCGCCGCCGATGCCCAGCACAGCGGTACAGCTGGCGCTGTCGGCGAGTTTACGCAGCCGGTCGATTTCATTTTGCGAGCACTCGCCGCCAAACGGTGCGATTTCGACGCTAAGCTCCGCCTGTTTAAAACTCTGACGCAGCGTCTCTTCTGCAAACCCGAGCACGAATTTATCCCCGACGATCAGCCAGCGTTCGGCCAGCGGTTTTAAATAGTCGCCGATGCGGGAGAGCACGCCTGCGCCCTGAATGTATTTACCGGGTGACTGAATAATGCGATCCATAACATTCCTCCTTCAGAGAGTGAGTTAACCTGCTGTGTTTCCTTGTCTTGCTCAGACTTCTCAGTCTCTGACTCTACCGCCGGGGGCGTGCGCATTTGTTGCGCTATATCTAAAGGAGGCGCGATTGCGTCATGCCTGCGGGCAGGCGAGTCAACGCGTTAAATCATTTTTATTAAACGGTATTGTCGTCATCCGTCAGAATACATAATTATTTTTGCGCTGAGCTTTTCTGACGAAGGGCTTGCAGATATTTCATGCCTTGCGCTGAAATCTGATAATGATCCATGCCCGCAGGCATTGAGGGCGTTATGTTGACTAATCCGGCCTCGTATAAATTCCTTACAAGCCTGGCAACATTGCCCACTCCCTCCATTTTTCGCTGTGACATGGCGCGATCGAGATTATACCAGGTCCACTTCACATCGTCTCTTGACGCTAAAAGCGTCAGAATATTGAATTCAGCCTCGTTGATTATCATTGTTTTCCTTTAATAACTGGTGACCTTGTGGTGATACGCGATAACGAGGCTTCAGGGCGTTCTCGGTATACACAGCGTCAACCATTCCATTATCCACGAGGCCGGTAACGATGTTCGCAACATTGCCAAACCCTTCAATGCCACGAATGGCAAGGGTGCGATCCAGCATTATCCACGTCCAGTCAGTTTCTTTTTCAGCCATGACTCTCAGGACATTAAGTTCCGTATTGGTTACTTTCATTTCAGCGCGTCCGGATGGAATAAATCACTATCTTTGATTCGGAAATCCTCAAGCGTTGCCGTATGGGCATTGTTCCATAGATCATAACCTGCAACACCTTCCGGTTCACCTGTTTCCCATCCCAGATTGCAGTAACGCTCATATTCCCTACATTCATGAGTGTAATAGTTTAAATCTACCTTTTCAGGAAAAATATTTTCTTCAACAATATTTTTTAGCCTGCTGACCATTACGTCATTCGCCGGATCGTATTCGAATCGGGACAAATGCTTTTCCACAATTTTAATTCCTTCATGAGTGATTTCCACGCCATCCGTTGTCAGATTTTCAATCGGCCCGCCAGCCAGTTCAGGCTCAAATTGTCTGTCTGACGAAACGCCTCTGGCACCAAAATGCTCAAGCTCCTCTAATTCAGTGAATCTCATCCTTCCCAGTGATAATCCGACGGTAACAGACGCCCCAGCAATGAGTAACCCTCTGTTAGTCATGATCTGGTTATAACCGTCGAGAGCCTCGCCGCCGAGATCTTCTGCTGCCTTCCTAAACCCTTCGCTATTACCGTTATAAATACCACCTGCGGCCAAAAGTCGGCCTGCACCTTTACTGTTGATCGTTTTTGTGGTCTGAGCATGCTGTACGGGAACTGCAGATGTTATGCCTTTTAACTGATGCGATATCAGGTAACTGAGCCGGGATTGCAGCAACAAAGGGAGGTCATGCCGCAGGTTTCCGGAGGCGGTAAGAACGCCGGTAATAGTATTTTCGAGGAGACTTTGTCTCAGCAAAATGACTTTACCGGATTTGATATCTTCCAGCACATCCCGATATGCCATCCATGGATATTGGTAATGAAACTGGCGACACAGATTGACGAACTGGCTATAGCCTATAGGCAGCTCCCATGCCCTGATTAACCGGTTCGGCTGTGCAGTAAAGGCAAGCTTATGTACAGCTGAATCCGGATGCAGGATATGGCAGATATCCCCGTAGCGAACATTATCGGCAGAAGTTGCCTGATAGCGATGAAGCATAATATCCCTTTTAGCACCACCGTGGGGTTTTAATTAAATAGTTAAATATGTGATCGACTTTTTATTCTTAATGATCATCCCGCATGGTTGAGCATTATTTGTTAAATAATAGGTTTAAGTGATAATGGTCTACTCTGTAACAGGTTCTTAGTGGATGAAAAAATAATACGCCTGGATTGCTATCATTGAAAATTAAAAGTGTCGACATAACGGCGATATCGAGTGCTTAAGGTTGGGATTTATCTTTGTAATAGACGCTTCATTAACGTGTTTAATTAAAAGAGACTTGATTGCTTAATTGGTTGATTATATTGAATATAATATACTGTGGATTTCAAGCAATGCATGGCTATATGCAGTTAATTACTATGTCGACTAATTCTTTTTCTGAAATTGAAATTGAAATTGTCGACTGAAGTATCTGTAACATGAGCGAGAACTGGAACAGAGTGTCTACTCAATCCTTTCTCCGATGCTTATTACTTAACAATAAAAATAATGGCTGCGTGATGCCTGACTATTAATCGTTCCTCCCATGAATCCTCTTCGCCATAGGCTCTTCTTACGTTATGCTGAGCGTTTGCGTCTGACCATTTTTTAATTTAAGTGAAATTAACAGGGAAAGAAAATGAAGTGCATCCAGTGCAATGAAAACGAGCCGAACAAAGAGTCGGGGTTATGTCACGCTTGCGAAAAAACGGAAGCCAGTAAAATTAACGGGTTACTGTACTTGCCAGCCGCCGGGCTTATATTTAGCCTGATCTTTTTGCCGGTAGAGTTTTTTGATCTGGTCAGTGCGATAAGTGCGTACTTCAGCCGCTCGGGCATTATTACGTGGTATGCCGCAGGCGCGGTGGTGCTGTTAGTGGCGCTTATCAGTATTACCGCGTATGCAAGCTGGCATTTCTTCCAGCGTAAGCGGCACACGCCCCGCGCGATGGTTATCTACTATCTGGCGGGGGTGGTAAGTGCGTTGTGGTTCGCTGTGCTGCCGGTGAGCCTGTTTGGCGCGAGCTGGGACAACAGCAGCATTCGCAGCGTCCTGTCGGCGTTTATCGGCGTCACGTGCTGGCTTCCGTACTTTTTAAAGTCCCCGCGCATCGCGCAGGTGTTCGTACGGTAATCACGGCTCAGAGCAGGTGAGGTATCTGCGACAACAGATACAGCACCAGCCCGATGGTGCCGCCGACCAGCGTGCCGTTGATGCGGATAAACTGTAAGTCTTTGCCGATGTTGAGCTCAATCTGCTGCGACATCTCGCGCGCGTCCCAGCTTTTTACCGTGTCGCTGATATGGCGCGTCAGGAATGTAGCGAACTCCGGCGCGACGGTGGTGGCCGCCTGTTCAAGATGTTCGTTAAACGAGGCGCGCAGGGCGCTGTCGGCCATCAGCGATTCGCCGAACCACTGCCCGGCATCGGCGATGCGCTGACGGGTGCGGGAATCTTCCGCCTGCATGTCGTTCTTCAGCCAGCCGCGCACGTCGCCCCACAGCTCCGCCAGGTAGCGGTTAAACGCCTCGTCCTCTTTCAGGTACGCCTTAATGCCATCGGCGCGCTCGGCCATCTCCGGGTCGCTTTTCAGCTTCTCGATGAAATCCACGGTGATGCGATCAAAGGCCAGGCGCAACTGATGCCCCTGGTCGTGGCTGATGTCGTCGAGCATGGAATTGACGGCGCTGGAGACCAGCTCGGCGCTGTGTTCGCCGAGCCACTCGGTAGGCAGAATTTTCGCTTTACGCGGGTGCTCGGTCTTCAGCCAGTGGACAATCTGGCGGGCGATGAAGTCGCGCGTGCTCTGCTTCTGCACCAGGCGAATCAGCTTGCCGATAAGCGCATCCAGCAACACCTGATGACGGTTGTTTTTGGTCATGCTCTCCAGCATCAGCGCGCTGGTCTGGGTAAGATCGACTTTATCAATCGCCTTATGCACCGCGCGCTTTAATAACCCCTGAATGCGGCTGTCGTCGGTGAGTTCCAGAAAACCGCTCATCACCTGCACCAGGTTCTGGCCCACGCGCTGCGCGTTGGCAGGCTGGCTGAGCCACTGGCCGAGCAACTGCGCCGGTTCGTGGCGACGGATCAGCGCGACCAGCGAGTCGGTATCAAGGAATTTCTCCTGCACAAACTGCCCGAGGTTCTCGCCGATGCGGTCTTTTTTACGGGGAATAATCGCGGTGTGGCGTGAGATAAAAGGGATAGGCACACGGCGAAACAGCGCCACCACGGCGAACCAGTCCGCCAGCGCGCCCACCATCGCGGCTTCCGCGATAGCCTTAACGCCGCTCACCCAGAAACCGGGCGGCAAAAACAGGGTAGTGACAAAGGTCGCCGCCGCCGTCAGCAGCAGGCCGAGCGCCAGACGCTTGGCGCGCTTTAATTCAGCTAATTTTTCCATGCGTTAAGCATATAACCCATGCGGCGGTTGCGACAGGGGATAACTCCGTAGTCTCAGCTCTCTTCCATCGCGTGATGCAGCGCCTCGCCAATCTGTTGCAGCGCCTCGCGGTGATGCTCAGTGGCAGGCAGCGCGCAGTTGATGCGCAGGCAGTTGCGGTATTTGCCCGAGGCGGAAAAGAGCGAGCCGGGGGCGACACGGATTTTCAGGCGCGTCAGCTGGCGCGCCACGCAGACGATATCGACGCTCTCCGGCAGTTCTATCCAGAGCATAAACCCGCCTTTAGGGCGCGTGACGCAGATGCCGCACGGGAAATATTCACGCACCCAGCAGGTGTAGGTTTCCATCTGGCGCTGATAGTGCTGGCGCATCCGGCGCAGGTGACGGTGATAGTGGCCGTCGCGGATGAATGCCGCTACCGCGAGCTGCGTGGCGGGCACGTTGGTGCCGCTGGCGGCGTATTTCATCTGCAGCACGCGCCCGTGGTAACGCCCCGGCGCTATCCAGCCCACCCGCAGGCCGGGAGCGAGGGTTTTCGTCACCGAGCTGCACAGGATGACGCGCCCGTCGATATCCCAGGATTTAATGGTGCGGGGGCGCGGGTAGTCGGTCGCCAGCTCGCCGTAGATATCGTCTTCAAAAATGATGATGTCGTGGCGCTGGGCCAGCGCCAGCACCGCGCGTTTGCGCGCATCAGGCATGATAAAGCCGAGCGGGTTATTGCAGTTCGGCACCAGGATCACGCCTTTAATCGGCCACTGTTCCAGCGCCAGCTCAAGCGCTTCGACGCTGATGCCGGTCTGCGAATCGGTCGGGATCTCAATGGCTTTGATATCAAGGCTTCGCAGCAACTGCATGGTGCCGTAGTAGCAGGGCGATTCCACGGCGACGATATCGCCGGGCTTGCAGACGGCCAGCAGGGCCACTGAGAGCGCGTTGTGACAGCCGCTGGTGATGATAAGTTCGTCAGCGCTGATGTTCGCGCCGCCATCCAGCATCAGGCGGGCTATCTGCTGGCGCAGTTCCGGGCGGCCCGCCAGATCGTCATAGCTAAAGACGTCCAGCTGATTGTGTTGCACCACACGGCTCATCTCGCGCCAGAGCGGTTTAAGCGTCGGGTGGGTGATATCCGGCGCGCCGCCGCCAAACGTCGTCAGGCTTTTATCGCCGCGCCCGTCAAGGAGCGTCATCACTTCATCCCACTGAGTCACCTCAACCGGGCGCTGTACCGGGCGCGTCATCGCAGGCACCGGCGGCTGCATTTTGCGCGGCGCGACAAAATACCCTGAGCGCGGGCGCGGCACGATGAGCTGCTGATTCTCCAGCACCAGATACGCCTGCTGTACGGTGCTGATGCTGACGCCGTGCTCCTGGCTCAGGCTGCGCACCGACGGCAGTTTTTCACCGTGGCGGTACAGGCCCTGTTCGATTCGCTCCGCCAGCAGACAGGCGAGGTGCTGATAACGCGTCATGCTGTATGCTCCCTTGATACAATACAGATCATCAAACCGGTACAGATAACGGCACAATACGCCTTTCAGCCGCTTATGTCGCGCTTCTGTATGGTTAACAAAGACATTTTGTGAATCTGTATTGTTACGGGCGATCCCGGCCATCATAAGGCTCAGCCTGACACAGGAGAGCGACGATGGAATTTCACGAGAACCGACCCCGCAGACCGTTTATTGGCTTCATACTGATCTGGCGCGCCTGGAAAGCCTGGCGGCTGCGCGCGCAGACCCGAAAAGTGTTCAGCAGAATGAACGAGGCGCAGCTGCGCGATGTCGGGCTGCGACGCGACGATACGTATTGAGCTTCCGGCGCGGGCGGCATGTTGCCCGCGCGCATTCACACTTTCTTTTTACGCTTGCCAGCGATCACCTCGATAAACTCCTGCACCTGCTGTTGCTTGCGCACCGACAGTTTGCAAACGCGACGCAGAGATTTCAGCAGCGGCGGATCTTCCGGCTCCGGCGCGCGCGCCGTGATGACAATACAGCCGGGCATCACCCGCACATCCGCATCGGTGCCGGTAGGGAAACCGGCTTCCTCCAGCCATCTGCCGCGAAGCGTCAGCGCGGCCAGATTGACGCCGTCATGAAAGCGGCTGGCGTAGCTCACGCGGATGCGGCGTGGCTCGGTGAGCGCGGCAGGCGCGGGATGCACTTCAGGTAATGCTTCAGGGAGCACGGATAACGTCGACATAGTTCCTCCTTAAAGGGGCAGCAAAGCTGGCCTGCAAAACACTGGTATTATATACAGTAATTAAAGGAGGGAACCTTTGTGAAATCCGAAAAGCGGCGGGAAAATCGTCGGCCTGCTAAGGCCGACGCAGGAGAACATTAATGCGCGTGCGGCACGTCGGTGTCGGCGCTGATGCGCAGGCCGTCGGCGTCAAACACCATACAGTCGCGCGGGCGAAAGCCCACTTCCACCGCCTGCCACGGACTGAAATGCACGTCGCCCGGCAGCAAAATCTTCATATTGTCATGCCCGTAACACTGGCCAAACAGATAGGTGTTGTTGCCAAGGCGTTCCACCACTTCGCAGTTAAAGGTTAATGAGACTTCCGTCTGCGCGCCGGTGGAGAGATGTTCCGGGCGAATGCCCAGCGTCACCGCATCGCCGGGCTTCAGCGGCGCGGTGTGAATGGCCAGCCGCAGCGTTTTACCCTGCGAGAGCGTGACGTCCAGCGCGCCGTCTTCCCAGCACGCCACAGTGGCAGGCAGGAAATTCATCTTCGGCGAGCCGATAAACCCGGCCACGAATTTATTAACCGGATTGTAGTAAAGCGCCATCGGCGAGCCCATCTGCTCCACTTTGCCGTAGTTCATCACCACGATTTTATCGGCGAGCGTCATCGCCTCAATCTGATCGTGGGTGACATACACCATCGTGGTTTTCAGCTCCTGATGGAGCCTCGCGATATGCAGACGCATCTCGACGCGCAGTTCGGCGTCAAGGTTGGAGAGCGGTTCGTCGAACATAAAAACCTGCGGGTTACGCACAATCGCGCGGCCAATCGCCACGCGCTGGCGCTGGCCGCCGGAGAGCTGTTTGGGTTTGCGATCCAGCAGGTGCGAGAGTTGCAGGGTTTTCGCCACCATCTCCACCTGATGACGAATCTGATCTTTCGGCACTTTATTGACCTTCAGCCCGTAGCCCATGTTCTCCGCCACCGTCATGTGCGGATAGAGCGCGTAGGACTGAAAGACCATCGCCACGCCGCGGTGCGAGGGCGCCACGTCGTTCATCACCTCATCGCCAATCAGCACCTCGCCGTCGCTCACCTCTTCAAGGCCCGCGATCATGCGCAGCAGCGTGGACTTTCCGCAGCCGGACGGCCCGACGAACACCGCAAATTCGCCGTCGGCAATATCGAGATTGATATTGTGCAGGGTTTCGGTTTTCCCGAACCGTTTGGTGACATTCCTCAGTCTTATGCTGGACATCAGGGTTCCTCGAAAGTGTAAGCCGTGTTGGCCGCTGGCGTTTCTGATGGATGCTGAACGTCTTTTTTGTATTACGTGTAACAATTCAGCGAAGTGATGCGCAACGGCTTGAAATCAGTGTCATGACTATAACTTCCCCGGATTTCGCCCCCTATCGCCGGTTTTCATTTCTGTAACGACGATCACACAACGCACAGTTTTTTGTAGAGTTATCAGGGTTGTCAGCGTAGCGTATAACAAAATGAAAATTCGCTGGGTGGGCTTTTACAGGCTGCGTGGTTACAGCGATTTGGCTTTAAAGCAGAAGTGAAGCACTCAATAAAAACAACGTAATTGTTATACCTTCACATGAGGTTGATAATGAAAAAGAACATCCTTACCGCCCTGGTTCTCTCCGCTCTGATGGTCAGCGCCGGCGCCAGCGCGGCGACCCGACAGCTTAACGTGTGGGAAGACATTAAAAAATCCGCCGGAATTAAGGATGCCGTGGCGGCATTTGAAAAGCAGTACGACGTGAAAGTGAACATGCAGGAGATGCCGTTCGCCCAGCAGCTCGAAAAACTGCGTCTCGACGGCCCGGCGGGGATCGGTCCGGATGTGCTGGTGATCCCAAACGATCAGCTGGGCGGCGCGGTGGTGCAGGGGCTGTTAACGCCGCTGACGCTTGATAAAAAGCAGACCGACGCGTTTACGCCGTCTTCCGTTGCGGCGTTCCGCATGGATAACGCCCAGTACGGCGTGCCGAAAGCCGTCGAAACGCTGGTGCTTATCTACAACAAAGATCTGGTGGAAAAGCCGTTCGACAGCCTCCAGGCCTGGTATGACTTCTCTAAAGCGCAGCGTGCGAAAGATCAGTACGGCCTGCTCGCCAAGTTCGATCAGATTTACTACAGCTGGGGCGCCATCGGCCCGATGGGCGGCTACATCTTCGGGAAAAACGACAAAGGCGGCTTTAACCCGCTGGATGTGGGCCTGAACAAGCCCGGCGCGGTGGAAGCCGTCACCTTCCTGAAAAAATTCTATGCCGACGGCGTCTTTCCGGCGGGGATCATCGGCGATAACGGCCTGAACGCTATCGATTCGCTGTTTACCGAGAAGAAAGCGGCGGCGGTGATTAACGGCCCGTGGGCGTTCCAGCCTTACGAAGCCGCAGGCATTAACTACGGCGTGGCCCCGCTGCCGACGCTGCCGGACGGCAAACCGATGAGCTCGTTTCTCGGCGTGAAAGGCTACGTGGTCTCCACCTGGAGTAAAGACAAAGCCCTGGCGCAGCAGTTTATCGAGTTCATCAACCAGCCGCAGTATGTGAAAACGCGCTATATCGCGACGCGCGAGATCCCGCCGCTGGTGGCGCTGATGGACGATCCGGTGATTAAGGGCGATCAGAAAGCGAGTGCTGTGGCGGTACAGGCGGCGCGCGCCAGCGCGATGCCGGGCATTCCTGAAATGGGCGAAGTGTGGGCGCCCGCCAACGCGGCGCTTGAGCTGAGCGTCACCGGCAAGCAGGAGCCGAAAACCGCGCTCGATAACGCGGTGAAACAGATAACCATGCAGATTGAAGCGATGCAGGCCAGTAATCAGTAAGCCGTACCCGGCGGCGTCTGCGGGCGTCGCCGGATGAACCGTTAAAAGCGGGAGGGGCGCCTCCCGTTTTCAGAAGGAGCCGTGTGTGATTATCAGTCCCAGCGAAAAGATGCCCGTAGCCCGAGGGGCGGGCCGACACGCCTGGTGCGCGCTGTTCTGCGCTCTGTTGCCGGGCGTGGGCCAGTTTTATAACCGTCAGTGGCTAAAAGGCGTCACCTTTCTGGTGCTGCTGGCAAGCTTTCTTGGGGTGTTTCACGACTTCCTGCGTGTGGGGCTGTGGGGGCTCTATACGCTCGGTGAAGAGGTGCCGCGCGACAACTCCATTTTCCTGCTGGCGGAAGGCATTCTGAGCCTGTTGGTGGTGGGCTTTGGACTGACGGTTTATTACTTCTCGCTGCGCGACGCCTGGGTGAACGGCAAGCGCCGCGACGAAGGGCTGACGCTTAATAGCGTGCGCAAACAGTACCAGCTGCTGCTCTCGGACGGCTTTCCGTATCTGATGATTGCGCCCGGCTTTATTCTGCTGGTGTTCCTGGTGGTGTTCCCAATCCTCTTTGGTTTCGCCATCGCGTTTACCAACTACAACCTGTACCACACGCCGCCCGCGAAGCTGGTGGACTGGGTGGGGCTTAAGAATTTCGTCAATATTTTCACGCTCTCCATCTGGCGCTCGACGTTCTTTGACGTCTTGCAGTGGACGGTGGTCTGGACGCTGCTCGCCACTACGTTCCAGTGCACCGTGGGCGTACTGCTGGCGATTCTGGTGAACCAGAAAGATGTGCGCTTTAAGCCGCTTATCCGCACCATTTTCATTCTGCCGTGGGCGGTGCCGGGCTTTGTCACCATTCTGGTGTTCGCCGGGATGTTTAACGACAGCTTCGGGGTGATTAACAACGCGATCCTGGCCTTTTTCAACATCGCGCCGAAGCCCTGGATGACCGATCCATTCTGGACCAAAACGGCGCTTATCATGATGCAGACGTGGCTCGGCTTCCCGTTTGTGTTCGCCATGACCACCGGCGTGCTCCAGGCGATCCCGGACGATTTGTATGAGGCTGCGAAAATGGACGGCGCCAGCACCTGGACGCGTCTGCGCACCATTACGCTGCCGCTGGTGCTTTACGCGATTGCGCCCATCATCATCACGCAATACACGTTCAACTTTAACAACTTCAACATCATCTACCTGTTTAACAACGGCGGGCCTGCGGTGGCCGGCTCCAACGCGGGCGGCACCGATATTCTGGTCTCGTGGATCTACAAGCTGACGATGTCTTCGTCCCAGTACGCCATCGCCGCGACGATAACCATCCTGCTCTCCATATTTGTGGTGGGGCTGGCGCTGTGGCAGTTCCGCGCCACGAAGTCGTTCAAAAATGACGAGACGGCATAAGGAGACATCATGGCCAAACGACAAAGCATGAAACAGGAAAAGTGGCTGCGGCTCTCGCTCTCGTGGCTGGTGATCCTGACGGTTAGCGCAGTCATTATCTATCCGCTGATCTGGACGGTGGGCGCGTCGCTGAACGCGGGCAATAGCCTGCTTAGCAGCTCGATAATCCCGGAAAATCTCTCGTTCCAGCACTACGCCGATCTCTTCAACGGTCAGGTGAATTACGTCACCTGGTACTGGAACTCGATGAAAATCAGCTTTATGACGATGGTGCTGACGTTAATCAGCGTCAGCTTCACCGCCTATGCGTTCTCGCGCTTTCGCTTTAAGGGCCGCCAGAACGGGCTGATGCTGTTTCTGCTGTTGCAGATGATCCCGCAGTTTTCCGCGCTGATTGCCATTTTCGTGCTCTCGCAACTGCTCGGGCTGATTAACAGCCACCTGGCGCTGGTGCTGATTTACGTCGCCGGGATGATCCCGATGAACACCTACCTGATGAAAGGTTATCTGGACGCTATCCCGAAAGATCTCGACGAATCCGCGCGCATGGATGGCGCCAGCAACTTCCGGATTTTCATTGAAATCATCATGCCGCTCTCTAAACCGATTGTGGCGGTGGTGGCGCTGTTCTCTTTTACCGGGCCGCTCGGGGATTTCATTCTCTCCAGCACCATTCTGCGCACGCCGGATAAATACACGCTGCCGATCGGGCTCTATAACCTGGTCGCGCAGAAGATGGGCGCGAGCTACACCACCTACGCCGCGGGCGCGGTGTTGATTGCGGTGCCGGTCGCCATTCTCTATCTGGCCTTACAAAAATACTTCGTCTCCGGTCTGACCTCCGGCAGTACCAAAGGATAATCTGATGAAACTGTGTAAACCCGCACTGCTTGCTGTCTCGCTGGCCTGCTGTTTTTCCGCTTTCGCCGCCGATATGACGCAGATAACGCCGAAGCCGCTTAACCTCCCGGCGGATTTTATCAAAGGCGCGGATATCTCCACGCTGCCGGAGCTGGAACGCCAGGGCGCGACATTCTACGACGCCCAACATAAACCCCAGGACGCGCTGACCATTCTGCGCGACAACGGCGTGAACTACGTGCGCCTGCGCCTGTGGGTCGACCCGAAAGACAGCGCGGGCGCGCCTTATGGCGGCGGCACCAACGATCTCGCCACCACGCTTGCGCTGGCAAAACGCGTCAAAGCGCAGGGGATGCGCCTGTTGCTCGATTTCCACTACAGCGATTTCTGGACCGATCCTGGCAAGCAGTTCAAGCCAAAGGCCTGGGAAAACCAGAATTACGAGCAGCTCAAAACCACGATCCACGACTACACCCGCGACACCATCGCTGAGTTCAAAAAGGCGGGCGTCCTGCCGGATATGGTGCAGATCGGCAATGAAATTAACGGCGGCATTCTGTGGCCGGAAGGCAAAAGCTGGGGGCAGGGCGGCGGCGAGTTTGACCGTCTCGCGGGCCTGCTGAACGCCGCCATCAGCGGCCTGCGGGAGAACCTGACCCAGGGCGAGCAGGTGAAAATCATGCTGCATCTGGCCGAAGGCACCAAAAACGACACTTTCCGTTGGTGGTTCGATGAAATCACTAAGCGCCAGGTGCCGTTCGATGTGATTGGGCTTTCCATGTACACCTACTGGAACGGCCCCATCAGCGCGCTCAAAGCCAACATGGACGACATCAGCCAGCGCTACAACAAAGATGTGATTGTGGTGGAAGCCGCCTATGCGTATACGCTGGAGAACTGCGATAACGCCGAAAACAGCTTCCAGCAGAAAGAGGAAAAAGACGGCGGCTACCCGGCGACGGTGCAGGGCCAGTACGACTACGTGCATGACCTGATGCAGAGCGTGGCGAACGTCGAAAACCATCGCGGCAAAGGCATTTTCTACTGGGAGCCGGCCTGGATTGCCGTACCGGGGAACACCTGGGCGACGCCTGCGGGCATGAAATATATCCATGACGAATGGAAAACCGGCAACGCCCGCGAAAACCAGGCGTTTTTCGATTGCCACGGCAACGTGCTGCCATCGGTAAAAGTCTTTAATTAATCCCTTTTATTCCATTTATACCCTGATGCTTTCACCTGGCAGGCCGTGACGCCTGGCGGGTGAGAACGGACGGGTATGCCGTATCAGGAAGCCTGTCAATGAACAAATTTGCGCCTTTAAGTCCGAAGGTCAGCGCCCTTTTGCACGGCGCGGACTACAACCCGGAGCAGTGGGAGAACTACCCCGGCACGGTGGAGAGCGATATCGCCATGATGCAGCAGGCGAAATGCAACGTGATGTCGGTGGGTATTTTCAGCTGGGCGAAACTGGAGCCTGAAGAAGGCGTGTTTCGCTTCGAGTGGCTCGACGAGATTATCGACAAGCTGTATCAGGGCGGCATTCATGTCTTTCTCGCCACGCCGAGCGGCGCGCGTCCGGCCTGGATGTCGCAAAAATACCCGCAGGTGCTGCGCGTCGGGCGCGACCGCGTTCCGGCGCTGCATGGCGGCCGTCATAACCACTGCATGAGTTCACCGGTCTACCGCGACAAAACCGCGACCATCAACCGCCTGCTGGCGGAGCGTTACGCGCACCATCCGGCGGTGCTCGGCTGGCATATCTCCAACGAATATGGCGGCGAGTGTCACTGCGATTTATGCCAGGCGAATTTCCGCGGCTGGCTGAAAGCGCGCTACGGCACGCTCGATAAACTCAACGAGGCGTGGTGGAGCACCTTCTGGAGCCACACCTTTACCGACTGGTCGCAGATTGAATCCCCGGCGCCGCAGGGTGAAAACACCATTCACGGCCTGAATCTGGACTGGCGGCGCTTTAACACCGCGCAGGTGACCGATTTCTGTCGTCACGAACTGGCCCCGCTGAAAGCGGTGAACCCGGAATTACCGGCCACCACCAACTTCATGGAGTATTTCTACGATTACGACTACTGGCAGCTCGCCGAACCGCTCGATTTTATCTCCTGGGACAGCTACCCGATGTGGCACCGCGATAAAGACGAAACCGAGCTTGCCTGCTATACCGCGATGTATCACGACCTGATGCGCACGTTAAAGCACGGTAAACCGTTTGTGCTGATGGAATCGACGCCGGGCACGACCAACTGGCAGCCCACCAGCAAGCTGAAAAAGCCGGGGATGCATATTCTCTCTTCACTGCAGGCGGTGGCGCACGGCGCGGATTCGGTGCAGTACTTCCAGTGGCGCAAGAGCCGCGGCTCGGTGGAGAAATTCCACGGCGCGGTGGTGGATCACGTCGGCCATATCGATACCCGTATCGGGCGCGAAGTGGCGCAGCTTGGCGATATCCTAAGCCAGCTTGATCCGGTGGCCGGCGCGCGGGTAGACGCGCAGGTGGCGGTGATTTTCGACTGGGAAAGCCGCTGGGCGATGGACGACGCGCAGGGCCCGCGCAACCTGGGGCTGGAGTATGAAAAGACCGTCGCCGAGCACTACCGGCCGTTCTGGGAGCAGGGGATCGCGGTCGATATCATTAACGCCGACGCTGATCTGAGCGCCTATAAGCTGGTTATCGCGCCGATGCTTTACATGGTGCGCGACGGGTTTGCGCCGCGCGTTGAAGCCTTTGTCGAACAGGGCGGCCACTTCGTGACGACCTACTGGAGCGGCATCGTCAATGAAACCGATCTCTGCCATCTCGGCGGTTTCCCCGGCCCGCTGCGCAAGCTGCTGGGCATCTGGGCGGAAGAGATAGACTGCCTTGCCGACGGCGAACGCAACCTGATTCAGGGGCTGGCGGGCAACGAGGCGGGCTTGCAGGGGCCGTATCAGGTGCGCCATCTGTGCGATCTCATCCACACCGAAGGCGCGACGGCGCTCGCCACCTACCGCGACGATTTCTATGCCGGACGCGCGGCGGTGACGGTGAACGCATTAGGCGCGGGCAAGGCCTGGTATGTGGCCTCGCGTAACGATCTTGCCTTCCAGCGCGATTTCTTCGGCAACCTCATCAGCGAGCTGTCGCTGACGCGCGCGCTGGCGGCGGATTTCCCGCCGGGCGTCACCGCGCATGCCCGCCACGATGGCGAATCCGCGTTTATCTTCGTTGAAAACTACACCGGCGCGCCGCAGTCGGTGACGCTGCCGGAGGGCTGCGCCGATATGCTGACCGGCGATGCGCTGAGCGGCAGGCTGTCGCTCGCCCCCTGGGGCTGCCGCATTCTGCGCCGCCGCCTCGCCTGAGTTTTTCCCTGCGCGCCCGTTCAACCGAACGGGCGCTTTTTTATTATCTGGTCTGAAAAAGGAGCCGCTATGGTTAGCCTGAAATCGTTTCTGCACCACGTCACCCGCCCGCAGCCCGCCAGTACCCAGGCGTTAACCGATCCGGAGCGCGCGCAGATCGCGCGTCTGGTGGCGGATTTCGGCGGACAGGAGAATATCGAAAGCGTGGACGCCTGCATGACGCGTCTGCGCGTGAAAGTTAAAGAGCTTACCCGCGTCGATACCGAAGCGTTGCAGGCGGAAGGAGCGCTGGGGGTGATTATTCTCGGCCAGGAAGTGCATGCGATTTTCGGTAAACAGTCCGACGCGCTGCGCAAACTGCTGGATGAGCGTTTCAGAAGCGAGTGATAAAAAAACGGGATAACCCTGCATAAAAGGTTATCCCGCAAAAGGCAACGAGGGTGCGCCAGCGGCCGTTACGCCGTGATGGCAGTGCCATAACTCAGAGATACAACGCTTACTTCTGCGTGTCTGCCATGAGACAACGCCTGCGGGCGGCGGTTTCGGGCCGCCGCCCGCAACGCCTGACGCGCTGTTAGCGTCAGGGACGTTTGCTTACCACCAGGCCTCCACCTGAACACCGAAGTTCCAGGTATCGTTAGCGGTGCCATCCTGTAACGCTTTATTGTGCTGCGAATCGTTCAGATAAGAGGCGAACACGCGCAGCTCCGGACGCGACATAAATTCCGGGCCATCGGCGAGGCCAAGCGCGATAGTGTATTTCTCGCCGCTTTGCTTGCCATGCGTGCCGTTACTATAGGTCTCTTTCTGGTAAAACCCGCCCACTTCCCCGATGAGGCGCACATACTGCGTGAATTGATACTGGCCGCGGCCTACCAGCGAGAGGAGGCGCGATTTATCGGTCGTAGCGGTGATGTCGTCCGCCGAACCCCAGGTCAGCACATGGTTAAACGAGAACTTATCGGTAATCGGAATTAAACCGGTATTGATGACGCGATAGCCGGTGGCGTCGTTGACGTAGTTCCACATGTCATACCAGCCGCCGCCCTGCGAGACCATGTTCTGCGCGAGGCCTTTGTTGGCATACTGCAACACCAGTTTGTTATAGCCCCCGAGCATGTCCTGGCTGATTTCGCCGGTCAGCATCACGCCGTTGTCGGCTTCATACAGGCCGCCGTATTCTTTCTGTTTGTCGGTCGGGTTCGGCATGGCGTAGTCGATGCCAAACTCCGTCCAGGCGCCTGTCCATGGCTTCCAGCCTGCGTAACGCAGATCCAGATAGTTGATGTTAACGTCGTTATCGCCATCCACGCGGTAATCAAGATCGTTGGCGTCGCCGCGGATCCACGCGAAGGAGACCGCGCCCGGGCCTACGGTGTAGTTTTCGATCCCCGCGCCGGAGCCGGAGATGTTCCAGTATTTAGTATCGATGATGTGCAGATCGTGGCGCTGGTAATAGCGCTTGCCGCCCCAGATAACCGCGTTCGGATCGCCCGGGACCAGCCCTTTAATTTGCAGGTTTAACTGACGCAGGCCGAACTGGGCGTCGTCGTTAAGGGTGCTTTCGTTATCGTTGGAGCCGTCGGACACCATGCTGACCATGCTGTCGACATAAAAGCTAACTTCATCTTTCTTGTAGACTTCAGAGCCCAGTTCAACTTCGCCGTAGGTGTCGGTTTCGTTACCGAGACGCCCCAGCTTGTTTTTCTGCCACTCTTCCTGGCCACCATCCTGCGAGACGCCCACGCCGCCACGCAAATAGCCATGAAAATCAATGGGTACAGAAGATGACGCAGCCAGCACGCAAGGTGAAGTCAGCGCGGCGGCTAACGCAACGGCCACTGTGCGTAGCGTAGTGTTCATAGTAACCTCTTTTATTGTTTTGTATTACGTTCACATAACCGCAGCCATAAAACGCCTTTGCGAAATATCAGGCAATTTTGATCTTAATTAATTGTGACTCAGTGCAAAGAAATCAGGCAGTTTTGTAACAAATGGTGATGCTTCTCACGAGTTTTATGTATTGTGAACGTAGTACTTTAACAAGAGGAAGGATAACGGGGATTTGTGCAGAAAAGGTTTTTCCGGCTGGCCCCTGTTACAATCAGCGCAGCCCACGAAAAAGGAACCGGAACATGAAGTCTAAAAGCGCCACACTGGAAGACGTCGCCCGCCACGCGGGGGTTTCCTACCAGACGGTGTCTCGTGTACTGAATAAGTCTGCCAATGTCTCTGAAGCCACGCGCCGCAAGGTAGAAGAGGCGATTGCGCATCTGCGTTATGTGCCTAACCGGCTGGCGCAGCAGCTGGTCGGCAAGCAGAGCATGACGCTTGGCCTGGTCACCACGTCGCTTGCGCTGCATGCGCCTTCGCAGGTGGCGGCGGCGGTGAAACGTTACGCAAATCTGGATGGCTACCAGGTCTTGATCTCCATGATCGATGAGAACGTCAGCCAGGGCATTCAGGATTCTATCAACGAGCTCAAGTCGCAGCTGGTGGATAAGGTTATCATCAACGTACCGCTGGAGACGCAGGCGGCGGAGAAAATCGCCGCTGATAACGACGACATCCTGTGCCTGTTCCTGGACGTGGACCCGTACAGCTCGGTGTTTAACGTCTCTTTTAATCCGGCTGACGGCACGCGCGCGAGCGTGAAGTATTTATATGAGTTAGGGCATCGCGATATCGCGCTGTTGTCGGGCCCGGAGCGTTCGGTTTCCGCCCGGCTGCGCCTCAAAAGCTGGCTGGAGACGCTGGAGAGCTACGGGTTAACGCCGGTGAGCGTACTGCATGGCAACTGGGATGCGCAGAGCGGCTATGCGGGCGCGCTGCAAATGCTGCGCGAGGCGCCGCATTTTACCGCCGTGCTGGTGGCGAACGATCAGATGGCGCTTGGCGTGCTGAGCGCGTTTCATCAGCAGCAGCTCTCCATTCCGGGGCAGAAATCGGTGATCGGCTACGATGACACTTACGAAAGCTCGTTTTTCTACCCGGCGCTGACCACCGTGTCGCTCGATCTCGATATGCAGGGTAAAGAGGCGGTGCGCAGGCTGCTTGAAGCGAGCGAAAGCGACGCCTCGCGGCTCTCTTCCATTCTCCCGGCGCGGCTGGTGATTCGTCACTCCACGGGCCCGCGTGAAGACAACACCCCGGATATGCGCAAAATCGCCGATGAACTGCGGCTTATCGCAAGCCGCCTCAGCCAGTAACCCCGCCCGCCACGGGCCGCTGATGCGTAAGCGGCGGCCCGTTCGTTTCGCAATCCATGCTTTTCTCCCGCCTGTTTCTTGATACTTACCCTGATAAGTATTAAGTTGCCCTCCCGCTAACTGAAGGGAGCCCCCGATGACAGAAGATGAACGGTTTGCCCGCCGTCCGATGGGCATGCGCATGGCGATGATTGTGCGTCAGTGGCGCGCCATTATTGATAGCGCGATAACCGACACCGGCCTGACGCAGTCTGGCTGGACGGTGCTGATGCAGCTCGATCAGCAGGGGGATAATCTTTCGGTCAGCGAACTGGCGCAGGTGCAGGGCATTGAACTGCCGCCGCTCATGCGCACCCTGACATGCCTTGAAAGCAAAGGCTATCTGGTGCGCAGTCAGTCACCCTGGGACAAACGCATTCGCCTGGTTTCTCTTACCGACGAAGGGCGGGCGATGCTCGCCACGCTCACGACGGTGATTGAGGGCTACCAGGCGCGCGTGTCACAAAATATTCCCGCGCAGGATATGGACATCTTCAGCGACACACTAAACCAGATCGCGCGTAATCTGCGCACGATCCGCGACGAAGACGCTAACAACGCACAATAACTATGATGACTCCGGAACAAAAGTTTGCCCGCTGGGTAAGGGTGAGTATTGCCACTTTCCTGGCGATGTTCGTTTACTTCATTCTCGCCGATATCTGGATCCCGCTGACGCCGGATTCCACCGTGATGCGCGTGGTGACGCCCGTCTCCTCGCGTGTTTCAGGCTACGTGGCGGCGGTGCATGTCGCCAATAACAACCATGTGAAAAAGGGCGATCTGCTGTTTGAGCTGGATGCCGCGCCGTTTACCAACCGCGTCGAGGCGGCGGACATCGCGCTGCGCCAGGCGCGGCTGACTAACGAGCAACTGGACGCGCAGATTGTCGCCGCCAGGGCTAACCTCAACACCGCCCGCCTGACGGCCCGCAACGATAAAGTCACCTTTGACCGCTACCAGCGCCTGAGCGCGCTGCAAAACGTCTCGCAGCAGGATCTTGATAAGGTGCGCACCACCTGGCAGACCAGCGATCAGGCGGTGGCGCAACTGGAGGCGAAAATCAACGAACTGACCATTGAGCGCGGCGAACGCGACGACAACCGCAACGTCACAATACAAAAATACCGCAACGCCCTGCAGGACGCGCAGCTCAATCTCGGCTGGACGCAGATCCGCGCCGAGGCCGACGGCACCGTCAGCAATCTGCAATTAAGCCCCGGCTGGTTTGCCGCCGCCGGTACGCCCGCGCTGGCGCTGGTGAGCGAGCACACCGATATCGTGGCGGATTTTCGCGAGAAGAGCCTGCGCCACACGCACGTGGGCACCGACGCCGCGGTGGTGTTCGACGCGCTGCCAGGCCAGGTGTTCCATGCGCACGTCACCAGTCACGACGCCGGGATACTCGCCGGTCAGCAGGCGGTGAACGGCCAGCTGTCGCAGCCGGAGGAGTCGAACCGCTGGGTGCGCGACGCGCGCCGTATGCGTATTCACGTGGCGCTGGACGAGCCGTTGCCTGCGTCGCTGCCGACCGGCGCGCGCGCCACCGTGCAGCTCTATAACAGCGAAGGTCCGTTTGCCCGCTTCTTCTCCGGCCTACAGATCCACCTTATCAGCCTGCTGCATTATGTGTATTAACCATGTCCATTAACACGCTGGCGCGGGTCTTCACCCCGCATGGCAACATCGTCTACACGGCGAACGATTTCCGCCAGACGCTGCGCATCATGGTGGCGGGTGTCACGGCGCTCAGTATTTCGAGCTTCTATAACACCAGTTACGGGGTCTTTTTCGTTATTTACCCGATCATGTTGCTGTCGCTGGTGCCGGTCTTTAACCGCCACGTCGCGAAGCAGTTTATCTTCAGCGCGGCGCTGAACTGCGTCGAAATGGTGATTATCGTTGGCTATCTTGCGCAATGGCCGGTCATCATGACCGGCGTGGTGTTTGCGCTCTACGTAATGCGATTTCGCTTTATGAGCAAAGGGCCGCTGTTTCTCTTCGGCTCGATGGGCGTCGTCTGCCAGAGCGTGATGCTCAACTTTATGAGCTACCCGACCAGTGACTGGCACACGCTGCTGTTTTCCAATATGGAAGCGAGCGTCATGGCCGTGGGGTTAAGCGCGCTGATGCACTATCTGCTGCCGGACGTTGAACCGCGCAAGCCGCCGCCGCTGATTGAAAAAGACGCCGCGCGAGTGCGCCATGAATACCTGCTTTCCGGCACGGTAGCGACGCTCAATTTCGTGGTGTTTCAGATGGCGGATTTGAGCGACTCGCTCTCGGCGCTGATGGCGGGCATCCTGATCCTCTTTCCCATGCACTACCGCGGCGCGGTGTTAAGCTCGCTGTGGCGCGTGGTCGGCGTGGTGATTGGCTGTCTCTATGTGCTGCTGGTGCAACTCGTGCTCTACGATCACAGCAGCCATATGGTGCTGATGATGCCGCTTATCGCGCTCGGCTTTGCCTTCAGCGCCCGGCTGCACGTGATGGAAAAAGTCGGCGCGGGCGTCGGGTTTGCCAGCATCACCACCCTTGGCATCATGTTCGGGCAGAATCTTCACCCCGACACCGATCTGGTTTTCAGCGATCTCTACCGCATCAGTTCTGTCACCGTGTCGCTGCTTATCACGCTCACGATGGTGTTTTTAGTGCACCTGATTTTAAACCGCTTCGCCGCCACCCGTTACGTGGTGAAAAGCGAGCCGTAAGGCACCTGATGCGAATCTGAAAAAGGCGGATTTTCGGCGCGTTGACAGGCGCTTTCGCGAGCAACGCGTTACTCTCACGCATCAGGAAATGCGAAGGAAAAGGGAAGATGAAACGCCTGCTTGGCGTGATGCTAACCGGTTTACTGACGGGGTGCCCTTCCGGTGCGGACAGGATATCTCTCGAAGAGCCAGCCGCGGTAATGGCGCGCGGCGATACGGTCTGTTTGCTGGTGGCGAATAAACCTGATGAGGTCATCCGCTCGGTTGAGATATACAGCGAGAAAGGAGAGTCCTTAATGGAATCGCGGCTGCCCGAAGCAAGGCGCCGCGTGGCGCGCGGGCAGTGTCTACCCGATTTGGGTTTCAGTTACCGCCCCGGCAACCGCTATTCGGCGTATTACTATTTCCAGAGCCTTAAAGGTGGTCCGCTCCGCTTATTCACCGCGCATTTCGCGACGGCTGAGGCTTTCCCGTTAAAAATCAGCGCCACTTACGAGCGGGCACAGTAAGGCCCGTTCCCCACCGAATCGCGCAGGATAAGCTCTGAAACGAACAGGTTGTCGCGTGAGAGATAACCGCCATCGAGCATGGCGATCAGGCGGTTTATCGTCTCGTGAACCATGTCGGTGACGGGGTCTTTGACGCTGGCGAGCGCCGGGCTTAAAAAGGGCGCGGTGGGGCTGTTGTCAAAGCCTATCAGCGACACCTGCTGCGGCACCTGAACCCCCGCGTCCGTCAGCGCTTTCAGCGCGCCGACCGCCATATCGTCGTTGCTGGCGATAAGCCCGCTGAATGCCACGCCACTTTCCAGCAGCGTATTCACCGCCTGCGCGCCGCTTGCCGGCGTCCATTTGCCTTCCACAATCAGCGATGGCGCGGGCGTAATGCCGTGCTGGCGCAGCGCCTCTTTGTAGCCCGCCAGACGCTCCAGCGCGGTAGGGGAGTCAGGCGAGCCGGTAATAAATGCGATCTCGCGGTGTCCGCGCTCAAGCAGCGCGCGGGTGGCGTTAAAGCTGGCGCCTTTGTGGTCGCAGCAGACGCAGTGGCTCTGATGTTTACGCAGCTTGCGGTTCACCACCATCACCGGCTGGCGGGTCTGGCTGATGATGTCGTCGATGTCGTCAACGCCGAGAAAGCGCGGGTAGAGGATGATGGCGTCGCAGCGTAAATCGAGCAGAAACTCAATCGCCTCGCGCTCTTCGCGGGCGCTGTGTTTACCGTCCACCAGAATCAACTGGCGGCCATTTTCTTCCAGCTTTTTCGCCGCGCGCGAGAGGATTTCGCTGAAGTAACTGCCGCTGTACAGCGTGTTGGTGACCACCATCCCGATACACTGGGAGGTATTGGTCGCCAGATTGCGCGCCAGCAGGTTAGGCCGGTAGCCGGTCGCGTCGATGGCTTCGAACACCTGTTTGCGGGTTTCCTCGCTCACATACCCTTTGCCGGACAGCACGCGAGACACGGTGGCCTTTGATACGCCTGCTTTTTTGGCCACTTCCTGCATTGTCGACATGTTATCCCTCCGGCTCGGCTTAGGTGCCGCACATTCTACACATTTCCCCGTAAAGCGGCAGGCATGTCGCGCACGCTTACGGCTGCTTCATGGCGATCTCCATCACAGATTTTAAAGCCAGATTAAATTTCAGTTGATCTGTTTTATAACCGCAACCACTCTAATGTGGAACCGGTTACCTATTACATCATCCTGTCAGCGCGACGCGGCGTCTCACGCCGTGATTCCTGACAAGTACCTGAATTTAAAATAATAAACGCGCAGAAGCGGCTCTGACGCTACGGCGTGTGATAACGAGAGATTTCACCATCATGTCAAAGAATTACGTAGCGCTGGCGCGCGCGGTAGTCGAGGCGATTGGCGGTGGCGGTAACGTGGCGGCGGTCACGCACTGCATGACGCGCCTGCGCTTTGTGCTGAACGACGACAGCGCCGTGGATGCGGCGCGCCTTAAGATGATCCCTGGCGTGCTGGGCGTGGTGCGCAGCGACAACCAGTGCCAGGTCATCATCGGCAATACGGTATCGCAGGCGTATGCCGAGGTCCTGAAACTGCTGCCGGAAGGCGCACGGGTCGAGCGCGCGCTGCCGCGCAACGACAAAATCACCCTGCGGCGCATCGGCGCGGGCATTCTCGATGCGCTGATCGGCACCATGTCGCCGCTGATCCCGGCTATCATCGGCGGCTCGATGGTTAAACTGCTGGCGATGGTGCTGGAGATGTCGGGCATGGTTGAGAAGGGCGCGCCGACGCTGACCATTCTGAACGTGATTGGCGACGGCGCGTTTTTCTTCCTGCCGATCATGGTGGCCGCCTCCGCCGCGATTAAATTCAAAACCAATATGTCGCTGGCGATCGCCATTGCGGGCGTGCTGGTGCACCCGAACTTTGTTGACCTGATGGCCAAAGCCGCGCAGGGGCAACCGGTGGATTTCATTGGCATCCCGGTCACGGCGGTAAAATATACCTATACCGTGATCCCGGCGCTCTGCATGACCTGGATACTTTCCTATATTGAACGCTGGGTGGACAAGATCACGCCAGCGGTGACCAAGAACTTCCTGAAACCGATGCTGATTGTGCTGATCGCCTCGCCCATCGCCATCATGCTGATTGGCCCGATTGGCATCTGGATCGGCAGCGGTATTTCGTCAGTGGTGTACACCATCCATGACTATCTGGGCTGGCTGTCGGTGGCGATCATGGGCGCGCTCTGGCCGTTGCTGGTGATGACCGGTATGCACCGCGTGTTTACGCCGACCATCATCCAGACCATCGCCGAAACCGGCAAAGAGGGCATGGTGATGCCGTCGGAAATCGGGGCCAACCTGTCGCTTGGCGGGTCGTCGCTGGCGGTGGCGTGGCGCACCCGCAACCCGGAACTGCGCCAGACGGCGCTGGCCGCGGCGGCATCCGCCATTGTGGCGGGTATTTCAGAGCCTGCGCTGTACGGCGTGGCGGTGCGGCTTAAACGCCCGCTGGTGGCGAGCCTGATTAGCGGCTTCGTTTGCGGCGCGGTGGCGGGCCTTGCGGGGCTTGCGAGCCACTCAATGGCGGCGCCGGGGCTGTTTACCAGCGTGCAGTTTTTCGATCCGGCCCACCCGATGACGATCGTCTGGGTCTTTGGGGTGATGGCGCTGGCGGTGGTGCTGTCGTTCATCCTGACGCTGGTGCTGGGCTTTGACGATATTCCCGTCGAAACGCCCGAGCCCGCCCGCGAAAACCCGCAGCCTGCGGACTTCAGCGCGCAGGCGCCCGCAGTAAAACCGAATTAATCAGAGGACGCGTATGGATAACAACACTTTTCCCGAAGGATTTTTATGGGGCGGCGCGATTGCGGCAAACCAGGCGGAAGGCGCGTGGCGCGAGGGCGGCAAAGGCCCCACGACGGTCGATATGCTGCCGCACGGCCCGAACCGCCTGGCGGTAAAGCTCGGGCTCGATAAGCGCGTCGGCTGGCGCGACGATGAGTTTTACCCGAGCCACGAGGCGATCGATTTCTATCACCGCTATAAAGAAGATATCGCGCTGATGGCCGAGATGGGCTTTACGGTGTTTCGCACGTCGATCGCCTGGAGCCGTCTTTACCCGAACGGCGATGAACAGACGCCGAACGAAGAGGGCATCGCCTTCTACCGCGCGCTGTTCAGCGAGTGCAAAAAATACAACATCGAGCCGCTGGTGACGCTCTGCCACTTCGACGTGCCGATGCATCTGGTGACGGAATATGGCTCCTGGCGCAGCCGTAAAATGGTGGAGTTTTTTACCCGCTACGCGCGCACCTGCTTTGAAGCGTTCGACGGGCTGGTGAAATACTGGCTTACCTTCAACGAGATCAACATTCTGCTGCACAGCCCGTTCTCCGGCGCAGGCCTGGCGTTTGAGCCGGGCGAAAACCATGAACAGGTGAAATACCAGGCCGCGCACCACGAGCTTATCGCCAGCGCCATCGCCACCCGCATCGCACATGAAGTGAACCCCCAAAACCAGGTGGGCTGCATGCTGGCGGGCGGCAACTTCTACCCCTACTCCTGCAAGCCGGAGGATGTCTGGGCGGCGCTGGAGAAAGACCGCGAAAACCTGTTTTTTATCGACGTGCAGGCGCGCGGGGCGTACCCGGCCTATACGCAGCGCCTGTTTCGTGAAAAAGGCATCGTGATTGAAAAAGGGCCGGAGGATGACGAGATCCTTAAAGATACCGTCGATTTCGTCTCGTTTAGCTACTACGCCTCGCGCTGCGCCTCGGCGGATATGAACAGTCAGGTGACTAACGCCGCGAACATCGTGAAATCGCTGAAAAACCCGTATATCGAGGCGAGCGAATGGGGCTGGGGGATCGATCCTCTGGGACTGCGCATCACCATGAACATGATGTATGACCGCTACCAGAAACCGCTGTTCCTGGTGGAAAACGGCCTCGGCGCGAAAGACGCCTTTAATGAAAACGGCGAAATCGAAGATGACTACCGCATCAGTTATCTGCGCGAGCACATCCGCGCGATGCGCGAAGCCATTGAAGACGGCATTCCGGTGATGGGCTACACCACCTGGGGTTGCATCGATCTGGTGTCGGCCTCCACCGGCGAGATGAGCAAACGCTACGGTTTCGTCTGGGTGGATCGCGACGACCAGGGCCGCGGCACGCTGGAGCGCAAGCGTAAGAAATCGTTCTGGTGGTATAAAAAAGTGATCGCCAGCAACGGCGCCGATCTCGACTGATCCCCGCAATCCGTTATAACGCGCGTCGCCGTCCATGGCGGCGCGCGTCTGTTTTACGCTCCCGCCAACAGTGCAAAGCGCGCCGCGTTGCACAACCGCAGGGCGTCGTTTTCACGTTATGACGAAAAACGCCCCCATTCCGCCCGCCGATTTCTGGCACATAACTTGCTGAATCTCTGTCCACCCGCGTTTTATCTTTCGCAAAGGACTCGTTATGTCAGCCAACACCGAATTCCCGTTAAGCGAGGCGCCCGCCGCCGGGCGCAAAGGCCTGCTCTCTATTTCGATGGTGCTGTTCAGCTTTACTTTTTTCACCGGCACGATGTTTGCGGGCGGCAAGCTCGGCGTCGCCTTTCCGATTGTTGAAATGCTCTGGATAGCCACGATCGGCAATCTGCTGCTGGCACTCTATGCGGCGGCGCTTGCCTGGATAGCCGCCCGCAGCGGGCTGAATACCGTATTAATGGGCCGCTTCTGTTTTGGCGAGAAGGGCAGCAAGCTCTCCGATTTCCTGCTCGGCTTCGCGGAGCTTGGCTGGTACGCGTGGGGCACCGCGACAGTCGCCATCACGCTGGTGAAACTGCTGGCGCTGCCGGAATGGCTCACCACGCCGCTGATGGTTTTCTTCGGCCTCGCGTTCTGCGTCACGGCGCTGGTGGGGTATCGCGGGCTGGATCTGCTCTCGCGCGTTTCGGTGCCGCTGATGTTTATTTTGCTGGTGGCCTCGATGTGGATTGCAACCCGCCACGCGGGCGGCTGGCAGGCGATGCAGCGCATTGAACCCACCGAAACGCTGGGCTGGTCGGCGGCCATCACGATGGTCTTCGGCACGTTCGCGAGCGGCGCGACCCAGGCCACCAACTGGACGCGCATGGCGCGCAGCAGCGGCACCGCCATTACCGGCAGCCTGATTAGCTTTCTCATCGGCAACGGGCTGATGGTGGTCGCGGGCGCATGGTGCGCGGTGGTGTATCAACAAGCGGATATCGTGGCGGTGATGACGTTGCAGGGGCTGTCGGTGGCGGCGGTCATCATGCTGTGTCTGAATTTGTGGACCATTCAGGGGCCGACGATTTATAACGTTTCTGCTGCCGCCTGTCATTTACTGCGCAGCGAACGCCGCCGCACGCTCACCGTCGCGAGCGCGGGCATCGGCATTTTGCTGGCCATCGGCGGGATGTATGAGTTGCTGATCCCGTTTCTGGTGCTGCTCGGCAGCATAATTCCGCCGGTCGGCGGGGTGATCATCGCCGACTATGTGTTTCACCGCCGCGGACGTTACCCGGCGCTCAGCGAGGCCCGTCTGCCGCGCTTCAACTATGCGGGGCTTGCCGCTTACGCGCTCGGCGCGCTGACCGCGTACTTTTCGCCGTGGGTCGCCCCGCTGGTGGGCATCGCGGTGTCGGCGACGAGCTATCTTCTGTTTGTGCGCCTGGCGCGCGGGCGGAGCCGTGAGCCGCTCTCACCGACTTACTCAAAGGAGCCGTTATGAATATCGTTAATGCCCGTTTACGCCGCCGCGAAGGCTGGTTCACGCTCGTGCTGGACGACGGGATCATTAAAGCCATTACGCCGCAGCCGGCGATGCAGGCACCCAATGAGAACGATCTGGATGCGCAGGGCGGGCTGGTTATCCCGCCGCTGGTCGAGCCGCATATTCATCTGGACGCCACCCTGACGGCGGGCGAGCCTGAGTGGAACATGAGCGGCACGCTGTTTGAAGGCATTGAGCGCTGGGGCCAGCGTAAAGCCACTATCACCCATGAGGACACCAAACGCCGCGCGCATGAGACTATCGGCATGTTGCGCGACCACGGCATCCAGCACGTGCGCACCCATGTGGATGTGACCGACCCGACGCTCGCCGCGCTGAAAGCGATGCTGGAAGTGAAAGAAGAGGCGCGCCATCTTATCGATCTGCAAATCGTCGCGTTCCCGCAGGAGGGTATCGAATCTTTCCCACAGGGCAGGGCGCTGATGGAGCAGGCCGTGGAGATGGGCGCGGATGTGGTTGGCGGCATTCCGCATTTTGAGAACACCCGCGAGCAGGGCGTCAGCTCGGTGAAATTCCTGATGGATCTGGCCGAGCGCACTGGCTGTCTCGTGGATGTACACTGCGATGAAACCGACGACGCGCAGTCGCGCTTTCTGGAAGTGCTGGCGGAAGAGACGCGCGTGCGCGGCATGGGCGCGCGGGTGACGGCGAGCCACACGGTGGCGATGGGCTCTTACGATAACGCCTACTGCTCAAAGCTGTTTCGCCTGCTCAAACGCGCTGGCTTAAGCTTTGTCTCCTGCCCGACCGAGAGCATTCATCTGCAGGGGCGTTTCGATACCTGGCCGAAACGGCGCGGCGTGACGCGCGTGGCGGAGCTGGACCGCGCGGGACTGAACGTCTGTTTCGGGCAGGACTCGATTAAAGATCCGTGGTATCCGCTCGGCAACGGCAACATTCTGCGCGTGCTCGACGCCGGGCTGCATATCTGTCACATGATGGGGTATGAGGATCTCAAACGCAGCCTGGATCTCGTGACCGACAACAGCGCACGGGCGATGAACCTTGGCGATAACTACGGCCTGTATGAAGGACGACCGGCGAATCTCGTGATACTGGATGCGCCGGATGATTACGAAGTGGTGCGCCGCCAGGCGAAGGCGCGTTATTCCGTGCGCCACGGCAAGGTGATTTTGCGCCGTGAGCCGGAAACGCTGCGCTATACGTAACAAGGCCGGTATTACTCTCTTTATTTCATCAGCGCCTGCGGGCGCTTTTTTTATCTCTCAACTGCGTTATTTCCATGAACAAACAAAATTCGGTTATTTTTTATTCATTTTTAAGAAACGTCCTAAAAGGCTGAAAATGCGCCATAGGCTTTTTTAATTTTTATTTATGCATAATTTAGAAAAGCGTCGTAAATATTATGTCTGGTAGTTTTTGATGTTTATATTTTCAAAAAATAACTATTTTTCTGCTTATAGTTCATTCATGGTAATCGGTTAATTTTACATGATTTTCTGAGAAGCAATAAAATAAGCGAAGCGGCAAATAAGCTGCGGGGCGTGATAACGCGTGCCGCGCCGGGGTTTTTTAAAGGCCGGAAACGGCGAAATCGATAGAAAAATAGTATGACGCAGCTCACCTTTTTAATTTTCACCCCTCTTTATCCGCACTGGCGCAAATAAATAAATTCTGCTTAACATTGTTATTCGCAGCGGCCGGCGAGGCCGCGCGCAATACCTATGACAATAAGGGCTGGCGCGTCTGGCCCCTTGCAAACTCACAATCAATGGACGGTCTCTGGGATGATCAACAGAAGCAGAGCAGCAGAACCTGTTCAGGCGGGATATTCGCCTGCACGGGGCGGGCGCCGTATTCGTATGAGTGCGGTGGCGATAGCGTTAGGTCTGGCCGGTATCGGGCAGGCGGCCGCGAGTAATTATATTGAGCAGGGCAAAGCGGGCGATGCCGCCAGCTGGCGCAGCAGCGAATTTAATGCGGAGTGGGGGCTTGGCGCTATTCACGCCGATGAAGCCTATGCGGCGGGATATACCGGTAAAGGCATTAAGCTCGGTATTTTCGATCAGCCGGTTTACGCAAAGCACCCGGAATTTTCCGGCACCGATAAGGTCATTAACCTCGTCACCGAAGGTATTCGTGAATATACCGATCCGTATATTCCGGTGAAAAAAGGCGATCCTTTCCGCTATGACGGTACGCCGTCTGTGGATTCCGATGGCGAGCTGGGCGCGCACGGCACCCACGTTGGTGGTATTGCGGCAGGCAGCCGCGACGGCGGGCCGATGCACGGCGTCGCGTTTAACGCGCAGATCATCAGCGCCGAAAACGGCGACCCCGGCCCGGAAGACGGGATTATTCTCGGCAATGACGGCGCGGTATATGAGGCGGGCTGGCATGCGCTGATGGACAGCGGCGCGCGCATCATCAATAACAGCTGGGGTATCGGCATTACCGAGAAATTCGATCAGGGCGGGAAAGATCCGGCGTATCCGCACTTCACCGTATCCGACGCGCAGGCGCAGTTCGATCAGATCAAAGCGATCCTCGGCACCAAACCGGGCGGCGCGTATCAGGGCGCTATCGACGCGGCCCGCAGTGGCATCGTCACCATTTTCGCCGCCGGTAACGACTACAACCTCAACAACCCGGATGCGATAGCAGGCCTCGCGTACTTTGTGCCGGATATCGCGCCGAACTGGCTGTCTGTCGCAAGCGTAATGAAAGATCCGGCCTCCACCAACAGCGTGCCGTACACCATCAGTACGTTCTCCTCCCGCTGCGGTTACACCGCAAGTTTCTGCGTCTCGGCGCCGGGCAGCCGGATTTACAGTTCGGTGATTGAGGGCACCAGCCCTGAGACGCTGACGACGGATTACGCCAACTACAGCGGCACCTCCATGGCCGCGCCGCACGTGGCGGGCAGCGTGGCGGTGCTGATGGAGCGCTTCCCGTATATGACCGGCGAGCAGATAGCCCAGGTGCTGAAAACCACCACGGTGGATATGGGCGATCCTGGCATCGACGCGCTTTATGGCTGGGGGATGATCGATCTCAGCAAGGCGATCCACGGGCCGGGCATGTTCTACACCGTGGACGATATTCCTGAAGAATTCCGTGTGCCGGACCCGGAGGGCGTGGCTTACGGCTCCTCGCAGTTTATCGCTGATATTCCGGGCATTGGCGAGGAAGTGGAAGCGGGCACCCCACTGGCGCGCACCTGTCGCGATATTCAGTGCGCGATGGATGTCTGGTCGAACGATATCTCCGGCCACGGCGGCCTGACGAAACAGGGCGCGGGCGCGCTGTGGCTCACTGGCTCAAGCACCTATTCCGGCCCGACGCTGGTGAATGACGGCCTGCTGGTGGTGAACGGCTCCGTCACTTCCGACGTGACCGTGCAGCAGCAGGGCGTGCTGGCGGGTAACGGTACGGTTGGCTCGCTCACGGCGGCGCGCGGCGGCACCGTTGCCCCCGGCAACTCCATCGGCACGCTGAATGTGAATGGCGACGTCACGTTCCAGCCAGGTTCGCGCTACGCGGTGGAAGTCTCGCCGGACGGGCGCAGCGACGTGATTAACGCCACGGGCGCTATCGCGCTGAACGGCGGCGAAGTCGCGGTATCGCTTGAGAACAGCGGTAATCTGCTGAGCCAGGCGGAGGTTCGCAGCCTGCTGGGCCAGCAATACAACATCCTGTCGGCGACGAACGGCGTGACCGGTCAGTTCGACAGCGTGGCGCCTGATTATCTCTTCCTCGGCACCTCGCTGGGCTACGCGGGCGGCCAGGTAACGCTGGATGTGGCGCGTAACGACACCACGTTCGCGAGCGTCGCGGATACCGCCAACGGCCGCGCGGTCGCCGGCGCGCTGGAAACGCTCGGCGCGGGCAACCCGCTGTATGAGAGCCTCCTCTCGACCGGTTCGGCGGCGCAGGCGCGTCAGGCGTTCCGTCAACTGGGCGGGCAGATCCACGCGGATATCGCCTCGGCGCAGATTAACGACAGCCGCTATCTGCGCGATACGCTGAATGAGCGTCTGCGTCAGGCGGAAGGGCTGACCAGCGTCTCGCCAGTCGCGGCCGATGACGGCGGCGCGTGGGCGAAGCTGTTAGGCGCGTGGGATCACGCCTCCGGCGATGCGAACGCCACCGGTTATCAGGCGTCAACCTACGGCGTGTTGCTGGGCCTTGATTCCGCGTATGCCGACGACTGGCGCATGGGGGTTGCGACCGGCTACACCCGCACCTCGCTTGACGGCGGCTACGGCGCGAATGCGGACAGCGATAACTACCATCTGGCGGTCTACGGCGGTAAACAGCTGGGCGAGCTGGCGCTGCGCGCCGGTGCGGGTTACACCTGGCACCGTTTCGACACCAGCCGTTCCGTCAGCTTTGGTTCGCAGTCTGACCATAGCGACGCGAAATATAACGCCCGTACCGAGCAGTTCTTCGCGGAGGCCGGTTATCAGCTGGCTGCAGGCATGGTGAGCGTCGAGCCGTTTGCGAACGTCTCTTACGTGAACTTTGAAAACAACCGCATCCGCGAGCAGGGCGGGGCGACGGCGCTGCATGGCGACAAGCAGCACACCGACGCCACGTTCTCCACGCTGGGCCTGCGTTCGGGCCTGGAGTGGGACGCCACCGCAGAAACCACGGTGGCGCTGCGCGGCGAAGTGGGCTGGCAGCATCAGTATGGCGAGCTCGATCGCGCCACTGGCCTGAAATTCCAGGGCAGCAGCACGCCGTTTGTCACCAACAGCGTTTCGGCCTCGCGCGACGGCACGGTGCTGAAAGCGAGCGCGGAAGTCGCGGTGAACCGCAACGCGCATCTCTCGCTCGGCTACAGCGGGCTGATTTCCGAGAACTATCAGGACAACAGCGTGAACGCAGGCTTTAGCTGGAACTTCTGATAAGCCGGCATCGCTTGCGGTAATGAATAAAGGCGCCACGGAGGGCGCCTTTATTGTTGAGAGGTATTACTGCGACAGCAGGTCGGGGATCTCATCCGTGGCAATTAATATTTTCTGCGGATTTTCTTTTAAGTAATACGTCGGCAGGGTTTTGTGGTCCTTAACGTAAATCATGCCTGGAGGCGATAACGTCGCAGAACCCACGGCCGTCGCTGGGCCATTTTCCGTCATGAAGGTGACCTTCATTTTATACGTCACGCTTCCGGAGTCCGAGGAGCTGGAGTATCTCATTTCGAGAATGCGGGCATCGACCCGGATGGCAGCGGCCTTAAACTTTGCCTCTCTTGCCATTTGAAATGAGATGATCCAATAAATAACGATAATCACCAGCACAGCGCCGGCAAGAGTAAGAAAAAACTCAGCCATTATTGCTTATTCTCCCTGTCGCTAAAATTGTCACCCGCTCTCTGCTTACGGCATCCTGGAGAGCTAAGAATATGGCGATTTAGCGGTGTCATGGTACCTACCCTTAAAAATGCCATGCTTTTATGTCAGCCAATACTCAAGCGGGCATCATACTGATAAAAAACTGTTTTATGCAGAATAAGTTATTCGTTAAAATGAATAGTTCACTCGTGTTATTATTTTAATAGCTTCAGTTTCACTATTTATGTCTGGCTTATTCTTAATCAGTCATCAGTCTGTGAACCCGATCCGTTGCCAGGTAAATTTCCACTTTTCACTTTCGAGCAAATGGCTAACACTTTGCGCTTAGGCGCGATTTCGTCATACTTAAATCCGAAATTAAGCGCTGCTTAATTTGTATTCCCGCCAGTGGCAATATGACCTGCGTCACACACTGCGTGTTTATGGCGCTTTACCCACCAAAGTTAGTACAAAAATCGGTCTGCACCGGCGCTTATCCTTATAAAGTTTTTGGTTTTCATGCCGAAACTCTCTCCATCTGTCGTATCGGGAAGAGAAACCATGTTAAACCGCATAAAAGTTGTAACCAGTTTGCTGTTTGTTCTGGCCCTGTTCGGTCTGTTGCAAATGGCTTCCGGTGGCCTGTTCTTTAATGCCATCAAAAGTGACAAGGAAAATTTTACGGTTCTGCAAACTATCCGCCAGCAGCAGTCCACGCTGAACGGTAGCTGGGTCGCGCTGATCCAGACCCGTAACACCTTAAACCGCGCCGGTATCCGTCACATGATGGATGCGAGCAACATTGGCAGCGGCGCCACGGTGCAGGAGTTGATGCAGATTGCCAGCAGCTCGCTGAAACAGGCGGAAACGCACTGGGCGGAGTACCAGGCCCTGCCGCGCGACCCGCGTCAGAGCGAAGAGTACGCGCAGGAGATCAAGCGTAACTACGACATCTATCACGGTGCGCTGGCGGAGCTGATTCAGCTGCTCGCGGCCGGGAAAATCAACGAATTCTTCGACCAGCCGACCCAGAAATATCAGGACGGTTTCGAAAAAGCCTACACCGAATATATGGCGCAGAACGACCGCCTGTATGACATCGCCGTGGAAGGCAGCAACAGCTCCTACAGCATGGCTATCTGGATCCTGGTCGGCGTGCTGGCCGTCGTGCTGGGCGTCATTGTCTGCGTCTGGTTCGGTATCCAGAATACCCTTATCGCCCCGCTGAACCGTCTTATCGACAGCATTCGCCATATCGCGGGCGGCGACCTGGCGCGTGAGATTGAGGTCGACGGCACGAACGAAATGGGCCAACTGGCCGCCAGCATTAAGCATATGCAGGGCGAACTGGTGCGTACCGTGGGTGAAGTGCGTAACGGCGCGGATGCGATTTACAGCGGCGCGAGCGAAATCTCTGCCGGTAACAATGATCTCTCTTCCCGTACTGAAGAGCAGGCCGCGTCTCTGGAAGAAACCGCCGCCAGCATGGAAGAGCTGACCGCCACCGTGAAACAGAACGCTGAAAACGCCCGCCAGGCGAGCCAGCTGGCGCTGAGCGCATCGGAAACCGCCCAGAAAGGCGGCAAAGTGGTGGATAACGTGGTGCAGACGATGCGCGACATCGCCGGCAGCTCCCAGAAGATTGCCGATATCACCAGCGTGATTGACGGCATCGCCTTCCAGACCAACATCCTGGCGCTGAACGCCGCGGTAGAAGCCGCGCGCGCGGGCGAACAGGGCCGCGGCTTCGCTGTGGTGGCAGGCGAAGTGCGTAACCTGGCGCAGCGTAGCGCCCAGGCGGCGAAAGAGATTAAAGGCCTTATCGAAGACTCCGTCAGCAAAGTGGACGTGGGCTCGACGCTGGTGGAAAGCGCCGGTGAAACCATGGGCGAGATCGTCAGCGCGGTTACCCGCGTGACCGACATTATGGGCGAAATCGCCTCTGCCTCTGACGAGCAGAGCCGCGGTATCGACCAGGTGGGCCTGGCCGTCGCCGAGATGGACCGCGTCACTCAGCAGAACGCCTCGCTGGTGGAGCAGTCCGCCGCCGCCGCCAGCGCGCTGGAAGAGCAGGCGAGCCGCCTGACGCAGTCCGTCGCCGTGTTCCGTATCAGCCAGCGCGCGCAAGACAAGCCGCGTAGCGTAAGCCCGGTTCTGGCAAGCGCCGCGCCGGTCGTTACCCAGAAGCCTGTCGTGGCTCAGGGCAGCGATAACTGGGAAACGTTCTAAGCGTTGTAATGTCATCAGCCCCCGTCGCTCACGCGGCGGGGGCTTTTTTTATGGCTGATATTCCGCGCGCAGACGCGCGCTGGAAAACGTGCGCCTGACCCGATGCATTTATATTAAGAATCGGTTAACGACTTCTATAATTTATCTGTTCAGTCAAACAATGAAACCGGGCGCCTCTCCTGCTGAGGCTTGCCTGGTCATGTTCAGCCCTCTTGTTAACGAACGGGATCCTCTGTGCGCATCGCAACCATTACCAACTTTGCCTATGGCGCGACGGTCGCGCTGACTCTCGCTTCCGGCGTGGTGCTGATGATGGCTTCCGACGCCGATAAGGCGGAGCGGGCGGCTGTGCGGCAAAGCGCGGCATTCGACAGGCTGACGGAAACGGTGGAGCAGGAAACCTACGCGCTGACCGAGCTGGCGCGCGTCTACGTGGTGGAGCGCAGGCCGGAAGATCTCGCGGCCTGGCGGGCGAAGAAAAGCCAGACCGATAAAGATGAAGCGCATCTGGCGCGGCTGCGTGATCTTGGCGCCGCGCCTGAGGAGCTGGAGCATTTACGCCAGGGCATCGCGCTGGCGCGCGAGCTTGAGGATGAACAGCACCAGGCGATGGAGGCGGTGGCGCGCGGCGATAACGCGCGCGCCCTGCAACTGATGTTTGGCGTGAACTATGAACGCGAGCTGGATCGGGTAGATTTTCAGTTCGCGCATTTCCGCAGCCTGCTGGATCAGCGCGCCGGCGCGACCATCCAGGCGGCGACGGACGCCTCGCTGCGGCTGCGCACGCTTTCAGAAATCATGGTGGCGCTGACGGCGCTGCTGTTTCTCTTTGTGCTCGGGTTTATCCTCAAGCGCCGTATTCTGCAGCCGGTGGTGAAGCTGAGCGATGTGGTCAACCGGCTGGCGACGCAGGATTACGCGGTGGAAGCGCCGCTGTTGCAGCAGGTGGATGAGATTGGCGACATGGCGCAGGCTATCCATGTGTTTCGTGAAAATGGCCTGGTGCGCCAGCGTCTGGAGCAGGAGCGCGACGCCGACTGGGCCATCCGGCGGCTGCTGTCGCGTATGACCCAGCGTCTGCAGGGCAGCGAGTCGCGCAGCGATATCATTGAGCTGGTGCGGCTGTTTGCGCCGCAAATCGCGCCGGGACTGGCGGGCAGGCTCTATGTGCTCGATGCGCGCGACCATCTGATGCTCTGCGCCGCCCGCTGGCTTGAGGCCTCCGGCGGCGACACGGCGTTTACGCCGGATGAATGCTGGGCGCTACGGCGCGGACAGACGCACAGCCCTGGCCGCGATCTGGTCGATATTCCTTGTAAGCATTTGCCGCCTGCGGCCGCCATGCGGGCCATCTGCGTGCCGCTTATCGCCCAGAATGAAACCATCGGGCTGCTGTCGTTTGAAAAAATCAGTGAGGAGCAGGAGCCGCCTTACGTCTATCTGGAGCTGATGGCCGAGACGCTGGCGCTGGCGCTCGCCAATCAGAAGCTGCGCGATGAGTTAACCGAAAAGGCGATGTTTGATTCGCTGACAGGTTTGCGCAACCGCTATCACCTGGAAGACGCGCTGCACGCCTGTATCAGCCAGGCGGAGGCGACCGGCTCGCCGGTGAGCTGCCTGATGATCGACATTGATTACTTCAAGGCGCTCAATGACCAGTATGGTCATGACGCGGGCGATGCGGTGCTGAAAGACGTGGCGCGAACTATCCGTACGGTGCCGGGCGATACGGCGCAGGTGTTTCGCTACGGCGGCGAAGAGTTTCTGGTGCTGCTGCCCGGCATGGCGCAGGCGCAGGCCCATGCGCTGGCCACCCGCATGCTGACGCAGGTGGGCGAGCTGTCGCTGCGCTATAACGGCCAGGAGCTTGGCCCGGTGTCGGTCTCTATTGGCCTCGCCACCTGGCCCGATCACGCACGGCGCGAAAGCCTGGTGAAGAACGCCGATATCGCGCTCTACCTTGCCAAAGAGATGGGCCGCTCGCGTATTGTGGTGGCGAACCGGCTCAAGCCAGGCGCCTGAGCGCGCGGCTGCGGTTAGTCTGAATTTCGCGGCGCGCAAAGAGTGGCGCAGGCGTGTGGACGTTGAAAAGTGTTACGCGAATTATCCGGCGCACGGGCTGCTGTTTCGCAAACACCTCCTTTTCCTTCCTATACTCATCCATTTACCACGATATATTTTCTGGCAGAATCCCCTTTTTGAGAGGCGGGCGCGCTGCTATTGACGCGGAGAGAGTACATGAAATTTCCTGGTATCCCGGAAAACGAAGAAGAGCGGCTGAAGTCGCTGTATATGATGGACCTGCTCGATACCAGGGATGACGAGCGTTTTGAGCGCTTAACGCGGGTGGCGAAAAAGCTGTTTCAGGTGCCGGTAGCGCTGATTAGCCTGCTCGATCGCGACCGCCAGTGGCTGCTGGCGTGTCAGGGGCTGAACACGCGCGAAACCACGCGCGACGTCTCGTTTTGCGGACATGCCATTTTGCAGGAGGGGCCGTTTATCGTGAATGATGCCCGTCTCGATGCGCGCTTTCATGATAATCCGCTGGTCACCGGCGAGCCGTTTATCCGTTTTTACGCGGGCTACCCGGTGCGTCTGCCGGACGGCGCGGTGGTCGGCACGCTCTGTATTATTGACGGCACGCCGCGCGATTTCAGCGACGAGGATATCGCCACGCTGAAAGACCTGGCGTTTATCGTCGAAGATGAGTTTCACGTGATCAGCATGGCGATGACCGACAGCCTGACCGGCATTCCGAATCGCCGCGGCTTTTACCGCAGCGGCGAAAAACGGTTTAGCGCGTTACAGGAGAACACCGAGCCATTCAGCATTCTCTATTTCGATCTTGACCGTTTTAAACCCATCAACGATTTGTGGGGCCACGCGGAGGGCGATGAAGTGCTGAAAGTGTTCGCCAGCCAGTTGCGCCAGCATCTGGGGCCGAAAGATATCGCCGGGCGGCTGGGCGGGGATGAATTTGCCGTGCTGTTGACCCGCGAGCGCGATACGCAGCCGTTTCTTAATAATCTGCGCGCGAGCCTGGACGCGCATAACCAGCGCGCCGGCAAGCCTTACAACATCAACTACTCGTATGGGATGCTGCATCGCGATTCGGGGAGTTACGATTCGCTGCTGGAGATGATCAAAGAGAGCGACAACGTGATGTATTCCGAGAAGCGCAGAAAGCGGATCGAGTAACGAGCGGGATCACCCGCTCGCGTTAATCACCTTGATGGATACCATGCCGATGCCAAGACGGCGTGGCGAATGGCCGAGAATGTTGCCTTCGTTGGTTGACTGCGGGTCCGGCGGCACAATCACCAGCGTGCTGCTGCGCGTCGGGTTCTCGAAATGCAGCGTGGTGGTGGAAACCTCATTGCCGAGCGTCAGCGTCTGTTCGCTGTCGCCCACTTTCACCGGCACCGGTTTCCCGGCGTTCGGGCCAAACGCTTTGGCGGTGATAACCAGATCGAATTTCTCCGGCAGGGGCTGGTTATATTCGATTTTCACTTCCTCGCCGAGCTGCGCGTTAGACCAGCGGCCCCAGGATTCCGGGCGGGAAATCCCGGAGAACTGTCTGACCTCTTCCGGCGCGCCCGCCACGTTGAAGATAAAGCTGTCGGCCTGATAGCGGATGTCGTTATCCATCACTTTGAGCGTTTCTACGTTGCGCTGGTAGCGCGCGGCGTCGATGACCGTATCGCGAAACGCCGCTTTGCCTTGCCACGTCGCTTTATCCACCCGCTGTACCTTCTGCTCGCCGCCAAGCTGGCCCTGCGAGACGCAGTAGTCGGTAGAGAGCGCCAGCGCGGGCGCCCACAGGCGCGCCATTTTGTAGCAGTTATCCACCCACAGGAAGTTATCGCGCGGGGCGAAATCCGCCAGCTGGAAGCGCAGCGGCGCGGAGTATTCGCTCTCCGGCAGCGGCTCGATACGTTTATCCGACACGCGCAGCAAAAGCGGCAGGCGGAAATGGCTGCCGGAGAAGGCGATGGTCTGTTTTTGCGTATCGACCGTGAAGCTGTCTATTTTCGACGGGAATTTCCACAGGCTGATGATATCGGGCTTCCACGCCAGCACTTTCGATTTCATATTCAGGAACACCGTCGAGAGCGACTGGCCGGAAAGGCTGCTGCGCCCGAGACCCAGATAGTTATCCCCGCCGAGAACATCCAGCACCGTCGCGCCGTTATCCATCGTGTTGCGCTTCACCGCGATCACATCCTGCTGCGGCTGGTCGCCGCGCAGAATAAAGAACAGGTTATTGCGATCCTGTTTGCTGAGATATTTATACGCGGTGTTGTTCATCGCCAGATGATCGGATGAGACCACGATGACGGTGTTTTTAAAATAGGGCGAGGCTTTGATTTTGTTGATAAGCGCCGCGACGTGCTCCTGGCTGCAGCTCACCGCGCTGAAAGACTGGTTCGGCTTGCCTTCAAACGGGTAGCTCTTACGTTTGCAGGTGCGCGACACGAAACCGTCCGGGTGGTGCGTGTCGACCGTCAGCGTAAAGAGTGAAAAGCGTTTACCCGCTTTTGACAGGGCTTCGTATTTTTTCCAGACCTCGTCCAGCACGGTGTCGTCATAGAAGCCCCAGTCGTTGCGATAGGCCGGGTCCGCCACCACGCCTTTTAGCTCCTCGGCGCCGTAAAGATGGTCGAAGCCGTGAGATTTCAGGAACACATCTTTTCCGGCAAAGCGCAGGTTCGCGCCCTGAATAAAGTAATTTTCATAGCCGGAGTTTTTCAGGATATCCCCAAGGCAAATGTTCTTCGGGAAGAAACTCGACATCGAGGCGGACGCGTTGCCCTCAAAGGGCGCGAAGAGCGGGATGCCGCACTGGGAGGCGACCATACCGGCGATGGTGTAGTCGGTGCCGGGCAGTTGCGCGGTGTGGCTGAAATCGATGCCTTCGTTTTTGAGCGCGCCCAGATCCGGCGTCAGGTTCGGGAATGCCTCGTCGTCAAAATAGGTGCGCTCCAGGCTCTCGCCGTAGATATAGACCAGGTTGAGCTGCGGGTTCTCGATGCGCTTTTGCGGCTCTTTATAGTACGCCGCGAAATCCGGACTGCCCTCGGCGGTCTGGGATTTCACCAGTTCCGTTATCTGGCGAAACGCCGGGCTGGCGTCCACCGAGGCGAGCGCCAGTATAAGCGCCGCGAAGCTGTAGCCGAAGTGATAAGGCAGATGGCGACGGCGGCGCAAAATCCACGTCAGCAGCCCGAAGACCGCCAGCAGCGCCGCGACCAGCCCGATGCCGGGCAGAATGTATTTACTGACGCCCGCGCCGGTAAGGCTGCTGGTCAGGGTATAGAGCACCGCGTCGGTAATGCCGTCGCCGGTGAAATAGTTGCTGGCGAGCAGCGTCAGATTCAGGATAACAAACAGCCCTAACACCACCAGGGTGGCGATAAACCACCAGGTGTTACGACCCGCCTTATAGGCGTAAATCGCCACGGAGGCGATAAAGAAAAGTACCGAAAGCCACTCTGACAACACCACATCCTCGCAGCGAAGGCGCCAGGCCCGTTGACGTTAAACCGCTTTTTTAAGGGCGAAATATAACTTTACTGTCATATTCGTACAATTTTAGCGTCATCTTTCTGTGGATCAGTTCAGACAAGGTTTAGAAATGCAAATTTTTGAACCGTGTCTCAACGCCTGTGGCGCGGCATAGCGCAGGGCGCGAGCGGGAAAAGGGTGTTTAGTAATGGACAGGGAGCAGAGACGGTGAAAAGCAGCTTCTTTTATGAAAATTTTATGACAGCGAAGATTTCACTGTAGTGGCATAAAAACGCAAGCGAGACGGCAGGGAAGGGGAGTGCCGGGGCGCAGAAAATGCGCCCCGTAAAAACGGCGTGGTTTAGTACTCTTTACCGGTGACGCGGCTGCGGTAGCTGTCCCAGTTGAAATTGACCCACAGGCTGTTGCCAAGGCGCATACGATCCATCACGCGCTCGCCGAGCAGTTTGGTCATCTCATCCATATTCTGGTTAGTCAGCATGCCGGTCGGTCGTTTGGATGATGAACGGCGATCCACCAGCTGGTTGATGATCACTTTCTCGTAGCGCGATTCGCTCTGCATACCGATCTCGTCGATCACCAGAAGATCAACGCTGCTCAGATCTTTTAAGAGCCGTTCTTCGCTGGTTTCGCGACTGCTGAAGGTGTCTTTCATGGCGGACATGATATCGGCGACGGTAATGATCATCACCGATTTGCCGCGCAGCAGCAGTTCATTACAGATGGCGGCGGCAAGATGGTTTTTGCCGGTGCCCGGTTTGCCTGCGAAGACAAAGCTCGCGATGTTATCGTCAAAGGCTTCGACATACTGGCGCGCTTTACTGAGGGCGTTCATCTGCCCGTCGTTTTCGACGCGGTAGTTATCGAACGAGCAGTTCTGATGCAGCGGACGAATGCCGGAACGGTTAAAGGTGCGCTGCATTTTCATCGCGCGGTTTTCACGCTCGATGGCCTCTGAGCGGATCCGCCCCTGCTCCTGCTGCCAGGCGATAAGCTCTTCGCCGGTTTTAAAGGCGGGCGTGACGTCGGGCGGCATCAGCCGCTTCAGGCGCATCATCAGGTCAGTGACGTTTTTCATCTTTACCCTCGAAAGCCGTCAGGAATATGGTCGTCCGGCTGCGCGATGGCGTTGACGTCGCGTCGGGCCGATGACGTAAAGGTGGCGCGGTTCATCTGAATGCTGCGCGCCAGCTTCTGCTGCCACTGGATGTGGTGGAAGACTTTGCCTTCCGCCTGCCAGTAGGCGACGAAGGAGGCCAGCTCTTCGCTGGTCACCGGCTGCGCCAGCGGGATGCCCCAGAGCGCGGCCATACGCTGAAATTCGGGATCGGGCTGCCAGCCCGGATACATGGCGAATTTGCCCATCGGCACCGGGACAGGCTGGGCGACGTCGTTGCCTTCGTCAAAAAATTGCGCTTCCAGCGCGACATCGGAGCGGGGCGCGGCGAGCTGTTTTTCCAGCGCCAGCAGTTCCGCCATGCGCGCCGGCGTCACGGCATAAAATGCGGGCGCATTGTTATCAAACACCGCCACGGCCCCACGTTCGGCGTGCGCCAGCGCGCTGCCGGGATTGCGCCGGAAGGCGTCAATATCAACGACATCTGGGGTCAGGATTCTGGAAGACATAAAACGTTCTCAATCAAAGCGTTATCAGACACTGGCGCATAAATGGCCAGCAGAGGCGATAATTCTTTCATAGTAGCATAGTCAGCGGCGGGGTTTGAGCTTATTGGCGCGCGGAAACGCACGTAAAAAAAGAGCGCGCCATGACATCTGGCGCGCTCCGCGTCCCCTGGTGAGGGCAGTTTCGTTTTTTTATTTTAAGCTTCCCCGTTAGCGGGGATAGCGTCAGGCAATGATGTTCAGTGTGACGTCGATGTTGCCGCGGGTCGCGTTAGAATACGGGCAGACAATATGCGCCGCATCGACCAGTTTCTGTGCTTCTGCCGCGTCCATCCCCGGCAGGTGAATATTCAGTTTCGCTTCGATGCCAAAACCGGTCGGCAGCGGGCCGATCCCGACTTCGCCTTCGATAAACGCGTCTTTCGGCATCGCGATTTTGTCGCGAGCGGCGACGAATTTCATCGCGCCCAGGAAGCAGGCGGAGTAGCCCGCGGCAAACAGCTGTTCCGGGTTGGTGACGTCGCCGCCCATGCCGCCCATCTCTTTCGGTACGCCCAGCTTCACATCCAGCACGCCGTCAGACGAGGTGGCGCGGCCGTCGCGGCCTCCGGTGGCTTTTGCTTTGGCACGGTAGATGACATTTTCTAAAGACATGCAATATTCCTTATTTAAGTTTTAGGCTATTTAATCGCGTGCTACTTATTTGGTGCTTTCACGCCATCCGGAGATGGCGTTTACGACTGATGCAGATTACGGCGTAAATCGTCGAGCTGAGCTTTAAGATCCAGCAAGGTGTCTTTGTCACACGCAGTGGCGCAGAGCACTGACCCCGGTATGCTGCGGGCCTCGGCCTTTAACTGCCGGCCTGCGTCAGTGAGCGTCACCATCACTTGTCGTTCATCCTGGCGCGAGCGCTGGCGCATCAGAAGCCCTGCCGTTTCCATCCGCTTTAACAGCGGCGTGAGCGTGGCGGAGTCCAGATACAGCCGCTCGCCAATCTCAGAAACCGTAACGTCGTCCTGCTCCCACAGCACCAGCATGACCAGATACTGCGGGTAGGTCAGCCCAAGCGGCGTCAGTAACTGGCGATAAATTTTATGCAGCGCCAGGTTTGTCGAGTAGAGCGCGAAGCAGAGCTGGTTGTCTAAATCCAGCGTGAGCCCGGCCGCGCCTTGTTCTTGTGTCGTCTTCATGTTTTCAATATAAGTAGTGCACGATTTAATTGCAAGTTAGTTTTTAACTGTTGCTGTGATAGGCGTTATACACGTGGACGTTTTCGATAGAGCCACAGGCCTGGCAGCGACAGTCCGATAGAGAGCGCGCCGACGGTTGAGGCTGCTTTAAGAAAGTTAGTCACCAGTGAGATCATTAACGCATCGGTGTAACCGAAGTGACTGATTTTCACGGCGGAGATCATCGCCGAATACGCCGAGATGCCGGGAAACATCGGGATCACCGCCGCGACGGTAAAGACTTTCGGGTGCGCCAGATACCAGCGCGACCACTGGATGCCAATGCAGCCAACCAGCATCGCCGACAGAAACGTGCCCCATTCGATATTCAGCCCCATCATTATCATCACGGTGCGCGAACCGTGACCGACGGCGCCCAGCAGCGCGCACCAGGGCAGAGCGCGGCGCGGTACGTTAAACACCATCGCAAAGCCCGCCGCCGGAATGGCGGAGAGCAGCATATCTTCCAGCATCAGCGTAATAATACGAATCACATCCATCCCCGAAGCCCCCATAACGCCATCGCCATAATTACCCCAATGCAGGTGGCGAGCGTCAGCAGGCTCGCCATCGCCCAGCGGGCGAGACCGGTATTTACATGACCTTTAAACATATCCGCCACCGCGTTGATGAGCGGAAACCCTGGCACCAGAAGCAGGACGCTCGCGGCCATCGCTACGGCGGAGGTACTGGCAAACGCCGGCAGCGCGAGCAGCAGGCCGGAGACGGTCGTCGCCACAAAAGCCGTCAGGCAGAAGTTGATTTGCGGATGGAGGTGGCGCTGCGTCAGCGCCTGGCGGACATACATCGCCAGCGTACTGGCGATAAACGTGACCAACGCGCCGTCCCAGCCGCCTTTATTCATTTTGCAGAAGCAGGCGCAGGAGAGGCCCACCATCAGCACCACCTGCCAGCGCGGGTAACGCAGGGGTTTGAGCTGCGAGAAGCGTTTCTCCACGTCGTGCCGGTCCAGCAGCTTATGTTCGGCCATGATGACGATGTGCTGCACTTCGGTCACCATGTGCATGTTGATGCCGCGATCGATGTTTTTCCGCGTCGTCGTCAGGCAGTGGTGATCTTTAATAGTCGTCAGGACAATCGCGTTGGCGGAAATGGAGCTCTCCACGCTGTCCATGCCCAGCGCGCGGCCAAGCCGTGTGGTGAGCTCTTCAATCAGCGCGCTTTCCGCGCCATGCTGTAATAAATAAAGCCCGCACTGAATACACAAACGGGTCACGTCCCGCTGCGCTAAAGCATCCGCTTCCATATCCGGTCCTGGTGAAAAAGGCGCCCGCGCGCCAGAAGTGTCCATTATTAACATGCGACGCGAGGCGAGGCCGTGGAGGCAGATCAAGCTTGCTGCATTTTGCAGCACGGTTTATGGGCGCGTGCGACGCGGATGGGCAGACACTGGCGCCAGTTTAAGCGGGGATGGCAGTCCGCATCCTTATTTACGCAATTAATTAAATGTACGCTGGCGACACGGTGAAATTAATTTAATCGATATTAACTTGGTGTCTATAAATAGACATTTTTTATCTTTTTACTATGAGAATATCCTTTAATCACTGGCGGCGTATTTTTCGCCTTTTTTGTCGTTGACAGTAAAATAAAGGGTTCATAGAATGCCGATGTTTACCCGGACGGGAAATTCTTTTTGTCCACTTATATACATTATCTGCATACGCTGTCTGCGCTGTTTTTTTCTTTATTTAGAGGTTGAGGTTTATTTTTATATCATCTCATAAATGATTTTTAAATATGTTTGGCCGGAAGGATATAACCGGAGGAAATATGTTACCAGGACGTTGCAAACAAGGCATTATCATTAGCCAGATCCCCGTTGTGCATACCGGGTTGGCGGCCATTATGAGCCGTCATTTTCCGGAAACCGAGCTTTATCACTACAACAGCAGCGCGGATATAACGCTGCCATTACTTAACCCGGTCGATATGGTGCTGGCCGAATTGCCCTGCGCACCGGAGGAGGCCCGCCGCGAATGTGAGGCTTACTATTCGCTGGTGGCGCAGGCGCCCGGCGTACACTGGATTTTCCTTGTGCCCGCCGCGTCGTTCAGTATGGCGGTACAACTGCTGATGCGCCCGGAGACGACGCTCCTTTCCACGGCGGAACCGGTAGAAGGCGTCGTTAACGCAGTTCAGCTCGGACGTGAAAAAGCCGAACGGGTAAGCCAGATGTTAGTAACGCCGCGTCAGGCGCAGGAAAAAGAACCTGCGGCAGCCGTGATGCTGACCACCTCTGAAAAACAAGTATTACGTCTGCTCGGTAAAGGCTGGGGAATAAATCAAATCGCCCAGATGCTGAAAAAAAGCAATAAAACCATCAGCGCGCAGAAAAACAGTGCCATGCGGCGCTTATCGTTGCGCGGCAATGCAGAAATGTATGCATGGATAAGCAGCTTGCAGGGTTTAAAGGAATTAAATTTGCTTTCATTACATAAGGAACAGGCTGAATGGAACACGGAGTCGAAAAACGAAACGTTGCGCTAATTGAAAAATGCGTAATGAGCGGCGAAGGAGTACGATCGCTGTTGCAGGTAAATAATTCGACGTCATGCCGCCTGGAAATATTCTCCGACCATCATGCGTTTATTCAGGCGCTGACATATCGCCACTTTTCCACTGTCATTTTTTCGCTAGAAGGTACGCGTGAGCACCGACGTGACTGTTTGCAGTTTGTCAGTGAAATGGCGAAAGCCTGGCCGCGCATGAAGCGTATTGTGATGGTCAATAACGTGAATGAGGCGAAACTGATAAGCCAGCTTTCTCCGACGCCGCTACAGGGGATTATTGATAAATCTGAGACGCTGTCGCGCTTTACCGATGAACTGATGTCCGCGATGAGCGATTCGGCCCGGGTGAGCGAATCGCCCCATAAAATCTGGTACGCCAGCCAGGGATCGCGGCTGTTGAGCCCGACCGAGCGGATTATCCTGCGCTACCTGACGGATGGCTATTCGGTGTCGCAGATTGCCTGCCGGCTGGAGCGCAATATCAAAACCATTCGCGCGCATAAATTTAATGCGATGCTCAAGCTCGGGGTACATACCGATGCCGGCTTGCTGAATGCGGCGGATATTCTTTTGCACCGCGCAGGTTTATTTTAAGCCTGCGGCAGGTGTGTCATCACAGGCAAACCTGACGGCGCGACGGGCGCCGGTCGGGCGTCACAGGCATCATTTACTGACAGACATCAACCCACTGCGCCTGGGTTAGTTCCGCCAGACGAGTCGGCGAAATACGCACGGCGCTGTGAATAGCGCCCGCAGCGGGCAGCACTTCGTCATACTGGCGCAGTGAAACATCGCAATAGACAGCCAGCGCGTTTTCCAGCCCAAACGGGCAGACGCCGCCGACCGGATGTCCGGTCCAGGTGACGACTTCATCGCAGCTCAGCATGCGAGCTTTCGCGCCGAACGTGGTTTTCAGCTTTTTGTTATCCAGCCGCGCGTCGCCTTTGGCGACCACCAGAATCACCTCATCTTTCACTTTCAGCGAAAGCGTTTTGGCTATCTGACCCGGTTCAACCTGATGGGCGGCGGCGGCCAGCGCGACGGTGGCGGTGCTCTGGTTGAGCTCAATGATTTCAATATCGGGGGCGTTTTCGACAAAAAATTGCCGCACGGATTCCAGACTCATTTATTTCTCCTGAAAATAGCTGTCCTAATCTGGCATACCGCACCAGGTTTTGTAAATTATCGGAAAAGCGCTTTTCTGCGGCTATCCGGCGTTTTCTGGATCTCCTTCACAATCAAAGAAACCGGTTACTGTAACCGGTTGCAGAGCAGCCATAGCGGATTAATACTGGTTAAGTAACCTCCCTCTGTAACCAATAATAAGAGCCGTCTATGAAACCTTTCTTTCTCAGTTACGCCGCTGGCAAGGCAGTTAATCACCGTTGCAGCCCGGAAGATTTCACTGCGCAGGAAGCAGAGACACGCACCCGGTTACGGTTTTCAGTTCAATGGATTATGGGATGATGCGCGTCGGCTTTTCGCCGCGTATTCACGTTGATTGCCTGACAGGAGACCGCCATGTCTGCCAACCATGCTGCCTTTGATGTGATATTTCGCTTTGTTGAAAACTATGTCAGCCCGATAGCTTCCCGCATTTCCGCGCAGCGCCATGTCATGGCCATTCGCGACGGGTTTATCTCCGCCATGCCATTTATGATTGTCGGCTCGTTTTTACTGGTGTTCGCTTACCCGCCTTTTTCACCGGACACTACGCTGGGCTTTGCCCGCGCGTGGCTGGATCTGGCGAAACAGTTTGAAGGGCAGATCCTCACGCCGTTTGATATGACGATGGGGATCATGTCTCTCTACATCTGCGCCGCTATCGCCTATAACCTCGGCAAACACTACGTGAAGTCGCATCAGCTGGACCCTTTCATGTGCGCGATGCTGTCGCTGATGGCGTTTATGCTGGTGGCCGCGCCGAAAACCAAAGGGACGCTGCCAGTAGACAGCCTCGGCGGCACGGGAATTTTCACCGCGATTCTGGTAGCGATTTATTGTGTGGAGATGATGCGCTTTCTGAAGGCGCATAACATCGGCATACGTCTGCCGGACCAGGTGCCGCCGATGATTAAAAACTCCTTCGATCTGCTGATCCCGGTGCTGGTGGTCGTACTGACGCTTTATCCGCTGAGCCTGTTTATCCAGGCGCAATTCGACCTGCTGATCCCGCAGGCGATCATGGCTATCTTCAAGCCGCTGGTCTCAGCGGCCGATTCGCTGCCCGCTATTCTGTTGGCAGTGCTGATTGGGCATCTGCTGTGGTTTGCGGGTATTCACGGCGCGGCGATTGTCTCCGGCATGCTGCAAATGTTCTGGCTGACCAACCTCGGGATTAACCAGACGGCGCTTGCGCAAAGCGCGCCGCTGCCGCACATCTTTATGGAAGCGTTCTGGACCTTCTTTATTGTGATTGGCGGCTCGGGGGCGACGATGGGGCTGGTGTTCTGCTATCTGCGAAGCCGTTCCGCGCATCTGCGCTCGATAGGGCGTCTGAGTATCGTGCCCAGCATTTTCAACATCAATGAGCCGGTGATTTTCGGCACGCCCATCGTAATGAACCCGGTTTTCTTTATTCCGTTTCTGCTGGCCCCGATGCTGAACGCGGTGCTGGCCTGGGCGGCGATGAAATTTGATTTAATCGGACGCGTGATTTCTGTTGTTCCGTGGACCGCGCCTGCGCCGATCGGCGCGGCCTGGGCGTTGGGCTGGGATTTCCGCGCCGCGTTGCTGGTGATTGCGCTTGCGGTGGTGTCGGCCATCATTTACTTCCCGTTCTTTAAAGTCTACGAGAAACAGTTGCTGGCGCAGGAAGCGGAAGAGGCGCTGAAGGAGGCGCAAGGGTCCGGCGAACAGGCGGCCTGATGAGAACACGGCGGGGAGACCCGCCGTTGACTATTTGAGCGTACAGTCGCCGCACTGCTGCACGTCAGGCAGCTTATAGCGCTGGCAGCAGGTGCGGCGCACCAGTAATCCTTCGCGCAGCACCACGGTGCGAAACAGCGGATTTTGCTGTCCATTCAGCAACGTTTTGTCGAAAAAGCAGCTCTGGCGCAGCGCGTTAACGGTCTCTTCGCCGAGCCAGTCTCGCCATTCGCCAAAACACCAGTTAATGAGATAACCGGTATTGCTCCAGATAAGCTTGCCGTTAATATCGCCGGAGGCTTCCAGCGCTTCAACGACCGGCGTTATAACATCCAGCAGCAGCTTCTCCAGCCGTTCGCGCGCCGAAAGGGTGGTTGCGCGGGCAGCTTCTTCCACCGTCAAATAAAAGCAGGCCGCGCGGCCCGTTTCGTGAAACTCGACCGCGAGATTCTCTTCACTCAGATCCAGCGCCTGCGGCTGCGTCAACAGCGCCAGCATCAGCGGCGGCACCAGCAAGCCCAGATACCACTGCGCCCAGAGCGATTTCAGCGGTTTATTTTCACGTACCGCGCCCGGCTGATTGCGGTAGATGTGATCGGAGTAGAGCGCCATTAAGGTGGCGAGCGTCGAAGGCTGCGACCATTCGCTAAAGCTCAGCGCCGCAGAAGGCGGCGTTTCGTCCAGCTTCATGATGTCGTGAAAATGCGCGCGGTGCGTCGTAAACGCGTCACGCAGACGCAACGCCAGCGTCGAAGGCGGACGATGCAGCGGAGCGCGCCAGAGTAATTCATCAACAGCGTGAAGAGAGCGATAAGCCATAGCGTTTTTTGAACAGCAAATCTAAATGATAATGATTGCCAATCCTAACTATAGGCTGAAACGATAGCAAGTTCTTTGACCAGAAACCCGGCGCCGCCGCGCCTGAGTTCAGGCGGCGCGACGGGCGTCGTGGTACAGAATGTGGTTGCGGCCTTTATCTTTAGCGGCGTAGAGCGCTTCATCGGCGCGGCGCAGCGCGTCGTCAATATCGCCATTTTCCAGCGGCGCGATACCGATGCTCAGGGTGACGTTGGTCGCCACGCTTTCATTAAACATATGCGGAATACGCAGATCGTAAACCCGCTGGCGAATGCGTTCGGCTGCAAGGCGCGCACGCGCTTCATCCGCCTCGGTTAATAACACCATAAATTCTTCGCCGCCATAACGGGTGACAATATCACGTGAGCGCACGGCATCGCGGATCGCCGCCGAGACACGCGTCAGCGCCTGGTCGCCCATCATATGGCCGTAATGATCGTTATAGGCTTTGAAATGGTCGATATCCATCAGCAGTACAAACAGTTGTCCGGCGTCGGGCGGCAGATTATCGAAGCGGTTCTGAAAGCCGCGGCGGTTACAGAGGCCGGTCAGCGGATCCATCATGCTGAGATCGTTGAGGGTCGCTTTTTCGTCTATTAACTTTTGCACCATTTTACGGGCGGAAATATCGCTGCGACTGGCGATGAAGTGCCGGATAACCAGCCCTACAAAGGGCAGGATCAATGTATAAGCATAAAGAACAGGATGCTGGGCTTTATCCAGCCACAGGATCGTAGCGGTAACCGGCACGCAAAACGCGATAAACGGACCGGGCATATTTATAAAGGACAGCGCGGCAATAAACAGCGTGCCGAGTAAAGTAATAAGCAGGCAGGTACCGTCGTGAAAAACGCACCACGGACTTTTCAGCCAGATATTTACCGACCATAACGCGCCCGTGATTAGCGCTGTCAGGTAAGTCGCCTTCAGACTAAAAACGCGCGTTCTCGCGGGCAGTAGCAGGGCGCCGCACAGCCCGATGACACCCAAGGCAGGCCAGGGAATATGCGGATAATGGTAAAGCGGATCCACGAGATTAAACAGCGCGGAAAAAAGATTAAGAAACAGAAAGAGTTTCAGGGAGAGCTGATATTTTTCTTCCGTCAGGGCTCGCCAGTTATTTGCAGTCATATCCATTGGTGACTTATTTAGCGCTATCAGGTTTTTATAAAAGCCGGATAAAACAGAGGCTTATTATACCGCGAAACAGGGAGTAAGAATTTTCTTAACCAGAGCGGCTAATTTATCACCTTCATTCCGGTATGTCATTATCTCTTAACTTAAGTAAAGCGACGCTAAACTCATATCCGCTGACAAATGAGAATTTATATCATATGATATTGTTTATCATTATCGATACGAGAGGCGAAACGATGTTGTACAGGCGACTGGAAAGTGGTTGGGCCGTCATTTTGCCAGGCACGCTGGTGGCGATGCTGGCCTGGAAGGAACTGAGCTGGGAGGCGTGGCGCGGCATTATTATACTGGCGCTGCTGGCGACTGTCGGCATGCTCTATCATCCACGCCTGCGACATTATGTGTTACTGCCGTCCTGCATCGCTTTCGCCAGCGGATTAATGCTGATCGTATCGCATCTGCATCTGGCGCTGAACTAAGACAAGCACGGGAAAACGGTTGAGGAATAACGAGAAATAAACCCAGGGAAAAGCAGAGGGAAGCAGAAGAAGTGATAAAAGAAGTGGTGCGAGGGGGGGACTTGAACCCCCACGTCCGAAGGACACTAACACCTGAAGCTAGCGCGTCTACCAATTCCGCCACCTTCGCACTGTCTCTTTTATCGTATCGCCATCGCATTGGTGCGAGGGGGGGACTTGAACCCCCACGTCCGAAGGACACTAACACCTGAAGCTAGCGCGTCTACCAATTCCGCCACCTTCGCGCAGTGCGAGCGATACTTTCTTGCGTGGTCTTTGGTGCGAGGGGGGGACTTGAACCCCCACGTCCGAAGGACACTAACACCTGAAGCTAGCGCGTCTACCAATTCCGCCACCTTCGCATACCAGCAATACCGGGAAGTATTGCAACCACGGAGGCGCATTCTAGATGTTTTCTGGACTTCGTCAACACTTAATTGCATGCCGCTTTTCTGAATGGTGCAAAAAGCGGCATTCGACGCGTGAACAGGCTTAACGCTTCGCGTTGCGGCCCATTACGGCGCGATAAACCTTAAAGCGGCCGGTTTGCGCCAGCACTTCGTGGTTGCCGAAGGTTTCGTCCAGCACATTGGGATAGGGCAGAAACGCGTTGGCCACAATACGCAGCTCGCCGCCGATATTCAGATGGCGTACAGCGCTGCGGATAAGCGTCTGCGCGGCTTCAAAACTGGTCTCCATGCCATCGTGGAACGGCGGGTTGGAGATAATCATGTCGAAGCGGCCTTTGATTTCCGAGAAGACGTTGCTCGCGATGACTTCGCCTTCAAAACCGTTCGCGGCAAGCGTCGCGCGGCTCGCCTCTACCGCAGGCGCGCTCACGTCGCACAGGGTCAGTCGCACTTTCGGCGAATGGCTCGCCAGCACCGCCGCCAGCACGCCCGTGCCGCAGCCGACATCCAGCACTTTGCCTTTGGTATGTGGCGAAAGGGTTGAGAGAAGTAGATCGCTGCCGACATCCAGCCCGTCGCGGCTGAAGACGCCCGGCAGGGTTTTGATGGTCAGCTCATCGACCTGATATTCGCCCCACCAGCCGTCGGCATTGAATTCCGGCTGTTTTTCGAGACGGCCATGATAAAGCCCGCAGCGGCGCGCGCTGTCGATTTTATTCAGCGGACAATAGGCTTCGAGCATCGCCTCGGCGCTGCGTACGCCGCTGCGGTTTTCGCCGACGACGAAAATATCGGTGCCGACCGGCAGCAGCGACAGCAGATTCATCAGCTGGAACTGGGCTTCCGGTTTGTTCTTCGGCCAGTAGTAAATAAGGGTATCGCTGTCCGCCACGATATCGGCGTCGGCGACCAGGCCGTAGCGCGCGTTATCGCCCATCGGCTTGCTCAGCACCTGCCAGTGGTGGAACTGCTGCGTATGCGCGCGGCTTTGCGCGGTATCAAAACGCGCCGGCAGGTCATCCTGCATATCGCCGGCAAACAGAACGCGGCTTTCGGTAAAATCATCACTGTGGCGCAGCAGAACTTCGCTTGCCGGGGAAAAACCAGACATGAAACACTCCTTCGGAAACTTGAGGGGCGATTATAGTGGTTTGTTGGCGCATGTTCGACGGATTTGCTATATTTGCGCCCCTTCGGCACTGATTCAGGCATCCCTATGACATCCCGACGAGACTGGCGATTACAGCAACTGGGCATTACCCAGTGGGTATTGCGTCGACCCGCCGCGCTGCTGGGTGAAATCGCCATTGTGCTGCCTCCTCATATCCGCCTGGTCATGGTGGCCGCCGAGCCGCCGCCGCTTGCACAGCCGTTCATTAAAGATGTGCTGCGCGCGCTGGCGCTTACTGCCGACCAGGTGATGCAGTTAACCCCCGATCGCGTGGCGATGCTGCATGACGCCCACTGCAACAGCTGGTGTCTGGGCGTGGACGCGACGCCTGAGTTGCCCGGTATCCGGCTGGTGACGCCGGGGCTGGAAACGCTACAGCGCAGCGGCCCGGCGCGCGCCGATCTCTGGCAACAAATTTGCGAGCATGAAGATGATTTCCTTACTCCAGAGCGCTGATCTGGCGGCGGCGTTCGCGATTGAACAGCGCGCCCATGCGTTTCCCTGGAGCGAAAAAACCTTCGCCAGCAACCAGGGCGAGCGCTATCTGAATCTGCGCCTTGATGTCGACGGTAAAATGGCCGCGTTTGCGATTACCCAGGTCGTGCTGGATGAAGCCACGCTGTTTAATATCGCGGTCGACCCGGCGTTTCAGCGTCGCGGCCTTGGCCGTGCGCTGCTTCTGCATCTTATCGAGGCGCTGGAGACGCGCGGCGTGCTGACGCTCTGGCTCGAAGTGCGCGCCTCGAATCACGCGGCGCGCGCGCTCTATGAAAGCCTGGGCTTTAACGAGGCGACGATTCGCCGCAACTATTACCCGACGTCCGACGGGCGCGAAGACGCCATCATCATGGCGCTACCGTTGGGCTGATAATCAAGAAAGGTGACGTAATGAAGTGGGACTGGATTCTTTTTGACGCTGACGAAACGCTGTTTACTTTCGACGCCTTTGGCGGCCTGCAGCGCATGTTCCTGGACTACAGCGTAACGTTTACCGAACAGGATTTTCACGACTACCAGGCCGTGAATAAGCCGCTATGGGTCGATTACCAGAACGGCGCTATCAACGCGTTACAGCTGCAGCACCAGCGTTTTCAGGGCTGGGCCGATCGCCTGAGCGTGCCGGCAGGCGATCTGAACAGCGCGTTTTTAAACGCGATGGCGGAGATCTGCGCGCCGCTGCCAGGGGCGGCGTCGCTGCTGGAATCGCTCAAGGGCAAAGTAAAGCTTGGCATCATTACTAACGGCTTCACGGCGCTTCAGCAGATCCGTCTTGAGCGCACCGGTTTTCGCGACTATTTTGATTTACTGGTTATCTCTGAACAGGTCGGCGTGGCGAAACCCGCCCCGGAAATCTTCGACTATGCGCTGGAGAAAATGGGCAATCCCGATCGCTCGCGCGTGCTGATGGTGGGCGACACGGCGGAATCCGATATTCTGGGCGGCATCAACGCCGGGCTCGCGACCTGCTGGCTTAACCACCACGGACGCACGCTGCCGGAAGATATCGCCCCGACCTGGCAGGTCACCTCGTTAAGTGAACTGGAGCAACTGCTGTGTAAACAATGATTGTCTGACCCTGGCAGATGGGTAAAATAGCCGCATTTTTCGCTCACTCGCCGCGTGGCGCCTGGCCGCGCGCTTACACAGAAGATTGATTATGACGTTGTCTCCTTATTTGCAAGAGGTGGCCAAGCGCCGCACTTTTGCCATCATTTCGCACCCGGACGCCGGTAAAACGACGATCACTGAAAAGGTGCTGCTGTTCGGACAGGCGATTCAGGTCGCCGGTACGGTGAAAGGCCGCGGATCCAACCAGCATGCCAAATCGGACTGGATGGAAATGGAAAAGCAGCGTGGGATTTCTATTACCACCTCCGTGATGCAGTTCCCTTACCATGACTGTCTCGTTAACCTGCTGGACACCCCGGGCCACGAAGACTTCTCGGAAGATACCTACCGCACGCTGACGGCGGTGGACTGCTGCCTGATGGTTATCGATGCCGCAAAAGGCGTTGAGGATCGCACCCGTAAGCTGATGGAAGTCACCCGTCTGCGCGACACGCCGATCCTGACCTTCATGAACAAACTCGACCGTGACATCCGCGATCCAATGGAGCTGCTGGATGAAGTGGAAAATGAGCTGAAGATCGCCTGCGCGCCGATCACCTGGCCGATTGGCTGCGGCAAACTCTTTAAAGGGGTTTACCACCTTTATAAAGACGAAACCTACCTGTACCAGACCGGTCAGGGTCATACCATTCAGGAAGTCCGCATCGTTAAAGGGCTGGACAACCCGGAGCTGGACCAGGCCGTCGGCGACGAGCTGGCCGCGCAGCTGCGCGACGAGCTGGAGCTGGTGAAAGGCGCCTCGCATGAGTTCGACCGTGAATTGTTCCTGAGCGGTGAAATCACCCCGGTATTCTTCGGGACCGCGCTCGGCAACTTCGGCGTCGATCATATGCTGGATGGTCTGGTGGAGTGGGCGCCTGCGCCGATGCCGCGTCAGACCGATGGCCGTGTGGTTGAGGCGAGCGAAGAGAAGTTCTCCGGTTTCGTGTTTAAAATTCAGGCCAACATGGACCCGAAACACCGCGACCGCGTGGCATTCATGCGCGTGGTGTCCGGTCGCTATGAGAAAGGCATGAAGCTGCGCCAGGTGCGTACCGGTAAAGATGTGGTTATCTCCGACGCGCTAACCTTTATGGCGGGCGACCGCTCGCACGTGGAAGAAGCCTACCCGGGCGATATTATCGGTCTGCACAACCACGGCACCATTCAGATTGGCGACACCTTTACGCAGGGTGAATCCATGAAGTTCACCGGTATCCCGAACTTCGCCCCGGAACTGTTCCGCCGTATCCGCCTGAAAGATCCGCTCAAACAGAAACAGCTGCTGAAAGGGCTGGTTCAGCTGTCGGAAGAGGGCGCGGTGCAGGTGTTCCGTCCGCTTTCCAACAACGATCTGATTGTCGGCGCGGTCGGTGTGCTGCAGTTTGATGTCGTCATGTCGCGTCTTAAGAGCGAATACAGCGTTGAGGCGATTTACGAATCGGTCAACGTGTCGACGGCCCGTTGGGTGGATTGCGACGACGCGAAGAAATTCGAAGAGTTTAAGCGTAAGAATGAGATCCAGCTGGCGCTGGACGGCGGCGATAACCTGACCTACATCGCGCCGACCATGGTCAACCTCAACCTGACGCAGGAACGTTACCCGGATGTAACCTTCCGTAAAACACGCGAGCACTAATCCCCTTCAGGACGCGGCCAGCCCGCGTCCTGTCTCGTTTCCCCGCCCTTTTTCCGCGATGCGGAATGTTCTTAAATTCCTGCTTTCTCAGCTGTTTTGGCGTTTTTTCCCGCCGTTTGCCAGGCGTTTTTGCGAAGCTGATCTATATTTAACACTGTGATGACAACGTCGTCGGGATGAAATGCCGCTAAGTGCTTCTCATCAGGTGATTAATCATCATAAACGTTAATATTGCCATATTAATAACTGAGTTTTCGCAAGGTAACGGCTGACTGTCTGACTAACCCTCTGATAATGCCTTGCCGGTACGGCGCGAATAACTCATCAGCGGGGCTTATGCCTGCTGTTAGGAAAAGCCGCTGACGTGGCGGCTTGCGGCTCAAATTCTGAGCAAACCACAGGAACGAATCGATGAACAAGACTAAGATTTCAAAAACTCTGCTGGCTGTTGTGTTGGGTTCTGTCATGGCGTCCTCTTCTGCATTCGCAGAAAACTCCGCCGTTGAAAGCACCAAATCTACCGCGGATAGCGCAGGGCAAAAAATCGATAGCTCTATGAATAAAGTCGGTAACTTCATGGACGATAGCGCCATCACCGCTAAAGTTAAAGCGGCGCTGGTAGATGACGAACAGATTAAGAGCACCGACATCTCTGTGAAAACCGAGAAAAGCGTAGTGACGCTGAGCGGCTTTGTGGAAAGCCAGGCCCAGGCCGAGGAAGCGGTGAAAATCGCCAAAGGCGTTGAGGGCGTCGCTTCTGTAAGCGACAAGCTGCACGTACGCGACGGTAAAGACAAGTCGGTGAAAGGTTATGCGGGCGACGCGGGCACCACCAGCGAAATTAAAGCGAAACTGCTGGCGGATGACATCGTCCCTTCGCGTAATGTGAAAGTCGAAACCACCGACGGTGTGGTGCAGCTTTCCGGTAACGTCGAGTCTGAAAAACAGTCTCAGCGCGCCGAAAGCATCGCAAAAGCAGTTGATGGCGTGAAAAGCGTCAAAAATGATTTAAAAGTGAAGTCGTAACAGGCAAGCCCCTCTCCTGGTTTGCGCCGGGAGGGAAGGTAAGCACTATCAGCTGGATGACACCGCCAGTGGACGCTGCGTTCATTAAGAAGCGGTATAAAGATTAACTATGGTAAAGGAGAGTCTTATGTTTCGTTGGGGCATTATCTTTCTGGTTATCGCGTTGATTGCGGCCGCTCTGGGCTTTGGTGGCCTGGCAGGCACCGCAGCAGGCGCAGCGAAAATCGTATTTGTTGTGGGTATTATTCTGTTCCTGGTTAGCCTTTTTATGGGCCGTCGACGCCCATAGTGTGATAAAAAGATAACTGACAGACGGCAAAGCCAGTCCTTGTGACTGGCTTTGCTGGTTTATGGCATCATAAAACGTTCGCGCGGCGCGCGACGATAAAACAGGAAAGCAGGGTGGGACAACGTATTCCCGTAACGCCAGGCAGCATAGCGCCTCTGGCGGTGAAACCGTTTCGTCCCGGCAAGCTGGCTATCGTCTGTGAAGGTGGCGGTCAGCGCGGGATCTTTACAGCCGGCGTGCTGGATGAATTCATGCGCGCGCAATTCAACCCGTTCGATTTCTTTCTCGGCACGTCTGCCGGGGCGCAAAACCTCTCAGCGTATGTCTGTAACCAGCCCGGTTATGCCCGGCGCGTTATCACCCGCTTTACCACCTCTCGCGATTTCTTCGATCCGGTGCGCTTTGTGCGCGGCGGCAATCTTATCGATCTCGACTGGCTCACCGAAGCCACCGCCGCCCGTATGCCGCTTCAGATGGGCAACGCGATGCGGCTTTTCGATGCCGGAAAAGCGTTTTATATGTGCGCGTGCCGTCGCGATGACTACGCCCCCGGCTATTTCGCGCCGCAGGAAAATGACTGGCTTGATATTATTCGCGCCTCCAGCGCCATTCCTGGCTTTTATCGTCCAGGCGTGGATATTGACGGCGTGAATTACTTTGACGGCGGCGTCAGCGATGCGATCCCGGTGCGGGAGGCGGCGCGCCTCGGCGCCACGACGCTGGTGGTTATCCGCACCGTACCGTCGCAGATGTACTACACGCCGCAGTGGTTTAAACGCATGGAACGCTGGCTTACCGACAGCAGTCTGCAACCGCTGCTTAATCTGGTGCAGCACCATGAAACCACTTACCGCGAGATTCAGGAATTTATCGAAAACCCGCCTGGCAAGCTGCGCATTTTTGAAATCTCTCCACCTCGCGCGCTCACCAGCATGGCGCTCGGCAGCCGTCTTCCGGCGCTGATGGAAGATTACAAACTGGGGCGTCTGTGCGGGCGCTATTTCCTCGCCACCGTGGGCAAACTGATGGTGAGCAAGCCGCCGCTGCGCCGCTACGGTACGCCGCCGTTAGTCCCGGTCGCTGAACCGGCCGTGGTTGCCGCGGCGGCGGACGTGCTGATGCCTATCGTACCGGAGACGACTATCGTGGTGCCGCCCGCGACCGTCGCCAATGACGCGCTCGACGCGCCGCTGGTGAAAGCCGAGCAGGCGAACGACGCGACGTTCAACGATGAGGATCTGGCATGATGCGACGCTTTATCGACACCCATTGCCATTTCGATTTTCCGCCGTTTACCGGCGCTGAGACAGAAAGCCTGGCGCAGGCCGCCTCGGCGGGCGTGGAACATATTATCGTACCCGCCATTGAGGCCGCGCGATTTGCGACGGTGCTGGAGCTTGCGGCGCGTTACCCGGCGCTGTGGGCGGCTATTGGTTTGCATCCCATCGTCATCGGCAACCATAACGACGCCAGTCTGGCGCTGCTGGAGCATCATCTGCAACAGCAGGCGGATAAGCTGGTCGCCATCGGCGAGATCGGGCTCGATCTCTATATGGAAAATCCGCTGTTTGAGCGCCAGGAGGCGATTCTGGACGCGCAGTTGCGTCTCGCGAAACGCTATGATCTGCCGGTGCTCCTGCATTCGCGCCGCACCCACGATAAACTCGCGATGCGCCTTAAGCGTCACGCGCTGCCCTGTACCGGCGTGGTGCATGGGTTTGCGGGCAGCCTGCAACAGGCGCAGCGCTTTGTGGATCTCGGCTACCGCATCGGCGTCGGCGGCACCATTACCTACCCGCGCGCGCAAAAGACGCGCGACGTCATGGCGCAACTGCCGCTTTCTGCGCTGTTGCTGGAAACCGACGCGCCGGATATGCCGCTGAACGGCTGGCAGGGTCAGCCGAACCGCCCCGAGCGAGTTAACGGCGTGTTTGACGCGCTTTGCGAACTGCGTCCCGAGCCGCCCGATGTCATCGCCCATACCCTCCTTGAAAACACCCGCGCGCTCTTTCCACGCCTCAAAATGTGACCGACGGTCCACGCTTGCTTAAAAAAGCGTAAAGCGTCTGGATTTCAGGCGATTCCCTGTCGTTAAATCGCCGCGCCTGCGCGCGCGGGACAACATAATTCACTCATTACACAGGGATACTGTATGCAAATATTGATGGGGCTGGTGGGGATGCTGGCGCTGCTGCTGATAGCGGTCGCACTCTCCAGTAACAGAAAAGCGATTAATCTGCGCACCGTGGTGGGCGCCTGGCTGATTCAGATAGCCATCGGCGCGCTGGTGCTCTATGTGCCTGCGGGGCGCAAAGTGCTGCTGGCGATGTCCGAAGGCGTGGCGAACGTTATCGCTTACGGCAACAGCGGCATCTCGTTTCTCTTTGGCGGGCTGGTGTCGGACAAAATGTTCGAGGTGTTTGGCGGCGGCGGGTTTATCTTCGCGCTGCGCGTCCTGCCGGTTATTGTCTTTTTCTCCTCGCTTATTGCGGTGCTCTATTACCTCGGCATTATGCAATTAGTTATCCGCCTGCTGGGCGGCGCGCTGCGCAAAGTGTTGAAAACGTCCCGAACCGAATCGCTCTCGGCGACCGCCAATATTTTTGTTGGTCAGACCGAGGCGCCGCTGGTGGTGCGCCCTTACATCGCCACGATGACCCGCTCTGAACTCTTCGCGGTCATGTGCGGCGGCCTGGCGTCTGTGGCGGGCTCGGTACTGGCGGGCTACGCCCAGATGGGCGTGCCGCTGGAATATCTGATTGCCGCGTCCTTTATGGCCGCACCAGGCGGCCTGCTGTTCGCCAAAATCATTATCCCTGAAACAGAAACCCCGCACGACGCGCCGCATCTGGACGCCGCGCAGCACGATCCTGACCGTCCGTCGAACGTGCTGGACGCCGCCGCCTCCGGCGCATCCGCCGGGATGCAGCTGGCGCTTAACGTCGGCGCGATGCTGCTGGCGTTTGTGGCGCTTATCGCGCTGCTTAACGGCATGCTCTCGGGTATCGGCGGCTGGTTTAATCACCCGGAGCTGTCGTTGCAGCTGATCCTCGGCTGGGTGTTCTCGCCGGTAGCCTGGCTGATTGGCGTGCCGTGGGATGAAGCGATGGTCGCAGGTTCGTTTATCGGCCAAAAGCTCATCATCAACGAATTCGTGGCGTATATGAATTTTGGCGAATACCTGAAAGAGGACGCCGCAGTGGCGGCGGCGGGCTTACAGGTCCTCTCCGATCACACCAAAGCGATTATCTCTTTCGCACTGTGCGGATTTGCTAACCTTTCTTCTATCGCCATCCTGATTGGCGGGCTGGGCAGCATGGCCCCCAACCGCCGTCACGAAGTCGCGCAGCTTGGGCTGAAGGCCGTGGCGGCCGGTACGCTCTCTAACCTGATGAGCGCGACGATTGCCGGACTGTTTCTGGCGCTGTAGTCTTGTGTGAAAATGTTATTATTTTCACATTTTCTGTAACGCTCAGGCTGGCTTCGCGCCAGCCTTTTTATTTTCTGCGCGTGATTCTGACTGTCATAATGTTGTGTTAATCACATATAATGGCGCAAAGTATGCAATCCTTACTTTGTAATTTGTGAAACAAGACACAAAATCAGACTGCCTGTGAGTGTTAGAATTTTAACATTGATAGCAATGATGTGCGGTGAGAAGGATCTCAGCGTGACGGCGGACGACGCCGCTCTTCTTCATGGAACCACGACCGCTCCAACGTGTTGAGTTTCTCACCCGAGATGCATTTTTTTGTTGGAGAAAGTTATGACCGATTTAACCAAAAGCAGCCTGCGTGCGCTGCAGCTGATGGACCTCACCACCCTGAATGACGACGACACCAATGAAAAAGTGATCGCCTTATGTCATCAGGCCAAAACCCCGGTGGGCAACACCGCCGCGGTCTGTATCTATCCGCGCTTTATCCCGATCGCCCGTAAAACCCTGAACGAACAGGGTACGCCGGATATCCGTATCGCCACCGTGACCAACTTCCCGCACGGCAATGATGATATCGATATCGCGCTGGCGGAAACCCGCGCGGCTATCGCCTACGGCGCAGACGAAGTGGACGTGGTCTTCCCGTACCGCGCGCTGATGGCGGGCAATGAGCAGGTCGGTTTTGACCTGGTGAAAGCCTGTAAAGACGCCTGCGCGGCGGCCAACGTGCTGCTGAAAGTGATTATCGAAACCGGCGAGCTGAAAGAAGAGGCCCTGATTCGCAAGGCGTCTGAAATCTCCATCAAAGCGGGCGCTGATTTCATCAAAACCTCAACCGGTAAAGTGTCGGTGAACGCGACGCCTGAAAGCGCGCGCATCATGCTGGAAGTGATCCGCGATATGGGCGTTGCGAAAACCGTTGGCTTTAAACCAGCAGGCGGCGTGCGTACGGCGGAAGACGCGGCCAAATATCTGGCGGTCGCGGATGAACTGCTGGGCGCCGACTGGGCCGATGCCCGTCACTACCGCTTTGGCGCGTCCAGCCTGCTGGCGAGCCTGCTTCAGGCGCTCGGCCACGGCGATGGCAAAAGCGCCAGCAGCTACTAAGCCGCGTTATGCCTGATGACGTTTCGCGCATCAGGCCAACCGATTCACCGGGCGGGGGCTTCGCGCCACCCGCCATCGTTCTTCCTTATTCACGGGGGGTACCGTGTTCCTCGCTCAAGAAATAATTCGTAAAAAGCGCGACGGCCATGCGCTCAGCGACGAAGAGATCCGCTTCTTTATTAACGGCATTCGCGATAACACCGTGTCCGAAGGCCAGATCGCCGCGCTGGCGATGACGATTTTCTTTCACGACATGACAATGCCGGAGCGAGTTTCGCTGACGATGGCGATGCGCGATTCCGGCACCGTGCTGGACTGGAAAAGCCTGAACCTTAACGGCCCGGTCGTGGATAAACATTCCACCGGCGGCGTGGGCGACGTGACCTCGCTGATGCTCGGCCCGATGGTCGCGGCTTGCGGCGGGTACATCCCGATGATTTCCGGGCGCGGACTGGGCCACACCGGCGGCACCCTCGATAAACTGGAAGCGATCCCGGGGTTTGATATTTTCCCGGACGACAATCGCTTTCGCGACATTATTAAAAATGTGGGCGTGGCGATTATCGGCCAGACCAATTCGCTGGCGCCTGCGGATAAACGGTTTTACGCCACGCGCGACATCACTGCGACCGTCGATTCAATTCCGCTGATCACCGCCTCGATCCTCGCGAAAAAACTCGCGGAAGGGCTGGATGCGCTGGTAATGGACGTGAAAGTGGGCAGCGGGGCGTTTATGCCGACCTATGCGCTGTCTGAAGCGCTGGCGCAGGCGATCGTCGGGGTGGCGAACGGCGCGGGCGTGCGCACAACCGCGCTGCTGACCGATATGAACGAAGTCCTGGCCTCCAGCGCCGGTAACGCGGTGGAAGTGCGTGAAGCGGTGCGGTTCCTGACCGGCGATTACCGCAACCCGCGTCTTCTTGAAGTGACCATGGCGCTGTGCGTCGAGATGCTGCTCTCCGGCGGGCTTGCGAAAGACGAGAGTGAGGCGCGCGCGAAACTGCAACAGGTGCTGGATAACGGCCAGGCGGCGGAAATTTTCGGGCGTATGGTGGCGGCGCAAAACGGCCCGGCGGATTTTGTCGACAACTACGATCGTTATTTGCCGGCGGCCACGCTCAGCAAAGCGGTCTATGCCGACCGTTCCGGCTTTGTCACTCAGATGGATACCCGCGCGCTGGGCATGGCGGTCGTGGCCATGGGCGGCGGTCGTCGTCAGGCGTCTGACAGCATTGATTACAGCGTCGGCCTGACCGATATGGCGCGCCTGGGCGAGCAGGTTGATGGCGAGCGTCCGCTGGCCGTTATCCACGCGAAGAGCGAAGCAAGCTGGCAGGAAGCGGCGGCAGCCGTTAAAGCGGCCATTCATGTTGACGATACGGCGGCGAAAGCGTCACCGGTTGTCTATCGCAGAATCAGCGAATAAGTGGCATACTGATCTGATCACTTTTTTACAGCGCAATAGGTACGGAGAAAATATGAAACGTGCATTTATTATGGTGCTGGACTCCTTTGGTATTGGCGCAACGGAAGACGCGGAACGCTTCGGCGACGCGGGTTCTGACACCCTTGGGCATATCGCCGAGGCCTGCGCCAAAGGTGAAGCAGACATCGGCCGTAAAGGTCCGCTGCATCTGCCGAATCTGACGAAGCTGGGCCTTGCGAAGGCGCATGAAGGCGCCACTGGCTTTATTCCTGCCGGGATGGACGGCAATGCGGAAATCACCGGCGCTTACGCCTGGGCGCATGAGCTTTCATCCGGTAAAGACACGCCGTCCGGCCACTGGGAAATCGCCGGCGTGCCGGTCCTGTTTGACTGGGGTTACTTCACCGACGAGAAAAACAGCTTCCCACAGGAACTGCTCGACAAGCTGGTGGAACGCGCGAACCTGCCGGGTTACCTCGGTAACTGCCACTCCTCCGGGACGGTGATTCTGGACGAGCTGGGCGAAGAGCACATGAAAACCGGCAAGCCGATTTTCTATACCTCCGCCGACTCCGTTTTCCAGATTGCCTGCCATGAAGAGACATTTGGCCTGGACAGACTTTACGAGCTGTGCGAAATCGCGCGTGAAGAGCTGACTGAAGGCGGCTATAACATTGGCCGTGTTATCGCGCGTCCGTTTGTCGGCGACAAAGCGGGCAACTTCCAGCGTACCGGCAACCGTCACGACCTGGCCGTTGAGCCGCCGTCGCCGGTCGTGCTGAAAAAGCTGGTGGATGAGAAGGGCGGTCACGTGGTGTCTGTCGGTAAAATCGCAGATATCTACGCCAACATGGGTATCACCAAAAAAGTGAAAGCCACCGGGCTGGATGCGCTGTTTGACGCCACCATCAAAGAGATGAAAGAAGCGGGCGACAACACCATCGTCTTCACGAACTTCGTGGACTTTGACTCCTCCTGGGGCCATCGCCGCGATGTCGCGGGCTACGCGGGCGGCCTTGAGCTGTTCGACCGCCGCATGCCGGAGCTGCTGGAGCTGGTCGGCGAAGATGACATCATCATCTTTACGGCTGACCACGGCTGCGACCCGACCTGGAAAGGCACTGACCATACCCGTGAGCACATTCCGGTACTGGTTTACGGCCCGAAAGTGAAACCGGGCTCGCTGGGTCACCGCGATACCTTCGCGGATATCGGTCAGACCGTCGCCAAATACTTTGGCTTGTCTGACATGGACTACGGCAAAGCGTTATTTTAACTGACCCTGGTCAGTTTGCAGGCCGGGTGGGCTGCCGCCGCCCGGCTACATAAAAGACTAAAAAAGGAAACAGAGATGGCAACCCCACATATTAACGCTGAGATGGGCGATTTCGCGGACGTTGTGCTGATGCCGGGCGACCCGCTGCGTGCGAAACACATCGCAGAAACGTTCCTGGAAGACGTGCGCGAAGTGAACAACGTGCGCGGCATGCTGGGTTTCACCGGGACTTACAAAGGCCGTAAGATTTCCGTCATGGGCCACGGCATGGGTATCCCGTCCTGCTCTATTTACACCAAAGAGCTGATCACCGATTTTGGCGTGAAGAAAATCATCCGCGTGGGCTCCTGCGGCGCGGTACGCGCAGACGTTAAGCTGCGCGACGTGGTTATCGGCATGGGCGCGTGCACCGATTCCAAAGTGAACCGTCTGCGTTTTAAAGATCACGATTTCGCGGCCATCGCGGATTTCGACATGGTGCGTAACGCGGTAGACGCGGCGAAAGCGCTGGGCGTTGATGCGCGCGTGGGCAACATCTTCTCTGCCGACCTGTTCTATACGCCGGACCCATCTATGTTCGACGTGATGGAAAAATACGGCATCCTGGGCGTGGAAATGGAAGCGGCAGGCATTTACGGCGTGGCGGCGGAATTCGGCGCGAAAGCGCTGACCATCTGCACCGTGTCCGACCATATCCGTACCCACGAGCAGACCACCGCGGCAGAGCGTCAGACCACGTTTAACGACATGATCAAGATTGCGCTGGAATCCGTGCTGCTGGGCGATAAAGAATAAGTTTTCGCGTGTTTAAAATGAAAGAAGAGGGCGCCGCGGCGCCCTTTTTTATTGGGCGTCGTCGGTCAGTTGAAGCTTTGGAGCGGCGGGTGCGCTGCGCTTACCCGCCCTACGTGCAGAAAGAACTATTTTTTCGTAGGGTGGGTAAGCGAAGCGCACTCACCAGGGATTCAGGGTTGTCGGTTTGTAGGGTGGGTAAGCGAAGCGCACCCACCAACAGCAGCTTACCGCACCGCCTGCGCCATCCACGCGCCCACTTCGTGGAGTTCCGCGGCCTGGGCGGGAAACTCGCTCGCTAACGCCTCGCAGGCCTGCTGTAACGCACCGGCCTGATATACGCAGCCCTGTAGCCGGTTCGCCAGCGCCTCCAGCGGCGCCGGGTTCAGGCTGTCGGTAAAAAGCTGCGTGCGGGTGATATGCCCTTTTTCCACGTCGAAATGCAGCTCCACGCCGCCCCAGACAAACCGTTCGTCCAGTTGATGCGTGAAGGCGGGCGCCTGGCCGAAATTCCACTCCCAGCTGCTCTGGCGGGCGAACGTCTCGGCAAAGCCTGGCAGATCCGGGAACGCGTCGGGCGATATAACCTCGGCGGCCACCCGCTCGCCGTAATACGTAAAAAACGCCTCCGTCGCGGCGTCGCAGATTTGCGCATGCGTCACGCCGGGTTTGAGATCGTTAATATTAGCGACGCGCCCGCGCACGGAGGTGATCCCCTTCGCCTGGAGCTTTTTCTTATCCGGGTTCAGGTAATTCGCGAGCCGGCTCAAATCGGCGTTCAGCAGCAGCGTGCCGTGGTGAAAGCCGCGATCCATCGTCTCGCGGTAGGCTGAGCCGGAAATTTTGCGCGGCCCTTCGGCGGTTTCCACCACCAGATCGTTGCGCCCGGAGGCCGTTGCCGGAATGCCAAGCTGCGCCAGCGCGTTAATGACAATCGTCGTGGAGACGCTTTTGTCATACTCCGGTTTGCCCGCCATAAAGGTAAAACAGGTATTGCCGAGATCGTGGAACACCGCGCCGCCGCCGCTGCTGCGCCGCGCCAGCCGGACATTATCTTCCTCCATCCGGCGGGTGTTGCACTCTTTCCACGGGTTCTGCGCCCGGCCAATTACGACGGTATCGGCGTTGCGCCAGAGGAACAGCACGCGCTGGGTGGCAGGCATCTGGCGGAAGATGCACTCTTCCACCGCCAGGTTAAACCAGGGATCGTAAGAATCGGAAATAAGCAGGCGTAAAGAGGACACAGGCGTTTTCCCTAAAGCATTGAAGAACGCCCATTATATCATGCGGCGTCAGGCGCGTTTGTCATCCACAGGCGTCTCAGGCTCACTCTCTTCTTCCGGTACGGATTTGCTGGCGGTGAGCAGGAACGGCGACTGTTGCCAGCGGGTACGTTTGCCCTGAAGCAGCGTGCGAGTCAGCACGATGCCGATAGCGAGCGCCAGCAGCATCATCAGGCGCAGAATATTGGTGGTGTTATCCACCTGGCGCGCTTCGGTCGGCAGGCTGTGGGTGTCGAGCGTGAGCCGCAGGTAACCCACCGGGCCGCTTTTATCCTGCACCGGCTGGACAATCTGCTGGTTAAAATAGCTGCCCGCTTTTTTGCCGTCGAGCGCCAGTCGGTCGCGCACGTTCACGCCTTCGCCCGCGCGGGCGATCAGTTCGCCCTGCTGGTCATACACGCTGGCGTCCAGGATGCGGCTCTCTTCGGTGAGCTGGCTGAGGATAGCGCCGACGCGTTTTTCATCCGGGTTTTCGCCCTTAATCAGCGGAACCAGGCTGTAGCTGACCTGGCGGGCCAGCGTGCGGGCGAGCTCTTCCATCTGGATATTGCGCGATTGCTGATGGCTCTGGCTAAACCAGGACGCGCCCTGCATCAGCGCCACCAGCAGCGCCAGACAGATAAGTACAATCACTGCGCGATGCAGCCGAAATTTGAGTTTTGCCCGGGCCATAAAGTACCTGCTTAAATTTTGAAGCTTAATGTTGCCAGAAGCGCTGCAGACAAGGTAGCCTCATGCGTTGTTTTGTCCCGCCCCGATACTATTTACAGGAGCCTGAATGCCGAACAGTCTTACCTGGTGCGACCTGCCAAACGAGGTCTCCCTCTGGCCTGGATTGCCCCTTTCTTTAAGCGGTGATGAAGTCATGCCGCTGGATTATCACGCAGGCCATAGCGGCTGGCTCCTGTACGGACGGGGTTTAAATAAGCAAAGTCTGACCCAATATCAGCACAAGCTCGGCGCGGCGATGGTTATCGTTAACGCGTGGTGCGTGGAAGATTATCAGGTGATCCGCCTTGCGGGCTCGCTGACGCCGCGCGCGACGCGGCTGGCGCATGATTCAGGCCTCGACGTCGCGCCGCTTGGCAAAATTCCGCATCTGAAAACGCCGGGCCTGCTGGTGATGGATATGGATTCCACCGCTATCCAGATTGAATGCATTGATGAAATCGCAAAACTTGCCGGTACGGGCGATGAAGTGGCGGACGTCACCGAGCGCGCCATGCGCGGCGAGCTGGATTTCGCGGCCAGTCTGAAAGCGCGCGTCGGCACGCTGAAGGGCGCAAGCGCCGATATCCTGCGCCAGGTGCGCGACGTGCTCCCTCTAATGCCTGGACTGACCTCGCTGGTGCTGAAGCTGCATTCGCTGGGCTGGAAAGTGGCGATCGCCTCCGGCGGTTTTACGTTCTTCGCGCAATATCTGCAGGACAAACTTCACCTGGACGATGTGGTCGCCAATGAACTGGCGGTGGAAAACGGCGTCTTTACCGGTGACGTGACCGGCCAGATTGTCGACGCCCAGTTTAAGGCGCAGACCCTGCAACGCCTGGCTGAAAAATATGAGATCCCGACGGGCCAGACCGTCGCGATTGGCGATGGCGCCAACGACTTGCCGATGATCCAGACGGCGGGGCTGGGAATCGCCTATCACGCTAAACCGAAAGTGAATGAAAAGACGGAAATTACTATCCGTCACGCTGACCTGATGGGGGTTTTCTGTATCCTTTCAGGCAGCCTTAACCAGAAATAAAGAGGTAAAAGGTGGCGAAAGCTCCAAAACGCGCATTTGTCTGTAACGAATGTGGTGCGGATTATCCGCGCTGGCAGGGGCAGTGCAGCGCCTGTCATGCCTGGAATACCATCACGGAAGTGCGCCTCGCCGCCTCGCCGCAAGCGGCGCGCAATGAACGGCTTTCCGGCTACGCGGGCAACGCGGGCGTAGCCAAAGTCCAGAAACTGTCGGATATCAGCCTTGAGGAGCTGCCGCGTTTCTCCACCGGCTTTAAAGAGTTCGACCGGGTGCTGGGCGGCGGCGTGGTGCCGGGCAGCGCCATTCTGATTGGCGGCAACCCCGGCGCCGGGAAATCGACGCTGCTGCTGCAAACGCTCTGTAAGCTCGGCGAGCAGATGAAAACGCTCTACGTCACCGGCGAGGAGTCGCTGCAACAGGTGGCGATGCGCGCGCATCGTCTCGGCCTGCCTACCACTAATCTCAACATGCTCTCGGAAACCAGCATTGAGCAGATCTGCCTTATCGCGGAAGAAGAGCAGCCGAAACTGATGGTGATCGACTCCATTCAGGTTATGCACATGGCCGACGTTCAGTCGTCGCCAGGCAGCGTCGCGCAGGTGCGTGAAACCGCCGCCTACCTGACGCGCTTTGCGAAAACCCGCGGCGTGGCGATTGTGATGGTCGGCCATGTGACTAAAGACGGTTCGCTGGCGGGCCCGAAAGTGCTGGAGCACTGTATCGACTGTTCCGTCCTGCTGGACGGCGACGCCGATTCGCGTTTTCGTACGCTGCGCAGCCATAAAAACCGTTTTGGCGCTGTGAATGAGCTCGGCGTCTTCGCTATGACGGAGCAGGGGCTGCGCGAAGTCAGCAACCCGTCGGCGATTTTCTTAAGCCGTGGCGATGAAGTGACTTCCGGCAGCTCGGTCATGGTCGTCTGGGAAGGAACGCGCCCGCTGCTGGTGGAGATCCAGGCGCTGGTGGACCATTCGATGATGGCGAACCCGCGGCGCGTGGCGGTGGGCCTTGAGCAGAACCGTCTGGCGATCCTGCTCGCCGTGCTGCACCGTCACGGCGGTTTGCAAATGGCGGATCAGGATGTGTTCGTCAACGTGGTCGGCGGGGTGAAAGTGACCGAAACCAGCGCCGACCTGGCGCTGCTGCTGGCGATGGTATCGAGCCTGCGCGACCGGCCGCTCCCACAGGATCTGGTAGTGTTTGGCGAGGTGGGCCTCGCGGGTGAAATTCGTCCGGTGCCGAGCGGCCAGGAACGTATTTCCGAGGCGGCGAAGCACGGTTTCCGCCGCGCCATCGTTCCCGCCGCCAACGTGCCGAAAAAGGTGCCGGAAGGCATGCAAATTTTCGGCGTGAAAAAGCTGGCGGATGCGCTGGCCGTTTTTGACGACCTATAATCATTAAACCACTGTTTTCTGGCGGGTAGCGCATGGCTTACCCGCCTTTCGTATTTTATCGATCCGGCACGCTCATTCAGCAGGAGGCTCTTGTGTCATCATTCGATTATCTCAAAACCGCGATCCGTCAAAAAGGCTGCACGTTACAGCAGGTAGCGGATGCCAGCGGCATGACCAAGGGCTATTTAAGCCAGCTTCTTAACGCCAAAATCAAAAGCCCGAGCGCGCAAAAGCTCGAAGCGCTGCACCGTTTTCTGGAGCTGGAGTTCCCGCGCCGCCAGAAACGCGTCGGCGTGGTGTTCGGCAAGTTTTATCCGCTGCATACCGGCCATATCTATCTTATCCAGCGCGCCTGTAGCCAGGTTGATGAGCTGCATATCATCATGGGCTATGACGAAAAGCGCGACCGCACGCTGTTTGAAGAGAGCGCGATGTCGCAACAGCCGACCATCAGCGACCGTCTGCGCTGGCTGTTGCAGACCTTTAAATACCAGAAAAACATCCGCATTCACGCCTTTAACGAAGAGGGCATGGAGCCGTATCCGTACGGCTGGGACGTCTGGAGTGAAGGCATCAAAGCGTTTATGGAAGAGAAGGGGATCGAACCTGACTCCATCTATACCTCCGAAGAGGCCGACGCGCCGCAGTATCGCGAACATCTCGGCATCGAGACCGTGATTATCGACCCGAAACGTACCTTTATGAATATCAGCGGCGCGCAGATCCGCGCTAACCCGTTCCGCTACTGGGAATACATTCCTACCGAAGTGAAACCGTTCTTTGTGCGTACGGTGGCGATTCTGGGCGGTGAATCGAGCGGGAAATCGATGCTGGTGAACAAGCTCGCCAATATTTTCAATACCACCAGCGCCTGGGAATATGGCCGCGATTACGTGTTTTCGCACCTCGGCGGCGATGAGATGGCGCTGCAATATTCCGATTACGACAAGATCGCGCTCGGTCATGCGCAATATATTGATTTTGCCGTGAAATACGCTAACAAAGTGGCATTCATCGATACCGATTTCGTGACCACGCAGGCGTTTTGCAAGAAGTATGAAGGGCGCGAGCATCCGTTCGTGCAGGCGCTGGTGGATGAATACCGCTTCGACCTGGTTATCCTGCTGGAAAACAATACGCCATGGGTGGCGGACGGGTTAAGAAGCCTCGGCAGTTCGGTGGATCGCAAAGAATTCCAGTCGCTGCTGGTGTCGATGCTGGAAGAGAACAATATCGAGTATGTGCATGTCGAGGAGCCGGATTACGACTCGCGTTTTCTGCGCTGCGTGGAGCTGGTGAAGCAGCTGATGGGCGAGCAGGCGTAGCGGGCGGTTGTTTTTAGGGGATGGTGGGTGCGCTGCGCTTACCCACCCTACAAACTACGTTTTGGTGATACCGGTGTGGTAGGGCGGGTAAACGACGTGCACCCGCCGAGGGTGTGAATGTTCAAAGGTGGGTGCGCTGCGCTTACCCACCCTACAAACTACGAGCAGAGAGTCGGTGTAGGGCGGGTAAACAAAGAGCACCCGCCGGGGGTGCCGTCATTAAAATTCCACGACCACTTTGCCGCGCATATGGCCTTCCAGCACCTTCTGATGCGCCTTGCTGATGCTCTCAACGCTCAGGCCGTGGAAGGTCTCGCTCAGCGCGCTCTCCACTTCGCCTGCATCCACCAGCGTCGCCACTTCATTGAGGATCTCGCCCTGGCGTGCCATATCGGCGGTCTGATACATGCTGCGGGTGTACATGAACTCCCAGTGCAGCGCGGCGGATTTTGACTTCAGCGCATCCTGATCCAACGGGTGCGCATTCTCCACGATGCTGCAAATATGCCCCTGCGGCGCGATAAGCTGGCTCACGGCCGCCCAGTGACCGTCGGTATCATTCAGAATGAAAATAAAATCGACATATTTAACCCCCTCTTTTGCAAGCTCACCCGGCAGATCGCGATAGTTCACCACCAGATCCGCGCCGCGATCGCGGCACCACTGCGCGGAATCTTCACGCGAGGCGGTGGCGATAATTTTTACCTTGCTGTGCAGACGCGCGAACGGAATGGCAAGCGAACCCACGCCGCCTGCGCCGCCGATAATCAGCAGCGTCTTGTCTTCACCCGCATCCTGAATCGCCAGGCGCTCGAATAAGCCTTCCCAGGCGGTCAGCGCCGTCAGCGGGATAGCGGCCGCCGCGGCCCACGAAAGCGTGCGCGGTTTATGCCCCACGATGCGGGAATCGATCAACTGATGGCTGGTGTTGCTGCCAGAGCGGGTGATATCCCCGGCGTAATAGACTTCATCGCCAGGTTTAAAACCGCTGACCTTGCTGCCGATGGCTGTCACCACGCCGCTGGCGTCCCAGCCCAGCACGCGCGGCTCCTGCAAGCCGTTCTTCTGCAGGCTCGCATGCACTTTCGTATCCACCGGGTTGATGGAAACCGCTTTGACTTCTACCAGCAGATCATATTCGCCCGGCTGAGGCATCGGCTGGGTTATCTCAATAAAGTGTTGCGGGGCTTGCGGGTTAACGGCAATCGCTTTAACAGACATGTCAGGTTCCTTCGGTGTGTTCAGAGAAGTATGTGTTGACTGTAGTCTATGCATGCCGCAGGAGGGTGATAAGATGGACAATCCAGAACGGCGTGTTCGTGAGAGATGAACAATCATGTTTAAGCAACTGCAGGATATGGCGCTTTTCGCGCTGGTCGCGGAGACGGGCAGCTTCACGGCGGCGGCGCAGAAAGCGGGCTTGCCGAAATCCAGCGTCAGCCAGCGCATCAGTCAGCTTGAGGCGCATGTCGGGTTGCGGCTGCTTAATCGCACCACGCGCACGCTAAGCCTGACGTTTGCGGGTGAGCACTATCTGGTGCATTGCCGTGAAATGCTTGATGCCAGCGAACGCGCCGATCTCGCCGTGCAGCGCCTGCGTGACAACCCCAGCGGCAGGTTGCGTATCACCAGCCCCGCAGGTATCGGTGCGACGCTATTAGCGCGCATGAACGCCGAGTTTCTCGCCAGATACCCGGATATCACGCTGGAAGTGTTTATCTCCGACGACGTGCGGGATCTCGTCATGGAAGGGTTTGACGTGGCGCTGCGTACCGGTAAACCGCAGGATTCTTCGCTGATTGGCCGCAAGATTGGCCACTGCCCGCGTTACTTGCTCGCCTCGCCTGCTTATCTGGCGCAGCATCCGCCGCTGACGCACCCGGCGCAACTGGCGGAGCACCGGGTTATTGTTCACCGTGCCTGGACAGAGTGGCTGCTCCAGCGCGACCGCGAGCTTTACCGCTGTCTCCTGAATCAGATGCACCAGACCGATAATCTTCTCTATGCCCGGGAAAGCGCGCTGGCGGGGGCGGGTGTGACGCTGCTGCCCGCTTTTTTACTGGATGACACGCTCAAACAAGGTGCGCTTATCAATATTCTGCCTGAATGGACTGTCACCGGTAACGACCTCTATCTGGTCTATCCGGGGCGCAAACTCAACGCCCCCGCGCTGGTCAGCTATATCAACTTCGCACTGGAATATGAAGGTGTGGCTCAGTTTTACGATAAATTATCGGGTTTTGTCTCAAAATAAATCTTTTTTATTATTTAATATATAAAAATAGATAAATGAAAAAGCATCAAAAATTAACCCCTCCAAAAAAAGAAACACACTATAAGTTATTTATGGGGATAATGCTTTGTGATATTTTACGCACATAAATTATTGTCACACACTTCTATTGCCGCAATGATAATTGCGAAAAATGAATCATTGCATTTCATTTTTATCGCTTATGAGTGCATAGGCGGTTACGTATATGTTGCTGTTATTTATTTCTGCTGGCGAGGGTGTATTCCACAAAGCTATGGGTATATCCCATAGCGGTAGCCTGTTCACAGCACTAAACCCAGGATTTTTTATGAAAAGGCATGGGCTGGATGTCCAGCGCGCCACTGTGCTGGCGCTATTTTTAAGAGAGATAAAAACGCGGTTTGGCAAGTTCCGTCTGGGCTACTGCTGGGCGCTGCTTGAGCCGTTACTGCATCTTGCCATCCTGCTGTTTGTGCTGGATTTCGTGATGGAGCGGACGCTGCCGGATATCTCATTCCCCGTCTTTCTATTAAGCGGTATTATTCCCTATTTTATTTTCAGTCATATTACGGGTCGTTCTATTAATGCCATTGAGGCGAACCAGGGGCTTTTTAATTATCGCCCGGTAAAACCCATTGATACGATCATTGCGAGAACGTTACTGGAAGCAGGGATTTATATCGTCGTTTATCTGGTGCTGCTCGCTCTGCTGGCGGTGGCGGGTGAGGCGTTTACCTGTTCGCACCTGTTAATCCTGTTCAGCGTCTGGTGTTGTCTGGTGATTTTTTCCTTCGGCGCCGGGCTAATTTTTATGGTCATCAGTAGCGCCTTTCCGGAGGCCGAAAAATTTCTGCCGCTGCTGACGCGCCCGCTCTATTTCATCTCCTGCGTGATGTATTCACTCAATACTATTCCTCAGGAGTATCAACGCTGGGTCGCGTGGAACCCACTGGTGCATGTGGTAGAGCTGACGCGTGAATCGCTGGCGACAAGCTATGAGAGTGAGGGCGCGAGTCTGACGTATCTTGCCGTCAGCACGCTGGTTGTGCTCTTTACCGGCCTCGCGCTTTATCGTCATCAGGAAGAGGCGATGCTCACCTCATGATCGCTATCGAAAATCTCACTAAATCGTACCGCACGCCGGCTGGGCGGCATTATGTCTTTAAGGATCTCAATCTGACGCTGCCGTCTGGTAAGAGCATCGCGCTGATTGGCCGTAACGGGGCGGGGAAATCCACGCTGCTGCGCATGATTGGCGGCACGGATAACCCGGACCATGGGCGAATCGTCTCCAGCGCGTCGATCTCCTGGCCGGTCGGGCTGGCGGGTGGTTTTCAGGGCAGCCTCACCGGGCGCGAAAATGTGAAATTCGTGGCGCGGCTATACGCCGCTAAAGACGAAGTGCGGCAAAAAGTCGCGTTCGTGGAGGAATTCGCCGAGCTCGGAAAATATTTTGATATGCCGGTGAAAGCCTACTCTTCCGGTATGAAAGCGCGTCTCGGGTTCGGGCTGAGCATGGCTTTCCGGTTTGATTACTATCTGGTGGACGAAGTGACCGCTGTGGGCGACGCGAGCTTTCGTAAAAAATGCGAAACGCTGTTCGAGGAGCGCTACCGCGAATCCTGTTTTTTAATGGTGTCGCATAATCTCAATTCGCTAAAACAGTACTGCGATGCGGCGGTGTTTATAGGCCGGGAAAATCACGTGCATTTTTACGACAGCGTTGATGATGCCATTGACGCGTATAAAGCTCAGGAGAACCTGTAAACATGCGCTACAGTAAAATCAAAAAACTGCTTACATCACCTGGCCTGTTCTTACGGGATTACCTCCTTAAAAAACATCCGCTCATTCTTAATGAAATAAACTGCCCGGTAACGGAAGAGAACGTGCTCATCAGGCACGATCTTGCCCTTGAAAACATGAATGATGTCACCTTCCCGGTAGACGTGGTTTTTACCTGGGTGGATAACAACGACGGCCAGTGGCGCAAAAAATTCGAGCAGTACTGGCAGCCACGACATGCAGAGCCTGGTATTGACCATGATTCAGCCCGCTTCAACAACCATAACGAAATCTTTTATTCAGTACAGAGCGTACTAACGTTTATGCCCTGGGTGCGGCGGATATATATTGTTGTCGACGGGCATTCACTCCCGTGGGCTGAAAAAATCGACAAGATAAAAATGGTGTCTCATCAGGAGATTATTCCTGAATGTTATTTGCCGACATTTAATTCCCACGTTATCGAAGCGCATTTAGATGCAATTCCAGGGCTCGCTGAACACTTTATTTACTTTAATGATGACGTCTTTGTCGCACGAACGCTCCCGGCTGGCCACTTTTTCAAAGGCAACGGCCTGGCTTCGCTTTTTATGGCCAGCAAGAGCCTGACGGCAATGGCGGGGCGTGGGCGAAAGACCTCTGCCTTATGCGCATCATTCAATTCCAGGGCGCTACTTTCTGAGGACACTGGTTTTGCACCGGATGTGCCGCTGGCGCATACATACGTTCCACTGCGTAAAAGCGTTTTTACCGAAGCCCGACAGCGATACGGCAAGCGTATTCGCGCCTTTTTGCCCTGTAAATTCAGAAGCGACATTGATTTGAATTTGCCTACCTTTCTGGTCCCCTGGCTTACCTATGCCATGGGCCTGGCCGTACCTGCGAGAGATATCTGTTACTACTTTAACGTTCGCTCGCCTGCCGCGAGGACGCACTATCGCGCGCTGATTAATGGGCAGCAGAAGGGCGTTACGCCTCACTCCTTTTGTGCCAATGATTTTTCTTCACGTAACAGAAGCACCCGGAATTATCAGGATCAATTGATTGCAATGCTGGAAACTTATTTTGAAAATGGAACTCACAAGGATGTTTAATAACAAACTTCGCAAGCTGGTAAGGGACCCCAAACTGTTCTTCAGCGATATGGCAGCCAATCAGGCGCGTAAATTAGGCAAATTCAGGTTCAAAAAAGAAGATGGTCACTATGGCTATACCGTCGTTTCGGCCGTGTATAACGTGAGCGCTTTTCTGGATGATTACTTTGAAGGCTTTGTCAGACAACGTCTGAACTTTAAGAAACATATCCAGTTGATCCTGGTCGATGATGGCTCAACCGATAGCTCTGCGGAGATAATTAAACGCTGGCAGAAGAAATACCCGCATAACATTACCTATATATATCAGGAAAATGCCGGGCAATCTGCCGCGCGTAATAACGGGTTACAGCATGTCACGACAGAATGGGTGACATTTATCGATCCGGATGATTTTGTTGATGTGAATTACTTTTACAACCTTGATAGCTTCCTTTATCAGCATCAGGATAAAGATATTAAAATGGTGGGTTGTAATACCATCATGTTTTATGAAGCTAAAAATCAGTATAAAGATGCGCATCCTTTAGGCTTTAAATTTAAAAAAGGTAATTTGCTGGTGCCGCTTTGTAGCATGGAAAAGGAGATCCAGCTGTCAGCCAGTACGGCGTTTTTTCGCACAGATATCATTGTCTCGAAAGATGTCTGTTTTGACGCCAGGGTTAAGCCTAATTTTGAGGACGCCCATTTTGTTGCGCGTTATCTGCAAGGCGATCAAGCCGGTCATGCCGCCTTCCTGGAACATTCAAAATATTATTACCGTAAGCGTGAGGATGGTTCGTCTACGCTGGATACGTCATGGACTAAAAAAGAGCGCTTTCTGAATGTTCCGGAATATGGTTATCTCGATATTTTAAAAAATTACCATGACAACGATGGTTCAGTGCCCGTAAATATACAAAGAACGGTTATTTATGAGATTGTCTGGTATCTGAAATGGCTGACTAATCATGGCGAGCGCTGCGCTTTTTTGACGGCGGATGAAAAACGCCGTTTTCTTAGCAAGCTCAGAGAAATATTCGCGTACCTGGATAAAAGTACGATTATGAATTTCGAGCTTGCCGGCGCATGGTTCTTTCAGAAAATAGCAATGCTTTCGTTCTTTAAAGGCCTACAGCCGGATGCACAAATCGTCTATATAGAAAAGTACGATCCGTATAAACATATGGTTCAGCTTCGCTATTTTACCCACACGCCAGGTCTTGAACAGATTACCGTTGATGGCCGTGACGTTATTCCGGCATACGCAAAAACTATCCGCCATGATTTTATGGATGAAACGTTGATCCTGGAGCGGCGCTTGTGGGTCGCGCTGGGTGACGCGCAGCAAATCAATATTTCCGTTTCGCAACTGCCAACACGTCTTTCATTAGGCGGTAAACAATATAAAGATGGCGTTAATGTCATTAATATAAAAAATTATTTTTCTGGAATAATGCCTAAATATGAAAAGAAAAGTGAATATCATGATGCATGGATTTTTATAGATCGGGATACTCAGGCTGATGATAATGCAGAGCATCTTTATCGCTATGTTAATAATAACTATCCTGAAAGGAAAATTTTCTTTGCTTTAAAGAGAGAATCGCATGATTGGGAACGTCTTCAAAACGAAGGGTTTAACTTAATTGATTTCGGTTCATTTGAGCACGCCCTTGCCTTAGGCTCGTGCAGTAAAGTCATTAGTTCTCATGCAAATCATTATGTTACTAATTTGCTTGGGCCGAAGATGCTTGCTGGAAGACACTTTGTTTTTTTACAGCATGGAGTCATCAAAGACGACCTTTCCTCTTGGTTGAATACCAAGGATGAAATTGATTGTTTTATCACTTCTTCTCAGGCTGAGTACTATTCAATAGTTGAGGATTTGACAAAATATAATTACTCTAAGAAAGATGTCTTTTTGACCGGCTTGCCTCGGCATGATGTTCTTATTAAAAACAAAAATATTGCGGAAAAACTAATAGTTATTATGCCGACGTGGAGGCAAAATATTGTTGGTAAAGTGCTTGGCGATGGAGATGAGCGTGCCATAAATCCATTGTTTATGGAGAGCGATTTCGCATTACGTTGGAAAAGTGTTTTACATTCAGCGTTGCTAGCGGCATATGCAAATCAATATGGCTATCGTGTGGTATTCTTCCCACACTTCAATATACTTCCTTATTTGGATTTTTTCGATGCGCCAGATTTTATCGAGATTGTTACTCATGGTTCTGGAAGTATTCAGGGGTTATTTAAACGAGCCTCTTTAATGATTACGGACTATTCATCGGTGGCTTTTGATATGGCGGTGCAAAATAAACAAAGCATATATTATCAATTTGATTCTAAGGAGTTTTTTGCGGGGCATGTCTATTCCAAAGGCTACTTCGATTATCGCAAACATGGTTTTGGTCCGGTGGTGGAAACTGAAAAAGAGTTGTTTAAAGAGCTGAATACATTATTAAAAAACAATGCTCTGCCGTCGGCGAAAATCCTCAAGCGTATCAACGAGACTTTTCCGTTCCGCGATGGCCTTAACTGCGAACGTACCTATCAGGCCATCGCCTCACTGGATGCGCCGTTACCTGAAGGCTTTGCCGATAAAGCTATCTATCAACAATACGCACAACAGGCTGCGGTAGCTCGTCGCTGGGCGCTTGCCGAAACACGCTGGCAGGCTTATCTGGCGCTTGCGCTCACGCAGGATGAAGACGCACAAGGCTGTGCAGGGCTTGCCGAGGCGCTACGTAAACAGGGCAAAACGGTCGCGGCGCGTAGTGTCATCAACGGCTGGTATGAGCGTCATCTAAAGCAGCGCCATACCGCACTTTCCGCAAGCCTCGCCCTGGTGGAAATGGCCGAGCACCACTGGCAGCAGGCGGCGTTTTACTGGCAAGAGGCAGGCGAGGCGACGCTTGATAATAACCGTTATTGTTATTGCCTGTATCGCAGCGGCCAGGCTGCCGTGCTGGAGGCGTTATGTAAGAAAGCCCGCCCTGCGGCTGGTTTCAGCTATGCCCGGTTCTGTTTACTGTTGGCGAAGCAAAAGTGGGCTGAAGGGGTTGCTTATGTAGATGAGCAGGGCGTTGATGTGACCTCAACAGAAAGCCTCGAGAATAAGCTCCTGATTACGCTGTCTTATTGTTATCAGCAGCTGAATAAACTCAACGACGCTCATCAGTGCCTGGTGAAGTATGAGAAATACATCGAAAACGATCCGCAGTGTCGTCTGAAAATCGCCCGTCTCGCCTTTTTGCGCCAGAACTGGGAGAAAATCCTCACCCAGCTGAATAAAGCCAGCGCGGATATCGATCATCTCCCGGATGAGCATCTCTATTACTACGGCGTGGCGCTGCTGCGCACCGGTAAATATAAAGAGATGTATACGCTTTTTGGTACGCTGAATGAGGCGTTAAAAAATGACGTGCGGTTCCTGAAAATTTATGCACAGGCATGCCTGGCCCTGAAAAAAACTGGGGAAGCGATTACCCTTGTTGAGGCCCGGAATAAACCAGACGATGAATTCTGTCTGATCTACGCGGAAGCCTTAAAAGAGGCCGGCCGCTTTAGCCAGGCGCTGTCGGTCGTTCGTAATAAAATCAGCAGTTATAACCAGAAAACGTGGATGCTCCGGTGCGAACTCGCCCAGCTCTGTGAGGACTGGGACGATGCCTATGAATGCTGGCTGAGTCTGTTACGCCATTACCCGCAGAACATGCCAGCCAATTCGGCGGAAAAATTGCAGAATCTGCGGCTACTGCGTGAGTTTTCCGTTAAATCGGATGTTTAACCATAAATACTAATAATTTAAAAACAGGCGCGATGGCTATTCGCGCCTGTTTTGTATGGAGCAAAAATGACAGACCAAACTGAAATTATTAATGGCGTACAGATTAAATATCGATATAAAAAGAGAAAATATGATACTCAGCATATGATTTTTATTTTTAGCGGATTTGGCGGCGCAGGAATGTTCACCTGGGATTTTGCCAATGCCCTTCAGGATTGCCCCGCGCATGTGGTCTGGATCAAAGATGATTTTGACAACGCCTGCACGTATTACTTATGCCATCACAACGATTTCTACGTTGAGCAGGCGGTAATTGCGTTTATCGACACGATGCTCATCCGCTATGGGCTTGATAAGACACAGTGCACGCTGGCGGGGTTTTCTAAAGGCGGCAGCGCCGCGCTCTGGTATGGTCTTAAATATCAGTTTAAAAATATTGTCTCCACGGTCCCGCAGTTTCATATCGGCAGTTATGCCAGAAAAAACTGGCCAGAGATTTTTACGCATATGACGGGCGAGGGGAGCGAAGCGTCAGCCCGACAACTTGATGCTTTATTACCTCGCCAGTTAAGCAGCGATACGGCGCTAGATAAAAATATCTATCTGCTCACATCCGAGGCGGATATTCAATATGAGAGCGAAGTGAAACCCTATATTTCTGACTTCAGGAAATACCACAACTTTAATCTCTTCATGGCGCAGTCACTGCTTATCCGAGAGCATAACCAGGTGACGTCTTACCATGTGCCGTTGCTGCTGGGGATTTTCTATTCGCTTTCGCAGGGCGCAGTTCCGCGCTATGGCGAATGTGAACTGGCGGCGGATAATAGCCTTTTGCCGCGCCCACTCAAGCCGCAACCGGTAGCGATATTAAAGAAAATTGCCGTCAAAGGCGCATTGTTGTTCCCGGAAGGCGTGGCGGTGCTGAAAGGACTAAACTGCGCTGAGTATCAGGATATTCAGGTCGATTTGGTTTTCAAAAAAGAAGGCTTTGAAGACGTATTCCGCATCGCGAAGGCCCATCGTTCGATTCTGTCGCGCCAGCTCTATGACGGCGGCTTTGTGAATTACGACAAAGGCTGGTTCTGTACGTCGCGCTATGAAGGGCTGTCGCTGGAGGCGTTACCCGCCGGAACGTATCAGGTCTGGCTGGATATTACGTGTCAGCAAACCCTGATGCGTAAGGCGCTTGAGGCCGAACCGGCGCTTGTTAATGGCACACTCGCCAGCAGCGAAGCGCTGGACGTCTTCAGCAACGACGGAAAAGTTTATGTCGCCCGTAAAGCACATTTATAACCCGACGAACGGGTTTTCACGGCTGTAAAACACCATATTAAGCTGCGTTTTATGCATCAGATAATAGCGAAACGTGGAAAACAACTGGTGATCGGGTCGAAAGGGCGTTTTCCAGAACGCATCCAGAGGCCCCTGAAACGTTAACCCTTCCATATCATACAGCGCCTTTCCCATTACCTTCAGGGGTTTATTGTGAATGAGCGCTGAGATCCCCGCCGTACTGTTGATGGTCACGACGCCTGCCGCATTGCTCAGCAACTCTGGTAAAGGCAGATCGTGCACATAAACCACTCGCCCGCTCACGCCATAGCGCTTGCACAGGGCGTTAATCAGCGAACGGTAAAGCCGGTGCCCTCTGTCCATCGGATGGTGCTTGATGACCAGCATTCGCGAGGCTAAAGCTCCGCGTGCAAATGAGCCGATCGTCTCCTCAATAAAATCACACATATCGCCGTAATCGCTGTGGTGCCGTAGCTGGCTGTCGTTAAAAACCTGTAGCAGGGCGAGAAAGTATCGTCCGCGATACTGCGAGGCCAGTGAACGTCGTATGCGGCGCTCCGTACAGCGATACCAGATCTTCCGTAGGGCGGCGCGCGTCCAGCAGGCGCCTTCATACCAGGGCGAGAAACATTTGTGGTGCTGGTAGCCCGGAAACGCACGGCGATGATAACAGCCCATCAGATAATACCAGGCCGCGTGACTAATACGCCTGAGGAGCGAAGGGGCGATGCGTCGCACATCAGGGACTGGCAGAAAAGGCAGAGTACGATAAAACCCTGCCTCCCGCGGCAGCCCGGAAAACCCATTCACCCCATTCTCTTCAAGCGTGATAAAACACGGGCGCAAATAGCCCTCTTCAAAAACCAGAAAACGAATCCCCAGCGTTTGCGCCCAGCGGCGGGCGGCCTGGTGTAGCGGTCGGCAGTCGCCGAAGCAGACCAGCGTATCAAATGACCACGTGCTTCGCGTTGCGGCAAGCCACGCGCCAAAACCCTCCGGCGTGCCTTGATACGGCAAGCTTTTCTCCTTGCGGCAGTAAAACCGATCGCCTCCGTTGAAAATAACCTGTCTGGCCTCGCGGCCTTTGCTTTCCAGCCAGTTGCCGAGGTCACGAAAAAACGGCCCCATCGGCCCTTGCAAAAGCAGGTATTTCTGGCCGGAAAGCAGAGTATCAAGGGCGCTGCGGTTCATGCGGTGTCACCGGGGTTAAAAAAGAGCGTGAAAGAGATTGCGGGCTTTATTGGCCAGACGCATAAGCGTTTTCCGGCGGCGCTGTAGCGCGCGGCGTCGCGCAGGCGACACGCTGAGGCGTGCGACGGCCTCTTCGGCGCTCATCGGCGTTTTACGCGTCGGGTGCAGGTAGAAGGGATAATCGATAAGCGTCGCGTGGATAAGCGCGTTAAGCGTGAGCCGCCGGGTGCGGCGCGGACAGGTATATTCATCGTGCGTCAGTCCCCATCCGGCATAGAACGGCATGCCGTAGCAGTAAACTGTTTTACCTCGCAGCAGCGCCTCAAAGCCGGTCAGCGAGGTGAGCGTATGCACCTCGTCGACCTGTTCGAGCACTCCGGCGATATCCGCCTGTGTCGCGAGGCAATCGGCCCAGCGCAGCGCGTCTTGTTCACTGGGCTCGCCCGATCGGTTACCGGCGGCCACATCCGGGTGCGCTTTGAAAACGATATACGCCCGCGGGTTTCGGGCGCGAACGAGACGCAGCAAGGCCGTGAGCGTGCGGATATCCTTCGTACCGCCGGCCAGCGAAGCGTCATCGCTCACCTGGCCCGGCACCAGCAGAACGCGGCGGCCCCATGCCGATGACGGCAGCCGCCATGCGCCGCCGGCATTGTATTTACTGACGCCGTTTTCGATTATTTGCTGACGCAGGCGTTCGGCGCGCATCTCCTGCGCGGGCGTCAGATGCGCCTCGCTAAGGGCGACTTCCAGATCGCTTGCGCGCGTGGCGTCGTAATAGAGGCCGCGTTTATCCAGCACCAGTGAAAGCGGGGCAAAGAGATCGGAGCCGAGACCCGCCGAACGCAGAAACGCATCCTCCATTCGCCATACGGGCAGACCATGCGCCTGCGCCGCCACCTGCCAGCGGGCTTCACCTGCCGTTCCCCAGACCACGCAGGCGTCGGCCTGCGGCACGCGGCGCATAAAGCGCAGCCGGTTATAGGGCGTGGCGAGAAACGGTTTCACGATACTGCGTTTCCAGAGCGTCAGCCCTGGCGTCCAGAGCGTACCGCGCAGCGCCAGTTGATGACGGCGCTGCAACGTCAGCCACGACAGCACATCAAACAGCGTGCCGGGCTCGCCGGTTTGCGGATTGAGGTAGCGTGCGTAGCGTAAATAGGCGGCGCTGAAAAGTGTGAGTAACGTGGCCTTGCCGCGCCGTGCGGCAAGCGTTGCCGCGGCCGGGTGCCTGTCGTCCGTCAGCCCCCATCCGGCATACCAGGGCTGGCCGAAGCAGACCACCGGTTTGCCCGCCATCAGCGCTTCAAAGCCGTAGTGCGACGTCACGGTGTAGACGCGCTCCACGCACCGCAGCAGCGACTGCGGGCTGGCATCCTGGGCTATCTGTCGGACGCGGCCATCCGCGCACATGTCGCGCAGATAGCCGCGCTTATGGCCGCTCACGACGTCAGGATGTGTTTTTACCCATATTTCGGCGCCAGGGTTTTCGGCGCAGGCAACCTCCAGCATCAGGCGGAACGAGGCTGCGCTGGCATTGCCGAGCGTGACCGACATATCGCCTGCGGTCTGATCCACCACCAGCACCGCGCGGGTCTCTGGCGCGCCGTCAAAGGGCGGCGCGTGGTTATACTTCGCCAGATCACCCTGCACGATAAGCCGCATCGCCTCCTGCGCCGCCTCACAGTGCGCGTCGTTGCCGGGCCGATCCTGAATCAGTTTCTCCAGCGTGCTTTGCTTACTGGCGTCGTAGTAGATGCCATCGTAATCGATAACCAGTGAAAGCGGCGGATGACCATGTACCGCCGGACCGGCAGAACGGATAAAGCCATCTTCCAGACGGATAACCGCACGCCCGGCCTGACGGGCGCGAGCCTCGGCCGCCGCCGCGCTGGGGCGATGACCCCAGACGGCGATAGCCGTAATATCGTCCGGGATAGCCCGGCGCGGCGTGAGTTTCCGGCAAGGCATTGGCAGCAGATGCGCTAAGCCGGGAATGCGCCAGATGCCCTTCGAGAAAATACCGGTTACCATTATTTTCATTGCCTTACAGCGTCAGGATAACTTTTGCTGCGACGGCCAGCTGGTACAGAATGGTCGAGATCCCGCGCGTCACTTCGATATTTTTCGACTCATACTTCGGCAGCACCATCAGCTCGTCGCCCGGCTGCATCTCATCGACCTCTTCGGCATCCAGCGCCGCGCCGTTCTGACGAATCACGATGACTTTCGCACCGCTGGCTTTTTGCGTCATGCCGCCGCATTTAGCGATGTAATCCTCAGGATCGAGCCCTTTCTCCCAGGTCACCGCGTTGGGGAACAGGACCTCGCCATGCACCATTACAAGAGAGGTTTTCTCCGGGATGGTAATCACGTCGCCATCCTCCAGCAGCACCGAATCAAGGTTGTTTTCGCTCAGCACCACTTCGCCCTGAGGCACCACGGTACGGGCTTTCGCCACGAAGCGACTCACCAGTTGCGCCTCCTGCATACGCAGGCGCGATTCTTCCTGGGTAGATGACTGCGCGGAGAGCGAGGCCTGTTCGAGCTTTTGCAGCGACAGATCCAGCATCTCTTTCTGACGCAGCGCGACCGAGCGGCGGTAAAGCTTGATGGCGTTTAGCTGCGACATGGTATTCGGGCGCAGTTTCGCCAGCACCTGACGCATCGTGGCGCCGTAAGGCAGCACCATCGCGTGTTCCCCGGAATGCGCGCCTTCCACACGTACCTGAATGGTGCCGGTATAGCGGTCAGAGCTGACCACCATTCTGTCGCCATCCTGAAGCGTGCGGCTGGCGGCCTCGCCAATCGGGAAGTATTCGCTCTGTTTCATCGCGCCTTGCTGGCGCACCAGCGTGACATGCGTGGCGCCCGGTTTAGGCCGCGCCCAGCGCAGCGCTTCGGCGACAGAGATACGCTCATCGGTGAACTCAAAGTCATAGCTGTTAAAAACATCGCCCTCGACGCCGAAAGTATGCTGGCGCGGGCCGACGATAATGGTGTCGCCGTCAGCAAACTGCGACAGGCTAAGGCTACCGTTGAGCAGGAAGTCATACAGATTGACGTGGGAGCGCGTTTTCTGGCCGCGTTTGACGGTGATGTCCACATAGCTGCCGCGATCGCTGTCCACGCCGCCCGCTTTGCTGAGGTAAGAGAGCAGGGAATCGGACGCCACGCCGCCATACAGCCCCGGCGTGCGGACGTAGCCCGTCACGAATACTTTCACCGGTTGCGCCTGGAGCAGCGAGGCGTAGACATTTACGTTGGATTGATAAACCTCTTTCACGCGCATGATTACCAGCGTATTGAGCTGGCTGTTAGTGACGCCAGCGACCTTCAGCGGGCCGACGTTTGGCAGGAAGATATTGCCTTTCGGATCGACGGTTAACGTGCCGTCATAGGCGAATGCGCCCCATAAACGCACCTGGATGGTATCGCCGAGGCCAATCACATAGTTGGGGTTAAAAGCGATGCTGGCGCCGCCCTCTGCGGCCTGTGACGTAAAGAGCTGCGCGCCGAACATACGGCTCATCACCGTGGCAGGCGCGGGCGGCGGGGTGTTATCAAAACCGTCGGCGCTAACCGGCGCGGATGACGTAGGCGTGAGTATCGGCGCTGCGCCTGTCAGCGCCGGGTCGGCGGTTAAATCAAGCGCGCTGGCGCTGGCCGACAAACAGAAAAAGATCAGTGAGGCGAATGAAACGTTTTTCATAACTCTCTCAGGGGTTAAAGCGGCAAGGTTAAGCACGATGATCGTCAATAATGGCCAGCAGCAGTTTGAGCGTGCCGAACAGCAGACCGCAGATCAGCAAACAGCTGGCTAACAGGTACAGCGTCTCGGGGTAGCGGGCTTCTTCAGCGAGCTGGGGAGAACTGATAACCGCCAGGCTTTTCAGCTTGCGGGCCGATTCCACGCGCGTTTTTTCGATGGCCGTCAGCGCCAGCTGGTACAGGTCGGTGTCGAAGGTCACGCGCGATTTAAGTTCTTCGAAATCTGCCGCCACGCGGTTAAGGCGGTTGCCTTCCGGGGCCGTAATGTTGTTTTTCTCTTTCTCAATCTGCGCGTTGATGGAGGCCAGCGTGTTTTTCGTGGTGATGACCGGCGGGGCATCTTCACGCAGATAAGTCAGCAGGGTGCGCAGCTCCGTTTCCTGACGGATTTTTTGTTCCGTAAGGTTGTTAACCGCCGAGCTTGCCGCTACAGCGGAAGCCTGCGGATCGAGCATCTGGTTGCGATTCTGGAAGGCGAGCAGGGCGCTTTTGCTGGCATCGAGCCGCTGACGGGCTTTTTCCAGCTCGCCTTCGGCAAAGGTTTGCTGATCGCGGGCAATGTGGTGCGAAAGCTCGTTGATAAACCGCTCAGACTCCTTCAGCACCGCCTGGTTGAAGCGCAGGGCGAACTGCGGCGTAAAGCCCTGCGTCTGGATGGTCAGCAGGCCGTTTTTGTTGTCGTAATCAATCGTGATGCGGTGGCGGTAGTAATCGAGAAACTCCTCCGTAGTGGCCCGGAGGAGAGGTGATAAAAGAGATCCAGCCCGCTCGCGCCAAACGCCTGCCTGAAATTAAGCTGCTTATCGAGCACGGTCAGGAGATCCGGCGAGTGCAGATACTCTTTCAGATACAGCGCGTCTTCGGCAGAGCTGGGGTTGGAGGCGCCCATCAGCAGGCCAATATTGAGGCTACCGCTGTCGATATCGCTGGCGCGCTTAATGGCGATTTGCGATTCGCTCACATAACGCGGCTGGCTGAAAATAAGCAGGTAAACGACCAGCAATAAAAACGGAGCGCCGATGACGATTTTCGCGCTGTGGCGCTGGAACAAAATAAGCAGGCGGGAAATGTCCTGACGCCGTATCCATGCTGAAAAACGCGTTATTTTAATGAGCACAGTGTGATTACCATTAATTTCATGAATAAATGACAGATATATATTTTTATAAAAAATGTTCTGACGGCGGCCCGGATTATTCCTGCGATAAAAGCGTGCGTGTGACGATAGCGCTTAACAGAAAGCCGCCAGCATAGCCGTAAGCCGCCGTCCCTGCTGGTAGTAAAACTACAAGCTGTTTGTCGTTTTTATGTATTGACGCTGAAAATGATGAAAAGCGAGGAGAGATGAGGTTAACGACGCACAGGCTACAGCCTGCTGACCCTGACAACGATTCCGTGACATTTTCAATCCATGAGAAAACAGAGCGCTAATAATAAAATTATTTGCCGTCGGAGAGCCGAAATCCGTATAAAACATCAGTGGGCAAATAGGGTTCATTAATTAACATAATAAAAATGAAGGAACAATGAGCAGGTAATAAATCAGAGTAGGGGGTGGGTATTAATCTGAATGATGTAACAGATAAAAAAACGGCCCTCTTGCGAAGGCCGTTAGCGTCATTACTTGGCGATACGTTTGTATTTGATACGCTTCGGCTCCAGCGCTTCTGCGCCCAGCGTGCGTTTCTTATACTCTTCATATTCGGTGAAGTTACCTTCAAAGAACTCCACTTTGCCTTCGTCCTGGTAATCCAGGATGTGCGTGGCGATACGGTCCAGGAACCAGCGGTCATGCGAGATAACCATCGCGCAGCCCGGGAACTCCAGCAGGGCGTTTTCCAGCGCGCGCAGGGTTTCGATATCCAGGTCGTTGGTCGGTTCATCGAGCAGCAGCATGTTGCCGCCGACCTGTAACAGTTTCGCCAGATGCAGACGACCACGCTCACCGCCGGACAGCTCGCCGACGCGTTTGCCCTGGTCCACGCCTTTAAAGTTAAAGCGGCCCACGTACGCGCGGCTCGGCATCTCAGTGTTGCCGATCTTCATGATATCCAGCCCGCCGGAAACTTCTTCCCAGACGGTCTTGCTGTTGTCCATGGCATCGCGGAACTGGTCAACGGACGCCAGTTTCACGGTTTCACCCAGCGTAATGGTGCCGCTGTCTGGCTGTTCCTGCCCGGACATCATACGGAACAGCGTGGATTTACCCGCGCCGTTCGGGCCGATGATGCCGACAATCGCGCCTTTCGGCACCGAGAAGCTCAGATCGTCGATCAGCACGCGATCGCCGTAGGATTTGCGCAGGTTGCTGACTTCCACCACTTTATCGCCCAGACGCGGTCCTGGCGGAATAAAGAGTTCGTTGGTTTCGTTACGTTTCTGGTATTCGGTGTTGTTAAGCTCTTCAAAGCGCGCCAGACGGGCTTTGCCCTTGGACTGACGACCTTTCGCGCCCTGACGCACCCACTCCAGCTCTTTCTCGATGGATTTACGACGCGCCGCTTCCTGAGAGGCTTCCTGCGCCAGACGCTGATCTTTCTGCTCAAGCCAGGAAGAGTAGTTGCCTTCCCACGGAATGCCTTCGCCGCGGTCCAGCTCCAGAATCCAGCCTGCGACGTTATCCAGGAAGTAACGGTCGTGGGTAATCGCCACTACGGTGCCTTCGAAGTCGTGCAGGAAGCGCTCCAGCCAGGCGACGGATTCGGCGTCCAGGTGGTTGGTCGGTTCGTCAAGCAGCAGCATGTCTGGTTTTTCGAGCAGCAGGCGGCAGAGCGCCACGCGGCGGCGTTCACCACCGGAGAGGTTCGCGATTTTCGCGTCCCAGTCCGGCAGGCGCAGGGCATCAGCCGCGCGCTCCAGCTGAACGTTCAGGTTATGACCGTCATGCGCCTGAATGATTTCTTCATATTTGCCCTGTTGCGCGGCAAGCTTATCGAAGTCGGCATCCGGTTCGGCGTATTTGGCATACACTTCATCCAGACCTTTCAGCGCGTTAACCACTTCGGACACCGCTTCTTCAACGGATTCGCGAACGGTGTGTTCCAGGTTGAGCTGCGGCTCCTGCGGCAGGTAGCCGATTTTGATGCCAGGCTGCGGACGGGCTTCACCTTCGATATCTTTATCGATGCCCGCCATGATGCGCAGCAGGGTGGATTTACCGGCGCCGTTCAGGCCCAGCACACCGATTTTGGCGCCAGGGAAAAAGCTCAGAGAGATATTCTTCAGAATGTGTCGCTTCGGCGGAACGACTTTGCCGACGCGATGCATGGTGTATACGAATTGAGCCACGTTGGACTTCGCCTCTTATCATGATTAAGGGTTTCTCAGCTGCGGAGTTTAGCTGTTTTCAACGCTTAATCCCAGCCAGCAACGCCGCGAATGCGGCGTAAGAGGCATTAATGCGCGAATGGTAAAAAAATGTTCGCGACATGGCGCAACGGCCTTCGCCTGGTTAGCATGAAGTATCTGAGAATTTCAGGCGGCATGAGGCTGCCGGTCAGTCAATTAACATGAGGAAGGATTGTGGGAACATCCAGACAGGTGGTCTGGCGGTGGCTGGCGGCGGGCGTCTGCCTGCTGACGCTCGGCCAGGCCGCACGCGCCGATTCGCTCGACGAGCAGCGCAGCCGCTATGCGCAGATCAAACAAGCGTGGGATAACCGGCAGATGGACGTGGTGGAGCAACTGATGCCCACCCTGCAAACCTATCCGCTCTATCCCTATTTGCAGTATCGCCAGCTCACTGACGATTTAATGAACGAGCCGACCATCGCGGTGCAGCAGTTTATCCAGGCGAACCCAACGCTGCCGCCGGCGCGCACGCTCACCTCCCGTTTTGTAAACGAACTGGCGCGGCGCGAAGACTGGCGCGGCGTGTTGGCGTTCAGCCCGCAGCCGCCGGGCAGCACCGAGGCGCAGTGCAACTACTATTACGCGAAATGGAACACCGGCGACGCGCAGGGCGCCTGGCAGGGCGCGAAAGATCTCTGGCAGACCGGCAAAAACCTGCCTGCGGCGTGCGAGCGGCTTTTCCAGGCGTGGCGCACATCCGGCGCGCAGGATCCGCTGGCTTATCTTGAGCGTATTCGGCTTGCCATGAAGGAGGGCAACACGTCGCTCGTCAGCTCGCTCGCCAGCCAGTTGCCGCCGGATTATCAGACCATCAGCAGCGCGCTGGTGAGCCTTGCGAACGATCCTAACAGCGTGATGACCTTTGTACGCAGCGTCGGAGCGACCGATTTCACGCGCCAGATGGCCGCGGTGGCGTTCGCAAGCGTCGCCCGCCAGGATGTGGAAAACGCCCGGCTGATGATCCCTTCGCTCATCCAGGCCCAGCAGCTTAATGACGCCCAGGCGCAGGAGCTGCGCGATATCGTGGCGTGGCGCCTGATGGGCAGCGATGTGACGGAAGAACAGGCCCGCTGGCGCGACGACGCCATCATGCGCTCAGAATCCACGTCGCTGATTGAGCGCCGGGTGCGTATGGCGCTCGGCGCCGGCGATCGCAGCGGGCTGAACACCTGGCTTGCGCGTTTGCCGATGGAGGCGAAAGAAAAAGACGAATGGCGCTACTGGCAGGCCGATTTGCTGATGGAGCGCGGACGCGACGACGAGGCGAAAACCATTCTACATTCGCTGATGCAGCAGCGCGGTTTCTACCCCATGGCGGCAGCGCAGCGGCTCGGCGAGGATTACCCGCTGCGTGTCGATAAAGCGCCAGCTGTTAACGGCGCGCTGTTTGAAGGCGCAGAGATGGCGCGCGTGCGCGAGCTGATGTACTGGGGGCTTGATAATACCGCGCGCAGCGAATGGGCGAATCTGGTCACCAGCCGCAGCAAGCAGGAGCAGGCGGCGCTGGCGCGCTACGCGTTTGACCGCAACTGGTGGGATCTGAGCGTGCAGGCGACGATCGCCGGTAAGCTCTGGGATCAACTCGAAGAGCGCTTCCCGCTGGCCTATAAAGATTTGTTCGCCCGCTACGTAAGCGACAAAGCCGTTCCGCAGAGCTACGCGATGGCGATCGCCCGTCAGGAGAGCGCCTGGAACCCAAAAGTGCGCTCGCCGGTCGGCGCGTCCGGCCTGATGCAGCTGATGCCAGGCACCGCCACCCACACGGTGAAGATGTTTAATCTGCCGGGCTACAGCAGCAGCGCGCAGCTTCTCGACCCGGAAACCAACATCCAGATAGGCACCAGCTATTTGCAGTATGTCTACGGAATGTTCGACAACAACCGTATTTTCGCCTCTGCCGCCTATAACGCCGGACCGGGGCGCGTGCGCACCTGGCTTGGCAACAGCGCGGGGCGTATCGATGCGGTCGCGTTTGTCGAAAGTATTCCGTTCTCCGAGACGCGCGGCTATGTGAAAAACGTGCTGGCTTACGATGCCTATTATCGCTACTTCATGGGCGGTAAGCCGGTGTTGATGAGCGATGCGGAATGGAGCCGTCGTTACTGATCGGCGGCGTTGTGCTATCCTGTCGTACTAGTGAACGAGTATGGCGGCATCTGATGACTCAACATTCAACCTATTCCGCGGCCCAGGCCGAACAGAGTAATCAGGAGTGGCTGCGCTTTGTGGCGCTCCTGAAACAATCTTTCGACAACGACCTGCATCTTCCTTTGCTGACGCTGCTGCTGACGCCGGACGAACGCGCCGCGCTCGGCACGCGCGTGCGGATCATAGAAGAGTTGCTGCGCGGAGAGATGAGCCAGCGCGAGCTGAAAAGCGAGCTGGGCGCGGGGATCGCGACGATCACCCGCGGTTCTAACAGCCTGAAAGCGGCGCCGCCGGAGCTGCGCCAGTGGCTCGAACAAGAGCTGTTACAGGCTCAGCGGTAAACTGCGTTATGAAAGGGGCTTAAGGCCAGGATCACTGCCTGATGGTAGACGCTGCTGCGCGTCAGCTTACCGGCGGTGAAAATGCCGATAGCCCCTTCTTTACGCCCAATTTCATCAATGCCTGTCCAGGCAGACATCACCGGCCCCAGCGCTTTTCCGGCGCGCACTTCATCCAGAATCGCGGCAGGCAGCGGCAGCGTCGCCGAGCGCGCTTCGCCACGCTGGTCTGCGCTTTCAATCACCACCCAGCTAAAGGTGCTGTCGTCATCGATACCGGCTTCAATCGCCACCCAGTAATCGGCTTGCGGACGCAACGCGCGGGCATTGATGACGCGCTGGCGTGCGCCCGTGCGCGTTTCGGCGCTGCCGAGCGGCTGTTCCGGTACGCCGCTATCGACGGAGACGGCGTCAATGTGGCAGGATGCTTCGCCAAAAATCTCGTTAAAAGCACGCAGAATCGCCTGAATTTTGGCTGGATTCGTCGTGGCGCAGACAACATGGTACATAATTCAATTCACACTCACAGACGTTTAAAGTCGCAGCAGTATAACGGATAAAAAGCATGTTACAGGTATATCTGGTTCGCCACGGTGAAACGCAGTGGAACGCCGAGCGACGCATCCAGGGGCAATCGGACAGCCCATTGACGGAAAAAGGGGAACGCCAGGCCATGCAGGTGGCGCAGCGCGCCAAGGCGCTTGGCATCACGCACATCATCACCAGCGATCTGGGGCGTACACAGCGCACCGCCGAGATTATCGCGCAGGGCTGCGGCTGCGACGTGATACTCGATCCGCGCCTGCGCGAGCTGGATATGGGCATCCTTGAGCGCCGCCATCTCGACACGCTCAGCGAAGAAGAAGAAGGCTGGCGCCGTCAGCTGGTGAACGGCACGCCTGACGGTCGTATTCCGCAGGGAGAGTCGATGCAGGAAGTGAGCGAGCGTATGCACGGCGCGCTGAACGCCTGTCTCGATCTGCCGCCGGGGAGCCGCCCGCTACTCGTCAGCCACGGCATGGCGCTTGGCTGCCTGGTGAGCACCATTCTCGGCCTGCCCGCGTATGCGGAGCGCCGTCTGCGCCTGCGTAACTGCTCGATTTCGCGCGTGGATTATCAGCAGAGCCCGTGGCTCGCGTCTGGCTGGGTAGTGGAAACCGCAGGCGATGTGTCGCATCTCGATGCGCCTGCGCTGGATGAGCTACAGCGTTAACGGCGGACTGGGATGAGGTACTCGCAGCGCAGGTTGATATCACGCTCCTGCGCTCTTGCTTCTTCGGTGAGCAAATAGCGCTCGATATCCTGACCACGGCGGCGCGTGAGCCCCAGCGCGGGCATACAGGTGCCGTAGACCGTCAGGATAAACTCCTGCACGCCGGTGCCCGGCCCTTCATAGGTGAACTGCACATACTCGCCGCCCTCCAGCGTCACCGGATGGGTGTGCTCCACGCAGCCCTCGGCCAGCGGCTCCGGCAGCGCCGTGGTGTAAAAGACTTCCTGTTCGTCGTCTTTTTCCACGCTCGGGCGCGATTCGTTGAGCCCGTAAAAAACCGGCGGCATGATCGGGCAGTTCGCCAGAAACTCGCGCCAGAACTGCACGCGCATCTGCTGGCGGAACACCGAGATTTGCTCAAGCGAGCAGGTATAGCTCTGGGTCAGGCCCGTGAGGTGTAGCGGCGCGAGCGTAACGAACTGGTGCGGTGGCGGCGTGAACGGCTCAAGACGGATCGGCGGACGCATGCCCTGCGCGTTCCAGTCCGGCGAGCGGCGATAGAGCGCCGGCGTCAGCGAAAACTGTTTTTTAAACGCGCGGGTGAAGGTCTGCTGTGAGTCAAAACGGTATTGCAGCGCGATATCGAGAATAGGACGAGCGGTCAGGCGCAGGGCGACAGCGGATTTCGATAACCGGCGCGCGCGAATATAAGCGCCAATCGCCTGGCCCGTCACCTCTTTGAACATACGCTGTAAGTGCCACTTGGAATAGCCGGCTTTCGCCGCCACATTGTCCAGAGACAAGGGGTGATCGAGATGGCCTTCCAGCCAGGTGAGCAGATCCCTAATGATCCCAGACTGATCCATATATAATTCTCATCCTTAAACGCAGTGCCTGAAAAAGTAGGTAGCGAATAGTAGCATTTTTGTTCTTCTGGCATTCAGTGTTTTCTTTTGGGGTTTAGACGAGATCTGCTGCTGTAAAACGGGCATTTTGAGTAACAATGTGATCTGTAAGGTTTTTTGTTCTCACAGTGAATAGTCACTAAACGTAACCTTTAATGAATGGTAACAATATGAAATATAGGACGTTATTAGTTCCGGTAATGTTTATGGCCTTAAGCGGCGGTTTACGTGCTGAAGAAATTGGATCGGTCGATACGGTGTTTAAATGGCTGGGGCCGGATCACAAGATCGTGGTGGAAGCCTTTGACGATCCGGATGTCAAAAATGTGACCTGTTACCTGAGCCGCGCCAAAACCGGCGGTATTAAAGGCGGCCTCGGACTTGCGGAAGATACCTCCGACGCGGCTATCTCCTGCCAGCAGGTCGGGCCCATCGAACTGAGCGATAAAATCAAAGCCGGTAAATCGCAGGGCGATGTGGTGTTCCAGAAACGCACCTCGCTTATCTTTAAAAAATTACAGGTGGTGCGGTTTTACGACGCGAAGCGCAATACGCTGGCCTATCTGACCTACTCCGATAAAGTGGTGGAAGGTTCGCCGAAAAACGCGCTGAGCGCCGTACCGATTATGCCGTGGGGTCAGGCCCGGTAATTCACAGGATTATTCAGGATGAATCAGACAACCGTCTGGCTGGTGGAGGATGAAACCAGCATCAGCGAAGCGCTGGCGTATGTGATGCAGCTCGAAGGTTTTACGGTACGGACGTTTGAGCGCGGGCTGCCTGCGCTCGACGCCGCCCGCCAGGCGCTGCCTGACCTTGTGGTGCTGGATGTAGGCCTGCCGGATATCAGCGGCTTTGAACTGTGTCGTCAGCTTCTGGCGGCGTATCCGGCGCTGCCGGTGCTGTTTCTGACTGCGCGTAGCGAAGAGGTGGATAAGCTTATCGGCCTTGAAATCGGCGCGGATGATTACGTCGCCAAGCCGTTTTCGCCGCGCGAAGTCTGCGCCCGCGTGCGCACCATTCTGCGGCGTTTGCAAAAACAGCAGAGCGGCGCGCAGACGGTCGTGCGGGCCGGGCGTTTCGAGCTCAATGACGATGCCGCGCAGATCGCCTTTTGCGATCAGCCGCTGCCGCTCACCCGCTATGAGTATCTGTTGCTCAAAACGCTGCTGCTGGCGCCGGGACGCGTCTACTCGCGCCAGCAACTGATGGACAGAGTCTGGGGCGATGCCAACGACAGTTTCGATCGCACCGTCGACACCCATATCAAAACGCTGCGCGCCAAACTGCGCGCGGTCAATCCTGAGGCATCGCCCATCAATACGCACCGGGGGCTGGGTTACAGCCTGGCGGTAAACTGATGCGCATCGGCATGCGGCTTCTGCTGGGCTATTTCCTGATTGTCGCCGTGGCGGCCTGGTTTGTGCTCGCGATTTTTGTACAGGAGATCAAGCCCGGCGTGCGGCGTGCGACGGAAGGATCGCTTAACGACACCGCCACGCTGCTGGCGGAAATCGCCCGTGACGATCTGCTGGCGGGCCATCCGCGCGACGGGCAACTGGCGCAGGCGTTTGAGCGGTTAAACCATTACCCGGTGAACGCCAACATCAGCGGCATCAAAAAGGAGCGCAATGAATATCGCGTTTACCTGACCGACGCGCAGGGACGTGTGGTTTTTGACTCCAGCGGCGCGGCGGTGGGGGAGGATTACTCGCGCTGGAACGATGTCTGGCTGACGCTTCGCGGCAAATATGGCGCGCGTAGTTCGCCGCTGCACCCGGACGATCCGGATAGCACGGTAATGTATGTCGCGGCCCCGGTACGCGACGCCGGACGCATCATCGGCGTGCTGAGCGTGGGCAAACCGAATATCGCGCTCGCGCCGGTGATACGGCGCAGCGAGCACCGGATCATGATGGCGGGCATCGCGCTGCTCGGTATTGCGCTGCTGACCGGCATCGTGATGGTGCTGTGGATCAACCGCTCCATCGGTACGCTGGTGCGCTACGCCGATTCCGTTACGGAAGCCGCGCCGCTGCCGCTGCCGGATCCGGGCAGTAGTGAGCTGCGGCGTCTCGCGCAGGCGCTGGAGAACATGCGCGTGCGGCTGGAAGGCAAAAATTACATTGAGCAGTATGTCCATGCGCTGACGCACGAGCTGAAAAGCCCGCTTGCGGGCATTCGCGGCGCGGCGGAGATCCTGCGCGAATCGCCGCCGCCAGCGGTGGCGCAGCGCTTTTGCGACAACATCCTGGAGCAAAACGCGCGTATGCAGGCGCTGGTGGAGAAGCTGTTGCACCAGGCCAAACTCGAAAACCGGCTGGATATCACGCCGGAGCCGGTGTTGCTGGCGCCGCTGTTCGCCACGCTCGCTGAACTGCACGCCTCGATGCTGCTGCAAAAAACGGTGCGGCTCACGGTTGATCCCGCCCCCGGCGACCTGCGCGTGGCGGGCGATGAAGCGCTGCTGCATCAGGCGCTCGGCAACCTTCTCGTGAACGCGCTCGACTTTACGCCGCCAGGCGGCGAGATAACGCTTGGCGCATGGCGGGAGGGCGATCGCGCCATCGTGCGCGTGATGGATACCGGCAGCGGTATTCCGGATTACGCGCTGGCGCGTATTTTCGAGCGTTTCTATTCGCTGCCGCGCGCAGGCGGGCAGAAGAGCAGCGGCCTCGGGCTCGCTTTCGTGCAGGAAGTGGCGCGGCTTCACCAGGGTGAGATTACGCTCGCCAACCGGCCGGAAGGCGGCGTTGAGGCGCGGCTGACGTTACCGATCGCCTGACTTCACCGACGCTTCACATAACTTCATTTCCACCCCACATAAGCCCTCTATCTTTGGCAGCATTGAAGAGGAGAGGCTTATGTTGAAATCACCACTGATGTTAAAAGGGCTGGCGCTGCTGGGCTGTATGGCGCTCCTGTTAATTCCGCTGCGCATTCTGAGCGTTATCATCGGCGAGCGCGCCGACTATCGCGACGATGTCTCACACTCGCTTGAGCAGAGCACCAGCGGGCCGCAAAAGCTGGTCGGGCCGCTTATCGCCATTCCGGTGACGGAAATCACCACCACCACGGAAGCGGGTAAAGACGTCACCAAAGAGCGTAATTTTATCCGTTACTGGTTGCCGGAGTCGCTGGTGGTCACGGGAAAGCAGGCGGTTGAGCCGCGCCACATCGGCATTTACGAAGGGCAAATCTGGCGCAGCGACGTCGCGCTGGAGGCGCGCTTTACGCTGCCAGAACAGGCGATGAACCCCGGCGCGCAGTACCGGCTGGGCGAGGCGCGGCTGGTGATGGCGGTAGGCGATGCGCGTGGCATCGGTAACGTGGGCGCGCTAAAAATCAACGGGCAGACGCTGGCGGTCGAGCCGGGTTCTGGTCTTGAAGAGGGCGGCCAGGGGCTGCATGCCAGGGTGCCTGCGGGGCTTTTGAATTCCCCGACGCTCGCCGTCAGTTTCTCGCTGGAACTGAATGGCACCGGCGCGTTTTCCGTCGTGCCGCTGGGCCGCAACAGCGAGCTGTCGCTTATCAGCAACTGGCCGCATCCGGGTTTCTACGGCAATTTCCTGCCGGCGACGCGGGAGATTTCCGCCAGTGGTTTCGCGGCGAAATGGCGCAGCAGCTGGTATGCCAATAACATCGACAGTGAATTTCAGGACACAGAGGCCGTCACGCTCCGCAACTTGCCTGCCTTTAGCGTGACGGTGGCGACGCCGGTCGATCAATATCAACTGACCGACCGGGCGGTGAAATACGCCGTGCTGCTGATAGCGCTCACCTATATGGCGTTTTTCGTCTGCGAAACGCTCAGCGGCATAACGATGCACCCGGTGCAGTATCTGCTGGTGGGGCTGTCGCTGGTGATGTTTTACCTGCTGCTGCTGGCGTTTTCTGAACATATCGGCTTTAACCTGGCCTGGCTTGCCGCCAGTCTCGCAGGCGCCGGGCTGAATACGTTGTATCTTCAGGCGGTGCTGAAAGGGTGGCGACGTAGCCTGATGTTCGCAGGCGGTCTGCTGGCGCTTGACGGCGTGCTCTGGCAGTTGCTGCGCTCGCAGGATTTCGCGCTATTGCTCGGCAGCGGGTTGCTGTTTGTCGCGCTCACAGCGGTGATGTTGCTGACGCGCCACATCGACTGGTATGCGCTGACGCCTGTGAAGCCGCGCTATAAGCAGCTAACGCCCGCGCCTCAGGAGGAGCGGTTCCGGCTCTGGAAGTAAAATACAGGCAATAAAAAAGGGCGGAATTTCCGCCCTTTTTGCGTTGCGCCGAAACGCCTTATTCCTGCAGATCGCCGCAGAAACGGTAACCTTCGCCATGAATGGTGGCGATGATTTCCGGGGTGTCCGGCGTGGACTCGAAATGTTTACGGATGCGACGGATGGTCACGTCAACGGTACGGTCATGCGGCTTGAGCTCGCGACCGGTCATTTTCTTCAGCAGTTCCGCACGGGTCTGGATCTTGCCCGGGTTTTCGCAGAAATGCAGCATCGCGCGAAATTCGCTGCGCGGCAGTTTGTACTGCTCGCCGTTAGGGCTAATCAGCGAACGGCTGTTGATATCAAGCTCCCAGCCGTTGAACTTGTAGCTTTCCACGCTGCGGCGCTCTTCGCTCACCGTACCGAGATTCATGGTGCGGGAGAGCAGGTTGCGGGCGCGGATCGTCAGTTCACGGGGGTTAAACGGCTTGGTGATATAATCATCGGCGCCGATTTCAAGGCCCAGGATTTTATCCACCTCGTTATCACGGCCGGTCAGGAACATCAACGCGACATTGGCTTGCTCGCGCAGTTCACGCGCCAGCAGCAAGCCGTTTTTACCCGGCAGGTTGATATCCATGATAACCAGATTGATATCATTATCAGAGAGGATCTGATGCATCTCGGCGCCATCGGTGGCCTCAGACACATCATAGCCTTCTGCTTCGAAAATACTTTTTAACGTGTTGCGTGTAACCAACTCGTCTTCAACGATAAGAATGTGCGGGGTCTGCATGTTTGCTACCTAAAAATTGCCAACTAAATCGAAACAGGAAGTACAAAAGTCCCTGACCTGCCTTATGCATGCCATAAATTAACATGCCCGGCGTAACATGACTAAAGTACGTAATTGCGTTCTTGATGCACTTTCCATCAACGTCAACAACATCATTAGCTCGGTCGTGGGTACTTTTCCCTCTGGACCCGACGGTGTCAAAAACGGCTGTCATCCTAACCATTTTAACAGCAACATAACAGGATGATACGATACCAACACCCAATAAAACTACTCTTCGTTGACATATATCAAGTTCAATTGTAGCACGTTAACAGTTTGATGAGATCGTCGCAGCGAAGAACTAACTTTGATTACATTTAAATAACAACACGGATAATTTCACCTCTTAATTAATAAACAAGGTGAATCCGATAAGCAAGCGGAATTTACATGGCTTTTATTGATGATAAACAGCCTGATAAAGGCGATTTTAAGGCATGATTAAACACGCGCTTTGCGTTTTATTCATAACTAATGTTTATCCTTTCTACCGCCACTTTTATGGCAAAATTGTATATAAAATGTAAATTCGCGACGCGTATTAATTAGCGTGCTGATATTTACCCCTACCACAGGATCACTGAGAGCCTTATGCGTTTGCCAATTATTCTGGTGTCTCCCGCCAGACCTGAAAACGTCGGCGCCGCCGCGCGCGCTATGAAAACCATGGGATTTACCGAACTGCGTATTGTTGAAAGCGCGGCGCATCTCGACCCGGCGGCGCGTCGCGTCGCCCACGGCGCAGGCGATATTCTTGATAATACAAAGCGCTACGACACGCTTGCCGCCGCCCTGGAAGATGTGGATTTCACGGTTGCCACCACGGCGCGCAGCCGCGCGAAGTTTCACTACTACGCGACGCCGCAACAGCTGTTGCCGCTGCTGGAAGAAAAAGCGGCCTGGCTGCCGGTGACGGCGCTGGTCTTCGGACGTGAGGATTCGGGGCTGACCAATGAGGAGCTGGCGTTGGCCGATGTGCTGACCGGCGTGCCGATGGTGGCGGACTATCCGTCGCTGAATCTGGGCCAGGCGGTGATGGTGTACTGCTATCAGTTAACCGCGCTGATGCAAAATACGCCCACCGCGGCGCCGCAGGCGGATCAACAGCAATTAAAAGCGTTACGCCTGCGTATTGACGCATTACTGACCACGCTCGGCGTGGAAGATGACCTGAAAATGGCCGACTGGTTACAGCAGCGTCTTGGACTGCTGGAGCAGCGCGACACCGCGATGTTGCATCGTTTGCTGCATGATATCGAAAAAAAAGTCGCGGTCTGAAATGCTGATAAGCCGCTACGGCATAGCATTAAATGCTAACCAGGCAGGGCGAACGCCGGTTTTTTGGGCCGTTAAGGCGGCTTTTATCGGTATCCATGGGGAAAGTTTCGGACGGTGCGTAAATGAAATATTCGTTGACTTAACCTGACGATTACTTTAACCAATAGAGATACAGGACAGAAAACAGAAAAGTACAGAGCACACAACATCCATGATCCGCATCAGCCTGACTACCATTATTACTACCACCACCATTACCACAGGTAACGGGGCGGGCTGACGCGTACAGGAAAAACTGAAAAAAGCCCGCACCTGAACAGTGCGGGCTTTTTTTTCGGCATAAAATCAAGGGGTAACAACCATGCGAGTGTTGAAATTCGGCGGTACATCGGTCGCGAACGCAGAGCGCTTTATGCGTGTCGCTGACATTCTGGAGAGCAATGCCAGGCAGGGGCAGGTAGCGACCGTTCTTTCTGCCCCCGCAAAAATCACCAACCATCTGGTGGCGATGATTGAAAAAACCATCAGTGGTCAGGATGCCCTGCCGAATATCAGCGATGCCGAACGTATCTTTGCCGAACTGCTGAAAGGCCTCAGCGACGCCCAGCCACAATTCCCGTATGCGCAGATGAAATCGCTGGTCGATCAGGAGTTCGCCCAGATCAAACATGTGCTGCACGGCATCAGCCTGCTTGGCCAGTGCCCGGACAGCATCAACGCGGCGCTGATCTGTCGCGGTGAAAAACTCTCGATCGCTATCATGTCAGCGCTGCTTGAGGCGCGCGGCCACAAAGTGACGGTCATTGATCCGGTGGAAAAACTGCTCGCAGTCGGCCATTACCTTGAATCGACGGTCGATATCACTGAATCCACCCGCCGCATCGCGGCCAGCAAAATCCCGGCGGATCATATGATCCTGATGGCCGGTTTTACCGCCGGAAACGACAAAGGCGAGCTGGTCGTGCTTGGCCGTAACGGCTCTGACTACTCCGCAGCCGTGCTGGCGGCGTGCCTGCGCGCCGACTGTTGCGAGATCTGGACCGATGTGGACGGCGTTTATACCTGTGACCCGCGCCAGGTCCCGGACGCCAGGCTCCTGAAGTCGATGTCGTATCAGGAGGCCATGGAGCTCTCCTACTTCGGCGCTAAAGTCCTTCATCCCCGCACCATTACCCCTATCGCCCAGTTCCAGATCCCTTGTCTGATTAAAAATACCGGCAACCCGCAGGCGCCAGGCACGCTGATTGGCGCGTCCAGCGATGAAGACGGTCTGCCGGTGAAGGGCATCAGCAATCTTAACAATATGGCGATGTTTAACGTCTCCGGCCCCGGCATGAAAGGCATGGTGGGGATGGCGGCGCGCGTGTTCGCGACCATGTCCCGCGCCGGGATCTCGGTGGTGCTGATAACCCAGTCGTCGTCCGAGTACAGCATCAGCTTCTGCGTGCCGCAAAGCGACTGCGCCCGCGCGCAGCGGGCGATGGAAGATGAATTCTATCTGGAGCTGAAAGAAGGGCTGCTGGAGCCGCTCGCCATCATGGAGCGGCTGGCGATTATCTCGGTGGTGGGCGACGGCATGCGTACGCTGCGCGGTATCTCCGCCAAATTCTTCGCGGCTCTCGCCCGCGCCAATATCAATATCGTGGCGATAGCGCAGGGCTCGTCTGAGCGCTCTATCTCTGTGGTGGTGAGTAATGACGACGCGACGACCGGCGTGCGCGTCACCCATCAGATGCTGTTTAACACCGATCAGGTGATCGAAGTATTTGTTATCGGCGTCGGCGGCGTCGGCGGCGCGCTGCTGGAGCAGCTTAAGCGTCAGCAGACGTGGCTTAAGCAGAAGCATATCGATTTGCGCGTCTGCGGCGTCGCCAATTCGCGCGCGTTGCTGACCAACGTTCACGGTCTCGATCTGGAGAACTGGCGCGCGGCGCTGGAAGAGGCCAACGAGCCGTTTAATCTCGGCCGCCTGATCCGCCTGGTGAAAGAATACCACCTGCTGAACCCGGTGATTGTCGACTGTACCTCCAACCAGGCGGTGGCGGATCAGTACGCCGACTTCCTGCGCGAAGGCTTCCACGTCGTGACGCCGAACAAAAAGGCCAATACCTCGTCGATGGCCTACTACCACCAGCTTCGTCACGCCGCCGCCGCATCGCGCCGCAAATTCCTCTACGACACCAACGTCGGCGCGGGGCTGCCAGTTATCGAGAATCTGCAAAACCTGCTGAATGCCGGCGATGAGCTGCAACGTTTCGCGGGCATTCTCTCCGGCTCGCTTTCTTTTATCTTCGGCAAGCTGGATGAAGGCATGAGCCTGTCTGAAGCGACCACGCTGGCGCGCAAAATGGGCTATACCGAGCCCGATCCGCGCGACGACCTCTCCGGCATGGATGTGGCGCGCAAGCTGCTTATCCTGGCGCGTGAGACGGGCCGTCAGCTTGAACTGAGCGATATCGTCATTGAACCGGTGCTGCCTGAAAGCTTTGACGACAGCGGCGATACCGAAAGCTTTATGGCGCGTCTGCCGCAACTGGACGATGAGTTTGCCGCTCGCGTGGCGCAGGCCCGCGATGAAGGTAACGTGCTGCGCTATATCGGCACCATTGAAGAAGACGGCGTCTGTCGCGTGAAAATCGCCGCCGTCGACGGCAACGATCCGCTCTATAAAGTGAAAAACGGCGAAAACGCGCTGGCGTTCTACAGCCGCTACTATCAGCCGCTGCCGCTGGTGCTGCGCGGCTACGGCGCAGGCAACGATGTCACGGCGGCGGGCGTGTTCGCCGATCTGCTGCGCACCCTGTCATGGAAGTTAGGAGTTTAAGATGGTTAAAGTGTATGCCCCGGCCTCCATTGGCAACGTCAGCGTGGGGTTTGACGTATTAGGCGCTGCGGTGTCGCCGGTGAACGGCGAGCTGCTGGGCGACTGCGTGACGGTGGAAGCAGCGGCGGAATTTTCGCTCACCAACACCGGGCGCTTCGTCAGCAAGCTGCCCGCCGAGCCGCGTGAAAATATCGCCTGGCAGTGCTGGGAGCGGTTTTGTCAGGAGATCGGCAAAACCGTGCCGGTCGCCATGACGCTTGAAAAGAATATGCCGATAGGCTCCGGGCTTGGCTCCAGCGCCTGCTCTGTGGTCGCGGGCCTGATGGCGATGAACGAATTTTGCGGCAAGCCGCTTAGCGACGACCGCCTGCTGACGCTGATGGGCGAGCTGGAAGGGCGCATCTCCGGCAGCATTCATTACGATAATGTCGCGCCCTGTTTCCTGGGCGGGCTGCAACTGATGCTGGAAGAAAATAACATTATCAGCCAGCCGGTGCCGTGCTTTGACGAGTGGCTGTGGGTGATGGCGTATCCGGGGATCAAAGTCTCCACCGCCGAGGCGCGGGCGATTTTACCGGCGCAATATCGCCGTCAGGATTGCATCAGCCACGGGCGTTATCTGGCGGGCTTTATTCACGCCTGCCATACGCGCCAGCCGCAGCTTGCCGCTAAACTGATGCGTGACGTCATCGCCGAGCCTTACCGCACAAAACTGCTGCCGGGCTTTGGCGAGGCGCGCCAGGCGGCGGCGGAGACAGGGGCGCTGGCCTGCGGGATCTCCGGCTCCGGCCCGACGCTGTTCGCGGTCTGCGATAAAACCGACACCGCGCAGCGGGTGGCGGAGTGGCTGAAGCAACACTATCTGCAAAATCAGGAAGGCTTTGTACATATTTGCCGTCTCGACACGGCTGGCGCACGAGTACTGGGATAACGCATGAAACTTTATAATCTGAAAGATCATAACGAACAGGTCAGCTTTGCGCAGGCCGTCACGCAGGGACTGGGGAAAAATCAGGGGCTCTTTTTCCCGCACGATTTACCAGAATTCAGTCTGACTGAAATCGATGAAATGCTGGAGATGGATTTTGTCTCCCGCAGCAGCAAAATTCTTTCGGCCTATATCGGCGATGAAATCCCGGCGGACACGCTGCGTCAGCGCGTGGAAAAGGCGTTTACCTTCCCGGCGCCGGTAAGCCAGGTGGCGGAAGATATCGGCTGTCTGGAGCTGTTCCACGGCCCGACCCTGGCGTTTAAAGATTTCGGCGGCCGTTTTATGGCGCAGATGCTGACGCAAATCAGCGGCGATAAACCAGTGACCATTCTGACCGCGACGTCCGGCGACACGGGGGCGGCAGTGGCCCACGCGTTTTATGGTCTGAAAAACGTGCAGGTGGTTATCCTCTATCCGCGCGGCAAAATCAGCCCGCTGCAGGAAAAACTGTTCTGTACGCTCGGCGGCAATATCGAAACGGTCGCCATCGACGGCGATTTCGACGCCTGCCAGGCGCTGGTGAAACAGGCGTTTGATGACGAAGAGCTGAAAACGAAACTTGGCCTTAACTCCGCTAACTCCATTAATATCAGCCGCCTGCTGGCGCAGATTTGCTACTACTTTGAAGCTGTCGCGCAACTGCCGCAGGAGGCCCGCAATCAACTGGTGGTATCGGTGCCGAGCGGCAACTTTGGCGACCTGACCGCCGGGCTGCTGGCGAAATCCGCCGGGCTGCCGGTGAAGCGTTTCATCGCCGCGACGAACGCCAACGATACGGTGCCGCGTTTCCTGCAGCATGGCGAATGGCTGCCGAATGCGACGGTGGCGACGCTCTCGAACGCGATGGATGTGTCACAGCCGAACAACTGGCCGCGCGTGGAAGAACTCTTCCGCCGTAAAATCTGGCGTCTGAACGAGCTGGGTGTTGCGACCATCGACGATGAAATCACGAAGGCGACCATGCGCGAACTGCGCGAGCTGGGGTATTTGTCGGAGCCGCACGCGGCGGTGGCTTACCGCGCGCTGCGCGATCAGCTGCGCCCTGGCGAGTACGGTCTGTTTCTCGGCACCGCGCATCCGGCGAAATTCAAAGAGAGCGTGGAAGAGGTGCTTGGTGAAACGCTGGAACTCCCGGCGGAGCTTGCCGAACGTGTCGATCTGCCGCTGCTGTCGCATTCGTTGCCGGCGGATTTCGCCGCGCTGCGCGAGTTTATGATGAGCAAAGCGCCGTAAGCGGCGCCTGCGACATGATGAGAAAAGCCGCCTGACTCGCAGGCGGCTTTTTTATTGCTCGTGGCGCTTAAACACCAGTTCGTTACGGCCTGAGGCCGCTTCATCAAAGAAGTAACCTTCGCTGTCGAACGCCGTGAGCTGTTCGGGGGTCGTCAGGCGATGTTCAATGATGTAACGGCTCATCAGGCCGCGCGCTTTTTTGGCGTAGAAGCTGATGATTTTAAACTTGCCGTTCTTCTCATCGAGAAACACTGGCTTGATGATTTCCGCATTGAGTTTTGCGGGCTTCACCGCTTTGAAGTATTCATCCGACGCCAGATTCACCACCACATTATCGCCCTGGGCGGCGATCGCCTCGTTGAGTTTTTGGGTGATCGTCTCGCCCCAGAAGGTATAGAGATCGTTGCCCTTCGGGTTGGCAAGGCGCGTGCCCATCTCCAGACGGTATGGCTGCATCAGATCGAGCGGGCGCAGCACGCCGTAAAGCCCGGAGAGCATCCGCAGATGCTGCTGAGCGAAATCGAAATCCGCGTCGCTGAAGGTTTCCGCCTGAAGGCCGGTATAGACGTCGCCTTTAAACGCCAGAATCGCCTGACGGGCGTTATCCGGCGTGAAATCCGGCTGCCAGTCGTTAAAACGGGTGGCGTTCAGCGACGCCAGCTTGCTGCTGATGCTCATGAGAGAAGCTATCTCTTCGTCGGTTAAGCGGCGAGCGACATCAATCAACTGCTGCGCCTGATCGAGCAGTTCAGGCTGCGTGAAACGCGTTGTAGCAAGCGGGCTCTGGTAATCCAGCGTCTTGGCGGGGGAAATAAGAATCAGCATGACGTTTCCTTTCTTCGTTTTCCCGGAACTCTACCAAAGAACGCCGCAAAGTGAACCAATGGCTGCGATTGAAGAGGTTTACTCCAGCGGCGCGCTGCGCCAGACCTCCGGTTCTACCTGACGCGCGATCTCCGGGTAGCGGTCTGAGTTAAACACCGGCTTCAGCCCCAGCCTGCGCTGGCGCAGGTAGTCGTCGGCAATACACTTCACCACGGGCGAGAGCAGCAAAATAGCGGTGAGATTCATGACCGCCATTAACGCCATCGCCACTTCGGCCACCTGGCGCAGCAGTTGAAGGTTCAGGAACGGCCCGGCGAAGACCATCGCCATGACCGCGGCGCGCAGCAGCCAGCGGTAAGGGGGCGTGTAACGGCGCAGAAACACCAGATTGTTTTCGGCGTAGGCGTAATTCGCGACGATAGAGATAAACGCGAAGAGCACAATCACACCCGCCACCAGATCTTTCGCCCAGGGGCCCGCGAGCAGGCCCAGCGATTCGCGCGCCAGTATCAGCCCATCGGTCGCTTTCGGGGAAGGGTTCGCCAGCAGCACAATAAACGCGGTAGACGAACAGATAACCAGCGTGTCGACAAAGACGCCAATCATCTGCACGATGCCCTGCGCGGCCGGGTGGGGCGGCCAGGACGTGGCTGCTGCGGCCGCGTTAGGCGACGCGCCCATGCCCGCTTCGTTGGAGAACATGCCGCGCTGAAAACCGCTGGTGAGCGCCTGGCTTATCGTCCAGGCCACGGCCCCGGAGGCCGCCTCATGCCAGCCAAAGGCGCTGCGAACAATGAGCCACAGGATCTCGGGCAGCGCAGAAATATGCATCACCATCACCACCAGCGCCGTGATAACCCAGATGCCCGCAATCGGCGGCACCGCAAAGCGCATCAGGCGCGCCACGCGGTTAAAGCCGAGCATTAGCATCGGCAGCAGGCACAAGGCCAGCAGCCCACTGCTGGTAAATACCGGGAGGGTGAGCGCGTTACTGAGCGCTTTTGAGAGCGCGCCTGCCTGGGCGGCGTTAAAGAGAAGTCCGAAAGTGAAGATTAAAAACAGCGAAAACAGCACGCCCATCCAGCGCATGCCAAGCCCGCGCTCCATATACCAGGCCGGGCCGCCGCGGAAGTAGCCGTCTCGGTCGCGCCCTTTATAGAGCTGGCCCAGCGCGTTTTCGGCAAAGGATGTCGCCATACCGATAAGGCCGGCGACCCACATCCAGAATACCGCGCCTGGCCCGCCGCTGATGATGGCGAACGCGACGCCCGCGATATTGCCGCTGCCCACGCGCGCGGCGATGCTGGTGCAGAGCGCTTCAAACGCCGTCAGCCCGCTGCCGGAGGGGCGCAGGCTGCGGCTTAACGCGCGCGGAAAATAGCGCAGGTAGCGGAACTGAATAAACCGCGTGCGCCAGGAAAACCAGAGGCCTGCGCCTGCGAGCAGGTACAGCATGGCCGATTCCCATAATATTTCGCTGATAAATAGAAGAAAATCTGACATGCCTGCTCCCCCTGGCGCTGCTCTGCTTTCCGCGTGTGGCCAACGTCGCCGACACGCCTTCCCTGAAACAGCAGAGCCTGAAATAAAAGCAGTTTATCACATGGCGACGACGCGATTGCCCCGGTTGCGCTCGAAAAGTCTCGTGTTATCATCACCGCAAACCGATTACCTTCCCTGACACGTAGTTCAAAAGAGAAACACTATCATGACGGATAAATTGACCTCCCTTCGTCAGTTCACAACCGTGGTTGCTGACACTGGAGATATCGCGGCAATGAAGCTGTACCAGCCGCAGGATGCCACGACTAACCCTTCTCTGATCCTTAACGCCGCGCAGATCCCTGAATACCGCAAACTGATTGACGACGCGGTGACCTGGGCGAAAAGCCAGAGCAGCGATCGTGCGCAGCAGGTTGTGGACGCCACCGACAAACTGGCGGTGAATATCGGTCTGGAAATTCTGAAGCTTATCCCTGGCCGTATCTCTACCGAAGTGGACGCACGTCTGTCCTATGACACCGAAGGCAGCATCGCCAAAGCCAAGCGTCTGATCAAACTCTACAACGACGCTGGTATCGGCAACGATCGCATCCTGATCAAACTGGCTTCCACCTGGCAGGGCATCCGCGCGGCGGAACAGCTGGAAAAAGAAGGCATCAACTGTAACCTGACGCTGCTGTTCTCCTTCGCGCAGGCGCGTGCGTGCGCAGAAGCGGGCGTGTATCTGATCTCCCCGTTCGTGGGCCGTATCCTCGACTGGTACAAAGCCAACACGGACAAGAAAGAGTACGCGCCGCAGGAAGATCCGGGCGTGGTTTCCGTGACGGAAATCTACGAGTACTACAAACAGCACGGCTATGAAACCGTCGTGATGGGCGCAAGCTTCCGTAACGTCGGCGAAATTCTTGAGCTGGCGGGCTGCGACCGTCTGACCATCGCGCCTGCGCTGCTGAAAGAACTGGCGGAAAGCGAAGGTGCCGTTGAGCGCAAACTGGCTTTCAACGGCGACGTGAAAGCGCGCCCGGCGCGTCTGACCGAATCCCAGTTCTTCTGGGAGCACAACCAGGATCCGATGGCGGTGGACAAACTGGCGGACGGTATCCGCAAGTTCGCCATTGACCAGGAAAAACTGGAAAAAATGGTCGAAGAGCTGCTGTAATCCCCCCGTGGCCGGTTTCGCCGGCCACGTTTCTTGCGTTCTCTCCCTGTCTGCAAACCCCGCTGGCGTGTATCATTTCGCAAAACCGCACTGATTTTCGGAAATGATATGGATACGTTACGCATAGGCTTAGTTTCAGTTTCTGACCGCGCTTCCAGCGGCGTTTATCAGGATAAAGGCATTCCCGCACTCGAAGCGTGGCTGGCGCAGGCGCTGGCGACCCCGTTTGTGCTGGAGACCCGTCTGGTGCCTGACGAACAACCGCTTATTGAACAAACGCTCTGTGAACTGGTGGATGAAATGGGCTGTCATCTGGTGCTGACCACCGGCGGCACCGGCCCTGCGCGTCGCGATGTGACGCCGGACGCCACACTCGCCATCGCCGATCGCGAAATGCCGGGCTTCGGTGAGCAGATGCGCCAGATAAGCCTCAACTTTGTGCCGACGGCGATTTTGTCGCGCCAGGTGGGCGTGATACGTAAGCAGGCATTAATCCTTAACCTGCCGGGCCAGCCCAAATCCATACAGGAAACGCTCGAAGGGCTGAAAGATGAACAGGGTAAGGTCAAAGTGGCAGGAATATTTGCCAGCGTGCCGTACTGCATCCAGCTGCTGGATGGCCCATATATTGAGACGAATGCGAATGTAGTAGCGGCATTTCGTCCCAAAAGCGCAATTCGCGATGTAAAAAACTGATTATTTGCTTTTGCTGGCATAAAGGTCGCTTGAGGGTGGCGTGGCGGTGATTTAACGTTATAGTCACTTTTAGTTTACGTTTTTGCAGTAAGCTAATTCACGCCAACCTCTTTACAAACGGTTCGTTATGGAACAGCAAACACGCCCTCTTAATCGTCAGGATTATAAAACGCTGACGCTGGCGGCCCTTGGCGGCGCGCTGGAATTCTACGATTTCATTATCTTTGTCTTTTTCGCCGCCGTGGTGGGGGAGCTTTTCTTCCCGCCGGATATTCCGGAGTGGCTGCGTCAGGTGCAGACGTTCGGGATCTTCGCCGCCGGTTATCTGGCGCGACCGCTGGGCGGGATTATCATGGCGCACTTCGGCGATCTGGTCGGGCGCAAAAAGATGTTTACCCTGAGCATTCTGCTGATGGCGGTGCCGACGCTGCTGATAGGCCTGCTGCCGGATTACGCCGCGATGGGCATAGCCGCCCCCGTGTTGCTGTTGCTGATGCGCATTTTGCAGGGCGCGGCTATCGGCGGCGAAGTGCCTGGCGCGTGGGTGTTCGTTGCTGAACACGTGCCGGAAAAACGCATCGGCATTGCCTGCGGCACGCTCACGGCGGGCCTGACGGTAGGCATTCTGCTCGGTTCCGTGGTCGCCACTATCATTAATACCAGCATGACGCAGCAGGCCATTCATGACGGCGGCTGGCGTATTCCTTTCCTGCTTGGCGGGGCCTTTGGTCTGGTGGCGATGTACCTGCGTCGCTGGCTCCAGGAGACGCCGATTTTCCTTGAGATGCAGCAGCGCAAAGCGCTGGTGCAGGAGTTGCCGGTGAAAGCGGTGGTGGTGAAACATCGCCAGGCGGTGGTCATTTCCATGCTGCTCACCTGGCTGCTGTCGGCGGGGATTGTGGTCGTTATTCTGATGTCGCCGGTGTGGCTGCAAAAACAGTACGGCTTTGCGCCAGCGGTGACGTTACAGGCCAACAGCATCGCGACGATTATGCTCTGCGTCGGCTGTCTTATCGCAGGGCTTGCCGCGGATCGTTTCGGCGCCAGCCGGACGTTTATCGTGGGCAGCGTGCTGCTGGCAGCCTCCAGCTGGGCGTTTTATCACCTTTCCGGCTCGCACCCGGAGCAGCTCTTTTTGCTCTACGGCGTGGTAGGGCTGTGCGTCGGCGTGGTAGGCGCTGTGCCTTTCGTGATGGTGCGCGCATTCCCCGCAGAGGTGCGCTTTACCGGCATTTCGTTCTCCTACAACGTGGCGTACGCCATTTTCGGCGGGCTGACGCCGGTGGCGGTAACGATGCTGATGGGCGTCTCGCCGATGGCGCCCGCGTGGTATGTACTGGCGCTTTCCATTATGGGGCTTGGGCTGGGCGTGTGGCTTGGACGAAAGCCGCGGGCTGAATCCAGAGGAGTGGCGGCAGCGCAGCCGTAATGCGGCAGGTGTTGAGAGGGCGGAGGGGGCACGGAAAGAAGAAACGTCGTACCCGCAGGCACGACGTCGGGTAAATCAGTGTTTCTCGCCGATCGGCAGTACGGTGCGACCGTACTGTTCGTTCAGCACTTCGCCCATCGCCAGCCAGATAGCGCTCGCGCCGCACACCAGGCCAATCCAGCCTGCGATATGTACGATGCTTTCATTATCCATCAGGTGACCGACAGCCAGCAGCGCGAACAGCACCGTCAGGCTCAGGAACACGAATTGCAGCATGCGGGCGCTGCCCAGCGTGCCGAAGAACATAAACAGCGTGAACACGCCCCAGATGCCTAAGTAAACGCCCAGGAAATGCCCGTTGGCCGCTTCCGCCAGACCCATTTTCGGCAGCAGCAGGATTGCGACCAGCGTCAGCCAGAACGAACCATAAGACGTGAACGCCGTTAAGCCGAACGTATTGCCTTTTTTATATTCCAGCAGACCGGCAAAAATTTGCGCGATACCGCCGTAGAAAATCCCCATCGCCAGAATAATGCCGTCCAGCGGGAACATCCCGATATTGTGCAGATTGAGCAGAATGGTAGTCATACCAAAGCCCATTAACCCCAGGGGGGCCGGATTAGCCAACTTAATGTTGCCCATAAACCCTCAAAAGAATAAGAAAATTTGCAAAAAGTAACGCCCCGGACGTTATCTTCCGTGACGGGGCGCGGCATCATAATCAGGCCGTTTCGCGCCGTCTATGATCTGGGAAGGGAGAAAATAAAAAAATTTTGCGCTTTGCCCCTTGATGGCGGACAAGCTGACCCCATCTTGTAGTCAACCGCAATGGATGAGCCTGAAAAAAAGGGCGGTGGACGGTTGAATCCCCACCGTTAGCCCGCATAACAGGTTCATACCACATGATGACGATTTTTTAGTGGAGACGTTTAGATGGGTAAAATTATTGGTATTGACCTGGGTACAACCAACTCTTGTGTAGCGATTATGGATGGCACTCAGGCTCGCGTGCTGGAAAATGCGGAAGGCGATCGCACCACGCCTTCAATCATTGCATACACTCAGGATGGTGAAACTCTGGTAGGTCAGCCGGCTAAACGTCAGGCAGTGACTAACCCGCAGAACACCCTGTTTGCGATCAAACGCCTGATCGGTCGCCGCTTCCAGGACGAAGAAGTACAGCGTGACGAGTCTATCATGCCGTACAAAATCATTTCCGCTGACAATGGCGATGCCTGGCTGGATGTGAAAGGCCAGAAAATGGCGCCGCCGCAGATCTCCGCGGAAGTGCTGAAAAAAATGAAAAAAACCGCCGAGGATTACCTGGGCGAGCCGGTGACTGAAGCGGTTATTACCGTTCCGGCTTACTTCAACGACGCGCAGCGCCAGGCGACCAAAGACGCCGGCCGTATCGCGGGTCTGGAAGTAAAACGTATCATCAACGAACCGACTGCCGCTGCGCTGGCTTACGGCCTCGATAAAGAAACCGGTAACCGCACCATCGCGGTCTATGACCTGGGTGGTGGTACGTTCGATATTTCTATCATCGAAATCGATGAAGTGGACGGCGAAAAAACCTTCGAAGTACTGGCAACCAACGGCGACACCCACCTGGGTGGTGAAGACTTCGACAGCCGCCTGATTAACTATCTGGTTGAAGAATTTAAGAAAGATCAGGGCATTGACCTGCGTAACGACCCGCTGGCGATGCAGCGCCTGAAAGAAGCCGCAGAAAAAGCGAAAATCGAGCTCTCTTCTGCGCAGCAGACCGACGTGAACCTGCCGTACATCACCGCAGACGCGACCGGGCCGAAACACATGAACATCAAAGTGACTCGCGCGAAACTGGAAAGCCTGGTGGAAGACCTGGTGAACCGTTCTATCGAGCCGCTGAAAGTCGCGCTGCAGGACGCTGGCCTGTCTGTGTCTGACATCAACGACGTTATCCTGGTCGGCGGTCAGACCCGTATGCCGATGGTTCAGAAGAAAGTGGCTGAGTTCTTCGGTAAAGAGCCGCGTAAAGACGTTAACCCGGACGAAGCTGTCGCTATCGGCGCAGCGGTTCAGGGCGGCGTACTGACCGGTGACGTGAAAGACGTACTGCTGCTGGACGTTACCCCGCTGTCTCTGGGTATCGAAACCATGGGTGGCGTGATGACTCCGCTCATCACTAAAAACACCACCATCCCGACCAAGCACAGCCAGGTGTTCTCGACAGCTGAAGACAACCAGTCTGCCGTGACCATCCATGTGCTGCAGGGTGAGCGTAAACGTGCTGCGGATAACAAGTCTCTGGGTCAGTTCAACCTGGATGGCATTAACCCGGCGCCGCGCGGCATGCCGCAGATCGAAGTTACCTTCGACATCGACGCCGACGGTATTCTGCACGTGTCTGCGAAAGACAAAAACAGCGGTAAAGAACAGAAAATCACCATCAAGGCTTCTTCTGGTCTGAACGAAGACGAAATCCAGAAAATGGTGCGCGAAGCCGAAGCGAACGCTGAAGCTGACCGTAAGTTCGAAGAGCTGGTGCAGACCCGTAACCAGGCGGATCACCTGGTGCACAGCACCCGTAAGCAGGTTGAAGAAGCAGGCGACAAACTGCCGGCTGATGATAAAACCGCAATCGAATCCGCACTGAGCGCGCTGGAAGCGTCCCTGAAAGGCGAAGACAAAGCGGATATCGAAGCGAAAATGCAGGCGCTGGCGCAGGTTTCCCAGAAACTGATGGAAATCGCTCAGCAGCAGCATGCTCAGCAGCAGGCGGGCTCCGCTGACGCTTCTGCGAACAATGCGAAAGATGACGACGTCGTTGACGCTGAGTTCGAAGAAGTTAAAGACAAAAAATAATCGCCCTGATGCAGGGTAGATAACACTGGCACGGGCGTAGGAGTTTCTCCACGCCCGTGCACGCATGTCAGGGGCAGATAAAACATGGCGAAGAAAGACTATTACGAAATTTTAGGCGTCCCGAAAACGGCGGACGAGCGTGAAATAAAAAAGGCGTATAAACGCCTGGCCATGAAATTTCACCCGGACCGTAACCAGGGTGATAAAGAGGCCGAAGCAAAATTCAAAGAGATTAAAGAAGCTTACGAAATCCTCACCGACGCGCAAAAACGCGCGGCGTATGATCAGTACGGCCACGCAGCCTTTGAACAAGGCGGTATGGGCGGCGGCGGTTTCGGTGGCGGCGGCTTTGGCAACGGCGCAGACTTCAGCGATATTTTCGGTGATGTCTTCGGCGATATCTTCGGTGGCGGACGTGGTCGTCGCGCCTCGCGCGGCGCGGATTTACGCTACAACATGGAACTGACGCTCGAAGAAGCGGTACGTGGCGTCACGAAAGAAATTCGCATCCCGACGCTGGAAGAGTGTGAAGTCTGCCACGGTAACGGCGCCAAACCCGGCAGCCAGCCGCAGACCTGCCCGACCTGTCACGGCGCGGGCCAGGTGCAGATGCGTCAGGGCTTTTTCGCTGTCCAGCAGACCTGTCCGCACTGTCAGGGCCGCGGTACGCTGATTAAAGATCCGTGCAACAACTGCCACGGTCATGGTCGTATCGAGAAAACTAAAACGCTGTCGGTGAAAATCCCGGCGGGCGTCGATACCGGCGATCGTATCCGTCTGGCTGGTGAAGGCGAAGCGGGCGAGCAGGGCGCGCCGGCAGGCGATCTGTACGTTCAGGTACAGGTGAAACAGCACCCGATCTTCGAGCGTGAAGGCAATAACCTCTACTGCGAAGTGCCGATCAACTTTGCGATGGCGGCGCTGGGCGGTGAAATCGAAGTGCCGACGCTGGATGGACGCGTGATGTTGAAAGTGCCGCATGAGACCCAGACCGGCAAGCTGTTCCGTATGCGCGGTAAAGGCGTGAAATCGGTCCGTGGCGGCGCGCAGGGCGATTTGCTGTGCCGTGTCGTGGTGGAAACCCCGGTCGGCCTGAACGATCGTCAGAAAGCGTTGCTTCAGGAACTGCAGGAAAGTTTCGGCGGTCCTACCGGCGAAAAGAACAGTCCGCGTTCTAAAAGCTTCTTCGACGGCGTGAAAAAGTTCTTTGATGATTTAACGCGTTAATACCTCGGTTTTAACGAATCATTTTTCAGCCTGAAATGGTAAATACCGTTTCAGGCTTTTTTATGCTCAGCTTTTACTTAATCTGAATAAATAGCTTCAGAACTAATATTAACATCCGCGAGTGCGAACCAACCTACAGCGGAAGGAATAATGCGGGTTACACCGCTATTTTAGACAAGACACGTTACAGAAGAGATAAATTGATTTTGCCAGAGGACGCTGAACCTTATATTTTGTTACCTCTCCCCCGGCACCAGGACACTCCGCAACATGAAGAAGAAGAAGGGTGTCAAAGAATTTGATTATAACCTGATCAAAGTCCTTGATGCGGTAATCACTGCGGGCAATGCCACACGCGCATCCCGGCAACTTCAGGTCACCCCTGCTGCCATTACACTCGCCATTCAACGATTACAGCAAACCTACAATGAAGAACTTTTTATTCGTACCCGTGAGGGCCTGACGCCGACACCGCGCGCCCACCAAATTCATCGCGCCTATAGCCGGGTACTGGATATGATTGACGCTACCTTTGAACACGACGTCAGGATAGCGCCCTGGTGTGAAATAAAAATGATGGGTGACGATGTCAGCGAGCAGTACTACATCTCGCAACTATTTGATATGGAAATGTTTGACCGTTTCCGTTTATATTACTCATCAGCTACCGGAAAAGATTATCCTCAGAGAATCAATGAGCTAAAAAACGGCAAAGCCGATCTGCTGATATCCAGCCATTATTTCAGCGACCAGGACATTGAGCAGGTCATCGTTGATCAGTACCGGAGTTATAAAGCGGTTTGCAATGTTCAGAATCCGCTTTGTGAACTACAGCAGTTGACGCTGGCGAATCTTTTTACCTCGCGGCATGCTGTTTATCATCCTTATGGGATAACACCGGCGCTAAAAAAAGATATCACGAATAATGAATCTTTCTCATTTTTTAATAGCTACTTTTCTGTCGGTTACAATACAGATTCAATAAATGGCTTATTAAGTATTATTGAAAACTCTTCCATGATCGCAATATTGCCGGAAAAGATAGCGCGTTTTTTTCAAAAGCAAGGAAGGTATCGGATTGCATTAATAGACCTACCAGACACGATAGAGTTTGAAATAATTAAAGTTTACGCTGCCTGGCATCATGGTAACCCGCAACGCGACGAGATTAGAGATGTTATTGCTATGCTACAAACTCTTATCACTTATCGTAAATAGTTTTTCTTAATCCTGTAAATCACATCATAAACCTGTCCGGTAAAAATAACAGCGAGGCTAAAGGTAAATTCGTTCCGCAATATTGATATTAAATGATTAGCCTCCTATTGGTTAGATTGCTAACTTTATCGCATCGCCAGACGGCGTAATTATTTATCGTCTACTTATTATTACCGAGGTTTATTATGTCTATTGCTGCTCATGTCGCAACGCCAAAACTGGTTCTTGTCGAACTGGAAATCTTATTAACCATTATTGCTATCGGTGGCTGGGGTGGCTTTGTCAGTTACCTGATGAAGCGTGAAAAGAACGAAACCCATAAAGACATCATGGATTGTCTGGCCCAGATAGCTATCTCCTGTTTTACCTCTTTCCTGCTGAGCGTGGCGGCGATTGACCGTAACATGAGTTTTAATATGGTGCTTATGGTCGCCGGGCTCGGGGGGTATTTGCCACCCCGATACTGCGGGTGCTGAGTGAGAAGGTGAAAAACTTCCTGACTGGCGCCTCTCTGTTGAAATAAGCAAAGAAAAAGCCCGCTGTGGTCAGCGGGCTTTTTTGCACCGGATGTCTATGAAAGGGTCACTCTCTCTCGCAGCCAGCCATAGATAAAAGCTTCGTTCGCCTCACGTTTCTCCGTGATATCCAGATAGTAGTCACCTTGCGTACAGTTCAGCGCTTTTACCAGCACGCCTTCACCTTCCTTACCGCGTTTGTCCAGGTACGCTTGCAACGCCTTCAGCGTGTTTTTTCCGATAACGCCGTCCACGGTTAAGTCCTGGTAGTTACTCTGCTGGTGATTGAAAACATTCAGCCAGCGCTGCAACCAGCGTGCGGGGATAGAAGGCCCAATATTTGTACCCGCTTCGCACAGCTCAAAGGCAATTGGCAGCGAATACTGCGCGACGCGGTCGAATCCTGGCGCCGTCCAGTAGTCTTCTTCCAGAATGCGGTAAGCCTCTTCGCGGCTCAAATCACGCATGTCGCCTTTATAGCCATGCGCTCTTGCCGTCTTCTCGGTAATTCCCCATTTTGTCAGGCCGCCGCGATCCGCCGGATGATCCACATAGCTTCCTTCAAGATTCAGAATGCCGTCGATAACAGGATTCATAATGATTCCTCGCAACAGAGATTAAGGATTACTCACATCCGTCAGGGTCAAAAGCGTCAGGACGCCAAGGATAAACATGGCAAATACCGCCACGGTCCAGAACGCGCGTTTAGGCTTTTTCTTTTTTTCTTCGGTCAGAATGTCGACCGGCACATCATCGTTTACTTTGATGCCGAGCTTGGGAATGGTGACGAAGAGGTCGTTGATCCCGAGAGCGCGCAGATCCCGGCGTAGCAGATACAGCACCTGCGTCAGGTTGGCGTCGCTGATGAACTGGCCCCGGTTTCCCCACAGGACGGCGGCGATTTGCTGCTTTTCTATTACACCGTTTTTGGCGTTTTCAATAATAAAACTTAAACATCGTGCCCGCATGGTAGTCATTTTTATAACGCATGCGTTATCAGTATTTTTTAATTCATTATTTGACTCAGTGAAAATGCAATTATGGTTAATCAGATAACTTTTCATATATCACCTGTGAACAGATATAAATATATATCGGGAGGTTCTCTGGCGCCTTTAAGAGTAGGGATGCATTTAATTAATTTCCACAGAATAAAATAAAAAAATGTTTTTATGTGGCGAAACGGTAGTCCAGATCACGCTTTTTCTGGCTTATTAACTTCCTCTTAATTGCAAATTAAAAGACACTTAATCTTTAATATATGATATATCCAATTTCAATATGCTGAATATTAAAAGGAAAAAATAAAAAGATGTCTTTTGTTTATTGTTTTGTAATGGTTATTTAAATCATTGCTGTTTTTTAATCTCATTTTTATTGATTGTGACTGGAGGAATGCAAAGCGGCCGATCATGATAGTTAGCGCAGAAAGTACTGCACTCACTTTTCACGAAGGAAAATAAACATGGCTACAAGTAAATTAATTCAGGGCGACAGCCTGACTGAAACCAGTAATGCCGCTGATGGCTTTAATCCTGCAAGCGAAGTAGAAAAATATAGTTATACCTCAGCCCGCGTGGCGAAACCGGTATATAACAAATATAAGGCTGCTAATAAACCAAAAGTGTTTGGATATTATACCGACTGGTCGCAATACGATGGGCGTCTGGAAGGGGATGACAGCCCTTCCAACCGTGGGCGCGGCTATGATCTTGCGAAGGTCTCTCCTACCGCTTATGACAAAATTGTTTTCGGCTTCCTTGGCATTGTCGGCGACAAAGGCGAAAAGCAGTACACCATTGAAAACGCCGCGCGTCAGACGAATAAAAACACCAACGAACCGACCTTCCTGGATCCGTGGGGCGATTTCCAGTCTTATGTGAACTGCGGACATACCACCAGCGGCTGGGATATCGATCCGGCAACGGTAACGCAGGCCACCACCAAAGGGCTGTTAGGCGGCCTGCGCGATCTGCAACAAAGAGCGAAGCAGCAGGGGCATACGCTGGCGCTGTCTATGAGTATCGGCGGCTGGACTATGAGTAACGGCTTCCATGAGATGTCGAAGACGGACTCCTCGCGCAAAACTTTCGCAGCCGGTGTGGTGAAACTCTTTAAACAATTCCCGATGTTCAGCGAAGTGGATATCGACTGGGAATACCCGAATGCGGAAGGTAACGGCAACCCACATGGACCGGAAGATGGCGCAAACTATGCGCTGCTTATCGCGGAGATGAAAAAACAGCTTAGCGCAGCAGGGCGCAGCGATGTCAAAATCTCCATTGCCAGCTCGGCCGTTGTTTCTACTCTGGAATATTCTAACGTTAAGGCATTGCTGAACGCCGGTCTGTACGCGATTAACGTGATGACCTATGACTTCTTCGGCACGCCGTGGGCTGAAACGCTGACCCACCACACCAACCTGACGCCGCTCACGGCGGGCGGCTGGAGTATCGAGGCGGTGGTGGATTACCTGATTGCCGAAGGCTTCCCGTCCGATCGTATCAACATCGGTTACGCTGGCTATACCCGCAACGCCCGTAACGCGGTTATTGAGAGCTTCTCACCGCTTAAAGGCGCGTATACGCCAGGCAACGGCACTACCACCGGCTCTTTCGAATCCGGCAGCACCGAATGGTATGACACCATTTACAACTACCTGGATTTGGAAAACCAGAAAGGGCGTAACGGCTTTAACGTCTATACCGATAAAGTCGCCAATGCGGACTACCTCTACAACCCGCAAAGCAAACTGTTTATGTCGCTTGATACGCCGCGTTCGGTAAAAGCCAAAGGCCAGTATGCCGCGTCACGTAACCTTGGCGGGCTGTTTACCTGGACTATCGACCAGGATAACGGCGTGCTGGTGAACGCTGCGCGCGAAGGACTGGGATATGAAATCGAAACCCAGACGGTAGATATGAAGCCGTTCTATTTCGAAGGCATTAATGTGTCCGAGCCTGATAGCAGCGGCAGCGACAGCGAGCCGCAACCGACCATCAACCATGCGCCGGTGGCGGCCATTCAGTTGCGTGTCGTCGGCGGTTCGCGCATTCAGCTTTCCGGCGAGGCGTCGCACGATGAAGATAATGACGCGCTGAGTTTCAGCTGGGGCGTGCCGTCGACGATCATCGTGGCGGATAAAAGCGCCGCCGTGATTGAGTTTGATGTGCCGGTAGTCACCCAGAGCACCGATTACCAGTTCACGCTGTTTGTACGCGACAGCAAAAATGAGCCGTCTTCGCAGCAGCGTTTTGTCGTCACCGCCGTACCGGCAAGCTCCTCATCCACCGGCGGCGATACGCCTGCGCCGACGCCGGTCCCGGATCCGGATCCGGAACCTACTCCCGTCCCCACCCCGACGCCTGATACCAGTGGTTCCGGCAGCGCGCCTTATGCGCTCTGGAATGCCAGCACCATTTATGGCGCGAAATGGGGCACTTTCGAGAAGGTTAGCTGGAAAGGGCATAACTATCAGGTGAACTGGTATTCCCAGGGCGAACAGCCCGATCTCAACAGCGGGCCTTATCAGGTCTGGACCGATTTGGGGACATATTAATCGTCTTGCTTCCTGACATATTTTTTCCGCTCCGCCCGTTATTTGAGCGGAACTCTGGCCCCGGGTAAGGATTACCGGGGCTTTTTTTATGCCCGCCTTTTATCCCGACGCAGCGTTGATAGTTCGTTTTTAACGATTATTAAACGTTGAATAAACTGCTTTTCCGATGAGTAATCCACGCTATCCTTATACCTGGTGTAAGTAAATGGAGATGTGACTCCATAATTCTGGATGGACAACGATGATAAAAACGGTACAACGTTTCTTTAAAAGTGACGCTGCGGGTGGCATTGTGCTGATTGCCGCCGCCGCGCTGGCCATGCTTCTGGCAAACCTTAATGCCACGCAGGATCTCTACTCAGGCTTTCTCAGCACGCCGGTAGAATTAAAATTCGGGGCGCTGGAGATTAAAAAGAACATGCTGCTGTGGGTGAACGATGCCCTGATGGCTGTGTTCTTCCTGGTCGTGGGGCTGGAGGTGAAGCGGGAACTGGTACTGGGCTCGCTCGCCAGCCGTCGGCAGGCTTCGCTGCCGGTCATCGCCGCGCTGGGCGGCATGGTGCTTCCGGCCGCGCTGTACCTGGCGTTCAACTATCAGGACCCGGTAACGCGCGCGGGCTGGGCTATCCCGGCGGCGACGGATATCGCATTCGCGCTGGGCATTCTGGCGCTGCTCGGCAGCCGCGTGCCGCCTGCGCTGAAAATTTTCCTGATGGCGCTGGCTATCATCGACGATCTGGGCGCGATTGTGATTATTGCGCTGTTCTATACCAGTTCGCTGTCGATGGTATCGCTGATGGTGGCGGCAGGCGCTATCGCCGTACTGGCCTTGCTGAATATCTGCAACGTGCGTCGCGTCGGCGTCTATATTCTGGTGGGCGTGGTGCTCTGGACGGCGGTGCTGAAATCGGGCGTACATGCCACGCTGGCAGGCGTGATTATCGGCTTTTTTGTGCCGCTTAAAGCGGAGAAAGGGCATTCGCCCGCAGGCTCGCTTGAGCATGCGCTGCACCCGTGGGTGGGTTTTATGATCCTGCCGCTGTTTGCCTTTGCCAACGCAGGCGTTTCGCTTGAGGGCGTCACGCTGGCGGGACTGACCTCACTGCTGCCGCTGGGCATCATCGCCGGGTTGTTTATTGGCAAGCCGCTGGGCATAAGCCTGTTTTGCGCGCTGGCCGTCAAGCTTAAGTGGGCCACGCTCCCGCCGGGCGTCAGTCAGAAAACGATTCTGGCCGTCGGCGTGCTGTGCGGTATCGGCTTTACGATGTCCATTTTCATCGCGTCGCTGGCCTTCGGTGATGTTGACGCCGCGCTGGTGACCTGGGCGAAGCTTGGCATTCTGGTCGGTTCATTACTGGCTGCGGTCATTGGGTATGCGCTGTTGCGCAGCCATTTATCCGGGGCGCGTTAACGCCCGCTTGATTATGCGGCCTTTCGGAGCGAAGGCCGCTTTGCCCTCAGGGACGCCAGAGAGAACGCGCGTTTATGTCTCATATCAATTACAACCACTTATATTATTTCTGGCAGGTTTGTAAGGAAGGATCGGTCGTGGGCGCCGCCGAAGCGCTCTACCTTACGCCGCAAACCATTACCGGACAGATAAAAGCGCTTGAGGAGAGGCTACAGGGCAAACTGTTTAAGCGTAAGGGAAGGGGCCTTGAGCCCAGTGAGCTCGGGCAACTGGTGTTTCGTTACGCCGACCGGATGTTTACGTTAAGCCAGGAGATGCTGGACATCATCAACTATCGCAAAGAATCCCATTTGCTGTTTGATGTCGGCGTGGCGGATGCGCTTTCCAAAAGGCTGGTCAGCGGCGTGCTGGACGCAGCGGTGGTGGAAGACGAGCAAATCCACCTGCGCTGCTTTGAATCGACGCATGAGATGCTGCTGGAACAGCTGAGCCAGCATAAACTCGATATGATTATTTCCGACTGCCCCATCGACTCCACGCAACAGGCGGGCCTGTTTTCCGTCAAAATCGGCGAGTGTAGCGTGAGCTTCTGGTGTCAGAGCCCGGCGCCGACAAAGCCGTTCCCGGCGTGTCTTGAAGAACGTCGGCTGTTGATACCGGGGCGTCGTTCCATGCTCGGGCGTAAATTACTCAACTGGATCCACTCACAAGGGCTGAAAGTGGAAATCCTCGGTGAATTTGACGACGCGGCGTTAATGAAAGCCTTTGGCGCGGCGCATAATGCCGTATTCGTCGCGCCAAGCCTCTACGCGCACGATTTTTATGAAGATGACAATATTGTTGAGATAGGGCGCATGGATAACGTGATGGAAGAGTATCACGCGATTTTTGCGGAGAGGATGATCCAGCATCCGGCGGTGCAGCGTATCTGTAATCGCGACTACTCGGCGCTGTTTGTCCCGCCAAAATAAATCATCAGGCATAAAAAAACCCGCAAATGCGGGTTTTTTTAACAAACTGCTTTCAACAAAGCGACAACCAACGGCGATTAAGCCAGTTTGCTAATCTGTGCAGCCAGGTTCGCTTTATGACGAGCAGCTTTGTTTTTGTGGATCAGACCTTTAGCAGCCTGACGATCCACGATTGGTTGCATTTCGTTAAATGCTTTCTGTGCTGCAGCTTTGTCGCCAGCTTCAATCGCTGCGTACACTTTCTTAACGAAAGTACGCATCATAGAGCGACGGCTTGCGTTGTGCTTACGGGCCTTTTCAGACTGAACGGCACGCTTCTTAGCTGATTTGATATTAGCCAAGGTCCAACTCCCAAATATGATCTATGTGGACAATTCAAAGGCCGAGGAATATGCCCTTTCAGCCTTCTTTTGTCAATGGATTTGTGCAAATAAGCGCCGTTGTTATGCGGTGCTCGTTACGTAGTGATGGCGCAAGATTCTACCAGCTTGCCTCGTGCGAATACAGTCTTTGTGGGACAAAATTCGCGTTCAGTGCGAAACCCTGACGCAGCGCGATGAAATCGTTGCCGGTTTATGGCTGACAGGGCCAAATCGTCGGTTAACCTTAAAGGCTGTACAAGGTATAATCCGACGATTTTCACTGTTCTGAGCCAGTCATGAAGCTGATACGCGGCATACATAATCTCACCTCTGAGCATCACGGTTGCGTGCTGACCATCGGCAATTTCGATGGCGTGCATCGTGGTCACCAGGCTTTGCTGAGCGGGCTATGCGCGCAAGGGCGCGAACGCGGCCTTCCCGTCATGGTCATGATTTTCGAGCCGCAGCCGCTCGAACTTTTCGCAGCCGATAAAGCGCCTGCGCGGCTCACCCGTTTGCGTGAAAAGCTGCGCTATCTCGCCCGTTGCGGCGTGGATTACGTGCTGTGCATTCGCTTCGACCGCCGCTTTGCCGCGCTGACGGCCCAGAACTTCGTGAGCGATCTGCTGGTAGAGCGTCTCGGCGTGAAATTCCTGGCGACCGGAGACGATTTCCGCTTTGGCGCTGGTCGCGAAGGGGATTTCTTGTTATTACAGAAAGCCGGGCGCGAATATGGCTTTGAAGTCACCAGCACGCAAACGTTTTGCGAAGAGGGCGTGCGTATCAGCAGCACCGCCGTACGCCAGGCGCTCGCGCAGGACGACTTAAGCCTCGCGGAAAACCTGCTCGGACGGCCATTCGCCATCTCCGGGCGCGTGGTCCACGGCGATGCGCTCGGGCGCACCATAGGTTTCCCGACGGCGAACTTACCGCTGCGCCGTCAGGTTTCGCCCGTTAAGGGCGTGTATGCGGTGGAAGTGCTGGGCATCAGCGATAAACCGCTGCCCGGCGTCGCCAATATCGGCACCCGCCCGACGGTGGCCGGCCTGCGTCAGCAGCTGGAAGTTCACTTGCTGGACGTTGCAATCGACCTCTACGGCCGCCATATAGATGTAGTGCTGCGTAAAAAAATACGTAATGAACAGCGGTTTGCCTCGCTTGATGAACTCAAGGCGCAAATCTCCAGAGACGTGATCACCGCCCGCGACTTTTTTGGGCTACCGACACCGGCGTAACGCCTGAATCGGCTAATTATCAAACCGAAATACGGAACCGAGAATCTGATGAGTGACTATAAATCAACCCTGAATTTGCCGGAAACAGGGTTCCCGATGCGCGGCGATCTCGCTAAGCGCGAACCGGGAATGCTGGCGCGTTGGACCGATGATGACCTGTACGGCATCATTCGTGCAGCCAAAAAAGGCAAAAAAACCTTCATTCTGCATGATGGCCCTCCGTATGCGAATGGCAGCATTCATATTGGTCACTCGGTTAACAAGATTCTGAAAGACATTATCGTGAAGTCCAAAGGGCTTGCCGGTTATGACTCTCCGTACGTGCCGGGCTGGGACTGCCATGGCCTGCCGATCGAGCTGAAAGTGGAACAAGAGTTTGGCAAGCCGGGTGAGAAATTCACCGCGGCCGAATTCCGCGCCAAATGCCGTGAATACGCGGCGACTCAGGTTGACGGCCAGCGTAAAGACTTTATCCGTCTGGGCGTGCTGGGCGACTGGTCGCACCCGTACCTGACCATGGATTTCAAAACCGAAGCCAACATCATTCGCGCGCTCGGTAAAATCATCGGCAACGGCCATCTGCACAAAGGCGCCAAGCCGGTGCACTGGTGTGTCGACTGCCGCTCCGCGCTCGCTGAAGCGGAAGTGGAGTATTACGACAAAACGTCGCCGTCCATCGACGTCGCCTTTAACGCGGTAGACGCTGCGGCGGTCACGGCGAAATTCGGCGCGCAGACCGTAAACGGCCCGGTATCGCTGGTTATCTGGACTACCACCCCGTGGACGCTGCCGGCGAACCGCGCTATCTCTCTGCATGCTGAAATCGACTATGTGCTGGTGCAGATTGAAGGTCAGGCGCTGATCGTGGCGAAAGACCTGCTTGAGAGCGTGATGAAGCGCATCAACGTCGCCGATTACACCGTGCTGGGCGAAACCAAAGGCGCGCAGCTTGAACTGATGCGCTTCACGCACCCGTTCATGGGCTTTGACGTTCCGGCTATTCTCGGCGAGCACGTAACGCTCGACGCCGGTACCGGCGCGGTGCATACCGCAGGCGGCCACGGCCCGGACGACTACACCATCAGCCAGAAATATGGTCTGGAGATTGCGAATCCGGTCGGTCCGGACGGCGCGTATCTGCCGGGCACGTATCCGGGTCTGGATGGCGTTAACGTCTTCAAAGCGAACGATCAGATCGTTGAGCTGTTGCGTGAAAAAGGCGCGCTGCTGAATGTCGCGAAAATGGTCCACAGCTATCCGTGCTGCTGGCGCCACAAAACGCCGATCATCTTCCGCGCCACGCCGCAGTGGTTCGTCAGCATGGATCAAAAAGGCCTGCGCGCGCAGTCTCTGAAAGAGATCAAAGGCGTGCAGTGGATCCCGGACTGGGGCCAGGCGCGTATCGAATCGATGGTCGCCAACCGTCCTGACTGGTGTATCTCCCGTCAGCGCACCTGGGGCGTACCGATGTCTCTGTTCGTCCATAAAGAGACGCAGGAGCTGCATCCGCGCACGCTGGAGCTGATGGAAGACGTCGCGAAGCGCGTTGAGCAGGACGGCATCCAGGCGTGGTGGGATCTCGATCCGCGCGACATCATGGGCGACGACGCCGATGTCTATGAAAAAGTGCCGGATACGCTCGATGTGTGGTTCGATTCCGGTTCCACCCACTCGTCTGTGGTTGACGTGCGTCCGGAGTTTTCCGGCCATGCGGCGGATATGTATCTCGAAGGCTCTGACCAGCATCGCGGCTGGTTCATGTCTTCGCTGATGATCTCCACCGCCATGAAAGGCAAAGCGCCGTACCGCCAGGTACTGACCCACGGTTTCACTGTAGATGGTCAGGGCCGCAAGATGTCGAAATCCATCGGCAACACGGTCTCTCCGCAGGATGTGATGAACAAACTGGGCGCCGATATTTTGCGTCTGTGGGTGGCATCGACCGACTACACCAGCGAGATGGCCGTCTCCGACGAGATCTTAAAACGCGCCGCCGACAGCTATCGCCGTATCCGCAACACCGCGCGCTTCCTGCTGGCGAACCTGAACGGTTTCGATCCGGTAAAAGACATGGTGAAACCGGAAGAGATGGTCGTGCTGGATCGCTGGGCGGTCGGCTGCGCGAAAGCCGCGCAGGACGATATCGTGAAAGCGTATGAAGCTTACGATTTCCACGAAGTGGTGCAGCGCCTGATGCGCTTCTGCTCCATCGAAATGGGCTCGTTCTATCTCGATATCATCAAAGACCGTCAGTACACGGCGAAAGCCGACAGCGTGGCGCGCCGCAGCTGCCAGACCGCGCTCTATCACATCAGTGAAGCGCTGGTACGCTGGATGGCGCCGATCCTCTCCTTCACCGCGGATGAAGTGTGGGGCTACCTGCCGGGCGAGCGCGAGAAGTACGTCTTTACCGGCGAATGGTACGACGGCCTGTTTGGTCTTGCCGATACCGAAGCGATGAACGACGCTTACTGGGATGCGCTGCTGAAAGTGCGCGGCGAAGTGAACAAGGTGATTGAGCAGGCGCGCGCCGATAAGAAAGTCGGCGGCTCGCTGGAAGCAGCGGTCACCCTGTACGCGGAGCCGGAACTGGCGGCTAAACTCACCGCGCTTGGCGAGGAATTGCGATTTGTCCTGTTGACCTCGCAGGCGAAGGTTGAGGATTATGCCAGCGCCGCCGCCGATGCCCAGCAGAGCGAACTGCTCAAAGGGCTGAAAGTGGCGCTCGCAAAAGCCGAAGGTGAGAAGTGCCCGCGCTGCTGGCACTACACCACCGATGTCGGCAAGGTGGCGGAACACGCAGAAATCTGCGGTCGCTGTGTCAGCAACGTCGCCGGTGACGGCGAAAAACGTAAGTTTGCCTGATGAGTAAACCGATTCTTTCAACCGGTCTGCGCTGGCTGTGGCTGGTGGTGGTCGTGCTGATTGTCGATCTGGGTAGCAAGGCGTTAATCCTCCAGCACTTCGCGCTGGGGGAGACGGTCTCGCTGTTCCCGTCGCTCAATCTGCATTATGCGCGCAACTACGGCGCGGCATTCAGCTTCCTCGCGGACAAAGGCGGCTGGCAGCGCTGGTTCTTCGCCGGTATCGCTATCGGTATCTGCGTGCTGCTGGCGGTCATGATGTATCGCGCGAAGGCGAGCCAGAAGCTCAACAACATTGCTTACGCGCTGATTATTGGCGGCGCGCTGGGCAATCTGTTTGACCGTCTGTGGCACGGCTTTGTGGTCGATATGATTGATTTCTACGTCGGCGACTGGCACTTCGCGACGTTCAATCTGGCCGATACCGCTATCTGTATCGGCGCCGCATTAGTCGTGCTGGAAGGCTTCCTGCCTTCCAAACAGAAAGCCACGGCATAAACCCTGGCCGGGCAGCGTTCGCTGACCCGGCCCACAGAATGTGCGGCCTTCCGTAGGCCCGATAAGCGTAACGCACCGGGCAAACAGACGACCCAAAATAAGTGAGCAACCTGCATGTCTACATCCATACAGAGCAACAGCGCGGTGCTTGTGCACTTTACGCTGAAGCTTGAAGACGGCTCCACAGCGGAGTCCAGCCGCAACAGCGGCAAACCCGCGCTGTTTCGCCTGGGTGACGGCTCGCTGTCGCAGGGCCTGGAGCGCGAGTTGCTCGGCCTGCATGCCGGCGACAAAAAAGCGTTTACGCTACTGCCGGAAGACGCTTTCGGCACGCCAAGCCCGGATCTTATCCAGTACTTTTCCCGCCGCGAGTTTATCGACGCGGGCGAGCCGGACATCGGCGCTATCATGCTCTTTACCGCAATGGACGGCAGCGAAATGCCGGGCGTCATCCGCGAAATCAACGGCGACTCCATCACGGTGGATTTCAACCATCCGCTCGCCGGGCATACCCTTCATTTTGATATAGACGTGCTGGAGATCGATCCGGCGCTGGAGAGTTCTGATGCAGATCCTGTTGGCTAACCCGCGCGGCTTCTGCGCAGGCGTGGACCGCGCTATCAGCATTGTGGAAAACGCGCTGGCCATTTACGGCGCGCCTATCTACGTTCGCCATGAAGTCGTGCATAACCGTTATGTGGTGGACAGCCTGCGCGAGCGCGGCGCGATTTTTATCGAGCAAATCAGCGAAGTGCCGGATGGCGCGATCCTGATTTTCTCCGCCCACGGCGTCTCTCAGGCGGTTCGCAATGAAGCGAAAAGCCGCGATCTGACGGTGTTTGACGCCACCTGCCCGCTGGTGACCAAAGTGCATATGGAAGTGGCGCGCTCCAGCCGCCGCGGCGAAGAAGCCATTCTTATCGGCCACGCCGGACACCCGGAAGTGGAAGGCACGATGGGCCAGTACAGCAACCCGGAAGGGGGCATGTACCTGGTGGAATCGCCGGATGATGTCTGGAAAATCACCGTGAAGGATGAAAATAATCTCTCCTTTATGACCCAGACGACGCTGTCAGTGGATGACACATCCGAGGTGATCGACGCGCTGCGCAGCCGTTTTCCGAAAATCGTCGGCCCACGTAAAGATGACATCTGCTACGCCACCACCAACCGTCAGGAAGCCGTGCGCGCGCTGGCGGAGCAGGCGGACGTAGTGTTAGTGGTCGGGTCGAAAAACTCCTCTAACTCCAACCGTCTGGCGGAGCTGGCCCAGCGTATGGGCAAAACGGCCTATCTTATCGACGACGCGAACGACATTCAGGAAGCCTGGGTGAAAACCGCCGACTGTGTAGGCGTGACCGCAGGCGCCTCAGCGCCGGATATTCTGGTGCAGAACGTCATCACGCGCCTCAAAGCGCTCGGCGGCAGCGATGCCCATGAGCTGACCGGCCGTGAAGAGAACATCGTGTTCGAAGTGCCGAAGGAGCTGCGCATCGACGCGCGCGAAGTGCAGTAAATTTCACGCGCGAGAAGCGATGACATCACAGACGGGGAGCCAGGCGCTCCCCGTTTTCATTCAGGCTTCGTCTTCATCCTGCATCAGGGCGCTGCGTCCGCCGTCCATGACGATAGTGGTGCCCGCAATAAACCCGGCGCGCTCGCTTGCCAGAAACAGACACAGCTCGCCGACCTCTTCGGGGCGGCCAATGCGCCCGACCGGATGTTTACGTACCGTTTTTTCCCGCACACGTTGCGCATCCGGGTGGCTGTCAAACCACGCCTGGTTGCCTGCGGTGTCGATAAATCCCGGCGCGATGCCCACGGTACGAACCTCCGGGCCCCATTCGATGGTGAGGCTCTGCACCAGCGAGAGCAGGGCGCGCTTGCTGATGTTGTAAGGCGCGCAGCCTGGCATTGTGGAAAACGCATGGTTAGACGTGATGATTAACATCACCCCATGGCTTTTTGCCAGCGGTTCACGCGCGCATTTCGCCAGAAACCAGTGCGAGCGCAGGTTGAGCTCAAGATTATGCGTCCATGTTTCCAGGCTGCAATCGACGCCTGCAAACACATTTTTCCCGGCGTTCGACACCACAACGTCAATACGTCCCGCCAGTGCCAGCGCCTCCTCAACAAACTGCTGGATGTGCCCGGTTTGCGTCATATCTACGGAAAAGTAAAAAAACTGCCCGGGCCAGGCCGCCAGCAATGTCTGTACCTGCGGCGCGTTTTCAGAAGACGGGAGCGCGCAGCCGATCACCAGGTCGCCGTGCGCTAAAAAAACAGTGGCGATGGCGTGGCCGATCCCCTGACTGGCGCCGGTCACGATGACCACGCGCGGAGTCTGTCGTAATGTCATGGCGTTATTCCCTCACAAGGAAAATTCTTCGATAAGCCGGGCAATAGCCTGACGATCGGCCTGCGTCAGCGGCCAGCCTGGATGGCGGCAGTAGTCGCTCGCGATAATGCCCCGGCGGTACAGCAGCGTTTTTTCCGCCTGGATGATGTACTCACAATGGCTCATCCACTGCTGGATCCAGGGCAGGAGCCGCTGATGCAGCGCCTGCGCTTCGGCTTCCTCCCCCGCCTGCCAGTGGCGGTAAATCCGCACATAGACTTCGGTAAACGAACAGCCAGGCATTACGCCTCTGGCGCCAGCCTCCAGCATTTGCAGCATATACAGGCCCGCATAGCCATTGAGCACGCCCGCCTGCGGCGCGTCGGCGAGAAACGCCCGGGTATATTCCACCGGCGGGTTGCATTCGATTTTGAACACCGCGTGCGGGTAGCGCGTCGCCACGGCCGCCAGCTGTTCCGGCGGGACAGACAACCCAGTTTCACCCGGCGCGTACTGCACCATCACCGGAATATCTACCGCTTCCAGCACCGCGAAAATATGTTCCTGGATAGCCTGCGGGCGAGGTTGCAGGAAGAATGGGGGCAGCAACATCAGCGCGTCAGCGCCCAGCGCCTGATACTCTCTGGCGCGTTTTACCGCCAGCTCGGTACTGTGATCGGTCACAGAGAGGGCGCGAAATAAAGGGCTGCCGGAGAGCGTATGGATAAACCTCTGCGCCAGCCGATCGCGCTCTGTGTCGCTGAGTTTGGGAAACTCGCTGGCGATGCCAAACAGCGTGACGCCATCCGCGCCGGTCGCGGCGAGATGCTCCAGTAAGCGAACAAAGCTGCGCTCGTCGATATCGCCGTTCGCGGTAAACGGCATCGCCACGATGGGATTTACGCCTGCGATACTGGCAGCGTCATAAGCGTTACTCATGCCTCATCCTCCCGGTCTGCCAGCACGGCGCCCTGCGCGGCGGGCAGCGCCCAGCGGCGATAGAGACGCAGAAAGCCGCGCGGGACTTCCTTATAGACCGGCTGCCACACGGCGCGGCGCAGGGCCAGCGTGTCGTCATCCACATGTAAAATCAGAAGGCGATCCGGAATATGGATGGAGATTTCATCGCCGTCTTTCACCAGGCCCAGCGCGCCGCCGTCGGCCGCTTCCGGCGAGATATGCCCGACAAACAGGCCTCGATTCGAGCCGGAGAAACGCCCGTCCGTGATCAGCGCGCAGTGGTCAGATAACCCCATGCCTTCCAGACATTTCATCGGCTTATACATTTCCGGCATCCCCGGCCCGCCTTTTGGCCCTTCGTAGCGCAACACCAGCACGCTGCCAGGCGGAATGCTGCCGGACATAATGGCCTCCACGGCCTCCTGTTCGCTGTTGAACACCACGGCCGGGCCACGGAAGATCATTAAATGCTCGGGAACGGCAGCGGGTTTCACTACGCAGCCCAGCGGCGACAGATTGCCGTGCAGTACCGCCACGCCCGCCTCGTTACGCACCGGGATGGCTAAGGTATGAATAACGTCCGGGCGCGGGCTGCGATGGCCTGCGGCAATGAGCTGCGCTTTGGTTTTCCCGGAAACCGTCATGGCGGACGTCTTCATCAGCGAGGCGATCTCCCGCTCCACCGCCGGTACGCCGCCTGCCTCATGAAAATCGATCATGTCGTATTCCGATGCCGGATATAACGACGCCACCAGCGGCACCTGATGGCTGAGCGCGTCAAACGCCGCCAGCGGCAGATGGCCCAGCCCGGCTTCATAGTGGATGGCCTGCAAATGCAAAATAGCGTTGGTCGAGCCGCCGGTCGCCAGCAGATAGACCATCGCATTGTGGATGGATTCCGGGGTGATTAGCTGGCGGGCGTTCATGCCATGGGTGACCAGCTTCACGGCCTGACGCCCGGTTTCTGTCGCACAGGTACGGCGCTGCGCTGAAATCGCGGGTAGCGTGCTGCTGCCCGGCAGGCTCATGCCTAATACTTCAGCGATGCAGCACATCGTGTTGGCGGTGCCGTACATGGTGCAGGAGCCGGGGCCGGGCTCTGCAATGTTTTCGATGTGGGCGAACTCGGCCTCGGTTATCTCTCCACGTTTCTTCCAGCCGATGGCTTCGGTGACGATATTGCCATCCCAGTGCTTGCCCTGGTATTGCGCCGGGTACATCGGCCCGCCGTTTACCATAATCGCCGGAATGTCCAGACGGGCGGCGGCCATCAGCATCGCCGGAACGATTTTGTCGCAGGAGCCGAGCAGCACCATGCCGTCAAAGCGATGGGCGCGCACCATGGTTTCAATCGAGGCGGCAATCACTTCCCGCGCGGCGAGAATGTAGCGCATGCCCAGATGCCCTTCGGCGATGCCGTCGCAGGGCGCGATAGTGCCAAACACCATCCCGACGCCGCCCGCTTCATCGATGCCCTGTAAAACGTTCGCCGTCAGCTCGTTCAGATTGACATGCCCGGCGGTGGCGTTGGTATAGCTGTTGACCACCGCAATGACCGGGCGGCGCAACTGTTCGTCCGTGTGGCCCATCGATTTATACAGCGCGCGTTTCAGCGCGCCGTTATCGCCTTCCAGTATCGGATTAAAATGGGTATTACAGTGGGCGCATCCTTCGTTACAGCTCATAGTCATCCTCTTTTACATCAGTTAGCGACGTGCCGTCGCATCGACAGAAGGGGCAGTGTCAGACTGCTCATCATGGGGTTCAGATGCCGCAAGGCGTTTTTTGGGGTTCGCCAGACGCGCGGGCAGGGCAAGGATCAGCGGCGCGCACAACAGCAGGAAGCCAGCCAGAATGTAGAGCCCCGTGTCGGTGCGGCCGGTGGCGTCTTTCAGCCAGCCCAGTACGGTCGGGCCGAAGAAACCGGCGAGGTTGCCGATGGAATTGACCAGCGCGATGCCTGCCGCGGCGGCGGTGCCGGACAGCATCGCGCCCGGCAGACTGATATAGGTGGGAATGAGCGCCAGCGTGCCGGACATCGCAAGGCAAATCCACGTCATCATCCAGAAGGTGGACGTGCTGCACCAGGCGCTCAGCGCAAGGCCAATGCCGCCGATGAGCGCCGGGACGGCGATATGCCAGCGGCGCTCCTGCTTCAAATCGGAGTGATGGCTGTTCCACACCATAAACACCGCGCCGCACACATACGGCAACGCGGCGAGTAAGCCAATGTAGATATCGTCGCTGACGCCGGAGGTTTTAATGATCGACGGCAGCCAGAAATTAATGCCGTAATAACCGATGTTGAAGCTAAAAAAGATCAGCGCCAGCAGCCAGACATAGCCGTTGTTAAACATATCTTTCAGGCTGCGATCGGCTCTGCCGTGGCGGGCGCGCTCGCGGTTCAGCGCGTCTTTCGCCATATCGCCGATAACCACCTGTTTTTCGGTTTCGCTCAGCCAGCGTGCGGCCTTCACGTCATTATCGAGATAGCGCAACACCACAAACGCCAGCACAAAAGAGGGGATCGCCTCGACAAGAAACAGCCATTGCCAGTTATGCAGCCCTTCCACGCCCTCAAACAGCGTCAGAATTAGCCCCGACAGCGGACTGCCGATAATGGTTGAGAGCGGCGTGACCAGAATAAACAGCCCCAGCGTGCGGGCGGAGCGCCAGGAAGGGAACCACAGCGTTAGATAGAAGACGATGCCCGGAAAGAATCCGGCTTCGGCGACGCCCAGTAAAAAGCGCAGCACGTAAAACTGCGTCGGGGTGCTGATAAAAATCATCGCCGCCGACAGCACCGCCCAGGTCACCATAATGCGGGCTATCCAGAAACGCGGGCCGAAGCGCTGCATCAGCAGATTGCTCGGCAGCTCAAACAGAAAGTAACCGATAAAGAAAATCCCGGCGCCGAGGCCATAAACCGTGTCGCTGAAGTTCAGCGCATCCTGCATATGCAGTTTGGCGAAACCGACGTTGACGCGGTCAAGGTAGGCGAAGAAATAGCACAGGATCAGAAACGGGATGAGCCTGCGGGTTATTTTGCGATAGACCTTATCTTCAGATGTCAGAAGCATGTCATTAACCTCCAGGAGAGCAACTTAGCGCGCGGTCGCAGCGCGGGGAGCATCAGACGCAACAGGCTGACCAATAAGGCGCAGCGGCGCGCCGTTCATCAGGTTGCGTTCGATGTCTTCCAGAGAGATATTTTTGGTTTCCGGCACAAACAGCAGCGTCAGAACAATGCACACGACATTGAGCAGGCCATACAGCCAGAAGGTGTTCGGACTACCGATAGTGTCGATAAGCGTCAGGAAAGAAGCGCCAATGATCATATTGGCTATCCAGTTCGCCATCGTGGAACAGGTGACCCCGAAATCGCGCCCGGCCAGCGGCTGGATCTCCGAGCACAACACCCAGATAAGCGGACCGGCGCTCATGGCGAAACCCGTGATGAAAAGCAGCAGGATCAGCACCGCCAGATATTGCCCGACGGCGCTGTGCAGCCCGCTGTAAAACATGAAGCCGAGAATGCCCATGCAAACCGCCATCACTGCGAACCCCAGTTTCAGGACAGGCTTGCGGCCCCAACGATCCACAAGGCCAATCGCAATAAAGGTGGCGAGCACATTCGTCAGCCCGGCGATCACGGTGCCCCACATCTGCTGTCGGGTTGTGGCGAATCCGGCGATTTCAAAGATTTTCGGCGCGTAGTACATGATGACCGTCATGCCGGTGAACTGCTGCATAAACTGCAACAGAATGCCAAGGCCGGTGGAGCGGCGAAAATGGGCGTTGTGACGGAATAATTGCCAGCCGCGCTGTTTTATTTTTACGCTTTCACGGATCTGGTTTAGCTCGTGCTGCGCGTCTTTATCGCTGTTACGCAGTCGTTTAAGTACGCTCGCCGCCAGCGCATCACGGCGTTTCATCATCAGCCAGCGCGGGCTTTCCGGCAGCGTCAGCACGCCGATAAACAGCACCACTGCCGGAAAGGTGATAATGCCCAACATCCAGCGCCAGTGGCCGCCGCCGCTCAGGGCCGTATCAGAAATGAACGCGGCCAGAATGCCGATAGTGATCATCAGCTGATACAGCGAAATCATACTGCCGCGAATACGTTCCGGGGCGATTTCAGAGAGATACAGCGGCGCCGTGAACGAGGCCACGCCGACCGCCAGACCCAGAATAAAGCGCGCTATCGCCAGCATTGGCATATTCCCTGCCGCCGCGCAGCCGAGCGAGCCGACGACAAACAGCGTGGCGCCGAGCAACAGGCTTCTGCGGCGGCCCAGCGAGGAGGACATCGGGCCGCTGCACAGCGCGCCCAGCGCCGCGCCGAACATCATGACGCTGACCACAATTTCCTGCTGGTGGCTGTTAAGGTCGAATGTTCGCGCGAGAAACGGTAGCGCGCCTGCGATGACGCCCATATCGAGGCCAAACAGCAACCCGGCGAGCGCCGCGAGAAAGCAGACGGTAAACGCCTGCCGGTTCAAAGTGTGAGAGTGTGTTGAAGTCGTCATAATCGGTCCCGTGTCAGAAAAGGATCACAGCCGAAAACGGTTTTCAGGCTGGCCGGTCAACGTTGTTTTTAGAATTAACAGTGCGCCATCAAGCGGGCCGGGATGCGCGATGCCATCCCTGGCGGAGGTGATGTAGAGATCGCTGAGCGTGTCGCCGCCAAAGGCGCAACTACTCGGTTGCAGTACCGGCAGCGCGAAGGATTCTTCTTCCCGCATCGTCCCGGCGCGCAGGGCGTGACAAACCAGCTTTCCCGCGCCCCAGCGGGCATTTATCAGATGTCCATCCATGCTCAGGGCGGAGCCGTCCGCAATGCCCTCGACCTCATATTCCTGAAGAAGAGTGAATTCAGGCGGCCTGAACGCGGCGCGGTAAAAACGGTGACGCAGCGAATCGGCAAACCACTGCGCGTCTTCATACCAGACCATGGTATTGGGCACCCACTGCCGCGCCAGCAGAATCTGCGGCGCGGTAGCGCCGGGCTCCAGGCGGTACCAGCGGCCGATGGCCTGCGCTGCCTGCGGCTCCATCGTGCTGAACCACAGCGCGCCGTCGGGCGCGATAGCCGCGTCGTTCGGCCGGGTGCGGGTTTCGCTTTCCGGCCACGGCAGAAGCAGCGACATGCGCGCCCGGTCGTAGTCATAAATCCCTATGCCCGTCTGGCTGACGACCAGAAAATGGTCGCTCCGGGTCGTCAGCAATACCGCGCTGGTGAAGCGGGGCATATCGCGAATCGTGAGGCGCTGCGTTGACGGCCAGTAGCGCAGCAGTTTGCCTGCCAGAATGTCGACCCACAGCAGCGAGGCGCTGCGATCGCACCACACCGGGGTTTCGCCGAGCCGGGCGCGCCAGGCGCCAATGGGGACGGGATCGCCGCGAAAGTACGTCATCACGCGTCTGCCAGGATGTGCCAGGCCTGCCGGAACGCGCCAGCGCGCAGGCGTAAATCGTGCAGGCTCATCCCCGCCTGATACAGCGCGCCCCCAAGCCCGAAGCCATCCGCGCCAGCCCGACGATAAGCGCCCATCTGCGTCGGATCAGGCTGAATGCCGCCTACCGGTAAACAGACGAGGTGTGGCGGCAGTACCGCGCGCAGGGCTTTCACGATGGCCGGGGTAATCTGTTCTGCCGGAAAGAGTTTCAGCGCGCTGGCGCCTGCGCCGATAGCGCTAAAGGCTTCGGTGGGCGTTATCACGCCGGGAAGGCTTATCAGCCCCCGCTCGCGGGTGCGGCGAATCACCGCCGGGCAGCCGTCGGGAGAGACGATAAGCTGTCCGCCGCATCTCGCCACGTGGTCGACCTGTTCCGGGGTTAGAACCGTCCCTGCGCCGACTCTGGCGCTATCGCCCACCACCTCACGCATCAGCCTGATGGACGTCAGCGCCGAAGGACTGTTAAGCGGAACCTCAAGCCAGTGAAAACCTGCGTTAACCAGAATTTCTGCCGCGGGTTGCGCGTCGGCGGGCGTGATCCCGCGCAGAATAGCGATAAGCGGCAGCGTCTCCTGCTGCCAGCAGGTATAAAAGTCCGTCGGTGTCATGGATGAGTGTCCCGAAGCAGGGCACGGATGGCGGCCATACCGCGAAGGAAGCAAGCGTCGCCGTCTGCGGCATGTAATGTCAGATGAAACGCCGGAGCGGCAAGCTGGTAGCGGGCCGTGAGCGAAGGGGAGCCCACTACCCAGATATCGTCGGTGCCAGGCATCGCGGCCAGCTCATACCCAATCAGCAGGCCGGAAAGATAGCTATGGACATGCTCCGGGGCGATGTCGCCTGCCAGCCGTCGCGTGCGGGCAGAAAAAATCAGATGGCTGAATGGCGCGCTCTGCTCAGCGCTCTCCACCCCCGCGAGAAAACTAAGCCGATCCTCATGCTGCGGCGGCAGATCGCGCCCGAGTAGCGAGTGCTCACTCAGCACTGAAAACAGTTCGCCGGTCATAAACGTTGAAAAATGGGTAATGGCGCCCTGACGCATAAAAACATGCTTACTGTGCGTGCCGGGCAGAATGACCGCATGGCGCGCCGCGGGATGCAGCGCATTAAGCCCCATCAACTGCACTTCTTCCCCCCGCATCACGTCAGGCAGGCCGAATGCGCTGACGCAACTGACGCCGGGGATAATCCATGTCGCACCGCCCCACGGCGTGACGAGCGGGAACGCCTTCGCCGCCAGCGACGCGGTACTGGCAGGCGTGGTGACATACGGCACTTCCTGCCAGCCCTGACGCGATCCCACCATGCCAGCCATCAGAACCGGCAACGCGCCATAATCCTGAAGCCATTGCGCCAGGTGGCGTAGCGACGTGGTGGCAAAGGCGTTTTTCTCTACGAACAATAAACCGCAGTCGTGAAAAGATCTGGCAATAACGTCTTGCTTATCAAGGAGAAAGGCGCGAAAGTTGGTCGTGCCCCAGTCGATGGCGATCCAGTACCTGCTCATGATGTAGTACAAACCTAGTTATCTTGTAATACAAGAAGGATGGAGCAAAAAATAGCCACAATCTGTGAGAGGGATCGGAATTACGTCAGAAGAGGATCGAAGAAATCAGAGAATGCGATCGACGAAAGCGGGGCGTTCCTGCCAGATGCTTTTCCCGGCGGCATGTAGCAGGATAGTGCGCATACAGACCCTGGCCTCATCGACCTGTCGCAGTCGAATGGCTTCAAACAGGCGGAAGTGTTCATCGATGGCTGTGTGGGTGAGTCGCACATCGGCTTCCAGCGTCTGGCGAAAGGAAAGCATCATCGCGGCGCTCAGCGCATTGCCAAGCGCGAGCAAAAACGGGTTGTGCGTTGCACGCAGCAGCGCCTGGTGAAAAGCCATATCCCCGGCTTCAAAAGCCGCTTTTTCTGCTTCCGTTTGCCCACGGCGCATCAATCCCAGCGCATCTTCCATGGCTGCCAGATCGTGCGCGTCGGCGTTAATCGCCGCCAGGGCCGCCACGCTGGGTTCAAAAATAAGGCGCGTGAGCATTAACTGTTCAACCAGTTGTGCATCGACTTTGCCTTCGGCGAGCCAGCCCAGCACGTCAAGGTCAAGCAGGCTCCACTGCTCCCGGGCGTTAACCGTGCTGCGTTTTTTAGCCTGAATAGCGATAAGCCCTTTGGCCGCAAGCGTCGCCAGCGCATTACGGATAGAAGTACGGGAAACGTTATATTCGGCCGCCAGCTCGTTTTCGCCGGGTAACGATAAACCCGCCGCCAGCTCGCCCCGCATAATGCGCCCGGCAAGGTGCCGGGTAACGGATTCAGAAACACTGGCCTGCGCAACTTTCATGACAATTCCCGGCTAAATTTGAAGACGATGATGTGTTACATAGTAAGCCAACCACGAGCGAAATAGCTAACAAACGCATAAGGGAGAATCACTTATGGAAGCCATTCCCATCCTTCTCGACACCGATCCTGGCATTGACGACGCCGTGGCTATCGCCGCCGCGCTGTTTTCGCCCGCGCTGGATTTACAACTCATCACCACTGTCGCAGGGAATGTGTCTGTGGAGAAAACGACCCGCAACGCGTTACAGCTGCTGCATTTCTGGAACGCGGACGTGCCGGTGGCGCAGGGCGCCGCCACACCGCTGGCGCGCCCGCTGCGCGATGCCGCGTCGGTTCACGGCGAATCGGGAATGGAAGGCTACACGTTTGTCGAACATGACCGGCTGACGCTCGACGTTCCGGCGTTTCAGGCCATTTACGAACGCCTGATGACCGCCACGGAGCCGCTGACGCTCGTCACCATCGGGCCGCTGACCAATATCGCGCTGCTGCTGACGCACTACCCGGCGTGTAAAGCGAAAATCAAACGGTTGGTGATGATGGGCGGCTCTTCAGGACGCGGCAACTTTACCCCCAACGCCGAGTTTAATATCGCCATCGATCCGGAAGCCGCCGCGCGGGTGTTTGACAGCGGCATTGAGATAGTGATGTGCGGGCTGGATGTCACCAACCAGGCGGTGCTCACGCCGGATTATCTCGCCGCGCTGCCGTCGCTTAACCGCACCGGGAAAATGCTGCACGCGCTGTTCAGCCACTACCGCAGCGGCAGCATGACGACGGGCCTGCGTATGCATGATCTCTGCGCCATCGCCTGGCTGGTTAAGCCTGAACTGTTCACGCTCAGGTCCTGCTTCGTGGCGGTGGAGACGCGCGGCGACTACACGGCGGGCGCCACGGTAGTGGATATCGAAGGGCGGTTAAACCGACCGGCGAATGCGCTGGTTGCGCTCGGTATCGATGTGGCCGCGTTTCGTGAATGGGTCGCGCAGACGCTCATGCTGGCCCCTTAGCAGAGCCTTTCCGTCAGGTAGTCGATGAGCGCCCGGATTTTGGCGGGCATATGGCGGCTCGTCGACCACAGCAGCCAGAGCTTGCCGGAATAGCTGCTGATAAATTCCCACTCCGGCAACACCTGAACAATCTCGCCTGCCGCCAGCGCGTCGCTGGCGGTAAAGCGCGGCAGGCTGCCGATGCCCAGATGGCGCTTTACGGCATCGAGACGCACGCCGGTATGGTTAGCGGCGTACCGCCCGTGCGTCTGCACCACCACGCTTTTCCCGTCGCGACGAAACTTCCAGCGCGCATCCGCCGCCGTTTCGCCAAGGCTGATGCAGCTGTGCTGGCGTAATGCCTGCGGCGTTTCCGGCGTGCCGTGGCGCGCCAGATAGTCCGGCGTGGCGCACAACAGATGGTCTATCTGCATCAGCGGTTTGCCGTATAGCCCAGGGGAGGGGGAATCGGTAATGCGTAGCGCCAGATCCACCTCGTCATCAATCAGATCCATATACCGGTCTTCCAGGCGCAGACAGATATCCACTTCCGGGTAGCGCGCCAGAAACGCTTCCATCAACGGGTGGATCACGAAGCGGCCTACCGCTTTCGGCACGCCGAGCGTGACGCGCCCCTGCGGCGCCTGTGAGGCGGTACCGCCCTGAGCCATCACGTCACGGGCGGCGTCCATCATGCTGGCGGCGCGCTGAAACACGCCGCTGCCTGCCTCGCTGAGGCGCAATTTGCGCGTGGTGCGAACCAGCAGCTTGCAGCCCAGCTCGCGCTCCAGGCGGGAGACGCTGCGGCTGACGGAAGAGGGTGTGCTGCCGAGCTTGCGCGCGGCGGCGGAGAAGCTGCCGGACTCCACCACCTGAACAAAAACCGCGATATCGGGCAGAAGGGCTAAATTCATATTTGTGCGCCTGGTGCAAAGGTTCGTTGTCGCCGTGCAGGATTATCGCTGCGGGAATAATAAATATACTGTGTGGTGAACCGGGAGGACAACGATGACACACAGAGAGTACTACCTGAGCGACGCGCTACAGGGCGAAGCGAACGTGTTGCGCTGCGAGCAAAACGCGCAGGGCGATTATGAAGTCGAGCTGGATACGACGCTGTTTCACCCGCAGGGCGGCGGACAGCCCTCTGACAGCGGCACGATAAACGGCGCGCCGGTGCTGCGCGTGGAAAACCGCGGCGACACGGTCATTCATCTGCTGGCGCAGCCAGTAGCGACAGGCCCCGCCACGCTTGTGGTCGACGAAGCGCTGCGCAAGCGTCATACCCGCTGGCACTCTGCGGGCCATCTGATTGGTTATGCGGGCGAGCAGCTCGGCTGGCAGCCGGTGAAAGCGCACCACTGGCCCGGCGAAGGGAAAATTACGTTTGCCCCGGCGCAGGCTTCAGACGCGCCTGACGCCGACGCGTTAAGCGAGAAAATCGCCGCCTGGATCGCCGCCGACCTGCCGCGCTATGTTGGTTTCATTGACGGGCGGCGGCAGGTGCGCTTCGGCGAACTGCCCGTTTACGGCTGCGGGGGGACGCATGTGGCATCGTTGTCCCAGGTCGGCGAGGTGACGCTTACCAGCATTAAAGTGAAAAAAGGCCAGTTGCTGGTGGCTTATCAGCTGGCGGATTAAGGCTCGCGGCAGGCGGCGCGCCTGCCGTATTACCCTGCTATAACCCTAAAAATATCAGGTGATCCACGCCTTTTACTGATATCCCCGCCGTTTTGTCATAAATTTCTAATTATCCATGTTTTCAGCTGGCAGCCTGCGGGCTGGCTGGTTAACCTGAGAACGATTTCTAAGCAATCTGAAGAGTATAACTATGCAAGAAGCACAGGTCCGCGTTGCGATCGCGGGAGCGAATGGCCGTATGGGACGGCAGTTAATCCAGGCGGCACTCGCGATGGACGGCGTGGCGCTGGGGGCCGCGCTGGTGCGCGAAGGCTCCTCGCTGCTGGGCGCGGATGCGGGCGAACTGGCGGGCGCAGGCGCGACCGGCGTAACCCTCCAGAGCAGCATTGAGGCGGTGAAAAATGACTTTGACGTACTTATCGATTTTACGCGTCCTGAAGGCACCTTAGCGTACCTGGCGTTTTGCCGCGCGCACGGTAAAGGCATGGTTATCGGCACGACCGGGTTTGACGATGCCGGTAAAGCGGCCATCCGTGAAGCCGCCGCGGCGATCCCTGTAGTCTTTGCCGCCAACTTTAGCGTTGGGGTGAACGTGATGCTGAAACTGCTCGAAAAAACCGCGCAGGTCATGGGCGATTACACCGATATCGAAATTATTGAAGCGCATCACCGCCATAAAGTGGATGCGCCTTCCGGCACGGCGCTCGCAATGGGCGAGGCGATTGCCGGCGCCCTGAATAAAGATCTGCAAAGCTGCGCGGTCTATGCGCGTGAAGGCCACACTGGCGAGCGCGTGCCCGGCACCATTGGGTTTGCTACGGTGCGCGCGGGCGATATCGTCGGTGAACACACCGCCATGTTCGCCGACATCGGCGAGCGCATCGAAATTACGCACAAAGCGTCGAGCCGAATGACGTTTGCGAATGGCGCAGTTAGATCTGCATTCTGGTTAAAAGGACGCGAAACAGGCCTTTATGATATGCGAGATGTGCTGAATTTGAATGGATTATGATTTTTATTACCCATCGTGATGTGGTTATTACAATCATAAGTTTATGATTGAAGGGGCAATAATTTATTGCCCTTTTTTATTTCTTCTTTTTTTAACGATCTAACCTGTAAACCTGATTTAAGTCGTCAAAAAATAGTATTTATGAGCATTTTTCCGTTAACGGTTTGTGAATTTTGACCGTTTGGTCCGTTTTAAAAGCTGTGTTATGATTCGTTTTTACTTTTCTTGCTGAGCAACCGTTTTCTGCGCTTCGTTTTCTTTGGTTTTTACCCGTCATTTCTTCTCTTTTCATCAAAGCCCTCAAAAAAACAATAAAAAGTGCGTTTTAAGGTAGACTTCCCTGTGGGTTCTCTCTAGAATGCCGCCGTTTGCCAAAAATTCGCTGTTCAGGCGTTTTTGCGTTGATTTAGCCATACTGGTTGAATTAATATGCAAATAAATTGACTGTTTATTCCCTGGAGGACGTTTTGATTAAGTCAGCGCTGTTGGTTCTGGAAGACGGAACCCAATTCTACGGTCGGGCCATCGGGGCAACAGGTACGGCAGTAGGGGAAGTCGTTTTCAATACTTCAATGACCGGTTATCAAGAAATCCTCACTGATCCTTCCTACTCCCGCCAGATCGTCACTCTCACTTATCCTCATATTGGTAATGTCGGCACCAACGACGCTGACGCTGAATCCTCTCAGGTGCACGCCCAGGGCCTTGTGATCCGCGATTTACCGCTGATTGCGAGCAACTACCGCAACACCGAGGATCTCTCTTCTTACCTGAAGCGCCATAACATCGTGGCGATTGCCGATATCGATACCCGCAAGCTGACGCGTCTGCTGCGTGAGAAGGGCGCTCAGAACGGTTGCATCATCGCAGGGGATAATGTCGATGCCGCGCTGGCGCTGGAAAAAGCGAAAGCCTTCCCGGGCCTGAACGGCATGGATCTGGCGAAAGAAGTGACCACGACTGAAGCCTACAGCTGGACGCAGGGCAGCTGGACGCTTTCAGGCGAACTGCCGGAAGCGAAAAAAGAAGAAGAGCTGCCTTACCACGTGGTGGCGTATGACTACGGCGTGAAGCGCAACATCCTGCGCATGCTGGTGGACAGAGGCTGCCGCCTGACGGTTGTTCCGGCACAAACCTCCGCTGAAGACGTCCTGAAAATGAACCCGGACGGCGTGTTCCTCTCCAACGGCCCTGGCGACCCGGCGCCGTGCGACTATGCCATCGACGCTATCCAGAAATTCCTCGAAACCGACGTGCCGGTCTTCGGCATCTGCCTCGGCCACCAGTTGCTGGCGCTCGCGAGCGGCGCGAAAACCGTGAAAATGAAGTTTGGTCACCACGGCGGCAACCACCCGGTGAAAGATATCGACAACAACCGCGTGATGATCACCGCCCAGAACCACGGTTTTGCGGTGGATGAAGCGACCATGCCGTCAACGCTGCGCGTGACTCATAAATCCCTGTTCGATAACACGCTCCAGGGGATTCACCGCACGGATAAACCGGCTTTCAGCTTCCAGGGCCACCCTGAAGCGAGCCCCGGCCCGCATGACGCCGCGCCGCTGTTTGACCACTTTATCGAATTAATTGAGCAGTATCGTAAGACCGCCAAATAATCGGGAGAAAGAGAGCAATGCCAAAACGTACAGATATTAAAAGCATCCTGATTCTTGGCGCAGGCCCGATTGTGATCGGCCAGGCGTGCGAATTCGACTACTCCGGCGCCCAGGCGTGTAAAGCGCTGCGCGAAGAGGGCTACCGCGTCATTCTGGTGAACTCCAACCCGGCGACGATCATGACCGACCCGGAGATGGCCGATGCCACCTACATCGAGCCGATCCACTGGGAAGTAGTGCGTAAAATCATTGAAAAAGAGCGCCCGGACGCGGTGCTGCCGACCATGGGCGGCCAGACGGCGCTTAACTGCGCGCTGGAGCTGGAGCGTCAGGGCGTGCTGGCCGAATTCGGCGTAACCATGATTGGCGCGACCGCCGATGCGATTGATAAAGCCGAAGACCGCCGCCGTTTTGACGTCGCGATGAAGAAAATCGGCCTCGACACCGCGCGCTCCGGCATTGCGCACAATATGGAAGAAGCGCTGGCGGTCGCGGCCGATGTCGGTTATCCGTGCATTATTCGCCCGTCGTTCACCATGGGCGGCACCGGCGGCGGCATTGCGTATAACCGCGAAGAGTTCGAAGAGATCTGCGCCCGCGGCCTGGATCTTTCGCCGACCAAAGAGCTGCTCATCGATGAGTCGCTGATCGGCTGGAAAGAGTACGAGATGGAAGTGGTGCGTGATAAAAACGACAACTGCATCATCGTCTGCTCGATTGAAAACTTCGACGCCATGGGTATCCATACCGGCGACTCCATCACCGTCGCGCCTGCCCAGACGCTGACCGACAAAGAATATCAAATCATGCGTAACGCCTCGATGGCGGTACTGCGTGAAATCGGCGTCGAAACCGGCGGCTCCAACGTGCAGTTTGCGGTGAACCCGAAAAACGGCCGTCTGATTGTTATCGAAATGAACCCGCGCGTGTCGCGCTCTTCGGCTCTGGCCTCCAAAGCGACCGGTTTCCCGATTGCCAAAGTGGCGGCGAAACTGGCGGTCGGCTACACGCTCGACGAGCTGATGAACGACATCACCGGCGGCCGTACCCCGGCGTCGTTCGAGCCGTCCATCGACTACGTGGTCACCAAAATTCCGCGCTTTAACTTCGAAAAATTTGCCGGCGCCAACGACCGCCTGACCACCCAGATGAAATCGGTGGGCGAAGTGATGGCGATTGGCCGCACCCAGCAGGAGTCGATGCAGAAAGCGCTGCGCGGCCTGGAAGTGGGCGCGACCGGTTTTGACCCGAAAGTGAGCCTTGACGACCCGGAAGCGCTGACCAAAATCCGCCGCGAGCTGAAAGACGCGGGCGCCGAGCGTATCTGGTACATCGCCGATGCCTTCCGCGCCGGTCTGTCGGTAGACGGCGTGTTTAACCTGACCAATATCGACCGCTGGTTCCTGGTGCAGATTGAAGAGCTGGTGCGCCTCGAAGAGCAGGTGGCCGAGCAGGGCATTAACGGCCTCAGCGCCGATTTCCTGCGTATGCTCAAGCGTAAAGGCTTCGCCGATGCGCGTCTCGCGAAACTCGCGGGCGTCAGCGAATCGGAAATCCGTAAACTGCGCGAGCAGTACAAGCTGCACCCGGTCTACAAGCGTGTGGATACCTGCGCGGCGGAGTTCTCGACCGATACCGCCTACATGTACTCCACCTATGAAGAAGAGTGCGAAGCCAACCCGAACCAGGATCGCGAAAAAATCATGGTGCTGGGCGGCGGGCCGAACCGTATCGGCCAGGGCATTGAGTTCGACTATTGCTGCGTACACGCCGCGCTCGCGCTGCGCGAAGACGGTTACGAAACCATTATGGTCAACTGCAACCCGGAAACCGTCTCCACCGACTACGACACCTCCGACCGTCTCTACTTCGAGCCGGTGACGCTGGAAGACGTGCTGGAAATCGTGCGTATCGAGAAACCGAAAGGCGTTATCGTGCAGTACGGCGGCCAGACCCCGCTGAAACTGGCGCGCGCGCTGGAAGCGGCAGGCGTGCCGGTCATTGGCACCAGCCCGGACGCTATCGACCGCGCGGAAGACCGCGAGCGCTTCCAGCAGGCGGTGGATCGCCTGAAGCTGAAGCAACCGGCGAACGCCACCGTGACCGCGATTGAAATGGCCGTTGAGAAAGCGAAAGAGATTGGTTACCCGCTGGTGGTGCGCCCGTCTTACGTACTGGGCGGCCGCGCGATGGAAATCGTCTACGACGAAGTCGATCTGCGTCGCTACTTCCAGACGGCGGTGAGTGTTTCCAACGACGCGCCGGTGCTGCTGGACCGCTTCCTGGATGACGCCGTCGAAGTGGATGTCGACGCCATCTGCGACGGCGAAATGGTGCTGATTGGCGGCATCATGGAGCACATCGAACAGGCGGGCGTACACTCCGGCGACTCCGCGTGCTCTCTGCCGGCGTATACCTTAAGCCAGGAGATCCAGGACGTAATGCGCCAGCAGGTGCAGAAACTGGCCTTTGAACTCCAGGTGCGCGGCCTGATGAACGTCCAGTTCGCCGTGAAAGATAACGAAGTGTATCTGATTGAAGTAAACCCTCGCGCCGCGCGTACCGTGCCGTTCGTCTCCAAAGCCACCGGCGTGCCGCTGGCGAAAGTGGCGGCGCGCGTCATGGCGGGCAAAACGCTGAGCGAGCAGGGCGTCACCAAAGAGATCATCCCGCCGTACTACTCGGTGAAAGAAGTGGTGCTGCCGTTCAACAAATTCCCGGGCGTTGACCCGCTGCTGGGGCCGGAAATGCGCTCCACCGGCGAAGTCATGGGCGTGGGCCGCACCTTCGCAGAGGCGTTCGCCAAAGCGCAGCTCGGCAGCAACTCCACCATGAAGAAACAGGGCCGCGCGCTGCTCTCGGTGCGTGAAGGCGATAAAGAGCGTGTGGTGGATCTCGCCGCCAAGCTGCTGAAGTACGGCTTCGAGCTGGATGCGACCCACGGCACCGCGATTGTGCTGGGCGAAGCAGGTATCAACCCGCGTCTGGTGAACAAAGTGCATGAAGGGCGTCCGCACATTCAGGACCGTATCAAGAATGGCGAATACACCTACATCATCAACACCACCGCAGGCCGCCAGGCGATTGAAGACTCCAAGCTGATTCGCCGCAGCGCACTGCAGTATAAAGTGCATTACGACACCACGCTGAACGGCGGCTTCGCCACCGCGATGGCGCTGAACGCCGACGCTACCGAAAAGGTGACGTCCGTTCAGGAGATGCACGCGCAAATCACGAAATAACACGACATGAGTGAGCCAAAAGCCAGCGTAAGCTGGCTTTTTTTATTGGCGCCCCCCTAAATTTAATAGCCAATTAGTTTTTCACTCCTGCGTAACCATCCGTTACCCTTCAGGCTGTCTCGTTTACCGACTTCCCGGTTCACGTTTAAGGAGAAACACGTGTTAAAAAAAGTCCTGCTTCTGGGTGCCTGTCTGACACTCACCGCCTGCTTTGGCGACGGTGACAGCAAAGAGTTCCTGATTGATAACCCGACCGGTAAACCGCTGGCGATTTCGGTAGACGATCAAAAAATTACGATCCCGGCAGAGCAATCACAAAATATTAAACTGGACGCGGGCCAGCATACGCTGACGCTTGAGAATGGCGACAAAGTGAAATTCAGCGTGTTTAGCGCCTGGCCTCACACGGGCGTGAGCGGTCTTATCAACCCGACCCGCACCCGTTACATTTACGTGATACAAAAATACCTGGCGGAAGGGGTAAAACCGTCCAGTGAAAACGGCGATGTTCATACCCTGACGATTGAAGGACAGACCGTGACCGGCCCGTTTGAAGATATGGGCAGCGAGCTCTTTATGGATAATTTTGCGAAAGAGTGGAATCTGACTCCGACAGAGCCTTTCCCGGAATCGATGTCATCGACGTCTGCGGATAATTACAAAACCAAAATTTTCCGTATCGAAGACTTTAAAAATTATTACAACAATGAGTTCTCTCCCTCCGTTGAATACACGGAAAATATGCGTATCACAGAGTCGCGCTATCAGCCGCCTGCCATCACCGCGCATTTCACTTCTGCGGAACTTCAGCAGAACCTGAATGAAGCCACCAAAATTTATACCGACTTCATTCACGCCGGGTCGGCGAGTGAACAAAAAGATTTGCTGAAAGCGTTTGAAAAACAGAACAGCGAAAAATGGCGCAAGCCTGCAGCGGGCGGCGAAGAGTTGACCCGTTATTATGAGGTCATGACCAACCTGAATCACATTATGATGAGTTCCATTCTGGAGCTGAAGCAGTAACATCTGACCGCCGGGCGTCTGCGTCTCAGGATGCCCGGCCTCAGAACCGTCTGTATTTCCAAAAATTATCAGTCAGTTAACCTAAAATAATAAAGTGATTCATCAAATCCAACTGAAAGCAGGGGAGAACACCATGCGATCGAAACTACTGATAACGTCCATTTTTGCTGCCGCTACGCTGTTTACCGTGTCGGGCTGTTCATCTAACCAGGCCGTTAAGACGACCGACGGTAAAACCGTGGTCACCGACGGTAAGCCGGAAGTCGACAGCGATACCGGGCTGGTTTCTTATAAAAACGCCCAGACCGGACAGACCGAGCAGATTAACCGCGACCAGGTGAAATCCATGAGCGAACTGGATAACTAACCACCGCGTTAATTATCCTCACGCCTTAAAAGACGGATGCTGATGCATCCGTTTTTGTTTTCAGGCGCTACCAGATTTCGGGGGATTGCGTGGCGCATTACGCTACCTGAAAGCATAAAATGTCCTCTTTATATAATGAGGATTTCATTTTGCAACGTACCGCTACGCTCCTTGCCTTGGCTCTTATGCTTTCCGGCTGTGCCGATTTCTCCGCTTCGGTCACGCATACCATCGATGCCATGGGCATGACGCCAGACTACGCGAAAGGCCTGAATGAAGATCTACATCCGCAAAACCAGAAGGTAGAAGTGCCCGCCATCTCCGTGACGGAAAACGTCCCGGAGGGCAAGCTTACCGAGCGCTACCCTGACGGCAGCGTTAAGTTTGAAACTGTCGTGAAAAACCGCTGTTTCGATCAGTATCTTGACCTCTATTATCCGAATGGCAAACTGCGCACCCATACGCCGCTGGTAAATTGCAAAGCGCAGGGCGTCTCGCAGGGCTATACGCCGGAAGGGAAATTACGCACCGTCATTCACTACCAAAACGGCCTTGCCGATGGCGAAGCGGTAACTTACGACGAAAACGGTAAAGCGAAGCAGACCGTCACTTATAAAGCGGGATATCCTGTAAAAGCATAAATCGAAGGGGAGTTTCATCATTCCCCGCCGCTTCTGTTTTTGCGGCCGTGTTTCGCGCGCGTGGCTGTGGCTATAGTGACAAAACCACTGCAAAGAAAGCGTGAAGGGAAACGGGGCGAGCGCACTATCTTATCGCCCCTTTTCTCACCGTAAACTCATGAGTGACGTAGTGATGCGATGACGTATCAACCGATACGCTGTACGTTTTGCCATCGACAAAGTGAAACCCCTCCAGCGCCTGCGCGCAGCGATGCGCGTCCAGCATTAACGTGCTGTATGCCAGGTTTTTGTTATAAACATCTTTTTGCGCCTCGTAGCTCCATACCCTGACACGCAGGATCTTTTCCGGCGCAGGCACGATCTCTTCATCCACTGCAACGCAGAGCTGTTCATCGACGAGGTTAACCTGCGCAAGCAAAAAACGAACGCGATCTCCCAAGGGGCAGCCTGAGAGCAGAAATACAAAAAGGGGAATAACGGTTTTTTTCATAGAGGCAGTCCTGTGCCGGCGTCAATTAAGACACATTATGCCTGCCGGTAAGCCGTAGCAAACCTGTTAACTTTCATCACCGCCCAATATCCCTGCGGATTGTCCCTGTAAGCGCGCCCGTTAACTGGCTACACTCATTGCATTCCCACGGTGGGCAGGACACAGGCAAGGTTATGATTTTAATTATTTATGCGCACCCTTATCCGCATCACTCCCACGCCAACCGGCGGATGCTGGAGCATGTGCAGGGGCTGGACGATGTCGAAGTGCGCTCGCTTTATCAGCGCTATCCCGATTTCAACATCAACGTGCCCGCCGAGCAGGAGGCGCTGGCGCGCGCCGATCTCATTGTCTGGCAGCATCCGATGCAGTGGTACAGCGTGCCGCCGCTTTTCAAACTCTGGATAGACAAAGTGTTATCGCACGGCTGGGCCTATGGCAAAGGCGGAACGGCGCTCAGAGGGAAAAGCGTGCTGTGGGCCGTGACGACCGGCGGCGATAAACACCATTTTGATACTGGCGACCATCCGGGTTTCGACGTCCTCGCGCAGCCATTACAGGCGACCGCGCTCTATTGCGGCCTGAACTGGCTGGCGCCCTATGCGATGCACCGCACCTATGTCTGCGATGACGAAACGCTCGAAGGCAAAGCACGGGAATATCAGAAACGCTTAACCGACTGGCAGGAGCGTCATCATGGATAGTCATACGTTGATTCAGGCGCTGATCTACCTTGGGTCGGCCGCGCTCATTGTGCCTGTCGCGGTGCGTCTTGGGCTTGGCTCGGTGCTGGGATACCTGATTGCAGGCGGGCTGATTGGCCCGTGGGGATTGCGGCTGGTAACGGACGCGCAGGCTATCCTGCATTTCGCGGAGATAGGCGTGGTGCTGATGCTGTTTGTGATTGGCCTTGAGCTCGATCCGCAGCGACTATGGAAATTGCGCGCCTCGGTCTTCGGCGGCGGCGCGTTGCAGATGGGCGCGTGCGGCCTGTTGCTCGGCGGCTTTTGCGTGGCGCTCGGGCTGCGCTGGCAGGTGGCGCTGCTGATTGGCCTGACGCTCGCGCTCTCCTCCACGGCCATCGCCATGCAGGCGATGAACGAGCGTAACCTGACGGCGTCGCAAATGGGGCGCAGCGCCTTTGCCGTGCTGCTGTTCCAGGATATCGCCGCGATCCCGCTGGTGGCGATGATCCCGCTGCTGGCCGCGAGCGGCGAAGCGACAACCGCCAGTACATTTTTCCTCTCGGCGCTGAAAGTCGTCGGCGCGCTGGCGCTGGTGGTGTTGCTCGGACGTTTTGTGGCGCGACCGGCGCTGCGCTTTGTCGCGCGCTCCGGACTTCGCGAAGTCTTCAGCGCCGTGGCGCTGTTTCTGGTGTTCGGCTTCGGTCTGCTGCTGGAAGAGGCCGGGCTGTCGATGGCGATGGGCGCGTTTCTGGCGGGCGTGTTGCTGGCAAGCTCGGAATACCGCCACGCGCTGGAGAGCGATATCGAGCCGTTTAAAGGACTGCTGCTGGGCCTCTTTTTTATCGGCGTCGGGATGTCGATTGATTTCGGTACGCTGGTGGCGCATCCGCTGCGCGTGCTTACGCTCCTGTTCGGCTTTCTGATTATCAAAACCGTCACGCTGTGGCTTATCGCAAAACCGCTGAAGGTGCCGGGCCGCCAGCGGCGCTGGTTTGCTGTGCTGTTAGGGCAGGGGAGCGAATTCGCGTTCGTGATTTTCGGCGCGGCGCGCAGCGCCGAGGTGCTGGATGCCGAATGGGCGAAGGCGCTGACGCTCGCGGTCGCGCTTTCGATGGCCGCGACGCCGCTGTTGCTGGTGTTGTTAACCCGCCTCGAGAAAGCGGGCCAGCAGCAGGCGCGTGAAGCCGATGAAATCGATGAAGAGCAGCCGCGGGTGATCATCGCGGGCTTTGGGCGCTTCGGGCAGATCGCCGGACGTTTGCTGCTCTCCAGCGGCGTGAAGATGGTGGTTCTCGATCACGATCCGGATCATATCGAAACGCTGCGCAAATTCGGCATGAAGGTGTTTTACGGCGACGCGACCCGTGTCGATCTGCTGGAATCGGCTGGGGTGGAGAAAGCCGAAGTGCTTATTAACGCCATTGACGATCCGCAGGCGAATTTACAGCTGACGGAGCTGGTGCAGACACACTTCCCGCAGGTGCGGATTATTGCCCGCGCCCGCGACGTCGATCACTACATTCGCCTGCGTCAGGCAGGTGTGGCGCAGCCGGAGCGTGAAACGTTCGAAGGCGCGCTGCGGGTAGGGCGTATGGCGCTGGAAGAACTGGGCATCGGCAGCTACGAAGCGCGCGAGCGCGCCGATCTGTTCCGCTGCTACAACCAGCAGATGGTGGACGAAATGGCCGAGGGCGACAACGATACTACCGCGCGCGCCGCCACCTTCAAGCGCACCAGCGCGATGCTGACGGAGATCATCAGCGAAGACCGCGCGCATCTGTCGCTGATCCAGCGCCACGGCTGGCAGGGCACGCAGGAGGGCAAGCACACCGGCGATGCCGCCGACGAGCCGGAAGTGAAACCGCAGCCATAAAAAAACGCCCCGTCCGGGGCGTTTTCTTTTGCGCAAAGGCAGGGCGCGGCGTTAGCTCAGCGCCACTTTGATGCCGAGCGCCAGCAGCATGCCGCCCAGCAGTTTATCGATCACCTTCTGCGCTTTGGTCAGGCCGCGGCGCACCGGCTGGCTCTGAATCAACAAGACCAGCAGCGGCCACCAGACCAGCGTCAGGGCGACAATAATGCCCGCGTACCAGAGTTTTTCCATCAGGCCGGAATTCACATTCAGCACCTGAGTGAACATCGCCAGAAAGAACAGCGTGGCTTTGGGGTTCAGTAGGTTGCAGAGATAGCCCTGAATAAACGCTTTTTTCAGCGAGGTGCTCTCCTGCGCCACGCCATCCAGCGCAAGACTGGTGGTGCCGCGCGCCAGCAGCGCATTAATGCCAAGCCAGACCAGATACGCCGCGCCGACATATTTCAGCGCGCCGAAAAGCCAGGGCGTCGTGGTGATGACCACAGCAATACCCGCCACGCAGTAGGTCATGTGCGTCACGACGCCTGCGATAACGCCGGCAGCCGTCATCATCGCGGCGCTGCGCGGATAGCGCGCGGCGTTTTTGATAACCAGAAAGAAATCGGGGCCCGGCGACAGCATGCCCAGCGCCGCAATGGTGGCAACGAAAAGGGTGGTTTCCAGCATGGTCAATCCTCACATCAACAAGCGCGCACTATAAAGCATTCAGCGCGTTTTGACATCCGCCGCCGCAGGCGACACGGCGGCTTTACGCCGGTGTAAAGACGAAACGCGTTTGGTTTCAGTCGTATAACGCAGCGGCGAAAAAAGCTGCATCGTGCCCTGCACAGCAGAACAAAAAAAATTCTCTGCCTGGTTCGGGTCGCCAGTCGACTAAAGATTGCGCTTTCCGTATAGTGGCGGCAATTTTTTTATACCTGGGAAATTATCAATGATCAGTCTGATTGCGGCTTTAGCGGTGGATCGCGTGATTGGTATGGAAAACGCCATGCCGTGGGACCTCCCTGCCGATCTCGCCTGGTTTAAACGTAACACGCTTAACAAACCGGTTATCATGGGTCGTCTGACCTGGGAATCGATCGGTCGCCCGTTGCCGGGCCGTAAAAATATCGTGCTCAGCAGCCGTCCGGGCGACGACGACCGCGTGGTGTGGGTGCGCTCTGTTGAGGAAGCCTTACAGGCCTGCGGCGATGCCGAAGAGGTCATGGTGATTGGCGGCGGTCGCGTTTACGAGCAGTTCCTGCCGCGCGCGCAGCGTCTTTATCTCACCCATATCGATGCCGAAGTGGAAGGCGACACCCATTTCCCGGATTACGAGCCGGACGAGTGGCAGTCGGTGTTCAGCGAATTCCATGACGCCGATGAGAAGAACTCACACAGCTATTGTTTCGAGATCCTGGAGCGCCGTTAATTCGCGTTCAGGGTTGGTAGCGTTGAAAAAGCGGATGCGCATGGCGTGTCCGCTTTTTTTATGGGTCTGCGACGGCGGGTGCGCGTTGCTTACCCGCCCTACGGGATGGTGGTGAGAAAAGGTAGGGTGGATAAGCGAAGCGCATCCACCTTTCTACAGAGAAAACCCGGTCAGGACGCGATTGCCGCTTTATCTTCGTCGCCGTCGGTCTGGCGATTAGAATGCTGCGTGAACACCGCTTTATCTTCCCAGCGCAGGCAGGTCAGCGTACCGCCCCAGCAGCAGCCGGTATCCAGACCGTAGATATTTTCCGGCGTGCCTTTGCCTTCCAGCGACGCCCAGTGACCGAAGACAATGGCGTACTCCTGCGCCACGGGGCCTGGGATCGCGAACCACGGTTTCAGCGGCGCCGGCGCGCTTTCCGGGCTCTCTTTGCAATACATATCGAGCTGGCCGTTCGGGAAGCAATAACGCATTCGCGTCAATGCGTTCGAAATAAAGCGCAGACGCGCAAGCCCCGTCAGTTCCGGCGACCAGTTGTTCGGCATATCGCCGTACATCGCATCAAGGAACAACGGGTAACTGTCGCTCGCCAGCACTGCCTCGACATCGCGCGCGCACGCCTGAGCGGTGGCGAGATCCCACTGCGGCGTAATGCCTGCGTGGGCCATCACCAGCTTTTTCTCTTCATCCACTTGTAACAGCGGCTGACGGCGCAGCCAGTTGAGAAGCTCGTCGGCATCCGGCGCTTCAAGCAGCGGCGTGACTCGGTCTTTCGGTTTATTGCGGCTGATGCCTGCGAAAACCGCCAGCAGATGCAGATCGTGGTTCCCCAGCACCATGCGGACGGAATCGCCGAGCGAACGCACGTAGCGCAGCACTTCCAGCGAGCCGGGACCGCGGGCCACCAGATCGCCGGTCAGCCACAGCGTATCCTGGCCTGGGGTAAAGTCGACCTGCTGTAACAGCGCGACCAGTTCATCGTAGCAACCATGAACGTCGCCAATCAGATATGTAGACATGGTATTAATGGATCAGTGTGGGAACGGCGAGGCGGAAAACCGGGATATCAAGGTGAAAACCGTTGCCCTGATCGTCCACCATCTCGTAGTGGCCCTGCATCGTGCCGAACGGCGTTTCAATAACCGCGCCGCTGGTGTACTGGTATTCGCCGCCGGGCTGGATGTGAGGCTGAACCCCTACCACGCCTTCACCCTGGACTTCGGTCTCTTTACCGTTGCCGTTGGTGATAAGCCAGTAGCGGCCCAGCAGCTGAACAGGCGTTCGCCCCAGGTTGCGGACAGTGACGGTATAGGCAAAGACGAAACGCTCATCTTCAGGTGAAGACTGGGCCTCGATATAAACACTTTGAACCTGTACGCAAACGCGGGGTGAATCAACCATGTTTAGCTCTCCTTCGAGGGCGGATTATCGGCTAAATAATTCGCCATCTGGCAATACTGCGCAACAGAAATATTCTCGGCGCGCATGGCCGGGTCGACGCCCAGCGAGACCAGCACGTCAGGGGTGAACACATTGCCGAGGCTGTTACGAATCGTTTTACGACGCTGGTTAAATGCTTCGGTGGTCAGACGGCTTAACAGACGCAGTTCTTTCACCGGATGCGGCGGCGTGGCGTGCGGCACAAGGCGTACCACGGCGGAATCCACTTTAGGCGGCGGCGTAAAGGCGGTAGGCGGCACTTCGAGCACCGGGATCACATTGCAGAAATACTGCGCCATCACGCTTAAGCGACCGTAAGCCTTGCTGTTCGGCCCCGCAACCAGACGGTTGACCACCTCTTTTTGCAGCATAAAGTGCATGTCGGCAATCGCATCAGTATAGCTAAAGAGGTGGAACATCAGCGGCGTCGAGATGTTGTACGGCAGGTTACCGAACACGCGCAGCGGCTGGCCCATCTTCTGAGACAGTTCGCCGAAATCCATGGTCATGGCGTCCTGCTGATAAATCGTCAGCTTCGGGCCAAGGAACGGATGCGTTTGCAGGCGCGCCGCGAGATCGCGGTCCAGCTCAATAACGGTGAGCTGGTCGAGACGTTCGCCGACCGGCTCGGTTAATGCGGCAAGGCCCGGGCCGATTTCTACCATCGCCTGGCCTTTTTGTGGATTAATTGCAGAGACGATGCTGTCTATAACGAACTGATCGTTAAGAAAGTTTTGCCCGAAGCGTTTGCGGGCTAAATGGCCCTGATGGACTCGATTATTCATTGATTCTTACTGTTCACAATCATGCTGATAGCGAGATTAAGCGCCGTAATAAAACTGCCGACGCTGGCGTTTCCGGATCCTGCCAGCTCCAGCGCGGTGCCGTGATCGACCGACGTGCGGATAAAGGGCAGGCCGAGCGTAATGTTCACCGCGCGGCCAAATCCCTGGTATTTTAGCACGGGCAGGCCCTGATCGTGGTACATCGCCAGCACCGCATCGGCGTTTTCGAGGTATTTGGGCTGGAAAAGGGTATCGGCGGGGAGGGGACCGGTCAGGCGCATCCCTTTCGCGCGCATCGCTTCCAGCACGGGGATAATCGTGTCGATCTCCTCAGTGCCCATATGACCGCCTTCGCCTGCGTGCGGGTTCAGGCCGCAGACCAGCACATGCGGATGCGAGATACCGAATTTGCTTTGCAGGTCGTGGTGCAGCGTCGTGAGGATATGGCACAGGAGATCAGGGGTAATGGCGTCAGCCACCGCTTTCAGCGGCAGATGCGTGGTCACCAGGGCGACCCGCAGCGCTTCGGTGGCGAGCATCATGACGACTTTTTCGCTACCACTGCGCGCCTCAAAAAACTCGGTATGGCCGGTAAAGGGAATACCCGCGTCGTTGATGATCCCTTTGTGCACCGGGCCGGTCACCAGCGCGTCGAATTCGCCGCAAAGACAGCCATCGCAGGCGCGCGCCAGCGTTTCCACGACATAAGCGCCGTTCGCCGCATCCAGTGTGCCTGGAACGACAGGGACTTTTAGCGTGACGGGCAGAAGCGTAAGCGTACCTGCCGCCTGAGGGGCGGCAGGTTTATCGGAAGAGAAGGGCAACAGCGTGAGCGGTAAGCCGAGCTGCGCCGCCCGCGCGGTGAGAAGCGCCGGGTCGGCGCAGACAACCAGTTGCGCAGGCCAGCTGTTCTGCGCCAGCGCGACGACCAGGTCGGGGCCAATCCCGGCGGGTTCGCCGGGCGTAATGACCACGCGGGGTGTTTTTACCATCAGTTGCTCAGAATTTTCACGTAAGCGCTGGCGCGTTGTTCCTGCATCCAGGTCGCCGCTTCTTCGGAGAATTTGCGGTTAAACAGCATGCGATAGGCGCGATCTTTCTGCGCCGCGTCGGTGCGGTCAGACTTACGGGTATCCAGCAATTCGATCAGGTGCCAGCCGAAGGAGGAGTGCACCGGCGTACTCATCTGGCCTTTGCTGAGATTCATCAGCGCATCGCGGAAGGCCGGATCGTAAATGTCCGCCGCCGCCCAGCCGAGGTCGCCGCCCTGGTTTGCGGAGCCCGGATCCTGAGAGAACTCACGCGCTGCCTGAGCAAACGTGGTTTTACCGCTCTTAATGTCCGCGGCGATCTCTTCAAGCTTCTGACGCGCCTGTTGATCGGTCATGATCGGCGACGGCTTCAGCAGAATGTGGCGCGCATGCACTTCGGTGACCGACACGGTCTGAGACTGGCCGCGCAGATCGTTAACTTTAATGATGTGGAAGCCGACGCCTGAACGAATCGGGCCAATCACGTCGCCTTTCTTCGCGGTGCTCAGCGCCTGAGCGAAGACGGAAGGCAGCTCCTGAATACGGCCCCAGCCCATCTGGCCGCCTTTCAGCGCCTGCTGATCAGCGGAATAGGTAATCGCAAGCTTACCGAAATCGCCGCCGTTACGCGCCTGATCGATAATTGAGCGCGCCTGGGTTTCCGCCTCGCTCACCTGATCGGCCGTCGGGTTTTCCGGCAGCGGGATCAGAATGTGGCTCAGGTTCAGCTCGGTGCTGGCGTCGTTCTGGTTGCCGACCTGCTCGGCCAGCGTTTCCACTTCCTGCGGCAGGATCGTGACGCGGCGGCGCACTTCGTTATTGCGGACTTCAGAGATAATCATCTCTTTGCGGATTTGGGCGCGATAGGTGTTGTAGTTCAGACCATCATAGGCCAGACGGCTACGCATCTGATCGAGCGTCATGTTGTTTTGTTTGGCGATGTTAGCGATGGCCTGATCGAGCTGGTCGTCGCTGATTTTTACGCCCATTTTCTGGCCCATCTGCAACATTATCTGATCCATGATCAGACGTTCCAGAATCTGATGACGCAGCGTGCTGTCATCCGGGAGCTGCTGGCCTGCCTGGTTTGCGTTAAGCTTTACCGATTGCATGAGGCCATCAACGTCACTTTCCAGTACCACGCCGTTGTTCACGACGGCTGCAACTTTATCGACAACCTGCGGAGCAGCGAAGCTGGTATTCACCACCAGGGTGATACCGAGAAGCAGCGTTTTCCAGTTCTTCATACCTTTTCCATTTCGTTTAACCGCAAAGCGGAGGATGTTTCAAAATCTGAGCATTACATGGAGCGCTGATACGGCAGAATATTCGAGCGCAGCATCTGCTGAGTGCCGAGGCCGTAGTTGGAACTCAGGCCGCGCAGCTCAATGTTGAAGCCAATGACCTCGTCGTATTTGCTCTTATCAGTATCCCAGCCGTTGAGTTTCCGCTCATAACCGACGCGGATAGCATAACAGCAAGAGTTGTACTGCACGCCGAGCATCTGATCGGCCGCTTCGTTGGCGTTGGTATCGTAGTAATACGCGCCCACCACCGACCAGCGATCCACAATCGGCCAGCTCGCCGTCATGCCCACCTGATTAATACCGTCTTTATACTGCTCTGCCGTGGAATACGAAGGCAGCGTCGCCTGGATATACTCCGGGCTTGCGTAACGGTAGTTCAGCTGCAACACGCGATCGTCATCGCGACGATATTCGATAACGCCGTTGCCGGTGGCGACGTTCGCGAGACGCGCGTCATACTGCACGCCGCCGCGCAGGCCCCAGCGATCGCTGATGCGCCAGTACGTGTCGCCCGCCCAGACCATCGAGCCCGTATCTTTATTCTTCTCCCAGTTAATATCGTCATCGCCGGTACGGGACTGGGTGAAGTAGTAGATTTGACCTACAGAAACGTTAAAACGTTCAACGGAGGCGTCATCATAAATACGCGACGTGACGCCGGTCGTGACCTGGTTTGCTGAGGCGATACGGTCCAGGCCGCCGTAGGTACGGTCGCGGAAGAGGCCCGAGTAGTCGGACTGCAGCAGCGAGGAGTCGTAGTTATTAATGGAACTCTGATCGCGGTAGGGCACATAGAGATACTGCGCGCGCGGCTCCAGCGTCTGGGTAAAGCCGTCGCCGATAAGACCGGCGTCGCGCTCAAAGACCACCTTACCGTCGAGCTTAAACTGCGGCAGGACGCGATTCACGGAGTCTTCCAGATTGTTAGCCGCTTCGTTATTGCCGCCGCGGTACGCGCGATAGCGATCGAGATTATCCTGCTGATAGTGGGTCGCCAGCAGCTTCGCTTCGGCATTCAGGCTGCCCCAGTCGTTAGAGACCGGCAGGCTAATGGTCGGCTCAAGGTGCAGACGCGTGGCTTCCGGCAGGTTTTCGTTCACGTTGGTAAAGTGTACCGCCTGGGCATAGAGACGCGTGTCGAACGGCCCGACATCATTCTGGTAGAAGTTGACATCAAGCTGCGGCTCGGCGCGGTAAGAATCCCCGCGCGAGGTATCGAACACCTGGAACTGGAGCGTCGAGAGCGTCGCGTCGAAGTTTTCGACCGCATAACCGACGCTGAAAAACTGTCTGGCGTAGCCGTCGGTGCTCGAGCCGTATTTGGAGTTGAAATCGTTAAAGTAGCTCGTGTCGCTGACTTTGGTGTAGTTAACGTTAAAGCGCCACACCTGATCCATTACGCCGCCATGCTGCCAGTAAAACAGCCAGCGATGCTTGTCGCTCATCCCTGGATTTTCGTCCTGGTAGACGTTATCCGACGGCAGATAGTCGAACTCCATCAGGCCCATACCCGCCTGCGTCAGGTAGCGGAATTCGTTCTGCCACTGCACGTTGCCACGCTTATGCATATAGTGCGGCGTAATGGTGGCGTCGAAGTTCGGGGCGATGTTCCAGTAATACGGTAACGAGAACTCGAAGTAGTTGGTTTTGCTGTATTGCGCGTTCGGGATCAGGAAGCCTGAGCGGCGCTTGTCGCCGACCGGCAGCTGTAAATAAGGGCTGTAGAACACCGGCACCGGGCCGAGTTTAAAGCGGGCATTCCAGATCTCGGCAACCTGCTCTTCGCGGTCGTGGATCACTTCGCTACCGACCACGCTCCAGGTATCCGAGCCCGGCAAACAGGAGGTAAAGGAGCCATTTTCCAGGATGGTGTAGCGGTTTTCGCCGCGCTGTTTCATCAGATCCGCTTTACCGCGGCCCTGACGGCCCACCATCTGGTAATCACCTTCCCAGACGTTGGTATCTTTCGTGTTTAAATTCGCCCACGCTTTAGGACCTTTCAGGATGACCTGATTGTCATCATAGTGCACATTACCCAGGGCATCGACCGTGCGCACGGGCTCTGGCTGGCCTTCCGCTTGTTTCTGATGAAGCAGCACTTCATCCGCCTGCAGGCGACCGTTACCTTGCTGAATATCCACATTACCGGTAAATACCGCATTGTCCGGGTAGTTACCTTTAGCGTGATCGGCGTTAATCGTCACCGGCAGCTGGTTGGTATCGCCCTGCACCAGAGGACGATTATAGGTGGGTATGCCAAGCTTACATTGAGAAGCAAGATCGGCAGCCATGCCTTGTTGGCTGTAAAGGGCTGTGCCAATCATGGTGGCCAGCAAGGTGGGAATACGTTTTTTCATACGAGTTATTCGTGGTTCCATCATCAATGGCTTCGCGTCGGCAAACGGTCAGAGACTAACTTACTCATCACTACAGCGCCAGTGTTATCCTGTCTGCTTTTCTGCCTGCCGGTTAGGCACCGCTTTGAATGGCAGGTATGATAAAGGAATTTCTGGCTGACGGCATGACCATTTGGGGAGTATATGCAGTATTGGGGAAAACTGGTTGGAGGGCTCACCGGGCTGCTGGTCGGCGGTGGAGTCTGGGGCGTCATCCTCGGCCTGGTAATAGGCCATATGATAGACAAAGCGCGCAGCCGCCGTACCGTCTGGTTCACCAGCCAGCAGGAACGTCAGTCGCTCTTCTTCGCCACCACGTTTGAGGTGATGGGACACCTGACCAAATCGAAAGGTCGTGTCACCGAGGCCGATATCCAGGTAGCGACGCAGTTTATGGATCGCATGAACCTGCACGGCGCATCGCGAGACGCGGCCCGCAACGCGTTTCGCGTTGGCAAGGAGAATGACTATCCGCTGCGCGATAAAATGCGTCAGCTGCGCAGCGTCTGTTTCGGCCGCTTTGATCTGATTAGGATGTTTCTGGAAATTCAGATCCAGACCGCGTTCGCGGACGGCTCGTTGCACCCGAAAGAGCGCGACGTGCTGTACGTGATTGGCGAAGAGCTGGGGATTTCCCGCCTGCAGTTTGATCAGTTCCTGCGCATGATGCAGGGCGGCGCGCAGTTCGGCGGCGGTCAGCAATCCTGGCACAACGGCGACACGCAGCAAGCCTCGCGCGGGCCGACGCTGGAAGACGCCTGCAACGTGCTGGGCGTGAAAACCACCGATGACGCCACGACTATCAAACGCGCTTACCGTAAGCAGATGAGCGAACATCACCCTGACAAGCTGGTCGCCAAAGGGCTGCCGCCGCAGATGATGCAAATGGCGCAGCAGAAGGCGCAGGAAATCCAGAAAGCCTACGACATGATCAAGACGGCGAAAGGGTTTCGTTAAAGCTATTTGAGGCCATAAAAAAGAGACGCGCCTGCGTCTCTTTTTATTTATGGGCTAACGAGCGCCGTTCAGAAATCGGCTGGCGCCCGGAACGTCATCGGCGTGCCGTAGGCCGGATGCGTAATCGTCAGCTGTTCGGCGTGCAGCAACAAACGCGGCGCGCGGGCCAATGCTTCGGGTGTGGCGTAAAACTTATCGCCCAGGATCGGATGGCCGAGCGCCATCATATGCACGCGCAGCTGATGCGAACGCCCGGTGATCGGCCTGAGCAACACGCGGGCGGTATTATCGTCCGCATACTCCAGCACGTCATACTCGGTTTGCGCCGCTTTGCCGGTTTCATAGCAGACCTTCTGCTTCGGCCGGTTCGGCCAGTCGCAAATCAGCGGTAAATCCACAACCCCTTGCGCTTTTTCCGGGTGCCCCCAGACTCGCGCCACGTAGTGCTTCTTCGGCTCGCGCTCGCGGAACTGTCGCTTGAGCTCACGCTCCGCGGCTTTAGTGAGCGCAACCGCAATCACCCCGCTGGTGGCCATATCCAGACGGTGTGCCGACTCCGCATTCGGGAAATCGCGCTGAATGCGGGTCATCACGCTATCTTTATGCTCCTCAAGCCGTCCTGGCACAGAGAGCAGGCCGCTGGGTTTGTTCACCACCATGATGTGCTCATCCTGATAAAGGATGAGCAGCCACGGATCTTGCGGCGGGTTGTAGGCGTCCAGCATGTTTCGCTCCGGTTACTGGTGAGTCACTACGATAAGACGCAGCGCATCCAGTCGCCAGCTCGCCTGGTTAAGGTTCTCCAGGACCTGCTGACGGTTATGCTCAATCGCCGCCAGTTCGTCGTCGCGAATGTTCGGGTTCACGGCGCGCAGCGCTTCGAGACGCGACAGCTCGGCGGAGAGTTTGTCATCGGCTTCCTGACGCGCCGCATCGATAAGCTCGCGCGCCGCTTTCTCCACCTGCGCCTCGCCGCCTTGCAGGATCGCATGGACTTCCTGCTGAACCGCGTTCACCAGCTTGCTGCCGGTATGACGGTTGACGGCGCTAAGCTGGCGGTTGAAGCTTTCAAACTCCACCTGGCCTGCCAGATTGTTGCCGCTTTTATCGAGCAGCATGCGTACCGGCGTCGGCGGCAGGAAGCGGTTAAGCTGCAACTGCTTCGGCGCTTTGGCTTCGACCACGTAAATCAGCTCCAGCAGCAGCGTGCCGACCGGTAACGCTTTATTTTTCAGCAGCGAAATGGTGCAGCTGCCGGTGTCGCCGGAGAGGATCAGATCCAGACCGTTGCGGATAAGCGGGTGTTCCCAGGTAATGAACTGCGCGTCTTCGCGCGACAGCGCCACGTCGCGGTTAAACGTAATGGTGCAGCCATCTTCCGGCAGGCCAGGGAAATCCGGCACCAGCATGTGATCGGACGGCGTCAGCACAATCATATGTTCGCCGCGGTCATCCTGATTGATGCCCACGATATCGAACAGGTTCATGGCGAAATTCACCAGGCCGGTATCGTCATCCTGCTCAGCGATGGCATCAGCCAGCTGCTGGGCTTTTTCGCCGCCGTTGGAGTGGATCTCCAGCAGGCGGTCGCGGCCCTGCTCAAGCTGCGCTTTCAGTTCATCGTGCTGTTTACGGCACGCCTGAATCAGCTCGTCAAAGCCCTCGCTGTTTTCCGGTGCGGCCAGGTAGCCAATCAGCTGCTCATAGACGCTGTCATAAATCGCGCGTCCGGTAGGGCAGGTGTGTTCAAACGCGTCCAGCCCCTCGTGATACCAGCGCACCAGCACCGACTGCGCGGTTTTCTCAAGGTACGGCACATGGATCTGGATATCGTGCGCCTGGCCGATACGGTCCAGACGGCCGATACGCTGCTCCAGCAGATCGGGGTTGAACGGCAGATCGAACATCACCAGCTGGCTGGCGAACTGGAAGTTACGGCCTTCGGAGCCGATTTCCGAGCACAGCAGCACCTGCGCGCCGGTATCTTCTTCGGCAAACCAGGCCGCTGCGCGGTCGCGTTCGATAATCGACATGCCTTCATGGAACACGGCGGCGCGAATGCCTTCACGCTCGCGCAGTACCTGCTCCAGCTGCAGCGCGGTGGCGGCTTTGGCGCAGATCACCAGTACTTTCTGCGAGCGGTGGCTGGTGAGATAGCCCATCAGCCACTCCACGCGCGGATCGAAGTTCCACCAGGTGCCGCTGTCGCCTTCAAATTCCTGATAAATCTGCTCCGGATAGAGCATATCGCGCGCGCGCTCCTCGGCGGATTTACGCGCGCCCATAATGCCGGAGACTTTAATGGCGGTCTGGTACTGGGTCGGCAACGGCAGCTTAATGGTGTGCAGCTCGCGTTGCGGGAAGCCTTTCACGCCGTTACGGGTGTTACGGAACAGCACGCGGCTGGTGCCGTGACGGTCCATTAGCATGGACACCAGCTCCTGACGCGCGCTTTCGGCGCCGTCGCGGTCGCTGTTGGCGGCTTGCAGCAGCGGCTCGATATCCTGTTCGCCAATCAGCTCGCTTAAGGTATTGAGCTGTTCATCGCTCAGATGCGTGCCCGCCAGCAGCAGCGCCACGGCATCCGCCACCGGGCGATAGTTCTGCTGTTCTTCGACAAACTGTTCGAAATCGTGGAAACGGCTCGGGTCCAGCAGACGCAGGCGCGCGAAATGGCTCTCCATACCGAGCTGTTCCGGCGTCGCGGTCAGGAGCAGCACGCCCGCCACGCGTTCGGCCAGCTGTTCAATGGCCTGATATTCGCGGCTCGGCGCGTCTTCGCTCCAGACCAGGTGATGGGCTTCGTCCACCACCAGCAGGTCCCACTCGGCATCGCACAGATGCTCAAGGCGCTGCTTGTTGCGGCGCACGAAATCCAGCGAGCAGATAACCAACTGTTCGGTATCGAACGGGTTCTCGGATTCATGCTGGGCTTCGGCGTAACGCTCGTCGTCAAACAGCGAGAAGCGCAGGTTGAAGCGGCGCAGCATCTCCACCAGCCACTGGTGTTGCAGCGTTTCCGGCACGACAATCAGCACGCGCTCCGCCGCGCCTGCGAGCAGCTGTTGGTGAATGATCATGCCGGCTTCGATGGTTTTACCGAGGCCCACTTCATCGGCCAGCAGGACGCGCGGCGCATGGCGGCGGCCCACGTCATTGGCGATATTGAGCTGGTGCGGGATCAGGTTAGTACGCTGACCGCGCAGGCCGCTCCACGGCATCCGGTACTGTTCGCTCTGGTATTTGCGGGCGCGAAAGCGCAGGGCGAAGCGGTCCATACGGTCAATCTGACCGGCGAACAGGCGGTCCTGCGGTTTGCTGAACACCAGTTTGCTGTCGAGGAAAACCTCGCGCAGCGCGACATTTTCCTCAAGCGTATCCAGACGGGTGCCGATATAAATAAGTAAGCCGTTTTCTTCCTTTACTTCATCCACTTTCAACTGCCAGCCTTCGTGGCTGGTCACGGTATCGCCCGGGTTGAACATCACGCGGGTGACCGGGGAGTCATTTCGGGCATACAGACGATTTTCACCGGTAGCCGGGAAAAGCAGAGTCACCATGCGGGCGTCGATCGCTACCACGGTGCCCAGTCCCAGTTCGCTTTCCGTATCGCTGATCCAGCGTTGACCAAGTGTAAAAGGCATATATATCGGCTCTATTCTCTTATCAAATGTGCAGGCAATAGTATGACTCCCGCCTGCGCGCAGGCGGGGTGTCGCAATCAGGGTGATGTGAAAAGGGCGCTATGGTACTGGATGCCAGGACGTTCGTCACGTGTCAAAAAAGCCCCATCTGCCCTGTCATCAGTGTAGCAAAGTCATCTTGCATAAAAGGCAGGATGCCGTCCGCGACGGGCTGTAACTGCTTCGTTAAATAGTGATCGTAGTCCGGCGTGCCCTGCTGATAATCCACCGGCTCCGGGCCGTTCATCGTCCAGACATATTTGATCGTGCCGCGATTCTGGTACTGCGCAGGACGCCCGAGGCGCGCGTTATGCTCATCGGCAAGCCGCGCCGCGCGAACATGCGGCGGCACGTTGCGCTGATATTCGCTGAGCGGGCGGCGCAGGCGTTTGCGGTACACCAGTTGATCGTCCAGCTCGCCCGCCATCAGCCGGGCGATAGTGTCGCGTATGTAATCCTGATACGGCTCGCGGCGAAAAATACGCAGGTAGAGATTTTGCTGGAACTGCTGCGCCAGCGGCGTCCAGTCGGTACGTACCGTCTCCAGCCCTTTAAAGACCATGCGCTGGCGGTCGCCCTCCTGAATCAGCCCGGCGTAGCGCTTTTTACTGCCCATCTCCGCGCCGCGTATCGTCGGCATCAGGAAGCGGCTAAAGTGGGTTTCGTACTCCAGCTCCAGCGCGCTCTCAAGACCCATGCTCTCTTTAAGGTGACGCTGCCACCAGGCATTGACGTGCGCAATCAGCCGCTGGCCTATCTCTGCGGCTTCCTCTTCCTGGTGCGCCCGCTTAAGCCAGACGAACGTGGAGTCGGTATCGCCGTAAATCACCGTATAGCCCTGCGCTTCGATAAGCGCTTTGGTCTGGCGCATGATCTCATGCCCGCGCATCGTGATAGAGGAGGCGAGGCGCGGATCGTAGAACCGGCACGCGCTGGTGCCAAGCACCCCGTAAAACGCGTTCATGATGATTTTCAGCGCCTGGGAGAGCGGTTTGTTGCCGAGGCGTTTGGCCTCTTCGCGCCCCTGCCAGATCTGCGTGACGATCTCCGGCAGGCAGTGCGTCTCGCGCGAAAACCAGGCGCCGATAAAGCCTTCCACACTCGTCGCCGGTTCCGGCGCGCCCAGTCCTTCCACCAGCCCCACCGGATCGATTAAAAAGGTGCGGATAATCGACGGATAAAGGCTTTTGTAATCCAGCACCAGCACCGAGTCATACAGGCCGGGCTGCGAATCCATCACATAACCGCCGGGGCTTGCCTGCGGCGCTACCGCGCCGAGATTCGGCGCGACAAAGCCCGCGCGGTGCATACGCGGAAAATAGAGGTGGCTGAATGCCGCGACAGAGCCGCCGTGGCGGTCGACCGGCAGGCCATTCACCGTGGCGCGCTCCAGCAAAAACGGCATGATCTCCGTTTTATGGAAGATGCGCGTTACCAGCTCGCAGTCTTTCAGGTTATAGGTGGCGAGCGCGGGTTTATCTTCGGCGAAGCGCCGGTCGATTTCATCCATGCGCTGCCACGGGTTGTCGATGGCTTTGCCTTCGCCGAGCAGCTCCTGCGACACTGACTCCAGCGAAAACGACGAGAAATTCCAGAAGGCGGATTTCAGGGCTTCGATCCCGTCGATAATTAATCGCCCTGCGGCCTGTGCGAAAAAGACGCCGTTTTTAAAACCGTGCTCGCGCCACTCCAGCTCGCTGTTGCCGCGCCCAAGCCGCAAGGGCACGCCGTAACGCTCGGCATGTTTTTGCAGCATCCGCAGATCGAACTGGATAACGTTCCAGCCGATCAACACATCCGGATCGTGCCGTGCAAACCACGCGTTGAGTTTTTCAATCAGCAGCGGGCGGCTTGCAACATATTCCAGTTCGAAATCGAGACCGCGGGCGTCGCCGTTTTCCGGCCCGAGCATGTACACCACGCGCGAGCCGCAGCCTTCAAGGCCGATGCAGTAAAGCTCGCCGTGGCGGTTAGTTTCGATATCCAGCGACACCCATTTGAGCGGCGGGCGGTAGTGCGGGTTCGGCTTCAGGCGCGCGTTAATCAGCCGCTCGCCCTGACGATCGCCGCTGACCCACACGGGCGCCGTAATAAAGCGCTCCATCAGAAAGCGCTCGGGCGGGCGAATATCCGCCTCATAGACCGTGACGCCGTTTTCGCGCAGCAGCTTTTCAAGCCGCATCAGCTGGCGGTGCGAGCGGCAATAAAGGCCGCACACTGCCTGACGCTGAAAATCTTTCAGTGAAAGTGCCGCGAAGCGCGCGTCGTTTTCCTGCGCAAGCAGGCTTTCAGCGCGCGCGCGTTCGGCTTCGGGAATAAACGCGACGGACTCCTGCGGCGGCAGGCAAACCCGCAGCGGCCCGGCATCCGTCGCGAGCCAGAATTCGATCTCCGTTCCCTGCGGTGTATCCCGCCAGTGACGGCTTACAATAAATCCCTGATGCGCTTCAGACACACGGCGTACTCACGTAAAAAACCAGGCGTGATTATAGCCTGGTTGCGTCTGTTTTGCTGGGGTTTTATACAGGTGCGCGGCGGCGGAACAGGCCGCACGCAGGCCTGGTAAGCATCGCGCCGCCGGGCACGGTTTACTGCCCGTAATACGCTTTTGCGCCGTGTTTGCGCAGGTAGTGTTTATCCAGCAGCGTCTGTTGCATCTGCGGCAGTTCCGGGGCGAGCTGACGGCAGAAAATCCCCATATAGGCGACTTCTTCCAGCACGATGGCGTTATGTACCGCATCGACCGCATCTTTACCCCAGGCGAACGGGCCGTGGGAGTGCACCAGCACGCCAGGCATCTGGGCCGGATCGATATCGCGCTGACGGAAGGTTTCGGCGATCACCACGCCGGTTTCCCACTCATACGCGCCGTTGATCTCTTCATCCGTCATTTTGCGGGTGCAGGGGATCTCGCCGTAGAAGTAATCGGCATGGGTGGTGCCGGTCGCCGGGATCGGCAGGCCCGCCTGCGCCCAGATGGTGGCGTGGCGCGAATGGGTATGCACAATCCCACCAATGGTCGGGAATTGCTGATAGAGCAGGCGATGAGTAGGCGTGTCGGATGAGGGCTTTTTCTTGCCTTCGACGACCTCGCCGGTCTCGATGCTGACCACCACCATATCGTCAGCGGTCATCACGGTGTAATCCACGCCCGAGGGCTTGATAATAAACACCCCGCGCTCGCGGTCGACGGCGCTCACATTGCCCCACGTGAGTGTCACCAGATTATGCTTTGGCAGCGCCAGATTGGCTTCCAGCACCTGACGCTTGAGTTCTTCTAACATGCCTCTCTCCACGCCGGATGGCGCGTCGCCGCGTTGGCCTGCGAAATCACAGGCCCGGCAAACGACGCGCCACCGGGCATCCGGGATTTAACGTTTCAAACCGTAATACACTTCGTTCCAGCGCAGCGCGTCTTTAAACGCGGGCAGGCGGGTGTCGTTGTCGATCACGGCGATTTCAAGGTCATGCATCTCCGCGAACAGGCGCATATCGTCGAGCGTCAACGCCTGGCTGAAGACGGTATGGTGCGCGCCGCCGGCCAGGATCCAGGCTTCAGACGCGGTCGGCAGATCCGGCTGGGCTTTCCACAGCGCGTTGGCCACTGGCAGCTTCGGCAGGTCGTGCGGGGTTTTCACCGCGTCGACGCAGTTCACCAGCAGGCGGAAACGATCGCCCAGATCGATAAGGCTCGCGTTCACGGCGGGGCCGGTGGTGGTGGAGAAGATCAGGCGCGCCGGATCGGCTTTACCGCCGATGCCGAGGTACTGCACGTCGAGGATCGGTTTTTCCGGCGTGGCGATGGTCGGGCAGACTTCCAGCATATGGGAGCCGAGCACCATGTCGTTGCCATTCTCGAAGTTGTAGGTGTAGTCCTCCATAAAGGAGGTGCCGCCTTCAAGACCGCCAGACATCACTTTCATGATGCGCAGCAGCGCGGCGGTTTTCCAGTCGCCTTCGCCCGCAAAGCCGTAGCCCTGCTGCATCAGACGCTGTACCGCGAGGCCCGGCAGTTGTTTCAGCCCATGTAAATCTTCAAACGTCGTGGTGAAGGCGTGGAAACCGCCATCCTCCAGGAAGCGCTTCATGCCAAGCTCAATGCGCGCCGCATCGAGAACGTTCTGGCGTTTGTCGCCGTTGATCTGCGCGGCAGGGGTCAGGCGGTAGCTGCTTTCATATTCGTCCACCAGCGCGTTGATATCGCCTTCGCTGACGTCGTTAACCACAGCCACCAGATCGCCCACGCCCCAGGTGTTCACTGAGAAACCAAACTTGATCTGCGCGGCGACTTTATCCCCTTCGGTCACGGCGACTTCACGCATGTTGTCGCCAAAGCGCGCCACTTTCAGATGACGGGTATCTTGTTTCGATACCGCCTGACGCATCCACGCGCCAAGTCGTCCCTGAGACTGTTTATCCTGCCAGTGGCCCGTCACCACGCTATGTTGCAGACGCATACGCGCGCCGATGAAGCCGAACTCGCGGCCGCCGTGCGCGGTCTGGTTCAGGTTCATAAAGTCCATATCGATGCTGCCCCACGGGATCTGCGCATTGAACTGGGTATGGAATTGCAGCAGCGGTTTGTTGAGGATGGAAAGACCGTTGATCCACATCTTCGCAGGCGAGAAGGTATGCAGCCAGACCACCAGACCCGCGCATTTATCGTCATAGTTGGCGTCGCGGCAGATGGCGGTGATCTCGTCCGGCGTAGTGCCGAGCGGCTTTAACACCAGTTTGCACGGCAGCTTCGCTTCGGCGTTCAGTGCGTTCACTACCTGTTCGGCGTGCTGGTTGACCTGACGCAGCGTTTCAGGGCCGTAAAGGTGTTGGCTGCCAATCACAAACCACACTTCATACTGATCGAAAATTGTCATCATCGTGTCCTTAATGTGTCAGGGCCGCCTGGCCTGCGCGCTCGGCAGACTGCGGGGTGGCGGCTGAAGGGAGATAGTGTTGTTCCGCGCTTTGCGACCATTGCTGGAAGCGGCGGTAGAGTTGTTCGAAGCGTGCGGCGCTCTCCGGCTGCGGCTGTAGCGTGTTCTCAATCTGGCTGGCCATCGCCTGCTGCGCCTGCGGGATATCGGCATGCGCGCCGGCGGCGACCGCGGCGAAAATGGCCGCGCCCAGCGCACAGCACTGATCGGAGGCGACGATTTGCAGCGGACGGTTCAGCACGTCGCAGCAGACCTGCATGATCACCGGGTTTTTACGAGCGATGCCGCCGAGCGCCATCACGTTGTTCACGGCGATGCCCTGATCGATAAAGCACTCCTGAATGGCGCGCGCGCCAAAGGCGGTGGCGGCAATCAGCCCGCCGAACAGCAGCGGCGCGTCGGTGGCGAGGTTAAGATCGGTAATGACGCCTTTCAGGCGCTGGTTGGCGAACGGCGTGCGGCGGCCGTTAAACCAGTCGAGGATCACCGGGAGATGATCGAGCGACGGATTTTTCGCCCAGGCTTCCGTAAGCGCAGGCAGCAGCTGTTTTTTGCTGGCCTCGATCTGAGGTTTCAGTTCCGGATGCTGCTTCGCGAGCGTATCCAGCGGCCAGCCGAGCAGGCGGCCAAACCAGGCGTAGATATCGCCAAAGGCGGATTGCCCGGCTTCCAGACCGATGAAATCCGGCACCACGCTGCCATCTACCTGACCGCAGATGCCTTTAACGGCGCGCTCGCCGACATCCGCTTTCTCCGCTACCAGGATGTCGCAGGTGGAGGTGCCGATGACTTTCACCAGCGTATTCGGCTGTGCGCCCGCGCCGACCGCACCCATATGGCAGTCAAACGCGCCACCGGAGATAACGACGCTTTCCGGCAGGCCGAGGCGCTGCGCCCAGTCGGCGCAAAGATTGCCTACCGGGATGTCGGCGGTGAAGGTGTCGGTGAACATCGGGTAGTCGAGATGCTGGTTAATCAGCGGATCAAGTTCATCGAAGAAGCTTGCCGGCGGCAGGCCGCCCCAGCTTTCATGCCACAGCGATTTATGACCTGCGCTGCAACGGCCGCGGCGAATATCCGCCGGACGGGTGGTGCCGGAGAGCAGGGCAGGCACCCAGTCGCACAGCTCAATCCACGAGGCGGCGGCCTGCGCGACGGCGTTGTCCTGGCGCGTTACATGCAGGATTTTGGCCCAGAACCATTCGCTGGAATAAATACCGCCGATGTAGCGTGAATAGTCCGCTTTGCCGGGCGTATGGCACAGGCGGGTGATTTCTTCCGCTTCTTCCACCGAGGTGTGATCTTTCCACAACACGAACATCGCGTTGGGGTTGTCGGCAAATTGAGGGTTGAGCGCCAGCACGTTGCCGTCGGCGTCAATCGGGGCGGGCGTGGAGCCGGTGCTGTCAACGCCAATGCCGACCACGGCGGCGCGCTGTTCTGGCGAGAGTTCCGCCAGCACGGTTTTTAACGCCGCTTCCATTGATTCAATGTAATCCCGCGGATGATGGCGGAACTGGTTACGGGCCGCGTCGCAATAGCGGCCTTCCTGCCAGCGTGGATACCACTCCACGCTGGTGGCAAGCTCGGCGCCAGTGGTGCAATCCACCGCCAAAGCCCGAACCGAGTCGCTGCCAAAATCGAGTCCCAGCGCAATAGCCATCTTCATACTCCATGCGATAAACAAACATGGAGAGAACATTAGTTTTACCCCGCCAAAAGGGTCAGGGTGGATCCGCTGAACTTATGGACGAAAATGCTGTGAAGCGAGAATTTGTGACGCCACGCAAATATTCGATGTGGACATTTCTGCCGCACTTATAGACACTTCGGTTATGGATTAAAAAGCCTGACAGCGAAGACAATACAGGTTATTTTCTGTAATAAAGCGGGCTTAAGACGCCGCTGCTATTATACCGGGCGCTCAGGCGCCTGCCGCTGCCAGCAAAATTAACGATATGGACAAATGGTTTCTTCTCTCTCGCTTCGGAGCGCCGTGAAAATGGCTGAAACGCAAAACGATCCTCTGCTGCCTGGTTATTCATTCAATGCCCATCTGGTGGCCGGGCTGACGCCGATTGAGGCCGATGGCTGGCTCGATTTTTTCATCGACCGCCCGCTCGGCATGAAAGGCTTTATTCTCAACCTGACGGTGCGCGGCGAAGGCGTGGTGAAAAACCAGGGGAAAGAATATCTCTGCCGCCCCGGCGATATGCTGCTCTTTCCGCCAGGCGAAGTGCACCACTATGGCCGCAACCCGGAGGCCAAAGAGTGGTATCACCAGTGGGTCTATTTCCGCCCGCGCGCCTACTGGCACGAGTGGCTGAACTGGCCTGCGATTTTCGCCAATACCGGTTTTTATCGCCCGGATGAGGCGCATCACGAACAGTTCTCCGCGCTGTTTCAGGCGATTATCGACGCCGCTCAGGGGCCGGGGCGCTATGCCGAACTGCTGGCGATAAACCTGCTGGAACAGTTGCTACTGCGCCGCGTCGAGGCGATTAGCGAGTCCCTGAAAGCGCCGCTCGACAGTCGCGTGCGCGATGCCTGCCAGTACATCAGCGATCACCTGGCCGACAGCCATTTTGATATCGCAAGCGTCGCGCAGCATGTCTGTCTTTCGCCGTCGCGCCTGTCGCACCTCTTCCGCCAGCAGTTAGGCGTCAGCGTGCTGAGCTGGCGCGAAGATCAGCGCATCAGCCAGGCGAAGCTTCTGCTCAGCACCACCCGGATGCCGATAGCCAGCGTCGGGCGCAATGTGGGCTTTGAAGATCAGCTCTATTTCTCACGGGTATTTAAGAAGTGTACCGGGGCGAGCCCGAGTGAATTCCGCGCCGGGTGCGAATAACGGAACGTGGGTTTCGTGTCATGACCGGTAAAGTAAAGTATGGTTAAAGAATGATGGCTTGACGCAGCACATAGCGCTCAGGAGAATCCTCTGTTCCACACTTTACCGGATGCGTTATGGAAGCCTTTCTGGAACACTTTATCACTCAGTCAGTCGCCTATTCGCTGATTGCTATTGCGCTGGTAGCGTTCCTCGAATCCCTGGCGCTGGTCGGGCTGTTGCTGCCCGGCACCGTGCTGATGGCCGCCCTGGGCGCGCTTATCGGCAGCGGCGAGGTCAATTTCTATGAGGCCTGGGCCGTGGGAATTATTGGCTGCCTGCTCGGCGACTGGATCTCGTTCTGGCTCGGCTGGCGCTTTAAAAAGCCGCTGCATCGCTGGGCATTCCTCAAAAAACATAAAGCGTTGCTCGATAAAACCGAACACGCGCTGCATCAGCACAGCATGTTTACCATACTCGTCGGGCGTTTTGTCGGGCCGACGCGTCCGCTGGTGCCGATGGTGGCAGGGATGCTTGACCTGCCGGTGCGGAAATTCCTCGCGCCGAATATCGTCGGTTGCCTGCTCTGGCCGCCGTTTTACTTTCTGCCGGGGATCCTCGCGGGCGCCGCTATCGACATTCCGCCGGAGATGAAAAGCGCCGCATTTAAATGGCTGCTCGGCGGCGTGGCGTTGCTGGTCTGGCTGGCGGCGTGGCTGCTCTGGCGCTGGTGGCGCAGCGGCAAAACGCAAGACCGCCTCACGCGCTATCTGCCGCGCGGGCGTCTGCACTGGCTGGCGCCCGGCGTGGCCGTGGCGGCGGCGGCGGCGCTGTTCGCCATTCAGAGCCACCCGCTGATGCCGGTTTATCGCAGTATTCTGTGGAAAGTGGTGACCGGCGCTCAGTGAGGCGTAATGCCGAGCAGCGCCGACGCGCTGGTCTCGCCGCTCAGCAACTGCGCGGTGGGGCCGTCCCAGACGATATGTCCTTCAACGACCACCAGACTGCGCGCGGCGATACGCGCCGCATCTTCCACGCTGTGCGAGACCATGAGTAGCGTGGTGCCTTCCTCTTCGCATATCTGCTCCAGCAGCGTCAGCATCTCCTGACGCAGCGCCGGATCGAGCGCGGAGAACGGCTCATCAAGCAGCAGAACCGGACGCTTTCGCACCAGACAGCGCGCCAGCGCCGCCCGCTGACGCTGGCCGCCAGAGAGCGCGGTCGGCAGCCGCTCCAGCAGATCGCCAATCGCCATGTTGTCGGCTATCGCCTCCACCTCACGCTTTTGCTGCGCGTTCAGCCGCAGGCCGGGCGAGAGCCCGAGCGCAATGTTCTGGCGCACCGTCAGATGGTTAAACAGATTATTTTCCTGAAACAGCATCGACACCGGGCGTTGTGACGGCGGCGTGCGGGTGTGATCCGCCCCGTTGATACTGAGCGTGCCGCTGTCAGGCGCGAGAAACCCGGCGATCAGGTTAAGCAGCGTGCTTTTGCCCGCGCCGCTTGGTCCCAGCACCGCGACCCGTTCAGCGTCGCGCACGTCCAGCGTAAAGCGCATCGGCAGATGGTGATACAGCCAGGTGAGATCAGTCAGTGTCAGCATGGCGCCCCGGAAGTTTTTCAATCAAGGTGAACAGCAGGAAACAGAGCAGCAGCAGAAGCAACGCCGTGACGGCGCCCGCATCGCTACGGTAGGCGCCGATCTGCTGGTAGAGATAAAAGGGCAGCGTGCGGAAATCCTCATTGCCAAACAGCGCTACGACGCCGAAATCGCCAATGGATAATACGCAGGCGAACGCCATCGCCTGGGCGAGCGGCACCCGCAGCGCGCGGGCCTCCACCAGCCGCAGCCGGTTCAGGCCGCGCATCTCAAGCGAGGCGCAGAGCGCGCCGTAACGCGCGGCGATATCGCGCATCGGGTTATCAAGCACTTTTAGCGCGTAAGGGATTGCCATCAGGGCGTTGGTGAAAATCACTATCGCATCGGCGCGTTCCGGCAGCCCGACGGTGGCATTGAGCAACAGGAAAAAACCGGTCGCCAGTACAATGCCCGGCATCGCGAGGATCAGCACGCCGCAGAGCTCCAGGCTTTGCCCGGCGAGACGGCGGTGTCGCAGGTACAGCTCGCGCGTGCTCCAGAGCAGCATCATGGTCAGGATAACGCACAGCGCCCCCGCGCAGAGCGCGATGCGCAGCGACGTCCAGAGCGCGCCCCACAGCGCCGGATCGGCCAGCGCGTGGCCGATGTCGCCGCGTAAACCATCAACCAGCACCGCCAGGAGGGGCGGCAGGAGAAGCAGCAGCGCGCCGGTAATCAGCAGGGAATCGATGAGTTTGCTGCGCCACGAATCCTCCGGGTTGCGCCAGCCGCGCACCAGCGTCGCGCCGACCGGGATCGCCTTGCTGAGCCGCTGGCTTAACAGGATAAGCGACAGGCAGCAGCCCATCTGGATAAGCGCCAGCAGCGCCGCGCGGCCCGGATCGTAGTCATAGCTCAGCGCCTGGTAGATGGCGAGCTCAATGGTGGTGGCCTGCGGCCCGCCGCCAAGCGCCAGCACCGTCGCGAAGCTGGCGAAGCACAGCATAAAAATCAGCGCCGCCACCGGCGGGATCTGGCGGCGCAGCCAGGGCCACTCCACCAGCCGGAAGAAATCCCAGCCGCGCATGCCGAGCTGCGCGGCGAGCTGGCGCTGTTCGCCGGGGATCTGCGTCAGCGTCTGGTACAGCAGGCGGGTCGCCATCGGCATATTAAAAAAGAGGTGCGCCAGCAGGATGCCCTGCAAACCATAAGGCGAGAACGTCCATTCGATGCCGAGCGTCGCGCAGAGCGCGGCAAGCCAGCCGCTGCGCCCGTAGACGCTGAGCAGGCCGAAAATCGCCACCAGCACCGGCAGGATCAGCGTCATGGCGCACAGGCGCAGCAGCGTTCGCCGCCCCGGAAAGCGGCGGCGGTAGAGCGCGCGGGCGAGTGGAATAGCGGGCACGACGGAAAGCAGGGCGGAGAGAAACGCCTGCCAGAACGAGAAGCGCACCACGTGCCACAGATAGCTGTCGTGCAGCAGCGCGCGTACCTCGGTGTGGGGCGCGTGCGTCCAGAGCGCCGCGAACGCCGCCAGCGCCACCGCCGCCATTAGCAAGGCGGCGATGAGGCCGGGCCAGAGCCAGCCTGGGATCAGCGGCTCACGGCGCGTTGCCATTCACTCGTCCATTGCGCTCGCTGTGTGGCGACATCCTGTGAGGTAAATTGCAGGGTGGTCTGCGGCCGGGTCAGGGCGTTAAACCCTTCCGGCAAGGCGACGTTGGTCACCGGGTACATCCAGTTGCCTGCGGGGATCGCATTCTGGAATGCGGGCGAAACCATGAACTTCAGGAATTTTTCCGCCAGCGCAGGCTGTTTGCTGGCGGCGGTGCGCGCGGCGACTTCCACCTGCAAATAGTGGCCTTCGCTGAAGTTCGCCGCCGCGTAGTTCTCTTTTTTCTCTTCAATGATGTGGTAGGCGGGGGAGGTGGTGTAGCTCAGCACCAGATCGCCTTCGCCTTTGAGGAACAGGCCGTAGGCTTCGCTCCAGCCTTTAGTGACGGTGACGGTCTTCGCGGCGAGCTTCTGCCAGGCGTCCGGCGCTTTATCGCCGTAAACTTTCTGCATCCACAGCAGCAGGCCCAGCCCCGGCGTGCTGGTGCGCGGATCTTCATAGATAACGCGCCATTTCTGATCGCTTTCCACCAGCTCTTTCAGGCTTTTCGGCGGGTTTTTCAGTTTAGTTTTGTCATAGACGAAGGCGAACCAGCCGTAGTCGAACGGCACAAAGGTGTCGTTGTTCCAGCCGCCCGGCACGTTGACGTCATTCGCCGGAACGCCGCTCTTCGCGAACAGCCCGGTCGCGGTCGCGGCCTGAAGCAGGTTGTTATCAAGGCCCAGCACCACATCGGCTTTGCTGTTTTTACCTTCCATGCGCAGGCGATTCAGCAGCGAGACGCCATCTTCCAGCGCCACGAATTTCAGCTCGCAGCCGCAGTCGGCTTCAAAGGCGGTTTTAATTTTCGGGCCAGGGCCCCACTCCGAGGAGAAGGAGTCGTAGGTGTAGACGGTCAGAACGGGTTTGGCGAAAGCCGGAGCGGCGACGAGCGCCAGCAGGGGAAGCAGTTTTTTTAACACTTTGCACCTTTATCAAATGGGGGCAAAGGATTTTGAGCAGTAGCCTCAAATCCCTTCGCCGGCGTTATCCGGATCAGGTTCGACGGGTATTATCTCAGCGCACCGGTCAGCCGGCAGCACCCCGTTGAGAACGGCCCATTGTAATGATTTGCGTAATGTTGCGAAAGGGTTACGGCTCGGGCGGCGCAAACCAGGCGGATTTAAAATCAAACCAGCCGAGCGTGTTCATCCGCACGCCGCGCATACTGCGCTGGCCCTGGAGCATCAGCCAGTGGTGGATCAGCGGCAGAATGTCCTGACGCTCCAGCATGGTGCGGCACCACTGCGGCAGGTTCAGCGCGCCGGTACGCCAGCGCTGCGCGTCGCCCTGCCAGTCGAGCGGGATGCAGTGCTGAATCAGCGGCACTTCGCACAGGTGGGCGAACAGCGAGAAATCGAGCGGCAGCGTAAAGTTGGCGCTGTTAAGCCACAGATCGCTGGTGATGTCTCCCTGATACCACTCTTCATAGCTCACTTCCCGCAGCTCAAGCTCGACCTGATCCTGCGCCAGAATATCGCGCAGCAGCGCGCCGATAATGCGGTTTTCAATATGGTCGCCATAGAAGGTGAGCGTCAGGCGCTCCAGCCCGGCGGGTTTCTGCGCTTCAGGGATTTGCGGCGCGTGGTGCCAGCGCGGCAGCAGGCCGTAAGCCGGAAACCAGATGCGCTGATATTGCGGCGCGGCGCGGTGCAGCAGGCGGGCGGGCGTAAAGCGCGAGCTTATCCAGCGGCGCACCTCCGGCATGGCGCCGACGCGCGAGCGGGAATCAAATAGCAGATAGTAGCAGCCCTCTTCGAGGCGGCTCTCCACGGCTTTTTCGTCGGCGTCGCGCGTCGGACCCTCAAGCTGAACGGCGCAGCTCAGTTCCTCGCCTATCTCCGGCAGCACCCAGAAGTTGACCTCATCAATCAGCGCCCGGTAACCGAAGTAGTCATCGAAGGCGTGGATCTTAAGCTGGTTGCTGTTATTGCGTACCACCGCGTAAGGACCGGTGCCGACGGGCTGACTGGCGAATTTCGGCAGTTCCGGCCACTCCCGCGGCAGGATCATCGCAGGCACGCTGCCCATCAGCCACGGCAGCCAGTCGTCCGGCTCGCTCAGGTGAATATCCAGCGTCCAGGCCGTGGGGGAAGTCACCTGGCGGATATGCGCATAGAGCGGCAGGGCGCAGATGCGCTGTAGCGAGCTGATGACATCAAGCATGTCGAGCTCGCGGCCATGATGAAAATGGATACCGGGGCGTAAGAAAAAGCGCCAGTGAAAAGGGGAAATCTGTTGCCAGTGGTGTGCGATATCGGCTTCCAGTTCCCCGTTTTCCTCGTTTATGCGCGTCAGCCCGCTGAAAATCTGCCGGGCGATGTGGGTTTCTGAACGGCGCAACGCGCTGCCGGGCAACAGGTTTTGCAGCGGGCGGTAGTAGAGCACGCGCAGAATATGGCGTCCCTGGCGGAAGCTACGGCCCAGGTGCGAGAGCAGCATTTGGCGCACTGCGGATTTGTCGCCGACGATCTGCACCAGCTGATCAATCCTGTCCTGCTCCAGCAGATCCTCCGCCCGCTGCTGCTGGAGCGCGAGACCGGTATAAAGGAAACGTAGCCTGGAGCGCTTGCCGCGCCCGGCTTCGGCTTCCCACGTCAGCCAGCCGCGCGCCTGCATGGCGTTCAGCAGCGTGCGCATGTGGCGGCGCGAGCAGCTCAGCAGCTCGGCCAGTTCGTTCAGCGTGGTGTCCTGGGGCTTACCGTCGCAGCATTGCCACAGGCGGATAAATTGCTGTTGCAGACGACCTGAAGGCATAAAAGGGGAACTCCTGCCGGAAACTCATCAATTTAATATTCCCTATATTACGGCAATACTTCTCTTCGATGAAAGCGGAGGGGCTTATGGAAATGTCGTCAACAAGCAGGTTTTATCAGCAGTATTTCAGTGCAACGCAACGTCTTTCCCGCTCATGGCTGGCCCGCCTGAACGGTAAAACGCCGCAACGAATGCTGGATGAGATCATGCAGTGGGATGTGACACTCCCGATGACGTTTAAACGCCGCTAAGCGGACATCACGTGTAACTGAGTATTGGTGCTTTTCACCCGCCAGCAGTGTGCTACTGCTGGCTTTTTTCGTCTATCATGAACACGTCTTCGCCCGCCCCACATGAAAGGATGCGCCTGATGTTGTGGTTTCTTACGTTTGTCCGACGTCTTAATGTCGTCTATCTCTCCTTTATGGTCGTCGCCTTTATGATGGGGGTGGCGGGCGCGCTACAGGCGCCGACGCTGAGCCTGTTTTTAAGCCGCGAAGTGGGCGCGCCGCCGTTCTGGGTGGGGCTGTTTTATACGGTAAACGCCATCGCCGGGATCGCGGTCAGCCTGTTGCTGGCGAAGCGTTCCGACAGCCGGGGCGACCGGCGCAAGTTGATTCTTTTTTGCTGCATGATGGCGGTCGGCAACTGCGTCCTGTTTGCTTTTAACCGTCACTATCTGACGCTGATTACCGCAGGCGTGCTGCTGGCGTCGCTTGCGAATACCGCCATGCCGCAGCTTTTCGCGCTGGCGCGCGAGTATGCCGATAACTCCGCCCGCGAGGCGGTGATGTTCAGCTCGGTGATGCGCGCCCAGCTGTCGCTTGCCTGGGTTATCGGGCCGCCGCTGTCGTTTATGCTGGCGCTGAGCTTCGGCTTTACCACGATGTTTTTAATCGCCGCCGGGATTTTTATCCTGAGCCTGGTGATTATCTTTTTCGCGCTGCCGTCGGTGGCGCGCATTGAGCAGCCCGCCGACGTGGCGCTGACGCAGGTCAGCGGCTGGAAAGACAAGAATGTGCGGATGCTGTTTATCGCCTCGGTGCTGATGTGGACCTGCAATACGATGTATATCATCGATATGCCGCTGTGGGTGAGCCAGGAGCTGGCGCTGCCCGAGAGCCTCGCGGGCGTGTTGATGGGCACTGCGGCAGGGCTTGAGATCCCGGCGATGCTGCTGGCCGGTTTTTACGTGAAGCGGTTCGGTAAGAAGCCGATGATGCTGGTGGCGGTGGGCGCAGGCGTGCTGTTTTACGCCGGGCTTAATCTCTTTCACAGCCGCGAGGCGCTGCTGGGGTTGCAGCTGTTTAACGCGCTGTTTATCGGGATTGTCGCCGGGCTTGGGATGATCTGGTTCCAGGATCTGATGCCGGGGCGCGCCGGTTCCGCCACCACGCTGTTCAGCAACAGTATTTCGACAGGGGTGATTCTGGCGGGCGTGGCGCAGGGGGCGCTTGTGGAGAGCTTCGGGCATTACGCGGTATACCCGGTGATTGCCGGGATAGCGCTGGTGGCGCTGTGGCTGACGAGCAGGGTGAAGGACGTTTAAGGCGATGGTTTGATGGCGGGTGCGCTGCGCTTACCCGCCCTACAAAAAATACGTTTAAGCGTTTGTTGGGCGGGTAAGCGCAGCGCACCCGCCGTAGTCACTAAAGATGCCGCAAAACACTCACCCCATAAACGCGGGCTGTTTTTTCTCATACGCCGCGATGGCGTCGTCGTGCTGCAACGTCAGACCGATGCTGTCCAGTCCGTTCAGCATACAGTGGCGACGAAACGCGTCGATGCTAAAGCTGTAAGACTTCCCGCCCGCTTTCACCACCTGCGCTTCCAGATCCACTTCAAAGCGAATGCCAGGGTTCGCCTTCACCAGCGCAAACATTTCATCCACTTCTTCATCGCTGAGCGTCACCGGCAGCAGCTGGTTGTTAAAGCTGTTGCCGTAGAAAATATCGGCGAAACTCGGCGCAATCACCACTTTAAAACCGTAATCGGTCAGCGCCCACGGGGCATGCTCGCGCGAGGAGCCACAGCCGAAGTTTTCACGCGCCAGCAGGATAGACGCGCCCTGATATTCCGGGAAATTCAAGACGAATTCCGGATTCGGTTGCTCGCCTTTGTCATCGAGAAAACGCCAGTCGTTAAACAGATGCGCGCCGAAGCCGGTGCGCGTCACCTTTTGCAGGAACTGCTTCGGGATAATCGCATCGGTATCCACATTCGCCGCATCCAGCGGAACCACCAGACCGGTGTGTTGGGTAAATTTCTCTGCCATGGGGTTCCCCTTATTTCAGACTACGGATATCGGCGAAATGACCGGTAACGGCGGCGGCGGCGGCCATCGCCGGGCTGACCAGGTGCGTGCGTCCGCCGCGGCCCTGACGGCCTTCAAAGTTACGGTTGCTGGTCGAGGCGCAGCGCTCGCCCGGGTTCAGGCGATCATTGTTCATCGCAAGGCACATTGAGCAGCCCGGCAGACGCCATTCAAAACCGGCTTCGATGAAAATTTTGTCCAGCCCTTCGGCTTCCGCCTGCGCTTTCACCGGGCCTGAGCCTGGCACCACCAGCGCCTGAACGCCCGGCGCCACTTTACGGCCACGGGCGATTTCTGCCGCGGCGCGCAGATCTTCGATACGCGAGTTGGTGCAGGAACCAATAAACACTTTATCAATAGCTACATCGGTCAGCGGCACGCCGGGTTTAAGCCCCATATAGGCCAGCGCTTTCTCCGCAGAGGCGCGCTCGACCGGATCGGCGAACGAGGCCGGATCGGGAATGGCGTCACTTACGGCGATAACCTGGCCGGGGTTGGTGCCCCAGGTCACCTGCGGGGCGATCTCTTCGGCATTGAGCGTCACGACCGCATCGAACTGCGCGCCGTCGTCGGTTTTCAGGGTTTTCCAGTACGCCACGGCGTCGTCGAAATCCTGGCCTTTCGGCGCATGCAGACGGCCTTTGACATAATTAAACGTGATGTCGTCCGGCGCGACCAGGCCCGCTTTGGCGCCCATTTCAATCGCCATGTTGCACAGCGTCATACGGCCTTCCATGCTCAGCGCGCGGATAGCGTCGCCGCAGAATTCCACCACATAGCCGGTGCCGCCTGCGCTGCCGGTTTTACCGATGATCGCCAGAACGATATCTTTCGCGGTGATGCCCGGTGCTGCGCGGCCGTTGACCTCGATTTTCATGGTCTTCGCGCGGCCCTGTTTGAGGGTTTGCGTCGCCAGCACATGCTCCACTTCTGAGGTGCCGATACCGAACGCCAGCGCACCGAAGGCGCCGTGGGTGGCGGTGTGGGAGTCGCCGCAGACGATGGTCATGCCCGGCAGGGTAATACCCTGCTCCGGCCCCATTACATGCACGATGCCCTGATACGGGTGGTTCAGATCATACAGTTCGACGCCGAATTCGTTGCAGTTCTTAATCAGCTCCTGCATCTGAATGCGGGCCATTTCGCCGGACGCATTGATATCTTTGGTCTGGGTGGAGACGTTGTGATCCATGGTGGCGAACGTTTTGCGCGGCTGGCGCACCGGGCGGCCATGGGCGCGCAGGCCGTCAAACGCCTGCGGCGACGTCACTTCATGCACCAGATGACGGTCGATGTAGAGCAGCGGCGTTTCGTTCGGGGCCTCATGAACCACGTGAGCGTCAAACAGCTTCTGATATAAGGTCTTTGCCATGGTTACACCCCTTCGGCCACATAGCGGGCAATGATATCGCCCATTTCATCAGTGCTGACAGCCTGGCCGCCGCGGGCCAGGTCGCCGGTGCGCACGCCTTCTTCCAGCGCGCGGTTGATCGCGTTTTCAATCGCCGTCGCCGCGTCGTCGGCTTCCAGGCTGTAGCGCAGCAGCAGAGACAGCGAGAGGATCTGCGCCACCGGGTTGGCGATGTTTTTCCCGGCGATATCCGGCGCGGAGCCGCCTGCCGGTTCGTACAGGCCAAAGCCCTGCTCGTTGAGGCTTGCGGAAGGCAGCATCCCCATTGAGCCGGTAATCATGGCGCACTCGTCAGAGAGAATATCGCCAAACAGGTTAGAGCAGAGCAGCACGTCAAACTGCGACGGATCTTTAATCAGCTGCATGGTGGCGTTGTCGATGTACATGTGCGTCAGTTCGACGTCCGGATACTCTTTGCCAATTTCATTGACGATTTCACGCCACAGCAGCGACGTTTGCAGCACGTTCGCTTTATCAATCGAGGTGACTTTATTACGACGTTTGCGCGCCGACTCAAACGCGATGCGTGCGATGCGTTCGATTTCAAAACGGTGATAGACCTCGGTGTCGAACGCTTTTTCATGCATGCCGCTGCCTTCGCGGCCTTTCGGCTGGCCGAAGTAGATGCCGCCGGTCAGCTCGCGCACGCAAAGGATATCAAAGCCGTTGGCGGAGATATCGGCGCGCAGCGGGCAAAATTCTTCCAGGCCCTGGTAGAGCTTCGCCGGACGCAGGTTACTGAACAGCTTGAAATGTTTACGCAGCGGCAGCAGCGCGCCGCGCTCCGGCTGCTGTGCCGGGGGCAGGTTTTCCCACTTCGGGCCGCCGACCGAGCCAAACAGGATGGCATCGGCCTGCTCGCAGCCCTCTACGGTCGCCTGCGGCAGCGGGTTGCCGTGGCGATCGATGGCGATGCCGCCAACGTCGTAGTGGCTGGTGGTGATACGCATATCAAAACGACCACGAACGGCATCCAGTACTTTCAGGGCTTGCGCCATCACTTCCGGGCCAATACCGTCGCCCGGCAAAACTGCAATATGATAATTTTTAGACATCACACGGTTTCCTGATTGTGTTCTTTATTCTGTGCTTTTCGTTGCAACTCTTTCTCGACTTCGCCGGCGCGCCAGATGTTGTTCAGCACGTTGATCATCGCGCGGGCGGAGGATTCGACGATATCGGTCGTCAGACCCACGCCGTGGAAGTGGCGGCCGTTATAGCTGACCACGATATCTACCTGGCCCAGCGCGTTTTTGCCGTGGCCTTTCGCGCCTAACTGGTATTTCACCAGCTCGATGTCGTAGTCGGTAATGCGGTTGATAGCCTGATAAACCGCGTCGACCGGGCCGTTGCCGTTAGCGGCTTCGGCTTTGATCTCCTCGCCGCAGGCCAGTTTCACAGACGCGGTCGCCATGGCGCTGGAGCCGGACTGCACGCTGAAGTATTCCAGACGGAAATGCTCCGGCTCTTCCTGCTGTTTATTGATAAAGGCCAGCGCTTCCAGATCGTAATCAAATACCTGGCCTTTTTTGTCCGCCAGCTTCAGGAAGGCGTCGTACAGGTCGTCCAGGTTGTAGTCGTTTTCGTGGTAGCCCATCTCTTCCATACGGTGCTTAACGGCAGCACGGCCGGAGCGGGAGGTCAGGTTCAGCTGCACCTGATTCAGGCCGATGGATTCCGGCGTCATGATCTCGTAGTTTTCACGGTTTTTCAGGACGCCGTCCTGATGGATGCCGGAAGAGTGCGCAAAGGCGCCGGAGCCGACCACCGCTTTGTTCGCCGGGATCGGCATGTTGCAGATCTGGCTGACGGTCTGGCTGGTGCGCCAGATCTCCTGGTGGTTAATGCGGGTGTGGACGTTCATCAGGTTCTGGCGCAGCTTGATGGCCATGATGACCTCTTCCAGAGCACAATTGCCCGCGCGTTCGCCGATGCCGTTTAACGTGCCTTCCACCTGACGCGCGCCCGCCTGCACGGCGGCCAGGGCATTGCCGACGGCCATGCCCAGATCGTCATGGGTATGAACGGAGATAATCGCTTTGTCGATGTTTGGTACGCGCTCATACAGGCCGCTGATGATGTTGCTGAATTCGAAGGGCAGGGTGTAGCCGACGGTATCCGGAATATTAATAGTAGTGGCGCCTGCGTTGATGGCGGCTTCCACGACGCGCGCCAGGTCCGCAATCGGGGTGCGGCCCGCGTCTTCGCAGGAGAATTCAACGTCGTCGGTATAGTTGCGGGCGCGTTTTACCATATAGACGGCGCGCTCAATCACTTCATCCAGCGTACTGCGCAGTTTGGTGGCGATGTGCATCGGTGAAGTGGCGATAAAGGTGTGAATACGAAACGCCTCGGCGATTTTCAGGGATTCGGCGGCCACGTCGATATCTTTTTCCACGCACCGGGCCAGCGCGCAGACGCGGCTGTTTTTGACCTGGCGGGCGATAGTTTGCACCGATTCGAAATCGCCCGGCGAAGAGACCGGAAAACCGACTTCCATGACATCGACACCCATGCGCTCAAGCGCCAGCGCGATTTGCAGTTTTTCCTTTACGCTCAGGCTCGCCTGGAGCGCCTGCTCACCGTCACGCAATGTGGTATCAAAAATAATGACTTGCTGGCTCATGGTTGGTGTCCTTATTTGTCCTGGGGCGCCTTGCGTGAGCATAAAAAAACCCGCGCAGCGGCGCGGGTTTTCGTATTTCTGATGACCTGACTCAAGCGTTATCGCCGTACGTCGCGCACCAGTCTACCGCGCACTGAAGATGCGTTTAGTAGTAGTAGACCAGTAAAACGAACGATGCGAATCATGACTCACGTCCCGAATAAATGCGTTAAGAGACTTTTAGTGGTACTTGATAGCACAGGCCATGTCAACCCCCTGTCCGGAATTCTACAGTTATCTCGCTGGCGCCCCGCCAGATGCGGATTTAGTGGATTATGCTAAGTAAACGGTATTATATAAAACATCTGTATAAGTTAAGCGCAGCGTAAGTATTGATATCGTAAAGGGGCGCATTTTTGGTGCCTTTTTAGCAATTTTATTGCGTTAAATTATTCGTCATATCAATTAATTGAGATCCCGTTGGGTTCCGTGAGCGTTTTTGAGACGTCATATTTCAAAATATACGGTCTCAATTGTGAAAAAAGTGAAGCGTTTACGAAAACTTAATTGATAATTCATAAAGTGAATTATTGTTTATTCGTCTTTTTTATGATTTGATCACGCTGTAAGAAAAGTGGCGTGATAATAAAAGTCCAAAAGTATCAGGAGATTTATTTTATTGTCCATTAATGATCTTTTATTTCTTAATAGTTACGTTTTATGAATTTTTAAACCTCCTCTTTTGCCTGAGATTGCTACAAGATAAACGGAATGTTCTGGGTAATGCATGCAAAGGGAATAATGTATCAGTGGAGTAAATTATGTCTGGTGATCATATTGAACACTCACCCGCACCTGAAGGGCTGAAACCTCAATTACGCACGGTCGATCTGAATTTATTGACGGTTTTTGATGCGGTAATGCAGGAACAAAATATTACCCGCGCCGCGCATATGCTGGGGATGTCTCAGCCCGCCGTCAGTAACGCAGTGGCGCGCCTTAAAGTGATGTTTAATGACGAATTATTTGTACGCTACGGGCGCGGCATTCAGCCCACGGTCCGGGCCTGTCAGCTGTTCGGGTCGATTCGTCAGGCGCTTCAGTTGGTGCAAAATGAATTGCCGGGCTCAGGATTCGAGCCGCTCAGTAGCGAAAGGCTGTTTAATCTCTGCGTGTGCAGTCCGCTGGATAATCTGCTGACGTCGATTATTTACAACAGCGTAATGAATATCGCACCCAATATACATTTAGTATTTAAATCATCGCTAAATCAGAATATCGAACATCAGCTGCGCTACCAGGAGACGGAATTCGTCATTGGTTATGACGAATTCCGCCGCCCCGAGTTTACCTGCGTTCCCCTATTTAAAGATGAAATGGTGCTGGTGAGCAGCAAGAGCCATCCGCGTAAAGATAACCTGTTACGCGAAAGTGAAGTTTTTAAAGAACAACATGCCGTGGTGGCGTTAGATCGTTTTAGTTCTTTCAGCCTGCCGTGGTATGACACCGCGGAAAAACAATCCGCCATCGCTTATCAGGGAATGGCGATGACCAGCGTATTAAATGTCGTGTCTCGCACGAATCTGATTACTATTGCTCCGCGCTGGCTCGCGCAGGATTATGAGCAAGCGCTGCAACTGCAAATCATGCCGTTGCCGTTTAAATTAAACAGCCGCACCTGTTATCTCTCCTGGCATGAAGCAGCCGGGCGCGATAAGGGCCATCAGTGGATGGAGGAGCTGTTATCGAACGTCTGTCGGCGTTAATGGCGAGAAAAAAACAGCGGGTGGCGTTAGCCGCCCGTTTTTCTGTTTATTCACCCTTTTCTGATATTTTATTCTGTTGTCATCCCCAGCCTTCCGGCACATCGCGTTACCTTCCGATTTTTTGATTTATCACTGTCAGAAATGGGCGATGCGAAATTAACGGTCATAAGCGCCGCTTATATTCAGCATATCTCTCCGTTTAATCGCTTTTCTACAGCGCCGCGCGACAATTTAGCGCGCCCGACGGCTGCCGATTGCTAATTGCCTGCCTCATTTTCAGCGGTTATGTTAGGGAGAACCTATAACGATAATTAACGACAGGACATCACACCTGTACCAGTGACCGTGCGGAAAATGACTTCTGCCGTCAGTCCGTAAACAAAAGCCTGGAGGCAAACCATGGAGATGTTGTCTGGAGCCGAGATGGTCGTCCGATCGCTTATCGATCAGGGCGTAAAGCAAGTATTCGGTTACCCCGGTGGCGCGGTGCTCGATATTTATGACGCGCTACATACCGTTGGCGGGATTGATCATGTGCTGGTGCGCCATGAACAAGCCGCAGTGCATATGGCAGATGGTCTGGCGCGCGCGACCGGCGAGGTGGGCGTGGTGCTGGTGACCTCAGGCCCTGGCGCGACCAACGCGATTACCGGTATTGCTACTGCCTACATGGACTCCATTCCGCTTGTGGTGCTGTCAGGCCAGGTGGCGACCTCGCTGATTGGTTATGACGCTTTCCAGGAGTGCGACATGGTGGGGATCTCCCGCCCGGTGGTGAAGCACAGTTTCCTGGTGAAGCAAACCGAAGATATCCCGACGGTACTGAAGAAGGCGTTCTGGCTTGCCGCCAGCGGTAGACCGGGCCCGGTAGTAGTCGATTTGCCGAAAGATATTCTCAACCCGGCGAAAAAACTGCCGTATGTCTGGCCGGAAACCGTCAGCATGCGCTCCTATAACCCGACGACGCAGGGGCATAAAGGGCAGATCAAACGCGCCCTGCAAACCCTGATTGCCGCGAAAAAGCCGGTTATGTATGTCGGCGGCGGCGCGATTACCGCGGCCTGTGAGAACGAACTGCGCGCGGTGGCGGAAAAGCTCAACGTGCCGGTGGTCTCTTCATTAATGGGACTGGGCGCGTTTCCGGGTACGCACCGACAGGCGCTGGGGATGCTCGGGATGCACGGCACCTTCGAAGCGAACATGACGATGCACAATGCGGATGTCATTTTCGCGGTTGGCGTGCGCTTTGACGATCGCACCACCAACAATCTTGCGAAGTACTGCCCGAACGCCACCGTGCTGCATATCGATATCGATCCGACGTCGATTTCCAAAACCGTGGCGGCGGATGTGCCGATTGTGGGAGACGCGCGGCAGGTGCTGAACCAGATGCTGGAGTTGCTGGGCCAGGAAGAGAGCCAGCAGCCGCTGGACGATATTCGCGACTGGTGGCAGCACATTGAGCAGTGGCGCGCCCGTCAGTGCCTCAATTATGACCGCGAAAGCGGCAGCATTAAACCGCAGGCGGCCATCGAAACGATCTATCGCCTGACCAACGGCGATGCCTATGTCACCTCCGACGTGGGCCAGCATCAGATGTTCGCGGCGCTGCATTATACCTTTGATAAACCGCGCCGCTGGATAAACTCCGGCGGGCTCGGCACGATGGGCTTCGGCCTGCCAGCGGCGCTGGGCGTGAAGCTCGCGCTACCGGAAGAAACCGTCGTGTGCGTGACCGGCGACGGCAGTATCCAGATGAATATTCAGGAGCTTTCCACCGCGCTGCAATATGAATTGCCGGTGCTGGTGCTTAACCTCAACAACCGATACCTGGGCATGGTGAAGCAGTGGCAGGATATGATCTATTCCGGCCGCCACTCGCAGTCCTATATGGAATCGCTGCCGGATTTTGTCAAACTGGCGGAGGCTTACGGGCACATCGGGATTTCCATCACTCGCCCGGAAGAGCTGGAAAGCAAACTCAGCGAGGCGCTGGAGCATGTGCGCAATAACCGGCTGGTGTTTGTCGATGTCACCGTGGACGGGACCGAGCACGTTTATCCGATGCAGGTTCGCGGCGGTGGAATGGATGAAATGTGGTTAAGCAAAACGGAGAGAACCTGATTATGCGCCGGATATTATCAGTATTGCTGGAAAACGAATCGGGCTCGTTGTCTCGTGTGATTGGGCTCTTCGCGCAGCGCGGCTATAACATTGAAAGCCTGACCGTGGCGCCGACCGACGATCCGACGCTCTCCAGGATGACCATCCAGACGGTCGGCGACGAAAAAGTCCTTGAGCAGATCGAAAAGCAACTGCATAAGCTGGTGGACGTACTGCGCGTCAGCGAGCTGGGGCAGGGCGCGCATGTCGAACGTGAAATCATGCTGGTGAAAATCCAGGCAAGCGGCTACGGACGTGAAGAGGTCAAACGCAGCGCGGAGATTTTCCGCGGTCAGATTATCGACGTCACGCCCTCGCTCTATACCGTGCAACTGGCGGGCACCAGCGAAAAGCTCGACGCGTTTCTCGCGAGCATCCGCGACGTGGCGAAAATCGTTGAAGTGGCGCGCTCCGGCGTGGTGGGCCTCTCGCGCGGCGAAAAGATCATGCGTTAACGGTATCACCTTCTTGTTATGCATCCGCCCGGCGCCTGCCGGGCTTTTTTTTGCAGCGGGCGCGACAGGCGCGCGCAAAAGCAGTTGCTCAGGGTACTATTCTGCGCTTAGATGTTAAGGATTTTAACTTATAACCCTTGAAAGGTTATGGAGTAACACTCTTGTTAAGGGGCAAACGTGAAACTGGATGAAATCGCGCGGCTGGCTGGCGTGTCGCGCACCACGGCGAGCTATGTCATTAATGGAAAAGCCCGGCAGTACCGTGTGAGTGATAAAACCGTTGAGAAAGTGATGGCGGTGGTGCGTGAACATAACTACCACCCGAACGCCGTCGCCGCTGGCCTGCGCGCGGGAAGAACGCGCTCCATTGGCCTTGTGATCCCCGATCTTGAAAACACCAGCTATACCCGCATCGCTAATTATCTTGAGCGCCAGGCGCGTCAGCGCGGATACCAGCTCCTCATCGCGTGTTCCGAAGATCAGCCGGATAACGAAATGCGCTGCATTGAGCATCTGCTTCAGCGCCAGGTCGATGCCATCATTGTTTCCACCTCTTTACCGCCTGAACACCCGTTTTATCAGCGCTGGGCGAATGACGCGTTTCCGATTGTCGCACTGGACCGCGCATTAGATCGCGAACATTTCACCAGCGTCGTCGGCGCCGATCAGGATGACGCAGAGATGCTGGCAAGCGAGCTGCGCACGTTCCCGGCCGAAACCGTACTTTATCTTGGCGCGCTGCCGGAGCTTTCAGTCAGTTTCTTGCGCGAGCAGGGCTTTCGCACCGCGTGGAAAGACGACCCGCGTGAAGTGCACTTCCTTTATGCCAACAGCTACGAGCGTGAAGCCGCCGCCGCGCTGTTCGAAAAATGGCTGGAAACGCACCCGATGCCGCAGGCGTTGTTCACCACGTCTTTCGCCTTGTTACAGGGCGTGATGGACGTGACGCTTAAGCGCGAAGGCCGTCTGCCGTCGGAACTCGCTATCGCCACGTTCGGCGACAACGAACTGCTCGATTTCCTGCAATGTCCGGTACTGGCTGTGGCGCAGCGTCATCGCGATGTCGCGGAGCGCGTGCTCGAACTGGTGCTGGCAAGCCTTGATGAGCCGCGCAAACCGCGGCCTGGCCTTACCCGCATCCGCCGTAATCTCTACCGTCGCGGCAGCTTAAGCCGCCGCTAACGCTCAGAGAAAAATGAGAAAAAGGCAGCTTTGGCTGCCTTTTTTGTGGATTCGGATAATTCCGGCGCATTTTTACACATTCTGACACTCGTTCTTCTCACTGCGGAGAAACGATGCGGCGTACCGTATTAGTGGTAACCAATCATTTCTTGTGTGTTAATTTGTAACCATCACAATCTCTGAATTGGCTGGCAGAAGGGTTTTATTTTCAGTCGGTTCCCGAACGGCGGAGAAAAGCGCGCTAAACCATAGCTGACGCTGTTAACTCCAGGGCTTTTACCTTAAAATGCCGCTCGCGTCGCAAACTCAACACTTAGTCCTCTTCACCGATCGTATTAAGTGGTTTTTAACGGTCCTGTGTGTATTCGTCATTTTTCTTACAAATATTCATAGCGTTAATTTTGCCTCGTCAGGATGGCAGGGATTTTATTTGCCGCTTTCTCTTTGTCAGCGCCGAATCTTTTGTTGAAGGCTGCCCCGGTGCTGGCTTGACAAGCTTTTCCTCCGCTCCGTAAACTCCGGTGGGTGGGAATTTGTGGGATAAAGTGGTGAAAAAGGGCAGAGCTCAGTGAGGCTTTAATGTTTCGTGGCGCAACGTTGGTGAATCTCGACAGCAAAGGGCGGTTATCCGTTCCGACGCGCTATCGCGATTTACTGAACGACGCCTCGTCCGGCCAGATGGTTTGCACCATCGATATTCACCATCCCTGCCTGTTGCTTTATACCCTGCCCGAATGGGTAATTATCGAACAAAAATTGTCGCGTCTGTCGAGCATGAACCCCGCAGAACGGCGAGTGCAGCGCCTGCTGCTGGGCCATGCCAGCGAATGCCAGATGGACAGCGCGGGCCGTCTTTTATTAGCACCCGTTTTACGGCAACACGCCGGATTGACCAAACAAGTGATGCTGGTCGGGCAGTTCAATAAGTTTGAGCTGTGGGACGAAGTGACCTGGCATCAACAGGTCAGGGAAGACATCGACGCTGAGCAGTCATCTTCTGAAGTGTTGTCGGAGCGGCTGCAGGATTTGTCTTTATAAAATATGATGGAAAATTATAAACATACGACGGTGCTCCTGGACGAGGCCGTCAACGGCCTGAATATACGTCCGGACGGCATTTACATTGACGGCACCTTTGGCCGCGGCGGACACTCGCGCCTTATCCTTTCACAGCTGGGCGAACAAGGCCGATTACTGGCGATCGATCGCGATCCGCAGGCGATTGCGGCGGCCGCTGCCATTGACGATCCGCGATTCTCCATCATCCATGGTCCTTTCTCGGCGCTGGGCGATTATGTCCGCGAACGCGAGCTACAGGGCAAGATCGACGGCATTCTTCTCGATCTCGGCGTTTCCTCGCCGCAGCTTGACGATCCCGAGCGCGGCTTTTCCTTTATGCGCGACGGCCCGCTGGATATGCGCATGGATCCCACCCGTGGACAATCTGCCGCCGAATGGCTGCGCAACGCGGAAGAAGCAGATATCGCCTGGGTGCTGAAAACCTTCGGCGAAGAGCGCTTCGCTAAGCGTATCGCGCGCGCCATTGTCGAGCGCAACCGCGAACTGCCCATGACCCGCACCAAAGAACTGGCGGAGGTCGTGGCCGCCGCGACGCCCATCAAAGATAAGTTCAAACACCCGGCTACCCGTACCTTCCAGGCGGTACGCATCTGGGTGAACAGCGAACTCGAAGAGATTGAGCAGGCGCTGAAAGGCGCGGTAGACGTGCTGGCGCCGGGCGGGCGCCTTTCGGTTATCAGCTTCCACTCGCTGGAAGACCGTCTGGTGAAACGCTTTATGCGTGAGCAAAGCCGCGGTCCGCAGGTGCCGGCAGGGTTGCCGATGACTGAAGCGCAGCTCCAGAAACTCGGCGGTCGCGACCTTCGCGCGCTGGGCAAACTGATGCCGGGTGAGGCCGAAGTGGCGGAGAACCCGCGCGCGCGCAGCTCTGTGTTACGTATCGCCGAGAGGACGGGCGCATGATAAGCCGGGTGACAGAGACCCTCAGCAAAGTAACCGGATCGCTTAGCAGCACGGAACGCCATGCGCTGCCTGCTGTGATCGGCGGCGATCTTCTGCGCTACGGGAAACTGCCGCTCTGTTTGTTTATCGCCATTATCGTGACCGCGATCTTTGTGGTCACCACCGCGCACCACACTCGCCTGCTCACCGCGCAGCGCGAGCAGCTGGTGCTGGAACGCGATGCGCTGGATATCGAATGGCGCAACCTGATCCTGGAAGAAAACGCGCTCGGCGATCACAGCCGGGTTGAACGGGTCGCAACGGAAAAGCTGCAAATGCAGCATGTCGATCCCTCGCAGGAAAATATTGTGGTGCAGAAATAAGGACTGACCAGGCGAATGAAAGCAGCAGCAAAGACGCTTAAACCAAAACGTCAGGAAGAACAGGCCAACTTTATCAGTTGGCGTTTTGCGTTGCTCTGCGGCTGCATTTTGCTGGCTCTGGCGTTTCTGCTGGCGCGCGTCGCCTGGTTGCAGATTATCGACCCGGACATGCTGGTGCGTCAGGGCGATATGCGCTCGCTGCGCGTGCAGGAAGTCTCCACCGCGCGCGGCATGATAACCGACCGTTCCGGCCGACCGCTCGCGGTCAGCGTGCCGGTAAAAGCGATCTGGGCCGATCCGAAAGAGCTGCACGACGCGGGCGGCATCACGCTCGATAACCGCTGGAAAGCGCTCTCCGACGCGCTGAAAATCCCGCTCGATCAGCTCGCCGCGCGCGTCAACGCCAACCCGAAAGGCCGCTTTATCTATCTCGCGCGTCAGGTCAACCCTGATATCGGCGATTACATCAAAAAGCTCAAGCTCCCTGGCATCCATCTGCGTGAAGAGTCGCGCCGTTACTATCCTTCCGGCGCAGTGACCGCTCACCTCATCGGCTTTACCAACGTCGACAGCCAGGGGATCGAGGGCGTCGAAAAAAGCTTTGATAAATGGCTCACCGGCCAGCCTGGCGAGCGTATCGTGCGTAAAGACCGCTATGGGCGCGTCATTGAGGATATCTCCTCGACCGACAGCCAGGCGGCGCACAACCTGGCGCTCAGCATTGACGAACGTCTCCAGGCGCTGGTCTACCGCGAACTTAATAACGCCGTGGCGTTTAACAAAGCGGAATCCGGCAGCGCCGTGCTGGTAGATGTGAACACCGGCGAAGTGCTGGCGATGGCCAACAGCCCCTCTTATAACCCGAACAACATCACCGGTACGCCGAAAGATGTGATGCGTAACCGCACCATTACCGACGTCTTCGAACCTGGCTCTACCGTTAAGCCGATGGTGGTGATGACGGCGCTGCAGCGTGGCGTGGTGCAGGAAAATACGGTGCTTAACACCGTGCCATACCGGATTAACGGTCACGAAATTAAAGACGTCGCTCGCTACAGCGAGCTGACGCTCACCGGGGTATTACAGAAGTCGAGTAACGTCGGGGTTTCTAAACTGGCGTTAGCGATGCCCTCCTCAGCGTTAGTAGATACTTACTCACGTTTTGGACTCGGGAAGTCGACCAATCTGGGGCTGGTCGGAGAACGCAGTGGCTTATATCCGCAAAAACAACGGTGGTCTGACATAGAGAGGGCCACCTTCTCATTCGGCTACGGGCTAATGGTAACCCCGTTACAGTTAGCGCGAGTCTACGCGACCATCGGCAGCTACGGCGTCTACCGCCCGCTGTCGATAACCAAGGTCGATCCGCCCGTGCCGGGCGAGCGCATTTTCCCGGAATCTATCGTGCGCACCGTGGTGCATATGATGGAAAGCGTGGCGCTGCCTGGCGGCGGCGGCGTGAAGGCGGCCATCAAGGGCTATCGCATTGCGATTAAAACCGGTACGGCGAAAAAGGTCGGGCCGGACGGGCGATACATTAACAAATACATTGCTTACACCGCAGGCGTTGCACCTGCCAGCAATCCGCGTTTCGCGCTGGTGGTGGTGATTAACGATCCGCAGGCGGGCAAATACTACGGCGGCGCCGTTTCCGCGCCGGTCTTCGGTGCCATTATGGGCGGCGTGCTGCGCACCATGAACATCGAGCCGGATGCGCTGACAACGGGCGAAAAAAGTGAATTCGTAATTAATCGAGAAGAGGGAACAGGTGGCAGATCGTAATTTGCGCGACCTTCTCGCTCCGTGGGTAGCTGGTCTGCCTGCGCGAGCTCTGCGGGAGATGACCCTGGACAGCCGCGTTGCGGCGGCGGGGGATCTCTTTGTGGCGGTGGTCGGTCATCAGGCGGACGGGCGTCGGTATATCCCGCAGGCGATAGCGCAAGGTGTAGCTGCCATCGTCGCCGAAGCCAAAGGCGAGGCGACGGACGGCGAAGTCCGTGAAATCCACGGCGTGCCGGTTATCTATTTAAGCCAGCTCAACGAGCGTCTCTCGGCGCTGGCGGGGCGTTTTTATGATGAGCCATCCGATCGTCTGCGCCTGATTGGCGTGACGGGCACCAACGGTAAAACCACCACCACGCAGCTTATCGCGCAGTGGTGTCAGCGGCTTGGCGAAACCAGCGCCGTGATGGGCACCGTGGGCAACGGGCTGCTGGGTAAAGTGAGTCCGACGGAAAACACCACCGGCTCTGCGGTGGACGTTCAGCATGTGCTGTCAGGGCTCGCCGCACAGGGCGCGACCGTGGCCGCGATGGAAGTCTCTTCCCACGGTCTGGTGCAGCATCGCGTGGCGGCGTTGAAATTCGCCGCCACGGTATTTACCAATTTAAGCCGCGATCATCTCGACTATCACGGCGACATGGAACATTACGAAGCGGCGAAATGGCTGCTGTTTTCCGCGCACCATTACGGGCAGGCGGTGATCAACGCCGATGATGAAGTCGGCCGCCGGTGGCTGGCGAAGCTGCCGGATGCCGTCGCGGTGTCCATGGAAAACAATATCAATCCAGATTGTCACGGCCGCTGGTTACGCGCGGATGCGGTGGAATATCACGACCGCGGCGCCACGCTGCGCTTCAGCTCCTCCTGGGGCGATGGCGAAATTGAAAGCCGCCTGATGGGCGCGTTTAACGTCAGCAACCTGTTGCTGGCGCTCGGCACGCTGCTGGCGCTCGATTACCCGCTCGCCGCGCTGCTCGAAAGCGCGCCGCGCCTCCAGCCGGTCAATGGCCGCATGGAAGTGTTCAGCGCGCCGGGCAAACCGACTGTGGTGGTCGATTACGCCCACACGCCGGATGCGCTCGAAAAAGCGTTGCAGGCCGCGCGTCTGCACTGTGCGGGCAAGCTCTGGTGCGTATTCGGCTGCGGCGGCGATCGCGATAAAGGCAAACGTCCTCTGATGGGCGCGATTGCCGAGCAATTCGCCGATGTCGTGGTGGTCACTGATGACAACCCGCGCACCGAAGATCCGAGGGCGATCATCGCCGATATCCTGACCGGTATGCTCGATGCGGGCCGCGCGCGCGTCGTTGAAGGCCGCGCCGAAGCCGTGACCAACGCCATTATGCAGGCGGCGGAAAACGACGTCGTACTGCTGGCGGGCAAAGGCCACGAGGATTACCAGATTGTCGGCACCCGCCGTCTTGATTATTCCGATCGCGTCACCGCGGCGCGTCTGCTGGGAGCAGTGGCATGATTCACGTATCTCTGAGCCAGCTTGCCGTTATTCTGAAAGGCGAGCTGCATGGCGCCGATACCGATATCGACGCGGTAACGACCGACACCCGCAAACTGACGCCCGGCTGCCTGTTTGTGGCGCTGAAAGGCGAGCGTTTCGACGCGCATGATTTTGCAGACCAGGCGCAGGCTGGCGGCGCAGGCGCGCTGCTGGTAAGCCGCAAGCTGGATATTGACCTGCCGCAACTGGTGGTGGCCGACACGCGCCTGGCGTTTGGCGAACTGGCGGCGTGGGTCAGACAGCAGGTACCCGCGCGCGTGGTCGCGCTGACGGGGTCTTCCGGTAAAACCTCGGTGAAAGAGATGACCGCCGCCATTCTCGGCGAGTGCGGCAACACGCTCTACACCGCAGGCAACCTGAATAATGACATCGGCGTACCGATGACGCTGCTGCGTCTCACGCCGGAACATCAGTACGCGGTGATTGAGCTTGGCGCCAATCATCAGGGCGAAATCGCCTGGACCGTGAGCCTGACTCGCCCGGAAGCCGCGCTGGTCAACAACCTGGCGGCGGCGCATCTTGAAGGTTTCGGCTCGCTCGCGGGCGTGGCTAAAGCCAAAGGCGAAATCTTCTCTGGCCTGCCGGCAAATGGCATCGCGATTCTGAACGCCGATAACAACGACTGGCTGAACTGGCAGAGCGTGATTGGCGACCGCAAGGTCTGGCGCTTCTCGCCAAACCTTGCCACCAGCGACTTCAGCGCCACCAATATTCACATCACCAGTCACGGTACCGAATTTACGCTGCGTACGCCGGTGGGCGATGTGGACGTTTTGCTGCCGCTGCCAGGGCGCCATAACGTCGCCAACGCGCTCGCCGCGTCGGCATTGGCGATGGCCGTCGGCGCGCCGCTTCAGGCCATTAAAGCTGGGCTTGCGAAGCTGAAAGCGGTGCCGGGGCGTCTGTTCCCGGTGCATCTTGCCGAAAACCAACTGCTGCTGGATGACAGCTACAACGCCAATGTCGGCTCCATGACCGCTGCCGCGCAGGTGCTCTCTGAAATGCCGGGATATCGTGTGATGGTGGTTGGCGACATGGCGGAGCTCGGCGATGAAGCCGAAGCGTGCCATCAGCAGGTGGGCGAAGCGGCGAAAGCCGCAGGCATCGATAAAGTCCTGAGCGTCGGCACGCTCAGCGAAGGCATCAGCCGCGCCAGCGGCGTGGGCGAACATTTCCGCGATAAGCAGGCCGTGATTGCACGCCTGAAGACGCTTATCAACGAGCATTCCATCATTACCCTTTTAGTGAAAGGTTCACGTAGTGCTGCCATGGAAGAGGTGGTGCGCGCATTACAGGAGAACAGGACATGTTAGTGTGGCTGGCCGAGCATCTGGTCAAATATTATTCCGGCTTTAACGTCTTTTCCTATCTGACGTTTCGCGCCATCGTCAGCCTGCTGACCGCGCTGTTTATCTCGTTATGGATGGGGCCGCGCCTGATCGCGCATTTACAGAAACTCTCCTTCGGGCAGGTTGTGCGTAACGACGGTCCGGAGTCGCACTTCAGCAAACGCGGCACGCCAACCATGGGCGGCATCATGATCCTCACCTCTATCGTGGTGTCGGTGCTGCTGTGGGCTTATCCGTCCAACCCGTATGTCTGGTGCGTGCTGTTTGTGCTCGTCGGTTACGGCGCGGTGGGTTTTGTCGACGATTACCGCAAGGTGGTGCGTAAAGATACCAAAGGCCTGATTGCCCGCTGGAAATATTTCTGGATGTCAGTGATAGCCCTGACGGTGGCGTTTGCGCTCTACATTACCGGCAAGGGAACGCCTGCGACCGAACTGGTGGTACCGTTCTTTAAAGATGTCATGCCGCAACTCGGCATTTTCTATGTGCTGCTCGCCTATTTCGTGATTGTCGGCACCGGCAACGCGGTGAACCTGACCGACGGTCTGGACGGCCTTGCCATTATGCCCACCGTGCTGGTAGCAGGCGGTTTCGCGCTGGTGGCGTGGGCGACGGGTAACATGAATTTCGCAAGCTATCTGCATATCCCGTATCTGCGCCACGCGGGCGAACTGGTGATTGTCTGCACCGCGATTGTCGGCGCGGGTCTGGGCTTTTTGTGGTTCAACACCTATCCGGCGCAGGTTTTCATGGGCGATGTCGGCTCGCTGGCGTTAGGCGGCGCGCTCGGCATTATCGCCGTGCTGCTGCGTCAGGAATTCCTGCTGGTGATTATGGGCGGCGTTTTCGTCGTGGAAACCCTGTCGGTCATCCTGCAGGTCGGCTCCTTTAAGCTGCGCGGACAGCGCATTTTCCGCATGGCGCCTATTCATCACCATTATGAACTGAAAGGCTGGCCGGAACCGCGCGTGATCGTGCGCTTCTGGGTGATTTCGCTGATGCTGGTGCTGATTGGCCTGGCTACGCTTAAGGTACGTTAAACATGGCAGATTATCAGGGTAAAAAAGTCGTCATCATTGGGCTTGGGTTAACCGGCCTTTCCTGCGTGGACTTTTTCCTGGCGCGCGGCGTGACGCCGCGTGTGATGGATACCCGAATCTCCCCGCCGGGGCTGGATAAGCTGCCGGAAGAGGTGGAGCGCCATCTCGGCTCGCTCAACGAAACCTGGCTGATGAACGCCGATCTGATCGTCGCAAGCCCCGGGATCGCCCTCGCGCATCCGGCGCTGAGCGTGGCGGCGGAGGCGGGCGTTGAGATCGTCGGCGATATCGAGCTGTTCTGTCGCGAAGCGCAGGCGCCAATCGTCGCCATTACCGGATCGAACGGTAAAAGCACCGTGACGACGCTGGTGGGCGAAATGGCGAAAGCGGCGGGCGTTAATGTGGGCGTAGGCGGCAATATCGGCCTGCCCGCGCTGATGCTGCTGGAAGAGGGGCGCGAACTCTATGTGCTTGAGCTTTCAAGCTTCCAGCTCGAAACCACGTTTAGTCTGAAGGCCGCCGCTGCGACTATCCTTAACGTCACCGAAGATCATATGGATCGCTATCCGCTCGGGTTGCAGCAGTATCGTGCGGCGAAGTTACGGATTTATGAAAATGCGACGGTGTGCGTGGTCAATGCCGATGACGCGCTGACCATGCCGGTACGCGGCGCCGACGAGCGCTGCGTGAGCTTCGGCATTGATGTCGGGGATTATCACCTCAACCGCCAGCAGGGCGAAATCTGGCTGCGCGTGCGGGGCGAGAAGGTCCTCAACGTCAAAGAGATGAAGCTGGTCGGTCAGCATAACTACACCAACGCCCTGGCGGCGCTGGCGCTGGCGGATGCCGCAGGCCTGCCGCGCGCCAGCAGCCTGAAAGCGCTGACGACGTTTGGCGGGCTGGCGCACCGTTTCCAGCTTGCTTATGAGCATAACGGCGTACGCTGGATTAACGATTCCAAAGCCACCAACGTCGGCAGCACCGAGGCGGCGCTTAACGGTCTTCATCTCGACGGCACGCTGCATTTGCTGCTGGGCGGCGACGGTAAATCCGCCGATTTCTCGCCGCTCGCGCATTATCTGACGGGCGATCGCGTGCGTCTCTATTGCTTTGGCCGGGACGGCGACGCGCTGGCGGCGCTGCGCCCCGAAGTGGCTGAGCGTATGGAAACCATGGAAGAAGCGATGAAAGTCATTGCCGGACGCGTGACGCCTGGCGATATGGTGCTGCTTTCGCCTGCCTGCGCCAGTCTCGATCAGTTTAAAAACTTCGAACAGCGCGGCGACGTCTTTACGCGACTTGCGAAGGAGCTTGGCTGATGCGCTTATCGCTCCCACGCCTTCGCCTGCCGCGCCTGCCCGGTATGGGCATTCTCGCCTGGCTTTTCCGGGCGGTTCGCGGCTGGGTGATGGGCTCGCGCGAGAAAGACACCACCAGTCTGGTGATGTACGACCGCACACTGCTCTGGCTGACGCTGGGGCTTGCGGCGATTGGTTTTATCATGGTGACGTCGGCGTCAATGCCGGTAGGTCAGCGTCTGGCAAACGATCCTTTCCTGTTCGCCAAGCGTGACGGTATTTATCTGCTGCTGGCGTTTGGCCTGGCGCTGATTACGCTGCGCCTGCCGATGGAATTCTGGCAGCGCCACAGCGCAGCGATGCTTATCGCCTCGATTGTGATGCTGCTGATCGTGCTGGTGGTGGGCAGTTCGGTCAACGGCGCGTCGCGCTGGATTGCGCTCGGCCCGCTGCGTATTCAGCCAGCCGAATTCTCCAAGCTGTCGCTCTTTTGTTATCTGTCGAACTACCTGGTGCGTAAGGTCGATGAAGTGCGCAACAACCTGCGCGGCTTCTTAAAACCGATGGGCGTGATCCTGGTGATGGCGGTGCTGCTGCTGGCGCAGCCTGACCTCGGTACGGTGGTGGTGCTGTTTGTGACGACCCTTGCGATGCTCTTTCTCGCAGGCGCCAAGCTCTGGCAGTTCATCGCGATTATCGGCATGGGTATTTCGGCGGTCGTGCTGTTGATCCTCGCCGAGCCTTACCGTATTCGCCGTGTGACGTCGTTCTGGAACCCGTGGGAAGATCCGTTCGGCAGCGGCTACCAGCTTACCCAGTCGTTGATGGCGTTTGGTCGCGGCGAATTGTGGGGTCAGGGGCTCGGGAATTCGGTGCAGAAACTGGAGTATTTACCCGAAGCGCATACCGACTTCATCTTCTCCATTATTGGGGAAGAACTGGGATATATCGGTGTGGTACTGGCGCTTTTGATGGTATTCTTCGTGGCTTTTCGCGCCATGTCGATAGGGCGTCGCGCGCTGGAAACCGATCAGCGCTTCGCGGGTTTTCTGGCCTGTTCTATCGGCGTCTGGTTTAGTTTTCAGGCGCTGGTTAACGTCGGCGCGGCGGCGGGTATGCTGCCGACCAAAGGCCTGACGTTGCCGCTTATCAGTTACGGCGGTTCGAGCCTGCTGATTATGTCGACGGCGATTATGTTTTTGTTGCGCATAGATTATGAAACGCGTCTGGAAAAAGCCCAGGCGTTTACACGAGGTTCACGATGAGTGGTCAACCAAAGCGGCTGATGGTGATGGCGGGCGGAACGGGCGGACACGTCTTTCCTGGCCTTGCCGTTGCGCACCATCTGATGGCGCAGGGATGGCAGGTTCGCTGGCTGGGGACCGCCGATCGCATGGAAGCAGACCTGGTGCCGAAAAACGGCATTGAGATCGATTTTATTCGTATCTCTGGCCTGCGTGGTAAAGGCCTGAAAGCACTGGCGCTGGCGCCGGTGCGTATTTTTAATGCCTGGCGTCAGGCGCGGGCGATCATGAAGCGCTTTAAGCCCGATGTCGTGCTGGGCATGGGCGGCTATGTATCCGGCCCTGGCGGGCTGGCGGCGTGGTCGCTGGGTATTCCGGTCGTGCTGCATGAGCAAAACGGCATCGCGGGGCTGACCAACAAGTGGCTGGCGAAAATCGCAAGCCGCGTGATGCAGGCGTTTCCCGGCGCATTCCCGAACGCGGAAGTGGTGGGCAACCCGGTACGCACCGATGTGCTGGCGCTGCCGTTGCCGCAAGCGCGGCTGACGGGGCGTGAAGGGCCGGTGCGCGTGCTGGTCGTCGGCGGCTCGCAGGGCGCGCGCGTACTGAACCAGACGATGCCGCAGGTGGCGGCGCGTCTGGGCGATGCTGTCACTGTCTGGCATCAGAGCGGTAAAGGCGCGCTGGCGGATGTTCAGCAGGCGTACGCCGCCGCGGGGCAGCCGCAGCATAAAGTCACCGAATTTATCGACGACATGGCGGCAGCCTACGCGTGGGCGGATGTGGTGGTATGCCGCTCCGGCGCGCTGACGGTAAGTGAAATCGCCGCCGCCGGTTTACCGGCGCTGTTTGTGCCGTTCCAGCATAAAGACAGGCAGCAATACTGGAATGCGCTGCCGCTTGAGAAAGCGGGGGCGGCGAAGATTCTGGAGCAGCCGCAGTTTACCGTTGAGGCGGTGAGCGAGACGCTGAAGGGATGGGATCGCGCTACGTTGCTCGATATGGCTGAGCGCGCGCGCGCGGCCGCCATTCCCGACGCGACCGAAAGGGTCGCAGATGAAGTACGCGCGGTCGCCCGCGCGTAACGATTGCGGATCATGTTTGTTCCGCGTGATTGATGATGTTATGGCGTTTGCCAAAGGCTTTTAAAGAATGAATACACAACAACTGGCGAAACTGCGTTCTATCGTGCCCGAGATGCGTCGCGTCCGGCATATTCACTTCGTTGGCATCGGCGGCGCCGGTATGGGCGGCATTGCGGAAGTGCTGGCGAACGAAGGCTACCAGATCAGCGGGTCCGATCTGGCGCCGAACGCTGTCACGCAGCAGTTGACGGCGCTGGGCGCCACTATTTATTTCAATCACCGTCCGGAAAACGTCCTGGACGCGAGCGTGGTCGTCGTATCCAGCGCGATTTCTGCGGATAACCCGGAGATCGTCGCGGCCCATGAGGCCCGTATTCCCGTTATCCGCCGCGCCGAGATGCTGGCGGAGCTGATGCGTTTTCGTCACGGCATCGCCGTGGCAGGTACGCATGGCAAAACGACGACGACCGCGATGGTGTCGAGCATTTATGCCGAAGCGGGTCTCGATCCGACGTTCGTTAACGGCGGCCTGGTGAAAGCGGCGGGTACGCACGCGCGCCTTGGCAACAGCCGTTACCTGATTGCCGAAGCGGACGAAAGCGACGCCTCGTTCCTGCATTTGCAGCCGATGGTCGCGATTGTGACCAATATCGAAGCCGACCACATGGACACGTACCATGGCGACTTTGAGAACCTGAAACAGACATTTATTAACTTCCTGCACAACCTGCCGTTTTACGGTCGCGCGGTGATGTGTGTGGACGATCCGGTGATCCGCGAGCTGCTGCCGCGCGTCGGGCGTCAAATTACCACTTATGGTTTCAGCGAAGATGCCGATGTACGTGTGGAAAATTATCGCCAGACCGGCGCGCAGGGGCATTTCACTCTGGTGCGTCAGGACAAGCCGGAACTGCGCGTGACGCTGAACGCGCCGGGCCGCCATAACGCGCTGAACGCGGCGGCGGCGGTCTCTGTAGCGACGGAAGAGGGAATTGAAGACGAGGCTATCCTGCGCGCGCTGGAGAGCTTCCAGGGTACCGGGCGTCGTTTTGATTTCCTGGGCGAGTTTCCGCTGGCAAACGTCAACGGCAAATCCGGCACGGCGATGCTGGTGGACGATTACGGCCATCACCCGACCGAAGTGGATGCAACCGTGCGCGCTGCCCGCGCAGGCTGGCCGGAGAAAAATCTGGTCATGATTTTCCAGCCGCACCGCTATACCCGTACGCGCGATCTGTATGACGATTTCGCCAACGTGTTGTCGCAGGTCGATGTGCTGCTGATGCTGGATGTCTATCCGGCGGGTGAAGCGCCGATCCCGGGCGCTGACAGCCGCTCGCTGTGCCGCACTATCCGCGCGCGCGGCAAAGTTGACCCGATTCTGGTCTCCGATCCGGCGCAGGTCGCCGCGATGCTGGCGCCGGTACTGTCGGGCAATGATTTGATTCTGGTTCAGGGCGCGGGCAATATCGGTAAAATCGCGCGCCAGCTGGCGGAAGCGAAGCTGCAACCAGAGGAGAACGCGCATGGCTGAGAAAATCGCCGTACTGCTGGGCGGTAGCTCGGCGGAACGTGAGGTCTCCCTGCAATCCGGCAGCGCGGTACTCGCGGGCCTGAAGCAGGCGGGTGTTGACGCATATGCCGTCGATCCGCGCGACGTGTGCGTGACAACCCTGAAAGAAGAAGGGTTCGATAAAGTCTTTATCGCGCTGCATGGTCGCGGCGGCGAAGATGGCACGCTGCAAGGCACGCTGGAGTATCTCGGTCTGCCTTATACCGGCAGCGGCGTAATGGCTTCGGCTATCACCATGGATAAATTGCGCACCAAACTGCTCTGGCAGGGCGCAGGGTTGCCTGTGGCGCCCTGGGTGGCGCTGGAGCGTCACGACATCCGTGGCGGCCTTAGCGAGGCGCTGAGCGCGCGTATCGCGGCGTTAGGTCTGCCGGTTATCGTGAAGCCGAGCCGCGAAGGGTCAAGCGTGGGCATGTCGAAAGTCGACAGCGCGCAGGCGTTACTGCCCGCGCTCGAACTGGCGTTTGAACACGACAGCGAAGTGCTGGTGGAAAAATGGCTGAGCGGCCCGGAGTTTACCGTCGCCATCCTTGGCGATGACATTCTGCCCTCGATTCGCATTCAGCCTGCTGGCGTGTTTTATGACTACGAGGCGAAGTATCTCTCGGACGAGACGCAATATTTCTGTCCGGCCGGTATTGATGCCGGGCGCGAGCAGGCGTTACAGGCGCTGGTACTGGAAGCCTGGCGTGTGCTGGGCTGCCGGGGCTGGGGCCGCGTGGACGTGATGCAGGATAGCGACGGCGAGTTTTACCTGCTTGAGGTGAACACGGCGCCTGGCATGACCAGCCATAGTCTGGTGCCGATGGCGGCGCGTCAGGCGGGTATGAGCTTCTCGCAACTGGTGGTGCGTATTCTGGAGCTGGCGAACTGATATGTCGCAGGCTGCGCTGAACACGAAAAATCGTCCTGAAGAAAATACGGTTTCGCGCCGTAATAATGGGACCCGCCTTGCAGGCATCGTCTTTCTGCTGGCGGTCGTGTTAACCGTGATATTCGGCGGCTGGATGGTGCTGGGGTGGATGGAAGACGCCCAGCGCCTGCCGCTGTCAAAGCTGGTGGTAACGGGCGAGCGCCATTACACCCGCAACGATGATATTCGTCAGTCTATCCTGGCGCTGGGTGCCCCGGGCACGTTTATGACCCAGGACGTGAATATCATTCAGAATCAGATAGAACGTTTGCCCTGGATCAAGCAGGCAAGCGTAAGAAAGCAATGGCCGGACGAATTGAAGATTCATCTGGTTGAATATGTGCCGATAGCACGCTGGAATGACCAGCACATGATCGACACCGACGGTACGGCCTTCAGCGTGCCGTCCGATCGCGCCAGTAAGCAGGTATTGCCGTTACTGTACGGCCCGGAAGGCAGCGAGAACGAAGTGCTGCAAGGTTACCGCTCCATGGGGCAGGTGCTGGCGAAAGATAAATTTACACTGAAGGAAGCGGCGATGACCGCACGTCGCTCCTGGCAGGTGACGTTGAGCAATAATATTAAGCTCAATCTCGGTCGGGATGACACAATGAAACGCCTGGAACGCTTTGTGGAGCTCTACCCGGTTCTGCAACAGCAAGCGCAAACTGACAATAAGCGGATAAGCTATGTCGATTTACGCTATGACTCCGGCGCGGCGGTCGGCTGGGAGCCGGCCCCCACTGAGGAAATTAATCAGCAACAGAATCAGGCACAGGCAGAGCAACAATGATTAAGGCGACGGACAGAAAACTGGTAGTTGGACTGGAGATTGGCACTGCGAAGGTCGCCGCTTTGGTAGGGGAAGTTCTGCCCGACGGTATGATCAATATCATTGGTGTGGGAAGCTGTCCGTCCCGCGGGATGGATAAAGGCGGCGTTAACGATCTGGAATCGGTGGTGAAGTGCGTTCAGCGCGCGATAGACCAGGCCGAGCTGATGGCGGATTGCCAGATCTCTTCCGTCTACCTGGCGCTTTCCGGCAAGCACATTAGCTGCCAGAACGAAATCGGCATGGTGCCGATCTCCGAAGAGGAAGTGACGCAGGAAGATGTTGAAAATGTTGTCCATACCGCAAAATCAGTACGCGTACGCGATGAACATCGCGTATTGCATGTGATTCCTCAGGAATACGCTATTGATTACCAGGAAGGAATTAAAAACCCGGTGGGGTTATCCGGCGTTCGCATGCAGGCAAAAGTGCATTTAATCACCTGCCACAATGACATGGCGAAAAACATCGTCAAGGCAGTGGAACGTTGCGGCCTGAAAGTTGACCAACTTATTTTCGCGGGCCTGGCCTCCAGCTACTCCGTATTGACGGAAGATGAGCGTGAACTGGGCGTCTGCGTGGTAGATATCGGCGGTGGTACAATGGATATCGCGGTCTATACCGGCGGTGCGTTGCGTCACACTAAAGTGATTCCGTATGCCGGTAATGTGGTGACCAGCGATATCGCTTATGCCTTCGGCACGCCGCCGAGCGATGCCGAGGCGATTAAAGTGCGCCACGGCTGCGCGCTGGGGTCGCTGGTCGGTAAAGACGAGAGTGTTGAAGTGCCGAGCGTGGGCGGTCGTCCGCCGCGCAGCCTCCAGCGTCAGACGCTGGCGGAAGTGATTGAGCCGCGTTATACCGAGCTGCTTAATCTGGTAAACGAAGAAATTTTGCAGTTGCAGGAGCAGCTTCGCCAGCAGGGCGTGAAACATCATCTTGCGGCGGGGATTGTATTAACGGGCGGCGCGGCGCAAATTGAAGGTCTGGCGGCGTGCGCGCAGCGGGTGTTCCATACGCAGGTGCGTATTGGACAGCCCTTAAATATTACTGGCCTTACCGATTACGCCCAGGAGCCCTATTACTCCACGGCGGTGGGTTTACTGCATTATGGTAAAGAATCGCATCTCAGCGGTGAGGCGGAAGTGGAAAAACGAACTTCAGTCGGCTCGTGGATCAAACGGATCAACAGCTGGCTGCGAAAAGAGTTTTAATTTTTTTCAGAGACCGGACAAAATTAGCGGTCTCAGGCGAAAGGCACAAAACGGAGAGACATTATGTTTGAACCTATGGAACTGACCAACGACGCGGTGATTAAAGTCATCGGCGTCGGTGGCGGCGGCGGTAATGCCGTAGAGCACATGGTGCGCGAGCGCATCGAAGGTGTTGAGTTCTTCGCAGTCAACACCGATGCCCAGGCGCTGCGTAAAACCGCAGTCGGCCAGACTATCCAGATTGGTAGCGGCATCACTAAAGGTTTGGGCGCGGGCGCCAACCCGGAAGTCGGTCGCAACGCTGCGGAAGAAGACCGCGAAGCGCTGCGCGCCGCATTAGATGGCGCTGATATGGTGTTTATCGCAGCCGGCATGGGCGGCGGCACAGGCACCGGCGCTGCGCCGGTTGTCGCTGAAGTGGCGAAAGACCTCGGCATTCTGACCGTGGCTGTCGTGACCAAGCCGTTTAACTTTGAAGGCAAAAAGCGTATGGCTTTTGCCGAACAGGGTATTGCCGAGCTCTCCCGTCATGTCGACTCCCTGATTACCATTCCTAACGACAAGCTGCTGAAAGTGCTGGGTCGTGGGATCTCTCTGCTGGACGCGTTCGGCGCGGCCAACGACGTGCTGAAAGGGGCGGTGCAGGGTATCGCCGAGCTGATTACGCGTCCGGGTCTGATGAACGTCGACTTTGCAGATGTGCGTACCGTGATGTCTGAAATGGGTTACGCCATGATGGGCTCGGGTGTCGCAAGCGGCGAAGACCGGGCAGAAGAAGCGGCCGAAATGGCTATCTCCAGCCCGCTGCTGGAAGATATCGATCTGTCCGGCGCGCGCGGCGTTCTGGTCAACATCACGGCGGGCTTCGACCTGCGTCTTGATGAGTTCGAAACCGTGGGTAACACCATCCGTGCCTTCGCATCGGATAACGCCACCGTGGTTATCGGTACGTCTCTCGACCCGGATATGAACGACGAACTGCGCGTAACGGTTGTTGCGACCGGTATCGGCATGGATAAGCGTCCTGAAATCACCCTGGTGACCAACAAACAGACGCAGCAGCCTGCAATGGATCGTTATCAGCAGCACGGTATGGCCCCGCTGACCCAGGAGCAGAAACCAGCTTCTAAAGTGGTTAACGACCCGACGCCGCAGACGGCGAAAGAGCCAGATTATCTGGATATCCCGGCGTTTCTGCGTAAGCAGGCTGATTAAGAATAAGCCGGAAGTTGGGCAGATGCGCTCTTTGTGCTAAAATGCCCCACCGGTTGTGATGTACACTATCGGTAAGGTGAATTATTTGGCGAGATTATACGATGATCAAACAAAGGACTCTTAAACGTATCGTTCAGGCGACTGGCGTCGGTTTACATACCGGCAAAAAAGTCACCCTGACGCTGCGCCCTGCGCCGGCAAATACCGGGGTCATCTATCGTCGCACCGACTTGAATCCTCCGGTAGATTTCCCGGCCGATGCCAAATCTGTGCGTGATACCATGCTCTGTACTTGCCTGGTCAATGAGCATGATGTGCGGATTTCTACCGTCGAGCACCTGAACGCCGCGCTGGCGGGTCTTGGTATCGACAACATCATCGTTGAAGTGGACGCGCCTGAAATCCCGATTATGGATGGCAGCGCAGCGCCGTTCGTGTACCTGCTGGTTGATGCAGGTATCGATGAGCTGAACGTAGCGAAGAAATTCGTGCGCATCAAAGAAACCGTGCGTGTAGAAGATGGCGATAAGTGGGCGGAATTTAAACCGTATAACGGTTTTTCGCTGGACTTCACTATCGACTTCAACCACCCGGCCATTGATGCGAGCAATCAGCGCTACTGCATGAATTTCTCTGCAGATGCGTTTATGCGCCAGATCAGTCGTGCCCGTACTTTCGGTTTCATGCGTGATATTGAATATCTGCAGTCCCGCGGTTTGTGCCTGGGCGGCAGCTTCGATTGTGCCATCGTTGTTGACGATTATCGCGTACTGAACGAAGACGGTCTGCGTTTTGAAGATGAATTCGTTCGTCACAAAATGCTGGATGCGATTGGTGACCTGTTCATGTGTGGCCACAACATTATCGGCGCGTTTACCGCCTATAAATCGGGTCATGCGTTGAACAACAAATTGCTGCAGGCGGTTCTTGCGAAACAAGAAGCCTGGGAATATGTCACCTATGAAGACGATGCTGAACTGCCTCTGGCTTTCAAAGCGCCTTCGCTGGTGCTGGCGTAACCGCATAGTTTGACTAAAGACGACTGGTAGACCAGGTACTCTCTCCGGCCTGTGTTCACCAGTCGTTTTTTTATTGCTTTCAGACCGCCATTTTTCTCTTCGCCTTTTATCCTGCTTTACCATCTCCCTGCTGATGATTAACTGCTGGTTTCTTGTGCGGATTGCGTAAGGTATCGCAGCGATACTGCTGCCGCCTCGCGGGAATGATGGTAATATTTATGCCCTTATTAACAGATAACATAACGCGGGCGCAGGCCAGCGTTATCCGGTGGGTTACAGTGCCTGGTATATTCACGCGTTGGCGACAGTTAGGAAGACGCTATTTCTGGCCGCATCTCCTTTTGGGGATGGTCGCGGCCAGTCTTGGCCTGCCTGCGCTCAATAATAACGCTGAACCCGCCGCGCCTGCTGAGGCCAGCACCAGCCATACTGGTACGTTGCGCAGTTTCGACTCACTGGCGCTCATCGGTGAAACCTCACGCCGTTCTGCGGCGTTCGGTGTGGATTACTGGCAGCAGCACGCTATTCGTACCGTTATCCGTCATCTCTCTTTCGCCATGGCGCCGCAGGCGCTACCAATGGCGATGGAAGAAAGCCTGCCGTTGAATGCGCAGCATCTCGCGCTGCTGGATACGCTCAGCGCGATGCTGACGCAGGATTTGCAGCCTGCCGCTACGCAGGTGCGGCCCGCACCGCGTTTGCTTCCTCATCTTTCCTTTACGGTTTCCACCTGGATTCGCCAGGTTCAGGGTATCCGCGCCGGTCCTCGTCTCCTCGCCTGAGTATTATCGTTTTTATTTATTTCATTTTTGCCTGTGCGAGGCTTCAGAGAATTTATTATGTTAATCAAAATGTTAACCAAGGTATTTGGTAGCCGTAACGATCGTACCTTACGTCGTATGCGTAAGGCCGTGACGCTTATTAACGGCATGGAACCGGCGCTGGAAAAGCTTTCCGATGAAGAGCTGAAAGCAAAAACCGCAGAATTCCGCGCGCGCCTGGAAAAAGGCGAAACGCTGGAAAGTCTGCTGCCGGAAGCCTTCGCGGTAGTGCGTGAAGCGAGCAAACGTGTCTTTGGCATGCGCCACTTTGACGTACAGCTGCTTGGCGGTATGGTGCTTAACGATCGCTGCATCGCAGAGATGCGTACTGGTGAAGGTAAAACACTGACGGCGACGCTGCCTGCCTACCTGAACGCGCTGACCGGCAAAGGCGTTCACGTGGTAACCGTCAACGACTATCTGGCGCAGCGTGACGCCGAAAACAACCGTCCGCTGTTTGAATTCTTAGGCATGAGCGTTGCTGTGAACATGTCTGGCATGCCTGCCCCGGCCAAACGCGAAGCTTACGCCGCGGATATCACCTACGGCACCAACAACGAATATGGTTTTGACTACCTGCGCGACAACATGGCCTTCAGCCCGGAAGAGCGCGTACAGCGTAAGCTTCACTATGCGCTGGTGGATGAGGTCGACTCCATTCTTATCGATGAAGCGCGTACGCCGCTGATTATCTCCGGCCCGGCCGAAGACAGCTCCGAGCTTTACAAGAAAGTGAACAAAATCATCCCGTATCTGGTGCGTCAGGAGAAAGAAGACTCCGATACATTCCAGGGTGAAGGCCACTTCTCGGTAGATGAAAAAGCACGTCAGGTTAACCTGACCGAGCGCGGCCTGGTGCTGGTTGAAGAGCTGCTGGTGAAAGAAGGCATCATGGACGAAGGCGAATCGCTCTACTCGCCGGGCAATATCATGCTGATGCATCACGTCACCGCCGCGCTGCGCGCGCACGTACTCTTTACCCGCGACGTTGACTACATCGTTAAAGATGGCGAAGTTATTATCGTCGATGAGCACACCGGCCGTACCATGCAGGGGCGTCGCTGGTCTGATGGTCTGCATCAGGCTGTAGAAGCCAAAGAAGGCGTTGAAATCCAGAATGAAAACCAGACGCTGGCTTCCATCACCTTCCAGAACTATTTCCGTCTGTATGAAAAACTGGCGGGGATGACAGGTACTGCGGATACCGAAGCGTTTGAATTCAGCTCAATCTATAAACTGGATACCGTCGTAGTTCCGACCAACCGTCCGATGATTCGTAAAGATCTGCCGGATCTGGTCTATATGACCGAAGCTGAGAAGATCGATGCGATCATCGAAGATATTAAAGACCGTACTGCGAAAGGTCAGCCGGTTCTGGTAGGGACTATCTCCATCGAGAAATCCGAAGTGATTTCTGAGGCGCTGACCAAAGCAGGCATCGAACACAACGTCCTGAACGCCAAATTCCATGCCCGCGAAGCAGATATCGTCGCGCAGGCGGGTTATCCGGGCGCAGTCACCATCGCAACTAACATGGCAGGCCGTGGTACCGACATCATGCTGGGCGGTAGCTGGCAGGCGGAAATCGCCGAGCTGGAAGCGCCGGGCGAAGAGCAGATTGCGCAGATCAAAGCCGACTGGCAGAAACGCCACGACGCGGTGCTGGCCTCCGGCGGTCTGCATATCATCGGTACCGAGCGTCACGAATCGCGTCGTATCGATAACCAGTTGCGCGGCCGTTCCGGTCGTCAGGGCGATCCGGGTTCTTCCCGTTTCTATCTCTCCATGGAAGATGCGCTGATGCGTATTTTCGCCTCGGATCGCGTTGCCAACATGATGCGTAAACTGGGCATGAAGCCTGGCGAAGCGATTGAACACCCATGGGTGACTAAAGCGATTGCTAACGCGCAGCGCAAAGTAGAAAGCCGCAACTTCGACATTCGTAAACAACTGCTGGAATACGATGACGTTGCCAACGATCAGCGCCGTGCTATCTACACCCAGCGTAACGAACTGCTGGATGTGGCTGACATCAGCGACACCATCAACAGCATCCGCGAAGACGTTTTCAAAGCAACCATCGATGCCCATATCCCGCCGCAGTCGCTGGAAGAGATGTGGGATATTCCGGGTCTGGAAGAGCGCCTGAAAAACGACTTCGATCTGGAGCTGCCTATTGCGCAATGGCTCGATAAAGAGCCGGACCTGCATGAAGAAACGCTGCGTGAGCGTATTCTTGAAAGCGCGAAAGAAGTTTACGCCCGTAAAGAAGACGTCGTGGGCGCTGAGATGATGCGTCACTTCGAAAAAGGCGTGATGCTTCAGACGCTCGATTCTCTGTGGAAAGAGCACCTGGCGGCGATGGATTACCTGCGCCAGGGGATTCACCTGCGTGGCTATGCGCAGAAAGATCCGAAGCAGGAATATAAGCGTGAATCGTTCGCCATGTTTGCGGCTATGCTGGAATCGCTGAAATATGAAGTCATCAGCACCATCAGCAAAGTGCAGGTGCGTATGCCGGAAGAAGTGGAAGCGATGGAGCAGCAGCGCCGTGAAGAGGCGGAGCGCCTGGCGCAGATGCAGCAGCTTAGTCATCAGGACGACGAAACCGCCGCAGCCGCAGCACTGGCTGAGCAGACCGGCGAACGTAAAGTCGGCCGCAACGATCCATGCCCGTGCGGCTCCGGTAAAAAGTATAAGCAGTGCCACGGCCGCTTAAGCTAACCGGCTGTTAACCGACATAAAAGGCGCAGATATCTGCGCCTTTTTTACAGGAAGAAAAGCATGAAAAAATTACAAATTGCGGTGGGTATCGTGCGTAACGCAAAGGGCGAAATCTTTATTACGCAGCGCGCCGCCGATGCGCACATGGCGAATAAATGGGAATTCCCTGGCGGTAAGATTGAAGCGGGCGAAACGCCTGAAGCGGCGCTTCGCCGCGAGCTTCAGGAAGAGACCGGGATTACAGTAACTTCCGCCGCCCTGTTTGAAACGCTGGACTATGAATTCCCGGATCGCCACGTCAGCCTGTGGTTTTACCTGGTCGAAAGCTGGGAAGGGGAGCCGTGGGGGAAAGAAGGGCAGCCGGGACACTGGGTGCATCAGCAGGCTCTGGACGCGCAGGCGTTTCCGCCTGCCAACGAGCCCGTGATTACTAAGCTTCGCGCGCAGCCTTAAGGCTGATTGTCTTCCTCGCTCCAGCCGTCAGTGTCGGAGCGATCGCCGCTGCTGGGAATACGTTTCTCTTCAGCGGCCCACTCTCCCAGATCGATAAGCCGGCAGCGGTTTGAACAGAACGGACGAAACGGGCTTTGCTCACCCCAGATAACTTCTTTGCCGCAGGTCGGGCAGTTAACGATGGTTACGTCTGACATCATAATTCCTTAGCAACAGGCCAGTTCAAAATCGAAACGTTCCGGTACGCGCCCGTGCTCGCTGTCGAGCGGCATAAAACGGATCGCGAAACGGCTCTTATGGCCGGAAATCTGTGGGTAAAGCGCTTCTTCAAGCGGGAGTTGCAGGCGCAGAAGATCGGCATCATCGCCGTTATCCTGATAAAACCCGTTCAGGCTGGTTTGTTTGCGAAACGGCGCTGACTGGCGGATAAGATCCAGGATCATATCCAGCGTGTACGTCAGGGGTTGCAGCGTGGCAAGCCAGCAGTTTACCTGAACGTCACGCTCTTCCTGTGGTGAGCAGAGCCAGACGTGCAGCAGCGGTAAATCGAAGCTGCAACAACCGCCGGGGATACTCAGGCGCTGACGCACCAGGGCGATAAGGCGATCTTCACGCAATGTCTGCCCGAGGCGAGGCGCAGCCATCAACATGCTGCTGCGCGCTTTCAGTTCGTGGCGCAGCGACTCAATGCGTTCGTTATCCACCCCCGGCACTTCTGCCCAGCTTTGCAGCTTGCGCTGCTGGCGTTCAAGCTCTTTCAGGAGTTCAGTGCGGGTATCGCCGCGCTCAAAGACATCCAGCAAATCGCCCACGTTGCGAAAGAAGTGCAGCGCAGAGGCATGATCGCTGACAGGCAGCAGCGCTTTCATTTGCTGGATGAGAAATTCGATACGCAGCCAGGTGCGCATTTTTTCATTCAGGGGATGTTCAAAAAGAACGTGAGTCTGCATTACTTATTTTCCTGTGGTACGGCCTGCGCCGCCAGTTGCAGATAGCGTTGATGCAGATGTGCCACATCCAGAGCTATCGTATCCGGCGAGCCGTTATTATCTATGACGTCATCAGCAACCGCTAACCGGGCCTCGCGTGATGCCTGCGCGTTGAGGATAAGCTCTGCATGCTCCCGGGAAACCCCATCGCGCTGCATGGTGCGCTGTATCTGCGTTTCTGGCGTGACATCCACCACCAGCACGCGGTTAGCTTTACTGTGTAATTGGTTCTCAAGCAGCAGCGGAACGACCCAAAGCACATAGGCTGACGCGGCGCGCGTCATTTCCGCTTGTGTCTGCTGATGAATAAGCGGGTGCAGGAGCCCGTTCAGCCAGGCTTTTTCCTGCGGGCTCGAAAAGATGATTTCGCGCAGCGCACGACGATTGAGTGTGCCGTCGGGGAGACAAATGGTCGGCCCAAAATGCCCGATAATGGCGTTCAGTCCGGGCGTGCCAGGCTCGACGACCTGACGAGCGATGATATCGGCATCGACAACGGTAACGCCGAGATGGGCGAAGGCGTCGGCGACTGTACTTTTGCCGCTTCCGATACCGCCCGTCAGTGCTACCGTATAAACCATAAAGCCATCATCCCGAATTGTTGGAATAAACTAAACAGCATGAAAATATTTATTTTTCAGTCTGTTAAAAGAAGCGATAAACACCGCCAACGGGCTCGTTTATCGACCTCGCGCGCAAGGTAAATTTATAGGATTGTAGCGTAAAAAAGAGCGCTTTCGCAGTCTTGCGGCGCCATTATTAGTGCGTATGATAACGTCACTGGAGTTGGCAGTTGTCCCGCCGCACACGTTACGCGCTCATCGCCATTAACCCAGGAATCGCAAATGCGTATTGAAGAAGATTTGAAGTTAGGTTTTAAAGACGTTCTTATCCGCCCGAAACGCTCTACCCTCAAAAGCCGCTCTGATGTTGAACTTGAGCGTCAGTTCACCTTTAAACATTCCCGCGTTCAATGGTCTGGTGTTCCGATCATCGCAGCCAATATGGATACCGTTGGTACTTTCGCAATGGCGCAGTCGCTGGCGGCGTTCGATATCCTGACGGCGGTGCATAAACATTACAGCGTGCAGGACTGGGCCGGGTTTATCCAGTCCGTGTCGGCAGATGTGCTGAAGCATATCATGGTGTCGACCGGTACTTCCGATGCCGATTTTGAAAAAACCAAAGAAATCCTCGCGCTTTCTCCGTCCTTACAATTTATCTGTATCGATGTTGCGAACGGCTACTCAGAGCATTTCGTTCAGTTCGTCGCGAAAGCGCGTGCCGCCTGGCCTGATAAAGCGATCATCGCAGGCAATGTCGTTACCGGCGAAATGTGCGAAGAACTGATCCTGGCGGGCGCCGATATCGTTAAAGTCGGTATTGGGCCGGGATCTGTCTGCACCACACGCGTAAAAACCGGTGTGGGCTATCCGCAGCTTTCTGCTGTTATCGAATGTGCGGATGCCGCACACGGTCTCGGTGGTCAGATAATCAGCGACGGCGGCTGCACCGTACCGGGCGACGTGGCGAAAGCCTTCGGCGGCGGCGCGGACTTCGTTATGTTAGGCGGTATGCTGGCAGGCCATGACGAAAGCGGCGGCACTGTGGTTGAGCAGAACGGCGAAAAATTCATGCTCTTCTACGGTATGAGTTCCGAATCTGCGATGAACCGCCACGTCGGCGGCGTAGCGCAATACCGTGCCGCAGAAGGCAAAACGGTGAAACTACCGCTGCGCGGCCCAGTGGAAGACACGGCGCGCGATATCATGGGCGGCCTGCGTTCTGCCTGTACCTATGTCGGGGCCTCCCGTCTGAAAGAGCTGACCAAGCGCACCACGTTTATTCGCGTGCAGGAGCAGGAAAACCGGGTGTTTAACAGCCTCTGAACCGGTAAATATGATGCTGGCGCTTCTTTGCGCCAGCATTAATTCATTCCACTCATCGCATCCCCAAGCCGAAATATCGGCAAATACATCGCAACCACCAGCGTGCCGACAATCAACCCTATGACCATCATCATAAGCGGCTCCAGCGTGGCGGCCAGCGTCTGGGCGCGTTCAGATGTTTGAGCAAGATGCCACCCGGCAAGTTTCTCCAGCATCAGATCCAGCGAGCCGGTTTCTTCTCCTGTACGAACTAACTGAATACACAGCGCGGTAAATACCGTTTCCTGCTCCAGCGCTCTCCATAACGGCAATCCGCTGGCGATACCTTCTTTAACGCGCCTGACAGCCTGGCGCCATAAGGGTGATGCCAGCGTCTCTTCCACGCTACTAAGGCTCTGAAGTAAAGGAATACCGGCACCCTGCATGAGTGAGAGCACCGTATAGATCTGGCTTAGCAACTGACCGCGAATCAGCGGGCCAAACAGCGGCAGTTTCAGAAGCCATGCAGCCTCCCGCAGCTGCCATTGTGGCTTTCGCCGAAGCCTGATAATGAGTAAAGGCGCTATGAGTAACACGCCGAGCCACCATACCGCGTACTGCATCAAACCTTCAGAGAGCGCAATAACGGCGCGTGTCACCAGCGGCAGCGGCGTATTAAAAGAACGATAGATAGCCGTAAACTGCGGCAAGACAAAGCAGGTCATACCCAGCGTCAGCAGCAGCGCGACGGTAAAAATAAAGGCCGGGTAGCGCAGCGCTTTGATGACCTGCTTACGTAATTTTTGCTGATCCTCCTGCTGTTGCGCCAGTTGCTGGCAGCACATATCGAGCTTCCCGGTCAGTTCGCCGGTACGCATGAGCGAGATATAGAGTGGAGGAAAAATGTCCGGCCACTGGCGTAACGTTTCTGAGAAGGCGACGCCGCGGCCGAGCTGTTTCGCAAGCTGCGCAAACAGCGCGCGCCACTGGGCGACGGGATGCTGGCTCGAAAGCATCGCCAGACCCTGCGTCAGGCTGACGCCCGCCTGTAGCAGCGCTGCCAGCTGGCGGACTGCCAGGATTTTATGCTCGCTGCGCCAGTGGCGCTTGTTTACGCTGGCGCGCTTGAGTATCAGCGGATGAACCTCGTCATCCAGCAACTGCAACGATGCGCTTATTTTATCTGACGCCCAGATCATGCCATCACAACTTGCGCCCTCTTTATCAACGCCGCGCCAGCGCCATAACACGTTATCCATGTGGCGCACCCGAAACGCGATAAAGCTCTTCGGGCGTGGTAAGCCCTGCCTCTACGGCCTGTAGCCCGTGTTCAAAAAGTGTGGTTATGCCCTGAGCCCGCGCTTGCGATGCTATCTCCGCAGGCGGGGCGCCGCTGGCAATCGTCTGGCGCAGCGCCGCGTTAATGCTGAGCAGCTCAAAAAGCGCGATGCGTCCGTAATAACCGCCATAGCAGCGTTCGCACCCGCAGGCCTTGTAAGGATGGATCGGGCGCGGCCAGAGCGAGGCCGGGAGCGTTACTGGCTCCTGGGAAAAGACCCGGCAGTAAGGGCAAAGCTTTCTGACCAGCCGCTGTGCGACAACCAGCTCCAGCGCAGACGCCAGCATCCAGCGCGGCAATCCCATCTGTTCGAGTCGCACCAGGGTTTCCGTCGTGGAGTTGGTGTGAAGCGTTGAGAGCACCAGATGCCCCGTCTGCGCAGCTTTTACCGCGATTTCCGCGGTTTCGAGATCGCGGATTTCACCAATCATGATAACGTCCGGATCCTGTCTTAACAGCGCTCGCAGCACGGCCTGAAAGGTCAGGCCAGCTTTCGGCAGCACCGGCGTCTGGTTAAGGCCCGTGACAGGAATTTCAACAGGATCTTCCACGCTGCAAATATTCACCTGTGGATCGTTAAGCGCGCTGAGCGCGGTGTACAGCGTGACGGTTTTACCACTCCCGGTGGGGCCAGTAACCAGAATCAGCCCCTGCGGGCGCTGCAACGCCTGACAAAACAGGGTTTGCTGCGCCTGCGATAAGCCCAGCGCCTGCACTTCAAGCGGCTGCTCCGTTTGCTGTAACAGACGCAACACCACTTTTTCACCGCAGCGGCAAAGCAGGGTAGAGATGCGAAAAGAGACCGTCCGGCCCGCAAGCTCAATGCTGAACTGCCCGTCCTGCGGGAGCCTGCGCTCCGCGATATCAAGGTTGCCTAACACCTTAAGGCGCGCGGTCAGCGCGCTGGCAAGCCTCGCTGGCAGCGGCGGCAGGGCGTGTAAAACGCCATCAATACGAAACCTTATCTGGTAGTGCGCTTCCGCCGGTTCAAAATGGATATCGGATGCGCGCCGCTGTAGCGCCTGTTGCAACGTCTTATCAATCAGCTCAACCACAGAGGCGCTCTCATCCTGAGCCGCCGGGCGTAGTGGGTCGGACGTAAGCTGCCGCTCTTTTTCCAGCCGTTCGGCGCTCCAGCATTCAATATCAATATGCCGGTGCGTGGAAAACCGTAGCGCATCCATGAGCTCATTACTGGGCTCGCCCGCCACGGCGATATGCACCGTGGCGTCGTCGATATTCAGAACCAGCGCGTTATAGCGCTGGCATAACGTATGTAAGTAATCGAGTGACATCACGCTACCTCCGCTTAAGGTAGCGAACTGCGAAAGACATCTTCGCAGGCCTGCTGCAATGCGGTGTCGCTGGTGGCGCAGGTTCGCTTCCAGCCTTCCATGCCGTTAGCGCTGTTCCACTGGGGCGTCAGCGTGACCGACAAACCGTTGAGGCTGTCCTGGCCAGTGACGCTTATTACGCCTTGCGCAACGGTCATTTCGCTTACATAGCGGGTCGTTTTTGGCGCCGGAATGCCATTCGTGCCTGCATCGCAGCTGCCAAGCCCGCCGCGATCGATAACGCAAAGCTCAATGGCGGTGCGGTAAGGAATTACCGTTTGCAGCATGTCCGTCAGCGCCGCTTTGCGCAGATAATTCTGGTATGCCGGTACGCCAATGGCGCTAAGAATGGCGATGATGCCTATCACCACCATCAGTTCAATCAGCGTGAAGCCGCTTTGTTTGTTCATGTTTCCTCCTTGGTTGGGTGACGCCACTCTGTCAGGCCCCAAAAAGAGTCTCCAGACGAACAAACCAATTCAGGAATCTGTATTCAGATGAAATTCACGTCGTTGCACGAAACCGCAACGCGGTTGCGTAACGTCTCGCAAATCCTTTAATAAACAAGAGGGTGCTCTAAAAAAAGCAGGACAACACTGAGAGAAAACACGAAGATAACGGCAGGGAGAGGGCAGGCGAAAACCTGCCCAATGGTGAATTAGCGAAAACGCATGGAGAGGTCGAGCGCGCGAATATGTTTAGTCAATGCCCCGACGGAGATGAAGTCCACGCCGGTTTGCGCGAATTCGCGCAGCGTCTCCAGCGTGACGTTGCCGGAAACCTCCAGCCGTGCCTGGCCTGCGGTACGTTTTACCGCTTCACGCATTTGATCGACAGTAAAGTTGTCCAGCATGATGATATCGGCCCCGGCTTTCAGCGCGGCGTCGAGTTCTTCAAGCGATTCCACTTCGACTTCAACCGGCACGTCGGGATGCAGCCAGAACGCTTTTTCCACCGCCAGGCGCACCGAGCCAGAAGCGATGATATGGTTTTCTTTGATCAGAAACGCATCGGACAGCCCCAGACGATGGTTAGCGCCGCCGCCGCACAGTACCGCGTATTTCAGCGCGCTGCGCAGCCCAGGTACGGTTTTACGGGTGTCGAGCAGTTGCGTGTGGGTGCCTTCCAGCAGCGCCACATAACGGCGAACTTCGGTAGCCACGCCGGAAAGCGTTTGCACGAAATTCAGCGCGGTGCGCTCGCCGGTCAGCAGGACGCGGGAGCGGCCTTCGAGCTCAAAAAGCGGCTGATCCGGCTGTACGTCGTCACCATCTTTCACGTGCCACGTCACGTTGACATCGCCGCCAAGCTGGATAAAAACCTCATCAACCCAGCGTTTGCCGCAGAACACGCCCGCTTCGCGCGTGATAACTACCGCGTGCGAACGACTGTCTGGCGGTAACAACTGCGCGGTAATATCGCGGCTGGCATCGGTCTCGCCGCCGAGATCTTCACGCAGGGCCTGAGCGACGGTTAAGGGGATATCCAGGGTGATTCGTTCCAGTAGCACGTCACGTCGATGGTCCGGATTGTAACGGCGAGGTGGCATGATATAACTCCAGATTGGTGGCTAATCAAAAGAATGAAACATGCTACTCTGAAGCGAGTTTGAGTACCACAGAAAGGAGAATTGCACATGCAGGTGAAAGATGGCTGGCTGGTGGATGCCCGGCATGCGCCCTCGCCGCATCACGACTGCCGGCCAGAGGATGAAGCGCCTTCGTTGCTGGTAGTGCATAACATCAGCCTGCCGCCAGGGGTGTTTGGCGGTCCCTGGATTGACGCGCTGTTCGCCGGTACGCTCGATCCGCAGGCGCACCCTTATTTCGCCGACATTGCCCACCTGCGTGTTTCGGCGCATTGCCTGATTCGTCGTGACGGCGAAATTGTGCAGTATGTGCCTTTTGATAAACGCGCCTGGCACGCTGGCGTATCCTGCTACCAGGGACGCGAGCGCTGCAACGACTTTTCCATCGGTATTGAGCTTGAAGGAACGGATACGCAACCTTACACCGACGCGCAGTACCGGCAACTGACCGCGGTGACGCGCACGCTGATGGGCCTTTATCCGGCGATGAAAAACCATATGACCGGACACAGCGATATCGCGCCTGAACGTAAAACCGATCCCGGTCCGGCTTTTGACTGGCCGCGCTTTCGCGCGCTGGTGAACGAGCCGTCCGATAAGGAGATGAGATGACGCTTTTTACCCTGCTGCTGGTACTTATCGCCGAACGGCTTTTCAAACTGGGCGAACACTGGCAACTGGATCATCGCCTTGAGCCGCTCTTTCGCCGCGTCCGCCACTTCTCGCTGTTCTTTACGCTTGGCATGGCGGTGCTGGCGATGCTGATTGTTTTCCTGTGCCTGAACGCCCTGGAAGGCTGGTTCTTTAACGTGCCGCTGCTGATTTTCTGGATTGTCATCGGCGTGCTGTGTATCGGCGCAGGTGGCGTGCGCAGGCACTACCACGCTTATCTTAAAGCGGCGAGCCAGAATGACAGCCACGCGCGCGAAAACATGGCTTATGAACTGACCCTTATCCACGGCGTACCGCCGGGCTGCGATGAGCGGGAGTACCTGCGTGAGCTGCAAAATGGCCTGTTGTGGATTAACTACCGTTTTTATCTGGCGCCCATGTTCTGGTTTGTGGTGGGCGGTATGTGGGGTCCGGTTACGCTGACGGGATACGCCTTCTTACGCGCCTGGCAGAGCTGGGTTGCCCGCCACCACACGCCGCATCAGCGTTTGCTTTCGGGCATTGACGCCGTGTTGCACGTGCTGGACTGGGTGCCGGTGCGTCTGGCGGGCGTGGTGTATGCGCTGGTGGGGCATGGGGAAAAAGCGTTGCCCGCGTGGTTTGCCTCGCTGCTCGATCGCTACACCTCGCAATATCAGGTGCTGACCGGCCTTGCGCAGTTTGCGCTGGCGCGTGAACCGCATGTTGATAAGGTGGAAACGCCGAAGGCGGCGGTGTCGATGGCGAAGAAAGCGACGCTGGTGATTGTGGTGGTGGTCGCGCTGTTAACGATTTACGGCACGCTCATGTGAGCGTGCCGCTGACCGTGTCTCAGGAGTGATCGGCGGGCGGAACGCCAAACTGCGGCATACCGTCGTCATCCCAGGTAACCAGCTTCACGCGGGTATGGCGGTTCGGGTCCCAGAGCGGATCGCCTTCGATTTCCGTGTAGTTACGCGCATGGTACACCAGCACGTCCTGACCATCCGGCGTCGTGGTGAAGCTGTTGTGTCCCGGACCGTACTGTCGGTTTTCATAGCTGGTGGTGAAAACAGGTTGCGGCGATTTATGCCAGTTACGCGGGTCGCGCATATCCGCAGCCTGATCTACCCAGAGCAGCCCCATGCAGTAGTTTTCATCGGTCGCGCTTGCGGAATAAGCCACAAACAGACGCTCGCCATGTTTCACCACCGCCGGGCCTTCATTCACTAAAAAGCCGCGGCACTCCCACTCCAGCTCCGGTTTGCTTAGCATCACCGGCTCGCCTTTCAGCGTCCACGGGTTTTCCATCTCGCACAGGTACAAATTGGAGTTACCCGGAATATCCGGCGCTTTCTGCGCCCACAGATACCAGAGTTTGCCCTGATGTTCGAAGGTAGTGGCGTCCAGCGAGAAGGTATCGTAAGGCGTCTGGATCTGGCCTTTCTCTTCCCAGGTGCCGGTCAGCGGATCGCTGTCCGTACACTCCAGCACGTACATCCGGTGCTGAAACATGTTGTCTTTCAGTTCGCGCGTTGGAGCGGCGGCGAAGTAGATATACCATTTGCCGTTGATGTGATGCAGCTCCGGCGCCCAGATAAGCTCGCTCATCGGCCCGGTTTGCGGCTTATGCCAGACCACGACCGGTTGCGCCTGGCGTAACGACTCAATAGACGGCGCGCGGCGAATTTCCAGACGGTCATACTCCGGCACTGAGGCGATAAAGTAGTACTGGCCCTGATGGCGCAGAATAAACGGGTCGGCGCGCTGTTCAATCAGCGGGTTTGGCCAGGGAGAAGTATTCATCATCGCTCCTTAAGGTTTTACTTCCACAGGTTTGGTCTGCGGGTATTCAGACAGCTCGCGGTAGTTTTCGCGGCGTTTTTCCAGGTCGCTCTGAATACGCGCCATCAGTTCACGATCCACTTTCAGCATACGCACAACGCCTGCGGTAATGAGATACCCGACGCCCGGGATCACGGTAAACAGCATGACGATGCCGTTAAGCGCGCTGGCGCTCTGGGCTTTGGCGCCCGAGTCGTAGCCATACCAGGAGAGCAGAAAGCCCACCAGCGCACCGGCGATAGCCAGCCCCAGCTTCAGGAAAAAGAGGTTGCCGGAGAAGCTGATGCCGGTGATGCGCTTGCCGGTTTTCCATTCGCCGTAATCATCCACGTCCGCCATCAGCGACCAGTGCAGCGGCGACGGGATCTGATGCAGCACGTTAAGCAGGAAGTACATCACCACAATCAGTACGGTGGCGTGTGGATCCAGGAAATAGAACCCGCTGGAGAAAATCGCCAGCACGATGTTGGTCCAGAAAAACACTTTCAGTTTGCACCAGCGGTCGGTCAGCACTTTGGCGAGCGTACTGCCAATCATCATGCCGATTACGCCAAGGCTGATAAACATCGTGGCGAAGCTGGTGCTCTGCTGCATGACCCAGGTGACGTAATACATGGTCGCCGCCATGCGGATAAAGCCAGGGCAGACGTTGCAGATGGTCAGCAGCAGAATGCGCACCCACTGGTCGTTTTTCCAGACATCTTTCAGATCGGCTTTTAAATCGTCGTTGGTCGGAACCGCCGGGCGGATACGCTCGCGCACCGTAGCAAAGCTGAACAGGAACATGCACATGCCAATCAACGCCAGAATAGTCATGGCGATTTGATAGCCTTTGGCTTTGTCGCCGCCGCCGAAGTAATCCACCATCGGCAGGAGCGTCAGGGAGAGCAGCAGCGTGGCGATGCCCACCATCACGAAGCGATAAGACTGACAAGCGACGCGCTCTTTCGGGTCATTGGTGATGACGCTGCCAAGCGAGCAGTAGGGGATGTTAATAGCCGTGTAAGTGATGGAGAGCAGGAAGTAGGTGACAAAAGCATAGACAACCTTGCTGCTGTAGCTCCAGTCCGGCGTGGTAAACATCAGCACGCTGAATAATGCGTAGGGGAACGCTATCCACAGCAGCCATGGACGAAAACGCCCGAAGCGGCTGCGAGTGCGATCGGCGAGGGCGCCCATTATCGGGTCGGTCACCGCGTCGATAACGCGAATAGACAGAAGCAATACGCCGACCAGCGCCGGGGCCAGACCAAAAATATCGGTATAGAAGTAATTAACAAACAACATGATGGCGCCAAAGATAATATTGCATCCGGCGTCACCCATTCCGTAGCCGATTTTTTCTTTGACAGAGAGTCTGCTGTTTTCCATTGACACATCTCCGTTGAATAATATGGACAGAAGTATCATTCGACATAAGAAAAACTGCGCAGCAGTAATAAGTCACAGAGATGGATAATCGTGTTGTGCGGAAGAATTTGTGAGGAAGGTAACACCCCTCACCCGGTCGGGTGAGGGTTTTATGGCTTAGCGGGCGTGCGCCGCTTTCGCTTTTTTCTCTTTAATGAAGTAACCGATAGCCAGGATAACCAGCCATACCGGGATCAGCCATACGGAAATCGCCATGCCCGGGGTCATCAGCATGATGATCAGCACCGCAGCCATAAACAACAGACACAGCCAGTTGCCGGCGGGGTAGAGCAGGGCCGGGAAGCGCGGCGTGACGCCTTGTTGCTGTTTGGCGCGGCGAAAACGCATATGCGCAAGGCTAATCATCGCCCAGTTGATGACCAGCGCAGAGACCACCAGCGCCATCAGCAGGCCGAAAGCTTCCTGCGGCGCCAGGTAGTTAATCAGCACGCACAGCGCGGTAAAAGCGGCGGAGACCAGAATGGTGTTCACCGGCACGCCGCGTTTGTCGACTTTCTGCAGCGCCTTCGGGGCATTGCCTTGTCTGGCGAGGCCGAACAGCATACGGCTGTTGCAGTAAACGCAGCTGTTATAGACGGAGAGCGCCGCGGTCAGCACCACGATGTTGAGCGCGTTCGCGACCAGCGAGTCGCCCAGCTCATGGAAAATCAGGACAAACGGGCTGGTATCGGCAGTAATGCGCGTCCACGGCAGCAGAGAAAGCAGCACCGCCAGCGACCCCACATAGAAGATCAGAATACGGTAGATAACCTGATTGGTGGCTTTCGGAATGCTTTTTTCCGGTTCGTCGGCTTCCGCCGCCGTGATACCGACCAGCTCCAGGCCGCCGAAAGAGAACATGATAATCGCCATCATCATGACCAGCCCGGAGACGCCGTGCGGCAGGAAGCCGCCGTGGTCCCACAGGTTACGGACTGAGGCCTGCGGGCCTGCGGTATCGCTAAAGAGCAGCCAGGCGCCGAACAGGATCATCGCGACGACCGCGATGACTTTAATAATGGCGAACCAGAATTCCATCTCGCCGAACACTTTTACGTTAGTCAGGTTGATGGCGTTGATAACCACAAAGAAGACGGCGGCAGAGGCCCAGGTCGGGATTTCCGGCCACCAGAACTGGATGTATTTACCGACCGCGGTCAGTTCCGCCATCGCCACCAGGACATAGAGCACCCAGTAGTTCCAGCCGGATGCAAAGCCCGCGAATCCGCCCCAGTATTTATAGGCAAAATGGCTAAATGAGCCTGCGACCGGTTCTTCCACGACCATTTCGCCGAGCTGGCGCATGATCAGAAAGGCGATAAACCCTGCAATGGCGTAGCCGAGAATGATCCCCGGCCCTGCCGACTGGATCACGGAGGCGCTGCCGAGAAACAGGCCCGTACCGATAGCACCACCCAGCGCGATAAGCTGAATATGGCGGTTTTTGAGGCCGCGCTTCAGCGTGTCGCCGTGCTGTTGACCTTCCATCATAAAACCTCGTTTGTGGTTATTTTAATCCGCAGCGTGGCGCTGCTGTAATGTTGTTATGTCGCTGTGTGTAGTCTTTTCTTTACAGCCAATAAGGATGAATTTTGTAGTAACGACTACCGCAGCGCCAAGAATAGTGATAAGCGCCGCCAAATGCACCTGCTTTCTCAGGGGCCACCAGCGGAGTGAATAAAAAGAAACCATTTGTAAATCGCTGCGGTTATTCCTTGGGAGGAGGTGTTCATTCATTTTAAGCGTAAATTTTGAATGAATATTCATATTTTACTCTAATGAATCGGTTCAGTTTGCGCACCCTTACGTTTCATTAGCGTTAAAACTACCGCTTTTGAGGTAACGGGTTCATTTGTGCGGAGTTACATTTCTGAAACGTTATTTCTTTAACCTTGTTAAAATATGCGGGCTTTCCTGATTTCAATCAAAACCAGGATGGACAGAAGGTGAATACTTTGTTACTTTACCAACACGAACGTTAAATTGGTCATACCAATTGACTCCGGGCGAATGGCAGAGACAGGGAATATGGCCTACAGCAAAATCCGCCAACCAAAACTTTCCGATGTGATTGAGCAGCAACTGGAGTTTTTGATCCTCGAAGGGACTCTGCGTCCCGGCGAAAAACTGCCTCCTGAGCGCGAGCTGGCTAAACAGTTCGACGTTTCCCGACCCTCCCTGCGAGAGGCGATTCAGCGTCTCGAAGCGAAGGGCCTGCTGCTTCGTCGCCAGGGCGGCGGTACTTTTGTTCAGAGTACGCTCTGGCAAAGCTTCAGCGACCCGCTGGTAGAACTCCTCTCTGACCACCCCGAATCCCAGTTTGATCTTCTTGAGACGCGTCATGCGCTGGAAGGTATCGCTGCCTATTACGCAGCGCTGCGCAGCACCGACGAAGACAGAGCGCGTATAAGCGAATGTCATCAGGCTATAGAACGTGCTCAGGAGTCCGGCGATCTGGACGCGGAATCAAACGCGGTGGTGCAGTATCAGATAGCGGTAACGGAAGCCGCCCATAATGTAGTGCTGCTTCATCTGCTACGCTGCATGGAGCCGATGCTGGCGCAAAACGTCCGTCAGAACTTCGAACTGCTTTATGCGCGACGTGAAATGCTGCCGCTGGTCAGCGGCCATCGTACCCGTATTTACGAGGCGATTATGGCGCGGGAGCCGGAGCAGGCGCGGGAAGCGTCGCATCGCCACCTGGCGTTCATTGAAGAAATTTTGCTGGACCGCAGCCGTGAGCAGAGCCGTCGAGACCGCTCGCTGCGCCGTCTGGAGCAACGTAAGAATTAATATTTTTCCGGTTTTCGCCGGAAGATTTGTACCAAAAGCGCCATTCAAGCGCGGCAACTAAACCCAGAACCTGTCTTATTGCGCTTTGTTAAGTGCCCGTAGTTCAGGTTGCATCGCGGCGGCAAGCGTGAAGCCCTTTGAAAAAGGGGGCGCACAGTCGCCAAAGACGCAGCCGGACGCTGTAAGAGCATAGAGTGCAATGGGACAGGTTCCAGATAAATCAACGTATTAGATAGATGATAAGGAATACCCCCATGTCAGAACGTTTACAAAATGACGTGGATCCGATCGAAACTCGCGACTGGCTACAGGCGATCGAATCGGTAATCCGTGAAGAAGGTGTTGAGCGTGCTCAGTATCTGATCGATCAGCTGCTTTCCGAAGCTCGTAAAGGCGGCGTGAACGTAGCGGCGGGCAGTGCCGCCCGTCAGTACATCAATACCATCCCCGTTGAAGAAGAGCCGGAATACCCGGGTAATCTGGAACTGGAGCGCCGTATTCGTTCTGCTATCCGCTGGAACGCTATTATGACCGTGCTGCGTGCGTCCAAAAAAGACCTCGAGCTCGGCGGCCACATGGCGTCCTTCCAGTCTTCCGCGACCGTCTACGAAGTGTGCTTTAACCACTTCTTCCGTGCGCGCAACGACAAAGACGGCGGCGACCTGGTGTACTTCCAGGGCCACATCTCTCCGGGCGTTTACGCGCGTGCTTTCGTTGAAGGCCGCCTGACCGAAGAGCAGATGAACAACTTCCGTCAGGAAGTTCACGGCAACGGTCTGTCCTCTTACCCGCACCCGAAACTGATGCCGGAATTCTGGCAGTTCCCGACCGTATCGATGGGCCTTGGCCCGATCGGCGCTATCTACCAGGCGAAGTTCCTGAAATATCTGGAACACCGCGGCCTGAAAGATACCTCTGAGCAGACCGTTTACGCCTTCCTCGGCGACGGTGAGATGGATGAGCCGGAATCTAAAGGCGCCATCACCATCGCGACCCGCGAAAAACTGGACAACCTGGTCTTCGTCATCAACTGCAACCTGCAGCGTCTGGATGGCCCGGTCACCGGTAACGGCAAAATCATCAACGAACTGGAAGGCATCTTCGAAGGCGCCGGCTGGAACGTTATCAAGGTCATGTGGGGTTCCCGTTGGGACGAGCTGCTGCGTAAAGACACCAGCGGTAAACTGATCCAGCTGATGAACGAAACCGTTGACGGCGACTATCAGACCTTCAAATCCAAAAACGGCGCCTACGTGCGTGAGCACTTCTTCGGTAAATACCCGGAGACCGCCGCGCTGGTTGCAGACTGGTCTGACGATGAGATTTGGGCCCTGAACCGTGGCGGCCACGATCCGAAGAAAGTCTACGCCGCATTCAAAAAAGCCCAGGAAACCAAAGGCAAAGCGACCGTTATCCTTGCTCATACCATTAAAGGTTACGGCATGGGCGACACCGCCGAAGGTAAGAACATCGCTCACCAGGTGAAGAAAATGAACATGGACGGCGTTCGCTACGTCCGTGATCGCTTCAGCGTGCCGGTGGCCGACGAAGATCTGGAAAAACTGCCGTACATCACCTTCCCGGAAGGCTCTGAAGAGCACAAGTACCTGCACGAACGCCGTCAGGCGCTGCACGGTTACCTGCCGTCTCGTCAGCCGAACTTCTCCGAGAAGCTGGAGCTGCCGGCGCTGGAAGATTTCCGCTCCCTGCTGGATGAGCAGAGCAAAGAGATCTCCACCACCATCGCTTTCGTACGTGCCCTGAACGTAATGTTGAAGAACCCGTCTATTAAAGACCGTCTGGTTCCTATTATCGCGGACGAAGCCCGTACCTTCGGTATGGAAGGTCTGTTCCGTCAGATCGGTATCTACAGCCCGAACGGCCAGCAGTACACCCCGCAGGACCGTGAGCAGGTGGCGTACTACAAAGAAGACGAGAAAGGCCAGATTCTGCAGGAAGGGATCAACGAGCTGGGCGCAGGCGCTTCCTGGCTGGCGGCGGCGACCTCTTACAGCACCAACAACCTGCCGATGATCCCGTTCTACATCTATTACTCCATGTTCGGGTTCCAGCGTATCGGCGACCTGTGCTGGGCAGCGGGTGACCAGCAGGCGCGCGGCTTCCTGATCGGCGGTACCTCCGGCCGTACCACGCTTAACGGCGAAGGTCTGCAGCACGAAGATGGTCACAGCCACATTCAGTCGCTGACTATCCCGAACTGCATCTCCTACGATCCGGCTTACGCTTACGAAGTCGCTGTCATCATGCATGACGGTCTGCAGCGTATGTACGGCGAAGCGCAGGAAAACGTGTACTACTACATCACCACGCTGAACGAAAACTACCACATGCCGGCCATGCCGGAAGGCGCCGAGGAAGGTATCCGTAAAGGTATCTACAAACTCGACACCCTCGAAGGTAGCAAAGGTAAAGTTCAGCTGCTGGGCTCCGGCTCCATCCTGCGTCACGTCCGTGAAGCGGCAGAGATTCTGGCGAAAGAGTACGGCGTGGGCTCTGATGTCTACAGCGTAACCTCCTTCACCGAACTGGCTCGCGACGGCCAGGACTGCGAGCGCTGGAACATGCTGCACCCGCTGGAAACCCCGCGCGTACCGTACATCGCTCAGGTGATGAACGACGCACCGGCGGTGGCTTCCACCGACTATATGAAACTGTTCGCCGAGCAGGTTCGTACTTATGTACCGGCTGATGATTATCGCGTACTGGGCACCGACGGCTTTGGCCGCTCTGACAGCCGCGAAAACCTGCGCCACCACTTCGAAGTTGATGCTTCCTACGTGGTTGTTGCAGCGCTGGGCGAACTGGCTAAACGTGGTGAAATCGATAAGAAAGTGGTGGCTGACGCCATCGCTAAATTCAATATCGATGCAGATAAAGTCAACCCGCGTCTGGCATAAGAGGTAAAGAAAGAATGGCTATCGAAATCAATGTACCGGACATCGGGGCGGACGAAGTTGAAGTCACCGAGATCCTGGTCAAAGTGGGCGACAAGGTTGAAGCTGAACAGTCGCTGATCACCGTAGAAGGCGATAAAGCCTCTATGGAAGTCCCGTCTCCGCAGGCGGGCGTGGTCAAAGAGATCAAAGTGTCCGTGGGCGACAAAGTCGAAACCGGCAAACTGATCATGATTTTCGATTCCGCCGACGGTGCAGCAGACGCTGCACCTGCCAAGGCAGAAGAGAAGAAAGAAGCGGCACCGGCGCAGTCTGCTGCCCCGGCTGCAGCGGCAGCAAAAGACGTTAACGTACCGGACATCGGCGGCGACGAAGTTGAAGTCACCGAGATCCTGGTGAAAGTCGGCGATAAAGTTGAAGCTGAGCAGTCTCTTATCACCGTAGAAGGCGACAAAGCCTCTATGGAAGTTCCGGCGCCGTTCGCGGGTACCGTGAAAGAGATCAAAATCAATACCGGCGACAAAGTGTCTACCGGTTCCCTGATCATGGTCTTCGAAGTGGCGGGCGCAGCGCCAGCGGCTGAAGCCAAACCGCAGGTCACCGAGCAGGCGGCGTCCGCTCCGGCGGCAGCGGCAGGCGCGAAAGACGTCAACGTGCCGGATATCGGCGGCGATGAAGTCGAAGTGACCGAAGTGCTGGTGAAAGTGGGCGACAAAGTCACCGCTGAACAGTCTCTGATAACCGTAGAAGGCGACAAAGCCTCTATGGAAGTCCCGGCGCCGTTCGCGGGCACCGTGAAAGAGCTGAAAGTCAACGTGGGCGATAAAGTCTCCACCGGCTCTCTGATCATGGTCTTCGAAGTGGAAGGCGCAGCGCCTGCGGCGGCTCCGGCTGCGAAACAGGAAGCGGCGGCTCCGGCTCCGGCGGCGAAAGCTGACAAACCGGCTGCGGCTCCGGCGAAAGCCGAAGGCAAATCTGAATTTGCTGAGAACGACGCTTACGTCCACGCGACGCCGCTGATCCGCCGCCTGGCGCGCGAATTCGGCGTGAACCTCGCGAAAGTGAAAGGCACCGGTCGTAAAGGCCGTATCCTGCGCGAAGACGTTCAGGCTTATGTGAAAGACGCGGTGAAACGCGCTGAGTCGGCACCTGCCGCCGCATCCGGTGGTGGTCTGCCAGGCATGCTGCCGTGGCCGAAAGTGGACTTCAGCAAGTTTGGCGAAGTGGAAGAAGTTGAGCTGGGCCGCATCCAGAAAATCTCTGGCGCGAACCTGAGCCGTAACTGGGTGATGATCCCGCACGTTACGCACTTCGACAAAACCGATATCACCGATCTGGAAGCGTTCCGTAAGCAGCAGAACGCCGAAGCTGAGAAGCGCAAGCTGGACGTGAAATTCACCCCGGTTGTCTTCATCATGAAAGCCGTTGCGGCTGCCCTTGAGCAGATGCCACGCTTCAACAGCTCGCTGTCTGAAGACGGGCAGCGCCTGACGCTGAAGAAATACATCAACATCGGCGTTGCCGTTGATACGCCGAATGGTCTGGTGGTTCCGGTCTTCAAAGACGTGAACAAGAAGAGCATTACCGAGCTGTCTCGCGAGCTGACCGTTATCTCCAAAAAAGCGCGCGATGGCAAACTGACCGCTGGCGAAATGCAGGGCGGTTGCTTCACCATCTCCAGCATCGGCGGCCTGGGCACCACCCACTTCGCGCCGATCGTGAACGCGCCGGAAGTGGCTATCCTGGGCGTCTCCAAGTCTGCGATGGAGCCGGTGTGGAATGGTAAAGAGTTCGTGCCGCGCCTGATGCTGCCGATCTCCCTGTCCTTCGACCACCGCGTGATCGACGGTGCTGATGGTGCGCGTTTCATCACCATCATCAACAACACCCTGTCGGACATTCGCCGCCTGGTGATGTAAGCGAAAAAGCCGGCCTGACGGCCGGCTTTTTTCTGGTAATTCCGCCTGACTGTGCGAAATTATTGGATGCCAAAAGGATTCGTCTGCCGTTTGTTGTTTCAAAATTGTTAACAGTTTTGTAAAATGCGAGCGGATAGAACGTCCCGGTGGATGATGGGCGTTAAAACTTAAGCGTCAGACCCGCCGGAAAATTACAAAGAGGTCATGATGAGTACTGAAATCAAAACTCAGGTCGTGGTACTTGGGGCAGGCCCGGCAGGTTACTCTGCAGCCTTCCGTTGCGCTGACTTAGGTCTGGAAACCGTAATCGTCGAGCGTTACAGCACCCTGGGCGGTGTTTGCCTGAACGTAGGCTGTATCCCTTCTAAAGCGCTGCTGCACGTAGCTAAAGTTATCGAAGAAGCCAAAGCGCTGGCCGAGCACGGCATCGTTTTCGGCGAGCCGAAAACCGACATCGATAAAATCCGCACCTGGAAAGAAAAAGTCATCAATCAGCTGACCGGCGGTCTGTCTGGTATGGCCAAAGGCCGTAAAGTGAAAGTGGTGAACGGCCTGGGTAAATTCACCGGCGCGAACACCCTGGAAGTGGAAGGCGAGAACGGCAAAACCGTGATCAACTTCGACAACGCTATCATCGCGGCGGGTTCCCGTCCGATTCAGCTGCCGTTTATTCCGCACGAAGATCCGCGCGTATGGGATTCCACCGATGCGCTGGAACTGAAAGAAGTACCGAAACGCATGCTGGTTATGGGTGGCGGTATCATCGGTCTGGAGATGGGTACCGTTTACCACGCGCTGGGTTCAGAGATCGACGTGGTTGAAATGTTCGACCAGGTTATCCCGGCTGCCGACAAAGACGTTGTGAAAGTCTTCACCAAACGTATCAGCAAGAAATTCAACCTGATGCTGGAAACCAAAGTAACTGCCGTTGAAGCGAAAGAAGACGGTATTTACGTTTCCATGGAAGGCAAAAAAGCGCCTGCGGAAGCGCAGCGTTACGACGCGGTGCTGGTCGCTATCGGCCGTGTGCCGAACGGCAAAAATCTGGATGCAGGCAAAGCGGGCGTGGAAGTGGACGACCGTGGCTTCATCCGTGTTGACAAACAAATGCGCACCAACGTGCCGCACATCTACGCTATCGGCGATATCGTCGGTCAGCCGATGCTGGCGCACAAAGGTGTTCACGAAGGTCACGTTGCCGCTGAAGTTATCGCGGGCATGAAGCACTACTTCGACCCGAAAGTGATCCCGTCTATCGCTTACACCGAGCCGGAAGTGGCATGGGTGGGTCTGACCGAGAAAGAAGCGAAAGAGAAAGGCATCAGCTACGAAACCGCCACCTTCCCGTGGGCGGCGTCTGGCCGTGCTATCGCTTCCGATTGCGCAGACGGTATGACCAAACTGATTTTCGACAAAGAAACCCACCGTGTTATCGGCGGCGCGATTGTCGGCACCAACGGCGGCGAGCTGCTGGGTGAAATCGGTCTGGCTATCGAAATGGGTTGTGACGCTGAAGATATCGCGCTCACCATCCACGCGCACCCGACCCTGCACGAGTCTGTAGGTCTGGCGGCAGAAGTGTTCGAAGGCAGCATCACCGACCTGCCGAACCCGAAAGCGAAGAAAAAGTAAGTTTCTCTCGCTAAATAAAAACGCCTCTTCGGAGGCGTTTTTTTATGCCTGTTATTCAGCGGCGACTTTCTGCCAGCCGTCATCCGGATCAAACGCGGCGAGCGCCTGCGCCGTTTGCGACGATGACTGACCAGAATCTTTCTGATAAACGGTGTCATCCTGGGTCACGATAAAGCTCATTACCCCGGTCTCGCCGTAACGGACGGGCCACGCGATCATCGTAAAGCCGTTATCGTGAGCCGGTAAAAGACGAAAACGGTAACCGTGATAGCCGGCATCTGCGGTCTGCGGGCTGAACGCCGGGCCGAGCGGGCTTGGCGCCTCGCCAGGTTTTACCGGCCAGTAGAGCCCATCTTTTTGCCCCTCGCTGCTGATGATTTTCTGTGCGTAGCGCTGATTCAGGGCGTAATAACTCTGCTGTGCGTCAACACCCGCGTGCAGCGCCTCAATCGCGGCGAGTTCGTTGCGCCCTATTGTACGGGTGGCGATTTCATCCGCGGCGCCCTGCATATCGAACTGCCAGCCCTGCGCGCTTTTCACGATGGGGATCGGCAACTGCCAGCTTTGCGCGCCTACTTGCAGGTGCGCGGTATCGCCATGCTGTACCACATGATGGCTGACGTTCCAGTCACGCAGGAAGCGGTCAACCGCTTCAGGATCGGCCCCTTCGGGCGGCAATATCTGACGCCAGTCATTGCCGAGAAGATCACTGAGTGCGGTCTCGTTCTGCGTATCGATAGCCTGCGTCAGGGCATCGGCGGCCTGTTCCGGCGTGGCGAATTGCGCCAGCGCGAGGGCGTATGTTGAGGTTAAACCGAACGCCAGCGCGGCGAGGAATGTGAGTTTCACCTTTTTCTCCTTAGTGATGGCGTTCAGCGTGATGACGGACAGGATGCTGCGCCTTTAACGGCGTGTCCGAATGAGGGGGAGCTGCCCGTTGGCGGCTCTGTAAACCGCGTTGCTGCTGCGCCTGCCAGGTGGCGGAGCGGCTGTCGTTACCGCTGAGCGCGCTGGCGCGCGTAACGTGATAAGCCGCATTTCGTGGAGCCTGGTGAGCCTGGCGTTCCCGCGCGTTATGCGTACGGTTTGCCTGCCGCTGTACCGCGGGCTTACTGGTATCGTAACCGCGGTAATTGCTGCGCTGCGCACGCGCCTGTAGTGGCTGGCGGCCTGGCTGATGCGAAGCATTCGGCGCGGCGCGATGCCCTGTCGATTGCTGAAACCGTGCGGCTGCGGCCTGACGCTGCGACGCCCGGCTGGCGGGCGCCTGAGTCGCGCTCAGTCCCGTGGCGCTGGCAGGAGAGTGATACTGCGCGGCGACGCGGTTATCGGCATAGCGATACGCCGGGTTATGGCGCCAGGGTATCGTGTTCCCCGGCCGGTTTTCTCCCGTGATTTTATTGAAATTATTCACATTAATGTTGATGTTATCGCCGTTGTGCGAATAGCCGCCGTCATGATGATCGTGGTGGTGGTAATCATCGTCATGATGATGATGATCGTCATCATCCCAGTCGATGGCGCTGAACAGCGCATAGGTCGTGGCGACGCCGAGACTGTATCCCAGACCTTTAACAACACTGCTGCTGAACTGCTCGCCAGGCGTTGGGGGCAAATAAACGGGCGGATAAGCGGCATTTGGCCAGGCGCCGTAAACCGTGGCCGGGTTATAGGCGGGGACGTAAACCACGTCAGGGGTGGCGGGTTCGATTTCAATAATCGTTGAGCTGGGCGGTGCGGCGGTCGTTTGCTCTGCCGGAGCGGGCGGCGCGGTTTTGGTCAGTGTCGTCACCTTCTGCTGCGGCGAGGAGGTCAGCGCGCCTGTCTGTTGGGCCAGCGCGCGCAGGCGCTGTACCGAGGCCATGACATCATCGGGCTGCGCCAGAAAGGCGTCACCCAGGCTTTGTATCCACGGTGGGTTTTGCCCCAGCAGCGACATCAGTTGCGGGAAAGCGACCAGTGATTTCACGCTGGCGTCCCACGGTTGTCCGGCCACCGCCTGGATGGCGGCGTCGCCCTGCAGTGTGGGATGGTCCTGCGACCACTGCGCGGCCTGCACCAGGTTCGTGGGATAGGTGGCCGCCATCAATATTTGGGAGAGCAGCGCGTCAGGGTAGAGCGCGACGGGCGCCACCCATTGATCGATTTGCGCGGCTGAAAACGTCGGGGCGGCTGGCGTAGCAGGCGCAGCCTGTGTTGCCGCGGGTTGCGCGGCAACAGGCATTTGGGCAGGGGCGGCGGGAGCCTGACTTTTCACAAACAGGACGCCTGAGGCGGCAAACAGCCCGGCGCTGCACAGTAGCGCGAGCAGGTGTGGCTTTAAAGGCAACTTCATAAATGACTCCGGGGCTAACGGTGCCTTACGGCGTGGTGTTGCCGCGAGTATTATCTACTCGTGTTTTCCTTTTTTAACGTTAATGGGGAAAGGGAGCGCGTAGTCCGGAATAAGAATGCGAGTATTTATTACACGATTATAACCGATAACGGAGCGCAGGGCGGGGAGATGTAAAAGACCGCCCTTGCGGGCGTCAGCAGCTTAATTGCCCAGATTCACCACCAGCAGCACCGTGATGTCGGAAATATTCCAGCCACCGTGCGATGCCGCCAGCAGCGAACCCAGCGCAACGATGAGCGCAAAAAGCCAACGCATCTCCATTGCGAGTAGTCCCGAAGGCGCTACGTTGATCCTCTCTTCACCGGGAAAGGCAGAACCAGGCAAGTGTGTTATACCTGCCACGTAGGTTGTTGGAACTGCTTCCGGGCCCGGTGACTGGCTGCTACACCAGCGAAGCAGGCCAGGCGCTACTGTAGCGGGCCAGAGAGGAGGGCGGAAGGCGTTTTCTGGGCTTGCAGCAAGTTACATGTAAATTCTGAAAGCGGTACGCAAAACGTACAAGTGGGCTTGCGGGTCTGCCTTTCTGATGTCACTATTCGCCCTGTGTTATACCTGCCATACAAACTGTACAACGGTCCCTGCTACCACCCGCGTACAACAAAGAAACCGCCACACGGCGGTTTTTTTGTGCCCCAAAACACACTTCTGAAACGCCTTCTGCGCAGCTTAACGATTCAGCAAATATTTAATGTTGCTTTTTTGTAAACAGATTAACACCCCATCAAATTCCTGCTATTCTCCCCGTCGCGGATCCGGGCATTTACCCTACAAACTGCTGTCTCACAGGAGCGTGAAGAGAGAAGCCTGGCTCCCACTATGACAATGAGAGCGAGGAGAACCGTCGTGCTAGAAGAATACCGTAAGCACGTAGCTGAGCGTGCCGCCGAGGGGATTGTAGCCAAACCCTTAGATGCAACCCAAATGGCCGCACTCGTCGAGCTGCTGAAGAACCCGCCTGCGGGTGAAGAAGAGTTTCTGTTAGACCTGCTGACCAACCGCGTACCCCCGGGCGTTGACGAAGCCGCCTATGTAAAAGCAGGTTTCCTTGCCGCTGTCGCCAAAGGCGAAGCCACCTCCCCGCTGGTAACCCCTGAAAAAGCCGTTGAACTCTTAGGCACCATGCAGGGCGGTTACAACATCCATCCGCTGATCGAAGCGCTGGATAACGACACGCTGGCGCCGATTGCCGCCAAAGCGCTGTCCCATACGCTGCTGATGTTCGATAACTTCTACGATGTGGAAGAGAAGGCGAAAGCGGGCAACGCTTACGCGAAGCAGATCATGCAGTCCTGGGCTGACGCCGAATGGTTCCTGTCTCGTCCCGCGCTGGCAGACAAAATCACCGTCACCGTGTTTAAAGTGACCGGCGAAACCAACACCGACGATCTCTCTCCGGCGCCGGATGCCTGGTCGCGCCCGGATATCCCGCTGCACGCTCTGGCGATGCTGAAAAACGCCCGTGAAGGCATTGAGCCGGATCAGCCTGGCGTGGTCGGCCCGATCAAACAGATCGAAGCGCTGAACCAGAAAGGCTTCCCGCTGGCCTACGTCGGCGATGTCGTCGGCACCGGCTCATCCCGTAAATCCGCCACCAACTCCGTGCTGTGGTTTATGGGCGATGACATCCCGTACGTGCCGAACAAACGCGGCGGCGGCGTGGTGCTGGGCGGCAAAATCGCGCCAATTTTCTTCAACACCATGGAAGATGCGGGCGCGCTGCCTATCGAAGTGGACGTCTCTTTGCTGAACATGGGCGATGTGATTGACATCTATCCGTTCAAAGGCGAAGTGCGTAACCACGAAACTGGCGAGCTGCTGGCGAATTTTGAACTCAAAACCGACGTACTGATCGACGAAGTACGCGCGGGCGGTCGTATTCCGCTGATTATCGGCCGTGGCCTGACCACCAAAGCGCGTGAAGCGCTGGGCCTGCCGCACAGCGACGTGTTCCGTCACGCGAAAGATGTGGCTGAAAGCAACCGCGGTTACTCGCTGGCGCAGAAGATGGTCGGTCGCGCCTGCGGCGTCGCCGGTGTCCGTCCGGGCGCGTATTGCGAGCCGAAAATGACCTCCGTAGGCTCACAGGACACCACCGGGCCGATGACCCGTGATGAACTGAAAGACCTGGCGTGCCTCGGCTTCTCCGCCGATCTCGTGATGCAGTCCTTCTGCCACACGGCGGCGTATCCGAAGCCGGTTGACGTTACCACGCACCACACCCTGCCGGACTTCATCATGAACCGCGGCGGCGTGTCGCTGCGTCCTGGCGACGGCGTCATTCACTCCTGGCTGAACCGTATGCTTCTGCCGGATACCGTCGGCACCGGCGGCGATTCCCACACCCGTTTCCCGATCGGGATTTCGTTCCCGGCGGGCTCTGGCCTGGTGGCGTTCGCTGCCGCGACCGGCGTAATGCCGCTCGATATGCCGGAATCCGTTCTGGTGCGCTTTAAAGGCCAGATGCAGCCGGGCATTACGCTTCGCGATCTGGTGCATGCTATCCCGTACTACGCGATTCAGCAGGGCCTGCTGACCGTTGAGAAGAAAGGGAAGAAAAACATCTTCTCCGGTCGCATTCTGGAAATCGAAGGGCTGCCGGATCTGAAAGTGGAGCAGGCCTTTGAGCTGACCGACGCCTCTGCCGAGCGTTCTGCGGCGGGTTGTACCATCAAGCTCAACCAGGAGCCGATCATTGAGTATCTCAGCTCCAACATCGTGCTGCTGAAGTGGATGATTGCGGAAGGCTACGGCGATCGTCGTACGCTGGAGCGTCGTATCCAGGGCATGGAGAAGTGGCTGGCCGATCCGCAACTGCTGGAAGCCGATGCTGACGCCGAATACGCGGCGGTGATTGAGATCGATCTCAATGAGATTAAAGAGCCGATTCTCTGCGCGCCGAACGATCCGGACGACGCGCGTCTGCTCTCTGACGTCACTGGCGATAAGATTGACGAAGTGTTTATCGGCTCGTGCATGACTAACATCGGTCACTTCCGTGCGGCGGGTAAGCTGCTGGATACCCATAAAGGCCAGCTGCCGACCCGTCTGTGGGTGGCCCCGCCGACCCGTATGGACGCCGCGCAGCTCACCGAAGAGGGCTACTACAGCGTCTTCGGTAAGAGCGGCGCGCGTATCGAGATCCCGGGCTGCTCGCTGTGCATGGGTAACCAGGCGCGTGTGGCAGACGGCGCGACGGTGGTTTCCACCTCAACCCGTAACTTCCCGAACCGTCTCGGTACTGGGGCGAACGTCTATCTGGCGTCTGCCGAACTCGCCGCCGTCGCGGCGCTGATTGGTCGCCTGCCGACGCCGGAAGAGTATCAGCAGTTCATGTCCCAGGTCGATAAAACCGCGGTGGACACGTACCGTTATCTGAACTTCGACCAGCTGGATCAGTACACTGAGAAAGCGGACGGCGTGATTTTCCAGACGGCGGTATAACGCAAGCCTGCCCGGCGTGACTCGCGTCGGGACAGCCAGTAAAAAGGGAAGCCAGTGGCTTCCCTTTTTTATTGCGCTAAATGGCTCAGGATTCCGCTTTACCGTCGTAGCGCGGCAGATTCACGACCGGGTAGGTAAACTCGCCCTCCACCTGACAGCGTTCCGGTTTCTGCTTGCCGGCGTCAAACAGTACATAGCGCTCCTTTTCCGGGAAATAGATCAGATCGTCGCCGTTACGAAACGAAATGGTCTCATAAGGCGTGCCGTTGTCGGTTTTGCTCTTCTCAATGCCGGAGGCTATCTGGAAGTGGTCTTCCCACTTCATGGTCGAGAGATGATATTTAAAAAAGGAGACCAGCACGTTGCCGCGGTTAACGCATTCAAGGCGAACCGCTTCGCCGGCATACGCGTGGGAGAGCGGCAGCGCGGCGATCAGCAGCGCGCGGCGCAGAAGAGTAAAGTTCACAGGCAACCCCATTACAACAGCACTTAAGATAAACCAAGAGTAACACAGCGAATGCAACGGCTCGTCTACGACGGTGTTTTCAGTTTCGTCGGCGGCTGCGCTTTTCTTTCCGTTTCATGCTGCGATAATAACAAGAGATAAACAATGCAGCGGCCAGGCGACGCCGGGCCAGAGGAAAACACCATGGATTATGAATTCTTGCGCGACATCACCGGCGTGGTGAAAGTCCGCCTCTCAATGGGCCACGAAGCGCTCGGGCACTGGTTCAACGAAGAGGTGAAAGGCAATCTGGCGCTGCTGGATGAAGTCGAAGCGGCGGCGCGGGACGTAAAGGGCAGCGAGCGTCAGTGGCAGAAAACCGGCCATGAATACACGCTGTGGCTGGATGGCGAAGAAGTGATGGTGCGCGCCAATCAGCTGGAGTTTTCCGGCGACGAAATGGAAGAAGGGATGAGCTATTACGATGAAGAGAGCCTGTCGCTCTGCGGCGTTGAGGATTTCCTTCAGGTAGTGCAGGCGTACCGCGACTTTCTGGCGCAATACGGCTAACGCGGCGCCTCCGTGCGCCGCGCAGGGTTATACGGACGGAATATTGCGTCCGTAATAGATTTCACGCATCTCTTTCCAGAGCAGGTCAGTAATGATCTTGCGCTCTTCTTCGGTTAACTCTTCCGGCCGGGTATGGAACATGTAGTGCTTAAGGTCGAACTCTTTAAGCAGCATTTTGGTATGGAAGATGTTTTCCTGATAAACGTTCACGTCCATCATGTCATACAGCGATTTAATGTCGTCAGACATAAAGTTCTGTATTGAGTTAATCTCATGATCGATAAAGTGTTTCATGCCGTTCACGTCGCGGGTAAAGCCGCGCACGCGATAGTCGATGGTCACGATATCGGATTCAAGCTGGTGAATTAAATAATTCAGCGCCTTCAGAGGCGAAATCACACCGCAGGTCGACACTTCAATATCGGCGCGAAAGGTGCACAGGCCGCCTTCAGGGTGGCTTTCCGGGTAGGTGTGGACGCAAATATGGCTCTTGTCGAGGTGCGCGACCACCGTCTCCGGCAGCGGGCCGGGGTGCTCGGTTTTGTCGATAAGCTGCGGGTCGACGGGTTCTTCGCTCACCAGAATCGTGACGCTGGCGCCCTGGGGTTCATAGTCCTGACGTGCGATATTCAGAATGTTGGCGCCGATAATCGAGCAGGTTTCCGTCAGGATTTCCGTAAGACGGTTGGCGTTATAGAGTTCATCGATATACGCGATATAGCCATCGCGCTCTTCCGCCGTTTTGGCGTAGCAAATATCGTAAATACAAAAACTCAGGCTTTTGGTCAGGTTGTTAAAGCCATGCAGTTTCAGCTTTTTCAATTTTTATCACCTCCTTAGGATGCCTGAGACGCCAGGGCATCTTGCAAATATTGCGGCAGAGCGAAAGCTGCCGTATGAATGGCCGGATTGTAATAACGGCACTTCAGCCCCGCGGTGTGAAAGCGCGCCTGTAAGGTTTCGAGCGGGAGTTTGCGCAGGGCGTCGTTATCAGTCGCCCAGGCGAACGTCATAATGCCACCGTAGTAGGTGGGAATGGCCGCCTGATAAAAGCTCACATCGCCAAAGTAGTGGCTGAGCTTTTTATGACTGTCGATGGCTTCATCCTGCTGGAGAAAGCAGACGCCGTTCTGCGCGACGAAAATCCCGCCCGGATTCAGGCAGCGCTTGCACCCTTCATAGAACGCCGACGTGAACAGGCTCTCTCCCGGCCCGATGGGATCGGTGCAGTCGGAGATAATCACATCGAATTTCTGGGTCGTCTGGTTGACGAAATTCACGCCGTCGTCAATCACCAGCGTAAAGCGCGGATCGTCATAGCTACCGGCATTGTGGTTAGGCAGATGCTCGCGGCAAAACGCCACCACGCCTGCGTCGATTTCCACCATCGTGATAGATTCCACGCCCTGGTGGCGAGTCACTTCACGCAGCATGGCGCCGTCGCCGCCGCCGATAATCAGCACGCGTTTCGCGTGGCCGTGGGCCAGCAGCGGGACATGCGTCATCATCTCGTGATAGATAAACTCGTCGCGTTCGGTGGTTTGCACCACGCCGTCCAGCGCCATCACCCGACCAAAGGCGGAGTTCTCGAAAATAATCAGATCCTGATGATCGGTCTTTTCGCGATAGAGCACTTTGTCGACGGCAAAGTATTGACCAAACTGATCGTGCAGCGTTTCGTGCCACATTGGATTCTCGGTCACTGGCTGATACCTCCTTCGTTAACAACCCTTAAAAATGGGCGCAACATCATAGCTAACTATGACCGTGGATGCACGGTCACCATTTCACCAAAGGAGCAGGGGAGGGGGATTACTTCACGTAGGCAAGCAGGCTTAACGAATCACGCGCCAGGGCTTTGCACTTTTTAGCGGTAGGAATAGCGATGCCGCTCAGATCGCGGTAACTGTCCTCGCCGAGCGCCTTCATATTAAAGCTGTCATAATTGCTTAGATCCCACTGATTCTGCTGGGCGAAAAAGACCAGCGCGCGGCGGATCTGGCCGTTCGGCAGGTTCTGGTAGCCACAATCATTTTTCAGAAATACAAAAACAGCCGTCAGGTCGGCCATGTCTTCCGCTTCTGATTCACTGAGCGCAAAACTGTTGGTGGAAAAGGCCAACAGACAGCCCAGAAACATTAGCCTGACTACTTTTCTCATCACGTCTACCACTCGCCAACCGATACCCAACGATAGCACATTTCATTCAGGCGCGACGAGGGGATTTCACCCCTCAGCGGGCTGATAAATTCCCATATCAAGCGGTCTGGTGCGAACGTCAGGTAGCGGAAAGCGGGCAGGAAAAGTACCTTTCAACGATTAAGAAAACACGCGGGCTTACGCACTGAAGAGCAAACAACCGAACGGATGAAACGATAAAAGTCATCGGCGTGGAGTCTTACGTCTGAACCCTTTTTTATGGCCCGCTTCTAACCTTTTGATTTTTATGGCGCGTAGCTCAGTGAAGAAAAAAGGGTTTTAGCCGGGAAAAGGCAAAATTTGTTTTTAATTCAGGCAATCCGGTAATATTCGCTCTTGTTCACTGCCGTACAGGCAGCTTAGAAAATGCCGCCCAAGGCATGACACGCAGCGAATACGTTCACTGCCGTACAGGCAGTCTCACATCTTATTCCTTCACCGCCAGACTTGACCTTCCCGCAAGGGGAGGGTTTAAGCTCAACGGGTGCACGTTGACGATAAGGACGGGAAGATGCAACGCCGAGATTTTATTAAGTATACCGCCGCGCTGGGGGCGATAAGCGCGCTGCCGACATGGAGCCGGGCCGCGTTTGCCGCAGAGCAACCCGCGCTGCCCCTCCCCGCGCTACTCACGCCGGACGCCCGCAGCAGCATCCAGCTCACGGTTCAGGCGGGTAAAACCGCATTTGCGGGCAAAAATGTCACGACCTGGGGCTACAACGGTTCGCTTCTGGGCCCGGCGATAAAACTGCGCCAGGGCAAGCCGGTAAATGTCAATATCCGCAATAACCTCGCCGAAGCGACCACGTTGCACTGGCACGGTCTGGAAGTGCCGGGGGCGGTGGACGGCGGGCCGCAGGGCATTATCGCGCCGGGTCAGACGCGCAGCGTGAGCTTCACGCCTGAGCAGCGCGCCGCAACCTGCTGGTTTCACCCGCATCAGCATGGCAAAACCGGTCATCAGGTAGCGATGGGGCTGGCGGGGCTGTTGCTTATCGAAGATACCGAAAGCCTGCAACTGATGCTGCCCAAAATCTGGGGCGTCGACGACGTGCCGCTGATCATTCAGGATAAGAAATTCACCGCCAACGGTCAGGTCGATTATCAGCTGGATGTGATGACCGCTGCGGTGGGCTGGTTTGGCGATACGCTACTGTGCAACGGCGCGATTTATCCGCAGCATACGCCGCCGAAAGGCTGGCTGCGTCTGCGTCTGCTGAACGGTTGTAACGCGCGTTCGCTGAAAATCGCCGCGAGCGATAACCGCCCGCTGTACGTTATCGCCAGCGACGGCGGCCTGCTGGCGGAGCCGGTGAAAGTGACTGAACTGCCGATGCTGATGGGCGAGCGTTTTGAAGTGCTGGTGGATACCAGCGACGCGCGGCCTTTCGATATCGTGACATTGCCGGTCACACAAATGGGCATGACGGTCGCGCCATTTGATAAACCGCAGCCGGTGGTGCGTATTCAGCCTGTCGTGGTGCCCGCCTCGGGGACACTGCCGGATAAGCTGGTGGACGTTCCGGCGCTGCCTTCGCTCGACGGGCTTCAGGCGCGCTGGCTGCAATTAATGATGGACCCGATGCTGGATATGATGGGCATGGATGAACTGGCGAAGCGCTACGGTAAGCAGGCGCTGGCAGGGAATTCGCACGGACAGATGATGGGCCAGATGGGACACGGGAAGATGTCGCATGGCGCCATGGGCCACGATGGTCACGGGTTTGATTTCCATAACGCCAATAAGATCAACGGTAAAGCCTTTGATATGAACGCGCCCGCGTTTGCGGCGGCGCTCGGCAAGTACGAGCGCTGGACCATTTCCGGCGAGGGCGACATGATGCTGCATCCGTTCCATATCCACGGTACGCAGTTCCGCATTTTGACTGAGAACGGCAAGCCGCCCGCCGCGCATCGCGCCGGATGGAAAGATACGGTATGGGTGGAAGGCGCGCGCAGCGAAGTTCTGGTGCGGTTTGATTACGCGGCGTCAGCCGAGCATGCCTATATGGCGCATTGTCATTTGTTAGAGCACGAAGACACCGGGATGATGTTAGGGTTTACGGTGGCGTGATGGATACGCGTTAATGGCGGGTGCGCTGTGCTTACCCGCCCTACAAAAGGATTATGGCGAGCTCTGTGTAGGGTGGGTAAGCGAAGCGCACCCACCGGTTCCCGAATAAATACACTGGTCCCAAATAAAGCCCGGCCCACAAACCGCGCCCATAAAAAAAAGCCCCTCGATGAGGGGCTTTTTGCTTTCCGATACGGTATTACTTCGCATCATCCGGCAGGGCATAGGCAACGATGTAATCGCCCATTTTGGTACCGAACGAACCGTGGCCGCCTGCAGAGATCACGACATACTGCTTGCCGTTCACTTCATAGGTCATCGGCGTCGCCTGGCCGCCAGCCGGCAGGCGGGCTTCCCACAGCTTCTCGCCGTTGGTCACGTTGTACGCGCGCAGATAGTTATCCGCGGTCGCACCGATGAACAGCACGTTGCCGCCGGTGGTGATCGGGCCGCCAAGCATCGGCATACCCATGTTAAACGGCACCGCGAACGGCATCGGGAACGGCATGCTGTCGCGCGGCGTACCGATACGTTTTTTCCACACCACGTCGTTGGTCTTCAGATCCAGCGCGGAGATATAACCCCATGCCGGCTGCTTACACGGCAGACCAAACGGAGAGAGGAACGGGTTCAGGGTGACGCCATACGGCACGCCGTACTGCGGCTGGATACCGGATTCCGTACCGGTGCCCTTCGCGTCTTTCGGCTGCTCCATCGGGTTGCCCGGACCACGCGGGATAAGCTTCGATACGAACGGCAGCGCCATCGGGTTGGCAATCGCCACCTGACGGTGCGGGTCAACGGCCAGGCCGCCCCATTCGAACATCCCCAGGTTACCCGGGAACACCAGCGTGCCCTGCTCGGACGGCGGCGTGAAGATGCCCTCGTAACGCAGGCTGTGGAACATCACGCGGCAGACCAGCTGGTCATACATCGTGGCGCCCCACATATCCGCGCCGCTCAGATCTTTCTTCGGACGGAAGGAAAGGTCAGAGAACGGCTGCGTCGGCGTTACGTAGTCGCCTTTCGCGGCGCCCTGCGGAACCGGTTTTTCCGGCGCCGGGACGACGAGCTTACCGTTACGGCGATCCAGCACGAAAATGTTGCCGGTTTTCGCAGGCGCGTAGATGACCGGAACGGTTTCGCCTTTCACGGTAATGTCAGCAAGGGTCGGCTGCGCAGGCAGGTCCATATCCCACAGGTCGTGGTGAACGGTCTGATAAGACCACACCAGCTTACCGGTAGACGCGTTCAGCGCGACGATGGAGCTCGCGTAGCGTTCCTGCTCCGGTGTGCGATTACCGCCCCAGATATCTGGCGTGGTCACGCCCATCGGCAGGTAAACCATGTCGAGTTTCGCATCATAAGACGCCGGCGCCCAGGAGTTCGGGGAGTTCAGCGAGAAATGATGTTCATCCGCCGGGATCGCATTCGGGTCTTTCGCGCCCGGATCGAACGCCCACAGCAGCTTACCGGTATTGATATCAAAACCACGGATGACGCCGGACGGCTCACGGGTGGAGAAGTTATCGGTCACCGCGCCTGCAATGACAATCACCTTATCGGTGACGATCGGCGGCGATGTCGGCTCGTACATACCTGGTGTAGTCACCGGCATGTTGGTTTGCAGGTTCAGAATACCTTTATTGGCGAAGCTTTCGCACAGCTTGCCGTTATCCGCATTCACCGCAAACAGACGACCGTCGTTCACCGGCAGGATAATACGACGCGGACAATCCGCGACGACATCCGGGTTGGCATTCGCCGTGGTCGCTTCGTGATACGACACGCCGCGGCACGTGACGTGCTGGAAGGTCGGGTTCGTATTCAGTTGCGGATCGAAGTGCCATTTTTCTTTACCGGTCGCGGCATCAACGGCGAAAAGACGCTGGTGCGCGGTGCAAAGGAAAAGGGTGTCGCCGACTTTAATTGGCGTCACTTCGTTAGTAATTTCACCTGGGTCATTCGGCAGCTTCAGGTCGCCGGTGCGGAACACCCAGGCTTCTTTCAGCTGATGAACGTTGTCGGTGTTGATCTGCTTGAGCGGGGAGTAACGCTGGCCTTCCTGGTTACGCCCGTAAGCCGGCCAGTCGCCGTCAGGAATGCTCTGGCTGCCGTTCACGGCGGCAGGGGTGCTGTCCGCGCTGAGCGTGCCGTTGATTTCCTGCGGATCGTTAAAGCCTGCCCAGAACAGCAGCCCGGCAGTAATGATTAACGAGACCAGCAGCGCCGGTACGCCTGCGCGAGACGGCGTGCTGAGGCGACGCCAGACAAACGGCAGAATCAGCCATACGCCGAAGAACACCAGCACGTCACAACGCGGCGTCAGCGCCCAGAAGTCGAAGCCGACTTCCCAGATGCCCCACGCCATCGTACCTAACAGGATGATTGCGTAGAGCCACAACGCCGCAGCGTTACGTTTCCACAGCAGCCAGGCGGTCGCCAGCATGCCTACCCCGGCGATGGGGTAGTACCAGGAACCACCGATTGAAACCAGCCATATACCACCAACCAATAAATACAGTCCTGATAATGCTGCGAACAGGGCTGTGAGAATCACGAGAAGCCGTGATTGTGTCTTTTTTGTTTCTTCCATAACCACACTCTTAATTTTTAAGTAGCAAGTTATTATAGTTGTTAACATATGTGATCTTAATCACAAAAAGAGCTTTTCGCACTTTTCTGTCGGAAGGGCGTTTTGCTGGTATACTGCCCCGCTTATCTATCGTTACCGGCAGCAGCCGCAGCGGGTATCGGTGATTTATTTTTAAATCAAACGGTTAGCGATATGAAACATACTGTTGAAGTGATGATTTCCGAGGCGGAAATTAAGGCGCGCGTCGAAGAACTGGGGCGTCAGATTACTGAGCGTTATCAGGACAGCGGCAGCGAAATGGTGCTGGTAGGGCTGCTGCGCGGCTCATTTATGTTCATGGCGGACCTGTGCCGTCAGGTTCACGTGGCGCATGAAGTCGATTTTATGACCGCCTCCAGCTACGGCAGCGGCATGTCCTCCACGCGCGATGTCAAAATCCTTAAGGATCTGGATGAAGATATCCGTGGCAAAGATGTGTTGATCGTCGAAGATATTATCGACTCCGGCAACACGCTCTCCAAAGTGCGCGAAATCCTGAGCCTGCGCGAGCCGAAATCCTTGGCCATCTGTACGCTGCTTGATAAACCGTCGCGCCGTGAAGTGGATGTCGCCGTGGAATATGTCGGCTTCTCCATCCCGGATAAATTCGTGGTGGGCTACGGCATCGATTATGCCCAGCGCTATCGCCATCTGCCGTATATCGGCAACGTCGTGATGCTGGAAGAGTAAATCCGGCGCACAAAAAAGGGGCCAGCGGCCCCTTTTTTTATTTCACGCTCGCCCTTATTTATGGCTGGCGTGGGTTTTCTGGATATTGGATACGCCTTTGCGATAGCCCTGTTCCAGCGTTTCGCGGTCAGTAGCGGTCACGTCCAGATCGCGCAGAAGACCGTCGTGGATGCCGTAGGCCCAGCCGTGAAGCGTCACTTTCTGGCCGCGTTTCCAGGCGGACTGCATGATGGTGGAGTGGCCGAGGTTATAGACCTGCTCCATCACGTTCAGCTCGCACAGCGTGTCGAGGCGTTTTTCCTGCGGCAGTTCGCCCAGCAGCGCGCTATGTTTAAACCAGATGTCGCGAATGTGCAGCAACCAGTTGTTAATCAGGCCCAGTTCCGGGTTTTCCACCGCCGCCTGCACGCCGCCGCAGCCGTAGTGACCGCAGATGATGATGTGCTCAACTTCCAGCACGTCAACCGCGTACTGGACGACGGAGAGGCAGTTAAGGTCGGTATGGATAACCAGGTTCGCCACGTTGCGGTGAACGAAAATCTCGCCCGGCTCAAGGCCAGTGAGGCGTTCAGCCGGTACGCGGCTGTCGGAACAACCGATCCACAGGAAGCGCGGTTTCTGCGCCTGCGCCAGACGTTCAAAAAAGCCAGGGTCTTCTTCCACCAGCATTTTTGACCAGACTTCGTTATTACTAATGAGTGTGCTGATATCTTTCATAGAGGTTAACAACCTGTAACCAGACAATTGCGTTGGGGTAATATAGGGCAACTAAACTTTTTTTTAAACCACACAACTTCTGCAAGTAAATAAGGTGACTGTACTTTCATGACCATTGCACTGGAACTGGAGCAGCTTAAAAAGACATATCCCGGCGGCGTGCAGGCGCTACGCGGCATTGATTTACAAGTCGAAGCGGGAGATTTCTACGCCCTGCTGGGGCCGAACGGCGCGGGGAAATCCACCACTATCGGCATCATCAGTTCGCTGGTAAATAAATCGTCCGGTCGGGTGCGCGTGTTTGGGTACGATCTGGAACGGGATGTGGTTAACGCGAAACGCCAGTTGGGTCTGGTGCCGCAGGAGTTTAACTTCAACCCCTTCGAGACCGTGCAGCAGATCGTGGTGAACCAGGCGGGTTACTATGGCGTTGAGCGTCGCGAAGCGGTCGAGCGCAGCGAAAAGTATTTAAATCAGCTCGATCTTTGGGAAAAACGCAACGAACGTGCGCGTATGCTTTCAGGCGGGATGAAGCGTCGTCTGATGATTGCCCGCGCGCTGATGCATGAGCCGAAGCTGCTGATCCTCGATGAGCCAACGGCGGGCGTGGATATCGAACTGCGCCGCTCGATGTGGGGCTTTCTGAAAGATCTTAACGATAAAGGCACCACGATTATCCTCACCACCCACTATCTCGAAGAAGCGGAGATGCTGTGTCGCAATATCGGCATCATCCAGCGCGGTGAGCTGGTGGAAAACACCTCGATGAAGTCGCTGCTATCCAAGCTTAAATCGGAGACGTTCATCCTCGATCTGGCCTCGAAAAGCCCGCTGCCGAAGCTCGAAGGCTATCAGTATCGTCTGGTGGATACCTCAACGCTTGAGGTGGAAGTGCTGCGCGAGCAGGGCATTAACAGCGTCTTTAATCAGCTGACCGCGCAGGGCGTTCAGGTGCTGAGTATGCGCAACAAAGCGAACCGTCTTGAAGAGCTGTTCGTCACGCTGGTGAATGATAAACAAGGAGAGCGCGCATGATGCAGCTTTACTGGGTCGCCCTGAAAAGTATCTGGGCGAAAGAGGTGAACCGATTTGCCCGCATCTGGATACAGACGCTGGTGCCGCCGGTCATCACCATGACCCTCTATTTTATTATCTTCGGCAACCTTATCGGCTCGCGTATCGGCGAAATGCATGGCTTCTCGTACATGCAGTTTATCGTGCCGGGTCTTATCATGATGGCGGTGATCACTAACTCTTACGCCAACGTGGCGTCGTCGTTTTTCAGCGCCAAGTTCCAGCGCAATATTGAAGAGCTGCTGGTGGCCCCGGTGCCGACGCATGTGATTATCGCCGGTTACGTGGGCGGCGGCGTGGCGCGCGGGCTATGCGTCGGTATTCTGGTAACCGCCGTGTCGCTGTTCTTCGTGCCGTTCCAGGTGCACTCATGGCTGTTTGTCGCCCTGACGCTGCTGATGACCGCCATTCTGTTCTCGCTCGCCGGGCTGCTGAATGCGGTGTTCGCCAAGACCTTCGACGATATCAGCCTGATCCCGACCTTCGTGCTGACGCCGCTGACCTATCTCGGCGGGGTGTTCTATTCGCTGACGCTACTGCCGCCGTTCTGGCAGGCGCTGTCGCACTTGAACCCGATCGTCTACATGATTAGCGGTTTCCGCTTCGGTTTCCTCGGGATCTCCGATGTTCCGCTGCTGTTTACCGTCGCGGTGCTGGCGTGCTTTATCATCGCGTTCTATCTGCTGTGCTGGTATCTCATCAGCCGCGGGCGCGGCCTGCGTTCCTGACGGGCTAACCGCGTCGGCGTTGATGAAAATCACGCCGACGCGTCGCCACTTCGCTACACTATCCCGCCGTTTCGAAGGAGATTCACCATGCCAGGCTGGGTTATCGCCTGCCACGATTACATCGCCCGCGACTACTCGCAGCAGCTTGAAGCGCAGTTTGGCCCGCTTGCGCAGTGCAGGACGGTTAATTACTGGGCAGGGCTTAGCACCAATATGTTAAGCCGCATGATGTGCGACGCGCTCTGGCATGTGGATACGGGCAACGGTGTGATTTTCCTGACCGACACCCCCGGCGGCGCGCCGTATCGCGCCGCGGCGCTGATGAGCCACAAGCATCCGCATTGTGAAGTCATCGCCGGCGTCACCTTATCGCTGCTGATGCAGATGTATCCGCTGCGTAAATCGTTGACCAGCGAGGCGTTTCGCGATGCTATCGTGCAGGCGGGCGGCGAGGGCGTTACCAGCCTGTGGCATGAGCAACAAAAAAATCCCCCGTTTGTTTTACTGCACGATTACTGATTACCAGGCTTGGTATTCATGTCACTTTTGTTAAAATGTGCATAATTTCACCTCTGGCAGTCACTGTTCCATCACTCCTATGCTAAATCGTCTCTTTTTCTGTCTGCTGCTGGCTGCAGGTGTCGCGCAGGCCAGCCTGCTCGGTCGCGAACAACCCTCTGCGCAATATATGCAAATCACCGAAGATGCCGCGATCTGGGCGAAGGTCGGCGATAGCGTTCAGACGGTCGGCACCGTCCGCGAAGGGCAATTGCTCGCCGTGGTGCCGATTGCCGCCGACTACTATGAATTTCGCTTCGGCTTCGGCACCGGGTTTATCGATAAAGCGCATCTGACCGGCGTGCAGGGCAGTAACCGCGTAAAAGACAGTCTCGGCGATCTGAATAAGCCGCTCAGCAACCAGAATCTGCTCACCTGGCGGGATGTCACCATCTATAACGAGCCGGATGCGAACAGCGCGCCGTTCGGCACGCTCGCGGAAAACCTGCGCTACCCTGTCGTCGGCAAGCTGAAAGACCGCCTCAACCAGACCTGGTATCAGATCCGCATTGGCGACCGGCTGGGTTATATCAGTAGCCTGGACGCGCAGGAAGATAACGGCATTCCGGTGCTGACGTACCACCATATCTTGCGCGATGAAGAGAACACCCGGTTTCGCCACACCTCGACCACCACGTCCGTGCGCGCCTTCAGCAACCAGATGACATGGCTGCGCGATCAGGGCTATGCCACGATTAGCCTCTACGATCTCGACGGCTACGTGCATAACCGTGTGAATCTGCCCGCCCGCGCGGTGGCGATCACTTTCGACGATGGGCTGAAGTCGGTTTATCGCTACGCGTATCCGGTACTGAAAGAATATGGCTTTAAAGCGACGGCGTTTATTATTTCGTCGCGCATTAAGCGCCAGCCGCAGCGGTGGGAGCCGAAATCGCTCCAGTTTATGAGCGTTTCCGAGCTGAAATCGATTCAGGGCGTGTTTGATATCCAGTCGCACACCCATTTTCTGCATCGCACCGACGGCGCGCGCCATCCGATTTTGTTAAGCCGCACGTATCACAACATTCTCTTTGATTTTCAGCGATCTCGCCGCGCGCTCTCACAGTTCAATCCGCACGTGCTGTTTCTCTCTTATCCGTTCGGCGGGTATGACGATAAGGCGGTGAAGGCGGCGGGCGACGCCGGGTTTCATCTGGCGGTGACGACGGTGAAGGGGAAAGTGAAGCCGGGCGATAACCCGTATTTGCTCAAGCGGCTCTATATTCTGCGCACCGATTCGCTGGAGACGATGGCGAAAATCATCAGTAACCAGCCGCAGGGATAAAAAAAAGCCCTCGCGAGGAGGGCGTTATGGCGATGCGGGAGGGCGGTTACGCCACCTGCACCGGCACCGCTTTGGCGAGACGTTTCATCTCGTTGTCGCCATCAAAATAGGCGACTTTCGGCTGCCAGCTGCGCGCCTGCTCATCCGGCATGGTCACGTAGCTTGCGATAATCAGGATATCGCCGACATCCGCGCAGTGGGCCGCCGCGCCGTTCACCGAAATGATCTTCGAGCCGCGCTCGCCCGCGATGGCGTAAGTCGAAAAGCGTTTGCCATTGGTCACGTTGTAGATATCAATAGCTTCATATTCCAGAATGCCCGCGGCCTCGAGGAAATCCTGATCGATGGCGCAGGAGCCTTCATAATGCAGGTCCGCCTGAGTAACTTTGACGCGGTGCAGTTTACCCTGCAACATGGTGCGAATCATAACTTGAACCCTGTTTACCTGAATGTCGTCAGAGCCGGGCGGTGACCCGGCTCCAGGAATTTATCCCGGGCAGTATTGCCCTTTTTACCCATGCTGTCTACTGGGTTAATTCCACGGTCTGATTGTCGATTAACCGCGCCTGGCCGAGCCACGCCGCCATCAGAATCACCGCCCGATGGCTTGCCGGTGAGAGCGCCTGCAGCGTGTCGGCATCGCGGATTTGCAGGTCGTCCGGACGGAAACCTTTCTCGCTGAGTTCGTCGCTTGCCGCGGCGATAATCGCCTCCAGATCGCGCTCGCCCGCGCGCAGTTTGTCCGCCATCGCGTTCATCACTTTGCTTAAGCCCGGCGCGATTTTACGCTGGTCGCTGGTGAGATAGCCGTTGCGGGAGCTGAGCGCCAGCCCGTCTTTGGCGCGTACCGTCGGCACGCCGACAATCTCGATGTCATAACCCATGTCGGCCGTCATTTTGCGGATCAGCGCGAGCTGCTGATAATCCTTTTCGCCAAAGCAGGCGACATCCGGCTGCACCAGGTTAAATAGCTTGCTGACCACGGTCGAGACGCCGCGGAAATGGCCCGGACGGCTTGCGCCTTCCAGCATCGTGGAAAGGCCTGGCACGTCAACATAGGTCTGGTCATTCATGCCCTGCGGATAGACCTCTTCCGGCGTGGGGGCGAACACGAAATCGGCGCCGCGTTTTTTCAGCTTTTCGCAATCTTCCTGAAGCGTGCGCGGGTAGCGCGCCAGATCGTCGGCGCGGTCAAACTGCATCGGATTAACGAAAATACTTACCACCACCGCGTCGGCGTTGGCTTTCGCCTCGTCCACCAGCTTCATATGACCGTCGTGAAGATTGCCCATGGTCGGCACCAGAGCGATGCGTTTGCCTTCCATGCGCAGGCGACGGATCTGCTGGCGCAGCAGCGGCAAGGTTTCAATAATCAGCACAATGACACTCCTTTAGTGAAAACTGTGTTCTTCGCCCGGATACGCGCCGGACTCCACTTCAGCAATATACTGGCGCACCGCGGCGCGCATATCGCCCGCTTCAGCCAGGAAGTTTTTGGCAAATTTCGGGATGTGACCGCCGGTAATGCCGAAGGCGTCATGCATCACGAGAATCTGCCCGTCAGTGACGTTACCGGCGCCGATGCCGATAACCGGAATGGAAAGCGCGTCGGTGATGCGCTGCGCCAGCGCGACTGGCACGCACTCCAGCACCAGAAGCTGCGCGCCGGCGGCTTCTAAGGCCAGCGCGTCGTTAAGCAGCGTCTGCGCGGCGGCTTCATCGCGGCCCTGTACTTTATAGCCGCCGAAAATATTGACGGATTGCGGGGTCAGCCCCAGATGCCCGCACACCGGCACCGCGCGCTCGGTCAGCATACGTACCGTGTCGGCAAGCCACTGGCCGCCTTCAATTTTCACCATATTGGCGCCCGCGCGCATGACGGCGGCGCTGTTTTCAAAGGCCTGCTCAGGCGTGGCATACGCCATAAACGGCAAATCAGCGAGCAGAAGACAGTGCGGCGCGCCGCGGCGTACAGCGCGCGTATGATAGGCGATATCGTCGACGGTGACCGGCAGGGTCGAATCGTGGCCCTGGACGGTCATGCCCAGCGAATCTCCCACCAGCATGACGCCAATTCCTTCTTCTTCAAAGAGTTTCGCAAAGCTGAAATCGTAGGCGGTGATGGTGGCGAATTTTTTGCCGGTTTCCTTCAGGCGTCGCAATTGAGAAATGGTTGTCGGTTTCATGGGTGTCCCGCAAACAGAAAAAAAGCAGTGTAAACGATGCGTTTACGGGAGGATACCGCGAGGAAATACGAAGGGGAACTTTTTGATTTACCAGTGGCGAATTGCTGAACAATCAAGGCGTTTGAGCACATCGGCCAGACGCTCGCCATCCGGGAAGCGCAGCGCGGGCGCTATCTCTGAAAGCGGCAGCAGCATAAAGGCGCGGTTTTTCATGTCGTAGTGGGGAACGGTCAGCCGCTCGGTGTTTATCGTCGCGTCGCCAAACAGCATGATGTCGAGATCGAGCGTACGCGGGCCCCAGCGCTCCGCTTTACGCACGCGCCCCTGCTCAAGCTCAATGCGCTGCGTGTTATCGAGAAGTTCTTCGGCGCTAAGCGTCGTCTCCAGCGCCACGGCGGCATTCAGGTAATCGGGCTGATCCTGCGGGCCAAGCGGCGGGGTGCGATAAAAAGAAGAGGTGGCCACAATGCGGCTGTGAGGAATACGCGCCAGCGCGGCCAGCGCGTTATTGACCTGAGAAAGCGGCTCGGCAAGATTGCTGCCGAGCGCGATAAAGGCCAGCGTCACGCGTTACCCTCGCGGCGCGGGGTGGTGCGACGGCGTGGACGACGCGTACGGCGACGCGCGGCCGGTTCGTCGCCCAGATCGTTGAGCATATCTTTTTGCATCGGCGGCGCGGCGGACTGGAATTCGCCCCACCAGTTCGTCAGGCGTTGCAGCTCGCTGTTGCTTTCCGCTTCGGCGCGCAGCGCCAGAAGATCGTAGGCGGCGCGGAATTTCGGATGCTCCATTAACTTCCACGCGCGTTTTCCCTGACGGCGAGACAGGCGCAGTTGCAGCATCCAGATATCGCGGATAAGCGTCGTGATGCGTTTGGGAATAGCCAGCGAGCGGCAGGCTTCATCCAGCACGTCGTTCATGGCGAGCGCGAACGCGTCGTAGTAGGCAAGGCCGCTCTCCTGGGCGATTTTCTGCGCCATTTCGAGCTGCGGATACCAGAACATCGCGGCGAACAGGAACGCCGGGTTCACGCGCATATCATTGTGAATGCGATGATCGGTGTTCTTCAGTACCTGCGCGATGATGCGCTCCATCGGGCTGTCGCCTTTCTCAGTGAAATAGCGGCTGATACCCGGGAACAGCGGCTGGAACAGGTTGTATTCGCACAGCAGGCGATACGTCGCATAGCCGTAACCGGCCTGCAACAGCTTCAGCGATTCTTCAAACAGACGCGCCGGCGGCACATCGTTCAGCAGCGTGGCGAGGCGCGGGATAGGCTCCCCGGTTTCCGGGCTGATGCGCATATCAAGCCGTGCGGCGAAGCGCACCGCGCGCAGCATACGGACCGGATCTTCGCGATAGCGCGTTTCCGGATCGCCGATAAGGCGAATAATGCCTTCGTTGAGATCGTTCAGGCCGCCGACATAATCACGTACCGTGAAATCGGCCACGCTGTAATAAAGGCTGTTGATGGTGAAATCGCGGCGCTGGGCGTCTTCTTCGATGGAGCCGAAAATGTTGTCGCGCAGCAGCATGCCGTTCTGGCCGCGCTGGGAGGTGGCGCGATCGCTTTCGCTCTCTTCGTGATGGCCGCGAAAAGTGGCCACTTCAATGATTTCCGGCCCGAACATCACGTGCGCCAGGCGGAAACGACGGCCGACCAGGCGGCAGTTGCGGAACAGCTTACGGACCTGATCCGGCGTGGCGTTCGTGGTCACGTCAAAATCTTTCGGCTTTTTGCCAAGCAGCAGATCGCGCACACCGCCGCCGACAAGCCAGGCTTCATAGCCCGCTTTATTCAGGCGGTACATCACTTTAAGCGCGTTCTCGCTGATATCTTTGCGGGAGATAGCGTGCTGTTCACGCGGGATTATGGTTATGGCGGGCTGTGCGACGCCTTCGTCAACCACGCTCTCCTCGCGGTTTAACACCTTACGGCAAAAATTAGCGACTCGGGTAAAAATGGTGCACCTCGGTAGTGTCAGACTCTGGACAAAAAACAGCGGCTAATATAGCTCAGCGCAACGCATTTGAGAATGCCGGATTCGCGGCTACCGCCGCAGGCACCGCGCTGAGAACCCATTTTTCCACCGCCTGACGCAACAGCGCTTCGGTGGAAAGCGAACGCCAGTCGTCATCGACCGGCTGGTTTAAAAACCTCAGCGCCTCAACCAGCACTGGCCGCGGATCGCCTTTGGGCAGCGGCGGCGCGTGGTTCTGTTTGGAAAGCTTATTACCATCCGGGTTCACCACCAGCGGCAGATGCACGTAATCCGGCGCCTGCCAGCCAAGTTGCTGGTAAAGCGAAATCTGGCGCACCGTCGGTTCGATAAGATCCGCCCCGCGCACGATTTCCGTCACGCCCTGGAAATGATCGTCGACGACGACGGCCAGGTTATAGGCGAACAGGCCGTCGCGGCGGTGAATAATAAAATCTTCGCGGGCGAGCGCCGGGTCGGCGATGATTTCACCGCGCAGCGTATCGGTAAACGCCATAACCGGGTGCGTCTGCACCAGGCGTACGGCGGCGTTCTCCGGGCCGTGATGCAACGCGCGGCAGTGGCCGTCGTAAATGCCGCCCCGTTGTTGAATGCGGCTGCGCGGGCAGGTGCAGTAGTAGCTTAGCCCGTGCTCGCGCAGGTACGCCAGCGCCTCGCGGTAGGCCTCGTGACGCTGCGACTGATACAGCACCTCGCCGTCCCAGTGCAGGCCGTAATGCTCAAGCTGGCGTAAAATCGCGTCGGCGGCACCCGGCACTTCGCGCGGCGGATCGATATCTTCGATACGCACAAGCCAGGCGCCCTGCAATGCACGGGCCTGAAGATAACTGCCGAGCGCGGCAATCAGCGAGCCGAAATGCAGTTCGCCGGAAGGTGAGGGGGCGAAACGCCCAACGTATGGCTTAACAGACATGGTGATGGCAGATATAAAAGAATACGGCGGGAAAATCCCGCCGTAAGTGTTATTAATTTGCGTCGGCGATTAGCCGGCCATCTGTTTTTCGCGGATTTCAGCGAGCGTCTTACAGTCGATGCACAGATCGGCGGTCGGACGGGCTTCCAGACGACGGATGCCGATTTCAACACCGCAGGATTCGCAGTAGCCGAAATCTTCGTCTTCCACTTTTTTCAGCGTCTTTTCAATCTTCTTGATAAGCTTGCGTTCGCGGTCGCGGTTACGCAGCTCAAGGCTGAACTCCTCTTCCTGGGCGGCACGGTCTACCGGATCCGGGAAGTTTGCAGCTTCATCCTGCATATGGGTTACGGTGCGATCGACTTCATCCCGGAGTTGATTACGCCATGCCTCAAGAATACGCCTGAAGTGCGCCAGCTGGGCTTCGTTCATATACTCTTCGCCCGGTTTCTCCTGATAAGGCTCCACCCCAGCGATGGCGAGAATACTCAGGGACGATGTTTTACGGTTTTGCCCTTCTTGCATGTTGCTTCTCCTTAACACGCACTATCGATCCCCTTCTCGGGGGAAAAATCAGGCCGCTATAAATAACAGAAGCTTTTCCGGATAGCAATTATCTAAACGTTACACTTGACAACCCTGTGAGGAAAAGCGTATTTGCGCACGCGGCCGTATCATTATTAGTCGATTGCGGATCAACTGGTTATAAGCGAACCGGCAAAGGCGACGTCAGCGTTATCTCACTGGCGGAAAGCGAGGCCTTCCAGGCCAGCACTTCCACCCCCTTGCGCTGCGCCTCGCTCAGGAGCTCGGCATAGCGTTCATCAATATGGCGCGCCGGGGCGACCTGCGTAATGGCGGAGTGCAACACGGCGAACAACAGCACGGCGCGATCCCCTTGTTCCACTACGCTCATCAGCTCCCGCAAATGCTTCTGACCGCGCGCGGTCACCGCATCCGGGAAGTACCCTGAATCCTGCTCCGACAGCGTCACGGATTTCACCTCAATATAGCAGTTAACCTTGTCACTCGCCTGCAACATAAAGTCGATGCGGCTGCGTTCGGCACCGTACTTGACTTCACTCTTCAGGCTCTCGTAACCGACGAGCGCAGGCAGCCTCTGCGCCTGCAAGGCCTCTTTCACCACCGTGTTGGCGCGCAGCGTATTCACGCAAATAAAAGCGCCGTCACGGGTTTCAGTTAATTCCCAGGTGTGCGGATATTTGCGCGTCGCGACGTCAGAGGTGGAATACCAGACGGTATCCCCCGGCGTCGCGCAGCCGGTCATCGCACCGGTGTTCGGGCAGTGCAGGGTTAAGGTGTCGCCTTGCGGCGTGACCACATCGGCAAGAAAGCGCTTGTAGCGCTGAATCAGCCGGGCCGGTTGCAGTGCGGGCGTAAATTCCATGTCGCTTCCTTATGGGTTCAGAGACCAGCTTTGCAGCGGCTGGTAACGGGTACGTCCCTGTTCAAATCGCGATTCATACAGCACAAACTCCCGCACCGGAAGCTGCCAGCCAAACCCTGGCGGCGGCAGCCTGACCGGGTGCTGAGCGTTACGCAGTAATGTGACATGCGGATGAAAGGGTTGCGTGCTTTGTGGGCAACCGCTGCGCGCCGCCTGCGCACGCAGCAGATTCGCGAGCTGCAACAGGCCGCGCGGCGGCTGGCGGGAGCCGAGCCAGACCACCTGCGAGCGGGGCCAGTGCCCGGCGTCGTCGAGCGCAAGCGTAAACCCTGGCTGTTGAATACGCCCGGCAAGCGCGCTTAACGTGCGCTGTTTTTGCGCGCTGACGTCGCCTAAAAAGGCGAGCGTGATATGCAAATTCGCGGCGGCGATGGGCCTGCCCGCGTCGGGCGCAAAGCTTGCGGCGCGCCACTCAATAATGCGTTGCTGAAGGTCGGCTGGCAGCGGCAGCGCGAAAAACAGCCGTTTCTGGTCTGACATAGCGGTAACTCGTAATGATCGGGCGGAATGCTACAATGCGTGCCTTTCATAGTAACCCTCTGGAGCCTGTCGTGTCGTCTTTACCGGTCGCCGCCGTTTTACCTGATCTTCTCAACGCCCTGCAGCACGCGCCGCAGGTGCTGCTGTGCGCCCCGACCGGCGCCGGGAAATCGACCTGGCTGCCGCTGGAAATCTTAAAATCCGGCGGTCTGGACGGAAAAATCATCATGCTGGAGCCCAGACGGCTCGCGGCGCGTAACGTGGCGCAGCGTCTGGCGGATCTGCTCGGCGAGCCATGCGGCGAAACCGTGGGCTACCGGATGCGCGCCGAAAGCTGCACCGGCCCGGCCACCCGGCTGGAAGTGGTGACCGAAGGCATTCTGACGCGGCTGTTGCAGCGCGACCCGGAGCTTTCCGGCGTGTCGCTGGTGATCCTTGATGAATTCCACGAGCGCAGCGTGCAGGCGGATCTCGCCCTGGCGCTGCTGCTCGATGTCCAGCAAGGGCTGCGCGAGGATCTCAAACTGCTGATTATGTCTGCGACCCTGGACAACGCGCGCCTGCAGGCGATGCTGCCGCAGGCGCCGACGGTGGTGTCCGAAGGGCGCAGCTTCCCGGTGGAGCGGCGTTACCAGACGCTCTCTGCGCATCAGCGTTTCGATGAGGCGGTGGCGCAGGCCGTGAGCGGCTTGCTGCGTGAAGAATCCGGTTCGCTGCTGCTGTTTTTACCGGGCGTCGGCGAGATCCAGCGGGTGCAGACGCAGCTTGCAGAACGCGTGGGGCGCGATGTGCTGCTGTGTCCGCTCTACGGCGCGCTGCCGCTCGCCGAGCAGCGCAAGGCTATCCTGCCCGCGCCGTCCGGCTTTCGCAAAGTGGTGCTCGCCACCAATATCGCGGAAACCAGTCTGACCATCGAAGGCATCCGGCTGGTGGTGGACAGCGCCCAGGAGCGCGTGGCGCGCTTTGACGCCCGCACTGGCCTGACGCGGCTTATCACGCAGCGCATCAGCCAGGCGTCGATGACCCAGCGCGCCGGTCGCGCCGGACGCCTTGAGCCCGGCATCTGTCTGCATCTTCTTCCGAAAGAGCAGGCGGAGCGCGCCGCCGCGCAGGCGGAAGCCGAAATTACCCAAAGCGATCTCTCCGGGCTGCTGCTGGAGCTGCTGATGTGGGGATGCCGTGACGTAACGGATCTCCAGTGGCTGGATCTGCCGCCCGCGGCGAACCTTGCCGCCGCGCGCGAACTGCTCACCGCGCTGGGCGCGCTGAAAGACGGCCAGTTAACCGCGCGCGGACGCCAGATGGCGCAGTTCGGCAACGATCCGCGCCTCGCCGCGATGCTGGCCTGCGCAGAAGGCGCTGACGCTCAGGCGACGGCGGCGCGGCTCGCCGCAATCATGGAAGAGCCGCCGCGCGGGGCGGAGGCGGATTTGCGCAGCGCCTTTTCCCGAAGCCAGAGCAACTGGCAGGCCCGCTGCGCGCAACTGATGAAGCGGCTTAACGCCCGCGGCGGCACGCCGTCGCTCTCTCTTGCGCCCGCGCTGCTGGCCTGCGCGTTCAGCGACCGTATCGCGCGCCGTCGCGGTCAGGAGGGGCGCTATCAGCTCGCCAACGGCATGGGCGCGATGCTCAGTCAGGACGACGCGCTGACACGCTATGAGTGGCTTATCGCGCCGCTGCTGCTTCAGGGCAGCCACAGCGCCGACGCACGCATTTTACAGGCGCTGCCGCTCGACATCGACGCGCTCATTGACGCATGCCCGCATCTGCTGAGCCAGCGCGATTCGCTGGAGTGGAATGACGAACAGGGCACGCTGCGCGCGCAGCGCCGCTGGCAGGTTGGGCAACTGGTGCTGAAAACCCAGCCGCTCTCAAAGCCTTCCGAAGAGGAGCTTCACCAGGCGATGCTTAACGGCATTCGCGAAAAAGGGCTTTCTGTTCTTAACTGGACGCCAGAGGCGGAGCAGTTGCGCCTGCGTTTGCAGTGCGCGGCGCGCTTTCTGCCGGAACATCCGTGGCCGGACGTCAGCGACGAGGCGCTGCTGGCTTCGCTCGATGTCTGGCTGTTACCCGCGCTTCGCGGCGTACATTCGCTGCGCGCGCTGAAAAACATCAATCTCGCCCAGGCGCTGCTGCATTTACTCGACTGGACGCAGCGGCAACGGCTGGATAGTGCGCTGCCGGAGCATTACACTGTGCCGACCGGCAGCCGGATAGCGATTCGCTATCATGAGGAAAACCCACCGGCGCTGGCCGTGCGCATTCAGGAGATGTTCGGTGAGGCCGACACGCCGGTTATCGCCGAAGGCCGGGTGCCGCTCACCCTTGAACTGCTTTCGCCCGCCCAGCGACCGCTACAGATCACGCGCGATCTCAGCGCGTTCTGGCGCGGCGCCTGGAAAGAGGTGCAGAAAGAGATGAAAGGGCGCTACCCGAAACATGTCTGGCCGGACGATCCGGCGAATGCGCTGCCGACCCGGCGCACCAAAAAGTATCAGTAACGACGGCCTTGCCGTCGTGATGATTTGAGAGCTTTCTTCTTCCGCCTGCGGGCGGAAGAGCCAAGAATCTGGCCTTTGCGCCTGTACGTTGTGGAGAAAAAGCATGGCGGGGAATGACCGCGAACCTATCGGACGCAAAGGACGACCGACGCGTCCGACTAAACAGAAGGTAAGCCGTCGTCGTCTCAGGGAAGAGGATTATGACGATGAGTATGAAGACGATGATGAGGAGCCGATGCCGCGTAAAGTAAAAGGCAAAAAAGGCAAGGGCGGCAAACGCCGCTGGCTGTGGCTTCTGTTAAAGCTGTTTGTGATTTTTGTGGTGCTGCTGGTTATTTACGGCGTCTATCTCGATCAAAAAATCCGCAGCCGTATCGATGGCAAAGTCTGGCAACTGCCGGCGGCGGTCTATGGGCGCATGGTTAACCTTGAGCCGGATATGACCATCAGCAAGCAGGAGATGGTGAAGCTGCTGGAGGCGACGCAGTATCGTCAGGTGACGAAAATGACGCGCCCTGGCGAATTTACCGTCCAGGCGAACAGCATCGAGATGATTCGCCGTCCGTTCGATTTCCCGGACAGCAAAGAGGGGCAGATCCGCGCGCGCCTGGAGTTTGATGGCGACCATCTGGCCTCTATCGAGAACATGGACAGCAACCGTAACTTCGGTTTCTTCCGCCTCGATCCGCGGCTGATTACGATGCTGTCATCGCCCAACGGCGAGCAGCGCCTGTTTGTGCCGCGCTCCGGCTTTCCGGATCTGCTGGTCGATACGCTGGTCGCGACGGAAGACCGCCACTTCTATGAGCATGACGGCATCAGCGTCTGGTCGATTGGTCGCGCGGTGCTGGCGAACCTGACGGCGGGCCGCGCGGTGCAGGGCGGCAGTACGCTGACGCAGCAGCTGGTGAAAAACCTGTTCCTGACCAACAAGCGCACCCTGTGGCGTAAAGCCAACGAAGCGTACATGGCGCTTATCATGGACGCGCGTTATGACAAAGATCGTATCCTTGAGCTGTACCTGAACGAGGTGTATCTCGGTCAGAGCGGCGACGATCAGATCCGCGGTTTCCCGCTGGCGAGCCTCTACTACTTCGGCCGTCCGGTGGAAGAGCTTAGCCTCGATCAGCAGGCGCTGCTGGTGGGCATGGTGAAGGGCGCGTCGCTCTATAACCCATGGCGTAACCCGAAACTGGCGCTGGAGCGTCGTAACCTGGTGCTGCGCCTGCTCCAGGAGCAAAAGGTCATCGACCAGGAGCTCTACGACATGCTGAGCGCCCGTCCGCTCGGGGTGCAGCCGCGCGGCGGCGTAATCTCCCCGCAGCCGGCGTTTATGCAGATGGTGCGTCAGGAGTTGCAGGCGAAGCTTGGCGACAAAGTGAAAGATCTCTCCGGCGTGAAGATTTTCACCACGTTTGACTCGGTCGCGCAGGATGCGGCGGAGAAAGCGGCGGTGGAAGGTATTCCGGCGCTGATTAAACAGCGCAAGCTGAAGGATCTGGAAACCGCGATGGTGGTGGTGGACCGCTTCACCGGCGAAGTCCGTGCGATGGTCGGCGGCGCGAATCCGCAGTTCGCGGGCTATAACCGCGCCATGCAGGCGCGCCGTTCGATTGGCTCGCTCGCCAAACCGGCGACCTACCTGACCGCGCTTAGCCAGCCGAACACGTACCGTCTCAACACCTGGATCGCCGATGCGCCGATCGCCCTGCGCCAGCCGAACGGGCAGGTGTGGTCGCCGCAGAACGACGATCACCGCTACAGCGGCCAGGTGATGCTGGTGGATGCGCTGACGCGCTCCATGAACGTGCCGACCGTCAACCTCGGTATGGCGCTGGGGCTGCCCGCCGTGACCGAGACCTGGAAAAAACTCGGCGCGCCGGAAAATCAGCTGCATCCGGTTCCGGCTATGCTGCTCGGTGCGCTGAACCTGACGCCGGTTGAAGTGGCGCAGGCGTTCCAGACCATCGCGAGCGGCGGCAACCGCGCCCAGCTCTCCGTGCTGCGTTCGGTAATCGCCGAAGATGGCAGCGTGCTGTATCAGAGCTTCCCGCAGTCGGAGCGCGCCGTACCGGCGCAGGCCGCCTACCTGACGCTCTGGACGATGCAGCAGGTCGTGCAGCGCGGCACCGGCCATGCGCTGGCGGTGAAATTCCCGAAACTGCATCTCGCCGGGAAAACGGGGACCACCAACAACAACGTCGACACCTGGTTTGCCGGTATCGACGGGCGTGAAGTGGTGATCACCTGGGTGGGGCGCGACAATAACCAGCCGACCAAACTCTACGGGGCCAGCGGCGCGATGGCGATTTACCAGCGCTATCTGACCAATCAGTCGCCGATCCCGCTGGATCTGACGCCGCCTGAAGATATCGTCGACATGGGCGTTGATGATATGGGCAATTTCCTATGCGGCGGCGGTGGTATGCGTACGCTGCCAGTCTGGACCAGCGATCCGAATGCGCTCTGCCAGCAGAGCCAGCCGGTCGCGCCGTCGGGCAATCCGTTCGATCAGTCTGCGCCGCAGCAGCCGCAACAGCAGCAGCCTCAACAGGCGCCGCAGCAGGAAGAGAAGAGCGACGGCGTCGCGGGCTGGATTAAAGATATGTTCGGCAGCAACTGACGTCCCCTTCGGTAACACAGGGCTTAGCGCCTCTCCGGCTTCGGCGGGAGCAGGGCTAAGCCCTTTTTTATTGTCACGGGTCTTTAAAGTGCCGGTAACGTTTCGATAGCCGCTGATTAACCAGATAATTTCCTCTGGTGATTAATTGGGCCATTGGCCGCCCGCGCTGCGCCAGGCGCTTGCTATATAAACAACCTTTCGCATATCATCTCGGGCGCATAATAATAATTCTCGTTTACGTTATCATTTGTCACTATCACTCAGAGAAATTAGCATGGCGCGTTCTACTCACACTCAGATCAATACCAGGATTTGCAGACTGGCGGTTGTTGTTGCTACGGCGTGCGGCGGTTTTACCGCCTCCGCGTTAGCCGCCGACGGCCAGAAAGAGGAAACCATCACCGTTTCCGCTGCTGCTGCGCAGGAGAGCGCCTGGGGCCCGGCCCCGACCATTGCGGCAAAACGTTCCGCGACCGCCACCAAAACCGATACGCCGATTGAAAAAACGCCGCAGTCCGTGTCCGTCGTGACGCGCGAAGAGATGGACATGCGTCAGTCTCAGTCGGTGAAAGAAGCGCTGGGCTATACGCCGGGCGTGGTTGTCAGCAACCGTGGCGCCTCTACCACTTATGACTTTGTCAGCATTCGCGGGTTTACGTCCGTGGGCTTAAGCCAGAACAATTATCTGGATGGGCTGAAACTGCAGGGCAACTTTTACAACGATGCGGTTATCGACCCTTACATGCTGGAACGCGTGGAGCTGATGCGCGGCCCGACGTCCGTACTTTATGGTAAGAGCAATCCCGGCGGCATTATCGCGATGGTCAGCAAGCGTCCGACCACCGAACCGCTGCATGAAGTCCAGTTCAAAATGGGCACGGATAATCTTTACCAGACCGGTTTTGACTTCAGCGACTCTCTGGACGATAACGGCGAGTTTTCTTACCGCCTGACCGGCGTGGCGCGCTCAAACGATCAGCAGCAGGTTAACGCTAAACAGAAACGCTACGCGATTGCGCCGTCGTTTACCTGGCGTCCTGATGAAAACACGAATTTCACGTTCCTTTCTTATTTCCAGAACGAACCGCAAACCGGCTACTACGGCTGGCTGCCGAAAGAGGGAACGGTCGAACCGTTACCGAACGGCAAACGTATCGGCAGCGATTTTAACGAAGGCGCGTCTAATAACTCCTATTCCCGCAACCAGAAAATGGTGGGGTATAGCTTCGAGCACGCTTTCGACGATACCTTTACCGTGCGCCAGAATCTGCGTTTTGCAGAGATGAAAACGGCGCAGCAGAGCGTCTACGGCACGGGTATTCAGGCAGATGGCCATACGCTGAACCGCGGCACCGTCGTTGATAACGAGCGTCTGCAGAACTTCAGCGTCGATACCCAGCTACAAAGCAAATTCGCGACCAGCGCCCTGGATCACACGCTGCTGACCGGTGTCGATTTCATGCGTATGCGCAACGACATCAATGCCGCGTTTGGCTCAGCGCCAGCCATCGATCTTTACGGCTCTTACACGCCGGAAGACTTTGATTTTGGTAATGCCGAGCCATATCAGCTTAACGAAACGAAACAGACCGGTATTTACGTTCAGGATCAGGCTGAATGGGATAAATGGGTGTTTACGCTCGGCGGCCGCTATGACTGGTCTCAACAAGGGACGACCGTACGGGCTGATGGTGGTTCTATTGAGCGCAACGACCACCAGTTTACCTGGCGCGGCGGCGTGAACTACCTGTTCGACAACGGTATTTCTCCGTACGTTAGCTACAGCCAGTCTTTCGAGCCGAACGCTTTTGATCTCTACAGCACGCCGCGCATGGCTTTTGCGCCGTCTAAAGGCGAGCAGTATGAAGCGGGCGTGAAATATGTGCCGAAAGATATGCCGATCGTGATTACCGGCGCGGTGTATCAGCTGACCAAAACCAACACGCTGACTACCGATCCTAATGACGCAACCTTACAGGTGCCATCGGGTGAAGTGCGCTCGCGCGGTGTCGAGCTGGAAGCCAAAGCCGCAGTTAATGCGAACATCAACGTGACGGCGTCTTACACCTATATTGATGCGGAATACACCAAAGACACCAATCTCAAAGGCAATCACGTTGAGCAGGTGCCGCGCAATATGGGCTCGCTGTGGGGCGATTACACGTTTAATAATGGACCGCTCTCCGGGCTGACGATTGGCACCGGCGGTCGCTTTATCGGCTCCAGCTACGGCGATCCGGCGAATACCTTTAAAGTCGGTAGCGCCGCGGTCATGGACGCTGTGGTCAAATATGACCTCGCGCGAGTGGGCCTGCCAGGCTCAAGCGTTGCGGTAAACGTTAATAACCTCCTTGACCGTGAATATGTCTCTAGCTGCTTCCAGACCTATGGTTGTTTCTGGGGCGCGGAACGTCAGGTTACGGCGACCGCAACATTCCGCTTCTGATCCGTCTTCGGGCACGCTCCGGCGTGCCCTTCAACAAGTTGGCTACCATGCAGGACAAAATTTCCTCGCCCGATGCTGGTTTTTCGTTAAAAGATCTCACTTTCCGTGTGCCCGGACGCACGCTGCTGCACCCCTTATCGCTCACCTTTCCGGCGGGCAAAGTCACCGGTCTCATCGGCCATAACGGCTCCGGCAAATCCACGCTACTGAAAATGCTGGGGCGTCACCAGAAACCCTCCGGGGGTGACATTCTGCTTAACGGTGAGCCGCTCGCGGACTGGAACAGCAAAGCGTTCGCGCGTGAAGTCGCGTATCTGCCGCAGCAACTGCCTGCCGCTGAAGGCATGACGGTGCGTGAACTGGTGGCGATTGGCCGCTACCCGTGGCACGGCGCGCTCGGGCGTTTCGGGGCGGAAGATCGCGAACGGGTGGAGGAAGCGATTAGTCTGGTAGGGCTTAAACCGCTTGCGCACCGGCTGGTGGACAGCCTTTCCGGCGGTGAGCGCCAGCGCGCCTGGATAGCCATGCTGGTAGCGCAGAACAGCCGCTGCCTGCTGCTCGACGAGCCGACCTCGGCGCTGGATATCGCCCATCAGGTTGACGTGCTGGCGCTGATCCACCGCTTAAGCCAGCAGCGCGGGTTAACGGTGATCGCGGTGCTGCACGACATCAACATGGCGGCGCGTTACTGCGACCATCTGGTGGCGCTGCGCGGCGGGGAGATGATAGCTCAGGGCAGCCCGCTTGAACTTATGAACGGCGAAACGCTGCAACAGATTTATGGCATTCCGATGGGCATTCTGCCGCATCCGGCGGGCCTGGCACCCGTGAGCTTTGTCTGCTGATGCGCGATATTCTCTCTACGCCTTTCAGCCGTCGGCGTCTGATGACGGCGATGGCCCTCTCGCCGCTGATGTGGCACATGGCGAAAGCCCGTGCGGCATCGGTGGATCTCAAACGTATCGTGGCGCTCGAATGGCTGCCCGTCGAACAGCTTATCGCGCTCGGCGTGGTGCCTTTCGCGGTCGCGGATGTGCCGAACTATCGCCTGTGGGTTGACTACCCGCCGCTACCGGATTCCGTCATCGACGTCGGGCTGCGTACCGAGCCGAATCTGGAGTTGCTTACCCAGCTTCAGCCGTCGCTGATGATCTGGTCGGCCGGTTATGGCCCGGCGGAGGCGCAGCTTAAGCGTATCGCGCCTGGTATGGGCGTGACGTTTACCGACGGCAAAGCGCCGCTTGCCATGGCGCGCCAGTCGCTCGTGGCGCTGGCCGCACGGCTGGGGCTGGAGAGCGCGGCGCAGGCTCACCTTGATGAGTTTGAACGGTTCCTGGCGCAGATGAAGCTGCGCTTTGCGGGCCGCGGTCAGCGTCCGCTGCTGATGATGTCGTTACTGGACTCACGCCACGCGCTGACGCTCGGCACGAACAGCCTGTTCCAGCCGGTGCTGGATGCGGTAAATATTCCCAACGCCTGGCAGGATAAGACCAATTTCTGGGGCAGCGCGATTGTCGGCATCGAACGCCTCGCGCAGTTCCGCGACGCTGACGTCATCTGCTTTGAGCATGGCGATGATCAGGCGATGCGCCAGCTTGCCGCCACGCCGCTCTGGCAGGCGATGCCGTTTGTGCGTGAGGACCGGTTTCAGCGCGTGCCCGCCGTCTGGTTTTACGGCGCGACGCTTTCGGCGATGCGCTTTGGCCGCGTGCTGGATAACGCGCTGGGAGGCCGGGCATGAGACAACGTTCTTTGCTGTTCCCGGCGCTGTTGCTGGGGCTGTTGTTCGCGCTGGCGCTCGGTCTGAGCTGGGCTAACCTGAACGCCTGGTTGCCGCGCGCGCAATGGGGCGAGGCGCTGTGGCGCCCGGATATCGACGCCATCGATCAGATGTTGTTCCACTACAGCCTGCTGCCGCGCTTTGCGGTGTCGCTGTTGGTTGGCGCAGGGCTTGGGCTGGTGGGCGTGCTGTTTCAGCAGGTGCTGCGTAACCCGCTTGCGGAGCCGACCACGCTTGGCGTGGCGACCGGCGCGCAGCTTGGCGTGACCGTAGCGACGCTCTGGGCGTTGCCGGGCGGCGTACTGACCGCTCAGTTCGCGGCGCTGGCCGGGGCCTGCGTGGTCGGATTGCTGGTGTTCGGCGTCGCCTGGGGTAAACGTCTCTCGCCGGTCACGCTCATTCTGGCGGGCCTGGTGGTGAGCCTCTATTGCGGTGCCGTCAATCAACTGCTGGTGCTGTTCCACCACGATCAGCTGCAAAGCATGTTTTTATGGAGCACCGGCGCGCTTAACCAGAACGACTGGAGCGTGGCGGCGCGGCTGTGGCCGCAACTGCTGGCGGGCTTTTTACTGACGCTGCTGCTGCTGCGCCCGCTTACCCTGATGGGGCTGGATGACGGCGTGGCGCGCAATCTGGGGCTGGCGCTGTCGCTGGCGCGGCTCGCGACGCTGACGCTGGCGATTGTCATCAGCGCGCTGCTGGTCAACGCGGTCGGGATCATCGGGTTTATCGGCCTGTTCGCGCCGCTGCTCGCGAAAATGCTCGGCGCGCGTCGGCTGCTGGCGCGGCTGTTGCTGGCCGCGTTCATTGGCGCGCTGCTGCTGTGGCTATCGGATCAGTTTATCCTCTGGCTTTCCCGCGTCTGGCTGGAAGTGTCTACCGGGATGGCGACGGCGCTGTTTGGCGCGCCGCTGTTGCTGTGGCTCCTGCCGCGTCTGCGTACCATGAGCGCGCCGGCGATGAATGCGGGCGACGCGATCCCGGCCGAGCGCGGGCAGGTGGGGCGCTGGGCGCTGGGCGGGCTGTTGCTGTTATTGGGCGTGGCGGCGCTGGCGCTCTGTTTTGGTCGCGACGCGAATGGCTGGGTATGGGCGCAGGGCGACGTGCTGCGCGAGTTGCTGAGCTGGCGCTGGCCGCGCGTGCTGGCGGCGATGTGCGCGGGCACCATGCTGGCGGCGGCGGGCTGTATTATCCAGCGGCTGACCGGCAACCCGATGGCGAGCCCGGAAGTGCTGGGCATCAGTTCCGGCGCGGCATTCGGCGTGGTGTTGATGCTGCTGTTCGTGCCGGGCGACGCGTTTGGCTGGCTGCTGCCGGCGGGCAGCGTCGGGGCGGCGGCGACGCTGATGATTATTCTGATTGCCGCCGGACGCGGCGGGTTTTCGCCGCACCGGATGTTGCTCGCCGGGATGGCGCTCAGCACCGCGTTTACGATGCTGCTGGTGATGCTTCAGGCGAGCGGCGATCCGCGTATGGCGCAGGTGATCACCTGGATCTCCGGCTCCACTTACAGCGTGACGCCGCAGCAGGCGCGCAATTCGTTGTGGGTGATGCTGGCGCTGCTGGCGTTGACGCCGCTGTGCCGTCGCTGGCTGACGGTGCTGCCGCTCGGCGGCGAGACGGCGCGTGCGGTGGGAATGGCGCTGACGCCGACCCGCATCGTGCTGCTGTTGCTGGCCTCGGCGCTGACCGCGGCGGCGACGCTGACCATCGGGCCGCTGAGCTTTATCGGGCTGATGGCGCCGCACATTACGCGGATGCTCGGTTTTCGCCGCGCGTTGCCGCAACTGGTTATCGCCTCATTGCTGGGCGGTATGCTGATGATGCTGGCGGACTGGGCGGGGAGGATGGCGATGTTCCCGTACCAGATCCCGGCGGGGCTGCTGGCGACGTTTATCGGCGCGCCATATTTCGTGTATTTGTTGCGTAAGCAGAGCCGTTAATCAGAGGCAGGAAATCAGGAGGGGCGTTCGGTTGGTGAGAAGGTGGGTGCGCTACGCTTACCCACCCTACCCACCCTACAATGACTCACCTTTATCGATGCATTGTAGGGCGGGTAAGCGTAAGCGCACCCGCCACGGTCAAAAAAACCTTACAGCTTCGCGAACACCCGGCGCGCGGCGTCGATGGTGTTATTAATATCCTCTTCGCTGTGCGCGACGGACATAAAGCCCGCTTCAAACGCCGACGGAGCGAAGTACACGCCTTCTTCCAGCATCAGATGGAAGAAACGCTTAAAGCGCTCGACATCGCATTTCACCACATCCTGATAGCAGGTCACGCTGTCGGCATCGGTAAAGAAGAAACCGAACATCCCGCCGACGTGGTTCACCACCAGCGGCACGCCTGCGTCCCGCGCGGCATCCAGCAGGCCGTCCGCCAGTTGGGTCGTCAGCGCGTCAAGGGTACTGTGCACGCCAGGCTGCGCCACTTCGCTCAGGCACGCGAAGCCTGCCGCCATCGCGATCGGGTTGCCGGAGAGCGTGCCCGCCTGATAAACCGGGCCGGTCGGCGCCAGCGCTTCCATCACTTCGCGACGTCCGCCGAACGCGCCCACCGGCATACCGCCGCCGATAATTTTGCCAAGACAGGTGAGATCCGGCACCACGTTGTAGTACGCCTGCGCGCCCGCCAGCGCGACGCGGAAACCCGTCATCACTTCATCAATGATCAGCAGCGCGCCGAATTCGTCGCACAGCGCCCGCAGGCCCGGCAGGAAATCGGGCTGCGGCGGAATGCAGTTCATGTTGCCCGCCACCGGCTCAACGATGATGCACGCGATATCCTGCGGGTAACGCTCGAAGGCTTCGCGCACGGAGGCGAGATCGTTATAGGTGCAGGTCAGGGTATGTTTCGCGAAATCCGCCGGTACGCCTGGCGAATTCGGCTGTCCGAGGGTCAGCGCGCCGGAGCCCGCTTTCACCAGCAGGTGATCCGCGTGGCCGTGGTAGCAGCCTTCGAATTTGATGATTTTATCGCGGCCGGTAAAGCCACGCGCCAGGCGGATAGCGCTCATGGTCGCTTCGGTGCCGGAGTTCACCATACGCACCATATCCATCGTCGGCACCAGGTCAGTGACCAGCTGCGCCATTTTGACTTCCATTTCCGTCGGCGCGCCGAAGCTCAGGCCGCGCTCAGCCGCTTCAATCACCGCGTTGCGGATAGCCGGGTGGTTATGGCCCAGCACCATCGGGCCCCAGGAGCCAACGTAGTCGATATAGGCTTTGCCGTCGGCGTCATAGAGATAAGCCCCGTCCGCCCGTTCGATAAACAGCGGCGTGCCGCCCACGCCGGTAAAGGCGCGCACCGGCGAGTTAACGCCGCCTGGGATAAGTTCGCGGGCGGCGGCAAAGAGGTTTTCAGACTTACTCATGAATCGGCTCCTGATTCGGGGAAAAGAGGGATAACGGGTTATTCTAAGTCATCCCTTCTTGGTTATGAAAGTTTTGCCCGATTAAACCCCGACAGCGGGCAGGGCTTTTTTGAATGACGCCGCCGCGCGGCGTATAATACGTAGCCTGAATGAATCCCGGAGAATCTGTTCGCATGAACCCGCAGACGACATCCCCACGCCGCGTCAGAGGATTTCAACACGCCGCTGTTATCCGCCAGTTACTGTCGCGCGACAAAACACCGCTGACAATCTTACTGCTGGCGACGCTCACCGGCCTGTTGACAGGGCTTGCGGGCGTGGCGTTTGAAAAATCGGTCGCCTGGGTCACGGCGCATCGCATTGAAGGGCTGGCGCAGGTGGCGGACAGTCCCTGGCTCGTCTGGCTGCTGGCGTTTCTGTTTTCCGCGCTGCTGGCGATGGCAGGGTATTTTCTGGTGCGCCGCTTCGCGCCGGAGGCGGGCGGTTCAGGCATTCCTGAAATCGAAGGGGCGCTGGAGGAGTTACGTCCGGTGCGCTGGTGGCGCGTACTGCCGGTGAAGTTTTTCGGCGGCATGGGCACGCTCGGCGCGGGCATGGTGCTCGGACGCGAAGGCCCGATGGTGCAGATGGGCGGCAATATCGGGCGCATGGTGCTGGATATTTTTCACCGTCCGGACGCCGAGGCGCGCCATACGCTGCTGGCAACGGGGGCGGCGGCGGGTCTTGCGGCGGCCTTTAACGCGCCGCTCGCCGGCATCCTGTTTATTATCGAAGAGATGCGCACGCAGTTTCACTACAACCTTATCTCCATTAAAGCGGTGTTCACCGGCGTTATTATGTCGACCATTGTCTTTCGCATTTTCAATGGCGAAGGGTCGGTGATTGAGGTGGGGCAACTGGCCGACGCGCCCGTCTACACGCTCTGGCTCTATCTGCTGCTGGGCATCATTTTCGGTGCGGTGGGGCCGCTGTTTAACCGTCTGGTGCTGGGGATGCAGGATGTGTTCGCACGTATTCATGGCGGAAATATCACCCGCTGGGTATTGCTTGGCGGCGCTATCGGCGGCACGTGCGGTCTGCTGGCGCTGTGGGAGCCTGCGGCAGCGGGCGGCGGATTTGGCCTGATCCCCATCGCGGCGGCGGGTAATTTTACCATCGGTATGATGCTGTTTATTTTCATCGCGCGCGTGCTGACGACGGTGTTCTGTTTTTCCTCCGGCGCGCCGGGCGGGATTTTCGCCCCGATGCTGGCGCTCGGCACGCTACTTGGCAGCGCGTTCGGCATGGCCTGCGCCGCCTGGTTCCCGGAGTGGCATTTACAGGCGGGCACGTTCGCTATCGCCGGGATGGGCGCATTGCTTGCCGCCTCGGTCAGGGCGCCGATTACGGGCATCGTGCTGGTGCTGGAGATGACCGATAATTACCAGCTCATTTTGCCAATGATTATTACCTGTCTCGGCGCGACACTGCTCGCCCAGTTCCTCGGCGGCAAGCCGCTCTATTCTACGATCCTCGCGCGAACGCTTGCGAAACAGGAGGCGGAGCGACAGGCGCAGGCCGACGGGCGGAATACTTGAACGATTTACCAGGGTAATAGATAATGGCCCTAAAGATCGGGTTATTCTTTGCCCGATTGCTGGTTTCAACGGGAGCAAAAAATGAGTGATGACGTAGCGCTGCCGCTGCAGTTTACCGACGCAGCAGCCAATAAAGTAAAAAGCCTGATCGCCGATGAGGACAACCCGAATCTCAAGCTGCGCGTCTACATCACCGGTGGTGGTTGCAGCGGCTTCCAGTATGGTTTTACCTTTGATGACCAGATCAATGATGGCGATATGACTATCGAGAAGCAGGGCGTGTCGCTGGTCGTTGACCCGATGAGCCTGCAATATCTGGTCGGCGGCGCGGTGGATTACACCGAAGGCCTCGAAGGCTCGCGCTTCGTGGTGAACAACCCGAACGCCACCAGCACCTGCGGGTGTGGTTCTTCCTTCAGCATCTGATTGCCTTGCTGAAACAAAAAAGCCGTGTTTTAAGACACGGCTTTTTTTATGGCTTACGCTTTTTCGTCCAGCGCGAAGGTGGGGAGCTTGAGATGCCAGCGGATCGCCGCAAGCCGGATCGCCAGCGTCACCGCCATGCCCATCATACTCGCCTGCTCCAGCGGCACCGCAAAGGTATAAAACGCCGTCGCATGGACGATGCCGCCCACGATGCACGCGGTGGCGTAGATTTCGGTCCGCAGGATCATCGGGATTTCGCGCGCCAGCACGTCGCGAATAATGCCGCCGCCGACGCCCGTCACTACGCCCATGCAAATCGCCACCAGCGGGCCGGTGCCGGCCATAAACGCTTTATTCACCCCGATGCCGACAAACACCGCGAGCCCGACGGCGTCCAGCACCGGCAGCACCCACTTCGGCAGGCGACGCGGCTGGCGCACCAGCGCAATCGTCAGCAGACACGTCACCATCGCTACCACCAGATCGGTGGGATCTTTCACCCAGAAAACCGGACCGTGATCGAGCGCCATATCGCGGATCGTGCCGCCGCCCACCGCGGTCACCACGCCCAGCACCAGTACGCCGAAAGGATCCATACGCAGTTTGCCCGCCAGCAAAACGCCGGAGATGGCAAACACTGCGGTGCCAATAATATCCAGCCAGTAAACCAGCATGATGTTCCTCGACTCGTTATTTTACCTCTGCCAGCGCCTGGCAGAGCTGATTCGCGGCGAGGATAATACGCGGGCCGGCGCGTTCAAACCAGTCATCGTTAATGCTTATGATCGGGACATTGAGCTGAGGCTGCCAGAACAGCCGCGTGGCGGTGACGGACGTCTCGCCGCCGGTGATAATCACCGCCGCAGGATGGCGCGCCAGCACCTGTTCGCGGCTCACCTGCGGCCAGGGAACGGGGCTGTCGGCGAAAATATTCTCGCCGCCGCAGGTCTCGACTATCTCATTCTGGATAGACGCGTGGTTGGTGGTAAAGAGCGGGCGCGTGCCGAACTGTAAAAACACGCGCTTTTTCGGCTGGCCTTTATAACGCGCGGCGAGCGCCTGCCAGCGCTGTTCGAGCTCACGCGCTGCCGCCTGCGCCTTTTCCGGCGTCGGGCTGTAAGGCGCGAGCGCGCGTAGCGCGTCGGCCACCTGCGCGACATTTTGCGGATCGAGCCAGAGCACGTGAATGCCGAGCGATGTGAGCTGATTTATCTGCCGCTCGGGATTGCCGCCGCGCCAGGCGACCAGCAGATCGGGTTTGAGCGTCGCGATACGCTCAACGTTCATCCCTTGCCAGTTCGCGACCTGTTCGAGATGACGCGCGGCGTCGGGGTAGTCAGAGTAAGCGCTGACCGCAACCGGCGTAATGCCGGCGGCAAAGGTGAGTTCGGTATTGGCGGGGGAGAGGGTAATCACCCGCGGCGCGGCAAAAAGCCACGCCGGGAGGACAAACAGGACGATAAGCGCCCTGTTAAGCCAGCGTTTAGCCACGGTTCAGGCTCGTGAGCAGCGTTTCGACCATCATGCTCGACTGCTTCGCCGCCACCGCCAGGAACTCTTCAAAGCTCAGGTGCGACTGCTGATCCGCAACGTCAGAAATGGCGCGCACCACGACAAACGGCACGCCGAAGTTATGGCAGACATGACCAATCGCGGTCGCTTCCATCTCAACGGCAATCGCCTGCGGGAAGTTATGGCGGATTTTCGCGAGGTTCACGGAGCCGTTGATAAAGGCATCGCCGCTCACCACCAGCCCGCGTACTGCGTGCAGGTTGAGCTGTTCGATCGTTTCCTGCGCCGCCGCGATCAGTTTTTCATCGGCTTTGAACGCCGCCGGGCAGCCCGCCATCTGGCCATATTCGTAGCCGAACGCGGTCACGTCGGCGTCGTGGTAGCGCACTTCGTCGGACACCACGATGTCGCCTACTTTCAGCGAGGGCGCGAGACCGCCCGCCGAGCCGGTATTGATAATCACGTCAGGTTTGCAGTGCTCCAGCAGCAGCGTCGCGCCCATCGCGGCGGAAACTTTACCGATGCCCGATTTCAGCAGCGCCACGTCCACGCCGTTGAGCGTGCCGGTGTAAATTTCGCAGCCGGCGATATTCAGGGTCTGGCGGTTGTCGATTTTGTCACGCAGCAGCGTCACTTCTTCTTCCATTGCGCCAATAATGCCTGCTTTCATAGAGATACTCGCTAAATGATGGATTCAGAGGCATAGTCTATCATGGCAGACAGCAAGGATTTAATTCGCGTGCGCGCAGACCGGGAGGGCGGATGGAGAAAATCGATTTCCGAAACAAAATCAACTGGCATCGCCGGTATCGCTCGCCGCAGGGCGTAAAGAGTGAACACGAGATCCTGCGCATCTTTGAAAGCGATCGCGGCCGCATTATTAACTCGCCCGCGATCCGCCGTCTGCAACAGAAAACCCAGGTTTTTCCCCTTGAGCGTAACGCCGCAGTGCGCACCCGTCTTACACATTCGCTGGAAGTCCAGCAGGTCGGGCGCTATATCGCCAAAGAGGTGTTAAGCCGCCTGAAGGAGCAGGGGCTGCTTGAGGCGTATGGCCTGGCGGAACTGACCGGGCCGTTTGAGAGCATTGTCGAGATGTCGTGCCTGATGCATGACATTGGCAATCCGCCGTTCGGTCACTTCGGCGAAGCGGCGATTAACGACTGGTTCAGCCAGCGGCTCTTTCCGGCGGATGCCGAAAACCAGCCCGTAAGCCAGGACCGCTGTACGGTGCAGACGCTGCGCCTGCAGGAGGGCGAAGAGGCGCTTAACGCCCTGCGCAGCAATGTACGTCGGGATTTGTGTCATTTCGAGGGTAACGCGCAGGGAATACGGCTGGTGCATACGCTGCTGCGCATGAATCTCACCTGGGCGCAGGTCGGCGGTATTCTTAAATATACGCGCCCGGCCTGGTACAGCGGAGCAGTGCCGCAAACCCACAGCTACCTGATGAAAAAGCCTGGGTTTTATCTCTCCGAAGATCAATATATTTCGAGGTTGCGTAAAGAACTGCAATTAGAAACTTACAGTCGCTTTCCGCTCGCCTGGATTATGGAGGCGGCCGACGATATTTCTTATTGCGTGGCCGATCTCGAGGATGCGGTGGAAAAACGCATTTTCAGCGTCGAGCAGTTATATCAGCATCTCTACGAGGCCTGGGGCGAACATGCGCCTGGCGATCTCTTTAATCTGGTGGTGCAAAACGCCTGGGATAAATCGGGAACCAATCAATTGCACCACAGCGCGGAAGATCAGTTCTTTATGTATCTGCGCGTCAATACGTTAAATCGACTGGCGCCTTACGCCGCGCAGCGCTTTATTGATAATTTGTCCGAGGTCTTTGACGGCTCGTTTAATCATGCGCTGCTTGAAGATGACAGCCCATACAGCCGTCTGCTGGAGCTGTATAAAAATGTCGCGGTACGTCATGTATTTAACCACCCTGACGTCGAGCAACTGGAGCTGCAGGGCTACCGGGTCATTAGCGGTTTGCTGGATATTTATCGCCCGTTGCTCTCGCTGACGCTGGCGCAATTTCGTGAGCTGGTGGAAAAAGAGAGCGTGCGAACGTTACCGATTGAATCGCGCCTTTATCATAAACTTTCTTCCCGGCACCGGCTGGCTTATATCGAGGCCGTGAGTCATCTTCATCCTCAGGCGGCGGATTTCCCGGTTTGGGAATATTATTATCGTTGCCGTCTTATCCAGGACTATATCAGCGGAATGACCGATCTCTACGCCTGGGATGAATATCGCAAACTGATGGCGGTAGAATAACCCCGCTTCGTTTTGTAAAGACGCCCAATAAATTTTTACTTTTTTCAGAAAATTAACAATGGAACTTCGCGCTATAAATCGACTCTGACAGACACCTTCACAGCAATTTATTTGCGTTACTTGTTAGTTGAGAATGAATCGATGAAAAAAACCACGTTAGCAATGAGTGCGCTGGCCCTGAGCCTGGGGCTGGCATTAAGCCCGGCTTCCTTCGCCGCTGAAACCGCGTCCGCCGTGACGTCGCAGGCGATGCCGAGCCTGGCGCCGATGCTGGAAAAAGTCATGCCTTCTGTCGTCAGCATTAACGTTGAAGGCAGCACAACGGTCAATACGCCGCGTATGCCGCGCAACTTCCAGCAGTTTTTCGGCGATGATTCGCCGTTCTGCCAGGATGGCTCTCCGTTCCAGAGCTCTCCGTTCTGCCAGAGCGGCCCTGGCGGTCAGGGCGGCGCTGACGGCAATGGCCAGCAGCAGAAATTTATGGCGCTGGGCTCCGGCGTGATTATCGACGCCGCTAAAGGTTATGTGGTCACGAATAATCACGTGGTGGATAACGCCACCACCATCAAAGTGCAACTGAGCGACGGCCGTAAGCTGGACGCGAAAATGGTGGGTAAAGATCCGCGCTCCGACATCGCGCTTATTCAGATTCAGGACCCGAAAAACCTGACGGCGATTAAACTTGCCGACTCCGACAGCCTGCGCGTCGGCGATTATGCCGTCGCCATCGGCAACCCGTTCGGGCTTGGTGAAACGGTGACGTCCGGTATTGTCTCGGCGCTCGGTCGCAGCGGCCTGAACGCGGAAAACTACGAGAACTTTATCCAGACCGATGCGGCGATTAACCGCGGGAACTCCGGCGGCGCGCTGGTGAACCTGAACGGCGAGCTTATCGGCATCAACACCGCGATCCTGGCGCCTGACGGCGGCAACATCGGTATCGGCTTCGCTATTCCGAGCAACATGGTGAAAAGCCTGACGTCGCAGATGGTCGAATATGGCCAGGTGAAACGCGGCGAGCTGGGTATCATGGGGACCGAGCTGAATTCTGAACTCGCTAAAGCGATGAAAGTGGACGCGCAGCGCGGCGCGTTTGTAAGCCAGGTTCTCGCGAACTCTTCCGCCGCCAAAGCGGGCGTGAAAGCGGGCGACGTGATTGTGTCGCTGAACGGCAAGCCGATTAGCAGCTTCGCGGCGCTGCGTGCGCAGGTCGGCACCATGCCGGTCGGCACGAAACTGACGCTTGGCCTGCTGCGCGACGGCAAACCGGTGAACGTCGATCTGGTGCTGCAGCAGAGCAGCCAGACGCAGGTAGACTCGTCTTCTATCTTCAGCGGTATCGAAGGGGCGGAGATGAGCAACCGTGCCGGCAAGGAAAAAGGCGTGGTGGTCAACAGTGTGAAAGCGGGTTCGCCTGCGGCACGCATTGGCCTGAAAAAAGGAGATGTTATTGTCGGCGCGAACCAGCAGCCGGTGAGCAATATCGCCGAACTGCGCAAAATCCTCGACAGCAAACCGTCGGTGCTGGCGCTGAATATTCAGCGTGGCGACAGCTCTATCTATCTGCTGATGCAGTAAGAGACGCTCTGAAAACAAAAGGCCGCGATTGCGGCCTTTTTTACGTCTGATGCCCTGCGATAAAACGCGCGGGCAACGCTTATTTGTTGCGGGTGAGCTTTTCGAGGTCGGACTCGATCTCGGAGATCTTGTTCGCCACGACGCTTTCCAGATGGCGCAGATCGTCGAGGATTTTGCGTTTCAGATCCACTTCGGTGCGGTCGCGCTGGCAGAGTTGATCCAGCTCGTCTATCACGTAGCGCAGGTTAGGGCTGATTTCCTGCACTTCTTTGTAACCCTGACCGACGCCGTCGGCGACCACGGTTTTGCGCTGGCGTGGGTATTTAAACTTCACGCTTTTGGCGAAGAACTCGCCCTTATCCTTATGGAAGTAGATCTTCAGGATATCGTTGTTCGCTTCCTGGCGCAGACTGTAACGGTCGATTTCATCAGGATTGGTTATGCCAAGACTCTTAAGGTTGTCGTACATAGCGATCCCCCTGGGGAAATATTAACCTTTAGATAATTAATGAAAAGATCTCATCGCGCCACCCTCAGATGTGAAAAAGGCGGGCCAGGCCCGCCTTTTTTCGTTCTGCTTAGTCGATGGTGCGAAGCAGTTCATTGATACCGACTTTACCGCGGGTTTTCGCGTCGACTTTCTTCACGATCACCGCGCAGTAGAGGCTGTATGTCCCATCTTTCGACGGCAGGTTGCCGGAAACCACCACGGAGCCTGCCGGCACGCGGCCGTAGAAGACTTCGCCGGTTTCGCGGTCATAAATTTTGGTGCTCTGGCCGATGTAAACGCCCATCGAGATAACAGAGCCTTCTTCAACGATAACGCCTTCCACCACTTCAGAGCGCGCGCCGATAAAGCAGTTATCTTCAATGATAGTTGGGTTGGCCTGCAGCGGCTCCAGTACGCCGCCGATGCCGACGCCGCCGGAGAGGTGAACGTTTTTACCGATCTGCGCGCAGGAGCCGACGGTAGCCCAGGTATCCACCATGGTGCCTTCATCGACATATGCGCCGATGTTGACATAAGACGGCATCAGTACGGTGTTGCGGGCGATAAACGCGCCCTGGCGCACGGCGGCGGGAGGCACCACGCGGAAGCCTTCTTTCTGGAAGCGCGCTTCGTCGTAGTTAGCGAATTTCATCGGCACTTTGTCGAAGTAGCGGCTTTCGGCGCCTTCAATCACCTGGTTGTCGTTAATGCGGAAGGAGAGCAGCACCGCTTTTTTCAGCCACTGGTGGGTGACCCACTCGCCGTTGATCTTCTCTGCGACGCGCAGTTCGCCGCTGTCCAGCAGGGCGATAACCTGGTTGACCGCCTCGCGGGTGACGGCATCGACGTTCGCCGGCGTAATGTCGGCGCGGCGCTCGAAAGCGGATTCAATAACGTTCTGTAGCTGCTGCATAATTAGCTTCTTTCCTGATAACTTTTGGGTATTAAAAATTCACTACACTTTATCGTTTGGATTGAGGGCCTCTGTCAACCGTTGTCTCACCTCTTGCTGGAGCAGATTATTAAGCCCACGCCGGTCCGCTGTCGCGATTATAAATAAATCTTCTACTCGCTCCCCGATTGTACTGATTCGGGCTCCGTGCAGCGAAATGCCGAGGTCGGCGAAGACCTGTCCGACGCGCGCCAGAAGGCCGGGCTGATCGAGCGCGATAAGCTCCAGAAACGATTTTCTGTCGGTATGGGTCGGCAGAAAACTCACCTCGGTTTCCACCGTAAAGTGCCGCAGTTTGGCCGGCTGACGACGCGGCTGCGGCGGCTGCCAGGTGCGCTGGGTGATCGCCTGCTCAAGACCGTGGCGAATCGCCTCGTGGCGGTCCGGGGAAAGCGGGCTGCCGTCCGGCTCCAGAACAATAAAGGTATCCATCGCCATATCGTCGCGGGTTGTGAAGATCTGCGCGTCGTGCACGCTCAGATTGCGCCGGTCGAGCTCGGCGCAGACCGCGGCGAAGAGGTAAGGGCGGTCCGGGCTCCAGATGAATATCTCGGTGCCGCCGCGCGTCGCCTGCGGGCTTAGCAGGATCAGCGGCTGGCTGAGATCGTGGTGGAGCAGATGCCGCGCGTGCCAGGCGAGCTGGTTCGGGCTGTGGCGCACAAAGTAGTTGGCGCGACAGCGTCCCCAGATGTGGTGCAGCGCCTCTTCATCGATATTCTCCATACGCAGCAGCGCCAGCGCCTGGAGCTGGTGATGACGCACCCGCTCGCGCATGTCGGGCGTGCTTTGCATGCCGCGGCGCAGCTGTTTTTCAGTCGCGAAGTAGAGCTCGCGCAACAGGCTCTGCTTCCAGCTGTTCCAGAGCGTCTCGTTGGTGGCGCAGATATCCGCCACCGTCAGGCAAACCAGGAATCGCAGACGGTTTTCGGTCTGCACTTCTTCGGCGAACTGTTTAATGACTTCCGGATCCTGAATGTCACGGCGCTGGGCTGTGACCGACATCAGCAGGTGGTGGCGCACCAGCCAGGCGACCAGCTGCGTTTCACGCGAGTTCAGGCCGTGCAGCTCGGCGAATTTCAGGATGTCCTGCGCGCCCAGCACCGAGTGGTCGCCGCCGCGTCCTTTGGCGATGTCATGGAACAGCGCGGCGATGAGGATCAGCTCCGGGTGCGACAGGCGCGGCCAGAGATCCACGCAGAGCGGGTGTTTCGAGCGCGTCTCTTCTTTGGCGAAGCTTTCCAGCTTCAGCAGCACGCGGATGGTGTGCTCATCCACCGTATAGGCGTGGAACAGATCGAACTGCATCTGGCCAACGATATGCGACCACTGCGGCATATAGGCCCACAATACGCTGTGGCGGTGCATCGGCAGCAGGCCGCGGCTGACGGCGCCCGGATGGCGCAGCATCGCCAGAAACAGCGAGCGCGCCTCCGGGATGTAGCACAGCGGCTGTTTAAGATGACGACGCGCGTGGCGCAGATGACGCAGGGTGGTGGAGTAGATGCCGGTGATGTCGCGATTACGCACCATCATATAAAACATGCGCAGGATGGCCTGCGGCTCGCGGATAAACAGCGTTTCATCGCGCAGATCGATAAGCGTGCCGCGCAGCTGGAAATCGTCATCCAGCACGCGCGGTTTTTCATCGGTCGTCAGCGCAAGGATAGCTTCGTCGAACAGTTGCAGCAGCATCTGGTTAAGCTCGCCGACGCGGCGCGTGACGCGGTAGAAATCCTTCATCATATGCTCAACCGGCTCGTTGCCTTCGCCTTCATAACGCAGGCGCTGGGCTACGCTCAACTGGCGGTCGAACAACAGACGGTTGTCGTAGCGGTTGAGTTCCAGATGCAGGGCAAAGCGAATGCGCCACAGCAGATGCTGGCACTCGTCAAGCTCGTTGCGCTCAGCTTCCGTCAGAAAGCCGAAGCCGACCATTTCACGCAGCGACGTGGCGCCAAAGTGGCGGCGCGCCACCCATTGCAGCGTGTGAATATCGCGCAGACCGCCAGGGCTGCTTTTAATGTCCGGCTCCAGGTTATAACTGGTGCCGTGATAGCGCTGGTGGCGCTCGTTCTGCTCTTCCACTTTGGCGGCGAAGAATTTCTCCGAAGGCCAGAAACCGTCGCTGAAAATGTGCTTTTGTAACTCAAGGAACAGCGCCACGTCGCCAATCAGCAGGCGCGATTCGATAAGGTTAGTGGCCACGGTGAGATCCGAAAGCCCTTCCAGCAGACACTCTTCAAGCGTGCGTACGCTGTGGCCCACTTCCAGCTTCACGTCCCACAGGAGCGTCAATAGCTCGCCTACTTTTTGCGCCTGCGCTTCGCTTAAGCGTTTGCGGCTCAGGATCAGGAGATCGATATCCGATAACGGGTGCAGTTCGCCGCGCCCGTAACCGCCCACCGCTACCAGCGCGGCGTCGGTGGTTTCGCCAAAGCCCGCGGCGAGCCACAGCCGTTGCAGGAGCTGGTCGATAAATTCAGTACGCGCTTCAATCAGCCGTTCGGCGCTATAGCCATCGTCAAACGCGGCGCCCAGCCACTGCTGAAAGGCGTCGAGATGGTGTTTGATTTGCGCGCAGTTCAGCGCGTCGGCAGGCCAGGTGGCGGGGTTTTCAGGCTGTCCGGGAAGAGGAGCAAGCGTGGTATTCACCGACTGCTCGGGTAATGTGTTACTCATCATGCGCCACCCATAAAAAAAGCCGGCGTTTGCCGGCTTCTTATTAGTCGTTATGCGAAATGATGTTGGGTATGGTGTCGTCTTTACGCAACGTCAGAATTTCGCAGCCGTTATCCGTCACCACAATAGTATGCTCGTACTGTGCAGACAAGCTGCGATCCTTGGTTTTCACCGTCCAGCCGTCCTTCATGGTGCGGATGCGGTAGTCGCCGGCGTTAACCATCGGCTCGACCGTAAAGGTCATGCCCGGTTGCAGCACCACGCCGCCGTCATCGGCATCGTAATGCAGCACCTGCGGCTCTTCATGGAAGCCGCGGCCGATGCCGTGTCCGCAATATTCGCGCACCACGGAGAACCCTTGCGCTTCGACGAATTTCTGAATGGCGGCGCCGAGGGTGCGCAGACGAATGCCCGGCTTCACCATGCGCAGCGCGACATACAGGCTTTCCTGCGTAATGCGGCACAGGCGCTCGCCCAGAATGGTCGGCTTGCCGACGATAAACATTTTAGACGTGTCGCCGTGGTACTCATCTTTAATGACGGTCACGTCGATGTTGACGATATCGCCATCTTTCAGCAGCTTGCCGTCATCGGGAATGCCGTGGCAGACCACTTCGTTAATAGAAATACACACGGATTTCGGGAAGCCGTGGTAGTTCAGGCTTGCGGAGATCGCATGCTGGTGGTTGGTAATGTAATCGTGACAGATGCGATCCAGCTCGCCCGTACTGACGCCTGGTTTCACATGTTCTTCGATCATTTCAAGCACTTCAGCGGCAAGCCTGCCCGCGACGCGCATTTTTTCGATTTCTTCAGGGGTTTTAATTGAAATAGCCATAATCTGGTCCGCTGGTGCCGGAAAATTCGGCAATACTGATAAATGTAAAACAATGGTATCAGGGCATCAGGAAGGTGCCAAATTGAGAATCATTAAGGGCGCCTCCTGTGAACAACTATTGGAGTCCGGGGCGAATTTGTGATATAAAGCGCGCCGGACTTCTGTACCAGAATCCTGGCACAGAGGCGACTACTCTCACTTTGTGTAATAACACACACGTATCGGCACATATTCCGGGGTGCCCTTCGGGGTCGGTAATATGGGATACGTGGAGGCATAACCCCAACTTTTAAACAGAGGTTTTAAATCATGGCAACTGTTTCCATGCGCGACATGCTCAAGGCTGGTGTTCACTTCGGTCACCAGACCCGTTACTGGAACCCGAAAATGAAGCCGTTCATCTTCGGTGCGCGTAACAAAGTTCACATCATCAACCTTGAGAAAACTGTACCGATGTTCAACGAAGCCCTGGCTGAGCTGAGCAAAATTTCTTCCCGTAAAGGTAAGATTCTGTTCGTCGGTACCAAACGCGCTGCAAGCGAAGCGGTGAAAGAAGCTGCTAACAGCTGCGACCAGTTCTTCGTGAACCATCGCTGGCTGGGCGGTATGCTGACTAACTGGAAAACCGTTCGTCAGTCCATCAAGCGCCTGAAAGATCTGGAAACTCAGTCTCAGGACGGCACCTTCGATAAGCTGACCAAAAAAGAAGCGCTGATGCGCACTCGTGAGCTGGAAAAGCTGGAAAACAGCCTCGGCGGTATCAAAGACATGGGCGGCCTGCCGGACGCACTGTTTGTTATCGACGCTGACCACGAGCACATCGCTATCAAAGAAGCAAACAACCTGGGTATCCCGGTATTTGCTATCGTTGATACCAACTCCGATCCGGACGGTGTTGACTTCGTTATCCCGGGTAACGATGACGCCATCCGTGCTGTCAGCCTGTACCTGAATGCTGTTGCTGCAACCGTTCGTGAAGGCCGTTCTCAGGATCTGGCTGCTCAGGCGGAAGAAAGCTTCGTAGAAGCTGAATAATAAGGCATGCTCGTTTAGAGCCCTTATTAACCAGGTAGTAACAAGTTTGGTTAGGGGGCCTGTCTCAGGCTCCCTTTTTTGTTTGAGTCGGGTGTGCCGGACGCTTCCGGCAGGCCTGGACTTATCTCCCCGCACGAGATAACCGAGGATTATAGAATGGCTGAAATTACCGCTTCCCTGGTAAAAGAGCTGCGCGAACGTACTGGCGCAGGCATGATGGAATGTAAAAAAGCTCTGGTTGAAGCTAATGGCGACATCGAGCTGGCTATCGAAAACATGCGTAAATCTGGCGCGATCAAAGCAGCGAAAAAAGCAGGCAACGTAGCTGCTGACGGCGTGATCAAAACCAAGATCGAAGGCAACTACGGCGTGATCCTGGAAGTTAACTGCCAGACCGACTTCGTTGCTAAAGACGGCGGTTTCCAGGCGTTCGCTGACAAAGTACTGGACGCTGCTTTTGCGGGCAAAATCACCGACGTTGAAGCACTTAAAGCGCAGTTCGAAGAAGAACGCGTTGCTCTGGTTGCTAAAATCGGCGAGAACATCAACATCCGTCGTATCGCATCCCTGGAAGGCGACGTTCTGGCAAGCTACCTGCACGGCGCGCGTATCGGCGTTCTGGTTGCGGCTAAAAACGCTGACGAAGAGCTGGTTAAACAGCTGGCGATGCACGTTGCTGCAAGCAAGCCGGAATTCGTTAAGCCGGAAGACGTGTCTGCTGACGTGGTAGAAAAAGAGTACCAGGTACAGCTGGACATCGCCATGCAGTCTGGCAAGCCGAAAGAAATCGCAGAGAAAATGGTTGAAGGCCGCATGAAGAAATTCACCGGCGAAGTTTCTCTGACCGGTCAGCCTTTCGTTATGGACCCGAGCAAAACCGTTGCTCAGCTGCTCAAAGAGCACAACGCTGATGTGACTAACTTCATCCGCTTTGAAGTGGGCGAAGGCATCCAGAAAGTTGAGACTGACTTCGCAGCAGAAGTTGCTGCCATGTCCCGCCAGTCTTAATGGTGTAAAAGAGCCGCCTGAGGGCGGCTCCTTTTTATCCGTCATTCATAAATTTCGGCCTGCTCTTATATAGCCGGAGCCGGAATGCGACGCATCATGTCGCCTGAATTAACCATCCCATTCGTTGACAGTTCCAGGAAAGAAACATGGCTACCAATGCAAAACCCGTCTATAAACGCATTCTGCTCAAGCTGAGTGGCGAAGCGCTGCAAGGAGCAGAAGGCTTCGGTATTGATGCGAGCATTCTGGATCGCATGGCGCAGGAAATTAAAGAGCTGGTGGAGCTGGGCATCCAGGTCGGGGTGGTGATCGGCGGCGGCAACTTATTCCGCGGCGCTGGCCTTGCCAAAGCCGGTATGAACCGTGTCGTGGGCGACCACATGGGTATGCTGGCGACCGTAATGAACGGCCTTGCGATGCGCGACGCGCTGCACCGCGCCTATGTTAACGCGCGCCTGATGTCTGCCTTCCCGTTAAACGGCGTGTGCGACAACTATAGCTGGGCTGAAGCTATCAGCCTGCTGCGTAACAACCGCGTGGTCATTCTGTCCGCCGGTACCGGCAACCCGTTCTTCACCACTGATTCCGCTGCCTGCCTGCGCGGTATCGAAATTGAAGCCGAAGTGGTGCTGAAGGCGACGAAAGTCGACGGCGTGTATTCCGCAGACCCGATGAAAGATCCGACCGCGACGCTCTACGATCAGCTGTCCTACCAGGAAGTGCTGGAAAAAGAGCTGAAAGTGATGGATCTGGCGGCCTTTACGCTCGCACGCGACCACAAATTGCCGATTCGTGTCTTCAACATGAATAAGCCGGGCGCGCTGCGCCGCGTGGTAATGGGCGAAAAAGAAGGCACTTTGATTACGGAATAATTTTCGTTTCAAAGGAATCAGGGTAAGATTCCGCTTTAAAATCAGTTTCCGTGACCAGGCGACCCGTCGGGTGCCGCAAGATAAAGAGGCTATACTTAGCACGCAGCCGCAAGGCATCGTGGCGCAGGTGTGGTCTGCCTGATAACCAGTTTTCAAGGATTCGTAACGTGATTAGCGATATCAGAAAAGATGCTGAAGTACGCATGGACAAATGCGTTGAAGCATTCAAAACCCAAATCAGCAAAGTGCGTACCGGCCGCGCTTCCCCAAGCCTGCTGGACGGGATCGTGGTGGAATACTACGGCACGCCGACGCCGCTGCGTCAGCTGGCTAACGTTACCGTAGAAGATTCCCGTACGCTGAAAATCAACGTATTCGATCGCTCTATGAGCCCGGCCGTTGAGAAAGCGATTATGGCATCTGACCTCGGCCTGAACCCAAGCTCGGCAGGCAGCGATATCCGCGTTCCGCTGCCGCCGCTGACCGAAGAGCGTCGTAAAGACCTCATCAAAGTGGTGCGTGGCGAAGCCGAGCAGGCGCGCGTCGCTATCCGTAACGTCCGTCGCGACGCGAATGATAAAGTGAAAGCGCTGCTGAAAGATAAAGAGATTGGCGAAGATGAAGATCGCCGCTCTCAGGACGACGTTCAGAAAATGACTGACGCCGCCATCAAGAAAGTGGACGCGGCGCTGGCTGATAAAGAAGCCGAGCTGATGCAGTTCTAATCCCTTTCTGATGATACCGTAAACGCCGTACAGGAGAACCGCATCGCGGTTTTCGCTGGCGGCGTTTTGCATTGGATCGCGCGTCTGCGCGGTGCGTTTATTCTTATTTCACGTTGAGCGCCTCATGAAGCATTTAACCATTCTCGGCTCTACCGGCTCTATCGGTTGCAGCACCCTTGATGTTATCCGTCATAATCCGGACAAGTTTGCGGTTACCGCGCTGGTGGCGGGCAAGAATGTCGCCCGAATGGTTGAACAATGTCTGGAGTTCCGCCCGCGTTTCGCGGTGATGGATGATGAGGCGAGCGCCCGTGAACTGCGTGACACGCTGCGCGAGCAGGGCAGCCGCACTGAAGTATTAGCCGGGCGCGACGCGGCCTGCGAGATGGCGTCGCTTGATGAGGTGACGCAGGTGATGGCGGCCATCGTCGGCGCCGCTGGGCTGCTGCCGACCCTTGCCGCTATCGCGGCCGGTAAGCAAGTGTTACTGGCGAATAAAGAATCGCTGGTGACCTGCGGACGCCTTTTTATGGAGGCGGTCGCGCGCAGCGGGGCGCAACTGCTGCCGGTGGATAGCGAGCATAACGCGATTTTTCAGAGTTTACCGGCAACAATTCAACACAACCTGGGGTACGCTAAACTTGAGGAAAGCGGAGTTTCTTCGATTATCCTCACCGGATCTGGTGGACCGTTTCGACAGACGCCTTTGCCTGAACTGGCGGCAATGACGCCGGACCAGGCGTGTCGTCATCCTAACTGGTCGATGGGGCGTAAAATATCCGTCGATTCGGCTACCATGATGAATAAAGGTCTCGAATACATTGAAGCTCGCTGGCTATTTAACGCCCGGGCAGACCAGATGGAAGTGTTGATTCATCCACAGTCGGTGATTCATTCCATGGTGCGCTATGCCGACGGCAGCGTGCTGGCACAACTGGGCGAACCCGATATGCGCACCCCCATCGCGCATACGATGGCCTGGCCAGCGCGTGTCCCTTCCGGCGTGACGCATCTGGATTTTTGCAAGATAGCGACGCTGAGCTTCGGCGAACCGGATTATCAGCGCTATCCGTGTCTGAAGCTCGCCATTGACGCCTTTGAAAAAGGGCAGGCGGCGACGACAGCGCTTAACGCGGCGAATGAGATTACGGTCGCCGCTTTTCTTGCCGGAGAGATTCGTTTTACGGATATCGCAGCGCTTAATCAGGCGGTGCTGGATGAAATGGATCTTCGTGAACCGCAAAGTGTGGATGAAGTGCTCACCGTAGATGCCGAAGCGCGCACTGTTGCGCATAATCGGGTGATGCGTCTCGCAAGCTGATGATTAATCACGCGGCGAAGGCGACGTTATTTGTGAGCGCTCTGCTTCGGTGATATAGTCTGCGCCACCTGAATACGGGTGGGTGAGCCTGGCCGGTCGGGCGAGCCGTGGTTGTCACGGCTTTTTTATGCAAAGGCTTCAGTATTCCTGAGTACCGCTTAATCCTTATCAGGGAATAAATACGCGTTATGTTGTCTGTAAACCTTCCATTAAGCGAAAACTTGCCCGCACATGGCGCGCGCCATGTTGCCATTATTATGGATGGCAATGGTCGCTGGGCGAAAAGACAAGGGAAAATCAGAGCCTTTGGCCACAAAGCGGGGGCGAAGTCAGTTCGCCGCGCGGTTTCTTTCGCTGCAAACAATGGTATTGAGGCACTGACGCTTTACGCATTCAGCAGCGAGAACTGGAACCGCCCCGCTCAGGAAGTCAGCGCGCTGATGGAGTTATTTGTCTGGGCGCTCGACAGCGAAGTCAAAAGCCTGCATCGCCACAATGTGCGTCTGCGGGTCATCGGCGATATTAGCCGTTTTAACACCCGCTTACAGGACCGTATCCATAAAGCCGAAGCGTTAACCAGCCAGAATAGCGGGCTGACGTTGAATATCGCCGCGAATTATGGCGGACGTTGGGATATTATTCAGGGAGTGCAGCATTTAGCGGCACAGGTCCAGGAAGGTTTACTGCGTCCTGACCAGATTGATGAAGAGATGCTCAGTAAGCAGATCTGCATGAATGAGCTGGCTCCCGTAGATTTAGTGATTAGGACAGGGGGAGAGCATCGCATCAGTAATTTCCTGCTGTGGCAAATTGCCTATGCAGAACTCTATTTTACCGATGTTCTCTGGCCTGATTTTGATGAACAAGACTTTGAAGGTGCGCTAAATGCCTTTGCCAACCGGGAACGTCGGTTCGGCGGCACAGCACCTGGTGGCATCGATGCCTGATGGGGGTAGCTTTTGCTGAAGTATCGCCTGATTTCTGCGTTTGTTTTAATACCGGTTGTTATCGCCGCGCTGTTTTTATTGCCGCCGATGGGGTTCGCGATTGCGACGCTGGTCGTTTGCGTGCTGGCCGCCTGGGAATGGGGGCAACTGAGCGGTTTCGTTTCCCGATCTCAGCGGGTATGGCTGGCGCTGCTTTGCGGGCTGCTTCTGGCGCTGATGCTCTTTTTTCTGCCCATCTACCAGGCGCCGATTAACGTTCCGCTGGTCGAAGGCGCGCTCTGGGCGTCGCTGGGCTGGTGGGTGGTTGCCCTGTTACTGGTGCTGTTCTACCCCAATTCCGCGGCATTCTGGCGCCATTCTAAAGCGCTGCGTCTGGTGTTCGGCCTGCTGACGATTGTTCCGTTTTTCTGGGGCATGGTGGCGCTGCGCGCCTGGCATTACGACGCCAATCATTACAGCGGCGCGCTCTGGCTGTTGTATGTGATGATTCTGGTCTGGGGTGCGGATTCCGGCGCGTATATGTTCGGTAAAATGTTCGGCAAGCATAAGCTTGCGCCGAAAGTCTCTCCGGGTAAAACCTGGCAGGGCTTTATCGGCGGCCTTTTTACCGCGGCGATTATCTCCTGGATTTACGGTGCGTGGGCCGATCTTAACGTCGCGCCTGTGACGTTGTTGACCTGTTCTATCGTTGCCGCGCTGGCCTCTGTGCTGGGCGATCTGACCGAAAGCATGTTCAAGCGCGAAGCAGGCATTAAAGACAGCGGGCATCTCATTCCCGGTCACGGCGGCATTCTCGATCGCATCGACAGCCTGACGGCGGCGGTGCCAGTTTTCGCCTGCCTGTTGCTGCTGGTCTTCAGGACGATTTAACGGAATAAATTATGTTGAGCATACTCTGGAATCTGGCGGCTTTTATTATCGCACTGGGCGTTCTTATTACGGTGCATGAGTTCGGCCATTTCTGGGTTGCGCGTAAAGCGGGCGTGCGCGTGGAGCGCTTCTCCGTCGGCTTTGGTAAAGCGCTGTGGCGGCGCACTGACCGCCACGGCACAGAATACGTCATCGCCCTCATCCCGCTGGGCGGCTATGTCAAAATGCTCGACGAGCGCGTGGAGCCGGTAGCCCCGGAACTGCGTCACGAAGCCTTCAATAATAAAACCGTGGCGCAGCGCGCCGCGATTATCGCCGCCGGGCCCATCGCCAACTTCCTCTTCGCTATTTTCGCCTACTGGCTCGTTTTTATGATGGGCGTACCGGGCCTCAAACCGGTGATTGGTGAAATAACGCCCAATTCCATCGCGGCGAAGGCACAAATCGAACCTGGCACGGAACTAAAAGCTGTAGATGGCATCGAAACGCCAGACTGGGATGCTGTGCGTCTTGAACTTGTCGCCCGTATCGGCGACGAGAATGTGACACTCAGCATTGCCTCGCCAGGGGACACGGCGGCCACGGATAAAGTGCTCGATCTTCGCCAGTGGCAGTTCGAGCCGGATAAAGAAGATCCGGTTGCGTCGCTTGGCATCAGGCCGTTTGGACCGAAGATTGAACCTGTGCTTGCGCAGGTGCAACCGAAGTCCGCCGCCAGTAAAGCGGGTTTGCAAGCCGGAGACAGGATCGTTAAAGTCGATGGGCAGCCGCTCAGTGAGTGGTCAACCTTTGTGACGACGGTGCGGGATAATCCGGCGCGGCCGCTCGCAATCGACATAGAAAGACAGGGGAGCCCCTTGTCTTTGACGCTGATACCGGATACAAAACCCGGTAACGATAAGGCGGAAGGGTTTGCAGGCGTGGTGCCGAAGATTGCGCCGCTGCCCGATGAGTACAAGACAGTGCGCCAGTATGGGCCGTTCCATGCGATAACAGAAGCGACGACGAAGACGTGGCAACTGATGAAGCTGACGGTCAACATGCTGGGAAAATTACTGACCGGCGACGTTAAACTGAACAACCTCAGTGGGCCAATCTCGATTGCCCAGGGGGCAGGGATGTCAGCGGAGTTCGGGTTGATTTACTACCTGATGTTTCTGGCGCTGATCAGCGTGAACTTAGGGATTATCAATCTGTTCCCGCTACCCGTACTCGACGGGGGGCATTTGCTGTTTCTGGCGATTGAGAAGCTTAAAGGCGGGCCGGTTTCCGAGCGAGTTCAAGACTTTAGTTATCGCATTGGCTCAATTTTGCTGGTGCTGTTAATGGGGCTTGCACTTTTCAATGATTTCTCTCGGCTATAGAGAGCAGGTTAGGAAGAACGCATAACAACGATGGCGATGAAAAAGTTGCTCATAGCGTCGCTGCTGTTTAGCAGCGCCACCGTATACGGTGCAGACGGGTTCGTAGTGAAGGACATTCATTTCGAAGGCCTGCAGCGAGTCGCCGTTGGTGCGGCCCTCCTCAGCATGCCGGTTCGCGTTGGCGATACGGTAAGTGACGAGGATATCAGTAATACTATCCGCGCGCTGTTTGCCTCCGGCAACTTCGAGGATGTGCGGGTGCTGCGCGACGGCGATACACTGCTCGTTCAGGTGAAAGAGCGCCCGACGATCGCCAGCATTACTTTCTCCGGCAACAAGTCGGTGAAAGATGACATGCTCAAGCAGAACCTCGAAGCCTCTGGCGTGCGCGTGGGTGAATCCCTCGACCGCACTACGCTTTCCGATATCGAAAAGGGCCTGGAAGACTTTTACTACAGCGTGGGTAAATACAGCGCCAGCGTAAAAGCCGTGGTCACGCCGCTGCCGCGTAACCGCGTTGACCTGAAGCTCGTCTTCCAGGAAGGCGTTTCTGCCAAAATCCAGCAGATCAACATCGTCGGCAACCGCGCGTTCAGCACCGAAGAGCTGATTTCCAACTTCCAGCTGCGTGACGAAGTGCCGTGGTGGAACGTGGTGGGCGATCGCAAATACCAGAAGCAAAAGCTTCAGGGCGATCTCGAAACGCTGCGTAGCTACTACCTCGATCGCGGTTACGCGCGTTTTAATATCGACTCCACGCAGGTCAGCCTGACGCCGGATAAAAAAGGCATTTACGTCACTATCAACGTGACTGAAGGCGATCAGTACAAGATTGCAGGCGTTGAAGTCAGCGGCAACCTGGCGGGTCACTCCGCTGAAATCGAGTCGCTGACTAAAATGCAGCCGGGCGAGCTTTACAACGGCACGAAAGTGACCCGTATGGAAGACGACATCAAGAAACTGCTTGGCCGTTACGGTTATGCGTATCCGCGCGTGCAGACGCAGCCGGAAATCAACGATGCCGATAAAACCGTCAAGCTGCATGTGAATGTCGATTCCGGCAACCGCTTCTATGTGCGTAAGATCCGCTTTGAAGGTAACGACACCTCCAAAGATGCCGTACTGCGTCGCGAAATGCGTCAGATGGAAGGCGCGTGGCTTGGCAGCGATCTGGTGGATCAGGGCAAAGAACGTCTGAACCGCCTCGGTTATTTCGAAACCGTCGATGCGGACACGCAGCGCGTTTCCGGCAGCCCGGATCAGGTCGATGTGGTGTACAAAGTCAAAGAGCGTAACACCGGTAGCTTTAACTTCGGCGTAGGTTACGGCACCGAAAGCGGCGTGAGCTTCCAGGTGGGCGTACAGCAGGATAACTGGCTCGGTACCGGTTATTCCGTTGGCATCAACGGCACCAAAAACGATTACCAGACGTACTCTGAGTTCTCCGTGACTAACCCGTACTTCACGGTAGATGGCGTGAGCCTCGGCGGGCGCATCTTCTACAACGACTTTAAAGCGGACGATGCGGACCTCTCCTCATACACCAACAAAAGCTATGGTGTGGATGGTACGCTGGGCTTCCCGATTAACGAATACAACACGCTGCGCCTCGGCTTAGGTTACGTACACAACGACCTGTCGAATATGGAACCGCAGGTGGCGATGTGGCGTTACCTGGATTCCCTGGGCCAGAGCGCGAAAACGACCTCTGATGACAACGGCTTCTCGGCGGACGATTTCACGCTGAACTACGGCTGGACCTATAACCACCTTGACCGCGGCTTCTTCCCGACGTCAGGTTCACGTGTAAACCTGAACGGTAAAGTGACGATCCCGGGCTCTGATAACGAGTTCTATAAACTTACGCTCGATACGGCAACCTATGTTCCTATCGATGAAGACCACAAATGGGTGGTTCTGGGTCGTACGCGTTGGGGTTACGGCGACGGTCTGAGCGGCAAAGAGATGCCGTTCTATGAAAACTTCTATGCGGGCGGTTCCAGCACCGTACGTGGTTTCCAGTCCAACAACATCGGTCCTAAAGCCGTTTACTACAGTGGTCCGGGTCTGGATAACTGTGACAAAGCGGTGGGCGGCTACTGCTCGTCTGACGATGCGGTAGGCGGCAACGCAATGGGGGTCGCAAGCCTTGAGTTTATTACCCCAACGCCGTTCCTGAGCGAGAAATACGCGAACTCTGTTCGTACCTCTCTGTTCGCCGACGCGGGTACCGTCTGGGATACCAACTGGAAGAACACAGCGGCCATGCGTGCGGCGGGCGTGCCGGATTATAGCGATCCGAGCAACATCCGTATGTCTGCGGGTATTGCGTTACAATGGATGTCTCCGCTTGGGCCGCTGGTGTTCTCGTATGCCCAGCCGTTCAAGAAATACGAGGGAGACAAAGCAGAGCAGTTCCAGTTCAATATTGGCAAGACCTGGTAATGTTCATTACAAGGGAATGCGTTTAGCAGTCGCGATGACTTTCGGTGCGTGCGCATAGCACGCATCCGGGCCACGCAAAGAATAGTGCTTTCGGGCACATATGGGATGGTAAGGAGTTTATTGTGAAAAAGTGGTTATTCGCTGCAGGTCTTGGCCTGGCAATGGCAGCATCAGCTCAGGCTGCTGACAAGATCGCTGTAGTTAACATGGGTAATCTGTTCCAGCAGGTTGCACAGAGCACTGGTGTTTCTAAAACGCTGGAAAACGAGTTCAAAGGCCGCGCCGGCGAACTGCAGCGCATGGAAACCGACCTGCAGGCTAAAATGCAGCGTCTGCAGCGTGACGGCTCTACCATGAAAGCGAGCGATCGCAGCAAACTGGAGAAAGACGTCATGGCGGGTCGCCAGGAGTTCTCCAGCAAAGCGCAGCAGTTCGAACAGGATCGCGCACGTCGTTCTAACGAAGAACGCGGCAAACTGGTGACTCGCATTCAGAGCGCCGTTAAAAAAGTGGCTGCTGACCAGGATATCGATCTGGTAGTAGACGCCAATACTGTGGCTTACACCAGCAGCGATGTAAAAGACATCACCGCCGATGTGCTGAAACAGGTTAAATAAGTAATGCCTTCAATTCGACTGGCTGATTTAGCCCAGCAGTTGGATGCGGAGTTACACGGTGATGGCGATATCGCCATCACCGGCGTCGCTTCCATGCAATCTGCAAAGAGTGGGCAAATCACGTTCATGGTAAACCCGCGTTACCGTGAGCAACTGGCGCACTGCCAGGCCTCCGCGGTCGTCATGACCGAGGCCGATCTTCCCTATGCCAACAGCGCTGCGCTGGTAGTGAAAAATCCCTACCTGACTTACGCGCGTATGGCTCAGATTCTCGATACCACGCCGCAGCCCGCCTCCAGCATCGCGCCGAGCGCGGTGATTGACGCCTCTGCGCGGCTTGGCAATAACGTGGCCGTCGGTGCCAACGCTGTGATTGAATCCGGTGTGGAGCTTGGCGACAACGTCGTTATCGGCCCTGGCTGTTTTGTCGGTAAAGACAGCAAGCTTGGCGCCGGTACTCGCCTGTGGGCGAACGTCAGTATTTATCACGATATTCAGATTGGCGAGAATTGCCTGATCCAGTCCAGCACCGTCATCGGTGCCGACGGTTTCGGCTACGCTAACGATCGCGGCAATTGGGTTAAAATTCCACAACTTGGCCGCGTCATTATCGGCGATCGCGTTGAGATTGGCGCCTGTACCACTATCGATCGCGGCGCGCTTGATGACACGATTATCGGCAATGGCGTGATCATTGATAATCAGTGCCAGATTGCACATAACGTCGTGATTGGCGACAATACGGCGGTCGCAGGCGGCGTCATCATGGCTGGCAGCCTGAAAATTGGCCGCTACTGCATGATTGGCGGCGCCAGCGTGATTAATGGCCATATGGAAATCTGCGATAAAGTAACGGTAACAGGGATGGGGATGGTCATGCGTCCTATTACTGAACCTGGGGTCTATTCTTCAGGCATACCGCTGCAACCGAACAAAGTGTGGCGCAAAACGGCGGCGCTGGTGATGAATATTGATGAAATGAACAAACGCTTAAAAGCAGTTGAGCGTAAAGTCACTAACCAAGACTAACTCGCCGGTAAATAAAGCCTGCCCGCCAACAGAACCGCGGCCTGCAAGCGATCCAGAATCGCCGCAGGCCGTGTTATTATTGCCCATTCAGTATATTTTTAGACAGGAAGAGTATTTTGACTACTGAAACTCATACTCTGCACATTGAAGAGATTTTAGAGCTTCTGCCGCACCGTTATCCATTCTTGCTGGTGGATCGCGTGCTGGATTTTGAGGAAGGTCGTTTTCTACGCGCAGTAAAAAATGTCTCTGTAAACGAGCCTTTTTTCCAGGGTCACTTTCCTGGTAAACCCATTTTTCCGGGCGTGTTGATTTTAGAAGCCATGGCGCAGGCCACCGGCATTCTGGCTTTCAAAAGCGTTGGCAAACTGGAACCGGGTGAACTTTACTATTTTGCAGGCATCGATGAAGCGCGCTTTAAGCGCCCTGTCGTGCCAGGCGACCAGATGGTGATGGAAGTTACCTTTGAAAAAACGCGCCGTGGAGTGACTCGCTTCAAAGGCGTCGCGCTGGTTGACGGTAAAGTGGTGTGTGAAGCCACCATGATGTGTGCACGGAGCCGGGAGGCCTGATACGTGATTGATAAGACCGCCTTTATTCATCCCACCGCCATTGTGGAAGAGGGTGCCGTTATCGGCGCTAACGCCCACATTGGTCCGTTTTGTATTGTCGGCCCTGATGTCGAAATCGGTGAAGGTACCGTACTGAAATCGCACGTTGTCGTGAATGGTCATACTACGATCGGTCGCGATAACGAGATCTATCAGTTCGCTTCTATCGGCGAGGTAAACCAGGATCTGAAATATGCTGGCGAGCCGACCCGCGTCGAGATTGGCGATCGCAACCGCATCCGCGAAAGCGTCACCATTCATCGCGGCACGGCACAGGGTGGTGGTCTGACGAAGGTGGGCAGCGATAACCTGCTGATGATAAATGCGCACATTGCGCATGACTGCACAGTAGGCAACCGCTGCATTCTTGCCAATAACGCCACGCTTGCCGGACATGTTTCCGTTGATGATTTCGCTATCATCGGCGGCATGACGGCCGTGCATCAGTTCTGCATCATCGGTGCACACGTCATGGTGGGCGGCTGCTCCGGCGTCGCGCAGGACGTACCGCCTTATGTGATCGCGCAGGGCAACCACGCGACCCCGTTTGGCGTGAATATCGAAGGGCTCAAGCGTCGCGGCTTCAGCAAAGAAGCGCTGCACGCTATCCGTAACGCTTACAAGCTGCTTTATCGCAGTGGTAAGACGCTGGATGAAGTGAAGCCGGAAATCGCAGAGATTGCCGCGAAGCATCCTGAAGTGCAGCCGTTCTACGATTTCTTCGCCCGCTCCACGCGTGGTCTGATTCGTTAATGACCCGTCCGCTTACGATTGCCCTGGTCGCCGGAGAAACCTCCGGCGATATTCTTGGTGCCGGTCTCATCCGTGCGCTCAAGGCGCGCGTACCAAACGCGCGTTTTGTCGGCGTCGCGGGCCCGCGTATGCAGGCCGAAGGCTGCGAAGCCTGGTATGAAATGGAAGAGCTGGCCGTGATGGGAATTGTGGAAGTGCTGGGCCGCCTGCGGCGCCTGCTGCATATCCGCGCCGATCTCACGCAGCGCTTCACCGCGCTGAAACCGGATGTGTTTGTCGGTATCGACGCGCCGGATTTCAACATCACGCTGGAAGGCAACCTGAAACAGCAGGGCATTCGCACTATTCACTACGTCAGCCCGTCCGTCTGGGCCTGGCGCCAGAAACGCGTTTTCAAAATAGGCAGAGCCACCGATCTGGTGCTCGCGTTTCTGCCTTTCGAAAAAGCGTTTTATGACAAATTTAACGTTCCGTGTCGCTTTATCGGGCATACCATGGCGGACGCGATGCCGCTGGATCCGGATAAAAACGCGGCGCGTGACGTGCTGGGTATCGCCCACAACGCCCGCTGTCTGGCGCTGTTGCCAGGCAGTCGCAGTGCGGAAGTGGAAATGCTAAGTGCGGATTTCCTGAAAACCGCGCTGCGTTTACGCGAGCATTACCCGGATCTCGAAATCGTCGTGCCGCTGGTCAACGCGAAGCGGCGCGAGCAGTTCGAGCGCATCAAAGCGGAAGTCGCGCCACAGCTGATCGCGCATCTCCTTGACGGCCACGCGCGCGAAGCGATGATCGCAAGCGACGCGGCGCTTCTTGCCTCCGGCACCGCCGCGCTCGAATGTATGCTGGCTAAATGCCCGATGGTGGTTGGCTATCGCATGAAGCCGTTCACCTTCTGGCTGGCGAAACGGCTGGTGAAAACTGAATTTGTGTCGTTGCCTAATCTGCTGGCCGGGCGTGAGCTGGTGAAAGAGCTGCTCCAGGACGACTGCGAGCCGCAGAAGCTCGCCGACGCGCTGCTGCCGCTGTTGGCTGATGGCAAGCAGAGCCATGATATGCACGACACTTTCCGTAAACTGCATCAGCAGATCCGCTGCAATGCCGATGAACAGGCGGCGGACGCGGTGCTGGAACTGGCGCAATGATGGAATTTATCTATCCCCATACGCATCTGGTGGCGGGCGTTGATGAAGTGGGCCGCGGCCCGCTGGTCGGCGCTGTGGTCACTGCTGCGGTGATCCTCGATCCGCTCAATCCCATCGTCGGGCTGGCGGATTCCAAAAAGCTGTCTGAAAAGCGTCGTCTTGCGCTGTTTGACGAGATCAAAGAGAAGGCGATCGCCTGGAGTCTTGGGCGCGCGGAGCCGCACGAGATTGACGAGCTGAATATTCTCCACGCCACGATGCTGGCTATGCAGCGCGCGGTGGCGGGGCTTGCCGTCACGCCCGAATATGTGCTGATAGATGGCAATCGCTGCCCGGCCCTGCCGATGCCCAGCATGGCGGTCGTCAAAGGCGACAGCCGGGTGGCGGAAATCAGCGCTGCGTCGATACTGGCTAAAGTAACGCGCGACGCGGAAATGGCTGAACTGGACCTCACCTTTCCTCAGTATGGATTTGCCCAGCACAAGGGCTATCCGACCGCCTTTCACCTTGAGCGGCTTGCCGAGCACGGCGCGACGGCGCATCATCGGCGCAGCTTCGCGCCGGTCAGACGCGCGCTGGGCATTGCCTCTTAACGACGAAACAGAGTTAACCGGAAACAGAAATGGCTGAACCTCGTTTTGTGCACCTGAGAGTGCACAGTGACTATTCCATGATCGATGGACTGGCAAAAACGGGGCCGCTGGTAAAAAAGGCGGCCGCGCTTGGCATGCCTGCCTTTGCCATTACTGATTTCACCAACCTGTGCGGGCTGGTAAAATTTTACGGCGGCGCGCATGGCGTCGGCATGAAGCCGATTATCGGCGCCGACTTCAATATGCAGTGCGACCTGCTGGGTGAAGATTTCTCGCATATCACCGTGCTGGCGGCGAACAATACCGGCTATCAGAACCTGACGTTGCTTATCTCTCGCGCCTACCAGCGCGGTTATGGCGCGGCCGGCCCGTGGATTGACCAGCAATGGCTGGCGGAGCTGGGCGAAGGGCTGATCCTGCTCTCCGGCGGTCGTCAGGGTGACGTTGGTAAGTGTTTACTTCGTGGTAATAACGTCATGGCCGAGCAGGCGCTGGCGTTTTATCAGGAACATTTCCCGGACCGTTATTATCTGGAGCTGGTTCGCACCGGCCGTCCGGATGAAGAGCGCTATCTTCATGCGGCGGTGGCGCTCGCGGAAGAAAAAGGCGTTCCGGTCGTTGCCACCAACGACGTGCGCTTTATTGAGCCCGGCGATTTCGACGCCCATGAAATTCGCGTCGCTATCCACGACGGCTTTACGCTCGATGATCCGAAAAGACCGCGCCACTATTCGCCGCAGCAATATCTGCGTACTGAAGAGGAGATGTGCGAGCTGTTCTCCGATCTCCCGGAAGCGCTGGAAAACAGCGTGGAGATTGCCCGCCGCTGTAACGTGACGGTGCGTCTTGGCGAATATTTCTTGCCGCAATTCCCGACCGGCGACATGACTACCGAAGATTTCCTGGTCATGAAATCGAAAGAAGGTCTGGAAGAACGCCTTGAGTTCCTGTTCCCGGACCCGGAAGAGCGCGTACAGAAGCGTCCGCCCTATGACGAGCGCCTGGAGATCGAACTCCAGGTTATCAACCAGATGGGCTTCCCCGGTTACTTCCTGATCGTGATGGAGTTTATCCAGTGGTCGAAGGATAACGGCATTCCGGTAGGGCCGGGCCGTGGTTCGGGCGCGGGATCGTTGGTGGCGTACGCGCTGAAAATCACCGATCTCGATCCGCTGGAGTTTGATCTGCTGTTCGAACGTTTCCTCAACCCGGAACGTGTCTCCATGCCCGACTTCGACGTCGATTTCTGCATGGAAAAACGCGACCAGGTGATTGAGCACGTGGCGGACATGTATGGTCGCGACGCGGTTTCCCAGATTATCACCTTCGGCACCATGGCGGCGAAAGCGGTTATTCGCGACGTAGGCCGCGTGCTGGGGCACCCTTACGGGTTTGTCGATCGCATCTCTAAACTGGTGCCGCCCGATCCGGGTATGACGCTTGCGAAAGCGTTCGAAGCCGAACCGCAGCTACAGGAAATTTACGATGCCGATGAAGAGGTCAAAGCTCTCATCGACATGGCACGTAAGCTCGAAGGGGTGACGCGCAACGCCGGTAAACACGCCGGTGGGGTCGTGATCGCGCCGACCAAAATTACCGACTTCGCGCCGCTGTATTGCGACGAGATGGGCCATCATCCGGTCACGCAGTTTGATAAAAACGATGTCGAATACGCGGGCCTGGTGAAGTTCGACTTCTTAGGTCTGCGCACGCTCACCATTATCAACTGGGCGCTGGATATGATTAACGCCCGGCGCGCGAAGCAAGGGCTGGAGCCGATCGATATCGCGGCCATCCCGCTGGATGACAAGAAAAGCTTCGACATGTTGCAGCGCTCGGAAACCACCGCGGTCTTCCAGCTTGAATCGCGCGGCATGAAAGATCTTATCAAGCGTCTACAGCCGGACTGCTTCGAAGATATGATAGCCCTGGTGGCGCTGTTCCGCCCGGGACCGCTGCAGTCGGGCATGGTAGATAATTTTATCGACCGTAAGCACGGGCGCGAAGCCATCTCTTACCCGGATATTCAGTGGCAGCACGAGAGCCTGAAGCCGGTGCTTGAGCCGACCTACGGCATCATTCTGTATCAGGAACAGGTGATGCAGATAGCCCAGGTGCTTTCGGGTTATACCCTCGGCGGCGCGGATATGCTCCGTCGCGCGATGGGTAAAAAGAAACCCGAAGAGATGGCCAAGCAGCGCTCCATCTTCGAAGATGGCGCGAAAAATAACGGCGTCGACGGCGAGCTGGCGATGAAAATCTTTGACCTGGTGGAGAAATTCGCCGGGTACGGATTTAACAAATCGCACTCTGCCGCCTATGCTTTGGTTTCCTACCAGACGCTGTGGCTTAAAGCCCACTATCCGGCGGAGTTTATGGCGGCGGTCATGACCGCCGATATGGACAACACCGATAAAGTGGTTGGGCTGGTGGATGAGTGCTGGCGCATGGGGCTTAAGATCCTGCCGCCGGATATCAACTCCGGGCTGTACCATTTCCACGTCAACGATGACGGGGAGATTGTCTACGGCATCGGCGCGATTAAAGGCGTCGGCGAAGGCCCCATCGAGGCCATCATCGAGGCGCGTAATAAAGACGGCTACTTCCGCGAGCTGTTCGATCTCTGTGCCCGTACCGACACCAAAAAGCTCAACCGCCGCGTACTGGAAAAACTGATCATGTCCGGGGCGTTCGACCGCCTCGGGCCGCACCGCGCCGCGCTGATGAATTCGCTCGGCGACGCGCTGAAAGCGGCGGATCAACATGCGAAAGCCGAGGCTATCGGCCAGGCGGATATGTTCGGCGTACTGGCGGAAGAGCCGGAGCAAATCGAGCAATCCTACGCCAGCTGCCAGCCGTGGCCGGAGCAGGTGGTGCTGGATGGCGAGCGTGAAACGCTGGGGCTGTATCTCACCGGTCACCCCATCAACCAGTACCTGAAAGAGATCGAGCGCTATGTCGGCGGCATGCGCTTAAAAGATATGCATCCTACCGAACGTGGCAAAGTGACCACGGCGGCGGGTTTGATAATTGCCGCGCGGGTTATGGTCACCAAGCGCGGCAATCGTATCGGCATCTGTACGCTGGATGACCGTTCCGGGCGTCTTGAAGTGATGTTGTTCACCGATGCTCTGGAAAAATACCAGCATCTGCTGGAAAAAGACCGAATCCTTATCGTCAGCGGACAGGTCAGCTTTGATGACTTCAGTGGGGGCCTTAAAATGACCGCCCGTGAAGTCATGGACATTGACGAAGCCCGCGAAAAGTATGCGCGCGGGCTTGCTATCTCGCTGACGGACAGGCAAATTGATGACCAGCTTTTAAACCGACTCCGTCAGTCTCTGGAACCCCACCGTTCGGGAACCATTCCAGTACATCTCTACTATCAGAGGGCGGATGCACGCGCCCGGCTGCGCTTTGGCGCGACGTGGCGTGTCTCTCCGAACGATCGTTTACTCAACGATCTGCGTGGCCTGATTGGTTCGGAGCAGGTGGAACTGGAGTTTGACTGATGCGCTGCATCAGGTTCCGGGCGCCTGAATCGCTGGACTCAACCCGCGTGGCCTGCCAGGTTCGGAGCAGGTGGAACTGGAGTTTGACTAATACAGGAATACTATGAGTCTGAATTTCCTTGATTTTGAACAGCCGATTGCAGAGCTGGAAGCGAAAATCGATTCCCTGACTGCGGTTAGCCGTCAGGATGAGAAACTGGATATTAACATCGATGAAGAGGTGCATCGTCTGCGCGAAAAGAGCGTAGAACTGACGCGTAAAATCTTCGCCGATCTGGGAGCCTGGCAAATTGCCCAGCTGGCGCGTCATCCGCAGCGCCCCTATACCCTGGATTATGTCCGCCTGGCCTTTGAGGAGTTTGACGAGCTGGCAGGCGATCGCGCCTATGCCGACGACAAAGCGATCGTGGGCGGCATCGCGCGTCTGGACGGGCGTCCGGTGATGATCATTGGCCACCAGAAAGGGCGCGAAACCAAAGAGAAAATTCGCCGCAACTTCGGGATGCCGGCGCCGGAGGGTTACCGTAAGGCGCTGCGCCTGATGGAAATGGCCGAGCGCTTCAACATGCCGATCGTGACCTTCATCGACACCCCTGGCGCGTACCCGGGCGTGGGCGCGGAAGAGCGAGGTCAGTCTGAGGCTATCGCCCGTAACCTGCGTGAAATGTCTCGCCTGAAAGTGCCGGTTATCTGCACCGTTATCGGTGAAGGCGGCTCCGGCGGCGCGCTGGCTATCGGCGTTGGCGATAAAGTGAATATGCTGCAATACAGCACCTATTCCGTTATCTCACCGGAAGGCTGCGCCTCCATTCTGTGGAAAAGCGCCGATAAAGCGCCGATCGCGGCGGAAGCGATGGGTATCATCGCGCCGCGCCTGAAAGAGCTGAAACTTATCGACAGCGTGATCCCTGAACCGCTGGGCGGCGCGCACCGCAACCCGGAAGTCATGGCGCAGTCGCTGAAAGCGCAGCTGCTGGCGGATCTCGCCGATCTCGACGTGCTGAGCAAAGACGATCTGCTCAACCGCCGCTATCAGCGTCTGATGAGCTACGGTTACGCCTGATAAACGGCGGATAAAAATCTCAATGAGGGTCGCGCAAGCGGCCCTTTTTTATGGGCGCTCGCCGCTGATGAAATGTGATTTTTGCAATGAGTTAACGTGAGATACCCCGTCTTTCTTCCTTCCTACACTCGCTGGTGAACCACAACCACAAGGGGACACCGGAATGGAAATAGTAAAAATCGCGGCGATTGGCGCCGCAGGGTTTTTCGCAGGCTCGCAGGCGCTGGCCGCGCCGCTGCTCAGCAGCAGTACGCCTTACACCATCAACGCCAGCGACCTCACTAAAAAAGAGCAGGAGCTGAGTAATTTTCCACTGATGCAGTCGGTAAAAGGCGCTATCCGCACGCTGGATAACGCGCAGGTCGAACAGATAGCGCCGGGGCGCGCCGCGAACCCGGATAACGTCAAACGCGTCGAGAAAATCCTCACCGCCCAGGACTGGGAGTTTCTCTTTCCGCTGCGCGCGCCGGAATACACCTATACGAATTTCCTGAAAGCCGTCGGCAAATTCCCGGCGGTGTGCGGCAATTACAGTGGCGGGCGCAACGCCGAGGCTATTTGTCGGAAATCGCTCGCCACCATGTTCGCGCACTTCGCGCAGGAAACCGGCGGCCATGAGAGCTGGCGCGAGCAGCCGGAGTGGCGGCAGGCGCTGGTCTATCTGCGCGAAATGGGCTGGAACGAGGGGCAGAAGGGCGGCTATAACGGCGAATGTAATCCGGATACATGGCAGGGGCAGACCTGGCCGTGCGGCCGGGATAAAGACGGCGATTACATGAGTTACTTCGGGCGCGGCGCTAAACAGCTTTCGTATAACTACAACTACGGGCCATTCTCAGACGCCATGTATGGCGACGTCCGTCCGCTGCTTGATAAACCGGAAATGGTCGCCGATACCTGGCTGAATCTCGCCAGCGCAATCTTTTTCTTCGTCTATCCGCAACCCCCTAAACCCGGCATGCTGCATGTGATCGACGGCACCTGGATACCGAATGAACACGATAAAGAGAGCGGGCTGGTGCCCGGTTTTGGCGTCACCATTCAGATTATCAACGGCGGCGTGGAGTGCGGCGGCGAGGCGGAAAACGCCCAGTCGCTTAACCGTATCGCGTATTACAAAGAGTTTGCCAAATACCTGAAGGTGCCGGTCCCGGCGGATGAAGTGCTCGGCTGTAAGAAAATGAAGCAGTTCGATGCGGGCGGCTCGGGTGCGTTGCCTATTTACTGGGAGATGGACTGGAGCTGGAGCACCACCACGCCGGACGGCCAGGCTTATGCCTGCCAGCTGGTGGGTTATCAGACGCCGTTCAGCGCGTTCAAAGAGGGGGATTACGCTAAATGCGTGCAGAACCACTTTAACGTGAACATCGTCAACGACGCCTCGGGCGGCACGACGCCCGCGCCGCAGCCTGAACCACAACCTCAACCGCAACCGTCTCCGACGCCTTCTGGCGGCAACGTAGCGCCGATCGCGCGTATCAGCGGCCCTGTGGGCGCGGTGGAATCGGGCAGTAAAGTTTCGTTGAGCGCCACCGGCTCCAGCGATGAAAACGGCGATGCGCTGACCTACACCTGGATGGCGCAGACCGGGCAGACGCTGAGCGGCAAAGACAAGAACGTAGTAACCTTCACTGCGCCGGAGAGCTCCAGCGACGCGCAGTACACCATCAGCCTGAAAGTGGACGATGGCAAGCTGAGCGATACCACTAGCTATGTCCTCAACGTGAAAGCGAAAGCCAAAACGCCGGACGCCGGTCCGGTGAGCTATCCGTCGTGGAGTGCCAGCCAGAGCTGGAAGCCGGGCGACATCGTGCTTAACCATGGCGCGCTCTACCAGTGCAAACCGTTCCCGGCGGGCGGCTGGTGCAGCGTGGCGCCGGCTTACTATGAGCCTGGCGCAGGCCTGAACTGGCAGGATGCCTGGGACGCGCTGTAAGGGAAAAGCCAGCCTGCGGGCTGGCTTTCAATTTTTGACGACTCACGAGAAGGCGAAAAGCGTATGCCAGGTTTTTTGCCTTCTCGCCTGTTGTTCCGCTTCGCTCAACTATGCTTACCAGACGGTTTTTTTTGCCAGGGGGTAAGCAGTGAACATCATCGCCATCATGGGGCCGCACGGCGTTTTCTATAAAGACGAGCCGATGAAAGAGTTGCAGGCGGCGCTCCAGCAGCAGGGCTTTCAGCTAATCTGGCCGAAAAACAGTAACGATCTGCTGAAGTTTATCGAGCACAACCCGCGCATCTGCGGCGTCATTTTCGACTGGGATGAGTACAGTCTCGATTTGTGCTGTGAAATCAATCAGCTCAACGAGTATTTGCCGCTCTATGCGTTTATCAATACGCACTCTACGCTTGATGTCAGCGCGAATGAGATGCGCATGGCGCTCTGGTTTTTCGAATATTCGCTGGGCATTGCCGACGACATCGCGACGCGCATTCGCCAGTACACCCAGGAGTATCTCGACAACATCACGCCGCCGTTTACTAAAGCGCTGTTCACGTATGTGAAAGAGGGCAAATACACGTTTTGCACGCCGGGCCATATGGGCGGCACGGCGTATCAGAAAAGCCCGGTCGGCTGCCTGTTTTATGATTTTTTCGGTGGCAACACGCTAAAGGCGGATGTCTCGATCTCCGTCACCGAGCTGGGATCGCTGCTCGATCACACCGGACCGCATCTGGAGGCGGAAGAGTATATCGCCCGCACCTTCGGGGCCGAACAGAGTTATATGGTGACCAACGGCACGTCCACCTCTAATAAGATAATCGGGATGTACGCCGCGCACGCCGGCAGCACGGTACTCATCGATCGCAACTGCCATAAGTCGCTCACGCATCTGCTGATGATGAGCAATATTGTGCCGCTGTGGCTCAAGCCCACTCGCAACGCGCTCGGCATTCTTGGCGGCATTCCGAAGCGGGAATTTACCCGCGAGTCGATTGCCCAAAAAGTGGCGCAAACCCCGGACGCCAGCTGGCCGGTTCATGCGGTCATCACCAACTCCACCTATGACGGGTTGCTGTATAACACCAACTGGATCAAACAGACGCTGGACGTACCCTCGATCCATTTTGATTCCGCCTGGGTGCCCTATACCCATTTTCACCCGATCTACAAAGGCAAGAGCGGCATGAGCGGCGAGCGCGTGCCCGGTAAAGTATTCTTTGAAACCCAGTCGACCCACAAAATGCTGGCGGCGCTGTCGCAGGCGTCGCTGATCCACATTAAAGGCGACTATGACGAAGAGACGTTCAACGAAGCGTACATGATGCACACCACTACCTCGCCGAGCTATCCGCTGGTGGCGTCCATTGAAACCGCCGCGGCGATGCTGCGCGGCAATCCGGGCCGCCGCTTGATCAACCGCTCGGTGGAGCGGGCGCTGCATTTTCGTAAAGAGGTGCAGCGTCTTCGTGAAGAAACCGACAGCTGGTTCTTCGATATCTGGCAGCCGGAGGAGATTGACGAAGCGGACTGCTGGCCCATCACGCCCGGCGATGACTGGCACGGCTTTACCCATGCTGACCACGATCATATGTATCTCGATCCGGTAAAGGTCACTATTCTGACGCCGGGCATGGACGCGCAGGGCAATATGGAGAAAGAGGGGATCCCTGCGGCTCTCGTGGCGAAATACCTCGACGAACGCGGCGTGGTGGTGGAGAAAACCGGGCCGTACAACTTGTTGTTCCTGTTCAGTATCGGCATCGATAAAACCCGCGCGATGGGCCTGCTGCGCGGGCTGACGGAGTTTAAGCGCGCTTATGACCTTAATCTGCGGGTGAAAAACATGCTGCCCGATCTCTGGGCGGAAGATCCGGACTTCTACCGCAACATGCGCGTGCAGGAGTTAGCACAGGGGATCCACAAGCTTATCCAGCAGCACGATCTGCCGGATCTGATGCTGCGCGCGTTTGACGTCTTGCCAGAAATGAAAATGACGCCGCATGAAATGTATCAGCAGCAGGTGAAGGGCAATGTGGAAACGGTGGAGATTGAGAAGCTGATCGGGCGGGTGTCCGCCAATATGATCCTGCCATATCCGCCCGGCGTGCCGCTGGTGATGCCTGGCGAGATGATCACGGAAGATTCGCGCGCAGTACTCGATTTCCTGCTCATGCTCTGCTCCATCGGCAGACACTATCCCGGCTTTGAAACGGATATCCACGGGGCGAAGTGCGGCGAAGACGGCGTCTATAGGGTACGTGTCCTAAAAAGCGAGTAACCCCTTGTTTTGCCGCATCAGGCTCAGTAACGTGCCAGACAATCATAAGGAGGGATTATGCTGGGTTTAAAACAGATTCACCATATCGCCATTATCGCGACGGATTACCACCGCAGCAAAGCGTTCTACTGCGACACTCTGGGGTTTACTCTGCAGTCGGAGGTTTACCGTGAGGCGCGCGATTCCTGGAAGGGCGATCTGGCGCTGAACGGGCAGTATGTGATCGAGCTTTTCTCGTTTCCGTTTCCGCCCGCGCGGCCAAGCCGTCCGGAAGCCTGCGGTTTGCGCCATCTCGCGTTCAGCGTGGATGATGTCGAGAGGGCGGTGGCGTTTCTGGAAAGCCGCGGCGTGACGTGCGAGGCGGTACGTGTGGATCCGCTCACCGGCAAGCGCTTCACATTCTTTAACGATCCGGACGGCCTTCCGCTGGAACTCTACCAGCAGTAACGCTTGCTCCCGGCGCCATTGCCCGGTAAGTTGCCTGGCAATGGCCCTTCTTTCTTTCGACGTAATGGACACTTCTCTGCTCTCTGCCCTGCGGGGCCGACGCCAGCTGCTGGTGGCTTACAGCGGCGGGCTCGATTCGACGGTATTGCTCCACCAACTGGTGCGGTTGCGCGAGACGCATCCTGAACTGCGCCTGCGCGCCATCCACGTTCATCATGGCATCAGCCCGAACGCCGACCGTTGGGCGGCGCACTGTCAGGCGATCTGCCACCGCTGGCAGGTGCCGTTTGAGCTGGCATATGTGGAACTGGCGCAGGATGGGCTCGGCCTTGAGGCGCAGGCGCGCAAAGCGCGCTACCAGGCGTTTGAAGCGGCGCTTTTGCCGGGCGAAGCGCTGGTCACGGCGCAGCATCTTGATGACCAGTGTGAAACCCTGCTGCTGGCGCTCAAGCGCGGCAGCGGTCCGGCGGGGCTGGCGGCAATGCCTGCCGAACTGCCGTTTGCGGGAAGCGCTATCCTGCGCCCGCTGCTGAATACGTCGCGCGCGCAGCTGGAGGCGTGGGCCGATCGTCACCAGCTTCTGTGGATCGATGATGAAAGCAACCAGGACGATCGCTTCGATCGCAACTTTTTACGCCTGCGCATTCTGCCTGCGCTGCAAGCGCGCTGGCCGCACTTCACCCAGGCGGCGGCGCGCAGCGCGCAACTCTGCGGCGAGCAGGAGCAGCTGCTGGATGAACTGCTGGCGCCGGAGCTTGCCGCGCTGATGGACGGCAAAACGCTGGCTATCGCGCCGCTCGAAACCATGAGCGAGATAAAACGCGCCGCGCTGCTGCGCCGCTGGCTGGCCGCGCTGAATGCGCCGATGCCCGCCCGCGCCACGCTGCAACGTCTCTGGGATGAAGTGGCGCAGAGCCGTGAGGATGCCGCGCCGCGCCTTAAATCCGGCGACTATGAGGCACGGCGTTATCAGGGGCGGCTGTGGTGGATCAGAGCGCGGCAGGGGCAGCGCCAGACGGTGCTTGCCTGGCCCGATCCGCATGTGGCGTTGCCCCTGCCGGAGGCGCTGGGCCGCCTGAGTTTCGGCGAGGCAGGCGACGCCGTGCGTCCGCCGCGTCCCGGCGAGTCAGTCTCAGTGCGCTTCAGCGCGCCGGGGATGTTGTATATCGTCGGGCGCGATCGCGGGCGCACGCTGAAAAAACTCTGGCAGGAACTTCAGGTGCCGCCCTGGCGACGCGAACTTACGCCTGTCCTGTTTTATGATGAGCGACCCATTTGCGCGCCCGGCCTGTTTATTACCCGTGAGGGCCAGACGCAGAACGAACCGGGCTGGATGCTGGCCTGGCATAAGGAGCATAACGATGATTAAACATGGCATGTTGCTGGCGAGCCTGATGGCGCTAAGCCTGGCGGCCCAGGCCAAAGGCGATGCGGCGGCGGGTGAGGGGAAAGCGGTCATGTGCGTCGCCTGCCACGGCGCGTCCGGGAAAGCCAGCGCGCCCCTGTATCCTAATCTCGCGGGGCAAAATGAGGCGTATCTTGAACACGCGCTTCAGGCATATAAAAAAGGCGAGCGCAGCGGCGGACAGGCGGAAATCATGAAGGCGTATGTGAGTGGGCTGTCGGATGAAGATATCGCCAATCTGGCGGCTTACTATGCCGGGCAGAAGCCCTGAGAAAAAACGGGCAGCCGCCAGGGCTGCCCGTCAGGGTGGAACGCGCGTCAGGATTCGCTAACGACCACCGTACCGATTTGTGGATGGCTGAAGCTCGCAATTTTGTCGAGACGCACTTCGCGCTCGGCTCCGGCTTCATCAGCAATTAAATATTCGACGTTTTTGCGCGTAACCAGATCCTGCGCTTTGGCCTTAATGACCTCGCCGCTTTTAAGTTCCAGCGTCAGTAATAAGTGATGCTGGCAGGCGAGCTCGAGGTTGTCATAGTCATCGCAATTGATGGGTTGATAGGCATCATTCATTGACATAATCGCTCACCAGTAAGTTCGCGGCAGCATACGCCGCCTGTTCCCTGACCGACTCTGAGAGGGCTTCATCAGAGGCCACCTCATTCAGAGCCCTTAATACGCAGCCCAGCGCGTCGGGAATGTACCCCAGATCGCCGCTGGCTATCTGCGAATAGCGCTGTCGTATTAATTCACAATATTTATCCACATACCCTCCTGTCAGAGCCTGACGACAGACTTCACCGCGGGATGCAAGTCTAAGCCTACGTAGTTAAACTCTGTTTAGCAAGGTGACTATACCATAGTCATCAGAGCCATAGCGCAGGCTGTGGCGGCGTTACCGCGCTCCGCTTGAATCGGCAGCCAGCCGACGCGTATTGGGCTACAATACCCCCCAACTTTTCAGGGGGCCCTATGGCGTTAAAAGCAACCATTTATAAAGCGGCGGTCAATGTGGCCGATCTCGACCGGCAGCAATTCCTCGACATCAACCTGACGCTGGCGCGTCATCCTTCGGAAACGCAGGAGCGGATGATGCTGCGTCTGCTGGCCTGGATGATGTACGCCGACGAGCGGTTGCAGTTCACCCGCGGGCTGTGCGCCGATGACGAGCCGGAGATCTGGCTGCGTAACGATCATCTCGGCATCGATCTCTGGATTGAGCTCGGGCTGCCGGAAGAGCGGCGCCTCAAGAAGGCGGCGAGCCAGTCGCAGCAGGTGGCGCTGTTTACCTATAATGACCGCGCAGCGCAGGTCTGGTGGCAGCAGAATCAGGATAAGCTGCGGCAGTATAAAAACCTGACTATCTGGAATATCAATGATGAACAGCTCGCCCAACTGAGCGCGCTGGCACAGAGAACCATGACGTTACAGGCCACGTTGCAGGAAGGCATCATCTGGCTTTCCGGCGGCGAGGAAAGCCTGGAGCTTCATCCCGCCGTCTGGCAAGGTCAGGCATGATCACGTTTTCGCGAAGCGTGGCGGTGCCCGATGAAGAGGTGACGTTCAGCGCCATCCGGGCGCAGGGCGCGGGCGGGCAGCATGTGAATAAAAGCTCGACGGCCATTCACCTGCGGTTTGATATCAACGCCTCCAGCCTGCCGGATGAATGGAAAGCGCGCCTGCTGGCGGCGAGTCATCATCTGATCACCGCCGAGGGCGTGGTGATTATCAAGGCGCAGGAGTATCGCAGCCAGGAGATGAACCGCGAGGCGGCGCTGGCGCGTCTTGTTATGCTGGTCCGGGAACTTACTGCTACGCAAAAGCGTCGAAAGGAGACTCGCCCGACGCGCGCTTCGAAAGTGCGCCGCCTGGAGGCGAAAACCCATAAGTCCGCCACCAAAGCCATGCGGGGTAAAGTGCGCGGTATGCCGGATTAAAAGCGCCACGAACGATAAGGAAATACGGTGAAAAAACTCATTTTTTGCGCAGCGGCGGCCTTAAGCCTGTTTGCGCTGTTTGGCTGTAACAACCGGGCAGAAATGCAGACCTTAGCGCCGACCAGCGCCGCAGAGCTGAAGCCGATGCAGCAGAGCTGGAAAGGCGTGCTGCCCTGCGCCGATTGCGAAGGCATCGAGACCGCGCTGTTTTTAGAGAAAGACGGCACCTGGGTGATGAATCAACACTATCTGGGTGCGAAAGGTCAGGCGGTGTTCGCCTCTTACGGCACCTGGGCGCGCACCGCCGATAAGCTGGTGCTCACCGACAGCCAGGGTGAGAAAAACTATTTCCGCGCGCGCGGCGAGGCGCTGGAGATGCTCGACCGGGAAGGCAACCCAATTAAATCGTCGCTGAATTATCGACTGGATCCGGTCAGCGACCCGCTGCCGCAAACCCCGATGACAATGACGGGGATGTATCAGCACGGCGCGAATGCAGCCACCTTTACCGACTGCGCCACCGGGCGCGAGACGGGCGTGGCGAATCATGCGGTGCTGGCGCATGATTACCAGAGCGCCCGCGGCGCGAGCCAGAAACCGGTACTGCTGGTGGTGGAAGCGCACTTCACGATGACGGTTGACCCGGCTAATGGCGCGGTGCAAAAGCGTCTGGTGGCCGACCGCAAAGTGGCGTTTAAGCCCGGCAAAGATTGCGACCACCCGTACCGGTGACAGGTAAGCCGATAAGAAAAAGGCCCTCCATGGAGGGCCTTTTTAATGCAACGTGGAAAGCGCTTAGCGCTTCACATTCGCCACCAGGTAATCAAGGATGTCGCCGGTTTTGATCATCTTCTTCTCGCCGTCGCGACGGTATTTGTATTCAATCTCGTCGTTGTCGAGGTTGCGATCGCCAATCACCACCGTGTGTGGAATGCCGATAAGCTCCATGTCGGCGAACATCACGCCCGGACGTTCTTTACGATCATCCATCAGCACATCGATGCCTTTGGCGCGCAGCTCAGCGTAGAGTTTCTCCGCCAGCTCCTGCACGCGGAAAGATTTGTGCATGTTCATTGGCAGAATCGCGACCTGGAACGGCGCAATCGCGTCCGGCCAGACGATACCGCGATCGTCATGGTTCTGCTCAATCGCCGCCGCCACCACGCGCGTTACGCCGATGCCGTAGCAGCCCATGGTCAGCACCTGGTTACGGCCATCTTCGCCCTGTACGGAGGCTTTCAGCGCGTCGGAGTATTTGGTGCCAAGCTGGAAAATATGGCCTACTTCAATACCGCGTTTGATAAGCAGCGTGCCCTGACCATCCGGGCTCGGATCGCCGGCTACAACGTTGCGGATATCGGCAACCTGCGGCGTCGCCACGTCGCGATCCCAGTTGATGCCGAAGTAGTGTTTGCCGTCGATGTTCGCGCCTGCGGCGAAATCGCTCATCGCGGCCACGCTGCGGTCAATCACGACCGGCACTGGCATATTCACCGGGCCAAGCGAACCCGGACCTGCGTTAACCGCGGCGCGGATTTCGGCCTCTGTGGCGAACGTCAGCGGGCTGGCGACCTGCGCCAGTTTTTCGGCTTTCACTTCGTTCAGTTCGTGGTCGCCGCGTACCAGCAGCGCCACCAGCGGGAAATCGCTGCCTTCAGCGGCTTTCACCAGAAGGGTTTTCACGGTTTTCTCAACCGGCAGGCTGAACTGCTCAACCAGCTCGGCGATGGTTTTCGCGTTCGGCGTATCGACCAGCGTCATTTCCTGCGTTGCCGCCGCGCGCGGGGTCAGCGGGGCAACCGCTTCGGCGAGTTCAATGTTGGCGGCGAAATCCGAGGTGTCGGAGAACACGATATCGTCTTCGCCGCTCTGCGCCAGCACCTGGAATTCGTGAGACGCGCTGCCGCCAATCGAGCCGGTATCCGCCTGCACCGGGCGGAAATCGAGCCCCATGCGGGTAAAGATTTTGCTGTAGGCGTCATACATCGCGTCGTAGGTCTGCTGCAGCGATTCCTGCGTGGTATGGAAAGAGTAGGCGTCTTTCATCAGGAACTCGCGCGAGCGCATCACGCCGAAACGCGGGCGCACTTCGTCACGGAATTTGGTCTGGATCTGATAGAAGTTGAGCGGCAGTTGTTTGTAAGAGCTCAGCTCGTTGCGGATCAGATCGGTGATGACTTCTTCGTGCGTCGGGCCAAGCACAAACGCGCGATCGCCGCGATCGACAAAGCGCAGCAGCTCCGGACCGTACTGCTCCCAGCGGCCGCTCTCCTGCCACAGTTCAGCAGGCTGAACCACTGGCATCGACACCTCGATAGCACCGGCGTTGTTCATCTCTTCACGCACGATATTTTCGACTTTTTTCAGGACGCGCAGGCCGGTCGGCAGCCAGGTGTATAACCCGGAGGCCAGCTTGCGGATCATCCCGGCGCGCAGCATCAGCTGGTGGCTGATAACCTCCGCGTCGGCAGGTGTCTCCTTCAGAGTGGAGAGCAGATATTGGCTAGTACGCATGTTGTTACGGTTCCGTTTGAACGTGTGAATTCAGGCACTGTAAAGCCTGACACAAAAAAGTGGTTTAGTGTACCAGTGAGAATGGGCCGCCAAAAGAGAGGCTACGGAAATTAACGCGGCTCCAGCGCGTAGACTTCAAAGCCCTGCGGCGTCACACGCCAGCGGACATTGAAATCGAGCAACCAGACGGCGTAGCTTTTGCCGGTTTCCTCATCTTTACGGTAAGCCGGACGCGGATCCTGGGCGAGCACTTCAACGATGAACTGGCCAAGATTTGGGTAGCGCTTCTCAAGGTGCGGCAGGGCGTGCGCGATGTCCTCGGTAAAGGCGACCGGCACTGCGGCATCCGGCGCCTCCCGGGCATAGCCCGCGCGCGCGTCAGGCAACGCTTCGGCGAACGGGAGATAGGGTTTGATATCTATCACCGGCGTGCCGTCCACCAGATCCAGTCCGCCGAGCGTCAGGATCACGCGGTCTTTTTCGCAGCGGATGCTCTGAAGTTCCACCAGCGACATGCCGACGGGGTTCGGGCGAAAGGTAGAGCGCGTGGCGAAAACGCCCATTCTGGCATTGCCGCCAAGACGCGGAGGACGCACGGTAGGGCGCCAGCCGCCTTCCATCGTTTGATGGAAAACAAACACGACCCAGATATGGCTAAACGCCTCCAGCCCGCGCATGGCGTCAGGCTGGTTATAAGGCGCGATTAAATGCAGCTCGCCGCGCGCGCTGTTGACCAGTCCTGGCTGGCGCGGCACGGCGAATTTTTCTTTATAAGGCGAGCGAATGACACCAATTTGCTCAAAGGCAAAGGTGGTCATTTGGTCGGAACGCTAAGGGCAGAGCCTACGCAAACGGCCTGGCGGTAGCAGCCCGGCGTGCCGCTGGTGACTTCACAGCTGTGCAGCAGAACGGCGTTCGCTTTCATTTTAGAGGCGTTGATCTGCAGACGCTTACGGGCCGTCGGGATATTCGGCGGAGAGTCCTGGTTAGTGGCCTGGCAGGATTCACCACTCACTTCGCCTAAATCGCGGAAGGGTTTGCCGACCAGATCTGCAGCGTTGGTATAGATTTTTACCGGAGCAGGGCGAACCGTTTTCTGGCGAACAGGCTCGGATTTTTGCGGCGACGCGGTGCTTTGAACAGGTTCTACAGGGGATCTGTTTAGCACGGAACAGCCGCTCAGGATGAATGCTAAAAGACAGATCGGTAAAGCACGCATAATAATTCCTCGTCGGTGATAAAAACGTGGCTTATTGAATCAGGAGCTTGCAGAAATAACAAGACGGGCTTAAGCCCGTCCTGAAATTATAACCGTCAGCAATCAAAACGGCTTACCAGCCTTTGACGGCGCCGCCGTTAAAGACTTTATTTGCGGCTTCATTCACTTCGTCAGACTGGTAAGCCTGAACGAATTTCTTCACGTTTTCCGCGTCTTTGTTATCTTCGCGGGTCACAATCATGTTCACGTACGGAGAATCTTTGTCTTCCACGAAGATGCCATCTTTCGCCGGGGTCAGGTTGATCTGGCTGGCGTAGGTGGTGTTAATCACCGCAAGGGCAATCTGGTCGTCATCCAGCGAGCGCGGCAGCTGCGGTGCTTCGAGTTCGACAATCTTCAGGTTTTTCGGGTTTTCGGTGATATCCAGTACGGTCGGCAGCAGGCCGATATCGTCTTTCAGCTTGATAAGACCCACTTTCTGCAGCAGCAGCAGGGAACGGCCAAGGTTGGTCGGATCGTTCGGTACGGCGACCTGCGCGCCCGGTTGCAGGTCATCCAGCGATTTAATTTTGCGGGAGTAACCGGCGATCGGGTACACGAAAGTGTTGCCGACGGAAACCAGCTTGTAGCCGCGGTCTTTGATCTGCTGATCCAGATACGGTTTGTGCTGGAAGGCGTTAGCGTCGATATCGCCTTTGCTCAGCGCTTCGTTCGGCAGCACATAGTCGTTAAAGGTGACCAGCTCGACATCCAGACCATATTTCTCTTTGGCGACTTTTTTGGCGACTTCAGCAACCTGCTGTTCCGCACCCACAATCACGCCCACTTTAATATGGTTCGGATCTTTTTCTTCCTGACCGCAACCTGCCAGGGCCAGCGTGCCGAGAAGGGCGCCTACTGCCGCAAAGGTTTTAAACTTGAAAGACATAACCATTCCTTAACTGAAAAGTATATTGATGTTGTGTGTAACGTTACTTGTGAGTGACCGCCCGGACGATACGATCGCCTGAGAATTGAATTAAATACACCAGTACGACCAGTAAGACTAATACGGTATTCATCACGGTGGCGTTATAGCCGATGTAGCCGTACTGATAACCGATCTGGCCCAGGCCGCCTGCGCCGACCGCGCCGCCCATGGCGGAATAGCCGACAAGAGTGATAAGCGTAATCGTCGCGGCGTTCACGAGACCCGGCAGCGCTTCAGGCAGCAACACTTTACGAACGATCTGCATCGGCGTGGCGCCCATTGCGCGCGACGCTTCAATAAGACCCGACGGGATCTCCAGCAGGGCGTTTTCCACCATACGGGCGATAAACGGCGCGGCGCCGACGGTCAGCGGTACGATGGCCGCCTGCAGACCAATGGAGGTGCCGACGATAGTGCGGGTAAACGGGATCATCCATACCAGTAAGATAATAAAAGGAATGGAGCGGAAGATATTCACCAGCGCAGAGAGAATACGATAGAGCTTCGCGTTCTCGATAATCTGGCCCGGACGCGTTACGTACAGCAACACGCCAACTGGCAGGCCAATCACAAAACCGAAAAAGCCGGAAACAAAGGTCATTGCCAGCGTTTCCCAGATGCCGCGCACCAGTAACCACATCATTGCTTCAGACATAACCCAGAACCTCTACTTTTACATGATGTTGTTGCAGGTAAGCGATGGCCGCTTGCGTTTCTTCCTGTGTGCCGTGCATTTCCGTCAGCATGATGCCGAACTTCACGCCGCCGGCGTAATCCATCTGCGCGCTGATAATATTGTTGTTCACGTTATAGCGGCGTGCGGTCTCGGAAAGGAGCGGCGCGTCAACCGACTGGCCTGTGAATTCAAGGCGCAGCAGCGGGACGCGGTTATCGCCGGATTGCGCGTTAAGACGCTGGGCGTAATCTTCCGGGATATCCAGATGCAGTGTGGACTGGATAAACTGCTGAGCCAGCGGCGTTTTCGGGTGCGAGAACACTTCACTGACGCTGTCCTGCTCAATAAGCTCGCCGTTGCTGATCACCGCAACGCAGTCGCAGATACGCTTCACGACATCCATTTCATGCGTAATGAGCAGAATAGTAAGACCCAGGCGACGGTTGATGTCTTTCAACAGCTCCAGAATGGATCGGGTGGTGGCAGGGTCGAGCGCGCTGGTGGCTTCATCGCACAGCAGCACTTTCGGGTTGCTCGCCAGCGCACGAGCAATCGCCACGCGCTGTTTCTGACCGCCGGAGAGATTCGCCGGATAAGCGTCCTGCTTTTCGCTCAGGCCAACCAGATCCAGCAGCTCGGTCACTCGACGTTTGATTTCGTCGCGCGGCGTGTCGTCCAGCTCCAGCGGGAGCGCGATGTTGCCAAAAACGGTACGCGATGCCAGCAGATTAAAATGCTGGAAAATCATGCCAATCTGGCGACGGGCTTTCGTCAGTTCTGATTCAGAAAGCGCGGTCAGCTCCTGGCCGCCGACCAGGACGCTGCCTTGAGTGGGGCGCTCAAGCAAATTGACGCAGCGGATGAGCGTACTCTTACCGGCGCCGGAGGCACCAATCACGCCATAAATCTGTCCTGCCGGGACATGCAGGCTGACATTATTCAGAGCCTGAATGGTGCGGTTTCCCTGCTGGAACACTTTGGTGATATTCGACAGTTTGATCATCAGGTTATTTATTATCTTATAGGAGTTAGCCGTGGCATTTTGTTCTGCCTTATACGGGCGGTGACCGTAAACAGAATGGATGGTAAGGCATCCAGACGTCTAAATCAATCTGACTGTCTGCAATGAGCGCTTTCTCCGTCCAGGAATCATGCGATACTAGACAGCATTATTTAAGGCAGGAGTTTTTCAGGTGGCTAAATCTGTACCGGCAATTTTTCTCGACCGCGACGGCACCATTAATATCGATCACGGTTATGTCTCTGAGATTGACCGCTTCGAGTTTATCGACGGCGTTATCGATGCGATGCGCGAACTCAAAGCGATGGGCTTTGCGCTGGTGCTGGTGACGAATCAGTCCGGCATCGCGCGCGGGAAGTTTACCGAAGCGCAGTTTGAACAACTCACAGAATGGATGGACTGGTCGCTGGCCGATCGGGACGTCGATTTTGATGGCATCTATTATTGCCCACATCACCCTGAAGCCGCAGTGGAAGAGTTTCGTCAGAATTGTGACTGCCGTAAACCGCAACCGGGCATGCTACTTTCTGCGCGTGATTTTCTGCACATCGATATGGACGCCTCTTATATGGTGGGCGATAAATTAGAAGATATGCAGGCGGGTGCAGCGGCAGGCGTCGGCACAAAAGTGCTGGTGCGTACCGGCAAACCTGTGACGCCAGAAGCAGAAGCGGCGGCCGATTGGGTGTTAAATAGCCTCGCGGCGCTGCCGGAAGCTATCAAAAAGCGCTAAAAACGCGCGCAATGATGAAAAGGTGAGCGGTTGTGATTTTTTTTAAGTTTTCCGCTTGCCATTACTTCTGAGCTCCCTATAATGCGCCTCCATCGACACGGCGCTGATGACAAACATCTCACAGCGACGGTGAGTCGGAAAGAGAAAAATCCTGAAATTAAGGGTTGACTCTGAAAGAGGAAAGCGTAATATACGCCACCTCGCGACAGCAGGCTGAAAGCCTTGTCGCACCGCTCTTTAACAATTTATCAGACAATCTGTGTGGGCACTCGGGGCACTGATATCTTAACGTCTTCGGACGATAAATGAATATCAAGTCTCAAGTGAACAACAGTTAATTCATTACGAACTAACAGTTTAATTCTTTGAGCATCAGACTTTTAATTGAAGAGTTTGATCATGGCTCAGATTGAACGCTGGCGGCAGGCCTAACACATGCAAGTCGAACGGTAACAGAGAGCAGCTTGCTGCTCTGCTGACGAGTGGCGGACGGGTGAGTAATGTCTGGGAAACTGCCTGATGGAGGGGGATAACTACTGGAAACGGTAGCTAATACCGCATAACGTCTTCGGACCAAAGTGGGGGACCTTCGGGCCTCATGCCATCAGATGTGCCCAGATGGGATTAGCTAGTAGGTGGGGTAAAGGCTCACCTAGGCGACGATCCCTAGCTGGTCTGAGAGGATGACCAGCCACACTGGAACTGAGACACGGTCCAGACTCCTACGGGAGGCAGCAGTGGGGAATATTGCACAATGGGCGCAAGCCTGATGCAGCCATGCCGCGTGTATGAAGAAGGCCTTCGGGTTGTAAAGTACTTTCAGCGAGGAGGAAGGGGTTGTGGTTAATAACCGCAGTCATTGACGTTACTCGCAGAAGAAGCACCGGCTAACTCCGTGCCAGCAGCCGCGGTAATACGGAGGGTGCAAGCGTTAATCGGAATTACTGGGCGTAAAGCGCACGCAGGCGGTTTGTTAAGTCAGATGTGAAATCCCCGGGCTCAACCTGGGAACTGCATTTGAAACTGGCAAGCTTGAGTCTCGTAGAGGGGGGTAGAATTCCAGGTGTAGCGGTGAAATGCGTAGAGATCTGGAGGAATACCGGTGGCGAAGGCGGCCCCCTGGACGAAGACTGACGCTCAGGTGCGAAAGCGTGGGGAGCAAACAGGATTAGATACCCTGGTAGTCCACGCCGTAAACGATGTCGACTTGGAGGTTGTGCCCTTGAGGCGTGGCTTCCGGAGCTAACGCGTTAAGTCGACCGCCTGGGGAGTACGGCCGCAAGGTTAAAACTCAAATGAATTGACGGGGGCCCGCACAAGCGGTGGAGCATGTGGTTTAATTCGATGCAACGCGAAGAACCTTACCTGGTCTTGACATCCAGAGAATCCTGCAGAGATGCGGGAGTGCCTTCGGGAACTCTGAGACAGGTGCTGCATGGCTGTCGTCAGCTCGTGTTGTGAAATGTTGGGTTAAGTCCCGCAACGAGCGCAACCCTTATCCTTTGTTGCCAGCACATAATGGTGGGAACTCAAAGGAGACTGCCGGTGATAAACCGGAGGAAGGTGGGGATGACGTCAAGTCATCATGGCCCTTACGACCAGGGCTACACACGTGCTACAATGGCGCATACAAAGAGAAGCGAACTCGCGAGAGCAAGCGGACCTCATAAAGTGCGTCGTAGTCCGGATTGGAGTCTGCAACTCGACTCCATGAAGTCGGAATCGCTAGTAATCGTGGATCAGAATGCCACGGTGAATACGTTCCCGGGCCTTGTACACACCGCCCGTCACACCATGGGAGTGGGTTGCAAAAGAAGTAGGTAGCTTAACCTTCGGGAGGGCGCTTACCACTTTGTGATTCATGACTGGGGTGAAGTCGTAACAAGGTAACCGTAGGGGAACCTGCGGTTGGATCACCTCCTTACCTGAAAGATACAACCTCGTAGTGCTCACACAGATTGTCTGATAGAAAGTAAAGAAGCAAAACCTCTACAGGCTTGTAGCTCAGGTGGTTAGAGCGCACCCCTGATAAGGGTGAGGTCGGTGGTTCAAGTCCACTCAGGCCTACCAACTCCGCAGGAGTTGAAGAGGTTTAACTACGATGGGGCTATAGCTCAGCTGGGAGAGCGCCTGCTTTGCACGCAGGAGGTCTGCGGTTCGATCCCGCATAGCTCCACCATCACTTCAGAGTGTACTCCCTGAGTATACTGCGAAGTATTTGCTCTTTAACAATCCGGAACAAGCTGAAAATTGAAACAGACACGCTGTTGCATTTCTCCGTAATAAGGAATGCGCGGTGTGTCAGAGTCTCTCAAACTCGCAGCACGAAGACTTCTTCGGGTTGTGAGGTTAAGCGAACAAGCGTACACGGTGGATGCCCTGGCAGTCAGAGGCGATGAAGGACGTGCTAATCTGCGAAAAGCGTCGGTAAGGTGATATGAACCGTTATAACCGACGATGTCCGAATGGGGAAACCCGGTGCACTCTGGTGCATCATCGTTTGATGAATACATAGTCAAACGAGGCGAACCGGGGGAACTGAAACATCTAAGTACCCCGAGGAAAAGAAATCAACCGAGATTCCCCCAGTAGCGGCGAGCGAACGGGGAACAGCCCAGAGCCTGAATCAGCTTGTGTGTTAATGGAAGCGTCTGGAAAGTCGCACGATACAGGGTGAAAGTCCCGTACATGAAAGCATACAGGCTGTGAGCTCGATGAGTAGGGCGGGACACGTGATATCCTGTCTGAAGATGGGGGGACCATCCTCCAAGGCTAAATACTCCTGACTGACCGATAGTGAACCAGTACCGTGAGGGAAAGGCGAAAAGAACCCCGGCGAGGGGAGTGAAACAGAACCTGAAACCGTGTACGTACAAGCAGTGGGAGCCTTCGTAAGAGGGTGACTGCGTACCTTTTGTATAATGGGTCAGCGACTTATATTCTGTAGCAAGGTTAACCGTATAGGGGAGCCGAAGGGAAACCGAGTCTTAATTGGGCGTTAAGTTGCAGGGTATAGACCCGAAACCCGGTGATCTAGCCATGGGCAGGTTGAAGGTTGGGTAACACTAACTGGAGGACCGAACCGACTAATGTTGAAAAATTAGCGGATGACCTGTGGCTGGGGGTGAAAGGCCAATCAAACCGGGAGATAGCTGGTTCTCCCCGAAAGCTATTTAGGTAGCGCCTCGTGAATTCATCTCCGGGGGTAGAGCACTGTTTCGGCTAGGGGGCCATCCCGGCTTACCAACCCGATGCAAACTGCGAATACCGGAGAATGTTATCACGGGAGACACACGGCGGGTGCTAACGTCCGTCGTGAAGAGGGAAACAACCCAGACCGCCAGCTAAGGTCCCAAAGTCATGGTTAAGTGGGAAACGATGTGGGAAGGCCCAGACAGCCAGGATGTTGGCTTAGAAGCAGCCATCATTTAAAGAAAGCGTAATAGCTCACTGGTCGAGTCGGCCTGCGCGGAAGATGTAACGGGGCTAAACCATGCACCGAAGCTGCGGCAGCGACACTATGTGTTGTTGGGTAGGGGAGCGTTCTGTAAGCCGTCGAAGGTGTGCTGTGAGGCATGCTGGAGGTATCAGAAGTGCGAATGCTGACATAAGTAACGATAAAGCGGGTGAAAAGCCCGCTCGCCGGAAGACCAAGGGTTCCTGTCCAACGTTAATCGGGGCAGGGTGAGTCGACCCCTAAGGCGAGGCCGAAAGGCGTAGTCGATGGGAAACAGGTTAATATTCCTGTACTTGGTGTTACTGCGAAGGGGGGACGGAGAAGGCTATGTTGGCCGGGCGACGGTTGTCCCGGTTTAAGCGTGTAGGCTGACTTTCCAGGCAAATCCGGAAAGTTAAGGCTGAGGCGTGATGACGAGGCACTACGGTGCTGAAGTGACAAATGCCCTGCTTCCAGGAAAAGCCTCTAAGCATCAGGTAACATTAAATCGTACCCCAAACCGACACAGGTGGTCAGGTAGAGAATACCAAGGCGCTTGAGAGAACTCGGGTGAAGGAACTAGGCAAAATGGTGCCGTAACTTCGGGAGAAGGCACGCTGACATGTAGGTGAAGCCCCTGCGGGTGGAGCTGAAGTCAGTCGAAGATACCAGCTGGCTGCAACTGTTTATTAAAAACACAGCACTGTGCAAACACGAAAGTGGACGTATACGGTGTGACGCCTGCCCGGTGCCGGAAGGTTAATTGATGGGGTTATCGCAAGAGAAGCTCCTGATCGAAGCCCCGGTAAACGGCGGCCGTAACTATAACGGTCCTAAGGTAGCGAAATTCCTTGTCGGGTAAGTTCCGACCTGCACGAATGGCGTAATGATGGCCAGGCTGTCTCCACCCGAGACTCAGTGAAATTGAACTCGCTGTGAAGATGCAGTGTACCCGCGGCAAGACGGAAAGACCCCGTGAACCTTTACTACAGCTTGACACTGAACATTGAGCCTTGATGTGTAGGATAGGTGGGAGGCTTTGAAGCGTGGACGCCAGTCTGCGTGGAGCCAACCTTGAAATACCACCCTTTAATGTTTGATGTTCTAACCTGGCGCCGTGATCCGGCGTGGGGACAGTGTCTGGTGGGTAGTTTGACTGGGGCGGTCTCCTCCCAAAGTGTAACGGAGGAGCACGAAGGTCAGCTAATCCTGGTCGGACATCAGGAGGTTAGTGCAATGGCATAAGCTGGCTTGACTGCGAGAGTGACGGCTCGAGCAGGTGCGAAAGCAGGTCATAGTGATCCGGTGGTTCTGTATGGAAGGGCCATCGCTCAACGGATAAAAGGTACTCCGGGGATAACAGGCTGATACCGCCCAAGAGTTCATATCGACGGCGGTGTTTGGCACCTCGATGTCGGCTCATCACATCCTGGGGCTGAAGTAGGTCCCAAGGGTATGGCTGTTCGCCATTTAAAGTGGTACGCGAGCTGGGTTTAGAACGTCGTGAGACAGTTCGGTCCCTATCTGCCGTGGGCGCTGGAGAATTGAGGGGGGCTGCTCCCAGTACGAGAGGACCGGAGTGGACGCATCACTGGTGTTCGGGTTGTCATGCCAATGGCACTGCCCGGTAGCTAAATGCGGAAGAGATAAGTGCTGAAAGCATCTAAGCACGAAACTTGCCCCGAGATGAGTTCTCCCTGAGACTATAAGTCTCCTGAAGGAACGTTGAAGACGACGACGTTGATAGGCCGGGTGTGTAAGCGCAGCGATGCGTTGAGCTAACCGGTACTAATGAACCGTGAGGCTTAACCTTACAACGCCAAAGAAGTCTGGCGTGTTGAGAGAGAGATTCAGCTTGTGACGGATAAATGTTCATGGCGAAAGCGGTGAACAGACAGAATTTGCCTGGCGGCTGTAGCGCGGTGGTCCCACCTGACCCCATGCCGAACTCAGAAGTGAAACGCCGTAGCGCCGATGGTAGTGTGGGGTCTCCCCATGCGAGAGTAGGGAACTGCCAGGCATCAAATTAAGCAGTAAGCCGGAACAATAATCCGGTGGTGTGAAGAAATTCGGTGGAGCGGTAGTTCAGTCGGTTAGAATACCTGCCTGTCACGCAGGGGGTCGCGGGTTCGAGTCCCGTCCGTTCCGCCACTTATTAAGAAGCCCTGAGTATTTACTCAGGGCTTTTTTTCGTCTATGCATTAGTTATTACTGCATTGGCAAAAACTCCTGCTTTTATTGCTCTTTTTCGCTTCAACTATTCCTCTCCTACTCTTCGCCTGTGCAGAGGAGAGGTAAATTATGACCGTTCCCCCACATTAGGTTTAGGCACATCCCGTCCGGAAGGTGACGTCGTAATCGCATCGGGGAGAAACGCGCTTGAACTGGGCTAACGCGCTACTGATTGGAGCTGATGCAGCAGGCTATCAATACCGTAAGCGTCGGCAATATAGCGACTAACCAGATTGAGCTGCCGCGTTATCTGCAAAACCGTACGGTGATTAAATAGGCACAGGTGAAGAGTATTCATATTACTTCTTATATGACGCTGGCTTATGGCAGCGCGGTTAAGGATGAAAAACGATTATCCGAATCGCGCAAAAGCATAATGCCACGCCTGCGAAGCCCATTCTCAGTCGGGCAATGGCTCTGGGCTGTTGGGTGATCCCTTCTTCCACGAAGCGCCAGAACTTACACAGTAATCTGCTCACGCTTGATGCTAATGATATGAAGGCTATCGCCGCGCTGGAGCGCAACAAGCGCCTGGTAAGCCCTGACGGCCTGGCTCCTGAAGGGGATTGAAGATAGCCCCAGGGGGCTATTTTTTTAACTGCTCGCTCAGAAAGTCGATGAATGTTCTGATCCGCGTGCTCACTGCACGATCGCTGTAATAGACCGCGCTGAAGGGCATTTCCACTGGCAGACGATACTCTGCCAGTAATTCCACCACGTCTCCCCGCTTAATTTCTTTATCAATCATATAGTCTGAAAGACAGGCGATGCCGTTGCCGGTGAGGCACAGTTGTTTAAGCGTTTCACCGCTGTTCGAGGTCATTCCCGGCGTAATCTCCAGTAACTGACCATCTTCACAGGCGACCGGCCACGTATTCAGGGATACAGGCTCCGTGAAGCCAAGGCAGATATGTTCTTTAAGATCGCAGATGGTTTCTGGCACCCCGTGGCGCGCCAGATAGTCGGGCGACGCAACAATTTTCCGATAACTAATAAAGAGTGGTCGCGCGCGCAGGCTGGAATCGGTCAGCGTACCTGCCCGGATGGCCACATCCACTTTGCGCTCAATCAGATTGATAAAGGTTTCCGAAGAGACCAGCGAAAGCGTGACTTCAGGGTAGCGTTCGCGAAAGGGCTTAATCATGGGCAGAAGCAAATGGAGGATCACAGGCGTGGCAGCGTCGATCCGCAACAGCCCGCGCGGCGTCTGGCGGCTTTCCATCAGTTCGGTTTCCGCCGATGCCATCTCCTGTAAAACTTGCTGGACACGGCGAAAATAACGCTCGCCTTCCTCTGTCAGGCTCAGCTGGCGCGTCGTGCGGTTCAGCAAACTCACCCCAAGTTTCATCTCAAGCTTCTTCACTGCGCGGCTGACGGCGGAGTTCGCGAGGTTAAGCTGTTCTGCCGCCCGGCTGAAACTCCGGCTTTCCACGACGGCGACAAAAATAATCAGTTCATCAGAAGAGGCTTTCATTATTGCTCCGTCGGCAAAATTTCAGGGCGATTTTAGAGATTTTTGTTATTTAACCACAGCGCCATGCGGCGCGCCATTAACGGCGCGGTGAGGCGGCGTGCCGGCGCGAATTCTCGTCGCGTCTTACATGCAGCACTCATATGGCTTTCATCCCGCCCATTGCATCTGTGAGCTAAAATCCCTATAACAGGTAAAGGTCGCTTATCTTGCGAACACATCTACAGGGGTTAGCAGCGAAACGTGCGAAAAAATACTTATGCCATGCGCTATGTCGCCGGTCAGCCAGCAGAACGCATTCTGGCGCCAGGATCGTTTGCGAGTATAGGAAAGGCATTGCCCGCCGGCGCCCCCTTGCCCGGAGACGGTTCGCTCCGGGTGCTGGTCTGGAATATCTTCAAGCAGCAGCGCGCTGAATGGCTCTCGGTCCTGCAAAATTTCGGTAAAGAGGCGCACCTGGTATTGTTACAGGAGGCGCAGACGACGCCAGAACTGGTTCGATTCGCGACGTCTAACTATCTGGCGGCCGATCAGGTACCGGCCTTTGTGCTGCCGCAGCATCCGTCAGGCGTGATGACGCTCTCTGCTGCGCATCCGGTCTATTGTTGCCCGCTTCGCGAGCGTGAGCCTATCCTGCGTCTCTCTAAATCGGCGCTGGTGACGGTCTACCCGCTGCCCGACGGTCGTTTGCTGATGGTGGTAAACATTCATGCAGTCAATTTCAGCCTCGGCGTGGATGTCTACAGTAAACAGCTGGGACCCATCGGCGATCAGATAGGCCATCACAGCGGCCCGGTGATTATGGCCGGCGATTTCAACGCCTGGAGTCGCCCGAGAATGAATGCGCTTTACCGCTTCGCGCGTGAAATGTCGCTGCGTGAAGTGCGTTTTACCGATGACCAGCGCCGCCGCGCGTTTGGTCGCCCGCTCGATTTCGTGTTTTATCGCGGTCTTGCCGTACAGGAAGCTTCCGTTCTGGTTACCCGCGCCTCCGATCACAACCCGCTACTCGTCGAATTCAGTCCCGGCAAACCTGAGCAGAAGTAAGGTGTGTCAGGTCTGCCGTTGGGCAGACCCTGTGCCTGCCCTTTCTTTTACTCAACGCAAGGACATGACAATGGCAACACACTCTCATCACGACAATGTCGACAAGCAGTTTGGCTCCCAGGCGAAGGCCTATTTAACCAGCCAGGTGCATGCAACGGGGCGCGATCTCGTTCATCTGCGCGAGCGGCTGGCGGCATTCCCGCAGGCGCGCCTGCTCGATCTGGGGTGTGGGGCAGGGCATGCCAGCTTTACGGCGGCGGAACAGGTACGGGAAGTGGTGGCTTACGACTTATCTTCTTCCATGCTTACGGTCGTGGAAGAGGCGGCGCGTGAACGTGGGCTTACCCATCTGTCGACCTGTCAGGGCTATGCTGAATCGCTGCCTTTTGAGGCGGAGAGTTTTGATATTGTCATCAGCCGTTATTCGGCGCACCACTGGCACGATGTCGGGCTGGCGTTGCGTGAGGTGAAGCGTGTTCTGAAGCCCGGCGGCATGATGATCATGATGGATATTCTGTCGCCGGGCCATCCGGTGCTGGATATCTGGCTGCAAACCATCGAGGCGCTGCGTGACACCTCGCATGTCCATAACTATGCCAGCGGCGAATGGTTGCAGATGTTCAATCAGGCGGGGCTTATCACCCGAGACGTGCGTACCGACAGGCTGAAGCTGGAGTTTGGCAGCTGGATTGCGCGTATGCGCACGCCAGACGTGCTGACGCAGGCAATACGGCTTTATCAGCAAAGCGCGTCGGCTGACGTGCAACGCTATTTCGCGCTGCAGGAGGACGGCTCCTTTACCAGCGATACCATCATCGTTGAGGTAAATAAGGCGGCGTAACGTCATAAAAAGAAAAAGGCACCGGGGGAATCGGTGCCTTTCTACTCTTATCGCGGCTTGTCGTCAGGAATCAGGCGTTGAACTGTTCTTCACAAACAGGGTGATTTGATCGCCCGGTTGCAGATTGTCCGTATCACTGTTCCAGCGCAACACATCCTTGATGTTAACGCCATGACGCTTAGCGATGCTTGCGAGCGAATCGCCCTTACGCACTTTATAGGTGATGCTGTCATTGTTGCTTGCCAGTTCACCCGCGCCGCTAACCGTGCCGACAGAGAGCGTCTGGCCTGGTTTCAGCTTCGCGCCGCGCAGATTATTCCAGCGCTGCAAATCTTTGGTGCTGACGTTCATCCGTGCGGCAATTGCGGAAAGCGTATCGCCAGACCGGACTTTGTACGTCCGCGCCGACAGCGAATTATCCGCAACCAGCGTCGGCTGAACCGCGGCGATTTCACCGGCTGCCAGAGACGTACGCAACTGCTGCGCATGTTTCTGCGGCACCATTACGTACTGTGGCCCGCTTACGCCAAGGGTAGAGCCCTTAACGCCAGCATTAAAGGTTTTCAGTTTATTCACTGAAATCCCCGCCATTTCCGCCAGCTGTTCCATTTCCACCGGATTATTGACCTTCACGCGTGCCAGCGCGCGGCTTTCATCCGTTGACGGTAAACGCACCCCATACCTTTTGCTGTTTTTGAGAATGTCACTCAACGCCAGCATTTTCGGCACGTAAATTTTGGTTTCCTGTGGCAGTGAGAGCGACCAAAAATCCGTGGGTTTGCCACGTGCTTTATTCGCTTTCATTGCCTTCAATACACGACCTTCACCGCTGTTATAAGCCGCGACAGTGAGTAACCAGTCGCCGTCGAACATACGGTTCAGACGCTGCATCATGTTGAGTGCGGCAGTGGTTGAGGCCACCACGTCACGACGCGCGTCGTAATTTCGGGTCTGTTTTAAACCATAATTCCGCCCCGTGCTCGGGACAATCTGCCAGATGCCTGCGGCATTCGCGCCAGATGTCGCGTGGGGGTTAAAAGCGCTCTCCACTATGGGTAGTAGTACCAGTTCCATTGGCATATTACGTTTTTTAATCTGCCCGGCTATCCAGTACATATACGGCTCTGCCCGTAAAGTTACATCGTGGAGATAGCTCTTATTACTCAAATACTTCAGTTTTTGTTCGCGGATCCGGTCATTTTCCGGAATCCCCATCTTTAGCTCGTCGCCAATGAAAGTCCACAGGTCCTGATCTTGCGCGAGGAACGTTCCATCGTCCATCCACCGCGCAGAAGCCGCTCGACCAGCGAACTTTCCTGCTTCCCCTTGACCAGCCGCAGAAAGGCTCTGTGCATGCTGTTGGACACCGCCGTCATGTTGAGACGCCTGGCACCCCACAAGCAGGACAGAGGCGAGTAAGATCGCTTTTGCCTTCATGTGTGTGTCAATAGTTGCTTAAAAGACGAGCAATGATAACGGCGAAGTTTCCTGAATACAAGTAAGAATTTTTAGAAGTTATCTTTCTTTGACCTTAACCACGCGAATCTCTCCTCAGGGGTTGACAACCGCAGATCTGGATTAATTTTATCAATTAAATCATCGTCTTCCAGACGCAGGTAAAGATTTATTTGACGCTCATTTTTAAGAATTGAGGGGAGTGTTTTTTGATTTTTCGCACGTAACTCATTAACTTCTCGATAATATTGGGTTAAAACCGGATCGTTCGGTAAAATAGCCACTAAAAACTTAAGATTGCTTAATGTGTACTCGTGGGCGCAGCAAATGAGGGTATTTTCAGGCAGTGCGTTTATTTTCTGGAAGGACTGATACATCTGCGTGGGCGTGCCTTCAAACAGGCGTCCGCAGCCAGCCGAGAACATCGTGTCACCGCAGAAAAGATAAGGGAAACTGAAATATGAGAAATGTCCTAAAGTGTGACCTGGCGTAGAGAACGCGAGGAATTCACAACCCAGAACGTTGAACTTCTCGCCATCGTTGACTATAACCTGCGCGCCTTTGCTGCGAGTCTCTTCCGGCCCGTACACGATGAGATCCGGAAACCGCGCCACTAACGCTTTCACGCCGCCTGTATGGTCGTGATGATGATGTGTAAGCAGAATTGCCACCGGCTGCCACTGGTTTTCCTCAATGGCGCGAAAAACGGGTTCCGCCTCGCCCGGGTCGACAATCAGGCATTTTCCTTCCTCATCATTCAACACCCAGATGTAGTTATCCTCGAAAGCAGGAATACTGTTAAGATTCATAAATCACCTCTTATGCGTTACGGAAGGTAGTGATGAAACCGGCAAGGACACCCGCGACACTCAGCGCACCGGCCCACTGGGATGCGTTTTCCTGGGGCGACCATTACCGCGCGACGCTTGAGCGGGAACTCCAGCCCTGGCTTGGGAAAATGTATGGCTTTCATTTACTTAAGATAGGCAATCTCAGCGCGGAGATAAATACCGAAGCCTGCGCTATTTCACATCAGGTCAATATCGCCCTGCAGGGCGACGCGTTGCAGGTGCAGGGCGATCCGCTGCATCTGCCGTTTGCCGCGAAATCCGTGGATGCCTGCCTGCTGGCGCATACGCTGCCCTGGTGCCCCGATCCGCACCGTCTGCTCAATGAGGCGGACCGGGTGCTGATTGACGACGGCTGGCTGATTATGACGGGCTTCAATCCGGTCAGCCTGCTCGGGGCCGCAAAACTTCTGCCGGTCATGCGCAAACGCGCGCCTGTGAATAGCCGGATGTTTACGATGATGCGTCAGATGGACTGGTTGTCGCTGCTTAATTTCGAACTGCTCTATTACAGCCGCTGCCAGGTGTTGCCGTGGTGTCGGCAGGGCGGAAAGATGCTGACCAAACATCTGCCGGCGCTGGGGTGTTTACAGGTGATGGTGGCGCGTAAGCGCACCATCCCGCTGACGATGAACCCGTTAATGAAGGCGCGCGCCCGCACGCATCTGCGTCCGGCGGTCGGCGCCACGCGCCAGTATCGTAAACCTTAGCTGGCCGTCGCTTCCGGCTGATAGCCGGTATCTTCCAGCGTCGGCGCCATGGCGGCGGCGCGGGCCAGTTCGTCGCAGCGCTCGTTTTCCGGGTGACCAGCGTGGCCCTTTACCCATTCCCATTTGATTTCGTGCTGGCTCAGCGCCGCATCCAGCCGTTGCCATAAATCGACATTTTTCACCGGCTTCTTCTCGGCCGTCTTCCAGCCGCGTTTTTTCCAGTTATGGATCCACTGCGTGATGCCCTGGCGCACATACTGGCTGTCAGTGCTCAGCGTCACAATGCAGTGCTCGCGCAGCGCCTCAAGGGAGACAATCGCCGCCATCAGCTCCATACGGTTATTGGTAGTCAGGCGATAGCCCGCGCTGAAGGTCCGCTCATGCTGTTTGTAGCGCAGGATAGCGCCATAGCCGCCCGGCCCTGGGTTGCCGAGACAAGATCCATCGGTGAAAATTTCTACCTGTTTACGCATCTCTGGTAGACTTCCTGTGAGTAAAAAGCCAAGTCTGACATAAACGAGCGCTATGAGCACAGCTATTACACGACAGATCGTTCTGGATACCGAAACCACCGGTATGAACCAGATAGGCGCCCATTATGAAGGGCACCGCATTATTGAGATCGGTGCGGTCGAAGTCATCAACCGCCGCCTGACCGGCAATAACTTCCACGTCTACCTCAAGCCCGACCGTCTGGTGGACCCGGAAGCCTTTATGGTTCACGGGATCTCCGATGAGTTCCTGATGAATAAACCCGTTTTCGGCGATGTGGTGGAAGATTTTCTCGATTACATCCGCGGCGCTGAACTTGTCATCCATAACGCCTCGTTCGATATCGGCTTTATGGATTACGAATTCGGCATGCTTAAACGCGGCCTACCGAAAACCGAAACGTTCTGCAAAATCACCGACAGCCTGGCGCTGGCCCGTAAAATGTTCCCGGGCAAGCGCAACAGCCTCGATGCGTTATGCTCGCGTTATGAAATAGACAACACCAAGCGTACGCTGCACGGGGCGCTGCTCGACGCCCAAATTCTCGCGGATGTGTATCTGGCGATGACCGGCGGGCAGACCTCCATTGCGTTCGCGATGGAAGGGGACGGGCAACAGCAGCGGGACGATACCGGCATTCAGCGCGTAGTGCGTCAGGCGTCGCGTCTGAAAGTGGTCAGGGCCTGCGATGAAGAGCTGGCGGCGCATGAATCGCGTCTCGATCTGGTGCAGAAAAAGGGCGGCAGCTGCCTCTGGCGCGCCTGATTGTACTGAAAACGCTGACAAATTCGCCGTGCGGGCGATTTTTAAAGCAAACGATTCAAAATGTGAGAAAAAGCGTTGACGGCACAGGGGGCAGTCCGTAATATTCGCCCCGTTCCCCAGGGAACACAACGCGGAGCGGTAGTTCAGTCGGTTAGAATACCTGCCTGTCACGCAGGGGGTCGCGGGTTCGAGTCCCGTCCGTTCCGCCACTATTCAGAAAGCCCGAATCAGCAATGATTCGGGCTTTCGTCATTTCCGCGTCAGGAAAAACGGCGGGCCGCAAACGGCCCGTGATGGTTTACCCGAGCGTAAACCGGTCGGCGTCCTGCCAGGCCGGGAATTTCTCGCGATAATCTTTAAGCGATTCCAGCGACAGCTCAGCTTCCACGCGTACCGCCTGATGCGCCTCGCTCGCGGCGATGATTTCGCCCTGCGGGTTGATAATGCGGCTGTCGCCGCGATAGTGATGGCCGTTGCCGTCGCTGCCGACGCGATTACAGGCCGCGACATACGCCTGGTTTTCGATAGCGCGCGCCGTCAGCAGCGCCTGCCAGTGCAGGGCGCGCGGGGCGGGCCAGTTCGCCACATACAGCGCCAGATCATAATCGTCGCGGTTGCGCGACCACACCGGGAAGCGCAGGTCATAACAGACCAGCGGCAGAATGCGCCAGCCGCGCCACTCCACCACCAGCCGCGTGTCGCCCGCCACATAATGCTGATGCTCATCGGCCATGCGGAAGAGATGCCGTTTATCGTAGCGATGCACCGCGCCCTGCGGCTCCACCAGTAAAAAACGGTTCACCGGCCCGCGCTCGCTCTGCAACGCCGCGCTGCCAGCCACCATCGCGCCGGTCTGGCGGGCTTTTTCCTGCATCCAGGCGACGACGGTCTCTTCGGGCAGCGACGACTGCGCGGCTTCCATCGCAAAGCCCGTGGTAAACATCTCCGGCAGCACAATCAGATCCCGTCCCTGCGCCTTTTCCAGCAGCACGTCGAAGTGGCGCAGGTTGGCGGGACCGTCCATCCAGCTCAGCGGCTGCTGCATCAGCGAAATTTTTAAACCAGACACGTTCAGACTCCCCCGTCATTGGCTACTCTGGCCACTTTATCATGCACGCGGCAGGATGCGAGGCAATAAAAAACCCCGCCGGAGCGGGGTTTTTTAACAGGGCTGGATCAGGCGGCTTCAACTTTACGTACCGTTTCCGGCAGCTTTACCGGCTGTGTCGCCAGCGCATCCGGCTCGAAATCGTCAACGTTAATGCTGCGCAGACGGCTCTCTTCGGCACGGATAAGAATAGCGGCCTCGTCTTCATTGATACGGCCTTCTTTCAGCGCGCGTTTCGCCAGCTCATCAAGACGGGTAAACGGCAGGTTTTTGCCCATCTCTTTGCAGATCCGCTGGTGGATAGGATCGGCGGCCATTACCTCCAGCAGCGCCTGTTCCAGCAGCCCGACCGGGTTATGCTCGCTCGGCGTCAGGTACTGACCGCGGCCGATACGTGAACGGGTCGCCGACGGCGTTTGCAGGATCTTCGCAAGCTTATGGTCGAGCTTATCGGAAGGCGCGTCGTAACGGCGGCCCGCCGGGAAAATCGCCAGGCTCAGCAGGCCTGCCACCGCGCCATTCGGGAAGTTACGCAGCAGATCGCTGATCGCCTGCTCGGCCTGATGCAGCGCATCCTGCACGCCCCAGTGCACCAGCGGGAGATCCGCCTCCTGGCGGCCTTCGTCGTCGTAGCGCTTGAGCACCGCCGAGGCCAGATAGAGCTGGCTCAGCACATCGCCCAGACGCGCCGAGATACGCTCGCGACGCTTCAGACTGCCGCCCAGTACCGCCATCGACATGTCGGAGAGCAGAGCCAGGCTGGCGCTCAGGCGGTTGATATGCTGATAGTAGCGGCGCGTGGCATCGCGGGTCGGGCTGCGGCTGGTCAGGCCGTTGGTCAGGCCAAGCCAGAAGCTGCGCACCATGTTGCTGCCCACGTGGCCGATATGACGGAACAGCAGCTTATCGAAGGCGTTAACGTCGTTATTCTGCGCCGCCGCCATCTCTTCCAGCACATACGGGTGGCAACGAATCGCGCCCTGGCCGAAGATCATCATGGTGCGGGTCAGGATATTCGCGCCTTCCACGGTAATTGCGATAGGCGCGCCCTGATAAGCGCGGGCCAGGAAGTTGCCCTCGCCGAGCATAATGCCTTTACCGCCTGCGATATCCATCGCATCAATAATGGATTGCTGACCGCGGTGGGTGCAGTGATATTTCACAATCGCCGACAGGACCGCCGGTTTTTCGCCAAGCATAATGCCGTAGGTGATAAGCGATGCAGCGGCGTCCATCACGTAGGCGTTACCGGCGATGCGCGCCAGCGGCTCTTCAATCCCTTCCATCTTACCGATCGAGACTTTGAACTGACGGCGAATGTGGGCGTAGGCGCCGGTGGCCAGCGCAATCGACTTCAGGCTACCGGTCGAGTTAGACGGCAGCGTAATGCCGCGGCCCACCGACAGGCATTCCACCAGCATACGCCAGCCCTGACCGGCCATCTTCGGCCCGCCGATGATATAGTCGATAGGCACAAAGATATCGTTGCCGCGCGTCGGGCCGTTCTGGAACGGCACGTTGAGCGGGAAGTGGCGGCGACCGATTTCCACGCCCGGCGTGTTCGTCGGGATCAGCGCACAGGTAATGCCGAGCTCTTGCTCGCCGCCCAGCAGACGATCCGGGTCAGAGAGTTTAAACGCGAGGCCCAGCACGGTGGCGATAGGCGCGAGCGTAATGTAGCGCTTGTTCCAGGTGAGGCGCATACCGAGCACCTGCTCGCCCTGCCACTCGCCCATGCAAACCACGCCGGTATCCGGAATGGCGCCCGCATCGGAGCCCGCTTCAGGACTGGTCAGCGCGAAGCAGGGAATTTCCACGCCACGCGCCAGGCGCGGCAGGTAGTGGTTCTTCTGCGCTTCGGTGCCGTAGTGTTGCAGCAGTTCGCCAGGGCCGAGGGAGTTTGGCACGCCGACGGTGATGGCGAGAATGCCGGAGACGCCGGAGAGTTTTTGCAGCACGCGGGACTGCGCGTAAGCCGAGAACTCCAGACCGCCGTACTCTTTTTTGATGATCATCGCAAAAAAGCGATGCTCTTTCAGGAACGCCCACAGCTCCGGCGGCAGATCCGCCATTTCATGCGTTATCTGGAAGTCATTCGCCATGCGGCACGCTTCTTCCACCGGGCCGTCAATAAACGCCTGCTCTTCGGCGGTCAGCTTCGGCTGCGGGTAGTTATGCAGCTTCTGCCAGTCCGGGTTGCCGCGGAACAGATCGCCTTCCCACCAGGTCGTCCCGGCGTCGATCGCTTCTTTCTCCGTGCGCGACATTGGCGGCATCACTTTACGAAAGCCGCGGAACACGGGCGCGGAGATCAGAGACTTACGCACCGGCGTAAGGTTCAACGGCACCAGAATAATCGCCAGCGGCACCAGCAGCCACAGCGACCACAAGCCGACGGCGCCCAGGGCGGCGGTCCAGGCGAGCAGGATCAGGCTGCTGAGTGGCAGGCTGACGCGATGGTAAAACAGCGCACCGATAAGAACGAGGGTGGCAACGATACTCAAGATCATCATAAAGAAAAGCTCCCTTGCTTGTAGGAGGTCTGACCACTTGTGATGATATGGTTGTAGAGGATGTTGCTTTTTTTAGCAATGCGTTCACAAAATAATTACAACCTGGCTCACATTGTTGCCGCACGTAAACGCAAAACCTGTACGCCTGGCGCGGCGTAGCGCTTCTCGCTCCCGGCACTATCCGCTACACTGCATCCGGTTACTTTTTAATGCTGAAGGATATCCCTCATGTACCAGGATCTGATTCGTAACGAGCTGAACGAAGCGGCCGAAACGCTGGCTAACTTTCTGAAAGATGAAGCCAATATTCACGCTATCCAGCGTGCGGCGGTGCTGCTGGCGGACAGCTTTAAAGCGGGCGGCAAAGTGCTCTCGTGCGGCAACGGCGGTTCGCACTGCGACGCGATGCACTTCGCCGAAGAGCTGACCGGGCGCTACCGTGAAAACCGTCCGGGCTACCCGGCGATCGCCATTTCCGACGTCAGCCACATCTCCTGCGTCGGCAACGATTTCGGTTACGACCACATCTTCTCCCGCTATGTCGAAGCGGTAGGGCGCGAGGGCGATGTCCTGCTCGGCATTTCTACCTCCGGCAACTCCGGCAACGTGATTAAAGCGATTGACGCCGCGCGCGCCAAAGGCATGAAAGTCATCACGCTGACCGGTAAAGACGGCGGCAAAATGGCGGGAACGGCGGATGTGGAAATTCGCGTGCCGCATTTCGGCTATGCTGACCGTATTCAGGAAATTCACATTAAAGTGATCCACATCCTGATCCAGCTTATCGAAAAAGAGATGGTCAAAGCCTGATAAGGCGCTGTCGCCGGACGCGCTCGACGCACGACCGGCTTGCCCCAGTGACGCCTTCCGACAGGAAGGCGGCGTGTGATGAGGTGATCTATGTGCGAACTGCTCGGGATGAGCGCCAACGTGCCGACGGATATCTGCTTTAGCTTTACCGGCCTCGTGCAGCGGGGCGGGGGAACCGGCCCGCATAAAGACGGCTGGGGCATTACCTTCTACGAAGGCAAAGGCTGTCGCACCTTTAAAGATCCGCAACCGAGCTACAACTCGCCCATCGCGAAGCTGGTGCAGGACTACCCGATCAAATCCTGTTCCGTAGTGGCCCATATTCGTCAGGCGAACCGCGGCGAAGTGGCGCTGGAAAACACGCACCCGTTTACCCGCGAGCTATGGGGCCGCAACTGGACTTATGCCCATAACGGCCAGCTTACTGGCTATCGCTCGCTCGATACCGGCCCGTTTCGCCCGATTGGCGAAACCGACAGTGAAAAAGCGTTCTGCTGGCTGCTGCATAAACTCACCACGCGCTACCCGCGAACGCCAGGCAACATGACGGCGGTCTTTCGCTATATCGCGGAGCTGGCGGGCGAACTGCGGGAGAAGGGCGTGTTCAATATGCTGCTGTCCGACGGGCGCTATGTGATGGCGTTCTGCTCCACCAATCTCTTCTGGATAACGCGCCGCGCGCCGTTTGGCGTGGCCAAACTGCTCGATCAGGATGTGGAAATTGATTTTCAGGAGGAGACCACACCGAATGATGTGGTCACGGTGATCGCCACTCAGCCGCTGACGGGCAATGAAACCTGGCACAAAATCATGCCAGGCGAGTGGGCGTTATTTTGTCTCGGGGAGCGTATAGTTTGACGCCAGCTGCGGGTGCACCACGCTGCTGCTGAGCGGCTTGCTGACCACGTAGCTGCCATTCACCACCGAAACCACCGGCGGCTGACGTGTCGTCATAAAGTAATCGTAGCCGGGCTTAAGCTGTTTCCAGAAGCCGATATAGTACGAATACTTGTGGCGCTCCATATTGGCGTCGGTCATGCGGAACGGATAGATGCTGACCTGCACGTTCGGCTGACCAAATACCAGCGCGCCGGTGACGAACTGGAAAATCTCATCGATATTTTTATCGGTCATCGCGTAGCAACCCACGGAAACGCACGCGCCGTGGATCATCAGATATTTCCCTTCATACCCGTTAGCGCGGTCAAAGGCGTTCGGAAAACCGATATTGATCGCTTTATAAAAACGGCTGTCGGGTTTGAGCTGGCTGCGTTGCACGCTATAGAAGCCTTCCGGGCTTTTGAAATCGCCCTGACGGCGTTTCGGCCCAAGACCGCCGGAATAGTTGCAGATGTTATAGCTATCCAGTAACTGATACTGCTCGCCCATCTTGACGTACAGCTCAAGCTTGCGCTCTTCCTTAAAGATCTGGATATAAACCGGGGAACCCATTAACTGCTGTTTTAATTCTTTTTTTATTGGGGTGACGCTGTCGCTACTGACTGTACTGGCCCATGAAAAGCACGACACCAGAAGCATCGCAATTAACAATGCGATTTTACGCATACTGCTTGTTTCCTTGATAAAGCTAAGACCGATGCCGAAAGGCGAAGGGATCCAAAATAAGACTATTCTGGTTCAGGAGCGCTCACATTAGCACCGCTATTATTTTTCGCAAGCGCTGCCTGCTGCGTTTACAATTAAGTTCCGCTTAACTTCCTTGCGCCCCACAGAATTTACTCAATTACGGTCGAATAAGGAAGGTCGCCGCCGCAGTACGGCGGCGTTATTCGATTAACGCGCGCGGGCGCTGAACTGGCCCGGCGAATCAACCATCACGCCGTCCGCGTTCAGCTCCACGGCTTTCTGGTAATCCTGCGGCGAGTTCACGCCAAACAAAATAATGTGCGCGTCGCCGTGGGAGCGGAAACAGTCCATCGCCTCTTTATCCCACGTCAGCGTGGCCGGTGAAACGCCTTCGCCAAGCGTGAATTTCTCCACCACTTCCACTTTGCGGTTCAGCTCCAGGCCGTACCAGCGTGATGGTTCATCGGCACCCGGCACCGGGCACTGATGCGCGAGGGACACGTTCGCGAGCCGGGTGCGGGTTTCGCTGCGGGTGGCGAAGCGCGCAATGGCTGGGGGCAGCGCCTGGAGATACTTATCTTCGGTGGAGTAGACGCGCACCCGCCCGAGGCTGTGCGTTTTCTCCAGTACCGCCAGAAGCTGTTGCCCCATGACGCCCGGCGCGGCATCCGGCGATTTAATGTCGATGTAAAATGGCGTCTGCGGCCATTTTTGCAGCACGCTCTCAAGCGTTGGGATCGTAGCCCCTTTGCCGCGCCACGGGTGTGTGTTGTCGCCCCATTTCCAGCCCGCATCCACGGCGCCCAGCTCTTGCGCCGTGAAACGGGAAACCGGGCCGCTGCTGTTGGTCAGCGCGCTTAAGTCGCTCGGACGGTAGAGCACCGGCACGCCATCTTTGCTGAGCTGCACCGTTACCCATATCGCGTCGGCGCGGTTTTCCAGCGCCAGCGCAATGGCGGGCAGGGTATTTTCCGGCGCGTCGCCGGTGCCGCCCCGGTGGGCTATCAATTGCGGGCTGGCGCAGGCCAGCGTGGCGGTGCTCAACAGCAGCGCGGCAAGCGAAACTCGAATCATGCTTTTCTCCTTAATCCCTGTGATTCAACGCAGTAGCAGCCATGTTGATATCACAGCTCTGTGACAGCCCGTGGCGGACAGTTGCCGCCGCGCCCATTTTTTGCCAGACTGTATGGACATACAGTGCGGGGTTTCGCGATGCGCAAAATCATTCATGTCGATATGGACTGCTTTTTCGCGGCGGTAGAGATGCGCGATAATCCAGCCCTGCGCGATATTCCGCTGGCGATTGGAGGCAGCCGCGAACGGCGCGGCGTTATCAGTACCGCCAACTACCCGGCGCGTAAATATGGCGTGCGCAGCGCGATGCCCACGGGCATGGCGCTCAAGCTCTGCCCGCATCTCACGCTGTTGCCGGGGCGTTTTGAGGCTTATAAAGAAGCGTCCGCCCATATCCGGGAAATATTCTCGCGCTATACCTCGCTGATTGAACCGCTCTCGCTCGACGAGGCTTATCTGGATGTCTCCCACAGCCCGCACTGTTATGGCTCGGCCACGCTGATGGCCAAAGAGATCCGCCAGACGATTTTCGACGAACTCCAGCTCACCGCGTCGGCGGGTATCGCGCCGATCAAATTCCTCGCCAAGATCGCCTCCGATCTCAACAAGCCCAACGGGCAGTATGTGATCACGCCTGAAGAGGTGCCGGCGTTTTTGCGCACGCTGCCGCTTGGCAAGATCCCAGGCGTCGGCAAAGTGACGGCGGCGAAGCTTGAGAGCCTCGGCCTGCGCACCTGCGAGGATGTGCAGAAGAGCGATCTCGCCGCGCTGCTCAAGCGCTTTGGCAAGTTCGGGCGTGTATTGTGGGAGCGTAGCCAGGGGATAGACGACCGGGAGATCAGCAGCGACAGGCAGCGTAAATCGGTCGGCGTCGAGCGTACCCTGGCGGAAGATATTCATGAATGGGCGGAGTGCGAGGCGATCGTGGAGCGGCTCTACCCGGAGCTTGAACGCCGCCTCGCCGCCGTTCAGCCGGATCTGCGCATCGCCCGCCAGGGTGTGAAGCTGAAATTTAATGATTTCCAGCTCACCACGCAGGAGCACGTCTGGCCGAAGCTTAACAAAGAGGATCTGCTCGCCACGGCGCGCAAAACCTGGGAAGAGCGCCGCAGCGGGCGCGGCGTGCGGCTGGTGGGGCTGCATGTGACGCTGCTCGACCCGCAAATCGAGCGGCAGCTGGTGCTGGGGCTGTAGGGGCTTATCCTCGGGCCCGGTGGGTGCGCTTCGCTTACCCACCCTACGTGATGATAACCGTCGGGAAGCGTAGGGCGGGTAAGCGTCAGCGCACCCGCCGCTGACACCCGCCACCGAACCCCTACCTGAACTAATAGTTATCCGCGATCCCTCATTGTACCGGCATACCGCACTCGTTATGATGCAGGCCGTTTTTCCCATTCTCTTCATCTGCAAAGGAGGCACATCATGACTTACACCACGCTGATTACGCTTTGCAGACTGACCCAGGACTAATTCCGCTTTTTTCATTGCCCGGGTTTTCGTCTGCCACATCCTTATTTTTTTCCACATTATGGATTGGTATATGGGCAATTTTATTCGTCCCTTGTCTGACGCTGTCGCATATCTTGCGTCGGACGATCTCTGGATTGAAAGCGCCGCCACGCAACAACTGTTAACCACCGCCAGGCTTGCGGGAATGACTCGCGTGGTCGGCATGCCGGATCTGCATCCGGGGCGTGGTTACCCCATCGGCGCGGCCTTTTTCTCCGTTACTCGTTTTTACCCGGCGCTGGTGGGTAATGACATCGGCTGCGGCATGGCGCTGTGGCAAACCTCGCTGTTAACCCGCAAGCTCAACCTCGATAAACTCGAAAAGCGCCTGCAAACCTACAGCGATATCGCCCCGACCGACTGGCTGGAAGCGGCGCTGCCGCCGTCGCTTGCTGCGCACCCGTATGCGGCGTCGCTCGGCTCGGTGGGCGGCGGCAATCACTTTGCGGAGCTGCAGCAAATCGACAGCGTCTATGACGACGACGCGATTGAGGCGCTCGGCATTCGCCCTGCGCAGCTCCTGTTGTTGGCGCACAGCGGCTCGCGCGGCTTTGGCCAGCAGATCCTGCGCGCCCACGTTGAGCGCTTCTCCCACGACGGGCTGGACGCGGGCAGCGAGGAGGCCAGCGAGTATCTGGCGCAGCATCAGCTGGCGCTCGATTTCGCGGTCGCCAACCGTGCGCTCATCGCGCGTCGTTTGCTGGCGCATATCAAAGAGACCGGCGAGCCGGTGCTTGATGTTAACCATAACCTGCTTGCGCCTTACACCTTAGGCGACACGCAGGGCTGGCTGCATCGTAAAGGTGCGACGCCCGCCAGTCTCGGCCCGGTCGTTATCCCTGGATCGCGCGGCGATTACAGCTATCTGGTGCAGCCGACGGGCGGCAGCGAGGCGCTCGATTCGCTGGCGCACGGCGCGGGCCGTAAATGGATGCGTACCGAGTGCAAAGGCCGTCTTTCCGGTAAATTCAGTCCGGCGCAGCTCTCCCGCACGGCCTTTGGCAGCCGGGTGATTTGTCGCGACCGTCAGCTTATCTACGAAGAAGCGCCGCAGGCGTATAAATCGATAGAGAGTGTAATGCAGTGCCTGACGGGCGCGGGGCTGGTGAAGCCGCTTGCACGCCTGAAACCGGTGCTGACCTTAAAAACCAGCGGGGAGCGAAGCGAATGATCTTATTGCAACTCTCTTCCGCTCAGGGGCCGGACGAATGTTGTCTGGCCGTCAGTAAGGCGCTGGAGGCGCTGCGCAAAGAGGCGGCGCAGGCGGATGTCGCGCTGTCGGTAATAGAAGAAGAGCCAGGGCCCCGCGCTGGTACGCTGCGTTCGGCGCTGGTCTCGCTTGAAGGCGAAAATGCGCAACCGCTCGCGCAGCGCTGGTGCGGGACATTACAGTGGATATGCGAAAGCCCGTATCGCCCGCGTCATGCCCGTAAAAACTGGTTTATCGGCGCGGCGGTGTTTACGCCGGTGGGTGATATGCCGCAAAGCGACATTCGTTTTGACGCGTTGCGCGCGTCCGGGCCGGGCGGACAGCACGTCAACAAAACCGACTCGGCGATACGCGCCACGCATGTGGCGAGCGGCATTAGCGTGAAGGTGCAGTCAGAGCGCAGCCAGCATGCCAATAAAAGGCTGGCGACGCTGTTGATTGCGCATAAGCTCGAAGAGCAGCGCGACGCGCAGAGCGCAGGTCAAAAAGCGCAGCGGCGGTGGTTTCATCATCAAATAGCGCGCGGCAATCCCACGCGGTGTTTTACGGGGAAAGGTTTTACGCCGGTGAAGTGATCGCGGCCGTGTTAAAGGTGGGCGCGCCAGACTGGAAGGTGGGTGCGCTCACGCTTACCCACCCTGGATGATGATAACCGTCGGGAAGCGTAGAGCGGGTAAGCGCAGCGCACCCGCCGTTGACACCCACCTTTCAAACTCGCCGTTTCCCGCCACGGCAAAAAAACCACAACAAAAAAGGCGGCCCCAGGGCCGCCTTTCTTTTGCATCAAACGTTTATTTCGCCGGGATCGCTTTCAGCAGTTCGGTCAGCAGTGTCCAGTAGTGGCCCACGCTTTCGATATGTACCTGCTCATCCGGCGAGTGCGGCCCGGTAATGGTCGGCCCGATAGACACCATATCCATCTGCGGGTACGGCTTTTTGAACAGCCCGCACTCCAGACCGGCGTGGATCACCTGGATATTCGGCGTCTTGTTAAACAGACGCTGATAGGTTTCACGCACCAGCGCCATCACCGGCGAGCTGGCGTCCGGCTGCCAGCCAGGGTAGCTGCCTTTGGCCGCGGTTTTCGCGCCAGCCAGCGCGCCGAGCGATTCCAGCATGCTCACTACATACTCTTTCCCGCTGTCGATAAGCGAGCGGATCAGGCAGATGATTTCCGCCTGCTCGTCGGTCATGGTCACCACGCCCACGTTCAGGGAGGTTTCCACCACGCCTTTCGCCACGTCAGAGTTGCGAATCACCCCGTTCGGCGTCGCGTTCAGCAGCGCGATAAACGCATCGCGGCTCTGCGCGGTCAGCGCGGTTTTATCGGTCGTAGCCGCTTCCAGCACAACGGTAATGTTCTTCTCTTTAACGGACAGCTCGTTTTTCAGGATATCGAGATAGGTATTCGCCAGCGTTTTCAGCTCGCCTGCGTTAGCGGCGGGCACCGCAACGGTCGCGAACGCTTCACGCGGGATGGCGTTACGCAGCGTGCCGCCGTTGAAATCCACCAGACGCAGATCCAGCGCCTGCGCATGTCCGCACAGGAAACGCGCCAGCAGTTTGTTGGCGTTGCCGAGACCCAGATGAATATCGCCGCCGGAGTGGCCGCCCTTCAGGCCTTTGAGCGTCAGTTTGAACGTCTCAAAACCGGCCGGGATAGCTTCGCGGGAGAGCGGCAGCGTGGAGATAAAATCGATACCGCCAGCGCAACCCATGTAGATTTCGCCTTCTTCTTCGGAATCGGTATTAATGAGGATATCGGCCTGCAGCCAGCCTGCCTGCAAACCAAACGCGCCGTCCATCCCGGCTTCTTCGGTCATGGTCAGCAGCACTTCCAGCGGGCCGTGTACGACGCTGTCATCCGCCAGCACCGCGAGCGCGGACGCCATACCGATGCCGTTATCCGCGCCAAGCGTGGTGCCGCGCGCTTTCACCCATTCGCCATCGATATACGGCTGGATAGGGTCTTTCGTGAAATCATGAACGGTGTCGTTATTTTTCTGCGGCACCATATCGAGGTGCGCCTGCAGCACGACCGGCTTGCGGTTTTCCATGCCGGCGGTGGCCGGTTTGCGAATTAAAATGTTGCCCACCTGATCGCGCTCGGCGAACAGGCCTTTTTCCTTCGCCCAGCCCATGATGTGTTCGGCGAGTTGTTCTTCATGGTAGGAAGGATGCGGAATGGAGCAGATTTTCGCGAAAATATCCCACAGCGGTTGAGGGGAGAGTTGAGACAGTTCAGACACGTTAAGTCTCCTTGACTGGGCCCGATGCAGCGCGGCGTACGGGCCTCTGGGTTATCGTTGTGATGTGCCGCAAGACGGGCCTGGGCAATAGCCCGAGAATACCACTTTCTTTTATGCCGTGCAGACCAAAGCGAGTAAAAACCACGGCCCATGCCGCGTGGCACTGGTTTTTAGCGGCTCAGATCTCTATAATCTCGCGCAACCTATTTTCCCCCTGAACACTTTTTAAGCCGTTTTTTAAACTGGCCGGGACACTTCACATGAGCGAAAAATACGTTGTCACCTGGGATATGTTACAGATCCACGCGCGCAAGCTGGCGAGCCGCCTGCTGCCTGCCGATCAGTGGAAAGGCATTATCGCCGTCAGCCGCGGCGGTCTGGTGCCTGGCGCACTGCTGGCGCGCGAACTGGGTATCCGTCACGTTGATACCGTCTGTATCTCCAGCTACGACCATGACAACCAGCGCGAACTGAAAGTTATCAAGCGCGCAGAAGGCGATGGTGAAGGCTTTATCGTGGTGGACGATCTGGTGGATACCGGCGGCACCGCAGTGGCTATTCGTGAGATGTACCCGAAAGCCCGCTTCGTGACGATTTTCGCTAAACCGGCAGGCCAGCCGCTGGTGGATGACTACGTCATCGATATCCCGCAGGACACCTGGATCGAGCAGCCGTGGGATATGGGCGTGGTCTTCGTACCGCCGCTGTCCGGCCGTTAATCCCGTCCTTACGCATCTTTACGCCCGGCAATGCCGGGCGTTTTTGTTTTTATCCGCCGCCTGCGAGTACAATCATGTTTTGTGCTGTTTTTACGGAGGCAGAAAGCATGTCGCAGGCCAATCTGAGCGAAACCCTGTTTAAGCCGCGGTTTAAATACCCCGAAACCTCGACGCTGGTGCGTCGTCTTCAGCACGCGCCGCCTCCGGTGATTCAGTCCACGCTGGACGGTAAAACGGTGCCGCAGTGGTATCGCATGATTAACCGGCTGATGTGGGTCTGGCGCGGCGTCGATCCGCTGGAAATTCTCGACGTACAGTCGCGTATCGTACTGAGCGACGCGGAACGCACCGATCCCGCGCATTACGATACGGTCATCGGCTATCGCGGCGGCAACTGGATTTTTGAGTGGTCGAAGCAGGCGATGGCGTGGCAGCAGCGCGCCGGACAGGAAACCGACGAAGAGGCCATCGGCAAGGCCTGGCTGATGGCTTCCACGCTCTACAGCATAGCCGCCTATCCGCACCTGAAAGGCGACACACTTGCCGAGCAGGCGCAGGTGCTGGCGAACCGCGCTTATGAGGAAGCCGCCACGCGGCTCTCCGGCGAACTGCGCGAGCTGGAATTCCCGATCCCTGGTGGCGCGACCATCACTGGCTTTCTGCATCTTCCCAAAGGCGGGCAGGGGCCGTTCCCGACCGTCCTGATTTGCGGCGGGCTGGACGCGCTGCAAAGCGACTACTTTAATCTTTTTGAGCGTTACTTCGCGCCGCTCGGCATCGCGATGCTCACGATTGATATGCCCTCGGTCGGCGCGTCGTCCAAATGGACGCTGACGCAGGATTCCAGCCTGCTGCATCAGCACGTGCTTCAGGCCCTGCCGAACCTGCCGTGGGTCGATCATACCCGCGTGGCGGCGTTGGGTTTCCGCTTCGGGGCGAACGTGGCGGTGCGGCTTGCTTATCTGGAGGCGCCGCGTCTGAAGGCGGTGGCGTGCATCGGCCCGATAGTGCATCAGCTCTTCAGCGATCCGGCGCGTCAGAATCAGGTGCCGGAGATGTATATGGATGTGCTGGCGAGCCGCCTTGGCATGTATGACGCCTCGGATAACGCGCTGCGTATCGAGCTCAACCGCTATTCGCTGAAAACGCAGGGGCTGCTCGGCCGCCGCTGCCCGACGCCCATGCTCGCAGGCTACTGGAAAAACGACATTTTCAGCCCGGAGGATGAGTCGCGTTTAATCGTGTCGTCATCTGTGGACGGTAAACTCCTGGAGATCCCCACTTCGCCGGTATACAGCAACTTTGATAAGGCGCTGCATCAGATTTCCGGGTGGGTAAACCATAAATTGCGTTAATGATTTGCTAATTTCCATTGGTTTGGTAAAACAATGGCTTCACAAAAGGAGATCGCAATGACGTTACCGAGTGGACACCCGAAAAGCAGGATGATTAAGAAATTCACTGCCCTTGGCCCGTATATTCGGGAAGAGCAGTGTGAAGGCAACCGCTTCTTCTTTGATTGCCTGGCTGTTTGCGTCAACGTCAAACCAGCGCCGGAGAAGCGTGAATTCTGGGGCTGGTGGATGGAGCTGGAAGCGCACGAAGACCATTTCACCTACACCTGGCAGTTCGGCCTGTTTGATAAAGAGGGCGACTGGACAGCGGTCCCTATCAAAGAGGACGAGGTCAAAGAAAAGCTGGCGCAGACGCTACGCGGTTTTCACGAAAGACTGCGCGCGCTGCTCGCCTCGATGGATTTAAAACTGGAGCCGGTAACAGAAGATCTGAAGCTTTCTGCATAAGCCGCATTTCAGTTAATACTTAAATAACGCATAAAAAATAACCCCGCCGACGCGGGGTTATTTTTTTCGTAGCCACAGTTTTTATTCAGGCGCGGCGTATTTCCGCGCCTGAGATTAATCAGAACTGATAGTTCAGGCCGACAGCAACAATGTCGTCGGTAGAAATTTTCAGGCGACGCGTCACGTCGTCTTCATCAATCTGGTTAATTTTGTAATCCACAAACGCGGACATATTTTTGTTGAAGTAGTAGGTCGCGCCCACGTCAACATAATTCACCAGATCCTGGTCGCCGATACCGTTTTCGATATCTTTGCCTTTCTGCATCACGTAGCCGAGAGACGGACGCAGACCGAAGTCGAACTGGTACTGGACCACGGCTTCGAAGTTCTGGGTTTTGTTAGCAAAGCCCTGATCGGCGGCGACAGCGCCTTTAATCGGGGTCATGTTGCGGGTTTCAGAATACATCACCGCCAGGTACAGGTTATTGGCGTCATACTTCGCGCCAGCGGCCCAGGCGTCTGCGCGCTCGCCGCCGCCCAGGGCTTTCAGCTCCTGCACGTTGGTACGGTCAGAGGTAGTGTAAGCGCCGCCCAGGACGAAATCGCTGCCGCCGAAGTCATAGGTCAGCGAGGTGCCGAAGCCGTCGCCGTTCGCGGTGGAGTAATCAGAGCGCTCGTTTTTGCCCTGGTATTGCAGGGTCATGTTCAGGCCGTCGACAGCGCCGAAGAAATCGCTGTTACGGTAGGTCGCGACGCCAGAGGTACGTTTGGTCATGAAGTTATCGGTTTTCGCGGAGGAGTCGCCGCCGAATTCCGGGAACATATCGGTCCAGGCTTCCACGTCATACAGGGCGCCCAGGTTGCGGCCGTAATCCAGCGAGCCAAAATCTTTCACTTTCAGACCCGCGAATGCCAGACGCGTTTTCTGGGAGCCGTCGTTTTCGGCGCGGTTGCCGGCGATCTCATATTCCCACTGGCCGTAACCGGTCAGGTCGCTGTTGACCTGCGTTTCGCCTTTGAAGCCCAGACGCGCGTAAGTTTTATCGCCGTCGTTGCTCGCGTCGTCGCTCATATAATGCATGGCTTTTACGCGACCATAAATATTGACTTTATTTCCGTCTTTATTAAACACCTCTGCGGCCTGAACAGCAGAAGACGCAACAATACCCATCACCACTAATGCCAGAGTGCTCTTTTTCATCATTAATCCCAATCATTATTTACGCGCTAAAATTCGCGGGTCAAAGACCTGTGAAAAAACAAGATGGGTTTTAACGGTCGGATATGAAAAAAATATGACAAAGTAAGATAAATTTTAAAAAGATATATTTTTCGTAAACTGTAATAAAAACATCAAACAGCGCCGCTATCCTTGCCGGTTCGCCAGCGCGGCGTGCGGTTTTTCCGGCCAGGAGTTGGCAAGGGCGCGCTCTCCTGTTACAACGTCGTTTTGGGTTTAATTTTTCCAATTTCGTTGATACGGCAAAACATCATGAGTAACAGCCAGACCCTGGTGGTGAAACTGGGGACCAGCGTCCTGACCGGCGGCTCCCGCCGCCTGAATCGCGCCCATATTGTCGAACTGGTGCGCCAGTGCGCGCAGCAGCACGCCGCCGGGCATCGCATTGTCATCGTCACGTCCGGGGCGATTGCCGCCGGGCGCGAGCACCTGGGCTACCCGGAACTGCCGGCGACCATCGCCTCCAAGCAGTTGCTGGCGGCCGTCGGGCAGAGCCGTCTGATCCAGCTCTGGGAACAGCTTTTTTCAATTTACGGCATCCACGTGGGGCAGATGCTGCTGACTCGCGCGGATATGGAAGATCGCGAGCGCTTTCTGAACGCCCGCGACACGCTCACCGCGCTGCTGGATAACCGCATCGTGCCGGTGATTAACGAAAACGACGCGGTCGCCACGGCGGAAATCAAAGTCGGCGATAACGATAACCTTTCGGCGCTGGCGGCAATTCTGGCGGGCGCCGATAAACTGCTGCTGCTGACCGACCAGCAGGGCCTCTTCACCGCCGATCCGCGCAACAACCCGCAGGCTGAGCTGATTCAGGATGTTTACGGCATCGACGACACGCTGCGCGCGATTGCGGGCGACAGCGTCTCCGGTCTTGGCACCGGCGGCATGGGCACCAAGCTTCAGGCCGCGGACGTCGCGGGCCGCGCGGGTATCGAAACCGTGATTGCGGCGGGCAGCAAGCCGGGCGTGATTAACGATGTTATCGAAGGGCTGCCGGTCGGCACGCGCTTCCACCCGCAGCAGACGCCGCTGGAGAACCGCAAGCGCTGGATCTTCGGCGCGCCGCCCGCCGGCGAAATCACCGTCGACGAGGGCGCGCAGTCGGCCATTCTGGAGCGCGGCAGTTCGCTACTGCCGAAAGGCATTAAAAGCGTGACCGGAAACTTTTCGCGCGGCGAAGTGATTCGCATCCGTAATCTGGAAGGGCGCGACATCGCCCACGGCGTCTCCCGCTATAACAGCGACGCGCTGCGCCGCATCGCCGGACACCACTCGCAGCAGATTGACGCCATTCTCGGCTATGAATATGGCCCGGTAGCGGTTCACCGCGACGACATGATCACCCAATAAGGAGCCTGCCATGCTGGAGCAGATGGGCCAGGCGGCTAAAGCCGCCTCATATCAGATGGCGCTGCTCTCCTCGCGCGAGAAAAATCGCGTGCTGGAGAAAATCGCCGACTATTTAGAAGCGAACGCCGAAGAGATTTTACTCGCCAACGAGCAGGATCTGCTGGAGGCGCGCCGCAGCGGGCTGAGCGAGGCGCTGTTAGATCGTCTGGCGCTCAACCCGCCGCGTTTACACGCCATTGCGAACGACGTGCGCCAGGTGTGTCATCTCGCCGATCCGGTAGGGCAGGTGATGGACGGCGGCCTGCTGGAAAGCGGCCTGCGCATCGAGCGTCGCCGCGTGCCGCTCGGCGTGGTCGGCGTGATTTATGAAGCGCGCCCGAACGTGACGGTGGATGTCGCCTCGCTGTGCCTGAAAACCGGCAACGCGGCGATTCTCAGAGGCGGCAAAGAAACCTGGCGCACCAACGCGGCGACCGTCAAAGTTATCCAGAAAGCGCTGGAAGAGTGCGGCCTGCCCGCCGCGGCCGTTCAGGCCATCGAAAGCCCGGACCGTGCGCTGGTCAGTGAAATGCTGCGCATGGACAAATACATCGACATGCTGATCCCGCGCGGCGGGGCAGGGCTGCATAAGCTCTGCCGCGAACAGTCGACCATTCCGGTTATTACCGGCGGCATCGGCGTGTGCCATATTTTCGTTGATGAAACGGCGGAATTCGCGCCCGCGCTCAACATTATCACCAATGCCAAAACCCAGCGCCCGAGCACCTGTAACACGGTGGAGACGCTGCTGGTGCATGAGGCCATTGCAGAACGTTTCCTGCCGGAACTGAGCCGCGCGATGCATGAACGTGGCGTGACGCTGCACGCCGATGCGCGCGCGCTGGCGCTGCTTTCCGGCGGCCCGGCGACTGCTGTGGCGGTGCAGCCGGAAGCGTTCGACGACGAATGGCTGTCGCTCGATCTTAACGTGAAGCTGGTGGCAGGCATCGACGAGGCCATCGCGCATATTCGCGAGCACGGCACCCAGCATTCGGACGCCATTCTCACCCGCACGCTGCGCCACGCCGACCGTTTCGTGAATGAAGTGGATTCGTCCGCGGTGTACGTGAACGCCTCGACGCGCTTTACCGACGGCGGGCAGTTTGGTCTTGGCGCCGAAGTGGCCGTCAGCACGCAGAAGCTTCACGCCCGCGGCCCGATGGGCCTCGAAGCGCTGACCACCTACAAGTGGATCGGCTACGGCGACGATACGATTCGTGCTTAACTGAGGGCCGGGTGATGCAAAAATCGCCGCTTGATTCGCAAGGGCATTGACGTATCACCCGCTTTTACATAACCTTTTACCCCGTGCTCACGCACACCCTTTCTCAGGGCCGATATAGCTCAGTTGGTAGAGCAGCGCATTCGTAATGCGAAGGTCGTAGGTTCGACTCCTATTATCGGCACCATCTAAGAAAATCAATCACTTAGCGTCAAAAATCTAAAGGATTGTATCTTTCATTATCATCCTTGATAACACTTGGTAAACGCCTTTGCGTTGTATCGGCTCAAGGATTGTACAACGCACTGGCGGGTAGTTACCAGGCTCAAGCCCGAACAGCATTAGAAATTTTGACATCCCTTGAAGCTGGAAGAGTTGCCGGACTCTCTAAACACATCACTTGAACCCTTAGCGATACGTTCCGCGCTTCGTGCGGCGCTTACACGTCGAGATGAAGTTGCAGAGAATAAACAGGCGTAATGTTGGGAAGACTAACCGGATCGGGAAAGAATCCGGCTCTGCCACGTTTTCGATCACCGGAGTATAACGATCACCTGATAAGAGAACGTGCTAAGGCTTTATCCTCCCTGCGAAGGGATTACACCCTGCGGAAGCGCTACGCGCCGCCTTTTCTTATGTTCCCAACACGGCACGTAATGGTCATTTATTATCTGCACCATTGTAACTTTCCTCGTAATGTCTCTCTGCTGTACGTTGAGCGCTGGCAGATTCAGCGGAGGGGATATCATGTCAAAAGCTAACCAAAAAGCAGCTACGAAGCGCAATAACCGACAGATAGACGCTCGTAAATTCCTGGCTACACCGGAGGGAAAAGCCTGGCTTGCTAGGAAGCAGCAGGAAGAAGCAGAGGTCAAAATAGCGCGAGCGGCTAACGCTTTGTTTTGAGAGTCTTGAAAGCGACGAGCTGTAGTGTTTCGCACTTTATACCCAAGTGAATGGAATCTTCTATGAGGTGAAATGTTGAGTTAGAATATGTTGGATAAGACCATGGAGAGTTTATGGACACTGAACTGATATCTGGCTTGGTTGGTGCTGTCATAGGTGGTTTATTCACACTATGGGGAACAATGATCGAAGGTAGACGACAGCAAAGAGAAAGCGATGAGCAAGCTAAACTTAGTAAGCTAAATGTACTGATTGGGATCAAGGCTGAGATAACATCTTTAAATGATGTATATAGTAAACGAATGGTAAAAACTATCGAGTCTTACGACTGCACTGTTCCCTTCGATCACTTATTTCCGATAACACAAAATAACTTCTCATTTTACGAAAGTAATGCAACTGAATTGGCATCAGTGGATGAGAAAACTTTGAAAGCTGTTGTGGGATTTTATGCGAGCGCAAGGAGTTTGGTTGATTCTTATCAAATGAATAATGTTCTTATTGTGGAGTTAAAACGACAACAAACTGTATATCTCGAAACACAATCAGACGTACACAAAGCGAGCTTTCATAATTCATGGGCAACCTGTGTAGGATACGGTAAAGGATTAAAAGAAATCCACAACGAAGTCATGAACAAGATTACTGATTGCCTTGGCATTTTAGATTCGAACATAAGCGATCTTTATAAGGAAGAGAAAATAACGCTGCTTCGTAAAATCAAAAAGTTTTTAGCATTCGAAAAGTGAATTTTGTTAATAAACTTAATTTTGAGAGGAGTTATGAAGGGTATCTGTAAACTATGCCTTGAAGAGAAAGATTTAATGGAATCTCATAGCATTCCGAGAAGTTATTTCAAGCGTTTGAAGAAAAGTGACTCACAATTGATTATATTTCAGAAAGGAAGCAAACCGAAACGAGAAAATGTAGACCCTAAAGAGCCGCTACTATGTTTCGAATGTGAGCAGTTTATCAGCAATGAGTATGAATCGTATGGAACAAGGTTATTGAGAAATCATCATAATATTCGTAAAAATTCTGACCATATAATCATCAACTCATTTGATTATAAGCGATTCTATCTATTCTTATTGAGCATACTATGGCGAGCATCCATCTCTAAAAGCGTTCATTATTCAACCGTTAATGGTGTTCCTGAGTTGGATGACTTGATGAGGCATTGTATTAAAAACAAGCAAGTGCGTATAAATAAATTAAGTCACTTGAAGGTGGATAATTTCATTCGAATTTGTGTTTTTAGATTGATTGACACCACGAATAAAATTCCTGATTGTGTTATTAAAGCTATTCTTAGTAACTTTGCGTTTAGGAAAATGGATGAACTTGATGGCGTGGCATGGTACTTTATTGTAGAAGGGTTTGCGATATTCTTTATTTTCTCTGCTGGTAAAGATTATCATGATGTAATGAGAATGAGATTAAAATCGCAGTTGACTTCAGGAAGTCATCAGAAAATATTTAAGATTGATATTTTTCAATCGCCTTTTTTTGCAAAAATATTTATCGATTTGCTTAATGCTGCGAATGAAAATAAATAATTATTTTATAATTAATCATGGCCAACTCCCCGTTAATTAATACACCGCGATGTTAGTAATGTCTTCATAAGGCACATGAGGACATCCCCATAAAGAAGCGATTTTTCGACAAACAGGCCATCAGTATCCTCTGCGAAGCCGAAGCCGAAGCCGAAGCCGAAGCCGAAGCCGAAGCCGAAGCCGAAGCCGAAGCCGAAGCCGAAGCCGAAGCCGAAGCCGGGGTTACGACTCGGGAATTCTGCCGGAAGAAGTTTGACGGCATGGAAGTCCCCGAAGCCAAGTGGCTCAAGCCCCTTAATAGGAGACGCCCGCCTCAGGAAAGTACTCACTGAAGCCATGCTGAGGCACTTCAGGTGGCTGTGGGCTGAAAGTTCTGACGACAGACCAGAAGCGAAAAGCTGTAGAAATCATGTGCGAGGCGAAAGGTCTGTCGCAACGTCGTGCCTGTAAGCTGCAGGTCTGTAGCTGTCGATCTGCAGCTATAAGACTCAGTATGCTGCGGCTGATGCATATTTATCAGAGCGCATCACAGAATAGGCGCTCAATCGTTGTATCTAAACAGGGGCAGGTCATTACGGCGCTGCCACATGAAGGATTTGCCACTACCTTAGGATACGATGCAACGCATCCCGTCAGGGACTCTTCAATCATAATCATTTCATAAAAATAGTACTTTTATGAACCATAATAGTACCTTCGTGAACTATAAATAACATGTATCTTATTGATATATTTAGATTTTATTACCCATCTTCTTCTAGAAAGATGTTACTTAAAAGACTTAAAGTCTTTTAAGTAAAGGTGCATACTTCAAAAAACGCGATAATATTTCGATACGAGGTATGTATATGTCATTGGAAAATATGATAAAAATACTTGAAAGGTTAGCATCGATTTCTGACGATCTCACTAAATTGGCTCTCTCAATAGCCATCCTGCTTTTTGTCTACTCTTTTGTTGTAGGTAAGTGATATGAATTTTCTATGGAAACCAATGCCTTACTATATCATGAGAGATTGTGGTCTCTTAAAAAATTTTAAAAAAAACCAAGTATCTCAAGGTATATCGGCATTGAAAATTTTTATGCTGATTTGCCTAAAATCTGAGATTGATGAAAATGGTATTTATAGCGCTAACCTCACCTATGATCAAATTTCACAAATTTGTTCATTGAGCAGAAAATTGGTTAGCGATGGATTGCGTTTCCTGAAAGCCACTGGAGCTATTGAGGTTTCTGGCGACCGAAAGAAGAAGTATATTTTGCTGAATTGTGAGCGCAATGATGGTGTTCGAAGGGTTGCCAGATTTAGCTCTACTAATGGTCACTGGTGTAAGTTACCGTTTAAAGGCGTTGTTGATGAAAAAAACAGAATCACAGCCTTTGAGGCTATGACTAATAGGAGCGTACACGAACTTAATGCGCTGAGATTATTTTTGTACCTACTTATGGTCCGTTCCCGTGGATTTTCGCATTCCTTTGTAACATTAAAAAAAATTAAGACAAGACTATCAATAAATTATCAAGAGGTAATTATAGCAATTGGTTATCTTCAGTCTCTTGGTCTGGTGGTTAAGGTTGATGTTGGGACTAACTCAATCGGAAACTATGATGAGCGATTTTCAATTTCCTTTTTAGTTTGTGGCTGGGAAGGTCTTGAATGGAAGCCACGCTATCTTTCGGAGGAACAGGAGAAGAATCAGATAAATGATGTCTTCTAACCCTTTATGAAAGTGAATAAAACTGGCATTTTTTATGGGCATTAGATGTTTCTATACATCAATGATGGTCCTAACGTTCTTTTAATAAAAGAAGCACATCGTTTTGTTTGCCCAATTTCAGTAATTCGCCTCAAAAAGCTCGGCCTCCGAGCAGGCATCCTTAACTGTTCGTCCGGCTTCGGCGACTTAATTACAACGAGGATTTGGTGCTAAGTAAATCAGGCTTTACGCATGGCGAGCTCCTTCGTTGGCAGATTAAGTATGCCGGAATATGTCTAATGTTGATGGCACGGTTATGCGGGATACTTACAACTCCCCGACGGGTGTAATGGAAGTTCTGTACATAAATGAACTCCATAAAAAATCATTACCTGTACAAAAAAATTAATTTATAATTAGAGTGGTCGGGGCCATGATTTCGGAATTTTCATCATTTTACTGGTAATCAAATATAGCAAGGGGGATATTTACTTTGAGGCTGCTTTAATATGTCGCGATAGCATCTCAAGCCATTTTCTTAATTAACTATCCCGTCTTTAATAACACACCATTTTTTATTGGGTGCCCTAACAAAATAGCGTATTATTTTTGTCATTGAGCCCCGGCTCAATAAGCGAGACCCGAAAGTGCGCCAACACTTCCGGGCCTCTGACCACAAACGTTATACGGAGTAACGCTATGGCTAACGTCAATAGTAACACACCCGCACGCCCTGAAAATGAGGGCCATAATCTCAATCTGAACGCTCCCGCCACTCCGATGCCGCCGTCGGCGCATTCCAGAATGTTGAGCCTGCATACGCTGTGCGAAGTGCCGATCACGGCGGAAATGGATTTCTTCACGCTCGCCACGCTGTGTGAAGAGACGGTCAGCGAGCTGATTGAGTGTAAGGACGCGACGCTGTTTCTGGCGCTGGCCGGGAGACTGGCGCTGATGCTGGAATCCCTCGCCGCCGCGCTCGACAGACCGGTGCCGGCGCATCTGTTTGCCTCACTGACGGCCGATTCGCTCCCTTCAGAGGTGCCGTTCTGCATCGGCAGCGACGCGCAGATGCTGAGCCGCTACTGTAAAGCGCTGAATATGGCGTTGATAAGCCGCGCGCACCCGCCGGAAATAGCGGAAACGCTCACGGGGCTGCTGTTTGATCTCGTGAATCATCTGGTGGAATTTGTGAGAGCGCCCTGTTTTGTGCGCACCGGGGAAGGCTATAAAGACTGGGCCGGGCAGCACGTCATGTCGCTGAACTGACAGAAAGGCCGGGGACTCCCGGCCTTTGTTTATGTGGCCCAGGCGAAAGTTAAAAGCTATAAAGGAATACATATCGCTAATTTTCATTCAACTCATTTTCTTAATAAATACTAAATGGAAATATAATAGATGATGTAGATTAATTAATACAGATGCCTCATTGCTGCTGCCTGACTGTAATAACATGATTTATACGACTTTGATAAAGCACGCTTTGCAAAATAAAAATAATTTTATTGAATGACTATCTCCAGACCCTTTCTGGAGGAGTTACGTATGGATACTATTGAGCAACTGAATGGGACTTATTTTTTTAATGGTTTATCAAAATTAAGTGCTGGTGAGTTACTTTTTTGGGTTTTTTTAGATGAAGCTGGCAAGCAGCTCGGTGTTGATGATCTGGCTACGCTTGCGCTAGTTATATTAGGACAACCCATGAAGGCGACTCGCGCAAAACCCCTTGGTGCTACACCGGGCACGTCATATTTAAGCTATCATTTGCGTGAATGGCTTAAATTTAAAGTCGATAACTGGCCGACACTTACAACAGGTAGCATTAAACGACTAAAATTCTCCTACGTTACTAATCTTGGCGCTTTTGTAGGAAGATGGATTCCTATACTCGGAATTGTCATACTTGCTTACGATGTAACAGCTATAGCATTTAAAGCAACCACCCGTTTTAACTTAATTGCAAGAAAAGAAGATCGTTTATGGTCATAAACAACACCGAACAGGCCGTTCTTGACTGGTACAGAAAAACATGGAACGGGAAATCTTTTATTTCAGGAAAACCCTGGAAGCTGGATTTAGACACGTGCCTGACCACGGGCGAACATCCCTTGGTGGTAGAAACGGGAGAAGAGATTATGGAGGATTACTTCTCGCGGTTTAATGTCGATAAAACAGGTTTCAGTCTTCTGAAATACTGGCCGGTCGAGCCGGGCTGGATCCCGAACGTTTTGCTTCCCGCCTCAATGCGCGTAAAGCGCGTTGCGCCAGCGCCATTAACGCTGCGTATGCTTGCTGAATCCGCAAAGGCGGGCCACTGGCTTTATGAGTAATTTACTGGCTACAACTGATAAGGCCGGAGTCTCCCGGCCTTTGTATGTGGTGCAGGTCAGAAAAAATCATTTACGGAAGAAAGCGCTCATGACCCGAAGAGGCCAGTGTATATCGGCATTGTTCTTTATGCTGGCAGGCTGTGTCACGTTGCCGCCGAGGCATACGGCCAGCGTGACAGCGGTCAGTGGAAATATCTGCATCCGCGTGCCGGCACAACAGGGCGAAAGGCTCGACTGGATGGAAATCATGGAAAGCGATAAGCCCTCCAGCACTATTATTCATTATGACGTCGCTAACCCGATTTGGGTTGCCGCCGAAGCGTGTTTACCCGTTAAAGGGTTTCACTTTGTTGCAGGAAAATCTTACACGGTGCTGATTGCGACCGTTACCAACGCGAAAGATGCGCATCAGTACGAATCAACATTTACAACGGGGCAAGGGCTAACTGTCATTCAGGAATAATCGAACATGCAGGCGCTGTATTACCCATTGAAATAACGTGACGGCTAAGTCACAGCGGCCCGGCAGAGTATAAACGGGTCAGTAACCCGATAAGTGCTGGAAGGCCTGTAACAGTGATCAGTAAATACGAAGCCCTGTGCATCGCAAAAACCTGTGCGAAACAGTATCGCTTAAGCTGGAATGAGAAAAACCTGGCGGTAACGAAAGGCCAGCTTGATGAAACGCCCTGTTTTATCGTGTCGACGCTCGACGACGGTATGGCAGAAACCGGCTCGTGGATAGATTTTGTCTTTTCTACGCCGGTACGTTTTTATATCGACGCGTTAAACAGCACGTTTTTGGGGTATGAAGCAGGCAATCGCGGCGTGAACCGGGTCAAGCCTGCATCATCTTAAGTATTTGAAATTACGCTGCCGCCAGCAAACAGATCTTCAGCGCCACGTTATACGACGCCTCAAACGATTTCACCGGCAGAAACTCAAAGGGCGAATGGAAGTTATGCGCGCCGGTAAAGAAGTTCGGCGTTAACAGGCCTTTCGCGGAGAGCGCCGCGCCGTCGGTGCCGCCGCGCATCGGAATGGTTTTTGGCACAATGTCGAGCGCCTCCAGCGCCTGGTAAATCAGGTCAATCGGGCGGCGATCGTCGCCAATCGCGTTGCTGATATTGCTGTAAACGTCGCTGATGGCGATTTCCACTTTCGCGGTCGGGTGTGCGGCGGCGATTTTTTCCGCCACGTCATGCAGTTGCTGTTTACGGCGCTCAAAGGCAGGGAGGTCGAAATCGCGAATGCTGGCGTTCAGCGTCGCGCTGTTCTGGCTCGCCTGCATTCCGTTAAACCATACATAGCCTTCGCGCCCGGCGGTGTGCTCCGGCGTCTCCTGGCGGTCGAATATGAAGTCGATCCGTTCGGCAAACATATTTTTTATCAGGTGGATCTTAAGAAATAAGCCTGCGCAACCGCCTCTGCGGAGGTGGTTTTATCATGGCGACGGGCGGGTGAGATTACGTGAAAACGCCACATTCGCCACCGACTGCACTTTCCAGGCATTCCCTTCTTTGACCATGCAGTCAATCACCATGTGATCCTGTTTTGCGCCAAACGCGATATAGATCTGCTCGCAAGCCGCATCGACATCGCTGGCGACGGCGGCGATCTGCTGCCAGTCATCGCCCACGCCCTGCGCCTTAATAAACATATCCACGTCCGGAACGTCATATTCATTCGGATCTAAGGCCGCCTGCGCTTTAAGTTTTTGAAGGGTGCCGGACGTGACATAACGGCTCAGCCCGGCGTAGTCGCTCAGCGGCGCTTTGCCCTGGCTCAACGCCGCAACGTACCACTGGTTAAACTGCACGGCGGCCCGCACGGGCGCGGGCAACTCGTCTGGCGCGGCCTGCGAAACCAGCGGCCAGAGTAAAGCGATAAAGAGGCGTTTTTTCATATTAGTCGTGCCTGTAAATAACATACGCTGGTTTTACTGATCGGTATTCGGGGCCCGGGTACATAGTGTGCTGGACAAAATCCGAATACCAGACGCCACTCCCGTCATATATACAAGCGTGTCCCCATGGATGATGAGGCGTAGGTTGTATTACAGCTACATCACCGGCAACAGGCTCTCCATAAACCTGATGAAACCCAGCTTGAGTGAGGTTCCCGCCCATATCTTTTGCATAATGGGTGTTTATAATATCAACCCCGCCTGCACGAATGGCCTTCGAAACAAATTCCGCACATCTTTTCTGGCTTTGCTGGCCTGCATAAGAGACCGCTTCATATTTATTCCATGACATAACGCTTCCTTTTTTACGGGAGTGATAACCGCCAACGTTACGCCGAAAAACTATTTAATGTTGTAAGACAAGGATAAGTATTATTAACCCTAATTTGCGAAGGAGATAATTGCATTTTATTTATAAATTAAATAAATAACAGTTTTTACCGTTTATCGCTCCGCGCCTTCCCCCGCCACGCTGCCCACCCACGCTTTTTGTGTAACGGCGCGCCAGGCGTCACCCTGGCGTTCAAAAAACGCGGTGGTTTCATGCAACAGCGCATCGGGGGAAAGATTCGGCGACTGCATCAGCGCCAGCAGTCCTTCGTAGCCTGCGCAGGTGTGCCACTGGCACTGCGCCACGTAACCGATATTTTTCTCCACCCGCATATGCTGGAAAAACGGCGCCTGGAGCGCAGTGACGGCCTCGCGCTGCGAGGCCACAAGCGGCACGAAAAGGAGCAGGGCGCTGTCGGCGCCGTTCGCAGGCAGGGTAAAACGGTGCGGCGCGGGCAGCGGGCGCGGCGGCTTCGGGGTGACGAGCGGGAAGGGGAAATCGCTTAAGCGGCGCGCGAGCGCGTCGCGCAGCAGCGGGCCGCCGCCGTCGAGCGTGGCCTGCCACGCCTGCGCTCTGGGCCCGCCTGTCGCCATCAGCAGCTCGCGGGGAAGCTGCGCCAGCAACCGGCGTACCGCGATGGCCTGATCTTCCTGCGCCTGCGCGCGCGCCGCCAGCCTTTCGGCTTCGGCGCTGTAGCGATCATCCGGCTCCCACAGATACGTCATCATCTCGGTCACCAGCATCATCATCAGCGCCTCGTCGCCGCAAAGCGCGATGCGCCAGCGCCCCTCAACAGGCCCGACGCGCAGTGCGCCGCCGCTCAGGCGCGCCCGGTCGCACAGCGGACGCAGGCGCGCGAGCAGCTCCATGCCGCGACGATCGCTGACCAGCGTGCCCGGCGCGGGCTCAAGCGTCAGCGTAATGCTCTCCGCTTCCGGCCGCCATGCCAGCGACGCGCTGTCGCCCGGCAGCGCCACGGCGAGCGGCGGCGGAAAGCGCGGCGCGGGCGTAAAGGGTGTCACAGGCGGTGCGTCATCCGGCGCATCCGGGAAATCGCCCGTCGTGAGCGTCAGCCCCTGGGTCGTTACCGTCGCGCCGTGTACTTCAGGAGAAATCCACAGGCGCGTCGGGCGTTGTACCTCAAGTGCCGCCAGCAGCGGGCGCAGCGCGTTGCCCTCGACCGGCGGCAGGCCGAACGCGCGGGCGCGCAGATGGTCCATCGGCGCGAGTGCGTTAATGTCTTCTCCGGCGAGGCGCAGCAGCGGCGAAAGCGAGTCCTCCGGCAGCGCGGCAAGCGCCGCTATCCACTGGCGCACCAGCGCCTCCAGGTGCGCCGGGTTCACGGCGTCACTGGCGAGCGCGAAGGAAAACCGCAGCCAGAGCGTGTCGTCATCCAGCGCATCGGCCTCAAGCGTGGCGTCATCGGCGAGCGTGCGTGCGCGCAGCGCGGCCATCAGCCCGCCGGGCGCTTCGCTGCGCAGGCACTGCTCCAGCAGGCGCAGGGCCGGTCGCACGGCGGCGGGCAGCAAAAAGCTCAGCGCCAGTTGCGCAAAGCCCGGTTGCGCCAGCGCGCCCGATGCGCCTGTGTGGGCGTTTATAGCGAGCGGCGCGGTTACCCCCGGCCGGATACGCGCGGCGGCCTCGCCGGCCAGCGCCTCCAGCGTCTCCAGCGATTGCGGGCCGCAGAGCCACAGGTGCAGGTTCCCGGCGTGATAGTGCCGCTCATGAAAGGCTGTCAGTGCCGCGCGCAGCCGCGCCGGATCTTCGCCGAAGGCCGCCTGATGACCGATGCGCAGCCGCCTCAGCCGCGCATCGCCCGCCATTAACGCCAGCAGCGCCGCCTCGCGCCGGGTGGCGGCGTCATGGGCCAGCAGCCGGTACTCGGCGTCGATCACCTGCGCCTCCTGCATCAGCGCCGCTGGCGTAAAGCGGGGCGCGGCCAGCATATCAGTCAGGCGCGAAAGCCCAGGCGCGAGCGCCTGCGCAGGGACTTCAAAGAAAAACGCGGTCTGGCACAGCCGGGTGGAGGCGTTAAGCCGACCGCCCTGGTCCGGCACCCAGCGCATCAGGCGCTCGTCATCCCGGTAGCCTTCGCTTTCGCGAAACAGCATATGCTCCAGCAGATGCGCGAGCCCCGGCCACGGATCCGGCTCGTGCAGGCTGCCCGCGTTCACGCGCCACAGCGCCGCGGCCTGTGTGGCCTGCGGCTGGTGGATAAGCGTGATCGTGATACCGCTTTCAAGCCTGCGCGTTTGGATCATTGCGGCGTTTTGAAAATGAGTTGTGAGTTGGCGCGGTTGCGAAACCGCAGATCGCCAATGCCCATCTGCGTGCGGTTGGCCGCCTCGCGCGCGGCGAGGATCGTGCCGTGATGCGGCGATTTACTGCATACCGGATCGGCGTTGGCCGCATCGCCGGTCAGCATAAATGCCTGGCAGCGGCAGCCGCCGAAATCCTGCTCTTTTTCCGGGCAGGAGCGGCACGGCTCCGGCATCCAGTCATTGCCGCGGTAGCGGTTAAACCCGAACGATTCATACCAGATATGCGACAGCGACTGCTCCAGCACCGACGGGAATTTCACCGGCAACTGGCGCGCGCTGTGGCACGGCAGCGCGGTGCCCTCCGGCGTGACGGAGAGGAATATCGCGCCCCAGCCGCCCATGCAGCCTTTCGGGCGCTCTTCGTAATAATCCGGCGTCACAAACAGCAGATTGGCGAGATTGCCGGTGTCGGCCATTTTCTCGCGGTAGTGTTTCACCACTTCTTCAGCGCGCGCGATCTGCTCGCGGGTCGGCAGCAGCCCTTCGCGGTTCAGGTGCGCCCAGCCGTAAAACTGACAAGTAGCGAGCTCCACGTCGTCCGCATCAAGCTGAATGGCCAGCTCGATAATGCGGTCGATCTGGTCGATGTTGTGGCGGTGCAGCACGAAGTTCAGCACCATCGGGTAACCAAGCGCTTTTACCGCTTTCGCCATCGCGAGCTTCTGGTGGAACGCTTTCTCGTTGCCCGCCAGCGCCGCGTTCAGCGTCTCGTCGCTCGCCTGGAAGCTTATCTGAATATGATCCAGCCCGGCGTCGGCGAAAGTCTGGAGTTTTTTCTCGGTAAGCCCGATGCCGGACGTGATCAGATTGGTGTAAAAACCCATGCCGCGCGCGGCGGCGATAAGCTCCGGCAGATCTTTACGCACCAGCGGCTCGCCGCCGGAAAACCCGAGCTGCACCGCGCCCATGGCGCGCGCCTGGCGAAAGACGTCAATCCACTGCGCCGTCGTCAGCTCATTCTCCTGCGCGGCGAAATCGAGCGGGTTTGAGCAATACGGGCACTGCAGCGGGCAGCGGTAGGTCAGCTCCGCCAGCAGCCACAGCGGCGGCTTCACCGGTTTCGCGTCACTCACGGAAGATCACCCACTTTTGTTGATACGCGAGGCCCAGAAAACCCAGCACGTCGTCGGTCAGCGGGGCGGCTTCGGGGAAGCGCGCTTCCAGCGTGTCGATCATCGCGCCCGCGGTCTGCTGGCCGTCCACCAGTTGCAGAATGGCGGCGGCGCTCTCGTTCAGTTTCGCCATGCCTTCCGGGTAGAGGATCACATGCGTGTTCTGCGCCTCTTCCCATTGCAGGCGGTAACCGCGGCGAAATTGCGGAATATGATGGCGTTCAGGCTGCATCAGACCAGTCTCCGTTTGTGCCACACCGCCTCGCGGGTGACGGTGTGATAAGGCGCTCTGTCCAGTGCGTAAGCCATGGTCATGGCGTCGAGCATGCTCCAGAGGATGTCGAGCTTAAACTGCAAAATCTCCAGCATTCGCTGCTGGCGCTCCATCGTGTTGCAGTACTCCAGCGCGAGCGAAAGCCCGTGCTCCACGTCGCGGCGCGCCTGGCTTAAGCGGCTGCGGAAGTAGTCATAGCCTTCCGCTTCAATCCAGGTGTAGTGCTGCGGCCAGCTGTCGAGACGCGCCTGGTGGATCTGCGGGGCGAACAGCTCGGTCAGCGAACTGCACGCGGCCTCTTCCCAGCAGGCGCGGCGGGCGAAGTTTACATAGGCGTCCACCGCGAAGCGCACGCCCGGCAGTACGCGCTCTTCAGAGAGCAGCGACTCGCGCGACAGCCCGACCGCCTCGCCAAGACGCAGCCAGGCTTCAATGCCGCCTTCGCTGCCGTCATAGCCGTCGTGGTCGAGAATGCGCTGCACCCACTGGCGGCGCACTTCCGGGTGCGGACAGTTCGCCATAATGGCGGCGTCCTTGATGGGAATGCTGGTCTGGTAATAGAACCGGTTCGCCACCCAGCCCTGGATCTGCTCGCGGGTCGCCTCGCCGTTATGCATGGCGATGTGATAAGGGTGGTGAATGTGATAGAACGCGCCTTTCGCGCGCAGCGCCGCGTCGAATTCGTCGGGCGTCAGCAGTCGTTGCTCGGTCATAAAGCCTCTTATAGCGCGATTACCATCCCGTCGTGGCTTACCTCAATGCCCAGCTGGTGCAGGGACTGGCGCTCCGGGGACGCCTCGTTGAGGATCGGGTTGGTATTATTAATATGAATGAGAATCTTGCGCTCTGCGGGCAGGCGCGCGAGTAAGGCCGCCAGCCCCTGTTCTTCCGACAGCGCCAGATGGCCCATCGCTTTGCCGGTGTTATGGCCGACGCCGGTGGCGGCAAGCTCGTTGTCGCGCCACAGCGTGCCGTCAATCAGCAGCACGTCGGCGCGCTCAAGCCACGGCAGAATGGCGTCGTCCGGCTCGCCGAGGCCCGGCGCATAGAGCAGGCTTTTGCCGCCTTCTTCTTCAATAAACAGCGCGACGTTATGGCCCGGCAGCGGGCGGTCGCGGTACGGCGAGTAGGGCGGCGCGTTGCTCAGCAGCGGAATGGCGGTGAAATGCACGCCAGGGCAGACCCGCACCTGAAAGCGCGACAGCGGCGCAATTGGGTGATGGAGAAGCCCGCCGTTCCAGTGAGAGAGCATCGGGAAGACCGGAAAACCGGTGCAGAGATCGTCATGCACTTCCGGCGTGCACCAGACATGGTGCGGGCAGCCTTCACGTAAATTGAGTAATCCCGCGCTGTGGTCTATCTGGCTGTCGGTGAGAATAATCGCGCCGATGCCGGTGCCGCGCAGCACCCCGGGATTATGCAATTCGGGTGAGGCGAGAAGCTGGTGGCAAATGTCGGGCGAGACGTTGCACAGCACCCAGTTTTTTCCGTCATCGCTGACGGCGATAGAAGACTGGGTACGCGCGGCGGTTTTCATCGTGCCGTTACGCACGCCCTGGCAATTGGCGCAGTTGCAGTTCCACTGAGGGAAACCGCCGCCCGCCGCCGAGCCGAGAACTTTGATTTGCATGTGCAGAACCGGAAAGGAAAAGAGAAAAGGTGCCCGCGAAGCCGCGGGCACAGGCGATTAACGGTTGGAAATGTACAGGGTCACTTCCAGACCCAGGCGCAGGTCAACAAACGCAGGTTTAGTCCACTTGGTCATAGTCTTACTCCTCATCTAACGGGTGACTTTTTACCACCCTGGTGAAACCGATTACCGGCGCGCTTATGTTGCGTAAATGTGATCCAGATCGCAACTTAAATGCTTAACCATTTATTGCGATTCTCCCCAGGCGAGCCTGAGCACGCGCAACCAGTTGCGCCAGGCGAGCTTTTCCAGCAGCGGCGCGTCGAACCCTGCCGCCGCCAGCGCCTGCATCAGACGTGGTAAACCGGTGACGTCGCCCATCGCATCCGGCAGGCTGATGCCGTCGAAGTCCGATCCGAACGCCACCCGGTCTTCACCCAGTTTAGTAATCAGATACTCAACGTGCGTAACAATTTCGGACAAGGGCGTGTCGCCGTTGCGCTGTCCATCGGCGCGCAGAAAGGCGGTGCCGAAGTTCACGCCGACCAGCCCGTCGCTCGCGTTAATGGCCGCGAGTTGCTCATCGGTGAGGTTGCGCGGCTGCGCGCAGAGCGCGTGGGCGTTGGAGTGCGTCGCCACCAGCGGCCCGCCGCCGATGGCCGCAGTATCGAAAAAAGCCTTCTGATTCATATGCGAGACATCCACCAGCACATGGCGTTCGCGACAGGCGCGGATGAGCGCTTTACCCGCAGGCGTTAACCCAACGCCGGTATCCGGCGAGCCAGGAAACGGCCCGCTGACCCCTTCGCCAAAAACGTTCGGGGTGTTCCAGAATGGCCCGATGCTGCGCACGCCCTGCGCGAGCAGGGCGTCGAGCGGCTCCAGTTGCGCGTCGATCGCCTGCGCGCCTTCGAGATGCAGCACCAGCGCCACCACGTCATCCGCCATGCACTGCTCGATATCCGCTACCGTGCGGCAGACGCGCATTTTCCCGCCTGAGGCCTGCGCCATAGCGTGAAAGAGCCCAATCTGCGCCTGCGTAATGGCGAGCGGATCGTGCATGGTTTCGGCATCCGCCAGCGGCAGATTACGCATCTGCGCGACATACTCCGGCGGCGGCACGAACACCGCGAACAGCCCGCCGGCAAAGCCGCCCTGGCGCATGCGCGGATAATCCAGATGGCCGCCTTCGAGGCCGCTGAACACCGCTCCGACAGGCTCGGCCTCCGCGCGCAGCCACAGGCGCAGCAGCAGATCGTTATGGCCGTCAAACACGGGCGGGAAAGAAGTGTGAAGGGCGTGCATCGGCGCTCCGAAGTAAAAAAAACGGTTAACTTATTGTGGCATGGGTGAGGGGGGACTGCTTAAACGTGGGTGCGGTTTGGTGCTTTATCGGGCCAGGTTTATAATCACCAACTGACAATATTTATGGACAAAGGAATGTAACAGATGCGCAGTCAGGTAAAGACGTGTACTTATAAGCATCACGGCAGTAGGCGTAGCGCTGGCGGGAGTCTGGCAGTTGTGGGATGCCCTCGCACCGACAACAATTATCCGCGCGGATAGCCATGCCGTATACATTGAACATCCCCCCTTAACAACACGCGCTAAAATCGCCTGGTGGAACAAAAATAAAGATGTCCTGCAAGAGAAATATCATTTAATCGATGATCCTGAAAACGTTTCCGTAACCGTCATGTATTTCGGGGGCTATGTTGCCGCACCGACAGGTAGTAATGACGGCTCTATAGACGACTATAATTGCTTCGATGATATTAAAAGCGATAAAAAATGTATTTATAACGATGTCGTGATGAGGGTCGGAGGAGATTATAATAATAAACTGTTTTTTGGTGTTGATGGGAAATTCTACAGACAAACCCCTGATGGTCAACTGACGCTCCTGGAACGGTTCCGTTAGTAATTTTTTTTCCATAGATAAAAGTAAGACATTGAGCTTAGATTGCTCAATGTCTTACTTAGAAAATAATAATCACTTGATCTGTAAAGGTTGCTGACCCGACTCTTGTAACCAGATCTCGTCATCTATGCGGTATTCAGTGTTGCCGCTTCGGGTTTTACTGACAGACATCAGAATATTTTTATCGATGCAGTTACGAGGCGGAGCGATATCTGCGAAGCATAACCTGTCTGCTTTGCCTTCTTCCTGATACCCATTGCTCCAGGCAAACATATAGATATCTTTATCATTCAGATGATATTTATCTGAAAGCGCTTTGCTATTTTTTATCCACCAGTCGATTTTGGCTGAAGAGGATAACGGTAAATCGTTAACCAGGATTTGTGCAGTGAAATAATTTTGGTGTACATCAATAACTTTTATTGGCTTATTGATCCAGTAAATGATTGTAGCCATAGCGGCCAGAAAAACAGGGATAAGGGCAATGAGCCTCTTTTTCATTATGTTGCCTATGGTTAAGCCATGCTGCGCGGTAGTTAATGTCCCGAAAACGCTTTGGGGCAGGCAGCGTTATCCATGCCGCGACACCCATTTTTTCCACAATAACTTAACCAGAATAAACAACATCAGCGCGACGATGAAATCAGCCGTTGCCATCAATAGCCACCATAATTGCTGTGCATTCAGGAAACCAAGCCATTCTGCGCTGTCCACCAGCCTGTCTGTTTCCTGCCGGGTAAGTGGGCGCCAGAAATGTACGAGGGGGATAGTTATCAAATAAAGCACAACGAAAAGGAGAATATTAACCAACAGGACAATCGCTTTCATACGCCACCACTTCAATTTCTCCATAAGTCACGATGCCTTTCCCAAGTACGACTTTATTTGTTGCCAGTAATGCATTGCGCAACACCGCAAAATCGGAAGAGTGCTGCAACGTGATACATCCTAGTGATAAACCTTGTCCACCCACAGGGTGAAGACGAAAATTACCTCTTTTGACGTGGTTTATCCAGGTATAGTCATCAAGCTGGCCGTCTGCGCGGTAGAGTGCGAACCATTGAGTATGATCCGAAGGAGCACCTGATACGCTGTTCCATGAGTCTATGGCGCTTGTTCTCATTCTTGAGCCTGTGCCTCCTGCGGGCCTGTCTACGATAAGATAACGGCCTGGCGGTAAAGGACCTTTATCAGGCAGCGCGATGCATCCGCCTCGATTTCTGTATTTCGCGTCTCCTGAAAAAGCCATAAAGGTTCCAACGCCATACATCAGTAACGGCGAAAAATCAGCATTGTTTATTGTGAATTTCCCGAAAAGCGCCACAGCAGTATTCCTTTTTCAAAATCATCCATTAATTTCAATTGCTCTCTGGTATAGCAACATGAAGGCTAACGGCGATATATTACTTTACTCCTGCGGTTATGGCGGCGTGGAGCGCGTGTGTTCCACTCATTTAGGAATAACAATAAGGGGTTGTTGTTAGAGGGGAGGTTAATATTATTACGTCATCGGGTAATTAAATTCACTATTCGCTGATATTATGTTCTTTACTATTTTGCTTGCCCTGCATTATTACGCTTTTTAGCGCTTCGGTTATTTATTGTCTCCAGCACATTCCGCTTCCCTGTACTACCCTTTATTTTTAACCTGTTGAAGGAGGCACGATGGCACAGTCGCATCTGATCGATACCCTGGAATTTGGGCCGGAAAACGCGCCTGAGTGTAAATATGAAATCTACGGCGAGGATGACAAACAGCCGCAATACGCCACGCGGTTTGTGCGTGACGATAGCGGTGAATGGCAGCCGCAGCAGGACGAGATCCGCTTTGCCGCGCAGCAGGAGCAGCAGGCTGCCAGCAGCACCATGGATTACGGCTACAGCGACGGCGCGCCGGAGCTGCGCGATCTCCTGGCCGAAGCGAAAGAACACTGCGAGCGCGACTGGCAATCGCGGCAGTAACGCCAGCCCCGCTGCGCCAGCGGCGGGAATTTCCTTAAATAATGACGCAGCCTTGCGGCAAATCTGTACGTTATATTTCCCCTCTTCAGTCATGCCCGCTTCCCTTTTATTCCCTGCGATCGTGCTTATCCCATAAAGCGTTACCTGTGCTTAAGGCCAGGCAGACCACGCCATCACATGCGCTGAAAACGCCGAACGCTTAAATACCTGTGTTGACTTAATTTGTATAAAGCATATTTTTCAGGACATGAAAACTATTCTGATTATCGCCCCGGAAGGGGGCATGTTGCTGGAAGCGACCGGCATCGCCGATATCTTCACCCGGGCCAACCAGTTGCGGCCTGCGGATACCCCTGAGCCGCATTATCAGGTGACGCTTGCCACCACCCAGCCGCACCACGTCATCCACGGCGCCTCCGGCTTTAAGCTACTGGCGGAGCACCGCCTGTGCGATCTCGCGCCGCACACGCCGTTCGACACTGTCATTGTCACCGGCCGCGGGCTGACGGAAGAAGAGGGCGACCAGGTGGCGCAGTGGCTGTCCCAGGCGGCCCCGTATGCCCGGCGCGTGGTCTCGGTATGCGGCGGGGCGCTGCTGCTGGCGCAGGCCGGTCTGCTGGACGGACGGCGCGCCACCACCCACTGGCGGTTGCTCGATACGCTCGCCGCGCGCTTCCCGGCGGTGACGGTAGAGCGCGGGCCGATTTACGTGCAGGACGGCGACATCTGGACCTCCGCAGGCGTGACGTCGGGTTTTGACCTGACGCTGGCGTTGCTGGAAGAGGACGGCGGGTTTGAGCTGGCGCGTAACGTCGCCCAGGAGCTGGTGATGTATCTGCGCCGCCCCGGCGGTCAGTCGCAGTTCAGCCGCTATCTGCTGACCCAGGCGAAAACGCCAGGCCCAATCCGCGATCTCCAGGGCTGGATCCTTGAAAACCTGGCGCAGGATCTCAGCGTTGAGCGGCTGGCGGAGCAGGTGGCGATGAGCCCGCGCAATTTCACCCGCGTCTTTACCCGCGAAACCGGCGTGCCGCCCGCCCGCTATGTGGAAGAGGCGCGTCTCGACGCTGCCCGCCAGCGTCTGGAGCAGGGGAGCGAAAGCATTGAACAGGTGGCGACGCAGTGCGGTTTCGGCAACGCCATTAATCTGCGCCGCGTCTTTGAGCGCAACCTGCATCTCACGCCGTCGGACTACCGCGAACGCTTCTGCGCGCGTGCATTGGCGTAAAGTGATCTAATCTCGTCATTTACGCCATTCGCCCTCTGTTACACACTCTCTACAGAACGTTAACAGAGGAGCTTCATCATGGTTAAAGTAGGCATTAACGGATTTGGCCGTATCGGCCGCAACGTACTACGCGCCGCGCTGGGCAATGAGGCGTTTCAGGTCGTGGCGATTAACGATCTCACCGACAGCAAAACCTTGGCGCATCTGCTGAAACATGACTCCCTGCTCGGCACATTGCCGGCGACTGTAGAAGCGGGCGAAGGCGAGCTGAAGGTCGACGGGCGCGCCATCCGCGTCTTCTCCGAGCGCGACCCCGGCAATATTCCGTGGAGCAGCGTGGGCGTGGAAATTGTCATCGAAGCCACCGGTTTCTTTACCGACAAAGCCCAGGCCGAAGCGCATATCACCAAAGGCGGCGCGAAGCGCGTCATTATTTCGGCCCCCGCGAAAAACGACGACCTGACCATCGTAATGGGCGTTAACCATGAGCAGTACGATCCGGCGCGGCATCACGTGGTCAGCAACGGCAGCTGCACCACCAACGGCCTCGCGCCCGCAGCCCAGGTGCTGCATCAGCAGTTCGGCATTCAGCACGGCCTGATGAACACCACCCACGCTTACACCAACAGCCAGGCGCTTCACGACCAGCCGGAGAAAGATCTGCGCGGCGCGCGTGCGGCGGCGCTCTCCATCGTGCCTTACTCCAGCGGGGCGGCAAAGGCGATCGGCAAAGTGATCCCTGAACTCGACGGGCGCATGACGGGTTACTCGCTGCGCGTGCCGGTACCGGTAGTGTCGATTGTCGATCTCACCGTCACGCTCGCCCGCGATGTCACCGTGGAAGAGGTCAACGCCGCGTTCCTGAAGGCGTCCCAGGAAGGGCCGCTGAAAAACATTCTCGGTTACAGCGACGAACCGCTGGTCTCCAGCGACTACCGCGGCGATCCGCGCTCGTCCATTATCGACGGCCTCTCGACGCTGGTGATTGGCGGCAACATGGTCAAAATTCTCGCCTGGTATGATAACGAATGGGGCTTCTCAAACCGGCTGGTGGATCTGGCGCTGTTAATGGCGCGCCGCGGCCTGTAATGCGCCGTTGTTGATAAAAAGGATGGCCCTGAGCCATCCTTTTTTATTATGCGCGCGGCCCGTCCGGGATACGGGCAATCACTTTAATTTCAAAATCAAAACCTGCCAGCCAGTTGACGCCGACGGCGGTCCAGTTCGGGTACGGCGGCGCCGGGAAAATGGCCTGTTTAACCGCCATAATGGCCGGAAACTGGCGCTCAGGATCGGTATGAAACGTAGTGACATCCACCAGATCGTCAAAGGTACAACCGGCGGCGGCGAGCGTCGCGCGCAGGTTCTCAAACGCAAGCCGCACCTGGGCTTCAAAATCCGGCTCCGGCGTGCCGTCGGCGCGGCTGCCTACCTGGCCTGAAACAAACAGCAGATCGCCGCTGCGGATGGCGGCGGAGTAGCCGTGTTCTTCATACAGCGCATGACGGTTAGCGGGGAAAACGGGTTCACGAGAGGTCATAGGGTGTCCTGTTAACGGTTGGGCAAGAAGCCGGGTGCGCCTTGCCGGGAATTGATTTAATATACGCGGCGTATGTGAATAATCATTACACATACGCCGCGTATGTCAATTGAAATACGTCGCGTATGTGAAAAGGAGATCCTATGGCCGCAAAACGGCGCATCGACACCATGGAAGAAAACCGCGCGAAGCTCATCGCGGCGGCGCGTAAGGCGTTTGCTGAGAAAGGGTTTGCGGCCGCTTCAATGGATGAACTCACCGCCAGCGTCGGGCTGACGCGCGGCGCGCTGTATCATAATTTCGGCGATAAAAAAGGGCTGCTCGCCGCCGTGGTCGCCCAGGTGGACGGCGAGATGGCACAGCGCGCGAAAGCGGCCGCCGCAGGCGTGGAAGACCCGTGGGAAACGCTGATCGCCGAAGGCGTCGCCTATATTCAGATGGCGCTGGATGAAGAGGTGCGGCGCATCGTGCTGCTGGATGGCCCGGCGTTTCTGGGCGATCCGGCGCAGTGGCCGAGCCAGAATAGCTGCCTTGACGCCACGCGCGAGACGGTTATCAGCATGATGGCGCGCGGGATAATCAAACCGGTGGATGCCGACGCCGCCGCGCGGCTGCTGAATGGCGCGGCGCTCAATGCCGCGCTGTGGGTGGCGGCAAGCCCGTCTCCCGAAGAAGCGCTGCCGAAAATGATCGAGGTGTTTACGCTGCTGGCGGGCGGTCTTCGGGCCTGAATTGTCGGCGTTTTCCCTGAAAGAAAAAGGATGGCCTGGCGCCATCTTTTTTTGTCAGCTAAACCGAAAGAATGGATGCATCGTTACGGTCTACTCTTTGCCAGAAGCGGGAGTTATTCAGTCCACACAACATTAATTAGAGGGAAGCAGCTCAATGCTCAAAGCTTGATGAGTATGATTTTCAATGCATCATTAAAAATTTACAATCGCATTAATCCCGCATCATATCTGCTTTCACATGTATGCCTTGTTCTATATCAATAGAAATGAAAACTTGTTTAATGAAAACCACAACATAGTGCGTATAACATAAAAAACAAGCACCACATGTAGTGAGTTTTGATTTCCTGTACGGATTCCCTCCATATGGTTTACTTTGGCTTTACGTAGTACCAGAACAAGGAAAAAACAGATGTCTTATCAGGTTAGTACTGCTTTCAATAGCCTCATGAATAACTTTGTTAATCTAGATGCAGATGAAACACGCAACGGAAGAAGAAGCCGTGACTGGTTAGTCGATGAGCAGCTGACCAAGTTTCCAGATAAAGATGATGAATTCCCTCTTTTAAGCACTACGCCTAAAATGTGGTTTGGTTCATTTTCCAGAAGAACAAAAATTCGTGAACTTGATGATATAGATATGATGATTGTCATGCATGCTGAAGGCAGCACATACACTCAAAGCGGCAAAACCTTCTATATATCTCCCGGGACAAATTCCCGTTTTCAAAACTACCTGAACGAAACTGGTGAGTGGGTAAATTCACGCAGAGTCGTCAACAAATTTGTTTCATCGTTAAAATCTGTCTCTCAATACTCGAGCGCTGATAGCAAACGTCAAGGAGAGGCCGCAACTCTCAATTTGAAATCCTATTCATGGAATTTTGATATTGTTCCAGCCTTCATCACTACACCAGACAGCTATGGAAACACATTTTACCTGATCCCAGACGGCAGCGGTAACTGGAAACAGACCGACCCGCGTATTGATAAAAACCGTGCGACTAGAGTGAACCAAAAGCATAATGGTAAGGTATTGAACGTAATTCGATTAGTTAAGTATTGGAAGCGTAAGCGCGGCGTGCCTGCAATTGGCTCATATTTACTCGAAACTATTATGCTTAACCACTATGACGACCTTAACAAGGATTCAATGTCAGAATATCTCGCTATCGAATTTGCAGATGCTTTGCAAGCATTAGCTACTGCAATCGTCGGTTATGTTGGCGATCAAAAAAACTTCCAAGGTGATATAAACCATTTAAGTTCAGAAGAGCAGAAAAAGGTTCAAGAAATGGCATTTGAAGATGCCAATAATGCAAAAGAGGCTCTATCCATAGAGTTTACTGATCCAGAAAAATCTGGAAAAATATGGCAGAAAGTGTTAGGTAAAGATTTTCCAGTAGGAAACGCATAATGAACGATTTCTTTGAAAAGCAAAATGATCCTTATATGCTCAAACTTCTTGCTGGACAGCGTCAGATCTATTCTGATGTAAAATCTATACTAATGATAGGTTTTTGCGCGGGGGTGGTTGTCCCATCAATATTCTCATTAATCTTCTTTGTAATGAGTTTTTATCCAAGTTACACGGGTTCTTGGATAAAAACACTTCTTACGATCTATGGATTAGTATTCTTCATTATTAACCACTTTATAATGGAGCATATCAGCAATTGTAAGAAAAAAGCAGCTCGTATTCAGGAGGAGTATGATACCAGTTTGTTTAACATGGAATGGAATGACATCGTTGCTGGTAAAAAAACACCTGTTTCTGAAAATATAGAGTTTGCCCAGAAATATTTAGCTACTGAAGGTGATTGTCACCTCCGTAACTGGTACCTTAATTCTCCCCTGAGCGTTTCTGCTCCCTTAATGGTAATGCTCTGTCAAAGTAAGAACATGGGATGGGATGCAGGTTTGAAAAAGAAAACCTCAACATTACTGAGTGTTATTCTAGCGCTGAACATAATTATGTTTGCTATAACTTTTATTTTCACCAATCCGACATATCTACAATTTATTGCATTTGTGGCAATATTGCTTCCGACTTACCAATTTTATTATAGGTACGTTAGTGAGAATAAGAAATCTGTCGCCCGCGCAGACGAGCTTCGTATACTTGTTGAGAATACGCTAAGGCAAGTAGTAAAAGATCAAGCCTACGACAAAAAAGAGCTAGAAAAGCACTCGCGTTTAGTTCAGGACCAAATTTTTAACTACAGGGCGACAGGGAATCCGGTGCCTGATTTTATGCATAAATTAAATCGGACTAAAGACGAAGAACGATATGATCGGATATTCGAAGAATATGCTTCACAATTAGAAGATATTGCAACACCATCGTAGTAGTTCCTTTACCAATTATTTATTTTTTAGATGGTTATAATGTGTAGGAACATTGTTTTGAAAACTCTCACCAGAAGAGTGCTAGTTTAGGACTGAAAACCTTGAAAGCTCAAAAGTACGGGGAATGACAATCGGTGTGCTTACACTTCCCGTTGATTAACTCACCATAATTTGAAACATACTTAATCAGGGGCGAGAGTGACCATGGACGTCCGCTCCTCGACCTACCAAACCTCTATACACACGATTCTCCCTCAAACAAATCGGTTTCAGTTTCATCATTAACGTGCAGGTTAAAAAGCCCCTCTTTTTGCGTTCTGCGCATCCCGGTCCAGACTGAAAGCTGGGCCGCGCCGCCCTTCGGGCCTGAAGCGGCGCGGCAATCTGCTGATAAAAAGAGGGGCCGCTATGTCTGAAGAACGAATGATCAACACCACTATCGTTATCACCGGGGCGTCGAGCGGTTTTGGCCGCGGGGCTGCGCTGGCGCTCGCTAAACGCGGCGCGAACGTCGTGCTGGCGGCGCGTCGGGGCGAGGCACTGGAGGCGCTGGCACAGGAGATTAACGCTGACAACGGCCACGCGCTTGCGGTGGAAACGGACGTCAGCCAGCCGGATCAGGTGGAGCGCCTGGCGCAGGCGGCGATCGCGCGCTTCGGGCCGATTAACGTCTGGATCAATAACGTTGGCATCGGGGCGCTCGGCTGGTTCTGGGAGATCCCGGTAGCCGACCATGAGCGGCTGGTGGATGTGAACCTGAAAGGCGTGATTTACGGCGCGCACGTGGCGATGAAACATTTTATCGCCCAGGGCTTCGGCGTGCTGATCAATACCGGCTCGGTGGACAGCGAAGTGCCGCTGGCGTTTCAGTCGAGTTACGCCGCCACCAAAGCCGCCGTGCTGAGCCTCGGGCGCACCATTAACGAGGAGCTGCGGCTTAACGATTACCACGACATCAAAGTAGCGACCATCATGCCGTGGGCGGTGGATACGCCGTGGTGGACGCATGCCGCCAACTATACCGGCCACGCGCCGCGCATGGCCGCGATGGATTCGCCGGAAAAAGTCATCGAGGCGATGGTGAAAGCCTGCTTCAAACCGCAAGAGGAGATCCCGGTGGGCTGGAAGGCGCGCTCGTCGAATTTATCGCACCATCTGTTCCCGGATATGACGGAAAAACTCTCCGCTAACGTGATTAACCGCTCGGTGGAAAAAGCGCAGCCGCTGGCCCCGACGACCGGCGCTATCTATACGCCGATGGCGGACACCACCACCATTGACGGCGGCATTCGCGCGCGAATGAAGCAGGAAGATAAAGCGCGCTGAGGCTCAGCACTCGCGCAGGGCTTTCACCAGGCGCGCCATTTCATCGAGCAGCCGTTCGCGAGAGGCGTTGCGGTCGCCCCGCGGCGCGGTGGAGCGGCGCTCGATAAAGCGGGTCGGCAGCAGGGTAGAGCCACTCTCGCCGTGGCCCGTGAGGCGCGCCACCATGCGGCTCACCGCCTCTGCGCCGAGCCGGTTGAAATCCTGCTCGACGGTGGTAAGCGGCGGAATGAAATAGGCGCTGTCCGGCGTGTCGTCATAGCCAATCACCGAGACATCCTGCGGCACGCGCAGGCCCAGCTCATCCAGCGCGCTCATGGCGCCGAACGCCATCTGATCGTTCGCCACCACCAGCGCCGTGATATCGCGCCGGGTGCGGAACAGGCTCAGCGTCTGCCGCCAGGCGTCTTTCGAACTCCAGTCGCCGTGTAAGACCGCGCAGGGGGCCAGCCCGTGCGCGCTCAGCACGTCCTGCCAGCAGGCGAGACGCATGCCGGACGCCACCGAGTGTTCGGGCCCCGCGAGCAGCGCGATGCGCTGATGCCCGCCGCTCAGCAGAAACTCCACGCTCTGGCGCGAGCCGTCGCGCGGGTCAAAGCTCACGTGAAAGACGTCGCTGTCGGCGGGCACGTCGAGAAACAGGCACAGCAGATCGCTGTTGTCGTTAACGAGGCTTGCGGCCGCCTCCGCCCCGAGCGGCAGGTTGATAATGACGCCATCCACTTTTTGCGCGCGCATTTCATTGAGGGAGCGTTGTAGCTCCTCCAGCGCGCCGGTTTCCAGTGTGGCGATCACCACGCTGTAGTCCGCCCGCGCGGCGTGGCTTTTGATGGCGGCGGCAATCTGCGAGGGCGCATGCAGCGCCAGAGATACGGTGATAAACCCGAGCGTGCGGGTGGCTTTCCCCGCCAGCAGCTGCGCGCTGCGGTTTGGCACAAACTGCAAGGCGTCCATCGCGTCCAGCACCCGCTGGCGCGTCGCGGGCGAGACCATCTCCGGCTTATTAAGCACGCGCGACACCGTCTGGTGCGACACCCCGGCTTTCTGCGCCACGTCATCCAGCGTGCTGAGTCGTTTTTTCATCGCCATTCCTCTGCCTCTTGTCGCCGCAATGATCGGTGATGGCGCACGATAAAGTCAATTTATGGCGCGTAATGTCATGCGCTAACATCATGGCTGTGACGCAGATCGCAATTCACGATCCTGCGTGCGTCGCGATGTGATCCAGGATCGCATTATGCAACGCCGCCATTCGCGATCTGTCCGGTTTCCCGCCATGCTGATTCTTTATGTTAGCGCACGACATTTTTTGATTTCCAGGGAACCATCATGACAGAAAACCCCACCACGACCGCTTTTAACGAACTCCAGACGCGCCCGCTGGCGACGATCCTTGCCCGCAATGACTGGCAAAACCCGGCGATCACCAGCGTTAACCGTCTGCCGTCCCATACGCCGCTGCATGGCTGGCGCGACGCCGACCAGGCGCGTCGGGGAGAGCCGTCCGATGCCGTGCTGTCGCTCGACGGCGAATGGCAGTTCAGCTTTTTCACCAGCCCTCACCAGGTGCCGGAAGTCTGGCTGGCGGCCGATCTCAGCGACGCGCGCGCCACGCCGGTGCCGTCAAACTGGCAGATGGAAGGCTACGACACGCCGATCTACACCAACGTGCGCTACCCGATCCCGGTGAATCCGCCGTTTGTGCCGGATGACAACCCGACCGGCTGCTATTCGCGCGATATCGAGGTGCCGCAGGCGTGGCTGGAGGCGGGCCGCACGCGCATTGTCTTCGGCGGCGTGAATTCGGCGTTTTATCTCTGGTGTAACGGGCAGTGGGTGGGGTACTCGCAGGACAGTCGCCTGCCGGCGGAGTTCGATCTTACCGGCGTGCTGCACGCGGGCCGCAACCGCCTGTGCGTGCTGGTGCTGCGCTGGTCGGACGGCACTTATCTGGAAGATCAGGATATGTGGCGCATGAGCGGCATTTTCCGCCCGGTCAGCCTGCTGCATCTCCCGGAACAGGCGCTGGCCGATGTGCGCGTGCATACCGAACTTGCGCCGTCGCTGCGCCACGCCACGCTGTTCAGCGAGGTGGAAGTGACGCCCGCCGCGCGCGGGCTCAGCGTCAGTCTCGCGCTGTGGCGCGGTGATAACGAAATCGCGAGCCAGACGCTGCCGCTTGGCTCGGCCCCGATTGATGAGCGCGGCAACTACGCCGAGCGCGTAACGCTCTCGCTCGACGTTGACAACCCGCTGCTGTGGAGCGCCGAAGCGCCGCACCTGTACCGCGCGGTGGTGACGCTGCTGGACGCCGACGGCATACCGCTGGTCTCTGAGGCGCACGACGTCGGTTTTCGTCGCGTGGAAATCCACAACGGCCTGCTGACGCTCAACGGCCAGCCGCTGCTGATCCGCGGCGTTAACCGTCATGAGCACCACCCGGAAAAAGGCCAGGCGGTGGACGAGGCGGCGATGGTGCAGGATATCCTGCTGATGAAGCAGAACAACTTTAACGCCGTGCGCTGTTCCCATTACCCCAACCAGCCGCGCTGGTATGAGCTGTGCAGCCGCTACGGGCTGTACGTGGTGGATGAAGCCAATATTGAAACCCACGGCATGGAGCCGATGAGCCGTCTCTCGGACGATCCGGTGTGGCTGGGCGCCTACAGCGAGCGCGTTACCCGGATGGTGAAATGCAACCGTAACCACCCGAGCATTATTATCTGGTCGCTCGGCAATGAGTCAGGCAACGGCGCGACCCATACCGCGCTTTATAACTGGATCAAGCATCAGGACCCGACGCGTCCGGTGCAGTATGAAGGCGGCGGGGCGGATACCCGCGCGACCGACATCATCTGCCCGATGTACGCCCGCGTGGAGACCGACCAGCTTATTCCTGCGGTGCCGAAGTGGTCGATCAAAAAGTGGATTGCTATGCCTGGCGAAACCCGCCCGCTGATCCTCTGCGAATACGCGCACGCGATGGGCAACAGCCTGGGGAATTTCGCCGACTACTGGGCCGCGTTCCGCCAGTACCCGCGCCTTCAGGGCGGCTTTATCTGGGACTGGGCTGACCAGGCCATCACGCGCGTCGAGCCTGACGGCAACCGCTGGTGGGCCTACGGCGGCGATTTCGGCGACATGCCGAACGATCGTCAGTTCTGCATGAACGGGCTGGTCTTCCCGGACCGCACGCCGCACCCGGCGCTCTTTGAGGCGAAGCATCAGCAGCAGTTCTTCCAGTTCCGTCTGGTGGGCGAAAGCCCGCTGCAAATCGAGGTGACCAGCGAATACCTGTTCCGCGAGAGCGACAACGAGCGCCTGCTGTGGAGCATCGAGGTGCGCGGCGAGACGCGCCTGAGCGGGGAGCTGACGCTCTCCCTCGGCCCGCAGGCGTCCCGCGTGCTGACGCTCAGCGACACGGGCTTTAGCGCCCGCGCGGGCGACGAGGAAATCTGGCTGCATGTGCGCGTTGAACAGCCGCAGGCGACGCCGTGGTCGCCGGAAGGGCATCTCAGCGCCTGGGCGCAGTGGCCGCTCGCCGCGCCGCTCGCGCTGCCGGAGCCGGTTGCCGCAGGCGACGCGCCGCAGCTTGATATCACCGATGCGGAATTTGTCATTCGCCACGGCCGTCAGACCTGGCGCGTGAGCCGCGGCAGCGGCCAGCTGACGCAGTGGAGCGACGACGGCGTGGATCAGATGCTGACGCCGCTTGCCGATCAGTTCATCCGCGCGCCTATCGATAACGATATCGGCGTCAGCGAAGTGGAACGCATCGATCCGAACGCCTGGGTAGAGCGCTGGAAAGCCGCCGGGCTGTATGAGACCGAACACCGCTGCCTGGTCTGTGACGCGCAGACCACCCGCGACGGCGTGGAGGTGCGCGCGCAGCATGCGTACTTCGTAAAAGGCGTGGCGGACGGCCCGGCCATTCTCAGCTACTGGCGTATGGTGGTGGATAACCAGGGCGCGCTGCACTGCGATATTGACGTCGCGCGCAGCCCGGCGCTGCCGCCGCTGCCGCGCGCAGGCGTGGTCTGTCAGTTACGCGGCGGCGAAGAGACGGCAAGCTGGCTCGGCCTCGGACCGCATGAGAACTACCCGGATCGCCTGAGCAGCGCGTGCTTCTCGCGCTGGACGCTGCCGCTCGCGGAACTTACCACGCCGTATATTTTCCCGGGCGAAAACGGCCTGCGCTGCAACACGCGTGAGCTGACCTGGAATGGCTGGCAGGCCGAGGGCGAGTTTCATTTCTCGTTAAGCCCTTACGGCACGCGCCAGCTAATGGAAACCAGCCACTGGCATAAATTGCAGCCGGAAGCGGGTATCTGGCTGACGATTGACGGCTTCCATATGGGCGTCGGCGGCGATGACTCCTGGACGCCGAGCGTGCATCCGGAATATCTGCTGACCGCGCGGGAATACCGCTACCGCTTTACCCTGCGCAGACGGCAAGGCTGACAGGGCGCGACCGCCGGGGCGCGCCCCGGCGTTAACAACAAAAACAACCTCCACACAGAAGGTGAAAGATGAATAAGCCTGCCCTGACCCCGGTTGAAAAACAGAACTTCATATTCTTTTTGCTGTTCTTCTTTTTCTACTACTTCATTATGTCGGCCTACTTTCCGTTCTTCCCGGTGTGGCTGGCGGATGTCGCGCATCTCAGTAAAACGGATACCGGGATTGTGTTCTCGTGTATCTCGCTGTTCGCGATTATCTTCCAGCCGGTGTTTGGCCTGGTCTCCGACAAGCTCGGGCTGCGCAAACATCTGCTATGGACGATAACCGGTCTGCTGGTACTGTTCGCGCCGTTCTTTATCTTTGTGCTCAAGCCGCTGCTGGCCTTTAACATCTGGGTCGGGGCGCTGGTCGGCGGCTGCTATCTGGGGATTGTCTTCTCAAGCGGCTCCGGCGCGGTGGAGGCGTACATTGAGCGCGTCAGCCGCGCCAATAACTTTGAATATGGCAAAGTGCGCGTCTCCGGCTGCGTGGGCTGGGCGCTGTGCGCCTCGATGACCGGCATGCTGTTTGGCGTGAACCCCAATATTATCTTCTGGGTGGCGTCGGCGTGCGCGCTGATCCTGGCGGGCGTCCTGTGGTTCTCGCGTCCGGCGGGGGAGAGCGGCAACCTGATCTCCGGCACGAAGGAGACCAGCCAGGCGTTCTCGATGAAGCTCGTCAGCGAGCTGTTCAGAATGCGCAGCTTCTGGGCATTTATCATCTACGTGGTGGGCGTGGCGAGCGTGTATGACGTCTTTGACCAGCAGTTCGCCAACTTCTTTAAAGGCTTTTTCTCAAGCCCCGAGCGCGGCACCCAGATTTTCGGCTTCGTCACCACTGGCGGGGAGCTGCTCAACGCCACCGTGATGTTCTTCACGCCGTTTATCATCAACCGCATCGGCAGCAAAAATGCGCTGCTTATCGCGGGCGCGATCATGTCGGTGCGCATTATCGGCTCGTCGTTCGCTACCGCCGACTGGCAGGTGATCATCCTCAAAACGCTGCATATGTTTGAGCTGCCGTTCCTGCTGGTGGGCACGTTTAAATACATTTCCGCGGTCTTTGATCCGCGCCTTTCCGCCACGCTGTTTCTGGTGGGCTTTAACCTCTCCAAACAGCTCTCAGGCGTGGTGCTCTCCACCTGGGCGGGCCGGATGTATGACACCGTAGGCTTCCAGCAGACCTATCTGGTGCTTGGGCTTATCACGCTTGGCTTTACCGTGATTTCCTTCTTCACGCTGCAGGGCCGCCCGCGCCCGGCGCTTGAAAAATCCCCCGATTCTTCACTGGCCTGACGGCGACACCGTTCACGGGGGAGCGCGTCTCCCCCATATTCCGCCTGATGAATAAATTGCATGGCATTGATGCGACAAATCTGTCCATTTAAGGAAGAGTGACGGGCCGCTTTCTTATACACTATGTGCCGCTATGGTAATCCGCCCGTTCCGACGCGGCCTCCAGAAAGCCAATGGTGAGGCTTCTGCCGCGCAAAAAAGAGTGAGACAGATGGAAATCAAACACAAAAAAAACCGTTCGCTTTACATTCCCTACGCCGGCCCCGTTCTGCTGGAGTTCCCGCTGCTGAATAAAGGCAGCGCCTTCAGTATGGAGGAGCGCAGCAACTTCAACCTGCTGGGGCTGTTGCCGGAAGTGGTGGAAACCATTGAGGAGCAGGCGGAGCGCGCATGGCGACAGTTTGAAGATTTCAAAACGGATATTGATAAACACATTTATCTGCGCAACATCCAGGACACCAACGAAACCCTGTTCTATCGCCTGCTGGAAAACCATCTTGAAGTGATGATGCCCATCATCTACACCCCGACGGTGGGCTCGGCCTGCGAACGGTTTTCCGAGATCTACCGCCGCGCCCGCGGAGTGTTCATCTCCTGGCCGAACCGCCACAACATGGATGACATCCTGCAGAACGTGCCTATCCATAACATCAAAGTGATCGTGGTGACCGACGGCGAGCGTATTCTCGGCCTCGGCGACCAGGGCATCGGCGGCATGGGCATTCCTATCGGCAAGCTGTCGCTCTACACCGCCTGCGGCGGTATCAGCCCGGCGTATACGCTGCCTATTGTGCTCGATGCCGGCACCAACAACCAGCAACTGCTGAACGACCCGCTCTACATGGGCTGGCGTCACCCGCGCATCACCGACGACGAGTACTACGCGTTCGTCGATGACTTCATCCAGGCGGTAAAACAGCGCTGGCCGAACGTGCTGTTGCAGTTTGAAGATTTCGCGCAGAAAAACGCGATGCCGTTGCTTGAGCGTTATCGCGACGAGATCTGCTGCTTTAACGATGATATTCAGGGCACCGCGGCGGTGACGCTCGGCACGCTGATTGCCGCGAGCCGCGCGGCGGGCAGCCAGCTCAGCGAGCAGAAAATCGTCTTCCTGGGCGCAGGCTCCGCCGGGTGCGGCATCGCCGAGCAGATCATCGCCTGGATGCGCACCGAAGGCGGCTTAAGCGACGAGCAGGCGCGCGCCCGCGTCTATATGGTCGACCGTTTCGGCCTGCTGACCGACAACATGCCGAACCTGCTGTCGTTCCAGTCGAAGCTGGTGCAAAAACGCGACAGCCTTCAGGGCTGGGATACGCAGAGCGATTCGATCTCACTGCTGGATGTGGTACGCAACGCCAAACCGGACATTCTCATCGGGGTGTCCGGCCAGACTGGCCTTTTCACCGAAGAGATCATCCGCGAGATGCACAAGCACTGCGCGCGCCCGATTGTCATGCCGCTCTCTAACCCGACCTCGCGCGTTGAGGCGACGCCGCACGACATCCTGAACTGGACCGACGGCGCGGCGCTGGTGGCGACGGGCAGCCCGTTCCAGCCGGTGACGGTGAAAGAGAAAACCTACCCGATTGCGCAGTGTAACAACGCCTATATCTTCCCTGGCATCGGGCTTGGGATTATTTCGTCCGGCGCGCTGCGCGTAACCGATGAAATGATGATGGCGGCGAGTGAAGCGCTGGCCTCGCATTCGCCGCTGGTCAATACCGGCAGCGGGCTGGTGCTGCCGCCGCTGACTGACATTCAGGCGGTGTCGAAGGATATCGCGTTTGCGGTAGGCAAAATGGCGCAGCAGCAGGGTGTGGCGGTGAAAACCTCCGCCGAGGCGCTGTTACAGGCCATTGAAGATAACTTCTGGCTGCCGGAATACCGCAGCTACCGCCGCACCTCTATCTGATGCGGCTTTACGCTGGCGCGCCTGCGCCAGCGTCTCTTCCCGCCGTTTGTTTTAGCCGCCCCAGCGCGCCCACAGCGTTCTGCCCGCCACGGTCGTTATCAGCGAACAGATAACCGACACCACCGCCAGCTCAATAAAATAGGCGTTAAAATCATCAAGGAAAGGCACCACGTTCACCATGGCAGCGACGTCGCGTAGCTCGCGGGTGTGCAGCAGCGCGAACAGCATATGCGGGATATTCAGGAAGAAAAAAATAAACAGCAGACAAAAGATAATGGATTCAATGGTGTTGGCAGGGGTGACTCTCATTGACGCGCCCGGTTCTCAATAAAGGACAACCCCGACGACGCCTGTCGCCGCGGGGTCTGGCCTCGCATCATACCTGAAACCGCGCCCCGACCACAGGTGATTTTATCGCCGGTTTTCGGCCGCGCTGAGCCCTCAGGCCACGTGCTCTTGCACGCGTGCGATGCTGTTGACTATCTCGCGCTCAATATCCGCTTCGCGCCATGACGCCATGGATGAAGAGAACGGCTCGAACGCGTAAATGCCCTGATAGCCGCGCGCCTCCAGCGCCTTAATCTGCGCTACCGTCTTCAGCCTGTCGTCCGGCATCAGCATCAGGCGCTGATCGTCGGTCAGCGTCTCAAGCGGGCGCGGATCGTTAACGCCTGAGAGGTGCACCAGCCCTATCATCGACACATCCACCTGTGAAAGCGCCTGCGCCGCCTGCGGGTAGAGCGCATGGTGAAAGGTGTCGATCAGCAGCTTAAACGGCACGCTGGCGTCGCGGATTAACGTCTGCGCTTCGGCCGCCGAACGCAGCGAGCTTTGCGGAAAACCGAGCGGCTCCACCAGTCCGTCAATACCGTATTCCGCGAACCGTGGGGCGAGATCCTGTAACGCCGCCAGGGTTTCCGCCGGCCCGACAGGCGTGCCGTCGTTTAATGGACAGAGCACCAGCCCCGCCGCGCCCACCGCCTGCGCATCTTTCAGCAGTGACTCGGTCAGCTCGCGTACCGCGGGCGTGCGCTGGTTAAACGGGTAGACGGCGTTAATGGTGACAATCTCAATCTCATAGCGCGCCGCCAGTTCGCGCACCTGCTCAGGGCTCAGATCGTCGGTGACCTTGCCGCTGGCCATATCGTTACGCAGCTCGACCTTATTCAGCCCAAGCCGGTTCACCAGTTTAAAAAACGCCGGGATATCCAGCGCCGGGGCAATTTTGCGGTTAACGCAGAAACGGTGCAGTGCAATGGTCATCGTACTCTCCTGAAAGCAACAGAATGAAAGACTGGCCTGCCTGTAATCAAAACATTTATTTCATATTTCGCAATATTTGAAATTCTGCTTCTTTGATCGGCTTCGCAAAAAAGAAGGAGTAGAGGCCGGTTTTGCTTTGCGGCAGCCGCTTATCCCGCTAATTTTCAGGGGATAATGGTATGTGATGGTCAGGCCAGGGATGCAATGCCGTAGAAAATGCGACTATGGTCACCAAAAGTAAATTTCATTTATATTTTTATTGAAATATTCATTTCATTTAGCCAGGATAAGGACAGACGTTTTTACGCGAGCCCCTACGGCTCCCGCATTGACCCCCTCCAGACGACGAGGCTAAGCATGAATATCACAGGAAACTTTATCGGCGGAAAAACCTGCAACAGCAGCAGCGGCCAGACGGTGCCGGTCTTCGATCCGGCGACGGGCAAACCGGTGCGCGAGCTCACGCAATCCACGGCCCAGGAGGTCTCGGCGGCGATTCAGGTCGCTCATGAGGCGTTTACCGGCTGGGCCAATACCACGCCGCTGCGCCGCGCCAGGGTGCTGTTTCATTTCAAAATGCTGCTTGAGAAACATGCCGACGAGCTGGCGGCGATTATCGTCAGCGAACACGGCAAGGTCTGGTCAGACGCCATGGGCGAGCTGACGCGCGGCATGGAAGTGGTGGAGTTCGCCTGTGGCATTCCGCACCTGATTAAAGGGGAATACTCCTCCGATGTCGGCACCCGCGTCGACAGCTACTCGCTGATGCAGCCGCTCGGCGTGGTGGCGGGGATCACGCCGTTTAACTTCCCGGCGATGGTGCCGATGTGGATGTTCCCGATAGCGCTCGCCTGCGGCAACAGCTTTGTGCTGAAACCGCCTGCGCTGGCGCCGACCGCCGCGGTGCGTCTCGCTGAGCTGCTGTCAGAAGCCGGGCTGCCGGACGGCGTGTTCAACGTGGTGCATTGCAGTAATGAGGATGCCGAACAGCTCTACACCGATCCGCGTATCGCGGCGGTCAGCTTTGTCGGCTCGTCCGGCGTGGCGGAGCATATCTACAAAACCGCCAGCGCTTACGGTAAACGCGTGCAGGCGTTCGGCGCGGCGAAAAACCACGCCATCGTCATGCCGGATGCCGATCTCGACGCCACAGTGAACGCTATCATGGGCGGCGCGTTTGGTTCGGCAGGCGAGCGCTGCATGGCGCTGCCGATTGTGGTCGCGGTGGGCGACGAAACGGCGGATAAACTGATTGCGCGCTTAACGCCGCTGGTGGAAGCGCTGAAAGTCGGGCCGGGCTGTATGCGCGGGCCGGAAGAGAATGAAATGGGACCGGTGGTTTCCGACGCTCACCAGAAAAAAGTGCTGGGCTATATTGAAAAGGGCGTCAGCGAAGGCGCGAAACTGGTGGTCGATGGCCGCACATTCCGCCTGCCGGGCTATGAAGCGGGTTACTACGTCGGCGGCACGCTGTTTGATAACGTGACGCCGGAAATGGTTATCTGGCGCGAAGAGATTTTCGGGCCGGTGCTCGGCATTGTTCGCGCGCCGGATTACGCGCGCGCGCTGGCGCTTATCAACAGCCATGAATTTGGCAACGGCAGCGCGATTTTCACCAGCAACGGGCATACGGCGCGTGAATTCGTGCATGACGTTCAGGCGGGGATGGTGGGCGTCAATGTGCCAGTGCCGGTGCCGATGGCGTTCCACAGTTTCGGCGGCTGGAAGCGTTCGGTCTTCGGCGCGTTGAATGTCCACGGGCCGGACGGCGTGCGGTTCTATACCCGCATGAAAACCGCCACGGTGCGCTGGCCGCAGGGGCAACAGACCGTCTCTGAATTCAGTATGCCGACGCTGGGTTAAGCTTTTCCAGGAGGAGCCATGTCGTTACTTGCAAAGGCGCAGCGCGACGCGCGCCATTTACAGCATATCACCCCGGAAAGCGCCGGCTGGCGCTATATCGGCTTCGATGTCTGGATGTTGAAACAGGGCGAAACGGTCACGCTTGAGAGCGGCGACCGGGAGCTGTGCCTGGTGCTGGTGGCGGGTTTTGCCTCGGTGAAAACACGCCACGCGGAGTTTCCGGGCCTCGGCGGGCGAATGTCGCCGTTTGAGCGCACGCCGCCGTGGTCGGTCTACGTGCCGCCGCAGGAGCGCGTCGAAGTGACCGCCGATTCCGATCTGGAGCTTGCCGTGTGCAGCGCGCCGGGCAAGGGCACGCTGCCTGCAAGGGTGATTACGCCTGAAGAGGTGGGCGTCGAGCATCGCGGTAAAGGGCGTAACCAGCGCCTGGTGCATAACATTCTGCCGGACAGCGGCGAGGCGGACTGTCTGCTGGTGGTGGAGGTCTATACCGACGAGGGCGCCACCAGCTCCTGGCCTGCGCACAAGCACGATACGCCGGTGCCAGGAAAAGAGACGCAGCTTGAAGAGACCTACTACCACCGTTTCGATCCGTCGCAGGGGTTCGCCTTCCAGCGGGTATACACCGACGACCGCAGCCTGGATGCCTGCATGGCGCCTTACAATCACGATGTGGTGATGGTGCCGCGCGGTTATCATCCGGTGGCGGCGGTCGCGGGCTATGACAGCTATTACCTGAACGTGATGGCCGGGCCGGATCGCAAATGGCTGTTTACCTGGGAAGAGGATCACGCCTGGATTAACAGCGACGACTATCCACGGCGTTAAGCCTGCATAAAAAAACGGCCCATTCGGGCCGTTTTTTATTGCGTTGGCGAGGCGTCAGGCCGTCTGCTGCGTGGTCTTGCTGTTGTTAAGCGCCAGCGAGACGGCGAGCGTCTGGGCGAGACAGAGCGAGGCCACCTGTGAGCGAAACCCATCCACCTGCGCTTCGCGCACCACAAAACAGACATCGCTGAAGGCGGCAAGCGGGCTCACCTGGCTGTCGGTTATCGCAATCTGGCGCGCTTTGCGCTGCGCGCCGAGCTCCACCAGTTCGACCACTTCGCGGGAGTACGGCGAGAAGCTCACCGCCACCACCACGTCTTTCGGCCCCACCAGACTTAACTGTTCGGTAAACATGCCGCCCAGCCCGTCTATCAGAAACGCTTTACGGTCGAGATGACGCAGCGCGTAAGTGAGATAGGACGCGACGCTGAACGACCGGCGCAGGCCAATCACGTAGATATTCTCCGCCTCGGCCAGCAGCCTGACGGCTTTCTCCAGATCTTCCGGCGCCATTTGCATCGCCAGTTGTTGCAGCGCCTGGGAGTTCACCATCGTAAACATGCTGAGGATTTCGCCCGGCGTTTCCGGCGCGCTGGTCTCTTCGCTGGCGGTCTGGCGGAACAGGCGCGCGCGTTCGGTATAATTGGCCGTTTCTTCCATCAGATGCTGTCTGAACATCTGTTTCATTTCATTGAAGCCGCTGAAACCAAACGCATTGGCGAAACGGATAAGCGTCGATGGCGGCACATCCGCCTGCTGGGCGATAGAGGCGACGGTATCGAACGCCACGCTGTTGCTGTTATCAAGAATGTAGCGCGCCACCTGTTTGAGTCGTTTGCTGAGATCGTCATACCGGCGACGAATTTCATCCTGAAGGATGGAGAGCTGGGTCGGATTATTTGCCATGTATCGTGCCTGATAAAAAAGGGGGAAAAAGGAAAGCTTGTGTCAGTGTATCAAATGAAGCGAAATTTTCATTTTCCCGGATGAAATACGCGATTCATTTCACGAAGCAGGAAAGCGCGGAGCGACGGGGCCGCTCCGCGGGAAGGTTAACGGCGCGCTTCGCGCCAGAAGCCGATAAGCGTCAGGTAATTGTTTTTCACTTCGCCGATAAGCGCCTCGTCGCTAAGCTCACCCTGCATCCAGCGGCGCGACGGCTGGCCGAAAATGGTGCGCCCGACCGCGAAGCCTTTAATGATAGGATGCGTCGCCGCTTCAGTGAAGCCTTCGCGCAACTGCTCCTGCGGCGCGTCGAGCCCGAGCAGCAGAATGCCGCGGCAGTATGGATCTTCCTTTTCAATCAGCGCGCTGATTTCCTGCCAGTGGCGGCTCGCCAGCGGCGGCAGCTTCCACCAGTCCGGCTTAATGCCGAGCTGATAAAAATGCGCCAGCATCGTGTGGTAATGCTCCCTGTCTTTATCCGGACCGTTTTCCGGCAGGATCACTTCCAGCAGCAGTTCATGGCCCGACTGCTGACAGGCGCGCCACACCTCCAGCAGCAGCGCGTCCTGCTGTTCGCGAAGCGCCGCCGGATCGTGCGGATGATAAAACACCAGACATTTCACCACATGCTCCAGCGGCCAGCTCGCGAGCTGCGAGCCGATATCGCCATGCTCAAGGCGCAGCGGACGCGAGCCGGGCAGTTCAATCGGGCGGCCAATCCACCAGTTCTGACCGGTGATGGCATTGAGCGCGCGCTGCCCGTAGGTGCTGTCCGCCAGAATACCGCTGCGGCCCGCGAGGCCCGCCTCCTGCGCCGCGTCTTTCGCCGCCTGTAGCAGCAGTTGTTTCAGCGCCGGAATGCGCGCTTCATCGCAGCCGGTTTCGCGGGCCAGATCGGCGAGCTGTTTGCGGTGATCGAAGGCGAAAATACACAGCTCCGGCCACGCCTGGCGACGGGAGGTGACGCGATGCAGATGGTTTAAGCGCGCGTCGAGATCCGGACGCGGCACCGCTTCGGCGCGGGCCAGGTAATCATCGAGTTCGGCGCGCGTCGGCATCGCCGGGGCGCAGCCGTGGCGGGAGACCACCAGCGCGCCGCAGGCGTTGGCGTAGCGACAGGCCTGCTCCCAGCCCTCGTCGTTCAGCCAGCCGCGCAGCAGCCCGGACATAAACGCATCGCCCGCGCCAAGCACGTTCAGCACCTCCACCCGCACGCCCTGATAAAGCGGGACGGTGTCCCAGCTGTCCGGCACCGCGCCTTCCAGCACCACGCAACCCATCGGCCCGCGCTTGCAGACCAGCGTGGCGCCGGTGGCGTGGCGGACGTTTTTCAGCGCGGTCAGCGTATCGGTACTGCCGCCCGCGATATGAAACTCCTCTTCGGTGCCCACCACCAGATCGAACAGATGCAGCACTTCCTGAAGCTGGCGCGTTACCGGCTCTGACTCCACATAACGCGTTTCGCCGTCGCCGGGGGAGGTCAGGCCCCACAGGACCGGACGGTAGTCGATATCCAGCGCGGTACGCAGGCCGTGGCGGCGCGCGTATTCCAGCGCTTTCAGCACGGCGGCGCGGGTGTCCGGGTGGGAGAGATGCGTACCGGTCACCGCCAGCGCGCGGGCGGAGGCGATGTACTCTTCGTTGATATCCTGCGGCGTGAGCGCCATGTCGGCGCAATTGTCACGATAGAAAATGAGCGGGAACGTCTCCTGATCTTTAATGCCGAGCATCACCAGCGCCGTCAGCCGCTGTTTATCGGTGATCAGGTATTCGGTATCGACGCCTGCGCGCGTCAGCGTTTCACGCAGGAAGCGTCCGTTATGTTCATCCCCCACGCGGGCCAGCATCGCCGATTTCAGCCCCTGGATCGCGGTGCCGAACGCGACATTGCCTGACGATCCGCCGAGATATTTGGCGAAGGTCGCCACATCTTCAAGCCTGGCGCCGATCTGCTGCGCGTAGAGATCCACGGCAACACGGCCAATACAAATGACATCGAGCCGCTTAACTGCTGCATTCATAGCTACGGTTTCCTTTTGCATGCCTGCTTCACGAGAGGGCCGGAGAGCCGGCGGCGCGCCCGCAAGCAGCCTGAGGGTTAACAGTTGAACGTAGTATGAGAAATAAATATTTCATTTACAAATTACTTTGGAACTAAAAAACCAGAAATGTGAACAGTATTCCACTCTGCATAGCGTCAGGCGCGGGCACGGGCGCATTGAATACGGTAGCCTGCGCGCCGCCTGTCTGGCTAAAAAAACGCATAGCCTGTGCGGGTTTATCATGTCGCGTGGCAGGTTTCAGATGTCACCGTTTCGCGATCCCCGCCACAGAAAACGCTGCACGGTGAAACAGAGTTTGATCCCTCTCGCAAAATGAAACATTTCATCTGTATTTTGGTTTTATGAAAAATATGTTTGCCTATAATCCAGACAGATTCCGGCAGGCTGGAGGCGTTAAGACCGCGCACCAGAGCAGCCTGCATGACACTGGCTGAAAAAGGAAGGCGAAAATGGGCAAGCTGAGACTGACAATGGCGCAGGCGCTGGTGAAGTTTCTTGATAATCAGTACCTGGAAGTGGATGGCGAAACCGTCAAATTCGTAAAAGGCATTTTCGCCATCTTCGGCCACGGCAATGTGCTGGGGCTGGGCCAGGCGCTGGAGCAGGACAGCGGCGAGTTGCGTCTGTATCAGGGACGCAATGAACAGGGCATGGCGCATGCGGCGACCGGTTTCGCCAGACAGTCGCTGCGCCGCCAGATCCTCGCCTGCACCTCGTCGGTCGGGCCGGGCGCCGCCAATATGATCACCGCCGCCGCGACGGCGACGGCCAACCGTATTCCGCTTCTGCTGCTGCCGGGCGATGTCTTCGCCACCCGCCAGCCCGATCCGGTATTGCAGCAGATTGAGCAGAGCTACGATCTCAGCATCAGCACCAATGACGCCTTTCGCGCCGTCAGCAAATACTGGGATCGCATTACGCGCCCGGAACAACTGATGAGCGCCTGCATCAACGCCATGCGCGTGCTAACCGACCCGGCGGAAACCGGCGCGGTGACCCTGGCCCTGCCGCAGGATGTCCAGGGCGAAGCGTGGGATTACCCCGAGACGTTCTTCGCCCGTCGCGTGCATCGCCTCGATCGTCGCCCGGCAAGCCAGGCGCAGCTTAATGATGCTGTCGCGGCCATCCGCGCCAGCCGCAAGCCGCTGATTATCTGCGGCGGCGGCGTGAAATACGCGGGCGCTGGCGAGGCGCTGGCGCAGTTCGCTGAACATTATCGTATTCCGTTTGCAGAGACGCAGGCGGGAAAAGGCACGCTCCTCTCCTCACACCCGTATAACGTCGGCGGCGTCGGCGAAACGGGCTGCCTGGCAGCCAACCTGCTGGCGAAAGAGGCGGATCTGGTGATTGGCGTCGGCACCCGTTTTACCGATTTCACCACCGCATCGAAATGGATCTTCCAGCATCCCGACGTGCGCTTTCTCAATATTAACGTCAGTAACTTCGACGCCTGGAAACTCGACGGCATCCCGCTGCTGGCCGACGCCCGCGAGGCGCTGACGGCGCTGGATGGTGCGCTTGGCGATTCCTCGTGGCAGGCGGGCTGGGGCGAGCAGATTGCCGCCGTGCAGAGCCGTCAGATAAAAGAGACGCATCGCGTTTATCAGGCCTCGTTTCAGGAAAAGGGCTTCGTCCCGGAGATAGATGACCATCTCGATCGCGAGTCGGTCTACCGGGAGTTTCGCGCGCTGACTGACTCCACGCTGACCCAGAGCAACGTGCTGGGCATTCTTAACGACATGCTGCCGCAGGACGCGGTGATCGTCGCGGCGGCGGGCAGCCTGCCGGGCGATTTGCAGCGCGTCTGGCGCACCCGCGCGCCTAACGCTTATCACGTCGAATATGGCTACTCCTGCATGGGTTATGAGGTGAACGCGGCGCTCGGCGTCAAACTCGCCGAGCCGCAGCGTGAGGTCTATGCGATGGTCGGCGACGGCGCCTTCATGATGCTGCATTCGGAGCTGGTCACCTCGATACAGGAAGGGGCGAAAGTGAATGTCCTGCTGTTTGACAACATGGCGAACGGCTGCATCAACAACCTGCAAATGGAGCACGGCATGGACAGCTTCGGCACCGAATTTCGCTTCCGTTCGACACAGAACGGCCAGCTGAACGGCGGGCTGGTGCCGGTGGATTTTGCCGCCATCGCGGCGGGCTACGGCTGCAAAACCTGGCGCGTCACCACGCTTGATGAACTGAAAATCGCGCTGGAGGCGGCGCAGCACGAGACGGTAAGCACCCTTATCGATATCAAAGTGCTGCCCAAAACCATGGTGCACAAATATGGCAGCTGGTGGAACGTCGGCGTGGCGCAGCAGGCGCTGAGCGAACGTATCCAGCGGGTGGCGCAGCAGATTAACGAAAAACGCGCGCAGGCGCGGGATTACTGAACCCTGTTAACACAAAAAGACACCTTACCTTAACCCTGATTATTCCGGAGATAACCCTTATGTCGCTCAGATTAGGCGTAATTGGCGCAGGCGCCATCGGTAAAGAACATATCCGCCGCTGCACCCAGGTTCTGCAGGGCGCGACCGTCGTCGCAGTATCGGACATCAATCTGGATAACGCGCGCGCCGTGGTCAGCGCGCTTGGCCTGAAGGCGGAAGTGTACGCCGACGGGCAGGATGTCATTCAGGCGCAGGATGTGGACGCGCTGATTGTCACCTCCTGGGACCCGACGCATGAAGCGTTCACGCTCGGGGCGATTGAAGCGGGCAAACCGGTGTTCTGCGAAAAGCCGCTCGCCATGACCGCTGAAGGTTGCCGTCGTATTGTCGATGCCGAGATAAAAGCAGGCCGTCGCCTGGTGCAGGTCGGCTTTATGCGTCCTTACGATGAAGGCTACCAGGCGCTGAAAGAGGTTATCGACAGCGGCGAAATCGGCGCGCCGCTGATGCTCCACTGCGCGCACCGCAACCCGGAAGTCGGCGACAACTACACCACCGATATGGCCATCACCAGCACGCTTATTCATGAGCTCGACGTACTGCGCTGGCTGCTCAACGACGACTACGCCTCGGTGCAGGTGCGCTTCCCGCGCGCCACGTCGCACACTCACGCCCGGCTTAAAGATCCGCAAATCGTGATGCTGGAAACTCGCAACGGGACGCTTATCGACGTCGAAATTTTCGTGAACTGCCGCTATGGCTACGACATTCAGTGCGAAGTGGTCGGGGAGACCGGCATCGCCCGTCTGCCGGAGCCGTCGTCGGTGCAGATGCGTAAAACGGCGAAGCTTGCCACCACCATTCTGACCGACTGGAAAGACCGCTTCATTAAAGCCTATGACGTCGAATTGCAGGCGTTTATTAACGATGTAAAAGCCGGCGAACTGCGCGGCCCGTCGGCCTGGGATGGCTTTGCGGCGTCGGTGGCGGCGGACGCCTGCCTGAAAGCGCAGGAGAGCGGCGCGCTGGAGACCATCAGCCTGCCGGAGCGTCCGGCGTTTTACCTGCGTTAATTCCGCAGTCTGTTACGAATCCGACGGAGGTATACATGAAAATCGCATTTGACGTCGACGTCATCAAAGACCTCGGGATCACCCGCATGGTGCAGCAGGTGGCGGAGTGGGGCTATCAATACATTGAGCAGTCGCCGCACCCGCAAATCAACCCGTTTTATAAGCACCCGAAAGCGGGCCGCGAGATCATTGCCGAGTATAAAAAAGCGCTGCGCGACACCGGCGTCGCGCTCTCTTCTTTTATTTGCGTCTACCGCTGGTCAGGCCCGGATGAGCTGCGCCGTCAGGCGGCGGTGAAAAACTGGAAGCGCCTTATCGAAATCGCCATCGAGATGGATGTGCAGGTGATCAACACCGAGCTCTCCGGCGACCCAAATCAGCCTGAAATCTGTGAAGAGATGTTTTACCGCTCCATGGAAGAACTGCTGCCGATTTTCGAGCGCGAAGGGCTGCGCGTGGAGATCCAGGCGCATCCGTGGGATTTCTGCGAAGAGAACAACGAAACCGTGGATATCGTGAAGTCGTTTCGCAGCGATAACGTGAAATATGTCTACAGCGTGCCGCACACCTTCTTTTACGACAAAGGCAAAGGGGAGGTGGAAAAGATGCTGCGCTACGCCGGGGACGATCTCTCGCATGTGCTGATTGCCGACACCATGAACCACACCCGCCACTGCCGCTATATCGTCAACCCGCCGGGCGTCGATGCCGCGGTACATCAGCATGTTGGCGTGGGCGAAGGCGAGGTGGATTTCCAGGCGCTGTTCAGCACGCTGCGCGATATGGGCTTCGCCCGCCAGAGCTTTAAGGTGGGCGGCGAGCCGATTGTCGCCGCGTCGCTCTTCGGCTACCCGGAGAAGATGAAATACCAGGCTGTGGAAACCCGTGAACTGATAGAGCGCGAACTGCTCGGCCGTTAAGCCGCCGCGGTTTGCCAGAGAGGCGCATTATGAATAAGCAACACGTAAGGCTCGCCATCGCTCCGATCGGCTGGACGAATGACGATATGCCGGAGCTCGGCAGCGAAAATACTTTCCAGCACACCGTCAGCGAAATGGCGCTGGCGGGGTTTACCGGCAGCGAAGTCGGCAGCAAATACCCGCGCGATCCGGCCATTCTGAAACCGATGCTGGCTATCCGCGGTATCGAAATTTGCAACGCCTGGTTCAGCACGTTTTTTGCCGCAGGCGAGCGGGAGAAAACGCTCGACGAGTTTGTGAATCACATGAATTTCCTCCATGCGATGGGGGCGAAAGTGATTGGCTGCTCAGAACAGAGCGGCAGCATCCAGTGCACCACGCTGCCGGTGATGGGGCCAGATAAACCCTGCTTTAGCGAGGAGGAGTGGGCGCGCGTGGCGGAAGGCTACAACACGCTCGGGCGACTCGCCGCCGAAAAGGGCATGCAGGTCTGTCTGCATCACCACATGGGCACCGGCATTCAGACCGCGCAGGAGATAGACACGTTCATGTCGCGGGTGGATGCGTCGGTGTATCTGCTCTATGACACCGGACACGCCTGGTACTCTGAAGGCAGCGAAGCGGCGATGCTGGCGATCCTTAAAAAACATCTGCCGCGTATCAACCACGTACACCTGAAGGATGTGCGCCCGGCAGTGATTGATGCCGTGAAACGCGACGGGCTTTCCTTCCTGGATGGCGTCAGGAAAGGCACCTTTACGGTGCCGGGCGATGGCGCTATCGATTTTCGTCCGGTATTCCGGCTGTTGGATGAGCACGGCTATCAGGGCTGGATGGTGGTGGAAGCCGAGCAGGATCCGGCGCGGGCGAACCCGTTTGAATACGCCGTGAAAGCGCGTCGCTACCTGCGGGAGACCGCCGGGATCTGACTCGCGCGGTGAGGCGGGGCTCACGCGCCGTCTCGCTATAGCGGGCAGATTGATTCGTTGTTCGACATTATGAAAACAATGTTTCATTATAGTCGGCGCTGTCTGCATGACGGCGCCGACACGCCTCGCGGTATCCTTGTGCCGATCTCTGCCGTTTTTCTTTATTTATTCCCTTTAAATATCAATGCATTGTTTGTTCTTATATTTCTATAAAGGCATGAGGCAGGGTGAGTTTTGGCTCCGTGGCGTGCTGATTATCACAAATCCATAACAAAATATGACCTGTCGCTCAAAATTAAAATTTCATTGTTTATATAAATGAAATATTCGATCTAAATTGAGTGTGGTGAATATATCATCAATCGGGTCCGGCCACAGGCAATGGCCGCCTCGTTTCCCTGAACGGCAGGTTACTGGAGTCTTTTATGACTAAAGAACAATATCTCACCCTTAACAGAGCATCAGGGCCTAACAGCGACGCGCCCACGGCGCCGTTTGTCAAAGTGATTGCGCTTATCGCCACGCTCGGCGGGCTGCTTTTTGGTTACGACACCGGCGTTATCTCCGGCGCGCTGCTGTTTATGGGCAGCGAACTGCATCTCACCCCGCTCACGACAGGCCTTGTCACCAGCTCTCTGCTTTTCGGCGCCGCCTTTGGCGCGCTGCTCGCGGGCCATATGGCAAACGCCGCGGGACGAAAGAAAATCATTATTTATCTGGCGGTCATCTTCGCGATTGGCGCGATTGGCACGGCGATGGCCCCGGACGTGTCGTGGATGATTTTCTTTCGCCTGGTGCTCGGCGTGGCGGTTGGCGGCGCGGCGGCGACCGTACCGGTGTATATCGCGGAAATCGCGCCCGCCAACAAGCGCGGCCAGCTGGTGACCTTGCAGGAGCTGATGATCGTCTCCGGGCAGTTGCTGGCCTATATCTCTAACGCCTCGTTCCACGAGCTGTGGGGCGGCGAATCCACCTGGCGCTGGATGCTGGCGGTCGCGACGCTTCCCGCCGTGCTGCTGTGGTTCGGCATGATGTTTATGCCTGACACTCCGCGCTGGTACGCCATGAAAGGCCGTCTTGCCGAAGCGCGCCGCGTGCTGGATCGCACCCGTCGCCCGGAGGATGTGGAATGGGAGCTGATGGAGATCGAAGAGACGCTGGAAGCCCAGCGCGCCCAGGGCAAACCGCGCCTGCGCGAACTGCTGACGCCGTGGCTGTTTAAGCTGTTTATGATTGGCATCGGCATCGCGGTTATTCAGCAAATGACCGGCGTGAACACCATTATGTATTACGCGCCGACCGTACTGACGGCCGTCGGGATGTCGGATAACGCCGCGCTGGTGGCGACGGTCGCTAACGGCGCGGTGTCCGTATTGATGACGTTTGTGGGCATCTGGATGCTGGGCAAAATCGGCCGTCGCACCATGACCATGATTGGGCAGTTCGGCTGTACCGCGTGTCTGGTGTTTATCGGCGCCGTCAGTTATCTCCTGCCCGAAACCGTGAACGGCCAGCCGGACGCGCTGCGCGGTTACATGGTGCTGACGGGGATGCTGATGTTCCTGTGCTTCCAGCAGGGCGCGCTCTCGCCCGTCACCTGGCTGCTGCTGTCGGAGATTTTCCCGACCCGCCTGCGCGGCATCTTTATGGGCGGCGCGGTATTCTCCATGTGGATAGCTAACTTCATGATCTCGCTTTTCTTCCCGATCCTGCTCGCCTGGGTAGGTCTCTCCGGCACCTTCTTTATTTTCGCGGCGTTCGGGATTGTCGGGGCGACGTTCGTGATTAAATGCGTGCCGGAAACCCGCAACCGCAGCCTTGAGCAGATTGAACATTATCTGCATGACTGGCTGGATAACAGCCCGGAGGGCCAGCGCCGCGCCCGTGAGCGCAAGGCGTATCGGGCGCAGATGGACAAAGCGCGTTCATAACGTTATCGCATCACATCAGGGGAAGCCGGGCGGCTTCCCTTTTTTTTGCCGCTGATTGTTATAATTCTGTAACACATTTTCCGTAGCCTCACGTGCATAAAAACTATTCCCCCTTCAAAACGACATCCCGAAAGGAAACCGCGATGGGCAGACCGTTAAAAACCTTATTCAAACGTGAGCATAGTGAAGAGATCAGTAACCCGAGTGATAACCGCGCGTTCTCGCAGGTGGCGGAAGTCTATTTGTCGCGCCGTCGCCTGTTGCAGGCAGGCGCGGTCGCTGGCGCCGCGGCGGCGTTCCCGTTTCTGCTGAAGCCGGAAAACGCGCTGGCGAAAGCGGTCTCGAACGCGAGCGGTAATCTCGGTAAAGCCACTACGCTCGGTTTCACCAGTCTGCCGGTTTCCACCGACGATACCGTTATCGTGCCGGAAGGCTACATCGCAAAGCCGTTCTACAGATGGGGCGACGCCACCGGGATTGCCGGGAATCTGCCGGTTTTTAAAACCGACGGCAGCAACACCACGGAAGAGCAGGCGGCGCAGGCCGGGATGCACCACGACGGCATGGCGTGGTTTAGCCTGCCGCAGGGCGGGCACAGCGCCGATCACGGCCTGCTCGCCATGAACCATGAATACATCGACAACGGTCTGCTGTTTAAGGATGGCGACGCCAACTGGAGCGCCGACAAAGCGCTGAAAGGCCAGAACGCGATGGGCGTGTCGGTCATCGAAGTGAAAAAAGCGTCCCAGGGCTGGGAAGTGGTGCGCCCGTCGTCCTTCGCGCGCCGCATCACCGTTAACACGCCGATGAAAATCACCGGTCCGGCGCTGCACAACCCGCTGATGCAAACGGCTGACGATCCGAAAGGCGAAACCATTCTCGGCACCATGCAGAACTGCGCCAACGGTTTTACGCCGTGGGGCACCTACCTGACGTGCGAAGAGAACTGGTCCGATATTTTCGTGAAGAAAGCCGAGATGAACCCGCTGGAAAAACGCTACGGCATCAGCGACAGCGATGACTCCTACCGCTGGAACGAAGTGGATAAGCGCTTCAGCGTCGACGCCACGCCAAACGAGCCTAACCGCTTCGGCTGGGTGGTGGAAATCGACCCTTACGATCCGCATGCCGCGCCGCGCAAGCACACCGCGCTTGGCCGCATCAAGCACGAAGGCGCGGCGGTGACGCTCGCCCCGGATAACCGCGTCGTCGTTTATATGGGCGACGACCAGAAATTCGAATACATCTATAAATTTGTCTCGGAAGGCAAATTCAACCCGCAGGATCGCAAAGCCAATATGCACCTGCTGGAGAAAGGCACGCTGTATGTGGCGAAATTTAACGACGACGGCAAAGGCGAGTGGCTGCCGCTGGTGTTCGGCCAGAACGGGCTCGACGCCAGCAAAGGCTTTGAAAACCAGGGCGACCTGCTGATCAAAACCCGTCTGGCGGCAGACGCCGTGGGCGCCACCAAAATGGACCGCCCGGAGTGGATTGCGGTCGATCCATACCACACCGGCAGCGTCTACTGCACGCTCACCAACAACAGCGATCGCGGCAAGGAAGGCAAAGCGCCGGTGGACGCGGCAAACCCGCGCGCCAAAAACGTTTACGGCCATATCATGCACTGGCTGGAGCAGAACGGCGACCCGACCGCGATGGCGTTCGCCTGGGATATTCTGGTGATGGGCGGTCGCACCGATACCGACAAACCGGAAGCCAAAGGCAGCATGAAGGGGGCGGAATTCGGCAGCGCCGACGGCCTGAGCTTCGATCATCGCGGCGTGCTGTGGATCCAGACCGACGTGTCGTCATCGACCATCAACCGCAAAGATTACGAAGGCATGGGCAACAACCAGATGGTGGCGACGATCCCGGGCACCAACGAGTTCCGCCGCTTCCTGACTGGCCCGCGCGGCTGTGAAATCACGGGCATCGCGTTCACGCCGGATAACCGGACGCTGTTTATTAACATCCAGCATCCTGGCGAACCGGGCGAAGGGCTGAGCGATCCGCAGCACCCGACGGCGGTATCAAGCTGGCCTGACGGCGAGAAAGCCGGTCGTCCACGCTCCTCCACGGTGGTGATTGTTAAAGCCGACGGCGGCATGATCGGCACCTGATTTGTGATTCATCCGTCATTAAAAACGCAGGCGCAGTCAGCCTGCGTTTTTTTATTAAAAAGCCCCGTCAGGCCGCGCACTGGCTTCCTTCACCGCTTTGTGGTGCGGTTTAGAATCATCTGTTATATAACATTCTCTTTTATTCATGTTTACATTCAGGCCTTTCGGTATATTCCTCCAGGATAAGACTGAAAGTCAGAAAGCCTGCGCCTCGCGCGCCGCTGAAGGAAAGTAAAACCTTATGATAGTTTTAAGGAACATCTCGAAGCTGTTTCATCAGGGTAAGGACACCATTACGGCGGTAGATGACGTCAACCTGGAAGTCGAGCGGGGACAAATCTACGGCATCATCGGCTATAGCGGCGCGGGGAAAAGCACCCTGATTCGCCTGTTAAACGGCCTCGAAAAACCGACGTCCGGCAGCGTGACCGTGGCGGGTAAAGAGATTTCCGCCGCGCGCGGCGAATCGCTGCGTCAGGCGCGTCTCAAAATCAGCATGGTGTTCCAGCACTTCAATCTGCTCTGGTCGCGTACCGTCAGCGAAAACATCGCCTTTTCGATGCAGATAGCTGGCGTGCCGAAAGCGGAAATCAAAACCCGCGTGGCGGCGCTTATCGATCTGGTGGGCCTGAAAGGCCGTGAAAACGCGTATCCGTCGCGCCTGTCCGGCGGGCAGAAACAGCGCGTCGGCATCGCCCGCGCGCTCGCCAACCGCCCGGATGTTTTGCTTTGCGACGAAGCCACCTCGGCGCTCGACCCGCAAACCACCGATCAAATTCTCGATCTGCTCCAGGACATTAACCGCCGCTTTGGGCTCACCATTGTGCTCATCACCCATGAGATGCACGTGGTGCGCAAGATTTGCGATCGCGTGGCGGTGATGGAAAACGGCCGCGTGGTGGAAGAGGGCGACGTGTTGCAGGTCTTCACCCACCCGCAGCAGCCGATTACGCGCCAGTTTGTGCGCCAGATTAGCCAGGAAGGGGCCGACGACGCGTTCGATCCGGCGCTGGCGGGCGATCTTAACGGCGCGGTGATTAAACTGACGTTTGTCGGGCATAGCACCCACCAGCCGGTCGTTGGCGAGCTGACGCTCCGCTACGGTCTGCCTTTTAATATTCTGCACGGCAAAATGACCCAGACCGCCCACGGCGTGTTTGGTCAGCTCTGGCTGCATGTGGTGGCGACGCCGGAACAGCTTGAGAATATCCTCGCCGATTTACGCCTGCATGAGATCCACTGCGAGGTTATTAAACATGCTTGAGTCCCTGTTTCCCCATCTGAAGCTCGACCAGCTCCTGGCCGCCACCCAGGAGACGCTCTACATGACCGCGCTCTCGGGCGTCGCCACCTTTGTGCTCGGCATTGTGCTGGGGCTGGCGCTGTTCTTAACGGCGCGCGGCGGGCTGTTTGAAAACCGTCTGGTCTACAGCGTTATCTCCATCGTGGTGAACGTGTTCCGTTCCATCCCGTTCATCATTTTGATAGTGCTGCTGATCCCGTTTACCAAAACGATTATCGGCACCATTCTCGGGGCGAACGCCGCGCTGCCGGCGCTGATTGTCGGGGCCGCGCCGTTCTACGCGCGTCTGGTGGAGATTGGCCTGCGCGAAGTCGATAAAGGCGTGATTGAAGCTACCCGCTCGATGGGCGCGCGCATGAGCACGCTGATTTTCCGCGTGCTGCTGCCGGAATCGTCCCCGGCGCTGGTCTCAGGAATTACCGTCACTCTGATTGCGCTGGTGAGCTACAGCGCGATGGCCGGGGTGATTGGCGCAGGCGGGCTCGGGAATCTCGCTTATCTGGAAGGATTCCAGCGTAACCACAACGACGTCACGCTGGTGGCGACGGTCGCTATACTGGTGATCGTCTTCATCATTCAGTTTATCGGTGACGCCTTAACCTCTTATTTAGATAAACGCTAACAACAACAGAGAACACACATCATGAAAAGAGTACTGACGCTGATTGCCGCCGCCACCCTGAGCGTTTCCGCCTGGGCTGACACCCTGACCGTGGGCGCGTCCAACGTGCCGCACGCGGAAATTCTGGAGCAGGCGAAGCCGATTCTGGCTAAGCAAGGCATCGATCTGGAAATCCGCCCGTTCCAGGATTACATCCTGCCGAACACGGCGCTGGCGAGCCGCGACATCGACGCGAACTACTTCCAGCACATCCCGTATCTGAACAGCGTGCTGAAAGATCACGCCGACGATAAAACCTATGATTTCGTGAGCGCGGGCGCTATTCACATCGAGCCTATCGGCATCTACTCCAAAAAATACAAATCCCTGAAAGATCTGCCGCAAGGCGGCAAGGTCATCATGCGTGACGCCGTGGCGGAAGAGGGCCGTATCCTCTCTATTTTCGAGCGTGAAGGCGTCATCAAGCTGAAGCCGGGCGTGAACAAAGTGGATGCGCGCATCAGCGATATCGTCGAGAACCCGAAAAAGCTTAACTTCCTGCCGAACGTGGAAGGCTCTCTGCTGCCGCAGATGTATAACAACGACGAAGGCGACGCGGTGGTGATCAACGCCAACTACGCCATCGACGCGGGCCTCGACCCGGTGAAAGATCCGATTGCGGTGGAAAGCGGCGAGAACAACCCGTACGCCAACATCATCACCGTGCATAAAGGCGACGAGAAGAAAAAAGATATCGTGGCGCTGGTGAACGTGCTGCACTCCAAACAGATTCAGGACTGGATCCGCACCAAATATAAAGGCGCGGTTATTCCGGTGAATAACTGATTCGGCATAAATAAAAAGGGAGCTTCGGCTCCCTTTTTCATGGCTGATGGAGCTTAAATCCTGTGCCCCGGATTGTCGCAGGACAGCGCATTGGCGGCGCAGATAAGCGACAGATGACTCAGGCCGAGCGGCATGTTGCCGCGCCAGCCGCCGGTGCGGGTGTCGTACATCTCGTTAAAGATCTGCACGTTGCCGCTCTGGCACAAGGTATCAAGAATCTCTTTCATCTCCTCCTGCGCCTGGTCGCGCTTTTTCAGCTCCGCCAGCGCCTCGACGCGCCAGAAGGCGCAGGCCACAAAGGTGCTCTCTTCCGCCTCAACACCCGAATAGCGGTAGAGCATCGGGCTGTTATGGCCAAGCTCCTGATAAATCGCGTCGAGCGTTGCGAGCATTCGCTTGCGGTTGATCTTGCTGCCGTAATAGTGGGTGAGGCTGATGGCTGCATCGAGCGTCTCGCTGCCCGCATAGAAGGTGTATGCCTGGCGGCTCTCGCTCCAGCAGTGCGTTTCAATCCACTCGCTGATGCGGTCGCGTTCGCGCGCCCAGCGGCCTTTCCATGTCGGCTCGATATGACCGATATCCGCCAGCGCCACGGCCTGATCGAGCGCCAGCCAGCAGGCCATTTTCGAGTGCGTATAGTGACGCTCCTCGGGCAACTCCCAGATGCCGGAATCGGGCAGCCGCCAGTGGTCGGCGCAGCGGTTCGCCAGATGCCCGAGCAGGCGCGAGGTGGCGAGATCGAGCACGTGCCCCATCTCAACGAATAACCGCGCGGTGCCGAGCAAATCGCCATACATGCTCGGCTGAAACTGATCGCGCGCGTTATTGCCGACCCGCACCGGCTGCGTGCCCTGATAGCCTTCGAGCTGCGGATAGCGCTCTTCCGGCACCCGGCCGCCCTCCAGCGTGTAGCAGGCGCGTAACTGACCGTCGTGGCGAATAATCGTCGAGGTGAGCCAGGAAAACGCCGCCTTACAATCCTCAAGCGATCCCAGATAGACGAACGACTTGATAATCAGACAGGCGTCGCGCACCCACGCGTAGCGGTAATCATAGTTTTTTTCTTTGCCGATGCCTTCCGGCAGCGAGGTCGTGGCGGAGGCCGCCAGCGCCCCGGTCGGCGCGTACCAGAGAAATTTGAGCGCCAGCGCCGAGCGCTTCACGTGATGCTCAAACGGGCCATTCCAGCAGAGATTCTCCGCCCAGTCGCGCCAGGCGTGGTCGCTGGTTTCGATGCGCTGATCGATCTTCTCAAGCGGCGGCACCGCCAGCGGCTCTTTTTCGGTCGCCACCAGCGCTATCAGCGAGCGTGAGCCGGGCGAGGTGGTCAGCGTCGCGCGCATGCCCGTATCGTCGCAGTATTCGGTGTCCACATCATCGGAACAGCGCACGGCGATCATTAAATCGTCCAGATGAAAAATCGTCTTTTCCTGGACGTGATCCAGCCACGGCGAACAGGTACGGGCGCGCGTGCCGGGCCTGAACACCACGTTCAGACGCACATGGCCCTTGATGCCTTCGACGCGGCGCGCCATCTCGCTCCACGGCAGGCGGCCAGCGAATGTGCTGTTAATGGATTCGGTAATCAGCACCTCGCCGGTGGCGGTTTTATACCGCGTCTCCAGCACGTTGCTGTTCTCGCGGTAGCTGCGCGACATCTCCCACGCCTCTTCCGGCGTCAGCGCGAAATAGCCGCCCTCAGGCGCGTCGAGAATGCGGTCAAACAGCGGCGGAGAATCAAGGTTCGGCACGCACCACCAGTCGATAGCGCCGTCCGGCGCGATGAGCGCCACCGAGCGGCCTTCGCCGATGACGGCGTAATCGCCAAGGCCCGCGTAGCCCTGTTCGCGCGCGGGAGAGCGGTAGGTCTTATTTTTCACAGACGGGATAATCCTTTCTCTGGGTCAATACAGGCTTAACCGCCGCAAACCGGCGACGAAACGGTAATGTTTTAAGCGTAGACCATGAGAGCGCGGTCACAGTTTGACCAGCGAAGGGGGAGATGAAAAAACGGCCCGCCGGATGGCGAGCCGTGAGCGGCAGGATTAACGCAGATTGTTCGGGAAATCCGCGGGGAGTTCGCTTGCCGGGCAGGCGATGACGCTTTCGTCATTTTTAGCGCAGTCGCGCACAAAAGTGATGGTGGCGAATTCGTCGATCACCTCGGTCGGGTAGGCCGGGCCTGCGTCACGGTAGGCTTCCATCTGTGCGATATGGTCATTCTGGAAGCAGACGGTTTTCTTCGGATCGTTCATCACCCAGCGCGGGAAGAAAATCGTGCCGTGGAACAGGCGGTCGCCGAGGTTGGCAATCAGGCTGACGTCGGTGCCGGTCGGTTCGGTCCAGGAGATTTTATAGATGTTTTCGCCGACGCGGACGATATAAACACGCTGATCTTTCACCCAACGGTTGCCGACGATGCCGCTGTGGATGCGGTAGTCGATGGTGTTTTCATTTTTAATATACAGCTCGTAGTTCCAGCCGTTGTCGTAGGTGTAGACCAGATGTTTGCCCACAAAACCGCTGAGATCGTGTTTGTCAAAGTTACTCATTGTTGGCCTCCTTTGTTTCGTTGAGTACAGCTTAGGCCTTTATTTTTTTAATGAATAACGCTAATTTTGCATAAAATTGATTCAAAAATTCGATGAATTATGCATAAGACGACGCTCGAACAGTGGGCTTTGCTGGACAAAGTCGTGGAGGAGGGCAGCTTCGCCAGGGCGGCGGAAAGCACGCACCGCAGCCAGTCCTCGGTGAGCTACAACCTCGCGCTGCTTCAGGAGCGGCTTGGCGTGGCGCTGCTCGAAACCCGTGGGCGCCGCGCGGTGCTGACGCCCGCGGGCGAACTGTTGCTGACGCAGGTGCGCCCGCTGCTCAGCGCTTTTACCTGGGTGGAGGCCCATGCCGCAACGCTTCGCGACGGCGTGCGTACCCGGCTGGATCTGGTGGTGGACAACATTTTCCCGCGCGAGACGCTGTTCGCGATCCTGCGCGAGTTTCAGCGCCAGCATCCGTCCACGCAGGTGCAACTGACCGAAGTGCTTGAGAGCCAGAGCGACGCTATCGCCGCGCACTCCAGCGCCGATCTGCTGGTGCTTTCGCGCCGTGAAGACAGTCTCGGGCGCGGCGAATGGCTGATGAACGTGAACTTTGTGGCGGTGGCGCACCGCGATCATCCGCTGGCGCAGATGCCGGGGCCGATTGGCGAAGAGGCGCTCGGGCGCTTCGCCCGCATCCGGCTGGCGGGCAGTCAGACCCAAAGCCCCGGCGGCGCGCCGGAGCAGTGGGTCTTTTCAACGGTAGATGCGGCTATTGAAGCAGTGATGCATCAGGTGGGCTATGGCTGGCTGCCGGAGGCGCGCATCGCAGGCCCGCTCTCACAAGGGCTTTTGCGCGCGCTGCCGCTCGCCCACGGCGCGCGGCGCGCAACACCGCTGCATCTGATGGTGAAAAAAGATCTTCCCGTGCCGGATGCCGCGGTCAGTACGCTGATGGCGCTGTTCAGCCGTCTGCGCGAGGCGTAGCAGCGCGCCGGTTGCCGAGATAAATCAGCGCCAGCGCGACGGCGAGACACAGCACGGCGCCAAGACGGCTTAATGAGAACGGGATCGCCGCGTTGCCAAGCCAGCCGAAATTATCGATAAGCATACTCATGGCGAGCTGGCCGAAAATCACCGCCACCGTCGCGACCGCCGTGCCGATGCGCTGCACCGCCAGCACCATAATCACGATATAAGGCACGCCGCACAGCGCGCCGGTGAGTTGCCACTTCGGCACGTCCAGCAGCGATGTCGCGTGCGGCGGCTCAAAGAAGAAAATCAGCAGCGCGCAGACCAGCGCTCCCACGGAGAACGTCAGAAAGGCGCAGCGGAACACGCCGACTTTGCCGCCGAGCTGGCCGTTGATCGCCGCCTGAATACTGAGCAGCGCGCCGCCGATAATGGCGAGAATAATCATGATTGTCGTCATTGTGGTTCCTTAACTGTGGGCGACCAGCGCCAGGGCGGCGAGAATAAACACCAGCGCCAGCAGGCGCAGCGCGTCTATCGGGCGGCGCTCAACGCCGAACAGTCCGAAATGGTCGATAATCAGGCTCTTAAATACCTGACCGGCCAGAATGCCAATCATGGTCATGGCGATGCCGATAACCGGCGTGGCGACGGTGAGAATGACCACATACCCCGCGCCGAGCAGACCGCCGGTCAGCTGCCAGCCGGGCTGAGCGAAAAACGACGGGCTGTTGCGCGGGCTGTAAAACAGCATCAGCAGAAACGTGAGCGCCGCGCCGACGCCGAAAATGCTGAACGCCGCCCAGAAATCGCCGACTTCGCCGCCAAGCGGCCCCAGCAGGCCCGCCTCAACCGAAAGCCCCATCCCGCCCGCAATCACGAGCGCTATTAATAAAAGCTGCATGGTAATCCTTAAAAAAATGCCAGGCGGCGCAGTGTAGTGGAGCGCGGTGCGTTAAAAAACGCTACGATCGACGAAACACTTTTGCAGGAGTCGCACAGATGAACGAGAGCGGGGCCGTGAATATCCGCGCACTTCAGCTTTTTATCAGCGTCTTTGACGGGCAGAGTTTTTCGGCGGTGGCGCGCCGGGAGGGCGTGTCGGCGTCGATGATCTCGCGCACCGTCCGCCAGCTTGAAGAGGCGCTTGGTCAGCAGCTTTTCTACCGCAATACCCGGGCGGTGATCCCGACCGAAGCGGGGCGGCTGTTCGCGCAGTACGCGCGCGGCATTACCGAGCAGTTCAGCGAGGCGCGCCGCGAACTTCAGGACCGCTCGCTTGAGCCGTCCGGGCTGCTTCGCATCAACGCGCCGGTGTTCTTCGGGCAGCGGCATATCGCGCCGTGGTTAACCGGCCTTGCGGAGCGCTACCCGCGCCTGCAACTGGCATTAACCCAGACCGACGATTACGTCGACCCGCACCGCGACGCCACCGATCTTATCGTGCGTATCGGCACGCTCACCGATTCGAGCTTTCACGCCCGCGTGTTTTGCGAGCAGCGCTATTACTTCGCCGCCGCGCCGCGTTATCTGGCGCGCTACGGCGCGCCCGCCTCGCCGGCGGAATTTCACGCGCACCAGTGCCTGGTTTACAGCGGTTCATCGGGGCCGAACCGCTGGCTGGCGCGCAAACCCGGCGAGCCGTGGGTGCATTACCCGGTGAGCGCGCGACTGGTGTCAAACAACGCCCATTCGCTGCTGACCGCTGCGCTCGACGGCATGGGGCTGGTGCTGTTCCCGGACTGGATGACAGGGGAGTGGCTGGCGCAGGGGAAACTGGTGAAAGTGTTGCCGGAGTATGAGGCGGCGATTAATACCGAGGCGCAGCACATCGCGGCCATCTACCCGAACGCGCGCCACCCGCCGCTCAACGTACGCGCGGCGATAGACTACCTGGTAGAGGTCTTCGGCTCGCCGGTCTACTGGCAGCGCGACTGAGCCGCGCCCATAAAAAAGGGCCGCGCGGGGCGGCCCTTTTAGCTTTACGTCCTTTACGGCGGTTTATCGAGCGTCGGGCTCTGAAGCGCCGTTCTCTTTGTTCTCAGGCAGCGCGTGCGTGCGTCCCGGGCCTGCGGAGAAGGTGTTCCAGCAGGTGACAAAGAGCGCGGCGATAAGCGGGCCGACCACGAAACCGTTAATGCCGTACACCTCCAGCCCGCCGAGCGTCGCGAGCAAAATCAGCCAGTCCGGCATACGGATATCTTTACCCACCAGCAGCGGGCGTAGCAGGTTATCGGCAAGGCCAACCACCACCACAAAAAACGCGGTCAGCAGCACGGCTTTGATAATCGCGCCTGTCGTGAAGAGATAAATGACGGCGGGCACCCAGATAAGCGCGGCGCCGACCGCAGGCACCAGCGACAGAAACGCCATCAGCGATCCCCAGAGAATGCTCGCGCCAATACCCGCGAAGTAAAACGCCACGCCGCCAAGCAGACCCTGCACGATGGCCACCACGACGGTGCCTTTCACCGTGGCGCGCGACACCGCGGCAAAGCGGCGGAACAGCCGCTGTTTGACTTTATCCGAGAGCGGCACGGCGTTCAGCACTACCGCCACCAGCCGCGAGCCATCCTTCAGCAGGAAAAACAGCAGATAAAGCATGATGCCGAAGCCTATCACCACGCTGAACGTGTTGCGGCTGATAAGGAAAATACTGCCCGCCACATACTGGCTTCCCTTGAGCGCGACGCCGGAGATCTTCTTCTGAATGGCGGCGGCGCTGTCGAGATGGTTTTCCGCCAGCATCTGTTGCGCCCAGTCCGGCAGAATACGCACGCCATCCGCGAGCAGGGTCGGGAACGTGGTGTCATTGGCCTGCAAATCGGTGTACAGCGTATTGAACTCCCTGACCAGCGACGAGGCGACCACCGCCAGCGGCACAAACACCAGCACGCAGATAAGCACCACGGTTAAGAGCGAGGCAATATTGTTACGCCCGTTCATCATGTGGCAAAGGCGGCGCTTTACCGGGTAGAAGATCACGGCCAGGATAACCGCCCACAACACGGCGGAAAGATAGGGTTTTACAAGATTGAAAAACAGGATCGAAACGATAAACAGGATCAGGATAAAAAAGGCCCTGGACATCTCTTTCGAGTTCATGGTGCGTCCTTATTGTCATTAAAAGCAGCCGGATACTACAACGTCGCGGCATCCGCTTCATCCCGGAGGGTCTTACAACCGTAGCTGAATAGTGAAGGGTTTGTCGAAGGCGAGGAGGCGGGGGCCAGGAAAAGGCCCCCGGCAGGATCAGGTAACCGGCCACTGCGTCAGACGGATGCCGCGCTGCGGCGCGTTCTGCGCGAAGTCGCTCAGGACGGCTTTGACATCCGGATCGAAGTAGTCGGCGTTGTCATGCTCGGCAATCACCACACTCTTCTCCGGAATTTTATCCAGCAGCGCCTGTAAGCGCGGGTTATGCATAAACGTCAGGTTCTGGTGGATGCGCAGCACATAGTGATCGTCATAGCGCGCCAGCTGCAGCGCGTTGCGATGGCTGTGCCACAGGCTCAGCGCTATCTGAGCCACAAGGCCGATCCCGATACCGGCGAGCATGCCGAAGGCGATAATCCCGATAATGGTCGCGAGAAACGGCACGTATTGCTGGGCGCCTGCGCGGAACTGCTCCACGAACAGGTGCGGCGTGGCGAGTTTATAGCCGGTGTAGAGCAATACCGCCGCCAGGCTCGCCAGGGGAATAGTCATCAACACCTCGCGAAACCACAGCACGCAGATGAGCAGCAGCGCGCCGTGGATAAAAATCGACAGTTTGGTCTGCGCGCCGGTGCTGACGTTCACGGAACTCCTGACAATCACCGCCGTGATGGGCATCGCGCCCACGAGACCGGCCAGCAGATTACCCGCGCCCTGCGCCAGCATTTCGCGGTTTGGCGACGGCGGCGGGTTTTGCGGGCGCAGCTTTTTCAGCGCCTCCTGGCTCAGCAGCGTTTCCAGGCTCGCCACCAGCGCCAGCGTGACGGCCACCACATACACCGACGGATTGGTAAAGGCCTGCCAGGCAGGCGTCTCCAGCTCAGAGACCAGCGCGCCCAGGCTTGCGAACGCCGGCAGCGTGATAAGCGGCAGGCGTTCAAGCAGCGCGGGCGAGGTGTAGCTTAGCGCGAGGGTCGTGACGCAGCCCACCAGCACCGCCACCAGCGGGCCGGGGATCCACGCGAGGCTTTTCACGCGCCGGAGGGTGGACGAGCCCCAGAGCGCCATGAGCAGCAGCCCGGCGGCCGCCACCGCGATAGAAACTGGCGAGAACGTGAAGCCATCGCTAAACACCGCCATCAGGCTGTTTTCATCCGCCGCGCCGAGCGCCACCGGGATCTGCTGCATGATCAGCAGCAGGCCGATCGCCGCCAGCATGCCTTTAATCACGCTGCCGGGCACCAGGGCAATAAACCGCCCGGCGCGGATAAGCCCGAATACGATTTGCAGTACGCCCGCCAGCACCAGTGCCAGTAAAAACGCGGAAAACGAGCCGAGCGTTTCAATCGAGGCCACCACAATCGTCACCAGGCCCGCGGCCGGGCCGCTGACCGCGAAGCGCGATGGGCTCAGCGCCGTCACCAAAAGCCCGCCGATAATGCCCGTCAGCAGGCCGACAAAGGGCGGCAGGCCGCTCGCCTGGGCGATGCCAAGGCAGAGCGGCAGGGCCACGAGAAAGACAACCACCCCCGCCAGGCTGTCCTGGCGCAGCGTATTCATGTTCATACGGCTTCCTCCCCGGTTTGTTCCGTCAGCATTTCAAGATGGCCGGACGCCAGGTCGTAGACGCAGCCGTAAACATTCAGCTCCTGGCCGCTGCGCCAGATATTGCGCACCGTGCGGGTCTGCACCAGGCGGTTAAACTGCGCGATGACGTTGGCTTCCACCAGTTGATTAAGGGTTTGCGCATCCGGCGGCGATGCGTCGCGCCCGGCGATGTGCTCTGAGAGCGCCTCGCGCAGGTGGCTGATGCGCCGGGCAAGCGACGAGGACTCCTGCGCGAGGGACATCTGCGGCAGCGTCAGCGCCGCCTGCACGCCGCCGCAACCGTAATGGCCGCACACCACAATGCGTTTTACCTTGAGGTAATGGAGCGCGTATTGCAGCACGCTCATGAAATTGTCGTCGTCGGGGTCAATCATATTGGCGATATTACGATGCACGAACAGCTCGCCAGGGTGCGAGCCGGTCAGCACTTCAGCCGGGACGCGGCTGTCGGAGCAGCCAATCCAGAGCGAGTGCGGCTGCTGCTGGTCGAGGTGTTTGCCAAAGTAATCCGGGTCCCGTTGAAGACGCTGTTGCGCCCAGCTACGGTTTTTGGCCAGAAGAGGTTTTAATGTGGTCAAAATGCTGTCTCCATGAGGATCCAACGAGCCGAATATTGACTGCCGGTAATGGCATTCTCCGTGGACTCGTTACGACGAAATTAATAAGTAGCACTCTTCAGTGATATTTATGTCTCAGGAAAATCCTATAAGAGAAATTAAAGTTTAAAGGTTTATCAGCTTTGTAAAGTTTTAAAAGTTATGGGTAAGTAAATGCGAGTGGCGATAATAGAAACAGGAAAGTCATCAGGAATGAAATAATTAGCGTGATGATAATCATCTCAGATAAGCTATTGTTATTTTGTGGTTAATTCAGCAGGTGATTAAATTCATTTGCCAATAATACTACGCAACAATATAGTCACGCAGGGTTTTACGTATTGGGTTAATTCGTTTTCCTGATAATAAGCGTTACTTATGTTTTAGGTGTAAGGGAAATTGGCAATCTCTTTTCTGGCGGCCTCTCCATCAGGCAGCTCACCATTGCCTGGCCGTGTATTGTGGCGAATACTCATTCCTTCACGTCAGCAACCGCCGCGGCTGTAAATACGCCTGTGTAATGGCGAGCGTAACCCAGGCCTGGCAAGGAGAACATCATGATCGGTGAGCTGACCTGGCGCACCAGCGCCGGTTTTCTGGAGGATTTCCTGAACGGCGATGTGATAGCCAGTAATGACGGCATGCCTGAGAGCGGCGCCAGCCTGGTGCAGCTCATCCGGCGCGAGCGCGACAACCCCGGCGTGACCGTGCCAGCCGTGGCGGAGCCGCTGCTGGTATGGATCGTCTCCGGCCAGGCGCAGGTCAGTGAACGCGAAGGCGCGGGGGAATGGGAAACGCGTCTCGCGCGGCCCGGCACGTTTTATCTCACCGCCACCACGACGCCTTACGATATGCGCTGGACGCTGGCGGAGGGCAAGCCTTTTACCGTTATGCATATTTACCTGGCGCTGACGCTGCTGGATGACGCTTTCCGGCTGTGCCACGGCATTGCGTATGCGCAGGGGGAGATTGACGATGTCGCCGCCGATGCCGACCCGCATCTGGATAAGCTGCTCGGCTGGTGCTGGCAGGAGGTTGCACACCCGCAAAAAGGCAGCGGCGCGATACTTGCGGGCGCGTTAAAAAGCCTGGCGGTGTATCTCGTCAGGCATTACGGCAGAGCGCGGGGAGAGCGCGGCACGGCGCGCCCTCATGCGCTGCCCGCCTGGAAATTGCAGAAGGTGAAACAACATTTGCAGGCGAATCTCGCCGCGCCGTTTCATCTGCCGACGCTCGCGCAGATGTGCGGCATGAGCAGCTGGCACTTGTCGCGGCAGTTTAAACAGGCGACCGGGATGTCGCCGTCGGAGTGGTTTATTCACCAGCGTATTCAGCGGGCGTGCCGTCTGCTGCGGGAAACGTCGCTCCCGGTGATTGATATCGCCTGCGAGGTGGGGTACGCCAGCCACAGCCACTTTTCACAGGTGTTCCGAAGGAAAACCGGAATGCAGCCGGCGGCGTACCGCCGGCGTTAGCCCTCAACTGACCGGCACCGTCATGCCGCCGTCCGCCATCACCACCGCGCCGACGATAAAGCTCGCGCGCTCCGACGCCAGAAAGGCGGCCACTTCGGCTATCTCATGCGGTTCGGCGGCCCGCCCGATGGGCGCGCTCTGGCCGTGCCCCGCCAGGAATTCGCGCCCGTCCTCCCGAAAGTGATTGAGGATATTGGTAACGACATCGCCCGCGCCGACGGCGTTAACGCGAATGCCGTGCGGGATGCCCTCAAGCGCGGCGGTGCGGGTGAGCTGGGCCAGCGCGCCTTTCGAGGCGGCATACGCGGCGATGCCCGGAAACGTAAAGTAAGACGCATAAGAGGCGATGTTGACGATGGCCCCGCGGCCCTGCGTGGTCATCTGCTTCATCGCCTCGCGGGTATGTAAAAACGCGCCCGTGACGTTCGTCGCCATCTGCCACTCCCACTCCTCGCGGCTCATCGCCTCGATGGGCTTGTACAGAATGCGCCCGGCATTATTGATAAGCACATCAAGTTTGCCGAAATGGCTGACCGCCAGTTCGACCGCGCGCTCCGCCGAGCCGTCCACGGAAATATCCGCCGCCAGCGGCACAATATTCTTCTGCGCCAGCGCATTGACCTCAGGGTTGATATCTTCGGCGATAATCTTCGCGCCGCGCTGGTGAAACAACGTCACCAGGGCTTTACCGATCCCGCTCGCCGCGCCCGTTACGATAACTACATTGTTTTCAAATTCATTTTGTAAAGACATTGTTTTTCTCCGGTGTTATGTGGAGCGTTAGTTATAAAAGACGTGGAAAAAGGGGCGGCGGGGGTTTTGCTGAGACTGTTGCGATTTTGCGTTTACTTTGGGCCGTCCATGACAGCGCGCGGCGATTATGAGAAGGTAGACAGATAAATCATGCTACACACAGGGACAATAACCATGGCAGGGAATCTTCTCATCTGGCTGATATCGTCGGCGTTGTTGCTGGCGTATTTCTGGTTTGTGACGCTCAGAAAACCGTTTAAAACGGTGGGTAAGCACTTTCTTATTCTGCTCGGCGTCCATCTGGCGCTCAGTATCACCGCCATTCAGTTAAAAAAATCGGGCCATTTTTTGCCAGCCGAATACCGCACGGCGGGACTGTGGTTTATCAAAAGCTATATGGCAGTAGTTGCGGTGTTAATGATTAATTTTTTCGCGTCGCTGGCCGGGCAGGGTGTCGCGAAAATGGCCGCGTTTCATGAAAAATATAACGCCGACAATCTGCACCGTCAGCCGCTACGCGCCTTTCTGCGCCATCAGTCCGGTATCGTCTGGGGATACAGAGCGCTGTTTATCGCTGGCGGGATTTACATGCTGTGGGCGCTCTGCTTCCGGATGGGGTTGTAGGCCGCAAGTCGCCCCCTTAAATTTCGCAGGTTCGCAAGCGCTTTTTTTTATGAAAGAAAAATAAAATTTTATTACCGCTAAAAAACATCGTAGCGAAAGTAACCGATTATTTTGACGGATTGAATGAAAAAGCGCCGATATCTGTCGCTCACTGCGCTGACCAGAATCGATGAATAAGATAAAACTTAACCATCATCATAATTTTTCATAAAATCCGCGTTAAAAATGTCTGCGGGCCGTGAGCTTCAGCGTAAACTGCGTTTTCGCCAGGGATGCTACGTAAATACCAGACTGGAGGTGAATATGTATTCCTTTATCGCCAGGCAGCCCATCTTTGACGCCGCGCTAAATACCGTCGCGTATGAGCTGCTTTATCGCAATGGATTGACCAATACGTTTCCGCTGGTGACGGAAGAATACGCCACCAACCATCTGCTTGCGGAGCAGTTCCTCGTCACGCCGCTGCAACGCCTGGTGGGGCAACATACATCATATATTAATTTTCCTCATGAGATGATCGTCAACGGCCTGGCGCAAACGCTGCCAGCGGAAAAGGTGGTTATCGAAATTCACCAGAATGCGGCCCCGGAACCCGAGCTGTTAAAGATGGTGCGTGAGATGTACTACAAAGGGTTTCGTTTCGCGCTCGATAACTTCCGCCTCAGCGACGCATGGGCGAATTTTCTGCCGTATGTCACCATTATTAAGTTCGATATTCAGGCATTAACACCACAGGAAGTGTCAGCCTTTATCCGTGACAATAATATCAGCCAGCGTAAATTACTGGCGGAAAAAGTCGAAACTCGCGAACAGTTTAACCTTTACAAAGAGATGGGGTTCCAGCGTTTCCAGGGGTATTTTTACGGCGAACCGGAAATGATTAAGACCCGTAAACTGCCGGAGCAGCAGATGTTTATTCTGCAACTGCTGAATGAAGTGGTGTCGGCAAACCCGGATATGCGCAAAATAGAAGAGCTGATCAGCCGCGATGTGGCGATTACGTATAAGCTGATGCGCTATGTCAATAACATTAAATATAAGATTAATCATCACGCCAACGCGGATGTTCTGCCCTTTCGCAATATTCTCTATTTCTTAGGATTAAGCGAGCTGCGCCGCTTTATCGCGATCCTGGCGGTGACGCACAGCAGCGAACCGGCGGTGACGGAGCTCTTTAACTACAGCCTCGCCTGCGGGCGATTCTGCGAAATGGCGGTAGCGCACACGGGCGCCGAGATCGATGAAAACGACGCCTTTATCGCCGGGCTGTTTTCGCGGCTGGATATTATCCTCAGCGTGCCGATGGCGGTATTGATTGAGCAGATAACCGTACCGGCAATTGTGCGCGAGGCGCTCTTAAACCGTGGCGGCACGCTCGGCGCGCTGCTGAATCTCTATGAAGGCTATGAGCAGAATCACTGGCAGGGCGTTACGCAGGGGATGAAACAGCTCAATATGAGCGAAGCGCAGGTGACGCAACTCTTCCTCGAAGCGGTGGAGTGGGGCGACAGAATTATTTAATCCCGGCACCGCCGCCTGAGTCTGCCCGGTTGCGGTGCCAAACGTGCAACTTCCGGCATTATGCCTGCGGCACGTCTGTCAGCGAAAAGTAAACCTCAAGCCCGTGCTCGCGGGCGATCTCCACATCGCGGTCCGCCCCCGTAGAGCTGCCCGGCAGGCGTAGCACCGCGTCGCATTTCGCCACCAGACGGTGCGCGACGGGATATAAAAACCGTTCGCTTATCGCATCGCCCGGTTTTTCGCTGCCTGCGGCCTGGGCGAGCGGCAGCGCGAGCCATTCGCCAATGACCGGCACGTGGCCGCGTTCAAACAGCGCGAGCGCCGCCTGTTCGAGGCGCGCCAGATTCTGGCGCATCAGGGTTTCATCGCCGTTCGTGCCGCTGCGCCACGGGCCTGCCACCAGTATCATTTTGCTCATGGTTTTCTCCTTAGACTATCGCGTTCAGCGCCGCGTATTGCAGCAGCATGATGGTTTTGGCATCGACAATCTCACCGTCGCGTACCGCGCGCAGCGCGTCATCAATGGGCATTTTCACCACCTCAATATCCTCGCCCTCATCCGCGACGCCGCCGCCGGTGCCGCTCCGCCGCGCCGGATCGTATTCGCCGATAAAGAAATAGAGTTTTTCCGTGACCGAGCCGGGGCTCATATAGGCTTCAAACACTTTCTCGACGTTATCCACCAGATAGCCGGTCTCTTCTTCGGCTTCGGCCCGGATGCGCGTTTCGGGATCGGCTTCATCCAGCAGGCCCGCTGCCGTTTCGGTTAGTAAGGTATTGTAACCGTTGAGGAAAACTGGCAGCCGAAACTGGCGGGTGAGAATGACGCAGCGCTCGGCGCGGTTATACAGCAGGATGGTGGCGCCGTTGCCGCGATCGTAGGCTTCGCGGCTCTGGCGCTGCCACTGACCGTCGCGGCGCTGGTAATCAAAGGTATATTTTTTCAGCACATACCAGTCATCTGACAGGGTTTGCGTTTCGATGATGCGTACTTTTTCACGAACAGATGGCATGATGACCTCTCCACAGGTAGAATTGGCAACATAACGTGCATATTCGTGCATGGTCAAGAAAATTCGTGCAACAGGAACCGGCATGCTGACGTCACAACGTAAGAAGCTCATTCTGGAAAAGCTGGCGGCGGAAGGGCAGGTGCAGTCCCGCGCGCTCAGCGAGTGGTTTAACGTCTCCGAAGATACGATCCGGCGCGATCTGCGGGAACTCTCCGCCGAAGGCCGTCTGCAACGGGTGCATGGCGGGGCGTTGCCCGCCTCAGCGGCAGTGGTGGATTACGCCGGGCGCAGCCAGCTTTCGCTTGATTCCAAGCGGGCGGTCGCGCGCCGCGCCGCCGCGCTGATTGAACCGGGGCAAATCGTGATGCTCGACGGCGGCACCACGACCGGCGAACTGGTGAAATGCCTGCCGCCGGAACTCGCCATTACGGTGATCACCCACAGCCCCGGCATTGCGCTGCAACTGGTGGAGCATCCGCGCATTGAGGTGATCCTCATCGGCGGGCGGCTGTTTAAACACTCGATAGTCTCGGTGGGGGCGGCGGCCATTGAAGCGATGAGCCATCTGCGCGCCGACCTGTTCTTTTTGGGCGTCACCGGCGTGCATGCCGACGCGGGCCTCAGCACCGGCGATTACGAAGAGGCGTGCGTCAAACGCGCGCTGGCCTCACGCGCCGCGGAAACGGTGGTGATGGCCTCGCGTGAAAAGCTCAACGCCGCTTCCGCGTTTTGTATTGGCGATATGTCGCTGGTCAATACGCTGATCGTTGAGGGCGATACCGCCGACACGCTGCTGGCGCCTTTCGAAGCCCGGGGCGTGACGGTGATAAAGGCATAACCTCCCTGGAAATTGCAGGTATAAAAACCAGGCGATGCCTGCTAGCGTAAAGGGATGAACCTATTTTCTGCTGTAAACGCCGCGATTATTCGCACTGCCTTCAGGCCGGTGGGATAACGCGTATCGCTGACCCGCCTGCACGGCGGGCGCCTTGCAGGCTCAACACTGTGAGGTTCGCTATGTCTCGATCCCTTTCATCGCCCCATACGCCAACGCTCTATCTGCTGTGCGGCAAAATCGCCGCCGGGAAATCGACGCTCGCGGCGACGCTTGCGCGCGAGCATAACGCCGTTATCGTCAGCGAAGACGCCTGGCTTGCGCGGCTTTACGGCCCGGAAATGCACGATGTAGCCGACTACGTGCGCTGCGCCGCCAGACTTAAAGAGGCGATGACGCCGCATCTGGAGGCGCTGCTGCGCGCTGGCGTCAGTCTGGTGCTCGATTTCCCGGCCAACACGCTGCAAAGCCGCGCGTGGATGAAAACGCTGATTACCACGAGCGGCGCGGCGCATGAACTGCACTGGCTGGACGTGCCTGACGCGGTGTGCCTTGCGCGTCTGCGGGCGCGAAACCTGCAGGGTGACCATGATTTTGCCGCCACCGATGCCCAGTTCGCGCAGATAACGCGGTATTTCGTTCCGCCCGATGCGCAGGAAGGGTTTAACGTGGTGGCGCACCGTGGCGACCCCGGAAACTGCGCATAATCCGCCAACGCTGTCTATCCTGTGAATAAGCGCGTCTGAAAACGGTTATGCGGATAATTTCAGGAGGGGCAGTATGAAGTTTTTCTATTTTATTTCGTTAATCGCGGCGGCCAGTTATCTTTTCGCCTTTTTGCCGAGAGCGAAAAGCGACCGCGAGCCGCTGGCTTACTGGGGTTGCTGGATTTATCTGGGCGCTTCGGCGCTGTACTGGGCGATTTACGGAATAAGACATTATTTTTAATCGTGGTAAACATTCGCCGGGGAATAATACCCGGCGTTTAGCAATATTTCCCTTAAAAAGTAAATGACGAGGGTAATAATCCTAAAGCGTTTATTTTTACTCCTCTTCATAATTCCATCGCATTCTTTACAAAAATACGCTATCTTTTCGCGCGCAAAAGCATCACTCTGACGCTTAGCGTCATCGCCGTGGGTGAAGCCGCCCGGATAATCACCCGGGTATGTTAAAAAGTTGTTTTAAATACAAGGCGATGCGAGATTCCGGCCGCAGAATATCCTGATGACTGGATCAAATTTCTGTTAATAAAGGTTGTTATCATTAGCGGGTTAATTTTTTTAATGACGGCGTGTCGTCGCTGTTATCGTCAGGAAGTGTGCAGTAATACAACGGAATGTTTCAACATTCACGGGAAGACCATTTTTTATTCACATTCTGACATTACTGTAATTCAAACCGGGAGCGATAACCGCGCCCCTCTATATTCCTCTTTACCGTCCTTATTACGTAGCAGGAAGGCATTATCCCTGCTGAATGATTTTCTGTCTGGTTTGTACCGCTTACGGAACGGCTTCTTTATGCGATACATCTCTGTGCATAGAGGGGCTTTATGAATAACGTCATGCCTTTTTCCCGGGCGCTGCTGCATCCGCGTTACTGGTTTACCTGGTTTGGCCTCGGCCTGCTGTGGCTGCTGGTGCAGATGCCGCATCCGTTGCTGATGCGCCTCGGCGCGTTCCTCGGCCGCAACTCGCGCCGCTTCCTGAAGCGCCGTGAAAAAATCCTGCGCCGTAATCTTGAACTCTGCTTCCCGAACTTTAGCGAAGCGCAAAAAGAGCAGCTGATTCAGGAAAATTTCCTGTCGCTCGGCATGGCGCTGCTGGAAACCGGCATGGCCTGGTTCTGGTCCGACGCGCGCATCAAAAAATGGTTTAACGTCGAAGGACTGCATCACCTGCATCAGGCGAGCGCGCAGCAGCGCGGCGTTATCGTGATTGGCGTGCACTTTATGTCGCTGGAGCTGGGGGGGCGCGTCATGGGGCTGTGTAAGCCGATGATGGCGATGTACCGTCCACACAACAATAAAGCGATGGAATGGGCCCAGACCAAAGGGCGCATGCGCTCCAACAAAGCGATGATCGACCGTAAAGATCTCAAAGGGATGGTCAATGCGCTGAAGCAGGGCGAAGCGGTCTGGTTTGCGCCGGACCAGGACTACGGCCCGCGCGGCAGTACCTTCGCGCCGCTGTTTGCGGTGAACGACGCCGCCACCACACGCGGCACGTATGTGCTTTCACGCCTGAGCAAGGCGGCGATGCTGACCATCGTGATGATCCGCAACCCCGATGCCAGCGGCTATAAGCTGATCATTCAGCCGGAGCTGCAGGGCTATCCGCGTGAAGACGAGGCTGCCGCCGCGTGCTTCATGAACAAAGTGATTGAGCGTGAAATCCTGCGTGCGCCGGAGCAGTATCTCTGGATCCACCGCCGCTTTAAAACCCGCCCGGCGGGCGAAGCGTCGCTCTATTCCTGATACGCGTTATCACAGAAAGCCCCGCTCAGTGCGGGGCTTTTTTTTGCGTCTCCTGGCGAGATTGTGCGGCTGCTTTTGAAAAAGCGCGCGGATTGTGGGTTAATAACATTTTGTTTACATATGGAGCTGCCGCCATGGCCGGGACCGCCGCCCCCTTTTCGTTTCGCGAAACCATGGATCTGCGCGCGCAGGAAAAAGCGCTGCGCCTCGATGCGGATCAGGCTCGCCTCATCAGCGAGCTGGAAAGCCTCGCCGCGCCGCTGCTGGCTGGACGCGCACGTTTCGCCGGGCTCTATGTCTGGGGCAGGCCGGGGCGCGGCAAAAGTTTCATCGTCGATAATTTCTTTGCCTCGCTGCCGCTGACGGCGAAAAAGCGCGCCCACTTTCATGACTTTTTCCGCGAGCTGCATCAGCGCATGGTGGATAAGCCACTGGAGCAGGCGTTACGTGCGCAGTTAGGCGAAGCCCGGCTGCTCTGCTTTGATGAGTTCCACCTGCACGATCCGGGTGATGCGATGCTCGCGAAAAAGCTGTTAGAAGTGGCGCAGGCGATGAAGATCACGCTGATTCTGACCTCCAACTATTCGCCGCGCGAACTGCTTTCGCATCCGCTCTACCATGAACTGTTTGTGCCTTCCATTGCGCTTATCGAGCGCGAGATGACGATTTTCGCGCTCAACGGCGAGCGCGATTACCGCCTTGATGCCGGGAGCGATGCCGGGCTGTTCAGTAAAGGCGCGTGGCTGCGGCCCGGCACGCCCGCCCAGCGCGAGGCGCTGGGACTCGCCACCGCGCATGGCGAGTTTGCGGTCAATGCCGGTTATCACACCTTTTATGCCGCATCGCCGCCAGAGGCTGTGCTGCATTTTACCTTTGCCGGAATATGCGAAGCGCCGACGGCAGTCATGGATTATTTAACGCTGTGTGAAACCTATTCCTGCTGGTTTATTGACGACGTGCCGCTGCTTTCACGCGTCAGTCCGGCGGCGGCGCAGCGGTTTATTAATCTTATTGATGTGCTTTATGATAAACAGCGGCAGTTATTTATTTCGAGCGCGTATTCAGTGGCGGAAATGACATGTGGTGTAGCGTTGGATGATATTGGGCGCACCGCCAGTCGTCTGTCGCAATTACGGCTAATACAAGAACCTGTTACCGGTTAATGTAATTAACGCGCGCCCAAAAATAATAAATAAGGGTGCCTGAAGGCATAAAACCGCCAGTCAAATCGCGGGGATTGCTCCCCGCGTCAGACGCTTACTCTCTGGGTTTACAAGCCAGTGAAGCGACAATCTCCATACTCGCGCCCCGCAAGCGTAGCTCGCAAAGCGTTTCCCGTGAAAGGGTGGTGAACACTAATACCGTCACGCAAACAATAATAATGCACCAGATAAAAGCATTGTCCTTCATAGCCATTCTCCTTGCCGTCAGGCGAGTAAGAGGCTAACATATGAACTGTTCGGGTTCATGTGTCGGCCTCGGGTTAAGGTAATTAACTCGGGGCCTTCATCTTTCCAGAACCAGCATAATGCCTGAAACCAGAAAGCCTCAGGCACCCGCCGCGAATAATACGCTTTTTTTTAATCCGTAAAATCCTTTGTTTTTCTTATTTCGTTGAAATTAATCAGAGTGAATATTCACTTCTCTTTGGTGCCGCGAATATTCCCGTTACCGCTTCCTGTTATTCTTTTTCTTATTTACTGCATAACAGAAAAGGTTTACCCGCGCGGCCAGAAGGCGCGGTTTTTGCCACCCGCATGATGTCTTAAATCACTACCCTATTCGTCATTCAGGACATCACCCCTTTCGGTAATCTTTGTTCATCGCAAACCCCTCACCTCAGCGGAGAATAACGATGAACAACGCAGCACAACATCAGGGCACGGCTGTCATTACCGGCGCTTCCGGCGGCATCGGGGCCGTCTATGCCGACCGCCTGGCGCGCCGCGGTTACGACCTAATTATCGTCGCCCGCCATCGCGACCGATTGAACCAGCAGGCGAGCCGGATTTCCGCCGAAACGGGCCGCAGCGTGGAAGTGGCCGCGGTTGATTTAAACGATCCGCAGGCGCTGCGCGCGTTTGAAGCCACGCTGCGCCAGGACGCCAGCGTTACGCTGCTGGTGAATAACGCCGGCGTCGGGACGCATACCTCCTTGCTTGAGAGCGACATCGACCGCATGGAACAGATGATCGACCTTAACGTCATCGCGCTGACCCGCCTGACTTATGCCGTCGTGCCCGGCATGGTGGCGCGCGGGCAGGGCGCGATTATCAATATCGCCTCTATCGTCGGCATCGCGCCGGAAATTTTAAACGGCGTGTATGGCGCGTCGAAAGCTTACGTCCAGGCGTTCAGCCAGTCGCTGCATCACGAATTACACGGGCAGGGCATTCAGGTGCAGGCGGTACTGCCGGGCGCGACCGCCACCGATTTCTGGGCAACCGGCGGACTTGCGCTGGAACACCTCGACCCGTCTATCGTGATGACGCCGCAGGCGCTGGTGGATGCCGCCCTGGTGGGATTCGACCGCCGCGAACTTATCACGCTGCCTTCTTTACATGACGAAGGGGAGTGGCAGGCCTATGAGGCCGCCCGCCAGACCATGATGCAGCACTTATCCGTTAACACACCTGCGCCGCGCTATCTGGCCGCTCACTAATACACAGGAGAATCACCATGAAACTGACCGACAACACTATTTTTATTACTGGCGGCACATCAGGTATCGGGCGTGGTCTGGCGCAGGCGCTGCATCAGCTCGGCAATCAGGTCATCATCTCCGGGCGGCGCCAGGCGCTGCTCGAAGAGGTAGCCGCGGCGAATCCGGGAATGGATTATGTGGTGCTGGATATTACCGATCCGCAGCAGATTAAAGAGACGGCGGCACGCCTCACAGAGAAATACCCGACGCTCAATGTGGTCATCAATAACGCGGGCATCATGCCCTTTGACGATGCCGCAGGCGCGCTTGACGACGAACAGGCGGTAACGCTGGTCACGACGAATCTGCTCGGGCCGGTGCGCGTCAGCGCCGCGTTTATCGAGCACCTGAAAACGCAGCCGCAATCCTGGCTGATTAATAACAGCTCTGTGCTCGCGTTCCTGCCGCTGGCCGCTACCGCGCTCTATTCCGCCACCAAAGCGGCGATTCACTCCTACACGCTGTCGCAGCGCTTTCTGTTGCGCGACACCCGCGTGAAGGTGGTAGAAATCGCACCGCCGTGGGTCGATACCGATCTTATCTATAAAAGCGGTGACGAGCGCGCCATGCCGCTGGATGATTTCATCCGCGAGACGCTGGAAAAACTGGCCAGCGGCGAAGACGAGGTGATTGTCGACCGCGTGCTGCCTGTGCGCGACAATCCTGGTCGCAATGAGCATCAGCTGGTGAATCAGTTCAACCAGGCGATGGTGGAAAACCCCATTCCGGTTCATTAAACCTCATCGGGGCGCCGCACGAAAATAGCGCCGCCCCCTGTTCAGCCAGGCGGGTTTTATCGTAAAACGGTGATTCTTCTTCGCCCCGGAGGCGCGTATGCACAAAATAGGTTTTTTACTGGCGGAGGGTTTCCAGCTGCTGGCGCTCTCCACGCCTTCGGTGTTTGAATTCGCCAACCTGGTCATCGGCGAGCCGTTTTACGTGCTGGAAACCTGGTCGGAACAGGGCGGGGCGGTGCGTTCATCGGCAGGCGTGACGGTGAGCAGCCAGCCATTGAGTGACGTAGCGCGCGCCGATACCTGGCTTGTGGGCGGCGTCATCAACCCGCTGGAGGCACCCGCCAGCGCGGCGGTGACGGCGTTTTTGCGTGCGGCGTCGGACCATTCCCGGCGCATCGCGGGCATCTGCACCGGCGCGTTTGTGCTCGGCGATGCGGGGTTGCTCGACGGCAAACGCGTCACCACCCACTGGGCGCACGCCCAGGCGCTGGAAGCGCGGGTGCCGCAGGCGCGGGTGGAATCGGACCGCATCTTTATTACCGACGGCACAGTCTGGACCTCCGCAGGCATGACCGCAGGGCTTGATATGGCGCTTGGGATGGTGGAAAAAGATCTGGGCGCGGAAGTGGCGCGTGCCGTGGCGCACCGGCTGGTGATGCATCATCGCCGTTCGGGCGGCCAGACGCAGCATTCAGAGATGCTCGCGCTCTCGCCACGATCCGACCGCATCCAGAGCGCGCTGGAATACGCGCGTAAAAACTTAAGCCGGGCGCTGACGGTCGACGAACTGGCGGACGTGGTGCATTTAAGCCCGCGCCAGTTCAGCCGCCTGTTTCGCGAAGAAACCGGCAAATCACCGGCGAAAGCCATAGAAGGGCTGCGTCTTGAAGCCGCGCGCCTGATGATTGAGCAAAGCCGCCTTTCTATGGACGCCATCGCCCGCGAGGCGGGGTTTCGCGACCGCCGCCATATGCGTGAAGTTTTCGTGCGCGGTTTCGGCGTGCCGCCGCAGGCGCTGCGTCAGGGGCGGTCATCTTCCCGCGCGGCGTGAATCTTGCCGCGAAACACCCAGAACCCCCAGCTGTTATAGATAAGCGTGATGGGGACAAACACGCCGAAGGCCGTCAGCATTAGCGTTTGCGTGGCAGCCGGCGCGGCCGCCTGAATGAGTAAGAGCCTGGGCGGCAGAATAAACGGAAAAACGGCCAGCAACATGGCGCCGAACGCGGCGATGAACAGTAAGAGCGTCATCGCGAGCGGCAGGAAATCGCGCCGCTGGCGCAGCGTGACAATCACGCCCAAAAACGCCAGCAAACCCATCGTCGCCAGCGGTCCGCTCCAGCGCCACAGTTGCAGGTGCAGCCGGTAGGTCTCATTGAGCTGCACCGTCCAGACCAGCAGCCCCGCCAGCAGCACGGCGGTCAGGAACGCAAGCCACATGGCCTGACGCCGCGCCCAGGCGTGGAGTTCCCCTTCGCAACGCCAGATAAGCCAGCACGCGCCCAGCAGCGCATAGCCGACGCTGAGCGCTATGGCGCAGAAGACCGAAAAGGGCGACAGCCAGTCCATCGCGCCGCCGGTAAATTTCGCGCCGTCATGCGTGATGCCTTCAACCCACGCGCCCATCGTCGCGCCCTGGCTTAACGATGTCAGCCAGGAGCCTGCGATAAACAGCGCGTCAAACAGGCGCGGACGCAGATGGCGGTATTCAATCGCCACGCCGCGCACGATCATCGCCAGCAGCATGATATAGACCGGCAGGTAGAGCGCGCTGTAGAGAATGCTGAAAGCGACCGGGAACATCGCCAGTAGCGCGCCGGCGGTCAGCACCAGCCAGGTTTCGTTACCGTCCCAGACCGGCAGCAGCGAAATGTTCATCTGCTGGCGCGCCTGCTGCGACTGAAACGGGGCCAGCAGCCCTACGCCGAGATCCGCGCCGTCGAGCAGCACGTAAACCAGCACGCCTGCGGCGAGCGCCCCGGCGCAGAGCAGCGTTAACAACGGCAGTGAAAGCAGCAGTTCAGTCATCCGGATGCCCCCGCAGGCTGTGCGGCGTCACGCCGCTGCCGGTTTGCGCCGCCACGGCCGGGTTGGCGTCGGGCGTGTCGTTGCCCGGCGGTTTCGCGAGCAGGCGTAGCATAAACCCATACCCAGCGCGAAAACCAGCAGATAGACCACCACAATCGCGACAAACGAGCCGAGCACCAGCGACGGCGCGATGGGCGAGGCGCTCTCGCGGGTCAGCAACTGCCCGTAGATGGTCCACGGCTGGCGGCCCGTCTCGGTGACGACCCAGCCTGCGAGCATCGCGATAACGCCCGCCGGCGCCATCGCCACCATGCCGCGTTGCAGCCAGCGCGCCTCCCATAAGCGGCCACGCAGCCGCACCACCAGCCCGGCGACGCCAAAGAAAATCATCAGAAAGCCGAGCCCGACCATCGCGCGGAACGCGAAGAACACGCCAGGCACCCAGGGCAGCTCGTCCGGCGGAAATTGATTCAGGCTGTGAATGGTGCCGGTGAGGTTGTGGCGCAGATAGAGCGAACCGACTGACGGGATCGCCACTTCAAGGTGGTTGCGCCGCGCCTCCATATCCGGGATCGCGAACAGCCGCAGCGGCTCGCCTTCGCCGGGCGGCGGCGGGTTCCAGCTGCCTTCCATCGCCGCCAGTTTGACCGGCTGGTGATCGCGGGTGTTTTCGCCATGCAGATCGCCCACCACCGCCTGTAAGGGCGCGAGCGCAAGCAGCAGCCATAGCCCCCAGGAGAACATTCGCCGCGCGCCCGGTTGTTGCGGGCGCTTCAGCAGGTGCCACGCGCCGACCGCCGCCACCAGGCACGCGGTGGCGAGCAGCGCGGCGATGGACATATGCATCAGCCGGTACGGAAAGGACGGGTTGAAAATCACGGCCCACCAGTCGACGGGCTGAAAACGGCCATCGGGCCCGATGATGAAACCCGCTGGCGTCTGCATCCAGGAGTTCGCCGACAATATCCAGAAGGCGCTGAACAGCGAGCCTGCCGCCACCACACAGGTGGCGAGAAAATGCACCCATGGGCGCACTTTCCCCATGCCGAACAGCACCACGCCCATAAAGCCCGCTTCGAGGAAAAACGCCACCAGCACTTCCATGTACATCAGCGGGCCCATCACGGCCCCGGCGCGGCTGGAGAGCTCGCCCCAGTTGGCGCCGAACTGAAACTCCATCAGCACGCCGGTGACGACGCCGACCGCGACGTTCAGCGCAAATACCTTGCTCCAGTACTTATAGAGATCGAGATAAATTTGCTGCCTGCGCCACAGCCACAAGCCTTCCAGCAGCATCAGCCACTGCGCGAGGCCAATCGTCAGCGCCGCGAGCACAATGTGAAATCCAATCGTGAAGGCGAACTGACTGCGCGCCAGAAGCAGCGCGGTTTCCGGGCTAATCATCGTCAGGCATCGCTCGGCTTGCCGGTAAACGATGAGATGGGTTTATCCACCTCCTCTTCCATCCGGCGGGAAAAAGCTTTCAGACCGTTCAACAGCGGCGTCAGCGAGCGCCACAGCTCGTCGTCATGCAGCATTTTCCAGGCGCCGCGCGCGCCCGGCGCGTCGGCCTGTTCGCTTTCAGGGCGTTCTTCTTCGCGGCTCAGTTCCGCGGCGAAATCGCGCACGCCGAAGGCGAGCTTATACATCCGCTCCGGCGGAATGGTGGAGAGCGCCATCAGCAACACAGAGATATTCTGAATAACGTTCAGCGAACCTTTGCGGCTCAGGCCGTCGATGATGACCTTGATCCACTCGTTGTTGGACGCCACCAGATCGTTGGTCAGGCGCAGCACGCCATGTTCATGCAGCGTCTGGAGCAGACGTTGCAGCTCTTCGTCCGCCGTCGGGCCGATGTGCGGCGGCTCGGGCTGATAGTCAATCGCTTTGGCCATTAAAATTTCTCCGGATGAGGTTCCTGCTCGGGCGGCAGGCGGTAATCGTCACGCTGCCATTTCTCTTCGACCGGCACGCCCGCCATCGGCGTGCGGGCGCCGTAGCGGAAATTGTGCCGCGGCAGCGGGGAAGGGTGCGGCGCGCGGGAGTGTTTCTCCATTTTCACCGCCAGTTCCTTATACGCGGGCGTATTGACGTCGGGATCGTGGTGCTCGCCGGTGAGCGCGTTAATGCCCGGTTTTCCCTGATGGATGGAGATAAAGAGCGAGGCGCCCGCCACGCGATCGGTAATGACCACCGGCACCTCCAGCGAGCCACGCCGCGAGGTGAGCGTCACCCAGTCGCCCTCGCAAAGTTCACGCTCAGCGGCAAGCTGCGGGCTTATCTCCACAAACCAGTCGGGCGACAGCGACGTTGTGCGCCCGCCGCGGCCGCTCTGGTTGGTCGACTGGAAATGTTCCAGCATGCGTCCGTTGTTAAGCGCCAGATCGTATTCGTCATCCGGCGCCTCGGCGGGCGGCTGCCACTTCAGCGGGTAGAGCACAGCGCGGCCATCCGGGAAATTAAACCCGTTGGTGTAGAGCAGCGGCGTGCTTTCGCCGTCCGGCTTCACCGGCCAGAGCTGGGAGTTCCAGCCCTCAAGGCGCTCATAGCTGACGCCCGCAAACAGCGTGGCGATACTCGCCGCCTCCGCCATGATTTGCGACGGGTGCGTGTAGCCCCAGTCATGGCCCATACGCGCCGCAAGCTCGGTGAGAATGCGCCAGTCCGGGCGGCTGTCGCCGAGCGGCGGCATGGCTTCATAAAAGCGCTGAATGCGCCGCTCGGTATTCACGAACGTGCCGTCTTTTTCAATGCTCGGGCAGGCGGGCAGCACCACATCGGCGAACTGCGCGGTGCGGCTTAAAAAGAGATCCTGCACCACCAGGAAATCGAGATCGGTAAAGCCCTCGTGCACGTTAGTGCTGTCGGCGTCGGAAAACGCCGTCTCTTCGCCAATGACATACATGGCGCGAACCTGTTTCGTGCGCGCATGCTCCACCATCTCGAAGTTATCCGAGCCCACGTCCAGCGACAGTTTTTCCGGCGCTACCCCCCAGGCGTTCGCCCATTTGGCGCGTACCTTTTCATCGCTCACCGATTCATAGCCGGGGTAGTAGTTTTTCAGGCAGCCGAAATCGCTCGCGCCCTGCACGTTATTGTGCCCGCGCATCGGGTAGCCGCCCGTGCCGGGGCGGCCGTAGTTGCCGGTGACCAGCAGCAGGTTGGAGAGCGCGGTGCTGGTGTCCGCGCCGTGGCTGTGCTGGGTGACGCCCATCGCCCAGACGATGCAGACGGACGGCGCGTTGCCGATAAGCTCGGCGGCGGCGGTCAGCTCATCCACCGTAAGCCCGGTCACGTGGGCGGCGAAGTCCAGCGTGAACGGCGCGAGCGACTGGCGGTATTCATCCACCTGGTTGACGTGCGCTGCAAGAAACGCCTCGTCGGCGTAGCCGTGGTCAAACATATAGCGCGCCATCGCCGAGGCCCAGACCATATCGGTGCCGGGGCGAATGCGCAGATAACGGTCGGCGCGCTCGGCCATTTCGTGACGGCGCGGGTCGACCACCAGCAGTTGCTGCCCGTGATGTTTTTTCGCGGCTTTCATGCGCGCGGCGATCACCGGGTGGTTTTCGGCGGTGTTGCTGCCGACAATCACAATCAGCGACGCCTGGTGCAGATCTTCAATGGTCCCCGCGTCGCCGCCATAACCGACGGTGCGGAACAGCCCTTTAGTGGCCGGGTTCTGGCAGTAGCGCGACGAGTTATCGACGCTGTTCGTGCCGATGATGAGGCGCGCGATTTTCTGCGTCAGATAGGCTTCTTCGTTGCTGCCCTTACTGGAGCCGATAAAGCCGATGGCCTGCGGCCCGTACTGATCGCGGATCGCCAGCAGGCGGCGCGCCACCAGCGCCAGCGCCTCGTCCCAGCTCGCCTCGCGAAACCGGTCGTTCTCGCGGATAAGCGGTGTGGTGAGGCGTGTTTTATCGTTGAGGAAATCCCAGGCGAATTTGCCCTTCACGCAGGTGGAGATGCCGTTGGCGGGCGCGTCGGCGACCGGCTGCACCTTCAGCACGTGGCGGTCACGCGTCCAGATTTCAAAACTGCACCCGACGCCGCAGTAGGTGCAGACCGTTTTGGTGCGTTTGATTTCCGGCTGCCGCCAGTGCATGTCCATCACCGAAATTCCGGTAATGATCTCCGCCCCGGTGGTGTTTTCGATGGCTTTCACCAGGTCTATCATCGGGCGCTTGAGCGTCTGCTTCATGCTGGTAAACGGCCCGGCGTCCGGCTGCATGGTTTTCTCAATCAGCGCGTTGCAGGGGCAAACGGTGACGCAATGCCCGCAACTCACGCAGCTGGAGCCGGCGATGGTGTCGCCGCCGTCCCACAGCACGCGCGGGTGCGCCATGGTGTAATCGATGCTCAGCGTCTCGTTGACTTCGACGTTCTGACACGCCTCCACGCAGCGCCCGCACAGAATGCATTGATCCGGGTCGTAAGTGTAAAACGGGTTGGAGTGGTCTTTCACGTAGGGTTTGCGCTGGTATTCGTAGCGCTGAATCGGGATATGCATGTCTGCGACGGCGTTGTGCAGGGTGCAGTCGCCGGTGTTGTGTTCGCAGACGGTACAGTAGAGCTCATGTTTGGCGAGCAGCCTGTCCATCCCTTCGTGCTGCGCCGCCTGCGCGTCGGGCGTGCGGCTGGCGATTTCCATGCCCTGCGCGCTTTTCAGCGTACAGCCGCGCACCAGTTCGCCCTGATATTCCACCCAGCAGACATCGCAGGTTTGCATCGGCTCAAGCGAAGGGTGGTAACAGACGTGCGGGAGTTTTACATCGCACGCCGTCAGAAAATCGATAAGCGGGATATTCGCCGGACCCGTCAGCGGCCTCCCGTCATAAAACAGGGTACAGAGCGACTCTTGCATTGTGCTTCCTCAAACGTGCCTTGCCAGTGCCGCAGGTATGCGCCGCAGCGAATAAGAGCGGCTTCTCCGGTGGGGAGGCGCTCCCGTTATAGTGACTTAAAGGTAGTAACCGCCCTCCGGCTTCGCCAGGCGAGGGTGTTGCGAAGTATGTATGGGGTGAATGACTCACGCGGGCTGGGCGGCCCGGTTGCGGATAAGTAGCTGAGCGCATGACGACTTTTGCAATTTCCGTCGCTTCCCGGTATAACGTTCAGTTATGGATGTTTAGACGTCTGAACGTATAGAAGGGTTTATGCAGGAATCGCAGCAGCTACAACGCACCATGAAGGCCCGTCATCTGGTCATGCTCTCGCTGGGGGGCGTTATCGGCACCGGGCTGTTTTTTAATACCGGCTATATTATTTCCACGACCGGAGCGGCGGGCACGCTGCTGGCCTATCTTATCGGCGCGCTGGTGGTCTGGCTGGTGATGCAGTGCCTCGGCGAACTGGCCGTCGCCATGCCGGAGACCGGCGCGTTTCACGTTTACGCGGCGCGCTATTTAGGCCCGGCGACCGGCTATACCGTCGCCTGGCTCTACTGGCTCACCTGGACCGTGGCGCTCGGCTCAAGCTTTACCGCCGCCGGGTTCTGTATGCAGTACTGGTTTCCGCAGGTGCCGGTGTGGATCTGGTGTCTGGTCTTCTGCGTGGTGATTTTCGGGCTTAACGTCTTCTCGACGCGACTGTTCGCCGAGGGCGAATTCTGGTTTTCGCTCATCAAAGTGATAACCATCGTGGCGTTTATCCTGCTGGGCGGGGCGGCGATGTTCGGCATTCTGCCGATGAAAGACGGCTCGCCCGCGCCGCTGTTCCACAACCTGACCGCCGCAGGCTGGTTCCCTGCCGGGACGCTGCCGATTCTGATGACGATGGTGGCGGTTAATTTCGCGTTTTCCGGCACCGAGCTTATCGGCATCGCGGCTGGCGAGACTGAAAACCCGCAGCAGGCCGTGCCGGTCGCGATTCGCACGACCATCGTGCGGCTGGTTATCTTCTTCCTCGGCACCGTGCTGGTGCTGGCGGCGCTGATCCCGATGGATCAGGCGGGCGTGGTGAAAAGCCCGTTCGTGCTGGTGTTTGAGAAAATCGGCATTCCTTACGCCGCCGATATTATTAACTTCGTGATCCTCACCGCGATCCTCTCGGCGGCCAACTCGGGCCTGTACGCCTCCGGGCGGATGCTCTGGTCGCTTGCCAATGAGCGCACGTTGCCGCGCGGTTTCTCGCGCCTCACGCGTCGCGGCGTGCCGCTGACGGCGCTGTCGGTGAGTATGCTGGGCGGCGTGCTGGCGCTGTTCTCCAGCATCGTGGCGCCGGATACCGTCTTTGTGGCGCTCTCGGCGATTTCCGGGTTCGCGGTGGTGGCGGTGTGGCTCAGCATCTGCGCCGCGCATTTTATGTTCCGCCGCCGTCATCTGGCCGAAGGTCGGGCACTCGATGAATTACATTACCGCGCGCCCTGGTATCCGCTGACGCCTGTCCTGGGCTTCGTACTCTGTCTTATCGCCTGCGTCGGGCTGGCGTTCGATCCGGGCCAGCGCATCGCGCTCTGGTGCGGGCTGCCGTTTGTGGCGTTCTGCTACGGCGCGTATTATCTGACGCAATTTTTCCGCACGCGCCGCACCGAGGAGCCTCGCCATGTCGCTGAATAACCCGTTAACCCCTCTCTTAAACCAGCAGCCGTTTGTGGTGCTGGACGGCGCGCTGGCGACCGAACTGGAAGCGCGCGGCTGCAATCTCGCCGACAGCTTATGGTCGGCGAAAGTCCTGATGGAGCAGCCGGAGCTGATTTACGCGGTGCATCTCGATTACTTCCGCGCCGGGGCGCAGTGCGCGATTACCGCCAGCTACCAGGCGACGCCTGCCGGTTTTGCCGCGCGCGGGCTGGATGAGGCGCAGTCGCGGGCGCTGATTGCGCGCAGCGTCGAGCTGGCGCGTCAGGCCCGTGAGGCGTTTTATAAAGAACAGCCGGATGCCGGGCCGCTACTGGTGGCGGGCTCTGTCGGGCCGTATGGCGCCTATCTGGCGGACGGCTCGGAATACCGCGGCGACTATGCGCTGTCCGCGGCTGAGTTTGCGGATTTCCATCGCCCGCGCGTGGAGGCGCTGCTGGCGGCGGGCGTGGATCTGCTGGCCTGCGAAACGCTGCCGTCGCTCTCTGAAGCCCGTGCGCTCGCCGTGCTGCTGGAAAGCTACCCGCAGGCGCGCGCGTGGCTTACCTTTACGCTTCGTGACAGCGGCCACATCAGCGACGGGACGCCGCTTGCCGACGTCGCGGCCGCGCTCGCGCCGTATCCGCAGATTGTGGCGCTCGGCATCAACTGCGTGGCGCTGGAGAAAACCACCGCCGCGCTGGCGCATCTGCATGACGCCACCCGGCTGCCGCTGGTGGTCTATCCGAACTCCGGCGAGCAGTATGACGCGGTGAGCAAAACCTGGCGTCACGACGGGCACGCCTGCCAGACGCTGGCGCACTATCTGGACGAGTGGCGGGCGGCGGGCGCGGCGCTGATTGGCGGTTGTTGCCGCACCACGCCTGCGGATATCGCGGCGCTGAACGCGCAGCGTTGAGCATCATTGCCGGGTGCGCTGCGCTTACCCGGCCTACAAAATACGCAGCATGTAACATGTAGGGCGGGTAAGCGAAGCGCACCCGCCATTTTTACCAGAGGATGGCCTGAATTGTAGGGCGGGTAAGCGAAGCGCACCCGCCAGTTGGGAAGCGCGAGCAGGACACATATAAGAGGCCGGTGAAATCGTTCCGTTTGCCATCACGTCATTTCCCTCTGTGTTTTTCTCTCACGCGAACGTGCAAAGGGGGCTCGCCGCCGCCCCCTTTGCAATCCCGGCTCCCGGCGGAAATCGGCCCTGATGGGCCGATTTTTTTTAGCCGGAGCAACCCCCCTTTCCCCTGGCGTTTCCTGCGCTGTAGGGCGGGTAAGCGCAGCGCACCCGCCATCCCATATAACGCAAAAAATTAACTATCGATTGCCGGTTTTTTTCTAAAAACGATTCGGCATTAACGATGCTTTTTTATTCCTTTATCTGACGTCCCGCGCCGGAAATACTGCCTCTATAACAAGAGACTACAGGGGCAGACAGTATGGCAATCACATCGCGTATTACGCTCATCGGCGCGCTGGCGCTGTGGGCATTTCAGGCGCAGGCGGTAGACGTCACCGTCGCGTACCAGACTTCCGCCGAACCCGCCAAAGTGGCGCAGGCGGATAACACCTTTGCCAAAGAGAGCGGCGCCACGGTGGACTGGCGTAAATTCGACAGCGGCGCCAGCGTGGTGCGCGCGCTCGCCTCGGGCGACGTGCAGATAGGCAATATCGGCTCCAGCCCGCTGGCCGTCGCGGCAAGCCAGAATGTCCCCATCGAAGTCTTCCTGCTCGCCTCACAGCTCGGCAACTCCGAGGCGCTGGTCGTGAAAAAATCGATTCGCACGCCGCAGGATCTTATCGGTAAACGCATCGCGGTGCCGTTTATCTCCACCACGCACTACAGCCTGCTGGCGGCCCTGAAACACTGGGGTATCCGCCCGGATCAACTGAGCATCGTTAACCTTCAGCCGCCCGCCATTATCGCCGCCTGGCAGCGGGGCGATATCGACGGCGCCTACGTCTGGGCGCCAGCCGTTAACGCGCTGGAAAAAGAGGGCACCGTACTGACCGACTCCTCGCAAGTAGGGAAATGGGGTTCGCCGACGCTGGATGTGTGGGTGGTGCGTAAAGATTTCGCCGAAAAACACCCCGACGTGGTGACCGCGTTTGCCCGCAGCGCGCTGGCGGCCCAGCGGCGTTATCTCGACGATCCCGACGGCTGGCTGAAGCAGCCGGATTATCTGGAGAAGCTCGCACGCTTAAGCGGCGTGCCGCAGGCCGATGTGCCGGGGCTGGTGAAGGGCAATACCTACCTTACCGCCAGCCAGCAGGTGGAGCAGCTTAACGGGCCGGTGAATCAGGCGATTGTCGATACCGCCGCGTTTTTAAAAGCGCAGGGCAAAGTGGCGCAGGCCGGGCAGGATTACCGCGCGTTCGTCACCGATCGCTTTGTGAAGCCGCTGGTTCAGCCGTAAGGGGGCGCGATGCTACAGGTTTCTCACCTTCACGCCCGTTTCGACGGCAAGCCCGCGCTTGCTGATATCAGCCTGACGCTCAATGACGGCGAGCTGCTGGTGGTGCTCGGCCCGTCCGGCTGCGGCAAAACCACGCTGCTGAATCTCATCGCCGGGTTTTTACCGGTGGAAACCGGCAGCATTACGCTCGACGGCCGGGCCGTGACCGGGCCGGGCGCCGACCGCGGCGTGGTGTTTCAGCATGAAGGGCTGCTGCCGTGGCGCAGCGTGCTCGATAACGTCGCGTTTGGGTTGCAGTTGCAGGGCGTCGGGCGTGAAGCACGCCGCGCCCGGGCGCGGCAGATGCTCGCGAAAGTGGGGCTTGAGGGCGCGGAAAACCGGTTTATCTGGCAGCTTTCCGGCGGGCAGCGGCAGCGCGTCGGCATCGCCCGCGCGCTGGCCGCCGACCCGCAACTGCTGCTGCTGGATGAGCCCTTCGGCGCGCTGGACGCCTTTACGCGCGAGCAGATGCAGACGCTGCTGCTGCGCCTGTGGGCGGGGAGCGGCAAAAAAGTCCTGCTGATTACGCATGACATCGAAGAAGCCGTGTTTATGGCGACCGATCTCGTGCTGCTGTCGCCGGGGCCGGGGCGCGTGCAGGAGCGGCTGAGCCTTGATTTCGCGAGGCGGTTTGTCGCGGGCGAACCGGCGCGCGCGATCAAATCCGATCCGGCGTTTATCGCCCGTCGCGAATATGTCCTGAACCGGGTCTTTGAACTACGGGAGAGCGTCCATGAGCGTACTGATTAACGATAACGCGGCGCGTGCGCCGGTGCGTCGCCGCCGCGTGGTCGCGCGTCCGGTGACGATAAGCCTCGCCACGCTCGGCGCGCTGCTGGCGCTCTGGTGGGCGGCGACGGCGCTGCACCTGGTAAGCCCGCTGTTTCTGCCCGCGCCGCAACAGGTGCTGCGCCAGCTCCTGACGATTGCCGGGCCGCAGGGCTTTATGGACGCCACGCTCTGGGCGCATCTTGGCGCGAGTCTTGGCCGGATGCTGACTGCGCTGCTGGCCGCGGCGCTTATCGGTATTCCGGTAGGCATCGCCATGGGGCTGAACCCGACGCTGCGCGCCATTCTCGATCCGCTGATTGAGCTATACCGGCCCATTCCGCCGCTCGCCTATCTGCCGCTGATGGTTATCTGGTTCGGCATCGGCGAGACCTCCAAAGTGTTGCTGATCTATCTGGCGATTTTCGCCCCGGTGGCGATGTCGGCGCTCGCGGGCGTAAAAAGCGCGCAACAGGTGCGCATTCGCGCCGCGCAATCCTTAGGCGCGAGCCGCTGGCAGTTGCTGTGGTATGTGATTTTGCCCGGCGCGCTGCCGGAGATTTTAACCGGCCTGCGCATCGGGCTTGGGGTTGGCTGGTCGACGCTGGTCGCCGCCGAGCTTATCGCCGCCACGCGCGGGCTTGGGTTTATGGTGCAGTCCGCCGGTGAGTTTCTGGCGACAGACGTCGTGCTGGCGGGCATCGCGGTGATAGCCCTGGTGGCTTTTATTTTAGAACTGGGGCTGCGCGCGCTGACGCGCCGTCTGACGCCCTGGCATGGAGAAACGCAATGAGCGAACGCATAACCATCACGCCGCTGGGGCCGTATATCGGCGCCCTGGTCTCCGATATCAACCTGGCGCGACCGCTGAGCGACAGCCAGTTCGAGCAGCTGTATCACGCGCTCATCCGCCACCAGGTATTATTCGTGCGCGACCAGCCGATTACCCCGCAACAGCAACGGGCGCTGGCGATGCGCTTTGGCGATCTCCATATCCACCCGGTTTACCCGCATGCGGAAGGGGTAGAAGAGATTATCGTGCTGGATACCCATAACGATAACCCGCCGGATAACGATAACTGGCACACCGACGTGACGTTTATCGACACGCCGCCTGCGGGCGCGATCCTGGCGGCCAAAGCGCTGCCGCCCACCGGCGGCGATACGCTCTGGACGAGCGGCATCGCGGCTTTTGAGGCGCTCTCCGCGCCCTTTCAGCAACTATTAAGCGGCCTGCGCGCCGAGCACGATTTTCGTAAGTCGTTCCCGGAGTGGAAGCATACAAAAACGGAGGAAGAGCATCAGCGCTGGCTTACGGCGGTGGAGAAAAACCCACCCCTGCTGCACCCGGTGGTGCGCACGCACCCGGTGAGCGGCAAACAGGCGCTGTTTGTGAACGAAGGCTTTACGACGCGCATTGTGGATGTGTCGCCCAAAGAGAGCGATGCGCTGCTGAGTTTTCTTTTCGCGCACATTACAAAGCCGGAGTTTCAGGTGCGCTGGCGCTGGCAGGAAAACGACGTGGCGCTGTGGGATAACCGTGTGACGCAACACTATGCCAACGCCGATTATCTCCCCGCCCGGCGCGTGATGCACCGCGCGACGATCCTCGGCGATAAGCCCTTTTACCGGGCCGGTTAACCTGCGGGCGCTACGGCGCCCTTTCTTTTGCACAGCGCTTGTACATTCGGTTACACGCCGATACCAATCACTCACTGAAGCGGCGGCATGGGTTCTCTATAGTGATTTCCAGAGCCCCGACGCGGGGTAACTAAAAGCCAATTCGAGGGTATAGAGATGAAAAAAGTATTAGCGCTGGTTGTTGCCGCCACTATGGGTCTGTCTGCTGCAGCGTTTGCTGCTGATAACACCGCCGCACCGGCTCCGGCTGCTGCTGCAACCACCACCACTGCTGCGCCGGCTAAAGCGCCTGCGGCTAAAACGCATCACAAAAAATCGCATAAAAAAGCTGTTGAGCAGAAAGCTCAGGCTGCGAAAAAACACCACAAGAAAGCCGCTGAGCAGAAACCGGCTGCTGAGCAGAAAGCCCAGGCTGCTAAAAAGCACCACAAAAAAGCTGAAGCTCAGAAACCGGCTGTAGAGCAGAAAGCTCAGGCTGCGAAAAAGCACCACAAAAAAGCAGTGAAACATGACGCTGCTAAACCGGCTGCCCAGCCTGCTGCATAAGTTGTACGATTCCCCCAGTAATTAAAACACCCGGCTTGCCGGGTGTTTTTTTATGGCTGGCGTTCAGGCTGACTGGTGGGTGCGGCTTCGCTTACCCACCCTACGAGGAGCATTGTTCTGGTTGTAGGCGGGTAAGCAAAGCGCACCCGCCGTTCGGGGTTTCTCGATCTCGTTCAGAAAGAGCGTCGGTATGAGGGAATATATACCAGGGCGGTGAATAGGTTCCGTTCGCTATAAATTCGCCTTCATATGGGCGCTTTGCTCACGCGAACGTGCAAAGGGGGCTCGCCGCCGCCCCCTTTGCAATCCCGGCTCCCGGCGGAAATCGGCCCTGAGGGGCCGATTTTTTTTAGCCGGAGCAAAACCATCCACTTTACCAACCGATTAACGCCCGCGCGGAAAAAATGGTGGGTGCGCTTCGCTTACCTACCCTACGGGCGAAACATAATTTGTAGGGCGGGTAAGCGAAGCGCACCCGCCAACAACACAGATTATGGCGATTCAACCGAGGACGCAGACGCGCCGATATACCGCTCCCGACGTGACGCTTTAAGACGCGTTAAATCCACTAACACCAGCCCGTCCACACAATCGTTAAACGCCGGATCGCTGCCGAAATCGATAAACTGCACGCCGCCGGGCTCGCACAGCTCTGAATATTGCTTGTAAAGCGGCGGAATACCGCACCCCAGATTCCCCAGCAGCGACTTCAGCCGCGTTAAATCTTCCTGATAACTTTCGCCGCCAAACTGCGCCAGCGCCTCCGGCAGCGACACCGGGTAGGGGCGGCGCGAGGCGGCGAGCGGATGCTGCGCCGGGAACCAGAGCCGGTAGAACGCCACCAGCAGATCCCGCGCGGCCGGCGGCAGGCCGCCGGATATCGACACCGGCCCGAAGAGATAACGGTATTGCGGGTAGCGCGCCAGATACGCGCCGATGCCTGACCATAAATAATCGAGCCCGCGACGTCCCCAGTACTGCGGCTGGATAAAGCTGCGGCCAAGCTCTATTCCCTGGCTTAAGATAGCTTCCATCCGATCGTCATAGTGAAACAGGCTGTAGCTGTAAAGCCCCTGCGGCCCGCGCTGCGCCACCTGGGGCGCGGTCGGGATAAACCGGTACGCGCCGACGATCTCCAGGGCCGCGTCGTCCCAGAGCACCAGATGCCAGTAATCGTCATCATAGGCGTCGGTGTCGCGCCGTTTGCCGCTGCCTTCGCCGACGGCGCGAAAGGCGATTTCGCGAAGCCGCCCCAGCTCGCGCAGCACCGGGGCTTCTTCCATGCCGTTGCGTCGCCACAGATAAATCGTTTTGCCGTCCGGTGTCTCGCCAAGCGTCTCCGCCTGGGCCAGCGCCCGGCGCAGCACGGCCCGGTCTTCAGGGCGCGCGATGGCGCATTCGGTTTTAAAGCAGCCCGGCTGCCCTTTGCCGAGACGCGACACGTGCAGGCGAAAACGCGCCGCCGTGTCGCGCGGGTGCGCGCCCGCGTCATGCCAGGCGCTCCACGCAATTCGCTCGCCGATATTGACCGGCAGCGTCGTGCCGCGTTTGCGAAACATCTCGCGAATAAGCATCAGCATGGCGAGCGGCGGGGCGACCAGCGCCGCGCCATAGAACGCGAGACTGTTGCGCCCGGCGATATGTACCGGCAACACCGGCGCGCGGTAGCGGCTCGCGAGCTTCACGAAACCGGCGTTCCAGATGCCGTCCTGAATGCCGTCAAGGCTGGGGCGCGATACTTCGCCGGACGGAAAGAAAATCAGCGCGCCGCCGCGCTCAAGATGCGCTTCCATCGCTTTAATGGCGCTTTTGCGGCTGCGGTTGCCGATGTTATCCACGGCGATAAAGAGCGACGACAGCGGCTCCAGATGGCTCAGCATTCGGTTCGCCACCACGCGCACGTCGCGCCGCACGCGGGAGATGGCGTAGAGCAGCGCCAGCCCGTCGGCGGTGCCGGTCGGGTGGTTGGCGACGACAACCAGCGGGCCGTTATCCGGGATCTGCTCAAGCGACCGGGCCGGAAGATCGCAGCGAATATCAAGATGTTCCAGCACCTGCTCGACCATATCGAGCCCTTTGAGATGGCGATGCCGGGCGGCGAATTCCTGAAACTCTTGTTCATACAGCAGGCGTTTGAGCGTTTTTTTAAGCCAGGGGGCGGGGGTTTTCTGCGGGTAGAGATCGTCAAGAACGTTATCGATGCTGAACACGGTTGTGTCTCCTCGGGAACCGTCTGCGAACAGTGATAGACCCGGAAGATGACGGCCGCATGTCAGGGGCGTGAAGGAACGGTCACAGCGTGTTGAGGAGAAGAATACGCGGCGGACAGAACGCCCGCCGCGACAGGTCAGAGAATGTTTTTCTCGGCCAGATCGAGCGCGAAGTAGCTGAAGATAAGATCCGCGCCCGCGCGCTTGATGGCGCCGAGGCTTTCGAGGATCACTTTCTCTTCGTCAATCGCGCCCGCCTGGGCGGCGAATTTGATCATCGCGTATTCGCCGCTCACCTGGTAGGCGCCCAGCGGCAGACTGGTGCGCTCGCGCACGTCGCGCAGGATATCGAGATAAGCGCCCGCCGGTTTGACCATCAGCGCGTCCGCGCCTTCGGCTTCATCCAGCAGCGATTCGCGGATGGCCTCGCGGCGATTCATCGGACTCATCTGATAGGTTTTGCGGTCGCCTTTCAGCGCGGTGCCCGCGGCTTCGCGGAACGGGCCGTAGAACGATGACGCGAATTTGGTGGAGTAAGAGAAAATCGCGGTGTCCGTGAAGCCCGCGGCGTCCAGCGCCTGGCGAATGGCTTTCACCTGGCCGTCCATCGCGGCGGAGGGCGCGATAAAGTCTGCGCCCGCGGCGGCGGCAACCACAGCCTGACGGCCCAGGTTTACCAGCGTCGCGTCGTTATCCACGCCGTGTTCGCACAGCACGCCGCAGTGGCCGTGGCTGGTGTATTCGCAAAAACAGGTGTCAGACATCACGACCATTTCCGGCACGGCGTCTTTGGCGATACGCGACATGCGCGCCACCAGACCGTTTTCATTCCAGGTGTCGCTGCCGCACTCGTCGGTGTGGTGCGAAATACCAAAGGTCATTACGGAGCGGATGCCCGCTTTCGCAATACGCTCAATTTCACGAGCGAGGTATTTCTCCGGAATACGCATCACGCCCGGCATCGCGGCGATCGGTTTGTAGTCGTCCAGCTCTTCCTCAACGAAAATCGGCAGCACCAGATCGTTGCGGCTTAACGAGGTTTCTTCAAACATGGCGCGCAGCGAGGCGTTCTGACGCAGGCGGCGCGGGCGGGAACTCAATGAAAAATCGGCCATAATTGCTTCTTATCAGAGAAATGAGACAGGCTTTATTTTAACCCGAAACAGACAGGGATGTTTGACGATTGTGGGCGCTAAATCACGCGTCGCCGCAAGGGGCAAGGCCTGCCGGGGAGTTTGCGCGGGCAGACCCTGACGCGCGCGCTATGAAACGCGTTCCTGGAGCAGCTCAATCAGGCGCTCCAGCGCGAAGACCGCCGCCTGATCGATAACGGTTTTCGGATCGCCGTTGAAGTGACGTTTTTCCGCTACGGTTTCCTCGCCAGGCATGCCCCAGCCAAACCACACGGTGCCCGGCGGCGTGCCGTCTTCGCCGCCGGATGGCCCGGCATAACCACTCACCGCGAGGCTGACATCTTCGCCCGAGCGCTCGCGGGCGCCGGCGGCCATTTCATGGACCGTCTGCTCGCTGACGGCGGTATACAGGCGCAGCGTCTCTTCTTTTACGCCCAGCATGCGCTGCTTGGCTTCATTGGTGTAAGTGATAAAACCGCTCGAATAAAACGCAGTGGTATCTTCGGTGGCGCACAGGGAGTAGGTCACAAGCCCGCCGGTGCAGGATTCCGCGGTCGCCAGACGTAGCTTGTGCTGATTAAGCCAGATACCGGCCTGTTTCGCGGCGTGCTGAAGTTTTTCGTTCATTCGATTCACATTCTCCATGCCATTAAGATATTCACATTATAGATGAGTATTACGCAGGTAATGAGAAAAGTACCGGTAACGCAGCGGCGCGCTCTTTTTATAAGTGGTGGCTATTTTATTTTTTAAGCCAATAATTCCATGGCGGGATATTTAAATAGATAATCATTTTCTGGCGCTTAAAAAGGCCTTCGGAAGACCATGCGAGAGCGCAAAGGGCGATGAGGAAAAACCAGGTTTTATTCTTAAAGAATAAGCGAGTGTGGAACCGTACAATCCGTAAAGAAGAATTGAACCTTTAATTTTTCAGCGTGCATAATTTTGTCGTTAATACATCACGCTTGTATTACGGCACACCATTTGATGGACCAACTTTGTGACGTCCCTGAGGAGGGATGATAAATGCACTCCTGGAAAAAGAAACTTGTAGTCTCACAATTAGCCGTGGCCTGCACGATGGCTATCGCTTCTCAGGCCTCCGCTGCCACGGATATTTCAGGCAAAAGCTACGACACGTTTTATTATGACGGCGGCATTATGTATCAGGGCTATGTCGGTTACGATTATGGCGCTGATTATTATAACGGCAATATTTATCCGCAAATTTCCGGCGCGCATGTCGATGGCGTTATTTCCACCTGGTATCTCGATGATGGCACCAGCAATAATGCTAACCGCAACGCGTTGACCATTAAAGACAGCACCATTCACGGGATGATCACCTCTGCATGCATGACCGACAACTGCGATAATCGCACCGGGGATTATCGCTATAATCGTCTCGCATTAACTGTCGATAATTCCACCATCGACGATGATTTTGAACACTACACCTATTATAACGCCGACGATAAAACGACAGCGTCTCAGGATATTTTTAACCTTGGCACCGCTATTACACTCGATCAGGAAACCGATTTGGTTATCCAGAATAATTCCCATGTCGCAGGTATTACTCTGACGCAGGGGTATGAGTGGGAAGATAATCAGGACGTCACCTCTCCTGGCGGCGCAAATAGCAGCGAGATTTTTAATAACAGCATTGTGGTAAAAGATTCTGTTTTGAGCTCCGGCTCATGGACGGATGAAGGCACCGACGGTTTTTATGGCCACACCGGTAAAGCCAGCGATTACGACAACGCCATTACCGCTGACGATATCGCGCTGGCCGTGGTCGCCAGTCCGGATGCGGATAACGCGATGCAGACGACGGCCGCTTTCGATCGGTCAACGATTAACGGCGACATCTATTTCGAAAGTACCTTCGATGAAAACTTCGGCGGTTATGACCGCACCACGCTTGATGAAAACGGCAACCCGGTGACCACGCACGTTGACGCTTATGACGTGAACGGCGACGGCACGCTGGATTCCAACGGCTGGGATAATACCGACCGCCTGGACGTGACGCTCACTAACGGCAGCAAATGGGTGGGGGCGGCGATTTCTAACGTGGAAGCGACCGCCGAGCTGTATGACTATCAGCCGAACAGCCTCTGGCCTGGCTCTACCTTTGGCATCGAAGACAGCGACACCGCGTTTAACGAAGCGGGCCACGTGACGGGGAATGAGGTTTACCAGAGCGGTATTTTCAACGTGACGCTGCAAAACGGCTCCGAGTGGGATACCCGCAAAGCCTCGAACATCGACGCGCTGGCGGTCGATAATTATTCGCAGGTGAATGTCGAAAGCTCATCGCTGCTGGCGGATTCCATCACGCTGACCAATGCTTCGACCCTTAATATCGGCGACGATGGCGCGGTGGCGACGAATTCACTGACGCTGGACAGCGGCAGCCAGGCGACGCTCACGGAAGAGACCGCGTCGCTGTACGCCAACACGCTGACCATCGATAACGGCGCGCAGCTCAACCTTGGGCTCGGCCAGGTGGATGCCGATAATGTCGTGCTGACCGACGACGGCGTGCTGAATGTGGCGAGCCGCGACTATGTGCTGGACGCTTCCCTGAATAACGCGCGCTACGTCACCAACGATCCGAATCAGCCGGATTATGACGAAGGCGTTATTGCGCTGAATTCAGATGGCCATCTGGCGGTGAACGGCGATGTGGCGGGCAATTATCGGGTGCGTATCGATAACGCCACCGGCGCGGGCGCGGTCGCGGACTATAACGGCAACGAAGTGCTGCGCGTGTATGACGATAACGACGCCACCTCGGCGCGCTTTACCGCCGCCAACAAAGCGGATCTGGGCGCGTACACCTATGAGGCGCAGCAGCAGGGCGACGCCGTGGTGCTGAAACAGCGCGAGCTGACCGACTACGCCAATATGGCGCTGAGTATTCCTTCCGCCAATACCAATATCTGGAATCTGGAGCAGGATGTGCTGAGCACACGCCTCGCGCAGGGACGCCATACCCCGGCGGATACCGGCGGCGCGTGGGTGACGTACTTCGGCGGCAACTTTAACGGCGATACCGGCGAACTGAGCTATGACCAGGATGTGAGCGGCCTGATGGTCGGTATTGATAAACAAGTGGAAGGTAATCACGCGAAATGGTTGATCGGCGCGGCGGCAGGCTTTGCGAAAGGCGATATGGACGATCGTACCGGCAGCGTCGATCAGGACAGCCAGTCCGCGCGTCTGTACTCTTCCGCGCAATTCGCGAATAACGTGTTCCTCGATTCCAGCCTGAGCTACAGCCATTACAGCAATGACCTGAGTGCGGTAATGAGCAACGGCCAGGCGGTGTCCGGCGATGCGTCCTCTGACGCCTGGGGCTTTGGCCTGAAACTGGGCTATGACTGGCAGTTTAATCAGCAGGGCTACCTGACGCCGTACGCCAGTATTTCCGGGCTGTTCCAGGATGGCGACGGCTATCAGCTGAGCAACGACATGCGCGTCAACAGCCAGTCGTATGACAGCCTGCGCTATGAGCTGGGGGCGGATCTCGGTTACACGTTCAATTACGGTAACGATCAGGCCTTCACGCCATACGCGAAACTCGCTTACGTCTATGACGACGCAAACGGTAATGACGCCGACGTGAACGGCGACAATATCGATAACGGCGTGGAAGGCTCCGCGGTGCGCGCAGGGCTTGGCGGTAAGTTCAGCTTCACGAAAAACTTCAGCGCCTATGCCGATGCGAACTACCTGGGCGGCGGCGATGTGGATCAGGACTGGGCCGCCAACGTCGGCGTCAAATATACCTGGTAATCTCGTCAGTTAGCGTCAAAAGCTGCCTGTCCCGCGCGGACAGGCAGTTCCCTCCAACACACCTGAAATGGATATCTCGCGTGTTAGATCTGGTCAAACCCTTACATCATCTCGACGCCCTTCAGCGTCATCTCGGCCCGGCAGGTACGCCTTTTGATATTGACGCCCATTGTGAGCTTTCGTTTATCAACGAGCAGGGTGAGCAGCAGTGCTGGTTTTTTAAGGAAGGGAGCCTCAATGTCTGGCGTGAGCAAAATCATATTCACGTCGATTTAATGACCTCGCCGCTCTATTTAAGCTTTTCCGACGCGGTGATCCCGGAACCGCTGCGCTATACGCTGGTGACCGAAACGCCGTGTCGCGGTTTTCGTATGCCGGTGCGGCGGGCTATCGATATCATCGAACACCGCCAGCTGTGGAAAGCCTTCTGCCACTGGCAGACCTGGCTGATGCGCTGGTTTGAATGGCGCGACGCACAGTTTATCGGCGCCACGACCTATTCGCAGATCCGCGCCACGCTCTTGACGATGGCGGGCTGGAGCCCGGAGGTGCGCGCCCAGGTCGGCGTCATTCACCATATTCAGAACCACACCCACATTTCCCGCTCGGTCATCGCCGAGGTGCTGGCCGAGCTGCGCAAGGGCAAATACATTGAAATGCAGAAGGGAAAGCTGGTGGCGGTGAATAAGCTGCCGCTCAATTACTGAAAGACAACGGCGCCGCGGGGGCGCCGTCTGGCGATTACAGGGCGGGCGTCTGGCGCGGCGTGTTGCCGCTAAGTTCAGTCACCAGATCGTTTATCCCGTCGCTCATGTTGGTAAAGCGCGTCAGCGGCGAGCGGGTCACCACCACAAAAGCACCGATATTGCTCTGCGGCACCATCGCCATATAGGTGATAAACCCGCCGCCGCCGCCGGTTTTCTGAATGATGCCGGGGCGGCCGTCTTTCGGCGCCATGTAGACCCAGCCCAGCCCCAGCGCGTCCGCTTTGCCCGGCACATCCATGCCGATGACGCGCGTAAGCTGCGTGCGCTGATAAATGAGCGTCTGCATGCGGTCCGCCTGCGCGCTGCGGCGATGGAAATCGGACGCCAGGAACTGCTGCATCCAGCGCATCATATCGTCTGGCGTGGAGTAAACGCCGCCGCTGCCGATGGCCGCCAGCGTGTTATTGCATGGGCTGGCGCCTTTTTCCGCCACCATCAGGCGCTTGCACTGATCGGGCGACGGCGTAAAGGTGGTGTCTTTCATGCCGAGCGGGCGGGTTATCTGCTCTTCAAACAGCTCGGTGTAAGGCTTGCCCGCGGCGTTAGCCAGCGCATCGGCCAGCAGGTCGAAAGCCAGATTGGAATAGGACGCCGTGGCGCCAGGTACCGCTTTTAACGTGGCGGTGGAAAGCCATTCCCAGCGTTGCTGGCGCGTCGGCCAGACAAACACCGGGCGTTTCGCCGCGCCGCCGGGCTGTTCCCTGGGCAGGGCGCTGGTGTGCGTGGCGAGGTTCACCAGTCTAATCGGCTCGCCCTGATACGTCGGCACGCGCGCGCCGGGCGGCGCGTAGCGGCTTAGCGGATCGTCAAGCTTCACCACGCCCTGATCGAGCATTTTCACCAGCATTTCGCTGGTCATCAGTTTGGTGAGCGAGGCGATGCGGATAACCGAGTCGAGCTGCGGGCGCACGTTATTGCCGGGGCGCGTTTCGCCGAAGCTTCGGAACACGCGCTGGTTGCCGTCAATCACGACAATCGCCATGCCGGTCGCGCCGCTGCCGTAGAAAATATGGTTAGCGTAACGGTCAACGATATCGGACGCGAAGACCGGGTCGGGCGAGGTTGGCGCGGCCTGGGCCGCAGAAAAGGCTGCGCTTATCAGCAGGGCGCAGGAGAGCAGACAACGTTTCAACGAAGCAATCCATTCAGTGAACGAGAATAGAGGGTATTTATACTACTGCGCGCGGATCTGCAAAGGTCGGAAAAGCGCGTCAACGACCGAAAAAACGTAACGATGCGTAACAGCTCGTTTTTTTGCGCAAAAATTTTCCAGCGGTGCTTCGCGTATCGCCTGTGATAATCTCCTGCTTTCCCTGAAAAGGAGTGCGTGATGGCTGTACCACGGGTTGTGATGGTTATCGATATGCAGAACGGCGTTTTCGCCACGCCGCGTTTTGACCGCGAAGGGCGCGTCGCCCGCATCAATCAGCTGATGGCGGGCGCGGAGCAGGTCATCATTATTCAGCATACGGAGCCGGGCGGGCTGGAAGAAGACTCGCCGGGGTTTGCGTTTCTGCCAGAGCTTAACGTGCCGCAGAACGCTTTACGCGTGACCAAAACCGCCTGCGACGCCTTTTACCGCACGCCCCTTGAAGCGCTGCTGCGCGAGCGCCATATTGACGCTTTTGTGGTATGCGGCTGCGCCAGCGACTACTGCGTAGATACCACCATCAAACAGGCGGCGAGCCGCGGCTTTCAGCTGACCATCGCCCGCGACGCCCATACCACCGCCGATCGCAGCGCCGCGACCGCGCCGGTGCTTATCGATCACTATAACGCGGTGTGGAGCACACTGACGGTGCCGGACAACCCGCTGCGCGTCGTGGCTACCGACGATATTTTGCGCGCCTGGCAGGCGAACTAAACGGCACGGGGTTTGTCTCAACACGTCGCAGAGGGCTGGCGCGCCGTTACACGTCCGGAAACACTCCGGGCGGCGCCGTCGTCGTCTGCGGCGTTACACTCAAGACCCCCTGCCGCGAGGGCAGGACACAAGCCATACAGCAACAGCAAAAACAAAAATATTTGCAGGAGTGATTGATGTTTAAATCCTTTTTTCCTCGTCCCGGCGCCTTTTTTCTTTCGGCGCTGATCTGGGCGATGATTGCCGTCGTCGTCTGGCAGATGAGCGGCGGCTGGCTCGCCGAACGGTTTGGCGTGGCGGGCGAACTGCCCATCAGCGCGGCCCGTTTCTGGTCGGGCAATTTTATCCTTTTCTACGCTTACTACGCGCTTTGCGTGGGGCTGTTCGCCGCCTTCTGGCGCGTCTATTGCCCGCACCGCTGGCAGCGCTGGTCAGTGCTGGGTTCGGCGCTGCTGATCTTCGTCACCTGGTTTATGGTGGAGCTGAGCGTCGCCATTAACGCCTGGTATGCGCCGTTCTTCGATCTGATCCAGACTGCGCTCGGCGCGCCCAATAAAGTCAAAATCGGCCAGCTCTATAGCGGCATCATGGTGTTTCTGGGCATTGCGCTTATTTACGTCACGGTCGGCGTGATGAATAACTTCTTTATCAGCCACTATATTTTCCGCTGGCGCACCGCCATGAACGAATACTACATGGCGCACTGGCAGCATCTGCGCCATATCGAAGGCGCCGCGCAGCGTGTGCAGGAAGACACTATGCGTTTCGCCTCCACGCTTGAGGATATGGGCGTGTCGCTGCTGAAAGCCGTGATGACGCTGATTGCCTTCCTGCCTGTGCTGGTGGCGCTCTCGCCGCACGTGAAAGAACTGCCGATCGTGGGCGAAGTGCCTTACGGGCTGGTGATCGCCGCGATCGTCTGGGCGCTGATGGGCACCGGCCTGCTGGCGCTGGTCGGGATCAAACTGCCGGGCCTGGAGTTTCGCAACCAGCGCGTTGAGGCGGCCTATCGTAAAGAGCTGGTTTACGGCGAAGACGATCCGACGCGCGCCGATCCGCAAACGGTGCAGGCGCTGTTCAGCAACGTGCGCTACAACTATTTCCGGCTCTACTTCCATTACACCTATTTCAACATCGCCCGCATTCTCTACCTGCAGGTGGATGCGATTTTCGGCCTGTTTTTGATGTTCCCGTCGATTGCGGCCGGGTCGATTACGCTGGGGTTGATGTCGCAGATTGGTAACGTGTTTGGCGAAGTGCGCGGCGCATTCCAGTATCTGATTAGCTCCTGGACCACACTCGTGGAACTGATGTCTATCTACAAACGTCTGCGCAGCTTTGAGCGTACGCTGAACGATAAACCCGACCTCGAACCTGAAACGCAGGAAGCGCTGTAAGGACGTTTTGCCGCTGCGTCTTCGGAGCGATCCGCTTTTCGCGGCGGCAAAAACGTGGCAGGGTAAACGCCCTGAACCCCGCCAGACAGGATTATCATGGCCGCCACGTTTGTCTTGCCCGCCCGCTTTCGTCCTCTTACGCTCGTCGCGCTGCTGACGCTCGCGGGCTGTACCAGCCAGACCACGACCACCGAAAAGGGCGCGAAACCGCTCGACGTGCGCGCCGTGGTAAAGCAAAAAATGCCGGCGAGCGTGAAAGACCGCGACGGCTGGGCGCGTGACATCGCCCGCGCGTTTGAGACGCAGAAAATCCCGGCGACCGAAGAGAACATCTGTTCGGTGCTGGCGGTGGCGGAGCAGGAATCGAATTACCAGTCCGACCCGCAGGTGCCGGGGCTTGGCAATATCGCCTGGAAGGAGATTGAGCGCCGCGCCGGTAAGCTGCACATTCCCGCCTTTGTGGTGCGCACCGCGCTCCTCATCAAATCGCCCAACGGCAAAAGCTACAGCGAGCGGCTCGATAACGTGAAATCTGAGCGCGAGCTGAGCGCGATTTTCGATGATTTTATCGGCATGGTGCCGCTCGGCCAGACGCTGTTTGGCAACTTAAATCCGGTACACACCGGCGGGCCGATGCAGGTCAGCATCGCGTTTGCCGAGCAGCACGAACGCGGCTATCCGTATGACATTGACGGCACGCTGCGCCAGGAGGTCTTTACGCGTCGCGGCGGGTTGTGGTTTGGCATTTATCATCTGCTGAACTATCCGGTCGATTATTCGCGCCCGCTCTATCGCTTCGCAGATTTCAACGCGGGCTGGTATGCGAGCCGCAACGCGGCGTTTCAGAATGCGGTCAGTAAAGCGAGCGGCGTGAAGCTGGCACTTGATGGCGATTTGATTCGCTATGACAGCAACGAGCCGGGCGCTACCGAAAACGCGGTGCGTAAGCTTGCCGACAGGCTGGATATGAGCGAGAGCGAGATCCACCGGGCGCTGGCGAAAGGGGATAGCGAGGATTTCAGCGACAGCGCGCTGTACAAAAAAGTCTTTGCGCTGGCGGATAAACGCGCGGGCCGTGCATTACCGCGTGAGTTACTGCCGGGTATTCAACTGGAAAGCCCGAAGATCACGCGTAAGCTCACCACAGCGTGGTTTGCAAAGCGTGTGGACGACCGTCGGGCACGCTGTATGAGTAAAGGTTAAAAGCGACGACGTCGCAGGCGGAAGAAAAACGCCATGACCATCGCAAAGATGCAGCCTGCGAGAAATGGCACCAGCGCAAAGATGGTGCCGACAGCGAGCCCCATTTTGATTTGCGGACGGCCGTTTTCCTGCATTTGCATCAGATTATCCAGAACGCCTGGCGCATGCACCACGACATTCAGGAGTTGCGCGCCAACCCAGAAAGAGAACAGTACAAACAGCGCGTAGGCGAGGTTGCCGAGCGCGGTGGATCTTCCTGGTTTCCCGGCGATTATGGGTTTGGGTAACGATATCTCAGCCATACAGACCTCCGGGGATTTTACCTTCGTACTGGCGTCACGCCAGGGTGCTACAAGGGGAAGTTTGGCAGGAGATTTTATTTGTCAATATCGGATTCGTGGTAATTTGGCGGGCAGATTACTCCTGAATGTCAAAATTATGTCGATTCTCACATTTCCGTAACTCAATTAATAAATGCTTAACATTCGGAATTTTCTTGCCTCACAACGCGTTATTACCGGTGCGCTTACGCCAGTTTACTGACGCTTTTAAACCCCTTTAAGCGTAACCGTAACGCGCGTCACACCGCGCGACGCGGGCCACAGACAGGCACGACGCGATATGCGAAGATGCTTTTTTTGACGCTTTCGGAGTAACCATGCAACTCTCTGCCAAAATTCGCCGTGACTGGCACTATTATGCGGTCGCTATAGGCCTGATTTTTATTATGAATGGCGTGATTGGTCTGCTGGGATTTGAGGCGAAGGGCTGGCAAACCTATGCGGTGGGGCTGGTGACCTGGGTTATCTGTTTCTGGATAGCGGGCTTTATCATCCGCCGTCGCCCGGAAGAACCGAGCGCGGCGGAAGCGGAAGAGTAACGGCTGGCGTTTAGCCGGTGATGGAGCTTTTCAGCGCCGCATCGACCTGATGACGCTCCAGCGCCAGTTCAATCAGGCGGGTAATCAATTGCTGGTAACCCATACCGCTCGCCTGCCACAGCTTCGGATACATGCTGATATTGGTAAAGCCCGGCAGCGTGTTGATCTCATTGATGATCACCTCGTTGTCCGGCGTCAGGAACACGTCAACGCGCGCGAGCCCGGCACATTCCAGCGCCTGGAACGCGCGAACCGCGATAGCGCGGATCTTCTCATTCACGTCAGGCGCGATATCCGCAGGCACCACCACGCGGGCGGCCTGATCGTCGATGTATTTGGTGTCGTAGGAATAAAACTCGCTGCTCACCACGATCTCCCCACAGGTACTCGCCTGCGGCTCCTCGTTGCCGAGCACCGCGCACTCGATTTCACGGCCTTTAATGCCGGTTTCCACCACCACTTTATGGTCGAACTCAAACGCCAGCGCGACGGCCGCGTGATACTGCGCCTCGTCGTTAACCTTACTGACGCCGACAGAGGAGCCCTGATTAGCAGGCTTGACGAACAGCGGCAGACCAAGCTGCGCTTTTACTTCCGCGAAGGTGATGCGCTGGCGGTTCGCGCGGGTGAGCGTAATAAAGGGCGCGACCGCAAGACCGGCGTCGCGCAGCAGACGTTTGGCGACGTCTTTATCCATGCTTACCGCCGAGCCCAGCACGCCGGAGCCGACAAACGGAATGTTCGCCATGCGCAGCATCCCCTGCAGCGAGCCGTCTTCGCCGAGCGTGCCATGGACTATCGGGAAGATAACATCCAGCTGCGGCAGCGCCTGGCGGTTGTCAGATTCGATGAGTTGCTGCTGGCTGAGGCCCGGGATCAGCGCGACATTTTTCTCGGAGCGGTGCAGGGCGATGCGCGCCGGATCTTCGGCGTTCAGCAGATAGCGTGACGCGTCGTTCACATGCCACTGGCCCTGTTTATCAATGCCCAGCAGCACGACGTCGAATTTTTCTTTATCAATCGCATCGACGATATTTTTCGCCGACTGAAGCGACACCTCGTGCTCCGCCGATTTTCCGCCAAACACAATGCCCACGCGCAGTTTTGCCATTTTTACAACCCATCCTCAAAGCAGACGAAAGTCCACAACATAGCACGCCCGGCAGGCGGATTCATGTGGTTCGTGGCGCGCAGCGGCGTGGTGTGGCGCGCAGCGGTTATACTTTGATTTTGTCTCTGGTTTTCTGGCGGTGGCATGGCGAAAAAAGGGATAGCGATGGTGACAACCCTGGCGTTAACGGCGCTCGCAGGCGTCTGGCTGTATGACTATTTGCCGGCCTGGTATAACCCGTTCGCGCCGCTCTCGCCGCTCGATCCGCCCACCATGGTGACGCGCTACAAACTGCGCCAGATGGCGAATAACCCACAGGCGTGCCTGGCGCTGCTCGATGAAGCCCGTAAGCGGGATATGATCCAGTACCGTGTACAGAACGCCACTAAGGGCGACTGCCCGCTGGCAGCGCCCGTGCGGGTGCTACGCTTCGGCGAGGTGAAACTCAGCAGCTCGTTTCTGGCAAGCTGCCCGCTGGCGCTCAGTAGCGCCATGTATGTACAACAGCAGGCGAAACCGATTAGCGCGTCGATGATGGGCAGCGCGCTGGTGCGCATCGACCACTACGGCAGCTACGCCTGCCGCAATATCTACCATCGCGCCAATGCCCGCTTAAGCGAACACGCGACGGCGGATGCGCTGGACGTCAGCGCGTTTCGGTTCGCCAACGGTCAGCAGATAAGCGTGCTGAAAGGCTGGAAGGAGAGCGGCCCGCGCGGCGACACCCTGCGCGCCCTGTTCGGCCAGAGCTGTCTTTACTTCGGCAACGCGCTCGGGCCGGACTACAACGCCGCTCACGCCAACCATTTTCATTTAGGCATGCGCGGCTTCGGCATCTGCCGCTAAGGATAATCGTCGGCGCGGGGCGCGCTTTGGTGTGATAAATGTCACAAATGATTTTATATTAATAATAAGCGTCCAAAATATTACAGGCCGCACATGTGCGCACTTACACCGCGGCGCATCCTGATACCCTGACACATCATTAATTTAGATATATTGCGCGTATGGAATCCTGGAAGGTTAATCTTATCTCCGTCTGGTTTGGCTGTTTTTTCACCGGCCTTGCCATCAGTCAAATTCTTCCGTTTCTGCCGCTTTATGTCGCCGAGCTCGGCGTGCAGTCGCACGAGGCGCTGTCGCTCTGGTCAGGGCTTACCTTCAGCGTCACGTTTCTGGTTTCCGCTATCGTCTCTCCGCTCTGGGGTAGCCTTGCCGACCGCAAAGGCCGCAAGCTGATGCTGCTGCGCGCCTCGCTCGGCATGGCGGTGGCGATTTTATTGCAGGCGTTCGCCACCAGCGTCTGGCAGCTCTTCGCGCTGCGCGCGCTGATGGGGCTGACGTCCGGCTATATTCCTAACGCGATGGCGCTGGTCGCCTCGCAGGTGCCGCGCGACCGCAGCGGCTGGGCGCTCAGCACGCTCTCCACCGCGCAGATAAGCGGCGTGATCCTGGGCCCGCTGATGGGCGGTTTTCTGGCCGACAGCGTCGGGCTGCGCCCGGTATTTTTGATTACCGCGCTGCTGCTGATGATAAGTTTCGCGGTGACGCTGTTTCTGATTAAAGAGGGCGTGCGGCCGACGCTTGCCAAAGGCGAACAGCTGAGCGGCAAAGCGGTGTTCGCGAGCCTGCCGGCGCCGTGGCTGGTGCTGAGCCTGTTTATCACGACGATGGTTATCCAGCTCTCCAACGGCTCCATCAGCCCCATTCTGGCGCTGTTTATCAAAGAGTTGACGCCTGACAGCAGCAATATCGCCTTTTTAAGCGGGATGATCGCGGCGGTGCCAGGCGTGTCGGCATTATTGAGCGCGCCGCGTCTTGGGCGATTAGGCGATCGCATCGGCACCGCGCGGGTATTGATGGCGACGCTTATCGTGGCGGTAGTGCTGTTTTTCGCGATGTCGTTTGTCACCTCGCCGATGCAGCTCGCGGCGCTGCGCTTTCTGCTCGGCTTCGCCGACGGCGCGATGTTCCCGGCGGTGCAGACGCTGCTGGTGAAATATTCCTCTGATAACGTGACCGGACGTATCTTTGGCTATAACCAGTCCTTTATGTACCTCGGCAATGTGCTGGGACCGCTGATGGGAGCGGGGATCTCCGCCGCCGCAGGTTACCGCTGGGTATTCATCGCCACGGCAATCGTGTTGCTGATTAACGTCTGGCAGTTCGGCACGGAATTAAGAAAAAACGCACGCCGTTAATAATAACGCTGCCGTCTGGCGGTGAATTAATTGGCGCAGTGAGAGCAGACGGTGAACCTTTTTTCTTCCGCAGCCATATTTTGCCGGTAAAACGTTTCGCTGACGGCGATTTTCTGTGGCGCCGCACAAAACCGATGCGATGGTAAAAAAAGCCGCTGCGATCACTAGGCAACCTCAATGGGTAATGATAACTTCTTGCCAACACCTTCACGGGATGACAGTGATGAAAAATCTTATAGCTGAACTACTGGTCAAGCTGGCAGAAAAGGAAGAAGAATCTAAAGAGTTAGTGGCTCAGGTCGAGGCGCTTGAAATTGTCGTCACTGCGCTACTGCGTCATCTGGACAACGAGACGCAACAGACGCTGATTGCAAGCGTGGAAGGGGCGCTGGACGGCGTTCAGCCTGAAAGCAACGTGCCCCAGCGTGATACCGAGCTGCTTCAGCAATACGTAAAAAAGCTACTGCGGCATCCCAGAACCTGAGCGTATAACGGGCGAGCCGCGTTATTTTAGTGTCATCGGATTCTGTTACGCTTACCTGTTGTATTATCCGCAGGCGTTTATTTCGGCATGCTTAACACACTGTTGCCGGAATAAATACATCGCCTGCGGATATTCCTTTCTTTATTCTTCTGCGTCAGCGCAGTGGCGTGGATAATACGCGGCTGCCTGCCGCGCTGTCGCGCTAATACTTTTTTCTTATCGCTCAACCTGGTAATTATCAGGACGGTTATACGCTGGCGCGTAAATATATCCTCTCCTGTCTTATACGCTTATTTTGTGGTCCGCCTGGCGCTTTGCATAATAATGCATGGCGATTTTTGTGCGCTGTCCGGGTGATGGCGTGGCGCAGGCTGCGCGTACTCCCAGCACAGGCAATGGCGAGGGAGCACGTGCAGTGAACAGAAACAGAAAGCTCTCTGATTGTCCATGAGATAAATGGTGGATAGCAGATGCATTGTTTAAAAATTATCGTGCTGTGTCACATTAAATCGCGTCATTCGGGGTTATATCGCGAGGTGAAGCGATTTTTCGGTTTTATAACCTCCATCACAAAACATCATGCCACAGCAATTTTATCCATATCTACGGCGTTTCCCGCCTGACGATTTACGGGCGTTACCACTACCGTTATGGCAATGGCCGATTGCCTTTAACGGGAGAAAAAAGATGTCCTCGGTAAGTGAAGTCACGCCTGCTGCCAGCGCTCAGGAACGTAAAGCGCGCCGCATGAATCTGTTTGTTTCTTTTTCCGCTGCCGTCGCGGGCCTGCTGTTTGGCCTCGATATCGGCGTTATCGCCGGGGCGCTGCCCTTTATCACCGATCACTTCAGTTTAAGCAGCCGCGCCCAGGAGTGGGTGGTGAGCAGCATGATGCTCGGGGCCGCGCTGGGCGCGCTGTTTAACGGCTGGCTCTCGTCGCGCCTCGGGCGTAAGTACAGCCTGCTCGCGGGCGCGGCGCTGTTTATTATCGGATCGATTGGATCAGCCTTCGCCCATTCGCTGGAAGTGCTGCTGTCTGCCCGCGTCATTCTCGGTGTGGCGGTCGGGATCGCCTCCTACACCGCGCCGCTGTATCTCTCTGAAATGGCCTCTGAGAAAGTGCGCGGCAAAATGATAAGCCTCTATCAGCTGATGGTGACGCTGGGCATTCTGCTGGCGTTTCTTTCCGATACCGCGCTGAGCTACAGCGGCAACTGGCGCGCCATGCTTGGCGTACTGGCGCTGCCAGCGGTGGTTCTGCTGGTGATGGTGGTGTTTTTGCCCAACAGCCCGCGGTGGCTTGCGGCCAAAGGCATGAACATCGAGGCGGAAAGAGTGCTGCGAATGCTGCGCGACACCTCGGAAAAAGCGCGTGAAGAACTGAATGAAATTCGCGAAAGCCTGAAGGTGAAGCAGGGCGGCTGGGCGCTGTTTACCGCCAACCGCAACGTACGCCGCGCCGTGTTTCTTGGGATGCTGCTCCAGGCGATGCAGCAGTTTACCGGCATGAACATCATCATGTATTACGCGCCGAAAATCTTCCAGATGGCGGGGTTCGCCAGTACCGAAGAGCAGATGATAGCCACCGTCGTAGTGGGGCTGACCTTTATGCTCGCCACCTTTATCGCGGTGTTCACCGTGGATAAAGCGGGCCGTAAACCGGCGCTGAAAATCGGCTTTAGCGTCATGGCGCTCGGCACGCTGGTGCTCGGCTACTGCCTGATGAAAGTCGACCATGGCGAAATCTCTACCGGCATCTCCTGGCTTTCCGTCGGCATGACCATGATGTGCATCGCGGGCTACGCCATGAGCGCCGCGCCGGTGGTGTGGATTTTGTGCTCGGAAATCCAGCCGCTGAAATGCCGCGACTTCGGCGTTACCTGTTCAACGACCACTAACTGGGTGTCGAACATGATTATCGGCGCCACCTTCCTCACGCTTATCGACCATATCGGCGCCGCGGGCACCTTCTGGCTCTATACCGCGCTGAACCTGGTGTTTGTCGGCGTCACGTTCTGGCTTATCCCGGAAACCAAAAACATCACGCTTGAGCATATTGAAAAGAACCTGATGGCGGGCAAGAAGCTGCGCGATATCGGGCAGTGAAGCAACAAAAAGGGCTACCCGCGGTAGCCCTTTCTTTTTAGCCCTTACTGAGCTTTTCCGATTTGGCCATACACTGGGCCATCGCTTCTATCACCGCCGCGCGCATCCCGCGCTCTTCGAGCACCCGCACCGCTTCGATGGTCGTCCCGCCCGGCGAGCACACCATATCCTTCAGCTCGCCCGGATGTTTGCCGGTTTCAAGCACCATTTTGGCGGAGCCCATCACCGCCTGGGCCGCGAATTTATACGCCTGCGCGCGCGGCATGCCGCCGAGCACGGCGGCGTCGGCCATCGCTTCGATAAACATAAAGACATACGCGGGCGCTGAGCCGCTGACGCCCACGACCGGGTGAATCAGATATTCCGCGACCACTTCCGCCTCGCCGAAGCTTCGGAACATCGCGAGCACATTCTGGATGTCCTCTTCGCTGGCGAGCGCATTCGGGGTGATGGAGGTCATTCCGGCCTGCACCAGCGACGGCGTGTTCGGCATGGTGCGGATAATTTTACGATCGTGTCCCAGGACCGTCGCGAGCTGATCCAGCGTGATCCCGGCGGCGACAGAAACCACCAGCGAATCTTTATTCAGGCTGGAGGCGATATCGCTCATGACTTTCAGCATGATGTTGGGTTTGACCGCGCCAAACACGATGTCCGTCGCCTGAGCGACTTCCTGCGCGCTGGAGGCGGTATTTACGCCAAACTCCTGCCTGAGCGCCTCCCGGCTCTCTTCCGACGGCGTATAGACCCAGACGTTTTCCGCCCGCGCCTGGCCGCTTGCCAGCAGGCCGCTGAGAATGGCCTTGCCCATATTCCCGCAACCGATAAAGCCTGTTTTCTTTTCCACAGCATCACTCCGTTTTATCGCGTCCAGATTCACATGCGCTATAGCTTAACGCGCTTTCCGGCAATCCGTTAAGGCTTCGGCTACGCTTATCCTGAATCCGGGAGGTGGGAAATGGACAAAATCGTTTCTGACGAAAGCGCCAGCCGCGACGCGCCGGTACGTGAGCATATGCATGCCCAGCGCATCGAATGGCGCATCCAGCGGGGCGGCAACTGGCTGCTGTTCGCAATTGTATTGGTTGCGCTGCTGGGCGGGTTTTCCGACGGCTGGCTGAGTGAAACCTCGGCGACGAATCAGGAGAAAAGCCTGACCGTCGAGTATCAGCGTTTTCTGCGCGCCGAAAGCGACGAGCCGTTTGCGCTGCGCATTCAGGGGCCTAAAAATCAGCCAGTCACGCTGGCGTTTGGCGGCGATTTTGCCGATCGCTTCGTGCTGCAAACGCTTCAGCCGCAGCCGGTGGTGACCCATACCGGGCAGCACACGCTGACGCTCACCTTCGCGCCGACGCCCGATGGCGCCCACGCCGTCTGGATAGTGACGCAGCCGCAGTCGGCCGGGCGCTTAACCTCCACCGTGACGCTGGAAGGCGCGTCGCCGGTGCATCTGACCCAGTGGGTTTATCCGTAGGAGAACATAATGGACAGCGTATTGCGCGCCGCAGGCATGTACTTTCTGCTGCTGGTGGTGCTGAAAATCGCCGGTCGCCGCACGTTGCTGGAGATGAACTCGTTTGATTTCGTGCTGCTGTTAATCATCAGCGAGGCGACCCAACAGGCGCTGCTCGGCAATGACTTTTCGTTTACGGGGGCGGCAATCACCATCATTACGCTTATCGTGCTCGATATTCTGCTGAGCTATGTGAAAAACGCGTTTCCGCGTCTCGATCTGCTGCTCGACGGATCGCCGCTAATTCTGGTGGAGAATGGCCGCCTGCTGACCACGCGTATGAAGAAAGCGGGGATCTCGCGGGACGATATTTTAAGCTCGGCCCGCACCAGCCAGGGGATCGACCGGCTGGAGGAGATAAAATTCGCCATCCTTGAGAAAAATGGCAAAATCTCCATTATTCCCGCCGACAATCAGGAGTCGTAATGCCAGTCTGGGTGGATGCCGATGCGTGTCCGAAAGTGATTAAAGAAGTGCTGTTCCGCGCCGCCGAGCGCACCGAAACGCCGGTGATTCTGGTGGCGAACCAGCCGCTGCGCGTGCCGCCGTCAAAGTTTATCCGCGCCCGCCAGGTGCCAGCGGGGTTTGACGTCGCGGATAACGAAATCGTGCGTTGCTGCGAGCCGGGGGATCTGGTGGTGACGGCAGATATTCCGCTCGCGGCGGAAGTGATAGCGAAAGGCGCCGTGGCGCTCAATCCGCGCGGCGAGCGCTACAGCGAAGCCACCATTCGCGAACGCCTGACGATGCGCGATTTTATGGATACGCTGCGCGCCAGCGGCATCCAGACCGGCGGTCCGGACGCCCTGAGCCAGCGCGACCGCCAGCAATTCGCCGCTGAACTTGATAAGTGGCTCAGCGGCCAAAAGCGTCAGGCTTAAACCCAGTTGTCGTCGTCGCCGCCGAAATCGTCGCCGCCAAAGTCATCGCCGGCGAAATCGTTATTCCAGTCCTCGTCGCTGCTGGCAGGCACGTAGTCGTTGCCGTTGTCCTGTTGCAGCCCGGCGTCCTGGTTCAGGAACTGGCTGTCATCGGCCTGGTTGTAATCCTCAACGGCGTTTACCGGGCTGTTATCCGCCGGTTGCGCCGGTTCGTTAATGATATTGACGATCTCCTCCGGCTGGCTGTGGCTGAACATGCTGGTCAGCATATTGCCGAGCACCACGCCGCCCGCCACACCCGCGGCGGTCTGTAAGGCACCAGCCATAAAGCCGCCGCCGCGAGGAGCGTTATTGTACTGACCCGGCGCGGCCTGCGGCGCGTAGCCCGCCTGCGGTGCGCTCTGGTACTGCTGCGCGCCGGGAATAGGGTCGGAGCCGCGCGGTGTGGCCTGCGGGCGCGGGGCTTCCGGCTCGCTCTTGTTGCCGCCGAACAGGCCCGCCAGGAAACCGCCGCTGCTCTGCTGACGGCTTGCTGAATGTTTCAACTGCGCCACTTCGGCTTCGAGCGCCTGAATACGGCCATTCAGCTGTTTCATGGCCGCTTCCTGGATAAGCAGGGTCTGCGCCATGTAATAAGCGGCGCCAGGCTGGTTGCGCATATGCTGCTCAATCCAGCGTTCGGCGTCCGCGTCGCGCGGCGCGCTGTTTTCACCGGCGGCTTTGAGTCGGTCAAAAAGCCCGTCAATCAGACGTTGCTCTTCAGATTGCATGATTCATCCCTCTGTCATTGAACGCGTCAATAGTTAAGTCTGGAGAAAAATCGCCGCTTGTAAATATCCGGCGCGTAAAGGAAATAAGAAATATGTAACCGGGTGCGGCGAACGGTGGGGTTGTGTTCGCCGGGTGCTTTCAAGTATGGTGGGCGCGCCTGGCGAATTCTCGCCAGTGGTAGCGTGGCTTTACACCCTTAAGACAGAAGAAGGGTTGCGCGGCGCGGGCCGCCATTCATTTTTAACCTTTTTGTAATTTTAAATTTACGCCTGTCTTGTGTACTAGTTTATTGTTAAACTCACGGCTTACGGCCTGCTGTCAAACCCTTTCGCCTTGCGCGAAAGGTGAGGTAATCCATCCATGAATCAACCCATTTATTTAGTCGGCGCGCGCGGCTGCGGAAAAACCACTACCGGCGAGGCGCTGGCACGCGCGCTGGCATACGGCTTTGCCGATACCGACCGCTGGCTGCTGGAGCAGACGCAGATGACGGTCGCCGAGGTGGTGGAGAAAGAAGGCTGGCCGGGTTTTCGCGATCGTGAAAGCGAGGCGTTGCAGGCGGTTACCGCGCCCGCAACGGTGGTCGCGACCGGCGGCGGCATGGTGTTGCGTGACGAAAACCGCGAGTTCATGCGTGCGCATGGTATCGTGATTTATCTCAACGTGCCCGTCGAGGTTCTGGCGCAGCGTCTTGAAGCGTTCCCGGAAGCGGGCCAGCGCCCGACGCTCACCGGCAAGCCGGTGACGGAAGAAATTGCCGATGTGCTGGCGGTACGCGACGCGCTTTATCGCGAATGCGCCCACCACGTGATTGACGCCGCCGACGCGCCCGCGGTGATTGTTTCTCGCATTATTGACGCGCTACACGTCGCCCATGCCAGCTAAGTGACGGGATTGTCTATACTTAACGCTCCTCCCCGATAAATTAAGGAAGAGCTATGCCGACCAGACCCCCTTATCCGCGCGAGGCGCGCGTGGTGCCTGTTGAGAAAGGCGTACCGGGTAAGACCGTCACCAGTTATCAACTGCGCGCCGATCACCCCGAGCCCGATTCACTTATCAGCGAACACCCTACCGAACAGGAAGCGCTGGACGCCAAGCGTCGTTACGAAGATCCGGACAAATCCTGACCGCGACCGGCGGCAGGCGCAGGCGTTGCGCTTACCGCCACTCCGAAAATGAGTAGCTGCCGCTTTGCATCACACCTTTTATCCAAAGCTAATGTTAACGATACGTTATGATTATTTTTCGGTAGCTTGCGGCAGGCTTTTCCTGCTGTATGCGTAAGCTGCTACGCTTTTTGATTCATCTTCCGTTTTCGCTCAAGTATTCAGCGAAAAGTGTCGTTAACTCTTTGAGAGGCTGTAAACCAAGGCGATTAACATGCGTGCGACTCTGGCCATACTTACCCTCGGTGTAGTACCTGTCAGCGAGGTACTGCCGTTGTTAACCGAACATATTGATGAGCAGCAAATTACCCATATCAGCCTGATGGGGAAACTGTCGCGCGCCGAGGCGATGGAAGATTATGGCGTAACGGGCCAGGAAGAGACGCTTATCACTATGCTGTCCGACGGTGAAAAAGCGACGGTCTCAAAAGCCAAAACCGAAAGGGCGCTGCAAAGCGTTATTGAAGTGCTGGATAACCAGGGCTATGACGTGATTTTACTGATGAGTACGCAGCGCTTCAGCGGTCTGCGTGCGCGCAACGCCATTCTGCTGGAGCCGGATCGTATTATTCCACCGCTGGTCTCGTCGATTGTCGACGGGCATCAGGTGGGCGTGATAGTCCCTGTTCCGGAGCTGATGGCGACACAGACCCGGAAATGGCAGGTGCTGGAAAACCCGCCGCTTTACTCGCTCGCCAATCCGTTTTACGGCACGGAAGAGGAACTGGTCGGCGCCGGGCGCGATCTGCTGACCCGCGGGGCGGATGTTCTTCTGCTCGACTGCCTTGGCTTTCATCAAAAACACCGCGATCTGCTGCAAAAGGCGCTCGATGTGCCGGTGCTGCTCAGTAACGTCCTGGTGGCGCGACTCGCTTCCGAACTGCTTATCTGAGCGCCTCGCACAATTTGCGTGACAGCGCTCAGGCTGGCCCTCTATATTGTTTTTCCAACCATTTTTTCGATAAGGGCCTGCTTATGCTTCAGAGTAACGAATACTTTTCCGGTAAAGTGAAATCTATCGGCTTCACCAGCAGCAGTACGGGCCGGGCGAGCGTAGGCGTGATGGCGGAAGGGGAATACACATTCGGCACCGCGCAGCCGGAAGAGATGACCGTCGTGAGCGGCGCGCTCAATGTCCTGTTGCCGGGCGAAACCGAATGGAAAACGTTTGAGGCGGGGCAGGTGTTCCATGTGCCGGGGCACAGCGAGTTTCATTTGCAGGTGGCCGAGCCGACATCGTATCTCTGTCGCTACCTGTAAGCGCGCCGCCCCGGGCGGGGCGACGCGAATGCATCAGCGTTGGGCTTCTCCGCCCAGCGCTTCCACTAAGTTCTGAATCAGCGCCGCCAGTTCGCCCGTCATCAGCGTGAAATCGGCGTCAAAGCGTTGCGCCACATCTTCACGCGCAATGTCGTCGTTCTGATCGCGCAGCTCATCAGCAAATTTCAGGCGTTTCAGCGAGCCGTCGTCGCACAGCATAAACTGCACGCGCTGCTGCCAGTCGAGCGCCAGTTTGGTGACCACTTTACCCGCTTCGATATGTACCGCGATTTCGTCGCTCACCAGCTCCTGCTTTTTACAGCGGATCACGCCGCCATCTTCCAGTATGGCTTTAAGCTCTGCTTCATCCAGCAGCTGAAAACCCTGCGGCACGTTATTGGCGCGCACCCATTCGGTGAGCGTCAGCTCAATCGGGTTTTCCAGCGTCAGCGGCACCACCGGCAGCGAGCCGAGGCTTTTACGCAGCAGCGCCAGGGTATCTTCCGCTTTTTTGGCGCTCGCGCAGTCCACCACGATAAGACCCGTGGCGGTATCAATCCACATCATGGTCTGGCTGAAGCGGCTGAAGGCGCGCGGCAGCAGTGAATGCAGCACTTCATCTTTCAGCGAATCTTTTTCCGTCTTTTTAAGCTTGCGGCCCTGATCGGCCTCCAGACGGGCGATTTTCGCCTCCAGCGCCTGCTTGATAACCGGCGCGGGCAGGATTTTCTCTTCTTTGCGCGCGCAAATCACAATCTGGCCGTTAACGGCGTGGGTAAGCGCGTCGCTGCTGCCGCCCATGGGCGGCACCCAGCCGGTTTTCGCCATATCCTGGCTGCCGCACGGGGTGAAGGTAAACGCAGCTAACTGTTTTTCCATCTCATCCGCACGCAACGCGGCGTCGCGGTTTAAACGGTAAACCATTAAATTTTTGAACCACAGCATGTTAATTTCCACGGCCTGGTAGTTAAACGCAGCGGGCATGATAACGAATCAGCCGCGGCGTTTCATTGCCTTTCACGGACAGGTTATCTACTCTCCTGATAAGTCATTGAATATGAGGAAGCAGACGTGCGTATTGGGATCGATTTAGGCGGCACCAAAACCGAAGTGATTGCGCTCAGCGACGACGGCGAGCAGCGTTTTCGCCACCGCGTGCCGACGCCGCGTGACGATTACCCGCAAACCATCGAGACGATAGCCGGTCTCGTTGAGCTTGCCGAAAAAGAGACCGGCGAGCGCGGCACCGTGGGCGTCGGCATTCCGGGCACGCTCTCGCCTTATACCGGCGTCGTTAAAAATGCCAACTCAACATGGCTGAACGGCCAGGCGCTGGATAAAGATCTCAGCGCGCGGCTGGCGCGCGAGGTGCGGCTCGCCAACGACGCCAACTGTTTTGCCGTGTCTGAGGCCGTCGATGGCGCGGCGAAAGGCGCGCAGACGGTCTTTGCGGTCATTATCGGCACCGGCTGCGGCTCCGGCATTGCGCTGGGCGGCGCAAGCCACATCGGGGCCAACGGCAACGCGGGCGAGTGGGGGCATAATCCGCTGCCGTGGATGGATGAAGACGAGCTGCGCTACCGTGAAGACGTGCCGTGCTACTGCGGCAAACAGGGCTGTATCGAAACCTTTATCTCCGGCACCGGCTTTGCGACTGACTATCATCGCCTGAGCGGCCAGCCGCTCAAGGGCAGTGAAATCATCCGGCTGGTAGAGGCCCAGGACGCGCTGGCGGAGCTCACGCTCAGCCGCTACGAGATGCGGCTTGCGAAATCGCTGGCGCATATCGTCAATATTCTTGACCCGGACGTGATTGTGCTGGGCGGAGGCATGAGCAATGTCGACCGGCTCTATAAAACCGTGCCGCCGCTGATGAAACACTGGGTGTTTGGCGGCGAGTGCGAAACGCCGGTGCGCAAAGCGGTGCATGGCGATTCGAGCGGCGTGCGCGGCGCCGCGTGGCTCTGGCCCGTGGTGCGTTAATATAAAAAGAAAGGGGCGCAACGCCCCTTTTTTTATCGGCCTTAATCGACCTGATACTCCCGCGCCAGGCGGCTCACGCCAAGGCCGTTAATTTTTCTGACCTTGATCTGCACCGGGATACGTTCTTTCATCGCCTCTACATGACTGATGACGCCGATGGTTTTGCCGCTGGCGTTCAGCGCGTCGAGGGCGTCGAGCGCCGTATCAAGCGTCTGCGCATCCAGGGTGCCGAAACCCTCATCAAGGAACAGCGAGTCGATACGGGTTTTGTGGCTCACCAGATCCGAGAGCGCCAGCGCCAGCGCAAGGCTCACCAGGAAGCTTTCGCCGCCGGAGAGCGTGCGGGTGTCGCGTACCGCATCCGCCTGCCAGGTGTCCACCACTTCCAGCTCCAGATCCTCGCTCAGCTTGCGTTTAAGCAGGTAACGGCCATGCAGGCGCGTCAGCTGGTTATTGGCCAGCCAGACCAGATTATCCAGCGTCAGCCCCTGGGCGAACTTACGGAATTTATCCCCTTTCTGCGAGCCGACCAGATGGTTGAGCTGGCCCCATTCGTCGGCCTCGCGCCGCGCCTGGTCAATCTGCCCGAGAAGGGCGGCAAGCTGCGTGCGGCTCTCTTCATCCTGGCGCAGCTGCTGACGCAGTTCTCCCTGACGCGTGGTGTTGTCACGCAGTTGCTCCGTGATAACCGCCAGCGCGGCCTCGCTCTGACGGGCGTCAGCGGCGTCGTCCATCAATGCCGGGCGCGCGCTCAGGTGGCGCTCCAGCGCCTGCTGCGCCTGTGTAAGCAGCGTATGTTGCGCCTCGCGCTCGCGCTCCAGTCGCTGTTTTTGCGCTTCGAGCTGACTGCGGGTGGCCTCATCAAGCAGGGCGGCGAGAAATGCCGCTTTATCCTCAAACGGGCTGGCGGTAAGCGCCGCGTCGAAATCTTGCTGGACGCTCTGGTAGCGGGCGCGCTCCTGCTCAAGCTGCGCGCCGAGCGTCTGCCACTGCGCTTCCAGCGATAAACAGCGCGTATGGATCTCCTGGCCCGCGCGCGGCAGTTCGTCTGCGGATAACGATGCCGCCTGCGCGTCGCCCTCCTGCGGCAACAGGGTCAATAGGGCTTCACAGGCGGAAAGCTGTTCACGCAGGCGCTGCTGGCGCTCGTGGTGCTGCTGCCAGCGGCGCGCCTCTTCTTCACGTTCGGCGAACCACGGCGCGGGGTTGTCGTCATCCGGCGCGGGCAGCGCGAAAGCGTCGAGCTGGTCGCACAGCGCGTTCTGCTGAGTCTGACAGGCGGCGTCCAGCGTGGTTATCTGACGCAGCGCGCCGTCAATGGCGGCGTCCAGCATCTGGCGCTCGCGCAGCAGATGCAACTGCTGTTCGCGGCGGGTCTGCGCGTCAAGCCAGGGGGTGAGATCCTCGCCCGGCGCATAATCCAGCGCGGCGGCGGCGCACAGCGTCTGCCATTGTGAGGTGAGCGCTTGCTCCTCTTCCAGCAAGCTTGCCGCTTCGCTTTCCTGCTGCTGACGCTGTTTCATCAGCGCGTCGAGCTTGCCGCGGAGCGCCGCGCCTTCGGTGCCGAGCTGCTCTTTCTCCTGCTCAAGCTGCGCAAGACGCAGGCGGCTCGCGTCAGGCGTCAGCGCCTGGTACGCCTCAACGGCCGGGTGCTCGGTCGCGCCGCAGAGCGGGCAGGGGCTGCCGGGTTGCAGTCGCGCGCGCTCTTCAACGAGGCTCGCGATGCGTTGCTCCAGCTCGCAGACTGCTTTCGCGCGGGTGACCTCGTCCTGTTTGGTTTTGTAATCCTGACGCTTTTGCGCCAGCTGTTGTTCGGCGAGCTGAATTTGCGTTTGCAGGGCGCTGGTCGTCTCCTGCAGGCGCGCTTTACGGCGCGTCAGCGGCGCGAAAGTTGACTGAAGCGTCGAAAGCTTCTGACGCAGCGGCCGCTGGTCGTTAAGCTGCGCCAGCGCCTGAGCGGCGTCATCCGGCGAGAGCGCCAGCCCGGCATCCGGCAGCGCGTCGCGCTTGCGGCGAGTGGCGTCGAGCGTCTCGTTCAGCGCGCGCAGCTGCGCGCGATCGCGCTTTTGTTGCGCCAGCACCGCGCGCCAGCCCGCGAGCTCGCTGCTCCACAGGCGGTAGCGGTCGTGCTCCGCAAGCCAGCGGCCCAGTTCGCCGAGCTCGTGCGTCTGGGCTTGCGCCTGTTGCGCGGCGGCCTGGCGGATCTCCCGGCGGCGCTGCTGGCTTTCCTGTAAGCGAACGCTTACTTCTTCATGCTTGCGACCAGTGGCGGCAAGGGCGGTTTCCAGCTCCTGACTACGCAGCCAGGCCGGGCGCAGTTTTTCCGCCGGTAGCGCCGTTTCAAGACGCGCCAGCTGCGGCGCGGCGGCCAGTAGTGCCTGATCTGCCGCCGCCGCCGCATGGCCCGCCGCGTCCTGGGCGCTGGCAAGCGCCGTGCGCTGCGTCAGCCACAGGTGTTCTTGCTGTAACTGGCGCTGGCGGGCGAGCAGCGTTTTTTCATCGTCAGTGAGCGCCTGCAAACCTGTGGTTAAGCTTTCGCGCTGCGCATCGTCCAGCAGCCGCACGCCCTGCGCCTGGGATTCGAGCTTCTCAAGCTGGCTACGCGCCTCTTTATGCTGTTCGAAAATACGCGCCGAGACCTGGCCGTAGATTTCAGTGCCGGTCAGCTCTTCCAGCAGTTCGGCGCGCGCTTTGGCCTCGGCATTGAGAAAGGCGGCGAACTGCCCCTGCGAGAGCATCATGGAGCGGGTGAAACGGTCGTAATCCAGACCCGTCAGCGCGGCTATTCTGTCGAGTTTATCTTTAATTTTATCGGCGACGATTTTGCCGTCTTCGCAGCGCGCCAGCTCCACGCGCGGCGCCTGCAGATTGCCGTCCGGCAGGCCCCGCGCGCGGCTCTGGCTCCAGAACGCGCGCCAGGCGACGCCTTTTACTTCAAACTCCACTTCTGCCAGGCATTCGGCGGTATCGCGCGTCATCAGGTCATTCTGGCTTTGCGACAGCGCGTTCAGGCGCGGCGTGCGGTGGTAGAGCGCAAGGCAGATGGCGTCAAGCAGCGTGGTTTTACCCGCGCCGGTCGGCCCGGTGATGGCGAACAGCCCGTTGCTCGCGAACGGCTCGGCGGTGAAGTCGATTTTCCATTCGCCTTTCAGCGAGTTCAGGTTTTTCAGCCGCAGGGTTAAGATTTTCATGCTTCGTCCTCCTCGTGCAGGCTTTCCAGCGTGCGGGCGAAGAGCGTGCGCAACTGCGCTTTCTCCGGCTCCTCCAGGGCTTCCAGCTCCAGGCGGCGTTCAAACACCTCCTCCACCCCCAGCTCGCTGAGCGTTTCGGTGCTGAGCGAGCCAAGCGCGCGCTCGCGCATTTCACGGCTGCGGCGCAGCAGAACGACTTCCACCGGCAGGCTTTCGGTCAGCTGGCTTATCTGGCGGTGCATATCATGCAGAAATTCGCCGGTGTCGATTTCGATATCGAGCCACACTCTGGGCTCGTCCGGCGCATCGCGCCACTGTTCGAGCTGCGCGGTGATAGACTCCAGGCTGCCTTTCAGTACCGCCAGCGGCTGGCTGACCGGCACCGGCAGGGCCGTGACGTCGCGCAGTTTGCCGTCGGCGAACTCCACCAGATAAACGCTTTTCTCTTTACCGGTTTCATCAAAGCTCAGCGCAATCGGCGAGCCGCTGTAGCGGATATGCTCGCAGCCCGCGACTTTCTGGGCGCGGTGAATATGCCCCAGCGCGATATAATCGGCGGGCGGAAAGCGGTCCGCCGGAAAGGCGTCGAGCGTGCCTATATAGATGTCGCGCACCGCGTCGCTTTTGGTGACGCCCACGGTGGTAAGATGGCCGGTCGCGATAATCGGCAGATTACGCTCGCCGCGAAGCTGGCAGGCGGCCTCATAGCTTTGCTGATAGTGCTGGCTGATGGCCTCCAGCAACTGCTGCTGTTTTTCCCGGCCCGACTGCCCGCTGAGGCTTCGCAGCACGTCGCGCGGGCGTAAAAACGGCACCGGGCAGAGCACCGCGCCCGGCTCGCCGTCGCGGCGGTATAATAACGTGGCCTGGCTTTCCGGCGTGAGCTGCGCGCTGGCGATGACCTGCGTGTTCAGGCAGGCCAGCAGCTCGCGGGATTCATTGAGCGTCGCCACCGAATCATGGTTGCCGCCAAGCACGATAAGCGGGCAGTTTGCCGCCTGAAGTTTGACGACAAAGCGGTTATAGAGCTCGCGCGCATAGCTGGGCGGCGCGCCGGTATCAAAGATGTCGCCTGCGACAATAATCGCATCTACCTGATGCGCCATTGCCGCCTCCAGCAGCCAGTCGAGAAAGGCTTCATGTTCGGCGGCGCGGCTTTTGGCGTAAAAATTTTGACCAAGATGCCAGTCTGAGGTATGCAGAATACGCATGGGATGCCCTGTGGCGAAAAAGCGAGAAGGGGATTATAAACATCCAGTACGGCGGGTGTCCTGTTTCGTCGCGCCGCCGGGTTTTACCGCACGCGCTGACAGGTCATCTTACGGTCATCTTTTTCATAAATCTGTCATAAATCTGACGCATAATGGCGCCGCATTACATACTGTTTACTTTATTTAACAGGGCGAATCATGGCGAGACGTATTCTGGTCGTTGAAGATGAAGCACCTATCCGCGAGATGGTGTGTTTCGTACTGGAGCAAAATGGCTTCCAGCCGGTGGAAGCGGAAGATTATGACAGTGCGGTGAATCAACTCAATGAGCCCTGGCCCGATCTGATTCTGCTGGACTGGATGCTGCCCGGCGGATCGGGGATCCAGTTTATTAAGCATATCAAACGCGAAGCGCTGACCCGCGAGATCCCGGTGGTGATGCTGACCGCGCGCGGTGAAGAAGAAGATCGCGTGCGTGGGCTGGAAACGGGCGCCGACGATTACATTACCAAACCGTTCTCCCCGAAAGAGCTGGTGGCGCGTATTAAAGCAGTCATGCGCCGTATCTCGCCGATGGCGGTGGATGAAGTCATCGAAATGCAGGGCTTAAGCCTCGATCCGTCATCGCACCGCGTGATGACCGGCGAAAATCCCCTCGATATGGGGCCGACCGAATTCAAGCTGTTACATTTCTTTATGACGCACCCGGAGCGCGTTTACAGCCGTGAACAGCTGCTGAACCACGTCTGGGGCACCAATGTGTATGTGGAAGATCGTACCGTGGATGTGCATATCCGCCGCCTGCGCAAGGCGCTGGAACACAGCGGTCATGACAGAATGGTACAAACGGTGCGCGGTACGGGTTATCGGTTCTCAACCCGTTTTTAAACCCAAAACAGGAGTGTGACGCGTGCTGGAACGGCTGTCATGGAAAAGACTGGTGCTGGAGCTGTTGCTGTGCTGTATTCCGGCGCTGGTGCTCGGGGCGATATTCGGCTATCTGGCATGGTTTTTACTGGCGGCGGTAACCGGATTGCTGGTCTGGCATTTCTGGAATCTGCTGCGGCTCTCCTGGTGGCTGTGGGTGGATCGCAGCATGACGCCGCCGCCCGGCAGCGGCAGCTGGGAACCCTTGCTCTACGGCCTGCACCAGATGCAGTTGCGCAATAAAAAACGCCGTCGCGAACTGGGTAATCTTATCAAACGCTTTCGCAGCGGCGCGGAATCCCTGCCGGACGCCGTGGTGCTGACCACGGAAGAAGGCGTTATCTTCTGGTGCAACGGCCTTGCGCAACAGCTTCTCGGCCTGCGCTGGCCCGACGATAACGGCCAGAACATCTTAAACCTGCTGCGCTATCCGGAATTCACCAGCTATCTGCGCGGCCAGGAGTTCAACCGGCCATTGCATCTGGTGCTCAATAACGGGCGTCATCTTGAGTTTCGCGTCATGCCGTACAGCGAAGATCAGCTGCTGATGGTGGCGCGCGACGTCACGCAGATGCATCAGCTCGAAGGCGCCAGGCGCAACTTTTTCGCCAACGTCAGCCACGAGTTGCGCACCCCGCTGACCGTGTTGCAGGGCTATCTGGAGATGATGCACGAGCAGACGCTCGAAGGGCCGCTGCGTGAAAAAGCGCTGCACACGATGCGCGAGCAGACGTACCGCATGGAAGGGCTGGTGAAACAGCTATTGACGCTTTCGAAAATCGAGGCGGCGCCCGCGATGCAGCTCAACGAGACGATCGACGTGCCGATGATGCTGCGGGTGGTGGAGCGCGAAGCGCAGACGCTCAGCCAGCAGAGGCAGACGTTTACTTTTGAGGTGGACCCGCAGCTTAAAGTGCTCGGCAATGACGAGCAGTTGCGCAGCGCGATTTCAAATCTGGTGTATAACGCAGTCAATCATACGCCCGCCGGGACGCACATTACGGTGCGCTGGGAGCATGTGGCGAATGGCGCGCGCTTTAGCGTGGCCGACACCGGGCCGGGGATTGCCGCGGAGCATATTCCGCGTCTGACCGAGCGTTTCTACCGGGTGGACAAGGCGCGTTCGCGCCAGACCGGCGGCAGCGGGCTGGGGCTGGCGATTGTGAAACACGCGCTGACGCACCACGACGCGCGTCTTGAGATAGAAAGCGCGCCTGGCAAAGGCACCACGTTTTCGTTCCTCCTGCCGGAGCGACTGATTGTCGCCACGCCTGCTAAAGCCGTTTCTGAGGTTTAATTCGTAAAGCTTCCTTTCCAGGGCCAGCGATAAGCTGGCCTTATTCATTTTTTTGCCGCCTCTGAACGCTTTTTTCAGCGTTTGGCGCTTTTTTGCTCGCGCGAATCGCCGGAGGTTTTTTACGATTTTAGATTTTATCACTGCCCTGAAACTTAGATCTGGCATAAAGGTCTGGTTTTACGATCCCGTCTTGCCTTTAAACGTTATAAGCGTTTAAATTGCGCCCCTGCTATTGCCAGACCGACTGTTTTTGCGTGGTAAATCGAAAAACAATTCTTCGCCAGCGTAATCGGGAAGCATATCCCGCTGTCAGCCCTGGAAATAGCGGCGTTTTCGTCAGGTGACTGGCGGTAAAAAATTATTCAATTTCAACACCACATCCACAGGCAGTAAATCTTATGACCCATCACTTAAAATCGCGCGACATTATCGCACTGGGGTTTATGACCTTTGCGTTGTTCGTCGGCGCGGGCAATATCATTTTCCCTCCTATGGTTGGTTTGCAGGCCGGTCCGCATGTCTGGACGGCGGCGATCGGCTTTCTTATTACCGCCGTGGGTCTGCCTGTGCTGACCGTGGTGGCGCTGGCGAAAGTCGGCGGCGGCGTTGACAGCCTGAGCCATCCGATTGGCCGCGTGGCGGGCATTCTGCTGGCGACGGTTTGCTATCTGGCCGTCGGGCCGCTGTTCGCGACGCCGCGCACCGCGACCGTGTCGTTTGAAGTGGGCATTGCGCCGCTCACCGGCGACGGCGCGCTGCCGCTGCTTATCTACAGCCTGGTCTACTTCGCGCTGGTGATCCTGGTGTCGCTCTATCCGGGCAAACTGCTGGATACCGTGGGTAACTTCCTGGCGCCGCTGAAAATCATCGCGCTGGTGGTGCTGTCTGTGGCGGCGATTGTCTGGCCGGCGGGCGATATCAGCGTGGCGACGGAGGCCTATGAGAAAGCGGCGTTCTCCAACGGCTTCGTCAACGGCTATCTGACGATGGATACGCTGGGCGCGATGGTGTTCGGGATTGTTATCGTCAACGCGGCCCGTTCGCGCGGCGTCACTGATTCTCGTCTGCTGACGCGCTACACCATTTTCGCGGGCCTGATGGCGGGCGTCGGCCTGACGCTGCTCTACCTGGCGCTGTTCCGTCTGGGCTCTGACAGCGCGACGCTGGTCGATCAATCCGTTAACGGCGCGGCAATCCTTCACGCCTATGTTCAGCACACCTTCGGCGGCGCGGGCAGCTTCCTGCTGGCGGCGCTGATCTTCCTGGCGTGCATGGTGACGGCGGTGGGCCTGACCTGCGCCTGCGCCGAGTTCTTCGCGCAATACCTGCCGCTCTCTTACCGCGCGCTGGTGTTTATCCTGGGTCTCTTCTCCATGGTGGTGTCGAACCTCGGCTTAAGCCAGCTGATTCAGTTCTCTATTCCGGTGCTGACGGCCATCTATCCGCCGTGTATCGCACTTGTTGTACTGAGCTTTACCCGCGGCTGGTGGCATAATTCGGGCCGTGTTATCGCCCCGGCGATGGCGGTCAGTCTGCTGTTCGGTTTGATTGATGGGGTGAAAGCCTCGGCGATAAGCGGTATCCTTCCGGCCTGGACTCAGAAACTGCCGATGGCGGATCAGGGGCTGGCCTGGCTGCTGCCGACCATCGTGATTACGGTGGCGGCGGTGGTCTGGGATCGCGCGACCGGACGGAGCGTCACAACTACCGCTCACTGATCGTCGGTTGATTGTTGAACCACGGGGCCTGGCTCCGTGGTTTTTTATTGTATGACGTGGTACTGGAAAGATGGAAAACGAGAACAAGCTCAAGCGCGGATTGAGTACAAGACACATCCGCTTTATGGCGCTGGGTTCAGCGATTGGCACCGGCCTGTTTTACGGCTCGGCGGACGCCATCAAAATGGCGGGCCCGAGCGTACTGCTGGCTTACATCATTGGCGGCGTGGCGGCGTATATCATTATGCGCGCGCTCGGCGAGATGTCAGTACATAACCCGGCGGCGAGCTCCTTCTCTCGCTATGCGCAGGATAACCTCGGCCCGCTCGCAGGCTATATCACTGGCTGGACCTACTGCTTTGAAATTCTGATCGTCGCCATCGCCGACGTCACCGCGTTCGGCATCTATATGGGCGTCTGGTTCCCGACGGTGCCGCACTGGGTCTGGGTGCTGAGCGTGGTGCTTATCATCTGCGCCATTAATCTGATGAGCGTGAAAGTGTTCGGCGAGCTGGAGTTCTGGTTCTCGTTCTTTAAAGTCGCCACCATTATCATCATGATCGCGGCCGGGATCGGCATCATCATCTGGGGCATCGGCAACGGCGGCCAGCCGACCGGCATACATAATCTCTGGAGCAACGGCGGCTTCTTCGCGAACGGCTGGATTGGCACCGTGATGGCGCTGCAAATGGTGATGTTCGCCTACGGCGGCATTGAGATTATCGGCATCACCGCTGGTGAAGCCAAAGATCCGGCCACCTCCATCCCGCGCGCTATTAACTCCGTGCCGCTGCGTATTCTGGTGTTCTACGTGGGTACGCTGTTCGTGATTATGTCCATCTACCCATGGAATGAAGTCGGCACCAACGGCAGCCCGTTTGTGCTGACATTCCAGCATATGGGGATCACCGTTGCGGCGGGCATTCTGAATTTCGTGGTGCTGACGGCGTCGCTGTCGGCGATTAACAGCGACGTGTTCGGCGTGGGCCGTATGCTGCACGGCATGGCCGAGCAGGGCAGCGCGCCGAAAGTGTTCGCCAAAACATCGCGCCGCGGCATTCCGTGGGTGACAGTGGTGGTGATGTGCTTTGCGATGCTGCTGGCGGTTTATCTTAACTACATCATGCCGGAAAACGTCTTCCTGGTGATTGCGTCGCTCGCGACCTTTGCGACCGTCTGGGTCTGGATAATGATCCTGCTCTCGCAGGTGGCGTTCCGCCGCCGTCTGAGCGCGGATGAAGTGAAGGCCCTGAAGTTCAAGGTGCCGGGCGGGGTGGCGACGACCATCGTCGGCCTGATTTTCCTGGCGTTTATCATCGCGCTGATTGGCTATCATCCGGATACCCGCATTTCGCTCTACGTTGGTTTCGCGTGGATTGCGCTGCTACTGCTGGGCTGGGTGTTCAAACGCCGCCGCGACGCTCGTCTTTCCGCGTAACGCTCCCTTCCATCCCCGCCGCCTGGCGGGGATGTCATTTTCGCTCTACGATCAACGTCGTTTCTCCGCCTCCCGTCTCCTCCCCCAATAAAATCCAGAATGAGGAAGGCGCGCGGTTGTCCGTGTGGAAAGATGCGCCTGTTTTCTGTCGATTAAGGATCAAAGTGTATGTTGAATGCCTGGCATCTCCCCGTTGCGCCCTTTATTCACCGGCAGGGGGAGAAATTACTGATCACCCTCTGGCTTGCGGGCGACGCGCTGCCGGAAAAGGTCGTACTGCGTTACGAGCGCGATAACGAAGAAACGCCATTTGAGATGAAGCGCCTGGCCGCCGCGCCGCATCCGCAGGTCAGCGCGTGGCAGGCGAGCATTCCGCTCGGCGACGGCCAGCCGCGCCGCCGCTACTGCTTTAAGCTGTTATGGGGCGATCGCCAGCAGTGGTTCAGCCCGCTGGGGCTGAGCGAGTTTCCGCCCGCCCGGCTGGCGCTCTTCGCCATCGATGCGCCGGATGACGGCCCGCAGTGGGTGCAGGATCAGGTGTTCTACCAGATCTTCCCGGACCGCTTCGCCCGCAGCACGCCGCGCGGGGCGCAACAGGACAAGATCTACTATCACCACGCTCAGGGGCACGACATCATCCTGCGCGACTGGCACGAGCCGGTAAGCGCAGAGGCGGGCGGATCTACGTTTTACGGCGGCGATCTCGACGGGATAGCTGAAAAAATCCCGTACCTCAAAAAGCTCGGCGTCACGGCGCTCTACCTAAACCCCATCTTTAGCGCGCCGAGCGTGCATAAGTATGACACCGCCGATTATCGCCATGTCGATCCGCAGTTCGGCGGGGATGAAGCGCTGCTGCGCCTGCGTGAAAAAACGCGCGAGGCGGATATGCGCCTGATTCTGGACGGCGTCTTTAACCACACCGGCGACACGCATCCGTGGTTCGATCGCCACAATCACGGCACGGACGGCGCCTGTCACCATCCTGATTCGCCGACGCGCAACTGGTACAGCTTCACCGATGACGGCTATGCGTTCTGCTGGCTCGGTTACGACAGCCTGCCGAAGCTCGATTTCGCCGAGCGCGGCGTGGTGGAGGAGATCTATCAGGGCGAAGAGAGCGTGGTGAAGCACTGGCTGAAAGCGCCGTGGAGTATCGACGGCTGGCGGCTCGATGTGGTGCATATGCTCGGTGAAAACGGCGGCGCGAAAGAGAACCTGCGCCATGTCGAGGGGATCACGCGCGCGGCCAAGGCGGTGAATCCGCAGGCGTTTGTCTTCGGCGAACATTTTGGCGATGCGCGCCAGTGGCTGCAAAACGACGTGGAAGATGCGGCCATGAACTACCGTGGTTTTACGACGCCGGTGTGGAGCTTTCTCGCAGGCGTGGATCACGGGCTTGAGCCGCAGCAGCTTGACGCCGCCGACTGCGCCCGCTGGATGGAAGAGTACCGCGCCGCGCTCTCGCACCAGCAGCAGTTGCGTATGTTTAACCAGCTCGACAGCCACGATACCGCGCGCTTTAAAACCATCGCCAAAGGCGACCCGGCGCGACTGCGGGCGGCAGCGGTGTGGCTTTTCTGCTGGCCCGGCGTGCCCTGCGTTTTCTATGGCGACGAAGTGGGCGTGGAGGGCGGCAACGATCCGTTCTGCCGCCAGCCGTTCCCGTGGGATAAAGCGCAGCAGGACGGCGAACTGCTGGCGCTGTATCAGCGGCTCGCGCGCCTGCGCCACCGCAGCCGGGCGTTGCGTTCCGGCGCGTGCCAGGTGGTGTACGCAAAAGGTGATGTCATTGTGTTCGCGCGCGTCTTCCAGCAGGAGAGAGTGCTGGTGGCGCTGAACCGCGGCGCGGCCTGCGAAGTGACGCTGCCATTCTCCCCGCTGCTTGATGACAGAGCCTGGACGCGCGAGGAGGGCGATGGCGCGCTGGAAGGGCAGACGCTACAGCTCGCCGCCGGGGCGGCGCTTATCCTGCATTCACGATAAGCGTAACGAAACGCGGTAAAGGAATACCGCTTTTCATCCAGATATGGGAAAGTAGCCGCACTTCTGCCGCAGGGTCTGAAATCAATGGATGAGATTTTTGTATTTGCTGCTCTGATTGCGCTCTTCTGCGTGGTTGTGGTGCCCGTGCTGGCTATCATGGCGCTAAAACGCAGCGCGCGTAACGAAACTGAACTTCATCGCCTGCGCCATCGGGTCGAGACGCTGGAGGCGCGGCTTGCCGCGGCGTCGCCTGCCGCAGAAGCCGTGCCGGTGGCCACGCCTGCGCCGGAGCCTGCGCCTGTGATTATCGCGCCGGAGCCTGTGGCAGCGCCTGAGCCTGTGGCAGCGCCTGAGCCTGAACCGGTGCCGCAGGCGGACGTGCCGCCGGTCTGGTCGCAGGCCGTGCGCAACGCGGCGAAAGCCCCTGCGCCTGCCGCCGCTACGCGCCGCGAAGAACCCGCGCCGGAACCGCGCCATGCCGCGGCGTCAGGCGGGCTTATCACCAGCCTGACGCGCTGGTTTATGCAGGGCAATCCGCTCGCCAAAATCGGCGTCATTCTTCTCTTTTTAGGCATCTCCTTCCTGCTGCGCTACAGCGTTGAGCGCGACATGCTGCCGCTTGAGCTGCGCGTTGCCAGCGCGGGCGTCGCGGCGCTGGTTCTGCTGGCGTTCGGCTGGCGACTGCGCCACAAAACGCCGGTTTATGCGCTGATCCTCCAGGGCGGCGCGGTGGGGGCGCTCTATATCACGATTTTCGGCGCGTTCCGGCTCTGGCAGATGCTGCCGATGCCGCTCGCCTTCGGCCTGATGCTGGTGGTGTGCGCCGCAAGCGTCGCGCTGGCGGTGCTGCAACGCGCGTTAAGTCTCGCGATGCTGGCGAGCCTCGGCGGCTATCTCGCGCCGCTGCTGCTCTCGACCGGCGGCGGCAGCCATATCGCGCTCTTTTCGTTCTATCTGCTGTTGTCGGTGGGCATCGCCGCCGTCAGCGTCTGGCAGCACTGGCGTGAACTCAATCTGCTCGGTCTGCTGTTTACCTTTGGCGTGGCGGGTGTCTGGGGGATTAATGGTTATCAGCCGGACGAATGGCTGAGCTGCCAGCTCTTTCTTATCGCTAATATTTTGCTCTTCGGCGTGGTCTGCGTGGCGCTGTCGCTGCGCGCGCAGGGGCGCAAGAAAATCGTCGACGGCGTGCTGCTGTTCGCGCCGCCGCTGGTCGGCTTTGGGATGCAGTATGCGATTACCCGCCACTGGACGTATGGCCCGGCGTTTTCGGCGCTCGGCTTCGGGCTGGTCTATTTGCTGCTCGCGCGCGCCGCGCTGCGTCGCTACCCGCAGGAGGGGCGCATCCTGGCGCTGGGCGGGCTGGCGCTCGGCGGCGCGTTTGTCACGCTCGCTATCCCGCTGGCGCTATCGGCCCGCTGGACGGCGCTCGCCTGGGCGCTGGAAGGTCTGGGGCTGTTGTGGTTTGGCATGCAGCAGGCCCAGCGACGGATGAGCTACAGCGGCAGCGCGCTGCTGACGCTTGCGGCAGCGAGCGCCGTTTATGCCTGGATTGACGGCACTACGCTGCTGAACGCGGCGTTTATCAGCGCGGTGCTGGCGCTCTGCTGGCTGGCTGGCGGCTGGCTGTGGCGCCTGCCGCAGCGGCAGGTGAGCCAGGCGCATCTTGGCGTGGGGATTGCGTTCTGGCTGGCGGCGCTGTTGCAGGCCGCCCGCTGGGCATTCGCGGATATCTCCCAGGGTCTGGCTCTGACGCTTGCGCTGCTTACGCTCTCCGTCATGCTGTGGCGCGCGGCATCGCGCAAAGCGGCGTGGCCGGATCTCGCTTGCGCCGTCTGGCTGCTGTGGCCTGGCATGGCGCTGATGCTCCTGGATCAGGTAGTTATCGACGGCGCGCTGGTGCTGGCGGGCTGGCACAGCCTTGTCTGGTGCCTGGCGCTGCCGTGCGCGCTCTGGCTGCTGCGCCGCGATGCCGGCGCGTTGCCGGAGCGCCTCCAGCAGGCGCTGCATTTGTCGCTATTCTGGATGCTGCTGCTTGCCGCAGGCGCGGAAACCTGGTGGTTTACCGACGACCTGCCGTGGGGCAACGAGGCCTGGCAGGCGGGGATTATTCTGGCCGTCAGCGCCGGTATCGTGCTGCTGGTGAATGAAGCGATCCGACGCGGCAGGTGGCCGTGTACGCAGTGGCCTGCGCTCTACAGCGGGCCAGGGCTGCTGCCGGTCGCGCCGGTGCTGGCGTTTTTACTGCTCGCGGGCAACCTGATGAACGGTGTGACGGTCGACTGGCCGTATCTGCCGCTGATTAACCCGCTGGAGCTCGGCGCGGGCTTCGCGCTGCTGGCGGCGCTGAACTGGTGGCGGTTGCTTACGCGCTTCTGGTCGCCGTTATTGAAGCAGGCGCAGCCGTGGGCGCCGATCGTCTGGCTTGCGCTGCTGTTCTGGTGGGGCAACGGGCTGGTGCTGCGCACGCTCGCGTGGACGGGCGATATTCCCTGGCAGTCCGACGCGCTGTGGGATTCGCGCCTGGTCCAGACCACATTCGCACTGCTCTGGATGCTGCTGGCGCTGCTGGTGATGGTGAGCGCTACACGCAAAGGCGCGCGTCGGGGCTGGTTTTGCGGCGCGGGCCTGCTCGGCGTGGTGATTGTGAAGCTGATGCTGGTGGACAGCGCGGGCGGCGGCGGTCTTGCGCGCGCTGTGGCGTTTATCGGCGTCGCGGTGCTGGTGCTGATTGTCGGTTATTTCTCACCGCTGCCGCCGAAAGCGGCGCGGCCGGTCAATGCCCGTCAGGGAGAGGCAGAATGAAACAGTTATGGGTGGCCCTTGTCTGGGCGTTCGCCGCCACGTGCGCGGCCAGTGACGATACCTCGCGCGCCGAGCGTCCGCAGGATTATGCGCGCGGCGTGGAGCTTGCGGTAGAAGGGCAGTCGCCGTGGTACCGGTTGCCGCTGCCGGAGGCCGTTTATTCGCAGAGCGCCTGGCCGGATCTGCGCGATATCCGCGTGTTTAATGCGCAGGGCGCAAGCCTGCCGTTTGCGCTCGAAATCACCACGCCGCCCGCGCCTGCGCCGCAACGCGCGCCGCTGACGGTCTATAAGCTTGACGCGCAGCCGGTGAAAACCAGCGAAGAAGGGCAGCGCACGGTGCTGCTGACGTCGCCGTCCGGCGTGCAGATCCGCATGGAAAACGCGCCGATTGAGCAACTCAGCGCCAGCTGGCTGATTCCCCTTGACGAGAGCAATCGCGAGCGCGCGCTGACGCAGTTGCAACTGGCGTGGCCGCAACAGGTAAACGGCTGGCAGGCCCGCGTGGATGTGCTCGCCAGCGAGACGCTGCGCGACTGGCAGCCCATCATCGCCGATGCGCCGCTGATGGATTTAACGTCCGGCGATCGGCGGTTGCTACAGAATACGGTGGATTTCAGTGATGCGCCGTCGCGCTTTGGCGCGAAGTACCTGCTGGTGGTGGTGAAAAACGCCAGCGCGCCGCTCGATTTCACGTCCGCCACCGGCCAGTGGCAGGCGCCGCACCCGCAGTCGCGGCGTATTTCGCTTGCCGCCAGTGGCACTAAAGAGAAATTCGACACCGCTATCTATCACTGGGCGCGTCCGCAGCCGTTCGATGCGCTGACGCTGCGCCCGGCGCTTGAGAACGCCGTCGTACCGGTGGAGATAGACTATCGCAGCGCGGATAACATGGCGTGGCAGCCGCTCGCCCGTACCGTGATTTATCGTCTGCCGGAACGCCCGGCGGTGACGCTGCCGCTGCACGGCGAGCTGATTTCCGCGCTGCGCGTGCGGGCGATTAATCAGCGCTTTGACGATGCCTTCCCGGAAGTGATCGGCGAGCGCGACGAAAAAACGCTGGTGTTTAATGCCCAGGGCAGCGGCCCGTTCCTGCTTGCCTGGGGCAATGGCGCCGCTAAAGCGCAGGCGCTGGCGCTGCAAACGCTGGTGCCGGACTCACACGATCCTGAGCTGTTGCCTTACGCGCAGACGGTAAAAGAGGTGACGCTCGGCGGCGACGCGCGGCTGACGGCCAAAGACGCCAGCGCGCAGCGCAACGCGCTGTATACCTGGATTATCTGGGGCGTGCTGATGGCGGGCGCCGCTGGGCTGCTGCTGCTCGCCTGGCGGCTGTGGCGCGATATTCGCGGTGAGAAAGCGGCGTAATCAGAGCGTTTTTTCGCGCGCCATTTCCATCATCCGCGGGTAAAAGCGCCAGAACTGGTGCTCCAGCGCGGCGTAATGGGTGTTGAGATCCTCCCAGGAGTCGCGCAGGGCCGCGAGTTTCGGACGGCGGCTCGCCATGCCGTTGAGTACGCGGGCGATATAGTCCATCTCGCGGTAGCGCTCCATCCAGCGTTCGCGCCAGAGATAGTCATTGAGGTTCACAAAGCGCTCCGGCGCGTCGGGCAGCGTGGGTAAAATCAGCGCATGCGCATGCGCGAGAAACGCCTCAAGCGGGAGCTCAGGCGAGATTTGCGCCCAGTGGCGCGAGAGAAAGTGATCCCACATGACATCCAGCGTCACCGGCGCTACGCGACGGGTTTCCGGGCGAAACCACTCGCGCGCCTCGCGCACCTCCGCGAGGTTATCGGTCAGCACATCCACGCGCCGGTGCATGTAAATTCCCGCCACGACATCCGCCGGGTAGAGCCCGTCCGGTTTGCCGCGCACGAAGTCCGCCATCAGGTTGCCAGGCAGCGAACTTTGCGCCAGATGCGCCAGATGCAGATGGGCAAGAAAATTCATAACGATCCTTTCCTTAAAGAGAGATAAAGCGGCTAATCAGTTGCAGGGAGCGCGCCCCGGCACTAGACTAGCCGCCTGTTTTTTATGTCAGAGTTCCAGCCATGCGTTTGACCGATTTCTCCTTTGACCTACCCGAATCCCTGATAGCTCACTATCCGCAAGCCCAGCGCAGCGCCTGTCGCCTGCTGTCGCTCGACGGGCCGACGGGAGATCTCACGCACGGCACTTTCACCGATTTGCTCGATAAGCTCAACCCCGGCGATCTGCTGGTCTTTAACAATACCCGCGTGATCCCGGCGCGCCTCTTTGGCCGCAAGGCGAGCGGCGGCAAGATTGAAGTGCTGGTGGAGCGTATGCTCGACGACCATCGCGTGCTGGCCCATATCCGCGCCTCTAAAGCGCCGAAGCCGGGCGCGGAACTTTTGCTGGGCGATGATGAAAGCGTAAACGCCACGATGACCGCGCGCCACGACGCGCTGTTCGAAGTGCAGTTTAACGACGAGCGCCCGGTGCTGGATATTCTGAACAGCATCGGCCATATGCCGCTGCCGCCTTACATTGAACGCCCGGATGAAGAGGCCGACCGCGAGCTTTATCAGACCGTCTACAGCCAGAAACCGGGCGCCGTCGCGGCGCCGACCGCGGGCCTGCACTTTGACGAGCCGCTGCTTGAACGCCTGCGCGCGAAAGGCATTGAGATGGCGTTTGTGACGCTGCACGTCGGCGCGGGGACATTCCAGCCGGTACGCGTGGAGAGCATCGAAGATCATGTGATGCACTCTGAATACGCCGAAGTGCCGCAGGAGGTGGTCGACGCGGTGCTGGCGGCAAAAGCGCGCGGCAATAAGGTGGTGGCCGTAGGCACCACCTCGGTGCGATCGCTGGAGAGCGCGGCGCAGGCGGCGCAAGACGCGCTCATCGCGCCGTTTTTCGGCGACACCCAGATTTTTATCTATCCGGGCTATCAGTACCAGGTGATCGATGCGCTGGTGACCAACTTCCACCTGCCGGAATCGACGCTCATCATGCTGGTGTCTGCGTTCGCGGGCTATAAGCACACCATGAACGCCTACCGCGAAGCGGTAAAAGCGGAGTATCGCTTTTTTAGTTACGGCGATGCGATGTACATCACGTACAATCCGCAGGCCATTAACGAGCGTCCGGGCGAATAACCGGTCGCTTGTCGCTCTTTTCTCTCTCTTTAACCGGAGAGGGCCGGGGTAAGGGGCGCCCTTACCCTGTAACAGTAATCATCAGACTGTCTCTCTGATGTGGAGAAAAACGTGAAATTCGAACTTGATACGACCGATGGCCGCGCACGCCGCGGCCGCCTGGTATTTGACCGCGGCGTTGTGGAAACCCCGGCCTTTATGCCCGTGGGCACTTACGGCACCGTAAAAGGCATGACGCCGGAAGAAGTAGAAGCCACCGGCGCGCAGATTATCCTCGGCAACACCTTTCACCTCTGGCTGCGTCCCGGCCAGGAGATCATGAAGCTGCACGGCGACCTGCATGATTTTATGCAGTGGAAAGGCCCAATCCTGACCGATTCCGGCGGCTTCCAGGTTTTCAGCCTGGGCGATATTCGCAAAATCACCGAGCAGGGCGTGCATTTCCGCAACCCGATCAACGGCGATCCTATCTTCCTTGACCCGGAAAAATCGATGGAGATCCAGTTCGATCTCGGTTCTGACATCGTCATGATCTTCGATGAGTGCACCCCGTACCCGGCAGACTGGGATTACGCGAAGCGCTCCATGGAGATGTCGCTGCGCTGGGCGAAACGCAGCCGCGACCGCTTTGATAGCCTTGGCAACAAAAACGCGCTGTTCGGTATTATTCAGGGCAGCGTTTACGAAGATTTACGCGATATCTCCGTGAAAGGTCTGGTAGAGATAGGCTTTGATGGCTACGCTGTCGGCGGCCTGGCTGTCGGCGAGCCGAAGGAAGATATGCACCGCATTCTTGAGCATGTCTGCCCGCAGATCCCGGCGGACAAGCCGCGCTACCTGATGGGGGTGGGCAAGCCGGAAGACCTGGTCGAAGGCGTGCGTCGCGGCATCGATATGTTCGACTGCGTCATGCCAACGCGTAACGCGCGTAACGGCCATCTTTTCGTCACCGAAGGCGTAGTGAAAATCCGCAACGCGAAGTACAAAAGCGATACGGGGCCGCTTGATCCTGAGTGTGATTGCTATACCTGTCGCAATTATTCACGCGCCTACTTGCATCATCTCGACCGTTGCAACGAAATACTGGGCGCGCGGCTTAATACCATTCATAACCTTCGCCACTATCAGCGCTTAATGGCTGGTTTACGCAAGGCTATTGAAGAGGGTAAATTAGAGCACTTCGTCGCGGATTTCTACCAACGCCAGGGGCGGCCGGTGCCACCGTTGAACGTTGATTAATTTAATAATGAGGGAATTTGAATGAGCTTTTTTATTTCTGACGCGGTAGCCGCTGGCGGTGCGCCGGCGCAGGGCAGCCCGATGTCTCTGATCCTGATGCTGGTCGTGTTCGGTCTGATTTTCTATTTCATGATCCTGCGTCCGCAGCAGAAGCGCACCAAAGAACATAAAAACCTGATGAGCTCCATCGCCAAAGGCGATGAAGTGCTCACCAACGGTGGTCTGGTGGGTCGCGTGACCAAAGTAGCGGAAAACGGCTACATTGCTATCGCCCTGAACGACACCACCGAAGTGGTTATCAAGCGTGACTTCGTCGCAGCCGTCCTGCCGAAAGGCACCATGAAGGCGCTGTAATCCATTGTTTTCCCAAAGGGAACTGCCGTGTTAAACCGTTATCCTTTGTGGAAGTACCTCATGCTGGTCGCCGTCCTTATCGTCGGCCTGCTTTATGCACTTCCCAACCTGTATGGTGAGGATCCGGCTGTTCAAATCACTGGCGCGCGCGGCGTCGCCGCCAGTGAGCAAACGCTGATCCAGGTCCAGAATACGTTACAAAAAGAAAAAATTTCCGCGAAATCTGTGGCTCTGGAAGAGGGCGCTATCCTTGCGCGCTTTGACTCCACCGATACTCAGCTGCGCGCTCGTGAAGCGCTGATGAGCACGATGGGCGATCAATTCGTCGTCGCGCTTAACCTCGCGCCTGCCACCCCACGCTGGCTTACTGCTATTTCTGCCGAACCGATGAAGCTGGGTCTTGACCTGCGCGGCGGTGTTCACTTCCTGATGGAAGTCGATATGGACACGGCGCTCAGCAAGCTCCAGGAACAGAATATGGACAGCCTGCGCAGCGATCTGCGCGAAAAAGGGCTGAGCTGGACGAACGTGCGTAAAGCCGATAACTACGGCGTGACGATTCAGTTCCGTGACAGCGATATCCGCGACGCGGCGGCCTCTTATCTGACGGCTCGCCATCGCGACATGGTTGTCTCAAGCGAGGGCGACAACAGCCTGCGCGCGGTGATGTCTGATGAGCGTCTGCGCGAAGCGCGTGAATATGCCGTTCAGCAGAACATCAACATCCTGCGTAACCGTGTTAACCAGCTGGGCGTTGCCGAGCCGCTGGTGCAGCGTCAGGGCGCTGACCGCATTGTGGTCGAATTGCCGGGTATTCAGGATACGGCGCGCGCTAAAGAGATTCTGGGCGCGACCGCGACGCTGGAATTCCGTCTGGTCAACAGCAATGTCGATCGCACCGCTGCCGCCGCCGGGCGTATTCCTGGCGACTCTGAAGTGAAGATGACCCGTGAAGGCCAGCCTGTCGTGCTGTACAAACGCGTGATCCTGACCGGCGACCATATTACCGATTCCACCTCCGGCGTTGACCAGTACAACATGCCGCAGGTGAATATTTCGCTCGATAGCTCGGGCGGCAATATCATGTCCAACTTCACCAAAGACAACATCCATAAACCGATGGCGACGCTCTTTGTGGAATATAAGGACAGCGGTAAGAAAGACGCTAACGGCCGCAGCATCCTGATGAAACAGGAAGAAGTGATCAACGTCGCGACCATTCAGGCGCGCCTCGGTCAGAACTTCGTGATTACCGGCATCGACAACCCGAACGAAGCGCGTCAGCTTTCGCTGCTGCTGCGTGCGGGCGCGCTGATTGCGCCGATTCAGATTGTGGAAGAACGCACGATCGGTCCGACGCTGGGTATGCAGAACATCACTCAGGGTCTGGAAGCGTGTCTGGCGGGCCTCGCGGTCTCCATTCTGTTCATGATCCTGTTCTATAAGAAGTTCGGTCTTATCGCCACCACGGCGCTGCTGGCGAACCTGGTGCTGATTGTGGGCATCATGTCGCTCCTGCCGGGCGCGACGCTCACCATGCCGGGTATCGCGGGGATTGTGTTAACCCTTGCGGTCGCGGTGGATGCGAACGTGCTGATAAACGAGCGTATTAAAGAAGAGCTCAGCAACGGCCGTTCGGTGCAGCAGGCGATTGATGAAGGTTATCGTGGGGCGTTCAGCTCGATTTTCGATGCCAACGTCACGACGCTGATTAAGGTCATCATCCTGTACGCAGTGGGGACCGGCGCCATTAAAGGGTTTGCTATCACGACCGGTATCGGCGTGGCGACCTCCATGTTCACCGCTATTGTCGGTACCCGTGCCATTGTAAACCTGTTGTACGGCGGCAAACGCATCAACAAGCTGTCTATCTGAGGAGTGCGTTGTGGCACAGGAATATACTGTTGAACAATTAAACCACGGCCGCAAAGTCTATGACTTTATGCGCTGGGACTACTGGGCCTTCGCCATTTCGGGCCTGCTGCTTGTCGCCTCTATCGTGGTGATGGGCGTGCGCGGGTTTAACTGGGGTCTCGATTTTACCGGCGGTACGGTTATCGAGATTGGCCTGGAAAAACCGGCGGATCTGGATTTGATGCGCGAGTCGCTGGAAAAGGCGGGTTTTGAAGAGCCGCTGCTGCAGAACTTCGGCAGCAGCCGCGACATCATGGTGCGTATGCCGCCTGCGCAGGGTGAAACCGGCGGTCAGGCGCTCGGCACCAAAGTGTTGACGGTGATTAACGAAGCCACCGGCCAGAACGCGGCGGTGAAACGTATCGAGTTCGTGGGGCCGAGCGTGGGGGCCGATCTCGCCCAGGCGGGCGCGATGGCGCTGCTGGTCGCGCTGCTTTCCATTCTGGTTTACGTTGGGTTCCGCTTTGAGTGGCGCCTGGCGGCCGGTGTGGTTATCGCGCTGGCGCACGACGTGATCATTACCATGGGCGTGCTGTCGCTGTTCCGGATCGAAATTGACCTGACCATCATCGCCTCGCTGATGTCGGTTATCGGTTACTCGCTGAACGACAGCATCGTGGTTTCCGACCGTATTCGTGAGAACTTCCGCAAGATCCGCCGCGGCACGCCTTACGAAATCTTTAACGTGTCGCTGACCCAGACGCTGAAAAGGACCTTGATCACTTCCGGTACGACGCTTGTCGTGATCCTGATGCTTTACCTGTTTGGCGGCGCGATGCTGCAGGGCTTCTCGCTGACTATGCTTATCGGTGTCTCTATCGGTACGGCGTCGTCGATTTATGTCGCTTCCGCCCTGGCGCTGAAGCTTGGCATGAAGCGTGAACACCTGCTGCAACAGAAGGTGGAAAAAGAGGGCGCAGACCAACCATCCCTCCTGCCGTAATCACGCAGCAGCGTTATACGTCAATAAAACCGCAGGTTAAGCCTGCGGTTTTTTTTCGCCTCGATAGGGGATAAGCGAGAGGGCAGAAGAGGCGGTGTGCGTACACCTGTGGCGGCTAACAGCAGGACGCGATAATCAACGCTCATAAAAAAAGCCAGCAGAAGCTGGCTTTTTCACAGGTTCACCGGGATACGGCTTAGAAGTTATAACCTACTACAAGGTAGCCACCCCAGCCGGTAGAGCGGGTGTTGTAGTTGGTAAACGCCAGTTCAGCATCATCGTTCCACTGACCGCCGTGGTGCCAGTAACGCGCGACCACGGAGTAGTGCCAGTGATCGTAGTTCAGCGCCAGGATATGGCTGGAAGCGATGGAGTCGTTAGTGCGCGCTTTCACGCCATTAAGCGCATAACCGCCTTTATCGCCGAGGTCTGAGCCCCAGTCAAAGTTGGTGAAGCCGATATAACTCAGGTTGCCGCCCCACAGCTGGGTGATCGGCACGAAGTATTTTACTTTGAAGCGGTAGCCGTCCCACTCGTTCTGGTTCTGCGCGCCATAGTTTTGCCACTGGTATTTGGCATAAACGTTCATGGAGAGGCTCATCGGCAGGCCGGTGTCGATATCAGTACCAAGACCCATATACCAGGTGCTCTGGCGACCCGAGGAATTGCGGCCCATATCGTAGATATAGTTATTTGCGAAATACCACTCTTTGAACGGGCCGAACGCCAGGCTGGTGCCGGTCAGCTTGTCGATAGAGAAACGCGGTTCGATTTCCACAAACAGCGGAGAGCCGTGGTTCCAGATCCCTTTAGCATCGGTGTTGCCGCCGAAGAAGACCGGGGCGTCCGCGTAGCCATAGAAATCAAACCAGTCTTTTTTCGCGAAAGCTTCATATTCCAGATAGGTATCGTTACGGATGGTTGGTCCGAAGCGGGTATGGTAGCTGCCCACCACGTTTACGCTCTGGTGCCACCAGTCGGAAACGAATTCACTGTTGCTGGTTTCTGCCGCGCCGGCAGTAAAAGAGGTGGAGAGCGCCAGGGCTGCACCGGCAGCTAAAACAATTTTTTTCATAATAGAGCCACTGTTTTCAGGAAATCCCCATTTCTGGGTGGAGTAACGCTTTCGCGCAAGGCGGTTTAACCGCCACCGCATAAATTGTGCTGCCTATTATAAGTATCCAGCCTCACAAAAATATGTGGCGTTTCACATTCTTGTCATGTGCGTAATCGATTGCGTTCACGTTTGCGTACATCGGAACGCGGATTCTAGCGGCATAAGGGAACTAAGCCAATGCCTGGCGCGCCCTTTTTACAGAGCAATTACGAAGGAGCGAGAAATTCAGGTCGCTAAAAAAGCAAGAACAGGGCGCGGCGCGAATGTAACAAACTCCGCGCCGCTGGTGTGAGGGACTCAGGGTGCGACGACGGCATCGCCCGCGATAAGCGGCTGGATATCGTGCACGCGGATAAAGCCCAGCTGTTCTGGCGTGATGCCGGTAAGCGTCAGAGGAATAGAAACATCGCTCGGCGCCAGCGTGCTGGCAGGCGCGCTGAACGGCTGATTCTGCACATTCACTTCCTGATAGTTTTCCGTCGTGCCCTGTAACTGGCCCCACTCGACAGTGCCGGTAAAGGCGGGCAGCGGCTCGTTGGATTCGCTCTGAATAAACAGCGTCGCCTGGGTGCCGTTCGCGCCCGCCGTGACGTTGCGCAGCGACATCTTCAGCATACCGACCTGGCTGCTTAAGCGGGCAGGCGTGTTCGAGCCCGGCAGCAGATAAACACCGCTTTTCGATTTCACATTCAGCGCGTTCTGCTGCGTAATTTTGACGGTCTCCTGCTTCAGCTTCGTCATCTCATGATTGAGCGTGCTGACATTCTGATGCATCTGACGCACTTCGCTTTGCGGGGCGCACGCGCTTAAAGCCAGCGCGCTGGCGACGATTGACCATTTCAGATAACGTGTTGTCATTATTCGCTTTTCCTGAAAAAGTGGCGGTGTATTCATGGTAGAGCGTAACGGCGCGTCCGGCATAGCGCCTTTGTCTCAAAAAGGTTGCGTCTTTGTAGTCCCGCCAGTTCAGGGTAAACTGTTGTTCAGTTAACTCTTTCAGTCAGGAAGCGCTATGCATTGCCCGTTCTGTTTCGCCGTTGACACTAAAGTGATCGATTCCCGCCTGGTGGGAGAGGGCTCCTCGGTGCGTCGCCGCCGCCAGTGCCTGGTGTGCCATGAACGTTTCACAACCTTTGAAGTTGCGGAACTGGTCATGCCGCGCGTGGTGAAAAGCAACGATGTGCGCGAGCCTTTCAATGAAGACAAACTGCGCAGCGGCATGCAGAAAGCGCTGGAAAAACGCCCGGTCAGCTCCGATGACGTGGAGATGGCTATCAACCATATCAAGTCTCATCTGCGTGCGACCGGCGAGCGTGAAGTGCCGAGCAAACTTATCGGCAACCTGGTGATGGAGCAGCTCAAAAAGCTCGATAAAGTCGCCTACATCCGTTTTGCGTCGGTATACCGCAGCTTCGAAGATATCCGCGAATTCGGCGAAGAGATCGCCCGCTTACAGGATTAACTGATGTCTGACGAATTTTACATGGCGCGCGCGCTTAAGCTCGCGAGCCAGGGACGCTTTACCACGCATCCGAACCCGCGGGTAGGCTGTGTGATTGTCAACGATGGCGTTATCGTCGGCGAAGGCTTTCACCTGCGCGCCGGCGAGCCGCATGCCGAAGTCCATGCGTTGCGTATGGCGGGCGATAAGGCGCGCGGCGCGACCGCTTATGTCACGCTTGAGCCCTGCAGCCACCACGGGCGCACGCCGCCGTGCTGCGATGCGCTGATTAACGCCGGTGTCGCGCGCGTCGTCGCGGCGATGCAGGATCCGAATCCGCAAGTCGCGGGCCGCGGTCTGTACCGCCTTCAGCAGGCGGGTGTCGAGGTCAGCCACGGCCTGATGATGAGCGAGGCCGAAGCGCTCAATAAAGGCTTTCTCAAGCGTATGCGCACCGGTTTCCCGTTTATTCAGCTCAAGCTTGGCGCGTCTCTTGACGGGCGTACGGCGATGGCGAGCGGCGAAAGCCAGTGGATAACCTCCCCGCAGGCCCGGCGCGACGTGCAGCGTCTGCGCGCGGAAAGCCATGCTATCCTCACTACCAGCGCCACGGTGCTGGCCGATGATCCATCGATGACGGTGCGCTGGGACGAACTCGGCGAAGCGACACAGGCGGTTTACCCTCGTGAAAATCTGCGCCAGCCGCTGCGGATCGTGCTCGATCGCCAGAATCAGGTGACGCCTGCACACAAGATTGTCAACCAGCCCGGCGAAACCTGGCTTGCCCGCGCCTGCCCGGATGACGCCGTCTGGCCCGAAGGCGTGGAACAACTGCCGACGCCCGTGCACAACGGCAAGCTCGATTTAGTGTTGCTGATGATGCAGCTTGGCAAACGCCAGGTGAATAGCCTGTGGGTGGAGGCGGGGCCGCAGCTCGCCGGCGCGCTGCTCCAGGCAGGGCTGGTAGATGAACTGATCGTTTATATGGCGCCGAAGCTGCTCGGCAGCGAGGCCCGCGGGCTTTTCGCGCTGCCAGGACTTGAGCGGCTCGCCGATGCGCCGCGTCTGGAATTTCGCGATGCCGTTCAGGTCGGCCCCGATTTGCGCCTGCGCCTGACGCTCGCCTGACGCTCGCCTGACGGCGGGACGTAAAACGTAAGCAGTGCGCGAAAGAGTATGATAAAATCCGCCCCCCTGCGGGGGCTACATAACCCTAAGGTAAGAGTATGAACATTATTGAAGCTACCGTTGCTGCCCCGGACGCTCGCGTCGCCATCGCCATTGCGCGTTTCAACAACTTCATCAACGACAGTCTGCTGGAAGGCGCGATCGACGCCCTGAAACGCATTGGTCAGGTAAAAGATGAAAATATCACCGTCGTGTGGGTGCCGGGCGCTTACGAGCTGCCGCTGGCGGCTCAGGCGCTGGCGAAAACCGCAAAATATGACGCGGTGATTGCGCTCGGTACGGTGATTCGCGGCGGCACCGCGCATTTCGAATACGTTGCCGGCGGCGCCAGCAACGGTCTGGCCCACGTGGCGCAGCAGAGCGAAATCCCGGTAGCTTTTGGCGTACTCACCACTGAAAGTATTGAACAAGCCATCGAACGCGCTGGCACTAAAGCCGGGAACAAGGGCGCCGAAGCGGCGCTGACCGCGCTTGAAATGATTAACGTCCTGAAGGCTATCCAGGCCTGATTTTTTTGTAAGGGGAATTCCGTGAAACCTGCTGCTCGTCGCCGCGCCCGTGAGTGTGCCGTCCAGGCGCTTTACTCCTGGCAGTTGTCCCACAATGACATCGCCGATGTTGAATACCAGTTCCTGGCGGAACAGGATGTCAAAGATGTGGACGTGATGTATTTCCGCGAACTGCTCTCCGGGGTGGCGACCAACAGCGGCTATCTCGACGGCCTGATGAAGCCGTACCTGTCCCGTCAGCTCGAAGAGCTGGGCCAGGTGGAGAAAGCGGTGCTGCGCATCGCGCTGTTCGAACTATCAAAACGTGACGATGTGCCGTACAAAGTGGCCATCAACGAAGCGATTGAGCTGGCGAAAGTCTTCGGCGCTGAAGACAGCCACAAGTTCGTGAACGGCGTGCTCGATAAAGCAGCGCCGTATATCCGCCCCAACAAAAAGTAATCGCCGCCTGCCATCGGCAGGCGAGACCAGGCACTCGTTTTCTTTTACCGTTCTGTGCTCAGAGCAGGCGAAAAGCTGGCGATTGTCTACTATGGTCATCAACACGAAGAAACCTGCTGTTCTTCGTCTGCTGTCTGAGGCCGGGATCCCGGCCTTTTCTTCTTCTCTTCTGTTGAGGCTTAACCCTATGTCATGCGGCGAGTTTTCCCTGATTGCACGTTATTTCGATCGGGTCAGAAGCTCTCGTCTTGATGTCGAGACCGGCATTGGCGACGACTGCGCGCTGTTGACCGTGCCGGAGAAGCAAACTCTGGCGATCAGCACCGACACGCTGGTGTCGGGCATTCACTTTTTACCGGATATCGATCCGCGCGATCTCGGCTACAAGGCGCTGGCGGTGAATGTGAGCGACCTGGCGGCCATGGGCGCCGATCCGGCGTGGCTGACGCTGGCGCTGACGTTGCCGGAGGTTAACGAACCCTGGCTTGAAGCCTTCAGCGACAGCCTGTTTGAACAACTCAACTACTACGATATGCAGCTTATCGGCGGCGACACCACGCGCGGCCCGCTCTCCATGACGCTCGGCATTCACGGTTTTGTTCCCGCCGGACGGGCGCTGAAGCGCTCCGGCGCGCGTCCTGGCGACTGGGTCTTTATCACCGGCACGCCGGGCGACAGCGCGGCCGGGCTTGCGATTTTGCAAAAGCGCCTCAACGTCGATAATGAAAGCGACGCCGGGTATCTGGTGAACCGCCATCTGCGCCCCACGCCGCGCGTGCTGCATGGGCAGGCGCTGCGCGGGCTCGCCAGCGCCGCTATCGATCTCTCCGACGGGCTGATTTCCGATCTCGGGCACATCCTGAAGGCGAGCGACTGCGGCGCGCGCATTGAGCTGAACGATCTGCCGTATTCTGAGGCGCTTTCCCGCCATGTTGAGCCGGAGCAGGCGCTGCGCTGGGCGCTGTCGGGCGGTGAAGATTATGAGCTCTGTTTTACGGTGTCGGAAATAAATCGCGGTGCGCTGGAAGTCGCGGTAAACCATCTTGGCGTGCCCGTTACCTGCATCGGTCAGCTGACCACGGCGTCGGAAGGCATGGTATTTTTACGCGATGGCGCGCCGGTAACGCTCGACTGGAAAGGATATGACCACTTCGAAACGCACGTTTAATAAGGATGTCGCCAAAAGTCGGCTGAATTTACGCAATCCGTGGCATCTGCTCGCCACCGGCTTTGGCAGCGGCTTAAGCCCGTGGGTGCCGGGTACGATGGGGTCGCTTGCGGCCATCCCATTCTGGTATCTGATGACCTTTTTGCCCTGGCAGCTTTACTCGCTGGTGGTGATGTTCGGGATCAGCCTTGGCGTCTATCTCTGTCACCAGACCGCCAAAGATATGGGCGTGCATGACCACGGCAGCATCGTCTGGGATGAATTTATCGGCATGTGGATAACGCTGATGGCGCTGCCGACGAACGACTGGCAGTGGGTCGCCGCCGGGTTTGTGATTTTCCGCATTTTCGATATGTGGAAACCCTGGCCTATCCGCTGGTTTGACCGCAACGTTCACGGCGGCATGGGGATCATGGTGGATGATATCGTGGCGGGAATTATCTCGGCGGGGCTTCTCTACTGGATTGGCCATCACTGGCCCATCGGCCTGATTTAAACAAAACAGCCCTCGTCGCAGAGGGCTGTTTTTTATCTTCGCTTATTTAAATCCTACCACCGGATGCGCTTTGTAAGGCGTCTCCAGCTCGGCCATCTCTTCACTGGTGAGCGTCACATCGACCGCGTCAATCAGCTCCTGCAACTGCTCCTCGCGCGAGGCGCCGATAATCGGCGCGACAACGCCCGGTTTGCTCAAAAGCCAGGCCAGCGCCACCTCCGCGCGGCTCACGCCTTTATCCTGCGCGATAAACGCCAGCCGTTCAGCGATTTTCGCGTCGTTTTCTTCGGTTTCGCTGTAGAGCGTCTTGCCGAATTCGTCGGAGACCAGACGCGCCGTGGTTTCGCCCCACGGTCGGGTCAGACGTCCGCGCGCCAGCGGGCTCCACGGAATAACGGCCACGCCCTCGCGATAGCAGAGCGGCAGCATCTCTTGCTCTTCTTCGCGATAAATCAGGTTGTAGTGGTTCTGCATGGTGACGAAGGGCGCCCAGCCGTTCTCTTTTTGCAGCCGCAGCGCCTGTTCAAACTGGTGCGGATGCATGGACGACGCCCCGATGTAGCGCGCTTTACCCGCTTTCACCACGTCGTTCAGCGCTTCCAGCGTCTCTTCTATCGGCGTGTCGTAGTCCCAGCGATGGATTTGCAGCAGGTCGACATAGTCCATGCCGAGGCGGCGCAGGCTGTCGTCAATAGAGCGCAGGATCAGCGGGCGGGAGAGCCCCTGCGGCAGGTCGCCGACCTGGTGATAAACTTTAGTGGCGACGACGACATCTTCACGACGCGCGAAATCGCGCAGCGCGCGGCCGACAATCTCTTCGCTGCTGCCGTCGGAATAGCTGTTGGCGGTGTCGAAAAAGTTAATGCCGCCGTCGATGGCGTGTTTGATGATAAGGCGGCTGCTTTCTTCGGGAAGCGTCCAGGCGTGGTTACCGCGATCCGGCTCGCCAAAGGTCATACAGCCCAGGCACAGACGGGAAACCTGAAGGTCGGTTTTTCCTAATTGCTTGTATTGCATGGTTCCGCTCCTGCTTTAGGGTTACAAAGGTCACCGTTAAGCATAGCAGGAGCGGAAGCGGAGCAGGGGTCAGGCGAGCCAGTCTCGCACGCGTTGTTCGATACCCGCAGCGGTCAGGCCGATATCCGCGCGGGCTTCATCCTGCGTGCCCTGAGGGATGAAGTGATCCGGCAGGCCAATGTTTAGCACCGGCACCGGTTTGCGCTTCGCCATCAGCACTTCGTTTACGCCGCTACCGGCGCCGCCCATCACGGCGTTTTCTTCGATAGTGACCAGCGAGCCATGGCGCTCGGCGAGTTCCATGATCAGCGCTTCATCGAGCGGTTTTACAAAGCGCATATCCACAAGCGTGGCGTTAAGGGCTTCGGCGGCCTGCGTGGCTTCCGGCAGCAGCGTACCAAAGTTAAGCAGCGCCACTTTTTCACCGTGGCGTTTCACCACGCCTTTACCGATCGGCAGTTTCTGGAGCGGCTCCAGCGTCACGCCCAGCGCGTTACCGCGCGGGTAGCGAACGGCGCTCGGGCCGTCGTTGTAGTGATAGCCGGTGAACAGCATCTGGCGACACTCGTTTTCATCGCTCGGGGTCATGATGACCATATCCGGGATGCAGCGCAGGAATGAGAGATCGAACGCGCCCTGGTGCGTCTGGCCGTCGGCGCCGACGATGCCCGCGCGATCGATAGCGAACAGCACCGGCAGTTTCTGGATGGCGACGTCGTGGATGACCTGGTCATAGGCGCGTTGCAGGAACGTAGAGTAAATCGCGACCACCGGCTTATAGCCGCCAATCGCGAGTCCTGCCGCGAAAGTCACCGCGTGCTGCTCGGCGATCGCCACATCGAAATATTGCCCCGGATACTGACGCGAGAACTCGACCATGCCGGAGCCTTCGCGCATGGCGGGGGTGATCGCCATCAGCTTGTCATCTTTCGCCGCGGTTTCGCACAGCCAGTCGCCGAAGATTTTCGAATAGCTCGGCTGGCCGCCGCTACTTTTCGGCAGCGTGCCGCTTTCCGGATCGAATTTCGGCACCGCGTGAAAGGTGATCGGATCTTTTTCCGCCGGCTCATAACCACGGCCTTTCTTGGTCATGATATGCAGGAACTGCGGGCCTTTCAGGTCACGCATGTTTTTGAGCGTATGCACCAGGCCCAGCACGTCGTGGCCATCCACCGGGCCGATATAGTTAAAGCCCAGCTCTTCAAACAGCGTGCCCGGCACGACCATGCCTTTGATGTGCTCTTCGGTACGCTTGAGCAGCTCTTTGATAGGCGGAACGTTAGAGAACACACGTTTGCCGCCTTCGCGAAGCGTCGAATAGAGCTTGCCGGAAAGCAGCTGCGCCAGATGGTTATTGAGCGCGCCAACGTTCTCGGAAATCGACATTTCGTTGTCGTTCAGGATAACCAGCATATCCGGGCGAATATCGCCCGCGTGGTTCATCGCCTCAAACGCCATGCCCGCGGTAATCGCGCCATCGCCAATCACGCAGACGGTGCGGCGGTTTTTCTCTTCACGCGCCGCCGCGACGGCAATACCGATGCCAGCGCTTATCGATGTGGACGAGTGGCCGACGCTCAATACGTCATATTCGCTCTCGCCGCGCCATGGGAACGGGTGCAGGCCGCCTTTCTGGCGGATGGTGCCGATGCGGTCACGGCGTCCGGTGAGGATTTTGTGCGGGTAGGCCTGATGGCCGACGTCCCAGACAAGCTGGTCGAACGGCGTGTTGTAGACGTAATGCAACGCCACGGTAAGCTCGACCGTGCCAAGCCCGGAGGCGAAGTGTCCGCTGGAGCGGCTCACGCTGTCGAGCAGGTAACGACGCAGTTCGTCGCACAGCTTCGGCAAACTCTCTTTTGGCAACAGGCGCAGCTCCGCTGTGGAGTCCACCAGCGCCAGGGTCGGGTATTTGGCAGTATCAAAACTCATCAGAGACTCATCGTGGTGTTATACGTTTATTTATCACGTTGGATTATGAAATTCGCTAACGCTTCCAGTGTCGCGGTATCCAGCGCTTGTGCTTTCAGCGGCGCCAGCGCCGCCAGAGCGTCGTCGCACAGACTGCGCGCTTTCGCCTGGGCTTGCTCAAGACCCAGCAGGGCGGGGTAGGTGCTTTTGCCAAGTTGCTGATCGGCCCCCTGGCGTTTTCCAAGGGTTGCAGTATCACCCACCACATCCAGAATGTCATCCTGTACCTGGAAGGCGAGGCCGATGCTTTCTGCATAGCTATCAAGGTAAACCAGCGCGTCGCGGCCTTTATCGCCCGCGCACAACGCGCCCATACGCACCGCGGCGCGGATAAGCGCGCCCGTCTTGTGGCGATGGATACGCTCCAGCGCGTCGAGATCCACCTGCTGGCCTTCGGCCTCGAGATCGAGCGCCTGGCCGCCGCACATGCCCGCCACGCCGCTGGCTTTCGCGAGTTCAGAAACCATCGCGAGCCGGTCGCGCAGCGCCACGTTTTCCATCGGCGCGTCGCTTAAAATAGAGAACGCCAGTGTCTGTAACGCGTCGCCCGCAAGAATGGCGCTCGCTTCGCCAAAACGAATATGGCAGGTCGGCTGTCCGCGGCGCAGATCGTCATCGTCCATAGCGGGCAGATCGTCATGCATCAGCGAATAGGCGTGAATGCACTCGATGGCCGCCGCCGGCGCGTCGAGCGCCGTCGGGTTGACCCCAAACATCTCGCCGGTGGCGTACACCAGAAACGGCCGCAGGCGTTTACCGCCTAATAATGTGCCGTAGAGCATCGCCTCAACCAGTGGACTCTTCTGAAACGGCAGAGCGCCGATAAAATGCTGTAACGCGCTGTTGGCCCGCTCGGCCTGCGACTGAAGCTGTTGACTGAAATCCATGTTTACTCGGCGTCCGGCGTGAAGGGGGTAAGAGGCGCGTCCTCATTCTGAGACAACAGGATCTGAACGCGCTGCTCAGCCTGCTGCAGTTTTACCTGGCCCTGACGCGCGAGCTGCACGCCGCGCTCAAATTCATTCAGCGCCTCTTCCAGCGGCAGGTCGCCGCTTTCCAGACGGGTGACTATCTGCTCAAGCTCCGACAGGGCCGTTTCGAAACTGGCCGGCTGTTCATTTTTCTTCGGCATAGTAAGTATCTGACTCTAAGGGTTAACGGTCATGTTAGCGACACTGCATGGTAGCGGAGACGCAAAGATTAGCAAATAACGCCTTGTGGGTTGGTAATAGGCGCAGTGACACCGCGATGGTGATATACTGCCGGGCTCACGATGCAGGCGCGGTTCTGCCTGCTGTACCATTTTCTAAGCCCCGGTGGGCTTGCCAACGAATCATAGCCACCATGAAGTTTATCATTAAATTATTCCCGGAAATCACCATTAAAAGCCAGTCTGTGCGGTTGCGCTTTATAAAAATCCTGACCGGGAATATTCGTAACGTCCTGAAACACTACGATGAAAATCTTGCCGTGGTTCGCCACTGGGACCATATCGTGGTGCGTATTAAAGATGAAACTATGCACGACACCGTGCTTGACGCCCTGACACGTATTCCCGGTATTCACCACGTGCTTGAGGTGGACGATGTCCCGTTCACGGACATGCATGACATTTTCGAAAAGGCGCTCGCCAACTGGCGTGAGCAGCTCGAAGGGAAAACGTTCTGCGTGCGCGTTAAGCGACGCGGTCAACATGAGTTTAGCTCTATTGAAGTGGAGCGCTACGTCGGCGGCGGTTTAAATCAGCATATTGAATCCGCCCGCGTAAAACTGAAGCAGCCTGACGTCACCGTCAATCTTGAGATTGAAGACGATCGCCTGCTGCTGGTGAAAGGCCGGTATGAAGGCATCGGCGGTTTCCCGATAGGCACTCAGGAAGATGTGCTGTCGCTGATTTCCGGCGGTTTCGATTCCGGCGTCTCCAGCTATATGCTGATGCGTCGCGGCTGCCGCGTGCATTACTGCTTCTTTAACCTGGGCGGCGCTGCGCACGAAATCGGCGTACGCCAGGTGGCGCATTATCTGTGGAGCCGCTTTGGCAGCTCGCACCGCGTGCGTTTTGTGGCGATCAACTTTGAGCCTGTCGTCGGCGAAATCCTTGAGAAAGTGGACGACGGCCAGATGGGCGTGGTGCTCAAGCGTATGATGGTGCGTGCGGCCTCGAAAGTGGCGGAACGCTACGGCGTGCAGGCGCTGGTCACCGGCGAAGCGCTGGGGCAGGTTTCCAGCCAGACGCTGACCAACCTGCGCCTTATCGATAATGTCTCCGATACGCTGGTGCTGCGCCCGCTTATCTCTTATGACAAAGAGCACATCATCGATATCGCCCGTAAAATCGGCACCGAAGATTTTGCCCGCACCATGCCGGAATATTGCGGCGTGATTTCGAAAAGCCCGACCGTGAAGGCCGTGAAAGCGAAAATCGAAGCCGAAGAGGCGAATTTCGATTTCACTATCCTTGATCGCGTCGTTGCAGAAGCCACCAATGTGGATATCCGTGAAATCGCCGAGCAGACTGAACAGCAGGTAGTGGAGGTGGAAACCGTTAACGGTTTCGGCCCAAACGACGCCATTCTGGATATCCGCTCTGTCGATGAACAGGATGAGAAACCGCTGGTGGTCGAAGGCGTTGAGGTCGTTTCTTTGCCGTTCTACAAGCTCAGTACGAAGTTTGGCGATCTCGACCAGAGCAAAACGTACCTGTTGTGGTGCGAGCGCGGCGTGATGAGCCGCCTGCAGGCGCTTTATCTGCTGGAGCAGGGCTTTAAAAACGTGAAAGTCTATCGCCCGTAACGCCCCCGCGTTTCGCAGAGACAAAAATCCCCTCAACCGAGGGGATTTTTTTATGGGCGCGGCTTAACGGGATAACGCTTAATAGTCGCGGTAGCTGTAGATGCCCGCGGCCAGCACCAGTTGGCCCGCCACTTCATGCGCTTTTTCGCGCCCGACCAGCAGATCGATAATCTTGAGCGCGAAATCGATCGCCGTGCCCGGCCCCTGGCTGGTCAGCAGGTTGACGCGCGGATCCCAGACCACGCGTTTATCCTGCCACTGATCGTCAGGGATCGTCTCTTTCAGCGCAGGGAAGCCGGTCATGTTGCCGAGAGGGAAGAGTTCGTGCGGGACCAGTACCGTGCCCGCCGCCGCGCAAATAGCCGCCACAATCCGCCCCGAGAGATGAAACTGGCGCACCGTTTCGACCAGCAGCGGGCTGTCGCGAAACGCTTCGGCGCCCTTCAGGCCGCCCGGCAACACAATCACATCGAAATCGCCGTCCGCCACTTCCACCAGCGGCGCATCCGCCAGCAGCCGGACGCCGCGCGAGCAGGTGATTGTCAGATTGCCGTCGCCAGCGACGCTCGCGGTGGTGACATTAATGCCGCCGCGCACCAGCAGATCGATGGTGGTGACCGCTTCGGTCTCTTCAGTGCCAGGGGCGAGGCATACCAGTGCCGATGCGCTCATACTCATCCTCCTTGCGTTTGATCTGTTCATACAGACGGCTGTTGACCGGCAGCGTCAGGCCATGCGCTCTGGCGCGGCGCAGCAGATAACCGGTGATGTAATCTATCTCGGTGTGACGCTGCTGGCGAACGTCCTGCAGCATCGATGAAATATTGGCGGCGGTGCTGTCGATAACCTGATTGATGTAATAAAGCAGGCTCTCCGGCGACGTGTGATGCCCTTCGCGCTGCATCACCAGAGCGACCTCGGCGCAGATGTCACGCACCTCGTCCTGTCGCGCGCGCAGATCGCCATTCGGGCAGTTAGAAAGCGCCGTCAGCGGGTTAATCACGCAGTTGGCGGCGAGCTTGATCCAGCGGGAAACATTGACGTTATCGTGCCACGCGACATCCGGCAGCGCCTGTTGAAGCAGTTCCGCCAGCCGGGAGTAATCCTGCGCGCCAGGCGTGACCGGGCCAATGTGAGTGGTGCCGCAGGCGACGTGGATCACCAGATTGCCTTCGCGCCGCGCCGCGTGGGTTGTTACGCCCGCCAGCAGCGGCTGTTGCACGGCGCGCAGCTCATCAAGCGTGCCCATGCCGTTATGCAGCAGCAGAATCGGGCTGGCGGCAGGCAGCCGGGTGGCCAGCGTGCTCACCGCATCAGAAACCTGCCAGGCTTTCAGCGTCACCAGCAACAGCTCGCTCTGCGCAAGAAACCCGCTGTCGTTAGTCGTAAAGGTGTGCTGAAACGCGCTGTGGTCGGTTTCCACCAGACTGACGTTATATGACGATTGCGGCACCCGCAGCCATCCCTGCACCTCGTGACCTTGTTTATGCAGCGCGCTCATCCAGAGCTGGCCTAACGCGCCGCAGCCAAGCACGGTAATTTTCATGGTTCCTCCTCGCCCGCAACAGCGCCGGGCGTTGTGTCATACGTCTATTATAACGTGAGCGCTTAGGCTTTCGCCTGCCGCCGGTTTCCGGGTTGTGTTATGCGCCTTTGCGGGTATTATGCAACGCACATACTGTGAGGGAGATAGAAAACATGCCATCTTTTGACATTGTGTCTGAGGTCGATATGCGCGAAGTGCAGAACGCGGTTGAGAACGCCACGCGCGAACTGGAAACCCGTTTCGACTTTCGCAACGTGACCGCAAGCTTCGAGCTGAACGAAAAAAATCAGACCATCAAAGTGACGAGCGAATCCGATTTCCAGGTGAATCAGTTACTGGATATCCTGCGTGCGAAGCTGCTAAAACGCGGCATCGAAGGCAGCTCCATTGAGGTGCCGGAAGAGTTCGAGCACAGCGGGAAAAACTGGAGCGTGGAAGCGAAGCTCAAACAGGGCATCGATTCCGCGATGGCGAAAAAAATCGTGAAGCTGATTAAAGACAGCAAGATGAAAGTCCAGGCGCAGATCCAGGGCGAGCAGGTGCGTGTCACCGGTAAAGCCCGCGACGATCTCCAGCAGACGATCGCGCTGGTGCGCGGCGGTAATCTCGGCCAGCCGTTCCAGTTCAACAACTTCCGCGACTAAACGGTAAACAAACAAACGACACAAAAAAGGGCGGTTTTCCGCCCTTTTTCTTTGCTACGCAGATTAAGCGCCGAGCATTCGCTGCTCTATCTCAACGCGGTTGGTCACTTTGGTGTCGATTTTCAGATAAGCGCTACGCTCATCGGCCACCACAATCGCCTCGCTCACGCCCGCCGTTTCGCGTAAACGCTGCGCCAGTGTTTCATCGGCCGCCACTTCAGGCGGAATTTCCACGCGAATGCTGCTGACATACGGCGGCTCTTTCATGGTCGTACTCACCAGCAGCCAGACGGTCGCCAGCAGCGCGCCCACCAGGAACACGGTTTGCGAATCAAACAGGCCATCGACCCAGCCGCCCAGCGATCCGCCGATCGCCACGCCCAGAAACTGACTGGTGGAGTAGACGCCCATCGCGGTGCCTTTATAGCCCGCCGGCGACTCTTTACTGATAAGCGACGGGAGCAGCGCTTCCATCAGGTTAAACGCCACGAAGAACAGCTGAACGCCGACGATAAGCTCCCAGAAGTGCGGGCCTGCGCCCCATAACACGATTTCCGCAATCAGCAGCAGCGCCACGCAGAAGAGAAACACGCGCTTCATTTTGCGCTTTGCTTCGGCGTAGATGATAAACGGCACTACAGAGACAAACGAAATCAGCATCGTGCAGAGATAGACTTTCCAGTGCGCCGCCGCCGGATAACCCGCCGCTTCAAGCTGGCCGGGCAGGGCAACGAACGTCGACATCAGCAAAATATGCAGGCACATGATGCCGAAGTTGAGTTTAAGCAGCGTCGGCTCCGCCAGCACTTTGCGAAAACAGCCTTTGACCATGCCGGAATCGCGGTTCAGCACGTGGTTGCCGCTGTCCGGCACGACCCAGAGCGTAATGATAATGCCCGCGGTCGCCAGCACCGCAATCATCCAGAACAGCGCGTGCAGGCCGAGCGCGTGAGTGATAATCGGCCCCAGCACCATCGCGATAGCGAATGTCACGCCAAAGCTGACGCCGATAAATGCCATCGCTTTGGTGCGGTTCTGTTCGCGGGTGAGATCGGAAAGGAGCGCCATCACGGCGGCGGCAATCGCGCCGGAGCCCTGGAGCGCGCGTCCGAGAATAATGCCCCAGATGGAATCGGTCAGCGCCGCGACCAGGCTGCCGATAACAAAAATCACAAGCCCACCGACAATCAGCGGTTTGCGGCCGATGCGGTCAGAAAGCAGACCAAACGGCACCTGGAAAATCGCCTGCGCGAGGCCGTAAATACCAATAGCGAGGCCAATCAACGCTTCGCTTGCGCCCTGAAGCGCCATTCCGTAAGTAGTAATGACCGGCAGTACCATAAACATACCGAGCATGCGCAAAGAAAATACCGTCCCTAAACCCCATGTCGCGCGCAACTCGACTGGCGTCATTTTGTTATCGTTCATTACCACCTCAGATAAAAAGCAGGTCTTAGTGTAGTGCGAGGGCAGGGGAGGGTAAATGCCGGGTTATTTAGAAAATATTTCAAGGGTTAACTATTAATGCTGTCAATAAATCGCCCGTCGGATCGCAGCAATAAAAAAGGGTGCCGCAGCACCCTTTTTCGCCTTGATGACTTACCAGACGTAAGTCAGCAAATTATGTGAATCCGGCACCATGAAATCCACGGACATCATCACGCTCAGCGAGGTGATGGCGACAATCGAGAACACAAATAGCTTACGCGCCCAGACTTTATCGTTTTCAGCCTTGTAGCCGCGCAGAGCCATGCCAAGCCACCAGACGCTGACCGCTGCCGCTACCACCAGGTATTTATACCCGGCATAACCACCCAGCGAGAGCATCAGGGTCGCCACGGCGAAGGCGATGATATAAAGGGTAATGTGGTTTTTCGCCACAGAGATCCCTTTTACCACCGGCAGCACCGGAATGTTGGCGGCCTGATAATCCTTGAAGCGGAAGATAGCAATCGCATAGGAGTGCGGCATCTGCCACAGGCTGAAAATCGCAAGCAGGATCAACGCGCCGGTATCGAACTCGTTGGTCACCGCGCAGTAGCCGATAACCGGCGGCGCGGCGCCCGACAGCGAGCCAATCAGCGTGCCGTAGACCGAGTGGCGTTTCATGTAGAGGCTATAGACCCCGACGTATACCACAAAGCCCATGACCGCCAGCCACATCGCCAGCGGGTTCGCGCCGAACCAGAGCAGCATAAAGCCAGCAATACCCAGCAAGGTGGCGTACACCAGCGACATTTTCGGCGAAATCAGTCCCTTCACCAGCACACGGTTTTTCGTGCGCTCCATTTTGCGGTCAATATCACGGTCGATGTAGTTGTTGAACACACAACCGGACGCCACGACCAGCGACACCCCCACGAGGGTGAAAAGGAACAGGGGATAATCGATGCTGCCTTTGGAAGCCAGCAGGAATCCCCCGATAACCGATATCAGGTTGCCGAAGATGATGCCTGGTTTCGTTACTTGCAGGTATTGCTTAATCATACTCGCCGCTCTTAGTGAACCATCATGTTGTAATTCAGGTTCCACATAATCCAGATAGAGCCTACCACTACTATCGCGATAATCAGCAACGTAAAGATAAAGGCTACCAGGTTCCAGCGCTCCTCAGAGGAGGCGTTCATGTGCAGGAAGCACACCAGGTGAACCAGAATCTGTACGACTGCGGTTGCCACGACCACACCCAGCAGGGTGCCGTGAGACGCGGAGCCGTTCATGACCATCCAGAACGGGATTACTGTCAGAATGACCGACAGGATAAACCCGATCAGGTACGTCTTAACGCCACCGTGGTGGGCGCCGTTGTGATCGGTTGAATGACTCATTACATCGCCCCCATCAGATAGACTACAGAGAACACACAGATCCAGACTACGTCCAGGAAGTGCCAGAACATGCTCAGGCACATCAGGCGCGCGCGGTTATTGTGGGTCAGACCGCGGCGGGAGACGTGAATCATCATCACGACCATCCAGATAAGGCCAGAGGTCACGTGGATACCGTGGGTGCCGACCAGCGTAAAGAACGCTGACAGGAAGCCGCTCTTATCCGGACCGAAGCCTTCCGCGATCAGATGATGGAATTCATAGATTTCCATCGCCACGAACCCTGCGCCGAACAGGAAGGTCAGGGCGAGCCAGGACATCACCTGGCTCTGTTTGTCTTTATTCATGGCGATCATCGCCATGCCATACGTGATGGAGGAGAACAACAGCAGGAAAGTTTCAACCAGCACAAACGGCAGTTCGAAAATGTCTTTCCCGGTCGGGCCCCCCGCCGTGCCGTTCACGAGAACGGCATAGGTGGCAAACAGACATGCAAAGAGAATGCAGTCGCTCATCAGGTAGATCCAGAAGCCAAAGACTTTATTGGCTCCTGCATCGTGGTGCCCATGCTCATGGCTGCCATGGGCAAGTTCGTGATTAATGCTCTCAGTTGACATTTTTCAGCCCTGCTTTGGTGATTTCTTCGAAGTGCTGGTTTTCCAGTTTCTCAACGGTGGCTACTGGTACGTAGTAATCCACGTCTTCATCGAAGCTCTTCGCAATCCAGGTAATAACGATACCTGCGAAGCCCAGAATAGCCAGCCACCAGATGTGCCAGATCATCGCGAAGCCAAAGATGGTGCTGAACGCGCCGATGAAAATGCCTGCTGCGCTGTTCTTCGGCATATGAATTTCTTCATAGTGCGCCGGCTGCTTGTAAGCTTCACCTTTGTCTTTCATTTCCCAGAACGCGTCGCGCTCGTGGATTTCCGGTACAACCGCGAAGTTATAGAACGGCGGCGGAGAAGAGGTTGCCCACTCCAGCGTACGGCCGCCCCACGGGTCGCCAGTCAGGTCACGGTTCAGGTGACGGTCACGGACGCTCACGTAGATCTGCAGGATGATGCACAGAATACCGCACGCAATCAGCAGCGCGCCGATTTCCGCGACGATCATCAGCGGCTGGAACATCGGGTCGATGTTCTGGCTCACACGACGCGTCATACCCATGAAGCCCATGGCGTACAGCGGCATAAAGGTCACGAAGAAGCCGATGATCCAGAACCAGAAAGCACGGATGCCCCAGCTCTCGTTCATCTTGTAGCCAAAGGCTTTCGGCCACCAGTAGCTCATGCCTGCGAAGCAACCAAATACCACGCCGCCGATGATGACGTTATGGAAGTGCGCAATCAGGAACAGGCTGTTGTGCAGGACGAAGTCTGCGCCCGGTACCGCCAGCAGCACGCCGGTCATACCACCGATGGAGAAGGTGATGATGAAGCCGATGGTCCACAGCATGGAGGAGTGGAACTGAATACGGCCCTGATACATGGTAAACAGCCAGTTGAAGATCTTCACCCCGGTCGGGATGGCGATAATCATCGTGGTGATACCAAAGAAGGCGTTAACGTTCGCGCCACTACCCATGGTGAAGAAGTGGTGCAGCCACACGATGAACGACAGCACGGTAATCGCGATGGTCGCCCAAACGAGGGAGGTGTAACCAAACAGACGTTTCTTCGAGAAGGTGGAGGTGATTTCAGAGAACACACCAAACACCGGCAGAACCAGGATGTACACTTCCGGATGGCCCCAGGCCCAAATCAGGTTCACGTACATCATCATGTTGCCACCCATATCATTGGTAAAGAAATGGGTGCCCAGATAGCGGTCCAGGGTTAGCAACGCAATAGTGACGGTCAGGATCGGGAAGGAGACGATAATCAGGACGTTAGTACACAGCGACGCCCAGGTGAATACCGGCATTTTGAACATGGTCATGCCCGGCGCACGCATCTTCAGAATGGTCACGAAGAAGTTGATACCGGTCAGTGTCGTACCAATACCGGAGAGCTGGAGACTCCAGATCCAGTAGTCCACCCCAACGCCCGGACTGTACTCAATGCCCGAGAGCGGCGGATAAGCCACCCAACCGGTCTGAGCAAACTCGCCCACGCCCAGAGAGACGTTCACCAGGATTACCCCGACAACCGTGAACCAGAAGCTCAGGTTGTTCAGGAACGGATAAGCCACGTCGCGCGCGCCGATCTGCAGCGGAACCACCAGGTTCATCAGACCGATAACGAACGGCATCGCCACGAAGAAGATCATGATAACGCCGTGGGCGGTAAAGATCTGATCGTAGTGATGCGGCGGCAGGAACCCGGCTTCGCCGGAGGCCGCCAGCAATTGCTGGGTACGCATCATGATGGCGTCCGCGAAGCCGCGAACCAGCATCACGATAGCCACGAGGATATACATCACCCCGAGACGTTTGTGGTCCACTGACGTGAGCCACTCGTTCCACAGATAAGACCACTTACCGAAGTAAGTGATAGCTGCTACTAACGCCAGACCCCCGACGATAATGGCAGCCACCGTAACCATGATAATCGGCTCATGGTACGGGATTGCATCCAGTGTAAGTTTTCCGAACATCGTATTATTCCTCGGCCCCTTAGTGAGAGGTTTCCGCGTGATTCATGTCCATGCCTTCCATGCCTTCGTGGGCGTTATGCTCCCCTTCAGACTGAGTCATATCCATGCTCTTCCCAGGTCCCATGAATTTGTTAATGACATCTTTAAACAAATCCGGTTTTACGCTGGAGAAGTATTCGACTTTGTTGTATTCGCTCGGGGCCGCCAGCTTGTCATAGGTCGCCATATCGTTAATGGTTTTGCCAGACTGCTTCGCTTTAGCCACCCACTGGTTGAAGGTCTCGTTATCCGGCGTGGCGATTGCCTTGAACTTCATGCCGGAGAAACCTGCACCACTGTAGTTAGCAGAAATACCGTCGTAGGTGCCGGCTTCGTTCGCAATCAGGTGCAGTTTGGTCTGCATACCTGCCATTGCGTAGATCTGGCTACCCAGTCGCGGAATAAAGAAGGAGTTCATCACCGAGTTGGAGGTGATTTTGAATTCCACAGGCGTATTCGCCGGGAACGCGATTTCATTGACCGTAGCGATACCCTGCTCCGGATAAATGAAGAACCACTTCCAGTCCATTGCGATAACTTCGATGGTCACCGGCTTCTCATCGTGCACCAGCGGACGGCTGGGTTCGAGCGAGTGCGTGGTTTTCCATGTCAGTACTGCAAGGAAAATGATGATAAGGATCGGGATGGTCCAGACAACAGCTTCAACTTTGTTGGAGTGTGACCAGTTGGGGCTGTATTTTGCGTCCTTATTGGTTGCCCGATATTTCCAGGCGAAGCCAATAGCCATCAAGATGGCTGGAATCACGACAATCAACATCAGCCCGAGGGCGGTCAGTATCAGTGAACGTTGCTCCAGTCCAATCTGTCCTTTGGGGTTGAGAAGCGCAGCATCGCAGCCACTGAGTAATACAGTGCCTGCGAATAATGACAGCAGTCCCAAACTTTTATTGTATTTCCTGAGTCTCATTTAACGACCTCAATTCAGGGGGATCTGGTGGCGGTTAAAGTGTGCCGGGCATTTTACGGGAAGGTTACATTACTGTAAACACGAATGGCGCAGTGTCTGCGGCGTGTAACCGGGTTCTGTCGCAACCGTCACAGCCAATGCAACAAAATGTAAAATGTAAGTCATGACAGCCACATGGCAAGGGTTATAACAAAATCCTATGTAAAGTAAGGTCAAGACGGGAATTGAGTATATAGGGGAGAAAATAACATACAATAAATTAACAAGGCGGTTTCAAATGCGAAACAATAACGCCACGGAAATAATTCTTCACCGTGCTGAATCGTTAAAAATAATGTCGCACAGAATGATAAACGAAATTATTTAAAGTCTCTGCTACCAAATTTCGATAAATATATCTAAGCAAATCAGATGCTATTTTATTGACCAGAAAAATGAAACACTTTCTTCGTTGTGCTTTTTTTTGGCGATAAAAGCAACAAAAAAACAACAAATATTCAGGGTAAAGGGTTGATACACATGGAAACAGCAACGCCACTGGTAGGCATCGATCTGGGCACGTCCAACAGCGCGGTGGCCTGGTTTAATGACGGACGCGCCGCGCTGATTGCCGATGGCCAACAGCGTTTACTGACGCCGTCCGTCGTCGGGCTGGACGATAAGGGCCATTTAATTGTGGGGGAGGCGGCGAAAGCGCGGCTGGTGAGCCACCCGACCCTCACACATGCCAGCTTCAAGCGCTACATGGGCACCGATAAAATTTTTGCGCTCGGCGAACATCGCTTCCGTGCTGAGGAGCTCTCTGCCCTTGTGTTGCGCAAGCTGAAAGCCGATGCGGAAGTGGCGCTTGGCTGCGCCATCACTCGCGCGGTCATCACCGTGCCGGCCTGGTTTAACGATATCCAGCGTAAAGCGGTTAAAACCGCAGGCCATCTGGCGGGGCTTTCGGTTGAGCGGCTGGTGAATGAACCGACGGCGGCCTCGCTCGCCTACGGCCTTGCCGATAACCGCGAGCAAAAGTTTCTGGTTTTCGATCTTGGCGGCGGCACGTTTGACGTTTCCATCGTCGATATGTTTGAAGGCGTGATTGAAGTGCGCGCCAGCAGCGGCGACGCGCGCCTCGGCGGCGATGACTTCACCGATATCATCCGCCAGTGGATGCTCTCGTGTTACCCGCACTATCAGCCGTCGGGCGCGCAGGACGAAGCGCAACTGGTGGCAGAGGCCGAAAATCTCAAACGGCAACTGACGAACCAGGCGCAGGCGACCGCCACGCTCAATGTGGGCGGTCATGACATGACGTGGACGCTCGACAACGACACTTTAACGGAGATCTGCCAGCCGCTGCTGGCGCGCCTCAAACAGCCGGTCATCCAGGCGCTGCGCGACGCCCGCTTTGATATCAGCGATCTGGATGATGTGATTCTGGTGGGCGGCGCCACGCGTATGCCGGTAGTGCGTCAGCTGGCCGCGCGTATGTTTGGCCGCTTCCCGCGCGCTGAACTCAACCCCGATGAAGTCGTCGCGCTCGGCGCGGGCATCCAGGCGGGGCTCGCCAGCCTTGACGCCGCGCTGGACGACATCGTGCTGACCGACGTCATGCCGTATTCGCTTGGCATCGAAACGGCGCGTCGCAACGGCGAGCGCTATGACAGCGGCTATTTCCTGCCCATCATTGAGCGCAACAGCTTTGTGCCGGTCAGCATGTTCCGTTCTATTTCTACCGTTTACGATAACCAGCGCCAGCTTGAGATCGCCGTGTTTCAGGGTGAAGCGCGCCGGGTCGCGGAAAATATTCTGCTCGATAAATTTACGCTTGATGTTCCCGCGCGCCCGGCGGGCGAGGTGACGGTGGATGTGCGCTTCACCTATACCCTCGACGGCATTCTGGAAGTGGAGTGTAAAGTGGACGGCCAGGAGAGCGCGGCGTCGCTGGTGATTGAGCGCGCGCCCGGCAGCCTTAGCCCGGAAGAGATTAAGCAGCGGCTGGCGCAACTCGACGCCCTGAAAATTCATCCGCGCGATCGCACGGAGAACCGGCAACTGCTGGCGCAGGCGAGCCTGCGTTATGAGCAAACGCTCGGTGAAAGGCGCCATCTTATCGATCACTACAGCGCGCAGTTCGAGCAGGCGCTGGAGAGTCAGGATCTGCGCGAGATCGCGCTCGCACGCCAGGCGCTGGAGCAGATCCTCGCGCAGTTTGACGACGGATTGCGCTAATGGACGCCTGGACGGTACTCGGCCTTGAGCCGACCAAAGATAAAGCCGCACTGCGCCGCGCGTGGGCGAAAATCGTCAAACAGCATCGCCCGGATCAGGATCCGCAAAAGTATCAGCAGTTGCGGGAAGCCTATGAGGCGGCGCAGCGCTATCAGGATTATGACGACGAAGAAGAGGGTGAAGAGGCGGATGATGAAAACGTCATCACGTACCGCTTTACGCCGCAACCGCCATTAACGCCGCAGGAAGCGCCGCTGCCGCAGGCGGAAACCGTGGCCCTCGCAGACTGGGAGCCGCAGACGCTTAATGAACAAGCGCAGGCGCTCGCAACCACAATTGTGGCTGACGAGATGTCGGGCTGTCAGCAGTTAGAGGCGTTTCTGGCTGCCGGACTGCCGGATGCGCTGGCGGCACGTCGGTATTTCAGCGAGAGGCTTGCCGATGCGCTCTCTGAAGAGCAGTGGCTGACGCGCGGCATGCTGGAGCATGTGGGCAGAATCATGGGCTGGGAGCTTGATCACTACCGCAGCACGGCGCTACCTGACGTGCTGATCTGGGCGCTTGAGGCGCGTATCGCCACGACGGAAGAAGATTACCGGATGGTCGTGGAGCGCGGGCAGCATCAGGCGAGCTGGCTGTCGAAAGCCCGCTGGACGCTGATAAGCGAGCCGCAGGCGCCGCTACCCTGGTGGGGGCGTCTGTGGCCCGGATTTCTTGATGAGGCTCGCCAGCGTGTACACACAATGTGCAGCGAGCAACCAGGGTTATGGCAGCGGCTTAATCCGGTCATTATTGCGCTTTTATCTACGCCTGGCTGGGCGCTGTCACTCCATACCTTCATTTCTGTTATCTTCTGGGGCGGCGTGCTGGGGTTCCTGGCTCTCGACCCGCAGGTGACGGCGGTGGATGTCGGGATTGTCGGCGCGATAGTGGTCGTTTACCTGTTCGGCATACCTCATCTCTGGAACCGCTATCCAGAAAGCAGCCGTCAGCGGATCGGCATTCGTGTGGGCTACGTGTTGTTATCCGTCGCGTTACTTGCCCTTCCGGTGGGAGAGTTTGCGCGATATACCGTCGGGTTTTACCAGAAAAACCATGACATCTCGCCACTGGTGTATGTGGCGGTCATTATCGTGGCGGTGCTGGTGGTGTGTTTAAGACCGCATACGCGGTCCTGGTGGCGCTGGCCCATTGATATTATCTCCGGGCCGGTGGGGTTTCCTGTCAAGCTTATCAGTCAGCTTCCGTGGATCATTAACCTGTTTTTGATTCCGTTCGGCACTAAAGTGTACAGCGCGATGATAAGCAATATGATCGTGTTACTACGCCTTGGGCTCTGAACGCGCCGTACTGCGGCGCAGCGCCAGGTAATCGAGCAGACAACCCAGCGCGATACCGGCAAGCGCCAGTAGCATGCCTGCTTCAAGCAGGGTGACGCCGAAGGTCAACGCGCTCAGGCCGAGCGCGTTGCTGATGATAACCAGCAGCCAGACGCCAAGTACCGCGCAGCCGAGCAGCAGCAGGCGCAGCGCGAAGCGATAACCCGCCGGGTATGTCTGGCGGCGCAGAAACTCGCCGGTGTCGCGCGTATATTCCAGCGTTCCCCGGCACAGCTGCAACAGCAGAATGCCTGGCACGGCCGCGACGACCGAAAAGAGATAAAACGTCGGCCAGCCGTAAGCTTCCACAAACCAGCCCGCGACCGGACCGACATAAACACGGCCCACGGCTGAGAGCGCGGAAAGCAGAGCGAACTGTGTGGCGGAGAACGACTTATTACAGAGCGTCATCAGCAGCGCCACAAACGCGGCGGTGCCCATGCCGCCGCACAGGTTTTCAAAGAAGACCGCCGCGGCCATGCTCAGCAGATCTTTATCGGTTACCGACAGCAGCCAGTAACCGGCGTTCGAGACCGCCTGCAGAATGCCGAAAAGCATCAGCGCGCGGAACAGCGAGAGGCGCTGCATCAGCACGCCGCCGTACAGCGCGCCGAAAATCGTGGCGAGCAGCCCCAGCGTTTTATTCACCATCCCCACCTGGCCTGCGTCAAAGCCGACGCCGCGAATTAAAAAGGTGGTGGTCAGGCTCATGGCGAACGCATCGCCAAGCTTATAAAGCACAATCAGCAGGAGGATAAGCCAGGCGTTGTTGCGTCCGAAGAAATCGCGCAGCGGCGCGACCACCGCCTGCTCCAGCGTGCGCGGCGCGGGAATGGCCTCGTCGGGTTCAGGCGCAAGCCAGGTGGCGATAATGCAGGGAATAAGCAGCGCGGCCATCAGCCAGTAGGTGGCCTGCCAGCCGAGCCAGCGGTCAGCCATCCACAGCGCGAGACCGCCTGAAACCAGCATCGCCAGCCGGTAGCCCAGGACGCTTATCGCGGCGCCTGTTCCGCGTTCGTCTGCGGGCAGCACATCCGTTTTCCAGGCATCGAACACGATATCCTGAGACGCCGAGCAGAACGCAATCAGCACCGCCAGCGCGGCCATCCAGCGCAGATGCGTTGAGGGTTCCAGAAAGCCCATGGCGGCAATGGCGATCAGCAATAATACCTGCGTAATAAACAGCCAGCCGCGACGCCTGCCGAGCAACGGCGGCGTGTAGCGGTCCATTACCGGAGACCAGAGAAATTTAAAGACGTAAGCCTGACCGACTAAAGAAAAGAAACCAATAGTTTTCAGGTCGATATTCTCGACCGTCATCCAGGCCTGGAGCGTGCCGGACGTGAGCGCCAGCGGGAGACCGGAAGCGAAGCCGAGGATCAGTAAAATGGCGGTTTTCGGCTGCTGGAAAAGACGTAAATAATGACTGTGCATGGGCGGCCGTAAAAAAAGCGGCCCGGCGAACCGGGCCAGGAAAAACAAAGATGATTAACGCGCGTTCTGTTTGATGAACTCGTGGATGCTGGTGTCCTGCGCCATATCGGCGATGGTGTCGCTCAGCACGGAGTTAACGGCGTTGGCGATATTTTTATTGCTCGCCTGGAAAGCGCCTTCAACAGAATAGCTGGCGCGGTAGTTTTTGGTCATCTTATTGCCGGTTTTCGCGGTAGCGATGATAGAGATATCCGCTTTGGTGGCGATGTTGTAACGCACGTTGCCCTGCGACACGTCAGCATAGAGCTGGTTGACGATAATCTGCAGATCCACCGCGCCGCTTGGGCCAATCATATAACCGCGGGAGGTCATCTGTTTTTCCAGCACTTCCTGGAGCAGGAAACGCAGATCGCGGGATGCGGTTAGCGTGACCAGCTGGTTGTCGCGGGTGACTTTCGCCAGCGCCTGATCCTGACGCTGATCGGCGCCGTTGATGCTGACGGTTACACCCATCAGGCTCGGATCCTGCTGCGGCAGGGTGATTTTCGGGGAGACTTCAATGGTTGTCGGCGGCGTCGCGCAACCGGCCAGCATAAAGAGGGCGACGAGCGGGAAGAGTACTTTTTTTAACATGTTCAGGCTCTCAACGGTCCATGGGCAATAAAGAGGAAAATTCCCGCCATCATAGCATCGCCATGCGTGAGGGGAAGAGGCCAGGCGACTGAAAATAACGCAATGTCTTTTTTATGACCGCCGTCTGGCTTAGCGCTGTTACCGATTACCGTAAAACCGCGCTATCGGGCGCAAAGCCTGCCATAAAGCGAGGCGGCTGCAAAAGTTAAAATTGTGTTGTTTTTTGACAATGGAAACGGTAAAAGCGGCTAACCTTTAAAGTGATGGCTGCCATCGCAGCGTTGTCGAGGAGAGTCTTATGATGATACGCGAGCAGATCGAAGAAAAACTGAAGGCAGCCCTTGAGCCTGTCTTTCTGGATGTAGTGGATGAAAGCTATCGTCATAACGTGCCCGCGGGCTCTGAAAGCCATTTCAAAGTCGTGCTGGTCAGCGATCGATTTGTCGGCGAGCGTTTTTTAAATCGGCATCGCCTCATCTACAGCATTCTTAGCGAAGAACTGGCCTCGACGGTCCATGCGCTGGCGCTGCACACCTATACCCTCAAAGAGTGGGAAGGGCTTCAGGATACGGTCCTGCCTTCTCCTGCCTGTCGGGGAGCCGGCACGCTGGCCTGATCAATCACAGTTGCAACGTCGGGAGCTTTTCCAGTATGTTGCGCCAGCGGTAATAAAACGAAACGGCCTGCGTGGCCGTTTTTGTTTTGCCTGAATTTTGCGCGCTATGTGCATTTTTCAGTCGTAATTTTGCCGGGAAGTGTGAAAAGTGCCGCAATGCCTCGGCTGGCTTTTCTCGACTCCCCAAGGGGATGCCGCTATAATGCTGCGTCTTATTTTTCGGAATGTCTTCGGGACGATTCTGGCGACAGGGATAGTGTTTCTGCTAAAGAAGACGTCCCGGTTCTGCGAAGCGAATACCATAGGGCTTCCAGAGTTGACCGAGCACTGTGATTTTTTGAGGTAACAAGATGCAAGTTTCAGTTGAAACCACTCAGGGCCTTGGGCGCCGTGTAACGATTACTATCGCTGCTGACAGCATCGAGAACGCTGTAAAAAGCGAGCTGGTCAACGTGGCAAAGAAAGTGCGTATCGACGGCTTTCGCAAAGGCAAAGTACCGATGAATGTTGTTGCTCAGCGTTATGGCGCGTCCGTGCGTCAGGATGTGCTGGGCGATCTGATGAGCCGTCACTTCGTTGACGCTATCATCAAAGAAAAAATCAATCCGGCTGGCGCACCGAACTATGTTCCGGGCGAATACAAACTGGGCGAAGACTTCACCTACGCCGTAGAGTTCGAAGTGTACCCGGAAGTTGAGCTGCAGGGTCTGGAATCTATCGAAGTGGAAAAACCGGTTGTTGAAGTAACCGACGCTGACGTAGACACCATGCTGGACACCCTGCGCAAGCAGCAGGCTACCTGGAAAGACAAAGACGGCGCCGCTGATGCGGAAGACCGCGTTACCATCGACTTCACCGGCTCTGTAGACGGCGAAGAGTTCGAAGGCGGCAAAGCGACCGACTTCGTCCTGGCGATGGGCCAGGGCCGCATGATCCCGGGCTTTGAAGAAGGCGTTAAAGGCCACAAAGCGGGCGAAGAGTTCACCATCGACGTGACCTTCCCGGAAGAGTACCACGCGGAAAACCTGAAAGGTAAAGCCGCGAAGTTCGTCATCAACCTGAAGAAAGTTGAAGAGCGCGAACTGCCGGAACTGACCGAAGAATTCATCAAACGTTTCGGCGTTGAAGATGGTTCTGTTGCCGGTCTGCGCGCTGAAGTGCGTAAAAACATGGACCGCGAGCTGAAAGGCGCCGTGCGTAACCGCATCAAGTCTCAGGCTATCGAAGGTCTGGTGAACGCGAATAACATCGACGTTCCGGCTGCGCTGATCGACGGCGAAATCGACGTGCTGCGCCGTCAGGCCGCACAGCGTTTCGGCGGTAACGAGAAACAGGCTCTGGAACTGCCGCGCGAACTGTTCGAAGAACAGGCTAAACGTCGCGTCGTTGTCGGTCTGCTGCTGGGCGAAGTCATTCGTACCCATGAGCTGAAAGCTGACGAAGATCGCGTGAAAGCGCTGATCGAAGAGATGGCTTCTGCTTACGAAGATCCGTCAGAAGTTATCGAGTTCTACAGCAAGAACAATGAGCTGATGGACAACATGCGCAACGTGGCGCTGGAAGAGCAGGCGGTTGAAGCGGTACTGGCGAAAGCGAAAGTGACCGAAAAACCGACCTCTTTCAACGAACTGATGAACCAGCAGGCGTAAGCCCTTTCATCGTTTCACGACGAGGCACATGGGGCCCGTCACCGCAGGGTGACGGGCTTTTTTGTCACTTTTCCTACCCAAAAATGGCGGGTAAGGGGTGTTTCGGTGTTAGCGTAACAGCAAAAGATTGTTATGCTTGAAACAGGGCATCATTATCCCCATTAATGAAACAGTAAAAAGTGTACGACTGGCTGATAATCCGTCCGTAAGGTGTTTACCGGCAGGAGCATAGTCATCCTGTACGGTCTCAAGTAGAATCAGTGCAGCAGGTTACTCAGAATATTTATCCAGGAGACGGATATGTCATACAGTGACGAACGTGATCAATTTGCACCCCATATGGCTCTGGTGCCGATGGTTGTTGAACAGACCTCGCGCGGCGAGCGTTCTTACGATATTTTCTCCCGTCTGCTCAAGGAACGTATCATTTTTCTGACCGGCCAGGTCGAAGACCAGATGGCTAACCTGATTGTTGCGCAGATGCTGTTTCTGGAAGCGGAAAACCCAGAGAAAGACATCTATCTTTACATTAACTCGCCGGGTGGGGTAATCACCGCCGGGATGTCTATCTACGACACCATGCAGTTTATTCAGCCGGACGTCAGCACCATTTGTATGGGCCAGGCCGCGTCAATGGGCGCCTTCCTGCTGACAGCGGGCACGAAAGGGAAACGTTTCTGCCTGCCCAACTCGCGCGTAATGATCCACCAGCCGCTGGGCGGCTACCAGGGGCAGGCGACGGATATCGAAATCCACGCCCGTGAAATCCTGAAAGTGAAAGCACGCATGAACGAACTGATGGCGCAACATACGGGCCAGCCTCTTGAACAAATCGAGAGAGACACTGAGCGCGACCGTTTCCTCTCTGCAGGTGAAGCAGTAGAGTATGGTCTGGTTGACTCCATCATGACCCATCGTAACTGACGCCCGCCACGGGAGGGCCGCTATACTCATTAAGAGGTGGCCCTCGGTATCCTGGCGGCAGGCGCTGGTATTGGCATGGCGTTGTCGCGTGCGGCACTAAGAACAGAAAAGAGGTTTTGACTCATGACAGATAAGCGCAAAGACAGCTCAGGCAAACTGTTGTACTGCTCTTTTTGCGGCAAAAGCCAGCATGAAGTGCGCAAGCTGATTGCCGGGCCGTCCGTGTATATCTGCGACGAGTGTGTCGATCTGTGTAACGACATTATTCGCGAAGAGATTAAAGAAGTGGCTCCGCACCGTGAACGCAGCGCTCTGCCGACGCCACATGAAATTCGTAGCCATCTTGACGACTACGTCATCGGTCAGGAAAAGGCGAAAAAGGTGCTGGCGGTAGCGGTCTACAACCACTACAAGCGTCTGCGTAACGGCGACACCTCCAACGGCGTGGAGCTTGGCAAAAGTAACATTCTGCTGATTGGCCCGACCGGTAGCGGTAAAACGCTGCTCGCCGAAACCCTGGCGCGCCTGCTGGATGTGCCGTTTACCATGGCCGACGCCACGACGCTGACCGAAGCCGGTTACGTGGGCGAGGATGTGGAAAACATCATCCAGAAACTGCTCCAGAAGTGCGACTACGACGTACAGAAAGCGCAGCGCGGCATCGTATATATTGATGAGATCGATAAAATCTCCCGTAAATCCGATAACCCGTCCATCACGCGCGACGTGTCCGGCGAAGGCGTTCAGCAGGCGCTGCTGAAGCTTATCGAAGGCACCGTGGCTGCCGTACCGCCGCAGGGCGGTCGCAAGCATCCGCAGCAGGAGTTCTTGCAGGTTGATACCTCCAAGATCCTCTTTATCTGCGGCGGCGCATTCGCAGGCCTCGATAAAGTTATCGCTAACCGCGTTGAAACCGGCTCCGGCATTGGTTTTGGCGCGACGGTCAAAGGTAAATCGCAGAAAGCGACCGAAGGCGAGCTGCTGTCTCAGGTAGAGCCGGAAGATCTGATCAAGTTTGGTCTGATCCCGGAATTCATCGGTCGTCTGCCGGTGGTGGCTACGCTGAACGAGCTGAGTGAAGACGCGCTGATTCAGATCCTGAAAGAGCCGAAAAACGCCCTGACCAAACAGTATCAGGCGCTGTTCAATCTTGAAGGCGTGGAACTTGAGTTCCGCGACGAAGCGCTGGAAGCCATCGCGAAGAAAGCGATGTCCCGTAAAACCGGTGCGCGTGGCCTGCGCTCTATCGTAGAAGCGGCGCTGCTTGAGACCATGTACGATCTGCCGTCCATGGACGAAGTGGAAAAAGTGGTCATCGACGAGTCGGTGATTGCCGGCCAGAGCGAACCGCTGCTGATTTATGGCAAGCCGGAAGCCCAGCAGGCATCCGGCGAATAATTCGCCAGTTCCGACAATCAGTTAACATTAAATGGGGGAAATATTCCCCCATTTATTTTTCCTGCTTCCGTGCCGTTGAATGTCCGGGAAACATCCCCATATACTGAATTACTTAATTGGTGATGCCGTGAAGTGCGTTCACATGCGCCCCATCACCAGGCGGAAACTAAACTAAGAGAGAGCTCTATGAATCCTGAGCGTTCTGAACGCATTGAAATCCCCGTATTGCCATTGCGCGATGTGGTGGTTTATCCGCACATGGTTATCCCTTTGTTTGTGGGACGGGAAAAGTCTATTCGTTGTCTTGAAGCCGCCATGGATAATGACAAAAAAGTCATGCTGGTGGCGCAGAAAGAAGCCTCAACGGATGAGCCGGGCGTGAACGATCTGTTTACCGTCGGTACCGTGGCGTCTATTTTGCAGATGCTGAAACTGCCGGACGGCACCGTCAAAGTGCTGGTCGAAGGTTTGCAGCGCGCGCGTATCACCACGCTTTCCGACAACGGCGACCATTTCGCGGCGAAAGCGGAATACCTCGAATCCCCGGCTATCGACGAGCGCGAGCAGGAAGTGCTGGTGCGCACCGCGATTAGCCAGTTCGAAGGCTACATCAAGCTGAACAAAAAAATCCCGCCAGAAGTGCTGACGTCGCTTAACAGCATCGACGATCCGGCGCGTCTCGCGGATACCATCGCCGCGCACATGCCGCTGAAGCTCAGCGACAAGCAGTCGGTGCTGGAGATGTCCGACATCAACGAGCGTCTGGAATACCTGATGGCGATGATGGAATCGGAAATTGACCTGTTGCAGGTTGAAAAACGCATTCGTAATCGCGTTAAAAAACAGATGGAAAAAAGCCAGCGCGAGTACTATCTGAACGAGCAAATGAAAGCCATTCAGAAAGAGCTCGGCGAAATGGACGACGCGCCGGACGAAAACGAAGCGCTGAAGCGTAAAATCGACGCGGCCAAAATGCCGAAAGAGGCGAAAGAGAAAGCCGAAGCCGAGCTTCAGAAGCTGAAAATGATGTCGCCGATGTCCGCCGAAGCGACCGTGGTGCGCGGCTATATCGACTGGATGGTGCAGGTGCCGTGGAACGCGCGCAGCAAAGTCAAAAAAGACCTGCGTCAGGCCCAGGAAATCCTGGATACCGACCACTACGGCCTTGAGCGCGTCAAAGACCGCATCCTGGAATACCTCGCGGTCCAGAGCCGTGTTAATAAAATCAAAGGGCCGATCCTCTGCCTGGTTGGGCCGCCGGGGGTAGGTAAAACCTCGCTCGGTCAGTCCATCGCCAAAGCCACCGGTCGTAAGTATGTCCGTATGGCGCTGGGCGGCGTGCGTGACGAAGCGGAAATCCGCGGTCACCGTCGTACTTACATCGGCTCCATGCCGGGTAAACTGATTCAGAAAATGGCTAAAGTGGGCGTAAAAAACCCGCTGTTCCTGCTCGATGAGATCGACAAAATGTCCTCGGACATGCGTGGCGATCCGGCTTCCGCACTGCTGGAAGTGCTCGATCCGGAACAGAACGTGGCCTTTAACGATCACTATCTGGAAGTGGATTACGACTTAAGCGACGTTATGTTTGTCGCGACGTCCAACTCCATGAACATTCCGGCGCCGCTGCTGGATCGTATGGAAGTGATCCGTCTGTCCGGTTACACCGAAGATGAAAAACTCAACATCGCGAAGCGCCACCTGCTGCCGAAGCAGATTGAGCGTAACGCGCTGAAAGAGAATGAGATTGACGTGGATGACAGCGCCATCATCGGCATCATCCGCTACTACACTCGCGAAGCGGGCGTGCGTAGCCTTGAACGTGAAATCTCTAAACTGTGCCGTAAAGCGGTGAAACAGCTGCTGCTGGATAAATCGCTCAAACGCATCGAAATCACCGGTGAAAACCTGAAGGATTTCCTGGGCGTGCAGCGCTTCGACTATGGCCGCGCCGACAGCGAAAACCGCGTAGGGCAGGTGACGGGGCTGGCGTGGACGGAAGTGGGCGGCGATCTGCTGACCATCGAAACCGCGTGCGTACCGGGCAAAGGCAAACTGACCTACACCGGTTCTCTTGGCGAAGTGATGCAGGAGTCCATCCAGGCGGCGTTAACCGTGGTGCGCGCCCGTGCTGAGAAGCTTGGCATCAACAGCGACTTCTACGAAAAACGTGATATTCACGTTCACGTGCCGGAAGGCGCCACGCCGAAAGATGGCCCGAGCGCCGGTATCGCGATGTGCACTGCGCTGGTCTCCTGCCTGACCGGCAACCCGGTTCGCGCCGATGTGGCGATGACCGGTGAAATTACGCTGCGTGGTCAGGTACTGCCGATTGGCGGTCTGAAAGAGAAACTGCTGGCAGCCCACCGTGGCGGCATCAAAACCGTGCTGATCCCGGATGAGAACAAGCGCGATCTGGAAGAAATCCCGGAGAACGTGATTGCCGATCTGGACATCCACCCGGTCAAGCGCATCGAAGAAGTGCTGACGCTGGCGCTGCAAAACGCGCCGTACGGCATGCAGGTCGCCACTGCGAAATAGTGACCTGACGCAAGCGCACTGAGAAAAACAGGGCTGGTGAGTGCTTTCGCACTTGCCAGCCTTTTTTTGTATAGCTAATTTAGATTGCCGGTCCGGGGTGCCATCAACAACTCCTGTTGTAAGGGCATGTGAGGACTGTTATAACTGCTGCGCGGTCGCGTCGCGAAGGATTCCGGTGCGATATAAAATATAAAGAGAGGAAGAGAAGAGTGAATAAATCTCAACTGATAGACAAAATTGCCGCAGGTGCCGATATTTCTAAAGCAGCGGCTGGACGTGCGTTAGATGCTTTGATTGATTCCGTGACTGAATCTCTGCAATCCGGGGATGAAGTAGCGCTGGTTGGCTTTGGTACTTTTGCTGTTCGTGAACGTGCTGCCCGCACCGGCCGCAACCCACAGACGGGCAAGGAAATCACCATCGCGGCTGCGAAAGTTCCGGGTTTCCGTGCTGGTAAAGCCCTGAAAGACGCGGTTAACTGATCCTGTGGCTGGCGTTATCGCAGCCAGGGGATAAAAAACAAGGCGCATCGTCAGATGTGCCTTTTTTCTTTCTGGATGAGTAATCTGCCGATATGGGCTGACAACCGCCCCGGTTTCTTGTCACAATACGCCTTTGCGCGCAGCGGCCCAGCGGATGCCGCCACGTTTCTGTGCGAGTTCTACCTGTCATTCTACAGCGGAGTGTTGTTACACCATGATGGACAATTTACGCGCGGCGGCGAATCACGTCGTGCTCAAGATCATTCTGGGTTTGATTATCCTGTCATTCATACTGACTGGCGTGAGTAACTACCTGATTGGCGGTAACAGCAACTATGCCGCAAAAGTTAACGACCAGGAGATCAGCCGGGCCCAGCTTGAAAATGCGGTCAACATCGAGCGCAACAACCTCGAGAGAAGAATGGGCGACCGCTTCTCTGAGCTCGCTTCCAATGAACAATATATGGCCGAGCTGCGCCAGCGTGCGTTGCAGGGGCTGATTGACGAAGCCCTGATCGACCAGTATGCGCGCTCGCTTCATCTGGAGATCAGCGACGAGCAGGTGCGTCAGTCCATCTTCAAAAACCCGGCCTTCCAGAGCGACGGAAAATTTGATAATGCGCGCTACAACGCCATTATCACCAGTATGGGCATGAGCGCCGATCAATACGCGCAGGCGCTGCGGAACCAGCTCACCACCGATCAACTGGTCAGCGCCGTTATGGGCAGCGATTTCATTCTGCCTGGCGAAAGCGATCAGTTCGCCGCCTTGTTCGCCCAGCAGCGTCAGGCACGCACCGCGACCATTGTCGTCGATGCGCTGGCCGAGAAGCAGCAGGTTTCCGAGCAGGAAATCAAAGACTACTACCAGCAGCACGCCAACAACTTCCAGTCGCCTGAACAGTTCCGCGTAAGCTACATCAAGCTTGACGCCGCCGCGCTTGCAGAGAACGCCAGCGAAGACGAAATCCAGGCGTACTATGACAAACATCAGGATGAATTCGGCCAGCCAGAGCGCAACCGCTACAGCCTGATCCAGACCAAAACTGAAGCCGAGGCGAAAGCCATTCTCGCACAGCTCAAGCAGGGCGCGGATTTCGCAACGCTTGCGAAAGAGAAATCGGTGGATGTCATTACCGCCCGCAACGGCGGCGACATGGGGTGGCTGGAGCCAGGCACCACGCCGGATGAGTTCAAAAATGCCGGTCTGAAAGACAAAGGCCAGCTTTCTGACGTGATCAAATCCTCTGTTGGCTTCCTGATTGTGCGTCTTGACGACACCACGCCAGCCAAAGTGAAGCCGCTCTCTGAAGTGCATGACGACATCAGCGCGAAAGTGAAGCAGGAGAAAGCGCTGGACGCGTTCTTCGCACTGCAGCGTAAAGTGAGCGATGCGGCGAACAACGACAATGAATCGCTGGTCAGCGCGGAAAAAGCCGCTGGCGTGAAAGCGGTGGATACCGACTGGTTCAGCCGCGATGCGGTGCCGGTAGAGCTCAACTTTAAACCGGTTACCGACGCGGTGTTTGGCGGCAACCTGCTGGGCGCGAACGGTACGCCGGGCAGCAACTCTGACATCATCACCGTTGATGGCGATCGCGCCTTCGTGCTGCGCATTACCGATCATAAACCGCAGGCGGAAAAACCGCTTGCCGACGTCAAAGAGCAGGTCACCGCGCTGGTGAAACACCAGAAGGCGCTCAAGGCTGCGAATGAAGAAGCCCAAAAACTGCTGAGCGCGCTGAAAGCGGGCAAAGGGGACGAGGCGCTGAAAGCGGCAGGTATTGCCTTCAGCCCGGCGAAAACCTTTGAGCGCACTACTCAGGATACGCTGACGCAGCCCGTGTTCGCACTGCCACTGCCGGCGAAAGATAAGCCGAGTTATGGCATTGGCAACGACATGCAGGGCAACGTCGTGCTGCTGGCGCTGGATGACGTACGCAGCGGCACCATGCCGGACGCGCAGAAGAAAGCCATGGGCCAACGCCTTATCCAGAATAATGCGGAAATCGCCTTTGACGCGCTGCTGAAGGGCCTGCGTAAAGACGCCAAAATCAAACTTGGCGATGCGGGCACGGCACCACAGCAATAACGAGACGTCTCGCACAATTTTTGCAATTCACTGCAAACCCCAAAGGCCGCTTTCGCGGCCTTTTCCATTTCTGAAATCTGGCGTTTGAGCCCGTTTCTCTCTCCGCTTAAGGTGGCGGTGCTGTTAATAAACAAGGAGATCACAGCATGAAACGTGGAATCAACACTTTTTGTCTCGCCGTCGCGCTCGTGGGCGGCATCTTTTGCACCACAGCAACCGCCGCGCCATCAGCAGGCAAAGCGCAGGCGGAGCAGGTAAAAGAAAAACCGGCAGCCGCTGCGCCGCAGGCGAAGCCGGAAACGGCGCCTGAAACCCTCGAAGAAACCGTGAGTATTAATACCGCCACGGCGGATGAACTTGCGCAGGCGATGAACGGCGTTGGTAAAAAGAAAGCGCAGTCTATCGTCAGCTATCGCGAAGAGTATGGCCCGTTTAAGTCCATAGAGGATTTAAAACAGGTGCCGGGAATGGGCAATTCGCTTGTTGAACGCAACCTTTCCCGGATCCGTCTCTAATCGTTAATCATCCGTGCTTGCAGAGTTGAAAAACTTTGCCAGACTAAAGAGGTCATACCAGTGGTGTGGCCTCTGTTTTTTATATGACGCTGTATCCCCTACAAAAAAGAAAAGGTTTAAGCGCTATGCAGACTCAAATCAAAGTGCGTGGGTACCACATAGATGTTTATCAGCATGTGAACAACGCGCGTTATCTGGAGTTTCTGGAAGAAGCCCGTTGGGATGGGCTGGAAAACGATGAAAGCTTCAAATGGATGATGGCGAACAACATCGCGTTTATCGTCGTTAACATCAATATCAACTACCGGCGGCCCGCCGTGCTCGGCGATTTGCTGACCGTCACAAGTCAGGTAAAACAGCTTAACGGTAAAAGCGGGATACTAAGCCAGATCATCACGCTGGAGCCCGAAGGCGAGGTAGTCGCCGATGCGCTCATCACGTTTGTGTGTATCGATCTGAAAACCCAGAAAGCGCTGCCGATCGAAGGCGAACTGCGTGAAAAACTGGAAAAACTCACAGGGTAAATTCTGCAATCGTGGTGACTGTGCACGCCATCGTGGATTTATCGCCGCTGAAGATAAACAATCCGGTAGATGTTAACGGCCCACAAGCGTTGCTGAAAAACGCCTTCAAAATCAACAGGGCAGCCGTTCTTTAACAAGATGGGTTGTTGTAAAAATGTTGGTAGGATGTGGATGGCGAAAAAATCATAAGCAGTACAAAGGGTTACCGTTAGCTGTTCCCCGCGCGAGCGGGGATAAACCGTGTGGCACGATACAGGCACGCGGGGCGCGGGGCTGTTCCCCGCGCGAGCGGGGATAAACCGAAGTTTTGCCGTTAAATTACCCCCTCCAACGGCTGTTCCCCGCGCGAGCGGGGATAAACCGGAGCTGTTTGCTAACGCCCGGCGTTGCTTCGACTGTTCCCCGCGCGAGCGGGGATAAACCGCGGCGTCGTATTAACGCCACGGTCGCGCATAACTGTTCCCCGCGCGAGCGGGGATAAACCGCAGCCGTTTAAAGAGGTGGAGCAGCTCGCGAACTGTTCCCCGCGCGAGCGGGGATAAACCGGCCGAGCCCGTTACGGCGGCCATCGCCGTGGACTGTTCCCCGCGCGAGCGGGGATAAACCGGGATTATGATGAATAAATCATATGCATCTTTGCTGTTCCCCGCGCGAGCGGGGATAAACCGGTAATGACATCAATTTGTGCGCAAAAGGTATTCTGTTCCCCGCGCGAGCGGGGATAAACCGCCGGTGAGCTGTGCGAACAGCGCTTCAACCGCCTGTTCCCCGCGCGAGCGGGGATAAACCGTTAGTGAACATCATAAACATTATCAAAGAAAGCTGTTCCCCGCGCGAGCGGGGATAAACCGAACAGTGACGCTTTCAGAATATCGTCCACTTCCTGTTCCCCGCGCGAGCGGGGATAAACCGTCAGGGAGAAAAAATCTCAATATCAGGCAAGGCTGTTCCCCGCGCGAGCGGGGATAAACCGCTTCAGGTTTCCGACCTGCCTAACGCCATGCACTGTTCCCCGCGCGAGCGGGGATAAACCGTTTTGATTGAGTGCCTGGAATGCGGAAAAAAACTGTTCCCCGCGCGAGCGGGGATAAACCGACCGTAGAGCAGAACATCATTGCCCAGGTTGACTGTTCCCCGCGCGAGCGGGGATAAACCGGAGTGGTACGCGCAGTGCCATACCGCCGATTCCTGTTCCCCGCGCGAGCGGGGATAAACCGTACCAGCATATGACCATAACACCAGGTGACGTCTGTTCCCCGCGCGAGCGGGGATAAACCGTACTCGTCTGAGAGCTGCTGATTGCTGACGCTCTGTTCCCCGCGCGAGCGGGGATAAACCGGCGAGACACAATAGAGGCAGCAGGCAGTCAGTCTGTTCCCCGCGCGAGCGGGGATAAACCGCGCCTCAGGGTCATGTAGAGCCTTCGCCATCACTGTTCCCCGCGCGAGCGGGGATAAACCGGGCTGGCTGCTGCTGGCGAGCTGTGGGAAGAACTGTTCCCCGCGCGAGCGGGGATAAACCGTTTGCCGGCGGGATGCTGCTGGCCGCAGCGCTCTGTTCCCCGCGCGAGCGGGGATAAACCGGATTTATAAAAGAAGATGATGTTTATTTCAGGCTGTTCCCCGCGCGAGCGGGGATAAACCGATTTTGGAAATACACCAAAGCGCGGTGAAAAACTGTTCCCCGCGCGAGCGGGGATAAACCGGTTTCGCTTTAATAGAATCAGTACGAACAGCACTGTTCCCCGCGCGAGCGGGGATAAACCGCTGGCAAGATGCGCCAGCGCGCCGAGTGCGGACTGTTCCCCGCGCGAGCGGGGATAAACCGTACTGACAATAATTGCTGGCATATAAACCCCCCTGTTCCCCGCGCGAGCGGGGATAAACCGCCGGGATAATCCAGTCATTTACGGCGCCGCGTCTGTTCCCCGCGCGAGCGGGGATAAACCGCGAGATGCGCCTGATGCACGACGCCGGGCGGCCTGTTCCCCGCGCGAGCGGGGATAAACCGTCGGTCGGCTCGTCAGACAGCACGCTGAATTTCTGTTCCCCGCGCGAGCGGGGATAAACCGGCCTGGCGCGCTGCGTTCTGGCAAACCACCGACTGTTCCCCGCGCGAGCGGGGATAAACCGGGCGCGCAGTACCGGCGCAGGAGGTTGACCACCTGTTCCCCGCGCGAGCGGGGATAAACCTTTATTTCCGTTGCTCCTAAAACTCGCGGGAACCTGTTCCCCGCGCGAGCGGGGATAAACCGGCTTTCACGCAGCGGATAAGCTCGGCTCTGTGCTGTTCCCCGCGCGAGCGGGGATAAACCGAAATTTCGTGTGTACTCGACTCAGCTATCGCTCTGTTCCCCGCGCGAGCGGGGATAAACCGATCCGGATGACTGGCAAATCGTGGACACAGACCTGTTCCCCGCGAGAGCGGGGATAAACCGCGGCGCACCACGGCGTATCATCGTCTTTAATCCTGTTCCTCGCGCGAGCGGGGATAAACCGTATTCCTGGCGTGCCTGTTATTTAATAAATAGCAAACGCTCATGCATTGGCAGTAAATGATTAGTTTTAACATGCGTTTACATGAGTTGAATTTATTAAAGGAGAGCATATGTTTCCAACACTCGTGGCGGTGTTAGTCGGCGGCGGCATCGGCAGTGTAATACGCTGGGCTATCTCAAATCGTCTGAACAGTTTATTCCCGTTACTGCCTCCCGGCACGTTAGTGGCCAACGTTCTGGCTGGATTAATTATCGGCTTCGCAACGTTATTTTTTGTTAAATACGTACACGATGACGGCGCCCTGAAACTGATGATCACCACCGGTCTCTGCGGGGGTTATCCACGTTTTCTACCTTCTCAGAGGAGGTGTTCTCGCATTTGCAGGCCAGTCATTATCTGGCCGCGGCGACTGAAGTCACTGTCCATGTCGTGTTATCCCTGCTGGCGGTCTACGTTGGGTTTTTCCTTGCCTCATTAATGACCCGATAAAATGAACGGCCCTCATAACAGCGGTGGCCGTCCCGCTGACCACGATGTTATTGAAGCCTGAAGTCATCCGCGCTGATGGGAATAAACGCGCATCGGCAGGGGACGTTCATCACACCACCCTGAAAACGTTTTCCATGCTTTGTCATTTCCCCTCACATTCTTCAGCACCGTTTATACTTCAAAGCCATTGTTCAATTTTCAAGACTGCGCAACAAAGGAGAGGCTATGCGAGTACACCATCTCAACTGCGGTTGTATGTGTCCTTTGGGCGGCGCGCTGTACGATGGCTTCAGCAAAGGGTTGCACGCGCATCTCATCTGCCACTGCCTGCTTATAGAAACTGAACATCACGGGCTGGTGCTGGTGGATACCGGTTTTGGTTGCGATGATATGCGCCATCCTGGCCGCCGTTTGCCGCTCTTTTTCCGGGCGCTGAACAATATCCAGTACCGTGAATCATTAACGGCGCTGCATCATATTCAGGCGCTGGGCTTTAAGCCGGAAGATGTCCGCCACATTGTGCTGACGCATCTGGATTTCGACCACGCGGGCGGCATCAGCGATTTTCCGCACGCGCAGGTGCATTTAATGCAACGGGAAATGACGGCCGCAGACGGGCGCGACACGTGGCTTGACACTGCGCGCTATCGTCCGGGGCAGTGGGGCAACCGTTCCGGGTGGCATGGATACCAGGCGCATGGCGAGCCGTGGTTTGGTTTCAGCGCCGTGCGCTCGCTTGATGGCCTGCCGCCGGAAATTTTATTGATCCCGCTGCCGGGACATACGGAAGGGCATGCGGGCGTGGCGATTGATACGCCGCAGGGCTGGTTGCTGCACGGCGGCGACGCCTGGTTTTATCGCGATGAAATGGCGGCAGATCCGCACTGTACGCCGGGCCTGCGTTTTTATCAGTGGATGATGCAAAAAGACAAAGCCGCGCGACTGGCGAACCAGAAACGTTTACGGCTTCTGGCCGCAGACGCCAGCGCGGGCGTGCGACTGTTTTGCAGCCACGACGCCCGCGAATTTGAACGTATCAGCGGGAAAAAGCTGGCTATTTAAGCCCGGTTTTCTGCTTCATCGCGGCCATAATGGCAGGCTTAGCGGCCTGATACTGACTAAGCCCGTTGGCGCGCAGATGGCAGGCGGCGCATTCGCCGCAGCCATCGCCCTGAATGCCGTTATAGCAGGTCAGGGTTTGCTGGCGGATGACATCAAGCTTGCCCCAGTAATCCGCGAGCGCCCAGGTTTCGGCTTTATTCAGCCACATCAGCGGCGTTTCAAAGCGTACGTCGCGCGCCATTCCGAGCGCGACGGCGTGATTCAGCGCTTTAACAAACTCGTCGCGGCAATCCGGGTAGCCGGAAAAATCGGTCTCGCAGACGCCGGTAATCACCGCTTCCGCCTGCACCTGATACGCGTAAATCGAGGCCAGCGTCAGGAAGAGAATATTGCGGCCAGGCACGAAGGTGCTCGGCAACCCTTCGGCGTTAGGATCGTAATCCGGCACCGGGATGCTGTCGCGCGTCAGGCTGCTGACCGCGAGTTCATTAAGCAGCGTGACATCCAGCACTTTATGCGCTCGCGCGCCCAGCGATGCGGCAAGGGCGCTGGCGACATCAATTTCCGCACGATGGCGCTGACCATAGTCAAACGTTACGCAATGCACTTCATCGTATTGATGTAACGCCTGAATCAGGCAGGTGGTGGAGTCCTGGCCTCCGCTGAAGACCACAACGGCACGTTTCATAAAGCCCCTGTCATTGAATAGCAAAACCGTTATGGTAGCGCCGCACTGGCGCGTCCACCAGCTTCTTGCGGCGGCGGCAGCCACGCGCGGCTGAAATCAAACCAGCCGAGCGCGTTAAGTTCGATGCCGTTCACGCCCGGCGGCGCGCTTATCTGGTAGCGATAGTTAAAGAGCGGGGTGATAACGGCGTCGTGCATCAGCGTCTGATACACCTGGCGCAGCGCCGCGTGACGGCTCTGGTCATCCGGATGGCTTTGTACCGCATCAAGGGTGGCTTCCAGATGCGCCCGCTGCGGGCCCGTTAACAGGTGTCGCCAGAGCGGATCGCAGCGTAACCACTGCTCCAGCGTATATTCCGGCGCTTCGCCAATCAGCCGATCGCCCATGACGATATCCGCCTGCGCCAGTGGCGTGCAGCCGTCCCAGTTTTTCGCCTGATGAAAATGCAGCGTCAGGGCGCATCCGCGCGCCGCCAGGTCGTGTTGAAGCTGACGGGCCATCACCGGCAATTCGACCGGCAGGTGATAGACCAGCGTCAGCGACGGCGGCAGCGGCGGGGGAGGCTCGTCGGGCCATTGCGGAAGATGCCAGCCGGGCAACAGTTCATGACTGGGCGTGATCAGATGCTCGTCGAGCGGCAGACTATCTATCATGCCGCTGCGATGAATGAGTTGCATCAGCCAGCGCGCCTGCGCGCGCGACAGCCGCCCGTTTTGCCGGATACCGAGATAGCAGAACCCAAGGCTGACACTGTTGCTCACGGGGCGCAGATGCACCAGTTCTTCCTGCTGCCCGATGGCTATCTGCACCGGGTGGCGACAGCTGGTGCCCAGCGCGCTGTCGAAGAGATCCGGCGTTATCCAGTACTCAACCGCATTCAGCAAAGGGTGCCCGAGATGACAGCGGTCGTGGCTTTCAATGCGCACCAGTTCAGGCGAAAACGTGGCGAGCCGGAACGGCCCGCTGCCGATCGCGGCGTCCTCCGGGTGGGCCAGATAACAGCCATGGCTGGCAAGCCGCCACGCCAGCCAGTGATCCGGGCGCGTGAGTTCAAATCGCAGGCAGTGTTTGTGCTCCACTGCGATCTCTTTGACGCTTGCGAACAGCTGGCGCAGCGTCTCAAGCGACAATAACTGTCGCAGCCGCTGCTGGAGTTGCCAGGCGTCGATGGGCTCATGATTGTGCCAGTGCAGGGTGGGGCGCAGATAAAACCGCCAGTTCAGTCCGTCCGGCGAGACGCTCCAGTGGTGCGCCATATCGCCTTCGGGACGCGCGGTGTGGGGGTTAAAGCGCGTCAGCCCGCTGAAGATTTGCCGGGCCAGATGCTGTTCGGCGCGGCCAGGCGAAAAGCCGGGCCTCAGCGGCTCCAGCGGACGGTAATAAGGAATGCGCAGCGTGGGCGTATCGTTGTGCCACTGGCCGCCCAGAAACGGGTGCAGCAACTGGCGCAGTTGCCCGGACGCGAGCTGGGCCAGCGCCAGGGCATGATGAGGCTGCCCCTGGCGTAACACGGTTTCCATCATGCCAGCGCGCACGGTATGCGGCGACACCAGAAAAGTAAGCTCGCCCCGTTTGCCGCGGCCCGACTGCGCGCGCCAGCGCAACCAGCCCTGTTGCTGGAGCTGACCCAGCAGCGTGCGGACATGACGTTCGCTGCAAAAGCAGCGCGCGGCAAGCTCTGCGATGGTCACGGCCTGCGGCGCGCCCTCCGAGGGCTGCCACAGCCGCTGAAACTGATTGAGGCGGTTCAGAAGGCGCATATCAAAACCCGGAACAATTTTTCGTAACTATTCACTATTAGTTCCGTATATGCCAGGCAATACTGCAAGTCAACCGAAAGAGAGGGACAAACGATGGCGCGACTGGCCGCTTTTGATATGGATGGCACACTGCTGATGCCTGACCATCAGCTTGGCGAAACCACACAGATGGCATTGCGCCGTCTGCATCAACGCGGCATAACGCTGGCGTTCGCGACGGGTCGTCACCTGCTGGAAATGCGGCAGATGCTGCAAAAAATCGCGCTGGAGGCGTTCCTCATTACCGGCAACGGTACGCGCATTCATGCGCCGTCGGGCGAACGGCTGTTTGCTGAAGATTTATCGCCGCAGGTAGCGGAAGCCGTACTGCACGGACACTGGAATACCCCGGCCAGTCTGCATGTGTTTAACGACAGCGGCTGGCTGACGGATACTGACGACCTGGCGTTACTTGAGGCGCACGCGTGGAGCGGCTTTCGCTATCAACTGACTGACCTGAAGCGTTTGCCCGTCCATCAGGTGACAAAAATCTGCTTTGTCGCCGATCACGACGCGCTGTGTGAACTGCGCGTTCAGCTTTGCGAGGCGCTCGGTTCGCAGGCGCATATTTGCTTTTCGGCGCTCGACTGTCTGGAAGTGTTGCCGCCCGGGTGCAACAAAGGCGCGGCGTTGCAGGCGCTGAGCCTGCATCTTGGCATCACGATGGCGGATTGTATGGCGTTTGGCGATGCGATGAACGATCGCGAAATGTTATCGCTGGCAGGGAAGGGGCTGATTATGGGTAACGCTATGCCGCAGCTTATTGCGGAACTTCCCCATCTGCCGGTTATCGGGCACTGCAGCAAACAGGCGGTCGCCCACTATTTGACACATTGGCTGGACCATCCGCATCAAGAATACTCCCCCGAGTGATGTGGCCTTCCGGCAAGCCGGGGTTACCCCCGGCTTTTTTTATTTGCCAGCGCTTATTGTGACGGTCAGCTTCATTAACGAGTAGTTGAAAAGATCCGGCGGCATGGTGTCCGGGTTATAGAGATCGCCTGCGAAGCAGTAGACCTCCATGATGCCGCCCCGTTTACCCAGTTCCAGCGCCTGCTGGAAGATATACGGCAGATTTTCATCATAGGTCACCGGCACATTCGCGTTATTGTTCAGCACGCGGCCTTCAATGGTTTGCTCTTTAAACGTGACGTTAATTGTCTCACCCGGCGCAATAGCTTTTTTGCCCGCTTTGGTCTGCACAAAGAACAGCGATTTATTACGCTTCAGTAGCTTTTTCTGGGCCGTGACTTTCTCAAGATTGTCGATACCCGTCTGATACTTCTTCTCTTCGCGACTGGAAAGCTCTTTCAGCATCGATTCATGCAATGACAGCAATGCTTTCGGCTCAATGGCGACCTTTTGCGCCAGGCCATCTTTGATCCCCGCCAGCAGGATTGGAAGATTGGTTTTGATACCCAGATCCGCCATCTGGTCCATGCTTTTTTGCACCAGCCTTGAAAACATAACGCCATTCGCGTAGGACTGTTTATTCGCCTTATCTTTAAGCGTCGCGGCGCTCACTTCCGGTGCGGTTTTACTGGCGGTCAGCGTCTGCGCCTGCGCTGCCGCGTCGGCTTTCAGTTTCTCTGTCTGCGCCAGTAAGTCGGCTTTCTCTTTTTCGGCCTGCGCTTTTTGCGCCGCAGTGTCGGCGTTCAGGCTTGCCAGTTTACCGTTAAGCTCTTCATTCGCGCGTTTAAGCGCTTCAAGCTCAGCCTGCGCTTTTTGCTGGCTGGTAGCGGAAGCCGTCGACAGCGCTTTTACGGATTGTGATTCTTCTTTCAGCGCGGCCAGCGCGTTATCCGACTGCTGCAAACGGCTCTCTTTGTCCGCCAGCGCTTGTTTCAGCGTGGCGATATCCGTCTGCGCCGTAGCAAGCTGCTTATTGAGCATTTCTTTCGCTGCGGCTAACTGCGCCGCCTGCTGCAGCTGGCTCTGTAGCGCTTTTTCTTTGTCGCTCTGACTGCCTTTCACGCTGGCAAGCTTCGTTGCAAGGGACGTGGCTTTCTCCTGCGTGCTGGCGGCAAGTGTTGTCGAGGCGTTAAGTTTTTCCGTAAGCGTGGCTATTTGCGCTTTAAGTGCGGCTTCTGCCGCCTGGTTTTTTTGCAGCAATGCGGTTTGCTCCGCCTGCGCTTTTTGTAATTTTTCTTTCTCTTCTTTGCTGAGCGTGCTGGTTTTAAGCAGCATGCTGTTCTGCGCTGCCAGCGACGCTTTATCCTGCTCCAACTGCGCGAGCTGTTTATTCAGCGCATCGACACTCTTCTCGTTCTGCGCCGCAAGCGCCGCTTTCTCCTGCTCCAGCTGTGCAAGCTGTTTTTCCAGCGCGCTCTGGCTCTGGGTGTGCTCTGCGCCTGCCTTTTTGAGCGCGGCGAGCTCGGTGGTGCGTTTATCGAGTTCCGCCTGAAGCGTCTGCGCTTTGTTATTCAGCGCATCGACGATCTTCTCGTTCTGCGCCGCAAGCGCCGCTTTCTCCTGCTCCAGCTGTGCGAGCTGTTTTTGCAGCGCGCTCTGGCTCTGGGTGTGCTCTGCGCCTGCCTTTTTAAGCGCGGTGAGCTCGGCGGTGCGTTTATCGAGTTCCGCCTGAAGCGTCTGCGCTTTGCTATTCAGCGCATCGACACTCTTCTCGTTCTGCGCCGCAAGCGCCGCTTTCTCCTGCTCCAGCTGTGCGAGCTGTTTTTGCAGCGCGCTCTGGCTCTGGGTGTGCTCTGCGCCTGCCTTTTTGAGCGCGGCGAGCTCGGTGGTGCGTTTATCGAGTTCCGCCTGAAGCGTCTGCGCTTTGCTATTCAGCGCATCGACACTCTTCTCGTTCTGCGCCGCAAGCGCCGCTTTCTCCTGCTCCAGCTGTGCGAGCTGTTTTTGCAGCGCGCTCTGGCTCTGGGTGTGCTCTGCGCCTGCCTTTTTAAGCGCGGCGAGCTCGGCGGTGCGTTTATCGAGTTCCGTCTGAAGCGTCTGCGCTTTGCTATTCAGCGCATCGACGTCATGTGCGTTTTGTGCCGTAAGCGCCGCTTTTTCGCGCTCCAGCTGTGCAAGCTGTTTTTCCAGCGCGCTCTGGCTCTGGGTGTGCTCTGCGCCTGCCTTTTTAAGCGCGGCGAGCTCGGTGGTGCGTTTATCGAGTTCCGCCTGAAGCGTCTGCGCTTTGCTATTCAGCGCATCGACGTCATGTGCGTTTTGTGCCGTAAGCGCCGCTTTTTCGCGCTCCAGCTGCGCGAGCTGTTTTTCCAGCGCGCTCTGGCTCTGGGTGTGCTCTGCGCCTGCCTTTTTAAGCGCGGTGAGCTCGGCGGTGCGTTTATCGAGTTCCGTCTGAAGCGTCTGCGCTTTGCTATTCAGCGCACCGACGCTCTTCTCGTTCTGCGCCGCAAGCGCCGCTTTCTCCTGCTCCAGCTGCGCAAGCTGTTTTTGCAATGCGCTTTCGCTTTGCGCGCGTTTATCGCCAGTGGTTTTTAGCGCCACCAGTTCATCGGCGCGCTTATTCAGCTCATTGCGTAGCGCCTGCATATCACGATTAAAACGCGCGCTGTCCTGCGCATCGCGTTCTGCGATGGCAGCCTTTTCCGTTTCAAGACGCGCTATCTGCTTTTGCAGTGTGCTTTCGCTTGCGGAGTGGCCCGCGCTCGCTTTTTTCAGCTGCGCAAGCTCTGTGGTTTTACTGGCAAGCGCGGCCTGAAGTTCCGCGGCTTTTTGCTCCAGCACTTCGATGCGTGCGGCCTGTTGTGTGCTGGTCGCGCCCTGTTCGCGCTGTGCGCTCTGCTGGCTGCGGGTGAGACGCTCGTTCTCTTTCGCAAGCGCGCTGTTGTCTTTCAGCAACTGCGCGTTTTGCGCCTGGAGGTCGCCAGGCGCGCTGAGACTTTTCTTCTCCTGCTCCGCCGCTTTCAGCTGTTTTTTCAGGCGGGCGATCTCTTGCTGAAGATCGTTGATTTGCGCGCGCGACGCCGACGGCGTTTGCGCGCGCCGGGTGGGTTCCGGGAAGTCTATCTGCTTCACTTCAATCTGCTGAATTGACGACAGAAAATCATTACCCTGAGCGGCAGCGCTATTTTGCGCAGCCCAGGACGACTGCCCGCTCAGTGCGAGCGCCAGCAAAGCGGCGAGCGCGGTGAGGCGGCTTTTTATTCTTCCCTTCATCCCATCACCTCTCATTTAGCCAGCCCTGCGCCTTTTTTCAGTTCGGCCAGCAGAGACTGCGAAATCGTATTGCAGGCGTCATTAACACGGAACTGATACAGCGGCGTAATGGTATCCACCATAATATTGGACAGATCGTTACTGATAGAGGCGTAATATTGCGTCGCTTTAATGCTGCGATATAGCGTGTCTATCTGCTCGCGATATTTTTCACGATTAATATCCGAGAGGTGTTTAGTTTCAGCGAGGCAGCGCTCAAGACGCGATTTAGTATCGTTACTCACCGGCGCAAGCTGATTCATGGATTCAACCGGCGTCGGCGAAGGTTGCGCGGAGACGCTTGCCGCCTGCGGCGCGGTGCTTTTCACCGGTGCGCTTTTAGGCGCGGTGGTGCAGGCGCTTAAAGACATCATCATCGCAGCCATATAAATGCTTTTGTTATTGAACATATTATCTCTTATCTGTCTGATTACAGGATGCCAGCTATCCCTGCGCAATCTGGCCGGGATGACCCGAAATGTGTCCAGTAATAGACTGACTAACCGCGAGAAGCGCGCGGCGTTATGCCAGCATACCGGGAGAAAGAATGCTGATTTTATACAGAGTTGATGAAGATAGATTTTAATAAATTCTTAAAAGTGATTGGTTTATTTCTTAAGAAAATAATAAATGATGTTTCATTTGATTTATTGATGGATGAGAAGGCAGAGCGGCAGCTTAGTGGTTAATTTTTATGATGGCTTTTTTTTACATTTGGGAAACTAATATAAACGAGCGGGTTTTCCAGAAACAGATTATCTAAAAAAAGCGGCGCATCAGCGCCGCTCGTGTCCCGCCAGTCCTTCGCTTAACGCAAAAGTTCATGGATAGCGGCGCGCCGGGGCGAGATATCGCCAATGGTGGCCGCCACCCATTCCGGGTTGTGATAGGTTTCCAGATACCGCTCGCCGCTGTCGCACAGCAGCGTGACGATAGCGCCGCTGCGGCCTTCCTCACGCATTCGCGCCGCCAGTTGTAGCGCGCCCCACATATTGGTGCCGGTGGAGGCGCCCACTTTGCGGCCCAGCAGCTCGCTCAGCCACTGCATCGCCGCCACGCTCGCCGCGTCTGGCACCTGTAACATCTCGTCTATCACATCGGGAATAAAAGAGGGCTCGACGCGCGGGCGGCCAATCCCCTCGATGCGGCTGCCGACGCTGCTTTTCAGCCCGCCGTCGCGCTGCTGCCAGTAATCGTAAAAGACCGAGTTTTCAGGGTCGACCACCATCAGGCGCGTCTCGTGTCCCTGATAGCGCAGGTAGCGGCCAATGGTGGCGGACGTGCCGCCAGTGCCGGCGCTCATCACAATATAATCGGGCACCGGGTGCGGCTCGTTGCTCATCTGGCGGAAAATACTGTCGGCGATATTGTTATTGCCGCGCCAGTCGGTCGCGCGCTCGGCGAAGGTAAACTGATCCATATAGCGGCCGCGCAGCTCGCGGGCGAGTACTTCCGACGCCTCGTAAATTTCGCAGGCGCTCTGCACGAAATGGCAGCGACCGCCGTAAAATTCAATCTGCTCCACTTTGCGCCGCGCGGTGCAGGCGGGCATCACGGCGATAAACGGCAGGCCCAGCATGCGAGCGAACCAGGCTTCCGAAACCGCGGTGGACCCGGATGACGCCTCGATAACCGGCGTGCCTTCGCGGATCCAGCCGTTGCTCAGGCCGTATAAAAACAGCGAGCGCGCCAGACGGTGCTTCAGGCTGCCGGTAGGGTGCGTGCTTTCGTCTTTCAGATAGAACCAGATTCCCGGAAACGCGGGCAGGGTAAAGCGGATCAAATGGGTATCCGCAGAACGCCGGGCGTCGGCGTGGATCTCATTAATGGCGTGGTGAACCCAGGTGCTGGACATGATTCGTTCCGGTTTATCAATTTGTGCCCAGCGTAAAGCATCTGACAGGAAAATAAGTTGCCTTTTAGCCTGTCAGTTGCTGGTATGGGAGAAAAATTTTCTACAGGAATCGGTAATGTTAGATAAAATTGATTGCAGGCTGCTGGCGCTGCTTCAGGAGGACGCGACGCTTTCTTTGCAGGCGCTCGCCGATGCCGTTAATCTGACGACAACGCCTTGCTGGAAGCGGCTTCGGCGGCTCGAAGATGACGGCTATATTATTAAGCGTGTCGCGCTGCTCGACCCGGAAAAACTCGGCCTCGGCCTCACCGCCTTTATGCTGATTAAAACGCAGCATCACAGCAGCGACTGGTACAGTCAGTTTGTCGCGGTGGTTGAAGAGATGCCGGAAGTGCTCGGTTTCTGGCGCATGGCGGGCGAATACGACTACCTTATGCGGGTACAGGTAGCCGATATGAAAAGCTATGACGACTTTTATAAACGTCTGGTTAACCGGGTGCCGGGGCTGTCAGATGTCACTTCGAGCTTCGCCATGGAGCAGATAAAATACACCACGGCCCTGCCGCTTAAGCGCTGAACCGTCTGGCTCGCCACGACATCCGCGCTTTATCATCAGACCAATCAGGAATTTCGCGTGCGATTATTTGCTCAGTTAAGCTGGTATTTTAGCCGGGAGTGGCGTCGCTACCTCGGCGCGGTTGCCCTGCTTATTGTTATCGCCATTTTGCAACTGGTGCCGCCAAAAGTGGTGGGCTACGTTGTCGATGGCGTCACCCAACACCACTACACCACGCGCCAGGTGCTGCTGTGGGTGGGCCTGCTGGTGGTGATTGCGATTGTTGTCTATCTGCTGCGCTACGTCTGGCGCGTACTGCTCTTTGGCGCGTCCTATCAACTGGCCGTCGAACTCAGACGCGATTTCTACCGTCAGCTCAGCCGCCAGCATCCGGAGTTCTATCTGCGTCACCGCACGGGCGATTTGATGGCGCGCGCCACCAACGACGTGGACCGCGTGGTCTTCGCCGCGGGCGAGGGCGTACTGACGCTGGTCGATTCGCTGGTCATGGGCTGCGCGGTGCTGGTCATCATGTGTACCCAGATTAGCTGGCAGCTCACGCTACTGGCGCTGTTGCCGATGCCGGTGATGGCGATTGTCATCAAGCGTTACGGCGATCAATTGCACAACCGATTTAAAGCCGCGCAGGCGGCGTTCTCGTCGCTCAACGACAGAACCCAGGAGAGCCTGACCAGCATCCGCATGATCAAGGCGTTCGGCCTGGAAGACAGGCAGTCGACGCTATTTTCTGAAGACGCGCGCGATACCGGCGTGAAAAACCTGCGCGTGGCGCGCGTGGACGCCCGTTTCGACCCGACGATTTATATCGCGATTGGCATGGCGAACCTGCTGGCCATCGGCGGCGGCAGCTGGATGGTGATGAACGGTACGCTGACGCTCGGCCAGCTCACCAGCTTTATGATGTACCTTGGCCTGATGATTTGGCCGATGCTGGCGCTGGCGTGGATGTTTAACATTGTCGAGCGCGGCAGCGCGGCATACAGCCGCATTCGCGCGCTGCTGGCGGAGGCGCCGGTGGTGGAAGATGGCCAGGCGTCGCTGCCCGCCGGGCGCGGCGTGCTGAAAGTCGCTATCCGTGAATTCCGCTACCCGCATGCCGCCCGCGCCACTTTGCATAATGTGCAATTCACGCTGAAACACGGCCAGATGCTGGGACTGTGCGGCCCGACAGGCGCCGGGAAAACCAGCGTGCTGTCGCTTATTCAGCGCCATTTCGATCTCGACCAGGGGGAGATAACGTTTCATGACGTCTCGCTCGCGCGCGTGCATCTGGATGACTGGCGAGGGCGGCTTGCGGTCGTCAACCAGACGCCGTTCTTATTCTCTGATACGGTCGGCAGCAATATCGCGCTGGGCAAGCCTGACGCCACGCAGGAAGAGATAGAACAGGCGGCGAAACTCGCCTGCGTGCATGACGATATTCTGCGTCTTCCGCAGGGGTATGACACCCAGGTCGGCGAGCGCGGCGTCATGCTCTCCGGCGGCCAGAAGCAGCGTATCTCCATTGCCCGCGCGCTGCTGCTGGAGGCCGAAATCCTGGTGCTGGACGACGCGCTTTCCGCGGTCGATGGCCGCACCGAACACCAGATACTGCATAACCTGCGCCAGTGGGGCGAAAACCGCACGGTAATCATCAGCGCGCACCGGCTCTCGGCGCTGACCGAAGCCAGCGAAATTCTGGTGCTGCAACACGGCCAGGTGGCGCAGCGCGGGCGGCACGAGGCGCTCGCGCTTCAGCCGGGCTGGTATCGGGATATGTATCGCTATCAGCAGCTCGAAGCGGCGCTGGACGACGCGCCGGAAGAGAACGACGAGGAGGCGCTGAATGCGTAATACCGTAAAGAGCTGGTCGACGCTGAAACGTCTGCTGGCGTATGGCTCGCCGTGGCGTAAACCGCTCGGCGGCGCGGTGCTGATGCTCTGGGTCGCGGCGGCGGCGGAAGTGACCGGGCCTGCGCTCATCAGCTATTTCATCGATAATCTGGTAGCGAAAAACCAGCTGCCGCTGGGGCTGGTGGCCGGGCTGGCGTTCGCCTATGTGCTGCTGCAAATCCTCGCCGCCGGGCTGCATTACTGGCAGGCGCTGCTGTTTAACCAGACGGCGGTAGGCGTGGTGCAGCAGCTGCGCACTGATGTAATGGACGCCGCGCTGCGCCAGCCGCTCAGCGCGTTCGATACCCAGCCGGTGGGGCAGCTGATTTCGCGCGTCACTAACGATACCGAAGTGATCCGCGATCTCTATGTCACGGTGGTGGCGACGGTGCTGCGCAGCGCCGCGCTGATCGGCGCGATGCTGGTGGCGATGTTCAGCCTCGACTGGCGCATGGCGCTGGTGGCCATCACCATCTTCCCGGCGGTGCTTATCGTGATGACGATTTATCAGCGCTACAGCACGCCGATTGTGCGCCGGGTGCGGACTTATCTGGCGGATATTAACGACGGCTTTAATGAAGTCATCAGCGGGATGAATGTTATTCAGCAGTTTCGCCAGCAGACCCGTTTTGGCGAGCGCATGAACGCCGCCAGCCATTCACACTATCTGGCGCGCATGCAGACGCTGCGCCTGGACGGCTTTCTGCTGCGCCCGTTGCTGAGCCTCTTTTCAGCGCTGGTGCTGTGCGGGCTGCTGATGCTGTTCGGCTTCACCGCCGCCGGGACGATTCAGGTGGGCGTGCTCTACGCATTTATCAGCTATCTGGGTCGTCTTAACGAGCCGTTGATCGAGCTCACCACCCAGCAGTCGATTTTGCAACAGGCGCTGGTGGCGGGCGAACGCGTATTCGAGCTGATGGACAGGCCGCGCCAGGACTACGGCCATGATGAGCGCCCGCTGGCGAGCGGGGCGATTGAGGTGGATAACGTCTCTTTCGCCTATCGCGACGATCAGCTGGTGCTGAAAGACATTTCGCTCTCGGTGCCGTCACGTCACTTTGTGGCGCTGGTCGGGCATACCGGCAGCGGCAAAAGCACGCTGGCGAGTCTGCTGATGGGCTACTACCCGCTCACGTCGGGCGAAATCCGCCTCGATGGCCGTCCGCTTGCCTCGCTCAGCCATGGCGTGCTGCGCAAAGGCGTGGCGATGGTGCAGCAGGATCCTGTCGTGCTTGCCGATTCTTTCTTCGCGAACGTTACGCTCGGGCGCGACATCGACGAAGCGCGGGTATGGGCGGTGCTGGAAACGGTACAACTCGCCGAACTGGCGCGCGGGATGAGCGACGGCATTCATACTCGTCTCGGCGAGCAGGGCAACAATCTCTCCGTCGGGCAGAAGCAGCTGCTGGCGCTGGCGCGCGTGCTGGTGGACGCGCCGCAGATCCTGATCCTCGACGAAGCGACTGCGAACATCGATTCCGGTACCGAACAGGCGATTCAGCACGCGCTGGCGGCTATCCGTCCGCATACGACGCTGGTGGTTATCGCGCACCGTCTCTCGACTATCGTGGAGGCGGACACCATTCTGGTGCTGCATCGCGGGCAGGCGGTGGAGCGGGGCAGTCATCAGGCGTTGCTTGCGGCGCGCGGACGCTACTGGCAGATGTATCAGCTCCAGCTTGCCGGCGAAGAGTTACAGGCTGCGGCGAAAGAGGAACCGCTCAGCGCCTGACGCACCAAAATTACGCGTTCTGCTAACACGCATCCTTTGTGGTGCAAAAATGTAACGCACCATGCACCGGCATGGTGCGTTTTTGCTTTTATTCCCCGTAACACGCCGTTTAACGACGCCTTCCTCCTGCGGTTTGTGCTGCCGCCGCCCGCGTTTCTATTCCTGGCACGCCGCTTGCTTTACCTGTTTATCGTCGCTGCCGAATTACCCATTTCTGACTGGAGGGGATCTATGAAGCTGGTTACCGTGGTAATCAAACCGTTCAAACTGGAAGACGTGCGTGAAGCACTCTCCACCATTGGCATTCAGGGGCTTACCGTCACCGAGGTGAAAGGGTTCGGGCGCCAGAAAGGCCATGCCGAGCTTTACCGCGGCGCCGAATACAGTGTGAACTTCCTGCCTAAAGTAAAAATCGACGTGGCGATCGCAGACGATCAACTGGATGAGGTTATCGAGGTGGTCAGCAAGGCCGCGTGGACCGGTAAAATTGGCGACGGCAAAATTTTTGTCGCCGAACTGCAACGCGTGATTCGTATTCGTACCGGCGAAGCCGACGAAGCGGCTCTCTGATTTCTGGCCAACCGTTACAGGAATGCACAAGATGAAACACACAGCCTTTAAATCGGGTTTCGGCCTGCTTGCTTTATTGCCGGGCATTGCCCTGGCGGCGCCCGCAGTAGCGGATAAAGCCGATAACGCCTTTATGATGATCTGCACCGCGCTGGTGCTGTTTATGACGATCCCCGGCCTCGCGCTCTTTTACGGCGGTCTTATTCGCGCGAAAAACGTGCTCTCGATGCTGACGCAGATTTCCGTCGCGTTCGCGCTGGTTTGCGTGCTGTGGGTGGTGTATGGCTACTCGCTGGCGTTCGGCAGCGGCGGCAGCTTCTTTGGCAACGTCGACTGGCTGCTGCTGAAGGGCATCAAAATTACCGACCTGATGGGCAGCTTCTATCAGTACATTCACGTCGCGTTCCAGGGCTCCTTCGCCTGTATCACCGTAGGGCTTATCGTCGGCGCGCTGGCGGAACGCATCCGCTTCTCGGCGGTAGTGATTTTCGTGGCGGTGTGGCTCACCTTCTCCTATGTGCCGATTGCCCATATGGTCTGGGGCGGCGGTCTGCTGGCGTCTCACGGCGCGCTGGATTTCGCAGGCGGCACCGTAGTACACATTAACGCCGCTGTGGCGGGCCTGGTGGGCGCGTATCTGGTCGGCAAACGCGTCGGGTTTGGCAAAGAAGCGTTTAAACCGCATAACCTGCCGATGGTCTTTACCGGCACCGCGATCCTTTACTTCGGCTGGTTCGGCTTTAACGCTGGCTCCGCCAGCGCGGCCAACGAAATCGCGGGCCTGGCGTTTGTGAACACCGTTGTCGCGACGGCGGCGGCCATTCTTGCCTGGGTCTTTGGCGAATGGGCGCTGCGCGGTAAGCCATCGCTGCTGGGCGCCTGCTCCGGCGCCATTGCCGGTCTGGTGGGCGTGACGCCTGCGTGCGGCTACATCGGCGTTGGCGGCTCGCTTATCGTGGGTATCGCGGCGGGTCTGGCAGGCTTGTGGGGCGTGACCATGCTGAAACGCTGGCTGCGCGTTGACGACCCGTGCGACGTGTTCGGCGTGCATGGCGTCTGCGGCATCGTGGGCTGCATCCTGACCGGTATCTTCGCCTCCACGTCGCTCGGCGGCGTGGGTTTCGCCGAGGGTGTGACGATGGGCCATCAGGTGCTGGTGCAGCTTGAGAGTATTGCGATTACCGTAGTGTGGTCCGGCGTGGTGGCGTTTATCGCTTACAAAGCCGCGGATTTGACAGTTGGCCTGCGCGTTTCCGAAGAGCAGGAGCGCGAAGGGCTGGACGTCAACAGCCACGGCGAGAATGCCTACAACGCCTGATAGTTGGGTTATCTCCAGAGCACAAAAACCTCCCGCATGCGGGAGGTTTTTTTATGGGGAGAGGTGGGGTTAATGTAAAAAGGCGGGTGCGCTTACCCGCGTTTTCTCATCACGCCTTCCTGCACGGTCGAGGCGACCAGCACGCCATCCTGCGTATAAAACTCGCCGCGCACAAAACCACGGGCGCTGGAGGCGGAGGTGCTCTCCACGCTGTAAAGCAGCCATTCGTTCATATCGAACGGACGGTGGAACCACATCGAGTGATCGATCGTCGCCACCTGCATTCCCGGCTCCAGGAAGCCAACGCCGTGCGGTTGCAGCGCCACCACCAGAAAATTGAAGTCCGATGCGTAACCGAGCAGCGACTGGTGCACGCGCACCTCATCCGGCATCTGCCCGTTGGCGCGCATCCATACCTGACGCTCCGGTTTCGCCGTATGGCCTTTCAGCGGGTTGTGAAACTCCACCGGGCGGATCTCCAGCGGCTTATCGCACAGGAATTTGTCCTTCACCTGCGGCGGGAGAAGATGCGCCAGCGAGCGGGCGATTTCAGTTTCCGATTTCAGCCCGTCAGGCGCAGGCGCGGGCGGCATGATTTTCTGATGCTCGAAGCCGCCTTCCGGCGCCTGGAATGAGGCGGTCATATAGAAAATCGGCTTTCCGTTCTGGATGGCCGCCACGCGCCGGGCGCTAAAACTATTGCCGTCGCGCAGGACTTCCACGTCATAGACGATGGGTTTCTGGCTGTCGCCGGGGCGCAGGAAATAGCTGTGAAACGAGTGGACGAGACGATCTTCCGGTACCGTCGCTTTGGCGGCATACAGCGCCTGTCCGACGACCTGTCCGCCGAACACCTGCCGTAATCCGAGATCTTCGCTTTGGCCGCGAAAAAGCCCTTCTTCGATTTTTTCCAGATTTAATAACGCGAGTAAATTGCTCAGCGCCTGACTCATAAAGGGTCCTCTGCTACCGGGGAATGCACAGCTGTGCGAATAATATATTCCGATTATAACGCAGAAAGAGAACTGGTCAGAGGGGTTCAATAATCTTAATAGCGCCCCGTTTCCAGGCGAAAATTAGTGATATGTGCCACACTTAGCCCGACAAACATGTTGTGACAGCTCACGCTGGTGAGTGCCAGGCGCTTACTGGTGGAATGAAAATAAGGAGAACGCCATGAAACTCGTGCACATGTTAAGTGGTTTAGCCGTTGCCGTTGCTCTGGCTGGTTGCGCGCAGGATAAAAGTGCCGATATCGCTGTTCCAGCCCCGAACCCGAATACCTCCGGCGTCGCGACGAAGCCGGTCATTAAACAGCCGAACGTTTCCGGGACCGTATGGATCCGCCAGAAAGTGGCCCTGCCGCCGGATGCCGCGCTGACCGTAACGCTCTCGGACGCCACCCAGGCAAATGCGCCGTCGAAAGTACTGGCGCAGAAAGTCGTGCGTACCGAAGGCAAACAGGCGCCGTTCAGCTTCGTGCTGCCGTTTAACCCGTCTGACATTCAGCCGAATGCCCGCATTCTGCTGAGTGCGGCCATCACGGTTGACAATAAACTGGTGTTTATCACCGACCGCGTGCAGCCTGCGGTGAACCAGGGCGGTACCAAAATCGACCTGACGCTGGTGCCGGTGCAGCAGACCGCCGTGCCGGTACAGGCTGGCGGCGGCGCGGTAACGACCGTACCGTCAACCTCGCCGACGCAGGTTACGCCGTCCTCCGCCGTTCCGGCCCCGACGACGTACTAAGCCCGCTTAAGCGCCTCTTCGGAGGCGCTTTTCAGTAGCGCCACCCGTAGCGCGCCAGATTGATTTCTCCTTTCCCCGAGACCTGAACGCCCTCCGCGAGCAACGCCTGACGCTGGCGCTGTAAATCCGGCCCGGTCAGCGAAATCTCCCCGCGACGATTCACCACCCGATGCCACGGCAATTTGCTGCCTTCCGGCAGACGCTTCAGCACGCCGCCCACCTGCCGGGCCGCCCGTGGCGAGCCCGCCAGCCGCGCCACCTCGCCATACGTCGTGACGCAGCCTTCCGGAATGGCGGCGACAATCTGGTAAACGCGCTGCGGGAAGGTGTCTTGATTGTCCATGGGGGCTCCTTGATGTGAGGCGTTAAGCATAAGAAAGCATGAGGGAGGGGCGCAACTGTGTCATGTTTTTTTATCATCCACTTAAATATTAATTATTTAATTATCAGTTAGTTATATAATTAAGGCGCAGCGAAATACGTTTGCGCTCACAGTACGATTCCGGAGTGCGTCGCAGAATAAGCGAAATGCATCAACGGGCTGATTTATGAGCGGATATTTATACTGGGGCAAATCCCGAAAGGGCGAAAATCATCAGGGCGATGAATACCATTTACTACAATGGCATTCGCTGGACGTGGCCGCTTGCGGGTATGTGATGGTTATGGAAAACCGCTTTAATGCCGCCTTTCTCTTTGCAGCGCTCGGCATAGACGATCGCGAAACCGCAGCGACCTTTTTCGCCTGGCTGCTCTGCTGGCATGACATCGGTAAATTTGCACGTCTGTTTCAGCAAAAGTACCGGTGTGATGCGCTGGACCACGGCCAGCGCGACGTCAGCGATAGCCGCCATCACCATACCGTCACCGGCACATGGCTGTGGCAAAACCATCTTGGTGATGGTGTGGCGCAGGGCATGACAGGCCCATTGTCGGCGCGTGAACGTAAACGCGTGCTGGACAGGTGGATGCCTGCGGTGATTGGCCACCACGGCAAGCCTGTTTCTTGTGAAAACTGCCATAACGATTTCCTGCCGGAAGATATCGCTGCCGCCCTGGCGTTTGCAGAGACGGTGAACGCGCTGTTCCCGGCGGTTGCCCTGCCGCCATTATGGAAAGACGACAACTGGCGGGAGGCATTCCTGGAGAAAAGCTGGCTGGTCTCCGCGCTCACGGTGCTGGCGGACTGGACGGGCTCTGCTAACCTGCACTTCCCCTGGGTGGCGCAGGCGATACCGTTTCAGGATTACTGGGCGCGCGCTGTTGCACAGGCGCAACGGGCGCTGCGTCTGTTGCCGCCAGCCAGCGACGTCGCGCCGTTTAACGGCATCGAAACGCTTTTTCCTTTTATCACCGAGCCCACGCCGCTCCAGCAAAACGCGCTGGAGATAGATATTCACGCGCCAGGCCCGCATCTTATCATTCTTGAAGATGTGACCGGCGCCGGGAAAACCGAGGCGGCGCTTGTACTGGCGCATCGCCTGATGGCGGCGGGGCATGCCCGTGGGTTATACATCGGGTTACCGACGATGGCGACGGCGAACGCCATGTATGCGCGAATGGAACGCGCCTGGCTGCGACTGTATCGCGAAGGCAGTCATCCGAGCCTCGTGCTGGCGCACAGCGCGCGCCGGTTATCTGAGAACTTTAACGCCTCCATCTGGGCGCCTGAATTACTGCCGAACGACTCCGGCGATGAGGCTGTGGCGTATGACGGCTGTGCCGCCTGGTTTGCGCAGTCGCCTAAAAAGGCGCTGCTCGCCGAAACCGGCGTCGGCACACTCGACCAGGCGATGATGGCGGTCATGGCGTTTAAACATCAGAATCTGCGCCTGCTGGGCCTGAACGATAAAGTGCTTATCGCCGATGAAATTCACTCTTACGATGCGTATATGTCCCATGTGGTGGAAAAACTCGTTGAGGCGCGCGCCCGCTGCGGTAACGCCACGATTTTACTCTCGGCCACACTGTCGCAGACGCAGCGCGATCGTCTGATCGCCGCCTTTTATAAAGGGCTTAATGTCACCCGTGAACCACCGCGCCTGGGGCCTGACGACTACCCGTGGGTCACGCATCTTCACGCACAGGGCATCGACGGGCAGCGCGTCGCCACGCGTGCGCAGGTGCAGAGACGCGTCGGTATTGGCTGGATGGAGGATGAAGCCGCGTGCCTCGAAAAAATCGAAACGGTGGCGCGCGAGGGGGCCTGTATCGGCTGGATACGCAATTCCGTCGACGATGCGGTGAATAGCTACCGGGAATTAATTTCCAGAGGGAATATCCCGGAAGAGAATATTATTTTATTTCATAGCCGGTTTGCCTTTATCGACCGTAATGATAAGGAAGAAAGAACGCTGAAATGGTTCGGAAAAGAAAATTCTGTTAATCGAAGCGGTAAGGTCATTATATCCACTCAGGTGATAGAACAATCAGTCGATATAGATCTGGATTATTTAATTAGCGACCTCGCGCCGGTCGATTTACTTATTCAGCGCGCCGGACGTTTGCAACGGCATATTCGTGATAAACATGGACAGCTTAAATTAACCGGCGCAGATGAACGGCCCGCGCCACGGCTGGATATTCTGGCACCGCTTTGGCAGGCGCAGCCGGATGAAAAATGGCTGACCTCCGCCATGCGCAACACCAGCTACGTTTATCCGGCGCATTCCCGGCTCTGGCTGACCCAGCGCGTGTTGCGTGAACAGGGCGAAATACGGATGCCGGAATCAGCGCGCCTGTTAATCGAAGCCGTATATGGCGAAGACGTTGAGGTGCCGGAAGGTATGAAGCGCTCTGAAGAGAAGGCGCTGGCCGACTATTACTGCCAGCGTGCCATTGCGAGCAAGTATGAAATTTCCCTCGACGTTGGCTACAGCGTTGAGAGCGCCGAGCTATGGGGGCCGGAAGTCTCGACCCGCATTGGCGAACTCACGATCGACCTTTGGCTCGCACGCGAGGCATCGCAGGGCATAACGCACTACGCGCAGGGCGATAACGCCTGGGAGATGAGCGCGCTGCGCGTGCGCAAAAGCTGGTGGGACAAGCACCGCGGCGAGTTTACGCTGCTTTGCGGCGAGGCGCTCTCTCAGTGGTGCAGCGAGCAACGTAAACCAGAGGCGGTGGTGATTCTGCTGCCGGGCGGTTATTCAGCCGAAGAGGGGCTTATCGGCGAGGCGTAGCTTAGTAAATCCCAGGGCGAGTGCCCTGGGGAGTTTATCCCCGCGTACGCGGGGAACTGTTAAACACCAGGAGGAAAAATACACCGGTTTATCCCGGTTTATAACGACGGGAACGAAATAAGAGTAATAGATAAGAAATAGAATCAAAAGGTGTAATTTTCCTCTTATTGTTTCTTTAATTATTTTCAGCGCCAGATCACTTTTTATTTGAAGCGTCAGGCGTATTTTTCAATGAGTTCGAGTGAAGTGAATGGGTTATTTTTGATATGAATTGATTGTTTTTATTAATTGCCGTCATCCATTAGTTAAACCTTTAAAGGACGTATGCCTGCGGTATATCCGCCAGGCAAGGGAGGGATATGTTTTGAGTTCATTAATCACCACAAAATGGCTCCCCGTTATTTACCGCGACGGCACTCGCGGGAAAATTTCGCCGCTGGATCTGGCCGATGAAAACATTCTGGATCTGCTTTTGCCGCGTCCGGATTTTCAGGGCGCCGCCTGGCAGTTTCTGCTCGGGTTGCTGCAAACGGCGCTGGCCCCGAAAGACGCCGAAGGCTGGGAGGATATCTGGGAAGACGGATTAACGGCTGAGGCTATCCGCAACGCCCTGGCGCCGCTGGAGAAACTGTTTGAATTTGGCCCGGATACACCCTCGTTTATGCAGGATTTCGAGCCGCTTGAGGGCGAAAGCGTCGCGCTGGCGCTGCTACTGCCGGAAACGCCGGGCGCCCAGACGTTAAAGCTCAATAAAGATCATTTTATTAAGCGCGGCACTACTGAAAAATTCTGCCCGCACTGCGCGGCGCTGGCGCTCTTTTCGCTGCAGTTAAACGCGCCGGCAGGCGGCAAAGGTTATCGCACCGGGCTACGCGGCGGCGGACCGATGACCACGTTACTGGAGTTGCACCGTTATCAGGGCGAGGCCCCGCCGCTGTGGCGCAGGCTGTGGCTCAACGTATTGCCGCAGCGCGAGGGCCGCCTGCCGCGCCCGGCCAGTTATGATGGCAGCATCTTTCCGTGGCTGGCGCTGACCCGTACCAGCGAAAAAGCCATCGTGACGCCGGAACAGGCCGATGCGTTGCAGGCGTACTGGGGCATGCCGCGCCGTATTCGCGTGGATTTCTCCGCCACGCAGCCGGGCACCTGCGATCTCTGCGGCGAGCCGGGCGACGCGCTGCTGACGTCCATGACCGTCAAAAATTATGGCATCAACTACGTTGGCTGGACGCACCCCTTAACCCCGCACCGCATTCCCAAAAAAGAGGGCGGTGAGATGTTTTCGGTGAAAGGCCAACCGGGCGGCCTGCTGTGGCGCGACTGGCTGGGGCTGATGATGGAAAGTGAAAGCGACAATAACCGGGAGCAGCCCGCCCGCATCGTTAAAACCCGCCAGCAAAAACCGTTGCCCGGCGCGCAAACCGGCCTGTGGTGCTTTGGCTATGACTTCGACAATATGAAGGCCCGCTGCTGGTACGAGCATCATCTGCCCTTCCTGCAAATTCCCGAATCACAACAGCCGTTTGTCCGCCAGACTCTGGGCGACGCCGCGCGTGTCGCCTCCCTGATGCTCAGCAAATTACGCAGCGCGCTGAAAGAGGCCTGGTTTGGCGAAGGCGCTACTGTGCGCGGCGATTTCAGGTTTATTGATATCGATTTCTGGCAGCAGACGCAGCCGCGGTTTCTGGAGCTGGTAGAAGCGGTAAAAGCTGACACCACCGGCGACAACCGCGCGCTGCTCAGCGCCTGGAATAGCGACATCTGGCGGTATACGCGCCGCTACTTCGATGACCACGCGCTGACCAATCCGCAGGAACGTACGGAATTCGCAGACATCATGAAAGCCCGCAAAAAGTTTTTCACGCAGGCGAAGACGAAGCCTGCCGCGAAAGGCGCGCGGGCGAAAAAAACGCAGGAGGCAAACTAAGTGAGCATCTTATCGCAGACGCACCGTGAGTCTTTACTCAAATGGCATGCGTTGATGAATGAACAGCAGGGACGGCGGTTGCGCGCCAGCCTGCGCCGCAGTCATACGCTGAATGACGTGTGGCTCAGCGAAGGGTTTCGGTCGCTCGCGGCGCGCGTGCCGACGCTGTGGAACGTGGCGGGGCGCGAATGGCGCTTCTGCGCGCTCGGTATCGTCGCGGCGCTGGCCGCCCACGTCAAGACAGTGGATACGCGAGCCTCTTTTGCCGAACAACTCGGTCACAAGGAGGGCAACCATGCGGTGATGTCTGAACTGCGCTTCCGGCGGCTTAGCCAGGCACGCACGCAGGAGGAGCTGTTCCGCCAGTTGCGTCGTGCGGTGCAACTGCTCGGCGGCGTGGTCAACCTGCCGGATTTGGCTGAGGGCGTTTTCCGCTGGTGCGCGGAAGAAGACGAACGCGAGCGCCGCGCGGCGCACAGGCGTGCCCCGACCGATTACATCCGCGTGCGCTGGGCGCTGGATTATTACATGGCGGGCAACCCCTCAGACGCCCCGGACGCAGACAACACTGATTTACCGGCCGACACGGCTACCTCTCAGGAATAAGGAACATTCACATGACGACGTTTATTCAGCTTCATCTGTTAACCGCTTACCCGGCCGCCAACCTGAACCGCGACGACACCGGCGCGCCGAAAACCGTCACCATCGGCGGCGCGTCGCGCCTGCGTGTCTCCTCGCAAAGCCTCAAGCGCGCCTGGCGCACCTCGGAGCTCTTTGAAGCGTCGTTCTGCGGACATATCGGCACCCGCACCGCGCGTATTGGCCGCGAGGCGGCGGAAATCATGCTGGCGGGCGGCGTCACGCAGGCCAAAGCGATTGACTGGGGCGGCGCTATAGCAAACTACTTCGGCAAAGTAAAAAGCGAAAAAGATAAGAAAAAGCTGGAGAAAGATCCGCTGATCAACACCGAAACTGAAGAGTTGGTTCATATTAGCCCGACGGAAAGAGAGGCCGTGCATGCGCTGGCTCGCACGCTCGCGGTGGAGAAACGCGCGCCGACGGTGGATGAGCTGAATTTCCTGCGCAAAGACGCGATGGCGGTGGATATCGCGCTGTTTGGCCGCATGCTCGCCAGAAAGCCGGAGCATAATATCGAAGCCGCCTGTCAGGTCGCTCACGCGTTCGGCGTCGGTGAAACCCTGATGGAAGACGATTTCTTCACGGCGGTGGACGATCTGCGCCAGGCCGCGGCGGAAGATGCGGGTGCCGGACATATCGGCGAGCTCGGTTTCGGCTCGGCGCTCTTTTATACCTACCTGTGCATCGACCGCGATCGCCTGCTGGAAAACCTCAACGGCGACGAACCGCTTCTGGCGAAAACGCTACGGGCGCTGGGTGAGTGCGCGCTGAAAATCTCGCCCACCGGCAAACAAAATAGTTTCGCCTCCCGCGCGTACGCCAGCTGGGCGCTCGCCGAGAAAAGCACGGAACAGCCGCGCTCGCTGGCGGCGGCATTCTGGGAGCCGGTGACCGGTCACGATCAGCTCGAAGAGGCGGTGCGCCGCATCACCACGCTTCGCGACAACATGAATAACGTTTATGGCGGCGACGCGATGCCGTGCGCGATGCTGCATGGCGTTAAAGGGGAAGGTTCCGTCGCGCAGCTGCTGGATTTTATCAGCGCATAAGGGGCGACAATGAACCGCTATCTTATTTTCCAGCTCCAGGGGGCGATGGCCTCCTGGGGAGAGATTGCCGTCGGCGAGGTGCGCCATACGCGCGCGCTGCCGGGGCGCTCGGCGCTGCTCGGGCTGCTTGCCGCCGCGCTCGGCATCCGGCGTGACGACGACGCGGCGTTAAATGCGCTGAATGCGCATTATCAGTTTATCGTCTGCGCCGGGAAATTAAGCGCCTGGGCGCGGGACTACCACACGGTGCAGGTGCCGCGCGAAGCCCGCAAGGTGCGCTATGTCACCCGTAAAGATGAACTGCGCGACGCGCAGATGCTCGAAACGACGCTTTCCCGACGCGATTACTACGCCGACGGCTACTGGCTGGTCGCCGTCGCGGCGACGCCCGGCGCGCCTTATACGCTTGAGGCCTTACAGACGGCGCTGCGCGCGCCGGTCTTTCCGCTTTACCTTGGCCGCAAAAGCCACCCGCTCGGGCTGCCGCTCTGGCCGCAACTGTGCGAAGGCGAGGCCGCCATAGTGCTGCGTGAGGCGCAGACGCGCTACGGCGCGGCATTGCGCGAGCTCAGCCCGGCGCTGAAAGCGCTCGCGCAGTTTCATCCACACCTCTGGTGGGAAGGCGATCACGATGGCCTCACGGCGGATGAGATTCAGATCTGGCGCGATCAGCCGCTCAGCCGTCGGCGCTGGGATTTCGACATCCGGACGGTAAAACAAGGACGACTGACGCAGGAGGCGACATGTATCTCTCAAAAATAACGCTCCCCACCGCCAGGCTTACGCCGGAGCGGCTGATGGAGATGATGGCGCGCGGCGAATATGTCATGCACCAGTGGTTGTGGGAGTTGTTCCCCGGTGTGGCGCAGCGTCAGTACCTCTACCGGCGCGAGACGCTGCAAAACGGCTTTTGTTTTTATTTGTTGTCCGCCAGCGCGCCCGAGCGCACGCATCCGCTGTTTGAGATTCAGACGCGCCCGTTTGCCCCAGCGCTTGATGAAGGCGCCGCGCTGCGTTTTACGCTGCGGGCTAATCCGGTCGTCACCCGCAACGGTAAACGGCACGATGTGCTGATGAACGCCAAACGCGAGGGAAGACCTTTCTCGCAACGCAGTGAAGTGTGGGAGAAGCAGGAGCAGGCTGCGCTGGCGTGGCTCGTCGCGCAGGGCGAGAAAGGCGGCTTTCGTCTCTCGCAGGCTTGCGTCGCGGCATATCGTCAGCAGCAGGTCGTGAAGAAACGCGGCGAGTTGATTCAGTTCAGCACGGTCGATTATGAAGGCGCGCTTACTGTGACCGATCCGGCGCAATTTATGGCGCGGCTTCACGAGGGTTTTGGCAAGTGCCGGGCCTTTGGCTGCGGGCTGATGCTCATCAAACCGGGCGACGGGGCATGAGTTTTGTTCCGCTCAATCCGATTCCGCTTAACGATCGCACTTCGATGATTTTCCTCCAGTACGGTCATCTCGACGTACTGGATGGCGCGTTCGTGCTGGTGGATAAAACCGGCGTGCGCACGCATGTGCCGGTGGGCGCTATCGCCTGCATCATGCTGGAGCCGGGCACGCGGGTCTCTCACGCGGCGATCAGGCTGGCGTCGCAGGTCGGTACGCTGCTGGTATGGGTGGGCGAAGCGGGTGTGCGCCTTTATGCCTCTGGTCAGCCGGGCGGCGCGCGTGCTGACAAGCTGCTTTACCAGGCGAAGCTGGCGCTTGATGAGACGTTGCGCCTGAAGGTGGTGCGCAAAATGTATGAGCTGCGTTTTGGCGAGCCGCCGCCAGCGCGCCGGTCAGTCGAACAGCTGCGCGGGATCGAAGGCGCGCGGGTGCGCCAGACTTACGCTCTGCTCGCGAAACGCTACGGCGTGAAATGGCATGGACGTAGTTACGATCCCAAAGACTGGGAAAAGGGCGATGTGGTGAACCAGTGCATCAGCGCAGCGACTTCCTGTTTATACGGTATCAGCGAGGCGGCGATACTGGCGGCGGGTTACGCGCCCGCCATCGGTTTTATTCACAGCGGCAAGCCGCTCTCGTTTGTTTACGACATTGCGGACATCATCAAATTTGATGCCGTAGTGCCGAAAGCATTCGAGATAGCCGCCCGCCACCCGGAACAACCGGATCGCGAAGTGCGTCTGGCGTGCCGGGATATTTTTCGTAGCGAAAAGCTGACCGGCAAGCTTATCCCGCTGATTGAAACCGTGCTGGCCGCCGGTGAAATCGAACCGCCGCAGCCTGCGGCAGACATGCTGCCGCCAGCGATTCCACAAGCCGATTCGCTGGCGGAAGCCGGTTTCAGGAGCCGCTGATGAGTATGCTGGTGGTCGTGACGGAAAGCGTCCCGCCCAGGCTTCGCGGGCGACTCGCCATCTGGCTGCTGGAGCTGCGCGCCGGGGTTTACGTGGGGGACGTGTCGCGCCGGGTGCGTGAGATGATCTGGCACCAGATTGCTGAACTGGCGGAGGAGGGCAATGTGGTGATGGCCTGGGCCACTAATAATGAATCCGGCTTCGATTTCCAGACGTACGGCGTTAACCGACGGATTCCGGTGGATTTAGACGGCCTGCGGCTTGTTTCGTTTTTACCCTTGCAAAATCAGTAGGTTAATGGTTCTTTAATAATATGAGATTGTAAACCAAACGTTGGTAGGATGTTGACTGCCAAAAAAACGTAATGAATACAGTAGGGTAGATTTAGAGTGTTCCCCGCGCGAGCGGGGATAAACCGGCGACGAGATGGTTTCCGAAACCTATCACGGCGTGTTCCCCGCGCGAGCGGGGATAAACCGGTAAAACGTGTATGCAATATCACTTTTCACCCGTGTTCCCCGCGCGAGCGGGGATAAACCGTTACTGCGTATTTTTTGAATCAGGCCCATTTCGTGTTCCCCGCGCGAGCGGGGATAAACCGTAGACAAAGGCAATAAGATCGAGTTTCCCACTGTGTTCCCCGCGCGAGCGGGGATAAACCGTAGTCGGCCTGGCGTCCGGGAAAATTACCCTCGTGTTCCCCGCGCGAGCGGGGATAAACCGGAAGAACCCGGCAGACATTAAGGCGCAATACCGTGTTCCCCGCGCGAGCGGGGATAAACCGAGCGGCATCTTCCTTACAGTGCGAGAATTGGCGTGTTCCCCGCGCGAGCGGGGATAAACCGCAAATTTCTGAGCGCATCAATAAACGTTTCGAGTGTTCCCCGCGCGAGCGGGGATAAACCGTGAATATTCTTGCGGGGTCTCAGATTTGAAAAGTGTTCCCCGCGCGAGCGGGGATAAACCGGTGCATAAGGTGCGAGCGATCTCCTGTTGGTCGTGTTCCCCGCGCGAGCGGGGATAAACCGGCTATCGTCACCTCTGCGGTAGCGCTTAAACAGTGTTCCCCGCGCGAGCGGGGATAAACCGAATACCCGCAGGTCAGACAAAAAATCAACAGCGTGTTCCCCGCGCGAGCGGGGATAAACCGCGCTTCCAACTAAACCTTGAGGCGCTCGCAGCGTGTTCCCCGCGCCAGCGGGGATAAACCGGTTTTAACGTTGGAAAGAAGAACATCATAGAGGTGTTCCCCGCGCCAGCGGGGATAAACCGCTGAACATAGGTTCACTGCAATCATCATTCACGTGTTCCCCGCGCCAGCGGGGATAAACCGAGCTAACTTCAACCCGTGCGGCGACGCCGTCGGTGTTCCCCGCGCCAGCGGGGATAAACCGGGATTACCGCGCCGTCAGACCACTTATCATACGTGTTCCCCGCGCCAACGGGGATAAACCGTTGATAATCAGGTTTCGCGGCTGCAGGCGCCCGTGTTCCCCGCGCCAGCGGGGATAAACCGCTTCTGCTGATACTCCGCCTTAATCGCTTTGCGTGTTCCCCGCGCCAGCGGGGATAAACCGCGCGAGCTTCGCCTTTACCAGTGGGTGAAGGAGTGTTCCCCGCGCCAGCGGGGATAAACCGGTCTTCGGTTTTGCTGCGGCCGGTAATGCTGGGTGTTCCCCGCGCCAGCGGGGATAAACCGCCTGTTTTCTCTAACTGATTACGAGCCACGCCGTGTTCCCCGCGCGAGCGGGGATAAACCGCCATGCTCAGTGCGGCAGCGGGTTTAGTTGCGGTGTTCCCCGCGCGAGCGGGGATAAACCGCACTCGCCGCATGCGTAGGTTTCATCCGGCTCGTGTTCCCCGCGCGAGCGGAGATAAACCGCTGAAAATTAACGACTCTTACGCAATGCAGACGTGTTCCCCGCGCGAGCGGGGATAAACCGTTCGTTGACACCGACGGCAACGTAATCACCACGTGTTCCCCGCGCCAGCGGGGATAAACCGGTCTGTTCAAAACTGGACGATTTCGCGCCAGCGTGTTCCTCGCGCCAGCGGGGATAAACCGGGCCGGAGGAGAGTTACAGCGAGTACAACCGTGTGTTCCCCGCGCCAGCGGGGATAAACCGGTATTAACGACCTTTTAAACATACCCGGCGTCGTGTTCCCCGCGCCAGCGGGGATAAACCTGGCAGGGCGACGATGTGGCCGGGTTTGAAAACGTGTTCCCCGCGCCAGCGGGGATAAACCGGTATCCCAATTCATAGCTATGAAGGTGCCAGCGTGTTCCCCGCGCCAGCGGGGATAAACCGCGTCCAGCAGAGACAGCAGAAACGGCAGCAGTGTGTTCCCCGCGCCAGCGGGGATAAACCGTAAACCTGGCACGCGAGCGCGCTGGCGCTGAAGTTTTCCCCGCGCGAGCGGGGATAAACCTCATCCGTTTAGGCTTCTTTCTGCACCACCAGCGGTTCCCTGCTGCGGCGGATGCGCTTCGCTTACCCATCCTACAGGCGCAGATCTTCATGCCCGGTGGGTGCGCTTCGCTTACCCACTCTACGGGCGCGCATTCTCATGCACCCGTTTTACAAAACCTTCACTACGCCTGCTCCGATTGAGCAATAAACCGGCATCCGGCGCGCGTTGGGTTGCAATCGCCAGGGGCAACAGACATAATGCGCCTGCGCGTTTAACGACGCTCTCAATGGGGGCCCTGTTGGTTCTCCCGCAACGCTACTCTGTTTACCAGGTCAGGTCCGGAAGGAAGCAGCCAAGGCAGATGACGTGTGTGCCGGGATGTAGCTGGCAGGGCCCCCACCCATTTCAGGCTCCTGTGCCGCGACAACCTTCTTCGATTCGCCTGGTTTTAAGCATCCGCTTCTGCGTTTTCCTGCTACTCCCACAGCTATTTATTTCCACGATCCCGCCAGGATTATTTTATTCTGTAGTTTAAAATTAATTATACTGTCATTTATCTGTCATCTTATTGTCATAATCAACAGACCGATATCTCATTTTTAAAACGTCTTTTTATAAGTAAGAGCTTAACGCTGGATCTTAATAATCAATTGAGGTATTAAATAGCTCTCATCTGAAAAGAAAGGAATTTTCTATGACTGCTGCGGTGCTTAACGTAAAAATAAATACGGATCTTAAAGAAAAGCTTCGTCAGTATGCTGAGCAACACAGTGAAACGCTCAGCGCCGCCACAGAAAAACTGCTGCTCAAAGCGTTGATGCTCAATGATGAAGACGATGCGGTGAACAGCGAAGAGATCGACAGTCAGCATACCGAAGAAGAAGATGTATCCCCACTTTCTGTAAAAGAAATCAAAGCGCTACGTAAACTGCTGAAGAAAAGAAAATGAAAGACTCCTCTTTATCTGGCACGGCTTCAACCTACCGGGAAGCCTGTGAGCTGTTGCGTTCAGGTTATGTCAAACATGTCCGTCTGTGCTGGGATGTCGGCAGCGATGAGTTTTTTCGCATCGCGTCAGACTGGTGCGACGCGGGTGCAAAAATAAAAAAAGAGGGCGATGCGTTCGTCATTTCCCTGAAAGGTTTTCCGGTTCCGCGCCAGCATTAATTTCCGCCTGCTCAATGCGTCATGAATATATCATCCGCGTGACACGGCGCTGTTACAAAGCGCCGTCATTATCGTTCGCATAATAAAATGATACGCCTCACCATCTCAAATTATGTGCAGTCACGGATGACCGTTTTTTATGGCGAGCCGGAAGGCTCGTCATCTGTTTTTTTCTCTTCTTTCAGACTCACCTTAATCGCCGCACTGTCACACCAGCCCACGGGCGAGTGGGGCGCGCGTCTCCATTAACTGCTGCCAGAGCGGCTGCAACCGGCCAAACGCCTCTTCCAGCTGTTCCGTTTCAAGCGTAAACGGCATCCGCAGAAAGCGTTCGAAAGCGCTATCCACGCCAAAGCGGTTGCCCGGCCCAAGATGAATGCCGAGCCCTTCGGCGCTGGCCGCGAATCGCGTCGCCAGCGGGCGCGGCAGCTCGACCCAGAACGATAACCCGCCTTGCGGCAAGGTCGCGCGCCACTGCGGAAAATAGCGCTGCATGGCGTCAAGACATGCATCGCGGCGCGCTTTTAACGCGGCGCGGCGCGGCGGCAGAAAGTGCGGCGACGCCTCGATAAGCGTAGCGACGGCAAGTTGTTCCAGCAGCGGCGAGCCGAGATCGAGCGTATCACGCATCTGAATCAGCGAGGCGATAGTGCGCGCGCTGGCGCGTATCCAGCCGAGCCGCAACCCGCCCCAGAAGCTTTTACCTGCGGACCCGAGCGTGATGACCCCATCCTGCGCATCGAAAGCCGCGAGCGGCGGCGGCGGGGCGTCTTCATACCAGAGATCGACCATGGTTTCGTCGATGACCAGCGTCGTGCGGCTGGCTGTGGCTGCGGCTGCAACGCGCTCACGGGTCGCGGCGTCCATACAGTAGCCGGTGGGGTTGTGATAATCAGGAATGAGGTACGCGAGGCGAGGCGACGTCTGGGCAAAGGTGGCCGCCAGCCCGTCCGGGTCCCAGCCCTGGCCCGCCAGCGATACCGGCACCGGGCGGCATGACGCCCCGCGGATGGCGGCGAGGGCGAGCGGGTACGTGGGATTATCGACCACCACCCGGTCGCCGGGGCCGGTCAGCAGCCGCAGAACCAGCGCAAAACCGCTCACCGCGCCGTTGACCAGCATCACCTGATCGGGAGTGGTGGGCAGGCCGCGCGCGCCGTAGCGGGCGGCGATGGTTTGACGCAGGCGCAGCAGTCCCTGCGGATCGTAGCCGGTATGGCCGAGATAGTCCGGTAGCTGCGCCACGGCCCGCTGGCAGGCTGCTAACACCTCCGGCCCCGCGCTCAGCGCGGCGGTGGAGAGATCGAGCGCGCCGCCGCTGCCGGTCAGCGTGGGCACCGAGGCGCTGGCGGGCAGGGCGATCGCGGAGCCTGCGCCGTGGCGGCTTACCAGAAAGCCTTCATCACGCAGCAGCCCCAGCGCGCTCGCCACCGTCGTGCGGCTGACGCCCAGCGCGCCGGCCAGCTCACGTTCGCCCGGCAGACGGCTCGCGAGCGGCAGGCGTCCGTCCAGAATGATGAGGCGCAATGCCTGCGCCAGCTGACGATAGACCGGCTGACGAGAATGCTCCTGCTGCCAGCGGCCAAGCAGGCGCAGCAGCGACGCGGTGCCGGTGCGACGAGGTGTCATAAGCAGTCCACTTTGTTGAAACTGGACCTTAATCTTACGGCCACTGGCCTTAAAGTAGAAGCCAGATTACGGGTGAGGAAAAAAGTATGTGGCGTCGTTTAGTTCAGTTGTATGTCGGGCTTGCGCTGTATGGCGTATCGACCGCAATGTTCGTTCGGGCCAATCTCGGCACCGATCCGTGGAATGTGTTTCACGTCGGTCTGGCGCGGCTGCTGTCGCTTAATCTCGGCATGGTAATAATCGGCGTTGGCGTGCTGGTGCTGCTCTTGTGGGTGCCGCTGCGCCAGAAACCGGGCCTTGGCACAATCAGTAACGTCATTATGATTGGGCTGGCGGCAGATGCGGCGCTGGCCGTGCTGCCTGCGCCGTCCTCGCTTGCGCTGCGCTGCGGGCTGCTTGCCGCGGCTGTCGTGCTGAATGCGCTGGCGACCGGCATGTATATCGGCGCGGGGTTTGGCGCCGGGCCGCGCGATGGTCTGATGACCGGTATTAACGCCCGTACCGGCTGGTCGGTGCGCAGCGTACGGACGGCGATTGAAGTTTCCGTCCTGCTGGCAGGCTGGGCGATGGGCGGCACGCTGGGAATTGGCACGGTGGTGTATGCGCTGGCTATCGGGCCGCTTATTCAGCTCTGCCTGCCGTGGTTTCAGACGCGGCGCGTAAAGCCTGACGCGCCGGCCGTCGCGGCGGCGGAAAAAGGGTGAGTCGCCTTTTTGCCGTGTTGCGTTATGCTGAGCGTTTCCGCTGATGAGGAATTGCCATGTCGAACCCTGCAACGTTACGCGCGCGGCCCGCGATCCACTGGAGCAGCGACGCGCTGGCCGCGCTGCTGTGCCGCTGTTTTGATGGCTATCTGGTGCCGTTCCAGCTGGACGGCGCAGCATTCGCTTATCGCTTCGGCGCAGAGAATGTTTGCCTGAACGCCAGCCGCGTCTGGCTTGAAGGCGAGAATGTCGTCGCGCTGGCGCTCATTGCCCGGCGCGGCTGGCGCAGTCGTCTGGCGGCGTTCGCCATTCATCCTGACTGGCGCGGAAAAGGCGTGGGTAAAACGCTGATGATGCAGTTGCTGGACGAAGCCCACGAGCGCGGCGAGAAAAGCATGACGCTTGAGGTGATTGTCGGTAATGACGCCGGCCAGGCGCTGTATGAGCGCGTAGGGTTTGCGTGCGAGAAAACCCTGGTCGGTTTTCAGGCTCATAGCCCGACGGCGTTTGTGAATACCCAGGCGCTGATCCCCTGCGATCCCGGTGACGTGGCGCAGCGCATGGCGGCGCAGGCGGAAGCGTTCGCGTGGCTGATGGCGCCGGAAACGGCGCAGGCGCTGCCGGGCGTAGGGGTTTCACTGGATAATCAGGCGTTCGCTATTGTGGCGACCGGTTTTGCCCAGCCGCAACTGCGCGCGCTGTGGGTGGCGCCGCAGGCGCGGCGTGAAGGGCGCGCCCGACAATTATTGTCGCTGCTGCATGAGCGCTTTGCGGGGTTAACAACGCCGGTGGCGGTCGATCAGCGCCTGGCGCCGCTCTTTGAGCAGAGCGGTTTTCGCATTCAGCCGGTGCGTCAGTATGAAATGCGGCATTCGCTTACGTAACGCCGTGCGCGTTGCACCAGGCGATAAACACCTCGGCGGGCAGCGCTTTGCTGTAGAGCCAGCCCTGGGCGTACTGCACGCCATGTTTGCGCAGCCACAGCGCCTGGCTCTCGCTCTCCACCCCTTCGGCCACCATCTCAAGCCGCAGCGTTTTCGCCATTTCGATAATGTGCGGCGTAACGGTTTTGTACTCCAGCGCATCGACAAATGATTTATCGATTTTCAGGATATCGACATCAAGATCTTCCAGATAACTCAGGCTGGAGTAGCCGGTGCCGAAGTCATCGATGTAAATCTTATGGCCCGCCGCGCGCAGGCGCGCAATGACCGGGCCGCTGAGCGCCGGATCGGCGAAGCCGCGCTCGGTGATTTCCAGCGCCAGCTGGTGTGGGGCGACGCCGTGCTGCGTCAGGGCCTGGCTGAACATATCGACAAAGTGCGGATCATGCAGATCGAAGGCTGAAATATTAATGGAGATGTGCTGTTGCGGATGCGCGCGCAGCCAGTCGCCAAGATCGGTCAGCACGTTATGCACAATGCGGCGCGTCAGCGGGCCGATAAGCCCGGTCTGTTCGGCAAGCGGAATAAAGATATCTGGCGTTAACATACTGCCGTCCGGCTGAGGCCAGCGGATCAGCGCTTCTGCGCCGGTGGGGCGTCCATCCGCCAGCCGGATAATCGGCTGGTAGTGCATTACCAGTTCATTGTTTTTAATGCCGTCCTGCAGACGATAGCGCGGCGACTGCAAACGCCTTAACAGGCGCAGCAGCCAGAACGCTATCGCGATGCTGAAAAGAATCCCCGCTGGCATCCAGATAAGCTGAAGCTTGCGGATTTCCGCCGTCTGCGGCGCCTGGGACGCCCAGGCCACTACGGCAATCCCGGCGCGCGGCTCGCGGTGTATCAGATAGATATTATCTGCATACTCGATTTTACTGGCGCCGCTTTCACGCGCCATTTCCCAGACGGTTTTATCAAAGGGGCCGCTACTGGTCAGCACCCGGTTACGCGGCAGCCCGATGATGGCCGTGTTAATGGGCCAGGCGCTGAAGGGGATCAAATCGATAAACGAGCTGGGATCGATAAGCACCATGTGCGGCCCATGGGCAATCATCACCATCGGTATCGATAGCCCTATATCGTTCTGCGTGCTGTACCAGATATCGTAATTGTCGCGGTTGATCCATGTCGGCGGCGGTAGCGGTCTTGAGGTGCTGCGGCCCACCAGCGATGAACAGAGGGGCGTATTGTCCTTCAGATAGACCACTTCCTGGACATGGCGAAACACAAATGAGGTACGCCGCATCGCCTGTAAATGCGCATCGCTGCATGGTTCGCCGGTGAAGCTATTGATTTTGGCGAGCGCGGCTTTCGCCTGCTGCAAGATTTCATTGGTGCGGATCAGCGTGCGTTCGGTATAGGCGTCCAGCTCCATCATAAAATGCTGTTCCGCCTGGTGCCGGGCGAGCCAAAAACTGAACGCGACAGGCAGCAAAACGCTGAGTAACAGCACGCCTGTTACTATTTTGATCAGTTTTGCGATAGTCACGATGGCTGCCTGCCCTGATGTATAAAAAGTGCCGGGGTACTTCTAGCGTAGTGGGGGATAATGGCTTTTGCGACGGCACGCCGCATTGATTTTGCTTAGGGTTAGGGCAAAAAAAAGAACGGGCGCAGCATTGACGGCTGCGCCGTAACGAGGGAATGTCAGCGCCGGTGCGCGAGACGCCGCACCAGTTGGTCGCCGAGCGTCTGTACGCCCTGCACCAGCGCCACCAGAATCAGCACCGTGGCGGCCATCACTTCATTATTAAAACGCTGATAACCGTAACGGATAGCTAAATCGCCAAGCCCGCCGCCGCCGATGACTCCGGCCATCGAGGAAAAGCCTATCAGCATTACCACCGTGAGCGTCACGCCTGCCAGCAGCGCAGGCAGCGCCTCCGGCAGCAGCGCTTTGCTTATCACATGCCAGGCGTTGCCGCCCATCGAGACGATCGCCTCGGCGCGCCCGTGATCGACTTCATCCAGCGCGTTTTCCACCACGCGGGCGAAAAAGGGAAACGCCCCGATCGTAATCGGCACCACGGCGGCCGTGCTGCCAAGCGTGGTGCCGATGATAAGGCGCGTCAGCGGGATCAGCGCAATCAGCAGCACGATAAAGGGCAGCGAACGTCCGATGTTAATCACGCCGCCCAGCACGCTGTTGAGCCGCGGCTGCGGGAGCACGCCGTCGCGCCGGGTGATAAACAGCACCACGCCGACCGGCAGGCCGATAAGCACCGTAAAAAGCGCCGCCAGGCCGACCATATAGAGCGTCTCCAGCGTGCCCTGCGCCAGCAGCGGCCAGAGATCCTCAAGGCTCATGCCACGTCGCACCATATTCTCTCCTCCACGCCGTGACGGCGTAAAAACGCCTGCCAGGCGGCGTTATCGCGCACAAGCGTCTGACGCAGCACCGACCAGGGCGCGGTTAACAGATCTGCGAGCCTGCCGCCCTCCACCAGACGCCCGTCCTCCAGCAGCGCCGCGTGATCGCAGATGGCTTTAACCACCTCAAGCTCATGCGTAATCAGCACGATAGTCAGCCCCAGCTGGCGGTTGATATCGGCAAGCAGCGCGAGGATGGAGGCGGTCGTCTCCGGGTCGAGCGCGCTGGTGGCTTCATCGCACAGCAGCACGTCCGGGCGCGCGGCCAGCGCGCGGGCGATACCCACGCGCTGTTTCTGCCCGCCGGAAAGACGCGAGGGAAAGGCGTCGGCTTTATCCGTAAGCCCTACCAGATCCAGCAGCTCCGCCACCCGCAGGCGGCGCTCCGCGCGGGAGACGCCCGCGATTTCCAGCGGTACCGCCACGTTGTCCGCTACCGTGCGCGCATGGAGCAGATTAAAGTGCTGAAACACCATCGCGGTGCGCTGCCGGTGCTGGCGCAGCGCGCGGTCATCAAGGCGGGTAATATCCGTGCCGTTCATCAGGATACGGCCTGCCGTTGGCCGCTCCAGCAGATTAAGACAGCGCAGCAGCGTGCTTTTGCCTGCGCCGCTGCGTCCCAGAATCCCGTACACCGCGCCCTGAGGAATGGCGAGCGAGACGTCGTCCAGCGCCGGGCGGCCCTCTCCGGCGTAAGTTTTGCTCAGCCCGTCAAGCGTTATCATGACTGCGGCGCCGCGACCGGGATCACCGAGCCGTTGTAATGCTGGCGAATAAATTCCGCGACCTGCGGCGACTGTAAATCTTTCGCCAGCGCTTTGATGCGCGGATCGCTTGCCAGCGCCGGGGTAGTTACCAGCAGGTTGGCGTAAGGGTTATGGTCGGCGCGCTCCAGCCCCAGCGCGTCTTTCGCAGGCGTCAGGCCCGCTTCCAGCGCGTAGTTGCCATTGATCACCGCCAGATCGACATCATCGAGCGAGCGCGGGATCTGCGGCGATTCGATTTCGAGGATCTTCAGCTTTTTCGGGTTATCGCGAATATCTTTCGGCGTGGCGAGGCTGCTTGCCGGATCGCTAAAGCCCGCCTTCAGCGTAATCAGCCCCTGGTTTTGCAGCAGGAACAGCGCGCGGCTCAGGTTAGTGACGTTATTGGGCACCGCCACCGTGGCGCCTTCCGGCACCGCTTTCAGATCTTTATATTTCCGCGAATAGATGCCAAGCGGCTCGACATGCACCGTGGCGGCGACCGCGAAGGTCTTGCCGAGCGCTTTTTCCTGATCCTTCAGGTAGGGCAGGTGCTGGAAATAGTTGGCGTCCACGTCGCCGTTCGCCAGCAGTTCGTTGGCGTTAACGCCGCTGGTCAGTTCCACGACGTTAAGATCGAGCTTCGGATCGAGCTTTTTAATGTAGTTAAGGATTTCGGCGTGCGGCACCGGATCGGCGGCGATACGCAGCGGCTCGGCGGCCTGTAAACCCGCGGAAATCAGCAGCGCCAGCCCGGCCAGCGTCATAGTGGCTTTCTTCATTTTGCTTTCCTTAGTAAGGGATCAGGCGATCAGTTCGTGGCTTTCGCGCAGCACGTCGCGGTAGTAACGTTCGGCGACATCAGGATGCGAGCGCAGGCGGCCTTTTAAGTAGTTCCAGCCGACATCCCGCAACAGTGGGTTGCGCGGATCGCTTTGCGGGCCGTGCGCCTCGCGCGCCAGCGCCGGCGGCAACGGGTAGACCGGCACTACGCCGTCCAGCCGCGCGCCCAGGAAAAAGGCGATGGAGAGACGTTCTTTATCCGCGGGCGGCGACACGACGCGATGCACTGTGGCGCGCAGATAACCGTTGGTGGCAAGCTCCAGCAGTTCGCCGATGTTTACCACAAAGCTGCCCGGCAGCGGGGCGGCGTCAATCCACTCATCGGGTGTGACTTCCACCTGCAAGCCTTTTTGCTGATCCTGCAACAGGAAGCTTAAGAAACCGGAATCCTTATGCGCGCCCACGCCCTGCGAACTCCCGGTGTTCTGCTGGCCGGGATAGCGGATGAGCTTGATATGTTCGTTGGGCTGCTCGCCGTAGAGCGTGTCGAAGGCGTCAGGGGAGAGTTGCAGAGCTTCTGCGAAGGCGCGCAGCAGACGCAGCGCCATCTGCGCCATATCCCGCTGAAAACGCAGCAGTGTTGGCCTGAGCGACGGCTGCGCGGCGGGCCAGAGGTTCGGCCCTTGTAACCGCCGCCACGACGGGGCGTTTGGGGAAAGCGCCAGCGCCGGGCGCTCGGCGCCGATATCAAACTGCTCGCGCCAGTCCGGCTTGCCGCGTGTCAGTTCCGCCGCCGCGCGGTTATAGCCGCGAAAATGCGGCGAGTGGATCATCGCCACCTGCGCTTTCTCTTCGTCCGGCAGCGCGAAGAACTGCCGCGCTTCGCGCTGGACATCCTCCAGCAGTCGGGTGTCGACGCCGTGATTCACGACATAGAAAAAGCCAATATCACGTGCGGCGTAGCGCAGATGATCGAGAAATGCGGCGCGGTCGGCCGGGCCTGCGTTAAGCCTTCCGAGATCGAGAATCGGCAGGGTAAGGGGTAATGCTGTGCTCATGGGGCGCTCCGTTAGCAAAAGAAAATAACAGTCGGTTATCCGCAAACAGACCCGGCACAACAACAGCGCTGGCGCATGGGGGCTCTCCTTTATTTGATGCCATAACGTCACCCTGCCTGAAAGACGTCCGCGCGCCCAATATCGTTCTTTTCTGATTTATAACCTTATGGGGTAAAAAGGATTTCTGCCTGGCGCATAAGTAATTATTTCAAAATGTTTCATGGAAAAACGGATTTGTTTTATCCGTCAATGAGTTAAATTTTTGTTAATTTTCTAACATGCATTTCGCCTTCAAGTTTACCGCTGCGCTGCCGTTGTCCTGAAAGAAGAACCCTCTGATCCTTTCCAGGTGAATAACAATGCTAAAAACAACGCAAGCCAGGTTTATCTTTTTACTCTGTCTGTTTCTTGCTGCCCTGAGCGGCATTACCGCGCTGGTGATCCACTTTTTCGTGACGCCGGAAATTAAACGCACCGAAACGCGGCTTATCCGTTATGAAGTGGATAACGTAGCGTTCAGCATCGTTGAGCAGATGAACCGCGTGCAGGCGCAGATGCGCAGCGTGACGCAGAGCGTCGCGGCGATGCAAAGCGATGACATCGACCGTCTGTTGCCGGCGCTGGTGGATCAGTACCAGGACGTCAACGTCTTTGGCGGGGGCATCTGGCCGTTGCCGGAAAAACGCGAGGCGGGGCGCAATAAATTCAGTACTTTCTTTGCGCGCAACGCCAGCAATCAGCTCGAAGTGAACACGTACTGGAACTCCGACGCGGCGCCGAATTATTACGAACAGGTCTGGTATAAAGCGGGCCTGAACGCGCCCGCCAGCCACTGCGCCTGGGCGAACGCGTACCAGGATGACGCCAGCCCCCAGCCGCGCACCAACTGCGCAATGGTGATCACTAAAGATGGCCAGCCGTGGGGTGTGGCGACGATCGACGTGACGCTGGGCTTCTTTAATCAGCTGGCGAAACAGATGAACGACGCTATCTCCGGCCGCGTGCTGATCGTGGAAGCGGACGGCAAAATCGTCGGCGATGCCGATCAGGTGGGTAAAACCGCCAGCCTGAAGAAACTTGCCGATCTGGGCGATGATCCGATGGCGCAGACGGTGCAGAAAGCGCTTGGTACTTTCCGCCCTGGCGAGAAAACCGAGCAGGAGTATGAGCAGGATGGCGATTCGCATACCGTGATGCTGCAATCCATTAAGGGCAGCCCGTGGATTATCGCCGTTGACCTGCCGACCGCGCTGTTAACCGCGCAAACTGATACCATTCTGGCGCGCCTGAGCATGGTGCAGATCCCGATGCTGCTGTTGCTTCTGGGCGTGCTGGTACTGTTTATCCGTTCGCTGATGGGTAAACTCGCCGATCTTAACCGCAATATCAGTCGACTTTCCGCAGGCGGCGCGGATCTGACGCAGCGCCTTGAGCCAACCAGCAGCCCGGAATTCAACGCGATTATCGACAGCTTTAACGGCGTCATCGACTATCTGCAAACCATGCTGCGCCAGGTGAGTGATAGCGCCCGCGCGCTGTCGTCGGCCTCGCAGCAGATCTCGTCCGGCAACCAGGATCTTTCCGCGCGTACCGAAGATCAGGCAAGCTCCATTGAGGAGACGGCCGCATCCATGGAACAGCTCACCAGCACCGTACGTCAGAACGCCGATAACGCCGCGCATGCTAACGAACTGGCGCATCAGGCGTCCCAGGTGGCGGAGCGGGGCGGCAATGTGGTGCGCGAAGTGGTCAGCACCATGAGCGCTATCCAGAGTTCGTCCGGCAAAGTGGTGGATATTATCGCGGTGATCGACAGCATCGCCTTCCAGACCAATATTCTGGCGCTGAACGCGGCGGTGGAAGCGGCGCGCGCGGGCGAACAGGGCCGCGGCTTCGCGGTGGTCGCCTCTGAAGTACGCAGCCTGGCGCAGCGCTCCGCGCAGTCGGCACGTGAAATTAAACAGCTGATCGAAAATTCCGCCAGCAATATTGATGTCGGAACGAAGCTGGTGAATGACGCGGGCGCGACGATGGATGAGCTGCTGAGCGGCGTGCGCAACGTGACCACGCTGATGGGCGAAATCATGTCCTCCAGCCGCGAGCAGAGCGCGGGCATCTCGCAGGTGAACCTGGCGATTAACCAGCTCGACAGCGCGACGCAGCAGAACGCGGCGCTGGTGCAGGAAGTGTCGGCGGCGTCGCACTCCATGACCGAGCAAACGCAGCAGCTCGACCGCGTGGTGGCAGGTTTCCGCCTGTAAGTTATTACTCACTCCTTAAAAGCCGGCGTCTGATGCGCCGGCTTTTTCTTTTTACGCGTCCGGTTATGTCAGCCCCTTGCAATTTCAGCAGCGTCGCTTTACGATATTGTTATGTTATAACATATTAAGGAGCGAATGATGAAAGCTGATATCCATCCGCATTACCGTACCGTGGTGTTTCATGACACCAGCGCCAATGAATATTTCAAAGTCGGCTCGACTATCAAAACCGAGCGTGAAATCGAACTCGACGGCGAAACGTATCCGTATGTCACCATTGACGTGTCGTCCGCGTCGCACCCGTATTACACCGGGCGCCAGAAGACCATTACCACCGAAGGGAGCGCCGCGCGCTTCCAGCAGCGTTTCGGCCGTTTCTTTAACGATAAAAAGGCGTAAATCATGCAGGTGCTGAATTCGTTACGCAGCGCGAAGGCGCGCCACCCAGACTGTCAAATAGTCAGGCGCAAAGGACGGTTGTATGTGATTTGCAAAACGAATCCGCGGTTTAAAGCAGTGCAGGGAAGGAAAAAAAGACGGTAAGCATCGCCCTCGTAAGAGGGCGATTTTCATTAGTGCGCCTGAGAGGCTGTCGCGGTATTCACCGGCGCGCTGGCAGCGCCCGCGTTTTTATCCAGTGAGTAGATATCGTAAAACGATAATGCTTTCTTACGTGTCAGCATTTTCTCAAGCTGCGCTTTTTGTTCGGCGCTCACACGCGGGGACGCCTGAATTTCTTCTATCAGACTCTCCGGCACGTCGCGGGTGTTATACCACTCACCGTTATAACAAACGCGCAGATCCAGCACGTCGATATCTTCATAGTGATAGCGCGGATTCACATCGAAAAAGAAAAAACCGTTTAACAACACAAACAGCACGACCAGCAGCCAGACCGAGCCTGCCAGCGTTTCTGACTGGAGCATCACCGCAAGCGTCGCCAGCCAGCCCAGATACATGGCGATAAACAAGCCCGGGTGCTTACGAATAAAGCTGATGCTAAAGCGCGGACGGTTGTCGCGCTTCTCTTCTTTGTTGAGTCGGTCAATCGTGGCCGTCAGCAGTCGCTGGATTTCAGTCATGCAAAACCTTCAGAATCTGTGTCGCGCAGGCGCGGGAAAGGGCATTTTAAGAGGCCGCCCTGTGCGAAAAAAGTAACAGACGGTCAACAAAAAACCATAACAGTTAACCGAAGCGGCGCTTAAAGGCGGCGAATGATCCGCGCCGGGTTGCCCGCCACCACGCAGTTCGCTTCTACGGAATGCGTGACCACGGCGCCGGAGCCGACGACCACGTTATCGCCAAGCGTAACGCCCGGGTTAATGATAGCCCGCCCGCCGATCCAGACGTTATCCCCGATGGTCACCGGTTTGGCAAACTCCAGCCCGCTGTTGCGCTCTGTCGGATCCAGCGGATGCGTGGCGGTATAAATATGCACGCCGGGCGCCAGCATGCAGTTAGCGCCGATACGCACCGGGCAGACATCCAGGATAACGCAGTCGAAATTGGCGTAGAAATTCTCGCCCAAGTAGATGTTGTAGCCGTAGTCGCAGCGAAAGGTTGGCTCAATGTAAGCGTTTCCCGCTTCGCCCAGCAGCGACTTCAGGATCGCCTGACGCTGTGCCTTTTCATCGGGCGCGCTGTGGTTGTATTCATGCAGCAGATGTCTCGCACGCACGCGATCCTCGCGCAGCTCCGGATCGTTCGGGCGGTAAAGCTCACCCGCAATCATCTTGCGTTTCTCTTCGCTCATGGCTGGTTTCGCTCAATTAATGGAAAGTCTGATAGTAGCCACTAAATGCGCCGCTGACTATTCACTGCATTTAAGGGGGGAAAGAGCGCAGGGGAGGAGCCATGTTAACGGAGGACATATCCGGTGTGGCACGCACAACGCGAATCGCTCGACACTAACATGGCGCCGACATTATCAAAAATGATAATCACATACAGAATAGCGGGAGATTAACGAACGAATTTCCACACAGACGTCGGGATTTTATCGTAAAGCTTATTCATGGTCAGTTCAGCCAGGCGATGATCCGCTGCTGAATAAAATACCGCCAGTTCGTTATCGGGCAATTCATATTTATTTTTTTCAATGACACGTTCCAGCGTGTCAATTGTCTGACAGCGTCTCAGTCGCATTAAATAATCGGTTTTGGTTAATGGTTTGGTCGTCATAATACACCTAAGTGATTGTTCTATTTTTAAAAAGACAAGCTCACAGGATTTTCTTTACTGGCGTTAATGAAACACCGAAAAAGCCTGTTTCCGGACTTGCGCCATTTTTGCAAATCTTGCGCATTGATACCGTAATTGCTGAAAAGCATAAAGGTATCGTCCAGATATTCATCCAATTGTTCAATGAGAGCGGTATCATCTTCATGCTTAATTTTATAATTAAGGCCGAAGCTGGCAATATGCTCAATCAGATCGTTCAGTTGCAGGTTAACGGCGGATGTGGGGTCGTTAACCCAGCCATGCTGGTTTTCGCCTAGCGTGGCGAGGCAATCATGATACAGGCTTTCGCAAAGAAATTTAAGCTGCGCTATATCATGACGTTTTGGTGAGTATTCGTCCATAACGTATCCCCTTTTTAGCGAAAAATTTTAGTCAACAGCACCGCAGGGGCAGATACACAACCAGTGTCCGGAGGCGAGGCGCTCCATTTTTAATCTACTTTTACTATAAAACACCCTGAGGATTTTTTCCTGGCACGATTACGAAAAATTACATTTCCGGTGTTAATCGCACATCAGCGCAGACTCTTTTACGCGAATCAATAAAGACAAGGTACGCAGACGCATTGAGAAAGAAAACTTAAGCTTTAAGTCTTAGTTTTACCTTAGTGTAAAACTTTCATTTATTCGCGCCTGAAGAATATTCTGTAATAAAGTCTTTTTCTGCATCAGATTAATCCCAATAAAATATTTCTAATGAAAAAAAGGCGAGCTAAAGGCGGAGATGATGATTTTTTGCGCGGGACGTTAAAAAGCGACGGGCAGAAAAAGGGTAAAAAAAAGGCCGCGTGAGCGGCCTTGTTTATTAGTGATGCTCAACCGGATGGCTGTGCTCAACATCATCATTCTTACGGCTGAAGCGGCGGCGAACCACCACGAAGAACACCGGAACGAAGAAGATAGCCAGGATGGTAGCGGTCACCATCCCGCCCATAACGCCAGTACCGACGGCGTTCTGCGCGCCGGAACCTGCGCCCGAGCTAATAACCAGCGGCATAACGCCGAGGATAAACGCCAGCGAGGTCATCAGGATAGGACGCAGACGCATACGTACGGCTTCAAGCGTCGCCTCTATCAGGCCTTTACCTTCTTTCTCCATCAGGTCCTTGGCGAATTCCACAATCAATATGGCGTTCTTCGCCGACAGGCCAATGGTAGTCAGCAGACCCACCTGGAAGTAAACGTCGTTGTTAAGCCCGCGCAGTGAGGCTGCCAGCAGCGCGCCGATAACCCCGAGCGGGACCACCAGCATGACCGAGAACGGAATCGACCAGCTCTCATACAGCGCCGCCAGACACAGGAACACCACGATAAGCGAAATCGCGTACAGCGCCGGCGCCTGGTTGCCGGACAGACGTTCCTGATAGGACATGCCCGTCCAGTCGTAGCCGATGCCGGTCGGCAGCTTGCTGGCAAGCTGTTCCATCATCGCCATCGCTTCACCGGTACTCTTACCTTGCACCGCCTGGCCCTGAATCTGCATGGACGGCAGACCGTTATAACGCTCCAGACGCGGCGAACCGTATTCCCAGTGAGAGGTCGAGAAGGCGGAGAATGGCACCATCTGTCCGTCTGAGCCGCGCACATACCAGTTGTTGATATCGCCCGGCAGCATACGGTATTGCGCCAGCGACATGACATACACCTTCTTCACGCGACCGCGGTCGATGAAGTCGTTGACGTAGCTGCCGCCCCACGCAGAAGCGAGCGTGGTGTTGATATCGCTGATAGAAACGCCCAGCGCCTGCGCTTTTTCCTGGTCGATATCGATTTTGAACTGCGGCGTATCTTCCAGGCCGTTCGGACGCACCTGCGAGAGGAGATCCGGGTGTTGAGCCGCTTCGCCCAGCAACTGGTTACGGGCCTGCGTCAGCTTGTCATGGCCGAGGTTACCCTGGTCGATAAGCTCGAAGTCAAAGCCGGTCGCCGTACCGAGTTCCACAATCGCCGGCAGGTTAAAGGCGAACACCATCGCATCTTTAATCTGCGAGAAGCGGGCCATCGCACGTCCGGTAATCGCCGGGACTTTGTTTTCCGCACCCGAACGCTCATCCCAGTTTTTCAGCGAGACGAACGCCAGACCGGTGTTCTGGCCGCGGCCGGAGAAGCCAAAGCCGTTAACGGTAAAGACGGAGTTAACGTTGGCTTTCTCCTGGGTGAGGTAGTAGTTGGTTACCTCATCCAGCACCTTCTGGGTACGCTCCTGCGTCGCGCCAGCCGGTAGCTGCGCCATCGTCAGGAAGACGCCCTGGTCCTCTTCCGGCAGGAACGAGCTCGGCAGACGGATAAACAGGAACGCCATCGCCACGACGATCAGCAGATAGAGCAGCAGATAACGACCGGTACTGCGCAGAATGTTGCCTACGCTGTCGGTGTAATGGTGCGTGCTCTTGTCGAACATGCGGTTAAACCAGCCGAAGAAGCCTTTTTTGCCTTCGCCGTGATCGCCTTTCGCGACAGGTTTGAGCATGGTGGCGCACAGGGCTGGCGTCAGGATCAACGCCACGATAACGGACAGCACCATCGCGGAAACGATAGTAATGGAGAACTGACGGTAAATCGCACCGGTCGAGCCGCCAAAGAATGCCATCGGGATAAATACGGCCGAGAGCACCAGCGCGATACCGACCAGCGCGCCTTGAATCTGACCCATCGATTTGCGGGTCGCTTCTTTGGGCGGCAGGCCTTCTTCGACCATGACGCGCTCGACGTTCTCCACGACTACGATGGCGTCATCCACCAGCAGGCCGATGGCGAGCACCATCCCGAACATCGTGAGGGTGTTTATCGAGTAGCCGAAGGCCGCCAGTATCGCAAAGGTACCGAGCAAGACGACCGGCACCGCAATGGTCGGGATAAGCGTCGCGCGGAAGTTCTGGAGGAAGAGATACATCACCAGGAACACCAGCACGATCGCTTCAACCAGCGTTTTCACCACTTCGAAAATAGAGATTTTTACGAACGGCGTGGTGTCATACGGGTAAACCACTTTCAGACCGCTCGGGAAGAACGGCTCAAGACCGGCAATGGTCTTACGCACGGCTTCCGCGGTATCCAGCGCGTTTGCGCCGGTCGCGAGTTTGATACCCAGACCTGCCGCCGGCTGGCCGTTGTAGCGCGCGATAATGTCATAGTTCTCGCCGCCGAGCTCAACCTTCGCCACGTCTCGCAGCAGCACGCGCGAACCATCCTGATTCACTTTCAGCAGAATTTTGCTGAACTCCTCGGCGGACGTCAGACGGGTCTGCGCGATAATCGAGGCGTTCAGCTGCTGGCCTTTCACCGGCGGCGTACCGCCAAGCTGACCGGCTGCCACCTGGGCGTTCTGCGCTTTAATGGCGCTGATCACATCCACAGGCGTTAACTGGAAGTTGTTCAGTTTGTTCGGGTCGAGCCAGATACGCATCGCGTACTGGGAACCGAAGAGCTGCACGTCGCCAACGCCCGTCGTACGGCTGATCGGATCTTTAATGTTCGCGCCCGCGTAGTCCGCGATATCTTCCTGCTTCATCGAACCATCGGTGTTGATAAGGCCCAACACCATCAGGAACGAGCTGGAGGATTTCTCGACGCTCACGCCTTGCTGCTGCACTTCCTGCGGCAGGAGCGGCATGGCGAGCTGCAGTTTGTTCTGCACCTGCACCTGCGCGATATCCGCGTCAGTGCCGGATTCGAACGTCAGCGTGATCTGCACCGTCCCCGAGGAGTCGCTGGTGGAGGACATGTACATCAGGCCATCGATACCGTTCATGTTCTGTTCGATAACCTGCGTCACGGTATCCTGCACCGTTTTCGCATCCGCGCCCGGGTAGGTCGCGTTAATCGTCACCGCTGGCGGCGCAATCGACGGATATTGCGCCACGGGCAGTTTCATAATGGACAAGCCACCTGCCAGCATGATGATGATGGCGATCACCCACGCGAAGATGGGGCGATCGATAAAAAACTTAGCCATGTTTTAACGGCTCCTGTTAACTCAAGACTGCGGTTGCTGTGACTGCGTCTGACCAGCGGCGCCGGATTGCTTCTGTTGCTGCTGGTTATCAGTCACTTCCTGCGCTTTGACCTGCGCGCCCGGGCGAACCTTCTGCAACCCGGAGATAATCACGCGATCGCCGGCTTTAACGCCGTCCGTCACGACCCACTTATCGCCCATCGCCTGGCCGACCGTCACCGGACGCACTTCCACCTTGTCGCCTTCGCCGACCACCATCACGGTCGCATCGCCGCGCGGGGTACGGGTTACGCCCTGTTGCGGCACCAGAATCGCGGTCGGGTTAACCCCTTCTTCGAGACGGGCGCGGACAAACATGCCCGGCAGCAGCGTGTGGTCAGGGTTCGGGAAAATCGCGCGCAGCGTAATGGAGCCCGTGGTCTGATCTACGGTCACATCGGAGAACTCCAGCGTGCCGTCCTGCGGATATTTCAGGCCGTCAGCCGTCGAGAGCGTCACTTTCGCTTTCCCGTTTTCCTGCTTCAGTTGGCCGCTCGCCAGCTCCTGCTTGAGGCGCAGGAAATCGTTGCTGGACTGGGTCACGTCAACATAGATAGGGTCAAGCTGCTGCACGACCGCGAGCGCCGTGGTCTGGCCGTTCTGCACCAGCGCGCCTTCGGTCACGTTCGATTTGCCGATACGACCGCTGATAGGGGAGGTCACTTTGGTGTACGCGAGGTTGATACGCGCGGTTTCTACCGCCGCTTTCGCTGCCACAACGGCGGCGTTAGCCTGCTGGGCTTCCGCCTGCGCATTGTCATAATCCTGCTTACTGATGTACTGCGTGCCGAGCAGTTTCTGATAACGGCTAAGCGTCACCTGCGCGATATTTGCGCTGGCCTGGGCTTTCGCCAGATCGCCTTTCGCACTTTCGTAAGAGGCCTGGTAAGGCGCCGGGTCGATTTGATAAAGCGACACGCCCGCTTTGATTTCGCTGCCTTCTTCAAAATTACGCTTGAGAATAATGCCGCTGACCTGGGGCCGAACTTCCGCCACACGATAAGCGAGGGTGCGCCCCGGAAGTTCAGTTGTGATTTGCAGAGGTTCGCTTTTCAGCGTCACCACACCCACTTCGGGCGCCTGGGGCGCTTGTTGCTGAGCCTGTTCACCGTCACATCCTGTAAGCGCAAAGCTGCCTGAGAGCATCAGAACGACCGCCAGAGGCGTGAACCCTCTGTTTTTGTTCATATCTAAACCTCGAGTGTTCGATTCCAAAAAATGACCAATGGATCAAATGTCCGCAAACCCATTGCTGCGTTTATAGTGTCGTCATGCTATGGTACATACATACAAAAATGTATGTAAGTCTGACTCCTGTAAATTCACCGACCTATGGCACGAAAAACCAAACAGCAGGCCCTGGAGACGCGTCAACACATTCTGAATGTGGCGATTCGCTTGTTCTCGCAACAGGGTGTGTCAGCCACGTCGCTGGCGGACATCGCCCAGGCGGCGGGCGTAACGCGAGGCGCCATTTACTGGCATTTCAGGAACAAGTCGGATTTATTTAGCGAAATCTGGGAATCATCAGAGGCCAGCATTGGCGATCTTGAAAATGAGTATCGGGCAAAATTCCCAGACGATCCACTCTCTGTATTACGGGAGATTCTCGTTTATATACTTGAAGCTACAGTGACAGAAGAGCGTCGTCGCCTGATGATGGAAATAATTTATCACAAATGTGAGTTTGTTGGTGAAATGGCGATTGTGCAACAGGCGCATCGCAGTTTGTGCTTCCAGAGTTACGACCGCATTGAACAGGCGCTGACGCAGTGTATCCAGACCGGCATGCTGCCGGAAAATCTGCAAACCCGCCGTGCCGCTATTCTGATGCGCAGCTATATTTCCGGGCTGGTGGAGAACTGGCTTTTCGCGCCGCAGACGTTTGATCTTAAAAAAGAGGCGCGCGAACTGGTGGCAATTTTGCTGGAGATGTATCAGTTCTGCCCCACTCTGCGTCGCGCGCCTGACGCCGCGCCAGCCGTTGACCCACTCTGAAATTATCTTAAAGCCCGGCGGGCCGCTATTCCAGGCGCAAGAGCCGTGGTATTCTCAGCGCCGTTCCAGTATCCCCGCAGGCATTCCGCGTGCGGTCAGGCCATGACGTCATTCAAATGATTATGCAGCACACTACCCTTTCGCGGCGCCTGGCGTCCGCTGTTTTCTTTGTCTTTCTGCTGATCTTCAGCGCGCTTTCGCCTGTCACGGCGCAGGCGGCGCCTGCGAGCGGCGATCTCCCGACACGCGCTGAGGTGCAGTCGCAGCTCGACGCGCTCGGCAAGCAAAAAAACCACTCCGCACAGGATAAACTGGCGATCGAAGATTTAACGGCGACGCTTGAGACGCTGGATAAAATCGACCGCATCAAACAAGAAACGGTGCAGTTGCGCCAGCAGGTGTTGCAGGCGCCGGAGAAAATGCGCCAGGCCAGCGAAAGTCTCAGCGCGCTGCAAAATCAGGACAGCGACGAGGTTGTGCGCCAGACGCTGAAAAACCTGTCCCTGCGCCAGCTGGAGTCGCGGGTCACGTCCGTACTTGACGACCTGCAAACCGCCCAGAACGATCTGGCGACGTTCAACAGCCAGCTGGTGTCGCTACAGACCCAGCCGGAACGCGTCCAGAACGCGATGTACAACGCCTCGCAACAGCTTCAGCAGATCCGCAACCGCCTGAACGGCACCGCGCCTGGCGAAGAGGCGCTACGCCCGTCGCAACAAACGCTGCTGCTCGCGCAGCAGGCGTTGCTGAACGCCCAGATTGAACAGCAGCGCAAAAGTCTCGAAGGCAACACGGTATTGCAGGATGCGCTCCAGAAACAGCGCGACTACACCACTACACACATTAACCGTCTGGAGCATCAGTTGCAGCTGTTGCAGGAAGCGGTCAACAGCAAACGCCTGACGTTAACCGAGAAAACGGCGCAGGAGGCGATTGCGCCGGAAGACGCTTCCAGCATTCAGAACAACCCGCTGGTGCGCCAGGAACTGGAGATCAACCATCAGCTCAGCAAGCGCCTGATCGACGCCACCCAGAATGGCAACACGCTGGTGCAGCAGAATATCCGGGTGAAGAACTGGCTTGATCGGGCCTTGCAGTCGGAGCGCAATCTTAAAGAGCAGATCTCCGTGCTGAAAGGCAGTCTGCTGCTGTCGCGCATTTTATACCAGCAACAGCAGACGCTGCCTTCCGCCGATGAACTGGAAGATATGACCAACCGCATCGCGGATCTGCGTCTCGAACAGTTTGAGGTGAACCAGCAGCGCGACGCGCTGTTCCAGAACGACGCGTTTGTCGCGAAGCTGGAAGAAGGGCATAAGAGCGACATCAACGATGACGTGCACGACGCGCTGTTGCAGGTGGTCGATATGCGCCGCGAGCTGCTGGATCAGCTCAACAAACAGCTCGGCAACCAGCTGATGATGGCGATTAACCTGCAAATCAACCAGCAGCAGTTAATGAGCGTCAGCACCAGTCTTGAGGAGATGCTGACCCAACAGATTTTCTGGGTTAACAGCAATAAACCGATGGACTGGGAGTGGGTGAAAGCCTTCCCGCAGGCGCTGCACGATCAGTTAAAGTCGATGAAAATCACGTTAAACTGGGAGAAAGCCTGGCCCGCGATGCTGAAAGGGTTGCTGGCGGGGTTGCCGCTGCTGTTGATCGCCGGGCTTATCCGCTGGCGCTTCGGCTGGATGCGTCAGTACCTTAATAAGCTGGCAGGCGAAGTCGGCCAGTTGCGTAATGACAGCCAGTTGCATACGCCAAAAGCGATTCTGATAAACCTCATCCGCGCGCTGCCGGTCTGCCTGATTATTCTGGCGGTGGGGCTCATTCTGTATGTCATGCAACTGAACATCAGCGACCTGCTCTGGGCGTTCAGTAAAGAGCTGGCGGTGTTCTGGCTGGTGTTCGGCCTCTGCTGGCGCGTGCTGGAAAAAGACGGCATGGCGGTAAGCCACTTCAATATGCCTGCGACCCTGACCAGCCACTGGCGTCGTCAGATTGTGCGGGTCAGCCTGGCGCTGCTTCCGCTGCTGTTCTGGTCGGTACTGGCGGAGCTGTCGCCGCTGCATCTCATGGATGACGTGCTCGGCCAGAGCATGATTTTCCTCAATCTGCTGTTGATCAGCGCCCTGGTATGGCCGATGTGTCGCGACAGCTGGCGCGATAAAGAGTCGCACACCATGCGGCTGGTCACGGTCACGGTGCTGTCCATCGTGCCGGTAGCGCTGCTGGTGCTGACCGCGACGGGCTATTTCTATACCACGCTGCGCCTCGCCGGGCGCTGGATAGATACCGTGTATCTGGTGATTATCTGGAACCTGCTCTATCAGACCGTGCTGCGCGGCCTGAGCGTCGCGGCGCGCCGGATTGCGTATCGTCGCGCGGTCGCGCGTCGCCAGAATATGGTGAAAGAGGGCGCCGAAGGGGCCGAGCCGGTGGAGGAAACCTCGCTGGCGCTCGATCAGGTGAACCAGCAGACCTTGCGTATCACCATGCTGGTGATGTTCGCGCTGTTCGGCGTGGTGTTCTGGGCTATCTGGTCCGACTTAATCACCGTCTTCGCTTATCTCGACAGCATTGTGCTGTGGCACTACAACGGCACCGAAGCCGGGGCGGCGGTCACAAAGAACGTGACGCTCGGCAGTATTCTGTTTGCCGTCGTGGCGTTTATGGTCGCCTGGGCGCTTATCCGCAACCTGCCAGGCCTGCTGGAAGTGCTGGTGCTCTCACGCCTGAAAATGCGCCAGGGCGCGTCGTACGCCATTACTACTATCCTGAACTACGTGATTATCGCGGCGGGCGCCATGACGGTGTTCGGCTCGCTCGGGGTGTCGTGGGATAAATTGCAATGGCTGGCGGCGGCGCTGTCGGTTGGTCTCGGTTTCGGCTTACAGGAGATTTTCGGTAACTTCGTCTCCGGTCTGATTATCCTGTTTGAACGTCCGGTACGTATCGGCGATACCGTCACCATCGGCACGTTCTCAGGCACGGTCAGCAAAATCCGCATTCGCGCCACGACCATCACGGACTTTGACCGCAAAGAAGTGATTATCCCGAACAAAGCGTTTGTGACGGAGCGTCTGATCAACTGGTCGCTGACCGACACCATCACTCGCGTGGTGATCCGCATTGGCGTGGCGTATGGATCGGATCTCGACAAAGTGCGCGAGATCCTGCTGAAAGCGGCGATGGATCACCCGAAAGTGATGCACGATCCAGAACCGGCGGTATTCTTTACCACCTTTGGTGCCAGCTCGCTGGATCATGAACTGCGTCTTTATGTGCGCGAATTGCGTGACCGCAGCTATACCGTGGACGAACTAAACCGCACTATCGACAGACTGTGCCGCGAAAATAACATCGATATCGCCTTTAACCAGCTGGAAGTACATCTGCATAACAATAACGGCGAGACGCATACCGAAGTGAAGCGCGATTTACGCAATGACGACGACGGCGAGGCGAACGCCGCCAAAGCCTGACGCCGGTAATCGCCCTTCCTCCCGCGCGGGGGAGGGGCGATTACTTTTCGGTTTCGCTAAGCTTGCGAAGATAGTCGTTACGCACAATCTCCAGCGCCGCCAGCACCGTTTGCGGCGGGATCTCATGATTCTCCAGCAGCATAATCAAATCGACCGCGAGCTTGACCTCATCAGGGGCTTGTTCCAGCGACATCATTTCTCTCCTTTATGATTTATTCAGCGCGTGATGCGCTCCAGCGCGCGCTCGGTGCGGGCGATCGCGGTGCGACAGCGCGCCAGACGCTCGTTAAGCGCGTCGATTTCACGCGCCAGTTGCGGGTCATGATTTTCGGCGCATCGCCGCTCGCGCCCGGTTTTCATCGCCAGCAGGCGCCGTTCATATTCCTGATACTCCGCAAGCCTTGCATGCAGCCGCCCGCCCGGCAAATGCGCGTTCTCATGACGGCGCAGCGTGGCCGTCGCCGCTTCACGCTGTAATGCCTCGATTTGTGCCGCGAGCCGCTCCGCCAGCCACGCCACGCGCGCCGCATCGCCCTGAGTCACGGCCGCTTCAAGGTGCGCGAGGCTCTCTTCGGCTTCCGCCAGATAATCGCCGAGCCGCGCCCCGCTGCACGAAAACAGCTGGCGGTCGAAGCGCGGCGAAAAATGGCGCTGCGACGCCAGCGGTTCGATAAGCTCGCGCAGCGTGGCGAGGCGGGTCTTCAGCGATTGTAATAATAGGGGGGTTCTCATTTTACTCCGGGCGTCTGGCCATGCGCGCTGTGCTACAGTAACTCACCTGCTTTCGCGAGTACGATTATGCAAAGGACTATATTACTCATCCTGGGGTGGCTGGCGGTAGTGCTGGCGACGCTGGGCGTGGTGTTGCCGCTTCTGCCGACGACGCCGTTTCTGCTATTGGCCGCCTGGTGTTTTGCGCGCTCGTCGCCGCGTTTTCACCACTGGCTGCTCTACCGCTCCTGGTTTGGCGGCTATCTTCGCCACTGGCATCAGCACCGCGCGATGCCGCCGGGCGCAAAGCCGCGCGCGATTTTATTTATTCTCGCCACTTTCGCTATCTCACTGTGGCTGGTCAAGATTTTCTGGGTGCGTATTCTGCTGTTATTTATTCTTTCCGGGCTGCTGATTTTCATGTGGCGCATCCCGGTGGTTGATGAAAAACAACAAAACAGGTAAAGCCTGCCCGCAGTGGTTGCATTTACCGCGCGCAGCCAGTAAATTCGAGCGTTTTCGAGTACAGGGGCCGTTGATTAAAGGGTGAACAAAATCGCCTTTCAGTCGTGTCCGGCAACCTGTGAGTAATACCGTTTTTATCAGGCATACATCCATGACCGCAACTGCGCAGCAGCTTGAATATCTTAAAAATAGCATCAAAAGCATTCAGGATTACCCGAAGCCGGGCATTCTCTTTCGTGACGTCACCAGCCTGCTGGAAGACCCCAAAGCCTATGCGCTGAGCATCGAACTGTTAGTGGAGCGCTATAAAAACGCGGGCATCACGAAGGTTGTCGGCACCGAAGCGCGTGGTTTCCTGTTCGGCGCGCCGGTCGCGCTGGCGCTGGGTGTGGGTTTTGTCCCGGTGCGCAAGCCGCGTAAGCTGCCGCGTGAAACGATCGCTGAAAGCTACGAGCTGGAGTACGGCACCGATCAACTGGAGATCCACGTTGACGCGATCAAGCCTGGCGATAAAGTGCTGGTGGTTGACGATCTGCTGGCGACCGGCGGCACCATTGAAGCCACCGTGAAGCTTATCCGTCGTCTGGGCGGCGACGTGACCGACGCGGCGTTCATCATTAATCTGTTCGACATCGGCGGCGAAGCGCGTCTCAACAAGCAGGGCATTACCTGCTACAGCCTCGTGCCGTTCCCGGGCCATTGATCTTCCTTCCCGGCAGCCTCGCCCATCGGGTGGGGCTGTGTTAGCATTACCCCTTCAGAATCCACCACTCAAGCGTTTCAGAGCCTGCCCATGAGTTATCAGGTCTTAGCCCGAAAATGGCGCCCACAAACCTTTGCTGACGTCGTCGGCCAGGAGCATGTGCTCACCGCCCTGGCGAACGGTTTATCGCTGGGCCGAATTCACCACGCCTACCTGTTTTCCGGTACGCGCGGCGTCGGCAAGACTTCTATCGCCCGTCTTCTGGCGAAGGGGCTGAACTGTGAAACCGGCATCACCGCCACCCCGTGCGGCGTGTGCGACAACTGCCGTGAAATCGAGCAGGGGCGTTTCGTCGATCTGATTGAGATTGACGCCGCCTCGCGCACCAAAGTGGAAGATACCCGCGATCTGCTGGATAACGTCCAGTACGCGCCAGCCCGCGGCCGCTTTAAAGTCTACCTTATTGATGAAGTCCACATGCTGTCGCGCCACAGCTTCAACGCGCTGTTGAAAACGCTGGAAGAGCCGCCCGCGCATGTGAAATTCCTGCTGGCGACCACCGATCCGCAAAAGCTGCCGGTGACTATCCTCTCCCGCTGCCTGCAGTTCCATCTGCGGGCGCTGGATCCGGATCAAATTCGCCAGCAGCTTGAGCATGTCCTGACGCAGGAAGGCATCGCGCATGAGCCGCGCGCGCTGCAACTGCTGGCCCGCGCCGCCGATGGCAGTCTGCGCGACGCCCTGAGCCTGACCGATCAGGCCATCGCCAGCGGCGACGGGCAGGTGACCACCCAGGCGGTGGGCGCCATGCTCGGCACGCTTGATGACGATCAGGCGTTGAGCCTCATTGAAGCGCTGGTCGCCGCCGACGGCGAGCGCGTGATGCAACAGATTAACGACGCTGCCGCGCGCGGCGTCGAATGGGAGGCGCTGCTGGTCGAGATGCTCGGCCTGCTGCACCGCGTCGCGATGGTTCAGCTGTCGCCTTCCGCGCTTGGCGCGGATATGGCCCCGCTGGAGCCGCGCCTGCGCGAACTGGCCCGCGCCGTGCCGCCGGGCGATATCCAGCTCTATTACCAGACGCTGCTTATCGGGCGTAAAGAGCTGCCGTGGGCGCCGGAGCGCAGGATGGGCGTGGAAATGACCATGCTGCGCGCGCTGGCATTCCACCCGCGGGCGCCGCTGCCGGAGCCGGATCGCGAGGTACAGCCTGCCGCGGTGCTGCCGGTTGTGCATGCGCCAGAGGCCCCTTCAACGCCGTCGTATCAGGCGCCGTCGGCACCCGCTTCGTCACCCGTTTCTCAACCGCTGCCCGACGCCACCAGCCAGCTTCTACAGGCGCGCAGTCAGTTGCAGCGCGCTCAGGGAGCGGCCAAAACAAAAAAGAATGAACCGGCAGCGCCAGCCACAGCGCGGCCGGTGAATAACAGCGCGCTGGAGCGGCTGGCGTCCGTTACCGAGCGCGTGCAGTCCCGGCCCGCGGCGGTGAAAGACGAAGCCCCGGCCAAAAAAGAGGCGTATCGCTGGAAAGCGAAAAACATTGTGCCGCAGGCGCAGCAGGCACCCGTCGCCACGCCGCGGGCGCTGAAAAAAGCGCTGGAGCACGAGAAGACGCCGGAGCTTGCCGCGAAACTCGCTGAAGAGGCGATTACGCGTGACGAATGGGCCGCCGAGGTCAGCCGTTTGCAGGTGCCGAAGCTGGTCGAACAGGTCGCGCTGAACGCGTGGAAAGAGCAGGACGGGCAGCATATCCGCCTGCATCTGCGCCCGTCGCAGCGCCACCTTAACTCGGCGTCGGCGCAGAAAACGCTCGCCGACGCGCTGGGCGTTTTGTACGGCGCGCCGGTTGAACTGACTATCATTGAAGATGATAATCTGGCGCACCGGACGCCGCTGGAATGGCGGCAGGCGATTTACGAAGAGAAGCTCGCCCAGGCGAGAGAAGCGATTATCGCGGATACCAATATCCAGACGCTGCGTCGTTTCTTCGATGCGGATCTGGATGAAGAGAGTATTCGCCCCCTTTGACAGGCAGTGCCGCTGCCTGTTGTAACCCATGGCCTCGCTGTCGGCACTGCCGTCAGCGACCTGAAGCAAAAGAGAGAAGCTTATGTTTGGTGGTAAAGGCGGTCTGGGCAACCTGATGAAACAGGCCCAGCAGATGCAGGAAAAAATGCAGAAGATGCAGGAAGAAATCGCCCAGCTGGAAGTGACGGGTGAATCTGGCGCGGGCCTCGTTAAAGTGACCATCAACGGCGCGCATAACTGCCGTCGCGTGGAAATCGATCCGAGCCTGCTCGAAGACGATAAAGAGATGCTGGAAGATCTGGTCGCAGCCGCGTTTAACGACGCCGCTCGCCGCATTGAAGAGACGCAGAAAGAAAAAATGGCGTCTGTGTCTTCCGGTATGCAACTGCCGCCAGGCTTTAAAATGCCGTTCTGATGCACCCCGGACGGCAGGCCCCGCCTGTCGTCCTGCTTGTTGTTTTACTCCCCACCGCCACGACTTCCCGCCAGGCATCATCTCTGAACTATCCTGTAACTAAGCAGGTTTAGGGTGCGTGCATAAAGGCGCAAATGGTAATCTACACGCTTTGTTCGTTGTTAAGGAATTTCATTCATGCAGACCAGTCCTCTGCTGACTCAACTGATGGAAGCGCTGCGCTGCCTGCCGGGTGTCGGCCCGAAATCGGCGCAGCGCATGGCGTTTACGCTGCTGCAACGCGATCGCAGCGGCGGGATGCGCCTTGCTCAGGCGCTAACCCGCGCCATGTCGGAAATCGGTCACTGCGCCGACTGCCGCACCTTCACTGAGCAGGAAAAATGTAATATCTGCACCAATCCGCGCCGTCAGGAAAACGGACAGATCTGCGTGGTGGAAAGCCCGGCGGATATCCACGCCATCGAGCAGACCGGCCAGTTCTCCGGCCGCTACTTCGTGCTGATGGGCCATCTTTCGCCACTCGACGGTATCGGCCCGGACGATATCGGCCTTGACCGTCTGGAGCAGCGTCTGGAAGCGGAACCCTTAAAAGAGATTATTCTCGCCACCAACCCGACGGTGGAAGGCGAGGCGACCGCGAACTACATCGCCGAGCTCTGCGGCCAGTATGGCGTTGACGCAAGCCGCATCGCGCACGGCGTGCCGGTGGGCGGCGAGCTGGAGATGGTGGATGGCACGACGCTGTCGCACTCGCTGGCCGGACGCCATAAGATGACATTTTAAGCTTTACAGCCAGATATTCCTGAAAGCCGCATTGCGCGGCTTTTAACCAGTCAGCGTTTGTCGTTTTTTCCTGCCGCTTGAAAAATTTCCCCACTATCCCCATCTCTCCCTCAACCGTTTTTGTTCACTGTGGCCTGTTTTGTTGAGGTATCACCATTATGAAAGGACAAGAGACCCGTGGTTTTCAGTCAGAGGTAAAACAGCTTCTGCACCTGATGATCCATTCTCTCTATTCAAATAAAGAGATTTTCCTGCGTGAGCTTATCTCCAACGCCTCGGATGCGGCGGACAAACTGCGCTTCCGTGCGCTCTCCAGCCCCGATCTCTATGAAGGCGACGGCGATCTGCGCGTGCGCGTGTCGTTTGATAAAGACAACCGCACCCTGACCATCGCCGATAACGGCATCGGCATGACGCGCGATGAAGTCATCGACCATCTCGGCACCATCGCGAAATCGGGCACCAAAGCGTTTCTTGAATCGATGGGCTCTGACCAGGCGAAAGACAGCCAGCTTATCGGTCAGTTCGGCGTGGGCTTCTACTCCGCGTTTATCGTGGCGGATAAAGTGACCGTGCGCACCCGTGCCGCAGGCGTGAGCGCCGATGAGGCCGTGTTCTGGGAATCCGAAGGCGAAGGCGAATACACCGTTGCGGATATCACCAAAGCGGATCGCGGCACCGAAATCACGCTGCACCTGCGCGAAGGCGAAGACGAGTTCTTAAACGACTGGCGCGTGCGCTCGATCATCAGCAAATACTCCGACCATATCGCGCTGCCGGTAGAGATTGAAACCCGCGAGGAGAAAGACGGCGAAACCATCGTCTCCTGGGAGAAAATCAACAAGGCGCAGGCGCTGTGGACCCGCAGCAAAGGCGAGATCAGCGATGACGAGTACAAAGAGTTCTACAAACACATCGCCCATGATTTCACCGATCCGCTGACCTGGAGCCACAACCGTGTGGAAGGGAAGCAGGAGTACACCAGCCTGCTGTATATCCCGTCCCAGGCGCCGTGGGATATGTGGAACCGCGATCATAAACACGGGCTGAAACTCTATGTGCAGCGTGTGTTCATCATGGATGACGCGGAACAGTTTATGCCGAACTACCTGCGCTTCGTGCGCGGCCTGATTGACTCCAACGATCTGCCGCTCAACGTGTCGCGCGAGATCCTTCAGGACAGCACCATCACCCGCAACCTGCGCAGCGCGCTGACCAAACGCGTGTTGCAGATGCTGGACAAACTGGCTAAAGACGACGCTGAGAAATACCAGACCTTCTGGAAACAGTTCGGCCTGGTGCTGAAAGAAGGCCCGGCGGAGGACAGCGCCAACCAGGAAGCGATTGCGAAGCTGCTGCGTTTCGCCTCCACGCATACCGATTCCGCCGCGCAGACCGTTGCGTTGACAGAGTATGTCTCCCGCATGAAAGAAGGGCAGGAGAAGATCTACTACATCACCGCCGACAGCTACGCGGCCGCGAAGAGCAGCCCGCATCTGGAGCTGCTGCGTAAGAAAGGCATCGAAGTGCTGCTGCTTTCCGATCGCATCGACGAATGGATGATGAGCTATCTCACCGAGTTCGACGGCAAAGCGTTCCAGTCTGTGGCGAAAGCCGACGAATCGCTGGAAAAACTGGCGGATGAAGTCGATGAAAGCGCTAAAGAAGCGGAAAAAGCGCTGGAGCCGTTCGTGGATCGTGTGAAAACCCTGCTGGGCGATCGCGTGAAAGATGTGCGTCTGACGCACCGTCTGACCGACACCCCGGCGATTGTCACCACCGACAACGACGAAATGAGCACGCAGATGGCGAAACTCTTCGCTGCGGCGGGCCAGGCGGTGCCGGACGTGAAATACATCTTTGAAATCAACCCGGATCATCAACTGGTGAAACGCACCGCCGATACCCAGGATGAGGCGCAGTTTAAAGAGTGGGTTGAGCTGCTGCTCGATCAGGCGCTGTTCGCCGAGCGCGGTACGCTGGAGGATCCTAACCAGTTTATCCGCCGTATGAACCAGCTGCTGGTCTCCTGACAGCACGTTGAGGCGTTTTGTTAAGGTGGGTGCGCTTCGCTTACCCACCCTACAACCAGGGCGCTGTATTAGCGTAGGGCGGGTAAGCGTCAGCGCACCCGCCGTCGCGAAAACGCTTACAACCCGACCCATCACTCTCAAAAAGGCGGACACACGCACACGTGTCCGCCTTTTTTATGCCCCGAACCCGGTTTTCTGCACGCAACGCCGCGGTGAAACCATTCACCATCCGCCGCGTTTGTTGTCGGGATAGCGCCTTTAATGGTATGGTTTTCGCTTCAATCACGTCGTGAAAATGCAAACGTATGGAGAATTACGCAATGCGTATTATTCTGCTCGGCGCTCCGGGCGCAGGAAAGGGGACTCAGGCACAATTCATCATGGAGAAATACGGCATTCCGCAAATCTCCACGGGTGACATGCTTCGCGCCGCAGTGAAATCTGGCTCTGAGCTGGGTAAACAGGCTAAAGACATCATGGACGCCGGCAAGCTGGTTACCGACGAGCTGGTGATTGCTCTGGTTAAAGAGCGTATCGCTCAGGAAGATTGCCGTAACGGTTTCCTGCTGGACGGTTTCCCGCGCACCATTCCTCAGGCGGACGCCATGAAGGAAGCGGGCATCAACGTTGACTACGTGCTGGAATTCGACGTACCGGATGAACTGATTGTCGATCGTATCGTTGGCCGTCGCGTTCACGCGGCTTCCGGTCGCGTTTACCACATCAAATTCAATCCGCCGAAAGTGGAAGGCAAAGACGACGTGACCGGTGAAGAACTGACCACCCGTAAAGACGATCAGGAAGAAACCGTGCGTAAGCGTCTGGTGGAATACCATGAGATGACCGAGCCGCTGATCGGCTACTACCGCAAAGAAGCGGAAGCGGGCAACACTCGTTACGCCAAAGTCGACGGCACCAAAGCCGTCAGCGACGTGCGCGCCGAACTGGAAAAAATCCTCGGCTAAGCCGTAGTTGCATGACCGACGCCGGGCTCAGCCCGGCGTTTTGCTTTCTGCGCCTCACATCCTTGCCGCCTGCGCCTTAAATTTTCCTGCCTGACGGCGTATAACGTCTGCGGAACAACACACAGGGAAAACCGCATGTTCAGACAGACTCCGCTCCTGGATGAGTCCACCGCCCGGCTGATTGTCCGGCGCGCCATGAGCATCATCGACTACCCGGTTAACGTCATGGACAGCCACGGCGTCATTATCGCCTCCGGCGATCCGCAGCGTCTGATGGAGCGTCACGAAGGGGCGCTGCTGGCGCTCGCCGAAAGTCGCGTCGTGGAAATAGACGCCGCCACCGCGCGCCATCTGAAGGGCGTGCGTCCGGGCATTAATCTGCCGTTCTGTTTTCGCCAGCGCCAGATTGGCGTTATTGGCATTTCCGGCGAGCCGTCGCAGGTGCGCGCCTGCGGCGAACTGGTGAAAATGGCCGCTGAGCTGATGGTCGAGCAGGCGGCGCTCCTTGAACAGAATCAGTGGGAGAAGCGCTACCGGGAGGAGCTTACGCTACAGCTGCTCGCGGGCGGCGGCGATCCTGAGGCGCGCGAATCCATGGCCGCGTGGCTTGGCGTCGCGCTCTCCGTGCCGCGCATCGCCTGGATAATCGAACTGCGCGACGGCAATCCGCAACAGATGCGCGAACTGCTGGCGGAACTTGAGCGCGAGGCGCGTGACGCGCTGTTCGCCATGACCGGTTTTAGCGAAATGGTCATGCTGCGCCCGGCGAGCATGGAGAACGGCCAGTGGAGCCCGCACCAGGAACGGCAGCAGGCGCAGCGGCTGCACGCGCTCTGGCAGGGGCGGTTTAACGTGCGGTTGATCCTCGGCGGCTTTTATCCCGGCGACGCGGGGCCGTCCCGTTCGCTGCGCGCGGCGCGGGCCACGCAGTCGATGGCGCGCCGCCTTAAGCTTCGCCACAAAACGCTGGTTTATGATGAAAACCCGCTGGCGGCATTGCTGTGCGATCTCGGCGACGACTGGCGCGCCGACGAGCTGGGCGCACCCTGGCGCAGGCTTGCGGAGCACGATGAAAAAGGCGTGCTGCGCCAGACGCTGCGCCACTATTTTTCCCGAAACTGTGAGCAGGCGCAGACGGCCAGCGCGCTGCATATTCATGTCAATACCCTGCGCTACCGGTTACAGCGTATCGAGGCCATCACCGGCCTGAAAATCAACCAGTTATCTGACTGTCTCCAGCTCTACGTCGGGATGCTGACGCAGCCATAATTTGTAGAAATCCACAAAGGCGGGCGGGCGGCGGCGCGCTTTCTTTGTGGGTTTCGCTCAGGCTTTCCCCTCTGCGCGACGCTATGTTGTCCTGACCCTTACCTCAAAGAGAAAACAATAATGACAACGGTATCCACTCTCGGCGCGCTGACGGCGTTGGTCGTCGCGATTGTTTTGATTCTGCGTAAAGTGCCCCCGGCTTACGGCATGCTGGCGGGGGCGCTGGCGGGCGGTCTGGTTGGCGGCGCGGATCTGGTTCACACGGTCAGCCTGATGATTGAAGGCGCGCAGGGCATTACCAATGCGGTGCTGCGCATTCTGGCGGCGGGCGTGCTGGCGGGCGTGCTGATTGAATCCGGCGCGGCGCACACCATCGCGGAGACCATCGTGCGCAAAGTGGGCGAGAAGCGCAGCCTGCTGGCGCTCGCCATCGCGACGCTAATCCTGACGGCGGTCGGCGTATTTATCGACGTGGCGGTGATCACCGTCGCCCCTATCGCGCTGTCCATAGCCCAGCGCGCGGGCATCTCGCGTATCGCTATCCTGCTTGCCATGATTGGCGGCGGCAAAGCGGGCAACGTGATGTCGCCAAACCCGAATACCATCGCCGCGGCGGATAACTTCCATGTACCGCTGACCTCCGTGATGCTGGCGGGCGTTATTCCGGGGCTGTTCGGCCTGGCGATGGCCTGTTTTCTGGCGAACCGCTTAAGCAATAAGGGCAGCCGGGTCACCGCGCAAGAGTTGCCGGTGCAGGATACCGGCCCGCGGCCTGGCTTCGCCGCAGCCATCAGCGCGCCGCTGGTGGCGATTGTGCTGCTGTCGCTGCGCCCCATCGCGGGCATCGCCGTCGACCCGCTAATCGCGCTCCCGGCGGGCGGTCTTGCGGGCGCGCTGCTCATGGGACGTCTGCGCCAGTGCAACACGTTTATGGTTTCCGGTTTAACCCGTATGGCGCCAGTCGCCATCATGCTGCTCGGCACCGGGGCGCTGGCGGGCATCATCGCCAACTCGGGGCTTAAAGATGTGCTTATCGACACGCTGACCCATACCGGGCTGCCCGCATGGCTGCTGGCGCCGCTCTCCGGCACGCTCATGTCGATGGCGACGGCGTCCACTACCGCAGGCACCGCCGTGGCGTCCGCGGTCTTCAGCCATACGCTGCTGGAGCTTGGCGTCAGCGGCATTGCGGGGGCGGCGATGATCCACGCGGGCGCGACCGTGCTCGATCACCTGCCGCACGGCAGCTTTTTCCACGCGACCGGCGGCAGCGTCGGGATGACCGTGCATGAACGTCTTAAACTCTTACCGTATGAAACGCTGGTGGGCTTCACCATTGCCACCATTTCTGCGCTGATGTTCGGCGTACTGGGTGTTGCTGCTTAAGGACTACATCATGACAACCCTGAAAAAAATCGTTATCGCACCGGATTCATTTAAGGAAAGCCTGAGCGCAATGGATGTCGCGAAGGCTATCGAAGCGGGCTTTCGTGACATTTACCCGCAGGCGAGCTATGTCTGCGTGCCGATGGCGGATGGCGGCGAAGGTACCGTCGAGGCGATGGTCGCCGCGACCGGCGGGCGGATTATCACCACACCTGTCACCGCGCCGCTTGGCAATCAGGTGGACGGTTTCTTTGGCCTGCTGGGCGACGGCGAAACGGCGGTGGTCGAAATGGCGGCGGCGTCCGGCCTGCATCTGGTGCCGAACGCGCAGCGCGATCCGCGCATCACGACCAGTTTCGGCACCGGCGAGCTTATTCTCGCGGCGCTGGAGCAGGGCGTGAAGGCGATTATCATCGGCATCGGCGGCAGCGCCACCAATGACGGCGGCGCGGGCATGATGCAGGCGCTGGGCGCGCGGTTTCTTGACGGCGAAGGACGTGAGCTGAAACCCGGCGGCGCGGCGCTTGCCGGGCTGGAACGCCTCGATCTCTCGGCGCTCGACCCGCGCCTGGCGCAGGTCAGCGTGACCGTCGCCTGCGATGTCGATAACCCGCTGTGCGGCGAAAAGGGCGCGTCGGCGGTGTTCGGCCCGCAGAAAGGCGCGACGCCTGAGATGGTGCCGGCGCTGGATGCCGCGCTGAAGCGCTTTGGCGAGCTCCTCGAAGCCGCCACGGGCAAAACCATCATCAGCGCGCCGGGCGCGGGGGCCGCGGGCGGTATGGGCGCCGCGCTGCTCGGTATGCTCAACGCGCAGCTGCGCCCCGGCATTGAGATTGTTATCGAATCATTAGGGCTCGCGCAGGCGGTGCGCGACGCCGATCTGGTGATTACCGGCGAAGGGCGGCTCGACAGTCAGAGCATCCACGGCAAAACACCCATTGGCGTGGCGCGCGTGGCGAAGCAGTTTCAGCGCCCGGTGGTCGCGATTGCAGGAAGCCTGACGCCCGATTATCACATCGTGCATGAACATGGCATCGACGCGGCGTTTTCAGTGATTGATCGCATCGTGACGCTTCAGGAAGCGCTGGATGACGCCGAACGCAATCTGCGTGTGACCGCGCGCAATGTCGCCGCGCTCTGGCGTCTGGCGGAAAACCGTCGCTAGCGCCTTTTGCTGTTATCGGTTCCGGTGAATAACTTTTACGTTACAATGATTTTCATTCGCAGCGGTGCGCCTGAGGGTTTCAGTCGCGCCGTCCGCGCCGGACATCAATGAGGAACCGTGATGCAGTCAGTAAAAAGCGGCGTTTTATTAGTCAATCTCGGCACCCCGCAGGCGCCAACGTCAGCTGCCGTAAAACGTTATTTAAAACAGTTTTTGAGCGACCGGCGCGTCGTGGACGTACCGCGCGTGATCTGGTGGCCGTTGCTGCGCGGCGTCATTCTGCCGCTGCGTTCGCCGCGCGTGGCGAAACTCTATAAGTCCGTCTGGATGGAAGAGGGCTCGCCGCTGATGGTCTACAGCCGTCGCCAGGAAAAAGCGCTGAGCGCGGCGCTCGGCGATGTACCGGTGGCGCTCGGTATGAGCTACGGCCAGCCGTCGCTCGACAGCGCCGTGCAAAAGCTGCTCGACCAACATGTCGATCACATCATCGTGCTCGCGCTCTATCCGCAATACTCCTGCTCCACCGTGGCGGCGGTATGGGACGAGCTGGCGCGGATTACCACCCGGTATCGCAAGCTGCCGTCCATGACGCTTATCCGCGATTACGCCTGCGAACCGGCTTACATCAGCGCGCTGGCGCAGTCTGTGCAGCGCTCGTTTGAGAAACATGGCGAGCCGGATCTGCTGCTGCTCTCTTACCACGGCATTCCGCAGCGCTACGCCAATGAAGGCGACGACTACCCGCAGCGCTGCCGCGACACCACCCGCGAGCTGGTGTCGGCGCTCGGCATCGCGCCGGAAAAAGTGATGATGACTTTCCAGTCGCGCTTTGGCCGCGAGCCGTGGCTGACGCCGTATACCGACGAAACCATGAAGATGCTTGGCGAGAAAGGCGTGAAGCATATCCAGGTGATGTGTCCGGGCTTCTCGTCAGATTGTCTGGAAACGCTGGAAGAGATTGCTGAGCAGAACCGCGAGATTTTCATTGAGGCAGGCGGTGAGAAGTTTGAATACATTCCGGCACTTAATGACGATCCGGCGCATATCGCGATGATGAAGGAACTGGTCGACCGTTACCGCTGATCGCGCGCGGGGCGGGGAGTGTGCTACCATTCCCCGCCTGATTAGCCACCTGCACGCAATACCATGAAATTTCCCGGCAAACGTAAGTCCAAACACTATTTTCCCGTCAGCGCCCGCGATCCGCTCCTGCAACAAATTCAACCTGAATCCGACGTCAGCGCCTCCTGGGTGGTGGGTATCGACCAGACGCTGGTGGATATCGAAGCCCGCGTGGATGACGCGTTTATTGAACGCTACGGCCTGAGCCTCGGCCATTCGCTGGTGATTGAAGACGACGTCGCCGAAGCGCTCTATCAGGAGCTGGTGCGTGAAAATCTGATCACCCATCAGTTTGCCGGCGGCACCATTGGCAACACCATGCACAATTACTCCGTGCTGGCGGATGACCGCTCGGTGCTGCTGGGCGTGATGTGTAATAACGTGCAGATTGGCAGCTACGCCTACCGTTATCTCTGCAACACCTCAAGCCGTACCGATCTGAACTATCTTCAGGGCGTTGACGGCGCGATTGGCCGCTGCTTCACGCTGATAAGCGAGCAGGGCGAGCGCACCTTCGCCATCAGCCCGGGCCAGATGAACCAGTTGCGCCCGGAAAGCATTCCGGAAGCGGTGATTGCCGGCGCGTCGGCGCTGGTGCTGACTTCGTATCTGGTGCGCTGCAAACCCGGCGAGCCGATGCCGGACGCCACCATGACCGCCATTCGTTACGCCAAAAAGCACAACGTGCCGGTGGTGCTGACGCTTGGCACCAAATATGTGATTGCCGATAACCCGCAGTGGTGGCGCGATTTCCTGAAAGAGCACGTGTCGATTCTGGCGATGAACGAAGAAGAGGGCGAAGCGCTGACGGGCGAAAGCGATCCGCTGCTGGCGTCTGACAAAGCGCTCGACTGGGTGGATCTGGTGCTTTGCACCGCCGGGCCGGTCGGGCTCTATATGGCGGGCTTTACCGAAGAGGAAAGTAAGCGCAAAACCCAGCATCCGCTGTTGCCGGGCGCGATCGCGGAGTTCAACCAGTATGAATTCAGCCGCGCCATGCGCTTTAAAGATTGCGAAAAGCCGCTGCGTATTTTCTCCCATATCGCGCCATACATGGGCGGGCCGGAGAAGATAATGAACACCAACGGCGCCGGTGACGGTGCGCTGGCGGCGCTGCTGCATGATATTACCGCCAATAATTATCACCGCACCAACGTGCCGAATTCCAGCAAGCATAAATACACCTGGCTGACCTATTCGTCGCTGGCGCAGGTGTGTAAATACGCGAACCGCGTGAGTTATCAGGTCCTGAACCAGCATTCGCCGCGTCTGACGCGTGGCCTGCCGGAGCGCGAAGATAGCCTGGAAGAGGCGTACTGGGAGCGATAACCGTGTCATGTTACGGCGGGTGCGCTTCGCTTACCCGCCCTACGGTGAGCGACCATTGTTTTTTGTAGGGTGGGTAAGGCGCAGCCGCACCCCCCTTTTTATGCGCCACGTTGCGCCAGACGTTCGTAGGGCGGGTAAGCGTGAGCGCACCCGCCTTCCGTCACGCACCCACCTTACATGCCATCAACCGTGGCTCAAAACCTCCTGCGCCTGCTCGGGCTTATCGAGCATACGCAGCATCGTGCTAGCAATTTCCCGCTCGCCCATCACCACCTCATTCGCGCCGCGCTCGGTGATGTAATCCACCTCGTCGTCGTAATGGGCGCGGGCGATGATGTCGATATCCGGGCGCTTCTCACGCGCGGTGGCGACGATTTCGCCCGCCTCATAGCCGTTAGGGATGGTCAGCAGCAGCCAGCGCGCGCAGTCGAGATGCGCCAGCGCCAGCGTCTGCTCATTGGCCGCGTTGCCCAGCACCGCGCGAACGCCGCGCTCGCGTAGCGCCTCGACGCGGGTGCGGGAAGTTTCCACCACCACCAGCGGAATGCCCTCAGCGATAAGCTTCTCGCCAAGCAGGCTGCCGACGCGACCATAGCCCACCAGCAGCGCGTGATTGCAGATATCCACCGGGTTCTGCTGTTCCTCTTCCAGCGCCTCTTCCAGCGTCTGTTCTTCCAGCTCGTCGTGACGAGAAAGAAAGCGCTCCAGCAGCACAAACAGCACCGGATTAAGCATGATGGACAGGATCGCGCCCGCCAGCACCAGGTTCTGCCCGTCCTGCGGCAGCAGATCCAGCGCCATGCCAAGCCCCGCCAGAATAAACGCGAATTCGCCAATCTGCGCCAGGCTTACCGCAATCGTCAGCGCGGTGCGGCGCGAGTGGCCGAACAGCTTCACCAGCGCAAATGCCGCGAGCGATTTGCCGAACAGGATAATCAGCAGCGTGCCCAGCACCGCCAGCGGCTGCTGAACCAGAATCATTGGGTCAAACAGCATCCCGACCGAGACGAAAAACAGCACCGCGAAGGCGTCGCGTAGCGGCAGGGTATCGTGCGCGGCGCGGTGGCTCAGCTCCGATTCGTTCAGCACCACCCCCGCGAAGAACGCGCCCAGCGCAAAGGAGACGTCAAACAGCTCGACGGCGCCGAACGCAATCCCGAGCGCCAGCGCCAGCACCGCGAGCGTAAACAGCTCTCGCGATCCGGTGGCGGCGCTACGCGCCAGGATCCACGGCACCAGGCGGCGGCCCACCAGCATCATCAGCGCGATAAACGCAATGACTTTACCGAGCGTAATAGCCATATCGAGGCTCAGCGTCGCAAGGCCGAGATTGCCTTTTTCCAGCATCCCGGCGACGGCGGGCAGCAGGACCAGCGTCAGCACCATCACCAGGTCTTCGACGATAAGCCAGCCGATGGCTATCTGCCCGCGCTGGCTCTCAATCAACTGCCGCTCTTCAAGCGCGCGCAGCAGCACCACGGTACTGGCGGTGGAAAGACACAGGCCGAACACGACGCCGGTCATCAGCGACCAATCAAGTAAGGTAGAGAGCCCGACGCCCAGCAGCGTCGCCACGGCTATCTGCAAAATCGCGCCAGGGATGGCGATAGACTTTACCGCCAACAGATCCTTCAAAGAGAAATGCAGACCCACGCCGAACATCAACAGGATCACGCCAAGCTCAGCCAGCTCCGGCGCAAGCTTTGTATCCGCGACAAAACCGGGCGTAAACGGCCCGGCCACCACGCCCGCGAGCAGGTATCCCACCAGCGGTGAAATACGCAGCCGGTTGGCGAGCATACCGAGAATAAAGGCCAGAACAAGGCCACCGACAAGTGTGGTGATAAGCGGTGTGGCGTGATGCATTCCGTCTCCTTTCGTTGAATGTGATACACCGGATGTTTTGCGTACAACTCGTAACAGTTTATGACAATTTTCGGCAGCGCGGGGCAGTTTATTAGCGAAAACTTTCTTAAATCCCCCATTAGACGAAAAAAATGCGAACCGGGCGCAGAATTCTATGTTATCGATAGCCAGGCGAGGCGTTATGCGGGAAACCGGTCGTGTCAGTTCGTATTTAGAGTGGCAAAAGTGCAGCTTTTGCCAAATGAAAAAGTAAATGGAAGCTCAACAGCGTTGATGAGTTCAAAAATGCCGCTTTTTTGACGAGGAGATGACCGTAAGGTGATAGCAATATTGTGAATTTACCGCGTGGCCGCCTTTTTTCGCTTATGAGCGCTAAATATCCGCCTTTGTGACAAGGTATAAACTTTGCTTGCCGTTACGCCGCGGTTTTGAGGAAAGTCGCAAATCTGAAAACAAAGTTGAGTATGTTCGGCAGGCGCTGTAATTTCAGCATTCACGTTAAGGATAGGGAGAGTTGTCATGGGGTTAGCCAGAAAAGGGTTGGCTGTCGCGCTGCTGGCGGGGCTTAGCCTGCTGAGCGGCGGCGCATCCGCCTGGGAGCAGGATAAAACGTATAACATCACCATTTTGCACACCAACGATCATCATGGTCATTTCTGGCGCAACGAATATGGCGAATATGGCCTGGCGGCGCAGAAAACGCTGGTGGACAGCGTGCGGCGTGAGGTCACGGCCCAGGGCGGCAGCGTGCTGTTGCTCTCCGGCGGCGATATCAACACCGGCGTGCCGGAATCCGATTTACAGGATGCCGAACCCGATTTTCGCGGCATGAATATGATTGGCTACGATGCGATGGCCGTCGGCAACCATGAGTTCGACAACCCGCTGAGCGTGCTGCGCCAGCAGGAAAAGTGGGCCAAATTCCCGCTGCTCTCCGCCAACATCTACCAGAAAAGCACCAACGAGCGCCTGTTCAAACCCTGGGCCATTTTCAAACCGCAGGACATCAAAATCGCCGTCATCGGGCTGACGACTGACGATACCGCCAAAATCGGCAACCCGGAATATTTCACCGATATCGAATTCCGTAAGCCAGCCGACGAAGCGAAACTGGTGATTCAGGAGCTTCAGCAGAACGAAAAACCGGACGTGATTATCGCCGCGACCCACATGGGCCATTACGATAACGGCGACCACGGCTCTAACGCGCCGGGGGATGTCGAACTGGCGCGAGCGCTGCCAGCAGGCGCGCTGACGATGATTGTGGGCGGTCACTCACAAGATCCGGTCTGTATGGCCTCGGAGAATAAAAAACAGGTGGATTACGTGCCGGGCACGCCGTGCGCGCCGGATCAGCAGAACGGCACCTGGATTGTGCAGGCCCATGAGTGGGGCAAATATGTCGGTCGTGCCGATTTCCAGTTCCGCAATGGCGAAATGAAACTGGTGCGCTATCAACTCATCCCCATCAACCTGAAGAAGAAAGTGACCTGGGATAACGGCCAGACCGAGCGTGTGCTCTATACGCCGCAGATCCCGGAAAATCCGCAGATGCTCTCGCTGCTGACGCCATTCCAGAAAAAAGGCCAGGCGCAGCTGATGGTCAAAATCGGCAGCGTCAACGGGCGGCTGGAAGGCGATCGCAGCAAAGTGCGTTTTGTGCAGACCAGCATGGGCCACCTGATCCTTAACGCCCAGATAGCGCGCACCGGCGCGGATTTCGCGGTGATGAGCGGCGGCGGCATTCGTGACTCCATCGAAGGCGGCGACATCACCTATAAAGATGTGCTCAAGGTGCAGCCGTTCGGCAATACGCTGGTGTATGCCGATATGACCGGCAAAGAGGTGCTGGAATACCTGACCGCCGTCGCGCAGAAAAAACCGGATTCCGGCGCCTATCCGCAGTTTGCTAACGTTAGCTTTACGGCGTCTGGCGGCACGCTGAATGACGTCAAAATCAAAGGCGAGCCGGTCGATCCGGCGAAAACCTACCGCATGGCGACGCTCAGCTTTAACGCCACCGGCGGCGACGGCTACCCGCCCATCGATAAAAAGCCGGGTTACGTTAATACCGGTTTTGTGGATGCTGAAGTGCTGAAACAGTACATCCAGCAGAGCTCGCCGCTGGATGTGGGCGCACTGGAGCCGAAAGGCGAGGTAAGCTGGCAGTAACTCAGTCGCGGCGGGCGATGTCAGCGAACTGCGCGTTCAGCAGTTTCGCTAAATCCTCCGCCGCCAGTTCGATATCCAGCCCGCGCTTGCCGCCGGAGATATAAATGGCCGGGAAGTCGCGGGCGGGCGCGTCAATCAGCGTCGGCAGGCGTTTTTTCTGGCCGAGCGGGCTGATGCCGCCTACCAGATACCCGGTCGTGCGCTGCGCTATCATCGGGTCCGCCATTTCAACTTTCTTGGCGCCCAGCGCCTTCGCGACCTTTTTCAAATCCAGCTGTGTGGCGACCGGCGTGACGGCAACCGCCAGATGTTTCATATCGCCATTCACCGCCACCAGCAGCGTTTTATAGACCTGCTCTGCGTTAAGCCCGAGCTTGCGCACCACTTCATCGCCAAAATTGGTTTCATTCGGATCGTGCTCATAGGCATGCAGCGTAAAAACTATCTTATTTTTTTCGAGTAGATTAACCGCGGGCGTCATGTTTCCTTTCCCATTTCTTTGGCCTGTCGGCGCAGCATAGCGCCAGACAGGGGCGAAAAAATTGTATCAGCTTGCTGGATTATATTGGCAGCGTGGATGGTTTGCGCGACAATCGCCGCAACCGTTCGCTAACGCGCACGGCATAACGATAATAACGAAAGTTCCTCTTTGACGGGCCAGTAGCGATACTGGCCTTCTTTTTAAGACGCGCGAAACATCGCCGGCAGGTTATCTTCGCCGTAGAGATGCAGCGCGCCGACCGCCACCACGTAGCGTCCCGGCGGCAGCGAGAGCAGGTAATGGTGCCACTGCCGGTTACGCTGCTGCATCAGCATATCCCCAAGCTCGGCGCTGAAAGTGTTCGGCAGCGCGACGCTACCCGCCGCCTCAGGCGGACGCGCCATCCACCAGCCCATCATAATCTGCAACAGGCGCGCGTTGGTGTGCCAGTGGGTTAGCGTATCTTCAAGCAACGCCAGACCGTCCTGCGGCAGGCGGCGCAGCAACTCCACCTGACTTTGAGCGCCTTCCAGTTCGTTCACTTTCACCTGGTGCGTCTGCGCCGCGTTTAAGAGCTGATAATCGATGCCGAAATCGGGCCGCAAGCCGAGGCGCTGCGCCTGGTGAGCCTGTAAAATCAGCGCCACCTGCCAGAGCGGCAGCGTATCCAGCCGGGAGAGCGGCAACGCCAGATCGTCGATATGTTTTTCAAGCTGGCTGAACAGCGCCTCGTCGAGACGCTCGCCGAGCGGCGGGCAGGGCGGCGGATCGCCGAAGGGCGAGTCATCGCCACGGATATCAGCTTCGACGATCAGCGCATCGGCACGCCGCAGTTTTTCGACCAGACGTGCGGGGAGCGGCGCCATATCCGCCGTGCCCATATGAATGCTGCCGACCAGGTGCAGATAGCGCCCGCCGGGCAGCGTAATATCGACCGCAGGCCACGGATAACCGGGGCGCAGAGTGTCAAACCAGGTGCGCAGACGACGTAACAGGCCCATAACCACTTCCCCTGACGTAAAAAGCCATGCTAACGCGCAGGCGGGGCGGGTGCAAACAAGAGGCGGGGTCAAACCGGGCAGCCCACCTCGATCGCGCTGCGCCTCGTCCGTGAGCCGGTATTCCGCCATCATGGTCCTTTATTCGTCCATGAGTTGTCGAAAATAATCATCGCCGTCGGTCAGTCTGCCGTGATCGATATCCTGTTTCGCACGTTCCAGTTTCGCCTGCAATAACTGGCGCGCCGTGCAGCGGCCATAAAAAAGCCCGCTGAGGCGGGCTTTGCGCTTATTTTTTCGGGTTAAACCGCAGCAGCCGGTTGGCGTTACTGACGACGGTAATCGACGAGAGCGCCATCGCGGCGCCTGCGACCACCGGGTTCAGCAGGGTGCCGGTCAGCGGCCAGAGGACGCCTGCCGCGATGGGAATGCCGAGCGCGTTATAAATAAAAGCGCCCAGCAGGTTCTGCTTCATATTGCCAAGCGTCGCTTTGGAAATCGCCATCGCGTCGGCCACCCCCGTCAGGCTATGACGCATCAGGGTGATCGCGGCGGTTTCAATGGCCACATCGCTGCCGCCGCCCATCGCGATCCCCACTTCCGCCTGGGCCAGCGCCGGGGCGTCGTTAATGCCATCGCCAATCATCGCCACTTTACGGCCTGCCTGCTGGAGCTTCTGAATCGCCTGCGCTTTACCATCCGGCAGCACGCCTGCGATCACCTCGTCAATACCCGCCTCGCGGGCAATGGCGTTTGCGGTGACGGCGTTATCGCCAGTCAGCATCACCAGGCGGTAGCCTTCGCGGTGCAGACGCGCCAGGGCGTCGGCGCTGTCTGCACGCAGCGGATCGCGAATGGCGAAGAGGGCCGCCAGCGTACCGTTCACCGCCAGCAGCACCGGCGTGGCGCCGAGACTCGCCTCACGCTGCGCCTCATCGCGCAGCGCGTCGGTCGCGATGCCGTTTTCTTCCAGCAACGCCTGATTGCCGAGCAGCAGCGTTTTCCCCTGCGCCTCGCCGCTAACGCCAAGACCGCGCAGCGTTCGAAAGCCACTGACGGCGGGCAGCGAAGCCCCTTCGGCGCGCTCGATGATGGCGCGGGCCAGCGGGTGGCTGGAGCCTTGCTCCAGCGCGGCGGCGAGGCGCAGCGCGTCCGCTTCGGTGATGTCGCCCGTGGTGGCGATGGCCGCCACCTGCGGTTTACCTTCGGTCAGGGTACCGGTTTTGTCGAACACCAGCGTGTCTACGTCGCTTGCCCGTTGCAGCGCGTCGGCGTCACGCACCAGCACGCCGAATTCCGCCGCGCGCCCGACGCCTGAGATAATCGACATCGGCGTGGCGAGCCCCAGCGCGCAGGGGCAGGCGATGATCAGCACCGTAGTGACAATCACCAGCGTATAAACGATCTGCGGGGCCGGGCCGGCGAAATACCAGACCGCGCCGCTGAACAGCGCAATCAGCACCACGACCGGGACGAACACGGCGGAGATGCGGTCGGCCAGCTTGCCGATTTCCGGCTTGCTGCTCTGCGCCTGGCGCACCATGCGGATAATGCGCGACAGCGTGGTGTGGTTGCCCACCGCGGCGGCGCGGAACAGCACGCTGCCGTCCTGCACGACGGTGCCCGCGTGAATGGTGTCACCTGCCGCTTTTTGCTGCGGCACCGGTTCGCCGGTTAGCATCGCTTCGTCAAACCAGCCTTCGCCATCGGTAATGTCGCCATCCACCGGCACGCGATCGCCGGTTGTGAGGCGCAGCGTCATGCCCGGCGTCACCTCCGCCAGCGGTAATTTTTTCTCGCCTTCCGGCGTGACGACGCGCGCGACTGGCGGCGTCAGATCCAGCAGGCGTTCCAGCGCCTTCGACGAACGCTGGCGGGCGCGCGCCTCCAGCATATGGCCGAGGTTAATCAGGCCGATGATCATGGCGCTGGCTTCGTAATAGAGGTGGCGCGCTTCCATCGGGAAGTGTTGCGGCCAGAGGTTGACGCTCATGGAGTAGAGCCATGCCGCGCCGGTGCCGAGCGCCACCAGCGTATCCATGGTCGCGCTGCGGTTGCGCAGGCTTTTCCAGGCGCTCTGGTAGAAGTGGCCGCCCGCGAAAATCATCACGCCGAGCGTGATAAGGCCAATGACCAGCCAGAGCGAACGGTTTGCGTCGGTGACCATCATGTTGTCGCCGAACATGCCCCAGATCATTACCGGAATACCCACGGCGAGTGCGAGCGCCGCCTGCCAGCGAAAGCGTTTCATGGCCGCCTGCGCGGTCTGTTGCTGGCGTTCGCGGCGTTCGGCGTCGTCATCGATGGCTTCGGCGCCGTAGCCCGCTTTTTCAACCGCTGCAATTAAGTCAGCGGCGGAGGCGTGGCCCATCACCAGCGCCGTGCGCTCCGCGAGATTGACCCGTGCCTGCGTGACGCCCTCGACCCCCTGCAGGGCGCTCTGAACGCGGCTCACGCAACTGGCGCAGCTCATGCCGTTGATAAGCAGCTGTCGGCTGTCGTCATCGTCGGCGATATCCGCTGCCGGAAGCTCAGGTTGCGCCGCTGTCAGTGCTTCCGACGGGGTTGATGACTCTGTCAGCGGGTTAGCCTTTGGGTGTGCGAGCGTCGCGTCGTAGCCGGCCTGTTTCACCGTCTCAATCAGGGCGTCCGCAGGCGCGGTGGTGGTGACGCTGGCATGTTCGATAGTGACGTCAGCGCGTTCAACGTCGGGGCGCTGTTCCAGGCTCTCTTTCACCCGTTTTACGCAGTGTCCGCAGGAAAGCCCGTCCAGGGCCAGTTCTATGGTGTTTGACATACGTTGTCTCCTCAGTAAGCGGTCAGCTCAGGGTTGACCAGAAAACGGAATGTTTTCAACTGTGCTTAAGCGTAAACCTTCCATCAAGGGGAAGGTCAAGGTTTTAAATCGCGGATGGAAAGAGAGGTGTAAAAAGGGTGTCCAGAGAGCGCCAGAAATCCGGGCAATGTGTCCATTAGGCACCGAAAATGAGGGGCGAAAGGGCAGGTCGTTTTCTGTTAGCGTGGTTCGCTGATAAATTCTTTCACACGCACGAGAAATCTGGTTCTGGAAAATGTTATGAAATTTCTGAAATTATCGCTTTTTGCTGCGATCGGGGCGGTATGCGGCGCAGCGCTGATGCTGCTGATCTTGCCGGTGGTGTGTCGCGTAGTGGTGGGGCCGATACAGGGTGAAGATCAAATGTCGCAAAACTTTGTGATTTTCCTGGTGGGAACGCCGTTACTGGCTGCGATCGGTGCCTTTGCTGGCTGGTTTCTCGGCACAAAAGTGATTCAGAAGCATTAACCTGGCCTGCGACACTTTCTGCCAGCCCTTATGGGACGCCATGCGTTATAATCCCATAGCAAAATGCCGGGATTACCGAGGGGAATAGCGCCTGTGGCGATTACGTGCGTCACCTGGTGAAGTAGCATCGTGCTTTACGGCACGGCGTCATTCAAACCTGCCTGAAGGGGGAAACGTGAATATCAGCGATGTGGCGAAAAAAACCGGGCTGACCAGCAAAGCGATTCGTTTTTACGAAGAGAAAGGACTGGTGACGCCGCCGCTACGCGGCGATAACGGCTACCGGACATACTCGCAGCGGCATATCGACGAGCTGACGCTGCTGCGTCAGGCCCGGCTGGTGGGGTTTAACCTGGAAGAGTGCCGCGAGCTGGTGCATCTGTTTAACGATCCGGCGCGCCACAGCGCGGACGTCAAAGCGCGCACGCTGCAAAAGGTCGCGGAAATTGAAAGCCATATTGAAAGCCTGCGGGCGATGCGCCAGCAACTGCTGGATCTCGCCGCCGCGTGCCCGGGGGATGACAGCGCCGACTGCCCGATTATCGATAATCTCTCCGGCTGCTGCCACCGGCGTGCTGACGCGTAACGTCAGCGCCCGGCGTTCATCACGAAAATCACCGCCCCGCGATACCACGGCGACGCCGCAAGCGTAGTCTCCTGCGCGTTATCCCACTCGCCATTCTGGGCGATGCCAATTTTAAACGGAATGCGCAGGCCGAGCAGGGCGGGCAAATACCGCGCGTAGCCCGGCACCGTGTGGCGACCCTGATAGGTCTGCACCACCAGTTCATCCACCGGCAGGGTGTTAAGCTGCGCAACGCTGCCGGTCTGCGCCCAGTCGAGCAGACCGGTCACGCCGAGCGCGAAACGGTCATCCAGCCGCGCCCGCAGCCGCGTTAAAAACTGCCCATAGTCGTCGATGCGCCGTGTCGCTGCGTCAAAATCAATCTGTAACCCGATCACCGGATTTCCCGCCTGCGCCCAGCGCACGGGCAAGCGGGCCAGCGTGTCGAGCGTTTCATCGGTGAGATCGAGCCGCTCAAGCCGCACGGTGAGCCAGAGGGCAGGCGCGCGCAGGCGGGCCACCGGCTGGCCGAGGCGCACAAACACGGGCTTGCCCAGGCGCGTCACTACATCGCCCTGATGAAGATAGATAACCTCAGCCTGACGCAGCGCCGCAGGCGGCCTGACGCCGGACCAGAGCCAGAAGGCCCGGTAGTCGGCGTCATTCGCCCGCGTCGCCTGCGCCCACGCGCTCGTTGTCGCCAGCAGCAGGCTTACCAGTAATATTTGAGCTGCTGCGCCCATGGGCTTCCCGGCCAGTTTTTCTTAAGCTGCCCGAACCAGGCTTTGCGCGTCGCTTTATCGACATCCTCGCCGCCGCAGTCGTTATACCCTGACGGCGCATAACACATCACGGCGCGGTACAGCGCGTAGCTTTTATCTTCCGGTTCGGCTTTCGGGTTGGCGATCACCTGCTGGTAATAGTGCTGACGGTTCGGCAGCCCGACCGGATGTTCGGTACGGGTCACAGTATCAAGCGTGCTGTTGCCGCCGGTATCGCCCCACGGGTTAACCTGCGCGCCCGTTACGCGGAAAAACTCGCCCAGACAGTTCAGCGCGTGGCTGTCGTCAGGATGCGCCGCCAGCGTTTTCGCGGTCTCGTCGAGCGGCGTACAGGCGTAGCCTTCCGCCACGTCATCGCCTTTCCAGGCGAAGACTTTCAGACTGACGTCGCCGAACGCCTGTTCATCGAGCGGTTTGAGATCCCTGACAAGCGCTTTGTCCTGGAGATAATCCTGGTAGCGGCCTTCGGTCAGATGGCGGGTGAGCAAGGTATGCAGCGCGATGGTGCGCTCCTCGTTATTCATGCCGTGCAGCGCCTGGTCTTTAAGGAGATCCAGCGGCGCGTTGGTTTTCAGCACCAGCGAGCGGTAGCGCAGGCCCGTCACCAGGCTCTGTGGCGCGAAAATCGCCGCGGTTTCGTTGTTCTCAACCAGCGCGGCCGCCAGCTTCATCTGCAACAGCTGTTGCTCTGCGCCTGGCTTTGCGGATTTCAGCAGGCGCTGCCAGTGGTCACGCGCGGCGGCCCACTGCTTCTGCGCGCCCAGCGCGTCGCCGTACAGCACCTGCTCGCTGAAGGCGAGAATATCGTTCTGCGGCACACTGTCGGCAGGCTTAATGGCCGCCACGACGGCCGCGTAATCCTGCTGCTGCCAGAACAGCCAGGCGTTTTGCAGGTAGTTCCACTGCGCCATCAGCCCCGCTTTTTCATAGAACGGCTTGTAGTCGTCGAGCATCTGGCGCGTTACGTGCGGGTTTTTGTCGCCTTTACGCTCATACTCGCGCAGCCAGCGCAGCGTCTGGGTAAAGGTGAGCAGCGGCGCGTCCGGGCTGCTGACAAACCAGGTGTCGCCGCTGGCGTCTTTGCTTTGCAGTTTGCTGTCGTTCTCTAAAAGCAGCGCGCGCAGGGCGTCGGCGTCGGGGGCCGCTTTCAGCGCCTGCTCGTAGCGCGGGGCCAGCGCGTCCCAGTCCTGGAGATACCAGTAGATGCGACGCTGCATGCCGCGTGCGGAGTCAGCGTAGTCGCCCTCCGGCCAGGCTTTCAGATAAGCCTCGGAAAAGGTCAGCGCCTCGCGGGCGGCGTTTTTGTCGATTTTAGTGGTATCAAACAGGCCGTAATCGTCGTCGACGGCGGTGGCGCTGCTCTGGTTAAGCGCCACGCGCATCAGCATATAGGCGGCGGTCTGCGCCACCCACGGCTGGTTGCTCGCCTTGAGCGCCGTAAAGCTCTCCCTGGCGGCGGGGTAGTCGCCCTGGTAAAAGGCGGTCGCGGCGCCAAGGTAAGCATCGAACGCGGCGGCGGCCGAACCCTGCGGCGCGTTGAGGTTGTCGGGCGCGCTGTCTGGCGCCTGATAAATGCTCAGGCGGGCCTGCGCCAGATGCTGGCGCTGCGCGTCGGTAAGCGATTTCTCATTATTCAGCGCGGTCAGAAACGCGATAACGCTCTGCGAATTATTGGAGACGAAACGGTTCTCACGGTCCGCGTCGCTGAGCGTCGCGGCGGTCGGGTCGAGATGCATGCTGGTCAGCAGCGTTGCCAGCGGATCCGGCGCGTCGCCTGCCGCGGTGCCGGTGGCGGCAGCCTCAGCGGCATCTTCTTCGTGGTAGCCGAAGTGGTAATCGCGGGTGGCGCGCGTGTCGGCGGGCAGCGGCCAGACCGGCAGGGCGAAATGTTTCTGTTCGCTGATCATGCGAATCAGGTTATCGCGGGTGTCGTTATTCACATTAAGCCAGGGCTCGCTTTGCAGTACGCAGCCGGGCGCGCCCCAGGTGCAGTCTTCGATATCGGAAGAGGCCTGCGCGCAGAGCGTGGGCAGCGTCAGCAGCGCAAGGGCAATCCCTGTCAGTCGTAGCGTCATAACGTCGTTTCCTTGTGAATATTTTGTAAAAAAGCCTGCCCGGATCATGCCCGAACAGGCTTTTATTGAACAGTGCTGTCTTGCGAGAATCGGTTATTGCGTGCGGCTGGCCTGTACGCGCAGGCGAATGCCGTCAAGCGCGACCACTTCCACGACCGTGCCTGCCGGTAAATCGCTGCTCGCGGTCACCGGCCAGACGCTGTCGCCGACGGTGATCTGCCCGCGACCATTCTCCAGCGCCTGCGTCAGCGTAAAGCGCTGGCCGATAAGCTGCTGGCCGCGCTGGTTAAGCGCATTGTCAGGCCGCGGCTGCGCCCGCCGTGACAGCCAGCGCCACCAGAGCCAGACAGCGATAAGCATGAACAGCGCGAAACTGACGCCCTGCCACTCCCAGCCCAGCGGCAGAAGCCAGGTAAGCAGCCCGGTCGCCACCGCCGCCACGCCGCTCCAGAGCAGAAAGCCGTTACCGCCGAGCATTTCCGCCGCCAGCAGCAGGCCGCCCAGGCAGAGCCAGAAGACGTGAGGGTGAGAGAGGATAAGCGTCATCATGGGCGTTTACGCTCGGTGCCGCTCTCTTTCATTAGCTCGGCGATACCCGCGATCGAGCCCATCAGGCTTGAGGCGTCAAGCGGCATCATGACGACTTTGCTGTTGCTGGAGGAGCCAATCTGCTGGAGCGCGTCGGTATATTTCTGCGCCACAAAGTAATTCACCGCCTGAATGTCGCCCGCGGCGATCGCTTCGGAAACCATCTTCGTGGCGCGCGCTTCCGCCTCGGCAGAACGTTCACGGGCTTCCGCCTGTAAGAACGCCGACTGACGCTCGCCTTCCGCTTTGAGGATCTGCGACTGTTTTTCGCCCTCGGCTTTGAGGATCTCCGCCTGGCGCACGCCTTCGGCCTCCAGAATGTAAGCGCGTTTGGTACGTTCGGCTTTCATCTGAGCGTTCATCGAGGCGATAAGCTCGGCAGGCGGGCGCACGTCGCGGATTTCGATACGCGTGACTTTAATGCCCCATGGATTGGTGGCTTCATCGACAATATGCAGCAGGCGGGTGTTGATGCTGTCGCGCTGCGACAACATTTCGTCCAGCTCCATCGAGCCGAGCACGGTACGGATGTTGGTCATGGTCAGGTTGATGATGGCAAGTTCAAGGTTGCTCACCTCATACGCCGCGCGCGGCGCGTCGATAACCTGGATAAAGCAGACGGCGTCGATAGTGACGTTGGCGTTATCTTTAGAGATAACTTCCTGCGACGGGATATCGAGCACTTGCTCCATCATATTGATTTTGCGGCCCACGCGATCCATAAACGGCACCACAAGATTCAGGCCGGGCTGAAGGGTTTTGGTGTACCGGCCAAAGCGTTCCACGGTCCACTGGAAACCCTGCGGCACGATTTTGACACCCGCTAAAACGATAACCAGCGCGACGAAAATAAGAACGGGAATAATAAACAGCATCGAAACAACCTCCTGTTGTGTGCAATAGCGACTATTGTACCGCCTGCCAGCCCCGGGCGCAGCGCCCGAATCTGGCAGGGGAACGTCACGGCATCCTTGCCGGTGGGGGATCAGTAGAGCAGGGAGTAGAGCTGACGGCGATATTTCGATGCCAGCGCGTCACCGGTGCCCAGCGCGGCCAGGATTTCCTGGAACATCTTACGCGCCTGACCGTCGGCGGCATTAAGATCTTTCTTCAGGTGTACGAAAAGCAACTCCAGCGCCTCTTCGTTACGCCCGACCTGATGCAGTTGCAACGCAAGCTGGCTGGCGAGCTGCGCGTCATCCGGGTTTTGCTGCACCTGCTGTTGCAGTTGCTGGATTTCCGGCGTGTCCGCTGCCTGTTTCAGCAGGTCTATCTGCGCCACCAGGCTCTGATAACGGGTGTCCTGATCCTGCAACGGAATAGTTTTCAGCACCGCTTCCGCGTCTTCAGAGCGGTTAAGGGCGATCTGAACCTGCGCCAGCAGAAGGCCGATTTCGCTCGCCTGGTTCGACATCTGCCACGCGTCTTTCAGCAGCGGCAGCGCGTCGGCGTTTTTGCCTTCCTGCATCAGCGCCATCGCTTCCTGCGCTTTCAGCTCTTCTTCACGCGGCAGCACTTTATCGAGCAGCGCGCGGATCGCTTCTTCCGGTTGCGGGCCCTGGAAGCCATCTACCGGCTGGCCCTGGCTGAACAGGTACACGGTCGGAATAGCGCGCAGACCAAACTGCCCGGCGATAGCCTGCTCGTTATCGCAGTCCACTTTCGCGAGGATAAACTGGCCCTGATACTGGTTCGCCAGTTTCTCCAGCACCGGCGTCAGTTGCTGACAGTGCTGGCTGCGATCGGACCAGAAATAGAAGAGCACCGGCACATTCATGGATTGCTCCAGGATCTGGTGCAGGTTCGCTTCGCTGAGATTGATAATATTCTGTTCGGACATGAGTGACTCTCTGTTGTCGATTTTCTTTTTACATGGGGGCGGGGCGCGCGCCTTCAACTTACCCGTGTAAAATTTTGTCCATCATTCGCGTCGGCAGTAGCCGTTTCAGTATGCCTACCGCGTGGGTCACCAGCGTGACCGGGTAGCGAATGCGCGGATTCGGGCTCTCAAAAGCATGGCGCACTTTGGCGACGACCGCCTCGGGGCCGAGCGTAAAACGCGCGGCGATGCCGGGGTTTTCGACCGGTTTGTCCGTCTGCGTCTGGTTAACGTTTTCCGTAAAGCGCGTGCGTATAGGGCCCGGCTCAATCAGGCTCACCTTCACGCCGCTGTAGCGCAGCTCCATGCGCAGCGCGTCAGACCACGCCTCCAGCGCATATTTGCTGGCGGCGTAGGCGCCGCGTCCGGGCGTTGAAATTAATCCCATGACCGAGCTGGTGTTGACGATGCGCCCTTCGCCGTGCGGCAGCATCGCGGGCAACAGCAGCATGGTGAGCTGATGCGCGCCGAAAAAGTTGGTGGAGAACTGCTGTTCCATCTGCGCGCGGCTGATGGTGGAGAGCGGCCCGTAAACGCCGTAGCCGCCGTTATTGAAAATCCCGTACAGCCGGTTATTCGTCAGGCGAATCACCTCCTGCGCGGCGGCTTCCACGCTCTGCGGCGAATCGAGATCGAGTTCGATGCCGGTAAAGCCCAGCGTGTTCATCCGCGCCACATCCTCCGGTTTGCGGCAGGCCGCGAGGATCTGAAACCCCTGGCGGCGCAGCTCGTGCGCGCAGGCAAGACCGATACCGCTGGAACATCCTGTAATTAAGAGTGATTTTTGCATAACTTTACCCGCTCAGCGCCCCGCAGGGTTATGAGTCGTGTTTAACTAAAGGGGCCAGTCGCTGCGCCATCCAGTCGGCGATAAACGGCTGGGCGTCGCGATTGGGATGAATGCCGTCGTCCTGCATCCACTGCGGTTTGAGGTAAACCTCTTCCATAAAAAAGGGCAGCAGGGAGATGGAAAAGGATTGCGCCAGTTCCGGGTAAATCGCTTCAAACGCCTGATTGTAGCGGCGTCCGTAGTTCGCTGGCAGTTTTATCTGCATCAGCAGCGGCTCCGCGCCCGCGGTTTTAACCTGTTCTATGATTTTCCTGAGCGTGGCGGAAAGCGTATCCGGCGGAAACCCGCGCAGGCCGTCGTTGCCGCCAAGCTCAATCAGCACCCAGCGCGGCTGATGCTGTTTAAGCAGCGCTGGCAGGCGCGAAAGGCCCTGCTGGGCGGTGTCGCCGCTGATGCTCGCGTTTACCACGCGCACGTCGCGCTGCTGCCATTTATCGTTCAGCAGCGCAGGCCAGGCGGCATCCGCCGCCATACGATAACCGGCGCTCAGGCTGTCGCCCAGCACCAGTAACGTGTCCGCCGCGGCGGCGCGAAAGCTTAATAACGCCAGTAACAGGAAAGGGAAATGCCAGCGGAAAACATTCTTGAAGTTCATCATCTTAATAAATCCGTCGGTCAGGGGGAACACGCACTTTCCATCCTTACCGGAGTTGAACTGGTTGTCAAACCGGGCCAGAGCATCGCGCTGGTGGGCGAGTCGGGCTCCGGCAAGTCAACGCTGCTGGCGATTCTGGCGGGGCTGGACGACGGCACCAGCGGCGAGGTGCGCCTGCTGGGCGAGCCGCTGCACCAGATGGACGAAGAGGCAAGAGCGCGGCTGCGCGCGCGGGATGTGGGCTTTGTGTTTCAGTCGTTCATGCTTATCCCCACACTTAACGCGCTGGAGAATGTCGAACTGCCCGCGATGCTGCGCGGCGAAACCGGCAAGGCCAGCCGCCAGCAGGCGCAGGCCTTGCTGGAACAGCTGGGGCTTGGCAAACGTCTCGATCATCTGCCCGCGCAGCTCTCCGGCGGCGAACAGCAGCGCGTGGCGCTGGCGCGCGCATTTAACGGCCGCCCGGCGGTGCTGTTTGCCGATGAACCCACCGGCAACCTGGATCGCCAGACGGGCGAGCGCATCGCCGATCTGCTTTTCTCTTTAAACCGCGACAGCGGCACCACGCTTATCCTCGTGACTCACGATCCTGAACTGGCGGCCCGCTGCGATCGCACGCTGCGGCTGCGCGACGGCAAGCTGTGGGAAGAAGCATGACGGCCCGCTGGTTCTGGCGCGAATGGCGCTCGCCGTCGCTATTAATTGTCTGGCTGGCGCTGAGCCTGGCGGTGGCCTGCGTGCTGGCGCTCGGCAACATCAGCGACCGCATGGAGAAAGGCTTAAGCCAGCAGACCCGTGAATTTATGGCGGGCGACAGGACGCTCAGGAGCTCCCGCGCGGTGCCGCAGGCGTGGCTCGATAAAGCGGGGGAAGAGGGGATTGCCGTCTCACGGCAGCTCAGTTTTTCCACCATGACCTTCGCCGCCGACCGCCCGCAGCTGGCGAGCGTTAAGGCGGTGGATACGCGCTACCCGCTCTACGGCACGCTGCAAACGCGCCCGCAGGGGCTGCTGCCCGCGCCGGGAACGGTGCTGCTGGCGCCGCGCCTGATGGCGCTGCTTGGCGTGAAACCTGGCGATCCGGTGGACGTGGGCGACGCGACGCTGAAGGTGGCGGGCGAGGTCATCCAGGAGCCGGACAGCGGCTTTAACCCGTTCCAGATGGCCCCGCGGCTGCTGATGAATCTGACGGATGTCGAACAGACCGGCGCGGTGCAGCCCGGCAGCCGTCTCACCTGGCGCTATAAATTCGCAGGCACGCCGGGGGCGCTCGCGCAATATGAACGCTGGCTGCTGCCGCAGCTTCAGCCGGAACACCGCTGGACCGGCCTTGAGCAGGACGACAGCGCGCTCGGTAAATCGCTCCAGCGCTCGCAACAGTTCCTGTTGCTTTCGGCGCTCCTGACCCTGCTGCTGGCGGTGGCCGCGGTGGCGGTAGCGATGAGCCACTACTGCCGTAGCCGCTATGACCTGGTGGCTATTCTGAAAACGCTGGGCGCCGGACGCGCGGCGCTGCGCAAGCTGATTGTCGGTCAGTGGCTGATGGTGCTGCTGCTGGCGACCCTCACCGGCGGGGCGGCAGGGCTGCTTTTCGAAACGATCCTGATGCAGTTGCTCAGGCCAGTGCTGCCCGCTGCGCTGCCGGAAGCGAGTTTCTGGCCGTGGCTGTGGGCCGTGGGCGCAATGGTCGTGATTTCGCTGCTGGTGGGCGCGCGGCCTTATCGCTTGCTGCTCGCGACGCAGCCGCTGCGGGTGCTACGCCGCGACACCGTAGCGAATCTCTGGCCGCTGAAAATCTATTTGCCGGTAATGGCGTTCGTCGTGGTGGCGCTGCTTGCCGCGCTGATGGGCGGACGAATGCTGCTCTGGGCGGTGCTGGCGGGCGCGGTGGTGCTGGCGGCGCTGTGCGGGCTCGCGGGCTGGGCGCTGCTGTGGGGCATGCGTCGCCTGCGGCTGCGCTCGCTGGCGCTGCGTCTCGCGGTCAACCGCCTGTTGCGTCAGCCCTGGCAAACCCTGAGCCAGCTCGCCACGTTCTCGCTCTCTTTCATGCTGCTGGCGCTGCTGCTGGTGCTGAGAGGCGATCTGCTCGACCGCTGGCAGCAGCAGTTGCCGCCGGAAAGCCCGAACTATTTTCTCATTAATATCGCACCGGAGCAGCGTGATGCGGTGAAAGCGTTTCTGGCGGAGCATCAGGTTATCCCGCAGGCGTTTTACCCCATCGTGCGTGCGCGGCTGACGCAGATTAACGGCAAGGCCACGGCGGGCAACGAGGATGAAGCGCTCAACCGCGAGCTGAACCTTACCTGGCAGGCGGAACGCCCGGAACATAATCCGATTACCGCAGGACGCTGGCCGCCGGGGCCGGGCGAGGTTTCAATGGAAGAGGGGCTGGCGAAGCGCCTGAATATCGCGCCTGGCGACAGCGTCACTTTTACCGGCGACACCCAGGCGTTTACGGCGAAAGTGACCAGCCTGCGCAAAGTGGACTGGGAGAGCCTGCGGCCTAACTTTTTCTTTATCTTCCCGCCTGGCGCGCTGGACGGGCAGCCGCAGAGCTACCTGACCAGTTTCCGCGCTGACAAGGCCGATACCATGCTGACGCAGCTTAACCGGGAGTTTCCGACGGTGAGCGTGCTGGATATTGGGGCGATCCTCAAACAGATAGGCCAGGTGCTGGAGCAGGTGAGCCGCGCGCTGGAGGTGATGGTCGTGCTGGTGACCGCCTGCGGCGTGTTGCTGCTGCTGGCGCAGGTGCAGGTGGGTATGCATCAGCGCCGCCAGGAGCTGGTGGTTTACCGCACGCTGGGCGCGGAGAAAAAACTGCTGCGCGCCACGCTCTGGAGCGAGTTCGCGCTGCTTGGCCTGGTGGCGGGGCTGGTGGCCGCCATCGGGGCCGAAGTGGCGCTTGGCGTCCTGCAAACCCGCGTGTTTGACTTCCCGTGGGAGCCGGACTGGCGGCTGTGGGCGATGCTGCCGCTCTGCGGCGCGCTGCTATTGTCGCTGTGCGGCGGCTGGCTTGGCGTGCGGCTCCTGAAAGGTAAAGCGCTGTTTCGCCAGTTTAACGGCTAGCGCAGTAGCGGCGGCGCAGCCAGGCGTCCACCTGGTGATAGTCGCCGCGAAACGCAATGTGCTGCGCTTTTTTTTCCAGCTGATAGCGATACATCGGGTCGTAATAGCTTTCCAGCAGCGGCGCAAGCCAGGCGAAGTGGCCGTCGGTATCACCGGTACGCTGCTGGCGGGCCAGCGCGGCGGCCTGTAGCGAGGCAAGCTCTGCGTAACGCGCAAGCCCGAGACGGCGACGAATGGCGTAAAGCCCGTGATGCAGGTAGTCGCCGTAAGCGCGCCAGCTCGCGGCTTCATCGTCGAGGGCTACCTGAAACGCTGCCTGCATCTGCACAAAATACTCTTCACGCAGCCGCTCCAGACGGCGTTCCAGCGGCTCTTCCACCACGACTACAGGCGCCTGTAGCATCTGTTCGCGCAGCACGGCGGGCAGATGGTTGGCGCCTATCATTTTGCCTTCGTCTTCCAGCACCCAGAATGGGTTATTGAGGGTTGTCCAGCGGGCATGATGGTTAAGCATCGCGGCGGCGAGATGGTTTTCAAAGCTGGCCTGCGCCCGTTGCGGCGTCAGCGTCCGGCCAAACGACGAGCCGCGGTGATGCGCCAGCCCTTCCAGATCGATGCCCGTCGGCAGCGCTTTTACCAGCTGCGTTTTGCCGCTGCCGGTACAGCCGCCAATGAGCACCATCGGCAGACGGCTTAAGCGATCCGTGGCGTCCATGGCCGCCTGGCGCAGCCGTTTATAACCGCCTTCCACCAGCGGATAGTCGATGCCGCGCTCGCACAGCCACTGCTGAACGATATGACTGCGCATTCCGCCGCGGGCGCAGCAGAGATAGCCCTCAGGATGATGCTCGCAGGCGAGACGCCATGCGTGAAACCGGGCTTCGCGCGTCTCGCCGCACACCAGACGGTGGCCGAGCGCCAGCGCGGCCTGCTGGCCGTGCTGTTTGTAACAGGTGCCCACCGCCGCGCGCTCGTCGTTATTCATCAGCGGCAGATTTATCGCCCCCGGCATGGCGCCCTGCGCAAACTCCACCGGCGCGCGGACATCAATCAGCGTGACGCCGCGCGTGATTAGCGCCAGCGCGTCGTCGCTGTCTGGCCGCCGTCCTGCATCCTTTTTCATGTTGTTCTCGCTTTTTAAAAACGCCGCTATTGTACGCCGCTCACTCTTGCCGGGGTATACGGAAAACGCGCCGGGCGGCTTCGATAAATTCCGGCAATCCAAATGCGCAAACCAGCAAAGCCGGACGTGTTCGACTGAAAAAACGGTGAAAATCGCAGCGAAAACGCTTTATTCAGCCATCGATATTTCCGGACGACTTTACCGCTCGCCTTCTTTACCGCCAGAACAGCACAGAATATTCCATCTGGTTCTAACGGGCCGCGAATGATTCTTTAACCACGCAAAAACGCAGTCCTATCATTTGGCCATTCTCTGATGACCGGATAAACCGACCATGTCGATAGTCGATTCTGTAACCTCTCTTATCGGGCAGACGCCGCTGCTGCGCCTCGCAAAGCTCGATACCGGCCCGTGTGAACTGCTGCTGAAACTGGAAAACCAGAACCCCGGCGGCTCCATTAAAGACCGCGTGGCGCTCTCGATGATTAACGAGGCCGAACGCCTGGGGCGGCTTGCGCCCGGCGGCACCATCATTGAAGCCACGGCGGGCAATACCGGCCTTGGCCTTGCGCTTATCGCCGCCCAAAAGGGCTACCGGCTGATTCTGGTGGTGCCTGACAAAATGAGCCGCGAGAAGATTTATCACCTGCGTGCGCTGGGCGTGGACGTGCGGCTCACCCGCTCGGACGTTAACAAAGGCCACCCGGCGTATTACCAGGATTACGCGCAGCGCCTCGCCGATGAAACGCCCGGCGCGTTTTATATCGACCAGTTCAATAACCCGGCTAACCCGCTGGCGCATCAGACCACGACCGCGCCTGAGCTTTTTTCGCAGGCTGACGGACACATTGACGCCATCGTGGTGGGTGTCGGCTCCGGCGGCACGCTCGGCGGGCTACAGGCCTGGTTCCGCGAGCACTCGCCCCATACCGAATTCGTGCTCGCCGATCCGGCGGGATCGATCCTGGCCGATCAGGTTGAAACGGGTCGCTATCACGAGGCGGGATCCTGGCTGGTCGAAGGCATCGGCGAGGATTTCATTCCGCCGCTCGCGCATCTGGAGGGCGTCCGGCAGGCCTTTCGCGTGACCGACGCCGCCGCGTTCGCCGCCGCGCGCGATCTGCTGAAAATCGAAGGGGTGCTGGCGGGCTCTTCCACCGGCACGCTGCTGACCGCCGCGCTGCGTTACTGCCGTGCGCAGACCGCGCCGAAGCGCGTAGTAACGTTCGCCTGCGACAGCGGCAATAAATATCTCTCGAAAATGTTCAATGACGACTGGCTGCGCCAGCAGGGGCTACAGACGCGGCCTTCTGTAGGCGATCTGCGAGATTACATCGCGTTTCGCCATGACGAAGGCGCAGCGGTGACCGCAGCACCCGATGACACGCTCGCGACGGTGCTCGCCCGGATGCGGCTTTACGATATCTCTCAGCTTCCGGTGCTGGCGCAGGGGCAGGTGGTGGGCATTGTCGATGAGTGGGACCTGCTGACCTTTATTCAGGGCGACAGCCAGCGCTTTCTCACGCCCGTCTCGGCGGCCATGAACCGCGAGGTGGTGACGCTCGATAAAAGCGCCAGCGAGCGGGCGCTGTTTGAGGTTTTCGAACGCGGGCTGGTGGCGGTCATTACTGACGACACGCGCTTTCTCGGGCTTATCACCCGCACCGATGTGCTGAACCGCTGGCGCAACCAGCTTGAATCATAAGGAGTTTTATCATGGATAAATTTGCAACGCTCAGCGTGCACAGCGGCACGCATCACGATCAGCATGGCGCGGTGATGCCGCCGATCTACGCCACCTCCACCTACGCGCAGCCTGCGCCCGGCGAGCATACCGGCTATGAATATTCGCGTAGCGGCAACCCGACGCGTCACGCGCTGGAGCGCGCCATCGCGGAACTGGAGGCAGGCAGCCAGGGGTTTGCGTTCGCCTCCGGGCTGGCGGCGATTTCCACGGTGCTGGAGCTGCTCGACAAAGAGAGCCATATCGTGGCGGTGGACGATGTTTACGGCGGCACGTACCGTCTGCTGGAGAACGTGCGTAAGCGCACCGCGGGGCTGACCGTTTCCTGGGTGAAACCGGACGATCTCGCGGCGCTGGAGGCGGCGATCCGCCCGGAAACCCGGATGATTTGGGTCGAGACGCCGACCAACCCGCTGCTGAAACTGGCGGATCTGGAGGCTATCGCCGGGCTGGCGCGGCGCCGTGGGGTGATAAGCGTGGCGGACAATACGTTTGCGTCGCCCGCGATTCACCGCCCGCTGACGCTTGGGTTTGATATCGTCGTGCATTCAGCCACCAAATACCTGAACGGCCACTCGGACGTGGTGGCCGGGCTGGCGGTGGTGGGCGATAACCCTGAACTGGCGGAGCAACTGGCCTATTTGCAGAACGCCGTCGGCGGCGTGCTCGATCCGTTCAGCAGCTTTCTGACGCTGCGCGGCATCCGCACGCTGGCGCTGCGTATGGAGCGGCACAGCGCCAGCGCGCTGAAGATTGCGCAGCGGCTGGCGCAGCATCCTCAGGTGGAAAAAGTGTTTTTCCCGTGGCTGGAGAGCCACCCGCAGTATGCGCTGGCGCGCCGTCAGATGGCGCTTGCGGGTGGTATGATTTCCATCGTGGTGCGTGGCGATGACCTGCGTGCGGCGCAGGTGATTAAAAAGTTGCGGCTCTTTACGCTTGCCGAGAGCCTTGGCGGCGTGGAGAGCCTGGTGAGCCAGCCGTTCAGTATGACGCACGCCTCGATTCCGCTTGAGCAGCGGCTGGCGAACGGGATTACGCCGCAGTTGATTCGGTTGTCGGTGGGGATTGAAGACGCGGAGGATTTGCTGGCGGATCTCGAACAGGCGCTGGAGGCATAATGTTGGCCCGGCGGGTGCGCTGCGCTTACCCGCCCTACAATTTCACCGTTGCTAATACTCGTAGGGTGGGTAAGCGGAGCGCGCCCACCGTTCAGGCACTCGCGACACCCAATAAAAAAGCACCCCGCAGGGTGCTTTTCTTATCGTAACAGCGCCTGCGCCCAGGCGATGCCGCTTGCATATTCCGACGGCAGCAACGGAGCGAGCGCTTCCAGCGTGGCGTCAATCAGCGTCGCCTCGGCATCGCTCAGATTCAGATGCCCGACTTTACGCCCTTCACGCACCTCTTTGTCATACCAGTGCAGATGTACCAGCGGCAGCTTCAGCCAGTCGTAATTCAGATCGGTACCAATCAGATTCACCATTACCGACGGGCCGCTCACTACCGGCTGCGGCAGCGGCAGACCGGTCACGGCGCGCAGATGCAGCTCAAACTGGCTGATGGACGCGCCGTTTTGCGTCCAGTGGCCGCTGTTATGCACGCGCGGCGCCAGCTCGTTAATCAGCAAGCCCTGCGGCGTGACGAAACACTCCATCGCCATCACGCCCACATAATTCAGCTCGTCCATAATCGCGCGCAGCATCGCTTCCGCCTGCGTTTGCTGCGCGGCGCTCGCCTGCGGGAACGCGACGCTGGTGCGCAGAATGCCGTCCTGATGCAGGTTATGGGTCAGCGGATAAAAGACTGCGCTGCCGTCATGGGCGCGCGCGCCGACCAGCGACACCTCGCCGGAAAAGTTAATGCCCTGCTCGACGATGCACTCGCCATAGCATTCGCTGGGCAGCATATCGGTCTCGTGCGCGCGCAGTCGCCACTGACCGCGGCCGTCGTAGCCGCCGGTGCGGCGCTTGACGATAGCCAGCTCACCGAGACGCGCAAACACCTGCGGCCATTCGCTGCTATTAGCCAGCAACTGCCACGGCGCGGTGGGGAGATTTAGCTTATCGAGCAGCTGTTTCTGGGTAAAACGGTCGGCGATAAGCGGGAAAACGTCGCGGTTAACGAACGCATTATGGCGCGCCAGTTCGCGGGTCAGGGCGGTTTCCGGCCAGCGTTCAATTTCCGCTGTGATAACGCTTTGCGCGAACGGCACCGCCTGCGGATCGGCATCCAGCCCTACCGGCCAGACGCGAATGCCAAGCGGCTCGCCCGCCTGGCGCAGCATTCTGCCCAGCTGGCCGTTACCCAGCACGCATACCTGCTTCATGCCTCACCCCGCGGGTCCGGATTCTCCAGCACTTCCTCGGTTTGCTTCTGACGCCAGTTCTCAAGGCGCGCCAGCAGCGCGCTGTCGTGCTGCGCCAGGATCTGGGCGGCCAGCAGGGCCGCGTTCGCCGCGCCCGCTTTACCGATAGCCAGCGTGCCGACCGGAATGCCGCGCGGCATCTGGACGATAGAGTAGAGGCTGTCCAGCCCGCTCAACGCCGCGCTCTGCACCGGCACGCCCAGCACCGGCACCAGCGTTTTCGCGGCAATCATGCCCGGCAGATGCGCCGCGCCGCCTGCGCCCGCGATGATCACCTGAAACCCGTTCTCCTGCGCGCTTTCGGCGAAGCTGAACAGTTTATCCGGCGTGCGGTGCGCGGAGACCACTTCAACATGGTGAGGAACATCCAGAGCATCGAGGATTTCTGCGGCAAACTGCATGGTGGCCCAGTCGCTTCTGGAACCCATGACGATGGCGATACGCGCCGGGGTGTGGCTGGAGGACATACGTCTCAAAACTCCTGTGGTCAGGCGGCAAAATCAACGGGGTCGCCGTTACGAGGGCCTTGAGAATATCACGGAAAACCGGAAAGGAAAACGGTTGCGTAGGCGTGAGAACGGCAAAAACGCAGGCAGAATCAGAACGGAAAGGCTACCAGTTCGACGTCGTCGGGGGTGACTTTGATCATTGACCCTTCGCTGTGCCAGGCGCCTAACACCACGCGGTGCGCGGGCTGGCCGTTCGCCTCAAGCGTGTGCGCGGCGGGGCGGTGAGTGTGGCCGTGAATGAGCCACTGCACCTGCTGGCGTTCCATGGTATCGACCACCGCCTGCGGGTTGACATCCATGATGGCGAGATCTTTCTGGCTGTTGGAGGCTTTGCTGCCGGCGCGCATGCGGGCGGCGATACGGCGGCGCAGTCGCAGGGGGAGCGCGAGAAATAGGGTTTGCAGCCACGGTTTATGAACTTTGGCGCGAAACGCCTGATAACCGGCATCGTCAGTGCACAGCGTGTCGCCATGCATGATCAGCACGCGTCTGCCGTAGAGATCCAGCACGTGTTCTTCCGGCAGCAACTGCATGCCGCTTTCGCGGGCGAAGCGACGGCCGAGCAGGAAATCGCGGTTGCCGTGGATGAAATAGCAGGGAACGCCGAATTGAACGAGCGCGCGCAGGGCGGCGGCTATCTCGCGGTGCAGCGGTTGCGGGTCGTCATCGCCGATCCAGGCTTCAAAAAGATCGCCCAGGATATAAAGCGCGTCCGCTTCACGTGCTGTACCGGCTAAAAAACGCAGAAAACCGGCGGTAATCGCCGGTTCTTCTGGGCACAGATGAAGATCTGCAATAAAGAGCGTCGCCACGAATTACTCGCTGACGGTTACGCGCTCGATAATCACGTCTTCTTTCGGCACATCCTGATGCATGCCGCTGCGGCCGGTGGATACGCCTTTGATTTTATCAACCACGTCCATGCCTTCTACCACTTCTGCGAATACGCAGTAGCCCCAACCCTGCAGGCTTTCGCCGCTGAAGTTCAGGAAGTCGTTATCTGCAACGTTGATGAAGAACTGGGCAGTCGCGGAGTGCGGCGCCTGCGTGCGCGCCATTGCCAGCGTGCCGCGGGTGTTCTTCAGGCCGTTGTTGGCTTCGTTTTTGATAGGATCTTTGGTGCTTTTCTGTTTCATGCCCGGCTCAAAGCCGCCGCCCTGAATCATAAAGCCATTGATTACACGATGGAAAATGGTGTTGTCGTAGAAACCTTCGCGGCAATATTCCAGAAAGTTTTTTACCGTTTCCGGCGCTTTGTCATCAAAGGTCTTGATTACGATGTCGCCGTGATTGGTGTGAAAAGTAACCATGTCTGCATCCTGTTTTGTTTCAGTGGTGCTTCGGCTTCCGAAAGAAGCCACAGTAGGAGGCTGTTATAGCATAACTCACCGCTTGCTTCACCTTGCAAAGTGGGGTGCTTGCGCTTTCAATTATGGGTAATATAGGGGTTTTATCCGCTTACCACACACTGACACGGAAACTTCTGATGTTAAAAATCTTCAATACCATGAGTCGCCAGAAAGAAGAATTTAAGCCTATTCATGCCGGGGAAGTCGGCATGTACGTGTGTGGTATTACCGTTTACGACCTCTGTCACATCGGCCATGGTCGTACGTTTATCGCGTTTGACGTCGTCGCGCGCTACCTGCGTTTTCTCGGCTATAAGCTGAAATATGTGCGCAACATTACCGATATCGACGACAAAATTATTAAACGCGCTAACGAGAACGGCGAAGATTTTGTGGCGCTGGTGGACCGTATGGTCGCCGAGATGCACAACGATTTCGATGCGCTGAATATTCTGCGCCCGGAAAGCGAGCCGCGCGCGACGCAGCACATCCCGGAAATTATTGAAATTGTTGAGCAACTGATCGCACGCGGCCATGCGTATGTCGCGGGCAACGGCGATGTGATGTTCGCGGTGGAGAGCGACGCGGATTACGGCAAGCTCTCGCGCCAGGATCTGGAGCAGCTTCAGGCAGGCGCGCGCGTGGAAGTGGCCGACAGCAAACGTAACCCGATGGATTTCGTACTGTGGAAGATGTCCAAGCCGGGTGAACCGAGCTGGCCGTCGCCGTGGGGCGACGGGCGTCCGGGCTGGCATATTGAGTGTTCCGCGATGAACTGCAAGCAGCTCGGCAGCCATTTCGATATTCATGGCGGCGGCTCTGACCTGATGTTCCCGCACCATGAAAACGAAATCGCTCAGTCGACCTGCGCGCACGACGGCGAATATGTGAATTACTGGATGCACTCCGGGATGGTGATGGTCGATCGCGAGAAGATGTCCAAATCGCTCGGCAACTTCTTTACCGTGCGCGACGTGCTGCAACACTACGACGCCGAGACCGTGCGCTACTTCCTGATGTCCGGCCATTACCGCAGCCAGCTGAACTACAGCGAAGAGAACTTAAAGCAGGCGCGCGCCTCGCTTGAGCGTCTCTATACCGCATTGCGCGGCACTGACCGCAGTGTGGCGGCCGCAGGCGGCGAGGCGTTTGAAGCGCGTTTTATCGAGGCGATGGATGACGATTTCAACACCCCGGAAGCGTATTCGGTGCTGTTCGATATGGCGCGTGAAGTGAACCGCCTGAAAGCGGAAGACAGCAGCGCGGCGAATCAGTTAGCCGCGCATCTGCGTAAGCTTGCCGCCGTGCTGGGCCTGCTGGAGCAGGAGCCGGAGCAGTTCCTGCAATCGGGCGCGCAGACCAACGACGATGAAGTGGCGGAGATCGAAGCGCTGATCGTTAAGCGTCTGGAAGCGCGCAAAGCGAAAGACTGGGCGGCAGCAGATGCCGCGCGCGATCGTTTAAACGAGATGGGCATCGTTCTGGAAGATGGCCCGCAGGGCACGACCTGGCGACGTAAATAAGAAAAAGCGGCGAAAGCCGCTTTTTTTATGCCTGTGGTTTACGTGGTTTCGGCAGGTGCGCCTCGCTGACCTGCCCTACGAATCGATGCGACATTCGTTGTAGGGTCGGTAAGCGAAGCGCACCCACCATAAAAGATAACGCGCACCCACCGTCATCCATCACGCCGATCCGCGCGCAATCAACTGGCCCGAAAGCGTAATACGCTGCGCGGGCAGACCCGGCTCGCGGATAAGCCGCACGATCAACCCCGCCGCCTGGCGCCCGGTCTCTTCGCTGGCGGAAGAGACATAGGTAAACGAGGGCGACGTCAGATTCACGTGCATCATGTCCTCAAAGCCAATCAGCGACACCTGCTGCGTCAGGAACACATCTTTCCCCACGGTACGCCCCACCTGATGGATCGCCTCCAGGCAGCCGATAATCGCGTGCGGCGAATGGCACAGCAGGGCGGTGATTTTATTGTTCGCCTCAAGGAGCTGTCGCACCGTCTGGCTCACCGCGAGCGTCTCTTCAGCGCAGGCGGGCGCGAACTCATCACGCCACGGCAAGCCGTATTGCGACAGCGCCGCGCGGTAGCCGAAAAGCCGCTCCTCACGGATAAGACACCCCGCCGTACCGCCGATATAGGCGATATTACGGTGGCCGCGTTCAATCAGATAACGCGTGGCGAGCCCGCCTGCCTGGCGGTTATCGCGCACCACGCTGTTGAGCTTCTCTTCTACCGGCGACTGCGACACCACGACCAGCGGCAGCGTACTTTGCACGACCGGCGCAGGCAGCGCGCGCTGGGTGGAATCGGCGGTCAGATAAACGACGCCCGCCACGCCCTGGCGGGTAAACGAGACAAAACAGCTCTCCAGACGGCCCGTTTCGCGCCCTGGCTGGGTGAGGAACACCATAAAGCCCTGCGCCTCCAGCGCCTGCACCAGGCTTGCCGTCACGCGGGTCGAAAAGGGATCGTTGAGATCTTCGACGACCAGGCCAATCAGGTTCGACGTTTTACCGCGCAGGTTAGCGGCCGCGACATTATGCACGTAGCCGAGCGCCTCAATGGCGGCATGCACTTTGTCGATGGTCGCGGCAGAGATTTTTCCCTTCTCGCGCAGCACCAGCGAGACCGTCGAAACCGAGACGCCCGCCTGGCGCGCCACATCGATAATGCTGACCTTTTTCATCTGCCCTGAATTATCCTTTTATCGCTGATGTCGCGGGCCTGGCGTCAGGCCCGCGCAGGCGGCGTTATTTCCCCGTCATGCCTGACAGGCTCTGCGCAATAAACTGCGCGCGCGCCCCGAAAATCACCTGAATGCCGTTATCGCCCACAAACACCACGCCGCGCGCGCCAAGCCCGTTCAGCCCGTCTTTATCCACCAGCTCCGAACGCGCCACTTCAAGACGCAGGCGCGTAATGCAGGCGCCAACGCTCGTGATGTTCTCTTTACCGCCCAGCAGGCCCACAATATTGCCCGCCAGCTCTGCATCGGTTTTATCATCCACGCTGGCAGTGACATCCACGCGGCCCGGCGTTTTCACGTCAAAACGGCGGATCACAAAGCGGAAGGTGAAGTAATAAATCATCGCCATCGGAATGCCGACGATAACCGCGTTCAGATAATGCGTCTGATAGCCGTTAAAGGAGGGCAGGATGCCGAACGAAATATAGTCGATAAGCCCGGCGGAGAACGATTTGGCGATATGCGCATCCAGTAAATACATGCACATATACGAAAGCCCCGCCATGATGGCGTTAAATACATACAACACCGGCGCGACAAAAATAAAGGTAAATTCAACCGGCTCCGTGATCCCTGTCAGAAAACAGGTCAGCGCGGCGGAGAAAAGAATACCGGAAGCGATTTTCTTATTCTTCGTGCTGGCCTCGTGATACATCGCCAGACACGCCGCCGGCAGCGCGAAGAGCATCAGCGGGAATTCGCCCTGCATAAATTTACCGGCGTTCTGGTAGGTATTGCTGCTGAAGCTTTTCACGCCTTCTTCCAGCATTTTGAACCAGATGGTCTGGTCGCCGTGGATAACCTGCCCGGTCTGGGTCGTGTAATCGCCAAAAGAATACCAGAACGACGGATACCAGATATGGTGCAGCCCCAGCGGGATCAGCGCGCGTTCCACCAGCCCGAAGATAAACGTCGAGGCTGCCTGATTATCGCCGTTGACGATAACCGACAGCGCGTCGATCCCCGCCTGAATGTGCTGCCACACATACGGCAGCGCCAGCCCCAGCAGGAACGAGAGAAACGCCGCGGCAATCGCCACAAACCGTTTGCCGGAGAAGAAGCCCAGGAATTCGGGCAGTTGCAGCGTGTGGAAGCGGTTATAACACCACGCGGCGAGAATGCCTGAAATCAGCCCGCCGAACACGCCCATCTGGAGCGTCGGAATGCCGACCACCATGGCGTATTTGCCGCCGCTCGCCGCCATTTCCGGCGTGATGCCAAGCTGCGTGCTGATGGTGATGTTAATGATAAAGACCGAGACCGCCGCCGAGAGCGCCGCGATGCCGGATTCCGACGCCAGACCGACGGCGGAGCCGATGGCGAACAGCAGCGGCAGGTTATCGAAAATAACCCCGCCCGCGTTCATCATCAGCGGCAGATGGAATTTATCGCCGAAGGCCAGCAGCAGACCGGCGGCGGGCAGCAGCGAAATAGGCAGCATCAGCGCGCGGCCTATCATCGACAATTTTGAAAGCGATTTAACGAAACCTGTTATCAGACTCATACCGATCCCCCGATTGGAACAGCCGGGCTTTTTCGCCCTGTTTTATAGTAGGTAGAACGTTCTAGTAGAACGTTCTACCTATGCTGTGGGATCGCGGCCTTTTCGCGCAACATCTATTTAACGTTTCGCCAGAAGATTTGCTGATTCTTTGAAGTCGGTTGGAAAACGGGCCGGCAGGCGGCACGCGCAAACAGGATAAGAGAGTAGAGAAGGGCAATAAGAAAAGGTTCTGAAGCGGGAAATCAACGCCCCCTCGCCGAGAGGGCGTGGGGCGTTACGCCGTGACTGTGACGCTCTGGCCGTCGAAGCTGACGGTCTGCCCGGCGACGATTTTGCAGCGCTTGCGGGTTTCCACCGCGCCGTCGACGGTCACCAGACCTTCGGAAATCACGATTTTCGCCTGCGCGCCGCTTTCGCTCCAGCCTTCCAGCTTCAGCAGATCGCACAGTTCGACGTGAGGGTGTTTACCTAAAGAAAATGTTGCCATGTTATGCCTCCTCGCCGTCATGGTATTCAACGCACGCCTGCAGCGTGTTCTGGATAAGCGTGGCGACCGTCATCGGGCCGACGCCGCCCGGCACCGGGGTGATATAACCGGCGCGCGCTGCGGCATCTTCAAACACCACGTCGCCGACCACTTTGCCATTTTCCAGACGGTTGATGCCGACATCAATCACGATGGCGCCTTCTTTGATCCACTCGCCTGGAATAAAGCCCGGCTTGCCGACCGCGACAATCAGCAGATCGGCATTTTCGACATGCTGACGCAGGTTTTTGGTGAAGCGGTGGGTCACGGTGGTGGTACAACCCGCCAGCAGCAGCTCCATGCTCATCGGACGGCCGACGATATTGGACGCGCCGATCACCACGGCATTCAGGCCATAAGTGTCAATGTTGTAGCGCTCAAGCAGCGTGACGATGCCGCGCGGCGTACACGGGCGCAGACGCGGCGCGCGCTGGCACAGACGGCCGACGTTGTACGGATGGAAGCCGTCCACATCTTTATCCGGCGCGATGCGCTCCAGCACTTTCACGTTATCGATACCGGCCGGCAGCGGCAGCTGAACCAGAATGCCATCAATGGCGGCGTCCGCGTTCAGTTCATCAATCAGCCCCAGCAGTTCGGCTTCGCTGGTAGTTTCCGGCAGATCGTAAGAGCGGGACACAAAGCCAACTTCCTCACACGCCTTACGTTTGCTGCCGACATAAATCTGCGACGCCGGGTTCGCGCCGACGAGCACGACCGCAAGCCCTGGGGCGCGTTTTCCGGCCGCCACGCGCGCTTTTACTTTTTCGGCAACTTCAAGCCGCACCTGCTGCGCAATCGTTTTACCGTCAATAATCTTTGCTGCCATCAGAGAGAAGATTCCGTCTGTAATCAAATGAAGTGGGGATGAGGATATTCTGTCAGAAGCGCGCCGTGCTGTCAGTTTTCGTTTGTGTCTTTCGCTCAATTGTCCAGCAGGCGGTTCGAAAGCCATTGACTCACCTGGTACTGACCGTATAATTCCAGGCGTTTCACACTGCTACCGGCAGATAAAACGTGAAACGCCTCTTCACGAGGCGCCCTTAGCTCAGCTGGATAGAGCAACGGCCTTCTAAGCCGTGGGTCGCAGGTTCGAGTCCTGCAGGGCGCGCCATTAAATTTCAATAGCTTACGCCTCTTTAAAATCCTCCTGACTTCCTGTGTGGGACATATTTGGGACACAAAACCCTAAAATGGAGTCAATTTGGCGCGCATGCTCAGTCAGGTGATTAGGTGCGAGATGTGCATACCTGCGAACCATTTCAATTGACTCCCAGCCTCCCATTTCCTGCAGAACAGACAGTGGCACTCCGGCCTGAATAAGCCAGCTCGCCCATGTATGCCTCAGGTCATGGAACCGGAAATCCTCTATGCCCGCTCTACGGCAAGCAGAGTTCCATGCCCGCTGGTCGTCAACCCTCATCTTCCTGACCTGATCTGTTGCAGAGCCATCAGGGCGATTTCCCGCTTTGGTATGGACGAACACCCATTTGTGATGATTGCCGATCTGTTCACGCAATACCCGGCAGGCTGTATCATTCAGTGCTACGCCAATAGCCCTGTTTGACTTGCTGTCCTCCGGATTGACCCAGGCAACACGACGCTGCATGTCGATTTGTTGCCATTCCAGATTAATGATGTTCGACCGCCTTAGACCAGTAGCTAGCGCAAACCTGACAACTGATTTAAGCGGCTCAGGACATTCATTAATCAACCTTTCAGCCTCTTCAGGCTCCAGCCAGCGAACGCGCTTGTTCCTCACCTGCGGTATTTTTATTACCGGAGCCTTTTCCAGCCACTTCCAGTCCCTTTCTGCAGCGCGTAGTATTGCCTTCATCAATGCCAGATGCTTGGCCTTAGTTGAAGTCGTTACAGGCCTGCCTTCGAATACCGGAAACTCCTTTCCTTTTCTCTCTGCTGCCGCGCATTTCTGTATCCAGATTTCCTTTGCTTTCCTGTTCTGCATCTTACTGACGGCCGTGTAAATCTTCGCCTCAGTAATATCTTTCAACTTCATCCCTTCAAAATGCTCAAGCCAGAATCCCATCCGGCCTTTATCAGTATCGAGCGATTTCTTATCAGCTTTTTCCTCAAGCCAGCGTAAACAAGCCTCTTCGAACGTTACGTCAGGGAAATCACCAAGCCTGTCTACTCGCCAGAGTTCTGACTTCCTTCGGTCATGCAGCTCTTGCGCTTGCCGCTTGTCCGCTGTGCCAAGAGATTCCTTAATTCGCTTCCCGCCCGGGAGCGAGTACGATGCGTACCAGATTTCACCTCTGCGGAAGAGTGACATATCAATTCCTCTCGTATGCCATCACCCACGCTCACGGCGACAGTATGCAGCGGAGATTTGAGGGCTGCAATGCAAGCCTGGCGAGTGGTGAGGTAGGGGGATTTGGGTTTTGATGGGTCTTTGCGGGTGGCCTGTAGTCGTCCTGACTTTATCCAGTTTGTGGCCGTGGGTCTGGATATGCCGAGCATGGCGCAGGCCTCATCAAGCGTGAGGCTGTATTGTTCCATTCGATTATCTCCAGGCGTAAAAAAGCCGCCATCAGGCGGCCTGTTCATCTTCACGGTTGGTTAGGTCATAAAACTGACCGTACGTTAGCTTCTGGAAGCTCTCGGGGATTACCACATCACCGTGACGCTCACTTTTGTCGTTTGGGATAGCGAAAACCAGGGCATCATCACGGCCCGGACACCTACCGCCATACGTGGTCAGCATGGCAAAACCGTATCCACGTCTTGCTTGGCCACCGATGCCTGTGCGCATGACACCATAATGATCAATGATGTACGACTCCCATAGCGGCAAAGCCTTGAGTTGCTTGTTGGCCTCATCCTTTACCGCTTCCAGCGTTTTTTGATACTCACGGCCTTCTTTGCTGTTTCCTTTGCCTCGCGCGATAACAACTCGCTTACCTTCCCAAAAATCCTCGCTTTTGATGGTCACGGGCGCAGGGAATGCAAAACCTTTTTCCCACACGAAAGCCTGTATCAGCCCGCCCTTATCTCCCCAGCTGCTGCTATTTGTCCATGCGATAGCTCCAACCTTATCAATAGCCGCCTGCATGATTTCGTTTCGCTCTTTTCCTATTTGGTCGTATCCATCAATAAGCGCCTTCACTTCCGGCCCTTCAACGATGTAGTAGTCGTAATGTTTGCTCTGGTCAGACATAAATTTCTCCAATAAAAAACCCGCCGAAGCGGGTCATGGTGTTAACTCAAAATTGTCATCCCACGGTGGGAATGCCTGCATCCTTCCATGCGACATGATGTACTCAGTGGCGACCGCCATCGACGTCGGCTTCTCGAACTCCAGCATAAACACATCGTCGTAGGCTTTCCCTAGCCACCACCCGCCGCCGTATTCGCGCGCACGTTGAATGAGCACCCATCGACCTGGCGTTATGCGGTGATGTATCTCGCCGCGATAGATGATTAAGTAGTCCGAGTCTTTGCTCATGCCGCGCCTCAAAATAACTGTATTTATATACAGTAAATTGCGGTGGGTGGGCTGTCAATTCTTGCCCGGCGCTGCGGCTATCGGGAATACTGACAAAATAACAACATTTGCAAGTCCCAAATCGTTGTAATCCGCAATCATTTTGGTTGCTGATCGCATGCTCCCCGTGCTCCATGGGCCATTTAAACGAATCTCCGTTGCCCCGTAACGCCCTCCGGGGTAACACCAAGAGACCAGATACCAGCATCCGCATTTTTCAGGCACAACAGGTACAGACTCCGCCCGCTCCCGCAGCGCCAGCACAGACAACAGGCGTTCGGTTAACAAGCGCTGCGCCTCTCCGCTCTGAATATCCGGCTCACCCGGCCCACCGAATCCAGCAAAAAAATCTGCAATTTCGCTGGCGATTACTTCACTTATTTCGCTCACGCTTCACCCCCTGTCTCTTTTGCCTTACGCTCAACCTCACGAACAGCAAACGAAAGGTCGTTCAGCAAGATAACGGCGGCCATGATGTTGCTGTGAAGCTGCTCGTCAATGCGATTTAGCAGTATGCGCTGGTCAGGATGCCGTTCTTCAAATCTCGCGCGCTCAATCTGCCAGAGGTTGGCCGCCTCTAAGGTTTTGTTTGTCGACACTACTCACCCCCTGTCTCAAGATTGATGCCCACCACGCAGACCTCATCAGTCGGGCTGGCATTCTTCCGGTTACTGCGACATACAAGCGCCCAAAAATTCATATCGCAAATCAGTGCAACGCGCATTTCCGCCGTCAGGCGATAGCCGAGCTTATTTGACTTGCCAACTGACCGCCGACGCTTGCGCATTAACTTGCGTACGTGCGCCGCGTTAACCTCAACCTGACGATGCCTTGAGGCATAAATACCCTTAGGTGGAATCTTACGAGCCTGTTTTTGATAGGCGCTTAACAGGTCATGTACGTCTGTAAATTTAGCCATGATCACTCTCTCCCCGTCTCAAATTGATGCCCGCCAGATACACTTCGCCCCACGGCTCGCCCGTTTGTTCCTCAAGGCGGTTAATCAGTTCGCCGATTGGTAACGGTTGAATGGCTTGCCGCTCCAACTCGGCTACGCGCTTCTCTGCGGCCTCAGCGCGTCTCTCTGCCGCAATTCGATGCTCAAGCCCTTGCCCCTGGCAGATATCTATCAGGCGCTGTTTCTCTAAAAGCTCCGCAATCTGCGCGTCCTTGGCTTCCAGCGCTGCTATCAGCTCCAGCACCGCTTCAGGAGTGCATAGCCGGAAAAACAATTCGTCAGCCTCTCCGTTGTCGCCAACAAATCCGTACTCGTTGTTTTTGTGGTCTGTCACGAGAACTAGGGAGCCGTCAGCGCCGACGCAGCGATATTTGATACTCCCGCTGCCGTCGATTCTGTCTCCAATGCGCCCAGGCGTAGCGGCCAGTGCTGCCGCTTTCAGTTTTGCTGTGTAGATGGTCATGTGGCACGCTCCTGCTTCTGTTTGTTGTACACAGCCCAACTAAGCGCATCGAGTTTGTCACGTCCCGCTTTATCGTACATGTGGATACCGTCACTAGCGGCGTGCTCTTTCTTGACCTGCTCTTCAAGCTCAGATAGCTGATCGTATGAGAGCGTTGCGAGCTTAAGGCGATTCCAACCAAAGTTTCGTATTCTGCTCATGCGGCACCGCCTTGACGCAACTCGACTGCGAAATCGCTGGCAATATTTACTGCCTCATCAAGTCCTATCATTTCGTCTTGACGGCAACTTACGATTGAATTGCTAATTTTCAGGCAAACAGCATCAACAGCGCTGGCCCTTACTTCGCGCAGGAATGCGTCGGTGGCTGGGGTTTCGGTGTCAGCTTCAAGCCATGCGTTGTAGTGGTAATCAAACATGCCTGTTGGGTGTCCACAGCCGCCATGTGCGTGGGTTTCCATTGCTTCACCACACATGCAGTAGCTGTTGTCGGCATTGTTGATAATCTGGATGAGTTTCTGCATTCGGTTGTTCAGCGCCGCATTCTCCGCAGCCAATTGCTCGCACTGCTTCGTCTTTTCGCGCAGCGCCGCTGTAGTCACATCAAGCTGAGTCGCCATCTTGCTCAGCATCTTCGCGATATCAATCAGCGGCTCGTTGTCGAGGCACTTCGCCAGCTCATGGCCGGCTGCGATTAATTCGTCGTTGTTTTGCGTTCCTTCGGTTTTCATGCTGCCTCCTCAAAATTAAAGCCAAGCTGACAAGAGAACGCCTCGCAAGACTCAGAGCATGAGCCTGTATCGTATTGCCGCATTGATGTCATTCGCGATGCCAGTTCGTCGCGTGACGTATCACTGAAAAGGGCGATCAGAGATTTGAGCGTGTTATTGCCGCGGTACATAACCGGCTCCCTTCCAGTCCTGATTTCTGTGTCCAGGATGTTGATGAATTGCTCTGCCAGCTGTGGTTCGTCCATCACAGCAAGCGCGACCTTTTGCATGCTTTTCTTGATGCAAAATACGCAGTTACCCAGATGCTCCTGAATTCCAAGATCGAAGGGCTTCTCAGCCCACCAATCGATAACCTCCTGCTTTTCAAAGTCACTAATATCTGCCAGGTAACTAAATCCCTTTGTCTCTTTAAGTCGACTTTGTTCGTCTATACGAATGCCCAGCCATGTGTGGTACTTTCCCTTCCCGAATCGCTCCTGGCAGTATTTTGTGAAGGGCACTGACTTCATTCTGTCGGTGCAGAACGCGCCGCCGACATACGGGTGTCCATACTTGTTCAGCATGCGCTTCCACGGGATGAGGTCCGGGCCAATTTCATCCACTGAAAGCTGTTCATATTTGCTCGGCTTACCCATTTCCGGGTCGGGGATAACACGCAGGCAGTGAAGGTCAATTCCCCAATGTCTCACCACGTTTCTGACAAACTCATACGTCTTTGGGTGCTCGGCGCCGGTGTCCATGAAGACATAATGCACATCCTCTCCAGCTGCGCGTCGCTGCTCCATCAGATGCACCAGATAAGCCGACGTTCTGCCGCCAGAAAAACTCACAACCTGAGGAATTCTCATTTCTTCGCTCCAAACCAGCGATTCAGATAGCGGTTGTTATTCACAGAGCCGAAGCTGTTGCGTTTCATGAGCTCTTCGCGGCTCGGCATCGGCTGAGATTTGACGCGAGCGGCCAGCTCGCTTTGTGTGATAAGCGGGTCATGTGTAATCATGGATTTTTCCTCGCGCCGTCCGTGGCGCACGATTAAACGCGACGCAGGCTGATGTGCTCGCGCTTTGCCATCTGGCGGATAGATTCGTATGAGCGGTTTAACTGGCGGGCTATGACTTTAGGGTGGACGGTGCCAGCCAGTGATTTGATGAGGTTTAACTCTTTGGTGGTCCAGTTGCGGCCCAGCGTCTGCTGATTGCCGCGGCGCTTTTTAAATGGCTCGCTCATGGCGACTACCTGATTAACAGCGATGGTTTGCCGGTCTTCAGTGTCGCGCCAGGAACATTCTTGCCGCCCTCAAGCAGATGTTTGATAGCCATCTTGTCGGGCTTAATCACCGTGTCGTATTCGACGTATTCAGGTGGGAGAAGGGCGCTGTCGGTTATCTCTACTGAACGACAAGGCTCGCGGACTGTTACCTGGTGAATACCGGCGCGAATTGATTTCTTACCGGCGGTTTCGAGAGATGTGGCGATGTAGGCGCGGATATTTTCGACCTTCTTTTCAATGCTCACTGCGCGCTCGGTCAGGCTCTTTGCCTCATCCCTGAGGCGCTCCGCATACGTCGATTCGTTTTTGCAGATGGCAAGCAGCTGCTCGATTTTATCGGCCAGCTCACCCTCAATCCCTTCGAGGGTGTCCGCCATGGCTTCCGGGTCGATATCGGCATCCATCAGCCTGGCGTAGTCGCTGGCAACCTCATACAGTTTGCTCATTGGCCGCCTCCAGTTTCACTTTGCATTCTGCGTAAACTGCCTGGACGTTTTTCTGCAACTTCATGCCTGATGTCAGCTTGTACGCCTCTGCAAATTTCCGTTTCAGGTCATCCATGGTTTCCGACTGCGCCATCTCATCGCAAAGCGCGCTGACTTTATCGATGACTTCCTGCTGGCGCTTGCGCTCGTCTTCCCTGATTTGCTCTTCTGAGTGGTAGGCCATTACCGGCTCCTGATGCATCCCTTCATCATCGTTAAGCAGATGAATAGCGTTATCCAGACGCTGCGCTTTGGGCCAGTATTTGCTGGCGCGCTTAACGATGGTCTTGCGGGCCATTTCTTCCCAGAAGTTTTTCCAGGGCCCGTTCTTGGCCTTGCTGGTAGCTTCAACAGCCTTTATTTCTGCAAGACTCATCTCTTCCGTGAGGTAATCACCATCAGGCGTTTTAACTGTGCAGTAACCGCCGACCACTTCGCCACGGTCACCGAACGCGTTGTATTTGTGCGTTGGCGCCTTATCCAGTCCATTGGATTCGTAGGTGTCGTTGGCGCATACCAGTTTGCACTGACCCCACTTAATTGAGCCGGACGACTGAGCCAGATGAAGCAGGCCCATATAGCTGATGTCGAGGCACACCATGCCGTCACGCGGCACCAGGTACGCCAGCTTGCTCGCCGGGTTCAGCGTGATGCCGATGGCCGCAACGTTGATGATGGCGTTCTGCGCGCTGGTAGGGTTGTTGATTGCCGTCTTCGCGAGGAAGTCGTTTTTCTGAAAGAGCTGAATGGCAAACTGGCTTTCCTTAGCCCATGTTACCGTCTGGTCGGTCATTGCTCCGCAAAACAGCGGCTCCTGCTGCTTAACGAAACTGACGATATCGAATGACATTACGCTGCCTCCCTGTGTGAATGTCGCGCTTTGAAGATGCCGATTGCATACTCGGCGGTAACGCGCTCGGTCAGCGCATCAATCCACCAACCCTCGGATGCGTCCTGAAACGCGATGCTGTGTCCTTCGAGGTAGTTGATGGCGTCAGCTGTATTCTCATCTGCATCCAGCCCCGCCAGAGCAGAAATAAACGAGTTGGCTTTCTTCGCCAGACGTTCGACTTCATCGCAGATACGCTCGTTATCAGTTGCGCCCAGCTCGGCGATAATCTGCTCAATTTCTTTGACGTCGTTCAGGGTCAGTCTCATTGCTTCTGCTCCTGTGGTTTCGGTTGCTGTTTCATCAAATCTTTCATCAAACGGATAAATGCATCATCCGACCATTCGCGAACGGGAGTTGTCATTGCGGCCTCCGGTACCATGGCATGCTCACTGCCAGCTTCATCTGCTGATTGGCCTGCAACCACATCCCGGCGTCACCCAGGAATCGGGCGATAACCGCTTTGCTCTGAGCTGCCCGCAAAGCGTTGTGATTTACATGTGGCATAACGCCTCCAGTTGTTTGCGGGCCGCACGGATAAGGCGGCGAAAGCGTTTGGATAATTCGGATTCGGTCGGGTAATAGGCGGACATGATGCCGCCACCCGATAGCGATAATTGCATCATGGTGGGATTCCTTACGGTTAAGTGGGCATAGCGAAAAGGCCGCGCTAATAAGCAGCCTTGTTGATATGCAGGCGAAAAAAAGCCCTCCGGAGAGGGCGAACAGACAACAAGGGTTATTTCTCCATTTAACCAGAACAGGTCTTCGTCTCCTGTAGTGGTTATGATGCGGATTGCATCGTCAGCCGCACTCTGTGAATACGGCTTGCGATTTCAATCTTGGATTTCAAACTTCATGGCAGATATTTTTTTCATCTGCTTATCCAGCGATTTGAGTTTCTTATTGCGCATTTCTTCGGCGCGAGCCAATGCGTCCTCTTTATTGAAATGGAAATCATTGCCATGGTAATACTGCACGAAGCCTGATTCAGAGCCACGGAATGACGCCATCCTTTTCTCAGTATTCACATCTGCTTCAGCTGTAAATATTCCTGAGGTAAGCGCATATTTAGTGATGTAGATTTTGGTCATGCTTTATCCTTCTGCTCATTGGTTATTGCATCAGATAACCGACTCCATGAATCTGCTATCGGCTGCTATTCAGCGGGCGCTTCTGGTAATTCCAGCCAGTGAGTAAAGTGATGGGCTGGACGTAATTCAGCTTCAGCATTTGCCGAGAACCACATCATTTGCCCTGATGTATGGTCAAACTCAATAAAGTGAGCCTCAACCCAAACTTTGTCACCAGTGGCGACAAGCACGTATTTCCCATCCGGCGGCAATCGATCGCTACATTTAATCCACTCCATTCACTCCTCCTCGCCGATGGCTTTAGCTTGCGAGCATTCATCATCAATGTCGTAAATATCGTGATAGCATTCGTGGCGCAGCTCTTCATTACCATCGCCACTGTAAACGGCAACCGCAGCAATCCCTTTGCCGCATACGTCGCATTCGACTTCCTCATCCATATCTCACCTCAGATAAGTTGCTTGCTGCCAAAAAGAAAGGCCGACTATGCGGCCTTGTTGAATCCTTTTTCCGTAAAGAACTTAAAGCCAGACTCGTAAGCATTTATAAGCTCGATAGAATCAGGCTCGCTCCTGAATTCAGGAGACCATTCTTTCTGCTCTTCGATTCCGCGCTTTAACTTCGAGACAATGACTCTCTCAATATATTCTCGGCGACTTTCAAGCAGCTCAGTAGATGCCTGGGTCATGTAGAAATTAAGTTGCTCAATCATTGTCTCGCCTCAGTCGTAGTAGGCCGGAATTGATTTGCCGCGCATTTTCTGGTGCGCGTTCATCAAGTGGGTAGGGTGATTAACCGGCTTCTTGTATGCCGGGTTACGCTTGCGTTCGGTTACTTCCGGCTCCTGGTAATCGCGGAGAGCTACGAGCGAAGTGGCTCGGTCTACGCGGCTTGCATGCTTGCGTGATTCTTCCTGAGAAGCGTCAGGAGCCTCGCAACCTAAAATGGAGTCGATGATATTGCCGATAGCGTCACGCTCGATAGCGAGCTTTCTGCGCCGCTCATGACGGCGAGTTTTAGCGTTACCAGCTGATACTGAAGAACCGTATTGGATAACCGTCATGACAAGCCTCCGAACTCGTTAATTAATTGCTGTTGGTTAAACAGAATTTTCCTGTGAGCGAAATCGCCATGCATTTTTATCGCTGCATCGTTATATGCATGAACAGCCTCAACTTTTGTTTCGTAAGAGCCTATAAAGATGGCTTTTCTCTCAATTTTTATTTGGGCAACCCATCTCTTGTATCTAGCGTCAAAACGAACGCCGATATATCCACTTGTGTTGGCCCTGGTCACTGATATGTTCCTGTTATTTTCGTTCCGAATAGCAGGCCTCAGGTTTTCAATTCGGTTATCCAATCTATTGCCGTTGACGTGATCTAGGTGCTGTGGCTCTGAATCCATGTGCATCTTCCAGATAAGGCGATGAACCGAACAGAGACGCCCATTTATCTTTACACTCAGATATCCACCGCCTGACACATATCCGCACGGCACATCCATTTGTCTGTTAAACCCCGACTCTCTCCACCAAAGCTCTCCTTTGCTTGCCTCGTAATTGAAAATTGAAAGCAGCATTTCTCTGCTTGGCAGGGGGATTCGTTTTGATTTATCCGCCATTTCACCTCCGAAGATTTCAGGCAATGACCACGTGGAAGTCATTGGCTGAGAGCCTCGTTTGGTATCTGTTCGCGCTTTGTCAGCGCACCGTCGAAGTTAAAGAGCGATGCCAATCTGTTCCGTTTGGCTACCAGCGTCCTGCTGTTGAGATGAATAATATGCGTATAGCGCATATGCGTCAAGCGCATAATATGAGGGTGTGGTTAAAAAAGTTGGGGATGTTATGTATGCGTCTGAAACAGAAAGAGAAAAAAATTTAGGCAGGGTTTGCTATAGGCACAAAAAAGCCCGCACATGGCGGGCTTAGTATGCAAAAGGTGGGTTATCCGTGACGTCGGAACTGCTGAGACTGACTCAGCATTACACGTCCAGCCACATGAAACATATGCATTTCTTCTTCTGAAATTGTCCACTCACGATAGCGAGGATTGTCAGAAATTACGATCAGCTGGCTCTTCACCTTTTGCAGTCGTTTAACAAACATGTCGCCATTGAAATTGAAAACATAGATGCCATCACCGTCAAAAACACTGACGCCGACATCTACAAAGATGAGATCGCCTGGCTCTATGGTTCCTTCCATGCTGTCACCGCGAACGTTAATGAGCTTCACAGATGATTCTGGCCGGTTACCAAAAATAACCCTGGCCTGGTCAGGCACATACTCGATAGACCGTATAACTTCTACGACGTCTTTCGAGGCAGCCCCATCACCTGCGCTTGCTGAAACATCAAGAACGTCAATTCGATACACATCATTCCTCCCCTTTTTTATAATGGAACCAACACTGTATGTATCTACAGTATCACTGGCTTCATTAGAAGAGAATAGCTCAGCTACAGGAACTCCGAGAGCTTCCGCAATCTTTTGAATGAGAGTATCGCTATAACCCTGCATGCCGCGCTCTAGACGCGACAGATTCCCTACGTCGCTTTCTACGCGCAACGCAAGCTCACTGAGGGTCATCTGATTCGCTTTACGAATCTGTCGGATTTTTTCGCCTATTTTCATGGCTCATATTCAACCTTTTTTATGCGTGACACGCAAAGCGCCTTGCGCATATTTTTTATTTCGCATATTATGCGTATAGCGCATTACGGAGGTGCAATATGCAGACGCCACTTAGAAAAATGCGTGTAGAGAAAAAGCTGACAATCGCCGAGGTAGCCATCGCAACACAGTTGGACGTTGGCAACCTGAGTCGAATCGAAAGGGGAATGCAGGTTCCGTCTCTCGAAACAGCTGAGAAGCTCGCAAAGTTCTTCAAGGGGAAGATTAGCGAGATGCAGATTCTCTACCCGCACCGATACATGAAGGCGACTGATTCAGCCGCCTAAGCAGTACCCGCTCTTTACCAATCTGAACCGCCGACAACGCGGTAACTCATTCAAGTGGCAGACCCCACGGTCTGCGCACGTATCTATCTAAATCACAAAGGAAGAATACCGAATGGAAAACGCAAGTTATAGCAAGCCGTCTCAGCGCGACATCGACCGCGCAGAGACAGATTTACTCATCAATCTCTCTACGGTCACACAGCGTGGCCTTGCAAAGATGGTGGGGTGTCATGAATCGAAGATAAGCCGGACAGACTGGCGCTTCATAGCATCAGTTCTGTGCGCGTTTGGGATGGATTCAGATATCAGTCCGATCAGTCGTGCATTCAGGCATGCACTGGAAGGAATTACCAAAGAAAAAGCCCCGATGAGCGGTAACTCATTCGAGGCTTAAGAACACTGTGTTACGCCGAGTAACGGGAGTAATTATGTCAAAAACACTCAGTCCTGACCAGGACAAATTACACAAAAACATTATTCGTGATCGCTACCTGTCCGGCTTTAAGCAGCCTGGTCGATTCCGGGCTGAGTGGGAACGGGTGAAAAAATTATTCAGAGGTAAAGGTCATGAGTAATCTCGCAACAGTAACACCAATCAGGCCTCAGGTTGAGGTCGTGGAGTCACGCGTGGCAGAACTCGAAGATGGCTACACGCGGACTGCTAACGCATTGCTTGAAGCGGTGATGCTTTCCGGCCTCACTCAACACCACCTCCTGATAGTTATGGCCGTATGGCGTAAGACGTATGGCTATAACAAAAAAATGGACTGGATAGGCAATGAGCAGTTCGCAGCGCTTACCGGTATGGCGGCAACCAAATGCTCTACTGCCAAAAACGAATTAATCAGGATGGGCGTACTCACTCAGGCAGGGCGTCAGGTAGGCATGAACACTAACCTGTCAGAGTGGAAAACGAAGTTTAACGGAATCAGTAAAAGTTTTACCGAATCAGTAAAAGTAAGCTTTACCGAATCGGTAAAATGCACTTTACCGAATCAGTCAAACACAAAAGACAATATACAAAAGACAATAAAGACAATTACCCAAACCCACGAAGTGGGCTTGTCGGATGTTGTTTCTGAAAAGCCATTAACACCTCGCCAGCTCGGAACAAACCCGAGAGCTACCGGCACCAATCCTCGCTCCAAGCTTCCGGCATTTGACCGTGATCGACTGAAAGAAACCTGGAACTGCAAAGCCGAAAGATTCGGATTGCCTAAAATCCGCAGCGTCACCACGACGGTGGAGAATGGCATCAAGCGCCTCTGGGTTTCATACCTGAAGCAGTGCAAGGAGCTGAAGCGGGAGCCCAAGGATATCGACTCACTGCTGAACGGTTATCTTGAACACGGTTACCAGCCGACGCCGTGGGCGATGGGGCAAAACCCGGAAGGCAAGCGCTACGGAATTGAGACCGCGCTTCGCCAGGAGAAAATCGACCAGATTTTAGGAGCTGATAGCTGATGGACAGTTACGATTTTGAGTATCAGCTGGTCGGCTCGATGCTCGTGAAAGGCGATCACATCGATTGCCGTGAAGTGGCCGGAAAACTACCCGCAGAAGCATTCGAAAATTTCCACCTCCGCACCATGTACCAGTCAATCGTCACCCTCCTGACCAAAGCTGAGCCGGTGGATATGTTCACTGTTCAGGCTGCCGTTCCTGATGGTACGAAAGACCTGGTGATTGAGGTCGGGGCTAAGTGCGTTACGGCCGCCAATATCCGGGGATGGGCTAAGCGAGTGCGCCAGTGCTGGATGCTGCGGCGTGGAATTGCAGAGCTTAACCGGGCGGCGGGAATTCTCGCATCGGCCGGTACGCACGATATCAACGACCGGATTGGCGAGGTGGGAAGCATTCTGTCGAAGCTTCAGTTCGAAACGAACGACAAGTTGCCGCGCCGCATTGCCGATTTGCTGGAAGACTACATGGACGTGCTTGAGAGTCGCATGCAGGGTGAAGAATCCGGCCTGTACCTCAAGACCGGCATTCAGGCGCTGGATGACGAGTACGGCGGGTTCGACCGCACTGACCTTATCGTCGTTGCGGCTCGTCCGGGGATGGGTAAGACAGAGTTCGCTATCAACATCGCAAACTCAATCGGCAGGCAGAAGGGTAAGGGGCTGTTTGTCTCGCTGGAAATGTCTGACATGCAGGTTGTCGAGCGACACGTTGCCGACCGTTCCGGGCTGTCAATAGGCGCGCTGCGTAACCCGCTGAACATGATTCAGGAGCAGTACACCCGCCTGACTACCGCAACGGGTACGCTCATGGACGAAAACAACTACGTTATCGACGGATCGTTCACTGTAGACGACTGCATTGCCCACGCTGAGCGGCTGAATTCTGACGGCGGCCTGAGCTTCCTCGCCATCGACTATCTCGGGCTCCTTGAGAAACCGAAAGCAGAGCGCAACGACATCGCCATCGCCGAAATCACCCGCAAGCTGAAGCAGTTTTGCCTGCGCAACAAGGTGCCGGTAATTCTCCTATCGCAGCTCAACCGCGGAGTTGAGGGAAGGGCAGATAAGCGGCCGACGCTTGCCGACCTCAAAGACTCCGGGGCTATTGAGCAGGATGCTGACGTGATCATCTTCCCGTACCGCGACGAGGTGTATCACGAGAACAGCGACATGAAGGGAATCGCCGAAATCATTATCGGCAAATACCGCTCAGGCGAGCCAAAGACATTCTACATGGGCTGGAAAAACGGTCACTTTGTCAACATCGACCAGCAGGAAGCGGCGATGCAGTACGCCCGCAACGAGAAACAGTCCTCCCAATCTAACGACTGGCGCTAAGGCATCCAAAATACAAGGTATAACCATGACCATTTCTCTAGCCATTATGGAGCTGGCTCTTAACCCACGATTCAAGGCTGTCATGGAAAGATGCCTCGATGAAGAGGAGTTGATAGTCCAGTTCGAAAGACTTTCTGGCATCAAGCGGCCACCAACGCGCGGCAATCCCCTTGAGGCAATGGTGGACATCGCCACCGGCTTCCGGGATGCGCAGTGGAAGGTATTTTTCGAAGCATTCATCCCTTTCGTTTACGACTGCATCTGGTTGCGCTGGGCAGATCGCGACAATGAAGAATTCTGGCAAACGCCAACCGAACATCACAAGGATTAACCATGACCAAGGCAACCACAACGGCGGCGCTTCAGAGCGTAGCGCTGAAGGAGTTCTCTGCCCGTAATCAGCGATACTGGTCAGCATCCAGTCTGCCGACACGCGAGAAAGTGAAGCACCGGAAGCCGCTTAAGGCATACCGTCGCGACCGGGTTATGAACGCCATTATTCGCCGGGATATCAACCGCAAGATGGAAATTGCCCGTAAAGAAATAATCGCCAGCATTGGAGGGAAGAAATCATGAGCACTATTAGCAATGAGCGTTTAGAAAAGCTGTCCGAATACGACTGCGCGGACAGGTATGAGGTTATGTCGATGGCGACTGAGCTTCTGGCGCTGCGCAAAGAGCGGGAGCGGGCGGAGCCTGTGTGTTTGGAGGCAATGCCATTTACATGGGAAGAGCTTAAAGGGATGCACGGCGCTGATTTCGCCACTGGTTATGTTCGCGGGTGGGAAAGAAAATGCGCTTCCTTAGAAATGAAAGGCCCGCTCTACACCGCACCACCCGTGCCTGACGAACGATATCAGCAACTAAGCGAGCTATATCACGCTCAGGAAAAGAGACTGTTCAAGCTGGCGCAGCGCATCAAAGGCCCGACCTTCGATAAATACGCGCACTCGCCATCGCAAGCTATCGATGTGTTAGAAGCCGCTGTTTTTGGTGAAACCGATGAAGACGGCCACGCCGCCATGCTTCAGTCTGGCAATGACGAGATTGGCTCATGGAGCAACCATAAGAATACACCTACCGATAAACCCAAAAGCGAATTGAGCCAGATGGCAGAGAAACTGGTACGCGATACGACAGCGCTGGCAGTAACTCTGAGCGCCGAAAACGACACCACACCGCAGCAGTTCGAATCGCTTGCGTTTAAGTCGGTTGTACCGGAGGGATGGAAACTGGTGCCGATTGTGCTCACCAAAGAAATGCGCGGAAAGATTCACCCCTTCGCGGAGGCGCTTTGCCATGGGTGCGGACGAGAGGTAGTGGCTGATTGCGAATACAATGTTACAGCGTCATGGAATGACATGCTCGCGGTAGCACCTGAGCCATGCAAATAACCCTCGACGACATCCAGGTAATATCTGCCTACATCGGCACTCCTCGCTTCATCGACATCGAAACACTCACCAAACGATATCTCTTTACCAGCCAACTGATAATGCTTCAGGCAATCAGTAAGGCGAGGTATTGAGCGGAGACTCATCATGATAACCAAGTTGCAAATTATGACCTGGTTCGAAGTGAACCGGAAAGGCACAGTCAAGCAGCTCGTTGAGGAGCTCGGCGGAAAGGGCGACCGTGTGGCCGCCATAGTCTGTGGTCTTGTGCGAGAGGGCGCATTGGTACGCTCTGCAAGCACCGGCATGGGAACACGCTGCCGCCTTTATGAACTTAGTGAAGGTAAAACGAGTCGCCAGCTTATCCGCGAATACGTCACTGAACATGGTCCGGTATCGTCCCGCCAGGTTTCAGAGGGCACCGGCATAGATATGGGCGCAGTACAGCGCATTCTCCGTGACGAACACGATTCAGGACGTATTGAGCGCTACAACTCAGAGAAGTGCAGCGAGCACCAGGGCTCATTCCTGTATGTCACAGCACATGAGTTATGCCAGTTCGGATGCTCAAACCCCATGACGGCGTTTATCAATCAGCAGCTGCGCGCGGTGCGGCAGGAGATGAGGGTATGAGCATCATAATGCTGGCCTTCATCGGCCTGTGCTTCATGTTCGCTGCCATCGTTAAGCAGGACGGCCTGATGTTCACTGACGCGCTGATTCTTCTGTGCAGCGCATTCGTATTGGCTAAAGAGGAGAAGCGCCGTGGATAAGAGCAGAGAGCAGTTTGAAGCAGCAATAAAACAAAAGTTTGGCGACCTTATCGACCAGCGTGTTTGCAAGAACAGTGATGGCGATCATATGGCGTGGGATATGCAGGTCGCATGGTGGGCATGGCAGGAATCGCGGGCGGCTATCGAGATAAAACTCGACGACAAAGTGATGGTTGAGGACGAATTCGACAAAGGTCACAACTATGCAATCGACTACTGCGCTGAAGCTATCCGCGCCGCCGGTCTCAAGGTTAAGGGGGAGTGATGACCTTCGACAGATACTGGATTTTTGGTCGACTTACATTGGGGCTGGGGCTCTCCACGGAGCTTTGGCACACAACGCGAAAGAATGATAGCCGGGTAATCAATTTCATCCACTTAGGCTACGTGCCGGATGTGTTGCCAGAAAAAAACAGGACCGCATCAATTTTCGTAATAACAGTCATGTGGATAACGATGAAAATAGGCATCATGAGGATTCGACATGAAGCAGACAATATTCCTCAGGGGTAAGTTGCAGCAGCAGGAAGCAATAAACTTCATCCTCGCATCACCCCTCGACTCCGACCGCCCGGTCACTATCAGAATCACCGACTACAAGCGCAACCTTGACCAGAACGCGAAATTTCACGCGCTCCTGGCAGATATTGCTGCGCAGGTTCAGTGGTGCGGAAAGTGGCTGCGACCAGAGCAATGGAAGGTGTTGCTGATTAGCGGCCACGCGGTGGCGACAAAGCAAGAGGCAGAGGTTGTGCCGGGTCTTGAAGGTGAATACGTAAACATCCGCGAGAGCAGCGCTGAGATGAGCGTTAAGCGCATGTCCAGCCTCATTGAGTACACCGTGGCCTGGGCGACCGGGCAGGGCGTCAGATTCACTGACAGGAGGTATATGTGAGACGACAGCGACGAAGTATCACGGACATAGTCTGCGAAAACTGCATCTACCGCGTTACCCACCGAAAGAAACGAAAGCCAGAAGTATCCCCGTCCGACATAAAAACCTTCGCGTATACCTCTCACCTTCACGATGTGATGTGGGAACGCCTTCGCGCCAGGAGGAAGCATGCTTAGCCCCACCCAAACCCAAGCATACGAGCAGCAGAGCATAGCCAGAGCTCTCTGCGCAGGATGCAGCAAGCAACTGGAGCCGGATGAAACCTACGCATGCAGCGAGTGCATCAACGAGTGGCTGGTATATCGAGACCCGAACGGAGATATCGCAAATGACGATATTCAGGAGCAATAAATGGCTTCAGGCAGTCAGGGAGATAGATTGCTGCGTTCTGTGTGGCCGGTATGGAGTTCAGGCCGCGCACCGGAATGAAGGGAAGGGAATAGGGCTCAAGGTAGACGACAGCTTAACAGCGGCGCTTTGTCCGTCATGCCATGAGCGCATCGACAACGGTAAAGACTTAAGCCGTGAAGAGCGGCGTTCTGAAATGGATCGCGCTATCGTCCTGACGCTGCAAAAGCTAACGCGAGAAGGGAGGGTAACGGTGAGATGAACGAATACCGAATAGTCCTGCCCTGGCCGCCCTCCAATAATCGGTACTGGCGTCACTCAAGAGGAATCCACTACATCAGCGATTGGGGTAAGCGATACCGACGAGAAGTAATCGAAATAATTCAGCAGCACAAGTTAGACATAAAAATCCAACCCCGCATCAGAATCACCATCCACGCAGCACCTCCCGATAACCGCAAACGCGATTTGGACAATCTACCCAAAGCCGTTTTTGACGCACTCACCAGTGCGGGCTTCTGGCTGGATGACGGTCAGGTAGACGATATGCGCATCAAGCGCTGTCAGGCGGTTAAAGGCGGAATGCTCGTTTTGGTGGTGACGGAGTTGGGAGGGAAGTTACCCGACATTGCAGAATTGATGGAGGCTGCATGAAACCAGTTTGCAAAATTGAAGGTTGCGGCCGTGAATGCCGGTATATGGAACAGCAGGTGTGCCAAAAGCATTATTTCAGGATGATGCGATATGGGACATACGAGCTCACCAAGCATGGAAAAGGAAAGGGATTCTCTACTAACGCCAAGGGATACGTGATGATTAAAGAGCCATCTCATCCACTGGCAATGAAAAATGGCTTCGTGTACGAGCATAGAAAGGCTGTGTACGCAAAGCACGGAGATCAACTGCCGCCATGCGAATTATGCGGCAAATCTGTAACCTGGGCGAATGCACACATCGACCACAAGGATGAGCGGGTCAACAACAACGATCCAGGTAATCTTAGGGTTTTGTGCAACGCCTGCAACGTAATGCGAGCACGCGTTCATATCCCTTCCCATACCAGAAAAACCAGCCATGCCATTACCTTCAACGGGGAAACCAAAACCCCTGCTGAATGGTCACGCGACCCAAGAGTAAGCATCGCCGGAAGGACGATTATGTTCAGGCTCAATAAGGGCATGAGTGTAGAGCAGGCGCTATTCGTAGAAAAGCTTACACATCGATCTAAGAAGGCAAATGGCTACCAGCCCAAATACGGCGAGTATCAGCAGAAGCTAAAAGACCTGCGTAACAGCCGGGAGGAAGCAGCATGATTATCGTTCAGACAGTTCCTCGCTTACTTCAGGAATGTAACGGATGCCTCAGTGAGGTAGCCCGTAAGCTTTCATGCCACCGCGATACCGTCAGGAAGTACATCGGTGACAATCACGCTAAACGTCACGCAGTCATTAATGGCGTGCTGATGACCAGCGCCCGCTCGCATGAGGAGGCTTCATCGTGACCACAGTAACCAGCATCGCATTAGCGCAGCAGCGCCAGAAGGACAGAGAGATGCTTGAGTGCGTGGACTGGCAACTTAACAACGTTCACGAGACGGAGAAGCGTTTGATGGAAATGCGCCGGGAGCTGGTAAATCGGCTCGGCATCAACAAACCAGAGGGGGGCGATGCAGCATGAACCTGGAAAACGCACTGAAATACCACTTCGCTAAATCGACCATGATAAGTGATTCCCCGAGAGCCACGGCATCAGACGCATTGACCGGCACTGATATCATGGCAGCTCAGGGAATGGTGCAGAATCGCGCGCAGATGGGCTTTGCGGCATTTATGGGGAAAATGGGTGTCAGCAGCAATGACCGTGAGAAAGCTATTGAACTGCTGACCCTGTATGCAATTGAGCGCTGCGATAAGGTTGCCGCCTTACGCAAGCTCGAATGTGATATTAAGCCAAAGGTAATGCAAGCGCTCGCAACTTACGCCTTTGAGGACTACTCACGCAACGCCGGGAGCACCCGGCAGTGTGAATGCTGCAATGGCGCTGGCTTCATACATGCTGAAGTCGTGACTATGAAGCATATCGGCAGGCCGAATCTGGCGGCGAGGAGGGAGCAGGTGAAAGTGCTGTGCCAGAAGTGCAAAGGGAAGGGGGTAGTTTCGACGGCGTGCTCTGACTGCAAGGGGCGAGGGAAGGCGATAAATCAGGAGGAGACGGAAAAGCAGGGCGTTCCTGTGATATCTGACTGCAAACGCTGCGGCGGCGTCGGCTATCCTCGTTTGCCCTCTACCGAGGCCTTTGCGGCGGTATGTCAAATCACTGATGCCATCTCGCTCGATACGTGGAAGAAGTCAGTCAAGCCTTTCTACGATGGTCTTATCATCAAGTTTGAGGTGGAAGAATCGTGGGCTGACGCACAGTTACGAGAAGTCACCAGGTAAAAACCGAAAATAGCGCATTAATTTATCGCGTGCTATTTACTTTTCCCGAACCTGCGGATATGATTTCTAACAGTGGAAGTTGCGCACGTTGTTAAGCGCTAAAAACATTAAGCCCTGAGTTAATAGCTCGGGGCTTTTTTATTGGCTCAACTCAACCAACAGGTGACGATATGAAAAGCTGCAACGCTACTCAGGGTTTCGATAACCCGAATAAATTCCGTGAAGAGTGGGATCGTCAAACCAAAGAAGCATGAGACGAAACCGGCAAGGGCATTGATGGAACAGGCAGCGTAACCGCTATGCGGAACAGGCAGCGTAACCCTCTCAGTGCTCTTTCCAGTTTTCGTCACGTTAGCGACTTTGCGGGCTTTTTAGAAACTGACCACAAAGATAAATGCAAACGATGAGCAATTCCTGGCAGTAGCCTAACGGCCAAACACCAGTGAGGTCTTCCGATTCCTCATCAACTAATTCGGCGCACTGGCCCGGTGTGATTAATAACGGGCGCACAACAGGTAAGCTGCTTGACGATTGAACCGCTACGCGGGGCGTTCGTGTTGTGAAACAGGCAGCTTTCCGTTGTGGTGAATAAGGCATTGTTCCGGCACTTCTCACTGCTGGCACCGGAAAAAGCATCTGCGCAGAGTTGCTATGCCGAATAGACTGCGTACCACAACCCAATCACTCCAAATATTTAAGGCTCGCTTCGGCGGGCCTTTTTCGTATTAGGCCACAGGCAATCAATCACAGATGAACCCTCGCATCCGATGCCTCGCTGGCCTTTCCTGACACTACCCACAGCACCCGCTTTAACGCGAGGTGAGAGATATGAAAATGCCCTACAAAAGCGATCCGAATATCTGGTCCATCCTCATCGCTTTCGGCATGACCCTTGTTGGCGCTATAGCCAGTTACTCCTTCAAAGTTCTCAACGGAGAATCCTTTAGTTGGAGGACCATGTGCCTTCAGCTAATTGTGTCGATATTCGCTGGTTTAATCATGACCATGATTGCCATCCACTATAACTGGCCGCAAGAGGTAATGGGCGGCGTGTGTGGCATGGCTGGCTGGTCGGGTTCCTCCCTGATTAAAGCGCTTGAGAACCGTTTCCTGAACAAAGCATCAGGCAAAGAGGTATCCAATGACTAAAGACCAGTTCATGCGAGCTGCGGGCATCAGTAGCTCGCTGGCTGAGAGATGGTATCCACACATCGTCGAAGCCATGAACACATACGGCATCGACACACCAAAACGCCAGGCTAACTTCATTGGGCAAATCGGCACCGAGTCAGGCGGCTTCCAGTCGGTCCAGGAGTCGCTCAACTACAGCGTCGCCGGTCTGGCGATATTCGGCTCTCGTTTAACAGCTGCCCAACGCGAACAGTTAGGTCGCAAACCCGGCGAAAAGGGTTTATCTCCTGAACGACAGGCAGCTATTGCCAACATCGTCTACGGCGTTCGCTACGGCAATAACCTGAATGGTGACGGCTGGAAGTATCGCGGTCGCGGCCTCAAGCAAATCACATTCAAAGCTAACTACGAAGAATGCGGTAAGGCGCTTGGGCTCAACCTGGTCGACTCTCCTGACCTGTTGCTACAGGATAAATACGCTGCGCTTTCTGCTGGTTGGTTCTGGAAAGCAAACGGCTGTAACCAGTTTGCAGATGCAGGCGACGTGAACGGTCTGACCCGGCGCATCAACGGCGGCCTGAATGGTTTGCAAGACCGCATCGACAGGACGAAGCGAGCGGAAGGAGTTTTGTTATGAGTTTCACGACTATCAAAAACCTGATCCCGTTCGTGTTCGCCCTCATCATCATCGGCTTCATTGCCAAGCTTGGCGCTGACAATCGCCAGCTGCGCATTGAAAACAGCTCTCTGGTGAAAGACAACCGCGAACTGAACGGTAAGAACGCTGACCTGGCGAACACGCTGCAAAATCTGGCCGACAAGGTGGGCGAGATGAACCAGCTAGTAGATGCAGAGTCACGCCGTCGCGCAGCAGCAGAAATGAAGTCACAACGGCTTCAGGAGGAAGTGAAGAGTGCGCTCAAAGATAACAAGTGCTCTGTCGAGCTTATTCCTGATTCTGTTATTGACCAGCTGCGCCGACAAGCCGACTCAGTACGAGGTGGTGAAGGCACCGACACTACCGATACCGGCAAACCTTCTCGTTGACTGCGTTATCCCTGAAATACAAAGCAACATGACTTTCGGGGATAGCGTACAGCTCAACATCCTGTTGCTCGATTCACTGGACGCCTGTAACGGGCAAATTCGAACCATCAGGAAAATAGAATCGTCACGGCAAGACAAAAGCTTTTCTCGCGAAAAGTGAGGTGATCCGATCTTGCTGACGGGTAAGCCGTAAGTGGGCTAGCCATTCCGTGAGGAATCGCGAAGCCTGCGACCATGACAACCCCCACGAAGATTCACCATCAGCAACAAAGCAATATCGGCCTCGCTAATGCGGGGCTTTTTATGTCCGCAGTAAAACGCGCGTCGCAGCGCATAACATTCCCGAGTCTTTCAGAAAGCTGAGCCTGAGAACTGCCGTATATGGTGGCGACCATCTCGGGGCGGCTTTTCTGTGCGAACAGGCTCAACTTTCTAAAAGGTAATCGCCATGAAAGAGATGATCTCCGTAGAACGCGAAGTGTCCATGAGCAGCCTGGACTTCCTGAATAGCATTATTAACCCGGCCCGCGTCGAAGCCGGCGAAACCCCTCATGAGCCACGTAAGTTTCTGGCAAAAATTGAGGATGAGCTGGAGCTGGACGGAACCGGAAAAAAATTCCGGTTAAACAATAACCACACTCAAACGGCTTATTACGATCTCGACTTTGACCAGATGATGCTGGTAGGCATGAGAGAGTCAAAGGCTGTAAGGCGCTCAGTGCTGGCAAAGCTGAAAGTGATGCACGGCCCGCAGATTCCGCAGACGCTTCCCGAAGCACTTCGTCTCGCAGCAGACCTCGCAGAGCAGAATGCCCAACTGGAAAGCAAGCTCGCTATTGCCGCGCCTAAGGTCGAATTCGTTGATAACTACGTCGAGGCAACCGGCGCGATGGGGTTTCGAGAAGCAGCGAAACTGCTGAAGGTGAAAGAAACGGACTTCCGGTTGTTCCTGATTGAGCAGGGCATCATGTATCGCCTGGCTGGAAAGCTGACTCCATATGCACAGCACCTTGATGCTGGCCGCTTTACTGTGAAAACAGGCGAGAACCAGCATAACGGCCACGCCTTCACCCAAGTGAAGTTCACGCCCAAAGGCATTCAGTGGATTGCTGGCCTTCTGGCTGCAGCAAATCTGCAGGGAGCGGCGTGATGAAAGCAATTAATGGCTTCAAAGTTGTCGTGCTCCTGCATGAAGGTCATGAAGCCGGTTTGCCACCGGAAGAGCTCGGTTGGCAAAACCATCAAGATCCAGAGATTAAAGATGGATTTCTGATTATCAGGAAGGGACTAAACACCTATGGCCTACCACTGAGCAGAATCCACTCCTTCAGCATTGAAGCAGTTACTGATGAGTGAGCATCACAAGGCGCATTTGCTAGTGCGCCTGATGATGATATTTTGATCACTGTTTAAACAGGAGGTCATATGTCAGGCGAATCAATCAGCATTAAAGAAGTTTATGAGTTAGCAAGGAAAATAATTCCTGAAGGCCATCTAGCTGTAGAAATTTGGGATATAGGGTTACGTTTTGTTTGGGAATCGGAGTCAGATAGCGGATCTGCTTTCCTGCAAGAGCCTCTCAACAAGATTTCTGCATCAACCATCCTGGGTTTTCTAGGCGCTGAATTTAAAAAAGCCTAATTGGTCATAAAATGGCTCAACACACTAACCGCCTCCCGGCGGTTTTTTATTGGAGTTGATATGGCCGACATCTACCGCATCACTGTCAAAACTAAAACAGGCGAGACGCATGTAGGTCTGATGAGGCGATCTCAGCCAGAGATTATCAACGGCTTCATCGGCATCGCACGTGAGGATGGCTCATGGGTATACCTGGCACCTGATAACGTGCAGGAGATGGAGTATGTTCCTGAGCCTGAAGCCGAAGAACAAACATCGTAAGGAATGACTATGGCGACCGAATCAAAAACTGGCCGCCCTTCTGAATATCTACCAGAGGTGGCCGCTGGCATCTGCTCACTGCTTGCCGATGGTGAGAGTCTGCGCAAGGTATGTGATCGTCCAGGCATGCCGAATAAGTCGACTGTCTTCCGCTGGCTTGCTCAGCATGAAGAGTTTCGCGACCAATACGCGAAAGCCACGGAGACGCGCGCCGACGCTATTTTCGAAGAGATGTTCGATATTGCCGACACAGTAGCTGAAGAGGCTGCCGCAGTAGGTAAGGCGCGGCTTCGAATTGATACCCGCAAGTGGGCACTGGCCCGAATGAACCCTAAGAAGTATGGCGACAAAGTCAGTCAGGAAATAGACCACAAATCTTCCGATGGCAGCATGACCCCTCAACCAACAACCATTCAACTCGTACCGGTAGAGCCAACACATGAGCCAGACAGTACAGCTACCGATACCGGCGAAACTGGCACCACTGTTCATAGCGCCGAATAAGCGATATCGCTGCTCACATGGCGGGCGAGGTAGCGCAAAGACACGAACATTTGCACTAATGACAGCCGTTAAGGCCTATCAGGCTGCCAATAATGGCGAGTCAGGCGTCATTCTGTGCGCCCGTGAGTTTATGAACTCGCTGGAAGAGTCGAGCATGGAAGAGGTGAAGCAGGCCATCAGAGCCGTTCCATGGCTTGCTGCTAACTTCGATATCGGTGAGAAGTACATTCGCACGCTGGATAAGCGAGTGAGTTATGTGTTCTGCGGCCTGCGCCATAACCTCGACAGCATTAAGTCGAAAGCGCGCATTCTTCTGTGCTGGGTGGACGAAGCCGAGACAGTCAGCGAGGTGGCATGGCAAAAGCTTGACCCAACCGTACGCGAGGATGACTCGGAAATATGGGTTACATGGAACCCTGAGCGCGATGGCAGCGCGACGGACAGGCGCTACAGGAAAGAGCCGGGCGACGACTGCATCACCGTCGAAATGAACTATATAGACAATCCCTGGTTCCCGCGGGTTCTGGAAGGCGTCCGCAGGAAAGACCAGAAGCGGCTAGACCCGGCGACCTACGCCTGGGTATGGGAAGGCGCTTATCTCGAAAACTCCAATAAGCAGGTGCTGGCTGGAAAATACCGAGTAGCCGAATTCTCTGATGAACTGTGGAAAGAGGCAGAGCGCTTGTTCTTCGGTGCCGACTTCGGATTTGCTAAAGACCCGAACACGCTGGTTCGCTCCTTCATCCTGCACAACCGGCTGTACATCGAGTACGAGGCTTACGGGCAGCAAACTGAACTTGACCACATGCCGGCGCTTTACGACACCGTACCGGGTGCGCGCGAATGGCCCATTAAGGCTGACTCAGCACGACCTGAGACAATAAGCTACCTCAAACGCCAGGGATTCAATATCTCCGCCGCTGATAAGTGGCAAGGCAGCGTAGAAGACGGCATAGCTCATCTGCGAGGCTTTGACGAAATCATTATCCATCCACGATGCAAAAACGTCGCTCGTGAGGCTCGTATGTGGTCGTACAAGACCGACCGCATTACCGGTGAAGTGCTGCCTAAACTCGCTGATGGTGACGAGCATACATGGGATGCGATCCGCTACAGCCTCGACGGATACATCAAGCGCAAATCTAAAGGCGCCATCTTCTTCTAAGGAGTTCATCAGTGAGTGAACAACAAAGCGAGGTTTCATTCCTCGTGAACGCCCTTGCTGATGCGATAGGGCGGCAACGAATGCTGTACGCCAATGGACAGAACGGCAACACCAAACGCACAAAGCTGTGGGATGAGTTCGGATACCCGAGCGAGGTAGGTTTCGACCAGTATTATCGCGCTTATGAGCGCAACGCAGTGGCACATGCCGCGGTGCATAAGCTTCTCGAATCCTGCTGGGTGGACAACCCCACCATCATTGACGGCGAAGAGAAGGATGAATCTGGCGAGACTACTGAATGGGAGCGAACCGTTGAGAAGCTTCTCAAGCGCCATTGGGCGAAGCTGAAAGACGCCGACCGCCGTAACCTCGTTGGGCGCTATTCTGCTCTGTTGATTCAGGTTAAGGATGGCCGAGAATGGAAAGAGCCAATCAATGATGCCTACATCCGGTCACTCGGCACTGAACGCCTGAAAGCAGTGGTTAAGCTTATCCCTGCATGGGAAGCGCAGATTAAACCAGGCAATTTCGACACAGATACAATGTCGGAAACCTACGGCCAGCCTGTGATGTACAACTTCAACGAGCAGCCAGTCGGCGATGACGGAACATATGGGCCCGTGCGCAGTGTTCAGGTTCACCCGAGCCGCGTCATCATTCTCTGTGAAGGCGCAGAAGACGAGAATATGCTCTCCGGCATCCCGCTGTTGCGAGCCGGGTACAACAAGCTCCTCGATATTGAGAAAACGTCCGGTGGTAGCGCCGAGGGCTTTCTGAAGAACGCCAGTCGCCAGCTTGGGATTGCGTTTGACAAAGATACTGACATGCAAAACCTTCAAGCGCAGGCAGAGAAGGCAGGTTTCAAAGACCTCGGCGAAGCGTTGAATGACAAGATTTCCAGGATGAACCGCGGTACAGATTCGGCACTGGTCATGCAGGCTGGCGCGCCGTCGGTGCTGTCAGTCACAGCCGCTGACCCGACTCCTACATGGACAGTAGCAGCTAACGAGTTTGCCGCGACGATTCAGTGTCCGTTCACCATTCTCTTTGGTCAGCAGACCGGGCGTCTTGCCTCGGATGAGGACAAAACTGATTGGGCTAAGCGTTGCAATGGACGGCGCTGGGGATTTATGACCGACTTCATCACCCGTGTCATTGAGCGCTTCTGGCAGATTGGTGTCATCGACCCGCCGAAATCTGGCGAGGTAACGCTCGCATGGTCTGACCTACTCGCGCCGAGTGAGAAAGAGAAGATCGCAAATATGCAGGCGATGGCAGCCGTTGCCAAAGACACTCAGCAGGCATACGGCACTCCGGCGATAACGGAGAATGAAATCCGCGCTGTCGGTGAGCTGGAGCCAATCAGTGAACCGGAGGAGCCTGCCGGCACCGCGACTACAGACCCGCTGACAGGTGACCCAATTGAACAACCGACAACGACCGGGCAGCCCGATAATCCCGCGCAATAAAGCCGACCCCACGCAGTCATACCGACCGGTTAACCGGATGTTCCGGGATATCGAGAATCGCTATTACCAGATAAAGATGGCACTGAAGCAGTTGCTCGATGGGTATCTGGTCGGCAGGGAGCGCAATGGCAATTCACTGTACGGCTATATCCTGTCGAGAGATGGCAGCAGGCCTGACACGCTCTACCAGGTGAATGCGGGAACCTTCATCTATGACATGTCTCCACAGCAACTGTCTGACCTGCTAGTGCGCATAGAAACGATTCTGGACGACTATCTCCTGGAAGGTGGGAATAACAACCTTTGGGCGCTTCAGTACGTTTCTGATGAGTATCAGCGCGGCACATTGCAGGCGTTCACGAATCTTTCGGCGCAGTCAGCAATCTATGAGCAGTCAACGACGCTTCAGCAGTTACTAAGCAGTCCGGCGTATCAAAATCAGGTGGCAGCCGCTTATATCTCCACCTACAGCGAATGGCGGGGAATCACTGATGCTGCCCGTGCTGACCTGTCGAACATCGTAGCTGATGCGATAGGCCGTGGCGTTAACCCGCGCGAGACGGCCAGCCTGATTAGTAAGCGCCTGGATGTTTCGATGAGCCGAGCCAAAACGATAGCGCAGACAGAGCAGGTCGGCGCGCTACGGCAGGCTCAGTGGTCAGAAGCAGAATGGTCGAAAGAAAGGCTAGGGCTTAATACTGCACTGTTATGGATATCAGCCCTGAAATCAACGACGCGCCCCTGGCATGCTGCGCGACACGGGAAGACGTTCACCACGGAAGAAGTGGAGGCCTTCTACGCTCAGAATGGTAACCGTTACAACTGCTATTGCAGTCAGATTCCGGTGCTACTGAATGATGAAGGGCACATCTTTAATGAAGGTCTGGCGGATAAGTTGGCAAGTGAAAGAAAGAAATGGCAACCTGCAAGCTAGGTGGTAGCTATTTTTCACTGTAATGGAGATGAAAATGGAAGAGCTGGATCTAGAGATTCGTAAGATTTTAACCCGGGCAGAATACGAAGGAAATATAGGGTCTTCGTCGACAGGTAATCTAATTCTGGAAGCAATTAAGCGGCATTACCATGATCCAGCCGTGGCTGCTACTGCCAAGGATCGGATTGAAGCCCTGAAAAAGCAGCCAGGCGTCTCCTTCCCGGCTAATTACGAAGAATTACTTGCTAACTAAATGAACACAGAATCTAAGGTCGCCTCGGCGGCCTTTTTTATTGCCTGAAATCCACCAATGAGGACGTAACGTGAAGCTATCCAGCATCCACGTGAAATCCCTCGCCATCAACTCTTCAAACATCTCAACTGAAACCATCGACGGTGACGAGCATATCGTCATTCGTGGCGTCGTGCCTGTCGTGGATGACGTTGTCATGAATGGCGGGTTGTATCCGGCTGAGGAGATTAACAAGAGCTTTAAAACGCTCGAAGGCAACCCGATGCCTTTCGGGCATCCGAAGATTGGCAACGAGCACGTCAGCGCCACTAACCCGCGAGCGGTTAACCAGTTTCACGTCGGCGCATGGGCTGAGAACGTCCGCAAAGACGGCGACCGCGTAGTTATGGACATGAAGGTCAACAAGCGTATCGCGCAGTCGAGCGAGAAGGGTAAACGCCTTATCGAACGGCTTGATGAGCTTCAGGCCAACTCAAACGCCGATCCGATTCACGTATCTACCGGGCTCCTGCTGCGCCGCGAGCAGAACAGCGGCAAGTCGAAGGGTAAGAGCTACTCATGGGTCGCCCGCAATATGCAGTTCGACCACGTGGCAATCCTTCTCGATGAGCCTGGGGCCGCAACCCCTGAGGAAGGCGTCGGCATTTTCGTTAACCGCGACAACTCGCAACATGAAGTAGACGTCACAACCGTAAACCTCGAAGAGGCCGAGAAAGAAAGCCTTGAAGAGACCATCACCACGAAAGTCATTAACAGTTTGAAGGCGCTTTTCAGTGCCAATTCTCACGTCAAAGAGGAAGCAGACCCGATGAAAGATCTCATCACGAACGCGCTGAAAGCGGCAGGCAAAGAGGTCGAAGGTAAGACCGATGCCGAGCTGATGGATGCATACAACCAGATGATGGCTGAAAAGACCGCCTCCAAAGCAGAAACGCCGGAAGAAAAGGCCGCTCGCGAGAAGAAAGAGGCCGAAGAAAAGGCAGCCAAAGATAAAGCCACCAACAGCGAAGAAGCACCGGCATGGTTTAAGCCGTTTGCCGACAAGCTGAGCTCTATCGAATCCGGCCTGACCGCTAACGCCGATCAGGAAAAAGCCACCAAGCGCGAAGCAGTCAAAGCCAAGTTCAAGCTCGACGACATGGCAGTTAACGCGCTCGACGGCGCAGCTCTGGATGGCCTGTACGCGCAGTGCGCTACCACACGCAGCCTGTCCGGCGCATTCAACCATTCCACCGATAAACCCTTCTCTGAGATGCCGGAGTAATAAAAATGGCTAAAGACGGTAAACACGTAATTCACGCGGGCGGCGTATTCCCGAACCCGCTTCTGAACCGCGAAGGCGGGGCAGCGGCAGCTACTCAGCCGGGCACCATCGGCGTATTCACTAACGGCAAATTCACTGCATCCACTAACGGCGGTGAAAGCGCTGTGCTGTATGTGGCGAACTATGACTATCTGCGCTGCATGGGCGTCGATGATGTCATTCCCGCTAACGAGCTGGTCGTCGGCATCCAGTTACTGCCTGGCATGTTCCTGAACGTCCGCGCTGCTGCCGGAACTTATAACAAAGGCCAGGCACTGGCTATCTCTAACGGTCGCGTCACCTCCGGCGGCACTGCATCCGCAGTCCTGTTCGTGGAAGAAGACACACCGACAACCGTTGCTGCAGGCGACCTGCTGCGCGTAGTGGTCAAGTAAGGAGACCGATTAATGTTTGTATATTCCACATCACTTGGCGAAAAGACTCGCAACCTGGAAGTAAACCAGGCCCAATTCCGCGCGCTGCAGGCTGAACGTAATGCTACTGCACAGGCAGCCGCCGATTTTCTGGGGCGAGCTCAGGGTATCCGTGAAGACAGCGGTCGTCTTGATGCTGTTAACGCAGTAGACGATATCCGCCGCCTGTATCGCGCTTTCGATACTACTGTGCTGCAGCAGTTCGAGCCGAACACGCAATTTACTCTGCTGAACGACCTGATGCCGCTGTCCCGCTCTGTACGTATCGAGCAATCACGTTACGACTACGCTCGCACCGGTGGCCGTGGCTGGGCTCACACCTCCATGTCGGGTCAGATTGGTGCCGCTCTCGATGCGCGTACCTACACATTCGACGGCACGATGGTTCCGATCCACGATTCCGGCTTTAAATTCACCTGGCGCGATCCCATCTTCAACAGCCCGTCAGCGCTTCAGTCTCAGGCTGATGCACAGCGCGGTTCTGTAGAGGATGTTCAGCGTAAGTACGTTGATTACATGTGGGATGGCTTCCGCGATGCTGCAGGCAACTATGTGCAGTTCGACGGCCTGACCTGGAAGGGTTTCCGCGCCGATGAGCGTGTCGCTCAGGTGACACTGAACGTAAACATGGCGACCAGCACCGATCGGAAAGCCATGCGCGCCGAAGCAATCCGTCTGCGCGATGTGCTGAAGCTTGGCAACTACCAGTACGGCCAGCAGACCTGGTACGCTTCCTCTGAAATCGTCTCCAACTGGGAGCAGTATTACAGCGACAACTTCCAGTCCCGCACCGTGCTGCAGGAGCTCCTGACCCTGACAGGTATCGCGGCCATTAAAGAAGACGCGAAGCTGCAGGGTAACGAAATCCTGATTGTTCCGCTGCAGGCAGGCGTAGTTGCTCCGATTGTAGGCCAGGCCATCGGCACCGTTGCCGACCCGCGCCCGTTCTACAACAGCGACTACATCTGGCGCACCTGGGGCGCAATGGGCCTGATGGTCAAAACCGACATCAACGGTCACTACTCCGTGGTTCACGCCACCGGCGAAGCGACCAGCTAAGGAAGCGATATGGCACTGGTAAAAGTAATTTCATCAAACCTTTTTGCCGGTGCCAATTTCCAGAAGTTGGAGATTGGCTCTGAGGTAGAGGTTGCCGATTCAATCGCCGAGCGATGGGTTAATGCCGGTCTGGCTGAGTACCTGGAAGAGCGCCAGCTGGAAGTCGCCACACCCAGGCGCGGACGGAAAACCAAAGATAAGGAGTGACCATGGCTATTACGCCAATCACAGCAGCGCAGGTTAAACAGCAGCTGTCATCCCTCGGTTACTCCATCCCTGATTTCATCATCGACGCATACCTCTGCAAGCTCAGCAGCATTGAGCAGTGCCTGGAGGCGTCTGGCTACGACGAATGTGACGTCGTGCTGATTCAGGTCTATGCCGTCTCTCTCATGGCCTTAACGGCATATAGTCAGCGCATTAAATCGCAGTCAGCGCCTTCAGGGGCATCGCGGTCGTTCGACTATACCGGCGATGTGCTTTCGATGCGTGACGCTCTCCTGTCGCTGGATAAAAGCGGATGCACGGCATCGCTGCCGATTGATGTGGGTAGTCGTGTTGGCTTCTTTGATGTCGTTGGAGGTTGCTGATGTGTGAGAAAGAGCAGAAGCCCAAAAATCCCGACGAGGAGCCGTGGGAGCATGAGGATTACCACCTATGAGCTCAGTAGCTAACTGGTCATACACCGCGACAGCGACAATCTGGCGCAAGCTTGATGGTCAGGACGACTACGGCGACCCTCTGGGATATGCAGCGCCTGAGCAAATTTTCTGCGGCTATGAAGGCGGCCTGAGCAAGCGCATCGGCGGCATTGGTTCAGAAATCGTTGCGAAAAACACAATCTGGACTGAGTACGCACTGGCTAAGAATGGCGACTATGTGTTGATTGGCATTTCCGACCTGGCTGACCCGAAAGAAGCCGGAGCTGATGAGGTTCAGCAGGTGCTTCGCTATGAAGACACCTTCGAGCGCATCGCCGACGACTACGCCATCATAACAGGAGTCTGATATGGCTGGTAAAGTTCGCGGCATTGCCCAGGCGAAAGCCAATCTGGACGCGCTGATTAATGACGTGCAGGGGCGCAAGGTCGTCAGGGCCGTGCAGTCAGCACTGTTAATCGGTGGCGCGCAGGCAGCGTTATACACCCCAATCGACACATCAACGCTTCTGAACAGCCAGTTCCGGGAGATTGACGCTAACGGCACAAAGGTAACCGGCAGGGTCGGCTACTCGGCCAACTATGCGGTTTATGTTCACGATCCAAATGTTCCGCAAACCTTCCGCCGAGCTACCGCCCGTAAAGAGTTCCTTACCAAAGGCTTTGAGGACACCCGAGAGCAAATCGACCGGGTTATGAAGCAGGAGTTGGCGCTATGAACCCTCCCATGCATACACGCGTGCGTGATTATTTTGTAGATGCCGGGCTGGCCGCTGGTTTTACAACCCAACTCCTTATATGGAATGACACCGGAAACATGTCAGAGCGTTTTATGGTATTCCGCCCTAACGGCGGCTCTTCCATACGCAATGAACTAGGGGCTGAATATTACGTGTTAGTCGATGTTATCGGTGCGAAGGGTGGGAATGGCTCAGTAGATGCAGCAGTGCAATCCATTATCGATGTAATTCAGCGAAACCCTATGCCAAATGACTGTATAGGACACATAGAAAATGTTGGCGGTATTCCCGCCCCAGTTCTCACCACAGAAGGGCGACTGGTTTACAGGCTGCTATTCGCCGTTTTGTACGGAGAATAAACTCTTCAAATCAATCAAGAAGGTCGCCAAATGGCGGCCTTTTCATTTTAAAGAGGTAAGTAAATATGCAAGGCTGCTCTACTGATAACAGTAAGCTTTTTGGTCGCGCGGTTGTGCTAGAGGTGGCTCTTGGATGCCCTGATACCGTCCCTCCAGAAAGCGAGCGAAAAGCGCTCATGGCTGGGACATCAAAGGGATTCGACTTTAGCCCAAACACGGTAACAAGCGATGCTGATGACACCAAAGGTTACGTCGAAAACATCGTGACCAACTCGGATTTTACAGTCAGTTTCGAAGGCGAGGTCCGCAAACAGGACAAGCTCGATCAGTTCGGAGTTGGTCGTTTCGTAAAGTATTACAACGATGAAGTAAAGGCCGGTAGACAGCCGACTATCTGGATTTTTATGGACTACGGCCCGATCACAATACAGGGTTACATGGTCATCACCGCGCTCAGCTCTGACGGTGGTAGTAATGACATTGTAACGCTTTCCACCGAGTTCAAGGTTTCGGATTCCGACACAATCCAGATCATCGAAAACAACGAGCCTTCCAGCTAAAACACAGCGGGGCGCAAGCCCCCTTTCTGAGACAGAGATATGCAGGTTCTGATAAACGGAATTGCTTACGAGCCAGCCTCCGCGCGCTCATCTGGTATTGCCATCACCACTCATAACCGGCCAGACGTTCTGGCACGCGCTCTTGAGCAGCACCAGAAGCATCTACCACCCGGCGCAGTTGTTGTGATTGTCGATGATGGCTCTGCTCCGGCTGCCGTAGCGCCAGAATACGCACGGCTCATACGTCATGAACAATCACAGGGAATCGTGGCATCCAAAAACGCCAGCATTGAAGCCCTGATTGATGCCGGTTGCGAACACCTCTTCCTGTGGGATGATGACGCATGGCCAATTGCTGATGGCTGGCACATTCCGTATATCGAATCTCCTGAGCCTCATCTGGCATATCAGTTTCTCGACCTGGCTGGCCCACGCAAGCTGAATGACCTTTCAGTCCTGTACCGCGATGAAAAACACATCGCCTACACCGGCCAGCGCGGCGTGATGCTCTATTACCACCGCAGTGCGATTGAAAGGATCGGCGGGTTCGACCCGGTTTACGGGCGCGGGATGTATGAGCATTCAGACCTCGCATTGCGCATTCATAATGCAGGGCTTACCTCATGGGCATATGCAGACGTTATCGGCTCTGAGAAGCTGATTTACTCTCTGGATGAGCATGAGTCGGTAGAGCGGTCAGTACCCAAGCAAGAACGCGAGCGTCAGGTCAGCAACAACGTAAAGATTCACAACGAGCGCCGAGACACGGGCTACACAGGATGGGCACCGTACCGCAGACAGCGCAATGCCGTCATCACAACCTTGCTGACCAGTCATCCTGACCCGCAGCGAGGAACCAGGATGAAGCCAGAGCAATCGCTTGTCTCCAGGTGGTCAGAATCGATTAAAGGTGCCGATGCGGTCATTCTCGCTGACGAGTTTGAATACTCACATCCAGGCCAGACGACGGTGCGCGTGCCTGTTGTCGATATGAACGTTTATTTCCGGCGCTGGCTGCATATCTGGCAGCACCTGCGAGACCATCCTGAATATCAGTTCGTCTGGTGTACCGACGGCACAGATGTCGAGATGCTTCGCGATCCGTGGAATGAGATGCATCCGGGCGTGATTTATGTCGGTTCTGAGCCAAAGACATATTCCGATGAATGGGCCATCAAAAACCATCCCGAGCGCGTATATCAGTCATTCCTGAAGCAGTACGCCAGCGACACAATGTTGAACGCCGGATTACTTGGCGGGTTAAGAGAAGATGTCATGGAGTTTGCTCACCGCATCGTGCGGCTTTTCTACCGCATCGAGTCAGAACGCTTCTGGAAGAAAGAAGGGGCGGCGAGGGCAGTAGGCGACATGATGGCATTCGGTATCGTGGCGAAGTCGTTCGGTGACCGAGTGATTAACGGCCCGAAAGTGCATACGGTGTTTAAGACCAACGGCATCGGCAAGGAAACAGCATGGTGGCAGCACAAGTGACATTCGCGGTGGTAGGTCATCACCGACGCGCTGAACAGGCTCACAGGCTTGCCGAGAGCCTTAATGCGCGGCTTTTTATCGATGATGCCGACCACGGTGCCAACTGGAATCACCTTAGAGCCGTTAAGTGGGCTTCCGGCCAGTCAGCGCGAGTGGTCGTGCTGGAAGATGATGCCCAGCCGGTAGATGGCTTTGCAGGTCTTGCGGCTGAATGGTGCGCCAGATTCCCTGATGAGCTAATCAGTTTTTACCTCGGCACCGGTCGCCCGCCGCAGTATCAGCAGCAGATTGCTGAACGTCTTATTGCTGCTGACAAGTGCCGCGCTGATTACATCACCCTGAACAGACTGATTCACGGGGTCTGCTATGCGCTGCCAGCCAGCGGAATTAACCGCATCCTGATGAACTGGAGCCAGCGAAAGCCGGCAGATTATGCCCTCGGCGACGCATGGGGAAGGGATGTTATTTACCCTTGCTACTCCCTCATAGACCATGCCGACGAGATGCCAGTGGAAAAGGCTTTTGATGGCCTGCCGAGAACAGAGAGGAGAAGAGCGTGGAGGCTTTACCGGTGAATACCCCGCTTAAAGAGATTGGCGAGTGCCTAATCAGCGTTGACGGTGAGGATTACTTCTTCCGGCCGTCATTTGCGAACATGTCACGCATTGGTGAGCCAGAAGAAATAGTGCAGGTGTTTTACGACCTGCACAACGATGAAGTAACCAGCCTGGTGAGTCGAGCCGTTGAGGCTTACGGATACGTTCCGCAATGGCTGATAAGCCACATCAAAAGCACCAGTTACGGTCGAAAAGCTTTTCTCGCTTCAGTGGTTGTTCTCAATGCATGTTGTGACAAAGACGCTGGCCCGTTGACCGGCGTATTCCATCCATCGAAAGGCAACGGGCGCACATTCAAGATTCGCAAAGGCGCGCTGCCTGAATCTGACATGCTGCTGATTGCGCAGTCGCTGATAACACATGGTGTTATCGGAAAGGCTAAGGTTCGCAGGCTCCAAAGGCATGAAAACGGGGAGACCAGCACTGAGTTCCGCGCCGTCAATTACATCGTGGCCGCGCAGGCGCATTTCGGCATGACTGAACAGGAAGCAGGGAATCTGACGATGACCAAATTTCAGATGCTGCTGGCAACGAAATACCCTGAGCAGAAAGGCTTTACTCGAGAAGAGTACGATCAAGTAGCAGATGATTATCTTGCCAAGAAGGCCAAGCGCCTGACTGGGAAAAACTCATCAGCGCAAGCTGTCGCAATTAATGTCGGCGCTGGTTGATAAATAAACAACTCCTGGTAGGATTTAATTATCTGACAGGGGATAGATATGAATAAATACGTATTGCTGGCTGCTTTGTTCGCATCGACAGTCCATGCAGAAGGTGAGATGAGAGCTACCTTGCAATCAGCTGAATCAGCTATTTGTCGTGACAATGCTAACAAGGCTCAATGCGTAGTTGCAGTTCAGAAGCTTATGTATGCTGTTAATAAGGTCACCGAGTTGAACGAGAACTGTAAGAAATCGAGCGGTGATTTCGGAATCCAGCAGCAGTGCAAGCAGTCTGATGAGGCAATAGGCTACATAAACAGCCTTGGCAATAAACAATAACTAACCCGCTCCGGCGGGTTTTTTTATGGCCGGAGAAAAGCATGGCAGGCGCAGAGAATGCCGGAAGTATCGTTTATGAAGTAAGTGCCGATGTAGCGCCATTATTACAGGGCGGGCGACAAGTAAACCGGGTGCTTAGTGAGATTGAGGCTGCGTTAGACGAAAACATTGCCCAGTTTAAAAAGCTGGAGACAAATGTTAATGCTACAGCTCAGTCTGTAAGCGCCGCTACACGCAGCATGGGAAATATGCGTGGTGTCTTCGGACAGCTAGGTTATCAGATCCAGGACGTTGCCGTTCAGCTCCAGATGGGACAGAACGCCATGATGGTGTTTGCCCAGCAGGGTTCTCAGATAGCGTCTATTTTTGGCCCAGGTGGTGCTATCGCAGGTGCGATTATTGCCATCACGGGCGCGCTGGCAGGCGCTTTGCTTCCATCTTTATTCAGCTCCAAAGACGCAACCAAAGAGCTGGAAACGGCGCAAAAAGCGTTAGCTGATACCGTTGTTAGGACAGATTCCGGGGTCAGTGCTCTATCAGAAAAGATTCAACGTCTTGCAGCCGTAAGCTCTGATGCCGCTAAAGCGCAGATTGCCGTCGCAATGACAGATGCGCAAAAAGCTATCAGCGCTGCGGGCGGGGCAATTTCAGATCAGATTAACGACATAGGAACCTGGCGTAATAGTATGTCAGCAGCAGAAAGCCAGCTGACGACACTTGAGGGTAAAGGCGTTGATGTGTCTACGGCACTCAAGGAATTGGGCGGAAGTTATGCGGGTAACATTGCTGGCATTAACATTCTGAATAACGTTACCAATTCCATGGCAGAGACGTTTGGCATTACTCAGACGCAGGCCGTAGGTCTGGTAAAAGTGTTCCGCGACCTTCAAAAAGAGCCTACTGCAGAGAAAATGCAAGCCGCAGCTTCAGCCCTTTCCTCTCTCAGTGAACAAACTGGTTATGCCAATCCTAAACTCAACGAACTAACTAACGTAGTCAACCAAAACTACGTTTCTGCAGCAAACGCTACTGATGCAATTAACGTACTGAAGAACGCACTTAGCAACCTCACTGGCGCTACTGAAGCCTCTAAACAAGCGCTGTCAGGCAACGCGGAACAACTTAATAAGCTAGTAGAAGCAGCAAAAAATGAAGCCGCTACCGTCGGATTCAGTGCCAGACAGAGAGCCAAATATGTGGCAGGACTCTTGGGTGCTAATGAAGCTGAAATTAAAGCGCTAGATTCCAGTTATGACCGAATAGAGGCTTATGAGAAAGAGCAGCAGGCTCTAAAAGATCAGGAAAAAGAGCAGAAGAAAGCAGCTTCAGAGGCAGAGGCGGCGGCCAAACGTTCCGCCTCTGCGCAACAGCAGGTTGTTAATCAGCTTGACCAGTTGGCGGATAAATACCAAATAGCAGTTCTTGAGCAGCGCGGGATGGGGCGCGAGGCCGCCGTACTTGCAGCCCAGCAGCAGCTGGGAGCTGCGGCATCTCAACAGCAGGCTCAACAGGCTGGGGAGCTTGCTGGAAAACTCTATGATGTCGCTCAGGCCACAAAAGCGGCAAAGGAAGAGGAGCAGAAGCGGAAAGAGGCAAGCCAGAACTTCGATGCTATCCGAGGACAAGTTTCGCCAGTTGCCTCCGCAGATAACGCCTACCAAAAGCAGCTTGAGCAGCTAAACCAGTACGCAACACTTTACCCGCAAAGAATTGCTGAAGTCGAAGCGGTAAGAGCCTCCATTGAAGACCAGTATCGACAAAGAAGAATTGAAGCAATGTGGGATGAATGGTCTCAGCAAAGTGCAGCAACAGAAGCGGCATCAGCAGCTTTTACTGCATTTGGCAACAACGCGTCAAATGCGCTTACTGGGATAATCACTGGAAGCATGACTGCCAGTGATGCCTTGCGTTCAATTGGGAACACTGTTCTTAACAGCGTCATTAACACCTTTGTGCAGATGGGCGTTGAATGGGCTAAAAACGCAATTCTTGGAGCCACTACTCAGCAGGCAGCGATAGCAGCAACTACAGCTACCCAGGTCGGCGCTCTTGCCACCACAACGGCGGCAAGCACCGCATCAGCAGCAGCCACGACAGCGGCATGGACACCTGCGGCAATAGTTGCATCAATCGGTTCATTCGGTGGTGCCGCTGCGGTTGGGCTTGGCGCTGTCGTAGCAGCACTCGCCCTATCTGGTAAGCGCAAAAACGGCGGCCCGGTATCAGCGGGTGGGATGTATCAGGTAGGCGAGGGAGGAATGCCGGAGATTTACCAGGCCAGCACCGGGAAGCAGTACATGATCCCTGGGGATAACGGGCGCGTTATCAGCAATAAGGACATTTCTTCTGCCGGGGCTGGGAGTAATGGTGTAGTTATTAATGTCAACAACTACACAGGGGCGGATGTGCAGACACGAACCAGAAACGATAACGGAAATCAGGTTATCGATTTGTTCATTCAGGACGTAGAGACTGGCGGTCCGATGTCCTCCACGCTTGAGTCAACCTACGGACTTTCACGGCAGGCAAATGGAGACTACTAATGGCCGAAGTCAAATACCCGCCATTTCTGCCGCTGCCACAGCGCGCAAACATGAATATGACGCAGGATACCAGCTTCAGGCAGAGCAATCCTGCTGTTGGCCCAGCGGTGTTCACACCGATAACTACCGACCTTAAAACGTCCTGGAACCTTAACTGGATTTTTACACTGGCGGAGGCCGAGCGGTTTAAATCATGGCTAAGATCCCCTAACTACTGCAACCGAGGTCAGGAATGGTTTGATATGCCGATTGACCTTGGAGACACGCAAGGTGTTCAGGTGCAAGAAGTGCATTTCATCACAATGCCTGTTCAGACCAGTAAAAACGGCAGTACTGTTACATGGTCAGCAGACATAATTTGCAACTTCATGCAGGACGTTACGGAAGATTACGACGACTGGATTATAAACGCTCAGCCAGATGCTGGTTACTGGTATGACTTAATAGTTACGGAGATTATCCCAGATGCCAACACTCCGTGAATGGAAAGAACGTCGACCGGCGTCAGACCTTAAACAAACAGTGGTGTTTTCGCACCCGGCTTTTGGCACAGATCGTCTGGTGAATAATCTTTTTGTACCCGCCACATTTAACGGGCAGATTTACCAGCCAACACGGTTTGATTTTTCTGAGCCGGCACAGGATGGCACTACCACGCTGAACGCAACTATTACATTCGCAGCTCTGTCACAGGACATCAAGCAGCGCCTGAAATTGTGGCGAGGGGCTGCCCGTATGGAGCCGATATCTTTCAGATACGACATTTGGGAAAATATCGGCGACAAGATGCCGCTTAAGACCTATTCAATGTTTGTTCGTGATGTGGCTGCTGCTGCAGAAAACGTATCAGTAACTGTAGGCATGACCAACCCTCTTACCGTAGCCACAAGTATCATTTACACCGTCGAACTGTACCCCGGCCTGAGCAACATCTGATGAATAAAAACGACTTTATCCGGAAGGTTAATCGTCTTCCGTGGGCTGATCGCGCCTGTAGCTTTGAAGCTGTCGACTGCTGGGGATTAATCGTGCTGTATTTCCGGCACGTCACTGGCATCGAGATTCATCAGACTCCTGATTACGAAGCCGGTAGAGACTTCATTACATGCTATGACGGCGAGAGGGTCTTCTGGGTGCCAGGAAATCGCTCAGAAGGGTGCATCGCTGTGTTTTATAGGGGCGAGCATCCGGATCATGTTGGTGTGGTCATAGATGGCAACCGATGCTTGCATTCGCGGGGGCGGGGAGAGGGGGTGCGAATAGACCCGCTGCCGGTACTTGAACGAGCATTCACAAAAACGGAGTTTCTAAAGTATGGCGACATATGAAATACAGCGCCTTCCTGGTGCGCCAAAACAGCGTGGTAAACTCGCTCCTGGTCAACGAATGGTTGACTGGCTGGAGAGTCAGAAACTGCATAATTCAGTCGTCATAAAGCTGAACGGTAATGAACTGGCTGATGACTTTGATATCGTGTACAGGTTTAAAGTAGACGATCACCTTTCTGTTTTTGACCAGCCTCAGAATATGGGTGGCATAAAAGACCTGATAAAACTATCAGCACCGTGGGAAGCGCTGAACCCTATTAAGCTGACTAAAAAAGCCCTTGCTGCGCTGCAAAAGACGTTGGTTGGAGACATAAAGAAAACACCTTCTGTTGCTACAGGGGAGTCGCCAAATAACGATCTTACCGGGCAGACTAACGTAGCGCGCCTGTATAAGGGCCGCCCTAACATCTATGGACAGGTCCGATCCTATCCTGATCTGATTCAGGAATCGCTCTTCGAATACATCAATAATAAGAAGTACGTGACTGAGTTTTTGGAAGTCGGTTATGGGCGTTACGACATATCTTCAGTCAGATACTCCGAATCATCGCTATCTGCAATGGCCGGTGCCAGCTATGACATTTACCAACCCGGATCTGTAATAGGAACTATCAACGAGGGATATACATTCGACGATGTTGATGGGCAGGAGCTTGATGGGCCAAATAAGGCGACGGGAGTAATTATTCAGCAGGCGACGACAAGCAATGTTGTTCAAGGTATTTATTCTGGCGGTCAAATTTCGATAAAGATAGTAAAAAACAACAGCTTTGATTACTTCTTCGACTCAATAAAACCAATTGACGTTACCTTCGTTATAAATGTTACCTATGCCACTGCAACAGGTAATGTTACGAAAAACATAACGGTAAATGCCACACTCATAAACGCAACACTTACTAATGATGGCGCTGTTGTGAATCCGGTTCAGTGGTACACGTTTTATTTTAATAATCTGTCGGGCCCGGATATCAATGAGACTCCTGCAAACGCCACTATAAATTCTACCTACTTTCAAATCACACAGTATGAAAGTGTGGCAGTAGGCCCCTTCTTTTCTGCTGTTGAGTCTTCTTATCTGTGGATACATATGTCGGGTAACCAGGCAAAAGGTAAGAAGGGGCCGGTTCAGTTGACATGGTGGAAGGTCGACGACGATAACAATATCGTTCCTGGCACTATGCAGTCTACGCAGGTCAATGTTGATAACAATACCGGTTCCTACGACTACGTGTATTACACGTTCAAGATAAAGCCAGCAGCAGGTAAGGCCAGGTACGCTTTTACCGTTAGACGGCTAAATAACGCCGCTGATGACAACACCGTATACATTCTTGCTGCACATGCCATAAACGTAAGGACGAATGTAGTTTATCCGGATGACACACTGGTAAAACTCACCGTTATGGAGACGGAAAACGCATCTGGAATTAAGGACAGGAAGTATAACCTTCTGGCGCAGCGGCTGGTTATCTCATACAACCGGTCAACAGGCGCAGTTGATTACACTCTTCGCGCGTCACGTTCTTTTGCCGATGCAGTCCTGCATGAGTGGGTGATGGTAGCCAAACAGGACATTAAACGTTTAGATCTGCCGACTCTGTATGCAATTGCAGATAGCCTTAGTGACAATCAGCTTGGTTATTTTGATTACACCTTTTCCGACTCCAAACAGTCACTCGGCGAGCGTATCCAAGTGATTTGTAATGCCGCCAGAGTAGACATTAACTGGATAGGCGATGTGCTGACGTTCTGGAGAGATGAGAAAGCATCCGTACCAGCGGCCGTATTTGGGCGCAGCAACATGTTCTGGGATGGCTTTAAGATGGGTTACTCGATGAGTCTGCCCAACGGTTATGACGGGATTACGCTGGACTACGTTGACCCAAGAACCAACAAGAAAGCCTACATTTACCTCTCAGTGAACACTTCAGGTATTGCCAGAATTACCTCGCCAACGGAAAACGCCATGACAATTAGTCTCGCAGGTAGCCGTAATCAGGTGCAGGCAATTAACCGGGCTTATCTGGAAGCAAACCGGCTTGTTCATTCACGACTTAGCATGACCGTGAAAGTATTTGAAACAACGCAGGTGATAAGGGGCGCTGTAGTGCAATGCCCGGACATGTATGACAACGAGCAACAGACAGGATATCTGAGAGGGCGAGACGGAAATGTTTTCTTCACGTCCGAGCGTCTTGAGTTCCCGGGTGATATGTGGGTAGTAATGACTGACAGCTTAGGTAATTTTCACGGCAGATACAGGGCGTATCAAGTAAGTGGTAATGACAAGTCCTTTACGGCAGATGCAGATACTTTCGACCTGAATATTTATGATGGAAGAACAGTGCAAACCCCTTCACGGTATTTCCTGGCAAGCAGCGACGAACTTAACTCAACACTATGGCGGGTTGAATCATCAAAACCTAATGGTGATGACACTCAGACGCTGTCTCTCGTTGAGTATTCAGAAGAAATTTATCTGAACGATTAACCATCAAATAAAGTTCGGCCCCTGGTCTATCCATGGGCTCATGCGTCAATAAGAGAGCAATATGGCTAATTCATATTTAAATATCCCGGTACCAAATCCGACAAATAACCCTGTACCAAGCGCAGACATTAGAGACCATGTATTTGGTGGTGCTAAAATCGACGAATTCGTCACATCCCTGCTTAATACATATGTTGACCGCTTCGGTAACGAGCATTACACGGTTGAAGGCCTTCGATGGCTTGCGCAGCAGGCAATGGCAGCATTTGGATATGTTCCTGTAGGAACCTTTCAGGCTGGCGCAACCCTGACACTTCCGAACCAGATCATTAAGGATGAAACTGACGGGGAATATTACCGCTGGGATGGTAGCTTCGACAAATCGGTTCCAGCCGGGTCCACACCATCTTCAACAGGTGGAACTGGAACAGGTAAGTGGCTGGCTATCGGGGATGCATCTTTGCGACAGGGTCTTGCATCTGAGGATGGGACTGACTTAATAAGTAAAGGTAACCAGACCCTCACCGATTACCTTAACGATTTATTTGACCGTCTGACAACCGCGGAGAACCGACTTTCCAGTAACTATTACAAAGAAAGGAACGTGAAGAATTTAGGTGTAGCCAATAAAAAGCTAAAATCCCTTGAGTCGTTAACTATTGTTTGTGTAGGGGATAGCATAACAGCTGGATACGACCAGACCTCGTCCGATAAAATCCCCGCAGACAATGGTGACTGGGCAACCCATGCGCCGATTCAATATCCAAGCCAACTGCAATCAGTTCTTAGCGGCCTTACCGGTGCAGCTGTAACGGTCATTAATCGCGGCTATTCAGGTGACACTGCAAAGCTTTCATATAACCGCTGGACTACCAATCCGAATGCAAATGTTGCTCATATCATGATTGGCCTAAATGATTCGGACGGTGTAGCTGGGGCAACTTTTGACGAGTACTCGAATTATCTGGAAATGATGATTCGCCGCTATATTGATTGGGGGTGTGGTGTCGTATTGCATACGCCAACTGCCAAGCAGTTTGATAACGTCAACCAACCTTCAAATTTTTTCGGCCAATATGCCATGTCACTGGCAAATCTATATGGTTGCCCCGTGTTTAACGCTCATGAGGTCAATCAGCATAGCTTGTATGCCGGAGTGTATTCTGATGCCACGCACTTTAATGCAGCCGGATATGCTAGATTAGGAGATGCCGTAGCAGCATTCATAATGGCAGGCGGCTGGGTCGGACAGCATCGAAACATTAACTCTCTGACCTCTATCCATTCAGGTCGATCTGGTGAGGGTATTGGTTTCTTCTCCGTTGGAGCCTCTCTTTCTACTAATCTGGCAGGAGCGTATTTAACAACAGGTACTGTAGGCTTATTTCCTGCATCAAAAGCGGCATCAATGTGTTTCAGTTTTTATTTAGACGCAGACGTGGCAAATGCGTATGTCATCGGTGATATAACCGATGCTGTAGTTATCATGTCAGACACCTACGGAAAGGGTGACGGTGTAATTAGCCGATTAACTACGAAAGCCCTGCAAAACCGCAACGTGTTTGAAACAACTAGAACTACCATCCAGGCCGGCAGAACTAGCACAGGTCGGAATTCTTTGGTTGGGGCATATGTGGGGCGCGGGTGGAAAAACTTTGTTGTTCAGTACAACGGCAACCAAAGCGCAGAGCATTTTCTTCAGGGTATTATTATTGAACCTGTGAAGGCCTCGGAAGCAACGCAAACTAACGCCAATAGTTTTCGAAAGGCTTTCGATGAAGTCTATGTGATGCAAGTCCCACAATATTCATTGTCTTCTGCTGCAAATATTCCAACAGCAGTAACATTGACTGGCGATTATTTCTTGCCGCTTCCAGACGGTTTATATCCTTATGTTGGGGTTAGCGGCAACTACTTTGATTCAGCGCCGGTGAGAGTGACCATCACTACATTCGGAAGTTCAGACGCAACCGCAAACCCTAATGGTGTCACGGAGTTGCTGCTCAGTCGACAGGTTGGTACTACGACGCTTAAGATTGATAAAATCTACGGATCTTCGGCCAACAGCATAACTCCGACAGCCGCAGGTATCGGTTCGTCGGCTTATACCGAAAACGTAACGACTCCTACCGGAGTGTCAAAAACTACGTTCCCGTCGACGACGCAGCAAGGATGGTTGTGGCTTACATTTGCATCAACAGCAACAGCCTACTACAGGATTGAGGTGCGGTGCGCCAGCAAAGGCGGGCAAGGTACTTGGCTTGCCTGATTCTCTCCGTTTGTTTATAGTGCCAGCTTTGGATAGGGAGATCATTCGTGGCTGGCTTTATAACATGGTTGTTGCGTTTGGCGGCGTTGCTTTCAGCTCTATCGCTTGCTGGAATTGCGCTTGGCATTACGGCAGTTGACTATAACGTCATCATTGTAAGCGTTATAGGAATTGGTCTGTGGCTAACGTCCGTAAAAAGATAGGCGCGGGACTTTTTTGCATTAACAACTTAGTTGTTGTGCTACAGACTTACCTTACCTATACACCAGGCAAATAAATTGTAATGTATAATATCAAAATGCGCTTATAATTGACGCATTTGATATTGAAATGGACTCAGTCGTGAAAACAAATAGACTAGATAGTATTCAATTTCTAAGAGGAATAGCTGTTCTTCTTGTGATGGCATTTCACTTTAGACAATACTTAAATGGAGTATATGCACAGGCCGATTTAGGCGATCGCCTTTTTGGTCTTGGAGAGATAGGCGTTGATATATTTTTTGTAATAAGCGGATTTATAATTGTCTACTCATCTCGCAATAGAGAGATGAACACGCCTGCTGAGTTCTCAATCAAAAGGGTATTCCGTTTATATCCTGTTTATCTTTTCGTTTTATTATTCTTGCTGCTTCTTGATGTCAGTGCTCAGCACACAATATCTCAAGTAGTAAAAAGCATCTTCCTGATCCCTAATGATTACAACTTTATTGGGCCGTGGTACGGATACAGCATAAACCTACCTGCATGGACGCTTACCTATGAAATGCTATTCTATGCAATATTTGCAGCTTCTATAGCAATTAGCCACAAATACAGGACAGTGGTATGCATTATATTGATGGTTGCTATCGTATGCGCATCTCAAATTTATTTCCGTGGACACTTGCAGTTAGATCCAATCACTAGAGATTCCGCTGATAACTCTATCATAAGAAACCTGACATTTCTTTCAAACCCAATAGTCTACGATTTCATTTATGGAATGCTGATAGCTGAGTTGTACAGCAGAGTAAGCGATAAGATCGCATGCAATAAAACGTTCTCGCTGCTGATGCTGTGCATCCTCTGCATTTCAGTATCCACAATCATTTCTGGATATAATCGTGGGGCTGGCATCGAGCGCTGGGGTCTTATCTCATTTGCACTTGTGGGCTCACTGGTAATGCTCAGCAGAGGTAGAGAGCTGCGATTTGGTAATTTCTGGCTGGTGATGGGCGAGATGTCGTATTCACTCTATCTTAATCATATGGTTGTTAAAAAGCTGGCGGGGATCTACCTGAGGGATTTCGGAATCTATAAAGGAAACGGAGGCGTGACGCTTTTTATCATCTTAATGATTTTAACATTCGTTATGTCCTGCATAACCTATCACTTCATCGAGAAGCCCTGTGTAAACCTTGGTCACAAGCTCGCAGAGAAGCTCAGAGAAAAAGCAGCATCAAATCCTAAATTAATGAAGCGCTAAAAATCCAGACAAGTAGCGGATGCCAGTTGGTCTGAGCAGGCCGCCCGGTGGGACAGAAGTGAGACACGCAAGGCTTTGCACCGGTTTGCATAGCTTTGCATGTTTTGGCGTCATGGGACGTGTGAGCGCAGGTATGACGCGGTAAGTTATTGTGTTAAAAGGTAGTTCTAGGAACTTCTAAGCCGTGGGTCGCAGGTTCGAGTCCTGCAGGGCGCGCCATTTCAATATCTTCCGCAGTCTACCACTCACGATAAATAAGAAGCATAAAAAGCATCAAACAGCTGACATCCCAAATGTGTTGAATTTACTTCAAGGCTGAGTTCTACATCTTGGTTAAAACCGCGCCGTTTCAGTTCAAGCGCAGAAGAACATTCATGAAGAGGCAAGAAATTTTGCTGCTGATAAAGTTCCCAGACAGCAACTGAACTCATGTCTGCTTTAGGTGCAAAAATAGCGGTACGTACCACATGAAAAAGCCCACTCCAGGGTGGGCTTAACCGTACAGGCGGTGACCTGCGTCATGCAATTAATCAAGTATACCGGAGGGGCAGTAATTGCCTTCCCATCCTACTATCTTAGCGCTTGAATCCAGATCTCTCACCGATACACTATCCCCGCCAAATTCTGAGCCAGTAACGACGATATCGTAATCATGATTTGGCTGAGGAATGAATCTGACGGAAGCAGCTCGTTCTGTATTTTGGTAGTAGCCCGCTTGAGTCCAGTAATGAATTACATTTATCAGTTGCCCCGGCTTGATAGTAAATTCATTTATGAAAATTCCCTTGTTGTTACTTGATTCTGGCATTCCGATTTTTTTATTTCCTGTCACAGGAAGACCGAGAATAGCCAGACCAGCAGTAACCCGGCGCTCTAAAACTTTTTTATAACAGCCACTCGGCTGTTTTTCGTAAAATTGCAGGGCTGTATTGCCATCAGATGCGGCACGAATCCTGGCTGCATCTGAACCTTTATAGTCTTCCAGCGAAGGCCTAAACCCCGCCGTACATCCACTTAACAACGTTACTATTATTCCCGTAATGACAAGTTTCCCATACATGCGCATCTCCTTACGTTTCTGTCGCTCCTGTTTTTATCGGTCTATCGGGTTTAAATCTTTAACGTGTATTAAGCCAGCCATCCGGGGATAATTTGTCTTTGGTCTACCTGCCTGACTCCTGAACAACGTCCGCTTCTGGCACAGAGCGGACGATATTGAGACTCTACCGCTCCCCGCGCTGTCTGGAAGAGGACTATCCGCCCGGTGTTACGTATGTTGTTCTTAAGCCCGGAGTGGTGAGCCCTTATCACTGGGCGACGCGGTGGGAAAGTTGTGTCGTATTTTTGACGTAACTGCACGGCACGCGATGCTTCGAAACGACGCCGGGAGCGATGTGAATCTACGTCCTTCTTTACCCGTAGCTGCTTATTTTCACTGTGGTGCATCAGGATTGAAAATCGCGCTCTGTTCAGTGGCCCGGCGCATTGAAATTTATAGCGCTGTAAGAATGACCGTTTCTATTTTCTCAGGGGTCGTAAACGGGGCAAAACGTCTGAGCGGTTTGCCGTCGCGTCCGATCAAAAACTTAGTGAAGTTCCATTTGATTCGTCCACCTAACACGCCGGGTAATTCGTCTTTCAGGTAACGAAACACCGGGTGCGTAGCGGTGCCGTTGACCTCCACTTTCTCGAACATGGGGAAGCTCACACCGTAGTTGATATGACAGGTCTGCGCGATTTCATCGGCACCGCCGGGTTCCTGATGACCGAACTGGTTGCAGGGGAAACCAAGCACAACCAGACCCCGGGCGGCGTACTGCTTATACAGCGCTTCAAGGCCCGCGTATTGTGGCGTAAAGCCGCAATGGCTGGCGGTATTAACCACCAGAATCAGCTTGCCAGCGTAGTCGGCCATAGAGATGAGCTCGCCGCGCAGGCTGGTGGCAGTCAGTTGATGAAAGGGGGTCATGACGGGCTCCTCAATGCAGAATCAATGTGATGTCGACAGTGCCACGTAGCGCATTGCAGCAGGGGCATACAGCGTATGTCTGGCGAGATAATAGCGCATCCTTCATTAGCCGGGATACGCGCGCCGGTTTTTCTGCCACCGGCGCGCGGTACCTCAACGAATGCCGTTTACGCCGTCAAGCCGCCATCAATGACCAGTTCCGCGCCGCTGACGTAAGCGCTTTCGTCCGACGCAAGAAACAGCGCTGCGGCCGCCACTTCGTCCGGGTTGCCAAGACGCCCGGCCGGGATACGCGCGTTCATCATTTGCCTGAATTCGTCGCTTACTTTATCAAACATCGGCGTCTCCGTGGGGCCGGGGCTCAGGGTGTTGACCCTGATGCCGCGCGGCGCCAGCTCCGCGTTCCACGAGCGGGCATACGAGCGAACCGCGGCTTTGGTGGCAGAATAAGTGCCATAACCGGCATTAGCCATGGAGCCTGCGATCGAGCCGAGCAGCACGATCGCGCCCCCATCGCTCATATGCCGGACCGCGCGCTGCGCCGTTAACACCATGGCGCGCACGTTGAGGCCGAAGGCGCGGTCGAGATGCTCCTCCGTGGTCTCTTCCAGGCTCGCAGGCTCGGACAAGCCAGACGAGTACACCAGAACGTCGAGGCGCCCGGCTTTTGCCTGAAGCGTGTCAAAGAGGCGGGCGATATCGTCGGTTTGAGTGAGATCGCATGGTATCGCGTCGATCCGACCGCCAATAGCGGCAACGGCGTCGGCGAGCTGCGCGTCGCGTCGGGCGGTGATAAACACATGGGCGCCTTCCTGCACAAAACGGCGCGCGATCGCAAGCCCGATACCGCTATTGCCGCCTGTTACCAGGACGGTCTTTCCTTCAAGTTTCAACATGGCTACTCCGGACAGGGGGTGGAAGCCAGATGATACATTTTGTATATTTAGGGTCAATTACGCACCTGATGTACACCAGATATAGAGAAGGTAACCACATGTCGACGGATATCGCTGCCCAACTGGCCGAAATCAACAGCACCCGCCCTGTCCTGGAGCAAGTGGCCAACAAATGGTCGGTGCTGATCCTGACCGTACTGTGCACCCAGCCCGCGCGCTTTAACGCCATTAAGCGCAGGCTGGATCCGATCACGCATAAAGCCCTGACGGAGGCGCTGCGCCGGCTTGAACGCAACGGCCTGGTCAACCGCCGCGTGATCGCCTCGTCACCCGTGGCCGTTGAGTATTCGATTACGCCGCTCGGGCGAACGCTGCAGGAGCCTTTTGTGGCGCTGGTGAGCTGGGCCAGGCAGCATGGCGCGGCCATTGAGCAGGCGCAGGTGGCTTACGACGACAGGCTCGCCGCCGATGAGGTCGTCTGAAGGAATAAAGACCGGAAAAGCGTGCTGGCGCGCATTGAAAAGGACCTCGGTCACGGATATGCAAAACTTTCCCGCAATTTTGATGGCTGAAAAATGATGAATATCACCCCTTTTTATACCCGCATTGAAGGCGTTTTTTATCGGGCAATCGATCCGGCGTACCGGCACTTTGCGTTATCGGGCTCCAGGGCGGCGGGGCGATATTCAAGAGGCGATCAACCCACCCTGTATTTGAGTGCTTCACCGCAAGGCGTTGAGGCGGCCATGCAAGCGCATCGCGATAACAGAGCCAGCCTGGAAATCATCAACGTCAGCGTCGTGGCTGAAAAGATTTTTGATCTGCGCAATACCGATGCCGTTCTGGCGGCGGGCATTGACATAAAGGACGCGATTGCGCCGTGGCAGGAGACCGTGAAAGCGGGCGGCATTCCGCCGTCATGGGAGGTGCGCGCGCGTCTGGAATCTCTGGGTATGAACGGGTTGATTGACCCTTCACGCAAAGCGCCGGGGCTCTGGCATCTGGTGCTTTTCTCGTGGAATGAGAACAGCCACACTCAGGTGCGAATTATTGAATGAGGCCTTACAGCCCCATCCACAGCGCCATTAACGCCAGCAGCGCAGGCAGCGCCTGAACATACAGTATTTTCCTGCTGGCGGTAATAGTGCCAAAGATCCCGGCGATCAGCACGCAAATCAGAAAGAAAAATTTGAACTGCAAACCACTCTCGCCCAGCCACAGCCCCCAGAATAACCCTGCCGCTAAAAACCCGTTATACAGGCCCTGATTGGCGGCCAGCACCCGGCTGTCGCGCGCGAAATCAGCGCTCAGATTAAACGCCTTGCGGCCTGTTTTCGTATTCCATAAAAACATTTCGAGCACGACGATATAGACGTGAATAACGGCGACAAGCGCAACCAGAACCGTGGCTAACATAAGCAACTCTCATCAGGAAAAACGCAATATCAACAGTATATAACGCGCAACTAACCTCTGCGGAGGCGATCAGGCCGTCGCGGATACCCGCTCGCCCGCACGCCACCAGACGATTAACGCCGCCAGCGCCACGACGCCCAGCGCTGCAAACGCCATCCGCCATGACGAATGCGCGATGATACTGCCCGCCAGCGCCGGGCTGAACGCCGCCCCCGCGCCCTGCATTAGCATAATAACGCTCTGCCCGGCGTTGACATGCCCGGAGCCGCGCAGCGCGTTGACGATATAGCCTGGCACCGCGACGCCTAAAATCCCGGCGGCGACGCCGTCGAGGATTTGCACCGGGATCACGGACAGCGGCCCGGCAAAGCTTGCCGCCAGCGCGGCGCGGACTGGCAGCACGATCAGCGCAATCATAATCAGCTGGCGGTAGCCATAGCGCTGCGCCTGCGCGGAGGTAAAGAGCGCGACCGGGATCATGACGCACTGGGAAATCACCACCGTCGCCGCGGCGTAAAGGCCCGGGCTCCACAGGCTGCTGCCGGTGGACGCCACGCGCATGCTCAGCATCGGCAGCAGCGCGGCGTTGCCGAGGTGAAACAGCAACAGCGTTAGCCCGGTGGTGATAAGCACCGGGTTACGCATCAGCACGGAGAGTTGCGGTACGGTGCGCGCCGGGTCGCCTTTTTCAATACCCCGCGCCACATCGTGATCGATATCCTGCTCGCGGATAGCCAGGACGCAGAGCGCGGTGAAAAACGCCATGCCGGTCATCAGGATAAACACCGCGCCGATGCCCCACAGCCACATCGCGCAGCCCGCCAGCACCGCCGCCACCATATTGCCGCCGTGGTTAAACGCTTCGTTGCGGCCCATCTGGCGGGTGAAGCCGCGCTGGCCGGTCAGCCCCAGCGTGATGCCTGCGACGAGCGGCCCAATCAGCGCGGCGGCAAGCCCGGATACGATTTGCGACATCATAGCGACGCTATAATGCGTGCTGCGCCAGAGCAGCAGCGTCGCGAGCGTCACCAGCACGCAGCAGACGAGCAACAGCAGGCGCTTTTTACGGGTGGCGTCGATCATAATTCCGGCAGGCACCGTCGCCAGCAGCGCGGCAATCCCGCCCGCCGTCATCACAAAGCCGATATCATCCGGCCGCCAGTGCCGCTCCGTCAGAAAGATGCCCAGAAAAGGCCCCAGCCCATCGCGCACATCCGCCAGAAAAAAGCTCATCAGGCAGAGCGCCTGTAGCGATCGCAACATGATGTTAATTCTCCCTGCCTGCCGTCGAGGATTCGTCATTGCGTTATCGTGTTGTTATCACTGAAGTATGAAGCCAATACAAAAAGTCACACAACGTTAACGTAACGAAATGAAACGGTTAAGGCGGCGCGGCACTATCAGGGCGATTGACACTGCCGCTGATAGTTTAGTATTTTCTTAATTAAGGAAAATCTAAACTGTGAAGCCATGACCGATCTGAACGCGTTACACACGCAGGCCAACAAGGCCGCTGCGCTTCTTAAGACGCTGAGCCACCCGCAGCGGTTGCTGATTTTGTGCGTGTTAATTGAAAACCCCGGCACAGAAGCCGGAGAACTGTGCAGAATGAGCGGCCTTAGCGCCCCGGCGACGTCCCAGCATCTGGCGCGGATGAAAGCGGAAGGGCTGATAGAAGGCATTCGCGAGGCGCGGTTCATCCGCTACCACATCAGGAACGAGGCGGTCGTGGCCGTCGTGCATACCCTCAAAACGCTTTATTGTCCGGGAGAATAAAATGTCATCGATATTTATCACCCCTGCGGAAGTGCACGCGCTTTCCGGGCGCAGGATCATGCTGATTGATATCCGGGGGCAGGAGGAATGGCGGCGGGAACATCTCTCCGGCGCACGTTCTTTGCCGCTGGAGACGGTTCAGCCCGGCAGCCTTGATAAAGACGCCCTGGCGCAAACCGACATGGTCATTTTTCACTGTCAGAGCGGAATGCGCACGGAGAACGCCCGGCAGCAACTGATAGCGGCGGCGCATCCGGCAGAGGTGCGGATTATGCAGGGCGGTTTGAATGCATGGAAAGCCGCAGGGTTACCGGTCATTACCGACAGCCGCCAGCCCTTACCGCTGATGCGCCAGGTACAGATCGTTGCTGGTGCGCTGGCGCTCTGCGGCACGCTCGCGGGCGCGACGGTTACGCCTGCGTTTTATATTATTCCGGCGTTCGTCGGTGCCGGGCTGATGTTCGCCGGCATCACAGGCTGGTGCGGGATGGCGAAACTGCTGGCCGTCATGCCCTGGAATAAGCCGGTGATGTAGCGCCGTAATAGCCGGGACGGAGCCATCTATTACCCTCTGTGGCGCGGGAAACGTGGGCGCAGAAGAAAAAATGAGGCTGATACGCCTCATTTTTATTTTCCCGAAGACGTGATGTTATTCCGCCAGCGGTGAAACGTTCGGATTAAAGTTATTAATGATCTGTACGTAGTGCCTGCGCTGATAATCCGTAAAATCTGCCTCCGCGTGGAGCGTAAAAATAATAATCTCCCGGCTCAGGGGATTGGTGGCAGCGTGAAAAGGTAACTGAACCAGCGTTTGCACCTGACGGATGGTTTTACCTTCCTGCAAATAGCGGTTAGCGATCTGCACCACTGGCAACCGCGACGGGCCGGTTTCATGGCGCAGCAGTTTTCCTTCGAGCTGAAAGCCGGGGAGTGTAGTGCGCAGAATCTCCATCTGCGACTCGCAAAAGGCCTCCGGCGTCTGTTCTTCATCAAGCGTGGCGCGATTAATAATCAGGTTATATTCCTGATTATCCGGATCGCGAAACATCAGAATATTGACGCTTCTGTCGAGCACCGGCGCGGTGGTCAAAAAGTGTCCCTCATAAAGTGAATAGCGCTGCACTTTATTACTCATTGTCGAATTTCCTTATTTTCATGGCGTCGACGGGCAGAGCGATCGCTTCAACCCGCCGGTTAAGCTCTCTGCCCATTTCACTGTCATTACTGGCGACAGGATCGCTGGCGCCGGAACCGTAAACCTCAAACTGTGTGGCGGAACGTCTCGTCGTTTTCACCAGCCATTCCCGCACGGCGATAGCCCGGCTGACGGAAAGCTGGCGGTTGACCTCTGGGCTGCCGGTGTTATCAGAGTGCCCGATTATCAGGAAACGCCTGCCGGGATGTTGATTTACCAGCATCAACAGGGGCTGGAGCGCTGTCGGGCTGTGCGGTCGCAGGCGGGCGCTGCCAGATGAAAAGAGCGAGACCGGGGCCTTTGAACTGAAGAAAGGGACATTCCTGTAGCGGTCAATCGTGGCCTGCGCTTCCTGTTGCAGGCGCGCGCACGGCGATAAGCCCCAGTTCGCCAGTCGCGGTGAAGCGGCGCACTGCAAAAGCTGCTGGTGTTGCGCGGCAAGGGCGTCGAGTGCCTTGTGTCGCGTGTGGATCTGCCAGGGCTCGATAGCGCCGATGCGCTCAATGAGTGACGACGTATGCCGGATCTGCTCGCGCGCCTGGTGAAACGCATTCAGCAGCGAGGCGGCGAGCAGAATAAAAACGGCGATAGCGCTCAGTAAAACGCCTGCGGCGCGCCGTTTTTTCGCCGTGAGATGCTGGAATGAAGCCGCTTGCAATGCTGGAGGGAGCGGCGGCGCCAGCAGCGCAGAGGAGAGGGGAGGAAGCACGCCGTACTGGCTTTCAAGAAAGTGCGCCCATGCGCCGTGGCGAGTAAAACCCTGGCCATCATCCGCGACCACGATGCCGCTCAGGCGCAGCACGGGATTATCCGTAAACGACAGCAGCGTCGTTTTCAGCGGGGTGGTCTGTGTCCAGCTCAGCAGACGTTTACCCATGATGCTTCGCTGGCGCATCGCGATATCGTTCGTCGCCCTCATGGCGTTGAACGCCTCTTCAAGCGTCTCAAAGGGCAGTGGCGTTTGCGTTTCCTGCCAGGGAGACAGGCTCTGCAAGCCGGTCCAGTGGACGGTATCGGTGTTACTTAGCCTGACGTAAAAAGCCACACAGCAGGGTAAAGGATGCGGCCAGCGTTGGGTGCCGATTGATCGTTGCCACTCATCCAGTTGCGCTGCGAGTAGCGCTGCATCCTCATAGCCATCCGGCAGCAACGGCAGCCATAACCGACTATCGGCGTTCGGATGCTTAAGGCGCACCGCGTTAAGGCGGGCATGTAGCGCTTGCGGCGTGGCGGCAAGTAACCAGAGCGTTGATTGCTCTGTGCGTATATCCGCCGCGCCACCTGTGCGGGTAAACCAGCGTGCGGCGAACGGACCGACAATAAAGATAATCAGGGGGCGGCTGGCCGTCGCGGGAGGCGTGTTGTCTGGCGACCGGGCCAATGCACTCTGCAGGCTGAGAAAGCCAAAGGCCGCCAGTAGCGCGACAACAGCGCAGAGATTATTAAGCGTCGCAGGGGAGGCAGGCAGCAGTGTGGCGCTAAACGCCACCAGTACTGTGACGCCCGTAAGCTGGCGAACGCGCCTGAAATTCCGTGACTGCATTTAATATGGCCCGCTTAGCGCCTGGGCGCACCACCACCACAAGCCCGAGAGCGTGGCCATTAACACGATGCCAAACGCAAAAAGCACTCCGCTACGGTCAATTTTTCTGGCGTGGGGGCGTGAAGCCGGAGGGGCGCCGATGCTGTCAGCAACGGGATTCGATATCGCAACACTGTGCTGAAGGCGCAACGCATGAAGCGCGCGATCCGCCGGGAAAAGCGGCGCCAGTAAAAACAGAAGCTGTTGGGCGTACGCGTAAAAATGAAAATCCGGCCGCCGGAGCAAGGTGTCCAGCGCCTCTGCGATAGCGAAAGGCTCATCCTCATAACCGTAATAGTGGTGAGTCAGCGCATAGCCCTCCCAGCTTAATGCGTGTCGGGCAAGAGTCGTGCGGGCTTGCGCATCCACAGCGACGCAAATCATTTTACAAAGCTTGTCGACCTCCTCTTCCGGCGCACCGGCGGCAATCAGCGAACGACAGAGCTCATCCAGCGCCGTGGTTAGCCTGAGTTTTAATCCTGAAAACGAAGGAATAATGCCATCCATCGCCATGAGAATTTCAGTCGTGACGATTTTTTCAAACAGCGCGTCGCACGTTACCATGGTTTTTCTGACACCTCGCCCCAGCCCGTATTATCGGTATACGGAGACAAGCGCACGGATGCTGGTGCTACCGCGTTCGGGCTCGTAAACTCAACCACTATTTCCAGTTGTTCTTCAACGACAGCGATTTTTTTCGTGAGCGCCTCGGGCGTCAGATCCTGTCGGTAAAGCAGGACATTCTTTTCATCATAAATACCGAGATGCCACCAGCTCACGTCAGGGCGTTGATAAGCCAGTTCCGCACGGGAGAATTTCACGACTTTGCGATAGGGATAAATAAAGGCGATATCTTCCTGCGGCGTCTCTGATATTTGCGTTGAGAAAAAGCTGACTTTATTTTCACCGAGCACCGCCGGATGAACCGAACGCTGGCGGAAATTGACGCCGATCGCCTGCTCGAAGCTTTGAAAATCACGCGCATTGCCGAGCCCATATTTTCCCATTTCGCAGGACGGATGTTCCAGACCAAGCAACGTTCGGACACGTTGTTTAGCGATATGATCGCGCTCCCACCACGCAAGCGCGACACTACCCGTCGCTTTCGCCTGATTGCTGTGATCCCCCCAGACTTTCGGGTGCTGTCGGCGTCCATAAAAATGCCAGAGCATGATCTTATCAGGGCAGTAAATATCGTAGCCGCTGGTCCAGGCGCGCGCCGCCATGGCTATTTCTTCCCCCGCGAAAAAGATAAGCGGATCGTTTGGCACCTCTTTCACAAAGCTGCCGTCCGCAAAAATAAACCCGCCTGCCAGGTAGCCGCAACGCAGGGGAAAGGACGGCGTTACCGGCCGGGAAGACAGCATAACAATGCCATGCGCCGTAAACTCCCGGAAAATCAGCTGGCTGATATAGCGTTTTTTGTCTTCATTATTTTCAGGGTCATAAGGCGGCGGGTAGGTAGACAACACAGGTTTAGGGCTACAGGGACGCAGTTGTTCGACCGTGTTGATCATCTCCTCATCCCAGTTTTCACTGAAACGGCAGTGGGAATCGATTTGGAGAAAATAGTCTTCGTCATCAAACCGGGCTTCGGCCATATGACGCGCCCAGCAGGCCCCCTGGCTGGCATAATAATGCAGGCTGATAATCTGAATGACCACGCCTGCGAAACTGAGCTTATATAAAGCGCCGCCCTCATAGCTTTCCACAAACGCTACGGTAAAGCCCTGGTTAAGAAAATGCTTAATATCGTTATCGTCCTGCCAGCATACCGTGATATGCAGTCGGGCTGGGTTAGCCGCCATCTCCAGCATATTTTTAAGCGTGGGAATAAGCTCTGGATCCCGATAGCTGGCGATACTGATAAATATCGTTGAGGTCTCATTTTTGTTCATTATGCAGGCCGTTATTTTATTTGCAGGATAACTTCGGCCTCTGCGGTGAAATCGCCGTTGGCGGGGTGAAGAACCCCTGCGGTCGGCTTAAGATGCGCTTTCCAGTGAAACGTCGCCGGGGTATTTGCCACAACATTGGCCAGCAGTTCGCTGGTGCTTCCATCTAATAACATCGTCTTTCCCTGACTGTCTTTGATTTCAATACCAAGCCGGTCGCTATTACCTGCACTATCTTTTACTTTAATATATTGTTTATCTGCCGAGGGCGTATTACTGGTAATGGCTGCGATGGCGGAATAATTACCGTAGTCAGACTGGCAGGTAATATCAAAAGAAAGATCCTTTTCTATGCCTCCCGCGGTGAGGTCGGCTGAGGTAACAAGACCGAAATCCACGACTTTATTGTTGTTGAAAGCACAGGCTGGCGTACTGATCACCATTATCTGCCCGATATTCAGTTTTTGCGCGTAGTTACTGATACTATTCATTTCTACCCAGTTATAAGCGATATCGCCGGGCGGTAAAAGAATATCGCCGTTCGGATCCTTTAGTGACACCCTCGGTTGCGTTTTATAAAGCTCAATGCGGAAATAGGAGCCTGTGGAATAAATGAACCGCCCCAACGGAGTTTGAAAGCTCATCTTATTTTCAGAGGGGAAATCACCGAAAGCGGAACCGTTGTTCCAGCGCAGTTTTATCCCAATTCCTGGTACGGACGTTGGGTAAATTTTTGTGCTGGTATCTTGCGGCCCAAGATTATAGGGACTTTTGCCAAATGGCGTGCCAGTCAGACAATTAATATACGAAATCTGGGTGCTTTGCAAAGAGGAGTCATAGCTAAATATGGGCACAGAGGTACTGGTTTGTGCATCTGCATCGATTCGTATGGTCTGTGAGGGAATGGATAATGTGGTGGGACCAACGCCATCACTCAAGTCGACCTGACAAGCCTCTGCGTTTAAAGCAGTAAAAGCAAACAGCGCAACAATGAAAAGCGATTTTTTCATCTTTTTATTCCTTTTCAGTATCCAGCCGAGAAATTAATTCTGCGGGGATAAACTTCAATAATTCATTAAAGCCCATACCGATAGTCTGTTCGGTAAAAGCGAGCAGAGGTATAACAGGGCTGCTTGGTTCAGTATTAAGAAACCAGGCCCGGATTTCTTTAATCCTGGAGAGCGCCTCTGCTCGACTGCGAATGTTTTGCTGTTCCCCGGACGTTATTGCCGGTGCCGGTTCCTCTTCGGACATTCGCAAAGAGGGCAGTGCATCATTTTCTGTAATAACCGACATTAGCGCTTCAGGTTGTAGCGATGAGAGTGGTGGCTGCCCACTTTGCGAGGAAAACAGCATAAGCAATTGGCTCAATTGTGGAAAGTCAGGCAAATCAGTGCCTGCAAAGCCTGGTAACAGGCTTTTTATCCGATCGAGGCAGGCTTTTGCTGCCTGCAAGGAATTAATCACAGGATCGTTATGCGTTTTCCATTCATGACGTAATGTGGAAAGCATAATTTCAGGTAACGCATCGCTTTCACGCGGCACGGCATGGGATTTTTCAAATATCTTCAGCGTAATTTGCGTACCGGCCGCTTTAGGCAATATCTGATTACGCAGATCGCCAATAAGACCGTGAATATCTTCCAGCTCGTTCAGGGCGTTAATCCGCATCAAAGGATCAAATTCGCCTTCGTCATAAAGCTGAGGATGAATATCGTCAGGCCACCGTTTAATTAAAGAAAACAGGGCGGTGAGTCCCTCTTCAAGCGCGAGCAGGCCAATCTGTCTCAGACGACAGCGCATAAGGATAATCATTAACCTGAGATCTTTGCTGCGCTGAAAAAGGGCGTGGCAATCCCGTTCCGCCTCCGCCCAGTTCACCGGTTCTGCAGCCTCTGTGAAATGACCATATTCCGCGTCAAGTCTGGGCTGCAAACGTGACAGCAGTAAAATAAAGTCGGGGTCATATTCCAGGTTAACGCCGCAGGAAAACGCGCCCGGCAGAGGCTGCATAAGTGGCTGATAATATTCAGGCACCTGCAGGGTATTTATATCCATAATAGTGTTTATCCTTTACGGTACGATGTATTGCCATTGAAAACCGTTGCCGCTCAGTTGTTCTGCTTAAACTCGGGCTCAAAACACATGCCGAGGAGCGGTTTAATTGACGCTTCTCTGGCAAGCCAGCTGGCATAACCAAGCTGATGTGTGCCATCCAGCGAGGTACAAGGCACCTCCTGTGCCTTGAGAAGCAACTGCACCTCCCAGGCATATTCAAAACCGATGAAATTGCGTACCCATTCTTTCAGAACGGGGAGATCCTGACCCCAGGGACTAAAACGCAGGTATTGCTCAAGAGTAAGCGGCCCGATAATGAGCTGAAATTTATGCTGACGATCCAGTACGGTTTCGCCGAGAATCGCGCTTTTACCGAGCAATATCGCGGTGTCGCCGTTGCCCAGATGCGTCTGATCGGTGCGGTCTAACAGGATCCACTGACCAACAAATTCTTTAATATGGACAGGTACCTGAAAGTAGTCCTGCAGGGCGCCAAGCAGCCCTTCGGGGTTGCGGGCCTCACGGACAAGGTGGGCGCACGAGGTCAGGCGGGCGTGTGCAGGAAGACAAGAATGGGCAATTTCCTGAAGATCCAGACCAGCAAGACTGCCGACATAAAAGGCAAATTTTTCATCATCCGTTCTGTCAAGCGTCGCGGTATCCTGCGCAATAAACCAGGCGCGATAAAAATGTGAGAGCGCCCGGTGGTGAAACAGATCGACAAAATCCGCCAGCGCATAATCGTGATTCTCCATCCGGCTATACGCCAGCTCGGTAAAATGGAGCGGCATTGCGCCTTGTGCGCCCCACACGCCCGGACCGAAAATGTTCAGATTGACTTTGCCGTCACGCCAGTTCAGTTGTGCGATTTCGCGTGGCGCGAATGCCATATGCGCGCGTTGGCCAATTCTGAAGCTTTCCTGTGAAGGCAACGCGGCGTGTCCGACAGGCGGCTGATCGGGCGTTCTTGCCGCAATAGCACGCAGCGTGCTGATGAAACCTGATTTCCACGGAGTATCACTTTGACACCAGGCATTCAGAGCCGGGGGCAGAGGCGCTTTCGCTGCGGGTACAGATGCCATTACAGGATCCCCCGTCTTCCGGGACGCGCTTTCCAGCAGCTGATGCGTCCTCGCTGCATAGAGACTAATTCCGTTTCGGTGAAAACATTAATCGCGGCGTGCCGGGCGACGTAATTTTCCATGATGAGCCCAAAGAGATACGGGCTAATACCGGAGAAGCCCCTTTCGTCAACGGTAAGCGTGCAGCGGACTCCTCTGCCATAAATAAGCAGGCCGTTGTCTGGCAGGCGGCGAATAACCGGCTCGCTTTTACACCCTACCAGTGCATCTATATGAGTGTTGGCCTCGCTGTCATATTGGCTGACAAACAAACGCAGCATCTTACGCAGCGCTTCTCCGCCTGGACTATGATCCATATCCGCCAGAGGCTGGTAATTGAAACTGAGCTGGCGAATCAGCCGCCAGGCTGATTCATCTTCGGCAAAAGGCGGTTGTGGTACGGAAGGCGTACAAACAAATCTTGCGCCTTCAACGGGGGCGGCGTCCGTCATGGTGAGTTCAAAATTTCCCGTACGGGAAAGCAGTGCGGGAAGATCGCGGTTAGTCACCAGCGCATCGACAGATAAATAGCGGATGGCATCACCATAGGGCGCTTCGTGCTGGTCGACAAGCGAGATGAAAACCTCAGTTCCCCGGTATGACGTTCGCGTTTCGTAATGGCGGGCGCTCTTTTCCTGCGTTCTGGGGCGTCTGGTGTATGAAAAATAGCGCCCGGCATTGCCGTGGTGATAATGGCGAGTCTGAAACAGCGGATTAAATACCACTTCGTTACTGGTTTCCGCCTGCTGTCCAATAACGTTATTGATGGAAAAGACTTCGTAATCCAGCGGACGGCTGCGATCGGCGACGACATGAAATTCATTTAATGCTCTGTTAATTTCCACCTTGTCCATTTGTTTAGGAAACAGGTTAATCACAGGCGTACAAAACAGCAGAAACCGTGAAGCTGTGATATGGCTGACCAGATCCTGCGGGGCGTTATCCAGCAGAATAATGATCTCCGCTTCATTACTTTCTATCTTTTTCAGTCCCTTGCTTAACTGGGTAAGCGTAAAAAAGTAAAAACGTTGTCGGCAGGCAAAGTACTCCTGGAGCAGCGTATGGCCATGAAAAATATTCCATTGAGCAGGCAATAATCTCTGCTCAGGCGTCAGGCCCTCGAAAGCTAACGGTTCTTCTGTAACAAGCGTGTCTTCGATTCCCGCATGCGACTTCCCGCGAATCATCATCGCAACATTCGCGGTATGAATAAGCTCGAAGATGCGTGAGACGACACGTTCATCTCCGTCTATATAAATGGGAAGTTGCTCAAACCCGCTAAGTTGCGAAAAGTGAAGGCCGTCATGAAGTTTGAGCCTGATACGCAGCGCGCCTTTAAGTCTCTGTAGCGGCAAATTGAATTTTGCAGACGCGGGAATATCTGGTGGTAAAGAGGTCAGTCGGGCTTCAACGATCTCCAGTGGCCAGAGCGTAACGTTATGGCCACTTCGAAATTCACAACGGGTTGCTTCGCCAGGAGCTATGGGGGTGTAGAACGCACTGCTTCGGGGCACGACATAGCCCTGCGTTAAGTCACCTTCTTTCAAATCAGGTTTCAGCTGCACCACACCCATAGAGGGAATCGGGGATGTATAATTAGGATAAATAATATCCAGCAAACGCTGCGTAAATAAAGGAAATTCCGCATCCAGTTTAATCTGCATACGAGCTGACATAAAACAGAATGCTTCAATCAAACGCTCTACATAAGGATCAGCTATTTCCAGTCCATGCATACCCAGACGTGCGGCGATCTTAGGGTGGCGTGATGCGAATTCTTGCGCCATTTCCCGCATATAGGTGAGTTCTTTATTGTAATAATCAAGAAACTTATTATCCATGTCCTGCCCTGATTAAACATAATTCGTTAAAGTACTGCTCCGGTATGCTTCACCCTTTTATTTATAGTCTTATCCGCTACGTTTGAATGTAATGGAGCTTTAACGTCATTAGCGCCTTACAGACTACGCAGAGTTATAAAAACAGAAATATTAATGGTGATGCTATCACGCTCAGTGCGATAACAGCGCAAGCTTCTCAACCATTCATTAAATATATATTTGAAGTTCCATTTATAGATTAACTAAGAATTTTTGAGTCGCTTTTTTGGATATCATTCCTGATAAAAGTATGTCACGCCAGTAAAATTCGCTCAACGCATAAGGCAAAATCAAATGGCTTGACTGGCATGTCCTTTTTTAATAAATCCAGCATAAACAAGTAGTTGTGTTTTGTTGCGGGTTGTTTTTAGGAATTTAACTTGGAATGATTTCTTAAATGGTTCCAGTAACAGGATTAGGTCTTTATCTCCGTTTGTTTTTTCTCTATTTTCTAAAAAAAGAAATGGCGCAATCTGGTAATCAGGCTGCAGTTCTTTCCGGAAACTATGTTAAGAGAAAACATCACGTGACTATCTCAAGGAAGAATCTTTTTTCAAAGCTGGGCGAAACGCTTTTCAGAAGCATTGAAAGCGCAACGACCTTTTGTAAGTTACGTGGCAATCCTTATGTTGAACTGGTTCACTGGATTAATCAGATCTGGCACCAGGAGGACAACGATTTAAAACACATCGCACGTTACTTTAATGTTGACAGCGAAGGGCTGGAGCGTGGGTTAAGTTATTCCCTTGAACGTTTGCCTGGTAGCGCGACGGCGGTTTCTGATTTCTCTTATCTTATTGAACTCGCTATTGAACGTGCCTGGATATATACCAGCCTAGAGCGTTGTGAAAATAAAATACGCAGCGGCCATCTTTTAATGGCTCTTCTTACCACTGTCGAGTTGCGCCGCGCGTTACTGGCGGTGGCTGCTCCTCTTGAGAAAGTGGTTCTTGAACAACTCAGTCATGATTTTGACTATATAACCCGTCATTCACCTGAGGTACAGGAAAGAGAATCACCCCCTTTTCTCAGCAGCCAAAGCGCCGTGCCAGGTGAAGCCAGCGGGGCTATCAAGCTCCAAAGTACCGGAAGCCTTGCGCAATATTCGACCGATGTGACTGCGCTTGCCAGGGAAGGGAAAATTGATCCTGTGCTGGGACGCGATCGCGAAATTAGCACGATTATCGATATCCTGTTACGCCGCCGTCAAAACAATCCCCTACTCACCGGCGATGCTGGCGTTGGTAAAACTGCCGTTGTTGAAGGACTGGCATGCGCTATTAGCCGCGGCGATGTTCCTCCGTCGCTCTGCGATGTGCGCTTATTAAGCTTAGATATTGTGGCTCTTTCTGCGGGCGCCAGTATGAAAGGGGAGTTTGAAGCTCGCCTTAAAGCTGTGCTGGAAGAGGCTGCATCATCCGAACAGCCCGTTATTTTATTTGTTGATGAAATACATAATCTGATTGGGGCCGGTAATAGTGCAGGTACTGGCGATGCGGCAAACCTGCTGAAGCCAGCGTTAGCCCGGGGTCAATTACGGACTATCGGAGCAACGACCTGGAGCGAATTTAAACGCCATATCGAAAAGGATCCGGCACTCACGCGTCGGTTCCAGGTTTTGCAGGTGGAAGAGCCGGATGAAAACAGCGCTACAGATATGTTGCGTGGGATGGTACCGGTGCTCGAATTGCATCATAACGTCTGGATTTTGGATGAAGCATTGCGCGCCGCCGTTAAACTTTCGCATCGTTTTATCCCTTCGCGTCAGCTGCCGGATAAAGCCATCAGCCTGTTAGATACAGCCTGTGCAAGGGTAGCTGTTGGGCAGCATACGCCGCCGTACGTACTGCAGGAGTTAAAATATCAAATTGAATCTGCAAACAGGCAGCTTTCGCTAGCTACCAAAGCCAGTACGTTCGGGAAGGAAGATCAAGCCTCTATCGATACATTAAAAAGCGTTATTAAGCTGAGGTCCAAAGAGGCTAATTCCCTTGAGTCGCGTTGGCTCCAGGAAAAGACGAGTGTCAGTGAAATTATCGCTGCCCGGGCGACGTTGCAGCATCTTTGCCAGAATGAAGAGGTCGATCGCGCAGAGCGGGAGGCATTACAGCAAGCGCTTTTAGAGATAGAGGCTCAGCTTAATGCGATTCGTCATGAGCAGGCGATGGTTCACACTGAAGTCAGTGCAGAAGTCGTTGCTGCGATTGTCAGCGAATGGACCGGTATTCCGGTAGGCCAGATGCTGCAGGATGAAATGAATATTGTCCGTGAACTTCCTGTGCGCCTTGCCGAACGCGTTACTGGCCAGACTTTTGCTCTGAAACAGATCAGCGAACGCATTTTAATGGCACGGACAGGGTTAGCCGATCCTGTACGTCCCACAGGCGTCTTTATGCTCACCGGACCATCCGGGACGGGGAAGACCGAGACCGCGTTGGCCATTGCGGAAAATATGTATGGTGGTGAGCATAATCTTATCACCATCAATATGAGTGAATATCAGGAAGCGCATACAGTTTCAGCGTTAAAAGGATCGCCGCCCGGGTATGTGGGTTACGGTGAAGGAGGGATCCTTACGGAGGCTGTTCGCCGTAAACCATACAGCGTTATTCTGCTGGATGAGATCGAAAAAGCGCATCCTGATGTTCATGAGCTTTTTTTCCAGGTATTTGATAAAGGGCGTATGGAAGATGGTGAGGGTCGATTAATCGATTTTCGCAATACCATCATATTATTAACCAGCAATGTCGGTAGTGAAAAAATTAGCCTGTTATGCCGTGATGAGAATACTGTACCTGATGAGGAAGGCTTACTAACGCTCTTGCATAATGATTTATTAAAAGTGTTTCCTGCTGCTTTTCTCGGAAGGGTGACGGTAATCCCTTATCTGCCGCTAAAAAGCGATGCGCTGATGCTTATCGTGAAGATGCAGCTTAAGCGAGTGGCGAATCGCCTGTATGAAAACCATAACGTAACGCTTCAATATAATGATGAGGCCGTAAGATATATTGTTGAACAATGTCATGTGGCCGAAACCGGTGCGCGGATATTAATTCGTTATATAGAGCAAAAGATTATACCAAAAATAGGAGGGATTCTTATGGATAGCGCTCTTAAAGCAAGGCTTTTGGGCGTGACGATTAGAACAGGAACAGAATGTCTCCTGATTGAACCTTATATCAATGATGACATTCCTGAAATAAATTAAGAAAGGCAGTAACCGGGAACCATACAAGGATGGTTCGTTTTCGAAAGGTAAATTGAACAAATGAAGGATTATTATGCGTAAAATAAATCTTGCATACTGTGCGCTGGCGCTTGGCTTAATTTCTGGTTATGCGGAGGCCGTATCACAGGGAACAGTAACATTTAATGGGAAGCTGATCGCTGAAACCTGTGAAATCGACACAGGCGATGTTGATAAAACTGTCACTCTACCTACCATTTCTACGCAGACGCTTGCCAAAGCGGGAGATGAAGCAGGTAGCACTATCTTTACTATTAAAGCGGTCAATTGCCCTGCCGCCATTACTAAAGTAGCTGCACATTTTGAGGCCCTTGATTCAACCGGATTCGACCCTGTTACCGGCAATTTGACAAATGCCGCCGCAACGGGAGCCGCAAAAAACGTTGAGGTACGCTTATATAATACCGACTCCAGCGTGATCTCGGTTGGTGAGACGGGCGCCGCGTTTGACGTAAAGTCTGACCAGACGGCTGAGATGCGTTATATCGGCGGCTACTATGCTTCTGAGGCTACAGAAGCTGGCGACGTCACTGCCAAGGTTAATTACACTTTAAGTTATCCCTGATAAGTATGTATGGCGATCCGTGAAAACGGTTCGCCATCAATGCTAACTGTTGCATCATATTAACGACAAATAATTAATTAAGGCTTTGCTATGTCTTTCAATATTACAAAGATAATGGCTGTTTTTTTATGTGGTATTTCCGTGTGCTCAGCCTCAATGACAATTAGCGGTACGCGAATTATATTCCCAGGTAATGAAAAAGAAACTAGTGTCCGTACTACCAATAAAGGCAGTCAACCCGCCTTAGTCCAGGTTTGGGTCGATGATGGTAAAGCTGATGCTGATATTAATGCAGTGAAAATACCTTTTGTCGTTACGCCGCCCGTTTATCGCGTAGAGCCAGGAAGAGGGCAAAGCGTACGTCTCGTTTATGATGGAATGAGCTTACCCCAGGACCGGGAATCGGTTTACTGGTTTAATATGCTGGAAATCCCTCCGGCACCTGCTGGCGCGGTGAAGAAAAACCGTCTGGAACTGGCGTTTCGCACGCGAATAAAAATTTTCTTTCGACCACAATCCCTGTCCAGCAATAGTGAGGGAAGCGTTGATAAACTCCACTGGAAGCTAATTAACGACAATGTAAAAGGCGTTGGGATAGAAGTGACTAACCCCACACCCTATTTTTTCTCTTTTGATACGGCGAAATTAAATACGTCGGTGGCTAAAATTGATTTGGCTATGGATATGGTGGCCCCTGGTGCTACTGAAAGATTTTATTCCGTGAAAAAAATGAACGCCCCGGTATCTGTTAGTTCAGTGACGTTTTGGTTTTTGAATGATTATGGTGCCTCTGTCATGAAGACCCTGAAGCCTGGCGATGGGGGTTATTTGAGAATTTCTGAAAAATAAAAACAAGCCAGTAATGCATCCTGTGCCTGAAATTAACTCAGGAATTTACAATGAATATGCCGGAGGTCATTCTCTTTGGGAGAAGCTAAGATTATGAACAGAATTTATTTTAACCGAGCACACCTTCTTCCATTATTTCAAGGGGTTGTTTTTAATCTTAAACCCTTTATTAGTATATCCATAACCGCCTTTTCCACACTGGTAATATTTAACGTGGCGGCAAAAGAAACGAATACTGTTACTGGAGCAGAATCGGTTGAATTTAATCAGTCTTTTATACATGGAAAAAAGTTTGATATCTCCCGTTATGCTGAAGGTAACCCTGTCCCTCCGGGTATCTATAACGTAACGGTAATTGTTAATGGGCAAAACCACGGACAGCATGATATTCGTTTCGAGCAATATGCAGCCGAGAAAAATGCCCGCCCCTGTTTGCTTCTCAAACAACTGGAAGAAGCAGGCATTCGCCTGGAGCGTCCCATTACTGACAAACAACTTGAGGATACCCGTTGTTATCGCTTCGATGAACTGATCCCCAAAAGCCAGGTGAATTATAACCCTGCTGATTTTGAGCTTACGCTTGAGGTGCCGCAGATAAATTTAATACCCCAACCGCGAGGCTATATCGATCCCAGCCGTTGGGATGCAGGTAGCACAGTGGGATTTTTGGATTACAGCAGTAACTTTTACAGCCTCTTTCAGAATGCCAATAATGGCGGAGATGGGGATTCCTGGCAAGGCAACCTCGGTTTATTAACCGGCCTGAATTTTGCGGGCTGGCGGTTGCGTAAACGCATAAATTCCGACTGGACTAATGACAAAAGCCTCCGTACACAAAATCTGGCAGGTTATGCGCAAACCGATATCACACCACTCAAAAGCCAGATGACGCTGGGAGATTCGAATACTTCCGGCGATCTCTTTGACAGCTACAACATTCGGGGCGCGCAGCTTGAATCTGACGAGCGAATGTTGCCTGAGAGTTTACGTAATTATACCCCAGTGGTGCGCGGTATTGCCGATACAAACGCGAGGGTCAAGATTACTCAGCGTGGCCAGACAATTTATGAAACGGTAGTGCCACCGGGTGCGTTTGAAATCACCGATATTGGCGCGATGGGTTATGGCGGCGATCTTGAAATGACCATCATCGAAGCTGATGGCCGTCAGCGTATTCAGAACATCCCTTTTTCTGCCCCGCCGATGCTTTTACATCAATCGGTTTCGCGCTTCGCGATTTCAGCCGGCAAACTTAAAGATGATGCCGTTCATGACGAACCCACCATTTTTCAGAGTGTTTATCACTACGGTTTGACCAGCAATTATACCGTTTACACGGGTTTTCAGATCTCTGGCCACTATTATTCAATGGCTGTGGGGCATGCAGTGAATACGCCGATCGGCGGAATATCCATGGACATTACCCATGCGAAAAGCGATCTGGCGGATTCAAAAGAGTCCAGCGGCAACAGTTTTAAAATTGGTTTGACAAAATATGTTAGCCCTACGGACACCAACCTGACGCTGGCTGCTTATCGATATTCCTCTAAAGGCTTTTACAGCTTCAGGGAAGCCAGCATTGCACGTTCTGGGGATGATGAAGATTACAACGCCAGTGATTACCGCACCCGGCAGCGTCTGACGGCAAACATTTCGCAGTCGCTCTGGAGTGGCAGCTTTATCAACTTTAGCGCCAGTATTTACCGCTACTGGAATAATAGGGAAGCCTCAAAACAGTACTCCGTTTCCTGGACACAGGCGCAGCGCTATTTTTCCTGGACGCTTAGCGCGATGAGAACGCGTGATGAAGATGATAATTATGACGATACGTATATGGTTACCATCAATGTTCCTTTAGGCCGGGGGGCGAATGAAAAACCGCTCTTTAACTCGTTATATTCGACAGTATCAAATACTGATTCCGGGGATTCTCTTTGGCAGCTTAATGCCACCGGAACCCAGGGCCAACAAAATGAAATTAACTATGGTATTGGCACAACGATTAATAAAAATGACGATACGCCCAGTGAGGAGCAGCTAAGAGGAAATATTAGTTACGATTCACCAGTAGGGCAGTTCTCAGCTACGGCCTCAATGAACAACCGCTCAGCGCGCCAGCTATCAGCAACGGCGAACGGTAGCCTGGTTGCGCATAAAGGTGGGATTACCGCAGGCCCGTCGATTGGCGACTATCCATTTGCTGTTATTGGTGTGCCGGGTGGCGAAGGCGCAAAAGTCTTTAACGGACATGGCGCAAAAGTAGACGGTGCTGGTTATGCGATTGTTCCGTCCCTGACGCCCTATCAGGAAAATATTGTCTCGATCGATTATTCCGGCTTACCAGATACGGTTGATGTTCTGGAAAACCAAAAAACGGTAGTTCCTCGTATGGGATCGGCAATTACGGTGGATATGAAAACCCTTGTCGGGCGTCCAATGATACTGATTGTTAAAGATGCTGCCGGGCAATTTTTACCAATAGGCGCACAAATTGTTGATGATAAAAATGTAAGCCAAAGCATTATTGGTCAGGGCGGTATGGCATTCGTGCGAGGATGGGATCCGGAAAAACAACAACTTTATACCGAATGGGACAAAAATAAATGCCTCGTAAGAACGACGGGTACGAAACAATATGCGCATGATCTACCGGAAGGCAAAATCGTGCAGATGGAGGTGACATGTATACCGCAATAATGTCATATCGTTTAATACGCGCTTTATCTGAAGCAGGTTTGCTACTGATACTTTTCTGTTATGCCGGTTTTTGTTTCGCGGATAAATGCGTGAATGCTGGCGACTGCAAAATAAATGTTTCTTTTACTGGTAGTTATATGGAAGAAACGTGTGGCGTCAGCATAAATAATGCTTCTTCATCCGAGACGGTTACGTTGCCAGTATTGTCAACCACTGTATTGCAAAAAGCAGGCGCTGAGGCGGGAAGCCAACAGTTTTCCGTGACGCTTACCCATTGCCCGATTGATAAATCAGTGATGTTGAGATTTGTGAATGATAACGGTTTTGCTGACGTAAAAACCGGTAATCTGATTAACGAAGCCGGAACCGGTTATAGCGAAAACGTTCAGGTCAGGCTACGTAAAGCCGATGGTACTCAAATGATCATTAACGATGAGAACAGTACTCAGGAGTACCTTATCCCGGCAACCGGGGATGATATTACGCACTACTACATTGCTGCCTACTATGCATCCGGGTCGGGTAACGTTACCCCAGGCGAAGTCGGTACGCTTGCAAATATAGACATAATTTATAAATAACGACGCTTATGAAAATGCGTTCTTATTTTTAGAGGGTTGCAACATAAGGCTTTAACTATTTTTATTGCTGTTAACCGGATAGGGATGAAGGTATATATGGTAAGTAAAAGTAACTCACAAAAATTTATTGCACGGAACCGGGCGCCACGCGTACAGATTGAGTACGATGTGGAAATATACGGTAGTGAAAAAAAGATTGAACTCCCCTTTGTTATGGGGGTGCTGGCTGATTTATCGGGTAAGCCTCTGGAGCCGCTGCCTGCGGTCGCAGATAGAAAGTTCCTGGATATCGATATCGATAATTTCGATGAACGCATGAAGGCAATGAAACCTCGTGTGGCTATCTGTGTTCCGAACACGCTTTCCGGCGAAGGGCAACTGATGGTGGATATTTCTTTTGAAAGCATGGATGACTTTTCTCCGGATGCCATTGCGAAAAAAGTTGAGCCTTTAGCTCAATTACTGGAAGCACGGACGCAATTAGCCACGTTGCAAACTTATATGGATGGTAAAGCCGGCGCAGAAGGGCTGGTAATGCAATTGCTGAATGATAAATCTTTACTGAAAACATTAGCTTCCTCGCCGAAGCCGCAACAGGCTTCAGCTGAAATCGAGCGGGAAGAGTAAGCGGAGATAACGGAATATGTCTATGAGTCAAACACAGCAATCCCACAACGCCGCTGCGTCTGCCGTTGAAATCGATGATTTTAATGCGCTGCTTGCAAGAGAATTTAAACCACGTTCGGATCAGACTCGCTCTGCCGTTGAAGGGGCCGTCAAAACGCTGGCGGAGCAGGCGCTGGTTAATGCCGTCACGCTATCTGATGATGCCTACAAGTGCATTGCATCAATCATTGCGGAAATTGACAGAAAACTCTCTGAGCAAATCAACCTTATTTTACATCACGACGAGTTTCAGACGCTGGAGAGCGCCTGGCGTGGCCTGCATTATCTGGTCACCCATACTGAAACAGACGAAAAGTTAAAGTTACGCTTTCTGGATATTTCCAAAACCGACCTGCGCCGTACGATGAAACGCTATAAAGGCGTCGCATGGGATCAGAGCCCGCTATTTAAAAAAGTCTATGAAGAAGAGTACGGGCAGTTGGGCGGCGAGCCCTACGGCTGTCTGGTTGCCGATTATTATTTCGATCACAGCGCGCCTGATGTCGATCTCCTGGCCTCGCTCGCTAAAGTGGCGGCCTCTGCGCATGTTCCCTTTATTACCGGCGCTTCGCCATCCGTGCTGCAGATGGAATCCTGGCAGGAGCTTTCCAACCCTCGCGATCTGACAAAAATCTTCACGCAGAATCTTGAGTATGCGGCCTGGAATTCACTGCGCCTGGCGGAAGATTCTCGCTATATCGGTCTTGCCATGCCGCGTTTCCTGGCCCGTTTGCCCTACGGCATTCGCACCAATCCGGTTGACGAGTTTCATTTTGAAGAAACGACTGACGGCGCAGACCATTCAAAATATGTCTGGTCAAATGCCGCCTATGCGATGGCTGTTAATATCAACCGTTCCTTTAAAGAATATGGCTGGTGTACGCTCATTCGCGGCGTTGAAAGCGGCGGTGTCGTGGAAGGGTTGCCGTGCCATACCTTCCCGACAGACGATGGCGGCATTGACATGAAGTGCCCGACGGAAATTGCTATATCTGATCGTCGCGAAGCTGAGCTCGCCAAAAATGGTTTTATTCCGCTCGTGCATCGTAAAAATACGGATTATGCCGCTTTTATTGGCGCACAGTCTTTGCAAAAACCTGCTGAATATTATGATGCAGACGCTACTGCCAATGCGAATTTATCGGCGCGTTTACCCTATATGTTCGCCTGCTCGCGTTTTGCGCATTATTTGAAATGTATCGTTCGCGATAAAATCGGTACTTTTAAAGAGCGCGACGATATGCAGCGCTGGCTGAATGACTGGATCATGAATTATGTCGACGCCGATCCCACTAACTCATCGTTAGAAACGAAATCGCGCCGTCCGCTCGCCGCCGCGGAAGTTATTGTGGAGGATGTGGAAGGAAATCCGGGTTATTACCAGGCGAAATTCTTTTTACGTCCTCATTTCCAGCTTGAAGGCTTAACGGTGTCATTACGCATGGTCGCGAAACTGCCGTCGTTGAAACATGTTGCCTGATATTCAGCATCATAGTAGCCGGTAAGCCGGGAAGTTTCATAACAGCAAGTATGACAGGAATAAAAAACAGGTTGATGCTACCTGTAATGGGCCTCATCGCTTGTTTTTTAAGGTGGCGTTATTCGCCATATATATCTAACCGTGCTCAAGAGGAATGATATGGCACAGGATATGTTTATTAAAATTGATGGTATCGAAGGGGAGTCTTTAGATGCCACTCATAAGAATGAAATTCAGGTTCTGGCATGGCACTGGAGTGTTTCGCAGCACTCTAATATGCATAGCGGTTCCGGTGGGGGCTCCGGTAAAGCGACCGTGGCTGACTTCTGCTTTGAGCACTATGTGGATAAAGCTACGCCTAATCTGGTGAGTTACTGCCTGACCGGCAAGCATATTAAAAATATTCAGTTTGTTATTCGTAAAGCGGGCGGCGATCCGCTGGAATATCTGCTTATCAAATTCACTGATGTCATTATTACTGGCGTGGATGTTATGGGTTCGCTGGAAGATGAAACGCGGCCGCGTGAATCGGTACGCTTCTCGTTTACCAAAATGACTGAAGATTATGTGATGCAGAATGCAGAAGGTCAGAAAGCGGGTGTTATTTCTGCCAGCTATGACGTTAAAGCTAACCTGCACGGCTAATTAAGGCCGCAAGGGCTAAAACTTGCCGTTAACTGACGGCAAGTTTTTACGCCTGAGAGGTATTTATGGCGATCAGTATTCATTACGTAATAAGACATGGCTCAATAAACATGCCTGATTTAATGGGTTATTTCGAATGATGACTGACTGGAACTTATTTGTCCGGGCGGCAGAGCTTCACCACCCCAGCCCATCTGGCTGGCGGGCTTGTCTGTTTATCGCGCTGGGCATGATATCGGCGTGTCGGTCCACACCGCCCGACGCCAAAGAAAATAAGGTAGCGCTAACACTGGTTGCTGGCGCGAATATGAATCCGAATGTGCGTGGCGTGGCGAGTCCGCTGAAAGTTTTTGTTTATGCGCTTACTCACGATGAAGCGTTTCTGGACGCGGGTTACCTGACGATTACCGGTTCACCCGATCCTGAATTAAAAAAAGAGATGCATCAATTATGGGAAGGCATTTTACGCCCGGGTGAGACAAAGCACATCACCGTCGCGGTGGACGATACGACTCATGCGCTCGGCATTGTTGCCGCTTATCGGGACATTCAAAAGGCGCAGTGGAGCGAGACGTATCGCCTGACTGAAAAGCAGCCGCCCGCCTGGTATCAGTCGCTCTGGCCATGGCAGACCGAGGCGCCAGCGCCAACTGTCAACGTCAGCTTCGATAAATTACATATCACTATCAATGGATTGAACCGTGAGAACGAATAAAGTCATTTGGAGTGAAGGTCTGTTTTTACGCCCGCAACTGTTTCAGCAGCAGGAGCGTTATCTGGAATATTTCTCGCATAAGCGAGCCGCCACCATAACTCCCTTTTTCTGGGGTTTTTCGCGTTACAGCATTGATAAAGAAGCGCTCGCCTATGGCAAGCTCGTTCTGCATTCGGGCAGCGGCGTTTTCCCCGACGGCACGCCTTTCGATATTCCGGAGCATGTTTCTCCACCGGAGCCGTTAACGATCCGTCCCGAGCATTTAGGGCAACGACTCTTTCTGGCCGTGCCGCTGCGGCTTGATAACAGCGATGAAACCATTTTTGATGAGCACGATGTCAGTTCGCTTGCGCGCTTTTGTGCCTTTGAAACGCAGCTGACCGACGCCAATGCTATTCGTCAGGGGCCAAAGCCGGTCCAGATGGGGCGTCTTCGCCTGATGCTGACGCCTGAAAGCGAGATGACGGAGTCCTGGATTGGTTTGCCGCTGGCACGCATTCGCGCCATCCAGCCGGATGGCAGCGTGTTATTGCATGAACAGGACTATATCCCGCCGGTCACCAGCTGCGCGGCGAGCGCGCTGCTTGTTGAATGGGTAACGCATCTTAACGGGCTCGTTAAATTGCGCGCCGAAATGCTGGCAGGCAGGCTCTCGAATAGCGATGGCAAAGCCAGCGCCAGCGCGGAAATCGTCGATTACCTGTTGCTGCAAATCTTTAATAAATACGAACCGGTGTTGGATCATCTGCGTCACGTACCGGAGCTCCCGCCGATTGCCCTGTATCAGGAGCTGGCGAAGTTCGCCGGTGAATTGTCCACTTTTATTCGCACCAAAACGCGGCGACCGCGACCAGCGCCAGGCTATGACCATGCGCAGTTGTACCCCAGCATTCGGCCGTTAGTCGATGATGTTCATGAGTTACTGAATCAAATATTGATTCGCGCCGGGCAGATTATTCCTCTGCATGCGAAAGGTAATGGTGTCTGGAGCGCGGCGGTTCTGCCTGGTGAACTGCGTACTTTCTCAAACCTGGTACTGGCGGTGAATGCGCAACTGCCGGCTGATGTTTTACAACAGCATTTTTCCGCACAGGTAAAAATTAGCGCGCCTCAGCAGTTGCATGAACTGGTGCGGTCGCATTTGCCCGGTCTTGAGCTGCTGGCGCTCCCGGTACCGCCGCGACAGATCCCCTATAACGCAGGGCATGTCTATTTCGAGCTACAAAAAAGCGGCGCCTTCTGGGAGGCCATCGCGGTTACCGGCGCGCTGGCCATGCATGTTGCCGGTGAATTCCCTGGTCTCAAAATGGAGTTGTGGGGGATCCGTGACTGATGAGCACTCTGGATGCGTTAACGCCTGGCGATGAAGCGCTAAGCCTTCAGGCATTAGGTAAATTCCTTGTGGATGAGCAAAACGGTTTGTTCGATTCACAGGCGGCTTTTACTGACCCTTTAAATAGCGAAAAAGAAAGCGCTTCGGCGTGGCGTTCTCACGCCCGCCTCAAAACGGAGAGCATTCAACAGCGCGTCGCAAAAGTGCGCGCCGCGCAAATTCCGTTGCTGGAAGCCGCCCTGCCACTGTTACGCGCGCTCAGTGAAATGCCAGAAAGCATTCCGGCGGTTCGTGACGTTGAATCACTTAAAGATATCCTGAAGCATGAAATCACGGTTTTTGGGGTGGTCTGCGATGAGGCCGATATTCCCTGGAAAAAAATGGCCATTGTGCGCTATTGCCTGTGCACGGCGCTGGATGAGGCGGCCCATGCAACGCGCTGGGGCATTCAGTCAGGCTGGTCGCAGAGCAATTTGCTCAACCACTTCGAAGGGGACAACGATGGCGGGAATAAATTCTTCCTGCTGGTGGGCAGGCTTTCTGCCAGTCCACATGAATTTCCCGATGTGCTCGAAATCATGTTGCATATCCTGGGGCTGGGTTTCGAAGGGCGCTACAGCATCATTGACGATGGCGAGCGTCAACTGACCCGTATTCGTCAGCGGCTCTTAACGCTGATACAGAGCACGCGCGAGACGCTTCCTCCGGCGCTTTCCCCTCATGCTTATTGCGACGGCCATGCATCGCGCCGACAGGTTTTCTTTCTGCCGGTACGGGTGTCGCTGGCTGTCTGTAGTTTTCTGGTCGTCGCGCTGTTTCTGGGCTGCAAATATTACCTTTCGATGCCGCAGGAGTCATTCAGGCAACAGCTTCTGGCGATGCAGCGTTTGCCTGTTACCGAGCCTCGTCCGGCAGAGCGGCTACGCCTTGCCGTCCTGCTTAAAGAAGAGATTGCCCGCCACTGGGTCAGCGTGGATGAGTCGCCGCGGGAAAGTCGGGTCATCTTTCATGGCGATTCCATGTTTTCGTCAGGCGCGGCCATCGTCAGACCGGATCGCGTCGACATTATTCGCCGCGTTGCCGCTGAAGTGCGGCGGGTGGATGGCGCGGTGGTGATTATCGGCCATACCGATTCCACGCCCATACGCAGCGGGGCCTTTGCCAGTAATCAGGCGCTGTCGGAAAAGCGGGCGGAGGCGGTTGCCGCTTATTTCCTGGCCCAGGGCATTGCGCCTGAAAAAATCACGCCCAAAGGTGCCGGAGACACGCAGCCGATTGCCAGTAATCACGATGAGAAGGGACGCTCGCAAAACCGACGCGTTGAAATTTTTGTGACCTATTAACGAGAACGACAATGACTTTTTTGAATCGGTTATTTTCCGGTCGGTCTTTAACATTCCTGCTGATGGCGGCCTGGTTTTTTCTTATGGCCTGCGCGATTGGATATCTGGGGCCCTATATCGGTTTTGGCGAGGCGCGGCCTTTTGCCCCGGCGGGCGCGCGCCTGCTGTTTATTGTGCTCGCGCTCCTGTGGCTCGTCGCGCTCTGGTATGGCATTCCGCTCTGCCTGCCTGGCGCGTTAACCGTCTGTGCAGCCATCTGGGTCGCGGGGCCTTATGTGCTGATCGGGGAGCGCTATCCGTTACAGCGCGCGGCAATCCGGCTGGCTGCTATCGCGGTCATTATGACGCTGGTGCTTCTTTATGCGGCCTGGCGGCTGTTGCTGTTCACGCTTAATAATCCTGCATGGATTGAGAAGTTACGCTTTCGCAAAAACGCCTCCACGCCTAATGCGGCGATCTCAGAAGTGGCGCGTATCATCCGGGACGCGCAAAAATTCAGTCGCCGCATGTACGCGCAGGAAAACCGCTGGCGTCGTTTTTTTTCTGCGCGAACCGGGCGCGACGCACCGCCTTGTTGGCTCGTTCTTGGCCCGGAAGGCGCGGGAAAAACCTCGCTGGTTCTCTCATCGGGGCAGGAATTTCCGCTACCCGAGCAGTTAAACCGCACCGGTAAAGAAAATCCGCCCACCGCCAGTTGCGAATGCTTTTTCGCCAATGACGCGCTTTTTATTGATACCTCGGGCAAATATGTCAGTCAGGCGGGCGAGAATCGCCAGGAATGGCAGGGGTTGCTACAGGCTATACGTAAATATCGCCCGGCGACAGGCATCAACGGCGCGCTCCTGGCATTCTCCGCGCGCGATATTCTGGGCCTGCCCCGGACGCAGCAACTGGAACTTGCCGCCACGCTGCGCGCGCGTCTTGAGGATTTACGCACGACCCTGGGCGCGTGCTTTCCCGTTTATCTTATCGTGACGAAAATCGATGAGCTGACCGGATTTGACGCCTGGTTTCGTCACTTAACCGCTCAGGAACGCGAACAGGTATGGGGCGTGACGTTTCCGTGGGGAGGCGCGAAAGGCGCTCCGACGCCTGAGAATGCTATCGCCGATGAGCTGCGGCTGCTGGAGAACAGGCTTTGCAATGCGGTCAGTGTTCGTCACCAGGAAGAGTACGCCGTGGCGGACAGAAAAAAAATGTACGCGGTTCCGCAGGATTTTCGGTTGCTCGCACAGAGCCTCACGGCGCTGGCGCGCCCCATTTTCTTCGCCTCCCGCTATGACGAGACGCAGGTTTACAGCAGCCTGCGCGGGGTCTATTTCACCAGCAGCTGCCAGCCGGAAAGCCTGACGCTTCGCAACAGTACGACGCTGGTGCAGACGTGGCGGCAGTCGGTAACGCAAGCGGGCATCGACGCCAGCGTCTGCCTGCCAGAGGCGACACCTGAAGACGAACGGCCCGGCCCGGAGGTGGTGTGGGGAAAACGCTATTTTTTGCGGCGGCTTTTCGCTGACATCATGATTAAAGATGCGGGCCTCGTGCGCTATAACCTGCGGGCGCAGTCAACGTATCGCGTTCGCAATCTCGCCGGTCACGTTGTCTGTTTAACGCTGTGCTTTTTCCTCGCCAGGGGAGTGTTAACGAGCTATGCGCACAACCGCGACTACCTTGAGGCGGTCAGCCGCCACGCGAAGCAGCTACAGCGTGAAGTTCACGCTTTTATTAACACGCGCGATCTTCCGCTGTTGCCGACACTGTTAAATACGGCCCGCGATCTTGCCGCGTTTCCGGGGCTTGCTACGGACGATCCGGAGACGGCGTGGCGCTACGGGCTGTATACCGGGGCCGCCGTTTCACAACAGGCCGACACGTTGTATCACTATTTTCTGCAACGCCTGCTGTTCCCGCTGATTGAGCGCGATGCGACAGCGCGTCTTAACGACGCGCTTCAGGGCGGCGATCAGATACGCCTCTTCGACGCTCTGAAGCGTTACCTGATGCTGACCGGCGAGGAGCGGTTCGATCTCAATTATCTCATCGACAGCATTACACACGCCTGGAGTGAGAACGGGAAAATCGCGGCTTTCGAAGAGAAAGCGGTCTTTATCGATCATCTGAATGCGTTGTTCTCACAGCCGGAATGGCGGCGCTTCGGCCAGCCGCGCGATGAAAATCTGGTCAGGGCAGCGCGAAAACGGCTGGCGCAAACCACGCTGACGACAAGGCTCTGGGGCAGAGTCCGCGATCAACTGGAAGCCGATGCGCCTCAGGATCTTACCCTTGATCAACTGGCGGGCGAGTCGTCGGCCCATATTTTCACGCTGTCTGATAAGGCGCTGCTGGCGCGCGGTATTCCGGGGCTGTACACCCAGGAGGGATACCATCAGATTGTTAAAAAAAAACTGCCGCTGCTGCTGACCAGCGCCTTTCAGGACGATCGGTGGATCATGGGTAATGACCAGGCCGGCCTGATCAACCCGATAATGCTGCGCAATGACGTGCTGGTGCGCTATCTGGATGAATACGCCGGTTACTGGGAACGTCTGCTTAACGGGGTCACGCTTCTGCCCGTCGACGCCGCGCAAAGCGCGGGTATGGCGCCCAACATTTTTATGCTGCGCACGCTGGCCGCGGCTAACTCTCCGCTGGTGAGCCTGGTGCGCGAGGCGGTAAAGCAAACCACGCTGACGGCGAAAGGGCCGGATATCGCCGAAACGCTTAATCTCACGAACCGCAGCGCGCTGTTAAGTAACGCCAAAAGAGTGAATGACCAGCTGGCTTTTCAGGAGCGTCGATTGCTACAGGAGCGGGTCGATAACCGCTTTGCGGCCCTGCGGGAGTTTTATAGCGGCAGCCCGCAGCCGGATGCCAAAACAGGGAGCGTGAGCGTGATGCCAGGCTCGGCGTTTAACCGGGTCATAGGCGAGCTTAACGATCAATACACGCTGTTCGTGATGTATGACAACGCGCTGCAAGCCGGCGAGCCGCCTGCGCTTTCCGAGGCGGCCAGACGGCTCGCCGTGGAATCGGACACCTGGCCTGCGCCGCTTAAAAATATTATCGCCCCGCTGCTTAACCATTCGTTTCAGAAAGTGGAAGGAGAGACGTTGACGCAACAGCAAGGCGCGATCGCGGCCGGGCCTGGTGAGCTGTGTCGTCGCGGCATTGAAGGGCGCTACCCGCTAAGCGACAGCGACCAGGAGATCAGCCTCAATCAGTTCGAGCGTTTTTTTGGCGCAGGCGGCGCGCTGGACGCTTACTTTCAGGCGCACCTTGCCGACAGCGTGGATACGACGGCGAGCCCGTGGCATTACAAAGGTCGCGCGCAGGGTGAAGGGCTTGGCTTATTTGAGCAGGGCACCGCGCTTCGCAGCGCGTTATTCCAGGGAGAAAATGGCAGAAAAGTCGCGCTCGATCTCTCCGTGGCCGTGGTCTACATGGACCCTTCCATCACGCGGCTACAGATGCAGTTCGATGATGTGGCCGCGGAATACTCTCATGGACCGGTCACGCCGCTGTTCTTCCACTGGCCGGGCGGGCAGTCGGCGAACCCGATACGTCTGTCCGCCTGGCCCGCGCAAAAATCGGCAACTTCTGAGCTTTCGCTGGAAGGCCCCTGGTCGCTGCTGCATTGGGTGGATACCGCAAGCCAGGTGCGACAGACGCCTGACGGGAAAACAATCCTGACCTTTTTACTCAATAAACGGCGTGTCGATTTTGAGGTGACAGGCCTGAACTGGGCAGGGCGCTTTGTGCCGGATCTACTGAAAAGTTTTACCTGCCCGGCCGCGGCATAACGGGGGAATAAGCATGTCTGGAAGGAGAATATTTCCCGTTTGCATTACAAGCGTGCAGGAAGGGCGCAGAAGGTTTCACTGGCGGGCGCAGCGCGACCTGGTTTCTCTGCTGAAAGCCTATGTGCCGTTGCTGACGCCGCTCGATGGCGCGCCGGGCGTCGATGACTATCCATGGTGCTTCGCGCTGGTATTCCGACGCCGTTATTACCTGGGCGCGTTTCTTACGGGCGGTCGCGACGACGTGACGTTTCTTGCACTGGTTTCTCCCCTCCGGCGTCAGGCGTTCCTGCGCCATGCGGCGCAAAGGCAAAGCCTCGCCTTTTGGCTCGCACGGATCCTGTGTCTGCGGGTTGAAGAACACCCTCGCATTGGTGAGAGCAGGGCGGTACGGCAGTGGGTGCGGGCGTTACGGTGGTCGTTCGCGCCCCGTTGGGTGCGTGTGTGCATGCATAACGCCTCGCGGTTCGGGCGGATCTCCGTGGCGCTGCTGAGGGAGTACTGCGCGGCGGATTATCGGCTCGGCCCTGAGGCGGGTGTCGACGCGATGCCGTGGCGGGACTGGCCTGAATGTGCCGCCGAGGGAAACTATTTCTGGATCTGGAGACAAAGCCGACATGGTAAATATATCGACGCGCAGCGGATAGCTATTACACAAACAGGGAGGCAACGGTGAAAACGCCGTTGCGTGATTCAGTCAATATCAGGTGCCACTATGTCGCGTACAACGCAATTAAGCAGTCCGGCAATGCCTTTTCTTGCCGGTGAACCGGGATTAGTTCTTTCTAAATTAACCGGAGAAGAAGCGCTTTCCACGTTATATACCTACACCCTGAGCGCTAAAACGCCCGCCAGTGCCGCCATCTCCTGGCAGGCGGCGTCAAATATCGATTTCAAAGCCCTGGTGGGTAAAGAAATGACGGTTGTGATGGAAATCGACGGCAGCGGGCTGGATGAAGAGGCGGGCACTGGCCGGGGGCGGCGCGAAATATCGGGGCTGGTAGAGCGCGCCCGTTATACCGGGCGTGACGCGAATCAGGCGATGTTTGAAATAGAACTCCGGCCCTGGCTATATCTCGCAACGCTCACCAGCGACTTCAAAATTTTTCAAAATAAAAACGTGGTAGAAATTATCGATGAGGTGCTCGCAGATTATGCTTTTCCCTGTGAGAAGCGTCTGAGCGGCACCTATCCGCCGCTCGATTTTCAGGTGCAATATGGCGAAACGGATTTCAGTTTTATCCAGCGCTTAATGGAAGAGTGGGGCATTTACTGGTTTTTTGAACACAAAGACGAGAAACACCGATTAATTCTGGTCGATCATGTGGGCGCGCATAAACGCGCTGAAAGTCAGGCCTATCACGTTCTGCATTATTTACCCGAAACGCCCAAAGCGGGCGAAGAGTATATTTCTCATTTTACGGCGCAGGAAACGATTACTACCGGGCGCTGGGTAACCAATGATTACGATTTTACGAAGTCCCGCGCGGATATTTTGTCTCTCGACAGCAAACCGCGAAATACCAGTTTTAACCAGATGGAGATCTATCACTGGCCGGGTGATTACGCGCAGCCGGGCATTGGCGAACAGCTGGCGCGCGTGCGTATGGAAGAGCGCGGCGCGCTGGGCTCACGCGCGACAGGCGAAGGCGAGCTCAGAGGCGTCGTCTGCGGCTGTAATTTTGTCTTAAGCGGTTATCCCGTCGCGAAAGCCAACCGGGAATATCTGGTGATAGCCAGCCGCCTTGAGATAGAGGATAACGCGCAGGTCAGCGGCTATGAAGATTATCGCTGGCATTGTCATTTTCTTGTTCAGCCGACCAGTAAAATCTACCGGCATCCGCTGCAAACGCCCAGGCCGCGCACACGCGGGCCGCAGACGGCGATTGTCGTCGGGCCGCCTGGCGAAGAGGTCTGGACGGATAAATATGGCCGCGTGAAAGTGCGCTTTGTCTGGGATCGCTACGGTAAAAACCGCGAATCGGATTCCTGCTGGCTGCGCGTCAGTCAGTCGTGGGCGGGTAATAACTTTGGCGGCATGTATATCCCGCGTATCGGGCATGAGGTCATTGTCGATTTTATTAATGGCGATCCGGATCGGCCTCTGATCATCGGCAGTCTGTATAACAACATCACGATGCCGCCCTGGGATCTGCCTGGCAATGCGACGCAGAGCGGGATGGTCAGCCGTACTATCGGCGGCGGGCGAACCAACTTCAACGGCATTCGCTTCGAGGATAAACCCGGTCTTGAGCAGTACTGGGAGCAGGCTGAGCGCAATATGGATCGTCTGACGAAAAAAGATGAAACCCAGACGATTGGTGAAAACTCAAAACTTTCCGTGGGCCTGAACCGGGATGTTTTCATCGGTGCGAATTACGTTAAAAAAATTCTCGGTAGCTGCCGCAAACTGATTGGGCTTGGCGCATTTATGCAGGTCGGGCTGACGCGTGAGGTGATGGTTGGCGGGGCGCAGGCGCATCACATTGGCGGCGCGAATTCCCTTAACGTCGGCGGCGCGGATTTAACAAACGTCGGCGGCTACAGCGGCACCTCGGTCGGCGGCGCGTGGCAGGTGGCGGCGGGCGGCGCGGCGACAGTAGCGGCGGGCGGGGCGATGTCGTTAAGCGCCGGTGGGGTGCTGACTATCACCGCCAACACCATCAAAATCATCGGCAGCAGCCAGGTGGTGATACAGGGCGGGCAGGTTCAGCTCAACCCCGGCGACGGGGGGTGCTCCGGCGGTAACGGCAGCGGTGGCGGTATGGGCGCGCTGGCGAGTCTGGCGGGTCTGATGCCGCTGATGGGCATTATGGTGTTACCGCTTCCGCTGCCGGTACTGCCCATTCCTGTCCCTATCCCGGTACCGATCCCGACGCATAGTCCAACCGAAGCGCCTACAGACACGCCGACACAAACGCCTACTGAAAGCCCGACGGAGACGCCGACCGAAACGGAAACGCCAACAGAAACGCCGACCGAAACGCCAACAGAAACGCCAACAGAAACGCCAACGGAAACGCCAACAGAAACACCAACGGAAACACCAACAGAAACACCAACGGAAACACCAACGGAAACACCAACGGAAACACCAACGGAAACACCAACGGAAACGCCGACCGAAAGTCCGACGGAGACGCCAACCGAAACGCCAACGGAGACCCCAACCGAAACGCCAACGGAGACGGAAACTGTGCCGCCCAATCTATGGTAACGGCACGCCTCAGGCTGGCGGAGAGACCGCCAGCGTTTTATTCGCTAAGGAAAATCGATGCAAAATGCAGCACGGGCAGGGGATGCCATCAGCCACGGCGGCGCCATTTCTAACGGCTCCGGCAATGTTTCCATCAATGGCGCGCCAGCGGCGATGCAGGGTGCCAGTAGCGCCAGCTGTTCCCTTCACGGATCGTCGGCCGTTTCATCCGGCTCGGGCTCGGTCTTTATTAATAATAATCCGGCCGCCCGCGTTGGTGACGCCACGGGTTGCGGCGCCGCTATCTCCAGCGGCTCCGGCGACGTACTTATCGGGTAGCGGCCATGCACATCCGGTTTATCTGGCCTGAAAACGGCGTCGGGATCACGCTTAACGAACAGCATCAAGAGGTCTGGCTCGATATCGACCGAGGCGCGTTTTCACTGACGAATATCGGGTGTATGCGCAACAGCCTCGTTTTTTCGCTGCGCGGAACGCAGCCTTACATGACGCTGTCCGGGACCGATTATGTCTGTCTCGCGGGTGACGAACACCTTGCGCCAGGCCAGCCTTACCCGCTGCGCTACGGCCTTACGCTTCAGGCAGGGCGATATGCGTTACAGGTAACGATGGCGACGCCGACGGATGCGATCCAGGCCGATGAGTGGGCGGTGCGCGAAGTCGACGCGCTGCTGGCGCGCAGCATGCGCTACGTCGACTGGGCGCGCCCGGCTGAGACTCAGGCTGGCGACGACATCCTGAAAATACTGGAAAGCGAATATAAGCGTTTTCTGGCGTGGGGCGAGCAGCGCTGCGATACGATGCCTGCGCCTGTACGAACGCGGCTGAAATATGCCCCTGCGGATTTCGCGCTGCTGCGCGAACAGATGCAGGATAAAACGTTGACCGAGTGCATCCTGGGCTCATCGCATTTTATTACGCACGTGCTTGAGGCGTTATCCGGTCTTGAGCCGGAGCCCGGCGTCTTTGACCCGCCTCGCTATGACATCCTGAAAATCGTCGCGCCGGACGCTCAGCACATCAAAGCACACACACGGCTTCCTGCCCTGACGGTGCGGGAATTTCATCAACCCGATCTGGATAGCTTGTTATAAATCTTGCAGGGACGACATCACGATGGAAATAACACTTAAGGAATTACTGAATCACGCCGCGTTTCAAGCCCACTTAACAGAGGCAATTTCTCGTGTAAAAGCGCAGCCTGACAACAGCGCGGCGCGAGAGCTGCTGTTCAAATTGTACTGTATTGAAGGCGACTGGCATAACGCCCTGGCGCAGCTGGAAATAGTAAAGCTGCTGGACACGGAATATACGAAGCGTGCGGAGCTTTATAAGAATCTCGTCATGAGCGAGCTATTACGAGCCCGCGTTCTGGCCGGTGACATGGCGCCTGTGGGGCTGGAGGCGCAGATGCCGGACTGGGTAGCGCGGCTGCATGACGCGAATCAACGGCTCGCCGCAGGCGATGAGGCGGACGCCGAACGCCTGCGTCAACAGGCGTTTGAGATGGCGCCGCTGACGCCGGGCGATGGCGATGGCGTCGCGCCGTTTAGCTGGATAGCCGACGGTGATGGACGGCTCGGGCCGGTATGCGAGTTCATCTGCGCGGGCGGGTATCGTTGGGTGCCGTTTGCGGCGCTGCGCGAACTTAAAATCCTCCGCCCCGTTGATATACTGGATCTGCTCTGGCTGCCGGCGCAGGCGACGCTCGCTGACGGACAATTTCAGGGTTATATCCCCGCCCGCTACCCGCTGATGACGGACGCCACGCAGGAAACGAAACTGGGCAGCCTGACCGACTGGCAGCGCATTTCCGATTCGCTCTGGATCGGACGCGGCAGGAAGATGCTGATTACCGATAAGGCGGAATATGCTCTGCCGGATATCCGCGAACTGCGGTTTGATTAAGGCGCGTCGATGGAGAGAAAAAAGCAATTCGCGCCGACGCTGCTGGACCGGCTGCTGGACGAGGAGCCGAAAGCCCGCCACGAGGCGCATGACGCGAGCTTTATCAGCGCCAGGCATTACCGTCAGCGGGTACTGCGCGATATCGACATCTTGCTTAACAATACCAATATTGAGGCGCTGATCGATCCTGAACGTCACCCGGCTGTCATCGACTCGGTGATAAACCACGGCCTGGCGCCATTATCCGGGAAATACGCCACGCCGCACAGCGGGTCTGCGGTGGAGCAGGCCATTCGCAACGCCTTGCTGCGCTTTGAGCCGCGCATCATCGCGTCGTCGCTGGTGGTGCGCCCGAAACGTCAGCCAGCCGTTGGCACCACGTTGCTCTTTGAAATAGCCGCGTTGCTTTACTGGCAGCCTGAGCCGATCGGGCTGACGGTGAGTGGTAGTTATGATACCGAAACGGAAAAAACAACGCTGACGGCGTTATAAGCAAAAAAGAGGCCTTGCGCCTCTTTTTTATAGCCGAATTAAAAACGGCGGAGAATGAAAGGTGCCAAATCCTTCTGGCTGAGGGTATTAATCCGTTACGGGTTGCTGGTTATTATTTACAGCGCGCCATTAAATAACGCGCACACAGAAATAACAAACACGCTGATTTGCGAAAGGATAAAACATTTCGCACCGAAACTATATTCCATGTTTCGCTCTCCCGGAGCATTTCAGAGGCTGTGTTGAGTCAATAGGTCAGTAGTTGCGGGACGTTATAATTACTGTGCCGTAATGGCGTGAAATCCCGTCAGTAATGACTGCAATGCAAATAATAAAAAAGCCGCAGGTGAGCGCGGCTTAAAACCTGTATTCAGGTGGCTGCGGATATTAGGACATTAACCCCTGTTAATCAAGTAATGGGGCGATATTCCCCAAAAAACCACTATATTTTGTAGCCGTGCAAACACGGCTACAGTATTACGTTTATGCCACCACAAACCGGTTAACCAGCTGCGACATAGTTTCAGACTGATTATCCAGCGTCTGGCTGGCGGTCGCGGCCTCGGACACCAGCGCCGCGTTCTGCTGCGTCACCTGCTCCAGTTGGTTCAGGGCTTCGTGCACCTGCGACACGCCAAGCGACTGCTCAGCCGCGGCGCGGGCGATATCGCTGATAAACGTCCGCATCCGGGCCGTGTTGGCCACGGCGGCATCCAGCGCGTGGCCGGAGGCATCGACATGCTCCACGCCTTCGCCGATTTTCGCCATGTTGTTCGCCACCAGCTCGCGGATAAGCCCCGCCTCCCGGGCGCAGCGCTGCGACAGCGTGCGCACTTCGGAGGCCACCACCGCAAAGCCGCGCCCCAGCTCTCCGGCGCGCGCCGCTTCTACGGCGGCGTTGAGCGCCAGCAGGTTAGTCTGGAAAGAGATATCGTCTATCGAGCCGACAATACGCGAGATCTGCTCGCTGGAAGCCTGAATATCCGCCATGCTCTGGCGGGCAGAGTGCGCCACCACGCTTGCGCTCTGCATCTCTTCTTCCATCAGGCGCGTCAGGCGCTCCGCCTCATGAGCGTTGTCGGCGGTCTGGGTAATGACGGTCGTTATCTGCTCCATGCTGGCGGCGGTTTCCACCAGTGATGCCGCCTGTTCATCGGTACGCTGCGCCAGATCCTGGTTCCCCGCGGCGATGTCGGCGCTGGCGTGACGCAGGACGACGGCGCCGGTTTTGATCTCGGCGACGATGCGCTGAATATCTTCAATAGCGCGGTTGTAGGCGCGGTTCAGGGCGGAGAGCTCATCGCTGCCCGGCACGTCCAGACGGCGCGTTAAGTCGCCTTCCATGCCGTCAATGGCGGCGAGGGTCGTGTGCAACTGACGATGAATGCTGCGCGCCACGACCACGGCGAAGCTCATCGCCACGATAAGCGCCAGCAGCGTGATGATGAGAAAGCGCTGCCAGCCTGCGCGGGCATCGCTCGCGAGCGCGCCCGCGGTGGCGAGAAGCTGCGCGGAAGCCGCGTTTTCCAGCGTGCGCAGGGTATCGATACGCTGCGTCTGCGCCTCAAACCAGCTGCCCGGCGAAATGCCAAACCCGCCGCTCGCGGCCTTATCCAGCGCGGTCTGGCGCAGCGCCAGCGCGCGGGTCGCCGACGGCAGCGCGAGCGCGGCATCGATGCGCTTCACGCCGTCAGCGTCGGAAAGCTGGCGCGAGGCGGCAAGCCACGCCTGCTGTTTGCCCACCACTTCGCTCAGACGCGCCACCTGGCCGTCGGCAAAACGGTCGGCGAAGAAAATGCCGGAGAGCAGCGCGCGCTCGACGCCCGCCTGTTCTTTCATACTCAGCAGGCTGTAGTAAACCACCATCTGGTTCACAATTACTCCGGCGTGGCTTAAGTGCGTACTGCGCGCCACCAGCTCCAGCACGGTGCTGATGGTATCGGTATAAAACGCCACGCCCTGCGGCGCGGGAACGGAAAGGGCGGTTATCTGCCGGCGCGTATCGTCGAGCATCGACACCCGCTGGCGGAAGGCGCGGATGGCTTCGCCCACGCTGCCTTTCAGGCTCGCTTCATCGGTGTTTTTCATGGCGGCGTTAAAGGCCGCGAGCGCGCTGTCCGTCTGGCCGCGCTGCGCGGTCAGCTCACTGCTAAACTGCGCCCCTTTGCTGCCAAGATAACCGGCGCTCAGGCCGCGCTCTTTTTGCAGCTCATGCACCACATCGCCTGCGCTTTTCGCAAGGCGCGTCACTTCTTCGACATTGCGCATCTGCCGTTCGGTATCAATACGCGACATCATCCCGGCGCCCGCCAGCCAGAGCAGCGCTATTAATAACGGTAAAAGCGCGAGGGCTAATTTGGTTTTCATAGAGAGGCGATATATCCATGACATAAGCGTCATTCCTGTATTGCGATAAAGATCGTTATATTTGCTATCGGTAACATCAATAAGATGCTTTAATCGCTGCCGCTGCGTTCAGGGCTATAAAATAACTAAAAAGAGTTATTCTGATGATCCAGAATAAAAAAGGGCGAGTTATAGTTTTCAGAAAAGATAAAAGCCAGCGATGAATAGCGGGCTTATCGGGGCAGGTGGCTCCCTGATTAAGGTAAATACCCTTAATCGGTCAGGAGCCAGTCAGGAATAAAAGGATTATCAGGCGGCCCAGATTTCACCGTTCAGACGCACCAGTTCCGAGAGCGAACCGCCATTAGCGGTAAATTCACGAATGCGGTGTACGTCGCTGTCGTTATTTTTCACGTAGCGATCGATAGCCTCCAGCGCGCTGCCGGCCTTAAGCGGACGCGCGTAGCGCTCAAGCTTGTCGAGCAGGCGCGTAATATCCTCGCCAATGGTGCGTTGTTCGCCGGTACTGACATCCGTGAGCATTCCGTCAAGACCATAGCGACAGGCCTGGAACCGGTTGAACCGGTAAATAAGGTAATCCTCAGCCTTATGTTTATAAGGGCGCGCTTCCAGCAGCCAGTGGGAAAGCGCCTGAATAAAGCCTGCGATATTCACGGCGCGCTCCAGCGTTAATGGCGTATCCATCACGCGCACTTCCACCGTGCCAAAACCGGGGCTCGGGCGAATATCCCAGTGCAGATCTTTAATCGACTCCACCACCTTCGTGCTTTCCAGGCGCGCGTACATTTTCTCGAACTGCGTCCAGTCGGCGGCAAACGGGGCCGGGCCGTTATCCGGAAACGCGGAGAAAATATTCAACCGTGACGAGGCGAAACCGGTGTCTGAGCCCTGCATATAAGGCGACGACGCCGACAGCGCCACCACATGCGGCACAAAGCGCGACAGCCCGTGGAGCAGATAGATAGCCTCTTCCCCGTTGCGGCAGCCCACATGCACATGCTGGCCGAATACCGTGGCCTGTTTGATGAGATAACCGAACAGCTCCAGCGTGCGGGCGTAGCGTTCGCTGGCGCAGACCTCCTGGCGCTGCCACTTCTGGAACGGGTGCGTGCCACCGCCGCTTATCATCAAATGATGCTGCTGGGCGCAGGCGAGAATTTCACGCTGCATCGCGGCGAATTCCGCCGCCACCTGGTTGATATCGCGGCAGACGCCGGTCGCTATCTCCAGCATGCTTTCGGTGATGTCGTGTTTCACTTCACCCGCCGTGACGCGGCTCTCCAGCGCGCTAATCAGCGTCGAGGAATCCTGGCTTAAGTTAAAACCGGGCGGGCTGACCACCTGGAGCTCCAGTTCAACGCCCAGGGTATAGGGTTCGGAAGGGGCAAAAGGTTTGAGGGGCATTCGGGGCTCTCTTATAAGTCAAAGGTTCTGCTCCAAGTATAGTCATGCAAAATCATTCAGTTGCGGCCAGATTGCTCAGATAAAACCGAGTTCCTGCGCGCGTTTTTTCCACGGCGTTATCGCTATCTTCCTGGTTTCACTCCTGTTATAACTTTTTATTAACAACCATCAGGAGGAGTGCTTGTGGCTTATTTCAACCATTACGATCAGCAGGTCGGCGCGCCGGTGCCGGACTGGAAAGGCGCAAGAATGCTGGAGCGCGAAACGCTTTCCGGGCGTTACTGCACGCTGGCGCCGCTCAATGCCGATGCGCACGCCGCCGCGCTGTTCGCGGCGTATCAGGACGCGCCGGACGATCGCGACTGGACGTGGCTGGCAAGCGATCGCCCCGATACGCTGGCGCAGTGCCATGGGTGGGTGGCGCAAAAAGTGATGGATCCGTCGCTGGTGCCTTTCGCGGTTATCGATAACGCGCGCGGCGAGGCGGTGGGGCTGGTGTGCTTTATGCGCATCGACAAAGCTAACGGCGTCGTGGAGATAGGCCACGTGACCTGGTCGCCGCGCATGAAAAATCGCGTTACTGGCACCGAGGCGCTGTGGCTGTTGATGCGCGACGCCTTTGAGCACGGTTTCCGGCGCGTGGAATGGAAGTGCGATTCGATGAATACCGCCTCGCGCCGCGCCGCCGAACGGCTCGGCTTCACGTATGAAGGGCGGCTGCGTCAGATGATGGTGCGTAAAGGGCGCAACCGTGATTCCGAGTGGTTTTCGCTGCTCGACAGCGAATGGCTGCCGGTGGATGCCGTGCTGCGCGCCTGGCTGTCACCGGAGAATTTCACCGCTGATGGCGTGCAGAAACAGCCGCTCAGCCACTTCCGGGCAAGCTCACAAGCGTGAGGATCTGCTGCCCCTCCTGACGCCAGTACAGCGTGAAGCACCGCCCTCGCGTGAACGGCCCGAGCGGGCAGGCAAGGCGTAGCGTCAACTGATGGTCATCCAGCGCGACGACGTTCGCGCATTCAAAACCGAACCAGTCGCCCACCTGCGGGAACAGCGCTTTAAAGAGGCTCTCTTTGGCGGAAAACGCGAGCGTCAGGGCGCTGGCGAAGGGCAGCGGGGTGCAGGCAAGCAGCGCGCGTTCTTGTACGTTGATAATGCCGGGCGCCAGGTCGCGCGCCGTCTGCGCGTCCATCAGGTTTTCGACATCTATCCCGACGCAGCCTGGCGCGGCGATAACCACGGCCCAGGCGCGGTGGCCGGTGTGCGTAATACTGCCGGTAAAACCAGCGGGCCAGCGCGGCTCGCGGTGCGCGCCGATGCCCGGCGGTGAGAATGGCGCGCCAGCCGCCCGCAGTGCGGCGACGGCGGCGATACGGCCCGCCAGATGCTCCGCCTGACGCCGCAAGACGGCGTTCGCCAGCATCGCATGATGCGGCAGCCACAGCAGATCGTCAGGTGTGAAAGTGTCAGGCGAGAAATCGACGCGCCAGAGCGGCTGTCCGGCGAAGGTCAACGGGGTGAGGGTGGTCTGCATCGGAAAAGGGCGGGCATTTCTGCCCGCCGTCGTCATCAAAAGTGAGTGTTGATGCCCATAAACCAGGTGCGGCCTGATTCGTTATAAGTCTCCGCCCCCGCGCCATACATCCAGGCGTTGGTTTTGGCGTTACCGGTGGTCTGGGCGTTGCCTGCGCGCCAGTGGCGCTTGTCGAAGACGTTATCGAGGCCCGCCGTCAGGCTGACGTTTTTGGTCACATCCCAGGAGCCGCTCAGGCCGACGATGCTGTAAGGGCTCACTTCATTGGTGCCGCTGTCGGTCACGCGCTCGCCCTTATAGTTGTACATTTTCGGCTTCTGACGGCCATACCAGGTGAACGTGCTTTGCAGCGACAGATCGTCGCGTACCTGCCAGCTCAGCGTCGAGTTCAGGGTAAACTCCGGAATGATCGACAGACGATCGCCGGTGGTTTTGTTCTTACTCTGCAACATCCAGGTCAGGTTGTTGCTCCACTGGACGGTATCGGTCACCGGCAGATTCAGTGTGCCTTCAAGCCCTTCCACCACGGCTTTCGGCACGTTCTCCCACTGGTAGAGATCCGTTTTATTGCTGATCGCCGTGACGCGGGTATAACCGGCTTCGATTTTGTCGTGGTAGTCGTTACGGAACCAGGTGAGGCCCGCCTGATAACCATCCTGTTTGTACTCAAGACCAATCTCTTTGTTGACGCTGGTCTCCGCTTTCAGATCTTCATTGCCCATCAGGTAGCAGCCGGTGTTGGCGGCGCTGGCGTAGCAGCCCTGGCCGCGGCTGTAGAGGATGTAGTCATCGTTGGTCTGATAGAGGCTTGGCGCTTTGTAGGCGCGCGCGATGCCCATTTTCAGCGTCACCGTGTCGGTCAGCGCCTGCGTCAGGTTCAGCGCCGGGCTCCAGTTGTTGCCAACAATGGTGTGGTGATCGAAACGCAGCGACGGGGTCAGCGTCGTGCTGTCAGTGAGCTGCATATTGTCTTCGGCAAACAGCGAGAAGATTTCCGCTTTGGCGTATGGGCTGCGGTTGGTGGAATCGACGCCCGGGATCGCGCCGCCGCTGGTAGAGCCGGTCAGCGCCTGAGCGGTCGAGGTGCCATCTTTCAGGCGCTGCTGGTTCCACTCGGTGCCGAGCGTCAGGTTCTGGCTCACCACCCAGTCGAAGGGAATGCTCACTTCGCTGTGCAGCAGCACGTCGCTCAGGTTGATATCCGAGAATTTCTCGCTGTTAAACAGCCCTTCCAGACCGCCCGTCAGGCCTTCGCCAAGACGCGAGTTGCGCGTGTGTTCATACTGGGCGTAAGTGTTGGTGGTCACGCCGTTATCCCAGCCGCCGGTCCAGGTGACCGCGTAGTTCTGGCGGTAGAGACGGTTGGTTTCCTTGCCGTAATATTTTTTCACCAGCCCGTTGGTGCTGTTGTCGTTGTTGGTGTTCTGGGTGTCGCCCGCGTAGAGGTTGCCCTGACGGCTGTAGCCCGCTTCAAACTCCAGCGCCTGCATCGGCGCGAATTCCCAGCGCACCTGGCCGTTGATGTCTTTATTAACCACGCCTTCACGCCCGGCGGGCAAGGTATCGGCATAGCTGCCGGTGCGCAGCGATTCATGCCCGGCGTTGATGTCCTGGGCATCCGGCTGGGTTTTCGCCAGGTTGCCGTACAGACGGAAGCTGACGCTGTCGCCAAGCGGTCCGGTCAGGCTGAAATTGGTGCGTTTTGTCGCGCCTTCGGCTTTATGTTCCGGCACGTCGAAATAGCTGTCCCAGGCGCCGTGCCATTCGTTGCTGCTGCGTTTGGTGATGATATTGACCACACCGCCCGCCGCGCCGTTGCCGTAGCGGGCGGCGGCAGGGCCGCGCAGCACCTCGATGCGTTCGATCATCTCCGGCGGCACCCAGGCGGTATCGCCACGGCTGTCGCGCTCGCCGCGCCAGCCCTGACGTACCGAGTTACGGCTGCTGACGGGTTTGCCGTCAATCAGGATCAGCGTGTTTTCCGGGCCCATCCCGCGGATGTCGATCTGGCGGTTGTTGCCGCGCTGGCCGCTGGTGGAGTTGCCGGTCAGGTTGACGCCCGGCATGGTGCGGATGATTTCCGACACATCGCGCGCCGGCGGGTTTTTACGGATTTCATCGGCGGTAATGGTCGAGACGCCAGGCGCCTGAAGGTTTTGCTGTGCGGCGGTGACGACAATGGTGTCATCGCCATTGGTTGCTTTGCCATCCATCGGGGCGGTGCTGTCCTGCGCCCAGGCGGGCAGCGCTGCGCCATAAATCCCCAAATTAATCAGCATCACCAGAGAGAGGGGGAGCTTTTTATTCATCTTTTATCCTGCTGTCTGTGCTGCGGCCCGGAAGTCCTTCCCCAGTGGGGCAGGGCGCAACATGGAATATGCCAGAGCCGCTTTACGCAAACCCCGCTCATCCCGGAGCGGCAGCGCGCAAACGCCTGGTCGGGTTAATGTTTTTGAGTGAAAGACGCGCTTCCCACAGCGCGCCAATACGCTATTGCAAATGCAAATAATTATCAATAATATTATCATCAAATTATCTGGACTCACGTAAATCCATGATATTTATCAAAACTAACAAGGAGCGGGACGGTGGCGGAGCACGCGGCGGGAAGTGAAGCCTGGTGGCAGGCGAAGCAGGCGCAGGGTATACCGGAAATTTCTGATGCAGCCCCGGGCCAGTGCAGTGTGACATTCTGGTGGCGCGATCCGACAGGCGATGAAACCACGTCTGAGATACAGCGGGTGTGGATTTACATCACTGGCATCACCGATCACCACAAACCCTCCGCGCCGCAGTCGCTCACGCGTCTGCCGGGCACCGACGCCTGGTGCTGGCGCACCGAATTAAACGCCAACTGGCGCGGCAGCTACTGTTTTATCCCTTCCGCACGGCCTGATGATTTCGCCCCTGATGCCTTTGCTGAGGCTCCGGCGCGCGGCGCGCTGCGCGAAGGCTGGCGCACGCTGCTGCCGCAGGCCGTCCCTGATCCGTTCAATCCGCGCCACTGGCGCGGCGGCCGCGGCCACCCGGTCAGCGCGCTGCATCTGCCGGGCGCGCCCGCGCAGCCGGGCTGGGAGGCGTGCGACGTGGCGTACACGCCCGCGCGGGAATTTCTCTGGCAAAGCGAAAGGCTCGGTAACGCGCGTCGCGTGTGGCTGTTTACCACCGGCGGCGATGACGCCCCCCGGACCCGCCCGCTCGCTATTCTGCTTGATGGTCAGTTCTGGGCGCACAGCCAGCCGGTCTGGCCCGCGCTTCAGACGCTCACCGATCGCGGCGTACTGCCGCCTGCGGCGTATCTGCTGGTGGATGTGATTGATACCGCGCACCGAAGCTGGGAGCTGCCCTGCAACGCCGCCTTCTGGGAGGCGCTGTGGCATGAACTGCTGCCCCAGGCGCGTACTTATACGCAGTGGCGTGAAACCCCGGAAACCACCGTCGTCACCGGACAGAGCTTCGGCGGGCTCGCCGCGCTCTATGCGGGGCTGCGCTGGCCACAGCGTTTTGGCTGCGTGCTGAGCCAGTCCGGCTCCTTCTGGTGGCCGAAACGCGAGGCAAGCGGCGAGGGCGGCTGGCTGGTGGACGAACTGGCCGCAGGCCGTCTCGACCCGCGCGGTCTGCGCATTTTTCTTGAAGCGGGCGTGCATGAGCCGCTTATTTTTCAGGCGAATCAGCGCCTGGTGGCTTTACTGCAACAGACGCCGCAGCCGCTTTTCTGGCGTCAGGTTGAGGGCGGTCACGATGCGCTGTGCTGGCGCGGCGGGCTGACCGACGGGTTGGCCGCGCTCTGGGCCGACATCCCCGCCCCGGCGCGTTTTTCAGGACAGGAGTGACGTATGGAATTCAGCAATCCTTTCGATAACCCGCAGGGCCGCTTCTGGCTGCTCGAAAATCACTGCCAGCAGGTAAGCCTCTGGCCGGAGCCGTGCGCGCTGCCGCCGGGCTGGCGCGTAGTGTCGCCGCCGCAGCCTCTTGAGGTGTGCGAGGCGTGGCTTTCGCAACACGGGCAGGCGCTTCAGCCCGCCCATTTCGCACACCAGAATGAGACGCGAGGTTGACGTGACGGACATAACTCTGACGCAGGCAGAACACGCCATTGACGCGCTGCCGCTGGTGGCGGCGCAGCCCGGCATCTGGATGGCTGAAAAACTCTCAAACCAGAATAACGCCTGGAGTGTGGCGCATTACGTTGAACTGAACGGCGCGCTCGACGCGCCGCTGCTGGCGCGCGCCATCGTGGCGGGCATAATGGAGGCCGACACGCTGCGGATGCGTTTTGAGGAGCGCGACGGCATCGTCACGCAGCGATTCGACGCCTCGCTCACGTTCGCCACACCTGAAATGACCGATCTGCGCCGCGAGGCCTGCCCGCAGACCGCAGCGCTGGCGCTGATGCACGCCGATCTGGAACAGGATCTGCGCGTCACCCACGGCAAACCGCTGGCGCATCACCAGCTGTTGCGGGTAGGGGAGACGCGCTGGCTCTGGTATCAGCGTTATCATCATCTGGTGGTGGATGGCTTCAGTTTTACCGCGATTACCCGCCGTATCGCCGATATTTACCGCAGCCTGCACCGGGGCGAACAGCCTGACGCGTCGCCATTCGTCCCCTTTAAAGAGGTGGTCGATGAATACGCGCGCTATCAGGCGTCAGAAGCCTGTGCGCGCGACGCCGCCTTCTGGGCGCAGCAGGTGCGTGAACTGCCGCCGCCAGCGACGCTCTCTGACCAGCCGCTTACCGGGCACTCCTCCACAACGTCGCTGATCCGCCGCTCGCTGCGTTTTGACGCCGCGCATTTCGCCGCGCTGATGGCAAACAGCGGCGGGCTGGCCGCGCCGGACGTGGCGCTGGCGCTGGTGGCGCTCTGGCTCGGTCGTCTTAGCGGGCGTGACGCGTACAGCGCCGGTTTCATCTTTATGCGCCGCATCGGCTCCGCCGCGCTGTGCGCCGCCGGCCCGGTGCTGAACGTGTTGCCCTGTCCGGTGCGCATTGACCCGGCGCAGACGCTGGCGCAGTTTGCCGCCGCCTTTGCGAAGACGCTTAAAACGCTGCGCCGTCATCAGCGCTACGACGCCGAGCAGGTGTTGCGGGACGCCGGAAAAGTCGCGCAGCAGACGCCGCTCTATGGCCCGGTGCTGAACCTGAAAATGTTTGATTACCGGCTCGATTTCGACGGCGTGGAGGGGATCACCCATCAGCTCGCCTCGGGGCCGGTGAAAGATCTCGAAATCGCGCTCTATGTGGATGACCAGGGCGGCGTAACGCTGGAGCTGCTCGCCAACCAGCAGCGCTATGAAGCCGCGCAAATTGAGCGCCACCTCGCCCGCCTGCCGCGTCTGCTCACACAGTTTGCGGCTGACCCAGATCTTGCGTGCGCGCAGGCGGATCTGCTGGATGAAAGCGACTACGCGCTGATGGCGCGCGTGAATCAGACCGCGGTACAACTGCCGCTGGAGACGCTGAGCTGCCTGCTGGCGAAGCAGGCGCAGGCGACGCCGAACGCCCCGGCGCTTGCGGATGCGCGCTATGCCTTTACCTACCGCGAAATGCGTGAGCAAGTGCTGACGCTTGCGGCGGAGCTGGCGCGCCGCGGCGTTAAGCCGGGCGATGTGGTGGCCGTCGCGCTACCGCGCTCGGTGTTTCTCTCACTGGCGCTGCAGGCCATTGTGGAAGCGGGCGCCGCCTGGCTGCCGCTCGACACCGGCTACCCAGACGATCGCCTGCAGATGATGTTAGAGGACGCCAGCCCGTCTCTGCTTATCACCGCCGCGTCAGAGCAGGGGCGTTTTATGCACCTGCCGCTTTCGATTTTCTGCTACGACGCGCCGCTGCCGGTCAGCGCCCCGCAGCCGCTTTCGCGCTCGCATCCGGCGCACACGGCCTATGTGATTTTCACCTCCGGCTCGACAGGGCGCCCGAAGGGCGTGATGGTCGGCCAGACCGCCATCGTTAACCGGCTGCTGTGGATGCAAAACCAGTATCCGCTCGGCGCGGATGACGTGGTGCTGCAAAAAACGCCGTGCAGTTTTGATGTGTCGGTGTGGGAGTTTTTCTGGCCGCTTATCGTCGGAGCGCGGCTGGTGATGGCGCCGCCGGAGGCGCACCGCGATCCGCAGGCGCTGCAGGCGCTCTTTGCGCGCTGGCGGGTGACGACGACCCACTTTGTTCCGTCAATGCTGGCGGCCTTTGTCGGCGCGCTGTCGTCTGAAGCGGCGATAAGCGCCTGCGCGTCGCTGCGTCAGGTGTTCTGCAGCGGCGAAGCGCTGCCGACCGAACTGTGCCGCGAATGGGAACGGCTGGCCGGCACGCCGCTGCATAACCTCTATGGCCCGACCGAAGCGGCGGTAGATGTGAGCGGGTATCCGGCGTCTGGCGAGGCGCTGGCGCAGGTGAAGGGCGCCAGCGTGCCGATTGGCTTCCCGGTGTGGAATACCGGGCTGCGCATTCTTGATAGTCTGATGCGCCCGGTGCCGCCGGGCATGGCGGGCGATCTTTATCTCACCGGGGTTCAGCTGGCCCAGGGCTACCTTGGCCGCCCGGATCTGACCGCCAGTCGCTTTATCGCCGATCCGTTCGCGGCTGGCGAGCGGATGTACCGCACCGGCGATGTGGCGCGCTGGCTGCCGAACGGCGCGGTGGAATATCTCGGACGCAGCGACGATCAGCTGAAAATTCGCGGCCAGCGTATTGAGCCTGGCGAGATTGACCGCGTGATGCAGAGCCTGCCGGATGTGGCGCAGGCGGTGACGCATGCCTGCGTGCTGAATCACCATGCCGAAACGGGCGGCGATGGGCGCCAGCTGGTGGGATATCTGGTCTCCGCCTCCGGCGACGCGCTGGACGTGGCGGCGCTGCGCGCGCGTTTAAGCGAACGGCTGCCCGCGCATATGGTGCCGGTGACGCTTCTCCAGTTGCCTGCGCTGCCGCTCAGCGCCAACGGCAAGTTGGATCGCAAGGCGCTGCCGTTGCCACAGCTCGCGGCGCGCGCGCCGGGCAGAGCCGTAGCGCCGGGGATGGAAACGGCGATCGCCTGCGCGTTTTCTGAACTCCTGGGTGTGGACGTGACCGGCGCCCAGGCCGATTTCTTTGCGCTCGGCGGCCACTCGCTGCTGGCGATGCGCCTGGCGGCAAGGCTTACGCGCGAACTGGGACGGGCAGTAACGGTAGGGCAGGTGATGATTGCGCCGACGGTGGAAAAACTCGCGGCCGTCATTGAGGCCGCACAAAGCGACGCGCAGGCGGAGCAGGCGGGCTTTGACGCCATTCTGCCGCTGCGTGAAGGCCGCGGCCCGACGCTGTTCTGCTTCCATCCGGCGTCGGGTTTCGCCTGGCAGTTTAGCGTTTTACAACGCTGGCTGTCGCCGCGCTGGGCCATTACGGGCATTCAGTCGCCGCGCCCGGACGGGCCGATGCAGCAGTGCGCGTCGGTGGATGACGTGTGCGACCGCCATTATGCGACGCTTCGAAAGCAGCAGCCGCACGGGCCGTACTGGCTGTTCGGCTATTCGCTCGGCGGGACGATCGCGCACGGCGTCGCCGCGCGGTTGCAGGCGGCGGGCGAGGAGGTGGCGTTCCTCGGGTTGCTCGACACCTGGCCGCCGGAAACGCAGAACTGGCAGGAGAAAGGCGGGCGCGAGCCCGACCCGGCCGTGCTGGCGGAGATTGAGCGCGAGCGGGCGGCGTTTGTGAGCGCGCAGCAGGGGCAGGGGTCGCAAAGGCTGTTTGAAACGATTGAAGGCAATTACGCTGACGCGGTGCGGTTGTTGTCTACCGCGCGCAGCGCGCGCTTCGAGGGCAACGCGACGCTGTTTGTCGCCGAACGCACCGTGACGCCGGGCCTGGATCCGTTTAACGCCTGGGCGCCCTGGACGCGGAGTCTTGAGGTGCATAATGTGGATTGCGCGCACGTGGAGATTATCTCTCCGCAGGCGTTCGAGGTGATTGGCCCGGTGTTGCGGGATATTCTCGGGTAGTTTTGGCGTTATGGGGTGAGTATGACGGTGGGTGCCTGGATTAACGGTGGGCGCGCTTCGCTTACCCACCCTACGCACACCGAGTATCTGGATTTATGTAGGGCGGGTAAGCGTAAGCGCACCCGCCACGTTACCTCACCCGCCACCTACGCCAGGCGCGGGTACGCTTCGGCTATCGGGCTGCCGGTGAAATTCGCAATCCAGCCTTCCGGGTTATCGAAAATGCGGATCGCCGTGAAATGCGGCTGCGAGCCCATATCAAACCAGTGCGGCGTCCCGGCGGGCACCGAGATCAAATCGTTCTTCTCGCACAACACCTGATACACCTTGTCGCCAATATGCAGACAGAACAGCCCGGCGCCTTCCACGAAAAATCGCACTTCGTCCTCGCCGTGGGTATGCTCGTTCAGAAACTTGCTGCGCAGCGCCTCTTTCTGCGGATTATCGGCGCGCATGCTGATCACATCCCAGCTCTGGTAGCCTTTTTCCGCCACCAGTTGGTCAATCGCGTGCTGATAGGCGGTCAGCACCACCTCCGGCGTCGGGTTATCGCCCAGATCGCGGTCGGCCTGCCAGCGTTCGAAACGCACGCCCTGCGCGTTAAGCTGTTGGCGAATAGCGTCGGCATCGGTACTCTGCCACAGCGGCTCGCTGGCATTTTTATCGGCAAAAATCGTCAGTGCGCTCATGTCGGGATCTGCTCCGGGTGAATGTCATCGAAACTGTATACCTGACGATGGGTGCTTTGCGTATCAGGCTCGCCGCGGATAAGCTGGATGGTTTTCCAGCCCGCTTCTCGCGCGGCGTCCAGCTCTTCGCGGATATCCGAGAGAAACAGCATCTGATGCACCGGCACGCCGGTTTTCATCGCGATATTGCGGTATGACGATACCTGACGTTTGGCGCCGACATGGGTATCGAAAAAGCCGCTCAGAAGCCCCGTGACGTCGCCTTCATCGCTGTGGCTAAAGAGGAGCTTCTGCGCCGGGATGGAGCCGGAGGAGTAGATATAAATATCGATATCCTGATCGCTCCAGCGGCGAAACGCGGGCACGACATCCGGGTAAAGATGACCGGTGAAATCGCCGTTCGCGTAGCCTTCGCGCCAGATATACCCCTGAATGGATTTCAGCGCGGGCGATTTACGATCTTCATCCATAAATTTGAAGAGCGTTTCTATCAGTTGATCCACTGACGCCGCAGGCGAGTGGATCTCGCCCCGCAGTTCGTTAAGCAGCAGATTCACCGGTTCGCGCAGCTCGCCCGAGCGGATAAATCGCTCCAGACGCTCGCGCGCATAGGGGAAAAGGACGTTATGCACGAAACGAAAATCGGTCGTGGTGCCTTCAATATCGGTAACGATGGCGCGGATCATGCTCTCTCCAGCAGGCGTCGCTGCATTTCACATTCAAACAGAAATTCGAGCCCCTCCAGATGGCGACGCGCGACAGCGACATCGCTTCCCCAGCAGGTCAGCCCGTGGCCGCGCAGCAGAAACCCGTAGCGCAGCGGGAACTGGCGGTGGTGGCGCTCAATGCGCTCCGCCAGAGCACCAATATCCTGATCGTTATCGAAAATGGCAACAGGCACATCATCAAGATGCGTAATTTCTCCTGCGAGCGATTTCTGCATCTCGTAGCCGCTCAGGCGAAGCGCGTCGCTTTTCTCCACGCGCGACAGCACCGTTGCGTTAACGGTATGCACATGCAGCACGCAGTTCGCCTCCGGGAACAGGCGATAAATCAGGGTATGCAGGCCGGTTTCGGCGGAGGGTTTGCGGCCGGACGGCGCGAGGTTAGTGGCAATCTCCACCTGCAAAAAATCGTCCGGCGTCAGGCTGCCTTTATCCTTGCCCGATTCGCTCAGCCAGCACCAGCGCGCATCTTCGCGCAGCGACATATTGCCGCCGGTGGCGGGCGCCCAGCCCTTCGCGCCAATCCAGTGACAGGCGGCCACCAGTTGCTCAAGTTGGCTCTCTTTACTCATCGCGTCCCCGCAGGCATATCGTTAGCGTTTAGACGTCTAAGCGTCTTGATTGCCAGAGAGTAGCATCGTGTTATAGTGTCGGCAACAGACAGATAACACCAAAACAACACGACACCGAGCGAAAGGATCAGCCGCCATGAGCCACATCCCGTTAACGCCAGAAAGCAAACTGCCCGCGCTGGGCACGACCATCTTTACCCGCATGAGCGCGCTGGCGCAGCAGCACCAGGCGATTAACCTGTCGCAAGGGTTTCCGGATTTCGACGGCCCGCGCTATTTACAGGAGCGGCTGGCGCATCATGTCGCGGCGGGCGCGAACCAGTACGCGCCGATGACGGGCGTGCAGGCGCTGCGTGAAGCGATTGCCGATAAAACCGAGGCGCTCTACGGCCATCGCCCGGATGCCAACAGCGATGTCACCGTCACGGCGGGCGCCACTGAGGCGCTCTACGCGGCCATTACCGCGCTGGTGCGCCCTGGCGATGAAGTTATTTGCTTCGATCCGAGCTACGACAGCTACGCGCCCGCCGTGGCGCTTTCCGGCGGTGTGTTAAAGCGCATCGCGCTGACGCCGCCGCATTTTCGCGTGGACTGGGCGCCATTCGCCGCGCTGCTGTCGGACCACACCCGGCTGGTTATCCTCAACACACCGCATAATCCGTCCGCTACCGTCTGGCGCAACGCGGATTTCGCCGCGCTCTGGGCGGCTATCGCGGAGCGTGAGATCTATGTGTTGAGCGATGAAGTCTATGAGCACATCTGTTTTGCCGACGAGGGGCACGCCAGCGTGCTGGCGCATCCGCAACTGCGCGAGCGGGCGATTGCGGTGTCGTCATTCGGCAAGACGTATCACATGACCGGCTGGAAAGTAGGCTACTGCGTGGCGCCCGCCGCGCTCAGCGCCGAGCTTCGCAAGGTACATCAGTATCTGACCTTTTCGGTCAATACCCCGGCGCAGCTGGCGCTGGCGGATATGCTGCGCGCTGAGCCTGCGCACTATCTTGAGTTGCCCGATTTTTACCGCGCGCGCCGCGACCGTTTCATTCAGGCGCTCGGCGATAGCCGATTTAACATTTTGCCCTGCGAGGGCACCTATTTTCTGCTGGCGGATTACAGCGCTATCTCTTCGCAGGACGACGTGAGCTTTTGCGAGTGGCTGACCACGGAGGCGGGCGTCGCCGCCATTCCGCTGTCGGTATTCTGCGACGCGCCGTTCCCGCATAAGCTCATCCGTTTATGCTTCGCCAAACAGGAGGCGACGCTGCTGGCCGCCGCTGAGCGTCTGGCGCGGTTATAACGTAGGTTGATCGGGCGAGGCCGCGCTGCGGCTCTGCGCCGCCGGCACGTCGCGCAGGAAGTGCTGCTCGATGAGCGACACGAAGCTGACGAACGACGCGTTGGTTAACGATGCGCGGTTATAGATAAGGTAGTAATCATAGTGCGGCAGGCTGAAGTTAAGCTTCACCGGCCGCAGTCCGAACACCTGGCGGTAACGGCGCAGCGCAGGAGCTGGCAGGATGCCGATAAAATCGGTGCTGCCAATTATCGCCATGATCGATGACAGCGAGTTGCTGGTAAACGCGATTTGCCGCTCGCCGATAAGCTCACCCGATTTCACATGGTAATGTTTCTGCCCTTCCGCCGTGCCGTTAAACAGCGTGAACTTCTCTTGCGCCAGCGCCGCGTCGTCAGCGTGATCGCCCAGCCGCGGGTGGTTTTCGCTGCACACCAGCACCGTCTCTTCACTAAAACAGTGTTTGCAAATCACCGAATGGCTGGTCACCGGCGCCATGCCGATGATCAGATCCGCTTTGCGATAAGCCAGCAGATCTTCCGCCGTTTCGCTGGCAAGCGAGGTGTCGTAATGCTCCAGCTCAAAATCGTAATGCTCGCGAAACGCGCTGACCAGACCCGGTAAATGGTCAGCCGCGAGCGCAGGCGGGCAATAAAGGACGAAGTTTTTACGCAGCGGCGCGCCCTGCATCATGTTGATGGTCTGTTCGAGCTGATTGAGATTGTCTTCCAGATAGTGATGCAGATTGGTGCCGACGGTGGTGGGCGTAATGCCTTTGCCGGAGCGCACAAACAGCGGATCGTTAAGCTGGTTGCGCAGACGCTGTAGCGACTGGCTTATCGCCGACGGCGTCAGAAACAGCGCTTCCGCGGCCTTGCTGACGCTGCGATATAAATAGATACATTCGAAGATTACCAGAAGATTGAGGTCGAACTTTTTCAAATCCTGCAAATTTGCCATGACAGCCTCGCAACGAGACGAAAAGGGATTTTTATGTGTTATCGGTTCTTAGTAAAGAATAGATAAGAACGATATTTTTTGCGCAGGCGCGCCGGGGCGTAATCTGAAAAACTGACCCGCCTTCACACAACCGGCGGACGGCGCTTTTTGTTAAGCGCTCCCTATCACAGCCATAGGCAGGAATAATCTTTGCGTGCGTTGCCCTTTGGGCAGGGGAGTGTTCTAATCGAAGGAACGTATGCGCCGCAAAACACCGCGCGCAACGCTTTTGCCAGTACGCTGGCTCTGCTGTGGCCCGCGGGTCTCTCAGCGCTCAGGCCGCCGCTCAGGTGGCTTTTTTATTTTTCGCCCGATGGCGATAAATGTTCACAAGGTTGGCCCGGATCGGTTGTTAGCTATTGCTTATCGATTTGATAATGCAAACGCATTGGCCCGGGTAGCGAAAATTCGATACCTTACATCCCATCGAAAACACGGAGGAAGTATAGATGTCCTTGATTAACACCAAAATCAAACCTTTCAAAAACATGGCGTTCAAAAACGGTGAGTTCATCGAAGTTACCGAGAAAAACACTGAAGGCCGCTGGAGCGTATTCTTCTTCTATCCTGCTGACTTTACCTTCGTATGCCCGACCGAACTGGGCGACGTGGCTGACCATCACGAAGAACTGCAGAAGCTGGGCGTAGACGTTTACTCTGTTTCTACCGACACCCACTTCACCCACAAAGCGTGGCACAGCAGCTCTGAAACCATCGCAAAAATCAAATACGCGATGATCGGCGACCCGACTGGCGCCCTGACCCGTAACTTCGAAATCATGCGTGAAGACGAAGGTCTGGCTGACCGCGGTACTTTCATCGTTGACCCGCAGGGCGTTATCCAGGCGATCGAAATTACTGCTGAAGGCATCGGCCGCGACGCGTCTGACCTGCTGCGTAAAATCAAAGCGGCTCAGTATGTTGCGTCTCACCCAGGCGAAGTGTGCCCGGCTAAATGGAAAGAAGGCGATGCGACTTTAGCTCCGTCTCTGGACCTGGTTGGCAAAATCTAATTTTTCTTCGGCTTTTGCTGCATAGCGGCGTTGGCATCCCTCTCGCGCCCCGGTCACTTACTTTTGTAAGCTCCCGGGGACTGAAGAGTTCGCCGCCTTGCTCTGCAACAAAAATCCTTTGAAAAATACAGGCATTATTACGGGTGCAGTCTTGCACCCGTTTTTTTGAAAACGTTTTTACGCGCTCTCATTTAAGTTGCATCGCGGCGATGCCTGCACTGAGGCGGCTTAAATGAGGAAGCGTAAGCTCAGGAGAAAATTATGCTCGACACAAACATGAAAACCCAGCTCAAGGCCTATCTTGAGCGTCTGACAAAACCTGTTGAGTTAGTGGCCACGCTGGATGACAGCGCGAAATCGGCAGAGATCAAAGAGTTGCTGCTGGAAATCGCCGAGCTGTCTGACAAAGTCTCTTTCCGTGAAGACAACACGCTGGCGGCGCGCAAACCTTCATTTTTGATTACCAACCCGGGTTCTGACCAGGGGCCGCGCTTTGCGGGCTCTCCGCTGGGCCACGAATTTACGTCGCTGGTGCTGGCGCTGCTGTGGACCGGCGGTCATCCGTCGAAAGAAGCGCAGGCGCTGCTGGAGCAGATCCGCGATCTGGACGGCGATTTTGAGTTTGAGACTTACTATTCGCTCTCCTGCCACAACTGCCCGGACGTGGTGCAGGCGCTGAACCTGATGGCGGTGTTGAACCCGCGTATTAAACATACGGCAATTGATGGGGCGGTGTTCCAGAATGAAATCACCGATCGCAACATCATGGGCGTGCCGGCCGTGTTCATGAACGGCGTGGAATTTGGCTCGGGTCGTATGACGCTTGCGGAAATCGTCGCGAAAGTGGACACCGGCGCTGAAAAACGCGCGGCGGAAGAGCTGAATCAGCGCGACGCTTACGACGTGCTGATTGTCGGCTCCGGCCCGGCGGGCGCGGCGGCGGCGATTTACTCCGCCCGTAAAGGCATCCGTACCGGCCTGATGGGCGAGCGTTTCGGCGGCCAGGTGCTGGACACCGTTGATATTGAAAACTACATCTCTGTGCCGAAAACCGAAGGCCAGAAACTGGCGGGCGCGCTGAAATCCCACGTGGATGATTACGACGTTGACGTTATCGACACCCAGAGCGCGACGAAGCTTATCCCGGCGGCAAGCGAAGGCGGCCTGCACCAGATTGAAACGGCGTCCGGCGCGGTGCTGAAAGCGCGCAGCGTGATCGTGGCGACCGGCGCGAAATGGCGCAACATGGGCGTGCCCGGTGAAGATCAGTATCGCACCAAAGGCGTGACCTACTGCCCGCACTGTGACGGCCCGCTGTTTAAAGGCAAACGCGTTGCGGTGATAGGCGGCGGTAACTCCGGCGTGGAAGCGGCCATCGACCTCGCGGGGATCGTTGAGCACGTGACGCTGCTGGAATTCGCGCCGGAGATGAAAGCCGACCAGGTATTGCAGGACAAACTGCGCAGCCTGAAAAACGTCGACATCATCCTGAGCGCGATGACCACCGAAGTGAAAGGCGACGGCACGAAGCTGACCGGCCTTGATTATCAGGATCGCGTGACGGGCGCTGTGAAGCATCTGGAAGTGGCGGGGATCTTTGTTCAGATTGGTCTGCTGCCGAACACGACCTGGCTTGAAGGCGCTATCGAGCGTAACCGCATGGGCGAAATCATCATCGACGCCAAATGCGAGACCAGCGTGAAGGGCGTGTTCGCCGCAGGCGACTGCACCACCGTGCCGTACAAACAGATTATTATCGCCACCGGCGAAGGCGCGAAAGCCTCCCTGAGCGCGTTTGATTATCTGATTCGCACCAAAACCGCATAACAAGAAAGTAAGACACCTGCGTAAAAGCCGCCCCCAGGGGCGGCTTTTTTATTGGCGAATGTTTAGTGTGAACTGGCGGGTGCGCTGGCGCTTACCCGCCCTACAGGTATCTGCGACGTTAAACTAAAGCGGGTAAGCGCAGCGCACCCACCAAAAATGCCCGAAACTTAACGCACCACAAACACCGGCACATGGGCGTGGCGCACCACGCTTGACGCGTTCGAGCCCAACAGGTGCGTGCTGATGGACGGATCGCGCGAGCCGATGACCACTACGTCGGCGTGTAACTCTTGCGCCATCGCGTTAACTTCATCACGCACGCTGCCGAAGCGGACATGCGTGCGCAGGCGCGTTTCCGGCAGGGTAAAATGCTGCTTCAGAGTTTGCAGGCGCTGATTCGCCTCGGCCTCTAAATGCTCTTCGAAACGGCGGATATCGGCGGCGAAGCGGTGCAGGCTCAGATTCGCCGAGCCCGGCAGCACATGCAGCAGATGAATAATTCCCTCCTGCTGCGCCAGAAACTCCGCGTGGCGAATCGCCTTGTCGCTCAGTTCCATTTCGAACACGTCTACAGGCATCAGAATAGTGTTGTACATCGTCACTCCTCCTTTAGCGGTTATCGACGCCTTTATTAAACCCTGTTTTTGTCATGGATACTTCTGCTGGCCCGACAAATTTATGTTTTTTTACGCAGCGCCTTTCGCCAGGAAAACTCTCAAAGCCGCCGCGCTGGCGGCCGATCCCACGGCTTGCGGCCCATCCGGTCTACCCTTGGTGTAGACCAGATGAACTTTCGCACTGGAACCTGTCTCTTTTTACTGTCTGCCAGGAGGTCGTAATGAAGGCGTTAACCTACCACGGACCGCATAACGTTAAGGTCGAAAATGTCCCGGACCCGATTATCGAGGCGCAGGACGATATTATTCTGCGCGTGACGGCGACCGCGATTTGCGGCTCCGATTTGCACCTCTATCGCGGCAAAATTCCGCAGGTTCATCACGGTGATATTTTCGGCCACGAATTTATGGGGGAAGTGGTGGAAACCGGCAGCGCGGTGAAGGATATCCGCAAGGGCGATCGCGTCGTGATCCCATTCGTTATCGCCTGTGGCGACTGTTTCTTCTGCAAGTTACAGCAATATTCCGCCTGTGAAACCACCAACAAAGGCACCGGCGCGGCGCTGAATAAAAAGCAGATCCCGGCCCCTGCGGCGCTGTTTGGCTACAGTCATCTCTATGGCGGCATTCCGGGCGGGCAGGCGGAGTATGTGCGCGTGCCGAAGGGCAACGTCGGGCCGTTTAAAGTGCCGCCGCTACTCTCTGATGATAAAGCGCTGTTTCTCTCCGATATCCTGCCGACGGCCTGGCAGGCCGTGAAAAATGGTCAGGTGCAGAAAGGCTCCCAGGTAGCGATTTACGGCGCGGGCCCGGTGGGGCTGCTCAGCGCCGCCTGCGCGCGGCTGATGGGCGCAGAACAGATCTTTATGGTCGACCACAACGATTATCGTCTCGCCTTCGCTAAAGAGCGTTACGGCGTTATCCCGATTAACTTCGATGAAAATGACGATCCGGCGGCGTTTATTATTGAAAACACGCCGGGTAACCGCGGCGTGGACGCCGTTATCGATGCGGTCGGTTTTGAGGCCAAAGGCAGCCTGACGGAAACCGTGCTGTCGAATCTCAAAATCGAAGGCAGTAGCGGCAAAGCGCTGCGCCAGTGCATCGCGGCGGTGCGTCGTGGCGGCGTGGTGAGCGTGCCGGGCGTCTATGCGGGCTTTATCCACGGCTTCCTGTTTGGCGATGCGTTCGATAAAGGCATCAGCTTTAAGATGGGCCAGACGCACGTGCATGCGTTCCTGCCAGAGCTGCTGCCGCTTATCGAGCAGGGGCTGCTGACGCCGGAAGAGATAGTCACGCACTATCTGCCGCTGGAAGATGCCGCGCGGGGCTACAAGATTTTCGAGAAGCGCGAAGAGGAGTGCCGTAAGGTAATTCTGGTGCCGGGCGCCGCGACGCCGGAGGCCGCGCGCGATAAGGTCACCGCGTTGATGAACGCGCCGCTACAGCCATAAGGTATCGCGCCGTAAAACAGAAAGAGGATGCCCTGGCATCCTCTTATTTTTTTGCCGCTAAGCGACCATTAACGGCGATATTCGCCCGCCGCTTCCGGCTGGTAGAGCAACTCAAGCACTTCGATATGCGTTTCGCTGCCGTCCGGCAGCGGCCAGCGGATGGCATCGCCCACGCGCAGCCCCAGCAGCGCCGCGCCCACCGGCGCCATGACTGACAGCGCTTCCGGGCTATTGCCCGCGTTTTGCGGGTAGACCAGCAGGCGCTCGTAGGTTTCGCCGCTTGCCAGATCGCGGAATTTCACCCGGCTGTTCATCGTCACCACATCTTCCGGCATCGCCTGCGGGCTAACCATCCGGGCGCGATCCAGTTCATCGTTCAGCGCGTCAGCCACCGGCAGACGCGCGAACGCAGGCTGCTCCAGCAGGCTATCGAGACGTTCGGCATCGAGTTCGTTGATGATAAGGGCAGGTCGGGACATTTCTTACTCCATGTCGTTGAAACAGGCGGCGTTTCGCCGCTAACAAGCGTCCAAAGAAAAACCCTCACCGTCAAAACGATGAGGGTCCGCGTCAGGGGATGATACTCAGCCTTGCGCGCCGTTTGAAGTGAGCCAGCTCACGAAACGGGGCTTAAAGCAGGATGCTGCCCACCGCCGCCAGCAGGAAAGCGATGGAGCCCAGCAAGGTTTCCATCACGGTCCAGGTTTTCAGCGTGGTTTTCTCATCCATCTCAAGGAAACGGCCCACCAGCCAGAAGCCGGAGTCGTTGACGTGTGAGAGCACCGTCGCGCCGCCCGCGATGGCGATAACGATAAAGCAGAGGTCAAACTGGCTTAAGCCCGGCGTCGCCTGCACCATCGGCGCCACCAGCGCGGCGGTGGTCGTCAGTGCGACCGTCGCTGAACCCTGCGCCACGCGCAGCGCCGTAGAGATAACAAATGCCGCGAGAATGACCGGCATACCGGTGTCGGAAAGTACGCCCGCCAGCGCGTCGCCAATGCCGCTGGCGCGCAGCACGCCGCCGAACATCCCGCCTGCGCCGGTCACCAGAATAATGCCGCAGATAGGGCCAAGCGCGCCGTCGCAGATTTTCTCCAGATGCTGGCGGGTGTGATTGCGGCTGAAGACCATCAGCGCGAATAAGACGGTGATCAGCAGCGCGACCGGGGTTTTGCCGAGCATACGCAGGAAGTTCACCACGCTGTTGTCGGCGCTGACCCAGCCCAGCACTTTAGCGGTATTCAGGCCGGTATCGAGGAAAATGAGCATCAGCGGCAGCAGCAGGATCGTTAACACCATGCCGAAGGACGGCGGACGATGCGTCGGATCGGTTTCCACTTCGCCAAGGAAGGAAGAGGGGAGCTTGATATCGAATTTTTACCGGCGTACTGGCCATACAGATAACCACCGAAATACCAGGTGGGGATAGCGATAATCAGACCGATGATCACCAGCAGGCCGATATTGGCGCCCAGCAGTTCACTGGCGGCAACCGGGCCCGGATGCGGCGGCACCAGCGCATGCATGGCCGCAAACGCGCCCGCCGCCGGGAAGGCGTATTTCAGCGTCGAACCGCCAAAGCGTTTCGCCACGCTGAAGATAATCGGCAGCATGACGACCAGACCTGCGTCAAAGAAGATCGGGAAGCCAAACAGCAGCGAGGCGACGCCGAGCGCGAACGGCGCGCGGTGTTCGCCAAATTTGTTAATCAACGTATCGGCCAGCACTTTCGCGCCGCCGGAGACTTCCAGCAGACGGCCTATCATCGCGCCGATCCCCACCAGCAGCGCGACGCCCGCAAGCGTACTGCCAAAGCCCGTCAGCAGCGTGGGCACGACTTTATCAAACGGCACTTTGGTCAACAGCGCCACAACGATACTGACCAGGGTAAGAGCAAGAAAAGCATGCACTTTAAAGCGCATGATTAGTATCAGCAGCAGTACGACGGCCCCGGCGGCAATGCCCAGCAGCGTACCGGCGCCATAAGCATAAGTGGTTTCTGTCATCGTTATTATCCTCAACATGGGTACAGTGAAACCGTAGCCTGGTCGGCGGTTTTCTCACTGATACCGGTAACATGATACCGATAACATGTGGCGGCTTGTAAACAGGGTCTGTCATATTTATTAACATTTTGAGATCACCGTCAAACTCCTGCGCCAGCGGCGCTTTTGCTTTCGTCTGCGCATATCCCGCCTCGCGCATCTGTCAAATTTTCCGGAGCGTTTTTTTCACCAAATCGCCAGATTTGTTGGCTATATCGAGCTTTTTTGTCGTGAAGTCGCCACGAAGTTGCCGCAATTCAATAACGTTAACTAGCTTAGGATCGTGATGATTTGCCGTACATCGCGCTGTAGGCGGCGGCGCAACGCCTCCGCACCCTGTTCAGTGCATAAGAGGACATCATGAAAAAGCTCACCTTCACTTTTCTGACCGTGGCGCTGGCAGGCACCAGCCCTTTGGCGTTTGCCGATACCCTGCGCATGGAATGCCCCGTTTCGCCCGGCGGCAAACAGTACTGCCAGTACATCAAAGAGCGCTTCGAGAAGCAGACCGGCAATCAGCTGGAGTTTATTGAGTTCCCGGCGGCCTCTGATGAAAAGCTGGCGCTGCTGCAACAACTCTTCGCCGCCAAAGATGAAAAAGCGGTGGACGTGTTTCAGTCCGACACCATCTGGATAGGCCTGCTGGATAAGCAGACGCTCGATCTCACCGACGCGATGGGCGGCATGGAAAAAGACTTTTTCCCCGGCCCCTGGAAGAACAACACCGTCAATGGACGACTGAAAGCGGTGCCGTCGTATATCGATACCGGCGTGCTGTTTTATCGCAAAGATTTACTGGAAAAATACAAAGAGCAGCCGCCGAAAACGTGGGACGAGATGACGCGCATCGCCACGAAAATCCAGGCGGAGGAGCGCAAGGCGGGGCATAAAAATTTCTGGGGGTATATCTTCCAGGGCAAATCGTACGAGGGGCTGACCTGTAACGCGCTGGAGTGGATCGATTCATACGGCGGCGGCACGTTTGTCGATGAAAAAGGGAACGTGACCATTAATAATCCGAAAGCGGCGCAGGCGCTGGATATGGCGCGCGGCTGGATGGGCAAAATCACACCGAAGGGCGTGCTGGGTTACAAAGAAGAAGAGTCGCGCACCGTGTTTCAGAACGGCGACGCGCTGTTTATGCGCAACTGGCCGTATGTCTGGCAGCTGTCGCAGGCCGATGACAGCCCGCTTAAAGGCAAAGTGGGCGTGATGCAGCTCCCCGCCGGGCCGGAGGGACGCCAGGCGACGACGCTCGGCGGCTGGCAGTGGTCGATTAACGCCAATACCAAAAACCCCGAAGCCGCCATCGCGCTGCTGAAAATCTTAAGCGATGACGATTCGCAGACGACGCGTCTGAAGATCCTTGGCCATGCGCCGACCCGCGTTGCGTTGTATGAGAACAAAGAAGTGCTGGCGATTGCGCCGGAGCTGACCCAGTTCCGCGATATTTTCGCCCAGGCCGTGCCGCGCCCGGCGACGGTGACCAAAGCGCAGTATCCGCGCGTGTCGAACGCTATTTTCAACGTGACGTTTAGCGTGCTGAACGGCAAAGACGATGGCAAAAAAGCGACGGCGGATTTGCAAAAGCGTCTGACGCGCGCGAAGGGTACCGGCTGGCGATAAGCCCTGGATGAGGTGGTGGCTGGCGGGGGCGCGTGGCTTACCGCTGTGGAATCGGTGTTGTTTGGCGGGTGCGCTTCGCTTACCCGCCAAACAACGCGCAACTGGTTTTTGTAGGGCGGGTAAGCAAAGCGCACCCGCCGTTCAAACTCCTCGCGCCTGCGCGAAAAGGCCGGGGTGAGGTGCAGCATCATCGTGTCCGTCAACATGCTCAACGGAGCGCCTATGAAATCCGATAGCCTTACGTCGCCGCCGGTCCCCCGGCGGCACAACGCCTCCTGGCACCAGCGCCGTCGGCGCGTGGCGTGGGGGCTGGTTTTGCCCTCGCTGCTCCTGCTGGCGCTGGCGGCGGGCTGGCCGCTGGTTCGCACCATCTGGTTTAGCTTCACCAACGCCATGCTCGACGCGCCTCAGGATTACCAGATGGTGGGCGTGGCGAACTACTTTGCGCGCAAGGATGGCGTGAGCATCGGCGTGCTGAGCGACCCGCTCTGGTGGCAGGCGGTGGGCAACACGCTGTGGTTCACGTTCACTTCGGTGACGCTTGAGCTGCTGCTCGGCATGCTGCTGGCGCTGCTAATGAACGAAAAATTCCGCGGGCAGGGGCTGGTACGCACCGCCATTCTTATTCCGTGGGCAATCCCGACGATTGTCAGCGCCAAAATGTGGGGCTGGATGTTCCACGATCAGTACGGCGTGGTTAACGATTTGCTCGGCAAAATCGGCCTGCCGTCGCATCTCGCCTGGATTGCCGAGCCGTCGCTTTCCATGTGGGCGGTGGTGATAGCCGACGTCTGGAAAACCACGCCCTTTATGGCGCTGATGCTGCTGGCGGCGCTACAGCTGATTCCGGCGGATCTCTATGAGGCGGCGAAAGTGGACGGCGCCAGCCCCTGGCAGCGCTTTAAGCGCATCACACTGCCGCTGATTATGCCCGCGCTGGTGGTGGCGCTGATTTTCCGCGTGATGGATTCGATGCGTATTTTCGATCTCATCTACGTGCTGACCTCCAACAGTGAGGCGACGATGTCGATTTCCGGCTACGCCCGCGAGCAGATCGTCTCCTATCAGGATATGGGCATGGGTTCCGCGGCCTCGGTGCTGGTCTTCATGATGGTGGCGGGCATCGCAGCCTGCTTTATCCGCGTCGCGCGCCTGAACGACAAGGAGAAGAACTGATGAAAATCACACGCTGGCAGCGCAGGGCAGGGCATAAGGCGGTGATTTTTATCGGCGCGCTGATGGCCTGTCTGTTCTGCGTCTTTCCCTTTTATTACGCCATCATCAGCTCCCTGCGCGCAGGCCAGGAGCTGTTTACGCCCGCCTATTTCCCGAATAGCTGGCACTGGGATAACTATGTGGTCGCGCTGGTGGATAACGGCATCGCCCGCAGTCTGCTGAACTCGGTGCTGGTGGCAGTGGTGACGGTGGGGCTCTGTTTGCTTGTGTCGGTGACGGCGGCTTTTGCGCTGGCGCGCGTGCCGTTTCGCGGGCGTCGCGTACTGCTCTTTACCATTCTCTGCGTCTCGATGTTCCCGCAGGTGGCGGTGCTGACGGGCATGTTTGAGCTGGTGCGCTTTCTCGGGCTTTACGACTCGCTCGGCGCGCTGGTTATCTCCTATACCACGTTTTCGCTGCCGTTTACCGTCTGGGTGCTGACGACATTTATGAAGTCGATTCCGGTAGAGCTGGAAGAGGCGGCAATCGTCGATGGCGCGAAAACCGGCACCATTATTCGCCGCGTGTTTGCGCCGGTGCTGGCGCCTGCGCTGGTGACGACCGGGCTGCTGGCGTTTATCGGCGCCTGGAATGAATTCATGTTCGCGCTGACGTTTATTATCTCGAGCGACAAGCGCACCGTGCCGGTCGCTATCAGTATGTTCAGCGGCGCGTCGAGCTACGAGCTGCCCTGGGGCAGCATTATGGCCGCGTCGGTGGTGGTGACGCTGCCCATTATTGTTCTGGTGCTTATCTTCCAGAAACGCATCGTCAGCGGTTTGACCAGCGGGGCGATTAAGGGGTAAATCATGGCGCAACTTCGTTTAGAAAAAGTACAAAAACGCTACGGCACGCATGCCGAAGTGATTAAGCCGCTCGATTTACAGATCAACAGCGGTGAATTTGTGGTGGTGGTCGGCCCCTCCGGCTGCGGCAAATCGACGCTGCTGCGCCTGGTGGCGGGGCTTGAGGAGATAACCGACGGCGATATGTATATCGATGACCAGCGGGTCAACGACGATTCGCCATCCGAGCGCGGCATCGGCATGGTGTTCCAGTCCTATGCGCTTTATCCGCATATGACGGTCTACCAGAATATGGCGTTTGCGCTCGAAATGGCGAAAGTGTCGGTGAAGGAGATAGACGAGCGGGTGCGCGAGAGCGCGCGGATTTTACAGCTGGAGCACCTGCTGGATCGCCGCCCGAAAGATCTCTCCGGCGGCCAGCGTCAGCGCGTGGCGATAGGCCGCGCGATTGTGCGCGAGCCGAGCCTGTTTCTCTTCGACGAACCGCTCTCCAACCTCGACGCCTCGCTGCGCGTGCAGATGCGCATGGAAATAGCGGCGCTGCACAAGCGCATTCACGCCACCATTCTCTATGTCACTCACGATCAGGTGGAGGCGATGACGCTCGCGGATCGTATCGTCGTGCTCAATCAGGGCCAGATTGAACAGGTCGGCACGCCGCTTGCGCTTTACGATGCCCCGGCCAATGTGTTTGTCGCGCAGTTTATCGGCTCGCCGAAGATGAACCTGATCCCTGGAAAAATGCTGCGCGTGATGGAACACGCCTGCGAAGTGGAGCTGGAAAACGGTCTGCGCCTGACGCTGCCGGTGCAGGCCGCCGCCGGGCAGGAGGGCGACGAGGTGCAGCTCGGCATTCGCCCGGAGCACGTGGAGATCATGACGCTTGCGAAAGCGGACGTGGAAGGCGAAGTGTTATTCGTAGAGCATATGGGAAATGAAACCCTGGTTTATGTTAACGGCGGTTATGGCGCAGAACCGCTGGTCATGCGCCATACTGAGAGGCTGGAAGTCCGGCCGGAGCATCATCTGGGGCTGAAACTGCCAGTGGAACACTGTTACCTTTTTGACAGCGCGGGCAACGCGTTCGTGCGGCTCAGCGGCCCGAAAACCCAGCACTAAGGGAGCGTGATGAAAGCAATCGACAAGAAGTGGTGGCACAACGCGGTGGTCTACCAGATCTATCCGCGCAGCTTTATGGACGCCAACGGCGACGGCGTGGGCGATTTAGCGGGGATCATCAGCAAGCTCGACTATCTGCAACAGCTTGGCATCAACCTTATCTGGCTCTCGCCGGTCTATAAATCGCCGATGGACGACAATGGCTACGATATCTCCGATTACGACGACATCGCCGCGGAGTTCGGCACGATGGCGGAGATGGAGCAGCTGATCCAGGAAGCGAAAGCGCGCGATATCTACATCCTGATGGATCTGGTGGTGAACCACACTTCCGATGAGCACCCGTGGTTTATCGAGGCGAAAAAGGGCAAAGATAACCCGTACCGCGACTTCTATATCTGGCGCAAACCGGCGCCGGACGGCGGCCCGCCGAATGATTACCGCTCGCATTTTGGCGGCAGCGGCTGGGCGTATGACGAGGCGAGCGGCGAATATTACCTGCACCAGTTTTCGGTGCGCCAGCCGGATCTGAACTGGGAAAACCCACGCGTGCAGGAGGAGATCCACGCGATGATGAACCGCTGGCTGGATAAGGGCATCGGCGGTTTTCGCATGGACGTTATCGACTTAATCGGCAAAGAGGTGGATCGGCAGATCATGGCGAACGGCAAGCATCTGCACGTGCTGTTGCGCCAGATGCATGACGCCACGTTTGGCCCGCGCGATTCGCTGACCGTGGGCGAAGCCTGGAGCGCCACGCCGGAAGATGCGCTGCTCTACAGCGACCCGGAACGCCGCGAATTGTCGATGGTGTTTCAGTTCGAACATATCAAACAGACCTGGGATGAAAAAGCCGGTAAGTGGCGCAGCAGGCCGTTCGAGCTGCCGCGCTTTAAGGCGGTGATCGATAAATGGCAGACGGCGCTTGCCGATCGCGGCTGGAATTCGCTGTTCTGGAGTAATCATGACCTGCCGCGCGCGGTGTCGAAATTCGGCCACGACGGCGAGTTTCGTGAGGTCTCGGCGAAAATGCTCGCCACCGCGCTCCACTGCCTGCGCGGCACGCCCTATATCTATCAGGGCGAAGAGATCGGCATGACCAATGTGCGTTACTCCACCATTGAAGAGTATCGCGATATCGAAAGCCTCAATTTTTACCGGGAACTTATCGCAGGCGGCCTGACGCATGACGAGATGATGACCGGTATTTACGCCAACGGCCGCGACAACGCCCGCACGCCGATGCAGTGGGATGAGAGCCCGAACAGCGGCTTCACCACCGGTATGCCGTGGCTTGGCGTTAACCCTAACTACCGCGAGATTAACGTGGCGCAGGCGCTGGCCGAACCCGACTCCATCCTCTGGCACTACCAAAAACTGGTGGCGCTGCGTAAACAGTATCCGATTCTGGTGTATGGCGATTATCAGATGCTGTTTGCCGAGCATCCGGAAGTGTTCGCCTGGGTGCGCCGCTACGAGGGCGACACGCTGCTGGTGATTAACAACTTCTTTGGCAACGCCATTACGTTGCCCATTCCGCAAGCGATGCAGGCGTGGCACGGCGAATGTCTTATCAGCAACTATGCGCCGCGCGATCAGCTCGCCGTGAGTCTGGAACTGCAACCTTATGAATCTTTCGCGCTGTTAATCCATCAGGAGGGGTAATGAGTGAAGCATCGACGCAGGTAAAAGGCCGCTGGTGGAAAGAGGCGACGGCCTACCAGATTTATCCGCGCAGCTTTAAAGACAGCAACGGCGACGGTATTGGCGATCTCAACGGCATTATTGAAAAGCTCGATTACCTGAAAGATCTGGGTATCGATCTTATCTGGATCTGCCCGATGTATCCGTCGCCTAACGATGATAACGGGTACGACATCAGCGACTATCAGGGAATAATGGCGGAGTTCGGCACGATGGCCGATTTCGACCGGCTGCTGGAGGGCGTGCATCAGCGCGGCATGCGGCTCATCCTCGACCTGGTGGTGAACCATACCTCTGACGAGCACCCGTGGTTTCTGGAGTCGCGCTCCTCGAAAGAGAACCCAAAACGCGACTGGTATATCTGGCGCGACGGCAAAAACGGGGCGGAGCCGAATAACTGGGAATCTATCTTCAGCGGCCCGGCCTGGAAGCGGGACGATCTCACCGGTCAGTATTTCATGCACCTGTTCAGCAGCCGCCAGCCCGATCTTAACTGGGAAAACTACGAGATGCGCGCCGCCGTCTACGACATGATGCGCTGGTGGCTGGATAAAGGCATCGACGGGTTTCGTATCGACGCCATCGCGCATATGAAAAAGGAGCCGACGTTAAGCGACGTACCCAACCCGGAAAAACTGCCCTATGCGCCGTCGATGGTGTCGCACCTTAATTACGACGGTCTGCTCGATTATGTGGACGATATCTGCCGTAACGTCTTTAACCACTACGACATCGTGACGGTAGGCGAGATGAACGGGCTGGACGCCGCCCATGCGGAAGAGTGGGTGGGCGAAAACCGCGGGCGGCTCAATATGGTGTTTCAGTTCGAGCATGTGCGGCTCTGGGAGCCGCAGGCGGGCCTGCGCCCGACGCCTGCCGTGTTGCGTGACATTTTCACCGCCTGGCAGCAGGCGCTGGAAGGCAAAGGCTGGAACGCGTTGTATGTGGAAAACCATGACGTGACGCGCGTGGTGTCGCGCTGGGGCGATACCGAGCGTCACTGGCGCGAAAGCGCGACCTGCATCGCGGCGATGTATTTTCTGATGCAGGGCACACCGTTTATCTACCAGGGCCAGGAGATCGGCATGACCAACACGCGCTTTGCGGGCCTTGACGATTTTGACGATGTCTCGGCCCATAACAAAGCGCGCGACCTCCGGGATCAGGGGATGAGCGAGGAGGAGATTGTCGCCTTCCTGACGCGTACCGGTCGCGATAACTCCCGCACGCCGATGCAGTGGAACGCGTCGCCGTATGCGGGCTTCAGCACCCATGAGCCGTGGCTGAAGGTGAACCCGAACTACGAGATGATCAACGTTGAAAGCCAGCAGCATGACCCGCATTCGGTGCTGAACTTTTATCGGCAGATGATCCACCTGCGAAAGCGCGAGCCGGCGCTGATTTACGGGCGCTACGAGACGGTGCTTGACGATCACGAGCAGATTTATGCCTACCGCCGCGTACTCGGCGATGAAACGCTTGTGGTGTTGTGTAACTTCTCCGGCAAAGCTGCGGAGTGGGATGCAGGAGCGCTGTCGCTTGAGGGCGCGTTCTGCGTGCTGGCGAATCTGGACGATACGCAGGAGCCGCACCGGTTACGCGCCTGGGAGACACGGGTTTATAAACTGGCGTAAAGCGTCTCAGGGTGTGACGTAACAGTCTTTTTTGCGAGACAGATCGCGCCACAATGGCGCGATTTTTTTACATGGACGCAATCTATGATTCGTAAAACAAGTCTGGCCGTTCTGGCGTTGCTGGCGGTGTGGTATGCGGCGCCAGCGGCAGCGGCGCGCAGCGATGATGATGTCAAAGAGCAGGTGATTCAGGAATCCATTGACGCCTATCCCGGCAACTGTCCGTGCCCTTATAACGCCATGCGTAATGGCCGTGCCTGCGGCGGGCGCAGCGCCTGGAGCCGGGCGGGGGGCTACTCACCTGTCTGCTATAAACGTGAAGTGACGGCAGAGATGGTCAGGCAGTGGCGCGAGCGCAACGAATAATCGCGCTCGCGTAACAGGATTAATACCCGACGTTATCGAGAATAAAGTTTTTACTGCAGTTACCCGGATGCGGCTGTGGGGCAAACGAGTCGGCGGTGAGCGGCGCGTTGATCTTCGCGGCATTCAGCGAGATCTGCATCTCGGTAAGGTAAGCCGGATTGCCGTTGCAAGTGAGTTTCACCGCCCGTACGCTCTGGCGGCCAAACGCTTTAGCGACGGCGGTATCAAACGCCTGGCGGCTGACCGCTTTTCCGTAGTTGGCGGCAAGGAACGCGCCAATCGGGCTCTGTTTCACTTCATTATTCATGCGCACCATGGTGCCGAAATAGGCGTCCGGATCGAAGCCGAAGCAGACGCCGTGTTTGGCGTATTCATAACGCTCAAGGCAGGAATCGCCGCCAGCGCCCGGCATCGTCTCGCTGAGCTTCTCAGCGGTTTCCAGCGACAAACCGGTTTCCGCCGCCTGGCATTTTTTATCGGCGCGGGCGAGCGGCATATTCGGAATGGGGCGCGTGGCGCAGCCGTAGCGCATCCAGCGTTTCTCATCGACGCCGCGTAAGGCGACAGATTTCGGCAGGCCGGGCCACAGGCCATGCACAGTCAGGTAGTTGCGTTTATCGTCTTCTTCTTTTTGCAGGGCGCATTCGGCGGGCTCATCGCGTTGCCGCTCGTGCATACTCTGGCAAAAGCCGGTCTGCCATGAGAGCGCCAGCACGTAGCGATCGAAATCGCCATACTGCTTCGCTTCCAGCGGCTGCGCGGCTGCGGTCGTCGCAGCCATCGCCAGTAGTGCGCCCGCAGCGAGTAAAACTTTCCTGTTAACCATAGTATGGGTCCGAAATCGACGGGATAAATCACAAGGGTGTGTCATTTAACCATAAAAAAAGCGCCGCGAGGGCGCTTTTCAGACTGATTCCGCTTAAGGGCAGACGATTATGCCGCCACCAGCAGTTGCGTAGCGACGATAACGACGATTAATCCAACCAGCACCGGCACCGAGGTGCGCTTGACGACTTCAAACGGAGAGATTTTCGCCATCCCGGCGACGGCCACTACCACGCCGGAAACCGGCGAAATGGTGCGGCCCAGGTTAGAGGCCTGCAGCATCGGGATCGTCAGATAAGCCGGGTTCACGCCTGCGCTGTGCGCGAGTTTCGGGATCATCTCAACGAACGCGTAAAACGGCGCGTTACCGGAGCCGGTTGTCATTGCAGCGAGCATCGTGAGCGTGACCAGCACCAGCATAAGAATAATGCTGGCCGAGCCAAACGACGTGGCGATGGAGATAAGGCTCTGGATAAAGCCGATAGTGCTGAGCCCCTGGGCGAAAACGCCAGCCGCCACCAGCAGAATGACCACGCCTGCGAAGGCGTCCGCCATGCCGCGGTACGCCACTTCCAGTCCGGCAAAAACCGTTTTGCTGTCAAAGCTGCGGATAAACTCAATAACGGCGGTCAGCACCATGCAGATGACCAGAATCGTAATGATATGCAACTGCGGGCCCCATTTGCCGTCGAAAATCAGCACGCCAATAATGGGGCTGAACGGCAGAATCGCGTAAAAAGCGGGCGCGTTAGTGGTGATGTCTTTCACATCCAGCGTTTCATGGTAGATGTGCTCTTTTTTATCGAGCCAGCGCTGCCAGAAGAAGTGGGCGATCGCCATGCTGATAATAGCCGCGATGGAGATCGGCAGCGTGGTTTTAAACGCGAAATCGATGAGCGGCATTTCAGAGGCCTGCGCGGCCAGCACCACATCGCCGGAGGTGGGGGAGAGAATAATCGCCGCCGGAGAGGCGCAGATAGCCGCCGCCGCGCCGCGACTGATGCCGACATTCACCATCACCGGGAACAGCGTTGCCATCAGCAAGACGCCAAGCCCGGTCGCCGAGGAGACGGCGAGTGACATCAGACAGGCGACGAAATAGGCGGCAATCATCAGCAAATAGGGCGAATTAATATAACGCAGCGGGCGGGAGGCGAGCTTTACCACCATATCGTTGGCGCCGGTGTGCGTCATATAGGCGGCAAACCCGCACAGCATCATAATCATCATGCCGAGATCGCCGCCGCGGCTCATCAGCAGAATTTTTATATATTCAAAAATATCGCTGACGGCGTAGCCGGTACTGGTCTCTTTCGCCGGTAATATGGCGTGACCCATTAGCGCGCTAATAATTAACAGTAAAATACCGCCGACAAACAGCACGCCCGTGGCGGAATAACCTTTAATGATATAACGCGCGACCCCCACAATAACCACGACGCCTGTGAGGAGTTCCAGAATTGTTCCCATAATTGCCTCTGTTGAGCGACTGCAGAAATAACCTGGCGACGTCAGGCGCGTGGCGCAGGCATGATGCGGGGGAATGTGCCTGAATTACCCTGAGCGTTATCTGATACACATCAATAAACCTTCTGCTAGCCGCAAAGATGAACAGCATAGAAATAAACTACCAATAAATTAATGGGTTGCATAGAACTGTGGTTATGCCGGGGCACAGATAATGACGCAGAGGCGCAGGCAGACCGAAATTTACGTTAGGGAAAGTCGCTCGGGGCCGTTATTGACGGGCATTATTCCGGCAGGGGCGTGAATAAGAAAAATAACGATTTTTTGGGCACGGACAGCGGGGGAGAAGCGTCTGAAAAAAGGGCTTGCTACGCGACTGCCGGCTCGCTTTAGGAATTAACTGGCAGTCGGTTAAGTCTTCATTGAGGCACGATGGCGTAAAATATGCCTTCATACTAACAGTGGTAATTAAGACGTGACCGTAGTTAATAAATCCTTTCTGACGTTTCTTGTATTTTTCTGCCAGATATTATTTCCCCTGAACGCCTCGGCGCTGGAAGCGCCACGCACCGTAAAGGCCTGGGCCTCTGTGCTTGGCGATAACATCGCTGAGACATGGAACGAGCCGCAGCACGTGGATCTCTATGTTCCGGCTATCACCTGGCATGCGCGTTTCGCGTATGACAAAGAGAAAACCGACCGCTACAACGAACGCCCGTGGGGCGCGGGTATCGGCAAATCACGCTGGGATGAAAAAGGCAACTGGCACGGCCTGTATGTGATGGCGTTTAAAGATTCCTACAACAAATGGGAGCCTATCGCTGGTTATGGCTGGGAAGCGACATGGCGTCCGCTGCCTGACGACGCATTCCATGTGGGCCTGGGGTATACGCTTGGCGTAACGGCGCGCGATAACTGGGATTACATCCCGATTCCGCTGGTGCTGCCGCTGGCGTCGGTGGGCTATGGACCTGCGACATTCCAGATGACGTACATCCCCGGAACCTACAACAACGGAAACGTTTACTTCGCGTGGCTCCGGTTGCAGTTTTAAGCGCAAAATATTTTCAGTCATAAGAAAATGCGCTAAGCCAGACAAAACAAGGCTCACAAGCCCAACGGCAAAAAAAGTTCGCGACTTTTATCACTTTTTCTAAAAGTTGGACTGGACAAAAGCCACCACAATTGATGTACTGATATCCGACACAGCATTTGTGTCGATTTTTCATGTAAAGGTAATTTTGATGTCTAAGATTAAAGGTAACGTTAAGTGGTTTAATGAATCCAAAGGATTCGGTTTCATTACTCCGGAAGATGGCAGCAAAGACGTGTTCGTACACTTCTCTGCGATCCAGAGCAATGGTTTCAAAACTCTGGCTGAAGGTCAGCGTGTAGAGTTCGAAATCACTAACGGTGCCAAAGGCCCTTCTGCTGCTAACGTAATCGCTCTGTAATTACAAACAGCAAGAATTTCAAAACCCGCTGATTCAGCGGGTTTTTTTATGCCTGCCGTTTTACTTTTTCTCAGTAAAACAGAAAGCTTTTCAGGAAAAACGCGACCACCAGAACGCTGAATAACACCGCCAGCCAGCTCATCATTTGCGCTTTCATAAGCCCCTCCGACACAGACGATAAGCCGATAGTGGCAGAGAAAAATTAAGCTAACATTAACGCGGCGTCGGTTAGCGCACGCTGACGGAAGAAAAAAGCCAGAATGCGAGCGCCGTCATCATAAACGAGCCGAACAGGTTCAGCGCCACGTTAAGCCCCGCCCAACCAAGGCGGCCCTCCTGCAGCAAAAACACCACTTCAGCGGAGAAGGTCGAGAAGGTCGTCAGGCCGCCGCACAGGCCGGTCGTAATGAGGAGCTTCCACATGGGGTCCAGATGCGTCATGCGGCTGAACCATGCAAGCCCGGCACCAATGATAAATGCCCCTGCGAGGTTAGCGGTAAGCGTCCCGAGAGGAATCGCGTGGTGCGCAGGATTCAGGCGCAAACCGAGCCACCAGCGCAGCACGCTGCCGGTGCCACCGCCGAGAAATACCGCGAGCATAATTTTTAACATGGGACGCTTGTCATGATGTTATTTGAAAGACGAATAGTTTACCGTCAGCAAAGGCATGCTGGCTACCGGAAGGGGAAGTGAAATGAAAGTAGCGGTTGGACAGTTTGCGGTCACGCCTGACGCGCAACAAAATGCACAAACCTGTACAGCGCTGATGGCTAACGCCGCCAGCCAGAATGCCGCGTTGCTGGTGCTGCCGGAGGCGTTGCTGGCGCGCAGTGACAGCGACCCGGATATGTCGGTGAAATCGGCCCAGTCGCTTGACGGCGACTATGTTCTGCGCCTGCGCGAGGAGAGCGCCAGAAACCGCCTGACAACGCTTCTGACGCTGCATATCCCGACCAGTAAGGGCAGGGCGGCCAATACGCTTATCGCGCTGCGTGGCGGCGAGATTATCGCGCAGTATCAGAAGATTCATCTGTATGACGCCTTCGCGATGCAGGAGTCGCGGCTGGTGGACGCCGGCAGTACGCTGCCGCCGTTAATTGAGGTGGAAGGCATGAAGGTCGGGTTGATGACCTGCTACGACTTACGCTTCCCGGAGATGGCGCTGAGCCTGGCGCTTGCGGGCGCTGACGTGCTGGCGTTGCCGGCGGCCTGGGTGCGTGGGCCGCTCAAAGAACATCACTGGACCACGCTGCTCGCGGCCCGGGCCCTGGACACCACCTGTTATATCGTGGCGAGCGGCGAGTGCGGCAACCGCAATATCGGCCAAAGCCGCGTGGTGGACCCGCTTGGCGTGACGATCGCGGCGGCAGGTGAGCGCCCGGAGCTGATTTTCGCTGAGATTTCAGCGACGCGCGTGGCGCAGGTGCGAGAACAGCTGCCAGTGCTCAAAAATCGCCGTTTCGCCGCACCAGAATTATTGTGATGTTTTTTTATCCAGCGCTTGATTCATCTCGTTACAGATTGCTATTGTGTGTCGGGCTTAAATGACCGTTAATAAGTACGGTCTTTGACATCGCCGACTGGCGCCAGATTTTCTAAGAAGGTAAGTATGGGTGAAATTAGTATTACCAAACTGCTCGTGATCGCCGCACTGGTTGTTCTGCTGTTTGGTACCAAAAAACTGCGTACGCTTGGGGGCGACCTGGGTGCCGCGATTAAAGGCTTCAAGAAAGCCATGAACGACGACGAGTCCGGCGCGAAAACGCCTGCGGCGACCGAAGCCCCGGCAGAACGTCTTTCTCACAAAGAATAATTTCTGCCCCTGCGGCATAAAAAAACCGGCTCACAGAGGCCGGTTTTTTTGTGGGCGAAGCCCGATGGTAACAACCTGTTACGCGCTTATTTCACTTCTTCGCCTTTCGCCTGGAGATCGGCATGGTAAGAAGAGCGTACGAACGGGCCACAGGCGGCGTGGGTAAAGCCCATCGCCAGCGCTTCCGCTTTCATCTCTTCAAACTCATCCGGGCTCACATAGCGCTGTACCGGCAGGTGGTGACGGCTCGGCTGCAGGTACTGGCCCAGCGTCAGCATGGTCACGCCGTGGGCGCGCAGATCGCGCATCACGTCGATGATTTCCGCATTGGTCTCGCCAAGGCCAACCATCAGGCCGGATTTGGTCGGGATCTCCGGGTGCGCTTCTTTAAAGCGCTCCAGCAGCTTCAGCGACCAGTTATAGTCCGCGCCTGGACGCACCTGACGATAAAGACGCGGCACGTTTTCCAGGTTGTGGTTAAACACATCCGGCGGCGTGGCGGTCAGGATCTCCAGCGCTTTATCCATACGGCCGCGGAAATCGGGCACCAGCGTCTCGATTTTGATGGTCGGGCTCTTTTCACGGATAGCCGTAATACAGTCGGCAAAGTGCTGAGCGCCGCCGTCACGCAGGTCGTCGCGATCCACAGAGGTGATAACGACGTAGCGCAGCGCCATATCGGCGATGGTTTGCGCCAGCTTCTGCGGCTCGTTGGCATCCGGGGCGACCGGACGGCCGTGCGCCACGTCGCAGAACGGGCAGCGACGGGTGCAGATAGCGCCGAGGATCATAAAGGTCGCGGTGCCATGGTTGAAACACTCCGCAAGGTTCGGGCAGGAGGCCTCTTCACAAACCGAGTGGAGGCCATTCTTGCGCATCGCCGCTTTGATACCCTGAATGCGGGTAGAGTCGGCAGGGAGTTTGATTTTCATCCACTCCGGCTTTCTTAACAAAGCCTCCCGCTCTGTCGCCACATTCTTAACCGGGATAAGGGCCATTTTATCGGCATCGCGGTATTTCACACCGCGTTCCATCACAATGGGTTTACTCATAGCGTGCGTGTTCCAGTTGCGGATAACGAAGGAAAGCGTTTAAATTCAAGCTAATGTTGTATTTATCAACTATTTTTGAATTAACGGCACGCAGTATAACATTACTGCCACACAGAATCAGCCTGAGGGCACCCGAAACGCCGAAGAATTTGTAAAATAGTTGTTATTTTGTGCCCTTAAGCGGTCGCCCATTATGAGGGCGACGCGCCAGCTGAAACGGTGTGATGCGTAAACCCTTCCACAATCGCTTCAATGACATTCTGCACCACGGGATCACGCAGGCTGAATTTATTGTAATGCAATGAAATGTCGATAGTTTCTTTAATAACGACATCGCTTTCCACTTCAATAAGCCCAAAGCTTTCTTTAAATAACGTGAATATTCGTGCGGGCATAAAGCCGATTAAATCGCTGCTGCCGATGATAGAGGCGATCGTCACCATATTGTAACTGCTAAACGAAACGTTTCGATCAGGCAGTAAGGTATTAATCTGCTTACGTACGCCGTTCACCATTCCGCCCGGTAACATGATGAAAGTGTGCTCCCAGGTTTGTAGGTCTTCCGACGTGACCGGCTCGCCGGTACGCGAGCAAGGATGGCCGCGACGACACACCACGGCGACGCGATCTTTAAAGAGCAGGTGGGTGCTGAGAGTACGCGAAGACCATGAGCCGCTGTCGACCACCAGATCGGTCTGGAACTGGCTCAGCTGGGTTTCGGTGTCCTGCAGCGGGATGTTACGGATTTGCAGATGGGGGTTTACCGTGCGGATCTGCTTGTAAATTTGTGGGATCACCAGCGCGCCCAGCGAGGCGGAGGTCGCAATGGTAATGGTGCGCTGTTTTTCGTGCTCACCCTGTAAATCCAGGGCGCCAAGAATAGATTCCAGTCCCTGACTGATATATTCATGCATGTGAGTCGCATAAGCAGTCGGGGTGACCCCTTGCCCTTTGCGAATAAACAACGGATCGGGAAATATCAGTCGCAGTTTCTGAATAGACTGGCTGATGGCCGATGGCGTCAGGTTCAGTACTCTGGCCGCGTTAACGATGCCTTTATGCACGTATACGGCTTCGAAAATCGTCAGCAGGTTTAGATCGATATTTCGCAGAGTCTGGAATATTTGCGGTCTACTGTCATCTTCCTGTTTGGCTGAAGGTTTTTCAGGGGGATGGTTCAATTCCACGCTACGCTCCAACTGTATAGATAAATCAAATAATAGAGAGGTTCTATTTATAATAACTGTGAACAGGTCCCTTAGCCGACAATAAAACGCTCCGGGGATCTTACCCGCATAAAGTGAACAGGACTTTACATGGACGGCATAGGGGCGGGTGGTGTTTTCAGATAAATCCCGCTAATCTTCTCTTGCCGTTAATCCATTGATGAGATTAAGGAAAATCTATTCAGGCGCAGAGAAAATAAATAATCCGTTATGGAATGTAAAGCGGCAAATTGCATATCGATTAAAGGCCGCCACAAGAAGGGCGGCGAACCAAGAAAGTCTTAAGCGCTGATATATTCCGCAGGGGGATTATTAAGTAGCGCTAAAAAGTGATGCACCAGTCGCGGTTGCACCGCTTCAGGGTTTGCGCCAGCAGAAAGGGCGCTCACCTGGGTCATTTCCATGCCGGCGTACCCGCAAGGATTAATACGTAAAAAAGGGCGTAAATCCATATTAATATTGAGTGCAAGCCCGTGAAACGAGCAGCCTTTACGAATACGCAGACCCAATGAGCAGATTTTTTTGCCATCCACATAGACGCCTGGCGCGTCTGGTCGAGGGTAGGCGTTAATATTCCACTCTGCAAGTGTATTGACGACGGTCTGTTCCAGCAAGGTGACCAGCTCACGCACGCCAAGTTTGCGGCGTCTGAGATCTAACATCACATACATGACCTGTTGGCCGGGCCCGTGATAGGTCACCTGGCCGCCGCGATCGCTCTGAATAACCGGAATGTCACCCGGCATCAATACATGTTCTGCCTTGCCGGCCTGCCCCTGCGTAAACACGGGCGTGTGCTCGACCAGCCAGATCTCATCCGGGGTGGTTTCTTCGCGTTCGTCGGTAAACTGATGCATTGCCTGCGAAACGGGTTCATAAGGCTGAAGCCCGAGCTGGCGAACAATGATTTTTTCCTGAAGCAAAACGGCGTCTCCGAAGAGAGAAGGTGCGGGGAGTATATCACGAAGAGAAGTTACCCGGACGTGGCCGGGTAACGGGGATTACAGCACCATACGCACGATCTCGATATTGCCAAGCTCTTCATAGAGCGTTTCCACCTGCTCGATATGCGTCGCATTGATGGTAATCGAAACGGAATGGTAGTTGCCTTTGCTGCTCGGTTTAATCTGCGGCGTGTAGTCGCCGGGAGCATGGCGCTGCACTACCTCGACGACCAGATCGACCAACTCAGGCTTCGCCAGGCCCATTACTTTGTAAGTAAAGGGGGTCGGGAACTCAAGCAGCTCGTTAAGTTTGGTTTTCATGTCAGCTCCAGCGTTACGTCAAAAAATAATAACTCCCGCCGAAGCGGGAGTTGGATTGATGTTTAGTATATGGGGATGAAAGTCAGGCTTTCAAGTGGTCAGCAATTAACCAAACCAGTGGTGGAACATCAGTTTGATGTAATCGATGATACGGCCAAAGAAGTTGCCTTCCTGAATCTCTTCCAGTACGACCAGTGGGCGCTGCTCGATGGTTTTACCGTCCAGCTGGAAATTAATGGTGCCGACCACCTGATTTTTCGCCAGCGGCGCGTGCAGCTCAGAGGTGTTAAGCACATAGCTGGCTTTCAGATCTTTCATGCGGCCACGCGGGATGGTCAGATAGATATCTTTATCAACGCCCAGCGAGGCGCGGTCGTTATCGCCAAACCATGCCGGTTCAGACGCAAACTCTTTGCCCGCTTTCAGCGGATTTACGGTTTCGAAGAAACGGAAGCCCCAGGTCAGCAGTTTTTTGCTTTCAGCTTCGCGGCCTTTAAAGGTGCGACCGCCCATCACGGCAGAGATGAGACGCATCTGGCCTTCGGTGGCAGACGCAACCAGGTTGTAGCCTGCTTTGTCGGTGTGACCGGTTTTGATACCGTCCACATTCAGGCTGTTATCCCACAGCAGACCGTTACGGTTGGTCTGGCGGATGCCGTTGAAGGTAAACTCTTTCTCTCTGTAGATGGAGTACTCGTTCGGCACATCGCGGATCAACGCCTGGCCAATCAGCGCCATGTCGCGCGCAGAACTGTACTGACCATCAGCGTCAAGACCGTGTACGGTCTGGAAATGGGTGTTTTTCAGGCCCAGCGCGGTAACGTAGCTGTTCATCAGGCCCACAAACGCGTCCTGGCTCCCTGCGACGTAGTCGGCCATCGCCACGCAGGCATCGTTGCCGGACTGCAGGTTAATCCCGCGGATCAGCTGGGAAACCGGTACCTGCATGCCAGGCTTCAGGAACATCAGGGATGAGCCTTTGAAGACCGGGTTGCCGGTGGCCCAGGCGTCGTTGCCGATAGTTACCACATCGGACTCTTTAAATTTGCCTGCTTTCATCGCCTGGCCGATGACATAACTGGTCATCATTTTGGTCAGGCTCGCCGGATCGCGGCGCGCGTCAGCATTCTGCTCCGCCAGCACTTTCCCTGAGTTGTAATCGATGAGGATGTAAGCTTCCGCGTCGATCTGCGGCACGCCTGGGATCATCGTTTTGATATTGAGGTCGTCGGCATGGGCGGCGGTGGAAAGGGCTGCGACAGAAAGCACCGTGGTAGCGGCGAGACGCTGCATAAAACGAACGGAGAAAGTGGTCTTCATGGTCTGAACAACGACATCCGTGATGAGTGAAAAAAAGTGCCTTACTATAGCAAATGCCTTATGGGCTGGCATCCGACTTTGCGCATGACTTTGTTAACGGCCTTTACCGTAACTGACAAAGCGGCAGGCCAGCCCGGCCTGCGTTTATTGGGCGACAGTAATGAAAGATTGTACCTGCGCTTCACTCTGCAAACGTTGCTGGAGCGAGGCGGCCTGCGATTTGCTGGCGAACGGGCCTAACTGAACGCGATAGACGGCGCCGTTCTGGCTGACGCGTCCCGGTACGGAAAATTGTTGGCTCAGTTTTTGCTGCCACTGCGCGGCGCGCGCGCTGTCGCTGACGGCGCCGACCTGCACCACATAATTCCCTGCGGCGGTCGTGGAGGCGCTGGCGGCTGGCGCGACGCTGCCCTGCACGGAGCCTGGCGCGGTCACGGGCGCGTTGCGGGTAGCGGGCGCGGCAAGCTGCGCAGGTTCAGCGGCAGGTTGCGCGGGAGCGCTCGCCGCTACAGGCTGCGGCGTCGCGGCAGGCGGTGTGGTGGTTTCCGGCGCTGAACTCTCCAGCACGCCCGAGGCAAGCGTCGTCGGCGCACCTAAGAAGCCGCCGCTTTTTACCGGCGCGCCGGTGGTGTCATCGCTTTGCAGCGTATCATTGCTCACCGGACGGATATCGCCCTGCGGCTCGGTAGGCTGTGGGGCAGAAGAGACGCTGCCGAGGCCGCCGCTTAAATCAGGACGCGCCGGAAGCGCGTATGTTTGTTTCGCGACCGTCGTACAGGCCATGCCAGGCCCGGAGAGCGAGCCGTCCGGCGCGACGATGATAGGATCGATACGCACTTTGGTGTTGTTTGAGGTGTTCAGGCGATCCGCCGCCGCGCGGGAGAGCGAGATAACGCGGTCGTTGCCATACGGGCCGCGATCGTTAATGCGCACGACAATCATGCGGCCGTTGGCGAGGTTAGTAATGCGCGCGTAGCTCGGCACCGGCAGGGTAGGGTGCGCGGCGGTGAGCTGCATCGGGTCGAACGGTTCGCCCGAGGCGGTCAGGTTGCTGTCCGGCTCCGCGTCGTAAATCGCCGCCAGTCCCGCCTGGCTGAAGCGCGAGAGATCCTGAACGATGCTGTAGCGCTTACCGTCGCGCTCATAATCGCTGTTTACGGAAGGATTCAGCTGTTCGTAGCGAGGATCCGCGCCGCTTATCTCAACGACTGGACCGTTGCAGACCGGCTGCTGTGGCGCTACGCTCGCCTGTTGTTGCCCTTCGTTATTCACGCCGCAGGCGGTTAATAATCCTGCGGCGATGCAGACGCCAATCCACTGCTTACGCATTGCGAACCTCTTATACGCTCTTCGACAACATTTTCCTGTGGGTATGGATCGACATTACGATGCCAAACCCTGCCATGAGTACAATCAGGGCGGAGCCCCCGTAGCTAACCAGCGGCAGCGGAACGCCCACCACCGGTAAGATACCACTCACCATACCAATATTCACAAACACATAAACGAACAGAATCAGCATCAGGCCGCCCGCCATGACGCGCCCGAAGGTCGTCTGCGCGCGCGCGGCGATCCACAGCCCGCGCATAATCAGCAGCACATAGAGCGCCAGCAGCACCAGTACGCCCACCAGGCCCAGCTCTTCGGCAAGTACCGCGAAGATAAAGTCGGTATGGCGTTCGGGCAGGAATTCCAGCTGCGACTGAGTGCCGTGCAGCCAGCCTTTGCCGCGCAGGCCCCCTGAGCCGATGGCGATTTTCGACTGAATAATATGATAGCCCGCGCCGAGCGGATCGCTTTCCGGATCAAGCAGCATCATTACGCGCTGGCGCTGATAATCGTGCATCAGGAAGAACCACAGGATGGGAATAAAGGCCGCGATAAGCACCACCGCGATACCGATCAGACGCCAGCTTAAACCGGAGAGGAACAGCACGAACAGGCCGGAGGCGGCGATGAGAATCGAGGTGCCGAGATCGGGCTGAGCGGCCACCAGCAGCGTCGGCATGAAAATCAGCACCAGCGCGATGCCCGTGTTTTTAAGCGTTGGCGGGCAGACGTCGCGGTTAATAAAGCGCGCCACCATCAGCGGCACGGCGATTTTGGCGATTTCCGAGGGCTGGAAACGCACCACGCCGAGATCGAGCCAGCGCTGCGCCCCTTTAGATATCGCCCCGAAGGCGTCCACCGCCACCAGCAAAATAATACAGATGATATAAAGGTAAGGCGCCCAGCCTTCGTAGACGCGCGGCGGGATCTGCGCCAGCACGATCATAATCACCAGACCCATCATGATCTGGCCTATCTTGCGCTCCATCATGCCGATATCCTGGCCGCTGGCGCTCCAGATAACCATCGCGCTGTAAAAACAGAGCGCCAGGATTATCAGCATCAAGGTTGGGTCGAGGTGAATTTTATCCCACAACGACTTTTTATTCGGATTGTCGGTCATCTTATCGATCCTCCGCCGCCGCTGTGGCGGGGTTTTCCGCCGGCAGTTCGGTGTTATTGTCCCCGAGCATAATGTGGTCGAGGATTTGACGCATGATGGTGCCCACAGCCGGGCCTGCGCCGCCGTTCTCCAGGATCATCGCCACCGCCACTTGCGGGTTATCGTAAGGCGCGAAGGCGGTCATCAGCTTATGGTCGCGCAGACGTTCAGCGATGCGGTGCGCATTATAGGTTTCGTTGGCTTTCAGCCCGAAGACCTGCGCGGTACCGGATTTCGCGGCGATTTTATACGGCGCGCCAGCGAAGTATTTGTGTCCAGTGCCGTTGGCGCGGTTGGCGACGCCATACATGCCGTCTTTAGCGATTTCCCAGTAACCGGAATGAATATCGCCCACTGGCGGCTGTTCCGGCTGTCTCCACGGCACTTTCTGGCCGTTGACGACGGTCGTCATCAGCAGGTGCGGCACTTTCACCACGCCGTCGTTAATCAGGATCATCATGGCTTTGTTCATCTGTACCGGCGTGGCGGTCCAGTAGCCCTGACCGATGCCGACCGGAATGGTATCGCCCTGATACCACGGCTTTTTAAAGCGCTTCATCTTCCATTCGCGCGTCGGCATGTTGCCGGAGCGCTCTTCGGAGAGATCGATACCCGTCAGGCTGCCGTAGCCGAACTTGCGCATCCACTCGGAAAGCCGGTCGATGCCCATGTCGTAAGCGACCTGATAGAAAAAGGTATCCGCAGATTCTTCCAGTGATTTTGTGACGTTAAGCCGCCCGTGGCCCCATTTTTTCCAGTCGCGATAACGCTTCTCGGAGCCTGGCAATTGCCACCAGCCGGGGTCGAACAGCGACGTGTTGCGGTTGATAACCCCCGCGCTTAACGCGGAAACCGCCACATACGGCTTCACGGTTGAGGCTGGCGGGTAGACGCCCTGAGTGGCGCGGTTAATCAGCGGCGTGTTCGGGTCGTTGAGCAGGCCGGAGTAATCTTTGCTGGAGATACCATCCACGAACAGGTTCGGGTTGTAGCTTGGCATCGAGACCATCGCCAGGATGCCGCCGGTACGCGGGTCCGTGACGACCACCGCGGCGCGGCTGCCCTGGAGCAGGGTTTCGATATAGGTCTGAAGCTTCAGGTCGAGCGTCAGATAGATGTCGTGACCCGCCTGCGGCGGCACTTCTTTCAGCTGGCGAATGACGCGTCCGCGGTTGTTAACCTCGACCTCTTCATAACCGGTCTGGCCGTGCAGGACATCTTCGTAGTAGCGCTCAATACCGAGCTTGCCGATATCGTGCGTGGCGGCGTAGTTGGCAAGCTTGCCGTCTTTATCGAGGCGTTCAACGTCTTTATCGTTAATCTTTGAGACGTAGCCAATCACGTGCGTCAGCGCTGCGCCGTAGGGATAGTAGCGCCGCTTATAGCCTTTAACTTCCACGCCGGGGAAGCGGTACTGGTTCACCGCAAAACGCGCCACCTGCACTTCCGTCAGGTTGGTTTTCACGGGAATGGACGTAAAGCGGTGTGAACGCGCGCGTTCTTTCTTAAAGTTCGCAATATCGTCATCGTTAAGATCGACCACAGAGCGCAGCGCCTCCAGCGTATCCTGCACGCTGTCTACCTTTTCAGGCATCATTTCTATCTGGTAGATAGTGCGGTTCAGGGCGAGCGGCGTACCGTTGCGATCGTAGATAATCCCGCGGCTTGGCGGGATAGGCACCAGCTTGATGCGGTTTTCGTTAGAGCGGGTCTGATAGTCGTTAAAACGCAGGATTTGTAAGTGGTAGAGATTGAAGATAAGAATCCCGGTCAGCACCAGGATGCCGGCAAAAGCGACCAGCGCCCGACGCACAAAGAGCGCGGACTCAGCCGTATAATCACGAAAGGAATCCTTGAGTTTCATCCGCTGCTTAACTTACCTGTGGTGATTATTCACGATGATACGGGTGGTTAGTGGTAATACTCCAGGCGCGGTAGAGACTCTCCGCGACAATCACACGTACCAGCGGATGGGGCAGGGTCAGCGTGGAAAGCGACCAGCTCTGTTCGGCCGCCGCTTTGCAGGCATCGGACAGGCCTTCCGGTCCGCCGATAAGCAGGCTGACATCGCGGCCGTCCTGTTTCCAGCGCTCAAGCTCGCGGGCCAGCTGCGGCGTATCCCACGGGCGTCCCGGAATATCCAGCGTCACGATGCGGTTTTTCCCCGCCGCCGCCAGCATCATCTCGCCTTCTTTATCAAGAATGCGTTTGATGTCGGCGTTTTTGCCGCGCTTCCCTGCCGGGATCTCAACGAGCTCGAACGGCATATCTTTGGGGAAGCGGCGCAGATATTCGCTGAAACCTGTCTGCACCCAGTCGGGCATTTTTGTACCAACGGCGACCAGCTGAAGCTTCACGCCTTAACCCCAGAGCTTTTCCAGCTCATACAGGCGACGGCTCTCTTCCTGCATGACGTGCACCATCACATCGCCGAGATCGACGACGATCCAGTCGGCGGCGTTTTCGCCTTCAACACCGAGCGGCATCATGCCCGCCGCGCGGGATTCCTGAACGACATGATCGGCGATAGACATCACGTGACGGCTGGAGGTGCCGGTGCAGATAATCATACAATCTGTAATGCTGGATTTGCCCTTAACATCAATGGCGATAATATCCTGGCCTTTAAGATCGTCAATTTTATCAATGACAAAATCCTGGAGTGCTTTACCCTGCAAGTTTTCCCCCTGGGAATGTGAACCTCAGATGACGCCGGATGCGCCATCGGATAATCGATACGAGTACAGCGCCCGTAATGCGGGCGGGCTGCGCTCAGAAGTGGGCTATCATCCCACCGCAGGCAAGAGTTTGCATCGCCATTTTTGTAAAACAATTTCAGAAAGGCGGCTTGCGGCGGGAAATATCTGGCAGCGGAGGATAACAGTATCGCCCGTTGTGTCAATGCCTGAACCGCAATCGGTTCAGCGCGCGTCAGCAGAAGGACGCCACGGCGCGCGGTTGTTTAACGTCTGCAACTGCGTGAAGCCGTCATAACGCGCTACACGGCTCCATGCCCCTTGCTCCAGCAGGAAATGCCACAGCGAGCGGCCCGGCATATCAAGCAGGCGGGCAATCAGCAAGCTCAGCACGCCCTGATGGCTGACGATAAGGATATTCTCAGCCTCCTGCGGCGCGCTCAGCGTCTCAATAAACGCATCCACCCGCGCGGCAAACGCGGTGAAGCTTTCGCCATTGGTGGGTACGGCGTTTTGCCAGTCTGCGCACCAGGCGCGATAAGCTTCAGGATCTTCCAGCAGTAAATCGCGGTGGTGGCGCATCTCCCAGTCGCCAAAAAACATCTCGTTCAGACGCGGGTCGGTTTCGATGCTTTCATAGCGGCCGTCGAGAACAAGGCGGGCGGTGTGTTGCGCGCGGCCCAGCGCGCTGCACAATACACGGTCAAAAGCCACGTCGCGGAGCATAGTGCCGACCGCCTGCGCCTGCGTGACGCCGACGGGCGTCAGCGCGGTTTCCGCATGGCCGCTGTAGAGGCCTGCGACGTTCGCTTCGGTTTGTCCGTGACGTACCAGCCAGAGTTTCATCGCCTTCTCCTTGCGTTACGGCTGGCGATACAGCGCGTGACGGTGGATATACGCCAGCACCGCGGGCGGCAACAGGTCGTCGCACGGCTGCTGTTGCGCCAGGCGCGCGCGAATATCGGTCGCGGAAATCGGGTAGAGCGGGGTGTCGGCAAGATAGATTTTCCCGGCGGGCTGGCGGTGAAGCTCGTCAACGTGGCGGGCAAGACGGGGTGTTAACCAGCGCTGGTCCTCATCAGTTTTCATCGCCACCGGATAACCCGGACGGCGGCAGACCAGCAGATGACAGCATGCCAGCAACGCTTCGTAGTTGTGCCACGTGCGCAGCGTCAGCAGGGAATCCTGCCCGATGATAAACGCCAGCGGCGCGTCCGGACCCGCTTCACGGCGCAGCTGCGCCATTGTTTCGCTGGTCCATGAGGGGGTGGCGCGTTGCAGTTCCCGGATGTCCAGACGGAACAGCGGGTTACCGGCGATCGCCAGCTCAACCATCGCTTTGCGCTGAAGACTGCTGGCGCCCGGCTGCGGGCGGTGCGGCGGCACATTGTTTGGCAGCATCGTCACCTGCGTCAGTTTTACCTCTCTGGCGAGCGCTTCCACGGCGCGCAGATGGCCGTAATGAATCGGATCAAAGGTGCCGCCATACCAGGCCTGAAGCGCAGGGGGGCTGTCAGTCATCAATAAACACCCCGGCCAGCGCTTTGTGGCACAGCACCAGCGAGAGACTCTCCAGCTCCGGCCAGACGTTCTGGCCGTAATCCTGCTTGAGCGTGATTTCGCACTGCGTCAGCAGACGCACTGCCTGCCAGAGCCTGTCGTCGCTCAGACGGGAGAGCGCCTCGGTAATCAGGGCGCGGCGGTTCTGCCAGACGCGGTGCTGGTCAAACAGCGCGCGCAGCGGCGTGGTTGCCGACTGACGTTTTAGCGTCACCAGCGTCAGCAGTTCGCGCTGCAGGGTGCGCAGCAGAATCACTGGCTCGGCGCCTTCCTGACGTAGCTGTTGAAGAATATGCAGCGCGCGTTTGCTTTTGCCTGCCAGCAGGGCATCGACCCAGTGGAATGGCGTAAAGTGCGCGGCGTCGTTAACTGCCTGTTCAACACGCGGCAGCGTGAGCTTGCCGTCCGGCCAGATAAGCGACAGCCGTTCCAGCGCCTGGGCGAGCGCCAGCAGGTTGCCTTCGTAGCAGTAACAAAGGAGCTGACAGGCGGCGTCGTCAAGTTGCAGATTCATCTGCTTCGCCCGGTTAGCCACCCAGCGCGGCAGTTGCGCCTGCTCCGGCGTCTGGCAGGTTATCTGCACGGCGCGGTCGGCGAGCGCGGTAAACCACGCGGCGTTTTCCTGGGCTTTGGTGAGCTTATTACCGCGCACGATCAGCAGCAGATCGTCATGCAGCAGACTGACCAGCGTGGCGAGTTGTTCGTTGATAGCGGCGTTAGGGCCATTATCCGGTAAGGCCAGCAGCAGCGTCTGACGGCTTGCGAACAGGCTCATCGCCTGACAGAGCGAGAAAATGGCCTGCCAGTCGGTGCTGACATCAATAATAAAGCGGTGATGCTCTTCAAACCCCTGCGCCTGCGCCTGTTGATGAATGGCGTCCTGACTTTCCTGGAGCAGTAACGGATCGTTGCCGAGCACTAAATAAGCCGCGCGCAGCCCTTCGTTGAGCTGCGCGCGGAGTTGTTCAGGGTAAAGCCGTAGCATTACTGAACGGGGAGGGTAGTGGAGACGCGGCCGCTGTCCGGCGTATCAGCGTCGGCAGGTGTCGCGGCAGCCTGCGGCGCATCGCGGTTTTGCGAGACATCGCGCGTATGAACCGCCACCAGCTTACGGATCAGCTGTTCGGCGGCTTTGTCATACATCTCCTGAACGATGATATTACGCTCAGCCGTTTTCGCCAGCGCCGTTAGCGGGTTATCAAAGAACGAGCGGTATACGCGGGCGTCAATCGGGTAGATTTCATGTCCCGGGATCAGCACGGTGGCGTTAACCGTCATCACCATCTGATACTCCGCGGTACGACCGTTCTGGAAGACCGACGCGGTATCCTGGGAAATAGACGAGCGGCCAATACGCAGCGACGGTACGTCCTGACGAAGCGAGCTCGCCTCGACAATCTCGACGCCGTTCAGACGCAATTGCTTACGCACCGCACGCGTTAGCGGACCGTTCGGATCGCCGGAAATAAGAATCAATGTATGCATTTGCTCCGGCACCTGCGTGGTATTGCGCAGATGCCAGCCACAACCGGCGGTGAGCATCACCGCCAGGCCTACAAACAGAGTAATCAGATGTCGCACGCTTCCTCCTGCGCTTAGCCCACAACCAGGTTAAGCAGTTTACCCGGTACGTAAATCACTTTACGCACGGTGACGCCGGCGAGGTATTTCGCCACCAGATGTTCCTGAGCGGCGCGCTCGCGCACCTGCTCTTCGGTCGCGTCAGCCGCCACGGTGATTTTACCGCGCACTTTACCGTTAACCTGAACGACGACCAGCGTAGTGTCTTCCACCATCGCGCTTTCGTCAGCCTGCGGCCACGGCGCGTTGTCGATGTCGCCTTCGCCTTTCAGTTCCTGCCACAGCGTAAAGCTGACGTGCGGGGTGAACGGGTTGAGCATCCGCACCACGGCCAGCAGCGCTTCACGCATTAAGGCGCGATCCTGCTCGCCTTCCTGCGGCGCTTTCGCCAGTTTGTTCATCAGTTCCATGATGGCGGCGATAGCGGTGTTGAAGGTCTGACGGCGGCCAATATCATCGGATACTTTCGCGATGGTTTTATGAACGTCGCGACGCAGCGCTTTCTGATCGTCATTCAGCGCATCGACATTCAGCGCCGGCGCGTCGCCGAGCGCGGTGTGCTCGTACACCAGACGCCAGACGCGTTTCAGGAAGCGGTTTGCGCCTTCCACGCCGGACTCCTGCCATTCAAGCGTCATATCCGCCGGAGAGGCGAACATCATGAACAGACGCACGGTGTCGGCGCCGTAACGCTCAACCATTTCCTGCGGATCGATGCCGTTGTTTTTGGACTTCGACATCTTGCTCATGCCGGTGTAGACCAGCTCATGGCCTGCGGCGTCGCTCGCTTTCACGATGCGGCCTTTCTCGTCGCGCTCGACGATGGCGTCTTTCGGGGAGACCCAGTTGCGTTCGCCGTTCTGGCCCACGTAGTAGAACGCGTCTGCCAGCACCATACCCTGACACAGAAGCTGTTTCGCTGGCTCGTCAGAGTTCACCATGCCCGCGTCGCGCATCAGTTTGTGGAAGAAGCGGAAGTAGAGCAGGTGCATGATGGCGTGCTCGATGCCGCCGATATAAATATCGACCGGCAGCCAGTAGTTGGCGGCTTTCTCATCCAGCATACCTTCTTTGTACTGCGGGCAGGTGTAGCGGGCGTAGTACCAGGAGGACTCCATAAAGGTGTCGAAGGTGTCCGTTTCACGCAGCGCGGGCTGGCCGTTAACGGTGGTTTTCGCCCACTCCGGGTCTGCTTTGATCGGGCTGGTGATACCGTCCATGACCACATCTTCCGGCAGGATCACCGGCAGTTGATCGGCAGGCGTCGGCATAACGGTGCCGTCTTCCAGGGTCACCATCGGGATCGGCGCGCCCCAGTAACGCTGACGGGATACGCCCCAGTCGCGCAGGCGGTAGTTCACTTTACGTTCGCCAACGCCTTTGGCGGCGAGTCTATCGGCAATCGCGTTAAAGGCCGCCTCGAAGTCCAGGCCGTCAAATTCGCCGGAGTTAAACAGCACGCCTTTTTCAGTGAGCGCTTGTTCGCTCAGATCAGGCTCGGTGCCTTCTGCGGTCAGGATAACGGGCTTAATCTGCAGGCTGTATTTGGTTGCGAATTCGTAGTCGCGCTGGTCGTGGCCCGGAACGGCCATGACGGCGCCGGTGCCATATTCCATCAGCACGAAGTTGGCAGCCCATACCGGAATAGCTTCGCCGGTCAGCGGGTGAATCGCTTTAATGCCCGTGTCGACGCCTTTCTTCTCCATGGTCGCCATATCGGCTTCGGCGACTTTGGTGTTGCGGCATTCGGCGATGAAATCGCCCAGCGCCGGGTTAGCGGCCGCCGCGGCCTGCGCCAGCGGGTGACCCGCCGCAACGGCCAGATAGGTGACGCCCATAAAGGTGTCCGGACGAGTGGTGTACACCGTCAGCTTTTCGTCGCTGTTCTGGACGTCGAAGGTGATTTCCACGCCTTCGGAGCGGCCAATCCAGTTGCGCTGCATGGTTTTAACGGTATCCGGCCACTGGTCGAGCTTATCCAGATCGTTTAACAGCTCGTCGGCATAGGCGGTGATTTTAATGAACCACTGCGGGATCTCTTTGCGCTCGACTTTGGTGTCGCAGCGCCAGCAGCAGCCGTCGATAACCTGTTCGTTGGCCAGCACGGTCTGGTCGTTCGGGCACCAGTTCACCGCGGACGTTTTCTTGTACACCAGCCCTTTTTTGTAGAGCTCGGTGAAGAATTGCTGTTCCCAGCGATAGTATTCCGGGGTGCAGGTCGCCAGCTCGCGGCTCCAGTCATAGCCAAAGCCCAGCATTTTGAGCTGGTTCTTCATGTAGTTGATGTTGTCGTACGTCCACGGCGCCGGCGCGGTGTTGTTTTTCACCGCGGCCCCTTCCGCCGGCAGGCCGAAGGCGTCCCAGCCGATAGGCTGCAGCACGTTTTTACCCAGCATACGCTGGTAGCGCGCGATCACATCGCCGATGGTGTAGTTACGAACGTGGCCCATGTGTAGTCGGCCAGAAGGATAGGGAAGCATCGACAGGCAGTAATACTTCTCTTTGCTCTCGTCTTCGGTCACTTCAAACGTGCGCTTCTCTTCCCAGTGAAGCTGTACTTTGGATTCTATCTCTTCCGGGCGATATTGCTCTTGCATGGCAGCCAGTAGTCCTGTTTTCAATACAGCTACAAATGTAGCCTTAACGTGTGTTATTTCAGATCCGCATAGCATAGCCGATTCGACCGCTGCACAACAGCCTTTCAGCCGAGGGGGCGCGAATAAGGAAATGCGTGGTTTTACACGGCCCTGTGCGCTGGCTGGCAAAGCGCACAGGGATTAACGACTACAATAAGAAGAGGTTACCCATCCAGGAGGAAAAGGCGATGAACAAGGTTGCGCAATATTACCGTGAACTGGTGACCTCGCTCACCGAACGCATACGCAACGGGGAGCGGGATATCGATGCGCTGGTGGAGAGTGCGAGACAGCACATTGCCCGCACCGGCGAGCTCACCCGGACGGAAGAAGAAGAAGTGACCCGCGCGGTGCGACGCGATCTGGAAGAGTTCGCGCGCAGCTATAAAGAAAGCCAGGATGAACTGACGGACAGCGTCTTTTTACGGGTAATCAAAGAGAGCGTCTGGCAGGAGCTGGCGGATATCACCGATAAAACTCAGCTGGAGTGGCGCGAAGTGTTCCAGGATCTTAACCATCACGGCGTGTATCACAGCGGCGAGGTGGTGGGTCTTGGCAATCTGGTGTGTGAAAACTGCCATCATCATCTGGCCTTTTACACGCCGGAAGTGCTACCGGTCTGCCCCAAATGCGGCCATAACCAGTTCCAGCGTCGGCCGTTCGAGCCTTAATAAAACAATGCGCGGGCCGAAGCCCGCGCTGTTGTCGTTCGGTTTTAGTGGAGGATTTTGGCGAGGAAGTCTTTCGCGCGTTCCGATTTCGGGTTAGCGAAGAACTCTTCTTTCGGCGAGTCTTCCACAATCTTGCCTTCGTCCATAAAAATAACGCGATGCGCCACTTTACGCGCAAAGCCCATCTCATGCGTGACCACCATCATGGTCATCCCTTCTTGCGCCAGCTCGACCATCACGTCCAGCACCTCATTGATCATTTCTGGATCAAGCGCCGAGGTGGGTTCGTCGAACAGCATCGCGACCGGATCCATGCAGAGTGCGCGGGCAATCGCCACACGCTGCTGCTGGCCGCCGGAGAGCTGCGACGGAAATTTATTGGCATGCGCGGACAGCCCGACGCGCTCCAGCAGCTTCAGGCCTTTTTCACGGGCCGCCGCTTTATCGCGCTTAAGTACTTTGATCTGCGCGAGCGTCAGGTTTTCAATAATGGACAGATGCGGGAACAGCTCGAAATGCTGGAACACCATGCCGACGTGGGAGCGCAACTGTGCCAGATTGGTTTTTTTGTCGTTAACCCTGGTACCGTTGACGACGATCTCGCCCTGCTGAACAGGTTCAAGGCCGTTGACAGTTTTAATCAGCGTCGATTTGCCGGAGCCGGAAGGGCCGCACACCACCACGACTTCGCCTTTTTTCACGGTCGTGGAGCAGTCGGTAAGCACCTGAAAGTGACCATACCATTTTGAAACGTTTTTCAGGGTAATCATTATACAGTCCTTTTCTTCAGCCAGCTGACCAACAGCGATGCACTTAAACTAATGACAAAGTAAACGGCGCCTGCAAACAGGATCATCTCAACCTGCGTGCCGTCGCGCTCGCCGATGGTGGACGCGGTGCGGAAGAAATCCGCAAGGCTCAGCACATAAACGAGCGAGGTATCCTGGAACAGCACGATGCCCTGGGTGAGTAGCAGCGGCACCATCGCGCGAAACGCCTGCGGCAGGATAATCAGCTTCATGGATTGCCAGTGCGTCATCCCGAGCGCCAGCGCGGCGCTCGACTGACCGCGTGAGATGCTCTGAATACCGGCGCGGATAATTTCCGAATAATAGGCGGCTTCAAACATCGAGAACGCCACCATCGCGGAAATCAAACGGATGTCGGTTTTCGGCGAGATCCCCAGTACATCCTGCAAAATCCCCGGCACAATCAGGTAGAACCACAGCAGCACCATGACTAGCGGAATAGAGCGAAACACGTTGACATAAGCGGTAGCAAACCAGGCAAACGGTTTAAACGCGGAAAGCCGCATCACAGCCAGCAGCGTGCCCCAGACGATACCGAAGATGACGGCGGTAACGGTGATTTTTAAGGTGATCACCAGCCCTGCCAGCAGATAAGGCATGGAGGGGACAATCGATCCCCAGTCAAATTCGTACATTATTTGCTCCCCATATTGCCCGGCAGGCGAACTTTACGTTCCACCAGATTCATCACTACCATGATGACCGTGTTGATAAACACATAGGCAAGGGTGATGGCCGTAAAAGATTCCCAGGCGTGAGCGGAGTAGTCGAGCAGTTTGCCTGCCTGCGCCGCCATATCCACCAGACCGATGGTTGAGGCGATGGCCGAGTTTTTCACCAGGTTCATCATCTCGGAGGTCATCGGCGGCACAATTACGCGGTAGGCGTTGGGCAGCAGTACGTAGCGATAGGTTTGCGGCAGCGTCAGCCCCATCGCAAGGCCGGCGTTTTTCTGGCCGCGCGGCAGCGACTGTATCGCGGCGCGCACCTGTTCACACACGCGAGCGGCGGTAAATAGCCCGAGGCAGATCATCGAGGAGAGGAAGAACTGCACGTTAGGATCGAGCTCCGCTTTAAACCACATGCCGAGATCTTCCGGCAGCAGTTCCGGCACCACCAGATACCAGGTGAAGAACTGAACGATCAGCGGAACGTTGCGGAAAAGCTCGACGTAGCAGGTACCAAGGGCGGAGAGAAAACGGTTAGGCACGGTGCGCAGGATGCCAAACAGGGAACCGACCAGGAACGCGATTATCCAGGCGCTTATCGACAGCGCGACGGTCACCTGGAAGCCACTCCATAGCCAGCCTAAATAGGTGGTGTTGCCGAACGGCGCATCCTGCAGAAAGATGCCCCAGTTCCAGTCTATAGACATAACGTACTCCGAAAAAAAAGAAGGGTAGCAGCGCTACCCCCTAAGATTGATGAGAAGCCTCTCTGTTCGCGTCGGTTGGGGAACGGCCAACCGGCGTATAGTCTGTCCGGGCTTGCTTCTTCAATCATGAGGGCAGGGTGACCCGCCCCTTAATGGTTGTAATTAGTTAAGCGCTTTATCGTTAGGCTCTTTGAACAGGGCTTTCATGTCGTCGGAAAGCTCAAAGTTCAGGTTAAGATTTTTCGGCGGAATCGGGTTTTTAAACCACTTATCAAACCATTTCGCCGCTTCGCCGGAGGTCTGCGCCTGGGCGATAGTATCGTCTACCAGTTTTTTGAATGACTCGTCGCCTTTACGCAACATGCAGCCGTAGGCTTCTTTGGATTGCGGCGTGCCGACGATTTCCCAGTTATCCTGTTTCTTCGCTTTCGCACGTTCGCCCGCCAGCAGGGCGTCATCCATCATAAACGCCACCGCTCGGCCGCTTTCCAGCGTGCGGAAGGAGTCGCCGTGATCTTTGGCGCTGATGATACGCATATCCATTTTCTTCTCGTCGTTAAGCTTATGCAGCAACACTTCCGAAGTGGTGCCGGAGGTCACGACGACCGCCTTGCCTTTCAGGTCCGGGAAATCTTTAATCGGCCCGCCTTTTTTCACCAGCAGGCGGGTGCCCACGACGAAAATGGTGTCAGAGAACGCGGCCTGTTTCTGGCGCTCCAGGTTATTGGTGGTGGAGCCGCATTCGAAATCAAAGGTGCCGTTTTGCAGCAGCGGGATGCGGTTCTGCGACGTAATCGGGATCATTTTGACCTGTAAATCCGGCTTGTTGAGCTGTTTCTTCACGGCTTCAACGATAGCGTTGGAGTAATCCTGCGAATAGCCGACCACTTTTTGCTGGTTGTCGTAATAGGAGAAAGGAACTGAGGATTCGCGATGGCCGACGACGATAACGCCGTTAGCTTTGATTTTATCCAGCGTGCTTTGACCGCCGCTTGCGTCTTCCGCATGGGCCAGACCTGCGCTCAGACCCATTACCAGCATTGCTGCGGTCAGTTTACGTAACTGCATATCCAACTCCTTTATCGCGGCGCCAGAAACGCCATTGATACCCAATTGTGAATGTGTGTTGTTATATCCTGCCGTCCCGCCAGCAGCGTTAGTACCGTGTTGGTACCATTTAGCCTGGCTGGATGTAAATAATTTGCTGTGAATTTGTTTATTTTTGCGAAGCGCGCCGCACCAATTAGAGGCAAAAATGCGGTGTTGCACTAAAGTGGTGCCGCAAAAGATCGCTGCTGGTGCATATAACACGCCTGCCTCGCCCGATAAGGCGTTTCAGCTAAATCATTGGATTAACTAAAGCAAATCGTGTGCCAGAAAAGAAAAAGGCCAGCATAGCTGACCTTTTTAGCAGGGATGTTACGGCAAGTTATGAACGTCTGCGCCTGCCGAGGCTCATCAGCACAGAGACAAAACCACCCAGCGCGACGATTATCCAGATTGTGGCATTGCCAAAGCGGGCATACGGCGTAAGCCCGCTGGTGGGCGTGACGGCGGCGTTTAACACCTCGCGAGTGAACTGCGGGATAATCGCCTGAACGTTGCCGTTGGCATCAATGACGGCCGTAACGCCGTTATTGGTGCTGCGCAGCAGCGGACGCGCCAGCTCCAGCGCACGCATGCGCGCCATCTGGAAATGCTGCCACGGGCCGATAGAGTGGCCGAACCAGGCGTCGTTCGAGATAGTCAGCAGGAAGTCGGTATCCGGGCGGAAGTTATCGCGCACCTGTTCGCCCAGAATGATTTCATAGCAGATAGCCGCCGTGAGCTTCATGCCATGCGCCTGTAACTGCGGTTGCATATACGGACCGCGGCTGAAAGAAGACATCGGCAGGTCGAAGAACGGCGCCAGCGGACGCAGAATCGATTCCAGCGGCACAAACTCGCCAAACGGCACCAGATGGTTTTTATGGTAGCGATTGGCGGAGTTGTAGCTATATGGCGTACTGGCGCCGAGCGTAATAATGGTGTTGTACGTGTCGTAACGGTTTTTCTCGTTAAGACGCGCATCCACCACGCCTGTTATCAGCGTCGCGTCGCTATCGCGCAGCACGGTGTCGAGATCGTGCAGGAACTGCTGCTGGTTGCTCTCTAAATCGGGGATGGCGGATTCCGGCCAGATAACCAGCCCGGCTTTACCGAGCTGCTCACGCGTGGCGTTAAGATAAATACGCAGCGTATTCATCAGCTCGCGCTCATCCCACTTCATCGACTGCGGAATATTGCCCTGCACCAGGGCGACGTTTATCGCGCGTTCGGCATGCGGCTGATACCACTGGATATAGCGCAGCGGGAAGGGCAGTGCGAACAGCACGAGCGCGCAGACGGCGGGTTTCCAGGCGCGATGCGCCATCGCCAGTACCAGCAGGCCGCTGACAGCCATCAGTAAGAAGGTGATGGCTTCAACGCCCATGACCGGCGCCAGGCCTTTCAGCGGGCCATCAATCTGGCTGTAGCCAAATTGGAGCCACGGGAAGCCTGTCAGCACCCAGCCGCGTAAAAACTCGGTCAGATGCCAGACGACCGGCGCGGCGACGGCCATGCGCAGCCAGCTGGTTTTCGGCCACAGACGCGCCAGCACGCCAGCGAACAGACCGGTATAAAGCGACAGATACGCGGCGAGGAGAATCACCAGCGCCACGTTAACCGGCCCAGGCATTCCGCCGAACTGGGCGATGCTGACATAGACCCAGTTCACGCCGCTGCCGAAAAGACCAAGCCCCCAGAAGAAGCCAATCCCGGCGCTTTGCATCGGGCGACGGTTAAGGGTAAGCCCCTGCAGGCCCATCAGTGAAACGAGGGCGGCGGGCCAGAAATCGTAAGGGGAAAAGGCCAGCGTTCCGCTGGCACCGAAAAGCAGCGCCAGCAGCAGACGCACGCGCTGGCGTTCAATCATTGAGGCAAGAGCCATTCCATTAGTCTTCCAGTTTAGGCTGCGGCGAGTTTTCCGGCATTCTGACGTGGACCTGGATAATACGACGGCTGTCCGCCATGGCAACTTTAAACTGGTAACCATCAATGTCGATGGTTTCTCCGCGCGCAGGCAGGTGTCCGAATGCCTGCATCACCAGACCGCCGATGGTATCGACTTCTTCATCGCTGAACTGGGTGCCGAAGGTGTCGTTAAAATCTTCAATGGACGCCAGCGCACGCACGGTCCAGGTGTGGCGGCTGAGCTGACGGAAATCGATATCTTCTTCGTCGTCGTATTCATCTTCGATTTCGCCGACGATGAGCTCCAGAATATCTTCGATAGTCACGAGCCCGGATACGCCGCCGAATTCGTCAATCACGATAGCCATGTGATAACGCTGGGAGCGGAACTCTTTCAGCATCCGGTCAACCCGTTTGCTTTCCGGCACGACAACCGCCGGGCGCAGCACTTTATCCATGCTGAAGGCTTCGGCATCGCTGCGCATAAAAGGCAGCAGATCCTTGGCCATCAAAATCCCTTCAATGTGATCTTTATCTTCGCTGATCACCGGAAAACGCGAATGCGCCGATTCGATAATGACGTCGAGACATTCATCGATGCTTTGGTTGCGTTTCAGGGTGACCATCTGAGAGCGGGGGATCATGATGTCGCGGACGCGCTGGTCGGCAATATCCATTACCCCTTCGAGCATGTCGCGCGTATCCTGGTCGATAAGCTCGTTTTGCTCGGAATCACGGATAAGCTCAAGCAGTTCGTCACGGTTTTTCGGTTCACCGTGGAACAGCTGGCTTAAGAGGAGGGAGAAAAATCCCTTTTTATTAAGTGAGTCGCTACTGTGTGAGTTGTCGTCGCTCATGGCGTTAGTTCAGGGTTCTCATGTTGGTTGATGTATCGCTCGCGGCGGAAAAGGCACGCCGCGGCGGTAGAAATCACTGGCGGCAACGGAGCGCCGCACAGATTACGCTTTCTCGGCAATGTACGGATCGTCAAAGCCCAGGGCAAGCATTATCTCGGTTTCGATGCCTTCCATCTCTTCGGCTTCGTCATCCTCGATATGGTCATAACCCAAAAGATGCAGGCTGCCATGCACCACCATGTGCGCCCAGTGGGCTGCCAACGGCTTTTCCTGTTCACGCGCTTCGCGCTCCACCACCTGACGACAGATGATCAGATCGCCAAGCAGCGGCATCTCGATGCCAGGCGGCGCTTCGAACGGGAACGACAGCACGTTGGTGGGTTTGTCCATACCACGATAAGTCAGATTTAAGTCATGACTTTCCGCTTCATCCACCAGACGCACCGTGACTTCTGATTCTTCCTGAAATTGCGGCACGACGGCATTCAGCCATGTCTGAAACTGCGCCTCGTCCGGCAAACCGGAGGTGTCTTCGCAGGCCACCTGCAAATCAAGGATAACCTGGCTCATTTACTCTCCTGCGCGCCAGCGGCCAGCGCCTGGGCTTCACGTTTACGTTCTGCGGCCTGTTCGGCTTTCCGTTTCTGGTCAGCTTCTTCCCAGGCTTCATAGGCGGTAACGATACGCGCAACCACCGGGTGACGCACCACGTCTTCGCTGTGGAAGAAGTTAAAGCTGATCTCTTCGACTTCCGAGAGCACTTCAATGGCGTGGCGCAGACCAGATTTCAGGTTTCTTGGCAGGTCAATCTGCGTGACGTCGCCTGTGATAACCGCTTTAGAGTTAAAGCCAATGCGGGTCAGGAACATCTTCATCTGTTCGATGGTGGTGTTCTGGCTCTCATCCAGAATGATGAATGCATCGTTAAGCGTGCGGCCGCGCATATATGCCAGCGGCGCGACTTCAATCACGTTGCGCTCCATGAGCTTTTCCACGCGCTCGAAGCCGAGCATCTCAAACAGCGCGTCATACAGCGGGCGCAGGTATGGGTCGACTTTCTGGCTGAGATCGCCTGGCAGGAAGCCCAGTTTTTCACCGGCTTCCACCGCCGGACGCGTCAGCAGAATACGACGGATCTCCTGGCGCTCCAGCGCGTCCACGGCGGCCGCAACCGCGAGATACGTTTTACCCGTACCGGCAGGGCCAATACCGAAGGTGATATCGTGGTCGAGAATATTCGCGATGTACTGCGCCTGGTTTGGCGTGCGCGGTTTAATCACGCCGCGTTTGGTCTTGATATTGACCGCTTTGCCGTACTCCGGCACGCTTTCGGCGCTCTGTTCCAGCACGCGAAATTCTTTAATGGCCAGATGAATTTGTTCCGGCTCGATCTCTTTGATTTCGCCGCGCATTGGCGCGGTATCGACGTAAAGGTTACGCAGAATATCCGCCGCCGCGCTGACGCAAAGGGTGCGACCGGTTAGTTTAAAGTGGTTGTCGCGACGGGCGATTTCGATACCGAGGCGGCGTTCAAGCTGTTTGATGTTGTCATCAAAGGGTCCACAGAGGCTAAGCAGACGAGCGTTGTCTGCCGGTTCCAGCGTAAATTCACGAGTTTCGATATTCAAACTTGTCCTCTTGGTCACTCAGGGCCAGTTAAGGTGAATAAAAATGCCTGCTGATTTTCTCAGGGCCTGAGAGAAATTATTCACGGCGAGGGAAAAAGGCGCAAGCGACAACCCGGATATTTGGGTGACGCCTTCAGAATACAAGCACGGATGGTGTAAAAATAAGCGTATGCCGCGCCGGGGCGGCATACGTGAGAGAGCAGATTATGGCTGGAAAATCCCGACGCCGAGTTCGTTTTCTTTACGGGTGCGGGCGATAATCGATTCTGGTGATTCCACCACGCGCAGGCCCATCTCTTCCTCGGTGCGGATAACCTTACCGCGCAGCGAGTTTGGGAACACTTCGGTGATTTCCACATCGACAAATTTACCGACCATCTCCGGCGCGCCTTCGAAGTTCACCACGCGGTTGTTTTCGGTGCGCCCCGAAAGCTCCATGATGCTCTTACGCGACGTGCCTTCCACCAGAATGCGCTGGGTGGTGCCGAGCATACGGCGGCTCCAGGCCATCGCCTGCTGGTTGATGCGCTCCTGAAGGATATACAGACGCTGCTTTTTCTCTTCTTCCGGCACGTCGTCCACCATATCGGCGGCAGGGGTGCCTGGACGGGCGGAGAAAATAAAGCTGTAGCTCATGTCGAAATTCACGTCGGCAATCAGCTTCATGGTCTGCTCGAAATCCTGCTGGGTTTCGCCAGGGAAGCCGACGATGAAATCGGAGCTAATCTGGATATCCGGACGCGCGGCGCGCAGCTTGCGGATAATGGCTTTATATTCCAGCGCCGTGTGGGTGCGTCCCATCATGTTCAGCACGCGGTCGGAGCCGCTCTGTACCGGCAGATGCAGGAAGCTCACCAGCTCCGGCGTGTCGCGATAGACTTCGATGATGTCATCGGTAAATTCGATCGGGTGGCTGGTGGTGAAGCGGATGCGGTCGATGCCGTCAATCGCCGCGACCAGACGCAGCAGGTCGGCGAACGTGCCGGTAGTGCCGTCATAGTTTTCACCGCGCCAGGCGTTCACGTTCTGCCCCAGCAGGTTAACTTCACGCACGCCCTGGGCGGCGAGCTGCGCGATCTCCAGTACGATGTCATCGCCCGGACGACTGACCTCTTCACCGCGGGTATACGGAACCACGCAATAGGTGCAGTATTTGTTGCAGCCTTCCATAATGGAAACGAATGCCGTCGGGCCATCCGCGCGCGGTTCAGGCAGACGATCGAATTTTTCGATTTCCGGGAAGCTGATGTCCACGACCGGGCTGCGGGTGCCTTTCACCTGATTGATCATTTCCGGCAGGCGGTGCAGGGTCTGAGGCCCGAAAATGATGTCGACGTAGCGGGCACGATCGCGAATATGGTCACCTTCCTGGGACGCCACACAGCCGCCCACGCCGATAATCACATCCGGGTTCTTTTCCTTTAACGTTTTCCAGCGACCTAACTGATGGAAAACCTTCTCCTGTGCCTTCTCGCGGATCGAGCAGGTATTCAGCAGCAGAATATCTGCTTCTTCCGCCACGTCGGTCAGCGTAAAGCCGTGCGTGGTTTCCAGCAGATCGGCCATCTTCGATGAATCGTACTCGTTCATCTGACAGCCCCAGGTTTTAATATGGAGTTTTTTTGTCATTGACTTGCCATTGCTCAGTTAAAGCCACTCATTTTGGCCGCGTATTGTAATGCTTTGACGGGTTCGTGACCAGTGGCGAGGCAAAGACGTCAGGCGGCGAAAAATCCGGTAAACTGAAGGGAGATTGCTTAAGGATAAAATGACCATGACAAATCAACCTATTGAAGTCGCCGTCGTCGGCGGTGGCATGGTAGGCGCCGCCGCCGCGCTTGGCCTTGCGCAAAATGGTTTTCGGGTGGCCGTCGTGGAGCATGCCGCGCCGCCGCCGTTTTCGCCGCAAAACCCGCCGGACGTGCGGATCTCCTCGATCAGCTGCGCGTCAGTGGATCTGCTGCGCGGACTGGGTGTCTGGCAACGCGTGCTGGAGATGCGCGCGCATCCTTATCGCCGCCTCGAAACCTGGGAGTGGAACGAAGCGCGGGTTGAGTTCAGCGCTGATGAACTGCAACTGCCCGAACTTGGTTATATGGTGGAAAACAGCGTGCTGCAACGCGCGCTGTGGGAGGCGCTGGAGGCGCATCCGGCGGTCACGTTGCTGTGTCCGGCGACGCTCACGCAAATGATGCCATCGCAAAATGGCCACGAGCTGAAGTTCGATAATGGCGACACGGTGCAGGCGCGTCTGGTTGTCGGTGCGGACGGCGCGAGTTCGCAGGTACGCAAATGGGCAGGCATCGGCGTTAACGCCTGGCAGTATCAGCAGTCATGCCTGCTTATCAGCGTGGAATGCGAGCAGCCGCCCGGCGACAGCACCTGGCAGCACTTCACCCCCAACGGGCCGCATGCGTTTTTGCCGCTCTTTGATAACCGGGCGTCGCTGGTCTGGTATGACCGTCCGGCGCGCGTCCGTCAGCTTCAGGCGATGAACATGACGCAGCTCGGCCATGAAATCGCGGCGGCGTTTCCGGCCCGGCTTGGCCGCGTGACGCCAGTCGCCTGTGGCGCGTTTCCGCTGGTGCGCCGTCATGCGCTGCGTTATGTGTCGCCAGGCGTCGCGCTGATTGGCGATGCCGCGCATACCATTCATCCGCTGGCGGGGCTGGGGGTCAATCTCGGCTATCGCGATGTCGATGCGCTGCTGAAGGTGGTGATCGATGCGCGCAATGCAGCGGAAGACTGGGCCTCTGGCGCGGTACTGAAGCGCTATCAGCGCCGCCGCATGCCGGATAACCTGCTGATGCAAAGTGGTATGGATCTCTTCCATGCGGGGTTTACCGCGAAAATGAAACCGCTGCGCGTGCTGCGCAATTTAGGGCTGATCGCCGCCCAGCGCTCAGGCATTTTGAAGCGTCAGGCGCTGCGGTATGCGCTCGGATTATAACGACTTAGTTACAACATGCTCATTAATCTGTACAAAAGAGATGACCGGCATGTTTGCGTCGTTATCGCTTTGCACCGGTTAGTGTGTTCAGAGCAGAGAAAAGGCCCGCCTGTGCGGGCCTTTTTACTGGGCGCGACCGGACTAAATAGCAAAGCGTACTTCGCAACACGGTATAAAAGAGGGAAGGATGGGAGCAGAAAAGAAAAAAGCCTGCAAAAGCAGGCTTTTAAAGAGTGGCTGGGGTACGAGGATTCGAACCTCGGAATGGTGGAATCAGAATCCACTGCCTTACCGCTTGGCGATACCCCAACAAATGTTGGTGCTGAATTGTCAGTTAAAGGAAGAAACAAAGAACCTTTAACCTGTGCGTTTAGCTTCTTGCCAACCGCTTCTTCAAAGTGGCTGGGGTGCAGGGATTCGAACCCCGGATGGCGGAATCAGAATCCGCTGCCTTACCGCTTGGCGACACCCCAAGAAACTCTTGCGAAGTTTACTTCGCGCATCCCGCATTAAAAATGCAAGACGCTTTAAATATGGTGGCTACGACGGGAATCGAACCTGTGACCCCAGCATTATGAGTGCTGTGCTCTAACCAGCTGAGCTACGTAGCCAAGTTTTACTGCTTTACCAGTTATAACGACTGGCTGGGGTACCTGGATTCGAACCAGGGGATGCCGGTATCAAAAACCGGTGCCTTACCGCTTGGCGATACCCCAACGACCACTGCGTGATACGCAAAAGTCGAAGAAATATGGCTGGGGTACCTGGATTCGAACCAGGGAATGCCGGTATCAAAAACCGGTGCCTTACCGCTTGGCGATACCCCATCCGTGCAACGCAATTACGAAGTGGTGCGGGAGGCGAGACTTGAACTCGCACACCTTGCGGCGCCAGAACCTAAATCTGGTGCGTCTACCAATTTCGCCACTCCCGCAAAAAAGATGGTGGCTACGACGGGAATCGAACCTGTGACCCCATCATTATGAGTGATGTGCTCTAACCAGCTGAGCTACGTAGCCATCTTTTTTCGCGTTACCTTATCGGCGTTGCGGGGCGCATTATGCGTATTGGGCCTGGAAGCGTCAACACCTTTTTTGGCGAAAATCGACGTAAAGTGACTGTTTGACTAGCTTGCGAACAGCTTGATGCAATATTCGTCGATTCCAGGCGAATTATCCCCTAATTCAACAGAAACAACGGTACTGTCTGCGCTTCTTTGCGCCAATAAAAAACGGGCCCGCAGGCCCGTTGTCTGTTTTCTGGCGTTGCTTATTTATAGGCAGACTGGTGTACGCCCACCGCACGGCCTGACGGATCGTTCATGGTTTTAAACGCTTCGTCCCATTCGATAGCTTTCGCGGAAGAGCAGGCGACGGACGGCCCGCCAGGCACGCACTCCGCCGCACTCGGCACCGGGAACAACTCTTCGAAGATCTCGCGGTAGAGATACGCTTCTTTCGACGCTGGCGTGTTATACGGGAAGCGGAAGCGCGCGGTTTCCAGCTGCTGATCGGAAATCTGTTTCGCCGCCACTTCTTTCAGGGTATCAATCCAGCTATAGCCCACGCCGTCGGAGAATTGCTCTTTCTGACGCCATGCCACGCTCGCCGGCAAATAAGATTCAAAACATTCACGCAGGATATGTTTTTCCATCTTGCCGTTGCCGCACATTTTATCCTGCGGGTTGATACGCATCGCCACATCAAGGAATTTCTTATCGAGGAACGGCACGCGCGCCTCAACGCCCCAGGCCGACATCGCTTTGTTCGCACGCGCGCAGTCAAACATATGCAGCGCCTGCAACTTGCGGACGGTCTCTTCATGCAGCTCTTTCGCGTTCGGCGCTTTATGGAAGTAAAGATAGCCGCCGAACACTTCGTCTGAACCTTCGCCGGAAAGCACCATTTTGATGCCCATCGCTTTGATTTTACGGGACATCAAATACATCGGGGTTGAGGCGCGAATCGTGGTCACGTCATAGGTTTCGATGTGGTAAATCACGTCGCGGATCGCATCGAGTCCTTCCTGCACGGTAAAGTGAATTTCATGGTGTACCGTGCCGAGATGGTTGGCGACTTCCTGCGCGGCTTTCAGATCCGGCGAGCCTTCAAGGCCAACGGCAAAGGAGTGCAGCTGCGGCCACCAGGCTTCGGAGCGCTCCTGATCTTCCACGCGGCGCGCCGCGAATTTCTTGGTAATGGCGGAAATGACCGAAGAATCCAGGCCGCCGGAGAGCAGCACGCCGTAAGGCACGTCAGACATCAGATGGCTTTTAACCGCATCTTCCAGGGCCTGGCGCAGCTCCGCTTTGTCCGTCACGTTATCTTTCACCGCGTCATAGTCAAACCAGTCACGCTGATAGTACTGGCGAATTTCGCCGTCCTGGCTCCACAGGTAGCTGCCCGCCGGGAACTCTTTGATAGTGCGGCAGACCGGCACCAGCGATTTCATTTCGGAGGCGACATAAAAGTTGCCGTGTTCATCGTGGCCCATATAAAGCGGAATAATGCCGATATGATCGCGGCCAATCAGGTACGCGTCTTTTTCGCTGTCATAAAGCACGAAGGCGAACATGCCCTGCAACTCGTCCAGAAACTCCGGGCCTTTTTCCTGATACAGCGCGAGGATGACTTCGCAGTCAGAGCCGGTCTGGAACTGGAAACGCTCGCCATATTCCGCGCGCAGCGCCTGATGGTTATAGATTTCGCCGTTAACGGCCAGCACGTGCGTTTTCTCAGTGTTGTAGAGCGGCTGCGCGCCTGCGTTGACGTCCACGATGGAGAGCCGTTCATGCGCGAGGATCGCTTTGTCGCTGGCGAAGACGCCGGACCAGTCCGGGCCGCGGTGGCGCATCAGGCGCGACAGCTCAAGCGCTTTTTTACGCAGTTCGACCGCGTCGGTTTTGATATCCAGCACACCAAAAATAGAACACATAGAGAACTCCGTTAACCCTGGCGGTAATGTTGTGTTGTCTGTCTGCGAGGCGTTGCGGTTTATGCAATTTATTCGCTTCGGCCTCTGTCGTTGATTAAGAAAATGCCGCAAAGGGTGCAGGTTGTGCAAGCGTTTTAGCGCGTGAGCCATAAATAGTTCAACGAGCGTTAGCGAAAACTTAAAAACGGTCACTAAAGCGGGGTGGTTTTTAACGAATCGGCAAAAAAATCGCGATTTTATTAAATTGAGGTTGTATGGGAGACACAAAAAAACGGCCATCGCTAATGGCCGTCAGGTTCAGATAACGTCGATTTCGGCGACGGAGGGATAAATCCAGCTCGGCCGGAATGGCATCGCGTCAATATCATTAATGGTCGAGACGCCCGACAGCACCAGAATGGTTTCCAGGCCTGCCTGGAAGCCAGCCAGAATATCAGTGCGCAGGTTATCGCCCACAATCACAGTATGCTCGGAGTGGGCTTGCATTTTGTTCAGGGCTGCGCGGATAATCCAGGGGCTCGGCTTGCCGACATAAAACGGCTTGCGCCCTGAAATTTTCTCGATGCCCGCGCACAGCGCGCCGCAGGCCGGATAAAAGCCGCGCCCGTGGGTATCCGGGTTGGTGGCGATAAAGCGCGCGCCATTGGCGACGAAAAAGGCGGCCTTATGCATCATCTCCCAGTTATAGGAGCGGGTTTCGCCCACGATAACGAAATCAGGATTGATGTCGGTAATCGTGAAGCCTGCTTTATACAGCTCGTGGATGAGTGCCCCTTCGCCGACCACATAGGCTTTCTTGCCTTCCTGACGACGCAGGAAATCCGCCGTCGCCATCGCGGAGGTGTAAAACACGCTGTCCGGCACGTCGATCCCGGCCGAGGCGAAACGGTTAGCCAGATCCTGGCCAGTCTGGGACGGGTAGTTGGTCAGCAGAACCAGCGGAAACCCTTTTTCAAGGATGCCGGTCAGGAATTCGCTGGCGCCGGGCACCGCAACGTTATCGTGCATCAGCACGCCATCGATATCACAAATTACGTTCTGAATGGTCATGGACTACTCTGGCTCAGGGAACAGAAAGGCGTAACTATAGCGCAAATCGCCACAGTCACTCGTTAACTTTCCAGCAAACGCTGTAATAACAACCCGTTAAGCATGGCGCGTTTTACCAGCGCAAACGCGCCGATAGCCGAGCGGTGATCGAGTTGCGAAGGCACTACCGGCAGGTTTTTACGAAACGCTTTCAGGGATTGCGTGTTGATGCAGCTTTCGATCGCGGGCAGGAGCACTTTCTGCGCTTCAACAATCTCACCGGCGATAACCACTTTTTGCGGGTTAAACAGGTTAATGGCGATAGCAATGGTTTTGCCGAGCTGGCGGCCGACGCGCTCCACCACTTCGCAGGCCAGCGCATCGCCCCGGTTTGCGGCTTTGCAAATAGCTTTGATATTGCATTCGTCCTGCGTCAGACGGCTCGGGTGGCCCTGCTCCAGTAACTGACGCACGCGCTGTTCAATGGCGGCGTTGGCGGCAACGGTCTCCAGACACCCGAAATTACCGCAGTGGCAGCGCTCCCCCAGCGGATCGACCTGGATGTGACCAATCTCGCCGACGTTGCCGTTACGGCCGATAAATATGCGTCCGTTAGAGATAATCCCCGCGCCAGTGCCGCGGTGAACGCGCACCAGAATAGAGTCTTCGCAGTCGCGCGTTGCACCGAAGTAGTGCTCTGCCAGCGCCAGGCTGCGGATATCGTGCCCCACAAAACAGGCGACGTTAAAACGCTTTTGCAGCGCGTCAACCAGCGGCCAGTTTTCAACATTGATATGCGGCATGTAGCGGATGACGCCGCTTTCCGGGTCCACCAGCCCCGGCAGGATCACCGACACGGCGATAAGCTCGCGGATTTTACGCTGCCAGGCGTCGATAAACTGCGCGATGATGTTCAGTAGCGCATGTTCCAGCGTTTCCTGGGTGCGTTCGGGCAGGGGAAAATGTTCTTCCGCGAGCACTTTACTGCTCAGATCGAAGAGCGTCAGCGTGGCGTCATGGCGACCAAGGCGCACGCCAACGGCCTGAAAATGCCGGGTTTCGGTAACGATTGAGATAGCGCGGCGGCCCCCTGTCGAGGCCTGCTGATCGACTTCTTTAATCAGACCGCGCTCAATAAGCTGGCGGGTAATTTTGGTGACGCTGGCGGGCGCAAGCTGGCTCTGTTCGGCTATCTGGATGCGCGATATCGGACCCTGCTGGTCGATAAGACGATAAACCGCTGCGCTGTTAAGCTGTTTTACGAGATCAACGTTGCCAATTTGAGCCTGTCCGCCAGTCGTCATGCCTTTATTTACTCAGTAACGACCTCGTTACCATTAACGATGGTCTTGATGATTTTATAATCGCGGGTAAAGGCAGTCAGGTTCGCCACCTTGCCCGCTTCAATGCTGCCAAGCCGGTGCGCCACGCCCATGGCGCGGGCCGGATACAGCGTCGCCATACGCAGCGCTTCGTCCAGCGCGATATTGACATGCTCCACCAGGTTGCGCACGCCTTCTATCATGGTCAGCGCCGAGCCGCTCAGGGTGCCGTTTTCATCCACGCACAGGCCGTTACGGTAGTATATTGTTTTGCCAGCAAAAATGAACTCATCAATATTGGCACCCGCAGGCGCCGTCGCGTCCGTCACCAGACACAGCTTGTCGCCTTTGACTTTTTTCGCAAGTCGCACATTGGCGAAATCGACATGCAGGCCATCGGCGATAATGCCGCACCAGACATCCGGCTCGTCAAAAATAGCGCCCGTCAGCCCTGGCTCGCGACCGGTGATGTAAGGCATGGCATTGAACAGATGCGTGGCGAAGCGGATGCCGGCGCGGAAGCCTTTTTTCGCCTCTTTAAGCGTCGCGTTAGAGTGCCCGGCGGATACAACGATGCCTGCGGCGGTCAGTTTTTCGATAACGTCCGGCGAGACTTTTTCCGGCGCGAGGGTGATTTTGGTAATCACGTCGGCGTTTTCGCACAGGAAATCGACCAGCTGCGCGTCCGGCTGGCGCACATAATCCGGGTTATGCGTGCCTTTCTTAACGATGTTCAGCCACGGGCCTTCAAGGTGCAGGCCCAGCGCCTGGTTCTGATGACGCGCCAGGTATTCACGCATCACGCGCACGCCCTGTTTCATCAGCGCGTCGCTACAGGTAATGAGGGTTGGCAGATAGCTGGTGCAGCCCGATTTCTCGTTGGCTTTTTGCATGATCTCCAGCGTTTCTATGGATACGGCCTCGGCGGTATCGTTGAACTGCACGCCGCCGCAGCCATTGAGCTGCACGTCGATAAAACCGGGGGCGATAATGGCGCCGCCCATATCGCGCTGCTCAATGCCTGCCGGCAGTTCAGCCAGCGGGCAGAGGCGCTCAATCAGGCCATCGGCGATAACAATCGCGTGGTCATCCAGAATGTCGTGGCCGGTGTAAACCCGGCCGTGGGTTAAAGCGTACATAATGCCCCCGGTAACCAGTCCTTAAAGATCTTTGATATTTTCAGCTTCGAGCTCGGTGAAGTATTTCAGCGTCTTCACTTTCAGTTCCATGGTGGAAGGCTCATCGCACACGATAACCGCTTTCGGGTGCAGCTGCAGACAGCTGATGGTCCACATATGGTTGACGTTGCCTTCTACCGCCGCCTGCAGCGCCTGCGCCTTAACGTGGCCCAGCACCAGAATCATGACTTCCTGCGCGTCCAGCAGGGTGCCGACGCCCACGGTGAGCGCGTATTTTGGCACCTGATTCACATCGCCGCCAAAGAAACGCGAGTTCGCCACACGGGTGTCGTGCGTCAATGTTTTGATACGCGTGCGGGAGGCCAGAGAAGAGGCGGGCTCGTTAAACGCGATATGACCGTCGTTGCCGACGCCGCCCATAAAAAGATGAATTTTGCCGTAAGCGCGAATTTTTTCTTCATAGCGGCGGCATTCTGCGTCAATATCCGGCGCGTTGCCATCCAGCAGATTGATATTTTCTTCTGGAATATCAACGTGCTCGAAGAAATTGCGGTACATGAAGCTGTGGTAGCTTTCGGGATGATCTTTCGTCAGGCCAACATATTCGTCCATATTAAACGTCACGACATGTTTGAAACTGACCTGGCCTGCTTTATGCATCTCAATCAGCGCTTTGTAGGCTTCAAGCGGCGTGCCGCCGGTCGGAAGACCCAGAACGAAAGGGCGGTCTGCGGTGGGGTTGAAATCGTTAATGCGCTTAACAATATGGCGGGCGGCCCATTTGCCAACCTGCTGCGGCGTAGCCAGCGGAATCAGTCTCATTGTTCACCTCGGAAGTTAGAAACAGGAGCGGATTAAACGACTCACAGTGTAAGGGTATACCCGTTCGCTGAAAGCAGGAGCAATCCGTCTCGATTTTTGAATGATAAAATAAGTTTTCGAGGTAAGCCAGAGTAAAGGCTGCCTGATAACGATATTTGGTGATAAAAATCACAGAAAAGATGCATTTAATTTGCGAGGCGAATTAAACTTCCACACACTACTGAACGCAGATGAAGAGTTGATGCTGTTGTTTCACAACATCTCGTTTTGATTGAACGTTGCACAATAAAAAACGGCTTCAAAGAAGCCAGGTCGGGGTCTCGTAGGGGGGAATAGGATGAATATTTTAGGTTTTTTCCAGCGGCTGGGTAGAGCGTTACAGCTCCCTATCGCAGTGCTGCCTGTGGCGGCGCTACTGCTGCGATTCGGTCAGCCAGATTTGCTTAACATTGCTTTTATCGCGCAGGCGGGCGGGGCGATTTTTGATAACCTCGCGTTAATCTTCGCCATTGGGGTCGCCTCCAGCTGGTCTAAAGACAGCGCAGGCGCGGCGGCCCTTGCAGGCGCAGTCGGTTATTTTGTTCTCACCAAAGCGATGGTGACCATCAACCCGGAAATTAACATGGGTGTGCTGGCCGGTATTATTACGGGTCTGGTGGGCGGTGCGGTCTATAACCGCTGGGCGGGTATTAAGCTGCCTGACTTCCTGAGCTTCTTCGGCGGCAAACGTTTCGTGCCGATCGCAACCGGTTTCTTCTGCCTGGTGCTGGCCGCCATTTTTGGCTATGTCTGGCCGCCCGTGCAGCATGGAATTCATGCAGGCGGCGAGTGGATCGTTTCTGCAGGCGCGCTGGGCTCCGGTATCTTTGGCTTTATTAACCGTCTGCTGATCCCGACCGGCCTGCATCAGGTGCTGAACACTATCGCATGGTTCCAGATTGGCGAATTCACCAACGCTGCGGGTACGGTATTCCACGGCGATATCAACCGCTTCTATGCGGGTGACGGCACCGCTGGCATGTTCATGTCCGGCTTCTTCCCGATCATGATGTTTGGTCTGCCGGGCGCTGCGCTGGCGATGTACTTCGCCGCACCGAAAGCGCGTCGTCCTATGGTCGGCGGTATGCTTTTGTCCGTTGCCATCACGGCGTTCCTGACCGGTGTTACCGAGCCGCTGGAATTCCTGTTTATGTTCCTGGCGCCGGTGCTCTATCTGCTGCACGCGCTGTTGACGGGTATTAGCCTGTTTGTCGCGACGCTGCTTGGCATCCATGCTGGTTTTTCCTTCTCGGCAGGCGCGATTGACTATGCCCTGATGTACAGCCTGCCTGCCGCCAGCAAAAACGTCTGGATGCTGCTGGTCATGGGACTGGTGTTCTTTGTTATCTATTTCCTGCTGTTCAGCGCGGTTATTCGCATGTTTAACCTGAAAACGCCTGGCCGCGAAGACAAAGAAAGCGAGCTCGTGACCAACGAAGCGAACAGCAATACCGAAGAAGGCCTGGAACAACTGGCGACCAACTACATTGCCGCAGTTGGCGGTAGCGAAAACCTGAAAGCGATTGATGCCTGTATTACCCGTCTGCGTCTGACCGTAGGTGACTCCGCCCTGGTGAGCGATGCCGCCTGCAAACGTCTTGGCGCATCTGGCGTGGTGAAATTAAACAAACAAACCATTCAGGTTATTGTGGGCGCGAAGGCGGAATCCATTGGCGACGAAATGAAAAAAGTAGTGGCGCGTGGCCCTGTGCCAGCGACCGCCGCGGGTGTCGCTCCGACAGTCCCCACAGCACCAGTCATGAAGCCGCAGGCGGTGGCGAATGCAAAAATCATCGCCGCGCTGGTCTCGCCGGTAACGGGCGAAGTGGTCGCGCTCGACGCGGTGCCGGATGAAGCGTTCGCCAGCAAAGCGGTCGGCGATGGCGTCGCTATCAAGCCCACCGATAAACTGGTGGTCGCGCCGGCGGCCGGGACTATCGTGAAAATCTTCAACACCAACCATGCGTTCTGCCTGGAAACTGAAAACGGCGCAGAGATCGTGGTACACATGGGGATTGATACCGTCGCGCTGAACGGCCAGGGCTTTAAACGCCTGGTGGAAGAGGGCGCGCAGGTGACGGCGGGCCAGCCGGTACTGGAACTCGATCTGGACTACCTGAACGCCAACGCCCGTTCGATGGTCAGCCCGGTTGTATGCAGCAACATCGATGACTTCGGCGGGCTGGTTATCCAGGCGCAGGGCGCGGTGGTTGCAGGCCAGAGCGCGCTGTATGAAATTAAAGGCAAATAATCGCTTCTGAGTTGTTATGCCTGAACGGCGGGGGAACACTCCCGCCGTTTTTTTTCGCCTTTTTTTGGGGCTGGCGCGCGCCACTTAACGCCATGTAGGGTAGCGGACACTGAGATTATGGAGAATCGTATGCGTCAGATTATTGTCGTCCTCTTCGCTGCCGTGTTGTTAAGCGGCTGTATTCCTCGCTACGCCACCCACCGGCCTGCGCTTGACGTCGATATACAGAATGAGCAGGGCAAGCCGGTTCCCCACGCCACGCTCTGGCTGCAAACGCACCGCATGCCGCCGGGCTATTACCCGCCGCCGGAGAAATTCACGGCGGATGATAGAGGCCATGTTTCCGTCTCGCGCGTCTCGGAGTGGGAAAATATGATTTTCTTTCTCCATGGTACGATGATCTATTCCTGGAGCTGGTGCGTCGAGGCGCCGGGGTATCTTCCGCGCGAAGGGGATGTCGAGGCGTTACAGTCGCCAGTCAAATTACTCAAAGCCAGAACGCCTGAGCGTTGCAGGCAAGCTGAGTACGCAGAGAACGGGCAATAACCGGCGGCGCGCGACGGCGGGATTTTCTGTAACTAAAGGTTGTTTCCCGCCTCTGCTTATAAGATCATACGCCGTTAAACGATGTTGACGCTTTGAGGAATATGCGATGAGTGAGGCAGAAGCCCGCCCGACTAACTTTATTCGCCAGATTATTGATGAAGATCTGGCGTCTGGAAAACACACCACGATTTGCACCCGCTTTCCGCCGGAGCCGAATGGCTATCTGCACATCGGCCACGCGAAATCGATCTGCCTGAATTTCGGCATCGCGCAGGATTACCAGGGCCAGTGCAACCTTCGCTTTGACGATACCAACCCGGTGAAAGAAGATCTGGAATTTGTCGAGTCGATTAAAAACGACGTGCAATGGCTGGGTTTCCACTGGTCTGGCGACGTGCGCTACTCCTCAGACTATTTCGATCAGCTTTATAACTACGCCGTTGAGCTCATCAATAAAGGCCTGGCCTACGTTGACGAGCTGTCGCCGGAGCAGATCCGCGAATACCGCGGCACCCTGACCGCGCCTGGCAAAAACAGCCCGTTCCGCGATCGCAGCGTGGAAGAAAACCTGGCGCTGTTTGAGAAAATGCGTGCCGGTGGTTTTGAAGAAGGAAAAGCCTGCCTGCGCGCGAAAATCGATATGGCATCGCCGTTTATCGTCATGCGTGACCCGGTGCTGTACCGCATTAAATTCGCCGAGCATCACCAGACCGGCAACAAGTGGTGCATCTACCCGATGTACGACTTCACCCACTGCATCTCCGATGCGCTGGAAGGGATCACCCATTCGCTCTGTACGCTGGAGTTCCAGGACAACCGTCGTCTGTATGACTGGGTGCTGGATAACATCACCATTCCGGTACACCCGCGCCAGTACGAATTCTCGCGCCTGAATCTGGAATACGCGGTGATGTCCAAGCGTAAGCTGAACCTGCTGGTGACCGATAAACACGTCGAAGGCTGGGATGACCCGCGTATGCCGACGATTTCCGGCCTGCGCCGTCGCGGTTATACCGCCGCGTCCATCCGTGAATTCTGCAAACGTATCGGCGTGACCAAACAGGATAACACCGTGGAAATGGCCGCGCTGGAAGCCTGCATTCGTGAAGATCTTAACGAGAACGCGCCGCGCGCCATGGCGGTTATCGATCCGGTGAAACTGGTTATCGAAAACTATCCGCAGGGCCACAGCGAAATGGTGTCCATGCCTAACCATCCGAACAAACCGGAAATGGGCAACCGCGACGTGCCGTTCAGCGGTGAAATCTGGATCGATCGCGCAGACTTCCGCGAAGAAGCGAATAAGCAGTACAAGCGTCTGGTGCTCGGTAAAGAAGTCCGTCTGCGCAACGCGTATGTGATCAAAGCAGAGCGCGTAGAGAAAGATGATGCGGGTGAAATCACCACCATCTACTGCTCTTATGATGCTGAAACTCTTAGCAAAGATCCGGCTGACGGCCGCAAGGTGAAAGGCGTGATCCACTGGGTCAGCGCGGCGCATGCGATGCCGGTTGAGATCCGTCTCTATGATCGTCTGTTCAGCGTGCCGAACCCAGGCGCGGCGGAAGATTTCCTGGCGACCATCAATAAAGCATCGCTGGTGATTAAGCAGGGTTATGCTGAGCCGAGCCTGAAAAACGCCGAAGCGGGTAAAGCCTGGCAGTTCGAGCGCGAAGGTTATTTCTGCCTCGACAACCGCCATGCAAACGGTGACAAACTGGTCTTTAACCGCACCGTTGGCCTGCGCGATACCTGGGCCAAAACCGGCGAGTAACGACCCGCATGTAACACGACGCCGCTCATGAGCGGCGTTTTTTTTATCTTTTAAATCAGCCTGTTAACCTCATCAAAATATTCGCGACGCGAATTAATTCATACAGTTATTATCAAATCTGCGTCTGCTATAAAATCTTTCCTCGCTATTTTTCTCTTCTAAAAATAATGAAATCGCTTTCATTTTATATTTTTACCTAAAAAATATTCGTTTTATCGCATTTAAAACCAGTTAAATGAAAATGTTACAAAATGAAAAATATTTTGTGCGCTGTGTCATAAAGCCACGAAATTTCAGGGGATTAAGATTGATAATTCGCGTCGCGAAAAATAGTCTTGGGATGCTGATTTCGGGGGCACTCCGTCAGCGCTTTTAATTTTTGTTTTTTCATTCGCTGTACGCGCTTTGCGCGACGCGAATTTTTTACGTCAAAGAGGAATTTCACATGCGTTCGTTGAGATACAAACGTAGCGGCGTCGCGCTGGCTGTCGCCAGCGTCACGGCGCTGGGCGGCCTGTGCAGCCCGCCCGCCGTACACGCGGCAGGCTTTATTGATGACTCCACGTTAACCGGCGGCATCTATTACTGGCAGCGCGAGCGTGACCGCAAAGATGTCGTGGCAGACAAATATAAAACTAACCTGTCGCACGCCACCTGGAACGCGAATCTCGATTTCCAGTCAGGGTTCGCCGCCGATATGTTCGGGCTCGACCTCGCCGCGTTCACGGCCATTGAAATGGCGGAAAATGGCGATAGCGGCCACCCGAATGAAATCGCGTTCTCTTCCAGCAACAAAGCCTACGATGAAGACTGGTCCGGCGATAAAAGCGGCATCAGCCTCTATAAAGCGGCGGGAAAATTTAAATATGGCCCCGTCTGGGCGCGGGCAGGCTGGTTGCAACCGACAGGCCAGACGCTGCTGGCGCCGCACTGGAGCTTTATGCCCGGCACGTATCAGGGCGCCGAAGCCGGGGCGAATTTTGATTATGGCAAAACAGGCGCGCTGAGCTTTTCGTACATGTGGACCAACGAATACAAGTCGCCGTGGCATCTGGAGATGGATAAATTTTACCAGAACGACAGAACCACCCGCGTGGATTATCTCCACTCCATTGGCGCGAAATATGATTTTAAAAATTCGCTGGTGCTGGAAGCGGCTTTTGGTCAGGCCGAGGGCTATATCGACCAATATTTCGCGAAAGCAAGCTACAACTTCTCTCTTGCCGGCAACCCGCTCTCTACCAGTTATCAGTTTTACGGCGCGCGCGATAAAGCCAGCCATGGCAGTATCAATGATATCTACGACGGCACCGCCTGGCTTCAGGCGCTGACGTTTGGCTATAAAATTGGCGAGGTCGATCTGCGTCTGGAAGGCACCTGGGTGAGCGCCGAAGGGCAGCAGGGCTACTTTCTGCAGCGCATGACGCCCACTTACGCCTCCTCTAACGGTCGGCTGGATATCTGGTGGGACAACCGCTCCGATTTCAACGCCGATGACGAAAAAGCCGTGTTCTTCGGCGCGATGTATGACCTCAAAAACTGGAATCTGCCTGGTTTCGCGCTCGGCGCCTCGTATGTTTACGCCTGGGATGCGAAACCTTCCACGCTTCCGACCACCGACGGTTACTACGATCCCAACTATCGCCTGAAAGAATCCGCTTACAGTCTGGATGCGGTTTACACCCTGCAGGATGGCCGCGCCAAAGGCACGATGTTCAAACTGCATTTCACCCAGTACGACAACCATTCTGACATCCCGAGCTACGGCGGCGGCTACGGCAACATCTTCCAGGATGAACGCGACGTGAAATTTATCGTCACGGCGCCGTTCACGATTTTCTGATTGCGCAGGGGCGCGCGCAGGCGCCTTACATAAAGGGCAGTGAAAAGGACACGATGATGAAAAAATTACAGGTCAGTCTGTTAGCGGGTGCGGTAATGGGGCTTTTTTCCGGTACCGGCGCACAGGCGTCAACGGCAGAACACATCAGCCAGTTTGGGCTCAATTATGCGATTACCGACAATCAGGCCGCGCAGCACGGCACAGACTGCGCGGCGCTGGGCGCCGACTGGGCGTCATGCAATAAAGCGGTTATCACGCTCACCAATCCAGGCGATGCGGTAACGGAAAAAAACTGGACTATCTGGTTTCACAGCATTCGCCAGATCCTCAAAGTCGATAACGATCAGTTTAAAGTGACCCACGTGATGGGCGATCTCCACAAGCTTGAGCCGACGGACAAATTTACCGGCTTCCCGGCGAAAGCGTCGGTGGAGATCCCGATTATTAATGAGTACTGGCAACTGTTTATCACCGACGTATTGCCGCGCTGGTATGTCACGGCAGACGACGGCGCGCCGAAGGTTATCGCCAGTACCGATACCGAAACGTTAACTGACTTCGTCAGCCCGCTAAAAGATCAGTGGAAACGCACGGCGGATGATAAAAACATTCTGATGACCGCCGAAGCGCGATTCGACAAAAACAGTGACGTCAAAACCCTGAATGCAGAGCATCTGCGCGGGCAGATCGTGCCTACGCCGCGCCACGTTGAAGTACACGGACAAAACGTCTCACTCGATAAGGGCGTTCAGCTCTTTCTCTCCGCACTGGATAAACCCGCGCAGGAGGCGATTACCGCCCGTTTTGCGCTGCTCGGCGTGAAAACCGACGCGGGGTATCCGGTGCGGACAGCCATCGACAGCAAGGCGTTTACCGGCAAAGAGGCGGTGTCCGGCGCGTATCAGCTGCATATCGGGCCACAAGAGACGACGATTACCGGCTATGACCGCGCAGGCGTTTTTTATGGGCTGCAATCGCTGCTCTCGCTGATCCCGGCGGAGGGCGCCAGGCAGATAGCGACGCTGGACGCCCAGGACGCGCCGCGTTTTGACTATCGCGGCATTCACCTTGATGTGGGGCGCAACTTCCACACCAAAGCGGCCGTGCTGCGTCTGCTTGACCAGATGGCGGCCTATAAGCTCAATAAATTCCACTTCCATCTGAGCGATGACGAAGGCTGGCGTCTTGAAATACCGGGTTTGCCGGAACTGACTGACGTGGGCGCGAAGCGCTGCCACGATCTCAGCGAAAAAACCTGCCTGCTGCCGCAGCTCGGCTCCGGGCCGGACACCAACAATAACGGCAGCGGGTATTTCACGCGTGCGGATTATATTGAGATAGTGAAATATGCCGCTGCGCGCCAGATAGAAGTGGTCCCGGAAATCGATATGCCCGCGCACGCCCGCGCGGCGGTTGTCGCGATGGAAGCGCGTTACGACAAACTGGAAAAAGCGGGCAAAACCGAAGAGGCGAATCAATATCGTCTGCTCGATCCTGACGATACGTCGGTCACCACTGGCGTGCAGTACTACAACCGCACCGGCTACCTCAACCCATGCCTCGACTCGTCGCGCCGCTTCGTGGATAAAGTGATTGGCGAGATCCAGCAGATGCACAGAGAGGCCGGACAACCGCTCAGCACCTGGCATTTCGGCGGCGATGAGGCCAAAAATATCTACCTCGGGGCGGGCTATACGGACAAAGCGAAACCAGAGGCCGGAAAGGGGATTATCGACCAGAGCCGTCAGGACAAGCCCTGGGCGCGCTCGCCGGTATGCCAGAAAATGGTGCAGGACGGCGTAGTGACTGATGTCGACCATCTTTCCAGTTACTTTGGTATTGAAGTCAGTAAGCTCGTCAAAGCCCACGGCATCGACACCATGCAGGCGTGGCAGGATGGCCTAAAAGATGCGAAAGACGTCAGCGCGTTTGCTACCTCGCACGTCAACGTCAACTTCTGGGATACGCTCTACTGGGGCGGCTTTGATACGGTGAACGACTGGGCGAATAAAGGTTTTCGTGTCGTGGTCTCTAACCCGGACTACGTCTATCTCGATTTCCCGAACGAAGTGAATCCGGCGGAGAGCGGCTATTACTGGGGCACGCGCTTTAGCGACGAGCGCAAGATTTTCAGCTTCGCGCCAGATAACCTGCCGCAAAACGCAGAGACTTCCGTTGATCGCGATGGCAATGCATTCAGCGCCAAATCCGACAAGCCGTGGCCGGGCGCGTATGGCCTCTCGGCGCAGCTCTGGAGCGAAGTCGTGCGCACCGATAAGCAGATGGAGTACATGATGTACCCGCGTCTGCTGGCCGTCGCGGAGCGCGCCTGGCATCGCGCCGCCTGGGAGCAGGATTATCAGGCGGGTCGCGAATATAAAGGCGGCGAAACGCATCTGGTGGATGTGAAAGCGCTGCACGACGACTGGACGCGCTTTGCGAACCTGACCGGCAGCCGCGAACTGCCGAAGCTTGAAAAAGCGGGCGTGCAGTTCCGTTTACCGGTGCCCGGCGCGCGCGTTAAAGAGGGCGTGTTGCGGATGAACATCAGCCTGCCTGGCGTCGCAATGGAGTATTCCACCGACGGCGGCGCGCGCTGGCAGCGTTATGACGCCGCGAAGCCGCCACGCGTCGCAGGCGCGGTGCAGGTGCGAAGCGTCAGCAGCGACGGCAAACGTTACAGCCGTGTGGAGAATGTACAGCTGTAACCCGGCGTAATAAAAAGCCAGCCTCCGGGCTGGCTTTGTTGTGTGGGGCGCCGTGCGTGTTACAGCGTGTCCGGCAGATGATGAACCGCGACCAGCTTGCCTTTACTGATTTCAATATTTTTCGCGCTGCGTAATTGAGAAAGGGTTTTCATCACCATACTGCGGGAAAGATTAGTTTTTTTAACAATATAATCCGCCACGTTAATGCGGTTACGCATGAACTCATCCATCGCCGCCAGGCAATCGATATTCGCTTTAATCATACTGAAGCTGTTTCTACCGATCATGATTTCTTCGCGATAGCAAAGTATATTAATAATCCATGAGGACAAAATAAGCAGATGTAACTGGCAGTGATTTTTTTCAATTTCCTGCATGAAATAATCAAAAGGAATTAACTGATAATGACATTCAGAATCAGCCTGTAATTTTGCGAATTGGGATTTACCTAAATTCCTGGCGAGACCAAGAACGGAAGGCGCGCTGCTTTTTTCCAGCAGCAGCCGGTCGCTCTGGCGCATCAGAGAGAACTGACCACCGCGAATGATGCAGATCTCCCCGTCCCGCAGGGGAATGAGCGTATTTTTTTCTGCGCGAGACCAGTTACCGTAGCTATTGAAAATATCCGCGATACGGTAAATCTCAGCAAGCGGTTTAGGGGGTAAGACCATATTGGTTACCTTATATAAAATAGAATTAAATCGTTGCTGTATCTTAATGGATGCTTTTTTATTGCTGCAATAAGGGGCAGGGGAGATAAAAGGAAGAACAGGGGTAATCTTACGTCTAAACGATTGACCGGTAAAGATATTTATATTTTCTGAATTTCCATTTAATAAAATATAAGTAGCTTAATTAAGCATTGTGCGCTGTATTAAAACACCATAAATTTTATTTTTATCTAAAAAAATACATTTGTATTTTCAGGGGAAGGTTTTCAGAGAATAAAAAAGCCGACAGATGTCGGCCTGGGTTATGCAGCGTGGCGAACGTTATTTGCCGCCAGCCTCGTGCGCGTGTTCATTTTCGCGGCAGTCGCCATCCGCACAGTGCCCGTACAGATAGAGGCTGTGGTTGGTCAGGCGGATGCCATGACGCGTTGCGATTTCACGCTGACGAGCTTCAATGGAGTCATCGCTGAACTCGATCACTTTGCCGCAATCGAGGCAAATCAGATGATCGTGATGATGCTGTTGCGTCAGCTCGAAAACGGATTTTCCGCCTTCGAAATTGTGACGGGTGACGATGCCGGCATCGTCGAACTGGTTAAGTACGCGATAGACCGTGGCAAGGCCAATCTCTTCACCCATGTCAATCAGACGCTTATAGAGGTCTTCCGCACTGACATGATGATTGACCGGTTCCTGCAGCACTTCGAGGATTTTTAATCGAGGAAGCGTGACTTTCAGGCCGGCCTTCTTTAATGCGGTATTGTTGTCAGTCATGCGGAATCTGTCCTGTTGCTTAACGACTCGCTCCGGAAGGAAGCGATACATCGGATACGCCGAAGATGAATGCGTCTCATTATAGAACTGACATGCCTAAATGAAAACCGCAAGCGTCCGGCAAAAAAGAGCTTAAAAATCGTGGACCAGCCAGCGTTTTTCACGTGGAGGGCCTGATAATTAAGGAAGCCATTGTACAGCTTAGCGAGGGAAAGTTAAAAATTTGTAGCAATTATTTTCATTGCTTTTATCTATCAAACGGCGCGGACATCCGCCCGCGCCATGTATCTCAGGCGTTGATGATTTCCTGCAGATGCAGTTCTTCAGAAACCTGTTTGACCCATTTTTCAACGCGTTCTGCGGTCAGCTCAGGCTGGCGGTCTTCGTCAATCGCCAGACCGACGAAGTGATCGTCGTCCGCCAGACCTTTGGAGGCTTCAAAGTGATAGCCTTCGGTCGGCCAGTGACCAACGATGGTCGCGCCGCGCGGCTCGATAATGTCGCGAATGGTGCCCAGCGCGTCGCAGAAGTATTCAGCGTAATCTTCCTGGTCGCCGCAGCCGAAGAGCGCGACAAGCTTGCCGTTGAAATCTATTTCTTCCAGCGTCGGGAAAAAATCGTCCCAGTCGCACTGCGCTTCGCCGTAATACCAGGTCGGAATGCCAAGCAGAAGAATATCGAATGCTTCCAGATCTTCTTTGCTGCTTTTAGCAATGTCATGCACTTCAGCAACGTCTTTCCCGAGCTGTTTCTGGATAATTTTTGCGATATTTTCGGTATTGCCGGTGTCGCTGCCGAAAAAGATGCCTACGATTGCCATAAGAAGAATAACCTCTTGAATCTAAATGTGATGGTGCTGGCATAACGCCCACAGATAGGGCAATCATAGCAGAACAAAAGAGGGTGCGGAAACGGTATCAGGCGCCGGGTGCACTCTCTGCTACATTGCCCCGTCCTTTTGGGTAAAAATCAGACCAGACCTTACTCCTGCAAGGCTTTCAGCTGAGCGAGCAGCATCGCTTCTATCAGCTCGCTACGGCTGATATTGCGCGCCTGCGCGAGATGGTTCAGCGCGTCTACCGCGTCGGCGTTCAGCTTCAGCTCGACGCGCTTAAGCCCGCGAACTTTGTCACGCTTAAGCTGGTTGCGCTTATTGATGCGCAGCTGTTCGTCGCGCGACAGCGGGTTGGTTTTCGGTCTGCCCGGACGGCGTTCATCCGCGAAGAGATCGAGCGTTGTGCGGTCCGTTTGTTCTTTTGCCATGGTATGAGTATAGACAGGGGAAACAGGCTGCCGTGGCGGAGCCCGGCGGTATTTCAGCGCGCCATCATACATGAGGCAGCGAAGCGCGCCAACGCATCCGGCGCAGGACGGCGCCGGTCGGTCTGTTTTTAATCAGTTTCCAGAAAACGACGGATTGCGCGAAGCACCGCCTGCGGTTTTTCGGCATGCACCCAGTGGCCTGCGCCCGCAATCACATGCGCGCGGGCCTGCGGGAACTGCGCGAGCAACGCTTCGCGGTGCGCTTCTTCCACGTAAGGCGACGCGCCGCCGCGGATAAACAGCGCCGGGCCGTGCCAGGCAGGCACCGTCTCCCAGCCGACGATACGCGCATACTGACGCCACAGCACCGGCACGTTAAAGCGCCATTCGCCCTCGACAAACGATTTCAGCAGAAACTGCACCACGCCTTCTTCGCTAATGTGCTGGCGCATAACTTCCGCCGCCTGCTGGCGCGACGTGGCGCCCGCGTCGCTCACCGCGTTCACCGCGTTAAAAATCTCATCGTGACGGCGCACCTGATAATCCACCGGCGCGATATCAATCGCCACCAGCTTTTCTATGCGATCCGGCGCAAGCGCGGTCACCGCCATCGCCGCTTTGCCGCCCATCGAATGGCCGATAAGAATCACCTTTTCCAGCCCCAGCGCGTCGAGAGTTTCGAGAATATCCTGCGCCATCGCCGGGTAATCCATCGTCTCGCTGCGCCCGGAAAGCCCGTGGTTGCGCAAATCTACCTGTACAACGTCATGATCTTCCACCAGCTCGCGCGCCAGCACGCCCAGGTTATCCAGGCTGCCAAACAGCCCGTGAATGAACACAATCGGTGTATTTTGAGTCGGTTGTTGCGCAGATTGCGTGCGGGTATTTAATTTCATGGCAAAGTTCTTTTTTGGCGACTGACAGGTTAGGTTATCATGTTGACCATTCTGCCGCCCGGCTGCAAGGTTCCAGTTAATTCCGACTTTTGCGGCCTTCCTGGTTTGACGCTATCCGCTGTTGGGTTTTAACTCTATAATCCCAACGACTTGTATTCAGAAAAGATATCGCACTGGATTAAGATGAAAACGATTGAAGTTGATGACGAGCTGTATCGCTACATTGCCAGCCACACCCTGCATATTGGCGAAAGCGCGTCCGACATTTTACGGCGCATGTTGAAATTTTCCGCCTCCTCGCAGTTAGCCGCTACTCCAGCCAAAGCAGAGACTTCCGCCATCGTCGCGCCCGCCGCTGAGCCTGAAAAACCGGTAAACCCGGCCCGCGATCGCGTGCGCGCCATGCGTGAGTTACTGCTGTCGGATGAATACGCCGAACAAAAACGCGCGGTCAATCGTTTTATGCTGGTGCTGTCTACACTCTATTCACTGGATGCAAACGCGTTTGCCGAAGCGACCGAGTCATTACATGGCCGTACCCGCGTCTATTTCGCCGGTGATGAGCAAACGCTGCTGCAAAGTGGCAACCAGACGAAGCCCCGCCACGTGCCGGGCACCCCGTACTGGGTGATCACGAATACGAATACAGGCCGCAAATGCAGCATGATCGAACACATCATGCAGACCATGCAGTTCCCGGCGGAATTGATTGAGAAGGTTTGCGGCACCATTTAACTCTTGCGTCAGAAGGACCAGGCCATGGCAGTCGATAACCGTGCGGGACAGCCTGCACAACAGAGTGATTTAATCAACGTCGCCCAGCTGACCGCGCAGTACTACGTGCTGAAGCCGGAAGCGGGTAATGCGGAACACGCGGTGAAGTTCGGTACCTCGGGCCACCGCGGCAGCGCCGCGCGCCATAGCTTTAACGAGCCGCACATTCTGGCTATCGCGCAGGCGATCGCCGAAGACCGTGCGAAAAACGGCATCACCGGGCCGTGCTATGTCGGCAAAGATACGCACGCGCTCTCTGAGCCCGCGTTTATCTCCGTGCTGGAAGTGCTGGCCGCCAACGGCGTCGATATCATCGTGCAGGAGAATAACGGTTATACGCCGACGCCTGCGGTCTCTAATGCGATCCTTGAGCACAACAAACGCGGCGGCGCGCAGGCGGACGGCATTGTCATCACGCCATCGCACAACCCGCCGGACGACGGTGGCATCAAATACAACCCGCCTAACGGCGGCCCGGCGGACACCAACGTCACCAAAGTGGTCGAAAACCGCGCCAACGCGCTGCTGGCGGACGGCCTGAAAGGGGTAAAACGCCTCTCTCTGGACGACGCCTGGGCCAGCGGCCGCATTCAGGAAAAAGACCTGGTGCAGCCGTTTATCGAAGGGCTGGCGGACATCGTCGACATGGCTGCTATCCAGAAAGCGGGCCTGAAGCTCGGCGTTGACCCGCTCGGCGGCTCCGGTATCGAATACTGGAAGCGCATCGCGGAGCACTACAAGCTTGATCTCACCCTCGTCAACGATCAGGTGGATCAGACCTTCCGCTTTATGCATCTCGATAAAGACGGCGCGATCCGCATGGACTGCTCCTCGGAATCGGCGATGGCCGGTCTGCTGGCGCTGCGCGATAAGTTCGATCTGGCGTTCGCCAACGACCCGGACTACGACCGCCACGGTATCGTCACGCCTGCGGGCCTGATGAACCCGAACCACTATCTGGCGGTGGCGATCAACTACCTGTTCCAGCATCGTCCGCAATGGGGCCAGGACGTGGCCGTCGGCAAAACGCTGGTTTCCTCCGCGATGATTGACCGCGTGGTGGATGCGCTGGGCCGTAAGCTGGTGGAAGTGCCGGTCGGCTTTAAATGGTTCGTTGACGGTCTCTACGACGGCAGCTTCGGCTTCGGCGGCGAAGAGAGCGCGGGCGCGTCCTTCCTGCGCTTTGACGGCACGCCGTGGTCTACCGACAAAGACGGCATCATCATGTGCCTGCTGGCGGCGGAAATCACGGCTGTGACCGGTAAAAACCCGCAGCAGCACTATGACGAGCTGGCCGCGCGTTTCGGCGCGCCGAGCTACAACCGTCTCCAGGCTTCCGCGACCTCCGCGCAGAAAGCGGCGCTCTCTAAGCTCTCTCCGGAAATGGTCAGCGCCAGCACGCTGGCGGGCGACCCGATCACCGCGCGTCTGACGGCCGCACCGGGCAATGGCGCTGCCATCGGCGGCCTGAAAGTGATGACCGAGAACGGTTGGTTCGCGGCGCGTCCTTCCGGCACCGAAGACGCGTACAAAATCTACTGCGAGAGCTTCCTCGGTGAAGAACACCGCAAGCAGATTGAGAAAGAAGCGGTGGAAATCGTCAGCGAAGTGCTGAAAAACGCATAAGTGCACTCCTGAACGGGAGGCACAAAAAACGGCAACCTTCGGGTTGCCGTTTTGCTTTCACCGGTATGGCAATTATCAACCGTGCTTATTGGTCAGCTCAAAACGCGGCGACACCAGCCCGTACAGCGTCCAGCCCATAAACGTCACCATCGCGCCATACAGCATCGCCTCCTGGCCTGAGGAGTAGAGCGCGTAGAAGCTGTAAATCGCCCCAAGCAGCGCCACCAGATTCGCCTGCTTCGCCTTGCGCGGCGGCACCTTCGCCACCTGCTGAATAATCACCAGCGCCGCCATCGACAGAATATACGGGATGATATTGGTCACCACCGCCAGGTTGACCAGCACGTTAAACTGCTTGTTGAGCGAAGGGCTGATGGTCATCAGCGACAGCACGCTCTGGATGATGACAATCGTCAGCATCCCTTTCACCGGCGCTTCGGCGCGGCTCAGGCGAGAAAAGACTTTCGGGAAATAGCCTTCATCGGCGGAGGAGCGGAACACCTGGGCGATGGTGAACTGCCAGCCGAGCAGCGATCCGCAGCATGACATCACCATCAGCGCCATAATGATTTTCCCGACGCCCGGCGTAAACATCTGTGCGAAAGCCAGCCCGAACGGCGCGGTGGAGCGGGCCAGATCCATGTTCGGCACGATGCCTGCTATCACATTGGTGGAGATGATATAAATCACCGCCGCGCCCAGCGTGCCGCCGAGCACCGCAATCGGCACGTTGCGCTCCGGGTTTTCCACCACCTCGGTATTGGCGCAGGCGGATTCCAGCCCCAGGAAGGCCCACAGCGTCATGGCGATAGACGATCCGACCGCGTCGAAAAACGGCACGTGATGCGGATTCCACGAGGCGACATACAGCGATGGGCTGAACCAGAACCAGCCGATCACCGACAGCCCGACCACCGGAATAATCACCCCCCAGACGGTGACGCTGCTGAGTTTGCCGGTCAGGCGCGCGCCGCCGAAATTCGCGACGGTGCAGATCCACAGCACGCAGATAGTGGCGATGCCGGTCTGCACCGGCGTTAAGGCCGCGCCGAGCAGCTCGCTGCCATAGCCGACCGCAGAAATGGCGATAGCCACATTGGCGATAAGCAGCGACACCCCATAGGTGTAGTTCGCCATAAAGTTGCCGGATTTACCGAAGGCATACTCCGCATAGCCGCCCATGCCGCCCGATTTACGGCTGAACATCCCGCATTTGGCGAACGCCCAGGCGAGCGCCATTGAGCCCACCGCAGTAACCAGCCAGGAGATAATCGAAATCGTGCCCACTTCGGCGAGTTTGGTTGGCAGCATGATGATGCCTGAGCCCATCATGTTGACCATCGTCAGGATGGTCAGCTGCACCACGCCCATTTTGTTAGATTTGCCCATCATAACGCTCCTTCTGCGCGGCGTTGCGGCGCAGGTTTTTCACTGACCACGTAACACCAGACCTGATGACGCCCGTCGCAGGCTTCGACATACACGCCCTGCAACTCCGGCGCGAAGCCCGGCAGCAGGTTGATCCCTTCTTCCAGCGCCTGGAAGTAATGCAGCGCCGCCCCGCCCCAGATTTCGCCTGGCACCACGCACAGCACGCCGGGCGGGTAGGGGAGCGCGCCCTCCGCCGCGATGCGGCCTTCCGCCTGCTCCAGACGCACCAGCTCGATATCGCCGCGAATAAACGCCTGATGGGCCGCCTGCGGACTCATGGCGACGCGCGGGAAATGCGCTTTACGGAACATCGCTTTTTGCAGCGCTTTGACGTTACGGCTGGCGTAAAAGTCGTGCATCTCCTGGCAGAGCTGCCGCAGCGTGTAACCCTCATAGCGCGCCTGATGCTGTTTATAGAGCGAGGGCAACACGTCGCTAAGCGGCGCGTCGCTCTCCAGCAGTTTTTCAAAGCGCGCCAGTTGCGCCACCAGCTGTTGCAGCTTGCTCATCTCTTCGGCGGGCGTCAGCAGGAACAGAATGGAATTAAGATCGCATTTCTCCGGGATAATATGGTTTTCGCGCAGGTAGCTTGCGAGCACGGCGGCGGGCACGCCGAAGTCTTCATATTCGCCGGTCTCTGTATTAATCCCCGGCGTGGTGAGCAGCAGCTTGCACGGGTCGACGAAATACTGGTGCGGCGCGTAGCCCTCAAAGGCGTGCCAGCGCTCGCCGGGCACGAAGTGGAAAAACCGTAAATCAGAGGCGATCTGCGCGGTCTCATAGCTCTGCCACGGACGGCCGTCGACCATCGCCGGAACAAAGGGCCGAATGGCGCGGCAGTTGTCGAAAATCATCTTGCGGGCGTCAATGCCATATTCCACGCAGCGCATCCACATGCGGCGTCCGGCTTCGCCCTCGTGCATCCGCGCGTTAATGTCCAGGGCCGCGAAAAGCGGGTAAAACGGGCTGGTGGAGGCGTGCATCATAAAGGCGTTATTCATCCGCTTGTGCGGCACGTAACGCGGCTGGCCTTTAATATGGCTGTCTTTTTTATGGATTTGCGAGGTCTGCGAAAACCCGGCCTGTTGTTTATGCACCGACTGCGTGACGAGAATGCCCGGATCGTTTTCGTTAAGCGTCAGCAGCAACGGCGAGCAGGGCGCCATCATCGGGATAAACTGCTCATAGCCGACCCACGCGGAGTCAAAGAGCAGGTAGTCGCACAGCGGCCCAAGCGTATCCACAACCTGACGGGCGTTATAGACCGTGCCGTCATAGGTGCCGAGCTGGATAACGGCCAGCCGGAACGGGCGTGCCGCGGCGGCGCGCGCTGGCGATACCTCACGCACTAATTCGCGCAGGTAATGCTCGTCGAAACAGTGGGCGTCGATCCCGCCGATAAACCCGTACGGGTTACGCGCGGTTTCCAGATAGACCGGCGTCGCGCCCGCCTGCAACAGCGCGCCGTGGTGGTTCGATTTATGGTTATTGCGGTCAAACAGCACCAGATCGCCTGGCGTCAGCAGCGCGTTGAGCACCACTTTATTGGCGGAGGACGTGCCGTTCAGCACAAAATAGGTTTTATCGGCGTTAAACACCTCTGCGGCATGCTGTTGCGCAAGGCAGGGCGCGCCTTCGTGGATCAGCAAATCGCCCATCGCCACGTCGGCGTTGCAGAGATCGGCGCGAAACAGCGTATCGCCGAAGAAACTGACGAACTGATTGCCCGCCGGGTGACGGCGGAAAAACTCGCCGCCCTGGTGGCCGGGGCAGTCGAAGGCGCTATTGCCCTGATTTACGTAATCGACCAGCGCGCGAAAGAACGGCGGGCGCAGCGCCGTTTCATACTTCCGGGCGGCGGCCTCAAGCTGGCGGCCATAGTAGTCGCGGTGTGATTCATTGTATTCAAACACGCCCGCAATCCGCGGCAAATATTCCGCAGGCACCCGTTCTTCAGGCTGACATACCACAAAAACCGGAATGCCAAATCCGGTCATTTCAATTTCATCGATAATGCCCTGGAAAATATCGCTGACGGCCATTACTGCCGCGGCAATATCAATGTAATCCGTGTCGTGAATATTAATAATCTCGCGGTCCGTTGAAAAACAGTCCGGACATAAACGGCTGACGCCAATTTTTAACGCTTGCATGATGTTTCCTTATTTCAGGCAAAGCAATCCCGCCACTTTTCCTCGCGGAAAATTGCTGAATATGAATGTCGGGCAAAACGCTCCCGCTGCCTTAAAAAGGCAGAACAGGGGATTTACTCTGTGTCGGCCAGACAGATCCCTGCCAGAAAAATTCTGGTATTACAGAGACCTGTGGCGAAATTGCGCGTGCATTCCCAGGCAATAACCTGTTAATGAATAACGTTAGGCTTGTTCTGAAGAATGACCGGCGCGCAGCAGCGCAACCCGCTAGCGGGCGTTGAAAAGGTGAAAGTCAAAACAGTTGCGGTGGGCGAACATCATAATATGGGTTGTCCGCCTGATATGCGGCATTAACCGATTATTATTTTCCATGTCAGTTTCCTTTCAGTAATTGAAAGCGTGGTCATTTTATCCAGGATGAGTGGTTAATCTGTGAAGCATATCAATAAAAATGGCCTGAAGCAGAAATAATTAGTCGTTATTTATGCATAATGCAGAGCAGATCGCTGTGCGTTGTGTGAATGTAGATTAGTGGTTAATGAAAAGTGTCTTCTTTATTTTGCAGTAAAGTAGAGAACGTCCCGCTTATATTTTTCAGTAAACGGAGAGCGAGAATTGAATAAATAGTGAAGGCAGGTGAAAGGCTATTCAGAATAAAAAGAGGGGGAATACAGGTCGCCGCGCCAGATATGACGCGGCGTGGCGTTCAAAGCATAAACCGGTAGCCGATGCCGGTTTCAGTCAGCAGGTGGCGCGGGCGCGCCGGATCGCTTTCCAGCTTCTGGCGCAGATGGCCCATATAGATACGCAGGTAATGGCTGTGCTCTACCGCGTTCGGCCCCCACACCTGGCTTAACAGCTGGCGCTGGGTCAGTACTTTACCGGGGTTATTCAGCAGCACGCCCAGCAGGCGGAACTCAATCGGCGTCAGGTGGATCTCCTCCGCGCCGCGCAAAATGCGCCTTGCCGCCAGATCGGCCGTAATATCGGAAAAGCTCACCACCGGATCGCTCTGGCTCGCGCCGCCGTGACGGCGCAGGGCGACGCGCAGCCGCGCCTGCAATTCGCCGATGCCAAACGGCTTGCCCAGAAAATCATCGGCGCCGGCATCCAGCGCCGCGATTTTGTCCTGCTCATCGCTGCGCGCCGACAGCACAATCACCGGCGTCTGGCTCCACTGGCGATAGTCGCGGATAAAATCGATGCCGTCGCCGTCCGGCAGGCCGAGATCGAGGATCACCAGATCGGGCTTGCGGGTGGCGGCTTCAATCAGTCCGCGCTGGAGGGTTTCGGCGTCATAAACGCGCAGCCCTTCGCTCTCCAGCGCCGTGCGCAGAAAGCGGCGGATCTCTTTTTCATCTTCGACTATCAGGACGCTAATCACATGACCTCGTGGATATCCAGTTCCGGGGGCGTTTCTTTGGGTAGCAGCACGTGAAAACTGGCGCCGCCTTCCGGGCGGTTACGGGCATAAATCTCGCCGCCGTGCACCTCGACAATCGCCTGACAAATCGCCAGCCCCAGACCAACGCCGGGGATAGCGGATTCTTTATTGCCGCGAGCGAATTTAGCAAAGATAGCCTGTTCCTGACCAGCCGGAATACCGGGGCCGTCGTCCCAGACCTCCAGATCGAGCCGGTCGTCGCGCCAGCCCGTGCGTACGCCTATCTGCGCCCGCGCGCCTGCATATTTGGCGGCGTTCTCCAGAAGGTTAATCAGCACCCGTTCAAAGAGCGGGCCGTCGACATGAATGAGTGTGAGCGGATCGCTAAGGCTCAGCGTGATATGCCGCCCGCCGAGCCCCGGCTCCAGCATCTTGAGCGCGCTGCCCACCACTTCTTCGAGCGTCAGCCACTCTTTGCGCAGGTTAAAGCCGCCAGACTGAATGCGCGCCATATCCAGCAGATTATTCACAAGCCTTGCGGTATTCAGCACATGCTGGCGGATTTCGCTCGCCTGCGGCGCGTGTTTCGAGCCTTCAGAGGCCAGATCAAGCGTCAGGATCTCCGCCTGGCCGAACAGCACCGTCAGCGGCGTGCGCAGGTCGTGGGAGAGCGCTGCAAGCAACGAGTTGCGCAGCTGTTCGCGCTCGCTGGCGAGCCGCGCCTGTTCTTCGCTTTCGGTCAGAAAGAGCCGCTCCAGGGCGCTCGCCACCAGTAACGTAAAGGTCTCCAGCAGCCGCTGCTGTTCGGGGATCATCAGCTGGCGCAGGTTGCCTGGCTCGACAATCACCAGTCCGAGCGTTTTCCCGGCGGTGCGCAGCGGCAAAATCTGATACGGCACGCCGGGCAGGGTGTCGGTGCCCGCCCCGGCGGGCAGGCCTTTATCGAAGCTCCAGCGCGCGATGGCTTCATCCCACGGCGTGATTTCCGACAGCGGTTGCGGCGGCTGGAGTTTGCCCTGGTCGTCCGGCAGCAGCAGCAGACCGCGGGCGCGAAAGGTGGAGGCGATAAACTGCTGGCTGGTGGCCGCGATATCGCGCGCGCTGCGGCCCACGGCCAGCGCTTTGGACATTTCATAAAGGTGGCGCGTGCGCTGCTCACGATAGCGCGCGATGCGCGCCTGATAGCGCACGCCCGCGGTCAGGTTGCCGATAATCAGTCCGACGCTCAGCATCACCGCGAAGGTGAGCAGATACTGCACGTCCGAAACCGCCAGCGTACCGCGCGGCGCGATAAAAAAGAGATCGAAGCTCACCACGTTGATGACGGTCGCCACCACCGACGGCCAGCGGCCATAAAACAGCGCCACCAGCACCACGCCCAGCAGATAGACCATCACCAGGTTGGCGGCGTCGAACGCGATAAGCCACTGGTGCGCCACCAGCGTAATCAGGGCGCAGAGCGCCACCGCCACCGCGCAGCCGCGCAACTGTACCCGCCACTTTTCCATAAATGGGCGATTATCGGCGGCTTTGGCGCTGGCAGGCGTGGGTTTGTCATCCAGCGCGACAATCAGCAAATCGAGATCCGGCGCGTGGCGCGCGAGCCGCTCGGCGAACGTATCCTGACTCCACCAGCGGCGTTTATTGCGCCGCCCGATGACGATTTTGCCAAGGTTATGCTCGCGGGCGTAGCGCAGTATCGCTTTCTCTTCGACCGGGTCGGCGAGGGTGGCGGTTTCCGCGCCCAGCTCCTGGGCGAGATGCAACGCGCTGAGGATGGCGCGCCGCGCCGTTTCAGAGAGCTGATGCAGACGCGGCGTCTCCACATACACCGCGTGCCAGACGCTGCCGAGCCGCGCCGCCAGACGCGCCGCGGTGCGCACCAGTTTTTCGTTGCCCGCGCCCTGGCCGATGCACAGCAGAATGGCGTCGCGCGTATGCCAGACTTTCTCCTGGCCCTGACGGTCGCGCCAGGCGCGCATCTGGTCGTCCACCCGGTCGGCGGTGCGGCGCAGCGCCAGCTCGCGCAGCGCGATAAGGTTGCCTTTGCGAAAGAAATGCTCGATGGCGCGCTCCGCCTGGCCTGCGATATAGACTTTGCCTTCATGCAGGCGCTGGCGCAGATCGTCCGGCGGCAGATCCACCAGTACGATTTCATCCGCCGCATCGAAAATCGGGTCGGGCACGGTTTCGCGCACCTGAATGCCGGTCACGCCGCCCACCACATCGTTAAGGCTTTCCAGATGCTGGACGTTAACGGTGGTAAAGACGTCAATGCCTGCGTCGAGCAGTTCTTCGACATCCTGCCAGCGCTTCGGGTGGCGAGAGCCGGGCGCGTTGCTGTGCGCCAGCTCGTCCATCAGGATCAGCGCCGGGTTACGCGCAAGCGACGCGTCGAGATCGAACTCCTGCACCACGCGGCCCCGGTGATGAATACGCTTAAGGGGCTGGATAGCCAGCCCCTCGAGTAATGCCGCGGTCTCCTGGCGGCCGTGGGTTTCCACCACGCCCACCAGAATATCGAGACCCTGCGCCCGAAGACGCTGGGCCTCCTGCAACATGGCGTAGGTTTTCCCTACGCCTGCGCAGGCGCCGAAGAAAATTTTGAGTTTTCCGCGCGTCCGGCCCTGCGTCTGCACCAGCAGGCGATCCGGGTCGGGGCGCATCGGCTCTTCGGTCATGATATTTCCTTACGGTTGCAGGGCGTCCAGCGCCAGATTCAGTTGCAGCACATTCACCACCGGCTGGCCGAGAAAGCCCGCGATCGGCGTGTCGGTGGCTTCACGGATAAGGCGCCCCACCTCGGCTTCAGAGATCCCGCGGGCCTGCGCCACGCGGGGCGCCTGCCAGAAGGCCGCGTCCGGCGTAATGCCGTAATCAAGACCGCTCGCGGAGGCCGTCACCAGCTCCACCGGCACCGTTGCGCGGGCGTCCGGGTTGGCGGCGCGCAGCGCCTGCACGCGCGCCTGGATCTGTTTATCCAGTTCCGGGTTGCTGGCGGCGAGGTTACTGCCGCCGGAAGCCATTGGATTATAAGGCGCTTCGGCCGTCGCGGAAGGGCGGCCCTGGAAATATTTCGCCTCGCTGAACGCCTGGCCAATCAGGCGCGAGCCGCGCACCTCACCGTTCTGGCGGATAAGCGAGCCTTCCGCCTGGTCCTTAAACCACCACTGACCAAGCACCGTGGTCGCCAGCGGATACACGCCGCCGGTGAGGGCAGTCAGGAAAACCAACAGGGTGAGGGCGGGACGTAACATAGCCATAATGATTCCTTTTAAACCAGACCAGACAGCGTTAACAGCAGGTCGATGAGCTTGATGCCGATAAACGGCACCACCAGCCCGCCCAGACCGTAAATCCACAGGTTGCGGCGCAGCATCGCCGCCGCCGCGAGCGGTTTGTAACTCACGCCTTTCAGCGCCAGCGGGATCAGAAAGACGATAATCAGCGCGTTAAAGATAACGGCGCTGAGAATGGCCGATGCCGGCGAATGCAGGTGCATCACGTTCAGCGCGTTCAACTGCGGATAGGTCGCCGCGAACGCCGCCGGGATAATGGCGAAATATTTCGCCACGTCGTTGGCGATACTGAACGTCGTCAGCGAGCCGCGCGTCATCAGCATCTGTTTGCCAATGTGCACCACTTCGATAAGCTTGGTGGGGTTGGAATCGAGATCCACCATGTTGCCCGCTTCTTTCGCCGCCTGGGTGCCGGAGTTCATTGCCACCGCCACATCGGCCTGGGCCAGCGCCGGGGCGTCGTTGGTGCCGTCGCCGGTCATCGCCACCAGCCGTCCTTCGGCCTGATACTGGCGGATCAGCGCCAGTTTCGCCTCCGGCGTCGCTTCGGAGAGAAAATCGTCCACGCCCGCTTCGGCGGCGATGGCGGCGGCGGTCAGCCGGTTATCGCCGGTGATCATCACGGTCTTAATGCCCATTTTGCGCAGCTGCGCGAAGCGCTCTTTAATGCCGCCTTTGACGATATCTTTAAGGGCGATAACGCCGAGCACCTGCGCGCCTTCGGCCACCACCAGCGGCGTGCCCCCGGAGCGCGCCACGCCTTCCACCAGCGTGTCGACCTGCGCCGGGAACTGGCCGCCGTTGGCTTCCACATGGCGGCGAATGGCGTCCACCGAGCCTTTGCGGATCATGCGGTCCTGCACGTTGATGCCGCTCATGCGCGTCTGCGCGGTGAAGGGCACAAAAGTGGCCTGAAGACTCTGGACGTCGCGCTCGCGCAGGTTAAAGCGCTGCTTCGCCAGCACCACGATGCTGCGGCCTTCCGGCGTTTCATCGGCAAGCGAGGCCAGCTGGGCGGCGTCGGCGAGCGTTTTTTCACTCACGCCGGGGGCGGGCAGGAAGTCAGACGCCTGGCGGTTGCCGAGCGTGATGGTGCCGGTTTTATCCAGCAACAGGACGTCCACATCGCCTGCGGCTTCCACCGCGCGGCCGCTGGTGGCGATAACATTCGCGCCAAGCATCCGGCTCATGCCCGCCACGCCGATGGCCGAGAGCAGCCCGCCGATGGTGGTCGGGATCAGACACACCAGCAGCGCCACCAGCACCGTCACGCTGACCGCCGTGCCGCCGTATTGCGAGAACGGGTAGAGCGTGGCGGTCGCCAGCAGAAAGACAATCGTCAGCGCTACCAGCAGGATGGTCAGCGCGATTTCGTTAGGGGTTTTGCGCCGCTCGGCGCTCTCCACCATCGCAATCATACGGTCAAGGAACGTCTCACCGGGGTTGACGCTGCACTGGATAACCAGCCAGTCGGAAAGAATACGCGTGCCGCCGGTCACCGAGGCGAAATCGCCGCCCGATTCACGGATAACCGGCGCCGATTCGCCGGTAATGGCGCTCTCATCCACCGACGCGCCGCCTTCGATAACCTCGCCGTCGCACGGGATAATGTCGCCCGCTTCGACCAGGACAATATCGCCTTTACGCAGGTCAGCGGCGGGGATGTGATCCAGCTGAGCGTCGTGATGCGGCGCGCGCAGCTTGCGGGCGAACGCGGTCTTTTTCACCCCTTTCAGGCTATTGGCCTGGGCTTTGCTGCGGCCTTCCGCCAGGGCTTCGGCGAAATTGGCGAACAGCACCGTAAACCACAGCCACAGGCTGATGGCGCCGGTAAACCGCGCCTCGCCGGGCAGTTTTCCGGCGGCGATCGCCACGGCAATCAGCGTGGTCAAGAGGCTGCCGACCCACACGATAAACATGACCGGGTTGCGCCACTGGGCGCGCGGACTCAGTTTTTTCAGAGCATCGAAAAGCGCCTGACGAACCAGCGAGGATTCAAACAGGGCCATTTGCTTGCGACTCATGGATAGCGACTCCGCAATGGTCATTTCACAAAAGAAAGGTGTTCCGCGACCGGGCCTAAGGCGAGGGCGGGGATGAACGTCAGGGCGCCGACCAGCAGCACCGTGCCCGTCAGCAGGCCGATAAACAGCGCGCCGTGGGTGGGCAGCGTGCCGGGGCTTGCGGGCTGCGCTTTTTTTGCGGCGAGCGAGCCGGCTATCGCCATCACCGGGATAATCACCAGGAAGCGGCCGAACCACATGCAAAAGGCCAGCAGCAGGTTCCAGAACGGCGTGTTGGCGCTAAGGCCGCCGAAGGCGCTGCCGTTGTTATTGGCGGCAGACGAAACGGCATAAAGCACTTCGCTAAAGCCGTGAATGCCGGGGTTGAACATGCCCGCCCGGCCCGCGTCGGTCATCATGGCCAGCGCCGTGCCGAGCAGCACCAGCGCAGGCGTGACCAGAATCGCCAGCGCGGTCATTTTCATCTCGCGCACGTCGATTTTTTTGCCAAGGTATTCCGGCGTGCGCCCAATCATCAGGCCCGCGATAAACACGCCCAGCAGCACGAACAGCAGCATTCCGTACAGCCCGGAGCCGACGCCACCGAAGACCACTTCGCCAATCTGCATCAGCCACATCGGGATCATGCCGCCGAGGGCGGTAAAGGAGTCATGCATGGCGTTTACCGCGCCGCAGGAGGCCGACGTAGTGACGACGGCAAACAGGCTGCTCGCGAGAATGCCAAAGCGGCTCTCTTTACCTTCCATATTGGCGGCGCTGTCGGCGCCAGGCGTGAGGAAGTGAGGATTGCCGGTGGTTTCGGCCCACATTACCAGCGCCACGCAGACCACGAAAATCACCGTCATGGTCCAGAGAATGGCGCGGCCCTGGCGCGCGTCGCCCACCGCATCGCCAAAGGCGAAGCAGAGCGCCGCCGGGATCAGAAAGATAGCCAGCATCTGCACGAAGTTGGTTAGCGCGGTCGGGTTCTCAAACGGGTGCGAGGAGTTGGCGTTAAAGAAGCCGCCGCCGTTGGTGCCGAGCATTTTAATCGCCTCCTGCGACGCCACCGGCCCCATCGGCAACATCTGGCGCGCGCCTTCCAGCGTGGTGAAGGGCTGGTAGGCCGAGAAGTTCTGAATAGCGCCTTGCTGAATAAAGAACAGCGCGATAATCAGCGCGATCGGCATCAGCACCCACAGCGTGACGCGGGTGAGATCCTGCCAGGCGTTGCCAAGCGTCGTCGCCGACTGGCGGGCAAAGGCGCGGATAAGCGCAAACGCCACCGCGATGCCGGTCGCCGCCGAAAGGAAATTCTGCACCGCGAGGCCCGCCATCTGGCTGAAATAGCTGACGGTGCTTTCGCCCGCGTAAGATTGCCAGTTGGTATTGGCGACGAAACTCACCGCCGTATTGAGCGCCAGATGCCAGGAGAGCCCCGGCAGGTTCTGCGGGTTAAGCGGCAGAACGCCCTGACACATCAGGATGGTGAACAGCAGCACCAGACCCAGCGTATTAAACAGCAGGATCGCCAGCAGATAGCGCTTCCAGTCCATCTCCTCCTGACGAATGCCGAGCACGGCCCAGAGCACACGCTCCACGCCGCCCACGCCCGGTAAGGGATCGCCGTTAATCAGCCGGGCCAGCAGGCTGCCCAGCGGTTTCGCCAGCGCCATCAGCACCAGCAGAAAACTGGCGATAAGTAAAAATGCGGACGCCGCCATCAGAACGCCTCCGCATTAATCAGGGCGTATACCAGATAGCCCAGCAACAGAAAAACCAGCACGATGCCGGTTATCAGGCCTGCACTCACAATCCACCTCCATGGGGGTTTTTGGAATATGGGCAGAGGGTAGGGATTCGGGCGTAAAGGTTTCGCAAAAATCGCGAAGCGAGGTGTAAAAAAAATATAAAAATGGCAAAAGCCATGATTTAACTGCGGGTTAGTATTTCTTTAACCATTTTGTAACTTATTTACGATATCAATTGTAAAGATGGTAAGAATTCGCACTAAAAGCTGGTCGGATGAGTAGTAAAATTACAGGCAAAGCGATACAATTTTAACCAGCTCACAGAATCCGGTTTCCGGCCTTGATTGCCGGGCATGTACAGAAAGGGGGAAAAACCTATGTCTTTATATAAAAAATATCCTGCGCATCAGGTCTTCCTGCGTCGCGCGCTGGTGCTGGTGGTTGGCATTGCGGCCCTGCCGGTGATGCTGTTCTGGAAAGATCGCGCGCGTTTCTACAGCTATCTGCATCGTGTGTGGTCGAAAACCAGCGATCAGCCGGTCTGGATGGCGCAGGCTGAACAAACCGCCTGCTATTTTTACTGATTCATACCACACCCTGAAAAACCGCTCACGCCGAGCGGTTTTTTTATGCCTGCGAATACGGCGCGCCGCTGCGTTTTTCGCTGTCATCAGGCTGGTGTTAACAGGCCGCCTCTGGCTACACTGAGAGTGTATAAAAATGAGGATGGCCGAATGACTATAAAAATCCCTGTTGGCATTAGCGCCTGTCTTTTAGGGGAAAACGTGCGTTTCGACGGCGGCCATAAACGGCTCGCCTTTGCGGTGGAGGAGCTGGCGCCCTGGGTGAAGTATGAGCCCGTCTGCCCGGAAATGGCCGTCGGCCTGCCGGTGCCGCGCCCGGCGTTGCGTCTGGTGAAAACCGATGAAGGCCTGGCGCTGCGTTTTAGCGATAAGCGCGAGGGCGATTTAACCGGCGAGATGGAAACCTTTTCGCGCGAGCGCGTCAGCCGTCTGGATCACCTGTGCGGCTATATCGTCTGCGCTAAATCGCCAAGCTGCGGCATGGAGCGCGTGCGCGTCTACGATGCGGACGGCAAAAACAACCGTAAAGCCGGTCGCGGCATCTTCACCGAGATCCTGATGAACGCGCTGCCGTGGCTGCCGGTGGAAGAGGACGGACGTTTGTATGATCCGGGCATTCGCGAAAACTTCGTCGAGCGCATCTATACCCTACATGAGCTCCACGCGCTGCGCGCCGAAGGGCTGACGCGCGGCAATCTGATCGCCTTTCACAGCCGCTATAAGCTTCTGCTGCTGGCGCACTCGCAGCCGCTCTACCGTGAGCTGGGGCGCTTCGTGGCGGCTATCGACCAGTGGGACTCGCTGGAGGCGTATTTTGAAGAGTATCGCCTGCGTCTGATGGCGCTGCTTTCCATTCAGGCGACCCGCCGTAACCACACCAACGTACTGATGCACGTGCAGGGCTATTTCCGCAACCAGCTCAACGGGCGTCAGCGTCAGGAGCTTTCCACGCTTATCGACCGTTACCGTCAGGGCACGCAACCGCTGCTGGCGCCGGTGACGCTGCTCAAGCACTACATGGCGGAATACCCTGACCCTTACCTTGATCAACAACGCTACTTCGAGCCCTACCCGGAAGCGCTGCGCCTGCGCTACGGTCGTTAAACAAGGAGTGTTATGACCACGCATCTGGTCTGGTTTCGCGCGGATTTGCGCGTTAACGACAACCTGGCGCTCGCCGCCGCCTGCCGGGACCCCGACGCGCGGGTTATCGGCCTGTTTATCGCCACCCCGCAGCAGTGGCGCGATCACACCCTCGCGCCGCGTCAGGCGGCATTTATTCACCAAAACCTGGAAGCGCTGCAACAGGCGCTGGCGACGCGGGGGATTGCGCTGTTTACGCGCGAGGCGCCCGATTTCGCCGCCGCCGTTGACGCGCTGGCCGCGTTTTGCGACGAGCAGCAGGTTGCGGCGCTCTTTTACAACTATCAGTATGAGCTGAACGAAGCGCGACGCGACGCCGCCGTGGCGCGCAGGCTGGAGGGCCGCGTCGCCTGTCAGGGCTTTGACGACAGCGTGATGCTGCCGCCCGGAAGCGCCGTGACCGGCAACGGCGAGATGTATAAAGTGTTCACCCCTTACAGCCGGGCGTTTATACGCCGTCTCGGCGAGGGGTTGCCGCCGTGCGTCAGCGCGCCGAAGCCACGCGCGGGCGGGGCGCTAACCGATGCGCCTGCGCTTGCGCCGTTTGATTATCCGTGTGAGACGCCGGACGGCATGCTCTTCCCGGCAGGTGAAGAGGCCGCGCTCAAACGCCTGCGCGACTTTTGCCGGCATGACGCAGGCGACTACCCGGAAAAACGCGATTTCCCGGCCATTCGCGGCACCAGTTTGCTGTCGCCCTATCTCGCCATTGGGGTGCTTTCCCCACGCCAGTGCCTGCATCGTCTGTTAACCGAACACCCGCGCGCGCTGGAAGGCGGCAGCGGGGCGGTATGGCTGAATGAGCTTATCTGGCGCGAATTCTACCGGCATTTGATCGTCGCCTGGCCGCACCTGTGCCGCCATCAGCCGTTTATCGACTGGACGGCGCGGGTGGCGTGGCAGCGCAACGACGCGCATTTTCAGGCATGGTGCGAAGGCAACACGGGGTATCCGATTGTCGACGCCGCGATGCGCCAGATGAACGCCACCGGCTGGATGCACAACCGGCTGCGGATGATCACTGCGAGCTTTCTGGTCAAAGACTTACTGGTCGACTGGCGGCGCGGCGAACGCTATTTTATGTCGCAACTGATTGATGGCGACTTTGCCGCCAATAACGGCGGCTGGCAGTGGGCCGCGTCTACCGGCACCGACGCCGCGCCCTATTTCCGCATCTTTAACCCCACGACACAGGGGCAGCGGTTTGACGCCGAGGGCGAGTTTATCCGCCGCTGGGTGCCGGAGCTTAGCCATATTCCCGGCAAGGCCGTGCATGAGCCGCATGTCTGGGCGAAGAAAAACGGTAAGGCGCTGCGTTACCCGCAGCCCATCGTCGACCATAAACAGGCGCGCGTTGCGACGCTCGCGGCGTATGAAGCGGCCCGCAAAGAATAAGAGAGAAACCATGAAAAACAGCGAACTGGAACAACTGATTAACGACAAACTCAACAGCGCCACGTTCAGCGACTACGCCCCGAACGGCTTACAGGTTGAGGGCCGCGACGAGGTGCGCAGAATCGTCACCGGCGTCACCGCAAGCCAGGCGCTGCTGGATGAAGCGGTGCGCCTGGAAGCGGACGCGGTGATTGTGCATCACGGTTATTTCTGGAAAGGGGAATCGCCGGTCGTACGCGGCATGAAGCGCAACCGCCTGAAAACGCTGCTGACTAACGACATAAACCTCTACGGCTGGCATCTGCCGCTCGATGCGCACCCGCAGCTTGGCAATAACGTCCAGCTGGCGCAGTTGCTCGGCATTGAAGTGAAGGGCGAGATCGAGCCGCTGGTGCCGTGGGGCGAGCTGGCGATGGCGGTGTCAGGCCCGGAGTTCGCCTCCTGGCTTGAAGCGCGTCTCGGCCGTCGTCCGCTGTGGTGCGGCGATACCGGGCCGGATCTGATTAAGCGCGTCGCCTGGTGTACCGGCGGCGGACAGAGCTTTATCGACAGCGCGGCGCGTTTCGGCGTCGACGCTTTTATCACTGGCGAAGTCTCCGAACAGACCATCCACTCGGCGCGCGAGCAGTCGCTGCATTTCTACGCGGCAGGCCACCACGCCACCGAGCGCGGCGGCATTCGCGCGCTCAGCGAATGGCTGAACGAAACCACCGATCTGGACGTGACCTTTATCGACATCCCGAATCCGGCTTAATCAATACAAGAGAGGAAAACGTGCAGCGAGCCCGTTGTTATCTGTTAGGCGAAAGCGCCGTGGTACTGGAGCTGGAGCCGCCCGTAACACTTGCCAGCCAGCAGCGCATCTGGGGGCTGGTGCAGCGCCTCGCAGAGGTCCCCGCCGTGGTGGAAGTCATTCCCGGCATGAATAACATTACCGTGATGCTGCGCGAGCCGGAAACGATGGCGCTGGACGCTATCGAGCGGCTGCAACGCTGGTGGGAGGAGAGCGAAGCCATCATCCCCGACGCGCGGCGCATCGAGATTCCGGTGGTGTACGGCAAAGACGCCGGGCCGGATTTGGCGGTTGTGGCGAACCACGCCGGGCTCAGTGAAAAGCAGGTGGTCGAGATGCACGCGCAGGTCGATTACGTGGTCTATTTTATCGGCTTTCAACCGGGCTTCCCGTATCTCGGCGGGCTGGCGCCGGCGCTTGCCACGCCGCGTCGCGCCGAGCCGCGTCTTCAGGTGCCCGCAGGCTCGGTCGGCATCGGCGGCAGCCAGACCGGCATCTATCCGCTGCCCACGCCTGGCGGCTGGCAGATTATTGGCCATACGCCGCTTGCGCTGTTTAACCCGCACAATAACCCGCCGGGCCTGCTCGCGCCGGGCGATACCGTGCGCTTCGTGCCGCAAAAGGAGGGCGTATGCTGAAGATTATTCGCGCGGGCATCCACGCCACTCTTCAGGACAGCGGTCGTTTCGGGCTGCGCCAGTATGGCGTGAGCCAGTGCGGCGCGCTGGATGGCCCGTCGCTGCAAATCGCCAATCTGCTGGTAGGCAACGATCCGCACGCGGCGGCGCTGGAGATAACGCTCGGTCAGTGCGTGGTGGAGTTCACCGAAGATACCTGGTTTGCGCTTACCGGCGCGGGCTGCGACGCGACGCTTGACGAACGCGCCGTCTGGACCGGCTGGCGGCTGCTCGCCCGCGCGGGCCAGCGCCTGAGCCTGAAGCTGCCGCGCCGCGGCATGCGCAGCTATCTGGCCCTGGCGGGCGGTTTCGACGTGCCGGAAGTCATGGGCTCGCGCAGTACCGATGTGAAAGCGGGCGTCGGCGGTTTTGAAGGGCGGCTCCTGTGCGACGGTGATGAACTGCCCGTCAATCCGCCGACGCGTCATTTCCGCGAGGCGCGCGGCGTGAAGCAACTGCTGTGGGGCAACCGCATTCGCGCGCTGCCGGGGCCGGAGTATCACGAATTCAGCCACGAGGCGAAAGAAGCCTTCTGGCGCACGCCGTGGCAGTTAAGCCCGCAGAGTAACCGCATGGGTTACCGGCTGCACGGTCATGTGCTGGAGCGCACCACCGAACGCGACCTGGTGTCTCACGGCCTGCTGCCGGGCGTGGTGCAGGTGCCGCACGGCGGGCAGCCCATCGTGCTGATGAACGACGCCCAGACTACTGGCGGCTATCCGCGCATCGCGTGCGTGATCGACGCCGATCGCTATAACCTGGCGCAACTGCGCCTGGGCGAGCCGATTCACTTCGTGCAGTGCTCCATCGAAGAGGCGCTACAGGCGCGCAGCGACCGGGCGCGTTACCTTGAACAACTGGCATGGCGGCTTAACGATGAAGATTGATCTTAACGCCGATCTCGGCGAAGGCTGCGGCAACGATGCGCTGCTGATGCCGTTGATTAGCTCCGCCAACATCGCCTGCGGCTTCCACGCGGGCGATGCGCAGACGATGCGCGAGAGCGTGCGGCTGGCGCTGGCGCACGGCGTGGCGATTGGCGCGCATCCGGGGTTTGCGGATCGTGAAAACTTCGGCCGCACGGCGATGCAGCTGCCGCCGGAGACGATTTACGCCGAGACGCTCTATCAGGTCGGCGCGCTCGCCGCCATCGCTCGCGCCGAGGGCGGCAGGCTGGCGCACGTGAAACCGCACGGGATGCTCTATAACCAGGCGGCGAAAGACGCAGCGCTTGCCGACGCCATCGCGCAGGCGGTGAAGGATGTTGATGCGACGCTGATTCTGGTGGGGCTGGCGGGCAGTGAGCTGATTCGCGCAGGCGCGCGTTATCAGCTCGCCACGCGCGAAGAAGTCTTCGCCGATCGCGGTTATCTGGCCGACGGCGCGCTGGTGCCGCGCAGCGAGCCGGGCGCGTTGATTGAGGATGACGACGAGGCGGTGTCGCGCACGCTGATGATGGTGCAGGAAGGGCGGGTGCGCAGCCGTGACGGCGCATGGGCGGCGGTGAATGCCCAGACGGTCTGCCTGCATGGCGACGGCGCGCACGCGCTGGCGTTCGCGCGCCGGTTACGCGAGGCGTTCGACGCGCGCCAGATTCAGGTCAGCGCGTGATTCACAGCGATGCCGCCGCCCGCGCGGCGGTGTCGTAAAGCGAGGCGATGGTGCGCAGCAGTTGCGCCGTTTCGCCAATCGCCGCGCCCGGTATCCCGCTCTCGACCTGAATCGCGATAAGACACGTTTCGCGCACGTCGCGGTATTTCATACACAGCGCTTTGCCTTCATCCGTCGTCGAGAAATAGAGCTCTTTACCCACCTTTTCACTGGTCACATAGCCCGCTTTCACCAGCTTTTTCAGCGCGTAGGTCACCACGTGCGTGTCTTCCACGTTGAGCACAAAGCAGATATCCGCGAGCTTTTTCTTGCGGTTGCGGTGGTTAACGTGATGCAACAGCGAGACGTCAAACGCGCCCATATCCGGCTCGCCCGCCGCCGTCATGCAGCGCACCATCCATTTGTTAAACGCGTTGCTGGTCATGATCAGCGCGTATTCCAGCTCCGATAACTCCGCGCAGCGCGCCGACACCAGGTGGCGGGACGAGACAATGCGCCCGTCAGTAATATCGTCGTTATCACTTGATACAACCGGTTTTTTACGGCTCATGGCGTCCCTTTCTCTCCTGTGGGTATTGGCAAAAACTATAAAACGACACCGACAAAATAAAAACATTTTATTGATAAATTGTTTACATACTATAACCGTTCAGATATAGATTTTTGGTCAGGTTCTGCACGTTCTCAGCACCTCTCGCACAACAACGTTCGCCGCAATGCCCACGCTTCGCCACCCCGGCGAAGGAGCAGAATAGCCTTCGGCGTGCAACGCTCACTTTGGAAAGGGTAACAATGTATGGACGGTTCCTCTCTGTTGCCGCTCATCGGTATTCCGGTGGTGGTTATCGGTTTCGCGCTGCGCTTTAACCCGCTGCTGGTGGTCGTCGTCGCCGGGCTGACGACCGGGCTCACGGTCGGCATGGATTTCGGCATGCTGCTGGAAACCTTCGGCGAAAAGTTTGTTAACAGCCGCTCGCTCGCGACCTTCATTCTGATCCTGCCGGTCATCGGCCTGCTGGAGTATTACGGCCTGAAAGAGCGCGCCCAGGCGTGGGTGGCGAAAATCGCCAGCGCCACCTCGGCGCGTATTCTGATGCTCTATTTCGTGGTGCGCGAAGGCACCGCGGCGCTGGGGCTGATGTCGCTTGGCGGCCACGCCCAGACCGTGCGCCCGCTGCTGGCGCCGATGGCTGAAGGCGCGGCGCTCAATGAATATGGCGAGTTGCCTCAGCATATCCGCGACAAAATCAAAGCCCACGCCGCCGCCTGCGACAATATCGCGGTGTTTTTTGGCGAAGATATTTTTATCGCCTTCGGCGCGGTGCTGCTGATTGACGCGTTCCTGAAAGAGAACGGCATTCCCGGCATTGAGCCGCTGCATATCGGCCTGTGGGCCATTCCGACCGCGATTGCGGCGCTGATTATCCATATGGCGCGTCTGCTGCGCCTTGACGCCAGCATTCGCCGCGAGGTTCTGGCCTGGCGCGCAGAGCAGGGCAACCAGGAGGCCGCGCAATGAGCACATTGCTGACTATCAACCGTGTCTACTACCTGATTGGCTTTATCGTCATGTTGCTGGTGGTGATGACGCTTCGCGATCGCGGTAATCCTAAGCGCTTTACCACCGCGCTGTTCTGGTTCCTGTTCGGCGGGATTTTTCTCTTCGGCGATCTGCTGGTGCAGGAGCTGGGCCGCTCGCTGGCCTACCGTATTATCGGCGGCGCGGTGATTGTCATCGCGCTGCTGGCGGGCTTCGGGCTGGTCGGGAAGGGGCACTATAAAATGTCCACCGAGGAGGAGCGCGAGGCGTCCTCTCAGCGTCTGCGCAACTGGTTGTTTCTGCCTGCGCTGCTGATCCCGGTGGTGACGGTGACAGGCACGCTGTTTATGAAAGGCGTCTCGGTGGGCGGCGTGTTCCTGCTGGATCAAAAACAGCTGACGCTCGCGGCGCTGTGCGTGGCGTGTATTGCGGCGCTGTTGGTCGGCTGGTGGCTGACGCGCGGCACGCCGCTGCATGCTATCCGTCAGTCGCGCCGCCTGGTGGATACCATCGGCTGGGCGGTGATTTTGCCGCAGATGCTGGCGATGCTCGGCGGGGTGTTTGTGGCCGCCGATACCGGCACCGCCGTGCAGCGCGTGGTGAGTCTGTTTGTCGACCCGGAAAACCGTTTCATGCTGGTGGTTATTTACTGTATCGGCATGGCGCTCTTTACGATGATTATGGGCAACGCGTTTGCGGCGTTTCCGGTGCTGAGCGCGGGCATCGCGCTGCCGCTGCTGATTAATCATCACCATGGCGACCCGGCGCCGCTTTTAGCTATCGGCATGTATGCGGGTTACTGCGGCACGCTGATGACGCCGATGGCGGCGAATTTCAATATCGTTCCCGCCGCGCTGCTGGAGCTGAAAGACAAATATCAGGTGATAAAAATTCAGATCCCGACGGCGCTGACGCTGCTGGTGGTGAACGTTTTCCTGATGTATTTCATCGTATTTCGCTAAGGCCCTTTAAGGAGCTGTTATGACGCTGACACAACCCCAGGCCGACGCCTTTGCCCGGATGCCCCTGACCTATCTGCGCCAGGAGTACCCGAACCACATTATGCATCTGCTGAATGATGACGCCGACGCGCTGCCGCCCCGCGAGTTGCACCCGATCTTCTACGGTTGCTTTGACTGGCATTCGGCGGTACACGGCTACTGGCTGCTGCTGCGCTGTTTGCGTCTCTACCCGACGCTGTCGTGCCGCGAAGAGATTATCGCCCTGTTTGATGAACACATCACGCCTGCGAATGTAGCGCGTGAAGTGGACTACTTTACCGCGCCGTTTCGCGCCTCGTTCGAGCGCCCATATGGCTACGGCTGGCTGCTGGCGCTCGCTCAGGAGCTGAAAGCGTCCGACCTGCCGCAGGCCGCGCGCTGGCACGAGACGCTGGCGCCGCTGACCCAGGATATCCGCGCGCGTCTTATCGATTACCTCAGCAAGCTGACGTACCCGATTCGCGTCGGCACCCATTACAACACGGCGTTTGCGCTCGCGCTCGGCCTGGATTACGCCCGCGCGCTGGGTGACGGCGCGCTTGAGCGCGCCATCACTGACGCAACGACGCGCTTTTATCAGGCCGACACCGACTACCCGGCGCACTACGAGCCGGGCGGCGATGAATATCTCTCCGGCGCGATGACCGAAGCGCTGCTGATGAGTAAAACGGCGGAGAATTTCCCGGCATGGTTTGACGCGTATCTGCCGGATATCGGCAACGTGGCGGCGCTGATGCACCCGGCGGTGGTAAGCGATCGCGCCGACCCGAAAATCGCCCATCTCGACGGGCTTAACTTAAGCCGCGCCTGGTGTATGAAGCATATCGCCGCGGCGCTCCCCAAAAATCACCGCGCGCAGACAGCGCTGCACGAGGCGGCGCAACGCCATCTGGCGGCAAGCGTCGAGCATGTAGTCGGCAGCCACTATAGCGGCGGGCACTGGCTGGCAAGCTTCGCGCTGCTGGCGCTGGAGTAACCTGTTAACCGCCGCTTTTTTGCGGCGGTTGTCTTTTTCTCCCGGCGCGCGCTGCTACAGTTTATCCTTACGTTTTAACGCGTACGTCATCTGAAAAGGATAAACGATGCCGGAAGGACCGGAGATCCGCCGCGCGGCGGACAAGCTTGAAGCGGCGGTGGCGGATAAACCGCTGACCCATGTCTGGTTTGCCTTTCCTGAATTAAAAGCGTTTGAGGCGCCGCTGACCGGCGCGCGGGTGGAGCGATTCGAAACCCGCGGCAAAGCGCTGCTGACGCATTTTTCGTGTGGGCTGACGCTCTACAGCCATAACCAGCTGTATGGCGTCTGGCGCGTGGTAAAAGCGGGCGAAACGCCGCAAACGACGCGAAGCCTGCGCGTGCGGCTTGAAACCGAAGACGCCGCGGTGCTGCTTTACAGCGCCTCGGAAATTGAGATGCTGGACGCCGACGGCGTGGCGGCGCACGCGTTTTTGCAGCGCGTCGGGCCGGATGTGCTGGATATGTCGCTGACGGTGGAGCAGGTGAAGGAGCGGCTGTTAAGCCCGCGTTTTCACCGCCGTCAGTTCAGCGGGCTGCTGCTGGATCAGGCGTTTCTCGCGGGGCTTGGTAATTATCTGCGTGTCGAGATCCTCTGGCAGGCGCAGCTTGCGCCGCGTCATAAAGCAATAGAGTTGAATAACATGCAGCTTGATGCGCTGGCCCGCGCGTGTCTTGAGATCCCGCGGCTTTCCTACCAGACGCGCGGCACGGTGGATGAGAATAAGCACCACGGCGCGCTGTTTCGCTTCGAGGTGTTTCACCGCGCCGGGAAAAAATGCCGCCGCTGCGGGGGGATTATCGAGAAAACGACGCTGTCGTCGCGGCCGTTTTACTGGTGTCCGGGGTGCCAGGCGTAGTTTTAGGGTGAATGGCGGGTGCGCGTTGCTTACCTTTGTGAAAACCCGGTGGGTGCGCTTCGCTTACCCACCCTACGGAAAAGACAAAAACGGGTGGTCGGTGTAGGGCGGGTAAGCGCAGCGCACCCGCCGCGGCGCAAAACGCCCATAAAAAAACGCGCCCGGAGGCGCGTTTTTCAGATTAACCGCAGCGTGGAATTAGCGCTTCGTCAGGTCAGACTGGAAATCACGCTGCTCGTAGCCGGTATACAGCTGACGCGGACGCGCGATCTTCATACCTTCGCTGTGCATCTCGTTCCAGTGTGCAATCCAGCCCACGGTACGCGCCATCGCGAAGATAACGGTAAACATGGACGACGGAATGCCCATCGCTTTCAGGATGATGCCGGAGTAGAAATCCACGTTCGGGTAGAGTTTCTTCTCGATGAAGTACGGGTCGTTCAGCGCGATGTTTTCCAGCTCCATCGCCACTTCCAGCAGATCGTCTTTGGTGCCCAGCTCTTTCAGCACTTCGTGGCAGGTTTCACGCATCACGGTGGCGCGCGGGTCATAGTTTTTATAAACACGATGACCGAAGCCCATCAGGCGGAAAGAGTCGTTTTTATCTTTCGCGCGACGCACGAATTCCGGAATGTGCTCAACGGAGCTGATCTCTTCCAGCATCTTGAGCGCCGCTTCGTTGGCGCCGCCGTGCGCCGGTCCCCACAGGGAGGCGATGCCCGCGGCGATACACGCGAACGGGTTCGCGCCGGAGGAGCCGGCGGTACGCACGGTAGACGTCGAGGCGTTCTGCTCATGATCCGCGTGCAGGATCAGAATGCGATCCATCGCGCGCTCAAGCACCGGGTTCACCTCGTAAGGCTCGCACGGCGTCGAGAACATCATATTCAGGAAGTTACCGGAGTAGGAGAGGTCGTTACGCGGATACACAAACGGCTGGCCGATCGAATATTTGTAACACATCGCCGCCACAGTCGGCATTTTGGAGAGCAGGCGGAAGGCCGCAATCTCACGGTGGCGCGGGTTATTGACGTCCAGCGAATCGTGGTAGAACGCCGCTAGCGCGCCGGTCACGCCGCACAGCACCGCCATCGGGTGTGAGTCGCGACGAAAACCGTGGAACAGACGCGTGATCTGCTCATGGATCATGGTGTGGCGGGTGACGGTGGTTCTGAATTCGTCATACTGCTCCTGGGTCGGCTTTTCGCCGTAGAGCAGGATGTAACATACTTCGAGATAGTTGGACTCAGTGGCTAACTGATCAATAGGGAAACCGCGGTGCAGCAGGATACCTTCGTCACCATCAATAAAGGTGATTTTGGACTCGCAGGATGCGGTAGAAGTAAAGCCGGGGTCAAACGTGAAAACACCTTTAGAACCAAGACTACGGATATCGATTACATCCTGACCGAGCGTGCCTTTTAGCACATCCAGTTCAATAGCACCATCACCGTTGTAGGTTAGGTTTGCTTTTATATCAGCCATTTACGGTCTCCTTAGCGCCTGTTGCTTGCGACGGTTAACCGCCGATTTACCTCCAGCCAGCAGGGGACAGTTGCCAGTTTGTTGTGTGGCGCGCAGCTCTGTTTCAGAGGGGAAACCAGGGTACAGAGCGATGGGCGGCTTGCAGGCAACCATTCAAACCTGGGTGAAACAACAGTAAATCAGGGTGTTAGCCGTCAGTATTTGTCAAACCTGTTTATCACTAATACCTGGCTAAATTACTGCGGTCAATACTGGCACACTGTTACATAACTTATTCTCAGGTGAAAGCATGACCCCATAACTTTTGCGAATTATATGCGTTTTCGGGTGATGTTTGTAACTAATTTGTTTAACATTTGTCAAATCAGATGATTAAAAATTAAAATAATGTTGTTATCGTGATCCTGGTCACTGTTCCGACCAAAAGCGGCCAAAGAATTTGTAGGTTAATTGTAATGATATTGTGAACATCCTATACTGCCGCCAGGTCTCCGGAACACCTTGCAACCGCGAGCCACCCAGCGTAGTAACGCGTTATGCAGCCTTTGGAAGCGGTGATTTTGCATGACGCGGAGTTATAGAAAGATGACGCTGCTTGACCCGCCTGCAGACCGGAGGAAGGACACAATAAGAACAGCATGTGGGCGCATTCATGATAAAAAAGGTGAATAAACAACGACCTGTCAACCTGGATCTGACAACGATCCGGTTTCCTGTCACCGCGATTGCTTCTATCCTCCACCGTGTTTCCGGCGTGATTACCTTTGTCGCCGTCGGCATTCTGCTGTGGTTGTTAGGGCTGTCCCTCTCGTCTCAAGAAGGCTTTCTGACTGCGTCCGACATCATGGACAGCTTCTTCGTTAAATTCATCATGTGGGGCATTCTGACGGCGCTGGCCTACCACGTTGTTGGCGGCATTCGCCACATGTTGATGGATTTTGGCTATCTTGAAGAAACCTTCGCAGCAGGCCAACGCTCCGCTAAGTTCGCTTTTATTATTACTGTCGTGCTTTCAATTCTCGCAGGAGTCCTCGTATGGTAAGCAACGCCTCCGCATTAGGACGCAACGGCGTACATGACTTCATCCTGGTTCGCGCCACCTCTATCGTAATGACGCTGTATATCATCTATATGATTGGCTTCTTCGCGATGAATGGCGACCTGACATATGAAGTCTGGACTGGTTTCTTCTCATCCACCTTCACCAAAGTATTCACCCTGCTGACCCTGGTTTCGATTCTCGTCCATACCTGGATTGGGATGTGGCAGGTGCTGACCGACTATGTAAAACATCTGGCGCTGCGCCTCTTTTTGCAGCTGGCGATTGTCGTCGCTCTGGTGGTTTACGTGATTTATGGCTTTGTTGTGGTGTGGGGTGTGTAAATGAATTTGCCAGTCAGAGAATTTGATGCCGTCGTTATTGGCGCAGGCGGCGCAGGTATGCGCGCGGCCCTGCAGATTTCCCAGAGCGGCCAGACCTGCGCGCTGCTCTCCAAGGTGTTCCCGACCCGTTCTCACACCGTCTCCGCCCAGGGCGGTATCACCGTTGCGCTTGGCAATTCCCATGAAGATAACTGGGAATGGCACATGTATGACACGGTAAAAGGTTCCGACTATATCGGCGACCAGGACGCGATTGAATATATGTGTAAAACCGGCCCGGAAGCGATTCTGGAGCTTGAGCACATGGGGCTGCCGTTCTCCCGTCTTGATGACGGCCGTATTTATCAGCGCCCGTTCGGCGGCCAGTCGAAAAACTTCGGCGGCGAGCAGGCGGCGCGCACCGCGGCAGCGGCGGACCGCACCGGTCACGCGCTGCTGCATACGCTGTATCAGCAGAACCTGAAAAACCACACCACTATTTTTTCTGAGTGGTATGCGCTGGATCTGGTGAAAAACCAGGATGGCGCGGTCGTGGGTTGCACCGCGCTGTGCATCGAAACCGGCGAAGTGGTCTACTTCAAAGCCCGCGCGACCGTGCTGGCGACCGGCGGCGCAGGCCGTATTTATCAGTCAACCACCAACGCCCACATTAATACCGGCGACGGTGTCGGCATGGCGCTGCGCGCTGGCGTGCCGGTACAGGACATGGAAATGTGGCAGTTCCACCCGACCGGCATCGCCGGCGCGGGCGTACTGGTCACCGAAGGGTGCCGCGGCGAAGGCGGTTACCTGCTGAACAAACACGGCGAGCGCTTTATGGAGCGTTACGCGCCGAATGCTAAAGATTTGGCGGGCCGCGACGTCGTTGCGCGCTCTATCATGATCGAAATCCGCGAAGGCCGCGGCTGCGACGGTCCGTGGGGCCCGCATGCCAAGCTGAAGCTCGACCATCTGGGTAAAGACGTCCTGGAATCCCGTCTGCCGGGCATTCTGGAGCTCTCCCGCACCTTTGCTCACGTCGACCCGGTAAAAGAGCCGATCCCGGTTATCCCGACCTGCCACTACATGATGGGCGGTATTCCGACCAAAGTGACCGGCCAGGCGCTGACCGTGAACGCGCAGGGCGAAGATGTCGTCATTCCAGGTCTGTTTGCGGTGGGCGAAATCGCCTGCGTATCCGTACACGGCGCCAACCGTCTGGGCGGCAACTCGCTGCTTGACCTGGTGGTATTTGGCCGCGCGGCGGGTCTGCATTTGCAGGAATCCATCGCCGAGCAGGGTCAGCTCCGCGACGCCAGCGACTCCGACGTGGAGCTCTCGCTGGAGCGCCTCAACCGCTGGAACAACAACCGCGACGGCGAAGATCCGGTCGAAATCCGCAAAGCGCTGCAGGAATGTATGCAGCATAACTTCTCGGTATTCCGCGAAGGCGACGCGATGGCCAAAGGTCTTGAGCAGCTGAAAGCGATCCGCGAGCGCCTGAAAAACGCCCGTCTGGACGACACGTCCAGCGAGTTCAACACCCAGCGCGTTGAGTGTCTGGAGCTGGATAACCTGATGGAAACCGCTTACGCCACCGCCGTATCGGCGAACTTCCGTACCGAGAGCCGTGGCGCGCACAGCCGCTTCGACTACCCGGACCGCGACGACGAAAACTGGCTGTGCCACAGCCTTTATTTGCCGCAAACCGAGAGCATGACGCGTCGCGAAGTGAATATGCAGCCTAAGCTGCGCCCGGCTTTCCCGCCGAAAGTGCGTACTTATTAAGAGCGGAGCAATGTGATGAAACTCGAGTTTTCCATTTATCGCTATAACCCGGATGTCGACGACGCGCCGCGCATGCAGGATTACACCCTGGAGCAGGAAGAAGGGCGCGACATGATGCTGCTCGACGCCCTGATGCTGCTGAAAGAGAAGGACCCGAGCCTCTCTTTCCGCCGCTCCTGCCGCGAAGGCGTGTGTGGCTCCGACGGTCTGAACATGAACGGTAAGAACGGCCTGGCGTGTATTACGCCGGTTTCTAACTTAGGCGCCGGTAAGCAGAAAATCGTTATCCGTCCGTTGCCTGGTCTGCCGGTTATCCGCGACCTCGTAGTGGACATGGGGCAGTTCTACGCCCAATATGAGAAGATTAAACCTTACTTGTTGAATAATGGGCACAATCCGCCGGCACGCGAACATTTGCAGATGCCGGAGCAGCGCGAGAAGCTCGACGGGCTGTATGAGTGCATTCTGTGCGCCTGCTGCTCCACGTCGTGCCCGTCGTTCTGGTGGAACCCGGACAAGTTCATCGGCCCGGCAGGCCTGCTGGCGGCGTACCGTTTCCTTATCGACAGCCGCGATACCGAAACCAACGAGCGCCTGGATGGCCTGAGCGATGCGTTCAGCGTGTTCCGCTGCCATAGCATCATGAACTGCGTGAGCGTTTGTCCGAAAGGGTTAAACCCGACGCGCGCCATCGGCCATATTAAGTCGATGTTGTTGCAGCGCAGCGCGTAAGTAAGCGTTGTAGTAGTGGCGGGCTTACCCGCCCTACAAAGACATGTCCCTCTCCCTGAGGGGAGAGGGAAAAGCAGGAAACCTTTAAAAACCGCTACAGAGTAGTACCAGTAATCGAGGCGTTCAGTGCGAGACAAGGCGGCAACTGAGCGCATCCCCAGGAGCATAGTGTCCTATGTGACTGGGGTAAGCGAAGGCAGCCAACGATGTCGCAGCCTGAACGAAGAAGATTAATGGCAGTTTTTAAAGGTTCCTTCGCGGGCCCCACTAAGAAGAGCTCGCAAGTGAACCCTGGTACGTGCGCGTAGCTGCGTACGTTGTAGTTATCCACGGCGAAATAAGCAGACATGCTTAAGGGATCACGATGCAGAACGGCGCAATGAAAGCCTGGCTGGACTCTTCTTACCTCTCTGGCTCTAACCAGACCTGGATAGAACAGCTCTATGAAGACTTCTTAACCGATCCTGATTCAGTGGACGCCCACTGGCGCTCTATGTTCCAGCAACTGCCTGGCACCGGCGCGAAACCGGATCAATTCCATTCAACAACGCGTGATTATTTCCGTCGTCTGGCGAAGGATGCCTCACGTTACTCTTCCTCGATTTCCGACCCTGACACGAATGCGAAGCAGGTTAAAGTCCTGCAGCTTATTAACGCCTATCGCTTCCGTGGCCACCAGCATGCGAATCTCGATCCGCTGGGCCTGTGGCAACAGGAGCACGTCGCGGATCTGGATCCTGCGTTCCACGATCTGACCGAAGCCGACTTCCAGGAAACCTTTAACGTAGGCTCTTTTGCGCTTGGCAAAGAGACCATGAAGCTCGGCGATCTCATCGAGGCGCTTAAGCAGACTTACTGCGGCTCCATCGGTGCGGAATACATGCATATCACCTCGACGGAAGAGAAACGCTGGATCCAGCAGCGTATCGAATCGGTCGCGGGCCACGCGGGCTTTAGCGTGGACGAGAAAAAACGCTTCTTAAGCGAGCTGACCGCCGCTGAAGGCCTGGAGCGTTATCTGGGCGCGAAATTCCCGGGCGCGAAACGCTTCTCGCTGGAAGGCGGCGATGCGTTAATCCCGATGCTCAAAGAGATGATCCGCCATGCCGGTAAGAGCGGCACGCGTGAAGTGGTGCTGGGTATGGCGCACCGCGGTCGTCTGAACGTTCTCATCAACGTGCTGGGTAAAAAACCGCAGGATCTGTTTGACGAATTCGCCGGCAAACATAAAGAACACCTCGGCACCGGCGACGTGAAATATCACATGGGCTTCTCTTCGGATATCGAAACCGAAGGCGGCCTGGTCCACCTGGCGCTGGCGTTTAACCCGTCGCACCTGGAGATTGTCAGCCCGGTGGTGATGGGCTCGGTGCGCGCGCGCCTCGACCGTCTGGACGAGCCGAGCAGCAACAAAGTGCTGCCGATCACCATTCATGGCGACGCGGCTGTCGCAGGGCAGGGCGTGGTTCAGGAAACCCTGAACATGTCCAAAGCGCGCGGTTACGAAGTGGGCGGTACGGTCCGTATCGTTATCAACAACCAGGTAGGCTTCACCACCTCCAACCCGCTTGATGCCCGTTCTACCCCGTACTGCACCGACATCGGCAAAATGGTGATGGCGCCGATTTTCCACGTCAATGCGGACGACCCGGAAGCGGTCGCGTTCGTGACCCGCCTGGCGCTTGATTTCCGTAATACGTTTAAACGCGACGTGTTCATCGACCTGGTGTGCTACCGCCGTCACGGCCATAACGAAGCCGACGAGCCGAGCGCGACCCAGCCGCTGATGTACCAGAAAATCAAAAAACATCCGACCCCGCGCAAACTCTACGCTGACAAGCTGGAGCAGGAAGGCGTGGCGAAGCTTGAAGACGCGACCGAAATGGTCAATCTCTACCGCGACGCGCTGGATGCCGGCGAGTGCGTGGTGAAAGAGTGGCGTCCGATGAATATGCACTCCTTTACCTGGTCGCCGTACCTCAACCACGAATGGGACGAAAGCTACCCCAATAAAGTGGAGATGAAGCGTCTGCAGGAGCTGGCGAAGCGCATCAGCAATGTGCCGGACGGCATCGAGATGCAGTCGCGCGTGGCGAAAATCTACGGCGACCGTCAGTTGATGGCGAACGGCGAGAAACCGTTCGACTGGGGCGGCGCGGAAACGCTGGCCTACGCAACGCTTGTCGATGAAGGCATTCCGGTGCGCCTGTCCGGCGAAGACTCCGGCCGTGGCACCTTCTTCCACCGTCACGCCGTAGTGCATAACCAGGCTAACGGTTCTACCTGGGTGCCGCTGCAACACATTCATAACGGTCAGGGCCCGTTCAAAGTCTGGGACTCCGTGCTTTCTGAAGAAGCGGTGCTGGCGTTCGAATATGGCTATGCGACCGCCGAGCCGCGCACGCTGACCATCTGGGAAGCGCAGTTCGGCGACTTCGCCAACGGCGCGCAGGTGGTTATCGACCAGTTCATCAGCTCCGGCGAGCAGAAATGGGGCCGTATGTGCGGTCTGGTGATGCTGCTGCCGCACGGCTACGAAGGCCAGGGCCCGGAGCACTCCTCCGCGCGTCTGGAGCGTTATCTGCAACTCTGCGCTGAGCAGAACATGCAGGTCTGCGTGCCGTCAACGCCTGCGCAGGTTTACCATATGCTGCGTCGTCAGGCGCTGCGCGGTATGCGCCGTCCGCTGGTGGTCATGTCGCCGAAATCGCTGCTGCGTCATCCGCTGGCGGTGTCTACGCTTGATGAACTGGCTAACGGCGCCTTCCAGCCTGCTATCGGCGAAGTCGATGAACTCGATCCGCAGGGCGTGAAACGCGTCGTGCTCTGTGCTGGCAAGGTGTATTACGACCTGCTGGAACAGCGTCGCAAGAATGATCAGAAGGATGTGGCGATTGTCCGTATCGAACAGCTCTACCCGTTCCCGCACCACGCGGTGCAGGAAGCGCTGAAGCCGTTCGCGCACGTGCATGATTTCGTCTGGTGCCAGGAAGAGCCGCTCAACCAGGGCGCCTGGTATTGCAGCCAGCACCACCTTCGTGAAGTGATTCCGTTTGGTTCTGCATTACGTTATGCAGGCCGCCCGGCCTCCGCCTCGCCGGCGGTAGGGTATATGTCCGTTCACCAGAAACAGCAACAAGATCTGGTTAATGACGCGCTGAACGTCAATTAATTAAAGGATAAATAATGAGTAGCGTAGATATTCTTGTTCCCGACCTGCCTGAATCCGTTGCTGACGCAACCGTCGCCACCTGGCGCAAAAAGCCGGGCGACGCGGTGAAACGTGATGAAGTGCTGGTAGAAATCGAAACTGACAAAGTGGTACTGGAAGTACCGGCGTCGGCTGACGGCGTGCTGGATGCGGTACTGGAAGACGAAGGCAGCACCGTAACGTCTCGCCAGATCCTGGGCCGTCTGCGCGAAGGCAACAGCGCGGGCAAAGAGAGCAGCGCCAAACCGGAAGCGAAAGAATCGACCCCGGCGCAGCGCCAGCAGGCGTCTCTGGAAGAACAAAATAACGACGCGCTGAGCCCGGCAATCCGCCGTCTGCTCGCCGAACACAACCTGGATGCGGCCGCCATCAAAGGCACCGGCGTCGGCGGTCGTCTGACCCGTGAAGATGTCGAAAAACATCTGGCGAAAGCGAACGGCAGCGAATCTGCCAAAGCCCCGGAACAAGCCGCCGCGCCGCAGCCGCAACTCGGCGCTCGCAGCGAAAAACGCGTGCCGATGACCCGCCTGCGCAAACGCGTGGCCGAGCGTCTGCTGGAAGCGAAAAACTCCACCGCGATGCTGACCACGTTCAACGAAGTGAACATGAAGCCGATCATGGATCTGCGTAAGCAGTACGGCGACGCCTTCGAAAAACGTCACGGCATCCGTCTGGGCTTTATGTCCTTCTACGTGAAAGCGGTCGTTGAAGCGCTCAAACGCTTCCCGGAAGTGAACGCGTCCATCGATGGCGATGACGTGGTTTATCACAACTATTTCGACGTCAGCATGGCGGTCTCCACGCCGCGCGGCCTGGTGACCCCGGTTCTGCGCGATGTCGACGTGCTTGGCATGGCGGATATCGAGAAGAAAATTAAAGAGCTGGCCGTGAAAGGCCGTGACGGCAAACTGACCGTTGAAGACCTGACCGGCGGTAACTTCACCATTACCAACGGCGGCGTTTTCGGCTCGCTGATGTCCACGCCTATCATCAACCCGCCGCAGAGCGCGATCCTTGGCATGCACGCCATTAAAGATCGCCCGATGGCGGTGGACGGCAAGGTTGAGATCCTGCCGATGATGTACCTGGCGCTCTCTTACGATCACCGTCTGATCGATGGCCGTGAATCGGTAGGTTTCCTGGTGACCATTAAAGAGTTGCTGGAAGATCCGACTCGTCTGCTGCTGGACGTGTAGTTTCACAAGGGCGGCCCGTCCGCCCTCAGGTAGTGTTTATGGTCGCGCCGCGAGGCGCGGCAATTTCGAACTCCGAGCGTGAATGCGCTTTTTCTTGATGGACTGAAGAGATGAACTTACACGAATATCAGGCGAAACAGCTGTTTGCCAGATCAGGCCTGCCGACGCCGGTAGGTTATGCCTGCTCGACTCCGCGTGAAGCAGAAGAAGCCGCCTCTAAAATCGGCTCCGGCCCGTGGGTGGTGAAATGCCAGGTGCACGCAGGCGGCCGCGGTAAAGCGGGCGGTGTAAAAGTCGTTAAGAGCAAAGAAGAGATTCGCGCCTTTGCCGAGCACTGGCTGGGCAAACGCCTGGTGACCTATCAAACGGACGCGAACGGCCAGCCGGTTAACCAGATTCTGGTAGAAGCCGCGACCGATATCGCCAAAGAACTCTACCTCGGCGCGGTCGTTGACCGCGGCTCCCGTCGCGTGGTGTTTATGGCCTCCACCGAAGGCGGCGTGGAAATCGAAAAAGTGGCGGAAGAAACCCCGCACCTGATCCACAAAGTCGCCATCGATCCGCTAACCGGCCCAATGCCGTATCAGGGACGCGAGCTGGCCTTTAAACTGGGCCTCGAAGGGAAACTGGTTCAGCAGTTCACCAAAGTCTTTATGGGGCTGGCCACTATTTTCCTGGAGCGCGACCTGGCGCTTATCGAAATCAACCCGCTGGTGATCACCTCTCAGGGCGACCTGATCTGCCTCGACGGTAAACTGGGCGCTGACGGCAACGCGCTGTTCCGCCAGCCGGATCTGCGTGAAATGCGCGACCAGTCTCAGGAAGACCCGCGCGAAGCGCAAGCGGCGCAGTGGGAACTGAACTACGTGGCGCTGGACGGCAACATCGGTTGCATGGTGAACGGCGCGGGCCTCGCGATGGGCACGATGGATATCGTGAAGCTGCACGGCGGCGAACCGGCGAACTTCCTGGACGTGGGCGGCGGCGCGACCAAAGAGCGCGTGACCGAAGCGTTCAAAATCATTCTGTCTGACGACAAAGTGAAAGCCGTACTGGTTAACATCTTCGGCGGCATCGTGCGCTGCGACCTGATTGCCGACGGCATCATCGGCGCGGTGGCGGAAGTCGGCGTGAACGTCCCGGTTGTCGTGCGTCTGGAAGGCAACAACGCCGAGCTGGGCGCGAAGAAACTGGCCGACAGCGGCCTGAATATTATTGCAGCGAAAAGTCTGACGGATGCAGCTCAGCAGGTTGTTGCTGCTGTGGAGGGGAAATAATGTCCATTCTGATCGATAAAAACACCAAAGTTATCTGCCAGGGCTTTACCGGCAGCCAGGGGACATTCCACTCCGAACAGGCAATCGCCTACGGCACCCAGATGGTTGGCGGCGTAACGCCAGGCAAAGGCGGCACCACGCACCTGGGCCTGCCGGTGTTTAACACCGTGCGCGAAGCGGTAGACGCGACTGGCGCGACCGCCTCGGTTATCTACGTTCCGGCGCCGTTCTGCAAAGACTCCATTCTGGAAGCGATCGATGCCGGCATTAAGCTCATCATCACCATTACCGAAGGCATCCCGACGCTGGATATGCTGACGGTGAAAGTGAAGCTGGATGAAGCGGGCGTGCGCATGATTGGTCCGAACTGCCCGGGCGTTATCACCCCAGGCGAGTGTAAAATCGGCATCATGCCGGGCCATATCCACCAGCCTGGTCGCGTGGGCATCGTTTCCCGCTCCGGCACCCTGACCTACGAAGCGGTTAAACAGACCACCGATTACGGTTTCGGTCAGTCGACCTGCGTGGGTATCGGCGGCGACCCGATCCCGGGTTCTAACTTCATCGATATCCTGAAACTGTTCCAGGAAGATCCGCAGACCGAAGCGATCGTCATGATCGGCGAGATCGGCGGCAGCGCGGAAGAAGAAGCGGCGGCGTATATTAAAGATCACGTCACCAAACCCGTCGTGGGCTACATCGCAGGCGTGACCGCGCCGAAAGGCAAGCGTATGGGCCACGCGGGCGCGATCATCGCAGGCGGCAAAGGCACGGCGGATGAGAAATTCGCGGCGCTGGAAGCGGCAGGCGTGAAAACCGTACGCAGCCTGGCTGACATCGGCGACGCGCTGAAAACCATTCTGAAGTAAACGTCTCGCCTCGTGGGTGTGAGGTAAAACCACCCGATAATAAGATTCGACATGGTTGGCTACCCGCGAGGGTAGCCTTTTTTATTGCCTGCGGCGCGCCACCAGCGTGAACTGATAGTCGTCGCTTTTAAAGACGTTGCGGCTGTATTCAAACACCTGGCCGTCGCGCAGATAACCTAATGAGCGCTTCTCAAGCGTCGGTTGCGCCGGGTCGAGACCGAGCGCCTGCACCACTTCAGCATCGGGCATGACCGGCAGGATCTCCTGTTCGCTGCGATCGATGACGCGTTTTTTCACCTGCTCGATATAGTGATATTTCGACTGTTCCATCACCTCCCAGGTGAGATCGGCAAAAAGCCGCACCGGCATCCAGGTTTCCTCCAGAATCACCGGCTTTTGCTTAATAAAGCGCACCCGTTTGACATGCCACACTTTATCGGCCGTGGAGAGCTGCAGCCGCGCGGCCAGCGCTTCGTCGGGCCTGATAACCTCAAACAGCAGCACTTCGCTTCGGGTTTCCACCTGTCTGTCCGCGAGCTTTTCCTGAAAGCCGGTGAGCTGATAGATGTCGTAGCGCACGCGTTCTTCTCTTACATAGGTGCCGCTGCCCTGAACGCTCTCCACGATCTGCTCGCCGGTGAGTTGTTTTAACGCCTGGCGCACCGTCACGCGGCTGACGCCGAACTGCGCCTGTAAAGCGGATTCCGTCGGCAGCGCGTCGCCGGGTTTCAGCACGCCTTCGCTAATTTGCTGGCGCAGGGTATCGGCTATCTGGCGGTATTTGGGTTTGGCGGCCACAACGTCTCCTGGGTTCACGGTCCTGGTGTTTTCTGATTATGCCCGTAATGTATTATCTGTAAATAAAACAAATTTAGTACAAATTATTGAGGATATGAAAATGATCTCATAAAAGTGTGGTTATCGCTGGCAGGATCCTGAGTCTCGCTGGCGGAGGCTGGCGTCATTTCATGGAGGTAATGATGAATCTCAGGACATTAACCGATCCGGCGCTGATCCAAATCCATGCGCCGTTTACCAGCCGCGATGAGGCGATCGCCGTACTCGCCGGGCGGCTGGAGGCGCAGGGCCAGCTTTATGACAAAAGCGCCTTTATTGACGAAGTACTGCGTCGCGACGCGCTGGGGCCGACGGCGCTCGGCGAAGGCCTGGCGGTGCCGCACGGCAAATGCGCGGCGGTCAGGGAGGCGGCGTTTGCCGTGGCGACGCTGCGTGAGCCTATTGCCTGGCAGGGTGTGGAGGGCGATGAGCCGGTACGGCTGATTTTCCTGTTGGCGATCCCGGCGGCGCAATCGGGCACGACGCATATTCAGCTGCTGACGGAGCTGACCACGCTGCTGGTGGACGACGCGGTGCGCGAAGCGGCGATAAACGCGGCATCGCCAGAAGCGCTACTGGCCATTCTCGAACAACGCCCGATGCCGCACCCGGCTGCGCCTGCGTCTGGCGATCAGCCCGTTGTGGTCTGTGTGACCGCGTGTCCGGCGGGGATCGCGCACACTTATATGGCGGCGGAGTATCTGGAGCGCGCAGGGCTACGGCTTGGCATCACCGTCTGTGTAGAAAAGCAGGGCGCGAACGGAATCGAAGGGCGGCTGACTGCGGCGCAAATCGCCGCGGCGCAGGGTGTGATTTTCGCGGCCGATGTCGCGGTGAAAGAGGCGGAGCGTTTCGCCGGGCTGCCGGTGCTCAGCGTGCCCGTCGCGACCCCCATTAAACAGGCGGAAAGCCTGCTGCGTCAGGCGCTGGCGCAACAATCCTCCGGCAACCCGCAAACCCTTGCGGCGGGCATCGGTACGCGGTGGAAAACCGCGATTAAGCAGGCGCTGCTGAACGGTATTTCGTTTGCGGTGCCGCTGATTGTCGCGGGCGGCACGTTGCTCGCGGTCGCGGTACTGCTGGCGCAACTACTGGATCTCCAGCCGCTGTTTGAACAGGAGAATTCCTGGCTGTGGCTGTGGCGCAAACTTGGCGGCGGGCTGCTCGGCACGCTGATGTTGCCGGTGCTGGCGGCGTACACCGCCTTTTCCCTTGCCGATAAACCCGCGCTGGCGCCGGGGTTCGCCGCGGGGCTTGCCGCCAATATGATTGGCGCCGGGTTTATCGGCGCAGTCGCAGGCGGTCTGCTCGCCGGTGGACTGATGCGCCTGATGAAAACGTATCTGCGGCTTAACAGCCGGTTTAACGGCTTTCTCACGTTTTACCTCTACCCGGTGCTGGGCACGCTTGCGACGGGCAGCCTGATGCTGTTTGTCATCGGCGAGCCGGTCGCCTGGGTTAACAACGCGCTGACCGCCTGGCTGAATGGCCTTTCCGGCTCTAACGCGCTGCTGCTCGGCGCCGTCATCGGCTTTATGTGTTCATTCGATTTGGGCGGCCCGGTGAACAAAGCCGCGTATGCGTTTTGTCTGGGCGCGATGGCGAACGGCGTGCTCGCGCCTTATGCGGTTTTCGCCTCGGTGAAGATGGTGTCCGCCTTTACCGTAACGGCATCCACGCTGCTGGCGCCTGGCCTCTTTAAAACCTTTGAGAAAGATCTCGGCAAATCCACCTGGCTGCTGGGCCTGGCGGGCATTACCGAAGGCGCTATCCCGATGGCGATTGAAGATCCGCTGCGGGTTATCGGCGCGTTTGTCACCGGTTCAGTGGTGACGGGCGCTATCGTCGGTAGCCTGCATATCGGGCTTGCCACGCCGGGCGCGGGAATTTTCTCGCTGTTTCTGCTTAGCGATGGCGGGCTGGGGCGCTTTATCGCCGCGGGCGGCTGGTTCGGCGCGGCGCTTATCGGTAGCGCCATCTCAACGCTCGTTTTGATCTTCTGGCGTCGCCACGCCATTAAGGCAGGCCGCTATGTTCCCGATGTCACCTTGCCGTAAGTATTCACTTCTCAGGACGCCATCATGAAAGCTGTATCACGAGTTCACATCACGCCCCATATGCACTGGGACCGCGAGTGGTATTTCACCACGGAAGCCTCACGGATTTTGCTGGTCAACAATATGGAAGAGATCCTGACGCGCCTTGAGCAGGACGCGGACTATCTCTGTTACGTCCTCGACGGCCAGACGGCGGTGCTGGAGGATTATTTCGCCGTGAAGCCGCAGCACCGCGAGCGCGTTCGGGCGCTGGTGGAGGCAGGCAAATTGATTATCGGCCCCTGGTATACCCAGACCGACACCACGATTGTGGCGGGGGAGTCGATTGCCCGCAATCTGCTTTACGGGCTGCGCGACTGTCGCCCGTTCGGCGAGCCGATGAAAATCGGCTATCTGCCTGATTCGTTCGGCATGTCGGGCCAGTTGCCGCACATCTATAACCAGTTTGGCATTACGCGCGCCATGTTCTGGCGCGGCTGCTCGGCGCGCCACGGCAGCGATAAAACAGAGTTCCTCTGGCAGAGCGCGGACGGCAGTAGCGTGACGGCGCAAGTGCTGCCGCTGGGCTACGCGATTGGTAAGTACTTACCTGAAGAGGAAGCGGCGCTGCGTAAGCGGCTCGACCCCTGTTTTGCGGCGCTCGAAAAGGCCTCGCTTACCCGCGAGATCCTGCTGCCGAATGGACACGACCAGATGCCGCTCCAGCAGAACATTTTCGCCGTGATGGAAAAACTGCGGGAAATCTACCCGCAGCGCGAATTTGTCATGAGCCGTTTTGAAACGGTTTTCGCGCATATCGAGGCCATGCGCGAGACGTTGCCGACGCTGAAAGGGGAGTTTATCGACGGCAGGTCGATGCGTGTGCACCGCACCATTGGCTCCACGCGTATGGACATTAAAATCGCCCATGCGCACATCGAAAATAAGATGGTTAACCTGCTTGAGCCGCTCGCCGCCATCGCCTGGTCGCTCGGTTTTGAGTATCACCACGGGCTGTTTGAAAAGATGTGGAAGGAGATCCTGAAAAACCACGCGCATGACAGCATCGGCTGTTGCTGTAGCGACGCGGTACACCGTGAAATAGCGAACCGCTTCAGCCTTGCCCATGATATGGCCGATAACCTCCTCACGTTTTATATGCGCAAAATCGTGGACAGCATGCCCGCCTGCGACGGCGATAAACTGACGCTGTTTAACCTGATGCCTTGTCCGCGTAATGAGGTGATTAACACGACCGTGCGGTTGCGCGGCCAGCGTTTTGCGCTGTGGGACGAACAGGGCGCGCCGGTGGCGTATTTCATCCGCGCGGCTCGTGCGCTCGATCCAGGGCTGGTGGACCGGCAACTGGTGCATTACGGCCATGACGAGCCGTTTATGGAGTATGACATTCAGCTCTTTCAACCGCTGCCCGCGATGGGTTACGCCACGCTGCGCCTTGAGCCTGGCGTGACGGGGAAACAATGCCAGGCGCCAGAGCAGGATGCGCCACGGCTGGAAAACCGCTTCTGGCGCATTACGGTTAACGCGAATGGCACGGTACGGCTGGAAGATAAGCAGAGCGGCCTGACGTATGACCAGGTGTTTGAGCTTGAGGAGAGTTCCGATGACGGCGACGAGTATGACTATTCGCCCGCCCGCGCGGAATGGGTGCTGCGCTCCGGTACGCAGACGGCGGAGCATCAGATAATCCACGAGGCCTGGCAGAGTCACGCCACGATACGTCTGGCGATGAATGTGCCGGTTAACCTGGCGGCGCGCGCCGCCCGACAGTGTAACGGATATCTGGAGGCGCAGCTGCGCGTTACGCTTTCGCATAACAGCCCGCGGATTGATGTGGCGGTGACGCTGAATAATCAGGCGGACGACCATCGTGTACGGCTGCGCATCCCGACGCCGTTCGCCTGCGAACAGGTGCTTACCGACACGCAGTTCGGCAGCGTGTATCGTCCGGTGGAAGATGACGCCATGGCCCGCTGGGAAGAAGAAGGGTGGGAGGAGGCGCCCGTGCCGGTATGGAATTTCCTGAACTATGCCGCGCTTGAGCAGCAGGGGCAGGGGATAGCGCTTTTTACCGAGGGACTGCGCGAAGTGGAGATTGTCGGCGAGCGGCACGACACCTTCGCGCTGACGCTGCTGCGTGGCGTGGGGGCGCTCGGCAAAGGCGGTCTTGCGCTGCGCCCCGGCCGTCCTTCCGGCATTCACCTGCCGACGCCGGACTCGCAAATGCGCGGCGAATTATCCTGCCGTCTGAGCCTGTGGCCGTATCAGGGGAATGCGCTCACGGCGGGCGTGGCGCAGCAGGCGCGCACCTGGCAGACGCCCGTGCAGTGCTATAACAAAATTGCCTGGGATGCGATGAAGCTCAATCCGTCAGGGATAACCACGCCACCATGCTACAGCCTGCTCCAGATGACTTCTGATGGGGCTCAACTGAGCGCGCTGAAAAAAGCCGAAGATCGCGAGGCGCTGATTGTGCGCGTTTATAACCCGTCCTGTGAAACCACGAGCGAGTCGCAGATAACATTCAGCGAGCCGCTTAAGGCGTGGCAACAAACGGGAATGGATGAAACGCCGCAAATGAGGAGTATTTCCCCTGACGGGCATACCGGCGAGCTAAAACCCTGCCAGTCCCGGACCTTCAGCGCTACGCTCTGTCGCCGCGTTTAAGGCTTTTCTGTCTGCCGTCGCCAGCGCAACGCCGGGCGACGGCTTTTTTATTTTCAGAAAACAGTGCCGGTTTTTTCACTTTGCGGCCGCCTGGTAAATTATTTGTGAAATAAATTTGTCATTCCTGATCTAATGAATTCTTTTCCTTTGCCGATATTAACAAGAAAGTGTGATAAATATCTCGAATAAGAATGAACTAAAATAACGTAGGTTTATTATTCGTATCCCTTTCATAACCATCGTTGCGTTAAAAAAACACTTATCTTTAACATTATTTTCACTTAACTCGTTAGGGGTGAAACATAATTAACAATGGGTATCAAAACTGATTTTAATCAAAGTTTTTAGCTTGAAAAAAAGCGTGAGAAAGCGCTAAATTGCGGTCGATCAATCTGGTGTCTGGGCGATGATTTGGGCATAAATTGATCGCCGTCGTAAAACGTAAATAAAGGGATATGTAAATCTATTTATTATCCCTGGATTGCAGCGTAAAATATTCGTCGAATCAATTTGGAATTCTTTTAACTTATTTGTAACCTTTCGCCATTACTTTTTCACAAATACACGCAGTGATTGAAGCAAGGCTGACGGGAGCAAATGTCATTGGTATTGGGGCATGCGTTGTGGCGCCTTAAAAAGGGCCACGCTCGAAGTCTTCATGCGAGGAGCAAGGAGTCAAGATGTTAGATATAGTCGAACTGTCGCGCTTACAGTTTGCCTTGACCGCGATGTACCACTTCCTTTTTGTGCCGCTGACGCTCGGTATGGCGTTCCTGCTGGCCATTATGGAAACGGTCTACGTCCTCTCTGGTAAACAAATCTATAAAGACATGACCAAGTTCTGGGGCAAGTTGTTTGGTATCAACTTCGCACTGGGCGTGGCGACCGGCTTGACCATGGAGTTCCAGTTCGGGACTAACTGGTCTTACTATTCACACTATGTAGGCGATATCTTTGGTGCCCCGCTGGCTATTGAAGGCCTGATGGCGTTCTTCCTTGAATCGACCTTCGTCGGTCTGTTCTTCTTCGGCTGGGATCGTCTGAGCAAAGTGCAGCACATGGCCGTCACCTGGCTGGTGGCGCTGGGCTCCAACCTCTCCGCATTGTGGATCCTGGTGGCGAACGGCTGGATGCAGAACCCGATCGCGTCTGATTTCAACTTCGAAACCATGCGTATGGAGATGGTGAGCTTCTCCGAACTGGTGCTGAACCCGGTCGCGCAGGTGAAATTCGTTCACACCGTGGCTGCTGGCTACTGCACCGGCGCGATGTTCATTCTGGGCATCAGCGCGTGGTATATGCTCAAAGGCCGTGACTTCGCTTTCGCTAAACGTTCTTTTGCTATCGCGGCGAGCTTCGGCATGGCGGCGGTGCTTTCCGTTATCGTGCTGGGCGATGAGTCCGGTTATGAAATGGGCGACGTACAGAAAACCAAACTGGCCGCTATCGAAGCCGAGTGGGAAACCCAGCCGGCACCGGCCGCGTTTACGCTGTTTGGTATTCCGGATCAGAAAACCCAGGAAAACCGCTTCGCCATTCAGATCCCTTACGCGCTTGGCATTATCGCCACCCGCTCTGTGGATACGCCGGTGATTGGTCTTAAAGATCTGCTGGTCCAGCACGAAGCGCGCATCCGTAACGGGATGAAAGCGTACGCGCTGCTGGAGCAATTGCGTTCTGGCTCGAACGATCAGGCGTTACGCGATGAGTTCAACAGCGTGAAGAAAGACCTCGGCTACGGCCTGCTGCTGAAGCGTTATACCGACAACGTTGCGGATGCGACCGAAGCGCAGATCCAGAAAGCGACGCAGGATTCTATTCCGAGCGTGGCGCCGCTGTACTTCTCCTTCCGTATCATGGTGCTGTGCGGCATCCTGATGCTGCTGATTATCGGCGCGTCGTTCTGGTCGGTGATTCGTAACCGTATCGGCGATAAAAAATGGCTCCTGCGCGCGGCGTTTTACGGCATTCCGCTGCCGTGGATCGCGGTGGAATCGGGCTGGTTTGTGGCGGAATATGGCCGTCAGCCGTGGGCTATCGGTGAAGTGCTGCCGACCGCGGTCGCGCACTCTAACCTGTCTGCAGGCGACATCCTCTTCTCTATGGTGCTGATCTGCGGCCTGTATACGCTCTTCCTGGTGGCGGAACTGTTCCTGATGTTCAAATTCGCCCGCCTGGGGCCGAGCAGCCTGAAAACGGGTCGCTACCACTTCGAGCAGTCCACTGTGGCTTCTCAGCCGGCACGCTAAGCGAGGAGACGTAAAATGATCGATTATGAAGTACTGCGTTTGATCTGGTGGCTGCTGGTCGGCATTCTGCTGATTGGTTTTGCGGTTACCGATGGCTTTGATATGGGGGTCGGCATGCTGACCCGCATCCTGGGACGTACCGATACAGAACGCCGCGTGATGATTAACTCCATCGCGCCGCACTGGGACGGCAACCAGGTATGGCTTATCACCGCAGGCGGCGCGCTGTTCGCTGCCTGGCCGCTGGTGTACGCCGCCGCGTTCTCCGGTTTTTATGTGGCGATGATCCTGGTGCTCGCCTCGCTGTTCTTCCGTCCGGTCGGTTTTGACTACCGCTCGAAGATTGAAGATATGCGCTGGCGTAACATGTGGGACTGGGGCGTGTTCGCGGGTAGCTTCGTGCCGCCGCTGGTGATTGGCGTGGCGTTCGGCAACCTGCTGCAGGGCGTGCCGTTCCACTTCGATAAATATCAGGGCATGTTCTACACCGGCAACTTCTTCCAGCTGCTGAACCCGTTTGGCCTGCTGGCAGGCGTAGTGAGCGTGGCGATGATCCTGACGCAGGGCGCAACCTATCTGCAAATGCGTACCACCGGCGAACTGCATCTGCGCTCCCGTGCCACCGCGCAGATTTCCGCGCTGGTGATGATGGTCTGCTTCGTTCTGGCGGGCGTCTGGGTAATGTACGGCATTGACGGTTATGTGGTGACCTCCGCCATCGATCCGCGTGCGGCCTCCAACCCGATGAACAAAGAAGTGGTTCGTCAGGCGGGCGCCTGGTTCGCTAACTTTGATAAGATGCCGGCGCTGTGGGCGATCCCTGCGCTGGGCGTGGTGCTGCCGCTGCTGACCGTGCTGGCGTCGCGTCTGGAGAAAGGCGCCTGGGCGTTTGTGTTCTCTTCACTGACGCTGGCCTGCGTTATCCTGACTGCCGGTATCGCGATGTTCCCGTTCATCATGCCGTCCAGCACCATGCTGAACGCCAGCCTGACGATGTGGGACGCGACCTCCAGCCAGCTGACGCTGACCGTGATGACCTATGTCGCTGCGGTGTTTGTACCGATTATTTTGCTCTACACCACCTGGTGTTACTGGAAAATGTTTGGTCGCATCACCAAAGAACATATCGAAAGCAACACGCATTCTCTGTACTAATAAGGAGCTGACTATGTGGTATTTCGCCTGGATTCTCGGAACGCTTCTTGCCTGTGCTTTCGGGATCATTACCGCGCTGGCGCTGGAGCACGTTGAAGCGACCAAAGCCGGTAAAGTCGAGTCGTGATGAAACGCCTCATCACCGCGCTTTACGCGCTGATGGATAAGAGCCCGTTAAGGGCTCTTTCCTTAATCATGGCGCTGGTGCTGGCGGGTTGCATGTTCTGGGACCCGTCGCGCTTCGCGGCGAAGACCAGCGGCCTTGAAATCTGGCAGGGCTTGTTCCTGATGTGGGCCGTCTGCGCGGGTGTAATTCACGGCGTGGGTTTTCGTCTTCGCGCCGTACACTGGCAGGGAATTTTCTGCCCATTGATTGCCTTTCTGGTGATGTTGGCCGGGCTGCTTTTTTTCTTCGCCTGAACGCGGCGACACCTGTGATTCTGTGGGCTTTCCGGAGCCCATAAATATTTACTCTCCGTTTACTTCTCCCCATTCCCAACCCACATTCACTTGCGTATAGTAGCAGCGTTTATTTGCATTACCGGGATGTAGAGTGAGCACAACGCTGTTTCGATGGCCGGTTCGTGTCTATTACGAAGACACCGACGCCGGTGGTGTGGTTTACCACGCCAGTTACGTCGCCTTTTATGAAAGAGCACGCACAGAGATGCTGCGCCACCACCACTTTAGTCAGCAAGATTTACTGGCGGAGCGAGTAGCCTTTGTGGTTCGCAGGATGTCGCTTGAGTATCTTGCGCCTGCCCGACTCGACGATATGCTCGAAGTCCAGACCGAAATTACAACGCTGCGTGGCACCTCCATGGTGTTCAGGCAACGGATTGTTAACGCGGAAAACCAGCTCCTCAATGAAGCCGAGGTGCTGATTGTCTGCGTTGATCCACTCTTAATGAAGCCTCGTGCGCTTCCCAAGTCTATTGTCGCGGAGTTCAAGCAGTGACTGACATGAATATCCTTGATTTGTTCCTGAAGGCAAGTCTTCTGGTTAAACTTATCATGTTGATTTTGATTGGTTTTTCAATCGCATCCTGGGCCATCATCATTCAGCGAACGCGCATTCTCAACGCTGCGTCGCGCGAAGCGGAAGCCTTTGAAGATAAATTCTGGTCAGGTATCGAGCTTTCCCGCCTGTATCAGGAGAGCCAGGGACGCCGTGAAAACCTCTCCGGCTCCGAGCAGATCTTCTACGCCGGATTTAAAGAGTTCGCCCGTCTGCATCGCGCCAACAGCCATGCGCCGGAAGCGATTGTCGAAGGGGCGTCGCGCGCGATGCGTATTTCGATGAATCGCGAACTTGAAACCCTCGAAACGCATATTCCTTTCCTCGGCACCGTAGGCTCCATCAGTCCGTATATCGGCCTGTTCGGCACCGTGTGGGGGATCATGCACGCCTTTATCGCGCTGGGTGCTGTGAAGCAGGCGACGCTGCAGATGGTTGCGCCGGGTATCGCGGAAGCGCTTATCGCGACGGCGATCGGTCTGTTCGCGGCAATCCCGGCGGTTATGGCTTACAACCGTCTGAACCAACGCGTGAACAAGCTGGAGCTGAATTACGACAACTTTATGGAAGAGTTCACGGCTATCCTGCATCGCCAGGCTTTTACTAGCACCAGCGAAAGCAACAAGGGGTAAGTCATGGCCAGAACACGTGGACGTGGTCGTCGTGAGCTGAAGTCTGAAATCAATATCGTCCCGCTGCTGGACGTGCTGCTGGTGCTGCTGCTGATATTTATGGCGACGGCACCCATCATCACCCAGAGCGTGGAAGTGGACTTGCCGGACGCCACGGATTCCCAGACCGTCAGCAGCAATGACAACCCGCCGGTGATTATTGAAGTCTCCGGCGTGGGCCAGTACAGCGTGGTGGTGGAAAAAGACCGTATGGATCAGTTGCCTGCTGAGCAGATTGTTGCCGAGGCGCAGCGTCGTCTGCAGGAGAATCCGAAGACGGTCTTTTTAATCGGTGGCGCCAAAGAGGTTCCTTACGACGAGATTATTAAAGCGCTGAACCTGTTGCATCAGGCGGGCGTGAAATCTGTCGGCTTAATGACGCAGCCTATCTGATCCACCGCCTGACAGGGCTACAAGTTTTGGAAACCGAGAGTGGCAAAGGCAACCGAACAAAACGATAAGCTGAAACGCGCGATCATCATTTCCGTAGCGCTGCACGTGTTGCTGATTGGACTACTGATCTGGAGCTCGTTCGATGAGCATATCAGTGAAGACGCAGCGGGCGGCGGCGGCGGATCGGCTATTGACGCCGTGATGGTCGACCCAGGCGCGGTGGTGCAGCAGTACAACCGCCAGCAGCAACAGCAGGCAAGCGCTAAACAAGCCGCCGAGCAGCGCGAGAAACAGGCGCAGCAGCAGGCGGAAGAACTGCGCGAGAAACAGGCCGCCGAACAGGAACGCCTGAAAAAGCTTGAGCAGGAACGCCTTGAAGCGCAGGAGAAAGCGCAGCAGCAGGCGGAACAGCAGAAACAGGCTGAAGAAGCCGCGAAGCGCGCGCAGGAGCAGCAGAAACAGGCGGAAGAGGCGGCAGCCAAAGCCGCAGCAGATGCGAAAGCAAAAGCTGACGCTCAGGCGAAAGCCGCTGAAGAAGCCGCGAAGAAAGCCGCTGCCGACGCGCAGAAAAAAGTGCAGGAAGAGGCCGCGAAAGCCGCTGCTGCTGCGAAGAAAGCGCAGGAAGAGGCAGAGAAAAAAGCGGCTGCCGATGCGGCGAAAAAAGCGCAGCAGGACGCCGAGAAGAAAGCGGCGGCTGAGGCTGCGAAGAAAGCCGCGGCAGAGAAAGCCGCCGCCGAAAAAGCCGCTGCGGCAGAAAAAGCGGCTGCCGAGAAGAAAGCCGCCGCAGCTGAAAAAGCGGCCGCGGAAAAAGCTGCGGCAGCCGAGAAAGCCGCAGCCGATAAAAAAGCGGCGGCAGAAAAAGCCGCTGCGAAGAAAGCTGCCGCTGCGAAAGCGGCTGCAGAAAAAGCAGCGAATGCGGAAGGCGTGGACGATCTTCTTGGCGATCTCAGCTCAGGTAAGAATGCGCCGAAAACCGGCGGCGGAGCGAAAGGCAGTAATGCAGCGCCAGCAGGGAGCGGTAATAGTAAGAACAACGGTGCCAGCGGCGCTGAAATCAATGGCTACGCCTCGCAGATAAAGTCCGCCATTGAAAGCAAGTTCTATGATGCGTCGTCGTATTCAGGTAAAACCTGTACGCTGCGTATTAAGCTTGCACCGGACGGCTTACTACTGGATATCCAGTCGGAAGGCGGCGATCCTGCGCTTTGTCAGGCAGCCATTTCCGCCGCCCGACAGGCTAAGATTCCTAAACCGCCAAGCCAGGCTGTTTATGAAGTCTTTAAAAACGCGCCGTTGCTTTTCAAACCACAGTGATTTCCGGTAAAACCGGGCTTCACTGTCCGGTTTAAGCCGGCGTGCGATGTGGTTGTCTATCTTTGAGTTTGTTAACATTCTGCTAAATTATCGTGGGCTTTGACGTCCAGATAAGGGAGATATGATGAAGCAGGCATTACGTGTAGCATTTAGTTTTCTGATGCTGTGGGCAGCCGTGCTGCACGCAGAAGTACGTATCGAGATAACCCAGGGGGTTGACTCGGCGCGTCCGATTGGTGTGGTGCCGTTCAAGTGGGCAGGCCCGGGCGCCGCGCCTGAAGATATCGGCGGCATCGTGGCGGCGGATCTGCGCAACAGCGGTAAATTCAACCCGCTCGATCGCTCCCGTCTGCCGCAGCAGCCGTCTTCCGCACAGGAAGTACAACCGGCGGCATGGTCTGCACTCGGTATTGACGCGGTCGTGGTAGGGCAGGTGACGCCGAATGGCGACGGCAGCTATACCGTGGCGTATCAGCTGGTTGATACCGGCGGCGCGCCGGGCACCGTGCTCGCGCAGAACTCTTACAAAGTGAACAAACAGTGGCTGCGTTATGCAGGCCATACCGCCAGCGACGAAGTGTTTGAGAAGCTGACCGGTATTAAAGGCGCTTTCCGCACCCGTATCGCTTATGTAGTGCAGACCAACGGCGGCCAGTTCCCGTATGAGCTGCGTGTTTCTGACTACGACGGCTACAACCAGTTTGTGGTTCACCGCTCACCGCAGCCGCTGATGTCTCCGGCATGGTCGCCGGATGGCAGCAAGGTCGCTTACGTGACCTTTGAAAGCGGTCGTTCTGCGCTGGTTATCCAGACGCTGTCTAACGGCGCTGTGCGTCAGGTGGCTTCGTTCCCGCGTCACAACGGCGCGCCGGCTTTCTCGCCGGACGGCAGCAAACTGGCTTTCGCGCTCTCTAAAACCGGCAGCCTGAACCTGTACGTGATGGATATCGGCTCCGGCCAGATTCGTCAGGTAACTGACGGTCGCAGCAATAACACCGAGCCGACCTGGTATCCGGACAGCCAGACGCTGGCCTATACCTCTGACCAGGCCGGTCGTCCACAGGTTTATAAAGTCAACATCAACGGCGGCGCGCCGCAGCGCGTGACCTGGGAAGGCTCTCAGAACCAGGATGCTGACGTAAGCTCTGACGGTAAATTTATGGTGATGGTGAGCTCCAATGGCGGCGCTCAGAACATCGCTAAACTGGATCTGGTAACGGGTGGCGTGCAGACTCTGTCGTCAACGTTCCTGGATGAAACGCCAAGTCTGGCACCTAACGGCACTATGGTTATCTACAGCTCTTCTCAGGGGATGGGATCCGTGCTGAACCTGGTTTCTACAGATGGGCGTTTCAAAGCGCGTCTTCCGGCAACTGATGGACAGGTTAAATTCCCTGCCTGGTCGCCGTATCTGTAATAATAATTAATTGATTACTAAAGGAATCAAAGAAATGCAACTGAACAAAGTGCTGAAAGGGCTGATGATCGCTCTGCCTGTTATGGCAATCGCGGCGTGTTCTTCTAACAAGAACGCCAGCAATGACCAGAGCGGCGAAGGCATGCTGGGTGCCGGCACTGGTATGAACGGCAACGGCGGCAACATGTCTTCTGAAGAGCAGGCGCGTCTGCAGATGCAGCAGCTGCAGCAGAACAACATCGTTTACTTCGATCTGGACAAGTACGACATCCGTTCTGACTTCGCTGCAATGCTGGATGCGCACGCTAACTTCCTGCGTAGCAACCCGTCTTACAAAGTGACCGTTGAAGGTCATGCGGATGAGCGCGGTACCCCGGAGTACAACATCTCCCTGGGCGAGCGTCGCGCTAACGCTGTTAAGATGTACCTGCAGGGTAAAGGCGTTTCTGCTGACCAGATCTCCATCGTTTCTTACGGTAAAGAAAAACCTGCAGTACTGGGTCACGACGAAGCGGCATATGCCAAAAACCGTCGCGCCGTACTGGTTTACTAAGAGAATTGCATGATCAGTAACTTCAGACATCACCTGTTGGGTCTGTCGTTACTGGTTGGCGTAGCGGCCCCCTGGGCCGCTAATGCCCAGGCGCCAATCAGTGATGTCGGCTCAGGCTCGGTCGAAGACCGTGTCGTTCAACTCGAGCGTATTTCCAACGCTCACAGTCAGCTTTTAACCCAGCTTCAGCAGCAGCTCTCCGATAACCAGTCCGATATTGATTCCCTGCGCGGTCAGATTCAGGAAAATCAGTATCAGCTTAACCAGATTGTGGAACGTCAAAAGCAGATTTTGCTGCAGATGGACAGTCTGAGTAATAGCAACGGTGGAGCGGCCGCGGCGCAGGGCGGCGATCAGGCGCAAAACGGCGCGGCGCAAGCCACACCGGACGCTGGCGCATCTGCGCCCGCAGCCAGCGCACCGACGCAAAGCGGGGATGCCAATACCGATTACAACGCAGCGATCGCGCTGGTGCAGGATAAGTCCCGTCAGGATGAAGCCATCACCGCGTTTTCCAATTTCATTAAGCAATACCCGGATTCCACTTACCAGCCGAATGCCCATTACTGGCTCGGCCAGCTGAATTACAACAAAGGTAAGAAGGATGACGCGGCGTATTACTTCGCTTCGGTGGTGAAGAACTACCCCAAATCACCGAAAGCGGCGGATGCGATGTATAAGGTTGGCGTCATCATGCAGGATAAAGGCGATACCGCGAAAGCGAAGGCCGTTTATCAGCAGGTTATCTCCAAATACCCTGGCACCGAAGGCGCAAAGCAGGCGCAAAAACGTCTGAATGCGATGTAATGCATGCGGCTTGACCAGATCCCGTATTATTTCTGGTCTCGCCGCATGAAACGTAAGCAGTTAAGTGATCTGCCTCGAAATTTTTGTTGCGTCAGAATCTTAAATCAGTAATATATGCCGCCGTTGCCACGGGATACGAAACAAACCCGCGGTGGCGAAAATGTGGGTCGTTAGCTCAGTTGGTAGAGCAGTTGACTTTTAATCAATTGGTCGCAGGTTCGAATCCTGCACGACCCACCACTCGCTCAGGTGGTTTAAAGGAGCGATATCGTGAAGGCAACGTTGCACGCATCGTTAAGATAAATTCCCTCCACGACTGACCACACGCAGTAAACCAGCGTAGTATCGGGTGATTAGCTCAGCTGGGAGAGCACCTCCCTTACAAGGAGGGGGTCGGCGGTTCGATCCCGTCATCACCCACCACTCGGGTCGTTAGCTCAGTTGGTAGAGCAGTTGACTTTTAATCAATTGGTCGCAGGTTCGAATCCTGCACGACCCACCATCGTTTCTGTGAAAACATGAGCGATATCGTGAAGGATAACGTTGCAAAGCAACGGCCCGAAGGGCAAGGCGAAGCCGAGTCATCCTGCACGACCACCAACACTTTTGTTGGTATAAGCAGTAAATCTTTCAGATAACACCCGAACGGGTCGTTAGCTCAGTTGGTAGAGCAGTTGACTTTTAATCAATTGGTCGCAGGTTCGAATCCTGCACGACCCACCACTGAAAGCGTGGGTGTTAACAGAAGGTGTGAAGGATAACGTTGCAAGACAGCATTTATCTTCCACGACCTCCCTCTGAAAGAAAGCAGTTCCCGAGCGGGTCGTTAGCTCAGTTGGTAGAGCAGTTGACTTTTAATCAATTGGTCGCAGGTTCGAATCCTGCACGACCCACCATAGCCTGATGTGAAAACAGAGGCGATATGTGAAGGATAACGTTGCGAAGAAATGGCCCGATGGGCGAGCGAAGCGAGTCATCCTGCACGACCCACCAGTGTAAAAAGGCGCCCTAAAGGCGCCTTTTTGCTATGCGCGCACTTAAAAGATTCGAGCCTGCAGCAGGTTTGCTTATCTGTACGTCCCGCCGTTATCTGCCAATATGCGCTTTGTCTTTGTTACTTATTCCCAACATGCATCCCGGCCCGACGCTCAACCTTTTCCTGTGACTTTTCCCCTTCAATCCGCTATCTTGTTTAGCATATAAAACAAATGAAGCTGCCAGGTGGCTTTCAAAGGCTCGGTAACGCGGCTTTAGTTAAGTGCAAAAAACGAGATGGTGCAAATGAGTGTAATGTTCGATCCCGAAGCCGCAATTTATCCTTTCCCGCCAAAGCCTGCGCCGCTGAACGCAGACGAGAAGGCTGTTTACCGCGACAAAATTAAGCGTCTCCTTAAGGAACGCAATGCGGTCATGGTCGCTCACTACTATACCGACCCGGAGATCCAGGCGCTGGCCGAAGAGACGGGCGGCTGTATTTCTGATTCGCTTGAGATGGCGCGTTTTGGCGCGAATCATCCTGCCACCACGTTGCTGGTCGCGGGCGTGCGTTTTATGGGCGAAACCGCCAAAATCCTAAGCCCTGAAAAAACCATCCTGATGCCGACGCTACAGGCGGAATGCTCGCTTGATCTCGGCTGCCCGGAAGAAGAATTCGCCGCGTTTTGCGACAGCCATCCGGATCGCACCGTGGTGGTTTACGCCAATACCTCGGCGGCGGTAAAAGCCCGTGCCGACTGGGTGGTGACATCCAGCATCGCCGTTGAGCTGATTGAACATCTCGATAGCCTCGGCGAGAAAATCATCTGGGCGCCAGACCGCCACCTGGGCCGCTATGTGCAAAAGCAAACCGGCGCAGATGTGCTCTGCTGGCAGGGCGCGTGCATCGTGCATGATGAGTTTAAAACGCAGGCGCTGGCGCGCATGAAAGCCCTGTACCCGGATGCCGCCGTGCTGGTGCACCCCGAGTCGCCGCAGGCGGTTGTCGATATGGCCGACGCCGTCGGCTCCACCAGCCAGCTCATTAACGCCGCGAAAACGCTGCCGCACCAGACGCTCATCGTGGCGACCGATCGCGGCATCTTCTACAAAATGCAGCAGGCCTGCCCGGAAAAAACGCTGCTTGAGGCGCCGACCGCAGGCGAGGGCGCAACCTGCCGTAGCTGTGCGCACTGTCCATGGATGGCGATGAATGGCCTTCAGGCCATCGCAGAGGCACTAGAGCATGGCGGAGCGCCCCATGAGGTTCACGTTGACGCCAGCCTGCGAGAAGCCGCGTTAACGCCGCTTAACCGCATGCTGGATTTTGCGGCTACACTTCGTCTTTCGGTTAAAGGAAACGCGTAAGGACATTACGCTTCGGGGATAATATGGATTTTTTTAGCGTACAAAACATTCTGGTGCATATTCCGCTTGGCGAGGGCGGATACTCATTATCATGGATTGAAGCGGTCGGCACGCTCGCGGGGCTGCTGTGTATCTGGCTGGCGAGCCTTGAGAAAATCGTTAACTACGCATTTGGTTTAATTAACGTCACGCTGTTTGCGATTATTTTCTTCCAGATCCAGCTCTATGCGAGCCTGCTGCTGCAAGTGTTTTTCTTTGTGGCGAATATTTACGGCTGGTACGCATGGTCGCGCCAGAGCAGCGACAACCAGGCGGCGCTGCACATCCGCTGGCTGCCGCGCCCGAAAGCCTTCGGCTGGCTGGCGGTCTGCGTGGTGGCGATTGGATTAATGACGCTGTGGATCGATCCGGTCTTCGCCTTCCTGACCCGCATTGCGGTGCAGGTTATGCAGGCGGTCGGGCTTAACGTGACGGCGCCTCAGCTTCAGCCAGACGCCTTCCCGTTCTGGGATTCCTGCATGACGGTCTTGTCCGTGGTGGCGATGATCCTGATGACCCGTAAATATGTCGAAAACTGGCTGCTCTGGGTGATTATTAACGTCATCAGCGTGGTGATTTTCGCCCGTCAGGGCGTTTATGCGATGTCGCTGGAGTACCTGATCCTGACGTTTATCGCGCTCAACGGCAGCCGGATGTGGATCAAAGCGGCGCACGAGCGGGGCTCGCGCGCGCTGTCTTACTAATGTGAATGGCCGTGGGCGTGCGGTTTGGCGTCCCTGGCATTCAAATCACAGTCTTTAACGCTGCATGACTGGTACTCAAGCTGTACCGTCGCGTGGGCTATCTGGTAGTGATGCCGCAGATAATCATGAATGCTTGCCATCAGGGCGTCATGATCGTGCGGCGGGATCACTTGCACATGCAGCGTCATCACCGGTTTTTCGCCGACCAGCCACAGATGCACATGATGCACATCGCGCGCTTCCGGGATTTCGCGCACCAGCCTGCGGCGCAGCTGCTCCACATCCACCGCGCGTGGCGCGCCTTCCAGCAGTTCATTCATGCTCTCCTGGAGTAGTCGCCAGGCGCTGCGCAGCACCAGGCATGAGACCAGAATCGAGAGAATCGGGTCGATAGGCGTCCAGCCGGTCCAGAGAATAATCACCGCAGCGACAATTGCGCCAACAGAGCCCAGCAGATCGCCAAGCACATGCAGCGCGGCGGCGCGCACGTTCATGTTTTTCTCATCACTGCCGCGGTGCAAAATCCAGAATGACAGCAGGTTCGCCACCAGACCCGCAATGGCGATACCCAGCATCGGTCCACCCGCGACAGGTTCGGGCGTAATAAAGCGCGCGATGGCCTCCCAGACGATAATCGCGGTAATCACCAGCAGCGCCAGCGCATTGACGAAAGCGGCAAGCGTGGTTAAACGCAGTAGCCCAAAGGTATGCCTCGCGTTCGGGCTGCGGCGCGCGAAACGCACAGCCATCAGCGCCACCAGCAGCGCGGCGGCATCGGTAAACATATGGCCTGCGTCGGCCAGCAGCGCCAGCGAGCCGGAAAGCAGGCCGCCGGCAATCTCCAGCACCATAAAAATGGCGGTGATCAGAAAGGCGATTAGCAGGCGTTTGCTGTTGGAGTTATGAGAATGCTCGTGGGGATCGTGTGTATGAGAATGGGCCATAGCGTGTGTCGCTCAACATTTTTGTTGTGGTTATCAATATCAGTCAGTTGCGCGGCAATCGCGCGTTACCACAATAGCAAAAATAAAGGAGAGCCGAAGCTCTCCTTTTGTATTCAGGCGTTAATGCGCTTACTGGGAGGTGCTGCCAGAAGTGCTCGGGCAGGCGTCGCCAGTACACTGTACGCTACCGGTAGACCCGGAAGTGCTGCTGCCGGTGGCGCCCATGTCGCCGCTGGTGCTGTGCGCGGTGCCGGAAGACGTACCGGTTGACGTGCCGGTGCCGGTGTTCACGCCGCTGTTGGCGGAATTGGTGCCGGAGGTATTGATGTTGCTGTTATCAACGCCGTTCGGAGCGACATTTTGTTTAGCGTCAGGCGCTACCTGGCCTGCGCTGGCGGCTGCGTTTGCAGAGCCCGTATCGCTACCCCCGGTTGAAGAACCGGAATCGGCGGCAAGCGCCGCGCCGCTGGCCAGAGTCAGAGTGGCGGTCAGAAAGAGTGAAGTCAGTTTATTCAGTTTCATAATCATGCTCCTGTTCTGGTCGTTATTGCTGGATAACTTCTTCCAACAGTGCACTGCGAAAAAGTTGCTCAGCGTGTGTGTTGCGGTCGAAAAAACCACACCATCGCCGAAAGGCAGTAGGTGATTCGGTAAAATGTATAAAACAGAGTGCTAACAATTAAAAAGTGTAGACTGGTTCTCCCTTTACGCTACTTTCTGGCGTTTTTAAGTTAACTTCCAGGAATTTTCCGTGCGAAGTGTAAATGCGTGTTTACACTACTGGCGCGACAAGTTAGATTGAAAGCATTGCTTTCCCACAAAACTGCAGGGCCTCCTGGAACCATCATGACTTATCAGAACGACGATCTCCGCATTAACGGCATCAACGAGTTACTCCCGCCTGTCGCACTCCTGGAAAAATTTCCCGCTACCGAAAAAGCCGCTGAAACCGTGTCTGCGGCGCGCCAGGCGATTCATCAGATCCTGCATGGCGATGACGATCGCCTGCTGGTGGTCATCGGCCCGTGTTCTATTCATGATCCGATGGCGGCAAAAGAGTATGCCTCGCGTCTGCTGCCGCTGCGTAAGGCGTTAAAGAACGAGCTGGAAATCGTTATGCGCGTCTATTTTGAAAAGCCGCGCACAACGGTGGGCTGGAAAGGGCTTATCAACGATCCGCACATGGATAACAGTTTCCAGATTAACGATGGCCTGCGGATTGCGCGTAAATTGCTGCTGGATATCAACGACACCGGCCTGCCGGCGGCGGGTGAGTTCCTGGATATGATTACGCCGCAATATCTGGCGGATTTAATGAGCTGGGGCGCTATCGGCGCGCGTACCACGGAATCGCAGGTGCATCGCGAACTGGCGTCCGGGCTGTCCTGTCCTGTCGGTTTTAAAAATGGCACCGACGGCACCATTAAAGTGGCGATTGACGCGATTAACGCCGCCAGCGCGCCGCACTGTTTCCTGTCGGTCACCAAATGGGGCCACTCGGCTATCGTCAACACCAGCGGCAACAGCGACTGCCATATTATTCTGCGCGGCGGTAAAGCGCCGAATTACAGCGCGGCGCACGTCGCTGAGGTGAAAACCGGTCTTGAGAAAGCGGGCCTGAAACCGCAGGTGATGATCGATTTCAGCCATGCCAACTCCAGCAAGCAGTTTAAAAAGCAGATGGATGTCGGCGTTGATGTCTGCGCGCAAATCGCCGGCGGCGAAAGCGCCATTATGGGTGTGATGATCGAAAGCCATCTGGTGGAAGGCAACCAGAGCCTTGAGAGCGGTGAGCCGCTGGTGTATGGCAAGAGCGTGACCGACGCCTGCATCGGCTGGGAAGATACCGACGCTATCCTGCGTCAGCTCGCCGAAGCGGTCAAAGCACGTCGCGGTTAAACGCTCCCTGTAGTGGGTGCGCTAACGCTTACCCACCCTACATACCTCTCGCACCGTAGTAGGGCGGGTAAGCGCAGCGCGCCCGCCGTATCTACCCAGCGCACCCGCCCAATAAAAAAGGCGTGGTTTTCACCACGCCTTTTGCACTTCTTACGGTTGCGAATTACTTCGCTTTACCCTGGTTCGCGACAGCGGCCGCTTTCGCTGCGATCTCGTCAGCGTTGCCCAGATAGTAGTGTTTAATCGGCTTGAAGTTTTCGTCGAACTCATACACCAGCGGCACGCCGGTTGGGATGTTCAGCTCAAGGATCTCTTCTTCGCTCATGTTATCCAGGTATTTCACCAGCGCGCGCAGGGAGTTGCCGTGGGCGGCGATAATCACGCGCTCACCGCTTTTCAGGCGCGGCAGAATGGTTTCATTCCAGTAAGGGATAACGCGATCGATGGTCAGCGCCAGGCTCTCGGTCAGCGGCAGCTCCTGCTCGCTCAGTTTCGCGTAACGCGGATCGTGGCCCGGGAAACGCTCGTCATCTTTGGTCAGCGCCGGCGGGGTCACCGCGAAGCCGCGACGCCACTGTTTTACCTGCTCGTCACCGTATTTTTCAGCGGTTTCAGCTTTGTTCAGACCCTGCAGGGCGCCGTAGTGACGCTCGTTCAGTTTCCAGGATTTTTCAACCGGCAGCCAGGCCTGATCCAGCCCGTCCAGGATGTTCCACAGCGTGTGGATGGCACGTTTCAGCACGGAGGTATAAGCAAAATCAAAGCTGTAGCCTTCGTCTTTCAGCAGCTTGCCTGCGGCTTTCGCTTCGCTGACGCCTTTTTCAGACAGGTCAACGTCGTACCAACCGGTAAAGCGGTTTTCGTTGTTCCACTGGCTTTCGCCGTGACGAACCAGAACCAGCTTAGTAACAGCCATAGTATTACTCCTTCATAAGCCTGATTGAATGATAACAGTTATCATTATATTGCCGCGTTGGAGTTAGCGGCAACGTAAACCTTTAACATAGCGAAAATAGCGGTGTAGTGTAAGGCGCATGTGAATCGGCGGTGATGTTTTTGTCAGTAACTGGCGGTAATAACAGCAAAATGGCGAAAAAAAAGCCCTCTTCGCAAAGAGGGCTGAAAAGTTACTGAGGAATAAAGTGATACTGCGTAATGCTCTGGTATTCCTGGTCCGGGCGCAGAATGCAGTTCGGCTGCGGCCATTCCGGGTGGTTGGGGCTGTCTGGCAGGAATTCGCTCTCCAGCGCCAGCCCTTGCCAGGCGCTGTAAGTGCCCTGCTCGCGGGCGGGCGTACCTTCCAGATAGTTGCCTGAGTAGAACTGCAACGCAGGCGCGGTGGTATAGACCGTCATTTTGAGCTTTTCATCGCTCGACCAGACATGCGCCGCAGGCTGCGCCAGATCGCCTTTCGCGTCCAGCAACCAGGCGTGGTCATAACCTTTCACGCGCTGCTGGCCTTCGTCTTTCAGGAAATCCTGTGCGATTTTTTTCGGCTCGCGGAAATCAAAACCGGTTCCCGCGACGTCCGCCAGCCCTTCTCGCGGAATGCCCTGCGCATCAACCGGCAGATAGCGCTCTGCGAAAAGCTGCAGGCGGTGGCCGCGCACGTCGTTCTGCTCGCCGTCCAGGTTGAAATAGGCGTGGTTCGTCAGGTTAACCGGGCAGGGCTTGTCCACGCGGGCGCGGTATTCAATGCTGATGCGGTTATCGTCGGTCAGGCGGAAATGCGCGGTGGCGCGCAGCTCGCCAGGGTAACCCTGATCGCCGTCCTGCGAATCCAGCGTATAGAGCACTTCCTGCCCGTTCTGGCGAACAATGCGCCAGCGGCGTTTGTCGAACCCTTCCGGGCCGCCATGCAGCTGGTTTTCGCCCTGGCTTGGCGTCAGTGAATACGTCTCGCCATCCAGCGTAAAGCGCGACTGCGCGATGCGGTTGGCGTAACGGCCCACCGACGCGCCGAGAAACGCGGTCTGCTCAAGCCAGACTTCCGGGCTCGGACAGCCCAGCAGCGTTTCGCGCACGCTGGCGTCTTTCATCGGAACGCGGGCCGACAGCAGCGTCGCGCCCCAGTCCATGACGGTAACGACCATCCCTGCGGCGTTGCGCAGGGTGGAGATACGATACGGCTGGCCATCCGGGGCCAGTTGTGGCGTCTCTTTTAGCACAGACCTGCTCCTTCTGAAGGTTTGCACACGTAAAACGTTTCTTTAATACCGGTGCGCGCTTCGTACTGCGCTTCCACGGCAGCCTGCACCTCCGGCACGATAGCTTCCGGCACCAGCGCCACGACGCAGCCGCCGAAGCCGCCGCCCGTCATGCGCACGCCGCCTTTGTCACCGATAACCGATTTCACAATCTCCACCAGAGTATCGATCTGCGGAACGGTAATTTCAAAGTCGTCGCGCATCGAGGCGTGGGATTGCGCCATCAGCTCGCCCATCCGCGTCAGATCGCCTTTCGCCAGCGCGTCAGCCGCTTCCACGGTGCGGGCGTTTTCAGTCAGGACATGGCGCACGCGTTTAGCCACGATCGGGTCAAGCTCATGCGCCACCGCGTTAAACTGATCCAGACTTACGTCGCGCAGCGCTTTTTGCGTGAAGAAACGCGCGCCGGTTTCGCACTGTTCGCGGCGGGTGTTGTACTCGCTGCCGACCAGGGTGCGTTTAAAGTTGCTGTTGATGATAACGACCGCGACGCCCTGCGGCATCGGCACGGCTTTGGTGCCAAGGCTGCGACAATCGATGAGCAGCGCATGGTCTTTTTTGCCCAGCGCGGAAATCAGCTGATCCATGATGCCGCAGTTGCAGCCGACGAACTGGTTTTCCGCTTCCTGGCCGTTCAGGGCAATCTGCGCGCCGTCGAGCGACAGGCGATAGAGGTGGCGGAACACGGTGCCGACCGCCACTTCCAGCGATGCGGAAGAGCTTAAGCCCGCGCCCTGCGGCACGTTGCCGCTGATCACCAGATCGGCGCCGCCGAAGCCGGGATCGCGCTGTTGCAGATGTTTCACCACGCCGCGCACATAGTTGGACCACTGCTGGCTGTCGTGCGTCAGAATCGGCTCATCGAGTGAGAACTCATCGGTTTCGTTATCGTAATCGGCGGCAATGACGCGCACGCGGCGGTCGTCGCGCTTCGCGCAGCTAATCACCGTCTGGTAATCGATAGCGCACGGCAGCACGAAACCATCGTTATAGTCGGTGTGTTCACCGATAAGGTTAACGCGGCCCGGCGCCTGAATATGGGTGGTGGCAGGGTAGCCGAAATTTTCGGCAAACAGGGCATGTGTCTTTTCTTTCAGGCTCATTGTTATTCTCCGGATTCGCGAAAATGGACGTCGCTGACGGCGCGCAGGCGCTCTGCCGCCTGTTCGGCGGTTAAATCACGCTGGGTTTCCGCCAGCATTTCATACCCCACCATAAATTTACGTACCGTGGCGCTGCGCAGCAGCGGCGGGTAGAAGTGGGCATGCAACTGCCAGTGCGTGTTCTCTTCGCCATTGAACGGTGCGCCGTGCCAGCCCATCGAGTAGGGGAACGAGGTCTGGAACAGGTTGTCGTAACGGCTGGTGAGTTTTTTCAGCGCCAGCGCAAGGCAGCTGCGCTGCGCGTCAGTCAGATCGGTCATGCGCAGAATGTGCGTCTTCGGCAGCAGCAGCGTTTCAAACGGCCACGCCGCCCAGTACGGCACCACCGCCAGCCAGTGTTCGGTTTCCACCACGGTGCGGCTGCCGTCGGCCAGCTCGCGCTGGGCGTAATCCACCAGCATCGGCGAGCCCTGCTGTTCGAAATATTCACGCTGAAGCCTGTCTTCACGTTCGGCTTCATTCGGCAGGAAGCTGTTGGCCCAAATCTGGCCATGCGGATGCGGGTTGGAGCAGCCCATCGCCGCGCCTTTATTTTCAAACACCTGCACCCACGGGTAGGTTTTCCCAAGCTCAGCCGTTTGCGTCTGCCAGGTCGTCACCACGTCTTCCAGCGCAGGCAGCGTCAGTTCCGGCAGCGTTTTGCTGTGATCCGGCGAGAAGCAAATCACGCGGCTGGTGCCACGGGCGCTCTCAAGACGCATCAGCGGATCGGCGCTTTGCGGCGCGTCCGGCGTGTCAGTCATCAGCGCGGCGAAATCGTTGGTGAAAACATAGGTGCCGGTGTAATGCGGGTTTTTATCCCCGGTCACACGGGTGTTGCCGGGGCAGAGAAAACAATCGGGATCGTGCTGCGGCAGCGTCTGTTTCGCCGGCGTTTCCTGCGCCCCCTGCCAGGGGCGCTTGGCGCGATGCGGCGAAACCAGGATCCATTGTCCGGTCAGCGGGTTATAACGACGGTGCGGATGATCCACGGGGTTAAACTGTTCCATCTGACTTCCTTTAATCGGGATAACCTTGGGGATGACGTGACTGCCAGCGCCAGGTGTCGTCCGCCATTTCCTGTAATGAACGCGTCACGCGCCAGTTCAGATCCTGGTCTGCTTTGGTGGCATCCGCCCAGTACGCGGGCAGGTCGCCATCACGGCGCGGCGCAAAGTGATAATTGATCGGTTTGCCGCAGGCCTGGCTGAAGGCGTTCACGACATCCAGCACGCTGCTGCCGACGCCCGCGCCGAGGTTATAGATATGCACGCCCGGCTTATCGGCCAGTTGCTGCATCGCGGCGACATGACCGTCGGCGAGGTCCATCACGTGGATATAGTCGCGCACGCCGGTGCCGTCTTTGGTCGGGTAATCATTGCCGAAGACCGCCAGCGATTCGCGACGGCCCACCGCCACCTGCGCGATATACGGCATCAGGTTGTTAGGAATGCCCTGCGGATCTTCGCCCATATCGCCCGACGGATGCGCGCCGACCGGGTTGAAATAACGCAGCAGCGCGATGCTCCACGCCGGACAGGCCTTTTGCAGGTCGGTCAGGATCTGTTCGACCATCAGCTTGCTTTTGCCATACGGGCTTTGCGGCGTGCCGGTCGGGAAGCTTTCGACATAAGGGATTTTCGGCTGGTCGCCGTAGACGGTGGCGGAGGAACTGAAGATAAAGTTGGTGACGCCTGCGGCGCGCATGGCGGAGATCAGGCGCAGCGTACCGTTTACGTTATTGTCGTAATATTCCAGCGGTTTCGCGACGGATTCGCCGACCGCTTTCAGACCGGCGAAATGGATTACCGTATCAATGGAATAATCGTGGAAGATCTCGCGCAGCAGCGCTTCATCGCGGATATCGCCATCGATAAACGTCGCGGCTTTACCGCCCAGACGCTCAATCACCGGCAGTACGCTGCGCTTGCTGTTGCACAGATTATCAAGGATGACCACATCATGATTATTTTGCAGCAGCTGTACACAGGTATGACTTCCGATGTAACCGCTACCACCCGTTACCAGAACTCGCATATTTGGCTCCATTACGCTTATGGTATGTATTAACCATAGCATAACAGAGAGCCCAAAAGTGTGACATGGGATAAATTAGTGGAATCGTTTACACTGATTTTCACTCATCTGGCTGACAACGCTAAGCCATTGTAAAACAAAACGCGACGCGCGCATTTGCAGCTAATCTGAAAGTGAAAAGGGAGGCGGGCAGGGAAGCGCCCGGCCCGCGTCGCTGCGCTGAGTGTTAACGCAGCGTATCGAACTGATAACGGTAGCTGTCGCCGTCAGGTATGAAGGTTAAACGGTGGGTCATGCACTGCGGCGCGTCTTCGGCGTGGTGCGAGACAAACAGCAGTTGCGTTTCGCCTTCGCTAATCAACACATCCACAAAGCGGCGCACCAGCTGGCGGTTCAGCGGGTCCAGCCCCTGCAACGGCTCATCGAGGATCAGCAGTGTCGGGTGTTTCACCAGCGCGCGCACAATCAGCGCCAGCCGCTGCTGGCCCCAGGAGAGGCTCTGAAACGGCGCGTCGGCGGTGGCGTCGTCCATGCCGAGAATATCGAGCCACTCGCGCGTCAACTGCTGCTGGCGGTCCGACACCGCCTGATAAATCCCGATGGAATCGAAATAACCGGAAAGGATCACGCTGCGCACCGAGGCGCTGACGCGGTAATCAAGATGCAAACTGCTGCTCACGTAACCGATATGTTTTTTGATATCCCAGATGGTTTCGCCGCTGCCGCGACGACGCCCGAAAAGCGTCAGGTCATTGCTGTAACCCTGGGGATGATCGCCCGTCACGAGGCTTAACAGCGTCGATTTCCCCGCGCCGTTGGGGCCGACGATTTGCCAGTGCTCGCCGGGGCGTACCGTCCAGCTCAGATTGTTCAGGATTGGGCGATCGTTATACGAGACCACCCCGTTGCGCAGCACGATGCGCGGCTCGGCGGCATTGAGCGTATGGCGCGCCGCGGGCTCGTCCGCCTCCGGTAGCCGCACGCCAGACAGTTTTTCGCTGTGGGCCAGCTGCGCCACCAGCGCCTGGTTCAGGAGCGTGGCTTTATCGCCCGTCTCGACCAGCGCGCAGTCGGCGACTACGCCCGCGTGCTGCATAAAATCAGGTATTTCATCAAAGCGGTTCAGGATCAAGACCAGCGTCAGGCCCTGCGCGCTCAGCTCGCCAAGCAGCCGCGCGAGTTGCTCGCGCGAGGCGACGTCGAGGCCGTCAAACGGCTCGTCGAGGATCAGTAAATCGGGCTGTGACATCAGCGCCTGGCAGAGCAGCGTTTTGCGGGTTTCGCCGGTGGAGAGATATTTAAAGCGCCGCTCCAGCAACGCATCGATGCCGAATTGCGCCGCCAGCGCCGCGCAGCGGGCCGGATCGTGCACCTCATCCTGAATAATCTGCGCGGAGGTGCGCCCGGTATCGTCTTCGTCCGGGCTCAGCATATCGGTGTTATTGCGCTGCCACTCGGCGCTGACCAGCTTTTGCAACTGTTCAAACGAGAGCAGGGCGATGCGGGAGAACTGACTGGCGCGCTCGCCTTTTTCTGGGGGGAGCTCGCCCGCCAGCGCCCGTGCGAGGGACGATTTTCCGCTGCCGTTAGCGCCGACAAACGCCCAGCTCTCGCCCGCGCGGACAGCCAGGTTCTCAATATGAAGCGCGCGCGTATCGCCAATGCGAAACGTGCCTTGCATAATTTGCAACGTCGTCATCTCGTATCCCATTTTCTGCAGCACAAAACCACAGGGATACGTTTTTCACGGCGCGATGTCAACGATCGCGCGTTAACAGAGCGTCGCCACGATCACGCTGTCGGCGTTAAACCAGGCGGTCACCGCCAGGCCTTGTTGTGGGTTTAATGCCTGCGCCGCCTCCGGCGTCAGCGTGGCGCAGAGCGTCTGGCCGTCATGCAGCGTGAGGAGAATTTCGCAGTGCTGCGCGGTACGGGCAATATGACTGATGGTGCCGGCGAGTTGATTATCGGCGTGAGCGGCTTCCTGCGGATCGCGGGTCAGATGCACCCACGGCGCTTTGACGAGCGCCAGCACCTCTTTGCCCGGCGAAAGCGCCAGCCGTTCGGCGCTCTGGTTGGTGACCGCCGCGTTGATCCGCGTGCCGCTTCCGGCAAGCGCAATTTCGATAGTCTCCTGAACCGGGCAGGCGTCGCGGCTGACCACTTCGCCGAACCACTGATTGCGGGCGCTGGTTTGCAGCGAGAAGCGGGCGATGGCGGCCAGCAGGCTGTCGAGCGGCAGCGCGTCATCGGAGAGCGCGTCAAACGCCTTTTGCTGGATTTGCCCCAGCAGGTCATAGAGCGCGATAAGCCGCTCGCCGTAAGGCGTTACCTGCGCGCCGCCGCCGCCTTTGCCGCCGGTGGCGCGTTCTACCAGCAGTTTATCGCCGAGCTGGTTCATTTCGTTAATGGCGTCCCACGCGCTTTTGTAGCTGATGCCCGCGAGTTTCGCGCCCTGGCTGATCGAGCCCGTCAGCGCCACCTGTTTCAGCAGGTTGATGCGCCGCGGGTCGGCAAAAATTTTGTCGTGCAGTTTAAGCGTAAGGAGAATATCGGCCTGCATGGTGGCCTCCTGCGGAGCAAAAGGCTATTGTGAAGGAAAGCGGCGGGTTGGCGCAAATGGCACAAAAGGGCAGGATGTTTCGTGCGGATGCCGCTAGAATAACGGTTTACTGTTTTCAGGAGGCAACCATGTTCGAGTTGTTGAAAAGTCTGGCATTTGCCGTGATTATGGTGCCGGTAGTAATGGCCGTGATCCTGGGGTTAATCTGGGGCCTCGGCGAGGTCTTCAATATCTTCTCCGGCATCGGTCATAAAGACCAGTCTAAACAGCACCGTTAATTCCCCCCGCGCCCGGCTTTGCCGGGCGTTTTCCTTTCCGTACCCTCAAGCCGCCGCTTTTTTTGCCGATAGAGAATTGCTGGGAAAACCCTGCCTGCAGCGTTATATTGTCTTATATATAACGAAACGGTAAGGAGTCTGTCATGGCAACATTATGGGTAAAACTGGCGCTGGGCGTCACTTTGAGCGCGGGCGCTGTCGGTGCCGCGCTTGCGCAGGACAACACGGTCACCGTGTTTGCCGCCGCGTCGCTGACTAACGCGATGCAGGATATCGCCAAAGATTATGCCAAAGGAAATACGGTGAAAGTGGTGTCGTCGTTCGCGTCCTCTTCGACGCTGGCGCGGCAGATTGAAGCGGGGGCGCCTGCGGATATTTTTATCTCCGCCGACCAGAAGTGGATGGATTACGCCGCCGATAAAAAAGCGATCGATGCGTCAAGCCGGAAAACGCTGCTCGGCAACAGCCTGGTGGTGGTGGCGCCTGCCAAAAGCGCGCAGGGCGATATCGTGATTAACCGCACCACCGACTGGAAAAGCCTGCTGAAAGGCGGCCGTCTGGCGGTGGGCGATCCGGCCCATGTGCCTGCGGGGATTTACGCGAAAGAGGCATTGCAAAAACTCGGCGCGTGGGAGACGCTCTCCTCACAGCTCGCACCGGCGGAAGATGTCCGCGGCGCGCTGGCGCTGGTTGAGCGCGACGAAGCCCCGCTGGGCATCGTTTATGGTTCTGACGCCGTGGCGAGCCATGGCGTAAAAGTGGTTGGCACCTTCCCGGAGGATTCCCATCAGAAAGTGGAATATCCGCTGGCGATCATCGACGGGCATAACAACCCGACGGTCAGCGCGTTTTACCGCTATCTGCAGGGCCCGGAAGCTGCCGCAGTGTTTAAACGATATGGATTTACGACCAGCCAATGATGTTGACGGAACCTGAATGGCAAGCGGTACTGCTTAGCCTTAAAGTCTCTACAATTGCGGTACTTATCAGTTTGCCCTTCGGGGTCCTTCTCGCCTGGGTGCTGGTGCGCTGCACTTTCCCGGGCAAAACGCTGCTGGATGGCGTGATTCATCTGCCGCTGGTGCTGCCGCCCGTGGTGGTCGGTTATCTGCTGCTGGTGGTGTTTGGCCGCCGGGGGCTGATAGGCGAATGGCTCTACGATCTCTTTGGTATTACGCTCGCTTTTAGCTGGCGCGGGGCGGTGCTCGCCTCGGCGGTAATGGCGTTTCCGTTAATGGTGCGCGCCATTCGCCTGGCGCTGGAGGCGGTTGATATTCGTCTTGAGGCGGCGGCCCGTACGCTCGGCGCCAGCCGCTGGCGCGTCTTTTTCACCATCACGCTGCCGCTAACGCTGCCGGGGATTATCGTCGGCACCGTGCTGGCCTTTGCCCGCTCGCTTGGCGAGTTCGGCGCCACCATCACGTTTGTCTCCAATATTCCGGGCGAAACCCGCACGCTGCCGTCGGCAATGTATACGCTTATCCAGACGCCGGGCGGCGAGAGCGCCGCCGCGCGCCTGTGCGTTATCGCCATTGTGCTGGCGCTCTGCTCGCTGATGTTTTCTGAATGGCTGGCGCGCCAGAGCCGCCGCCGTCTGGGAGCGTCCTGATGCTGGAGCTGAATTTCACCCAGGTGCTCGGCAAGCATCGTCTGACGGTCAACGAAACCCTGCCGGGGAGCGGCATCACCGCCGTGTTTGGCGTGTCGGGCGCCGGCAAAACCTCGCTGATTAATGCCATTAGCGGGCTGACCCGCCCGCAGCACGGGCGCATTGCGTTAAACGATCGCGTGCTGAGCGACACCGAAACCGACACTTTTCTGCCGCCGGAAAAGCGCCGCATCGGCTATGTCTTTCAGGATGCGCGCCTCTTCCCGCACTACAAAGTGCGCGGCAACCTGAAATATGGCATGGCCAAAGAGATGGCGGCGCAGTTCGACAAACTGGTGACGCTGCTCGGCATCGAGCCGCTGCTGGACCGTTTGCCGGGCACGCTGTCGGGCGGTGAAAAACAGCGCGTGGCGATTGGTCGCGCGCTGCTGACGGCGCCGGAGCTGCTGCTGCTCGACGAGCCGCTCGCCTCGCTCGACGTGCCGCGCAAGCGCGAACTGCTGCCGTACCTGCAACGGCTGGCGCGCGAAATCAATATCCCGATGCTTTACGTCAGCCATTCGCTGGAGGAGATCCTGCATCTGGCCGATAAAGTATTAGTGCTGGAGCAGGGCGAGGTGAAAGCGTTCGGCAGCCTGGAAGATATCTGGGGCAGCAGCGTGATGCACCCGTGGCTGCCGCCCGAGCAGCAGAGCAGCGTGCTGAAAGTCACGGTGCTGGAGCACCATCCGCACTATGCGATGACGGCGCTGGCGCTCGGCGATCAACACCTGTGGGTTAATCGTATCGAAAAGCCGCTTCAGACGGCGCTGCGCATTCGCATTCAGGCGTCTGACGTGTCGCTGGTGCTACAGCCGCCGCTGCAAAGCAGCATCCGTAACATTCTGCGCGCCCGCGTCGCGCAATGTTACGACGACAACGGGCAGGTGGAAGTGCAACTGGAGGTGGGCTCGCGCACCCTCTGGGCGCGCATCAGCCCGTGGGCGCGCGACGAGCTGGCCATCAAGCCCGGCCTGTGGCTCTACGCCCAGATAAAAAGCGTGTCGATAACGACTTAAAGCACCCACTGACGCAGCGCGTCGGCAATGCTGGCCTCGGTATTGGGGCCGATCACTTTGTCGGCGTGCGATTTCACGACATCATCAGCGTTGCCCATGGCGATGCCAAGCCCGGCGCGCTCCAGCATGGAGATGTCGTTATGGTTATCCCCAAACGCCACGACCTGCTCCATCGATAATCCCTGCGATTCCACCCACTGCGCCAGGCGTTTGCCCTTGCTGTTGCCAGGTGCTGCCACATCCACCTGATCGTGCCATGACCATTCGCAGGCGAGGCCCAGCTCGCGCTCAATGGTCAGCGCGAGACTTTGCAGACGCGGAATGTCTTCCCCGGTCAGCGCGAATTTCCAGATATTATCCACCGAGCGTGCCGCCTCGCGCAGCGAATCGACCTGGCGGAACACCGGGCGCTGGGCTTCAGGCAGGCGCAGCGCCCAGTTCCGGGTGCGCTCGATATGGCCGCAGGTCTGTTCATACAGCATCGCGTCATCCATATACATCAGGGCCGGAATACCGGCGTCACTGAGCAACGCCAGCAGCCCTTCAGCCTGTTGCGGGCTCATCGGATCGGCTGTTATCACCTTTCCCGTTTGATAATCATACAAATAGGTGCCATTACAACAAATGGCAGGTGTATCGAGCGCCAGTGCCTGATAAAAAGGATGGATGGCATTATGGTGGCGTCCGGTGACGATCACCGGTTTCAGCCCGGCCGCTTTCGCTTGCGCCAGCGCGTCGAGGGATTCCGGGAGGATGGTTTTTTGAGCGGTTAACAGCGTGCCGTCTAAGTCGAGAGCGATTACGCGAAAAGTCATGCGGGTTTCCAGAGTCGTCATTCAAAATATCCGGTTGATGGTACACCGCGACAGGCGACGCGCGAAACCCGCAAGGCTTCCGTCGGCACAGGAAGATAAAACACGCTACCCTTGAAACAGTCTTTCAAGCTCAGTGAAGCAAGGAGTATTCATGAAACAAACCGTTTATACCGCAAGCCCGGAGAGCCAGCAGATCCACGTCTGGCGTCTGGAGCCGCAGGGCACGCTGACGCTGTTGCAGGTGGTGGATGCGCCAGGGCAGGTTCAGCCGATGGTCATCAGCCCTGATAAGCGTTTCCTGTACGTCGGCGTGCGTCCGGAATTTCGCGTTATCGCGTATCGCATCGCCGCGCATGACGGCACGCTCAGCGAAGCGGGCGAAGCGCCGCTGCCGGGCAGTCCGACGCACATTTCGACCGATCATACCGGCCGTTTCCTCTTCAGCGGCTCCTATAATGCGGGCAGCGTAAGCGTGGTGCGTCTGAACGACGGCTTGCCGGGCGAGACCGTCACCGTGGTGGAAGGGCTGGAAGGCTGCCACTCCGCGAATATCTCTCCGGATAACCGCACCCTGTGGGTGCCTGCGCTGAAGCAGGATCGCATCTGCCTGTTTACTTTAACCGACGACGGCAAGCTTGAGCCGCAAACGCCAGCGGAAGTGACCACCGTCGCAGGCGCCGGGCCGCGCCATATGGTCTTCCACCCCAGCAAACCGTTCGCTTACTGCGTGAATGAGCTGAACAGCTCGGTGGATGTCTGGGCGCTGAGCGATGCTCACGGCAACATCGAATGCATCCAGACGCTGGATATGATGCCGGCCGATTTCTCCGATACCCGCTGGGCGGCGGATATCCACATTACGCCGGATGGCCGTCATCTCTACGCGTGCGATCGTACCGCCAGCGTGATTACGGTCTTTACCGTCTCCGAAGATGGCAGCGTCCTGGCCGTGCAGGGGCACCAGCCCACCGAAACCCAGCCGCGCGGCTTCAACATCGACAATAGCGGTCAGTATCTGATTGCCGCGGGCCAGAAATCGCATCACATTGCGGTCTACGGTATTGAGGGCGTGCAGGGGCTGCTGGCGGAAAAAGGCCGTTACGCGGTAGGCCAGGGGCCGATGTGGGTCGTTGTTAACGCCTTCGAGGCGTAATAATAAAAAACCTCGCCGCGGCGAGGTTTTTTTTCGGCGAGTGGTAGCTGCCTTGCACGTCTGTTGTTCTCAACGGCGTCATAGGACGCGTTGAGAACAGTGAGACGTTACTCTGCATCAAAAAAGCATAGAAAAAGGGGGATTTCTCCCCCTTTTGTCTGATACCTGTTACTGCGGTGCGATTACTTTTTCGGTTCGGCAACCACTTTGCTGCCCAGCCCGCGGTTGTTGTATTCCCACAGACGATTGGCGTTCGCATCGTTCAGATCGCGCTGGATATTGCCTTTGTCGTCCTGCGCGCCGGTGTTACCGGTGAACGGACGCTGTGAGCCCAGCGCCGGGCCCCACGGCTGCGCGGTGTTGAAACCGGCGTCAATCACGCTGTCGCGGATAACCACCTGGCCGTTTGGCGTCTGGCCTGGCGTATAGCCGTTGGCGCTCGCATCCATATCCCAGGCGCGGCCCAGTTGCGCCACGCCTTCACCAGCGGCCACAAAGCGGCTGTTCACGGCGAGGAAACCGAAATAGAAATTCGGCATAGTCGCCGGTGCGAAGACATAGCCTTCTTTCTGCGTACGGGTATTCACCACGCGGAAGTCGGTGTTATCAAACACCACCGCGCCGCGACCCGCGACCAGATCCACATCGCCTTCCACGTAGCTGTTAGTCACCTGCGTGCGGGTCAGACGATCCGGCGTGAAGCGGTTGCGGATATCGCTGTTGGTCACCAGGAACGGATTCTGGCGGCCCAGGATATTCACTTTGTTGATCTGCACGCGATCGCCATCGGTACGCAGCGCGACAGCCTGGTGCTGGCCTTCGCCCGCGGCGTCGCCGAGGCTGTTTTCGATGGTCAGGTTCTGCAGTTGCAGACCATTATTCTGTGACCAGAACACGGCGGAGCACATCAGGCCGACGCTGCCGTTGCGGTGGTTCTGGCAGTTGTCGAACATATACCAGGCCGGTTTGCCAGGCATATATTTACCGGACGGGTTCACGGTACGACGCCAGGTGTTGGCATCCATTTCGCTGTCCAGCGCGGCGCTGATTTTCACATCAAGCGGTTTTTCGCCGGTGCCGTAAAGCGTGACGCTGCCCGGCGCCGCAGGCACGTAAACGGTGCCTTCGTAGGTGCCCGGAAGGATCGCGATGTACTGGCGCGCTGAGGCGTGACGGGCAATGGCTGCGTCAACCGCCGCCTGAATGCTGGTATGGGTCACGCCCTGCTCGCCCGCCTGGCCGACCACGAAGTCCGCTTGTTCAGGCAGGCGAATCGGGGAGGGCGACCACGGCGCGGCATTCGGATCGGTATTGGCGAAATAGCGGGCCGGGACGAAATTTTTCGCTTCATCCGCAGACAGCACCGGGCGAGCCGACGTACCCGGCGCGCGTTGTTCAGAAGGACGTTGGTCCGGTGGCGTTGAGCTGCATGCAGTCAGTGTCACGCCAAAAGCGAACGCCAGCGCCAGACGGGAGACCGAAAATTTGTTCAAGGGTTGCTCCTTGCTAAGCCTGTTTAAAATGGGGGAACGCACAGAGCCTGCTTTTTTATACTAAGTTGAGCGAAACGGGAAGCCGATTGTGATAACCGGCTTCAAAATGATTCAGATGTAATGCGCGGTCAGCGAGGCGCTGGCGAGCCGGTGAAAGTGAACATTGAAACCGACCAGCGCGCCGCTGGCGTTTTCATCAACGTCAATACTATCCACATCCAGCGCATGCACCGTGAAAATATAGCGGTGCGTTTCGCCTTTCGGTGGCGCGGCGCCGCCATAACCGGCGGTGCCGAAATCGGTGCGCGTCTGAATCGCGCCGTCCGGCAGGTCAGCCTGGCCGGAGCCCGCGCCCTGCGGCAGCACGCGGGTATCCGCGGGCAGATTCGCCACTATCCAGTGCCACCAGCCGGAGCCGGTCGGGGCGTCTGGATCGTAACAGGTCACGACAAAGCTTTTCGTGCCCGGCGGCACGTCATCCCAGGTGAGATGGGGCGAAATATTATCGCCCTCATAGCCCATGCCGTTAAACACGTGACGCGCGGGGAGCTTGTCCCCGTCGTTAAAATTCACACTGATTAACTTCATGCAGTCTCCCCGCTTACAGATGGAGCAATTTTAACAGCGCTTCGGCGGTGGCCGCGGAAGACGCCGGGTTCTGGCCGGTCACCAGGTGCCCGTCGACAACCACGTGCACGCCCCAGTCATCGGTACGTTCAAACTGGCCGCCAGCCTCTTTCAGCGCATCTTCTACGAGGAACGGCACGACGTTGGTCAGCCCGACCGCGTCTTCTTCGCTGTTGGTAAAGCCGGTGACGCGTTTGCCTTCCACCAGCGGGCTGCCGTCAGGCTTTTTCACATGACGCAGCACGCCCGGCGCGTGACACACCGTCGCGACCGGCTTGCCGCTGCCCCAGTAGTGTTCGATAAGCGCGATGGAAACCGGGTGATCGGCCAGATCCCATAGCGGGCCGTGGCCGCCCGGATAAAACAGCGCGTCGTACTCGTCGGCGTTAATTTCATCAAGCCGCGCGGTATTCGCCAGCGCCTCCTGGGCCTCAGGATCTTCACGAAAACGCCGGGTGTCGGCGGTCTGCGCGTCCGGCTCGTCGCTTTTCGGATCGAGCGGCGGCTGGCCGCCCTTCGGCGTGGCGAGCGTCACGTCGATACCCGCATCGCGAAACACAAAGTAAGGGGCCGCAAACTCTTCCAGCCAGAAGCCGGTTTTTTTCCCGGTATCGCCCAGTTTGTCGTGGGAGGTCAGTACCATCAGAATCTTCATCGCGTTCTCCTGGTTGTTTTATCGCAAATCCTGAAAGTGTAGTGCATCCCTCACGGCTTGCCGGGCGCTCAGCGTCTGAAAAACGACGGGTTTTTCACGGCGTCACACACCGCGCAGGTGAGACGCGTGAGCTGTTCAGGCGTAATGATATAAGGCGGCATCAGGTAAATCAGGCGGCCAAACGGGCGCACCCAGACGCCCTGTTCCACGAAAAAGCGCTGAAGCGCGGCCATCTCGACCGGCGCGGTGGTTTCCACGACGCCGATAGCGCCCAGCACGCGCACGTCAGCGACCATCGGCAATTCGCGACACGGCGCCAGGTCGTCACGCAACTGCCGCTCAATAGCCGCCACCTGTGAGCGCCACTCGCCGGTTTCCAGCAGCGCCAGACTCTCGGTAGCCACCGCGCAGGCGAGCGGATTGCCCATAAACGTCGGGCCATGCATAAAGCAGCCCGCCTCGCCGTTACTGATGGTGTCGGCGACATGCCGCGTGGTGAGGGTGGCGGAAAGCGTCATCGTGCCGCCGGTCAGCGCCTTGCCGAGGCAGAGAATATCCGGCGTTATCCCGGCGTGTTCACAGGCGAACAGCTTTCCGGTCCGGCCAAAGCCGGTCGCTATCTCATCGGCGATAAGCAAAATCCCTTCGCGGTCGCACATGCGGCGAATGCGCTTAAGCCACTCCGGGTGATACATCCGCATGCCGCCCGCGCCCTGCACAACGGGTTCGAGAATGACTGCGGCTATCTCCTGGCGGTGCGCGGCCAGCAGACGGGCGAACGGCGCGAGATCGCGCTCATCCCACTCGCCGTCAAAACGGCTCTGCGGCGCGGGCGCGAAGAGGTTTTCCGGCAGATAACCCTTCCAGAGACTGTGCATCGAGTTATCCGGATCGCACACCGACATCGCCCCAAAGGTGTCGCCGTGGTAGCCGTGGCGGAAGGTCAGAAAGCGCTGACGCGGCTCGCCGCGGGCGTGCCAGTACTGCAACGCCATTTTCATCGCCACTTCCACCGCCACCGAACCGGAGTCGGCAAGAAACACGCACTCCAGGCGCTCCGGGGTCATCGCCACCAGCTTGCGGCACAGGGCTATCGCGGCGGGATGGGTGACGCCGCCGAACATCACGTGCGACATCGCGTCAATCTGGTTTTTCATGGCCGCGTTGAGGCGCGGATGGTTATAGCCGTGAATGGCGGCCCACCACGAGGACATACCATCCACCAGCCGTTCGCCGCTCGCCAGATGCAATTCGCAGCCAGCGGCGTGCGTCACCGGGTAGACCGGCAGCGGCGCGCTCATGGAGGTGTAAGGGTGCCAGATATGGTCACGATCGAAGGCGAGATCGGCGGGTGTTAACATGACTTGTAAACCATTTTAAAAAGATTTAGGTTTACGAGTATATCCATAACCCAGATAAATAAAACCCTTTGGAGACGCCCGATGGCTCACCTTTCACGCTGGACTTTGTCGCAAGTCACTGAACTCTTTGAAAAACCGCTGCTGGATCTGCTGTTTGAAGCGCAACAGGCGCATCGCCAGCACTTCGATCCGCGCCAGGTGCAGGTCAGCACGCTGCTGTCTATCAAAACCGGCGCCTGCCCGGAAGACTGCAAATACTGCCCGCAGAGCGCGCGCTACAAAACCGGCCTTGAGGCCGAGCGCCTGATGGAAGTGGATCAGGTGCTCGATTCCGCCCGCAAGGCCAAAGCGGCGGGCTCGACGCGTTTCTGCATGGGCGCGGCCTGGAAAAACCCCAACGATCGCGATATGCCGTATCTGGAGCAGATGGTGCAGGGCGTCAAAGCGCTGGGCCTGGAAACCTGCATGACGCTCGGCACGCTGAGCGACGATCAGGCGCAGCGCCTCGGCGAAGCGGGACTCGATTACTACAACCACAACCTCGACACCTCCCCGGAGTTCTACGGCAATATCATCACCACGCGTACCTATCAGGAGCGTCTCGATACGCTGGAGAAAGTGCGCGAGGCGGGCATTAAGGTCTGCTCTGGCGGCATCGTGGGGCTTGGCGAGACCGTCACCGATCGCGCCGGGCTGCTGCTGCAACTCGCCAACCTGCCAACGCCGCCGGAAAGCGTGCCGATCAACATGCTGGTGAAGGTTAAGGGCACGCCGCTTGCCGATAATGACGATGTCGATGCGTTTGATTTCATCCGCACCATCGCGGTGGCGCGCATCATGATGCCGACGTCTTACGTGCGCCTCTCCGCGGGCCGCGAGCAGATGAACGAGCAGACCCAGGCGATGTGCTTTATGGCGGGCGCCAACTCCATTTTCTACGGTTGCAAACTGCTGACCACGCCGAACCCGGAAGAAGACAAAGATTTGCAGCTGTTCCGCAAGCTCGGCATCAACCCGCAGCAGACGGCGGTACTGGCAGGTGATAACGAACAGCAGGCGCGCCTTGAGCACGCGCTGCGCGACGCTGACAACCCGCAGTATTACAACGCGGCGGCGGTATGACCTGGCAGGCGAGAATCGATACGGCGCTGCGCGCGCGTGAAGCCAGCCACAGCCTGCGCCGCCGCGTCGTTTGCACGCCGGCGGCTGGCGGCGCGCTGGTGCATCAGGGCGTACGCTACCGTAATTTTTCCGGCAACGACTATCTGGGCTTAAGCCAGCATCCGGCGCTAATCGCGGCCTGGCGACAGGGCGCGGAGATGTTCGGCGTGGGGAGCGGGGCGTCTGGCCACGTCAGCGGCTACAGCGGCGCGCATCAGTCGCTGGAAAACGCGCTGGCGCAGTGGCTCGGTTTCGACCGCGCGCTGCTGTTTATCTCCGGCTTCGCCGCCAATCAGGCGGTAGTCGCCGCGCTGATGCAGCAGCCTGACCGCATTCTCGCCGACCGTTTAAGCCACGCCTCGCTGCTGGAGGCCGCAAGCCACAGCCCGGCGACGCTGCGCCGCTTTGCGCATAACGCGCCGGGGGCGCTCGCCGCGCTGCTCGACAAACCTTGCGACGGGCTGACGCTCGTCTTTACCGAAGGGGTATTCAGCATGGATGGCGATCGCGCGCCGCTTGCGGATATCGCCGGTCTTGCTCAGAGCGCGCAGACGTTGCTGATGGTGGATGACGCCCACGGCATTGGCGTGCTGGGGCGCGAGGGGCGGGGCAGTTGCGATGTCGCAGGCGTCAGGCCCGATCTGCTGCTGGTGACGTTTGGCAAAGCTTTCGGGCTGAGCGGCGCGGCGCTGTTGTGCAGCGAGTCGATGGCGGACTATCTGCTACAAACCGCGCGCCATCTCATCTACAGCACTGCGATGCCTGCGGCTCAGGCCTGCGCGCTGGACGCCGCCTTAACGGTTGTCCGCGAGGGCGACGACTTACGCGCGCGGCTTGCGCGCAACATCACACGGTTTCGCGCGGGCGCGTCGCAGCTACCGCTGACGCTTGCCGATTCGCAGACCGCCATTCAGCCGCTGATCGTCGGTGAAAACAGCGCCGCGCTGACGCTTGCGGAAAAGCTGCGCGAGCGCGGCTGCTGGGCGACGGCCATTCGCCCGCCGACCGTCCCTGCGGGCACCGCGCGGCTGCGTCTGACGCTCAGCGCCGCCCACCAGGATGACGACATCGACGCGCTGCTGGAGGCGTTATATGACGGTTGCCGTTGATAAACGCGCCGTGGCCGCGGCGTTTGGCCGCGCGGCCCACAGCTATGACGATTTCGCGGCGCTTCAGCGCCAGAGCGCGCAACGGCTTGCGGAACACTGCGGGGCGCAGGGCGTCACGACGGTACTGGACGCCGGCTGCGGCACCGGCGCGGGCGGCCTCGACTGGCGCGCGCGTGGCTGCGACGTGACGGCGTTCGATTTAAGCCCCGCGATGCTGGCGCGCGCCCGTGAGCGACACGCGGCGCATCGCTACGTACAGGGCGATATCGAGGCGCTGCCGTTTGCCGAAGGCAGTTTTGATCTTGTGTGGAGCAATCTGGCGGTGCAGTGGTGCCAGAGCCTGTCAGGGGCGCTGGCCGGGATGCTGCGCGTCGCGCGCCCCGGCGGACGCGTGGCGTTCAGCACGCTGGCCCACGGCTCGCTTGGCGAGCTGCATCAGGCGTGGGCGGCCGTGGACGATCGTCCGCACGCTAACCATTTCGCCAGCCCTGAGGCGGTTTTAGCTGCGGCCCCGGCGGCGCGCATGACGCTGCGCCAGCATCCCGTGACGCTGCTGTTCGGCGATGCGCTCAGCGCCATGCAGTCGCTGAAGGGCATTGGCGCGACGCATCTGCACGCCGGGCGCGACAGCCGCACGCTCACCCGCCGTGAGCTTCGCATGCTCGAAGACGCCTGGCCGCGTCAGGACGGGCGTTTCCCGCTGACTTACCAACTGATTTCTGGAGTGATTGAACGTGACTGAACGCTGGTTTATTACCGGAACCGACACCGAAGTGGGTAAAACTATCGCGAGCTGCGCGCTGCTGGAGGCCGCGAAAGCCGCAGGCTTTAGCACCGCGGGCTACAAGCCGGTCGCCTCCGGCAGCGATATCACGCCTGAAGGGCTTCGCAACAGCGACGCGCTGGCGCTCCAGCGCCACAGCAGCGTGGCGCTGCGCTACGAACAGGTGAACCCGCTGACGTTTGAAGAGCCCACCTCGCCGCATATCGCAAGCCGGGAAGAGGGGCTGCCGATTGATTTCACCGTGATGTCCGCTGGCCTGCGCGCGCTTGAGCCGCTGGCCGACTGGGTGCTGGTGGAAGGCGCGGGCGGCTGGTTTACGCCGCTCTCTGACGAGGCGACGTTCGCCGACTGGGCGCAGCAGGAGCGCCTGCCGGTGATTTTAGTGGTCGGCGTTAAGCTTGGCTGCATCAACCATGCGCTGCTGACCGCGCAGGCGGTCCAGGCCGCGGGCCTGCGTCTCGCAGGCTGGGTGGCGAATGACGTGCAGCCGCCTGGCCGCCGCCATCAGGACTATCTCGCCACGCTTAAGCGTTTGCTGCCCGCCCCGATGCTTGGCGAAATTCCATGGCTGGGTGCCGAGCCGGATGTGACGCCTGCCGCGCAATGGATCGATCTCAGCACACTGGCGCGCTAAGGCGTTATCCAGTGCGTCAGACGCGCGTCGGTTAACTGCGCGGCGCTCCCCCGGGCCACGGCGCGCCCGCGGTGCAGCAGGCAGAAACGATCCGCCACCCGGCGGATAAACGACAAATGTTGCTCCACCAGCAACAGGCTCATTCCCCACTCGCGGTTAAGCCGCGTGAGCAGATCCGCAAGCTTTGGAATAAACGTCTGGCCGAGGCCGCGCGTCGGCTCATCCAGAATCAGCAACCGCGGGCGCGTCACCAGCGCCTGCGCCAGTATCAGCTGGAGCGCCAGCTCCGGCGACAGGCCTGAGGCCTGCGCGTGACGGCGCGTCCAGAGCGTCGGGAACAGATCAAACACCGGCTCCGGGCTGGTCGCGCGCTCAGGCTGCGCCCGCAGCGCGATATGCAGATTCTCCTCCACCGTTAACTGTGAAAAATAGCGACGCGCCTGCGGCACGTAGCGGATGCCGAGCGCCGCGCGGGCATCCGCGCCGACGCGCATCAGCTCCTGCGGCGCTTGTCCGGCCTCGCGCCAGAGCATGCTGCCGCTCTTTACCGGCAGATACCCCGCCACACAGTTCAGCAGCGTGGTTTTCCCCATACCAGGCGCGCCGATAACGCAGGTGCACTCGCCGGGCAGGAGATCGAGACTGACGTCCCACAGGGTGTGCTGCGTGCCGTAAAAGTGGTTAACCGCGTGCAGACTTAACATGGCGCTTCTCCTTCAGACAGGTAATCGGAAAACAGCATTGGCGCAGGCGTTCTTACGGCTGCCTGCGCAGTGACTTCCCCGGCCTGCCCGCGCATCCTGCTGTCGCTTCCCGCCAACGACGGGAAGAGGGTGTAGTTCCGGTAACCGGTTATTGCAATTCTCTTGCCAGCCAGTGAAAAGCCCTCCTGTCGCGCCGGAAATTGAGACTAAACCTGAACGCGCGGCGAACGGGTAGTGCGTTATCCTGGAAAAAGCCGGGCGGCGTGCACTTTTTGAGTGCTGAGAGCGGCGTGGTGTTGGTGCAGCGTTGCGCAAAAGCAAAGCAAAAAAAGGTGAAAAGGATCACGCAAGGCGCGGCGTGGAAAGCAAGCGAAATTTGTCGAAACCCGCCGGGAAAATTTTTTTCTGAGCCAGACGCGGGCGGCCAGGGCTCATCGGCGACGCGGCGCGCTTTCAGGGCTGGAGGCAGTTATCCACTATTCCTGTGGATAACCTTGTGTATTAGAGTTAGAAAACGCGCCGTAAGCGAGAGCCGATGCGGCTTGCACCCGATCTGGCGCGAAAGCCGTCTTTTCAGGAAAATCATTTAAAATTAAAAGGTTAATGAAAAGCAAGCGTTGAAGAAAAAGTGTCATCTGCTGCAACAAAACTATCACAGCCTCGCTTGACAAATGTTAAAGGATAAAAAGTTTTGGGGATAACCGGCCTCATATAGTGTTTTATCCGGCGCAGGGGCAAATTTACTTCATACCAGGTGGTAAAAATGCGGTGTGAGCAAAATCCGCTAACCTGCTACTGATTTTATATCCAGTATTTATCGCTGGCAAAAATCGCTGTGGCGAGTAAAATTAACGCTCTGTCCCGCGCAAATCTTCATCAGGTGTTTCTTCATGAGCAAACCGTTCAAACTCAATTCCGCTTTCAAACCTTCCGGCGACCAGCCAGAGGCTATCCGCCGCATCAAGGAAGGGCTGGAGGACGGGCTGGCGCACCAGACGCTGCTGGGTGTGACGGGCTCGGGGAAAACGTTCACCATGGCGAACGTCATCGCCGATTTGCAGCGCCCGACCATGGTGCTGGCGCCTAACAAAACGCTGGCGGCGCAGCTCTACGGCGAGATGAAAGAGTTTTTCCCGGACAACGCCGTGGAATATTTCGTCTCGTACTATGACTACTACCAGCCGGAAGCCTATGTGCCGAGCTCCGACACCTTTATCGAAAAGGACGCGTCGGTGAACGAGCATATCGAACAGATGCGTCTGTCGGCCACTAAAGCGCTGCTGGAGCGGCGCGACGTGGTGGTCGTGGCATCCGTTTCCGCCATCTACGGCCTTGGCGACCCGGATCTCTACCTGAAGATGATGCTGCATCTCACCAAAGGGATGATCATCGACCAGCGCGCTATTTTGCGCCGCCTGACGGAGCTGCAATATACCCGCAACGACCAGGCGTTCCAGCGCGGCACCTTCCGCGTGCGCGGCGAGGTGATTGATATTTTCCCGGCGGAATCGGACGAGCTGGCGCTGCGCGTCGAGCTGTTCGACGAAGAGGTGGAGCGGCTGTCGCTGTTCGACCCGCTGACCGGCACCGTGGATTCCATCATTCAGCGTTTTACCGTCTACCCGAAAACGCACTACGTGACTCCGCGCGAGCGCATTGTGCAGGCGATGGAAGATATCAAAGTGGAGCTGGCCGAGCGCCGTAAGGTGCTGCTTGAGAATAACAAACTGCTCGAAGAGCAGCGTCTGACCCAGCGTACCCAGTTCGATCTGGAAATGATGAACGAGCTGGGGTACTGCTCCGGCATTGAAAACTACTCGCGCTATCTCTCCGGTCGCGGCCCGGGCGAAGCGCCGCCGACGCTGTTTGACTATCTGCCGGCGGACGGCCTGCTGGTTATCGATGAATCGCACGTCACCATTCCGCAGATTGGCGGAATGTTCCGTGGCGACCGCGCGCGTAAAGAGACGCTGGTGGAGTACGGCTTCCGTCTGCCGTCGGCGCTTGATAACCGCCCGCTGAAGTTTGAAGAGTTCGAGGCGCTGGCCCCGCAGACGGTTTATGTGTCGGCAACGCCCGGCAACTATGAGCTGGAAAAATCGGGCAGCGAGATTATCGACCAGGTGGTGCGCCCGACCGGTCTGCTCGATCCGATTATCGAAGTGCGCCCGGTAGGGACGCAGGTGGACGACCTGCTGTCGGAAATCCGCAAACGCGTCGCCATCAACGAGCGCGTGCTGGTGACGACGCTGACCAAGCGCATGGCGGAAGATTTAACCGAATATCTCGAAGAACACGGCGAGAAAGTGCGCTATCTGCACTCCGATATCGACACCGTGGAGCGTATGGAGATTATCCGCGACCTGCGTCTTGGCGAGTTTGACGTGCTGGTGGGCATCAACCTGTTGCGAGAAGGGCTGGATATGCCGGAGGTGTCGCTGGTGGCGATCCTCGACGCCGACAAAGAGGGCTTCCTGCGCTCCGAGCGTTCGCTTATCCAGACCATTGGCCGCGCGGCGCGTAACGTGAACGGCAAAGCGATTCTCTACGGCGATAAAATTACGCCGTCGATGGCGAGAGCGATTAACGAAACCGAACGCCGTCGTGAGAAGCAGCAGGCGTACAACGAAGAACACGGCATTGTGCCGCAGGGTCTCAACAAGAAAGTGGTCGATATCCTGGCGCTTGGCGAGAATATCGCGAAAACCAAGGCGAAAGGCCGCGGCAAAGGGCGCACGGTGGCGGATGCCGAAGCCGCTGAACTGGCGCTGACGCCGAAAGCGTTGCAGCAGAAAATTCATCAGCTTGAAGCGCAGATGGTGCAGCATGCGCAGAATCTGGAGTTTGAAGAGGCCGCGCAGATCCGCGATAAGCTTCATCAGTTGCGCGAGCTGTTTATCGCCGCGTCGTAAGCGCTTCTTGCTGCGAATGGATGGTTTGCGATGCGGTGGGTGTGTGATTGTCTGTGGTGTGGTGTGGTGTGGTGTGGTGTGGTGTGGTGGGTGCGCTTCGCTTACCCACCCTACCTGGAATCAATGCCGGCTTCGTCGTTCCGTAGGGCGGGTAAGCGAAGCGCACCCGCCATAACCACGACCCGAACAGATTATCCCAGCGCCTGAATCGCTTTTTCCAGCGCCACGCGCAGCAGGTGGCGGTCGTGGCGGTAAGGGATATCGCTGGCTTCCAGCGGCTCCTGAATCACAATCCTGTCCTGCGCGCCGCTCACGTCCACCTTCGGGCCGACCACCACGGCATCCACCACGCGTTTCCCGACATACGTCTCCATCAGCGCCAGCTTCTCTTCGAGCCTGAGCGAAGCGGCGGCCGGGCTTAACTCGCGGCCTAAATTGCCGATATACACCATTGGCGCGGGCGTGCGGCGCAGCGCTTTGGCGAGATCGTCAAGCAGCAGCAGCGGTATCAGGCTGGTGTAAAAACTGCCAGGGCCAATAATAATCAAATCGGCTTCGGCAATCGCCCCAACGGCCTCGCGCGTCGCCTGCACATTTGGGTAGAGCATCAGCTCCTTGGGCGGGTGGCTCAGCAAATCGATATTCACTTCGCCGTACACTTCGTGGTCTTCGCGATCGATTGCCATCAGATCGACCGGTTGCTCAGACATCGGGATCAGGAACGCGTCCACTTTAAGCAGGTTGCGGATAAGATTGATCGCCTCAAGAGGCCGCACGCTCAGATGATCCAGCGCCTTTAACATGAGATTTCCGAGGTTATGCCCCGAAAGTTCCCCATTACCTCCAAAACGGTACTCAAACATCGCCGACGCGACGCTCGGTTCGGTAATTAACTGGTTGAGACAGTTGCGCATATCGCCCCAGGCGATCCCGCCTTCCGAGCGGCGGATGCGGCCCGTCGAGCCGCCGTTATCCGTCGTCGTGACAATGCCTGTGAGGCGCGAGCCCAGAGAAGAGAGCGAGGACATAACGCGTCCTAAACCGTGACCGCCGCCGAGCGCCACCACCCGGTCGAGATCCGCAAACGTGCGATTGCGCATACCTAATCCTTATTATTCAAAACTCGCCTACGTTAGCTGAAAAGCGCGAGAAAAACGATCCGCTGGCGCTGAAAATGACACACATCAAAGTGAAACCGTGGTTTTTACGTATTCTGGTGCACGTTACGCAAATAATGCCGTTATGTATCAATTTATATAGCGAAATCGCGCGTGGCGAAACCCGCGATAACACGCTACTATCGCCGCTGGCAGGTTTAAAAACCTGAAAAAGACACTCAAGCCTTTGCGCCTACGTTTTTAAGAAATATGGCGCTCTGGCCGTGGCGAAACGCCACCAGGGTGCAGGAAGAAATGACTGCATCTCCCGATTTGGAAAGGTGTACATGATTTCTCAACTTACCGATGCGTTTGCGCGTAAGTTCTATTACTTACGCCTGTCAGTGACTGACGTTTGCAACTTTCGTTGCACCTATTGCCTGCCGGATGGCTACAAGCCCGCAGGCGTCACCAACAAAGGCTTCCTCTCGCTCGACGAAATCCGTCGCGTGACGCGCGCGTTCGCGAATCTCGGCACTGAAAAAGTGCGTCTGACCGGCGGCGAACCGTCGCTGCGCCGCGATTTTTGCGACATCATCGCTGCTGTGCGTGAAAACCCCTCCATTCGCCAGATTGCGGTGACGACCAACGGCTATCGCCTGGCGCGCGACGTCGCGCAGTGGCGCGAGGCCGGGCTAACCGCGGTGAATGTCAGCGTCGACAGCCTTGATGCCCGTCAGTTTCATGCCATCACCGGCCAGGATAAATTCCGTCAGGTAATGGCCGGTATTGATGCCGCCTTCGACGCAGGGTTTGAAAAGGTGAAGGTTAACACCGTGCTGATGCGCGACGTCAACCACCACCAGCTCGACACCTTCCTCAACTGGATCAAATCCCGCCCCATCCAGCTACGCTTTATTGAGCTGATGGAAACCGGCGAGGGGAGCGATCTCTTCCGCAAGCACCATATTTCTGGCGCGACGATCCGCGACGAACTGCTTAAGCGCGGCTGGATCCATCAGCTACGCAGCCGCGCCGACGGCCCGGCGCAGGTCTTCTGCCACCCGGACTATCAGGGCGAGATCGGCCTTATCATGCCGTATGAGAAAGATTTCTGCGCCAGCTGCAACCGCCTGCGCGTGTCGTCGGTCGGCAAGTTGCACCTGTGCCTGTTCGGTGACGGCGGCGTGGAGCTGCGCGATCTGCTGGCCGAAGAGGGGCAGCAGGCGGCGTTGATGGCGCGCATTGAAACGGCGTTGCTCGGCAAAAAGCAGACCCACTTCCTGCATCAGGGCGACACCGGCATCACCCAGAATCTGTCCTATATCGGCGGCTGACGCCGCGTACAAGGAGTCACTATGAGTCAGGTTAGCGCAGAGTTTGTGCCGGCGCGCGTCGCCATTCTTACGGTTTCCAGCCGCCGCGGCGAAGAGGACGACACCTCCGGCCATTTTTTGCAGGAGGCCGCTCACGAGGCGGGCCATCAGGTGGTGGATAAAGCCATCGTCAAAGAGAACCGGTATGCCATTCGCGCTGAAGTCTCCCGCTGGATTGCCAGCGACGATGTTCAGGTCGTGCTGATTAACGGCGGCACGGGCTTTACCGCAGGCGATCAGGTGCCGGAGGCGCTGCAGCCGCTGTTCGATCGCGAGATCGCGGGTTTCGGCGAAATGTTTCGTATGCTCTCGTTTGAAGAAATTGGCACCGCGATGATGCAGTCGCGCGCGGTGGCGGGCATCGCCAACGATACCCTGATTTTTGCCATGCCGGGCTCGACGCGCGCCTGTCGCACCGCCTGGGAAAATATCATCGCGCCGCAGCTCGATGCCCGTACGCGCCCCTGTAATTTTCACCCTCATCTGAAGAAGTAAGTTATGTCGCAACTAACCCACATCAACGCTGCGGGCGAAGCCCATATGGTGGATGTCTCCGGCAAAGCGGAAACGGTGCGTGAAGCGCGCGCCGAAGCGTTTGTTGAAATGCGCCCGGAGACGCTGTCGATGATCGTCAATGGCAGCCATCACAAAGGCGACGTGTTCGCCACGGCGCGCATCGCCGGTATTCAGGCCGCCAAACGCACCTGGGAGCTGATCCCGCTCTGTCATCCGCTGCTGCTGAGCAACGTCGAAGTACAGCTTTTCGCCGACGAAGCGCACAGCCGCGTGCGTATTGAATCGCTCTGCCGTCTGACTGGCAAAACCGGCGTCGAGATGGAAGCGCTCACTGCGGCGTCAGTGGCGGCGCTCACGATTTACGACATGTGCAAAGCGGTGCAGAAAGATATGGTGATTGGCCCGGTGCGGCTGCTGGCGAAAAGCGGCGGCAAATCGGGCGATTTTCAGGTAGATGCTCATGATTAACGTGCTTTTCTTCGCGCAGGTGCGCGAGCTTACCGGCGTGGACGCCGAGCGCGTGGCGGCGGAATTCGCGACCGTTGAGGCGCTGCGCGAACATCTCGCGGCGCGCGGCGGGCGTTTCGCGCTGGCGCTGGAGCCTGGCAAGCTGCTGGCGGCGGTCAACCAGACGCTGGTGCCGTTTGACCATCCGCTCGCCGATGGCGATGAAGTGGCCTTTTTCCCGCCAGTGACCGGAGGCTGAGATGAACGACACCCGCATCCGCGTCGGCTATGAGAATTTCAGCGTCGGCGAGGAATACCAGTGGCTGGCGCAGTGCGATGAAGACGGCGCGGTCGTGACCTTTACCGGCAAAGTGCGCAACCACAATCTCGGCGACAGCGTAAGCGCGCTGACGCTTGAGCATTACCCAGGCATGACCGAGAAAGCGCTGGCGGAGATCGTCACCGAGGCGCGTGAGCGCTGGCCGTTGCAACGCGTGTCGGTTATCCACCGCGTCGGCGAACTGTGGCCGGGCGATGAAATTGTTTTTGTCGGCGTGACCGGCGCGCACCGCAGCCAGGCGTTTGAAGCGGCGCAGTTTATTATGGATTACCTTAAAACGCGCGCGCCGTTCTGGAAGCGTGAAGCTACGCCGGAAGGCGACCGCTGGGTAGAGGCGCGCGACAGCGATCAGGCGGCAGCGAAGCGCTGGTAATGACATCACAGGAAATTTGTTCCAGGATTAACAGCGGGGAGGCGCGTTACGCGCGTCTCGACACAAGATTAACTGAATGAATGAGGCAGCGTCATGGATCGATTCCCACGCTCAAGTGAAAGTATTGTGCAGCCGCGCGCCGGGCTGCAAACGTTTATGGCTCAGGTTTATGGCTGGATGACCTGCGGTCTGTTGCTGACCGCCTTTGTCGCCTGGTATTCGGCCAACAACGAAAACCTGATGATGTATATCTTCTCCAGCCGGTTTGTGTTCTTTGGGCTTATCATCGCCCAGCTTGCCCTGGTGTTTGTTCTCTCCGGCCTGGTGCATAAACTCAGCCCGGCGGTCGCCACCGCGCTGTTTATGCTCTATTCGGCGCTCACGGGGCTTACGCTCTCGTCTATATTTCTGGTCTATACCTACGCGTCCATCGCCAGCACGTTTGTGGTGACGGCGGGGATGTTCGGCGTGATGAGCCTTTATGGCTATACGACCAAACGCGATCTCAGCGGCTGGGGCAATATCCTGTTTATGGCGCTGATTGGGCTGATTATCGCCTCGCTCGTGAACTTCTGGCTGAAGAGTCCGGCGCTGATGTGGGCGGTAACCTATATCGGCGTTATCGTGTTTGTAGGGCTGACGGCCTATGACACCCAGAAGCTGAAGAGTCTGGGCGAGCAGATTGACGTGAACGACCATGGGAATCTGCGCAAATATTCGATTCTCGGCGCGCTGACGTTGTACCTCGATTTCATCAACCTGTTCCTGATGCTGTTGCGGATTTTCGGTAACCGCCGTTAACCGGCTGTGAATACATCAAACCCTCTGCGGAGGGTTTTTTTATGGGCGGGGGGCGGCGGGTGCGCTGCGCTTACCCGCCCTACGAAGATGACGCGATGTGTGATGCTGTAGGGTGGGTAAGCGCAGCGCACCCACCAGCGGACACGAAGATAACGTTGAGGTTGGTTTTGTAGGGGGGGTAAGCGCAGCGCACCCACCAGTCACCCACAAACCCATCACTTCTCCTTCGCGAGGCTCAGCGACGGCTCATCGTTCTCCTCACGCACGCTCTCAGAGCCCTGCGCCTTAGCGAGCTTCTGCTCGTTTTTGGCGCGCAGTTTCTTCGCGCGGCCCTCAAGAACCAGATAGATAACGATAGCCAGCAGCAGCGGGGCGAAGAAATAGAGCATACGGTAGGCAAGCAGCGCCGCGATAATCGCGCCGTGGCTCACGTGCTCGCCGCCGAGTAGCGCGATAAACACCGCCTCCAGCACCCCGATACCCGCCGGGATATGGATAATCACCCCGGCGATACTGCTCACCAGCAATACGCCCAGCACAAAGAAGTAATTCACTTCCTGGCCCAGCAGCAGCCAGATAATCGCGCCCATCGCCATCCAGTTCGCGCTGGAAATCACCATCTGCGCTATCGCGAATTTCCATGACGGTAGCACCAGCTTCTGGCCCTTGATCGTCATATGGCGGCGTTTAGCGAACGCGCAGAACCACATATACACCGCAATCACCGCGAGCAGCACAATACCGATAATGCGCAGCGTCATTTCGTCGATATACCAGTGCGCCGGCAGCTTCACCACGCCAAAGGTGAAAATGACGCCGCCGAGCAGGATATAACCGAGCCAGTTGGTGGTAATACTTAGCGAGAAAATGCGCGTGATGGTGCTCCCCGGCAGCCCCAGGCGCGAGTAAAGCCGGTAGCGCATCCCGACGCCGCCCACCCAGGTACTGAGCGTCAGGTTAAACGCGTAGCAGACGAAAGAGACCAGCATCACCTGGCGTTTGGCGAGCTTGTGGCCGCAGTAGGCGCGGCCCAGCAGATCGTAACAGCCATACAGCAGATAACTCACGATAACCAGCGCGACCGAGATAAGCAGGGCGGAGCGGTCATAGTTCTTAATGACCTTCCACACTTCTTCCCAGTCGACTTTTTGCGCATACATTACAATCAGCACGACGACGGCGATAAAAAACAGCCACGTCAGGATTTTCTTTGTCAGACGCCACTTCGGATGCGATTTCGCCATCACGGTTTCACTCCAGGATTTTCAGTCTCCACCCGGTCCTGGGTTTCGATTTCAGGTTGTACCGGGGGCGGCACCTGCGCGAGCTTCGGGGTATGCGCGGGCAGCCAGCCCACCATCGCCGGGAAGTGGCGCAGGAAGTGGAACACGATGACGCTCTTGCCGAGATTCCACCAGGTGCGTTTCGGCATCATGCTCTCATCCACCTGTTTACAGTCTTCACGAATCAGCCGCGTCAGGTTGTCGCGCAGGGTCTGGTTAAACTGCGTATCGTGAATGATCAGATTCGCCTCAAGGTTAAGCGACAGGCTCAGCGGGTCGAGGTTGCTGGAGCCCACCGTCGCCCAGTGATCGTCCATCAACGCCACTTTGCCATGCAGCGGACGGCGCAGATATTCATAGACTTCGACGCCGCCTTTCACCAGATAGTTATAAAGCAGGCGCGCGCCTACCTTAACGATAGGCATATCCGGCTCACCCTGCACAATCAGCTTCACTTTCACGCCGCGGCGCGCGGCGTTGCGCATCGCATGCAGCAGGCGGTAGCCGGGGAAGAAATAGGCGTTGGCGATGATCACCTCTTTTTTGGCGTTCGCCAGCATCTTGAGGTAATGACGTTCGATATCGTCGCGATGGTCGTTATTATCGCGCCAGACAAACAGCGCCTGCGCCTCGCCCGGCGTGGTGTTCTCCACTGCCTGCTGATAGTGGCGCTGCCACCAGCGGCTTACGCGCTCTTCGCCGAGATTGCTGAGCACAAAATGGTAGATATCCTGCACCACCGGCCCTTCAACGCGCACCGCGTAATCCTGTTTCGCCTCCGGGCCGTAATCGCTCATATGCTCGGCGGAGTAGTTGATGCCGCCGACAAACGCCACTTCGCCATCAATCACCACAATCTTGCGGTGCATGCGGCGGAACACATTGGTGCGCATGCCCATCGTGCGCGGGCGCGGATCGTAATAGCGGAACATCACGCCCGCCGAGGTGAGCGTGCCGACAAACTCGTCGCTGAGATCCGGCGAGCCGTAGCCGTCCAGCAGTACTTCGACGCTGACGCCGCGCTGCGCGGCGTTCAGGATAACCTCATGCAGCTGGCGGCCGACGTTATCGTCGAACCAGATAAAGGTTTCGAGAATGACTTTACTGCGCGCTTTGTCGATGGCGTCAAAGACGGCGGGATAGAACTGGTCGCCGTTCTCTAACAGCTCAATATGGTTGCCGTCACGCCAGGTCGTTTTCATAGATGGATCTCCACAGCCAGCGGGGCATGGTCGGAAAGATGGCGCCAGTTACGCAGCGGCAGCGCGGTCGGCGCGCTCGCCGAGGCGTTTTTCACATAGATCCGGTCAAGACGCAGCAGCGGAAAACTCACCGGAAACGTGCGCGCCGGGCGTCCGTGGGCGCGGGTAAAGACTTCATCAAGCCCGGCCTCTTTACGCAAAATCCGGTTCGCCTGCTGGCGCCAGTCGTTAAAATCGCCCGCGACCACCACCGGCTCGCCTTCCGGCAGGCTGTTGACCAGCTCGGCCAGCATCATAAGCTGCGCCTGGCGGTGCGCCTCTTTCAGCCCCAGATGAACGCAAATCACATGAATCGCTTTTGGAAAACCGGGCGGGGTAATACGGCAGTGCAGCACGCCGCGCTTTTCGGTGCCGGGCACTGAAACATCGCGGTTTTCATAGTGCTCAATCGGATAGCGCGACAGTACGGCGTTGCCGTGATGGCCTTCCGGGTACACGGCGTTGCGCCCGTAGGCGTAATCGCTCCACATGGTGTCGGCCAGAAATTCGTAATGGGTTGTGTCCGGCCAGTTCTCGACATGCAAAGGATGCACTTCGTGCGCGCCCATGACTTCCTGGAGACAGACAATATCCGCCGACACCGTGCGAACCGCATCGCGCAGTTCCGGTAAAATAAAGCGTCGGTTAAACGCGGTGAAACCTTTATGGGTATTAATTGTTAAAACGTTCAATGAAAATCGCTGTGTATTATCTGCCATGTTTCCCCAGCCACTTCTTATTCTCCTGATGTCGTTAAAGTGTAGTCCCAGTCACAAAAAGCGGCGGGGATACGGAATTTTCCGTAAACTGCGGTACTCTGAAGAATGAGTGAAAAATCCCACAGGAGTGCGGCCATGAAGTGGCAACAATATATTCGCGTGGCGACGGGCCTCAGCTGCTGGCAGATTATGCTGCATCTGGCGGTCGTGGTTATGCTGGTGGCGGGCTGGATGAGCGGGTCGCTGGTGAAGGTCGGCCTCGTATTATGCGCGTTTTATGCGCTGACGGTTGTGCTGATGCTGGCGTTCCAGCGCCACCACGACGGCCTCTGGCGCGAGGTCGGCGACTTTCTGGAAGAGCTGACCACCACCTGGTATTTTGGCACGGCGCTGATTGCGCTCTGGCTGCTCTCCCGCGTTTTACACAATAACCTGCTGCTGGCGCTGGCGGGCGTGGTAATTCTGGCAGGGCCGGCGCTGCTTTCACTGCTGGTAAAAGAGCGCAAGCGCGATTCAGCCAATTTTGCGTCGAAACATGGCATACGCCGCTAACCCTGTCGTGGCCGCAATCACCAGCAGCGGCCACACGCTACGCCAGATGATGTCGAGACTGGCGTCTTTGAGATAAATCGCTTTCGTTATATCGGTAAAGTGCCGGATCGGGTTAATCCACGTCAGGTTTTGCAGCCAGACCGGCATATTCTCCACCGGCGAGACATACCCCGAGAGTAAAATCGCGGGCATCATAAAGACAAACACCCCGATAAACGCCTGCTGCTGGGTAGAGCAGAGCGCCGAAATCAAAAGCCCGAACCCCACCAGCGACAGCCCGTAAATCACCATCGTGAAATAAAACAGCGTAAGCGATCCGGCAAAGGGGATCTGATATCCCCAGATGCCGATGCCCAGCACAATCGTGGCCTGAAAGGTGGCGACAATCAGCGCCGGAACCGCTTTACCGATGAAAATCTGCCAGGTGGCGAGCGGCGACACTAACAGCTGATCGAGCGTGCCCTGTTCGCGCTCGCGGGCCACCGACAGCGACGTCACAATCATCACCCCGATGGTGGTAATCATCGCTATCAGCGAGGGCACCACAAACCATTTGTAGTCGAGGTTCGGGTTATACCAGTTACGCACAATCAGCTCGCTGTTGTTAGGCTTCGCGCGGCCTGCGAGCAGCTCCTGCTGATAATCTTTGACGATCTGCTGAAGGTAATTGGCGGCAATCTGCGCGCTGTTGGAGTTGCGCCCGTCGAGCAGGATTTGCAGGGGCGCGGGTTCGCCGCGTACCAGCTTGCGGGAAAAATCCGCCGGAAAGTGAATGGCCAGCAGCGCTTTCTGGGCATCGATCGTCGGGCGGATCGCCTGCTCGCTATTGAGTAGCGTCACGTGGCTGAACGCGCTGGCGCGGGCGAAACGCTGGGTCAGTTCCACCGCGTGCGCGCCGTTATCCTGGTTATAGATGGCGATGGTGGCATTGGTCACCTCAAGCGTCGCCGCGAACGGGAACAGCAGCACCTGCAACACCACGGGCAGGATCAAAATGGCGCGGGTCTGCGGCTCGCGCAGCAGCGACTGCAACTCTTTGCGGATAAGCGTCCATAAACGGTGCCACATAGCGTCTCCTTAATCGAGGCGGCGTCGGGTATTCACCCAGGTAAGCCCGATAAACATCACGGCGGAAGCCAGCAGAAACAGCACGTTGACCAGCAGTACGCCCGGCAGGGTGCCCGCGAGGAACAGGCTTTGCAGCGTACTGACGAAATAGCGCGCCGGGATGATATACGTCACCGCGCGAATTACGGCGGGCATACTGTCTATCTGGAAAATAAACCCCGAGAGCATGACCGAAGGCAGGAACGCCGCATTCAGCGCCACCTGGGCGGCGTTAAACTGGTTGCGGGTGAGCGTTGAGATAAGCAGCCCCATGCCGAGCGTGCTCAGTAAAAACAGGCTGGAGATGAAAAACAGCGCCAGCAGCGAGCCGCGATACGGCACGCCGAGAATAAAAACCGATACCAGCATACAGAGCAGCATCGCCAGCATGCCGAGAAAATAGTAGGGGATAAGCTTGCACAGCAGCAGCTCGCCGCGCGTTACTTCGGTTGAGAGCAGCGCCTCCATGGTGCCGCGCTCCCATTCGCGGGCCACCACCAGCGAGGTCAGTATCGCGCCGATAACCGTCATGATGATCGTCACCGCGCCGGGAATAATAAAGTGCTGGCTAATCGCCGCCGGGTTAAACCAGTAGCGGAGCTGGACATCAATCAGCGGCTCGAACGTCTCGCCGCGATCCTCCGCGCGCTCGGCCTGCCAGAGCTGCCAGATGCCTTCCATATAGCCGCGCACGAAGTTGGCGGTGTTCGGTTCGCTGCCGTCGGTGATCACCTGAATCGGCGCGCTGTCGCCAGGGCGCGCCATCCGCGCGGCGAAATCCACCGGAATGACTACCAGCCCGCGGATTTTCCCGGCCTGCATCAGCGAAATCAGATGCTGGCGATTGTCGCTGATGGTCGGCGCGATAAACGGCGAGGCGGTAATGGTATGGGTCAAGTCGAGCGCCTCTTCGCTGCGCTGCTCCAGCAGCACGCCGACGTGCAGGCGGCTGGAGTCGAGGTTAATGCCGTAGCCGAAGATAAACAGCAGCAGCAGGGGAATGGCGACCGCGATAAGCCAGCTGCTTGGGTCGCGCAAGATCTGTCGCGTCTCTTTTACGCACAACGCGCGCACGCGCCGTAGCTTCATCATTGGCTGTGCTCCTTATCCCAGGCCTCGATAAGGCGGATGAAGGCTTCTTCCATCGTCGGCTCGTCTTCTGCATCGCGCGCCGCCTGACGCTTTAAATCATCCGGCGTGCCGCTGGCGATAAGCTTGCCGTGGTAAACCAGCCCGATACGGTCGCAATATTCCGCCTCGTCCATAAAGTGAGTCGTCACCATCACTGTCACGCCTTTCTCCGGCATGCTGTTGATGTGCCGCCAGAATTCACGACGGGTCAGCGGGTCGACGCCAGAGGTCGGCTCGTCGAGAAACAGAATATCCGGCTCGTGCATTAGCGCGCAGGCCAGCGCCAGGCGTTGCTTAAAACCGAGCGGTAGCGCGTCCGTCGGCTGACTGGCGATGCTTTTCAGTCCGAACGCCTCGCTCATGCGCGCCATTTTCTCCTGCTGCGCCCGGCCGCGCAGGCCATAGACGCCGGAGAAAAACCGTAAGTTCTGCTCGACGGTCAGGTTGCCGTACAGCGAGAATTTCTGCGCCATATAACCGAGCCGCTGGCGCGCTTTGCCGGAGTCGGTTTTTAAATCGAGGCCGAGCACCAGCGCCTGGCCGTCGCTCGGCTTCAGCAGGCCGCACATCATTTTGAACGTGGTGGATTTGCCCGCGCCGTTAGGCCCGAGCAGGCCGAAAATCTCCCCGCGCTGTACGGTGAAATTCACATGATCGGTCGCCGTAAAATCGCCGAAGGTTTTGGTCAGTTCGCGCGCCTCGATGACCACATCGTCACGGCTGCCGGGAATGTCATGCAGAATGGCGCCGAGCGGCGATTCGCGAAGCGCGGCGCCGCCCGCCAGATCGATAAACGCGTCTTCAAAGCGCGGCGCGGTCTCCCGAAGCGTGGCGCCGGGCAGGGCGCGCAGGGCGTCTGCGTCGGAGCCCTCTTTTAAAATCACCCGCACCGCCGCGCCCTGAATGGTGGCGTCGCCGACGTCCGGACGTTGCATCACCTCGCGCAGCAGCGCGCGGTTGTCGCCATTGTCGGGGCGCAGCAGCAGACTGCGGCCCGCCATTTTCTCGGTCAGCGCCTGCGGCGCGCCCTGATACAACAGCTCGCCTTCGTTCATCAATAGCACGTCGCGGCACTGCTCGGCTTCGTCGAGATACGAGGTGCTCCAGAGAATTAACATCCCGTCGCCCGCCAGCGCATGCACCATCTCCCAGAGCTCGCGGCGGGAAATGGGGTCAACTCCGACGCCCGGCTCATCGAGCAGCAGCACCTTCGGCTGGCCCACCAGCGTGCAGGCAAGCCCCAGCTTTTGCTTCATCCCGCCGGAGAGTTTGCCCGCGAGCCGCCCGGTGAACGGGCCAAGCGCGGTAAATTCCAGCAGCCGGGCGAACGTCTCCTGACGCGCCGCGCCAGTGACGCTGCGCAGATCCGCGTAGAGATTGAGGTTCTCCTGCACGGTGAGATCTTCATACAGGCCGAATTTCTGCGGCATATACCCGAGCTCCGCATGCAGCGCGTTCTCCTGGGCGATGGGGTCAAGCCCGAGCACCTGCACGCGGCCTTCGTCCTGGCGCATCAGCCCCGCCAGGATGCGCATCAGCGTGGTTTTGCCCGCGCCGTCCGGCCCCACCAGCCCCGTGACGCTGCCCGCGCGGATCGTCACGCTGAGCGGCGCGACGGCGGGTTTATCAAGGCCCGGAAAGCGTTTGACCAGCCCGTCGAGCACGATGCTGTCGTTAGCGGTTTCCATCCGCCGCCTCATCCTGGAAACGCAGCGTGACCGGCATCCCCTGACGCAGCGCGTCGTCGGCGTCGTTGACGACAATGCGCAGGCGGTAGACCAAGTCAGTGCGCAGATCTTCGGTTTCGACCGTTTTCGGCGTGAACTCCGCAGTTGGCGAGACGAACCCGATTTGACCATGGTACGGCTTGTCGGGGCGGCCATCGGTGTAAATCAGGATCTTGCTCCCTGGTACGGCGCGGCCCAGATTCACCTCATCAATGTAAGCGCGTATCCAGACCGGGCGGGTCAGCGAGAGCGTGAATACCGTACTGCCCGCGTTCAGTATCGAGCCGGGCTCTACGGCGCGCGTCAGTATGGTGCCGTCAGAGGGGGAAACCAGGCGCGTGTCTTCCGCGTTAAGCTGCGCCTGGGCCAGCTCCGCCTGCGCCTGTTCGAGATTCGCCTGTGCCTGCGCGATTTCCTGCGGGCGGTTGCCGGCGCGATACTGGCTGAGTTTATCCTGCGCGGCTTTCAGCTGCGCCTGCGCCTGATCCCGCGCCGAACGGGCGTTTTCCAGATCGTTGGCGGAGATAACTTTGGTGCGCCACAGGCCCTGCTGACGCTGATAAAAATTCTGCGCGTAATCATAAGCGGCCTGCGCCTGATGCACCGCGGCGGCGGCCTGGGCTATCTCTTCATCGCGAAAACCCGCGACGGTGAGATCGTATTTCGCCCGCGCGGCGGCGACGTTCGCCTGCGCCTGGCGCAGCGCGTTTTGCTGCGGCGCCGGGTCGAGATCGCCGAGCGGCTGTCCGGCGCGCACCGCGTCGCCTTCATCGACGGCAAGCGACGCCAGACGGCCGCTGACGCGAAAGCTTAAATTCACCGTGCGAATATCGACGTTGCCGTAGAGCGTCAGCGGCGTGTGGCGCGCGGCATACCAGCGCCACCCGGCAATCGCCGCGATGATAATGACTACCACCAGCGCCAGCAGCGCGACGCGTTTTTTATTCATCACGAAGGCTCCCTGAAAGACCCGCGAGGATCCAGTCGATATGCAGCGTCACCACCCGGTGGATCTGCGCGGCTTTGTCGTCGTCAAACTGCCGCCAGCCGGCGCGCAGCAGAATGGTTTCGCGCCCGAGACGAAATGCGAGGATTTCGCCAATCAGCGCGTGGGTATGCAGCACCGTTTCGGTGGCGTCCGGATCGGCGCCGGTCAGGCGGGCGATGAGCCGGGTAAAATGATGGTGCAGCGGCGCGATGACCTGATCGTGAATCAGTTGATACGCCGGCGACGGGGAGAGCTGCTCGCGGGAGATGAATTTGCTCACGCTCAGCGTCTCGTCGGCGGTCATCAACTGGATCATCTGGCGGCAGGCGTCATCAATCAGCGCGCGCATCGCAGCCTGGCCCGGCGCCGGCTGGCTGAGCAGCGCTTCGGCGGCGTCGGCGTGGGGCTGAAAATGACCGCGGATAAAATCGGCTATCCACTGCGCCGAGGCCATATAAAGATCTTCTTTCGAGCCAAAGTAGTAAGGAATGGCGGCAATATTCTGCCCGGCCGCGGCGGCGATATCCCGCGTGGTGGCGTGCAGGCCATATTCGCCGAACTGGTTAATGGCGGCGCTGATGAGCTTCTCTTTGGCCTGCTCGCCGCGAGAGGTAGGCGGCGTAATGGAGAGCGACATATCGATGCGGTCCATAAAAGTTAATCAATCGATTGATTAACTTTATGACTAAAAAGCGCGCTTGTCGAGATGAAAAAAGCAGCGGTTCACAAACAGGCGCGAGAATTTATGCGGTTGCTCACAAAAACTGTTACACTCCGCTCCTCTGCGACATTGTGGTTTATGTCCCTTCTCCGGCCAGACGGCCATTAGACTCCCTGAAACTACACCCTTTGCGGTCGGGACGAGTCAGGAATAACTATGTCTTTTGATTCACTGGGCTTAAGCCCTGAGATCCTGCGCGCCATTGCCGAGCAGGGTTACAACGAACCGACTCCGATCCAGCGCCAGGCCATTCCGGTGGTGCTTTCAGGTAAAGATTTGATGGCCAGCGCCCAGACCGGCACCGGCAAAACCGCAGGCTTCACGCTGCCGCTGTTACAGCGTCTGACGGCGAAAGCGCCGCACGCGCAAGGCCGTCGCCCGGTGCGCGCGCTGATCCTGACCCCGACGCGCGAACTGGCGGCCCAGGTGGGCGAGAACGTGCGCGAGTACAGCAAATATCTCGATATCCGCTCGCTGGTGGTCTTCGGCGGCGTGAGCATTAACCCGCAGATGATGAAACTGCGCAGCGGTGTGGACGTGCTGATCGCAACCCCTGGCCGTCTGCTCGATCTGGAACACCAGAACGCGGTGAAACTCGACCAGGTAGAAGTGCTGGTGCTGGACGAAGCCGACCGTATGCTGGACATGGGCTTTATTCACGACATCCGCCGCGTACTGGCGAAACTGCCGCCGAAGCGTCAGAACCTGCTGTTCTCCGCCACCTTCTCCGACGACATCAAAACGCTGGCGGAAAAACTGCTGCGTAACCCGGAAGAAGTGGAAGTGGCGCGCCGCAACACGGCCTCCGAGCAGATCACGCAGCATGTGCATTTCGTGGATAAAAAGCGCAAACGGGAACTGCTTTCTTACCTGATTGGCGACGGCAACTGGCAGCAGGTGCTGGTGTTTACCCGTACCAAACACGGCGCCAACCACCTGGCGGAGCAGCTGAATAAAGACGGTATCACCGCCGCGGCTATCCACGGTAACAAGAGCCAGGGCGCTCGTACCCGCGCGCTGGCAGACTTCAAAACCGGCGGCATTCGCGTGCTGGTGGCGACCGATATCGCCGCGCGCGGTCTGGACATCGAAGAGCTGCCGCACGTGGTGAACTACGAGCTGCCGAACGTGCCGGAAGATTACGTTCACCGTATCGGCCGCACCGGGCGCGCCGCTGCGACCGGCGAGGCGCTGTCGCTGGTGTGCGTCGATGAACATAAACTGCTGCGCGATATCGAACGCGTGCTTCAGCGCGAGATCCCGCGCATGGCGATTGCGGGCTACGAGCCGGATCCGTCTATCCCGGCGGAGCCTATCGTTAACGGCCGCCAGGGCCGCGGCGGACGCGGTGGTCAGGGCGGCGGCGGCGGTCGTGGTCAGGGCCAGCCGCGTCGTCAGGATGGCGAAGGTAGCCGTTCCTCAGGCGAACGCGCGCGTCGTCCGGCAGGCGAAGGCAACCGTCCGGCGGGTGAGCGTTCACGTCGTCAGGATGGTGAAGGCAATCGTCCGTCAGGTGAGCGTTCGCGTCGTCCTGCTGGCGAGGGCAACCGTCCGTCAGGCGAGCGTTCACGTCGTCCGGCAGGCGAAGGCAACCGTCCGGCAAGCGCCAAACCGCGCGCCCGTCGCGCGCCGCGTAAAGCGTCCGGGGAATAATCCACGGATGTGTTAAGCGGCGCCTGATAAGGCCGGTGAAAAGGCGGGTATGCGAAAGCGTACCCGCCTTTTTTATGGGGCCGCCGTTGACGGACGCGCTTCGCTTACCCGCCCTACAAAACCGATTCACGTTCTGTGTAGGGTGGGTAAACGTAAGCGCACCCACCTTTAACCCTCCTAAATCCATAGCGTTTTCATCTCGCCTGGTATTCGGTTAATGAATAGCCCGTAATTTATGATTAGCGTGACGATAAATTGTGATCCGCCCTTGCGAATCGGCCCGCGCCGCGCGGGTAAAAAAAGGTTCAGCTGGCGGTGGAAAAGTGCCACAATAGTGGCTGTTTATACAGTATTTCAGGGCTTCAGATGGCATTAACCGCCGCGCAGAAATCGCAAATCGCCGCCTGGTATAAGGCGCTTCAGCAGCAGATACCGGACTTCATTCCCCGCGCCCCGCAGCGGCAAATGATTGCGGAAGTGGCGAAAACCCTCGGCGGCGATGAAGGGCGGCATCTGGCTATCGAGGCGCCGACCGGCGTCGGTAAAACGCTCTCTTACCTGATCCCCGGTATCGCCATCGCCCGCGAAGAGCAAAAAACACTGGTGGTAAGCACCGCCAACGTGGCGTTGCAGGATCAGATCTTCAGCAAAGATCTCCCGTTGCTGCGCAAAATCATCCCTGAACTGCGCTTTACCGCCGCCTTCGGTCGCGGGCGTTACGTCTGCCCGCGCAACCTCGCGGCGCTCTCCACCGACAGCGCCTCGCAGGGCGATTTGCTGGCGTTTCTTGACGACGAGCTGACGCCGAACAGCAAAGAGGAGCAGCAGCGCTGCGCGAAACTCAAAGCGGATCTCGACAGTTACAAGTGGGACGGCCTTCGCGATCACACCGACCAGGCGATTGAAGATAGCCTCTGGTCGCGGCTCAGCACCGATAAAGCGAGCTGCCTGAACCGCAACTGCCACTATTACCGGGAATGCCCGTTCTTCGTGGCGCGCCGTGAAATTCAGGAGGCGGAAGTGGTGGTCGCCAACCATGCGCTGGTAATGGCGGCGCTGGAGAGCGAATCGGTCCTGCCGGAGCCGAAGCATCTGCTGCTGGTGCTTGATGAAGGCCACCATCTGCCGGACGTCGCCCGCGACGCGCTGGAGATGAGCGCCGACATCAGCGCGCCCTGGACGCGATTGCAGCTCGACCTCTTCAGCAAACTGGTCGCCACCTGCCTTGAGCAGTTCCGGCCAAAAACCGTGCCGCCGCTTTCCACGCCTGAGCGTCTCAATAATCATTGCGAAGAAGTGTATGAGCTTGTCGCCACCATGAACCGTATCGTCGGGCTGTTGCTGCCGCCGGGTGATGAGAGCGAGTTTCGCTTCCCGATGGGCGAACTGCCGCAGGAGGTGATGGAAATCTGCGAGCGGCTGGCGAAGCTCACTGAAAACTTGCGCGGGCTGGCGGAGCTGTTCTTAAACGATCTCAGCGAAAAGACCGGCAGCCACGACATCGTGCGCCTGCACCGGGTGCTGTTGCAGATGAACCGCGCGCTCGGCCACTTTGAAGCGCAGAGCAAGCTCTGGCGGCTCGCCTCGCTGGCGCACGCCTCCGGCGCGCCGGTCTCCAAATGGGTGACGCGCGAGACCCGCGAAGGGCAGCCGCATATTTTCTTCCACTGCGTGGGCATTCGCGTCAGCGATCAGCTGGAAAAGCTCATCTGGCGGCAGGTGCCGCACGTGGTGGTGACCTCCGCCACGCTGCGCTCGCTTAACAGCTTTGCGCGGCTTCAGGAGATGAGCGGCCTGCGCGATAAAGCAGGCGACCGCTTCGTGACGCTCGATTCGCCGTTTAACCATTTCGAGCAGGGCAAACTCGTGATCCCGCGCCTGCGCCATGAGCCGATGATGGAGCATGAAGAGGCGCACCTCGCCGAAATGGCAGCCTATTTCCGCGCGGAATATAAAAAGGGCGAGCATAAAGGGATGCTGGTGCTGTTCGCCAGTAACCGCGCGATGCAGACTTTTTTATCCTTTGTGCCCGATCTGCGGCTCGGCCTGCTGGTGCAGGGCGATCAGCCGCGCTACCGGCTGGTGGAGCTGCACCGTAAAAAAGTGGAGCAGGGCGAGGCGAGCGTGCTGGTGGGGCTACAGTCGTTTGCCGAGGGGCTTGATCTGAAAGGCGAGCTGTTAAGCCAGGTGCACATTCATAAAATCGCCTTTCCGCCGGTGGACAGCCCGGTAGTGGTGACCGAGGGCGAGTGGCTGAAAAGCCTCAGGCGTTATCCGTTTGAAGTGCAAAGCCTGCCCGCGGCCTCGTTCAATCTCATTCAGCAGGTGGGGCGACTTATCCGCAGCCACAGTTGTTGGGGCCAAATCGTCATTTATGACCGCCGCCTGCTCACCAAATCCTATGGCAAACGGCTGCTGGACGCGCTGCCGGTGTTCGCGATTGAACAGCCAGAGGCGCCGGAGGCGTTAATCAAACCGGCGCCCGCGAAGCGCGCTACTGCAGGCCGCAAGGGCGCGCCCGCCCGACGGCGCAACACTTACCGGTAAGTAAACGTTACCTGCACGGCGCTTTCAAAGGTGCCAGGTACAAAAAGCGACGAGGTGCGAACATAGCGTGCCCTCATTGTGAACGTGGCGCCGTGTGTCATTGCATCTACCGGTTCGGTGACTTTATCGCCGCCAGGCAGCATGTACATCATGCTTTTACTGTCGGCGACCTGCAGCGCCACCCCGCGCCCGGTCCCGGTGTTCGCATAGGCCGTGCTGACATACGTATCCAGCTGACCGGTAAAAGCGGCATCGACACTCGTCACGTTAGCGGGGCAGTTAATGACGCTCAGCTCGAACGGCACCCAGGGGCCGTAGCTAAAATCGCTCGCCACCGCCTGGCCCATCTCAACCGTTTTGTTTTTACTGGCGGCATCCACATCACACGAGCCCGCAGTAATCGTTCCGTTAATCTGCAGATTAATGTCATCGGCCTGAGCCTGCGCAGCCACGATAACAAGCATCAGCAGCAGTAGTTTTTTCATCGCGCTGTCTCCTTACCGGTAAGCGATGGTAATGGTCGCGACGGCGTTGGCGACACCGGGTGTGACGGTACTGGAGGTCTGATAGTACTGAAGGGAAAACGGAATACTGAGCGTTGCATTCGCAACCGGGATATCGCCCACCATGACATAGTGGTCAAAATCCGTATTCTGCCCGTTGGTCAGGAGGTGTACTCCGATACCGCTGGCTACCCCAGCTTCTGGCGTGAGTTTAATGACGGAGGGTTGGGTGGAGGCGTAACCGTTAGCGCTTGAGACTTTCACGCCAACTTCCACAGGATCGTTACAGGTGGCATTGACGATGAAACTATACCAGTTCGATGCACTGCCAGGGCCCGTAAAAGATGTTGCAGGCACATTGCCAAGCGCAATATTCAGTTCTTTCGGATCAACGGAACAGGTCACGGATTTATAAGTGATATTACCTGCATAAGAGATGTTGTTCGGCGATCCCACCGGCGCCTGGCTGTAAACCCCCACCCCAAACATGGTCTGCGACTGCTGGAGCGAACCGGCGACAATGGTCTCGGCGGTTTTTACCAGTGCCAGCGTTACGTTAAAGTTAAAGGTCTTTTGGCTATCGTTTGATACATAGCCCAGCGGGGTATTACGCGTGTCGCAACCGATACCACCGCCAATAATACGCTGCCCTTTATCATTGACCAGCGTGATCCCGATGCCTTCCACGCCCGTGTGGTAAACCCCCGGCATTCCCGCCACCTCACTCCCGTTGCCGTAGTAACAACCGATAATCACCTGGCCTGCGTAATCAGGGCAGGAGCCATGAATATTGATGGTTTCGTCGCTGCCGGGTATCGCGGAACCGACCGGCAATGAACTGGAAACGGCAATGGACGCGACGGATACCGTATACGGCATCATCGGCGCCGTGCAGATCGCGGCTTTCGCGTGAGGCATAAACAGGAGGCTACCAGCCAGTACTAACAACACGCTGAACAATTTTACGATTCGCATAAAGAATTTCCTGTAATCACGCATTACACACACTGCGCGGAGAGAGTAATAAACGGGGTGGCGGCGTTTACGGAGGGCAGTTGCCAGGCGGCAACGCAATGCTGGCTGGCGTTTTTCCCCCAGCTCACCTGCAGCGTGCCCTGTGGCTTGAGCCCGGTCAGATACACCTGACCGTCTTCGCCGACGATAAAAGCGTCGGTGGCGTCGGCATCCGTGGCGGTCGCGCCAAACGGCACCGGGTGGCCGTCTGCACGTAATAAGGTCATCAATGCGCGAGCGCCTGTTCGGGTATCGAAGCGGGCGCGCACTATTGCCCCGCGCGTCGGCGTCACGCTTTGTACTGCCTGCGTCACGTCAGCGTCGGCAGGCAGCGTTTCGGTATCAAGCGCAATGGCGTTTCGGCGGTAGGGGCTGACAAAAGGCACGATGGTGTAGCCGCGCCCATCCGTGGCAAGCCCGGTCTGGTTGGCGATAGCGGTGCCATTGGCGCCAGGCGCTTCCACCAGCGCGACGGTTTCCCCCATGGGCTGCCCCAGCGTTACGCCGTGAGCGTGAGCGATAATGCCGCCCTGGAGGCCATAGTGGATCTGGCGCTGGCTGGAGTCCTGGCCGTACCCGGCGCTCAGTTCGCCGAAAGCGCCCTTATAATCAGCATTTAGCGTAGTGTTGTCCGCCTGGCCCTGGCTGTCATGGCTCTGCTGGATATTCCAGTTCAGGTTATTGCCCGCGAGCGCCGTTCCGCTCAGACCAAGGTTTTGAGTGGTGCCCTGTTTGCTGTGGTTCTGGTTGTAACTGGCCCAGGTGTCAGGCAACCAGCGATCAAGCGGGACGGAGAGCGTGAGTGACAATACGCTGTCATTTTGCCTTGTGGATTCATCGTCGTTATATCCAGTGGTGTTGCGGTTCAGGCTGTAGTTGAGCCCGTAGTTGATGCCGTGCCAGCTATTGCTGTAACCGACACTCAGCGAGGCCATCGCCTGGCGACTGTCCCAGTAATTCTCTTTGAGCAGGCTGACGTTCAGGGAACCCAGCGTGTCGCCAAGCGGTTGTTCCAGCGTAAGCTCGGCGCGATGACGGCGACGCAGCGGGTTTTCCCACTGGTTATCCGAGCGCAGCGCATCAAACACTTCCTGCATTCCGTAATAATTTTCGCTGCTAAAGCGGTAGCCCGCGACCGAGAGCGTTGCGCCCGTCAGAGGAATATCCTTACTGTAGCGTGCGCGCCATGACCGGCCCGTTTGCTTATCGCCCAGTGCCAGCGTAGAGGTTGCCTGCGTCATATCCAGCGAGAGCGCGCCAAACGTACCGAGGTTTTCACCGACGCCCACCGCCAGTGCATGATATGGCTCGCTGGCCTGTATCCCGCCGTAGAGCGTAAACCCATGCGGCAGACCATAAATCGCCGCGCCCTGGATAAAGGGCGTCGGTAACACCTCATCGTCATAAGACCGATAGCGTCCGCCGGTAAGGCTGTATTTCAGCCGTCCTTCACGTTGCAGGACAGGGACAGAAGCGTAAGGCACCGCGAAATGTTGTTCGCTACCATCGCTTTCTTTCACCGTCACGTTCAGATCGCCGCTGCTGCCGCTTGGGTAAAGATCATTAATTTCAAAGGCGCCAGGGGCGACGTTGTTCTGAGAGATAACGTAACCGTTCTGGCGAATAATGACCTGCGCGTTGCTGCGCGCGATGCCACGCACTATCGGCGCGTAGCCGCGCAGCCCGTCCGGCAGCATGTCGTCGTCAGACGCAAGCTGTGCGCCAGTGAAAGGAATACTGTCAAAGACATCCGCAGGCGAACTGCTTTGCCCCAGCGTCAGGGCGCTTTTAAGGCTCACCACGTCGCGTTGTGCGTAGGTATAGACACTGGAAAAGTCCTGCTCCGTTCCCGTGCTGTTTTCTGCGCGCCTCCAGGTGGAGTAATTGCGCAGCCGCCACGGGCCAATGTTAATACCGGGGCGCAGGTTGGCATACAGGTCGCGGCTGTCTTGCGTATCCGGGGTTAGCGCTTTCTGACGTGTGCCATTCACACTGTAATTCAGCAAAAGCGCGTTAATACCCTCATTAAACTCGTCCGGAGGAATATACCCGCGCGGCACCTCACCCAGCGCGCTTTGCGGAATGCTGAGCTGAAGCTGTTGACGGCTCACGTTGAAGCGGGCGCTGGCCGAAGGGATCACCGAGAGATCGGCACATTGTGCAGGTGTGCGCAGCGCGTCGAAGCGGTCGGTCTGCACGCCAAAGCTTTTTAAATCGTCCACCGTCAGGCACGGCTGCAACGCGCTGCTGCCATCGGCGGCGGTAGCCAGCGTAAACGTCACTTCACGGGTATCGATACGGTTATTATTCACGTAGATATCCACGCGATATTTCCCCGGTGCGAGGCCCGGTCCTTTTTCATAAAGAGTTAAATCGGTTTTTTCCTGACCAGGATTATCAATATCAAGTAATGCCGGGTTGAAATAATCCTCTGCCCACGCAGGTGCCAGCGCCAGGCTTGTATAAATACAGGCTATCACCAGCGCTAAATGACGGGCGCGAAAAATATTTTTCCGTCTGGCATTGCTGAGTGGCATGATAATTACCGTTTAATTAAACAGAGGGTTTTAATGGGTTTCAGATATTCTGTGACCACGTTTTACTGATGGCGCCAAAGTCATTAATAATGGTCCATGAAAGCGTGCCGTGCTTCATGCCTTTAGCTAATTGAAAGCGGCTTTCACCTTTTGGTACGGCGAAGTTAATATCATTAAGATTATTTCCGTTAATGCTGATGTTATTAAAGTTCATATAGAAGGATGTCGGGTTTTCAACCACCAGCGTATTGCCTTCGGTATGCCATTTCAGCATATTCGCGACATCTTCCGGCTTACCGTTGATTGAGGCCGGGCGATACATCAACTTAATGCGTGTTTTAATGGCGATTTGCAGGCGGTTAACGCCTTCTTTTTTGGCCGCAGAAGGAATGGATTTAATATTTAACCAGTACAGCGACTCGCGGTCTTCGGGGAGGTTGCCTCCGGTGCGTACTACGCGCAGCGTATTATCCTGGTGCGCATCCAGACGAAAAAGCGGAGGTGTCACCATAAACGGTGCTTTAGCTGCGCCCGTTGCATCAGTATCTACCCATGACTGAATTAAATAATTAATGTCATCATTATTAGTAACTGGGACGGAAGCCTCTTTTTTATCGCTCTGATATACTACGCGAGTACCGCCGACAATAACGCCAGCCTGTGCAGCAGTGGCAGACATGAGTAAAACTGAAATAGCAATTAACTTACGCATAATAATAAATTCTCTTAAATAAGAGCTGTTAGCCGCCGTCAGATGCGGCTAATAGCCCATCGGGGATCAATTATAAGTCACAGTAAACGTGGAGGAGCCGTTGGCGGTACCCGCCGTAACAGCCGCACCGGTTTGAATATAACGCGCGCCGAATTCCAGGTTATTGGTCGCGGTGCCTGTCTGCAGCGCGTAATCCGCTGACGCGGTGTAGAGATTCAGCGGCGTGCCGTCAGCATCGACTAACTGAATGCCGACGCCGCTGGCGGCGCCGGTACCGCCAGTCAGGGCAAGAACGTTGGCGTTATCGGTATCTGCATTGCCGCCAAATTTAATTGAGGCTTTTGTCACCGTTTCGGGGCAATTTTTTAGCTCCAGGAAAAAACTGGTGATGTTGGTAGTGGAGCCAACGCCAGTAAAGGCGGTTTTAGAGACTTTCCCTAAATCCACCGCCAGCGGGCTGCTCAGGCTGTTAACGACTTCGCAGGCGGCATCAAGAATTTCGCCTGTAAAGTTGATCTGGCCTTCACCGGTCGATGCAGCCCAGGTGAGGGGGGATGAACAGGCCAGCGCGGCCAGTGTGGTGGTAAGCAATATCTTTTTCATCAGTGATCCTGAGTCGGAGAGAATAAAGTCTTAAATAATTAAGACGTGAATAATTTCGATGAAAAATATGCTTCTTATTAAGCAAATGCTCCAGTTATGAACACTTAACGATTCATTTAGTAAATAAATACAATGTGAAAATGGCGAAGTGTTCGCTAGCGGAATAAAGGGGATGAGACCGCGGTGAGCGCCCCAGACGCTTGTCATATCAGACGCTTAACTTGTATTGTGCGCAGAGGCGGGGCGTCGTCTGCGGCGGGAAAGCGGTAACGCATCGCAGAGAATGATGCATCGGGGCTATGATTAAGGGTATCTGCGAGGAGGAAAACATGGATTATCGTGCGATCGTTAAAGAAGTTGGCCGGGGAAAAAACCATGCGCGTGACCTGGACCGGGATACCGCACGGTCTCTCTATACTCACATGCTGGATGGCGATGTGCCGGACCTGGAGATGGGCGCCATTCTGATTGCGCTGCGTATTAAAGGCGAGGGCGAGCCGGAGATGCGCGGTTTTTACGACGCGATGCAGCAGCATACCCTGCGCCTGACGCCGCCGGTGGCAAGGCCGATGCCTGTCGTCATCCCAAGCTATAACGGCGCGCGTAAGCAGGCCAACCTGACGCCGCTACTGGCGCTGCTGCTGAGCCGTCTCGGTTTTCCGGTCGTCGTACATGGTGTTAGCGACGATCCGACGCGCGTGCTGACAGAGACGATTTTTACGCTGATGGGCATCGCGCCGACGCTGCACGCAGGCCAGGCGCAGGCGAAACTGGACGGGCGCGATCCGGTTTATATCCCGGTCAGCGCGCTCTGCCCGCCGCTCGAAAAACAGCTGGGTATGCGCTGGCGGCTTGGGGTGCGCAACAGCGCCCATACGCTGGCGAAGCTCGCCACGCCGTTTGGCGAATCTGATGCGCTGCGTCTGTCCAGCGTCTCGCACCCGGAATATGTGAGTCGGGTGGGGCAGTTCTTTATCGATATCGGCGGACGCGGTTTGCTGATGCACGGCACCGAAGGCGAGGTCTACGCTAACCCGCAGCGCTGTCCGCAAATCGCGCTTATTGAAGATCAGAACATGCGCATTCTGGTGGAGCGCCAGAGCGAGGCGCACGTAAGCGCTGTCGCGCTGCCGGAGGCGAAAGATCCGGAGGTGACCGCCCGCTGGACCGAGCGCTGCTTGTCCGGTCTGGAGCCGGTGCCGGAGTCGCTCAAAACCCAGATGGCGTGCGTGCTGGTGGCAAGCGGCGAGGCGCAGGATATTCCGTCGGCGCTGGCCCGTATCGCAGAGACGTTTTGACGAAAAAAAGCCCGCAGCATCCGCCGCGGGCAAAAAAAGTAACAAAGGTCAATTAAGGGTAATGAAGGTATCTGTCAGTCGGCGCGTGGCAATCAGTTATAGATAACAGCGGTGCCGCTCGCCAGATCGTTAGTACGGGCAGACGTAATGCTGTAAGCCTTCGCGCCTGCTGCTTGCGCTTTCGCCGCCAGGGTGTCGTTCAGTTCGTCAAGGGTGCGTGCGCCCTGAGCAGAAACGACGCCGATTTTGTTCAGGTTCTGCGCCTGCGCCGGGCTTACCTGCTCTGCGGCACCGGCAGCAAAGGTAAAGGCGGAAAGGGTCAGTGCGGCTACAGCATATTTGATGGCTTTCATAGGGATTCTCTCGCAGTTTGTTCTGTTAAACACGGTGTGTTCCGTTGATGTGATGATTGTCACATTCACGAGCAGAATATAAAACCGAAGAGAATTGACAGCCTTATTCTAAAAATTTGAATGTAATATAAGCCGCTGAATTTATTATCAATAACCCGCTACGCCCACGCATCTTTACACGCCCTTACCGTCCCGGTGTTTAAGGGCACAAATGGATACATCGAAACGGTAAAAGCGTGTAGTGGAGCGCCGAAAGGGCTTAGCGGAGCTGGCTGTCTTTCGAGCCGCGGCGGTTATAGAGGGCGTAACGCTGACGGTGTTCGTCCTGTTTTTGCTGGCAATTGACGCACAGATGCACGCCAGGGATCGCCTTGCGGCGCGCCTCGGGGATCGGCTCATCGCACATCTCGCAAAACGCCAGGCTTTCGCCTGTCGGCAGGTCGCGTCGCGCGCGCGCCACGGCGTCTTCAACGGTGCTGTCGATTTGATCCTGCACCGCGCCATCATTTGCCCAACCTGAAGCCATAAGACCTCCTCTGTGGTTAAACACAGTACTTATTATAGCAAAAAAGGGGGCGCTCTGCCGGGAAGGGCCCGCCGTAGCGGGCAGCGTAAAGCGTTAGCGGGCGTCAGGGCGCACGAGATCGAAGCGCTGGGCATCATCAATGCCGTAGTAAGCGCTCGGGCCGCCTGCGCGCAGGATGGGCTGCGCTTTCGACGTCTGGTAGATGCCATCTTCGAGCAGCGTTTCGGCGATGTGCACCGCCACTACTTCGCCCAGCACCAGCCAGGTGTCGATGGGCTCGCCGCTCGCGGAGGTAAGCTGAATACACTGGCTCAGGCGGCACTCGAAATTCACCGGGCTTTCGGCGACGCGCGGCGCGCTCACCAGTCGCGAAGGCGCGGCGGTCAGGCCTGCACGCACAAACTCATCTTCGTCGTGGGGCAGAGAAGCGGACGTCTCGTTCATCGCCGCCGCCAGCGAGCGCGTCGCCAGATTCCAGACGAATTCTTTGGTATCGACAATATTTTTCACGCTGTCTTTCCAGCCGTTGCTGGAGAAACCAATAATCGGCGGGCGACAGTTAAAGCAATTAAAGAAACTGTAGGGCGCGAGATTGCGATGGCCTGCGGCGTCCTGCGAGGCTATCCAGCCAATCGGGCGCGGGCCGATGATGGCGTTCAGCGGATCGTGCGGCAAACCGTGGCCGCGTGCCGGTTCGTAGTAGTAGCTCATAGCATTTCCCTGGGCAAAAAAACTATCATAGCCGCCCCGCTAAATTTTGCCGCGCTTATTTACCAGGGGCGGGTCAGCGGGTATTGTACGCGCCCACACAGGAGGAAGCCGATGAACCGCAAACCGGGCCTGCACCCACGTAACCGCCATCACAGCCGCTATGATTTCGAGGCGCTGACACAAAGTTGTCCGGCGCTTGGCGCTTTTGTACGTCCGTCGCCCACGGGCGAGCCGACGGTCGATTTCGCCGATCCGCAGGCGGTGAAAACCCTTAACCAGACGCTGCTGGCGCACTTTTACGGCGTGCGGGAGTGGGATATTCCTGAGGGGTTCCTCTGCCCGCCGGTACCGGGGCGTGCGGATTATATTCACCATCTCGCCGATCTGCTTGCCGAAAGCAACGGCGGCGCGCTGGCCGCGCAGGCGAGCGTGCTGGATATCGGCGTCGGCGCCAACTGCATTTATCCGCTGATCGGCCAGCATGAGTATGGCTGGCGTTTTACCGGCACCGACACCAGCGATGAGGCGATCCGCAGCGCGAGCGCCATCGTTGACGCCAATCCAGGGCTTAACCGCGCGATCCGTCTGCGTCGCCAGAAAACCCCCGGCGCGATTTTCAACGGCATCATTCACAAGAATGAGAGTTATGACGCCACGCTGTGCAACCCACCGTTCCATGACTCCGCCGACGCGGCAGAGGCGGGGAACGCGCGCAAGCGCCGCAATCTGGGGCTTGCGGCTGATAGCGGGCTTAATTTCGGCGGCCAGCAGCAGGAGCTGTGGTGCGAAGGCGGCGAGGTCGGGTTTATCACGCAGATGATAGCCGAGAGCAAGCCGTTCGCCCGCCAGGTGCTGTGGTTTACCACGCTGGTATCGAAAGGCGATAACCTGCCGCTGCTCTACCGCGCGCTGGAACAGGCGGGCGCGGTGAAGGTTGTTAAAAAAGAGATGGCCCAGGGGCAGAAGCAGAGCCGCTTTATCGCCTGGAGTTTTCTCGATACGGCCCAGCGCGAACGCTGGGCTCAGAACCGCCTGCGGTAATCATACCGTCGGGTTGGCAGGCGGCAGCGCGCCGGATGCCGCGGCTTGTGCTTCGGCGGCCGCCGCGGCATCCGGCATCGGCTGCATGACCTGTACTGTCTGCACTGGCGGGCGAATGCCTGCCAGATCGAAGTGCTTTTTCACCATCCCGTCGAGTGCGAAACGCACCGTCCACTGCTTGAGCGGCTGGGTGGTGAAGGTCACGCGGATCGTAAACGCGGTGTTGGTCAGCCCCACGATGCCCACCACATTCGGCTCGCCTATCACCAGCATGCGGATATCTTCCTGCTCCATCAGTTCGTCCACCGCGGCACGCAGGGCGCGATTGGCTTTATCGGTATCTTCAAACCTGTCCACATCATAGTTCGCGACAAACGAGCCGATGCCGCGCACGAAGTTCGCGAAGGTGGTGATCGATGACCACGGAATGATGTGGTACGCGCCGGTATCCTGACGCACGCCCACCGAGCGGATCGACATGCGCTCCACCGTGCCCGTTAACGGCCCAATCGTGACGAGATCGCCGGTATTCATGCCATTTTCAAACTGAATAAAGATGCCGGTAATAATATCTTTCACCAGCGTCTGGGAGCCGAACGACACCGCCAGGCCCAGCGCGCCCGCGCCGGCCAGCAGCGGCGCGATATTCACGCCAATCTCCGAGAGCACAATCATGATGGTAATGGTGCTGATGACCACCGCCAGCGCGTTGCGAAACAGCGTCAGCAGCGTGCGGGTGCGCGCGCTGGGCATCGGGCGGCCGTGAATATCAGAGGCGAGGCGGCTCTCAATGAGGCTCGCCAGCAGCGTCCAGCCGACGGCGGAGAAGAACACAATCAGCGAGATGCGGATTAAAATATCGACGGCTTTTTCGCCGGCGCCCACGGTAAGCCACGTCCAGAAGTCAAACAGCCCCCAGGCGTTGAGCAGCAGCATCACCGTCACGCAGACGGTGAAAAAGCGCGCAAGCTTCAGCGAGACCGACAGCCAGCCGTTGAGGCGTTTTTGCAGCTCCGGGTAGTTGCGCTGCACTGGCGGCGAGAGCGTGATGGTTTTGCTGAGCCAGCGGGTGAATACGCCGCAGATAAACGCCGCGACGCTGACAATGACGAGGGTTTTCAGCGAGGCGCCCATCATCGTTTTCAGGCTGTTGCCCGGATCGAAAAGCGAAAAGAAAAAGAGCACGATGAAATAGGCGCTGGCCAGCCAGTGCCAGACCAGCGCGAACGCGCGGATAAACAGGCTGAAGAAGGCAAGCGAACGGTCCGCCAGGCGCGTCAGCCCGGCGGTGATGGCGCGCTTATTGTGGAAGATAAGATAAAGCGCCCAGGCGGTCATGGTCAGCATGATAATGACATTCGCCAGCGCGCCGATTTGCACGTTGACCTGGGCTGAGATAATCGGCACCGCCACCAGCAGGCCGTAGCCAATCAGGCTGCTGAGCCCGCTTAAGCGCAGGTGCCAGTAGCGTGCGCTCGCATCACTGATAACAAACGGGCGCAGCGACGGAAAGCGCGGGCAGAAAATAAGGCGCAGGATCGCCTTAAAGAATTCAATCAGCGCGAAAGCGTTGAGGAACAAACCCTGCTGGCGGGCGATGGTGCGGCTGCCAGCGTTCATCATCTCAATGGCGAGCTGGCCCACGAACAGCGTCAGCGCCAGCAGCGCGAGATCGATGATAAACGCGAGGATAATCATCAGCGGCAGCTGAACCCAGCTCGCCCGGTTGATGTTTTTGCGCCGCCCCCACTGGCCCATTTTGCGGTACAGCGGAATAGCGCAGGCGCGAACCGCGAAGTAAAAAAGAAAGACCGAGACCGCGAGCAGACTGAAATGGGTCAGCGCGTTGAAAAAGGTTTTCTCGTTGAACACCTTGTGCGGCGCGTTGGTGATATTGCGGTGCAGCTGCGCGAAGCGTCCGGCGAGCTCGCCGCCGTAGTGGCGGGTAACTTCGGTGACGTTCTCCAGCACCGTTTTATCTTCTTCATTATTGACCGGCGGTTTGATGACGGGCGTGGGCTGGTCTGCGGGTGTGGCCGCCGCCTGGCGCAACTGCTCAATCAGCGCTTTGCGGGAGGCCTCGTTTTCCAGCACGTCCGCCAGCGCCGCGTAAGCGGCTTTCTTTTTATCGGCGTCGGGCTCAGCGGGCGGCGTCTCGCTTTTCTGGGTGGTTGAAGCCGCCACGGCCGCGGCGGGCAGGCTGACGGCATTGGCTGAGACGCTAAACAGGCTGACAAGCAGCAGCAAAATCCACGGCACGCTCTCCTCCGGCTGAGAAAGTGACACAAAGAGGTAAGTATAGTGCCGGGATAAGCGAAGCCCGGAAAAGAGGAGTATTCCGCAGTGGCTTTAATGTAACGGTTGGATACAGGGCCTGACGATGAAAGTGGGTGCGCTCACGCTTACCCACCCGACAAAAAACGTAATGCCGATATCTGTAGGGCGGGTAAGCGCAGCGCACCCGCCTTAACGGCGGCACACCTGCCGGACGCCCATAAAAAAACCCTCTCCGGGGAGAGGGTCCATGAAAGCGCAAACCTTACGACACGTGCTGCAGAAACTCCTGCAAGCGCGGGCTTGGCGGGTTTTTGATGAGATCCTGCGGATTCCCGTCCTCGGCGATGCGGCCTTTATCAATAAAGATCAGGCGCGACGCCACTTTTTCGGCAAAGCCGATTTCGTGGGTCACGATCACCATCGTCATGCCTTCCTCAGCCAGATCCTGCATGACTTTCAGCACCTCGTGACGCAGTTCCGGGTCGAGCGCGGAAGTCGGCTCATCGAACAACATCATTTTCGGCTTCACCGCCAGCGCGCGGGCAATCGCCACGCGCTGCTGCTGACCGCCGGAGAGCTCGGACGGATAGTGGTGCGCGCGCTCGGCGAGCCCCACTTTCGCCAGCAGAGATTTCGCCAGCGTTTCTGCTTCGTCCTTGCTGGCGCCGCGCACGCGGGTCGGGCCGAACATCACGTTTTCCAGCGCCGTCAGGTGCGGGAACAGATAGAACTGCTGGAACACCATGCCAGCTTCCTGACGAATCAGGCGCTCGTCCACTTTCGGGTCGTTGACCTTCAGCCCGTCGACGATCAAATCGCCGCTGGTGATCTCTTCCAGCTTATTGATGCAGCGCAGCAGGGTGGATTTCCCGGAGCCGGACGGCCCGATAATCACTACGACTTCGCCCTGCTTCACGTTCAGGTCAATGTTATGCAGCACCTGGGTCGGGCCAAAATGCTTGGAGACGTTTTTAAATTCGATCACAGGATTTTCATCCTTCTTTCAAGAATACGGAGCACGATGTTCAGAACCTGGGTGATTATCAGATAGATAACCCCGACGGCGGTCCAGATTTCCAGCGCGCGGAAGTTGCCGGCGATGATTTCCTGGCCGCTGCGTGTCAGCTCGGCGGCGCCGATGACGATGAACAGCGAGGTATCCTTGATACTGATGATCAGCTGGTTACCGAGCGCCGGCAGCATGCGACGCAGCGCCAGCGGCATGATTACGTGGCGAATCGTTTCGCGACGCGACAGGCCGAGCGCCAGCCCCGCTTCGCTAAAGCCTTTATGGATTGACAGCACCGACCCACGGGTGATTTCCGCAATGTAAGCCCCTGAGTTGATCATGATAGTGATCACGGCGGCGGTGAAGGTATCGATGCGGATATCCGGGAAGGCCATCGGCAGGGCGAAGTAGATATACATCACCTGAACGACAATCGGCGTTCCGCGGATGATTTCGATGAAAACAAGGGCGATGTGGTTTGCGATCCAGCCGCCGTAGCTACGGGCGAGGCCTGCCAGCAGACCGATGACGATACCGCCCGCCAGGCCAAGGATCGAAATCCACAGAGTCATTTTGGCGCCGTCCAGCAGAATGGGAATAGCGGGCCAGATGACGCTCCAGTCAAACTCCATAATGTGTTCCTGTTACTGTTACCGTGGTTCAAAAATAACAGGGGCGAAAGGTCGCCCCTGAGAAGGGTGAGACGCAATAAAAATAATTATTTTGGCTCAGTGCCGAACCATTTTTTGTAGATTTCGTTGTAAGTGCCGTTCTCTTTCAGGTTTTTCAGCGCGCCATTCACTTTATTACGCAGGTCATCGCTGCCTTTCGGGAACGCGATACCATACTGCTGGCCCGCCAGAGACTCGCCTACCGCTTTGAACTGGCCGTTGCCTGCGGTTTTGATGAAGTAGAGAATGTTTGGGGTATCGTGCAGCACGGCATCAGCACGGTTAGTGCCAAGCTCCATGTACGCGTTGTCGATGTTCGGGAACTGGCGCAGATCTTTGGTTTTGATGTTGGCTTTTGCATAGTCCACGGAACCGGTGCCGCTCTTCACTGCCAGGACTTTACCGTCGAGATCTTTCACGCTTTTCACGTCGTTGTTATTCGCTTTCACCATCACCAGCAGGCCGCTTGTGTAGTAACCGTCGGAGAAGTCGATCGCTTTTTTACGTTCATCCGTGATGGTGATGCCGGCCAGCGCCACGTCGACGTTTTTGGTTTGCAGCGCAGGAATAATGCCGCTGAAATCCATCGGTTTTAAGGTGTAATCGAGCTTCAGCTCTTTAGCGATAGCGGCCCACAGGTCGACGTCGAAGCCGACATATTTATCGCCTTGTTTAAATTCGAAGGGAACAAACGCGGTGTCGGTTGCTACAACCAGCTTATCCGCCGCCTGAGAAGAGACCGCAAAGGCCAGAGTCAGGGCTGCCAGGGAAACTTTAAAAACAGACTTCATAGCATTTCCTTTATTTATCCGCGGGGCGATCCCCGATAAGAACGTAGCGCTGCATGAAAAAATCATGCCAGTTTTACAACCCGCTGTTTTGAAAGGCAAGACAAAAGTCCGTTTGCACGATTTGTGCGCTTTTCCCACAGCTCTGCACCACGATGGCGCACCAAAATAGTGCGTTGCGGCGGACAGTCGGGCCAGTCGCCTTTTTAGCCTGAAAAGCGGTGATAAAACAATCTTTCATTAACGATTGTGTGAGAGGATTATTACAAATAGATAACGTTTGCGGCGGGAGCGGGGCAGTCAATGCCCCCTTTTAGTGCAAAGCCCCCTCCGCGGAGGAGAGGGCCTGATAAGTAAAGCGTCTGAAGCGTCAGCGAGTTATTCGATGTTCGATTCGATAAACCACAGGAATTTATCCAGATCGCGGGACGCGGCGGTAAAGATATCCGCCGTGTCTTCATCCTGCGCTTCGCTGATAGCTTTACGGACGTCGTTCGCGACGATAGCGTAACGATCGGCCAGCTCTTTCAGGTGATCCTGAACGCTGTGGATGTCCAGCGGATAGCTTTTCAGCGGGGTCTTGCTGTTGATCACCTGTGTGGTGCCCAGCGCCACGCCGCCCAGCTGCACAGCGCGTTCAGCAATGGTATCCATATGACCGGTCAGCGCGGTACGGAAGCCGTCCAGCATTTCATGCACGCCAATGAAGTTCGCGCCGCGCATGTTCCAGTGTGCCTGTTTGGTAATCAGCGACAAGTCAATGAAATTAACCACCTGGCGGTTCAGCAGCTCGATGGTGGCCTTTTTGTCGCCGTCTGCTACATCATTACGTGTGTAGAGCAGGTCGGAAGCCTTCGTTTTAACCAGTTTAGCGGTACCCATAATTTCATATCCTCTTGATGATTGTGTCCCAGGAAATTACGGAATTAAGTATAGCACCGTGTTTTGAGTTTGCTGGCGAGGCTGTACCTATCAGATAAATAGCGAGGGGGTGCTTGCTATAATTTTTTCTTTATGAACAACATGTTGGCTAATTTTGTAAGTATTTTTATAGTGGCAATAGCAGCGCAGGATTAAAGGCGAAGCGCGCGCGTTAATATTTTAAAAGAGAATGAGTCGCAACGCGGAAATATCTTAAAACTGTCATAAAAAGGATATTCCGACACAGCATAAACCGTGCCGGAAAATAGTTATTCTTTTTAATCAATATCGAGGCTTTTTATCTGCGTTTCACGTCTGAGCGTCAGGGTCGAGCCGACCGAGGCGATAATTATCGACAGCAGCGCCAGCCATTGCACCAGCGTCAGCGTCTCGCCAAGAAAGATCATGCCGGTAAACGCCGCCAGCGCAGGCTCCATACTCATTAGCGTACCGAATGTACGCGTGGGCAGACGCGTGAGCGCCGTCATCTCCAGTGAGTAGGGGAGCGCGGTAGAAAGGATGGCGATCCCAAGCCCGACGGGCAACACTGACCAGTGCCAGAGCGCTTCGCCTGCCGCCACCGCGCCAATGGGCACAAACACCACTGCCGCAATCAGCGACCCGATGGCCACGGTAGCCGGGCCGTGCTCCGCGCCGGCCTTTTGCCCGGCAATAATGTAAATCGCCCAGCAAACGCCCGCGCCTAACGCGCAGGCGGCCCCGAGCGGATCGACATGCGTCACGTCCTGGCCCAGCGGCAGCAAAAACCACAGGCCAAGCACCGCCAGCGCGACCCAGAGAAAATCTACCGGACGGCGCGAGCCGAACAGCGCCACCGCCAGCGGGCCGGTAAACTCCAGCGCGACGGCGATGCCCAGCGGCACGGTGCGAATGGAGAGATAAAACAGGTAGTTCATCGCGCCCAGCGCCAGCCCATACACCAGCAACGGCATCCGCTGACTGCGGGTAAAGCGCAGTCGCCAGGGTTTAAACACCACGGCCAGAATCAGCGTGCCGAGCGCCAGACGCAGCGCGGTGACGCCGGGCGCGCCCACCAGCGGGAACAAGGATTTGGCAAGCGAAGCGCCGCTCTGAATCGACGCCATCGCAACGATGAGCACCACAACGGGCAGCCAGATGGGGGTCTTATGGGGTAACGTCGGCATCCTGCGCACCTGCAAAAGTTAAAGATAAGTAAACGCGATAGCTTACTGTATTTAACTGCATTGTGGTTGAGCAATCATTGATAAACGCGCCGGGATTAACCGTTATCATACTCGCGTTAGCGCAAAAAATGCGCAATCGCGTTTAGGAATAATCCGGATGCGGTATGACCTGGCCTGAGACGATAATGACGGCCGCCCGGTAAAATCCAGCGTTTTGAGCAGGATAGACGCGGGCGGAAACGTTCTGTTACAGGAAAGAGCGCATTAGACAACGCGAACAACAAAGAGTTTCCTGCTGGGTTTTGATATATTTAAATCTTAGGACTTACTTGAAGCACATTTGAGGTGGTTATGAAAAAAATTGCATGTCTTTCAGCACTGGCTTGTGTTCTGGCCGTTTCCGCAGGTTCTGCTGTTGCTGGCACCGCTACCGTTACCGGTGGTTATGCACAGAGCGACGCGCAGGGCGTAATGAACAAAATGAACGGTTTCAACCTGAAATACCGTTATGAGTTCGACGACACCAACCCGCTGGGCGTGATCGGTTCCTTCACCTACACCGAAAAAGATCGCACTGAAGATGGCGTATATGGCAAAAACCAGTACTACGGCATCACTGCTGGTCCGGCTTACCGTCTGAACGACTGGGCAAGCATCTACGGCGTAGTGGGTGTGGGTTACGACAAAGCACAGGCTACCAACGGCGTTGATAAAGCAGACACCAGCGACTACGGCTTCTCCTACGGCGCAGGCCTGCAGTTCAACCCGGTTCAGGACGTCGCTCTGGACTTCTCCTACGAGCAGAGCCGTGTGCGTAACACCGACATCGGCACCTGGATCGCAGGCGTAGGTTACCGCTTCTAATCACTTCGGTGATAAAAAAATCCGCCCACGGGCGGATTTTTTTTATCTGCGCATCGCGTCAGGTTACGTTAACGAGATCGCGCGTCAAACAGATCCGTGCCGAGGTGATCATAGCTCACCTTGTTGAGTTTAAAGTTAGTCACAAAGACCGGCCCCGCCTTTTGCCCGGAAATAAATTTATATTTCGGCGCTATCTCTTTCACTTTGATTCCCGTCCACTGCGCAAAAAAGCTCAGGAAATCATTGGCCGATCGCCGTGCTTTGATAATCCGGTGCGCTTTATCGTCGCTTGAGAGCACCATAAACGGCACCTGGAAATTTTGCTGGAATTTATCGTCATGCGCCAGGTACTGCACCGCTTTGCCGCGCTCTTTAAAGGCCAGGCCGTGGTCAGAAAAATAGACCATCGAGAAGCTCTGCCCGCTGTTTTGCAACTGCTGGTAAAGCTGGCTTAAGAGGTCGTCGGTCTGGCGAATGCTGTAGAGATAGCAGGAGGTCTCTTTCGACTGCACAAACTCCGCATATTTGCCCTGGGTACGGTCGCAGGCCTGCGGGTGCGAGCCCATCAGATGCAGCACGATAAGCTGCGGCTGTGGGCGCTGGGTCGCCAGCACCTGAGCCGTCATCTTCAGCAGCGCTTCATCGCGCGTGTTTTTATCCGCCTCGAAATCGCCGCTTTTTAAAAACTGCACTTCATCGGCGCGCTTCGCGATGCTGGCGATAGCGGTGTCATATTCGCCAATCTGTCCCTGATTGGAGAACCACCAGGTCTGGAAACCCGCGCGGTTGGCGAGCGTGACGAAGTTATCCTGATACTGCGGTTTATTATCGACGACGCGGTTGAGCGTCAGCCCCAGGGATTTCTGCGTCGACCCGCTGGCAGCGATGTAATCGGTAAACAGATAACCGTTAACGCGGCTCGCAAACGGGCTGTTATCCCACTGGCCGCCAAACGCGCCTACCGCGTCGCGACGTACGCTCTCGCCGATGACCACCACATAAGTGTGATACTTCGGCGCGACCGCCAGCACGTTCCAGGAGTCTTTGATTTTAGAGAGCGCCTCCATGCGTTGCTGCTCTTCCAGCACTTCGTGGTTATTCACCACCACGTCTTTGACGAAACGAAACACCGGATAGCCGCTGTCTTTCAGCGCGAATACGCCGCCATAAAGTTGGTTTTGCACCGGCGTGACGAAAAAACTCACCACGCTGACCGCAAGACAGAGGCTGTCAAACGGCTGCCAGCGGGAAGGGCCCTGCGGCGTGCGGCGCACCGCGATAATGCCGAGCGTAAAAATAAACAGCGACACCACATAGCTGTACCACGGGAAAATCGTCAGCAGCTCTGTCGACTCTTCCATGTTGGTGGCGTGCATGGCCAGCAGCGTGTTGAAATTCGGCGCGCCGTAGGTCTGCCCGAAAGGAAAATAGAGCCCGGCCACCAGAGAGCAGAGGGCTAAAAGCCCTTTTTGCGCGCGCGGCGCGGTTTTCCACAGCAGCAGCAGGACGCAGCAAAACGCGACGGCGTACAGCAGGCTGAATTCATAACCCAGAGCGAAATTAATTAATAACGATTGCAGAAAATAGAAGCCAATCCACGGATCGAGAGCGATGCCGCGTGCAGCAAGAGTATTTTTTAGCGTTAGATTCATAGTACGGATTCAACGAAACGCCATGCGCAAACCCTGGCGTCAAAGGTATTCGCCCGCCAGAGTGCTGGACCAGAAGGGAGGGAGATCCGCATTCGGTATCGTCGTAAGAGCAGGGCTGCAAGAAGATAGAGCCGCACGGCAAGAATAGCAACGGGGTGAAACCAACTAGTTTGCGAGAAAGGCTGCAAATTTCGCCAAAAGAGGAGATTAAAGCCAACGTGAGGAGCGCCAGGGCTCAGGATAACGCAGAAAGATGAAGAAAAAATGGCAAACGCCGGGGGGGAAGAGGCAACTTATTTTTGCCCGTTATCGTCCTGCTCCGGCTGGGGTTTCGGATTAAACATATCGCACAGCATATTCAGCAGCCGCAGCCGCACCTGAAAAGGGGAGTGAGTAAACACGGTCAGACACCTCACTAATTCGTTCATAACACACCTCCGCGTCTCACAGCCTGAAAACCTCTCGACTGTTCGCATTACATACAGATATAGCACAGGCTATGTTATATAGCTATGGCTAACGCGTTAATTTTTTGTACTGGCACAGCTGTGGTTTACAATGGCCCGCAGACAGCGTTAACCGTATCGCGCCACTGTAATGAGGAAGTATTAATGAGCCGTCGGGCAGGTAAGCAGAGCAGCATGAAAGTGACGCAGCTGGTCAATGTCGAAGAACATGTTGAGGGGTTTCGCCAGGTGCGTGAAGCCCACCGCCGCGAGCTTATCGACGATTACGTGGAGCTGATTTCCGATCTCATTCGCGAAGTGGGCGAAGCGCGACAGGTCGATATGGCGGCGCGTCTTGGCGTATCGCAGCCGACCGTTGCGAAAATGCTTAAGCGTCTCGCGTCGGTGGGGCTGATTGAGCAGATCCCGTGGCGCGGCGTGTTTCTGACGCCGGAAGGCGAAACGCTGGCGCAGCAGAGCCGCGAGCGGCATCAGATCGTTGAAAATTTCCTGCTGGCGCTGGGCGTGAATCCGGATACCGCGCGCCGCGACGCCGAAGGGATGGAACACCATGTCAGCGAAGAGACGCTTGAGGTCTTTCGCCGTTTCAGTCAGCAAAACGGATTCGAATAATCATGTTACGTCGCCTCGCGCGTCCTTTTCTGCACGACAGGTTTTTCCAGCTTTTACTGATAACCGGCGCGATACTGTGCTTTTTTGTGCCTTTCGCGCCGCGGGCGTGGCCGCAGGCGGTGGACTGGCGCACCATTATTACCCTTGCGGGGCTGATGATGCTGACCAAAGGTGTTGAGCTCAGCGGTTATTTTGACGTTCTGGGCCGCCGTCTGGTGCGGCGCTTTTCGACGGAGCGCAGCCTCGCGCTCTTTCTGGTCTGCGCGGCCGCGCTCCTCTCCACCTTTTTAACTAACGACGTGGCGCTGTTTATCGTGGTGCCGCTGACGCTGACGCTGAAAAAGCTGTGCGCCATTCCGGTTAATCGCCTCATTATTTTTGAAGCGCTGGCGGTGAATGCCGGTTCGCTGCTGACGCCCATCGGCAACCCGCAAAATATTCTGTTATGGGGCCGCTCCGGCCTCGCGTTCGGGACGTTTATTTTGCATATGGCGCCCCTCGCGCTGGCGCTGATGCTAAGCCTGCTGCTGCTCTGCTGGTTTTGCTTCCCGGCGAAGGCGCTGCATTATCAGTCGCACGATAAACAGCACGACTGGCAGCCGCGTCTGGTCTGGAGCTGCCTTGCGTTTTATGTCGTGTTCTTAACCGCGCTGGAGCTAAATGTCGCGCTGTGGGGGCTGGCGCTGGTGGCGGCCGGGTTCCTGCTGGTGGCGCGCCGGGTGCTTATCAGCATTGACTGGAGCCTGCTGCTGGTCTTCGTGGCGATGTTTATCGATGTGCATCTGCTGACTCAACTGCCTGCGCTGACCGCCAGCCTGCATCATGTTTCGCAGTTGCCGCCCGCGGGGCTGTACGCGCTGGGCATCGGCCTGTCGCAGTTTATCAGCAATGTGCCGTCCACCATTTTGCTGCTTAATTACGTACCGCCGACGACGCTGCTCGCCTGGGCGGTCAATATCGGCGGATTTGGGCTGCTGCCCGGCTCGCTGGCGAACCTGATTGCGCTGCGTATGGCGGCCGACCGCCGCATCTGGTGGCGCTTTCATCTCTACTCGCTGCCGCTGCTCGTCTGGTCGGCGCTGGTGGGTTATGCGCTGCTCTGGGGGCTCTTTCTCAGATAATGCTAATTTGTCAGTTTTTCCTGGCAAATGTATAGACTGCTCCTAAGTTTAGTAAACGGTATTTTGTGATGGTGTTAACTTACAGGACTGTTGCTGAACTATGGCGGAAAATCACAATAACAACGCTGACGAAGAGAAACGTCAGGACCCACAAGACGATAACAGCAAAAACGAGGATAACGGCAAGGGCAGCAGGAAAGGCGAGGGAGAAACCCGCAAGCGCCCTGGCAAAAAGCCGCTGATTATCCTCGGCATCGTTGTCATCATTATGGTTATCGGGGCCATCATCTGGTGGTTTATGACCCGCAACCTTGAAACCACCGACGACGCCTTTATCGATGGCGACGCCGTGACCGTCGCCCCGAAAGTGGCGGGTTATGTCACTGAGCTGCGCGTCAAAGATAACCAGCGGGTGAAAAAAGGCGATCTGCTGGTCGTCATCGACCCGCGCGACGCCACCGCGCAGCGCGATCAGGCCCAGGCGCAGCTTTCGCTTGCCGAGTCGCAACTGCACCAGGCGCAGGCGCAACTGGCGCTCGCTAAAGTGCAGTATCCGGCCCAGCGTGACCAGGCGAAAGCTCAGGTGCTGCGCGCGCAGGCGGAGCTTGCCAACGCCCGCGCCGAATATCAGCGCCAGCGCGGCGTTGACCCTCGCGCCACCTCAAAACAAAACATCGACGCCGCCAGCGCGCAGTTGCGCAGCGCCGAAGCGGGGCTTGCCAACGCGCAGGCGCAACTGGACGTCGCCGAACAGGTGCAACTGCAAATCCGTCAGCAGGAAACCAACGTGGAAGCCCGCCAGAGCCAGGTGGCGCAGGCCCGCGCGCAGCTGCAAACGGCCGAGCTGAATCTCTCTTATACCGAAGTGCGCGCGCCGTTCGATGGCTACGTCACTAAGCGTAACGTGCAGAACGGTACGCTGGTGCAGGCAGGCAGCGCGCTCTTTTCGATCGTGTCGCCTGACATCTGGGTGGTGGCGAACTTTAAAGAGTCGCAGCTTGAGCGGATGCGCCCTGGCGATAACGTTGAAATCTCGGTGGACGCGTTTCCCGATCTCGAACTTCAGGGCCATGTTGAGAGCATTCAGCAGGGCAGCGGCTCGCGCTTCTCGGCGTTCCCGGCGGAAAACGCCACCGGCAACTTTGTGAAAATCGTCCAGCGCGTGCCGGTGAAAATCGTTATCGACAAAGGCCTTGAGAACTGGAACCAGCCGCTGCCGCTGGGGCTGTCCGTCGAGCCTGAGGTGACGGTGGAATGAGCGAGCAGGCCCACAGCGGCTGGCGCCCGGCCAGCAACCCCTGGTCCGTCGCGATAGTTGTGACGATCGCGGTGTTTATGGAGATCCTGGACACCACCATCGTCAACGTGGCGCTGCCCCACATCGCCGGGTCGCTGTCGTCGAGCTATTCCGAATCCACGTGGGTCCTGACCTCGTATCTGGTGGCGAACGGCATCGTGCTGCCGCTGTCGGCGTTCTTCAGCCGGCTGTTCGGGCGCAAACAGTTTTTCCTTATTTGCATCGTGATGTTTACCGTCTGCTCGTTCCTGTGCGGCATCGCCACCGAACTCTGGCAAATTATTCTGTTTCGTATTTTGCAGGGCTTTTTCGGCGGCGGCCTCCAGCCGACCCAGCAGTCGGTGCTGCTGGATTACTTTAAGCCGGAAGATCGCGGCAAGGCGTTCGGGCTTTCTTCCATTGCGATTATCGTCGCCCCGGTGCTCGGCCCGACGCTTGGCGGCTGGATAACCGATAACTACTCCTGGCGCTGGGTCTTTTTTATCAATATTCCGGTCGGCATCGTCTGCGTGCTGGCGGTGTATCAGTTGCTGGAAGATCCGCCGTGGGAGAAAAAGTCCGAGGAGAAAATCCCGGTGGACTGGACGGGCATCGGGCTTATCGCGCTGGGGCTCGGCTGCCTTCAGGTGATGCTCGATCGCGGTGAAGACGAAGACTGGTTTGCGTCCGATTTTATCCGCACCTTCGCGGTGCTGACGCTTATCGGGATTGTCGGCGCGATTTACTGGCTTATCTATACCCGCCGTCCGGTGGTGGATCTGCATTGCGTGCGGGATAAAAACTTCGCCGTCTCCAGCGTGCTGATGGCGGGCATGGCATTGATCCTCTACGGCAGCTCGGTGGTTATCCCTCAGCTCGCGCAGCAGGATCTCGGCTATACCGCCACCTGGTCGGGGCTGATACTTTCGCCCGGCGCGGTGCTTATCGTCTTTACCATTCCGATTGTGCTGAAGCTGATGCCGCTGGTGCAGACCCGCTGGATCATCGCGTTCGGCTTTCTCTGTCTTGGCGTGTCATTTTTCTGGTCGCGCAATCTGGTGCCGAACGTCGATTTCGAAACGCTGGTGCTGATGCGCAGCGCGCAGTCTGTCGGGCTTGGCTTCTTATTTGTGCCGCTTACTACGATTGCGTTCGTCACCATTCCGCAGCGGCTGAACGCCGACGCGGCGGCGCTGTTTACGATGTTCCGCAACGTCGCGGGCTCGATAGGAATTTCACTCTCCACCGCCGCGATTACCGAGCGTGCGCAGGTGCAGAGCGCCCATCTGAGCGCGCACATGACGCCTTTTGACGAACAGTTCCAGCAGGCGATACGCAGCGGCGCCGAGGCGGTGCGCAATTTCACCGCGCAGCTTGGCGACCCGACCAGCATCGCCACCGGGCAGCTTTATAAAACCATGATTGCCCAGTCGCGCATCCTCGCGTATGTCGACGTATTCACGATGCTGAGCGTGGTGGCAATCCTGTTGATTCCGTTTTGTTTATTGCTTTCGCCCATCAAGAGCGAAGGCTCCGCAGGAGCACATTAATATGTCCGGGAGAGTGACCTTCCCCTTATCACTGACGGCGCTCGCGCTGCTGCTGGCCGGCTGCGCGGTCGGCCCCGATTACCAGCCGCCTTCGCCCGTCACGCCGGGCGCCTTTGGCGAAACGGCCCGGCAGAACGCGCCGGATGTGGCATCTAAGGCGCGCAACACCGCGCCGGATCCGCGCTGGTGGCGCACCTTTAAATCGCCGCAGCTCGACAGCCTGATTGAACGCGCCATCGCCGGTAACTTATCGCTACAGCAAACCGTGCTGCGTATCGCGGGCGCCCGCGAGCAGATAAATCAGGCGGGCGGCGCTTTTTTCCCGGCGGTCAACGGCAACCTGCGCGCCACGCGCCAGCAGCTTGGGCTGGAAGGCGAGCTGAAATCGCATGATGTCTATGGGCAGCTCAATAATGTCGATCCGCAAATCAGTTCGGCGCTCGGGCCGCTGACGCAGCCCATTAATCTGTACCAGGGCAGCTTTGACGCGCAGTGGGAAATCGATCTGTGGGGCAAAGTGCGCCGTCAGGTAGAGGCCGCAGACGCGCAGCAAAAAGCGGCGATTGAGCAGCGCAACGACGCGCTGGTCTCGCTCGAAGCCGAAGTGGCGCGCGCCTGGCTGCAACTGCGCGGCGCGCAGAGCATTCTCGCTACTATGAATCAACAAATAGCCTCGGCGCAGCAGACGCTGGAGCTGACCGAAAGCCGCCAGCAAAGCGGGTTGTCGCCGCAGCTGGATGTGGAAAACGCCCGCGCCCAGCTCGGCACGCTCCAGGCGCAGCTGCCGCAGTATCAGGCGCAGGAGCGTCAGGCGATGAACGGGCTGGCGGTGCTGCTTGGCAAGCCGCCGGGCGCGCTCGACGCCGAATTGCAGGCCGCGCAGCCGCTACCGGCGTTGCCTGAAATCGTGCCGGTAGGCATTCCGTCGACGCTGGCGCGCCGTCGCCCTGATGTGCGCGAAGCCGAGGCGCGGCTCCATGCCGCCACCGCCCAAATCGGCGTGTCGGTGGCGCAGCTCTTTCCGAGCCTGTCGCTCTCCGGTCAGTTTGGGATGCGTAACAGCGAAACCAACTACCTGACCGACTGGAGCAGCCACTTTTACAGCTTCGGCCCGCAAGTGTCGATTCCCATTTTCCAGGGCGGGCGGCTGGTCTCCAGCGTGAAACTGACCCGCGCGGAGCAGGGCGCGGCGGCCTTACAGTATCGCCAGACGGTGCTGACGGCGTTAAGCGACGTGGAAAATGCGCTGGTAAGCTACCGCACCGACCAACAGCGCGAGGCGGGGCTTGAGAAAACCCTGGACGCGCTGCAAACCTCGTTCGAACTGGCGAGCGACAGCTATCGCAAAGGCATCGCCACGTTCATTGAAGTTCTCGACGCCCAGCGCCAGCTAGCGCAGGCCGAGCAGCAGCGCGCGCAGGCGCGGGTGCAGAGCAGCCTGGATCTCGTGGCGCTCTACAAAGCCCTGGGCGGCGGCTGGGAGCCGTATCAGAACGTTCGCCTGCCGGATTACGACGTCTTTGGCCCCGCGCCGCGCGGCTGAACCTGCGATTTTCCCTGTTTCTCCTTCGCAAAGCGGTGAGTGAAAACTCACCGCTTTTTTCTGCCGTGCGCTGACGCACATTTTTTTTCATCGCCATTCCCGACGGTTTTTTTTTACGAGATTGTTCGCAAATTAATCACCTGCGCGTTGGCACCGAACGGCGGTTAGTTATATGACTAGTCATATTAAAACTATGACTTTACATGAAAGCGACAGGAGAAAAATGATGACTCACACGCTGCCGGACGGTTTTCTGTGGGGTAATTCGGTTTCCAGCATGCAGACGGAAGGCGCCTGGAATGAAGACGGCAAAGGCCCGTCGGTGTATGACATACGCGAGGCGAGCGAATTTGCCTCAGACTGGAAAGTGGCGACCGACAGCTATCACCGCTATGAAGAGGATTTCGACCTGATGGCCGATCTGGGCATGAACTGCTACCGCTTCCAGATAGCCTGGAGCCGCGTCTGCCCGGAGGGCGACGGGGAGTTTAACCCGCAAGGCATCGCCTTTTATGAACGCTTTATCGACGGCCTTCTCGCCCGCGGCATCGCGCCGATGATCTGCCTGTATCACTTCGATATGCCGCTGGCGCTGGCGCAGAAATATAACGGCTTTATGGACCGGCGCGTGATGGACGCTTTTGTACGCTACGGGCAGAAGATGATCGACTGCTTCGGCGGTCGGGTGAAATACTGGCTGACGTTTAACGAGCAAAACATCTATCACATGCCGGAAGCGTTCCGGGTAAGCGGCTATTTGCAGGGCGATAAAACGCTGCGCGAGCTGTATCAAATCCAGCATCACGTGATGATGGCGCACTGTCAGTTGACGCACTACCTGCATCAGCAATTCCCCGGCGCGCTGATGGGCGGCATGCTGGCGCATCAGCTTATCTATCCGGCCACTTGCAAGCCGCGCGATATTTTTTGCGCCCAGCAGTATGACGAATTCCTGAACCAGAATCTGCTGCGCGCTTTCGCAGGCCAGGGCTACAGCCCGTCGGTAATGGCGGTAGTGGCGCGCGAAGGGTTCGACGATATCTTCCGGGCAGGCGATCTGGTGCAACTCGCACAGATGAAAAACGACTTTATGGCCTTTAGCTACTACGCCAGCAAAACGCTCGACAGCGACGCCATTCCTGATGACGCGCCGGTGAACGACTGGCTGCGGTATGGCGATAAACCCAACCCGTGGCTGAAGGCCACCGAATGGAACTGGCAGATCGATCCGCTCGGTTTTCGCACCCTGATTACCCGCTATTACAACGACTGGCGGCTGCCGGTCTTTCCGATTGAAAACGGCATCGGCGTTATTGAGCAGTGGGATGGCGTTCACCCGATTGAGGACGACTACCGCATCGCGTATCACCGGGATCATATCAACGCGATGAAAGCGGCGATAACGGAGGACGGCGCGCAGGTCATGGGCTATCTCGGCTGGGGGCTTATCGACATTCTCAGTTCGCAGGGCGATATGCGTAAGCGCTACGGCGTGGTTTACGTCAATCGTGAAAACCATGATCTGAAAGATCTTAAACGTGTTCCCAAAAAGAGCTACGGCTGGCTGAAGCAGGCGATCGCCAGCAACGGCGAGACGCTGTAGCGCGAGCGGGGCGGGCGACGAGAAGAGGCTGAATGATGACGCAAACAACCATAACGCCGAAAATGCAGGCATTTGTTGAGAAATTTGTCGATTACTCCGCGCGTCTGGCGGGGCAGGTGCATCTGCGCTCGCTTCGCGACGCGTTCGCGATGGTGATGCCGGTCTTTATCCTGGCCGGGCTGGCGGTACTGATCAATAACGTGGTGTTTCCGTGGGTGCTGGAGGGCGAGACGCTGGCGCGCTTTAAGATCTGGGGGGAAGCCATCATTAACGGTACGCTGAACATTGCCGCACTGTTGATTGCCCCGATGATCGCCTGGGCGCTGGCGCGCAACCGCAACTTTGGCAACCCCGTTTCCGCCGTGGTTATCGCGCTGTGCAGTTTTATCATCATGATGCCGCTGCGCCTCAACGTGGTGCCGGAAGGCGCGCAGCATGCCGTTAGCGTGACGCAGCTGTTGGCCTTCGCCAATATCGGCTCGACTGGGATTTTTGCGGGCGTGTTGATCGGGCTTATCGCCACTGAGGTGTTTATCCGCATCTCGTCCATCCGCGCGCTGGATATTTCGCTTGGCGAGAATGTGCCGCCTGCGGTAGGCCAGTCGTTTTCCGCCTTGATTCCAACGATTCTCACGCTTTCTGGTTTCGCCATTGTCGCCGCGCTGCTGGCGGGCGTGCTGCATACTGATTTAATTCATCTCATCACCACGCTGATCCAGCAGCCGCTGCGGCTTATCAACACCAGCCTTCCGGGTACGCTTTTTATCTACAGCTTCGGGAATTTCCTTTTCACGCTCGGCATTCATCAGTCGGTGGTCAACAGCGTGGTGCTGGAGCCGTTTTTACTGATCAACACCAACGAGAATATGCTGGCATTCGCCAACGGGCAGCCTATTCCGCACATCATCAATAATATTTTCGTCCCCACCTTCGGCATGATTGGCGGCACCGGCAGCACGCTGTCGCTGCTTATCGCGATTTTCATCTTCGCGCGGCAAAAATCGTCGAAACAGGTTGCCCGGCTCGCGATTTCGCCTGGGCTGTTTAACATCAATGAGCCGGTGATTTTCGGCCTGCCGATTGTGTTTAACCTGCCGCTGATGATCCCGTTCGTGCTGCTGCCTGCCATGGGTATTTTTTTCGCCTGGTGTTGTACGTCGCTGGGGCTGATGTCGCGCTGCGTGGTGATGATCCCCTGGACGACGCCGCCGGTGCTGAGCGCCTGGCTTGCCACCGCAGGCGACTGGCGGGCGGTCGTGGTTCAGTTGATCATCATTGTCTTTGGTGTATTCTTCTACCTGCCTTTTCTCAGGATAGCTGAGCGGGTAGCCATGAAAAACAACGAGATAGCAGACTCCACCCCCCACTCATAACGGAAGCGGCAGATGGCGGCGAAGTACATCGCAATTGCGCGGGAAATCAAAAAACGGATCGTCAGCCAGCAATATCCTGCGAGCGAGCCGCTGCCGGATCAGTTTGCGCTCGCGGAAGAGTTCAACACCAGCCGGATGACCATTCAGCAGGCGATGCGCCAGCTGATTGTCGAGGGGCTGGTGTATACCCGCAAAGGGCTTGGCACCTTCGTGCGGAAAAATTTCCAGCAGATATCCCGCTGGGATCGCCCCGGCAGCGACTATTTCGGCGCCACCCGCACGTGGCAGGGGCTGGGTACGGTCACCAGCGAAATCATTAAATTCGAGCTGCGTTTCCCCGATGAAAAAGAGCAGGCATCGCTGCTCATTGACGCCAGCGCGCCGGTGTATGACTTCGTGCGCCTGCGTCTGGTTAATAACGAGCCAGTGTCGCTGGAGTTCACGCTGATGCCGGTAAACCTGGTGCCGGGGCTTAACAAATCGCATCTCGAAAGCTCGGTATTCGGCTACGTGCAGGAGACGCTGGGGTTGAAACTGATGGGCTCCTGGCGCGTGGTGCGCGCGCTTAAGCCTGGGGAGGCGGATAAGCGTTATTTACAGTGCGACCTCACCGACCCGGTGCTGGAAGTGGAGCAGGTGGTTTACCTGGATGACGGTACGCCGCTTGAATACGCCCGCTGCCATTACCGCTACGATCACGGCGGCATTATCATGGTGAATCACGGCTAGGCGCGGCAGCGCGTATAAAAAACCCCGCGGGCAGCGATGCGCGCGGGGTTTTTTTATCGCCTTGCGGCAGATTAATTCAGACGGACCGGCATGCCGGAACGGTTCTGCACCGCCTGTTCAACGACGTTCTGATCGACATCGCTCTGGCTGGTGACGGTGGTCACCGCTTTGGTGAGCATGATCGGCACCAGTTCGTTGTTGTTGATCTGATCTTCGCTGGTGGAGAGCGGGTTATGCACCTCGATGTAGCGGCTGCCATCCGGCTCGGTGGTCGCTTTCACCGGCTCGTTGACAAACTGCACGCGGGTGCCGACCGGCACGTTCTCGAACAGGAATTTAATGTCTTCGTTACGCAGACGCACGCAGCCGTGGCTGACGCGCAGGCCGATACCGAAGTTGGCGTTGGTGCCGTGGATAGCGTAGAGACGGCCGATATAGAGCGCGTAGAGGCCCATCGGGTTATCCGGGCCAGCCGGTACGACCGGCGGCAGCGGTTCGCCTGCGGCCGCGTATTCCGCGTGCATCTTGGCGGTCGGCGTCCAGGTCGGGTTCGCGCGCTTGCGCTCGACTTTCGTCACCCAGTTGATCGGGGTGTCTTTACCGAGCTGGCCGATACCGATCGGCAGCACGATAACCGTGTTGGTGCCTTGCGGATAGTAATACAGACGCATTTCGGCGCTGTTAATCACAATGCCTTCATGCGGCGTATCCGGCAGGATCAACTGCTGAGGAATGTTCAGAATGGTGCCGCCTTTCGGCAGATACGGGTCGACGCCCGGGTTGGCTTCCAGCATGTTGGAAAGCCCCATCTGATACTGTGCGGCGAAATCTTCCAGCGGCAGATTATTGCCGTCAGGGATCGTCACCACCTGGTTTTCACCCACCAGACGGCTACCGTCGGTCGGCAGAGGATAAGTCACCGCAGAGGCGGAGTTACAAAACCCGACGACTGCGAAGGCTGCCACTAAAAGCGTGCGTAATTTCATCTTCATGTTATGCAAATATCGTTGCCGGACCGGCCGTTAGAGTGAACGAAAGAATACAGGGAGCGCATTATATGTGCATTCTCCGTGGCAGGGAATTGAGATGTGTGCTTATTCACATTTTTTTCCCATTCCTGAGTCAGTGTAGTCAGCCCATTGACGGGGGAAATAAATTCGGAGTTATGGCATAATGCGTTGTTTATCACACATCTTACCCAGGAATTACGCGTGTTAGTTACCAGCAACGTCACCATGCAGTTCGGCAGTAAGCCGCTGTTTGAAAACATTTCCGTCAAGTTTGGCGGCGGCAACCGTTACGGTCTGATTGGCGCCAACGGGAGCGGCAAGTCCACTTTCATGAAGATCCTCGGCGGCGATTTACAGCCGAGCGCGGGCAACGTCTCGCTCGACCCTAACGAACGCATCGGTAAGCTGCGCCAGGATCAGTTCGCGTTTGAACAATACACCGTGCTGGACACCGTGATCATGGGCCACGGCGAGCTGTGGGAAGTGAAGCAGGAACGCGATCGCATCTATGCGTTGCCGGAGATGAGCGAAGAAGACGGCTATAAAGTGGCCGATCTCGAAGTGAAATATGGCGAAATGGACGGCTACAGCGCAGAGTCCCGCGCCGGTGAGTTGCTGCTGGGCGTCGGCATTCCGCTGGAGCAGCACTACGGCCCGATGAGCGAAGTCGCTCCTGGCTGGAAGCTGCGTGTCCTGCTGGCGCAGGCGCTGTTCTCGAACCCGGACATCCTGCTGCTCGATGAACCGACGAACAACCTGGACATCGATACCATTCGCTGGCTGGAACAGACGCTCAACGATCGCGACAGCACCATGATCATCATCTCGCATGACCGTCACTTCCTGAACATGGTCTGCACCCACATGGCCGATCTCGACTACGGCGAGCTGCGCGTCTATCCGGGCAACTACGACGAGTACATGACCGCGGCCACCCAGGCGCGCGAACGTCTGCTGGCTGACAACGCCAAGAAAAAGGCCCAGATTGCCGACCTGCAATCCTTCGTCAGCCGCTTTAGCGCCAACGCCTCGAAATCCCGTCAGGCGACCTCCCGCGCCCGCCAGATTGATAAAATCAAACTGGAAGAGGTGAAAGCCTCCAGCCGTCAGAACCCATTTATCCGCTTCGAGCAGGATAAAAAGCTGTTCCGCAATGCGCTGGAAGTGGAAGCGATGACGAAAGGCTTCGATAACGGCCCGCTGTTTAAAAACGTCAGCCTGTTGCTGGAAGTGGGCGAAAAGCTGGCGATTCTGGGCGCCAACGGCGTGGGTAAATCCACCATGCTGAAAACGCTGGTCGGCGAACTGCAACCGGACCACGGCACCGTGAAATGGTCTGAGAATGCGCAGATTGGCTACTACGCGCAGGATCACGAATATGAATTCGCCAACGATCTGACCGTGTTCGAATGGATGAGCCAGTGGAAACAGGAAGGCGACGACGAGCAGGCGGTTCGCAGCATTCTCGGCCGTCTGCTGTTCAGCCAGGACGATATTAAAAAGCCTGCCAAAGTGCTGTCCGGTGGTGAAAAGGGCCGCATGCTGTTCGGCAAGCTGATGATGGAAAAACCGAACGTTCTGGTGATGGACGAACCCACCAACCACCTGGATATGGAATCGATCGAATCACTGAACGCCGCGCTGGAGATGTACCAGGGCACGCTGATTTTCGTTTCCCACGACCGTGAGTTCGTCAGTTCTCTCGCGACCCGCGTGATTGAAATCACTCCGGAGCGCGTGGTGGATTTCTCCGGCGGTTACGAAGATTATCTGCGCAGCAAAGGCATCGAATAATTACTCGCCTTGCGAAAATAAAAACGGGGAGTCATCTGACTCCCCTTTTTTTATGGACTGGCGTTAAACCGCCTGGGGCGATTAATAGTCGTGTAGATCGTAATACCCTTCAATGCGGCCATGATTCACAAAGCGATCGGTGAAAATCTCATTATCGTCGCTGGAGATTTTAGCGCCTTTATGGTTAGTCACCCGATGGGAACGTAGCGTTATCGTATCGTAAGAATAGAGCGAGCCATCGTTATCCAGTGTATTCACCGCCTCGATTGACAGACCGTCACGGCCATTAATATAACCCCCGTTTTCATTGACGAATGATTTCGCCGCATAAATCGTGATGTCATCGCCGGTCGAAATGCTGCCTTTATTGGAGAAGGTGCTGCTGTTAAGCGTAATCGCGCCGGTGCCTTTGATGGTGCCGTCATTGGAGAAATTGTCGGCGGCGTTGATGGTAATATCGCCCCCTCTCGATTCTACAGCGCCGTGGTTATTCACATAGAAATCCTTATCCGCGTTTACGGTGATGTTCCCGGTTGCTGAAATCGTCCCGTTGCCCACATCAAACGTATCGCCCTGTAAATAAACCGTGTTGCCTTTCAGCGTTCCCTTATCATTATTAAAATAACCGCTGCTCATGCTGATGGTATTACCGGCGATGGTGCCACCGCCATCACACATGTCCGCACTGTTATCGATGGTGTCGGCGACAATATCCAGCTGCCTGGCGCTGAAAATCGCGCCTGCCGTATTGGTTAAGGTTTTGGTATCGACTGTCACATTGCCGACAGCCCCCAGCACGCCTTGCTCGTTATCGAGACTGTGGGAGGCATAGGCATCCAGCGCGTCTTGCGCGTAGATTTTGCCCCGGTTGCGAATATCATGGGTTTGCAGAGCCATATCGCCCGCACTGCTGATGAGCCCGTCTTTTTCATTCTCCAGCGTGTCGCTGGATATCGTCAGCGTGTTTTGCGCCTGTATTTCATTCTGGTTAGTAATCTTATGCGCGGCGACAGACAGCGTATCGGCGCTGATTTCGCCCCGGTTGCTGAGTTTATCGGCGCTGATCGTCATCACGCCGCCGCCGGTCAGGCGACTGCCGTTATCGATATCGCCTGCGCTCACGCTGATATCCTCGCGGGCAATAATTCCCTGACCGTTATTATCCAGCGTCCCGCCGTGGGTATTTATGTTGATATTTTCGGCCGTTATTAACCCGTTAGTGTTGTTATCGAGCTTGCTGCTGGCGATGGCTAAATCGCGCTCGGCCTGCAGGGTGCCATGATCGTTATCGACAGCATGCTGGTTGGTGTCGATAAGCAAGTCTTTATTAGCAGAAATAATATTATTGTTTTCCAGCTCGCCATCCAGCGTGATAGAAATGCTTTCCGCGGCCGTAGAAATAATGCCGTTATTGCGCACGCCGACGCCATCTTCTGTACCAATAAGCTCAATCTTATTCGCATACATCCCGCCGAGACTGGACACATCCAGCGCCAGAGAAGGCTGAGGGCTGAATTTTGCCGGCTTAATTTCCCGCGCGTCCAGCGTCTTATAATTCACTTTGTTGCTGCCGGTGACGATCCGCAAATCGCGCGCCGTGAGCTGAGCATTCACGACTACGGAGCGGGAGATAATATCGGTGTAGTCCGTCGCATGGTCGTCCATGCCTTTACCGGTAATTACGATTTTGCCGTCCGTGACGTTAAAGCCGCTGACTTTACCGCCTGTCATGTCAACGCTGCCGGTGACCAGCGTCGAGCGACTGGTATTGATGAAACCACAGCCGTCACAGGTGATGCCCGAAGGGTTAGCGATGATAACCGCAGCCTGCTGGCCCGCCACTTCCACCATGCCGTTTAACTGGCTCGGGTTAGAAGAGGCCACTTCGTTTAAAATCACGCTGGCGCTGCCGCCTGACATATTCGCGTTGCCGTTGACATTGCCGGCAAGCGTTGTGTTACTGCTGCCTGCGCCATTATTCAGCACCACGCCTGCGCTGTTCACGTCGAACTGTTTGTAGTAGTTATGCGAAACGCCGCCGTTTGATGGCGCGCTGACGTCAACCACCGTCGCGCCGTTGCCCGCCACATTAACCGTGGTGGTGGGGGATTTTTGCTGATCGACAACAATCGCGGCGTGAGCCTGCGACACCAGCCCAAGCGCAATCCAGGTACTGAAGCAAAGGGCGCTGATACGATAGCGCGGCGACGACACTGACATTTTCATAAATAATCCTTCATTTAGCAGAAAATAAAATAGCCTGCCGCCTTTATTGCAGGCAGACCGTTCTTTTCTCATCAAGAGAAATCCTGAGGGCAATAGCGATACGGCGCGTTATTTATCTGGCGCAACTCTCTGACGAAATATGAACGTTACAGGTGGGCATCGCGCCACGCTCCTTGTGTGGTTATTACGCATCCCTGCAAAGAATAATGTTAAGGAATGCTAATTATCTTTCCATTGAAAACCATGCGGGTCGTAGTAGCGATAAACGGCCTTATGTTCCAGAAAAAGCTCTAAAAAAAGCACTGGCAGCGACGGTAACAAACCGGATTTCTCAAGTCAGATGGTTAATAACGATGGATTAGCGATGGTTAAGTGTTTTTACTTATCAATCAATACGAAACACTATGATATTTTTGGTGTGAATTATTCGCACTGGCTTTTTTATAGCTAATGCTTTGATTAACATGAAAATAATAAGAGGCGTAATGCTAACGCGAACCCAGCCAGAAAGTGCGATTCCGGATGATATATAATGCTAAATAATCACTGATACCAATGATAAAAATATAATGTGACGTAATAACACACTTTTTCTCCGTCATTATTTGCCTGAATAATTATGCAGCAAAAATAGATTTATTATTTGACGTGTAATCATGGAATTGTTCAGATAAAAAAAACGCCGCGGCAGGATGGCGGCGGCGTAGTGATTGCAGCGTATTTGTTCCGGCGTTAACGCTCCCAGCGCTGCCCCGGCTTGCCGTTAATATACAACGTGCGGTGCTCATCGGCAGGGAGCGTAACGTCAATGGCATCCCATGCCGGACGGTAATCGCCAGTCACAGAGAACGTCAGATAAATGGCGTCGGCGGTGCATTGCATCTGCCAGTTCACCCACAGGGCGTTACCCTCACGATACCCCCAGGTTTCACCGTCATCTTCAAACAGCAGGCCTGCGGTATCGCCGTGGCCCGGCACCGGGAAAAGCCTCAGCTCGCGCGTGTCGTCGCGCTGCGCATCGACATGGCGCAGTCGCGCGCTGAGCGGCAGGCCGCTGCCTGCGCGCACCAGCAACGGCAGGCGCTCAAGCGGCGCATCCAGCGTCACCTGCTGACCGCCCGCATACCAGCGTCCCGTGTGGAAATCGTACCAGCCGTGGTCATTCGCGGGCAGCCAGAGCGTGCGGGTACGCGCGCCGGGCTCCACCACGCTTGCCACCAGCAGATCGCGGCCCAGCATAAACTCGTCGCACGCCTGGAAGGTCTGCGCGTCATGTTCGTGGTCGAGGAACGTCGGGCGCAGCATCGGCTCATCATCGTCATGCGCCTGCCACAGCAGCGTGTAAAGGTAAGGCAGCAGACGGTAGCGCAGTTCGATGGCGCTGCGGATCGCGGGCGTCACCGCCGGGTACATCCACGGCTCGTTAACGGTCTGATCGTCATTCCACGAGTGAATGGTAAAGCGCGGATGCATCACGCCGTTCTGCACCCAGCGCACGAACAGCTCCGCGTCTGGTTTGTCGCCGGAGAAACCGCCGACGTCGTGACCGACGTTATACAGCCCCGACAGGCTCATACCCAGCCCCATGCGAATGTTGTAGCGCAGCGTCTGCCAGCTGGTGCGGTTATCGCCGCTCCAGGTCTGGACGTAGCGCTGCATCCCCGCGCAGCCGGAGCGCGAAATCAGGTACGGGCGTTTCTGTGGCGCGAAGGTCTGCTGGGCCTCCATTGAAGCGCGCATCATCAGGAGCGGCATCACCGGGCGGATATGTTTAATCGCCACCGGCTCGCCGAAGCCGTGGCAGCGCGCTTCGCCGTCCCAGACCTCATATTCGTTATTGTCGTTCCAGGTGGAATCGATGCCCATCTCAAGCAGCTGCGTGGTGACGCCGTTCTGCCACCAGGCGATGGTCGCCGGGTTGGTGAAATCAAGGTGCGAGCCTTCGTCATCCCAGAAGCTGGAGCGCTCCGGCGCGTCGGTTTCGGAATCGCGGATAAACAGCCCCTGCTGCGCCACTTCCGTATAGCGCGGGTGATCCTGCAACAGGCAGGGCTTGATATTCGCGGCGAGCTTCAGCCCGGCGTCATGAAACGCCGCGCTCATCGCTTTCGGCTGCGGCACTTTGTCGTAGTTCCAGTTAAAGACGTAGCGCTTATTATTGATGGAGGTATAACCCGACGAGAGCTGGAAGGAGTCGCACGGGATAGCCTGCTCCTCGCACAGGCGAATAAAGTGCATCAGCTGATTCTGCGCATCCGGCGCGTCGGTGTAATGCATCGTTGAACCGCTGTAGCCGAGGCTCCATTTCGGGCCGAACAGGGTTTTCCCGGTCAGGCGGACAAACGCTTTGGTGACATCCAGCACGCGCGGGCCGACGAACAGGTAGTAATCGATATCGCCCGCTTCGGCCTGCCAGCGGCGGTAGGGCAGGTGATAGTTGTCGATTTCATTACCGAGATCGAGCCAGCAGCTGCTCAGGTTGTCGTAAAACAGCCCGAAGCTGACCTGCTCGCGGCGGGTAATGGTAAACGGGATATGTTTATACAGCGGATCGGTGCTGGCGGCGTTATAGCCCATCGCGTCAAGGTTACGCATCTCGAAGCGGCGGCCGGTGCGCTCCAGGTCGCCCGCTTTTTCGCCCAGCCCGTAATACCGGTCGTCTTTCTGGCGGCGCTGATAGTGCGCCACGCCGTCGCCATGCGCGTTCATCAGGTAGGCGCTGGTGGGGCGGTCGCTGGTGAGAAACTGCCAGTGGCCGTCATCGTCGCGGTAATGCCACTCCAGCCACAGCGGCTGATGCACCGTTACGCGCAGGCGTTCACTGCTGATGACCAGGCGCTCCGGCGTTTCGTCGAGCGTAAAGCCCGGCAGGCTGAAGCCGTCGAGACTGTCGCGCGAGCGGCCTTCCCATGGCGTGTCGTCGCCTGGCGCGATGCTCCACGTGCGGTTGAGCGCATACGCGCCGCGGCGTTTCACCGCCACGCGGAACAGGCCCGGCTCCAGCACCCACAGACAGAGCGTATGGGCGTCATCGACGGTCAGCTCGACACGATGGTCGTCGGCGTGGGTGAATCTCCAGTGTTTGAGGGTTTTCATTCGCATCTCCCTATGAAGCGCGCTTGTTGCGGCGCTCGGCAATAAAGGCAACCAGGAACACGGCGCCAATCAGGTCAAAGAACCCCATGGCGACAAACAGCGGGTTAAAGCCGATTTTGTCGGCAGTTACCCCGATAATCAGTGAGAACAGGAAGCTGGCAATCCAGGCGCAGGAGCCGCGCATTCCGTTAACGGTGGCCATCTGGCCGCGATCGAACGATTCCACCACCAGCGCGCTCAGCATGCAGGAAATAATCTGATGCCCGAAGCCGCCGATGGAGATAAGAACGATGGTGATGTACGGGTCGCGCGTCAGGGTGACAATCGCCAGCGACACCATGAGGAACGCGCCGGTCACGGAGCTTGCCACCACCGAGTTGATCTGCGTGCAGCCGAACACGCGTACATAAAGCTTCGTGAGATAGCCGCTCGCCACCGAGCCTAAATCGGCAGCCAGGAACGGCAGCCAGGCGAACATGGCTATCTGCTTCAGATCCATGCCGTGCTCTTTGGCGAGGTACAGCGGCACCCAGAAGCTCATCACCGCCCAGGCGGGCTCGGCCATAAAAGCCGGAATGGCGATGCCGTAAAAACGTTTGTTCTTTGAAACGGTTTTCAGCGCGGTAAAGAAGGGCAGGCGTACCGGCGGCGGCTCGTTATCCTGGCGAATGAACGCGAGTTCTTCCTGGCTCAGGCGCGGGTGGTTTTCCGGGTTGTAGTAAAAGAGCCACCACAGCACGACCCAGACCAGCGCCAGCACGCCGGTAAACAGAAACGCGCCCTGCCAGCCGAAGGAGATATGCGCGAAGTAAATAATCGGCGGCGCCAGCATCGCGCCGATGGAGAACCCGACGCCCGCCCAGCCTGCGGCGACCGGACGCTCTTTTTTCGGGAACCATTCGCCAAGCGTTTTGGCGTTGGCAGGCGTCGCCGCCGCTTCCGCCGCGCCCATAAAGAAGCGCAGGATCGCCAGATGCAGCCAGCTACCGGCCCCGGCATGGAGAATACACATCAGCGCCCACAGCGAGGCGCAAATCAGAAAGCCGATTTTTAAACCAATGACATCGATCAGCCAGCCGCACAGCGGCTGAAACAGGGTATAGGCGAGCTGAAACGCGCCCACGATGTAGGAGTACTGTTCGGTGGTGATGCCCAGGCTCTCTTTCAGCTCGGGCGCAAGAATGCCCAGAGAGTTACGGGTGATGTAGTTGACGGTCACGCCCATCAAAAACAGCACCAGCACCCACCAGCGCAGATGACGGATGGCGCGGCGGGTACGGGTTTTCACCGCGCCGACATCCTGATTAATGCTCTGACTCATTTATTCTTCTCCACGGTTAGCCTGACGGGTATAACAACTCGCATTCCGGACGCTCCGAAAACCACAGCAGAGACCGCTATTTATTTGAATTAACATCATTTTTTGTAGGGGTGTCATACGCGTTTTAGATAAAAGCTGTACGACAACCTGAGAGTAGAGCAGCAGCTGGAATGGTAGTAGCCTCTTTTATGCAAGGATTTTCATAAAAGACCCTGACTGTGTTAAAAGAAGCCTTATGGGAAGGGATATATCGTAAAAAATACATGTGAAAAATTTTTCATTTCACAACCGGAGATGGATCACAAAATGAGTAAAAAGCTCCAGGTCGCCCGGATCGCCGAACAAACCGGTCTTTCGCTCAGCACCGTTTCCCGCGTGCTGGCGGGCAAAGCCAATACCAGCGAAAAAGCGCGCCGCAGAGTGCGGGAGTGCGCGAAAGCGCTGGGCGTGCTGGAGGATATGGCGGCAGGCAGGCTGCTGCTCAACAGTCTGGTGGTGTTCGCGCCGCGCCGCGCGTTTGATGAGCGGTCCGACATCTTTTATTACCGCGTGATCCAGAGTATTAACAAAGCGCTGGAGCCCCATGAAGTGCGGCTGCGCTACTGCGCGCTGGAGGAGAACGACGCGGACGCCAACCTGTTTCTCGCCCGCATGAACGATCCCCAGACCGAGGCGGCGCTCCTGCTCGGCATCGACGATCCGCACATTCACGATCTGGCGTGTGATGTGGGCAAGCCGTGCGTGCTCATCAACTGCCGCGATCGCAAAATGCGCCTGCCTGCGGTCGCGCCGGATCACCGGGCGATTGGCGAGAACGCGGCGCGCTATCTCTTTGAGATGGGCCACCGCGAGGTGATGAACGTGCTGTGTCTGCGGCGATATACGATGGAGCTGCGTCTGGCGGGCATCCGCGACGCCTGGGAGGCCCAAAACCTGGCGTTTGACGAGAAAAGACACTTGCTGACGGCGCCTGATTTCAGCGCCAGGGGCAGCGAGGCGCTGGTCACGCGGTTTCTGGAGGAGACGCCTGCGGCGCTGTTGCCTGGCGCGCTGCTGGTGGGCGGCGATTTTATGGCGGCGGGCGCGGTGAAAGCATTACAAAACGCCGGACTGCGGGTGCCGCAGGAGATGTCCGTGATGAGCATCGACGCCTTTAACCTGGCGGCCATTGAAGATGTGCCGCTGACGGCGGTGCATGTACCGCGCGACGCGCTGGGCGAAGAGGCGGTGTTTATGCTGCAACAGCGGCTCATTCGCCCGCAGGCCGCGGTCGGCACGCTGCTGCTGAATGGCACGCTGGACGTGCGCGAATCGGTGCGCCGCGTCAGGCCGGGGCGTGGGAGCGCCAGCGTGCAGCGCGACGGCCTGTACGATTAACGCCCGTCGCCGCAGACCTCGCAGTGCGGGTTGCACGCCAGTTTCATTTCGCGAAACTGCGTGCGCAGCGCGTCATACATCACCAGCTTTCCGGCGCACGGTTCGCCATAGCGCGCCAGCACTTTGATGGCTTCCATCGCCTGCAACGATCCAATAACGCCCACCAGCGGCGCCATCACGCCCGCTTCCACGCAGGTCAGCGCGTTGTCGCCAAACAGGCGGCTCAGGCAACGGTAGCACGGCTCGCCAGGCTGCCACGTAAAGACGCTGATCTGGCCCTCCATGCGGATAGCCGCGCCGGAGACCAGCGGCACTTTATGATGAAAACAGAGCGCGTTGAGCTGATTGCGCGTCGCCACGTTATCGGTGCAGTCGAGCACCAGATCGTGGCGGGCGATAAGTTCCGCGAGCGCCGCGTCATCCAGCTGCGCGTTGACGGCGTCGATAACGCAGTGCGGGTTAATGGCGCTGAGCGCCTCACGCGCGGATTCCACCTTCGGCTGGCCGATGGTGGCGTCGCGATGCAGCACCTGGCGCTGGAGATTGGAAAGCGCCACCGTGTCGAAATCGAGCAGCGTCAGCCTGCCGGTGCCCGCCGCCGCTAAATAAGGCGCGGCGGCGCAGCCAAGACCGCCGAGTCCCACCACCAGCACACGCGCGGCTTTCAGCCGCTCCTGGCCGTCAAAATCGAAATCCCGCAGGATGATTTGCCGGTTATAGCGCAGCATCTCGGCATCGCTTAACGCCTCGGTCATCTCAGCCTCCGAACAGGTGGTTAAACAGCTCGACCTCAACCCATTCGCCCGGCTCGACGTTGCCGCGCTCGCGCTCCAGCACGATAAAGCAGTTGCCCTGGCTAAAGGAGCTGAAAATATGCGAGCCCTGATGGCCGGTGCTCACGACTTCCGGCAGGCCGTCCGCGCCGGTGCGCAGTACGCCGCGCTGGAAATCGAGCCGTCCGGGCGATTTTTTCAGCCGTGTCGCCGCACGCACGCGCAGGCGCGGCGTGGCGACATCCTGCTGACCGCTCAGTCTCGCAATCAGCGGGCGCACCAGCTGATAGAACGTGACGGCCGCGGAAACCGGGTTGCCCGGCAGCCCGCAGAACCAGCTGTTGGCGAGGCGGCCAAAGGCGAACGGTTTGCCAGGCTTGATGGCGAGTTTCCAGAAGCCGATTTCGCCAAGCTCCTCCAGCAGCGTTTTGGTGTAGTCCGCTTCGCCGACGGAAACGCCGCCGGAGCTCAGCACCAGATCGGCCTCGCGGTCTGCTTCCAGGAATGCGGCGCGCAGGGCGTCCGGGTCGTCGCGGATAATGCCGAGGTTAACCACGTCGCAGCCGAGCGCTTCAAGCATCAGGTGCACCGCGAGACGGTTGGTGTCATAAATCTGGCCTTCCGCCAGCGGCTGGCCGGGGAGCTGGAGTTCATCGCCGGTGGAGAAAATCGCGACCCGCGGCTTGCGCACTACCTCGACTTCGGGAATGCCGAGCGAGGCGAGCAGCGGCAGTTCGGCGGCGCTCAGTTTCTGGCCTGCCTCCATCACCACCGCGCCCTGACGAATATCTTCGCCGCGACGGCGGATGTGCTGGCCCGCGCGCACGTCGGCGGTAAAGCGCACGCCCGCGTCGCTGGTCTGCGCCTCTTCCTGCATGATGACGGCCTCTGAACCCGGCGGCACCGGCGCGCCGGTCATGATGCGGATAACCGTGCCCGCGGGCCACTCGCCGCTAAACGGCTGGCCCGCGAACGCTTTACCCGCCACCGGCAGCCACTCGCCGGACGCGACATCGGCCAGGCGCACGGCGTAGCCATCCATCGCGGCGTTATCAAAGCCCGGCACATCCAGCGGCGAGGTGACCGCGCGTGCGGTCACCCGGCCCAGGCTTTTCAGCAGCGGCAGCGTTTGCGTCTCACTCAGGGGAACGATGCGGGAAAGCATCTCCTCAAGGGCGGTTTCCAGGGACATCAGTCCGGCGGTCGGTTCCATGTTTCACTCCAGCGCGACAATCACAAAACGCCTATTATGACAGAAAGGGCGGCAGGGATGCATGTTTCGCCCTCAGCCGCGCCCGGCGGGCTTTACATCACATTTACCTCTTTCTATATTCAAAATTCGTCTGAAAGCGCGGCAACAATAATGATATTTATAGAAAAAACGCAGCCGCCCAGGAATAATTTTGCTAAATGCTTACGCGCCGAATCATCACCAGCGAGGAACCGCAGTGCCAAAAGTTGAAGTGTTGCCTGAAGAACAGGTGTTGTCGGTTTCCGGCCTGAGCGTCCGTTTTAAAAATGAAGACGACTCCACCGACGCGGTGCGCCAGCTTTCATTTAACCTGAAACGCGGCGAAACGCTGGCGATTGTCGGGGAATCCGGCTCGGGGAAATCGGTCACGGCGCTGTCGCTGATGCGCCTGATTGAACAGGCGGGCGGCGAGATGGAGAGCGGCCCGCTGCTGCTGCGCCGTCGCAATGAGCAGGTGATTGATCTGCGCGCGTTCAGCCAGAAACAGATGCGCGACGTACGCGGCGCCGACATGGCGATGATTTTTCAGGAGCCGATGACCTCGCTAAACCCGGTCTTTCCGGTGGGCGAGCAGATAGCCGAGTCGATTCGTCTGCATCAGGGCTTCGGGCGCGAAAAAGCCATGCGCGAGGCCAAACGGATGCTCGATTTAGTGCGCATCCCGGAGTCCGAAGCGATGCTGGCGCGCTTTCCTCATCAGCTTTCCGGCGGGATGCGCCAGCGCGTGATGATTGCGATGGCGCTCTCGTGCCGCCCTGCGGTGCTGATCGCCGACGAGCCGACCACGGCGCTGGACGTCACCATTCAGGCGCAGATCCTGCAACTTATCCGCGTATTGCAGCAGGAGATGTCGATGGGCGTGATTTTTATCACCCACGACATGGGCGTGGTCGCCAATATGGCCGACCGGGTGCTGGTGATGTATCAGGGCGAGGCCGTGGAAACCGGCAGCGTCGAGGAGATTTTCCGCCGCCCGGCGCACCCCTATACCCGTTCCCTGCTGGCCGCCGTGCCGCGCCTGGGCGCGATGAACGGCACCGATCTGCCGCGTAAATTCCCGCTTAACCACGCGCCGCGTTGTGACATGGACCCGCCCGACGCCGAGCAGGATACGGTGGTGCCGGACAGCGAGCCTATTCTCCAGGTGCGCGATCTCGTGACGCGTTTTCCTGTGCGCAGCGGCATCTTTAACCGTGTGAAGCGCGAAGTCCACGCGGTAGAGAAAGTGAGTTTTGATCTGTGGCCCGGCGAGACGCTGTCGCTGGTGGGCGAATCGGGTTGCGGTAAGTCGACTACCGGGCGCTCGCTGTTGCGCCTTGTGGAGACGCAGGGCGGCTCGATTACCTTTGGCGGCAAGCGCATTGATACGCTCTCCGACAGCGCGATGCAGGCGGTGCGCCGCGATATGCAGTTTATCTTTCAGGACCCTTACGCCTCGCTCGACCCGCGCCTGACGGTCGGTTATTCCATTATGGAGCCGCTGCTGGTGCACCGGTTGCTCGACGGCGAGGCGGCGCGCAAGCGCGTGGCGTGGCTGCTGGAGCGCGTGGGGCTGAAGCCCGAGCACGCCTGGCGTTACCCGCATGAGTTTTCCGGCGGCCAGCGTCAGCGTATCTGTATTGCGCGCGCGCTGGCGCTCAACCCGAAAGTGGTGATCGCCGATGAGTCGGTCTCCGCGCTTGATGTCTCTATCCGCGCGCAAATCATTAACCTGCTGCTTGATTTGCAGCGCGATTTTGGCATTTCGTTTCTGTTTATTTCACACGATATGGCGGTGGTGGAGCGTATCAGCCACCGCGTGGCGGTGATGTATCTCGGACAGATTGTTGAGATAGGTCCGCGCCGCGCGGTGTTTGAAAACCCACAACACCCCTACACCCGCAAGCTGATGGCGGCGGTGCCGGTGGCCGATCCTGGTCATCCGCGTCGTCAGCCCGTGCTGCTTTCTGATGAGATCCCGAGCGCCACGCGCCCGAAAGGCGACGCGCCGTTTGTCGCGCCGCTGGTGCAGGTGGGGCAGGGACATTATGTGGCGCGCCACCCCGTAGGGGCGACGGACCACCATTTTTAATTTTCAGGTACGGCTTTCAGGAGAAGACTATGACACAACACATCGCACGCCGCTGGCTGGCCGCGGCAGGGCTGGCGTCTGCGCTGGCCGCCGCGCCCGCCTTTGCGCAGAAAGAGATTGTCGTGGCCGTGGGCTCAAGCTTCACCACGCTCGATCCTTATGACGCTAACGACACGCTCTCCCAGCAGGTTGCCAAATCGTTCTATCAGGGGCTGTTTGGCCTTGATAAATCAATGAAAGTACAGAACGTGCTGGCGCAGAGCTACAGCGTGTCGGACGACGGGCTGGTCTACACCGTAAAACTTCGCAGCGGCGTAAAATTTCAGGACGGCACCGATTTCAACGCTGCGGCGGTAAAGGTGAACCTCGATCGCGCCAGCAACCCGGATAACCACCTGAAGCGTTATAACCTGTATAAGAACATCGCCAGCACCGAGGCGGTGGATCCGACGACGGTCAAAATCACCCTCAAACAGCCATTCTCGGCGTTTATTAATATTCTGGCCCACCCGGCGACCGCGATGATTTCCCCGGCGGCGCTGGAGAAATATGGCAATGAGATAGGCTTCCATCCGGTCGGCACCGGGCCGTATGAGCTGGTAACGTGGAACCCGACCGATTTTGTGAAGGTGAAGAAAAATGCCCACTACTGGCAGCCGGGGCTGCCGAAGCTTGACGCCATCACCTGGCGTCCGGTGGTGGATAACAATACGCGCGCCTCGATGCTGCAAACCGGCGAAGCGCAGTTCGCGTTCCCGATCCCTTACGAACAGGCGGCGCTGCTTGAGAAAAACAGCAAGCTGGATCTGGTGGCAACGCCTTCAATCATGCAGCGTTATATCAGCATGAACGTGACCCAGAAGCCGTTCGATAACCCGAAAGTGCGCGAGGCGATTAACTACGCCATTAACCGTCAGGCGCTGGTGAAGGTGGCATTCGCGGGCTATGCGACGCCCGCCACCGGCGTGGTGCCGCCGACGATTGAGTTCGCGCAGCAGTATCAGCCGTGGCCATACAACCCGGCCAAAGCGCGCGAGTTGTTAAAAGAGGCGGGCTACCCGAACGGCTTTAGCACCACGCTCTGGTCATCGCATAACCACAGTACGGCCCAGAAGGTGTTGCAGTTTACGCAGCAGCAGCTGGCGCAGGTGGGGATTAAAGCGAAAGTCACGGCGATGGACGCGGGCCAGCGCGCCTCGGAAGTGGAAGGCAAAGGACAGAAAGAGAGCGGCGTGCGGATGTTCTACACCGGCTGGTCAGCCTCAACCGGCGAGGCCGACTGGGCGCTTTCGCCGCTTTTCGCCTCGCAAAACTGGCCGCCGACGCTGTTTAACACGGCGTTTTACAGCAACCCGTCGGTGGATAAAGACCTCGCCGATGCGCTGAAAACCACCGATAAGTCCCGTAAAGCCGCGCTGTATAAAGCCGCGCAGGATACGCTGTGGAAAGAGTCGCCCTGGGTGCCGCTGGTGGTAGAGAAGCTGGTGTCGGCGCACAGCAAATCGCTGACCGGGTTTTACATGATGCCGGATACAGGCTTTAGTTTTGAGGACGCGGATATCAAGTAAGCGTTGCAGGAAGGTGGGTGCGCCTACGCTTACCCACCCTACATTTATGCACCCAACCGCTGTAGGGCGGGTAAGCAAAGCGCACCCGCCGAGCCAGGGTCGGCAATGGAAACCGTAGGGCGGGTAGGCAAAGCGCACCCGCCGGCGGCAGACCGGCACGTACTCATAACAGAAGAAGAGATCATGAAGGAATACAGGGTTTCGCATGTTTAGCTACATCATAAAACGCCTGCTGGGGCTCATCCCGACGCTGCTCATCGTGGCGGTACTGGTGTTTTTGTTTGTTCATCTGCTGCCGGGCGATCCGGCGCGCCTGGTCGCCGGGCCGGAGGCGGATTCGCAGGTCATTGAACTGGTGCGCCATCAGCTCGGGCTCGATCAGCCGCTCTGGCAGCAGTTCTGGCACTACATCAGCAACGTGGTGCGGGGCGATTTCGGCACCTCGCTGGTGTCGCGTCGTCCGGTATCGGAAGAGATAGCCAGCCGCTTTATGCCGACCTTCTGGCTGACGCTTGCCAGCATGAGCTGGGCGATGATCTTCGGGCTCGCCGCCGGGATTGTCGCGGCGGTGTGGCGCAACCGCTGGCCAGACCGCCTGAGCATGACGCTCGCGGTCTCCGGCATTTCATTCCCCGCGTTCGCCCTCGGTATGCTGCTGATGCATATCTTCTCGGTGCAGCTCGGCTGGTTGCCCACCGTGGGCGCCGACAGCTGGCGGCACTATATTCTGCCGTCGCTGACGCTGGGCGCCGCCGTGGCGGCCGTCATGGCGCGCTTTACCCGCGCCTCGTTCGTCGATGTGCTGAGCGAAGATTACATGCGCACCGCCCGCGCCAAAGGCGTGAGCGAAAAGTGGGTTATCCTGAAACATGGCCTGCGCAACGCCATGATCCCGGTCGTCACCATGATGGGGCTACAGTTCGGCTTTCTGCTGGGCGGCTCTATCGTGGTGGAGAAAGTTTTTAACTGGCCGGGGCTGGGGCGTCTGCTGGTGGATTCAGTGGAGATGCGCGACTACCCGGTTATTCAGGCCGAAGTGCTGCTGTTCTCGCTGGAATTTATTCTTATCAACTTAGTGGTGGATGTGCTCTACGCCGCCATTAACCCGGCTATCAGGTACAAGTAAGGATGCGACTTTTCAACTGGCGCCGACAGGCGCTTATCAACGGCATGCCCACCGTCCGGCCATCGACGACGCGCACGCCGTGGCATGAATTCTGGCATCGCCTCAAACGCCAGCCGGTGGCGCTGGTAGCGGGCGGCTTCGTGCTGCTGCTGATAGCGCTGGCGCTGTTCGCGCCGTGGATCGCGCCGTTCGACGCGGAAAACTATTTCGATTACGACCGCCTCAATGAAGGGCCGTCGATGGTGCACTGGTTTGGCGTCGATTCGCTGGGGCGCGATATTTTCAGCCGGGTGATCGTCGGCGCGCGGATTTCGCTCGCCGCCGGGGTGTTTGCGGTACTGACGGGGGCGCTGATCGGCACCGTGCTGGGTCTGCTGGCGGGCTTTTACGAAGGCTGGTGGGACCGGGTGATTATGCGCATCTGCGACGTGCTGTTCGCCTTTCCGGGTATTTTGCTCGCCATTGCCGTGGTGGCGGTGATGGGCAGCGGCATGGCGAATGTCATTATCGCCGTGGCGATCTTCAGTATCCCGGCCTTCGCCCGCCTGGTGCGCGGCAATACGCTGGTGCTGAAGCACCAGACGTTTATCGAATCGGCGCGCAGCATAGGCGCGTCGGATGCGACCATTCTGTTTCGCCATATCCTGCCGGGGACGGTGTCGTCGATTGTGGTCTATTTCACCATGCGCATCGGCACGTCGATTATCTCCGCCGCCAGCCTGTCGTTTCTTGGCCTGGGCGCGCAGCCGCCGACGCCGGAGTGGGGCGCGATGTTAAACGAGGCCCGCGCGGATATGGTGATGGCCCCGCACGTGGCGATTTTCCCGAGCCTTGCGATTTTCCTGACGGTGCTGGCGTTTAACCTGTTGGGCGACGGGTTGCGCGACGCGCTGGATCCGAAGATTAAAGGGTAGGGCGGGAAGTGGTGGGTGCGCACGCTTACCCGCCGTTGCAACACAACGCCGTCCGGCACCCGCAATAAAAAAGGCTGCCATCGGCAGCCTTTTCACGTCGCGCAGAAACCTTAGACCAGGCTTCCCCACAGGTCATATTCGTCGGCATTTTCCACCTTCACGCGCACCACGTCGCCCGGCTTCAGTGTGGTTTCCCCGTTCAGGTAGACTGCGCCGTCGATTTCCGGGGCGTCCGCCATGCTGCGGCCAATCGCGCCTTCGTCGTCCACTTCATCAATGATGACCAGGATCTCGCGGCCCACTTTTTCCTGCAAACGCTCGGCGGAAATCTGCTGCTGCAACGCCATAAAGCGGTTCCAGCGCTCTTCTTTCACCTCTTCCGGCACCTGATCCGCCAGATCGTTGGCGGTCGCGCCTTCGACCGGGCTGTACTTAAAGCAGCCCACGCGATCCAGACGCGCCTCTTTCAGGAAATCCAGCAGCATCTGGAAATCTTCTTCGGTTTCGCCAGGGAAGCCGACGATAAACGTCGAGCGCAGAGTCAGCTCCGGGCAGATCTCGCGCCACTGCTTAATGCGCGCCAGCTGGCGGTCCACCGAGCCGGGACGCTTCATCAGCTTCAGGATACGCGGGCTGGCGTGCTGCAACGGAATATCCAGATACGGCAGGATTTTGCCTTCGGCCATCAGCGGGATCACATCGTCCACGTGCGGGTACGGGTAGACGTAGTGCAGACGCACCCAGACGCCCAGCTTCGCGAGCTGTTCGCACAGGCTTACCATGCTGGTTTTGACCGGGGAACCGTTCCAGAAACCGGTGCGGTGTTTCACATCCACGCCGTAAGCGGAAGTGTCCTGCGAAATCACCAGCAGCTCTTTGACGCCCGCTTCCACCAGACGTTTGGCCTCGGCCAGCACGTCGCCAATCGGGCGGCTGTCGAGATCGCCGCGCATCGACGGGATAATGCAGAAGGTGCAGCGATGGTTGCAGCCTTCGGAAATTTTCAGGTAGGCGTAGTGGCGCGGCGTCAGCTTCACGCCCTGTTCCGGCACCAGGCTCAGGAACGGGTTGTGCTTCGGCTTCGGCACATAATGATGAACATGTTGCAGCACCTGTTCGTAACTGTGCGGCCCGGTTATCTCCAGCACTTTCGGGTGCACTTCGCGGATCTGATCTTCTTTCGCGCCGAGACAGCCAGTGACAATCACCTTGCCGTTTTCATTCAGCGCCTCGCCGATCGCCTCCAGCGACTCCTGCACCGCGCTGTCGATAAACCCGCAGGTGTTGACGATAACCATATCGGCGTCGTCATAGCGTGGCACCACGTCATAACCTTCGGTGCGAAGCTCTGTCAGGATGCGCTCAGAGTCCACCAGGTTTTTTGGGCAGCCCAGCGAAACGAAGCCGATCTTTGGCTGCTGCATTACATTGCTCATAGGTCAAAAATTCATCATTTATGGAGTTATCAGGGCGGGGATTTTACAGAGGTTGGTGGGAAATTTGTACTGCTATCTTATGCTGCCGCCTTGTTAAAGATTTTGTAAAAGTCAGCCCGGCTCTCTGGCGGCTGGCTACCCTTAATCGGGACTGCCATAAGGAGAACCGCCATGCCGCTACGCTCGCCCCAATTACTCGCTCTGCTGCTCGTTGTGAGCGCCTCCGCGGCGGCGCTGCCCGCAAAGGTGGATGTGCTTGCCGATAATCTCGAAAACCCGTGGTCGCTGGCGTTTTTGCCCGATAACCAGGGCATGCTGATAACGCTTCGCGGCGGCGAACTGAAACGCTGGCAGCCAGGCAAAGGGCTTTCCGCGGCTATCTCTGGCGTGCCGACGGTCTGGCATCAGGGGCAGGGCGGTCTGCTGGACGTGGTGCTGGCGCCCGATTTTAACGAGAGCCGCCGCGTCTGGTTGAGCTATGCCGAAGCTGGCAGCGATGGCAAAGCGGGCACCGCGGTGGGCTACGGGCGGCTCAGCGACGATATGCAGCGGCTGGAGAATTTTAAGGTCGTGTTCCGCCAGCAGCCGAAGCTCTCGGTCGGCAATCATTTCGGCGGACGTATGGCGTTTGACGGTAAAGGGCATCTGTTTATCGCGCTTGGCGAGAATAACCAGCGCCCGACGGCGCAGGATCGCGATAAGCTCCAGGGCAAGGTGGTGCGCCTGACGGAGAACGGCGACGTGCCGAAGGATAATCCGTTTGTCGGCAAACAGGGCGTGCGCCCGGAGATCTGGTCTTACGGCATTCGCAACCCGCAGGGGCTGGCGCTCAACCCGTGGAGCCAGACGATATGGCTTAACGAGCACGGCCCGAAAGGCGGCGATGAAATTAATATTCCCGAAGCGGGTAAAAATTACGGCTGGCCGCTTGCCACCTGGGGCATCAATTACAGCGGCGAGCCAATCCCGGAGGCCAAAGGCGGTGAAGCGCCGGGCACCGAACAGCCGCTGTTCTACTGGAAAGTCTCGCCTGCAGTGAGCGGCATGGCGTTCTATAACGCCGATACATTTCCCCAATGGAAAAATAAGCTGTTTATCGGCGCGCTCAAAGAACAGAACCTAATCCAGCTGTCGGTGAACGGCAACAAGGTGACGGAAGATGGCCGACTGCTGGAGAAAGAGCACCAGCGCATTCGCGATGTGCGCGTCGGGCCGGACGGGTTCCTGTATGTGCTGACCGACGAATCCGACGGCCAGCTGCTGAAAGTCAGCCCGGCGTCGTGATTAGCTCACCGGGATCATGACGATATGGCGAAACGCCGGGCGCTCGGTGAGCTGCTGATACCAGCGCGCCAGGTGCGGACGCGGCATCCACTCGATGCCGACGTTAAAGAGATTATAGATGTGCGGGGCAGGCGCCATATCGGCGATGCCGAACGCGTTGCCGGAGAGCCACGGCGTTTTCGCCAGTTCGGCATCAAGAATACCGAACAGCGCGTCGCACTGCTTTTTGCTCTCTTCAATCAGTACCGGGTCGCGCTGCTCGGGCGGCGTGCGCACCAGGCTGAAGACCACGCCGCGGTGCGGGGCGGGCAGCGTGCTGATAGCCCAGTCCATCCACTTTTCACCGCGGGCGCGCTCAACCGGGCTTTCCTGCCACAGGCGGCCCTGGCCATACTGCGCCGCCAGATAACGCACAATGGTGTTCGATTCCCACAGCACCAGCCCGGTTTCATCGTCGCGCAGGCACGGCACCAGGCCGTTCGGGTTCATCGCCAGGTAATCGGCATCATGGTTGACGCCATATTTACCGCCCGCCGGAATGCGGTTATACGGCAGCTCCAGCTCTTCCAGACACCACAGCACCTTCTTCACGTTAGTGGAATTCTCTCGACCCCATACGGTTATCATGACTTGCTCCTTTGCAGATGAACGATGCCGCGGCGACGACTGCGCGCCACGAATAATCGCCATGGTGGAATAAACCCCGCGCTTTCGCAACTGCCTGAAAATGCCGCCCCGGTTTGTGACCGGAAAGTGAAACTTTAAAAACTTTACCCCCGTGCTGTTTCATTGAGGGCGTTTGTGCGTTATTACTCACCTTTTCACCGATACGGTTGATTTGTAGTAGTTTCTGGAATGGATATTCAGGTGGCTCTTATGACCTCATTCTCACGCTCCGGCGCTCGTCGCGTGCTGGCTCTCTCAGGCGCGTTTCTTTTAATGTCTCTCTCCACCGCGCATGCGGCCGACCCGATTGCGCCCGTCGCGCCGGACGTCGATGCCCGCGCCTGGATCCTGATGGACTATCACAGCGGCAAAGTGCTGGCGGAAGGCAACGCGGATGAAAAACTCGATCCGGCGAGCCTCACCAAACTGATGACCAGCTATGTGGTCGGTCAGGCGCTTAAAGCGGGTAAAATTCATCTCGATGATAAAGTGACCGTCGGCAAAGACGCCTGGGCGACCGGCAACCCGGCGCTGCGCGGCTCGTCGCTGATGTTTTTAAAACCCGGCGATCAGGTGTCTGTGGCCGATCTCAACAAAGGCGTGATTATTCAGTCCGGCAATGACGCCAGCATCGCCATCGCCGATTATGTGGCGGGCAGCCAGGACGCGTTTGTCGGCCTGATGAACGGCTACGCCAAACGCCTTGGGTTGACCAGTACGACCTTTAAAACCGTCCACGGCCTCGATGCGCCTGGGCAGTTCAGCACCGCGCGCGATATGGCGCTGCTCGGCAAGGCGCTGATCCACGACGTGCCGGATGAGTACGCCATTCATAAAGAGAAAGAGTTTACGTTCAACAAAATCCGCCAGCCGAACCGCAACCGTCTGTTGTGGAGCAGCAGCATGAACGTCGACGGAATGAAAACCGGCACCACGGCGGGCGCAGGCTATAACCTCGTGGCCTCGGCGACGCAGGGCGATATGCGCCTGATCTCCGTCGTGCTGGGCGCGAAAACCGACGGCATTCGTTTTCGCGAATCGGAAAAGCTGCTGACCTGGGGCTTCCGCTTCTTTGAAACCGTCACGCCGATCAAACCGGATGCCGCGTTCGTCAATCAGCGTGTGTGGTTTGGCGACAGCAGCGAAGTGAAACTCGGCGCGGGCGAGGCGGGCTCGGTGACGATCCCGAAAGGCCAGCTGAAAAACCTGAAAGCCACGTATACGCTCACGTCGCCGCAGCTTACCGCGCCGCTGAAGCAGGGGCAGGTGGTCGGCACCATTGATTTCCAGCTGAACGGCAAGAATATCGAGCAGCGCCCGCTGGTGGTGATGGAGGCGGTAAATGAAGGCGGCTTCTTTAGCCGGATGTGGGATTTCGTGCTGATGAAATTCCATCAGTGGTTCGGGAGCTGGTTCTCGTAACCGTGCGCTCCCGGTTCGCGGGAGCGTTTACCACATGACGCTGACGTTTGCCGCCTGCGCCCAGGCGATAAACGCGTCGCCGGGCATGCGGTCGGTGGCGATAGTATCGAACGCCTCAAGCGGCCCCATGCAGGCGGGCCGCACCTGACCAAACTTACTGTGATCGGCCACGATCACGTGACGCTGGGCCATCTCCAGCGCCCAGTGTTTTACCGGCAATTCGTCGAGATTAAAACAGGTCGCGCCATACTGCGGATGTACGCCCGCCGCCGAAAAAAACGCGATGTCGGGGCAGAGATTGCGCAGCGTCTCCTGGAAATTGAGCGGTTTGAAAATGGCGTTGCTGGCGTGGAATTCGCCGCCGCAAAGAATAACGCGGCAGTGCGGTTTCTCCTGGAGCGCCAGAAAGGTGTTAAGCGAATAGCAGATGCCGGTAAAGGGCAGGGCGTCGTCCAGCGCGTCGATGATCCATGGCGTGGTGGTGCCGCAGTCGAAAAATAGCGTCTGGTGCGGGCGGGCGAGCGACGCCGCGAGCGCGGCCGCGTGGCGCTTCTCTTCCACCAGCCGGGTTTGCTCGTCGCTCAGCAGATAGCGGCTCACCGCCACCCCGCGCGGCTCCAGCACAATGTAACCGCCAAGCAGCGTGACCGGCGCGTCATTGCCCTGAAGATCGCGGCGAATGGTCATCTCAGAGACGCCCAGCAGCGCCGCCGCCTCTTTAAGATGCATTTTATCCTGTCGCTTTAGCGCCTGTAGCAATTGCGCCAGCCGCTCGTCACGCCGCGTTTCCATAATCCCTCTTGCTCAACCCGGCGCCACGCCCTTCGCGCGGCGCCTGAAAAGTCGTGCAATCTTACCTGTCGGCCTGCGGTTAGTCACGCACCCAGCCTTTACGGATGGGCAGCGCAAAACAGAAACGATAGAGCTGGCGCAGCGTGCGGTAGAGCGGTTCGCCGAGCGGCGTCCAGAGGATCTGCGCGCTCAGGCAGGCGAGCATCGCCACCAGCAAGCCGCCCGCCATATCCAGCGGCCAGTGGACGCCCAGATAGACGCGCGACCAGGCGATCGCGCAGGCCACCGCCATTAACAGCGCGCCCGACCAGAGGCGGTGCCAGAAGAGAAACGCCAGCGCGAAGGTGAAAATCACGGTGCCGTGATCGCTTGGGTAGGAGTCGTCCGGCGCGTGCGGCAGGAACTGATGGCCGAGGCCCACCACAAACGGGCGCGGATGCGGAAACAGATGGCCCGCAAGCCAGGAGACGGCAAGACTAATGAGCAGCGCCAGCGCGAACTTCACGACCAGCCTGCGCTCGCCGGGACGCCAGAGCCAGAGCACCGCCGGCAGCAGCGGCACAATCGAGATAAGATCGCGGGCGATAAACGTCGCCAGCGCGATAAGCCAGCCCGGCGACGCGGGCGTCGCGTTAATGTGCAAAAACAGAAATTGATTCAACGCTTCCATCATAGGGTTGCGGGTTCCTTATTCATCAATGTGGTGGTCACGCCCCACGTCACCACCTGCGTGAGCCACACCCACCAGCCTGCCCACAGGTTATGGGTGAAGAAATGCGCGCCGCGCATCACCTGGCCGAAGCCCATCGCGAGCCCCAGTACAATGCCCGCCGCCAGCGCCAGCCGGGCGTATCCCGGATGTTCGCGTTTAAGACCGAACCAGAGGCCCATCATCATAAAACCGCTGGAGGCATGGCCGCCGGGGAAACAGCGGCCAGGACCGCTGCCGTCGGGCACCGCGTCAAAGAGCGGATAAGAGAGCGCCTTTCCGCCATACTCTACGAGATCCCACGGACAGCTGTGATGGCTGATGGCCTTCAGGATGCCGACCACGGCGGCCCCTAGGCCCATCAGCACCGCCACCATCATCCAGCGCGGATGGCGACGAATCACGCCATACAGCAGGCTCCCGACGGCGACCGCGATCGCGCAATATTTGGCGAGCCGGTGGTTGAGCAGATCAAGCCAGTGGTTGTCCTGCCAGGGAAAATCTCCTGCGGCGGCGTCAAACCACATCTGCGTCAGCCAGCGGTCCAGCGTTTCCGTGCGTGAAAGCCAGGTGAACAGCACGCCCAGCGCCGTTAACAGCGCGAGCTGACCAACATAAAAGCGCAGAGGCAAGGAATAAAGGGAGATTGTCTTATTTATCCGGGGCCTGGCGGGCCAGAAAAGCGGAGTTAAAGTACGCATAGCGGCGCCATCGGGAAGAGGAAAACCGCCAGCATAAAGAGGCTAACTTAAGAAAACCTTAAACAACCGGGCGAAAGGCGCGCCACGCCCCGGTTGTCGCACACAATTCACTATCGCGCGGCGCGGCAATTCATTACACTTTGCGCGATTTTATAGATGGATGACTCATGCAAACTCACGCAAACCGAACCGGACGTCTCGGACGCCAGGCGCTGCTGTTCCCGCTCTGCCTGGTGCTCTACGAATTCTCGACTTATATCGGCAACGACATGATCCAGCCGGGCATGCTCGCGGTCGTCGAACAGTATCAGGCGGGCGTCGAATGGGTGCCCACCTCCATGACCGCTTATCTCGCGGGCGGCATGTTTTTACAGTGGCTGCTCGGCCCGCTGTCTGACCGTATCGGCAGACGCCCCGTGATGCTGGCGGGCGTGGTGTGGTTTATCGTCACCTGCCTCGCCACGCTGCTGGCCCAGACCATTGAACAGTTCACCGTGCTGCGCTTTTTGCAGGGTATCAGCCTGTGCTTTATCGGCGCGGTAGGGTATGCCGCGATTCAGGAGTCGTTTGAGGAGGCGGTGTGCATCAAAATCACCGCGCTGATGGCGAACGTGGCGCTGATAGCGCCGCTGCTCGGGCCGCTGGTGGGCGCCGCCTGGGTGCACGCCGCGCCCTGGGAGATGATGTTTGTGCTGTTCGCGGCGCTGGCGGCTATCTCTTTCGTTGGCCTGTGGCGCGCCATGCCGGAGACGGCCACGCGGCTTGGCGAGACGCTGTCGCTGCGCGAGCTGGGCCGCGACTATAAAGCGGTGCTGAAGAACCTGCGGTTTGTGTCCGGGGCGCTGGCAATAGGTTTCGTCAGCCTGCCGCTGCTGGCGTGGATAGCGCAGTCGCCGGTGATTATTATCAGCGGCGAGCAGATGAGCACCTATGAGTATGGCCTGTTGCAGGTGCCAATTTTCGGCGCGCTGATTATCGGCAACCTGGTGCTGGCGAAACTCACCGCGCGGCGCGCCGTGCGTTCGCTGATTGTGATGGGCGGCTGGCCGATTGTGACCGGGCTGGCGCTGGCGGCGCTCGCGACGGTTATCTCATCCCATAGCTATCTCTGGATGACGGCGGGCTTAAGTATTTACGCCTTTGGCATCGGCATTGCCAACGCGGGCCTGGTGCGCCTGACGCTCTTTGCCAGCGATATCAGCAAAGGCACCGTCTCCGCGGCGATGGGCATGTTGCAGATGACCATCTTCACGGTGGGCATTGAGGTCAGCAAGCACGCCTGGATTGGCGGCGGCAACGCGCTGTTTAACCTGTTTAACTTCGCGAGCGGGCTGCTGTGGCTGGGCCTGATGGTGATTTTCCTGAAGGACAAAACCGTCGGCACCCGCCCGGAAGGCTAACGCGTTAGGCGACGGCCCGTCCGGGCCGTCGCCTCAGGCGAATGGCGCATCGCCGTTCAGCACCTTGTCGATAATCTCCAGCACGCCATCCCGATTGTTGGCGGGCGCACGGTAACGCGCCACCTTGTGGATCGCCTCCGGCGCGTTGTCCATCGCAAACCCAAACCCGGCATGACGCAGCATCTCGACGTCATTGCCGCCGTCGCCAAACGCCACGACCTCGCTGTCCGCAATGCCCCAGCGCTGTTGCAGCATCTGAATGCCGTTCGCCTTGTGAAGGCCAGGGATGATGAGATCGATAGAGCCGTGACCGCTGGAGACCGGCACCACGATGCCTTCAAACACCTCGGTCAGCTCGTCCATTCGTTTCAGCAACTGGATATCCGGCAGGTTGAGCGCGAACTTAAAGAAAATGTCGTTGATACCGTGCAAGTCGTCGACAAAGGCCAGGCGGTGGTAGTAGCGCGACGCCATCTCTTTGAAGCGTTCGTCGTAGCGGTTAAGCGTGTAGCCGCTGTTTTTCCCGCAGGCGATAATTTCCAGATTGTCCAGCGTCATCAGGTGGTCGATGACGTGACGATACTCTTCATCGCTCAACTCGCCGTTAAACACATCTTCGCCTTCGCACACCACCCACGCGCCGTTTTCCGCCACGAAGGCTATCTCATCGGCTATCTCCGGAAAGAACGACGTCAGCTGGTAGTACTGGTTGCCGCTCGCCACGACAAAACGGATGCCGCGCGCTTTCAGGGCGGCGTACTGCTTAAGAAAACGCTCGCGGTGATAGGTCTTGTCATCGCGTAAAAACGTGCCGTCCATATCCACGGCGATTAACTTAACTGTCATAAACGCTCCTTAAGGATTTACCAGGCCAGACACGGTAAAAGTGCGGATAATGGCCTGTTAACATAAGCTCTGGTTATTAAAAGGATTTTCACTTAATTCAAATTTAGACCTAAAGCTAAATTGCCCCGGGGCCGATAGTAGCCTTGTTAACGACTCTCCGACGTGCGAAACGGCAACCCTATGGCGACTATCTTCAACAACCTGATGTCCGGCAATGTCCTGACGCAGCAGAAAAAAACGGCCGCTAGCTTAAGCCAGTCCATCGAGCGGCTCTCCTCCGGCATGCGCATTAACGGCGCGAAAGATGACGCTGCCGGGCAGGCTATTGCCAACCGTATGTCCGCCACGCTCAGGGCGAATGATGTGGCCTCGCGCAGCATGAACGACGGGATCAGCCTCTCGCAGACGGCGGAAGGCGCGCTTTCCGAAGTAACCGATCTGCTGACGCGCGCCAAAGAGCTGGCTGTTCAGGCGGCGACCGGCACACTGGATTCGAGCGATCGTGCGGCGATTTCCGCCGAATACAGCGAGATAAGAGAGCAGATTGACGCCATTTCCACAGGGACGACGATTTTCGGCAAATATCCGCTGGCGCCCGCGGCATCCCCACCGCCGCCCGCGCCGCAGCTCGGTAATATTCCGTCTATCAACCAGCGCTTTCCGGTGCCTGGTCAGCAATACACCTTTTCGTCCGGACTGGTGCCGCTGGCTTACATTCCGGCAGGCGCGACCAACATTACGCTCACGATTAACTCGGGCTGGATGGATGACGATATCCAGCTGTTCAGCCGTGATGGCAGCCATCTTGTCGGCACGCCGGTGAACGGCCCCACCCGCGATTTCACCTGGACCAATAACGGGGTGAACAGTACCGCGACGGCGAACACCAAAATCATTTCTACCGATAATGGCTTTCTGCCGGGGGCCAGCTACAGCGACGCGAACCTGACGCAGGGGCCCGCCACGTACAATGTTAGCGGCGGCGCGGTGAAGCAGTACAACGGCATGACCATCACCTACAGCGGCGACGGCGATCGCTATGAGACGCCCGCGACGGGCTGGGCCAACAACGGGACGGTGTCGCCGGGAAACTATCTGGAACGGCTCTCGATCGACAAGGTGACGGAAGATGTGATCATCATGGTGGTCGGCAACGGCTCGTTTTATGGCGATATGACCTGGAGTAAGCTGCCGAAGCCCACCGATCCGCCGGATAACGGGCCGGTCAGCACCGATACCGACATCGTCATGAGCGCGGACTACGGCGAGGCGGTGGAGTATAAAACGATCCCCGGCACGCCCTCGGACACCAAAACGCTCGGCCTTGACGTTACGCGGCTCGATAACCAGCAGAGCGCGTCGCAGGCCATAGACGCCATCGATCACGCGCTGGATACCGTGAGCGCGTACCGCGGCACCTACGGGAGCCTCGTGAATACGTTCGATTCGGCGAAGGCGGGGCTGGCGCAGAAGACCGTCGCCACGACCGCCGCGCGCAGCCGCATCGAGGATGCGGATTTCGCGCAGGAAGCCAGCAACCTCAGCCGGTCGCAGATCCTGCAACAGGCCGGTAACGCCGTGCTGGCGCAGGCGAACCAGCAGGCGGAGAGCGTGCTCTCGCTGCTTAAATAACGTCACGCGCCTGCCCGGACGCTGACGCCACAGGCGTAGCGGGTTTCGCCACCGCGCGAGCCACCATGGCCGCCAGCACCACCAGCGACAACACCACCAGCATTGCGCTGCGCAATCCGTAATGTTCCCCCAGGAAGCCGAGCAGCGGCGGGCCCACCAGGAAGGCGATATAGCCTGCCGTCGCCACCACGCTGACGCGCACCGGCGCATCCGGCCCGGTATCACTCGCTGCCGAAATCGTCAGCGGGAAGCCGAGCGACGCGCCCAGGCCCCACAGCAGCACCGACACACTCGCGATAATCGGGTTATCGACAAAGATAATCAGCCCGATGCCGAGCGCGCCCATAATAGCGCTGGCGCGCACCACGTTAACGCGACTGTAGCGGTCGATAAACCAGCCGCCAAAGAAGCGGCCGAGCGTCATGCCGAGCGTGAAACCAGCGTAAATCAGCGAGCCGGAAGTGGGGCTAAAGCCGTGACCGTCCACCATGAGGAGCGGCAGCCAGTCGTTGGCGGAGCCTTCGGCAAACGCCATCGCCAGCACAATCAGGCCAATCAGCAGCAACTGGGTGTCTCTCCAGAACGGGATATGACCGGCAGGACGCTGCTGGCGCGCTTCTTTCGTCTCTATGCCGACGCCTTTCGGGATAGCCCGCAGCCCGATGATAATCGGAATAACGGTGATCAGCGTGGCAATCGCGAGATGCAGATCGGCGCGGAAATGAAACGCCGTCAGGCTCAGGCCGATGCCCGCGCCAATCAGCGTGCCGAGGCTGTAAAAGCCGTGCATCATGGGCAGCACGGTCTTGTTCTGTAACTGCTCGACGGTCGCGCCTTCGACATTGAGCGCCACTTCGGCGGAGCCCATGCCCGCGCCCAGCACCGCCAGCCCGCTGGCAAACAGCAGCGGCGAGGCGAACCACAGCGCGAGCGCCATCAGCAACATCCCGATAACCCCAAGCGCCATACCGTTGCGGATAACCGTATGCGTGCCGAGGCGCTTTACCAGCCAGCCGGAGCAGAGAATACCGCTCATGGAGCCGACCGAAAGCCCGAATAGCACGATGCCCATTCCGGCGGTGGAAACCGCCAGCACGTCACGGATGGACGGCGTGCGGGTCGCCCAGGAGGCCATCAACAGGCCCGGCAGAAAGAAAAACAGAAACAGCGCCCACGTCCGGTGACGCAGCGCGGAAGAGTGATTCACGTCGGATGACATAGCCCATTCGCCTGGAGAGTGAAAAAGAACCTTTAAAACGTAGCAAGGTTGTGTACATTTGTACACATACAGAAAATGCTTTCCGGCTGAGAATTCGACACCCTATGGCGACACGACAAAACGACCCGCAACGCCGCGAGCGTATCCTGGAAGCGACGCTGGCCTGTATCGCGGCGCATGGCTTTCATCATATTACGCACCGCAAAATCGCCCTGGAGGCTGGCGTGCCGCTGGGCTCGGTCACCTACTATTTTACGACGCTGGAGGCGCTGCTGGCCGAGGCGTTTACGCGTTTCGCCGAAAGCATGTCTTGCCAGTATCAGGCGCTGATGGCGCAGGCTCAGAGCCGTGAGGAGGCCTGCGAGGCGCTAACGGCGTTGATTTGCGGCGCGCAGGTGACGACGCCTGAAAATATGGAGCTGATGTACCAGCTCTACGCCTATGCGAGCCGCCAGCCGCAGCTCAAAATCATCATGCAGGACTGGATGCGCCGCAGCCAGCAGACGCTCGAAACCTGGTTCGACCCGGCGACCGCCCGCGCGCTCGATGCGTTTGTGGAAGGGATGACGCTGCACTACGTCGTCGACCGCGAGCCGCTGAACCGCGAAACCATCCGCAGTATGGTGGGGAGAATTGTGGGGGAGGGGTGAGGGGAACTGAATACACGAAACCGAGAAAGATACTTCTGGTCAATTAAGCCTAATTAAAATGATGCAAAATCCCCCCAACGGCATTTCGCTTTAATACACTTGTGCGCAATAAGGACGGGAGCGGATGAAGACAGTATCTGATAAAGAGATTGAGGCAATGATCTTAAAAGAATTGCCGCGGGTGACGTCTTTTACACTTAAAACACAACAGCATGATATCGACAGCCCTTTGCAGGAAACATTTGAAGCCGAGGATATCGCCGAGATGGCGCAGGCGCTTTTTAGCCACTTCGGAACAGAGCGCGGTAGCTTCGATTTGGCCGTCTACTATCCATGGAAAACCTCGGGATGGTTTTCACGCAAGCCCGTGATACAGGATAAACCGCCTTTAACAATAAGGATGTTTGTGGAGTCGGTGAAGGCGGGACGGTGGTTATATGAGGGAGTGGAGAAATAGTCTGCCTGCAGTGCAGAAGGAAAGCATAAGGTTCACTTTGATTTGGAATGCCAATAAACATGCTTTCAGGACTGTCATGCGATAGAACAAAAAGTGCTGAACTATCATTAATATACGCCATCCGAACTATAGCAGGCTGGCGAAACAATGAGATTGACGTGAACAAGCCGACGCTATTAACTGACGGTTGTATTAAACACTGAAAGCAGGTCAACTAAGCTGAGCGAATATTAAGTAGGTCAGAATGAGAGTACACAATAGTGACTTCCTTTTTTAAAAGCAGCAACATTAGCACAATGTACCTTACGACATGAATTTTATGTATTTTGTTGAGTTTAAAACTATAAACCGCTATGATTAATGGAATGAATTTATGGTTTTGGGGAATTAGAGGCGGCCCCCCGAAAGTTGATACCGCCTAGTTGGTAACTTCGTCGAGCGACTGGGACTCCAACCGTGCCGGCTGTGAGGTCAGCTCTAATTTTTAGGCTTTGGCAACGCATACTTCAAATTCACATCTCGCGTAAGTATATCCCTTGGCCCTTTTGACCTGTCAAAAAAAAGCCAAATATTGAATTTGCGTTCTTTTGGCCATGTGTCATACATGAGTGAATCCCACCCCAGATAAGATGCAACTTTGTTTGCTACTGCTAGTTTTGCTTCTGAAGTTGCTTTACCTTGATAAGCACACATCACTGCTCCTAGAAGAAAATCTGCAATTTGAATGTGCTCAGAAGATTTTGAATCCTTCGTAACGACACTTTTAATGATATTCTTCCGTCCAAATCTTTTTGCTAACGTGTGGTTAGTTATGACTTCAAACGCCTCATCAGCTTTTTTATAACGTGATGGAAGGGGATCTACTTCAATACGGAATTCGCATTCTCTGTCAGGGTGAGCCTTGATAACGTTAGCAATTTTAGTTTCAATCAACTTGCCAAAATGCTTACGCATTGCCAAATCGTAGTCACCGCCATGGAAGGACTTTTCAACTTTTGATTTTTCAACGATGATGCAGTGGAATGCCAACCATGGATGCTTAAAGAAGGTTTCAAGTAAATCATGGTAAAAAGCTGCATTTCGTTTTGAATGAGCTTTTTGCCACTTTATTTCATCACTACAGTTATGCTTTTCTCTAAGCTCACGAATGATTCGCACGAAATCGCCACGCCTTTGATACTTCATCCATAAGCTGCCAAATCCATAAAACCGCTGACCATCTATACCTGATTCATCACAGGCAACATGCCATATCAGCTTGCCAGGATCATTCGCTTCCATGTTTTTCCTTCATGAGTGAAGTTGAAATGTCAGTGTATGATTTAACCACATAGCCAAGTGCTTGATAAGGATCAGTTTTAAATTATTGAATGCGAGAAGTCAGCTCAACGCAAAGTTTAGATACTCTGAGTTTGCGGGATGGCTAGCGGACTTCGAAGGAGTAATGTGCATCAAAAGCATCGAAGTACGCATAGATTCGCATAATCTAAAAATGATCGTAGCGGGTTTGAACCACCCGAACTGGCGTCTTTTTCGGCTCGTCATGCAACTGCGTGAAAACAACTATTCAAAGCTGGCTGGCGTGGCGGTTATACGAGCGCGCGTAAACTCTCAAGATACAATACATATGTTTATCTTTATAGTGTTTGAGGTTATGATTTACACTGGTTTCTCATTAAACGGAATGGAAATATGTTTGATGCAAAGTATTTTCAAAAAATTAAGGAGCATGCAGAACAGGTTAATGAAGCAATCGCTGCCATCAATTATCTTCTTAGCAATAACACTGAATTAGTGGCATTAAATGTAAAAGTAAAAAGAATTTCAGATTCGGAATTATTATTTGTTGAAAGAGAGTGGGAAACAAAATCTGAGCGAAAGGTTGGATGGAGCTGGCGTGCAATAATCGGTAAGAAAAAGAAAAAAATATGGAGGCTTGCTCTATCTATTTTGTCTGAGGATCAAGTTTGCGGAATGCTTTTTTGCACAGGGTCTAGGCATGGCATCAATGTGAATATAAGATATTTGGAAGGCAGTCCAGATAATACTCATCCCTTAAAAAGCTTTATTTTAGATATTGCGATTCAATCCGCGGAACAATATGCGGAAAGTATACATGCAAAAATGGTTACTATACAAAACCCCATAAAGGATGTTGTCGAAAGGTACATCGATAAGGGTTATGAGTACAATCAGCAGGATAGGCGACGGGATAGCAAAGGACTAACGCCGGTGTGTAAAACATTGGAAAAAATGCTATAAAATAGCTAGTATAATAATGAATTTAGGGTGTTATGAGGAATGACAGATGAACATTCATAGAACAAGGAAAGCGGCTGAAAAGAAAAGCACACCAAGCAAGCGTGTAATCTATTTATCTGGTCGAGAACTTCTCAATCAATACCCCAGAGCGTTAAGTTCTGATGGGGCAAAAGTTTTTTTGGCTTTATTGGAATGCGGAAAGTTGACTGAAAAAGGCGCTGAAAGAAAGATTAATAAACTTCAGTTTAAAGAGCAAGTTCTTTCTTATCATCCCGATTTACTTAAAACCAAAGCAGGTCGTCGATTTATTGTCGCTGCGATTCAAACTTCTTCAACTAGTCTTGAATTTGAAAAGAAGGTTCAAAAAATAGAATTGCAAAAGACTAAATTTGACAAGATTATCAGCGAATCTGCTAATTCAAAGAAAAAATATCAGCCTGTAATGGCTGGTAAAAAATGAACGTGCCTAACTTGGGGGCGTAGCCCCCTCGATTTTGATAGCTAGACCATATGGTAAAAATCGTACAATATCCCGCTTAATCCTTAAAATTTTTCTAAAAAGCGTTTTTGTAAGGGAGTTAACTCGGTCCATACAAACAAGTTTGCCGCTTTCTCCACATTCCAACCTCTCCCGATATTACTCGGCATGATCCCCATCATCTGCGGCGGTACGCGGTGCGCTGCCATCATGTCATCCCGGCTCACATTCTTGATATTCAGAAACTCATCCTTTGCCGCGACCTCTGACAGCGGGATGATCTGAATACCGCCCTTTTTACCGTCAGGCGAGTATATGAACAGGTTGCGAAAGTTGCCCGGTCCCTTGGCGCTTTTCATGGCGTGGTGGATGTTATTGACGTCCTCCTGATTCTACGCGGCATCTGTCATATACATGATGAATCCTGCATGGCTGCGATTGATGTAATGCTTGCGACGAAAAAGCGTGGCGGACTCGTTGAGCAGGGCGGACGGAATGGCTGAGAGGTAGCCGGGTAGCCCGTAAATCTCCTGGTTAATATCATGCTCAAGAAGACGGAAAATGCTTCCCGGCGTTAATGCATAGGGCTGCCGCAGCTTTGTCGCCATCCGTCCAAAAGCGATCTGGTAACTAATTAAATGTTAAAAGCATAAACCCCAGGCAACAAAAAACCCATCAACCTTGAACCAAGATGGCGGGGTTGATGGGCTCCACAAAATGGGGACATCAAAGAAAAGCAGTGGCACTAATTGAGACTGGCGCTTTTGGGAAAAGTTCGCGCCATCTGCAAAATTTCTCGTTTTTTTATGTGCCGGGCCAGATGATGACGATAAGCGTACCGGCGAGCGTCAGCAGAACGTTGGCTATCGCATAGGTGCCTGCATAGCCGAGCGCCGGGATGTTGCTGCGCGCGGTATCGCTGATAATCTCCATGGCCGGTGCGCAGGTGCGGGCGCCCATCATCGCGCCAAACAGCAGCGCGCGGTTCATGCGCAGCACATACGCGCCGAACAGGAAGCAAATCACCACCGGCAGCAGGCTGACGATTAAGCCCGCACAGAGCATCTGGCCGCCTACAGCGCCGAGGCCGTGGCCGATGCCGCTACCCGCGCTCAGGCCCACGCCCGCCATAAACACCATCAGGCCAAACTCTTTCACCATCATCAGCGCGCCCTGCGGGATATAGCCGAACGTCGGGTGGTTGGCGCGCAGGAAGCCGAGCATGATCCCGGCGAACAGCAGACCGGCGGCGTTACCGATGCCGAAGCTGAACGAGCTGAACTGGAAGGTGATCATCCCGATCATCAGGCCGACAATAAAGAAAGCGCAGAAGGCGAGAAGATCCGTCACCTGGCTGTGAATGGAGATAAACCCGATGCGGTCGGCGATGGTTTTCACGCGCCGGGCGTCGCCGCTCACCTGTAAGACGTCGCCTTTGTTAAGGACGATATTGTCGTCAATCGGCATCTCTATCTGGCTGCGGATGACGCGGTTTAAGAAGCAGCCGTGGTCGGTGAGCTTAAGCTGGCCAAGACGGCGGCCAACCACGTTGTGGTTTTTCACCACGATCTCTTCGGTGACGATGCGCATGTCGAGCAGATCGCGGTCGAACACCTCTTTGCCGTTGCGAAAGCTCGGGTCGAGGCGCGCGTGCGCGTCCGGGTAGCCTACCAGCGCAATCTCATCGCCCATCTGCAATACCGCGTCGCCGTCCGGGTTCGCGAGAATGCCGTTGCGGCGGATGCGCTCAATGTAACAGCCGGTCTGGCGATAAATGCCAAGCTCGCGCAGGTTTTTGCCGTCGGCCCAGGCGACCAGTTCCGGCCCCACGCGATAGGCGCGGATAACCGGCAGATAGACTTTGCGATTGGCGTCGGTGTCGAGACCGCGCTCGCGCGCAATCTGCTGGGCGCTGGTTTGCAGATCCTGGTGTTGCAGCTTCGGCAGATAGCGCGCGCCGAAGATCAGACTCACCAGACCGATAAGGTATGTCAGCGCATAGCCGAGGCTCAGGTGATCCAGCGCCTGGGCGAGCTGCGCGCCTTCCATTCCCGCGTGGCGCAATGTATCGCCTGCGCCCACCAGCACGGGGGTGGAGGTCATCGAGCCTGCCAGCATCCCGGCGGTCAGGCCGATATCCCAACCGAACGCGCGGCCAAGGCCGAGCGCGATAAGCAGGGCGCTGCCGACCATCACCAGCGCCAGCATTAGATAATTCTTACCGTCGCGAAAGAAAATAGAAAAAAAGTTGGGACCGGCTTCAACGCCGACGCAAAAAATAAACAGCATAAAGCCGAGGTTAAGCGCGTCGGTGTTAATCGAAAAATGCTGCTGGCCTAATAATAATGAAACGACTAAAACGCCAATGGAATTACCCAGTTGCACAGAACCCAGGCGTAATTTACCAAGACACAGGCCGAGCGCCAGCACCACAAATAATAACAGGATGTAATTCCCGTTTAACAAATCTGCGACGTTTATATTCACGGAGGCTAACTTCTTGTTTACCAGTAAGTTGTTGAAAAGGAGAGGCTTCTGGGCTAGGATTTTGCTTATGTTTTGCCGGAAGTGCGCTTTTTCCGGCGCCGTTATTTCGTCTGCATAAGCTTTTAGCCGCCGCTAGTTTAATCGTTATGTATAGTATCGGCCAGCAAGAATATTCTATTACCCGCAGTTAATTACGAGGCACGGACTGCCGCCATGCTTTATCTGACTAAACATCCGCACGGGCGGAGAGGATATCAGGTTGATACAGGCACTATCAGGGGGATATCTGTTGATGCGACGTCATAGCCGGACCGCGACCGTCTGCTGTTTTATTCTGTTCCTGGCCGTTTTTCTGGCGCAAAAAATGGTGCCAGGCACTTTGCCGCCGGTCTGCGGATCGATGGATTTAGGCATTTTATATTTCATGCTGCCAGGCGCGGTGGCGGGTCTCTGCGCCCGGCGAGGCCGCGAGCTTAAGCCGCTGCTGGGCGCGCTGCTTGCCGCGCCGATCTGTCTGGTTATTCTGCATCTGTGGAGTGGAGAAGGGCGCTCCATCTGGCAGGAGCTGGCGTGGATTTTCAGCGCGCTGTTCTGGTGTTCTATCGGGTCGCTCTGCTGGCTGTTCGTGCTCACGCTACGCCATCGCAGGAGCGGCAGACGCCGGCTGTAACGGCCGGTTTCACTTTCCTTTCTAAACGCAACGTTCCGTTAACCGCCATCTGGCGCATTACGATTATACTGATGAGTTTTGGAGCGAGCCCGTGGCTTGCTTTTCAACACACCAGGAATAAGGAAAACGTGATGACGCCAACGATTGAGCTGCTTTGCTCGCACCGTTCCATTCGCCATTATACCGATGAGCCCATCAGCGACGCCCAGCGTGAAGCGATTATCCACGCGGCGCAGTCCGCCTCCAGTTCCAGTTTCCTTCAGTGCAGCTCCATTATCCGCGTGACCGACCGCGCGATGCGCGAGCAACTGGTGACGCTGACCGGCGGCCAGCCGCACGTCGCGAAAGCGGCCGAGTTCTGGGTCTTCTGCGCGGATTTCAACCGCCATCTGCAAATCTGTCCGGACGCGCAGCTTGGGCTGGCCGAACAGCTGCTGCTCGGCGTGGTGGATACCGCGATGCTCGGACAAAACGCGCTGGTCGCGGCCGAATCGCTCGGTCTCGGCGGGGTTTACATCGGCGGTATTCGTAACAGTATTGAAGCGGTGACGGAATTGCTCGGCCTGCCGAAACATGTCCTGCCGCTGTTTGGCCTGTGCCTTGGCTGGCCGGCGGACGATCCGCAGGTGAAACCGCGTATGCCGGCGGGTCTGATGGTGCATGAAAACCGCTATCAGCCGGTCGATCGCGAACTGCTCGCCGAGTACGACGAAGAGATTGCCAGCTACTATATGCATCGCGACAGCAACGCCCGCCGCGATACCTGGAGCGATCAGATCCGCCGCACCATCATCAAAGAGAATCGTCCGTTTATTCTCGACTATCTGCATAAGCAAGGCTGGGCAACGCGCTAAGCCTTTTTGCATTCCCCCGCCCGCGCGGGGGAGTGTATGATAGGCCGGTTTTCACAAGACGTGTTCAGAGAGGTGCAGGGTGAAAATCGCCATTTTGTCCCGGGACGGTACGCTCTATTCTTGTAAACGCCTGCGCGAAGCCGCCACGCGACGCGGCCATCAGGTGGAAATTCTCGATCCGCTTTCCTGCTATATGACCATCAACCCCGCGGCGTCCTGCGTGCATTATAAAGGCCGTCAGCTGCCGCATTTCGATGCGGTGATCCCGCGCATTGGCTCCGCCATTACCTTTTACGGCACCGCCGCGCTGCGCCAGTTTGAAATGCTCGGCAGTTATCCGCTGAATGAATCGGTCGCCATTACCCGCGCGCGCGATAAGCTGCGCTCGCTGCAACTGCTGGCGCGTCAGGGCATCGATCTGCCGGTCACCGGCATCGCCCATTCGCCGGACGACACCAGCGATCTTATCGATATGGTGGGCGGCGCGCCGCTGGTGGTGAAACTGGTGGAAGGCACGCAGGGCATCGGCGTGGTGCTGGCGGAGACCCGTCAGGCGGCCGAAAGCGTGATTGACGCCTTTCGCGGGCTGAACGCGCATATCCTCGTGCAGGAGTATATAAAAGAAGCCCGAGGGCGCGATATCCGCTGCCTGGTGGTGGGCGATCGCGTGGTCGCGGCCATTGAACGCCAGGCGAAAGAGGGCGATTTCCGCTCGAATCTGCACCGCGGCGGCGTGGCGCGTATCGCGGAGATAAGCGAGCGCGAGCGCGACATCGCCATCAAAGCCGCCGCAACGCTCGGTCTTGACGTCGCGGGCGTCGACATTCTGCGTGCCGACCGCGGCCCGCTGGTGATGGAAGTAAACGCGTCGCCGGGCCTGGAAGGCATCGAGAAAACGACCGGGCTGGATATCGCCGGGCAAATGATTAGCTGGATAGAGCGCCACGCGCGGCCCGACTACTGCCTCAAAACCGGCGGTTGATCCGGCGTCATGGTATAACGTCCGTTTTTTGCGTAAGCTATCCGATTGACATGTTTGTTGACTACAAGAGGCTACAGGTTTTATGGATTCACTCGTCGTCCCAACGCTGGACACCCTGCGCCGCTGGCTCGATAACCTCGGCGTGAGCTTTTTCGAGTGTGATACCTGCCAGGCGCTCCATCTCCCCCATATGCAGAATTTCGAAGGCGTGTTCGACGCCAAGATAGACCTGGTGGATAACGTGGTGATGTTTTCCGCGATGGCGGAAATCAAGCCCTCAGCGCTGCTGACGGTCGCCGCCGATCTCTCGGCCATCAATGCCGGCTCGTTGACCTTAAAAGCCTTTCTCGATATTCAGGATGATAACCTGCCGAAGCTGGTGGTCTGTCAGACGCTGCTCGCGGAAGTGGGCGTAACGGTTGAACAATTCGAAGCCTTTTACCGCCAGAGCGAACAGCAGACCTCGATGGTGATTATGGAAGCCCGCGCGCACCAGCTGGTTTATTCCCCCGAAGAGGACGAAAAAGGGGAACCCGAAGTGAATAACCATTTTCTTCACTGATCCCGCCTGCTTTTAGCGCAGTCGCCACCAGGGCGACTGCGTATTTCCATTTATTATTCTGTATATAAACTGTTGCGATAGCATAAATCACCGCTCACATTGCCCTTTTGGCTTATCACGTAGACCAAATCTGACTAAAAAATTGTTAAAAGGCGTTTTTTATTCCGGGCTATAGCCTCGGGGTCAGGCTACAGTTATCCTTGCGAAGCTGCATACAGCGTGCAACGTCTGCCGGAGAGCCGCGCTCTTTTTTCTGCGCAGAATGACCATCTATGCATGAATCTTGCATATGTTTAATTGCGTAAATTTAGTTCGCGCCGATGCGGACTTTTACCCTTTATTCAGAAGGAAAACAGATATGTCCACCCAGAGTAAAAAATGGTTATCGGGTGTGGTTGCCGGTGCGTTGATGGCCGTTAGCGCGACGACCCTGGCGGCTGAACAGAAAACGCTGCACGTGTATAACTGGTCCGACTATATCGCCCCGGACACGATTGCCAATTTCACCAAAGAGACCGGCATTAAAGTCGTCTATGACGTGTTTGATTCCAACGAAGTGCTGGAAGGCAAACTGATGGCGGGCAGCACCGGTTTTGACCTCGTCGTGCCGTCTGCAAGCTTCCTTGAGCGCCAGCTCACCGCCGGCGTGTTCCAGCCGCTGGATAAGAGCAAGCTGCCGAACTGGAAAAACCTCGATCCGGAAATCCTCAAGCTGGTGGCGAAGCACGATCCCGATAACAAATACGCGATGCCTTACCTGTGGGCGACCACCGGCATCGGTTATAACGTGGACAAAGTGAAAGCCGCGCTTGGCACCGATGTGCCGCTGAACAGCTGGGATCTGGTGCTGAAACCGGAAAACCTCGAAAAACTGAAAAGCTGCGGCGTCTCTTTCCTGGATGCTCCGGAAGAAATTTTCGCGACCGTGCTTAACTACCTCGGCAAAGATCCGAACAGCAGCAAAGCGGACGACTACAGCGGCGCGGCGACCGATCTGCTGCTGAAGCTGCGTCCGAATATCCGTTACTTCCACTCCTCGCAGTACATTAACGATCTGGCGAACGGCGACATTTGCGTGGCGATCGGCTGGGCGGGCGACGTGTGGCAGGCGGCGAACCGCGCGAAAGAAGCGAAGAACGGCGTCAACATCTCCTACACCATTCCGAAAGAGGGCGCGCTGGCGTTCTTTGACGTCTTCGCGATGCCTGCGGACGCTAAAAACAAAGACGAAGCGTATCAGTTCCTCAACTACCTGATGCGTCCGGACGTCATGGCGCATATCAGCGATCACGTCTACTACGCGAGCGGCAATAAAGCGTCCACGCCGCTGGTAAGTAAAGAAGTGCGTGACAATCCGGGCATCTATCCGCCGCCGGACGTGATGGCCAAGCTCTTTACGCTTAAAGTGCAGGAACCGAAGCTGGATCGCGTCAGAACCCGCGCCTGGACCAAAGTGAAAAGCGGTAAATAAGGCCGTTTTACCGTAAACGGTATGCATCGGGGCGGTGCAACTGCCCCACAACAGAACAGAGGACACGCGCCTCTGTTCTGCCATTTGTGCGGCAACCGGGCCGCACAGGTACTTTTGCTTTTTGCCGGAGAGCAATGTAGTGAACGACGCTATTCCCCGCCCACAGGCGAAACCCCGCAAGGCGCTGACCCCGCTGCTGGAAATCCGTAACCTGACCAAATCGTTCGACGGCCAGCACGCCGTCGATGACGTCAGCCTGACCATCTATAAAGGCGAAATTTTCGCGCTGCTCGGCGCCTCCGGGTGCGGAAAATCGACGCTTCTGCGCATGCTCGCGGGTTTTGAAATTCCCACCGCCGGGCAGATTGTTCTGGACGGCGTGGATCTCTCCCACGTGCCGCCCTACCAGCGTCCCATTAATATGATGTTCCAGTCCTACGCGCTCTTTCCGCATATGACGGTTGAGCAGAATATCGCCTTCGGCCTGAAGCAGGACAAACTGCCGAAGGCGGAGATAGCCAACCGCGTCGAGGAAATGCTGGGCCTGGTGCATATGCAGGAGTTCGCGAAGCGTAAGCCGCACCAGCTTTCCGGCGGCCAGCGTCAGCGCGTGGCGCTGGCCCGCAGCCTCGCCAAACGCCCGAAACTGCTGCTGCTCGACGAGCCGATGGGCGCGCTTGATAAAAAGCTGCGCGACCGTATGCAGCTCGAAGTGGTGGATATTCTTGAGCGCGTCGGCGCGACCTGCGTGATGGTGACGCACGATCAGGAAGAAGCCATGACGATGGCGGGCCGCATCGCCATCATGAACCGCGGCAAGTTTGTGCAGATAGGCGAGCCGGAAGAGATTTACGAACACCCGACCACCCGTTACAGCGCGGAGTTTATCGGCTCGGTGAACGTCTTCGACGGGCTGCTCCGCGAGCGTCGCGACGACGGGTTAATCATCGACGCGCCGGGGCTGGTGCATCCGCTGAAAGTGGACCCGGACGCCTCGGTGGTGGACGGCGTGCCGGTTCACGTCGCGCTGCGCCCGGAGAAAGTGATGCTCTGCGACGAGCCGCCTGCCGATGGCTTTAACTTCGGCGTGGGCGAAGTGGTGCATATCGCCTATCTCGGCGATCTCTCCATCTACCACGTGCGGCTGCACAGCGGGCAGATGATCAGCGCGCAGTTGCAGAACGCGCACCGCTACCGCAAAGGCGCGCCCACCTGGGGCGATGAAGTTCGCCTGTGCTGGGACGCGGACAGCTGCGTTGTGCTGACGGTGTAAGGAGCGACAGATGAGCACTATTGAACGTCAAAGCGAGCCGCCGTCCGCCGCGCCAGGCGGTTTCCGGCGCTGGCTCGCGCGCCTGCAAATGGCGCATGGCCGTAAACTTGTGGTCGCGCTGCCATACCTGTGGCTGATCCTGCTGTTTATGCTGCCATTTTTAATCGTCTTCAAGATAAGCCTGGCGGAGATGGCGCGCGCGATCCCGCCGTATACCGATCTGGTGAGCTGGGCGGACGATCAGCTGTCGGTGACGCTGAATATTGGAAACTTCCTGCAACTGACCGACGATCCGCTCTATTTCGAAGCGTATTTGCAGTCGTTGCAGGTGGCGGCGATTTCGACGCTGTTCTGTCTGCTGCTCGGTTATCCGCTCGCCTGGGCAGTGGCGCACAGCAAGCCGTCGACGCGCAACATCCTGCTGCTGCTGGTGATCCTGCCGTCGTGGACGTCGTTTCTTATCCGCGTTTACGCCTGGATGGGCATCCTGAAAGAGAACGGCGTGCTGAATAATGTGCTGCTGTGGCTCGGCGTTATCGACCAGCCGCTCGCTATCCTGCACACCAATCTCGCGGTCTATATCGGGATTGTGTATGCCTATCTGCCGTTTATGGTGCTGCCGATTTACACCGCACTGACGCGCATCGACTACTCGCTGGTCGAAGCGTCGCTCGATCTGGGCGCGCGCCCGGTAAAAACCTTCTTCAGCATTATTGTGCCGCTCACCAAAGGCGGGATTATCGCGGGCTCAATGCTGGTGTTTATCCCGGCGGTGGGGGAGTTCGTTATCCCGGAACTGCTCGGCGGGCCGGACAGCATCATGATTGGCCGCGTGCTCTGGCAGGAGTTCTTTAACAACCGCGACTGGCCGGTGGCCTCGGCGGTGGCGATCACCATGCTGGTGGTGCTGATAGTGCCCATCATGTGGTTCCACAAATACCAGAACAAAACGATGGGAGACCATGCATGAATAATCTGCCTGTGGTGCGCTCCCCGTGGCGCATTCTGATTTTGATTATCGGTTTTGCGTTCCTCTACGCGCCGATGCTGATGCTGGTTATCTACTCGTTTAACAGCTCAAAACTGGTCACGGTGTGGGCGGGCTGGTCGACCCGCTGGTACGGCGAGCTGTTCCGCGATTCGGCGATGATCAACGCCGTGGGGCTGAGCCTGACAATTGCCGCCTGCGCGGCGACGATGGCGGTGGTGCTGGGCACCATTGCGGCGGTGGTGATGGTGCGTTTCGGGCGATTTCGCGGCTCGAACGGCTTTGCGTTTATGCTGACCGCGCCGCTGGTGATGCCGGATGTGATAACCGGGCTGTCGCTGCTGCTGCTCTTTGTGGCGCTCGGTCATGCGATTGGCTGGCCGTCCGATCGCGGCATGCTCACCATCTGGCTGGCGCACGTCACGTTCTGTACCGCGTATGTGTCAGTGGTGATAAGCTCGCGCCTGCGTGAGCTGGACCGCTCGATAGAAGAGGCGGCGATGGATCTCGGCGCCGCGCCGCTGAAAGTGTTCTTTGTGATAACGCTGCCGATGATCATGCCGGCGGTGGTCTCCGGCTGGCTGCTCGCCTTTACGCTCTCGCTTGACGACCTCGTTATCGCAAGCTTTGTATCGGGCCCTGGCGCCACGACGCTGCCGATGCTGGTCTTCTCCAGCGTTCGTATGGGCGTCAATCCGGAGATCAACGCGCTGGCGTCGATTATCCTCGGCGTGGTCGGCGTTATCGGTCTGATCGCCTGGTTTTTTATGGCGCGGGCAGAAAAGCAGCGACTGCGCGACGTCCAGCGTGCAAGGCATAGCTGAACCGCCTAAAATCTGCAATCATGTGCACCCGGCGCCGCGTATGACGCGGCGCTGTTTCACAGGGAAGGCGAGATTTGGACATTTTCAGCAAAGCGCGACAATCACACGCCCGAATGAACGCTCCTACGCTGGTACAGGTGGCGGCGATAGGCATTATTTCTACGCGCTGCCTGGATCTGCTGATGATTTTCAACCTGCTGGGCGTGCGCGGCGTGATGGATTTTATCCACCGCAGCGTACAGACCTGGAGCCTGACGCTGATTTTCTTCGCAAGCCTCGTCTTACTCTGCATCGAATTCCGCTGCGCGTTCGTTATCCTGCAAGGCCGCGGCTGGGGCCGCTGGGGCTTTTTGCTTACCCAGATTATCGCCACCGGTTATCTGTGGGCGGCCTCGCTTGGCTGGGGATACCCTGAGCTGTTCAGTATCGCGGGCGGCTCGCGCCGTGAAATTTTCCATTCGCTGGTGATGCAAAAGCTGCCGGATCTGCTGGTGCTGGCGCTGCTGTTTATTCCCGCCCGCAGCCGACGTTTTTTCCGACTACAGTAATCCTGCGGCGTGATAGAATCGCCGGTCCGCGTTTTCCTTAAGGTTTTTAGCTATGCACTGCGCACTCTATGACGCCGGGCGCTGCCGCTCCTGTCAGTGGATTGAACAGCCCCTCGACACCCAACTTGCCGCCAAAATGACCGACCTGCGAACGCTTCTGGCTGACCTGCCGGTGAACGAGTGGGGCGCGCCGGTGAGCGGGCCGGAGCAGGCGTTTCGCAATAAAGCGAAAATGGTGGTGAGCGGGAGCGTGGAAAAACCGCTGCTCGGCATGCTGCATCGCGATGGCACGCCGGTGGATCTGACCGAATGCCCGCTCTATCCGGCGTCGTTTTATACCGTGTTCGCCGCCATAAAGCCGTTTATCGCCCGCGCGGGCCTGACGCCGTACAACGTCGCCCGCAAACGCGGCGAGCTGAAATACCTGCTGCTGACGCAGAGCACGCTCGACGGCGGGCTGATGCTGCGTTTTGTGCTGCGCTCGAAGGAGAAACTTGAGCAACTGCGCGCCGCCTTGCCTGCGCTGCTGGCGCAACTGCCGCAGCTTAAAGTAGTGACCGCCAATATTCAGCCTGTGCATATGGCGATCATGGAAGGCGACGAGGAGATCTGGCTGACGGCCCAACAGGCGCTGGCGGAAAATTTCAACGGCGTGCCGCTATGGATACGTCCGCAGAGCTTTTTCCAGACCAACCCGACGGTCGCGAGCGCCCTGTACGCCACGGCGCGCGACTGGGTGCGCGCGCTGCCGGTGAATCATATGTGGGATCTGTTTTGCGGCGTCGGGGGCTTCGGGCTGCACTGCGCCACACCTGAGATGACGCTGACCGGCATTGAAATCGCGCCGGAAGCTATTGCCTGTTGCCGCGCGTCGGCGCAGGAGTTGGGGCTGCGCAGCGTGCATTTTCAGGCGCTGGATTCGACCGATTTCGCGACCGGCCAGCAGGCCGTGCCGGATCTGGTTCTCGTTAACCCGCCGCGACGCGGCATCGGCGAAGCGCTGTGCGAGTATCTGAGCCGTATGGCGCCGCGTTATATGGTTTATTCAAGCTGTAACGCGCAGACGATGGCGAAAGACATTAAACAGTTGCGCGGCTATCGCGTCGTCCGCGTGCAGCTGTTCGATATGTTCCCGCATACGGCGCATTACGAGGTGCTGACGCTGCTGGTGCGGGAGTAAATTCCGGGCATTTTGGCCAAGGTGGGTGCGCTGGTGCTTACCCACCCTACATAAGACGATCAGGCCCATTCGGGGCCGTAGGGCGGGTAAGCGAAGCGCACCCGCCACGCCCTCACCAGTACAGCTTCCAGCTTTGCGACAGCCGCGTCAGCGCTTCCATATAAAAATAATCGCCCCAGCTGCAACACTCATCCACGCCTTTGTCGCTCGCCAGATGGTAAACCGAATGCTTCAGCAGACCGTTGCAGGCGTCGTCGGGTTTGGCGAGATAATCCCGCGTCAAGGCGGTGAAAATATGCAGCGCCCACGCCTCGCAGATGGCGCGATCCGGGTCGGTCGCCGGCAGATGCTTGATAAGCTCCAGCAGCCCGCACACGGTAATCGCGGCGGCGGACGAATCGCGCAGCGCATCTGTCCCCTGAAGCGCCAGATCCCAGTGGCAGACGCCATCTTCCGGCAGGCGGTTCACGAAATAGCTCGCAAGCTTCTTCGATAACCAGACCATTCGCGTATCGCCGGTATAGCGGTAGCTCAGCAGAAATCCGTAAACGCCCCACGCCTGCCCGCGAGACCAGCACGAATCATCGGCATACCCCTGCTGCGTATTGCCAAAGCGCGGCTCGCCGGTCACCGGGTTCATATAATAGGTGTGCCAGGTAGAGGCGTCCGGGCGCACCAGATAGCGCGCCGCCTGGTTTACATGCGCCTGCGCCGCCGCCGCGAAGCGCCCGTCGCCGGTCTGCTCGCTCGCCCACCACAGCAGCGGCAGGTTCATATTGCAGTCGATAATCATCCGCCCGGCCTGTTCCGGATCGTCCAGATCGCCCCACGCCTGAATTATCTGCGCCTTCGGGTGATAGCGCTCAAGCAGCGCCTCGGCGGCCAGCAGCGCGAAACCCCGCGCTTCCTGGCGGGCGTTCAGCCGCCAGTCGGCGACGCAGGAGAGCGTATACAGAAAACCGAGATCGTGCGTGTTGGTATCGTGACGCCCGGCGATACGCTCGCCGAACGAGCGCACCTGACGCTGTGCAGCGGCGCGGAAAGTCTCATCGCCGGAAAGCTCCCACGCGAGCCACAGCTGCCCGGTCCAGAAGCTGGTGGTCCACTCGACGTTGTCGGTCAGCGGGTAATACCCTTTTACGCAGGTTTCGGCAGGGAAACGGTCGCCGAAAGCGGCCAGATTCTGGCGCAGGCGCGCCAGTACGGCTTCACGGGTCTGCCCCAGCATCTCGCGAAGCGCCGCCAGAGAGGGCGCGGCGGGCGGATGGTTAAATGGTTCACAGGCAACAGATTGCAGCATAACGACTCCTGAAAAGTTAGTTTTTTACCGTCGCCGCGGCGTGAGCGGCGCCGTCACGTTTGCTCTGACAGGCGGAGAGGGTAAAGGCGGAAATCAGCGTGAAGGTGAGGGCGATAGCGCCCATCAGGATATAGGTCTGCTCAAAGCCGATGCGGTCGTAGAGATAGCCGGCGGGGGACGAAACCACCACGTTGCCGACATACAGCATCGCCTGGTAGCCCAGCAGGTACATGGTGGCGTTGACGCGTTTGTCGAAATGCTCGGCGATATACTTGAACACCGACACCAGCAGCAGGCAGATCTCCAGCCCGTACAATGGCTTCAGCACGGAAATCAGCAGGTGGGAATCGCACATTCCGGAGATAATCAGCCGCGCGCCGACGACCAGGCCGACAATCAGCAGCCCTTTTTTGGCGCCCACGTAATTCACGAATACCGGAATGACCATGTACATCACAAATTCCATGCCGGACTGCACGGTGCCGAGATAACCAAAGACCGCGTTGCCCTGCTGCACATCGTCAAAAAAGGTCACGAAGTAGCGCGAGAACTGCTGTTCGGCGATAAACATCATCCACGCCACGCCCGCCACATACAGGCAGAACGCCCAGAATTTACGGCTGCGCAGCAGCTCATAAACATCGCTCATGGCGATTTTCTGCTTCGAGAGCACTTCACTGGCATGCGTGGTGCTTGTGTTGACCTTCAGGCTCAGCAGCACGCCCAGCATGACCAGCGATGCGACGCTGCCGAGGATAAAGTTATATGCCGGGGAGAGATTAAACAGCAGGCCGGAGAACGACGAGGCCACCGCCCAGCCGAGCGAGCCCCACATGCGGATCTGCCCGAACTCCATGCCGTTCAGGCGGCTGTAGCGATCGGTGTAGGATTCACAGGCCGCGACGCCTGCATACCACGCGAAGCTTAAATAAATCGCCCCGACGATAATCCCGACCAGCGTGTTCGAGACCAGCAGCGGCTGGTAGACATAGATAAAAAACGGCGCCATCAGCGCGGACATGCCTACCACAAAATAAAGCAGGTGTTTGCTCATGCCGATTTTATCGAGGATATAGCCATACACCGGCTTCAGGATCACCGAGAAAATGCCGTTCACGGCAAACACCGTGCCGATCACCGAGCCGCTCAGGTGCGTTTTCTGACCGAGCCAGATAGCCAGCAGACCGATACTGGCAGACCAGGTAAAGAAGTAGAGAAAGATAAAACTACTGATTTTCACATATTCCGCTTTATTGGCAGCAGTGATGTTCTTCATAGCGTCCTCTCAGGGGCTTATTTATTGTTGTAGAGCGGGAAGCGGCGCGTCGTGCCGTCCGGCGCGCGCAGGCGCAGGGCATCGGCTTCAACGGCGATATCGGGGGCGTCCGTCAGCGCGTCCGGCGTGCCGATAACCCCGGCCACCGCGCTACACAGCCAGCTTTCGCCTGCGGCAACGGCGCCCGTAAGGCAGGGAATGGCGGCGCATTCAGCGAACATCACGCTGCTGTTGGGCGGCGTAATGACAGGCTCAGCCTGACGCGTGCGCGCTGGTGCGAGATCGACAATGACGCTGGCGCCACTGGTCGCCTCAATCGCGCAGCGATGGGCGGAGGCGTTAACGCGCGTCGTTTGTGGTTGCCAGAGGGTGGCGAATCCGCCTTCGACGCTGTGCAGGTCACGATCGCTGCGGATATGGTGTACGCGCAGGTGCCACGCGCCGTAAGGGATAAGCCAGGTGGCGATTTGCACATCGCGCCACGGCGACCAGCGCGAGAAAATATGGTCCGGCGCGGTGACGACCTCGTCGCACGCCCGGCGGCCCCGGTAGTAACCGTCGTTTTCGCACAGCAGCAGCATGGAATCGCAGGCGGCGTGTTTGATGCCGTAGCGGCCGCGCTCGATGGTGAAGCCGAAATGGCTGGAGTAAGCGAATTTGGTGTATTTGGCTTCGGTATTCACATAGTTATTCAGCTCCACCTGGCCCGCGGTGAGCAGCCAGGCGTGGCGTGAATGTTCGCTGTGCGCGAGTAATTGTGAGGCTTCGGGAATGGCGTGACAGCCGTCGAGTAGCGGTAGCGGCGCTTCCTGCGCCTGCCAGAAGGGGCTTTCTTCCGCCATCGCCAGCACCAGAAAAACCTTCAGCGCCCAGTAGGGCGAGCCGGGCGAGTTGTAATCTTCGCACATCGCGAGATTCGGGCAGGCGTAACCGAGGGTGAGAATATCGTCGCGATCGAGGATCGGCTTATCCATCCACCAGCGCAGGTGGCGCAGCACAATGCCTTTCACCACGCCCGGCGTAAACACATCGAGCCCGGAGAACGCCACGCTGCTCCAGAACGCCACCATCGCAAAGCGGTAAGTGAGGCTGCGGCCAAAAGGAATGGACGCGCCGTCGGCGGCGGAAAACCAGATGAAATCGGCGGCAAACAGGCGCGCGCGTTCGCGAAGCGTCGCGGCGCGTTCGGCGTCGTCCTGCTCCATCAGCGTGGCGTAGACCAGCCCGTAAAAGTGAAACGCCATCGAGATATAGTAATCCTTCGGGCGGCCGGGACCATCGGCGTACCAGCCGTTGCCGAGGTAATACGCTTCCATGCGGGCGAAACGCGCCTCCAGCACGTCGCGCCGCCACGGCAGGCCCGCGCGCTTAAAGCCCAGCTCCACCAGAATCGCAAAGTAGTTCCAGTTGCTGTCGGGCATGGAGGCGTCCCCCACCTGGCGCAGCCACTGGTAAAGATTATTCAGTTCACGCTCGCTAAAGCGCGCGGTGAGTTTCTCCTGCAACAGCGCCAGCCCCAGCCCATAGGCCGCCATCTCCACCAGTCGCTGATCGTAAGGGCCGGCCTCGCCCCAGTAGCCAGGGTGCTGCGGGTCGGTGCCGTGGCGAATGGCCGTCAGGTATTTTTCCGCTTCCGGCGGCTCGTCGCCGCCCGCCATTAGCGGGAACAGCCCCCACAGCGCCCGCGACAACCCTTCCATACGCGCGATGTCCGGGCCGTAATGCGCGCAGGTCGCGCCAAGCGTAATGCCGGTATCGCCTTCGATAAATTGCTGATCCAGCCCGCGCAGCAGGCGCAGCAACAGCGCGGCCACATCGCTTCGGGAAGAGAGGGGGTTTCTGGAGTTTTTCTCGCCTGACATGATTCACCTCATCAATGCGCTTGCACTGCGCTGCGCTCCTGCGTAATGGCTGCAAGCATAGGTAAGCCGGGCGAGGGGGAAATGTTAGCTGTGTCACAGGGCGGCGCATTGGTTAAGACGCTGTTTGAGAAAATTTAAAACTATGGTTTATAACTGCATGCAACCGGTCAAAAATTGAAATTGGTTGCCCTGTGGATACCGCCTGCGAAAAATCGCTGCTGGAGCTTATCTCGCTGAATGACGACATCGTGTCGTTCAGCCGGCTGTACGCGAATTCGATTCGTTACCATCACTGGCATCAGTGCCTGGAGCTGCTCTATGTGGAGGAGGGGTATGGCGTGGTGATGGTGGACAATCAGCAGTACACCATGCGCCCCGGCAGGCTTTTTATCTTTCCGCCGATGACGCTGCATAAAGTCATGGTGGAGGAGCGCGAACGCGAGCGTTACCGGCGTACCGTGATTCACCTTGATAATCACGCCGCGCTGCGTCTGCTGGCGCCTTTCGCGCAGCGTTATGCGCGGCTTGAGGCGTTAAGCCTGCGCGGGGCGCGCGCCACGGTAGTGGATTTCGCCGACATTCACGCGCATCTCGATCATCTCTTTACGCTCTATGCGCCGCGGCTCGCCAAAGGGCGCAGCGAACATGAAGAGGTGGCGAGCTTTTTGATTCACTTGCTGAGCCTGCTGCCGGAAACGCCCGCGCCGCCGCCGCGCGCCAGCAATGCGCTCTCCACGCAGGTGATGTTCTGGGTGGAGGAAAATTATGCGCAGAAATTCAGCCTGGGCGCGCTGGCGCTGAAACTTAACCGCTCGCGCAGTTATCTTTCGCGCCGCTTCCAGCAGGAAACGGGGGAGGCGATCCACGACTACCTGACGACATTCCGGCTGCGTAAAGCGTGCGAGCTGTTGCGCCATCATGCGTACAGCGTGGCGGATATCGCGCGGATGACCGGCTTTTCCGACACCACGTATTTTATCAGCAGCTTCCGTAAGCGGCTGGGGGAAACGCCGTTGCAGTATCGTAAATCCAGAAAACATGAAGGCCCGCATGGCGGGCCTTAACGGTGAAAAACAGCGCTTACTGCGGGAACCACTGGTCGCTGATTTTCTGATACGTGCCGTCGGCTTTAATGGCCGCCAGCGCGTCGTTAAGCTTTTTCAGCAGCGCGACGTTATCCGGGCGCACCGCGATGCCAAGGCCGGTGCCGAAGTATTGCGGGTCGGTCACTTTTTCCGTCGCGGTGCCGAGCTGCGGATTGTTCTTCAGCCATTCGTTGACCACGGCGGTATCGCCGAACACGCCGTCGATGCGGCCATTTTTCAGGTCGATAATCGCATTCTGGTAGCTGTCATACGCCACGGTTTTCACTTCCGGATGTTTATCCTGGAGGTATTTCTGATGCGTGGTGCCGTTTTCCATGCCGATGCGCTTGCCTTTGAGATCGTCAAAGGATTTGTACGCGCCTTTTTTAGCGATCACGATGGCGGAGTTGGCGTAATACGGCGCGGTGAAGGCGACCTGTTTCTGGCGCTCAGGCGTGATGTCCATGCCGGAGATGACGGCATCATATTTTTTAAATTTCAGCGCCGGGATCAGGCTGTCGAAAGCATGGTTGGTGAATGTGCATTCCGCCTGCATTTGTTTGCATAACGCTTTAGCGAGATCGATGTCGAAACCGACGATCTGATTGCTGGCGTCGAGCGACTCAAAAGGTGGGTACGTCGCCGAAGAACCGAAGCTGATTTTGTCTGCTGCCGCGGCGTGCAATGCGACGCCAGCAAGCATGGCGGCCAGAATGATTTTTTTCATGCGTGAAGCTCCCGTCTGTCAATCTTGTTTTATGTCACCGTTTACCCGGCGTGTTAACACCATGCCACCAAGTGAATTTATATTCAATAAAAACGTATAAGTATTTTATTTGGTTTGCGGCGGATAAGTAGGAGGATATCGGTGGGCGCGCTTCGCTTACCCACCCTACAAAAGAGATTCAGGGTTTGCGTAGGGCGGGTAAGCGAAGCGCACCCGCGATAAAGCATAAAAACCCTCTCCCCGAAAGGGAGAGGGGGAAAGACATTAACTGCGGCGCTCAAACGCCAGCGCGCGGCGCTCGATAACACGCATCAACAGCGTCAGCAGCCCGTTGACGATAAGATAAATCACGCCCGCCGCGCCAAACACCATCACATCATAGGTGCGGCCATACAGCAGCTGACTGTAGCCCATCACTTCCATCAGCGTAATGGTGTAGGCAAGCGACGTACTCTTAAACACCAGCACCACTTCGTTCGAGTAGGACGACAGCGCGCGCTTAAACGCATACGGCAGCAGGATTGCCAGCGTATCTTTGCGGCTCATGCCGAGCGCCCCGCAGGACTGCCACTGGCCCTCCGGGATAGCCCGGATAGCGCCGTAAAACAGCTGCGTGGTATACGCCGCCGAGTTCAGCGACAGCGCCACCAGCGCGCACAGCCACGGCTCGGAAAGCACGTGCCACAGCCACGGGTAGTTTTGCAACGACGGGAACTGCCCCGGCCCGTAGTAAATCAGGAAGATCTGCACCAGCAGCGGCGTACCGGTAAAGAGCGTAATGTAGCCGCGCACAATCCAGACCAGCACCGGCGTTTTCAGCGTCAGGACAATTGTGAAAATAACCGACAGCACCAGCGCTACGGCGATCGACGCCGCGGTGAGCGTCAGGCTGGTGTGCAGCCCTTTTAATAGCTCCGGCAAGTAATCCAGCATCAGCCCGGCCTCCGCTCAAAGCGCGTGGCGCGCAGGTCGATACGCTTAAGGATGTACTGGCTTATCAGGGTGATCACCAGATAAATCGCCGCTGCGATAATGTACCAGGTAAACGGCTCCTGGGTGCGAGTGGCGATGCTTTTGGTCTGCAGCATCAAATCGTTCACGCTAATCAGCGACACCAGCGCGGTATCTTTCAGCAGCACCAGCCACTGGTTGCCCAGCCCCGGCAGCGCGTGGCGCCACATCTGCGGCATCACGAGGCGGAAGAAAATCGCGGATTTCGACAGCCCCAGCGCCTGGCCCGATTCCCGCTGGCCGTGCGGCACCGCTTTCAGCGCGCCGCGCAGCGTCTGCGAGGCATAAGCGGAATAGAGCAGGGCAAGCGCAATCACGCCGCACAGGAACGGGCTGACGTCGAAATTATCGATCTGCACCTGCACAGGAATGGAGGCGAAACCGAGCGGGATCGTAAAGCCGTCCGAGAGCGTCAGCAGCAGTTGCGAGGAGCCGAAATAGATAAACAGCACCACCAGGATTTCCGGCAGGCCGCGCAGCAGGGTCACCAGCGCCGTGGCAAGCCAGGCGACCGGCCGCCACTTCGCCGATTCCAGCACGGCGAACAGCATCGCCAGCACCAGCCCCAGGCCAAGCGCGCAAACGGCAAGGCCGACGGTCATCCCGGCGGCGCTTGCTAAAGGAAACATATCGTTCATTCAGGCGATTACTTCTGGAACCATTTGTCGTAGATGGCCTTGTAGGTGCCGTCTTTCTTCACTTTCTCCAGCGCGGTGTTGAATTTCTGCTGAAGCTCGGTGTTGCCCTGACGAACCGCGATGCCAAGGCCGGTGCCGAAGTAGTCTTTATCCGTCACTTTATCGCCGACAGCGGCCAGTTTCGGGTTGGTTTTCAGCCACTCGGTCACGACAGCCGTATCGCCGAATACGGCATCGATACGGCCGTTTTGCAGATCCAGACGCGCGGTCTGGTAGCTGTCATACGGCACCGTGGTGATTTCCGGGTGTTTGTCGGTGATGTATTTCTGGTGGGTGGTGCCGTTCTGCACGCCCACGCGCTTGCCTTTCAGCTGCTCAATGCTGCTGTTTTTACCCTGAAGGCCGACAAACAGCGCGGAGTTGTCATAGTACGGCGTAGTGAACAGCACCTGTTTCTGGCGCTCAGGGGTGATGTCCATACCCGCCATCACGGCGTCCACGCGCTTGAATTTCAGCGCCGGGATCAGGCTGTCGAAGGCCTGGTTGGTGAAGGTGCAGGTCGCATCAATCTCTTTACACAGCGCATTGGCCAGATCGACATCGAAACCGACGATTTTGTTGCCCGCATCCATCGACTCAAACGGAGGGTAAGAGGCTTCAGTGGCGAAACGGATAGTTTGTGCTGCGGCGGCGGAAAGGCTAACGCTTGCGAGAAGCGCGGCAATCAATACGTTTTTCATTGTCATTATTCCGGTCATCTTCAGTGGGAAAGATAGTTTTTAAACGCCTCGGTCGCAGGGGCGCTAAAGCAGCTCGCGTCGCCCTGCTCGATAATGTGTCCATTTTCCATATAGACCACCCGGCTGGCGGTTTTACGCGCCACTTCCACTTCATGCGTCACAATCACCTGCGTGATCCCGGTCTGGGACAGCTCGCGGATGATGCTGACGATTTGTGCGGTAATTTCTGGGTCGAGCGCGGCGGTCGGCTCGTCGAACAGCAGCACCTGCGGCTCCATCATCAGCGCGCGCGCAATCGCCACGCGCTGTTGCTGGCCGCCGGAGAGGTGCAGCGGATAACGATCGACATACGGCGTCAGACGCAGGCGATCCAGCAGTTTATCGGCACGCTTACGCGCGGCCTCTTTGCTGAGCCCGAGCACCCGACACGGCGCCTCGATAAGATTATCCAGCACCGTCAGGTGCGGCCACAGATTGTACTGCTGGAACACCATGCCGACGTTGCGGCGCAGTTCGCGGATCGCTTTATCGCCCGGCGCCTTCGCGAAATCAAACTGGTTGCCCGCAATGCTGAGCTGCCCGGAACGCGGCATCTCCAGCAAATTGAGTACCCGCAGCAGCGAGCTCTTACCCGCGCCGCTTGGGCCAAGCAACACCAGCGTTTCGCCCTCGGGGCAGCTGAGCGTGATGTCAAACAGCGCCTGATGCGCGCCGTAGAAGCAGTTTATGCCGTTTAGTTGAATACTCATGCGTAGCAGTTGAATAGCAATTGAGACCGCGAATAGTACCGTTGGCAGAATAGTTATGCAATATTAGTGCGTTAAAACTTAATATTCTCCACGTTTACGGCACAAAACCAGCACGATATAGCGGAGTGGGGGTGGGGCAAGAATAAATGTCGGCCAGATGGCGCTAAGCCAGACGGTTTATCGCACGCGCCACCCCGTCTCGCTTAGTGGCGCTCCAGCGACTGGCGCAGCGTGCCCGCAGGCGCGTGTACGGTGCCGCCAAGGTAGCGCACATCGTCCACCGTCCAGCACTGGCCTTCGCGCACCATCAGCACTTCATCCAGCCAGGCGGTGTCGCCGCGGCGCTGCTCGACGCGCAGCGGAATATTGCGCGCGTCCGTGTTCGGAATACGCGAGGCGCTGGCGACGCGCACGCTGTCAGGCGTTTCAGTGCGGCTTGAGAACGGATCGGTGCGTAAGAATCCGTTCCCGGGGTGGTTCTCACGGTTCGATTTGTCCAGCAGCTGATAGAGCGAATCGCTTAAATAGGGGCGCAGAGACGTCAGGTTCGTCAGTCCCTGGCTGCGCTGTTCGATGCGATGCTGGTAGAACTGTTCCGCCACGGTATCAGGGCCGCCTTCCACGCACGGGCCGCTGCGCGAGCCGATATCCTTAAAGGCGGGCGTGACGGTCGTACAGGCGCTCAGCAGCAGGGCGCACGGAATAACCAGAGTCAGAACTGAATGGCGCATTTTTTATTTCCTTATTCCGATAAGCAGGACTACGTTTCTTGTCACAGGACTTTTTTAGCATAGCGTATCGCGACCGAATTGCGTCTGGTATCGTCTGCTAACGCATTGATAGCCAAAAGGAGAGAACCATGCAGTTTTCCACCACGCCAACCCTGGAAGGACAAGTCATTGTTGAGTATTGCGGCGTCGTCACCGGCGAGGCGATCCTCGGCGCGAATATCTTTCGCGATTTCTTCGCGGGCATCCGCGACATCGTCGGGGGCCGTTCGGGCGCGTATGAAAAAGAGCTGCGCAAGGCGCGTGAAATCGCGTTTCGCGAGCTGGGCGACCAGGCGGCGTCGCTTGGCGCTGATGCCGTCGTTGGGATTGACATCGATTATGAAACCGTCGGCAAAGACGGCAGCATGCTGATGGTAAGCGTTTCCGGCACGGCGGTGAAAACCCGTCGATGAGGCTGCGTTGCTGGCCGCTATTACTGGCGGCATTGCTCGCGGGCTGCGCGGGCGAAAAAGGGATTGTCGATCGCGGCGACTATCAGGTGGATACGCGCCGCGCGGCGCAGGCGGCGTATCCGCGCATCAAAGTGCTGGTAATCCACTACACCGCCGATGATTTTGACACTTCACTTGCCACGCTGACTGACCGTCACGTCAGCTCGCACTATCTGATCCCGGCGAACCCGCCGCAGAAAAGCGGCAAACCGGTTATCTGGCAACTGGTGCCGGAGCGCGAACTGGCGTGGCATGCGGGCGTCAGCTTCTGGCGCGGGGCCACGCGTTTAAACGACACCTCCGTGGGCATTGAACTGGAAAACTACGGCTACCGGAAAATCGACGGCCAGAAGCAGTACTTCCCGTTCAGCCCGCCGCAGATAGCGGTGCTGAGCCATCTGGCGCGCGACATCATCCGGCGCTACCAGATAGCCCCGCAGAACGTCGTGGCGCATGCGGATATCGCGCCGCAGCGTAAAGACGATCCGGGGCCGCTGTTCCCCTGGCGGGCGCTGGCGGCGCAGGGCATCGGCGCATGGCCGGATGAACAGCGCGTGGCGTTTTATCTCGCCGGGCGTAACCCTTATGCGCCGGTCGATGAAACGACGCTGCTGGATCTGCTGACGCGCTACGGCTATGAGGTGACGCCGCAGATGAGCGAGGCGCAGCGCACACGCGTGATTCAGGCGTTCCAGATGCACTTCCGGCCCGCGCGCTACGACGGCCTGCCGGACGCGCAAAGCGAGGCCATCGCCGAGGCGCTGCTGGAGAAATATGGTCAGGGGTAAAATTACCAGGGTTAAACATGAAAAACGCCGCATAATGCGGCGTTAATTTTTGGCGGGTAGGGCGTTACCCGCGATGCAGCGTACCGTGGTCGCGCAGCCAGTACGCGGTGCGTTCGATGCCTTCATCCAGCGACACCACCGGTTTATAGCCCAGTTCGCTTTCGGCGCGGCTGATATCCAGCGTGAAATCGAAATTCAGCTTGGAGACGCCGTAATGCGTCAGCGCCGGCTCTTTGTGCGAATGTTTGCCGAGCCGCTCCAGGCTTCTTGCCATGATATCCAGCATCGGATAGGGCACCGAGCGGATACGGCACGACATCCCCAGTTCATCAATCAGCTTCTGCACGATGCTTTTCAGCGGGCGCGCTTCGCCGTTGGTGATGTTATAAGCGCGGCCTGACGGCAGGGCGTCACAGGCGCTGCTGCTGGCAAGCCACATCGCGTGCACCGCGTTTTCGTGATAGGTCATATCGACCAGCGCTTCGCCGCCGCGCGGCAGCAGTACGCTGCCATAGTGGCGCATCATCTGCACCAGGCGCGGGAAAAAGACTTTATCATGCGGCCCGAACAGGCTTTGCGGACGCAGAATGGTAAAGCGCGTCTGCGGGTTGGCCTGGGCCAGCAGCTGGATAACCTCTTCGCTGGCGGCTTTGCTGCGCGCAAAAGCGTTGGCCAGCCGGTGCGGACGGAAATCTTCGCGGATATCGCGATGGTGGTGATAATCGAAATAGAGCGCGGGCGAGGAGATATGCACGAAATTGCGCACGCCCCAGGCGACAGCCCATTCGCCGAGACGGCGGGTGGCGCGCACGTTAGCGAGATCGAACGCCTCCTGCGGGCCCCAGGGCGAGGTAAAGCTGGAACAGTGCCAGAGGGTATCGATACCGGCCAGCATCGCTTTCGCCTGCGACGAGACCAGCTCGGTTAAATCGGCCTGGATAAACTCCGCGCCCATTTTCTCAAGCAGTCTGCCCATCGCCTCGTTGCGCCCGGTGGCTCTGACCTGAACGCCCTGATGACGTAAATATTCGACCGCGTTTCGGCCTAAACCGCTGGTGGCGCCCGTGACCAGTACCTTCATATCGATCCACTGTGCTGTAACGTTTAGCCGCGCATTCTTCCGTGAAATCAGCGCTGATGCAATGGGAACAACGTAACAATGCGCGTTAGCGCAGCTGAATATTCCCCTCGCCGCAGCGCTGAAAACGCGTTATGCCGCCTGCTGTAAGAATTCCCGCCAGTACGCCACGAGGGTTTCAAGCTGCGCGCGGTTGACGTCAAGATGCATGACCAGGCGCGTCACCGGGGCGGCGCTAATCAGCACGTCGCGCGATTTCATGAACGCGCCAAGGGCGGCCACCTGCGCCGGCGGCACGCTGATAAACAGCATATTGGTGTCGTGGCGGCGCACGTCGGCGCCCGCATCGCGCAGCGCCGCCGCAAGCCAGGCGGCGTTATCGTGGTCTTCTTGCAGTCGCGCGACATTATGCTCCAGCGCATACAGCCCCGCTGCCGCGAGAATACCCGCCTGGCGCATACCGCCGCCGGTCATTTTTCGCCAGCGTGTCGCGCGCTTAATATAGTCATGGCTGCCGAGCAGCAACGAGCCTACCGGCGCGCCAAGCCCTTTAGAGAGACAAATCGTGAAGGTGTCGCAATACTGCGCGATATCTTTCAGCTCGCAGCCATAGGCCACTACGGCGTTGAAGATACGCGCGCCATCCACGTGCAGCGCCAGACCGCGCTCGCGGGTAAAGTTCCACGCCTGCTGTAAGTAGTCGCGCGGCAGCACTTTGCCGTTATGGGTATTTTCAAGGCTCAGCAGACGGGTGCGGGCGAAGTGAACATCGTCGGGTTTGATTTTCGCCGCCACTTTATCCAGCGGCAGCGTGCCGTCGCCGTTGGCTTCAATCGGCTGCGGCTGAATGCTGCCCAGCACCGCCGCGCCGCCCGCTTCGTACAGATAATTATGCGCGAGCTGGCCGACGATATACTCTTCGCCGCGTTCGCAGTGGCTCAGCAGCGCCACCAGGTTGGCCTGGGTGCCTGTCGGCAAAAACAGCGCCGCCTCTTTACCGCTTAAACGCGCGGCATAGTCCTGAAGCGCGTTGACGGTCGGGTCGTCGCCATAAACATCATCCCCGGTGGGGGCTGCCATCATGCGCTCCAGCATTGCTTTGCCGGGGCGCGTGACGGTATCGCTGCGTAAATCGATCACGGCATATCCTTTTCAGTGAACAGAAACGTCTCTTTTACCGGAACCAGTTGGTTTTCGCCAGATCGATAACTTCATCCCCACGGCCATTAATGATGGCGCGCAGCATATAAAGGCTGAAACCTTTGGCCTGCTCCATCTTGATTTGCGGCGGCATCGCCAGCTCTTCTTTGGCGACGGTGACATCCACCACCACCGGGCCGTCGGTGCTGAAGGCGCGCGAAAGGGCGTCGTCCAGCTCGCTCGCTTTCTCGACGCGAATGCCCGGAATGCCGCAGGCTTCCGCGATGCGCGCGTAGTTGGTGTCATGCAGATCGGTGCCGTCGGTCAGATAGCCGCCCGCTTTCATTTCCATCGCCACAAAGCCCAGCACGCTGTTATTAAAGACGATGACTTTAACCGGCAGCTTCAGTTGCACCAGCGAAAGCAGATCGCCCATCAGCATGCTAAAGCCGCCGTCGCCGCACATCGCCACCACCTGACGCCCCGGCGCGCTGGCCTGAGCGCCTATCGCCTGCGGCATGGCGTTCGCCATGGAGCCATGGTTAAACGAGCCGAGCAGGCGGCGTTGACCGTTCATCTCCAGATAACGCGCGGCCCATACCGTTGGCGTGCCGACATCGCAGGTGAAAATAGCGTCCGGCGCGGCGAAGTGGCTAATCTGACGGGCCAGATATTGCGGATGCAGGGCTTTTTCGCCCGGCTGCGCCAGATCATCCAGCCCCTTGCGCGCGTCGCGGTAATCTTCCAGCGCTTTATCCAGGAAGTGGCGGTCAGTTTTCTCTTCCAGCAGCGGCAGCAGGGCGGCGAGCGTGGCTTTCACATCGCCCACCAGCGCCATATCTACTTTGCAGTGCGCGCCGATGCTGCCGGGGTTGATATCTATCTGAATGATTTTGGCGTGAGCCGGGTAGAACGCGCGGTAGGGGAAGCGGGTGCCAAGGAGGATCAGCGTGTCGGCGTTCATCATGGTGTGGTAGCCGGAGGAGAAGCCGATTAGCCCGGTCATGCCCACATCGTACGGGTTGTCGTACTCGACATGCTCTTTGCCGCGCAGGGCGTGGACGATGGGCGCTTTCAGCGTGCGGGCGAATTCCAGTAGCTCCTGATGCGCGCCCGCGCAGCCGCTGCCGCACATCAGCGCGATGTTATCGGAGTAGCGCAGCAGCTGGGCGAGCTTTTTCAGTTCGTCCTGCGGCGGCACGATGACCGGCTGCGGCGCGTGATACCAGCCGGGGCTGGCCTCTTCCGGCGCGGGTTTCAGCGCCACGTCGCCGGGCAGGACAATCACCGAGACGCCGCGCTCCAGCACCGCTTTACGCAGCGCGATGGCCAGCACCTGCGGGATCTGCTCCGGGCTCGACACCAGCTCGCAATAGTGGCTGCATTCGCGAAACAGTTCCTGCGGGTGCGTCTCCTGGAAATAGCCGCTGCCGATTTCACTGGAGGGAATGTGCGCGGCGATAGCCAGCACGGGGACATTGTTGCGGTGGCAGTCAAACAGGCCGTTGATAAGGTGCAGGTTCCCAGGCCCGCAGGAGCCCGCGCAGACCGCCAGTTCGCCGGTCAGCTGCGCTTCCGCGCCTGCCGCGAACGCCGCGACCTCTTCATGGCGGGTGGACATCCACTCGATAGTGCCCATGCGGTTTAAGCTGTCGCTAAGGCCATTGAGCGAGTCACCCGTCACCCCCCAGATGCGTTTCACGCCCGCCTGCTCCAGGGTTTTTGCGATATAGGACGCCACGGTATGTTTCATTTTCCCTCCTTTGTGAAAAGTCAGTGATAACGGTTACAAGCGTAGTCCAGATTTACCGACAGGCAGGGGGGGCCGTTGCGTTTATCAGCAGGATGCAGTGAAAGAGGGGGAGGCCGAAGAGGGGGGTTGATAGTGGTCTGAGAAGGGTGGGGGCGCTCACGCTTACCCACCCTACAGACGTCATCGCATCGATTTTACGTAGGGCGGGTAAGCCACGCGCACCCACCACGCCCATATCACAAACCCGCTACCGGAAAATCACATCACGCCAGAACCAGATCGCCTGCCGGATGGCACGAACACGCCAGCACGTAACCGTCGGCGATCTCCTGTTCCGTCAGCGTCATGGTGCTGGTCACGCTGTACTCGCCGGAGAGCACCTGCGTTTTACAGCAGCCGCACACGCCTGCGCGGCATGCGGCGTTGACCGGCACCTGATTGCTCTCAAGCGCCGCCAGCAGCGTGGTGCCGACCGCACCGTAAAACTCGCGCGCCGGGGTAAGCGTGGTGAACTTAAGCCCGCTCGTCGCGGCTTCAGCCACCGGCGTGAAAAACTGCTCTTTATAAAAGCGCGTCACGCCGAGCGCTTTCACTTCCTGCTCCACGAAATCCATATACGGCGCGGGGCCGCACAACATCACGGTACGGCGGGCGAAATCCGGCACCGCCATCAGCATCTCGCGGGTCAGACGACCCTGCAAAAAGCCCGGCGCGTCGCCGTTTTCCGCCACCAGGGTTACCGGATAATCGCGCCACTCGTCGGCGAAAATCACATCCTGCGGCGTGCGCACGTTATAAATCACCTGTACGTCCGCCTGAGGGCGATATTTCGCCAGCCAGCGGCGCATCGACATCACCGGCGTCACGCCGCAACCGCCCGCCAGCAGCAGAAAGCGGTCCTGCGCTTTATCGGCGCAGGTAAAGTCGCCCTGCGCGTCAGACAGCCACAGGTAATCGCCGCGTTTGACTTCGCGCGTCAGCCAGCCTGAGCCTTCGCCATTGTCGATGCGGCGCACCGTCAGCGTAATCAACGGGCTCACACCGGGCGTTGAAGAAATCGTATACGCGCGCAGGGTATCGGCGCTGTTGCGAATGCTCACCAGCGCATACTGCCCCGCCTGATACGGATAGAAATCGTGGCACAGCAGCGAAAGCGTCCAGACATCTGGTGTCTCCTGCCGGATATGGTGCACCTGCATCCGCCACGGGCATTGTGGGGTCGGCATCGTCATCGTTTCCTCCTTACGCGCCTAACAGCTCGCGCATATCCTGCTCAACGGTGGTCACCTGGCGCAGGCCGAATTTCTCATTCAGCACCGCCAGCAGATCCGGCGTCAGGAAGCCAGGCGCGGTCGGACCGGTAACGATATTGGTCACGCCGAGCGACAGCAGCGTCAGCAGGATCACAATCGCTTTTTGTTCAAACCACGACAGCACCAGCGACAGCGGCAGATCGTTGACGCCGCAGCCCAGTTTTTCCGCCAGCGTCACCGCGAGAATAATGGCGGAGTAGGCGTCGTTACACTGACCGGCGTCCACCAGACGCGGCAGGCCTTCGATCGCGCCGAAGTCGAGCTTGTTAAAGCGGTATTTGCCGCAGGCGAGCGTCAGGATCAGGCAGTCCTGCGGCACCTGGGTGGCGAAATCGGTAAAGTAACTGCGTTCGCCGCGCGCGCCGTCGCAGCCGCCGACCAGGAAGATGTGACGCAGTTTTTCGCGGCTCACCAGATCGATCAGCGTGTCGGCGGCGCCGAGCAGCGTCTGACGGCCGAAGCCGACGGTGATGAGGTGTTCGATTTCGCTGTACGGGAAGCCCGCCATCTGCTGCGCCTGGGTAATGACCGGCCCGAAGTCGTCGCCTTCAAGATGGCTTACGCCCGGCCAGCCGACGATGCTACGGGTCCAGATACGATCGTCGTAACTGCCGACGGTCGGGTCGATAATACAGTTGGAGGTCATCACAATGGGACCAGGGAAGCGCGCAAACTCTACCTGCTGATTCTGCCAGCCGCTGCCATAGTTGCCGACCAGGTGCTTAAATTTGCGCAGCTCCGGGTAGCCGTGCGCCGGCAGCATTTCGCCGTGGGTGTAAACATTTACGCCGGTGCCTTCGGTCTGTTCCAGCAGGTTATAAAGATCTTGCAGATCGTGGCCGGAAATCAGAATGCATTTCCCCGCCACGGCTTTGACGTTGACCTGCGTCGGGGTCGGGTGGCCATATTTGTTGGTTTCGCCCGCATCCAGAATGCTCATCACGCTGAAGTTCATCTGGCCGATTTCCATCGCGCATTCCAGCAGCGCGTTCATGTCCGCAGGCCAGGTGCCGAGCCACGCCATGATGTTATGGTAGCGGGCATAAATGTCGTTATCGTACTGATCGAGCACATGCGCGTGCTCCATATAGGCCGCGGCGCCTTTCAGGCCGTAGAGGCAGAGCAGACGCAGACCGAGAATATTCTCGCCAATCACCGCTTTGTCGATATTTGGCGCGAACGCGGCGGCCTGGCGCTGTAAATCGCCGAGATCGTCGCTTATCAGCGCCAGCGACGCCATCGGATTATCGACCTGCGCGTTTGGGTCAATAGCCTGGCACTGGGTTTTCAGCGCCTCGCGCAGGGCGATGGCCTCGCGGGCGTAACCCACGATGCGCGGAGAATCGAAGTTAACGTTGGTCAGGGTAGAGAAAAACGCGCGGGGCGCGAAGCTGTCTACATGGTGATCGATGATGCCAAGCTCGCGTGCTTTGACCGCCCAGGCGGAAAGCCCCTGCAAAGCCGCAATCAGCAGATCCTGAAGGTCGGAGGTTTCGGCGGTTTTCCCGCACATCCCTTGCGCATACGCGCAGCCGTTGCCTGCCGGAGTACGAATCGTTTGTTCACATTGCACGCAAAACATGATGACACCTTAAAGTTATATTTAATATGCATGTTTAAGGTTAGGCTTCGGCACGAAGGGTGAAAAGCGATTTTTAAGGAACTTGAAGAGAGATTGATATAACGCAATTTTGGCGGCAGAAGCCTACCGCCAAAGGAGTATCAGGCGGCGAAAAACGCCATCAGCACCGGCACCAGCAGGCTCAGAATAAACCCGTGCACGATAGCCGCAGGCACCAGCTCCAGACCGCCGCTGCGTTGCAGTACCGGCAGCGTGAAATCCATTGATGTCGCCCCGCAGATACCGAGCGCGGTAGAGCGGCTGCGGCGCACCAGCGCCGGGATCAGCATAATCGCGATAAGCTCGCGGCCCAGATCGTTAAAGAATGCGGCGCTGCCGATAACCGGCCCGAAAGATTCCGTCATCAGAATGCCGGAGAGTGAATACCAGCCGAAGCCGGACGCCATCGCAAGCCCCGCGCGCAGCGGCAGCCCGAGCAGCAGCGCATTCACGGCGCCTGCGATTAGCGAACTGACCAGCACCACTATCGCCACCATCATCCCGCGGCGATTCAGCACTATCTGTTTCAGCGTCATGCCGTTGTTGCGAAGCTGAATGCCTATCAGGAACAGCAGGAAAATTAAGGTGTATTCGCTGGCTTCGGTGGCGTGTTTGAGAAAAGCAAGGCCAGTCAGACCCAGCAGAAAACCGAGCACCACCACGCCGCAAAGCTTGAGGGATTCCAGCGCCATCGCGAGACGTGACGGCAGTTTCTCCTGGCGATGCTGATGTCGCCAGGGGATCGCGCGCTCAAGCCACAGGAGGGCGGCGATATTGCACAGCATAATGACCGTAATGCTGACGGCGGAATAGTGCAAAATCGCCAGCAGATTTGCCGACAGGTTATCCAGAAACGCGAGGCTGATGCCCATAAAGAAAAGAATGATATACACGAGCCAGCTCAATAACTGATTGATAAGCCGTAACGCGCCTGCGCTGCGCAGGGGAATGAGATAGCCGAGAATAAGCGGCGCTAAGATAATTAACAGTCCTGAGAACATGAGGCGTGCGGTTCCTGAAATTACTGAAAGAGCGGAATAATAAGCGTGCCGCCACACCCTACAGAATTCACCCTGGCGAGTAAAGCCACGGTTATTAGCCTTATTTCATTGTGTTAGCGCATCATGAAAGCCATTTATGACCTGTCCTGACCATCACCTTTTTTATTATTTCGAGACGCCTCGCAACGCGGATTTTCCGTCCCGCCACGCTCTGTTAAGGCTCTGATTGAATAGCTATACTGCCGACACGCAGCCAAACAGATGCAGCCGGAGGAGAGATGTTTCTTGAGCGCGTGGAAGTCGCCGGGTTTCGCGGAATTAACCGCTTATCGTTAACGCTTGAACATAATAATGTACTGATCGGCGAAAACGCGTGGGGGAAATCAAGCCTGCTGGATGCGCTTACGCTGCTGCTGAACCCGGGCGATACGCTCTATTCTTTTACGCGCAATGATTTCTGGTTCCCGCCGGGCGATATTCACGGGCGCGAACGTCATCTGCACCTCATTCTGATTTTCCGCGAGACGGAGCCGGGCGATTTTCAGCGCCGTCGTTTTCGCGGCCTGCGCGCGCTGATGACGCCGGGCGGTGATGGCTACCAGCGGATTTTCTACCGGCTGGAGGGCGAGCTTAACGACGATAACAGCGTGCTTACGCTGCGCAGCTTCCTTAATGCGCAGGGCGAGGCGATCGCGCTGGACGATATTGACGCACAGGCGCGTCAGCTCATTCGGTTGAACCCGGTGCTGCGCCTGCGTGACGCCCGTTTTATGCGCCGCCTGCACGACAGCGCCATCATCGCGACGCCCCAGATGGAAGTGACCGCGCGCGAGCTGGAGTTTCTGACCCGTGAACTGGTTTCCCGCCCGCAAAACCTGACGGACGAGCAGATCCGCCAGGGGCTGTCGGCCATGGTGCAACTGCTGGAGCACTACTTTTCCGAGCAGGGCACAGCAGGTCCGCGCTATCGCCTGATGCGCCGTCACTCGCATGACGAACAGCGCAGCTGGCGCTATCTCGACATCATCAACCGTATGATTGATAAGCCCGGCGGGCGGGCCTACAGGGTGATCCTGCTTGGGCTGTTTTCGACACTTTTGCAGGCCAAAGGCAACGTGCGGCTCGATAAATACGCCAGGCCGCTACTGCTGGTGGAAGATCCGGAGACGCGGCTGCACCCCATTATGCTGTCGGTGGCCTGGCAGTTGCTGAACCTGTTGCCGCTGCAAAAGCTGACCACCACCAATTCCGGCGAGCTGCTGTCGATGACGCCGGTCGAGCATGTGTGCAGATTGGTGCGCGCTTCCGGCAAGGTGGCGGCGTGGCGGCTTGGGCCCGGCGGCATGAATGCCGAAGACAGCCGGCGCATCGCGTTTCATATCCGCTTTAACCGGCCATCGGCGCTGTTCGCGCGCTGCTGGTTGCTGGTGGAGGGGGAAACCGAAGTCTGGATGATGAACGAACTGGCGCGTCAGTGCGGTTACCACTTCGAGGCTGAAGGCATCAAAGTCATTGAGTTTGCCCAGTCGGGGTTGAAACCGCTGATTAAATTCGCCCGCCGGATGGGCATTGAATGGCATGTGCTGGTGGATGGCGACGATGCCGGGCGCAAATATGCCGCGACGGTGAAGGGGATTGTGAATAACGACAGCGAACAGATGCGCCAGCATCTCACCGAGCTTCCCGCGCTGGACATGGAACATTTTATGTATCGCGGAGGGTTTGACGCCGTGTTTTACCGCGTCGCGCAACTGCCGGAAACCATGCATATGAATATGCGGCGGGTCATCGTTAAAGCGATTCATCGCTCGTCGAAACCCGATCTCGCGATTGAAGTGGCGATGGAAGCCGCCCGCCGTGGGATGGACGCCGTGCCGCCATTGCTGCGCAAAATGTTCTCGCGCGTGCTGTGGCTCGCCCGCGGACGGGCGGATTAGCTTCCGTCCTCGCCCCCGTTTTACTGGGACAACCGTGGCATTGCGTAGGACGGGTAAGCAACGCGCAACCGCCGGTTTACCCGGGCAACCACGGCATCCCGTAGGGCGGGTAAGCAACGCGCACCCGCCGGTTTACTCGGGTAACCACGGCATCCCGTAGGGTGGGTAAGCAATGCGCAACCGCCAGTCCGCCCGCAGATTACCTCTCATTAAACCGCGCGGCGATTTGCGCGGTCATGCTGTCCAGCAGTTCATAACGGCGGCGATACTCCGCCCGTTTTTTGCTCGCAATCTCTTCAGGCGATTTGCGGGCGATCTGCAACGGCATATGGTAAAGCCCCTGCGTATCCTTATAGCCGCCGAGCGATTCCCAGAAGCTGTCGTAGTCGGCGTGCAGTTTGTCCTTTTTCTTCTTCGCGTAGCGCCAGCTACGGTAGATATGCGTCTCATTGCTGACAGCGAGTATCTGACTTACCGCAAAACGCTGCGCCAGCAGGCAAACCGCTTCCAGCAGCAGGCGCTTAGGAAACAGACCGTGGCAGGCTTTAGTCGCCACCTGAATCTGATCGTGCTCAACCCAGGCTTTGGCGCCCTGTAAGCCGCCGATAAACAGCGCAGATTCACCGTCCACCTCGCAGAGCGTAAAGGTCATTTCAGCAAGCGCGACGCCCGCGGCGTCACGGAAAATCGCCGTCGTTTCGCCTTCTTTATCCAGATCCGCGACGGCGGCAAGATCCACATGATACTGCGCGTCGTTTTTCCCGGTGAGCAGGGCAAGCGTGACGCCTTTACGCGTCAGATGTCCCTGCATCAGCGCGTCGGGCAGAAGGCGGGCGATATGCTGGTAATGATATTCCAGCGCCGCCAGCGCCGTTTTACGCGAGATATTGACCGACAGCCACGGCCGGTGCAGACGGCACGGCAGGCCTGGCTGCGCATAGAGCAACGCGTCGAGCATCGGCTGGCGCGCGAGTACCGCAAGCCAGCGACGGGTCGCAAAAGGGGTCGCCAGCGAGCGCAGAATAAATTTCCGGCGATAGGCTGGGTTCTGCCAGGCAAGGCCCGGCGTTTTCTGGCCTGTCGCGAGCAGACGAAAGAGTTGCCAGGCGTTGTAGGCTGGCGGCTGAATGGATATTTCGGCAAGTGCGGACATAACCTGGTCTCGTGATGAAGTCTCAGGCTATGGGAACAAACTATCACTCAACGCAATATCAACGCCGTGGTTTATTTGTTGGCCGCATAGGGTTTGGTTGAGAATGCGTTTAGAATAGGAGAGCACACTCTGTTTACTCGTCCGAAACGTCAGGAAAGATATGAAGCTTAAGGGAAGGATCAAGAAGCGCTACGTGGTGCTGGTTCTGGTTATCGTTATCGGCGCGGTCTGGCTCTGGAAGACACTGAATGCGCCTCTGCCCCGTTATCAGACCATGCTGGTGCGCAAAGGAGATTTGCAACAAAGCGTGCTCGCGACCGGCAAGCTCGACGCGCTGCGTAAAGTGGATGTCGGCGCGCAGGTGAGCGGCCAGCTCAAAACGTTATCGGTCAATATCGGCGATAAAGTGAAAAAAGATCAGCTTCTCGGCGTTATCGATCCTGAGCAGGCTGAAAACCAGATTAAAGAAGTGGAAGCGACGTTAATGGAGTTGCGCGCCCAGCGACGCCAGGCCGAGGCGGAGATGAAACTCGCCCGCGTCACGCTTTCTCGCCAGCAGCAGCTTGCCCGCACGCAGGCGATTTCGCGCCAGGATCTCGATACAGCCGCGACCGAGCTTGCGGTGAAAGAGGCGCAGATCGGCACTATCGATGCGCAGATCAAGCGCAATCAGGCCTCGCTCAGCACAGCCAACACTAACCTCGATTACACCCGCATCACCGCGCCCATTGCCGGTGAAGTGACGCAGATAACCACGCTGCAGGGCCAGACGGTCATCGCCGCGCAGCAGGCGCCTAACATCCTGACGCTCGCCGATCTCAGCACCATGCTGGTGAAGGCGCAGGTCTCCGAAGCAGATATCATCCACCTGAAACCGGGCCAGAAAGCCTGGTTTACCGTGCTTGGCGATCCGCTGACCCGCTACGAAGGGCGGCTAAAAGATATTCTTCCGACGCCTGAGAAAATCAACGACGCCATTTTTTACTATGCCCGTTTTGAAGTGCCCAACCCGCAGGGCGTGCTGCGCCTGGATATGACCGCGCAGGTGCATATTCAGCTCGGCGGCGTCGACGATGTGCTGACCATTCCGCTGGCGGCGCTGGGCGAGCCGGTAGGCGATAACCGCTATAAGGTGACGCTGCTGCGTAACGGCGAAACCCGCGAGCGCGAAGTGACTATCGGCGCGCGTAACGACACGCAGGTTGAAGTGGTGCAGGGGCTTGCAGAAGGTGATGAAGTGGTTATTGGTCGCGCGAGCGGGAGCGATCAATGACGGCGCTGCTTGAGCTGCGCGATATTCGCCGTAGCTATCCGTCGGGCGAAACGGAGGTCGAGGTCTTAAAAGGCGTCACGCTGACCATCAATGCCGGTGAAATGGTGGCGATTGTCGGCGCGTCCGGCTCCGGCAAATCGACGCTGATGAATATTCTCGGCTGTCTCGATAAGCCGAGCAGCGGCAGCTACAAGGTGGCGGGCGTGGATGTGGCGACGCTTGGCGACGACGCGCTCGCCCGTCTGCGGCGCGAGCATTTCGGCTTTATTTTCCAGCGCTACCATCTGCTCTCGCACCTGACGGCCGCGCAGAATGTTGAAGTGCCTGCTATTTATGCCGGCACCGGGCGGGCCGCGCGTCAGGCGCGGGCGCGCGAATTACTGGCGCGGCTTGGCCTTGAAGCGCGCGTCGAGTATCAGCCCTCGCAACTTTCCGGCGGTCAGCAGCAGCGCGTGTGTATCGCCCGCGCGCTGATGAACGGCGGGCAGGTGATTCTGGCCGACGAACCGACCGGCGCGCTCGACAGCCATTCCGGCGAAGAGGTGATCGCGACCTTAAAACAGCTGCGCGACCGCGGGCACACGGTGATTATCGTCACCCACGATCCTGATGTCGCCGCCCAGGCTGAACGCATTATCGAAATTCGCGACGGGGAGATAATCAGTAACCCGCCGCCGGTCGGGAAACGCGACGTGGCCGGGCTGTCTGCGCAGCCGCACGACGCCCCGGCGTTAGGGCAGTTTATCAATAGCTTTCGTGAAGCGCTGACCATGGCCTGGCTTGCGATGGCGGCCAACAAGATGCGCACGCTGCTGACCATGCTCGGAATTATCATTGGCATCGCGTCAGTCGTTTCTATTGTGGTGGTCGGCGACGCCGCCAAACAGATGGTGCTGGAGGATATTCGCTCCATCGGCACTAACACGATAGATGTCTATCCCGGCAAAGATTTTGGCGATGACGATCCGCAATATCAGCAGGCGTTGCAGTATGACGATCTGCAGGCTATCCAGCGCCAGCCGTGGGTGAGCTCCGCCACGCCGACGGTGTCGCAAAGCCTGCGCCTGCGCTATGGCAACGTGGATGTCGCCGCCAGCGCTAACGGCGTGAGCGGGCAATATTTTAACGTCTACGGCATGACCTTCAGCGAAGGCAACACCTTCAACGACGAGCAGTTGCGCGGCCGCGCGCAGGTGGTGGTTATCGACAGCAACGCGCGCCGCCAGCTCTTTCCCAACAAGGCGAACGTGGTGGGCGAAGTGGTGCTGGTCGGCAATATGCCCGCAACGGTCATCGGCGTGGCGGAAGAGAAGCAGTCGATGTTCGGCAGCAGCAAAATTCTGCGGGTATGGATGCCGTACAGCACGATGTCTGGGCGCATTATGGGGCAGTCGTGGCTGAACTCCATTACGGTGCGGGTAAAAGAGGGCTACGACAGCGGTGAGGCGGAGCAGCAGTTGACGCGTCTCCTGTCGTTGCGCCACGGCAAAAAAGACTTTTTCACCTGGAATATGGACGGCGTGTTGAAAACGGCGGAAAAGACCACACGTACTCTTCAACTGTTTTTAACGCTGGTGGCGGTAATTTCGCTGGTGGTGGGCGGTATCGGGGTGATGAATATCATGCTGGTGTCGGTAACCGAGCGCACGCGAGAGATCGGCATTCGTATGGCGGTCGGCGCGCGTAAGAGCGATGTGCTGCAACAGTTTTTGATTGAGGCGGTGCTGGTCTGCCTGGTGGGCGGCGCGCTCGGCATCGGGCTTTCATTGCTGATCGCGTTTGCTTTACAGCTGATTTTACCAGGCTGGGAAATAGGTTTCTCGCCTGTGGCGCTGTTGACGGCGTTTTTGTGCTCAAGCGCGACGGGGGTGCTGTTCGGCTGGCTGCCCGCCCGCAACGCCGCCAGACTCAATCCTGTTGACGCGCTTGCCCGAGAATAAATAAAAATGCCAGTCCCCGGGACTGGCATTTCAGGAGCAGGATGTACACAATGAAACAGAAGAGTTACGCAACTGCGGGTGCGACTTCTGCTTCAAGAGGGACAATAACGCTGGCATGGTTGCCTTTGGGACCCTGATGCACATCGAACCTCACGACTTGTCCGGCTTTCAGCGTTCTGTAGCCGTCCATCTGGATTGTAGAGTAGTGCGCGAAAATATCTTCGCCGCCGCCTTCAGGGCAGATGAACCCAAACCCTTTGGCGTTATTGAACCATTTAACAGTACCCGTCTCCATGCTTCGACATCCTTCATAAGTCTTATTGAGTAAGATGGATTGAACCGGTGGGTGAGGGGGGCTGTTCAAAACCTCGCCAACTCACGCTTGTACAATTTAGAGAAATCGCACTCTGCGTCAAGCGTTCACGGGGGTCTGGCTGGTGGTATTGAGTCAAAATTTTGAAGCAGTTAACGCTATTTTCATTAATGTGACAGAGCTCGCGAATACCAGTGATAGCTGGTCGCTTACTGAACATTAGGGTAGATTCGGGATGCGTATTACACTCAACCAGAGCGCCGGAAAACACGCTGGCTGTACTGTTTAACCATGATGACGACTGGCAATGAGTAAAGACAAAAGTTGGCTGGATTTTGACCATTTGGCGGAAGATGATCTGCGCGAAGCGCTAAAACCGCCATCCATGTATAAAGTTATATTAATGAACGACGATTACACGCCGATGGAATTTGTTATTGACGTGCTACAAAAGTTCTTTTCTTATGATGTAGAACGTGCGACGCAACTGATGCTCACGGTTCACTATCAGGGGAAAGCCATCTGTGGCGTTTTCACCGCGGAAGTGGCGGAAACCAAAGTGGCGCTGGTGAACAAATATGCGAGGGAGAACGACCATCCGTTGTTGTGTACGCTGGAAAAAGCCTGATTAAGGCAAACTATTGAGGGGGTGCCCTATGCTCAACCAGGAACTGGAACTCAGTTTAAACATGGCTTTCGCCAGAGCGCGCGAGCACCGACATGAGTTTATGACCGTCGAGCATCTGTTACTGGCTCTGCTCAGTAACCCATCGGCACGGGAGGCGCTTGAAGCCTGCTCCGTGGATCTGGTGGCGCTGCGTCAGGAACTCGAAGCCTTCATTGAACAAACCACACCCGTCCTGCCCGCAAGCGAAGAGGAGCGCGACACTCAGCCGACGCTTAGCTTCCAGCGCGTGTTGCAGCGCGCCGTGTTCCATGTCCAGTCCTCCGGCCGTAGCGAAGTGACTGGCGCCAATGTCTTAGTGGCTATCTTCAGCGAACAGGAGTCCCAGGCGGCCTATCTGTTGCGTAAACATGAAGTCAGTCGCCTCGATGTGGTGAATTTCATCTCCCACGGTACCCGTAAAGACGAGCCGGGCCAGGCGCCGGGCAATGACAATCCGGTCAACGAAGAGCAGGCAGGCGGGGAGGAGCGTATGGAAAACTTCACCACCAATCTCAATCAGCTTGCCCGCGTTGGCGGCATCGATCCGCTGATTGGCCGCGATAAAGAGCTTGAGCGCGCGATTCAGGTGCTCTGCCGTCGCCGGAAAAACAACCCGCTGCTGGTGGGCGAGTCCGGCGTCGGGAAAACCGCGATTGCCGAGGGGCTCGCCTGGCGTATCGTGCAGGGCGACGTTCCGGAAGTGATGGCCGACTGCACTATCTACGCGCTGGATATCGGCTCGCTGCTGGCGGGCACCAAATACCGCGGCGATTTTGAAAAACGCTTTAAGGCGCTGCTCAAACAGCTGGAACAGGATAACAACAGCATTCTGTTTATCGATGAAATCCATACCATCATCGGCGCGGGCGCGGCTTCCGGCGGCCAGGTCGATGCGGCAAACCTGATCAAACCGCTGCTCTCCAGCGGCAAAATCCGGGTGATGGGCTCCACGACGTATCAGGAGTTCAGCAACATTTTCGAAAAAGACCGCGCGCTGGCGCGTCGCTTCCAGAAAATCGACATCACCGAGCCGAGCGTTGAGGAAACCGTACAGATCATTAACGGCCTGAAGCCGAAATATGAAGCGCATCACGACGTCCGTTACACCGCGAAAGCAGTACGCGCGGCGGTGGAGCTGGCGGTGAAATATATCAACGACCGCCATCTGCCGGATAAAGCCATTGACGTCATCGACGAAGCGGGCGCGCGTGCGCGTCTGATGCCGGTCAGCAAGCGTAAGAAAACCGTCAATGTGGCGGATATCGAAACTGTGGTTGCCCGTATCGCGCGTATCCCGGAGAAGAGCGTGTCGCAAAGCGATCGCGATACGCTGAAAAATCTGGGCGATCGCCTGAAAATGCTGGTGTTTGGTCAGGATAAAGCCATTGAGGCATTAACCGAAGCCATCAAAATGAGCCGCGCGGGGCTGGGGCATGACCGTAAACCGGTGGGCTCTTTCCTCTTCGCAGGCCCAACCGGCGTTGGGAAAACCGAGGTGACGGTGCAGTTATCAAAAGCGCTGGGGATTGAGCTGCTGCGTTTTGATATGTCCGAGTATATGGAACGCCATACCGTCAGTCGCCTGATCGGCGCGCCTCCGGGCTATGTCGGTTTTGATCAGGGCGGTCTGCTGACCGACGCGGTCATCAAACATCCGCATGCGGTGCTGCTGCTTGATGAAATCGAAAAAGCGCATCCGGACGTCTTTAACCTGCTGCTGCAGGTGATGGACAACGGCACGCTGACCGATAACAACGGGCGCAAAGCGGATTTCCGCAACGTGATTCTGGTGATGACCACCAACGCCGGCGTGCGTGAAACCGAGCGTAAATCGATAGGGCTTATCCGTCAGGACAACAGCACCGACGCGATGGAGGAGATCAAAAAGATCTTCACGCCGGAGTTCCGCAACCGTCTCGACAATATTATCTGGTTCAACCATCTCTCTACCGAGGTGATTCATCAGGTGGTCGACAAGTTCATCGTCGAACTGCAGGCGCAGCTTGACCAGAAAGGCGTCTCCCTGGAAGTTACCCAGGAAGCGCGTGACTGGCTGGCCGAGAAAGGCTATGACCGTGCGATGGGCGCACGCCCCATGACCCGTGTGATTCAGGATAACCTGAAGAAACCGCTGGCCAACGAACTGCTCTTCGGTTCGCTGGTGGATGGCGGTCAGGTCGCCGTCGCGCTGGATAAAGAAGGCGATAAGCTGACGTACAGCTTCCAGAGCGCGCAGAAGCATAAGCCTGAAGCCGCGCACTAAAGCAGTACGCCTGTAAAACACAACGCCGGATAGCGATATCCGGCGTTTTTTTATGGCGTTTTCATGGGGTTTACGTATAAAAAAAGCGCCGCGAAAGGGCGGCGCTTTTTCTCAGGCTGGCGCGGCAAACGGCGGCGCGGCCTGGCTTCTCTTAATAAGAAGCCGGTATAAACTTAGCGACTACGGAAGACAATGCGGCCTTTGCTCAGGTCGTACGGGGTCAGCTCAACAGTCACTTTGTCGCCCGTCAGAATGCGGATGTAGTTTTTGCGCATTTTACCGGAGATATGGGCAGTTACCACGTGACCGTTTTCCAGTTCTACGCGGAACATAGTGTTAGGTAACGTTTCAAGAACGGTACCCTGCATTTCAATATTGTCTTCTTTGGCCATCTAATCCTCTGGGGTATCACTACCATAGTTTGAACCGGCAAGATAATGCCCAAGTTCACCCATTAAGTAAAGTTTTGCGGGCGAAATGCCCGTCGTACCGCTGCGCCTGCTTGTCTCCACGACAAAACCGCGCGGGCAGCGCAAGCATAACGGGGAGCGTGAGATCCAAAGCGTTGCGTTAACGGAGGGTCCCAAAACGGCGGCAGGGTAATGGCAGTCATTTTCTGCGTGCATAAGTATAACACCCTGACAAAAAATGTGCCGAAAACATTCTGCTATCCTGCGGAGGTAAAAAGGGTTTGCGGCACCCAGCCGCGTTTTTCGAACGGCAACTGGCGAAGCTCAGCCAGCTGTTGTAAATAATCGCGGCGCGGGATCTCGACCGCGCCCAGCGAGGCGGTGTGCGGGTTAAGCACCTGGCAGTCGATAAGCCTGCCGCCCTGCGTTAAAAAGTAGTCGCAAAACACCACCAGCGCGGTTTTTGAGGCATTTTCCCGGCGACTGAACATCGACTCGCCGCAAAACAGCGCGCCCTGCGCCACGCCATACATGCCGCCCACCAGTTCATCGTCCTGCCAGACTTCAATCGAGTGCGCATGGCCCAGTTCATGGAGGCGCTGCCAGGCGATAACCACATCGTTGGTTATCCAGGTACCGTCGTCGCGATCGCTGGCGCAGCCCTGAATAACGGCGCTAAAGGCGTGATTCAGCGTCACGCGATAAGGCGAGCGGCGGTGAAAACGCTTCATACTACGGCTGACGTGCAGCCGGTCGGGCCAGAGCACCGCGCGCGGATCCGGCGACCACCATAAAATCGGGTCGCCTGGTGAAAACCACGGAAAAATGCCGTGCTGATAGGCCATCATCAGGCGCGCCGGGCTGAGATCGCCGCCTAATGCCAGTAAGCCGTTGGGTTCACGTAACGCTCCCTCAGGCGAGGGGAAAGCAATCGAATGACGAGAAAGCTGCACCAGACGCATCACAACGGCGCTCCCTGACAACAGTGCCAAATATCAATCAATGATAGTGTACTGAGCGCGCGCGAAACTGATAATAACGTCCCTGCAGCGCCAGTAATTCCTTGTGACTACCTTGTTCAGTAATCTGCCCGCTGTCCATGACAATGATGCGATCGAACGCCGTCAGTCCCTGCAGGCGATGCGTGACCATCAGCAGCGTTTTCTCTGCGGCGACCTCTTTAACAAGTGCCAGTATCTGTCGCTCGGTTTCGGCATCCAGCCCTTCCGTCGGCTCATCCAGTAAAAGCACTGGCGCGTCATGCAGCAGCGCGCGGGCGATGCCGAGACGGCGTAGTTCCCCGCCGGATAGCTGGCGTCCACCTTCGCCAAGCCAGGCGTTCAGCCCGTCGTCTTCCAGCAGTTTTTCAAGCCCTACGCGGGCGAGTACTGCGCCGAGCGCGGCGTCATCGGCCTGCGGCGCGGCGAGCCGGAGATTATCGCGAAGCGTGGCGCTAAAAAGATGCACGCGCTGCGGCACGACGCTCATGGTCGCGCGCAGCGCCGCTTCGTGGTATTCGCTAATGGAAACGCCGCCAAGCGCCACGTCGCCGGAGGTCGGGTCCCAGGCGCGGGTCAAAAGTTGCAGCAGCGTCGACTTCCCGCAGCCGGTGCGCCCAAGGATAGCGATGTGCTCGCCCGGCGCGACATCAAGCGTAATATCGCGCAGCGCAGGCTGAGGCTGGCCCGGAAAGCTGAAGCTCACGTTACGCAGCGACAGCGAGGCCTCGTGCGGAGCGTCTGCGCCCGGCTTAGCAAAAGTGATGTCAGCAGGCTGGTCAATCACCTCGCTCACGCGACGCGCGGAGGCGATAACCTGGCCCAGGTGCTGGAACGCGCCGCCCACCGGCGCCAGCGCTTCAAAGGCGGCCAGCGCGCAGAAGACAAACAGCGCGATAAGCGAGCCGGGTGTGCTGTTGCCCCCAACGCCGCCTGCGGCCAGCCACAGGATCAGCACCACCGTCATGCCGCTTATCAGCATCATCATCGCCTGCGAGAGCGCCGTCAGCCCGGCCTGGCGACGCTGCGCCTCGTGCCAGATCTGCTCGGTCGCATCAAGATTATCGCGATAGCGCCCGGCCGCGCCGAAAATCGACAATTCCGCCTGGCCCTGCAACCAGCCTGTCAGTTGCTGGCGGTAGCTGGCGCGAAGCATCGTCAGCGCTTCGCCCACCGGACGACCGGCGCGATAGAAGAGGGGAGGGAGCAGTAGCAGCGTCGCCAGCATGATCCCGCCGAGCGTCAGCGCCAGCGTCACATCCAGCAGGCTTAAACCGAGCGTCACCACGACAATAACAGCAAGCGCGCCGATCAGCGGTGAAATCACGCGCAGATAGAGGTGATCCAGCGTATCGACATCCGCCACCAGGCGGTTAAGCAATTCGCCCTGACGAAAACGCGCCAGCCCGGACGGAGAGAGCGGCAGCAGGCGACTGAAGGTATAGACGCGCAAGTGCTCCAGCACGCGGAACGTGCCTTCGTGGCTCACCAGGCGCTCAAAGTAACGTCCCGCGGTGCGGATAATCGCGGCACCGCGAACGCCTGCGGCAGGCAGCATATAGTTAAAGCTGTAGAGGCCAGCCATGCCCACCACCGCTGAGGCGGAGAGAAACCAGCCGGAGAGCGTCAACAGGCCGATGCTGGCGAGCAGCGTCACGATAGCCAGCACGACGCCGAGCGACAGCAGCCATTTGTGGCGTTTATAGAGCGCCAGATAGGGTAGTAACCCGCGCATTTAAATCTCCTCCTGACGGTGCGCCAGCAGCGCCGCGAAATAGCCGTCGGCCTCGCTAAGCGTGGCGACGTCGCCGCGCTCCACGATACGCCCGTCGCGCATCACCCAGACTTCATCCCAGGCGGCGATATCATCAATCTGGTGCGTCACCATCAGCGTGGTCTGCGCCAGCGACGCGGTCTCCAGCGCCTGCATCACGCGGCGCTCGCTGCCGGCATCCAGGCTTGCGGAAGGTTCATCGAGCAGCAGCAAACGACACGGCGTTAACAGCGCACGGGCGACCGCCACGCGCTGCGCCTGACCGACGGAGAGGCCGGACGACTGATCGCCGACTGGCGTGTCGACGCCCTGCACCAGCAGCGGTAAGAACTCGCTTACCCACGCTTTATCAAGCGCGGCCTGAAGCTGCGCATCGCTCGCCTCGGGATCGGCCAGTAAGACGTTTTCTTTGAGCGTCCCGGCAGGCAACTGCGGGTTTTGCCCGACCCAGCTTAACTGACGCCGCCAGCTGTCCGGCTCCAGCTCGCGCAGCTCAACACCATTGACGCGCAGCGAGCCTTCATACGGCAGAAACCCGGCCAGCAGATTTAAGAGCGAGCTTTTTCCGGCGCCGCTTTGCCCCACCAGCGCCACGCGTTTACCCGCAGGCAGCGTGAAATTCAGCGGTCCGGCGAGACGTTTCCCCTGCGGAGAGAGGATGGTCAGCCCCTGCGCCTCAAGCGAAATCGGCTCGCAGCCGGGTAACTCCAGCGCGCCTTTCTCAGCATGCTGAATCGGGGTTTCAAGGAAGGTTTTCAGGCTGTCCGCCGCGCCAATAGCCTGCGCTTTGGCATGATAAAAGGTGCCGAGATCGCGCAGCGGCTGGAAGAATTCCGGCGCCAGAATCAGCGCCAGGAAACCGGCGAACAGCGTTACGCCCGTACCGTAATGGCCGAAATTGAGTTCACCCAGGTAAGAGAAGCCGAAATAGACCGCGACCAGCGCGATAGAAAGCGAGGTGAAAAACTCCAGCACGCCGGAGGAGAGAAACGCCAGGCGCAGCACTTCCATCGTGCGCTGGCGGAAATCCTGAGAAGCCGCCTGAATGTTATGCGTTTCCGCCGCGCCGCGGTTGAAAAGGCGCAGGGTTTCCATACCGCGCAGGCGGTCAAGGAAGTTTCCGCTCAGGCGCGCCAGCGCCTGAAAATTGCGGCGGTTGGCATCGGCGGCGCCCATGCCGACCATCGCCATAAACAGCGGAATTAGCGGCGCGGTGCAAAGCAGGATCAGCGCCGCTGCCCAGTTATAAGGGAAAATCGCCAGCACAATCAGCAGCGGCACGCTCGCCGCCAGCGCCATTTGCGGCAGATAGCGGGCGTAGAAATCGTGCATATCGTCGATCTGCTCAAGGATAAGCGTAGCCCAGCTGCCGGCGGGTTTCCCCTGGATCCAGGCAGGCCCGGCCTCCTGTAACCGGTTCATCACCTGCTGACGAATGCGGGCGCGGATATGCTGACCGGCGTGAAACCCGACTTTTTCCCTTAGCCATACCACCCAGGCGCGCAGGACAAAGACCAGAATCAACAGCACAAACGGCAGCAGCTGCGCCTCGCGGGGAATGGCTTTGATTATCAAATCGTTAAGGAGATTGGCCAGCAGCCAGGCCTGCGCGACGATAAGCAAACCGCTCACCACGCCCAGCAGGCGCGACAGGTTAAGCCAGCGGCGGGAGATAACGCTTTGCTGTTTAAGCCAGCGGGTCAGTTCTTGTTGACGGGTTTTATTCATTGCATGCACTGAGCAGTAAAATCCAGAGTGCTCGCCGCAAGGCGAGAGAGCAGGCAATGTTACAACGGGGATAAAAGAAAGGCGACTGATTCGTCGCCTTGTTTAACGTGCGGAATTAACTCTGCTTTTCAGCAAGGCCGTCCAGGTAGCGCTCGGCATCCAGCGCGGCCATACAGCCAGTGCCAGCGGAGGTGATGGCCTGGCGGTAGATATGGTCCATCACATCGCCTGCGGCGAAGACGCCCGGGATGCTGGTCTGGGTGGCGTTGCCGTGAATGCCGGACTGTACTTTGATGTAGCCGTTCTCAAGCTCCAGCTGCCCATCAAAAATCGCGGTGTTCGGGCTGTGGCCGATCGCGACGAACAGGCCTGCAACGTCCAGCGTCTCGACGTTTTCCGGGTTAACCGTATCGCGCAGACGCAGGCCGCTGACGCCCATCTGATCGCCGGTCACTTCTTCCAGCGTGCGGTGGGTATGCAGCACGATGTTGCCGCTTTCCACTTTATCCATCAGGCGTTTTATCAGGATCTTCTCGGCGCGGAACGTGTCGCGGCGATGGATCAGGTGTACTTCAGAGGCGATATTCGCCAGATACAGCGCTTCTTCTACGGCCGTGTTGCCGCCGCCGATAACCGCGACTTTCTGGTTGCGGTAGAAGAATCCGTCACAGGTGGCGCAGGCGGAGACGCCGCGGCCTTTATAGGCTTCTTCAGACGGCAGGCCCAGATAACGCGCGGAGGCGCCGGTGGCGATGATAAGCGCGTCGCAGGTGTATTCGCCGCTGTCGCCGATAAGACGGAACGGACGGTTTTGCAGATCGACCTTGTTGATATGATCGAACAGGATTTCTGTTTCAAACTTCGCGGCATGCTCGTGCATGCGTTCCATCAACAGCGGACCGGTCAGATCGTGCGGGTCGCCCGGCCAGTTTTCCACTTCCGTGGTAGTGGTCAACTGACCGCCTTTTTCCATCCCGGTAATCAGAACCGGCTTCAGGTTGGCGCGCGCCGCGTAGACCGCAGCGGTGTATCCCGCCGGGCCGGAGCCAAGAATTAACAGCTTACTGTGTTTAGCCGTGCCCATGAGATCCTCATTGTTGTTGGCAGACAATGGGCTGGATTGTAGGGAATTTACCGGGCTAAAAAAAGAGTGTGGCAATTTTGTTAACGATTCATGCAATAGCCGCGACCGATAGCGTCATTATTTTTACTGATTAAAAAGCGCGGCGGATAAGGCAGTAAAATGAGGAATAATCGCTGCTCGTTACCACTCTCTGGCACGTTCTACTAAAAATCGATGTTTTGCTTTGACAATCCCCTGCGCTTTTGCGAAAACATTCGAGGAAGAAAAAAGGGTTGGCTTTGGTTGCAGCGCATTCTGGCGCAAGCTTGTGCCAATTTCCGGGCTATTGAAATTCACGCATGGCGTGGACAGACGCCATACGTAATGTCGATAGCTGCCAGTGGGCAACGGTCTTCTAACTGACGCCCTGAACAGTGAAGTGCAACGGGTAATGGCAGGTGTAGGGAAGGAATACAGAGAGACAATAATAATGGTAGATAGCAAGAAGCGCCCTGGCAAAGATCTCGACCGTATCGATCGTAACATTCTTAATGAGCTGCAAAAGGATGGGCGCATTTCTAACGTCGAGCTTTCAAAAAGAGTGGGTCTTTCACCGACGCCGTGCCTTGAGCGCGTTCGTCGTCTGGAACGACAGGGTTTCATTCAGGGCTATACGGCTCTGCTGAACCCGCATTATCTGGATGCCTCACTTCTGGTATTTGTTGAGATTACTCTGAATCGTGGCGCGCCGGATGTGTTTGAGCAGTTCAATTCCGCTGTACAAAAGCTGGAAGAAATTCAGGAGTGCCATCTGGTTTCGGGCGATTTCGACTACCTGTTGAAAACCCGCGTACCGGATATGTCCGCTTACCGTAAGCTGCTGGGCGAAACCCTGCTGCGTCTGCCGGGCGTGAACGACACCCGAACTTACGTCGTGATGGAAGAAGTCAAGCAGAGTAATCGTCTGGTTATTAAGACCCGCTAACACAGAACAGGTGCAAACCGGGCGTAGTTTGATTACACTCCTGTTAATCCATACAGCAGCAGTGGCGGGGTTTCTCGCCACTGCTGTCCGTTTTACCTCATGGACCTGGAGAGCCTGTCTTGAGCCAGGAATACACCGAAGACAAAGAAGTCACACTCACTAAATTAAGCAGCGGGCGACGACTGCTCGAAGCGCTGCTGATCCTCGTGGTGCTGTTTGCCGTCTGGCTGATGGCCGCCCTGCTAAGCTTTAACCCTTCCGATCCGAGCTGGTCACAAACGGCCTGGCATGAGCCTATCCATAATCTGGGCGGCGCGCCCGGGGCCTGGCTTGCGGACACGCTGTTCTTTATTTTCGGCGTGATGGCCTACACCATTCCCGTGATCATGGTGGGCGGCTGCTGGTTTGCCTGGCGTCAGCGCGGTAACGAAGATTACATCGACTATTTCGCCGTAGCGCTGCGCCTTATCGGCGTACTGGCGCTGATCCTCACTTCCTGCGGGCTGGCGGCGATTAACGCCGACGATATCTGGTATTTCGCCTCCGGCGGCGTAATTGGCAGCCTGCTTAGCACTGCGCTTCAGCCGATGCTCAACAGCAGCGGCGGCACCATTGCGCTGCTCTGCGTCTGGGCGGCGGGGCTGACGCTGTTTACCGGCTGGTCCTGGGTCAGCATCGCAGAGAAAATCGGCAGCGTCGTGCTTACCGTGCTGACGTTTGCCAGCAACCGTACCCGCCGTGACGACACCTGGCAGGATGAAGACGACTACGAGGACGATGAAGAGCACGACGAATATGAAGAGGATGAGCGTGAGCCGCAACAGGCGAAAGGGGAATCCCGTCGCGCGCGTATTCTTCGTGGTGCTTTAGCCCGCCGCCAGCGGCTGGCGGACAAATTCAGCAACCCTGTCGCACGCAAAACCGACGCCGCGCTCTTTTCAGGCAAGCGTATGGATGACGCCGACGAGGTGCAATACAGCGTGCGCGGCACCCCTGCGGATGCGGATGACGTCCTGTTCTCTGGCCATAAAGTGACCGAGCCGGACGCGTTTTATGATGAAAACGATCCTCTGCTGAACGGCCACTCGATTGCCGACCCGGCTGCCGTTGCCGCAGCCGCCACGCCTGTAGCGCCTGTCTGGGCCTCGGCGCAAACGGCCATGCCGTCTGAAGCGGTAAATGTACAGGCGCCGGATGTCGCGCCAGAAATAGAATGGCATTCCGCGCCTTCAGCCCCGCAGTCGCATCCGGGCATCGCGCCGGAGCCGGATTACTATGCGCAACCGCCTGTCGCGCAAGCGCCGTTGCAGGAAGAAGCGTACTGGCAGCCCGCGCCGAACAGCGCGCCGGTAGCCCCCGCCTATCAACCTGCGCAACAGCCGCAGCCCTATCAGGCGCAGCAACCGCATCCTGGGGCGTATCAGCCAGCGCCGCATGATCCCTATGCCGAGCCGCAGGCTGAACATTCTGCGCCTGCGCCAGACCCTTATGCGCCGTATGCCTCTTACGCCGCGCCGGAACCGTACGCCCCGGCACAAGAGGCCGCGCCGGTGTATGAACCAGAGCCCGTCGCGCCGCCGGAAGAGGTCAAACCCGCGCGCCCGCCGCTGTATCATTTCGAAGAAGTGGAAGCGCAGCGCGCCCGCGAGCGCGAACAGCTGGCCGCCTGGTATCAGCCGATTCCTGAGCCGGAAGAGCTTACCCGTAAGCCGGAGCCCATACGCGCGCCTGAGCCTGCGCCTGCCGCGCCGTCATTCTCTGCTGCCGATATCGCAGGCGCTGCCGCGTCCGGCCTGAATGTGGCTGCGCAGGGGGCCGCCGCCGCGGCTTCCGTGCACGCTGCGTCGCAGGCAACGTCTGCGGCAGCGCAAACCGCGGCCGTCGCCTTTACGCCGGTGGCAGGCGAGGCGCCGCGTCCACAGGTGAAAGAGGGCATCGGCCCGCAGCTGCCGCGCCCGAACCGCGTTCGCGTGCCGACGCGTCGTGAACTGGCGTCTTATGGCATCAAACTGCCTTCTCAGCGGATGGCGGAAGAGCGCGCCCGCGAAGAGGCGGAACGTCGCATGGCGCAACAGCAGCACGGCGTTTCCGACGAAGAAGCGGATGCGATGTATCAGGATGAGCTGGCGCGTCAGTTCGCCGCATCCCAGCAGCAGCGTTACGGTGAAGAGTACCAGGCGGAGATGAGCCCGGAAGATGAAGACGCCGCTGAGCAGGCGGAGCTGGCGCGCCAGTTTGCCGCATCGCAGCAGCAGCGTTATTCCGCGGCGCAACCGTCTGGCGCTGCGCCATTTGCGCCGGATGAGACAGCGTATTCTCCGACGACGCGGGTAAGCGAGAGCCCGAGCCAGCCGCTCTTTATGCCGGAGCCTGCCGCGCCACAGCCGCACCATCCGGTACCACCGTCTCAGACGCAACACTATCAACAGCCACCGCAACAGCCACCAGCGCATGTTGCGCCTGCGCAAAGCTACGCGCCGCCGCAAGGTTATACGCCGCAGCCTCAGGCGCCGCAGGGTTACGCACAGCCAACGGCCGCGCATCAGCCGCAGCCTGCCGCACCGACCCAGGGCTACCAGCCGCCTTCAGCGCCTGCTCAGTATCAGGCTCCGTCTCCGGCCGCGCCTGTACAGGCTCAACAGCCGGCATCGCCTCGCGACAGCCTGATCCACCCGCTGCTGATGCGTAATGGTGAAGAACTGCCGAAGCATAAACCGTCCACGCCGTTGCCGTCGCTGGATCTGCTGACGTCGCCGCCTGCGGAAGTTGAGCCGGTAGATACCTTCGCCCTGGAGCAGATGGCGCGTCTGGTGGAAGCGCGTCTCGCCGACTTCCGCATTAAAGCCGATGTCGTGAATTACTCGCCAGGCCCCGTCATTACCCGTTTTGAGCTGAACCTGGCGCCGGGCGTTAAAGCCGCGCGCATCTCTAACCTGTCGCGCGACCTGGCGCGTTCGCTCTCGACCGTCGCCGTGCGCGTGGTGGAAGTGATCCCCGGCAAGCCGTATGTCGGTCTTGAGCTGCCGAATAAAAAGCGCCAGACCGTTTACCTGCGCGAAGTGCTGGACTGCGCGAAATTCCGCGACAACCCGTCGCCGCTGAGCGTGGTGCTGGGTAAAGATATCGCCGGCGATCCGGTCGTGGCGGATCTTGCGAAAATGCCGCACCTGCTGGTGGCCGGTACGACGGGTTCCGGTAAGTCGGTGGGCGTTAACGCCATGATCCTGAGCATGCTCTACAAAGCGACGCCGGAAGACGTGCGCTTTATCATGATCGACCCGAAAATGCTGGAGCTGTCGGTGTATGAAGGCATTCCGCATCTTCTGACCGAAGTGGTCACCGACATGAAAGACGCCGCCAACGCGCTGCGCTGGAGCGTGAATGAAATGGAGCGCCGCTACAAGCTGATGTCGGCGCTCGGCGTGCGTAACCTCGCCGGTTACAACGAGAAGATTGCTGAAGCTAAACGTATGGGCCGTCCAATTCCGGATCCTTACTGGAAACCGGGCGACAGCATGGACGCCACCCATCCGGTGCTGGAAAAACTGCCGTATATCGTGGTTCTGGTCGATGAGTTTGCCGATCTGATGATGACGGTCGGTAAAAAAGTCGAAGAGCTGATCGCGCGTCTCGCGCAGAAAGCGCGTGCGGCGGGTATTCACCTGGTGCTGGCGACACAGCGTCCGTCCGTGGATGTCATCACCGGCCTGATTAAAGCCAACATCCCGACGCGAATCGCGTTTACCGTATCCAGTAAAATCGACTCGCGCACCATTCTCGATCAGGGCGGCGCGGAATCGCTGCTGGGGATGGGGGATATGCTGTACTCCGGCCCGAACTCCTCCATGCCGGTGCGTGTTCACGGCGCCTTCGTGCGTGATGAAGAAGTTCATGCTGTTGTGCAAGACTGGAAAGCGCGCGGCCGTCCGCAATATGTCGACGGCATTACCTCCGACAGCGAAAGCGAGGGCGGTGGCGGCGGCTTTGACGGCGGCGAAGAGCTGGATCCGCTGTTCGATCAGGCCGTCTCGTTCGTGGTGGAAAAACGTAAAGCGTCGATTTCCGGCGTACAGCGTCAGTTCCGCATCGGTTACAACCGCGCGGCGCGCATTATTGAACAGATGGAAATGCAGGGCATCGTCAGCGAGCAGGGCCATAACGGCAACCGCGAAGTGCTGGCGCCGCCGCCGTTCGAGTAACCGTTCTTTTCCCTGCGCACGCGTCGTCTGGCAGCGTGTGCAGGGCATCACGCCCATCATGATTCTGAAAAGATGGGTAAATTACCAAAAAATCAGGTTTTTCTTCTGTCGAAAATGTCAGCCTTATGGCTACAGTTAGGGACAGTAAGCGATCCCGTACCGGGGTCGGTCGTATTCTGAGGGATAACAATGAAAAAAATCGCCGTTACCTGTGCTTTGCTTTCCGCGTTTGCCGTATCGTCCGTCTGGGCGGATGCCGCAGGCGATTTGAAAAGCCGCCTCGATAAAGTCAGCAGCTTCCACGCCAGCTTCACCCAGAAAGTGACCGATGGCAGCGGGGCCGCTGTGCAGGAAGGCCAGGGCGATCTGTGGGTTAAACGTCCGAATCTTTTCAACTGGCATATGACGCAGCCGGATGAAAGCGTACTGATTTCCGACGGTAAAACGCTGTGGTTCTACAACCCGTTTGTTGAGCAGGCGAGCGCTACCTGGCTGAAAGACGCCACCAGCAATACGCCGTTTATGCTGATTGCGCGTAACCAGAGCAGCGACTGGCAGCAGTACAACATTAAACAGAACGGTGATGATTTCGTGCTGATGCCGAAAGCCAGCAGCGGCAACCTGAAGCAGTTCACCATTAACGTGAGCCGCGACGGCACCATCAATCAGTTCAGCGCCGTCGAGCAGGACGATCAGCGCAGTAACTATGAGCTCAAATCCCAGCAGAATGGCGCGGTGGATATGAGCAAATTTACCTTTACGCCGCCGCAGGGCGTAACGGTGGACGACCAGCGTAATAAGTAAGTAGAGGTCCGGGTGGGCAATCTTTCGCTCGATTTTTCCGAAAATACCTTTCAGCCTCTGGCCGCGCGTATGCGGCCAGAAAATCTGGCGCAGTATATCGGGCAGCAGCATCTGCTGGCGCCCGGTAAGCCGCTGCCCCGCGCTATCGAGGCCGGGCATCTTCACTCCATGATCCTCTGGGGCCCGCCGGGCACCGGTAAAACCACGCTTGCCGAAGTCATCGGGCGCTACGCGAACGCCGATGTGGAGCGTATTTCGGCGGTGACATCCGGCGTGAAAGAGATTCGTGAAGCCATCGAGCGCGCCCGTCAGAACCGCAACGCGGGCCGCCGCACAATTTTGTTCGTCGACGAAGTGCATCGCTTCAACAAAAGCCAGCAGGACGCCTTCCTGCCGCATATCGAAGACGGCACCATTACGTTTATTGGCGCGACCACGGAAAATCCGTCGTTTGAGCTGAACTCGGCGCTACTTTCCCGCGCACGCGTCTACCTGCTGAAATCCCTGACGGTTGAGGATATCGAACAGGTGCTGACGCAGGCGATGAATGACCGTGAGCGCGGCTACGGTGGCCAGGATATCGTATTGCCGGATGAAACCCGACTCGCCATTGCGGAGCTGGTCAACGGCGATGCGCGACGCGCGCTCAATACGCTGGAAATGATGGCCGATATGGCGCCGACCGACGACAGCGGCAAACGGGTGCTGAAACCCGAACTCCTGACGGAAATCGCTGGCGAGCGCAGCGCCCGCTTTGATAATAAAGGCGACCGTTTTTACGATTTGATTTCCGCGCTGCATAAGTCGGTGCGCGGCTCCGCACCCGATGCGGCGCTCTACTGGTATGCGCGTATTATTAGCGCAGGCGGCGATCCTCTTTATGTGGCGCGTCGTTGCCTGGCGATCGCCTCCGAGGATGTGGGCAATGCCGATCCGCGTGCCATGCAGGTGGCGATTTCCGCATGGGACTGCTTTACGCGCGTCGGCCCGGCGGAAGGCGAAAGGGCGATTGCCCAGGCGATTGTCTATCTTGCCTGCGCGCCGAAGAGCAACGCGGTGTATACCGCTTTCAAGGCCGCGCTTAGAGACGCGCGTGACCGCCCGGATTACGATGTGCCGGAACATCTGCGCAACGCCCCGACGAAGCTCATGAAGGAAATGGGCTACGGGCAGGAGTACCGTTATGCGCATGACGAACCCAACGCCTACGCGGCTGGCGAAGACTATTTCCCTGCGGAAATGGCACAAACACGCTACTATCACCCCACCAACAGAGGTCTTGAAGGCAAGATTGGCGAAAAGCTAGCCTGGCTTGCTGAGCAGGATCAGAAAAGCCCCACAAAACGCTACCGCTAACGCGATCGTTGCGGTAAGGTTAATCGTTGAATACCCGTGCGATCGCAGGCTGCGGTCGCCTTTCCCTTTTCTTTTTTCGATAAGCACAGGATAAGCATGCTCGATCCCAATCTGCTGCGTACCGAGCCAGACGCAGTCGCAGAAAAACTGGCACGCCGGGGCTTTAAGCTGGATGTAGATAAGCTGGTCGCTCTTGAAGAGCGTCGTAAGGTTCTGCAGGTAAAAACTGAAAATCTGCAGGCTGAACGTAACTCGCGATCGAAATCCATCGGCCAGGCGAAAGCGCGTGGGGAGGATATTGAGCCGCTTCGTCTGGAAGTGAACAAACTCGGCGAAGAGCTTGATACGGCGAAAAACGAGCTGGATGCGCTGCTGGCTGAAATCCGCGATATCGCGCTGACCCTGCCTAACCTGCCGGATGATGACGTACCGCTGGGCAAAGACGACAGTGAAAATGTGGAAGTCAGCCGCTGGGGCACGCCGCGTAAATTTGATTTCGAAATCCGCGATCACGTGACGCTTGGCGAAACGCTGGGCGGCATGGATTTTGCGAGCGCCGTGAAGCTGACCGGCTCTCGTTTTGTGGTGATGAAAGGGCAGATTGCCCGTCTGCACCGCGCGCTGTCGCAGTTTATGCTGGATCTACATACCGAAGAGCATGGCTATAGCGAAAACTATGTGCCGTATCTGGTGAACCACGATACGCTCTACGGCACCGGCCAGCTGCCGAAGTTCGCAGGCGATCTGTTCCATACACGTCCGCTGGAAGAAGAAGCCGACAGCAGCAACTACGCCCTGATCCCGACGGCGGAAGTGCCGCTGACGAACCTCGTGCGCGATGAGATCATCGACGAAGAGACGCTGCCTGTCAAAATGACCGCGCATACGCCGTGCTTCCGTTCTGAAGCGGGTTCTTATGGCCGCGACACCCGTGGTCTTATCCGTATGCACCAGTTCGACAAAGTAGAAATGGTGCAGATTGTACGCCCGGAAGATTCCATGCAGGCGCTGGAAGAGATGACAGGTCATGCAGAGAAAGTACTGCAACTTCTGGGCCTGCCGTATCGTAAAGTGCTGTTGTGCTCTGGCGATATGGGCTTTGGCGCGCGTAAAACCTACGACCTGGAAGTCTGGCTTCCGGCGCAGGATACGTATCGCGAAATTTCCTCTTGCTCCAACATGTGGGATTTCCAGGCTCGTCGTATGCAGGCGCGCTGCCGTAGCAAGTCAGATAAAAAGACCCGTCTGGTGCACACGCTGAACGGTTCTGGTCTGGCGGTAGGCCGTACGCTGGTCGCTGTGCTGGAGAACTATCAGCAGGCGGATGGCCGTATCGAAATCCCTGAAGTACTGCGTCCGTATATGAAAGGGCTTGAGTTCATCGGTTAAGGTGAATCGTCCGTTGTTTTAAAAGCGCCTGCGGGCGCTTTTTTCGTTTTGACCCCGCCTTTTTTTATCAGAATTATTGATAAATTTTTTCATCGATATCCGCGGAGTATTATTCAGCTAACTTATTATTCTTTATAGATAAAGATAAGCAAAAAGCGTCGGCGCCGGAGCGGATAAATGAAGGCTGTTCATCGATGGTCTGTTTCGGCCTGATAAGACGATTTCTGGCAGATTGACTTTGCCGTGGCTGGTGGCATGATGCGCACGAATTCTTACCTTCCTCACGGTTTTATCCATGTCTATCTATACCCGGCCAGTGGTGCTTTTGCTCTGTGGCCTTCTTCTGCTGACCCTGGCGATAGCGGTGTTAAACACGCTGGTACCGCTGTGGCTTGCCCATGACAATTTACCGACCTGGCAGGTTGGTATGGTCGGCTCATCCTACTTTACCGGCAACCTGCTGGGCACGCTGATTACCGGCACGCTTATCAAGCGCTATGGATTTAACCGCAGTTACTACATCGCCTCGCTGATTTTCGCCGCTGGCTGCGCAGGGCTTGGCGTGACGCTCGGCTTCTGGAGCTGGCTTGCGTGGCGTTTTATCGCCGGTGTCGGCTGCGCCATGATTTGGGTGGTCGTGGAGAGCGCGCTGATGTGCAGCGGCACGGCGCGCAACCGCGGGCGTCTGCTGGCGGCGTATATGATGGTCTATTACCTGGGCACCGTCGCCGGGCAACTGATGGTCAGCAAACTGCCGACCGACCTGATGAGCGTTCTGCCGTGGGTGACAGGCATGGTAATAGCGGCCATTCTGCCGCTGCTCTTTACGCGTATCGTGAACAGCAGTAGCGAGCATCAGGAGAAAACGCACGTCTGGCCGATGTTTAAGCTGCGTCAGGCGCGTCTTGGCGTTAACGGCTGCATTATCTCTGGCATCGTGCTGGGCTCGCTGTATGGCCTGATGCCGCTGTATCTCAACCATCAGGGCGTGAGCGACTCCGGGATCGGCTTCTGGATGGCGGTGATGGTCAGCGCCGGGATTATCGGGCAGTGGCCAATCGGTAAACTGGCCGATCGCTTCGGGCGCCTGCTGGTGCTGCGCGTGCAGGTGTTCGTCGTGATTGTGGGCTGTATGGCGATGCTGGCGCAGGCCGCGATGGCGCCAGCGCTGTTTGTGCTCGGTGCTGCGGGTTTTACGCTTTATCCGGTTGCTATGGCCTGGGCCTGCGAAAAGGTTGAGCATCATCAGCTGGTGGCCATGAATCAGGCGCTGCTGCTGAGCTATACCATCGGCAGTCTGTTGGGGCCGACCTTTACCGCCATGCTCATGCAGAGCTATTCAGACAGCCTGCTGTTCGTAATGATTGCCAGCGTGTCGTTTGTCTACCTGATGATGCTGATGCGCAAAGCCGGACATCATCCTACACCGGTTGCACACGCCTGATAACAAAACGCCCGCATCATGCGGGCGTTGTTTTTAGTACATCACTTTGTGGCCGTACTGCTCCAGAATCCCTTTAACGCGCTCCATCGTTTCCTTTTTCGGTGGTTTCACGCCATCAAGCTTATACTCTTCGCCCATCGCTACCCATTTGTGCTTGCCTAACTCATGGTAGGGCAGCAGTTCGATTTTCTCGACGTTGCCCATATCACGGGTAAATTCGCCCAGGCGATGTGCGGAATCATCATCATCAGACCAGCCAGGAACGACGACATAGCGGATCCAGGTTTTGATGCCTTTGGCTGAAATATATTTGGCGAACTCCAGCGTGCGGTGGTTGGATACGCCAACCAGGTTCTGGTGGATCTCATCGTTCATCTGCTTGAGATCGAGCATCACCAAATCGGTGACTTCCAGCAGCTCATCAATCACCGGATCGTAGCGACGCACGAAACCGTTGGTATCGAGGCAGGTGTGAATACCTTCTTTCTTACAGGCGCGGAACCAGTCGCGCACGAATTCCGCTTGCAGTATCGCCTCGCCGCCGGACGCCGTGACACCGCCGCCGGACGCGTTCATGAAATGCCGGTAGGTCACGACCTCTTTCATTAACTCTTCAACCGTAATTTCTTTGCCACCGTGTGTGTCCCAGGTGTCGCGGTTATGGCAATAGAGGCAGCGCATCAGGCAGCCCTGAAAGAAGGTAATAAAGCGGATCCCCGGCCCGTCGACGGTGCCACAGGATTCATAGGAGTGAATGCGACCAATAACTGACATTGCGGTGTTATCTCCAGTTCAGGCCCGATACAACAGGGCCGGGTGAGCGCGGTCTGTGCCGCGTCGAGTCTTTTTTGCGAGATAACTGAAGTATAGTCAGTCGCCTTGCAGAAAAGGCTAATACCGGGGTGGGTTATAAGAAAGGCCCCACAAACGTGGAGCCTTCATTTTACGCATTTTCAGTCAGAGCGGGTATTACATTGTCTGAGTGAAAGTACGGGTGATGACGTCCTGCTGCTGCTCTTTGGTCAGCGAGTTGAAGCGCACCGCGTAGCCAGACACGCGAATGGTCAGCTGCGGATATTTCTCAGGATGTTCCATCGCATCCAGCAGCATTTCACGGTTCATGACGTTCACGTTCAGGTGCTGACCGCCTTCGATGGACGCTTCATGGTGGAAGTAACCATCCATCAGGCCCGCCAGGTTGGTTTTACGCACTTCGTCGTCTTTACCCAGCGCGTTCGGCACGATAGAGAAGGTATAAGAGATACCATCTTTCGCGTAGGCGAACGGCAGTTTAGCAACGGAGGTCAGAGAGGCAACAGCGCCTTTCTGGTCACGGCCGTGCATCGGGTTAGCACCCGGGCCGAACGGTGCGCCAGCGCGGCGGCCATCCGGGGTGTTACCGGTTTTCTTACCATAAACTACGTTAGAGGTAATGGTCAGCACGGACTGGGTCGGGATAGCGTTGCGGTAGGTTTTCAGCTGCTGAATTTTCTTCATGAAACGTTCAACCAGGTCAACCGCCAGGTCATCCACGCGAGCGTCGTTGTTACCGAACTGCGGGTATTCGCCTTCGATTTCGAAGTCGATTGCCAGACCATCTTCATCACGAATCGGTTTAACTTTCGCGTATTTAATGGCAGACAGGGAGTCAGCCGCAACAGACAGACCGGCGATACCACACGCCATGGTGCGGATAACGTCGCGATCGTGCAGCGCCATCAGCGAGGCTTCATAGCTGTATTTGTCATGCATGTAGTGGATGATGTTCAGGGCGGTGACGTACTGTTTCGCCAGCCAGTCCATGAAGTGATCCATACGTTCCATGACTTCGTCAAAGTTCAGCAGATCGCCTTTGATCGGTGCAGATTTCGGACCTACCTGCATTTTCAGTTTTTCATCAACGCCGCCGTTGATAGCGTACAGCATGGTTTTCGCGAGGTTAGCGCGAGCACCGAAGAACTGCATTTGCTTACCAACCACCATCGGGCTTACGCAGCAGGCGATAGCGTAGTCGTCGTTGTTGAAGTCCGGACGCATCAGGTCATCGTTCTCGTACTGCAGAGAAGAGGTGTCGATGGAAACTTTCGCCGCGAATTTTTTGAAGTTCAGCGGCAGTTTTTCGGACCACAGGATAGTGATGTTCGGCTCCGGAGACGGCCCCATGGTGTACAGGGTGTTCAGGAAGCGGAAGCTGTTTTTGGTCACCAGCGTACGGCCGTCAACGCCCATACCGCCAACGGATTCGGTCGCCCAAATCGGGTCGCCGGAGAACAGCTCATCATATTCCGGGGTACGCAGGAAGCGCACCATACGCAGTTTCATGACCAGGTGATCGATCAGTTCCTGGGCTTCCTGCTCGTTGAGTTTGCCAGCTTTCAGGTCGCGTTCGATGTACACGTCAAGGAACGTGGAGACGCGGCCGAAGGACATCGCTGCGCCGTTCTGGGATTTCACAGCAGCCAGATAGCCGAAGTAAGTCCACTGTACGGCTTCCTGAGCGTTAGTCGCCGGACCGGAGATATCGCAGCCATATTTCGCTGCCATCTCTTTGATTTGACCCAGCGCGCGGTGCTGTTCAGCAATCTCTTCGCGCAGACGGATAGTCGCTTCCAGGTTTACACCGTTTTCCAGATCAGACTGCAGGGAAACAAACTGCGCGTATTTGTCTTTTATCAGGAAGTCGATACCGTACAGCGCAACGCGGCGATAGTCACCGATGATACGGCCACGGCCGTAAGCATCCGGCAGACCGGTCAGCACGCCGGATTTACGGCAGTTCAGGATATCTTTGGTGTAAACGTCGAATACACCCTGGTTATGGGTTTTACGGTATTCGGTGAAGATTTTTTTCAGTTGCGGATCGAGCTCGCGGTTGTACGCTTTGCAGGAACCTTCAACCATTTTGATGCCGCCAAACGGAATAATGGCGCGTTTCAGCGGAGCTTCAGTCTGCAGGCCAACAATTTTTTCGAGCGTCTTGTTGATATAACCTGCGTCATGCGAGGTGATGGTGGACGCCACGGAAGTGTCAAAGTCTACTGGCGCATGAGTGCGGTTCTCCAGTTTGACGCCTTCCATAACTTTGTCCCACAGTGAAGTGGTGGCTTCTGTTGCGCCAGCCAAGAAGGATTCATCACCCTCGTATGGCGTGTAGTTTTTCTGGATAAAGTCGCGGACGTTGACTTCATTCTGCCAGTCGCCTTTCGCGAAACCTTCCCAGGCTGTGGCTAACTTTTCATTAAGCTCGGACATGTAACACCTACCTTCTTAAGTGGATTTTTTATTTACTGCCTGGAACAACTATCAGCGATGGTCGTCGCCACGCAGGTAAATGACCCAGTATGTCAATCCGACAAGTAACCCCCACCAATAATATTACCTATGGTTACCGGTATCAGGTTATCGATGATGAAATTCATCACGGTCAGATGAGAAAATTGGTCTGGCGAAGCGTGGATCGCGCTCCAGAACTCCGGGCTGCCAAAGTGACGAATCACTATCCCCATCGGGATCATAAACATGTTGGCGATACTGTGTTCGAAACCGCTGGCCACAAACATGCCGACCGGCAGAATCATAATAAAGGCCTTATCGATAAGGCTGCGTCCTGAGTAACTCATCCAGACGGCCAGACACACCATCAGGTTAGCCAGGATGCCGAGGCAAACCGCCTCAATAAACGTATGTTCAACTTTATGCGACGCGGTCTGCAGGACGTTGAGTCCCCAGCCGCCGTTGGCGGTCATATACTCGCCAGAAAGCCACATCAGTAAAACAAAGAGCAGGGCGCCAATCAGGTTGCCGATATAAACATTCAGCCAGTTGCGCGTCAGTTGACCCCAGGTGATGCGACCGCTGGCTTTAGCGACCACAATCAGCACCGTTGAAGTAAAAAGATCGGCGCCGCAAATGACGCAAAGAATCAGACCGAGTGAGAAACAGATGCCGCCAATCAATTTTGTAATGCCGAAAGGCATTGCGGCAGCGCCGGTGGTGGCGGTGATATAGAAAACAAAAGCAATGGAAATGAATACGCCAGCCGTAATTGCCAGATAAAACGTCTTTAACGGATGTTTGGTGGCTTTGTACACACCCGCTTCTTCGGCAACTTTCGCCATCGCAGCGGGGAGTAAGGAGTCAAAAGGGTTGTCAGCTTTCACACTAACTCTCTCTTTATTTATTCGGCGAGTTGATACTAACAAAGCATGATGTAGTAAAATTTGATATGGATCATATCTCGCCAGGTTTGCAGGACTGAAAGGCGTCTGGTTTTTACGCAATTTCAGCTTAACTTTTTGATTATCCAATAAAAAATAAATTTTAAAAATTATTAAAAGTTTTGAAAAAAAAGCTTTTTACCTCTCCCTCTAAGGTGTTAACCATTATGACTTTTTGACTAAAAAAGGTAACAAATAAGCCTGGTGGATATATTGCATATTCACCAATATTTAACTCATTATTTACAATTAAATTTTTAGCCAGACAAATAAAAACGGGGCCGTAAACGTGCCCCGTCATATTTGCTAAACATAAGTGTGAAGCAGGTTAATTGATATGCGTTATATCAATTTCCTTGCCAAAACTTAGCCTTGGCGCGCTGAAGCTTCTCATAGGCCGTCAGCAGCGACTGGTGCGCCGGGAAAGCTTTCAGATCGCTGTCGACCGGCTGCAGGCCGTAGAAAGGCGCTTCGCCGCTGATGGCCGCGCTGGCGGCTTCCACTGCTTCTGCGCCATACATACGTACAAACGCGTTCAGGTATTGCAGCGGCTCGCGCTCTTCTTCCTGCGCCAGCAGCAGCAGCGTCTGCAGGCAGCGATAGTAGTTGGCGCGCTCAGCGCTGAAGACCGAGGCGTTAAATTCCATGGTCCATTCGGTCCAGATCAGCGCCTGCTCCAGATCGCCGCCAGCCAGCGCCAGCATCGCTTTCAGTTCGCCGATGCGCAGGGTATACCAGCCATTGTCTTTACCGGTCGCCAGCCCCAGCAGCTCACGCACGCGGGTAAAATCGTCATGGCCTTCTTCGTCAAGCTGGGCGATAAGGTTCAGGTAATCTTCTTTTTCCCACTCGCTGCCCGGCAGAGCCAGCAGGGTTTCGCGCAGATGGCTGCCCATACTATTGTTGGCGAGCAGCAGATCTTCCGCCGGGTAGATATCGGACATGCCCGGCACCAGAATACGGCAGGCGTAAACGCCCAGATGCTCGTAATCGGCGATGTACACTTCTTTATCTTCAGCGTTGAAGATCGCCATCAGGGTGGCGAACTCTTCTTCCGTGGTGCCGGCGAAGCTCCAGTCCACAAACGGGTAATCGGCGTCCTGCTTGAACATATCCCAGGAGATCAGACCGCTGGAGTCGATAAAGTGCGTCTCAAGGTTCGCGTGCTCGGCTACTTCTTCGTCATCGAAGGTGGGCGGCGTAAACACGTCGAGATCTTTCAGGCCCCGGCCCTGGAGCAATTCAGTAACGGTACGTTCCAGCGCTACGCCGAAATCAGGATGCGCGCCGAAAGAGGCAAAGCAAGTGCCGTTGGTCGGGTTAAACAGCACGACGCAGATAACCGGGTACTGGCCGCCCAGCGACCCGTCGTAAGCAAAAATCGGGAAGCCTTCAGCTTCAAGGGTATTGATAGCCTCGACCACGCCAGGATAGCGCGCCAGCACCTCCTGGGGGATCTCCGGCAGGCTGATGCTCTCGGCAATAATGCGGTTCTTGATGTGACGTTCAAAGACTTCGGAAAGTCCCTGAACGCGGGCTTCATTGCGGGTGTTGCCTGCAGACATACCGTTGGATACATACAGGTTGCCCACGATGTTCATCGGAATATAGACGGTTTGCTCGTCCGACTGACGGGTAAATGGCAGGGCGCAGATGCCGCGCTCTTCATTACCGGACTGCAGGTCAATCAGCATGCTGGCGGTCAGCTCGTTCTCCGGATCGTAAAACGCGCGCAGGCGGGCATCGAGAATGCCTTCCGGCAGCGCGTCGCTCTGCGGGATCGGGAACCATTTTTCGTTCGGATAATGTACGAACGGGCCGTTGGCGATCGTATCGCCCAGCCAGAAATCGGCGAAGAAGTAGTTAGTGGAGAGACGCTCAAAATATTCGCCCAGCGCGGAAGCCAGCGCGGCTTTTTTGGTAGCGCCTTTGCCGTTGGTAAAACACAGCGCGCACTCTTTGTCGCGAATATGTACGGACCAGACGTTCGGCACCGGGTTCAGCCAGGAGGCTTCTTCAATATTAAAGCCCAGATCGGTGAGTTTCTGCTGGAAGCGAGCGATGGAGTCTTCCAGAGCGGCATCTTTGCCGGGGATGAAGGTTTGAGTCATGGGATCCACTTTTGTCGTACGCAAAGCGCGCAATGATACGGATTTTAGCCCGTATACGCCATCGTCCCGCCCGACGCAGCAAAAATAAATCTTACGGCTATGCTTAATGAAGATAACTCCCTGTTATGGCGTAAGAAAAATATGAAAGCTTTCGATTTGCAACGGATGGCGCTTGACAAGTTTCCTCTTGAATTTCTGGGTGAAGTCGCGCTGCGCAGCCTTTATACCTTTATTCTGGTCTTTCTGTTTCTCAAAATTACCGGGCGACGCGGCGTGCGTCAGATGTCGCTCTTTGAAGTGCTGATCATTCTGACGCTTGGCTCAGCGGCGGGGGACGTAGCGTTTTATGACGACGTGCCGCTGCTGCCGGTGCTGGTGGTCTTCGTTACGCTTGGCGTGCTCTATCGTTTGGTGATGTGGCTGATGTCCTGTAGCGAAAAGCTTGAGGATCTGCTGGAAGGCAAGCCGCGCATTATTATCGAAGATGGCGAACTGGCCTGGGAAAAACTCAACCGGGAGAACATGACGGAATTCGAGTTTTTTATGGAATTACGCACCCAGGGCGTCGAGCATCTGGGCCAGGTGCGGCTCGCCATCCTTGAGGCCAATGGTCAAATCAGCATCTATTACTTTCCCGATAAACTGGTGCGCCCCGGATTGTCGATTCTGCCGGAGTATTGCAGCGAGCGTTTTGAACACATTCCGGAAACCGGCGATTACGCCTGCATCCGTTGCAGTGAAGTGGTGACGTTTGACGCGGGCGTGAAACCGGCCTGCCCGCGCTGTAAAAACCATATATGGGTGAAGGCAAGCACCGCGACCCGCGTCACCTGACAGCAAATTCCACCGCCAGCAGGCGCTGCGCTGGCGGATTGTGTTGTGTGATTTGGCGCACATTCCCCCCGGCGCCAGGATTAGCCGTTGCAGCCCTGTCAACGGAATGATAAAACCGATAGCCACAGGAAAAACTTATTGCTTTTAGCGTGGTGAGGGGAAATGGCTCAGGTCTACAATTTTAGTTCTGGCCCGGCGATGCTGCCGGCGGATGTGTTACGAGTGGCTCAGGAAGAGTTGCGTGACTGGCAGGGGTTAGGCACCTCTGTGATGGAAATCAGCCACCGCAGCAAAGAATTTATTCAGGTGGCTGAACAGGCGGAACAGGATTTTCGCGATCTGCTGGAGATCCCCTCAAATTATAAAGTTTTATTCTGCCACGGCGGCGGACGCGGGCAGTTCTCCGCACTTCCGCTGAACCTGCTGGGCGACAAAACCACCGCAGACTATGTTGATGGCGGCTACTGGGCGGCAAGCGCCGTTAAAGAAGCCAAAAAATACCTGACGCCGAACGTGATCGACGCGAAAATCACCGTCGATGGCAAACGCGGCATCAAGCCGATGAGTGAATGGCAGCTCTCTGCGGACGCGGCTTACATGCACTACTGCCCGAATGAAACTATCGACGGCGTCGCGATTAACGATACGCCTGATTTTGGCGACGCCATCGTCACTGCGGATTTCTCCTCCACCATTCTTTCTCACCCGATTGATGTCAGCCGTTACGGCGTTATCTACGCGGGCGCCCAGAAAAACATTGGCCCGGCGGGCCTGACGCTGGTTATCGTGCGCGAGGATCTCCTCGGCAAGGCGCATGCCGCTTGTCCGTCGATTCTGGATTACAGCGTGCTGAACGAGAACGACTCCATGTTCAACACGCCGCCGACGTTTGCCTGGTATCTGGCGGGCCTGGTCTTCAAATGGCTCAAAGCCAAAGGCGGCGTGGCGGCGATGGATAAGATCAATCAGCAAAAAGCGGATCTACTTTATGGCGTGATTGATAACAGCGATTTCTACCGCAATGATGTGGCGACCGCTAACCGTTCACGTATGAACGTGCCGTTCCAGCTCGCCGACAGCAACCTGGATAAACTGTTCCTCGAAGAATCTTTCGCCGCGGGTCTGCATGCGTTGAAAGGCCACCGCGTGGTAGGCGGCATGCGCGCCTCCATTTACAACGCGATGCCGCTCGAAGGGGTTCAGGCCCTGACCGACTTTATGGTTGATTTCGAACGCCGCCACGGCTAATCCTCCCGTTACGTTTCGCCCCGCGGCTGCCGTGGGGTTTTTATTCTGTTTTATTGAGACTTTTTCCATGCAGGAATCCCTGACCTTACAACCCATCGCGCGCGTGGATGGCACCATCAACCTTCCAGGCTCCAAGAGCGTTTCCAACCGGGCGCTGCTGCTGGCCGCACTGGCGAAAGGCACCACCACGCTCACTAACCTGTTAGACAGCGATGACGTGCGCCACATGCTCAATGCGCTGAAAGCGCTCGGCGTTAATTATTCGCTTTCAGAGGATCGCACCCGCTGTGAAATTCAGGGGCAGGGCGGGCCGTTCAATACGCTCGTGGAGCTGGAGCTGTTTTTAGGCAACGCGGGCACCGCGATGCGTCCACTGGCGGCGGCGCTGTGCCTTGGCACAAACAACGTGGTGCTGACCGGCGAGCCGCGCATGAAAGAGCGCCCGATTGGACATCTGGTGGACGCGCTGCGTCAGGGCGGCGCGGACATCATCTATCTGGAGCAGGAAAACTATCCGCCGCTGCATCTGAAAGGCGGGTTTTCAGGCGGCAATGTGACCGTTGACGGCAGCGTCTCCAGCCAGTTTCTGACCGCGCTGTTAATGGCGGCGCCGCTGGCGCCGGCCAACACCGCCATCGACATCAAAGGCGAGCTGGTGTCAAAGCCCTATATTGATATCACGCTGCACCTGATGAAAACCTTCGGGGTTGAGGTCGAAAACCAGAACTACCAGCGTTTCGTTATCCAGGGCGGCCAGCAGTATCAGTCGCCTGGCCATTACCTGGTGGAGGGCGACGCGTCTTCCGCTTCTTATTTCCTTGCGGCGGCGGCCATTAAAGGCGGCACCGTGAAGGTCACGGGTATCGGGCGCAACAGCGTGCAGGGCGATATTCGCTTTGCCGATGTGCTGGAGAAAATGGGCGCGCAGATCGTCTGGGGCGACGATTTCATCAGCTGCACCCGCGGCGAGCTGAACGCGATTGATATGGATATGAACCATATTCCCGACGCGGCGATGACCATTGCCACCGCAGCGCTGTTCGCTCAGGGCACGACCACGCTTCGCAATATCTACAACTGGCGCGTGAAGGAAACAGACCGTCTGGCGGCGATGGCGACCGAACTGCGCAAAGTTGGCGCCACGGTCGAAGAGGGGCATGACTTCATCACCGTGACGCCGCCTGCGCAGTTGCAGTTTGCGGATATCGGCACCTATAACGATCACCGCATGGCGATGTGCTTCTCGCTGGTGGCGCTCTCCGACACGCCGGTCACGATCCTTGACCCGAAATGCACCGCTAAAACCTTCCCCGATTACTTCGCGCAACTCGCGCGCATCAGCCACTCCGCCTGACCGCGCTTGCGCCCCGTATCACAAGTACGGGGCGTCGGCTAGCCGTTATTTTTCGGATAAGCGCCCGTGTTTCAATAATGTTAATCTGCCGCCGGGTTAATTGACCCGCAGCTTTTTTACGTTGAATCCATGGACGATTTATTATGAAAAACAATAAAGTACTTTTAAGTTGCCTCGTTGCGGCGGCGCTGGTGTCTGGCTGTAAAAATATGGGCGCGCTTAACGGCGACGCGCTGGCGAAATCCGGTATGTCTGCCTATCAGGCCGCCACGCTCAGCGATGCGGACGTTAAAAAACTGTCCGATCAGGCTTGTGCTGAAATGGACAAGCAAAACCCGGTTGTTCCAGCGTCCAGCAAATACACTAAACGCCTGAATAAAATCGCGAAGGCGCTCGGCAATAACATCAACGGCACGCCGGTAAACTACAAGGTTTACCAGACCCCGGAAGTTAACGCCTGGGCGATGGCGAACGGCTGTATCCGCGTTTACAGCGGTCTGATGGACATGATGACCGACAACGAAGTGGAAGCGGTGCTGGGCCATGAAATGGGTCACGTGGCGTTAGGCCATACCCGTAAAGCCATGCAGACTGCTTACGCGACCGTTGCGGCGCGCGATGCGGTATCCGCTACCAGCGCCGTGGGCGCGCAGCTCTCTGACTCTGAACTGGGCGAAATGGCGCAGGGCGTTATCAACTCCGCGTTCTCCCGCAGCCAGGAGTCCGAAGCAGACGACTTCTCTTATGACCTGCTGAAGAAACGTAAAATCAGCACCAAAGGCCTCGTGACCAGCTTCGAGAAACTGGCGAAACTGGATGCCGGCTCTGAGAAATCGATGTTTGATTCTCACCCGCCTTCAGCGGAACGCGCTCAACACATCCGCGATCGCATCGCTGCAGACAAGAAATAATCCTCCTCTCCCGGACTGGCGGCGAGCCGGTCCGGGCATCTGCGCCCAATTCTTCTACACTCAGCCACAATGGCGGCGATATTTTGCCGGAAAGATAACAGTCTGCGGTGATGAGGCGTATAATGCGCCGCGTTCACGTTGCAGGCCTGCCATTTGTTATTGAAGGAGAAAAAGATGACGGCATCCGTCCCGGTAATCACAATCGATGGCCCAAGCGGCGCAGGCAAAGGCACGCTCTGTAAAGCGATGGCTGAAACCCTGCAATGGCATTTGCTGGATTCCGGCGCCATCTATCGGGTTCTCGCGCTGGCCGCCCTGCATCATCATGTCGATGTCGCTTCTGAAGAAGCGCTCGTTCCGCTGGCCGCCCACCTGGATGTACGATTCGTCGCGCAACAGGGCGAGCTGGAAGTTATCCTTGAAGGCGAAGACGTCAGCGCCGAGATCCGCACGCAGGACGTGGCGAACGCCGCCTCGCAGATCGCCGCGTTCCCGCGCGTACGCGAAGCGCTGCTGCGCCGTCAGCGCGCGTTTCGTGAAGCGCCCGGCCTGATTGCTGACGGGCGCGACATGGGAACGGTCGTTTTCCCTGATGCGCCAGTGAAAATCTTCCTTGACGCTTCCTCGGAAGAACGCGCCCATCGCCGCATGCTACAGTTGCAGGAAAAGGGCTTTAGTGTTAACTTTGTACGCCTTTTGGCCGAGATAAAAGAGCGCGACGATCGCGATCGTAACCGGCCAGTAGCGCCGTTAGTGCCTGCGCACGATGCTCTGGTGCTGGATTCGACCAGCCTTAGCATCGAAGAGGTGATTGAAAAGGCGCTCGATTACGCCCGTGAAAAACTGGCGCTCGCGAAATAACGCGACCTTATTCTGAAGTACCCACTGCAACGGATTGTGAGTGGGCATGTTAAACAACCCCACCCGGAAGTGAAGCCAGGTGGACGTTAAATTGAAGAATCCTGAAGATTATCAATATGACTGAATCTTTTGCTCAACTATTTGAAGAATCCCTTAAAACAATCGAAACCCGCCCGGGTTCCATCGTTCGTGGCGTTGTTGTCTCTATCGACAAAGACGTAGTTCTGGTTGATGCGGGTCTGAAATCTGAATCTGCGATCCCTGCAGAACAGTTCAAGAACGCGGCTGGCGAACTGGAAATCCAGGTTGGCGACGAAGTTGACGTTGCTCTCGATGCAGTGGAAGACGGCTTCGGTGAAACCCTGCTGTCCCGTGAGAAAGCTAAGCGTCACGAAGCCTGGATCACGCTGGAAAAAGCTTACGAAGATGCTGAAACTGTTACCGGTGTTATCAACGGCAAAGTTAAAGGCGGCTTCACTGTTGAGCTGAACGGTATTCGTGCGTTCCTGCCGGGTTCCCTGGTTGACGTACGTCCGGTCCGTGACACCCTGCACCTCGAAGGCAAAGAGCTTGAATTCAAAGTAATCAAGCTGGATCAGAAGCGCAACAACGTTGTTGTTTCTCGTCGTGCCGTTATCGAGTCTGAGAACAGCGCAGAGCGCGATCAGCTGCTGGAAAACCTGCAGGAAGGCATGGAAGTTAAAGGTATCGTTAAGAACCTCACTGACTACGGTGCATTCGTTGATCTGGGCGGCGTAGACGGCCTGCTGCACATCACTGATATGGCCTGGAAACGCGTTAAGCATCCGAGCGAAATCGTGAACGTGGGCGACGAAATCACTGTTAAAGTGCTGAAGTTCGACCGCGAGCGTACCCGTGTCTCCCTGGGCCTGAAACAGCTGGGCGAAGATCCGTGGGTAGCTATCGCTAAACGTTACCCGGAAGGCACCCGCCTGACTGGTCGCGTAACCAACCTGACCGACTACGGCTGCTTCGTTGAAATCGAAGAAGGCGTTGAAGGCCTGGTACACGTTTCCGAAATGGACTGGACCAACAAAAACATCCATCCGTCCAAAGTCGTTAACGTCGGTGACGTGGTAGAAGTTATGGTTCTGGATATCGACGAAGAACGTCGTCGTATCTCCCTGGGCCTGAAACAGTGCAAAGCCAACCCGTGGCAGCAGTTCGCTGAGACCCACAACAAAGGCGATCGCGTTGAAGGTAAAATCAAGTCTATCACTGACTTCGGTATCTTCATCGGCCTGGACGGCGGCATCGACGGTCTGGTTCACCTGTCTGACATCTCCTGGAACGTGGCTGGCGAAGAAGCCGTTCGCGAGTACAAAAAAGGCGACGAAATCGCTGCCGTTGTACTGCAGGTTGACGCAGAGCGTGAGCGTATCTCTCTGGGCGTTAAACAGCTCGCAGAAGATCCGTTCAACAACTACGTTGCACTGAACAAGAAAGGTGCAATCGTTACTGGTAAAGTAACCGCAGTTGATGCGAAAGGTGCTACAGTTGAATTGGCAGACGGCGTTGAAGGCTACCTGCGCGCTTCTGAAGCTTCCCGTGACCGCGTAGAAGACGCGACTCTGGTTCTGAGCGTTGGCGACGACGTTGAAGCTAAATTCACCGGCGTTGATCGTAAGAACCGCGTAGTAAGCCTGTCTGTTCGTGCGAAAGACGAAGCTGACGAGAAAGATGCAATCGCTTCTGTTAACAACAAACAGGAAGAAAGCAACTTCTCTAACGCCATGGCTGAAGCATTCAAAGCAGCTAAAGGCGAGTAATTGCCTTGACAGATTACAGGTTCCGGCCTGTAATCAGACACTAAGGGCGGCTTTGGCCGCCCTTGTTCGATGATAGCTGTAAGACAATTTTCCTGAATGGAAACCGGAGGAAACATGACCAAGTCAGAATTAATCGAAAGACTTGCAAGCCAGCACTCACATATCCCGGCGAAAGCGGTGGAAGATGCGGTTAAAGAGATGCTGGAACATATGGCCTCTACTCTTGCCCAGGGCGAGCGTATTGAAATCCGGGGTTTCGGCAGTTTCTCCTTACACTATCGCGCACCACGCACCGGGCGTAACCCGAAAACAGGTGATAAAGTCGAGCTGGAAGGTAAATACGTTCCGCACTTTAAACCGGGTAAAGAACTACGCGACCGCGCCAATATTTACGGTTAAGTTTTTATGACTTAACCTTGCAGAGAGCGGTACCTTCGGGTGCCGTTTTTTGTTGATGGCACACTGTTTTGCGAGCCGTCTCGACACTTTTTCTGCAATGGCCGTAACGCCTTAAATTCCTTTCTGCACATCTCGTAATTCTGTTCGTTTCCCCCTGACAATGCACTCTGCTGGCCGCACACTCCTTCGTAACAAGGAGGTGCTTGTGATCCCGTTGCCCGCGTTGAGCTTGTGCGTTATAGCAGGTCTGTCACCGCTACTATTCTTACCCACGCTGCCATCGGTGCCGCAGATAGCCCTGTTCACGCTCATGTCGTCGCTGGCGCTTTTTCTGCGACACCCTGCTGTGCGGTTAGCGGCACTGACGGTGCTCTTTCTCTGCTGGGGACTGCTTGCTGCCCGGCAGGCTACGCAGTCCTATACCTTGCTGACAGGAAAACAGCGCCAGGTTGAAGCGGTTATTACCAGCACTGACGGCGCGACGGAACACCATATAAAAATTATCAGCGTAAATGGTGAACGCTTGTTTCTGCCCCCCGGCGCGGTACTGCGAGGCTCATATTTACCGCAAAAGGTATGCGCCGGGCAGCGCTGGCGGATGACGATACGCCTGCGCCCCGTTCACGGGCAGCTTAACGAGGGCGGGTTTGACAGCCAGCGTTATGCCCTGTCTCAGCATCAACCGCTAACCGGGCGGATTATGGCTGCGCAGTTACTTCATGATGAGTGCAGCTTTCGGGCGCGTTATCTGAACTCTTTCAGCCAGCACATGGCGGCATTTAGCTGGCGGCCGGTGATTCTGGCGCTCGGTTTCGGCGAGCGTGTCGCGCTGACGAATGATGTCAAAATGCTGTTGCGGGAAACCGGCACCGCTCACTTAATGGCAATTTCTGGATTACATATCGGTTTTGCGGGCACGCTGGGGTGGGCGCTCGCGCGCTTGCTGCAATTGCTATTGCCCGCAAGGCGAATCGGCTACCGCTTTCCCTTACTGGCGATGCTGGTCACGGCGGCGCTCTATACCTGGCTTTCCGGAAGTAACCCGCCAGCCGTCAGAACGCTGGTGGCCATCTCGGCCTGGTGTGCGCTGCGCCTCTGCGGCAGACAATGGACGCCCTGGCAGGTCTGGGTTTGCTGCGTAGCGGCCATTCTCTTCTGCGACCCTGTGGCGATATTATCGGAAAGCCTCTGGCTCTCGGCGTTTGCGGTGGGCGCGCTCATTTTCTGGTATCAGTGGATGCCGTTACGCGCAGAAGGGAAATGGCGCCTTTTGAAAAGCCTGCTGCATTTGCAATGCGGTATGACGCTTCTTCTGCTGCCGCTTCAGCTCTTGCTGTTTCATGGCATCAGCCTGACCTCCCTGCTGGCGAATCTTGTCGCGGTGCCTGTCGTCACTTTCATCGCCGTACCGCTGGTGCTGGCAGCTATGATTTTGGATCTGGCGCAGCTAACGTGGCTGGAGGCGGGGGCGGGGTTACTGGCCGACAGGGCGCTGGCGGCGCTTTTCTGGTTGTTGCGCCAGTTGCCTCCCGGCTGGCTTAGCCTGGACCAGCGCTATCAGTGGCTCACGCTCGCGCCGTGGATCATGGTTATTGCGTGGAGAGCTGGCTGGCACCGTATTTCACCAGTCACGTGTAGTATTTTACTTGGCCTACTCACGTGGCCGTTCTGGCAAAAACCGGCAGATGATGCGTGGCGGCTGCATATGCTGGATATCGGACATGGCCTGGCTATCGTCATTGAACGCCACGGCAGAGCCATACTTTATGACAGCGGCAACGCCTGGCCGGGTGGCGACAGCGCGCAACAGACCATCATTCCCTGGCTGCGATGGCAACATCTCAAACCCGAGGGCGTCATTATCAGCCATGAGCATCTCGACCATCGCGGCGGACTGGAGAGCCTGATGCATGCATGGCCTGATATGTGGATCCGCAGCACGCTTCACTGGGCAGGCCACATTTCTTGCGTTAAGGGCGCGCACTGGCGCTGGCAGGGTCTGCTTTTTACCGTTCACTGGCCGCCTGCAGATTATGATGATCAAGGCAATAACCGCTCCTGTGTCGTGAAAGTGGATGACGGCGAGCACAGCGTCCTGTTGACGGGTGATATTGAAGCCCCCGCAGAGTTGGCTATGCTCAAAAAGCAGTGGCGTCACTTGCAGGCGGATATCCTTCAGGTGCCTCACCACGGCAGCCGTACCTCATCCACGCCAACCTTGTTATCGGTGGTGAATGGCAAAGCGGCGCTGGCGTCGGCGTCGCGCTACAACGCCTGGCGATTACCCTCTGTAAAAGTGGTGAAGCGTTATCAGAAGCAGCGATATCAGTGGGTTGATACGGCACACGCCGGGCAGATTTCTGTCTCTTTTTCGCCAGGGCAATGGAAAATCGAGGGGTTAAGAGAACAGATTTCGCCCCGCTGGTACCATGAGTGGTTTGGCTCACCTGCTGAATACAGGTAGAATATGCGGCTATTTCAACGAAAGCTGGTTTTTTGAATGCATAACGATAAAGATCTCTCCACGTGGCAGACCTTCCGCCGACTCTGGCCGGTGATTGCGCCCTTTAAAACGGGTCTGATTGTGGCTGGGGTAGCGTTAATACTCAACGCGGCCAGCGATACCTATATGCTATCGCTACTTAAACCATTACTGGATGATGGTTTTGGTAAAACCGATCGCTCAGTGCTGCTATGGATGCCGCTGGTGGTCATAGGGCTGATGGTTCTGCGTGGTATCACCAGCTACGTTTCCAGTTATTGCATCTCCTGGGTCTCCGGGAAAGTCGTCATGACGATGCGCCGCCGCTTGTTTAATCATATGATGGGGATGCCCGTCTCCTTCTTTGATAAGCAATCCACCGGTACGTTGCTCTCCCGTATTACCTACGATTCCGAGCAAGTCGCCTCGTCCTCTTCCAGCGCGCTTATTACCGTGGTGCGTGAAGGGGCGTCGATCATCGGCCTGTTCATCATGATGTTCTATTACAGCTGGCAGCTGTCGGTGATCCTGATCGTACTGGCGCCCATTGTGTCGATTGCGATCCGCGTTGTGTCAAAACGCTTTCGCAGCATCAGTAAAAACATGCAGAACACCATGGGACAGGTGACGACCAGCGCCGAGCAGATGCTCAAGGGCCATAAAGAAGTGCTGATTTTCGGCGGCCAGCAGGTTGAAGGCGAACGCTTCGCGAAAGTCAGCAACAAGATGCGTCTGCAGGGCATGAAAATGGTCTCGGCATCTTCGATTTCCGACCCGATTATTCAGCTCATTGCTTCTCTGGCGCTGGCGTTCGTGCTCTATGCGGCAAGCTTCCCGAGCGTCATGCAAACGCTGACGGCAGGCACTATCACCGTCGTGTTCTCCTCCATGATTGCGCTGATGCGTCCGCTGAAATCGCTCACCAACGTAAACGCTCAGTTCCAGCGCGGGATGGCGGCCTGTCAGACGCTGTTTGCTATTCTGGACAGCGAGCAGGAAAAAGACGAAGGCACGCGTGTTGTCGAACGCGCCCAGGGTAATCTGGAATTCCGTGATGTTACCTTCACGTATCCGGGCCGTGAAATTCCGGCGCTGCGCGATATCAACCTGTCTATCCCTGCCGGGAAGACGGTCGCGCTGGTAGGTCGTTCGGGCTCCGGGAAATCGACGCTCGCAAGTCTTATCACGCGTTTTTACGATATCGACAGCGGCGAGATCCTGCTGGATGGCCACGACCTTCGCGACTACACGCTCTCGTCGCTGCGTAATCAGGTCGCGCTGGTCTCCCAGAACGTACATCTGTTTAACGACACCATCGCGAATAACATTGCCTACGCGCGCACGGATGTTTACAGCCGCGAAGCGATCGAAAAAGCGGCCCGTATGGCTTATGCGATGGACTTCATCAATAAGATGGATAACGGGCTGGATACGGTCATCGGCGAAAACGGCGTACTGCTTTCCGGCGGTCAGCGTCAGCGTATCGCGATTGCCCGCGCGCTGCTGCGCGACAGCCCGATCCTTATTCTTGATGAGGCGACCTCAGCGCTGGATACCGAGTCAGAACGCGCTATCCAGGCGGCGCTGGATGAACTGCAAAAGAACCGCACATCGCTGGTTATCGCGCATCGTCTCTCTACTATCGAGCAGGCGGACGAAATTGTGGTTATCGAAGACGGCCGCATCGTGGAGCGCGGCAATCATGCTGAGCTCCTCACGCAGCACGGCGTTTATGCGCAGCTTCATAAAATGCAGTTTGGTCAATGATAGAGCGCATCTGGTCTGGCCGTTCACCGTTATGGGTGCTTCTGCTGCCGCTTTCCTGGCTGTATGGCCTGGTGAGCGGCGCGATTCGCCTGAGTTATCGGCTGGGCTTACGTAAAGCCTGGCGTGCGCCGGTGCCTGTGGTCATCGTGGGCAATCTTACCGCAGGCGGTAACGGAAAAACGCCGGTCGTGGTCTGGCTGGTTGAACAGCTGCATCAGCGGGGCGTGCGCGCAGGCGTGGTTTCCCGCGGTTACGGCGGGAAAGCGGCGCATTACCCGTTAGTGCTTAGCGACGCCACGACGCCCGCAGAGGCAGGCGACGAGCCGGTGCTGATCTACCAGCGTACCGGCGCGCCCGTTGCCGTCTCGGCAAACCGCGCGCAAGCGGTCCAGGCGCTGATTGCGAACGCCGGCCCGCAAATCATCATTACCGATGACGGTCTTCAGCACTACGCGCTGGCGCGGGATAAAGAAATTGTTGTGGTCGATGGCGTACGCCGTTTCGGCAACGGCTGGTGGCTTCCTGCAGGCCCGATGCGCGAGCGCGCATCCAGGCTCAAGCAGGTCGACGCTGTCATTACGAACGGTGGAGAGGCGCGGCCCGGCGAAATCGCCATGCAGTTGCAGCCAGGGCTCGCGGTTAACCTGCGCAGCGGCGAGAGGCGGCCGGTCAATATGCTGGAGAATGTGGTCGCGATGGCAGGTATCGGCCATCCGCCGCGCTTTTTCGCCACGCTTGAGAAATGCGGCCTGACGCCGGTTAAAACGGTAAATCTTGCTGACCATCAGGCGCTGCGCGAAGCCGATGTGCTGGCGCTGATGCACGAAGGCCAGACCCTGCTGATGACTGAAAAAGACGCGGTGAAATGCCGCGCCTTCGCTCATGATGACTGGTGGTATCTGCCGGTCGACGCGACGCTTGCGCAGCCGCAAGCCGATCGGTTACTGAAGGAAATTCTCGCGCTGGTGCGTTAAGCAGGTGCGCCAGCCATAGCGTACGGGAGCGGATATGTCTGGAGTGTATCTTTCTTGGCGCGCGGCGCGCCACCTTCATCTTGCCGCGCAGGGGCTGCTGAAAAAGCCGACGCGGCGCGCGCGTCCTGCCGATATTCTCTCCACTATCACCCGCATGTCTCTCCTGCAAATCGATACGATCAATATCGTTGCCCGCAGTCCGTATCTGGTGCTTTTCAGCCGTCTCGGCAGCTATCCCGGACGCTGGCTGGATGAGGCGCTGGCGCGCGGCGAACTGATGGAGTACTGGGCGCACGAAGCCTGTTTTCTGCCGCGCAGCGATTTCCCGCTCTTTCGCCACCGTATGCTCAGCCCTGAAAAGATGGGCTGGAAATACCGGGCCGCGTGGATGGAAGAACACGCGCAGGAAATCGGCGAACTGATGGCGTTTATCGAACGTAACGGCCCCGTACGTTCGGCGGATTTTGAGCATCCGCGTAAAGGCGCCAGCGGCTGGTGGGAATGGAAGCCGCATAAAAAGCATCTCGAAGGGCTGTTTACCGCGGGGCAGGTGATGGTGGTGGAGCGGCGTAACTTTCAGCGTGTCTACGATCTGACCACGCGCGTGTTGCCCGACTGGGACGACAGCCTGCACCTCATCGATAAAGCGCAGGCCGAGGCGCATATGCTTGCCAACAGCGCGCGCAGCCTCGGGATCTTTCGCAGCGCCTGGCTTGCCGATTACTACCGGTTGCGCCATGTCGCCATCGGCCCGCTATTGCAGGCGTGGCAGGAAGAGGGCCTGGTGATACCGGTTGAGGTTGAAACACTCGGGCCGATGTGGCTGCATCATTCGCTCGCGCCGCTACTGGAGCAGGCCGCGGCAGACAAACTCACCGCTACACACAGCGCGGTCCTTTCGCCATTCGACCCGGTGGTCTGGGACCGCCGCCGCGCGGAAGATTTCTTTAACTTCTCCTACCGCCTTGAATGTTATACGCCAGCGCCAAAACGCAAATATGGCTACTTCGTTCTGCCTTTGCTGCACAAAGGCGCGCTGGCAGGAAGGATGGATGCCAAAATGCACCGTCAACAAGGCGTGCTTGAGATCATCGCGCTGTACGGCGAAGAGGGCGTCTCGTTTACCGCTGGGGTTATCGCCGGGCTGCGGCTGGCTATCAACGATTTCGCCGCCTGGCAGGGCGCCACACAGGTGGTTTTTCGCCAGTTGCCCGGCCCGCTTGTGCAAGCGTGGGGCGAGGGCTGGGAAATTGACCCCGCGCCGGAAACGCATGTGATATCCTCAAAAGATTAATACCACCGGTCCATCAGGAGGAACCATGGATCACCGTTTACTCGAAATCATCGCCTGTCCGGTTTGCAACGGCAAACTCTACTTCAATCAGGAAAAGCAGGAGCTTATTTGCAAGGCCGACCGCCTGGCTTTCCCACTGCGCGACGGCATTCCGGTGCTGCTGGAAACTGAAGCCCGCTCGCTTGCTGCCGAAGAGACCAACCCATGAGTTTCGTGGTCATTATTCCGGCCCGTTACGCGTCGACGCGTCTGCCGGGCAAACCGCTGGTCGATATCAATGGCAAGCCGATGATCGTGCATGTGCTGGAGCGCGCGCGTGAATCGGGGGCGGCGCGTATCATCGTCGCAACCGATCACCCGGACGTCGCCCGCGCGATTGAAGCGGCAGGCGGCGAGGTCTGCATGACCCGCGCCGATCATCAGTCCGGTACGGAACGTCTGGCGGAAGTCGTGGAGAAATGCGGTTTCGATGACGACACGGTTATTGTCAACGTTCAGGGCGACGAGCCGATGATCCCGCCGGCGATTATTCGTCAGGTGGCGGAGAACCTGGCGGGCTCGCAGGCAGGGATGGCGACGCTGGCGGTGCCGGTCCATGACGCTCAGGAAGCGTTCAACCCCAACGCGGTAAAAGTGGTTATGGATGCGCAGGGTTACGCACTCTATTTTTCACGCGCCACGATCCCGTGGGATCGCGACCGTTTCGCGCAGTCGCGCGATACCATCGGCGATAGCTTCCTGCGCCATATCGGCATCTACGGCTACCGTGCCGGGTTTATCCGCCGCTATGTCACCTGGCCCGCCAGCCCGCTTGAGCAGATTGAAATGCTGGAGCAGTTGCGCGTTCTGTGGCACGGCGAGAAAATCCATGTGGCTGTTGCCGCCGTGGTGCCTGGCACCGGCGTGGATACGCCCGACGATCTTGAGCGCGTACGCGCCGAAATGCGTTAACAGAAAACCGGCCCAGGCCGGTTTTTTAATGGCGTCCGGCTGCTGGCGAGCTGACCGGCAGCGTCTGGAACGGTTTTATTTCTTTTAGCACGAACATACTCTGCATCTCTTTTATGCCCGGCAGACGGCGCAGCACCGACATGGCGAACTCCGCATAGGCATCAAGATCGCGCGACACCACCTGCAACAGAAAGTCGGCGTCCCCGCCAATGCTGTAACAGGCCACCACGTTTTCCAGTTCCATGACCTCCTGTTCAAAGCGCCGCGCCTGGGCTTCACTATGGCTGTCGATGCTGACGCGCACGAAAACCATCACGCCAAGCCCGATTTTACGGCGGTCCAGCGCGGCGTGATAGCCGAGGATCACTTTATCTTCTTCCAGCTTTTTCACTTTACGCCAGCAGGGCGAGGGCGAGAGATTAACGGCCTCCGCCAGCGCCTGATTAGTGGTGCGCGCATCCTGCTGCAACAGCGTCAGCAGGGTGATATCAGTGGGTGTCAGCGTATCTTCAGACATTATTTTTCTCATTCCAGATTTTAAAGGGTAATTTTACCCTTTTAGTGCGCATTATGAAGCAATAAAGGTCATTTTTCTCCGCCATTGTCGGGCAGACTGATTACATCAACTGACAGGGAGAAAAACATGCAATTCGATACCAGCCTGCATAAATGCACCATCGTCGTCGATCGCGCGCTCACGCCGGGGCTTGCCATGAACGCCGCGAGCGTACTGGGGGTTTGTCTTGGAAGACAGGTGGAAGGGCTGGTCGGGCCCGATCTGTTAAGCCTGGACGGCGTCACTTATCCGGGCGTGATCCGCGCGCCGCTGCCGGTACTGCTCGGCGAGGGCAACACGCTGTTAAGCCTGTTTAGCGCCGCGCAGAACGATCCGCAGATTCTGGTATTGCCCTTCAGCGCGCTGGCCCAGTCGTGTAAAACCTGGGAGGAGTATGAGCTGCGCCTGGCGGGCGCCAGTAGCGCGGAGACCGAACTGGCGGCGCTGGGGCTTGTCGGCCCGAAAAAACAGATAGCCCGTCTGACAGGCAATCTGCCGCTTTACCGTTAGCGCAAACTGGCGAGGAATTGATCTCAACAGATGACATCTGCCGCAAGGACGCCCATTATAAAACCAGTAGCTTTTATAAGGGTAACGGCAAATGGAGCAACTGCGTGCGGAACTCAGTCATCTGTTAGGTGAAAAACTCAGTCGGCTTGAATGCATCAGTGAAAAACCGGACACGGCGCTTTGGTCGCTCTACGACAGTCACGGCAATCCGATGCCGTTGCTGGCGCGGAGTTTCACCTCGCCAGGGCTTGCACAGCAGCAGGCCGGAAAAATGTCGATACTGGCGCGTTACGGCACGGTGCGACTGCCGGTGGTGTATGGCGTCATGACCCACGAGGAGCATCCGGGGCCGGATGTACTGCTGATGGAGCGCCTGCGGGGCGTGCCGGTAGAAGCGCCCGCCCGCACGCCGCAGCGCTGGGAGCAGCTTCAGGATCAGATAATCGAAGCGTTGCTGAGCTGGCATCGCGTTGACAGCCACGGCTGCGTGGGCAGCGTCGACAGTACTCAGGAAAACCTCTGGCCGCACTGGTATCGTCAGCGTGTCGAAGTGCTCTGGAGCACGCTCAATCAGTATCAGAATACCGGCCTGACGATGCAGGACAAACGGATGCTGTTTCGCACCCGTGAATGTCTGGAAGAGATGTTCGCCGGGTTTAACGACAACTGCGTGCTGATCCACGGCAACTTTAACCTGCGCAGTATGCTGAAAGATGCGCGCAGCGATCAGCTGCTGGCGATGGTCAATCCGGGGATTGTGCTGTGGGCGCCGCGCGAGTATGAGCTTTTCCGCCTGTTTGATACGCCGCTTGCCGAAAGCCTCTTCTGGCGGTATATCCAGCGTGCGCCGGTGGCGGAATCGTTCCTCTGGCGCCGCTGGCTCTACGTACTGTGGGATGAAGTGGCGCAACTTTTACAAACCGGGAAAATGAACCGCGCCGCGTTTACCACGGCGTCGGACTCACTTCTGCCCTGGGTCGCCTGAGCCCACGCCCTTAACCCACTGCCAGGCGCGACCGAGCAGTTCATAGCCAGCGCGTTCGCTGTGCATCAGCCAGAGCGAGGACGGATATACGCGCTCCCACGGATTCAGCGGCGAGTCGATCGCCATCTGGTTGGCGGGCGCCGGGATGGGGTTCAGCCCCTGGCGTTTAAAGAAAATCATCGCGCGCGGCAGATGCGACGCCGACGTCACCAGTAAAAACGGCTCTTTGCCGAGCGCGCCGGCGACGGCTGTGGCTTCTTCCTCCGTATCTTTCGGCGTATCGAGCGTGATGATATCGCTGCGCGGCACGCCTAAGCTTTCCGCCACGCGGGCGCCCGCCTCCGCGGTGCTGACTGGGTTCGTGGTGGCGCGCGCGCCGGTAAAGACCAGCTTTGCGCCAGGGTTCGCCAGCCACAGACGCACGCCTTCGGTCACGCGCGGCAGGCTGTTATTGACCAGATTTGAGCTCGGCGCCCATTTGTCATTCCACGTATAACCGCCGCCCAGCACCACGATGTAATCCGCTTTCTGACCGTTCCAGGTCGGGTAGTCATCTTCTACTGGTTTTAGCAGACCATCGGCCACCGGTTGCAGGCTTAACAGCAGCAATACCAGCCAGCTGGCAGTCATTAAAACCTTGCCGCTTTTCTTAAATCGCGTGAACCACAGCAGCGCAAGCGCGATGCCCATCATCAGCAGCAGAAACGGCAGCGGCAGCAGCAGCGCGCCGATGAGTTTTTTCAGAATAAAAAGCATCGGTTATGGGTCCTTTTTTAACCATACGGCAGGTAAACGCAGCCTATCTTACGTGAGATGGGTTCATTCTCCCTCCGGCTGTGACAAAATAGCGGTTTTGCCGGATGCGCTTATCACCTGGAGAGTGTGCCCATGCGGGATCGCAATTTTGACGACATCGCCGAAAAGTTTGCGCGCAACATTTACGGTACAACAAAAGGCCAGTTGCGTCAGGCCATCCTCTGGCAGGATCTCGACGCGTTGTTAAGCCGGTTGCCTGACCGCCCGCTGCGCGTGCTGGATGCGGGCGGCGGGGAAGGCCAAACCGCGTGCCGCATCGCGGAGCGGGGTCATCAGGTGATGCTGTGCGATCTCTCCGCGGAAATGATAGCCCGCGCCAGTAAAGCGGCGCAGGAGAAAGGTGTGAGCGGCAACATGCATTTTGTACAATGCGCCGCGCAGGAGGCAGGTCAGCATTTGGAAAGCCCGGTTGATCTGATATTGTTTCACGCTGTGCTGGAATGGGTGGCCGATCCGCAGGCGGCGCTGCGCCATTTATGGCAATGTCTGGCGCCGGGCGGCGCGCTCTCGCTGATGTTCTACAACGCCAATGGCCTTCTGATGCACAACATGGTGGCGGGCAATTTCGCCTATGTGCAACAGGGGATGCCCAAAAAGAAAAAACGCACCCTTTCGCCGGACTACCCGCGCGAGCCGCAGCAGGTCTACCGCTGGCTTGAAGAGATGGGCTGGCAGATCCACAGCAAAACCGGCGTGCGGGTGTTTCATGACTATCTGCGTGAAAAACATCAGCAGCGCGACGAGTATGAGACGCTGCTTGAGCTTGAAACGCGTTATTGCCGACAGGAGCCCTGGGTGAGCCTGGGCCGATATATCCATGTCACTGCGTTTAAGCCGAAGATCCAAGGATAAACTATGAGTACTTTTTCCCAGACAGTCCCTGAACTGGTTGCCTGGGCCAGGAAAAACGATTTTTCGATCCAGCTTTCGGTAGACAGGCTGGCTTTTTTGCTGGCTATCGCCACGCTAAACGGCGAAAGGCTGGATGGCGAAATGAGCGAAGGGGAGCTGGTGGACGCGTTTCGCCACGTCAGCGACGCCTTCGAACAATCCACTGAAACCGTCGCCCAGCGCGCCAACAACGCCATCAACGATATGGTGCGCCAGCGTCTGATTAACCGTTTTACCAGCGAACAGGCGGAAGGCAACGCGATTTACCGCCTGACGCCGCTGGGTATCGGCATCACCGATTACTATATCCGTCAGCGCGAGTTCTCCACGCTGCGCCTGTCGATGCAGTTGTCCATCGTGGCAAGCGAGCTTAAGCGCGCCGCGGATGCCGCGCAGGAAGGGGGCGACGAATTCCACTGGCACCGCAACGTTTACGCGCCGCTGAAATACTCTGTTGCGGAAATTTTCGACAGCATCGATCTCACCCAGCGCATCATGGACGAGCAGCAACAGCTGGTGAAAGACGATATCGCTCAGTTGCTGAATAAAGACTGGCGCGCGGCGATCTCCAGCTGCGAACTGTTGCTTTCAGAGACCTCCGGCACGCTGCGTGAGCTCCAGGATACGCTGGAGGCGGCGGGCGATAAGCTGCAGGCCAACCTGCTGCAAATTCAGGAAGCGACGCTGGGCCGCGACGATCTCCATTTCGTCGACCGCCTGACGTATGACCTGCAAAGCAAGCTGGACCGTATTATCAGCTGGGGCCAGCAGGCGATTGACCTGTGGATTGGCTACGACCGCCACGTCCATAAATTTATCCGTACCGCTATCGATATGGATAAAAACCGCGTCTTCGCCCAGCGTCTGCGCCAGTCGGTGCAGAACTATTTCGATGCGCCCTGGGCGCTCACCTACGCCAGCGCCGATCGCCTGCTCGATATGCGCGATGAAGAGATGACGCTGCGCGATGAAGAAGTGACCGGCGAACTGCCGCCGGATCTGGAGTTTGAAGAGTTTAACGAGATCCGCGAACAACTGGCGGCGATGATTGAGGCCCAACTCAACGTCTACCGGGAGCGTCAGCAGCCGCTCGACCTGAGCGTCGTGATGCGCGATTACCTGGCCCAGTTCCCGCGAGCCCGCCACTTTGACGTGGCGCGCATCGTGGTAGACCAGGCGGTGCGTCTGGGCGTCGCTGAAGCGGACTTTACCGGCCTGCCAGCTAAATGGCAGCCCATTAATGATCATGGAGCCAAGGTACAGGCGAATGTCATCGACAAATATTGAACACGTGATGCCCGTCAAGCTGGCGCTGGCGCTCGCGAATCCGCTGTTTCCGGCGCTCGACAGCCAGCTGCGCGCCGGGCGTCACATTGGCCTGGACGAGCTGGATAATCACGCTTTTCTGATGGATTACCAGGGCGAACTGGAAGAGTTTTACAGCCGCTATAACGTGGAGCTTATCCGCGCGCCGGAAGGTTTTTTCTATCTGCGCCCACGCTCCACCACGCTTATCCCGCGCTCGGTGCTGTCTGAGCTGGATATGATGGTGGGCAAAATCCTCTGTTATCTCTACCTGAGCCCGGAGCGGCTGGCGAACGAAGGGATCTTCACCCAGCAGGAGCTCTATGACGAGCTGATGGCGCTGGCGGACGAAACCAAACTGCTCAAGCTTGTGAATAACCGCTCAACCGGCTCCGATCTCGATCGTCAGAAGCTGCAGGAAAAAGTGCGCGCTTCGTTAAGCCGCCTGCGCCGTCTGGGCATGGTCTGGTTTATGGGCCATGACAGCAGCAAATTCCGCATCACTGAGTCGGTGTTTCGCTTCGGCGCTGACGTGCGCGCCGGCGACGATCCGCGCGACGCGCAGCTGCGCATGATCCGCGACGGCGAAGCGATGCCGGTGGAAAGCCACCTGCAGCTCAATGATGAGAACGACGATACCCAGCAGGATAATGCGGAGGATGACAATGATTGAACGCGGTAAGTTTCGCTCGCTAACGCTTATCAACTGGAACGGCTTTTTTGCCCGCACGTTTGATCTCGACGAGCTGGTCACCACGCTTTCCGGCGGTAACGGCGCCGGTAAATCGACCACGATGGCGGCGTTCGTCACGGCGCTTATTCCTGACCTGACGCTGCTGCATTTCCGTAACACCACCGAGGCGGGCGCCACCAGCGGCTCGCGTGATAAAGGCCTGCACGGCAAGCTGAAAGCGGGCGTCTGTTATTCGGTGCTGGATGTCGTCAATTCGCGCCATCAGCGCGTGCTGGTGGGCGTACGTCTGCAGCAGGTCGCCGGGCGCGACCGTAAAGTGGACATCAAACCGTTCGCCATTCAGGGCCTGCCAAGCGCGATTCTGCCCACACAACTGCTGACGGAAACCCTGAACGATCGGCAGGCGCGCGTGCTGAGCCTCAACGAGCTGAAAGATAAAATCGACGCGATGGAAGGGGTGCAGCTTAAACAGTTCAACTCCATCACCGATTACCACTCATTAATGTTCGATCTGGGCGTGGTGGCGCGTCGTCTGCGTTCGGCGTCCGATCGCAGCAAATATTATCGCCTGATTGAAGCCTCGCTCTACGGCGGGATCTCCAGCGCCATCACCCGCTCGCTGCGCGACTATCTGCTGCCGGAAAACGGCGGCGTGCGTAAAGCGTTCCAGGATATGGAAGCGGCGCTGCGCGAAAACCGCATGACCCTTGAGGCGATCCGCGTGACCCAGTCGGACCGCGATCTCTTCAAACACCTGATTTCCGAAGCCACCAACTATGTGGCGGCGGATTATATGCGCCACGCCAATGAGCGTCGTATTCATCTCGACCAGGCGCTTGAGCTGCGCCGCGAGCTGTTCAGCAGTCGCAAACAGCTGGCCGCCGAGCAATATAAGCATGTCGATATGGCGCGCGAGCTCTCCGAGCACGTTGGTGCGGAAGGCGATCTCGAAACCGATTATCAGGCGGCGAGCGATCACCTGAATCTGGTCCAGACCGCGCTGCGCCAGCAGGAGAAAATCGAACGTTACGAGGCGGACCTTGAAGAGCTGCAGATTCGCCTTGAAGAACAGAGCGAAGTCGTCGCGGAAGCGGCTGAGCAGCAGGAAGAGAACGAAGCCCGCGCCGAAGCCGCCGAGCTTGAAGTGGACGAGCTGAAAAACCAGCTTGCCGACTATCAGCAGGCGCTCGATGTACAGCAGACTCGCGCCATTCAGTATCAGCAGGCGCTCACCGCGCTGGAGCGCGCCCGCGAGCTGTGCCATCTGCCGGATCTGAGCGCGGAAAGCGCCGACGAATGGCTGGATACCTTCCAGGCGAAAGAGCAGGAAGCCACCGAACGGTTGCTGTCGCTTGAGCAGAAAATGAGCGTCGCGCAGACTGCGCACAGCCAGTTTGAACAGGCTTATCAGCTGGTCGCCAGCATTAACGGCCCGGTGAGCCGCGCAGAGGCGTGGGACGTGGCGCGCGAACTGCTGCGCGACGCCAGCCAGCAGCGCCATCTGGCCGAACAGGTGCAGCCGCTGCGTATGCGTCTGTCTGAGCTGGAACAGCGCCTGCGCGAACAGCAGGACGCCGAACGTTTGCTGGCCGAATTCTGTAAGCGTCAGGGTAAAGAGTACGATCCGGAAGAACTCGAAGCGCTGAACGACGAACTGGAAGCGCGCATCGCGGCGCTCTCCGACAGCGTCTCGCAGGCGGGCGAACAGCGCATGACGCTGCGCCAGGAGCTGGAGCAGATCCAGAGCCGCGTTAAAACACTCACCAGTCATGCGCCAGCCTGGCTTGCGGCGCAAAACAGCCTCAACCAGATTAGCGAGCAGAGCGGCGAGACGTTTGAGTCCGGCCAGCAGGTCACCGAATATCTCCAGCAGTTGCTGGAGCGCGAGCGCGAGGCCATCGTTGAACGTGACGAAGTGGGCGCGCGCAAGCGTACGGTCGATGAAGAGATTGAACGCTTAAGCCAGCCGGGCGGCGCTGAAGATGCGCGCCTGAATGCGCTGGCGGAGCGTTTTGGCGGCGTGCTGCTCTCTGAAATTTATGACGATGTGTCGTTCGACGACGCGCCGTACTTCTCCGCGCTCTACGGCCCGTCGCGTCACGCGATTGTGGTGCCGGATTTGTCCCGCGTGCGCGATCTGCTCGACGGCCTCGAAGAGTGTCCGGAAGATCTCTATCTGATCGAAGGGGATCCGCAGTCCTTCGATGACAGCGTCTTCAGCGTCGAAGAGCTGGAAAAAGCGGTGGTGGTGAAAGTGGCCGAGCGTCAGTGGCGCTACTCCCGCTTCCCGTCGGTGCCGCTGTTTGGCCGCGCCGCGCGCGAAAGCCGCATCGAGAGCCTGCACGCCGAGCGCGAAGCGCTGTCTGAGCGCTACGCGACGCTCTCATTCGACGTACAGAAAACGCAGCGTTTGCATCAGGCGTTCAGCCGCTTTGTCGGCCAGCATCTCGCCGTTGCGTTTGAGGCGGATCCGGAAGCGGAAATCCGTAAGCTCAATACGCGCCGCAGCGAAATCGAACGCGCGATTAGCCAGCACGAAAACGACAACCAGCAGCAGCGCGTGCAGTTTGAACAGGCGAAAGAGGGCGTGGCCCAGCTTAACCGCCTGCTGCCGCGCCTGAGCCTGCTGGCCGATGACAGCCTGGCCGACCGCGTGGATGAGATTCAGGAACGTCTGGCGGAAGCCCAGGACGCCGCGCGTTTCTTCTCCCAGCACGGCAATGCGCTGGCGAAACTTGAGCTGGTGGCATCTGTATTACAGAGCGATCCTGAGCAGTTCGATCAGCTGAAACAGGATTACGAACAGGCGCGCCAGACCCAGCGCGACGCCCGTCAGCAGGCCTTTGCGCTCAGCGAAGTGGTGCAGCGTCGCGCGCACTTCAGCTACAGCGATTCGGCGCAGATGCTTAACGGCAACACCGATCTCAATGAGAAGCTGCGCCAGCGTCTGGAGCAGGCGGAAGGCGAGCGTACCCGCGCCCGCGAAGCGCTGCGCACCCATGCCGCGAAGCTCAGCCAGTATCATCAGGTGCAGGCGTCGCTGAAAAGTTCCTTCGACACCAAGAAAGAGCTGCTGGGCGATCTGCAACGTGAACTGCAGGATATCGGCGTGCGCGCCGATGCCGGGGCCGAAGAGCGCGCGCGTCAGCGTCGCGACGAACTGCATACGCGCCTCAGCAATAACCGTTCGCGCCGCAATCAGCTGGAGAAACAGCTGACGCTGTGCGAAGCGGAGATGGATAACCTGACCCGCAGCCTGAAGCGTCTTGAGCGTAACTATCACGAGATGCGCGAGCAGGTCGTCAGCGCGAAAGCGGGCTGGTGCGCGGTGATGCGTATGGTGAAAGACAACGGCGTGGAGCGCCGTCTGCACCGCCGCGAGCTGGCGTATCATTCCGGCGACGATCTGCGTTCGATGTCGGATAAAGCCCTCGGCGCGCTGCGTCTGGCCGTGGCGGATAACGAGCACCTGCGCGACGTGCTGCGCCTGTCTGAAGATCCGAAACGTCCGGAGCGTAAAATCCAGTTCTTCGTGGCGGTTTATCAGCATCTGCGCGAGCGTATCCGCCAGGATATTATCCGCACCGACGATCCGGTCGAGGCGATTGAACAGATGGAAATTGAGCTTGGCCGTCTGACGGAAGAGCTCACCTCACGCGAACAGAAGCTTGCCATTAGCTCCCGCAGCGTGGCGAACATTATTCGCAAGACGATCCAGCGCGAGCAGAACCGTATCCGTATGCTCAACCAGGGCCTGCAAAGCGTGTCGTTCGGGCAGGTCAACAGCGTGCGCCTCAACGTCAACGTGCGTGAAAGCCATGCGACCCTGCTGGAAGTGCTCGCCGAGCAGCATGAGCAGCATCAGGACTTGTTTAACAGCAACCGCCTGACGTTCTCGGAAGCGCTGGCGAAACTCTGGCAACGCCTGAATCCGCAGATCGACATGGGCCAGCGCACCGCGCAGACCATCGGCGAAGAGCTGCTCGACTACCGTAACTATCTGGAGATGGAAGTTGAGGTCAACCGTGGCTCAGACGGCTGGTTGCGCGCGGAAAGCGGCGCGCTCTCGACCGGTGAGGCGATCGGTACCGGGATGTCGATCCTGGTGATGGTGGTGCAGAGCTGGGAAGATGAGTCGAGCCGTCTGCGCGGTAAAGATATTTCGCCATGCCGTCTGCTGTTCCTCGACGAAGCGGCGCGTCTTGACGCCCGTTCCATCGCCACGCTGTTTGAGCTCTGCGAACGTTTGCAGATGCAGCTCATCATCGCGGCGCCGGAAAACATCAGCCCGGAAAAAGGCACGACCTACAAGCTGGTGCGTAAAGTCTTCCAGAACCATGAGCACGTGCATGTGGTTGGCCTGCGCGGCTTTGCCGCTCCGCCGGTTGAAGCCTTGCCGGGCGCGGCGGAAGTGTCGTAACGTCATCACCTAAAAGAGCGGGCTTCGGCCCGCTTTCTTTTTGGCCGGTAAATCTTTAAACTTCTTTACATTCGGTCAGGCAAATGGTTTTTTCTCTTTATATACTCACAATAAGCCTGAGTGCCGAACTATTCTGAAAAACAGGGGGCAAGGGATGGTGCTTAATATGCATGGTTTTCGACGGTCAGCGCTGAGTTTGTGCCTGGCTCTCAGTATCGCTCCACTGTTTAACGCGTATGCCGACGAACCGGAACTGATCACAACTGACAGCGTCACGACGCTCAGCGCGCAGCCGTTGGCGCTGTCGCCGGGCATGGTGTTCCTCGCAGCGAATGCGGCGCCCGATGCCGCAAGTCGCCTCGCGAGCGCGCGTACGCAGTTACAGGCGGCGCTGCCGGCGGGCTTTACGCCTGTGTATATGAACGCGCTGGTAGGGCTTTACGCCGCGCGCGATCTTAAACCGATGTGGGAGAACCGCGACGCGGTACAGGCGTTCCAGCAGCAGCTGGCGGAAGTGGCGCTGGCCGGTTTCCAGCCGCAGTTTACCGCCTGGGTGGAACAGCTTACTGATCCTGCCGTCACCGGGCTCGCGCGCGATATCGTGCTGAGCGACGCGATGGTTGGGTATCTGCAGTTTATTTCCGGTATTCCAAGCCAGGGCAACCGCTGGCTCTACAGCGAAAAACCGTACAAACCGGAAATGCCCGCGCTGAACGTGCTTAACCAGTGGCAGGTCGCGCTGGATAATGGCTCGGTACCGGCGTTCGTACGTTCGCTTGCGCCTGTGCATCCGCACTATGCCGCGATGCACGCCTCGCTGTTGCAACTGGTGGCGGATACCCGCCCGTGGCCGCAGATGACCGGCAAAGAAAAATTGCGCCCTGGCCAGTGGAGCAGTGACGTTCCGGCCCTGAAAGAGATTTTACAGCGCACCGGGATGCTGGACGGCGGCCCGGATATTGTGCTGCCGGGCGATAACAACGGCGTCGTCAGCCCGTCTGCGGCCTCGCAACCCGCAAGCCAGACCAGCACGCCGAAACCGGCACGCGCTGTCTATGATAAAGACCTCGTCGCGGCGGTGAAACGTTTTCAGAAATGGCAGGGGCTGGGCGCTGATGGCGTGATTGGTCAGTCGACGCGCGACTGGCTGAATGTGACGCCCGCGCAGCGCGCCGCGCTGCTGGCGCTCAATATCCAGCGTCTGCGCCTGCTGCCTGGCAAACTCAGCACCGGCATTATGGTGAATATTCCCGAGTACTCGCTGGTTTATTACCAGAACGGGAGTCCGGTGCTGGCGTCGCGCGTGATTGTCGGCAGGCCGGATCGTAAAACGCCGCTGATGAGCAGCGCGCTCAATAACGTGGTGGTTAACCCGCCGTGGAATGTTCCGCCGACGCTGGCGCGCAAGGATATTCTGCCGAAAGTCTGGAATGACCCGGGGTATCTGGAAAGCCACGGCTATACGGTCCTGAACGGCTGGGGAAGCAACGCTGACGTGGTGGATCCATGGATGGTGGACTGGGCGACGATCACGCCGTCTAACCTGCCTTTCCGTTTCCAGCAGGCGCCTGGCGCGCATAACTCGCTGGGGCGCTATAAGTTCAATATGCCAAGCTCTGACGCTATCTATCTGCACGATACGCCGAACCACAATCTCTTCCAGCGTGATTCCCGGGCGCTCAGCTCCGGCTGCGTGCGTGTGAATAAGGCCTCTGAACTGGCTAATATGCTGCTGCAGGATGCAGGCTGGAACGATTCGCGTATTTCGCAGACGCTGAAAGAGGGGAATACGCGTTATGTGAATATTCCGCAGACCATTCCGGTGAACCTCTATTATCTGACCGCATTTATCGGTGAAGACGGGCGTCCGCAATATCGTACAGATATTTACAATTACGATCACACCGCGCGATCGGGCGCACAAATCCTCCCAAAAGTGGAACAACTCATCCGCTAACAGGTTTAATTCCGCGGACTTAACCTGCTCTATGTGAAGCGAAAACGGGCCAAACGTGAAAAAAGGCCCGTTATTCGCGGCTTTGACCTGTATTGACTCCCCCCCGGCTGGCGGTTAAGGTGCCACTCGTGCGCCAGAAGTGCATAGTTATTGTTCATTTGATTGTAGACCTGAATATCATGGATAAAATTGACGCTCATCGCCGCAAACTGCTGGCGTTCGGCGGCGCCGCTTTAGGCGCTGCGATACTGCCCACGCCTGCATTTGCAACCCTGTCGACGCCACGACCGCGTATTCTTACGCTGAATAATTTACATACTGGCGAATCCATTAAGGCCGAGTTTTTTGATGGCCGGGGCTATATTCAGGATGAATTAGCAAAGCTAAACCATTTCTTTCGTGATTACCGGGCAAATAAGGTAAAAGCGATTGACCCCCGATTATTCGACCAGCTTTTCCGTTTGCAGGGGCTGCTCGGCACCCGTAAACCGGTACAGTTGATTTCCGGCTATCGCTCCGTTGATACCAATAACGAATTGCGATCCAAAAGCCGCGGCGTGGCGAAGCACAGCTACCACACCAAAGGCCAGGCCATGGATTTTCATATCGAAGGCATTTTGTTAAGCAATATTCGCAAAGCGGCGTTATCTCTGCGCGCCGGTGGTGTAGGATACTACCCCAGCAGTAACTTTGTGCATATTGATACCGGGCCGCTAAGGCACTGGTAATTAACGACCCCGGCAGCGTGCCGGGTAAAAGGAGCGGTATGAACTATCATATTATTCCGGTAACGGCGTTCGCCCAGAACTGCTCGTTAATCTGGTGTGAGGAGACGCGACAGGCGGCGCTGGTAGATCCCGGCGGCGATGCGCAGCGTATCAAGGAAGAAGTCGCCCGGATGGGCGTGACGCTGCAGCAGATCCTGTTGACGCATGGTCATCTCGACCACGTCGGCGCGGCGGCGGAGCTTGCGGCGCACTACGGCATCCCCATTATCGGCCCGGAAAAAGAAGATGAGTTCTGGCTGCAGGGCCTGCCTGCGCAAAGCCGCATGTTTGGCCTCGATGAGTGCCAGCCGCTCACGCCTGATCGCTGGCTTAATGAAGGCGATACGGTGAACGTCGGCAATATTTCGCTGGCCGTGCTGCACTGTCCGGGCCATACGCCGGGCCATATCGTCTTTTTCGACGCGCAGTCTCGTCTGCTGGTCTCCGGCGACGTGATATTTAAAGGCGGGGTGGGGCGCAGCGATTTCCCACGCGGCGATCACAGCCAGCTTATCGATGCCATCAAGCGTAAGCTGCTGCCGCTCGGCGATGACGTTACCTTTATTCCCGGCCACGGCCCGATGTCAACGCTCGGTCACGAGCGCCTGCACAATCCTTTCCTGCAGGATGAAATGCCGGTCTGGTAATGTCTTGCCAATAAAAAAGGGCCGCACTGTGCGGCCCTTTTGTTTTTTACACCGTCATTACAGCACAGCGACGATAGCTTCGCACAGCGGCGCCATGTTATCCGGCGTCATGCCCGCCACGTTCACACGTCCGGACGCCACCGCATACACGCCAAACTCTTCACGCAGACGCAGCACCTGCTCTTTGGTCAGGCCGCTGAACGAGAACATGCCGTTCTGTTTGGTGATAAAGCTGAAATCGCGGTTTGCGCCTTTCTCCGCCAGCGTATTCACAAACAGCTGACGCATACGCTGGATGCGCTGGCGCATGTCGGTCAGCTCCTGCTCCCACATGGTACGCAGGGCCTCGTTGCTGAGAATAGTCGCCACGACCGACGCGCCGTGTGCCGGCGGGTTGGAGTAGTTGGCGCGAATGCAGGATTTCATCTGGCTGAATGCGCGGTCTGCGGCGTCGGCTTCTGCCGCCACCAGCGTACAGGCGCCGACGCGCTCGTTGTACAGACCGAAGTTTTTGGAGTAAGAGCTCGCGACGATAAGTTCTTTATGCAGAGCAGCGAACGCACGCAGGCCTTCAGCATCTTCTTCCAGACCGCGGGCAAAGCCCTGGTAGGCGAAGTCAAACAGCGGCAGCCAGCCTTTTTCGACAGACAGCTTCGCCAGCTGTTCCCACTGATCCAGCGTCGGGTCAATGCCGGTCGGGTTGTGGCAGCAGCCGTGGAACAGCACCACGTCACCCGCCTGCGCTTCCTGCAGGCTGCTTAACAGGCCGTCGAAATCGAGCGTATGGTTCGCGGCGTCATAGTAAGCGTATTCACGCACTTCCAGCCCGGCGGAATTGAACACGCCTTTATGGTTCGGCCAGCTCGGGTTAGAGACCCAGACGCGTTTGACGTCGGTATTTTTGGCGAGGAAATCCGCCGCGACACGCAGCGCGCCGGTGCCGCCTGGGGTCTGCGCCGTGCGGGCGCGTTTATCGCTAATAATATGGCTGCCTTTACCGAACAGCAGTTCCTGCGTGCAGCGGCCGAATTCGGGAATACCGTCAATGCCGAGGTAGTTTTTGGTGGTTTCATTTTCCAGCAGATATTGTTCTGCTTTTTTAACGCTGGTCAGAACCGGGGTCTTACCGGTTTCATCCTTGTAAACACCAATGCCTAAGTTAATTTTGGTTGGGCGATCGTCGGCACGAAACAGATCGGCCAGGCCAAGGATCGGGTCGGCTGGGGCGGCGGTAATGTTCTCAAACATGACGAGGTTCCATTGTGATTTCAGAAGGGAAATTCGCTATCAGGTTAACGGGAGATTTACAAAATGCCAACCGTTTGCCCGGAAAAGTTACGTGGATCGCAAAAGTTGGCAGAATTTTCTTTTACGCATAAAAAAACAGGGCCGAAGCCCTGTTTTTTCGCTATCAGACAACAAGGTTGTGCTGATTAGAACTGGTAGGTCGCAGCCAGTGCAACCTGGTCGTCACGACCGTTAACGATACCCACGTTACGAGCGTAAGCGTCGTTATCGATCAGGTTGATCTGGTAGTCAACGTATACGTTGAAGTTTTTGTTGAAGTAGTAGTAAGCACCAACTTCAACATATTTCTGCAGGTCAGCATCGCCGCCATCGAAGGTGCCACGAGCAGTCAGGTTTTTACCTTTAGACTGTACGTAAGACAGGGACGGACGCAGACCGAAATCGAACTGGTACTGAGCGATCGCTTCAAAGTTCTGAGTTTTGTTCGCAAAGGTGTTATCAGCTTCGCGAGTCATGTTGCGAGTCTCAGCATACACGGTCGCCAGGTACAGGTTGTTAGCATCGTACTTGGCACCAACTGCCCATGCTTCAGCGCGATCGCCTTTATCATCCAGTTTCTGCTGAAGAGTACGGTTAGAGTTGCTGTACGCACCAATCAGGCTGAAGCCTTCGCCAAAATCGTAACCCAGTGAGTAACCAACGCCATCGCCGTTAGAAGTAGCAACGTTATCACGGTCGTTTTTACCCTGATACTGGATACCAAAGTTCAGACCGTCAGCCAGGCCGAAGAAGCCGGTGTTACGGTAAGTCAGAACACCAGTGGTACGGCCGGTCATGAAGTTATCAGAATAGTTAGCCCAGGTCATACCGGAGTAAGACGGTGCCATATCGGTGTAGGATTCAACATCGTATACGATACCGTAATTACGGCCGTAATCGATGGAGCCCGCGTCCGCAATTTTCAGACCAGCAAAGGCCAGACGGGTACGGTTAGAGTTGTTAGCGCCCTGCTCAGATTCAGCGCTGGTCGCATACGCACGGTATTCCCACTGACCATAACCGGTCAGCTGATCGTTAATCTGAGTTTCGCCTTTGAAGCCCAGCTGAGCGTAAGTCGCATCACCATTGCTGGTGTTGTCGCCTGATGTCACGAAATCGTGTTCAGCAGTAACTTTGCCGTAAAGATCCAGTTTGTTGCCGTTTTTGTTATAGATTTCTGCAGCGTTTGCTGCACCGGCTACCAGCAGGGCAGGGATAACCACTGCCAGGATATTGCGCTTCATCATTATTTATTACCCTCATTGGTTTTTTTGAACACCTGCCACTGCCGTCAATAATTCATTACGGAACTATTGATGAGAGTTTGGTGTCTTTCTGTGTCTGTCTGGCATCTTTCCATTCATATAATCGTTTCGCTACCCGGAAAGTGCTACAAATGTCTAAATCGAGTAACAAAAAGAAATATTGTGTAAGAATTTATTAATGAAAGGGAACTTTGTGAGAGACCTCAAATTTATTACTTAGGTGAATGAATTTTGCTCATTCCTTTCTTATATATATGAAAAACTTATCATTAATTTAGATAAGGTGCATTTTTATACAATTGTAAGCAGCAGATGTTTTTTTCAGGATGGGATGGATGGAAGTCCAGAAGTCTGTGGAAGTTGTGTACAAATATGCTATAGCGAAGCGGCGTCAAAAAAAGCCATTAGATAATTGATGAATTTTTATACACGGCAAAAGTCATCGAAACCGTAATAAAAAATGAACAATAAGAGGCTGGCAGAAAAAAGGGCCAGCAAGCTGGCCCCTCTGAGGATTAGAAGTTCGCGTTGCGCGGGGTACGCGGGAAGGGGATAACGTCGCGCACGTTCTGAACGCCGGTTACGTAGGCGATCAGACGTTCAAAGCCGAGACCAAAACCGGCGTGCGGCACGGTGCCGTAACGGCGCAGGTCGCGATACCACCAGTAGTCTTCTTTATTAAGGCCCATTTCTTCCATGCGCGCATCCAGCACGTCGAGACGCTCTTCACGCTGGGAGCCGCCGATGATTTCACCGATGCCCGGCGCGAGGACGTCCATCGCCGCCACGGTTTTGCCATCTTCGTTAAGGCGCATATAGAACGCCTTGATGTCTTTCGGGTAGTTTTTCACTACCACCGGCGCTTTGAAGTGTTTCTCGGCGAGATAGCGTTCATGCTCGGATGCCAGATCTACGCCCCAGTAAACCGGGTTCTCGAATTTCTCGCCGCTTTTCTCCAGAATGGCGACCGCGTCGGTGTAGTCCACCTGCGCGAAGTCTGCGGAGATGAAACGCTCCAGACGGTCGATGGCTTCTTTATCCACGCGCTCGGCGAAGAACTTCATGTCGTCCATGCGTTCATCCAGCACCGCTTTGAAGACATATTTCAGCATCGCTTCCGCGAGGCCCGCCACGTCGTTCAGGTTAGCGAACGCCACTTCCGGCTCCAGCATCCAGAACTCCGCGAGGTGGCGGCTGGTGTTGGAGTTTTCAGCGCGGAAGGTCGGGCCGAAGGTATAGACTTTCGACAGCGCGCAGGCGTAGGTTTCGCCGTTCAACTGACCGGAAACGGTCAGGAACGCTTCTTTGCCGAAAAAGTCTTTGTCGAAATCGATTTTACCCTGATCGTCGCGCGGCAGGTTTTCCAGATCCAGCGTCGACACGCGGAACATTTCACCCGCGCCTTCGGTATCAGACGCGGTGATAAGCGGCGTGGAGACCCAGAAGAAGCCCTGCTCGTGGAAGAAACGGTGCAGCGCCTGCGCCAGCGTGTGGCGTACGCGTGCCACGGCGCCAATCAGGTTGGTGCGCGGACGCAGATGCGCCACTTCACGCAGATACTCGATGCTGTGGCGCTTGGCCGCCATCGGGTAGGTATCCGGATCGTCCACCCAGCCGGTCACTTCAACCTGCGTGGCCTGCAGTTCGAAGCTCTGGCCTTCGCCCGGGGATTCAACCACTTTGCCGGTGACGATAACTGAGCAGCCCGTCGTGAGGTGCAAAACCTCTTCATTATAATTGGGCAGAGAATTATTAATGACAGCCTGTATCGGATCAAAGCAGGAACCGTCATAAACGGCGAGGAAGGAGATGCCAGCTTTTGAATCTCTTCGGGTACGCACCCACCCGCGCACGGTGACTTCACTGTCAACGGCAACGCGGCCCTGGAGTACGTCGGCTACAGGCACAACGCTCATAATTTTCTCTCTGGTTAATGGTCAAAAATAACATTTTCCACCCCGACGGGGGATATCTATGTTACCTGGCATACGCCATCAGACAAGCAGAATTCGCGGTGCGGGAAAAAGAAATCGGAAAGGGCAGGAAAAAGCAGGGAGCGCGCGGCTCCCTCTGGGAAAACATCAGCTTGCTTTACGCACCAGCGGAAGGTCGAACGCTTTACGCAGCGCGCGCACAAACGCCTTATCGTGACAAATCGTTTTGCCGGGGCTGTCGGAGAGCTTCGCCACCGGGCGGCCATTACATTCAACGAGCTTAATCACGATATTGAGCGGCTTCACGTGCGGGATATCGCAGGTCAGACGGGTGCCGATGCCAAAGCCCAGCTTCACGCGGTCGGCGAAGTGGCGATAAAGCTCAATCGCTTTCGCGAAATCGAGGTTATCGGAAAAAATCAGCGTCTTACTGAGCGGATCGATGCCGAGCTGCTGATAGTGCGCGATGGCTTTCTCGCCCCACTGCACCGGGTCGCCGGAGTCGTGGCGCAGGCCCTGATAACGGCCCGCGAATTCCGGGCCGAAATCGCGCAGGAAGGCGTCCATCGTAATGCAGTCGGTCAGCGCAATGCCGAGCATATCCGGATATTCGTCAAGCCATGCCTGCAATGCCGCAATCTGGCTGTTCGCGAGATCGGGGCTGATTTGCTGATGCGCCTGGAACCATTCATGCGCCTGCGTGCCCATCGGCGTCAGGGAGAGACGGCGGGCGAGATCGTAGTTGCTGGTGCCAATAAACCACGGTTCCAGCTTAAGGCGTTCAACAATCGCCTGCTGGACATCGCGCGAGAAGCGACGGCGGGTGCCGAAATCCATCAGACGGAAAGCGCTTAAATCCAGCCCGTCGGTCATGGCGTGGAAATCATCGAGTTTAACTTCAAGATGCGCCAGCGCCTGATCGACGCTCGCCTCCGGGGTGCGGTAGCGGTGCACCAGCTCGCTGATCACGGCCAGCAGCGGCACTTCCCACATGATCACTTCGCGCCACGGACCGCTTAAGCGGATGTCCAGTTTGCCGCCGTCGTTGCGGATCTGCACCTGCGTCGGATCATAACGGAACGTTTTCAGCCACTGCAGATAGTCGGCCCGGAAAAACGGCAGGCCGGAGAGCCACTGATACTCCGCGTCAGAGAGCGCCAGATGCTGCATGGCATCGACCTGTTCGCGAATCGCGTCAGCATAGATGCCCAGCAGATCGTCACCCCGGCAGCGAAATTCCGCTGCGACATGCACGTCATAATAGTGATGAAAAACCGCCTGCTGCATATGCAGCTTATAGGCGTCCGTATCCAGCAGCGTTTGCAATAGGGGGGAAGCGTATTGTGTCATGGTGCGAACTGGCATCCTCTCACAGGCGCGTATCTATCAGTGGCATAAGCAGATAAAGACGCAGGAGTATACCCTGATTATCGGTTTATTGAAGCAGGATCACAACACAACCGACGAGGCGGGTCGAGGGCAATTTGTGCCGCATGTTACTTAAATGTAGCAAACGGCATGCTGACCCCTTCAGGGAACGGCTTGTTTCAGGCCGGGTCGCCAGTGCCAGCAAAGACGCTAACTCAGTTTCGGAGAGAGCGCTTTGCGCACATTGCCCGCTTCAGGCGGATTAAGCGGTGTGACCATGGCATAGTTATAGTGTTCATCGCTCCAGTACTGCGCCATCACATCGTCGGCTTTACGTTCCCCCTGCGATATTTTCACCGGGCTAAGCGGTCGGATATACCAGGCGACACGGATACCGCGAGGATCCTGGTACATCACCACGGCGGCAGGCCCTTGAGCCGTCGCCATGAGTCGGGCGCCGAGCGGCTTAAAGCCATAGCGTTCAAGATTGGGCGGCAGCGCGCCGTGAATAAAGTTACGCGTCACCCAGCCTGCCAGCTCTGCATGTTGACTGGCGTTCATGTCGAGCGGGAGGGTTGCCTCATCGCCAAATAGCTTATAGGCCTGTACGGCGTCTTCCATGGGCAATGGCGCTGACAGTTGCGCCTCCTTCAGTTGCCATCCGGTAATGCCGCCGACGCTAAGCGACAGCACCAACAGACAGACCCGCGCCAGCTTTCTTTGCCGCTGCTCGCGCACGCGGCGATGAAAAGAGTGCGGTTCGATGCTGGTCATATGCAGCGGCTGCCGGTTCATGGCATGGCGTAAATGCTGCGTTTCATCACGGAACGCGGCCATTTTCCCGGCGACCTGCGGGTTTTCCGCCAGATAGCGTTCAACCTGCTGCGCCGTCGCCTCATCAAGCTCGCCATCCATCCAGGCGTGCAACTGCGCTTCATCGGGGGTCATTTCAGCCTCCTGAGTGACATCTGACTCACTTTACCTTCCGATTTCTCATGTAACATTTTACGCGCCCGGGAAAGACGGGACATAACGGTGCCGGGCGGAATATTCAGTGCCACAGCAGCCTCTTTATAGGTAAGGGCTTCCACACTCACCAGTAACAATACCGCGCGGTACTCCGTCGGCAGCGTGGCAAACAACGCCAGCGTATCGTCGGCGATGGCCATCGCTTCGACAGAAGGCCCCGGTAGCTCCTCGCCCGTGAAAAACGCCAGAATCGCGTGGTAGCGTTTGCGGCGGCGCTCCCCGTCAATAAACTGTCGATACAGCACAGAAAACAACCAGGCGCGCAAACTCTGCTCACGGTCACGCGGCGCCCGGTGGGTCAGGGCTTTCATCAGACAGCTCTGCACCAGGTCGTCGGCACTGTGCGGGTTGCGGGTCAGCCACAGTGCGAATCGCTGCAAATGCGGCATCATCTCCCGGATTTCATCATCAGTCAGATTTGACACGGCCGCCTCTCAGGGTTTGCGCTGTCCGCTCATACTCTCAAACACACCGTCACGCAGTATCAGCGCATGCAGTAACGCTGCCGCCAGATGGCCCATGATAGTCACCAACAGCAGCAGGGCGACGAGGGAATGCAGCGGGCGTAACAATGCATAGAGATCATTATTCACCGATACCAGTGGCGGTAAAACGATGCCGGCGCCCAGGGTAACCGGGTAGCCTGCCGCCGACAGCATTGCCCAGCCAATCAGCGGTTGAGCCAGCATCAGCGCATATAACACCCCGTGCGAGAGATGCGCGAGCGCGCGCTGCCAGCCGGGAATCGATCGCGGCAACCGGGGTGTGGCGGTAAAGAAGCGTAACCATAAACGCACCAGTACCAGCAGCAGAATCATCAGCCCCAGCGGTTTATGCAAAGCGACCAGCAGCGCATGCAGTGACGATACCGTGGACACCATCGCCACGCCAGTAAACAGCATAGCCAGTATGGCGACAGCCATCAGCCAGTGCAGCGCCCGCAGCGCGGGATGAAAATGCCTAACCTGTTTCATAATGAGTGCCCTGACGGTTCAGACTGCTCGCGGGTGCGCAGATTGTAAGATTTGGCATAGGCCGCGGAACGCGCATTGAGGAGCGGATCGTCGGATGCGGCTATGCCATCCGGCAGGATCAAGGGATCGTAATTAATGTCATTACAGGCTCCCGGCAGTTGCGGTACGGCGCGATCGACCGTCAGCGTTCCGGCATTTATCGTCTTCCGGTCCACGGGCCAGGCGCGGGAGGCGTCGTCCTGCGGATCGCCCGCACTGGCTACTGTGATAATCAAATCCCACTTTAGCGGCGCGCGGGCAAGACGTTGCTGTAAATCTTCCTGCAGAAACTGTTTATCCGTTTTCTGCGCCCCGGTTATCGGTTGGCGCGGCATCTGCGGCACCATACTCCAGCGAACCAGATGTCGGGTATCCGCTTTATCGACAAAGAAAAAGGCGTTAAGGCTATTAAACCGGTCGCTGCCCCAGCTGGAAGAGGGAACATAGTGCTTCGCCCAGCTCATGAAGGGCGCAATTTCAGGATGGTGCTGAATCAGCGCTTTGATCCTGGCCGGATCGGGTTTTCCGGTCGACGGGTCGGGGCGCGATGCGACCTGCTGGTCATAAAAGCCCTGCGCCGTCGCGACCGGGAAAAACGGAATCGCATTCATCCCTGTGCGCCACTGTTCCCCATCGGCGAGCTGGAACTGTAGCGCCATACTGCGCACAGGCACGGCATAGTCGGGCGCCTGCGGGTTACCGCCGGCAATCGCGAATCGTCCCGTCACCGGCGTCGTCACTCCCGGCGCAAAAAGCGCGGCGCGGGAAATCACGCTGGCGTCGCCGCTGGAAGTAAACGTGCCCACCACACAGACCCCTTTGGCATGGTTGCGGCGAAAGCCAGGATGTTTTCCGCCGGATTGCTCCAGCGCGCCAATAAGCTTATCGGCGGAGAGACGCTGCGGCGACAGCCAGCCTCCTGCCCATAAAAACAGTAGTATTAGCGCCAGCGGAACGGCGCCAATCAGGGCGAGGCGCGCCAGCATTTGCCGGCGTGAAAGCGTGGAGTGCGACATGTTACAGGCTCATGTGTGTGTTAAGAGCCCATAAGACGAACACGTCGACGGTTTATTCCCGTCGCCGGAAAATTTTTATGCGTGGTGCGCGCAACCTGACTGATAGCACTATTCCACCCGGCATTCTCCCTGTTCGAAAAAGGTAACAATCTGCGCGGTAGCCGCTGAAAAGTGAAAGATTCTGCGTGGCAACATTAACGCAACAGGAATAGACTGGAGTCGTAACCATACGGACCCTGGATAAGGTTTTTTATGACTCAACAGCCACAAGCAAAATACCGCCACGATTACCGTGCGCCGGATTACCTGATTACCGACATTGATCTGACCTTCGACCTCGACGCCGCCAGAACGCGGGTCACCGCTGTCAGTCAGATCAACCGCCGCGTGGCGGAAAACGCGCCGCTGCGTCTGGATGGCGAAGACCTTACCCTGATTTCGGTCGAGGTGGATGGACAACCCTGGACGCATCACCGCCTGGAAGAGGGCGCGCTGGTGCTGGAAAACCTGCCGGAGCGCTTCACGCTTAAAATCGTCAACGACATCAACCCGGCGGCGAACACCGCGCTGGAAGGCCTGTATCAGTCAGGCGAGGCGCTCTGCACCCAGTGCGAAGCCGAAGGGTTCCGCCATATCACCTGGTATCTGGACCGTCCGGACGTGCTGGCGCGCTTCACCACCAAAATCGTCGCCGATAAAGCGAAATACCCCTATTTGCTCTCCAATGGCAACCGCATGGCGCAGGGCGAGCTGGACGATGGCCGCCACTGGATGCAGTGGGAAGATCCGTTCCCGAAACCGTGCTACCTGTTTGCGCTGGTGGCGGGCGATTTCGACGTGCTGCGCGATACTTTCACCACCCGTTCCGGCCGCGATGTGGCGCTGGAGCTCTATGTGGACCGCGGCAATCTGGACCGCGCCGGCTGGGCGATGACCTCGCTGAAAAATTCCATGAAGTGGGACGAAGAGCGCTTCGGTCTGGAGTACGATCTCGACATCTATATGATTGTCGCGGTGGATTTCTTCAACATGGGCGCGATGGAGAACAAAGGGCTTAACGTCTTTAACTCCAAATTCGTGCTGGCGCGCGCTGAAACCGCGACGGATAAAGACTATCTCAACATTGAGCGCGTTATCGGCCACGAATATTTCCACAACTGGACCGGCAACCGCGTCACCTGCCGCGACTGGTTCCAGTTGAGCCTGAAAGAAGGGCTGACGGTCTTTCGCGATCAGGAGTTCAGCTCCGATCTCGGCTCCCGCGCGGTCAACCGCATCAGCAACGTGCGTACCATGCGCGCGATGCAGTTCGCCGAAGACGCAAGCCCGATGGCGCACCCGATTCGCCCGGACATGGTCATCGAGATGAACAACTTCTACACCCTGACCGTGTATGAGAAGGGCTCCGAAGTGATCCGCATGCTGCATACGCTGCTAGGCGAAGCGAATTTCCAGAAAGGGATGCAGCTCTATTTCGAGCGTCACGACGGTAGCGCCGCGACCTGCGACGATTTCGTACAGGCGATGGAAGACGCGTCGAATGTCGACCTCTCGCATTTCCGCCGCTGGTACAGCCAGTCCGGCACGCCGATTGTCACCGTGCAGGATGATTACAACCCGCAGACCGAGCAGTACACGCTGACATTAAGCCAGCGCACGCCGCCGACGGCGGACCAGCCGGAAAAACTGCCGTTGCATATTCCGTTCGATATCGAGCTGTATGACAACGAAGGCAAGGTGATTCCGCTGCAAAAAGACGGTCATCCGGTGCACCATGTGCTGAATCTGACGCAGGCGGAGCAGACGTTCGTCTTTGATAATGTTTACTTCCAGCCGGTGCCGTCGCTGCTGCGCGAATTCTCCGCGCCGGTGAAGCTGGAATATAAATGGAGCGACCAGCAGTTAACGTTCCTGATGCGCCATGCGCGTAACGATTTCTCGCGCTGGGATGCGGCGCAGAGCCTGCTGGCCACGCATATCAAGCTCAACGTCGCGCGCTATCAGCAGCAACAGCCGCTGTCGCTGCCGCTGCACGTGGCGGACGCCTTCCGCGCGATCCTGCTTGACGAGACCATCGATCCGGCGCTGGCGGCGGAGATCCTGACGCTGCCGTCGCAAAACGAAATCGCCGAGCTGTTCCAGACCATCGATCCGCAGGCCATCGCGGCGGTGCACGACGCGTTGACCCGCACGCTGGCGACCGAGCTTGCCGATGAACTGCTGGCGGTCTACAACGCGCATAAACTCACGGGCTACCGTATCGATCACGCCGATATCGGCAAGCGCGCGCTGCGTAACACCTGCCTGCATTATCTGGCGTTTGGCGATACGCAGCTGGCGGACAAGCTGGTCTCAAACCAGTATCACGACGCGGACAACATGACCGACGCGCTGGCCGCGCTGGCGGCCGCCGTGGCGGCGCAACTGCCGTGCCGCGATACGTTGCTTACCGAGTATGACGACAAGTGGCACCACGACGGTCTGGTAATGGATAAGTGGTTTATGTTGCAGGCGATGAGTCCGGCGAAAGCGGTGGTCAGCAAGGTCCGCGCGCTGCTGGAGCACCGTGCTTTCACGCTGGGCAACCCGAACCGCGTGCGTGCGCTGGTGGGGGCGTTCGCCACCAACAACCCGGCGGCGTTCCATGCCGAAGATGGCAGCGGCTACCGTTTCCTGGTGGATATGCTTATTGAGCTCAACACCCGCAACCCGCAGGTGGCGTCGCGCTTGATTGAGCCGCTGATCCGCCTGAAGCGTTATGACGAAAAACGTCAGGCGCTGATGCGCGCGGCGCTGGAGGAGTTGAAAGCGCTGCCGAAGCTGTCCGGCGATCTGTACGAGAAAGTGAGCAAGGCGCTGGCGTGATGTGCTGATGTGGGGTGGTGGGTGCGCTGCGCTTACCCACCCTACATAACACCCTGTCAGCGTTTGTAGGGCGGGTAAGCGCAGCGCGCCCGCCTTTCTTTTATTGATAACGAATCACCCCACCTTTACCGCCCGCACCGGCGCTGGCGCTTTACGCATCACCCGGTTCAACACTCGCGCTTCCAGCTCCGCCAGCCGCGGCGTGCCGTGATGACGCGGATGCGGCAACTCCACGGCCATATCGAGCCCGATCTTCCCGTCTTCGATTAACAACACCCGTTCCGCCATCGCCACCGACTCACTCACGTCATGCGTCACCAGCAACACCGTAAACCCGTGCTCGCGCCACAGCGACACAATCATTTCCTGCATCTCAAGACGCGTGAGGGCATCCAGCGCGCCCAGCGGCTCATCAAGCAGCAGCAGGCCGGGACGGTGAATCAACGCCCGCGCCAGCGCCACGCGCTGCTTCTGCCCGCCGGAAAGCGCGGCGGGCCAGTCGTTCGCGCGGTCGGCCAGGCCCACTTCTTCCAGCGCCCGGCGCGCCGCAGGCTGCCAGTCGCCTGTAAGCCCCAGCGCGACATTATCCAGCACCTTTTTCCACGGCAGCAGTCGCGCATCCTGAAACATCATCCGGGTATCTTCGCGCGCGTCGGCAAGCGGCGCGTTTCCGGCGCGCAGTTCGCCGCCGTCTGGCGTTTCCAGCCCGGCGAGCAGGCGCAGCAACGTGCTCTTGCCGCCGCCGCTGCGCCCGACCACCGCTACAAACTGCCCGGCGGGAACATGCAGATCCAGCGCGTTAAGAATAGTCTTTTCGCCGTAGCGCTTGGTCACGCCTTCCAGCAGCAGCGGCGTTCCCTGGTTGAGTCGTGATGTCGTCATGCGTTCGCCTCTTTAGTCTGGTAAGCGGGGTGCCAGCGCAGCCAGACGCGCTCAAGCAGGCGGGCGCTGAGATCCGCGAGTTTGCCGAGCAGGGCGTAGAGAATAATCGCCACCACCACCACGTCGGTTTGCAAAAATTCGCGCGCGTTCATCGCGAGATAGCCAATGCCGGAGTTCGCCGAAATCGTCTCCGCCACGATAAGCGTCAGCCACATCAGCCCGAGCGCGAAGCGCACGCCGACCATAATCGAGGGCAGGGCGCCTGGTAAAATCACCTGCCGGAACAGACTGAAGCCCGAAAGCCCGTAGCTGCGCGCCATCTCCAGCAGACCGCTGTCGATATTGCGGATGCCGTGCCAGGTGTTGATATAAATCGGGAACAGCGTGCCGAGCGCTACCAGAAAAATTTTGGCGCTCTCGTCGATGCCGAACCACAAAATCACCAGCGGGATCAGCGCCAGATGCGGCACGTTGCGCAGCATCTGAATGGAGCTGTCGAGCAGACGCTCGCCCCAGCGCGACAGCCCGCTGATAAGCCCGAGCGCCAGCCCAATCAAACCGCCGATGGAAAAGCCCACCATCGCGCGCCAGCTACTGATCGCCAGATGCTGCCAGAGCTCGCCGCTCGCCGTCAGCCGCCAGAACGTTTCCACCACGCTTTCCGGCGACGGCAGAATGCGCGTCGACAGCCAGCCTGCCTGGGAGGCGAGCTGCCAGACGGCGATAATTCCCACCGGCACCACCCACGGGGCGGCGCGCTGCAGCCATTTTTGCGAAGCGCTTGTCATGCGGCCTCCTTAACTCTGCGCCACCCGGCGCGGTATAAATTCATTGGCCACCGCTTCACCCTGCGCCGTGAGCGGGCGAGGCTGCGGCACATCGGGAATGGCGACATCGAGATGCGGGAACAAAAGCTCGCCTACGCGGTACGCCTCTTCCAGATGCGGATAACCGGAGAGAATAAAGCTGTCGATGCCAAGCGACGCGTACTCATTAATGCGCGCCGCCACCGTCGGGCCATCGCCCACCAGGGCCGTGCCCGCGCCGCCGCGCACCAGGCCCACGCCCGCCCAGAGATTAGGGCTTATCTCAAGCTGGTCGCGGCGCCCGCCGTGCAGCGCCGCCATGCGCTGCTGGCCGACCGAATCCTGACGCGCGAACGCCGCCTGCGCTTTGGCGATCGTGTCATCGTCGAGATGAGCGATCAGTCGGTCGGCGGCCTGCCAGGCTTCTTCGCTGGTTTCACGAACAATCACATGCAGGCGAATGCCGAAGCGTACCGTGCGCCCGTGGGCAGCCGCTTTGGCGCGCACCTGGGTTATTTTCTCTTTCACCTGCTCCGGCGGCTCGCCCCAGGTCAGATAGAGATCGACCTGCTCGGCGGCCAGATCCTGCGCCACATCGGACGAGCCGCCGAAGTAGAGCGGCGGACGCGGCTGTTGAACCGGGGGGAACAAGAGTTGCGCGCCGCGCACCTTAATATGCTTCCCTTCAAAATCGACCTTTTCGCCTTCAAGCAGACGGCGCCAGACGCGGGTGAACTCCGCCGACGCCTCATAACGCGCGGTGTGATCGAGGAACACGCCATCACCAGCGAGCTCCTGCGGATCGCTGCCGGTCACCAGGTTAAAGAGCGCGCGGCCGTTGGAAAGCCTGTCCAGCGTCGCCGCCTGACGCGCCGCCACGGTTGGCGACACCACTGACGGGCGCAACGCGACCAGGAACTTCAGCCGCTGGGTTACCGGGATCATTGAGGCTGCCACCAGCCACGCGTCCTCGCAGGAGCGACCGGTCGGGATCAGCACGCCCGTAAATCCAAGACGGTCGGCGGCCTGCGCGATTTGCTGCAGGTAACCGTGATCTACCGGGCGGGCGCCCGCGTCGCTACCGAGATAGTGGCCATCGCCGTGGGTCGGTAAAAACCAGAACAGATTCAGACTCATGATTTCGCTCCTTCAGTAGCGCCGGACCAGATGCGGCTGCGGATATCAACTTTCTCTGGAACCAGATGGTTGTCATAAAACAGATCGGCGGTGTGCTGCTGGCGCACGGCCGTCTCTTCATTTACGGGCGTGATGCGCGTCGGCGGACGGTGATCGAAATAGAGCTCGATCACCGGCTCCGGCAGCCCGATGCTCTGCGCGAACAGCGCCACGCTCGCTTTGCGCTGGCTGCGGGTCAGGGCGTCCGCTTCGCTGAAGCTCTCCAGCACGCCGGTCAGGAATTCGCCATATTTCTGCGCGTAGGGGCGAGAGGCGAGATAGAACGATCCGGTGAGATCGAGATCGGTGCCGTCGGTCAGCACCCGCACGCCACCCTGAATGAGCGCGGCGGAGTAGTAAGGATCCCAGATAGCCCAGGCGTCGACATTACCCTGCGTAAACGCGGCGCGCGCATCGGCGGGCGTCAGGTACACCGGCTGAATATCGGTAAATTTCAGCCCGGCTTTTTGCAGCGCGCGCAGCAGCAGGTTGTGCGAGCTGGAGCCTTTCTGGAACGCAACTTTATGGCCTTTCAGTTCGGCGACGCTTTTAATCGGGCTGTTTTCAGCAACCAGCAGCACCTCGGCTTTCGGCTTCGGCGGCTCGCTGCCGATATAGACCAGGTCTGCGCCCGCCGCCTGGGCGAAGATCGGCGGAATGTCGCCGGTACTGCCGAGATCGATACTGCCGACATTCAACGCCTCAAGCAGCTGCGGGCCCGCCGGGAATTCCACCCAGGTGATTGTGGTATGCGGATAACGTTGCTCAAGCAGATGATGGCTTTTCGCCAGCACCATGCTCACGGACCCTTTCTGATAACCGATGCGCAGCGCTTCCGGCTGCGGCGCAGCGGCGTTGACGCCTGCGGCGAAAAGCGTGAGGCTGGCTGCCAGCAGCGGCGCGGCGCGGCGGCGCAAAAGATTAAGCATGTAACGTTCTCCTTGTGGATTGCGGCGCAGGGGTCGCGAGATGGCGGCGTGTCAGCGCTTGCCAGAAAGTCTCCAGCGCGTCGTCAAGACGCGTTTGTAACAGGGGTGAAAAGCGCGGCTGATGGTGATAATCCAGCACCTGGCTGTCGTCGGCGAAGACGCCATGCAGGATCTCCTGCGCCTTCAGCGCGTTGAGCACGGGTTTGAGCGCGTAATCCAGCGCCAGCAGATGGCCCACCGAGCCGCCGGTGGCGATGGGCAGTACGACTTTTTTCTCCAGCGCCCGCTCGGGCAGCAGATCGAGCAGCGTTTTCAGCGCGCCGGAAAACGAAGCCTTATAGATGGGGGTGGCGATGATGACGCCGTCGGCCTGCTGAAGCTGTTCAATAAGCGTCAGCAGTGCCGGGCTGTCGAAGCGCGCGTAGAGCAGATCCTCTGCCGCGAAATTCTGGATATGCCAGTGACAGACGTCGACACCCAGCCGGGTGAGTTCACCCGCCAGCCAGGAGAGCAGGGCGCTGGAGCGCGAAGGAAAGCGTGGGCTTCCCGCCAGAGAAATAACCCGCATACCACCTCCTTATAACCAAAATACGGTTTTTAATTAACATTAATAACAATATGAGAGGATAGTGGCAGAGGGGCTGGTCGTGAGAAACTAAAAATATCGGCGATGCTTTGCCGAAAAACGCATATTCGGGCAGAAAAAGGAAAACGTTTGCTTTCTCAGGGGCTTTTTTGCCGCAGGTCAATTCCCTTTGTGAAGCGGATCGCAGATAATAGCGCCCCGGTTTGCATACCGGGAATCCAGGAGAGTTCATGTACTACCCCTTCGTTCGAAAAGCCCTGTTTCAGCTCGACCCCGAGCGCGCTCACGAATTTACCTTCCAGCAGATGCGCCGAATCATCGGCACGCCACTTGAAGCGCTGCTGCGCCAGAAAGTGCCGTCAAAACCGGTTACCTGCATGGGACTGACGTTTAAGAACCCGCTGGGGCTCGCCGCTGGCCTTGATAAAAACGGCGAGTGCATCGACGCGCTTGGCGCGATGGGGTTTGGCGCCGTTGAAGTCGGCACCGTGACGCCGCGTCCGCAGCCGGGCAACGACAAGCCGCGGCTGTTCCGTCTGGTCGAGGCGGAGGGGCTGATTAACCGCATGGGCTTTAATAATCTCGGCGTGGACAACCTGGTGGAGAACGTTAAAAAAGCGCATTTTGACGGCGTGCTCGGCATTAATATCGGGAAAAATAAAGATACGCCCGTAGAGCAGGGAAAAGATGACTACCTGATCTGTATGGAAAAGGTGTTTCCCTATGCCGGGTATATCGCAATCAATATCTCGTCACCGAATACTCCCGGTCTGCGTTCTCTGCAATATGGCGATGCGCTGGACGATCTTCTCGCCGCCATTAAAAATCAGCAGCAAGTGCTTTCGCAAAAGCACCATAAATATGTGCCGGTAGCTGTGAAGATCGCGCCGGATCTTTCTGTTGAAGAATTGATCCAAGTGGCTGACAGCCTGGTGCGCCATAATATTGATGGGGTTATTGCGACCAATACCACGCTGGATCGCAGTCTGGTGCAGGGCATGAAATATTGCGATGAAACGGGCGGATTAAGCGGTCGTCCTCTGCAATTAAAAAGTACGGAAATCATTCGCCTGTTAAATCAGGAGCTGCAAGGGCGTCTGCCGATTATCGGCGTCGGCGGTATTGATTCCGTCATCGCCGCGCGCGAAAAAATGGCGGCTGGCGCTTCGCTTATTCAGATCTATTCCGGCTTTATTTTCAAAGGCCCGCCGCTCGTTAAAGACATTGTGACCCACCTTTAAGCATTTCCCTATATGAGACCGCCAGGGCTTTATTTTCAGCCCTGGTTGTTTTATATTCCGCGGTTGTTGCTAATTTAAACGTCATTGTCTTAGCGTAATGAGGGAATAAACGAAGCGGCAAAATAAGGGAAATAATTTTGAGTTTCATCGCACCAGGGGGTAATGATGCGCATAAAGCCGGACGATAACTGGCGATGGTATTACGATGATGAGCACGACCGGATGATGCTGGATTTGGCCAACGGCATGCTGTTTCGCTCGCGTTTTGCCCGCAAAATGTTGACCCCCGACGCGTTCGATCCTGCTGGATTCTGCGTGGATGACGCCGCGCTCTGGTTCTCCTTCGATGAAAAATGCCGTGACCTTCCTCTTGCTGCTGAACAGCGCGCCGAACTGGTACTGAACGCCCTCGTCGCTATCCGTTTTCTTAAACCCCAGATGCCGAAAAGCTGGCACTTCTTAGCCCATGACGACGCTGAATGGTCGCCTGGCTGCGGCGATGCCGCGTGCGTGTGGCTGAGCGACAGCGGAGAAGCCGTGAATCTGCTGGTGGTTGAACCTGGCGATAACGCCACGCTCTGCCTTCTGGCGCAGCCTGTGTTGACGCTCGCGGGCCGCGCAATGCAGTTAGGGGACGCGATTAAAGTGATGAACGACAGGCTCAAACCGCTGGCGAGCGCGCCATCGTTGAGCCTCGATCAGGCCGTTTAACGCGCGAGCCGTACCGGGCCTGCCGGCACGCAGCTACAGCTTAAGAAAGTGCCGTCGTCACTCAGCGCGCTTTTCTTAAGCGGCGTCACTTCCCCTTCCAGCAGCGTCACGCGGCAGCTGCCGCAAATCCCGGCGCGGCAGGAGTAGGGCACCCGAATGCCTTGCTGTTCAAGCTGCTCCAGCACCACCTGCTGATTATTCCCATTAAAGCGCTTGCCTTCCCATTCGACAGACACCTGCGCCGCCGCGCTTGTTGCCGGCATGACGTTCTCTTCCACGTCGCCTGCGCCATAAAGCCGTGCCGGGCCGGTCAAAAGGACTTCAACGCGATCGCCTGCGCGGATCACGCCGCTGTTACGGGCAATCAGATTCTGGCCGAAGTCGACATCGCCGTTATCCAGCGCCGTGCGGAATTTTTGCAGCGTCGCCAGCGGTTCGCCGCTCGGGTGTTTGCGCCCGCGCTCGGGGCTGACGGTGGTAAAGACGCAGCGGCTGCACGGTTTGGCGACGTCAAACACGACTTCGCCGATGCGGATCACTTTCCAGGTATCCTCCGCCCATGCCTCAACGCCAGAAACGACCAGATTCGGGCGAAACTGATTCATCGCCACGCCCGCCGGGCAGCGCTTTTGCAGATCGCGCAGCGAGGCCTCGCTAGCGAGCAGATACGGGAAGCCATCGGCGAAACCGAGTGGAACGCCGGGATGGAGTTTCACGCGGCGCGTGAGCGACGGGCCGACCCAGCGCAACTGCACGTCGCGGCCGAAAAAGCCGCTCAGCCACTGGTTGATGCTCGCAGGCGCGATAAGCGCGGTGAAATGGTTGCCCCAGACTTCCGTCGGCGCGGGGGCGGCTTCAAAATCATTGAAGCGAACCGCGGCGCTGCTGCCATCCGGTGCCGTGAGGTGCAGCCCGTCCGGCAGCAGTGCGGGCGTGAAGAGCACCATTTGCGGATACTGGCGCGCGGTAATAAAGGTGCCATCGGTTTCCGTCACCATAAACGCGCGGTCAAATGCCAGGCCGCTCACGTCCGCCAGCGCGTGGGAGACCTGCAACCCACGCATCGATTTCACCGGATGAATAAAAAGCTGCGATAAAACCATGGCGTATGCCCTCCCGGCATAAGAAATAGAAGGGCAACTTTATGACATGCGTGCGGGATTGGCTATAATGCGCCACTATTTTCTTTTTACTGAAGTGACGATATGAATGCTTTGTTTGCCAGTACGGCGCGTGGGCTCGAAGAGCTGTTAAAAACTGAACTGGAAAACCTGGGCGCGCAAGAGTGCCAGGTGGTTCAGGGAGGCGTGCATTTTCAGGGCGATGCGGCTCTGGTTTATCAAAGCCTGATGTGGAGTCGCCTGGCGTCGCGTATCCTGCTGCCGCTTGGCGAATGCGCGGTGTACAGCGATCTGGATCTTTATCTGGGCGTTCAGGCTATCGACTGGACGAGCATTTTCGCGCCCGACGCCACGTTTGCCGTTCATTTCAGCGGTCTTAACGACACCATTCGCAACAGCCAGTATGGCGCCATGAAGGTCAAAGACGCGATTGTCGACGCCTTTACCCGTAAAAATCTGCCGCGCCCGAGCGTGGATCGCGAGCTGCCGGATCTGCGTATTAATGTCTGGCTGAATAAAGACACCGCCAGCATTGCTATCGATCTTAGCGGCGAAGGCCTGCACCAGCGCGGCTATCGCGATCGCACCGGCCAGGCGCCCATCAAAGAGAACCTGGCGGCGGCGATTGTGATGCGCTCCGGCTGGGAGCCTGGCACCCCGCTGCTCGACCCGATGTGCGGCTCCGGCACGCTGCTGATTGAAGCGGCGATGATAGCCACCGATCGCGCGCCAGGACTGCACCGTACCCACTGGGGTTTTAACGGTTGGGCGCAGCATGACGAGAGCGTATGGAAAGAAGTGAAAACCGAGGCGCAGGTGCGCGCGCGTCGCGGCCTCAGCGAGTACGCTTCGCGATTCTATGGCTCCGATAACGATCCGCGCGTGATTGAGCGCGCCCGCACCAACGCCCGTCGCGCCGGGCTTGCCGACATCATTGCGTTCTCAGCCCAGGATGTGGCGAATCTGACCAATCCGCTGCCGGAAGGGCCGACCGGCACCGTTATCAGCAACCCGCCTTACGGCGAGCGTCTGGAGAGCGAACCGGCGCTGATTGCGCTGCACAGCCTGCTGGGTCGCATTATGAAAAACCAGTTCGGCGGCTGGAACCTGTCGCTGTTTAGCGCCTCGCCGGAGCTATTGAGCTGCCTGCAACTGCGCGCTGACCGCCAGTTCAAAGCGAAAAACGGCCCGCTTGATTGCGTACAGAAAAACTATCGTCTGGCGCCGACGCAGCCGGGCGCAATGCCAGCCCAGGTGGCTGAGGATTACGCCAATCGCCTGCGTAAAAATCTGAAGAAGCTGGATAAGTGGGCGAAACAGGAAGGCATCGAATGTTATCGCCTGTATGATGCCGACCTGCCGGACTACAACGTGGCGGTAGACCGCTACGCGGACTGGGTGGTGATTCAGGAATATGCGCCCCCTAAAACCATTGAGCCCGAAAAAGCGCGTCAGCGTCTGTTCGACGTGATTGCCGCCACGCTTTCGGTGCTTGGCCTGGCGCCGAATAAGCTAGTGCTGAAAACCCGCGAACGCCAGAAAGGCAAAAATCAGTATGAGAAACTGGCCCAGAAGGGCGAGTTTATGGAAGTGCATGAGTTTAACGCGCGCCTGCTGGTCAACCTGACCGACTATCTTGATACCGGCTTGTTCCTCGATCACCGCATCGCGCGCCGGATGCTCGGCCAGATGAGCAAAGGCAAAGATTTCCTGAATCTCTTCTCCTACACCGGCAGCGCCAGCGTCCATGCGGGTCTCGGCGGCGCGCGCTCCACCACCACGGTGGATATGTCGCGCACTTATCTGGAGTGGGCGGAGCGCAACTTACGCCTTAACGGGCTGAGCGGCCGCGCGCATCGCCTGATTCAGGCCGACTGCCTGAGCTGGCTTGCCGAGAGCGATGAGCAGTTCGATCTGATCTTTATCGATCCGCCGACGTTCTCTAACTCCAAACGTATGGAAGAGACGTTCGACGTGCAGCGCGATCATCTGCGTCTGATGAAAGATCTCAAGCGTCTGCTGCGTCGCGACGGGACGATTATGTTTTCCAATAACAAGCGTGGGTTCAAGATGGATCACGAAGGGCTTGCGGCCCTGGGCCTGAAAGCGCAAGACATCACACAAAAAACGCTCTCTCAGGACTTCGCGCGCAACCGCCAGATCCACAACTGCTGGCTTGTCACTCACCAGACCAAGGACTAAGAATTATGTCGTTAATCAGTATGCATGGCGCCTGGCTCTCTTTCAGCGATGCGCCGCTGCTCGATAATGCCGAACTGCATATCGAAGAAAATGAGCGTGTCTGCCTGGTGGGGCGCAACGGGGCCGGTAAGTCGACCCTGATGAAAATCCTCAACCATGAGTTGCCGCTGGATGATGGCCGCCTGATCTATGAACAGGATCTGGTCGTTGCGCGTTTGCAACAGGATCCGCCGCGTAACGTTGCGGGCACCGTTTATGATTTCGTCGCGGAAGGCGTGGCGGAGCAGGCCGAATACCTGAAGCGTTATCACCAGATTTCGCATCTGGTCATGAGCGATCCAAGCGATAAAAACCTGTCAGAGCTTGCAAAAGTGCAGGAGATGCTGGAGCACCACGATTTGTGGCAGCTTGAAAACCGCATTACCGAAGTCCTCGCGCAGCTGGAGCTGGATGCCGATACGCCGCTGGCGTCGCTCTCCGGCGGCTGGCTGCGTAAAGCGGCGCTGGGCCGGGCGCTGGTCAGCGCGCCGCGTGTGCTGCTGCTCGACGAGCCGACTAACCATCTGGACATCGAGACTATCGACTGGCTGGAGAACTTCCTGAAATCGTTCTCCGGCAGCATCGTGTTTATTTCGCATGACCGTTCATTTATCCGCAACATGGCGACGCGCATCGTCGATCTCGACCGCGGCAAACTGGTTTCTTATCCGGGCGACTACGATAAGTATCTGGTGGCGAAGGAAGAAGCGCTGCGCGTCGAAGATCTGCAAAACGCGGAGTTCGACCGCAAGCTGGCGCAGGAAGAAGTGTGGATCCGCCAGGGCATCAAAGCGCGTCGTACCCGTAACGAGGGCCGCGTGCGTGCGCTGAAGGCGATGCGTCGCGAACGCGGCGAGCGCCGTGAAGTGATGGGCAGCGCGAAGATGCAGGTGGAAGAGGCGACCCGCTCCGGCAAAATCGTCTTTGAGATGGAGAACGTCAACTACCGTGTCGGCGAGAAAGTGCTCGTGAGCGATTTCTCCGCCCAGGTGCAGCGCGGCGATAAAATCGCGCTGGTGGGGCCGAACGGCTGTGGTAAAACTACGCTGCTCAAACTGATGCTAGGCCAGCTTAAGGCCGACAGCGGCCGGGTGCATTGCGGCACCAAGCTGGAAGTCGCGTACTTCGATCAGCACCGCGCTGAGCTGGATCCGGAACGGACGGTGATGGACAACCTCGCCGAAGGCAAACAGGAAGTGATGGTGAACGGCAAGCCGCGCCACGTGCTTGGTTATCTGCAGGACTTCCTGTTCCATCCGAAGCGCGCCATGACGCCGGTGCGTGCGCTCTCCGGCGGTGAACGTAACCGCCTGCTGCTGGCGCGTCTGTTCCTCAAGCCAAGCAACCTGCTGATCCTCGATGAACCGACCAACGACCTCGACGTGGAAACGCTGGAGCTGCTGGAAGAGCTTATCGACAGCTATCAGGGCACCGTACTGCTGGTGAGCCATGACCGTCAGTTTGTGGACAACACCGTGACCGAATGCTGGATTTTCGAAGGCGAAGGTCGCATCGGTCAGTATGTGGGCGGCTATCACGACGCCCGTGGTCAGCAGGCCTCATCGCGCACGATGCAGCAGTCGACAGCGAAAAAAGCGGAGCCCGCTGCGGAGTCGAAGGCAGAAACTGTTAAACGAGGCAGCAACAAACTAAGCTATAACTTGCAGCGCGAACTGGAACAGCTGCCCGCCCGTCTGGAGACGCTGGAGGCAGAGCTTGAGGCGCTGCAGGCGAAAGTCAGCGATGCGGCGTTCTTTAACCAGCCTCATGATGTTACGCAGGATGTGCTGGCGCAGCTGAGCGCCGCCGAAGCCGCGCTGGAAGAAGCGTTCGAGCGCTGGGAATATCTTGAATCACTTAAAAACAGCTGATTATTCAGGAACCCGCATGCGTGAACGTCATCATGCGGGCGAGCATATGCTCTGCCCGCAATGCGATCTTCTGGTAAAGCTCCCGGCGCTGGCGCCGGGGCAAAAGGCGCATTGCCCCCGCTGCGACACGACGCTGGTCGTCGAGTGGGCCGCGCCGCGCCAGCGCCCAACGGCGTATGCGCTGGCGGCGCTGTTCATGCTGTTGCTCTCTAACCTTTTTCCCTTCGTCAATATGGAAGCGGCGGGCGTCAGCAGCGAAGTGACGCTGCTGGAAATCCCTCGCGTCCTGTTTAATGAAGACTATGCGAGCCTTGGCTCGCTTTTCATGCTGTTTGTCCAGCTCGTGCCCGCGTTCTGTCTGGTCACGATCCTTTTGCTGGTCAACCGCGTCACGCTGCCGCCGCGGCTTAAAATCGCCATGGCCCGCGTGCTGTTTCAGCTACGCAGCTGGGGCATGGCTGAAATCTTCCTCGCGGGCGTGCTGGTGAGCTTTGTGAAGCTGATTGCCTATGGCGATATCGGCATTGGCAGCAGCTTTATCCCCTGGTGTTTGTTCTGCATATTACAGCTGCGCGCTTTCCAGTGCGTGGATCGCCGCTGGCTCTGGGATGACATCGCGCCGATGCCGCCGGTGGCTCAGCCGCTAAAAGTGGGCGTCGCCGGTATCCGTCAGGGACTGCGGGCCTGTCCGTGTTGCACCGCCATCCTTCCCGGCGAAGAGGGCCGCTGCCCGCGCTGCCATACCCACGCCCATGTACGCCGTAAACACAGCCTGCAGTGGACCGTCTCGCTGCTCATCTGCTCCATCATGCTTTATCTGCCCGCGAATCTGCTGCCCATCATGATTACCGATCTGCTGGGCGACAGAATGCCTTCCACCATTATCGCGGGCGTGATCCTCATCTGGAATGAAGGCTCTTACCCGGTAGCGCTGGTGATTTTCATCGCCAGTATTATGGTGCCGACGCTTAAGATGATCGCCCTCGGCTGGCTGTGCCTTGACGCCAAAGGTTATGGGCGTCAGGAGCGCGAGCGAATGCATCTGATGTATGAAGTGGTGGAGTTCGTCGGCCGCTGGTCGATGATCGACGTCTTTGTGATTGCCGTGCTCTCCGCGCTGGTGCGCATGGGCGCGCTGATGAATATTTACCCGGCCTGGGGAGCAGTTATGTTTGCGATGGTGGTGATTATCACCATGTTCGCCGCCATGACCTTCGACCCGCGTCTCTCCTGGGACCGTGTGCCTGATTCAAGTTATGAGGAGTTACCCGAACATGGAAAATAATCGCGGGGAAGCGAAGATTAAGAAGGTGAAAAACTGGTCGCCGGTCTGGATCTTCCCAATAATTACCGCGCTTATCGGCGCCTGGATCCTGTTTTATCACTACAGCCATCAGGGGCCGGTGGTGACGCTGATGACCACCAACGCAGAAGGCATCGAAGGCGGGAAAACCACCATCAAGAGCCGCAGCGTGGATGTCGGCGTGGTGGAAAGCGCCGTACTGACCGACGATTTACATCACGTCGAAATCAAAGCGCGTATGAACCCTGGCATGGAAAAACTCCTGTACGGCGATACTGCCTTCTGGGTGGTCAAGCCGCAGATCGGTCGTGAAGGCGTTACCGGGCTGAACACGCTTTTGTCCGGCGCCTACATTGAACTTCAGCCGGGCTCGAAAGGCAGCGCGCCGGAGTCCTACAAACTGCTGGATGCCCCGCCGCTGGCGCCGCCGGATGCTAAAGGCATTCGGGTTATCCTCGACAGCAGCAAAGCCGGACAACTTAATCCGGGCGATCCGGTGCTGTTTCGCGGCTATCGCGTCGGCTCGGTAGAAACCAGCACGTTCGACCCGCAAAAACGCTCCATCAGTTATCAGCTCTTTATCAATGCGCCGAACGACCGTCTGGTGACCAGCAACGTGCGTTTCTGGAAGGACAGCGGGATCGCGGTCGATCTCAGTTCTTCCGGTATGCGCGTGGAGATGGGCTCGCTCAGCACGTTGTTTAGCGGCGGCGTCAGCTTTGACGTGCCGGATGGCTGGGAACTCGGGCAGCCGGTGGCCGAGAAAACCGCCTTTACGCTCTATGACGACCAGCGCAGCATTCAGGAATCGCTCTATACCGAACATATCGATTATCTGATGTTCTTTAAAGACACCATTCGCGGCCTGCAGCCCGGCGCGCCAGTGGAATTCCGCGGCATTCGTCTCGGGACTGTCGCGCAGGTGCCGTTCTTTGTGCCTGGCCTGCATCAGGCGGTGACGACCGATTACCGTATTCCGGTACTGGTACGCATCGAGCCGGAACGGCTGGCGAATCAGATTGGCGAAGACCCGAATATCGCCAGCCATATGCACGATCTGCTGAAGAAAGGTCTTCGCGCGACGCTCAAAACCGGCAATCTGGTGACCGGGCAACTTTTTGTCGACCTGGATTTCTACCCGAAAGCGCCGCCGGTGACTGAGATGGCGAAATTCAATGGCTACCCGGTGATCCCGACGGTAAGTAGCGGACTGGCGCAGATCCAGCAGCGTCTGATGGATACGCTGGATAAGATTAACAATCTGCCGCTCAACCCGATGATTGAACAGGCCACAAATACGCTCTCGGAAAGCCAGCGCACCATGCGCCGTTTGCAGACGACGCTCGATAACCTGAACCAACTGACGTCGAGCCAGTCGGCGCAGGATTTGCCAGCGGACATGCAGAAAACGCTGCGCGAGCTTAATCGCAGCATGCAGGGCTTCCAGCCGGGCTCTGCCGCTTATAACAAAATGGTGGCGGATATGCAGCGTCTGGATCAGGTGTTGCGTGAGCTTCAGCCAGTACTGCGTACGCTTAATGAGAAGAGCAACGCGCTGGTATTCGAATCGAAAGAGAAAAAGGACCCGCAGCCGAAGAGGGCGAAAGAATGAAAAAATGGCTCCCGCTTGTCGCCGTTGCGCTACTGAGCGCCTGTAGCAGCACAGAGGAAACCACCTGGTATCAGCTCCCGGCGTCTACCGCGCCGGTGGCGCACAGTGCCTCGATGAACAGCCAGCACCTGCTGTGGGTGGAACAGGTATCGGTGCCCGATTATCTGGCAGGTAACGGCGTGGTCTATCAGACCACCGATGTACAGTATGTGATTGCCAGTCAGAACTTGTGGGCGAGCCCGCTGGATCAGCAACTGCGCAATACGCTGGTGACCAACCTGAGCGCCACGCTGCCGGGCTGGGTGGTTTCCGCTCAGCCGCTGGGGGCGGAGCAGGATACGCTGAACGTCAACGTGACCGGCTTTCATGGCCGTTATGACGGACGGGTGATCGTGAGCGGGGAATGGTTGCTGAAGCATAAGGGGCAGCTCATTAAGCGGCCTTTCTATACCGAGCTTAAGCAGCAAGAGGATGGTTATGACGCGATGGTGAAAACCCTCGCACAAGCCTGGCAGCAGCAGGCGAAAACTATTGCCGATGAGGTCGCGCGTCAGCCATAAAAAATTTGAATGATGTTAAAAGCCGTCGTCTTCTTCTTAAAGAGGGCGGCGGCTTTTTGTTTTATGCCAGTCAGATATGCTCATCGCGCCCTCATTTTTTGTATAAATGTTATCCAAAGTAGCTCACAAATATGACATTGGCGTGAATTTTGCGCATTGACGTTCCCGGACTTTGAAGGTATTCGTAAAGGGTGATTGCGCAAAATGTAATCACTGTTTTCTTTTCCACCAGACCTGAAATGAGGGAAACGAGGCATGAAGAGACAAAAAAGAGATCGCCTGGAACGGGCACATCATCGTGGTTATCAGGCCGGTATCACCGGACGCTCCAAAGAAATGTGTCCTTACCAGACCCTGAATCAGAGGTCTTATTGGCTGGGAGGCTGGCGAGAAGCCATGGAGGACAGGGCTCAGATTGCGTGAGCTTGTCTCTTTAAAAAGAAACCTCCGCACTGCGGAGGTTTCGCCTTTCTGAGGAGCCGTGAGAGGCTATCAGAATGCAGAAGTGTCCTGGAACAGGCCCACTTTCAGGTCAGTCGCGGTGTAAATCTGCTTGCCGTCCACCAGCACTTCGCCATCGGCAATGCCCATTACCAGACGACGGTTTACGATGCGTTTGAAGTGGATACGGTAGGTCACTTTTTTCGCTGTCGGCAGTATCTGGCCGGTAAATTTCACTTCGCCCACGCCCAGCGCACGGCCTTTACCTTCGCCGCCCAGCCAGCCTAAATAGAAGCCGACCAGCTGCCACATGGCATCGAGACCGAGGCAGCCCGGCATCACCGGATCGCCGATAAAATGGCAGCCAAAGAACCACATATCAGGATTGATATCCAGTTCCGCTTCCACGTAACCCTTATCAAAGTTACCGCCGGCTTCGGTCATTTTCACCACGCGGTCCATCATCAACATGTTGGGTGCCGGCAGTTGCGGGCCGTTCGCGCCGAACAGTTCGCCGCGCCCGGAGGCAAGAAGGTCTTCTTTCGTATAGGATTCGCGTTTGTCTACCATGTTCTCAGTATGCCTTATTTTAGTGAAGCCCGCAGGTTAGCTAACACGTGTACGCTGAACAAGTCCGATCAGTTGTGGTTAAACCAGTTCATCCAGCGTAACGGCCACGGACGCTGGCGGATATCCTGCTGCGTCGCCTGAGCGATTCGCTCGCCGATAACCCCAAGCAGCGTCGTCTGGCCTTCGCCATCCCACGGGAGAGTGGTTAATAAGGGTAGCGCATCTGTGACATCATCAATGGCCCAGATGGAAAATTGCCCTTCATCTACTGCGTCCAGAATCGCCTGACATAACGATAAATGACGCACGTTGGCAGAAGGAATAATCACGCCCTGTTTGCCTGTTAAACCGCGGGCCTGACAGACGGTAAAGAATCCTTCGATTTTCTCATTAAGTCCGCCGACCGGCTGCGCGCGGCCAAACTGATCCACCGAGCCGGTAATGGCAATCTGCTGGTTAAGCGGCGCATTGGCCAGCGCGCTGATAAGCGCGCACAGCTCTGCCATCGACGCGCTGTCGCCGTCCACTTCGCTGTAGGACTGCTCGAACGTCAGTGAGGCGGAGAAGGGCATCTGCTGCTCCAGATCCAGCTCCGCCATCAGAAAGGCCTGCATGATCATCATGCCCTTGGCGTGAATATTCCCGCCAAGTTCCGCTTTGCGCTCGATATCGGTAAATTCGCCATCGCCGATATGCACTACGCAACTGATACGCGACGGCTCGCCGAACGCGCGCGGATGCCCCGGAAATTCAACCACCGAGAGTGCGTTAATCTGACCGATGCGTTCGCCTTCGGTTTCGACCAGCAGTTGTCCAAGCAGAATTTCATCCTGCATACGCTCTGCAAGATATCCCTCACGCCAGGCGCGGCGCGCCAGCATGTCGGAAAATTGCGCCGCGCTGAACGTCGCCTCGTCGCAGAAGGCGGCGACTTCCGTTAACTGACGCGCCATCCAGAGCGGATCGATAGGCAGCGTTTCCTGGTCGCCGGTGTAGCGCACGGCTTCGCGGATGAGCAGCGGCCAGGCGTCGCTTGCCGGCGCGGGCAACTGCTGCTCCGCTGCCTGCGCGCAGACCCAGTTACACCAGAGCGCGATATCTTCTTCGTCACTGATTTGCAGATCGTCTTCATATTCGCTGTAGATGGCCTGCTGCGCGAGAACGGGCTCCATCTCCTGGAAATCCGCCAGCGATTCGCGATCGCCTACCAGCACGACGCGAAGATTAAGAGGCAGGGGAGGGACAGACACCGGCAGCGGGCGCGTCTCGTCGGGCGCAACCCAGTCGAAGCGTTTAGTGATGACCATCTGCTTCAGGCGCAGCCACAGAAGCGGTTGCAGCAGCAGCGTTTTCAACGACACGACCAGAATGCCGCCGTTCGCTTTATGCACGAGACCGGGCTCAAGTGAAATCTGGCCAGCAAACTGTCTGACGCAACCGAACAGCTCGCCGGCTTCAGCCCAGGTGGCGACAACCACGTCGCGAAGCACTGCGAAATCACCCGGCGTTCCCGTGGGCGGCGTCAGGGTGATATTTTGGTTTTCAATAAGATAGTGACCGCCGACCAGCTCTGGCTGGGGCGGCAGCAGCGCTTTCGCGGTGCTGGCGATAAGCTCCAGCAAAGGCTTTTCTTCGTCAGCCTTTACCAGCATGAAATCATTTAAAGGACGCGGCGCGCACAGCTGGCTCAGTCCGTCGTGAAGGCGAGGCTGAAGCGCCTCAAAATCAAGCGCGGCCGCAAAACCGGCATCCATTTCAACGAACCGGGACTGGAAGGTCTCCGTATCGGGTACAAGCGCTTGTGATGTAAGTCTGTTAATGGTCAATGTCGAGGTTTTTTAGTCAGATGTAAAAGGCGAGATTATAGCGTAATGGGCGGGGCAACACACCGGAAATGCCAATATTGCCCTGCAGAATCTCCCCATGCGTCACAGACGATTATTTCCCCTCAGCGAAACGAAAAAAAACTGTTATCCTGAAATGAGTTACACGGTCATCCTGAGATCGCAATGAAATACCAACAACTCGAAAACCTCGAAAGCGGCTGGAAGTGGAAATATCTGGTGAAGAAGCATCGTGAAGGCGAGCTGATTACCCGTTATGTCGAAGCCAGCGCGGCGAAAGAGGCGGTGGATCTCTTGCTGGGTATGGAAAACGAACCGGTAAGAGTGCTGGGCTGGATTGAGCAGCATATGAACCCGGCGCTGCAAAACCGCCTGAAGCAGACGATTCGCGCCCGTCGTAAGCGGCATTTTAATGCTGAGCATCAGCATACCCGTAAAAAGTCCATCGACCTGGAGTTTATTGTCTGGCAGCGGCTCGCGGGCCTCGCGCAGCGTCGCGGCGTCACGCTTTCAGAAACGATTGTTCAGCTGATAGAAGACGCCGAGCGCAAAGAGAAATATGAAAACCACATGTCGACGTTGAAGCAGGATTTACAGGCACTGCTGGGGAAGAAAGAGTAACCCGGGCGGAAGGTTTGAAAGGTGTAATGCAGTTATTCGTTTTGCTGCTCGTTGTGAATGCTCTGCTGGCTGAACCGCACGGTCAGGCCAAAGGTAACAAAGATTGCACGCGCTTCTTATTAAACCCATCGCTGCCATAACGCTTCCAGAAAACAAAAAACCCCGCCGTGGCGGGGTTTTTCTTAACGTTTAACTTAAGCCTGCGGCTGAGTTACAACGTCTTTAACGCCTTTAACTTCGATCTCTACGCGACGATCCGGACCCAGGCACTCGATCAGAGCTGCACGAGGTTTCACGTTGTCACAGGTGTTGCCAGTGACCGGATTGGATTCGCCCATACCACGTGCGGAGATCTTGTTGGACGGGATGCCTTTGGAGATCAGGTAGTCAACAACAGACTGAGCACGTTTCTCGGACAGACCCTGGTTGTAAGAGTCAGAACCGATACGGTCGGTGAAGCCCAGAACCACGACGGAACCGTCTTTCGGATCCAGGTTGCTCAGCTGAGAGTACATCTGATCCAGCGCCTGCTGACCTTCCGGTTTCAGGGTCGCTTTGTTGAAGTTGAACAGAACGTCAGACTTCAGAGTGAAGTGCTTGGTCTGTACTTCCGGAGCCGGAGCCGGAGCCGGAGCTACAACCGGAGCTGCATCTTCCTGCTGACCGAAACGGTAGGAAACACCTACGCTCAGCATGCCGTTGTCCGGACGAGCGCCAACAGTCTGCGCGTCACCGATGTTGTTAACCCACTGGTATTCCAGACGGGTAGCGATGTCGCGGGTCATTGCCCACTCAACGCCGCCAGCGAATACCGGAGAAACGCCAGTGTCGTGGTCGTCGCCGCCGATGTTAGAAGAGGAGTCAGCACGCCATACCATGCCGCCCAGACGGGTGTAAACGTCCAGATCGTCGGTTACCGGGTAACCCAGTTTAGCGGTCAGCTGTACGCCCTGTGCTTTGAAAGCGCCGTTTACAGTGTCGCCTTTATACGGCATGCGGCCGAGCCAGTCGTAGCCCATTTCGAAACCAACGTACGGGTTAACCTGGTAACCACCGAACGCGCCTGCGCCCAGCTGGCTTTCGTGAGTCGGACCGTCGTTAGGGATAAAGCCGGTATCATGGAACTGGGACCAACCCAGTTTGCCACCTGCATACCAGGTGTTATCTTTCGGTGCGGCCTGCGCTACGGTAGCGAAGCCAGCCAGTGCCACTGCAATCGCGATAGCTGTCTTTTTCATTTTTTGCGCCTCGTTATCATCCAAAAAGGCCATGCGCTTTTCCTGAGGAAAAGTTCACGGTTAAATCCTTCACCGGGGTATAGCTCAATGGTTACTCTACCGATATTGTCGGTTTATTGATGAGCACCCTGGCGAGGTAAAGTCTACAACGTAGTTGAAAACTTACAAGTGTGAAGTCCGTCAGGCATATGAAAAAAAACAACTTGCGAAAGCAAAATTTAACATTTTTGCGTCAATTTTAAACACTCGTAAAGTGCAGAACCGGACATTAGCGCCCGTCTGGCCGTTCATTCGCCTCTATCGCTTCTGCTAAAGAGACACGCACAAATTTTTGCCAGGATTTATCCTAAAAAGGATTAATGCACCATTCTTGAGTGAATTCTTAAGCCAGAACGTGGTCGGTCACCGGGAAGCGAGGGCTGAACGGGGCGCATTAAGAAACCCATCGCGTTGCCTTTCTCCGCCGCTTCCGTCAGACGACGATGCTCATCGTCCGTTAAATCATCATGCAGCCAGGCGATCACCACGCTGTAGTTACCGGTCTCCAGCGCACGGATCATGGAATCCAGCGTCACCTGCGGGTTCATTTGACTGACCTGCATCACTTTCGTCAGTGGCAGGCCCGCGGATTCGACCCACTCGCGGCTCAGACGCTGTTGCGGGGTAAGCCACAGCTGCCAGCGGGACTGCAATCCGAGCTGCTGCAGGAGCGGCAGCAACACCATTTGCGTCATCCTCGGCTGGTCTTCGTTGTACATCACTTCACTGATCAGGCCTCTTGTTTCAGCCTGAGCCAAAGCATCAGCCGTTTCTTTTGCCAGACGACGTGAGCCATGCGCGCGATTTTGATGAGAAAAGTACATAAAGGTCCAGCCTCGCTAGTTACTGTATGCATATACAGTAATGCTGGCGCGACCAAAGATCAATCGAAATTTCGGAAAGCATCTCGCAAATTTCGCATCTCGATCGGCGGAAAACGAAATTCGGATTGCTCATGGGGCGCAACTTTCATATGTTCCTGTTAAGGGAAAAGCTAATGGAATTTTTTATCCGTTACTTGTTGATATAAAAGGAATAATCATGGATAAATCCTCGTCTGACACTCTTGTTCGGGTGCAGAATACTCTTTCATCTTTGGGAAATGTCACCCATCGTTCACTGTTTGGCGGCTACAGCCTCGCCATTAATGACGCCGTGTTCGCTATGCTCGTCGAAGGGCGGTTTTACCTGCGCGCCAGCAACCAGAGTCGCGACTATCAGCTCGCCCATAACCCGCCGATGCTGGTCTGTACCCGGCGCGGGCGTCACATCAGCCTCAATTATTATCTGGTGGATGAAGCGTTATGGAATTCGCCGCCCTTGCTGCGTGAACACGCCCGAACGGCGCTGGCCTGCGCGCAGGCGGAGAAAACCGAGCGCGCCCGCGAGCGGCGGGTTAAAGATATGCCCAATCTTAATGTTCAGCTTGAGGTGTCGTTGTGGGAAGCCGGGATCCGCGATGTGGAGACGCTCTGCGCATACGGTGCGAAAGAGTGCTGGCTGAAGCTGCGAAAAGCACGGAAAAACCTCAGCCTGCAAGTGCTCTATGCGCTACAGGGCGCCATTATCGGCACCCATGAAGCGGCATTACCCGTACACATCCGCGAAGAGCTGCTGGAGTGGTTTATGCAGCTCTCTGTACAGAATCACTCCTGAGCGAGCTGACGCTGGAGACGGCTGATTTCCGGTAAAAGGGAAATCAACAGACCGATTTGCTGAAGCACCAGCGGCTCTTTGCTCTCCTGGCGCGGCTCAATCTGTTCGATGCGCTGCGCCAGCTCCGTCAATGATTTCTCCACGCGCGCTTCATCTGCGGGCTGATGATGCAGCGCGTCGTCGACATAACAGACGGCGTCGTCGAGCAGAGAAAGGATCTCCTGACGCGTCAGTTTTTCACGGTGCGCGCCAAGCGCCGAAATATAGCTGGTCAGCGTATGGTTCAGGCACAGAAACCGGAAGGCGATATCGCGCATCTGCGCGCTCACCCGCGGCTCGCTGGACATATTGGATACCACTGACGCCAGCTCCGCATCGCTGTTATGCGCATCGCGACGGGCGATACGATACGCCAGACGGTTATCGCGGCCCTGGTGATACTGCTCAAGGATCGCATCGAGATAACGGCAGTTGGCGTTCAGCGCGCGCTCCAGCACCACGGGCAACCGGCGGAACTGCCAGTCAGGCCAGATAAAGCTCACCGCGCACCAGGCGATAGCGCAGCCGATTATCGTATCCACCACGCGCGGCAGCGCCACCTCGAACCCTTCGCCCAGCAGGTTAAAGCACAGCAATACCAGCAGCGTGATAAACAGCGTGGCGTGCGCATATTGCACGGTCCGGAAGACAAAGAAGAGCACGCCGGTGATAACGATCAGCACCAGTTGCCCCTCAAGCGAAGGCACGAAGTAGAGCACCGGAATACCGACCGCGACGCCCGCCAGCGTGCCGATAATGCGCAGCGTCAGACGATGGCGCGTGGCGTTATAGTTCGGCTGGCACACAAACAGGCTGGTCAGCAATATCCAGTAGCCGTGATTCATCCCGGTGAACTGGATAAAGGCGTAGCCTACGCACAGCACCACGGACATGCGCACTGCATGGCGAAAGAGCGCGGACTGCGGCGTCAGGTTGCGGGTCAGGCGAAACCAGACATCGCTGAAGCCGTTCAGACCGTCATCCGACAGGCTGTGTTCGCTCTCGCTGGCGACGGGCTGCGTAAACGGCTGTTCTGATTCAATGGTGGCGAGCTGGGCGTCGATCGCTTTCAGGTTTGCGACCAGAAAGCGCACAGCTTTGATTTCCGATGCAGAACCGCCCGCCGCAGCGGTGCGATCGAGCGCCGCGTCGAGATGCGTAAAAGCGCGCTCGAAACGCGGATCGTGCTGGTAGGGCGCACGCAGCAGGACAGAGCGCGCCAGTTGCTGACACGCCTGCGATTGCATCGAAAGCAGCCGCTGGAAGCGAAACATCACGTCACTGTAGCGGAAGGTATCGCGCAGCGTCTGGTACTGGATATGGGACGAGCTGGCGCGTTCGTGAATATCCTGCGCGACGAAATAATAGTGCAGGGTACGCCGCGTGCTGCGCTGACCGCGATCCCCGCGCAGACGGGTCAGCAATGAAGCTTTGGTCTGATTCAGCGTCGCGACCAGTTGGCTGTTCGCCATCGCCAGCTCCATCATCGGCACCTGGCTTTCATCTTCAATATCCGGGTCGAAAAAGCGTGATTTGATTTCCAGATAATGCGCCAGCTGTTCATAGCAGCGGGCGAGGTTTTCCTGGAGCGGGCGCACAGGAAAGAGCAGATGGCCCGTAAGCGTCAGAAGGTTGTACCAGACTGCGCCTGCGAGCAGCAGTAGCGGTTGCTGATACCAGTGCTCATACAATGAAACCCCGAGCATGGTGTAAATCGCGATCAGCAGCGCGCCGAAGGCGATCGTGGCGTAGCGCTGGCCGAGACCGCCCAGCAAAATAAAACCGATGGTCGAGACCGTCAGCCCGATAGCAAACAGCCATGGCCACGGAAAGAGGAGCTCCACCGAGGCGGAGGCGATAAAAAAGCTGACCAGCGTTATGAGCAGATTGCGCAGGCGGCCCGTCAGGCGGTCGTCGAGATCGGTGAGCGCCGCAGCCACAACGCCAAGCGTCAGCGGGATAGTCAGCTTCGCCTCGCCAAGCCACCAGGGCAGCGCCGCCGTCCCGCATAGCGCGATAAAAATGCGCACGTTGGTCAGCCACGCGCTGTTCCAGGCGTGGCGGTGAAGCAAAGGGTTGAGCATCATGAGCGCATCCGGAATTACTGGAAACGGCGGCGCGCGTTAGCTTCGCGGGCGGCCCTGGCCGTTTCGACGGAGACAACGCGACGGCCCACCGGCCACAGCGCAATCGCGGCGATTTTAAAATTCGCGATGCCGACCGGAATGCCGATAATGGTCAGACACTGCGCAATACCTGCGGCGATGTGCAGCAGGCACAGCCACCAGCCGAAAAACACCAGCCAGAAAATATTCAGCAGCGTGCCGCCCGTGTTCAGCAGCGCGTTTTTCCCTGCCGGATCGAGCTCGTCGACATGCACCGCTTCATTACCGTACGGCAGCAGCGAAAGCTTTGTGATTTCCCAGCAGGAGCGTGTCAGCGGCAGCGTCACCACCAGAAGGATGCTAATAAGCGTCGCCACAAGCCAGGAGAACGTCGTGGCGAAGCCGCCCAGAACGAAATTCAGAATATTTAAAACAGTACGCATAAAACCTCAAAAGCATCGGCAAAGCGCCGGAATGATAACCACAACAATTGTAACGCGTTTTGGGTCTGGAGCGTGATATCGCAGGCGGGTAAACTTAGCGCCATAACACCATTTACTGGCAGCCTCATGGAACTGAAAGCAACCTCTCTGGGTAAACGTCTGGCGCAGCACCCCTATGATCGTGCGGAAATCCTCACCGCCGGGGTGAAAGTCTCCGGCGATAAGCATGAATATCTGATCCCGTTTAATCAGCTGCTGGGCATCGAATGTCGCCGTGGGCTGGTCTGGGGGGAGCTGGAATTTACGCTCCCGGATAACAAAGTGGTGCGCCTGCACGGCACCGAGTGGGCTGAAACCCAGCGCTTTTATCACCATCTGACGACCCTCTGGCAGGCGTGGAGCCTGGAGATGAGCGAGGTGGCGGCAGGCGTGCTTAACGCCTGGCAGGAGAAGCTCCGCAGTAGCGAATCCCAGGAGAAATGGCTTAAGCGTGACGAGAGCGAGGCGCTGTGTCACGCGTTGCGCCGGGCGTTGCAGGCGCTGCCGGTGCCGACATCGCGCCTTGAGGCGTTCGATAACTGCCGCGACGCCTGGCGTGAATGTCAGGCCTGGCTTGCCGACAGCGAGGCGAAGCGTCTGGTGCATAATCAGGCCTTTACCGACGCTATGCTGACGCGCTACGCCGATTTCTTCTCGCATATTGAAAGCTCGCCGCTCAATCCCTCGCAGGCGCGGGCGGTCGTCAACGGCGAACACTCGCTGCTGGTGCTCGCGGGCGCGGGGAGCGGCAAAACCTCGGTGCTGGTGGCGCGCGCAGGCTGGCTTATCGAGCGCGGCGAGGCGACGGCGGAGCAGATCCTGCTGCTGGCCTTCGGGCGTCAGGCCGCCAGAGAGATGGAAGAACGTCTGCTGAAGCGGCTGCATACGGACGCCATTACCGCGCGTACGTTTCATGCGCTGGCGTTGCAGATTATCGGCCAGGGCGGGCGGAAAACGCCGCGCGTCAGCGATCTGGAAAACGATACGACGGCGCGCCATGAACTTTTACTGAACGCCTGGCGGGAACAGTGCCGCGAGAAAAAAGCGCAGGCGAAGGGGTGGCGTCAGTGGCTTAACGACGAGCTGGAATGGGACGTCGATGATGGTGATTTCTGGGAAGACGAGGCGCTGGGCAAACGGCTGGCGAGCCGACTCGATCGCTGGCTTGGGCTAATGCGTATGCATGGCGGCTCGCAGGCCGAGATGATAGCTGCCGCGCCCGAAGAGGTGCGCGAGCTGTTCCAGAAACGCGTTAAGCTGATGGCGCCGCTGCTGAAAGCCTGGAAAGCCGCGCTGAAAGCCGAAGAGGCGGTCGATTTCTCCGGGCTTATCCATCAGGCCATCAATGTGCTGGAAAAAGGCCGGTTCGTCAGCCCGTGGAAGCATATTCTGGTAGACGAATTCCAGGATATCTCACCGCAGCGTGCGGCTCTGCTGGCGGCGCTGCGTCGTCAGAACTCCGCCACCAGCCTGTTTGCGGTGGGCGACGACTGGCAGGCTATCTACCGCTTTAGCGGCGCGCAGCTTTCACTGACGACGGCGTTTGAGGCGCATTTTGGCGAGGGCGATCAATGCGCGCTGGATACCACCTACCGCTTTAACGGGCGTATCGGCGATATCGCGAATCGCTTTATCCAGCAAAACCCGCACCAGCGTGAAAAACCGCTTAACAGCCTGCGCGCGGGCGACAACAAAGCCGTGACGCTGCTCGCGCAGGAACACCTGGAGGCGCTGCTCGACAAAATGAGCGGCTACGTGCGCCCTGACGAGCGCATCCTGGTGCTGGCGCGTTACCATCATCTGCGCCCGGCGGCGCTGGAGATGGCCGCGACGCGCTGGCCGAAACTGCAACTGGAGTTTATGACGATCCACGCCAGCAAAGGGCAGCAGGCGGATTATGTGATTATTCTTGGGCTCAACGAGGGTCGGGAAGGGTTTCCGGCCCCGGCGCGGGAATCCATCATGGAACAGGCGTTGCTGCCGCAGCCGGAGGATTTCCCGGATGCCGAAGAGCGTCGCCTGCTCTATGTGGCGCTGACCCGCGCGCGGCACCGCGTCTGGCTGCTGTATGACAAAGCGGCGCCGTCGGCGTTTGTCGAGGCGCTGACGCGTCTCGGCGTGCCGACGGCCCGTAAGCCCTGATTTATTTCAGGCGATCGGCGAGATAGCGCGGGTAGTCGGGGATTAACACATCCAGCGTGTCGCTAAACGTCGGCGACTGGATAATAAAATCCGCGGTCGAGAGGTTGGTCGCCACCGGGATATTCCAGACGGTGGCAAGACGCAGCAGCGCTTTGACGTCGGGATCGTGCGGCACGGCGTTCAGCGGATCCCAGAAGAAAATCAGCACGTCGATTTTGCCTTCGGCGATCATCGCGCCCACCTGCTGATCGCCGCCCATCGGGCCGCTCAACATAGCGTTGACCTCAAGGCCCGTCGCGCGCTGTACCAGGTTGCCGGTAGTGCCGGTCGCATACAGCGTATGGTTCGCCAGCAGCGCTTTATGGCGCTCTACCCATTTCATCAGCATCGATTTGCAGTGGTCATGCGCCACGAGGGCGATTTTCTTTTGGGCTGGTAGAGTTCGGGTTGTCAGTTCCATATCATTTTCCGGATTAAATAACTGCCTACAGATTACTGGAAGTGATGGCGGCTGCAAGCGAAGCCGGTCAAAACTGCGTGCTCGCATTGCACAACTGCGCAGGCGGGCTTCGCATGGTGCGCCCGACGCCTTTGGCATACACTTGAAGGACTGAGTTAACGGGGAGGTAAAATGAAAGAATCTGATATCGCAGAGATTTTACAGAGCACCAAAACCATCGCGCTGGTGGGCGCGAGCGACAAACCAGACCGCCCGAGCTATCGCGTGATGGCGTATCTGCTGGATAAAGGCTACCACGTGATCCCCGTCTCGCCGAAAGTGGCGGGCAAAACGCTGCTCGGCCAGCAGGGATACGCCACGCTTGCCGACGTACCGGAAAAAGTCGATATGGTGGATGTATTCCGCAACTCTGAAGCCGCGTGGGGTGTTGCGCAGGAAGCGATTGCCATCGGCGCGAAAACGCTCTGGATGCAGCTTGGCGTCATCAACGAAGAAGCTGCCGTACTGGCGCGCGATGCGGGGCTGAAAGTTGTCATGGACCGTTGCCCGGCGATAGAAATTCCGCGCCTCGGTCTTTTTCAGTAATAAAAAACCCGGCGTTGCCGGGTTTTTTTAGTTGCGCAGACGGGGTGCCTGGAGCTGCTGGCGAATGGATCGCGCCAGTTCATCCATAGAGGGTTGCTCCGGATGTTCCTCCTGCCTTTCGCCGCTCAGCTGGACTTCTGCAAGGTAGGTGTGCACGGGCTGGCCGTCGTCGTCTTCCATCACGACGTGATACCACGGCGCGGCGCGCAGCTCGGCGTTAACCGCCATTTCATCGACTTCAGGTTCTTCAAGCGAGTATTCAGGGTCGATATCCACCACAACCCCTAAATACCCTAAAAGAGAATGACGAACCTGCTGGCCGATACCGAATTTGCTGGCAATCATTGTCACCTCCGGGGAAACATTCATACCCTGTATATAAGGGCGGAGTATTCCTTTTCAAGTTACATGACGCGACAGGCAAACCCTTTCAGATAAAGACCTTCCGGGTAGCTCGCGATCACCGGGTGATCGGCGGCCTGACGGAACTGCTCTATAAATTGTACATCACGACCCGCATCTGTTGCGGCGTCGGCGACAATTTTCTGGAATAAATCGGTGGTCATCAGCCCCGAGCAGGAAAACGTCAGCAAAATGCCGCCTGGGTTAAGCAGCTGGATCGCCAGCATATTGATATCTTTATAGCCGCGGCACGCGCCATGAAGCTGGCTCTTGTTCTCCACGAATTTCGGCGGGTCCATCACGATGACGTCAAACGTCTCGCCCTGGTCGCGGTATTTGCGCAGCAGCTTAAAGACATCGTCGCGCACAAACTCCGCTTTGCTTAAATCCAGCTGGTTAAGTTCGACGTTTTGCTTCGCGACATCGAGCGCATCCTGCGAGGTATCGACGCTGATGACCTGGCGGCAGCCGCCCATCAGCGCAGAAACGGCAAAACCGCCGGTGTAGGAGAAGCAGTTCAGCACGCGTTTGTCTTCCACGTAACGGCGGGTGGCGAAACGGCTGTCGCGCTGATCGAGGTAATAACCGGTTTTATGGCCGCCTTTAATATCTACCAGCAGCTTCATGCCGTGCTCTTCAATCGCCAGCAGATCCGGCGGCAGTTCGCCGCTAACCGGGCCCTGCGCGAGTTCCATGCCTTCTTTCTTACGCACCGCGACGTCGGAGCGGTCATAGATAGAGCACTCCGGATAGCGCGCCTGCAATGCCGACACCAGCGCCGGGCGCTGATATTCCGCGCCCGCCGAGAGCAGTTGCAGCACCAGGAAGTTGCCGAAGCGGTCAATCGTCACGCCCGGCAGGCCGTCGGATTCTCCGGCGATAAGACGGTAGCTGTCGAGCCCGTCTTTTTTCGCCAACCAGTCGCGCCACTGCTGCGCCTGGGTCAGGCGGCGAGTGAAAAAGGCGATATCGATGGTTTCATTCGGATCGAATGTCCAGACGCGCGCGCGGATCTGCGAGGCGGGGGAGAGGGCGGCGCGTGCTAACCATTTTCCCTGATGGTCGACGATGTCGATGGTTTCACCCGGCGCGGCTTTACCTTCCATGCGCGCGACGGCGCCGGAAAAGACCCAGGGATGGCGGCGCAGGAGAGATTTCTCGCGCCCTTTGGCTAACACTAAACGTACGCTCATAATTTGCTATTCTGTGAATCAAAGAAAATGGGCGCCATTCTCCCGACTTCAGCCGGGAAATGCAACGCTACCGCAAAGGAGAACAGCTATGGCTCAACAATGCACGATGGCCTGGGTACACGGCCGGGTACAGGGCGTCGGGTTTCGCTACACCACGCAGCATGAAGCAACGCGGCTGGGGCTGACCGGCTATGCGCGTAATCTGGACGACGGCAGCGTGGAGGTGCTGGCCTGCGGCGAGCCTGAACAGGTCGAGAAACTTATCGCCTGGCTGAAAGCGGGCGGGCCGCGCAGCGCCCATGTGGAAAAGGTGCTGACGGAGCCGCATTCGCCCGCTGAAGATCACCGGGAGTTCCGCATCCGCTATTAAATGCACTTCACCGGTTTCGGCAAACCGGCGATTTTGGTGGCCTGTTTCGCCGGGCCTTTCGGGAAGAGGCGATAGAGATAACGGCTGTTGCCTTTCTCTTCGCCAAATTTCGTCGCCATGGCTTTGACCAGCATGCGGATCGCCGGCGAGGTATTAAATTCGATGTAAAACTCGCGCACGAAGCGCACCACTTCCCAGTGCTCCGGCGTCAGCGCAATGCCTTCTTTTTCGGCGATGGCTTCCGCCAGGCCTTCGCTCCAGGCGTCGAAGACTTTCAGATAGCCTTCGGCGTCGGTTTCAAACTCTTTACCTTCAAACGTTAACATACGCAGTCTTGCCCTGATTAAAACAGCGCGCAGTGTAGCAAATTCCGGCCGCCAGAAAAAACAAAGCCCCGCACGGGGCGGGGCTTAAAGGCAGTTTCGGCTAACCGTTAGTCGCGGCTCGCAAAGCCCAGAATGCTCAACAGGCTCACGAAGATGTTGTAGAGCGACACATACAGGCTGACGGTGGCGCGAATGTAGTTGGTTTCGCCGCCGTGGATGATATTGCTGGTTTCAAACAGGATGGCGCCTGAAGACAGCAGAATAAACACGGCGCTAATCGCCAGGTGCAGCGCAGGGAGCTGCAGGAAGATGTTCGCCACCATGCCGATCAGCACGACCACCACGCCCGCCATCAGCATACCGCCCAGGAAGGACATATCCTTGCGGGTGGTCAGCACGTAGGCGGAGCAGCAGAAGAACACCAGCGCGGTGCCGCCAAGCGCCAGCGCGATGACATCGCCCATACCGGCGGAGAGATACGCATTCAGCATCGGCCCCAGGATATAGCCCAGGAAACCGGTAAAGGCGAACGCCGCCAGGATGCCGCTCGGCTTATCCGCCAGACGGTAGGTCAGGAACATCAGGCCGTACATGCCGACCAGCGTCAGAATCAAACCTGGCGATGGCAGCGCGAGTACGGTGCTGGCGGTCGCGGTGATCGCGGAAAACGCCAGCGTCAGGCTCAGCATAAAATAGGTATTACGCAGAACCTTATGGGTGCTAAGCAGCGACTGTCTGTCGCGCGCAGAGGTAATTAAGCGATCCATGAGTAGTCTCTCATTACAGGTGTTTAGTTTCCGAGCATAGAAGGTTGCACGCAACGGGAAAAGGGCTTTTACCCATCTTTACGCTGCTTTATTTCTCTAAAAACAAGGACTCAGAAAAGGCGTTTATATCATAAAAAGCGGGTTACGCTGGCGTGCTTTCAGATCCCCCTCTTATATATGACGTAAAACCGTTGCGTGAAACCCGTCGCGCGTCTATCTGTGTTAACGACTATCACAACAACACACAAGGCGTGGACAATGAAAGTGAATCATAAGGCTCTGGCTTTTTCTCTTCTCGCTGCCGTCATTTCCGGCGCATGCGCGACGGCGTATGCGGCGCAAGTGCCGGCAGGCGTTGAGCTGGCGGCAAAACAGGAACTGGTGCGCAACAACGGCAGCGAGCCTGCCTCGCTCGACCCGCATAAAGTGGAGAGCGACGTCGAATTCAACATCATCAGCGACGTTTTTGAAGGGCTGGTGGCGGTGCGTAAAGATGGCACTATCGAGCCGCGTCTCGCCGAAAGCTGGGAGAACAAAGACAACACCGTCTGGACGTTTCATCTGCGCAAGGGCGTAACCTGGTCTGACGGCGAGCCAATCACGGCGGAAGATGTGGTCTGGAGCTGGCGACGCCTGGTCGATCCGAAAACCGTCTCTCCGTACGCCACTTTTCCGGGCAACATGAACATTGAAAACGCCGCCGACATCGCTAACGGCAAAAAGCCGACGGACACCCTGGGCGTGAAAGCGCTGGATGACAACACTATTCAAGTGACGCTGACGCAGCCCACCGCAGCGTTCCTGTCGATGCTGGCGCACCCGTCGCTGGTGCCTGTCGATAAAACCGCGGTCGAGCGTTTCGGCGATAAATGGGCGCGTCCGGAGCATTTCGTGTGCAGCGGCGCGTATAAAGTCACCGACTGGGTGGTGAATGAAAAGATCGTGGCCGAGCGTAATCAACGCTACTGGAACGATAAAGAGACGGTCATTAATAAGGTCACTTACCTGCCGATCGCTGCCGAAACGGCGGATCTGAATCGCTATAAAGCGGGCGAAATCGACATCACCAGCACCGTGCCGCTCAACCAGTTCACCCAGCTGAAAAAAACGGTGCCCGACCAGGTTGACGTCTCGCCGCTGCTTTCCACCTATTACTATGAATTTAATACCAGCAAACCGCCGTTTAACGATCCGCGCGTGCGCCGCGCGCTCAACATGGCGCTCGATAAAGACATCATCGCGCAAAAAGTGCTGGCGCAAGGGCAGCGTCCGGCGTGGGTGGACAGCCAGCCGGAAATCGGCGGCGTGAAAATCGCGCCGCCGGATTATGCGAGCTGGCCGCTGGAAAAACGCGTCGGCGAGGCGAAAAAACTGCTGGAGGCGGCAGGTTTCAACGCTCAGCATCCGCTCACGTTTAATCTGCTCTATAACACGATGGAATCGCACCAGCGTATCGCTATCGCGGCAAGCTCCATGTGGCAGAAAAATCTCGGCGTAGTGGTAAAACTCCAGAACCAGGAGTGGAAAACCATGCTGGATAACAAACACACCGGCAATTTCGACGTGGTGCGCTACGCGTGGAACGCCGATTACGACGACGCCTCGACCTTCCTGAACAACTACCGCACGGGCGACAGCCAGAACACCTCGCGCTATACCAATAAAGCGTACGACGAGACCCTGGCGAACGCGTCGAAAGCCGCCAATGTCACCGAGCGCGGGAAGTATTACCAGCAGGCGGAGATTATCCTGGCGGAAGACGTGCCTGCCATTCCGGTCTATCACTACGTGCGTACCCACATGGTGAAACCCTGGATTGGCGGTTTTTACTCCAATAACCTGGGCTTTTACTACACCAAAGACATGTACATCAAAAAGCATTAACCGAAACGCGCTGCCGTTATCGCCTGTAAAACTGCTGTATTTGTGATCGTTGTGCCGGTATTTCAGTCAATTAGCGCGCTTTTGGCTGTTTTTAAGGCAATCGAACACATTCGGGCTTTACACGGCGCAGGGGGATGTTTATAGTTCGCGTCATTGCGGAAGTGTGGCCGAGCGGTTGAAGGCACCGGTCTTGAAAACCGGCGACCCGAAAGGGTTCCAGAGTTCGAATCTCTGCGCTTCCGCCAACCAATTTAAGGGGATGCCGAAAGGCGTCCCCTTTTTCATTTGAACGTTTTGTCTTTCACGCGCCATCAGGGTTTCCTTAACGATTTTCGGTAAACTTGTTACTGAAGACAACGTGCCCGCCGCTTGCAGCGCCGTAAAACCGCATTACTCCTCTCCTTATCCGTCAAGTCTGCTTACATCTGCCCGTTACCCGGTGCTTGTGTCTGTCTCTTCCGTGCGTAGCATCTGCGCTTTAACACGCTGTTAAATAAACGCTTCTCGCTGAAGTCAAGCGGGCAGGCGGTTTCAGGGAGAGAAACAATGGCATCGCTGCAGACGATTTTAGAGAGTTGTCGGGCAGGGGCAGAGGAGCTTGCCGCACAGGCGCAGGCCCGTCTCGCGCTCTGGGAAAAATGGCTGCAACCCCTTTCGGCGGATTCCCCCACCGGCGACGATCCGGGCTATGACGACGATTTCCAGCAGATCCGCGAAGAGGTGAATAAGCTTTCCGGCGCGGATATCACGCTTATCGGCGAGCTGGCGGAAAAAGTGCTGACCACATCAGCCAAGGATATTCGCGTCGCGACATATTACGCCTGGGCGCGGCTGCACCGCGACGGCGAAGCGGGCTTTGCCGAAGGGCTGGAGCTGCTCGCCGCGCTGCTTCAACGTTTTGGCGCCGCGCTGCACCCGCAACGGGCGCGCAGCCGTCAGGCGGCGCTGGAGTGGCTGGCGTGCTCACGCGTGCTCGACAGCCTGTCGCTTTACCCGGAAGTAACCCGGGATGACGCCCGGCGCACCGCGGGCGCGCTGTTGTTGATTGAGCAGGCGCTGGCTCATGAAGATCCCACCGCGCGCGCGCCGCTCACCGCGCTTTACGGCGCGCTGGAAGCGCGGCTGATGAAAGCAGGCGGCGTGGATGCGGTGGTCCCGCAAACCACCAGCGACAGCGGCGCAGCGCAGACGGCAACGGCGCCCGTTATCGGCGCCATTACCTCCGGGCGAGATCTGCTGGATCAGGCCCGCCAGCTTGCTGACTATCTGCGTAATCAGCCCGACGGCTGGCTTGCCGCCCACCGGCTGATGAAATCCCTGCGCCACGACACCCTTCACCAGTTGCCGCCGCTCTCAGGCGACGGACGCACCCGCATTGAACCGCCGAAGGCCGATCAGCGCGCCCTGTTAAAACGTCTCTGGCTCCAGCAGAGCTGGCTGGAGCTGCTGGAGCAGGCCGACAGCCTGTTCTCGCGCGGCGGCAGTCATTTGTGGCTCGATTTGCAATGGTATCTTCATGAAGGGCTTGTGAAATCGGGGCAGGAGACGCTTGCGGGCATCATTCGCGCCGATCTGAACGGTCTGTTAAACCGGCTGCCGGGCCTTGAGACGCTCGCCTTCAGCGACGGTACACCGTTTGCCGACGACGTGACGCAGCACTGGATAGCGCAACAGGTGCGGGAGCGTTCGCAGGACCCCGATGTCACGCACTCAGCGGAGACGTGCAGCGCCGGAGACGACGAGGTGCTGCAACTGGAGCCGGAAGCCGTCGCGCTTGCCGACAGCGACGGCATTGACGCGGCGCTCGGCTGGCTACAGACCCGGCCCGCACTGACCACACCGCGTCAGCACTGGTTGCTGCGTCTGCTAATGGCGCGTCTTGCCGAGCAGTACGGCAAAAACGATCTGGCGCTGCATCTGCTGGCCGGGCTGGACGCGAGCGCATCGCAGATGACGCTCTCACAATGGGAGCCCGCGCGGCTTTTTGAAGTGGGGGCCAGACGATTACGGCTGCTGCGCATGAGGGCCGGGCGCAGCGAGGCGGATAAGGCGCGTCTGCAAACCGATATGGAGCAGCTATTGGCGGGGCTTATCGCTATCGATCCGGCGCGTGCCGCCGTTTTGTGCAGTTAAGCCGGTACATCACATCACTCAGGGAAGGAGAAACCGATGCCCGAAAACCCTCGCGCGCCGTCGCTTTACGAGATTCTGTACGGCAATTTCGCAGGCGGCCTGCCGCTGGATGTTGTCAGCGAAGAGAATCAGGTGGTCTTGTCGGTGCTTGATAACATGCAGCGCATTCTGAATACCCGCGCCGGCAGTCTCAAGCATCTGCCCGATTACGGCATGCCGGATATGACCAAAATTCTTCAGGGCATGCCGGGTACGGCGCATGAACTGATCGGCGCGCTCTCCGCTGTGTTGCTCAAGTACGAGCCGCGGCTGAAGCGTCTGAACGTCGTCATGCTCCCGCAAACGACGCCCGGTGAGCTGCGCTACGCCATCGACGCCGAGTTAAAAGGCGTGGGGCTGGTGCGCTACGGTACGGAATTTATGCCGGAAGGGCGGGTGCTGATCCGCCACCTCAAACAACAGCAGTTTATGGATAACCGCGCCGCGCGCTGAGCGGCCTTCAGGACAGGGATATTATGGAAACGTCCACTGAACGTCATCTGAAAACCGGCGGCGATCCACGCCTGCTACCGGACTACGCCGCGCTTCGCGAAGAACTCGGCAAACTCACGCACCCGGCGCGCCCGGATGTGAACTGGCGCCGTGTCGAGCAGTTATCGCTGTTGCTCTTTGAGCGCAATGGCGTTGAGCTGCAAACCGCCGCAGCGTATACGCAGGCCCGTTTGCGCTTGCTGGGGTTGCCTGGCCTGAACGAAGGGCTGGCGATTATCGACGCACTCATTGCGCGCCAGTGGGGCAACCTGTGGCCGCAGCCGGTGCATGCGCGCATGGAGATTTTAAGCAGCCTCAGCCAGCGCGTGCAGCAGACGCTGCGCAGCATGCCGCTGCGCTATGCGGAACTCGGCGCGCTCTATCAGGCGGAGCAGCACCTGACGAACATTATCGCGGTGCTGGAGCGCCTTGAGCTTAAGCATTTGAGCCAGATGGACGCGCTGCGTCTGCATCTGCATAACGCGGCGGCGCGGCTGGAAAATGACGCGGAGCAGAGTGATGCGCCGCCTGTCGTACAGAATGCGGCAGACGTTAGCGAAGCTCACGTCGACGACGTGCGCCGGGTATATGTCGCCGCCAGCGCGCCAGCGTCAGACGTGATATCACCTCAATCGCCAGCCCGTCGCGGCCTGAAACCTTTTATCGCCGGGATGTTCACCATGCTGGTGGCGGGCAGTGCGGTGCTGATGGGCTGGCAGGTGTATCACCGCCCCAATCCGGCGCAGGTGCGAATAGCGGCGTCCCTTCGCGACTGGCCGCAGGTGGCCGCCAGTCCAGCGCTCACGCCGGAACAGGCGCGCCAGGCAGACCCGGCGGCGGTGCTTGACCAGACGCGCCAGCGTCTCGACTGGCTGGCGGCTCAAGCGCCGGATCGCAATATTCGCTTTGCCTGCGCGCTGGCGCGACAGGCAGGCGCACTCTTGCCGCAGCATCCACAGGCGCAGGCGCTGACCCGCCAGTGGCGTCAGCAGATGAGCGCCAGCGCGATGCCGCTGCAAAATCTGGAGAGCTGGCGCCACGGTATGACGCAGCTTGATGAGCTTACCGCCAGGCTTAACGCGCTTGATGAGCGGCGGGGGAAATACCTGACTGGCAGCGAGCTCAAAACGATGGTGTTTAACATTCGCCAGGCCTTTGCCGCCATGCCGCCCGCCGAGGAGCTGCTGCGCCAGATGGCCGAACAGCGCCAGCAGGGCGTCGTGCCGACCGCGCTGCGCCAGGAGACCGAAACCCGGCTCAATCAGTTGCTCTATCGCTACGTTCTCCTGACGCCGCCCGCGCCGGATAACATCACGCCATAGCCTGGCGCGTTCGCCCGATGCTGACAGGCTATTTCACCGTCAGATAGCGACAGGCTGTAAGATTTTTAATGCATAAAAATGCGCAGGGAAAAGGGCAATGAAGGACTGAGGGGGCACCTCAGACACGCACATGTGGGGCTGTAAGAATACAAACGCGTCTGCGCATTGTGGTGGAGTCGCGCAGCCCTGAAATGAAGCCCTCTGCAGGCGCAGAGGGCCGAAAGGTCAGACGTTCTTACGTTCGATCGTCTGCTCGCCCCAAAAGAGGGAATCTTTGTCGGTTTTCTTAAAGGCGCGGATCAGCACTTCATCGCTGCCTTCTTCCCAGATCTTCTCGGCCATAACCTCATCGTAATCGGCCACTTCGAAAATCGCTTCAGCAATTTCAGGGGACGTATTACGCAGGCTGGCCCATTCCCCCACGTGATGGGTTTTCGATTCTTGTGTTGGCATGCTTTCCTCCAGTGAAGTGAGTGAGTTAGCCTTTCATTTTGACGGCGAGGCCCGCCACATATTCGCCCTGATAGCGGGCGATCGCCAGTTCTTCCTGGCTTGGCTGGCGTGAACCGTCGCCGCCTGCGATGGTAGTCGCGCCGTAAGGCGTTCCGCCGCGAACCGTGGAAATATCAAAGAGTTCCTGCGCGCCATAACCGATAGGCACAATGATCATTCCATGATGAGCAAGGGTAGTCCATGTGGAGGAGATTGTGTGTTCCTGACCACCGCCGGTGCCGGTAGAGCTAAAGACGCTCCCCAGTTTCCCGTACAGCGCGCCGGAGGCCCACAGGCCGCCCGTCTGGTCAAAGAAGGTACGCATCTGGCCGGACATATTGCCAAAACGGGTCGGGGTACCGACGATAATGGCGTCGTAATCCGCAAGCTCTTGCGGCGTGGCCACCGGGGCGTTTTGCGTTTTGCCGCCCGCTTTCGCGAACGCTTCCGCCTGCATGGTTTCCGGCACGCGCTTAATGGTCACTTCCGCGCCCTGAACCTTTTCAACGCCTTCCGCAACCGCGTGCGCCAGCGTTTCGACATGCCCATACATGGAATAATAAAGCACCAGAACTTTCGCCATCAGCCTTGCTCCTGTATCAGTGTTTGCCACAGCCTGTATCGCTGCGCTCATCTATAAAGCATATGCTTCCGGCGGCAGAGTGCAAACTGATGCGCAAAAAAGCTTTAAAAATAAGGCTTTATCTATAAACAGGTCATTTGTAGCATCAGGTCACATTTTCCCATCCCTGAAATTTTTTAATCATAAGAATAGTTTATTAATCGTTTCGTCAGATTCTTCACCGAAACGCCAGATTGATGTTGCTAAATGTTTCCGAAAAGTGGCGAAGTCATAGGCTCTGGCTAAGCTTTTAATCACGCGGCAACGATAACGGCTCCGGCCAGTGCCGTGAGGTGAAAGAATCCTCTTTTACTGAATGCAGTATGATGTCTAATGATTCACACAATCTGGAGGTCAGAAATGGCAAACCATCGTGGTGGTTCAGGTAATTTCGCAGAAGATCGTGACAGAGCATCAGAAGCAGGTCGTAAAGGTGGCCAGCAGAGCGGCGGGAACTTCAAAAATGACCCGCAACGCGCTTCCGAAGCTGGGAAAAAAGGGGGCAAAAACAGTCATGGCGGCGGTCATAGTTAGCGCCTCGCATGACCGTTATTAACCACCTTATTTGAAAGCGTAAGGTTAATAGCAACCCTCCTCACCGCCGGGCACTCCCGGCGGTTTTTTTATGCCTGCGAGGGTGGATCCTGCGGCGTAAGCACTGGCTCAGCCGCGTGCGCCTGTTTGCGGCTTAACAGCGCATTTAGCGCAATCGCTCCGAATGTGGCGGTGCCGATCCCGCCGAGCGTAAAGCCGCCCACCGTGAGCGCGAAATCACCCGCCCCCAGCACCAGCGTCACCGCCACCATGATCAGATTGCCGTTCTGGCTGAGATCGACATGGTTCTGCACCCAGATACGCGCGCCCGCGACCGCAATCAGCCCGAAGACCACAATCGACGCGCCGCCGATAACCGGCGCCGGAATAGTGTGGATCAGCGCGCCGAATTTCGGCGAGAAGCCCAGCAGCAGGGCGATTACCGCCGCCGCCACAAAGACCAGCGTCGAGTAGACTTTCGTCACCGCCATCACGCCGATATTCTCCGCATAGGTCGTCACGCCGCTGCCGCCCACTGCGCCGGAGAGCATCGTCGCCAGCCCGTCGCCGACAAACGCGCGCCCCATATACGGGTCCATTGTGCGCCCGGTCATGCCCGCCACCGCTTTCAGGTGCCCGAGATTTTCGGCGATCAGAATTACCGCCACTGGCGCAATCAGCATGATGGCCTGCACGTTGAACGTCGGCGCGGCGAAGTGCGGCAGCCCGAACCACGCGGCCTGCGCCGCCGGCGTGAAGTCCACCGGCTTGCCGAAGCCAAGCACATTGGTGAACAGCGCATACAGCGCCCAAGCGGCGATAAGCCCCATCAGGATCAGCAGCCGCTGCACCATGCCGCGCGTGAATACCGCCACGAGGCCGATACAGAGCACGGTCATCACCGCCATCCAGCCATCAAAGCCGCTGGCGGAGACGCTTTTGACCGCAATCGGCGCGAGATTAAGCCCAATTGCCATCACCACAGCGCCAGTCACGACCGGCGGCATCAGCCGTTCTATCCAGCGCGTACCCGATTTCATGACCACCACGCCGATAAGCGTATACAGCAGGCCGCAGGCGATAATACCGCCGAGCGCCACGCTCATATTCGGGTTCAGCCCCTGGCCGTTAAAGCCGGTGGCGGCGATCACCACCCCCACGAAGGCGGCGCTGGAGCCGAGATAACTCGGCACACGCCCGCCGGTAATCACAAAAAACAGCAGCGTGCCGATGCCGGACATCAGGATCGACAAATTCGGATCGAGCCCCATCAAGAGCGGCATCAGCACCGTCGCGCCGAACATCGCCACCGCGTGCTGTACGCCCATAACCAGCGTCTGACCGGCGGAGAGCGTTTCGTCCGGGGCCACCACGCCGCCCGCGGGGCCGGCAGGTTTACGCCAGCGAGGAAACCAGGAATTGGCCATGTGTATCTCCTGTGGAGCTAAGAGGCGAGCCCGCAGACGGGGCGCGAGAGGGCGTGATAATGCCGGTCAAACCAGACCAGCCCGTGCGTATCGTCGTTTCGTGTAATTTCAAGCACCCGGCACAGCAGTACGTCGTGGGTGGAGACCGGCACTACCTGTTCCACCCGGCAGTCGAAGGAGACGACCGCGCCGTCAAGCTGCGGAGAGCCGGTGACGCCGCGACGCCAGCGGGCGGCGGCGAAGCGTTCTTCCATCGGCGTTTTACCGCCGAAGAGACCAGAGAGCGCCTCGTGCCCGGCGGCAAGCGTGTTGACGCACAGCTGACCGTTGGCCTGAAACACCGGCCAGACAGAGGCGTTGCGGTTCAGGCACACCAGCAGCGTCGGCGGGCTGTCCGTCACGCTGCACACCGCCGAGGCGGTAAAGCCCGCCATGCCCGCCGGGCCGTCGGTAGTCACAATATTCACTGCCGCCCCGAGCCGGGACATCGCATCGCGAAAAGCCTGTTGTTCACTCATAACGCCTCCTTAAACGATCGCGCAGGCGTCTTCAAAGGAAAGACGCGGCAGGCGCGGGTGCAGTTTATCCGCATCGCCATAGCCAATATTGATAAGCAAATTGCTCTTCCAGGGAGTGCCGCTGAAGAATTCGACATCCACCGCCGCACGGTCAAAGCCGGACATCGGGCCGGTATCGAGCCCCAGCGCGCGGCAGGCCATAATCAGATACCCGGCCTGTAGCGAGCTGTTGCGAAACGCGGTCTCCTCAGCCACCGCCGGGCTTGAGGTGAACCAGGCGCGGGCGTCGGCGTACGGGAACAGCGTCGGCAGCGCCTCGTAGAATTCACTGTCCCAGCCGACGATGGCGGTCACCGGGGCCTGCATGGTTTTCTCAACGTTGCCGCTGGAGAGCGCAGGCTTCAGGCGGGCTTTAGCCTCCGGCGTTCTGACAAACAGCAGCCGCCCCGGCGAGCAGTTGGCGGAGGTCGGGCCGAGGCGCACCATCTCATAGAGATCGCGCAGCTGCGCGTCGCTGACCGGCGTTTCCCGCCAGGCGCTGTGGGTGCGGGCGTCGGTAAATAAGGTGGCGAGCGCGCTGGCGCTCAGAGCTTCGCTCATACGGTCTCCTTGTGGGGCGCGGGCGTAAGTGCCGCAAGCCCGGCATAAAGCAGAGAATTAAAGCGTTGCGGCGCGGTGACGTTGCAGGCGTGGCCGCCGGACGTCATGACATCGAGACGACTGTGGGGCAACGCCTCGTGCAGCGCCTGCGAACAGGTCCACGGCACCAGCACGTCATCGCGCGCGCAAATCAGCTGGACCGGCGTGGTGACGCGTGCGGCGCGCTCGCGATAATCGGCGGTTTTCAGCGCCCACAGCCTGCGCAGCAGGTTTTCGGTGCCCTGAAAATGGGCGTTTTGCAGCGCCTCTTCGGCTTCGAGGCGCGGCTGGTTTTCCTGCGCCCACTGCGGCGGGTAGAGGAACAGCGGTTGCGCGGCGACGTAAACCGCCGGGCCGCTGTCGAGCAGCAGCCGCTCGCGGGCGTCGAAGCAGCGGCGCGTCCAGGTGCCGAGCGACAGCCAGCCGTTAATAATCACCAGCGCGCTGACCGCCCTGGGGTACGCCAGCGCCAGTTCAAGGCCGACCAGTCCGCCAAGCGCGTGGCCGAGCACCGCGTAGCGCTGCACGCCGTGGAGCGCCAGCGCGCGGTGCAGCTCCTGCGCCATGTCGGTGAGCGTATAACCCTCCGGCAGCGTATCGGCGTTGTCGCCGGTGCCGCGCTGGTCATACACCACCACCTGATACGCCTGACTGAGCGCGTTCTGTTGCGCCAGCCAGTAGCCGCCAAGGCCGCCGAGGCCTGAAATCATCACCATCACCGGCGCGCCGGGGAAGGGAGCGTCGCTTATACGCAGTTTCATCATGCGCCTCCTGACGGCCCGATATGGGCGACCGTGGCTATCTCCACCAACGCCTCCGGCTTCACCAGACCGCACTGAATACAAAAGCGCGCCGGTTTGTCACCGGGGAAAAACTCCGCGTAAATTTCGTTAATCGCGGCGTAGTTTTTCCAGTCGGTAATAAAAATCGAGTTGAACGTCACGTCCTCCATCGTTCCACCCGCCGTTTCGATAACGTGCCGGATCGTCTCCAGCACATGACGGGTTTGCGCCTTTGGGTCGCCGGGATACACCACATTGTTGGCCTTATCGAAAGGCAGCGTGCCGGAGACATAGACCACGCCATCGGCGAGCGTGCCGGGCACAAACGGCGCGATGGGCGTGCTGGCGCCGGGCGGAATAATGACCTGTTTTGGCATAACGGCTCCTTACGCGATGCGGGCGAGGGCGGCGGGAGAAAGCGCGTCGCAGAAGCGCTGCACGTCGCTCACCCAGCCGAAAAAGGTTTCGATATTAAACAGCGCGGCCTGCTGGGCGAACGGCGGCCCGGCCTGGTGCGTGGCGTCTTCCAGCACCACGCCGAAATACTCCAGGAAAAAGCCGTCGCGCAGCGTCGATTCCACACAGACATTGGTGGCGATGCCGGTAAAGACCAGATGGCGGATATTGCGCGCGCGCAGCATGCTGTCGAGCGGCGTGTTGAAAAAGCCGCTGTAGCGCGGTTTCGGCAGTACGATATCGCCGGGAAGCGGCGTGAGTTCATCCACGAGTTGATAATCCCAGCCGCCTTTCGCCAGCAACTTGCCGTGCAGCTCCGGGCGGCGGCGCATGGTTTTCAGCGCGTTCGATTTATGAAAGTTTGGCGATCCGGGGCCGCCCGCTTCGAGATAGTCGCTGTCCCAGCCGTTCTGGAACCAGACGATGGTCATGCCCGCCTCGCGCGCGGCCGCCACGGCGGTTTTAATGTTCTCAATCACCGGCGCGGTGGTTGAGACATCAAACCCCGCCAGATCCAGATAACCGCCCTGGCTTGCATAGGCGTTTTGCATATCCACCACAATCAGCGCGCTCTGTTCCGGCGCGAAAGTGAGCGCCTCAGGGCGCGCCATCAGATTCACCGCATTCATCAGGCCACCTCCTGCGTCACGCGCAGATGATCGCGACAGCGCATCAGCGGCTGAATATGTTCGCCAAAGGCGTCGATGCCGGTCAGGAAATCGTCGAACGTCAGCAGCACGCCTTCGGTGCCCGGCACGGCGGCGACTTCATCCAGCATCCGCGCGACGCTTGCGTAGGAGCCGACCAGCGTGCCCATATTGATATTGACCGCCGAGGTCGGGTCCGCCATCTGGCGCACGTTGGTATCCGCGCCGGAGCGCGTATCTTTCTGGCTCTGCTCGGTGAGCCACGACAGCGCCTCTTCATCGGCGCCGGCTTTGTAGTGCTCCCATTTGGCGCGCGCTGCGTCGTCGGTTTCGTCGGCGATCACCATAAACAGCACGTAGGAGCCGACGTTGCGCCCGGCTTTATCGGCAGCGGCTTTCATCCGCGCGGCGGTCGGCGCGAAAGCGGCAGGCGTATTCACGCCTTTGCCGAAGCAGAAGTTGTAGTCGGCGTGCTGTGCGGAAAACGCCATGCCCGCGTCGCTCTGGCCCGCGCAGATCACTTTCATCGGCTGCTGCGGGCGTGGGCTGACGCGGCAGTCGTTCATCGTAAAGTAGTCGCCTTTGAAATCGCTCTGGCCGGTGTCCCAGAGGTCGCGCAGCACGTGGACATATTCGGTGAGATAGTCGTAGCGGCGTGAGAAGTACTCATCGCCCGGCCACAGGCCCATCTGTTCATATTCCGGTTTCTGCCAGCCGGTCACGAGGTTCACGCCAAACCGTCCGCCGGAGATGGAGTCGATGGTTGACGCCATGCGCGCCACAATCGCGGGCGGCAGGGTGAGCGTGGCGGCGGTGGCGTAAATCTGGATGCGCGAGGTCACGGCGGCGAGGCCCGCCATTAAGGTGAACGACTCCAGGTTGTGATCCCAGAATTCGGTCTTCCCGCCGAAGCCGCGCAGTTTGATCATCGAGAGCGCAAAATCGAACTGCTGCTGCTCGGCTTTCTGCACGATGGCTTTATTCAGCTCGAACGTCGGCATGTATTGCGGGGCATGGGTAGAGATCAGCCAGCCGTTGTTTCCGATAGGCACAAAGACACCAATTTTCATCACGAACCTCTCTTTTGCGGGTAAAAGAACCGTCGCGTGGCGTTGCATCCTGCACGTCCCGTGCCGCGCTCACAGAGGCTTTTGCAAAGCGAATGCCAGTTTTGAAAATGCTTTTGTTATCATTGTGTTGCTCAAGTGTGTTGTTTTTGCACCTGAAAAAGCGGACTAAACGGTCAAAAACGTTGCACAGAAAACAGGCAGCGTTGCGCAATCAAAGTGCAGCGAGGTCGAGCCTGGAGCGCGCTTTTGCTATGCTTGAGCAAAACAGAAGGAGAGGGCGCATGGCACAAGGCGCGCAAAAAGAGACGGGCAAGCGTTCAAAGGCGGTAGCGGCGAAGAAACAGGCTATTCTGGACGCCGGGCTGACGCTGTTTTCCCAGTTTGGCCTGCATGGCACCAGTCTGGAACAGGTGGCGGAGCGCTCAGGCGTTTCCAAAACCAATCTGCTCTACTATTTTCCTTCCAAAGAGGCGCTGTATGTCGCCGTGCTGAAGCACATTCTGGATATCTGGCTGGCGCCGTTGCGGGCCTTTCGGGCGGATCTGCAACCGCTCGCGGCCATCAGCGAATACATTCGCTTAAAGCTTGAGGTCTCGCGCGACTTTCCGGAAGCCTCGCGGCTGTTCTGTCTGGAGATGCTTCAGGGCGCGCCGCTTTTAATGACTGAATTACAGGGCGATTTAAAAGCGCTGGTGGAGACCAAGTCGGCCATCATCAGCGGCTGGGTGGCAAGCGGTAAGCTGGCCCCCGTCGATCCGCACCATTTGATTTTTATGATCTGGGCTACCACCCAGCACTACGCTGATTTCGCGACCCAGGTAGAAGCTGTCACCGGCGCGACGCTCGCCGACGAGGCGTTCTTTAACCGCACCGTCGAGAATGTTCAGCGGATGATTATTGAAGGCGTTCGGGTGCGGTGAAGTAAAACGGGCGTCGGCTTGCGGCGCCTGTTTTACGGAAAATGCCTCTGAGAAGTGAGCCCAGGTGAGGCGTAATATTAAGCGGAAATAAGATCTGTCATTAACAGGGAGTTATACAGATGGGTAATGCCAGTTTTCCGCTTGTTCTGTTTTGCACGCAGCGTAAATTTAATGATAAATCGGCGCCGGATATGAAATCAGGCGATTTGACGGCTGAGCAGTTACAGCAGCATTTTAATTTGAATCACGTTTCAGACCGCGTCGATCCTTATCAGCTTAGAAAAATGACCGCCTTTTCTAATCCCCAATCCCGTTTCGCTGGTATTTATGGCGCAGGACGGGGTGATCTTCTGACCGTCGATCAGTGCGCCACGCTGTTATTTGATGAATTACGAAACACCTCCTGGCCGTTTTCCATGTATGGGGATTGTCGGGAAATCATCAACCGTATGTTTTCTCACATGCAGCATGAAAAAGGGGCGGATTTTCAGGATTTGAAACTTAACGCGGCGCTACGTGAGCGCATCCTGAAAGACACCACTCATAACAGCACGTTACTGGCTATCAGGAGAATCATTAGCAGTGGCGTTGATTATACTAATAAAGGTTTTCCGCAGGCGCTGACAGGGCAGTTTGCTTATACGCTTGGCAAACTTGTTTTACCAAAATTCAATGATTTATCCGACAGATTTAACGGGCTTGGCATCACCGTTCATGATATCCATGCCACGCAAATCACGCTGACGCAGCTACGGGTTGAGGAGGATGGCTGGTCTGCAACGGTGAAGTATCAGTGCCAGGACCATTTTGGACTTGATGAAACGGATATCAGGAATCCCAAATTCAACCAGTTTCTTTTCTTCAGAATTTGGTTTGTTCTTCAGCATTACCACCGCTTTGGTTTTAAACCTTTTATGACCAATATGGAGGCCACCTTTAACCTGAGCGAGGAGCTGGCATGATAAAAAAGCGAGTTTTGCTGCTTGTCATTATCCTGGCGGCGGTCGTTATTATCAGGTTTATGACTGACCGCTCTGTAAACATCATCGCGGTGCATCAAAACCCCTATACAGCGGCGGTAATTGTGGAGCGTCTGCCCTGGCGCGATCGCGATAAAATAGCCTGGTGGCGTGATAATGAAAAACGTCTGATTAAGCACTATTCCCTCAAAATCGATAACCCTCGCGGCGCGTTAGATTACTTCGTCTATGCCTTCGGGGAGGGTTATCAACCGGAAGGTGACGCCGATCGGTTGTGCTTTGAAGAAATAAAAAGCCCTTCTCGCTGTATCGATAAAAACCTGCTGATGGTTGTGACGCAAAACCGTGCGGGTGCGCAGATATTTTTGATTGATCAATATCGATATCAAGTGATGCGTGATGGCGAGCTGCAAAAGCAGCCGCTTATCGAACCCGGAGATATACGTTAATACTTCCTCTCCCAAAGAAAAAGGCGCCCGCGGGCGCCTTTCGTGTTTATTAACCGTCAGCCGATGGTCATCAGGCTGGCGTTGCCGCCTGCGGCGGCGGTGTTGACGCTAAGCGAACGCTCAAGCCACAGGCGCTCCAGCAGGAGGTTGGTTTCTCCGCGTGCGAAGCCCTGCACCGAAACAATCGCGCCCTCGCGCGCGGCCACTTTCTCACACAGCGCGCGCAGCTGGTCGGAATCGCCGTGGTAAATCACCGCATCGAAGAACTGGCTGAACAGCACGTCCGGTTTGGCGAAGTCGATAATCGCGTTCACGGCGGCCGGAAGCTGTTTGGCCAGCGTGCGTTGCAGCGGCTCGTCAACCCACAGTACGCGGCTGCCCGCGCTGGTGGCGGCGGCGAGCTGCACCAGCACGTCCTGTTCGTTATCCGCCAGGCACAGCACGCGCTCGCGCGGCAGCAGGGTATACGTGTTGCGCTCGCCGGTCGGGCCCGGCAGGGTGCGCTGCACGCCGCTTTGCGACAGAGCAAGGTAGTGTTCGCACAACGCTTTAAGCTCCGGACGGCCTGCGGCCCATTCGGTCAGCGCCTGGTGCGGGCGCGTAATCAGCGCTTTGACCTGCGCGTCCTGAGCGTAGCGGGCGTCGTGACGCTCAAGCGTCGTCTGCACCGCCGCTTCCGGACGGCTCGCCAGCAGGCGGTAGAGATAGAGCGGCCCGCCCGCTTTCGGCCCGGTGCCGGACAGCCCTTCGCCGCCGAACGGCTGTACGCCGACCACGGCGCCAACCATATTGCGGTTCACATACAGGTTGCCGACGTGCGCGCTGCCGGTCACCTGCGCGATAGTTTCATCGATACGCGTGTGCACGCCGAGCGTCAGGCCGTAGCCTGCTTTGTTGATCTGCTCAATCAGCCCCGCCAGGTTGTTGCGGTTGTAGCGCACCACGTGCAACACCGGGCCGAAGACCTCTTTTTTCATCTCATCAAAGCTTTCGAGCTCGATAAGCGTCGGCGTGACAAACGTGCCGGTCTGCCATTCACGCGCATCAAGGCTGTTGTCGCGCGCGGCCTGGAAGACTTTGCGGCCTTTGGCGCGCATCGTCTGGATGTGGCGCTCGATACCGGCTTTGGCCTCGGCGTCGATAACCGGCCCGATGTCCGTCGTCAGACGACCAGGGTTGCCCATCCGGCATTCGGCCATCGCGCCTTTCAGCATGGTGAGGGTGTGATCGGCAATCTCTTCCTGAAGGCAGAGCACGCGCAGCGCCGAGCAGCGCTGACCGGCGCTGTCGAACGCCGAGGCGACGACGTCCACGACCACCTGCTCAGTCAGCGCGGAGGAGTCGACAATCATGGCGTTCAGCCCGCCGGTTTCCGCGATAAGCGGTGTCGGGCGGCCCTGCGGATTGAGACGGTCTGCGAGGTTGCGCTGTAAAAGCGTCGCCACTTCCGTTGAACCGGTGAACATGACGCCGCGTACGCGCGGATCGCCCGTCAACTGCGCGCCCACGGTTTCGCCGCGCCCTGGCAGCAGCTGCACCACGCCCTGCGGCACGCCTGCATCCAGCAGGATCTGAATACCCTGGGCGGCGATAAGCGGCGTCTGCTCAGCCGGTTTCGCCAGCACGCTGTTGCCTGCGGCAAGCGCGGCGGCCACCTGGCCGGTAAAGATAGCCAGCGGGAAGTTCCACGGGCTGATACAGACCACCGGGCCGAGCGGGCGATGGGTTTCGTTATCGAAATCATCACGGACCTGGCCTGCGTAATAGCGCAGGAAGTCTACCGCTTCGCGCACTTCGGCGATGGCGTTGGCGAAGGTTTTACCCGCTTCGCGCACCAGAATGCCAATCAGCGTCTGGGTCTGGTCTTCCATCAGCACGGCGGCGCGCTCAAGAATAGCGGCGCGCTCCTGCGGCGGGGTGGCAAACCAGATAGGCGCGTTGTTTACCGCGCTTTGCAGCGCCTGCGCCACTTCGGCTTCGGTGGCTTCACGGGCGTAACCGACAATGTCGCGCGGCTCGGCGGGGTTGATCACCGGCGCCAGTTCACCATCATCCACGGCGTCTTCCAGCATCGGCAGGGCGCGCCATTTTTGCAGCGCGCTGTTCAGCAGCGACGAGGAGAGCGACGCCAGGCGGTGTTCGTTCGCCAGATCAAGCCCGGCGGAGTTGACGCGCCCTTCGCCGTAGAGATCCTGCGGCAGCGGGATTTTCGGGTGCGGCAGACCGACGCGGCCTTCCTGCGCGGCCAGCTGTTCGACCGCGCTGACCGGATCGGCCACCAGATCGTCAAGCGACAGCGTGTTATCGGCGATGCGGTTCACAAACGAGGTGTTGGCGCCATTTTCCAGCAGGCGACGCACCAGGTAGGCCAGCAGCGTTTCATGGGTGCCGACCGGCGCATAGATGCGGCACGGACGGTTGAGTTTGCCGTCGCTGATTTTGCCGACCACCTGTTCGTAGAGCGGCTCGCCCATGCCGTGCAGGCACTGGAATTCATACTGTCCAGGGTAGTAGTTCTGGCCCGCCAGGCTGTAGATTGCCGCCAGCGTATGGGCGTTATGCGTGGCGAACTGCGGGTAAATCAGGTTCGGCACCGCCAGCAGTTTCTTCGCGCAGGCGAGATAGGAGATGTCGGTGTAAACCTTGCGGGTGTAGACCGGGTAGCCCTCAAGGCCTTCCATCTGGGCGCGCTTGATTTCGCTGTCCCAGTAGGCGCCTTTCACCAGACGGATCATCAGACGACGGCGGCTGCGGGTGGCCAGATCGATCAGATAATCGATAACGAACGGGCAGCGCTTCTGGTACGCCTGAATCACAAACCCGATGCCGTTCCAGCCCGCCAGATCCGGCTCAAAGCAGAGTTTTTCCAGCAGGTCGAGGGAGATTTCCAGACGGTCGGCTTCTTCGGCGTCGATGTTAATGCCGATGTCATACTGGCGCGCCAGCAGCGTCAGGGATTTCAGGCGCGGGTAGAGCTCTTCCATCACGCGGTCGTACTGCGCGCGGCTGTAGCGCGGGTGCAGGGCGGAGAGCTTAATCGAAATGCCCGGCCCTTCATAAATGCCGCGTCCGTTAGAGGCTTTGCCGATGGCGTGAATAGCCTGCTGGTAAGAGACCATATAGGCCTGCGCGTCGGCGGCGGTGAGCGCCGCTTCGCCCAGCATATCGTAGGAGTAACGGAAGCCTTTCTCTTCAAGCTTACGGGCGTTGGCCAGGGCCTCGGCGATGGTTTCGCCGGTCACGAACTGCTCGCCCATCAGGCGCATCGCCATATCCACGCCTTTGCGGATCAGCGGCTCGCCGCTCTTGCCGATGATGCGGTTGAGTGAGCGCGACAGGCTGGCTTCGTTGTGGGTCGAGACCAGACGGCCGGTAAACAGCAGACCCCAGGTGGCGGCGTTGACGAACAGCGACGGGCTGCGGCCAATGTGCGAGTGCCAGTTGCCATTGCTGATTTTGTCGCGGATCAGGGCATCGCGCGTGGCTTTATCCGGAATACGCAGCAGCGCTTCGGCAAGGCACATCAGCGCCACGCCTTCCTGCGAGGAGAGAGAAAACTCCTGCAACAGGCTCTGCACCATACCGGCGCGGCCGGAGGCGGTTTTCTGGTTGCGCAGCTTTTCGGCAAGGCTCCAGGCGAGCTGGTGGGTTTTTTCCGCGACCGGCTGCGGCAGGCGGGCCTGCTCCAGCAGCATCGGCACCGCATCGGTTTCCGCACGTCGCCAGGCGGCGGTAATAGCCGCACGGCTGACAGACTGCGGCTGGATCTGCTCGGCGAACTCGAGGAACGGCTGGTGGCTCTCTTCCACCGGCGCCGCGGCCTCGTCGCTTTCGTTCGCCGCGCCCGCCAGTAGCGCAGGCAGCTCCGGCAGGCCGTCGCTGTTTTCCAGCTGTTCCAGATAATTAAAAATGGCCTGCTTAATCAGCCAGTGCGGCGTGCGGTCGATTTTCGTCGCGGCGGATTTAATGCGCTCGCGGGTGGCGTCGTCCAGCTTGACCCCCATCGTAGTGGTGCCCATGCCCTTACTCCTGTGTCTCGGTCTGTATAAAAAGGGGAACGATCGGCAATATCCATCATGTTGCAACTTTGTGCAACCTTGTTAATTGTGACCTCACCAGCAAGCTTAAAAATGAATGAAATGTTAAATATGAAATCGCTATGACGCGTGGGCTAAAAGGCGGTTATAAGCTCAGAATTCGGGGCTGGTTAACATTTTTAACAGGTGCAACCCGGAAAAGCGTGAGCGAGTGCAACCTCTCAAAAAATGTACAGGTTTCACAGATGCAAAACATGTGAATGGTGTGTTAAATCGATTGTGAATAAAAAACGCTTCCGGCAGGATACTGCCGCCACACGAAACGACAATAACGCCACCGCTACGTTCCGGCGGTGATAAACGGGGCGACCCGGCAATAACGCGGAGAAGTGAAATGACGACGAGTACACCGATGCTGGTGACTTTCTTTATTTATATTTTGGGGATGATACTGATTGGGTTTATTGCGTGGCGTTCCACCAAAAACTTTGATGACTACATTCTCGGCGGGCGCAGTCTGGGGAGCGTCGTCACCGCGCTGTCTGCGGGCGCGTCGGATATGTCGGGCTGGCTGCTGATGGGCCTGCCGGGCGCGGTGTTTCTCTCCGGGATCTCCGAAAGCTGGATCGCCATCGGGCTGACGCTCGGGGCCTGGATTAACTGGAAGCTGGTGGCGGGGCGCCTGCGCGTTCATACCGAGCACAACAATAACGCCCTGACGTTACCGGATTATTTCACCGGCCGTTTTGAGGATAACAGCCGTCTGCTACGGATTATCTCGGCGCTGGTTATTTTGCTGTTCTTCACTATCTACTGCGCCTCCGGCATCGTGGCGGGCGCGCGCCTGTTCGAAAGCACGTTCGGCATGAGCTATGAAACCGCGCTCTGGGCGGGTGCCGCAGCAACCATCCTTTATACCTTTATCGGCGGGTTCCTGGCGGTGAGCTGGACCGATACCGTGCAGGCGAGCCTGATGATTTTCGCGCTGATCCTGACGCCGGTTATCGTGATTTTCGCGGTCGGCGGCCTGGACGATTCGCTGGCGGTCATTAAGCAGAAGAGCATCGAAAATATCGATATGCTCAAGGGCCTCAACCTGGTGGCGATTATTTCGCTGATGGGCTGGGGACTGGGCTACTTCGGGCAGCCGCATATCCTGGCGCGTTTTATGGCGGCGGATTCCCATCACACTATTGTTAAGGCGCGTCGCATCTCCATGATCTGGATGATCTTGTGCCTTGCAGGCGCCGTGGCCGTTGGCTTCTTCGGTATCGCCTACTTTACTGAGCATCCGGATCAGGCCGCGGCGGTGAACCAGAACGGCGAGCGCGTGTTTATCGAACTGGCGCAGATCCTCTTTAACCCGTGGATTGCCGGTATCCTGCTGTCGGCGATTCTGGCGGCGGTGATGTCAACGCTGAGCTGCCAGCTGCTGGTCTGCTCCAGCGCCATTACGGAAGATCTCTACAAAGCGTTCCTGCGTAAAGGCGCGAGCCAGAAAGAGCTTGTGTGGGTCGGCCGTATGATGGTGCTGGTGGTGGCGCTGGTCGCGATTGCGCTGGCGGCAAACCCGGAAAACCGCGTGCTGGGCCTGGTGAGCTACGCGTGGGCGGGCTTTGGCGCGGCCTTCGGCCCGGTGGTGCTGCTCTCGGTGATGTGGTCGCGTATGACGCGCAACGGCGCGCTGGCGGGCATGATCATCGGCGCGGTGACGGTTATCGTCTGGAAACAGTTCGCCTGGTTTAACCTCTACGAAATTATTCCGGGCTTTATCTTCGCAAGCCTCGGTATCGTGGTGGTGAGCCTGATGGGCAAAGCGCCATCGGCCTCAATACAGGCGCGCTTTGAAAAAGCGGACGAGGAGTACCACACGCCCGCGCCGTCTAAGCTTCGCGCTCACTAAGCGTTTTAACAAACCCGCCGCCTGGCGGGTTTTTTCTTTCTCATCAATCCGGTAGCTTGCCAGACGCCGCGATTTACGCTGTTATCTTCGCGTTCACCCATAACAAAAAAGGACAGGATGATGGCGATTCGCAAGGTTATCGTTTCACTCGCACTGGCAGCGACGCTCGCTGGTTGCGCGCCGCACGCGGCAGACCAGGCGCAGAGTTGCGCCGCGCAAAACCGCATGACGCAAACCACGCTGTACTTTGGCCTTAACCGGCCGTCCGGCCCCGTGATTACGGGCGAAGAGTGGCAGCGCTTTGTGGATAACGACGTTACGCCGCGTTTTCGCGACGGGCTGACGGTGTTTGATGCGCGCGGGCAGTGGCTCGGTAACGATGGCAAGGTGGCGCGTGAGCCGAGCAAGGCGCTGATGCTTATTCACAGTAATGACAGCGCGAGCGAGAAGGGGATTGAAGCGCTGCGCGGGATCTATAAATCCCGCTTCGCGCAGGAATCGGTCATGCGCGTCGATGAGCGCGTGTGCGTTCAGTTCTGAAAAAAGGCGGGGGAAACCCCGCCTTTACGTTTACAGCACCAGACCGGCGAAGGCCGCAGAGAGTAAACTCACCAGCGTCGCGCCATAAACCAGGCGCAGACCAAAGCGCGACACCGCGTTGCCTTGCGGCTCGTTCAGCCCCTTAATCGCGCCCGCCACAATGCCGATAGAGGCGAAGTTGGCAAACGACACCAGGAATACCGACAGGATACCGAGACCGCGCGGAGAGAGCGTCGCGGCGATTTTTTGCAGCTCGATCATCGCCACGAACTCATTAGCGACCAGCTTGGTGGCCATAATGCCGCCTGCCGTCAGGGCATCCTGCGCCGGAATGCCGATAAGCCAGGCGAGCGGGTAAAAGACATAGCCCAGCAGTTGCTGGAAGCTCTGGCCGAACAGCGTCAGGAACAGCGCATTCACCGCGCTGATAATGGCGATAAAGCCAATCAGCATCGCGAGAATAATCATCGCCACCTTAAAGCCCGCCAGAATGTACTCGCCGAGCATCTCGAAAAAGCTTTGTGATTCATGCAGCTTTTCGAGCTTCACGTCCGGCTCATCCTGCGGGCGCGTCGGGTTAATAACCGAGAGAATAATGAACGTGCTGAAGAGGTTAAGCACCAGCGCCGCCACCACATATTTCGCCTCAATCATCGCCATATACGCGCCGACGATGGAGAGCGAAACGGTGGACATGGCGGTCGCCGCCATCGTAAACAGCCGACGCGAGGAGAGATCCGCCAGCACGCCTTTATAGGCGATAAAGTTTTCCGACTGGCCGAGAATCAGCGAACTGACGGCGTTAAAGGATTCCAGCTTGCCCATGCCGTTGACTTTCGACAGCAGCGTACCGATGACGCGAATGAAAATTGGCAGAATGCGCCAGTGTTGCAGAATGCCAATCAGCGCCGAGATAAACACGATAGGGCAGAGCACGCCGAGAAACACAAACGCGAGGCCTTTCTGACTCATGCCGCCGAAAACGAAATCGGTGCCCTGGGCGGCGAAGTGCAGCAGCGAGGAAAACGCCCCGGCAATGGACTGGATAACCAGCAGCCCGGCCTGCGCATGGAGAAAGAACCAGGCCAGCGCCGCTTCAATCACAATCAGCTGAAGAATATAACGCGGGCGGATCTTTTTACGGTCAAAACTGGCAAGCCAGGCGAGCAGGAGGATCGCCACGACGGCGAAAACAAAGTGCAGTATGGTTGTCATAGTTACGCAGGTGTCTGAAAGAAAAATAGTTAGCCACACAAAAACCGGCCGGTAAACAGCGCGCTAAGCATAATTTCCCGCATCGTTATCTGGCAAATGGAATAAGAAAAAGCGATGACTGAATATTTTTCCCGCCAATATTGTCAGGCATCAGGGAAGGGGAGTTAGAGGCACCGGACGGGCGAATTTCGCTTATGGTTTCATCCTGTGACTACTCAACTTCGCAACTTTTACACTTCGTCATACTTATCCCCACATTTCGCTTGTGTTTCTCCTGGCGGTAATGATAATCACTTTCACTCCCATTTACTTTTCTTTGCATCAGTTGACCTGATTTCACATTTACAGGTGCCCGAATGTTTGTTCCTTTTCTGATTATGCTGCGTGAAGGTCTTGAAGCGGCGCTTATCGTCAGCCTTATCGCCAGCTATCTCAAGCGCACCCAGCGCGGTCACTGGCTTGGCGTGATGTGGGCAGGCGTATTTCTCGCCGCCGCGCTCTGCCTGGGCCTTGGCATTTTCATCAATGAAACCACTGGCGAGTTCCCGCAAAAAGAGCAGGAGCTGTTTGAAGGGCTGGTGGCGGCCGTGGCCGTTGTGATCCTCACCTGGATGGTGTTCTGGATGCGTAAAGTATCCCGCAATGTGAAAGGCGAACTGGAACAGGCCGTGGATCGCGCGCTGAAACGCCCTGGCGGACACGGCTGGGCGCTGGTGATGATGGTGTTTTTTGCGGTCGCGCGCGAGGGCCTCGAATCGGTCTTTTTCCTGCTGGCCGCGTTTGGCCAGGATGTGGGCGTCTGGCCGCCGCTCGGCGCGATGCTTGGGCTTGCGACCGCCGTGGTGCTTGGTTTCCTGCTCTACTGGGGCGGCATTCGTCTTAACCTCGGCGCGTTTTTCCGCTGGACCAGCCTCTTTATTTTGCTCGTCGCCGCAGGGCTCGCGGCGGGCGCCATTCGCGCGTTTCATGAAGCCGGTCTGTGGAATCACTTCCAGGCGGTGGCGTTTGATTTCAGCAATGTGCTCTCCACGCACTCGCTCACCGGCACGCTGCTGGAAGGCATTTTCGGCTACCAGGAAGCGCCGACCGTCAGCGAAGTGGCGGTATGGTTTATCTATCTGATCCCGGCGCTGGCGTGCTATGCGCTGCCAGCTCGCGCCGATACGCGCGTCTCCGGGAACGCCTGATTTTTTGCCGCGCCCGTGCGCGGCTTAGTTACAACATACTTTTAGAGGGATGGTCATGACGAAACAACTTCGCCGTAGCGCGCTTTCCGTGACGCTGCTGGCGCTTATCAGTTCCGCGTTTGCCGCACAGGCCGCGGATATTCCGCAGGTGAAAGTTACCGTAAACGACAAACAGTGCGAGCCGATGACGCTCACGGTAAATGCCGGTAAAACCCAGTTCATCATCCTGAACCACAGCCAGAAGGCGCTGGAGTGGGAAATCCTTAAAGGCGTGATGGTCGTTGAAGAGCGCGAAAACATCGCGCCGGGCTTTAGCCAGAAAATGACCGCTAACCTTGAGCCAGGCGAATATGAGATGACCTGCGGCCTGCTGAGCAACCCGAAAGGCAAGCTTATCGTCAAGGCCGTTGGCGGTGAAAAAGCCGCGGCGAAGAGCGAGCTGATGTCGCTGGAAGGCGCCGTGACTGAGTATAAAACCTGGGTGAGCGCAGAAACCGCCGCGCTGGTCTCCGGCACCAAAGCCTTTACCGATGCCGTAAAAGCGGGCGATATCGCCAAAGCGAAATCTCTCTATGCGCCGACGCGCCAGCATTATGAGCGTATTGAGCCTATCGCCGAGCTGTTCTCCGATCTCGACGGCAGCATCGACGCCCGTGAAGACGATTACGAACAGAAAGCGGCCGACCCGAAATTCACCGGCTTCCACCGCCTGGAAAAAGCGCTGTTTGGCGATAACAGCGTCAAAGGCATGGATCAGTATGCCGACAAGCTCAACAGCGACGTGCTGGAGCTGCAAAAACGCATCAGCGAACTCGCGTTCCCGCCGGGTAAAGTCGTGGGCGGCGCGGCGGGCCTTATCGAAGAAGTCGCGGCCAGCAAAATCAGCGGCGAAGAAGATCGCTACAGCCACACCGACCTGTGGGATTTCCAGGCCAACATCGATGGCGCGCAGAAAATCGTCAACCTGCTGCGTCCGCAGCTGCAAAAAGAGAACGCGCCGCTGCTCGCGAAAGTGGACGCGAACTTCAAAAAAGTGGATGCGATCCTTGCGAAGTACCGCACCAAAGACGGTTTTGAGACCTACGACAAGCTGACCGACGCTGACCGCAACGCGCTGAAAGGGCCGATCACGTCGCTTGCTGAAGATCTCTCATTACTGCGCGGCGTGCTCGGACTGGACTAAGCGTGATGCAAGAATATGATAATCACGGCGTGCCGCAACCGGCGCGCCGCCGTCTGCTGAAAGGACTTGGCGCGCTGACCGGCGCGCTCGCGGTCACCGGCGGTTGTCCGGTGGCGCATGGCGCGCAAGCTGAAAGCGCGCCCGGCACGCTCTCGCCGGATGCGCGTCAGGAGACGCAGCCGTTTTACGGCGAGCATCAGGCGGGCGTGCTGACGCCGCAACAGGCGTCAATGATGCTGGTGGCTTTCGATGTGCTGGCGGGCGATAAGGCGGATCTCGAACGTCTGTTCCGTCTGCTGACTGACCGCATCGCGTTTTTAACCGCAGGCGGCCCGGCGCCGCAAACGGCGAACCCGCGTCTGCCGCCGATGGATTCCGGCATTCTGGGGCCGGTGATTGCGCCGGATAACCTGACGATCACCGTGTCGCTGGGGCGTTCTCTTTTTGACGATCGCTATGGTCTTGCGTCGCAGATGCCGAAAAAGCTGCAAAAGATGGCGCGGTTTCCGAACGATTCGCTGGATGCGGCGCTGTGTCACGGCGATCTGCTGCTGCAAATCTGCGCCAATACCCAGGATACCGTTATCCATGCGCTGCGCGACGTGATAAAGCACACACCGGATCTGCTGAGCGTGCGCTGGAAGCGTGAAGGGTTTATCTCCGATCACGCGGCGCGCAGCCGCGGCAAAGAGACGCCGGTTAACCTGCTCGGCTTTAAAGACGGCACCGCGAACCCGGATACCCGCAACGCGCCGTTAATGGACAATGTGGTGTGGGTGACGCCGGAGCAGGGAGAGCCCGCGTGGGCGGTGGGCGGCAGCTATCAGGCCGTGCGCATTATTCAGTTTCATGTGGAGTTCTGGGACCGCACGCCGCTCAAAGAGCAGCAGACGATTTTCGGGCGCGACAAGCAGACCGGCGCGCCGCTTGGCATGCAGCATGAGCACGACGTGCCGGACTACAGCAAGGATCCCGAAGGCAACGTGATTGCGCTTGACAGCCACATCCGGCTGGCGAACCCGCGCACGCCTGAAACGCAGTCCAGCCTGATGGTGCGCCGCGGCTACAGTTACTCGCTCGGCGTGACCAATTCCGGCCAGCTCGATATGGGCCTGCTGTTTGTCTGCTACCAGCACGATCTCGAAAAAGGATTCCTGACGGTGCAAAAGCGACTTAACGGCGAAGCGCTGGAGGAGTATGTGAAGCCCATCGGCGGCGGCTATTTCTTTGTGCTGCCGGGCGTGGCGGATAAATCCCGCTTCCTGGCCGACGGCCTGCTGAAAGCCTGATAAAACCCCGCCGCGACGGCGGGGTTTTTTTATGTTTCATTTACTAACAATTTTCGCACTGCCGTGGCGGCGCGTTTCCGTGCGGCTATTCTGTTGATACATTTCTGTAATATTTCTCTGTCATAAAAGAGGCATCAGAAGACAGAAAACAAAAGTTATCTTTTAGTAAATATTATGTTGCAAATATGATAATTTTTGTTGTACTTAACGTGTTAGCGGTAGTTCCCCACTGTGACAGCAGTAGCACGACGGAGATCGCGAATGGTAGCGTCCAGAACTGGACTTAAAAGGAAAGCAACCCGCACCACCCGGCGCGGAGGACCCTCCTCCGGCAGCGTTATCTCCACCCCCTCAAACTTGTTCCAGGCTTCTCCCCCTGTTCCAGACGATGCGGTAAGCGGTGCGCGTAGCCGTACTACCGCGTCTTTTCGACCGGCAATTCATGGCTTAAAAGGAAGCCAAACCTCAAATGTTTGTGCGCATAATCGCGTCCACCAGCAGGACGCGGCTCATGTAAACCAACTTAACAAGGTGCCATCCATGGGAAGACAGAAAGCAGTGATCAAAGCTCGTCGTGAAGCCAGACGCGTTCTCAGACGAGATTCACGCAGCCACCGGCAGCGTGAAGAGGAATCGGTCACCACGCTTGTGCAAATGAGTGGCGTTGAAGCAATCGGCATGGCGCGGGACAGCCGCGATAATGCGCCGATTGCCGCTCGTACCGACGCTCAGGCGCATTATCTTGAGGCTATTGAGAGCAAACAGCTGATATTCGCCACCGGCGAAGCCGGATGCGGCAAAACGTTTATCAGCGCGGCGAAAGCCGCTGAGGCCCTGATTCATAAGGATGTCGACAGGATAATTGTCACCCGCCCGGTCCTGCAGGCCGATGAAGATCTCGGCTTCCTGCCCGGCGATATCTCTGAGAAGTTCGCCCCGTATTTCCGCCCGGTGTATGACGTGCTGGTGCGCCGCCTCGGCGCTTCCTTCATGCAATATTGCCTGCGCCCGGAAATCGGCAAAGTTGAAATTGCGCCGTTCGCCTATATGCGTGGACGTACCTTTGAAAATGCCGTCGTGATTCTGGACGAGGCCCAGAACGTGACAGCCGCGCAGATGAAAATGTTTTTAACCCGCCTCGGGGAGAACGTGACCGTGATAGTCAACGGCGACATCACCCAGTGCGATTTGCCGGCAGGCGTACAGTCTGGCCTGAGCGATGCGCTGGCGCGTTTTGAGGAAGATGAGATGATTGGCATCGTGCGGTTCGGCAAAGCCGATTGCGTGCGTTCCGCGCTGTGCCAGCGGACGCTTAACGCTTACGATTAAGCCCGCCTTTCACATCAACGAAAAAGCCCAACGGATGTTGGGCTTTTTTTGTTTTTACCTTTTGCGTTTTCTTTGCGACTGGAAGGTGGGTGCGCTTGCGCTTACCCACCCTACGGAAGGTTCCTGGCACGCGGAAGGTGGGTGCGCTTGCGCTTACCCACCCTACGGCAGGTTCCTGGCACACGGTTGGTGGGTGCGCTGCGCTTACCCACCCTACGGAAGGTGTTGTAGGGCAGGTAAGCGGAGCGCACCTGCCGTTTTCCTGACGAGATATAAAACAAAAAAGCCCGTACTTGCGTACAGGCTCTTTCTTTGAATATGGCGGTGAGGGAGGGATTGATTCGGCCCGTTGGGCCTCACCCTGCGGGCAGTCAGCTCGCAGGGCTCGCAGACTGTCCCACTGGCTGCGCCAGTGGTCGAACCCTGGTCGAGGCTTTTCATCCCTCCCGGGTCGGCGAGATATAAAAGCAAAAAAGCCCGTACTTGCGTACAGGCTCTTTCTTTGAATATGGCGGTGAGGGAGGGATTCGAACCCTCGATACGTTGCCGTATACACACTTTCCAGGCGTGCTCCTTCAGCCACTCGGACACCTCACCATATTGTCTTGCTGCCACGCGTAGCGGGGCAACGGGGCGCTACTATAGGGATCTGCATGAAAACGGTCAAGCAGATTTTTTTCTTTCCTTATCGTTCGGTTAAGGGTTAAACGAAATGGCGTTTTCGCCTGCAAAACCCGCCATCAGGGCCTGTTACGCCACCCGATAACCTCGCTGCCGCTTCGCTTATCCGGTTTTCTGTACCAGGCTTAAACCACAACAATGAGACAGAAAAAGTGGAGCACTATGAAAGAGCGAAATCGTACTATCGGCATCGCGCCTTATGGCGGATCGGCGGGCGGCTGGGGCGCACTCAAGGCTGTCGCCGATGCCATACGCGGCCAGATGTCGGTGAAGCAGGACGTGATTGCCCTGTTCAAAGTTAACCAGCCGCAGGGGTTTGACTGCCCCGGCTGCGCCTGGCCCGACCCGCAGCACGCCTCGTCGTTTGAGTTTTGTGAAAACGGCGCGAAAGCCGTCTCCTGGGAGGCTACCAGCAAGCGCACCACGCCGGAATTCTTCGCGGCGCATACCGTCAGCGAACTATGGGAGCGCAATGCGTTCGAACTGGAAGGCGAGGGGCGCCTGACGCACCCGATGAAATATGATCCCGCGAGCGATACGTATCAGCCCATTGAATGGGAAACGGCTTTTCAGGAGATTGGCGAGCTTCTGCGCAGCTACGACGATCCGGACAGCGTCGAGTTTTACACCTCGGGACGCGCCTCTAACGAAGCGGCGTTCCTGTGGCAGCTTTTCGCCCGCGAATACGGCACCAACAACTTCCCGGACTGTTCAAACATGTGCCACGAGCCCACCAGCGTCGGGCTGCCGGAGTCTATCGGCGTCGGCAAAGGCACGGTGGAGCTGGACGATTTCGACCACTGCGACCTGGTGCTGTGCATCGGCCACAATCCCGGCACCAACCACCCGCGTATGCTCGGCACGCTGCGTGAAGTTTCGAAGCGCGGCGCGACTATTGTCGCCATTAACCCGCTGCGCGAACGTGGTCTGGAGCGCTTTACCTCGCCGCAAAGCCCCATAGAGATGCTGTCATTAAGCTCTACGGAACTGGCGTCGACCTATTATAAGGTGCGGGTCGGCGGTGATGCCGCGATGCTGAAAGGCGTGATGAAAATATTGCTTTCGATGCATGACGAGGCGCTGGCGAACGGCGAGCCGGGCGTTATCGACGAGGCGTTTATTCGTGAGCATACCGAAGGGTTTGAGGCGCTGAAGGCGGATCTCGACGCGACCGACTGGGATCACATCCTGAAAGTTTCCGGTATGGAGCGCAAAGAGATTCAGAATATCGCGCGCCTGTATGCGAAGGCCGAACGGACGATTATCTGTTACGGCATGGGGATCACGCAGCACCAGTACGGCACGCAGAATGTACAACAGCTTGCCAACCTGCTGCTGCTGCGCGGCAATATCGGCAAAAAAGGCGCAGGCATTTGCCCGCTGCGTGGGCATTCCAACGTGCAGGGCGATCGTACGGTGGGCATCACGGAGATCCCCCCGCAGTCGCTGCTTGATGGTATTGAGCGTGTTTTTGGCTTTAAACCGCCGCAGAAGCATGGTCATGGCGCCGTCGCCGCGATTCAGGCAATGCGCGACGGCAAGGCCAAAGCGCTGCTGTGCCTGGGCGGTAATCTGGCCGAAGCGATTTCCGATCCCCAGGTCACGTTCCCGGCGATGCGCAATCTCGATTTAGTCGTGCATATGGCGACCAAGCTTAACCGTTCGCACCTGTTGCTCGGCAAGCACAACTATATTCTGCCGGTGCTGGGCCGCACGGAAACGGACGTGCAGGCGTCGGGCGAACAGAGCATTACCGTTGAGGATTCAATGTCGATGGTGCATGCCTCGCGCGGCATGCTGCAACCGGCGTCGCCGCATCTGCGTTCTGAGCCCGCTATCGTGGCGGGGCTTGCCAAAGCGACGCTGCCGGATACGGTGGTGAACTGGGACAAAATGATCGGCGACTACAGCTTTATCCGCGACGCCATCGAGGCAGTGTTCCCGGCGTTTGAGAATTTTAATGAGCGGGTGAAGCAGCCAGGCGGTTTTCGTCTGCGCAATGCGGCCTCGGAGCGCGTCTGGAATACGCCATCCGGCAAGGCGCAGTTTAAGGTGATGCAGGGGATTAATGAGGATCCGCGGTCGCTGAAGTGTCACGATCTGGTGCTGACGACGCTTCGCAGCCACGATCAGTACAATACGACGCTGTATGGGCTGAATGACCGTTACCGCGGCGTGACCGGGCGGCGGGACGTGTTGTTTATCAACCCCGATGAGGCAGAAAAACGCGAGCTGCGCGTGGGGGATCAGGTCAACGTGACCGCGCTCGATCCGGACGGCAAGCCGACCTCGCGACGGCTCAATAACCTGACCGTGGTGGTTATCGATATGGCGCCCGGCTCGGTAGGCGCCTATTACCCGGAGGCGAACGTGCTGGTGCCGCTGGACAGCCACGATACGCAGAGCGGTATCCCGGCTTATAAAAGTATCCCGATCGCGATGGAGCGCGTCGCCGAGCCGGTGACGACGACGGGCGCACGGCGGTAACCGGATGTAATGGTGGGTGCGCTGCGCTTACCCACCCTACGGAAGGTTTTATAGGGCAGGTAAGCGGAGCGCACCTGCCGTTTTTCGGCGAAGGGCAGGTGCGTTGGCGCTTACCCACCCTACGGAAGGTTTTGTAGGGCAGGTAAGCGCAGCGCACCTGCCGTTTTCCTGGCGCGATATAAAAGCAAAAGAGCCCGTACTTGCGTACAGGCTCTTTCTTTGAATATGGCGGTGAGGGAGGGATTGATTCGGCCCGTTGGGCCTCACCCTGCGGGCAGTCAGCTCGCAGGGCTCGCAGACTGTCCCACTGGCTGCGCCAGTGGTCGAACCCTGGTCGAGGCTTCTCATCCCTCCCGGGTCGGCGAGATATAAAAGCAAAAGAGCCCGTACTTGCGTACAGGCTCTTTCTTTGAATATGGCGGTGAGGGAGGGATTGATTCGGCCCGTTGGGCCTCACCCTGCGGGCAGTCAGCTCGCAGGGCTCGCAGACTGCCCCACTGGCTGCGCCAGTGGTCGAACCCTGGTCGAGGCTTCTCATCCCTCCCGGGTCGGCGAGATATAAAAGCAAAAGAGCCCGTACTTGCGTACAGGCTCTTTCTTTGAATATGGCGGTGAGGGAGGGATTCGAACCCTCGATACGTTACCGTATACACACTTTCCAGGCGTGCTCCTTCAGCCACTCGGACACCTCACCATATTGTCTTCCCGACGTGTCGGGACGGGCGCTAATGTAGGGGAAAGGCCCATAGCCGTCAACGGAAATTTAGCGCTTTCTGACGCGTTTAAACAAACTTCATACAAAATGCGTTTAAAACAACCACTCATTTCCCGCATGGCAAGTCCGTAATATGAGCAAACAAATGCCGTTGATGAATCTGAGCCATCTACACGCGCTTCGTTATATGCGCCGCAATCAAACCGGAGAGAGTACTCATCCGCATGATAATGCAAACCCTATTAATTAAATCCACATAATTACAAAACATAAATATCAATGCCTTTATAAGTATGTATATATCTGTGCTGAAAATGCTCACTCTTAAGATATTATTGAGCCAACATATCTGTATATTGAATGAATGGATGTAACACGCATCAATTCGGTTTTGCTATCTAGCTGGAGGAATCAAATAAAAATTCATTTCAGGAATTGTCAGCTAGTTGGGCTCGGGATAATATGCGCTGGCTTTACACTGTGGCAGGAATTTATTTATTAAACATATGGTTTGGGATAAACAATGATGGAGAAGATATGAAAAGACGTCTCTGTTTGATGATGCTCGCTGGTGCCCTGGCGATAAATGCGGCTTCAGTACTGGCAGCAGACGGGAAAATTAATTTCACAGGTAAAATTACCGATCAGGCATGTGAAATTGATGATGACGATAAAGTGCTGGATGTTGATATGGGTGTCTATTCGGTTAAGCAATTCAACACGACCGTGGGCGTAAAGACGCCACCGATCCCGGTGAATATCAAACTGAAAAATTGCCCGGTAGTAGAAGAGGGCGAAAACCCGCACTTTAGCATCTATCTGACTGGCGATGCTGATACGGTGAATAAGGATTACCTGAAGGTGGCGGATGGGGGCGCGACCGGCGTGGCGATTGCGATTACAGATGATGAGGGAACGCTTATTCCTATGAATCAGTTCTCACAGCGTAAATTCGAAATCACCGATGCGACGATGGATCTTAATCTCATTGCTTATTATGTCTCCACGAGCACCACGGTTGCCGCAGGCGCAGCCAACGGAACGACAGATATAACCTTTGATTATCGTTAATTACTGATTCGTTTAACGTATCAATAAGCCGTTAACGCGAGTTGACGGTTTATTGTTCCTCTTTCGACATGGGTTGACTATGCGTGCGACGAGAAAATACATTCTCAGGGCGAATATTTTTTTACTCCTGATCTTATTGGTGAATAACGCGACCGCTGGCGGTATTGTGGTGGGGGCACCCGTGTCATTTATGAAGGCAATAAAAAAGAAGCGGCGCTGAGCATTAAAAATAACAGCGCTGCCAGCCCGTTTTTATTGCAATCCTGGGTAGATAACGGCGACGGTAAAACACGCGGTCCTTTTATGGTCACGCCGCCACTGTTCCGTATTGAATCTGAAGAAGACCATGAATTACGTATCGCGAAAACCGGCAGCTTGCCGGAGGATCGCGAATCACTGTTTTATCTGAATATCCGCGCCATTCCACCGTCATCGCCGGAGGCGGTCAATACCCTTAAGCTGGTGGTCAAAACCCGCATCAAACTGTTTTACCGTCCGCAGGCGCTGGTGGTCGACGCGCAAACGGCCTACCAACAGCTCAAGTTTCATCTCGCCGAGGGCCATCTGCTGGCCGAAAACCCGACGCCATTCTACATGGTGTTTGACAGCCTGAAGGTTGGCGCGACCCGCATTCAGAGCGCCGACATGCTGGCGCCGTTCGCCAGCCAGCGCTTTGCGCTGCCAACAAAGGAAACCGGGCGGGTGGTGAGCTGGCGCGTCATTAACGACTATGGCGGTGTTACGAAACCTGAGACTCGCACTCTGTGAGCCGTACAGCAAGGAATGCGCCGTGAAGAATACTGCCAACCTTTTTAATGACGGCCCGGAAAGCGGCATTTGTCGTCTCACTATCGCCGTGCTGGCATACGCTCTCGTTGGCGGCGCTGGCGTCTGTGCGCAGGAGAAAGTCTGGTTTGACCCGATGCTAATGGAGCAGGGCGATCCCGGGGAGCGGGGCGCAGATTTATCGATTTTTAGTACGCAAAATCAGCTGCCAGCGGGCAACTACCCGCTGCGCATCCGGCTTAACGGCAGTGAAATGTTTACCCGAACGATTCCGCTGACAGTGAATGCGCAAGGGGAGACCCATCCGGTCATTACGCCCGCGCTGCTGGAGGAACTCAACGTAAAAACTGACGCCTATCCGGCGCTCGCGGCACTGGCTCCGCTTGCGCCCATTGAGGATATTGGCGCGCTGATCCCGGCGGCATCAATACGGCTTAATACCCATCGGATGGCGCTGGAGGTAAGCATCCCGCAGGCGGCGCTCCGCCGTACCGCTCGCGGCTATGTCGACCCGCAGTTCTGGGACGACGGCATTCCGGCGCTGTTTAGCAACTACACCTTTAACGGCGCGCACTCGCAAAGCGACGTGGGGAACGGCGATACCTCGCAATACCTTAACCTCCAGAACGGGCTGAATCTTGGCCCGTGGCGGGTGCGTAACTATTCCACATGGAGTAAAAGCGACGACGAGGCGCACTGGGATTCCATCTACACCTTTCTGCAACGGGATATTAAACCCTGGCGCTCGCAGCTGACGCTCGGCGAGAGCTATTCCCCGTCGATGATTTTTGACAGCGTGAAATTTAAAGGCGCGCAGCTCGCCACCGACGATAACATGCTGCCCGACAGCCTGCGCGGGTTCGCGCCGGTGATTCGCGGCATCGCGAATTCAAATGCGGAAGTCACGGTGCGCCAGAACGGCTACATCATTTTTCAGGACACCGTCGCGCCGGGCGCGTTTGAAATCAACGATCTTTACCCCACGTCGCATAGCGGCGATCTGGAGGTGACGATAAAAGAAGCGGACGGCAAAGAGCGGCGGTTCATCCAGCCGTTTTCCGCCGTGCCGATTATGCAGCGGCCAGGGCAGATAAAATATAGCCTGACGGCGGGCGAGTACGATCCGAACAGTTCGCAGGATGCCACGCCCGCGTTTGCGCAGGGAACGCTGATTTACGGTTTGAACAATCAGCTGACGCTGTATGGCGGCGCAATGGGTGCAGACACTTATCAGGCCGCGGCGCTGGGGGTTGGCGTCGGGCTGGATGAATGGGGCTCGGTCTCGCTTGATGTGACCCATGCGCGCAGTCACCTGCAAAATAACACCACGTCATCAGGCCAGTCCTATCGTTTTCAGTATTCCAAAAATATTGAACTGACGGATACCGCTATTACGCTTGCGGGTTATCGCTACTCCACCAGCGGCTATTTCGCTTTTGACGAGGCGAATCACGACGAGGCCTGGTACGACGATCGCTACAGCGGTTATTACCAGCAGCGCAGCCAGTTGCAGATCAGTATTAACCAGACGCTTAACGATATCGGGTCGTTTTATCTCAACGGCTATCAGCGTGATTTCTGGAACCGCACGGACAAAGAGCAGAATCTCTCGGTGGGCTTCGCGTTTTCAACGGCAGGCGTGACCTGGACGCTCTCTTCGGCGTGGAATAAAACAGACGCTCAAACCGACCGACAAATTGCGCTCGGCGTCAGCGTGCCGCTTAGCCGCTGGCTGGCTAGCAGCTGGGCGACCTTTAACGTCAGCCAGAATCAGGATGGCGATACGCGTTACCAGAGTGGTCTTAGCGGCACGCTAATGGATGACGGCAGGCTCAGCTATTCACTTCAGCAGAGCTATAACCAGGCGGGGCAGAGCGGCGATGACACCGCCGACAGCAGCGCCGATCTTAATTATAAATCACGCTTCGCTAACCTGAGCCTCGGCTATTACCACTCTGATGATTCGCAGCAGTGGAGTTATGGCGCGTCTGGCGCGCTGGTAATGCACCCGCATGGCGTCACGCTGTCACAGCCGCTCGGCGATGCCTTCGCGCTGGTGGATGCCAACGGGGCCAGCGATATCCGCTTTAAAAACCAGGCTGGCGTTTCGACGGACTGGCTGGGCTATGCCGTTATTCCCTGGCTCTCGCCTTATGAAAGAAACGAGCTGACGCTGGATACCACCACCATGCCCTCCGGCGTGGACGCGCAGAATACGCACCTGACGCTCATCCCTAATAAAGGCGCGCTGGTGTATGCGCGTTTTGATGCACGCGAAGGGCTCCGCCTGCTGTTGACCCTGCGGCAGACCAGTGGCGAGCCGGTGCCGTTTGGCGCGTTGGTGACGCTGGATGGCATTGACGGTTATGAAAGCATCGTCGATGAAGGCGGTGTGGCGTATCTGTCTGGCGTCAAAGAGAACGGCGTGGTGCAGGTGAAGTGGGGGAACCATGCCGGACAGCGCTGTCAGGCGTCCATCGTTCTACCCGAAGCGGGGCCAGACGAGGGCGATTTGCGCCCTCTGACCGCTATATGCCGATAATAAGAGAACAAAATATGTTTAGAGTCATGTTATGCGTGCTGCTGGTCTGCCTCGCCGTTATCACGTCTTTTTCACGGGCGGCAACGGGGTTCTGTAATACGACCGGCGGGCCGAAAATATTTAATGTCGATGCGAGTATGACGGTAACCAATCCTGATGTTAATCAGAGCGGTAAAACCTTTACTGAACGGTTTGGTTCCTCGGAAAGCTACAGCGCGCATTGCGACTGCGATGACAGCGATCTCAACAAAGATCCGCATCCTGGCGTGAATTATAAAAGTGAGTATCTGGCGCCATCAATCCAGTACGGGAGTGGGTATTTTATCCGGGTGAATGACAATATCGATCTGGAAGCCGCGATTAACATTGCCAACGTGGGCGATGTGACAGTGCCGTTTACCGATATCTGGAATAAAAAAAATAATGGCTGTTCGCTGAATAGCTTTACGACGGGGCAGAGCGGCTCGCTTATGTTTCGCATCAGTAAGCCTTTTATGGGGCAAATCGTCATTCCGCAAATGGCGGTGGCGGCTATCTATGGCACCGTCAGGCCGGGGCAGTATTCCAGCGAACCGATGGCGAAGATTTTTCTGCAGGGCACTATTACCGTACCGCAAAGCTGTGAAATCAACGCGGGCGAGGTTATCTCCGTTGATTTCGGTACCATTTTTGCCAGCAATTTCACGACCCGTGGCCATAAGCCTGACGGGTTCGTGGATAAAAAAACGGCTATTGCGTATGTTTGCAAAAATATCAGCGATGGGGTCGTCTTAACCATGACGTTTTCTGGTGCGCCAGCGAACGGTATGCCGGAGGCGCTCGCCACCAGTAATGCCGATGTCGGCGTGCTGCTGAAAAACGCCAGCGAGCAGGTGATCCCCATCAATACCGGCGAGGTGCCGATGCCGCTGGATACGTCAGCCGATATCTCCCGGCGTACCGGCGAGGTGAATATCCTGACGGCGCCGGTGAACCTCAGCGGCAAGGCGCCGCAAAACGGCGAGTTTTCCGGCTCGGCATCGATAACAGTGAATATTCGCTGACATTGCCTGCTTTTCCTGTCGCCGCCACCCCCAAAGGCGGCTGATTTTGTTATGGTTACTACCATTAACCTGTCAGGAGAAGCGCCGTGGAGATCCTCTTTTACCATCCCTCTTTTGATATCGCCGGGTGGGCCCCTTTACTGCAACGTCATCTGCCGCATGCGCGTCTTCGCGCCTGGCTGCCTGGCGATAACGCCGCCGCGGATTACGCGCTGGTCTGGCATCCGCCGTATGAAATGCTGCGCGGGCGCTTGAACCTGAAAGCGATTTTCGCGCTCGGCGCGGGTGTGGATTCGCTCTTAAGCCGCCTGAACGAGCATCCGGATCTGCTGCCGCCCGGCGTGCCGCTGTATCGCATGGAGGATACCGGCATGGCCGCGCAGATGCAGGAGTACGCCATAAGCCAGGTATTGCACTGGTTTCGTCGTTTCGATGATTACGCCGCGCTACAGCGTGAAGCGCGCTGGGAGCCGCTGGAAGAGTATCGTCATGCGGATTTCACTGTCGGCGTGCTGGGGGCGGGCGTGCTCGGCGGCCAGGTGGCGCAGAGCCTGAGTTGTCTGGGCTTTCCGGTGCGCTGCTGGAGCCGCAGCCGCAAAACGCTGGCAGGCATTGAAAGCTTCGCCGGCCCGGATGAATTACCTGCGTTTCTGCACGGCACGCGGGTACTGATCAACCTTCTGCCCAATACGCCGGAAACGGTGGGCATCATGAACGCCCGGTTGCTCGCAGCGCTTGCGGATAACGCTTATGTCCTGAACCTGGCGCGCGGCGTTCATCTGGTGGAAGAAGATCTGCTGGCCGCGCTGGAGTGCGGAAAAGTGAAGGGCGCGATGCTGGATGTTTTTCATCATGAGCCGCTGGCGCAAGAGAGTCCGCTATGGCGGCATCCGGGTGTGCGCATTACGCCGCACGTGGCGGCCGTTACCCGCCCGGAAGAGGCGGCCGCGTTTATCGCACAGAGTATTACGCGTATCGAGCGCGGCGACATGCCGCCGAATCAGGTGGACGTGGCGCGCGGCTACTAAGCGCGCCGCCCGGCGATTCGGCTAAAAATCGCCGGGGATACCTGTTATCCTTGCACAAAATCACAGAGGAGAGCGCCATGTATCCCGTTGACCTGCATATGCACACTGTCGCCAGCACCCATGCCTACAGCAACCTGCATGATTACATCGCCGCGGCGAAACAAAAAGGCGTCCGCCTTCTGGCTATCACCGATCACGGCCCGGACATGGCGGATGCGCCGCATCACTGGCATTTTATTAATATGCGCATCTGGCCGCGAGTGGTGGATGGCGTCGGTATTCTGCGTGGTATCGAAGCGAATATTAAAAACCGCGAGGGTGAAATCGACTGCACCGGCCCGATGCTCGATTCGCTCGATCTTATCGTCGCAGGCTTCCACGAGCCGGTATTCGCGCCGCAGGATAAAGACGCCAATACGGAAGCGATGATCGCGGCGATGGCGAGCGGCACGGTGCACATTATCAGCCACCCTGGCAACCCGAAATATCCCGTCGACATTCCGGCTATTGCCGCCGCCGCCGCGAAATATCAGGTTGCGCTTGAAATTAACAACTCCTCGTTTACCCATTCCCGCAAGGGCAGCGGACCGAACTGCAAAGCGATTGCCGCGGCCGTACGCGATGCAGGCGGCTGGGTAGCGCTGGGGTCTGATTCTCACACCGCCTTTACGCTCGGCGATTTCCATGAGTGCCGCAAGGTGCTGGATGACGTCGATTTCCCCGAAGATCGCATCCTGAACGTGACGCCGCGTCGCCTGCTTGATTTCCTTGAAACCCGCGGCATGACGCCGATAGCTGAATTCGCCGCCCTTTAATTTTGCCTGAAATGGAATCTGTTAATGAATGAGTTTTCAATAATTTGCCGCCTGCTGGGCTCCCTCTGGTACCGCGCGCCGCAGGACCCGGTGGTGGCGCCGATCTACAGCCTTATCCGTGAGGGTAAGCTCGCGCAAAACTGGCCGCTGGAGCAGGATGAACTGCTGGCGCGGCTGCAAAAAAGCGCGCAGCCGGATGAGGTTCAGGCAGATTACCAGGCGCTGTTCGGTGAGGACGACGCCCGCGTGACGCCCCTGCGCTCTGCGTGGGTAGAGGGAGGGAGCGATCAGGAGGTGCGCGCCTTTTTAACCACGCGCGGCATGCCGCTCGGCGAGGCGCCAGCGGATCATTTCGGCCTGCTGTTGCTGGCAGCCTCGTGGCTTGAAGATCAGTCTGCGGAAGATGAGGCGCAAGCGCAGGAGATTTTATTCGGCGAGTTCCTGATCCCCTGGTATGAAACGTTCCTCGGCAAAGTGGAAGCGCATGCCGCCACGCCGTTCTGGCGCACGCTGGCGCAGGTCACCCGCGAAGCCATTCAGGCGATGTGGGAAGAGCTGCAGGAAGAGGAAGAAGAGAACGACGCAGAGTAAATTAAATGTGATATTTGTCACATTTAAAATGTAACTCACTGTACGTTATTTCATATGACGTGCGGCAGATCGCATTTCCTGGACGGCGTTTTGTTAAGATACGCCGCCATGAACAGACACATTTCTCTCGCATTAACGACCGGCCTGCTCTCCGCCCTCTGGGCGTGGGCCGCCGTGTCGCTGGGCCTGCCTTCCTGGGCGGGCTTTCTCGGCTGTACCGCCTGGTTTGCCAGCCCAAAAGGCGGCGTCACCGGTTTTCTGACTATCCTGTTTACATTATGCAGCGGCGTGCTGTGGGCGCAGGTCATCATCGCTGGAAGCGCCGTAGCGCCGGAACTCGCCTGGCTAAGCTACGCCATGACCGGCGTGGTGGCGTTTCTGATGTGCATTCAGGCGCGCCAGACGTTGCTTGGATTCGTGCCGGGAACATTTATCGGCGCCTGCGCGACGTTCGCCGGGCAGGGCGACTGGAAGGGCGTGTTGCCTGCGCTGCTGCTGGGGCTACTGTTTGGTGTGGCGATGAAGTGCAGCGGGCAGTGGCTTGCCGGGCGTTGTGAGCCTGAGAAAACCACTGCTACGGAGTAATAAAAGAAAACCCGCGTAAGCGGGTTTTTTATCTGCCAGTCAGACGGCGGGTGCGGAGAGACCGCGATATTTCTTCAGCACCGGATTATTCACCGCGCCTGGGTCGTTAAGCTCCCACAAACCGCGCGTGATCCCATCGTTAATTAAATAGATAACGCCCGTTTCAATGGCCGACATCAGGCACTGCATAACGGGTTCGTTAGCGGTATACCCGACCTCGCCCTCCAGCAGCCGCTGATATTCAATAAAGCGAAAGACGCCCGCCTGCACCTCATAAGAGAGAATGGTTTTACTGGTATTTACCGAGGAGAGAATCTCGCCGGTACTGACATTCACGACGCGCAAATTGACGGCGACCTGATCGAGCTGATATTGCGTGTCCGCCCCGATACCGAAATATTTCGCGCCCGCGCCGCCTGATTTCACATTACTTTCATAACCGATAATCGAGCCTTCGATCATGACATTGGCAGACATTAACGACTGCAGTGGCATGCGGTTATTATCGCCCACGGTACCGTTTTCCTGCGAGGCGCGAATAATCTTTCGCTCATTGAGCAGATTCTGAAGACCCTGACGCTCCAGCGGAATAAACCAGCGGGAATCTTTTAATGCCGTCACCAGCATGGCGGTGGCGCTTTGGGGAACTGCGGTTGAGAAGTTACTGGCCGGGTAGGGTTTAAACTGCCCGGTTTCATCCTGAATATTATATACCGAGACGTAAAGCCTCCCTTTCGGCTCCGGCAGATGAATCAGATCCTGATAGCTCTGTCCGCGTGGCATCAGGGTAGGGCTTGCGGCCTCTTTCGGTGGCGCGGTCAGGCATCCGCTTAACAGTATTGTGGCGATTAGAACGATCAGGCGCTGCATTGTCATCATCCTTCTGTTATCACAGCGGTTAAAAATTGGTCGAGCCGGACTGCAGGCCAGAGACCTGGATCGTGGAGGTTTTGCCGGTTTTACGATCGGTCACGTTGAGATAAAGCTGACCGTCGCGATTAGAGATATCAACGATAAAATCGTTGGTGACCATACGACCCGGCTTACCTTTATTGATATTGGTTAACAGGCCACCCAGCAGCTGTGACTGAATCGCCTGTGTAAAATTATCAAGCGCGGAGGGTGTATCGATTTTATAATCGTCATAAGACGGGTCTTTATATGAGTTTTGCGCCTGCGCGCTGTTCAGCAGAAAAGGGCCATTATTCGGGTTTCCGCCGAAGCTGGGATTACGAAACTGGAAGGTCATATTTCCGGCCAGAGCAGGGTGTGACAGCAACAGTAACGTCATGACAGCAAATGTCCGCTGCATAGCAGCCTCCGTCGTTCAGTGAATTAAAATTCATCGCCGGTTAAATCACCGGTACTGAGTAATGCCTTATCTATCTGGCGCTGTTTCAGCGCCTCGTTGGCCTGGGCTATCGCAAGCTCGACCGCGTTATCCGCCCCTTTGCGGGAGGGGAATAAAAAGGTCTGGTAAATAACATCCTGATCGAGCGTGAGGGTTATCCAGCTCCCCCAGCGTGCGCTCGGCTTTTCATTCACCGAGAGCGTGCCGTCAAAAGGGGTATCCCATTTTTCGGCGAAATCGCGATAAAAATCGTGTCCGACCGAAGAGACCGTATGGTCAGTCACCAGGCCCGGAATCTCCGGTTCGACAGCACGTCCGCACAATGCAGCGCTCCAGAGCGTGGCAACCAGTCCACACAAGAGCCAGCGCTTCATGGGTCAGCCCCTCATGTGATGGTTTGCCCAGGTCACTGCCTGCGTACGGTTCTTTACCGCCAGTTTTTTAAACAGGTTATAGAGATGGGTTTTGACGGTGTTCTCACTGATAAACAGCGAGCGTGCGATTTCCATATTGGAGGCGCCGAAGCGCAATTTATTGAGGATCTCTTTTTCGCGATGCGTTAGCAGCACGGCGTCGCAGTTCAGAAAATGATAAAATCCGGAGCGGGTAATCAGGTAGCTCGCCAGACGCTGGTTGAAAAAGCACTCGCCCCGCAGGATGCACTGCATCCCTTCAATCACGCGCTTTTCGTCATCTGTCGCGTAAAATACGCCGCTAATATGCGGCCATTTTTCTATTTCCTGAAAAGGGTATTCATCCTGCACATTTAGCAGAATGACTTTTGCTGTCTGTGGACGTCGTCCGAGATTATCTTTCCAGTAGGCCATGCTTTTTTTATCGGCTTCGGCCATATCTAAAAGAATAAGCGTTCCTGTTGTTATCTCTTCCAGAGAGCGTTGGATATTATGGATTTTCCCCTCCAGACTGAGCGCGCTTTTAAAATTTTGCAATAAAGCACTGGCCTGCAGAGACGGTTTGGTGATCAACAATAATGACTGACCATGTAACGCATGGAATTCATTAATCATGATGAAACCCCGTTTTATTTACACACGGCTGAGGAAACAAAGACATCAGCCTTCCGTATCGGTAAGCATTGTTATGTGGTAGTCCAAAAAATAAATGTTACACACCGCCAGGGCTGGCGAGAGAAATAAAGCAAGAAAATTCTTATTAGTCCAATCTAACTACTGGGCTGTTTAAAGCAAGTGTTAAAAAAGTAACTAAATGTAACTATAAATTGTTAAATATTACTTATGCTTTAGGGGTAGTTAACTATGGATGTAGCAACACAAATGGTTTTATACAGGTTTAATGAGGGCGTGGGATTGATTATTTAACTGATTTATAATGTTTTTATTTGAAATTTTCTTTTCATCCCGCGCAGAGTTTACGGCGCCTGGACAGCGAGAGCGCTCTCTCACGGTCTGAATAAGAAACCAGGCGTAGATCTCAGTAATAAGAAAGCTGTGAGGGAGTGGTAATAATGAAGAAAATAAAAAAATAGCATGGCAATACTATTAATAATGCCAGAGCGTCTTAGCCAGATTGTGCATAAGTGAATCATGCCTGCATCGCAGTCCAGCTTTTAAAATACGAAAAACAGGTGAGGTATTTTATAAATAACGCGAGACATACTGCTTGTCGTGGCGTGATGAATGGCCGAGGTCTGATATTCATCTGCGCTTATGGCGTGAGGTTTAATCAGTTAAGCCTTAAGGGCCAGGAGTAATATGAATAAATTATTGCTGAGCTGTTGTTTTGTTTCTTTATTAGCGTCATCAGCGGCGTTTGCGGTTAACGCCGATATGGCTGGCGCTGAATATAACTTCGCCGTAAATGAATTAAGCCGCTCTTCGCTGAATCAGGCGGCAATCATAGGCCAGCAAGGGACGCGGAACAACGCGCTGGTACGCCAGGAAGGAGCGACATTACAGGCCACGATTGTCCAGAACGGTATCGCCAATCAGGCCGCTATCGATCAGCAAGGCGAAGCCAACGTGGCTGCTGTCATGCAAACAGGCGCCGCGAATCAGGCAACGATTAGTCAGGAAGGCTATGGGAATCTCGCCTCGGTGACGCAACAAGGAGTCGGGAACCGCGCGAGCATTATCCAGGCAGGGACGCAAAAAACCGCAGTTGTTGTGCAAAGGCAGTCAATGATGGCCGTTCGCATCATTCAGCGTTAACGCCATTTCGTGTTTTTAACATCTTTCCAATGGGGGTTGTCTCATGAAATTGATTAAAATCGCTGTTATCGCCGCACTGGTTGTTTCCGGTAGCGCAATGGCATTTCCTTTCCATCAGTCCGCTGAAAACTCCACGCTGAAAATCTATCAGCAAGGCGTTAATAACAATACGACCGCACTGCAGTCGGATGCTAAAAACTCAACCACTGAAATTAACCAGCTTGGCACTGCGAATGGCGCGGATGTCGGGCAGGGTTCTGACGACAGCAAAATTCTGCTTAATCAGAACGGTTTCGCCAACAACTCCACCATCGATCAATGGAATGGTCACGACTCCGGCGTGACGGTAAACCAGAACGGCGTACAGAACGGCGCGCTGGTCAACCAGACCGCGTCCGGTTCACAGGTCTATGTGACCCAGACCGGCTACGGCAACCACGCCAGCGCCTCTCAGTACTGATTATCCTGGGGCAGGGCCGCGGCCCTGCTTTATCAGGAGGGCATCCACTATGCTCGATTTACTCATGATCGCCGCGTTAAGCGGAGAGGTGGCGTTTAAAGCGCAGCCTCAGGATGCGGGCTGGCAAGTGACGCCTGTCGTGACCGTGGCCCATGCTTGTCTGTGTCGTATTGAGATGGAGCTGCGCCGGCAGGGCAGCTCCGGTAGTGTCGTCACTCAACAGCGAAAAGTGTTGACTCTCTCCCCGAACGCACCGCTCGCGCTGTCTACGTTCTTCTTAAGCGTCGCGGCTGACGATACCGTCACGCTGCGTGTCACCGTCAGCGACAGCGGCACGGCGAGTTTTACCGGGCAGTGGTCGCCCCCCGTGCGCACCTGAAGACCGTCCCCTGATTTAAGACCATTTTTTTTGCGCTGACCAGGCGATGAATTTCTTTGGTATCGGCTTTAATTATGTCAATTTGTAATTTATATGTTAATTGCAAGTTAAAATAATAACGCCTCTGCAGGAGTCATCGCTATGTATAAGCCGCTTTTCGTTACGCTCATTACCGCAGCATTCGTCGGTTTCTCTGGTCCTGGCTTCGCGCAGCCGGGCGGAACGATTGCCTTTCATGGCGCGATTGTCGAAGAGGGCTGCGCGGTTACACACCAGACGGCGCGCATAGAGGTGTCCTGCGCGCGCGGCAATCAGGTGCATCGTCAGACACTTACGCTGCGCGCGTCAGGCGTGCGTGAAATCCATTCCGAATGGGTGCACAGCCGCCTCGATTACCTTAACCCCGCGCATACGCTCGGTATTCTGACATTAACCTACCGCTAAGCTGGTTTTGGCAGTAATCTCCCGGTGTGCTGTTCTACACTTTAGAGAACAGAAAATTGTCAGGAGAGAGGTATGTCCGGACGTATTAATGTGGTGCAGGGTGATATCACCCGTATCGATACCGACGTCATCGTCAACGCCGCCAACCCTTCGCTGATGGGCGGCGGTGGGGTCGATGGCGCTATCCATCGTGCCGCCGGCCCTTCGTTGCTGGCCGCGTGTAAAGTGGTGCGCCAGCAGCAGGGCGAATGTCAGCCAGGCCATGCGGTGATCACCGAAGCAGGCGATCTCGCAGCGAAAGCCGTCATCCATACCGTGGGGCCCATCTGGCGCGGCGGGCACGATAACGAACCGCAGCTGCTGGCGGATGCGTATCGCAACAGCCTGGAGCTGGTGACGGCCAATGGCTATAACAGCGTGGCGTTCCCGGCCATCAGCACCGGCATCTACGGTTATCCAAAAGCGGCGGCGGCGCAAATCGCCTTCGAGACCGTTTCAGACTATCTCACCAGGCGCCCGCAACCGAAGCAGGTATACTTTGTCTGCTATGACGAAGAAAACTTCCTGCTTTACCAGCGGTTACTGGGACAATACGACGAATAGCCGGGCGCATAACACCCGGCTCGGACGCGCTATTGCGCCGACCACGGCCCAGCATCCTCACCACAGCGGTTTACATCCGCTCGATGACAGTCTCGACGCCTTCGCCGCCCGCTATCTTCTGGCGGAGATGGCGGAGCAGACTATCGACGTTCAGTACTATATCTGGGAAGACGATATGTCCGGGCGGCTGCTGTTCGGCGCGCTGCTGGCGGCGGCGCGACGCGGCGTGCGGGTGCGTATTCTGCTGGATGATAACAATACGGTGGGCATGGACAGCACGCTGCGGCTGCTGAACGCCCATCCGAATATCGAAATTCGCCTCTTTAATCCTTTCTCTTTCCGTACTTTGCGCGCGCTGGGCTATCTCACCGATTTCGCCAGGCTCAACCGCCGGATGCATAACAAAAGTTTCACGGTGGATGGAGAAGTGACGATTATTGGCGGGCGTAACGTCGGCGATGCCTATTTCGGCGCGGGCGAACAGCCGCTGTTCTCCGATCTCGACGTGCTGGCAATTGGCCCGGTGGTGGCGGATGTCACGCAGGATTTCGAGCGCTACTGGCGCAGCCGGTCAGTCTCGACGCTGGATAATGTGCTGGATGTTGAGGCGGAAGAAATCGACGCCCGCGTCCAGTTGCCGCCGCACTGGAAGGACGATCCTGTGGCGCAGCGTTACCTGGAGCGCCTGGAGAGCACGCCGTTTGCGAGCTATATCGAAACCCGCACGCTACCGCTGGTGTGGGCCAAAACCCGCCTGTTAAGCGACGATCCGCGCAAAGGGCAGGGGAGAGCGCGCAAAAATACGCTCCTGCCGCAGCGCATGATGACGCACATCGGCGAGCCTAAAACGCAGTTCGACATTATCTCCTCCTATTTTGTCCCGACCCGCGGCGGCGTGGCGATGCTGCTGGCGCTGCGCCGTAAAGGCGTGAAAATTGCGATCCTGACCAATTCGCTGGCGGCGAATGACGTCGCGGTCGTTCACGCCGGTTACGCGCGCTGGCGTAAAAAATTGCTGCGTCACGGCGTGGAACTGTACGAGCTGAAACCGACGCGTGATGCCGGGCGCGTGCCGCACGACCGCGGCCTGACCGGGAACTCTGGCTCCAGCCTGCATGCCAAAACGTTCAGCGTGGATAACAATCAGGTGTTTATCGGCTCGTTTAATTTCGATCCGCGCTCGGCGATGCTCAATACCGAAATGGGTTTTGTCATTGAAAGCGAAACGCTGGCGGGCGCGATTCATAAGCGTTTTACGCGCACGCGGCGCGAGGCAGCCTGGGCGCTACGGCTCGACCGCTGGGGGCGCATCAACTGGATAGAAGAGAAAGACGGTCAGGAGATTATCTGGAAAAAGGAGCCGAAAACGCGGTTCTGGCAGCGCCTGCTGGTGCGCCTGGTGTACCGTCTGCCGGTTGAGTGGATGCTCTGAACACACGCGCCTTGCGGCGCGTGTCATGATCACCCCGTCGCGGTTCCCGGCGACGGGGTTTTATTTTGCGGTTTGCCTGAGAAGAGAAACCGCAGCAGCGGAATGCGCAGATGCGCTTCATACAACACCACCGCAATTCCAATCACAAACACCAGTCCGGCGATAAAGCCCAGCGCGTTTGAATGAATGTGCGGCGTAATATACGCGCCGAAGAACAGCGTCAGCGGGTGGTGCACCAGATAGATAAACAGCGAGGCGTTAACGAAATAGGTGACGCGCGCCGATTTGAAATTCAGCAGGCGATGGCCCAGCGAGAACACCACATTCACCATCCACAGCCCCATCAGCATGCTGATGACGTTGTCGGTTTCATACATCCAGGCGTCGCCGCTGCCATAACGCTGGTTCAGCAGATAGGCGACAAAAGCCGCCGCCGCGCCCAGCGCGCAGCCTGGCGAGAAGGTGGTAAAGCGGTTTTTCAGCGAGGCGTGTTTAAACGCCAGCGCGCCGAGAATAAAGAACGGCGAATAAAAGAGGGTTTGCATCACCACAAAATTAAACAGCCCGTCGCTTAATATCGGCGCGTAAACGATAAAAATAAGACGGCGGAGTGCGGCAAACGCGACCCCGAAAAGTAAAAACAGCGCTGAGAGTTTTCCTAATGTCAGGCGTTCCGCCAGCGCCGCGCTTTTCCCTTCCGGGGCGTTTTTCACCCACTGAAATATCAGCAGACCGAGCGTCGTGAAAACCACCAGCACTAATAAAAACCATAAATGCGAGGTGAGTTCCCATACCAGCGTGTTGAATTTTTCATAGCCGGAAAGCGTCTGCCACGTTTCCGTGCGGCCTTTAACATATTGCAGCATCAAAAATTGCGGCAGCGTCAGCAGCGGAATGGCGGTCAGCATCGGAATGCCGACGCGCTCCACGCGCACCTTCCACCAGCGTTTGCGCGGGTAGCGCAGGAATAGCATGTAGGAGAAATACCCTGAAATAACAAAGAAAACTTGCATGCGGAAAGCGTGGATAAAATCGTTGAACAGCGTCAGGCCCACCGACGGGGTCAGGCTGTTGACGTGCCACTGATGCGTGGAATAAATCAGCGAAATATGAAACGGGATGCCAAGCAGCATCAACCATGCGCGTATGGAATCGAGAAAAAATTCTCTCTGTGTCGATGTCGTCATATCACTCCATAAAATCTCGGACTATTCGCCTTATCCCTCAGGCTGATTCTGTTTTAGATTCGGCCCCCACCCTACAGGAAGGCCGACACGCAGTCTCCAGGACAAATTCGCAAAGCGAAAATGGCGCGCATTCATTTGTTTAATCACTGAGCCGACGTGCTGAACAAAGCGGGGATTGTGTTGTCGGAAACCGCAAGTTTCCATTAAAATGGATCGGATTGATTTAAGCACACAAAGGGGGAAGTGCTTAGTTATATGAAACATAAAACACAGATGATGAAAATGGGTTGGCTGGGTGCAGCAGTAATGTTGTCACTTTATACCACTTCGGGTTGGGCCTTCACTATCGATGACGTCGCAAAACAGGCGAAATCCTTAGCGGGCAAGAGCTATGAAGCGCCGAAAAGCAACCTGCCCTCCGTTTTCCGCGACATGAAATACGCGGACTACCAACAGATCCAGTTCAATCACGACAAAGCCTACTGGAGCAAAATCAAAACCCCGTTCAAGCTTGAATTCTACCATCAGGGTATGTACTTCGACACGCCGGTTGCCCTTAACGAGGTGACGGCCAATACCGTTCGCAAAATTAAGTACAACCCGGATTATTTTAATTTCGGCAATGTGCAGCACGACAAAGACACCGTCAAAGACCTGGGCTTCGCCGGTTTCAAAGTGCTCTACCCGATCAACAATAAAGATAAAAACGACGAAATCGTCAGCATGCTGGGCGCGAGCTACTTCCGCGTGATTGGCCAGGGCCAGGTTTATGGACTTTCCGCGCGCGGCCTGGCTATCGACACTGCGTTACCGTCCGGCGAAGAGTTCCCGCGCTTTCGCGAGTTCTGGATTGAGCGTCCGAAACCGACCGACAAACGCCTGACAATTTTCGCGCTGCTGGATTCTCCACGCGCAACCGGCGCCTATCGCTTCATCATCACCCCCGGTCGCGATACGGTTGTGGATGTGCAGTCGAAAGTTTACCTGCGCGATAAAGTGGGCAAACTGGGCGTCGCGCCGCTGACCAGTATGTTCCTCTTCGGGCCGAACCAGCCGTCGCCGGCCACCAACTACCGTCCGGAACTGCACGACTCCAACGGGCTCTCCCTGCACGCCGGTAATGGCGAGTGGATCTGGCGCCCGCTGAATAACCCGAAACACCTCGCCGTCAGCGCGTTCACCACCGAAAACCCGCAGGGCTTTGGTCTTCTGCAGCGCGGCCGCCAGTTCTCCCGCTTTGAAGATATCGACGACCGCTACGATCTGCGTCCGAGCGCGTGGGTTACCCCGCAAGGGCAGTGGGGCAAAGGTAAAATCGAGCTGGTGGAAATTCCGACCAACGACGAAACCAACGATAACATCGTGGCTTACTGGACGCCGGATCAGCTGCCGGAGCCGGGCAAGGAGATGAATTTTAAATACACCATCACCTTTAGCCGCGACGAAGACAAACTGCACGCCCCGGAAAACGCGTGGGTACTGCAGACGCGCCGCTCTACCGGCGACGTGAAACAGTCCAACCTGATCCGTCAGCCGGACGGCACCATCGCGTTTGTGGTGGATTACACCGGCGCCGAGATGCAAAAGCTGCCGGATAACACGCCGGTGACCGCGCAGGCGAGCATTGGCGATAACGGCGAGATCGTGGAAAACAGCGTGCGCTACAACCCAGTGACTAAAGGCTGGCGTATGACGCTGCGCGTGAAAATCAAAGACGCCAAGAAAACCACTGAAATGCGCGCTGCCTTGATGAATGGCGATCAGCCGCTGAGTGAAACCTGGAGCTATCAGCTACCTGCCAATGAATAAGTCTACTGAGTATATCGACCTGCTGCCGCTTTCCGATGCTGAGAAAGCGGCGCTGCCGACATCGGACATGCAGGCCCTTCATCAGGCGCTGGACGCTGAAGGACGCGTCTGGGCTCGCGAGGATGACTCCCCGCTGGGCTCGGTGAAAACGCGTCTGGAACAGCGCTGGCCAGACTCGCTCAAGGGCGATCAGCTGATCAAAGACGATGAAGGTCGCACCCAGATCCAGGCAATGCCAAAGGCAACGCGTTCCTCTATGTTCCCGGACCCGTGGCGCACCAACCCGATTGGGCGCTTCTGGGACCGTCTGCGCGGTCGCGAAGTGCTGCCGCGCTACATGGCGGGGCTGACAAAAGAAGAGCGCGCCGCGGAGCAGAAATGGCGTACGGTCGGCACCATCCGCCGTTACATCCTGCTGTTGCTGACGTTGTCTCAGACCGTCGTCGCCACCTGGTATATGAAAACCATTCTGCCGTATCAGGGTTGGGCGCTGATCAACCCGGCGGACATGATGGGCCAGGACTGGCTGGTGTCGCTGATGCAACTGCTGCCGTATGTGCTGCAAAGCGGCATCCTTATCCTGTTCGCCATCCTGTTCTGTTGGGTGAGCGCCGGTTTCTGGACGGCGCTGATGGGCTTCTTGCAACTGCTTATCGGCAAAGATAAGTACAGTATCTCCGCCTCGACGGTGGGGGATGAGCCGATAAACCCTGAGCATCGCACCGCGCTTATCATGCCTATCTGTAACGAAGACGTGGATCGCGTCTTCGCGGGCCTGCGCGCGACCTGGGAGTCGGTGAAAGCCACCGGCCAGCAGGCGCACTTTGACGTCTATATCCTGAGCGACAGCTACAATCCGGATATCTGCGTCGCTGAGCAGAAAGCCTGGATGGAGCTGATTGCCGAAGTGCAGGGCGAGGGGCAGATTTTCTATCGCCGTCGTCGCCGCCGCGTGAAGCGTAAAAGCGGCAATATCGACGATTTCTGCCGCCGCTGGGGCAACCAGTACAGCTACATGGTGGTGCTGGACGCCGACTCCGTGATGACGGGCGACTGTCTGACCGGTCTGGTGCGTCTGATGGAAGCGAACCCGAACGCCGGGATCATCCAGTCGTCGCCGAAAGCCTCCGGCATGGACACGCTCTATGCGCGCTGTCAGCAATTCGCGACACGCGTCTATGGGCCGCTGTTTACCGCAGGCCTGCACTTCTGGCAATTGGGCGAATCGCACTACTGGGGCCACAACGCGATTATCCGCGTGAAGCCGTTTATCGAGCATTGTGCGCTGGCGCCGCTGCCGGGCGAAGGTTCCTTCGCAGGCTCTATCCTCTCCCACGACTTCGTGGAAGCGGCGCTGATGCGTCGTGCGGGCTGGGGCGTGTGGATTGCCTACGATCTGCCTGGCTCGTATGAAGAGCTGCCGCCGAACCTGCTGGATGAACTCAAGCGCGACCGCCGCTGGTGTCACGGCAACCTGATGAACTTCCGTCTGTTCCTGGTTAAAGGGATGCACCCGGTTCACCGCGCGGTGTTCCTGACCGGCGTCATGTCTTACCTGTCAGCGCCGCTCTGGTTCTTGTTCCTGGCGCTCTCGACGGCGTTGCAGGTGGTACACGCGCTCACCGAGCCGCAATACTTCCTGCAACCGCGCCAGCTGTTCCCGGTGTGGCCGCAGTGGCGTCCTGAGCTTGCGATAGCGCTGTTCGCCTCCACCATGGTGCTGCTGTTCCTGCCGAAGCTGCTGAGCATCATTCTCATCTGGTGTAAAGGCCCGAAAGAGTACGGCGGCTTTTTCCGCGTCACGCTCTCTTTGCTGCTGGAAGTGCTGTTCTCGGTACTGCTGGCGCCGGTGCGTATGCTGTTCCACACGGTGTTCGTGGTGAGCGCGTTCCTCGGCTGGGAAGTGGTCTGGAACTCGCCGCAGCGTGACGACGACTCCACCCCGTGGAGCGAAGCGTTCCTGCGTCACGGCTCGCAGCTGCTGCTGGGCCTGGTGTGGGCGGTCGGTATGGCGTGGCTTGATCTGCGTTTCCTGTTCTGGCTGGCGCCTATCGTGTTCTCGCTGATCCTGTCGCCGTTCGTATCGGTGATTTCGAGCCGCGCGACCGTTGGCCTGCGCACTAAACGCTGGAAGCTGTTCCTGATCCCGGAAGAGTATTCGCCGCCGCAGGTGCTGGTGGATACCGACCGTTATCTGGTGCTCAACCGCAGCCGTTCGCTGGAAGATGGCTTCATGCACGCGGTGTTCCATCCGTCGTTTAACGCGCTGGCGACCGCCATGGCGACCGCGCGTCATCGCGCAAGCCATGTGCTGGAGATCGCCCGCGATCGTCACGTCGAGCAGGCGCTGAACGATACGCCGGAGAAACTCAACCGCGACCGCCGTCTGGTGCTGCTGAGCGACCCGGTCACGATGGCGCGTATGCACTACCGCGTCTGGGCGAACCCGCAGAGATACTCCTCCTGGGTAAGTCACTACGAGACGCTGAAGCTTAACCCACAGGCGTTAAGCACGCGCTAAGCGTGATGAAATGAAAATGCCGGCCACGAAGGCCGGCATTTTTTTGCCCGTCTGACGGGCTGTTATACTGGATGTATTACGTTAAACGCGAGGTCGCACTTGAGAATTATCGCCGTTCTGCTTGCCGTCTGGATGCTCTGCGGATGTGGCAGCATCATCAGTCGCGCCGTGCCGGGGCAGGGGCATGGCAACCAGTACTACCCCGGCGTGCAGTGGGACGTGCGGGACAGGCCGTGGCGTTTCATCCTGATGCTCGACCTGCCGTTTTCGCTTATCTTCGATACCTTGCTTCTGCCGGTCGATATGCATCACGGCCCGTATGAGTAACGCTTAGCGGGTGGTATCCCACTCATCCGCCGCGGTGCGCCCTTCTTCGGTATCCAGCGGCGGCTCCAGCTGGAACTCGCCCTCATCCCACTCATGCAGGGTATTTTCTTCCTGCCACTCCTGGCGCAGTTCAATTTCATCGAAATCGCCGTCAAACACGCTCTGCGCGGCGTCACCAGTCAACACGGTCAGGCAGTCGCCTTCGTCGGTTTCATCGGCGAAGAACTCCACCTGCCACATGATTTCCCCATCCTGCAGCACATACTTTTGCATATTGAACAGCCCGACAACCGCGTCCTCTTCTTCAATCCCCGGATTTGCGGCAAGGAACTCTTCGCGTGCTGCGTCAATGGCTTCTTCAAGCGTGGCGTACATAGTCATAGCTTACTCCCTGAACGGACATGGTTGTTTCAGGAAAGAATAGTCGAAGATTGCGGTTTGCAAGAATGAATGGAAAAAATTCGCCAGAGGCGGTGCCCGCACGCGATGCGCGGCGGGCAGTCAGGATTAATAACGTGACGGTACGCCTTCGGGGCGCGTTTTAAAGCGGCGGTGCAGCCACATATACTGATCCGGCGCCATCAGGATGCACTTCTCAATGATCTTATTCATCCAGGCGGCGGTCTCTTCGGCGCTGTCGATGGGCGGCGAGCATTCCGGCTCAAGCACAATCAGCTCGTAACCGCTGCCATCCGCTTTGCGGCGCGGTACGAACGGCACGATACTCGCTTTAGACATCTTCTCAAGCATCCATGTGCCGGAGGTCGTGGCGGCCTTATCGACGGCGAATAACGGCACAAACACGCTGTTGCGCGGGCCGTAGTCATGGTCCGGCGCATACCAGATGATCTCGCCGCCTTTCAGCGCCTTGATCATGCCTTTGAGATCCTTACGGTCGAGCATGGTTTTATTGGAGCGCAGGCGCCCCCAGGTTTGCAGCCAGTCGAGCAGCGGATTATCGTTCGGGCGATAAACCCCGATGCCTGGCGTATGCATCCCGAACATGCGCGCGCCCAGCTCCAGCGTCAGAAAATGCACGCCGATCAGCAAAATGCCTTTTTTTTGCGCCAGCAGCGTTTTGACCGGCTCAAGCCCGGATGCTTCCATCCAGCGCGCGATGCGCCAGTCAGGCCAGAACCAGGCCATGCCGGTCTCCATCAGCCCCATGCCGACAGATTCAAAGTTCTTTACCACCAGCGCCTCCCGCTCGGCTTCGCTCATCTCCGGGAAGCAAAGCTCAAGATTGCGATGCGCGATGCGCGCGCGGCGTCTCATCAGCCGCAGCGCGAGGCGGCCCATCCCGCGGCCCAGCCGCCAGATAACCGGGTAGGGCAGCAGCACAACGAGATACAGCAGGCCGATGCCAAGCCAGGTCAGCCAGTAGCGGGGGTGCAGCAGTGCGCGAGAAAATTGCGGTAAATGCGTCATGAAAATTCCATTAATTGCAGGCGAAGCCCTTTCACGGCCCGTATTGTGGCATTTTTTTGCGAACGACCAAAATTCTGTGCCTTTCGCGCCGCGCCGCCTGTCTGAAGATAAATCATCGAGAAGGAATGGAAAATGTAGCGCAAAATGTAAGGATGTAAATTAACGGTAATTGCTATATCATGCCGGCCGTCATTTATTCCCCCACCGATAGCAGGAACGTACACCATGCCAGTGTTACACAACCGCATATCGAATGAGGAACTGAGGGCGCGCATGCTGGCCGAAACCGAGCCGCGCACCACCATCTCATTCTATAAATATTTCACCATCGACGATCCGAAAGCCACGCGCGACGCGCTCTGGCAGACACTCACTGCGCTGAATGTCTTTGGCCGTATTTATCTTGCTCATGAAGGCATCAACGCGCAAATCAGCGTGCCGGAAAGTCATGTCGAGGCGTTTCGCGCCGCGCTGTACGCTTTTCATCCGGCGCTCAATGGCGTGCGTCTGAACATTGCGCTGGATGACGACGGGAAATCCTTCTGGGTGCTGCGCATGAAAGTGCGTGACCGCATTGTAGCGGACGGCATTGACGATCCGACCTTTGACGCCAGCGACGTAGGCGACTATCTCAAGGCGGCGGAAGTCAACGCCATGCTTGACGATCCCGACGCGGTATTTATCGATATGCGTAACCACTACGAATATGAAGTGGGCCATTTTGAGAACGCGCTGGAGATCCCGGCGGATACGTTTCGCGAACAGCTGCCGAAAGCCGTTGAGATGATGGAAGAGTACAGAGACAAAAAAATCGTCATGTACTGCACCGGCGGCATCCGCTGTGAAAAAGCGAGCGCATTCATGCGGCATAACGGTTTCCAGAAGGTCTGGCATATCGAGGGCGGCATCATTGAGTATGCGCGTAAAGCGCGCGAACAAGGGCTGCCGGTGCGCTTCGTCGGTAAAAACTTCGTGTTTGACGAGCGTATGGGCGAGCGCATCTCTGATGACGTGATCGCGCACTGTCACCAGTGCGGCGCGCCGTGCGACAGCCACACCAACTGTAAAAATGACGGTTGCCACCTGCTGTTTATTCAGTGCCCGGCCTGTGCGGAGAAGTTTTCCGGTTGTTGCAGCGAGGTGTGCAAGGAAGAGATGTCGCTGCCGGAAGAGGAGCAGCGTCGTCGCCGCGCGGGGCGTGAGAACGGTAATAAAATCTTTAATAAATCCCGTGGACGTCTTAATACCACGCCTGGCATTCCGGACCCGGAATAACCCGCAGGTGCAAAAAACCGGTCAACTGACCGGTTTTTTTTCGTGCCGAAGCGCGATTACTTCTGCTTCACGCCTTCAACCGAGATAATCAGATCCACGTCCTGAGACGCCGGGCCGAGATCGGTCGTGATGTTAAAGTCTTTCAGCTTGATTTTACCTTCCGCTTCAAAGCCCGCGCGCTCGCCGCCCCACGGATCTTTACCCTGGCCCAACAGTTTGGCCTCCAGCGTCACCGGTTTGGTGACCCCATTGAGGGTCAGGTCGCCGGTGATGTCCAGCTCATCGCCGTCTTTCTTCACGCTGGTGGAGGTGAAGGTAGCTTTCGGGAATTTCGCCACGTTCAGGAATTCCGCGCTGCGCAGATGTTTGTCGCGCTCGGCGTGGTTGGTGTCGACGCTGTTGGTGTTAATGGTGACGCTGACTTTGTCCGCCGCCGGATTTTTCTCATCAAACGTGAACGAGCCGTCGAAATCGCGGAACGTACCGTACAACCAGCTGTAACCCAGGTGCTGGATACGGAAGTTAACAAAGGCGTGCTGGCCTTCTTTATCGATTTTGTAATCGGCGGCAACGGCTGAGCCGGTAGTGAACAGCAGGGCACCCAGAGTGACCCCCAGCAGGCTTTTCTTCATATTTCGCTCCATGGTTAATGTGACGCTTTCCCGAGCATCCGCTTCAGGGTGACGTTTTTGTCGACAAAATGATGTTTCAGCGCGGCGGCGGCATGCGCGACCGAGAGCAGCACGACGATCCAGGCGAGCCACAGGTGAATATCGCCCGCGAGATCCGCCTGCTCGCCTGCGCCGCTGACAAGGGCCGGTACCTCAAACAGCCCGAAGACGGAAATCGGTTTGCCTTCGGCGGTTGAGATCAGATAGCCGCTGATAAGAATGGTGAACAGGATCAGATACAGCATGATATGCACCGCGACGGCGCTGTAATGCGTCAGCCGGGAATAGCTGGCCAGCGGCGGAGGCGGCGGCGAGATAAAACGCCAGACCACGCGCACCAGCAGGAAGACAAACAGAATGATGCCAATACTTTTGTGAATTTCCGGCGCCTGGTGATACCAGACATCGTAGTACCCAAGCGATACCATCCACAGCCCGAGCGCAAACATGCCGTAAACGGTCAACGCCATCAGCCAGTGAAGGAGTACCGAGAAATGTCCATATCGTGTTGGTGAGTTACGCCACTGCATGGTTATGCATCCGTCAATAAGAATGACTCAAACAGTGGCGTTTAGGGGCATGAAAAGCAAACCAAAAAAACAAAACAAATTAGTCAAATAATTTGAACAAAAGGATATATCGCATAAAAATCGCTAATTGATTCCTGATACCGCTATATCACAGGCGAATATCGATTTGCGTATTGGTTATAAAGCAAGCAGCACGAAGGGCAGGGATTGTTTAGCCGCAAAATAGTTTAGTGGTTTATCAGGTTTTGTCAGCGGGCAATCAATAATTTTGACAATAAGATGTCAAAAATTGGGGCCGGTAAGATAGTCCGGCCCGCTGCAATATCATGCAGAAGCGGCAAAGCGCGAGAGCGAGAACGGCGTCAGATCGAATGCATACGGCTTGTCGGCGGCGAACTGCGTGGCGATTTCGCCCAGTACCGAAGCGAACTTAAAGCCGTGGCCGCTCAGCCCCGTCACCAGCAGCACGTTTGGCGCATCCGGCAGGGTATCGATAATAAAATCCTCATCCGGCGTATTGTCGTAGGTGCAGGAGGCGCCATACAGGCAGCCGCCGATGCCCGGCAGGAAATGGCGCAGGAACGGGAATGCTTCCGAACCGTCGCTCGCCACCGCGCCAAACGGCACGCGCTCTTCCGGACGCGAAATTACCTGACCGCCGTTATGTTTGCCGATTTTCAGCTCATTATTTTCAGCCGGGAAACCATAAAACTGGTCGCCGTTCGGCATTTCGCCGGTAAAGGCCGGGAAACGGTTATTCGCGCTGTAGCGCCCGTCGGCCTGATACCAGGCAAAGATTTTACGCACCGGCGTCACCGGCAGGCCCGGCACCAGCCGCGAGACCCACGTACCGGCGCTGATAAGCGCCTTGCGGGCGCGATAGACGCCATCGGCGGTCGTCACGCTGACGCCGTCTGCGGTGGCGTCAAAAGCACTGACCGGGCAGTTGAAGAGCTGTGCGCAGCCCGCTTCTTCGGCAAGACGGATATAGGTGGCGATCGCCTTTTCGCTGAGCAGTACGCCGGAATTCGGTTCAAAGAGGCCGAGGTAGTTTTCCGGTAGTCGGATTTCCGGCCAGCGCGTCATAACCTCGTCACCGGTCAGTTTTTCCAGCGGCAGTTGCCAGCGTGCGGCGCTGTCAGCGACATTCGCCAGAAATTCGGAATCCGCGGGGCCGACATTAATCACGCCGGTACGCTCGAAAATACGCTCGCCGCCGAGTTCTGTCAGCTCATCCCACAGCGCCTGAGCGCGCAGTACCAGCGGCACATAACGCTCGCCTTCGCCGTAAGCGTGACGGATAAGACGTGTGTCGCCGTGGTGGCTGCCTTCCTGATGGGGCGGATGGGCGCTGTCTATCATTAATACGTTAAGCCCGGCGCGAGTCGCGTAATAACCGGCCGCTGCGCCTGTTGATCCGCTACCGATGATAATCAGATCGTATTCCATGAAATTACTCCGTGAAAACCATTGGTTAGCAGAGTAATTAAGAGCAGGACAATTCTCAAGCAGGAAAAAATAAAGGCACCCCGGAGGATGCCTTTGAGTTTTAAGAAAAGCACGTTATCAGTGCTTGCGATAATCGCTTTCCTGGTACTCACCGGATTCAATTTTTGCAATGCCGGCTTCTAAGATAGAAATAAATTGTCTTGCTACATCGGTCGTTAGCCATAATGTCTGGCCGACTTCGGTCGCTTCGCGATCCACTTGCGGAGAGGATTGATAGTGCAACCGCAGCATCAGTGCGTCATAGCTATCGACGGTGCTGATGTCCCATCCAACAAGGGGATGCGTCTGTATTACTTCATTTTTTTCCATCATAACCCCCTTTATACGTGTTTATAGACAACGACTCATGAGGTTCAATGCGGCTTTTCTTATCTCTGAAGCAAATAAAGTATATCAACCAATAAAGGAAAATGGGGCAGAAATAAATACCCTGACACACATTTTTTTCGAGATTTTGAATTCACTGAACAATAAAACGGCAAATTATTCGCAAATTTTTGTTAAGAGAGTCGATCAATGAGATAAATGCTTAAAAGGGAAAAAACGCGCTATCGCAGAAAAAGGCAGGACAAATATAAAAAACCGGGCGGCGAAGCCCGGAAAAACTGACACCATAGAGAAGACAGTTATGAGGGTTAATCAGTGGTAAACCAGTCGTCAGCGCTCTCCCAGGTTTCCTGAAGAATTTCGCTGATGCGATCTTTATCTTCTTTCGCGCCACCCAGCACCGACAGTTGATTAGCGGCGGCATAGCGCACGCTGACATGATTCGGCATTTCCGGATAATGGCTTTCAATACGGCGGGATAGCTCGCAGGCCAGCGCGTCGATAGCGCCCGGCGGCAGCGGCGTGGTTTTGGCGATAGTCACTTCAATACGCATAACAACCCCCTGTTAATCATACTGTATATATATACAGGCTTGCCGGGCGACATGCAACAGGGGGTGTGATTTTTTTAGCGTGCGCTTAGCGTTTTACCGTCCAGCGCACCGCTTCACCGGCGAGGAACGGCACCAGCGTATCGTCGGCGACAGTTATCGTTTCCGGCATGACGCCTTCTTCACGCGCCAGCGTCACGGTATCTTCATTCACCGGCAGGCCGTAAAAACGCGGGCCGTTAATCGAGGTAAACGCCTCAAAGTGCGCCAGCGCGTTCATCTCTTCAAACACGGTGGCGTACGCCCCCAGCGCCGAAGGCGCGTTGAAGCAGCCCGCGCAGCCGCAGCTGGCCTCTTTACGATGGCGCGCATGCGGGGCGGAGTCGGTGCCGAGAAACACGCGATCGCAGCCGCTCGCGACCAGTTCGCGCAGCGCCTGCTGGTGTACGTTACGCTTGAGGATCGGCAGGCAGTAAAGATGTGGACGAATGCCGCCTGCGAGCATGTGGTTGCGGTTAAACATCAGGTGCTGCGGCGTAATAGTGGCCCCGAGCAGCGTGTTGCCCTCGCGTACGTAGTCGGCCGCGTCTTTGGTGGTAATGTGCTCAAAGACCACTTTCAGCCCCGGCAGACGTTGTCTGAGCGGCTCCATAACCGTCTCGATAAACCGCGCTTCGCGATCGAAAATATCGACATCGCTGTGGGTCACTTCGCCATGCACCAGCAGCGGCATGCCGAGTTTCTCCATTCGCTCCAGCACCGTCATGATGTTATCGATGCTGGTCACGCCGTGGCTGGAGTTCGTCGTGGCGTTTGCCGGGTAGAGCTTGGCGGCGGTAAAGACGCCTTGCTGAAAACCGCGCTCCAGCTCGTCCGCATCCAGTGTGTCGGTCAGGTAGCAGGTCATCAGAGGTTCAAACGTGTGGTGTTCCGGCACGGCGTCGAGAATGCGCTGGCGGTAGGCGATAGCGGCTTCCACGGTCGTGACCGGCGGCGCCAGGTTTGGCATGACGATAGCGCGCCCGTAAGTTTCGCTGGTGTAAGGCACGACGGTTTTCAGCATGTCGCCATCGCGCAGATGAACATGCCAGTCGTCAGGGCGGCGGATAGTTAAAACCTGGGGTTGTGCAGTCATGGAAGGCTCCGGCTTGGGGAAACAGTCAGTAATGGCTGGTTTTATGCCGGGCACTAAGGATAAGCGTAAACGTTTTCCTTTGCATCCTTTTCCTGAAAATTCGGGGGCGTCGCGCCCCCGGTATCACATTAATCAGTCAGTGGGATCACGATTTCGCCAGGCTTCACTTCCAGCCCTTTGGCGAATTTCTTCGCCAGCGCTTCGCCCTGGGTGCGGTCTTCGCTCAGCACGTAAGCCGGGCGCTGTTCGAAGTAACTGCGCAGCGATTTGTTCAGATAGGGCATCAGGGTTTCCAGCACCGGCGCCATTTTGTCCGGCGTGATGCTGCTGTCGACGACTTCCATCTCGCGCAGATAAATAGCGCCTTTTTCTTTATCAAACGTTGGCAGGGCTTTCAGTTTCAGCTTTACCAGCGCTTTCTGGTTACCGAAAAGCGATGTCATATCGAGACTCGCATCGCCGTTGAGCGTGATTTTATTCGGCTCTTCACGGCCAATCGCGCTGTTCAGGTTGGTCAGGACGATATGCGCGTCGGCAAGACCCGGCACGCCGATATCTTTGGCGTAGTTATTGCGCTTTTGCAGCGCCTGGTTGATGTCCTGTTCGGTGACGGTGTATTGCGTGAGCTGGTTACATCCCACCAGCAAGCCGCTGACGATAAGTGCCGCGGCGACTAACATTTTTTTCATGAGCTTCCCTCGTTCTGGTGCTGTCGGGCGATCCTGACACAAAGCAGGATGCCCCGCCAGTGGAAGCGGCAAAAGCGGATTCGGCTTAAAACGCCGGTGGAGGCCACCGGCGGGATCGTCAGATAGCCATTCTGGAGAGCAGATTAATTTGCGTCTGCTTGGCCATGTTGTCGCGATAGTCCGCGACGCGGGTAGGGTAGTTGACGCCAGCGACCAGCGTCAGATTGCGCAGCAGCGGGAAAAGATGAATGTCATCTTCAGAGAGTTCGCCGTTCACGGCGTTCGGCTGGACGATAAGCTTGTCGAGCGCGCGCAGGTCGTCGCTGATGTTTTTAATCAGCCCGGCGGAGTGGGCCATATGGTCGTCAAAGGAGCCAATCGCCGCCTCTTTTTTCTCGGTAAAGTAACGACGCGCTTCAGGCGTGGCGAACTCATCGAACGGGGCTTTGGCAAAGCGCGGCAGCAGCAGACGGTTAATGTAGCCGTTAACGCGGCGCAGCCACTCTTCAATCGCCGGGTTGCGCTTGCCGGTGAGCAGCGGTTTGCCATCAAGATTATCGACGTAGTGAACGATATCCATGCTTTCCGGCAGGTAGCGGCTGTCGTCTTTTTGCAGAATCGGGGCCATTTTCTGGCCTATCATGCGGGTGGGAGTGGCTTCGTCATCGTTCGACATCACGATAAGCTCTACCGGAAGGTTTTTGAGCCCGAAAATCATGCGCGCTTTCAGACAGAACGGACAGTGATCGTAAATATATAACTTCACGTTTCTCCTCCTGCTCAGGTTACTGATTTTTCAGTATGGTGGAGAATACGCCGGGGAGCAAATCGCTCCCCGGCTCTTAACTTTCCTGCTCCACCAGCCCCGGCGCGAGCCGTTTCTGACTGAACTGCCACCAGAGCATCAGGAACGTCCCGACACCTATCACGCCAAGCATCGCCCAGGGCAGCTCGGGCGTATTCAGCGTGCGGCCGATGTCAAACAGCCAGCCGCCGCCCGCGTAGCCAAGCGCGCCGCCAAAGGCGAGGCCCAGGCGGCTGAAGCCCATATAGCTGCCGCGCGCACGGGCGTCGGCCAGCGACGCGCTCAGCGTTTCGCGCGCTGGCTCGGCGATAATCGAGCCGATATAAAAGAGGCAAATTAAGGTAAACAGCTGTTGCAGGTTGCTCGCAAGACCGATCGGCACCAGGCTGAACGTCATCACCAGCAGCCCGGCCATCAGACGCTGTTCAAGGCGAAAGCGCTTTTCGCTCCAGCGCGCCAGCGGATAGAGCAGCGTCAGCGACAGCACGGCTTCAATGGCGTACATCCATTTCACCGCCGCCGGTTCGCCCGCGATATCGTTCACCATCACCGGCAGCATGAGCATTACCTGCACCGCCAGCATGTAATAACCGGTCAGCGTCAGCACATAGGTGACGAAGCGCTTATCGCGCAGCACGCGGCCCATGCCTTCGCGCAGCGGCGTGCGCACTGTGGAGAGCTTCCAGTCAGGCAACAGCCAGGCGTTAAAGCCCGCGCAGAGCACAAACAGCAGCGCGCCGACGCCGCACACCAGCCGGAAATCATATTGCAGCAGCCAGCTGCCGATAAGCGCGCCCGTCACGGCGCCCGCGCTGTCCTGCATCATCAGCAGGGAGAAAAAGCGACCGCGCTCCTGGGGGCGTACCAGCTTGACGACCAGCGCCGATCGCGGCGGGTCGAAAAGCGTGCCGCCAAGCCCGGAGAGTATGCAGGAGAGCCACAGCACCCACGGCTCATGGGCGACCGCCATGGTCGCAAATCCCGCAGCGCGCAGCAGCATGCCGGTGACGATCATCGGCCGCGCGCCGAGACGGTCGGCGATGGCGCCGCCGAAAATCCCCAGCCCTTGCTGAACGAGCTGGCGCAGACCGAGCGCGATACCCACCATCAGCGCGGCCCAGCCGAGGCTGTCGACGAAGCGAATGGAAATAAGTGGAAAGACGACAAAAAAGCCCAGAACCACGAGCATGTTATCAATTAACAGGAAATATTTACCCAGGCTCCTTGCCTGCGACACGCTGGACATTTCCCCTCCAGGGAAAAAGCGAAGAGACCGTACTATCTTACGGCCTGGCGTACGAGGTGGTGATGTTTTGCGCGACAATATTTTTTTATCGATCGCTATGATTGATTGATGAAATTCATCGTGAAGCCGTGTAGCGCGTTAAAGAATGGCATGTTGCTGTTTTCACTGTTTTGTTCGGCGCGGTTATAGTAAAACGTAATGCCCGCGACGGCGCGCTGTCCGGGGCTGGAGTGAGGAATAATGCCGAGAAAGGAGCAGGGTATCGATGTTTGGCTACCGAAGTAACGTGCCGAAAGTAAGATTAACGACAGACCGCCTGGTGGTGCGTCTGGTGCACGATCGCGACGCATGGCGGCTGGCGGATTACTACGCCGAGAATCGCCAGTTCCTGAAGCCCTGGGAACCCATTCGCGATGAAAGCCATTGCTACCCGTCGGGCTGGCAGGCGCGGCTTGGCATGATTAACGAACTCCACAAGCAGGGCAACGCCTTCTATTTTGCGCTGCTCGATCCGGACGAACATGAAATCCGCGGCGTCGCTAATTTTTCCAATGTGGTGCGCGGCTCGTTCCACGCCTGCTATCTCGGCTATTCGCTGGGTGAAAAGTGGCAGGGGCAGGGCCTGATGTTTGAAGCGCTCACCAGCGCCATTCGCTATATGCAGCGCAGCCAGCATATGCACCGGATCATGGCCAACTATATGCCGCATAACCAGCGCAGCGGCGATTTGCTGGCGCGCCTCGGTTTTGAAAAAGAAGGCTATGCCAAAGATTACTTACTGATTGACGGCGTCTGGCGCGATCACGTGCTGACCGCGCTCACCGCGCGCGAATGGACGCCGGGGCGTTGAGGAGAAAACCATGAAACATCAGTTCAGCGCGCTGGAAGCGCGTGTTATCGGCTGCATGCTGGAAAAGCAGGTCACCACGCCAGAGCAATACCCGCTCTCGGTCAATGGCGTGGTCACGGCCTGCAACCAGAAGACCAACCGCGAGCCGGTGATGAACCTGAGCGAGGCGCAGGTGCAGGAGACGCTGGATCAGCTGGTCAAACGTCATTATCTGCGCACCGTCAGCGGCTTCGGCAACCGCGTGACCAAGTATGAGCAGCGCTTCTGCAATTCCGAATTTGGCGATTTAAAATTCTCGCCCGCCGAAGTGGCGCTGGTCACGACCCTGCTGCTGCGCGGCGCGCAGACGCCGGGCGAGCTGCGCAGTCGTGCGGCGCGCATGCATGAATTCAGCGATACGGCGGCGCTTGAAAGCGCGCTGGAGACGCTCTCAACCCGCGACGACGGCCCGTTTGTGACGCGGCTTGCGCGCGAGCCGGGCAAGCGCGAGAGCCGCTACATGCATCTCTTCTGCGGCGAGCCGGATGCCGCAGCGCTTGTCGCGCACGACGAAAACACCGGCGCGGATACCGACGCCTTAACGGCGCGCGTCGACGCGCTGGAGCTTGAGGTGGCGGAACTGCGCGAGCGCCTCGAATCACTGTTAGGTCATCTGGGAGAATAATCGTGGCGAAATTACGCGTTGGGGTGGTCGGGCTTGGCGGCATTGCGCAAAAAGCCTGGCTGCCGGTGCTGTCACAGGCGACGGACTGGACGCTCACGGGAGCATTTTCCCCGACGCGCGCCAAAGCGCTGCCAGTATGCGAGGCGTACCGGATACCATATATCGATTCGCTGCAGGCGCTTGCCGCGCAGTGCGACGCGGTATTCGTGCACAGCGCTACAAGCAGCCACTATCAGGTGGTGAGCGAACTGCTAAACGCGGGCGTGCATGTCTGCGTCGATAAACCGCTGGCGGAGAATCTCGCCGATGCCGAGCGTCTGGTGACGCTCGCGAAGCAGCGCAACCTGACGCTGATGGTTGGCTTCAACCGTCGTTTCGCGCCGCTCTATCGCGATTTGAAAAACGCGCTGGGCGCAGGGGCGTCGCTGCGTATGGATAAACATCGCGCCGACAGCGTCGGCCCCCACGATCTGCGCTTTACGCTGCTGGATGATTATCTGCATCTGGTGGATACCGCGCTGTGGCTCGGCGGCGGCGAGGCGACGCTTGCAAGCGGCGCGTTGCAGACCACCGCGCAGGGCGAAATGTGGTATGCCGAACACCATTTTCGCCGCGGCGAGCTTTCCATCACCACCAGCATGCACCGGCGCGCGGGTAGCCAGCGCGAGTGGGTGCAGGCGGTGACTGACGGCGCGCTGATCGACGTGACCGATATGCGCGAGTGGCGCGAAGAGCGCGGCGCAGGCGTGGTGCAGCGGCCGGCGCCCGGCTGGCAGAGCACGCTTGAACAGCGCGGCTTTGCAGGCTGCGCGCGCCATTTCATCGACTGCGTGCAGAATCAGACGGTTCCGGAAACCGCGGGCGAGCAGGCGCTCCTTGCCCAGCGCGTGGTGGAGCGGCTGTGGCGCGAGGCCATGCGCGAGTAACCGCGGCGCGCATCTGCCAGTAGTATTTCCCTTTCAGTCGAGTAGACTAAGCGCTTCGCTGAAAAGCCCCTGACGCCTGCCTTGCAGGCGTCGGTGTTTATGGGAAAGAACAACAATGAATTTACTGAAGTCGCTGGCTGCGGTCAGCTCGATGACCATGTTTTCCCGCGTGCTCGGGTTTGCGCGCGACGCCATTGTGGCGCGGGTGTTTGGCGCCGGGATGGCGACCGACGCCTTTTTCGTCGCGTTCAAGCTGCCGAACCTGTTGCGACGCATATTTGCCGAAGGCGCGTTCTCGCAGGCGTTTGTGCCCATCCTCGCCGAATATAAAAGCAAGCAGGGCGAAGACGCTACGCGGGTGTTTGTGGCCTATGTCTCCGGCCTGCTGACGCTGGCGCTCTTTATCGTCACGGTCATTGGCATGCTGGCGGCGCCCTGGGTTATTCTGGTAACCGCGCCGGGCTTTGCCGATACGGCAGATAAATTCGCGCTCACTTCATCGCTTTTGCGCATTACCTTTCCTTATATTCTGCTGATTTCGCTGGCCTCGCTTGCGGGCGCCATCCTCAACACCTGGAACCGCTTTTCGGTGCCGGCGTTTGCGCCGACGTTTCTGAATGTCAGCATGATAGGCTTTGCCCTTTTCGCCGCGCCGTATTTTAACCCGCCGGTGCTGGCGCTCGCCTGGGCGGTCACGGTAGGCGGCGTGTTGCAGCTCGTTTATCAGCTGCCGCACCTGAAGAAAATCGGCATGCTGGTGCTGCCGCGCATTAACTTTAAAGATGCGGGCGCGATGCGCGTCATGAAACAGATGGGGCCTGCCATCCTCGGCGTCTCGGTCAGCCAGATCTCGCTTATCATCAATACGATTTTCGCCTCGTTTCTGGTTTCCGGCTCGGTCTCCTGGATGTATTACGCCGACCGCCTGATGGAGTTTCCGTCGGGCGTGCTGGGCGTGGCGCTGGGCACCATTCTGCTGCCGTCGCTGTCGAGAAGCTTCGCGAGCGGCAACCATGACGAATATTCACGTCTGATGGACTGGGGGTTGCGCCTGTGCTTTTTACTGGCGCTGCCAAGCGCGGTGGCGCTCGGCATTCTCGCGAGACCGCTGACCGTCTCGCTGTTCCAGTACGGTAAATTCTCCGGTCACGACGCGCTGATGACCCAGCAGGCGCTGGTGGCGTACTCGGTGGGGCTGATGGGGCTGATTGTCGTGAAGGTACTGGCGCCAGGGTTTTATTCACGGCAGGACATCAAAACGCCGGTGAAAATCGCCATCGTAACGCTCATCATGACGCAGGTGATGAACCTGATGTTTATCGGGCCGCTGAAACACGCGGGGCTGGCGCTTTCTATTGGTCTTGCGGCCTGTCTTAACGCGAGTCTGCTCTACTGGCAGCTGCGTAAACGCAAGATTTTCCAGCCGCAGCCGGGGTGGGGCGCATTTTTAGCGCGACTGATTATCGCGGTGCTGGTGATGTCCGCGGCGCTGTTTGGCGTCATGCAAATCATGCCGGACTGGGCGCAGGGCACGATGCCGCTACGTCTGCTGCGTCTTGCTGGTGTCGTGGTCGCAGGCGTTATCGCGTACTTCGCGACGCTGACGTTACTGGGCTTTCGCGTGCGGGATTTCGCGCGTCGTACCGCGTAAACCATACTGAACGGTTAAGCCGTACCCGTTAGAAAACGCGCCGGAGGCGTATTTCCCCGGCGCGTTTTTTTATACCCGGTTTTCTCAATGCGTTTCTTCAGATGCAAAAAAACCTTCCAGCAGGTTTACCCTGCCGGAATGGCGTTTTTTTAACCCAGGACCTTGCGGTCAGATGGCGATTTTCTTCCCGCCGCGATGCATACTCGCGGCAGTCTGCCCGTTAGCGCCGTAAAGCGCCGGCTCCTGAAGCGGTTTTAACACCGCCAGCGCCTGTGCGTTACGCGTCATCTGGCCTTCGAGCAACCAGCCGTTATGCTGGTTCAAATCGCGCAAATGCAGGGTTTTCTGAGTAATCGTCTGCCAGCGCTGCGCCATATCCGGCGGCGCGTCGCGGTGCGTATTCTGTTCGCTGCGGCGCTGCTGTTCCAGATAGTCCAGCGTGGCCAGCAACGAGCTTTTCTCTTCGGTGATGCGCTGAAGCGCACTACTGTTGAGGCTGCCCGCTGATAGCTGTTGCTGCTCCGCATCCATCACCGATTTCAGCGAATTCAGTACAGTTGTCATTTGGTCTAACAGTTCTGACAGACGGCTCATAAATTATTTATCCTGCAAGAAACTCTGAGCTTCCTGGATAAGCGCATCGGCGATTTTGCCGGTATCCATTTTCAGCTCGCCATTACGAATGGCGGCCTTCAGCGCTTCCACACGCTCAACGTTGATGTCATCAGCGCCAGGCTTCATCAGTTTTGCCTGGGCGCCGCTTAAGGTGACGCTGGCGCTACCTGCCGCCGCGGTTTCGGTCGGACGGGCTTTTGGTGCCTGCGGTTCACTGTTTTCGCGCGGTTGCACCGTACTCACTGGTTTCAGGGGTGACGTGCGTTCAATGCTCATTGATTTTTTCCTCATAGAGGGGCTCGCGGCATAGAGCCGATATTCATCGTTAGTTGATTAACTATATCGGCAGCCACAATGAATTCTTTATAAAGATTACAGGTTAATCAGAATAATCCCATCAGAACCCACGATGCCGCTTACCACCTGGCCTGAGGCCATTCTTACCCGGGCGTTTTGCGCCACCGCCGCATTGTTCAGGGCCCGGCCTTCGCCATTAATGCTAAAGCCTTCGCCGTTGGCGATAATCTGTACTTGCTGACCCGCTTTTACACGCCAGGACTGACGTACCATCGACAGCATTACCGGCTGATTTGGCGCGAGGTCACGCAGGGTAACAGCTTCGCGCGCCTGGTCAAGATTGAGCATAGCGTTTGGGGGCAGGAGATCCAGACGACCGCGCTCAAGACGCAGGTTGGATTCGTTCAGCGTGCCGCCGCGCGCGACAGGCTGGCTTGCCACCACATAGTTCCCGAAGGCCTGAACGTTGACCTGCATATACCGTTTCTGATCGCCGCACCGTACCTGCACGCTAAGGTTTCCCCACAGACGCGCATTGCCCGGCAGGCTGAAATCAGGATTGTCGCAAGTCAGTCTCTGCGGCTCCGGCGTTTTCACCGTCACCACCACCGCATCGCTAATTCCCGCCAGACGCTGCAAAAAGAAAGGCGTCAGCTGCGCGTTGAGCATATCGGCGAAAATGCCGGGGCTTAACAGCAGCAAACCCGCGGCGAGACAGAATTTCAGGCTCTTCATTGCACTTCTCCACTTTCGGAACAGGGAGGATTCTACTCTGCTCTGTTTTTGTTCAAGGCAACAAATAGCGACGCATTTTGCGTTTATTCCAACGATAACGCACGCGTGAGGAACAGTAAGCTGTGCACACTCACCAGACTAAGTGGAGGAATCATGCTCGATAAACTGGACGCCGCGCTGCGCTTTCAACAGGAAGCAATCAATTTACGCGCTCAGCGTCAGGAGATCCTGGCGGCCAATATCGCCAACGCCGATACCCCCGGTTATCAGGCGCGCGATATTGATTTCGCCAGCCAACTGAAAAAAGTGATGGATCAGGGCCGCGCGTCAGGAAGCACCATGACGCTCGCCATGACCTCATCACGCCATATACCGGCTCAGGCGTCGACCGGCGCTTCTCTTGATTTGCTGTACCGCGTGCCGGATCAGCCGTCGATGGATGGCAACACCGTCGACATGGACCGTGAGCGTACCCAGTTTGCCGACAACAGCCTGAAGTATCAGACCGATCTGCAGGTTCTTGGCGGCCAAATCAAGAGCATGATGTCCGTGCTGCAGCAACAGTAAGGGTTAAGAAGCGATGGCGCTTTTAAATATTTTCGACATTGCCGGTTCCGCGATGACCGCGCAATCCAAACGCATGAACGTGGCGGCAAGTAACCTTGCCAACGCCGACAGTGCGACCGGGCCGGATGGCCAGCCTTATCGCGCAAAGCAAGTGATTTTCCAGGTTGATGCCGCGCCAGGCGCCGCCACCGGCGGCGTAAAGGTAACGGATGTCGTGGAAAGTCAGGCGCCGGACAAACTGGTCTATGAGCCAGGCAACCCGCTGGCGGATGCCAAGGGTTATGTCCGTATGCCGAACGTTGACGTGGTCGGCGAGATGGTGAACTCCATGTCCGCCTCACGCAGCTACCAGGCCAACGTAGAAGTGCTGAACACCGTGAAAAGCATGATGCTGAAAACGCTCACGCTCGGTCAATAAAGGAGAGAGTTATGTCGGTTACGTCCAGCATTAACGAAAGTTACAGTCCCAGCAGTGCCAGCAGCGCGACCTCCAGCACCAGTCTGACAGGGAGCAATGCCTCGGACCTGCAAAGCAGCTTCCTGACGCTTTTGGTGGCGCAGCTGAAAAACCAGGACCCGACCAACCCGATGCAGAACAACGAACTGACCACGCAGCTTGCGCAGATCAGCACCGTGAGCGGCATCGAGAAACTGAACACCACGCTCGGATCTATCTCCGGCCAGATCGATAACAGCCAGTCGCTTGCGGCGAGCGCGCTTATCGGTCACGGCGTGATGATCCCGGGCAGCACCATTCTGACCGGCAAAGACACCACGACACCGTTTGGCGTCGAGTTGCAACAGGCCGCAGATAAAGTTACCGCCACTGTCACTGATAAGAGCGGGAAAGTCGTTCGTACCATCGAAATCGGCGCGCTGAGCGCTGGCGTCCATACCTTCTCTTGGGATGGCTCGATGAGCGACGGCACCAAGGCGCCGGATGGCTCCTACAACGTCTCCATTGCCGCAAGCAACGGTGGCACCCAGTTGGTCGCACAGCCGCTTAACTTCGCGTTGGTAAACGGCATTACGCGAAGCAACGGTTCGAACCTGCTGGATCTGGGCACCTACGGGACCACGACACTCGACCAGGTACGGCAAATTATTTAAGCCTTCAATCTTATCAGGAGTAAGAAATGGCCTTTTCACAAGCGGTCAGCGGTCTGAATGCTGCCAGCACCAACCTTGACGTTATCGGCAACAACATTGCCAACTCCGCCACTTATGGTTTTAAGTCTGGCTCCGTCTCTTTCGCCGACATGTTTGCCGGTTCGAAAGCGGGCCTGGGCGTTAAAGTCGCGGGTATTACCCAGGACTTCGGCGACGGCGTAACCACCAACACCGGCCGTAAGCTGGACGTAGCTATCAGCCAGAACGGTTTCTTCCGTCTGCTCGACAGCAACGGCGGCGTGTTCTATAGCCGTAACGGCCAGTTCAAACTGGACGAAAAAAGCAACCTGGTGAACATGCAGGGTATGCAGGTGACCGGCTATCCGGCAACCGGCACCCCGCCGACCGTTCAGCAGGGCGCAGACCCGATTCCGCTGACCATCCCGACCGCGCAGATGCCGGCAAGCCAGACCACCAGCGCGAACTTCGTGATGAACCTGAACTCCTCTGATGATGTTCCGGCGCAGACCCCGTTCGATCCGGCTAACTCCAGCACCTTTAACAAAAGCGTGCCGCTGACCGTTTACGATAGCCTGGGTAACGAACACAACCTGAAGCTGTACTACGTGAAGACGGCGGATAACAAGTGGGATGTCTATAACATGGACACCAGCGTTAGCTCCGCGACGCCGACCACCCCGCTGACCAGCCTGACCTTCAGCGACAGCGGCGCCCTGACCGGCATCACCAACGCCGCACCGGCGGGCTCCCAGCAGGTGCCGATTTCTGTGACCTCCCTGAACGGCTCCGCAGCGTTCAGCTTCAGCATGAACCTGACCGGCACCACGCAGCAAAACTCCGGCGCCAACGTCCTGCTGACTTCCAACCAGAACGGCTACAAGCCGGGCGACCTGGTGGGTTACCAGGTGAACGAAGATGGCAGCCTGGTCGGTAACTACTCTAACGAGAAGAGCCAGCTGCTGGGCCAGATCGTTCTGGCGAACTTCGCGAACCCGGAAGGTCTCTCTTCTCAGGGCGACAACGTCTGGTCTGCAAGCACCGCTTCTGGCGTGGCGCTGCTGGGCTCTGCCGGTACCGGCAACTTCGGCAAGCTGACCAGCGGCGCGCTTGAAGCGTCCAACGTCGACCTGAGTAAAGAACTGGTCAACATGATCGTCGCGCAGCGTAACTACCAGTCGAACGCGCAGACCATCAAGACTCAGGACCAGATCCTCAATACCCTGGTTAACCTGCGCTAATTGTCTGAAGGGATGGCTTAATGGATCACGCAATTTATACCGCCATGGGCGCAGCCAGCCAGACGCTGAACCAGCAGTCTGTCACGGCGAGCAACCTGGCCAACGCATCAACGCCTGGCTTTCGCGCTCAGCTCAACGCGCTGCGCGCCGTGCCGGTAGAAGGGCTGTCATTGCCAACCCGTACGCTGGTCACGGCTTCCACCCCTGGCGTGAATATGAGCCAGGGGTCGCTCGACTACACCTCCCGTCCGCTGGACGTTGCCATTCAGGGCAGCGACGGCTGGCTGGCGGTGCAGGCGCCGGACGGCACCGAAGCGTATACCCGCAACGGTAACATCCAGCGCACGGCGACCGGTCAGCTCACCATCCAGGGTAATCCTGTGATGGGCGAGGGCGGCCCGGTCGTGGTGCCGGAAGGCGCGGAAGTCACGATCGCCGCCGACGGGACTATCTCCGTACTGAACCCGGGCGACGCCCCGAACACCATTGCGCCGGTAGGCCGTCTGAAGATGGTGAAAGCCAGCGCGCAGGAAGTGGTACGCGGCGACGACGGACTGTTTCGTTTAAACCAGCAGGCGCAAACCGCCCGCGGCGCGACGTTGCAGGCCGACCCGACCATCAGCCTGATGTCCGGGGTGCTGGAAGGCAGTAACGTGAAACCCGTGGAAGCAATGACCGACATGATAGCCAACGCCCGTCGTTTCGAGATGCAGATGAAAATCATCAGCAGCGTCGATGAAAACGAGCAGCGCGCTAACCAGTTATTGTCGATGAGTTAATCAACAGGACGACACTATGATCAGTTCCTTATGGATTGCCAAAACCGGCCTCGACGCCCAGCAAACCAATATGGACGTTATCGCCAACAACCTGGCGAACGTCAGTACCAACGGTTTCAAACGTCAACGTGCGGTGTTTGAAGATCTGCTTTACCAAACCATCCGCCAGCCGGGCGCGCAGTCTTCTGAACAGACCACGCTGCCTTCCGGCCTGCAGATTGGTACCGGTGTGCGCCCCGTCGCTACCGAGCGTCTGCACAGCCAGGGCAACCTGTCTCAGACCAATAACAGCAAAGATGTCGCGATTAAAGGCCAGGGCTTCTTCCAGGTTCTGCTGCCGGACGGCACCTCCGCGTATACCCGCGACGGTTCTTTCCAGGTGGATCAGAACGGCCAGCTCGTGACCGCGGGCGGCTTCCAGGTTCAGCCGGCAATCACCATTCCTGCGAATGCGCTGAGCATCACCGTCGGTCGCGACGGCGTGGTGAGCGTGACCCAGCAGGGAACGGCGGCGCCGGTACAGGTTGGCCAGATTAACCTGACCACCTTTATGAACGACAGCGGTCTGGAAAGCATTGGTGAAAACCTCTACACCGAAACCCAGTCCTCCGGCACGCCGAACGAAAGCACGCCGGGCCTGAACGGTGCAGGGCTGCTGTATCAGGGTTATGTCGAAACCTCTAACGTCAACGTGGCGGAAGAGCTGGTCAACATGATCCAGGTGCAGCGCGCTTACGAGATTAACAGTAAAGCGGTTTCCACGACTGACCAGATGCTGCAAAAACTGACGCAACTCTAAAGCCTGTTTCGGTGTGGCGTAATGCCACACCGAACGCCACTACGAAGATGAAAGCAATGCAAAAGACCGGTGCGCAACTCTGCCCTATCGCGATAGCTCTCGCATTAACCCTGTCGGGCTGTGCGTGGGTGCCTTCTACTCCGCTGGTTCAGGGCGCGACGACCGCGCAGCCCGCACCTGCCCCCGCGCCGGTGGTTAACGGTTCCATTTTCCAGTCCGTACAGCAGATTAACTACGGTTATCAGCCGCTGTTCGAAGATCGTCGTCCGCGTAACGTCGGCGACACGCTCACTATTGAGCTGCAAGAAAACGTCAGCGCGAGCAAGAGCTCGTCGGCAAACGCCAGCCGCGACGGCAAGACCAACTTTGGTCTCGACACCGTTCCTCGCTATCTGCAGGGCCTCTTCGGCAATGCGCGCGCCGATATCAGCGCATCCGGCGGCAATACCTTTAATGGCAAAGGCGGCGCTAACGCCAGCAACACCTTCAGCGGCACGCTGACCGTGACCGTCGATCAGGTTCTCGCCAACGGCAACCTGCACGTGGTAGGTGAAAAACAGATCGCCATCAACCAGGGCACAGAATTCATCCGCTTCTCGGGCGTGGTTAACCCTCGCACCATTAGCGGCAGCAACACGGTACCGTCCACGCAGGTGGCGGATGCCCGAATCGAATATGTCGGCAACGGCTACATCAACGAAGCGCAGAACATGGGATGGCTACAGCGTTTCTTCCTTAATTTATCGCCGATGTAACAGAGGTGAAAAATGTTTAAATCGCTCCCAGGACTCCTGCTGCTGCTCGTCGCGACGTTCGCGCAAGCTGACCGCATTCGTGACTTAACCACCGTACAGGGCGTACGTGAAAACTCCCTGATCGGCTATGGCCTTGTGGTGGGCCTTGACGGTACTGGCGACCAGACGACCCAGACGCCGTTTACCACCCAGAGCCTGAACAACATGCTCTCTCAGCTGGGGATCACCGTTCCGGCGGGCACCAACATGCAGCTGAAAAACGTGGCGGCGGTAATGGTTACCGCCTCTTACCCGGCGTTCGCGCGCCAGGGGCAGGCCATTGATGTGGTGGTCTCCTCTATGGGTAACGCCAAAAGCCTGCGCGGCGGTACGCTGCTGATGACGCCGCTGAAAGGCGTCGATAACCAGGTTTACGCACTGGCGCAGGGCAACATTCTGATCGGCGGCGCGGGCGCTTCCGCAGGCGGCAGCAGCGTGCAGGTGAACCAGCTTAACGGCGGGCGTATTACCAACGGCGCGGTGATTGAGCGTGAACTGCCGACCCAGTTCGGCAACGGCAACACCATTAACCTGCAGCTGAATAATGATGACTTCACGCTGGCGCAGCAGATCTCCGACACCATCAACCGCGCGCGCGGTTATGGCTCCGCGGTCCCGCTGGACGCCCGTACCGTTCAGGTGCGCGCGCCGAGCGGCGGCAGCTCTCAGGTACAGCTGCTGGCGGGTATCCAGAACCTCGAAGTGAATGTCGCGGTACAGGACGCCAAAGTCATTATTAACTCGCGCACCGGCTCGGTCGTGATGAACCGCGAAGTGTCGCTGGACAGCTGCGCGGTCGCGCAGGGCAACCTCTCTGTGACGGTCAACCAGCAGGCCAACGTCAGCCAGCCGAATACGCCGTTTGGCGGCGGCCAGACTGTCGTGACGCCGCAGACGCAGATCGATATGCGCCAGAGCGGCGGCGCGCTGCAGCGCGTGACCTCCAGCGCCAACCTGAACAGCGTGGTGCGCGCGCTTAACGCGCTGGGCGCTACGCCGATGGATCTGATGTCGATTCTGCAATCCATGCAAAGCGCGGGGTGTCTGCGCGCAAAACTGGAAATCATCTGATGCTGACTGATAGCAAATTACTGTCCAGCGCCGCCTTTGACGCGCAATCGCTTAATGACCTGAAAACTAAGGTCGCAAAGGATCCGAACGGCAACCTGAAATCGGTTGCCCGTCAGATGGAAGGGATGTTCGTGCAAATGATGCTGAAAAGCATGCGCGAAGCGCTGCCCAAGGATGGGCTGTTCAGTAGCGATCAGACCCGGCTTTACACCAGCATGTACGATCAGCAAATCGCCCAGCAGATGACAGCGGGCAAAGGCTTAGGCCTCGCGGACATGATGGTGAAACAGATGGGCGGCGAGCAGGCTGCCGCAGAGCAGCCTGCCGACGCCGCGGATACCGCGGCTCAGGTGCCGATGAAGTTTGATATCGACACCATGAACAGCTACCGCAACCAGGCGATTACGCAGATTGTGCGCCAGGCCATGCCGAAAGCGCCGTCAAACGAAGAACCGCTTTCCGGCGATAGCAAAGACTTCCTGGCGCAGCTTTCGCTGCCTGCGAAGCTTGCGAGCGAGCAGAGCGGCGTGCCGCACCACCTGATTCTGGCGCAGGCCGCGCTGGAATCGGGCTGGGGCCAGCGCCAGATCCGCAAAGAGAACGGCGAGCCGAGCTTTAACATCTTCGGCGTTAAGGCGACTTCTTCCTGGAAAGGGCCGGTGACCGAGATCACCACCACCGAATATGAAAACGGCGAAGCGAAAAAGGTCAAAGCGAAGTTCCGCGTTTACGGCTCCTACCTTGAGGCGCTGTCGGACTACGTAGGCATGCTGACGCGCAACCCGCGCTATGCGGCGGTCACCACAGCCGCCTCGGCGGAAGAGGGGGCGAAAGCCTTGCAGAACGCCGGTTACGCCACCGATCCGAACTACGCACGCAAGCTGACCAGCATGATTCAGCAGATGAAATCGGTGGGTGAAAAAGTGAGCAAAGCGTACAGCCAGGATATCTCAACGCTGTTCTGAAACCGCTCAAGTTCTCTTAAGCGCTGCCGATAAATATCGTCAGGACCCGCATATGAATGTTCAAAAGGAACCTCCATGTCCAGTAGCTTAATTAACAGCGCCATGAGTGGCCTGAGTGCGGCGCAAACCGCACTGAGCACGGTGAGCAACAACATTTCAAACTATAACGTCGCAGGCTATACCCGCCAGACCACTATTCTGGGGCAGTCTAACAGCACCATGACGCAGGGCGGCTGGGTCGGCAACGGCGTGTTTGTTTCAGGTATTCAGCGTGAATATGATGCGTTCATCACCAATCAGCTGAACGCCGCGCAAAACCAGAGCAGTGGGTTAACTACCCGCTATGAGCAGATGTCGAAAATCGACGATATGGTCTCTGGCACCACCAATAACATCTCCACCACGATGCAGGATTTCTTCAAAAGCCTGCAAACGCTGGCCAGCAACGCCGAAGATCCGGCCGCGCGTCAGACCCTGCTCGGTAAAGCAGACGGTCTGGTGAACCAGTTTAAAGTGGTGGATCAGTATCTGCGCGACCAGGATAAACAGGTCAATACGGCCGTTACCGCCAGCGTCCAGCAGATCAACAACTTCGCGACCCAGATTGCCTCGCTGAACGAACAGATCACCCGCCTGACCGGCATGGGCGCTGGCGCATCGCCGAACGATCTGCTGGATCAGCGCGATCAGCTGGTGAGCGAACTGAATAAAATCGTCGGCGTGGATGTCTCCGTACAGGACGGCAACACCTTTAACGTCACGATGGCGAACGGCTATAACCTGGTGCAGGGCAGCAGGGCGAGCCAGATCGCCGCCGTGCCGTCCAGCGCCGATCCGGCCCGCACCACGATTGCTTTTGTCGACAAGACCGCCGGTAACATTGAGATCCCGGAGAAACTGGTTACCAGCGGTTCACTGGGTGGCCTGTTCGCCTTCCGTAGCGAAGATTTAGACCAGGCACGCAATAACCTGGGCCAGATTGCGCTCGCTTTCGGCGATGCATTCAACAAACAGCACGAAGCAGGCTTTGACGCCAACGGCGACGCCGGTAAAGCTTTCTTCACGCTGGGCTCGCCTGCGGCTATGAGCAACGCGCGCAACACAGGCTCTGCTTCGCTGACGGCGACCATCACCGATAGCTCTGCGGTGAAAGCCAGCAACTACCAGATGGCTTACGACGGCACGAACTGGAAAGTGACGCGCCTGTCTGACAACGTCACTGTGAACGCCACGCCGACCACTGATGGTTCCGGCAACGTGACCGCGCTGGAGTTTGACGGCCTGAAGATTGGCATTACGGGTGCGGCAGCGAACAAAGATACCTTTATCGTGAAGCCGGTGAACGACGTCATTATCAGCATGGACGTGGCCGTTCACGACGAGTCTGAAATCGCGATGGCGTCGGATGCGACCTCCGGCGAGAGCGACAACCGTAACGGTAAAGCGCTGCTGGATCTGCAAAACAGCAAAGTCGTCGGCGGCAGCAAAACGTTTAACGATGCTTACGCGGCTTTTATCAGTGAAGTGGGTAACAAAACCAACACGCTGAAAAGCTCCAGCACCACCCAGACTAACGTGGTCACGCAGCTGACTAACCAGCAGCAGTCCATTTCCGGGGTTAACCTGGATGAAGAATACGGCAACCTGCAACGCTTCCAGCAGTACTACCTGGCGAACGCGCAGGTACTGCAAACCGCGTCCGCACTGTTTGACGCGCTTCTCCAGATTCGCTAACAGGGAACCGAACGATGCGTATTAGTACTCAAATGATGTATCAGCAGAACATGCGGGGCATTACCGACTCGCAGAGTACCTGGCTGAAATACGGTGAGCAGATGTCCACCGGCAAACGTGTGAACCGTCCATCTGACGATCCGATCGCCGCCGCTCAGGCTGTGGTGCTTTCTCAGGCGCAGGCGCAGAACGAACAGTACACTCAGGCGCGTACCTTCGCGACCCAGAAAGTGTCGCTGGAGTCGAGCGTACTGTCTCAGGTGACGAGCGTGATTACCTCCGCGCAGGAGAAAATTGTTTACGCGAACAACGGCACGCTGAGCGATACCGACCGCGCCTCGGTTGCAACCGACCTTCAGGGGATGCGCGATCAGCTGCTAAACCTGGCGAACAGCACCGACGGTAATGGCCGCTACATTTTTGCAGGCTATAAAACCGATGCGGCGCCGTTTTCCGGCACGCCTGGCAACGTCACCTATAACGGCGGTACGGAAAACATCACGCAGCAGGTGGATTCCGCGCGTACGATGGTTATCGGCCACACCGGTAACCTGGTGTTTGACAGCATCACCAGCAATGCCAAGCCTGAGCCGGATGGTTCGCCGAGCGAAACCAACCTGTTCAAAATGCTCGACTCCGCTATCGCTGCGCTGAAAACGCCGATGGAAGGCGCGGATGAGACGACCCAGCAGGGCCTGCTGGACGCTATCACTAAAACCTCACGTGGTCTGAGCAACTCGCTGGATAACGTCGGGACGGTGCTGGCGGAAGTCGGTACCCAGCACAAAGAGCTGGAAAACCTGGATCAGCTGGGCGCTGAGCGTACTCTGGGCCAGACGGCGCAGATGAGTAACCTGGTGGATGTGGACTGGAACTCGGCCATCTCTTCCTACGTGATGCAGCAGGCGGCGCTTCAGGCTTCTTACAAAGCGTTTAGCGATATGCAAGGTATGTCGCTGTTCCAGCTGAATAAGTAACGTTGTCGATTTGAAGCATGTCATGAAACTGGGCATGCTTGATGTGCCCGCCTCACGATACTGAGGCGGGCTTTTTTTTGCCTACCGTTGCGCGGGCTGTTCTGCCGCGAAGCCTGTCGGGCGCATTTTCTGCGTCAGGCGAATCACCAGCGCCACGCCGCTTGCAAGCGTCGCCAGCGCCACCACCGCAGGCCATCCGCCAAGGGCCCAGGCTTTACTGCCGAGCAGCGAGCCCAGCGCCATGCCAATAAACACGCCGGTAAAAAGCAGGGCATTCAGACGACCGCGCGCTTTCGGCTCCAGGCTATAGACCAGCGTCTGGTGCGCCACCAGCGACGACTGTAGCCCTAAATCAAAACCGACCGCCGCGATGGCAATAAGTAATAACTGCATGGCAGGCGACAACAGGGGCAGCGCAAACATGGCGGCAAACGAGACCATCACCAGCAGACTGCCGAGCTGCGTCACACGCGCCGGGCCAAAGCGATCCGAGAGCGCGCCGGAGAGCGGGGCGGCCAGCGCGCCGGCGGCGCCTGCCAGACCAAAAGCGCCCGCAACCGCGCTACCCATGTGAAACTCTGCCGCCAGCATCACGGCAAGCATCGACCAGAACGCGCTGAAACCTATCGACAGAAACCCTTGCGCCAGCGCCGCGCCGCGCAGTGTCGGGTAGCGTTTCCACAGGCCGCCCATGGAGTGCAGCAGGGCCGGATAGCTCAGCGTCGCGTGGGTTTCAAAACGTGGCAGCACACGCCACAGCACCAGCCCGGTGAGCGCGATGCTGGCGGCGGCAAGCTGATACATGACTCGCCAGCCGAAGGCGGCGCTGATGACGCCGCTCACCGAGCGGGAGAGCAGAATACCGAGCAGCAGACCGGTCATCACGGTGCCGACAATTTTACCCTGCCGACCTGCGGGCGAGAGGATTGCGGCGGCAGGCACGATATCCTGCGCCATCGTCGCCATCATCCCCACCAGCAGGCTTAACACCAGCAGGCTGTGCAGCCCGCCGCTCAGGCTGTAGAGCGCCAGCATCACGGCCAGCGCCAGGCATTTCACCAGAATCAGCGTGCGGCGGTCGTGGCGGTCGCCAAGCGGCAGCAGAAACAGAATGCCGAGCGCGTAACCTGCCTGGGTCAGCGTCGGGATAAGTCCCATGCCGTCCACACTCAGATGCAAATCGCTGCCGATAAGCGGCAGGATAGGCTGCGCATAATAAATGGAGGCGACGCTCAGGCCCGTCGCCATGGCCAGAATCAGTATCAACAACCGGGAGAGCCCAGGGGCGGAGCGTGCGGTATCGTTATGGTTATTCATGGTGAAACCCTCGTGAGTAGTCAGTAGGGGGATTCTCCGACCGCGGCGGCTGGCGCGGTAGAGGCCGACATGATAAAACGGTTATACGTGTAACGTATGACAAGATGAAAACAGATGGGTATTGAGCGTATAGATCGTGTGGAATTGATGCATACGTTTGTGCGAATCATTGAGAGCGGTTCGCTCTCCGCCGCCGCGCAGCAGATGAATACCACGCAGGCGACCGTCAGCCGCCGCCTGAAATCGCTGGAGGATCTGCTGGGGGCGAGACTCCTGCTGCGTACCACGCATGCCATGAAACTCACCGATGACGGCGAGCGCTGCTATCAGCACGCCCGCAGCGTACTGGCGAGCTGGCAGGCGCTGGAGGATGAGATTAAAAACGCCGAAGGGGAACCGGTTGGCGTATTGCGCGTACGCGCGCCCCACGCGTTCGGTCAGGATCAGCTTATTGAGCCGCTCACCGCTTTTTTAAACCGCTACCCCGGCCTGTGCGTGGACTGGATGCTTAACGACAAGTCGCCGGATTTCATCGGCGAGAATATTGACTGCGCGCTGCATGTCGGCCCGGACATCGACCCGTCTGTCATTGCCGTACAGCTCGCCGAGGTGCCGCGCATTGTGGTGGCTTCGCCTGCATTGCTGGAACGTCATGCGCCCGTGAAGGAGATTGACGATCTCGCCGCGCTGCCGTGGGTGGCGCTCAGTACGTTTTATCGACGCGAAGTAACGCTGCATCATGTGCAGCGCGGTGATCGTCAGGCCTTCACGGTAATGCCGCGTCTGAGCTCCGACAGCCTGTACGCGATACGCCGGGCGATTCTCAACGGCCTTGGCGCCGGGATGGTTTCCGCATGGGTGGTGGAGGACGATCTGCGCGAGGGGCGTCTGGTACAGCTGTTGCCGCAGTGGCAGGCGCCCGCGTTGCCGGTTTATCTGCTCTATCCCTGGGCGCGTTATTATCCGGCGCGGTTGCGTCGTTTCCTGGAGCTGATGAAAACGGTGATGCCTGAACTTGCGGGGATGCGGCAGGTGACAGCGGTGAAAAGCTAGCGGAAAACAGGCAATAAAAAAGCCGGTCAGAGACCGGCTTTTTTTGTGCGGGGAGGGTTACTCCACCGGCTGAGGACGCGTCGCAGGGGCAGAGGCCTGGTGGGTAGCGCTGTGGCCGCCCGCTGAACCTTTACCGCTGAAATCGAACGTCGGGCGAACCCAGTCGCTGTGACGCGGCGGCTCCGGCACGTAGTCCGGCGCCGGTGCGCGGGTCATCGGCGCAGAGGCGACGCTTGCAGAAGCGACAGCCACGACCGGCGCTTTCACTTCGGTTTCCTGCGCGTTCGGCGCAACGACCGGGGCTGCTTCCGGAGTTTTCACCGGCTCATCAGCGATCGCTTCCGGCTGAGGTGCCTCTTCAGGCGCGCTTTCCGCCATCACCGCAGCGGCTTCTTCGCGCGGTGCGTCTTCGGCAACCGGCGCGTCAGCCGCAACGGCGTTCTGAGCAACCTGTTGCGCGACAGCTTCATCCTGCGGCTCGATAATCTGCGGCTGAGCGTCAACCGGCGTGGAGATAGCTTCAGGATAGGTGGTTTCCACCACGGTCTCCTGCGGCGCGCTCTCAACGGCAGACGGCTCGACCACAACCGCGTCGGTTACCGGCGCAACCGGTGCTTCAGTCGTCTGGGTTTCAGCGACCGGCGCGGTGTTCTGCTCCAGTTGCTGCTCTTCCTGCTCCTGTACACGCGGCAGCGGGTAGCGGATCCAGACTTTACCGGACGCCATTTCCGGCGACGCGCACGCTACGGTCAGCGGCATCGGCGACTGGGTCGGGTAACGCTCGTCACGGTAGCGGCGACGGCGCTGGCCGCTGACGCGCAGGTGACGCGGAGAGCGACGAGAACGACGCGGCATACCGGCGTTTTCGCTGCCCGTCTGGTTGTTGTCTTCCGCAGCGGCAGGTGTTTCCACATTTGCAGGCAACGCCAGCGGCGCGGCTTCTTCACGCGTTTCAGCAACCGGCGCGTCGGTGTTGCCGACGGCCGCCGCTTCAGCGGCGGATTCGATACGCACTTTCTGGCTCAGCTGGCGCGGTTTACGGCGCGGCATCACCTGAACAACGCGATCTTCCTGTTCGGTCTCTTCCACGGCGTCATCACGGTTCAGGACATTGACTTCCTGCTGTGCCTGACGTTTCTCTTCAGAGCGACGACGGTTGCGATCGCGGCGAGGGGACTGCTGCTGATCGTCACGGGATTTCGGTTTTTCCGCGACCTCTTCAGCAACCGGCGCGCGCACTTCACGCGTTTCGGCGTTCTGCTGCTGTTTCTCGCGGCGGTTACGGCGGTTTTCTTCGCGCGCTTCGCTGTTGTCACGGTTATCGCGGTTATCGCGATTCTCACGGGACGGACGCTCACCGCGTTCGCTGCGTTCGCCACGCTCGTTGCGGTCGCGACGGTTGTTCTGACGACGGCCGTTGCGGCGATCCTGCGGCTTATCTTCACGATTTTTCGCAGGCTGCGGTTCCGGCTCGCTCGCGACAGGCTGCGCCTGAGGCTCGCTGGCGAACAGGCTCTTCAGCGCGCTGATGGCGCGGCTCAGGAAACCTTCTTTCGCAGGCTCTGCGGCTTTCACCGGCGCTTTCGGCGCAGCAGGTTCGGCTGCTGGCGCGCTGGTTTCCTGCGGCATCGGCGGGACATCCGGCATCACGAAGGTGGCGAGAGCCGGCTGCTCAGGACGTTTACGCTCGGCGTATTCTTCTTCTGACGGCAGCGCCATCGCTTCTTCATGCAGCTTCGGCAGCATGTAGCTCAGGGTGTGCGTCTCTTCGCCTTTGCGCACGCGCAGGACGGAGTAGTGCGGGGTTTCCATCTGATCGTTTGGCACGATCACACAGCGCACGCCGCCCTGGCGCGTTTCGATAGCGGTAATCGCTTCACGCTTCTCGTTCAGCAGGTAGGAGGCGATAGGTACCGGAACGATAGCGTGAACTTCCTGGGTGTTCTCTTTCAGCGCTTCTTCTTCAATCAGACGCAGAATGGAGAGCGACAGGGATTCGTTATCGCGAACGGTGCCGGTGCCGCTACAGCGCGGGCAGACGTGATGGCTGGACTCGCCAAGCGATGGGCTCAGGCGCTGGCGGGACATCTCCAGCAGACCGAAGCGGGAAATATGGCTAATCTGGATGCGGGCGCGATCCTGACGCACCGCTTCGCGCAGACGGTTTTCAACCGCGCGCTGGTGACGTACCGGGGTCATATCGATGAAGTCGATAACGATAAGACCGCCTAAATCGCGAAGACGCAGCTGGCGGGCGATTTCATCCGCCGCTTCGAGGTTGGTGTTGAACGCCGTCTCTTCGATATCGCCGCCGCGGGTAGCGCGGGCGGAGTTGATGTCGATGGCGGTCAGCGCCTCCGTGGTGTCGATAACAATTGAGCCGCCGGACGGCAGGCGCACTTCACGCTGGAAAGCGGACTCAATCTGAGATTCGATCTGGTAGTGGCTGAACAGCGGAATTTCACCGGTGTAGAGCTTAATTTTGCTGCTGAAATCCGGACGACCCAGCGCGGCGATGTGCTGGCGGGCCAGCTCAAGCACTTTCGGGTTATCAATCAGGATTTCGCCGATGTCCTGGCGCAGATAGTCGCGGAACGCGCGTACGATAACGTTACTTTCCTGATGGATAAGGAACGGCGCCGGACGGTTTTCAGCGGCTTTTTGAATGGCTTCCCAGTGCTTGAGGCGGAAGCTTAAATCCCACTGCAACGCTTCGGCGGATTTGCCGACGCCCGCGGTGCGCACGATAAGCCCCATGCCATCCGGCAGTTCCAGGCTTGAAAGCGCTTCTTTAAGCTCGGTGCGATCGTCGCCTTCGATGCGGCGAGAGATGCCGCCCGCGCGCGGGTTGTTCGGCATCAGCACAAGGTAGCTGCCCGCGAGGCTGATAAACGTCGTCAGCGCTGCGCCTTTGTTGCCACGCTCTTCTTTGTCTATCTGAACGATGACTTCCTGGCCTTCGCGCAGGACATCTTTAATATTCGGACGACCATGAGAGGCGTAGCTGGCGGGGAAGTATTCGCGGGCGATTTCTTTTAAAGGGAGGAAACCGTGTCTTTCGGCGCCATAATCAACAAATGCGGCTTCGAGACTGGGTTCAATGCGGGTGATCTTGCCTTTGTAGATGTTCGCTTTTTTCTGCTCGTGTCCAGGACTTTCGATATCCAGGTCGTACAGACGTTGCCCATCCACGAGGGCGACGCGCAACTCTTCCTGCTGAGTTGCGTTGATTAGCATTCTTTTCATCGTAACTTACTCGTTATTCTTACATTGACGACAAAGCTGCGGGCATGGTGACGCTGACCGGGAGTGAACCGATGGCCTCGTGACTGTTCGCGCCGCCAACCTCCCGGTTGTCGAACGCTTAAGAGGCGCAGAGTGTCGGTAGCCTGTATTTCAGGTGGAAATACAGCGCAATTATCAGAGGAATGACCGGGATTGTTTCTCCGGAAGCTTCCCTTTACCGGCCAGGCTGCAACCCGCAGCCCGCTAACTGCCTGAAAGTTCAACACGTCTTACGCCATTGCCGCGTGGAAGGACTGTCAGGCAAAACTGGTAATTCCGCAAAATTCCTTGTCTAAACAAGTCTCAACACGGAAAACAGTCGCATTATTCCATTGCTAAGCTTGATATAGCAAGCTGACTTTTGCCCTTTATCACCGACTTACTCACAGTTTTTTAACTTCTTGTTCGTCTGCTCCGCCGAAGCGATGACAAAACGAACTCATTAGCTGTGTGAATCGATGAGTTACTAAATATAAGCATATAAAAATGTGTGGCGCTACGGTCATCCGGTATTTAGAATCGCGCACCATGAAAACAGAGACTCCATCCGTAAAAATCGTTGCCATCTCCGCCGATCAGGCCGGGCAACGTATCGATAATTTTTTGCGCACCCAGCTCAAAGGCGTGCCGAAAAGCCTCATTTACCGCATCCTGCGCAAGGGCGAAGTACGCGTGAACAAAAAACGCATCAAGCCGGAATATAAGCTTGAGGCGGGCGATGAGGTGCGCATTCCGCCGGTTCGCGTGGCCGAACGCGAGGAAGAAGCGGTTTCTCCACATTTACAAAAGGTGGCGGCGTTAAGCGACGTTATCCTTTATGAAGATGACCATATTCTGGTGCTGAATAAACCGTCCGGCACCGCCGTGCACGGCGGCAGCGGGCTGAGCTTCGGCGTGATCGAAGGGCTGCGCGCGCTGCGCCCGGAAGCGCGTTTCCTTGAACTGGTGCATCGTCTCGACCGCGATACCTCCGGCGTGCTGCTGGTCGCGAAAAAACGCTCTGCGTTGCGTTCGCTGCACGAACAGCTGCGCGATAAGGGGATGCAGAAAGATTATCTGGCGCTGGTGCGTGGACAGTGGCAGTCGCACGTGAAAACCGTACAGGCGCCGCTTCTGAAGAATATTCTGCAAAGCGGCGAGCGCATCGTGCGCGTCAATCAGGAGGGCAAACCTTCAGAGACGCGTTTCAAAGTAGAAGAGCGCTTCGCCAGTGCGACGCTGGTACGCTGTAGCCCCGTGACCGGGCGCACGCATCAGATCCGCGTACATACACAGTTTGCCGGCCACCCGATTGCGTTCGACGATCGCTATGGCGATCGCACATTTGATGCGCAACTGGCGTCCACCGGGCTGAACCGTCTGTTCCTGCATGCGGCGGCGCTGCGTTTTGAGCATCCTGGCACCGGCGAAACGATGCGTGTTGAAGCGCCGATGGACGAAGAACTTAAGCATTGTCTGAAAGTGTTGCGCGCAGGCGGCTGACAGCCTCCCGATTGTGGTAGTTCTCGGACTCCCTTCCCGCGCTGCGGTATGAAATACACTATACTAAACACCCGGCTTCGGCCGGGTGTTTTTTTATACAATTACAACCGCATGGAGATGAAAATGGCCTGGTTACAATCCCGGACATGGAAACGTGTTTTCTTTACCCTGTTTATGACAGGTATGGTATGGCAGCTCGCCGCTTGTGATAACAATAAAGAACCGGAGCAGCGCAAAGCGTTTATCCAGTTCCTCCAGACTCGCATTCTGCCTTCCGAGAAACTGTCCGTCCCGACGCTGACCGCGCAGGAAAAAGAGAGCTTCGGCAAGTACGCTGACGATTATGCCATTCTTAGCGATTACTCCAGCGAAATGACCACGGCGTTTTCCGGCAACGATCAGGCGATGCGCCAGATGCGCAGCGTGACCAGCGCGAAAGATATGGTTGAAAAACGCGACACTATCGAAAAATCTCGCAAGGAAGTAGGGAATATCGAGTCGAAACGCGCTGATACCATGAAGAGCGTGGAAGACCGTTACTCCAAACTGAAACAGCCGGACGATCTGAAAGCGGTTTTCGACCAGGCTTATCAGAAAACGGTTGTGCGTCCTAACGCGCTGCTGACCCAGACCCTGTCTCTGACCGACGCCATTCTTGGTCAGGCGCTGGATATCGGCAACTACCTGAACAGTCTCGGTAATAAAGTGCAGTACGTCGGCTCGATGGCGCAGTTTACCGACCAGAAACAGCTGGATCTGTTTAACGAAAAACTGAGCGCGATGCGCGAGAAGCAGCAGGAACTGCTGGCCGTCGCGCGTCAGCTGGCTGGCATGCAGTAAGCCTCGCTCCGCACCCTAAAAAAGCCCTGCACTGCAGGGCTTTTTGCTTTCAGGGTTCAGCGATGGGCGAGGGGATCGACGCCTTCTCTTCTTAGCATTTCACAAAGGCGAATCAGCGGCAGGCCAATCAGCGTGTTAGGGTCGCGCCCGTCAAGGCGGTCAAACAGCGTGATGCCAAGCCCTTCGCTTTTAAAGCTGCCCGCGCATTGCCAGGGTTCTTCACGATGCAGATAGTTTTCAATTTCGCGGTCGCTTAACGTGCGAAAATGCACGTGGAATGGCTCGCAGTCGGCCTGATGCGCGCCGGTTGCGCTATTATACAGCGCCAGCCCTGTATAAAAGGTAACAACATTGCCGCTGGCCTGTTGCAATTGCTTAACCGCATTTTCAACGGTGTGCGGTTTGCCGGTAATGGTATTATTCAGCACGCAAACCTGATCGCTGCCAATAATCAAATGCCGGGGATATTTCTCCCGTAGCGCTTGCGCTTTTTGCAAAGCCAGCCTTAATACTAATTGTGGTGCGGTTTCATCCGCGTATGGGGTTTCGTCGGTCTCAGGGGCTGCGGTTTCAAACGGTAAACCGAGCTTCTCTAACAGGCTACGGCGAAACGGCGACGTGGAAGCAAGCACGATTGAGGTCATATTTTTCAGTGAAAGATAGCGAATCGATGAGCGCTATTTTAAACTGTCGGCCGCAATGTGTGCGAATAAATGGTAAAAGGTGTTTCAAACCCGCCTTTTTCTTTGACTCTATGACGTTACAAAGTTAATATGCGCGCCCTATGCAAAAGGTAAAATTACCCCTGACTCTTGATCCGGTTCGTACGGCTCAAAAACGCCTTGATTACCAGGGTATCTATACTCCTGAACAGGTAGAGCGTATCGCCGAATCTGTGGTCAGTGTGGACAGCGATGTCGAATGCTCCATGTCGTTCGCTATCGATAACCAGCGTCTCGCCGTATTAAAAGGCGATGCAACGGTTACGGTAACGCTCGCGTGTCAGCGTTGCGGTCAGCCGTTTAGCCATCACGTCCACACAACGTATTGTTTCAGCCCGATCTCTAACGACGATCAGGCGGAAGCACTCCCGGAAGCGTATGAGCCGATTGAAGTTAATGAATTCGGCGAAATCGACCTGCTGGCAACGGTTGAAGATGAACTCATCCTCGCCCTGCCTGTAGTTCCGGTGCATGATTCTGAACACTGTGAAGTGTCCGAGGCGGACATGGTCTTTGGTGAACTGCCTGAAGAGGCACAGAAACCAAATCCATTTGCCGTGTTAGCCAGTTTAAAGCGTAAGTAATTGGCGTTTCCCGCGCGAGCAGGAATAAGCCGTAATTGAGGAGTAAGGTCCATGGCCGTACAACAGAATAAACCCACTCGTTCCAAGCGCGGTATGCGTCGTTCTCATGACGCGCTGACCGCTGTCACCAGCCTGTCTGTAGACAAAACCTCTGGTGAAACCCATCTGCGTCACCACATCACCGCCGACGGTTTCTACCGCGGTCGCAAGGTTATCACTAAGTAATCACGCGCAAGCGTGGTTGAGCTTAGTGCGCTTTCCCCGCTCTGGCGGGGATAACCGTAACCTGGCGATATCTTGACACCTCTAACCCTGGCGTTAGATGTCATGGGCGGGGACTTTGGTCCTGCCGTGACAGTGCCTGCAGCATTGCAGGCACTGAATTCTGATCCACATTTGCATCTTCTTTTAGTCGGCGATCCCGACGCCATCACGCCATTACTTGCCAGAGCTGATTTTGAACAACGTTCGCGGTTGCAGATTATTGCGGCAGAGTCGGTTATTGCCAGTGATGTCCGTCCTTCCCAGGCTGTGCGCAACAGCCGCGGCAGCTCTATGCGTATCGCGCTGGAGCTGGTGAAAGAAGGGCGCGCGCAGGCCTGCATCAGCGCCGGTAATACCGGCGCGCTGATGGGGCTTGCTAAACTGCTGCTTAAACCTGTCGAAGGTATTGAGCGGCCTGCGCTGGTGACGGTGCTGCCGCATCAGCAGAAAGGTAAAACGGTGGTGCTGGATTTAGGCGCCAACGTGGATTGCGACAGCACGATGCTCGCGCAGTTTGCGATTATGGGCTCAGTGATGGCGGAAGAAGTACTCGGTATCGAGAATCCGCGCGTCGCGCTTCTCAATATCGGCGAAGAAGAAACAAAGGGGCTTGATAGCATCCGCGATGCAGCGGCGCTATTAAAAACTGTACCATCGTTGAACTACATCGGCTATCTCGAAGCCAACGAATTACTGACCGGCAAAACCGATGTGCTGGTATGCGACGGTTTTGTCGGTAACGTCACGTTAAAAACGATGGAAGGTGTTGTCAGGATGTTCCTTTCGCTGCTCAAATCGCAGGGCGAAGGTAAAAAACGGTCGTGGTGGTGGCTTTTACTAAAGCGTTGGTTACAAAAAAGCCTCTCAAGGCGATTCAGTCACCTCAACCCCGACCAGTATAATGGCGCCTGTCTGTTAGGATTGCGCGGCACGGTGATCAAGAGCCACGGTGCAGCCAATCAGCGAGCTTTTGCGGTCGCGATTGAACAGGCAGTGCAGGCGGTGCAGCGACAAGTCCCTCAGCGGATTGCCGCTCGCCTGGAATCTGTATTACCCAAGAGTGACTGAGCGTACATGTATACGAAGATTATTGGTACAGGCAGCTATCTGCCTGAACAAGTGCGGACTAACGCCGATCTTGAAAAAATGGTGGAAACCTCTGACGAGTGGATTGTCACTCGCACCGGTATCCGCGAGCGTCGCATTGCGGCGCCCGGCGAAACGGTCGCCACCATGGGCTACGAAGCGGCACTGCGCGCCATTGAGATGGCCGGTATTGACAAAGAACAGATTGGCCTGATTATCGTCGCCACTACTTCCGCCACGCACGCTTTCCCGAGCGCCGCTTGTCAGGTGCAGGGTATGCTTGGCATCAAAGGCTGCCCGGCGTTTGACGTCGCCGCCGCCTGTGCTGGTTTTACCTATGCGTTAAGCATTGCCGATCAATACGTGAAATCCGGCGCGGTGAAAAATGCGCTGGTGATCGGCTCCGACGTGCTGGCGCGCACGCTCGATCCTGAGGATCGCGGTACGATCATTCTGTTCGGCGATGGCGCAGGCGCGGCCGTACTGGGCGCCAGCGAAGAGCCAGGCATTCTGTCTACGCATCTGCACGCTGACGGCAGCTACGGCGAACTTCTGACTCTGCCAAACCAGGATCGCGTGAACCCGGACAGCCCGACCTTCCTGACCATGGCCGGGAACGAAGTCTTTAAAGTCGCGGTAACGGAACTGGCGCATATTGTTGACGAGACCCTGGAAGCGAATCAGCTGGATCGCGCCGATCTCGACTGGCTGGTGCCGCATCAGGCGAACCTGCGCATTATCAGCGCCACCGCGAAAAAACTCGGTATGTCGATGGACAATGTCGTCGTCACCCTCGACCGACACGGCAACACCTCTGCGGCTTCCGTGCCATGCGCGCTGGATGAAGCGGTACGTGACGGACGCATTCAGCGGGGCCAACTGGTGCTGCTGGAAGCCTTCGGCGGCGGCTTCACCTGGGGTTCCGCGCTGGTTCGTTTTTAATCGAGAAGGATAAAAAAATGACGCAATTTGCTTTTGTATTCCCGGGGCAGGGTTCTCAGGCCGTGGGAATGCTGTCTGACATGGCGGCAAATTTTCCCGTTATTGAAGCGACGTTCCGCGAAGCCTCCGCGGCGCTGGGCTATGATCTCTGGGCGCTGGTGCAACAAGGCCCGGCGGAAGAGCTGAATAAAACCTGGCAGACGCAGCCTGCGTTGCTGACCGCCTCCGTCGCGCTGTGGCGCGTATGGCAGGAGCAGGGCGGTAAAGCGCCTGCGCTGATGGCCGGTCATAGCCTTGGCGAATATTCCGCGCTGGTCTGCGCGGGCGTCATCGATTTCGCCGACGCCGTGCGTCTGGTTGAGCTGCGCGGTAAATTCATGCAGGAAGCGGTGCCGGAAGGCACGGGCGCCATGGCTGCGATTATCGGTCTGGACGACGACGCTATCGCGAAAGCGTGCCAGGACGCCGCTGAAGGGCAGGTAGTTTCACCGGTTAACTTCAACTCGCCAGGCCAGGTCGTTATCGCCGGTCATAAAGACGCCGTTGAGCGTGCCGGCGCCGCCTGTAAAGCCGCGGGCGCCAAACGTGCGCTGCCGCTGCCGGTGAGCGTGCCGTCACACTGCGCGCTGATGAAACCCGCAGCGGAGAAACTGGCCGCTGAGCTTGAAAAAATTACGTTTAACGCCCCGCAGATTCCGGTTGTGAATAACGTTGACGTGAAATGCGAAACGTCGCCGGAAGCTATCCGCGATGCGCTGGTGCGCCAGCTTTACAGCCCGGTGCAGTGGACGAAGAGCGTCGAATTTATCGCGGCGCAGGGCGTCACGCAGCTGTATGAAGTCGGTCCGGGCAAAGTCCTTACGGGCCTGGCGAAACGTATTGTTGACACCCTGACGGCGGCGGCCATTAACGAGCCCGCCAGCCTGTCAGCGGCACTTGCGCAATAAAACGAGGAAAACCATGAGCTTTGAAGGAAAAATCGCGCTGGTCACCGGTGCGAGCCGCGGTATCGGCCGCGCTATCGCCGAAACCCTGGCCGCACGCGGCGCGAAGGTTATCGGCACCGCAACCAGCGAAAGCGGCGCGCAAGCGATTAGCGACTATCTGGGCGCGAATGGCAAAGGCCTGATGCTGAATGTGACCGATGCGGCATCCATCGAATCCGTTCTAGAAAATATTCGCTCAGAATTTGGCGAAGTGGACATTCTGGTCAATAATGCCGGGATAACCCGTGACAACCTGCTGATGCGAATGAAAGATGACGAGTGGAACGATATCATCGAAACCAACCTGTCATCGGTTTTCCGTCTGTCAAAAGCGGTAATGCGAGCTATGATGAAGAAACGTCACGGTCGCATTATCACTATAGGTTCTGTGGTCGGTACCATGGGAAATGCTGGTCAGGCCAACTACGCTGCGGCGAAAGCGGGTCTTATCGGTTTTAGTAAATCGCTGGCACGCGAAGTGGCGTCCCGCGGTATTACAGTAAACGTTGTTGCTCCGGGCTTCATTGAAACGGACATGACGCGTGCGCTGTCTGACGATCAGCGTGCGGGTATTCTGGCGGAAGTTCCTGCGGGTCGTTTAGGCGACGCAAAAGAAATCGCCAGTGCGGTTGCATTTTTAGCCTCTGACGAGGCCGGGTACATCACTGGTGAGACCCTGCACGTCAACGGCGGAATGTACATGGTTTAACCACGAATAAAATTATTTGCGTTATCAGGGCAATTGCCCGCAAAATAGCGTAAAATCGTGGTAAGACCTGCCGGGATTTAGTTGCAACTTTTTCAACATTTTATACACTACGAAAACCATCGCGAAAGCGAGTTTTGATAGGAAATTTAAGAGTATGAGCACTATCGAAGAACGCGTTAAGAAAATTATCGGCGAACAGCTGGGCGTTAAGCAGGAAGAAGTTACCAACAATGCTTCCTTCGTTGAAGACCTGGGCGCTGATTCTCTTGACACCGTTGAGCTGGTAATGGCTCTGGAAGAAGAGTTTGATACTGAGATTCCGGACGAAGAAGCTGAGAAGATCACCACCGTTCAGGCTGCCATTGATTACATCAACGGTCACCAGGCGTAAGTGAACATCTCCAGGCGGTCATTCGACCGCCTGAGTTTTATCTTTTTTAGTCCCACGAATCTCTTTTTTTATCCCTCCCTGGAGGACAAACGTGTCTAAGCGTCGTGTAGTTGTGACCGGACTTGGCATGTTGTCTCCTGTCGGCAATACCGTAGAGTCCACCTGGAAAGCTCTCCTTGCCGGTCAGAGCGGCATCAGCCTAATCGACCATTTCGATACTAGCGCCTATGCAACGAAATTTGCTGGCTTAGTAAAGGATTTTAACTGTGAAGAGATCATCTCGCGCAAAGAACAGCGCAAGATGGACGCCTTCATTCAATATGGAATTGTCGCCGGCGTACAGGCCATGCAGGATTCTGGCCTGGAAGTAACGGAAGAGAACGCTCCCCGTATCGGCGCGGCTATCGGTTCCGGCATCGGCGGCCTTGGCCTTATCGAAGAAAACCACAGCTCGCTGGTTAACGGCGGCCCGCGGAAAATCAGTCCTTTCTTCGTGCCATCAACAATTGTCAACATGGTGGCAGGTCACCTGACCATCATGTACGGTCTGCGCGGTCCCAGCATTTCCATCGCCACTGCGTGTACCTCAGGCGTACACAACATTGGCCATGCGGCGCGCATCATCGCCTATGGCGATGCTGACGTTATGCTCGCAGGCGGCGCGGAAAAAGCCAGTACGCCGCTTGGCGTCGGCGGTTTCGGCGCGGCGCGTGCGCTCTCCACCCGTAACGATAACCCGCAGGCGGCAAGCCGTCCGTGGGATAAAGAAAGGGATGGTTTTGTACTGGGCGACGGCGCGGGCATTATCGTACTCGAAGAGTACGAGCACGCGAAAAAACGCGGCGCGAAGATTTACGCCGAGCTGGTCGGTTTTGGTATGAGCAGCGATGCCTACCATATGACCTCGCCGCCGGAAAACGGCGCAGGCGCGGCGCTGGCTATGGTCAACGCGCTGCGTGACGCGGGCCTCGACGCAAGCCAGATCGGTTACGTCAACGCGCACGGCACGTCGACCCCAGCGGGCGACGTCGCTGAAGCGCAGGCAGTGAAATCGGTTTTCGGCGACGCCGCGAAACGCGTCATGGTGAGCTCCACCAAATCGATGACCGGCCATCTGCTTGGCGCGGCGGGCGCAGTAGAGTCTATCTACTCCATCCTCGCGCTGCGCGATCAGGCTGTTCCACCGACCATCAACCTGGACAATCCGGACGAAGGCTGCGACCTCGACTTCGTGCCGCATGAAGCGCGCCAGGTGAGCGGTATGGAGTATACCCTGTGTAACTCCTTCGGCTTCGGTGGCACCAACGGTTCTCTGATCTTTAAAAAGGTCTGACAGCCGCTACAAAGGCCCGCCCCGCGTGGGCCTTTGTGCATTTTCCCTCCCTCTTGCTCCCTGTCGGTCATCCTGCGAGACTAATGCGCTACCCGTTAAGGAGCCTCTATGCTGTTAATTAATGGTATCGAACAGGATTGCCTGTCGACGACCGATCGCGCCGTACAGTTCGGTGACGGCTGCTTTACGACCGCCCGCGTACGCGACGGCGCCGTTCTCCTGCTGGAACAGCATCTGGCGCGCCTGCGCGAAGGCTGTGAACGGTTGCTGATCCCGATGCCGGATAGCGAGGTGCTGCGTGACGAAATGCGCCATGCGGCGCAGGGGCAGGGGAGCGCGGTGGTGAAAGTCATCATCACCCGCGGCGCTGGCAAGCGCGGCTATAGCATTGCCGGGTGCGGCGCGCCCACGCGTATTGTCTCCCGCGGCGCGTACCCTGCTTTTTATGATGAATGGCGCGAGCGCGGCGTGAGCCTCGCGACCAGTCCCGTGCGGCTGGGGCGCAATCCACATCTTGCGGGCATCAAACATCTGAACCGGCTCGAACAGGTGTTGATCCGCACGCATCTTGAGCAGACGCCCGCCGATGAGGCGCTGGTGCTTGACAGCGAAGGGTGGGTTACGGAATGCTGTGCGGCTAATTTGTTCTGGCGTAAAGGAAAAGCGGTGTTCACCCCCCGTCTCGATCAGGCTGGCGTTGATGGCCTTATGCGGCGCCATATTATTGGCTTGCTGAATCAATCATCCTGGCGATTATCTGAAATTAACGCGCCGGCCAGCGCGCTTGACGCGGCGGATGAAGTGTTCATCTGCAACGCGCTGATGCCGCTGGTGCCGGTGCGCGAGATTGACGGCCACGCTTACGCCTCGCGCGAACTGTATTACTACCTCATTTCCCACTGCGAATAACCGGGTTCCCATGAAGAAAATGTTGCGCGTCGCGCTACTGCTGGTTCTTGTGCTTGCCATCGCGGCAGGCGTCGGTTACTGGAAAGTGCGCCAGCTGGCGCACAGCCCACTGCCGATCACCAAAGAGACGATTTTCACCCTGAAACCAGGCACCGGGCGTATCGCGCTTGGCCAACAGCTTTATGAAGAGAAGCTGATCAAACGCCCGCGCGTGTTTCAGTGGCTGCTGCGTCTGCAGCCTGATCTTTCTCACTTCAAGGCTGGCACCTATCGATTCACGCCGCAAATGACCGTGCGCGATGCCCTGCAGTTGCTGGCGAGCGGTAAAGAGGCGCAGTTTCCCCTGCGCTTTGTCGAAGGCATGAAACTGAGCGACTGGCTGAAACAGCTGCGTGAAGCGCCGTATATCAAACATACGCTCAAAGACGACGATTACGCGACGGTGGCTGAGGCGCTCAAGTTTGAGCATCCGGAGTGGGTGGAAGGCTGGTTCTGGCCTGATACCTGGCTCTATACGGCGAATACCTCTGACGTAACGATCCTTAAACGCGCCCATCAGAAAATGGTGAAAGCGGTGGATGACGTCTGGAAAGCGCGGATGGACGGGCTGCCTTACCAGGATCAGAACCAACTGGTGACGATGGCGTCGATTATTGAGAAAGAGACGGCGGTGGCGAGCGAGCGCGACCGGGTCGCCTCGGTCTTTATCAATCGCCTGCGTATTGGCATGCGGCTGCAAACCGACCCGACGGTCATCTACGGTATGGGTAAGAATTACAACGGTAAGCTGTCGCGTAAGGATCTGGAAACCCCGACGCCGTATAATACCTACGTGATTAGCGGCCTGCCGCCGGGACCTATCGCCATGCCAGGCGAGGCGTCGCTTAAAGCGGCGGCGCATCCGGCGAAAACGCCGTATCTCTATTTCGTGGCGGACGGGAAGGGCGGCCACACGTTTACCACGAATCTCGCCAGCCATAATCGTGCGGTGCAGGATTATCTCAAGGCGCTTAAGGATAAAAATGAGCAGTAAATATATTGTTATCGAAGGGCTGGAAGGCGCCGGGAAAACCACGGCGCGCAACCTGGTGGTGGAGACGCTGAAATCGCTCGGCATTACTGATATGACCTTCACCCGCGAGCCGGGCGGCACGGTGCTGGCGGAGAAACTGCGCAGCCTCGTACTGGATATCAAATCGGTCGGTGATGAAGTCATCACCGATAACGCGGAAGTGCTGCTGTTTTATGCCGCGCGCGTGCAACTGGTGGAAACGGTCATTAAGCCTGCGCTGGCGCGCGGCGAATGGGTCATCGGCGACCGTCACGATCTTTCCACGCAAGCCTACCAGGGCGGCGGGCGCGGTATCGACCGTGAACTGCTGGCGACGCTGCGCCAGACCGTGCTCGGCGATTTCGCGCCGGATCTCACGCTCTATCTCGATGTCGATCCGCGCATTGGGCTTGAGCGCGCCCGCGCACGTGGCGAACTCGATCGTATCGAGCAGGAGTCGCTCGACTTCTTTAACCGCACCCGCGCCCGCTACCTTGAACTGGCCGCCGCCGATCCGCGCATCATCACGATTGACGCCTGCCAGCCGCTGGATGCCGTCAGCCGTGATATCCGTTCGGCGATCGCGCGCTGGGTGCAGGAGCAGAAATAATGAAATGGTATCCGTGGCTGCGCCCCTCGTTTGAGCATCTGGTCGGTAACTGGCAGGCCGGCAGGGGACACCATGCGGTATTGATCCATGCGCTGCCCGGTATGGGCGACGACGCGCTGATTTACGCGTTGAGCCGCTGGCGCATGTGCCAGCAGCCGCAGGGCCAGAAAAGCTGCGGCGAATGCCGCGCCTGCCAGCTGATGCAGGCGGGCACGCACCCGGATTATTATCAGGCGGAGCCGGAGAAGGGCAAATCGACTCTGGGCATCGACGCTATCCGCGATATCAGCGAGAAGCTTTACGATCGCGCGCGGCTCGGCGGCGCCAAAGTGGTCTGGATCAAAGAGGCGGCGCAACTGACGGAAGCGGCAGCGAACGCGCTGCTGAAAACGCTGGAAGAGCCGCCGGAAAATACCTGGTTTTTGCTGGGCTGCCGCGAGCCGGAACAGCTGCCTGCCACGCTTCGTAGCCGCTGCTTCAGCTGGCATCTGGCACCGCCCGAAACGCGCTATGCCGAAGCCTGGCTTGCGCGCGAGATCCAGGCGGAGCCGTCGCGGATTAACGCCGCGCTGCGTCTGACCGGCGGCGCGCCCGCCGCCGCGCTTGAACTGCTCCAGCCGGAGCAGTGGCAGCAGCGCGTGGCCCTTGGCGAGAAAATCACGGCGGCGCTGACGAGCGGCGACTGGCTCTCTTTATTACCTGCGCTGAACCATGAACAGGCGCCTTTTCGCCTGCACTGGCTGGCGGCGTTCCTGATGGACGCGCTGAAGTGGCGTCATGGCGCCCAGGCAGCGCTGGTCAACACTGATTATCCGGTGCTCGTGGCCCAGCTGGCGCAGCGTTTTTCACCGGCCGTCACTCAGGCGATGCTTGATTCGCTATTCCGTTGCCGCGACAGGCTGCTAAACGTCGCCGCCGTCAACCGCGAACTGCTGCTGACCGAACTGTTACTCACCTGGGAGCGCTATATGCGCCCTGACGCGGTGCTTCCTTCTTATCACCTCTGAGAGAGACGTTATGTTTTTAGTCGACTCACACTGCCATCTCGATGGCCTGGATTATCAGTCTCTGCATAAAGATGTGGACGACGTGCTGGCGAAAGCCGTCGCGCGCGACGTGAAATATTTTCTGGCGGTCGCCACGACGCTGCCGGGCTACAAATCTATGCGCGAGCTTATCGGCGAGCGTGACAACGTGGCTTACTCCTGCGGCGTGCATCCGCTGAATCAGGATGAAGACTATGACGTGGAAGAGCTGCGTCGCCTTGCCGCCGATCCGCGCGTGGTGGCAATGGGCGAAACGGGCCTCGATTACTACTACACGCCGGAAACGAAAGCCCGCCAGCAGGAATCTTTCCGCCACCACATCCGCATCGGCCGCGAGCTGAACAAGCCGGTTATCGTCCATACGCGCGATGCCCGCGAGGATACGCTCGCCATTCTGCGCGAAGAAAAAGTGACGGACTGTTCAGGCGTACTACACTGTTTTACGGAAGACAAAGAGACGGCGGGCAAACTTCTGGATCTGGGTTTTTACATCTCTTTTTCCGGCATTTTGACCTTCCGCAACGCGGAGCAGATCCGTGAGGCCGCGCGCTATGTTCCGCTCGATCGGATGCTGGTGGAAACCGACTCGCCATACCTGGCGCCGGTTCCGCACCGCGGTAAAGAGAATCAGCCTGCGCTGGTGCGCGATGTGGCGGAATATATGGCGGTGCTTAAGGGCGTAAGCCTGGAAACGCTCGCTGAAACTACCACGCGCAACTTCTCCACGCTGTTTCATATTGACCTCGCCACACTGCAATCTGCCTGAAAATCCGAGTTATTTTAAAGCTCGTAATTAATGGGCAAAGCGAGTAAAGTTCACCGCCGAAATTCAGGCGGTGAACGACGATTTATAAACATCCTGAAACACTTAATGTAAAGAATCGCAATTTTTCGCCCAAGGCTTGTTTGAAACGTGATAACCGTCAAACAAAGATCGCGTGATTTATTTTACTCTGCGTAATAAATAAAGGGTACTCAGATGCCCTGTTTATGGCCCGTTTCTCCCCCGGGCTGATGCGTGAAACGCGTAAAAAAAGCACAAATACTCAGGAGCACTCTCAATTATGTTTAAGAATGCATTTGCTAACCTGCAGAAGGTGGGTAAATCGCTGATGCTGCCGGTCTCCGTACTCCCTATCGCAGGTATCCTGCTGGGCGTCGGTTCTGCAAACTTCAGCTGGCTGCCAGCCGTGGTTTCCCACGTTATGGCGGAAGCGGGCGGATCGGTTTTCGCCAACATGCCGCTTATCTTCGCTATCGGTGTTGCGCTGGGCTTCACCAATAACGACGGCGTTTCTGCTCTGGCTGCTGTGGTGGCTTACGGCATCATGGTAAAAACCATGGCGGTCGTGGCACCGCTGGTACTGCATCTTCCCCCGGAAGAAATCGCGGCAAAACACCTGGCGGATACCGGTGTGCTTGGCGGGATCATCTCGGGTGCGATTGCAGCCTACATGTTCAACCGTTTCTACCGCATTAAGCTTCCTGAGTATCTGGGCTTCTTCGCTGGTAAACGTTTCGTGCCGATCATCTCTGGTCTGGCGGCGATCTTCACCGGCGTTATCCTGTCCTTCATTTGGCCGCCGATTGGTTCCGCAATCCAGACGTTCTCTCAGTGGGCTGCTTATCAGAACCCGGTAGTGGCGTTTGGTATCTACGGCTTCATCGAACGTTGCCTGGTACCGTTTGGTCTGCACCATATCTGGAACGTTCCTTTCCAGATGCAGATCGGCGAATACACCAACGCTGCAGGTCAGGTGTTCCACGGCGATATCCCGCGTTATATGGCGGGTGACCCGACCGCGGGCAAACTCTCTGGCGGCTTCCTGTTCAAAATGTACGGTCTGCCGGCTGCTGCCATCGCTATCTGGCACTCCGCTAAACCGGAAAACCGCGCCAAAGTGGGCGGTATCATGATCTCCGCTGCGCTGACCTCGTTCCTGACCGGTATCACCGAGCCTATCGAGTTCTCGTTCATGTTCGTGGCGCCGATCCTGTACGTTATCCACGCGATTCTGGCAGGCCTGGCCTTCCCGATCTGTATCCTTCTGGGTATGCGTGACGGTACGTCCTTCTCCCACGGTCTGATCGACTTTATCGTTCTGTCCGGTAACAGCAGCAAACTGTGGCTGTTCCCGATTGTGGGCGCGTGCTACGCGGTGGTTTACTACACCATCTTCCGTGTGCTGATTAAAGCGCTGGATCTGAAAACGCCGGGTCGTGAAGACGCGACCGAAGACACCAAAGCAACCGGGACCAGTGAAATGGCGCCGGCTCTGGTGGCCGCGTTCGGTGGTAAAGAGAACATTACTAACCTCGACGCCTGTATCACTCGTCTGCGCGTAAGCGTGGCTGACGTGGCGAAAGTGGATCAGGCTGGCCTGAAGAAACTGGGTGCTGCGGGTGTGGTTGTGGCAGGCTCCGGCGTTCAGGCAATTTTCGGCACCAAGTCCGATAACCTGAAAACCGAAATGGATGAATACATCCGTAACAGCTAATCCTGGCTGACGGGGAGATGAAAAGGGAGGCGCAAGCCTCCCTTTTTTACGTCTGTACTAAGCGCACTAACGCGTGCGAAAAGACGGGAACATCAGCAGGCCTCTACCGCTGTAACCGTTCATCAGCGAATAAAAAAGGGAGCCATAAGGCCCCCATGCGTGCGTATTGATGATGGTCAGAAGCTGTAACTTGCTGTTACGGAGAAGTTACGCGGCGCGCCGTACACGTCATACGTGCCCAGGTAATCGTAATACTCTTTGTCAAAGACATTATTCAGGTTCGCCTGGACCGCGAGATTTTTCGTCGCCTGGTAGCGCGTGAACAGATCCACCACGGTATAGCCGTTTTGGCTTATGCGCGAGTCGCCATTCGGCCCTGCGATATTCTGCCAGGTTTTGGTCTGCCAGCGCGCGCCGCCGCCGACGGTTAATGCAGGGAGGCTCGGCAACTGGTAACGCGTGAACAGTTTCATCGTGGTGCGCGGCTGGTCAGGGTTGACGGCCACGCCATCACCCGCCTCGGCAATATAACGGCTCGCGCCGAAGGTCAGCTGCCAGTTATCGGTCAGCGCGCCGTTTAGCTCAAGCTCAACCCCTTTACTGACGGTGCCATCGACGGATTTATATGCCGTCTGCCCGCCGGAGCCGGGAATGATCACCCCGGTGTTCACCGCCACGTTATCCTGCTCGATACGGAACACCGCCAGCGACGCCGTCAGGCGGGTGTTAAACCAGTCGGCTTTCAGCCCGGCTTCATAGGCTTTGCCGGTGGTCGGATCGAGGAACTCGCTGTTCACATCGCGCTGGCCGCTCGGCTGGAAGATAGAGGTATAGCTGGCATAGGCCGACCAGGTATCGTCGATATCGTAAATGAGGCCCGCGTAAGGCGTAACGTCATCCGATTTGCTGCGGCGAATTTCATCCGGCTTGCGCTCCAGATTATATTTCGCGTTCCATTCAGTGTAACGCGCACCCAGAATCAAATGCAGCGGATCGGCAAGCGAGAGGCGCGTCGCGGCGTAAAGCGATTTCTGACGGATAACGTCTCGCTGGTAGAGCGCAAAATTTGACCATGTCGGGTTTGCCAGCGTGTTGCCGTTATAATCGTGAATATTCCCGACATCCATCAGCCCGGAATTATCATTCACCGGATAGGCGTTATCGTAATTGTTGCGCTGACGGCTGTAGCTGCCGCCGAACATCATCTCATGCTGGCGACCCGCCAGTTCGTAGCCGCCGCGCACGAAAGCGTCGACCGAATCCTGCTTACGCTCGCCGACGTTCCAGCCGCCCCATGCGCCCTGCCAGAGCGCCGCGTTATACCGGCCCGTCGTTTTATCCGGGAAACCGTCGATATACATCAGGCGGTTGTCGAAATTGGTTTCGGCATGCATCGCGTTTACTTTCGCCTCCCAGCCGTTATCGAAGCGCTGCGTCAGGTTGGCGAAAATTTTGGTGGAATCAAGATCGGAATACGCCCAGTCGGCGGCGGTGTTGAAACCTCGGCGGAAATGCGTCCGGCTCCCGTCGCTGTAAAGGGAAGGGAAGCCGCCCCAGGTCGGGCTGTCTTCCTGACTTTCCTGGTAGTCATAACCCAGCGATAACAGCGTTGAATCGGTAATGTCGGCATCCACAACGCCGTAGATGAATTTTTTGCGGTAGTGGTTACGCTCCACGAAGCTGTCATTATCCTGATAACCGGCCACCACGCGCCCGCGCACTTTGCCAGACTCTACCAGCGGCGACTGCACATCCATCACGTAACGCTGTTTATCCCAGCTGCCATACGTGGCCGAGACGTTACCTTTAAACGTCTGGCTGTCGGCGTGTTTGCGCACCATATTTACATACGCCGACGGGTTCCCGGTGCCGCTCATCAGTCCGGCTGCGCCGCGCACAACCTCGATTTTATCGTAAATCGCCGTGTCGCCTGCGGTATCGCCAAAGTTCCAGCGGTTATCAAGAAACGTCGGCATATCTTCATAGGCGAAATTGCTGATGTAAAAACCGCGTGCGAAGAAGTTCGTGCGGCTGGTATCAATGCGTGAGACGGTGACGCCTGTCGTGTTTTCCAGCACGTCTTCAATGGTCGTCAGTTGCTGATCCTGCATGCGTTGTTGGCTAATCACGCTCACCGACTGCGGAATGTCGCGCGGCACCAGCAGCATTTTTGTGCCGGACGTGGTGGTTTTAACGCTGTAATCCTGTGACTCGTCAGGCGTGCCGCTGTCGGCGGCGGCATCAACCACAATCGTGTCGCTGGCGGCGGGCGCCGCGTATGCCGCCGGGGCCGCCAGCGCGCTGGCGATACTGAGCGCCAGCAAAGAGGGAAGGGAGGACGCCGGAACGGTGCCCTGACGGAGTGCATGCTTAGCCATGTGTTGCCCTTAAAATAAAAAAATGATGCTGCGCATCAGGCTATTGTAATACGACGCTTTTCGGCGGCATCCTGGCCTGATGAAAAGAGATCGCGGGACTAAAACAACGTTCCATGTCAATAAGAATGAGAAATATAATCATTTGTCTTTGCGGTGTAAACAAATGTAAGAGGTGTGACAAACCGATGAGTAAGCGAGACGGGAGAAGCATCAGGCGCTATGGCGAAGCGAGAAGCGAAGGGCGCGCCATAAATATCCGCTTTATAAAGAAAAACCGGGCCAAAGGTTGAAAGGAAGCGATTATCTCGCTCATACTCTTAACGTTTATCCAAGAAGGAAAAAAACCATGGTCGAAGAAACCATTTTCAGCAAAATTATTCGTCGCGAAATTCCTGCCGACATCGTCTATCAGGATGAGCTCGTTACCGCGTTTCGCGATATTTCTCCCCAGGCCCCGACCCACATTCTAATCGTCCCGAACGTGCTGGTGCCGACGGTCAATGACGTTACGGCGGAACATGAGCAGGCGCTGGGGCGTCTTTTTACTGCCGCAGCGAAAATCGCGCAGCAGGAAGGCATCGCGGAAGATGGCTATCGCCTCATCATGAACTGCAATCGTCACGGCGGGCAGGAGGTTTACCACATCCATATGCATCTGGTCGGCGGCCGCCCTCTGGGGCCGATGCTTGCGCATAAAGGTCTCTGAGATGGGGCGCGCACGCACAGGCTTACTGCTGGCTGCGGTGTTGATGGCAGGCTGCCGCTCCGCGCCGACCATTCCCGTCAGCGACGATCAGGCGGTAGTGATGGAATCGAGCGTGCTGGCAGCGGGCATCACTGCTGAAAAACCAGACTTTTCTTTGCAAGACGGCAAGCCTGTCGCCGCCGCCGCCATTTACAATAACAAAGACGCGCCCGTTACCGTGCATTACCGCTTTTACTGGTATGACGCCCGCGGGCTGGAAGGCCAGCCGCTGGAAGTCCCGCAGACGGTCGTTATCCCGGCCCAGAGCCGCGTGACGGTAAACGGTCAGACTCACTATCTGGCGGCACGGAAAGCCCGTCTTTATCTCTATCTCTGAAGGGGGAAATGTTGAACAGAATGTATCGCTATGCGCTGCTGGCGACCGTCGCCCTGGCGCTGTCGGGCTGTATTTTGCCCGGCGAGCAGAAACCGGCGCCGGTAGAAGAAGCGCAGCCAGGCACGCAGCAACCGACGCAGCCCGTACCGCCGCCGACGCAGCCAGTGCCTACCGTACCGTCCGTGCCGTCGATTCCGGCGCAGCCTGGCCCGATTGAACATCAGCCTGAAAACGCAACCCCGGAGCCGAAAGCGCGCACCTATGACTGGAACAGCGCGATGGCGCCGATGGTCGGCAAAATGTTGCAGGCCGACGGTGTGAACGCAGGCAGCGTACTGCTGGTGGATAGCGTGAATAACCGTACTAACGGTTCGCTGCAAACCGGCCCGGCCACCGAAGCCCTGCGTGGCGCGCTGGCGAACAACGCCAAATTCACGCTGGTTTCCGCACAGCAGCTTTCGATGGCGAAACAGCAACTGGGGCTTTCGCCGCAGGATAGCCTTGGCTCACGCAGTAAAGCCATCGGCATCGCCCGCAACGTGGGCGCGCAGTATGTGCTGTATGCCAACGCCAGCGGTAATGTGAATGCGCCTACGCTGCAAATGCAGCTGATGCTGGTACAGACCGGCGAAATCATCTGGTCAGGTAAAGGTGCCGTTCAGCAAACCCAATAATCTGAGCCCCGAAGGGTTCTTAGCGCAGTGTTTTCCGGCGGCTTCGGCCGCCGTTGTCGTTTGCGCGCTACCCGGCCTCAGCGACGGCGCCTGGCAGGTAGTCGTCGATGATGACACGTTCGTGGTGCGCCGCGACGCGCGCAAAAGCCGTGCCCGCAGCCCGCGTCAGTATCGCGCCCTGAAACGGCTGCCTGCGGCGCTTGCCCCGCGCCCGCGCTGTAGCGTTAACGGCTGGCTGGCGGTCACGTTTTTACCGGGCGAGATCCACGATACGCTGCCGCCGGTGCCGCAACTCGGCGCGCTGCTGTATCATCTGCACCAGCAGCCATGTTTTGGCTGGCGCATCGAACTGCTGCCGCTTCTGCTGCGCGACTGGCAGCAGAGCGCGCCTTCGCGCCGCACACGCTTCTGGCTGCGACTGTTGCGCCGTTTACGTCGCACGGGCGAGCCGCGCCCGTTGCGTCTCGCGCCGCTGCATATGGATGTTCATCCGGGCAATCTGGTCTGGCAGCCGGACCGGCTCATGCTTATCGACTGGGAATATGCCGGCGATGGCGATGTGGCGCTGGAGCTTGCCAGCGTCTGGCTCGATGATGCGGCCAGATGGGCGCTTATAACAGATTATGCGCGCCGCGCGGCTATCGATGAGATGCAACTGCGCCGTCAGGTGGCGCGCTGGCGTCCGTGGAGCGGGTTGCTGATGGCGGGCTGGTATGAGCGCCGTTTTCAGGAAACCGGCGACCGCACATTTATCACACTTGCAGACGAGGCCTGGCGCCAGCTGCAAATGCATTAACACGAAGGGAGAGAAACATGGGTCCGGTCATGCTGGATGTGGAAGGTTTTGAGCTTGATGCCGAAGAGCGTGAAATTCTGGGGCATCCGCTGGTAGGGGGGCTCATACTCTTTACCCGCAACTATCACGATCCAGAGCAGTTGCGTGAACTGGTCCGCCAGATCCGCGCGAGCGCCCACAATCACCTGGTGATTGCGGTGGACCAGGAAGGCGGCCGCGTGCAGCGTTTTCGCGAGGGCTTTACCCGCCTGCCTGCGGCGCAAAGTTTCGCCGCGCTGCTGGGAATGGACGCCGGCGGCAAACTGGCGGAAGAAGCTGGCTGGCTGATGGCCTGTGAAATGATCGCGATGGATATCGATATCAGTTTTGCGCCGGTACTGGATGTCGGCCATCTCAGCGCTGCGATTGGCGAGCGATCTTTCCATGATGAGCCGGAGAACGTGCTGGCGATGGCGAAGCGTTTCATTTCGGGGATGCGGAGCGCGGGAATGAAAGCGACCGGTAAACACTTCCCCGGTCACGGTGCCGTGAGCGCCGATTCCCATAAAGAGACGCCGCGCGACCCGCGCCCGGCCGCGGACATCCGTCGTCACGACATGCTGCCGTTTCGCGAGCTTATTAGTTACAACATGCTCGATGCTGTAATGCCGGCGCACGTCGTCTATAGCGATGTCGATCCGCTGCCGGCGAGCGGTTCGCCTTACTGGCTTAAGCAAGTGCTGCGTAAGGAGCTCGGTTTTGACGGCGTAATTTTCTCTGACGATCTGTCTATGGAAGGGGCGGCTATTCTCGGCAGCTACGCGGAACGCGGTCAGGCGGCGCTGGATGCCGGTTGCGATATGATCCTTGTCTGTAATAATCGTAAGGGTGCCGTAAGCGTTCTTGATAACCTGTCACCGATCAAAGCAGAGCGTGTTACACGTTTGTATCATAAAGGTGTAATTACGCGTCAGGAACTGATGGCGTCGGCGCGCTGGAAGCAGGTAAGCGGGGAGCTTACCGCGCTGCATGAGCGCTGGCAGACGCACAAGGCGGGGCAATAACGCTTGCCCTGAAGCTGCTACGCTGGGATGAGAATGCAATGATTATCTACTTACACGGTTTCGATTCAAACAGTCCGGGTAACCACGAGAAAGTGCTGCAATTGCAGTTTATCGATCCGGATGTGCGGCTTATCAGCTACAGCACGCGCCACCCGAAACACGACATGCAGCATCTGCTACGTGAAGTGGACAAAATGCTGCAACTGAATGTCGATGAACGCCCGCTCATCTGCGGCGTGGGGCTTGGGGGATTCTGGGCGGAGCGCATCGGCTTTTTATGTGACATCCGCCAGGTGATTTTCAACCCAAACCTGTTTCCGTATGAAAACATGGAAGGCAAAATCGACCGGCCGGAGGAGTATCTCGATATCGCGACCAAGTGCGTAGAGAACTTCCGCGAGAAAAACCGCGATCGCTGCCTGGCGATTCTTTCGCGCGAGGATGAGGCGCTCGACAGCCAGCGTTCGGCCGAACTGCTGCATCAATATTATGAAATCGTCTGGGACGAAGAGCAGACGCACAAGTTTAAAAACATCTCGCCGCACCTTCAGCGCATTAAAGCGTTCAAAGCGCTGGGGTAATTCCGCCGTCGCGCCAAAATACCGCTTCACCGAACAAACGGGTCAGCCAAACGCTGGCCCGTTTTTTGTTTAACTTTAATGCATAAAAATTGATGCACATCAAATTTGGTATGACCAATGCACCGTTCATGTTATGCTCGTCACTGTTGTGGGCCGTGTTGCTAAACTATTGTTAATTAAAAGCTATTTTTAATAACTTTGAATTAACAATTAGTTAAACACTTTAAGGGGGTCACGTTGACTACGCCATTAAGAAAGATCGTTATCGTGGGCGGCGGCGCCGGCGGACTGGAGCTCGCAACACAGCTCGGTCACAAACTGGGCCGCGGCAAAAAAGCGAAAGTCACGCTTGTCGATCGCAACCACAGCCACCTGTGGAAACCGCTGCTGCATGAAGTGGCGACCGGTTCGCTGGATGAGGGCGTCGACGCGCTGAGCTATCTGGCGCACGCGCGCAACCACGGTTTCCAGTTCCAGCTGGGCTCGGTGGTGGATATCAACCGCGAAGCCAAAACCCTGACGCTTGCCGAACTGCGTGATGAGAAGGGCGAGCTGCTGGTGGCTGAACGTAAAGTGCCTTATGACACGCTGGTCATGGCGCTCGGCAGCACCTCTAACGACTTCAACACGCCGGGTGTGAAAGATCACTGCATCTTCCTCGACAACCCGCATCAGGCGCGCCGTTTCCATCAGGAAATGCTCAATCTGTTCCTGAAATACTCCGCTAACCTCGGTGCTAACGGCAAAGTGAATATCGCGATTGTCGGCGGCGGCGCGACGGGCGTTGAGCTCTCCGCTGAACTGCATAATGCGGTTAAACAGCTGCACAGCTATGGCTATAAAGGGCTTACCAACGAAGCGCTGAACGTAACACTGGTGGAAGCGGGCGAGCGTATTCTGCCTGCGCTGCCGCCGCGCATCTCAAGCGCTGCGCATAATGAGCTGACCAAGCTGGGCGTGCGCGTGCTCACCAACACCATGGTGACCAGCGCGCAGGAAGATGGTCTCAACACCAAAGACGGCGAATTTATTCAGGCTGACCTGATGGTCTGGGCGGCGGGCATCAAAGCGCCGGATTTCATGAAAGAGATTGGCGGCCTGGAAACCAACCGCATCAACCAGCTGGTGGTCGAGCAGACGCTGCAAACCACGCGCGACCCTGACATCTTCGCTATCGGCGACTGCGCGTCCTGCCCGCGCCCGGAAGGCGGTTTCGTCCCGCCGCGCGCCCAGGCCGCGCACCAGATGGCCTCCTGCGCGCTGGATAACATCCTGGCGCAAATCAAAGGCAAGCCGCTTAAGCCCTATGTTTACAAAGACAAAGGCTCGCTGGTCTCGCTGTCGAAATTCTCCACCGTCGGCAGCCTGATGGGCAACCTGATGCGCGGCTCGATGATGATTGAAGGGCGTATCGCGCGCTTTGTTTATATCTCGCTGTATCGTATGCACCAGATTGCGCTGCACGGTTACTTCAAAACCGGGCTGATGATGCTGGTGGGCAGTATCAACCGGGTGATCCGCCCGCGTCTGAAACTGCACTAAGCACGCCATCCGCCTCTGTCACCCAGGGGCGGATGACATTTTATTTCCGTCGCCTTTTCCCTTCAGACTCCTCTTAATCCGCGGTTCTGCCCGACGTAATCCTGCTTTTTGAGTCGTTTTCCGATAGGCCATCTGTGGCCTTAATTGCAAAATTGTTACTAATTGCACAGCCGGGAGGAATTCCTGTGAATAAATCAATGTTAGCGGGTATTGGTATCGGGGTTGCATCTGCGCTGGGCGTAGCGGCGGTGGCCAGTCTGGATGTATTCAGCGCTTCGCCGAAATATGCCCAGGTGGTTTCCGCCACGCCGATTAAAGAGACGGTGAAAACGCCGCGTCAGGAATGTCGTAACGTGACGGTGACGCACCGCCGTCCGGTTCAGGATGAAAACCGCCTGACCGGCTCGGTACTGGGCGCGGTTGCAGGCGGCGTTATCGGTCATCAGTTTGGCGGCGGTCGCGGTAAAGATGTCGCTACGGTCGTGGGCGCGCTGGGCGGCGGCTATGCCGGCAACCAGATCCAGGGCCACCTGCAGGAAGGCGATACCTACACCACGACGCAGCAGCGCTGCAAAACGGTTTATGACAAAGCAGAGAAAATGCTGGGTTACGATGTGACATACCGCATCGGGGAAGAGCAGGGCAAAATCCGTATGGATAACGACCCGGGGAGCCGTATCCCGCTGGACAGCAACGGACAGCTGGTACTGAATCAGAAAACCTGAAAATAAAACAGCGTTACGCACCAATTGCCCCTCTTGCACTCAGGCTGAGGGGCTTTTTTTTTGCTTATGCAGGTGAATGAGAACCAAAAAGCGTTGTGAAAACGCTTATGCCACACGGTGAGGTGAGACATAAGCGTTTAAGGACAATTACATAGCATTGTGTTGTCTGAATAAGATAAAACCAGTGATCAGCACTGAGAGAAATGCGAAAAGAATAGAACCACCGCAGAACAACCAAAGGCCAAATAACAATGTTATTACTATTAGCACCTTAAATAATGGTAATAGCAAAACCATGTTCATCTTCCTTCTGTAGGTGTATAGCCAAAAAGCGTCTCGTGCCTTCCATATCTGAAACTCGATACACCACGGATACTGTGTGGAAAAACGTGCTCGTCCCTGTACGGCCCCGTCTTCATGACGTAAATAGCTCCTGTTCTAATAATTGGTGGTGCTAATTAATTAGCACACGAATAATCATTTCTTTGACCGTAAAAGAGTAGCTATTCTGGAGGATATATTTGCCAGTTTTTACCTATTAATAAATGTAACAGAAAGGCGCTCTGTGGGAATGAGATATTCATTTGGGTTATAAATGGGAGTGTGGGCGACGGGCGCCGCCCACGAAACAACAGAAATGCTTTACAGCAGGTGCGGCCACAGTCGCATAGTCATATTCACAATCTCAATCAATTCATCCTGCGTGGCGCCTTCACGGGCGCTGACAGACATACCGTGCACCAGGCAACTGATAAAGCGTACCAGCGCGGGCAGATCGCAATGCTGCGGAATTTCATTTTGCGCCTGACGCTCGCTTAAAAAGCGCAGCAAAATCGCTTCGCGTTGCGTATGGCGCGATTTCAGCGTGGCGGCAATCTCTTCAGACGACGCGGCAAGCGCGGCGGAAGTGGTCACCATAAAGCAACCCGCAGGGGTCTCTTTACTGGCGAAGCAGCGCGCTACCGCGCAAAGGTAGTCGTGCAGCGCTTCGTCAACGCGTTTATCGGCGTGAAACAGGAGCGTTTCCTGCTGCTGTGCAAACCGCGCGATATAGCGGTCGAGCACGGCGCGGAACAGCCCCTCTTTATTGGTGAACTCAGCATACAGCGTCGGGGCTTTCGCGCCGGTCGCTTCGACGAGATGCGCGAGCGACGTCGCTTCGTAACCGTGCTGCCAGAAGAGTGCCATGGCCTTATCAAGCGCCGCTTCCCTGTCGAACACTTTTGGTCGGCCACGGCTTTTTTTTGCGCAACTTTGGACTTCTGTTGTCATAGTGCCGTTTAACCTCTTTATGTAAACCTGCTACCAAAATACCCCTTTTCGCACCAGGAGTACCAGCAAAACCGCGCCATGAATGCTTTTACAGGCGATTCTGTAAGGGCTGCCGTTATTAATATAACGATCGTTAAAAATTATATTGACATGTGATGCGGATCACAACTATTCTTTACCTATCGATCGTTAATTAAATAATTTTTAACGACCACGTAACCAAATCCGCATTACAAAAGAAAGGGTACCCACATGAAAAACGTTAAAGCACTGTTAGCCGCCGCGGTCCTGAGTTCACTGTCATTCGCAAGCGTCGCCGCCGTTCAGGTGCAGTCCACTCCGGCTGGGCAGCAGAAAGCGGGCACCGTCTCTGCGACGGCCGGGACTAACCTCTCCTCGCTGGAAGCCGAGCTTTCGCAAAAAGCTGACGAGATGGGCGCAAAATCGTTCCGTATTACCTCAGCGAATGGCCCGAACAATCTGCACGGCACCGCGGTTATCTATAAATAAGCCGTCACGGTCGCACCGTTTAAGGCCCTGTCATCGGACAGGGCCTTTTTCGTTTCAGATGGCGTCGCTGGCGGGCATTGACGGGTGCGCGGTGACGTTAACCGGCACGCCGGAGCGCAGGCGCAGGGCATGGCCCATGACCTCCCGGTCGGTCTGCGGCGCGGCTTCAAAAGTTTTCAGCATCGCGTCCAGCACAATCGGCAGCGTTTTGGGGTCATCCTCAATGCGTTTCGACAGCGGCTGATGCACCTCGACAAAATGACGTCCATCCGGCTCGATGGACGCTTTCACCGGCGCGTTAATGATATTGACGCGCGTACCGACCGGCACCACGCTGAAGAGGTGTTTGATATCGTCATCGCGCAGGCGAATACAGCCGGAGCTGACGCGCATGCCGATACCGAAATCCGCATTCGTGCCGTGCAGCAGATACACGCCGCCGTAGGCCGCAAGACGAATGGCGTGGTGGCCCATCGGGTTTTCCGGCCCGGCAGGCACGACCGGCGGTAAATCGATTCCCTGCGCTTTATAACGCGCACGGATATTGGCCGTCGGCGTCCAGGTTGGATTGGCGCGCTTTTGCGAGACCGTGGTTTGCATCGTCGGTGTCAGCGTATCGCCGTCGAGCTGGCCGATGCCTATCGGGTAAACAGTGACGCTCTTTTCGCCCGGTGGGAAATAGTACAGCCGCAGCTCGGCAATATTAATCAGAATGCCTTCGCGCGGCGCATCCGGCAGCAGCATCTGGCGCGGAATCGTCAGCACGCTGCCCGCGCGCGGGACATACGGATCAACGCCGGGGTTGGCCTGCAACAGCGCCAGAAAGCCGACGTTATACCGTTTGGCGATGGCCTCCAGCGAGCCGCCGTCGTCCGCCACTGTGTGATACAGCGTTTCGCCAATCAGCCGACTCCCCGGCGCGGGGAGGGGGTAAGTATTCGCCAGCGCCTGGTTTGCGCCAAGCGTCATGCTGGCGACCAACGCGAGCCATGACAGCCAGCGTGAAAAACGTGCATATTCTCTTTTCATTTACCGATCCCAAAGGCGGAGAAGTTTTTGTAATTCATAGATAAAGAGAGAAGTATGGCGGGGCTTCGTCCAGGAAACCCTGGACGATTGCAAAGGATTGTAAAGTTACGCCCCGGGCGGGGCGTGATCGGATTACGGGAGGGTGTGTTCGGCGAGCTGCGCCATAAACTGACGCACCCATTCCATACGGTTTTTACGCTCGTCCAGCTCGCGGAAGAACTTCAGGCGCGTCGGGCCATCGAGGCGGTAATGCTGCGGCTCTTTTTGCAACAGGCCAATAAGCCAGCCAGGATCGACATGGTTTTTCTCGGCAAACTCAATGGTGCCGCCTTTCTCATTGGCCTCGATTTTACGCACGCCAAGCTTCTGCGCCTGCTGGCGCAGGGCGGCGATATCCAGCAGCGTACGCGCCGGGTCCGGCAGCAGACCAAAGCGGTCGATAAGCTCCACTTTGATCTCCTCAAGCTCCTGCTCTTTTTTGGCGCTGGCAATGCGCTTGTAGAACGACAGGCGCGTATTCACATCCGGAATGAACGCCTCCGGCAGTAGCGACGGCATTCGCAACTCCACTTCCGTCTGCTGGCTGGTGAGATCCTCAAGCGATGGCTCGCGCCCGGCTTTCAGCGCGTCAACGGCGTTTTCCAGAAGCTCCATATAGAGCGAGAAGCCAATGGTTTCCATCTGTCCACTCTGATCTTCACCCAGCAGCTCGCCCGCGCCGCGAATTTCCAGATCGTGCGTCGCCAGTGCAAAGCCCGCGCCCAGATCCTCCAGTGAGGCGATCGCCTCCAGACGTTTCTGGGCATCGGTAGTCATCGCCTTCGGCGGCGGGGTCAGCAGCCAGGCATAGGCCTGATGGTGCGAACGACCGACGCGGCCGCGCAGCTGGTGCAGCTGTGCGAGACCAAAATGATCGGCGCGTTCGATGATGATGGTATTGGCGGTCGGAATATCGATGCCGGTTTCGATTATCGTGGTACAGACCAGCACGTTAAAGCGCTGGTGGTGGAAATCGTTCATCACCCGCTCAAGTTCGCGCTCGCGCATCTGGCCGTGACCGATGGCGATACGCGCCTCCGGCACCAGATTCGCCAGCCGCTCGGCGGCTTTCTGAATGTTTTCGACATCATTATATAGGTAATAGACCTGACCGCCGCGCAGCACTTCACGCAGGATAGCCTCGCGCACCACCAGATTGTCATACTCGCGCACGAAGGTTTTCACCGCCAGACGACGCGCGGGCGGCGTGGCGATAATCGACAGATCGCGCATGCCGCTCATCGCCATGTTTAGCGTGCGCGGAATAGGCGTCGCGGTGAGCGTCAGAATATCGACATCGGCGCGCATCGCCTTGATACGCTCTTTGTGACGCACCCCGAAGCGGTGCTCTTCATCGACGATCAAAAGACCGAGGTCTTTCATTTTTACGTCGCTCTGCAACAGCTTGTGGGTGCCGATAAGAATATCGACTTTCCCGTCGGCGGCCTGCTCCAGCACCTGCGCCTGCTCTTTGGCGCTGCGAAAGCGCGACAGCAACTCAATGCGAACGGGCCAGTTGGCGAAGCGGTCACGGAAATTGTCGAAATGCTGCTGGGCCAGCAGGGTGGTCGGCACCAGCACCGCCACCTGCTTATTGTTCTCCACCGCCAGGAACGCCGCGCGCATCGCCACTTCGGTTTTACCAAAGCCCACGTCGCCGCACACCAGACGGTCCATCGCCAGCGGCTGGCACATGTCGCTCAGCACTGCATTGATCGCCTGCGCCTGATCCGGCGTGGTTTCAAACGGGAATCCTTCGCAGAAGAGCTGATACTGCTCTTTGTCATGCTTAAAGGCGAAACCGGATTTCGCGGCGCGCTGGGCGTAGATATCCAGCAGCTCCGCCGCCACGTCGCGCACTTTCTCCGCCGCTTTCTGGCGCGCTTTTGACCACGCGTCGCTGCCGAGCTTATGCAGCGGCGCGTTCTCTTCGGCCCCGCCCGCATAGCGGCTTATCAGATGCAGTGAAGAGACCGGCACATACAGCTTCGCGTCACCGGCGTAGGTCAGCATCAGGTATTCCGCCGTGATGCCGCCCGCTTCAAGCGTCGTCAGACCGGCGTAGCGGCCCACGCCATGCTCCAGATGCACCACCGGCTGTCCAGGACGCAGCTCCGCCAGGTTGCGGATGAGCGTATCCGGGTTAATGGTGCGGCGGCTCTCCTGACGACGGCGCGTGACGCGCTCGCCCAGCAAATCGCTTTCACAGATAAAAGCGCGGTGGCGCAGAGTATCGATAAACCCGCGCTCCGACGCGCCGATGCTCAGGTAGCGTTCGCCTTCCTGCGCATCCTCCAGCCGCAAAAGACGCTTCGGCGCTATTTTGATGCGGGACAGGAGTTCCGAGAGCGCCTCGCGGCGGCCCTCGCTTTCCACCGAGAAAATCACCGGCCCGGTGAAAGATTCCAGAAAGCGGCGCAGGCTGTCGAGCGGCGATTTCTGCTGGGCCTGGACGGCGATATCCGGCAGCGGCTGATAGCCCAGATTCGTATTGGCGGCTTTGTCGGCCAGCGCCTCGGTTTTCAGCTGCACGCGCGGCCAGGCTTTTAACTGCGCATGAAGTTCATCGGTGCGCAGCCAGAGCTCTTCCGGCGGCAGCAGCGGGCGCATCGGGTCCACGCCGCGGTTTTCAAAGCGCGCCACGGCGTCGGCCCAGAAGCGGTCGGCGCTGGCTTCCAGATCGCCCGTGCTCACCACCAGCGTGTTTTTCGGGAAATAACTGAACAGCGGCGGCAGCGGCTCGTTAAAGAACAGCGGCTGCCAGTATTCGATCCCGGCGGGCAGGGTGCCTTTGCTCACCTGCTGGTAGATATGCTCCGGGTCGCGCTTCACCTCGAAACGGTCGCGCCACTGGCTGCGGAACAGCTCAATGGCCGCTTTGTCGGTCGGGAATTCGTGCGCGGGCAGCAGGTTTATCGCTTCCACTTCTTCCAGCGTGCGCTGGGTATCGACATCAAACAACCGCAGGCTGTCGATTTCGTCATCGAAAAAGTCGATACGGTAAGGCTGCTCGCTGCCCATCGGGTAGAGATCGAGCAGCGCGCCGCGGGTGGCGTATTCGCCATGCGCCATCACCTGGTCCACATGGCGATAGCCCGCCTGATCCAGCTGGGCGCGCAGCGTGTCGCGCGATAACTGCTGGCCTTTTTGCATCACCAGCGCGTGGCCATGCAGGAAGCTGTGCGGGCAGACGCGCTGCATCAGGGTGTTCACCGGCAGGATCAGCACGCCGCGCTGCATACCAGGCAACTGATAAAGCGTCGACAGGCGCGAGGAGATAATCTCCTGATGCGGCGAGAAGCTGTCATACGGCAGCGTCTCCCAGTCGGCCAGATTCATCACCAGGCTTTCGGTAAATTGTTGAATTTCATCGTGCAGACGCAGGGCGGTTTGCATATCCGGCGCGATAAGCGCCAGCGGGCCGGCATGGCGTTCCGCCATTTCCGCCACCTCGACGGCGCAGGCCGCGCCGGTCAGTTCACCCAGTTGACGCTGATCGCCCGCTTTGACGGGCAGAGAGTAACGATATTGTTCAGGCATAGAAGGCGAAGCGTGCTCCGGTTGTGCCGCTTGTCCGGGATAAAAACCCGGCGACAGAGTGGGTTAGTGGTTCCATAAATCAGATCTGGGCTTTATTATCGTTGATCACTTTGCATTAGCAACCGTACAAGACGGATTTCATGTATCAACCTGTCGCGTTATTTATCGGCCTGCGCTATATGCGCGGGCGTGCAGCAGACCGCTTCGGCCGTTTCGTCTCCTGGCTCTCCACTATCGGCATCACGCTCGGCGTGCTGGCGCTGGTGACAGTGCTCTCCGTGATGAATGGTTTCGAGCGTGAACTGCAAAACAACATTCTCGGGCTGATGCCGCAGGCGCTTATCAGTTCATCCAAAGGCTCCGTCAATCCGCAGCAGTTGCCTGCCGACAGCCTCCACCTTGAGGGCGTTAACCGTATCGCGCCGCTCACCACCGGCGATGTGGTGCTGCAAAGCGCCCGCAGCGTGGCGGTGGGCGTGATGCTGGGTATCGACCCGGCGCAGCGCGACCCGCTGACGCCGTATCTGGTCAACGTCAACCAGCAGGATCTGGCCGCCGGGAAATACAACATTATTCTCGGCGAACAGCTCGCGGGCCAGCTTGGCGTCAAACGCGGCGATCAACTGCGCCTGATGGTGCCGTCGGCCAGCCAGTTCACGCCGATGGGCCGACTGCCGAGCCAGCGTCTCTTTACCGTTATCGGCACCTTCGCCGCCAACAGCGAAGTGGATGGCTACCAGATGCTGGTCAACATTCAGGACGCCTCACGCCTGATGCGCTACCCGGCAGGCAATATCACCGGCTGGCGGCTGTGGCTGAATGAACCGCTGAAAGTGGATGTGCTGAGCCAGCAGACCTTACCCGCGAACACCCAATGGCAGGACTGGCGCGAGCGTAAGGGCGAACTCTTCCAGGCGGTGCGCATGGAGAAAAACATGATGGGCTTGCTGCTGAGCCTGATTGTCGCCGTCGCCGCGTTTAACATCATTACGTCGCTGGGGCTGATGGTGATGGAGAAGCAGGGCGAAGTGGCTATCCTGCAAACCCAGGGCCTCACGCGCCGTCAAATCATGGCGGTGTTTATGGTCCAGGGCGCCAGCGCAGGCGTTATCGGCGCGCTGTTTGGCGCGCTGCTCGGCGCGCTGCTCGCCAGCCAGTTGAATAATCTGATGCCGGTGATTGGCGCGTTCCTTGATGGCGCCGCGCTGCCGGTCGTTATCGAGCCGTTGCAGGTCATCGGTATTGCGCTGGCGGCGATGGCCGTCGCGCTGTTGTCCACGCTTTATCCTTCCTGGCGCGCCGCCGCCACCGAACCCGCTGAGGCTTTACGTTATGAGTAATTCTGTGCTGTTACAGTGCGACAACCTGTGCAAACGCTACCAGGAAGGCAAAGTGCAAACGGATGTGTTGCACAACGTCAGCTTCAGCATCGACGCGGGCGAAATGATGGCGATTGTCGGCAGTTCCGGCTCCGGCAAAAGTACGCTCTTGCACCTGCTGGGCGGGCTGGATACGCCCACCTCCGGCGACGTGATTTTCAGCGGACGTGCGCTGAGCACGCTCTCGTCTTCCGCCAAAGCGGAACTGCGCAACCGCGAGCTTGGCTTTATTTACCAGTTTCACCATCTGCTGCCGGATTTCACCGCGATGGAAAACGTGGCGATGCCGCTTTTAATCGGTAAAGCGCCGAAAGCGGAAACCGAGCGCCGGGCGCTGGCGATGCTCGACGCCGTAGGCCTCGCGCACCGCAGCAACCATCGCCCGTCTGAGCTTTCCGGCGGCGAGCGTCAGCGCGTCGCTATCGCCCGCGCGCTGGTGAATAATCCGCGGCTGGTGCTGGCGGATGAACCGACCGGTAACCTCGACGCCCGTAACGCCGACAGTATTTTCGACCTGCTCGGCGAGCTGAATAAAACCCAGGGCACCGCTTTTCTGGTGGTGACGCACGATCTGCAACTGGCGAAGCGGCTGTCGCGCCAGCTGGAGATGCGCGACGGGCATCTGAACCCTGAGCTGACCCTGATGGGGAGGGCGTAATGGGTTCCCCGTTATCGTTACTGATTGGCCTGCGCTTTAGCCGGGGGCGCCGACGCAGCGGCATGGTGTCGCTGATCTCCGTTATCTCTACTATCGGCATCGCGCTTGGCGTGGCGGTGCTGATTGTGGGCTTAAGCGCCATGAACGGTTTTGAGCGCGAGCTGAATAACCGCATTCTGGCGGTCGTGCCGCATGGCGAAATCGAGCCGGTGGAGCAACCGTGGCGCGGCTGGCAGGATGTCGTGACGCGCGTTGAAAAGGTCAACGGCATAGTCGCGGCGGCGCCGTACGTCAACTTTACCGGCCTGGTGGAGAGCGGGACGAACCTGCGCGCCATCCAGGTGAAAGGCGTTGATCCGGCGCAGGAGCAGCGTTTAAGCGCGCTGCCGCATTATGTGCAGAACAATGCCTGGCAGAGTTTTCAGGCAGGCAAACAGCAAATCATTGTCGGTAAAGGAGTGGCGGATGCGCTGAAAGTGAAGCAGGGCGACTGGCTCTCTATCATGATCCCGAATTCTGACGCCGACCATAAGTTGTTGCAGCCTAAACGCGTGCGTTTGCAGGTGGCTGGCATTCTGCAACTGAGCGGCCAGCTCGATCACAGCTTTGCGATGGTGCCGCTGACCGATGCGCAGGGGTATCTGAACCTCGGTGACAGTGTCACGGGTATCGCCATCAAAGTGAATGATGTCTTCAACGCGAATCAACTGGTGCGTGACGCGGGTCAGGTGACGGACGCTTATGTCTATATCAAAAGCTGGATCAACACCTACGGCTACATGTATCGCGATATCCAGATGATCCGCGCAATTATGTATCTGGCGATGGTGCTGGTGATTGGCGTCGCCTGTTTTAACATCGTCTCGACGCTGGTGATGGCGGTGAAAGACAAAAGCAGCGACATCGCCGTGCTGCGCACGCTGGGCGCAAAGGATGGTCTGATTCGCGCGATTTTCGTCTGGTACGGACTGCTCGCCGGGCTGCTCGGCTCGGTCAGCGGCGTGGTGGTGGGCGTGCTGGCGTCATGGCAGCTGACCGCCATTATTCACGGGATTGAAAAACTGATCGGCCATCATTTCCTTTCAGGCGATATTTACTTTATCGACTTCCTGCCCTCGGAGCTGCACGCGCTCGATGTGGTCTATGTGCTGATCACGGCGCTGGTGTTGAGCCTGCTGGCAAGCTGGTATCCGGCGCGGCGCGCAAGCCGCATCGATCCGGCGCGGGTACTGAGCGGACAATAATTCAGGGAGCGGCGGATGTATTACGGGTTTGACATTGGCGGCAGCAAAATCGCCCTCGGGGTTTACGATGAGGCGCGGCGTCTGCAATGGCAAACCCGCGTCGCGACGCCGCACGACAGCTACGACAACTTTCTTGACGTCATCGCCGCGCTGGTGGCAGAGGCCGATCGCCGCTTCGGCGGCGCGGGCCATGTCGGCATCGGCATACCGGGTATTCCTGAAACCGACGAAGGGCTGCTTTACGCCGCCAATCTCCCCGCCGCCAGCGGCAGGGCGGTGAGGCGCGATCTCAGCGCGCGGCTCGGGCGCGACGTGCGTATCGATAATGACGCCAACTGTTTTGCGCTCTCCGAGGCGTGGGACGATGCGTTCAGCGCGTATCCGGTCGTGATGGGGCTTATTCTCGGCACCGGTGTCGGCGGCGGCGTGATTGTCGAGGGCAAACCGGTGACCGGGCGCAGCTTTATCACGGGCGAGTTCGGGCATATTCGACTGCCGGTGGACGCGCTTGCGATCCTCGGGCGCGATATCCCGCTGATCCGCTGCGGCTGCGGGCAAACGGGCTGTATTGAGAACTATCTTTCCGGCCGGGGCTTTGCATGGCTCTGGCAACACTTCTACCATGAATCACTGGAGGCGCCGCAAATCATCGCGCGCTGGCAGCAGGGTGACGCCCAGGCGCAGGCGCATGTTGAGCGCTACACTGACCTGCTGGCGGCGTGCGTTGCGAGCCTGCTGACGGTGCTGGACCCGCACCTGGTGGTGCTGGGCGGCGGGCTGTCGGGGTTTTCGCATCTGACGGCGGCGCTCTCAGTGAAGCTGCCTGCGTATCTGCTGCCTGTTGCGAAAGTGCCGCGTATCGAGCAGGCGCGCCACGGCGACGCGGGCGGTATGCGCGGCGCGGCTTTTCTCCATCTCACACGCTCACGGAGTTGAAATGCAATCGCGTCGTCTGCACCGGCTGGGCCGGTTTCGAAGGAATAAACGTCGGCTGCGCGAGCGCTTGCGCCAGCGAATTTTTTTCCGGGACAGAATTATGACACCTGAAGTAATGAATAAACCTGTGGTTGTGGTCTTAACCGGGGCGGGGATCTCGGCGGAATCGGGCATTCGCACCTTCCGCGCCGCCGACGGGCTGTGGGAAGAGCACCGGGTTGAGGATGTGGCGACGCCGGAAGGGTTCGCGCGCAATCCGCAACTGGTGCAGGAATTCTATAACGCCCGGCGTCGTCAGCTTCAGCAACCGGAGATCCAGCCTAACGCGGCGCATCTGGCGCTGGCGCGGCTGGAAGAGGCGTTCGGCGACCGTTTTTTACTGGTCACCCAGAATATCGATAATCTGCATGAGCGCGCGGGCAACAAAAACGTGGTGCATATGCATGGCGAGCTGCTGAAAGTGCGCTGTTCGCAGAGCGGGCAGGTGCTGGAGTGGACGGGCGACGTGACGCCTGGCGATAAGTGCCACTGCTGCCAGTTCCCGGCGCCGTTGCGTCCGCATGTGGTGTGGTTCGGCGAGATGCCGCTCGGTATGGACCGCATTTATGAAGCGCTGGCGCGCGCTGATGTGTTTATCGCCATCGGCACCTCCGGGCACGTTTATCCGGCCGCCGGTTTTGTGCATGAAGCGAAGCTTCAGGGCGCGCATACGGTGGAGCTTAACCTTGAGCCAAGCCAGGTCGGCAGCGAGTTTGAAGAGAAGCATTACGGGCTGGCAAGCCAGGTGGTGCCGGAGTATGTCGAGAAGCTGCTGAAAGGGCTTTGACGGCAGGGTTGTCAGAGGGAAACGGCAGTGTCAGAGGGAAACGGCGGGTGCGCTTCGCTTACCCGCCCTACACCGCTCTTTAACCGGTTATTCGTAGGATGGGTAAGCGAAGCGCACCCACCACGCAACGCCACATCTCTACCGCATAACGCCGCATCTTCCGGTTGTAGGGTGGGTAAGCGAAGCGCACCCACCTTTACACCACGACATCGCGACGAAACTTAACGTCCCGCCTTTAACTTCTGGTAATACGACTCGTAAATCGCGCTGGCGTCGCCGACATCGTTCTGCCATTCGCCTTTCTTGATGATGGCTTCGGCAGGGTAAAGCGACTTATCTTCCGCCACCTCTTTCTTCAGAAGCTTACGGGCTGCCAGATTCGGCGTCGGGTAACCGATCGTTTCGGCAACCTGCTTCGCCACATCCGGGCGCAGCAGGAAGTTAATCAGCTTATGCGCGCCTTCAACGTTTTTCGCATTCGCCGGTATCGCCAGGCTATCCATCCAGAAAATCCCGCCTTCCTTCGGCCATACCACATCCAGCGGCGCGCCCGCCTGACGGGCGACCCACGCCGAGCCGTTCCACACCATGCCGAGGTTCACTTCGCCCTCCAGATACGGGTTCGCCGGGTTATCGGAGTTAAACGCCGCCACGTTCGGCATCAGCTTTTTCAGCTCGTTATAGGCCGCTTCTATCTCTTTCGGATCGGTGGTGTTGCCGGAAAGCCCGAGCTTGCGCAGCGCCATCTGGAACACTTCGCGCGCGTCATCGGTCAACAGCAGGCTGCCTTTATATTCCGGCTTCCAGAGATCCGCCCAGGAGGTCACGCTTTTCGGATCGATGGCGTCGCTGTTCACGCCAATTGCCGTCGCGCCCCAGATATACGGCACGGAATAGTCGTTATTGGGATCGAAAGGCTTGTTCAGCATCGCCGGATCCAGATTATGGAAATTCGACAGCTTGCTCTTGTCGATCTTCTGGATCATCCCTTCTTTACGCATCTTGTCGACGAAGTACGTGGACGGCACCACGAGATCGTAGGCGCCCTGCTGATAGGTCTTGAGCTTGGCGTACATGGTTTCATTCGATTCATAGGTCGAATAGATAACCTTAATGCCCGTCTCTTTCGTGAACTGCTCAAGCAGGCCCGGCGGCACGTACTCGGTCCAGTTGTAGAAGTAGAGCGTGTTCTTGTCATCAGCATGCGCGGCGCTCATGCCGAACGCCAGAGCACCCGCAGCAAGCAGGTGGCGTGACCATTTTTTCATTTTACGTCCCCTGGGGTTAAGGCCTGGCGAGGCAGGCTTTTCGTTTTATCGCGAAGCATCAGCTGGCTTGCCAGTACGAGCGCCAGCGACAGCATCAGCAGAATGGTGGCGAGCGCGTTCACTTCCGGCGACACGCCCACTTTGACCATCGAGTAAATTTTCAGCGGCAGGATTTCATAGCCAGGCCCGGTCACGAACGATGACACCACCACGTCATCCATCGACAGCGTAAAGCTCAGCAGCCAGCCCGCCGCCACCGCCGGCATCGCCAGCGGCAGAATGATTTTGCGCAGAATGATGATTTCGCTGGCGCCCAGATCACGCGCCGCTTCAAGCATGCGCACGTCAAAGCCTTTCAGACGTGAATAGACGGTGACGACCACGAACGGCAGGCAGAACGTGATGTGCGAGAACAGCAGCGACCAGAAACCGAGCTGAATGCCCACCAGCATAAAGAGCACCAGCAGGGAAATCGCCATCACGATATCGGGCGACATCATCACTACAAACAGCATGCCGCTGACAAACGGTTTGCCGCGAAAACGGTAGCGGTAGAGCGCGACCGCCGTCAGCGCGCCGATGGCGGTCGCGAACGTGGCGGAGAGCACCGCCATCGTCAGCGAGTGCTGGGCGGCCTGCAGCAGGCTATCGTTATTCATCAGCAGGCTGTACCAGTTGGTGGTAAAGCCCTGCCAGTTAATGCCGAAACGCGAGCTGTTGAACGAGTTCACAATCAGGATCACGATCGGGATGTAAAGGTAAGCGTAAATGGCGGTCATAAAACCGCCGCGCAGCAGGCGACCGATCATTCCAGTTCCACCTTCTTGTTAAGCAGGCGCGCGGCGCGCCAGTACACCAGTAGCATCAGACCCATCACCAGCGTCAGCGTAATGCTGGTCGCCGCGCCGAACGGCCAGTCGCGGATGTTCAGGAACTGGCTCTTGATAACGTTGCCGATTAGCAGGTTTTTCGCGCCGCCCATCAGATCGGAGACGTAAAACAGCCCCATCGCGGGCAGCATCACCAGCAGACACCCGGCGATAATGCCCGGCATCGTCAGCGGCAGAATAATGCGCACAAAGGTTTGCAGTTTGCTGGCCCCGAGATCTTTCGCAGCTTCCAGCAGCGGCTTATCGAGCTTCTCAATGCTGGAGTAGAGCGGCATCACCATAAACGGCAGCAGAATATAGACCAGACCGATAATCACCGCCGACGGGGTATACATGATGCGCACCGGCGTGTCGATAACGCCAAGCCAGAGCAAAAACTCATTCAGATAGCCGCGCGTGCTGAGAAACAGCTTCAGCCCGTAGATGCGGATAAGCGAGTTCGTCCAGAACGGGACTATCAGTAAAAACAGCAGCAGCGGGCGCACTTTCGCCGGCAGCTTCGCCAGAAACCACGCAAACGGGTAGCCCAGCACCAGACACGCCAGCGTCGCCTGCAACGCCATATTCAGCGAATGCAGTAGCACCTGGAAATAGAGCGGGTCGAGCAGGCGCGCGTAGTTATCCAGCGTAAACACCAGGCTTACGAAATGCGCGTCGTCGCGGGTGAGAAAGCTGGTGGCGATGATCATCAGGTTGGGCAGGAAGACAAACAGCACCAGCCAGCCGACGATCGTGGCGATCACCCCATTCTGGAATTTACGCGAGCTCTTCATCGGCCAGCACCACCTCCCAGCTCTCCACCCAGGTCACGGCCATTTTCTGATCGAGCGAGTGGTCGAAATCGGGGTCGTCTTCGTTAAAAAATTCGCTGACCAGCACGATTTTGCCGTTTTCCAGCTCCACGACCGATTCCAGCGTCATGCCCTTATAGTTGCGCTCGCGCACAAAGCCAATCAGGCCGTCGGCTTCGCCGTCGCCGTTAATCTCTTCAACGCGCAGATCTTCCGGGCGCAGCAGCACGTTGAGTTTCTGGCCTGCGGCCACAGGGAAGGCGACATACAGCACGCACTCGCGGCCTTCCACGTTTGCGCGCACGCGCTGCGCGTCGATACGCTCAATGACGATGGCCTCAAAGATGTTGATCTCGCCAATGAAGCTCGCCACAAACAGGTTTTTGGGTTCTTCGTAGATTTCGCGCGGTGTGCCGTCCTGCTCAATGCGCCCGTCGCGCATGACCACGATGCGGTCGGACATCGTCAGCGCTTCTTCCTGATCGTGCGTCACGAAAACAAAAGTAATACCCAGCTTGCGTTGCAGCGCTTTCAGCTCGTTCTGCATCTGTTTGCGCAGTTTATAGTCGAGCGCCGAGAGCGATTCATCGAGCAGCAGCAGGCGGGGTTTATTCACCACGGCGCGGGCGATCGCCACGCGTTGTTGCTGGCCGCCGGAGAGTTGATGCGGTTTGCGCTGGGCAAATTCCTCAAGCTGCACCATCTTTAAAGCATCCATCACGCGCGGCGTTATTTCGGCGGCGGGCGTTTTTTGCATCCGCAGGCCAAACGCGACGTTCTCAAATACCGTCATATGCGGGAACAGGGCGTAGCTCTGGAAAACGGTATTAACGTGGCGATGCTCGGCGGGAACGTCGGTGATGTCGTGTGAATCGAGCGTGATACGCCCGGTATCGGCGTTCTCAAGGCCTGCGATAAGGCGCAGTACGGTAGTTTTACCGCAGCCGGACGGGCCGAGGAGCGTGAGGAATTCACCATGATTGATGGTCAGTGAGAAATCAGAAATGACGGTTTTACCATCAAAGCTTTTCCCGATATCCGCCAGTTGCAGAAGCGGGGAAAGCGAGCGCGGCTGTGTATTCAATTTTTTGACTCTGTCCCGTAATAAACGCATCAAGAAGAAACCGGATGCGGGGTTTGTGATGAACCACCTTTGGGTCTGGCACGTGATAAGGGCAGGCATTCTACGGCAAACCATAGAAATCGCCAATGCCACAGACGCTTTCTTGCTGGTTTCACGCGGATTTCCGCGCTTTCTGTCAGGTCGGTTGCACGAAGGGAGAAATACCCCCTTTTTCCCGGCAGGATTATTCCTCTTCGCCGGGCGAAAGGTGACCTGAAACAATATTTGTCTTTTAATGCTTAATGATAATAACGTCACAAAATAACAGGGGTGAGAACATGGATAAATTACTCGAACGTTTCCTGCAATATGTCACTATGGATACCCAGTCCCGGGCCGGGGTGAAGCATGTTCCCAGCACCGAAAGCCAGTGGAAGCTGTTAAACCTGCTGAAGACTCAGATGGAAGAACTGGGCATGGTCAATGTGTCGTTGAGCGAGCACGGCACGCTGACCGGGACGCTCCCGTCGAACCTGGATAAACCCGTCCCCCCCATCGGATTCATTTCTCATGTCGATACCTCGCCAGATTTCACCGCCAAAAACGTGAACCCGCAAATCGTTGAAAACTACCGCGGCGGGGATATCGCGCTGGGCACCGGCGAAGAGATCCTCTCACCAGTGATGTTCCCGGTGCTTCATCAGTTGCTCGGCCATACGCTTATCACGACCGACGGCAAAACGCTGTTAGGCGCGGATGATAAAGCGGGCGTCGCGGAGATCATGACCGCCATGGCGACGCTTGTGCAGAAAAACATTCCTCACGGCGATATCCGCGTGGCCTTTACGCCGGATGAAGAGGTAGGCAAGGGCGCGAAGCATTTTGATGTCGAAGCCTTTGATGCGCGCTGGGCGTACACCATGGACGGCAGCGGTATCGGGGAGCTGGAGTATGAGAACTTCAACGCGGCTTCGGTAACAATCAAAATCGTCGGCAACAACGTGCACCCTGGCAGCGCCAAAGGCGTGATGGTGAACGCGCTGTCGCTCGCCGCGCGCATTCATGCGCTGGTGCCTGCCGGGGAAAGCCCGGAGTGCACCGAGGGCTACGAGGGTTTTTACCATCTGCACACCATGAAAGGCTCGGTGGATCGCGCCGAGATGCATTACATCATCCGCGATTTTGACCGTGAGAATTTTGAAGCGCGTAAACGCCGCATGATGGATATCGCGAAGCAGGTCGGCAAGGGGCTGCACCCGGATTGTTATATTGAGCTGGCGATTGAAGACAGCTATTACAATATGAGCGAGAAGGTGGCCGAGCATCCGCATATTATCGAGATAGCCCGCCAGGCGATTATCGATTGCGGCATTGAGCCGCAGTTAAAGCCAATCCGCGGCGGCACCGATGGCGCGCAGCTGTCGTTTATGGGCCTGCCGTGTCCGAACATTTTCACCGGCGGGTACAATTATCACGGCAAGCATGAGTTTGCGACGCTGGAAGGGATGGAGAAAGCGGTGCAAGTGATTGTGCGTATCGCCGAATTAACGGCGCAGCGGGAGGGGTGATCCTGCGCGTTAATTAAGCATGAAAAAGGCGGGTGCGCTGACGCTTACCCGCCCTACAGGTTTAGTTAACATTCAGATGATGTTGTAGGATGGGTCACCCACCACACGTCAGGACGCCATTAGCGTAGGGTGGGTAAGCGCCAGCGCACCCACCACACGTCAGGACGCCATTAACGTAGGGTGGGTAAGCGAAGCGCACCCACCGTCATACACTACCGCTGCTAATCCGCGAAATACCAGTAACCGCTGTTCACCAGCGCCGCCAGCATCGCCAGGAACGACGGGTCTTCCAGCGCCTCGCCGAGCATCGCCTCATTCAGCACCATTTCATTGGCCAACTGATGCAGCGCCGGGCGGTGCGGCGTGTCAAGCCTCTCGCCGTTCACAAAGACCTCATCGCCAATACGCAGCACGCGCAGGCCGCCGAGGCGCACCAGCGTATCGCCCTGTTTCAGCGCGTCATAAATTTCATCCGGCTGATACGGCGGCTCCGGCGGCGACACATCCAGCTCGTGACGCGACTGGGTGATAAACTCGCCAAACCACTCGTTGAAATTCGCCGGATCGCGAATCAGATCCAGCATCATCTCGCGCAGTTTTTCGACTTCCGCCGGCACAATATCCGCGGCACATTCACGGGCCGGCACGTCCGGATCGCTGTAGCGCTGGCTGCCGAGCTCGCGCTGCAACACATAATCGGCGAAGCCGCTGATAAGCTCGCGGCCGCTCGGCGCGCGGAAACCAACCGAATAGTTCATCGAGTTTTCCAGCGAATAGCCTTCGTGCGGGAATCCCGGCGGAATATAGAGAATATCGCCCGGCTCCAGCTCTTCATCGATCAGCGCTTCAAACGGCGCGACCTGGAGTAGATCCGGGTGCGGGCAGTGCTGTTTCATCGGCACTTTCTCGCCCACGCGCCAGCGGCGACGGCCGACGCCCTGGATAATAAACACGTCATACTGATCGAGGTGCGGGCCGACGCCGCCGCCCGGCACCGAGAAGGAGATCATCAGATCGTCAATGCGCCAGTCCGGCAGGGCGCGGAACGGGCGCATCAGCGCGGCGCTCGGCTCGTGCCAGTTATTGACCGCCTGCACCAGCAGCGACCAGTTGGTTTCGCCTAAATGATCGTAGCTCTGGAACGGGCCGTGACTGACTTCCCATTTACCGTCCTGATGACTGACCAGGCGGCTGTCCACCTCGTTCTCCATCGCAAGACCGGCCAGTTCGTCCGGGGAGAGCGGGTCGACAAAATTCTTAATGCCGCGCTTTAACACCACCGGGCGTTTTTGCCAGTAGCGCTCAATGAAATCGGGCCAGTTTATCTCTACGTGGTAGTCCATATTGTATTCCGCAGGCTCTGAAGTTGAGTCGGATTATAACGGACGCGCGTCACTCTGCGTGGTTGTCTGACAGGTTTTTTCGAAGCGTGACGGAAGATTCGCCAACCGGCGGCTGCTGGCGGGCGAAAATCACTTCCATTCGGGCGCCGCCAAGCGGGCTGGCGCCGGTAAGGATTTGCCCGTTGTACTGCTCCACCACCTCGCGGGCGACCGACAGCCCGACGCCCTGGCCGGGGCGCAGCGTATCGGCCCGCTGGCCGCGGTCAAACACCAGCGCGCGCTTGCTTTCCGGAATGCCCGGCCCGTCATCTTCCACCACCAGGTGCAGCGTGTCATCGGCCACTTGCGCGGTCACTTCGACGAACTCCAGACAATATTTACAGGCGTTATCGAGCACGTTGCCCATGACTTCGAGAAAATCGTTTTTCTCGCCGATGAAGACGATCTCCGGCGAGATATCGAGCGTGATACTCACGCCTTTGCGTTGATAAACCTTATTCAGCGCGGAGGTGAGGTTATCTAACAGCGAGGCCACCGGGTGCAGCTCGCGGCTGAGCAGCATACTGCCGCTGCGCATACTGGCGCGGTGCAGGTAGTAGCCAATCTGCTGCGAAATACGGCTGATCTGCTCCAGCATCACCGGCTCGGCCTGCTCCACATCGGTTTTGCCGGTCCGCAGCGACCGCAGCGTGCTTTGCAGCACCGACAGGGGCGTTTTCAGGCTGTGGGTGAGATCGGTGAGCGTCGTGCGGTATTTCTCATAGCGCTCGCGCTCGCTTTTCAGCAGCCGGTTGAGATTATGCACCAGGCTTGTCAGCTCGCGGGTGGTGTAGGGGTTCAGTTGCTCGCGATGATGTTCTTCCAGCTCGCGGACTTCGCGCGCCAGCGCTTCTATCGGCCGCAGGCTCCACCAGGCGGCGAGCCATAACAGCGGGATAACCAGCAGCAGATTGGCTGCGAGCACGTAGATAAACCAGTTCCAGACGCTCCATGAGCTTTTCAGCTCATCAGGAATGGTGTCCACCACCACCACCGTCAGCGCGGGCATGGTGGCGGTGGCCGGGTAGACGTTCACCGCCACCGAGTGCGTGGTTTCGTCATCCCGGTCAGGATCGTAATCATTGAGCCGCTTTTGCAGGGCACGGTTCGCGCCCAGCAGCGCGCGCGTATCGCTAAAGCGCGTTTCCAGCTCATGAAAGCCGTTAGCGTTGAGCCATTCCGGGCGGATAGCTTTCATCAGGCGCGGCACGTCGCGCTGCGACCAGAGCAGTTTGCCTTTTTCGTTATAGATAAAGGTCAGCGTCGGGCTCTGCCTGTCGATATGATCGGGGATCTCGACGGTCAGTTTGCCGTTGTCAAAGCGGGCGAGGGTGTAGAAAAGATTGCTCTCGCCGCGCAGCAGGCGGAAGGTAGTTTTATCGAAGCTGACGCTGTATCCCACCAGCGCCACCATGCCGTAGGCAAGCGACAGCACCAGCACCACCGCCGCCGTCGCCAGCAGAAAACGGACCCGCAGCGAGAGCGGCAAAAAGTGGCGCAGCACGTTTTTTTTCATTTAGCGCAGATCGAACCGGTAACCCTGGCCGCGCACCGTGGTGATCGCCTCGCCCGGATATTCCGCCTGAATTTTCTTGCGCAGACGGCCCATTAAAACATCAATGGTGTGGCTTTCGCGAAGCTCCGCGTCCGGGTAGAGCTGGAGCATCAGCGAATCTTTGCTAACGACTTTGCCCGCGTTGCGGATAAGCGTCTCCATAATGGTGTATTCGAAGGCGGTCAGGCGGATCAGATTGTCGTGAATGGTCACTTCGCGGCGCGAGAGATCCACCACGAACGGCGGCATGGAGATCACCTGCGAGGCCAGCCCACTGTTGCGGCGCAGCAGCGCCTGCATTCTCGCCACCACTTCTTCGATGTGAAACGGCTTGGTGACGTAGTCGTCGGCGCCCGCGCCCAGCACTTCGACTTTATCCTGCCAGCCCTCGCGGGCGGTGAGTACCAGGATGGGCAGCGTAATCTCGCTGGCGCGCCAGCGGCGGATAAGGCTCAGCCCGTCTTCGTCTGGCAGGCCCAGATCGACAATCGCCACGTCCGGCAGATGTTCATTCAGGTAATAATCGGCTTCTTTGGCATCTTCCGCCGCATCCACCTGGTGCCCAAGCTCAGAGAGCTGCACTTTGAGGTGATGTCGCAGCAAAGCATTATCTTCGACGACCAGCACGCGCATCCGGGGTCCCCTTATCCATCAATTATATAAATAGTTTAACGCCAATTATTACTGAAAGGGCATAAACATTGGATAAACCAGCCCGGGATCGACAGAGGTGCGGAAAAGGCGAGGGGAGAATGCAGCGCGCCACCCGAAGGTGGCGCGTGGAGGTTTATTTCAGGTCATCGACCATCTGGATGGCGCGGCCGATGTAATTGGCTGGCGTCATCGCTTTCAGGCGCGTTTTTTCCTCTTCCGGCAGTTCGAGACTGTCAATGAACTGCTTCATGCCTTCGGCGTCGACGCGTTTGCCGCGGGTCAGCTCTTTGAGTTTCTCATACGGCTTCTCGATGCCGTAGCGGCGCATCACGGTCTGGATCGGCTCAGCCAGCACTTCCCAGTTGTGGTCCAGCTCGTCCAGCAGGCGAGCGCGGTTCACTTCCAGCTTGCTCACGCCTTTCAGGGTTGACTGATAAGCGATAAGCGCATAACCGACGCCGACGCCCAGGTTACGCAGAACGGTGGAGTCGGTGAGGTCGCGCTGCCAGCGGGACACCGGCAGTTTGCTCGCCAGATGTTGCAGCACGGCATTCGACAGGCCCAGGTTGCCTTCGGAGTTTTCGAAGTCGATCGGGTTGACCTTGTGCGGCATGGTGGAGGAGCCGATTTCGCCAGCGATGGTTTTCTGTTTGAAGTGGTTCAGCGCAATGTAACCCCAGACGTCGCGGTCGAAGTCGATAAGGATCGTGTTAAAGCGCGCCATGCAATCAAACAGTTCGGCGATATAGTCGTGCGGTTCAATCTGGGTGGTGTACGGGTTCCACTGGATGCCGAGCGAGGTCACAAACTCCTCGCTGAACTGGTGCCAGTCCACTTCCGGGTAAGCAGCGAGGTGGGCGTTATAGTTGCCGACCGCGCCGTTGATTTTACCGAGGATCTCGACCTGCTGAAGCTGACGGAACTGGCGCTCCATACGGTACGCCACGTTCGCCATCTCTTTGCCCATGGTCGACGGCGTGGCTGGCTGGCCGTGGGTGCGGGAGAGCAGCGGGATATCGCGGTACTGGTGCGCCAGATCTTTGACCGCGTCGATAATTTTACGCCAGAACGGCAGGATCACCTCTTCGCGCGCGGTGGAGAGCATCAGCGCGTGGGAAAGGTTATTGATATCCTCAGAGGTGCAGGCGAAGTGGATAAACTCGGACACCGCATGCAGCGCCGGAACGTCAGCCACTTTTTCCTTCAGGAAATACTCAACCGCTTTGACGTCGTGGTTAGTGGTGCGCTCGATAGTCTTGATACGCGCCGCGTCTTCTTCGCTGAAGCCTGCGACAATCGCATCAAGGAAATCGTTTGCGTTTTTGTCAAAAGCAGGAACTTCCTTGATCGCTGCGTGTGCGGCCAGCTTTTGCAGCCAGCGTACTTCAACCTGTACGCGGAATTTCAGCAGGCCAAATTCGCTGAAAATGGCACGCAGCGCGCTGACTTTATCGCCGTAGCGTCCATCAACGGGGGAAACGGCGGTCAGTGAGGATAATTCCATCAGTCACTCCTGAGAGGTTAACATTGAGCAAGAATTTGTTTCGCCTGGGTGGTCAGACGATTACGGGAAAACATCAGTTGCAGACGTCCGCCGCCGACCTGCTGCCAGAGCACCGCGGCGCGGATACCGGCGAGCAGCGTGGCGCGCACTTTCGCCTGAACCTGCGGGCTTTGCAGCACGTTAGGCGAACCGTTGACCTGAATGCGCGGGCCGAGCGGGCTTATCACATCCACATAAATCCCGGCCATCGCGTTCATCAGCGTGTCGGACTCCAGCTCGAAGTGCTCAAGCTGGCGGCTTAAATCGGCAATGCGGTTGCCAAGCGTATTCATCGCGCCTTTGCTGCCGGCAAGCTTACGCTCCAGCACCATCAGGCTCAGCGTATAGCGCGTCAGCTCAGCGCCGGGGCCCTGGCGGCTGCTGGTGTTCAGCATGCCAAGCAGCGTCTCCAGGCCGACTTTCAGCCCGGCTTCGCGGCCGCCGAAGACGTCAAGCGTGGAGGCCGGGTTCTGGTCAATCACGCTCTTGAGCGAGACGCGCAGGGCCTCGCTGTCACAGGTACCTTCATGCGCGAGCGCCTGAACCAGACGCGCCGACTGGCAGATGCCCGCCAGCGCAAGGGTGATGTCGTAGAAGTTCTTTGCCACACAGACTCCTTTTTATCGCGGCTGTTCATTCATGGCCGCGCAGGCGGCATCAGGCTTAAACCGGCAGCGGCAGACGCTGTTCGATAATACCGCCGCCGAGGCACACCTCGCCCAGATAAAACACGGCGGATTGCCCCGGGGTTACCGCGGCGACCGGCTCGTCAAACAGCACTTCGATGCGATCGTCATCCAGCGGACGCACGGTGCACGGAATATCCGCCTGACGGTAGCGCGTTTTCACGGTGCAGGTAAACGGCGCGGTGACCGGCTCGCGATCCACCCAGTGCAGTTGTTGCGCGATAAGACCGACCGACATCAGGCGCGGGTGATCGTGGCCCTGGGCGACAATCAGAATATTGTTTTCGACGTCTTTATCCACCACGTACCACGGCTCTTCGCCGCCGTCTTTGGTGCCGCCGATGCCGAGGCCTTTGCGCTGGCCAAGGGTATGGTACATGAGACCCTGATGCTCACCGATGACATCGCCATCGACGGTCACGATTTTACCCGGTTGCGCAGGCAGGTAGCGGCCAAGGAATTCGCGGAATTTACGCTCGCCGATAAAGCAGATGCCGGTGGAGTCTTTTTTCTTCGCCGTCACCAGGTCTAGCTCTTCGGCGATGCGGCGCACTTCCGGCTTTTCCAGCTCGCCGACCGGGAACAGGCTTTGCGCGACCTGATCGTGGCCGAGCGTATAGAGGAAGTAGCTTTGATCTTTATTGCCGTCGAGGCCGCGCAGCAGGCGGCTTTTGCCGTTCACATCGGCGCGACGCACGTAGTGGCCGGTCGCGATGTAGTCTGCGCCGAGATCTTCCGCGGCGAATTCGAGGAAGGCTTTAAATTTGATCTCTTTGTTGCAGAGGATATCCGGGTTCGGCGTGCGTCCGGCTTTATATTCCGCCAGGAAATGCTCGAACACGTTATCCCAGTATTCCGCCGCGAAGTTGACGGTATGCAGCTCGATGCCGAGCTTATCGCACACCGCCTGGGCGTCTGCGAGGTCGGAAGCGGCCGTGCAATAATCCTCGCCGTCATCCTCTTCCCAGTTCTTCATGAAGAGACCTTCCACCTGATAGCCCTGCTGTTGCAGTAACCACGCGGAAACGGAGGAATCGACGCCGCCGGACATGCCGACGATGACTTTTTTCTGGCTGTTATCAGACATTGCACCACTCACGACTTAAAACAAAGGCGGCGTATTCTAGCACGCGCAGGCGGCGCAAACACCCCCTGAGCGCGCCGGGTTTGCCTTTGCGCGCGAAGAAAAGGGCTTAACGGCAATAATTGCGACTGGTCGGGGCTTAACAAGATAGGCGGTAAAAGAGGGCGGGGGCGCGTCAGGCCCCCGCGGAGGTCATTCAGGCGTAGCGGTCTTCGAGGCTGAACTGCTCGACGGTTTGCGCCAGCTGCTGCGCCTGCTCTTCGAGCGAGCTGGCCGCCGCCGCCATTTGCTGCACCAGGGCGGCGTTCTGCTGGGTCACGCCGTCCATTTCATTCACGGCGATCGTCACCTGGCTGATGCCTTTCGACTGTTCATCAGACGCGCTGACGATCTCACCGATAATGGTCTGCACGGAATGCACCGCCTGAGTCATCTCCTGCATGGTTTTCCCGGCGTCGTTCACCAGTTGCACGCCGTTAGCCACGCGCTGACCCGACTCTTCTATAAGGGCTGCAATCTCTTTCACCGCGTTCGCGCTGCGCTGCGCAAGGCTTCGGACTTCGCTTGCCACTACGGCAAAGCCGCGGCCCTGTTCGCCCGCCCGCGCCGCCTCTACCGCGGCGTTAAGCGCCAGGATATTGGTCTGGAACGCGATGCTGTTGATCATCGTGGTGATGTCGCTGATTTTCTTCGAGCTGTCGTCGATTTGCGCCATTGTCTGTACCACCTGACCGACCAGCGATTCGCCACGGCTGGCGATTTGCGTGGCGTTGGCGGTCAGCTCGGTCGCGTGATGCGCATTGGCGGCGTTGTGTTTCACGGTCGCGCTGATCTGCTCCATGCTGGCAGCGGTCTGTTCCAGCGCGGCGGCCTGCTCTTCGGTACGCGACGAGAGGTTAATGTTGCCGCTGACAATTTCACCCGCGCCCTGACGCACCGAGTTGCTCGCCTCTTTGATCTGCCCGACAATGCCGCGCAGTTGCGCCTGCATGGTGTTAAGCGCATAGAACAGGCTGCCGCGATCGCCCGGTTTAACGTCAATCACGTTATCAAGCTTGCCGTCTGCCACCGCCAGCGCAATGGTCGCGGCTTCCAGCGGTTCACCGCCGAGTGGCTTAAGCACTTTACGGCTAAAGACGATGCCCAGCAGCGCGCTCACCAGCAGAATGCTGACCACCATAAGGATAATGGCGTTCATTAACTGGCGATTCGCGGCGGCCATCACCTGGCTTACCGGCGCCACGATGCCCAGATACCAGTTATCCGTGCTGTTGCCAATAGTGACTGGCTGCCAGGTAACCAACGCTTTTTCGCCAAGAATGGCATCGTCCTGTTCAACCACATGGCTGGTAAATCCGGCGGTATCGCCAGGGAACGGTTTGCTGGTCAGCTTTTTATCCGGGTACGAGACAATTTTGCCTGCGGTGGAAAGCAGCATCGCATAACCGCCCCCTTCCCACGGTTTGATCTGATTGACTTTTTGCTGAAGCGACGCCAGCGAGATGTCGGAGGTCACCACGCCCTTAAGCTGGCCGTCGGAGACAATCGGCGCCGCCACCGAGGTCAGCAGCGTCGGCACGCCGTTGTAGGCGTAGCTGTAGGGTTCGATCAGCGTATCTTTCTGGGTTTTTTGCGGGATCAGGTAGTAATCGCCCTGGCCCGGCGTCAGGTAGGAGAGCAGTGGATGAAACTGGTAGTTGCCCGACTGGTCATGATCGACGAAGAAGGCATAACGGCCTTTCGGCGCCTGGCCGGGTTTGCCGTCGAACTCCGCATCGCGCCCGTCAAAAGCGTTTTCTTCAAAAATAACGGAAACAGAAAGGTAATCCGGATTATCGCGCAGCGCGCCTTCCAGCAGTTGATCGGCAACTTTACGGTCGGTGATGCCCGCGCGGGGCAGGGACGCCATGCTGTGGCCAAGGTTATGCGCCACATCGCGCGCATAGTTGAGTTCCTGCTGAATTCTCAGCGCTTCGCTCTGGGCAATCTGGCGTAAATAGCTTTCCGCCAGTGATTTTTGTTCGTTGCTGGACTGCCAGCTCAGCACGCCGATGGTGACGACAAAACCCAGCGTGATGGTTAATGCGCCCGTCAACAGCATCTGCGCGCGGGTACTCATCTTTTTATGAACGGATTGTCTGGCCATCACGGCTCCTCAGGATCAACCACGAAATAGCATTAGTGTCCCTTCGTTACGAGCCTCCTGGTCAATGCTCTATCGGCGTGGATTTAAGGTTCTTTAATGACGAGAAAAGCGTGCGGGTTGGTGTAAAAACAGGCGCTTTTGCCTCGGCGCAGCAGGAGTGCACAAAGGAAGATGGGCAAGATGGCAGAAGGTGCTGAGTGTAGCGCCAGGCGGCAGCATGTTAAGCTGCCGTTAAAAGTTTCGCTACGAAACAAATAGTGCGGCGCGGTTAACGCCGCGGCAAGTTGAACGCGCCGATAAGCGAGAGCGGATAACGCTCGCCGCGCTGCCAGGTGCGGATGCTTTCGGCTACCAGCGGGGAGCGGAGGTTGGTTGCCGAGAGGATTTCGTCGGCGCTCACCCAGCGGCAGAGATCGATATCGCTGTCGTGCGGCTCGGTCGGCAGCGGCGCGTCGAGCTCAATGCTGAACAGGAAGCGCAAAAACGGCGTGTTGTCGGGCGCCAGCCACTGATGCAGGCGCAGAAAATGCTGCGGCTCGGCGCGGATGCCGGTTTCTTCCCATAGTTCGCGGCGGGCGGCTTCCAGCAGCGTTTCGTCAGCTTCGAGATGACCGGCGGGCTGATTCCACAGCGCTTTGCCGTTAATGGTCTCTTCCACGACCAGAAATTTGCCCTGCGCGTGAACCACGCAGGCGACGGTGACATGGGGTTTGAACATCCGGTTCTCCTTATTTGAGCGGGACTTCTCGCCACTGGCCGCAGGCCAGCGCGTCAAGAGTATAGTCGCCCGTCGCGTAACGAATCAGTCGAAGCGTCGGGAAACCCACATGCGCCGTCATCCGCCGCACCTGGCGGTTACGCCCCTCATAAAGGGTTATCTTAAGCCAACTGGTGGGGATGGATTTACGCTCGCGGATGGGCGGATTGCGCGGCCACAGCCAGGCGGGCTCCGCAACGCGCTCTACGCCTGCCGGGAGCGTCGGCCCGTCGTTCAGCGTCACGCCGGTGCGTAACTGCGCCAGCGCTTCGTCCGTCGGCTCGCCTTCCACCTGCACAAAATAGACTTTCCCGGTGCGTTTCCCGGGCTGGGTTAATTTCGCCTGCAACGCGCCGTCGTTGGTGAGCACCAGCAGCCCTTCGCTGTCGCGATCGAGACGGCCTGCGGCATAGACGTCCGCTACCGGGATGAAATCCTTCAGCGTCTGGCGTCCTGCCTCGTCGGTAAACTGCGGCAGCACATCATAAGGTTTATTAAAGAGGATCAGCCGTTTCGGGCCTTCGGGTTTGCGGCGCTTAGCGGAATGTTGTGAGCTGAATCGCTCAAGCCGGTGATTTCTAAAAGAAGTTTTCTTCATACTATTTTCAGGCTTTATCAATTGCCGCATTATACCCTATTCATAAGGGCGTGGCATGGGGCAGAACATTAAGGTAGTATTATCACGCCTATTACAAATCATTAACAAAATGAGTCACAACCAGAAGCGCTCGAAGGAGAGGTGAATGGAAAGCAAAGTAGTAGTTCCGGCGGAAGGTGAAAAGATCACAGCGCAAAACGGCAAGCTGAATGTCCCCCACAACCCGATCATCCCGTTCATTGAAGGCGACGGTATCGGCGTGGACGTGACGCCGGCGATGCTGAAAGTGGTCGACGCCGCGGTTGAGAAAGCCTACAAAGGCGAGCGTAAAATTTCCTGGATGGAAATTTACACCGGTGAGAAATCTACCCAGCTTTACGGCCAGGATGTCTGGCTGCCCCAGGAAACCCTGGATCTGATTCGTGAATATCGCGTTGCCATCAAAGGCCCGCTGACCACGCCGGTTGGCGGCGGTATTCGCTCCCTTAACGTAGCCCTGCGTCAGGAGCTGGACCTTTACGTCTGCCTGCGCCCGGTACGTTACTACCAGGGCACCCCGAGCCCGGTTAAACACCCGGAACTGACCGACATGGTTATCTTCCGTGAAAACTCCGAAGACATCTACGCGGGTATCGAGTGGAAAGCCGACTCCGCTGACGCTGAGAAAGTGATCAAATTCCTGCGCGAAGAGATGGGCGTGAAGAAAATCCGCTTCCCGGAACATTGCGGCATCGGCATCAAGCCGTGTTCTGAAGAAGGCACCAAACGCCTGGTGCGCGCGGCGATTGAATACGCCATCACCAACGATCGCGAATCCGTGACTCTGGTGCACAAAGGCAACATCATGAAATTCACCGAAGGCGCTTTCAAAGACTGGGGCTACCAGCTGGCGAAAGAAGAGTTCGGCGGCGAGTTGATTGACGGCGGCCCGTGGATGAAGATCAAGAACCCGAACACCGGTAAAGAAATCATCGTCAAAGATGTTATCGCCGACGCCTTCCTGCAGCAGATCCTGCTGCGTCCGGCGGAATATGACGTTATCGCCTGTATGAACCTGAACGGCGACTACATCTCTGACGCCCTGGCAGCCCAGGTGGGCGGCATCGGCATCGCGCCGGGCGCGAACATCGGCGACGAGTGCGCGCTGTTCGAAGCGACCCACGGCACCGCGCCGAAATACGCAGGCCAGGACAAAGTGAACCCGGGCTCTATCATTCTCTCTGCTGAGATGATGCTGCGTCATATGGAATGGTTCGAAGCCGCTGACCTTATCGTGAAAGGTATGGAAGGCGCTATCAACAACAAGACCGTGACCTATGACTTCGAACGCCTGATGGAAGGCGCTAAGCTGCTGAAATGTTCAGAGTTTGGCGATGCTATCATCGCGAACATGTAATCCAGATGCTGGGTTAGGTAAGAACGGGAGCCAACTGGTTCCCGTTTTTATTAGTAGTTGTGTAACGGTTATCAAAATTTTATCAAAATTATTTATCAAAAAGGGTGTAATGATGACGGTGAGCCGAAAAACCTTTTTCATTGAAACACAAAAAATCAATGAACAAATGGGCGATTTTTTGAACTTTACTTGGGCAAGTTACGCTGGGCTTCGAGAAATGTGGTGGCAGGTTAAAGGTTTTACACATTGTTTTCCTGATATGAATAATAAAGTATTAAAAGAAAAGTTTTTGACAGGTTTGGAAATACCTGGTGGAATTGATCTGGAATCAGTTTGTTTAAGCCAAGGATGGGACGAACATGTACACCGTTTCAGTAAATCCCTTATCTTTGAAGCTTGTACAATGTACGAAGCATGGGCAGAAAAAATATGTGAGTATGTACTACCTGGAGATGATACAGCAAGAAAATCACTTCAATTCCCTACTACGAACGGAAGTAATGGATATATGAAGGCGATTATCAAAGTCAATTCGAATCCTTCAACTTTTATAAAAAATAATTTTTTTGGGATCGTTTCTTCTAATAATATGAATAGGTGGGCTAGGATTAACGATTTCTTAATAATGTATCGATACTTCAAAGAGATTAGGAATTCATTCATACATGGTTCAGGGAATGTCAACCAGGAAATAATGGATTGTTTTAGTCAAGTTGAATCTATGCATAATCATCGTGGGCAATTAACGAAATTTCCAATAAATTTATCTCAACCCACATTAGATAGCGAAATTAACATTTCGATAAGGGATTCAGTGATTTTTTACAGTTACATTAAATATATTATAATTACTTTTGATGCCGCTCTTTGTGTTTCATTAAATTCAGAGGATTATATGAGTCATCGCATTAAGAACTATATAAACTCTAATAAAAAACAAGTATATCATATACCTCATGATACTGCCAAAAAAGAAAGAGTAGTTAAGAAAATATTATTAGGATCATCCTTCCCATTTGGTTCAAGTATGACCCCTATTTTCAATTGGCTGGTTCAACGGAATCTAGTTATTTCTTAATTAAACTGCTTGCTAGTGCAATATAATTCCAATCCTTCCCTCTATTATCGTGATACCTGGCTGTTTGCTGGGGAGATTTATGCCCCAGCAACCTTTGAGTGTCTACTCCTTGATCACCATACAGACGCTCAGCTAATGAACGTTGTTCATGGAAAGTTGCAGGTGTACCGTCCCCCCAATGTATTTCTGCTTTATCTCGCGCCTTACTGAAATTCATTGTTATCGTATTCGACTTCACTTGCGCTCCACGCTCAGCCATTGAGGTGGCTCGGAAGAAATGTATAAGGAACGGGCTTACAGCATAATCTCGACAGCGCGCAATGACGTCTCTCAGATTCCAGCCAATTGCGTCCAATCTTAGGGAAAGAGGGATTGCCAATTTGCTTCCAGTTTTCTCCTGAACTACATGAAGGTGATCATCCCAAATGTCGGCAAATTTCATGTTTGAGATATCTCCTAGACGCTGACCGGTGACGAGTGCAAGCAGCATGGCATTCCCCATGTAACGATGAGTAGCGTCGGCAATATCGAAGATTTTTTGCCACTCTTCCAGTGAGAGTCGCTGCCTGTTGATTCGTCGCCTCGGCTGTTTTGTCGCCAGGGCAGGGTTATAACCGGGAGGCACTTCCCCAAAATGCTGCGCCTCTTTAAAAATATCGATTAGAACGGAGCGAATGACTTGTGCCATTCTCGGCTGGCCGGCAGCAATATAATCATCAAGGATCTGCGCTATGTCTCGAACGTCGACCGCTGAGATTAGTTTCATACCCACACGCTCCCGCAGGAGCGAAACTGGCTTAGCCTTTTGCTTAAATGTATTTTGCCTTATGTCTCCCGACTTAAGTCGCTCTTCCTGAATTTTCCAGTAACGCTCAAGCCACGTTATAGTGGTAATTGCTTTTCCTTTACTGGTAGCGATGCGGTCGCTGAGTGCTAATATTTGCCGCGTTTGCTGTTCAGCTAAACGCGAGTTTGCCTCTGTCGCAATGGCAATAGCCTCAGCTTCATTGGTACCCAGACTGTGGAATTTCCCGGTAATAGGGTGCTTATATCGCCAGTAAACCTTATTCACTTTGCGGCTGTAGAGTGGGTAAAGATTTGGTACTTTAACGTTATTTTTACGAGGTCTGGCAGCCATCACTCAATATCCTTTGAAGCTGAGGGGAATCTAAACTTTTAATCACTGGTTGAGCTATATTTCCAGTTATTTCCGCATCTTCGCGCACTCGCCAATATCGGCCTTCTTTTCGCGCCGGTGGGGTGAACATGCTTTGCTTAGCGTACCGTCGTAATGTGTTAAGACTGGGTGGATTACTCCTGTATTTCAGCGCGGCCCATTCTTCTAAAGTCATCATCTGAAGCATGTCATTCACCTCATAAAATGGTAGGCTTATTTGGCGCTGTGCGGTCGTATTCATTCACCATCTGGTGCTGCTGCTCCAGCTTCTCGATACGATCTTTCATCGCCCGTACTGTAACGGTCAGAAGGTCTACATCAGTAATGCTGCCATGCAGAATCACGGCGATGCGCTCAACGATGGCACGGTAATCTGTTTGTTTATTCATGCGGCACCGCATTCGCTCAGTGAATTTGCCAATGCTTCTAGTGCAACATGCAATTCAAATGCACCAGCTGTACGCAGCTCAGCTTCTTCATAACTGATACTCAATCTATCCATTACGCAGTCAGTATCCAGATAGTCAGAGCAGGCATCGAGCGCATTTCTGATACCTTGCGACAGCTCGCTGGCAGTTTCCGGCAGTAGATAAGAGTTCTCCACCACCAAAGCTTCGCATAGCTTCGTCTTTTCGTTTAACACTGCACCTAAGATATCGAGCTGTCCTGCCATACTCTGAACAAGAGAGGCGGCCTCATACATGCCGTTCTGCGTGCCCAAAAGCACCACCAGCTGGTGGCCCGATTTCGCGAGCTCCTTAATTTTTTTGTAATTCAATGCGTGTTCCTCCACTTAACTTTGCGCTGCACCGCGCTGTCTTTTGGTTATAGCAACCCTACCCATGCGAAATGGGGTAAGTCTGTTTAAACAGGTTTTATTCACTCCCGTGAAAGGGGGCGGCCATCTGCACTGGCCGCCGGGTAGTTTCTCCACACAACACAGAAGAGCATCTTCGGTTAGGATTTCCGCCCGGGTGGATTGGGTTATGAGCCCGTCGCTCGGTGATGCTCTTGTGTGTTGCGTAATCTGTTTGCTTGCTCACGACGTATAGAAAATAATCCAAAGTTGCGATAAACGCAAGTTTTAGTTGCGTGATGTGCAAACAAAGGTGCAAAAAAAAGGCCGCTTAAGCGACCTATTTTCATGTAATACGGGTTAGCCGTGCCTTTTAAACGCTTGCGATTGGCTTATCAAAACCTTCCCATAAATGTAAAAACGATGCTCATTGCTCTTGTCTATACTCCATTCCCGATACTTAGGATTGTCAGATATAACAAGAAGTTGGTCAGGAATCATTTGAAGCCGTTTGGCGTAAATTTTGCCGTCAAAGCCAAAAGTGTAGATGCCGTCACCATCAAATTCATTAACTGAGACATCAACGAAAACTAAGTCACCAGGCTCAATGGTGGGCGACATGCTATCGCCACGAACGTTAATCACTTTAACGTTTCCAGCGGATCTACCACCAAACATTGCTAAAGCTTTTTCGTGGTTATATTCAATGGCCTGGATAACATCGATCACATCACTTCCTTGTATATAACCCATACCAGCACTTGCGCTGGCATCAAGAACTTCGACTCTAAACACATCGGTACCCTCTCCGATTGCGGAATCTGGCTTACTGTTTTTATATACAGTAGTCGCATTGTCGGTCGAGGTAAAGAGGTCAGCAACAGTAACGCCTAAAGCATGCGCTAATCGATTAAGTGTCTGTTCTGTAAATTGCTTTTGTTTACCTGTTTCAAGACGAGAAATATTCGCTGCATCCACCTCAACGGCGTCAGCTAATTCAGCAATTTTCATATTCTTCGCCAGGCGAAGCTGTCTAACTCGATTTCCTATGTTCATGCGCATATTACATGTCCTTTTTGCGTGTCATGCAAAGCAACTTGCGCAAGTTAACAACATGCAATAACATGCGTAATACGCAAATAAAGGAGGTGTTATGCAATCCCCACTAAGAAAATTGCGCAATTCGCACGGCTATACATTATCTCATGTTGCTGGCGGTGTTCAGGTTGACCCCGCCACGCTCAGTCGCATCGAGCGTTGTGAACAAGTCCCCTCCGTTGAGTTAGCTGAAAGGCTTGTGAAGTTCTACGCCGGGGAAATAGACGAAATGCAGATTCTTTACCCCAGCCGTTATCAGACAACCGAACAAGAGGCAGCTAAAACTGGCATCGCCAATTTAGCGGCAAATTAATCAACCGGTAACTACCAAAGGACAAACAAAATGGTAGACAACATCAAAGCAGCAATCAGCGCGATGTGTAAGGCGCATCCCGCCGGTCGTCTCGGGATGGCTGCCGATCTCGGCATGAGCATCGACACCTTTCATAACCACATGTACCAGAAATGCGGCAGCCGCTTCTTCACGCTGGCCGAACTTGAGCGCATGGAGGACCTGTCCGGCATATCAATGCTGGCGGAATATGCCGCGGCGCGCGTCGGCAAACTGCTGGTGGACGTTCCGAAGCCGGAAAGCATGGACAACGTGGACCTGTTCGCGATCGACATGAAAACCAGCGCGGCGAAAGGCCAGCTGGCGCAGGCGCAGATTGAAGCGGCTGAAGATGGGGTAATTGACCGTCATGAACGCAAAAAGCTCTCTGAGCTGTTTCGCAAGACTATTCGCCACCAGTTCCACGGATTCATGGGCTTTATGGCGCTGTATGGGGTTTCAGACCAGGCAGTAGAAGTATTTATGAGCACCAGAAAAGGTGACGCCCCGAGTGTGCAGCTCGAGGCGTCGGGCGCGTCTTTTCAATAGTGGAGAAACTACGCATGAACAGTTTAACAACACGTTACCGCAGGTCGCAACTTATTGCGCTGCCGGTACCGGGCGGAGCCGGTCCGGTGCAGTACCAGTATGCAGTGAGAGTATCAGGCCACTGTGTGCCCGTCAGCTACCAGCTCGTTCAGCAGATGGTAGAGGAGTTTAAGCGCCAGGCGGAGGCTTTCGCGTGCAGGAACTCAACAGACGATACCGCGACTGGCGGGGAACTGAAGTCCACGTCACCGGTTACGACCCCGAAAAGCGACAGGTTATCTTCCGGCGCGAGGGTTACCCGCACGACTGCATGCGGCCTGTTGAGCGGTTCCGCGAGAAGTTCAAAAGGGTGGATGCATGAGCGTTAAGTTATCAGCCTACGTGTGGGATGGCTGCGCGAGTGCCGGAATCAAAGGCACGAAGCTGCTGATTCTGGCGCGCCTGGCTGATTTTTCCAGCGATGAAGGTATCAGCTGGCCCAGCATCGACACCATCGCGCGCCAGATTGGCGCCGGTCGCAGCACCGTTATTACCGCAGTTGGTGAGCTTGAGCGTGACGGATGGCTGACCCGTAAAGAACGCCGTCAGGGCCAGCGCAGCGGTACCAACATCTACACGCTGAACGTGCCGCGCCTGCGCCAGGCGGCTGCCGGTGCTTATTCTCAGGGTCCAGTTTCTGAACATTCAGAATCTGGACGTTCAGAATCCGAAGGTTCAGAAGCTGGACGTCCAGAATCTGAACGTCCGGAAAACCGCAAAACCGGGGCTTCTCAGGGTCCAGAATCTGGACACGATCCGTCAGTAAATTCAAAACAAGAACCATCAGATAAAAAACCTTCTTGTCAGGTTGCCCGGCAACCCGACGCTGAGCAGCTGATCACCGATAAAGCGATTGCTGTGCTGAAGCACCTGAATCTGGTCACCGGCGCGCGTTACCAGAACTCGAAATCCTCACTGGAGAACATCCGGGCCCGGCTGCGCGAAGGTCATTCGGTGGACGACCTGCAGCTCGTTGTCGACTACAAGCACGAGCACTGGCACGACACGGAAATGTACGACTACATGCGCCCGCAGACGCTGTTCGTCCCGGGCAAGCTTGAAGGCTACCTGCTGAGCGCTACCCGCTGGAAAGAGCGCGGACGCCCGCCCCGCCAGCAGTGGAAGCAGCGCAGTGTGCAGCGCGACGACAGCGCATTTAAAGCCAGCTATGCCGGTGTTGATTACAGCCAGGTTCCGGAGGGGTTCAGATCATGAAAAAAGAGAAGCTGAAACACGAAGTTTTCGAAGAGATGGCCTGCCAGCTTGAAAGGCAGAATTTATGGCGCCGCGCCGCACATGTTTACCTGGCTGCATTCGATGCTTCGAAGAGTAACCGGGACCGCGAACGGCTGGCGAAGAAGCGTACCCAGTGCCTGAAGATGAGCAACCGCGTTGGTTACGTGGAAGGCCGTTGCTATCTGGCCGGTAACTATGTGGGGGAACAGTGATGCACCCGTTGAATGCTTACAGCCAGGCGCTGGCAGCGCTGCGCAGCAAACCGGCTCACGAACTTAAGGAAGTCGGCGATCAGTGGCGCACGCCGGACAATATTTTTTGGGGCATCAACGCCATGTTCGGCCCGCTCGTACTGGACCTGTTCTCTGATGGCGAGAACGCCAAATGTGAGGCTTATTACACCGCCGAAGATAACGCGCTGACGCAGGACTGGTCCGCGCGTCTGGCCGAGCTCAACGGCGCCGCGTTTGGCAACCCGCCGTACAGCCGCGCGTCCAGGCACGACGGGGAGTACATCACCGGCATGCGTTACATCATGCAGCATGCCAGCGAGATGCGGGAAAAAGGCGGGCGGTACGTCTTTTTGATTAAGGCGGCCACCAGCGAAGTCTGGTGGCCGGAAGACGCGGATCACATCGCCTTTATCCGTGGCCGTATCGGTTTCGATCTTCCGTCATGGTTTGTCCCTAAAGACGAAAAGCAGATCCCGTCCGGCGCGTTTTTTGCGGGTGCCATTGCGGTATTCGATAGGACCTGGCGCGGCCCGGCAATGAGCTACATCAGCCGTAACGAGCTGGAAGCGCACGGCGACGCGTTTATTGCACAGATACGCCGTCAGGCTGAACGCCTGCTGATGAGTAACCGCCCGGAACCCGATGAGGATGAAACAGATCTGCATTCAGAAACTGAGCCGCAACTGCAGGCTGCTGAAACAGAGTTGCCACTGACCGCAGCCGACATCCTGGAGCGAAGTGGCGTTGAAGTATGGGCCTGTGCATGCGCGGCGTTCGGCAGCAAAGAGACGTATGCCTTTCATGAATCCCGCTTTGCTCACAGCTGGGCAGCCGATTCTGTGGAAAGCCCGATGTTGGTGACGGTGACCGCAGATGTCATTTCGCGCGCGCAGTCGCTGATTAAAGAGCATCACAACGGCGTGAAGCTGCGTGCTTTTATGGCCCTCCATGATTTTGTCTTTCAGGACGATGCGGAGCGGAAAGACATGCACGAACGGCTTGCGACGGTCGCTCGCGAAGCTGAAGAGCAGCATGGCCTGGCGATGGATGAGGTTCTGCTGGTTGTCGGGGCAATTGACACCACGCACTGGCGGAACATTCGGCAGCTTAGAGCCTCCATTCGCGAAATGGCTGGCGCGCGGGAGAAAACGGCATGAATTCTGCCTCTGCTTTAACCGCCCGCCAGCAGGAGGTGCTGAATATGCTCGCGGATTTCCAGAGACGAAACGGTTACCCGCCGACACAGAAAGAAGTGGCCCAGCTTATGGGGGCCGCTTCACCCAACGCTGCGACCGATATGCTGCGTAAGCTGGAGAAGAAGGGAGTTATATCGGTATCAAGGGGCGTCGCCCGCGGCATCACCCTCAACGGCATCGCCAAAGAAGATGAGGCCGTTTCTCTGCTGCGCGCCATGGTTGAACGTGAATCTGATGCACGTGAACGGGCAATTTCTTTCCTGCATAAAATGGAGAGCGAGCAGTGCAAATAACTTTTCTGTCCAGCCTCAGTAACACCGAAGCCGTTATGCTCCCGGGAAATAGCCCTCATATTCCCGGAGGCACAAAAGCGTGTTCAAAAAGATGTCATTTACTGAATACAGTGCGACGAAACTCTTCAACAGCAGCAGCGACAGGCGGCCAGATTGAAACTTCACTGCCATTAACATCAAAGACTTTACCGTGGTTCTTTTCGGCGATGTTTTTCATCTGTACGAAATTAATGTCGAAGTTGTCTTCGCCAACCTCTTGTTTAAGTTGTGCTTCAGATACTTTGCGATCCGTCTCATCGGAAAGTTTAAGGAATGCTTTCAGGATTCTGGTGTTCATTTGTTCAGGACGCTTAGCCCAGAGCTTAAGACGACGTGCAACTTTGAAGGCTTCCTGCAGTTCGTCCTGCACGGGAGTGGTGCCTTTAGCAAACATTCTTTCTAACTCCTCAAGCGAGACTAAAGCTTTAACAATGTTTCTGTGCGCTTCCGGTAATTCCCGGCCAGAGGAAACGTGGAATGCTGCTGCCTCAAGAAAATTTTTAGCCTCTGTGATTTTTTCGGTAATGTGCATTTTAGTTAAATCTCACTCAATATTGATTAATTTAGTTAAATTAGTCTTTTTTAGTGTTTTTGGCAAGGGGGAATTATGCGCATGAAACTGGTTTTGCCATTCCCTCCCAGTGTTAACAGTTACTGGCGCGCCCCGACTAAGGGGCCGCTAAAAGGCCGTCACCTTGTCAGCGCCGACGGGCGCAAATATCAGAGCAATGCCGCAGCGGCAGTTGTTGAGCAACTGCGGCGCATACCCAAGCCTGTCACCAGCCTGCTGGCGGTGGAGGTGGTGCTTTATCCGCCTGACCGGAAACGCCGCGATCTGGATAACTATCTGAAGGCACTTTTCGATGCGCTGACGCTGGCCCATGTCTGGGAGGACGACAGCCAGGTGAAAAAGATGCTGGTGGAATGGGGCCCGGTAACCAGCAAAGGGAAGGTGGAAATAACGATCAGTAACTTTGTGGCGGGTGCAGCCGCCTGAGAGATGGAGAAACGTATGAACCAGATAAACCCGATTTCATTTTGCCCCAGGCATCATGCGGCGCTGGCAGGTCAGGAGATTTTTATGTCCAGCCGGGAAATAGCCTCGCTTGTAGGTTCACGTCATACCGACGTGTGCACCGCCATTGAGCGGTTAATAAAGAAGAGCGTCATTGATGGGTATACGGCATTGCCGTACACCCATCCGCAGAACAGGCAGGAATACCATCACTACCTGGTTAACAAGCGTGACAGCTATGTCATCGTGGCGCAGCTATGCCCGGAGTTTACCGCGCGTCTGGTTGATCGCTGGCAGGAACTGGAAAGCGGGCAGCAGATGAGCGTGCCGCGGTCGCTACCGGAGGCACTGCGCCTTGCTGCGGATCTGGCCGAGCAAAAGGAAAGACTTACACAGGAACTTGCCGCCGCGGCGCCAAAGGTGGAGTTTGTGGATCGCTACTGCTCCGCCAGCGGTTCGCTCTCATTCCGTCAGGTGGCAAAGCTGTTAAAAGCCAAAGAGACGGATTTCCGCCTGTTCCTGATCGACAACGAGATTATGTACCGCCTCGGCGGGGTGCTGACGCCGCGCCACCAGCATATTGATGCCGGACGGTTCGAGGTGAAAACGGGTACCTCCACAACATCCAACCACGCGTTCAGCCAGGCGCGTTTCACAGCGAAGGGTGTTAAGTGGATAGGTGGGCTGTGGGCTGAGCATGTAGCGAAGGGGAACGCAGCGTGAGAGCTCTGTTAACACCGGAAATAGCGCGCGTGCTGGTGGAGGTGCAGCCAGAAAGCATGGCACGGTTCCCGAGCGGCGTGGTGCCGCCGGCGCACCAGCCTCTGGCTGATGACGAAGGACTGCAGGTCTTCTTTACTGATGAGAGGGTGATCCGGGCTGTTGGCGGCATCAATGGGCTGGAGCACTGGCTGATGAAGCAGCAGGGCGGCTGCCAGTGGCCGCACAGTAAGTACCATCACCATGAGCTGACCACGATGCGGCATGAGCCCGGCGCGCTGCGTCTGTGCTGGCACTGTGATAATCAGCTGGCCGAACATTTTACTGAGCGTCTGTCAGCAATTGCCCGTTCCAATGTGATAGCCTGGATTATCAGCGTCGCGCGCGGTGCCCTTGCCTTTGACGATACCCACGAGCTGACTCTGCCGGAATTATGCTGGTGGGCTGTCAGGATGGATATCACTGATGCGCTGCCGGACAGTGTGGCGCGCCGCGCGCTGCGCCTTCCGCCTTTGCCAGTGCAGGGCGTGTCGCGTGAAAGCGATATTGTTCCGGGACCGTCGGCGGCGGAAATAGTACAGACGAAAGCACAGCGTGCTGGTGCCGTGAAGACGTTAATGAACTGCGACAAGCCGCAGGAACAACAGCCGCGGGTGGTTGCGCTGACGATCGACCCTGAGTCACCTGAAAGTTATATGCTGCGGCCAAAGCGCCGCCGCTGGGAAAACGAGAAATACACCCGCTGGGTTAAGCAGCAGTCTTGCGCATGCTGCAACCAGCGAGCAGACGATCCCCACCACCTGATCGGCCACGGGCAGGGCGGGATGGGTACTAAAGCCCATGACCTTTTCGTATTGCCTTTGTGCAGAAGGCATCACGACGAGCTCCATCGGGACACCGTGGCATTCGAAGAAAAATATGGCTCACAGCTTGAGCTTATTTTTCGTTTTTTAGACAGGGCGCTGGCAATCGGCGTTCTGGCGTAGTGGAGTGGAGACCACCGCATGAACTTAGATGGCATCATTAAATTTTTCGCCCCGAAAGGGATGCATATTTCCGACAGCCCGTGCGCTACAGCAAGCGAGCAGTTAGCTGTTACTGATGTTATGGCCGCGCTGGGTATGACTCAGGCAGAAGCGGGGATTGGCCTGGCTATGTTCCTGGGTAAAGCTGGCGTAAGCATACAGGATAAAGAGGCCGCTATCCGCTGGCTGGCAGAATATGCGAAAGAACGCGTGCCGCTGGCTATCCGCCGCGCTGCCGGGAAGAAACTTCCTCTCTGTATGTTGCAGCTGGCTAAATACGCTTATAACGATTACGCCTCTTCAGCCGCCGACAGTGTCGATTGTTCGAAATGCACAGGGAAGGGGCTGATCACCACCACCAGCAAAATAACGAAAAGTCACTACACGATGCGGCTGCCGGACTGGGTGAAAAAGTCTGGACAGTCCCCTTCCGATTTTGAGCGCTTCCGGCAGGTGGATGACGTGAATCACTGCCTGTGCCCAAAATGTGGCGGCAAAGGAAAAATCAGTAAGCGCTGTCAGTGCGGTGGTACAGGTAAGACACTGGACCGCAAGGCCACTGAGTTCCAAGGTGTGCCGGTTTACAAAGAGTGCGCTCGCTGTGAAGGGCGTGGCTATAGCAGGCCAAGATCGTCGGTAGCCTATCGCGGTGTTCTCGCGCTGTTACCAGGACTTCCCGAACGGACCTGGCGTTACAGCTGGAAGCCGTTCTATGAAAGTCTTGTAACGCGATGCTTTCAGGAAGAAAGCTATTCAGATGCACAGTTACGGCGTGTAACCGGAATGCAAAGTTCGAGTAATATCGCATAATTTAGCAACACAATGCTTGCATTCTTGCCGTTTTTGTGTAATTTTGATGTTAACGATGGGCATTGTATGTTCATAGTTAATAAACCCGCCAGCGAGCGGGTTTTACTTTTTGCAGCTTCAAGCTATGGCCATGCATTATTTACGCTAATGGATTTTTAATAACCTCTACTCAGCGGTGTTTTCTGCTGGTATGCTTCCCAAAAAGGAGGCTATATGTCGTGGTTAGGTATTCCATATCCATTATCTGAAACAACATTTCTTGATAGCGGTATCTTAAGTGTAAGCAAAGTTCCAGAGATTTCTGTGAATACAGGATTTGGCTGGGATAATGTTGTCGGTACTATATTAGCCGCTTTTGTTGGGGCATTAATTCCTGCATTAATTGCTTTTTACAGCATACGAAAGAACGATATTTATTCAGAAAAATTAAGACTGCAGCAAAAGGAAGATTTAGAAGCAACTATCAATACTCAACTAAAAGTCTCCACACTATCTTTCAATGCACAGGTGCTTTCAAATAACCGTCAGGGATGGATTAATAATGTACGAGATTTAACATCTGACTTTATTTCCCTTTGCGAAGATTTCATAAGTACAAGATACTTTTATTATAAGGCTTTTAGAAGGTTAGACCGCTTTAGCGCACAGGATGAAGCGACGCGTATGTACAGAGATCGGACATACGAAATCAAAAGGGAAATAATAAAAGTTAAAACCAATATTGAGTTGATGTTAAATCCTAATGAACTTACATCAAGAGCAATTTTTGTTGCGATGAATAGAATCGTTAACGTAATTAATGAGGATGACTTTAAGCATACCCTTTTCAGGAAGCATGGCGAATCTTGGAAGATATACGATAAAACTAAATTGGCTTATATAAAAACCATGAAGCGCTGCTTGAAAACTGAATGGAAAAGAGTGAAGAATGGAGAATGATTTTTTCTAGGGGTTTTTAATTAATATTCATTCTTTGATTTTGCTTAATTATTGAGCCTCCTTATGGAGGCTTTTTTATTCCCCTCATCTGAGAGGATCCACAGCAATGACGAGGGGGCTAAATGTCCGAACCTGTATCCGGGTCTGTTGCAGCTGCGAGTGCGTTAACTGGTGCCAGCCTGTACGGGCTGCTGACCGGCACTGATTATGGTGTCGTATTCGGCGCGTTCGCTGGTGCCGTCTTCTACGTGGCCACAGCAGCAGACCTGACTATTTTTCGCCGCTCTGCATACTTCATCGTTTCCTACTTTGCCGGGGTGTACGGTTCAGGGCTGGTTGGTTCCATGCTCGCAAGCGTAACCCAGTACAACGATAAGCCACTTGATGCGCTTGGCGCGGTGCTCCTTTCTGCTCTGGCTATCAAGACGCTCACCTTTTTCAGTGAGCAGGATCCGCTGTCGCTGTTGCAGAGGTGGAGAGGAGGAACCAATGGTAATAAGTGATCCTCTGGTGCTGACCAACGTTGTGACGTGTACCGCGATTGTTCTGCGCTTGATGATGTTCCATAAGCCGGATGGCAAACATAACTGGTGGGCATCGTGGCTGGCATACCTGATTATCCTGGCGTATGCCTCTGTGCCGTTTCGCTACGCCTTCGACTTTTACGTCCACACACACTGGGCGTCGGTCATCATCAACTTAATCATCTGCGCCGCCGTGTTCCGTGCCCGGGGCAACGTGGCGCGCCTTTTTCAGGTACTGAGGCCCGAATGAACCAACAACAATTTCAGCAGGCGGCTGGTTTAAGCGCCAGCTTAGCTGCGCGCTGGTTCCCGCACATTGATGCGGCGATGCGCGAGTACGGCATCACTGCACCGTGCGATCAGGCGATGTTTATCGCGCAGGTCAGTCATGAAAGCACCGGCTTTACCAGGCTGGTGGAGAGCTTCAATTACAGCATCGCGGGGCTGAACGGTTTTATCCGGGCTGGCCGGTTAACTCAGGATCAGGCCAACATGCTGGGCCGCCGCACGTATGAAAAGGTGCTGCCTCTTGAGCGTCAGCGCGCGATAGCCAATCTGGTTTATAGCAACCGCCTCGGTAATAACGCCTCGGGTGATGGCTGGAAATATCGCGGACGCGGCTTAATCCAGATTACCGGGCTCGAGAATTACCGCGACTGCGGTGCCGTGCTGAAACTCGACCTTGTGAGCACGCCGGAACTGCTTTCCGAAGACGCCACCGCAGCGCGCTCTGCGGCATGGTTCTATGCCAGCAAAGGCTGTCTGAAATATCCGGGCGATTTGCTGCGCGTCACGCAGATCATTAACGGTGGGCAGAACGGGATGGAAGACAGACAGTCCCGCTATGCGGCAGCGCGCCGGGTGCTCTGATGGCTGCGCTATGGGGCTTTTCCCGGGCATGGTGGAAGCCGTTACTCTTCCTGACTGCTGTTGGATTCGCACTTTATTACCGGGCGTCGCTCACCAAAGCCGAGGCATCTTTAACCAAAGTTAATCATGAATTAAAACTGGCTAAAGATGACATTGAGATTATGCAGCGCCGTCAGCACGACGTGGCTGCGCTCGATGACAAATACACGAAGGAGTTGGCTGATGCCCAAGAAAATATTGCTCAGCTTGAGCACGATGTTGCTGCTGGTCGTAAGCGGTTGCAGCTCAACGCCACCTGTCCCGCGAACGGAGCGCCCGGCACCACCCGCGTGGATGATGGCACCGGCCCCCGACTTACTCACACCGCTGAACGGGATTATTTCACCCTCAGAAAGCGAATCGAAACCGTCACCAAACAATTGACAGGCTTACAAGGCTACGTGAACTCACAGTGTTTAAAATGAAGAAAAGTAATTTGCGACAAAAGTCGATAGTTGGTTCTTCGCTGTTGCGCAAGTTTGACGGGTTTCGCCACTTTGAATTTGAACTGCGTAACTTAATGTTTTAAAAGATATTTAAAATGTGGAAAAGCCTATTTCAGCCTGAAACAATGCACCTTTTATGTTTGAGAGGAGTGCTTTATGACAAGCCGCAGAATCCCATTTGTAACAAATGCGTCACGAGATTACATTTTGTTGACTCAGGCCTTAGATATCTTTGAGCCAGCTATCTTTGGTGGAAAGAATAAATCTGAGAGAGCTTTGAAGCTTGCACAAGTTCAGTATGGGGAAGGCCCATGCATAATGGATGATATCGTATCAGACAAAAATATATTTCGGTGCCGAAGCAAGCGGGTCGTTAAGTCATTTCTTGATGATAATGACTTAAAAAACGGCGATTTTATAGTGATTAAAAAAGTAGCACCTTACACCTATAAAATCCTGAAAGGATGACTTAAAGGAAATCTTTCTGAATTTAAAAATTTGATGTTTGGGCATTATTTTGTGGGGCGTATGCCATTACGAGTTAGGTAAAACGTAATGGCAACCTTTTTTAAAATGCTGTGGGGGATAGACTGAAATCACCGGCACTAGAAAAACTTGCTCGATAAACTTGGGTTGAGCCTGCGGTTATTGTTATAGATTGCTCGCTTAAACCTCCAGTACATGCACCTTTAGGATCGGCGCTCACGATGTGACTGCCTGGCAGTAAGTAGGCTGTAATCTTTTCTTCTGACTCAAGCTTGGCTAAGGGAGTACCATCTATAAAAACATGTACAGTGCAAATACTGCCCATCTTTCCAGAATCTCTTTTAATGATGACAGTGCCACTTTCGGAAGCTGCTGTAGAGTATTTACTGGTTAATACCTGGCTACCTTTAACTTCTTTCGCCATGTTGGTAGGGACAGGTGTGTTTGAACAAGCAGTAAGTGCCAGTGCTACCAGTGTAATGCTGGTGAATTTCATGTGACTCCCTAGGACTTTGTGTCGAACCCGTTAACGTATCGAAAACAATGTTACCTCTAAGTCCGTGGTTCGTCATGTTTGCTATGCCGTGAGTGGCATTACTCGCTGTTGGTTTTATATGAGGGAAAAAGCCGGATAGCAACAAGTTGCCTGGCTATCTCAGGCATCAATATGCAGGAGGCGATAATGTGGGCGTATTGTGCATTAGGCGCTGTCTGCTAAGGCATTACAGCAGGCATTCACTGAGTGCCTGTGATAATGCAATGGAATATACTCACCAAAAAAGGTGAGGATGGTATGGACGAAAAAGTTATAGCTTTAACTATGCTACAAGCGGCGAAAGACTCCGCAGAATGGGCGTATTGGTCCATGATTGGGACATGCTTTTCTGGAATGGCAACTTTCTTCGCTGTTATCACTTCTCTTTACATCGCATTAAGAGACCGCAAGGCTTTTATTGGTGGGAAAGTTAGAACGGCATACATTATTACTGAAGACGACGATAGGAGGATAGTAGGCGTAACGGTAGTTAATCGATCAATGCATGCAATCAGAATCAGAGCGATCTTATGGGATGTTGGCGGCGGAAATGAACTGCAACAATTCTTTAGAAACGCAGAATCAGATCCGCTCCCTATTAGATTGGAGAATGGAGATGAAGCTAACTATCGTATCATGCTTGATGACGATGATTCATGGTTCCGAAGAATGGCAGTGCGTCTGAAAAAAGTTGATTCACACCCTAAAAAACTCCGTTGCATTATTGCACTTTCAACTGGAGAGAAGCTTCGATTAAAAGTAGATAAAAGAATAAAAGAAAAAATTCTTCAATATATGTGAATAACCTGTTTTGACAGGGTCGCTCAAGTAACTTTCCTGGTGCGTTTCGCCTGCGCATTAAAATACTTTTTCAGTCGTGAGCCACTGGCATTCGCTGGTGGCTTTTTTATTGGAGCTTCCAGTATGCCATCCGTCATCCCTCGAGCTTGCCGCAAGCGCGGATGCCCCGGTACTACAACAGACCGTTCGGGTTACTGCGAGGCTCACCGTAATGAAGGCTGGCAGCAACACCAGCGAGGGCTGAGCCGCCACCAACGCGGTTACGGTAGTAAATGGGACGTCATCCGTGCCCGCATCCTTAAACGTGACAGGCACATCTGCCAAGAATGTCTGCGCAATGGCAGGCCGCGCCCGGCTGAAACCGTCGACCATATCATCCCGAAAGCTCATGGCGGCACAGACAACGACAGCAACCTTCAGGCGCTGTGCTGGCCATGCCATAAACGTAAAACCGGCAGAGAAAATACCAAAATTTGATAGTTTTCTTTTTTTAGTAATTGAACAACGATTCTCGTTCATTTACTAAAACAGGAGAAAAGCATGTCTTTGCAAAGAGGTGAAGCCGCAGCCTTTATGACTCAGATGGTTAACAACACGGCCAGTTACGTCACATTAATCGCCGCCATGACATTCATTGTTATTTTGGCAGATAAGAAAGGCTATCCCGGTGTTGGGGTTCCCATGGCTATTATTTATGGACTTTGCGCAATGGCTCTTCTTGGATATTGGATTAAAAATGTCATAGAAGAATGTAGGAAGTTTAGGATTGATAAGAAAGGCTTTTGGGCTGGCTTACATGTGTCCATCATTGCTTTGGTCACAGTATTAAGTTGTTCTGGCGCAGTTATTATTGCCATCTTTACACTTACTGAGACCTTATAAGCCTAATGAGGGCGGGTCGAAAGTTCAGGGCCCTGCCTGCTAAGTACCGCCGCCTAACCCTTTTTCACACCGCCGCAGGTTAGAAAACTTTTTATGGGGTCCCCCACTCGATGATTAATAGGAGTTTTCGATTATGTCCGGACCACCGAAAACCCCGACCCATCTGCGTTTGGTGAGGGGTAACCCATCAAAACGCCCGATTAATAAAGACGAGCCACAACCCCCTGCAGGGGTACCCCCAACTCCAAAGCATTTCGACAAACAGGCGAAGTACTGGTTTAAGCGAATGGCCGAAGAACTGGATGCCGTTGGCGTCATTTCTCAGCTGGACGCCCGCGCGCTCGAATTGCTGGTTGAGGCTTATACCGAGTACCGCCACCACTGCGATACGCTGGACATCGAGGGGTATACATACCGCACTGAAACGCAGACGGGGGATGTACTGATTAAGGCGCATCCGGCAGCAATGATGAAGGCAGATGCCTGGAAGCGGCTGCGCGCCATGCTGGCTGAGTTCGGGATGACGCCAGCCAGTCGGTCAAAGGTCAGCGCCAAGACGCCGGACGCGGTTGATCCGCTGGCTGAGTTTATGAAAGCGAGGGATTAATGGCTAAGGTTGCCGATGGTATTCGCTACGCCGAGCGCGTCGTGGCGGGGGAGATTATTGCCTGTGAATATGTCCGGCTGGCCTGCCAGCGTTTTCTGGACGATCTGCAAAACGGCGAGGCGCGGAGTATTTTCTTCAGCGAGCCCCGCGCCCAGCACATCCTGAATTTTTATAAGTTCATCCCGCATGTGAAAGGCGCTCAGGCCGGGCAGCCGATCGCCCTGATGGACTGGCATGTTTTCATCCTTATCAATATTTACGGTTTCGTTATTCCGCTGGTTGATGAGGAAACCGGCGGGGTGGTGCTGCGGAATGATGGCAGCGGCCGCCCGGTAATGGTGCGGCGGTTCCGTACTGCTTACAACGAGGTGGCCCGTAAGAACGCCAAATCCACGCTTTCTTCCGGTGTTGGCCTGTACATGACGGGCGCGGATGGCGAGGGTGGGGCCGAGGTCTACTCTGCGGCCACAACCCGCGACCAGGCGCGCATCGTTTTCGAAGATGCCAAAAATATGGTGAAAAAAGCGAAATCGACGCTTGGGCGCCTGTTCGAGTTCAACAAGCTGGCTATTTATCAGGAGCAAAGCGCCTCTAAATTTGAGCCGCTTTCTAGTGACGCTAACAACCTGGATGGCCTGAATATCCACTGCGGCATTGTTGACGAGCTGCACGCCCATAAAACCCGTGACGTATGGGACGTTCTGGAAACGGCGACCGGCGCGCGCCTGCAGTCCCTGCTGTTTGGTATCACCACCGCGGGCTTTAACAAAGAAGGCATCTGCTACGAGCTTCGCGATTACGCCATTAAGGTGCTGCGCGGTTTTAACAGTGAGGTGGAAGGTGCCGTTAAGGACGATACCTTTTTCGCCATCATCTACACGCTGGACGACGGCGACGATCCGTTCGACGAAGCGGTCTGGCAAAAGGCAAATCCCGGACTGGGGATCTGCAAGCGCTGGGACGATTTACGCCGCCTTGCGAAGAAAGCCAAAGAGCAGGTATCAGCGCGCGTTAATTTCTTCACTAAACATATGAATATCTGGGTGACGGCGGAGTCCTCCTGGATGGACATGCTGAAGTGGGATAAATGCGAATTCATCGCACCGGCACATGAGCTGAAAACTTATCCCCTTTGGGTTGGTGTCGATCTGGCGAACAAAATTGATATCTGCGCCGCGGTAAAAGCCTGGCGATCGCCTGACGGGCATGTTCACGCCGACTTTAAATTCTGGCTGCCCGAGGGGCGGCTGGAAAAATGCTCGAGGCAGATGGCCGAGCTCTACCGGAAGTGGGCTGAGCTCGACAAACTTATCCTGACGGATGGCGACGTTATCGATCATGCGCAGATAAAAGAAGAGCTACAGCAGTGGGTCAGCGGGGAAAGTCTGAAAGAAATAGGCTTCGATCCGTGGAGCGCGACGCAGTTCAGTCTGGCGCTTGCTGAAGAGGGTTTACCCCTTGTGGAAGTGCCGCAAACGGTGCGCAATTTCTCTGAAGCCATGAAAGAGGTTGAGGCGCTGGTGTACGGCGGCAGGTTCCACCACAGCAATCACCCCGTGATGAACTGGATGATGTCTAACGTCACGGTGAAGCCAGATCGTAACGACAACATCTTTCCCAACAAATCGACACCCGAGGCCAAGATTGATGGTCCGGCTGCGCTGTTCACCGCGATGAGTCGCTTGCTCGTTAACGGTGGTAATGACCAGCAGGACCTGAGCGGCTTCTTTGATAATCCCATCATGGTAGGTTTCTGATGAAGAAAAATAAGCAGCCAGGCAGGGTGAAAAGCGCCTTGCTTAACTGGCTGGGCGTCCCCATCAGCCTGACCAACGGGACGTTCTGGCAGGAATGGTACGGTACGAGCAGCAGCGGGAAGGTAGTCACTGCGAATAAGGCTATCCAGCTGTCAGCGGTCTGGGCCTGTGTCCGGTTGCTGAGCGAGTCAATCTCCACGCTACCGCTGAAGATTTACGAGCGGCAGCCTGATGGATCGCGCAGGCTGGCGCAACAGAATCAGGTATACCAGGTACTGTGTCGCCGGCCGAATCTGGAGATGACGCCATCGCGGTTTATGCTGATGCTGGTGGCGAGTATCTGTCTTCGTGGTAACGCCTTCGTGGAAAAGTTGTTTATCGGCAACAAACTGGTCTCGCTGGTGCCGCTGCTTCCCCAGAACATGGTGGTTAAACGCCTCGATACCGGCCGGCTTGAGTACACCTACACCGAGAACGGTACGGCGCGTGTCATTGCGGAAAAGAACCTGATGCACATTCGCGGCTTCGGTCTTGACGGGGTCTGCGGCATGATGCCGCTGAGTTCCGGACGCGATGTGATCGGGGCTGCAATGGCGGTCGAGGAGTCGGCGGCCAAAATATTTGAGAACGGCCTGCAGAGTTCGGGTTTTCTCTCAGCAGATATGCCGCTGGATAAAGAGCAACGAGAACGGCTGCGCAGCTACATGGCACAGTTCACCAGTTCAAAGAATGCCGGGAAAATTATGGTGCTTGAAGGCGGTCTGAAATATCAGAACGTCACGATGAATCCGGAAGCGGCCCAGATGCTGGAGACGCGCTCTTTTGGCATTGAGGAAATCTGTCGCTGGTTCCGCGTGCCGCCGTTTATGGTCGGGCATACCTCTAAGCAGAGCAGCTGGGCATCAAGCCTGGAGGGAATGAACCTGCAGTTTCTGACCCATACGCTGCGCCCTTTGCTGGTCAATATTGAGCAGGAGATTTCCCGCTGCCTGCTGAACGGTGAAGAGGACATCTTTGCCGAGTTTTCTGTCGAGGGGCTGCTTCGTGCCGACAGCGCAGGACGCGCTGCCTACTATACCAGCGCGCTGCAGAACGGCTGGATGTCACGTAACGATGTGCGCCGGCTGGAAAATCTGCCTCCCATTGAGGGTGGTGATATTTACACGGTACAGCTGAACCTAACGCCGCTGGAGGACCTCAAAAAGAACAGCCCGGTAGCGCAGGCCGCCGCGCTTCGTCAGCTTCACAGTCACGTTTTCCCCGACATTCCCTTCGAACAGTCCCCGCTGAAACAGGCGGCTTAGGAGCATCCATGACCATTAAAAGCCTTCCGGCGGCGCCGGAGGGGCGACCTTTTGCGCGCGAAAAACCAGACCTTCCCGCTGCGGCAATGGAGCGCTGGAACGGGAGCATCCGTGCGGCGCGCGACGGCGATAACTGTATCTCGATTTTTGACGTGATAGGCGCAGATTACTGGGGCGAGGGCGTCACCGCGAGCCGTATCGCTGGTGCGCTTCGTTCGCTTAATGGCGCAGACGTTACGGTCAACATCAACAGCCCCGGCGGCGACATGTTCGAAGGGCTGGCGATTTATAACCTGCTTCGCGAGTACGACGGCAAAGTCACCGTGAAAGTGCTGGGGCTGGCGGCCTCTGCGGCGTCGATTATCGCAATGGCAGGCGATGAAGTGCAGATAGGCCGCGGCGCGTTCCTCATGATCCACAACTGCTGGGTCTGTGCGATGGGCAACCGTCACGACCTGGCGCAGATTGCCACTGACATGGCGCCGTTTGATAAAGCCATGAGCGGTATCTACCAGGCGCGCAGCGGCCTCGACGCCTCCACCGTCGACAAAATGATGGACAGTGAAACGTATATTGGCGGCAGCGAAGCTGTAGAAAAGGGCTTTGCTGACAGCCTGCTGTCTGCTGACGAAATCGCCGACGACGAGGAAAGCCCAGCCGCCGCGCTGCGCAAGCTTGATGCGTTACTGGCGAAAGCAAACACGCCACGGTCTGAACGCCGAAAACTGCTTAAAGCCTTATCGGGCAGCACGCCGGGCGCTGCTGCCATCCCTGACGGTACGCCAGGCGCTGCCACCATCGAAAAAGAAACCATTGACCGTCTGGAAGCCGCCATTAGCGGACTGAAAGCGGCTGCCCAGTAAATATGGAGAAGTTATGTCTGAAGTAAACGAGATCCTGAAAAAAGTCAGCGCCAGCATTGAAGAGGCCACCGGCAAATTCAACGCCAAAGCAGAAGAGGCGCTGAAAGAAGCCCAGAAAACCGGCAAGTTGTCGGCAGAAACTAAAGAAACCGTCGACAAAATGGCGTCAGAGTTTAACGCACTGAAAGAGGCGGAAAAAACACTCAAGGCCGCGCTCGGCGAGCTGGAACAACAGGTGGCACAAATGCCCCTGGCGAATGCAGCAAAAGTGGTTGAAACCGTCGGCCAGACCGTTATCAGCAGCGAAGCGCTTAAAGCTTTCGCCGCCAGCGTGGAGGGCGGCAAGCGCGTGAGCGTGCCGGTAAATGCAGCGCTGATTTCTACTGACGTGGCAACTGGTGTGGTGGAGCCGCAGCGTCTGCCTGGTATCGACACCGCGCCGAAGCAGCGCCTGTTCATCCGCGACTTGATCGCTCCGGGCCGCACCGCTGCGCCGGCAATCTTCTGGGTACAGCAGACGGGCTTTACCAATGCGGCAAAAGTGGTACCGGAAGGCACCACCAAGCCGTACAGCGATATCCAGTTCGCCACCCAGATCACGCCGGTGACCACAATTGCGCACATGTTCAAAGCGTCCAAGCAGATCCTGGATGACTTCGCGCAGCTGCAGTCCACGATTGATGCGGAAATGCGATATGGCCTGAAGTATGTCGAAGAACAGGAAATCCTGTTTGGCGACGGCACCGGTGCACATCTGAAAGGCATTGTGCCGCAGGCGTCCGCTTTCAGCGCCGCGTTTGAAGTCGAGAAACAGAACGGGATTGACGTGCTACGACTGGCGATGCTGCAGGCACAGCTGGCGCGCTTCCCGGCGTCCGGCCATGTTCTGCACTTCATCGACTGGGCGAAGATTGAACTTACCAAAGACAGTCTGGGCCGCTACATCCTGGCGAATCCGGCGGCGCTGAGCGGGCCGACCCTCTGGGGCCTGCCGGTGGTGGCGACCGAAACGGCAGCGTTCCAGGGCAAGTTCCTGACCGGCGCGTTCAACGCGGCGGCGCAGCTCTTCGACCGGGAAGACGCCAACGTGGTGATCTCCACCGAGAACGCTGATGACTTCGAGAAAAACATGATCTCGATTCGTTGTGAAGAGCGCCTGGCGCTGGCGGTGAAACGCCCGGAGGCGTTCATCTATGGTGCGTTTACTGCGCCTGTCGCCGGTGGCGGTGCTTAACCCTTAGCAGCGGCTCCCGGGCCGCTTTTCTTTTCCCTGAAGGAGAGCGTCATGAAGCTGATCGCTATCAAGCCCATTTACTTTGAAGGCAACGTGCTGACTGAAGGTGCCGAATTCGAAACGCTCGATCAGCACGGTCGCGAGCTTGTTAAGCGCGGTTACGCAGAAGAGCCCGGCCAGAAAAAGGCAGATTCCGGAAAAGCCCCTGATCCGAAAGGAAAGGGCAAAGCCAAATAGGGGGCGCAAATGCTGACCAAAGAGCAGGTTAAGCATCATTGCAACATCGAGCAGGATTTCACTGAAGATGATGCATGGATAGAAATCAGCATAAAAGCCGCGGCGCGGTATGTGGAAAGGTGGACCCGTCGCCGGCTTTATGATTCTGCGGATGACACTGCTTATCTGGCCGATCCTGACCGGCTGCTCTATGACGCCGATATCGAAATGGCCATGCTGATGCTTATCGGGCACTGGTACTCAAACCGGGAAGCCGTCAACGTGGGTAACGTTACGTCTGCGCTGGCCTTCTCCACCGAAGCACTTCTTCAACCTTACCGGGTGTATGGCATATGAAAGCGGGGAGACTACGGCACAGGGTAAGCCTGCAAAAACCAGCGACCGGGCGGCTACCGTCCGGGCAACCGGCGACAGGATGGGTTGAAGTTGCTTCGGTACGCGCAGAGGTCGCGGATGTATCGGGACGGGAGATGATGGATGGTGGCGCAGAGCTGAGCAGCACCACTACCCGAATCTGGATGCGGCGGTATCCGGGTATTACGGTAACGACAGGCTGGCGCGCCGTTCACCTGCCGCCTACCGGCAACGGTGAAATATACGATATCAGTTCGGCTATCTCTGCGGAGAACGGCACCAGACTTGAACTGCTCTGCGAGAAGGGGGTTAAACAGTGATTTCAACGAGTCTTGATTTCTCAGGCCTGGCCGGCATTGCAAAGGATCTGGAAACGCTCAGCAGGGCAGAAAATAACAAGGTATTACGTGACGCAACCCGAGCGGGTGCCGAAGTTCTGAAGGATGAGGTCGAAAAAAGGGCCCCCGTCAAAACCGGCAAGCTGAAGAAAAATATTGTGGTCGTGACGAAGAAAGCGCGTCGCCGCGGCGAAATTTCATCAGGGGTACATATCCGCGGCGTCAATCCGGTTACAGGTAACAGTGACAGCACCATGAAGGTCAGCAATCCGCGTAACGCATTTTACTGGCGCTTCGTTGAGCTTGGCACATCAGCTATGCCGGCGCACCCTTTTGTGCGTCCGGCCTTCGATACCCGCCAGGAAGAGGCCACACAGGTGGCGCTGCGGCGGATGAATCAGGCGATCGATGAGGTGCTGGCGAAATGACGGAGGCTGATATCTATACGCGACTCAGTGCACTGGCAGGCTGCAATGTTTTCCCGTATGTCGCTCCCCAGGGCACAGCAGCGCCGTGGGTGGTTTTTCTTCTGCCCTCGTCTGCCAGTGAGGATGTTTTATACGGACCGGCAGAAACCGCCTGCACGGTTCAAGTGGATGCCTGGGCCAGCTCGATTGACGACGCCCGCGCGCTGCGCGAGCAAGTTAAATCTGCTCTCGCTGATCTGCATCCAGTTGGTCTGAACGAGATTAATGGTTACGAGCCTGATACAGCGCTATACCGCGCCACGCTGGAAGTTCAGATCTGGCAATAATCTACTCTGCCGCCTCCGGGCGGCTTTTTTATATCCGGAGCTCTCTATGTCCTCAAAGTACGAAAAAACGCAGGGAACGAAAATTAACGTTTCCGCCGATCCGGCAACGGTGCCTAATCCCACCGGTGCGACCTGGCAGTCCATTAACTGTTCGACCAAAGAACTCAGCTATACCGGCGGGCAGAAATCGGATATCGACACCACCACCCTTTGCTCCACCGAGCAGGAGATGACGAATGGCCTGGCTGCGCCCGGGGAAATGACGGTTTCCGGTAACTGGTCAGCCGATGAAGAAGGTCAGAACACGCTTCGCACCGCTTACGATACCGATGCACTGCATGCGTTTCAGGTGATTTTCCCCTCCGGTAATGGCTATGCGTTCCTTGCAGAAGTACGCCAGAACAGCTGGAGCCTGGGCACGGCCGGGGTGGTGACGGCGTCGTTTACGCTTCGCATCAAAGGAAAACCCGTCCCGATCGTACCGGCCCCGGCGGCAGGTTAATCACAGCGGCGAAAGCCGCTTTTTTAGTGCTAAAACGAGAGTCATGAAATGGAAAAGCAGGTTTCACAGAGTTCACTTCGCGCGCTTGCGCTGGCACCGATGGCGGGCTTCCGTACCAAAGTCGTGACGGTACCTGAATGGGAAAACGCCACGGTAAAACTGCGTGAGCCTTCCGCTCAGGCCTGGCTTGAATGGCAGCAGGTGCTTAACCCTAAGCAGACAGATGGCGAAACGGATGAATTGACGGCTGCAGAGCGCGCGCTGCGTAACAAGAGCGCTGACGTCGTGTTGTTTATTGATGTACTTCTTGAAGAAGATGGCACGCAGGTCTTTTCTGAAGAAGACAAGCCGCAGGTGGAGCTGTTTTATGGCCCGGTGCACGCCCGTCTTCTTAAGCAGGCGCTCGATCTGACTACCTCGGCCGCCGAAGTGGAAAAGCCGTAAGCCAGCCCGGCACCTTCTTCCTGATGGCGCTGGCGTTGCGTCTGGGGCGTACGCTTCATGAACTGAAGCAGACAATGACGGCCAGCGAGTTGCGTATGTGGATCGAATTTGACCGCCTCAACCCCATCAGCGACCGGCGCGGCGATATCCAGGCTGCGCAGGTTTCCGCCGCGGTACTCAATTCGCAGGGTGCAAAGTTAAGCATTGATGATGTGATCCTGCAGTGGAACGCCCCGGAACAGGAAGAGAGCAGCGCCGGGCTGGAAGGCTTCTTTGCAGCACTTGCACAATGAATTCGTCACTTACATTTATATGGGCTTCATAAAGGCACACTAAAAAGATGGCAGGTAGAAACTGATTCTTTAACCCTGCAAAAGAGTAAGGTAGAAAGCAAATATTGATGTTAGGATGTTTCTGATTGCAATTTGAGGAAACATAAAATGAAAAAATTATTAGTTTTGGGGATTGGCGTAGTAATGCTTACCGGATGCGCAACCAAGCAGTATCCACAAGCTTCATCAGTCACGGGTGAAGAGGCCAGTACATTCGACTGTAAAGCGCTTAATCAAGAGATCGCCAAGGCACATAGCGTACAGCAAGACATTGAGAGCACTGGCCAGTTTGATGGACGTACTGTGCTTGGTTTCCTTGGTGACTTCGGTATCGGAAATGGTATGGCTAAAAATGAGGCTCGTAAAAAAGTTCAGGACCGTCTGAATCAGCTCGAGTCACTTAAAGCAGTGAAATGCACACAGCAATAATTAAGTGCGTAATTTAATTCACCTGATATAGGTGAAATTCGCAAATATAAACCCGCTTCGGCGGGTTTTTTTATGAGACAAATATGGCTACTCTGCGTGAATTAATAATCAAAATATCCGCAAATTCTCAGTCATTTCAGTCTGAGATTTCCCGCGCCGCCCGGATGGGCTCTGATTATTACAAAACGATGGAGCAGGGGGGCCGCCGTGCAGCCGTTGCTACCCGGGAAACGCAGCGTTCTTTGGCCGAGCTCAATGCACAGCTTGCTTCGGTTCGCTCATCTGCTGCGGGTATGGCTGGCGCGTTTGCCGGAGCGTTTGCTACCGGGCAGCTTATTCATTATGCCGATACCTGGAACCAACTGAATGGTCGTCTGCGCCTCGCTTCCTCTTCGGCACACGACTTTACCGCGGCGCAACAGTCGCTGATGTCTATCAGTCAGCGGACCGGAACCTCGTTTGAGGCAAACGCCAACCTCTACAGCAGAATCGCTCAGTCCCTGCGTGACGCTGGCTATGCATCTGCGGACGTGGCAAACGTCACCGAAACCGTGGCGACCTCTCTCAAGTTATCCGGCGCCAGCACGGAAGAAGCCAGTTCTGTCATTACGCAGCTCAGTCAGGCGCTCGGTTCGGGCGTCCTGCGTGGTGAAGAGTTTAATGCCATCATGGAAAGCGGAGGCCGTCTCGCCAAATTTCTTGCTGACGGGCTTCACACCACGATCGGCGGGCTTCGTAACATGGCAAATAATGGTGAGTTGACCACCGATAAAATCGTGCCGCTGCTGACCAATGTTGCGCAGCTTCGTAAAGAATTTGACACCCTTCCGGCCAGTATCAGCGGATCGGCACAGAAAGTAGAGAATGCTTTTATGGCCTGGGTAGGTGGAGCTAACCAGGCCGTGGGAGCCTCCTCCACGCTTTCGGGCGTACTGGATGGCCTGGCCGGAAACATTGATACCGTTGCAAACGTTGCAGGCGCGCTGGTTGGGCTGGGGGTGGCACGATACTTCGGCAATATGACCGCCAGCGTCACAACAGCCACCGCCTCTGTCGTGGCGAACACGACGGCAGAGGTGGGGCTTGCTGAAGCGCAGCTGCGAGGTGCCCAAATCAGTGTGGCAACGGCAAGGCAGGCTTTTTACCGCGCGCAACAGGCTCGTGCCGCCGCGGCAGGTATCGAGGCGCAAATCACAGCGGAGCGTCAGTTAACCGTGGCACAGGCACAACTGAATACAGCTATCAACGCTCGCGCTGCTGCTGCCGGTCGGTTGACTGAAACAGCGTCTGTGATGTCCCGCCTGGGTGGTGGCGTACTGAGCCTGTTAGGCGGCTGGCCGGGCGTCATCCTGGCATCTGGTGCAGCGATGTATGGCCTGTACCAGCATACCGAGCAGGTTCATAAAGAAGCTGTAGGCTTTGCCAGTAACCTGGATGAGATCAACACCCGTCTTAAGGATATGTCATCCCTCGGCCTGCGATCCGCAGCGGCGGATGCTCGCTCATCAGTGGATGCGCAAAAAAAAGATATTTCCGATCTCGACAGCCAGATAGCGCGTGTCAAAGTCAGCCTGGCGGGGCTCGCACAAATTCAGCATGACTATAACCAAAACCCAACCATGACGTGGATTAACACGTTTATGGATCAGGCCGATATCACCGAGAAGAATATTTCTCTGACGGATCAGCTGAACAAACTGGAGTATCAGCGAGAGCAGGCTGTTTCAAAACTTCAGCAGACTCAAAGACTGTTTAACGACGCCAGCGAACAGGCCACACAGAAAGCCATTCAGGAGGCCGGAGCAATTGCCACCCTGAAAGGGGCTTACGATCTTTTGAACCGAAGTATGAGTGTTACGCCGGCAAACCGGCCAGCGTCTTATACCGGTCCGGTGATATCCACTTCGAACGTGACGCCGCAGCAGGCAACGGCACTGGAAAAAGCCCGTCGCGATAATGAACTGGCGAGCCTGTCCGGTTTGCAGAAACTTCATCAGCAGCATGTCTATGAAGCGCAGGATCTGAAACTATCCGGTGCGCTGTATACCCAGTACATTTACAACAAAGATCAGGCCGCCCGGAAAGATGAGGCGCTGGCCCAGGCGAAAAAGGATGAGACGGCTGCAACCCACGCCCAGAATAAAGCGTCACGCCAGGCGGCGCAGACCGCTGAGCAGTACAGCCGAAAAATCACCGATCTGAGTGTCGCTGTTGAAGTTCAGAAGGTGCGCGCCACGCAGGGAGAAAAAGCGGCTGAGCTTTACGCTGCGTCTCATGAAAATGGCCTTAAGTGGAGCGAAGAGGAACGCAAATCCATTGAGGCTGGCGCCGTGGCGCTGGCGCAGTGGACACAGAAAGCCGATGAGGCTGTCCGAAAACAGCATGAAATGGCTGATGCGCTGAAAGATCTGAAGGATGCGGGGCGCCGTTATCAGGATGAAGCTGACCTAACCTCCGCCACGTCTGGGATGGGGAACCGTCAGCGTGAGCAGTACCGCGAGCGGCAGGAAGTGGAGCGCGTTTTTGATAAAACCGATAAGGGGGCTGAGGCCATTGCTGCGCGCCAGGCTGCACTGGATGCGCTTGATAAAAAATATCAGCAGGCGAAGGCCAGCGAACTGGACTGGCGCGCGGGCGTAAGCGCGGGGCTTGCTGACTGGATGGATAACGTCAGCAACATTGCCGGCACGGTATCTCAGGGCATCACTTCCACGATGGACAGCGCGCTTGATAACGTCTCTGCAATGCTGGTGGGTAACAAGGCCAGCTGGAAAGACTGGGGGTTATCCGTTTTGCAGATCATCTCAAAGATTGCGCTCCAGATGGCCGTGGTTAACGCGATGGGAGGCGGCTCGTCTGGTAGCGGCCTTTTCGGCTCGCTCCTCGGGGGAATTGCGGGCGGTGTCGCCGGAAGCGCATCCGGCGGCGCCAGTGCAGGCACCGCCATCCAGAACTACGGCGCGTCTTTCCAGTTTAACGCGAAGGGTGGGGTTTATTCGTCAGCCGATCTGAGCAGCTACAGCGGCAGTATCGTTGACACTCCCACCTTTTTTGCGTTTGCGAAAGGGGCCGGCGTAATGGGCGAGGCCGGGCCGGAAGCCATTATGCCGCTCACCCGCGACGCTACAGGCAGGCTTGGTGTAAAAGCGCTGGGCAGTGGCACGCAGGGCGGCGCGGGTGTCAGTGTCAGCATCGGGACCATAAATTTCTCCGGCGGCACAGGCGCTGCACAGGGCAATGCTAACGCCGCCGGCGCGGTGGCTAACCAGCTCACCGGGGCCATTCTCGATACCATCAATTCGCAGCTTCGCAAGCCCGGCACCCCCTTGTGGAACGCCACGCAGGGCAAGCGCTAAAAATCAATTTACCACCCGCTACGGCGGGTTTTTTTATGGGTGAAACATGGCAACCGAAACCTTTACCTGGTGCCCGCGCATTAATGCCGGGGGCGAGGTGACTCACCGCGTCCGCCGCGCGCAGTTCGGCGACGGGTATGCCCAGGCGTCGGGAGACGGCATCAACGCCCACGGTCAGAAATGGGATCTGGAATTCGTCGGGGATGAAAGCTACATCACCGCGATTATGGACTTCCTGGACAGACATGGCGGCAGCCGTTCATTCATCTGGCAGGCACCTCTGAAAGGTGCGGGGCTTTACCGCTGTGACGCCTACCGCCCGTCGGCGCCGGGCGGTGGCATTTTCTCTCTCACCGCAACCTTCACACAGGCATTCGCTCCGTAGGTACTTATGGCAATCAGTAATGACGTTCAGAAGCTTGAGCCCGGCGACAGTGTCCGCCTGGTGACCGTCGACGGCTCGGCGTTCGGCGCGGGCGTGCTGCGCTTTCACGCCTGCACCATTCCCCACACGCCGGAAGAAATCGCGGCGAGCGGCGGCGATACCCCGAAGCTTGCCGCTAAATCCATCTGGTTTGATGACGAGGAATACGGTGCCTGGCCGTTTGAAATTACCGGGCTGGCGTCGTCGAGTGACGGCCAGAGCGCGGAGCCGGTGCTGCGTGTCGCTAACCTTGATGGTGTGGTGACCGCGCTCTGCCTGCGCTTTGATGACATGGTACAGGCAAAGGTTACTGTTCTGGATACGTTCGGCCAGTATCTCGATGCGCGCACGTTTCCCGACGGCAACCCGTCTGCCGATCCGGGGCAGTATTTCCGCCAGGTGTTTTACATCGACAGCAAGGCGGCTGAAGACAATGAAGTGGTGGAGTTCCGCCTCTCCAGCCCGATGGACCTGCAGGGACTGCTGATCCCGACGCGGCAAATCACGGCGGTCTGCACCTGGGCCTGCCGCAACAAATACCGCAGCGGTGACGGCTGTACCTACAACGGCCCGCGCATGTTTGATCTGAAAGGTAACCCGGTGACCGACCCTGCACAGGATAAATGCTCGGGCCTGCTGACCGACTGTAAAAAACGCTTTGGCCCGGATGCCCGGCTCGATTTCGGCGGCTTTCCGGGGGCCAGCCTGATCCGGAGGTAACCATGCGCGATAAAACCATTGCCGATATCCTGGCCCATGCTGAGGCGGAATACCCGCGCGAGTGCTGCGGCCTGGTGGCGCAGAAAAGCCGCGTCGAGCGGTATTTCCCGTGCCGAAACATCACCGGCGTGCCGGAGGAGCAGTTTGAGCTGTCGCCGGAGGATTACGCGGCGGCGGAAGACTGGGGCACCGTCACCGCCATTGTGCATTCCCACCCGGGCGACGGCGTGACCACCCAGCCGAGCGAGCTCGACCAGCTGCAGTGCGACGCCCACGGCATCCCCTGGGTAATCGTCTCGTGGCCGGAAGGCGACCTGCGCACCATCGCGCCCCGCGGCGAAAGGCCGCTGGAAGGGCGCGCCTTTGAACTGGGTTATGCGGACTGCTGGTCGCTGGTGATGGACTGGCACCGCCGGCAGGGCGTGACGCTTCGTAACTACAGCGTGGATTACCCGTGGTGGGAGCGGGGCGAAAATTTCTATATGGATAACTGGTATGCCGAGGGATTTCGCGAGGTCACAGAGCCTCGGCCCGGCGACATGGTGCTGATGCAGGTGTCCGCGCCGGTGGTGAATCACGCCGGTATTCTGCTGGAGGGTAACCAGCTGCTGCATCACCTCTACGGCCAGCTCTCCTGCACCACGCCGTATGGGGGCTACCTGCGCGAGCGCACCATCAAAATTGTCAGACACAAGGATCTGCCATGAACCAACTGAAAACGGTGCGGCTTTACGGCGCGCTGGGTGCGCGGTTCGGTCGCGAGCACCGGCTGGTGATAGCCAGCCCGGCGGAAGCCTGCCGCGCGCTGTCAGTCATTATCCCCGGCTTTGAGCAGTACATGCAGACGGCGCACCTGCGCGGCCTGCGCTTTGCCGTGTTCAAGGGGAAAAAGAACATCGGCCAGGATGAGCTGAAGCACAACAGCGGCGAAGTGGATATCCGCATTGCGCCGGTGATTGCTGGCAGCAAGCGGGCGGGCGTGCTGCAGACCATACTGGGCGCGGTGCTGGTGGTGGTCGGTGCCATTGGCATGACCATCGGCCAGGCATGGGGCGGGGCGACGTGGGGCCCGTATGCCTTACAGGCCGGGATCGGCTTAATGGCTGGCGGCGTGGTGCAGATGCTGTCACCCCAGCCCGGCGGGCTGGCATCGCGTCAGGACCCCGATAACGCGCCGAGCTATGCATTCGGCGGGCCCGTGAATACCACGGCAATGGGTAACCCCGTCGGGCTCCTGTATGGCGAGCGCGAAATCGGCGGTGCGATTGTTTCCGCCGGCATCTACACCAACGACCAGTGAGAACCGGTCTGATAACAGCGCCTGCGGGCGCTTTTTTTATGGGCGCAGTATGGAAAAAATAACCGGTAAAAAGGGTGGCGGTGGTAATTCACGCACGCCGCGGGAATCTCCTGATTCATTACAGTCGATCGCGACGGCCAAAATACTGCTGGCGCTGGGCGAGGGGGAGTTCGCCGGCGGCCTGACGGATAAAGATATTTTCTTCGACGGTACCCCGATCCGCAGCGCCGACGGCACGCTTAATTTTCCCGATGTGAAATGGGAATTTCGCCCTGGCACTCAGACGCAGGATTACATCCCCGGTATACCGTCGGTGGAAAATGAAATCACCGTTAACACTCAGCTTAAAGCCACACAGCCGTGGACGCGCGCCATCAGCAACACGCAGCTTTCTGCGGTCCGGGTGCGTCTCGGTGTGCCTTCACTGCAGCGCATGAAGGACAACGGGGATGTGGTGGGCTACCGCGTTGAATACAAAATTGAGCTGTCCACTGACGGTGGCGGATATGTCACTGTGCTGAACAGCGCATTCGACGGTAAAACCACCTCCCTGTATGAGCGCAGCCATCGCATTGACCTTCCGCCCGCCCGGACCGGCTGGCAGCTTCGTGTAAGCCGGACGACGGCGGACAGCACTTCCAGCCGTATCGTGGATACTACGAATATCGAGGCCTATTCGGAAATCATCGATGCAAAACTGCGCTATCCGAACACCGCACTGCTGTTTGTGTCGTTCAACGCGAAGCAGTTCAGCAATATCCCGCAAATCAGCATGCGCGCCCGCGGACGGCAAATCCGCGTGCCCACCACTTACGATTCGGTGGCCCGCACCTATTCCGGCACCTGGGACGGCTCGTTTAAATGGGCCTGGAGCAATAACCCCGCCTGGGTGTTTTACGACCTGGTGCTGAGCGACCGTTTCGGAACCGGTGACCGGCTGGATGCCTCTCAGGTGGACAAGTGGGAGCTCTACCGCATCGCGCAGTACTGCGATCAGCCCGTGCCGGACGGTACCGGCGGCAGCGGTACCGAGCCGCGTTTTCTTTGTGATGTGTATATCCAGAGTCAGAACGAGGCGTTTACGGTGCTGCGTGACCTGGCGAGCATCTTCCGCGGCATGACCTACTGGGCCGGTAATCAGCTGGCCGCGCTGGCGGATATGCCGCGCGATATGACGTATGTCTACACCCGCGCCAACGTTATCGACGGCAAATTCTCCTACGCCAGCGGCAGCGAGAAGAAGCGTTATTCAACGGCGATGGTGAGCTGGTCAAACCCGGAGAACCATTACACCGATGAAGTGGAAGCGGTGATGGAGCCTGACCTGGTGCGGCGCTACGGCGTGCGCCAGACGCAGATCTCCGCCATCGGCTGCACGCGGCGCACCGAGGCCAACCGCCGCGGCCGCTGGGCGCTGCTGACAAATGCTAAAGACCGGATGGTGAGTTTTGCCACCGGGCTGGAAGGCATGATCCCGTTGCCGGGCCATATCATCGGCGTGGCGGATCAGTATCTGTCCGGGCGGGTGATGGGCGGGCGTATCAGTCAGGTGAACGGTCGCGCGCTGACGCTCGACCGGGCGCCGGATGCAAAAGCGGGCGACAGGCTTATCGTCAACCTGCCGTCCGGCAAATCACAGGCCCGTACCATTCAGGCGGTCAGCGGCCGAAACGTCACGGTATCTGCGATATTCAGCGAAACGCCGGAGCGCGAGGCGGTCTGGTCGGTGGATGCGCAGGATGTGGCAATCCAGCAGTACCGCGTCACATCCGTTGAAGACAATAACGACGGCACCTGGACCATCAGCGCCGTGCAGCACAACCCGGATAAATATGCCGCCATCGATTCCGGCGCTCGGCTCGATGAGCGCCCGGTATCGGCCATTCCGCCGGGCGTGCAGGCGCCGCCAGCCTCGGTGACCCTCAGCAGTTACAGCCGCGTGGTGCAGGGTCTCAGCGTGGAAACCCTGCGTGTCGCCTGGCCCGCGGCGCCCGGCGCCGTGGCGTATGAATGCCAGTGGCGCAAGGATAACGGCGACTGGGTGAATGTGCCGCGCACAAGCTCGCTCGGCTTTGAGGTGCAGGGCATTTATGCCGGGCGGTATATGGCGCGCGTCAGCGCCGTGAACGCCAGCGATGTTGCCTCGGTCTGGCAGACCAGCGACGAGGTGACGCTGACCGGCAAAGTGGGGCAGCCGCCGGTTCCGCTGAACTTCCGCACCACGCCGATTAACTGGGGCATCCAGCTCGACTGGAACTTCCCGGACGGTGCGGACGACACGCTGATGACCGAAATTCAGTATGCCGCCGCGACCGACGGCAGCGACGCGCTGCTGCTTTCGGATGTGCCCTATCCGGCGCACAGTTACACGCAGCTTGGCCTGCGTGCCGGGCAGATCTTCTGGTACCGCGCGCGGCTGGTGGACCGCATCGGGAGCCAGTCAGCCTGGACCGGCTGGGTGCGGGGTATGGCGAACGACAATGCGGAGGATTACCTGGGTGATATTACCGGGGATTTTCTCACGAGTGCCGACGGCCAGGCGCTCCAGCAGCAAATCGACACTAACATCGAGGCGGTGATGCAGAACGCGCTGGCGAACAACGCCACGGTCGATCATCAGTGGAAGCAGTATGGCGAAGTACGCGCTGATATTCTGGTGGTGAAAACCACAATCGCCGACGTTGATAAGGCTCTGGCGGAAATGAGCACCCAGGTCCAGGCGCAGATAGGCAGTGTCACGGCCGCGCTGGAAGACAAACTGACAGCTGTGGTGGATGCCAGTGGTGCTACAGCCATTCATACGCTGAAAGCAGGCGTGCGGATTAACGGCGACTACTACAGTGCCGGCATGAGCATTGCGGTGCTGGCGCAGGCCGGGCAGCCGGTTGTAACGCGTGTTGCGTTTAATGCCGATCAGTTTGTGCTGACCACCGGCAGCGGTGCCAGCCAGTTCTCGCCATTTGCTGTGGTGGGTGGGCAGGTGTTTATGAGCTCTGCCTTTATTCAGGATGGCACCATAACCAGTGCCAAAATTGGCGCATTCATACAGTCCACGAACTATGTGGCAGGTCGCACAGGCTGGCGCCTGGACAAAAACGGAAACTTCGAGCTTAACGGCAGCGGTGGAAATGGTCGCATGTTAATTACCAATAACATTGTGCAAATCTGGGACGCCAATAATGTCCTGCGCGTGAGAATGGGGCTCTTTTGATGGCCGGATTACAGTGCTGGGATGCCAGCGGAAGATTGGTTGTTGACCTGGGCGATTACATGGTGAGGCACAGGGGGAGAATTACAGTAAAAGCACCCGGAGGCGTTAACCAATTCGATGTTGCTATGCCCGGCGCGACGGCGTCGGGTTCATTTGCCGCAATAACGACAACTTTGATGCAAACCAGGATATGGGGAACATCTTGTTATGATGGTGGCGTGACTGTCTTTTTTGTGCCTGGTACATCATTCGCTGATACTTTAACTATTGATTTATATAATTTTATATGAGCGGCTTCGAAGTAAGAAACGATGATGGAATTGTTACTGTAAATAGCGATTATACATCCCCGCTATTTTCTTCCTATGTAGCTTCTCCACGAATGGATACTGTCGGCGGTATTGATGGTGACGTGCCAGGATTTGGTAGATTAAGGGAGCTTGCTCCATTTCTTGACGAACCAAATGCCATCCATCAACCCGGGCAGCTTAACTGGTTCCGAATGCCTGTTGGCGGCTGGGGTTTACCCGGCGCAAGTTGGTTCGTTCCGGGCAAAGTTAACCTGGCTAAAACCAGAACAGATGTTGCCGTTCAGAGCGGGTTTATGGATGTTTTCGATTCGTCTGGCAAGCTGATCTGGTCTGCAAAGTCGGCGGCAACCATGCCCAGGATTTTAGGATTTCTGACAATTCCACCAAATTACGATCTGCAAAACAACACACTGACGATTGCAGTTTCTGGCACGCCATTCATGCCTCTTGAGAGTTTTATGGGGGCGATAAGTGAGGATCAGGAGGGGGTTGGCGCAAAGAACGGGATAGTCATAAAGCAGCAATCCGGTTCTGTAATCTTGAGGTATATCAATCAGAACGGGAAAAACTACAACCAAACGCCAATATATTCCAGAGGATATAAAATACCCTATGGAGTGATCCCAAACCTTTAACCCGCTTCGGCGGGTTTTTTTATTTCAGGAGACAGTCATGTCTGCAGGAACTCTTACACTAACAAATAAATCAGCAGCGGTTACTGGTAATGGAACATCATTCACAACGGAATTAAAAGCTGGCGATCTCATTGTTGTTAAAGTTGGGGGAACTCCTTATACACTGCCCGTTAAAGCAATTACAAATAACACTCAACTGATGCTTGTGAGTGATTACACAGGACCAACCCAGAGCGGTGCCGCCTGGTTTGCCGTTCCGCAGGAAGCACAAAGCTTAATTACTGCGGCCCTTGCCTCACAGACCGCAGAAGCATTACGTGGCCTTAACCTCGACAAGACAAACTGGCAACAGGTTTTCAGCGCCAGCGACGATATCACGGTCACTCTCAAAGATGGCTCGACATTCAGCGGACCAAGCTGGCTCAAGATAATCAATTTTATTAAGAGCATCTTTTCCGATAATGGCGAGGTTACAGCCACAACGTTTAAACCTGGTGATATTGCAGCAACGTGGGAAAACTTGCAGGTGCCACATGCGCCAGTTGGCGGTTTAAGTGGCTCAATATCTACAGCAGAATATCTGCGTCGTGCCGGGATGTACATGCAACCCTTGAATGCACAGGCGACGACGGCTAATGGCTATCCTGAAGGAAAGGCGGGATCGCTTTTAGTATTGCCAAACAGTGCTAATGGAGCAAACGGAAGCACGCAAATTTATTCCAACTATCAGGGTACTGGTGGTATTTTTTTTCGTAGATATCTTGCAGCGTCATCAAGTTTTGAGGGTGGCAGATATATTGGTTGGAATGAGATCTTTACCAACTGGGGGGATGTCGCCAATGTTTCAGGCGGCACGTATGCTACGGTTAATGACTGGAATGATATTAAGCCCAATCATGTCGCTTTCGGTTATTCTGGGGCGGCAAACAGTCCAGGAGGTACCGGAAGCTGTTTGGCATTTTCCAACTCCAACTTTTCGTCATACGCCTTACAGATTTCCGGAACCTATAATTCCGCATCTCGCTACTTCGCGCGCTCTCAGAATGGCGACAACGGCGGCGCATGGCAACCCTGGCGCGAGTTCACGATGGCCGCTGTTTCAGATGAGCGCCTGAAAGATGTTAAAGGGAGTTTTAATGTCGAAGCTGGCCTGGACAATATCAACCGCATGGAGTTTAAGCTGTTCCGCTATAAGTGGGATAAACCTGAACGGTCGGCACGCCGTGGCGTTATCGCCCAGCAGATTATGCAGATTGACAAGGAATACGTGAAGGATGTTGGCGAAAACATGGTGCTTGACCAGACGCCGATGTTACTTGACGCTCTGGCTGCAATAAAAGCGCTGCGCCAGCGTGATGAGGACAACAAGGTGCGTATTGCTGCGCTTGAAATGGAACAGGACCGGCTGCAGGCGTCAGTTTCCAGCCTCATTGCTGCGGGAAGCGCCACCAAAGAAGATACTGAAAGCGAATCGGTCAGTGGAAAATGATAAGGCATAGTGGCCCGTATGGGCTGCTCTGCTTATAAAAAACATTACCTGCCGTTACGATTAATAGGCCGCTGCGTCTTGATTTCGTTACTTCCTGAAATTACTGTATAAATACACAGTAATTTTACCGGGAGGTACATAATGAAAATACACCCCCTCGTCTGGCCGGTTACGCCAGTCAACATCCCATTCTATGCAGACCTGATTTCAGCAGGGTTTCCGAGTCCTGCTGCCGATTATATCGACAGCGGCATTGACCTCGTTTCCCACCTTATTGCACATCCTTCATCCACCTATGTCCTGCGGGTTGCTGGCGACTCGATGCGCGACGCGGGCATCCTTGACGGTTCGCTTTTGCTGGTGGACTTCAGTCTGCACGCGAAGCATAACGACATCGTGGTCGCCAATATTGGCGGAGAGTTTACCGTTAAAAGGCTGGTGACGTACCCGGTGGCGCAGCTGCGCGCAGAGAACCCGGCTTACCCGCCTATTGCTGTTTATGACGCCGACGACCTCGAAATCGTCGGCGTTGTCATTTGCGTTATAAATACCCTGCACCGCAATGTTCGCGCTGGTTGATATGAACTCGTTTTTCACGAGCTGCGAGACGGCATTCCGTCCCGATCTTGTCGGTCAGCCGATCGTGGCGCTTTCCAATAACGACGGCTGCGTGATAGCGCGCAGCCGCGAAGCCAAAGCGCTTGGCATAAAAATGGGCATGCCCTGGTTCCAGTTGCGCGAGATGCAGTTCCCTCAGCGGATCATTGCCTTTTCCAGCAACTATGAACTTTACGGTGATATGAGCCAGCGGGTGATGACGACGCTTGAGGAAATGTGTCCGCGCGTTGAGATATACAGCATCGATGAGGCTTTCTGCGACCTGACGGGAGTGCGGAACTGTCGCGACCTGGCTGATTTTGGCCGGGAGATACGCGACACCGTCCGGCGCAACACCCGGATCCATTGTGGTGTCGGTATCGCCCAGACGAAGACGCTGGCGAAGCTCGCCAATCGCGCGGCGAAGGAGTGGCCGCAGACGGGCGGGGTGGTGGACCTGTCAAACCATGCGCGCCAGCGGCGGCTGATGGCGCTGATGCCGGTAGAGGAAGTCTGGGGCGTCGGTCGGCGTATTGCCAGAAAGCTGGAGGCAATGGGCATTAAAAACGCTTTGCATCTCTGTGATACCGACATACGCTTTATCCGCAAACACTTCAACGTTGTGCTGGAGCGCACCGTGCGCGAGCTGCGCGGCGAGCCCTGTCTGGAGATCGAGGAGTTTGCCCCGGCGAAACAGGAAATCGTCTGCAGCCGGTCATTCGGGGAGCGAATCACCGACTATGAGGCGATGCGCCAGGCTATCTGCAGCTATGCGGCGCGCGCGTCGGAAAAGCTCCGCGGCGAGCATCAGTTCTGCCGGTACATTTCGGTGTTCGTGAAAACGTCGCCGTTCTCTACTGAGCCGTACTACGGCAACCACGCCGGGACAAAGTTGCTGACTCCCACACAGGACACGCGCGACATTATCGCCGCGGCGACGCGCTGCCTCGATGCGGTCTGGCGCGACGGCCACCGGTACCAAAAAGCAGGGGTGATGCTGGGTGACTTTTTCAGCCAGGGCGTGGCGCAGCTGAACCTGTTTGACGAGAATGCGCCGCGCGCGAACAGCGAAGCGCTGATGTCACTGATGGATAAACTCAACCAGCAGGGGCGGGGAACCCTGTATTTTGTGGGGCAGGGTATCCAGCAGTCGTGGCAGATGAAGCGGGAAATGCTGTCGCCGTGCTATACGACACGGCTGGCTGATGTGCCGACCGTGCGGGCATGATAAAAGGGGTATTGTTCAGGAATTAAAGAAAAGAGAAGGTCCGCTTTGAGCGAGAAGGGGACGCCCACATAGTGTAAACAGGCGTGCGATATTCTGAAGTGGGCCGATTACTTAACCCGCTTCCCCGTTTCGTTAATGACCTTCTCGTCATCCTTTTTGGTAAACGCTCCTTTCTGACTTTCCGTTAGAATACGCAGCACTATTTCTGAAGGGCGGTAAAGATGAGTGCTAAGCGGCGTAACGACTAATGCAGGTCTGCGGAGATACAGATTCCTTAAATGCTGCGAACCAGCGACCTGTCCACCTTTGCATGCGCTTGCTCCCCCGACTCGCCTGCGCGCATTACTACCTCATTTCTGTGCCCTTTCTGAAAGGTAGCAAAGCTGCGCCATATACGACGCGGCACATCGTTTAGTTACCTTGAAAAATTGTGCAATTGTGCGAAAAATTATGCACTAAATCACAATTTAATCCTTATGAACTCTATAAATAGAACAATCTAACATCATTCCACTTTTTTTTGATTTTTCCACCATGTAACATAGCTATCATATTCAGCCAATTATTAAGAAATTCAATGACAAACTATGATTTTAGAGCACTCAATAATGAAGAGTTTGAAAGACTAGCTACAGACCTCTTAAGCAAGAGAGAAAATCTGCTTATTGAGCGTTTTAAATCAGGAAAAGATGGTGGGATTGATGGTCGTTTTTATCATTCTGGCGAAGTAATAATCCAAGTTAAACACTATGTTAAAACTGGCTATAGTGGATTATTAAGTAAACTTAAAAACGAAGAGGTTGCAAAAGTTGAAAACTTAAAACCTAATCGATACATTTTCATCACAAGCGTTGGTTTATCCCCTGCTAATAAAAAAGAAATCTTCGATTTGTTTAATCCTTACATTCTAAGCAATAATGACATCATTGGCCCTGAGTATCTCAATGATCTTTTAACACTTTACCCAGAAATAGAACGAAACCATTACAAACTTTGGCTTTCCAGTACAAACATTTTAATGGGTCTGCTAAATAATTCTGCAATTCAAAATAGTAACTTCCTGATTGAAGATGCTAGGAAGGAATCATACAAATTCATCGAAACCAAGCAATTACAAAAGGCTTTAGAGATTTTAGATGAAAACAAAGTCGTAATCATCACTGGTTTACCAGGCGTTGGTAAAACCACTCTTGCAAAACAAGTGATGCTTATGCATTGCAATAGCGACTATGAAATTTACCACATTGAAGGATCAATTTCGGAAATAGAATCTATATATTTTAAAGATAGAAAGCAATTTTTCTATTTTGATGATTTTCTCGGTGCTACTCTTTTAGAAATTTTCACTAGAAACTCTGATTCTAAAATTGTTCAGTTTATTAAAAAAATCATTACCGACAAAAACAAAAAGATGATTTTAACGTCAAGAACCAACATATTAAACAGAGCTAAAAATCTCAGTGAGATATTTAATATAGAAAAAATTGAAAAAAAAGAATTTGAGATAAATGTATCAGATCTTACTGATATGGAAAAGGCTGATATACTTTACAATCATGTTTGGCATAGTTCATTACCGCAGGAGTACACTGATACTTTTTATGACAATCTTAATTATTGGAAAATAATACATCATCCAAACTTTAATCCACGACTTATATCGTTTATTACAGATAGCGATAGAATATCAGGAATCGATAGTTCGAGTTTTTGGGCATATATCGAAAATTCATTAGACAATCCAGAAATGATCTGGTCGCACTGTTTCAATAATCAAACACGTGAGGAAGTCCTTGATCTAGTTTGCTTGGTTGTTTTTAATGCTAATAACATTGAAGAACAGAATTGTAAAAATGCATTAAAGCGCGTTTTCAATGTGAAATATAAAAATAATTTTCACTCGAAAGTAAATAAAATAGATGAATATATAAAAGAGTCATTAAAATCAACACTTAATAGGAGTTTGACACAGCTAAACAAAAATTTAATGATAAGACTGACACCATTCAACCCATCAGTGTCTGACTATATCATCAATCGCTATGCTACTGATGAAACCTCTCTTGCACTTTACTTTTCAGCCCTTAAGACAAATCAATCAATTAACACTTTATTCTCTTTGCACAGCAATAGGAAAATCAATGCAGATGTATTTGTTTCAGTGCTTGAGTCAGTGCTCAAAGCTGTTGATATTAAATGCTTAAATAAATACTCAATCCATCTTCTTCATTCGATCATACATTCAAATTTAATCTCCACCAATAAAAATAGAATGGTCTATCCGAGCTTATTTTTAAACATTGAAGAAGAATATCTCACTTACGATCACGAAGTTGGGGAGTGCGTGTTATGGGCGGTAAAAAATGCACCAAATCTATTTTCAGATCAATTCATCTCTGACTTTATAAATTATGCCATGAAGTCTGGTTGGCGATATACTCTCAACCATGAAGATTACCTCCCCTTAGCACACTTAATCAATCTTCGACCTGCAATAAAAGGAGAGGAAGTTACTCATGAACTAATGGAACATATCAAACAATATTGGCATGAAAATTATGATGAACATTTATCTGGAACAGGAAAAATTCAATCATTAGATTATGACGAAAGAGCTAAAGCTGATGACATTGCATATGACATGCTATATGATTTAATTAATGAGTACGATTTGCCCTTTGAGGACAATGAAATTGAATATATGTATTGTAAAGTCGATGTGTCTACACACCTCTATAACTCTTATGATTATGATGAGGATGAAAGAGATCACTTTCATAGGCATAGAGATGAAAGAGAGCATAGCGAAAGCTATATAAACGATTTATTTCAAAAACATTAGTTATTTTCGTAACTCACCATTTTGGCCACACAGGAAAAATATTATTGCATAAATGCGCAACCCACCGAAGGCCAGCCCGGTGGGTTGCTGTTGATACATCAAAATGCAGAGCTGAACAGTTCAAAATTGATTTTTAAAAGATTTTATTGTGGTGCTGCATCATCAACTCGCTTTTCCAAAAATCCCATCTAAATCACCCAGAAATCCACAACAGTCCCAGCCATTTCGGTGTCTCATCCATAGTCCTCCCGCAACTCTGCCCTGCTGTAACTCAGCTTTTTCCCTTATATTCCCAATCCCAGAGCATTGTTAGAATTGGACCGTTCCTTTCAAATCGCACACGCGCTTCCGGTTTAACTTTTCTGGCCTCCATCGTAAGTTGTCCTTTAATTGCCACATCCACCTGACCTGCCCCTACCACTTAGTACGCTTCGAACTTAACAGTGTCCGCTCCTGGCACAATGCGGGCATTATGAAAGGAATGTGCTCAAGCGAACATCCATTTTGCCTTGAAGTGGTTATCAAAACTCTACGTAAACTATACAAAATCAACGAGTTATGGCGAAGGCAAAAATAATAAGTTTAGATGCTTATTAAGCATAAAAGCTTGTAAATTCAATCGGATGTAATGAATTTCTAAATCTACTGCTGCGTCATATGGAATGGTTCGAAGCGGCTGACCTGATTGTTAAAGGTATGGAAGGCGCTATCAACAACAAGACCGTGACCTATGACTTCGAACGCCTGATGAAAGGCGCTAAGCTGCTGAAATGCTCAGAGTTTGGCGACGCTATCATCGCGAACATGTAATCTATTTTATGGGTTACATAAGAACGGGAGCCGAAGGGCTCCCGTTTTTTTATGCCTGAAAACGCTCTCTCACCACCTTGCCTGTGCATCGTTTTTCTGGGAAGCGGCCAGCGCATCGCCAGGATGCTTGAGACGGCAGGAACCAAAACGAGGCGCTGATGCCACTGATGGACGAATTCAATCTGCAGGGCCGGGAAGCGCTTTATTTGTAGGGCAGGGCATTCAGTCGTTGTACAAATGAAGCGGGAGATGCTTTTGCCGTGCTACACATCACGGCTGGATAATGTGCCGCTCACGCAGGCATGTTAAAAGCGATCTCTTCAGGATGTAATGCGATTTACGTCCGCTTTGAACAAGAAGCGGACGTTTTAATCATGGCAAACTGAAGAAAGTTTGACTCAGCATTCGCGCTGGGCCCGGTTTTGGGTAATCCAACGCTCTATTTTCATCCTGCTTTCATCGGTTGCTGGATTGAAGAGCATCATTGTCAGATCCGGCCTCCCTTCGACAGAAAAGGTGCAAAACTCCAGCTCAATTGTCCCGATTTGCGGGTGATGTAGCATTTTTAACCCTTCCGCATGCCCGGCAACATCGTTGTTACGCCACAGGCGGGCGAAGTCAGAGCTTTGAGCGGATAGCTCCTCAACCAGCTGAGCGATTTCCTCTGACGCACCAAGGCGCGCGGCATCCGCCCGAAAGGCATTGACGATGAGCCGGGCCAGGCCCTCCCAGTCGTGCTGCATCTCCAGGGCCTCCGGGTCGGTAAACAGCAGGCGCAGAATATTTCGCCGCGCGGGCGGCAACAGCGCGTAGTCCTTCAGCACAACCGCCGCCGGGTGATTCCAGGCCACTACATCCCAGATGGCGGTTTTGATAATCGCCGGAATCGTCAGGCTTTCCAGCACGCGTTGCAGCCGTGGGGTTATGCTGCCGGACGGACTTACCCGGCTTTCCGGCGGATGGCCAAACGCAAGAATAAACAGATGATCGCGTTCGGGAGATGTAAGCCGCAGCCCGTCAGCAATGCGGTTCAGCACCTCGCGCGAGGGGGCTCCCCCGCGGCCCTGCTCAAGCCAGGTATACCAGGTCGGGCTGATATTGGCGAGCTGAGCCACCTCTTCGCGGCGCAGGCCCGGCGTACGGCGGCGGCCGGGCAAAAAACCAAACGAAGCCGGGTCAAGTCCCAGACGGCGAGCCCTTAAAAAATCACCCAGAGGATTTTCAGAAAGCAGAGTCATAAATTAGCCTGTTAGTGTTTATACACTGATAACGTCACTACTTTAATAGTAAAAGATCCGTGCTTACGCTGTTGCAGTAAATTACTCAGGAGACAGACTATGCGTATTTTTGTAACGGGTGCGACGGGTTTTATCGGCTCACGTGTAGTATCAGCCCTTCTGGCACGCGGCCATCAGGTGACTGGGCTTGTGCGTTCAGAAGAAGCAGCCCGGCAGTTAGCCGATAAGGGCGTTACTGCCCAGCGCGGAACTCTGGAAGATCCCCGGGCGTGGGTTGCAGGCATCGACCTGTGCGATGCCGTGATCCACACCGCCTTCGATCATGATTTCACCCGTTTTGTGGAAAATTGCGAAAAAGATCGCCGAGTGATTGGCGCTATTGGCTCTGTGTTGCAGGGCAGCCAGCGCCCGCTGCTTATCACCTCCGGCACCGGGATGGGTGATGACGGCAGCGGCCAGCCCGCTCTGGAGCAGAATTTCAACCCGGCACATCCTAACCCACGTGTAGCCTCTGAGCTGGAGGGTTCTCAGCTACTGGAATCCGGGATTGATGTACGCGTGGTGCGTTTACCCCAGGTTCACAACACCGAACGCCAGGGGTTAATCAGCTATTACATCTCTCTTGCCAGAGAAAAAGGTGCGGCAGCCTACATTGGCGAAGGTAAAAATGCCTGGTGTGCGGCACACGTGGATGACGTGGCCGGGCTGTATGTAAAAGTGCTTGAGCAAGGCGAACGTGGCGAACGGTATCATGCGGTAGCGGAGGAAAACATTGCCTCATGGCTGATTGCGCAAACCGTGGCGACAGGCCTGGATATCCCTGCTGTTTCGCTGAAATCAGAACAGGCCGCAGAGCATTTCGGCTGGTTCGCCGCTTTCACAATGATGGATATGCGTGCCAGCGGTGCATGGACACGCCAGCAGCTCGACTGGCAGCCCAAAGGACCGGGGCTTATTGATGATCTGAGCAGAATGAGTTTCTCAGGCCAGCCTTAGACCCAGCGCCGGGTAGCGGTTTTCGCCTTACGCGTCCCTGACGATTGCGCATCGCTGCATGGACAGGCAAGTGAGTGAATGATGGCCGGTTAAAACCGACATCTATAGGCAAAGCCTGTTATTACGGCGGCGCCGACACGCCCGTTTCTGGCACAGAACAGATATTATCAACACCATACAAGTGTCTCTGATTTCCGCACAGTCAGGAACAATGTGATATCTGGATGCCGTATGGCGTGACGGCCACCGATACCAGATGGCGGGCGTTATGATGGGTGACTTATTCAGACAGGGCGTGGCACGGTTTGACGAGAACGCGCCGCGCGTGAACAGCGAGGCGCTGATGTCACTGATGGACAAACTCAACCAGCAGGGGCGGGGAACTCTGTATTTTGCAGGGCAGGGCATCCAACAGGCATGGCAAATGAAGCGTGAGATGCTGTCGCCGTGTTATACGACGCGACTGGCTGATGTACCGACCGTGCGGTCATGGTAAAAGTGATCTGCTAAAGAATTAATACGACCAAACGTCCGCTTTGAGCGAAAAGCGGTCCTTTAATCCATTGTGTATCAGATGCAGGACTAACACTGGCATGTGATAATCAACCGGGGATAGGTGATAGGTCATCGCATCCGCTCAGGTAATGGCGATGTGATTCTACGTTGTGAGAAATGTACAAAGATATTTGGTGTTAAAAAATGACGGAAATGGACGATGACTTTTTAGAATATGATCTGGACTGGTTTTTATCCAGCCAGGAAGGGTACTTGGCGCATTTTGCAACAGCAGGCCTGGGGCCGGTTCCTGAAAGGATCAAAGCATCTGTCGAGGACTATAATTTTATTCTTGATTATATTTACTCACTGGAACCTTTGTCAGAGGTCTATGTGATAGAAGGCAATCTGCCTGCATTTTCAGATGAGAATCAACGATCTTGCTATCTGCGCTCATTTGTTGAGATGTCAAGTAAAGGGTTGTTCAGCTACGACTATGAACAAGGTGGATATAAATTAATTTCGAAACCCAAAACGCCATTGAAATATGAAACATTGCCAAATGAAGTGAAAGGCGTGATTTATATTGCAGATGGAGAAATAGACTTATAGATATGATGTGCTGATGCGACCTGTGCTCAATTTTTTGACACACAATAGCCCTAGAAAGATCCGCTTCTGGCACGTAGCGGAAGGTATCGACATTCTACAGATCTCTCGGCACCCCGCGCTGTCTGGAAAGAGGGCTACCATCAAGGTTAACGTATTTTGTTATCCAGCTCGTTTGACTGACGCACTGAGCACAGGGGCGAAGCCGCGGGAAGCTTCTGTCACTCCCCCCATGGTTCGCAAAACAAGCTTAACAAGATTTTTCAGACACAGTAGTAGCCGAAATATCTATGTATTTTTGAATGCAGCGTCACGTTTTACCCCTCTCGGATCTGATAAGAAAGGGAGCCTTAACCGTGGTGTATCGGATACTGTGACAGTCCAGAGATAATCACCCATAAATCTGAAGTTGATCCGATCTGCTGTAATAGATAACGCCTCAAAATTTCCTGTGGAGTACTCATTGCCCACAGAGACAATCTCTTTGATACCCTCACAAAGATCAATGAGAGCGATAGTCAGCGATTCTTCGAAAATAACGTCGTCAGTCAGAAAAAGAACATAACGCTGATCATTGATCTGAACAGATGCTTCAAGTATTTCCCCTGGGACGATAATACCTGTGATATTTCCATTGAGTAATAGTTCAGAATGAGCCTGTGATAAATCGGTCGCTTCCCGAACTTTCATTAGCGATATTGAATTAACCTGTTGCATAATCAATTCCATAAACGATCCCTTTCCCAGGCAGCAAGTGCACCACCAACGGAGGCGCCTGTAAGTACACATGCAGGAGCGCCAGGCCCACACATCATTCCCGCCATCACTCCACCCGCGGCTGCGCCAGCAATACCCGCGCTGTTTATAGCCAGTTACCTTCCTGACTCCGAGATTTTATCGTCTGCGTTATAGATCTCGTAAACAGAAATAGCAATTGAAAGCACGATGAGGCCTTTTCCTAAACGCGAAAGTTGCATCGGTTCAAGCAGCATTACGTTTATGCAAAATTTCCTTTCAAGCACGTAGGACGCTTTACTTAGCGTAGTCACATATTCAGCACTTTATATCGTTGCTTTTATGATGGAACACAACTTAATCCCTGCGCCGACTTGCCTGGCAGGTTGCGTCCTGTGCAGAGCACGCCAGTTAGTGACGCATCGGATCATTTAATATAAGAAAATCCTGTGTCAGCAAAACACAGGATTTCTGCTTTAAATAAGGGTAGTCGGGGAGGGCGTCCCGGCAAAAATACAGAGATAATTAGGTGCGTCGGGAGTATGGTTAAACGCAGACGGCGTCAATAAAAGAAGGCATTATGGTTGCGCCAGTACAGCGCCGCCGGGCGTAAACGTTCTGTACGGGACAGAGCGAAGAATACTTTCAGAAGGAACTTATTATGAAGCTCGCGGCTATTTCGGATATTCACGGTAACCTACTGGCGCTGGAGGCGGTGCTGGAGGATATTGAAAAACATAATGTCGACGTTATTGTCAACCTTGGCGATATCCTCTCCGGCGGGTTATTCCCCTCAGAAACGGCTGACAGACTTTTACCGCTCAATTTGCCCACTATCAGAGGGAACCATGAACGGCAGCTGCTTGAAACTACGCCTGAGAAAATGGGGTTATCGGACCGCCACGCGTATCGCTATCTCTCGCCAGAACACCTGGAATGGCTGCGCAAAATGCCAGCCGGGCTGACCCTGCATAACGACATTCTGTTGGTCCATGGAACGCCGGGTAATGATAAAGAGTATCTCCTTGAGGAAGTGACGGAGACAGGCGTTCGGGAATCTTCTCATGAAAGGATTTATGAACATATTAAGCATCATAACGCCTCTCTTATTCTCTGTGGCCACACGCATATTCCCCGCAGTGTTGAGATTTCTTCAACGTGCCTGATTGTAAATCCGGGGAGCGTTGGTTTACAGGCGTATGATGACGAGCATCCTTTCTTTCATAAAATGGAAGCGGGTTCACCGCATGCCCGCTATGCGATCCTGGAAAAGCAGGCTAATCAATGGACGGTGAATTTCCGCAAGGTCGTTTACGACTGGGAAAAGGCTGCCCGACACGCGCAGGAAAACGATCGCCCGGACTGGGTTAATGCGTTAAGAACCGGAAAAATGTGAGTATAGAGATTATTCGCATGCCCTGATGGGGGCAGTATAAGAGCGGCGCTAAGGTGCTGGACTATTTAGCGGTGGGTGAGACCCGCGAGTTGCTGCAATAACAGTCCGCTTTGGCGCAAAATAGGCGTGAACGCATAAAGGCGGGACGATAATTATCATCAGGCGGGCAAAATGATAATCATCGTCCATGACGTTTCTCATTCAGCCTGCTTGTTAGCGAACCAAAACGACATTACCATCGATAATGGAAAAATAAGGGTTGTATACGAAGACCACTTCCCCTTCGCTATTTTTAAACATCAGCGGAGAATTCTGGAAGAATCCGGCAGCCAGTCGGAAAAGACGCCCACCGCGATAACGCATCAGGCGATAGTCTTGCCATTCAATGTCCACCGGAGTCAGTTGTGGGTCACTCACATGTTGTGGAAAATCAGTGGAAAGGAAAATAATATCTGGCGTGGCGCCTTCCGCCTGGGCCATCTCTTCATTCGAAATTTTCGCTGTGCGTTTCAGGCCTTCCACATCGCGGCGTTTTATCTGCATCCAGATATCTTCATAAGCCTTACGAATTTTCGGCAGATCGTTCTCCGTTACCGGCGTCGCATTCACCCATGACCACTCAGGCAGACGGTCAAGTGTAATAACCCCCTTCATATTATATAACCCGTAATCATCATCTGATGGGGTGTAACCTTCAAACGTTTTCGTACCGGTCGCATAAATAACCGTATTGACCGCGCTTATCTCTTTTTTATCATTCACCGTCAGGCTGTAGTCGGCCAGTTTAACGCTGTTGTCAGTGGTATCATCGGAGATGGTTACCTGGCATGCGGAGTCAGCCCACAGCGTCTGCGGTTGTTTCACATCCTGCGGCCCCATTAATAACTCAATATCGTTATTACCGTTTTCCAGAAAGGCGGTCATATTAAAGCCTGCGGCGATCGTGCCGTCATCGTCCGTGGTATTGTCAAACGCGGGCAGATCATTAGCCCGCAGAAGGCAGGTGCTTTTACTGGATTTGAACGAGAAAAGATATTTCACATGAGGCACGTCTTGCGCCTTAGCGGAAAACGTTGTCAGAAAAATCACACTGACAATAAGACTACGCAGCAGGTAGCCGCCAGGTTTATTTTTCTTTCTCACATCTGCCATGAATAATACATTCCTTTTTAGCCTTGTTGCTTTTATCCACGTTGCGACATGGTGGATTCGTTTACCGATGCCTTCACTTCTGGGCTCAAACCCGTCAACGCGCTTCGGTTTCTGGGCAACGATTCTAACGTAATTCGCCTTAATGAAACATGCTATTGCGGATGCGACGGACCGCCCGATCTTAATGGCAGCAAAGGGTAGCCTTTCGCGAATGGAGAGTGAAAGCGATGCGGGCGGATATGTAATCACTCACACCATAATGACCGTTTCATCTAACCAGCCCGGCAGATTTTCACGGTACCATTCTGGATAAATCATCAGACATGCGACCTTCCTTAAGCATGGGCCGGTTAATATTTCCTGTTGCGGATGAATATAGCGCCAACAGGATGCGATGCTTCTGATGAGATTCATCTTGAGTGACGATGAAGCGGCTGTTAACCCCTGCAGGAATGACCCGCTCAGCTGAAAGAATAAACCAGCCGGGTACATCCTGTTACCCGGCTGTGGCGGGTACATCCTGTTACCCGGCTGTGGCGGGAGGAACATGCTAACGGCGGTGCCGTGGTACTGTGTGTTCCAGCCCCCTAAACCCATTTCTCTGTCAGTTAACTTTAAAGATGTCCACCGTTTGCTTAAGCAAATGAGACTGCTCTTTTAGCGACAGTGCGGCAGTGGAGGCTTCCTCAACGAGCGCGGCGTTCTGCTGCGTTACCGCATCCATCTGCGTCACCGCAATATTAATCTGTTCAATGCCGCGGCTCTGCTCGCCGGTGGAGAGCGCCAGTTCAGACATTAACACCGACACCTGATTGATAGAGTTGATGATGGCTTTCATGCTTTCACCCGCCCGGGTCACTTTTTCGCTGCCGGACGAAATATGGGTGCCGGACTGCTCAATCAGCTCTTTGATCTCCTTCGCCGCGGCGGAGGAACGCTGCGCCAGATTGCGCACTTCGCTCGCCACCACCGCAAATCCGCGGCCCTGTTCGCCTGCGCGCGCCGCCTCTACAGCCGCATTGAGCGCCAGAATATTAGTCTGGAAGGCAATGCCTTCGATGATCCCGGTAATGGAATCGATACGTCTGGCGCTCGATTCAATCTCCATCATGGATTCCACGGCTTCTGCCACTATCTGATTCCCTTCATGTGCTGAATCACGCATGGAGCCGGCGAGCTGATCCGCATTATGGGTATTCTCAGACGTATGCTTCACGGTGGACGTCAACTGCTCCATGCTGGCCGCAGTTTCGCCCAGTGAGGCGGCCTGTTCTTCGGTGCGGGCGGAGAGATCGATGTTGCCCGCGGCGATTTCGTCGGCCGCGAGGGCGACGCTGTCGCTGGAATCGCGAACCTGAATAATAATCTCGCGCAGCGACTGGCGCATTTGCTCAAGCGCGGTGAGCATCTTGCCGATTTCATCTCCGGAATGAGAAATAATCGGATCCTGTAAATCCCCTTCAGCCATTTTCTGACAGTGCGTATGGGCGATGTCTAACGGCTTGAGGATACGGCGTTGGATCAGAATAAACGTCGCAATCAGGATCAAAACAAAGATAAGGGTAAAGCCGCCCAGCAGGGTCACGCTCAAGGTAAATTGATCCTGTGCGTCCAGATTAAGCTTATGGGCGTAATCTTCACGGAACGCGAGTAATTTCAGTAATTCATTTTCAAACTGATAATCCAGCGCAGGTACGGTAAAGCTGGCAAGCTGGTTAAATCGCTCAACGTCATTATTCATTGCGGCATCCATCATCGGACGTAAACCGTTATTGAGATAATTCTGCCAGGTTTGCTGATACGGGATTAAAATCTCTTCTTCGCCTGGCGCACGTGGTGACGCCATATAGGTGTCGAAGGTCTTCACCGCATGCTGCATAAACTCGTTAGCGCCTTGCAGCGAAGTTTGCGCCTGTGAGGTTTTGCCTAATGATTGATTAATCATGGCTTCCATCAGGCGCACACGGACCGTGCGGCTGTGGTTAATCGGGTCTACCACTGAAAGCACGACGCGGATTTCTTTATCCACGCCATCCAGCGCCTGATTACTGCGCATTAAAGACCACAGATTAGATAATGAACTGGCAAGAAAAATTAATATTAACGCGCCCAGTGTTATAAATGAAAAAAGCCTAACTGTCATAGTCATTCCTTTTACATCCATTCTCATACTCAACGATGCCTCTCTATCATGCGATATAAACAATTCAAGGCGTATATCGGCGGCATGAGATCGGCTTTTAGACGCCAGAAAAGTAAATAAAAGCAAAGAAATGCAGAGTGACGTTTGGGGTTGTTAATAAACCAGACGGTGTAGCTACGATGATATTAAGAGGGTGGCGATTTTTTTAAAAAGATGTTTTCTGATTTAATTATCGTTAAGGGTTTTTTATGGACTTGTGAAGCGATATTTGCTCCGCAAGAGAAGGAAGGTGGGCCGGCTGTGTTTACTGAGGAGGCGTAGTGTTAGGCCGCTAATGAAATATCAAGAACACCATTATTAAAAGCACCAGATAACCGGCGCTTTTAACCGGATATGAAAAGAGAGCTTAGTATTGATTCGCTGGGGTTTGAGCGGATACAAATAAATGGTTGCAGGCGGGGCAGATGAGCGTTTTTTTCTTGTTGACGCGGGCGGAGCTGTGTTCAGATTTTTCGTTGCATTTCGGGCAGGTAACGCGGCTTAAGTAACTGTCTTGCGATTTTCTTTTATGAATAGCCATAAGTATCTTCTTTGATGTGAGGAGAGAGCACCTTACACACATCCACGGCCAATTGCCCGATATTTATTTTTTAATTTGGTATTGGCGTGTTTTTTATACAGGCTAAATCAGGCGGTTAACGGCAAGTCATCCCGATGAAAGGGCGCCGTGCTACGTATATCACCGCGTTATGACGATTCTGGTAGTTTTACGGCGCCGGGCGGCGCGGTAATCTTGGCGCGGAAAAACAGGAGGTCAGGGATGCAAAACCGCTACTTTACGCACTGGCGAAACACCTTACGCTGGGGTTACCGGTTGAGTATAAAACAACTGGTCGTCTTTATTGGGCGCAGCGTCATCGCATACATTTTCCTGCTGGGGCTATGGCTGGCGGTGTTTCAGGCGGTCGCACTCACGCCGCTCATTGATTACCTCACGGCAGATATCATCACCACCGCCGGGGTGTGGGTAACGCGGAGCTCGCTGGCGCTGGTGGGTATTCCTGTTATCCTGCACGCCATAAAATCTGTTATCTGGCTGTTTACTACCGCGCCGCACGGGCACAGCGGCGACACCAGCAATTATACTGACACGTCGCACCACCCCGGCTCGAACCACGCATCGTATGACTCGACGGTAACGCATTCGCACGCGTCCCACCATAGCAGCTATTCCGACAGTTGCAGTTCAGACAGCAGCTCGGGCAGCGATTCCGGCAGCTGCAGTAGCGATTAAAAAAAGCCCGGGGCGGAGCCGGGCTTTTTTGGGCGTGATGCGAAGCGTCTTAAGGCTTTTATTACCGCTATGACTCATCGCCATAATAGAGCGTGCCTATCTTGATGAGCGGTCGGCCCTGAGATTTGCGGTGCAGGTTAGAATCGCGCAGCGAATACACGCAGCCGCAATATTCCTGCTGATAAAACCGCTCACGCTTGCTGATTTCAATCATTCGCGCCGAGCCGCCCTGTTTACGCCAGTTATAATCCCAGTACACCATGCCTTCATAGGGTGCGACGGCACGCTGCCCGCAGTCGTTAATTTGCTGCATGTTTTTCCAGCGCGAAATACCGAGCGAACTGCTGATCACCTTAAAGCCATTTTCATGCGCATAAAGCGCGGTACGCTCAAAGCGCATATCAAAGCACATGGTGCAGCGCACGCCGCGCTCCGGCTCCCACTCCATCCCTCTGGCGCGCTCGAACCAGTTATCGGTATCGTAATCCGCGTCGACAAAAGGAATGCCGTGCTGTTCTGCAAAGCGGATATTTTCCTCTTTGCGCAGCAGATATTCCTTCTGGGGATGAATATTGGGATTATAGAAAAATATGGTGTAGTCGATACCGGAAGCCTGGAGCGCTTCCATCACTTCACCCGAGCAGGGGGCGCAGCAGGAGTGCAGCAGCAGTTTTTGTTCCTGATTAGGCAGCGTAAGCGTGGGCCTGACAAACGCGTTCATCATTACCTCGTCCAGTGTTGTCATCAGATAAACCTTAACAATATTTCGCGCAGGACGCACGTCGTCGCGCCGTTTATTGCGCGGGCGTCCGTTACGAAAGCGCCAGCGGTGGCCGGGAGTAATGAAATTACGCAGCGTAAAAAATAGCGTCGCGCTTTAAAGGGCAATGGAAAATATATTTTGTTAAAACGAATAAACGACACGACTATCTTTGTTTAACGCGCCCGGGAATTTATTTTGAGGTGATGCTGGCAATAAACGCGCGCATGAACTAGCGGTTACCGCTTCATTTTACTAAATATATAGTTTTGTAAAAGGCACAGTATTGCTTGCTTAAAAAATCAGGGCGTGCGTTAATGAACTCCTCGGTTTGATACGCAGAACCCGTGTGCAGTGGTTGGTACGAGTCCTCCACTTCAGTAGTGCTCATCTCCAGACGTTATCCTTCGATATCTCTTCTTTTGAGTTTCCTCTTAAGCACTGAATATTTCTGTTATGCAAACCATTTTTCGCCGCAAGGCTCAAGTATAAAGGTATTACAATATGGCTAACAGAATGAATGGTTCAGTGAAATGGTTTAACGCGGATAAAGGTTTTGGTTTTATCGCACCAACTGACGGCAGCAAAGATGTTTTCGTCCACTTTTCCGCAATCCAGAGCGATAATTTTCGCACGCTGACCGAAGGCCAGCAGGTTGAATTCTCGGTTGAAAACGGCGCTAAAGGCCCGTCAGCCGTGAATGTGGTGGCGCTTTAAAGACAACATGATCGCTGCAGGTTTGCATTTCAAGTGTCCTGCGTGTCATGGCTCGCAGTATCGTACTTCGCGTTTCGACGTGACCGACAAAAATCCGCACGGTGCAAAATGTATATTTTGCAAATCTGCCATGCTGGTTGGGATCGCGGCGGCCGAACGTTACGACAGTTATGCGATGATGCATTCGGAAACGAATACGCACCGCTAAAAAACACCCCCATTCAGTAAAAAAAGCCCGCTTGCGGGCTTTTTCTTTTTCTCTTTCCGGCATAAAAGCAAGACAGCGCAGGGCAGGCGTAAATAAAAACGCGACGCTTCTGCGCCGCGTTACCCTTTTTCTGAACTCAGTGCTTACGGGCCAGCAGTTGTTCCACCACGGCGCGGGCTGCCGTAATTTTTTGCGCCCGCTCCGGGTCGCTATTGACGCCCGCTTCAAGGCCTGCGAAATGGTGGCGGGCATTATCAACTACCCGTTCTTTCAGCACGGCGGGCACTTCTTCCAGTAATGACTGGAACAGAATTTCATACGCCAGGATGCGCGTCTGGAGTTTTTCAATAATTTCGTCAATCGAGCCCGTCATTTGTACCTCTTCTGGTGAGTGCGTCGGCGCTACGTTTCACTTTAGCCGCTTGACCGGTCGTTGGCGAGGGGGGAGGCGAGAAAAGCGTCCGGCGCTCGCAGGCCAGGCTACACTTTTTCTTTGTCCCATGGAAATGAGGAAAGCTTTATGCCTGACAATCGCCATCCCGACAGACCGCTTGCAGACGATAACGAGCATCACGGCTTGCCCGAAGATGCGCCGAATACGATAAACCCGTGGGAAGAAGACGACCTGCCTGAAAAAGAGGAGCCGCACGGGCGGGAATCGCTGCACGACGCGTGGCGCAAGGCGCCCTGACTTTTACACACGGCATAAGCCGCCTGCGGGCGGCTTCATTTTTTGCGCTCGCTCTCCTTTTTGTTACCTGCCGAAATTTTGTTGTCGCATCCCCCCTCTACTTTTTCCAAAACCTGCCGATAACGATTTAAACCAAATTCAGGCACAAGGAGTGCCTGAAACCAGGCACCAGCGCGTTATCCCTTCGCCGCATGAGCCATCACACATAAGCGTACCTTTGAGGTAAATATGGATAACTTCCAGAAAGATATCGATGAGAGGGCGAATCTCGCTTTATCGAACAAATTCGAACTGCTTCTCTTCCGGCTGGGATCTGCGAGTGAAGAGGAGAAACCTGAGCTGTATGGTATTAACGTTTTCAAACTGCGCGAAATCGTGCCCATGCCGACCATTACTAAAGCCGCAGGCATGCAGGCGCCGCTGCTCGGTATGGCCAACATCCGCGGACAGATCATTCCTGTCGTCGATCTGCCGGCGGTCGCAGGCTGCAAACCGACGACCGGGCTGAATCTGCTGCTGGTGACGGAATATGCGCGCAGCACCCAGGCGTTTGCCGTGGAATCGGTCGAAAACATTATCCGTCTCGACTGGAGCCAGGTGCATACGGCGGAGTCGGGCGTCAGCTCACGCAACATCACCAGCATCGCGCGCCTCGACAGCGACAACCAGAGCAATGAGCTGGCGCTGGTGCTGGACGTTGAACAGATTCTTTATGACATCATCCCGTCGGTGCGCGACGGTCAGCCGAATACCGTGATGCAGGAGCGCAGCTTCAAACTGAAGCCCGGCGCGGTTGCTATCGTGGCGGAAGATTCCAAAGTGGCGCGCTCGATGCTGGAGCACGGTCTTAAAAGCATGGGCATTCCTGCGCTTATGCATACCACGGGCCTTGAGGCCTGGGAAAAGATCAAGCTGATGGCGAAAGAGGCGCAGGCGGAAGGCCAGTCGATTACCGATAAAATCGCAATGGTGCTGACCGACCTCGAAATGCCCGAGATGGACGGTTTTACGCTGACGCGTAACATTAAAATGGACGCCAACCTGAAGAAAATTCCGGTGGTGATCCACTCGTCGCTCTCCGGCAGCGCCAACGAAGATCACGTGCGTAAAGTCGGTGCGGATGGTTACGTGGCGAAGTTTGAAATCAACGAACTTTCCGCCGCTATCCAGCGCGTGCTCGACAAAGCGGCGAGCTGACGGCCAGGCTCCGGCTATGGCGGGGCCTGCGCTTTTCAGACAGACGGTAAGCGTACCGCGCCTGCGAAGGCTTTCTGGTCAGCTACACTTAATGTGTTAACTCTGATGGATACAGGAGGTCATCATGTTTTTTGGTTTCGGATACTTCGGTGAATCGCAAAAAGAGCAGGCTTTTCGCTTACAGGCTGAAGAGCAGGGGGCGGTACGCCGGGCCCGGAAGGGGAAGTGACGCGCAAGCGTGACGACAGCGATGACGACGAGAAAGGGCCGTATCGCTCGGAAGACGACGCAAAATAAAAAAACCGCCGACAGGCGGTTTTTTAATGGGCGCAACGCCGCGTGTATCTGCGGCCCCGCTTAACGCAGGGTATCCTGGGCCTCTTCCAGCATCGCCTGCACATGGCTGCGAATCAGCGCAAAACGTGAGGCGAGCCTGACCCTGGCGGCAGGCGCTTCATCAGGCGTAATCCAACAATAACCGAGCCCGGGCTGAAGCTCATGGGCAGTAGCCGCTTCAGGTTCGGGATAGCGTTCCAGCACCGCGTCAAGCGGTCGATAATCCAGCGGCCGAAAATGTCCGTTATCCCGTGGCCGCCTGAGGCTTACTGCGCGTTCAGCGCGCGCCACTGCTCAGCCAGAGAATCCAGCAGTTCGTAGCGTTTACGGTACTCTGAGCGTTTTTTGCTGGCGACCTCTTCCAGCGGCTTGCGGGCTGCCGTGAGCGGCAACGTGAAGCAGCGCGCGCCATGGCGTTCGCCGCCAATCGATTCCCAGAACTCATCGTAACTTGCAAAAAAGTGCCGCCCTTTGCTGAAGCGATAGCGCAGCCCGCGAAAGACGTGGCCGTTATTGCTTACCGCGTCGAAATGCGACATGTCATGCTGCTGAATCATCAGCCAGAGTACTTCCATCAGCAGACGTTTTGGAAAAACGCCGTAACAGGCTTTCGTTGCATCACGAATAGCTTCATGCGGTACGCTTCTGCGCGGGCCCTGCAGGCCGCCAATAGCGATGCCATAGCCGGCGGCGTCGCGCACCACGCTGAACGTCAGGCTGGCGAGCAGAACGTCGTCGCAGTGCAGCCACAGTGTGCTTTCGCCTTCGCGTTCCGCTTTGTGCGCGGAAGAAGCGCTTATCACGACGGTTTTATCTTTCGCCGCAAGGGTAAACAGCGGCTGCGGGCTGGTGGCGCAAAGCGCATCGGCAAGACGCGGTGCCGCCTCATCGCGAATAAACGCATAGTGATTAATGATAGCGCTGGCACGAGCGCCCGCGCTTAACCCGAGACGCAGATAGTGGCGATGAATTTTGCCCGGCAGCGTTTTCTGTACGCTCAGCAGTTGTTCAAAGCGCGGGTTGGTGGCAAGCGCATCCATAAAGCGCAGCGTGGCGGGCAGATAGATACAGCTTCGCAACGCGAATTTCAGACGATAGCTTTTTTTCTGCCATAACCCGCCGGGCATCAGCTCGCCGGTGGTAAGGGCTTTAATAAGTTCCATGCCGCTGCGCGAGGCGGGCGCAGCGTGAGAAGTGATGACCGACATAAGAAAAACCTTAGATACCGCGAATCACCGAAGTATATCGGGCAAGCGCAACGGCTTTTTAAACGGCAGCTCAATGCAGAGTGATCAGACAAATCTTAGGGGGGGCTATGGCGAAAAAAACACCCCGCAGCAACGGAGGAGAGCATCAAGGGCTGTCGTAATACGCTGCACGGACAGGGCAATTGTCCGTACTGCGCTTTCATGGCGGCGCACGCCGCTCCTGCCGCGGGGTAAGATGAGGCTAAACATTGCAGTTATATGGGGTATCACACTAACAGCGCCAGCTTAACGTAAAAGCGAAGCAAGAGGATGAAGAAAATAGGGAGATGAGCCAGCAAAATGGACGGTTTTTTGATCCAGAAATCTTTACATCGCGACATAAGAATGTTCTGATCTGCGCGTGAGATCTATTGTTTATTGCGAACGCGGAAAGACCATGCAACAACTCAAGCCAGGCGCTCTCGCCATTATTATCGGCGCCCGTACCGCTGCCGGACGGGAGAATATCGGTAAATCTGTTGAACTCTTCAGCCTCTGCCAACCGGGCGAGCGGTTTATTAATCCGGTGACCGGTTTTATGACCGAACTGCCAAAAGCCTGCGCCCGCCCGCTGTGGCTGGTGACCGGCGATGTCGTAGCCGCCGACGGCCAGGCTGGCTTTGCCTTTGTGCGTGCCGAACACCTGATGCCGCTGGACGGCCAGCTGCTGCCGCTCGAAGAAACGGCGCTTCTTCTCGACTAAGCTTTTTCAGCCAGCTCTCGGAGCCACGCCGCCAGGATCTGCGCATGGTTCTGGCGCCTGTCTTTCGCGCCGTATAACAACGTGAGCGTGCCTTTGCGGGCCATCGCCGCCAGACGCTCGCCTTCGGCCTGCTGTGCGGCCAGCTCTTCACGGTAGCGCTCGCTGAAGTGCGTGAAATCGATAACCTCGCCATGCAACGCCTTGCGAAGCGGGGTGGAGGGGGCCAGCGCTTTATTCCATTCGTCTAACGGCAGATCCGCTTTTTTTATGCCGCGCGGCCAGAGCCTGTCCACCAGCACCCGGTAGCCGTCCTGCGCGTCCGGTTCGTCATAAACCCGTTTAAGCGTAATCATGTTTGCCTCCTGGCGTATCGTTATGCACGACCGAATTATCCGCCTCGTGAACGTGGGAGGCAAACCGCGAGACGTGATTGCCCGAGACGTCTCGCAAAATTCCTGCGTGAGGCACTGCTGATTTTGGGTGTTGTTAGCGGGCGCGCAGATCGGTATGCTGATGCTCCTTATGTTGTGCTTAATTCATTCAGGCATAAGGAAAACCCCATGGAAACCTCTCCGCTTACTTCCACCCTGCGTATTGCGCTGGTCGGCGACTACAACGCCGCGACGGTAGCGCATCAGGCGATCCCGCTTGCGATTGACGACGCCGCCGCCGTGCTGGAACTTACCGCCGATTACGACTGGCTTGCGACAAAAGACATTAAAAGCCCGGAGGATCTGGTGGGCTATGACGCCATCTGGGTCGTGCCTGGCAGCCCGTATGAAAACGAAGACGGCGCGTTTATCGCCATCCGCTACGCCCGTGAAAATGCGATTCCCTTCCTCGGCACCTGCGGCGGCTTTCAGCATGCGGTGATTGAATACGCCCGTAATGTCCTGGGCTGGAGCGATGCGAACCACGGTGAAACCGCCCGGAGCGGCAGGCTGGTGATTACCCCGCTCAGCTGTTCGCTGGTGGAGCAGACCGGTGAGGTTGAACTGCGCCCGCATACGCTTATCGCGCGCGCCTACGGGCGTGATGAAATTGTAGAGGCGTATCACTGTAACTTTGGCGTGGCGCCGGAATTCGTCGAGGCGCTTAACGCGGACGCGCTGAAAGTTACCGGCTGGAATAACGACGGCGACGTGCGCGCCATTGAGCTGACTACCCATCCGTTCTTTGTGGCGACGCTGTTCCAGCACGAGCGCGGGGCGCTGGAAGGACGTCCGGTCCCGCTGGCGCGGGAATTTCTGCGCGCCGCACGCCGCTAACCTACGGCGCGCCGATTTCCCGCGCGCGCCCGGCAAACCCGCCCGCGATAGCCATCACGACGGCAAGCGCGGCGCAGACCATTAACGGCAGACTCCAGCTGTGCAACAGATCGTGGAGCCTGCCGATAGCGGGCGGCCCGCACGCCGCCAGCAGATACCCCACCGACTGCGCCATACCTGAGAGCGCCGCCGCCTGATGCGCGGAGCTGGCGCGCAGGCCGATAAACGTCAGGCCAAGGATCATCGTCGCGCCTGATCCGAAACCGAAAATCACCACCCACCACGCCGCGAAATGCGGGAAAAACCACAGACCGACGGGGCTTAAGGCGCAGAGCAGCGCCGTCAGAATGGCGATGCCGCGTTGATCGCGAAGTCTTGCGAGCAGCAGCGGTACCGCAATGCCTGGTACGGCGGTGGCAAGCTGCATCAGGCCGTGTAGCGAACCAGCCTGCGCTTCGCTAAACCCGGCGCTTATCAGAATCGACGGCAGCCAGCCTATCACGATGTAATAGATAAGCGAGTTCACGCCCAGAAAGAGCGTGACCTGCCAGGCGAGCGCTGAGCGCCAGATGCCGCGACTATGCGCCGCCGCGTTGCCGCCGATCGCGTCGTGCCGGCGCGCGCGCAGCTGCGGCAGCCAGAGGAGCAGAGCTATCAATGGAAAGACAATCAGGGCCAGCAGCGCGCCGCGCCAGCCGCCGCCAAGCGCCGCAACCGGCACCACCAGCGCTGAGCCTGCGGCTGCCGCAAGCCCCATCGTCAGCGAATAGGCGCCCGTCAGTTTCGCCACGTTGCCCGGAAAATCGCGTTTGATCATGCCCGGCAACAGCACATTGCCGATGGCTATTCCACAACCGATAACCGCGGTGCCGGCAAACAGCGCCGCCGCGCTGCCGCATGCGCGCAGAAGGATCCCTGCGCTGATAAGCAGCAGCGCACCGCCAAGGCTGCGCTCCATCCCGAAACGTCGAGCGCTACCCGCCGCCAGCGGCGACACCAGGGCGAAGGCGAGCAGCGGCAGCGTGGTGAGGAGCCCTGTCGCTGCGGTCGAGAGCGAAAAATCAAGGCGAATGGCGTCCAGCAAGGGGGCCGCGCCGGTAAAGGTCACGCGAAGGGTGGTGGCGATAGTCAGCAGGCCCGCCAGCTGCAGCCAGCCGCCGCGACGCGAAGCAATCTGGTTAGTCATTGATACCTCAGTGGGCGCGCAGGCCGTGTGGCGCTGCGCGAATACAGCAGGTGAAAAAGCATGTAAAACGCACGGCTACTGACGGCCAATCAGCAAAGAAACCAGCCCTGCGGCAATCAGCGGCCCGACCGGCACGCCACGAAAGAGCGCCACGCCAAGCACGGTTCCGACTAGCAGCCCGGCGACAATCGACGGCTGGCTGCCCATTAACGCGACGCCCTTACCGCCAAGCCAGGAGACAAAAACGCCCACGGCGATAGCGACCAGCGATTTCCAGTTTAAAAAAGCGTGGAACAGCGTCGAGGTCGGCAGGGTGCCGCTGGCGATGGGCGCCATCACGCTGATGGTCAGAATAATAATCCCGACGGTGACACCCTGTTTTTCCACCCACGGAAACCAGGCGCTGAGCGGGGTCATACGAATCACAATCAACACCAGCACCGACACCGTAACGGCCAGGTTATGACTGACAAACCCAAGCCCGGCGAGCGCCAGGAGGATAAGCAGCGTGATATCAAACATGAAAAGCTCCTTGCCATAAAAGAAGACGCACGGCCTGTCGTCATGATTCTGCAATCAAAAGGCGGTATCAGTGGGAACAGTATCCCCTCTGACAGTGACGCGAGACCCCCGGAGAAACGATGAACGATCTTTTGTCGCCCGATGCGCTCTGGATAACGATGTTCTTTTTCGCCACAGCCGCCACGCTGGTTATCGCGGTGCGGTATCTGGAGCGGCGCTGGTAGACGGCGCGCGATGGAAGGTCACCAGCGCAGGCCTGGCGAGGCGCAGATAGTCGGCGGTATCCATGATAATCGATTTTTCGAGCAGGCCGGCATTAAAGGCGATTTCGTCATGACGCTCGAATAACAGCGGGTCGGCCACCAGCTTGAGTTCCGGATGGAAACTGAACGGCGGAATGGCGCCAAAGACGCAGCGGGTGAGCGTATCGACTTCCGCCGGGCTGGCGAGCGAGGCTTTCGTGCCGCCGAGATGCTGCGCGAGCAGCGCAAGATCCGCCTGGAGATCGGCCCCGAGCACCGCCAGCACAACCTGCTTAATGCCGTTGCCTTTGATTTTGCACACCAGCGCTTTCGCCCCCTGGCTTAGCTGCGTACCGCGAATGTCCGATACCGCCTCGCATTTACCCACCGCCTCATGCTCCATCACACGAAAGCGCGCCTGGCCGTCGGTCAGTAAATCCACGAGTTGCTGATGAATATCCATACCTTTCATTTTTTCGCCTCGTTTCAGGTTAAGGATTGTCACCTTACTGGCGCTTCGCTTATTTTGCAACGTCGGGAAATTTTCACAAAATAAAAGCAAATAAAATAAACAAGCTAGGGTAATTTCTCACAGAAAATAAAATTCTGTCGTTTGGCTTACTTTGCAAAGCTGTATTAGAGTCATAAGAGTGCCTTATGAAGTCGGCGGTCGTCATAATGCGGGCGATAATACTTTGCCCTGACGCGTCGTAATAAGCGCAACGCCGGAATACGGCGATACGGTTTCACAATCGGGGCTTTGACGGGAATAGTCCGTACATAGCGACGTTTGCGGAAACAATGCACGGAAGCGCGCTCTGACCGGTAAGCGTAATGATACCTTCGGCAGGCGATAGATTTTTCAGTATTGACGTTTTTTCTGGTAACACTAACCCAATCTCGGAGGCTGTTATGGCTGAACATCGTGGTGGTTCCGGCAACTTTGCCGAAGATCGTGAAAAAGCATCAGAAGCGGGTAAAAAAGGCGGACAGCAGAGCGGCGGGAATTTCAAAAATGACCCGGAACGCGCATCTGAAGCAGGTAAAAAAGGCGGCCAGAACAGCCACAGCGGCGGACGTAATAAATAATCCGGCACGCTGATTTTATCTGTGATCGCAGCAGCCTCAGGGCTGCTGTTTTATTTTGCCTGCATAGTCAGTAATAAGCGCAACGCCTGGCTATCGATGGGGCGAGAAAACCACCAGCCCTGGCCGTAACATCCCGGAAAATTATCCTGCAAATATTCGACCTGAAGGCGCTGCTCCAGTCCTTCAAATACGATTTGCTGCGGCATCGCTTTTAGCATCTGAATTAAATTGACCAGTAGCGTTTTATTGAGCGTCGGCGTGCCTATCGCCTCGGTAATACTTTTATCAACTTTGACTTCATCAATAGGCAACCGCGACAGCCAGGAGATGGTCGAATAACCGGTGCCGAAATCGTCCAGTGCGATTAAAAATCCCTGCTGCTTGAATAAGGCGATCGCCGCTTCCATGTGCGCCAGCGTTGCATTTTCCCGTTCCGTTATTTCCAGCATGATGCGGTTCGCGGCAAGACCGGTCTTTTGGGTAAACTGTATCAGAAACGCCAGATAGTGACGGGAGAAGAGATCGGCCAGACTGATATTAATGCTGAGCGTCAGATCATATGGCGTCAGTAATTCCGCCATCTCCGTCATGGCCCGCGTCGTGACAAATTCAGTAACCTTGCTCATCATGCCTTCTTTTTCCGCCAGCGGGATAAAAACATCCGGCGAAATCGCCTCGCCATTATTATCATGCCAGCGCAGCAGCGCCTCCATGCCCTTCATCCGGCCTGTCTCAATTTCATAAATGGGCTGATAAACGACACGCATGTCGCCGTTTTTTAACGCGTTTTCCAGGCGCGCGCGGAGCGAGGCTTTTTTCCGTCGATAAAGGGCAAGGCTTGCGCAAAGCAGCAACCCGATCGCGAGACCGAGCGCGATAAGTAATCCGAGGGTATACCAGCGCGCCTGTAACAGACCATAAGGATGCGTACCGGCCATGACGCAGACATCGTATTGCGCATTGCAGCGCTCCCGGGTGATGAAATACCAGGCATAGTGCGACGTGGGGTCGGTTTGAGATAATAATGCCTGTGTCGGCCCAAGCGTAAACCAGCGCCGATCGCGCTTTGAGGTGGTAATAATGGCGCTGTAATGCGCCGTCTCTGCGTCATTTTCAAAGCGGGTAAAAACAAAAGGGGAAAATATTATCAGCAGATTGTTGCGCCACCAGGCGCTGACTTCGATGGTTTCCGTCAGCGGCAAATTTAATAACCAGCGCGCGCCGTCGCGGCTGACGATATTTTCCGTTGCAGTCAGCGGTTGCGGAACCGCAAGCGTGCCCCAGAGCGCTGAGCACATAATCCCGCGCGCGCCGGTGCGGCCAACATCTTTGATCATCTGGTATTCCCACAATAGCGTGCGCAGGGAATTAAGATCGGCTTCGCTACAGGAGGGATAATGCGCCATTTTCATCTCGCGGGCGGCCAGATTGTTTGCCTGCTGTAAAAGCGTTACGCTGCGCTCCAGCACCGCCTGGCTATAATCGTCTATTCGACGTGTTTCTAATTGCCAGTACACTATTTGCGCAATCGCCAGGACGGCGAATAGACTGGCGATGATTATGCCTGCCATTCCCGAAGTTTTATTCAAGCCCAATGAGACCCTGTTAAACATGATTCACGGTGGTCCTGCGACGGCGCCCGTCGTTATTTATAGTGCCGCTCACTATAACTGATAGCGAACCGGCTGTAAGTAAAATCTGTAGGGTTATTAATACACAAGCGTTGCGCTGCTAAATATTATGAAGCAGAGACGTTAGTTAATTAAGCGGGGCTGACATTAAAGTTAAGTAGGGCTTTAATCGCAAGGTAATAAATAAGTAATACGGTGGGCCGACACAGGGCCGGCCCGGTTGGTTAGCTCCAGTTTTCGCTGGCCTGCTTATGAAACAGTTCGCGAAATACCGGGTAGATATCATCCTGATCGCGAATATGCTGCATGGCGAAATTCTCATATTTCGCCTGGAGATCTTCATATTCGCGCCACAGCGTCTGATGAGCGCGGCGGGTGATTTCGATATAACTGTAATAACGCACCACGGGCAGTATTTTCTTAGCCAGAATTTCGTGGCAGAGGGGGAATCATCGGCCCAGTTATCGCCATCGGATGCCTGTGCGGCGTAAATATTCCACTGCGCTGGATCGTAACGGGCTTTTACCACTTCATCCATCAGCTTCAGCGCGCTGGAAACAATGGTCCCGCCGGTCTCCTGCGAATAGAAAAACTCATGTTCATCGACTTCTTTCGCCTGCGTATGGTGGCGGATATAGACCACATCAACGTTTTTATAGGTTCGGCTCAGGAACAGATAGAGCAAAATATAAAAACGTTTGGCCATATCTTTGGTGGCCTGGTCCATCGAGCCGGAAACGTCCATCAGACAGAACATGACCGCCTGGCTTGACGGCTCGGGGCGCTTCTCAAAGTTTTTGTAACGCAGGTCGAAGGTATCGATAAACGGCACACGTTCGATTTTGGCGCGCAGCTCGGCAATTTCCTTGCGTAGCCGCTCCTCTTCGAGCAGTTGCGCCGGTTCGCTTCTCAGCGCGTCTTCCAGATTCGCCTCCAGCTCGCGCAGCGCGCGGCGTTTGCCTGCGGTCATGGCGGTGCGGCGCGCCAGCGAGTTTTGCAGCGAACGTACCACGCTGATATTGGCGGGCACCCCGTTGGAGGTGTAGCCGGAGCGGTGGGTTTTATATTCGTTTAACTGGCGATGCTGATTCTTTTTCAGATTCGGCAGGGCGAGATCTTCGAACAGGAGGTCGAGATATTCGTCTTTGGAGATCTGGAAAACGAATTCATCCTGTCCTTCGCCGTCGGCGCTCGCCTGACCCTGGCCGCTGCCGCCGCCGCCACCACCACCCTGTGGGCGTTCGATGCGGTCGTTCTGAACGAAATGGTCGTTACCCGGATGCACGCGATGGCGCAGGCCGCCGCGTCCCTGATGGAACATCGGTTCGCTGATATCGTCATTCGGAATGGAAACGGATTCGCCGCTCTGAACATCGGTCACCGAGCGCTTGTTGATCGCCTCGGAAATCGACTGTTTGATTTGTGCTTTATAACGGCGCAAGAAGCGCTGGCGGTTTACCGTGCTCTTGTTTTTGCCGTTAAGACGTCGGTCTATGAACCAGGTCATATGCCCCCCGTACTGCATTGCCAACTTTATGCCGAACCGGTATCGCCGGAGGCGCTGTGCGCTCCGGCGTACGGCTCGCTTCGTTGTAGGCCCGGTCAGCGCAGGCGCCGCCGGGCGATTCGTCAGGACGATTTACGCACGCGCAGATACCATTCGCAAAGCAGACGCACCTGTTTGCGGGTATAGCCTTTTTCCATCATGCGATCGACAAAATCGTCGTGTTTTTTCTGCTCATCGGTTGAGGTTTTGGCGTTAAAGGAGATAACTGGCAGCAGCTCCTCGGTGTTCGAGAACATTTTCTTCTCGATAACCGTGCGCAGCTTCTCATAGCTGGTCCAGTTCGGATTGCGCCCATTATTGTTAGCACGGGCGCGCAGCACGAAGTTGACGATTTCGTTACGGAAATCTTTCGGGTTGCTGATGCCTGCCGGTTTCTCGATTTTCTCAAGCTCTGCGTTGAGCGATTCGCGGTCGAACAGTTGACCGGTATCCGGATCGCGATACTCCTGATCCTGGATCCAGAAATCCGCATAGGTGACATAGCGGTCAAAGATGTTCTGGCCATATTCGGAGTAAGACTCCAGATACGCCGTCTGGATCTCTTTGCCGATAAACTCGGCATATTTCGGGATCAGATAGCCTTTGAGGAATTCCAGATAGCGCTCGGCCTGCTCCTGCGGGAACTGTTCGCGCTCAATCTGCTGCTCCAGCACATAGAAGAGATGCACCGGGTTCGCGGCCACTTCGGTATGATCGAAGTTGAAGACGCGCGAGAGGATTTTGAACGCGAAACGGGTCGAGAGCCCGTTCATGCCTTCATCGACGCCCGCGTAGTCGCGGTACTCCTGGTATGACTTCGCTTTCGGATCGGTATCTTTCAGGCTTTCACCGTCATAGACGCGCATTTTTGAGTACGTACTGGAGTTTTCCGGCTCTTTCAGGCGCGAAAGAATAGAGAAGCGCGCCAGCGTTTCCAGCGTGCCGGGCGCGCAGGGCGCATGCGACAGCTCACTGTGGTTAAGCAGTTTCTCGTAGATTTTGATCTCTTCCGAAATACGCAGGCAGTAAGGCACCTTGACGATATACACACGGTCAAGGAACGCCTCGTTGTTTTTGTTATTACGGAAAGTGACCCATTCCGATTCGTTGGAGTGCGCCAGAATGATGCCGTTGAAGGGCAGGGCGGAGATGCCTTCCGTCCCGTTATAGTTCCCTTCCTGGGTCGCCGTCAGCAGCGGGTGCAGCACTTTAATCGGCGCTTTAAACATCTCGACGAATTCCATCACGCCCTGGTTGGCGCGGCACAGCGCGCCGGAGTAACCATAGGCGTCCGGATCGTTTTGCGCGTGATGCTCAAGCTTACGGATATCCACTTTACCGACCAGCGCGGAGATATCCTGGTTGTTTTCATCGCCAGGCTCGGTTTTCGCGATAGCGATTTGCTCAAGAATTGACGGCCAGACTTTGACGACGCGGAATTTAGTGATGTCGCCGCCGAACTCATGCAGGCGCTTCGCGGCCCACGGCGACATGATCGTGCCGAGATAGCGGCGCGGGACGTTGTACTCTTTTTCCAGAATTTGCGCGTCTTCCTGCGGATTGAACAGGCACAGCGGATGATCGTTAACCGGGCTGCGCTCGCCGTTGGCGCTTAGCACATAAATAGGCACGCGCTGCATCAGCGATTTCAGACGCTCCGCGAGCGACGATTTACCGCCGCCTACTGGCCCCAGCAGATAAAGGATCTGTTTCTTCTCTTCCAGACCCTGCGCCGCATGTTTCAGGTACGACACAATCTGCTCAATGGCCTCTTCCATGCCATAGAACTCTTCAAACGCCGGATACCGGGCGACCACCCGGTTCGAAAAGAGACGGGAGAGCCGTGGCTCCTGGGCAGTATCCACCATCACTGGCTCACCGATGGCCATCAATAGCCGTTCCGCCGCATTTGCATATGCACTGCGATCCTGCCGGCAAACGGTAAGAAATTCCTGCAGTGTGAACTCTTCGTCCTTGGCAGCTTCATAGCGCTGGCGATAGTGATCGAATATATTCATGGCATGCCGTCCTTTCGTTTTTTAGCACAGGTTAAAGAGCCGTTCATATGAATAGTGGAGGCTCCCGGAAGACGTATTCTGAGTACAGCAACCCTAATGCCAACTTAAGCATTTTTTTGCGCGTTGCACTGTGCTACTGCGGTCAGGGTAATGCACCTTCTTAATTTTAAGCGTAGATGGCATTTGAAAATCTTGCATGCCGCCTTATTGGGGATTCAGTGATTAATCAAGCACTCATCCCGTTGTTTCTGCTACAGCATTTGCATTCGACATGCGGATTCACCGCGAAGTCATAAAATTGCAAGGCAGCTGTCACGCGAAAATGCGAGGCTGCGCGATCCGGTGATGTAAAGAAGTGCGAAAAAATTTGGGGTGAAGCGTAAGGGGCGGTTACACTTCGCGAGCCGATCATTTGACTAAAGGACTTGATGGATTGTGAGCACATTCAAATTTCTGGCACTGGGTGCCGTTATGGCTTCAGCCGCTACCTTTGCGCATGCAGAAGGAAAACTGTCAGTTGGCGCGGGTGCAGGATGGGTAGTGAATCCTTATAAACAGTACGACCGCGACGTTTATCCTCTGCCGGTTATCAACTATGAAGGTGATAACTTCTGGGTGCGCGGCCTTGGTGCGGGATACTACCTGTGGAATGACAATGCCGATAAGCTTTCCATTATGGCGTATTACTCGCCGCTGCACTTCAAGCCAGGCGACAGCGACAGCCGTGCGCTGCGCCGTCTGGACGAGCGTCGATCCACGCTGATGGCGGGCCTGTCTTACGTACATAACACGCAGTATGGTTATCTGCGTACCTCGCTCGCCGCCGATACGCTGGATAACAGCAACGGCATCGTGTGGGATCTGGCGTGGCTCTATCGCTACACCAACGGCGGTCTTACTCTGACGCCGGGCATCGGTGTGGAGTGGAGCAGCGAAAACCAGAACGACTACTACTATGGCGTGAGCGGCAAAGAGTCGCGCCGCAGCGGTCTTGATCGCTATGACGCGGACGATGGCTGGGCGCCGTATGCTGAGCTGACCGCCACTTATCGTCTCTCTGACAGCTGGAGCGTTTACGGCAGCGGCCGTTACACCCACCTGAGCGACGAAGCCAAAGACAGCCCGATGGTGGACCGTTCCTGGTCTGCGCTGCTGTCTACCGGCGTGACCTATACGTTCTGATTCGTAATGCCATGTTGCGGGGCGCCTTGTGCGCCCTTTTTTTTATGGCGCAAGCCGGCAGGAGAGTAAGGAAGAAAAGGGGCGGGCAAAAAACGGCCCCGCGAGAGCGAGGCCGTCTGTCATCAGGCTTGCTTAATCACGCGCAGCGTCTGAGAAAGGCGCGACGGTTTATCTTCACGCGTCTGCTGCGGTTTGGTGACGCAGGCCGTTTCCACGCAGACAAAGGTTTTGTAGCCGTCGTCCGGCATATCGCCCATGCTGACGGAGAGCGCCGGGCCCGGGTTCCAGCCCACCACGTTGCTGTTGTGATGGTGAACCACTTCAAGGGTGCGGTTAAGCGCGCCGTCGTGGATCAGGCTGCACCCTTCCGGGTTCAGGTAAACGCGGTCGGTACGGTCCGGGAACGTCTGCACGCCATCTTCCAGCTTGCCTTGATCGCCGCCGTTGACTTTATCGATGTACGACTCGCCAAGACCGCTCACTTTTACTGCCGCGATGTCGCCGACGTTGAAATAGGAATGCAGCGCGGAGGTGGTTTCAAATTCACCGTGCGCTTCCAGTTCCATTTCGCAAGTTTTGCCCAGTTTGTAGCGCGCGTAGAGCGTGAAATCGTGCGGCCAGTACTGGCGACTCGCGTCACTGGCGTGCAGTTCAAACGTCAGCACCACGCCGTTGTCATCTTCATTGTGCGCGCTCAGATTCCACGGCAGATTGCGGGCGAAACCGTGCGAAGGGAGATCTTTTTGCGCCGACGGGCCAAACCACGGCCAGCAAATCGGTACGCCGCCGCGCAGCGCGACGCCTTTCTTAAACGGCGTATTGGCGCTCAGCCATAACACCTCTTCTTCGCCAGCTGGTTTCCAGCACAGCAGATGCGCGCCCTGCAGCGCCACGGCGGCGCGAACCTGCGGATGGTCGATAACGATAACGTCCAGTTCGTCATGCTGACGACGGGAGAGATAAGGCGTTAACTGTTCAGACACCGGCAAGGCAAAAATCGTCTTGATCATTTCTGGCAATCCTCTGTCTTAAAGCCAATAAAAAGGGCGACCGAAGTCGCCCTTAGGATCAGAATCTCATCTCACTTATTTGGAGATGTGAGCGATCAGGTCCAGTACTTTGTTGGAGTAGCCGGTTTCGTTGTCGTACCAGGAAACCAGTTTCACGAAGTTGTCGTTCAGTGCGATACCTGCTTTAGCATCGAACACGGAAGTGCATACTTCGCCGTTGAAGTCGGTGGAAACCACGTCATCTTCGGTGTAACCCAGAACGCCTTTCATTTCGCCTTCAGCGGCTTTCTTGATGGCGTCTTTGATCTGCTCGTAGGTCGCTGCTTTTTCCAGACGAACGGTCAGGTCAACGACAGACACGTTCGGGGTCGGAACGCGGAACGCCATACCAGTCAGTTTGCCGTTCAGTTCCGGCAGTACTTTACCTACTGCTTTAGCAGCGCCAGTAGAGGACGGGATGATGTTCTGAGCTGCGCCGCGGCCGCCGCGCCAGTCTTTGTGAGACGGGCCGTCAACGGTTTTCTGGGTAGCGGTGGTTGCGTGAACGGTAGTCATCAGACCTTCGATGATGCCGAAGTTGTCGTTGATAACTTTCGCCAGCGGTGCCAGGCAGTTGGTGGTGCAGGATGCGTTGGAAACGATGTCCTGGCCTTCATATTTATCAAAGTTAGCGCCACGAACGAACATCGGGGTGTTGTCTTTGGACGGGCCAGTCAGAACAACTTTTTTCGCGCCAGCGGTGATGTGTTTACGTGCGGTTTCGTCGGTCAGGAAGATACCGGTCGCTTCAGCAACCACGTCCACGCCCACTTCGTCCCACTTCAGGTTAGCCGGGTCTTTTTCAGCGGTAACGCGGATTTTTTTACCGTTAACGATCAGATGACCGTCTTTAACTTCAACGGAACCGTCGAAACGACCGTGAGTAGAGTCATACTTCAGCATGTAGGCCATGTACTCAGCGTCTAACAGGTCGTTGATTGCAACGATCTCGATGTCAGAACGTTTCTGAGCAGCACGGAAAACAATGCGACCGATACGGCCAAAACCGTTGATACCTACTTTGATAGTCATATATTCCACCAGCTATTTGTTAGTGAATAAAAGGTTGGCTGTAAAATTACAAAAACCTTACGCAGCGTCAAGCGGAATCGTGTCAATCATTGCGACAAATCAATCCTCTGGACAAGCTTTGCACGACTGACTCACCTCACTCTTCCTTTTGGCCTCAGGTCCATATGGGGACGCTGAGAGGAATTTAAAAGGGCGTCGAAAACAAAAGTGTGATGTTAATCACATTTGCCTGTTCGCTGCATTTTCAGTGCTAAGTTTAGACCAAAAGTGTACGCCTTACTGTTAATGTTTTGTTAGAATATTACAGGTAATGTAACTGCTTAAACCTTGCCGAGATGTCACCTTATGGCCAATCAAAACTCTCATGACGACCTGAAAAATACCCTGACGGAAATGCAGTTCTACGTCACCCAGAATCACGGTACGGAACCGCCGTATACCGGGCGTCTGCTGCATAATAAGCGTGATGGCGTCTACCGCTGCCTGGTATGCGATGCGGCGCTGTTCAACTCCGCAACCAAGTATGATTCCGGCTGCGGCTGGCCCAGCTTTTACGAGCCGGTGAGCGAGGACTCGATTCGTTATATCAACGATTACTCGCACGGTATGCAACGTATTGAGATCCGCTGCGGCAGCTGCGATGCGCACCTGGGCCACGTCTTCCCGGACGGCCCGCAGCCGACCGGCGAGCGCTACTGCGTCAACTCGGCCTCGCTCAGCTTTACCGATGACGATAACGGCGAGCAAATCAAAGGCTGAAGAATCGATTCAGCAAATTATTCCACTGGAGCGTGATTTTATGAACCTGGAAGACCTGATTAGCAGCATGACGCCTGACGTTTACGAGCGCCTTGCGACGGCCGTTGAGCTCGGAAAATGGCCCGACGGCGTGGCGCTCACCCCCGAGCAGAAAGAAAACAGCCTGCAGCTGGTGATGCTCTGGCAGATGCGGCATAACACGAATCCGCAGCACATGACGATCGGCACTGACGGCCAACTGGTGATGAAAAGCAAGCAGCAGCTTAAGGCGGAGTTCGGCATCAATCAGCAGCCTATCGCCACGCTCAAGCCGGAGTGAGCTGACGTTTGCTGAAGCCATAAAAAAGGCCGCGGATTGCTCTGCGGCCTTTTTTATAATGCAACGTAGGTCTGAAGAGGCTTACGGCTGCGTTTCGCGCCAGTCATCGAGCGTATAGAGCGTGGCGCCGCTCGCCGCCATCTCCTGAAACGCCAGCATACTGGCCTGCGGCGTCAGGTTAACGCCACGGCAGCCGTCGGTTATCACATTCACCGTATACCCAAGACTTACCGCGTCGAGCACCGTGTATTTCACGCAGTAGTCGGTGGCCAGACCCATCACGATTAATTCGTTGACGCCGCGCTCACGCAGCCATGCGTCGAGCGCGGTTTTCTGGCGATGCCCGTTATCGAAAAACGCGCTGTAGCTGTCGATAGCCGGATTTTCGCCTTTATAAAACCGCTGTTCGATGGCGCTCTGGTTCAGCAGCGGATGGAGCGCCGCGCCGTCGCTTTCCTGAATGCAGTGATCGGGCCACCAGGTTTGCGGCAGGCCGTCAAGCGTGCCTTGCGTGAACGGCTCGGCGCGCTGAACAGAAGCAAAGCTGCCGTGATTGGCCGGATGCCAGTCCTGGCTTGCCACCACCGGCTCGCCGCGGCTCTGACACCATGCAATCATCGCGTTCGCTATATCCACCGTGCTGTCGCCTTCCGCGACTGCCAGCGCGCCGCCGGCGCAAAAATCATTTTGCAGATCCACCAGCAGCAGGGCGCGTGAGTTCATATCGTGCTCCTTTTAGTCGTCCGGGGTCAGTTCGCCGCGCAGGTTACACATCATCGCCTCGCGGATCGCCTGCGGCTCCAGCCCCTGGCTTAACAGATAATGCAGTTTGGTCAGCGTGGCCTCGACGGTCATGTCAAAGCCGCTGATGACGCCCGCATGGGCCAGCGCGTTGCCGGTGGCGTAGCCGCCCATATTTACTTTACCGGACATACACTGCGTCAGGTTGACCACCACAATCCCGCGCGAGCACGCTTCCTGCAACTCTTTCAGGAATTCCCCATGCTGCGGCGCGTTGCCGACGCCGTAAGAGCGCAGGATCAGCGCCCGCACCGGCTGGCGTAAGAAGTTACGCACCACGTCGGCGGAGATCCCCGGATAAATGGTCACCACGCCGATAGGCTGCGGCGTAATCGTATGCACGCGCAGCTCGCCGTGGCCGTGCGGCGCGGGCGGCGTATTCAGGCGACGAATATGAATGCCGGCTTCCAGCAGTGGCGGCAGATTAGGGGAGGCGAAAGCGTCAAAGCCGTCGGCATGGGCTTTGGTGGTGCGGTTGCCGCGATAGAGCCGGTTATTGAAGAACAGCGTCACTTCGCTAATCGGATAGTTCGCCGCCACGTAGAGCGAATTCAGCAGGTTGATCTGCCCGTCGGAGCGCAGCTCCGCGAGCGGGATCTGCGAGCCGGTCACGATAACCGGTTTGCTAAGATTCTCGAGCATAAACGACAGCGCCGAGGCCGTGAACGCCATCGTATCGGTGCCGTGAAGGATAACGAAGCCGTCATACTCGTCGTAATGCGCTTTGATGTCCTCGGCGATATGCTGCCAGTCCTGCGGCGTCATATCGGAGGAGTCCATCAGGGGCGCATATTCATGGATGGTGAAATCCGGCATTTCGGGGCGGTGGAATTCCGGCATTTGCGCGAGCTGCTGCTGGAGGTGGCCGGAAACGGGAATGTAGCCGTGTTCGGAGCGTTGCATACCGATGGTGCCGCCGGTATAGGCAACGTAGATCGATTTCTTTTGCATAGGTTAGCTTTCGTTGTGCTTAAACCCGCGCAGTATAGAGGCGCTGCGCAAAAAAATCAGCCCGGCGCTGGCCGGGCTGTGACAGGATCGACGCAGGCGCCTTAGCGCACGTCGCCGCAGGTCAGGCAGAAGGCGTAACGGTTCTGCGGATCGTTAAAGGCGGCGAGCTTATCGCCTTCTTTTTTCGCCGCCAGCGCCGCGTCGGCCACCGGCGCAGGCAACCATGCCTGAAGCGCCTGCGGCAGCATCGCGTGCACCGAACCGGTCAGATTCGCCAGCACCATATCCACAAAGCCCGGCTCATCCTGATAGAAATCGAGATGCCAGGTTTTCAGCTTCGCCAGCTCAGCGGCTTTTTTCACGGCGTCGTCGAAATCGCCGAGGCTGTCCACCAGGCCGTTTTGCTTCGCGTCTTCACCCGTCCAGACGTGACCCTGCGCAATCTGGTCTATCTGTTGCGGCGTCTTGTGACGCGACTGCGCCACCAGACCGATAAAGCGCTGATAACCGTTTTCGATGGTTAACTGCATCAGCTTCTGCACTTCAGGCGGCAGCGCTTTGGTGACCGACACATCCGCAAGCGGCGAGGTCGCGACACCGTCGGTATGCACGCCAATGGAATCGAGGCTGTTTTCCACCGTGTTGATAACGCCAAAGATGCCGATGGAGCCGGTCAACGTGCTCGGGTTCGCCACGATATAACTGGCCGGCGTGGAGATCCAGTAACCGCCGGACGCCGCCATGCCGCCCATGGAAACCACGATCGGTTTGCCTGCTTCTTTCGCCGCCGCCAGCTCCTGACGAATAGTTTCAGAAGCGGTCACGCTGCCGCCGGGGCTGTTCACCCGCAGCACTATGGCTTTTACCTTCGGATCCAGACGCGCGTCGCGGATCTGCGCGGCGGTGGTATCGCCGCCGACGTTGCCCGGCGTCTCTTCGCCATCCATGATGGCCCCGTTGGCGAACACCACGGCGATGCTCTCGCCCTGTTCAGACGGCTTGTTCACCGGGTAGTCGTAAATGCTGACGGCGCGGAAATCTTTATCCTTGTCGCTCCAGCCAAATTGTTTCACCAGCGCTTTATCGATGGTCGCGCTGCTCGCCAGCTCATCCACGAGCTTATTGTCGAGCGCATATTTCGCCGTATCGCCGCCTGCGGCTTCAAGGCCTGCGATCATCGCCTGCGCGCCAGGGAAGATCTGGCTGGCCGGCACCTGACGGTTGGCCGCGAGTGTGCCGAGATAGTTCTGCCACAGCTCGCCAATCCAGCGGCTGTCGGCCTCACGGGCTTCCGGCGACATATCGTCGCGGATAAACGGCTCAACGGCGGATTTATAGGTGCCGACGCGGAACACATGGGTGGTCACTTTGAGTTTATCGAGCAGCGATTTGTAGTAGAGGCCATTAGTCGCGAAACCGTGCAGATCGACGGTGCCCTGCGGCGAGAGCCAAATCTTGTTGGCGAAGCTTGCGAGGTAATACTGGCCCTGGCTGTAGCTTTCACCGATGGCGTACACCGGCTTACCGGCGTCGCGGAATTCGCGCAGCGCCTTGCCGATATACTGCATTGAAGGCTGATCGGCGCCGGCGAAATCTTTCAGATCCAGCACGATACCCGTGATATTGCGGTCGTCTTTCGCCTGGCGAATCGCGTTGACGATATCAAACAGCGAATTTTCCTGTAAACGGTCGGAGCTTGCGCCAAAGAGCTGACGGCCCAGCGCGCCAAGCTTATTATTAACCGACGGTTTATCCACCACCACGCCGCTGATATCGAGCAGCAGCGCGCCGCGCGCAGGTTCAGACGGGCCGCTGTTAAACTGCATCCAGACGCCAACGCACACCAGCACCAGCAGCAGAAACAGCAGATTCATCACCAGCTCTCTGATGATATTGAGCAGGCGCCAGGTCCACTTAAAGAATCCGGCAATAATTCGCCAAAGGGTACGCATTTACTCTCCCTAATCCGTGAATAACGGGGAACCCCGTAACCTCCCGCTACAGGCGGGACGCCGACAAAGTGTAAATACCACGGGCGGGCTTGTCAGCAGGAAACGCGGGCAGGGTGTAACAAAACATACCGCTGTGTTAATTTTATGGGTAAAAATCATCAAAGGAGAGTTGAGATGGATGCATTAGATATGCTGGTCAACCGCCGCAGCGCCTCACGTCTCGCTGAGCCTGCGCCAACGGGCGACGCGCTGGAAAACATTCTGCGGGCGGGTCTGCGCGCGCCGGATCACGGTACGCTACAGCCGTGGCGTTTCTTTGTCATCGAAGGGGAAGGGCGTGAGCGCTTCAGCGCGCTGCTGGAGAAAGCCGCCGTTGCCGACGGTCAGGATGAAAAGGCTATCGACAAAGCCCGCAACGCGCCGTTTCGCGCGCCGCTGATTATCACCGTGGTCGCCCACTGCGAAGCGCACCACAAAGTGCCGCACTGGGAGCAGGTGGTCAGCGCCGGTTGCGCGGTCATGGCGATGCAGATGGCAGCGCTCGCCCAGGGCTTTAACGGCATCTGGCGCAGCGGCCCGTTCACTGACAACAACCTGGTGCGCGAGGCGTTTGAGTGCCGCGAGCAGGATCAAATTGTCGGTTTTCTCTATCTCGGCACGCCGCAACTGAAGGCGTCCACCACCATTAATCTGCCGGATACCGCCCCCTTCGTGCGTCATTTCTGAACCCCACGCGCAAAACTGTCTGGATTGTGAGCAAAAGCGGCGCAATTCAGACAGCCATACTTACCACCCCGTCTTTCTGGCGCTACCATAAGCGCGCTTTATTTATCGAATGATAACGATCACCTGATTCTGACCAAACAAGGAGCGGTCCATGAGTGAGCAAGCGATTCGTCTGACCCAGTACAGCCACGGAGCAGGTTGCGGTTGTAAAATTTCCCCGAAAGTGCTGGAAACCATCCTGCACAGCGATCAGGCGAAGTTTATCGACCCCAACCTGCTTGTCGGTAACGAAACGCGCGACGACGCGGCGGTGTACGACCTGGGCAACGGCACGAGCGTTATCAGCACCACTGATTTCTTCATGCCCATCGTGGACAACCCGTTCGACTTTGGCCGCATCGCCGCTACCAACGCCATCAGCGATATCTACGCGATGGGCGGTAAACCTATTATGGCGATCGCCATTCTCGGCTGGCCGGTTAACACGCTTGCGCCGGAAATCGCGCGCGAGGTGGTGGAAGGCGGGCGCTTTGCGTGTCAGCAGGCGGGCATTGCGCTGGCGGGCGGCCACTCCATCGACGCGCCGGAGCCGATTTTCGGTCTCGCCGTCACCGGCGTGGTGCCGACCGAGCGCGTGAAGAAAAACAGCACCGCCGAGGCGGGCTGCAAACTCTTTCTCACCAAGCCGCTGGGTATCGGCGTTCTCACCACGGCCGAGAAAAAATCGCTGCTGCGCCCGGAGCATCAGGGTCTTGCGACGGAAGTGATGTGCACCATGAATAAAGCAGGCGCTGAGTTCGCAGAGATCGACGGCGTGCGGGCGATGACTGACGTCACCGGCTTCGGGCTGCTGGGCCATCTCAGCGAAGTGTGCCAGGGCGCGGGCCTGCAGGCGGAGCTCTGGTATGAGGCCGTGCCGAAACTGCCGGGCGTGGAGGAGTACATCGCGCAGGGCGCGGTGCCGGGCGGCACCAGCCGTAACTTTGCGAGCTACGGCCACCTGATGGGCGACATGCCGGACGCCTGGCGCAGCCTGCTGTGCGATCCGCAAACCTCCGGCGGCCTGCTGCTGGCGGTCGATCCGCAATCCGAGGCGCAGGTGCAGGCCGTGGCGGCGGAGCATGGCATCACGCTTAGCGCCATCGGCGAGCTGAAAACCGCGCGCGGCGGCCGCCCCATGGTGGAGATTCGCTAATCGATGCGGTTGTTTATTGCCGAAAAGCCCAGCCTGGGGCGCGCCATCGCCGACGTGTTGCCTAAGCCGCACCGCCGGGGCGACGGGTTTATTGAGTGCGGGAACGGCCAGGTGGTCACCTGGTGCGTCGGGCATCTGCTGGAGCAGGCGCAGCCGGACGCTTACGACAGCCGCTATGGCCGCTGGAATCTCGCCGACTTACCCATCGTGCCGGAAAAGTGGCAGCTTCAGCCGAAACCGTCGGTCGCAAAGCAGCTCAATGTGATTAAAAAGCTGCTGCGCGAGGCGCAGGAGATAGTGCATGCGGGCGACCCGGATCGCGAAGGGCAACTGCTGGTGGACGAAGTGCTCGACTACCTGCAACTGCCCGCGGAAAAGCGCCAGCAGGTGCGCCGCTGCCTGATTAACGATCTCAACCCGCAGGCGGTGGAGCGCGCTATCGACAAGCTGCGCGAGAACCGCGAGTTTGTCCCGCTCAGCACCTCGGCGCTCGCCCGCGCCCGCGCCGACTGGCTTTACGGCATTAACATGACGCGCGCCTATACGCTGCTCGGGCAGAACGCGGGCTATCAGGGCGTGCTCTCGGTAGGCCGCGTCCAGACGCCCGTGCTGGGGCTGGTGGTGCGGCGCGACGAAGAGATAGAACACTTCGTCGCCAAAGATTTCTTTGAAGTCAAAGCGCACATCGTTACGCCCGCCCAGGAGCGCTTCACCGCGCTCTGGCAGCCGAGCGAGGCCTGCGAGCCGTATCAGGATGAAGAGGGGCGGCTTCTGAACCGGGCCCTGGCGGAGCATGTCGTTAAGCGTATCGAAGGGCAGCCTGCGCGTGTCACCAGCTACAACGACAAACGCGAAGGCGAAGCCGCGCCGCTGCCGTTCTCGCTCTCGACGCTGCAAATCGAGGCCTCAAAACGCTTTAACCTGAGCGCGCAGGCAGTGCTGGATATCTGCCAGAAGCTGTACGAAACCCACAAACTCATTACGTATCCGCGCTCCGACTGCCGCTACCTGCCGGAGGAGCACTTCGCGGGCCGCCATGCGGTGCTGAAGGCGATAGGCGTCCATGCGTCGGATCTGCTGCCGCAGCCCGCAGTCGATCCTGAGCGTCGCAACCGCTGCTGGGACGACAAAAAAGTGGACGCCCACCACGCCATCATCCCGACGGCGCGCAGCGCGCCCGCGTCGCTCTCTGACGGCGAAGCGAAAATCTACGGGCTTATCGCCCGTCAGTACCTGATGCAGTTCTGTCAGGACGCGCAGTTTCGCAAATGCGTCATTGAGCTTGACATCGCGGGCGGCAAATTCATCGCTAAAGCGCGCTTTCTGGCTGAGGCGGGCTGGCGCACGCTGCTCGGCGCGAAAGAGCGCGACGAAGAGAACGACGGCACGCCGCTGCCGGTGGTCGCAAAGGGCGACGAGCTGCATTGCGAACGGGGTGAAGTGGTCGAACGTCAGACCCAACCGCCGCGCCATTTCACCGACGCCACGCTCCTGTCGGCCATGACCGGTATCGCGCGCTTCGTGCAGGATAAAGATCTGAAAAAAATCCTGCGCGCCACCGACGGGCTCGGCACGGAAGCGACCCGCGCAGGGATTATCGAGCTGCTGTTTAAGCGCGGTTTTCTTGAAAAGCAGGGGCGCTATATCCACTCGACGCCCGCCGGAAAAGCGCTGATCCACGCGCTGCCGGAGCTTGCCGCGCGCCCGGACATGACCGCGCAGTGGGAGTCGACGCTGACGCAAATCAGTGAGAAGCAGTGCCGCTATCAGGATTTCATGCAGCCGCTGGTGCACACGCTCTACACGCTGATTGACCAGGCGCGTAGCGCCCCGGTGCGTCAGTTCCGCGGTCTGGTGGCGCCCCAGCAGGCGCAAAAACGCCGCGCGGGCAAGGGCGGCAAAAAGCCTGCCGCCCGCAAACGCAGCGGCGCGCAACCGGCGACGGAGTAATTCCGTCGCGCTAAACTCCGGGCCGGATGCGCCGATACTGTCTACACGAGCGCGCGACGCGCTATAGTGAAATCAGGATCACATAACGAGAGGGGAAACGGGGTGTCAGTGAAAAAGAGCTTACTGGCGGCGCTGGCGCTGCTGGCGACCCTGCCGGCGGGCGCCGACAGGCTGCGCCCGGATGTGCAGGTCAACGTGCCGGAAGAGGTATTTAATACCGGCGGCCAGCGTTCGCAGCAACAGTGCATTCAGTGCTGCGTCTATCAGGATCAGAATTACTCCGAAGGGGCGGTGATCAAAGCCGATGGCGTGCTGTTGCAGTGTCAGCGCGACGAGAAAACCCTCAGCACGAACCCGCTGGTGTGGCGTCGCGTGCGGACATAAACGCCTCCAGCAACGGAATATCCGCCGGGGCGAGCGCATAGCCGAACGCCTCGCGCGGTTCACACCAGACGAACGCGCTGTGGCACAGCGCCTGCGGCTCGCCGTCAAAATCGTCCACCCGCCACGCATGTAACCGGATAACCCGCCCGGAGACCTCATGCGTGTGGCTTGCCACATACGCGCCGATACGCGCGCGTATCGCCAGTTCTTCCTGCAGCTCACGCGCCAGCGCCGCAGGCTGGCTTTCGCCCGGCTCCACTTTGCCGCCGGGAAATTCCCACAGCCCCGGTTGGTCGCCAGCGGGTGAGCGCTGCGCCAGCAGCAGACAACCCTCGCGCACGATGATCGCCGCCACGACATCAATGATTTGCATAGTGTGTTTTCCGAAGGGCTCCTCCCGCAGGAGGAGCCGCAAGAATTACAGCGAGAAGGTCGCCCAGACCGGCGCGTGATCGGACGGTTTTTCCATGGCGCGGATATCATAATCGATACCGGTTTCCACCAGGCGCGCCATCAGCGGGTCGCTCGCCAGCAGAAGATCGATGCGCAGGCCGCGGTTATCGTCAAAGCCTTTCGAGCGGTAGTCGAACCAGGAGTAGCGGTCAGTGATGTCCGGGTTAGCGTGGCGGAACGTATCTTTAAGCCCCCAGTTCAGCAGGCGGCCCATCCATTCGCGCTCTTCCGGCAGGAACGAACATTTGCCGGTGCGCAGCCAGCGCTTGCGGCTCTCTTCGCCGATGCCGATATCCAGATCGCCCGGGCTGATATTCATGTCGCCCATAATAAGCACCGGTTTATCGTTGCTGAGCGCCGTTTCAAGATAGTCCTGCAAATCCTGGTAGAACTTCGCTTTGGCGGGGAATTTCACCGCGTGGTCGCGGCTTTCGCCCTGCGGGAAGTAACCATTGATCACGGTGATATCGCCGATCGCGGACGGGATTTCCGCCATGATGATACGACGCTGCGCTTCTTCATCGTCGCCCGGAAAGCCGCGGCGCACGGAAACCGGCGTGGCTTTGGTCAGCAGCGCCACGCCGTAATGGCCTTTCTGGCCATGATAAAACACGTTGTAGCCCAGTTTCGCCACCTCTTCGAGGGGAAACATATCGTCGTGGACTTTGGTTTCCTGCAGGCCGATTACGTCCGGCTGATGCTGTTCCACCAGCGCGGCAAGCTGATGAGGGCGGGCGCGCAGGCCATTGATGTTAAAAGAGATGAATTTCATAGTCGCGAACACACTGGATGAACAAGAGTGGCGCGATGGTATCAGAAAAACCGTCCGCGCGTCTCCCGCCCCGGCAAGGTTGTGGCGATAGCTGAAAGCGGCGCAAACCCGATTTTGGTGCACCATGATGGCGCAGACGCCCTGTAAAGGGGCGCATTTTCAAGACAAATCCCGGTCACGATCACAAATCCAGAACAATATTTTATCAATGCATAAAAGTGCGGGTTTTTTTATGGCGAAGGCCGCTTTGTCATAAATTTATTCACTTATTATGCATTAAAAGTGAATAATGGCGGATCGTAACCTATTGATTTAACGCCACCCCCTCTCCGCTATGCATTTTCTCCTCTGGCTGGCACGAAGCGTGCAATCTACAGTAAGAGCGCAAATGCACATTTAATTAACAACTAAACAACCTTTTATTTACCGGACGAGGTCGCTATGTCGCAGTCAATTACCCGCCAGAACTTTGATGAGTGGATGATCCCCGTTTATGCCCCGGCCGCGTTTATTCCGGTGCGGGCCGAGGGGTCCACGCTCTGGGATCAGGAAGGCAAAGAGTATATCGATTTCGCAGGCGGCATCGCGGTAAACGCTCTCGGCCATGCGCACCCGAAACTGCGCCAGGCGCTGGAAACCCAGGCGGCGAAAATCTGGCATACCGGTAACGGGTATACCAACGAGCCGGTGCTGCGCCTTGCCAAACGCCTGATTGACGCTACGTTCGCCGACCGCGTCTTTTTCTGTAACTCCGGCGCGGAAGCCAATGAAGCGGCGCTGAAGCTCGCCCGCAAATATGCCCACGACCACTACGGCGCGCAGAAAAGCGGCATCGTGGCGTTCAAAAACGCCTTTCACGGCCGCACGCTGTTTACCGTCTCGGCAGGGGGGCAGCCTGCGTATTCCCAGGATTTCGCGCCGCTGCCGCCGCAAATCAGCCATGCCGTGTTTAACGATCTCAATTCCGCCGCGGCGCTGATCAATGACGACACCTGCGCGGTGATTGTCGAGCCGGTGCAGGGCGAGGGCGGCGTGGTGCCTGCCACCAAAGCTTTCCTGAAAGGGTTGCGCGAGCTGTGCGATCGCCACAACGCGCTGCTGATTTTTGATGAAGTGCAGACCGGCGTGGGCCGCACCGGGCACCTCTATGCTTACATGCACTACGGCGTGACGCCGGATGTGCTTTCCACCGCAAAAGCGCTCGGCGGCGGCTTCCCGATTGGCGCGATGCTCACCACCGAACGCTGCGCGGCCGTGATGGGGGTTGGCACCCACGGCACCACCTACGGCGGCAACCCGCTGGCGAGCGCCGTCGCAGGCGAAGTGCTGGATCTTGTGAATACGCCGGAGATGCTGGATGGCGTCAAAGCGCGTCACGACGCGCTTGTCGAGCAACTCAACGCCATGAACCAGCGCCTCGGGGTGTTTAAAGAGATCCGCGGTCTGGGGCTTTTGATCGGCTGTGTGCTGAGCGATGAATATGCGGGCAAGGCGAAGGCGATGTCGCTCGCCGCCGCGAAGGAAGGCGCGATGGTGCTGATTGCGGGCGCGAACGTGCTGCGCTTTGCGCCTGCGCTCAACATCAGCCATCAGGAGATTGAAACCGGGCTCGCCCGCGTGGCGCGCGCCTGTGAAAACTGGATTAAGGAGGGCGCATCATGATGGTGATTCGCCCTGTCGCTCATCAGGATGTCCCGGCGCTGCTCCGGCTCGCCGCCAAAACCGGCGGTGGGTTGACCTCGCTGCCGGTCGATGAAAAAACGCTCAGCGCCCGCGTCGAGCGCTCCCTGCAAACCTGGCGCGGCGAGCTGCCGCCAGGCGATCAGGGCTATGTCTTCGTGCTGGAAGATACGCAAAGCCGCACGGTCGCCGGGATCTGCGCCATCGAAGTGGCCGTCGGGCTCAGCGAGCCCTGGTATAACTACCGCGTCGGCACGCTGGTGCACGCGTCGAAAGAGCTGAATGTCTACAACGCGCTGCCCACGCTCTTTCTCAGCAACGATCACACCGGCAGCAGTGAACTTTGCACGCTCTTTCTCGACCCGGACTGGCGCAAAAACGGCAACGGCTATCTGCTCTCCAAATCGCGTTTTATGTTTATGGCCGCGTTTCGCGAGCGCTTTAATGAAAAAGTGGTCGCGGAAATGCGCGGGGTGATTGACGAGCACGGCTACTCGCCGTTCTGGGAAAGCCTCGGCCAGCGTTTCTTCTCTATGGAGTTCAGCCGCGCCGACTACCTGTGCGGCACCGGGCAGAAAGCGTTTATCGCCGAACTGATGCCGAAGCACCCCATCTACACCCAGTTTCTTTCCGAAGAGGCGCAGTCCGTCATCGGACAGGTACATAAAGACACGGCGCCCGCGCGCGCCGTGCTGGAGGCCGAAGGCTTCCGCTATCGCAACTATGTCGACATCTTCGACGGCGGGCCGACGCTGGAGTGCGATATCGACCGGGTGCGGGCTATCCGTAAAAGCCGCCTCGTGGAGGTCGCGGAAGGCCAGCCGGTCACCGACGACGAACTGCCCGCCTGTATGGTCGCCAACGAAAATTACGATAATTTCCGCGTGATGCTGATCCGCGCCAGACCGGACGCCGACAGGCTGATTCTGGATGCCGCCACGCTGGATGCCCTGCAATGTCGCCACGGCGATCGCGTACGCCTGGTGCGCCTGTGCCCTGAGGAGAAAAAAGTATGAGTTTATGGATCAACGGTGAGTGGACAACGGGGCAAGGCGAGGCGCTGGAAAAACGCGATCCGGTCGGCGGCGGCCTGCTCTGGCAGGGCCATGCGGCCGACGAGGCGCAGGTTATAAATGCCTGCGCCGCCGCCCGCGCGGCGTTCCCGGCCTGGGCGAAACGGCCTTTCGCCGATCGTCAGGCCATCGCCGAGAAATTCGCGGCGCTGCTGGAGGCCAATAAAACCGAACTGACGCGGATCATCGCGCTGGAAACCAGCAAACCGCGCTGGGAAGCGGCCACCGAAGTGACTGCGATGATCAATAAAGTGGGCATTTCGCTCAAAGCGTACCAGACCCGCACCGGCGAACAACACTCGCCGATGCCGGACGGCGCGGCCACGCTGCGCCACCGTCCGCATGGCGTGCTGGCGGTCTTCGGGCCGTATAACTTCCCGGGCCACCTGCCGAACGGCCATATCGTCCCGGCGTTACTGGCGGGCAACACATTAGTGTTTAAACCGAGCGAGCTGACGCCGCACACCGGCGAGGCCGTGGTGAAACTCTGGGAGCAGGCGGGGCTGCCTGCGGGCGTGCTGAATCTGGTGCAGGGCGCGCGCGCGACCGGCCAGGCGCTCTCCGCCCAGCCGGAACTCGATGGGCTGCTGTTTACCGGCAGCGCCAGCACCGGTTATCAGTTACACCGTCAGCTCGCCGGTCAGCCAGAGAAGATCCTGGCGCTGGAGATGGGCGGCAATAACCCGCTTATCGTTGAAGATCCGGACGATATCGACGGCGCGGTGCATCTGGCGATTCAGTCGGCGTTTATCACCGCCGGGCAGCGCTGTACCTGCGCGCGCCGCCTGCTGGTTAAACGGGGTGGTGCGGGCGACGCCTTCCTGGCGCGCCTCGTTGAGATTGCCGGACGTCTGCGCCCTGACCGCTGGGACGCCGAGCCGCAGCCGTTTATGGGCGGGCTTATCAGCGCGCAGGCGGCGGAGCGGGTACTGGAAGCCTGGCAGGGGCATCTGACGCGGGGCGGCAAGCCGCTGTTAACGCCAGCCCTGGCGCAGGCGGGCAGTTCGCTGCTCACGCCGGGCATTGTTGAGCTGACCGGCGTGGATGACGTGCCGGATGAAGAAGTCTTCGGGCCGCTGCTGGGCGTCTGGCGTTATGACGATTTCGACGAGGCCATTACGCTTGCCAACGCCACCCGCTACGGGCTCTCCTGCGGGCTGATTTCGCCGGTGCGCGAAAAATTCGATCGGCTGCTGCTGGAAGCGCGCGCCGGTATTGTGAACTGGAACAAACCGCTGACCGGCGCGGCCAGCACAGCGCCATTCGGCGGCGTCGGGGCCTCCGGCAACCATCGCCCGAGCGCCTGGTATGCGGCGGATTACTGCGCCTGGCCGATGGCCTCGCTGGAAAGCCCGACCTTCGCGCTGCCGCAGACGTTAAACCCCGGCCTCGATTTCAGCGGCAAGGAGCAGGCATGAAAGCACGTGAAGTCAACTTTGACGGGCTGGTGGGACTGACTCACCATTACGCCGGACTCTCTTTCGGTAACGAAGCGTCAACGAAGCACCGTTTTCAGGTTTCGAACCCGAAGCTTGCCGCGAAACAGGGGCTCGCGAAGATGAAAGCGCTGGCGGACGCCGGTTTCCCGCAGGCGGTGATCCCGCCACAGGAGCGGCCGAATCTCGCAGCGCTGCGCCAGATTGGGTTTACCGGCAGCGATCACCAGGTGCTGGAGAAAGCCTGGCGCGCCGCGCCGCATCTGCTCTCCGCCGCCAGCTCGGCGTCGTCGATGTGGGTGGCGAACGCCGCGACGGTGTGTCCTTCCGCCGACGCGCTGGACGGCAAAGTGCACCTGACGGTGGCGAACCTCAACAATAAATTCCACCGCGCCAGTGAAGCGCCCGGCACCGAACGGCTGCTGCGGGCGATTTTCCGCGATGAATCCCGTTTTGCCGTCCATCCGGCGCTGCCGCAGGTAGCGATGTTCGGCGACGAAGGCGCGGCGAACCATAACCGGCTCGGCGGCGACTATGGCGAGCCGGGCCTACAGCTTTTCATCTACGGGCGTGAAGAGAGCGGGGCGCTGGTGCCCGCCCGCTACCCGGCGCGCCAGACGCTGGAAGCCTCGCAGGCCGTAGCGCGCCTGAATCAGGTAGATCCGCAGCGCGTCATCTTCGCGCAGCAAAACCCGGCGGTCATCGATCAGGGCGTGTTTCATAACGATGTGATTGCTGTGTCCAACCGCCAGGTGCTGTTCTGCCACGAACACGCGTTTTTACACCAGCACGCGCTCTTCGATGCGCTGGCTGAAAAAGTACCGGGCTTTACGCCGCTGGTGGTGCCCGCAGGCGAGGTCTCGGTGCAGGATGCGGTGGAGACATACCTTTTCAACAGCCAGTTGCTGAGCCGCGACGACGGTTCCATGGTGCTGGTGCTGCCGGAAGAGTCGCGCCGCCACGAAGGCGTCTGGCGTTACCTGAATACGCTCGTGGCGGCGGATAACCCGATTAGCGAGCTGAAAATTTTTGATTTGCGCGAAAGTATGGCTAACGGCGGCGGCCCGGCGTGCCTGCGGCTGCGCGTGGCGCTGACCGACGACGAGCGCCAGGCGGTGAACCCGGCGGTAATGATGAATGACGCGCTCTTTACGCGGCTTAACGCGTGGGTCGACAAACATTACCGCGACCGGTTGACGCAGGAAGACCTGGTTGACCCGCAGTTATTGCGCGAGGGGCGCGAGGCGCTGGATGAACTGACGCGTCTGCTCTCGCTCGGCAATGTCTATCCGTTCCAGCAGTAAGGAGACGCCATGGACGATTTTCTTGCACAGACGCTGCGCGGCGAGACGCCCGCGCTGACAACGCAACAACGCGGCGGCGTGACTATCGAGTGGCTGGATGAAGGCATTTTGCAACTGACGCCCGGCAAAGACGTGCGCGGCGCGCTGGTGCTCAGCGCGGGCATCCACGGCAATGAAACCGCGCCGGTGGAGATGCTGGAGCAGCTACTGGCGCCGCTGCTGCGCGGCGAGCGGCCGCTCGCCTGGCGGCTGCTGGTGGTGCTGGGCAGTCCGGCGGCGCTGCGGGCCGGACGGCGGTTTATCGATTATGATCTCAACCGTCTTTTTGGCGGGCGCTGGCAGACCGCCACGCCGGGCGTCGAAACCGCGCGCGCCGCGCGTCTCGAACAGGCGCTGGAGACCTTTTTCGCAGCGGGCGATGAAACGGTGCGCTGGCATCTGGATCTGCATACCGCCATTCGCGGGTCACGCTTCCCGCGTTTTGGCGTACTGCCCGCGCGCACCACGGCGTGGCCAGAGGATTTTCTCGTCTGGCTTGGCGAAGCCGGGCTCCAGGCGCTGGTCTTTCACCGCGCGCCGGGCGGCACCTTTACACACTTATCATGCGAGCGCTTCGCGGCGCTGAGCTGTACGCTGGAGCTCGGTAAGGCGCTGCCGTTCGGCCACAACGATCTCAGCCAGTTTGCGCCAACGCAGCGGGGCCTGGCGGCGCTGCTTGACGGATCGACTGCGCCTGCCGGTACGGATGCGCCGCGACGCTTTGAAGTGGCGCAGCAGATCACCCGGCGCAGCGAGCGCTTTGTGTTGCATATGTCGGGCGATACCGAAAATTTCACCGCTTTTAGCGCGGGCACGCTGCTGGCGGAAGATGGCGATGAGCGTTATTACGCGCAGGACGATGAGCGGGTGTTGTTTCCGAATCCGTCCGTCGCGTTGGGTTTACGCGCCGGATTAATGCTCCGGGAAATAAAATAACGGGCGGCCCCAGGCGGGCCGTGAAAATAATGCGGATAATTCTGAAGGGGCGCTTTATTTTGCAGCGCCGCGCCTTTATACTGCGCTCACACTCTCTTCACAATCAAGCGGTTGTGATATTTTAAAATCTTTCTCCTCTCTTTTTCCTTATTTTCTCCATAATCGCACAATAATTGTTTTTTATGCTTTCACTGTTTTACTCAGACTCTGACTGATTGACGAATCTGCCCGTAGAATTAATCTCGTCAAGGCGACAATCTGTTGCTGAATTAACTGAAAGTAAGGACAACATTATGCGTAAATTAACGGCTATCTTCGTTGCTTCTACCCTGGCGCTTGGCGCAGCTAACCTGGCGCAGGCGGCGGAGACCCCGGCGCCTGACGCGAACGGCACGCCAATGATGCACCATAAAGGTCCGCGCGGCCCGCATCACGATATGATGTTCCAGGGGCTGAACCTGACCGATGCGCAAAAGCAGCAAATTCGCGACATCCGTAAAGCCCAGCGTGAAAAATTTGAGCGTCCGTCTCTGGAAGAGCGTCGCGCGATGCACGATCTGATTGCCAGCGACAGCTTCGATAAAGACAAAGCGCAGGCCCAGATCGACAAAATGGAAGCGCAGCATAAAGCCCGTATGCTGGCGCACATCGAAACCCAGAACAAAATCTATAACGTACTGACCCCGGAGCAGAAAAAGCAGTTTAATGCCAATTTTGAGAAGCGTCTGACAGAACGTCCGGCTCCGGAAGGTAAAATGCCAGCAGATTCAGAATAATTCTGACCCTGCTTAAGACCGCCGGTTTTGGCCAGTGCCCTTTGATGGCGCTGGCCAGGGCCGGCGGTTTTTCTTTTCTTGCCCCTCTTGCCACGTAATTTCTGTTGGTTATCATTCTCGTTGCCGCATCGCGGCTGCTTTTGCCTGCGTATCGTTAACACGTCGCGACCGCCATCCACTGACGTGCCGATCGCAAGGCAATAACATGTATAACGATAATTTTTCGCCGCAGCACGTCTGCGGCGATTTGCGCACGATGCGTTTTTCAGGAGTGGGGATGGAATTTTTCGACGTCAAAAAAATGCCGGTGAACCTGTGGCGTAACGGCGCAGGCGAAACCCGTGAGATCTGTTGTTTTCCGCCAAGCCGGGATTTTAACTGGCGCGCCAGCATTGCTTCTTTCGCCAGCAATGGCGACTTTAACGTTGTACCGCAGGTAGATCGCGTGATGACGCTACTCGATGGCGGCGAAGTCACGCTACTGAGCGGCGGCGCGTTTCGCCACACCTTAAAGCGTCATCAGCCGTTTACGTTCGCGGGCGAGCACCCGGTGCGCGCGGAGCTGACCGACGGGCGTATGTCGCTGGATTTCAACCTGATGACCCGCCGCGACCGTTGCCGCGCGCAGGTGCGCGTCGCCGATCGCACGTTTACGACCGGTCATGCAAGGGGCGGCATTGTCTATGTCTTAAGCGGCGCCTGGCAACTTAACGATAAACTGCTGACGGCAGAGCAGGGCGCCTGGTGGCAGGAGGGGAGTCATACCCTTCGGCTACTGAAAGCCGAAGGGCAGGTGCTGTTCAGCGAGATAACCTATCTCTGAGGCGCCTGCGCGCCGATGTCGATAATCTCATGCTCGCCGCTGATAAGCGGCTTGCACAGAATGCGATAGCCGTCGTTATCAAAGCCCTGTGGCGCGCGGGAGATCGTCGCCGCGTCGCTCAGTGACGACACGGAACCCAGCCAGTACCAGTTATGGATGATATGGTACTGGGTCATCTCGCCGAAGCTTTCCCGCAATCCGACCGGGCCGTCCCACGGCCAGCAGATAACCCGCATCCGCTCCAGCGCGTCCATCAGGCGCGCGTTGTGCGCCTCAAGCGGCTCTTTGCCGCAGCAGGCCCCGGCGCAGCGTTTCAGCGCCGAGCGGAAACAGGCGCGCCCAGGGCGAACCGACTCCAGTCCCAGCAGGCCGTAGCAGAGCTGCTGTTCGTCGGCGATGGATTGCAGCGTGCCGAGCGCTGCGCGGCGGCTCGAAAAAAGCCCATACAGGCCCGGCTGGTGCGAGAAATCGACATCGCGGGCGTACACGACGTCTGGTTTTTCACCTTTAAACTGCAATGAACAGAGCTGCCGGTTACGGCGCAGACGCTTGTTGAATAGCGGCTGCTGCTCTTTGATCATTTGCGCTTCTAACAGCAGCGCGCCGATTTCGCCCGCGGTGCGGATAAACGTGATGCGCCGCGACTGGCGCAGCATGGAGGCTTCATCCGGGGTACGCAGGTGCGACAGCACCCGGCTGCGAATATTGACGCTCTTGCCGATATAAAGCGGCATGGTTTCGCTTTCGCCATGAAAAACATAGACGCCGGGGTGCTTCGGCAGATCTTCAAGCCACGGACGCAGATGTTCGGGGTATTCATAAATTGCCGCTTTTTCAAACTCCAGCCGCGGCGCGCCAGTACGCCTTACCACATCACTCTCCTGAATACTGTTTACTTATCCAGTCTATCAGGGAATGTGTGGTTGAAAAAGCGTCATTTTCAGTTCAGGTTGCGGGTGGCGAGCCAGCAGAGCAGCGAACCTGCCACGACCATCGCGACGCCCTGCCAGAAAGCCATGCCTGGCGTAAGGCCCAGCCACAGACTCGCCAGCAGCGCCGAGAGCACCGGCGTGAAGTAAGAAGCGGTGGCGAGCAGCGTCATATTGCCGTGCTGAATACTGTAGTTCCAGGCGGCGTAAGCGGTGGCGGTGGACAGCCCCATAAAGAGCAGTTGCGCGACGGCAGGAACCGACAGCTGCAGGGGCGGCTGCGGCGCAAGGCTGTATTGCAGCCACAGGACGGCGGCCGTGGCGCAGAAAAAGAGCGCCACGCCGTTCTGGCCGTTGCTCCAGCGGCGCGTCAGATTGCAGTACAGCGCCCAGACGAAGGCGGCGCAGAATGCGAGCGCGTAAGCAACCGGGTTATCCTGCATGTTGAGCCAGAACTGCGCGGGCGACCAGTCGCCGTCGCCCTTCAGCACCTGGAACACGCCTGCGACCGCGAGCAGCAGGCCCGGCCACAGCCAGAGGCGGCAGCGCTGGCCGTTGATAAGCACCGCCAGCAGCACCGTCAGGCTCGGCCAGAGGTAGTTAATCATCCCAAGCTCCAGCGACTGCGCGCGGGTGTGCGCAAGCCCAATCGCCAGCGCGAGGCAGATTTCATAGCTAACAAACAGTAATCCGCCGGTCAGGAGATAGCGGCGCGGTAAGCGGCCTGGGTGAATAAGACCCGGCGACGCCATCAGACACAGCGAACTAACGGTATAAATCAGCGCTGCGCCGCCCACCGGCCCGAACGCTTCGCTGATACTACGAAACAGACCGACAGAGGTGCTCCAGAGCAGAATGGCCAGCAGGCCCGGCAGCGTGGCGCGCTGCGTTGAAACAGACATACGTCATCCGTGAGAAAAGGCTGTGGCGAGAAACGTAACAACGAACGGGGCGATACTCCCCGGTCAGGCCGGGGAGCGTGCCGCAAAGCGATTATTGTTTCCAGAAGTCATCGAAAACGGTGATCGGCGGGCGACGTTTGTGCTCGGTTTTCACGTACCAGCCATCAATAATTTGGCTGATTTTCTCATCGAGCGGCTTGCCTTCCAGATAATCATCGATGTTGTCATACGTGACGCCCAGCGCCACTTCGTCCGGCAGGGACGGGCGATCATCTTCGAGATCGGCGGTCGGCACTTTAAGATAGAGGTGCTCCGGGCAGCCGAGGGTTTTCAGCAGCATTTTGCCCTGGCGTTTGTTAAGGCGGAACAGCGGGTTAATGTCGGTGCCGCCATCGCCGTACTTGGTGTAAAAACCGGTGACGGCTTCGGCCGCATGGTCGGTGCCCACCACCACGCCTTTGGTCATTCCGGCGATGCTGTACTGCGCTTTCATACGCTCGCGCGCTTTTTCATTGCCGCGGACAAAATCGCTCAGCTCAATGCCCGCTTCGCGCAGCGCTTTTTCGCTCGCCAGTACCGCTTCTTTAATGTTCACCGTCAGAACTTTATCCGGCTGAATAAACGCCAGCGCGTCCTGACAATCTTTTTCGTCAAACTGTACGCCGAATGGCAGGCGCACCGCGATAAACTGGTAGCTCTGATCGCCGGTTTCATCGCGCAGTTCGCTGATGGCAAGCTGGCTCAGTTTGCCCGCGAGCGTGGAATCCTGGCCGCCGCTGATACCGAGCACCAGGGTCTTCAGAAACGGATAGGTCTTCAGATAGGCTTTGAGGAAATCAACGCTGCGGCGGATCTCTTCATTGGCGTCGATATGCGGTTTCACGCCAAGTGCCTGAATAATTTCTTGTTGTAATGCCATTTACCCCTCCAGTCTTGTGCGCCTGCAACGTGCAGGCATTGAAACAGTGATCTGTTAAAGCTAACCCGTTGTGGGCAAAACGACAAGGTGTCACCCTTCTGTGCGGCGCCAGACCCTTTTGCGACATCAGCTCTGGCTGAGGGAATACTCTTAATTTGGCGCTCTTTCAGGTAACAAGTTGAAAAATGTTATTTTATATTCCAGGCTTATCTGCACACGCTGAAAAAAAGAGGATGACACAATGAACAAGAAGTTTGCAGGATTTCTGAGTGCAGCGGCAGTTATGACCATGCTGGCAGGGTGTACCGCGTACGATCGTACCGCCGATCAGTTTACCCAGCCGGTGGTAAAAGATGTGAAAAAAGGCATGAGCCGTCAGCAGGTCATGCAGATCGCGGGTAAACCGTCTTCTGAAGTTACCATGATCCACGCTCGCGGTACCTGCCAGACCTATATCCTGGGCAGCCGTAACGGTAAAACCGAGACCTATTTCGTCGCGCTGGATGAAACGGGCCACGTGCTGAACTCTGGCTACCAGACCTGTGCCGAGTACGATACCGACCCGCAGGCGCCGAAGAAGTAATCGCGCTGTTGACAGAAAAACCGGCTCCGGCCGGTTTTTTTACGTCTGTGTGTTGCGAGATGCGCGCCGGCAAATAAAAAACGCCGCGCTAAGCGGCGTTTTGGTGTGGTTCAGGCGGCGGTTATGCCGGGATGGACGCCACTTTCGGCGTGCGCGCCCAGACGCGGTGGCAGGCGAGCTGGTGGATGAAATCATCCATAAAGCTGCCTGAGGCGTCGTCGGCTTCGACAATCCCTTCTTCGCCGGTGTCCGGTACCGCCAGTCGGCTTTTAAGCCCGCGCGCGTCGCCCATCAGGCCGATCGCTTTCAGGTGTTTATACGCCTCCAGCAGGTAATAGACCGCATCGCCGTTATCGGCAAGCGCGCTCGCGGCGCCGCCCGGCACCAGCACGGCATCGACGGTCACCGACGGCGATCCGGCAAACGTGCCCGCCACTTCCAGTTGCGAGCCATCATCCGCCGTCACGCTGCCCATGCGGCTGTACAGTAATTTGGCATGTACACCGTGCGATTTCAGCGCCTGCAGCATGGCGAGCAGATCGGCGGATTTCACATGGTCGTTAAGCAGTACGGCGACCACACGGCCTTTTACCGAGCCGCCTGGTACGGCATACAGGCTCAGCGACGGATCTTTTTTCAGCCCGTTTACGTCCTTCGGCGGGGCCACGTGCATCTGCTCGTCAGTCAGCGTAATACCCAGATTAGTGGCCACCGGATGCGCCAGCGATATATCGATATGGCAGAGGTGATCCACCACGCGCTCGCGGATATAACTGCGCACCACTTTACTGAGTTCAAAGCTGAACGCATCGATGATATGACGTTGCTCCACCGGCGTCTGGCTCTGCCAGAACAGGCGCGGCTGGGAGTAATATTCGCCAAACGACGGGCTGCGCTCGCGGATTTTGTGGCCTTCAACGCGCACCTGATGGCTTTCAAACCCGCCGGCTTTCGGCGCAGGCGGCGTTTCGCGCGGCCAGTTGTCGTTAATCGAGTTCGGCTCGTAGTTGGCCGGATTGGTGTCGATATCCATCCGGTGCATGCCGTCGCGCTGGAAGTTATGGTACGGGCAGGTCGGGCGGTTAATCGGGATCTCGTGGAAGTTCGGCCCGCCGAGACGGCTTATCTGGGTGTCGGTGTAGGAGAAGAGACGCCCCTGGAGAAGCGGGTCATTACTGAAATCCAGCCCCGGCACAATATGACCCGGATGGAACGCCGCCTGTTCGTTTTCGGCGAAGAAGTTATCCGGATTGCGGTTCAGCACCATTTTGCCGACGAGTTGCACCGGCACCAGTTCTTCCGGGATGAGCTTCGTCGCATCAAGCAGATCGAAATCGAATTTAAATTCGTCTTCTTCGGGGATCAGCTGCACGCCGAGTTCATATTCCGGGTAATCGCCCGCTTCGATGGCTTCCCAGAGATCGCGGCGGTGGAAATCCGGATCGCGCCCGGTCAGCTTCTGCGATTCATCCCAGATAAGCGACGCTTTGCCCGCCACCGGTTTCCAGTGAAAGCGCACAAAGGTGCCTTTGCCTTCGGCGTTGATAAAGCGGAAGGTATGGATACCAAAGCCTTCCATGGTGCGGTAGCTGCGCGGAATGCCGCGGTCGGACATCGCCCACATAACGTTGTGCAGCGTTTCCGGCTGAAGCGACACGTAATCCCAGAAGGTATCGTGCGCGCTCTGGCCCTGCGGAATAGCCCAGTGCGGCTCCGGCTTCACGGCATGGACGAAATCCGGGAATTTATGGACGTCCTGTATGAAAAACACCGGTGTATTATTGCCGACCAGATCGAAAATGCCTTCTTCGGTATAAAACTTGGTGGCGAAGCCGCGAATATCGCGCACCGTATCCGCCGACCCGGCGCTGCCCTGAACGGTCGAGAAACGTACAAAGACCGGCGTGATTTTCTGCGGGTCGCTTAAGAACGCGGCTTTAGTGATATCGCTCAGGCTTTTGTACGGCTGAAAGTAACCGTGGGCGGCAGAGCCGCGCGCGTGCACGATGCGCTCAGGAATGCGTTCATGGTCAAAGTGGGTGATTTTTTCCCGCAGGATAAAATCTTCCAGGAGCGTCGGGCCGCGGGTGCCAGCGCGGAGCGAGTTTTGATCGTCAGCGATGCGCACGCCCTGGTTGGTCGTCAGCGCCTCGTTCTCACCGCCTTTGCGGAAGGTGTCCAGCGCGCCGAGTTTATCGTTCGTCACCTGCGGCGCCTTCAGGCTGCCTGGCGCGGTCGGTTGCTCGCCCGGCGCCGTTGGCGTCGGGGAAGGGCGGTGGGAGCCATCGGCAGGCGCCAGCGATCCCATGCCCGGCTGGGATGAGCGCGCGTCGTGGAACGGGGCTTCATGGTTAGGGCGTTTCTCATCATTCGACATTGAACTCGTCTCCTTTCCTTTTTCTAAAGCAGTCGGATGGCTGCATGAAATGTAAGGTAACTATAGAACAGCACTGAAGTTCTTGTGGAAAAGGCGACGGCGTAAAAAGCGGCAAATGAACGGCACAGCGCACGCATGATGCGACGCAAGGCCGTCCGATCCGCTATCATAATGGTTTATCTTTTGTTTACAGCCAGTGAATCCGACGCTTATGAAACCACTTCGTCATCAGAATCGTCCCGTTATCAGCTATGTTCCACGTGAGGAGCCGGCCCCGCCGGATCATGCGGATCGCATGGAGGGGTATGACGATGTCTGGGTGCTGAAGGGCAAATATGTGGCGTTTGTGATGTCCGGGGATCGTTTTCGCCGCTCGCCCGTATTCAGTAGCCCGGAAGCCGCCCAGCGCTGGGCCAACCAGCTCAAGCAGGATGAGATATAGGGCAAGGTTTATCGCCCGGCGCGACGCGCAAAAGAAAGAGGTCGCCTGAAATAACAAAGCCCGCCGGATGGCGGGCTTTGTCGTCTGTGCGGCCGACGGAACGCCGCAAAAATAAAACCCCGGCGCGCAGGCCGGGGTTTTGGGGTATAACTTTTGATGCGATTAACGGTGCGCCAGTTCGGCTTCGTCATCGCTGTTCATGATGGTTTTATCCGTCTGCTTCAGCCACTGGCTGGTCAGCGTACCGGCGGTCATGGAGCCGCTGACGTTCAGCGCGGTACGGCCCATGTCGATCAGCGGTTCGACGGAAATCAGCAGCGCCACCAGCGTGACCGGCAGACCCATCGCCGGCAGGACGATAAGCGCGGCGAAGGTCGCGCCGCCGCCCACGCCCGCTACACCGGCGGAGCTTAAGGTCACGATGCCGACGAGGGTGGCTATCCACACCGGGTCGAGCGGGTTAATGCCGACGGTCGGCGCGACCATCACCGCGAGCATCGTCGGGTAGAGACCTGCGCAGCCGTTCTGACCGATCGTCGCGCCAAAGGAGGCCGCGAAAGAGGCGATTGACTCCGGCACGCCCAGACGACGCGTCTGCGCTTCCACATTCAGCGGAATGCTGGCGGCGCTGGAGCGGCTGGTAAAGGCAAACGTCAGCACCGGCCAGACTTTGCGGAAGTAACGCAGCGGGCTGACGCCGTTTACCGCCAGCAGCACGCCGTGCACCACGAACATAATGCCGAGGCCCAGATACGAGGCGACCACAAAGCTGCCGAGCTTGATGATGTCCTGCAGGTTAGAGCCGGCAACCACTTTGGTCATCAGCGCCAGTACGCCGTACGGCGTCAGCTGCATCACCAGACGCACCAGTTTCATCACCCAGCTTTGCAGGATATCGATAGCGGCCAGTACGCGCTCGCCTTTCGGCGCGTCGTCTTTCAGCAGTTTCAGCGCCGCCACGCCCAGGAACGCCGCGAAAATCACCACGCTGATGATCGAGGTCGGGCTCGCGCCGGTCAGATCGGCGAACGGGTTCTTCGGTATGAAGGAGAGCAGCAGCTGCGGTACAGTCAGATCGGCGACTTTACCAGCGTAGTTTGTCTGAATAGCGTTAAGACGCGCGGTTTCCGCGCTGCCCTGCACCAGACCTTCCGCCGTCAGGCCGAAGAGGTTGGTCACCAGCACGCCGACCAGCGCCGCGATAAGCGTGGTGAACAGCAGGGTGCCGATGGTCAGCACGCTGATTTTACCCAGCGACGAGGCGTTATGCAGACGCGCCACGGCGCTCAGGATCATCGCGAACACCAGCGGCATGACGATCATCTGCAGCAGTTGCACATAGCCGTTACCGACAATGTTGAACCACTGGATGGAGGTTTTCAGCGTCTCGCTGTCAGAGCCATAAATGGTATGCAGCGCGAGGCCGAAGACCACGCCCATGGCGAGACCGAGTAATACTTTTTTTGCCAGGCTCCACTGGGTATGGCGCGTGCGCGCCAGCAACAGCAGCAGAACCACGAACGCGACAACGTTCGCTATCAGTGGAAGATTCATCCCCGTTCTCCTGATTTTTTTATAACCGGCATGGCCGAAATGGCATGCCTTTATGCCGCAAAGGGTATCAGAATCAAAAGAGGGTGCCTTATATCCAAATGGAATGGTTTATATCAAAACGCAATTTCAGTTTATTTACTGCTCCATCTGGTGATGAATAAAGCGATTAAAGGTGTTTTGCAGGGAATTAATCGCGGCTGACGACCACTTCATCGCGCTGCTGTCGGTCATGCTTTGCGGCATCCATACCGCCCAGACAAACAGCGCCATGCACAATACGCGCTCAAGCTGGTTGCCTTTTTGCGGATAGAGGAGCGGCAGACGGAAGCGCCAGCGACAGGGCCACAGCAGCGGCACGCCGGCGGGGGTTATCATATCGGCGAGAATATGGCTGAGATAGCCGAGCACCAGCCCTTGCAGCGCATCGGCAGGTAATATCCAGGTTTCAGGCACTTTTAACAGAAAGAGCGTCAGGCCGCCGAAGACCGCGAGCAGACTGTGCGTAAAGCCCCGGTGACCAAACATGCGCGCCACGGGCTTTGAGATCCACTTTAACCGTTGACCGAGGAAGGACTTCGGATGATCGATATCCGGCAGCAGGCAGGTGAGAATGGCGGAGGGAACAATATGCCACCAGTCGCCCTGCGCCAGCACAGGGGTCAGCTCGGCATTTTTAGCAAATACCGCGCAGGCAATCGAAAAAAGCAGGTGGCCTTCCGCCGTCATGATAAAACCCTGAAACTGTCAATCTATCCAGTATAGGGTTTTTATACAGTAGAGAAAAGTGGTGACGGTGTAACACTTTGTCACCGCAGCCCCCGTGACGCCTCGCTTTGCGGTTATCGGGCGAGCCAGCCGCCATCCACCGCCAGGGTGTATCCGTTAACGTAATCCGACGCCGCCGAGGCGAGAAAAATGACGGGCCCCTGTAAATCTTCCGGCGTTCCCCAGCGGCCCGCCGGAATACGCGCAAGGATTTCCTCATTGCGGTCAGCGTCTTCGCGTAGCGCCTGCGTGTTATTGGTCGCCATATAGCCCGGCGCGATGCCGTTGACGTTAATGCCGTACGGCGCCCATTCGTTGGCCAGCAGGCGGGTCAGGCCCAGCACGCCGCTTTTCGAGGCCGTGTAAGAGGGGACGCGAATGCCGCCCTGAAAAGAGAGCATCGAGGCGACGTTGATAATTTTCCCGCCGCTGCCCTGGGCGATGAACTGTCTGGCGACAGCCTGAGAAAGGAAGAACAGGGCTTTGAGGTTGAGATCCATCACATCGTCCCAGTCTTTTTCGCTGAAATCGATGGCGTCGTCGCGGCGAATGATCCCGGCGTTATTCACCAGAATATCGAGGCGGCCCAGCGCATCGACGGCCTCTGTGACAAGCGGCTGTACCGGCGCCGTGGCCAAATCGGCTTCGATAGCGACAAAACGGCGTCCCAGCGCGTGAACTTTGGCGGCGGTTTCCCGCGCCGGACGGCGGCTGACGCCTGCGATATCGCACCCGGCGGCGGCGAGTCCGAGCGCCATGCCCTGTCCCAGCCCGGTATTGCACCCGGTCACCATCGCCACTTTTCCGGCAAGCGAGAATGTATCCAGCATGTTCCGTTCCTCTTTGGCTCATCATTGCGGCGCAGGGAAATTCCCTTTCGCATTCAGAGCAATGATAGGAGTCGCCAGAAGAAAAGACAAAGCCAAATGAAACTGTGTTTTAAAAATATGACGGCGGGCGTTTTTTTGCGGAAAAGAAAAGCAAAAACCGCTGCCGGACGGGCAGCGGTAGAAAGGGATCTCAGCCTTTCAGATGCCAGGGCTCCAGCTCGGTCAGCGAGTTCAGCCGGACGTTGGCGAGCGCCCAGCGCGCATCGCTGCGGTTCTCTTCGGCCGGGACCACAATAGAGCGCATACGCGCCGCTTTGGTGGCGACCATGCCGTTGACGGAGTCTTCCAGCGTCACGCAGCAGAGCGGATCGACCCCAAGTTTCGCCGCCGCATCCAGATAGACCTGCGGGTGCGGCTTGCTGTAAGGCAGGTGTTCGGCAGAAGCGAGCACGTCAAACTGGTCGCGCAGATCAAACAGCGTCAGCACACGCTCCAGCATCCGCAGCGGCGAGGCGGAGGCGAGGCCGACCTTCAGCCCCTGCGCTTTACAGAGCGCAATCGCGTCTGCCACGCCTGGCAGCAGCGGGCGTTGTTCTTCCACCAGCGTCATGGCGCGCGTAATGATGCGCTGCGTCACTTCATCCACCGACGGGCCGTTCCACGGCTGCTGCGCGAACCACAGCGCCACGACCAGATCGATGCGCAGCCCCAGCGTGTCAGGAAGTTCGTGACGGCGGGAGGTATCGACCCCGAGCGTTGCGATCACTTCAAGCTCTGCCTGGTCCCAGAGCGGTTCAGAGTCAATCAGTAAACCATCCATATCAAAAATAGCGGCGAGGATCTGTCGCGGCGAAGACATCGGCTGTCACTCCTTCTTTTTACTTTTTACGCGGGAAAGGTTAATCAATAGCCGGAAAAGCGCGTTATGGCTACCGCTTTCCGTGCATGTGCCGGAAAGTTCAGGCGAAAAGACGCGTCACAAGGTAAACTTAGGCGAATCTGTCGCGTCGCTATCAAGGGGAAAGCATGACGTATCAACAAGCTGGACGCATTGGTGTCTTAAAACGCATCGCCGGATGGGTGATTTTTATTCCTGCCACGCTCTCCACAATTATCTCGGTGCTGAAATTCATGTATCAGCACAGCGAAAAGCAGCCGGGCATTAACGCCGTGATGATGGATTTCGCCCACGTGATGATTGAGATGGTGCGCTTTAACACGCCGTTCCTGAATCTCTTCTGGTACAACTCGCCGCAACCCGATTTCACGCGTAACGCGAATATCAGCTTCTGGATTATCTATATTCTGATTTTTGTCGGTCTGGCGTTACAGGCCTCCGGCGCGCGGATGTGCCGCCAGGCGCGTTTTCTGCGCGAGCATGTCGAGGACAGCCTGATCCTTGAGCGCGCCAAAGGCGAAGACGGACTGACCCGCGACGCGCTGGAGTCGCGCATCGTGGTGCCGCGCCATACCATTTTCCTGCAAATCTTCCCGCTGTACGTCCTACCGGTGATTGTGCTGGTGCTGGGCTACGTGTTCTTCTCCCTGCTCGGGTTTCTGTAAACGCGAAACGCGCGCTGCGGCGCGCCTTTATCAGATGCCCAAAACGCGGGTTAACGCCTGCTGCGCGGCCCCAAGGTGCTGGCCGCCGAAAAGCGTCGCGCGGTTTAAGAGCGTATAGAGCTGATAGAGCGGCTGGCGTTCAAGAAAGCCCGCGGGCAGCGGCAACACCGACTGATAACCGTCGTAAATCTGCGGCGGCTGTTCCGGATGCAACGGCAGCATCGCCAGATCGCATTCGCGGTCGCCCCAGTAGCAGGCCGGGTCGAAAATATACGGCCCGTTCGGCCCCAGCGCGCAGTTGCCGGACCACAAATCGCCGTGCAGCAACGAGGGCGCGGGCTGGTGAGAGACCAGTTGCTGATGTACGGCGTCGACTATCCGGTCGATATCGCCAAACTCCATGCCTTTTTCCGCGGCCAGCTCCAGCTGCCAGCCGATGCGCTGCTCGGCAAAAAAGCGTGCCCAGCGGCGCTGCCAGGCGTTGGGCTGCGGCGTCGTGGAGAGATGGTTGTCGTAATCCAGACCGTACTGCGGCTGCTCGCTCCACTGGTGCAGGCGCGCCAGCTGTTGGCCCAGCAGAAAGGCGTTATGCGCGTCGAGCGGTTTCGGCGGCAGGTATTCCAGCAGAAGAAAGCTGTATTCGCGGTCGCTGCCGACAGCGATAACGTCCGGCACCGTGACCGTTTTACTGCGCGCCAGCAGGTTGAGCTGATCGGCTTCGGCGGTGAAGCAGGGCAGCAGCGTGGAATCATCGCATTTCACGAAGATGTCGCGTCCGGCCCAGTCGATTCGCCATGCGGCGTGAATTTCACCGCCTGGCAGTTCGGTTCGCTGGCTGATTTCACCGGCGCCCAGCTGTTCGTTTAACAAACGCGTAATGGCATGCCACATGATTACTGTCCCAGGTTTCCCGTAAAGAATGTCAGCTTAACGCGCCCGCGCGGGTGAAAATCTGCGCGGACGCACAACCTGCCGCGCCCGGACGGCGTTAAACGGTGTCGTTGTCGCGCAGCCAGGCTTCAAACGTGGTGACGTTGACCTGCGGCTTCTGGTCAAGCGCCGCTTCGCCAAGCCCTTCGGCCAGTTCAGCGACTTCTTGCTCGCTGAGTGCGCTGACCAGCCCGAAGGTATTGGTGCCCAGCTCGTGAATTTTGCCGTCGTCGTCGGCAAGCGTGAGCTGGAAACCGCCGCGGGTCAGATGATTATTAAGCTCGTTAATATCGGTCAGGTTTTTCTCATGAAACGTAACGGTGACGACATAGCGGGTCACTTCACTCATGGCGAACCTCATTGTCAGCAATAAAATGCCAGCCCGGAGGGGCTGGCCGGAAAGTTAGCGAGTCAGCCAGTGATAGATGCGATCGGTGTTTTCCAGCGAGCAGAGCCGCGTGCCCTGGTTGATAGTGGCGGCGCTACCGGCGGCCACGCCGTAACGCACCATATCAAGCAGCGGGGCGTCCTGCGCCAGACGCAGCGTCATAGCGCCAACCATACTGTCGCCCGCGCCGACGGTGCTCTGGCTTTTCATCGGCGGCGGCACGACCTGAACGCAGTCCTTACCATCAACGCCGAGCGCGCCCTGCGGGCCCAGCGAGACGACAACGCGGCGGGCTTTGCCTGACTGCACCAGTTCTTGCGCCGCCTGGCGCACGTCATCCGGCGCGGTCAGATCGCGTTTCACCAGCGCCGCCAGCTCTTTCTGGTTGGGTTTGACCAGTTCGATATCGCCAATCTCCAGCGCGGCGGCGAGTGCGTCGCCGGAGCTGTCGACAATCAGGCGGATCCCTTGCTGACGGGCGGCTTTAATAAGTTGCTGGAGTTTTTCAATGCTGACGCCGGGCGGCAGGCTGCCGCTAATAACCAGAATGGCGCCTGATTCAATCGCCAGGACTTTCTCTTCAAGCTGGCGGAATTCATCGTCGGTTATTGTGGCGCCGGGCATCACGAAGCGGTACTGCTCGCCGCTCGACTCGACATGCACATGGAGATTCTGACGCGTCCAGTCATGGGCGGAAACCGTCTCCACGGCGACGTGTTCATCATTAAGCAGCGAAACCAGATGCTCGCCGGTCGCGCCGCCTGCGGGGAAGAGGGCGGTCGCGGTGCCGCCCAGATGGACAATAGCGCGCGCGACATTAATGCCGCCGCCGCCGGGTTCAAACACCGGCGAGCTGCAGCGTAGTTTCCCTTCCGGGTAGATTTGCGGCGTCATTGTGGCGCTGTCGAGCGAGGGCGCCAGTGTAAGCGTATAAATCCGTACCATATCGCCTCCGTTTTTTAAACTGCCCTAAGCGTAGCACCCGACAGCCAGACGGTGGGTGAATAATGTGCTGATTTTACCTTGTACCCTATATAAATCGGATGCCTGTTCTATATATAAAAAAGTTTATTTTTAGGTGTTCGCTTATTCTTAAATGTCGAAAGGAATTCATTGCTAAGCCAGAGGGCTCTTTTTATAATTCGTTACCTTTCTGTGGGTGGATTTTATTGATCCAGAGAAAAAGTTACGGGACCGTAATGGTCCTTTTTTTTGTTGTATGGACCTGAAAATCAACATGAAGCTTTTTAAGACAGTACCCCTGGCAATGCTGCTGGCGGGTGGCGCGCTGCTGAGCCAGCACGCGATGGCTGATAATACCGTTTTTACTGTCATGGACGATCCTTCCACCGCGAAAAAACCGTTTGAAGGTGATTTAAACGCGGGTTACCTGGCACAAACCGGCAACACCAAAAGTTCTTCCTTAACGGCTGACAGCAACCTGACCTGGTATGGCAATACCACCGCCTGGTCGCTGTGGGGCAACGCCAGCAACACCTCTTCTAATGACGAACGCTCATCTGAGAAATATGCCATTGGCGGACGTAGCCGTGTGAACGTGACCGATTATGACTATCTGTTTGGCCAGGCGAGCTGGCTGACGGACCGTTATAACGGCTACCGCGAGCGCGACATCCTGACAATGGGTTATGGTCGTCAGTTCCTGAACGGGCCGGTACACAGCCTGCGTTTTGAATTCGGTCCAGGTGTGCGTTACGACGAGTACACCAACGGCGAGACCAAAACCCAGGCCCTGGGTTATGCTTCCGGCATCTACGCCTGGCAGCTGACGGATAACACCAAATTCACCCAGGGCGTTTCCGTGTTCGGCGCTGACGATACCACCGTTAACTCCGAGACGGCGCTGGACGTGGCTATCAACGAGCATTTCGGCCTGAAAGTGGCGTATAACGTGACCTGGAACTCCAGCCCGCCGTCGAGCGCGCCGGATCATACCGACACCCGCACCTCGGTGACGCTGGGTTACCGTATGTAAGCCATGCTTACCACGCATGATAAAGGCTGGCGCTGCCAGCCTTTTTAGTTTTTATTGCGTGTCTTTCCGTGGTTTTTTTAGCATTGCGTGTGTTTTGCTACTGGCCCTTATTTCCTGAACGCCTTTCTTTTCAAGTGGCTGCATCACTCTTCAGTTTCTTTGATGTCGCACGCCAAATAATTTCACTGTTCGAAAGTGTGATCTGGATCTACTATTTGCACACTGGTGGTGAATAAAACGTCACCGAATTTTTATGCTGCAAAGAAGAGATAACAAAGATGAACATAGTCAACACTGCCGCCGCCGCCCTGGCCCTGAGCGTGCTTTCCTTCAGCGCCTTTGCTGCCCCGACGACTCAGCCCTCGCAGAATAACGCCCCTTATGCCGGATGGCGCGCAAGCGACATTGAAGCAGGTACAAACATTCAGCCCGGCGCGGTCACGACCGGCCAGTCCATGAATGATGCCTTCAATACGCAGACGCTGGTTGCGGGCGACTGGTCCTGATGGATTATTGCTTCAAAGATCTTTTGTAAAAGCCGGATCGCCCGATCCGGCTTTTTTGTTTCTTTCGCGCTTCATTATGTTACCCCCTGTTTCTCCTCTTTCGCCGACTGCTGTGTGCTACTCATTTCATTCTTATCAGAATAATTCGCTGGCACCGTAATTTTCATCATTTCTGTCAGTCCTTAAGCGCAAATAAAAATATCCCTGTCAGTACCAGGCATTTTCGACTGGCATCGCTTAGCTCCCTAATAAAATATGCCGAATGAATAACCTAAAACGCGATAAAATAAACTGTGAAGTTGATCGCAAATTTGTTCGCTGTTAGGGTAAAGAAGGGTCAGGCATCTGAAAACGCAGGTAAGCACATTCGGATGTGTCATTACTAACAGCGGGAAGAGATCCTGCTACGCTCTTAAAGGAAGTCCTGGAAAGATAAGGCTTCTTTATCGCTAAGGAAGCGGACTAAGGGGCGGCATTGACCGTCAACCGAGTCAAAGAGCGAATTCAATGAGGATGGATATGAAGCTTAAAAGAAAAAAAGTAGAGCCGATCTCTCTGAGTGACGTCACGATTATTGATGATGCGAAACTTCGCAAAGCGATTACCGCAGCCTCTCTCGGTAACGCGATGGAGTGGTTTGATTTTGGCGTGTATGGCTTTGTGGCTTACGCGCTCGGCAAAGTGTTTTTCCCGGATGCAGATCCCAGCGTGCAGATGATCGCCGCGCTGGGGACGTTCTCGGTTCCCTTTCTTATCCGTCCGCTCGGTGGGCTGTTCTTCGGTATGCTCGGCGATAAATATGGTCGCCAGAAGATCCTCGCGATAACCATTGTGATTATGTCCGTCAGTACATTCTGTATCGGGCTTATTCCGTCGTATGCATCGATTGGTATCTGGGCACCTGTCCTGCTGTTGCTGTGTAAAATGGCGCAGGGGTTCTCTGTCGGGGGCGAATATACCGGCGCGTCGATATTTGTCGCGGAATATTCCCCTGACCGTAAGCGCGGCTTTATGGGCAGTTGGCTGGATTTCGGCTCTATCGCGGGCTTCGTGCTGGGCGCGGGGGTGGTGGTGCTTATCTCCGCTATCCTTGGCGAAGATAACTTCCTGAGCTGGGGCTGGCGTCTGCCGTTCTTCCTGGCGCTGCCGCTTGGTCTGATTGGTCTTTATCTGCGCCACGCGCTGGAAGAGACTCCGGCGTTCCAGCAGCATGTCGATAAACTGGAGCAGGGCGACCGTGAAGGCCTGCAACACGGCCCAAAAGTTTCCTTTAAAGAGATTGCGACTAAACACTGGCGCAGCCTGCTGGCGTGTATCGGTCTGGTGATTTCCACCAACGTGACCTACTACATGCTGCTCACCTATATGCCAAGCTATCTGTCGCATAATCTGCACTATTCCGAAGAACACGGCGTGCTGATTATTATCGCGATTATGATCGGCATGCTGTTTGTGCAACCGGTGATGGGCCTGCTGAGCGACCGTTTCGGGCGCCGTCCATTCGTCATCTTCGGCAGCGTCGCGTTGATGGTGCTGGCGATCCCGGCCTTTGTACTGATTAACAGCAACGTGATTGGCCTGATTTTCTCCGGCCTGCTGATGCTGGCGGTGATCCTGAACTGTTTCACCGGGGTAATGGCCTCTTCACTCCCGGCGATGTTCCCGACGCATCTTCGTTACAGTGCGCTGGCAAGCGCCTTTAATATCTCGGTACTGATTGCCGGTCTGACGCCGACGCTTGCGGCATGGCTGGTGGAAAGCACCGAAAACCTGATGATGCCAGCCTATTACCTGATGGTCGTGGCGGTTGTTGGCCTGATTACCGGCCTGACAATGAAAGAAACCGCGAATCGTCCGCTAAAAGGGGCGACGCCGGCGGCATCGGATATCCAGGAAGCGCGCGAAATTCTGCGTGAGCACCATGACAATATCGAACAGAAAATTGAAGATATTGATAAAGAGATAGCCGATTTGCAGGAAAAACGAACCCGTCTGGTTGACCAGCATCCTCGCATTAATGAGTAAATCTAAAGCCCCTTCGGGGCTTTTCTTTTTCCTGTCACGGGTTAGCCCTGATATCCCGCTTATACCCCTCGCCTTATTATGCTAAGCAAAATCTCAATAGCTTGATTCTCAAAGGCAGATTGTGAATGATCGCCGTACACACACCGGCAATGAATAACAATGAAAAAGACAATTGTAGTTTGCTGCTTTTATCTCTGCAGCACAGGCCCTGCCAGCGCCGTAGTTCAGGGCCGCGAATATAATACCTGGTATGAAAAAGACGCCGTTTTATATGATATGACGCAGACCGCCGAGGGCAGCCCGGTGATGCTGAGCATTTCTCAGGCGGGCTATCGATCCGCCAATATGGTGATCTCCTCCATGACCACCGGTAAATGCCCCGTGCAGGCAAGGACGCTTGAAATCAATAACGAGATCGTGCCCGCGGAATATGTCTGTGCCGAACAAGGTTCGGAGAGGATTGAGCATTATCTGGTTCGGGATGCCGATAAGGTCAATGCGCTGGTAGAACGGTTGCGTTCAGACTTTACGGTAATGAGCCAGAAAGAGGTCAAAGTGTGGGCGGCGAATATTAAAACGCCAAAATACGGTATGACGCCGCGCCTGTGACACGGGCAGGGAACGCAAAGGGTGGATCGCAGTTATGCGAAGATCCTCATTTTTACAGATCGTAAAATTAATGATACAGCATAAAATAAGATATGGTTTGCGTGAGGGTGACATAAAACACTGCGTATGAATAATAGGGCAGCGATTATCACGGTTTTTGAAATTGAGTTCAGTTTTTACCGTGGAAATTAAAACCAATGGAGAAAGTAAATAATGAACAAAATTTCAACGCTCACGTTAAGTCTGCTCGCTGCCAGCTGTCTGTCCGGCAGTGCTTTCGCGGCCGAAAAGGCTTCTGAAAATACCGCGTCTTTTCCGAAGGCTGAAAAAGGCATGGTCCGCCAGGTGATTGCATTACCTGAGCGCCAGGATGAGTCGGCTTATAAAGTTGAGCTGATTATCGGCCAGCTGCTTAACGTGGACTGTAATAAACACCAGCTGGGCGGAAAATTCGAGCGTAAGACGCTGGAAGGCTGGGGGTACGACTATTACACCTTTGAGCCTGCGAAGAACGCAGACGGCTCTGTTATGTATACGTCAACTATGATGGCCTGCCCGGATAATAAGAAAGAGAAAAAATTCGTTACCGCTAACCCTGGCGACGCGGCAATGCTGAACTACAACAGCAAACTGCCGGTAGTGGTGTATACGCCGGAAAATATCGACGTGAAATATCGTCTCTGGAAAGCGGACGACGCCCTCGTCGACGCTAAAAAGAAATAAGCGCTCATCGGTTATTTCTGATGTATAAGGCAGGCAAAGTCTCGCCTGCCTTACGCAAGCTCTGATTTACTCTGGTACGCCTGGGCAGGAAAACAGCGTTTACGCGACATTTTTGCCTCATCGCGCATAATGCACTTATTCGTTTTGACCTTTCTTGCGTTATGGGCCAGATTTACGCGACCCGTAAACCTTGTTGTGCAGGGATGAAAATGAAAATTCATTTTTCAACGCTTAATGAAAATCATGTGACTGGGTGCGCCACTCTGTACCGGACAGTCTATAAAGAAGCGCCCTGGTTTGAAACGAGCGAGCTGGAGCTGATCATAAATTTCATCAAAGCGCATCTGAAGAATAATTTTTTCAGGGGCTATATCGCCTGGCACGACGATAGGATGGTGGCCGTCAGTATCGGTTTTAAGAAACCGTGGCCGGGTGGGGTTGAGTACTATATTGATGAGTTCTTCGTCGAGCCTGCATATCAGGGAAGGGGAGTAGGTTCAGAGCTGATGAATTTTATCGCTGAACAATCCTTAACCGAAGGGCTTAATGCGATAATCCTTAACACCCATAAAGATTATCCTTCTGATTTCTTCTACAGAAAAAATGGATTCGATGAGCATTCGGGATTAATTATTCTTTCCCGAACGCTCAGGTGATATCAACGCTTCAACGCGTATTTCCTGAACGAATCGAGGCGCAAATATCCTGCATCACCTTCCGCGCAGTCTGGCTGATGCCGCCAAGCTGAAAGAAACCGTGAATAACGCCCAGATAGCGTTGCGCCGTACAGCTCACGCCTTGCTGCGTCATACGGGCAAACAGCGCTTCGCCTTCATCGCGCAGCGGGTCATATTCCGCTGTGATGATATGTACCGGCGGCAACCCCGCAAAATCATCGCGAAATAAGGGGCTGGCTTCAGGATGCGTGACGTCAGTATCCGCAAGATAGGCTTCAAAACCGCTCAGAAACGCGTCGCTCGTCAGCACATAATCGCTGCCGTTCACGGTATAACTTTCAGATGATGCCGTGGCATCCAGCATCGGGTAAATAAGCACCAGTTGCCTGGGTAACTCTGCGCCGCTATTTTTTAATCGCAGGGCGGTTATCAGCGCCAGATGCCCGCCTGCGCTGTCGCCCATAAACGTGATGTGACTGCGTTCAACGCCCAGCGTTTCTGCGTCTCGCCAGATAAGATGCGCGGCATGTTCGGCGTCATCATGTGCGGCAGGGTAGGTATGTTCTGGCGCTAAACGGTATTGCACCGCAATCACACGACAGCCGCTCAGAAACGCAAGCTGGCGTAGCTGATTCTCGTGCGTTGAAAAGCCGCCGCTCACAAAACAGCCGCCGTGATAATAGATAATCGCAGGCAGCGATTTTTCGGCGTTAAGGGGCGAGAAAATGCGTAACGGGACAGCGTCAATCATCACATCGTTAATATTCACGCGTGTCTCAGGGGCGCCTGCGAGAACGGTGCTTGCGATATAACCCGCGCGACGCTCTTCCATGGTTTGATTGCGCGGTGAAGGGCGGCCTGCGGCGATAAACTCATCAACAAGACCTGCGATTTCGGGTTCCAGAGCCATGGCGTAATGTTCCTGTTTAAACGATGCCGGCAAATGAGTTCCAGAGTTTAAATTTTTGCTATTGTTAAGAAAAGTTCACCCACCAGAACCAGGCGGTATCTGACTGCCAGGCGTAACACGGTAAGGGCGGCGGTTCTAATGAAACGGGAAATAAGGGCGAGGCGTTTGCTGAAACAGGTGCCGTGCTTCTGGCGTTAAATGACGAACAGGTACAACCGCAAGGCCAAAGATGTTAAAGTACTCATATACAAACGTGAAAACGCAGAGCGATTTTCAGTTGTATGCCAAAGCGCGTACCAATTTGGCAATAGTTGGTCAGATGGTGTGGCGCTTACTAAAACCCGTCAAACTTAATTATCATATGTGATCTTGCGTGTGGGTCACCACTGTGAATAAGGATTTATAATGCCTGTTATTACGCTTCCTGATGGCAGTCAACGCCATTACGACCATGCAGTCAGCCCCATGGATGTTGCCCTGGATATCGGTCCGGGTCTCGCGAAAGCCTGTATCGCAGGCCGTGTGAATGGTGAGCTGGTAGATGCCAACGACCCTATCGAACAGGACGCTCAGCTCGCGATTATTACCGCGAAAGATGAAGACGGTCTGGAAATCATCCGTCACTCCTGCGCGCACCTGCTGGGTCATGCGATTAAACAGCTGTGGCCGCATACCAAAATGGCGATTGGCCCGGTTATCGACAACGGCTTCTATTACGATGTCGATCTCGACCATACCCTGACTCAGGAAGATATCGACGCCCTCGAAAAGCGTATGCACGAGCTGGCGGAGACCAATTACGACGTCATCAAGAAAAAAGTGAGCTGGCAGGAAGCCCGCGAAACGTTTGTGAATCGCGGTGAGAGCTACAAAGTCGCTATTCTTGATGAAAATATCGCCCGTGACGATAAGCCAGGCCTGTATCATCACGAAGAATACGTGGATATGTGCCGCGGCCCGCACGTGCCGAATATGCGCTTCTGCCATCACTTTAAGCTGATGAAAACCGCAGGCGCTTACTGGCGCGGCGACAGCAGCAATAAAATGCTGCAGCGTATCTACGGTACTGCCTGGGCGGATAAGAAAGCCCTGAATGCGTACCTGCAGCGTCTGGAAGAAGCCGCTAAGCGCGATCACCGCAAAATCGGCAAGCAGCTCGACCTGTATCATATGCAGGAAGAAGCGCCGGGTATGGTGTTCTGGCATAATGACGGCTGGACGATTTTCCGCGAACTGGAAACGTTTGTTCGCTCCAAGCTGAAAGAGTACCAGTACCAGGAAGTTAAAGGTCCGTTTATGATGGACCGCGTGCTGTGGGAAAAAACCGGCCACTGGGATAACTATAAAGACGCGATGTTCACAACCTCTTCCGAGAACCGTGAATACTGCATCAAGCCGATGAACTGCCCGGGGCACGTGCAAATCTTTAATCAGGGTCTAAAATCATACCGCGACCTGCCATTGCGTATGGCGGAGTTCGGTAGCTGTCACCGTAACGAGCCTTCGGGCGCGTTGCACGGCCTGATGCGCGTACGCGGATTCACTCAGGATGATGCCCATGTCTTCTGTACAGAAGAGCAGGTGCGCGACGAAGTGAACAGCTGTATTCGCATGGTTTATGACATGTACAGCACCTTCGGCTTTGAAAAAATCGTGGTTAAGCTCTCCACACGTCCGGAAAAACGCATCGGTACGGACGAAATGTGGGACCGCGCAGAAGCCGACCTGGCCGTTGCGCTGGAAGAGAACAATATCCCGTTTGAGTATCAGCCGGGTGAGGGCGCGTTTTATGGCCCGAAAATTGAGTTTACGCTCTATGACTGCCTCGATCGCGCATGGCAGTGTGGTACCGTTCAGCTCGACTTCTCGCTCCCGGCGCGTCTGAGCGCGTCTTATGTGGGCGAAAACAACGAGCGTCAGGTGCCGGTGATGATTCACCGCGCGATTCTGGGCTCAATGGAACGTTTTATCGGTATCCTGACCGAAGAGTTCGCCGGGTTCTTCCCGACATGGCTTGCTCCGGTACAGGTCGTGGTGATGAATATCACCGATTCGCAGTCTGAATATGTTAACGAATTGACCCGTAAACTACAAAATGCTGGCATTCGTGTAAAAGCAGACTTGAGAAACGAGAAGATTGGCTTTAAAATCCGCGAGCATACATTACGTCGTGTCCCATACATGTTGGTTTGTGGCGATAAAGAGGTCGAAGCAGGCAAAGTGGCCGTTCGTACCCGCCGTGGTAAAGACCTCGGTAGCCTGGACGTCAACGACGTAATCGAAAAGCTGCAGCAAGAGATTCGCAGCCGCAGTCTTCAACAACTGGAGGAATAAGGTATTAAAGGCGGAAAACGAGTTCAAACGGCACGTCCGAATCGTATCAATGGCGAGATTCGCGCCCAGGAAGTTCGCTTAACAGGTCTGGAAGGCGAGCAGCTGGGGATTGTGAGTCTGAGAGAAGCTATCGAAAAGGCTGAAGAAGCTGGAGTAGATTTAGTTGAGATCAGCCCTAACGCCGAGCCGCCAGTTTGTCGCATCATGGACTACGGCAAGTTCCTTTATGAAAAGAGTAAGTCTTCTAAGGAACAGAAGAAGAAGCAAAAAGTTATCCAGGTTAAGGAAATTAAATTCCGTCCTGGTACAGATGAAGGCGACTATCAGGTAAAACTCCGCAGCCTGATTCGCTTTCTTGAAGAAGGCGATAAGGCCAAGATCACGCTCCGCTTCCGCGGTCGTGAGATGGCCCACCAGCAAATCGGTATGGAAGTGCTTAACCGCGTGAAAGAAGATTTGCAAGAACTGGCAGTAGTCGAATCCTTCCCTACGAAGATCGAAGGCCGCCAGATGATTATGGTGCTCGCTCCTAAGAAGAAACAGTAAGGCCTTCAAGTAGCATTGTCTGTGGAGCCTTTGGGCTTCACAGGTTTTGTTCGCCTACGTTTCGTTTAATTAACAATGCGAAGTGGATGTAATTAAAATGCCAAAAATTAAGACCGTACGCGGTGCTGCTAAGCGCTTCAAAAAAACCGGTAAAGGTGGTTTTAAGCATAAGCACGCTAACCTGCGTCATATTCTGACCAAAAAAGCGACTAAGCGTAAACGTCACCTGCGCCCGAAAGCCATGGTTTCCAAAGGCGATCTGGGTCTGGTAATCGCGTGCCTTCCGTACGCATAAGCCGTTTAACTTTTAACTTTTTTACAGAATAGAAACAGGAGAGCACTATGGCTCGCGTAAAACGTGGTGTGATGGCACGTGCACGTCATAAGAAAATTTTGAAACAAGCTAAAGGCTACTACGGTGCGCGTTCTCGCGTATACCGCGTTGCCTTCCAGGCTGTTATCAAAGCAGGTCAGTACGCTTATCGTGACCGTCGTCAGAAAAAGCGTCAGTTCCGTCAGCTGTGGATTGCACGTATCAACGCAGCAGCACGTCAGAACGGTATTTCTTACAGCAAATTCATCAACGGCCTGAAAAAAGCCTCTGTTGAAATCGACCGTAAGATTCTGGCTGACATCGCCGTATTCGACAAAGTGGCATTCTCTGCCCTGGTTGAAAAAGCGAAAGCAGCTCTGGCGTAAGCCAGTTGAAAGAGGGAGCTTGTCTCCCTCTTTTAATTTCTGCCATATCAATCTGTTGACATTTTTACTGGCGGGCCTTTCAATAGGGTAATCCGTCATTAAGCCAGTCAAGGTAACGCAAGCATGAACGCTGCCATTTTCCGCTTCTTTTTTTACTTTAGCGCCTGAATCAGAGGGGCTTTGCGCGTAAGAAAAGAAACGGAAAATCAACGCCAGAAGCCTCCATCAGGAGGCTTTTTTTATATCTGCCATTTATGGGTCTGTTTCAAGTGGCAGGCGACACAACGCGCAGTCGGCTTACGCTGGCGCCAGGCGTGTCACCTGAAACAGAAGAATAACAAGACAGAGTTCAACAAACCGGCGCAAGCGCCGAATAACGAGGAAAACCATGCCACATCTCGCAGATCTGGTTGCCAGTGCAAAGGCGGCCATAACCAGCGCCCAGGATGTTGCCGCGTTAGATAACGTACGCGTCGAATATTTAGGGAAAAAAGGGCATCTGACCCTTCAGATGACCACCCTGCGTGAGCTGCCGCCGGAAGAGCGCCCGGCCGCGGGCGCTGTTATCAACGAAGCCAAAGAGCAGGTTCAGCAAGCCCTGAACGCGCGTAAAAATGAACTGGAAAGCGCTGCGCTGAACGCACGTCTGGCGGAAGAAACGATTGACGTTTCGCTCCCGGGCCGTCGCATTGAGAATGGCGGCCTGCATCCGGTCACCCGTACCATCGACCGTATCGAAACCTTTTTCGGCAAGCTTGGTTTTACCGTGGCGACGGGCCCGGAAATTGAAGATGACTACCACAACTTCGACGCGCTGAACATTCCGGGGCATCACCCGGCGCGTGCGGACCACGACACCTTCTGGTTCGACGCCACGCGTCTGCTGCGTACTCAGACTTCCGGCGTGCAGATCCGCACCATGAAAAACCAGCAGCCGCCGATCCGCATCATCGCGCCGGGCCGCGTGTATCGTAACGACTACGATCAGACTCACACCCCGATGTTCCATCAGATGGAAGGGCTGATCGTCGATACCAATATCAGCTTTACCAACCTCAAAGGTACGCTGCATGACTTCCTGCGTAACTTCTTTGAAGAAGATTTGCAGATTCGTTTCCGTCCGTCCTACTTCCCGTTTACCGAGCCGTCCGCAGAAGTGGACGTCATGGGCAAAAACGGCAAGTGGCTGGAAGTGCTGGGCTGCGGCATGGTGCATCCGAACGTGCTGCGTAATGTCGGCATCGATCCGGAAGTTTATTCCGGCTTCGCATTCGGGATGGGCATGGAGCGTCTCACCATGCTGCGCTACGGCGTGACCGATCTGCGCGCTTTCTTCGAAAACGATCTGCGTTTCCTCAAACAGTTTAAATAAGGGCAGGACAGGACAATGAAATTTAGCGAACTGTGGTTACGCGAGTGGGTTAATCCGGCCCTCGACAGCGAGGCGCTGGCGAATCAAATCACCATGGCGGGCCTGGAAGTGGACGGCGTGGAGCCGGTTGCGGGCGCGTTTCACGGCGTGGTCGTCGGTGAAGTGGTTGAATGCGGCCAGCATCCGAATGCCGACAAACTGCGCGTCACGAAAGTGAACGTCGGCGGCGATCGTCTGCTGGATATCGTCTGCGGCGCGCCGAACTGCCGCCAGGGCCTGAAAGTGGCCGTGGCGACCGTGGGCGCGGTACTGCCGGGCGATTTTAAAATCAAAGCGGCGAAACTGCGTGGCGAGCCGTCCGAAGGGATGCTCTGCTCGTTCTCCGAACTCGGCATTTCCGACGATCATAACGGCATTATCGAACTGCCGGCAGACGCGCCGATTGGCGCTGATATCCGCGAATATCTGAAGCTTGACGATAACACCATTGAAATCAGCGTAACGCCGAACCGCGCCGACTGTCTCGGTATTATCGGTGTGGCGCGCGATGTCGCGGTGCTCAACGCCGAGCCGCTGAATGCGCCGGACATCGCGCCGGTCGCGGCCACCATCAACGATACGCTGCCGATTCAGGTCGATGCCGCAGACGCCTGCCCGCGTTATCTGGGCCGCGTCGTGAAAGGCATTGATGTGACCGCGCCGACGCCGCTGTGGATGCGTGAAAAACTGCGCCGTTGCGGCATCCGCTCTATCGATGCCGTGGTTGACGTGACCAACTACGTGCTGCTCGAACTGGGCCAGCCAATGCATGCGTTCGATCTCGACCGTATCGACGGCGGCATCGTGGTGCGTATGGCGAAAGAGGGCGAAACGCTGACGCTGCTGGATGGCAACGAGGCGACCCTGAATGCGGATACCCTGGTCATTGCCGATCACAACAAGGCGCTGGCGATGGGCGGTATTTTCGGCGGCGAGCACTCCGGTGTAAACGGCGAAACCCGTAATGTCCTGCTGGAATGCGCGTTCTTCGCGCCGCTCGCCATCACCGGCCGCGCGCGCCGTCATGGCCTGCATACCGACGCGTCTCACCGTTATGAGCGCGGCGTTGACCCGCAGTTGCAGTACAAGGCGATGGAGCGCGCCACGCGCCTGCTGCTCGATATTTGCGGCGGCGAAGCGGGCCCGGTTATCGATGTCACCCGCGAAACCCACCTGCCGACGCGCGAAACCATCACGCTGCGTCGCAGCAAACTCGATCGCCTGATTGGCCATCACATCGCGGATGCGCAGGTTACTGATATCCTCACGCGTCTCGGTTGCGACGTCACAGCAGGGCAGGACGAATGGCAGGCCATAGCGCCGTCATGGCGTTTTGACATTGCGATTGAAGAAGATTTGGTGGAAGAAGTGGCCCGCGTTTACGGCTACGACAATATTCCGAACGAGCCGGTGCAGGCCTCGCTGGTTATGGGCACCCACCGCGAAGCGGAACTGTCGCTTAAGCGCGTGAAAATGCTGCTGAACGATCATGGCTTCCAGGAAGTGATCACTTACAGCTTCGTCGATCCGAAAGTGCAGCAGCTGCTGCATCCGGGTGAAGAAGCGCTGATCCTGCCAAGCCCTATCTCCAGCGAAATGTCGGCGATGCGTCTGTCGCTCCTGACGGGCTTGCTTACTACGGTCGTGTACAACCAGAATCGCCAGCAGAGCCGTGTTCGTATCTTTGAAGCGGGCCTGCGCTTTGTGCCTGATACGCAGGCAGACCTCGGGATTCGCCAGGATCTTATGCTGGCTGGCGCGCTGTGCGGCAACCGTTATGAAGAGCACTGGGATCTGGCGAAAGGCGGCGTTGACTTCTACGATTTGAAAGGGACGCTGGAGTCGGTTCTGGAACTTACCGGTAAATTATCTGAAATTGAGTTCCGCGCTGAAGCTAATCCGGCCTTGCATCCTGGCCAAAGTGCTGCCATTTATTTAAAAGGCGAACGCATTGGTTTTATTGGCGTTGTGCATCCGGAGCTTGAGCGTAAGCTTGACCTCAATGGCCGCACGCTGGTGTTTGAGCTGCTCTGGAGCAAGGTTTCTGAACGTGCTTTACCGCAGGCGCAGGAGGTTTCCCGCTTCCCGGCGAACCGCCGCGACATCGCCGTTGTGGTGTCTGAAAACGTACCGGCAGCAGATATTTTGGCCGAGTGTAAGAAAGTTGGCGCAAATCAGGTAGTTGGCGTAAACTTATTTGACGTGTACCGCGGTAAGGGTGTTGCGGAGGGTTATAAGAGCCTTGCCATCAGCCTGATCCTTCAGGATACCGGCCGTACACTCGAAGAAGACGAGATTGCCGCTACTGTTGCGAAATGTGTAACGGCACTAAAAGAGCGATTCCAGGCATCATTGAGGGATTGAACCTATGGCGCTTACAAAAGCTGAAATGTCAGAATATCTGTTTGATAAGCTTGGGCTTAGCAAGCGGGATGCCAAAGAACTGGTAGAGCTGTTTTTCGAAGAGATCCGTCGCGCTCTGGAAAATGGCGAGCAGGTAAAACTCTCCGGTTTCGGTAATTTTGACCTGCGTGATAAGAACCAACGTCCCGGACGCAACCCGAAAACCGGTGAAGATATTCCCATTACGGCTCGCCGTGTGGTTACCTTCCGCCCGGGGCAGAAATTGAAAAGTCGCGTAGAGAACGCTTCGCCGAAAGAAAGTTAATCTGACCTGACCAAAAAGGCCGCATCCTGCGGCCTTTTTTCTTTGCCCTGCGTAAAGCGAGCCGTAAAATCAAAGGCATGAAATCTCAACTGGCCTCACTTTCCCTCTGCATCCATAGCCAACGCCGCCGCGAGCGACGCGTGTTGATGGGCCTTTCGCTGGCGCTGCTGCTGGCAGTAATGGTGAGCCTGTGCGCAGGCGACGTCTGGCTCTGGCCGACGGCGTGGTCAGGCGACGCAGGAAAACTCTTCGTCTGGCAAATCCGGCTCCCGCGAACGATCGCCGTCGTGCTGGTGGGCGCCGCGCTGGCGCTGTGCGGCGCCATGATGCAGGCGCTGTTTGAAAACCCGCTCGCCGAACCCGGCCTGCTTGGCGTCTCTAACGGCGCGGGCGTGGGACTGGTGGCCGCGGTCATGCTGGGCGGCGGCGCGCTGCCTGGCTGGGCGCTCGGGCTATGCGCTATCGCGGGCGCGCTTATCGCCACGCTTATCCTGCTACACTTCGCGAGGCGTCATCTTTCCACCAGCCGTTTGCTGCTGGCGGGCGTCGCGCTCGGCATCGTCTGTAGCGCGCTGATGACCTGGGCCGTCTACTTTTCCACCAGTCTCGATTTGCGCCAGTTAATGTACTGGATGATGGGCGGTTTCAGCGGCGTCGACTGGCAGCAGGACTGGCTGATGCTGGCGCTGCTTCCGCCGCTGGTCTGGGGCGGGATGCAGGCGAGGGCGCTCAATATGCTGGCGCTTGGCGAGATCTCTGCGCGCCAGCTCGGTCTACCGGTCTGGCTGTGGCGCAACGTGTTGGTTATCGCGACGGGCTGGCTCGCGGGCGTCAGCGTGGCGCTGGCGGGCGCGATTGGTTTTGTCGGCCTTGTCGTGCCGCATATGCTGCGTCTGTGCGGCATTGCCGACAACCGCGCGTTGCTACCCGCCGCGATGCTCGCAGGCGGCGGCGTACTGCTGGCGGCCGACATTATCGCCCGCCTGACGCTTGCGGCCGCAGAGCTGCCGATTGGCGTGGTTACCGCCACCCTGGGCGCGCCGGTATTTATCTGGCTATTATTAAAGGCTGGACGCTAGTTCCATCACACCATTCTTAAGGGGAAGCTATGCAACACGACATTCTGAATACCGAAGTGACCACCATTGACGGTGAAACCATTTCGCTTGAGCAGTACAAAGGCAAAGTCCTCCTGATCGTCAACGTCGCCTCTAAATGCGGGCTGACCCCGCAGTATGAGCAGCTGGAAAATATTCATAAAGCCTGGGAGCCGTCAGGGTTCCGCGTGCTGGGCTTCCCCTGCAACCAGTTCCTGGGCCAGGAGCCGGGCAGCGAAGACGAGATCAAAACCTTCTGCAGCACCACCTACGGCGTGACCTTCCCGATGTTCAGCAAAGTCGACGTCAACGGCGACAACCGCCATCCGCTGTATCAGAAGCTGATTGCCGCCGCGCCGAAAGCCGTCGCGCCGGAGCAGAGCGGTTTCTATGAGCGTATGGCGAGCAAAGGCCGCGCGCCGCTCTACCCGGATGACATCCTGTGGAATTTCGAAAAATTCCTGGTCGGCCGCGACGGGCATGTGATCCAGCGTTTTTCGCCGGATATGACGCCGGAAGATCCGATTGTGATGGAAGCCATTAAGCTGGCGCTGGCGAAGTAATGACGCCTTTGATGCAACTGCGTGACGTCGCAGTGGGCACCCGCCTTGGGCCGCTCAGCGCGACGCTTGAGGCGGGCGATATCGTCCATCTGGTCGGCCCCAACGGGGCGGGCAAAAGTACGCTGTTGCATCGTATGGCGGGGTTGACTGAAGGCGCAGGCGAGATCCTCTTTAACGGCACACCGATGGCGTTACTGAATACGGCAACGCTGTCGCGCCAGCGCGCCTATCTTGCCCAGCAGCAGACGCCGCCATTCGCCATGCCGGTGTGGCACTACCTGACGCTGCACGGCGGGGCGCAGTGCGCAGCCGCGCTGGAGGAGGTGGCGCACAGCCTGATGCTCGACGACAAATTGACGCGTCCGGTTAACGCGCTTTCCGGCGGCGAGTGGCAGCGCGTGCGCCTTGCCGCCGTTATCCTGCAAGTCCATCCGCGCAATCATGCCCACGGCAGGCTGCTGATTCTGGACGAACCGATGAACAGTCTGGACGTCGCGCAGCAGGCCGCGCTCGACCGGCTGTTGTTGACGCTGCCGCAGGCGGGCATTGCGGTGGTGATGAGCAGTCACGATCTCAACCATACGCTGCGCCACGCCCACCGCGTCTGGCTGCTGCGCGATGGCAAAATGCTCGCGCAGGGCGCGCGCGACGAGGTGATGACGCCATCGCGGCTCGGCGAGGCTTACGGCCTGCCGTTTCGCCGTCTTCAGGTGGACGGCCACAGTGTGCTTATCAATGCGCTCTGAGCGCGACCATCTTGCCAGCAGACGCGCTGGCGGCTACATTAGCGAAAAATCATAAGGCCAGAGGATTTGCCTGAAAAATGCGGCTATGGATCTTTCTTGTTGCGACGCTGCTGCTGGCGGGATGTAGCTCCCACCGCGCGCCGCCGCCGAACGCACGCCTTTCCGACTCCATCACCGTGATTGCCGAACTCAACGACCAGCTTAACCACTGGTACGGCACGCCTTACCGCTACGGCGGCATGAGCCGCGGCGGGGTAGACTGCTCCGGCTTCGTGATGATGACCTTCCGCGACCGCTTCTCGCTGAGGCTACCGCGCGAAACCCGCCAGCAGGCGGAGATCGGCACCGAAATCGATAAAGACGATCTGTTGCCGGGCGATTTGGTCTTTTTTAAAACCGGCTCCGGGCAAAACGGTCTCCATGTCGGTATCTACGACACTGATAACCAGTTTATCCACGCCTCCACCAGCCGCGGCGTGATGCGCTCTTCTTTAGATAACGTCTACTGGCGCAAGAAGTTCTGGCAGGCGCGCCGTATCTAGTTTTCGCCCGCTGCGTCCGCGGCGGGTTTCTCTTCTTATCCTTTATTTTGTCGTTTTTTTAAACATAATGAGAGCGCTCTCACAAAGGGCGTGTGCCGTCTGAGCTACAGTAAATCTGTATTGAGAGCGCTCTCATTTTAACGTCACGCAACGGGGGATTTCGCATGTATCACGCAACACGGGGTGCACCATGAGTCTCTATTCCGGATTAATGGCGCTGGTCGAGCGCCATATCGCGCCGCTTGCCGGACGCATCGGTACCCAGCGGCATATCATCGCTATTCGCGATGGTTTCATCTGCGCCATGCCGTTTCTCATTATCGGCAGCATCATGCTTATCATCGCCAATCCGCCGTTTGATCAGGCGACGACTTCCGCGTTCGGCAGGCTCTGGCTCGGCTTTGCCAAAGCGCACTGGAACACCATCACCATGCCATTTTTTATGACGATCGGGTTGATGAGCCTTTTTGTCTCCATCGGAACGGCGTATAGCCTGGCGAAATCGTACCAGCTGGACGGGCTGACGGCCGGGCTCTTGTCTATGACCGCTTTTTTGCTTGCCGCCGCGCCGCAGGTGGATAACAAACTGTCGCTTGATTTTCTCGGCGGGCAGGGCGTGTTTACCGCGCTGTTATGCGCTATCTGGTCGGTTGAGCTGACGCGGCTTCTAAAAAAATATGGCATCACGCTGCGCCTGCCGGAACAGGTGCCGCCCGCTATCGCGCGCTCGTTTGATCTGCTGTTGCCGATGACCGGCATTCTGCTGACCGTCTATCCACTGAGCCTCGTGATGCAAAGCGAATTCCAGATGCTTATCCCGGCGGCGGTCATGCAGCTTTTCCAGCCGGTGATCGCCGCAGGCGACAGCCTGCCTGCGATTTTGCTCTGCGTACTGCTGGCGAATCTGCTGTGGTTTGCCGGTATCCACGGCGACAACCTGGTGCAAGGGTTACTGAATCCGCTGTTCATGGCGAATATCGCGGCCAACGCGGCGCTGATAGCCCAGGGCGCGCCAGCTACGCAGATCCTCACGGCCCCGTTCTGGGCATTCTATGTGTGTATTGGCGGCTCCGGCTCGACGCTGGTGCTGGCGCTGCTGTACCTGCGCAGCCGCTCAGCGCATCTGAAAACAATCGGGCGGCTCAGCCTGGCGCCCGCGCTCTTTAACATTAACGAGCCGCTGCTGTTCGGGTCGCCCGTGGTGATGAACCCGACGCTGTTTGTGCCGCTGCTGCTGGTGCCGCTGGTCAACGCCGTGCTGGCCTGGGCAGCGCTGGAGATGGATCTGGTGCAGAAAATGGTGGCGATGGCCCCCTGGACTGCGCCCGCGCCGCTTGGCGCCATGATCTCAGCCGCCTGGGATATGCGCGCCGCGCTGCTGGTGGTGGTTTTGCTGGCGGTTGACGGACTGCTCTGGTACCCCTTTTTTAAAGTGTATGAAAAACAACTGATCGGCCAGGAGCAGGCGCGTGAAGGCGACGCCGTTACCGCTCCGGCGCAGACCAACGGGAGAACCTCATGACTGAACAGGCTATCAAAATCGCCATCATCGGCGGCGGCAGCAGCTATACGCCGGAGCTGGTGGAAGGGCTTATCGCCCGCAAAGAAAGCATCGCGCTGCATGAACTCGCGCTGGTGGATGTCGAACCGGGGCGCGAGAAAGTAGAGATCATCGCAGGACTGACGCGCCGGATGCTCGACAAAAACGGCCTGACGCACGTACGCGTAACGGTGCATTTCATGCCCGATGAGGCGATTCGCGGGGCGCAGTTCGTGCTCACGCAGCTGCGCGTGGGCCAGCTCCCGGCGCGCGCCGCCGACGAGCGGCTCGGACTGAAATATGGGCTGATAGGCCAGGAGACTACCGGCGTCGGCGGGTTTGCCAAAGCGCTGCGCACCATTCCGGTGTTGCTTGATATCGCCCGCAAGGTGGAGGCGCTGGCGCCGGACGCCTGGATAATTAACTTCACCAACCCGGCGGCGATTGTCACCGAGGCGGTGCAGCGCTACAGCCGGGCGAAAATTATCGGCCTGTGTAATGTGCCCGTCACCATGCACCATATGATTGCCGCCATGCTCGGCGCGCCGTCGCAGGAGGTCGCGCTGCGGTTTGCAGGGCTCAACCATATGGTGTGGGTGCACCAGGTGACGGTGCGCGGCGAAGACCGCACGCAGGAGGTGCTCGATAAGCTGTGCGACGGGGCGACGCTCACGATGAACAACATTCAGGAGGCCCCGTGGCCTGCGCCGCTGCTGCGCGCGCTCGGCGCCATCCCGTGCCCGTACCATCGCTATTTCTACTTAAGCCGCCAGATGCTGGAAGAAGAAGTGGAGGCGGCACGCGGGCGCGGCACCCGCGCCGAACAGGTAATGGCCGTTGAGCGGGAACTCTTCGAGCTCTATAAAGATCCGCACCTGGCGCAGAAGCCTGAGCAGCTCAGTTTTCGCGGCGGCGCGTTCTATTCGCAGGTGGCGCTGGAGCTTATCGACGCCATTCATAACAATCGCGGCGCGACGCTTGTGGTCAATACCGCCAACCGCGGGGCTATTCACGGGCTGCCGGACGACGCCGTGGTAGAAACTAACTGCGTGGTGGACGCGCAGGGCGCGCATCCGCTGGTGTTCGGCGCGCTGCCACCTGCGATGCATGCCTTAACGGTGCAGGTGAAAACGTATGAGCGGCTCACCATTCAGGCGGCGGTGGAGGGCTGCCGTGGTAGCGGCTTGCTGGCGCTGATAACTAATCCGCTGGTGGGCGACGCGGTGCTTGCCGAATCGCTGCTGGGTGAGGTGCTGACGCTCAACCGCGACTACCTGCCGCAATTCCGGGGATAAGCTCACCCGGCGCGAAAATTTCGGGTACTATCAGGTGGTCTCGCAGATGAAAGGGATCGCCTGATGGTTACTCTGGAAGATGTCGCCGCCCATGCGGGCGTGTCCCGCGCTACGGTTTCCCGTGTGGTAAATGGCGACAGTAAAGTCAAATCACAAACCCGCGCGCGCGTCGAAGCGGCGATTCAGACGCTCGGGTACTCGCCTAATCCGGCGGCGCGTGCGCTGGCCTCCAGTCAGAGCCATACCCTTGGACTCGTCACCACCTCTTATCGCGGCGGCTTTTTCGGCGCGCTGATGGATACCGTACAGAGTGAAGCGCAGCGCCACGGCAAACAACTGCTGGTGACGCAGGGGCGTGACAGCGCGCAAAACGAACGTGACGCCATCAGCCAGCTTTACAATTTGCGCTGCGATGGCCTGCTGTTGCATATCCGTATGCTGAAAGACGACGCGCTGCGCGAAATGGCGGCGGCGGGGCGGCGCTTTATCGTGCTGGACCGCGACGTGCCGGGGCTGGAATCACGCTGCGTCACGTTTGATCATCGCGGCGCCAGTACGCTTGCCACCCGTTATTTTCTGACGCGCGGCCACACGGCGATTGCCTGTCTTCACGGCCCGCTGTCGCGCTCCTCCAGCCGTTTGCGGCTACAGGGCTTTCTCGACGCCATGCAGGCGGCAGATCTTACCCCGGTGGCCTGTCTGGAGGCGGATTACTCGCTACAGGGCGGCTACCTGCAAATGCAGGCGCTGCTGGCGCGCGCGCTTCCCACCGCCATTTACTGCTGCAATGAAGAGATGGCCGTGGGCGCGATGCTCGCGATTAATGAAAAAGGCTTACGGATCCCGCACGATATTTCTTGTATCTGTTATGACAGCGGTGAGCGCGCCGATTTTGTTCGCCCACGTCTTACCAGCGTTCACTTTCCCATTACGGAAATGGCGCGTTTCGGTGCGAGAAAATTACTGGAAGAAGAAACTGAACAGCAAATATTCACGCCAAAAATGATGGAGCGTGATTCTGTAAAGGATCTGACTAAAGCTGGTATCAAATGAAATACCAGGATAAGCTCTTTCTGTAAGGAGTAATCTGAAATTGGTGCCGAAACGGCAGGATAAATAGTTTAACAGAATCAACCTGGTTGCACGTAGTGGTGACTTAATCCAGTATAGCGGGTTCCTATTAATAACGCGCAGGGCAGACAATATGATTGTTTCGCTCGATACACGGTATCAGTCTTATCTGCTGTTCGCCCCGATCGCCCATACCTCCGGGGGGCCGTTGGGCATGGAAGTTATTGCCCATTTCACCAGCCTGAACGCACAGGTTCGCTTTCCGACGGAATTCATTATCCCGCGAATTAATCCTGAAGAAAGATTAATGCTTTTTTACGAAAAAATAAGTTTGATTGAAAAGTGGCGCGAGGCATTTATAAAAAATTCTCTTTTCGCCGTCGTAAACATTGATCATAAGATAGCCAACGCTATTTTATCCAGCCCGACATTACGGGCACGGCTCGCGCAATTACCGTTTCTTGAGTTAGGTATTAATGAGAATTTTCCTGAACTTAATAAAGGTAAAGAAAATAAAACGATGTTCTCGCTGTCGCGTTATTTTCCATTAATGCTGTGTAACTTTGGCGCCGGGGCCGCCACAGGGCGAGCGATTTTCGACGGCTTGTTCCGTCGCGTGGCGCTGGATAAAACGTTTGTGCAAAAACGGCGCGCGGGCGGGATGTTTGAACCTTTTATGTATGCGATTGCGAATCAGGTCGGGCCCTGCTGCCAGACGCTGATCCTGCCTGCTGTCGATAACGACGAGGCACTGGACGAGGCGCGCCGCCTCGGCTTCAATGGCGCGCAGGGCACCTTGTGGCCCGCGATGGATGGCGAAACCCTCGTTCTGACGCTTGCCATGGCGCAATAACCTTAAACCTGCACCGTGTTTAACGCCTCCATAACGCACTACACTTAGCGCAGGAGGAGCCATGAGCCAACATCCCCGTTTTACCGCCACCTGGCGCGATGAACTGCCAGGTTTTTATACTGAATTAACGCCCACGCCGCTGAACAACAGCCGTCTGTTCTTTCATAACGCGCCGCTGGCGCAGGCGCTGGAGCTTCCGCAAACGCTGTTTGACTATCAGGGCCCGGCCGGCGTCTGGGGCGGCGAAACGCTGCTGCCGGGCATGGCGCCGCTGGCGCAGGTCTACAGCGGCCATCAGTTTGGCGTCTGGGCCGGCCAGCTCGGCGACGGGCGCGGTATTCTGCTCGGCGAGCAGCAACTCAGCGACGGCCGCAAGCTGGACTGGCATCTGAAAGGCGCGGGCCTCACGCCCTATTCGCGAATGGGCGACGGCCGCGCGGTGCTGCGCTCCACGGTGCGCGAATTTCTCGCCTCGGAAGCGATGCACGGGCTGGGCATTCCCACGACCCGCGCGCTCAGTATCGTCACCAGCGATACCCCGGTGCGACGCGAAACCACCGAGCGCGGCGCGATGCTAATGCGCATCGCCGAAAGCCACGTGCGTTTCGGCCATTTCGAACACTTTTACTACCGTCGTGAGCCGGAAAGCGTGCGTGAGCTGGCGCAGTACGTTATTGAGCATCACTTCGCGCACCTGGCGCAGGAGGAAGATCGTTTCGCGCTCTGGTTCGGCGAGGTAGTGAGGCGCACCGCGCATCTGATGGCGAGCTGGCAGTGCGTGGGTTTCGCGCACGGCGTGATGAACACCGATAACATGTCGATCCTCGGGCTGACGATGGATTATGGCCCTTACGGCTTTCTTGACGACTATCAGCCGGGCTTTATCTGCAACCATACGGACTACCAGGGGCGTTACGCGTTCGACAACCAGCCGGGCGTCGGCTTGTGGAACCTGCAACGTCTGGCGCAGGCGCTCTCGCCGATTATTCCGGCCGAGCGGCTTAATGCGCTGCTGGATGATTACCAGCCCGTGTTGCTGCGCGAGTGGGGCCGCCAGATGCGCGCTAAGCTCGGTTTTACCGTCGAAAAAGAGGGCGACAACGACTATCTGCGCGAGCTGCTTACGCTGATGGCGCGCGAAGGGAGCGACTACACGCGCACTTTCCGGATGCTGAGCGAGACGGAGCAGCGCTCGTCTGCCTCGCCGCTGCGCGATGAGTTTATCGACCGCGCCACCTTTGACGCCTGGTTTGCACGCTACCGCGCGCGGCTGGAAGACGAGGGCGTTGAGGATGACGCGCGCCAGCAACGGATGAAATCCGTCAACCCGGCGCTGGTATTGCGCAACTGGCTGGCCCAGCGCGCCATTGAGGCGGCGGAGCGTGACGACGCCAGCGAGCTGTCGCGGCTGCTGGAGGCGCTGCGCCATCCTTTCGATGACCGGGATGACGATTACACTCATCGCCCGCCGGACTGGGGTAAACATCTGGAAGTGAGCTGTTCGAGCTAACGGCTTAATATCAGAATATAAAAAAGGGAAACCGCGGGTTTCCCTTTTTGTTACGCGTTATTCAGAAGCGATGATTCAGAGACGGCTTTCCACCGCCTGGGCGAGGCGTTCCAGCAGCGTTTCGCTGTCATCCCAGCCGAGGCACGGATCGGTAATCGACTGGCCGTAGGTCAGCGGCGTGCCGGGCGTAATTTTCTGGGTGCCTTCCACGATAAAGCTTTCCACCATCACGCCCGCGAGCGCCGTTGAGCCCGCGCGGATCTGCTCGCAAATATCATCGCAAACGTCGAGCTGACGCCGGTGCTGCTTCTGGCAATTGCCGTGGCTGAAATCCACCACCAGCCGCTCCGGCAGGTTGAATTCCCGCAGCGCCTCGCAGGCCTCGTTAATGGCTGCGGCATGATAGTTCGGCGTTTTACCGCCGCGCATAATGATGTGGCCGTAAGGATTGCCGCTGGTCTGGTAAATCGTCATCCGGCCATGTTTGTCGGGCGAGAGAAACATATGGCTGGTGCGCGCCGCGCGAATGGCGTCCACCGCGATGCGGGTATTGCCGTCGGTACCGTTTTTAAAGCCCACCGGGCATGACAGCGCCGAGGCCATTTCGCGGTGGATCTGGCTCTCGGTGGTGCGTGCGCCGATGGCGCCCCAGCTGATGAGATCGGAAATATACTGCCCGACCACCATATCGAGAAACTCGGTGGCGGTCGGCACGCCCAGCGCGTTAACCTCCAGCAACAGGCGGCGCGCCTGTTCGATACCGTGATTGACGCGGTAGCTGCCGTTGAGATCCGGGTCGGAAATTAGCCCTTTCCAGCCCACTACGGTGCGCGGCTTCTCAAAGTAGGTGCGCATCACGATCTCAAGGCGGGAATCGTATTTCTCCCGCAGCCGCGCCAGACGGCGGGCGTAATCCACCGCCGCTTCCGGGTCGTGAATTGAGCAGGGGCCGATAATCACCAGCAGACGTGGGTCATCGCCGTTAAGGATTTTTTCAATACGGCGGCGGGCGTCAAGCACATGGTCTGCGACCGCCGGCGTCATGGGGTAGCGTTCTGCGAGTTCCGCCGGAGTAATCAGGCTGTCGATGCGCGCAGTACGGAGTTCATCAGTTTTAATCATGGGTGTCTCAAAATCTGTTGCTTCATCGGCATCAGCGCCGGAAGTGATGGGCATCACGATAAACCAATCCGCCCTGAATACAAGGCTATTAAAAGATTCACCGGGCCACGTGACGCTACCCTAACACAGACTTTTGCACCTTTGTACTAGTTTATCAGTACATGCGGCGATTGAGCCCCATGATGTCGAGGATTTTGGTGGCAATCTCTTCCACCGAATAGTTCGTACTGTTGATATAGCGGATCTGATGCTTCCGGTAGAGCGCTTCCACTTCAGCCACTTCCATCCGGCACTGGCGCATCGAGGCGTAACGGCTGTTCTCGCGCCGCTCTTCACGGATCGCCGCCAGCCGCTCCGGGTTAATCGTCAGGCCAAACAGCTTATGCTGCAACGGGCGCAGCGCCGCCGGCAGATTCAGGTTATCCATATCGTCGGCGATAAAGGGGTAGTTGGCGGCCCGAATGCCGAACTGCATCGCGAGATAGAGGCTGGTGGGCGTTTTGCCGCAGCGCGAGACGCCAAGCAGGATCACCTGCGCCTGATCAAGATTGCGCATGGAAATACCGTCGTCGTGCGCCAGGGTGTAATCAATCGCCGCGATCCGCGCGTCATATTTAATGATATTGGCAGGGTTCAGGCCGTGGGTACGGTGGGCGACCGGCGTCGGGTCGAGCCGCAGTTCTTGCTGGAGCGGCGCCACCAGCGCCTGGACGATATCCTGGCAGAACCCCTGGCTTTGGAGAATTATCTCGCGGACTTCGGGCAGCACGATGGAGTAGAACACCAGCGGGCGCACGCCGGTTTGCTGAAAGATGGCGTCGATCTGTTCTTTCACCGCTTTGGCCCGGCTTTCGTTCTCGACAAACGGCAGGGTAATGCTGTTGATGCTGACCGGAAATTGCGACATCACCGCATGGCCTAATACTTCCGCGGTGATAGCGGTTCCATCGGAAATATAAAAAACCTGGCGATCGACAACATTATCCATTGTATCCGTCCTTAATTCAGGTTGAGTATCATCTCAAGCATAAAATAATGTTCATGAAGCGCGCATGGCACTTCTCTCATTTTTAATAATGAAACGCTGTTTTTATTTTAAATGAACGCAGCGTTTCACTTTTCAAATATGACTGTAAATCATAGACCAAAAGAGTAAGCCAGCCTAATCAAGCAGTTACCAAATCCGGAATTTATCTGAAAATTTGAAATTTTCAATTTGCTTGAACGATTCACCGTTTTTCCCGCAGCGTTTTCTATGCCAGGCTAAAACGGCTGTCAGGTGTTTCTTAATCCCGTTCAAATATCATAAAAGGATTGCTTCGATGTCCAACAATGGCTCGTCATCGCTCATACTTTGGTATAACCAGCTCGGCATGAATGATGTAGACAGAGTTGGGGGCAAAAACGCCTCCCTCGGTGAAATGATTACTAACCTGTCCGGTATGGGCGTTTCTGTGCCTAACGGGTTTGCGACCACTGCCGTGGCGTTTAATCAGTTCCTCGAAAGCCGTGGCGTTAACCAGCGTATCTATGAACTGCTGGATAAAACCGATATCGACGACGTAACTGAGCTGGCGAAAGCCGGCGCGCAGATCCGCCAGTGGATTATCGACACCCCCTTCCAGCCGGAGCTGGAGCAGGCTATCCGCGAAGCCTATGAGCAGCTCTCCGCCGATGATGCCGAAGCCTCCTTTGCGGTGCGTTCTTCCGCCACTGCCGAAGATATGCCGGATGCGTCTTTCGCCGGCCAGCAGGAAACCTTCCTGAACGTCCAGGGCATCGATGCCGTCATGGTGGCGGTGAAACATGTGTTCGCCTCGCTGTTTAACGACCGCGCCATCTCGTACCGTGTGCATCAGGGATACGATCACCGCGGCGTCGCACTCTCGGCAGGCGTGCAGCGCATGGTGCGCTCCGATCTCGCCGCCTCAGGCGTCATGTTCTCCATCGACACCGAGTCGGGCTTCGATCAGGTGGTGTTCATCACCTCCGCCTACGGCCTTGGCGAGATGGTGGTGCAGGGCGCGGTCAACCCTGACGAATTCTACGTGCATAAACCGGGTCTGGCGGAGGGCCGTCCGGCAATTGTGCGTCGTACCATGGGCTCGAAAAAAATCCGTATGGTCTACGCCGACACCCAGGAGCACGGCAAACAGGTGCGCATCGAAGATGTGCCGCAGGCCGAACGCGACCGCTTCTCCATCACGCCGGAAGAGGTGCAGGAGCTGGCGAAACAGGCCGTACAGATTGAGAAACACTATGGCCGCCCGATGGATATCGAGTGGGCTAAAGATGGCCACACCGGCAAGCTGTTTATCGTGCAGGCGCGCCCGGAAACCGTGCGTTCGCGCGGTCAGGTGATGGAGCGCTACACGCTGCATTCCCAGGGCAAAGTTGTGGCGGAAGGCCGCGCTATCGGTCACCGCATCGGCGCGGGCACCGTGAAGGTGATTCACGACATCAGCGAGATGAACCGTATTCAGCCGGGCGATGTGCTGGTCACCGACATGACCGACCCCGACTGGGAACCTATCATGAAAAAAGCGGCCGCGATTGTGACCAACCGTGGCGGGCGTACCTGTCACGCGGCGATTATCGCCCGTGAGCTGGGCATTCCGGCGGTCGTCGGCTGCGGCGACGCCACCGATCGTATCAAGGACGATGAGAAAGTGACCGTCTCCTGCGCCGAAGGGGACACCGGCTACGTCTATGCCGATCTCCTCGATTTCAGCGTGAAAAGCTCAAGCGTGGATACCATGCCGGATCTGCCGCTGAAGGTGATGATGAACGTCGGCAACCCGGACCGCGCGTTTGACTTCGCCTGCCTGCCGAATGAAGGCGTGGGCCTGGCGCGTCTCGAATTCATCATCAACCGCATGATTGGCGTGCACCCGCGCGCGCTGCTGGAGTTCGACCAGCAGGAGCCGGCGCTGCAAAACCAGATCCGCGAGATGATGAAAGGCTTCGACAACCCGGTGGAATTCTACGTGGGCCGCCTGACGGAAGGCATCGCGACCCTCGGCGCCGCGTTCTGGCCGAAGCGCGTCATCGTGCGTCTTTCTGACTTCAAATCTAACGAGTACGCCAACCTGGTGGGCGGCGAGCGTTACGAGCCGCATGAAGAGAACCCGATGCTCGGCTTTCGCGGCGCAGGCCGTTATGTCGCGGATAATTTCCGTGACTGCTTTGCGCTGGAGTGCGAGGCGGTAAAACGCGTGCGTAATGAAATGGGCCTTACCAACGTCGAGATCATGATCCCGTTCGTACGTACCGTGGATCAGGCGAAAGCGGTGGTGGATGAGCTGGCGCGTCAGGGGCTTAAGCGCGGCGAGAACGGGCTGAAAGTGATTATGATGTGCGAAATCCCGTCCAACGCCCTGCTGGCAGAGCAGTTCCTTGAGCACTTCGACGGCTTCTCGATCGGCTCCAATGACATGACGCAGCTCGCGCTCGGCCTCGACCGCGATTCCGGCGTGGTCTCCGAGCTGTTCGACGAGCGCAACGATGCCGTCAAAGCGCTGCTGTCGATGGCGATCCGCGCCGCGAAAAAGCAGGGCAAATATGTCGGCATCTGTGGGCAGGGCCCGTCGGATCACGAGGATTTCGCCGCCTGGTTAATGGAGGAGGGGATCGATTCGCTCTCGCTCAACCCGGATACCGTGGTGCAAACCTGGCTCAGTCTGGCAGAGCTTAATAAATAACCCTCGATATATTTTAAAAACCCGCCTGATGGCGGGTTTTTTATTTGTAACGGGTAATTTGCACCGCATCACAAATACGGGAAAAAGCAAAAAATCATAAACTGGCTGTGGATTTCTGCAATTGTTGGCGGGCGGTGCGTTCACAATACTTAGGCCTGAAATCGCACCCGTGGTTTGCGTGCGAGAAACACGCTTTCTAACGTTGATAAGGCCAATAATAATGAACCTCACCTCTGCTCTTACGACAAAAGATAAAATAGGATACGGCTTAGGCGATATGGCGAGCGCGCTGGTCTGGCAAACCGCCACGCTATTTCTCGCCTATTTCTATACCGATGTTTTCGGCCTGCCCGCCGCGATTATGGGCACCATGTTTTTACTGGTCAGGGCGATAGACGCCTTTGTCGACCCCTGCATCGGCGCGCTGGTCGACCGCACCCGCACCCGGTATGGCCGCTTTCGCCCGTGGCTGCTCTGGTTCGCCATTCCATTTGGCGTCAGCTGTCTGATTACCTTTTACGTGCCGCAGGCGGGCGAAACCACCAAAATCATTTACGCCTGCGTCACTTACAGCCTGCTGAGCCTGGTTTATTCCGCCATTAACGTGCCTTATTGCGCCATGCCAGGCTCGCTGACCATGGACCCACGCGAGCGCCATTCACTGCAATCCTGGCGCTTTGGGCTTTCGTTTATCGGCGGGCTTATCGTCACCGTCATCGCCCTGCCGATGGTCGACTGGCTCGGCAGCGGCAACCCGCAGAAAGGCTATTTCTACGCGATGGGGCTGATGGGTCTGCTGGGCGTGGTGCTCTTTTTCTGCTGTTTTTTCATGACGCGCGAGCGGTATCTGCCAGCGAATGACGCTAATAGCTCAATGCTTAAAGATTTAAAACTGCTGGCGGCCAACAGCCAGTGGCGCATCATATTTCTGTTCAATATTTTGTTATTAACGGCGGTGGTCACACGCGGCTCCGCAACGATGTATTACGTGAAATACGTTCTGCTGCGCCCGGATCTGGTGTTTGTATTTATTGTCTCCGGCATGGTGGCGAATCTTACCGGTGCGTTATTATCAGAGCGCCTGCTTGGCAAATATGACCGGGTACGCTCCTACCAGTGGACGATTATTAGCTTCGTGGTGCTCGCGGCGCTGATCTTCTTTATTCCCCCGACCGCCGTCTGGTTAATTTTCGCCATCAATATTGTCTTTAGCTTTATTCAGAACCTGACCACGCCGCTGCAGTGGACCATGTTTTCCGACGTGGTGGATTACGAAGAGCACCGCAGCGGACGCCGCCTAGACGGCCTGGTGTTCTCCACGGCGCTGTTCGCCATCAAGCTGGGCCTGGCGCTCGGCGGCGCAGTGGTGGGCTGGATCCTCGGCATGGTCGATTACCTGCCGAATCAGGCCACCCAGAGCGCCAGCGTGCTGACCACCATTAATTCGCTTTTTACGCTTATCCCCTGCGCGCTCTTTTTACTGATGGCGCTGCTGCTCTGCTTCTATCAGCTCAGCAGCCGCCGTGTTGCCGCTATCGCCGCGGAGCTGGTGCAAAAACGCCAGTTACGCGAAGACACCGCTTCTCTCAAGCCTGCCATTCAGGAGTAACCAATGACTATTTATAAGGACCCAACCCGTCCGGTGGCTGAACGCGTCGCCGATTTGCTCGCCCGCATGACGCCGGAGGAGAAATTCGCCCAGATGCACGCTTACTGGCTGGTGCTGTCGCCGGACGGCGATCACCGGGAGCGTACCGATCTGAGCGATGAGTTTTCGGGCGCCACGCAGCAGGCGGCGCTGGCGGAGCGTCTGAAACGCGGCGCAGGGCAGATAACCCGTCCGCTCGGCACCCATATTGTCGCGCCCCGCGAGGGCGTGCGCGCCGCCAACCGGCTCCAGCGGATGCTGGTGGAAGAAACCCGGCTGGGCATTCCCGCCATGTTCCATGAAGAGTGTCTGGTGGGGCTTTTGTGTAAAGACGCGACGCTGTTTCCGTCGTCGCTCAACTACGGCTCGACCTGGGACCCGGCGCTGGTAGAGCAGGCCGCGCAGGCAATTGGCCAGGAGGCGCGCGCCGTCGGCTGTCATCAGGGGCTGGCGCCGGTGCTGGACGTGTCCCGCGACGTGCGCTGGGGCCGTACGGAAGAGACCTTCGGCGAAGATCCGTGGCTGGTAGGCCTGATGGCGACGCACTACGTGAAAGGCCTACAGGGGCCGCAGCGCGATCTGCTGGCGACGCTTAAACACTATGTCGGCCACTCCTTCAGCGAGGGCGCGCGCAACCATGCGCCGGTGCATCTGGGGTATTGCGAGCTCAGTGATACCTTCCTGCTGCCGTTTGAGATGGCGGTGAAGCTGGCGCACGCAGGATCGGTGATGCCTGCGTATCACGATATCGACAACGTGCCGACCCACGCGGACGATTTCCTTCTCACTACGGTGCTGCGCGAACAGTGGGGCTTCGACGGCATTATCGTCGCCGACTACGGCGGCGTGAGCCTGCTGCATCAGCATCACGGCGTGGCGCAGGATGCCGCGCACTCGGCGGCGCTCGCCTTTAACGCCGGTCTGGATATCGAACTGCCGAAAGATGACTGCGCGCGCCATCTGGCGCAGGCGCTGGAGCGCGGGCTTATCACGATGGAAAAAGTCGATGAGATTGTCGCCCGCGTGCTGGGGGAGAAATTCCGTCTCGGGCTGTTTGAACATCCTTACGCCGATGAGAGCGACATTATGCTGCAAAGCGACGAGACGCGGCGCATCGCCCGCGAGGTGGCGGCGCGCTCACTGACGCTGCTCGAAAACAACGGCGTGCTGCCGCTTCAGGGCGCGCCGCGCGTGGCGGTCGTCGGGCCGACGGCGGACGATCCGCTGGCGCTGCTGAGCGGCTACAGCTTCCCGGTGCATCTCATCATCAGCGATATGCTGGAGCAGACCAGCCAGGTGACGACGCCGCTGGCAGCGCTCCGCGAACAGCTCGGTAGCGCGATGACCGGTTACGCCAGAGGGTGCCATATCATTGAAAAACGCATGGCGGGCGCGCCGGTTTTCCCGGGGGACAGCGGCGAAAAACCGATGCAGCAGTCGCCCGTCTCAGATGACGTATCGCTGATCCCGCAGGCAGTGACGCTCGCAACGGAAAGCGACGTGGTGCTAGCGTTTGTCGGCGATCTCTCCGGGCTCTTTCAGAGCGGCACCGTGGGCGAAGGCTCCGACACCGACAGCCTGCAACTGCCGGGCGTTCAGCAGCAGCTGCTGGAAGCGCTGGTGGAGACGGGCAAGCCGGTGGTGGTCGTCATGACCGGCGGTCGGCCGTATCACCTGGGCGGGCTGGAGTCGCGCGTGGCGGCGTGGGTGATGGCCTGGGCGCCAGGGCAGGAGGGCGGTCACGCCATTGCGGATCTGCTCACCGGCAAAATTGAGCCGCAGGGTCGTCTGGTCGTGTCGGTGCCGAAAAGCGCGGGCGCGATGCCTTACTATTACAACCACAAGCTCAAGAGCGGCGGGACGCCTTACGCGTTTCATTTCGGTTCACGCTACCCGTTCGGTTACGGCAAAACCTGGACGACGTTCCGCTATGGCGAACTGGACATCGCGCAGGCGCACGTGCCGATGGACGGCGTGGTAGAGGCATCCGTGACGGTCACCAACAGCGGCACGCAGCCGGGCAGCGAGGTGGTGCAGCTTTATGTGCGCGATAAGGTGGCGTCATTGGTGCGACCCGTGCAGGAGCTGAAGGCCTTCGGTCGGGTAACGCTGGCGCCTGGCGAGCGCGCGCGCGTGACGTTCCGCGTGCCGGTAGATATGCTCAATTTCACCCGCCGTGACGGCCTTCGTATCGTGGAGCCTGGCGAGTTTGAAATACGCGTCGGGGCAAACAGCGGCGATATCCGCAGCCGCGGTACGGTGACGGTCGAAGGAGAAACGCACGTGCTCGGACATCACTGGGAAATGCTGAGTGAATGCCGGGTTGAACAATAATTAATCAGCGGCAGAATAAAAAAAAGCCCATCGTGGGAGATGGGCAAAGACTACACACAGCAATTCGTTGTTTCACTCAGGGGATTTCCATGTTTATAAATCAAGGCGTTGATTTATAACCGTGGATTAATAGTAGGCTTATCCATTTTTTGCGTCGATCAGATTCGTCTCAATAGTTCAGCGTTAATGAATTATTAAGGACTCAAAGGACGGGATTTACGATAAATCACGGGTCTGACCAGTATGGGAGGGAAATAATTAATAAGGAATACTTAAGTAAAAGGCGGGTTTCCCCGCCTGCATTTAATTTTTTACTTTTTCTTCTTCGCTCTCTTCCAGCGCTTCGATCACAGTTTTTGAATTCTCTTCCGGCAGCGGCGCTTCACTCACCCAGACGGAGAACAATCGCCAGGAAACGGCCAACAGTACCGGACCGATAAACAAGCCAATCATACCGAACGCAATCAACCCGCCGATGACGCCTGAGAGGATCAGCACCATCGGCAGATCGGCGCCCATACGGATAAGCATCGGACGGATAATGTTATCGAGCGTGCCGACCACGGCGCTCCAGACCAGCAGCACGGTGCCCCAGGTGGCGTCGCCGCTCCAGTAGAGCCAGATGATCGCCGGAACCAGCACCGGCAGCGGGCCAAGCTGCACCAGACAGCTTAAGATCATCACCACCGTCAGCAGCGTCGCGTAGGGGATGCCGGAAATCGCAAGCCCGATACCGCCAAGCACGCCCTGCACCAGCGCGGTTACCACTACACCAAGCGCCACGGCGCGGATCGCCTGGCCTGCCAGCACCACCGCCGCGTCGCCGCGCTTCGAGGCAAGACGAATGGCGAAGTGACGGATCCCCAACGCTACCTGTTCGCCGCGCCAGTACAGCAGGGCGCTAAACAGCAGCATCAGGCCGCAGTGCATCAGCAGCCTGCCAAGATGCGCCGCCTGGCCGATAAACCAGCCGGTCGTCGTGCCAAGATACGGGCGCACTTTCGCCATAATGGCCGAACCGCCGCTCTCTACGAGGTTATGCCAGCCGAGATAAAGTTTATCGCCGATATACGGGATGCTGTGAAGCCAGGCCAGATCCGGGATCGTCATCTGGCCGGAGGTCAGCCAGTGAATAAACGGACCGCTGCTGTCCACGAGACTGTTAACCAGCAGCGCCACCGGGATAACAAACAGCATGATAAGGATGAGCACCATCACCAGGACGGCGAGTGAGCGTCTGCCCCACAGCATCTTCTGCAGCCGCAGCAACAGCGGCCAGGTGGCGATGACCACCGTGCCTGCCCAGGCGAACCCCAGAATAAAGGGCTGCACAATCCACAGGCAGGCGATGATCATGACCGAGAGAAACAACACGGACAGCAGAATTTGCGGCACGTCCATGGGCTGTCGAAGTTTTACCATAAACCACATTCACCTTTTGTCATTCGCGTTACGCCCCAACGGGCGTTCCCGCCCCTGTCGGGGCGCTCTTATGATGAGTGATTTCCGGTCATTTGGATAGCCGCACCCCTGGAGCATTTCTGGCAGGCGCGACATATAAAAATGTGATACAACCTTGAATGCACAACGCAAACGATAACTTCCAACATCTACATGTCAGGCAGGGTCAAGATCGATGATCCCACAAATTTCTCAGGCGCCAGGGCTGGTACAGACGGTGCTGAATTTTTTGCAGGCACTGGAGCAACAAGGTTTTACCGGCGATACCGCCACCAACTACGCCGATCGCCTCACGATGGCGACCGACAACAGTATCTACCAGCTCCTCCCCGATGCGGTGATTTTTCCCCGCTCAACGGCTGATGTAGCGCTGATGGCGCGCCTCGCCGCCGAACCCCGTTTTAAATCGCTGATTTTTACCCCACGCGGCGGCGGCACCGGCACGAACGGCCAGGCGCTGAATCAGGGGATCGTCGTCGATATGTCGCGCTACATGAACCGTATTATCGAGATAAACCCGGAGCAGGGCTGGGTGCGCGTCGAAGCGGGTGTCATCAAAGATCAGCTTAACGAATACCTGAAGCCGTACGGCTACTTCTTTTCGCCGGAGCTCTCCACCAGCAACCGCGCCACGCTTGGCGGGATGATCAACACCGACGCCTCCGGGCAGGGCTCGCTGGTGTATGGCAAAACGTCCGATCACGTGCTCGGCGTGAGGGCCATTTTGCTGGGCGGCGATATTCTCGATACCCAGGCGATGCCGATCGCGCTGGCTGAAGAGTTGGGCCGCGCCCAGACGTCGCTCGGGCGCGTTTACCACACCGTACTTGAGCGCTGTCGTGAGCAGCGCGCGCTGATCCTGGAGAAGTTTCCGAAGCTCAACCGCTTCCTGACCGGTTACGACCTGCGCCACGTCTTTAACGACTCACTTTCAGAATTTGACCTGACCCGGATCCTGTGCGGTTCGGAAGGCACGCTGGCGTTTATTACCGAAGCGCGGCTCGATATTACGCCGCTGCCGAAAGTGCGCCGCCTGGTGAACGTCAAATATGACTCGTTCGACTCGGCGCTGCGCAGCGCGCCCTTTATGGTCGAGGCGCAGGCGCTGTCGGTCGAAACCGTGGATTCCCGGGTGCTGAATCTGGCGCGTGAAGATATCGTCTGGCATTCGGTGAGTGAGCTGATTACCGACGTGCCGGATAAAACGATGCTCGGTCTTAATATTGTTGAATTCGCAGGCGACGACGAAGCGCTGATTGACCAGCGCGTTGAGGCACTGTGTGCGCGGCTTGATGAGTTTATGGCGCAGGCGCAGGGCGGCATCATCGGCTGGCAGGTCTGCCGGGATCTCGCGGGCGTTGAGCGCATTTACGCAATGCGTAAAAAAGCGGTGGGGCTGCTGGGTAATGCCAAAGGGCTCGCCAAGCCGATTCCCTTTGCCGAAGACACCTGCGTGCCGCCGGAGCATCTCGCTGATTACATTGCGGAGTTCCGCGCGCTGCTGGATGGTCACGGGTTGAGCTACGGCATGTTCGGTCACGTGGACGCGGGCGTACTGCACGTGCGCCCGGCGCTCGATATGTGCGATCCGCAGCAGGAAGTCCTGATGAAGCGCATCTCCGATGAGGTCGTGGCGCTTACCGCCCGCTACGGCGGCTTGTTATGGGGCGAGCACGGCAAAGGCTTTCGCGCGGAATATAGCCCGGCGTTTTTCGGCGAAACGCTCTATGACGAACTGCGGCGCATCAAGGCGGCGTTCGACCCGGACAACCGCCTGAACCCCGGTAAAATCTGCGCGCCGTATGGCCTCGACGCGCCGATGATGAAAGTGGATGCGGTCAAACGCGGCACGTTTGACCGCCAGATCCCGCTCGCGGTGCGCACCTCCTGGCGCGGCGCGATGGAGTGTAATGGCAACGGTCTGTGCTTTAACTTCGATGTGAAAAGCCCGATGTGCCCGTCGATGAAAATCACCAGCAACCGCATTCACTCGCCGAAAGGGCGCGCGACGCTGGTGCGCGAGTGGCTGCGGCTGCTCTCCGATCGCGGCGTCGATCCGCTGGCGCTCGAAAAAGCGCTGCCGCAAAAACGCGCCAGCCTGCGGTCACTCATTGAGCGCACCCGTAACAGCTGGCATGCCGATCGCGGCGAATATGATTTCTCGCACGAGGTGAAAGAGGCGATGAGCGGCTGCCTCGCCTGTAAAGCCTGTTCCACCCAGTGCCCGATTAAAATCGACGTGCCGGAATTCCGCTCACGCTTTTTGCAGCTCTACCACACGCGGTATCTGCGCCCGGTGCGCGATCACCTGATAGCGACGGTGGAAAGCTACGCGCCGCTGATGGCCCGTGCGCCGAAAACCTTTAACTTCTTTATGAGCCAGCCGTGGGTGCGTACGCTTTCAGAACGGCATATCGGCATGGTCGACCTGCCGCTGCTCTCCACGCCGACGCTGCAACAGCAGCTGGTGGGGCACCGTAGCGCCGGCATGACGCTGGAGGAGCTGGAGCGGCTGCCGGAGGCCGAAAAAGCCCGCACGGTGCTGGTGGTGCAGGATCCCTTCACCAGCTATTACGATGCGCAGGTGGTGGCCGATTTCGTGCGGCTGTGCGAAAAGCTCGGATTCCAGCCGGTAGTGCTGCCGTTCTCGCCGAACGGCAAAGCGCAGCACATCAAAGGCTTTCTCCAGCGCTTCGCCCGCACCGCGCGGAAAACCGCCGATTTCTTAAACCGCGTGGCGGCGCTCGGCATGCCGCTGGTGGGCGTCGATCCGGCGCTGGTGCTGTGCTATCGCGATGAGTATAAACAGACGCTCGGCGAGGCGCGCGGCGAGTTTCACGTGCAACTGGTGCACGAGTGGCTCACCACGGCGCTGGCGGAGCGTCCGACCGCGCCGGTGGGCGGCGAGTCGTGGTATCTGTTTGGTCACTGTACGGAAGTGACGGCGCTGCCAGGCACCGCCGGACAGTGGGCCGCGATTTTCGCGAAATTCGGCGCGAAGCTCGAAGGCGTTAACGTCGGCTGCTGCGGCATGGCGGGGACGTACGGGCATGAGGTGAAAAATCACGCCAACTCCCTCGGTATCTATGAGCTGTCGTGGCATCAGGCGATGCAGCGGCTGCCGCGCGCCCGCTGTCTTGCAACGGGCTATTCGTGCCGCAGTCAGGTGAAACGCATCGAGGGCAGCGGCGTGCGCCACCCATTACAGGCGCTACTGGGGATGATTGTATGATCTGGCAACGTACCGCGACGCTTGACGCGCTGAACGCCATGGGCGCGAATAATATGGTCGGACTGCTTGATATCCGCTTCACCCGACTGGATGACAATGAAATCGAAGCCACCATGCCGGTGGACCACCGCACGCATCAGCCGTTCGGGCTGCTGCACGGCGGCGCGTCGGTGGTGCTGGCGGAAACGCTCGGCTCGGTGGCGGGTTATCTCTGCACCGAAGGCGAGCAGAACGTCGTCGGGCTTGAAGTCAACGCGAACCACCTGCGCAGCGTGCGTAGCGGCCGCGTGCGCGGCGTCTGCCGCGCGGTCCACGTCGGGCGACGCCATCAGGTATGGCAGATAGAAATCTTCGACGAGCAGGACCGCCTCTGCTGTTCATCACGCCTGACGACGGCGGTGGTGTAGTTTTCTCACTGGTAAATAAAGCGCCATCACTGGCGCTTTATTTTCGGTATTTCCTGACCAGCCTGTCGATTTTTTCCTGATCGCTTTCACTGTTATATACATTTTTTAAATTATCTTTTGATTGTGACCTGAGGATTTCATTATTATAAGGAGGTTTTATTAACTTCCTTATTTCACTTTTTATTTCTATAAAAAATTATCCATTCATTGGTTAAATCACGAGCACTGATTTTGTCAGAGGGACAGGTGAGTATTTAATCTGGAATAGTGCACAGCTGCGATTATGCAGAGTAATGCATAATAGCGAGGAAGGACAGGGAATGAACTCAGTTTATTATGCAAACAGATTCATTGAAAAAGTGGCATGGCAGGCATGCTTATGTGATAAAATGACAAGGTGATAACGCCTGTATTAGCTATTTATGGTTCATTAACTATAAGGATGGCTGACAATGAATACGCTATTTTTTCAATTATTAATCTTTATTTTCATGCTTGGTTCTTTTCCATTACATGCGGAAGTGTCTGATGAAATGAAGCTTGAACGCGTTGTGATAGTCAGTCGCCACGGAGTAAGAGCGCCAACGAAGTTCACGCCGTTAATGCAGGAAATCACACCTTACCCCTGGCCTCAATGGGATGTTCCGCTGGGCTGGTTGACGACTCGGGGTGGGGAGCTCGTCACCGAATTGGGGCGATATCAAAAAAGCGTATTTGTCGATAAAGGTATTCTGGAAGGTAACGAATGTCCTTCCCCAGAGCAGGTGGCCGTTATTGCAGATACCGATCAGCGCACTCGTAAAACCGGTGAGGCATTTCTGGCTGGATTTGCGCCGGGATGTCAAAATAAGGTTCATTATCAAAAAGAGCACGATAAGAAAGATCCCCTGTTTAATCCAGCAAAAACGGGTGTGTGCTCGTTTAATGTATCAAAGACTCAGGAAGCGATTCTGACGCGAGCTGGAGGAAACATTGAACGGTACACCCAGCGTTATGACTCTGCATTCCGTACTCTGGAACAGGTTCTCAATTTCTCCCGGTCAGCAGCATGTAAATCAACAAGACAGCCGGGTTGTACACTCCCGGGAGCCTTACCTTCAGAACTCAAAATTTCTTCAGATAACGTATCATTATCTGGCGCATGGAGTCTGTCTTCTATGCTGACGGAAATATTTCTATTGCAAGAGGCGCAGGGAATGCCAGAGGTCGCGTGGGGGCGTATTCACGGGGAGAAAGAATGGGCAGAACTATTAAGTCTGCATAATGCTCAGTTTGACCTTTTGCAAAGAACACCTGAAGTTGCACGTACCAGAGCAACACCGCTACTCGATTTGATAAGCCGGGCATTAGTCAGTAATGGGTCAACAGAAAATCATTACGGCATTAAATTGCCCGTCTCGTTATTATTTATTGCGGGTCATGATACCAATCTTGCAAATCTCAGCGGGGTGTTCGATCTTAACTGGTCTTTACCCGGGCAGCCTGATAATACCCCTCCTGGCGGGGAGCTGGTTTTCGAAAGATGGAAGAGAGTGAGTGATAATACAGACTGGATTCAAGTTTCTTTTGTTTATCAGACCCTCCAACAAATGCGAGAGTTTACACCTTCTTCATCGTCTCCTTCCCCCCATAAGATTGTGCTTACGTTGCCCTCATGTCAGGATAAAAATCCTGAGGGGATGTGTGCATTGAAAGGCTTTAATGACATTGTGCAGAGAGTACGTATTCCACAATGTGCGGTAATGGCTGATATAAATCGATAAACAGAATACGCAGGGCATTCGGGAGATTCAGGGCAGTTGTGACAGCCCGGCGCACGTTTAAAAGCGAATTTTGGGGATTTCAGGTGTGCATTTTGGGGCAACCTAGTCTCAGGGGAGCGTTGGCGGCAAAATAATGTCCGCATCAGTCCGTATTTGTTCGCAACATGATTTCACTAACCCGCTGAAAAAATATAAGCATTTGATTTATCGGTATCTATTAAATCTATAACATAAATAGGTATAAACGATACATCTTTTGTTCAGGTGGGGGGGTAACGTGATAATCTCTTCGTTTCGCTTGTTAATGTATTGATAAATCATCGCTTTCGACCGCTATTTTTGCCCGCTGCAGGCTCTCCGGTAGGGTCTATGCTTAATGAAAGTGTTCAAAAAGTGCCGTTTAGGGTAATACCCCTGATCCGCAGAGGTTGAAGTGAGAATTATTACCACTAACATAGCATTATCGCCCTAAAGGCACTCACTCCAGGAGACAGACCTATGGAATCACAAACCGGTACGTTCAATCCCGCCGAGTTTAACTGGCAGGGCCTGACGATGACCCCAGACGCGGCCAAACATATTCGCGACTTAATGGCGCAGAAACCGGGTCTGCTGGGTGTGCGTCTTAGCGTCAAACAGAGCGGCTGCGCGGGATTTGGCTATGTGCTCGATACGGTCAGCGAGCCGAAAGACGAAGACCTCGTGTTCGAGGCCGATGGCGCGCGGCTTTATGTTCCGCTACAGGCGATGCCCTTTATCGACGGCACCGAAGTGGATTACGTGCGCGAAGGCTTAAACCAGATTTTTAAATTCAATAACCCTAAAGCGCAGCACGCGTGCGGCTGCGGTGAAAGTTTTGGGGTCCAGGCGGAGTAATTATGTCCCGTAACAGTGAAGCAACTGACGATGTGAACACCTGGAGCGGCCCCCTTAACTATAAAGAGGGCTTCTTTACCCGGCTTCAGACCGATGAACTGGCGAACGGCATCAACGAAGAGGTTGTGCGCGCCATTTCAGCCAAACGCAACGAGCCCGAGTGGATGCTCGAATTTCGCCTGAGCGCTTACCGCGCCTGGCTTGAGATGGAAGAGCCGCACTGGCTGCATGCGCATTACGACAAACTGAACTATCAGGATTACAGCTACTACTCCGCGCCGTCGTGCGGCCATTGCGACGACGCCTGCGCCTCACAGCCGGGCGCGGTGCAGCAGCCGGGCGGCAACAATAACAGCTACCTGACGCAGGAAGTGGAAGAGGCGTTTAACCAGCTCGGCGTCCCGGTGCGCGAAGGCCGTGAAGTAGCGGTAGACGCCATTTTCGACTCCGTTTCCGTCGCCACGACCTACCGCGACAAGCTGGCGGAGCAGGGCATTATTTTCTGCTCGTTCGGCGAGGCAATCCACGACCACCCGGAGCTGGTGAAGAAATACATCGGCACCGTCGTGCCGTCGAACGATAACTTCTTCGCTGCGCTGAATGCCGCAGTCGCCTCCGACGGCACGTTTATCTACGTGCCGAAAGGCGTGCGCTGTCCGATGGAGCTTTCTACCTACTTCCGTATCAACGCCGAGAAAACCGGCCAGTTTGAACGCACCATTCTGGTGGCGGATGAAGGCAGCTACGTAAGCTATATCGAAGGCTGTTCCGCGCCGGTGCGCGACAGCTATCAGCTCCACGCGGCGGTAGTGGAAGTCATCATCCATAAAGACGCGGAAGTGAAATACTCGACGGTGCAGAACTGGTTCCCTGGCGATAACAACACCGGCGGCATCCTGAACTTCGTGACCAAGCGCGCGCTGTGCGAAGGCGAAAACAGCAAGATGTCCTGGACGCAGTCGGAAACCGGCTCGGCCATCACCTGGAAATACCCAAGCGTTATCCTGCGCGGCGATAACTCCATCGGCGAGTTCTACTCGGTGGCGCTGACCAGCGGCCATCAGCAGGCGGATACCGGCACCAAGATGATCCACATCGGCAAAAACACCAAATCGACGATCATCTCAAAAGGCATCTCCGCCGGGAAAAGCCAGAACAGCTATCGCGGCCTGGTGAAAATCATGCCGACCGCCACTAACGCGCGTAACTTCACGCAGTGCGATTCGATGCTGATTGGCCCCGACTGCGGCGCGCATACCTTCCCGTATGTGGAATGCCGCAACAACAGCGCCCAGCTTGAGCACGAGGCGACCACCTCGCGTATCGGCGAAGACCAGCTGTTCTACTGCCTGCAGCGCGGGATCAGCGAAGAAGATGCTATCTCGATGATTGTTAACGGCTTCTGTAAGGATGTCTTCTCAGAGCTGCCGCTGGAATTCGCGGTCGAAGCACAAAAATTATTAGCCATTAGCCTTGAGCACAGCGTCGGCTAAGGTAAGAAAAAGGATAAGACATGTTAAGCATCAAAGATTTACAGGTCAGCGTTGAAGAGAAGGCGATCCTGCGCGGTTTAAACCTTGAAATAAAACCCGGTGAAGTGCACGCCATCATGGGGCCGAACGGCTCCGGGAAAAGTACCCTTTCCGCGACGCTTGCCGGGCGCGAAGATTATGAAATCACCGGCGGCGAAGTACGTTTTAAAGGCAAAGATCTGCTGGAGCTGTCGCCGGAAGAGCGCGCGGGCGAAGGCATCTTTATGGCGTTCCAGTATCCGGTGGAAATTCCGGGCGTCAGTAACCAGTTCTTCCTGCAAACCGCGCTTAACGCGGTGCGCGAATACCGCGGCCAGGACGAGCTTGACCGCTTCGACTTCCAGGATCTGATGGAAGAGAAAATCAAGCTGCTGCAAATGCCGGAAGACTTGCTGACCCGTTCGGTTAACGTCGGCTTCTCCGGCGGTGAGAAAAAGCGTAACGATATTCTGCAGATGGCGGTGCTGGAGCCGGAGCTGTGCATTCTTGATGAAACCGACTCGGGCCTGGATATCGACGCCCTGAAAATCGTTTCCGAAGGGGTTAACGCGCTGCGCGACGGCAAGCGTTCGTTCATCATCGTCACCCACTACCAGCGCATTCTGGACTACATCAAGCCCGATTTCGTCCATGTGCTGTATCAGGGGCGGATCGTGAAGTCTGGCGACTTCTCTCTGGTCAAACAGCTGGAGGAGCAGGGCTATGGCTGGCTTACAGAACAGCAGTAACGCGCTGCAACAGTGGCATCGCCTGTTTGAAGCGCAGGGCGGGGAGCGCTCGCAAGAGGCGCGCGAGCATCTGCAACAGCTGCTGCGCCTTGGCCTGCCGACCCGTAAGCATGAAGACTGGAAATACACGCCGCTCGACGGCCTGCTGAAGCACGATTTCGTCGCACCGGCCGCTGCCGCGCTGAGCCGTGAAGAACTCAGCGCGCTGGCGTTGCCCGTTGATGCGCTGCGCCTGGTGTTCATCGATGGCCGCTTTGCACCGGATCTGAGCGATGCGACCGAGAACAGCGGCTTTGAGATTAGCGTGAACGACAGCCGCAGCGGGCTTCCCGCGCCGGTGCAGCCTGAGGCGTTTTTACACCTTACCGAAAGCCTGGCGCAGAGCGTGACGCATATTCGCGTGGCGCGTAACCAGCAGCCGTCAAAAGCGCTGTTGCTGATGCATATCAGCGCGGGCCGCGCGGGCGATGAAATCAACACCGTGCATTACCGCCATCATCTGGATCTCGACGAAGGCGCGCAGGCGACGGTTATTGAACATTACGTCAGCCGTGACGCGCAGCCGCACTTTACCGGCGCGCGCCTGACCATGCAGGTAGGCGCTAACGCGCAGCTTAATCACTATAAACTCGCGTTTGAAAACCCGGTGAGCTGGCATTTCGCGCATAACGATCTGGTGGTTTCTCAGGATGCGCACGCCGCCAGCAGCAGCTATCTGCTGGGCGCGGGCGTACTGCGCCACAACACCAGCACGCAGCTGAACGGCGAGAACATTACGCTGCGCGTGAACAGCCTGGCGCTGCCGGTAAATAACGAAGTGTGCGACACCCGCACCTGGCTTGAGCACAACACAGGCTACTGCAACAGCCGTCAGCTGCATAAAACCATCGTGCGTGATAAAGGCCGCGCGGTCTTTAACGGACTTATCAAAGTGGCGCAGCACGCCATTAAAACCGACGGGCAGATGACCAACAACAATCTGCTGCTCGGCAGGCTGGCGGAAGTGGACACCAAACCGCAGCTGGAAATCTACGCCGATGACGTGAAATGCAGCCATGGCGCCACCGTGGGCCGTATCGATGACGAACAGATGTTCTATCTGCGCTCGCGCGGTATTAACGAACAGGCGGCGCAGCAGATGATCATTTACGCGTTCGCCGCGGAGCTGACCGAAAGCATCCACGACGAAGCGCTTAAACAGCAGGTGCTGGCGCGTATCGGCCAGCGCTTTGCAGGGGGAGAGGCATGAGTTTTTCTCTACAGCAGGTCCGCAGCGATTTTCCGGTGTTGACGCGCGAGGTTAACGGCCAGCCGCTGGCCTATCTCGACAGCGCCGCCAGCGCGCAGAAGCCGACGGCGGTGATTGAGGCCGAGGCGGAGTTCTACCGTCACGGCTACGCGGCGGTGCATCGCGGTATTCACACCCTGAGCGCAGACGCGACCCAGCGTATGGAAGCCGTGCGCACCCGCGCGGCGCAGTTTATTAACGCGCGCCTGCCGGAAGAGATTGTGTTTGTGCGCGGCACCACCGAGGGGATTAACCTCGTGGCGAACAGCTGGGGCAACAGCCAGCTGCGCGCGGGCGATAACCTGATCGTTACCGCAATGGAGCACCACGCCAATATCGTGCCCTGGCAGATGCTCTGCGCGCGTACCGGGGCTGAGCTTCGCGTGTTGCCGATTAACCAGGACGGCACGCTACAGGTCGACAAACTGCCCTCGTTGATGGACGAGCGCACCCGCCTGCTGGCGGTCACGCACGTCTCTAACGTGCTCGGCACTGAAAACCCGGTCGCTGACCTCATCGCGACGGCGCATCAGGCGGGCGTTAAAGTGCTGGTGGACGGCGCGCAGGCGGTGATGCACCACAAGGTTGACGTACAGGCGCTGGACTGCGATTTCTATCTCTTCTCCGGCCATAAACTCTACGGGCCGACCGGGATTGGCATTCTGTACGCCAAAGAAGCGATTCTCCAGGCGATGCCGCCGTGGGAAGGCGGCGGGGCGATGATAGCGACCGTCAGCCTGACCGAAGGCACCACCTGGGCCGCAGCACCGTGGCGGTTTGAAGCCGGGACGCCCAACACGGGCGGTATCATCGCCCTTGGCGCGGCGATGGATTATGTCGACGCCATTGGCCTTGATAATATCCATGACTATGAGCGCACGCTGATGGCGTATGCGCTGCGTGAGTTGCAGGCGGTGCCGGACTTGCAGATTTATGGCCCGACGGAGCGCCTTGGCGTCATCGCGTTCAACCTTGGCAAACACCACGCCTACGACGTGGGCAGTTTTCTGGATAATTACGGTATTGCGGTACGTACCGGCCACCACTGCGCGATGCCGCTGATGGAATTTTACGGCGTGCCTGCGATGTGCCGCGCGTCGCTCGCGATGTACAATACCGAAGATGAAGTGGACCGGCTGGTGGCCGGGCTTATCCGCATTCATCGTTTGTTAGGCTAAAAGGAGCGAGAATGGCTGGTTTGCCGGAGAAAGAAAAACTGCTGCGTAACTTTAACCGCTGCGCCAACTGGGAAGAAAAGTATCTTTATATCATCGAGCTGGGCCAGCGGCTGGCGCCGCTCGAAGACGCCGAACGCACCCCCGCGCACCGCATTCAGGGCTGCCAGAGCCAGGTCTGGATTGTCATGACGCCGGGCGACAATGGCGTGATGGAGATGCGCGGCGACAGCGATGCGGCTATCGTCAAAGGGCTTATCGCCGTGGTCTTCGCGCTCTATCAGCAGATGACCGCGCAAGATATCGTGAACTTCGACGTGCGCCCGTGGTTTGAAGAAATGTCGCTGACCCAGCATCTCACCCCGTCCCGCTCTCAGGGTTTAGAAGCCATGATCCGCGCTATTCGCGCGAAAGCGGCCGACCTGAGCTAATCTTAAAGCACGGCTTTCTCCTGTCACGCGCGGCCCTCCCGGGCTTCGCGGATGTTCAGCATTCCGGCCACGCCGGTGAAAACAGGTCGTGCTTATGAAACAGATCTTTTCCTTTCCGCTGCTCGCGCTGCTGCTGATGGGCGCGACGCAGGCATTGGCCGTTGATTACCCGCTCCCGCCGCCCGGCAGCCGTCTGATTGGCCAGAACCAGACGTATCTTGTGCCCGCAAACAGTCAAAATCTGGAGAAAATCGCCGAGCAATACCAGACCGGCGTGCTGTTGCTGCTGGAGGCGAATAATACGGTTGACCCTTATCTGCCGATGCCGGGCAGCGAACTGACGATCCCCACGCAGATGCTGCTACCCGACACGCCGCGCGAAGGCATTGTGGTTAACCTCGCTGAGCTGCGTCTTTATTACTATCCGCCCGGAGAGAATCGCGTGGCGGTGTATCCGATAGGCATCGGCCTGACGGGGCGCGAAACGCCGGTGATGACGACGCGTATCATCCAGAAGATCCCCAACCCCACCTGGACGCCGACGGCCGCCATGCGCGCCCGCTCACAGGCGCACGGCGTGACGCTGCCTGCCGTGATACCCGCCGGGCCGAATAATCCGCTGGGGCGTTTTGCGCTGCGTTTACAGCAGGGCGGCGGCGAGTATCTCATTCACGGCACCAATGCCCGTAGCAGTATCGGGCTGCGCGCCAGCTCCGGTTGCATCCGCATGCGCGCGGCGGATATCAAAGCGCTGTTTACCCAGGTGGCGTGGGGAACGCGGGTGCAGATAATCAATGAGCCTGTGAAATACGCCAGCGAGCCGGACGGCAGACGCTACGTGGAAGTGCATCAGCCGCTCTCGCGCAGCGATGCCGACAACCCACAGACGATGCCGGTGGCGATTAACGCCGCTTTCGGACAGTTCATCGACGATGCGGGCACTGACGCGATGGCGGTCGATAACGCGCTGACGCGCCGTGCGGGTTATCCGGTGGTCGTAGACGCGCACAGCGCGCTGCCAGCTCCCGTCACGACGATACAGAGCGTCAGAGCCGCAGTGACGTCGCCAGACGGCGAGAGACTCTCTGAGAGCATGAATGCCTCTTCAACGCGGGTGACCGTGCAGTAACGCTGACTCATAACGTGGAATGGCATGATGCGCCGGAAGGGGAGCGTACAACCAAAGAAAAAGCGGCGAGGCGAGAGGGCTTGAAAACAGGCAAAAAAAATGGCGCACAATGTGCGCCATTTTTCTTTCACACGGTACTATTACTTACGGTATTTAGTAGCCATGTTGTCCAGACGCTGGTTAGCGCGAGCTGCGTCGTCTTTAGCAGCCTGAACGTCGGAACGCATTGCGTTCACGTCGTTGCTCAGCTGGTCAACTTTAGCGTTCAGAGTCTGAACGTCAGAAGACAGCTGATCGATTTTAGCGTTGCTGGAGCAACCAGCCAGCAGAGTAGAACCCAGGATTACCGCGCCCAGTACCAGTTTAGTACGATTCATTATTAATACCCTCTAGATTGAGTTAATCTCCATGTAGCGTTACAAGTATTACACAAAGTTTTTTATGTTGAGAATATTTTTTTGATGGGAATACGCTTAATTTTGATCGTTCGCTCAAAGAAGCATCGACATTGCGCGGATCATTAAAAAAAATGAAGGAAAACAGGAAACTTTCATCGGATTCATCTTAGAAAAAAACAAACTTAAATAGTGAAATCCGATTTGCTTTTCTATTCACAGCGTCTATTTAAGCCAAATTAAAAGGCGCCTTTCGGCGCCTTTTTAATCATATCTAAAAAAAGGGTGGATATTATTACAGGACGTGAACGGACGCTGTATTGGTGGTACCGCTCGGTACCAGCGCGCCAGACACCATCACCACCACATCGCCTTTCTTCGCCAGACCGCTTTCCAGCGCCGCGTCTTTGCCCAGACGGTAGAAATCATCCGTAGAGGAGATCTCTTTCACCAGCTGAGGCACAACGCCCTTGCTCAGCACCAGCTGACGCGCTGTCAGTTCGTTGGTGGTCAGCGCAAGGATAGTGGCATCCGGGAAGTATTTACGCACTGACTTCGCCGATTTACCGCCTTCGGTCGCCACAACGATCAGCGGCGCTTCCAGTTTTTCAGCGGTTTCTACCGCGCCGCGGCAGACAGCTTCGGTGATACGCAGTTTACGGCTGTCGTTGTTGAACTCCAGACGGCTGGTCATCACGCGGTCGGTACGCTCGCAGATGGTCGCCATGATAGTCACGGCTTCCAGCGGGTATTTCCCTTTCGCGGATTCACCAGACAGCATTACCGCGTCGGTACCGTCGAGGATGGCGTTCGCCACGTCGCCAGCTTCAGCACGGGTCGGACGCGGGTTCTTGATCATGGAGTCCAGCATCTGGGTCGCGGTGATAACCACTTTGCGCGCGCGGATACATTTCTCGATCATCATCTTCTGCGCGAAGATCACTTCTTCAACCGGGATTTCTACGCCCAGGTCGCCACGCGCTACCATGATGCCGTCAGACGCTTCGAGAATTTCGTCGAAGTTGTTCAGGCCTTCCTGGTTTTCGATTTTGGAGATGATCTGGATGTTTTCGCCGCCGTGCGCTTTCAGGTGCTGGCGAATCTCTTCGACGTCAGAGCGCTTACGGATAAAGGAAGCCGCCACAAAGTCGACGCCCTGCTCGCAGCCGAAGATCAGGTCTTTTTTATCTTTTTCAGCCAGTGCCGGCAGCGCGATGGAAACGCCCGGCAGGTTAACGCCTTTGTTTTCGCCGAGGTCGCCGTTGTTCAGCACTTTACAGATCACTTTATCGCCTTCGATGGCGGTGACTTCCATGCCGATCAGGCCGTCATCCACCAGCACGGTGTTGCCGACGGAGAGATCTTTGGTGAAGCCTTCATAGGTCACCGCAACGGTTTCGCTGTTGCCGACAACAGATTTGTCGGTGGTGAAGGTAAAGGTCTGGCCCGCTTTCAGGGAGACGTCGTTGCCGCCTTCCAGTTTGATGGTGCGGATTTCCGGGCCTTTCGTGTCCAGCAGGATAGCGGCCTGTTTGCCGGTTTTCGCCAGAACGTTGCGCAGGTTTTTAATGCGCTGACCGTGTTCTTCGTAATCGCCATGGGAGAAGTTAAGGCGCATCACGTTCATGCCCGCGTCGAGCATTTTGGTCAGCATTTCTTCGGATTCGGTTTTTGGGCCGATGGTGCAAACAATTTTCGTCTTTTTCATGACAGTCTTAATCTTTAGTTGAAGGATATGGAAATCATGCCCTGCGGCGTGCTCTGCCGTTTGGGTAAACTTGTGTTGCGAAAGTTGTGATGCCACAGCCTAAGGATAGGTGACATCAAAAAAGCGTGCAGGAGAAAGTGTGCTTGTGGTTCAGCCTGGGGGCGGGTGAGCGATTGTTCGACGGTAAAGGCGATATCCAATGTGCTGAAACCATTCAAGTTAGAATGCCCGCATTATAGCTTCCACACGCGCAGAAAGGAATTAAAAACGCTGTTTCATAATGGAAAACCTGTCACCGCTTCGTTTCTGTTGCTTATCCGTTAAGGAAGCATGACAAAACGTTATCATCACGTCTTTATTGTACAACTCACCTGTGAGGGCGCTCGCAAATATATATAAAATTGCCCGAAATATATTCAGTAAGCCAAAACGTTTCGGGATATCTATTATGGTTTATTAGCGAACCCAAAGAATAATTATTTTCATTTAAATCGGCGTGACGAGTGTTTAATTTTTATTCGTTAATAAAGTCTCTGCATTAGCGCTACCCTACTAATATTTGGCATAAGAAAGCGCGTATCGCTTCCGTTTTTCCTATTGAAAATAAACAAAGAGTATGTTTTCAGCGTCTGGCTTACTGCTGCTTAATATATTGTTCCCGCCCTAAAATAGCCTGATTTGCGTATTGCAAGGTAAGGATAATCCTAAAAGAGTGTCTCTATAGGAGAGCTAAATGCTTGTAAAGTTTAGCTTTAGTGAAAAGTCACTCAAGGTTACCTTTCGTCATGTGTTTGATTTATAACGCTTTTTATATTTGGTAAAAATTTGCAATAAGTAACGATGTAGCTACACTAAAACCATCATTCGGACGGCTCAATGGATGGGCAAGATGTCAGATAAATAACTGTCTCGGACAACACATGTCCGAGAATTGACGTGTGTCTAAAACGCGTCGGGTTAATTATTTAATAGCAGCATAACCCTGATACTGATAATTAAGGTAGGTATGGCGATGACGCTTTCTTCATCTGCCAGTAATGGCTACGCCTTTATTTTACCCCCGGAAATACCCACGCAGCAGGGTCCGGAAGGCATTTTGTACGATTTTAACGACGGCGCGAGGCTCCTGCTTCCGGCAGGTGACTGGCGCGTCGAAATAAGTGATGACGAAACGGGGAATATACTTTTTGCGAGCGATATCGCTGAAGGTTGGGTGATTAGCACCAAAAAATATTATGTACCGTTTCGTTTGCAGGTCTGGAAGAAAGGGCAGAGCGAACCGCTGTTCGATCACGCGCTGGATATGCGCGACAAACCGGTGCTGATCTCCTTTCCCACCGGCACGCTGGGCGACCTCGTGGGATGGGTGCCTTACGCCGAACGCTTCCGTCAGACATATGGCTGCCAGGTGGAATGCACCATGGCGCAGCCGATTATCGATCTCTTCGCGCCAGTCTACCCGGAACTGCAGTTTTACGCGCCGGAGCGCTGGGCAAACCAGCGCGCCCACCGTGAGCCGCCTTACGCCACCTGGCGCGTCGGGCTTTTCTTTCAGGGCGATCTCGACAAACAGCCGTTTGACTTTCGCGCCGTCGGCCTGCATCGCACGGCCGGGCATATTCTCGGCGTCGACCCGAGCGAAATCGTCCCCGATCTGCGCGTGAATTCCCCGCGCCAGATAGCCGAACCCTACGTTTGCATCGCCACGCAATCCACCAGCCAGGCCAAATTCTGGAATAACGGCAGCGGCTGGCATGAGGTGATCGACTTTCTGAAAGCGCAGGGCTATCGCGTCCTGTGTATCGACAAAGAGCGCGTCGTCGGGCGCGGCTACGTCTGGAACAAAATTCCCCACGGCGTGGAGGATTTCACCGGCAACCTGCCGCTGCGCGACCGTGTGGCGCTGCTTGAGCATGCGGAATTTTTCATCGGTCTTGGCAGCGGGCTCTCCTGGCTTGCCTGGGGCTGCCGCATTCCGGTCGTGCTGATAAGCGGTTTCAGCCTGCCGGCCAGCGAGTTTTACACCCCCTGGCGCGTCATCAACACCCACGTCTGCAACGGCTGCTGGGATGACGTGCGGCTTAATTTTGACCATCAGGACTATTTCTGGTGTCCGCGCCACAAAGGCACGGACCGGCAGTACGAGTGTACGCGTTTTATCACGGGTAAACAGGTGATTGGCCATTTACGTCGGCTTATCTCTCTGAAAAGCAACCCATTCGACATCAAAACAACAGCATTGGCAGACCCAAATCAGCACGCCGCATAACGGCGTCTGAGCGGGTTTCGAGGGCATCAACATGAAGAGAAGTCTTAATTGCAGTTACCGGCTGGTGTGGAGTGAAGTCCAGCGCGCGTTTATCGTGGTTTCCGAGCTCACGCGAGCGAAGGGCAAACGCGCCAGCGGGGCGGTGTTGTTGACGGCAGCGGTAGGAAGCGCGCTTGCCAGCGGCGGAGCGTTCGCGTTCACGCCCGATGTCACCTCGTCGGTGCAGGATGAGCTGGTGCAGAACGGCACCCAGCAGGTTCTGGTCGGCGGGGCGACGACAAATCATACTATCGGCGCGCTGGGCAATCAGATTGTCGCAGGCGGCCTTGCACAGAAAACCACGTTAAACGACGGCGGCGTACAGGTTGTTCGCCAGCAGGGCGTGGCGACCGGCACCGTCATTGATGACGGTTTGCAGGTGGTGGAAAAAGACGGTCAGGCGCAGAGAACGGTCATTCTGGACGGCGGCGTGCAACAGGTGGATGGTTCCGCCGTGCATACCGTGGTCGGTAACGGCGGCGAACAGCATGTCCTTGCCAATGGCACCGCGACCACCACGCTTATCAACAACGGCGGCACGCAGTCTGTCGATGGCACCTCTATTTCCGCAGTCGTCAACGACGGCGGTCATCAGCTGGTTGAGCGCGGCGGTTACGCCCGCAACACCACCGTTAATAACGGCGGCGTCCAGTACGTCAGCGCGGGCGGTTCGTCCTCCGACGGCGTGATTTTCGGCGGCGGCATTCAGCAGGTTTCCGGCACCGCGTCCGGCACCAGCATCAACGACGGCGGCAGCCAGCAGGTACAGGTCGGCGGCCAGTCCCGCGATGCGCAAATTAATAACCGCGGCACCCAGGCGGTGGACGGCACGGCTATCTCCGCCATTGTCAAAGACGGCGGCACCCAGCTCGTTAACCGTGGCGGGCTGGCGAAAAACACTCAGGTTAACAGCGGCGGTCTGCAGCATGTGTCGGTAGGCGGGGCATCCGCTGACGCGCACCTCTTCGGCGGCACGCAGCAGCTGGCGGGCACGGCGTCCAACACCCAGATAGATTCAGGCGCCGAACAGCATATCGAAGCGACCGGCCTCTCTGTAAGCGCGACCGTGAACAGCGGCGGCCTGCAGAATGTCGACGGCACCGCGAACTACGCGACCGTTAACGACGGCGGCACCCAGCTGGTGCAGGTCGGCGGCCATGCCAACAGCACCGTGGTGCGCGACGGCGGCATTCAGGACGTGGCCCTCGGCGGCTCGGCGTCTGATTCCATTCTTCTCGGCGGCACCCAGCAGCTCGCGGGCAACGCGGGCGGCACTATCATCGGCGACGGCGGCGTACAGCATGTGAAAACCGGCGGTTCGGCTTTCGGCTCGCTGATTAACGCAGGCGGCCTGCAGCGCGTCGACGGCACCGCGACCTCGACCATCGTGAAAAACGACGGCATCCAGCTGGTTAACAGCGGCGGCCTCGCGGACAACACCGCCATCCACAGCGGCGGCCTGCAATACATCGCCCAGGGCGGCGCGGCGTCTGAAGGCGTTATCTTCGGCGGCGGCATTCAGCAGGTTTCCGGCATGGCGTCCGGCACCAGCGTCAACGAAGGCGGCTCCCAGCAGGTTCAGGTGACCGGCAAAGCGATCGGCACCCAGATCAACAACCGCGGCACCCAGGCCGTTGACGGCACGGCAATCTCCGCCATCGTCAAAGACGGCGGCACCCAGCTGGTGAACAGCGGCGGTCTGGCGAAAGACACCCAGGTCAACAGCGGCGGTCTGCAGCATGTGTCGGTAGGCGGGGCATCCGCTGACGCGCACCTCTTCGGCGGCGTTCAGCAACTCGCGGGCACGGCGTCCAACACCCAGATAGATTCAGGCGCAGAACAGCATATCGAAGCGACCGGTAAATCCGTTAGCGCGACCGTCAACAGCGGCGGCCTGCAAAACGTCGACGGCACCGCGAATTTCGCGACCGTTAACGACGGCGGCACGCAGCTGATTCAGGTCGGCGGCCACGCCAACAGCACCGTGGTGCGCAGCGGCGGCGTTCAGGACGTGAAACTCGGCGGCGCGGCCTCTGGCTCCATCCTGCTTGGCGGCACGCAGGAACTGGCGGGCACCGCGGGCGACACCATCATCGGCGACGGCGGCGTGCAGCATGTCCAGGTGGGCGCGAATGCCTCTGGTACGCTGATTAACGCAGGCGGTCTGCAGCGTGTTGACGGCACCGCGAAAAGCACCACCATCAACGACAAAGGCATCCAGCTGGTGAACCGCGGCGGTAAAGCGGACAGCACGGCCATCAACAGCGGCGGTCTGCAGTATGTCGCGGAAGGCGCTTCCGCTTCTGACAGCGTCGTCTTCGGCGGCGGCATCCAGCAAGTGTCCGGCAACGCGTCCGGCACCAGCGTGAATGACGGCGGCTCGCAGCAGGTTCAGGTCACCGGTCAGGCGACCGGCACCCAGATCAACAACCGCGGCACCCAGGCCGTTGACGGCACGGCAATCTCCGCCATCGTCAAAGACGGCGGCACTCAGTTGGTGAACAGCGGCGGTCTGGCGAAAAACACGCAGGTCAATAGCGGCGGTCTGCAACACGTCTCTGTAGGCGGCGCCTCTGCCGACGCGCACCTCTACGGCGGCGTTCAGCAACTCGCGGGCACGGCGTCCAACACCCAGATCGATTCCGGCGCGGAACAGCATATCGAAGCGACCGGTAAATCCGTCAGCGCAACCGTTAACAGCGGGGGTCTGCAGAATGTGGACGGCACCGCGAACTACGCCACCATCAACGACGGCGGCGTACAGCTGGTGCAAAACGGCGGTCACGCCAACAGTACTGTGGTGCGCGACGGCGGCGTTCAGGATGTGAAACTGGGCGGCGCGGCGTCTGACTCCGTTCTGCTTGGCGGTATTCAGTCCGTCTCCGGCACCGCGGGCCGTACCATCATCGGCAATGACGCTATTCAGCATGTAAAAACCGGCGGTCTGGCTTTCGCTTCGCAGATTAACGCGGGCGGTCTGCAGCGCGTCGATGGCACAGCGACCTCGACCATCGTGAAAAACGACGGCATCCAGCTCGTCAACAGCGGCGGTCTGGCGCGCGCCACCACGGTCAACAGCGGCGGCCTGGAGCATATTAACTTCGGCGGCGCGTCTTCCGACGGCGTTATTTTCGGCGGCGGCGTGCAGGTGGTTGCGGGCATGGCGTCCGGCACCAGCATCAGCGACGGCGGTCTCCAGCTCGTCACCAAAACCGGTATGGCGAACGATACCCACGTGAACCGCGGCGGCGTACAGAGCGTTGACGGTACCGTGACGTCCGCGGTCGTGAAAGACGGCGGTACGCAGATAATCAACAACGGCGGTCTGGCGCGCGGCTCTATCGTGACCAGCGGCGGGCTGCAACACATCAACAAAGGCGGCGCGTCGTCTACCGCGAAAATCTTCGCAGGCGGCACCCAGGTGGTGGCCGGTACAGCTTCCGGCACCAGCATCGGCGACCGTGGCACACAGCTCGTGCAGGAAACCGGTAAAGCGGTGGACGCGCAGATTAACCAGGGCGGCACCCAGGCAGTTGACGGCACGGCTATCTCGGCGGTCATCAACGACGGCGGCCTGCAACTCGTTAACGTCGGCGGTCTGGCGGCAGGCTCTATCGTCCACAGCGGCGGCGTCCAGCATGTGAAACTGGGCGGCGCGGCGTCTGACGGCACCGTCTTTGGCGGCGGCACGCAGCTGGTTGAAGGCACCGCGTCCGGCACCAGCATCAGCGACGGCGGCGTGCAGCTCATCATGGCGAGCGGCCATGCGAAAGGCACGCTGGTCAACAGCGGCGGCGTACAGCGCGTAGACGGCCAGTCCTTCGATGCGGTTGTCAACAATGGCGGTCAGCAGATTGTCGACCCGTACGGCTGGTCGCGCAGCACCGTGATCAACGCCGGCGGCTCACAGATCCTGGGCAACTCGGCAGTGGCTATCTCTACCGTGATGAACGGCGGCGAGCAGCACGTTAACAACGGCGCGCAGGCGCTGGCGACCCGTCTGCTGGGCGGCACCCAGAATATCGGCAACGGCGGCAAGGCCTTCGATACCCGTGTCGAGAAAGGCGGCGTGCAAAACGTCAACTCAGGCGGTTATACCTACGGCGGCACCATCTCCGCGGGCGGCAGAGAAAACGTCTTTACCGGCGGCACCACCGACTTTACGACGGTGGAAGGCACGCAGGTTCTGGACGGCCACTCTATCGTGACCATTCTGCAAAACAACGGCTACCAGCGCGTGAACAAAGATGCCCTGGCGGACGTGACGATGGTCTTCGACAACGGCGTGATGGATGTTTACGGCACGGCGAAAGGTACGGAGCTGTATGAGAATGGCGAACAGCGCGTGTATAAAGGCGCGAACGTCACCTCAACCTGGCTGAACGATGATGCGAAACAGACCGTCTACAACGGCGCGGTGGTTACCGAAACCCGTAACCGCGGCGGCGAGCAGAATCTGCTGAGCGGCGGTCGCGCGGTAAGCACTATCATGGATACCGGCGCTGTCCAGAACATCGGCGCGGGCGCTACGGCGGAAAACACAGTGCTGATTAACCGCTCTGTGCAGAACGTGCGCGGTACTGCTGACGGCGCTGAACTCGCGGCTAACGCGGTGCAGAACGTCTACCAGGGCGGCGTGGCGAAAAACACCAGCCTGTATGCCACCACCGCGCAGAATATCTACAACGGCGGCCAGACCTTCAATACCAACATTGAGAACGGCGGCATTCAGAACGTGCTGACCGGCGGTACGGCGACCAGCACTACTATCAACCTTGGCGGTACGCAGAACGTCAACAGCGGCGGTACGGTTATCTCGACCATCATCAAGGCGGGCGGGATCCAGAACGTCAATGACGGCGGGATTGTTATCGACAACACTGTGATCGGCGATCAGGTCGTCAACAACGGCGGTACGGTGGCCTCGTCTACGGTCAGCGAAAACGGCAGCCAGAGCGTGACGCTGGGCGGTACGGCTATCGCGACCACCGTCACCAAAGGCGGCGTACAGTTTATCCGTAAAGGCGGCGTGGCCGACCAGACCATCATTCAGCAGGGCGGTATGCTGGCGGTGGCGGATGCTGCTGAGGCGACCAACATCGATCTCAACAGCGGCGCAGGCATTGTCGCCAGCACCGACACCACCGTTAACGGCACCAACGCGCAGGGTCAGTTCTCCATCGCCAACAAGCTGGCGAACAGTCTGCTGCTGGAAAGCGGCGGCGCGCTCACGGTCGCGGCGGACGGTATCGCCAACAACACCGTGGTGCAGAACGGCGGTAAACTCAGCGTGACGGATGGCGGCATTCTGACCGGCACCACCGAGCTGAAAGATGGCTCCTCCATCGCGGGCAACGTCACTAACACCGGCAAGCTGAGCGTGACCACCGATCAGAGCGACAACACGATTGCCGCGAATATCAACGGTACCGGCAGCCTGTATAAAGAAGGCGACGGCAAACTGACCGTCAGCGGTGTTCTGAACCAGACCGGCGGCACCTGGCTGCAGAGCGGCACGCTGGTGTTCAGCGGCCTGGAAGCGGTGACTGACGTTATCGCGCAGCTTGGCACCTCACTGCAACTGACCAACGGCACCTCGCTCACCGGTATGATTGACCCGACCGATCTGACGGTAGATGCCGGCTCCACCTGGCTGATGACCGGCAGCTCGCTGCTGGACGACCTGACGCTGGGCGGCGCCATCGATTACCAGGCACCGACCGGCGCCTTCGTACCGAAAACCCTGACGGTCACTAATCTGACGGGCAATGGCGGCACTATCACCCTGAACACGCTGTTCCAGGACGGTACGGCGACTACCGACAGCCTGATCATCAACGGCGGCACGGCGACCGGCAACACCCGCATCGCCATTCGTAACCAGGGCGGTCTGGGCGCGCGCACGACCGGCGACGGTATCCAGGTGGTAAACGCCATTAATGGCGCGACGACCACTGACGATGCCTTCAGCCTTGCCAACAACCTGCAGGCGGGTGCGTATAACTACAGTCTGCGTCAGGGCGCTGGCAGCGAAAGCTGGTATCTGACCACGGCGTCCGGCAGCGGCAACGAAAACGGCCCGCAGAACTACCGTTCGGCCATGTACCTCTACAGCTCGCTCTATGCACAGGCGATGGACTACGACAGCGCGCTGCTTGGCTCGCTCGACAGCCGTCGTTACGCGGCGCGCAGCCCGTCTGAGGATGGCAGCAACGTGTGGGCGCGCTTCCAGGCAGGCCAGCTGAATCATGAGCATGGCGGTTCGGATCTGCGTAACGGCAACACGCCGGAAAGCAAAGGCGGCTATACCTTCCTGCAGATCGGTAGCGACCTGTGGAGAGGCCAGGCGTCCTCCATGGAATGGGGTGTCGGCATCTACGGTGCGGCAGGTCTGTCAGCCATCGACGTTCAGCGCAGCGAGAAATCGAAAGCGGGTACGGTACGTGACGACGCGTACAGCGCCGGTCTGTATGTCAACGGCGTGCATGAGAGCGGCTGGTGGGTTGATGTGGTGGCGCAGGGTACGCGTCATAACTTCGATACCAACCCGCGCGACGGCGACGGTATGAAGACGCACGGCTGGGGCTATGTCGGCTCCTTCGAAACCGGTCTGCCGTTTGATATCGGTAGCGGCCTGGTGCTCGAACCGCAGGTGCAATACCAGTACCGCGGCGTGAACCTGAAAGATGGTGGCGACGATGCCGCTGACGTGCAGTTCGGCGACGGTCACAGCCAGCAGGTACGTGCCGGTCTGCGCTTTGGCAACAACGCGACGCTGAAAGAGAGCGGCAAACCGGTTCCGGTGAGCTGGTGGGTGCGTCCGTCCTTTATCCAGACGTTTGACTCCAAAGGCGACGTGAACGTGAGCGCGCCGGGCGTGGCAGGCAGCGAAGTCTCCTTCAATCCGGATCAGGACGGCACCGCCGCCGCGCTGGATGTGGGTCTCGACGGCCAGATCCGCGACAACGTGACGCTGGGCGTTCGCGCCGGCTACACCAAAACTATCGACGACGCCGGCACCGGCGGCTACGGTGGCCAGGTGACGCTGAAAGTCAGCTTCTGATAACAGGTAGTAAGAACAGCCGCCCCATACGGGGCGGCTTTTTTTTGCGTGTAATAATAGAAAGACGAAGAGATGAAAAGGCTTTGTAGGGCGGGTAAGCACCGCGCACCCACCAATTACAATAAACCGACGGTAAGGGGATGGTTTTCTCCGGCTTAAAAAAATCGGCCCATGAGGGCCGATTTTCCGCCGGGAGCCGGGATTGCAAAGGGGGCGGCGGCGAGCCCCCTTTGCACGTTCGCGAGAAACGAGCGCCCATATAAAGGAAACATTATGGCGAACGGAACGTGTTCACGGCCCTGGTATATCTCACCCGTCACAGGCGTTCTATATATGCTGGACGGCGGGTGCGCTGCGCTTACCCGCCCTACGATATTGGGCTGCACGTTAGATGTAAGGTGGGTAAGCGCAGCGCACCCACCGTATCAATTACACTCTCACCATGACCATCACACCCCCAGTCTGTCCCGCAGGCTGTAATACGCCGCACCCATTGCGGTAAACGGGATCTGGAACGAACGCCCGCCGGGGAACGGATAATGCGGCAGCGTCGCGAACGCGTCGAAACGCTCGGCGTCGCCGCGCAACGCCTCGGCGATAAGCCTGCCCGCGAGATGCGTACACGTCACCCCGTGGCCGCTGTCGCCCTGCATATAATAGATATTGTTCTCAAGCCGTCCGAACTGCGGCATCCGCGAGAGCGTCAGCAGGAAATTGCCGGTCCAGCGGTAATCAATCTTCACGCCTTTAAGCTGCGGGAACGTCTTCAGCAGCTTTGGCATAATCAGCCGGTCAATATCGTCCGGGTCGCGCGCGCCGTACACCACGCCGCCGCCGTAAAGCAGCCGGTTATCCGCCGTCAGCCGGTAATAATCGAGCAGATAGTTACAATCCTCGACGCAATAATTATTCGGCAACAGCGACGCCGCCACCTCCGGGGCCAACGGCTCGGTCGTCACCACCTGAGTGCCGCACGGCATACTGCGCCGCGCGAGCGCAGGCTCAAGACGCGTGCCGAGATAGGCGTTGCCCGCCACAATCACATAGCGCGCCGTCACCTGACCCTGCGCGGTTTTCACCACGGCAGGCTGGCCGTGCGTAATGCTCACCGCCGCCGACTGCTCGAAAATCTTGCCGCCGAGGGCGCGAATCGCTTCCGCCTCGCCGAGCGCCAGGTTCAGCGGGTGAATATGGCCGCCGTTGTGATCGAGCAGCGCGCCGGTGTAACGACGGCTCGCGATTTCCCCGCGCACCGCGTCGGCGTCCAGCAGCTCAAGCCCGCGATTGCCGTAGCGCTCCCAGCTGGCTTTCTGCTCCATCAGGCCGAGATACTGCTTACGGTTCAGCGCCACAAACATCCCGCCGGGACGGTAATCGCACTGAATATCGTAACGCGTAATGCGCTCGCGGATGATCTCGCCGCCTTCAAACATCATGCTGCCGAGCATCCGCGCCGTGTCCACACCGTAACGCGCTTCGATAACGTCGATATCGCGGCTGTAGGAGTTCACCACCTGGCCGCCGTTACGCCCGCTCGCGCCAAACCCAATCCGCGCGGCCTCCAGCAGCACCACGTCATAACCTTGCTCCACCAGATGCAGCGCCGATGAAAGCCCGGTATAACCGCCGCCGACAATACAGACATCGCACTGGAGCGACTCCGTAAGCGTCGGGAAGGGCGCATGCGGATTGGCGCTTGCGGCGTAGTAGCTGTTTACATGCTCAGTCATGATCGTGCTCCAGGCTCATCCAGATGGTTTTCAGTTCTGTGAATTTTTCCAGCGCGTGCAGCGATTTATCGCGCCCGTTGCCGCTCTGCTTATAACCGCCGAACGGCACGGTCATATCGCCGTCGTTATAGTTATTGATAAACACCGAACCGGCCTTCAGACGGCGGGCCATGCGGTGGGCGCGGGAGAGCGAACGGGTCCAGACGGCGGCGCCCAGCCCGTAGTCGCTGTCGTTGGCAAGCTGCAACGCCTCCTGCTCGCGGGTAAAGGAGGTCACCGCCAGCACCGGGCCGAAAATCTCCTCGCGGGCGACGCGCATCTGGTTATCCACGTCGGTAAAAATCGTCGGGCCGACGCAGGCCGGGTGCGTCTGCGCGCGGCCATCCAGCCACAGCGTCGCGCCGTGTTCCTGGCCGAGCTCAATATAGCGGCGCACGCTGGCGGCGTGGTCGTCATCAATCAGCGTGCCCATGGTGGTCTGCGGATCGAGCGGGTCGCCGGGCGTGAAGCTTTGCGCATGCGCTTTCAGGCGCGCCAGAAACGCCTCTTTAATGGACGCCTCCACTAACAGGCGCGTACCGGCGATGCAGACCTGGCCCTGGTTATAGAAGATCCCGGCGGCGGTCGCGGCGGCGGCCTGGTCGAGATCCGGGCAGTCAGCGAAGACGATATTGGCGCTTTTGCCGCCCGCTTCGAGCCAGACGCGCTTCATGTTCGATTCACCCGCGTCTTTAAGGAGCTGTTTGCCGGTGCGGGTGGAGCCGGTAAAGGTCATCACATCCACATCGGGGTGCAGCGAGAGCGCCTGACCCGCCTCGTGCCCAAAGCCCGGTATTACGTTCAGCACGCCGTCCGGCAGCCCCGCTTCACGCGCCAGCGCCGCAAGACGCAGCGCCGAGAGCGGCGATTTCTCAGACGGTTTGAGCACCACGCTGTTACCGGCGGCAAGCGCCGGGCCGAGCTTCCAGCAGGCGAGCAGCAGCGGGAAATTCCACGGCACCACGGCCGCCACCACGCCGACTGGCTCACGCACGATCATCGCGAGCGACGCGCTATCCGTGGGCGCCACCTCGCCATAAAGTTTATCGACCGCTTCGGCGTACCAGCGCAGCGCGCGGGCCGCGCCTGGAATATCATCACGCAGGCTATGGCGGATCGGTTTGCCGGTGTCGAGCGACTCCAGCAGCGCCAGCTCCTCGTGATGCTGCTCCATTAACCCGGCCATGCGCATGAGCACCGCTTTGCGCGTGGCGGGGGCGGCCTGCGACCAGTCGCCGCGCTCAAACACCGCACGGGCGCTCGCCACCGCGGCGTCGACATCACGCTTCGCGCCGCGCGCCACCTCAGCAAGCGGCTGGCCGGTGGCCGGGTTGACCACGGTAAAGGTGTCGCCGCTCGCGGCCTGGCGGTAGTCGCCCTGATAAAATAACCTGCCTTCGATGGACAGCTGCGCCGCCTTATCCTGCCAGTAGCGTAAATCGTGAAATTCCATAGCCTCTCCTGTCATAACAAAGGGTTAGCGCGTGTAAGGCGGCGGTTCCGCCTGAATTTTCGACGCAGAAGCCCGCAGGCGAATAAAGCCCGTTTAGCTCAGGTCAGATGCGGCCCGTGTCAGGCGCGCCCGGCGTCTTCTTCTAACCGAACGCGCTGAACGGTTATCAGAAGGTGGTGGGCGTATGCGCGCTGATGATGCGGCAGATCCCGGCCGAGGTATTACTGAAGCTGTGAGGTATGCCGGTGTTGATGGCATAGCTCTGGCCTGCGGTCAGGTGGAACGTCTGGCCGTTGACGGTCAACACGATTTCCCCTTCCAGCAGGGTGCCAATCTCTTCACCCTGATGTTTAATCCTCTCCCCGGTCGTGGTGCCGGGCTGGTAGGTTTCAAACAGCATCGCCAGCGTGCGATGCGGATCCCCGTTATGAATCAGCTTCATCGAGACGCCCTGGCTGCCTATCTCAATCAACTCATCCTGATTGATGACGACCTGCGGTTCGTCCGGTTTTTCTGGTTCGGCAAAAAATTCCGACAGCGAAAGCCCGTACACCTTCAGTAGCTTTTGCAGCGTACTGATGGCCGGACTCACTTTGTCCTGTTCAATGGTGCTGATAGCGCTGTGCGTAAGCCCGGAAAGTTCAGCGACGCGGCGCTGCGACAAACCCAGTTGCTGGCGGATCTGCGCTAAACGCTTCCCCGGCGCCAGGGTGACATCGCTCATAGAGTCTCTTCCTTTATAGTAACGTCAGGCGGGCCGGGGCTTTTCGGCCCGAAACCCCCGACAGGCGGTAATAAAACCTTCAAACAACAGCCGCGAGAGTGCGTATTCGCTGCTGTTCCATTCCGGGTGCCACTGCACCCCCAGTGCAAACGGGTGATCGATAACGCTTGCGGCTTCTACAAGGCCATCCGGCGAGCGCGCTTCGACGCGCAGCGGCGCGCCCAGCGTGCGTGCGCCCTGGCCATGCAGCGAATTTACCCAAAACGTGTTGCAGCCCGGTATCAGTTTGCCAAGTAGCCCACCCGGCACAACCTGCACCTCATGAGACGGCGCGTACTGCTGATCCAACGGAAGCTCAGGATCCTCGCGGTGTTCCAGCAGTTCCGGCTCGTCAAACAGCCGACGATACAGCGTCCCCCCGGTGGCGACAACCAGTTCCTGAAGCCCGCGACAGATGGCGAAAAGGGGGATGCGCCTTTCCAGCGCGCGCTCAATCAGCGCGATGCTCAGAGTGTCCCGCCCGGGGTCGGCGGCAGGCTCATCGCCGTTTTCACCATACAGGTGCGGCTGGACGTTGCTGGGGCTGCCCGGCAGCATAATGCCGTCAAGTTCAGCGAGCAGCTGATCGAGAAGAACGGGTTCAGCGACGATATGAGGCAGGGGCACCGGCAAGCCGCCAGCGTTCAGCACGGCGTTAATGTATTTCTCTTGCAACGTCTGGCTTGGGTGCCCCTTGATACTGTTTCTGCACATCACGACGCCTATCATCGGCCTGTTAAATATAATGCCCATACATTCCTCTCGCGCTGGACTAAATTATGCACAAACGCCACGTTTGCGCCGCTTTCTGGTCAATATTTTCTCAATCTAGCAGCGCTGTAACTAAAATTCAAACCGCATTTAACATTTGAAAAACATTTCTGTTGCATCTAGATTCTAAAAGTGGAAATTATATCGAACGGTCTGATTGCGCAGACCGGTATCTGCAACAACGGCGGTGAATCATGGAAACCCATATCGTGGCAGTAGAAAATGTTGTGCATTACAGTGAAGAGAGGCGAACCAGTGCGTTTGCGCGCGAAGTGAATGCCTACCTGGAGCGTTATCCGTTGACGGAGTATGTCGACGTGATGTTGACGGATCTCAACGGCAGTTTTCGCGGCAAACGCATTCCCGTGACAGGCCTTTTGAAAATCGAGAAGGGCTGTTATTTCCCGGCCTCGGTTTTTGCGATGGATATTCTGGGCAATGTCGTGGAAGAAGCGGGGCTGGGACAGGATCTCGGCGAGCCGGATCGCCGCTGCGTGCCGGTCGCGGGAAGCCTGGTGCCGTCCGCCACCGACCCGGAGTATCTCGGGCAACTCCTGCTGACCATGCAGGATGAAGATGGTACTCCCTTTGACGTTGAGCCGCGCAACGTGCTTAACCGACTCTGGCAGCAGTTGCGCCAGCGCGGTCTGCGCCCCGTGGTAGCGGTAGAGCTGGAGTTCTATCTCATTGACCGCCAGCGCGACGCCGAAGGCTATCTCCAGCCGCCGTGCGCGCCCGGCACCCAGGATCGTAATACCCAAAGCCAGGTCTACTCAGTCGATAATCTCGACCGCTTCGCCGATGTGTTAAGCGATATCGACGAGCTGGCGCGCATGCAGCAGATCCCCGCCGATGGCGCGGTGGCGGAAGCCTCGCCGGGCCAGTTTGAAATCAACCTTCACCACACCGACAACGTCTTGCAGGCCTGCGATCACGCGCTCGCGCTCAAGCGTCTCGTGCGGCTGGTGGCCGAAAAACACGGGATGCAGGCCACCTTTATGGCCAAGCCTTATGAAGAGCACGCCGGTAGCGGAATGCACATTCATATCAGCATCGTCGATGACAACGGGCAGAATGTGCTGGCGCTCCCCGACGGCGACGATTCCTGCCTGCTTAAGCAGGCGCTCGCCGGGATGATCGACATGATGCCCGCCTCGATGGCGCTGCTGGCGCCAAACGTCAACTCTTACCGCCGTTTCCAGCCGGGGATGTATGTCCCGACGCAGGCCTCCTGGGGCCATAACAACCGCACCGTGGCGCTGCGCATTCCCTGCGGCGATCGCGACAGCCACCGCGTGGAATATCGCGTAGCGGGCGCGGATGCGAACCCTTATCTCGTGATGTCTGCAGTGCTTGCAGGTATAGTGCACGGCCTGGAAAACGACTTGCCGCTGCCCGAGGCGGTGGAAGGCAACGGTCTGGAGCAGGAAGGAACCCCGTTTCCTATCCGCCAGAGCGACGCCCTGTACGAATTCCAGGTTCATCCGGCGATGCGCGAGCGGCTGGGCGCGCGGTTTTGCGAGGTGTTTCACGCCTGCAAAAACGACGAGCTTATCCAGTTCGAGCGGCTCATCACCGAAACGGAAATTGAGTGGATGCTGAAAAACGCCTGACGGCTGGCCTGAAACTTTCCCCGCGCGTATGGCAGGCGGGCGTTATCCAGGCTACAGGTTGTTTATATCCAAAGCGGATTCAGTACGCACCATGCCGCGCCACAGAAGGCCGCGGCGAAAGCTCGCCGGGCCTGTCGCGCCGGCGTTTCCGGTGTCGCGTGAAGGAATAGCGCGCGGCAGCGGCTTACAGACGACGTTCAGGATACGTTACGAGGATAATGAGATGGTGCCACTTTATGTCTGTCCGCTGCGCGCGGGCACCCGCCTGAGCCGCAGTAATTATGGGCCCGCCCCTGAGGCTTTGCTTCATCCGCGTTTTCAGCACGCGTCACGACGACTCCCTCCGGCCTCTGTTTCACGACGAATCACAGAGACGAAAGGGGGAACGCGCGATGGCGATTAACTACGATCTCAACGTTGACGCAGCGCGTCCGCAACTGCGTAAATCGCTCAAACTCTGGCAGGTGGTGATGATGGGCCTGGCCTATCTGACCCCGATGACCGTGTTCGACACCTTCGGCATTGTCTCCGGCATCAGTAACGGTCACGTGCCGGCCTCTTATCTGCTGGCGCTGGCGGGCGTGCTGTTTACCGCCATCAGCTACGGCAAACTGGTTAAACGCTTCCCGACGGCGGGCTCCGCCTATACCTACGCCCAGCAGGCGATTAACCCGCACGTGGGGTTCCTGGTGGGCTGGTCGTCGCTGCTTGATTATCTGTTCCTGCCGATGATCAACGTCCTGCTGGCGAAACTCTATCTCTCCGCGATGTTCCCGGACGTGCCGCAGTGGATCTGGGTGGTGCTCTATGTGGGCATCATGACGCTCGCGAACCTGAAAAGCGTCAACCTGGTGGCGAACTTCAACACGCTGTTCGTCACGGTGCAGGTGGCTATCATCGCGGTGTTTATTTTTCTTGTGATCCATGGCCTGCATAAGGGCGAGGGCACAGGCACCATCTGGTCGGTTCAGCCGTTTGTCAGCGAAAACGCGCAGCTGTTGCCGATTATCACCGGGGCGACCATCGTCTGTTTTTCGTTTCTCGGTTTCGATGCCGTAACGACGCTGTCGGAAGAGACGCCGGATGCAGGCAAGACCATTCCGCGCGCGATTTTCCTGACGGCGCTCTACGGCGGCGTGATTTTCATCGCGGCCTCGTTTTTTATTCAGCTCTTTTTCCCGACGATGGGGCGCTTTAAAGAGCCGGACGCGGCGCTGCCGGAGATTGCGCTCTATGTGGGCGGCAAGCTGTTCCAGTCGGTTTTCCTGTGCTGCACGTTTGTGAACACGCTGGCGTCCGGGCTGGCGTCGCACGCCAGCGTGTCGCGCCTGTTATATGTGATGGGCCGCGATAACGTGTTTCCGGAAAAGGTCTTCGGCTATGTGCACCCGAAATGGCGCACGCCGGCGCTGAACGTGATTCTGGTGGGCGTCGTGGCGCTGAGCGCGCTTTCGTTTGACCTGGTGACCGCAACGGCGCTCATTAATTTCGGCGCGCTGGTGGCGTTTACGTTTGTGAACCTCTCGGTGGTGAATCACTTTTTCCTGCGGGAAGGGCGCAACAAAGGCTGGAAGAACCGGATTAACTACCTAATCCTGCCGCTGGTAGGCGCGCTGACGGTCGCGGTGCTGTGGCTGAATCTTGAGAAAAGTTCGCTGACGATGGGGCTTATCTGGGCCGCGCTGGGGCTGATGTACCTGACCTGGCTTACCCGCCGCTTCCGTCGCCCGCCGCCGATGTTTAAGGGCGAGTAGTTCGTTAACCGGTGATTGAGTGGTGGGTGCGCTTCGCTTACCCACCCTACATCAAACGTGAGGTCCGATGCCGTAGGGCGGGTAAGCGAAGCGCACCCGCCGGTAAAAGAAGACTCCGTTACCGTAGGGCGGGTAAGCGAAGCCGCACCCGCCAGTAAACGTAAGCCACCGTTACCGTAGGGCGGGTAAGCGAAGCGCACCCGCCAGTAAACGTAAGCCACCGTTACCCGTAGGGCGGGTAAGCGAAGCGCACCCGCCGGTAAAAGAAGACTCCGTTACCGTAGGGCGGGTAAGCGAAGCGCACCCGCCAGTAAACGTAAGCCACCGTTACCGTAGGGCGGGTAAGTGAAGCGCACCCGCCAGTAAACGAAGTCTCCGTTACCGTAGGGCGGGTAAGCGAAGCCGCACCCGCCATAAACACCCGCCAAAAGCCAAACGCTTACAGCGCTTCCTTATCAATCCCCAGGCGCTTCATTCTTGAAAGCAGCGTCGTGCGCTTCACGCCAAGACGCGCGGCGGCGCCTTTCGGCCCGGCGATCACGCCGTTGGTTTCCTTCAATACCCGCGTTATCCGCGCCACTTCGTCTTCGCCGTCGCGTATCTCAACCGTCGGCGCCGCGACGGCTTTTTTCGCCGGGCGCAGCGTCAGCTCCGGCAGTGAAAGCTGCAACACATTGCCGCGCGTCAGCAACACCGCGCGCTCAATCACATTCTCCAGCTCGCGCACGTTGCCCTGCCACTCCATCTGGCTTAAGACATGCAGCGTTTCGGCAGGAATGCTGTCGATGCTGCGCCCCAGGCGGCGCGCGATTTTAAAGGTGAACGCCTTCACCAGCAGCGGAATATCTTCCGGGCGCTCGCGCAGCGGCGGCAGATGGATCGGAAACACGTTCAGACGGTAATAAAGATCGCTTCGAAACTCGCGGTCCGCCACCATCTGGCGTAAGTCGCGGTTCGTGGCGGCAATCAGCCGCACGTCGGTCTGAATGACTTTGTTGCTGCCGAGCCGCTCAAACTCCTGCTCCTGCAAGACGCGCAGCAGTTTCGGCTGCAAATCCAGCGGCATATCGCCCACTTCATCCAGAAACAGGCTGCTTTTGTCGGCAAGCTCAAAGCGGCCGATGCGTTGGGCGCTGGCGCCGGTAAACGCGCCGCGCTCATGACCGAACAGATCGCTCTCCAGCAGGCCTGCGGGCATCGCCGCGCAGTTCAGCTTCACCATGCGCCGCCCGTTGCGGTCGCTCAGGTTATGAATGGCGCGCGCGATAAGCTCTTTGCCGGTGCCGGTTTCACCCAGGATCAGCACCGTGCTGTCGCTTTTGGCGACCATCTCCACCTGCTTCATCACGGCCATCATCGCGTCCGAGCGCCCGATGATTTCGCCAAAATCCGCCGGGACATTATTGATCTGCTCCGTCAGCGCCAGGTTCTCATCCACCAGCCGCTCTTTGAGACGATGGATCTCCTGGTACGCCAGCGCGTTATCCACCGCAATCGCGATGCGCTCGGCAATCTGGCGCAGCAGTTTTAAGTTGGCGGCGGTAAAAATATGCTCCTCGCACTGCGCGAGCTTCAGCACGCCCAGCATCTTCTCGCCAAACATCAGCGGCAGCAGGCAGATGGTCTGGATCTGGTTATCCCACATCTCAAACAGCATCTGTTCGTAAGGCGCCAGATCGTCGCGATGGTGCAGATTCACCAGCAGCATTTCACGCGAGCTAAATACACGCGCCGAGAGCGTGCCTTTCTCCAGTACTTCGCTCTGGTCGTGCAGCGGCGCGGCTTCATCGACATAGTGCGTGGACCAGATAGTCAGCTTGCCTTTGCGCGCCGCGGGCAGAACGATACTGATGGAATCGATACTGAAATAGCGGTGGATCTCGTGCGAAATCTCGGTCACCAGTTCATCAAGATGCAGTTTGGAGAGCACCGCGTTAGTGATGGCGACCAGAATGCGAAAGTCGTCGCGCTCGCGGCACAGCAGCGCGTAATCCTGGCTGTTGCCAAGGCGGGTCTGGATTTGTTCCGCCGCCACGCTCACGATTTGCGTCAGCGTCTGAAGCCTTGAAAACTCTTTTTCGCTAAAGCTTTCGGGCGAGTGGCGAATAAATTCGCAGCCGCCGAAAATATGCCCTTCGGCGGCGAGCGGCGCCAGACAGTAGTAGCCAAACGTCGGGTAGAGCGGCAGGGCAGCTAGCTGCGGCCAGGTGTCGGCGAATTCGTCATACCGGCAGTGCAGCACCTCGGGGCGGGAGAGCAGCCGACGCACCGGCCCGTGGGAGAGCACCGTTTCATCTTCATACGTCACGGCATTCCCGACGCTGTCGACGCTGTAAAAACAGGTACGCTGATGTTTCGGGTGATACAGCAGAATGTTGACCCGATCCGCTAAGCCGGCGGCGTTGAGCAGCGATTTCAGCGCCTCCGCCAGCGTGCAGAGATCGGGCTGGCGCATCAGAGTGCGAGTGATATCGAACAGCCCTTGCTGGCCGAGATCGCTCATGGGTGTGTATGACATTAGGCTCATCCAGAATGATTTCGCAAAAGGCGAAAACGTAAATCAATATTGTAGGCACAGCCTGTTTATCAGGTTCTTGCGCAAAAACAGGGTTTAACAGATCCGGGGTAAAGGTTCGCTATGCGGCAGATCAAGCGTGCGCTTTACGCCATAAATTCCGGCGAGACGCACCCCTTTTTGCGCCACCACCTCACCAATCATAGTCGCATCCTGCCCAAGCGGGTGCGCGCGCAGCGCCGCCAGCGCATGTTGCGCCGCCTCGCGCGCCACGCCAATCACCAGTTTTCCCTCGTTAGCGAAATTCAGCGCATCCAGACCGAGCAGCTCGCAGACGCCGCGCACGGCGGGTTTCAGCGGCAGCGCGCGCTCCTGTAACTCAATGCCGCAGCCCGCGCTTGCCGCGAACTCATGCACTACGGCGTTGACCCCGCCACGAGTGGCGTCGCGCAGGGCTTTCACGCCCGGCACGGCGCGCAACTGCTGAATCAGCGGCGAGAGCAGGGCGCAGTCGCTCGCCAGTTCCCCTTCAAGCCCCAGCTGTTCACGCAGGTTAAGGATAGTCGCGCCGTGATCGCCGAGCGTGCCGGAGACCAGCAGCACGTCGCCGGGCGCCAGCTGCCGCGCGCCCCAGTGAATATCGGCGGGGATAGCCCCAAGCCCGGCAGTATTGATAAAGAGTTTATCCGCCGCGCCGCGCGGCACCACTTTGGTATCGCCGGTGACTATCTGGATGCCTGCCGCGCGCGCCGTCGCGGCCATGCTGTGGGCCACTTTTTCAAGCGTCGCCATCTCCAGACCCTCTTCAAGAATAAAACCGCAGGAGAGCCAGCGCGGCACGGCGCCGCTTACTGCGACATCATTGGCCGTGCCGCAAATCGCGAGCTTGCCGATGTCGCCGCCGGGGAAAAACAGCGGGTCGATAACATAGCTGTCGGTGGAAAACGCCAGCCGGTCGCCTCTGGCCGTCAGTTCGGCAAGCGGCAGGCGCGCCTGATCTTCCTGCTCCGCCAGCCACGGATTTTCAAATGCCTGCATAAACAGGCGGTCGATCAACTGCTGCATCGCCTGGCCGCCGCTGCCGTGGGCGAGAGTAATGGTGTTCATGCGTCGCACTCCTCTGAACGATACTGATACCAGGCGGCGCAGGCTCCTTCGGAGGAGACCATTAGCGCGCCGAAGGCGTTTTGCGGGTTACAGCGGGCGCCGAAGAGCGGGCACTGGGCCGGTTTACAGCGGCCTGTCAGCACCTCGCCGCAGCGGGCTTCGGGGGAATCGTTGACCTGCTGCGGCGCGGGCGCGAAATGCGCCTCGGCGTCAAAGGCTTGAAACGGCGCGCGAAGCCGCACGCCGGAGTGGCGGATCACCCCCAGCCCGCGCCATTCGCTGTCGCCCTCGACGTGAAACACCGTGTCGATCGCCTGCTGCGCCGCCGGGTTGCCCGCGTCCGGCACCACGCGGCGGTACTGGTTTTCCACGCGGCTTTCTCCGGCGATACGCTGCTCGACCAGCATCAGCACGCCCTGTAACAGATCCAGCGGCTCGAAACCGGCCACCACCAGCGGGCGCGCGAAACGCCCGGCGATGAAATCATACGGGTCGGTGCCTATCACCATGCTGACATGCCCTGGCGCCAGAAACGCGTCAATCTGGTTATCCGGCTGCTCCAGCAGGCTTTGCAGCGTCGGGATAAGCGTAATGTGCTGGCAGAAAAAGTAAAAATTGCGCACGCCGCGCGCTTTCGCCTGAATAAGCGTCAGCGCCGTGGCGGGCATGGTGGTTTCAAAGCCTAAACCGAAAAACACCACGTCGCGCTCTGGCTGCTGTTCGGCGATTTTCAGCGCGTCCATCGGCGAATAGACGATACGCACGTCCGCGCCCTGGGCTCTCGCCTGGAGCAGCGAGCCGTTTTTGCCCGGCACGCGCATGGCGTCGCCGAAGGTGCAGAAGATAACGCCGGGACGGCGGGCGATTTCGGTGGCGTTGTCGATGCGTCCCATCGGCAGCACGCAGACCGGGCAGCCGGGGCCGTGGATAAACTCAATGTTCTCCGGCAGCAAGCGATCGAGGCCAAATTTAAAAATGGCGTGGGTGTGGCCGCCGCACACCTCCATGATACGCAGCGGTTTCTGCGCCGTGTGGTTTAAGAGCGGCGCGCGTTCGCACAGCCGGTCCATCAGGCGCAGCACCCGTTCCGGGTTGCGGTATTCATCGACATAACGCATCAGCGGTTCTCCTCGCCATACAGCAGCGCGCCGACATCCGGCTCCACCTCAAACATGGTTTGCAGCGCCTCCAGCGTGTCGCGCGCCTCGCGCTCATTAATCAGGCTCATGGCGAAACCGACATGCACCAGTACCCACTGGCCGAGGCGCGGCTGGCCGTTATCGTCATGCGTGCCTACCAGCGTTAAATCGACATCACGCCGCACGCCGCACACCTCGACGCGGGCGAGATTGTCTGAGAGCAGTTCGCAGACCTGCCCCGGAATGCCTATGCACATCGCTGTTCCTCCAGCCAGGCGAGCCACGCGTTCATGCCGTCGCCGCGCATGGCGGAGACCAGCAGGATAGTGATATTCGGGTTGACCTGGCGCGCGTACGCCATGCATTGCTCGACGTCGAAGTTCAGGTACGGCAGCAGATCGATTTTATTGAGCAGCATCAGCGAGGCGGCGGCGAACATATGCGGGTACTTGAGCGGCTTATCTTCGCCCTCGGTCACGGAGAGCACCGCCACTTTGTGACGCTCGCCGAGATCAAATCCCGCCGGGCAGACCAGGTTGCCGACGTTTTCAATAAACAGCACGCCGTTATCGGCAAGCGGCAGGCGCGCCATCGCCTCCTGAACCATCTGTGCGTCGAGATGACACCCTTTGCCGGTATTAACCTGTATCGCCGGGGTGCCGGTGGCGCGAATGCGCTCGGCGTCGTTCACCGTCTGCTGATCGCCTTCGATAACGGCGCAGGGCGTGGTATCGAGCAGGCGTTTGAGCGTCTCGGTGAGCAGCGTCGTTTTGCCGGAACCGGGGCTGGAGACCAGATTCAGCGCCAGTTGACCGCGCGCGGCGAGCCGCTGGCGGTTGCGCTGCGCAATCTGGTTATTTTTATCGAGCACGTTGATTTCAATCTCCACCATTTTGCGCTGGCTCAGGCCAGGCGCATGGGTGCCCGCTTCGCCGTGGCCGTAATCGAGAGCGCCATCTGGCGCTATTTCAGGCGAGAACGTGTTGAGGCTTATCGTGGCGATGGGGGCCGCGGCGCGCGGCGCGGCGGCAAAGGGGGCGGCGCGAAACGGCGAGTGCGGGTTGCGCTCATCGCCTTCTATATAAAGGTTGCCGTGCTGGCAACCGCAGGTCGTACACATCTTCTACTCCTGTTCTATTTCCAGACGCTTGATTTGCACGCTGTCATCGGCATCGATGCGCAGATCCGCGCTGTGACAATGCGGGCAGCGGCGTACCAGCATCGTGAGTAACTCGACATTCCGCTGGCAGTGGGGGCACCAGCACTGCGCCTCCTGCTGGCTTAAATGCAGCGCGCAGCCCTCGGCGCGGGTGTCGCGGCACGCCAGATCAAAGCAAAACTCCAGCGCGCTGCGCTCGACGCAGGAGAACGCGCCGATTTCCAGCCATACGCCGGTGACCTTGCGTGCGCCAAGCTGCTGCGCCTGCTGTTCAATAATTTCCACTGCCCGCTGGCAGAGGGTGAGTTCGTGCATAACGCCTCCGGTACGCTTTGCGTTTGCGAATGCCATAAGCAATGCAATAACGGTGCCAGCGCGGGAGAAGGGTGGCGGAAGGCTGTCGCGGCGGGTGTCGAGGCTGTCGAAATGACATGTCATGACAGACGGCGTGACGTGACGTTTCAGAATAAATCTATTAAAAACAGATAATTAAAAAATGGCATGGTTCCTGCTACAGAGGGTTATCTCTGTTAAATGAGCTAACCACTATGATCCTGTCCGAACTAAGCCAGAAGGCGGAGTTTATCGCCGACCGTCACCGCGCGTTACAGACGCACTGGCACACCTACTGCAATACGCTGGTCCAGGCCATTACGCTGTCGCGTCAGAAGCTGCATCACTCGCTCGGCTGCGAGCCGCAAAACGGGTTGTGCTTCTTTCTCTTTGAGCATTTCGCCATCCGCGTGGAGCAGGCCGAAGGCTTTCACTGCCGCACCATTAACTACCTGATAGCCCGCCGCGACGGCAGCGAAGAGACGCTGCTCGCCACCGCACAGCTTGACGCAAAAGGCATGCTGGATGGCGCGGTGGATATCCGCGACCGCGAGCGGGTGCTGGCGCACTACCTCGACAAAATCGGCGCGCTGTACGACGGGTTGTATGACGCCGTCCAGCACGACACGCCGCTGCATATCAGCGAGATCCTGGCGGCCCGCGACGCGTCGTCACATTAACCGGGCGACGTGTCGCCGACTGTCGAAATCGTCCGTCGTCGTCACTTTTCGTCAAAAATGTCCATCACCTGAGGAACACCTGGTGAACCGTTTTATCATTGCCGACTCCACGCTTTGCATCGGCTGCCACACCTGCGAGGCTGCCTGTTCAGAGACGCACCGCCTGCATGGACTGCAATCCAGGCCGCGCCTGACGGTTATGCGTAACCAAAAAGATTCCGCCCCACAGCTTTGCCACCACTGCGAAGACGCGCCCTGCGCGCAGGTCTGTCCGGTGAACGCCATCACGCGCGAGGCGGGGGCGATTCAGCTCAATGAAAGCCTGTGCGTGAGCTGCAAACTGTGCGGCATCGCCTGTCCGTTCGGCGCGATTGAATTCTCCGGCAGCCGCCCGCTGCATATCCCCGCTAACGTCAACAGCCCGAAAGCGCCCCCCGCGCCGCCTGCGCCTGCGCGCGTCGGCGCGTTTCTCGACTGGACGCCTGGCGTGCGCGCTGTTGCGGTGAAGTGCGATCTCTGCCAGTTCGACGCTGACGGCCCGGCCTGCATACGCACCTGTCCAACCGGCGCGCTGAAGCTTGTTGATAACCACGACATCGCCCGCGCCAGCCGCCGTAAACGCGAACTGACCATTAATGCCGATCTCGGCGACTTATCGCTGCTGCTGCAACCGCGCGGAGGAGAATAATGAACGCGATTTTCTTATATCAGGGCGCGCTGGCGGCCTTTGGCGCCGGGCTTGCGCTCGCGCTGCTGAGCGCCTGGCATAAGCCGCTCAGCGCACGGCTTGCCGGTCTTGGCGGCGCGCTGGGTTGCCTGTGCGCGCTGGCGACGGGCGGCGGGCTGCTGCTCAACGTCAACGACGGGCCGCTTACGACGCATATCGGCTCGCTCGCGGTGCATCTCACCGCCTTTAACGCAATCTGGCTTGCGACACTCGGCCTGCCGGGCTTCTTTATTTGCCTGTTTACGCTTATCACCCCGCGCGACGGGCAGGCGCGCGCCAGCGGGGCGCTTATCAACCTGCTGCTTGGCGCCGCGACGCTCGCGGTTACCGCCCAGAGCCTCGCGACGCTGGTGGCGATGGCGGAAATCATGGCGCTTGCCGCCGTGTTCCTGACCGGCGACAGCGCGGGCGGCAAGCTCTGGTTTGCACTGGGGCGTCTCGGCACGCTGCTGCTGGCGCTCGCCTGCTGGCTGCTGTGGCGACAGTACGGCACGCTCGACATGCTGGCGTTAAGCTCGCTCACTGCCGGGCAGCCGTTCGGCGCCATCATCTGGCTGCTGGGACTGACGGGCTTCGGGCTGCTCGCAGGCGTAATCCCGCTGCACGGCGGCGTGGTGCAGGGCCATGCGCAGGCCGCCGCGCCCGCCGCCGCGCTCTTCTCCGCCGTGGTGCTGAAAGTGGGGCTCTACGGCATCCTGGTCTTTTCGCTGATGAACGCCGCGCTGCCGCTCTGGTGCGGCGTGCTGGTGCTGGTGCTCGGCATGGTGACTGCGTTTATCGGCGGGCTTTACGCGCTGCTTGAGCACAACATCCAGCGGCTGCTGGCGTACCACACGCTTGAGAACATCGGCATTATTCTGCTGGGGCTCGGCGCGGGGCTTGTCGGCATTTCGCTTGGCGAGCCTGCGCTGGTGGCGCTCGGCCTGGTGGGCGGGCTTTATCATCTCTTCAACCACAGCCTGTTTAAAACCACGCTGTTTCTCGGCGCGGGCGCGGTCTTTCACCGCACCGGCCTGCGCGATATCGAAAAGCTCGGCGGCATCGGCAAAACCATGCCGCTTATTTCGATCTCCATGCTGGTGGGCCTGATGGCGATGGCCGCGCTGCCGCCGCTGAACGGCTTTGCGGGCGAGTGGGTGATTTATCAGGCGTTCTTTGACCTGGGCGCGCAGCCGCTGTTTATCACCCGTCTGCTTGGGCCGCTGCTGGCGGTGGGGCTCGCGATTACCGGCGCGCTGGCGGTGATGTGTATGGCGAAGGTCTACGGGGTGACGTTCCTCGGCGCGCCGCGCACGCAGGCCGCCGCGCAGGCGACCGACGCGCCCTGGCTCATGCGCTTGTGTGTGATGGGGCTTGCACTGTGCTGCGTGGCGGGCGGCGTCGCCGCGCCGTGGCTGTTGCCGCTGCTGGGCCGCGCCGTCCCGCTGCCGATCGTCACTTCCGGCACCACCGTTTCGCAGCCGGTGATCACGCTGCTGCTGGTGGGCTCGCTGCTGCTGCCGTTCCTGCTGATGATCCTCTTCAAAGGCGATCGCCTGCCGTCGCGCACGCGCGGCAGCGCCTGGGTTTGCGGCTACGACCACGAACCGGAGATGGTCATTACCGCGCATGGTTTCGCCCGGCCCGTTAAGGCCGCCTTCGCGCCGCTGATTCAGCTGCGCCATATCCTTAATCCGGCGCGCCTGCTGCCGGGCTGGCAGAGCGCCAGCCTGCCGGTACTGTGCCGTCGTCTGGCGGTGGTCGAACTGGCCGTGCTGTTGGTCGTCGTGATTTCACGGGGAGTGTGAGATGCAAAACCTGATTTTCCCTCTTTTACAGGCGCTGGCGCTTTTTGCCTGCGCGCCGCTGCTCTCAGGCGTCACCCGCGTGGCGCGCGCGCGCCTGCATAACCGTCGCGGGCCAGGCGTACTACAGGAGTATCGCGATCTGCTGAAATTGCTGGGCCGCCAGAGCGTGGCGCCTGCGGCGTCCGGCTGGGTGTTCCGGTTCACGCCTTACGCCATGCTGGCCGTTATGTTCACCATCGCCGCCGCGCTGCCGGTCATCACCGTCCGCTCGCCGTTGCCGGGCGCGGGCGATCTCATCACGCTTCTCTATCTCTTCGCTATCGCGCGCTTCTTTTTCGCGATTGCCGGGCTGGATACCGGCAGCCCGTTCACCGGGATCGGCGCAAGCCGCGAGGCGATGCTGGGCGTACTGGTGGAGCCGATTCTGCTGCTCGGCCTGTGGGTCGCGGCGACGGTGGCGGGTTCAACGCATATCAGCCTGATCGCCGCGCGAGTTTATGACTGGCCCGTCGCGCACAGCCTGACGCTGGTGCTGGCGCTCGCCGCCTGCGCCTTCGCCACGTTTATCGAAATGGGCAAGCTGCCGTTCGATCTCGCCGAAGCGGAGCAGGAGTTACAGGAAGGCCCGCTGTCGGAGTACAGCGGCGCGGGCTTTGCGCTGCTGAAATGGGGGATCAGCCTCAAACAGCTGGTGGTGCTGCAAATGTTCGTCGGCGTATTTGTGCCCTGGGGGCAAATGCTGACTTTCAGCCTGAGCGGCATGGCGATTGCTCTGGCGCTGGCCGTCGTCAAACTGCTGGCGGGCGTGCTTATCATCGCGCTCTTTGAAAACAGCATGGCGCGTCTGCGCTTTAACGCCGTTTCGCGCGTCACCTGGACCGGTTTCGGCCTGGCCTTTTTAGCTTTCGTCTCCTTGCTGGCGGCGTGATAAGAGAACTGAACAATGTCTGAAGAAAAAACAGGGCAACACTATCTGCGCGCGCTGCATGAGGCGTTTCCCGGCGTGGTGCTCGATGAAGCCTGGCAAACCAAAGACCAGCTAACGGTCACGGTGAAAATCAATTATCTGCCGGAAGTGGTGGAGTTTCTTTACTACCAGCAGGGCGGCTGGCTGTCGGTGCTGTTCGGCAACGACGAGCGCAAGCTCTGCGGCAGCTACGCGGTCTACTACGTGCTCTCGATGGAGCAGGGCGTGAAGTGCTGGATAACAGTGCGGGTCGAGGTGGATGCGAATAAACCGGAGTTCCCGTCCGTGACGCCGCGCGTGCCCGCCGCCGTGTGGGGCGAGCGCGAAGTGCGCGATATGTATGGTTTGGTTCCGGTTGGTCTGCCGGATGAGCGCCGCCTGGTGCTGCCGGATGACTGGCCGGACGACCTGTATCCGCTGCGCAAAGACAGCATGGATTACCGCCAGCGCCCGGCGCCGACCAGCGATAAAGAGACCTATGAGTTCATCAACGAACTGGGCGATGCCAAAAATAACGTGGTGCCCATCGGTCCGCTGCATGTCACCTCCGACGAACCGGGCCACTTCCGGCTGTTCGTGGATGGCGAAAACATCATCGACGCCGACTACCGGCTCTTTTACGTCCACCGCGGCATGGAGAAACTCGCCGAAACCCGCATGGGCTACAACGAAGTGACGTTTCTCTCTGACCGCGTCTGCGGCATCTGCGGGTTCGCCCACAGTACGGCCTACACCACGTCGGTGGAAAACGCGATGGGCATTCAGGTGCCGGAACGCGCGCAGGCGATCCGCGCCATTCTGCTGGAAGTCGAGCGGTTGCACAGTCACCTGCTGAACCTCGGCCTGGCGTGTCACTTTGTCGGCTTCGACTCCGGCTTTATGCAGTTTTTCCGGGTGCGCGAAACGTCCATGAAGATGGCGGAGATCCTGACCGGCGCGCGCAAAACCTATGGCATGAACCTGATTGGCGGCATTCGCCGCGATCTGCTGAAAGATGACATGATCCAGACCCGTCAACTGGCCCAGCAGATGCGCCGGGAGGTGCAGGATCTGGTGAGCATTCTGCTCAGCACGCCGAATATCGAACAGCGCACGGTGGGCATTGGCCGTCTTGACCCGCAGATCGCCCGCGATTTCAGTAATGTGGGGCCGATGGTGCGCGCGAGCGGCCACGCCCGCGACACCCGCGCCGATCACCCGTTTGTGGGCTACGGACTGCTGCCGATGGAAGTGCACATCGAGCAGGGGTGCGACGTGATCTCTCGCCTGAAAGTGCGCATCAACGAGGTGTTCACCGCGCTCAATATGATTGACTTCGGGCTGGATAACCTGCCAGGCGGGCCGTTGCTGGTCGAAGGGTTTACCTATATCCCGAACCGCTTCGCGCTCGGTTTTTCCGAAGCGCCGCGCGGCGATGACATTCACTGGAGCATGACCGGCGACAACCAGAAGCTCTACCGCTGGCGCTGCCGCGCGGCGACTTACGCCAACTGGCCGACGCTGCGCTATATGCTGCGCGGCAATACGGTGTCAGACGCGCCGTTGATTATCGGCAGCCTCGACCCGTGCTACTCCTGCACCGACCGTATGACGGTGGTGGATGTTCGCAAGAAGAAAAGCCAGGTGGTGCCGTACAAAGAGCTGGAGCGCTACAGCATTGAGCGCAAAAACTCGCCGCTGAAATAGACAGCCGCGGTGGGTGCGCTTCGCTTACCCACCCTACGGGGGATCGCTCACATATTAAGAGGGCGGGTCAGCGGCAGCGCACCCGCCGGGTAGAACCGTCGCGCAGGCGACAGGAGACAACATGTTTACCTTTATCAAAAAAGCCCTGAAAACCGGCGTGGCGACGCAGCCCTATCCGCTGCAACCGATGCCGGTCGATAAAAATTTTCGCGGCAAGCCGCAGCACAATCCGCAGCAGTGTATCGGCTGCGCGGCCTGCATCAACGCCTGCCCGTCTAATGCCTTAACGGTTGAAACCGACCTTGAACACGACCGCCTCGACTGGCAGTTCAATCTTGGCCGCTGCATCTTTTGCGGCCGCTGCGAAGAGGTCTGCCCGACGGCCGCCATTCGCCTGACGCCTGAATATGAGCTGGCGGTCTGGCGTAAAGAGGATTTTCTCCAGCAGGCGAGCTTTGCGCTCTGCCGCTGCCGCGTCTGCCAGCAGCCGTTCGCGGTACAAAAAGAGGTGGATTACGCGATAGCGCTGCTGGCGCACAACGGCGATGAACGCGCCGAGCGCCATCGCGCGAGCTTTGAAACCTGTCCTGACTGTAAACGCCAGCAGGGCCTTGCGCCCTCAGAGCTTATCGACCTGACCCGCGAAATGAAGGAGGCGGTGTAATGAACCTGCTTGGCCCACGCGATGACAACAACATTCCGGTGCCCGTGACGGTGGAAGAATCCATCGCGCGCATGAAAACCTCGCTACTGAAAAACATTAAGCGCTCGGCGTATGTCTACCGCGTCGACTGCGGCGGCTGCAATGGCTGCGAAATCGAAATTTTCGCCACGCTCTCGCCGCTCTTTGACGCCGAGCGCTTCGGCATCAAAGTTGTACCGTCGCCGCGTCACGCCGACATTCTGCTGTTTACCGGCGCGGTGACCCGCGCCATGCGCTCGCCCGCGCTGCGCGCCTGGGAATCCGCGCCCGATCCGAAAATCTGTATCTCTTACGGCGCGTGCGGCAACAGCGGCGGCATTTTTCACGATCTCTACTGCGTCTGGGGCGGCACCGACAAAATCGTTCCGGTGGATGTCTATATCCCCGGCTGCCCGCCGACGCCCGCCGCGACGCTCTACGGCTTTGCGATGGCGCTCGGCCTGCTGGAGCAGAAAATCCACGCCCGCGCGCCTGGCGAAGAGGACAACCAGGCCGCCGCCATTCTGCACCCGGAGATGGTGCAGCCGCTGCGCGTGCGTGTCGATCGCGCCGCGCGCCGCCTGGCGGGATATCGCTACGGGCGTCAGATTGCCGATGACTATCTGCGCCACCTGACGGCAGGCGAGCAGAGCGTGGCGGGCTGGCTGTCGCAGGAGAACGATCCGCGCCTGAGTGAAATCGTCGCGCAGCTTGACGCGGTGGTGGCGCAGGAGCGTATCGGATGAGCGAAACCGTGGTGTTCAGCCGCCTCTCGCGCAAGTTCGTCGATGAAAACGACGACACCCCGCCGCAGGCGCAGCAGGTTATCTACTACAGCCTGGCGATAGGCCATCATCTGGGTGTGATCGACTGCCTGAAAGCGTCGCTGGTCTGCCCGTTTCAGGAATACGAGGCGTGGATCGCCACCCTCGCGCCCGGCGAGGCGCAGCGCAAAATGCAGGGCGTGCCGCGCTACGGGGAAATCGTTATCGACCAGAATCATGTCTCGCTGCTGGCGCGCGCGTTTGACGAGGCGCTGTCGCGCCAGAATGCGCAGCAGCAGGCGTGGAGCCGTGAGCTGCTCGGGCTGTTGCAGGCCATCCAGCGTGAACCGGCGGTTTATGTGATGGTGAGGAGGGATCGTGACTGACGTTTTATTGTGTGTCGGAAACAGCATGATGGGCGACGACGGCGCAGGTCCGCTGCTCGCCGAGAAATTCCGCGCCGCGCCGCAGGGCGAGTGGGTGCTGGTAGACGGCGGCAGCGCGCCGGAGAATGATATCGGCGCTATTCGCGAACTGCGCCCGGCGCGGCTGTTGCTGGTGGATGCCACCGAGATGGGGCTTGACCCTGGCGAGATCCGCATTATTGACCCGGAGGATATCTCCGAGATGTTTATGATGACGACCCACAATATGCCGCTAAATTATCTGGTGGATCAGCTGCGCGAGGACGTGGGCGAGGTGATTTTTCTCGGCATCCAGCCCGATATCGTGGGGTTTTATTATCCGATGACCGACCCGGTGAAACGCGCGGTCGACACCGTGTATGACCGTCTGGCGCAGTGGACCGGCCACGGCGGGTTTGCAGCGCTCGCGGTCGAGGAGAGCGTATAGCCCTCGTCGGGATGGCGGGTGCGCTGCGCTTACCCGCCCTACGTCAAGTGTTATCCCAGGATTGTAGGGTGGGTAAGCATCGCGCACCCACCATTTGCGTTTTGGATAAATACCGGGGAAAGGGAAATATACCAGGTCGGTGAATACGTTCCGTTCGCCATAATGCCGCCTTTATATGGGCGCTTTCCTCACGCGAACGTGCAAAGGGGGCTCGCCGCCGCCCCCTTTGCAATCCCGGCTCCCGGCGGAAAATCGCCCCGTTGGGACGATTTTTTTTTAGCCGGAGCAAAACCATTCACATTAGCGTTGCTTTTCTTTCAAGAAGGATAGCGAAGCGCACCCACCTTTAATTTCATCGAACGCGTCTCGCACATTCATCACTTCAACCCTTAAAAATCAACGCCTCCCATCTTCAGGAACCTTCCGAAACCGCCTGACGCCCACCAGGAATCCTCTGAATAAAAAAAGCGCGGTTCTGCATCGTATACAGTAGAAGCAGTGGAGGGAGAAACTGATGAACAGACAAGATATTTATTCGTTCAAGAACTTTGATTTTCTGGCGAGCAGCTTTGCTCGTATGAACGTAGCAGGACGCCGTATCGACATTGACGCCGTGACCGGCAACATGAGCGAGGCGCAGTCCGCTTGGTTCCGCGAACGTTACAATCACTACCGTAAACATGGGCTGCAACTGACTCTCAGCGTCGCCCACGGTGAAACGGAACTGTGCGCGTAACGCAGTAAAAACGTACAACCGACGAAGCGGGTAATCAGACCCGCTTTTTTGTTGCCTGAAACCCGTCACTTTCATCGTCATAAATGTCGATGACACCTCCGGTCAAACACCCCTCAAAAATAAAACCATTTAAAATCAGTTAATTAAAATCTGGCATGGATCGTGTATTAACGAGTGGGTTCAACCCACAGCCGGAGATCATGATGAACCGCTTCATCATTGCTGATTCAAGTAAATGTATAGGATGCCGCACCTGCGAGGTGGCGTGCGTGGTGTCGCACCAGGAAAACCAGGACTGCGCCGCGCTTACCCCGCAAACCTTTCTGCCGCGCATTCATGTCGTCAAGGGCGTGAATGTCTCTACCGCCACCATGTGCCGCCAGTGTGAAGACGCGCCGTGCGCCAGCGTCTGCCCGAACGGCGCTATCAGCCGCGACGGCGATTTTGTCCACGTCCACCAGCAACGCTGCATCGGCTGCAAAACCTGCGTCGTGGCATGCCCTTACGGCGCGATGGAAGTCGTGGTGCGCCCGGTTGTACGCAACAGCGGCGCGGGCCTCAACGTGCTGGCCGAGAAAGCCGAAGCCAACAAATGCGATCTCTGCCATCACCGCGCCGAAGGCCCGGCTTGCATCGAGGCGTGCCCGACTAACGCCATCGTCTGTATCGATCGTAACCGCCTGGAAGCGCTCAGCGCCGAACGCCGCCGCCGCGCCGCGCTCGATGGCCTCTCATCACTGGCTTTTTAAGCCGCCGATTTCACTTTTAACAGGTCTGTTACTGATGAAAAAAATCACCAGCGTCTGTCCGTACTGTGGTGCGGGTTGCAAACTTAAGCTCGTCGTGGATAACAACAAAATCATTCGCGCCGAGGCCGCCGAAGGCGTCACCAACCAGAACCAGCTCTGCCTGAAAGGCTATTACGGCTGGGATTTCCTTAATGATACCCAGCTTCTGACGCCGCGCCTCACCCAGCCCATGATCCGCTACCAGAAAGGCGGCGCGCTTCAGGCGGTCTCCTGGGAAGAGGCGATACGCTATACCGCAGAGCGTCTGTCAGCGATTAAAGAGCAGTACGGCCCGCGCGCTATCATGACCACCGGCTCCTCGCGCGGCACCGGCAACGAAACCAACTACGTGATGCAGAAGTTCGCCCGCGCGGTGCTCAACACCAATAACGTTGACTGCTGCGCGCGCGTCTGTCACGGCCCGTCCGTGGCGGGGCTTCAGCAGACGCTGGGCAACGGCGCGATGAGCAACTCCATCGGCGATATTGAAAACTCCAAATGCTTGCTGGTGTTTGGCTATAACTGCGCCGATTCGCACCCGATCGTCGCGCGTCGCGTGCTGAAAGCCAAAGAAAACGGCGCGAAGGTGATTGTGTGCGATCCGCGCAAAATCGAAACCGCGCGCATCGCCGATCAACATCTGCAAATCAATAACGGCTGCAACATGGCGCTGGTGAATGCCTTTGGCTATGTGCTGCTCGAAGAAGCGCTGTACGACAAAGAGTATGTGGCGCGTTACACCGAAGGGCTGGACGCATACCGCGAAACGGTAAAAGATTACGCGCCGGAAGCGGTCGAGCATCTCACCGGCGTCAGCGCGCAGCAGATCCGCCAGGCGATGCGCACGTTCGCCGCCGCGCCGTCCGCCACCATTATGTGGGGCATGGGCGTCACGCAGTTCGGTCAGGCGGTGGATGTCGTGAAAGGGCTCTCAAGCCTGGCGCTACTCACCGGCAATCTGGGGCGCGAGCATGTCGGCGTCGGCCCGGTGCGCGGCCAGAATAATGTGCAGGGCGCGTGCGACATGGGCGTGCTGCCAAACCAGTTCCCGGGCTATCAGGATGTCGAAGACGCGGCGGTGCGCGAAAAATTCGCGCGCGCCTGGGGGATCGACCCGGCGGTGATGGACGATAAAATCGGCGTGCGCATCACCGAGGTGCCGCACCTGGCGCTCGAAGGCAAAGTCAAAGCCTACTACATCATGGGCGAAGATCCGCTCCAGACCGAAGCCGATCTCGGTCTGGTTCGTCAGGGCTTCGACGCGCTCGATTTCGTGGTGGTGCAGGACATCTTTATGACCAAAACCGCCGAAGTGGCGGACGTTCTGCTACCGGCCACCTCCTGGGGCGAACATGGCGGCGTCTTTACCTGCGCCGACCGCGGTTTCCAGCGCTTTGAGGCGGCCGTTTCGCCGAAATACAACGTCAAACGCGACTGGGAAATCATCAGCCTTATCGCCACCGCGATGGGCTACCCGATGCATTACGACAACAACCAGCAGATCTGGGACGAAATGCGCGAACTCTGCCCGCTCTTTTACGGCGTGACGTACCAGAAAATGGGCGATATGGGACATGTGCAGTGGCCATGCCCGACGCTGGATCACCCCGGCACGCCGTACCTCTACGCCGGGAATCACTTCGATACGCCGACAGGCAAAGGCCAGCTTTTCGCCGCCCCGTGGCGCGCGCCGGCGGAGCAGCCGGATGCCGACTACCCGCTGGTGCTCTGTACCGTGCGTGAAGTAGGGCACTACTCCTGCCGTTCAATGACCGGCAACTGCGCGGCGCTGCAAACGCTCGCCGACGAGCCGGGCCGCGTGCAGATGCACCCGCAGGATGCGGATCGCCTCGGCGTGCGTGACGGTCAGCTGGTGTGGGTTACCTCGCGTCGCGGGCGGGTTATCAGCCGTGCCGATGTCAGCGAGCGCATCAACCCCGGCGCGGTCTACATGACCTACCAGTGGTGGATCGGCGCGTGCAACGAGCTCACCCAGGACAATCTCGACCCGGTTTCCAAAACGCCGGAAACCAAATATTGCGCGGTGAATGTCGAGGCTATCGCCGATCAGCGCGATGCCGAAGCCTATGTCCAGACCACCTATACCAGCATGAAGGCGCGCCTGCGCGACGCCGCCGCGGTATAGCTCAGCCCGCGCGGGCCTTGCGCCCGCGCGTTTTCGACGAGACGATGAACCTTAACGGTACGATTTTACGCATTCAGGGCCGGGTGCAGGGGGTCGGTTTTCGCCCCTTCATCTGGCAACTGGCGCAGCAGCTCACGCTCACCGGCGACGTCTGTAATGACGGCGCAGGGGTGGAAGTGCGCCTGACCGGCGGCGAAGGGGCGTTTATCGCCGCGCTCTGGCAGCACTGCCCGCCGCTCGCGCGTATCGACAGCGTCAGCGCCGCGCCGTTTCGCTGGCCGCACCGGCCTGAGCAATTTTCGATACGGGAAAGCGGCGGCGGGGCGATGCGCACGCAAATTACCCCGGACGCCGCCACCTGCCCGCAATGCCTGCGCGAACTCAACGATCCCGCAGACCCCCGCTGGCGCTACCCGTTTATCAACTGCACCCACTGCGGCCCGCGCTTCACCATTATTCATGCCATGCCCTACGACCGGCCCAACACCGCGATGGCGGGCTTTCCGCTCTGCGCGCCGTGCGACGCGCAATACCGCGATCCGGCCGACCGGCGCTTTCACGCGCAGCCCGTGGCCTGCCCGACGTGCGGCCCGCAGCTGAGCTGGGTGAGCGGCGAGCGCGCGGCACACAAAGAGGCGGCGCTTGAGGCCGCCATCGACGCGCTTAACGAGGGCCTGATCGTCGCCATCAAAGGCATCGGCGGGTTTCATCTCGCCTGCGATGCGCAAAACCCTGACGCCGTGGCGCGCCTGCGCGCGCGCAAACATCGCCCGGCAAAACCGCTGGCGGTGATGCTGACGGACGCCGCCGGGCTGCCGGATGACGCCCGCGCGCAACTGACCACGCCCGCCGCCCCGATTGTGCTGGTGGATAACGCGCACCTGCCGCCGCTGTGCGAGGCCATCGCGCCGGGGCTTAACGAAACCGGTGTGATGCTGCCCGCGAACCCGCTGCAACACCTGCTGATGCAGGGCGTCGGGCGTCCGTTGGTGATGACCTCCGGCAATCGCAGCGGCGAGCCGCCCGCGCTCACCAACGCCCAGGCGCTCTCGCAGCTTGGGGAGATTGCCGACGGCTTTTTGCTGCATAATCGCGACATCCTGCAACGGATGGATGATTCGGTGATGCGATCCTGCGGCGAGATGCTGCGCCGGGCGCGCGGCTTTGTGCCGGATGCCATCCCGCTTCCGCCAGGCGTTACCGAACTGCCCGCCACGCTCTGCCTCGGGGCGGATCTTAAAAATACCTTTTGCCTCGCGCGCGGCGGCGAGGCGGTGCTGAGCCAGCATCTGGGCGATCTCAGCGACGCGCAGACCGAAGCGCAGTGGCGCACGGCGCTGGCGCTGTTTCGCGACATTTACGATTTTCACCCGCAGCAGGTGGTGGTGGACGCCCACGCCGGGTATCGCAGCAGTGCGCTTGGCGAGGCGATGGGGCTGCCGGTGATGCGTGTCCTGCATCACCATGCGCACATTGCCGCGTGCCTGGCGGAGCACCGCTGGCCGCGCGACGGCGGCCCTGTGGTTGCGCTGGCGCTCGACGGCATCGGCATGGGCGAGGGCGGCGCGCTGTGGGGCGGCGAGTGTTTGCTGGTGGATTACGCCCGCTGCGAGCGGCTCGGCGGCCTGCCTGCCGTGGCGCTGCCGGGCGGTGACCTGGCGGCGCGTCAGCCGTGGCGTAACTGGCTGGCGCACTGGCAGGCGTTTGTGCCGCAGTGGCAGACGCACCCGCAGGCCGCTGGGCTCCTTGATAAACCCTGGGCGCCGCTTACGCGCGCGATGGCGCGCGGCATTAATGCGCCGCTCGCGTCATCAACAGGGCGGTTGTTTGATGCTGTGGCGGCGATGCTTGGCGTGGCGCCTGATGCGCAAAGTTATGAAGGCGAAGCGGCCTGCCGCCTGGAAGCGCTGGCGATGCGCCACGGCCCGGTTGCGCATGATGTGACGTTGTCACTTAACGGGGGTGAGTTTGATATGCCCGCCTTCTGGCGCAGTCTGCTGGCGTTCGAGGCACCGGAGGGTGGCCGCGCCTGGGCCTTTCACGATGCGCTCGCCTGCGGGCTGGCCGCGCTGGCGCGCCGTCATGCCAGCGCGCGCGGCATCACGACTATCGCCTGCGGCGGCGGAGTGCTGCATAACCAACTTCTGCGCGAACGGCTTGCGTTTTACCTTCACGATTTCCGGCTGCTGCTGCCGCAAGCGTTGCCCGCGGGCGACGGCGCGGTGGCGTTCGGCCAGGCGGCGATTGCCGCCGCCGCGTTTTCATCACTTACAGGAACGACGTCATGCTGACTCAATTGCGTAATCACCCGCCCCGCGCGCTGGCCCTGGTGGCCGCGCTCGGTCTTGCCAACCTGGCCGCCTGGCTCTGGGCGTTTTATGCGTTTCACGACACCCCCGCGCTGATGGCCGCGAGCCTGCTGGCCTGGGGCTACGGCCTGCGCCACGCGGTGGACGCCGACCATATCGCCGCCATTGATAACGTTACGCGCAAAATGATGCAGCAGGGCCAGCGCCCATGTGGCGTCGGCGCCTGGTTTTCACTCGGCCACTCCAGCATCGTGGTGCTGGCGTCCGTCGCCATTGCCGCGACCGCCGCGGCGGTAAAAGAAGATATGGCCTGGTTTCACGACGTAGGCGGGGTGATTGGCACCACCGTCTCGGCGGTGTTTCTGCTGGCGATGGCGCTGGTGAATCTGGTTATCCTGCGCGGTATCTGGCACAGCTTCAGCAGGCTGAAACGCGGCGAGCCGCTGAATGATAAGGCCGACACCGTGACCGCAGGCGGACCGATGAGCTGGCTGTTTCGCGCCACTTTCCGGCTGGTGAGCAAAAGCTGGCATATGTATCTGGTCGGTTTTCTCTTCGGGCTCGGTTTTGACACCGCGACCGAGATTGGCGTACTGGGGATTTCAGCGGCGGGCGCGTCCCACGGGATGTCGGTCTGGTCGATTCTGGTTTTCCCGGCGCTCTTTACCAGCGGGATGGCGCTTATCGATACGCTGGATAACCTGGTAATGGTGGGCGCGTATGGCTGGGCCTTCAGCAAGCCGCAGCGCAAACTCTATTACAACATGACCATTACCGGCACGTCGGTGGTGGTGGCGCTGTTTATCGGCGGGCTGGAGGCGCTGGGGTTGCTGATGGATAAATTCGGACTTTCCGGCGGCGTCTGGGATCTGGTGGCTGGCGTGAATGACAATCTCGGCAACGCCGGGTTTATCGTGGTCGGCCTGTTTATCGCCTGCTGGGCGTTATCCCTTTTAAATTACCGCCTTAAAGGCTACGACGCGCTGCCAGCGCGCTGAGCCGTCACGCGCCTGTCGTCACGTCATTTTTGACGACAGGCGCGTCCTCGACAGACCTTTTACTTCCGCAACCCGCGCGCAGCCCGCCTTCCGGGAGCTGGCACGCTTTCTGCATTATCCGCTCCACTATTTACGCAGTTAACTCTGGAGCATGACCGATGAAAAAAGTCGTTACGGTTTGCCCCTATTGCGCGTCGGGTTGCAAAATCAACCTGATCGTCGATAACGGCAAGGTCGTTAAGGCGGAAGCGGCAATGGGGAAAACCAATCAGGGCGATTTATGCCTGAAGGGCTATTACGGCTGGGATTTTATCAATGATACCCAGATCCTCACCCCGCGCCTGAAAACGCCGATGATCCGCCGTGAGCGCGGCGGCCGGCTGGAATCTGTCTCCTGGGAAGAGGCGCTGGATTATGTGGCGCAACGCCTTGGCGACATTAAAGCGAAGTATGGCCCGGACGCTATCATGACCACCGGTTCCTCGCGCGGCACCGGCAATGAAACCAACTATGTGATGCAAAAATTTGCCCGCGCGGCGATCGGCACGAATAACGTCGATTGCTGCGCGCGCGTCTGACACGGCCCCTCGGTTGCAGGTCTGCACCAGTCGGTCGGTAACGGCGCCATGAGCAACTCCATCACTGGCATTGAAAATACCGATTTAGTCTTTGTATTTGGGTACAACCCGGCGGATTCGCACCCGATCGTCGCCAATCGCGTGATCAAAGCGAAGAAAAACGGGGCGAAAATTATCGTCTGCGACCCGCGGAAAATTGAAACCGCGCGAATTGCGGATATGCATCTGGCGCTAAAAAACGGCTCCAACATCGCGCTGCTGAATGCAATGGGTCACGTCATTATCAAAGAGGATCTCTGGGACCACGCCTTTGTGTCGGCGCGTACCGAAGGGTTTGACGAGTATTGCAAAATCGTCGAGGGCTATACGCCGGAGTCGGTGGAAGCCATCACCGGCGTCAGCGCCAGTGAGATCCGCGAAGCGGCGCGGATGTACGCTCGCGCGGAAAGCGCGGCGATCCTCTGGGGCATGGGCGTAACGCAGTTTTATCAGGGCGTCGAGACCGTGCGTTCACTCACCAGCCTCGCGCTGCTGACCGGCAATCTTGGCAAGCCGAGCGCGGGCGTTAACCCGGTGCGCGGGCAGAATAACGTGCAGGGCGCGTGCGACATGGGCGCGCTGCCGGATACCTATCCGGGCTACCAGTACGTGAAATTCCCTGAGCACCGCGAGAAGTTCGCCAAAGCGTGGGGTGTGGCATCGCTGCCCGCGCATACCGGCTATCGCATCAGCGAGTTGCCGCACCGCGTGGCGCATGGCGAAGTGCGCGCCGCCTACATCATGGGCGAAGATCCGCTGCAGACCGATGCCGAGCTGTCCGCGGTGCGCCAGGCGTTTGCGTCTCTGGAGCTGGTGATTGTGCAGGACATCTTCATGACCAAAACCGCCTCGGCGGCGGACGTGATTTTGCCTTCCACCTCCTGGGGCGAACATGAAGGGGTCTACACGGCGGCGGACCGCGGCTTCCAGCGCTTCTTTAAAGCGGTGGAGCCGAAGTGGGATCTTAAAACCGACTGGCAGATCATCAGCGAAATCGCCACCCGGATGGGCTATCCGATGCATTACGACAACACCAAACAGATCTGGGATGAGCTGCGCGCGCTGTGCCCCGATTTTTATGGCGCCACCTACGAGAAAATGGGTGAGCTCGGCTACATTCAGTGGCCGTGTCGTGATGAATCCGAGGCCGATCAGGGCACCGATTACCTGTTTGAGAAGGAATTCTCCACGCCGAACGGGCTCGGGCAGTTCTTCACCTGCGACTGGGCGCCGCCGCTTGACCGGGTGAACGAGGAGTATCCGCTGGTGCTCTCCACGGTGCGCGAAGTGGGGCACTACTCCTGCCGCTCAATGACCGGCAACTGCGCCGCGCTGGCGGCGCTTGCGGATGAGCCGGGTTACGCGCAAATCAACAGTGCTGACGCAAAACGCCTCGGCATTGAAGACGAGGCGCTGGTGTGGGTGGTATCGCGCAAAGGCAAAGTCATTACCCGCGCGCAGGTGAGCGACAGGCCGAACAAAGGGGCGGTCTATATGACGTACCAGTGGTGGATCGGCGCCTGTAACGAGCTGGTGGCGGAGAACTTAAGCCCGATCACGAAAACGCCGGAGTACAAGTACTGCGCCGTGCGTGTCGAGCCGATAGCCGATCAGCGCGCCGCCGAGCAGTATGTGATTGACGAGTACACCGCCCTGAAGACCCGGCTGCGGGAGTCTGCGCAGGGGTAATCAGCGTGACATAACGAATCCCCCGCAAGGGGGATTTTTTTTGCCCGGCGTTCAGCCTTCCGGCATTCGCGCGCGGCATTCGGCCAGCACAAACTGGCGCAGCCAGCGGTGCGCTGGATCGGCATCCAGACGCGGGTGCCACATCTGCGATACGGTAATCGGGCGGGTGGCGAGCGGCAGTTCAAACCACGTAAGCCCGGCGATGCCCGGCAGATTAATCAGAAACGAGGCGGGCACCAGCGCCACCAGATCGGTGCCGCGCGCGACGGCCAGCGCCGCCGGGAACCCTGGCACTACGGCGGCGATATTTCGCGATACCCCGTGTTGTGCGAGCGCGTCATCGACCGGCCCGGTAAACACGCCGCGCCGCGATGCCGCCACATGGCTCCACGCGGTGTAATCCTCAAGCGTCACGTCGCGGCCCGCGAGCGGATGGCCGCTTCTCACCACGCCGACAAAGCGATCGCGGAACAGCCGTTGCTGTTTGATTTCAGGCCCCATTTCGCCCGGCACGCCGATTTCCAGATCTGCCTCGCCTTCACGCAACGGCCGGTCGCTTTTCACTGGCTTTGGCGCAAAGCGCAGGCGCACGCCGGGCGCGCGCCGGGCGGCCGCGGCGATAAGCGCCGGGCCGAACGCCTCCACAAAGCCGTCGTTGGCGCGCAGGGTAAAGGTCTGCTGGTGGCTGATGATATCAAACGCCTGCGGCGCGGGGCGCAGCACGGCACGGGCGGCGAACACCGCGCCCTGCGTGCGTTCGCGAAGGGATTCGGCATAGGGTGTGAGCACCATCTGCCGACCGGCGCGCACCAGCAGCGGATCGCCGGTGGCGTCGCGCAGGCGGCTCAGGGTGCGGCTCATCGCCGACGCGCTCAGGTTAAGACGGCGCGCCGCCGCGGCCACGCTTTTCTCAGCGAGCAGCACATCAAGCGCGAACAGCAGGTTTAAATCCGGGTCATTCATCGTCAGGCTCCGCGCCTCGTTGTCACAGATGGCGTTTCATGCAGGTTTACAGTGCAATCGTTGCGTCTTCCGCTATGTATCGCCGGAAAGTAGAGTGGATGCAAGCACACATTTGGGAGTGACCATGACGTTATTTACTGATCTGCCCGGCGATGAAGGGCTGCCGGGGCGCGAGCGCGCGCTGGCGATGATAGCGGTGATGACCAGCACCACGATGGCCGTGTTCGACGGCGCGATGGTCAATATCGCGCTGCCGGAGATGGCGCGGGCGCTGCACGCCACGGCGGCGCAGACCGTCTGGGTGGCGAACGGTTATCTGCTCTCGGCGGCCATGACGCTGGCGATTTTCGCCGCCCTCGCCGGGCGGCTCGGCTTTCGCACGCTGTTTGCCGCAGGCGTCGGGCTGTTTACGCTCGCCTCACTCGGCTGCGCGCTCGCACCGTCGCTCCCGTGGCTGGTCGCGATGCGCCTGTTGCAGGGCGTGGGCGGCGCGGCGACGCTCAGCATTGCGCCGGCTATTCTGCGCACCATCTTCCCCAACCGGCTGCTCGGGCGCATTCTCGGCATGAACGCGCTGCTTATCGCCACCAGCACGGCCATCGCGCCGGTAGCGGGCGGCGCGCTGCTCGCCACGCTCGGCTGGCCCTGGCTGTTTGCTGTCAATATTGCGCCCGGCGCGCTGGCGCTGTTTCTCGCGCTTCGCACGCTTCCCCGGGACCGACAGCCCGCGCGCGGGCCGTTTGACGTGCCGGGCGCGCTGCTCTCGGCGCTGATGCTGGGCGCGGCGGTGATGGCGTCAGACGCGCTATCGCTTCCCGCGATGCTGGGCTTTAGCGCGCTGGCGTTGAGTGCGGGCCTGCTGCTGGCCTGGCGGTTACCGCGCGCGCCAGAGCCGCTATTACCGCCACAGCTTTTTGCGAACGCGCGGTTTACGCTCGCGGCGCTGACCTCGCTGGCGTCGTTTGTGAGCCAGGGGATGACCTTCGTGGCGCTGCCGTTTCTGTTCCAGAGCGTGTACGGCTTTAGCGCGCTGCACGCCGCGCTGCTTTTTACCGCCTGGCCGGTAGGGATCATTCTGGTGGCCCCGCACGCCGGGCGGCTGGCTGACCGCTACGCGCCCTCGGCTATCGCCACCGCAGGTCTGGCGCTTTTTGTGGCGGGCCTGGTGGCGCTGGCGCTCCTGCCTGCGCACGCCGCCGCCTGGGATATCAGCCTGCGCGGATTGCTGTGCGGCATTGGTTTTGGCTGCTTTCAGAGCCCAAATAATCGCGAGATGCTGGCGGGCGCGCCCCGCGAGCACAGCGGCTATGCCTCCGGCGTACTGGCGATTATGCGCACGTTCGGCCAGTGCCTGGGCGCGGCGCTGGTGGGCGTGATCCTCACGCTCGGATCGCCTGAGGCCAGCGGCGTCGCCGGGGCTGCCGGGGTGCGTCTTGCGTTATGGATTGCCGCCGCCGCCTCGCTGCTTGCCCTGGCGTTTAGCCTTAGCCGGTTAGACAAAGGGCGGACGGCGTAATCCACTGCTTTTTGGTTTATCTTTCAAAATGAAAGCGTGTTTCTGGTTGGTTTTGGCGGATAATTTTTTAACAGAGCGGTGTACGGCGACATAAAAAACCAGTAAACCGATCAATTCGTCTGCCTGGGTGCCCTTTTCGCTACTTCGTGTCGGAGAAAGGCAAATTACGCTACATTAATCGTTATTGGCAATTGATTGTTAATTTTCTATTGGTAATTCCGATCTCATGGTAGGGTGGTTTCAGGGGCTGTACACCCAGCCAACACCAGCTACAGCGCCTGTTTACCCACCGTGCTTCACCCGTCAGGGTGGCACACGAGCCTGATACTTAAGCAAGGTAAACCTTTCCAAAGGTCGCGCTCCGGCGTGACCTTTTCTTTTTACGCGATCGCAGAAACGTTATTCCCGTAAGCACCATTTCTGGCGCTATCAGACGACCGGTAACGCCGTGGCACATCGCGTGCCTCATCTGATCTTTCTTTAAGGATGCTTATGCTTGACGTGATGTTATTCGGCCATGGATGGGCTGGCGAACTGGCCGAAGTGGCAGAAGGCGCCAGAACGTTGACGCAACCCTCCCGCGAACCGGGTGAGGGCGCCATTACCTTTTTTATCACCGTCTGGCTTTCAGACGACAGCGTGGCGTATCTGACAGGCACCGCAGACCTGGAGCCTTATGGCGACGATATTAAGGCGGCCGTCGCGCGCTGGCAGCCGAAACCCGCCCCATTCCCGCATTACTAAGCGGGTTATAAAATCAGGCGCGCTTGCCTTGCCTGTGTTAAGGTCGATTATTAATCACACCAGAGGGCTAACGTATGCCAAAGAATGTCGTGACAATTATGCCAGGCGGACAGGTTGAGCATGTCGCTGTGGACGATGAACTGGCGGTCATGAGAATGAGCGGAGAAAAAGGCGCAACGCTTGAGCTGCCGATTGAGAGTTATAAGCTTGACGGGGAAACCTATCTTGTGGCGCGTTTTTCCGGCCTGGTGAGCGATCAGGAAACCGAAAACGCGATCAGACAGTTCTATTAATTCCTCGCTACGGGGGCATCGCCCCTGTAGCGGTTAATTGCGCGTCAGAAGCGCTTATCGCTGGTGAGAGAGGATGAGAGTTTACGCAAAGCTTCAATATCCAGTTCCGGCTTTTCGTTATCCAGCACGCAGGCAATCGATAACAGCTCGTTAAACTGACTTAGTAATATTTCAGTATCCGATTTAAATGGATTATCTTCCGCATCCAGCGCCGCATTGATGGCTTTTTTAACACCGCCAATCATCTCATCCATTCCGCCGTTTTTCCCGATGGTCATTAGCATGGCGCTTAACAGCAATGCCTGCGCTTCTACCTGAGCCGTCAGAATTTTCGCTTCTGCATCCATTTTCGAGATTTTAGCAATCATGCTGTAAATCACATTGTTCATGAGACTTCCTCCTTTTGCTCGCCCAGCATATCAGGGGCGTGAGCATGGGCAATGTTGTGTAGTCTTAAATAAGCGCAGCGCGCCGGGAAAAAGCTGAACGCAACGGCCACCGCTTCGTGCGGCGGTATGGTTCAGCCAGGATCATTAAAAGAGAGAGGGTAACTATTATATATACGATAACGGCCCCGTTTGTCTTCACGTCTGCGCGGAAAAGAAGGGGTCGAATCGCATAATTAACAATGCGTCCCACGGCGTGGACGAGCGCATCTGAAAATAAACGTTACCGGCGAGGAGACGTACATCATGCAAAAAATGAACGGCCAGTGTCATTGCGGCGCGGTAAAATTTACCGTGGAATTAACGGACGGGTTGAATACCGCCCGACGTTGCAACTGTTCTTATTGCCGGATGCGCGGCGCCATTACGGTTTCGGCGCCGCTTACCGGTATTACGGTGCTGGAGGGTAAGGAAAAACTCACAGAGTACCGTTTTAATACCCGCCAGGCAGCGCACTATTTCTGTTCGGTATGCGGCATTTATACTTTTCACCAGCGGCGTTCAAACCCGGATCAATATGGCGTGAATGTGGCGTGCCTTGAAGGCGTTTCTCCCTTTGATTTTCCTGAAATCAAAGTCACGGAAGGCAGCCATCATCCGAACGACGGCGGTGGCGGGGTGGCTGGCTATTTACGCTATACGCCCGCTGAAAAGTAACGGTTTGCGCCTGAAAACAGCGGTGCCGTCACGCCGGTATCAGGCGATAACCGTCATCGGCCTTGCGCACATACGCAAAACCCTGGCGGCCGGTGTGCATCCCGGCAATCAACAGATGCTCACGAGCAGCCTGCGCGAGCAGCGTCCGGCGGGTGGCTTCAGCCTGCGCCGGATCGTGGTCAAAGGCGACAGTGACCGATGGATGCGCGGTCTGGATAAACGGGTAATGCACGATATCGCCCCAGATAAGCAGCCGTTGCCCGCCTGAATCGATGCGAAAGCCGGTGTGGCCCGGCGTATGGCCCGGTAGCGGGACGGCGCGAATACCCGGCGCGATGTCCGCGTCATCCGTAAAACGCAGGCGCGGCGCGTAACCGTCCAGCGTGCGGCGCGCCAGCAGGATATTGCGCTGCGTGCGTTCATTCGCCGCCATTAACCGCGCCTCGTCCTGCCAGAAGGCCGCCTCCGCAGGGTGCAGGCAGAGCGCGGCGTGCGGATAAGCGGGTGCGCCGTCTTCGCGCAGCAGGCCGCCGAGGTGATCCGGATGGCCGTGCGTCAGCAAAAGAGTGTCGATATCCTCAGGCGCGACGCCGAGCGCGCGCAGGGCGTCAGGCAATCCTCCCCCGGCGTTATTCCTGCCGTCGGTTCCGGCATCAACCAGCATGACGCGGCCGCGCCCACGGATAAGATAACCACTGATGTCTATCGTAGCGGGCGCGCTGACGCCGTGGCTTTTCTGTATTTCCTCAGCGGCAGTCGCATCGATGCCCGCAAGCAATTCAAACCCCACGGCCATCGTGCCGTCGAAAAGCGCAGTAACCTGGTAATCGCCCACCTGGCGTGACGAAAAAGCATGACCTTCCATGTGTATCTCCGGCAAATATGCGTCGTATGTTGATGTTTCATCATGCTAAAGGCTGCATTACCGGTGGTGAAGCGATACTATTTCACGCTTTGATGACTTTTCGTCACTGAATGGCGCATAAGGAGCCGTATTCATGCGCAGAAAAATCCCCGGCAGCGCGTCGCTGCAGGCGTTCGAGGCGGCCGCCCGTCACGGTAATTTCGCGAGAGCCGCCGAAGAACTCGCGCTGACCGAAAGCGCCATCAGCCGCCAGATTGCGCGGCTGGAAGCGCTGCTCGACTGCAAACTCTTCGACCGCACCGGCAGCCGCGTCAGGCTTAACCCGATGGGCGCGCGCTACGCCGCTCGCGTGCGTGAGACGCTGGCGCGGCTCGATATGGACGCGCAGTACATCCGCGGCATACCGGAAGGCGGCCAGCACCTGGAGCTGGCGGCGCTCCCGACCTTCACCAGCCGCTGGCTGATCCCCCGTCTCGGCGCGTTTCGCGCCCGTCACCCCGATATCACGCTTAACATCGCCGCCCGTACCGAGCCCTTTATTCTGAGCGGCAGCGGCTTTGACGCGGCGCTGCATTTTGAACACCCCGCCTGGGCCGGAATGCGCGTCACGCGGCTGTTTGAGGAGCGGCTGCTCCCGGTGTGTCATCCGTCGCTTCTGACCACGGCGGACGCTGATGACCCGCTCAACGCGCTGCCGCGCATTCACCGCCGTCAGAACCCGCAGGCGTGGCAGGACTGGGCGCGTGAAACCGGAACCGCGCTGAATAACCCCGCGCAGGGCGTGCGCTACGACTTACATGAGATGGCGATCGCCGCCGCGCTGGCGGGGCAGGGCGTGGCGCTGGTGCCGCGCAGGTATGTAGAAGATGAACTGGCGCGCGGCGCGCTGGTGGCGCCCTGGCCGGAGGCGCTAAGCCTCAGTAAAACGTTCTGTCTGATAACACCGGCGGAGTCGGGCATGAACGATCCGGCGCTGGCGGCGTTCGGGCAGTGGTTGCAGGACGAGATTGCGTCAGAAAACCTGGGGTAACTGATGAGAAACAACAGGGGGCGGTCGGGAGAGCGCCGGTAAGCGTGATGCCCACCGGCGATACGGTTACGAACGCAGCGGCTCGCCGCGCACCGGGCGGTCGCCCGCTACAAAATAGCTGGCGGTGCTGCGTGGCAGCGGCGTACGGCCACGGATGTTATCCGCGATTTTTTCGCCAATCATGATGGTGGTCGCGTTCAGGTTGCCGGTGATGATAAGCGGCATGATGGACGCATCCACCACGCGCAGGCCTGCCAGCCCGTGCACGCGGCCTTCGCCATCCACAACGGCCATCTCATCGCTGCCCATTTTGCAGGTGCCGCACGGGTGATACGCAGTCTCGGCATGGTTGCGGACAAATTCATCAAGCTGTTCATCGGTCTGGCAGTCGATGCCTGGACTGATTTCCCGGCCGCGGAATTCATCCAGCGCGGGCTGGTTGATAATCTGGCGCGTGATGCGAATGGCGTCGCGGAACTCCTGCCAGTCCTGCTCATGCGACATGTAGTTAAACAGGATAGCCGGATGCTGGCGCGGATCGCGCGATTTAATGCGTACGTGGCCGCGGCTCGGCGAGCGCATGGAGCCGACGTGACACTGGAAACCGTGCGCTTCGACGGCGTTCGAGCCGTTGTAGTTAATCGCCACCGGCAGGAAGTGGTACTGAATGTTCGGCCAGGCGAACGCTTCGCGGCTGCGGATAAACCCGCCGCCTTCAAAGTGGTTGCTGGCGCCGATACCGGTGCCGTTAAACAGCCACTCCGCGCCGATTTTCGGCTGGTTCCACCATTCGAGCGCCGGGTAGAGCGACACCGGCTCTTTGCACTCGTACTGCAGATACATTTCCAGGTGATCCTGAAGATTCTCGCCGACGCCTGGCAGGTCATGCACCACCGGAATTTCAAACTGCTTCAGCAGTTCAGCATTGCCGACGCCGGAGCGCTGAAGGATCTGCGGCGAGGCGATGGCGCCTGCGCAGAGCAGCACTTCGCGGCGCGCATAGACCTGCTGCGGCGTGTTGCTGGCGCCGCGCAGATACTCCACGCCCACCGCGCGTTTGTTCTCAAAAAGAATACGGTCAGTGGTGGCATGGGTGATGATTTTCAGGTTCGGGCGCTGCTTCGCGGTATCGAGATAGCCGCGCGCGGTGCTGGAGCGGCGGCCTTTCGGCGTGACGAAGCGATCCATCGGGCCGAAACCTTCCTGCTGATAGCCATTCAGATCGTCGGTGCGCGGATAGCCCGCCTGCACGCCCGCCTCAATCATCGCCGCGAACAGCGGATTGTTGCCCGGTTTGCAGGTAGTGATGCTGACCGGGCCGTCGCCGCCGTGATAGTCGTTCGCGCCGCTATCGCGCATCTCGGATTTACGGTAGTAGGGCAGGCAGTCGAGATACGTCCAGCGCTCAAGGCCGGGCTGCTGCGCCCAGTTGTCGAGATCCATCGCGTTGCCGCGCACGTAGCACATGCCGTTAATCAGCGATGAGCCGCCGAGGCCCTTGCCGCGCCCGCACTCCATGCGGCGGTTGTTCATATATGGCTCAGGCTCGGTTTCATAGGCCCAGTTATAACGTTTGCCCTGTAACGGGTATGCCAGCGCCGCGGGCATCTGGGTGCGGAAATCAAAACGATAGTCAGGACCGCCCGCCTCCAGCAGTAACACAGTGACATCGCTGTCTTCGGTCAGTCTTGTTGCCAAAACATTCCCTGCGGATCCGGCTCCGATAATGATGTAATCAAATTCCATTAGTCGTTCCTCAGGTTAAAAGGGGATCAAAATACGGACTGAAAGCGGGCCATCTCGACCTGTACCGATTTCACCTGCGTGTAATTTTGCAGGGTCATCAGCCCGTTCTCACGGCCAACGCCGGAGTGTTTGTAGCCGCCGACCGGCATTTCGGCCGCGGATTCGCCCCAGGTATTGATCCAGCAAATACCGGCTTCAATCTGGTGAATGACGCGGTGCGCGCGGTTGAGATCCTGCGTGACGACGCCTGCGGCGAGGCCGTAGTCGGTGGCGTTGGCGCGTTTGATAACCTCTTCTTCGCGCTCGTAAGTCAGAATCGACATTACCGGCCCGAAGATCTCTTCGCGCACGATGGTCATCTCATCGCGGCAGTCGGTAAAGACGGTCGGTTCAACCCACGCGCCGTTGTCGAACCCGGCGCCGGTCAGACGTTTGCCGCCGCACAGCACGCGCGCGCCTTCACGAATGCCGGTGTCGATGTAGCGCATGACGTTATCGCGGTGCGCGAAGCTCACCAGCGGGCCAAAGTTGGTGGCGGGGTCGTTCAGGTCGCCTGCGTTAATACGCGCCACGCGCGCGGCGATTTTCTCTTCAAACGCGGCCTGCCATTTCGCCGGGATAAACACGCGCGTGCCGTTGGTGCAGACCTGGCCTGAACTGTAGAAGTTGGCCATCATGGCGATATCGGCGGCAAGATCGAGATCCGCATCGTCAAAAATGATGAGCGGCGATTTACCGCCAAGCTCCATCGTTACCTCTTTCAGCGTCGAGCCTGCCGCGTTCGCCATCACTTTTTTGCCGCTGGCGACACCGCCAGTGAACGACACTTTGTCGATGCCCGGATGTTCAGTCAGCAGCTGGCCCGTGACCGCGCCGCTGCCGTTAAGCACGCTGAACACGCCGTCCGGCACGCCCGCTTCGGTGTAGATTTCCGCGAGCTTAAGCGCGGTGAGCGGCGTTACTTCGCTCGGCTTGAAGATCATGGCGTTGCCGGCGGCGAGCGCCGGAGCGGATTTCCACAGCGCAATCTGGATCGGGTAGTTCCACGCGCCGATCCCCGCCACCACGCCGAGCGGTTCGCGACGGGTATAAACGAAAGAGGTTTCGCGCAGCGGAATTTGCTGGCCTTCGAGCGAGGGGATAAGCCCGGCGTAGTATTCCAGCACGTCGGCGCCGGTGACGATATCGACCGCCTGGGTTTCGCTCAGCGGTTTACCGGTGTCGAGCGTTTCCAGCGCGGCCAGTTCGTCATTGCGCGCGCGGAGAATATCGACCGCGCGGCGCAGAATGCGCGAGCGCTCCATCGCGGTCATCGCCGCCCAGATTTTCTGGCCTTTGCGGGCCGCCTCAACGGCGCGATCGACATCAAGCTTGCCTGCTTCATGCACCTCGGCGAGCACCTCGCCGTTCGCCGGATTGAGGGTCTGGAAGGTATTCCCCGTGGCGGACGGGACATATTTGCCGTCAATGTAAAGCGGCTGTTCTGCGAATCGGGACATGATTCCTCCTTCTCAATAGGGCGCTGCGCCAGCCAGTTGCTGACGGATGAATTGGGTGGTGAGCGTGCGGGCTATCTCCAGATTAAACGGCTGGCCGCTGAGCGCCGCGCGCAGCCACAGGCCGTCAATGAGCGACGCCAGGCCATGCGCCGCCAGCCGCGCCTGCTCGCGCGGCAGTTCGCGGCGAAATTCAGCGGCGAGCGTCGAAAACAACCGGCGGCTACTGACGCGCTCCAGACGACCGAGCTGCGGCTGATGCATGCTGCTGGCCCAGAAATCGAGCCAGGCTTTCATCGCCGCGCTGTGCACCTGGGTGTCATCGAAGTTGCCTTCGACAATCGCCAGCAGGCGCGCCTCGGTGCTGGCCTGCGCCAGCGGTATGAGGCGCGCGGCGACGGCGTCGCGCAGCTGGCGGGTGATATCGCGCATGGTCGCTTCGAGCAGGCCGTTTTTGTCCTTAAAGTAGTGGCTGATAATGCCCGCCGAAACGCCCGCCCGACGCGCGATCTGCGCGATGGTGGCGTCGTTGATCCCAACGTCATTGATGGTGCTTAACGTTGCATCAATTAACTGCCTGCGCCGTATCGGCTGCATTCCTACCTTTGGCATGACCCCAGACTCCGCTTCACCACGTGTTAGCGACTATTTAAACTTTTTTTGATTGGACGTTCAATATAAAAAAATAAATTGTTAAGATGTTGTGATTGAATTGTCGCAAAAGCGGAACGGTAGACTACGCTAAGAGGCGATTAATCACCGTGGTGAACTATTGAAAGGAGAAGAGACGCGCCTTGCGGGGCAGATAACCACACTCGCGCTAACGCTTTCATTTTTGACAGGACATTAACCAGAGGTAACCGATGACTAATCCACCTGCCAGTGAAAAAAACAGAATTAATGGGGTAGTGTTTTACACCTCAGCCGCGCTGATTCTGACTTTTTCACTGGTCACCATTTTCTTCAGCGAGCTGTCCGCCGCCTGGATCCAGATCGCGGTCAACTGGGTCTCGGCGACGTTTGGCTGGTATTACATGCTGGCCGCCACGCTCTATATCGTTTTCGTCATTTACATGGCCTGTTCGCGCTACGGTGATATTAAACTCGGGCCGGAGCAGTCAAAACCGGAATTCAGCCTGCTGAGCTGGTCGGCGATGCTGTTTGCCGCAGGCATCGGCATCGACCTGATGTTTTTCTCGGTGGCGGAGCCGGTCACGCAGTATATGCAGCCGCCGACGGGGGCAGGGCAGACTATCGAGGCCGCGCGCCAGGCGATGGTCTGGACGCTGTTTCACTATGGGCTGACGGGCTGGTCGATGTACGCGCTGATGGGGATTGCGCTGGGTTACTTCAGCTATCGCTATAATCTGCCGCTGACCATTCGGTCCGCGCTGTACCCGATTTTCGGCAAGCGCATTAACGGGCCTATCGGCCACACGGTCGATATCGCGGCGGTGATCGGCACCATTTTCGGCATCGCCACTACCCTTGGCATCGGCGTCGTGCAGCTTAACTATGGCCTGAAAGTGCTGTTCGATATTCCGGAAGGGCTGACGGCGCAGATGGCGCTGATTGTGTTATCGGTAGTGATTGCCACCATTTCTGTCACCTCGGGCGTTGATAAAGGCATTCGTTTCCTCTCTGAGCTGAACGTCATCCTGGCGCTGGGGCTTATCCTGTTTGTGCTGTTTATGGGCAAAACGGATTTCCTGCTGAATGCGCTGGTGCTCAACATTGGCGATTACATCAACCGCTTTATGGGGATGACGCTCAATACCTTCGCCTTTGATATGCCGCGCCAGTGGATGAATAGCTGGACGCTGTTTTTCTGGGCCTGGTGGGTGGCGTGGTCGCCGTTTGTCGGGCTGTTCCTGGCGCGTATTTCGCGCGGGCGCACCATTCGCCAGTTCGTGCTCGGCACGCTGATTATTCCGTTTACCTTTACGCTGCTGTGGCTCTCCGTGTTCGGCAACGCGGCGCTGTATGAGATCATTCACGGCGACGCAGGCTTTGCGCAGGAAGTTATCGCCCATGCCGAACGCGGCTTTTACAGCCTGCTGGCGGAGTATCCGGCGTTTAAACTGAGCGCCTCCGTCGCGACTATTACCGGTATGCTGTTCTATGTGACGTCCGCCGATTCCGGCTCGCTGGTGCTGGCGAACTTCACCTCGAAACTGAAAGACATCAACAGCGACGCCGCCAACTGGCTGCGTATTTTCTGGTCGGTCGCCATCGGCGTGCTGACCATGGGGATGCTGATGACCAACGGCATCTCGGCGCTTCAGAACACCACGGTGATCATGGGGCTGCCGTTCAGCTTCGTCATTTTCTTCATCATGGCCGGGCTGTATAAATCGCTGAAGGTGGAAGATCACCGTCGCGCCAGCGCCAGCCGCGATACGGCGCCTTATATTCCGTCGGGTAATGACCGCCTGAGCTGGAAAAAACGGCTGTCACGCCTGATGAACTATCCGGGAACACGCTATACCCAGCAGATGATGGAAACGGTCATTTTCCCGGCGATGGAAGACGTTGCCAAAGAGCTGGAACTGCGCGGCGGCCGCGTGACGCTGAAAAAGGTGGAGCCGGATGAAGAGACGCCGCTGGGGTATCTGGATCTGCGCGTGCATCTGGGCGAGGAGCAGGATTTCGTCTATCAGGTGTGGCCGCAGCAATATTCAGTGCCGGGCTTTACCTACCGCGCCCGCCGTGGGAAATCGCACTATTTCCGCCTGGAAACCTTCCTGCTGGAGGGCAGCCAGGGCAATGATCTGATGGATTACAACAAAGAGCAGGTGATCATCGATATTCTCGATCAGTACGAGCGCCACCTGAACTTTATTCATCTTCATCGCGAGGCGCCGGGGAATAACCTGGTGTTCCCGGAGGTGTAATATTAAAAAGGCCGCGCGAGTGGCCTTTTTTAATTCCGGCTCTGGGAGGAGAAGCCGCAATGAAACACTGGACGCTGCACTGGCTGGAGGCGCAGGGCGATTTACGCGATGTTTGCGACCGGATCGCACAAGAAACGGACGCGGCGTGTCAGACGCTGGCAAACGCCGTAACCCCGCCGCGACTCGATATGCTTGTGTACCGCGCGCCGGGTCAGGTTATCCCGGAAATCGGTATCGCGGGCCGCGCGTACCACGGCGCGTTATTCAGCATGGGCGTTGACCCGGATAACCCGCAGCTCTGTTCATCGCTGACTGACGGGACGTTCCGGCGGCAGATCCTGCATGAGGTGCATCACTGCATGCGCATGGCGGGACCCGGCTATGGCTGGACGCTCGGTGAAGCGCTGGTGAGCGAAGGGCTCGCCGGGCATTTCGTCACCTGGCTGATGCACAGCGCGCCGGAGCCCTGGGAATGCGCGGTTGAACGTGCCGCGTTAACCGCCGCGGGCGTCAGCAGCGCCGCGCTCAATGACACGCATTATGACCATGCGGCCTGGTTTTTTGGCAGCGGCGCGCTGCCGCGCTGGTACGGCTATACGCTCGGCTTTGAAATGGCGGCGGCGTGGCTGAGCGAGGCGGGCGCCCCGGATGCTGAAAAGCGGATTAGCGTGCCCGCAGAAGAGGTGATTGCCGCCGCGCGGCGTTGCGGCTTACTCAGGGAATAGGCGCGTCAACAGTACTGGCCGTGTTTACCGCGCATGAACCTGGCAGGGCAAAAGCAGTCAGGATTGCCCCTGGCTCTGCTGACGCGCAGAGCGTTTGTCGTTATCAATTCGCGCGCCCGTAAAGGGTTAGCGCTCGCCTGCAAAACCGCTCTCCGCCATCATGAGGATTTTCCGAAACCGCCATCCAGCCGCATCGTTAAAACATTTTGCGGCACGCGTTCAGGCAAAAATCAGCGATACAGGCAATACTGAAAGTCTTTTTATTATATTCGTCAGCGGGATGGGCCGCTGATGAATAAAACAGATGAGGGACGTCTGATGCTGAAACCCAGCGATTATTCTAAAGCCGACGGTTACAACGAACTGGTTCACGCCATTGGCACCGTACCTGCCAGCAATCTTATTACGCATACCGTCCGCGCGCTGGATGTGCAGGACAAAGCGATGCTGGGCGTGCTGCTGACGCTTGAATGCAAGAAGCTGGCCCGGCTGACGGGACACTTCGCGCGGCTCGCCCCTGCGCATCCGGGGACGCCCATGCAGATAACCGAAGAAGAGGCTATCGAAGAAGCGGCGCAGTGGATTGCCGGGGCCTCGACGTCATCGGCAGGGACCGCGCCGCTGATTAAGAGCTATCTTTCGCATTACCTGAACTTTGGGTTTTCGATTTCATCGATTGCGGATGTCGAAGAGCTGCATCGCCGGGTCGCGCCAGGCGCCAGTTCGACGCCTCGCGGTATCGTGCCTAATGATACGCCGGTGCCTTCCTCCTTTTCCGGACGTGAGTTGTTCAGCCACCAGCTCGGGATGAGCGCGGTCTCGGCCGGTTCGCCGCACTACCCACAATGCCTCTTCGCCTGGATAACCGGCTGGCACCCATTCCCTGACGGCAACGGCAGAACGGCGCGCGCGGCCTACGCGATCACTTCCATCAGGAACGGGACCTGGCGGCCGCTCAGCAAATCGGATGAAGATCTCTTGAGCGGGTTGTAACAGGCTGTACGAACGCATGCTTTGAAAATATAAAACATCATTTTTCTTCGCCGGTGACGGATGCTCTCCGGCGCGACACGGCGTTAATGCCAGTTTCAGGAGCCACGTGATGAAACTGACTCCATCTCGCGTGTTAATCGGCTGTGTAATGTTCAGCGTTCCTGAGCTTGATGGCTTCCTGATGGGGGCGTTGAATCCACCTCTATTCAGCGTAATAAATCAATAATGCTGCTTTGTTGTTTTGATTATTGCTTGTCGGCAAGAAGATATTTCAAATATAAATAATAATTAGGCGTGTATTAATATTTAAAATGTATTTCTGTTATGAATTTAATTTTATAAAAAGAGTGCTGCTTTCACACTAAATCTGCGTCTACAGAAATGAGATTTTGGCTGGGGAGGTTTTCTCATGTCCGGAACTGGATGTTTTTTGCAATGATATGTGGTTATTATTGATTATTAATAGACAGAGTATGGTTTTTTAAATGTAGTATTGGGTGATACATGTAATTTTTATTTGTCTTTGAAATGCGGTGTAACATATATAGATAGTGAGCCCCTTGTTAACGTCAGCGCCGGGCGTAACATATTCAAGTAATTGTTTTTTAACTGCCGTAAAGGATACGGCAGAGAACGCGGCAGGGATTGTCGCTGACGCTCCCTGTTCTTTCCGTCAACGTCAAACTGCCTTTATGAAGGAACATGTCATGTCTGGTTCATTTCAGGAAGAAATTCCTAAAGCCCGTATTAATCTCAAATTAAACCTGCACACTGGCGGCGCTCAGAAAAAAGTAGAGCTTCCGCTGAAATTATTAGTCACCGGCGATTTCAGTAACGGCCAGGAAACAGACCCGCTTTCCGAACGTAAAAAAATCGACGTCAATAAGAATAATTTTGACAGTGTGCTTTGCGAATTTGCGCCTGTCGTGAATCTGGCCGTGGAAAATACGTTGGCGGGTAACGGGTGCGAAGAAAACGTGCGCCTGACATTCCGCCAGATGAAAGATTTTGAACCGGAGCAGGTGGCGCGGCAAATTCCCCAGCTTAAAGCCATGCTCGCGATGCGCAATTTACTGCGCGACCTTAAATCGAATCTGCTTGATAACGCCACCTTCCGAAAAGAGCTGGAAACCATCTTAAAAGATCCGGCGCTGAGCGATGGCTTACGCGCGGAACTGGCTTCGCTGGCCCCGAAAAACGCCTGAGGCGGACCGGGTTTATTACGGATTAATGAGAGAAATGCTGATGTCTGTTCAGAATACCCCTTCTTCTGCCGGCGAAACGCAGGTGCTGGAAACCACTGGCGGCGTGTACGCCTCGCTGTTTGAAAAAATCAACCTGCATCCGGTCGCCGCGCTTGGCGATATCGATACCTGGCAGGACAGCCAGAGCCTGGCGGACGCCTCTGCCGATGAGCGCGTGACCGCCGCGGTACAGGTCTTTCTGGAGCGCCTGAAACAGTCTGGCCAGAAAGTCGAAAAGCTCGATAAAACGCTGCTCGATCACCATATCGCCGATCTGGACTGGCAAATCAGTCGCCAGCTGGATGCGGTGATGCACCACAGTGAATTTCAGAAAGTGGAATCGCTGTGGCGCGGTCTGAAGCATCTGGTGGACCGTACCGATTACCGCCAGAACGTGCGCACCGAAATTCTGGATATTTCCAAAGAAGATCTGCGTCAGGATTTCGAGGATGCCCCGGAAATTGTGCAGAGCGGCCTCTACTGGCACACCTACACGGCGGAATATGACACGCCCGGCGGCGAGCCGGTGGGGGCGGTGATTTCATCCTATGAATTCGACGCCAGCGCGCAGGACATGGCCCTGCTGCGCAATATTTCCAAAGTTTCCGCCGCGGCGCACATGCCGTTTATCGGCGCCGTCGGCCCGACATTCTTCCTGAAAGACACGATGGAAGAGGTGGCGGCCATCAAGGATATCGGCAACTACTTTGATCGCGCGGAATACATCAAATGGAAATCCTTCCGCGATACCGACGATGCCCGCTATATCGGCCTGACCATGCCGCGTGTGCTGGGCCGTCTGCCGTATGGCCCGGATACCGTGCCGGTGCGCAGCTTTAACTACGTGGAAGAAGTGAAAGGCCCGGACCATGAGAAATACCTCTGGACCAACGCCTCGTTCGCCTTCGCCGCCAATATGGTGCGCAGCTTTATTAATAACGGCTGGTGCGTGCAGATCCGCGGCCCGCAGGCGGGCGGCGCGGTGCAGGACTTGCCGATCCATCTCTACGATCTTGGCACCGGCAATCAGGTGAAAATCCCGTCGGAAGTGATGATCCCGGAGACCCGCGAATTTGAATTCGCCAACCTCGGCTTTATTCCGCTCTCGTATTACAAAAACCGCGATTACGCCTGCTTCTTCTCGGCGAACTCCGCGCAGAAACCGGCGCTGTACGATACCCCGGACGCTACCGCTAACAGCCGCATCAACGCGCGCCTGCCGTATATCTTCCTGCTGTCGCGTATTGCGCATTACCTGAAGCTTATCCAGCGCGAAAACATCGGCACCACCAAAGATCGCCGCCTGCTGGAGCTTGAGCTGAATAACTGGGTGCGTGGGCTGGTCACGGAGATGACCGATCCGGGCGATGAGCTTCAGGCGTCACACCCGCTGCGCGATGCAAAAGTGGTGGTGGAAGACATCGAAGACAATCCGGGCTTTTTCCGCGTCAGGCTCTATGCCGTGCCGCATTTCCAGGTGGAAGGCATGGATGTCAACCTGTCGCTGGTGTCGCAGATGCCGAAAGCGAAAGCCTGACGCGCGGAGAGGTAATGAAGATATATCGACCATTATGGAACGAGGGGGCACTGCTGTCCCCTCAGCAGTTCCAGCAACAGTCTGCCTGGGAAGCCTTCACGAACGCCGGGGTGTCGGCCCTGTCATCGCCTTTTCCCTGGGGTGTGGAGAAAGTTGAACTGGATGACGAGCTGCTGTCATCCGGCCGCATTCAGGTGCGCGCGCTGCGTTTATGGCTACCCGATGGCACGCTGGTAGATACGCTGAATAGCGATCTTGCGCCGCCGCCGCGCGAACTTAACCCGAGTGAGCTGGCGGGTCAGGACACCCTTACTTTGCTGCTGGCGTTGCCGCTGATGCAGCCAGGCATCGTTAATGTGCAGAAGGCGTCCGCAGCCTCTGAGCGGCCGTTACGTTACCGCGAGGAGTGGGTTTCTCTGCCCGATGTGTTCGGGACAGAAGAGGAATCAGTGGCCGTGGCTCACTTTAATCTCTCTTTACGCTTTGGGCACGAAAGCAATGCATTCTGGCAGAGTTGTCCTGTCAGCCGACTTGTCCGTGACGGACAGGGCGGCTGGCGGCAAGATGCAGCTTTTATTCCGCCGATGGCGCTGTTTTCCTCGAACGCGATGTTGCAGGAGCGCCTGGTCTTGCTTAACCGTCAGTTGCGTTCCCGACGCCAGCGACTGATGTCTATGCGTCGCGAAAGTAACGAACGGCTGGCCGATTTTGCCGTCGCGGATGTGTCGTTATTCTGGCTGCTCAATGCGCTTAACTCTCATGCGCGTGTGCTTAGCGAATATGAGCGCTTTCCGGCTCGTCATCCTGAGCAAGTCTGGGCTGAACTGGCAAGGCTGGCAGGCAGTATGCTGACGTTTTCCCTGGAACACGACCTGGACACTATTCCTGGTTATGACCATGACGAGCCGGAGCACACTTTCCCCCCGCTGTTCGATCTGATAACCGAATTGCTGGAAGCAAGCCTGCCTTCACGGGTTATCGCGCTGCCCATGTCCCGCATTGACGAACTGACATGGAAAACCTCGCTGCATGATATGCGGCTGCGTGAAGAAGCGGATTTCTATCTTTCGGTACGCTCCGATATTCCCGCCTGGGAGATTGCTGAGCGTTTCCCTGGCCTGTGTAAAGCCGGCTCCCCGGATGAGGTGAACTCCATTTCTATCAATGCGCTAAACGGGATACCGCTTATTCCTGTCACGCGCGTGCCTGCCGCGCTGCCGGTGCGTCTGGAAAATCACTATTTTGCGCTGGATATGGAAAGCGCGGCGGCGCGCGACATGCTGGAGCAGGGCGTCTGTATGTTCTATGTGCCCTCGCTGCTGGGGGCGCTGGAGATTGAACTGTTTGCGGTACTGCGCTCATGAGAGAAGAAATCGACATAGATAAATTGATGGCCGATACCTGGCTTACGGTCACGCTGTTGCGATATGGCTCTTCGGTTCCTGACGGCAAATCGCTGTATCAACGCTGCTGCGATCAGGTAGAAAGCGTCCGCGACGCGCTTCAAAAGGCGGGTTATGACGACACCAGCATAGACCATATCTCTTATGCCCAGTGCGCGCTGCTTGATGAAACCGTCATGAGCCGTAAACCAGCGTTGGGAGAGGGCGGTGAAGATCCTGTTACGGATGAAGGGCAGAAAGAATGGCGTACGGCGCCGCTGCAGGCCCGTTACTTTGGTTCCTTACGCGCCGGGGAAGCTATCTGGGATCGCATCGCGGAAGTGTTACGCCAGCCTGCTCCATCACAGGCGGTACTGACCTGCTATCACCGCGTCCTCTCGCTCGGTTTCCAGGGACTGTATGGTGTGAAAACGGTCAGTACCACTCAGCGTGAGGAGACGCTGAAAGCGCTTAGCGCACGGGTTTCACCGATCAATACGGATATTTCACTGGTGGTCCGCAGAACTAAGAAACGTCGCTATAGTCTGTTGCGATCCGTTGGATTCTGGATCCTGTTTTCGGTCGTCGTCACGGGCGCTGTCTGGTGGTGCGGACACCTCTGGCTCCAGGCGCTGCTGTCTGCTCAACTTCCGGAGCAGCATTGATATGCGTAAACCGCTCATTGTCTCCGGCATCCTGCCTGTCCTTATTAGCCTTATGGCACTGCTGTGGTTACTGTGGTGTTTTTTTCCACTGCCAGTGGTGATGAAGTGGCTGATCACAGTAGTGATGTTGGCTGTCGCCTGCCGCCTGCTGTGGATGGCGTGCAGGCGTAAAACCTCACCATCAGAGGCCGCAACGGTCATTGCTTTACTACCTGACTCGCACCAGGGGCCGGTTGTGCTGGTCTGCGGCGATGGGCTGGATGAGCTGTTTTCCGGGCAACCGGTTCGCCATACCGCACAAGGGTACTGGCTGCGTGTCGATAATGTCAGCGAACTGCACACTCTTATCCGTAGGTTTCAGGCTCACCAGCCCGCGCTGACAGGGCAGCTTTCGGTGATGTACTGCTGCCTTCCGGATAAGCACCAGGATGAAGCGGTATTACGCGCGGGGCTTAAAACATTACGTCAGGCGATCCGGCAGTTAACCGCGCTTACGGGATCCCTGCTTCCGGTCGTGCTCAGCTGCCGGTTTTCCGGGCCGGATACGCCATGGGTCATTGTGCGCGGCGATAAGCCCTTCGTGTGTCCTGAGAATGCACCGCAGGCGTCGCTGGATGAATGGCAGCAGGACGAAAATAACATCATGGCGATTCCTGTACTGAATGAGGCTTTTGCTTTTATTCGCCAGGTTGTCATGAGTGAGTTGATTAACCCTGACCGTTTGTTTCCACCTTTGCACCCGTTTGCAGTGGCATTCCGCACTGGCGCCTGCACCGGTAATCGTTCAGCTCTGTGGCCGCAGTGGTTATATCAGCGAACCCGGTTGCAGTTGCCTGACGTTACAACGCATACGGCGCCAGCCTCACGGTTTGCCGATCCGTTGCTTCCGCTTCTGGCACCCTATGCGGCACCGATTCCAGGCGGGAAAACAGGCTGTCGTGTCACCGTCCTTCTGCTGGGTTGCGCACTGGCTGCAATTGCTTTTTCTGTTGCCAACAATCACCGGTTGATTCAGCGAATAGGCGGCGATCTCGCACGCTGGAACGCCATCCCCATGACGCATTACGCCCCCAAAGCGCATTCGCTTGGCATTCTTAAGCGTGACGCGCTGCTACTGGAACGCTGGCAGCGGCAGGGTGAACCCCAGCGTTATGGGTTGGGCCTGTACAACGGGCAGCGCCTCTGGCTCGCTTTACAACAGGCGATCGACTCGTATGTCTCTCAGCCAACACCGCGGGATTCCATACCCCACACCGTTCGTCTCGATAGCCTCTCACTGTTCGATACCGGCCAGTGGCGGCTGAAGCCCGGCTCCACGAAGGTACTGGTCAATGCGCTGGTAGGCATTAAGGCCAAACCAGGCTGGCTGATTGTGGTTGCCGGGCACACCGACGATGTGGGCGACGAGCGCGCCAACCAGCAACTGTCGCTTAAGCGCGCCGAATCGGTGCGCGACTGGATGCGCGACACCGGCGATGTGCCGGAGAGCTGCTTTGCCGTGCAGGGCTACGGCGAAAGCCGTCCGGCAGCCCCCAATACCACCACACAGGGACGGGCGCTGAACCGTCGCGTTGAAATCAGTCTGGTGCCGCAGGCCGACGCCTGCCGGCTGCCGGACATCCCCCTGCCGCCCTCACAGGATGAGAGCGGTACTCAACCTTAAATGGAGACAATCCAATGGCAATTCCTGTTTATCTTTGGCTGAAGGACGATGGCGGCGCGGACATCAAGGGTTCCGTTGACGTGAAGGATCGCGAAGGCAGCATCGAGGTGGTGGCGCAGGAGCACACCCTGTACATCCCGACCGACAACAACACCGGCAAGCTGACGGGTACCCGTATTCACACGCCGTTCCTGTTCACTAAGGAGATCGACGCGTCCAGCCCGTACCTCTACAAGGCGGTGACCACCGGCCAGACCCTGAAATCGGCAGAGTTCAAATGGTACCGCATTAACGACGCGGGCCAGGAAGTGGAGTACTTCAACACGAAACTGGAGAACGTGAAGCTGGTGAAAGTGGCGCCACTGATGCACGACATCAAGGACCCGTCCAAGGAGAAGCACAACCATCTTGAGCGCATTGAACTGCGCTACGAAAAAATCACCTGGACCTACAAGGACGGCAACATCATTCATTCCGACTCCTGGAACGAACGTACCACCGCCTGATTACCCGTCACACTTCGCGCCGCAGGTGCGTTGGCTGCATGTGCTCGCCCGGTCACATAGTTCACTGTGCTCCCGGAGACTCACACTTTTGCCGCCTTCCTGCAGCGCGAATTATTTAGGGTAATCCGCCCGTGCGGGCAGGACTCTCTGCCCGCAGTTTTTGTTTCCTGAGTGGCCGGTAGTCGGCGGCTGAGCAAACAAAAACACAATTCGGTACTGACCTGATGCGCTTTGGTAAATAAACAGCGAGGGGCGGTAGCGTGTCTGCAATCAGAGGGAAGATGAATATGGAACACCAGTCAGCCGTATTACTGCGCCGTTTAAATCCTTACTGCGCCCGCGCGCTGGAAGCGGCGGCCACGCTGTGTCAGACCCGCGCTCACGCCTCTATTGCGCCTGAGCACTGGTTGCTCAAGCTGCTGGAACTGGGCGAAGGGGATATCACGGTGATCGCCCGTCGCTACGAATGGGATATGGATGGGCTGTGGCAGAATTTACTCGCGCATCTGGACAGGCTGCCTCGCTCGGTGCGCGGACGCCCGGAGCTTGCTGATCATCTGCAAAGCCTGCTGCAACAGGCCTGGCTGTATGCCTCGCTGGAAGATAACAGCCAGATACGCGGCGTACATCTGCTGATGGCGATAACCGAAAAACCGTCGCTGATTCAATGCGACGGCATATGGCCGCTACAGAGCCTTTCACGCGCGCAACTTGAGCGTCTGCGCCCGATGCTGGATGCGCAGTCGGATGAACGTCCCGAGGCGCAGCAGGAAGCGCAACTCACCCGCGACTCTGGCGACGGCGTGGCGTTTGCCGGTCATGCGGAAAAAGAGCCGGTAAAAGAGGGCGGACTCAACCCGGCGCTTCAGGCTGTGCTGGATAAGTTCACTCTTGATATCACGGCGAAAGCGAAAGCCGGAGACATCGACCCGGTCTTTGGCCGTGACAACGAAATCCGCCAGATGGTGGATATTCTCTCACGGCGTCGCAAGAACAACCCGATACTGGTCGGCGAGCCGGGGGTCGGCAAAACCGCGCTGGTGGAAGGTCTGGCGCTCAGAATCGCGGAGGGCAACGTGCCGGATAACCTGAAACCGGTATCGGTACGCACGCTTGACCTCGGCCTGTTACAGGCGGGCGCGGGTGTGAAAGGCGAATTTGAGCAGCGGCTGAAAACCATCATTGACGCGGTGCGTCACTCCTCTGCGCCGGTACTGCTGTTTATCGACGAGGCGCATACCCTCATTGGCGCGGGCAACCAGGCGGGCGGCGCAGACGCGGCCAACCTGCTGAAACCGGCGCTGGCGCGCGGCGAACTCAGAACCATCGCGGCCACCACCTGGAGCGAGTACAAGCAATACTTTGAGCGTGACGCCGCGCTGGAGCGCCGCTTCCAGAGGGTGAAAGTCGATGAGCCGGACGACGACACCGCCTGCCTGATGCTCCGCGGCCTGAAACCCCGCTACGCGCAGCACCATGGCGTGTACATTACCGATGAGGCTGTCCGGGCCGCCGTCACGCTCTCACGGCGTTATCTCACCGGGCGCCAGCTACCGGACAAAGCGGTGGACCTGCTGGATACGGCGTCAGCCCGTGTGCGCATGAGTCTCGATACCGTACCGGAGCCGCTGACGCAGCGGCGCGCCCGCATTACCGCCCTCGAACTCGAAAAGCAGGCGCTGCTGGAAGAGATCGCGCTGGGCAGTACCGCGCATGGCGAGCGACTGGCGGCGATTGAACAGGAAGAAGTCTGCATTATTCTTGATCTTGATTCGCTGGAAACGCAGTACGATCAGGAGCTCGCCGCAACGGAGCGGTTGCTGGCCTGCCGGCGCGATATTTCCCGCCAGGCGGAGCGTGCGGCAGTGCAAGAAGAACTGGCGATCGCTCAGCAGGGCAACCCGCTGCTGGGGCTGGATGTGGATGCGCGTACCGTGGCGACGGTGATTGCCGACTGGACCGGCGTGCCGCTCTCATCCCTGATGAAGGATGAACAGACAGAGCTGCTGAGCCTTGAGCAGAAGCTGGGCGCGCGCGTGGTTGGTCAGACGGCGGCTCTGGAGGCGGTCGCGCAGCGGCTGCGCGCGTCGAAAACCGGGCTCACGCCAGAAAATGGCCCACAGGGTGTGTTCCTGCTCACCGGCCCGAGCGGCACAGGCAAAACCGAAACGGCGCTGGCGCTGGCGGATGCGCTGTTCGGCGGCGAAAAATCGCTGATAACCATCAACCTTTCAGAATATCAGGAGCCGCACACCGTTTCGCAGCTTAAGGGGTCGCCGCCGGGCTATGTCGGTTACGGCCAGGGCGGCATTCTCACCGAAGCGGTGCGCAAACGTCCCTACAGCGTGGTGCTGCTCGATGAAGTGGAAAAGGCGCACCGCGACGTCATGAACCTCTTCTATCAGGTGTTTGACCGCGGCTTTATGCGCGACGGCGAAGGATGCGAAATCGATTTTCGCAATACGGTTATTTTGATGACTTCCAACCTTGGCAGCGACCACATCATGCAGTTGCTGGAAGAAAAGCCGGATGCCACCGATACCGACCTGCATGAACTGCTGCGCCCGATATTGCGCGACCATTTCCAGCCTGCCTTACTCGCTCGCTTCCAGACGGTGATTTACCGCCCGCTGCACCCACAGGCGATGCGTGCCATCGTGGAAATGAAGCTGTCGCAGGTAAGCCTGCGCCTGCATCGTCATTACGGCCTGACGACAGAAATCAGAGAAAGCCTGTACGACGCCCTGACGGCGGCTTGCCTGCTGCCGGACACCGGCGCGCGCAATATCGACAGCCTGCTGGCGCAGCAGATCCTGCCGGTGCTGAGTCAGCAGCTATTAAGCCACATGGCGGCGAAGCAGAAGCCGCTCTCTCTGACGCTGGGGTGGAGTGAGGAAGAGGGTGTGGTGATGGAGTTTGATGTGGCGATAAAGGAGCGCGGAAATGAGTGATGTTACGCTGGATACAACCGTCGCTCAGGCGGCGCAGCTTCTGGGCCAGTCCCGATATCGGGTCGATATTCATGGCTGCAGTGACTTTCTGGACGTGCTGAGTTTCAGCGCGGAAGAAGCGCTTAGCGCACCCTGGTATTACGACATCGCGCTCACCTGTGCGAACCCCGATATCGCCTGCGACACGCTGCTGCTCAAACCCGGTTCCTTTACTTTCCAGACGCCGCTGTTTACCGGCGCGCCCGCAACAGAAGTGCGCAGCGTTTATGGCGTGGTGCAGTCGTTCCGGCGTGTTTCAACCTCGGCAGACGAAACGCGGTACACCCTGCGCCTGGTGCCGCGTATCGCCCTGATGCAGCATACCCGACGCAGTGAAATTTACCTTAATCAGTCGGTGGTTGAGGTGGTGGAGAAAGTACTGCGTGAGCATGAGCTGGAAGGCGCTGATTTCGAGTTTCGCCTGTCGCGTGAATACCCGCAGCGTGAACTGATCACGCAGTGGCGCGAAACCGATCTGGCGTTCATCCAGCGCCTGCTGGCAGAAGTGGGTATTTTCTGGCGTTTCGAGATGGACAGCCGGCTTGGTCAGGATGTCGTGATCTTTCAGGACTCCCAGGCGCAGTACCAGTTTGGCGTGACGATGCCGTTGCGACATCCGTCGGGCATGAGCGACAGCGGACAGGAAAGCGTCTGGGATCTCCAGACCGCGTTTGATGTGGTGAGCGGCAGCGTCGCCACTCGCGACTATAACTACCGCGAGGCGCTGACGCCGCAGGACAGCACGCAGTCCGTCAGCAGCACAGACGGCATTACCACCGGTGAGGTATATCACTATGCCGAACCGTTTCTGACCGAAGGCGACAGCGACAGCCCGGAGACCGGCGCGTATTACGCCAGGCTTCGTCATGAGCGACTTCTCAACGGGCAGTCGCTGATAACCGGTCGCAGCACCAGCCCGCATCTGTTACCCGGCCAGGTGCTCGAGGCGGATGGCAGCCTGCCGGAGACGCTGAAAGCGGGCATCGTCATTACCCGTATCCGCAGCCGCGGTTCGCGCCGGGCCAGTTTCCTACTGGATTTTGACGGCATTCCCTACAGCGAAACAGTCTGCTTTCGCCCGCCGCTGCGCAGGCGACCGGTGATATCCGGCACGCTGCCTGCCCGGGTGGAGAGCACGCAGAAGGGTGACATTTACGCCTGGCTGGACGAGACCGGGCGCTACCGGGTGAAGCTGGATGTTGACCGCACCGGCCGCGAGCCGGGTTATGCGTACCTCTGGTTGCGGCTGGCGAAACCCTATGCGGGCGATAATTACGGCTGGCACGCCCCGCTGCTGGACGGCACGGAGGTGTCGGTGGCCTTTGACAGTGGCGACCCGGACCGTCCATATATCGCCCACGCGCAGCATGACTCCGCACACCCGGACCACGTCACCCGCGACAACCACACCCGCAACGTGCTGCGCACGCCCGCGAACAACAAATTACGGCTGGAAGACCAGCGGCAGCAGGAGCACATCAAGCTCGCCACGGAGTACGGCAAGACGCAGCTGAACATGGGGCACCTGGTGGATGCCCGGCGACAGGCGCGCGGCACCGGTTTTGAGCTGCGCACGGATGAGTACGGCGCGGTGCGGGCGGCGAAGGGGATATACCTGTCGGCGCATGAACAGATGAAAGCGCAGGGACCGGTGCTGGAAATGACGCAGGCGCTGGGCCAGATACATCAGGCGAACCGTGAGATGCAGGCGCTGAATAACGCGGCGAAGGTGGCGCAGGCGCTGACCTGCGATATCGGCACGCAGCTGTCTCTGGTGCAGGACCGGCTGGCGCAGCTGCATTCCGCCGTGGTGCTGGCAAGCGCGCCACGGGGGATGGCGCTCAGCTCCGGGGAACATCTCCAGCTGACCAGCGCCGGAAACACCATGATAAACGCCGGTCAGCATCTGGATGTGGGGGCGATGAAAAACCTGTCGGTGACGGTGGAGAAAGCGCTGGGGCTGTTTGTGCATAAGGACGGCGCGAAGGTGGTGGCGAATCAGGGTGAGGTGGAGATACAGGCGCAGCACAACACGATGTCGCTGTTCGCGCGTGACCGTTTCACCGTCACGAGTAATGAGGATGAGATTGTCATCAGCACGCCGGAGACGCTGACGCTGAACGGCGGCGGGTCGTATCTGAAGCTGAGCAAAAGCGGCATTGAGCACGGCTCACAGGGTGACATGCTGATGAAGGTGGCGACGTATCTGGTAACGGGGACGGGGGCAACGCTTCCCCATGAAGCGCCTGAATTCAGCATGAAAGATATTACTCAGGAAAACACCATGAGCAGCAAAGCTTTTAACGACTGAGGGAGGCTGAATAGTGCCTGTATTACCCAAAATTGCCTGGCCTGTTCCTTCCGGTAAGAGCGGGAATGAATTTGCCAGTCTGGACGATATTCTTTCGCATCTCGCGGGCGAATCAACCGGTCAGTATACGATTGGCCGCAACGGGATGTGGCATGGCGGGATTCATATCACTCATGCCACAACGCCCTGGTGCGCCCTGAGTGGCAAAGCGACATCAGAAATGATCGACTTCCCGGTCGCTTATAAAGGTGAGCAGGCGATTCGCTGTATGGCCGACGGGGAAGTGGTTGCGTATCGTATCTGTAGGGACTACCTGACGCTGGGCTGGGAATCCGGTCCGCTGTATTTTTCGGGTTCATTTGTACTGGTAAAACACTATATCCAGCCGGGCGAGAAAAAAACGAGCGGGCTGCATTTCTGTACCCTGTATATGCATCTGGCACCGTACTCGGCCTATGAAAGCGCTAAAAATGTCCACTGGATCACCCAGGACACTCTCTCCGGTTATTCTGAAGCTGACTGGTTAATCATGAGCCTGAGTCGCAGTGACCAGAAACCTGCGAGTGCTGGTACGGTCAAAAAGGAAATGCCTGTGACCTGGGATCCCTCTGATCAGTCACTGATATCCACTCATGGAGGGCGCACTTACGGGCTGGCAACTCTCAATGCTGACAGCGGAAAGCTGAAAGCCGGGCAACGGGTATGGATGCTGGTCGATAATAACAACATAAAACCCGCGCCGGGCAGTGGCCCCGGGTGGTGGGCGCATCTGCTTCCTCCCTCGAAAGAGATCATGGTATTTGATAAAACGGTCAGCCTCAGTAAACCGTTTGCCATAAAGGCTGGCGACCCCGTCGGGCATATGGGGTATTTTCAGGCGCCCACAGAGGGCGGCTATGAGGCACGTTATCAGGTACATATCGAATGCACGAGCATGGATGATAATCTGGAAAAATTCCTGACCAATCCAGAAAAATCGGGGGAGAAAAATCCCCTCTGGCTGAAGTATTCACCGGGGCTTGCGCTGTACACAAAAGATGTCGCGAAAGGCACCTTTGCAAAAGGGACGACGTCGGCAACGCGGACAGGGATCCTGCCACTGAGTAAAGTCACTACTGAAACGGATAAATCCACAAAGCAGGAATACTGGCAGCTTTTGCCGGAAAATGCCTACGCGCCCAAAGGGCAGGCGGAGCCGCAGCTTTTGTCACAGTATGATCTGGCAAAGCTGGGCTTCAGAACGGAAATTGTGCAGTCAACCAGTTTTGATTACCTGGATGGAGAAAACCAGCCTGTCGGCTTCTTCCGCAGCCTTATCAACGCACTCTGCGAGGCGGCGACCGGTGATACCCGCACAAGCCATGCGCTGGTGAGGCATAATTATCAGCGGCTGCTGGATAAAATTGACAGCGGAAGCGATCGTTATTCTCCGGTGGAATACAGGAGTGCGCTGCATAATCCCGACTACCGGGACGTCATTCAGAAAACAATCGTCAGACATCCAAGCGACTGGTATTTCAAAAAAGATGACGCCATCTGGAAACCGTTCCTGAACGCGCTGGAGAAAGAAGCACCGGAATGGAAGCAATACAGTGAAGATTTTCTCGATAAGATGGTCTGGATGCAGGATGTGACCACAGAAAAACTGGGGCCAGCGCTGTGGCATATGCATCCGATATTTTTTCTTGGCTCTTTGAAAATTCAATCAGTTTCTATATATAGACATTATACCCCCTCAGATGCTAAAGAAGCATTAAAAACTATTTATGAAGAATACGGCTACGATATGGCTAAAACAATCGAGCAGCTATATAGGGATGAAACAGGTCATTTTCTATCAACGCAGTACAAACGATGTGGTGCAGGTGGCATGGAGGTATCTGGGAAAAATCCTCAACCGCCAGGGTATGGTTGGAATGAGTCTCTATTTTTACGCCACCCTGAATATTCACCTATTGGAGTTTGGTGGGCCTTCGAAAATAAAGGGTTAAGTGGCCAAGGGGGTAATCAGCAAATCACAAGCAGAAAAAAGGGATATATTATATTCCCATCTGTCTTGGCTGCAATGGAATATAAGGTTGATTACATAAAAAGGAATGGGGGTAATTGGGCGAATTGGCACTCACGAAACCCAACAGTACAAGAGCACTATAGATCTGCCATTTCGAAAATGAGGCATACTTTTGTTGATGAAATCAAAGGGGAGAGCAAATGAAAGCTCATAAAAGTATAATGATTCTGTTATTTTATGTGTTGCCGTTACCTATGTCATTTGCTGCAAGCCCAGAGCAATGTTACTCATATTTTACTGAATTAGTGAGGAGTAGTAGTTATCCGTTTAACGAATGGAATGTTAAACCCAAAGAAGTAAATTTGATGATTGATGATGATAACGATTCTATTATTAGAGCAAAACTAGTTATTGATACTAATGGCACGGGGACGATAGGGTGGGTTTTGTTTAAAAAAAGCAAGGCAGAATTGTTTGATATAACTGTCGATCCCAAAAAACCAATAAAGCTGTCCTACAATAATGAGTATAATAAAGCTCAGATATACTGTCTTTCAGGTGAGGTCGTTTATCAGGTTCGTAGCAAAAAGCGTGTGTATTTTTTTGATAAATCTAACTCTGGAATGAAAAAAACAAAGGCATTCATTGTGAATGGGGATTATGTGCAGCGGTTAGAAACGCAGGGCAATTATACCAAAGTTATTTATCAAACAAAGTCAGGTGGTAAAGTTACTGGCTGGGTTGAATTGGCATCACTGAGTCAAATAGATTTTAAAAATAATTGGTAAAAATGGTTATTGCAAAGGTATGTCTTAGATATATTTCCAAGGAACACACAGATAAAAGGTAAATTTTTGCTTAAAATCCTTCATGAGTTATGAACCCATCTTCGGCGACTCGATACTGTTTAATTCTGAAACAATAAAATTCATTGGTATCAGAAGGTGACCCCGACAGCCCGGAGGCCGGCGCGTATTACGACTGCGCAGGCTATATTAGAAACGGGATATGGAAAATCTGTACCTACTGACATAAATTCAAAAAAATACAGTTACAATATATTTTGAATAAAAGCACATGGAAATCCTGATTAGTTGAAGATTATACCCATGAAGTTGAAAATGGAGTAAGAGCTAGGATTGTTGATAAATTTCAAGCGTACGACTCTTATGAGACGAGTATTAATGGACGAGCGGAATTTTTCCAAAAAAATCCGAGATACCATTTTTTATTTAACAGTAACGACCCCATGGAATGGGCCAGAGATTTGCAAAGAGCCGGATATGCAACTTCTGGCTGCGGCTGGCAAAACCCTACGCGGGGGATAATTACGGCTGGCACGCCCCGCTGCTGGACGGCACGGAGGTGTCGGTGGCCTTTGACAGTGGCGACCCGGACCGTCCATATATCGCCCACGCGCAGCATGACTCCGCACACCCGGACCACGTCACCCGCGACAACCACACCCGCAACGTGCTGCGCACGCCCGCTAACAACAAATTACGGCTGGAAGACCAGCGGCAGCAGGAGCACATCAAGCTCGCCACGGAGTACGGCAAGACACAGCTGAACCTGGGGCATCTGGTGGATGCCCGGCGACAGGCGCGCGGCACCGGTTTTGAGCTGCGCACGGATGAGTACGGCGCGGTGCGGGCGGCAAAGGGGATATACCTGTCGGCGCATGAGCAGCTGAAAGCGCAGGGACCGGTGCTGGCGATGACAGAGGCGCTGGGCCAGATAAATCAGGCGAACCGTGAGATGCAGGCGCTGAATAACGCGGCGAAGGTGGCGCAGGCGCTGACCTGCGATATCGGCACGCAGCTGTCTCTGGTGCAGGACCGGCTGGCGCAGCTGCATTCCGCCGTGGTGCTGGCAAGCGCGCCACGGGGGATGGCGCTCAGCTCCGGGGAACATCTCCAGCTGACCAGCGCCGGAAACACCATGATAAACGCCGGTCAGCATCTGGATGTGGGGGCGATGAAAAACCTGTCGGTGACGGTGGAGAAAGCGCTGGGGCTGTTTGTGCATAAGGACGGCGCGAAGGTGGTGGCGAATCAGGGTGAGGTGGAGATACAGGCGCAGCACAACACGATGTCGCTGTTCGCGCGTGACCGTTTCACCGTCACGAGTAATGAGGATGAGATTGTCATCAGCACGCCGGAGACGCTGACGCTGAACGGCGGCGGGTCGTATCTGAAGCTGAGCAAAAGCGGCATTGAGCACGGCTCGCAGGGTGACATGCTGATGAAGGTGGCGACCTATCTGGTGACGGGGACGGGGGCTGACATGCCAAATGAAACCGTGAATTTCAGAAAAGGCGATATTTCGGTACAGGATGATTTCAGCAGTAAATCGAGGAATGACTAGGGGTGAAAAACATGCACTATATCGCAGTGATAGCTACATTAGTTTGTCATGTAAACAGGATGTGCAGGACTTTGAAAATTAATAATTCCATTTCAAGGTTAGCTACCGTTTTAATGATGGCTGCCTGCTTTTCTTCTGTTTCATTTGGACAGGAATCTGAGGTTGCCGGGAGTAGCATTTCATCCCCGGAGGAGACGGTTAAGCAATTTTATTTCGCATATCTTACTGCCTGGGGTGACCCAGATATTAAACGTAGTCTGGCAGACAGTGAAAAGGCTGTAAGTGAATATACGACGCAACATCTCAGAAATCTTATGCAAGATAACGACACTGGTGCGGATTATTTCACCAGCGCTCAGGAAGCATGCCGGGACTGGGCTTATAACATATTCACGAATAATCTGGAGCTCAAAAAAAACACAGCGGATATAAATCTCATCCTTGGTTATAACAGAAGTAAGTCAGTCTATCAGATACACCTGATAAAGAAACAGGGGCGATGGTTAATGGATTCAGTGAAACTTTACTCAAGGGTTAGTGAAACTTGTAACCAGCAGTAATGGTGGTGAAATGATCGATATAGAAAGAGCTATTGCCACGTTAAATAAAAACGCAGAAATCCTTGCCAGGAAATATAAATATGGTAACGGACAGTGTGCAAGATATGTTAAAGCTGCATTAATTTCAGGAGGAGCATCGTCTGCTGGTTCTGATATTAATGCCGCTAAAGATTATGGAGCATGGCTGGAGTCAATCGGTTTTGAAGCGGATAAGTCAGCCACGACGGTTAATACGGGTGGCGTGTATTCAGTTTCATCCCAGAGAGCAGGGGACGTTGTCGTTATCCAAAACGCGCCCGGTCATCCGCATGGTCATATGACCATGTTTAATGGCACAAGTTGGGTGTCAGATTATGTTCAGGACAAGGGATTTTATCCAGCTCAGGTTTATCGTGACCAGAATACAAAATATGTACTTTATCATTATAAAGATTCTGGCTCAGAGAATATGCCGGAGAACTCTTCGCAGAAAAGCATAATTAACATTTGCTACCCCATCCGTAAGGAAAGCGGACAGGAATTTAATCATACCGATGAAATTCTGGCGCATCTGGAGGGCGAATCAACCGGGTTCTTTCTGATTGGTCGTAACGGGATGTGGCACGGCGGCATTCACATCACGGATGCAACGACACCGTGGTGCGCGCTCAGCGGTAATGGCGCGGGCGAAACCGCACAGTATAACGGCCAGCATGCGGTACGCTGTATGGCAGACGGTGAGGTGGTGGCTTACCGGCTTTGTAAGAATTATATCCCGGTCAGCGGGATAACCGGGCCGCTCAGCGTTTCGGGTTCTTTTGTACTGGTCCGGCACTATATCCAGCCGGGTAAAACGGAAAAAAGTGGCCTGCATTTTTACACGCTGTACATGCATCTGGCGCCGTATTGCGCTTACCCGCAGGACAGTAAACTCATGAAAGTGGCGGACGGTCAGCACATTAACGCGTATATCGATGACACGCTACTGTGGTGTGTGCGCTTGCTGCCCGGCGGAACGCGGGTGTCATGGGATAAAACCGATGCGGCGGCCACCCAAAAGGCCAAAAACGGCCGTCAGTATGCCCGCGTCACGCTGGTTGACGGGCTGGAGGGTAATCCGGCGCTGAGCGCAGGCGACAGCGTCTGGGTGGTGTGCGACCGGGGAAATCTGGTGCCTGAATATGAGGGGCCTGTGCGTCCGGCGTGGTGGGCGCCCCTGATGGCATCAGCGAAGGATAAAATGCAGTTTGACGATGTGGTGTGTGTGAATGAACCGTTTGCCATTGCAGCCGGTGCCCCGGTCGGACATCTGGGGTTTGTGCAGGCACCGACAGACGCGGGGAAGGAATCCCGTTATCAGGTGCATATCGAATGCCTGAGCGCGGATGACAATCTGGAAACCTTCCTGACTAACCCGGAGGCGGCAGGGAAAGATAATCCGCTGTACATCAGATGCACGCCCGGTCTCGCGCTGTATCAGCACGACGTGAACACGGGTTTTATTAAAACCGCCGACAACACAAAAGAAGACACCCTCCTGTTGCTGTCACAGGTGCCGGTGGAAACAGGCGGCACCAGGGATAAACCGGAGCAGTACTATCATTTCCCGGAAGGGTTTGTGCTTAAAGGCGAGACATCACCGGAGCAGCTGTCGCAGTATGACCTCGGAAAACTGGGCTTCACTGTAATGAAAGACACGCCGGAGAGCTTTGTTCATCTCGACGGAAAAAAGCAGCCGAAAGGGCTGGTAAGGCAGCTTTACGAAAAGCTGCTTGAGGTGTCGCAGAAGGACCGGCGGGTCAGCAATGCACTGGATCCCCATAACTACCGGCGGCTGCTGAATAAAATAGACAGTAACCGTGACGGCTTATATTCACCGGATGAATACCGGCGTGCGGTTCACAATCCGTCTTACCGGGATACGCTGTATAAAACCATCGTCATGCATCCGAGTGACTGGTATTACAGAAGTGACGAGGATATGTGGGCAGGTTTTATTAAAACGCTGGAAAAGTATGCACCGGACTGGGTGCCGTACACGCAGCAGTTCACTGACAGGCTCTGCTGGATGCAGGAACTGAAGAAATTAAAACTGGGGCCGGTGTTATGGCATATGCATCCGCTGATGTTTCTGGGTTCATTTATTAAAAGAGATAAAATTATATGGATGAAAAAATTTACAGAAAAATTTGGGGTAATCAAAGCAGAGGCATTTAGGTCTAAACTATTAGAAGTTTCCAAAGAGTTAAATATTGATCCTAATTACATAATGGCCTGTATAGCACTCGAAACGGGGAAAACATTCAGAACAGATATCAAGAATCCTGGCTCATCTGCAACGGGTCTAATTCAGTTTATGGATGATACGGCTAAAGATCTTGGAACTTCAACCCATAAACTCAGGTTGATGAACCATGTAGAGCAAATGGAATATGTTAAGAAATACTTTAAAATGCAGGCAGACAATGTTGGAGTTCCAACAGAAAAATGGACTCTTGAAGATGTTTATTACTCTATTTTTAGACCTAAGACGATATTGCTTGGACCAAATGACATTGTTTATGAAACAAGCGATGGAGACTATTATAGCAAAAACCTTTATCACGATAGAAACAATGACGGTAAAATCACTAAAAATGAAATAGCTGAGAATATCAGAATTAATTACAAATTAGGCATTCCTGAGGCTGGATGATATGGACTTACGATTAAAATATTTTACAAGAGCATTGTGCATGTTAGTTATATCTACAAAAGCATATTGCATTAATAGGAATGATATATTAGTTAGCGCCAGTGGATTAAAAGACACAGGTTTTGTGGATGGGCAAATGGGAACAGTAAATGTTGACCTGAATGGTGATGGATATAAAGATGTTATTAAATATATATTTTCAAATACAACTCCACCTGGTACTTGTGAGCAATTAGATTGTATGTCCAGCCTCGATAGCTCGCCAATCTTAACGTTTGATATAAATATGCATGATGGAAAATCTATTGACGGAACATATATGTGTACTTTTTTAGGGGTGACCAAGCACTTTCATAATGGAATGAAAGATATATTTTGCGGACCTAAGTATATACTACGTTGGAACGGTGAAGAATACGATGCAGACTAGAGATAAGTCCTAATTACGGCCAAGGCTATATTAACATCAAAGGTTTGCCATGACAACCTTTACAAATGATATAAAGCTATGATTTAAAAATAAACAACTTATATTTCAAGAAAGTTAAAGCTAGTCGAAATCGTTTTTTAATTTACTAAAAATCTCTGGAACAGAAGAAATAAAGTGAACATTTTCTAGACATGATAGCCTGGATCAAGCAAGCACTTGTATCAGGATTATAAACGCCGGTCAGCATCTGGATGTGGGGGCGATGAAAAACCTGTCGGTGACGGTGGAGAAAGCGCTGGGGCTGTTTGTGCATAAGGACGGCGCGAAGGTGGTGGCGAATCAGGGCGAGGTGGAGATACAGGCGCAGCACAACACGATGTCGCTGTTCGCGCGTGACCGTTTCACCGTCACGAGTAATGAGGATGAGATTGTCTCAGCACGCCGGAGACGCTGACGCTGAACGGCGGCGGATCGTACCTGAAGCTGAGCAAAAGCGGCATCGAGCACGGCTCGCAGGGCGACATGCTGATGAAGGTGGCGACGTATCTGGTGACGGGGACGGGGACGGGGGCGTCGATGAAAGGTGAGTCACCTGATTTTCAAAAGTCTGATGTCAGCGTGGTGTCATCTGACTCGCAGAAGTCTGACACCAGCGTGGATGAAAAGAATACCGGGAAATGGGCCAGTAACTAACACGGAGCACGGATGCAATGTCAGTCTTACCAGCAATCACTTTCCCTGTTCCGTCAGATGGTCAGGGTAAAGCGTTTAACAGCCAGGAAGAAATACTGACTCACCTGGATGGTGAAAATTCCGGCCCCTATCTGGTGGGAACGCAGGGAATGTGGCACGGGGGCATACATATCACCAACCTCACAACACCCTGGTGCGCCCTTAGCGGTAACAACAGTTCCGAAGTGAAGTACGTGGCGGGTGAGCCCTGTAAAGGGGAGCAGTCTGTCAGATGCATGGCGGATGGCGAGATAATTACGTACCGGGTATGTAAGGACTATGCATCCGTTCAATGGCACGGCAGTCCGCTCTTTTTTCCGGCTCCTTTGTGCTGGTCAGACATTACGTGCAGCCCGGAGAGAAAAAAGAAAGCGGGCTGACATTCTTTACGCTGTACATGAACATGGCGCCTTTCAGCGTTTACCGGCAAGGTGATGAAAATGAAAGGGTGACGGCCAGCGCACTGACCTATTACGCCAGTGCTGAGGATGTGATAGCGGGAAAAAAGCAGGCTCACTTCCCGCCGGAAGCCATGTAACACTGGGAAATGAGGTCATCAGCGCGTCACGTAATCAGCAAAACCGTCAGTACAGTGAGGTCACGCTGGTGAACGTGCCTGAAGGGTCGCCTCTGGCATCCGGTACGGCAGATACACCGTCATGGTGGACTAACTGCACTCCGGCCTACAGTCCGGCGGGCGGCTCACTGACACGTTACAGAACGGCAAAAAACTGGCGCTACTATCTGAGCCGGGACGATGTGCTGGCAAACCATAGCGCCGGCACGCTGCAGGCCGGTTTTCCGGTATCAGCTGACCTGAGCAATACAGCATTCCAGGTGATACGCAGCAGCGACAGTCACACCTTCAGTCTGGTCACGCTCGGTCAGGTCGCGGGAAAGGAGGCAAAAGGTAACCGGGTCTGGATGGTATCTGATGGTGACAGCCTGACAGCAGAAAACGAAAGTACGTCAGACGGTCAACCTGTGTTTGACAGGGTGGTCAGTCTGAGCACGCCGTTGAAGATTATGGCGGGAGACAGTATCGGGCACCTGGGGTTTTTTGAGCTGCCAACGGATAACGGCAAGCTGTCGCGCTATCAGGTGCATATTGAGTGCCTGAGCACGGATGAAAACCTGGAGAACTTCCTGACCATCCCGGAAAAGGTGGGGGAAGACGATCCTGTCTGTCTGAAATATGACAAGGATGTGCCGCTGATGATGCCGGACGCAAAGGGCGTCATGGTGGATGCGCAGCGGAAAACCACGGCGCCGGGAGTGGTCGAGATGTCACAGGTGACAGGCGTGGACCGGGACGGCCACAGTGTGACGGATAAAAAGCGCGCGGCCTATTATGAAATCGAGCCGGAAGCAGGCTGGCTTGCAGCAGAAAAGGCAGAAAAAATTTCGCGGTATGCCTTCGCGGCGCTGGGTTTTACAACGCTGAAGAGTACAACAGACAATTTTGACCTGATAGACGGCATACATCACCCGGCGGGCGTGGTGAAGAGTATTCTGGAGCAGTTATATGCGGCCGCGCAGGCGGAAACGCGCAGTGAATATGCGCTGAATGCGTTTAACTACCGGCGGCTTCTGGAGCAGGTGGACAGTAACCGGGATGGGTATTATTCAGAAGAGGAATATGTACAGGCGATACATAACCCCTCTTACCGGAATCAGTTATTCCGGTTAATCGTGAAACATCCGGGAGAGTGGTACTACAGCAAAGGTGATGCGCCGTGGAAGAATTACCTGGATTCGCTGGGCGAAGATGCTCAGGCGTGGCGGGATTATACCGAAGCCTTTCTGGATAAGATCGTCTGGATGAAACAGGTGCCGGAAATGGTGGCGGAGCCATGGCATATGCATCCGGTAATGTTTCTTGGGGCTTTACGTGTTGAGTTGGATTGTGCCAAGCTCATCTGGGGTCAAATAGTTGATAATGTACATGGCAAAGAAAAAGGCTGTAGGTTTAGAAAGAAAACTCTTCAAATTTGCAACGAACTTTGGGGGAGAGAGAAAGGTAAGGATTATGCGGATGTACTAATGGGGTGCATGTCTGTTGAAACAAGTCGAATGTTTTCTTCTTCAGTAATAGGATACAGGGAAGTCAAAGATAAAAATGGTGATGTAATATATGTGCAAGGTGCTAATGGGCCAAGACCAAAAATAGAACTTCACGCATATAGCAATTCAGAGATAAACCGTAACGATGATTTGGTTTCTAATCACGCGGTTGGCTTAATACAATTTACACAAGCCGCCGTAGATCAAATAAATCAAACGCATGGCTGTAATGTTACAAAAAAAGATCTGGCATTAATGGATGAGATTGAGCAACTAGAATACGTTAAATTTTATTTTACTTCTAATAAAGATAAATTTGATCTCATTAAGAAACCTGAGGATGTTTATACATATATATTTTGCCCGGAAGGTGTAGGGAAACCAGATGATGCAGCATTGTATTCCCAGCGTGATAACCAAAGATCCTATAACAGTAATGCCAGTTTGGATACATCTGTGAATGGAAATCATGGTAATAATGATGGCATCATACAAAAAAGAGAACTCTTGTCTCGTCTACATGCTTTAATAAAAGAGGGTGAAGTTTATCGTAATCAATGTAATTGTTTGAAAAAATTCAAAGCCGGACCTGACTGGATGCCAATTGCTATTGAAGAATATCAAGCTTATAAAGCATTGATTGAAACAGATGATGTCTTAAATGATAGAATTAAAATATATCATAATACCACAAATGCGAGCGGAAATGATGGTTCAACTTCATGGTGTTCATCCTTTGTAAATTGGTGCATGATCCAGGCTGGATATTCTTATTGTGCAACTAATAGTGCCTTAGCTAATTCATGGAGTGCAATAAACTGGCAAGGCGGTGAGCAGGTCGACAAACCCTTTTATGGTGCAATAGTTGTGATGAATTACAGTCACGTTGCTTTCGTCTATGGTATTAATAAGAGAGGATATTTGTTGCTTTTAGGCGGCAATCAGGGAGGGGGAAGAATCGGAACAGCAAATTGCATGTCCATTAGGCCTAATAGTCTATCTGATGTTTCTTATATCATGAAGCCTAAAGGATATGAAATATCTGATGATGATTATAAGTTGCAAGTTATTGATATGGATGCGCCTGAATTGAATTTTTCTAGTACACATTAAGGATGTTATAGTGAAAAATGTTTTTTTATAATGCTCTTATTTTCGACAAGTTTACTTGCTGATGATAATTGTTTTAATGATTATTTTCTAAAATTTTCATCTGTTTTTTCATCGAAAAAAATTAGTGAAAAAGATTACATGAGTCTTGTCAATTATTTTCCGGATGTAAATATGTTTATAAACTATGGAACCAAACCACCACGAGCATACATTCAAAGAGATGGGGTGTCCTTGGCGTTGCAAAACCCTGGGGTTATCTTTAATGGAGATGATTCAAAAAATTATTTTTTGGAATATATAAATGCAGAAATCATAAACAACCAAGATATTATACTTGATAAGCCTGTTGTATACAAAAGGAAAAGTGTAACTTATACGTTTCGTGTAAAGGAAGCTAATGGCAAAAGAATTGTTTTAACGGAGGATATTTTGGCTTCTGTAGATAATGAGACTTTCTCTGAGCATGACTGTTCATACTTTTTTTCGAAAACGTTGGGTGGGGTAATAAAGCTGACAAATATTAATTGTGCTGGATAAGGAAGAGTAATGCTGCGAATCATTTTTTTTGTCGTACTTAATCTTTTCTCACCTTTCTGTATCTCGAATGAAGTTAGCATGCCTGAATCGGAATGGGTGGGAAAATATTTTTTTGAAGAGCAAGGGGAGATGCTTATAAATGGAAGTCGGGTTTATTTACGATATGATATAACCATTTCCAATGAAATGATTGCTAATATTAGATTAACTACGTGGCATGCACCTCTTTCATGTGTCGGTGATTATAGAATGGTTCACAAAGAAAATAAGTTTTTTTTGAGTTACATAGATGGGGTAGAAAATTGCCCTTATCCTGCGCCACAGTATGAAATAAAAAAAGAAAATGGGCAGTATTTTATTAAAGGTATTATCATTGCCTATGCGAACAATAAATGGGTGAAAATGGTTAAATTTTAGGGGGCTAATGCAAATTACAGGATATGAAAAATATAATGGTTTTTTCGAAGATTATAATACTTATTGGGAGGGATCGGCTCCAGATGTAGTAAATTCACCCGAAATGATAAACGAGATGCCGTCTGCTATTCGAAGTGCTATTTGGTTTTGGGTGAAATACAAGCCGTACATGGCTGATTTAGGCAAAGGTTATGATGATGTTGCAGGGGTTACTAGAATGGTGAATGGTGGCGCTATGGGGCTTGCTGAGAGAAGAGATGCTTACAAATTATGTGAAAAGGTTTTTTTATGAAATTTATATTTTTTATTTTTTCATTATGTTTTTTTATAATTGCCATGCTGCTGGATGCAACGTTGAAGAAAATCTTGTGGCGTCATGTGACCTTCCGGGTCAAATAAAACGGACCGCTGCATTTTGTGCTGATAAAAATAACAAAATTAAATATTATTTTAAAGAGTCTCATGCTATCAAATTTAAAATAGAATTCAACTCTGAAAGGAAGTTAAAAAGATGGTTGGATCTTGGAACTTATACCACATACTTTGGTTTTAATAATGCATCTTATACTTATGTTCTTGGGGTTCCTGAAGAAAAACCCGGAGCCTTGGCATTTCTTGAAATCAAAAAAAACGGGAAGACTATAAGCTCTAAAGAATGCTCTTCTAATTCATTTGGTGAGAAAAATATTGAAAGTGACAGTATTGAGGATGTACCAGATTCAGTGGTGAGGGGTGATTTTTTTAAATTTCCTTAATTAAAAATCAAAACAACTCTTTGGTTTTGAACGGGCCAATTTTATATCACCCGCTAAGTGTTTAATTACTCGGATGCAGGGGCGGCAATGAGGGGCGTCACGCAGACATTCGGGAAGGCTGACACGGAGCTGGTTTCGCCCCCGCAGCGCGGCCGGTTTTCACGCTAGGGAGGCCGTATGAAAATCAGTTACCCCGTCAGGAACACGGACGGTCAGGTGTTTCGTTCATGTGATGACGTGATGCGGCTTGTTGATGGCGAGGCGCACGGTACCTGGCTGCTGGGCGCAAACACCCTGTGGCACGGTGGCATTCATATCAGCGATGTCACTAATCCTTTCTCGGCCCTGAACCCGGAGGCACAGAATACCGGCGAGCCGGTCCCGCTTCAGTTTATGGCCGACGGGACGGTGGTGGCGTACCGGCTGAACAATACGTACCTGACCGCCCCGTACTGCGGAAAGCCGCTGCGTTACAGCAGCAGCTTTGTGCTGGTGAAATCGGTCTGTCAGCCCGACCCGCAGAAGGAAAAAAGCTGGCTGGAATTTTACTGTCTCTACATGCATCTGGCAGCGGTGGAGGATTATCCGGTGTCGCCCTGTTATAAAGTGCGTGAAGGGCACAGCGGGATACGGCTGCGTAAATATACCCCCGGACAGAACGGTCTGCCGGAGGGCGCTGCGGAAAACGGGGCCGCCGGAGATTATGCCGCGCCGCCGAAAACGAAGCGGAGTCTGAAGGCCGGCGACCGGTTCTTGGTGTCGCGGACGGGACGCTTTTATATCACGACAAAAGGCAAAGCCACCCTGGCCACCTTCGGGCTGGCCCGTCTGCTGAACGGGGATGTGCCGGGAGCGGAGCAGTACTGGGTGACGCTGGACGCCACGCTGACGGAGCCGGACGGCGACCTGCAGTTACTGATGCCGGAGTGGATGCGCCGGGCCGTACAACAGGGTGTTTACGATACCGTGGTGGTGACAGGGGAAAAGGAAGCGTGGACCGTCAGCGCGGGCACGCCGGTCGGGTTTATGGGGTGTACGGAGTCGCCCTCAGAGAGCCGCACGCTGGTGGACAAAGAGTGGTATGTGCATCTGGAAGTGCTGAGTACCGACAGCCGGATGCCGGCGTTCCTGGCCAACCCGGAAAGGGTGGAGGGGGAGAAGCGCTGGCTCCTGGTCGGCAAGGGAAAGACGCTGTATGTCCGCCAGGACACAGAAGGGCAGCCGGTCTTTACTGCCACCACCGTCAGCGCTGGCGCGCAACGTCTTCTGTCGCGGGAGGCGGCGACGCCAGTGGCGGATGCGTCACAGACCTGGTGGTACAACATCACCGGCGAGGGCTGGCTGCCCCAGAGCGATGTGGAAGAGATAAACCAGTACGAACTGGTGAGGCAGGGGTTTCAGCCGCTGGAGGAAACGGGCGGTGGCGACGTGATGAACAGCCCGTATGAGGGCTGGGTGCCGGCAGCATTCGGGGAGATAAGCCGGTCTGCGGAGCAGGAGACGGAGCATCAGTACAGTCAGGTACCGGCGTTTTACGGGGACCTGATGACAGAGATGGACGGCAACCGTGACGGGAAGGTGACGGCGGAGGAAGTGCGGCAGGCGCTGACGGTGCGCGATCCGCTGGTCAGGACGGTGGTGAACCGCCTGGTGGTGAAACATCACAGCGAGTGGTGCAAGGGACGTTCAACGGGTCGCTGGGAAGGATTTTATAAGGATCTGGATCCGCTGGAAGTGGATTACTGCGAGAAATGGCAGGCAGATCTGGAGTGGATGAGTCAGGTGCCGCCTTTTGATAAGGATGAGGCGGTGTGGCATTTTCATCCGGTGATGTTTTTGGAGGAATTAAGTGATGATGAGATGGCTCTTAAATGGCTCACGGTTCCTTTTGGCCAATTAACATTTGATTCAGAGGGTAACGATATAGAAGATAGCATATACTTTTCCAGGCATCCACATGTGCCTAATAACAGAGGAATTGTTATTGGTAGATCTGGCGTTACGTTTGGAAGAGGCCTTGATCTTGGTCAGCAAACAACTACGTATATAAAAAGTCTTCTACAAGAAATGGAAAAAGACTCAAGGCCATTGTCGGAAGCGTTAAAGATTTGGCTATTAGGAAGTGTTGGCAAACAAGGTTCTGAAGCTCTTATATATTGTAATGACATTAACAAAACAGTTCCGCTGAATGAGCAATCTCTTACACGAAAACAGCAGCACTTTCTTTTTAAAGCAGTATATAAACATCAGTACGAGGTAACTAAGAGAGTGCTTTCAAAAGGTGTTGATATTGACAATGTTAGGGTGACAGCCGATCTCGATAGCTTTGACCAAAAAACTCAAGATGTTTTGGTGGATTTAACTTTCAGAGGAGATAATTCCCCCTCAACCAGAAGGTATTTCATGAGTGACTTGAATGAAGGCGCACAAGCTTTCAAAAATAACATATCCAATACGCACTGGCGAACTGCTTTCGGTGTTCCACTAGAGAGATTTAATGCAAGGAAGAGGTATTTGTAATGAAAGCTTTATTAAGTGTAGTGTTTCACTTTTTTTTAATAATGTGTAATGCAGCGCAAGCTGCGTCCTCTCATGATGAAGATATGTATTATAGTGAAATTAGCCGGGACTATTCAAAAGCAGATAAAGAGCTTAATCAGGTTTATACGATTCAAGTTCAGCAATACAGAAAAGAAGGTGCTGATTTTTATGGGCAAGTACAGTCGCGTGACGTTTTTCTAAAAAAATCTCAGCAGGCTTGGATAAAAATGAGAGATGCTAGTTGTGACTACGAAACTTATGAGTCAAGAACAGGGACGGGTTTTTCAGGTATATATATAAAATGCCTGCTTGATAAAACAAATGAGCGGATAAAATATTTAAAATCATATAATTAGCGTATATTCTTAACGGGGTGAAAAAGTGCCTCTGATATTTATTGTATAATTTTCTTTTCTAATAGCGGTGGTGAACCGTCTGGTGGGGTAACATCACAGCGAGTGGTGGAAGCGGCGTTAAATGGGGCGCTGGGAAGGGTTTTATCGGAATCTGGAGCGGCTTGAGTTGAGCTACTGCGGGAAATGGCAGGCGGATCTGGAGTGGATGAGTAAGGTGCCGTCTTGACGGTATCACCACCAGTGAGGTGTATCACTTGTGGTGATACCGTTTCTGACCGAAGGCGACAGCGACAGCCCGGAGACCGGCGCGTATTACGCCAGGCTTCGTCATGAGCGACTTCTCAACGGGCAGTCGCTGATAACCGGTCGCAGCACCAGTCCGCATCTGTTACCCGGCCAGGTGCTGGAGGCGGATGGCAGCCTGCCGGAGGCCCTTACCGCGGGCATCGTCATTACCCGTGTCCGCAGCCGCGGTTCGCGCCGGGCCAGTTTCCTACTGGATTTTGACGGCATTCCCTACAGCGAAACGGTCTGCTTTCGCCCGCCGCTGCGCAGGCGACTGGTGATATCCGGCACGCTGCCTGCCCGGGTGGAGAGCACGCAGAAGGGCGACATTTACGCCTGGCTGGACGAGACCGGGCGCTACCGGGTGAAGCTGGACGTTGGGCCGCGAGCCGGGTTATGCGTACCTCTGGTTGCGGCTGGCGAAACCCTATGCGGGCGATAATTACGGCTGGCACGCCCCGCTGCTGGACGGCACGGAGGTGTCGGTGGCCTTTGACAGCGGCGACCCGGACCGTCCGTACATCGCCCACGCGCAGCTTGACTCCGCACACCCGGACCACGTTACCCGCGACAACCACACCCGCAACGTGCTGCGCACGCCCGCGAACAACAAATTACGGCTGGAAGACCAGCGGCAGCAGGAGCACATCAAGCTCGCCACGGAGTATGGCAAGATCCAGCTCAATCTCGGGCACCTGATGTGGGTGAAAAGTTAAACAGGTAGAATTCATTAATAAATAATCTTTTTTAGCCTCAATCTTTAAAATGCTAAGGGGCTAAGATTAATAATTAAAAATAATAAATGCACATGCCACCTGTTTTTATTGTTATAGGTTTTTATAAATAAATTCCGAATTAAAACGATCTGCATCGGACAGCAATCAAAAAATCATTCAACATCATAATCTTCCTGTTCTCACAAACCCGTTCAACGCAATTGAGGCCATTAATTCTATGCTACCCATTATTCGTAAAGGCGATAAAACCACTCACGGTGGATTTGTTATGACATGCTCTTCAGCAATGAAATTCGGCGGGATTGGGGTTGCCAGAAAAGGGGATGAGGTCTCATGCCCTATTCCCGGGCACGGTATAACCCTCATTATAGAAGGCAACCCCAATTATCTGGATAACGGTATACCGGTTGCTTTCCATGGTCATAAATGTGCTTGCGGTTGCAGCCTGATCAGTTCATTTGTTCCCGCGAAGGTTGCCTAATCATGCCCGTCTGGCTGGACGCTGTGCCGGAAAAAGCGCCTTTAGCTAAACGCCCCGTGACGCGACGATGGCTGCTGTTGCTGGTCATTTTTATCCTGGCAGGATCGGCGTTCACATTCTGGAACTGGCCGACAGCGCGTACCGGTTTTGTATTCTGGTTTACCGCGTTGGGTCTGCCTTTCTGTCTCTGGGGGGTAATGTTCAGCCTGCGCCGTCTTGGTTACAAGGCTGAACAGAGGGCGACGGAATCCAGAAATGTGGAGCGTGACATTCTGCTGGCTAACGAAATTCGGCGTGGGCAACGGTGCGCCTGGATCCTGGGAAGTACCGTACAGACCCCGGCGGGAAGAGAAGCCTCAAGGCTGGTTCATGCCATTGCCGACGCAACGCCGGTTCCTGCGCTGATAATGCCGCGGGGTGGCAGGAGGATGATTCGCTACGCCGAGCTTTCCGGCTTTCAGGATAATTTCGCAGAGGCGCTGGAGAGCGCCGTCGTCAAAATCTTAGCCTGCATCACGCGTGTCGCAGAGAAATTACCGTCAGGCATTCCCTGTTGGTTAATCATTGACGGCGACGATCAAGTCGCGCTTCAGGCAGGCGAATCCATCAAGCGCGACTTTACCGCAAGAACGGGACTGCAGTTTTGTAAGTTTTCGGGTTCCGGTATGGAAGCGTTCGATAGCTGGCTGGACCGGTACTGGGATATCCCGTCATTACTGATTGTGATTACGCTGTCATTTCCACCTGTGCCAGAGGAAGGAGGAACGGATGCTATTACCGCCGTCATCCTCTGCAATCGCCAGTCCATGGAATTTCCTCAGGCGATCCAGCTGCACCGCCCGGAAAAGGGGCACGCTGCCACGCTCACCAGCACACTGGCAAAAGCGCTGCTGTGGTCCCGGCTTTCTGCTCAATACCTCCGTGGAGCCTGGGTTACTGGCCCATTATTACTTGCAGGCTCTGAATGGAACACTGCCTGCGAACAAAACGGCGTCACGTTCAGCCTGACTGAAAATAACTCTTGTCTGGATCCGGTGCTCGGTTATGCCGGAAAAGCCTCTGTGTGGCTGGCTGTCACGATGGCGGCCGCCGCGTTCGATGAACGCGGTGAACAGGTAGTCGCGGCACAGACGGTTGCCGACAAAGATGAGATTTGGGTTGTGGTTCTTTCCCGTCAACATGGATTAAAGGAAACGCCAGGGAATGTCTAAGGTAAAGAAAAAATCGCTTATTGGCGCGACGGTGGCCGCGTTGTTTTTTCTGGAGGTACTCGTCGCTTTTTTGCTGTACGCCTGTCCGCAGTGGGTGGCGAGAAATATCGGGCTCGGGCCCTTTGATGGCCCAAGGATCCTGACGGTCTGCTCAGTGCTGGCTTTTTTCATGCTTCTTATGGGGTGGTTGATAGATAAAGCCTTTGAATATGCGGGTAAATCGGGGCTCTATCTGGAGTGGGGAAGGAATAAAACACAGGCTTCCGGGAATGATGAAGAAATACTACGCGGCCCGGAAGATAAAAGCGGAGCCGTGTTCAATGAAACGCCCGTTATAGAGCATCTTCGCCTGCGCTATGGTCGATTCTGGCAGCATAACGTCCGCATCTTGCTGGTGATTGGCAAGGCGGACGATACGGAAAAAGCGGCGCCGGGGCTTTGCAGCGTATGCTGGCAGGAGGGCGATGGCAATGTGCTGATTTACGGTGGCGACGGGCAATCGCCACAGGATGAGGCTCTACTTCATGCCCTGAAACGTTTGCGCGCACGCCGTCCGCTGGATGGCATTGTTCATGTGCTCGACAGCCAAAAAATGCCAACTGACATAGAGCGTGATGCTTTTGTCCGCTGTCGTCAGCAAGCCGCGCAATGGCTGGGCTGGCAGGCGCCGGTCTGGTTATGGCTAACGGATAATGCGCGCTGGTCACAGGAGACGCGCGAAGATATGGCAACGGGAATACTCTTTGGGCCGGATGCCACGACAGACGACGCGATGAACGTTCTCGATGCGCTTACGCCTCGCCTGCGTCGGGCAGGTATCGCGCAGATGCTGGCGGAGCCGCGACATGACGCCTTACTGCATCTGGCTTCCCGATTACAGGGGGAGCTGAAATCACAGCTCAACGTATTGATCGAAGGCTTAATGCGCGGGCCTGCGGCTTACCGGTTACGTGGCGTAATGTTCAGCCCGGCAGCGGCACACCATCCCGTTATTCCTCATACTCGCCTGAATACGCCTAACTGGCAGGCGGTAGCGGAGGACTGCGTGCAGGTACTTCCCCAAAAAATGGGTCTTGACGGGGTCAGGATACTATCACTTTTTCTGCTGGCTTTTGCGGTTTGCTGGGGAGCGGGGACGCTGCTGTCGCTCGGCATTAACCGTACCGATATTTATCTGGCGCAGGAGACAAGCCGCCTCGCTGCGGATAGCACGCAGCCGCTTTCAGAACGCCTGAAACACCAGATGGGGCTCCAGCAGACTATGGCGCGTTTGCAACACAGGGAAGCAACCGGCGCCCCCTGGTATACCCGCTTTGGGCTGAATCAGGATCATGACATGCTCGCGGCGCTGTGGCCGCTGTATGGCAGGAATAATACCCAGTTGATGCGTGACGCCGCCGCCGCGCAACTCCAGCAGCAACTGGAAGCGTTTGTTCGACTTCCGCCGCTCAGCAGAGCCAGAGTTGAAGGGACGCAACGGGCCTATGATGTACTGAAAGGGTATCTGATGCTGGCGCAACCGGATAACGCAGATGCAAGCTGGCTTGCCAGAACACTTGTGAATATCTGGCCGAAGCGTCAGGGCGTACCGGATGGTCTCTGGCGCGAGCTGTCGCCAAAATTAGTGGCGTTTTATGCGCAAAACCTTCCGGCGCATCCGGAATGGAAAATCAAACCTGATGTTGAACTTATCAGCACCGTTCGCCAGATCCTGCTTAAACAGATAGGCCAGCGTAACGCAGAAACCGGGCTCTATCAGGCGATGCTGAAGCGCATTGCCAGTAACTGGCCAGACTTACAGCTGGCGGATATGACGGGCGACACCGATGCGTCCACGCTGTTTACCACAGATGAGGTAGTGCCGGGCATGTTCACCCGTCAGGCCTGGGAAGAGCAGGTCCAGGGCGCCATTGATGAGGTGGTGAAATCCCGTAACGATGCCATTGACTGGGTACTCACCGATAAAGCCCACCAGCCCGATGCCGACATTTCGCCAGAGGCGCTCAAAGCACGCCTGACAGAACGCTACTTTACCGATTTCGGCAATGCCTGGCTCAATATGCTCAACAGCATCCAGTGGATTGAAGCGGATTCGTTATCTGATTCCATCGCGCAATTGAATCTGCTGGCAGATGTGCGTCAGTCTCCGCTAGTCGCGTTGATGAATACCCTGAACTATCAGGGGAAAACGGGTCAGCAGAGTGAGGCGCTGGCGGATTCACTGGTGGATTCTGCTAAAAAATTGATGGGGAGTAAAAAAAGGGCAAAGCAATTCCTTAAACAGGCGCAGGGGCCGGAAGGACCGCTCGAGAGCGTGTTCGGCCCGTTAAACGGATTAATGGAAGGCAAAGACGGTGCCGGGGCGAGCGGCAATCTGAGCTTTCAGTCCTGGCTTTCCCGCGTTACGCAGGTACGCCTTAAGCTTCAGCAGGTGACCAGCGCACCTGATCCGCAAGCCATGGCGCAGAAGCTGGCGCAAACGGTCTTTGAGGGCAAAGCCATCGATCTGACTGATACCCGCGATTACGGCAGCCTTGTCGCGGCCAGTCTTGGCCAGGAGTGGAGCGGTTTTGGGCAGGCCTTGTTTGTCCAGCCGCTGGATCTGGCCTGGCGTCAGGTTCTGGCCCCGGCAGCCAATGGCCTGAATGATCGCTGGAAGACCACCATTGTTGAGCAATGGAACAACGCATTTGCCGGGCGTTATCCGTTTAAATCTACCGGTAGCGATGCCTCGTTGCCGATACTGGCGCAATTCCTGCGCGCTGACTCCGGGCGTATCGCCACCTTCCTGAAAAATAATCTCGGGGGAATTTTACATCAGGAGGGTAACCGCTGGGTGGTGGACCCCTCTGCCAGCCAGGGAATGACGGTGAATCCGGCGTTTCTTACAGCAATCAATCAACTGGCGGCTATTGCCGATACGGTTTTCGCGCAGGGAGACGCCAGTGCGCGTTTTGAGCTGATGGCGCGTCCCTCGCGCGATGTCGCCCGCGTGCAGTTGACGCTTGACGGACAAAAGCTCGATTACTTCAACCAGATGGAGAGCTGGCGAAGCTTTGTCTGGCCGGGAGAGACCTGGTATCCGGGCGTTGATCTTAGCTGGCGTACCGTAACCAGCGGTATGCAGCTTTACAGCAACCAGTCCGGGAAGTGGGGATTTATTCGTCTGCTGAGCAAGGCGCAGATTACGCCAATTGACAGCAGCCGGATTCAGCTGGTGTGGCTTACGCCAGACGGCAGCCCACTGAAATTTATCATGCGAACCGAAATGGGCGACGGGCCGCTCGCACTACTGAAACTGCAGGATTTTCATCTGCCTGAAACGATTTTCAACACGGAAGAATTAACGCCTGTCGAGAATGCATTGGAGCAAGGGGCGGAATAAATAACCCCCATGTTGCTGACGATCTCCGCCTGTGTATCCGTCTTGATCCGCACGACGAAAGGATAACAGCGGCGCCTTAGGGCCGTGCAGGCAAGGCCGGGCGTCAATCACTCTTTCTGCATGCCGCGTCGCGTCGTGCAGCTTTTTTCCAAATCTAATGACATTCAGGAATTTGTGCATGGATGATTTAACCTTGCGCTACTACGAGGCTGAAATGCGCTATTTGCGCGAAGCCGGAAAGGAATTTTCCCGCACCCACCCTGACCGGGCGGCGATGCTGAATCTTGATAAACCCGGCGCCCGGGATCCGTACGTCGAGCGCCTTTTTGAAGGGTTTGCGTTTTTAATGGGGCGGCTTCGCGAGAAGCTTGACGACGATCTTCCCGAACTTACAGAAGGGCTGGTAAGCCTGCTCTGGCCGCACTACATGCGCACCATTCCTTCACTGTCGATTGTTGAGTTTTCGCCCGACTGGCGCGGGCTTCGGCAGGCCGAATCGCTGCCGGAGAGCTTTTCCGTATTATCCCGCCCGGTCGGACCGCACAAAACGGCCTGCCAGTATCGCACCACTCGCGAAGTAACGTTGCAACCGCTGAGTCTGACTGAGGCGCGTCTGCATACTGAATCTGACGGGCGCTCCGCCATTCGTCTGCGCTTTACGTGCAGCCAGAAAGTTGACTGGGCCAAAGCCGGAATAGATAACGTGGCGATTTTCCTCAATGCGGAAAGCCCGGTGAGCTCGGCGCTGCACCTGGCGTTGACCCGCCAGGTGCATGCCATCTATGCGCGCCATAGCGGAACCCACGCCGAGCGCCTGCGTTTTGATGGCTGGTTTCGCCCGATGGGTTTCGACGATACAGACCGGCTATGGCCGAAAGGGGATTCTGCGTTCAGCGGTTATCAGTTGCTGCTGGAGTATTTCAGCTTCAGGTCGAAATTTCTGTTTGTTGAATTGCGCGGTCTTGACACCATCGGTCTGACGGCTGAAAGCGACTGGTTTGAAATTGATATCGTACTCACCGAGGCATGGTCTGCCGACCTGCCGTTCGAAACCGAAAACTTCCGTCTGCACTGCGCGCCTGTGATCAACCTCTTTACGCTGGAGGCCGATCCTCTGACGCTCAATCCCCTGGAAAATGAGTACCTGCTGCGGCCATTACGCCTTCAGGATGGTCACACTGAAATCTACAGTGTCGATAACCTTCACGGTGCCGTGAAAAACGGCAAACACGCTTATGTCCCCTTTACCAGTTTTCGACACCGTGGCGGCATGATGCGGTTCGATGCGCCTGAGCGCTATTTTCATACCCGCGTGAAGCGAGGCCCTTCCGGCTTGCACGATACGTGGCTGATTCTCGGTGGTCGCTCATTTGAAATGGAACAACTGGCCGAAAAACCAGAATCGCTGTCGATGCGTATCACCGGCACCAATGGTCAACTGCCCCGTAAAGCGCTGCAAAGCACCCTGATTGACAGGGTAGTGAAAATCGGCAAAGTGCCGGTCAGCGTGCTCAACCTTACCGCGCCCACCCAGCCGCTTTATCCTCCGGCCAGCGATCGTTTTCACTGGCGCGTAATGAGCCATCTGGGCTCGAATTTTCTTAGCATGATGGATAACCCGGAAGTGCTGCGCGGCACGCTGGCGCTATACGACTGGACCGATGATGAGATGAACCGTCGTCGTCTGGACGCGATCGTCGCGGTTAAACACACCCTTATACGCCGCTTTGAACAGGGTTTTATGCAAAGAGGCGTGGATATAGAGGTGACGCTGGACACTCAGCATTTTGCGGGTGAAGGCGATGTCAATCTCTTTGGTGAAATGCTGCATCGCTTCTTTGCGCTTTACGCGGATATTCATCTTTTTAACCAGCTCACGCTGGTGTTGCAACCGACAGGGAAACGACTGAGATGGCGCGAGAACCACAGTCAGCGCATACCGGGCTGACAGAGCAATTAGGCGATGATATCTGGCGTGTTAATTTCTACCGTTTCTGCCAGTTGCTGGAGCAAGAACATCCCGCAAGGCCGCTCCTGGGAAGCACCAGCCACCCGGGTAATGATCCGGTACGTTTTCGTCCCTGGCCGGGGATGGGGTTTCCAGCCAGCGAACTGCGCAAGGGAGAAATTGATGCGGAACATCCCGACGTTCCGCCCACGGTGCGCACAACGTTTCTTGGCATGTACGGTGTCGATTCGCCGCTGGCAGGAGGCTATCTCGATGATGTCGCCCAGCGACGTGAAGGTTATGAAGCGGTTTCTTCGTTTCTGGATATCTTCAGCCACCGCGTCGTCACGCAGTATTACCGCATCTGGCGCAAATATGCATACCCGGCGACATTTGAACCTGGTGCCACGGATGCCACCTCCCAGTGCCTGCTGGGGCTGGTTGGGCTTGGCATTCCCGGTACGGCGCAGCATGTCGCTACGCCAGTTTCGCGTTTTCTGGCTCTGCTGGGCGCCATGCGCTTACCGACGCGCAATGCCGAAGGGATCCGCGCGCTGGTGAGCCTGCTGGCGCCAGATACACATGCTGATATCAATGACCATGATCCCGTGCAAGTGCGGGTGACGAACCGCTGCGGGCTGGGGGCTGGTCGTCGCGTTCATCTAAGGCAGCGGGCTACGCTTGGGAAAACCGCTCGCGAAGCAAACAGTCGGGTGCTTATTACATTATCCACCCACCATGCGCAGGAGGCGACAGACTGGCTACCGGGCGGTCAGTTGTACATGGATCTGCTGGCACTGATGCGTGTGTATCTCGGTTATCGCAGCGACGCACGATTACGTCTGACGGTGCCGGTACATTTGCTACCGGATCCTGCGCTCACTAAACACCGCCGCATCCAGCTGGGTCGAACTGGCCTGCTGGGGTTGAAAAACGGGAAACTCAGCGATAACCGTCAGCTCATCACGGTCAGCCTGGGGTGTTACGAAAGCCTGAACTGCGCTGCATTACCATTGGCTATGAAAGGCAACTACCGCTTCGATTAATCACTTTTCATAAAGGAATAAGTCTATGCCAAATAAAGGATGGCATGCGCTCCCCCTGGTGTTCTGCTGCCTCATGGCCGGTTGTGGTCTTACCCAGGCGGTGAAAGACGGTACGGTCAGTATGGCGAAATCTGTGTTTTACAAAAAAATCAAAACGCTGCACCTCGATTTTGCGCCTCGCTCGGCGCTTAACGTGGATGGCGATCAGACGCCGCTGGCAACCATGGTAAGGATTTACCAGCTCAAGGATCGTAAAAACATGGATGCAGCCGATTACGGCACGGTGTTGCAAAACGCAGACACCGTGCTGAAAGACGAACTGCTGGCTTCACGCGAGGTGCTCATCATGCCCAACGGCAACGTCTCGCTGGATATGCCAATGGATGAAAACGCGCAATTCGTGGCAGTGGTGGGGCTGTTTAACCACCCGGAGATGAAAGACAACCGCTGGCGGCTGGTGCTGTCCCGCGACGATCTTGACCCGGATAAACCTCGCCGGGTGGAGCTGGGCGATGGCTGGCTGAAGCTGGTAGAGAGAAAGGAGTGAGCAATGGATAAGGATAACGAGGTTAAGCCGCCTGAGGGGCTGTCGCGGTACGTGCTTACGATCCATCACAGCACGATCTCTCCCGACGTGCTGCGCTTTCGCGGGCGCGAGGCGTTAAGCGAACCGTTCTGCTGGAACATTGAATTCACCACACCACAGGCGAACATCCTGCCGGAACAGGTGCTGATGAAGTATGCCAGTCTGCAGATGCAGGGCGGCCGGACAGTTTACGGCATCATTACTCGCCTGGAGTGGTTCTCCACCAGTGCGGACCAGTCGCACTACAGCGTGACGCTATCCTCCCGGCTGGCGCTGTTGTCGCACGCGCGCCAGTGTCGCGTATTTCTCAACCAGTCGGTGCCGGAAGTGGTGGAGCAGGTGTTGCGCGAGCATGGCTTCGAACGCGCGGATTTTGATTTCCGGCTGGAACGGGAATATCCGGAGCGCGAGTTAATCACCCAGTGGCGCGAATCCGACCTTACGTTTATTCAGCGCATCCTTGCCGGAGTGGGGATCTGGTGGCGTACGGAAATGGACGGTGCCCGTGGGCTGGATGTCACCCTCTTTGCCGACAGTCAGCTTAACTATCATTTTGACGTCCGTCTGCCGTACCGCGAGCCGTCTGGCCTGCATGACGACGCGCAGGAGGCAGTCTGGGGCGTGCGCACCTGGCATAACGCCGTTACCGGTGGCGTGCAGACGCGCGACTATCACTATCCCGCCGCCACGACACCGCTGGACGCCACCGTCAGGGTGCGCAGCCCGGCGGTCACCACCGGTGAGCACTATCGCTACGCGGAGCCGTACCGGGAGCAGGGCGATGACACTGACCCGGAGCCTGCTGGTGAGACCGGGGCGTTTTATGCCCGGATCCATCACGAGCGGGAACTTAATAATTCGCTGCGTGTACATCTCTTCAGCAACGCCTGCTCGCTCACGCCGGGAATCGTGCTGGAGCCGCAAGGCGACGTCATCCGCGCGCTGAAAGAGGGGGTGATTATCACGCTCACCACTTTTCGCGCCTCGCGCGATTCGCGTCTGCACGTGTCGGTGTGGGGGATGCCCTACAGCGAACGCTACTGCTACCGTCCGCCTGAAATCCCGCGCCCGGAAATTCACGGCACCGTGCCGGCGCGGGTGGAAAGCCGTGACCCGAAAGACACCTATGCCTGGCTGGATGACGCAGGACGCTACCGGGTGAAACTGGACATGGACCGCGAGGGCGGCGACAGCGGTTACAGCTACCTGTGGGTTCGCCAGGCGAAGCCGTATGCCGGGGAGACGTACGGCTGGCACACGCCGCTACTGACGGGTACGGAAGTAGCCATCGCCTTTGATGGCGGCGACCCGGACCGGCCTTATATCGCGCACGCGTTTCATGATTCCGCGCACCCGGATGTGGTCAACCGCGACAACCGCAGCCGGAATATTCTGCGCACGCCCGCGCAGAATGAACTGCGCATGGAAGATAAACGGGGTGAAGAGCACATCCACCTGACCACCGAATACGGGAAAACGCAGCTTGGCGAAGGCCGGCTGGTGGACGCACAGAATAAAGCACGCGGGGCGGGCTTTGAACTGCGCACCGACGAATACGGCGTCATCCGGGTGGCGAAGGGGCTGTTGATCAGCGCCGACGGGCAGCAGAAGGCGGCGGGTGAGGTACTGGACCGGGAAACGGCGCTGAAGGAAATTGACCTCTGCCTGCAGCAGATAGCGCAACTCTCCGCTGCGGCAGACGCGGCGAACGCGCTGCAGGCGGACATCGCGAGCCAGAGCGCGATGTTCAGCGAGCGGCTCAAACCGCTGAACGAGATGATTCACGTGTCGGCGCCGGAAGGGATAGCGTTCACCAGCAGTGAGCACATGCAGCTTGCGGCCGCGAAGAACCTGGCGGTGAGTGCGGGTGGCGACATCAGCGTGGGCGTAATGGGCAACATGACCGCACTGGCGGGTGAGAAACTGGGGCTGTTTGCCCACAGCGGGCCGCTGAGCCTGAAATCAGGCGAAGGCCCGGTGGATGTGCAGGCACAGAACGGCGGCATGCAGCTGGCGGCAGAGAAGAAGCTCACCCTTACTTCACTGAAAGACATTTCCTTTGCGGGCAAAAAGCGCATCACGCTTATCGGCGGAGGAAGTTACCTGAAGCTGGAAGCCGGGAAAATAGAGTACGGAACGCCACAGGTGTATCTGAGGAAGGTGGAGAAGACGTTTGCGGCGAAGGCGGCGACCATGCCGATCACGAGTAAAAGGTTATGTCTGAGCTGCCTGATTCATGCCGCGCTGAATGGAACACCTGTTGTATTGAGAGGAAACTAACATGACAGATCAGCACTATGCTTTCCGGGAACTATTGAAAATCAGGGAATCGTCAGAATTAGCAAGGTTATATGCCCTGGTTGACGGTATTCAGTACGAGCGGGCTACCTGTGCAGAGCTTCATGAAGAGGGGGGCGTTTGTTCCCTTTTCAGTTTACCGGAAGATAAAGTACTGGCTTTTGCAGGACCGTGGTTGATGGATATGTCTGCTTTAACAGAGGATGTTTTTGTAAAGATCTGCCAGCTGGAAAAAGAATATCCGGCTGTCTCATGGATTATCAGCGCCCAGCCTCTTTTATCACTGTCTCAACATTTGCAGTCATGCCTGATGATTTCGTTCCCTTCGAAACAAACAGGTGTTTTTCGTTTTTATGATTGTCGGGTTTTGAAAGCACTTCCTGAACTATTGTCACAAGAGCAGAGCACACATTTGATGAAATATACAATGCGATGGCTTTTCCTTAGTGACAATAAAATAAATATATACCAGAGTGATAAAGATGCGCTGAATGTGAGTATTTCGGCTAACAATATCGGGAGCAAAGAGGTGCTGTAATGACTGTGAACTCATTAGATCCGACAACTATGTCTGACTGTACTGGTGAAGCAGGCGAACCTGTTGCAAGTTGCAATAAGGAATTTACACATCAGATTAAACTTGTATCTGTTAATGGAGAGCCAGTTGATCTCAGGCATATTCCATGGTCCGTCCATTTTGATGATGAGAAACTTAATAATCATGGTAATACAAACGAAGCTGGAAAGACTGCTAGAGTGAAAACTCCACAGCCTAAGGAGTTTTTTGCAATGGTTGGGAAATTGGCTGAGGGATATAGACGGCGAGGAAATAGCTTTGGTTCATTAAAGGAGATCGCAGAAAGAAAAATATCACTAGTGACTGCTCCGAATTATCCTGAAAAAGAGGTCCCTTATTGTAATGGTTATGATTATATCGCGGTAGTGGCTGCGAGAACTGCCCCAAGAGACTGGCGCTGGCAGGGAGGCTTTGGTTTGACCGAAGACAGTCCGGGTAACCAGTACCGTTTCATAAACTGTGGTATAAGGCAGCTAAGAGATTTTCCTGCTGCCAGTGAAGGGAATACAACGATACAACGCATTCTGGTGGTTTTTCAGGCTGGTTACACAAGCTATGATATTGGAAAAATTAATGAATATGCGCATGAACAACAAAGTCGTGTTGTGTATGTGAAAAACAAAAATGAATTTATTGATTTTCTTAATCAGCGTAAGGTAAAAAAGAGACTTATTAAAAAAATGGTCTTCTTTTGTCATGGTGTAATAAATATCGCTTCTTTTCATTATGCAGGGGATGATGAAAGTGCGGGGGGATTTGATATCACAGATATTCAATGTGTATATGAATCAGTCTTTGATTATGATGCGGAAATTACAACTTATGCCTGTCGGGCTGGGATATCAGTTGATGGAGATGATTTTACAGGAAAAGATGCCGGGCAAAAGAATAGTCCAGCACAGAAAATGGCTGATGCCTGGGACGTGAAGATACACGCATTTGAAAAGCGTTCCAGTTATGTAGGGATTTATGGAACGCAGGAGGAAATAATACAGGCGGGTAATTATTATAAAGTAATAAAAGACTATACAGAAAAAATTAAAAGACATGCAGAAGAAGTTGCGAAAGGCAATAAGAATATGACTCAACCCCAGAAGCCAGATGATTATGAGGAAAACATAAAGAGAATGCAGGACTTAATTGAGAGGACCAAGAATGAAAAAAATGAGGGGGGGCCACTATCGCCAAATGGAGCCTGGCGATATCCGAGAACAGGAAACACTCCAACAGGACTGAAGCGAGGACTGCAGCAATATACGCCATGCGAGTGGGATAATGATAAAGTCAAAGGATAAATTCAATTCTTGCGCCATTATGTTAATTTGTATACTTATTTTGGTTATTAGAGGTTGTCATATGTATCAGCAACAATATAAAATGGCCGTTATCGTTTCAACAGGTAATGAAAATGATCCACAATGGCCAAGCAAGCGGATATGGTTTGATGCCAGTGATTGGCTTAGAGATCCTCAATATATAAAAATAAATGATTTTTATTTGCTAATATTAAAATACCATCCCATTGATAATTTGAATGATTTTGGAATAACCCTCAGCCTACAGGAGGCAATAAAAAATTCAGTGGGCACTCAACCGCAATTGAAAAGCTTAAATAACATGAATAACCAAGATTTTTTTCATTGCGTAAAAAATAAACTTTCATATGAGTATTTAAGGTCTGAGTTCAATAGTGAAAATTTTAAGCCAACGGAAGATTATTTTCTTATTTTCTTTTCTTACGACGGAGTTAAGTATGAGGTGGAATTGTTAAGGACGTTTTATAAAGGTGATTTTTTATTCATGACTTATGGTCTTGCTATGGTAAACAAAGCGGGATATTGGCATGCAGTATCACCGGCACAATATTCTTATCGAGATTACATAAAAGAAAACTCAATTAAATAAATTTTGCATATCAATAATCATAAGCGTTATTGCACCAGCAGGAGATTTGTAATTATGGAGTTTAGTCAAAGCCAAGTTGACTTACTAAAAAGAATGTCATTCGATAGTTATGTAAGTGAGTTGACTGAACACGCTCAGAGTGTGCTTCCAGGACTGATTTCCTCTGTGAGATTGGAAGACGTCCGCACTTATATAGAACAGGGTATTTTATTTGCGCAAAAGATGGGTTATACCCAAAGAGGACCTGTTCGGTTGTATATTGATATGATGTTGATGTTCGGTGCTAATTTCGGAAAAGATCCACTATATCAATGGTTGACAGGTGAATGTAGAGAAAACCATTTAACCCAAATTGAAAAAAGTATGATTCTTTATTCACGATTAGATAAATATATTAAAGTGGTTTATGGTGACGATGGTTTTTTCTTTAAGGAGAGTTATGATAGATTCCGTTTTTTTAGCATGGAAAGGTTTTCTGTTAGTTCAAAATATAATCATGCTTTACTGCGTAATATATTAAGAGAAATTTACCCTCAACGTTTTGACTTTATTGGCATTAATTCGATTAGTAAATTTACAGATCTTGCGGAACAGCACTGTGATTTTTTAAAATTAAAGCGATGCAAGCAAAAAATTTATTTTATTATAGTCATGTTTTTATTTGGTTGCTCGTTTGGAAATGATTTTATTCGTGATCGTCTGATTAAGGCACATTTGCTCAATTATCTACATAATGAAAATGAAAGAAGTCGCCATTCTATTGCCTCATGTTACGCATCTTTTCAAATTAAAAATAATTAGTATTTAAGTGAGGGCGAAGGCTGGCTAAATCTGGTGCAGGTAAAGGAGTGACGTAATGTTCGACATGCATGCGCTTTCAACAGCGAGAAACGTTATCGGCTGCCAACTACTCTCTGGCAATATGTTACCGGACGCGAGGCGTTAAGCGAGCCGTTTTGCTGGAATATCGAATTTACCACCCCGCAGGCAGACATCCGGCCAGAACAGGCGCTGATGAAATACGCAAGCCTCGGAATGCAGGGCGGCAGAACGGTTTACGGCATCCTTACCCGACTGGCGCTGCTGTCGCTTACGCGCCAGTGTCGGATCTTTCTCAACTATTCCAGAACTCGAAATACCTAATATATCGTCCGAAAAAAAGGATCCTGTCAGGTACAGGTATTGCGCAGTGCTTCGCTGAATATGCGCCGTGACGAATATAAAAATAACCCTGGAGTTATGGCTGAGCCGAAACTCAAACAAGATGATATCTTACGCAGCCTTCTTCTGCTCATCAGTAAAGCAGAACATTATATTTATATTGAAAATCAATTTTTTGTATCGGCATTTGGGACATCATCAATTGGTGAAGATACCCCTCTGAGTCCAGTAGCCAGGAATATTAATCCGTCAATAAGTGCATGGGCTACCCGACTCTTTCCGGATAAAGATATGCCCCAAAACCCGATAGCCGAATGGCTTGGTGAACGTATTAAGCGTGCAATTTTGAGCCACATGGTACAGCCATTTCATGTTTACATCGTATTGCCGGTTCATCCCGAAGGTCGGCTTGATGATCCGTCAATAGTTGCACAGATACATCTGACACGCCAGTCACTGATATTCGGTTCTCGCAGCCTTTTAAATCTTGTTCGACGTAGCCTGTGGGTCAGACAGCAACTTGAATTACAGGCGACACCCCGTAAAGAATGGGCCAAAAAAATAAAAGAACTCGAGGGGCAAAGTGAAAATTATTATACCGATATTCCAATGGATGCGTGTAATCAATATGTTACATTGTTAAATCTGCGTGACCATGCACAAATAAACGGAATGGTAGTGACGGAGCAGATATATGTGCACAGCAAGCTGACCATTGTGGACGATAGATATGTTCTGATAGGAAGCGCGAATATTAATGACCGTAGTCTGGATGGCGACAGGGATTCTGAACTTGCAGTGCTAATATCAGATACAGAACACGGTTATACCGACCTTGATGGAAGTGGTAATTCAGTGCCGTATCGCAACTTTGCCCGTGAATTGCGAAAAAAGGCGTGGCATAAGTGGCTGGGGAGCGCGGCAGATGAATGTACAGAAGTAATGAATAAGCCTGCTTCACCCAGCACCTGGAAAAAGATACAGGAGTTAGCGATTTATAATACAAAAATTTATGAAGATATTTTTGATTTCATACCGAGAAACACGTGTCAAGACGGCGATATGCATAATGAAAGTTACCACGAAGATAACGGTTCAGAAACTACAGTTCAAGGCTCAGTAAAAATGGCATCGATCTGGCCATAGCAACGGTTAATAATATAGCTAAAGAAGAAAAAATGCCGTTTTCGATAACCTTTTGGGAAGGATATAAAAATTCTGGCCTTATTAATACCAAAGACTTTATTCATCAACTACCTTTACATTGGACGGAAGGAGAAAATAATTTAATACCATATAATATGAGGCTTATTGCCGATAATAATTTAAACGATAACGATCAAACCTTGATTGTACAAAATGAAGAACAAAAACTGGATGGCTTGATTTAAATGAAAAAAATTATGTTGCTTTTTTTTTATACTGTCATCGGTTATTCAAAGGTAATTCCAAATTCTATTTGGAAGGATGAGTGTGTTGGGTATTATACCTTTTCATTGCCGAGCGCTGCGGACGTTGCATTATATCCTTTAAAAGGCTTTCTTGATCCAAAACCAAAGTTAGAAAGTAATGGTTTTTTTATTGTTAGCCGATATGCAGCAAATGGAATAACATTTGGAGGTGAGTATGACATTTCAAGAAAGGATACTACTCAGGCTCAATTTTCATCGTTTTATTATGGGAAATATAGGTTGGGTATATCGAGCAAAAGTAGTGGGGCTATAGACTTTAATTTATATAAGGAAAAAAGGATAGACAGTTTTAACTTTAATATAGAAACAGCAAAACATAAAGAAGAACTCGATCTTGATCTTATTGATAAGCCAACCGCTATGGATGCTGAGTTTAAAAGGAAATACCAGTACATTATAAAGGATTACATTAACGCTTTTGTGAATTATGATTACAGAGGGTATACGATTTATATAAACAGTGAGGGGCGCCTTTATCATTTCTGGAGCATGAACTCTAAAGATACAGGTAATAAGTCTCAGACGGCCGAAGCGCAGTTACGTTATTCTGAACCAGAAGTTATTTCACTTCTGAAACGCTTCAGATCACGTGATCTTTATGAAGTTCCAGTGGAGCCGGGCTTTTGTTTACCTTATGGATTTATTGCAGGCGATTCCGGGCACGAGCCTCGTAATATGGCGGTCACTTACCGTCTGAAAGATCATCCGGATGTTACAATTTTTTTCAGGATCTTGGGATGAAACCCAAAGCGGGTAAAGAGGATGACCTGAATGATAAAGATTATGTTACGTGGTTATGGAACTGGCAATATCAGTGGTCTGCTGTGTCAAAGGAGTTAATCAAGCCGAAATGGCGAACAATTAAAATGGACGGACGTACCGGACAAGGAACTTTCGTTAAGGCAACGTACAAAAATGTTCCAGTCTATGACTCCGAAGGACATGTGATTAACCACCTGAATTATATTAATTATGGTTATGTTGCTTATGTTCGCGGGGATCACCAGGCCCGAAATTTGCAGCCAGATTTATTGCTTTATGTGATGCAGGACAGTCGACAGGCCAAAAATAATCCGCCCATGAATGCGCAGGAGCTTGAACAGATGGCAGAGCATATTATCAGCTCTGTCAAACGGCGATAACTTGCCTGTGCCCGGTATGATTATTTCTCTCTCACGCTTACCACCTTTCGCGCCTCGCGCATGCTGGTGTGGGAGCGAATACACTGTTATCGTTTGCCTGGCAGGGCAAAATTGCCTGCCAGCGCGTGTTAAACGAACGGCTGAAACCGCTGAACGAGGTAATTCACATCAGGCAGCGGAAAGATGACCTTCACCAATTTGACCAGAAACTTTCACCGCATCTGCATAACACCAAATGATGTGAATACACAGTCCGAAAGGCTGACTGAGATTAATTGCATCAGAAGGTTTAGGACAAAACAGAAAAATGAAACCTGAAGACTACTGAATGGTGCGTCCGAGTGGACTCGAACCACCGACCCCCACCATGTCAAGGTGGTGCTCTAACCAACTGAGCTACGGACGCACATTAGGATGGTGCGTTCAATTGGACTCGAACCAACGACCCCCACCATGTCAAGGTGGTGCTCTAACCAACTGAGCTATGAACGCAATGCTGTGTGACAGCGGGGACGAATATTAACGGCAGCCCCGGCGCCTGGCAAGGGGCAAACGTCAATTTTCTTTCATATTTCACGCGATTGCCGTGTATTTGCGCAGAATGATGGCAAAGTGATCGGCATCGCGGGCTGGCGCACATCAAGCGGATAAAAAAACGCCGCCCACAGGGGCGGCGCGGGAATTAGCGCGCGGCGCGCGCCAGGATGGTTTCCGACGGCTGGCGTTGCAGGTAACGCATACGCCACATCATCATGATGGCGGCCGAAGTCAGGCCGAGGATAAAGCCGAACCAGAAACCTGCCGGGCCCATCGGCTCCACAACCCAGTCGGTGAGGCCCAGAATGTAGCCGCTCGGCAGGCCCAGCACCCAGTAGGCGATAAACGTGATAAAGAAAATTGAACGCGTATCTTTATAACCGCGCAGCACGCCGCTGCCGATCACCTGAATCGAATCCGAAATCTGGTATATCGCCGCCAGCAGCATCAGGTGCGAGGCAAGGGTGACCACTTCCGGGTTGTCGTTGTAAAGCAGGGCGATAGGCTCGCGGAACACCACGGTAAAGAGCGCGGTCATGACGGCGAGGCAGATACCGACCGCGATGCCGGTGCGTGCGGAGGTCTGCGCCTCAAGCGCCGAGCCCTGGCCCAGACGGAAACCCACGCGAATCGTCACCGCCGCGCTCATCGACATCGGCAGCACGAACATTAGCGAGCTGAAGTTGAGCGCTATCTGATGACCCGCCACATCGACAATCCCGAGCGGCGACACTAACAGCGCCACCACCGCGAAAAGCGTCACCTCGAAAAACAGCGCCAGCGCCACCGGCATCCCGATCTGAGCCAGACGACGAATGACCGGCCAGTCGAAGCGGCTGGCGTCCGGCTGCAGGCGAATATCACGCATCGAGCGCGCGCGTTTGACCCAGTAACGCATACAAAAGAACATCACCCAGTACACCGACGCCGTCGCCACGCCGCAGCCCACACCGCCCAGTTCCGGCATACCGAAATGGCCATAAATGAAGATATAGTTCACCGGAATATTCACCAGCAGGCCGATAAAGCCCATCGCCATGCCAGGCGTGGTTTTGGCAAGCCCTTCGCACTGGTTACGCATCACCTGGAAGAAGAGATAGCCCGGCACGCCCCACAGCAGCGCGCGCAGGTAATTCACCGCTTTGTCGGCGAGCAGCGGGTCGATGTTATGCATCGCGCGGATGATATGCCCGGCGTTCCACAACACAATCATAATAAGCACAGAGACCAGCCCGGCCAGCATAAAGCCTTGCTGTACCTGATGGGCGATACGGTCGCGGCGGCCTGAGCCGTTAAGCTGGGCGATGACCGGCGTAAGCGCCAGCAGCAGGCCGTGGCCGAACAGGATAGCAGGCAGCCAGATGGAGGTCCCGATAGCGACCGCCGCCATATCCGTGGCGCTGTAGCCGCCGGCCATAATGGTATCGACAACCCCCATCGAGGTCTGGGCGATTTGCGCGAAAATCACCGGGATTGCCAGAGCTAATAACTGACGCGCTTCGACAAAATACTTCTGCACGTGAACACCTGTATATTGTTGTTATTTGAGAGACAAAAAAGCCGCCGCAACGGGCAGCAAGAAGAAAATGCAGGGGAATTAGTCAGACTATTGTAGCGAGAGTTCACTATTAAGCCAGTGAAATAATGCGCTTAAGACCGCTCAGGCTGGCAAGGGCATATTCCACCTGTTATTGTTCTCGTTATGAATCTCGCGGCCGCGCGCCGCCATGTTAGCGAATCCAGGAGTGGCAAAATATGTTTACCGGTATTGTTCAGGGCACCGCGAAAGTCGTGGCTATCGATGAAAAACCGAATTTCCGCACCCATGTAGTGGAGCTGCCGGACGCGCTGCTGCCGGGGCTTGAGACCGGCGCATCGGTGGCGCACAACGGCTGCTGCCTGACGGTAACGGAAATTAACGGCAACCGCGTCAGCTTCGATTTAATGAAAGAGACGCTGCGTATTACGAATCTCGGGGATTTACAGACTGGCGATGTGGTGAACATTGAGCGCGCCGCGAAATTCAGCGATGAAATTGGCGGTCATTTAATGTCCGGGCATATTATGACCACGGCGGAGGTTGCGAAGATCCTGACGTCGGAAAATAACCGGCAGATCTGGTTTAAAATTCAGGACCCGACGCTGATGAAGTATATCCTGCACAAAGGCTATATCGGCATTGACGGTATCAGCCTGACGGTCGGTGAAGTAACGGCGACGCGCTTTTGTGTTTTCCTGATCCCGGAAACGCTCCAGCGCACCACGCTTGGCGCAAAAAAACTGGGCCAGCGGGTGAATATTGAAATTGACCCGCAGACCCAGGCGGTCGTGGATACGGTTGAGCGTGTATTAGCCTCTCGCGAAGCCGCCGCGGCGATTACCGCGCAGCTGCACCCCACAGAATAATGCTCTGCTGGTGGGCTCAGGCGCTCACCAGCGTACCCCGCACCCGTTCGCCCGGCGCGCCGCCGGAAAGCAGCGCTACCGCCTGCCGGGCGATACTCTCCAGCGAATAACTGATCGCCGGAACGCTCTCCAGTCCCATGCCGCGCCCCGAACTCTCAAGACTAAACACCAGCACCTGCTCCGGCACCGCGAAACGGTATTCCCGCAGCATCGCCACGGCTTCACGCGCCTGGCTGTCGTCCGTTACCAGCAGCGCGCTGAATTTCACGCCGCTGTTAATAAGCTTTTGCAGCGCGATACGCAGTACCGGCTCATCTTCAATCACACGCTGGCGGTGAAACGGGATCAGGTGGTTTTCCGCCGCCTGACGATACCCCTGTAAAATCTCTGCCGCCGCGTCGCCCGCCGGGAAGTTAATCAGCGCGATATCGCGGCGCTGGTGGCTGCACAGATATTGCACCGCCGTCTGGGCCGCAAAGAGCCAGTCAAACTGAATGCCCTGCGCCGTGGCGGCGCTTAAACAATCGACAAGAATCACATCATCATCAAGCGCGGGCAGGGGAAAGCGGGCGCCGACAATCATCAGCGCGTCGCACAGGCCGGAATCCAGCTCGGCGCGGGCGCGCGTTACCTCTGGCGCGGAACTCGCAAAGCGCAGCAGCAGATGTTTACCGTGCTGGCTGAGCTCTTTTTCCAGCGCCTGTAGCCAGCAGGTGGCCTGCTGAACATGTTCGCTGGCGCAAATCACGCCGATGCAGTGGGTCATCTGGCTGGAGAGGGACTGCGCAATGGCGTTTGGCTGATAGTTCAGCATCTCGGCGGCGCGCAGCACCGCAAGACGGCTCTCTTCCTTCACGCCGCGATTGCCGCTCAGCACGCGGGAAACGGTGGCTTTTGAGACGCGCGCCAGGCGCGCGACATCATTAATGGTGGACATCGTATTTTCCTGCAAAGCGTGGCGGCGCCGGGGCCGCCACTCGGTTACTCATCAAACCCGTTCTTTGCCGCCACCTGGCGGTACCATTCACCGCTCTTTTTAATCGTGCGTTTCTGGCTTTCCAGATCGAGTGACACAAAGCCGTAACGGTTCTTGTAGGCGTTGCACCAGGACCAGTTATCGATAAAGGTCCACATGTGGTAGCCCAGACAGCGGCTGCCTTCGCTCATGCCCTTGTGCAGCCATTTCAGGTGATCGCGCACAAACTCGATGCGGTAATCATCCTGAATCTGTCCGTCGCGCTCGAAGCGCTGTTCGTTCTCAACGCCCATGCCGTTTTCAGAGATATAACAGCGCGGGTTGCCATACTCTACACGCAGGCGGGTGAGGATGTCGTAGACGCCTTTCTCATAAATCTCCCAGCCGCGATACGGGTTCATTTTGCGGCCCGGCATTTCATAAGCGCTGAAGAACCACTCCGGCATAAACGGGCTGTCCGGGTTGACTTGAGAATCACGGCACTGAATGCGACGCGGCTGATAGTAATTGATGCCGAGCAAATCCACCACACCTGCCGCCAGCAGCTCTTTGTCGCCAGGCTGGCAGACGGGCAACTGATCGTACTGCGCCAGTAACGCCACTAACTCTTCCGGGTAACTGCCGTGCAGCGCCGGATCGAGGAAGCTGCGATTAAACATCAGATCGGCGATATGCGCCGCTTTCACGTCCGCCGGGTTTTGCGAACGCGGGTAAGAGGGCGTGAGGTTCAGGATAATGCCGATTTCGCCGCCGTCGTTACGCTCGTGGTAGGCCTTCACCGCGCGGGCGTGGGCCAGCATCGTGTGGAAGGCGACCGTCGCCGCGCGCCGGAAATCGACCACGTTCGGGTAGTGGAAGTCATACAGGTAACCGCCTTCCACTGGCACAATCGGCTCGTTGAAGGTAAACCAGTGCGTGACACGGTCGCCAAACAGCTCAAAGCAGGTGCGGGCGTAAGCCTCGAAGGCGTCGATAACCTTGCGGTTCTCAAAGCCGCCCTGTTCCTGAAGCGACAGCGGCATATCGAAATGGAACAGGTTGATAAATGGCGTAATGCCCTGGCGCAGCAGTTCATCAATCACCTGGTTATAGAAGGCGACCGCCTCCTGATTCACCGCGCCGGTTCCGTCCGGGATAAGGCGCGCCCAGGAAATGGACGTGCGGAAGGTATTGTGGTTAAGCGCCTTCAGCAGCGCGATGTCTTCTTTCCAGTGCTGATAAAACGTGGAGGTTTGCGCAGGGCCAACGCCGTGGTGAAAACGCTCCGGCTGCAGGCGGAACCAGTGGTCCCAGGTGGTGGGCGTTTTGCCGTGGCTCAGGCTTTCACCTTCGGTCTGCGGCGCCGAGCTGGCGCTGCCCCACCAGAATCCTTCGGGAAATGAGTAGTGCATATCCATCCTCATAGCTCAGTCAGGCGCCTGCCGGAAAGGCAGGCGCAGTAAAATCAGGCATTGTTAGTGACAGTGTCACCATTAGCGGTATCCTGTGCCGCCTCCTGTTTTTGGAGTGTGCGCTCGTAGGCTTTCACAAACGGGTAGTACATCAGCGCCGACATCACCATGCAGATAAGACACATGACGACCGGGCTGAAGGCCCAGTTAGCGGCCCATGATGCCCCGATGGGCGCGGGCGTAGTCCACGGCGTCAGCGAGACTACCTGCGCCAGCCAGCCAAGTTTGGTCGCAGTCCAGGCAAGAACGGCGTTCACCATCGGCACCAGAATAAACGGCAGGAAAAAGACAGGGTTCATAATAACCGGTGCGCCGAACAGAATCGGTTCGTTGATGTTAAACATGCTCGGCACGACGCCCATTTTACCGATGGTGCGCAGGTGCACCGCGCGGCTGCGCAGCAGCAGGAACGCCAGCGGGAGAGTCGAACCCACGCCGCCAATCAGCAGGTAGTGATCCCAGAACCCTTGCAGGTAAATATGCGGCAGCGCCTGGCCGGCCGCCAGCGCAGCCTGGTTGGCGGAGAGGTTCGCCATCCAGAACGGGTTCATGATGCCGGTGACAATCAGCGCGCCATGAATGCCCGCAAACCACAGGATCTGGCAGATTAAAACGGAGATCAGAATCGCTGGCAGGGAGTCGGACGCGGCCACCAGCGGAGAGAGCAGATGCATAATCGCTTCCGGCAGGATCATGCCGGTAGTGGATTCAATCAGCAGGTTGAGCGGATGGAGCGTAAAGACAATCACCACCACCGGGATCAGAATTTCAAACGAGCGCGCGACGCCGGTCGGCACCTCTTTCGGCAGGCGGATAGTAATATTGTGGCGCTTCAGGAAAGCGTACATTTCGCTCGCGTAAATCGCCGTGATAAGCGCGGTGAAAATGCCCTGGCCTGAGAAATATTGCGTGGAGATCTGCCCGTCTTTATAAGGCGCCGCCACCAGCAGAAACGCCATAAACGCCAGCAGGCCGGTCATGATCGGATCAAGCTGGTAGTGCTTGCCGAGGCTTGCGCCAATGCCAACCGAGATAAAAAACGTCATCACGCCCATGCTGAGGTTAAACGGCAGCATCAGTTGGTCGCGGTATTTCAGCGAAATATCCAGCCACGCGCGGCAGAAGCCGATTTGCGTATCCGGCGAGAAGGGCGGAAAGATAAAAACCAGCAGGAACGAACCGATGATCATAAACGGCAGGGCGGCGAGAAAACCGTCCCTGATCGCGACCACGTGACGCTGCGAACCCATCGCGCCCGCCAGCGGCGTGATTTTGTTTTCAATAACATGGACCATACTCTGGTACAGACTCATGAGGCGTTTCCTTTATCAGGCAGGGGGGAATAGCGCTCAGTTTGAAACAAAATGGAAACCGGTTTCCATGTGTCTGTGGCCTGATTGTTGCCGCGATCACTTTTATGAAAGGAAACGTCGTGAAAGCGTGAGTAGTATCACAAAGCGGGGAAGAGTGAGTGGCAAAAAGCCCCCGGCATGCGCCGGGGTGAATGCTTAACGGGCGACGCGCAGGCCGTTTTCCACGCCGCGGCTAAAGACCACTTGCCACAGCTGGATATCCCGCGCGCGAAAGGCGCCCGCGCAGGCGTTGAGATAATAGGTAAACATGCGTTTAAACCGCTCAGAGTAGTTATCGGCTATCTCCGGCCATGCGTCGAGGAAACGCGCATACCAGGCCATCAGCGTTTTATCGTAGTCCGCGCCAAAGTTATGCCAGTCTTCCATCACGAAGTGCGGCTCGCTGGCGGCCGCAATCTGGCGCGCCGACGGCAGGCAGCCGTTCGGGAAGATATACTTGTCGATCCACGGGTCAACGTTGTTATCGGTTTTCCGCGAGCCGATGGTATGCAGCAGGAAGAGACCGTCAGGCTTGAGGTTACGGTCGGCGACGTCAAAATAGGTGGCGTAGTTTTTCGGGCCGACATGCTCAAACATACCGACCGACACGATGCGGTCGAACTGGGAATCGAGATCGCGATAATCCTGCAACAGAATGGTGACGTCCAGCCCTTCGCAACGCGCCTGGGCCATTTTCTGCTGCTCCGCGGAAATGGTCACGCCGGTGACCGACACGCCATAGTGCCGCGCCGCGAACGCCGCCAGACCGCCCCAGCCACAGCCGATATCCAGCAGCGTCATGCCAGGCTTAAGCGCCAGTTTATCGCAGATAAGCTTCAGCTTCGCCTGCTGGGCGTCCTCAAGGTTATCGGCCTCTTTCCAGTAGCCGCAGGAGTACTGCATATACGGGTCGAGCATCCGACTGAAGAGATCGTTGCCAAGATCGTAATGCTCTTTGCCGACAATCCAGGCGCGTTTTTTGGATTGCAAATTAAACAGACGCGCGCTGAGAATGCGCAGCGTATCTTTCAGATGGTGCGGCAGCTGATCTTCCAGCCCCGCGCGCAGCACTTTGGTGAAGAAGAGATCGAGACGCTCGCACTCCCACCAGCCGTCCATATAGCTTTCGCCAAGACCGAGAGAACCTTCCTGCAAAACTCGCTTAAAAAAGTCAGGGTTTTTCACCTGAATGTCGGAAGGGGCTGCGCCGTTAACGGCGATCCCGGCCCGGCTGAGCAGTTCAGTTGCGATGCGATACCAGTGATTGTCCGGTATGCTGACTTCTTCTATACACGATGAACTCATAGCTTCTCCATCACTGATGTGATCAGAACCTTCAAACAGCGTAGTCGCAATTTTCGGTATGTGAGAAATATCACGGAAAGGTCCGCGAGCCTGATATCCGACGTAGAACAGAGGAAGGGAGATGACCCTTGCCAGAAATGTCATTCCAAATAAAAACGGGAGCCAGCGGCTCCCGTTACTACATAATATTTATGCTAATTATCGTAGAGCCGCGAACCAGTATAGGCCTCGCTTTACGATGATTCAACCGTTGACCGTTAGCAAGCTAATCACAAAATTTCATATTATCACGCGACTGATGACTGCGTGACCCGATGACGCCCGCGCAGCAGGAACCCAAGCCCCGCCAGTAGTACGGTTGCCAGCATGACGCTGGTGGTCGAAAGCAGCGGCGTGGCGACCAGCCATGACACCACCAGACTTGCCACAAAACAGAGCCCAAGCTGGAGCGTATTTTGCAGCGCGGCGGCGCGTCCGGTGGCCTGCGGGAACGGCAACAGCGCAGCGGCGACCACAATCGGGTAGATGGCGCCGTTCGCCATGGCCATCAGGCAGAAGGGGATGAGCAGGGTGGTGAGCGTAACCGCCTCGCTTAATCCCACAAGCCAGGTGGCGAGTACGCTCAACGCAAAGCCTGCCAGCAGCCACGGCAGCAGCGTCTCACCCTGCCATTTTTGCAGCGCGCTGCGACAGCCGTAACCGCCTATCAGAAATGCGATGGTTTGCGGCACATAGCTCAGGCCAATCACCGCCGGGCTGTAGCCCATCTCATGCAGGATAAACGGCGAGCCGGTGAGCCAGGCGAAAAAGCTGGCGGAGCAGGCGGCGTAAATCAGCACATTGCCGCTGTAGACGCGCGAGCGCAGCAGCATCATAAAGCTCAGCGGTTCGCCGCCTTTATTGCCCTGCGGCGCGCCCGAAGGCAGACGCAGCGCCGGAATAATCAGCAATACCGTGATGGCAAACAGCACCACGAAAATCGCCTGCCAGGAAAAGTGGTTCAGGATCCAGCTGCCCAGCAGCGGCGCCAGCGCCGGAGAAAGGCCGACCAGCGGCATGATGGTCGCGAAAATGCGGCGCGCCTGCTGCGCCGGGTAGCGGTCGGTCACCAGCGCCTGCCAGCTCACCGCGGCGGAGCAGACCCCCACGGCCTGAATAAAGCGCAGCGCCAGCAGCGCGCCTGCGCTCTCTACCCAGACGGTGCCAAGGCAGGCGAGGGCGAAAATCCCCAGCCCCGCCAGCAGTACCGGACGGCGGCCAAAACGGTCAGAGAGGGGGCCCCAGACCAGCTGCGCCAGCGCGAATCCCGCCAGAAACAGGCTCAGCGAGGCGCTGATGGCCGATGGCGCCGTGTGTAAGTCCGCCTCGATAACGGCGAACGCGGGCAGGTACATATCGGTCGCCAGAAAGCCGAGCACGCTCAGCCCGGCCAGCCAGCAAAGAAATCCTTTATCAGGTCGCATCACAATGACTCACTTCTTAATACGCGAAAGAGCCCGGAGTGTACGGAGTGCAAACCGGCTTGTGAAACGCTAATATTTGCCGTTTCCATTCAAAAATTTTGCAGGCAGAAAATGTGGTCTGAATATTCTCTGGAAGTCGTCGACGCCGTCGCGCGCACTGGCAGCTTCACCGCGGCGGCGGCGGAACTGCACCGCGTGCCTTCTGCCGTGAGCTATACGGTGCGTCAGCTTGAGGAATGGCTCGCGGTGTCGCTCTTTGAGCGACGCCATCGCGATGTGGTGCTGACGCCTGCGGGCGCCTGGTTTTTACGCGAGGGGCGTTCTGTTATCAAAAAAATGATGATCACCCGTCAGCAGTGCCAGCAGATAGCCAACGGCTGGCGCGGGCAGCTTTCCATCGCGGTGGACAATATCGTGCGGCCTGAGCGCACCCGCCAGCTGGTGCTCGATTTCTACCGGCACTTTTCCGATGTCGAGTTGCAGGTGTCGCAGGAGGTGTTTAACGGCGTCTGGGATGCGCTGGCGGATGGGCGCGTGGAACTTGCCATCGGCGCCACGCAGGCGATCCCGGTGGGCGGGCGGTTCGCGTTCCGCGATATGGGCATGCTGAGCTGGCGCTGCGTGGTGGCGCATCATCATCCGCTGGCGCAGCATGAAGGCGCGCTAAGCGATGACAGGCTGCGTGATTACCCGTCGCTGGTGCTGGAAGATACCTCGCGATCGCTGCCCAAACGCATCACCTGGCTGCTGGATAACCAGCGACGCGTGGTGGTGCCGGACTGGCACTGCGCCGCTGATGCGCTTAGCGAAGGGCTCTGTATCGGCATGGTGCCGACGCATTTCGCCAAGCCATGGCTGGATCGCGAAGAGTGGCGCGCGCTGACGCTGGAAAACCCGTTCCCGGACGCCGCCTGCTGCCTGACGTGGCGACAAAGCGACGCCTCGCCCGCGCTGCGCTGGCTGCTTGATTATCTGGGGGACAGTGAAACGCTGAACAAGGAGTGGCTGCGGGAGCCGCAGTGATACGGCTCCCGGAAGGGATTAACGACGATAGTCGCGGAACGGGCCGTCCGCCACCGAGCGGCGTTCGATAAGGCGCGGGTGCACCTCGATGGTCTGCGACTCTTCGCGTTTGTTAACGATGCGATCGAGCAGCATATTGAACGCGGTCTGGCCCAGCGTCTCTTTCGGCTGATGGATTGTCGTCAGCGCCGGGCTGAAGAAGCGGGCGTTGCGTACGTTATCGTAGCCGATAATCGAAATATCCTGCGGCACGCGCAGGCCCATCTCATCGGCCGCGCAGATAGCGCCCATCGCCATGATATCGCCGCCGCAGAAGACGGCGGTAGGGCGCTGCGGCTGCGAGAGGATCTGCTGCATCGCGCGATAACCGGATTCCGGTTCGAAATCGCCCTGCACGATCCAGTTCTCCGGCACCTTGATGGCCGCTTCTTCCAGCGCTTTCATGAAGCCGGAAAAACGCCCGACGCCGGTGTTGCGCTCAAGCTGCCCCGGGATCACGCCGATATCGCGATGGCCGCGCTCGATAAGATAACGCCCCGCGAGATAACCGCCCTGGAACGCGTTATCGATAACCGAGTCGGTGAAATCCGCTTTAGCTTCGCCCCAGTCCATCACCACCATCGGGATATGACGGTACTCTTCGAGCGTGGACAGCAGCGGCTCCGGGTATTCCGAACACATCACCAGCAGGCCGTCGACGCGCTTTTGCGCCATCATCGACAGATACGCGCGCTGTTTTTCCAGATTGTTATGCGCATTACCGAGGATCAGCGTATAGCCTTTTGCAAAGCAGCTGTTTTCTACAGCTTCGATGATTTCTGCAAAGTAGGGCGCTTCGCTACTGGTCGCCAGCAGCCCGATAGATTTGGTGTGGTTCACCTTCAGGCTGCGCGCCACGGCGCTTGGCGAATAATGTAATTCTTTGATAGCCGCCCATACCGCGTTGCGCGTCTCTTCCGCCACAAAACGGGTTTTGTTAATTACATGTGAGACTGTTGTTGTGGAAACGTTGGCTCGCTTCGCGACGTCTTTAATTGTTGCCATTAATAATCACTCCAGACCCCTGGCTGAGCCCTGCAAAATCACGGGTTAATCGTTTGCCTGTACACACCCCTGTTTGCCACGAGGGGACGTGCGGCATGCCGGGAAACGCGACATTTATCGTGAGGAGGGGTCGATGGCCGGTACCGAATAAAGTAGCGACGAATTTTGGCTTATCTTTATCGAAAGGGGAAGAGGGAAAACGCATATCTGGTTAAATGTCGCAGGATTTTTCGGCCCGTTTATGCAAAAATGCGCACTACCTGATTTTTATGGGGTCTTTAAGGAGAATACCATGAGTACCGATCTGAAATTTTCGCTGGTCACTACCCTTGTTGTGCTGGGTCTTATTGTGGCGGGCGCTTTTACCGCCATCCTGCATTAAGCGCCAGGCGGGAGTGCGCCTGCGTTCTCCCGCTTTCTTATACCATTCCTGCGCTTAAACGCCTTTCGCTCGCCGTTCCCTTTCTTTTTCACGCTATTTCCTTATGATTCGCTAATAACAATTTTTGCGTGTTCTTTAACACTCGCGCAATAATATTTTGCTGTTTTTGTCACTTATCTTTTCCGACTGAAAGTGCCATCCTTTCTGCATCCTGCTGTAACGTCGGGCATTCCCCGGCGCTGTTGTACAATTTCTGGAGCAATGAATGAAAGTCAATTTCCCGTTACTGGCACTGGCGATTGGTGCTTTTGGCATTGGCACGACCGAGTTTTCCCCGATGGGGCTGTTGCCGGTAATAGCGAACGGCGTCAACGTCTCGATTCCGGCCGCCGGTATGCTGATAAGCGCTTACGCGGTTGGCGTGATGGTGGGGGCGCCGTTGATGACGCTCCTGTTGTCGCACCGCGCACGACGCAGCGCGCTGATTTTCCTGATGGCGATTTTTACGCTCGGCAACGTGCTCTCGGCGCTGGCGCCGGATTACATGACGCTGATGGCCTCGCGTATTCTCACCAGCCTTAACCACGGCGCGTTTTTCGGGCTCGGCTCGGTCGTGGCGGCAAGCGTGGTGCCGAAGCATAAACAGGCGAGCGCCGTCGCGACGATGTTTATGGGGCTGACCATCGCCAATATCGGCGGGGTGCCGGCGGCGACCTGGCTTGGCGAAACTATTGGCTGGCGGATGTCGTTCCTGGCGACCGCGGGCCTTGGGCTGGTGGCGATGGCGAGCCTCTGGCTCTCCCTGCCGAAAGGCGGCGGCGGCGAGCGTCCGGATGTGAAAAGCGAACTCGCGGTGCTGATGCGCCCGCAGGTAGTGAGCGCGCTGCTGACCACGGTGCTCGGAGCGGGCGCGATGTTCACGCTCTATACCTATATCGCGCCGGTGCTGCACCATATCACTGACGCCAGCGCGGCGTTCGTCACCGCCATGCTGGTGCTGATAGGCGTAGGGTTTTCCATCGGCAACTATCTGGGCGGCCGCCTCGCGGACCGCTCGGTGAGCGGCACCCTGAAGGGGTTCCTGATGCTGCTTATCATCATCATGGCGGCGATCCCGTGGTTGGCGCAGACGGAAATCGGCGCGGCCGTTAGCATGGTGGTGTGGGGCGCGGCGACGTTCGCCGTGGTGCCGCCGCTGCAGATGCGCGTGATGCGCGTCGCCAGTGAAGCGCCAGGCCTGTCGTCATCGGTCAATATCGGTGCGTTTAACCTTGGCAACGCGCTTGGCGCGGCGGCGGGGGGCGCTGTTATTCACGCGGGCTTCGGCTATAGCGTGGTGCCGGTGATGGGGGCGCTGATTGCCGCGCTCGGCCTGCTGCTGGTGCTGCTCTCCAGCCGTCGCGAGGCGCAAACGGCGTGCAGCGCCGAATAACATAAGCGCAGTAAAAAAAGAAAACGGAGAAGGGCGACCTTCTCCGTTTTTTTGATGTGCATAAACCGATTAGCGAATGGTGCGCGGCGTCATCACCCGGCGCGCGCCGACATAGTGACGCTGCCAGTAATCTTCGCTCAGCGATGTTATCTGGATTTCCTGACCGCTACGCGGCGACTGAATAAACTTGCCGTTGCCGACATAGACGCCGACGTGATCGGCAGTGCCGCGGCCCTGGGTGCGGAAGAACACCAGATCGCCGCTTTCGAGCTCGCCACGGTTAACCGGGGCGGCGTCGCGCAGGTGATACATTTCGTTGGCGGTGCGCGGAATGCGGAATTTCACCAGATCTTTATACGCATACCAGACCAGGCCGCTGCAGTCGAAACCGGTGCGGGGCGAAGCGCCGCCCCAGTGATACGGCTTGCCGATCTGGTTCATCAGCTTGTTCATGGCGGTCGTCTGGGCTTTTTTCACGCGCGCTTTGTGGGCATCCGCGATAGTCAGCGGCCCGCTGACGCATTTAGTTTTGCGATTTTTACGCGTTTTGCTACAGGTCTGCGCACTCAGTCGGTTGCTGGCCTGTTTAACGGAAGTAGTGGAAGCGCGGCGGGAAGCGGTTTTACTGACGGTAGAAGTGGTCTTGCTGGTGCGTTTTGCGGTGGTGTTTCGCTTCTCGCTGGCGGTTTTCGCCGTTTTCGTTTTAGTCTTCGTTTCGTTGTTGCTTTTTTTGGCGGTTTTTGTGCTGGTTTTCTTTTTCACCGTACTGGCGTGCGCCTTTTGTACCTTCGAGGCGCGCGTCTGCTCCGACGCCTGCGCGCATGGCGCAAATGCCAGTGATGAAGTCATTAATAAAGCACAGAGCGTAAGAGCAATTTTTGTTTTGCGCGCCACTGAGCATTCCCCTGCATAAAGCCGGCAATCATGCCAACGGATGAATTTTAAGAGCTTGCTGATTCTAATCTAAAAAATTGTCCGAAGTTAAGCAGCAAATCGTCTTTACCGCGCAGTTTCGTTAACCGGCGCACTCTTTTTAGCCAGTTGCCGCTGCGTGGATGCGCATTTTAGCGCGCCTCCTCAGAGGAGAATATCGGCAGCATACAGAAAAGTGTTATTATTTGCTTCTCTTTCACCACGGCACGGCGCCGGGCTTAAGCGCAAGATTATGCATTTTCGGGACGCTCCGGAGCCGCTACAATGTAAAGCTAACGCCGTAATGACGCTTGAGGAAGTAAGACAATGAGCACTACGCTTGAAAAAATTCAACGCCAGATCGCTGAAAACCCGATTCTGCTGTACATGAAAGGCTCCCCGAAACTGCCGAGCTGCGGCTTCTCCGCGCAGGCGGTACAGGCGCTGTCCGCCTGCGGCGAGCGTTTTGCGTATGTCGATATCCTGCAAAACCCGGATATCCGCGCGGAACTGCCGAAATACGCTAACTGGCCGACCTTCCCGCAGCTGTGGGTGGATGGCGAGCTGGTCGGCGGTTGCGACATCATTATTGAAATGTATCAGCGCGGCGAACTGCAGCCGCTGATCAAAGAGACGGCAGCGAAGCACAACCCGGCAACCCCGGACGCGGAATAATCCCGTCGCGCCTTATCGCGCAGATAAAAAAGCGGCCCTGGAGGCCGCTTTTTTTTTGCGCTGCGTTAGCTCACTCGCCGTCTTGCGGCGTCGCGTCTTCTGCGGCGAGCGGCGGCACCGGCCAGCCGCCCAGGCGTTTCCAGCGGTTGACGATTTCGCAAAACAGCAGGGCGGTTTGTTCTGTGTCATAGAGCGCCGAGTGCGCCTGGGCGCTGTCAAACGGCATGCCCGCCGCGATGCACGCTTTCGCCAGTACTGTCTGACCCAGCGCCAGCCCGCTTAACGCCGCGGTGTCGAAGGTCACAAACGGGTGGAACGGGTTTCGTTTGAGCGACGCGCGCTCCGCGGCCGCCATCATAAAGCTGTGATCGAACGTGGCATTATGCGCCACCATGATCGCGCGGTTGCAGTTGCTCTCTTTCATGCCCTTGCGCACCATTTTAAAAATAGCGTGCAGCGCGTCATATTCGCTGACGGCGCCGCGCAACGGGTTATGCGGATCAATACCGTTAAACGCCAGCGCTTCGGGCTGGAGGATGGCGCCTTCAAAGGGCTCAACGTGAAAATGCAGTGTTTCATCGGGGGTGAGCCAGCCGTCGGCATCCATTTTCAGCGTCACGGCGGCGATTTCCAGCAGCGCGTCGGTTTTGGCGTTAAAACCGGCGGTTTCCACATCGATGACAACAGGGTAAAAGCCACGAAAACGGTCGGACAGACCGGTCAGTTGAGCGTTATCGGACATCAGCGTCTCTTAAGTTTGGGGAATTAAAGCAGCGCGCATTATGGCAAATTTCACGACGGGATGCAGCAAGGCGGGCAGAACGCCCGCCGGAGGGATCAGTTGCCGAGGCCGCGACCCGCGTCTTTCTCTTCGATAAGCTCGATTTTGTAACCGTCCGGATCTTCAACAAACGCGATAACCGTGGTGCCGCCTTTAACCGGGCCCGCTTCACGGGTGACGTTGCCGCCGTTGTTGCGGATGCGCTCGCAGGCTTCTGCGGCGTTGTCCACGCTGATGGCGATATGACCGTAAGCCGTGCCGAGCTCATAGCTCTCCACGCCCCAGTTGTAAGTCAGCTCGATCACCGCTTCTTCGCTCTCCGGACCGTAACCGACAAACGCCAGCGAATATTTGTATTCTGTGTTTTCACTGGTGCGCAGCAGTTTCATGCCCAGAACGTTGGTGTAGAAATTGATGGAGCGTTGCAGGTCGCCAACGCGCAGCATGGTGTGAAGTAAGCGCATAAGATCCTCTTAAATAAACGGCTTGTGATGATGCTTTTGGGTGAAACAGGATTTTAGTATAGCGGCGGAAGGCCGCCGCTATCAATTTGGATCACAGGGTAGGGTAATCGATGTAGCCTTCCGCGCCGCCGCCGTAGAAGGATTCCGGGCGCTGCGGGTTGAGTTCGGCTTTTTTACGCAGGCGCTCGACGAGATCCGGGTTAGCGATATAGTCGCGCCCAAACGCCACCGCGTCGATAAGCCCTTTCTGGATCAGCGCTTCGGCTTTCTCGCGGCTGTAGGCGCCTGCGCCGATGATAGCGCCGTCGAAACGCTCGCGGACTTTCTGGCGGAATTCGTCAGTGTAAGGCACGCCGCCCGCCCAGTCCGGCTCGGACATATGCAGGTACGCGATGCCGCGTTTGTTCAGCTCTTCAATCAGGTACAGCGCGTCGGCTTCTTCGTTCGGGCCGTTGTCGACGTTCTGGAAGCTGCCAATCGGCGACACGCGGATGCCGATGCGGTCGGCGCTCCACTCTTTGCTTACGGCGTCGACCACTTCCAGCACCAGACGCGCGCGGTTTTCCACGCTGCCGCCATACTGGTCGGTACGTTTGTTAGAGGACGGCGACAGGAACTGGTGCAGCAGGTAACCGTGGGCGGAGTGCAGCTCTGCCATATCGAAACCGGCGTCGCGCGCATTGCCGACGGCTTTGCGGAAATCATCAACGATGCCCGGGATTTCGTGCGTTTCGAGCGCGCGCGGGGTGGTGGTGTCGACGCGAATAGCCTTGCCGTTTTCATCACGCAGCGAGGTGCGGGTGCCCGCATTAATCGCGGAAGGCGCAACCGGCGCTTCGCCACCCGGCTGAATGCTGCTGTGCGAGATACGGCCAGTGTGCCACAGTTGTACGGCGATACGGCCATCGGCCTCGTGTACCGCGGCGGTGATTTTCTTCCACGCTGCGATTTGCTCATCACTGTGCAGACCCGGCGCGCCCGCATAGCCTTTGGCCTGTGCGGAAATCTGGGTGGCTTCGCTGATGATAAGCCCGGCGCTGGCGCGCTGGCGGTAATATTCCGCCATCATTGCTGTCGGAATATCGCCTGGCTCAATGCTGCGCAGGCGGGTCAGCGGCGCCATAAATACGCGGTTAGGGGCGGTAATGGCACCCACTTTCAGCGGGGTAAACAGCTTTTCGTCTTGCATAGTCACTCCTGAGTAGACCGGTCGTCTTGTAACGAGCGAAATAAAAAAGCGCTGCCTTTCGGCAGGCGCTCTGTTCAAAGCATTTCTTTGACGTGCGCCAGCGCGTTTTCAAGCGGCGTGCCGCTGCGCGAGACTTTGGCCTGCAGGCTTGCGCCAAGCCAGAGCACGTATAACACCTGCGCCCGCTGCTGGGCGCTGCCGTTAAAGGTCAACGCCTGTGCGTCGCGGCCGCGCTCCAGCGCGCCTGCCAGCAGGGCGATAACCTGCACCGCGCCTTTATCGAGCGCGCCGCGCATATCTTCCGACAGATCGCACACTTCGGCTGAGAGCTTCACCGTCAGGCAGCCCGTCATTTTGCCCGTCTGGCAGTAGTGACGAAGCGTATCTTCAAACCAGGCGATCAGCTGTTCGCGCGCCGGACCTGCCGGGTTGAAGTGCTGCTCAAGGCAGGCCTGATACCGGGCGTAATGGCGCTCCAGCATCGCCACGCCAAACGCCTCTTTAGAGCGAAAGTAGTGGTAGAAGGAGCCTTTCGGTACGCCCGCGGTTTTTAACAGCTCGCTTAACCCCATGCCGGTAAAGCCGCGTTGCAGGCAGAGCTGCTCGCCGGTGGCAAGAAGGTGTTCGCGCGTATCGTGTTCAGGTGTTCGGTTCATACAATCCAATCTAATAGACCAGTCGGTCTAATGCAAGTCGCCTTAGTGAAAACCGCCAGAAACGTTAATTTTTCCGGCAGGCGCTAAGCATATCCTCCTGCGGCTGATAAAGCGAAGTCTGGATATTCATGATGCCCAGCACGGTGGAGAAGAGGTTGTCCTGAGATACCTCATCCGTTGCCGCGCGCTTGCCAAGACAGCCGGTATCCACGCCGTACTGGCGCGCGTAATCGCCGGAGAGCCAGAAGAGCAGCGGAATGTGCGTCTGCTGATCGGGCGCCAGCAGGTATGGCGCGCCGTGCAGATAAATGCCGTTCTCGCCGAGCGATTCGCCGTGATCGGAGAGATAGACCAGCGCCGTGTTCATCGTGTCCTGATGCTTACGCAGCGCGTCAATGGTGCGACTCAGTACATCGTCGGTATAGAGAATGGTGTTGTCATAGGTGTTAATTAGCGCCTGACGGTCGCAATCCTGGATCTCGTTGGTGTCGCAGGTCGGGGTGAAGCGGCGGAAATTATCCGGGTAGCGGCGGTAATACGCCGGGCCGTGGCTACCCATCAGGTGCAGGACAATCACGGAATCCTGTTTCAGGCCATCCAGCACGTTATCGAAACGCCACAGCAGCGCGTCGTCGAGGCAGGAGCCGTCTTTACACAGCTCGTTAAGCTTCCATTCAGTCATGTCTGTATGTGGAATGCGGTTGCAGGCGCCTTTACAGCCGCCATCGTTATCCCGCCACAGCACGTTAACGCCCGCATGCGCCAGTACGTCCATCAGCCCTTCCTGATGATGCGCCAGTCCGGCGTCGTAATGCGCGCGCGGCATCCCGGAGAACATGCAGGGCACTGAAATGGCGGTTTCCGTACCGCAGGAGGTGGCGTGCGGATAAAACACCACACCCTGTTTTTTCAGCTGCGGGTTAGTGTCGCGATCATAGCCGCCGAGCGAATAGTTCTGCTCGCGGGAGGCTTCGCCAATCACCACCACCAGTACGGTTTTTTTGGTCTGCTGGCGAATGATTGGGCCTTTTTTGGCATCTTCGCCGATGCGCACCAGCGTCTGGTCGCCCGCGAAAAAGCGTGAATGAGTATATTTGACGATGCCGCTGATGTAGTTGGCGGGCGTAACCATCTTGGCGATGTTTTTATTGTTGCGAAACAGCGAGGCGTAGTCCTTATAAAATAGTGACGCCACGAGAATGATCACCAGCAGGCTCGCGAGAATACTGACCAGACGGCGCAGCGCCGTCCAGAGTAAACTGCCGGACACCACCTCAATGCGGCTCAGCAGCAACGCCGGTACGAGGCCCGCAACCACAAGCCATCCGACAAGCTGCGGCGTTATCAGCGCCCCGGCTTCCTGAGAGTTGGTCTCGAAAATATTGACCATCATGTTCTGGTCAATTACCGCCCCGTAGGTATACATAAAATAGCTGCTGGCCGCCGAGCCGAGGAGCAATATGGCCAGGACCGGTTTGCGTAGCCACGGCAGGTTAATGATGCTGAAAATCACCAGCCAGGCGCAGAACAGCACCAGCGGTACGCTCGCGGCGAACAGCATGTCGTGCAGATGATGTGGGGCGATAAGCGTCCAGCAGCGGCCAATAAACAGCGCATTCATCAGCGTGAAGATCAGGGCGCTGAACAGGTTGAAACGCAAGTCGCTCCAGCGCAGTTTTTTAATAGTTGGCATTATAAAAACTCCATTAATGATGCAGGCAGTCTACGGCGCAAAGATTAGTGAAACCTTAACCTGCCTTTAACAGCACGCCAGGCAGATTCAACGAAAGCTCAACGGCAACACAATTGTTGCAATTACGTGGCGCTCTGGTGAGCAAACTTGCATCCCGGCGCAGTTCAGGCTTCAATTGTAACTATCATGTTAACGAGGAGCCGTTGTGGCCGAGCAGCTCGAGTTTTTCCCAGTTCCCAGTCCGTGTCGCGGGATTTGCCAGTCGGATGAACGCGGCTACTGCCGTGGCTGCATGCGCAGCCGCGACGAGCGTTTCAACTGGCAGAAGATGAACGACGCTCAGAAGCAAGAGGTGTTGCGCCTCTGTCGCCAGCGGATGCTCCGTAAACTGCGCGCCGGTCGCGCCGAACCTGACGAAGAACCGCAGCAGCCTTCACTGTTTTAACCGCGTCTCTTGCGTATAATCCCCGGCAGTTTTCCTTTCTGAGGTAAGTACTTATGGTTGAGCGTATTCTTATGGCGCCCCAGGGGCCGACGTTTTCACGTCTGGTAATGGGGTACTGGCGTTTAATGGAGTGGAATTACTCCGCCCGCGAGCTGGTGGGGTTTATCGAGCAACATCTGGAGCTGGGCATTACCACGGTCGATCACGCCGATATTTACGGAAACTATCAGTGTGAAGCCGCTTTCGGCGAGGCGCTGCGTCTGGCGCCGCATCTGCGCGAAAAAATGGAAATCGTCACCAAATGCGGTATCGCCACTACGGCGAAGCCGGAAAACGCCCTGGGGCATTACATTACCGATCGCGCGCATATTGTGCAGAGCGCGGAAAACTCCCTGCGCCACCTCAGTACCGATGTGCTGGATCTCCTGCTGATCCATCGCCCCGATCCGCTGATGGATGCCGATGAGGTCGCCGAAGCGTTCCTTGCTCTGCATAAAAGCGGCAAAGTCCGCCATTTTGGCGTCTCGAACTTCACGCCAGCGCAATTCTCGTTATTGCAGTCGCGCCTGCCGTTTACGCTCGCGACCAATCAGGTTGAGATTTCGCCGGTACATCAGCCGCTGCTGCTGGACGGAACGCTGGATCTGCTCCAGCAGTTACGCATTCGCCCGATGGCCTGGTCATGCCTTGGCGGCGGGCGGCTGTTCAGCGAAGAAAGCTGTGGGCCGCTGCGCGCAGAGCTGCGGCAGGTCGCAGAAGAGACGGGCGCGCAGACCATTGAGCAGGTGGTCTACGCCTGGGTGATGCGTCTGCCGTCGCGCCCGCTGCCGATTATCGGTTCCGGCAAAATCGATCGCGTCAAAAGCGCGATGGGCGCGCTGTCGCTTGAGCTGTCGCGCCAGCAGTGGTTCCGCATCCGCAAGGCCGCGCTCGGTTACGACGTTCCCTGACGGCGCTATTCCCTCCTTTCCGGTGAAAATCGCCAGTCTGATATAGACTTAACGAGAATCACCTGAACCTGGAGGGAATATGAAGCGATTGACTCTGGCGGCGATGGCGCTGCTGACATGCGGCGTCGTACAGGCCGCCAGCCAGGAAGTGGACCTGCATCTGGCTACCGACCAGGGCGTCGGCCAGTCGGTCGGTACGGTCAAAATCACTGAAACCGATAAAGGCCTCGAATTCGCGCCCGATCTTAAGGGGCTGCCGCCAGGCGAGCACGGTTTTCACATCCACGCCAACGGTAGCTGCGAGCCCGCCATGAAAGACGGCAAAATGGCGGCGGCAGAAGCGGCAGGCGGTCATTTCGACCCACAAAAGACCGGTAAACACGCCGGGCCTGAGGGCGACGGGCATTTAGGCGATCTGCCGGCGCTGGCCGTCAATAATGACGGAAAAGCCACCGAGCCGGTGACCGCGCCGCGAATTAAAACGCTTGATGAAATCAAAGGCAAAGCGCTGATGGTGCATGTCAGCGGCGATAACATGTCCGATCATCCGAAACCGCTTGGCGGCGGCGGCGCCCGTTACGCCTGCGGCGTTATTTAACCACTCCCCGGGCGTTGCTCTCCTGCGGTGAGGGCGACGCCTGCTCCAGCTGTGACAGCGAACACCACAGACGCCAGATAATCCCCGCCAGCCGTCGGGCATCGGGCTGATGATGACGTGCGAGCGTCAGGCTGATGCGCTCAAGCTCGCCGAGCGCGGCCGCCAGCGGACGCTGACGCACCCCTTTGACGCTCATCACATCCCGGAGTGTTTCAATGCAGACATCACGCACCTGCGAGAGCGGATCGGCGCGGGTTTCCCATTCGCGCAGTTGCCAGACCACGTGAGAGCAATTCAGCAGCACCACGCCCCAGCGCAGCAGCCAGCGGCGGGTCGCCTCGTCCTTGCTGTTACTGAGCTGGCTAATATGGTGATAAACCAGTGATTCAAACGCCGCTTCGCCCCGCTGGGGAACACGACTGAGCTGATCGATAAACCCGCGGCGCAGGGCGCGAATATGACGCAGCCCTTTGCGCCGGTCGGAGCCCGGACGCAATACCGCAAACGCCACCCAGCAGCACGCCACGCCGCAAATCTTCGCCAGATTGTCATTCAAGAAATCCGCCAGATCGTAAACCGGCGGGTTAGTCACCGAGATAAACGAGCCCATAAACACAATCAGCTGGCCCCACAGCCCGGCAAAACGCGGCTGTTGCAGCTTCATGAGCTGCATCGTGGTCAGGAGCGGAAATAAAAACAGCAAAAACTGCCAGAGATCGGTGACCTGAACCATCAGCCCGAACTTGACCACAAAGCTGAACAGTGTCAGCAGCAACAGCGTGCGCAGCAGCAGATTGAGCGAGTTGTGCGGCGACGGCGAGGCGGAGTAGAGCACGCAGCTTATCGCCGCCAGCGTCAGCGCGCCGCTGCCCGCTTCCCAGCGGGTATTGATCGCCCATGCGCCGATAAGCGTGATGACGCAAAAGGTACGCAGCGCGCTCCAGAGCGCTTCGGCGTTGTCGGTGTGGCGCGCCAGCGGCGGCGCGGTGGGTACGCTGATGCTGTCGTCAGGAACAGCCGTGTCGAGCCGCGCTATCCAGCGCTGGCAGTTCATCCACACGCGGCAGAAATCGCGCAGCCGCAGCCAGAAGGCCTGATGGCGAAAATCGCCGTCCTCAGGCGGTGCCAGCGCCGCCAGCAGACGAGCTACCCGTAACGGGCAGGGCCTGGGTTGCCCGAGTTCGTCAAGCAGCGCATCGAGACCCGCCCAGAGGCTTTGTGGCGGTTCAGGCCAGTTCATCAGCAGGCGGCGCAAACCGGAAATATAGCTGGTCAGGCGCAGCTGCTGGTGTAGCAGATAATTGAGCAACTGATTCTGCTGGCGGATGCGGTAATGGCTCCAGAAAGCCTGAATACGCAACAGGTTAAGGGTTAACACCTGCGTAATCACGCCCTCATGGGCGGTACGGATGGCGTCGGTGGTTTGCGGTTTCCACAGCAGGCTGGCATGCTCCAGCAGCCGCGCCTGCATTTTGCGCAGCGCCCCGAGAAATGTCACGCTGTCGGGCTGGCCGGGCATCATCATCATCATCAGTCCGCCGCACAGAATGCCGACGATCACCTCGCAGACGCGCGACTGGGCGATATCCCACAGCTCCGTCGTTTCAATGGTATTGACCAGCGGAAAGGCGATGATGGCGGCCGTGTATCCCGCCAGCTGGAAGGCGTAAGCCGCGTTATTGTGGAAATACCCGGAAACCCAGGTGCAGAACGCCAGCCACAGCGCCATCGCCCACGTGAACAACCACGGATCGTTAAGCGTGTGCCCGGCGATGATCAGCGCGGCGCTGGCGCCAAGCAGACTGCCCACGATGCGCCCGAGACTTTTGCTGATAACGCCGCCTACTGTCGGAAAACTCACCACGGCGGCAGACGTCATCGCCCAGTAGGGCTCGTCGAGATCCAGCGCGTAAGCGATCGTCAGCGCGAGCGACATGGCGATGCCGTTGCGCAGCGCGTAACGCCACTGCGCGGGCGTCGCTTTGCCCCACGGGGAGCGCTGCCAGGTGAGCCAGTCAAGATTCATGCGCGGCGCTTAGTCGGTGAGCGAGACGGTGCAGGTGGTGCCGGACACCAGCGTGACGCCGTCTGGCAGGTTGTCGAGCGCGATGCGCACCGGCACGCGTTGCGCGAGCCGCACCCAGGGTACGTTAGGTTTGATATCCGCTACCAGGCTACTGTCGCTCTCGACGCTCTGATCGTAAATGGCGCGCCCGATGCTTTCTACCTTGCCATGCAGCGGCGTATGGGTGCTGTAGAGCAGGATCTGCGCGCGGGCACCTTCGCGGATGTGACGCAGTTTGGTCTCTTCGAAATAACCCACCACATAGAACGAGCGGCTGTCCACCAGCGCGAAGACCGGCTGGCCCTGCGTGGCGTAATTCCCCACGCGACTGGACAGGTTCGTCACCCAGCCGTCAACCGGGGCGACCACGCGCGTCTGTTCCAGCTGCCAGCGCGCCTGCTCAAGCGACGCCTCGGCCATTTTCAGCGCCGCCTGTGCGGCTTTGACGCTGATGTTGGCGGTATCGAGATCTTCGGCGGAAATATAGTTATGCGGCAGATGGCGGCGGCGGTTTGCTTCGTTATTCGCTTTGGCGAGATCGGTCTGCGCGCGGGCAATCTGGGCTTCGGCATTCAGCACGGCGATGCGGTAGGGCGTATCGTCAATGGCAAACAGCAGTTCGCCTGCTTTGACTTTCTGGTTATCGCGCACCAGCAGGCGCGTAATGGTGCCGGAAACCTGCGGCGTAATATTCACCTGTTCGGCGCGTACTTTGCCGTCGCGCGTCCAGGGCGACTGCATGTAGTAATTCCAGACCAACCAGCCTGCCAGCAGGGCGGCGGTCACCACGAAGAGGGTAGAAAAATATTTCAGGGTTTTCAGGCGCATGCGGTTACCACACAATCAGAATGACCAGCCCGAGGCTGACTGACAAGATAAACAGGGAGAGATCCATCAGGGTCGGGTGCCAGATATCGCCCGCGTACATCCAGTCGCGCAGCAGGCGATGCACCATCAGCCAGATAAAAAAACCTAGCATCACGGCCTTAAACAGCGGCGGGAAATAGACCGACGCGCCAGCGATAAGATCCGAAAGCGCAAACCCTGAAGTGAACAAGTGCGATATCACGAAAGATTAATCCTTGAAAATCGAAGAGATGGTAGCCGTTTCAGATACGCCGTTGTGGTCTAAAATTATAGACGTTGCGGTATTCATCGCCAGGGCGGTTATTTGTTTTAGCTACCTAAATACTGCACACTAGTCTAAAATCAGCATAATAACTTAGCAAGCTAATTATAAGGAGATGAAATTGGAATCGCCATTAGGCTCTGACCTGACAAGACTGGTGCGCATCTGGCGTGCTCTGATTGACCATCGCCTGAAGCCTCTGGAATTAACGCAGACCCACTGGGTGACACTTCATCATATCCACGCGCTGCCGCCCGATCAGTCGCAAATTCAACTGGCCAAGGCCATCGGTATCGAGCAACCGTCGCTGGTGCGCACGCTCGATCAACTCGAAGAGAAGGGGCTGATTGCCCGCCATACCTGCGCCAGCGACCGACGCGCCAAGCGCATCAAGCTGACGGAAAAAGCCGCGCCGATCATTTCGCAGCTGGAAGACGTTATTCTGAAAACGCGCGGTGAAATTCTCTCCGGCATTTCGCAGGAAGAACATGACCAGATGCTGCGCATCGTGGCGCGCCTTGAGAAAAATATTCTGGCATTGTCGGCGAAAGAGTAAACGGTCTCTTTGACCGGCGTGTGAAGGCACAACATCACAATCAAAAATAGCGCATAAAAAAACGGAGGAGCTGATGCTCCTCCGTTCTTGTTTGTAAACCGGTATTCCGTGCGACTTAACGCGGAGAGACGGTAACCTGGCTGCCGTTGCTGGCCAGCACTACGCGCTGACCTGCAGAGAAATGGGTATTGCCCTGTTTCTGAACCACCATAATGGTGTTGCCGTCGTCTTTGCGGATTTCCAGTTCAACGCCTTGCGTTTTGTTCACCGCGCCCTGAACACCCTGACCGGCTACGCCGCCTGCGATAGCGCCCGCCGCCGTGGCAAGCGAACGACCGGTGCCGCCGCCGACGGTGTTACCCAGCAGGCCGCCCAGCACCGCGCCGCCCAGTGCGCCGATTACGTTGGTATCATCCCCGCCCTGGATTTTCACCGGACGAACGTTCACTACGGTGCCGTAAGTGACGTTCTGTACCTGTTTGGCTTCAGAGGCGGTGTAAACATCACCCGAAAGGCTATCGTTGTTGACGCAGCCCGCCAGCGTTAAACCTGCCAGTGCAACAACCAGTACACGTGAAATCATGTAAATCTCCTGTTCACCAACAAATGCTCACCTGAGCATCCATCATGTTCAAATTATATGGCATAAGACCGCGATATTTCACATTCTTCACGGAGCCGATGATAAAAATCGTAAAATAATCTGCCTGAACGGTAAATCAACGGCGCGGCAAAAGCGGGCTTTTTGCGCCGGGCGGGATTATTCCGTTGCTCAATCAGGGTGAATGTTTATGATTGAGGGTCGCGAGCGCGGGCTCGTTGTTCCGCACGTTTTCACACAGGGGTTAAGGATTGCGTATGAAATCAGGTCGCTACATTGGAGTGATGTCCGGCACCAGCCTCGACGGGGTGGACGTGGTGCTGGCCGCCATTGATGAACATATGGTGGCGCAGCAGGCGAGCCTGAGCTGGCCGATGCCGCAGGCCATTAAAACGGCGATCCTCGATATCTGTCAGGGACAGCCGCTGACGCTCTCCCAGCTCGGCAGGCTTGATAACCAGCTCGGCTGCCTGTTTGCTGATGCGGTCAACGCGCTGATGCAGCAGCAAAAACTTAACCCGGAAGATGTAATGGCGATTGGCTGCCACGGCCAGACGGTCTGGCATGAGCCTGTCGGCAGCGCGCCCCATACGATGCAGATAGGCGATAACAATCAGATTGTGGCGCGTACCGGCGTAAGCGTCGTGGGCGATTTCCGCCGTCGCGATATGGCCCTGGGCGGGCAGGGCGCGCCCCTGGTGCCCGCGTTTCATCAGGCGTTGCTGGCGCATCCGACGGAGCGGCGCATGGTGCTGAACATCGGCGGCATCGCGAATCTTTCACTGCTCTTTCCGGGCCAGCCGGTAAGAGGCTTCGACACCGGGCCTGGCAATATGCTGATGGACGCCTGGATTTGGCGCCAGAAGGGCAAACCTTTTGATAAAGACGGCGAATGGGCCGCCAGCGGTAAAGTGGTGCAGCCGCTGTTGCAAAAGATGCTGAGCGACCCGTATTTCTCGACGCCCGCGCCCAAGAGCACCGGCCGGGAATACTTCAATTACGGGTGGATAGAGCGCCAGCTTTCCTCCTTCGCCGGGCTGCCTGAGCAGGATGTGCAGGCGACGCTGCTGGAGCTGACCGCCAGCACCATCGCGCGCGATGTGCTGCTAAGCGGCGGCGCGGAGCGGCTGATGATTTGCGGCGGCGGCGGGCGCAATCCCCGGCTGGTGGCGCGTCTCGCCGCGCTGCTGCCGGGCACCGAAGTCTCCTCAACGGATGAGATGGGGATTCGCGGCGACGACATGGAAGCGCTGGCCTTTGCCTGGCTGGCGTACCGCACGCTGAGCGGCAAATCAGGGAATCTGCCCTCCGTCACCGGCGCGCGCGAAGCCAGCGTGCTCGGCGCGGTTTTCCCGGCCAACCCCTTAAATAATCGGAGTTTGCCGACTTTTCCTGCTCCGCTAAGCCGATAGACTGAATGCGTTACGGGGGCGTCCTGCCCCCTTCAGAAATACGCTTTCAGGATATGCCATGAAGAAACTGCTTGTCGTTTTGCTCCCCACGCTGCTTGCTGGCTGTAGCTACTATGACGCTATGGTTGAGCGCATGAACACCGATACCCTCGAATATCGCTGCGATGAAAAACCGCTGACGGTCTCGCTCAATAAACCGCGCGAGCAGGTCAGTTTCGTGCTGGACGATAAAATGCTGCACCTGAATCAGGGACGCGCCGCCTCGGGCACGCGCTATACCGACGGCATCTATGCGTTCTGGTCGAAAGGAGATGAGGCGACGGTCTACTATCGCGACAATATTGTGTTAAATCACTGTCAGTTACAAAATCCGAAGCGTTGAGATTTTAGCGGGTGGGGCGCACAATAGCGCCTCCCGATCCTCACTGGTTCAACGCTATGTCTGATATTGACAACCTGCAACAGATTGCGCATCTGCGCCGCGAATATACCAAAGGCGGGCTGCGCCGCCGCGACTTAACCGACCAGCCGCTGCCGCTGTTTGAACGCTGGCTCGCGCAGGCGTGTGAGGCGAGGCTCGCCGATCCTACCGCCATGGTCGTCGCCACCGTCGATGAACAGGGCCAGCCGTATCAGCGTATCGTGCTGCTTAAGCATTTCGACGAGCGCGGCATGGTGTTTTACACCAATCTGGGCAGCCGCAAGGCGCACCATCTCGAAAATAATCCGCGCATCAGTCTGTTGTTCCCGTGGCATATGCTGGAGCGCCAGGTGATGGTCACCGGCAAAGCCGAACGTCTCTCGACGCTTGACGTCGTCAAATATTTCCACAGCCGCCCGCGCGACAGCCAGATTGGCGCCTGGGTCTCTAAGCAGTCGAGCCGTATCTCTGCGCGCGGCGTGCTGGAAAGTAAATTCCTCGAACTCAAACAAAAATTCCAGCAAGGCGAGGTCCCGCTGCCCAGTTTCTGGGGCGGTTTTCGCGTCTCGCTTGACCAGGTGGAATTCTGGCAGGGCGGCGAACACCGGTTGCATGACCGCTTTTTATACCAGCGCGATGCCGACGGCTGGAAAATCGACCGTCTCGCCCCGTAAGTGAGCGATTTTCTTATGCAAGCGCTGGCGCTCCCAGGGCTTGCGCTTTATTCTATGCCTCCCTGAATTTTTTCTTTCGCCAGTGGGCGAAAAGCCGTGTACCGGCAAAGGTGCAGTCGTAAATACATGGAGAAATCGATGGCAAGCAGCAATTTGATTAAACAATTGCAGGAGCGGGGCCTTGTGGCTCAGGTGACGGATGAAGAAGCGTTAGCGCAGCGACTGGCGCAGGGGCCGATCGCCCTTTATTGCGGCTTCGATCCCACCGCCGACAGCCTGCACTTGGGCCATCTGGTTCCCTTGTTGTGCCTGAAACGCTTTCAGATGGCGGGGCACAAACCGGTTGCACTGGTCGGCGGCGCCACCGGTCTGATTGGCGACCCGAGTTTTAAAGCGACCGAACGTAAACTCAATACCGAAGACACCGTCCAGGAGTGGGTGGATAAAATCCGCCGCCAGGTGGCGCCGTTCCTCGATTTCGACTGCGGCGAGAACTCCGCTATCGCGGCGAACAACTATGACTGGTTCGGCAGCATGAACGTGCTGACTTTCCTGCGCGATATCGGCAAGCACTTCTCGGTCAACCAGATGATCAACAAGGAAGCGGTGAAGCAGCGCCTGAACCGCGACGATGTGGGCATCTCCTTTACCGAATTCTCCTACAACCTGTTGCAGGGTTACGACTTCGCTTGCCTGAATGAACTGCACGGCGTGGCGCTGCAAATCGGCGGTTCCGATCAGTGGGGTAACATCACCTCGGGCATCGATCTGACCCGTCGTCTGCATCAGAACCAGGTATTTGGCCTGACCGTACCGCTTATCACCAAATCTGACGGCACCAAGTTCGGCAAAACCGAAGGCGGCGCGGTATGGCTGGATCCGAAGAAAACCAGTCCGTACAAGTTCTACCAGTTCTGGATCAACACCGCCGACGCCGATGTTTACCGCTTCCTGAAGTTCTTTACCTTTATGAGCCTTGATGAGATCAACGCGCTGGAAGAAGAAGACAAAAACAGCGGTAAAGCGCCGCGCGCCCAGTATGTGCTGGCCGAGCAGGTCACCCGTCTGGTACATGGCGAAGAAGGCCTTGCCGCGGCGAAACGCATTACCGAAAGCCTGTTCAACGGTAATCTTAATGCGCTGAGCGAAGCGGATTTCGAGCAGCTCGCGCAGGATGGCGTGCCGATGATTGAGATGGAAAAAGGCGCGGATCTGATGCAGGCGCTGGTCGATTCCGAGCTGCAGCCGTCCCGCGGCCAGGCGCGTAAAACCATCGCCTCCAACGCCATCACCATCAACGGCGAGAAACAGGCCGATCCGGAATATACCTTCAGCGACAGCGACCGCCTGTTTGGCCGTTACACACTGCTGCGTCGCGGTAAGAAAAACTACTGCCTCGTCTGCTGGAAATAACATTCAGCCAGTCAAGGGCGTGGGAAACCACGCCCTTTATTTTTAACCCGACCTCTCGTTTCACCCGGAAAATCATGAAGAACATTCTCGCCATCCAGTCTCACGTGGTGTTTGGTCACGCCGGCAACAGCGCGGCTGAATTCCCGATGCGCCGTCTCGGCGCCAATGTCTGGCCGCTAAATACGGTACAGTTCTCCAACCACACGCAGTATGGGCAGTGGACCGGCGCGGTGATGCCGCCGTCGCATCTGACCGAGATCGTGCAGGGCATCGCGGCTATCGGCCAGCTGTCGCGCTGTGACGCGGTACTGAGCGGCTATCTGGGGTCGGCGGAGCAGGGCGAGCATATTCTGGCGATTGTCCGCCAGGTGAAAATGGCCAATCCGCAGGCGAAGTATTTCTGCGATCCGGTGATGGGCCACCCGGAAAAGGGCTGTATCGTGGCGCCGGGCGTGGCGGAGTTTCACGCACGTTTCGCGCTGCCGGCAAGCGACATCATCGCGCCGAATCTGCTGGAGCTGGAGATGCTGAGCGGCCATGCAGTGGCGAGCGTCGACGAGGCTGTCGCGACCGCACGCGAGCTTATCGCGCGCGGCCCGCAGATTGTGCTGGTGAAACATCTGGCGCGCGCAGGCTATCATCAGGACCGTTTTGAAATGCTGCTCGTGACATCTGACGAGGCCTGGCACATCAGCCGTCCGCTGGTGGATTTCGGCGCGCGTCAGCCGGTCGGCGTCGGCGACGTGACGAGCGGTCTGCTGCTGGTGAAACTGTTACAGGGCGCGACGCTTCGCGAGGCGCTGGAACATGTGACGGCGGCGGTCTACGACATCATGGTGACCACCAAACGCATGGAAGAGTATGAATTGCAGGTCGTGGCGGCGCAGGACGGCATCGCGCAACCGGAGCACTACTTTACCGCGGTAAAACTGTAAAAAACGCCGCGCCTGAAGCAGGCGCGGCGCTTCACTGCTCTGTTACGCGCTCAGGCCTTCCGCCTTCAGCGCCGCCGCGACGGCAGGACGCGCTTTCACGCGGGCCTGGTAGTCGGCGATATTTTCAAACGCCTGCATCTCAAGCCCAACCGCGTTCGCCCAGTTCAGCACGGTAAACAGGTAAGCATCCGCCACGCTGAAGCGCAGCCCCATCAGCCACTGTTTCTGCGCCAGCGCCTCATTCACATACTCAAACTTCTTCTGCAACTGCTCGCGCGCGGTAGTTTTGTACTCGTCCGGCGTACCGGGGCGGAACAGGGGCGTAAAGCCCTTGTGCAGCTCTGTGGCGATATAGTTCAGCCACTCCAGCGTATGGTAGCGGGTCATGCTGCCGACAGGCGCCAGCAGCTGGCGGTCCGGCACTTTATCCGCGATATACTGTACGATAGCAACGCCCTCTGTCAGCAGCGTATTGTCATCCAGCAGCAGCGCCGGCACCTGACCTTTCGGGTTGATAGTCAGATAGTCTTCGCCGTTCTCCGTGCGCTTCGCGGCCAAATCCACCGCCACCAGCGTAAAATCGATATCAGCTTCGCGCAGAATGATGTGCGGCGAAAGCGAACACGCGCCGGCTTTGTAAAACAGTTTCATGGCAATACTCCCTTCTCATGAATGAACCAAATTATGGTAGAGCGCGATCGGGTAAAAAAAAAGCCGTCAGCATAAAATCTGACGGCCTGAATAACGTTTCCCGAATAATTATGCGTGCGCGGTATCCGTTTCTTTCGGTTTGTCTTCCTGCGTCATGCGGTTAAGCAGCGGCGCAGTGAGCAGCATCAGCACAGCGATAACGCCAGTGGCGATACCAATCTGCATGAAGACGCGGCCGTAGACTTCCAGCGACTGCAGCGGGTCGGACACGTTTTCCGGCACCGCCATCAGGTTCGCCACTTTACCGGCGATCATCGCCGCGCCAGCGGTAGTCAGGAACCAGCTGCCCATAATGAAGCCCATCAGACGCTGCGGCACCAGCTGTGCGACCATCGCAAGGCCAAGACCCGAGATCATCAGCTCCCCGATACTTTGCAGCGCGTAGCTCAGGATCAGCCAGTTTACGGAGACGATACCGGCTTCAGAGGCGAATTTCGCGCCCAGCGGCAGTACCAGGAACGCGCCAGAGCACAGCAGCATACCGATGGTGAATTTAAACGGCATCGGCAGACGGTCGCCCATTTTGTTGTAGATAGCCGCCAGAATGGGGCTGCCAATCATGATCCAGAACGGGTTCAGCGCCTGGAACTGCTCCGGCTGGAACGCGATACCCAGAATGGAGTGCTCAACGTTGCGGATGGCGAAGAAGTTCAGGGACGTCGGCATCTGCTGATACAGCACGAAGAACACAATCGCTTCGAGCATCAGGATAAACGCGACGATCATTTTGCGGCGCGCGGCGCCCTGCATGGCGAACGCTTCTTTCGCGAAAATAATCACGATACCGAGAGCGACAACGCCCAGCACCAGACGCGCGATGCCCTGGTTATGGAGCAGCCAGGTGGCGATGGCGACCAGTACGACGATACCCACGATAGTCGCCAGCAGTTTACCCACATGCAGCGGGGCGAAGTCGGGTTTGGAGCCGTAATCTTTTACCCACTTTTTGCAGAAGATGAAGTTGACCAGCGTTATCAGCATCCCGACGAAGCTCAGCGAGAACGCCACGCTCCAGCCGAATTTCTCAGCCAGCCACGGGGTCGCCAGCATAGAGAAGAACGAACCGATATTGATAGCCATGTAATACATGGTGAATGCGCCGTCGAGACGCGGGTCATCTTTCTCGTAGCAGGTTGAGAGCAGGGCCGACGGGTTGGCTTTAAACAGGCCGTTACCCACCGCGATGGTCGCCATACCGAAGTAGACGATTGCCGCGTCGTGACCGGACCAGGCCACCAGCGCATAGCCGATAGCCAGCACAATCGTGCCGAGCATAATCACGCGTTTGGTGCCGAGCACTTTATCGCCCAGCCAGCCGCCGATAGCCACCAGGCCATACACCAGCGCGCTGAAGGAGGAGAACAATGTAATGGAATCCGCTTCCGACATACCCAGCTGTTTAACCAGGTAAACGGCCATGATCCCTTGCAGGCCGTAGAAACCGAAACGCTCCCATAACTCAATAGAGAAAATGAGATAGAACGATCTCGGTTGTTTGAAAGCGTTCATACTCACGCTTTCTGCTGGTTTTTTGTTTGCAGTCGACACATATACCTCTTTTTTTACAGCCCGCATTAACCGCGGGGGTGGTATGCGCGTGGTGCCTGGCGGCATGCGCTTTTATTGTTATATGAAGTGAGAAACGGCGGGTAATGTTCACTATCCTGACCGCTGGCACAAGGCTTTTGTAATAATCTGTTACATATAAGCCGGGCGGGATAATCAGCCATTCGTTTCGCTAACAGTCAGCGTTAAATTTCATGATAAGAGCAATTGTAGATTTTTTAACTGCTGAAGTGCGAGCTGAAGCGGCTCATGGTTATATGTTCTGCTGATTAACCTTTCAGGCAGTCAGATAGACCTGAATATCAGAGAAAGCCCGATATTTATGTTATTGGTGACAGTGATAACCGAGGTGCCGCAAGGCTTACAGCCGAATATTGCAACGGAAATTTAACAGAATGTTGCAAATGTGATGATTCTCACAAATCTATAGAAAATTCCTGTCGAAAAAAAACGATTAACCTGACGAACTGATTTAAGGCGGGATAATGGACGTGACAACGAGGTGATGAAAAAGCCTTCCGCGACGATAATCGCGCGACGATGGTGTCTGAGATGACCACCGTCGCGCCGTTAACTACTCGTACACTTTTTCTGCGTATTCGCACAGATCTTCTATGATGCAGGAGCCGCAGCGTGGCTTACGGGCAATGCAGGTGTAGCGTCCATGGAGGATGAGCCAGTGGTGGCAATCAACTTTAAATTCCGCTGGCACCACTTTTAACAGCTTCTCTTCGACGGCTTCGACATTCTTACCGGGCGCAAATTTGGTGCGGTTGCTGACGCGAAAAATATGCGTATCAACGGCGATCGTCGGCCAGCCAAACGCGGTATTAAGCACCACATTCGCCGTTTTACGCCCGACGCCCGGCAGCGCTTCCAGCGCCGCGCGATCTTCCGGCACCTCGCCGCCGTGCTGCTCAAGCAGAATACGGCACGTTTTTATCACGTTCTCCGCTTTGCTGTTAAACAGCCCGATGGTTTTGATGTATTCCTTCACGCCGTCAACGCCGAGCGCCAGCATCGCTTCAGGCGTGTTGGCGACAGGGTAGAGCTTCGCCGTGGCTTTATTGACGCTCACGTCGGTGGCCTGCGCCGAGAGCAGAACGGCAATTAAAAGCTCAAACGGGCTGGTGAAATGCAGCTCTGTCGTCGGATGCGGATTGTTCTCGCGCAGTCGGGTAAGAATTTCGATGCGTTTTGCCTGGTTCATGACGCTTTTTCCGCAGCCGCCTCCACCACAACCGGTTTCGCGGCGCGGCGTTTCATTCGCTCGTCAATCAGGTATTTCACTGCCAGCATCATACCGAGGCCGATAAAGGCGCCCGGCGGTAGCATCGCCAGCAGGAACGGCGTATCCGTATGGAACACTTCGACACGCAGCACGCGCGCCCAACTGCCGAGCAGGCCGTCAGCGCCGTCAAACAGCGTGCCGTTGCCGAGAATTTCACGCAGCGAGCCGAGCACGAACATCGCGCCGGTGGCCCCCATGCCGATGGCAAAGCCGTCGAGCGCCGAGAGCAGCGGGCCGTTTTTGGCGGCGAACGCTTCGGCGCGGCCGACCACAATACAGTTCGTGACGATAAGCGGGATGAAAATGCCGAGCGACTGGTACAGCCCGAACGCATAGGCGTTGATCAGCATCTGCACGATGCTCACCACCGCCGCGATAATCATCACGTAGATGGGAATACGGATCTCGCCCGGCATCCAACGGCGGAATGTCGAGACAGAGGCATTGGTCAGCACCAGCACCAGTGTGGTGGCAAGGCCGAGGCCGAGCGCGTTGGTGGCGGTAGAGGTCACGGCCAGCAGCGGACACATGCCGAGCAGCTGCACCAGCGCCGAGTTATTTTTCCATAACCCGTTAACCAGAATTGATTTCACGTCATTCATGGGTGTCTCCACAGGAAGGCAGGGTGGCAAGCTGCGGCGCCAGCGTCTGGGCGTACAGGCCCGCGCGTTTTACCGCGTTCACCACCGCGCGCGGGGTGATCGTCGCGCCCGTAAACTGGTCGAACTGGCCGCCATCTTTTTTCACCGCCCAGCGGGTATCATCCGGCCCGTGGATCACCTGACCGGTAAAACCGGTGATCCAGTTGCTGATGCGGGTTTCGATTTTATCGCCAAGCCCTGGCGTCTCATGATGCTCCGTGACGCGGGTGCCGAGCACGGTGCCGTTGAAATCCGCGCCGACCAGCAGTTGTATCGCGCCGGAATAACCGTCTGGCGCCGTCGCCTGCATCACGACCGCCACCGGCGTATCGCCTTTACGCGCCACCCACAACTGCTTTTCGCCGCGGCCGAGCGCGGCCGCACTCACAAGATAGCAGCTTTGCTGAATATCGTTGTCATACATCTCGGGCGGCAGCACCTGATCGAACAGCTGTTTCTGCTGGAGCGCCGCCTGGCCTTCAATCGTGGTTTTCGTCAGTGCGTTGACCATTGCCGTAAGACCGGTCGTCAGCGCCGCGAAAACGGCGAGCGTCACGCCATGTTTCTGAATCGTTTTTAGCATAGGCTCCCCTTACCGGTGACCGTAAACCCGCGGGCGGGTGTAGTAATCGATGAGTGGCACGGTGATATTCGCCAGCAGCACGGCAAACGCCACGCCGTCCGGGTAGCCGCCGAAGCTGCGAATCAACCACACCAGCAGGCCTGCCAGCGCGCCGAAGACCAGACGCCCTTTGTTGGTAGTGGAGGCCGTCACCGGATCGGTAAGGATAAAGAACGCGCCAAGCATCGTCGCGCCTGACAGCAAATGCATCAGCGGCGACAGGAATCTCTCCGGCGCGATAAGCCAGCCGAGCGTCGAGCACACCGCAAGCGTGACCAGGAAACTGGCCGGGATATGCCAGCGGATCGTGCCGCGCGCGAGCAGAAACAGACCGCCCGCCAGATAAGCCAGATTGACCCACTGCCAGCCGAGGCCCGCCAGCGCGCCGCCGTAAATCGGCGCTTCCAGCAGTTCGCCTGCCGGATGGCCGGCGTGCAGGCCGGTTTTAAAGGTATCCAGCGGCGTGGCCTGGCTTACGCCGTCAATGCCCATACGCAACTGTGACATGGTATCGCCGCTGGCGGTTACGCCGTGGAAAATGACCTGTAGCGCGTCGAGAAAACCCGGTGCCGTGGCGGCGATCTGCTGCGGCGGCAACCAGTTGGTCATCTGTACCGGGAATGAGATAAGCAATACCACATAGCCAATCATCGCCGGGTTAAACGGGTTGTGGCCAAGCCCGCCGTAGAGCTGTTTGGCGATGATGACCGCGAATACGGTGCCAAGCACCACCATCCACCACGGCGCCAGGGGGGGAATGCTCACGCCCAGCAGCAGACCGGTCAGCAGAGCGGAGTTGTCGCCAAGATGGCTTTTCAGCGGCAGTTTGCGCATGCGAACCACCAGCGCTTCGCTGGCAAGCGCGCTGACGATGGCTAACAGAATCTGCACCAGGCTGCCGTAGCCGAAAAAGTACCACTGCACGGCGATGCCCGGCACGGTGGCCAGCGTCACCAGCATCATGATACGCGACGTCTGGCGCTGGTTATGGGTATAAGGGGAACTCGCGATTCTGAAAACCATTTAATCCTCGTTAACAACCTTTTCAGCAGCCTTGCGCGCCTGCACACGAGCAATCGCGGCGGCAACGGCGGCCTTGCGCGGATCGTCCGCTTCATCTTCTTCTTCGTTCGCCGCCTGCGCGCGCTCATTCACCTGCGCCGCTTTGCGGGCTTTGGCGCGCTCAATAGCGGCTTCCACGGCCGCTTTGCGCGGGTCGACCGGCTCGGCCGGTTTTCCGTCTGCGGTCGCGTTTTCCCCGGCCTGCGCTGCTTTGCGGGCTTTGGCGCGGGCAATGGCGGCTTCCACGGCGGCTTTGCGCGGGTCGACCGGCTCGGCCGGTTTTTCGTCTGCGGTCGCGTTTTCCCCGGCCTGCGCCGCTTTGCGGGCTTTGGCGCGGGTGATGGCGGCTTCCACGGCGGCCTTGCGCGGGTCGACCGGCTCGGCCGGTTTTTCATCTGCGGTCGCGTTTTCCCCGGCCTGCGCCGCTTTGCGGGCTTTGGCGCGGGTGATGGCGGCTTCCACGGCGGCCTTGCGCGGGTCGACCGGCTCGGCCGGTTTTTCATCTGCGGTCGCGTTTTCCCCGGCCTGCGCTGCTTTGCGGGCTTTGGCGCGGGCAATGGCGGCTTCCACGGCGGCTTTGCGCGGGTCGACCGGCTCGGCAGGTTTTTCGTCTGCGGTCGCGTTTTCCCCGGCTTGCGCTGCTTTGCGGGCTTTGGCGCGGGCAATGGCGGCTTCCACGGCGGCTTTGCGCGGGTCGACCGGCTCGGCAGGTTTTTCGTCTGCGGTCGCGTTTTCCCCGGCCTGCGCCGCTTTGCGGGCTTTGGCGCGCTCAATAGCGGCTTCCACGGCGGCCTTGCGCGGGTCGACTGAGTCTGCTGTCGCGTCAATTTCAGGCTCGGTCGCTTCGTGCGCAGGCACGGAGCTGTTGGCGGCCATCGCCTGCTGGACTTTCTCCGCCTGACGCGCACGCGCCTCCGCCTTACGGGCTTCACGCGCGGCGATCATGGCGCTGTTATCCGGTTTTTCGCCAGCGGCGATCACAACCGGCTGGTCATCGGTTTTCTTCCCGCGCACGCGGGCCAGCGCCGCCTGAATGGCGTCCTGATCCTGGCCGGAAGGCTGTGCAGCCGATTTTTTATGACGTTCAAGGCGCGCGGCTTTTTCACGTTCGAGACGGGCCTGGCGCGCCTCAAAGCGCGCTTTGGCTTCGGCGGCGCGTTTTTCTTCTTCGGCGATGGCGCGAATTTCCGCTTTTTCCTGACGGAAATATTGCACCAGCGGAATATTGCTCGGGCAGACATAGGCGCAGGCGCCGCATTCGATGCAGTCAGCCAGATTGTGGGCGGTGGCTTTGTCGTGCTGCTGGCCGACGCTGAACCAGTAAAGCTGCTGCGGCAGCAGATCGGCCGGGCAGGCGTCAGCGCAGGCGCTACAACGGATGCAGTGCTGCTCTTCCTGCGGCGCGCCCATCTCGGTTGCCGAGGGAGCCAGCAGGCAGTTGGTGATTTTCACGACCGGCACGTCAAGGCCGGGCAGGGTGAAGCCCATCAGCGGCCCGCCCATGATCACCAGTTGTTCGCTGGTCGGGATAAATCCTGCATGTTCCAGCAGGTGGCGCACCGGCGTGCCGATACGCGCCCAGACGTTACCCGGGCGGCCCACGGCTTCGCCTGTCAGCGTCACCACGCGCTCGGTCAGCGGCTCGCCGTCAATGATGGCGCGCTTGACGGCAAAGGCGGTGCCGACGTTCTGCATCAGTACGCCGATGTCAGAGGAACGACCGCCGTGCGGCACCTGTTTACCGGTCAGGATCTGGGTGAGCTGTTTCGCGCCGCCCGACGGGTATTTGGTCGGGATCACGCGCAGGCGGATTTTATGCTCGCCATGCAGTACGGCGCGCATCATCGAGATAGCCTGCGGTTTGTTGTCTTCAATGCCGATCAGCACTTCGCGCGGCTGGAGAATGTGCGCCAGGATGCGCACGCCGTCGATAATCTGCGCGGCGCAATCCTGCATCAGGCGGTCATCGGCGGTGATATAGGGCTCGCACTCCGCGGCGTTGATAATCAGCGTTTCGATTTTATCGCCGCCGCCCTGTAGTTTGGTGCCGGTCGGGAAGCCGGCGCCGCCGAGGCCCGCTACGCCGAACTGATGAATACGTTCAATCAGCGCCTCGCGGCTGCGGCACGAATAGTCGCTCCAGCCGTCGCGGGGGATCCACCTGTCTTCGCCGTCGGCATCGATAATCACGGAAAGCTCCGGCAGAGCGGAAGGGTGCGCTGTCGGGTGCGGCATAATCGCCGTCACGGTGCCGGAGGTCGACGCGTGTACCGGCAGCATCCGGCCGCGTCCCAGGGTCAACGGCTGGCCGCGCAGGACTTTATCGCCCGGCGCCACGCAGATCTCGCCTTCGCTGCCGATATGCTGTTTAAGCGGAATAATAAAACGGCCCGGCAGCGGCAACTGACGCAGCGGGGTGCCGTTAGACTGGGTTTTCATCTCCGGCGGATGAATGCCGCCGTTGAAATCCCAGACTTTCTCTTTTCTGAACGCAGAAAATAACTTAAGCATGTTGTTCCACAGGAATGTTACGCACCGGAATGGTGTTGAGATCCCACTTCCAGTTATCCGTTGTGGTGGCGGCCGGGCGCAGTTCAATACACTGCGTCGGGCAGGGGTCTACACAGAGATTACAACCGGTGCAGAGGTCGCTCATCACGGTGTGCATGGCGCGGGTGGCGCCGACGATGGCATCTACCGGACAGGCCTGAATACATTTGGTGCAGCCGATACAGTTCGGCTCGTCGATAACGGCCAGCATGCGTACCGGCTCGGCCATCGCGGCGTCGCCGTCGAGCGGCTGCGGTTCGACATTAAGCAGCGTGGCGATTTTCTGCATGACCGGCTCGCCGCCAGGCACGCAACGGTTGATCTGCTCGCCGTTATTGGCGACCGCTTCGGCATACGGGCGGCAGCCCGGATAGCCGCACTGGCCGCACTGGCTCTGGGGCAGCAGTTCGTCGACCTGATCGACCACGGGGTCTTCTTCGGCGGCGAAGCGGCGCGAGGCGTAGCCCAGCAGCATGCCGAACAGCAGGGCAAGTAGCGTCAGCGCGATCACCGCGATAACAATCATTTCCATCAGAACTTCACCAGCCCGCTAAAGCCCATAAAGGCCAGAGACATCAGGCCCGCCGTCACCAGCGCGATCGCGTTGCCGCGAAACGGCAGCGGCACGTCGGCGACGACCAGGCGCTCGCGAATGGCGGCGAACAGCACCATGACCAGCGAGAAGCCGACCGCGGCGGAAAAACCATACAGCGCCGACTGCAAAAAGGTGTGGTTCAGATTGATGCTCAGCAGCGCCACGCCCAGTACGGCGCAGTTCGTGGTAATCAGCGGCAAATAAATGCCCAGCAGGCGATAGAGCGCCGGGCTGGTTTTGCGCACCACCATTTCAGTGAACTGCACCACCACGGCGATAACCAGAATAAAGGCCATCGTACGCAGGTAGACCAGCTCAAGCGGCACCAGAATCAGGTGATCGATGATCCATGACAAAATGGTCGCCAGCGTCATCACGAACGTCGTCGCCATGCCCATGCCGATCGCGGATTCAAGTTTTTTGGAAACACCCATAAACGGACACAGGCCGAGAAACTTCACAAGAACGAAGTTATTGACCAGCACCGTTCCAACAAACAACAGCAAATAATCAGTCATTATTCGACCTGAAACGAAAAAAGCCGCTCATTATCGGACATCCGACAACGCGCGACAACGGGGAATCTGTAAGGTTATTTTGCCCTGACAAACGTCTGCTTCACGCGCGCCGAGCGCTTGAAATAGGGCACCAGCAGCGCGGCGGCCAGTAATGGGAACAGCAACTGACGCACCGCCAGCGCGTCGCTCACCGGCGAGAACGCGAAAGATTTAATCGCCAGCAGGACGGTGAGCAGCAGCCAGATAATATAGTGGCGCGGCACGCCCTGACGGCGCCTGAAAAAAGCGATAGTCAGCCAGAGCGTATAGCCCCACATCGCCATGGCGCACAGCATCGAGCCATACCAGAAAAGCACATCCGACGTGCCTTGCGCGCTGAGCATTTGGTGCACCTGCGGGGAAGCCAGCCCCATGACATAGAGCGCGACAGCAAGCGAGGTGCTGAGTAAAGACATCAATAACCAGGCGAGAGGGGCGAGCAACCAGCCTCCGATGCGCACTGGAGACGCGTCGGTCATATAACCTCCCGGGATATAAGTTCAACAAATGGCTAAAGAATAATTACAGCGCAAAGATTATAAGGATTTTCTGTCTGATTGCTACCTTTGCGGCTTACTGCACGTAACGCCAGACGGTTTTCGGCACCTGACCGAGATCGTACAGACGACCGCCGGACACCAGCTCCGCGCGGCGGTGATCCGCGGCACGATACATATTGATAATTTCCTGATTATCAGTAAGGGTGTAATTAAGGTGATCGAACAATTTCTCCAGACTTTCAAGCGTGCTGATTTTACGAAACTTTAATAAATAGTCCTGAACGGTCATGTTAAACGTTATCCGCGCAATAAAATAATAAAGGAATGTCGCCGTAAAAGGCGGGCCGGGTAAAGAATAAACGCAAAAACGGGGTTATGCAGGTTTAATAAAAGCCTGAATAACATTTAAGAGTTTTCCTTGAGAATTAACGCAGGCCCGGCGCCCAGAGAGAAAGAGTAACGCGCTTCGCCAGCGCTGGCAATATCCCGTTCGTGCCGGTTTTCCGCCTTTTTACGACAATATGTAAACCACAGCTGGAAACCGTGCACGCCGCACGCGCCTGGCCTATTGATAGCAGACCTGCTATTTCCAGGGGTTTTCAGCCGAGCGGATTGCGCGTTCATATTTTATTCACTCCTGTTACGCGTCAATAATGACGAGATAAACGCCACGCTATTTCTTTTAAGTCGTGTTGCTTATTTCATCAAAACAATAAAGCGCTCACGTCTCGCCGGATGATGGCTTGTTGTTAATGGAATGCGGCAGAAGGGGGATGTCTTCACCTGCTCGCCAGAATGATTCTGACCCTTGTGAAAAAAATGATGAAAATTCTGAAATAAGCCGTTTATTTTCGTTTGGTTGTGAAAGCGTTGAGGCCGCATTGGGAATGGTGTCAAATACGAGGGTTAACTCAGCAGAGGAATGAACATGAAAGATAACGTCCGGGTGGGATTAATCGGTTACGGCTATGCCAGTAAAACCTTTCACGCGCCGCTTATCGCCGGCACGCCAGGGATGGAGCTTGCCGCCGTCTCCAGCAGCGACGCCGCGAAAGTCCACGCCGACTGGCCGGGAATGCCGGTGGTATCCGATCCCAAACAGCTGTTCAACGATCCGCATCTCGATCTGATTGTCATTCCCACGCCGAATGATACCCATTTCCCGCTGGCGAAAGCGGCGCTGGAAGCCGGTAAACATGTGGTGGTGGATAAACCCTTTACGGTCACGCTGTCGCAGGCGCGCGAGCTTGAAACGCTGGCAAAAAGCTTAGGCCTGGTGTTGTCGGTGTTTCATAACCGCCGCTGGGACAGCGATTTCCTGACGCTCAAACAGATTATCGCCGAAGGGCAGATAGGCGAAGTCGCCTATTTCGAATCACATTTCGACCGTTTCCGTCCTCAGGTGCGCGACCGCTGGCGCGAGCAGGCCGGGCCGGGCAGCGGCATCTGGTACGATCTGGCGCCGCATCTGCTGGACCAGGCGGTACAGCTGTTTGGATTGCCGGTGAGCATTAACGTCGATCTGGCCGAACTGCGTCCGAGCGCGCAGGCGACTGACTATTTCCACGCGGTGCTGGCGTACCCGGAACGTCGCGTCGTGCTGCACGGCACCATGCTGGCGGCGGCGGAATCCGCGCGCTATATCGTGCATGGCACCCGGGGCAGCTATGTGAAGTTCGGGCTTGATCCACAGGAGGAGCGCCTGAAGGCGGGGGCGCGTCCGCCGCAGGCAAACTGGGGCTACGATATGCGCGACGGCGTGCTGACGGTGGCGCGCGGCGAGATGCTTGATGAGCAGACTCTGCTGACGGTGCCGGGCAACTATCCGGCCTATTACGCTGCCGTACGCAGCGCCATTCGCGGCGAAGGCGAAAACCCGGTGCCGGCAAGCCAGGCCATCGTGGTGATGGAACTGATTGAAGCGGGCATTGAGTCCGCGAAACGCCGCGCCGCGGTCTGCCTGCGCAGCTAAGGTATGACGCCCCGGCGCGGGTCGTCGGGGCGTCGCTTTTCCCGCCTTATTAAACGGCGCGTCACTCAGGCGCGCGGTTTCACCCGCATCACTCGCCAGGATCGGCTTTTTGTTGCAAAGTAGATTAACCTGCAACACTACAAGGAACTGACAATGAACTGGCTGAAGCGCCTGAAAATCGACACTTTTTTACTGGTTATGATTGGCGTCGTGATTGTCGCGTCGCTGTTTCCCTGCGAAGGGCGAGTCAAAACGGTGTTTGAATACCTCACGACGGCCGCTATCGCGCTGCTGTTTTTTATGCATGGCGCGAAACTCTCCCGCGAGGCGATTCTGGCCGGAATGGGGCACTGGCGTTTGCATCTGATGGTGTTTCTCAGCACGTTCGTGCTTTTCCCGCTGATCGGTCTGGCGATGAAGTTTATTCCGCACAGCATATTGCCGCCGTCGCTCTATATGGGTTTTCTCTATCTCTGCGCGCTGCCTGCGACGGTGCAGTCGGCCATCGCGTTTACCTCCGTTGCGCGCGGCAACGTGGCGGCGGCGGTGTGCAGCGCCTCGGCGTCGAGCATTCTCGGGATTTTCCTCTCGCCGGTGCTGGTGGGCGTGATGATGCAGGCCCAGCAGGGCGACACCAATACGCTGGACGCCATCGGGAAAATTGTGCTGCAGCTGATGGTGCCGTTTGTGGTAGGCCATCTGTCGCGCCCGCTGATTGGCCGCTGGGTCGACCGACATAAAAAGCTTATCAATATGACCGACCGTTCATCGATTCTGCTGGTGGTCTATGTCGCCTTCAGCGAAGCGGTGGTGGAGGGGATCTGGCATCAGGTGACCGGACTGGCGCTGCTGGCGGTGGTGGTGGTGTCGCTGGTGCTACTGGCGATTGTGCTGGTGGTGAATGTCTGGATGTCGCGCCTGCTTGGCTTTAATAAAGAAGATGAGATAACCATCGTCTTCTGCGGCTCCAAGAAGAGCCTCGCGAATGGCGTACCAATGGCGAATGTGCTGTTTCCGGCAAGTCAGGTGGGGATCATGGTGCTGCCGCTGATGATTTTCCATCAGATCCAACTGATGGTCTGCGCGGTGATGGCGCAGCGCTATGCGCGCCGTCACGAGCAGAAAACAGGTCAGAAGGCCTCAGCCTCCTGACCTGACCGCGCGGCTCAGGCCGCGCTGACTTTAGCGACCAGCGCCTGTTTTTCCGCGTCTGTCAGGAACGCGATTTTCAGGCCGTTCTCCTGTGCGGTGCGGATCTGCGCCGCGCTCAGCCCCGCCGCCGGTGCCGCCACCTCGTATTCATGACCGATATCCACGCCCTGTACGCCCGGATCGTCGGTATTAATGGTGGCCAGAATATGGTGCTCCAGGAATGTCTTCAGCGGATGATGCGTCAGCGACGCCACCGTGCTGGTCTGAATATTCGAGGTCAGGCAGGACTCAATGCCGATCCCCTGTTCCGCCAGGAAATCCATCAGCGCCGGATCTTCTACTGCTTTCACCCCGTGGCCGATACGCTCGGCGCCCAGCTCGCGAATCGCCTGCCAGATGCTCTCAGGGCCTGCGGCTTCACCGGCGTGAACGGTGATATGCCAGCCCGCGTCACGCCCGCGGTTAAAGTGATTCAGGAACAGGCTGCCAGGGAAGCCCAGCTCATCGCCCGCCAGATCCAGCGCGGTGATGTGATCGCGATGCGCCAGCAGGCCCTCCAGCTCGGCCACGCACGCCTCTTCACCAAAGGTACGGCTCAGGATGCCGATAAGACGGGCGTCCACGCCGTAGTCGCGGCTGCCCTGACGCACGCCGTCAATCACGGCTTCGACCACGCCCGCCACCGACAGGTTGTGCGTCATCGCCATATAACCCGGCGAGAAACGCAGCTCGACATAATGCAGACCGTTGCGAGCGGCATCTTCCATATTTTCATACGCCACGCGGCGGCAGGCTTCGAGCGAGCCGAGCACCTTCACGCCCCAGTCGAGTTTGGCAAGAAAGCTCACCAGATCCGGTTCGTTTTTGGTTATCTGTACGTGCGGGCGCAGCGTCTCCAGCGTATCGGCGGGCAGGGCGAGATTAAACTGGCGGCCCAGGTCAAGAATGGTTTGCGCACGGATGTTGCCGTCAAGATGGCGATGGAGGTCGGTAAGGGGAAGGCGGGTATCAATCATGATGGCACTCTTTTTTTAGAATAAAGTGCATAACATTATAAAAATAATTACCGCCTAAATGCTACGTTGCGCAACAAAAGAGGGGCCATAAAGGCCCCTTTTGCGGTTAAAGTGAACGAATTGCGCAAATTAGCCGCTCCACGCCCTGCTCAAGTTTGCTGCGTGGGCAGCCCACATTCAGGCGAAGGAAGCCGCGTCCTTCCTCACCGTAAGTGTATCCGGGCATGACAGCCACATTCTCACGCTCAATCAGCGCCTTTTGTAGCGCCTCGTCATCAAGGCCGAGAGGGCGTAAATCGATCCACGCCAGATACGTCGCCTCGGGCGGCTGCCAGTCGAGTTGCGCAAACGCGCCATTGAGTCGCTGTGCCACAAACCGCAGATTCTCCTGAAGGTAGTCGCGCAGCGCATCAAGCCAGGGCGCGCCGTCGCGATAGGCAGCGATATGCGCGACCAGTGATAACACGGCAGGCGACGAGAGCCCATCGCGGCCTTTCAGCGCCTGAAGATACGCCTCGCGGTCGTCTTCCAGCGCGATAAGCCCCCAGGCCCCGGTCAGCGCCGGAATATTGAAGCTTTTCGACGCCGACGAGAACAGCGCCCAACGCCCCTGTCCTACAGCGTTCCAGGGGATATGGGGATGTTCGCTCCAGACCATATCCATATGAATTTCGTCACTCACCACCCGCACGCCGTGACGCGCGCAGAGCGCCGCCATCGTCTCCAGCTCGTCGCGTCGCCATACCTTGCCGGTTGGATTATGCGGGCTGCACAGGAGCATGATTTTGCACGCAGGGCGCGCCAGCAGCGCCTCAAGCGCCGTCATGTCGCACTGCCAGCCATGCGCGCTTTGCGTGAGCGGGGCGCTGAGCACGCGCCGCCCGTTGCCTTCAATGGTTTTCCAGAACGCGTCATAGGCGGGCGTGTGGATCAGCACTTCGTCATCGGGCGCGGACCACTGGCGAATCAGCTGCGACACCATCCAGATAACCGACGGCCCATAGACCAGCGCCTCGCGCGGAATACCGCAGTGAAAGCGCGTGGCGTACCAGTGCGCAATCGCACCGGTAAACTCAGGGTTCTGCCAGCGGCTGTAACCCAGCACGCCGTGGGCCAGCCGCTGCGACACTGCCTCCAGCACGCAGGGCGCGGTCGGGAAATCCATATCGGAAATGGTAAAGGGCAGGAGATCGTCTGCGCCAAACCGGTCGGCCACGTAATCCCACTGGGTACACCAGGTGCCGCGACGATCCACCGCCTGTGAAAAATCGAACATATCGCCTCCCGCTTTACGCCTGCACCGTGTGCATCAGGCTGTCCATCTCATCTTTGACCGACTGCACCTGCGGGCCGATCACCACCTGCAAATTGTGCTGGTTAAGCTGCACCACGCCGATGGCGCGATTGGCCTTAAGCGCGGCGCTGTCCACCCGCGACATCTCCTTCACCGTGAGACGCAGGCGGGTGATGCAGTTATCGAGCGACGTAATATTCTCCGCGCCGCCGAGCGCCTGCAAAATGGCCGGGACGTCATAGCCCGATTTGCCCGTATGGCCTGATGGCGCGACATTCACCGCCGCGGTTTCGGCTTCGCGGCCCGGCGTTTTCAGGTTAAAGCGGGCGATGGCGAAGCGGAAAATCGCGTAGTACGCCACAAACCAGACGCCCGCCACAACCGGCACCCAGTACCATTTGGTGGAAAGCCCGTGCAGCACGCCGAAGACCACAAAATCAATAATATTGCCGTCGGTGTTGCCAATGGTCACGCCAAGGATCGCCATCATGGTAAAACCGAGCCCGGTCAGCACCGCGTGGATGAGATAGAGCGCAGGCGCCACAAACAGGAACAGGAACTCCAGCGGCTCCGTGGTGCCGCCCACCACGCAGGCGATCACGCCGGAAATCAGCAGCCCTTTGATCTTGTGACGGTTCTCCGGACGAGCGCAGTGGTACATCGCCAGCGCAGCCCCGGGCAGACCGCCCAGAAACGCCGGCATTTTTCCCTGCGACAGGAAGCGAGTCGCGCTTTCGGCAAAGCCGTGCGATGTCGGGCAGTTAAGCTGCGCCTGGAAAATAGTCAGTGCGCCGGAAACGCTATGCCCGCAAACGTCCAGGGTGCCGCCCGCCTCGGTAAAGCGGATCAGCGCCACCAGAATATGCTGCAGGCCGAACGGCAACAGCAGGCGCTCGCCGGTGCCAAAAATCATCGGCGCGAAGCTGCCGGTGCTGTTAATCAGCCAGCCCAGGGCGTTAATGCCTTTGGCGAAGAACGGCCAGATGAGCGGAATCGTCAGCCCGACCAGGCCCATCACCACGGTGGTGACGATAGGCACGAAGCGCGTGCCGCCGAAAAACGCCAGCGCATCCGGCAGACGCACTTTATGAAAGCGCTCATGCAACAGCCAGATGATCACGCCTGCGATCACCGCGCCCAGAATGCCGGTATCGATGGACTGAATGCCGAGCACCGACTGCACGTTGTTGGCTTTCAGCAGCGCCGCGTCCTGCGTCGGCAAAATGCCTTTGGCGGTGAGCCAGAAATTGACCGCCAGGTTCATCACCGCGTAGCCGACGAAACCGGCAAACGCCGCCACGCCTTTGTTTTCTCGCGCCAGCCCCAGCGGGATGGCGATACAGAACATCACCGGCAGAAAACTGAAGGCGAAAGAGCCCATTTTGCTCATCCAGGTGAAGATGAGCTGCAACACGCCGTTGCCAAGAAACGGCATCAGCGTAATCACGTCGTGACTGCTGAGCGAACTGCCGATGCCCATCAGAATGCCGCAAAACGACAGCAGCGCCACCGGCAACATAAACGTTTTGCCGAGCTGCTGCATAAATCCCCAAAGCGTATTTTTTTGACCCGTATTCGCCGTCATAAACGACACCTCGCGTTAAATGATCCCATCGCCTGAACGAAGGATCGCAAGATAAAACGTTTTATCAAAGTTTAATGCGCGTTGAATCACAGAACATTACCCAGGCCTGACCGTTATAATAGTGGGACAGGTAAAAGGTTTTATCTGCCAGTAATGGAGCAAAAAGCGTAGCCAATGACACAGGCGAAAAGAATCACTATCAATGATGTCGCCCAGGCGGCGGGGGTCTCGGTCGCCACCGTTTCGCTGGTGCTGAGCGGCAAAGGACGGATTTCCAGCGCCACCGGCCAGCGGGTAAATGACGCCATTGAGCAGTTAGGATTTGTGCGCAACCGGCAGGCCTCGGCGCTGCGCGGCGGGCCAAGCGGCGTGATTGGACTTATCGTGCGCGATCTCACCACGCCGTTTTACGCCGAGCTAACCGCCGGGCTGTCTGAGGCGCTGGAAGCGCAGGGGCGAATGCTCTTTCTGCTCCAGGGCGGGCGTGATGAAGCCCGGATGCAGCGCTGTTTCGATACGCTGCTCGATCAGGGCGTGGATGGGGTTGTGGTGGCAGGCGGTACGGGCCAGGTCGCCGCGTGGCAGACGCAGGCCCGCGCGCGCAACATCCCGCTGCTTTTTGCCTCGCGCGCCAGCCATCATGATGAAGTGGACACGGTACGCCCGGATAACCAGCAGGCGGCGCGACTGGTGACCGAACATCTTATTCATCGCGGCCATCAGCGCATCGCGTGGCTGGGCGGCGCGAGCTCGTCGCTCACCCGCGCCGAACGACTCGGCGGCTACTGCGCCACGCTGCTGCAGTACGGCCTGCCATTTCACAGTGAATGGATTGTTGAATGTCCCGCAGGCCAGAAACAGGCGGCGGAAGCCATTACGGAACTGCTACGCGTTAACCCGACTATCACTGCCGTGCTGTGTCATAACAGCACCGTGGCGATGGGGGCGTGGTTCGGCCTGATGCGCGCCGGGCGACAGAGCGGTGACGGAGGCTATGAAAGTTATTTTGAAAACAGCGTGACGCTGGCGGCCTTCGCGGAAGTCCCGGAGGCGCGGCTTGATGACGTGCCGCTGACCTGGGTGACGACGCCCGCCAGGGAAATGGGGCACTGTGTGGCGGAGCGCATGTTACAGCGTATTCAGCTCGGTGAGGAATCCACCGGCAGCCTGATTCTCGGGCCACGGCTGGTGGCGCGGCGCTGACAGGCGCAATAAAAACGGCCTCCTGAGAGGCCGTTTGCTTTTTTACTGCTGCGGAACCAGCTGCGGCGCGGTTTGCGGCACTGCGCCCGGTTCCGGCATCCCCTGCGGCTCTGGCGCGGTCAGACCTGGCATACCGAACATGCCGACAAACTCCGCCAGCGGCATTTTCTGCCCGTTCAGGTTGACCTGGCCGTTGGCGTACTGAAGGCTGGTGACGATGCTGTTGTCCTGCATCGTGGTGATGCGGAACATCTGGCCCATCGCCGCGAGACCTTTCACCTGCTGCGCCGCCAGCTTCTCGGCGTCCGCCTGCTGGTAGCCTTCCAGTTTCGCCACCTGCGTCATCATTTCGGTCGCCATATCTACCGGGATCACCAGCTTGCTGTCGAGGGTTTTCACCACGCGATCCAGCTGTTCGGCAGGCGCGTCCTGCGTCGCGCTGACCGGCGCCTGGCTCGGATCCTTCAGGAACAGCGACAGGTTAAAAGTGCTTTCGCCTTTGGCGTTTTTCCAGCTCAGCGGCGCGATAGTGATAACCGGGTTGCCTTTAAGCAGCAGCGGCAGGGACGAGAGCAGGATTTCGGTGGCCTGCTGCTGATACTGCTCCGGATTATCCATAATGCCCGGCTGCGCCATCAGCGCGCGGCTGCGCTCGTTATACTGCTGGCTGAACTGGTGCCACGCCTGGCCGTCGATGTTGCCGATTTTCAGCGTCATTTTGCCGCTGCCCAGATTCTGGTTCTGCACCTTCAGGCTGTTCATGACGTAATCCATCTGGCTGTCGATGCTCTTGCCATCTTTCGCCACTTCGGATTTGCCGTTCAGGCTGATGCCTTCCAGCAGCGCCATCTCCTGGCCTTCAATCGCGATAGCCAGTTTTTCGAGATCCAGCTTCTGCTCGCCGACGCGCTCGTTAAAGGTGGTCATTTTGGTATTGCCGTCAGCTTTCAGGCCATTGAAAGTGAGTTGAACGTGCTGGCCGTACTCATTGACCGCGTTAACGAGGCCGCTTCCGGCTTCGCCTTTCAGGCTCACTTCATTGCCGTCTTTATCGGCATCCAGCTGGAATTCGCCGCCGCTGAACGACACTTTCTCATCCGGCGTGTCGTAGTTCAGCGCCTGGAGCTGGATATCGCTGGAGGTCGCGCCGCCGTAGCCGATGCGGGTCTGGACGTCAGCGAACGATTTACCTTTCGCGATATCAAACAGCGCTTTGGTCGTGGCGTTGTTCACAAGCGTGGTATGCACGGACGCCATCGCGGGCAGGATATTCAGTTTTTTCAGATCGGCGAGCGGGATGGGGCCGTGGCTCACCACCTGCTCCAGCACCACGCTCTGACCCGGCTTCAGCAGCGCTTCCTGCTGGCCTGCCGCAGGTTTCACCACCAGTTGCAGATGACTGCTGAAAATCCCTCGCTGGTAATCCTGGTAGCTCAGCTCAAGCCCCGCCTGCGGCGCGCTGCGCTTAAGCTGCGCGTTGGCTTCGGCCACCATTTCGCCGACATGTTTTTCAAACTGCTTACCGGTGTACCACGCGCCACCTGTCCAGATAATCCCGAGAGCGACAATCACGCCCACGGCGACCAGCGATTTTTTCATGATTCAGTTCCCTTAAAACGAAGCCAGACGGCGGTCCGTCTGGCATGACTGGCAAAGATGTTACCAAGCTTAGCAATCCTTGTTTAAAAGATCAGTAACTTAGTTGAGCTTATTATAGACGCGCGCAAGACGCCCCACGCCGCTCACGTTGACCGGCGATTCATTCGCCGCCACGAAGGCCGATTCGCCCGGTTTCAGGGTCAGACGCTCGTCGCCTTTGCTGAGTACCGCTTCGCCCTCGACACAGAACAGAATCGCGGCGCTCTCCTGCGCCAGGCGCTGCGGCTGCGACTGAAGATCGTGCAGCGAGAAGGCGAAATCCTCGACCGGGATCGGGAATTCCAGCGCCGCGCCATCTTTCTCAGGCTGCGTCAGCAACTGCGCCGCCGGTTTGGCGACAAACTTCACGTTGGCGACCAGTTCCGGAATATCGATATATTTCGGGGTCAGGCCCGCGCGCAGCACGTTGTCCGAGTTGGCCATGACTTCCAGCGCGACGCCCTGCAGGTAGGCGTGCGGCGTTTCAGCAAACAGGAACATCGCCTCGCCGGGATTCAGTTTCACTACGTTCAGCAGCAGCGGGGAGAAGAGACCGCTGTCGTCCGGGTAGAACTGCGCGATAAACCGAATGGTGTCCCACGGCTCGCCCTGCTGGCTCGCGACGGTCGCTTTCAGCACCGCCAGCGCGCGGGATTTCTCCTCGCCCTGCATATTCAGCAGCCCGGCGAAGAGATCGCGCAGGCGGTCGGCATTCGGCTCGGCCAGGAAATGCGCGATAGCGGTATGCGCGCCCGCGACCGGCTGCAGCAGGGAGACAATCTCAGAAAACTCACGAAACGCGTTCATGGCGAGGAACGGCGTCAGGGCGAAGACCAGCTCCGGCTTGTGGTTCGGATCCTTATAATTGCGCTCGGCGGCGTCCAGGGGAATGCCCGCCGCATTTTCGCGCGCGAAGCCTTCTTCGGAGGCCTGCTTGTTCGGATGGACCTGGATTGAGAGCGGCTGGTCGGCGCACAGCACTTTAAACAGGAACGGCAGTTCGCCGAAGCGCTCCGCCACCGGCGCGCCGAGCAGGGCGGTTTTATCCGCGTCGATTACCTCGCGAAGCGCGCGGGTCTGGCCCTGGTCATCCTGAATTTTCGAGCTGCTTTTCGGGTGAGCGCCCATCCACAGCTCCGCCATCGGCAGGCCTTCCGGGTTCGCCACGCCATAGAGTTCCGTTAACGCCGTTTTGCTGCCCCAGGCGTAGTTTTGCACCGAGTTAATGAGTTTCTGCATGATCAGTCCCTGTATTCGAAGGAAAACATTTTTCGGTATTAAACCAATAAAGCGACGCGAAGTAACCCGGCTGGGTAAAAAGTCGGTTTAGTCTCAGTTTTTGTTAAAAAATTGTGTACGATGTAGCGACTCGCTTTTTCATGCCGCACACGGAATCAGTGGCGGAACGACGAATTTCTTAACTGTAGCTGTAAGTGAGAGTGCAATGTCTGGCAAACCCTTCTTCTGGCAAGAGCCTTTTCCACTGAAAAAGGACGAGACCGAGTATTACCTGTTAACCCGCGATCACGTCTCCGTTTCCGAATTTGAAGGTCAGGAAATCCTGAAAGTCGAGCCGCAGGCGCTGACCCTGTTGGCCCGCCACGCGTTCCACGACGCCTCGTTTATGCTGCGCCCGGCCCACCAGCAGCAGGTGGCGGATATCCTGAGCGACCCGGAAGCCAGCGAAAACGACAAATATGTCGCGCTGCAATTCCTGCGCAACTCGGAGATTGCCGCCAAAGGCATTCTGCCGACCTGCCAGGATACCGGCACCGCCATCATCATGGGCAAAAAAGGCCAGCGCGTCTGGACCGGCGGCGGCGATGAAGCCGCGCTGGCGCAGGGCGTCTACGAGACCTATACCCAGGATAACCTGCGTTATTCGCAAAACGCGGCGCTTGATATGTACAAAGAGGTCAACACCGGCACCAACCTGCCGGCGCAGATTGACCTCTACAGCGTTGACGGCGAGGAGTACAAATTCCTGTGCATCGCCAAGGGCGGCGGCTCTGCGAACAAAACGTATCTGTACCAGGAAACCAAAGCGCTGCTCACCCCTGGCAAACTGAAAGCGTACCTGGTGGAGAAAATGCGCACGCTCGGCACCGCGGCTTGTCCGCCGTACCACGTGGCGTTTGTAATTGGCGGCACATCGGCGGAAGCGACGCTGAAAACCGTTAAACTCGCCTCGACCAAATATTACGACGGCCTGCCGACCGAAGGTAACGAACACGGCCAGGCGTTCCGCGATGTCCAGCTGGAAGACGAGCTGTTGCAGGAAGCGCGCAATCTCGGCCTCGGCGCGCAGTTCGGCGGCAAATATTTCGCGCACGATATCCGCGTGATCCGCCTGCCGCGCCACGGCGCGTCCTGCCCGGTAGGCATGGGCGTCTCCTGCTCGGCGGACCGCAATATCAAAGCCAAAATCAACCGCGACGGCATCTGGATCGAGAAGCTCGAAAACAACCCGGGCAAATACATTCCCGAAGCGCTGCGTCGCGCAGGCGAGGGCGAGGCGGTGCGCGTCGATCTCAACCGCCCGATGAGCGACATTCTGGCGCAGCTGTCGCAGTACCCGGTCTCCACGCGGCTGTCGCTCTCCGGCACCATCATCGTGGCGCGCGATATCGCGCATGCGAAACTGAAAGAGCGCATCGACAGCGGCGCGGGGCTGCCGCAGTACGTGAAAGATCACCCGATCTACTACGCAGGCCCGGCCAAAACGCCGGAAGGGTACGCCTCCGGTTCGCTCGGCCCGACAACGGCCGGACGTATGGATTCTTACGTGGATCTGCTCCAGGCCAACGGCGGCAGCATGATCATGCTCGCCAAAGGCAACCGCAGCCAGCAGGTGACGGACGCCTGTAAGCAACATGGCGGTTTTTATCTGGGGAGCATTGGCGGCCCGGCGGCGGTGCTGGCGCAAAACAGCATCCGTCATCTGGAGTGCGTCGAATATCCCGAACTCGGCATGGAAGCTATCTGGAAAATCGAAGTTGAAGATTTCCCGGCGTTTATCCTTGTGGATGACAAAGGCAACGATTTCTTCCAGCAAATCCAGGCCGGACAGTGTTCGGCGTGCCTGAAGTAATGTAAACGACCCTGATGCAGGCCGGGTAAGGCGCAGCCGCGCCCGGCCAGTCAACCGCAAAAAGAGCGCACAAAGCGCCATACAAATTCTCTGAAGCCATCAATACTTATTCCTGAAGCATGCGAGCAATCCCATCTTTGTTATCAAGGAGAAAGTAATGACCGCCTACCGCAGTGAAAAAGATTCCATGGGCGCTATCGACGTGCCGGCAGATAAACTCTGGGGCGCGCAGACGCAGCGTTCACTGGAGCATTTTCGCATTTCTACCGAGAAAATGCCGACGGCGCTGATTGAGGCGCTGGCGCTTACCAAACGCGCCGCCGCGAAGGTCAATATGGATCTCGGCTTACTGCCCGCTGAGCGCGGCGACGCCATCATTAAAGCCGCCGACGAAGTGCTGGAAGGCGCGCATCCGCAGGAGTTCCCGCTCGCCATCTGGCAGACCGGCTCCGGCACCCAGACCAACATGAACATGAACGAAGTGCTGGCTAACCGCGCGAGCGAAATCCTCGGCGGCGAGCGCGGCATGGCGCGCAAGGTGCACCCGAACGATGACGTCAACAAGAGCCAGAGCTCGAACGATGTTTTCCCGACGGCGATGCATGTCGCCGCGGTTATCGCGCTGCGCGAACAGCTGATCCCGCAGCTAAAAGTGCTGCATAAGACGCTCAGCGATAAGGCGAGCGCGTTCAGCGATATCGTGAAAATTGGCCGTACCCATCTGCAGGACGCCACGCCGCTGACGCTCGGTCAGGAGATCTCCGGCTGGGTGGCGATGCTTGAGCATAACCTGAAGCATATCGATAACAGCCTGCCGCATCTGGCGGAGCTGGCGCTCGGCGGCACGGCGGTCGGCACCGGGCTGAACACGCATCCGGAGTATGCGCAGCGCGTGGCGCAAGAGCTCGCCGCGTTTACCAGCCAGCCATTCGTCACCGCGCCCAATAAGTTCGAGGCGCTCGCCACCTGCGATGCGCTGGTGCATGCCCACGGCGCGCTGAAAGGGCTCGCCGCCTCGCTGATGAAAATCGCCAACGACGTGCGCTGGCTCGCAAGCGGCCCGCGCTGCGGCATCGGCGAAATCTCGATCCCGGAAAACGAGCCCGGTTCTTCCATCATGCCGGGGAAAGTGAACCCGACCCAGTGCGAAGCGCTGACCATGCTGTGTTGCCAGGTGATGGGCAATGACGTGGCCGTCAACATGGGCGGGGCGATGGGCAATTTTGAGCTCAACGTATTCCGCCCGATGGTCATTCATAATTTCCTGCAATCGGTGCGTCTGCTGGCGGACGGCATGGAGAGCTTTAACCATCACTGCGCTATCGGCATCGAGCCGAACCGCGAGCGCATCAGCCAGTTGCTTAACGAATCGCTGATGCTGGTGACGGCGCTGAATACTCATATCGGCTACGACAAAGCCGCGGAGATCGCCAAGAAGGCGCATAAAGAGGGGCTGACGCTGAAAGCCGCCGCGCTGAAACTCGGTTATCTCAGCGAGGAGGAGTTTGATGCCTGGGTACGTCCGGAAGAGATGGTGGGCAGCATGAAGCCCTGATTAGGGCGCGAGGTAAAGGTGCAGGCGGGGGATCATCATGACGAGTTCTTCCGCCTGCGGCTTATAGCGGTGCTGTACGTTTTCCGCATCATAGTTCAGCAGTTCGCCGATATCCGGCACCGCGCCGCCGCGCGTCTCATGACACAGCACAATCAGCGGCGACGGGCAGGCGTACTGCACCTGCCGCTGGTTTTGCGCGTACCAGACGCGCGCTACCGGCTGCACTTTCACCGGACGCTTAATTTTCAGTCGCGCCTTCTGGGGGAGCGCGGCGATATCGTTGTACTCCTGCGTGAGGCGCGCATGCCACTGCTCTTTGGTTAACCCGCCCACCGCGCGCGGCGCTTTCAGCCCGCGCTCCAGCGTCGCCAGCACCTCATCGCGCGTCAGATTTTTAATAATGTGCTTATTCGCCCAGCCGAAACGCAGCGTGGCCGGGTTATCCAGCACCGTGAGCCGACGATAAGCATTGAGCGTAATCAGCCCCGGCAGATAGCGGTGCACCCATTCAAAACGCTGGGTGGAGGGCAGGCCAGACTCTACGGTGATAATCTCTTCCAGCTGCGCTTTCAGCGCGTTGATTTTCTGCGCCAGCGCGTGCAGCGCCTGATGCTGCGCGTCATCGACGCTGAAACAGACCGCGCCCGGCAAGCGCACTGCCGCTTTACTGCTGCGCTTTTCCGACTGCTGCTGGATGAACAGGTGCGTAAAGTGACGCAGCGCCGCCTCCAGCGCCTCTTTACCGATTTTTTGCGTCACCGCAATGGAGAGCAGCGGATCGTGCTCTTTGCCTTTTTCCACCTCAGGCAGGCTAAATACCCGCGCCGCCAGCAGACGACAGGCCGCGAGGCCATCCCGCATCTCCATTAATGCATGTTCTAATTCGCGAAAGGTGACGTTAAGGCGTTCAACAAGATCGTAACGGGCCATGATGCGCTCACATTAGTTACAACATACTTTATGTGTAGCACAGTTTTACCGGGTTTGACCATAGCGAGTTAAAAGCCGGACAGGAAAAAAGCGGGCGGGGAAGGTGGGGGATGCAAATGGTGGGTGCGCTGCGCTTACCCACCCTACGTATTTATGAACGCGTTAACAACGTCTGTAGGGCGGGTAAGCATCGCGCGCGCGCCAGAATAACCCCGTACCGCTACATGCCCTCTGTCATCGCCACCACCGGCCAGCGAAAACGAAAATGCGCGCCGCCGAGGTCGCTTTGCGTCACGCTCACTTCGCCGCTCATGGCCGTCGCGATGGAATGCACAATCGCGAGTCCCAGACCGCACCCGCCGGTGGCGCGGTCGCGGCTCGGATCGAGGCGCACGAACGGCTCAAACACCCGGCTGCGCTCATCTTCCGGAATACCGGTGCCGTCATCTTCCACTTCAAGCGTCGCCTGCGCGCCATCCAGCGACAACCCGATCCGCAGCCGCTGCTCGCTGTAGCGCAGCGCGTTATTCACCAGATTATCCAGTACGCGCTCCATCAGGCGCATATCGAGTGCGCCATAATCACCGTCATCGACGCGCGTGACGATAAGCTCGCGCTCCGGGTGCAGCAAGCGCACGTCGTCAACATAGTCATGCAGCCAGCGCGGCAGCGCCGGGTGCGTCAGATGTAGCTCGGTTTGCGGCCGGTCAAGCCGCGCGTAAGTCAGCAGCTCCTCAATCAGCGCTTCCAGCTGGCCGATATCGCGGTTCAGCGCCTGCGATTCTGACGCGCTCAGGTTATCGCTCATCTCCAGCCGGTAGCGCAGCCGCACCAGCGGCGTGCGCAGCTCATGGGCTATCCCGTCAATCAACTGTTTTTTACTGACAATCAGCGCGTTAATGTTGTTCGCCATCTGGTTAAACGCCACGCCGAGCCGCGAAAAACTCGACGCCTTATCAAAATGAATACGTTCATCCAGATGTCCCTCGCCAAGCCGTTGCGCCGCCGACTCAAGACGCAGCATCTCCTGCCAGTGCGGGCGTATCCAGATAAACACCGGCAGCGCCAGCGAGATGGCGATCAGCGCAATCAGAGCGATATCCAGAAGACGCATCTGATGCAGGAAATAGAGATAGGGTACGGGGCCGACGGCCAGCACATAGTGGCTGCGCGGGATTCGCTGGATAAACGTATATTCGTCGTCCAGCGCCACGATTTCGCCCTCGCGCAGGCGGCGGTTGTTAATGTCATCAAGGTGAAACTGGTTCATTGGCTGAATGCGCAGCTTAAATGACAGGTTCAGATCCAGCTCTTTGATGGTTTTATTCCACTCGTGCGGCGGAATTTCACGCAGTTCGCTGCGCATCAGGTAGAGCGAGCTTTTCATCAGGTCGTCCAGCGACTGACGTCCGGCGCGCTCGGCGGTGAACTTATAGACCAGCCCGACCAGCATCGTCATCACCAGAAAACAGACAAACAGCAGCAAATAGAACTGAATAAAGAGTTTTTTCATGAAGATATCTCACGCCTGCGGCGCGGTTACTGGATAGCCGATGTCGTGTGCGGAAAGTGCGCGGCCAGATGGTCGATAAAGGCTCTGACCGCGGGCGGCAGTCCGCGACGCGTGGTAAACACCAGATGCACAATCCCGCGCTGGCCCTGCCAGCCGCGATAAACATGCACCAGCTCACCGGTTTTCAGCGCCTGCGCGCAGACGTGATCCGGCAGCAGCGCAATCCCCAGCCCGGCGATGGCCGCCGCGCGGATCGCCGTAAAATCGCTGCAGCTGAGCCGCGGCTGATGGCGAATCAGACAGCGCTTTCCCTGTTCATGTTCCAGCGTCCAGCTCAATTCGCCGGGTTCGTCGCTGGTGCCGAGCGTCGGGTGGCAGGCGAGGGTGTCGATGGCGCCGCTAAGTTTACTCGCAAGCGTAGGGCTTGCCACCAGAATGCGGTTCGAGGTTCCCAGCGAGCGCATGATCAGCTCGGCGTCGCTGGTGAGTTCCGTGCGCACGCGCAGCGCCACATCCACGCGCTCTTCGATCAAATCGACAGGGCGATCGATGGCGATGATTTGCAGCTTCACCTGCGGGTAGCGGCTCATGAAGTCGGGCAGCAGGGCCTGGATAATTTCCACCATGCCCGTCGGACAACTGAAACGCACCACGCCCTGCGGTTCCTTACGCGCCTGGGCGATGACCGCCTGGGCTTTTTCAGCCTCCAGCAGCATCGCACGGCACCGGTCGTAAAACGCCTGGCCGATATCGGTAACGCGAAAACGGCGGCTGGAGCGCTCAATCAACCGCACGCCAAGCTGCGCCTCAAGCCCCGCCACACGCCGGCTAAGCTTCGATTTCGGCTGCTTCAGCGCCCGGCTGGCGGCGGCGAAACCGCCGTGGTTCACCACTTCGGCATAGTAAAAATAGTCGTTAAGATCGGGTTGCATTATCGTTCCTCAGACAGAACGCAGGGTGCCATTTTGTCCTGGTACACAGCCTGATGGGAAGCGCTTATTCTCAGCCCCTGACAGCCGCTCATCATTCACTGAGGATAAAATCATGAACGCACGTTTCAGTCATAAAGTCGTTATCGTCACCGGAGGCACCAGCGGTATCGGTCTTGCCACCGCTAAAGCGTTTTCCGATGAAGGCGCGCATGTGTTTATTACCGGGCGCCGGCAGGCGGCGCTGGAGAACGCGCTGCAACAGCTAGGTGACAACGTCACGGGTGTGCGCGGCGATATGAGCCAGCTTGCGGATATCGACCGCCTGTATGAGGCAGTCCAGCAGCGCCACAGCCATATCGATGTGATCGTTGCCAACGCGGGCGGCGGTGAGCTGGCGCCGCTCGGCGCGATTTCCGAGGCCCATTATCATGAGACCTTCGATACCAACGTCAAAGGCGTGCTCTTTACGGTGCAGAAAGCGCTGCCGCTCCTGCGTGACGGCGCCGCCGTGGTGCTGACGGCGTCTACCGCCGGTTCCAGCGGCACGCCCGCGTTCAGCGTTTACAGCGCGAGCAAAGCCGCGGTGCGCAGTTTTGCCCGCAACTGGATACTCGATTTGAAAGACCGGCATATTCGCGTGAACGCCATCAGCCCGGGGCCGGTTAACACGGCGGGACTGAATGAACTGTTCGGCGGCGGCGACCAGGCCGAAGACGTTAAAAACGAACTCACCGCGCAGATCCCGCTCGGGCGCGTCGGCCAGCCGGAAGAGATAGCCAAAGCGGTGCTGTTCCTGGCGTCTGACGAGGCGAGCTTTGTGAATGGCGTCGAGCTGTTCGCCGATGGCGGGATGGTGCAGATTTAACGCAGCCAGCGCCGCGCGGGGGAGCGCGGCGCATACGTTACGCCTCGCTTTCCCAGGCGTGCGGCGCGAACAGATACCCTTTGTTGCGCACTGTTTTTATACGATAAGGCTCGGTTGCGCTGTCATTGAGCTTTTTACGCAGCCTTGAAATCGCTACATCCACGCTGCGATCCAACCCGTCATACGTCACGCCGCGCAGGTTTTTTAACAGCGCGTCGCGATCCATTATCTGCCCGGCATGGGTCGCGAGCTCCCACAGCAGGTCAAAATCGGCGGTAGAGAGCGCCACCTGTTCGCCCACGAGCGTAACCTGGCGGTTTAACGGATCGATACACAGCGTGCCGAAACGCAGCGCCTTATGGGGCTGTAGCGTTGGGGCGCTATCCGTCGGTCCAGGCGCGGCCATATGCTGGCGCAGGTGCAGACGCAGACGCGCCAGCAGCACGGCGGGCGGCGTGGTTTTAAGAATGTAATCGCTTGCGCCCATTTCGAGCGACAGAATATGGTTCATATCGCTGTCGAGTGAGGTCAGCAGTACCACCGGCCCCGGCCAGCGGGCGCGTAAATCGCGGCACAGCGTCATGCCGTCTTTGCCTGGCAACATAATATCCAGCAGCACCAGATCGGGGTTCTCGCGCTCAATGACCGCTTCGGCGCGATCGCCGCGGCTTTCGACAACCACATCGATATCGTGGCGGCCCAGATAGGCGGCGATAAGCTCGCCGACTTCCGGGTCATCTTCAACAAAAACGATCTTGCTCATAGGTTTCTGCGTTGCGGTAAAAACACCAGGATACACCGGGCCGGCGCGACGCGCCAGCAATGGCGGCTCAACAGGTTAACGCAACGGACGACCGCCGTTCACCGGGTAGCTGTGGCCGGTCACGTAACGGCTGGTAAGGAGATAATCCACCAGATCGATAATCTCTTTTTCGCCGGGGGCGATTTTCATCAGTGATTTATTGAGCGCCTTCTGGCGGTACTCCGGGTCGTCATGCTCGTTAAAGAGAATTTGCGAGGGCGCGATGGCGTTCACTTTCACTTCCGGGGCGAGCTTGCGCGCAAACGAGCGGGTGAGATTATCGAGCGCCGCTTTGCTCGCGGCATAGGCGATGTATTTCGCGCTGCCGCGCTCCACGACGTAATCGGTAAAGTGAATAATATCGCAGGCGGCGTGGCCCTGGCCGCGCAGCAGCGGCTCAAGGGCGAAGTTCAGGAGATAGGGCGCATGCACATGAATTTGCAGCATGGCGTTCAGCACATCAGCGGGCGGAACAGGCGGGCTTTCATCCTGCCAGGTGCTGGCGTTGTGCAATAGCGCGCGAATATGCGTGGTGCGCGCTTTAACGGCCTCGGCAAACGCCAGAATGCCGTCGTCATGGCAGAAATCGGCTTCAATGCAGACCGCGCCCGCCTCTTCCAGCACGTCAATCGCCGGGTAATGGGTGCGATAGCTGACAATCACATCATGCTGTTGCGCCAGGAAATGGTGCGCCAGCGCAAGGCCGATACGGCGGCCCGCGCCGGTGATAACGATGGGTTTATCCAGTTTTTTCACCATAACTCTCCTTAAGCGTTAGCGGCAGGAGATTAGCGCACCAGCATCCAGGTCGCCGGCAGCGCGGCAATCAGCAGCAGGCCGATGACGATTTTCTCCTGACCTTTCAGCGCCACGTTATCCACATGGGTGCGGCGCGCATAGAGGAAGAACACGACCCCAGGCGCGTACAGCACGACGGAAAGCAGCAGATGCATCGGGCCTGAGGCATACAGCAACCATAGGCCATAAATGCATGCCCCGACAGCAATCGCCTGATGTAACGGACGCTTCGCGATTTTCAGCAGATAAGCGCCGACCAGGAAATAGGGCACCAGAATCATCTCGGAGGCGATGGTCAGTAGCGTGTTGTAATCAGAGCCGGTGGCCCAGATCAGCACCAGACAGATCTGCACGCTGATATTCGTGAGCCACAGCGAGGCCGACGGCGCGTTACGCGCGTTCTGGCGAGCAAACAGGCGCGGAAACGCCTTATATTGCGCGGCCAGCAGCGGCACTTCAGCCGCCATAATGGTCCAGCTCAGGTATGCACCGCACACCGAGACAATCAGCCCGGCGGCGATAATCACTTCGCCCCACGGGCCCATCATTTGCACCATCAGACCCGCCATCGACGGGTTGCGCATCTGCGCCAGCTCCGGGCGCGCCAGCACGCCAAGCGATAACAGCGTCACCAGCAGATAGACCGCAAGCGCCGCGAGAACGGCCAAAAGCGTCGCCATGCCGACATCTTTTTTGTGCCGCGCGCGGGCGGAAACCACCACCGCGCCTTCCACGCCGATAAACACCCACAGCGTAATCAGCATGGTGTTTTTCACCTGCTCCCAGACGGGCACACCCAGATCGACGCCGGTGAAATCCAGCGTAAAGGTCGGCAGGCGGAACGCGATGGCGGCCAGCACCACAAACAGGCCAAGCGGCAGGAGTTTAGCAAGCGTCGCGGCCAGGTTGATGCTCGCGGCGGTCTGCACGCCGCGCAGCACCAGAAAATGCACCACCCACAACAGCACCGACGCGCCGACGATGGCCTGCCAGGTATTGCCGTCGCCAAAGAGGCGCAGCTGCGGCGTGTCGGTAAAGAAGCTCAGCGCGGAGAAGACGATAACCAGATAAGAGACGTTGGCGATCACGGCGCACAGCCAGTAACCCCAGGCGGAACAGAAACCGACCAGCTCGCCGAATCCCTCACGGGCGTAGGTAAAAATGCCGCCGTCAAGATCGGGGCGCAGGCGCGTTAAGAACAGCATTGCCAGCGCCAGCAGCAGGATCCCCGCGCCGGTAATGGCCCAGCCGATAAGCAACGCCGCAGGACTTGCCACCTCGGCCATATTCTGCGGCAGACTGAATACTCCGGCACCCAGCATGGAGCTTAAAACAAGCGCGGTTAACGCGGCGAGGCCCAGCTTCTTTTCCATAGACAACCTGTTTTGCAAAAGGAAAGATCCAGAATAATTATTGTGCCAGAGCGCATAAAAATGGTGGATCGCACTAAGGCGCGGGATTTTACGGAGTGCGAAGCTCGCTTGCAATGCGACGTACACAAAATGTAGCGGAAAAACAAAAAAAGCGGCCGTAGCCGCTTTGTTTTGAGAATCTGTCTTACTTGTAGAGGTCGGCGCTGATGGTCATATTGCCGCCGCGCTCTTCCCACTGACGGGTGATGTGATAGTACTTGGCGCCTTTCTTCGCGGCACGTTTCGCCACGTTGTAGGAGATATCGGTCATACTGCTGTAGTGGCCGGTAAACTTCACGCTGTCGAACGGCACCATCTGCGCGGCGGTGATTTTGTTTACCTCTTCGACTTTCGTACCGTCCGGCAGAGTGACAGTGTAACGTCCGCCTTTCGATTCCTGCGTTTCAAAGAAGCGACCCACATCGCTGCTTGGCGAGGCGGTGGTCGCGACGCCCGGGATTTCTACTTTTTTGGCTTCTTCGCCGCCTTTAGCGAGCGCCGCGCGGCCTGCTTCGGAATCCGCCGGGATCGCGTCCGGGCTTTGCAGTACGCGTTTTTTAGCGTCGGCTTTATAGATAAACGCGGTGATGCGCTGGTTGCCGCCCTGGTTGGTGTCAACCTGGCGCACAATCCAGAAAGAGGCCGCGCCTTTGGCTTTCGCCGCTTTGGTGATGGCGTCGTTCACTTCCGGCTGGCTGCGGTAGAAGCCCTGGACGGTCACGGTGTCATACGGCTCAAGCGCGATAGCCTGATCTTTCGGCAGTTCTGTCACGCCATTGATCACACGGTTTTTCGGCGCGTCGGCTTTCGGCGCGTTTTCGTGGTAGACATCGGCCACCACGCGCCAGTTGCCGCTGTTGCCGGTATCGCTGGTGTCCTGAATGTAATAAGACGCCGCGCCCAATGCGTCTGCGCGACGGGAAACGGCGTTGGCCGCTTCGTTAATGGCGTTGAAACGGCCCGTAATGACGATACGGTCAAACGGTTTCAGCGCCGAGGCTTGTTCCGGCGTTAACTCTGTCGCCGCCTGAGCGGACAGCGAAGCCGCGGAAAACAGAGCGGTCGCCAGAAGGGTATGCTTGAGCTTCATAAAAATAGTCCTTCGCCTTGCGCAAAACAGGTACTGATACAGCCTGTGTGAAATGGTTAGTCGTTGATTATTGCATTGAAAGGTGCCGGATGTCTGCGCCATTTTTCACACCTGGTGCTGCCGCTCGCGGTTTATAAATAACTTCAGGTTATGAATAGCGAAAATCGTCATCTGACCACTAAAATTGATAAAGCTTATGACTTTTTAAGTTAAATCATTGTTAAACCAGTGCGCGCTGGCGGCGCAGAATCGTTTTTTCCTCCCCGTAAAGAGCGTAAACGTAGCGGCTGACCACACATTTTAAGCAAAAATCCCTGCCAGACGGGAAGGACGCTACACTTTCACGCATTAACCGTTAAATAGTTGTCCCCGACGGTGGATCGAAGGCGTTTATTTCAGTAGGTTATAGAAAGTTTGTGACAACGATATGGATGGCGAACACCACGGCGCTGCGCTTTTTCGCCGGGCGTTTTCGTCTGCTAAGCGAGTGACAGACCATCTTAAAAATCGATGGAAGGGAATACTATGCGTATTGGTGTACCAAAAGAGCGGGTGGCGCTGGAAACCCGCGTCGCGGCGACCCCAAAAACGGTGGAGCAGCTGCTGAAACTGGGATTCAGCGTCGCGGTGGAGCGCGATGCCGGTAAGCTGGCGAGTTTCGATGACGACGCGTTTATCGCCGCAGGCGCAAGCGTCGTGGAGACCGTCGAGGTCTGGGAATCGGACGTTATCCTGAAGGTTAACGCGCCCCAGGATGACGAAATCGAGCGGTTGCGCCCCGGCACGACGCTGATTAGCTTTATCTGGCCTGCCCAGAATCCCCAGCTGCTGGAAAAACTGGCCGCGAAAAACGTCACCGTGATGGCGATGGATTCCGTGCCGCGCATCTCCCGCGCGCAGTCTCTGGATGCCTTAAGCTCAATGGCCAATATCGCCGGTTACCGCGCGATTGTGGAAGCCGCCCATGAGTTTGGCCGCTTCTTTACCGGCCAGATCACCGCCGCCGGCAAAGTGCCGCCTGCCAAAGTCATGGTGATTGGCGCAGGCGTCGCGGGCCTTGCCGCTATCGGCGCCGCCAACAGCCTTGGCGCTATCGTGCGCGCGTTCGACACCCGCCCGGAAGTAAAAGAGCAGGTGCAGAGCATGGGCGCCGAGTTCCTGGAACTCGATTTTAAAGAAGAAGCTGGCAGCGGCGACGGCTACGCCAAAGTGATGTCCGAGGCCTTTATTAAAGCGGAAATGGCGCTGTTCGCCGCCCAGGCGAAAGAGGTGGACATTATCGTCACCACGGCGTTGATCCCAGGCAAACCGGCGCCGACGCTCATCACCCGTGAAATGGTCGATTCCATGCAGCCGGGCAGCGTGATTGTCGATCTCGCGGCGCAAAACGGCGGCAACTGTGAATACACCGTGCCGAATGAAATTTTCGTCACCCCCAACGGCGTGAAGGTGATTGGTTATACCGATCTGCCGGGCCGCCTGCCGACCCAGTCGTCGCAACTTTACGGCACCAACCTCGTCAACCTGCTGAAACTGCTGTGCAAAGAGAAAGACGGCGCGGTCGTGGTTGATTTCGACGATGTCGTGGTGCGCGGCGTGACGGTAATCCGCGAAGGGGAAGTGACCTGGCCTGCGCCGCCGATTCAGGTTTCCGCGCAGCCGCAGGCTGCCGCGAGCGCGAAACCGAAAGCCGCGCCGGTTGAGCCGCCTGCGCCATCGTCGCCGTGGCGTAAATATGCGCTGATTGCGCTCGCTATTATTCTGTTTGGCTGGCTGGCGAACGTGGCGCCGAAAGAGTTCCTCGGCCACTTCACTGTCTTCGCGCTCGCCTGCGTGGTCGGCTATTACGTCGTCTGGAACGTTTCCCATGCGCTGCATACGCCGCTGATGTCGGTAACGAATGCTATCTCCGGGATTATCGTCGTCGGCGCGCTGTTGCAGATTGGCGACGGGGGCTGGATCAGCTTCTTTAGCTTTATCGCGATCCTCATCGCCAGCATTAATATTTTTGGTGGTTTCACCGTCACTCAGCGCATGCTGAAAATGTTCCGGAAGAACTAAGGGGTAAGTTATGTCTGGAGGATTAGTTACGGCTGCGTACATCGTCGCCGCAATTCTCTTTATTTTCAGCCTGGCGGGGCTTTCGAAGCACGAAACCTCACAGCAGGGCAACCTGTTCGGCATCGCGGGGATGGCGATTGCGCTGATCGCCACTATTTTCGGGCCGTACGCCAGCAATGTGGGCTGGATAATCATCGCGATGGCGATCGGCGGGGCTATCGGTATTCGTCTCGCTAAACGCGTTGAAATGACCGAAATGCCGGAGCTGGTGGCTATCCTGCACAGCTTCGTGGGCCTTGCGGCGGTGCTGGTGGGCTTTAACAGCTACCTGCATCATGAGCCGGGTCTCGCGCCGGTGCTGGTGAATATCCATCTGACCGAAGTGTTCCTCGGCATTTTCATCGGCGCGGTGACCTTTACCGGCTCGGTGGTGGCGTTTGGCAAACTGCGCGGCAAGATCTCTTCAAAACCGCTGATGCTGCCGAACCGTCACAAGCTGAACCTGGCGGCGCTGGTGGTTTCTTTCATTCTGCTGCTGATTTTCGTGCAGACAGAGAGCGCCGGAATGCAGGGTTTCGCGCTGTTCGTGATGACGGTTATCGCGCTGGCGTTCGGCTGGCATCTGGTGGCGTCTATCGGCGGCGCGGATATGCCGGTGGTCGTCTCTATGCTGAACTCCTACTCTGGCTGGGCGGCTGCGGCGGCAGGCTTTATGCTGAGCAACGATCTGCTGATCGTCACCGGCGCGCTGGTGGGTTCTTCAGGCGCGATCCTCTCTTACATCATGTGTAAGGCGATGAACCGTTCGTTTATCAGCGTGATTGCCGGGGGCTTCGGCACCGACGGCTCCTCCACAGGTGAAAGCGACGAAGTGGGCGAACACCGTGAAATTACGGCGGAAGAAACGGCAGAAATGCTGCGCAACTCCACGTCGGTGATCATCACTCCAGGCTACGGCATGGCGGTTGCGCAGGCGCAATATCCGGTGGCGGAAATCACCGAGAAGCTGCGCGCGCGCGGTATCAAGGTGCGTTTCGGCATTCACCCGGTGGCGGGCCGTCTGCCAGGGCATATGAACGTGCTGCTGGCGGAGGCGAAAGTGCCTTATGACATCGTGCTGGAGATGGATGAAATCAACGACGATTTCAGCGATACCGACACGGTGCTGGTGATTGGCGCGAACGATACCGTCAACCCGGCCGCCCAGGACGATCCGAAAAGCCCCATCGCCGGGATGCCGGTGCTGGAAGTGTGGAAGGCGCAGAACGTTATCGTCTTTAAACGCTCGATGAACACCGGCTATGCCGGCGTGCAGAACCCGCTGTTCTTCAAAGAGAACACGCAGATGCTGTTTGGCGATGCGAAAGCGAGCGTGGATGCCATCCTGAAAGCGCTGTAATTCATCTCAGCGTTCAGAACCGCCAGCCTGCTGGCGGTTTTTTTTCGCCTGTCGCGCTCGTTTTAGTTTTTAGTAATAAAAAACCCGCCGGGCGGCGGGTTTTCTTCAGACGAGAGACCTCAGTCGTCATCGTCCTCTTCATCATCAAGCTCAACGGTGCTCTGGAAATCGTCCGGCTTAATCACCAGCAAATCGCAGCGCAGATGGTCGATGACCTGCTCGGCGGTGTTGCCGAGGAACGCCGCGGAAATCCCGGTGCGCCCGATGGTGCCCAGCACTACAATCCCGGCCTGCAGATGCTCTGCCAGATCCGGGATGACTTCTTCAGGCAGCCCTTTTTCGACATGCGTAACGCGCTCGCCGATGCCGAATTTCTGGCGCAGGGCTTTCATCGCCAGCAGATGCTGGCCGCGAATGGCGTCGTTATAGACGCTCGGGTCGAAATCGGGAAGTTCGATGGCGATATTAATCGGCGTCGCCGGGTAGGCGCCCACCAGATGCACTTCGGTATGGTTAACCTGTTCGGCCAGGTGCAGCGTTTCACGCACCAGTTTCTCGTTCAGGCCCGTATGGTAAGGCTCTTCGCTGGCGAGATTTACCGCCACCACGGCTTTACCGCCTTCCGGCCACGGCTGGTCTTTCACCATCCACACCGGGCAGGGGCATTTGCGCAGCAGGTGCCAGTCGGTCGGCGTGAAAATCACCGATTCCAGACGGTCGTGCTGGTGCGCCATTTTCAGCAGCAGATCGTGTCCGCCGCTGATCACTTCCTGGATGATGGCTTCAAAGGGGCGGTTATGCCAGACCACTTTGATATCAATGGGGACGCCCGCGTCTAAATAGTATTTCGCCTGCTCGCGGATCCACGCGGCGCGCTGGCTGATAACGCCCTGGCGCATCGCGGTGCGCTCATCAGGCGACAGCAGGGTGGTCATTTCGTAGGAAAAATCATAGATCGGCAGAAAGGCTTTGATTCGCCCGCCAATGCGCTGGTGTAGATAAACTGCACGCCGTAGAGCCGGTTGGTCATCCTGATTGGGGTCGATGGCCACCAGCATATTTTGATACCTTGCCATACAGGGTCTCCTTACAACTGCTTACCCACAGTTTGTCATTTAAGAGTAACCCATATGATGTGAATGAAACAGGAGAGAATTCCCAGCCGGATCAATAAATCACGAAAAATTAACGATCCGGCGGGAGAGGAAAAGCTTATGCCACGTTGCGCGATTGTCCGGCGAGTTCCGCCAGGATTTCGTGATTTTCGATGGTGATGTATTTGCCTTTTACCGCCAGCATTCCGCTCTTCTGGAAACGGCCCAGCAGACGGCTGATGGTTTCTACCGTCAGGCCAAGGTAGTTGCCGATATCGCCACGGGTCATGGTCAGGCGGAATTCGCGAGGCGAGAAACCACGTTCGGCGAAACGGCGCGACAGATTGTAAATAAAGGCCGCCAGGCGCTCCTCGGCGTTCTTTTTAGACAGCAACAGGATCATATCCTGGTCGCCTTTGATCTCGCCGCTCATCAGACGCATCATCTGCTGGCGCAGGCTCGGCATTTTGCCGGAGAGATCGTCGAGCGTCTCGAACGGGATTTCACAAACCATGGAGGTTTCCAGCGCCTGAGCGAAGCTGGGGTGATGCGCGGTGCCGATAGCATCAAAGCCCACCAGATCGCCTGCCAGGTGGAAGCCAGTGATCTGCTCGTCGCCCTGTTCGGTGATGGTGTAGCTCTTAATCGTGCCGGAACGGATAGCGTACAGCGATTTTAATTCATCGCCCGCTTTAAAGAGCGTTTGCCCTTTCTGGATGGGCTTTTTGCGCTCGATAATATTATCGAGCTGATCAAGCTCATGCTCATTCAGAGTAAAAGGGATACACAACTGGCTGATACTGCAATCCTGGCAATGGATGGCACAACCGCCAGACTGAATGCGTCGTATAATTCGCTTTTCCGGGATCATAAGTTCGCTCAAGCCTTAATTGATATTAGTCAATTTTAACATAAATTGAACGTACAGGTAAATCGGGCTAATGAGCAATTAGGCAAAAGATCCTGGTTCAAATCTGGCGTTTACCGCCATCCAACTGAATTACGACGTGTTTAATAATTTCCAGAAAACATTATTTTCCAGTTTGAATTAAATCAGTAAATAGCCTTCATGGCGCAACAGCCATTCTTTACGCGCCACGCCGCCCGCATACCCGGTTAGCGTGCCGTTACGGCCGATAACGCGATGGCATGGCACGACAATACTAATGGGGTTTGAGCCGTTCGCCGCCCCTACGGCGCGGGCAGCGCCCGGACGTCCCAGCCGCTGCGCCATCTCACCGTAATGCATCACCTGGCCGCACGGGATCGTGCGCAGCATCTGCCACACTTCACGCTGAAACGGCGTGCCGCCGGTAGCGGTGGGCAGGGTGTCAATCACCGCCAGATCGCCGGCAAACCACGCGCGCAGCGCGTCTGAGAGCCCGCCGGGATTTTCACAACCCACGCGGCGAAAGCCTTCAGAACGGTAGTGAATCGCCAGCAACTGCTCCATGCGATCGCTGTGTTCTTCCCATTCCACGGCGCGCAGGCGCGACTGTTCATCGGCGATAACCCACAGCGGGCCTAAGGGGGTATCGATTTTATCTTCCAGTAAGGTCAGCATTCGCGGTCTCCTTGTTGAGGCGTCAAAATAGCATGGCGGCCAGCGGCTCGCCATACCGCCACAGGAGGAGCGGAGGGGGGATAAACCGGGCATTCCGTTGCCCGAAGCGGCCGCTAAACGGCGCGCCCATGTCACTGCGGGAGCAGAATAAGGGATACAAATTCGCGCTGCGCCGCCTGCATTCCCAGAAAAAACAAAGCGAACTCTCTTTTTTCTGGAAAATAAAAAATAGAGCCTGAAGACATCATATTCAGGCCCCACAGTACACACAGCAGCGCTTCCTGGCTTTGGTACCGCTTTATTATTCCTTAACATGCGGATAAGAAATATATAGCAACATAAATGCCCGTTGTCACAGCGAAGGGGTGATTTATTTCACATATATTTAACATGAAGCATTAGCGAAACTGAATAATGTGATCCCGCATCGCCTTGTTTGCTGCGTCATTATCGGGGAGATATGCGATTTATTTTTACTGTTAGCGTTTCGCTTTAACGAAGCGCGAAAAATGCCCGCAGAAAATAGTGCGCGCAGCGCGGCACATTGAGCCATTCTGAAAGGGAAGCTATAGTGTGCGCCCTGACGAAGTCCCGGAGGATTGACCGTGAACCCTGACGACAAATCACTCTTTCTTGACGCCATGGAAGATGTCAAACCCCTGAAAAATGCCAACGTCGCGCCGTGCCTGAAACCGAAAGCCCCGCGTCTTGCGCCGCGCATCGATACCTTACAGCTCGACAACCCGCTGACCACCGGTTTTCTGGATCTTATCCCGCGCGAACAGCCGCTTGAGTTCCGCCGCGAGGGGCTCCAGCAGGGCGTGCTGGATAAACTGCGCCTCGGTAAATATCCCCAGCAGGCGAGCCTGAACCTGCTGCGCCAGCCGGTGGAGCAATGCCGCCAGAGGCTTTTTGCTTTCATTCACCAGGCGAAACGCGACGGGCTGCGCAATCTGCTTATCATTCACGGCAAAGGGCGCGAGGATAACGCCCACGCCAATGTGATCCGCAGCTATCTGGCGCGCTGGCTGACCGAGCTTGATGACGTTCAGGCGTTTTGCACCGCGCTTGCCCACCACGGCGGCAGCGGCGCCTGTTACGTGGCGCTGAAGAAATCCGCCGAGGCGAAACAGGAGAACTGGGAGCGCCACGCCAAGCGCAGCCGTTAATCCGCACCGGGCACACATCGCCCGGTACGTCTGCATGAGACTTCCCGTTAGCCGCGCTACGGTTTCCGCTATCTTTAAACAGAGACGATTCGCTGTAACCTGAAGCTTTCATATGAAAATGATTCCACCTTTACTCATATGGCAAGCGAATAAAACAGTGATAGCATGAGCCGCTTATGTGGTAACGACTAAATGAGGCAGTATGAAAATTCAGCTCATCGCAGTAGATATGGACGGCACCTTTCTTAACGACAACAAACAGTACGATAAAGAAAGGTTTACAACGCAGTATGCGGCGCTGAAGCAGCAGGGCATTAAATTTGTGGTGGCGAGCGGCAACCAGTATTACCAGCTCATCTCGTTCTTTCCGGAGATCAAAGACGAGATAGCGTTTGTCGCCGAAAACGGCGCGCTGGTTTATGACCATGGCGAGCGCATCCACCACGGCGAGCTGACCCGCGAACAGTATCATCAGGTGGTGAATACGCTCTCGGCGCAGGGCGATTTCAACTATGTGGTGTGCGGGCTTGCGAGCGCGTATTACCAGGCAGGCGCGCCGGAGGCGTTCATCAGCCTGATGTCGAAGCACTATCATCGCCTCAAGCCGGTGGAAAACCTGCTCGATATCGACGACATCATCTTCAAATTTTCCCTCAACCTGCCGGATAACCAGATCCCGGCGCTGATTGAGAACCTGCATAACGAGCTGGAAGGCGTCGTCAAGCCCGTCACCAGCGGCTACGGGTTTGTCGATCTGATTATCCCCGGATCGCACAAAGCCAGCGGGCTTGAGCGCCTGATGGCGCGCTGGAATATCTCGCCGGAAGCCTGCGTGGCGGTGGGCGACAGCGCCAACGATCTCGAAATGCTGCGTCTGGCGACCTATTCCTTTGCGATGGAGAACGCGGCGGCGGAGGTGAAAGAGACGGCGCGCTTTGCGACCGGCTCCAACAACCAGAGCGGCGCGCTGCAGGTTATCGACGCTGTGTTGCATCACCACAGCCCGTTTAACGCGCAGTAGCCGGTCGCACTGACGCCCGGCGCCAGATCAGGCTGGCACAAAAGGCTCGCCGAGCGTCAGCATCAGGCGGTTCGCCCAGGCGAAAAAGGCGGTGGCCTGCACCAGATCCAGCAGCTCCAGGTCGGTCAACCCCTGTTCCCGAAGCGCCGCCACGTGCGCCGCCCCTGCCGAGGCGGGAGTGGCCGACAGCGCGGCGCTGAAATCGATAATCGCCTGCCAGCGGGCTGACTGCCCGGCGCTCAGGCTTCCACCCGGCGCCACTTCCAGCAAACGTTGCACCGCGTCGTTATCTTTCGACAGCTGACTCGCCTTACGGGCATGCACCGAGGCGCAGTAAATGCAGCCATTCACTTTGCTCGCGACCGTCGCCGCCAGCTCCCGCTCCGCTCGCGCCAGCCCGCCCGGCGTATAGAAAATCCCTTTATCCGTCAGCGTCCGGGCTTCCAGCGCGGGCAGGTTACGAGCCAGCAGGCGGAAATACCCGGAATCCTGATGCCCGAAACGGTGCAGCGTCTCCTGCTCGTCGGGGCTGAACGCGGCGAGCGCTTTCGGCGCAAGCCACGGCTCCCAGTCCAGTTCAGCCTGTGTAAAGGCGGTCGGGGCGGGTTGACCGCGCTGCGTGGTGGCCGTGGTATGCCAGCGGCCTGCGGGCGGTATGGCCGTCTCGCCCGCCACGCGCCCGCCGTTAATCAACCTGTAGCCGCGAAGCAGGCGGCTTTGAAAACTCACAAACGCCGCCACCTGGGCGAGCGTCACAATGGCTTCTTCACTGAATCCGGCTTCCGTCAGCGCCGTTATCGCCTGCGCGGTCGCCTGTACCGGGCGAAACGCCAGGATCTCCGCATGACCGAGGGCAGCGGAGAGACGCGCTGCTGGTGCCGGTTCGTTTTCCACCGCCGCCGAATAGTGCGCGTACAGCGCCTCATCCTCATGCCAGCGCGCCACCTCGCGGGCGAGATGCAGGCGCTCCGCGCGGGTGAGATCGCTTGCGCCGCTAAACAGCGCCTCGTGGCTGCGGACAATGTTCAGCGTCGCGGCGTCGCGGGTGGCGCGCGCCAGTGCCAGCGGGGAGCCAGGGGCGATATCCGCCAGGGTATCGAGAAGATCGGGCGAGCGGGTCATAAAGTTTCCTTGATCGGGTTAAGGGAGATGACATCAGCGAACGGTGCGCCCTGTTTCCAGCCCAGCGCGGGCGCCACCTGCTGCGCCAGCAGCGAGATGGAGCGCAGAATAAACGGGTGCGGCGGATCGATGGAGTGCACCTGGAACGACAGATCGGTGGCGCGCGCCAGCGCCGTATCGGCTGATAGCGTGGCGAGCGTTTCCTGCGGCGTGCCGAGATGCACATCGAAGGCGGCGATATAGTCTTCCAGCGTTTCGCCCGCGAGCCGGTGGCCCTGGGCGCGGAACTGCTCCGCCTGGGCCGCAAGCCCCGTTTGCGCGAAGCGGCGGGCATCGTCGCTGCTGTCCGTCACAAACGCGGTGCGCGAGGCCATAATGCGCGGCGCGACGCCAGCGGGCAGCGCGTCGAGATAGGCGTCGATAATCGGGTTTTGCAACGCGTCCAGCGGCATATCCGGCTTGCCCGGCGGGCGCGGCTGGGTGCGTGACAGCATCAGGCCGTCACCGTCGCGCCCGGCGCGCGCGCCGCCGTCCACCGAGAAAGTCGCCTGCCAGAGCCGCTGACGTAACCCGCGCGCGGTCGGGTAGAGATGATTATCAGTGCCCGCCAGCGGCTCATCGTTCAGCGCTGCGCGCAGCAGCGCCAGATGGCGGCCATAGGCCTCGCCGCGCGCCTCGCTTCGCAGCCCGAACGGCGGAAATGAAGAGGGCGTGCCGCCAGAGCCCAGCCCCAGTTCGACGCGCCCGTCGCTGAGCAGATCAAGCACGGCGGCGTCTTCCGCCACGCGCAACGGCGACTCCATCGGCAGCGTAATGATCCCCGTGCCGAGCCGGATGCGCCGGGTCTGCGCCGCCACGTGCGCTAAAAATAGTAGTGGCGAGGGCAGCCCGCCTTCCGCTTCATGAAAGTGGTGCTGCGCCACCCAGGCGGTGTCAAAACCGCAGCGCTCGGCGTGCAGGATCTGCTCGGTGGCGAGGCGGTAGCGCTCGGCCGCGCTGACGCGGTCCAGCAGGCGGGTGAAAAAACCTAAACGTTTTATTGTCATGCGACATCCTTATTAAACGGGCGGGGCGCCGGAATGGCGTCCAGTAACTGGCGCGTGTAATCGCTCTGCGGCGCGTGGAACACGGAGGCGACATCGCCGTGCTCCACAAGCTTACCGGCGCGCAGCACCGAGACCTGATGCGCGAAGCGGCGCACGGTCGCCAGATCGTGGGAGATAAACAGGTAGGTGAGGCCGAGCTCATCCTGCAATGTTTCAAGCAGCGTCAGGATTTGCGCCTGCACGGTGACATCCAGCGCTGACGTCGCCTCATCAAGGATGACGATTTGCGGGGCCGCGATCAGCGCCCGCGCAATCGCCACGCGCTGACGCTGGCCGCCGGAGAGCTGATGCGGCTTGTGCGCCAGCAGCGCAGGGGCCAGCGCGACGCGCGCGGCCATGTCATAGACTTTCTCGCGCCGTTCCGCGCGGGAGAGGCGGGTAAAATTGCGAAGCGGTTCTTCGATAATCGAGAACAGACTCTGGCGCGGATCGAGCGACGAAAACGGGTTCTGCCAGACCATCTGGATCGTCTGGCGCAGCGGGCGGCGCGCTTCGCGGCTGAGCGTGGCGTACTCGGTGCCATTAACCGTCACCGTGCCGCTGACCGGCGTCTGAAAGCCGAGCAAAATGCGCGCCAGCGTGGTCTTGCCGCTGCCGGATTCGCCTACCAGCGCATGGGTAAGGCCGCGCTCAAGCGTCAGGTTTACCGCGTCCAGCGCGGTCAGCGTATGGCCGCCCAGCGTGAAGCGCTGCGTCAGCGCGCGGATCTCCGCCGCTGGCGGGCCATTCAGCGCTGGCCGCGTCCGAAAGCTGTCGGCAAACGCCGGGGCGTCGGCAAAGAGCTGCCGGGTATAGGCCGCGCGCGGCGCGTGGGTAATTTGCGCCGCGCTCCCCAGTTCCTGAATTTCGCCGTGACGAAACACCAGCAGGCGATCGGCGCGGGAGGCGGCCAGCGCCAGATCGTGCGTAATAAACAGCACGGCGGTGCCGGCGTCGCGGCGCAGTTCATCCAGCAGATCGAGAATGCGCGCCTGCACCGTGACGTCCAGCGCGCTGGTGGGCTCATCGGCGATGATAAGCGCGGGCTTCAGCGTCAGCGCAATGGCGATCAGCACCCGCTGCTTCATGCCGCCGGAGAGCTGGTGCGGATACTGCTTCGCCCGCAACGCCGGTTCGCTGAGGCCGACGCGCGCAAGCAGCGCCACCACTTCTGCGTCGCGCGCGCGTCGCCCCAGCCCGGTGTGAAGCTGTAAGACTTCGGCAACCTGTTCGCCGATGGTTTTCACCGGGTTCAGCGAACTGCCGGGGTCCTGCGGCACCAGGCTGATAACTTTGCCGCGCAGGGCGTTCATCCGTCGCTCGCTCGCGTGGGTAATCGTTTCGCCGTTCAGGCGGATATCCCCGCCCAGCCACACGCCGTTTTCGCCCGCAAGCCCGATAATTGTCTGCGCGAGTGTGGTTTTGCCGGAGCCGGATTCGCCGACAATCGCCAGCACTTCGCCGGGGGCGACGGAAAAAGAGACGTTATGGACCACGCGGCGCACGTCGCGCCCGTGACGCCAGCCGAGGCTCAGAGTGCGTACATCCAGGACGGGTTCGCTCATCATGCTCTCCGGGTGTAATAGTGGCTGAGGGTATTAGCGGCCAGCACCACGGCGATTGCCGCAAGGCCGGGGAAGGTGGTGAGCCACCAGGCGGTCGAGAGATAGTTGCGCCCTTCGGCAATGAGCAATCCCCATTCCGGCGTGGGCGGCGGCGTGCCGTAGCCGAGAAAGCTCAGGGTGGAGAGCGCAAGAATGGCGTTGCCGAACTGGAGCGCGGCGTAAGCCAGCACCGAGGTCAGAGAATTGGGCAAAATATGGCGCCACAGCGTGCTGAAGAAGGTGCCGCCACAGGCGATCGCCGCCTCGACATAATCGGTATGCCGCACCCGGACGACTTCAGCGCGGGCAAGACGCGCAAAGCTCGCCACCGAGGTAATGCCCACCGCCAGCGCGGCGTTCACCGTGCCAAAACCGAGCAGAATAATGACGCACAGCGCCAGCAGCAGGCCGGGGATCGCGAGCAACACATCCACCAGCCGCATCAGCCACTGTTCGGTGCGCCCGCCCGCGGCACCGGCGACGACGCCATACAGCGTGCCTGCGCCAAGCCCCAGCGCGACGGCCACCAGCGCGCCGCTGAGCGTATGCGACGCGCCCCAGACCAGCCGGGCGTAAAGATCGCGCCCCAGTTGATCGGTGCCGAGCCAGTGTTCGCTTCCCGGCGGCAGGCGCTGCGCGCCCGGCGTGCCGGTGAGCGGATCAAACGCGGTGAAAAGCGACGGAAACAGCGCCCACAGCGCGGTCAGCAACAGCGTGAGCCAGGCGAGCGTCAGCCCTGGCGGCAGAGGCGGACGCCGCAAAAAACGCCCGCGGCGCGCCCTGACAGGAGTGAGATCGAGCGTGGTCATCAGGCGGCCCTCCGCGACAGTGACAGCCGGGGATCGAGCAGCGGATAAAGTAGATCCACCAGCAGATTGATGAGAACAAACCCGAGCGCCGCCACCAGTACGATGGCCTGTAACACGGCCAGATCCTGATTGTTCACCGCGTCGCGGGTCAGTTGTCCGAGTCCATTTAAGCCAAACACGGTTTCCGTCACCAGCGCGCCTGCGATGAGTTCACCCAGCAGCAGGCCCGCGACGGTCAGCACCGGCAGCAGGGCGTTGCGCGCCACGTGACGCCACAGCACACCGCGGTGGCTGGCGCCTTTGGCGCGCGCGACGGTGACAAACGGCTGGTGCATAACGACGTCAATATTGCGAATCAACAGTTGCGCCAGCGGGGCGCTGATCGGCACCGCAAGCGTCATCACCGGCAATATCAGTCCCTCCCAGAACCCTGGATTTATCACCGGGATCAGCCGCAACTGGAAAGAAAAGAGCTGAATGAGCGTGATCCCGAGCCAGAACGTCGGCACCGCGACAAACAGCGACGGCAGCGCCGCGAACGTCCGGCGCAGCACGCGTGCGTGGCTAAGCGTGGAGAGCGCGGCGAGCAGGACGGCAATAACCAGCGCCAGCGTAAACCCGAGCGCGGCGAGGCGCAGCGTGGCGGGGAGGCTGGCGGCGAGCAGGGCACTCACCGGCACGCCCGCCTGGAGTGAAAAGCCGAAATCGCCGCGCACCGCGCCGCCGAGGCTTTCCAGGTATTGCCGCCACAGCGGCGCGTCGGCGCCATAGGCGGTGCGCATTTGCGCTATCTGGGCGGCGTTTAACCCCAGCTCCGGGTTCTGAAACTTAATGGCGATCGCATCGCCCGGCAGCAGTTGCAGCAGTACGAACGAGACCGTAAAGCTGGCCCACAGCACCAGCAGCGCCTGACCGACGCGCGCGCCGAGATAACGCCCGTCCATCAGTGTTTCTCCAGCCAGGCGCCGTAAAAGCTCGGACGGCCTACCGCCTCGAACGCGAGGTTTTTCACCCACGGCGCGGCGGCGTAAACCTGCGGCTCTTCAAAGATCGGAATGATATAAGCGTTATCGATGAGATACGTCTGCGCGTCGCCTGCCGCCGCGAGGCGTTTTTGCGGGTCGACTTCCGAGGCGATGGTGGTGAGCAACGCATTGAGTTTGTCGTCGATAAAGTCGGTTTTCTGGCTCAGGCCGCCTTTTTGCAACAGCGCGTCGCGGTTCAACGGATGAAACTGGCTTTTGATGACGTCCGGATCGGCGCGGCCCACTTCCACCACATTCACGGGGGTTTTGGCCGGATCGAGGCTGTCCTGCGCTTTGGTGCCCGCGTCGCCCGCCCGCACGTTGAGTTGGACGCCCACCTGTCTCCACTGCTGCGCCACCAGTTGCAGCACCTCTTTATTCTGCGGCTGCGGCAGCGATTCATAGACCGTCAGGCTCAGCGGCTGTCCCGCTTTGGCCCGGATGCCGTTCGCGCCTTTTTGCCAGCCCGCCTCGTCCAGCAGACGGTTCGCAAGCGTCGGATCGAAGGTCAGTCTGGCGCTTAAATCGCGGTAGCCGGGCGCGCTTTTCGCCACCACAGAGGTGGCGACCGGATAGTTCGGCGAAAACAGCGTGTCGACAATCTGGCGCGCGTTGGTCGCATGGAGCAGCGCCTGACGCACTTTCAGATCGGCCACCAGCGGGTTGGCGGGTCGAAAGGCGATACTGTCATTGACGCCGCGGGTCGGCGCGGCATAGACCGGGAACTGCTGATCCGCCGCCTGTTTTTCATCATAGGCCTGCACCTGGCGAATGGCGTCCGCCTGGCCTGCCAGCAGCGCGCCGATGCGCACGCTGTCCTCCGGCGTCACTACGATTTTGATGCCATCAAGATTCGCCGGGCCCTGCTGCGCGCTGTTCTGCGGGCCCCACTGGTAATCCTTGCGCGCGGTAAGATTCACCTCACGGCCCAGCGTCTCGCTCTGCACCACAAACGGGCCGGAGCCGATGATATGGCGCGCGTCGCCAAGCTCATCAAGATTGCGCGCGAGCGTACTGAGCGACACCAGCCCGGAGCCAATCGCCGACGTTCCCTGCAAAAAGCCGGGCGAGGGTTTGCTGAAGTAAAACTTCACCGTCAGCGGATCGACGACTTCGCTGCGCTGGTAGTTATTGATGACCTCGGAGACCGGCAGGCGCAGCGCTTTATTGCCAAGCCCATACGTATCGAAGTTTTTCGCCACGGCAGTTGCGTCAAGCGGCGTGCCGTCAGAGAACGTCACGTTTGGGCGGATTTTAAAGGTGTATTCGGTTTTATCCGCGTTACTGCTCCACGACTGCGCTATCCATGGTTCTATCTCCAGCGTTTTCGGGTTCTGCCAGGTGAGCTTATCGGTTATCTGGTTCAGGATGCCGCCGTTGGGATAAAAGCCGCCCGCGGGCGGGTAGAGCGTGGTGTGCGCCTGCTGCTCCAGATAAATCAGCGTGCCGCCTTTCACCGGCGCCGCGCTGGCTGCGGTTATCAGGCTGAACGCGAGGCCGAGCGCCACGCTGCGCGCGGTAATGGAAAAATGCATGGTGAATGTCCCTTATCGTCCGTTGTTATTTGTTGTCTGTCGACGTAATAAAAACGCAGGGCGACGGGGATGAGAACCAACAAAAATCGCTATCTAAATGCGGAAAATATATTTGGCCCCTCCGCGGGCGCGAAGGGGCGAGGGCGTCAGAAGAAATATTTAAAACGAACGCGCGCGCCGTAGCGGTCTTTATCGCCTTCGTTGTCGTAGTCGCTCTCTTTGAGCGACAGCTGCGACCAGTAGGCGCCGAGATAGATATTGAAGTTATCCATATCCATTACGTTGGTGAAGCCGTATGAAAGGTGCACGGTGTGGATGTCATATTTGCCGGGGTATTTCAGCTGGCCGTCTTCTTCACCGACGCTCGTCATATTGAAATCATCAATATTGTTATGCGCGTAGATATAACCGAGTTCCAGATGACGCCACAGGACGTTGGCCCCGGCGCTGAAGTCGGTTTCATCATCGGCGTCCATATACGCGGTGTTGAGGTTAATCACCGTCCCGTCGTCCGGATCGTTTTTCAGGCTGTTCCAGGTAAAGGTCGCGCCATAGCCGGTGCGGTCTGACTGATCCTGAAAACGCCCCTGGGCGTCGTTATAACCGTAAGCATTGCTCACCACGTTCGTTTCCATCGCCACGGCGGCGGAGAAGTGGTCGTCGCGCCACGCAATCACCGGGCGCATATAGATGACGTTCTTTTTGTTCTCCAGCGCGTTGCCGTGGTAGGTGTCGTCGGCAAACAGCGTGGTGCCGTCTTTCACCATGTTGTTCAGCTCAAAGTACCAGTTGCCGTATTCGCCGCTGAACTGCACCGCGCCGCCGTTGCTACTGCGCCCGCGGCCTTCTTTCATCATATAGACATAGCCGAAGCCGTCGCCGTAGATATCGTTCGCGGTATTGCCGGAGTATTGAATAAAGGTGTCCTGGTTGAGCGGGAACATGTCGTAGGCTTCAAAACGGCCCACTTTGATTTTCCAGGCCTGCGGCTGGCCGAAGTAAAACGCCGCGTCATCCAGATTGGTATGCCCTGACAGATCCGCGAGCGGCTGCACCGTGAACCCGGCGAAATTGCCGTTTTTCTCGCGGTAGCCATCGACACCCAGCAGAATACGTCCATTGACGTCCCACTTTTCGTGGTCGCCCGGTTTCCAGTCTTTATCGTCAGACGTGCGCAGCGACGTAAGTTGTCCGGTGCGGCTCGCCGCATCGACGTTAAACTCCACATCGCCGTAGAATTTCAGATCGCCCTGCGGCGTATTCACTTTCATTTCCGCCATCGCGCAGGGCGCCAGCAGGCTGAATACACAGGGCAGTACCATCATCTTTTTCATCGTGTCTCTCTTATTGTTTTCAGTTTTCAGGCATACAGCGGCCCTGCCGCCGTCCGAAAACGGCGGTTCGGGCCTGTCAGAGGTTCTTCAACGCGCGCGGGCGCGCGGCGTTCTCCTTACGCGCGGGCGACCGACAGCGTGATGCGGTTCCAGGTCAGCGGCGAGAGCATGAGCGTGTTCTCGCGCAGGCTGCCGTGCGGGTAATCGATAATCTCCGGATGCACGCGGTTGGGATCGTCGAACGTGTTCTTCGCGTAGAGATCGTCGCTGCGCAGTACTTTGTGTTCCTTCAGGCGGCAGTCGCTGAAGGCCGGCAGGTTGATGTCCAGCTCAAAGGCGGTGGTGAAATCACAGTTGACGGCAAATATATAAATTTCCCCGCGCGCGTCGTTATACACGACCGACGACTGAACGCTGCGGGCGTCGCCATATTTACTGCTGAACGTCGGGACCGGCAGCTGGTGGCGCAGCACCACGCCGTCACTGACGCTCGCGACCATCTCGAACGGCCAGTAAAGCGTCTGGCAGAGCGCGCCTTTGCCCGGCTCGGTGAAAATCGGGGCAATCACATTCACCAGCTGCGCCAGGCTCGCCATTTTCACCCGGTCGGCGTGGTTCAGCAGCGAGCAGAGCAGGCCGCCCATCACCAGCGCATCGAGGAAGGAGTAGCGGTCTTCAAGCAGCGGCGGCGCCTCGCGAAAACGGTTCGCCGGATCTTTCATCGGCGCGTCCCACGGATCGCCGCGCAGATACCAGACGTTCCACTCATCAAAGGAGATCATCATCTCTTTATTGCTGCGCCGCACCGCTTTGGCGTAATTGGCGGTGCTGACGATAGTTTCGATGAAATTGTCCATATTGACGAAGGAGGCGAGAAAATCGGTCTCGCTGCCTTCGTTCTCGTAATACTGGTGGCAGGAGATGAAATCGACGTAATCGTACAGCTCCTCCAGCACGACGCGGTCCCACTCCGGGAAGGTCGTCATCGCCGAGCTTGAGCTGCCGCACGCCACCAGCTGCGCCTTAGGGTCGATACAGCGCAGGATCTTGGCGGTTTCGCGCGCTTTGTGCGCATATTCGCGGGCGTTCATCTGCCCGGTCTGCCACGGCCCGTCCATCTCATTGCCAAGACACCACAGGCGGAAGTTATACGGCTCGCGACGGCCATGCTGAATACGCAAATCGCTGAGCGTGGTGCCGCCGGGGTGATTGCAGTACTCGGCGAAATAGCCCGCCTCCTGCGGCGTGCCGGTGCCGAGGTTCACGGCAATCATCGGCTCGACGCCGGTCTTTTCGCACCAGCGGGCAAACTCCTCAATGCCAAACTGGTTGGTCTCTTTGCTAATCCAGGCGTAGTCGAGGCGCACCGGGCGCTCTTCTTTCGGCCCGATGCTGTCGCGCCAGTTAAAGCCGGAGACATAATTCCCGCCAGGGTAGCGCACCGTGGTGACGTGCAGCCCTTTGACGAGGTCAATCACATCCTGGCGAAACCCGTCTTCATCCGCGAGCGGGTGCTCCGGCTCATAGACGCCGGTATAAACCGCGCGGCCCAGATGTTCAATGAACGAACCGAACAGGCGCGGGTCGATGGCGGAAATCACGTTCTGCGGGTCGAGCGTGAATGAAAGCGTGGTCATAACGTCTCCTTATTAACGAAGGGCGGCATCGCTGGCATATTTGCCGACGCTCAGGTCGTCCTGAATTTTCTGCATCGTCTTTTTGTCGAGCTTATAAAACAGGAATATGATGGAAGTCAGTACGCCGCCGATAGCCGGAATAAAGGTAATCAGCATCATAATGGCCTGTTGGGTGGCCGGAGACTGCACGGCGGCTTCCGGGACATAATGCGTGGCGGAAAGCACCAGCGCGGTGATAGCGCCGCCAATAGCCAGGCTGACTTTCAGCGCAAACAGGTTGCCGGAGGCGTAAATACCGGACATGCGTTTTTTCAGTTTCCACTCGCCGTAATCGTCGGCATCGGCGATAAACGACCAGAATACCGGAACGGTAATCGCCCCAATCCACGCGCGCAGGGTATTCAGAATAAAGATCAGCATCACATTTTGCGGGTCAACAAAATAAATCACGACGGAAATGGCAGCCGTAATAAAGCCCACCGCGATATACAGTTTCACCTTGCAAATATAACGGGTGACGAAACTCGTCGCGAGATTGCCGAGCACGCAGGCGACCACGCCAATACTGATAAACAGCGTCGTCATGGTGTTATCGAGGTGCATTAAATATTTGGTGAAATAGATAGTGGCGCCGCCGCAGACAAACGCCGGAATACAGCCAATAAACATCCCGGCGACCACCATCAACCACTGATCATTTTTAAAGGCCGAGCGGAAATTGCGGACAATATTTTCCTGTTTTTCGCGCTGGGGGATAACGCGCTCGCGGGTATTAAAAAAGCAGAGTAAAAACAGACACAGGCCGATGACCGAGAACATCGCGTTGGTAATAAAAAAGCCTTTCTGCTGATTGCCGCCGCCGAGGTAATCCACCAGCGGCAGTAGCGTCAGCGAGCAGAGCAGCACGGCGCTGTTAGCCATCGTGAACCGGTAAGACTGGCAGGCCACGCGGTCAACCGGGTTTGCGGTAATCACGCTGCCGAGCGAGCAGTAAGGAATATTCACGGTGCTGTAGAGTACGGAGAGCAGTAAATAGGTGACGAAGGCGTAAATCTCTTTGGCGCCCGTGCTTAAATCGGGCGTATAAAACGCGAAAATACAGATGGCGCAAAAAGGCACGCATCCGTAGAGGATCCACGGACGAAAACGGCCGTGGCGGGTGGGATAACGGTCAGCCAGCGCGCCGATCAGCGGGTCAATAAACGCATCCAGCAGACGCACCACTAAAAACATGGTGGCGATCAGCGCGGCGTTTAAGCCAAATATATCGGTATAAAACCAGGTTAAAAACATGGTTACCGGGCCCCAGCTCATATTGCAGGCCGCATCACCAAATCCGAAACCTAATTTCTCCCGGACCGTCAGGCGGTCCTGGGCAGGCGTCACTTTATCCAGCACTGCTGATTGCTGCACCATGATAAACCTCGTTGAATGAAATACCTGAAAGCCAGGGTGAGCATAAGGTAGCGGAGGAATACCCGGTGCGATGTGGCGCGCTTTTTATATTTTATAAGTGCCGCATCTCATCCATATAAATGACAAAAAATTACATACCGCTATTTCGAATGAAAATTCGCGTTTTTAAGTAATTATTTCTGGTGGTGATTATAATTTTTGGAAATAGTCGCGGTTATGTTTGCAGCTATTATTTTGCCGCTGCGTTTATAGGCATAATAATATTGTGCCTATATGTGATGGCGGCCTGACAATATATTTTTAGTGCTTAGGATTATCCTTAGGTTCGGAAATCAATAAGCCCAGGCCTGGCCGTGAGAGAACAATAAGAAAAAGCGATAGCCGGGCGCGAGTCCCGGCAGGAGATTAATGCGCGACCGCGCGGGAAAAGAGGTTTATCACGATGACGCCTGCGATAATCAGCCCCATGCCGAGCATGGCGGGCAGATCGAGCTTTTGACCGAGGAAGATCCAGCCGACCACGCCAATCAGCACGATGCCAACGCCGGACCAGATGGCGTAAATAATGCCGGTCGGGATGGTGCGCATGGTGACGCTTAAACACCAGAAGGCAATGCCGTAACAAACCGCCGTCACCAGCGTCGGCAGCAGGCGGCTGAAGCCTTCGGAAAGTTTCAGAAAGGTCGTCCCAATCACTTCACACACAATCGCCACAGAGAGCAGCAGCCAGGTCATAACGTCACTCCGTCATTGCCAGTAAGGTTTCGATTAACGCCGCCCGATCGTCAGGCGGCACCGTGTGGTCGCCACACAGCGCGGCGAACCAGAGCCCGTCTGCCGTCATGCGGCAGAGTAGCCGACGCCGCGCCTGCTCAGGCGACGCGAGGTCGTCGTCACGCGGCAGGGCGTCCCGTAAAAAGACGCCCCAGCGCTGCTGAAGCGCCGGATCGGCAAAAATCGCCGTCATCAGCGCGCGGTTCATCGCCTGCTCACTGTCGGGCATTTTTCTGACACAGGTATGAATGTAGGCGCGGGTGGCGCGGCCGTTCGGGTTTGGATCCTGCGCCATTAACGTCTGGATCTCCTCCAGCAGCATGTGCTGAAGATGCTGCATCACGCCATCCACCAGCGCCTGGCGGGTAGGGAAGTGGTGCTGTAAACCGCCTTTGCTGATACCTGCGCGGCGGATGACTTTTTCCTGCGTAAGGCCCGTCAGGCCTTGCTCGGCGATAACCTGGACGGCGCACTCCAGCAAGGTCTGGCGCAGCGCCTCTGGTGATTTAGAACGATGGTGTGCCTGGCTCATTATTAAACAATCCGTCTGGATGGATTGTTTAATTGTATCGGGAGTTCAGCGGTTGATCAATCAACCTGAGTTAAACGTGGCGGGGGAAGTAAAAAACAGGGCCAGCGCGAAGGCTGGCCCGAAGAGAGATTAATGCGCTTTTAAGCCGGCGGCGCTCATCAGCAGGCGCAACATCATGCTGACCACGCCGAGCGCCAGGACGCTGGCTGCCCAGATTACCACCAGCCACATCAGCTTTTTCCAGCGCGGCGAATCGTGATGTTCCATCAGTGATAGCCCTCCCCATGCTGAACTTTGCCGCGGAACACGTAATAGCTCCAGAAGGTGTACACCAGAATTATCGGGATAATCAGCAGGGCGCCCACCAGCATAAAGCCCTGGCTTGCAGGCGGCGCGGCGGCCTCCCAGAGCGTGATATCAGGCGGAATGATATTCGGCCAGATACTGATGCCGAGCCCACTGAAGCCTAAGAAAATCAGCCCCAGGGTAAGCACGAACGGCAGCGTGTGGCTCTGTGTGTCCGCCAGTTTGCGCCACAGCCAGACGCTGAACAGCGCCACCAGCACCGGGACCGGCAGCAGGAACCAGAGGTTCGGCAGCGTAAACCAGCGCTCGGACACCGCCTGATGCGCGAGCGGCGTCCAGGCGCTGATGATGACGATCACCGCCAGCAGCGCCAGCAGCAGCGAGCGCGCCAGGCGACGCATATTATGGTGCAGCTGGTTTTCACTCTTCATCACAATCCAGCTCGCGCCGAGCAGCGCATAGGCGACCACCAGGCCCACGCCGCAGAAGAGGTTGAACGGCGTCAGCCAGTCGAGCGCCGAGCCGCTGAAGGTGCGGCCGGTAACTTTAAAGCCGTTAATCACCGCGCCCACCACAACGCCCTGGCAGAAGGTGGCGAGGATCGAGCCGCTCAGAAACGCCTTATCCCAGAAAGGCCGGTGGGCGGGCGTCGCCTTAAAGCGGAATTCAAACGCCACGCCGCGAAAGATAAGGCCAATCAGCATCAGCGTCAGCGGAATGGTCAGCGCGTCGATAATCACCGCATAGGCCAGCGGAAACGCGCCGAACAGGCCCGCGCCGCCCAGTACCAGCCAGGTTTCGTTGCCGTCCCACACGGGGGCGACGCTGTTAACCATTACATCGCGGTCGTGGCCGTCGCGCACAAACGGGAACAGAATGCCGATGCCGAGATCAAAGCCGTCCATCACGATATACATCAGCGTGGCGAAGACGATGATAACGAACCAGATGATGGAGAGATCGATGCCCATTATGCTTTCTCCTCTGCGCTATCAAGAGATTCGCCCGCCGCAGAAAGCGGACGCGCTGGCCTGCCGTCGGTGCTGGAGGGGATATCGTCCAGCGGCTGCGGCCCTTTTTTAATCAGTCGGATCATGTAGCTATAGCCGACGCCGAAGACCGAGGTGTAGACCACGATAAAGGCGATGAGGCTCAGGCTCATCTGTAAATCGCCGTGGCCGGAGACCGCATCGCGGGTGCGCTGCAACCCGTACACTACCCACGGCTGGCGGCCTACTTCGGTCGTCACCCAGCCCGCGAGGATAGCAATCAGCCCGGCGGGGCCCATCCAGAGCGCAAAGTGGAGGAAGGGTCGCGAGGTATAGAGCCGGTGCTTATAGCGCAGCCAGACGCTCACCACGCCCAGCAGGATCATCAGCAGCCCCATCGCCACCATGATGCGGAACGACCAGAACACGATAGTGGAGTTCGGGCGTTCGTCTTTCGGAAACTCTTTGAGCGCCGGTACCTGTTTATCAAGGCTGTGGGTCAGAATAAGGCTGCCGAGTTTCGGCACTTCCAGCGCGTATTTGGTGCGTTCTTCATCCATATCCGGGATGCCGAACAGCGTCAGCGGCGTCGCTTCGCCCGGCGGGTTCTCCCAGTGGCCTTCGATGGCCGCGATTTTGGCTGGCTGATGCTTAAGCGTATTCAGCCCGTGCATATCGCCGATCATCGCCTGAACCGGGGCGACAATCAGCGCCATCCACAGCGCCATGGAGAACATGCGGCGAATGGCGGGGGTATCGTTGCCGCGCAGCAGATGCCAGGCGGCAGACGCGCCGACAAAAAACGCGCTGCTCAGGAACGCCGCTATCGACATATGCAGCAGACGGTACGGGAAGGAGGGGTTAAAAATCACCGCCACCCAGTCCACCGGCACCACCTGGCCGTTGTGGATCTCAAAGCCCTGCGGCGTGTGCATCCAGCTGTTGGAGGCGAGGATCCAGAAAGTCGAGATCAGCGTGCCGAGCGCCACCATGCAGGTGGAGAAAAAGTGCAGGCCGGGGCCGACTTTGTTCCAGCCAAACAGCATCACGCCGAGGAAACCGGCTTCCAGGAAGAACGCGGTCAGCACTTCGTAGGTCAGCAGCGGGCCGGTAATGCTGCCCGCGAATTGCGAAAAGCCGCTCCAGTTCGTGCCGAACTGATAGGCCATCACCAGGCCTGAGACCACGCCCATCCCGAAGTTAACGGCGAAGATTTTTGACCAAAAATGGTACAGCGAGCGCCATACCGGGTTTTTTGTTTTCACCCACAGCCCTTCCAGCACCGCCAGATAACTGGCGAGACCGATAGTGATAGCGGGGAAAATAATGTGGAAAGAAACAGTAAAGGCGAACTGAATCCTTGCCAGATGAAACGCATCTAAACCAAACATGCAAACCTCATGACATATCGTTGTCCGCGATCATGGTAATCAGGAGCAGCACGAACGTGCAGAAACAGAAAAACGTTATTTGACTATAACAGTTAAATAAAAAGTTGCGATTTCGCTTGCCTGATCTAACCAGACGGCACGATGATACGCGCTTTGCGTTAACCCCTTGTGAAAGCGGCCGGATGCCGCGAGGTGCGATGAAAAAATATCAGCGGCTGGCTCAGCAGATTACCGATCAGATTGCCCTCGGGGTGTGGCACCCCGGCGACCGGCTGCCGTCGCTGCGCGAGCAGGTGGTCAGCAGCGGCATGAGTTTTATGACCGTGAGCCACGCCTATCAGACGCTGGAAAGCCAGGGGATCATCGTGGCCCGCCCGCAGTCTGGCTACTACGTGGCCCCGAAACCAACGCCGCGCGCGCCGCAGGCTGTCGAACAGGTCACGCGCGACGAGCAAGTGGATATCAACACCTATATCTTTGACGTGCTCCAGGCGAGTACGAATGCCGCCGTGGTGCCGTTCGGCTCCGCGTTTCCCGACCCACGGCTTTTTCCCCTGGCGCAGCTCAACCGCTCGCTCTCAAGCGTCAGCCGCTCGGCCAATGCCATGAGCGTGATTGAGAACCTGCCGCCGGGCAATGAGGCGCTGCGTAACGCCATCGCCCGGCGTTACGCCATGCAGGGGATGAATGTGTCGCCGGATGAAATCGTCATCACCGCAGGCGCGCTTGAGGCGTTAAATCTGAGTCTCCAGGCGGTGACCGAGCCGGGAGACTGGGTGATTGTCGAAAACCCCTGTTTTTACGGCGCGCTTCAGGCGCTGGAGCGCTTACGGCTCAAAGCGTTGTCTGTCGCCACCGACGCGGTGCAGGGGATCGATCTCGCGGCGCTGGAAAAGGCGCTTCAGGAATACCCGGTCAAAGCCTGCTGGCTGATGAGCAACGCCCAGAACCCGCTCGGCTTTACGCTGAGCGCGCAGAAAAAGCAGCAGCTGATGGCGCTGCTTTCGCGCTACAACGTGGTGCTGATTGAAGATGATGTCTATAGCGAGCTTTATTACGGGCGCGAAAAACCGCTGCCGGTGAAAGCCTGGGACGACCAGGGGCTGACGCTGCACTGTTCTTCCTTCTCTAAATGTCTGGTGGCGGGTTTTCGCATCGGCTGGGTAGCGGCGGGGCGCCATGCGCAACGTATCCAGCAGCTACAGCTGATGAGCACCGTTTCTACCAGCTCGCCGATGCAAATGGCGCTGGTGGATTATCTCGCCACCCGGCGCTACGACACTCACCTGCGACGACTGCGCCGCCTGCTGGCGGAGCGCAAACAGGCGGCATGGCAGTCGCTGCGCCGGCACTTTCCGCAGGCGGTCAAAATTCATCGCAGCGAGAGCGGCTATTTTCTGTGGGTAGAACTTCCCACGTCGCTCGACGCAGGCAAGCTGCACGAGCGCGCGCTGGCGCACCAGATAAGCATCGCGCCGGGGAAAATGTTCACCACCAGCGCGCTCTGGCATAACTATTTTCGCTTTAACGCCTCCTGGGCATGGGGCGAGCGTGAAGAGCAGGCGGTTAAAACGCTCGCGCAGCTTATCCGCGAGGCGATGGCGACCTCGCCGCAATGCGAAATTAAACGCGCAAAATAAGCCGTCTTTTTTGCGCGTTTATATTCTCAAATAAAGAAAAGGTTATTGCCGAAATAAAAAACCATGGCTGAGCAGGGCTTATTCCAGAGGGATTATTTCTGTGAATCGTATTTCCTGTGGGGCATAGGAAATCATAATAGTTAACGCAAAACGCTTCACATCGCTAAGCGCCTGTCTACACTGTGAAAAACCGCTGCCAGATTTATGCAACTTAAGCACCGAAACAATAAAGAGTGCGCGGTTTGTCACAACCTGAATAAATTCCGCCAGCGCCCGCAGGCGCGTTTATCCGTGCCTGTATATGGTTATTTTGGGAGATATTTTTACGGCACGGCGGCCGACTCATCATTCAGACAGGAGTATTGACCATGACCAAATCCTTCGCGCTTAGCGCGGCCGCCGCGCTGTGCCTGACGACCGGCATCGTCAGCGCCGCCGAGCCGCCTTCAGCACTCGGCCAGGGGGAAGGCCGCCTCGATATCATCGCGTGGCCGGGCTATATCGAACGCGGCCAGACGGATAAAGCCTATGACTGGGTAACCGAATTCGAAAAATCGACCGGCTGCGCCGTCAATGTCAAAACCGCCGCCACGTCAGATGAAATGGTCAGCCTGATGGCGAAAGGCGGTTACGATCTGGTCACCGCCTCCGGCGACGCCTCGCTGCGCCTCATCATGGGCAAACGCGTGCAGCCGATTAACACCGCGCTCATTGCGAACTGGAAAAATGTCGACCCACGCCTCGTGAAGGGCGAATGGTTCAACCTCGACGGTAAAGTCTACGGCACGCCGTACCAGTGGGGACCCAACCTGCTGATGTACAACACCAAAGCGTTCCCGACGCCGCCGGACAGCTGGGCGGTGCTGTTTGTGAAGCAGGCGCTGGCGGACGGCAAATCAAACCAGGGCCGCGTGCAGGCCTACGACGGGCCGATTTATATCGCCGACGCGGCGCTCTACGTTAAAGCGACCCAGCCGGAGCTCGGCATCACCGATCCTTACCAGCTTACCGAGGCGCAGTATGGCGCGGTGCTGAAAGTGCTGCGTGACCAGCATCAGCTTATTCACCGTTACTGGCACGACACCACGGTACAGATGAGCGATTTCAAAAACGAGGGCGTCGTGGCCGCGAGCGCCTGGCCGTATCAGGCCAACGCGCTGAAAAACGAAGGCCAGCCCATCGCCACCGTCTTCCCGAAAGAGGGCGTGACCGGCTGGGCCGACACCACCATGCTGCACGCCGACGCGAAACACCCCAACTGCGCCTATCAGTGGATGAACTGGTCGCTGACGCCGAAAGTGCAGGGCGACGTCGCCGCCTGGTTTGGCTCGCTCCCGGCGGTGCCGGAAGGCTGCAAGGCCAGCACATTGCTCGGCGAGAAGGGCTGCGAAACCAACGGCTTTACCTTCTTCGACAAAATCGCCTTCTGGAAAACCCCGGTGTCGCAGGGCGGGAAATATGTGCCCTACAGCCGCTGGACCCAGGATTACATCGCCATCATGGGCGGGCGCTAAGTGCGGGGGACGTATGGCTTACGCAGTAGAGTTTCAGCAGGTCTCGCGGCGCTACGGCGACGTGCGCGCGGTCGATAACGTCAGCATGACCATCGAAGACGGGGAGTTTTTCTCTATGCTGGGGCCGTCCGGCTCCGGCAAAACCACCTGTCTGCGGATGATTGCGGGCTTCGAGCAACTGAGCGACGGCGCGATTCGCCTGTTTGGCCGGGAGGCCAGCGAGCTGCCGCCGTGGGAGCGCGACGTTAACACGGTCTTTCAGGACTACGCGCTGTTTCCGCATATGTCGGTGCTGGAGAACGTCGCCTATGGGCTGATGGTGAAAGGCGTCGATAAAAAAACGCGGCTTACCCGCGCCCGCGAGGCGCTGGAGCGGGTGGCGCTCGGCTTTACCCATGCGCGCAAACCGTCGCAGCTCTCCGGCGGTCAGCGCCAGCGCGTCGCCATCGCCCGTGCGCTGGTGAATCAGCCGCGCGTGCTGCTGCTCGACGAACCGCTCGGCGCGCTCGATCTCAAACTGCGCGAGCAGATGCAGGTGGAGCTGAAAAATCTGCAACGCTCGCTCGGCATTACGTTTGTGTTTGTCACGCACGATCAGGGCGAAGCGCTGTCGATGTCCGACCGGGTGGCGGTGTTTAACAACGGGCGAATCGAGCAGGTAGACGCGCCGCGCGAGCTCTATATGCGTCCGCGCACGCCGTTTGTCGCGGGCTTCGTCGGCACCGCCAATGTGCTGAGCGACGCCATGATGCGCGAACTCGGCGGTGAGCCGGGTACGTTTTCGCTGCGCCCTGAGCATATCCGGCTTAACGAGCCTGGCGATATTCATGTCCGCGGCACGGTGCAGGCGGTGCAGTTCCAGGGCGCGGCCACGCGCATAGAACTGATGCTGGAGAGCGGCGAAAAACTGCTGGTGAGCCAGGCGAATCCCTCGCCGGTCGCCGATGCGGCGCTGCCGCGGGCAGGCCAGGCGGTGACCGCCTCCTGGGCGCGCGCCGCCATGATCCGGCTGCATGGAGAGGGGTGAGATGGACATGACGCTTTCGCCCCCTGCACGCGCCAGTGGCCCGCTGCGACGCGCGGCGGCGCTGCTCTGGCGGCGTCCAAATTTATGGTTATTTCTGTTACTGCTGCCGCCGCTGATGTGGTTCGGCATTATCTATCTCGGCTCGCTGCTGACGCTGCTGTGGCAAGGTTTTTACACCTTCGACGACTTTACGATGTCGGTGACGCCGGATTTAACGCTCGCCAACCTGAGCGCGCTGTTTAACCCCGCCAATTACGACATCATCGTGCGCACGCTGGTGATGGCGATCGCCGTTTCCATCGCCTGCGCCATTCTCGCGTTCCCGATGGCCTGGTATATGGCGCGCTATACGCGCGGCTCGCTGAAGGCGTTTTTTTATATCGCCGTCATGCTGCCGATGTGGGCGAGCTATATCGTCAAAGCCTACGCCTGGACGCTCCTGCTGGCGCGCGACGGCGTGGCGCAGTGGTTCCTGCAACATCTGGGGCTGGAAGGGGCGCTCACCGCGCTGTTGACGCTGCCGGGCATTGGCGGCAATACGCTCTCCACCTCCGGGCTCGGGCGGTTTCTGGTCTTCGTCTATATCTGGCTGCCGTTTATGATCCTGCCGGTTCAGGCGGCGCTGGAGCGTCTGCCGCCGTCGCTGTTGCAGGCGTCCGCCGATCTCGGGGCGAAGCCCTCTCAGACGTTTCGCCACGTGGTGCTGCCGCTGGCGGTGCCGGGCATCGCCGCCGGTTCGATTTTCACCTTCTCGTTAACGCTCGGCGACTTCATCGTGCCGCAGCTCGTCGGCCCGCCGGGCTTTTTCATCGGCAACATGGTCTATTCCCAGCAGGGGGCGATCGGCAATATGCCGATGGCGGCGGCGTTTACGCTGGTGCCGATTGTCCTGATTGCCATTTATCTGGCGTTCGTGAAGCGCCTGGGAGCATTCGATGCACTCTGACCGCGCGCCGTGGCCGCTCAAAATCGCCGCCTGGGGCGGGGTAATTTTCCTGCACTTCCCCCTGGCGATTATCGCGCTTTACGCGTTCAACACCGAAGAGTCAGCTTTCAGCTTTCCGCCGCAGGGCTTCACGCTGCGCTGGTTTCACGTCGCGGCGCACCGTTCAGATATTCTCGATTCGGTGACGTTGTCACTTAAGGTCGCGAGTCTGGCGACGCTTCTGGCGCTGGTGCTCGGCACGCTGGCCGCCGCCGCGCTCTGGCGGCGCGAGTTTTTCGGCAAAAGCGCGGTGTCGCTGCTGTTGCTGCTGCCCATCGCGCTGCCGGGGATCATCACCGGTATCGCGCTGCTGACGGCATTTAAACAGCTCGACATTGAACCGGGGTTTCTCACGATGGTGGTGGGCCACGCCACGTTTTGCGTGGTGGTGGTCTTTAATAATGTGATTGCCCGGTTACGGCGCACGGCGTACAGCCAGATTGAGGCGTCGATGGATCTGGGCGCCGACGGCTGGCAGACCTTTCGCTATATCGTGATGCCGAATCTCGGCACCGCGCTGCTGGCGGGCGGCATGCTCGCGTTCGCGCTCTCGTTTGATGAAATTATTGTCACCACGTTTACCGCAGGCCACGAGCGCACGCTGCCGCTGTGGCTGCTGAACCAGCTTGGCCGTCCGCGCGACGTGCCGGTGACCAACGTGGTGGCGCTCTGCGTCATGCTACTCACCATGATCCCCATCCTCGGGGCCTGGTGGCTGACGCGCGATGATGAAACTGTCGCCGGTAGCGGCAAATAACCTCAAAGGAACACGCTATGCAGAGTCAATTACTGATTAACGGCGCGCTGGTGGAAGGCCAGGGCGAGCGCCTGCCGGTCTATAACCCCGCGACGGGCGAGGTGCTGCTGGAGATTGCCGAAGCCAGCGCTGAACAGGTGGATGCGGCGGTTAATGCTGCCGATGCGGCCTTTGAACACTGGCGTCTCACCACGCCCAAAGCGCGCGCCGAGGCGCTGCTGAAACTCGCGGAGGTGATTGAGGCTAACGCGCAGATTTTCGCGGAGCTGGAGTCGAAAAACTGCGGCAAGCCGCTGCACTGTGTGGCGGGTGACGAAATCCCGGCGGTGGCGGATGTGTTTCGCTTCTTCGCCGGCGCCGCGCGCTGTTTAAACGGCCTTGCCGCCGGTGAATATCTGGCGGATCACACCTCGATGATCCGCCGTGATCCGGTGGGCGTCGTGGCCTCTGTCGCGCCCTGGAACTATCCGCTAATGATGGCTGCCTGGAAACTGGCCCCGGCGCTGGCGGCGGGCAACTGCGTGGTGCTCAAGCCGTCTGAAATTACGCCGCTGACGGCGTTTAAGCTCGCGGAGCTGGCGAAAGATATCTTCCCGGCAGGCGTACTGAACGTGCTGTTTGGCCGCGGCCAGACGGTGGGCGACCCGCTGACGGGCCATGAGAAAGTGCGCATGGTGTCGCTCACTGGCTCTATCGCCACCGGCGAGCACATCATCAGCCGGACTGCCTCATCCATCAAGCGCACCCATATGGAACTCGGCGGCAAAGCGCCGGTACTGGTGTTTGATGACGCCGATCTCGACGCCGTCGTCGAAGGCATCCGCACCTTCGGCTTCTATAACGCGGGCCAGGATTGTACGGCGGCGTGTCGTATCTACGCCCAGCAAGGGATTTACGACGCGCTTGTTGAAAAACTTGGCGCCGCAGTGGGCAGTCTGAAAACGGGCGCGCCGGAGGATGAAACCACCGAACTCGGGCCGCTCAGCTCTCAGGCGCATCTGGAGCGCGTGAGCCAGGCAGTGGAAGCCGCGAAAGCGCTGCCGCATATTCGCGTGGTCACCGGCGGTCAAAAAGTCGACGGGCCAGGCTATTTCTTCCAGCCGACCGTACTCGCCGGCGCGAAGCAGGAGGACGCTATCGTGCAGCGCGAGGTGTTCGGCCCGGTCATCAGCGTGACGTCGTTTGAGGATGAAGCCCAGGCGCTGGCCTACGCCAACGATTCGCAATATGGGCTGGCGTCATCCGTCTGGACCCGCGATGTTGGCCGCGCGCACCGCCTCAGCGCTCGCCTGCAATATGGCTGCACCTGGGTGAACACGCATTTTATGCTGGTCAGCGAAATGCCTCACGGCGGCCAGAAACTCTCCGGCTACGGCAAGGATATGTCGATGTACGGGCTTGAGGATTACACCGTGGTGCGGCATGTGATGATTAAGCACTGAAACTGCGAAGTGGCTGATCGGGCGTACTTTTAACTATCAGCCACTTTTCCCTGGGGCATCAGCGGGGCATTCATTCTGCGTTGAGGTTTAAAATGGCTATCGGGTCTATGTTTTTGATGGATATCCACTTAGCATAGAAATTGAAAACCATCTGTGCATTTGTATGCCCCATCTGATTTGCAATGAAGTTTGGGTTTACGTCGGCACTGGCCTGCAACCTGGTGGAAATCTTAAGAAGGCATCTACAGCACTGCAAAGCAGTAACGTAACTTTTGAGAGAGGTATAGAGGCATTTGAAGGGACTCACATGGTGATGTTTCTGGATTGTACGCTCACAGCAAATCTCTATTTCTTAAATGATTATTTCTATGCCTCTACGGCAGGTTCACAGGGCGCTACAGCGGCAATGGATTCTTTGATGGCAAGGACTACGCCACTCATTGGCTCTTCAGCCAGAGCGTTTTACTTCACCAATGGCGCGCGAAATTCATTAACATTAATTAATCCTGGTTTTTTGGGAGCAATATAACAACTGACCCGATCAACACTCGGTGTTTGTATAATTTTTCTGGTACATCAAGGCGTGACCTTATTGGTGGTTACTTCAATGAGGCAGCAGGCAAACTGATAATGACACGGAATAATTATTCTGCCGTTAACACATTTGGTTGCCGAAACGCAGATGCAGCTTCTGTGCCATCAGGATTTAAGTATCTGGGGAAAGGAGTATGTGAGCGCATTGCAACAGCAACAAAAGCATTATCTGGTGGCGACGGCAGGGTTAATATCAATGCTACTACTGGATATAAAATTTTAAGTGCGGATACTCCTGTCATCTCCAGCACTCTGTCTACAAGCATGAGTTTAAGGATTGTAAGCCAGGATACAGAGCTTACGTATCAGACCAAAGTCACAGCAACAGGCTCTCGCATAATCTACAGGGAACGATTGCAGGTGACAAAGTAGGTTGGCATAATTATTAAAAAAGGGCTGCAACCTTCTATTGCAGCCTTAATTCTATTTTATGCATAGGTGAACACGTGAGTAAGGGAAGGCTTGATAGCATACAAGTACTGAGGGGAGTAGCAGCAATGCTCGTTGTGTTGTTCCACTTCAGACATTATTTAAATGATGTATATCCTCTGAAAGATCTTGGTGACAGACTTTTCCTGTTTGGTGAGGCTGGAGTTGATATATTCTTTGTTATTAGTGGTTTCATAATAGTCTATTCATCACGAAACAGAGAAAAGAATACATTTTCAGAATTTGCCATTAAAAGGTTCTTCAGGCTTTACCCTCTGTATTTTGTTGTGCTTTCAGCATACCTTTTATCATATCATGATGAAGCTTTTAATTATATTGATGTTATTAAAAGCTATCTTCTTATACCAATAGACTACAATGGCAAGGCTCCATGGTTTGGGTTAAGCACCATATATTCAGCATGGACACTTACCTATGAATCATATTTTTATTTCGTGTTTGCTTTATCAATTTTATTATCTCATAAATATAGAGTGGCGATTTGCTCTGCTGTGATTATTGTTGTCATGTACGTAGTGCAAGAAAATCTATATGGTGAGTTTTCATTGGTCGCAGTAACAGGTAAAAATGAATTCAGTGGACTTATCTATAACTTTATGTTTGTATCTAGTCCGCTTATACTGGACTTCGTTATGGGGATGGTTGTAGCATATATATATGTTTTTTACGAAAAGCATGTAAAAGCTAATGAAGTTATAACCTTCCTTTCATTGATTGTACTTACAGTTTCTGTTATTTTTATGGTATCTCACGCGACAGCATCTATAGGTCCTTTGTTTTGGGGTTGGTGTTCTGTTGGCATTGTTATTTCAATCCTAATTATTTCGAAAAACCTAAATATAAATTACCCCAAATTTTTAATATACTTGGGGGAAATGTCTTATTCAATATATATAAATCATGTTGTAGTTAAAAAGGTTTCATTATCTTACATTGGGCCATTAGGTCTTTTCAAAAGTGGAGATGGGGCAGTCATACTCTTTTGCCTTGTGGTTGCAACATTATGTATGTCTTATGGGACGTATAATTTTATAGAGAAACCAAGCATAAAACTTGGACACAGACTCGCTGAGCACATAAGAAAAAATTGCCTCAGGAGAGAAAAAGAAGAATCGATAGCTTAGCAAGAAGCCCACTTACGTGGGCTTTTTATTTTTACTAACATCATCAACGATGCACGTTATGGTGAGTTTGATGAGTGTGCGGAGATACCGGGACAGAAGTAAGACATGCAAGGCTTTGTACCCTTTATCAAGCAGTGGTGCTTATTAATTGAGATCTTTATGAGGGTGTTGTAATGGAGTATGGGCGGGGCAAGAAATTAACGCAAAACAACTCAAAAACTCTGAAGATGTCGACTTGCCTTGCGCTAATTCATTGCTGAGAACCTGATTTTGTACCACATCAACACAGTTCCGTAGAAAAGGGCCATTCATGATGATTAAGCACGGATAAATACACAGGCTGATTTGCCGTAAACAGGCAAATCAGCTTTTTGTCATGGCGGCCAGCGCATGCGGATTTAAATTTCCGGGTAAGAAATAATGGTATCATCTGAAAAAACGACATTGACATTATTTTCTTTTTATTTGTTTTTCATAAAACTTTGTCACAGCGTTGGCCTGAGATTTTAAAGTATCGTTTCTTGACTTCTTTGCCGCATTTTTATCTTTCAGGTCAACCCAGATAGTTGCGTGCAATATGTCAAAAAAATAGTCTTTAAGATCCTCAATCTTTGAATCTCTTTTGTTTTTAAAATAATCAATTCTGTTTATAAGCGGTATGCCTTTGCCGATGCTTTCACAGTCTTTCATAGAAAGATAAAGCAATGTATATATACGAGAGGTGTCTCCCATTTTATCATCTTCATATATCATTGAATGGTGGTTCTTAATAATCAGTGCGTTACACTCTTCTGCTTTTTTTATGAGTCTGTCCAGAACTGGCTTATCCAGCGCGTCCATTCTGTTTTTATAACCGATGTAAGCATTAATCCCTGCAGCAATCGCTGCACAGGTTGCTGCTATCGCTGAATACGTTGCTGGCTCAGGCATGTCTCTTCCTTTGTAGGGTCTCGTAAAAGAGAAATAATAAGCTTTTATTATTATTTTTCACCTACGGGAAATAACAGGGTTATCACAATAACAGGGGCCAAACAGGAAATATTAACGGTATGGAAAAGCCGTTTTCATTAGCTTATAGTAAACCACTGCCCCCAGAAACCGCAGGTGACACAGCCGCTTATCACGACCAGGCTAACGTCACCTCACCACCATCCTGTATTTTACCTGCACAGAAAACGGATAACGATGATAACGACCCGAGCCGCGACACCTGCTGATGCCCCGGCCATCAGCGCCTTATTAACCGAACTGGATTACCCGGATACGGCACACTTTATCGAACGACGCATCGCTGAACTGCTGGCGCACCCTGATGAAAGGTTGCTGGTCGCCGAAGAAGATGGCGCGCTGCTGGGCGTGTTGTCGCTGCATTTTATTCCCCAACTGGCGGTGGAAGGGGATTTCTGCCGCATTAGCTATTTCTGCGTTAACAGCCGCGCCCGCAGCAAAGGCATTGGCAGGCTGCTGGAAAGCGAAGGCGAGGCGCTCGCCCGCTCACGCGGTTGCGATCGCATGGAGGTTCACTGCCACAGCCGCCGTAGCGACGCGCACCGTTTTTATTACCGTCAGGGATACACCGAGTCGCCGAAGTATCTGTGTAAATCGCTGGCTGATGACGGGCGCGAAGGAGACAAACAGTGATGATTTGCTACGTGAACAGGATTACGCTCCTGCGCGCTGACGCGTTGTGAATCACGCCCTTTATTTGAGTATATGAAACGCCGCGCTAAAGGTGCGGCGGGTCGATTTTGTATGCGTGCTGGCGCCGTTAGCCTCAGTCACCGCCAGTATACCCGCAGCCCGGCGCGAACATTCACATCCCTTTACCCTTTAGCGGTTTTACTGGTTAAATCGAGGTTATGAATCAGTTAGCATTTTGAGCAGTCCTGATACTTTCCACTCATCTGAGAACACATGAAACGACTGTTAACTCTCTTCGCGCTCGCGTGCGCGCTGTTTATCTCCTGCGCGCGGGCGGATATCGCGCCCGTGTCGCTCACTGACGTGCATTTTGTGAAAACCGAGGCCGGTAAGCTGCGCCTTGAAGGCATGGTCAAAAACCTCACCGACCGATCCTTACGGCAGGTCTATGTCGCCTTTAATCTCCTGCGCAACGGCATGGTGGTGGGCTACAGCACCGCCATCACTTTTAACCTGGCGGCGGACGACACCTGGCATTTTGAGGCACCGTGCCGCACGCGCGTGTTTAAACCCGATCACTTCCGGCTGGCTGAGCTTTCGGCGATCCCCTGACGCAGTGCGCGAAAATACTCTACCTTTTAAGAGATAACGACTGAAAGGAGGATGTATGTCACTGTCTATCGACAAAAAACAGCAGCCGGGCGGAACGTATGAATATACGGCCACCTGCCGCGAGGAAAACTATCACTTCGTGATAACCGGCAAAGGCGCAACGGCCACCGAGGCCGATAACAATCTGCTTAATAACCTGAAAGAGATGCAACAGCGGCTGGATGAAGTCGCGCAAACCGGCAAACTTTCCGCCTGAATCTTCCGCAATCCCACGCCTGCCGGGGTGCCTGGCAGGCAAAAATTCTGTACCATTATATAACAAACTGAAAACAATAATTTTTGTCCTTTAAGGAAGTTCTATGGCAATCACCCGCCGTGATTTTCTCAATGGCGTCGCCATTACCGTGGCCGCCGGAATGACGCCGTGGCAAATTTTGCGCGCCTCGCCGCAGACGGCAGCTCAGTCGCTCTACTATCCGCCGACGCTCACGGGGCTTCGCGGCAACCATCCGGGCTCGTTCGAACAGGCGCACGCGCTGGGGCGTGAGGGCAAGCGGTTCGATCCCGCCAGCGTCCCGGTGGAGGAGGAGTACGATCTGGTGATTGTCGGCGCGGGCATCAGCGGGCTTGCCGCCGCCTGTTTCTGGCAGGAGCTGCGCGGTAAACAGCAGCGCATCCTGCTGCTCGATAACCATGACGATTTTGGCGGCCACGCCAAACGCAACGAATTTCACGTCGACGGGAAAACGCTGCTCGGCTACGGCGGCAGCGAGTCTTTTCAGTCGCCCGCCAGTAATTTCAGCGAAACCGCGATGGGGCTTTTGAAAACGCTGAACGTCAGCATTGAGCGCATGGCGAAAAGCTTCGACCAGACGTTCTACCCGGATCGCCACTTAAGCCGCGGCGTCTATTTCGATAAAACCAACTTCGGTGTTGATAAAATCGTCAGCGGCGATCCGGGACGCGCGGTGGCGGACGATATTCCGCCCGATCGCATGAACGCCCGCGATATTCGCGCGTTCATTAATGACTTCCCGCTGCCGCAGGCGGATCGCGACGCGTTAATCGCGCTGCACACGGAGAAAAAAGATTATCTCGCCGGGATGAGCGTTGAAGATAAAGTCGCCTGGCTCGATGCTCACAGCTACAGCCAGTTCCTGAGCGAAAAGGTGGGGCTCAGTGCCAGCGCCATTCGTTATTTCCAGCAGCGCACCAACGATTTCCAGGCCATCGGCATCGACGGCACCTCGGCGAGCGACGCGCGTATCTGCGCGCTGCCGGGGCTTGACGGCATGAATCTGCCGCCGCTCGACGCGGAATCGCTGGCGGATCTCGAAGAGCCGTATATCTACCACTTCCCTGACGGTAACGCCGGGCTGGCGCGCCTGATGGTGCGTCATCTTATTCCGGCCGTGGCGCCGGGCAGCAGCATGGACGATATCGTGCTGGCGACCTTCGACTACAGCCAGCTTGATAATGCAGAGCATCCGGTGCGCCTGCGCCTCAACAGCACCGGCGTCCACGCCGCCAATGTGGCGGACGGCGTGGAAGTAATGTACCTGCGCGACGGTAAACTGCACAAAGTCAAAGCCGGCCAGACCGTGATGGCGGGCTACAACATGATGATCCCGTATCTGGTGCCGGAGATCCCCCATGACCAGCAGGAGGCGCTGAAGCAGAACGTGAAAGCCCCGCTGGTCTACAGCAAAGTGGTTATCCGCAACTGGCAGCCGTTTATGAAGCTCGGCGTACATGAAATCTATTCCCCCGCCGCGCCGTACAGCCGGGTCAAACTCGACTACCCGGTAGATATGGGCGGCTACCAGCACCCGCGCGATCCGAACGCGCCCATTGGCCTGCATATGGTCTATGTGCCGACGTTCCCCGGCAGCGGGCTCAGCGCCCGCGAGCAGTTCCGCAAGGGCCGCGCGTTTCTGCTCGGCACGCCGTTCGAAGTGCATGAGACGATGATCCGCGATCAGCTACAGGGCATGTTTGGCGCGGCCGGTTTCGACCACGAGCGCGATATCGCGGCGATCACCGTCAACCGCTGGTCGCACGGCTACTCCTACTTCTTCAGCGGCCTGTTTGACGACGAAGAGGGCTCGCAGAAAGTCATCGAAAAAGCCCGCCAGCCGGTCGGGCGCATCACCATCGCCAACTCGGACGCCGACTGGAGCCCGTATGCCAACTCGGCGATAGACCAGGGCTACCGCGCGGTGAAAGAGCTGCACGAGATGGCGAAGGAGGGCGCATGAAACAGATAACGTTACTAGCGTTAAGCCTGTGGGCGGCCCAGGCGGGCGCGCAGGAGATGTCGCGTGGGGAATATGTGGCGCGCGCGGGCGACTGCATGGCCTGCCATACGGCCGCGGACGGCGCGCCGCTGGCGGGCGGGCTGAAATTCGCCACGCCGCTCGGCGATATTTACTCCACCAACATTACGCCGGACACCACGCACGGTATCGGCAACTACAGCTACGATGAGTTTGCCCGCGCCATGCGTGAAGGCATCGCAAAGGATGGTCATCATCTCTACCCGGCGATGCCGTATCCGTCGTACGCGAAAATGAGCGATGACGATCTGCGCGCGCTCTATGACTATCTGATGAACGAGGTCAAACCGCAGGCCACCGCAAACCGCGAAAGCGACATTCCGTGGCCGCTTTCGATGCGCTGGCCGCTCGGCATCTGGAACCGCCTGTTTGCCGACGATCAGCCGTTTACGCCGCGCGCGGACAAAAGCGCCGCCTGGAACCGCGGCGCGTATCTGGTGCAGGGGCCGGGCCACTGCGGCGCGTGCCATACGCCGCGCGGCGTGGGGATGCAGGAGAAAGCCTTCGACGAGCGTGACGAGCAGTTCCTCGCAGGCGAGGAACTCAACGGCTGGTACGCGCCGTCGCTGCGCGGGCTGAAAATGTCCGAGGACGATCTCGCCGTGCTGCTGCGCGACGGGCGCAGCAAACACGCGGCGCTCAGCGGGCCGATGGATGAAGTGGTCACCAACAGCACGCAATACCTGAGCGATGACGATAACCGCGCCATCGCGGGCTATCTGTTAAGCCTGCCGGGCAGCGAGCCGGTGAAGCGTGATGCGCCGAAGGTGGCGAAAGCGGAAATGGAGAACGGGCATCAGCTCTATGCCCGCTACTGCGCCACCTGTCACGCCAGCAACGGCGAGGGAGCAGAATACGCCGTTCCGGCGCTGAAAGATAACCTGACGGTGAATGCCGATAACCCGCTGACGCTGCTGCGCGTGGTGCTGGAGGGCGGCAAAACCGCGGTGACGCAGGGCCATCTGCCGTACAGCATGCCGGGCTACGGCTGGGCGCTCAGCGATCAGGACGCGGCGGACGTCACTAACTACATTCGCGGCAGCTTCGGCAACCACGCCGCGCCCGTCACGCCAGCCCAGGTGAAAGACGCCCGCGAGCAACAGCATAACGAGTAACGCCACGGCGTCGTCGGAACCGGCGGCGCCGTTTGTCTCTTTTTCGCCTTTCTTCCCGCCCGTTTTTCTGAAACTTTCCGCTACGCGCCGTTCAGTTTTTTCCTGTTGATACTCATCAAGCTTTCCCGTCTCAGGGCTTTGCAGAATACGCCCTTTTGATGAGGGAACAGGATGAAACCACTAACCCAAAAGGACGGGCCGGGCGAGGGCGGGCTGACGCGCCGCGACTTTCTGCGCGCCACATCGGCGCTGGCGGCCGCGCCGCTTTTTGTCCAGGCAGGCACGGCTAACGCTGATGAGCCTGAAGTACAGCCGCAGGCGGCGGAGAAAATCGTGCCGACATGCAGCACCTTTGACTGCGGCGGCAAATGCGATATCCGCGCGCACGTCAGAGAGGGCGTGGTGACGCGCATCTCCACGTGTCCGGATAACGAGGTTGACCCGGCCATGCCGCTGATGCGCGCCTGCGTGCGCGGGCGCGGCTACCGGCAGTTTGTCTATCACCCCGACCGGCTGAAATACCCGATGAAGCGCGTCGGCAAACGCGGCGAAGGCCAGTTCGAGCGCATCAGCTGGGATGAGGCGACGACGCTGATTGCCGATAACCTGCGGCGCATTACCGCGAAATATGGCCCGGCGTCGCGCTTTATGCACACCGACACGGCGGTGTCCGGCGGCGCGTTTTCCGGCGACAAAATGGCGCGTCGCTTGCTGAATATGACTGGCGGCTATCTGGAGTCATACCATTCCGTCAGCATGGGCAACACCGCCGCGGCCACGCCTTACACCTACGGCACCGCCGCCAGCGGCAGCTCGCTCGATACGCTCTCAGACACAAAACTTGTGATCCTCTGGGGCCATAATCCGAACGAAACCATCTTCGGCCACACCAATCACTATTTTCAGCAGATGAAGCGCAACGGCACCCGGTTTATCGTGGTTGACCCGCGCTACTCCGACACCGTGGCGTCGCTCGCCGACCAGTGGGTGCCGCTGCTGCCCACCACCGACAACGCGCTGATGGACGCGATGATGTTCGTCATCATCAGCGAAAACCTGCATGACAGCGCGTTTATCGCGCGCCACGTCATCGGCTTTGATGAAAATACGATGCCGGAAGGCGTACCGGCGGGCGAATCGCTGATGGCGTACCTCTTCGGCGAGAAAGATGGCGTGAAAAAAACGCCGGAGTGGGCGGAGCGCATTACCCATGTGCCCGCGCAGACCATTCGCCAGCTGGCGCGCGACTACGCCACCACCAGACCGGCGGCGCTGATTCAGGGCTGGGGGCCGCAACGCCATATCTGCGGCGAGCGCACCGCGCGCGGCTCCACGCTGCTTGCCACGATCACTGGCAACGTCGGCGTTAAAGGCGGCTGGGCGGCAGGCTACGGCGGCATCGGCAACCGGCTTTTTTGCGCCGATCCGTACAGCGTGCCGAACCCGGTGACGGCGAAAATCTCCATCATGAACTGGGTGCAGGCCTGCGATGACGCGGCGAAAGTGACGCCGGATAACGGTCTGAAAGACGCTGAAACGCTCAGCAGCAACATCAAATTCATCTTTAATCTCGCGGGCAACTATCTGGCGAACCAGAACCCGGATATCAATCAGACCGTGAAAGTGCTGGAAGATGAAAGCAAGGTCGAGTTTATCGTAGTGAGCGATCTCTTCCTCACGCCCAGCGCCCGCTATGCCGACCTGCTGCTGCCGGAAACCAGCTTTATGGAGCGCTGGAACATCGGCGAAACCTGGGGCACCGGCAACTATCTGCTGCTGTCGCAAAAGCTGGTGGAGCCGGAGTTTGAACGCCGCTCGGACTACGACTGGCTGCGCGACGTCGCGCGCAAGCTCGGCATTGAGGCGCGCTTTAGCGAAGGGCGCAGCGAAAAAGAGTGGATAGCGCATATCTGGGAGAAAACCCGCGAGGCGCTGGCAGACCACGACCTGCCGGATTTCGCCGGGCTGTGCCGCAATCCGCACGTCTACCTGAAATCGCCGCCGTATGTCGCGTTTGAAGAGAACATCCGCGACCCGGACAACCATCCGTTCCCGACGCCCTCCGGCAAAATCGAACTCTTCTCAAAGCGGCTCTGGGAGATGCAACACCCGGAGATCCCGGCGCTGTCCCACTATGTTCCCGCACAGGAAGGGCCGCAGGATACGCTGCGCGCGAAATACCCGTTACAGCTCATTACCTGGAAGGGAAAAAACCGCGCCAACTCCACGCAATACGCGAACCCGTGGCTACAGGAAGTGCAGCGCCAGCAGCTCTGGATAAACCCCCAGGACGCGCAGGCGCGCGGCATTCAACAGGGGGATAGTGTGCGTATTTATAACGATCGCGGCGTGGTGCAAATTCCCGCGGAAGTGACGCCGCGCGTTATGCCCGGCGTAGTGGCGATGCAGGCGGGCGCCTGGTGGCAACCGGACGCTGACGGCGTCGACAACGGCGGCTGCCCGAACGTGCTGACCAGCGCGCGCATCACCCCGCTTGCCAAAGGCAATGCCCATCAAACCCTGCTGGTTGAGGTAACCAAACATGCATCAGTTTAAGGATTATCCCCCGGTCAGCCGGGAGCAACTGGGCTTTTTTATCGATTCATCTCGCTGTTCGGGCTGCAAAGCCTGCCAGGTGGCGTGTAAAGACAAAAACAATCTCGACGTGGGGCGTCGTTTTCGCCGCGTCTATGAAGTTCACGGCGGCGGCTTCACGCCGACGGGCGCGGGCGGGCTTCTCCATAACGTTTTTGCTTACACCTTGTCGATTTCGTGCAATCACTGCGCCGACCCCATCTGCACGCGCAACTGCCCGACCACGGCGATGCACAAACGCGAGGGCGACGGAATTGTGCGGGTGAATACCGATAAGTGCGTCGGCTGCGGCTACTGCGCCTGGTCGTGTCCTTACGGCGCGCCGCAGCGCAATACGCAAACCGGGCAGATGTCGAAATGCGATTTCTGCATCGATCGGCTGGCGCAGGGCGAACCGCCGGTGTGCGTTGCGACCTGTCCCCTCGGCGCCATTCAGTTCGGGCCGATTAGCGCGCTGCGCGAACGCTTCGGCGCGCTCTGTGACGTAAAAGGGCTGCCGCCGTCATCCATTACAAAGCCGAATCTGGTTATCAAGCCGCATCAGGGCGCACAGCAGGAGGAACAACATGATGCATGAATTTCCGTTAGTGATTTTCACGCTGTGCATGCAGGGCGCGGTGGGCTTTACGCTAATGCTCTGCCTCACGGCCGGGCAGATGCCGCGCGCCGGACAACGCATGTTTGCCACACTGCCTGCGCTCCTTGGCGTGGGCGTTGCGGCGGCGCTCGGTTTGCTCGCCTCAACGCTGCATCTGGGGTATCCGCTCAATGCGTTTAACGCGCTGCGCCATCTCTCCAGCTCCTGGCTCAGCCGGGAAATCGCGCTGGCGGGCGTGTTTATGGCGCTGCTCGCCATCAGCATTTTGCTGCTGATGATGAAGCGCGCCGTGTCGTGGTCGCTCCTGTGGTTAACGGTAATGGCGGGGCTGGCGGATATTGTCGCGATGGCGTCTATTTATTGCCACGCGTCGGTCATGACCTGGCAGCACGTCAACACCTGGGCCATGTTCCTGGGCTCGGTGGCGTTAATCGGCGCGGCGATATTACAGCTGCGTCTTGCGTTGCGTCCGGCCTTTAACGTCCAGGCAGAACTCGCGGTAAGCCGTCGTCTCTCGCTGCTGGCGCTTTCGGCTGTGCTGATCCGGCTGCTCATTCAGCCTGCCTATCATCACTATTTAGCGCATGCCGTGGTGCCAGTGACGTTTCCGCTGCATCCGCTGGCCGCCTTTGACGCCTGCGCCGGGCTGCGACTTGCGGGGTGGTGCAGTTCGGTTGGCGGCGCGTTGTTGTTGATGATAGGGCTAACACGTCCTCACGGGGGCCGAACGCCGCAAATTGCCGGGTGCGGGCTGATCCTGCTCGGCGAACTGTTGCTGCGCCTGGCATTTTTTTGCATCGATGTCTGATGAATCTTTTTGACATGATTGCGCCCGCACAACCCTGTGTGGGCGCGCGCTGCGCCAGAAAACGGCTGCCCCGCAGCCGCTGCGATTATTGCGTCACCCGCTGCCCGACCGGCGCGCTCGCCCTTCACCACCATGACGTTATCCTTGCGTCGGATCGCTGTACCGGCTGCGGGATCTGCCTGTTTGTCTGCCCGGCGGACGCGCTGGAATATCTCTCGCCGCTGATGCGTCGTCACCGCGACGGCGTGCTGCTCGGGCCGTTCACGCTGCCGGTCGCCGCAGAAGAGCTGATGCTCTGGCATACGCATTACGCTATTCGCGCGGTCGCGGTGGATCTCACACAGAACCCGCACTGGCTGCGCCCGCTGGCTGAACTTAACCTGTGGCTGCAAAGGCGCGGCGAGCCGGGCTGGCAGTGCGTGACGGTTTCACCTGAGGCCGGTGAGGCAAGACGTCGGCTTTTGCGCCCGGAAGGCGCTCGCGTACCGCATGATGCCGCCGGGCGCCGCGCGGCGGAGGCGTTTTCTACGGCGTACCGCATCACGCTGGACGCCACGCGTTGTCTGCTGTGCGGCGCCTGTGGTCGGGTGTGCGCCCGCGGCGCGATCCGCTTTAGCGAACCGTCCGTTACGCTTGATTCGTCGCGCTGTGATGGCTGCGGCGACTGCGCGGCGGTGTGCCCGGTGGAGGCGGCAGAGGTCGTGGCGGGTGAAGCCGTGCCGCCTGTGCGCATGGCGCTGTATCCGGCGCGATGCGAACGCTGCGGCGAGCCGTGGCGCGCGTGGCAGCCGGGTGAGAAACACTGCCCGGTTTGTCGCCGTCACGCTTTCAGTATGCGTGGCGGTTAACGCTGTGAGCTGCTGAATCCACAGGGGAAAGTGGCGCTGTCATTAATCTGTCACGCACGCGCCTTATAACAGTGCCACCCCGACTCTGGATCTGAGAATAATGAAAATCAAACCCCTTACGCTTGCGCTCGCCGCGCTGTTCCCGCTCTGCGCCCTGGCCGCCGCGCCGCAGGTCGAACGCTATGTTGTGACGTTCCCGCAGGAAGATCATGTGGTCTATTCCGGTAATTATTCCAGCGCGTTTCCGGATGGCCTGCCGGTGGGCGTGGGCTCCGGGCTGCTGTTTTTACGCAAAGAGGGCGATGACCTGATTTTCGCGACCGTGACCGACCGCGGCCCGAACGCGGACTCGCCGAAAATGGGCAAGCAGGAGTCGAAAATTTTCGCGAGCCCCGAGTATACGCCGCTGATGATGACCATCCGCGTCAGCAAAGATAAAGCGCAGGCGAGCGACCCGATGCCGCTGCATGACGATCAGGGCAACATCAGCGGGCTGCCGCTGCCCGCCGGGCTTATCGGCGCGACGAATGAACTGGCGCTCAACGACGCGCTGCAAACGCTCAGCGGCGATAAACGCGGGCTGGATACCGAAGGGATCACGCCTGACGGCAAAGGCGGCTACTGGCTGTGCGACGAGTACGGCCCGTTTATCATCAATGTGGACGCCAGCGGCGCGATCCTCGCCAAACATGGCCCGCAGGCGGGTAAAGGCGAAGAGGGCGTGGCGGGCGGTTTGCCGAATATCATTAAATGGCGTCAGCCTAACCGCGGCTTCGAAGGGGTGACCCGTATGCCGGACGGACGCATTATCGCGGCGGTGCAAAGCACGCTGGATATCGACGGCAAAACCAAAAACACGGCGCGCTTTACCCGTCTGGTGAGTTTTGATCCGGCGACCGGCAAAACGGCGATGTACGGCTACCCGATTGACATTGACGTCTATAAAAAAGCCAAAGACGCCAAAATCGGCGATATCGTGGCGCTGGACGACCACCGCATTCTGCTCATCGAACAGGGCGGCGATAAAAACAAAACCATGCGCAACCGCATTTATGTGGTCGATCTCAGCAACGCCACCGATCTGAGCACGCTGGATGACACCCAGCCGCCGGAATTTGACGATGCGCAAAAACTTAACGCGCGCGGCGTGAAGCTCGCCACAAAACAGCTGGCGGTGGATTTGCGCGAGGCGGGCTGGCAGCAGGAGAAAGCCGAAGGGCTGGCGCTTGTCGACCCGCAAACTATCGCGGTCATTAACGACAACGATTTTGGTTTGCAGTCAGCGCTGCTGGAGCCGCAGGGCGATAAAAAAGCGATGGACGACTATAACGTCGACGGTAAAGGGCATCTGACCCTGGACGGTCAGCCGGTCGCAAGCAAAATCGGCATTAAGCCGCTGGAAAAACCCGCCTCGCAGAATGAACTGTGGGTGATCAAGCTCGATAAACCGCTGTAAGCGCAATAAAAAAGGGCAGGCCGAAGCCTGCCCTGTCGTCACGGTATCAAGCTTAGTTCAGCTTAAATACCGCCACGGCCTGATTGAGCAGCTGTGACTGCTCTTTCAGCGAGTGGGCGGCGGCAGAAGCTTCTTCCACCAGCGCGGCGTTCTGCTGGGTAACCGAATCCATCTGCGCGACGGCCTGGTTAATCTGCTCAATCCCACGGCTCTGCTCGCCGGTTGAGAGCGCGATTTCTGACATCAGTTCAGAGACCTGCTTAATCGAGCCGATAATACGCTTCATGCTTTCGCCTGCGCGCGCCACGCGGTCGCTGCCCAGCACCACCTGTTCGCCGGACTGTTCGATAAGCTCTTTGATCTCTTTCGCCGCGACAGACGAACGCTGCGCCAGGTTACGCACTTCGCTTGCCACCACCGCAAAACCACGACCCTGTTCACCTGCACGTGCGGCTTCCACCGCGGCGTTAAGCGCCAGGATATTAGTCTGGAAGGCGATATCTTCGATAATGCCGATAATGTTGTCGATTTTGCTGGAGCTGGACTCGATCTCCTGCATGGACACCACAACTTCTTCGACGATAGCGTTGCCTTCCTGCGCGGCGCTGCGCATATTGCCCGCGAGTTTATTCGCCTCAGCGGTGTTCTCCGAGGTGTGCTTCACGGTGGACGTCAGCTGTTCCATGCTGGCGGCGGTTTCACCGAGAGAAGCGGCCTGCTCTTCGGTACGCGCCGAGAGATCGACGTTACCGGCGGCAATCTCTTCCGCGGCGTGGGCAACGCTCTGGCTGGAGTCGCGTACCTGGGCGATGATATCGACCAGCGACAGACGCATCTGCTCAAGCGAGCCGAGCATATCGCCAATCTCATCTTTCGAACCCGAGAGCACCGGGGTGTGCAGTTCGCCTTCCGCCATCTGCTGGCAGTGACGACGTGCCGCATCAAGCGGTGCCAGCACGCGGCGCTTCAGCAGAATAAACATCGCGCCAATCAGCAGCGTAAACAGCAGGGCAAACACCGCGATGGTGATGATGCTGTTCACGAAGCGTTCCTGCGCCTCATGGTTCAGACGCTGGGCATATTTCTCACGGAACGCCAGCAGTTGATCGAGCGTAATTTCAAACTGGCGATCCAGTTGCGGGATCGTCGTGCTCACCAGCTGGTTAAAACGCGCGGTATCGTTGCGGCTTGCCGCATCCATCAGCGGACGCAGGCCGTCATCGACATACGCCTGCCATGCCTGACGGTACGGGGCGGCCAGCGCCTCCTCACCCTCAACAGCAGGGGCTGCTTTATAGTTATTAAACGCTGCGACAGCTTTTTGCATCACTTCGTTGGCGCTCTCAAGCGATGCCTGCGTTTTCTGGGTATCGCCGATAGAAGCGTTGATCATCGCCTCCATCAGGCGCACGCGCAGCGTACGGCTGTGGTTAATCGGGTCAATCACCGAAAGCACTACGCGAATCTCTTTGTTCACGTTATCCAGCGACTGGTTGCTGCGGGTGAGCGACCAGAGGTTGGAGACGGTGCTGACGAGAAAGATAAAAAGTAACAGACTGAAAACGAGAAATGAAAAACGCCTTACTGACATGTTGTTCCCTTGCGTGAGGTTGTAACACAACGACCCGGCATCCCGAAAAAGAGGAGTGCCACCAGACGGTTATCGGTTTATCTTGCAAAAAATTTAGCTTAAATAAATTTTTACCTACCAAAACAAGGGGTTATATTTGTAGCGGGGGCCATGCGGCAAGCTTATGGCTCGCCAGGCTATGCTTTACGCTGGCATCAGCGTATTCGCGCGCAGGCGCATAAGGAGCGAGAATGAAAACGCTACAGGGGCCTTCCCTTTTTCTTTCGCAATTTATCAGCGATCGTCCACCGTTTAACCAGCTCGATACGCTGGCGGCCTGGGCGGCAGGGCTTGGCTATAAAGCGGTGCAGCTTCCGACCCATCTGCCGCATATTTTCGACCTCGCGAAAGCGGCGGAAAGCCTCGATTACTGCGCGCAGGTGCGTGAGACGCTCGGTAATCTCGGGTTGCAAATCAGCGAACTGTCGACGCATTTTCAGGGGCAACTGGTGGCGGTACACCCGGCGTATGACCAGGCTTTTGCCGGTTTCGCGCCAGACGCGCTACGCCACGATCCGGTTGCGCGCCAGCAGTGGGCGGTCAGCACGCTAAAGCTTGCGGCGCGCGCCTCGCAAAACCTCAATCTCACGGCGCACGCCACCTTTTCCGGCTCGCTCGCCTGGCCCTTTTTCTACCCATGGCCGCCGCATAATCCGCTGCTGGTGGAAGAGGCGTTTGAGGAGCTGGCGAGCCGCTGGCTGCCTGTCCTGCACAGCTTTGACGAGGCGGGGGTGGATCTCTGCTTTGAACTTCATCCTGGCGAAGATCTGCACGACGGCGTGACATTCGGACGTTTTCTGGAACTGACGGACAATCACCCGCGCTGCCATATCCTCTACGATCCGAGCCATATGCTGCTTCAGCACATGGATTATCTGGGGTTTATCGACCACTGGCATTCGCGCATCAAGGCGTTTCACGTCAAAGACGCGGAGTTCAGGCCGTCAGCCAATAGCGGCGTCTATGGCGGCTATCAGCCCTGGATTGACCGCCCGGGCCGTTTTCGTTCACCCGGCGACGGGCAAATTGATTTTAAGGCCATTTTCAGCAAGCTCGCGCGCTACGACTATTCCGGCTGGGCAACGCTTGAATGGGAATGTTGCCTGAAAGAGGGCGAGACTGGCGCGCGCGAAGGGGCGAGGTTTATCGCCGAACATATCATTAAAGTCTCCGGGCAAAACTTTGAGGATTACGCCCCTGGACGACACGATCGCGAGGCGGCGCGCGCGATGCTGGGTTTAGCGCCTGGCAAATAAAAAGCCGGGCGCAGTGCCCGGCTTTGATGTGCGTAAAACCTGGTTTAGTCAAATACGTTGTTGATTACGGCGGTCACCAGTGCCGTACTGAGCGCAATCAGCACCAGGTCATCGCCGACCATTTTCCATTCATAGCCAGGATAATAGGGCAGTTCGTTCAGCATGCTGGCCGGCACCGTTTTCTTCGCGATACCCGGCGGCAGTGGTTTACCGCGCGCGAGGTTTTTCGCGATGCCCGGCGGCAGCGATTCATAGCCGGTGAGGCCATAATTCACGGCCAGGCTGCGGGCGCGACTGAAGCTGATATCTGATTCAACGTGGTCGGGTTTGCCGTAGTTTTTACGCCCCGATGCGTTGCCTTTTTCTTTGTCTTTATTGTCGGCGTTTTTACCGTTGTTACCCTTATTACCGTTGCCATGATTGCCGCTGTTGCCATGGCCGTTACCATTACCATTCCCGTTGCCAGGGTTAGCCAGCGCCGGTGTGGCGCAGACGGTAAAAGCCGCAAGCAGGAGCGCCAGCGCGCTCAGACGTTTCGTTTTCATAACCCTTCCTCAGTCAGATGGAGCAACGCTATTTCAGCACAACGGCAACAAAAATCGATTGCGCTTTTTCCTGGATTACAGACTTCTGAAGACGGCTCGCAAAATCGCAACGACGGTTTGCCTGTGTCGCTTGCAGGCGGCATTATGGCTGTATAAATAAACAGTTATCCAGTGCGCGAAACGCGTCGCAGGAACAACGCGCGTTCCGGGGCCAGAACCTCACAGCAGGCAAAACAGGGCAGACAGGAGAACAGGATGACGGCTGTACAAGGAACCCCTGAAGAAACCGGGCCGGAAAGCGCACAGCGCCCGGTGCTCAGCGATTCTGAAGCGTTACGCTATACCCCGGAAAATCTCTTCGCGCGGGGCGGCTGGCTACATTCGCCGGACGGCCCCTGGAGGCCTGAAGGCATAACCCCGCCGCCGCCCGGGCGCGCGTGGGTGGTCGATGCGCGGCGCGGACCGTTCCGTACCGTGCAGCAGGCGGTGAACGCCGCTTTTGATGGCGCACAGAGCAGGGCGCGCGTCTGGATTGCCGTTGCGCCCGGCGTCTATCGTGGCGTCGTGTATTTGCCAGCGGATGCGCCCCCCATCACCATTTACGGCACCGGCGAATCACCGGAACAGGTGCGCTTTGAGTTGACGCTGGATGCGCGTTTCACGCCGCAGCAGTATCAGGCAGCGGTCAATGCCTGCGGCGAGTTTCAGCCGGGCGATCCGGCATGGGAGCATTATCAACGTATCGCCGCGTCTGGCGCGTCTGAGATTGGCACCGGCGCGTCCGCGGTCGTATGGGCGCAGTCAGACGGCTTTCAGTTGCTGAACCTGAGCGTGGTCAACACCTTGCTGGATAGCGTTGACGGGCAGGCGCATCAGGCCGTGGCGCTGCGTACCGACGGCGACAGGGTGCAACTTGAGCGCCTGCGGCTTATCAGCCGTCAGGATACGCTCTGGCTTAACAGCCGTGGCGCGCCGCAGGGTGAGGCATCGCACATCAGCCGCGTGCGGGTGAAAGAGTGTTATATCGAAGGGGATGTCGATTATGTTTTTGGTTCGGCAAGCGCGTGCTTTGAAAACGTGCGCTTTCATACGGTCTCCTCACGTGGCGCGGGCGAAGCGTTCGTGCTGGCGCCTTCCACACCCCACGATCTTCCCTTCGGGTTCCTCGTTCAGCAGTGCCGCTTTACCACCGATAACGGTTTTGGCGAAACCTTATTCGCGAAGCTGGGGCGCGCATGGGATCACGGCGCGCGGGAAACAGGCTACCGGCCGGGCCATACCGCCAACGGGCAGGCGCTTATTCGCGATTCCTTCACAGAGGCGGGTTTTGACGCGAAAGCCCCCTGGGGCGCGGCGGCCACCACCGGGCGTCCGTTTGCGGCCAGCCGCAGCGCTCTGCGTGACGACGTGCGCTACAACCGCCTGGTGGAATACCACAACCGGCAAAGGGTGGAAAACCGGGGTAAAACGCCGGCGCAGAAGCGCCGGCGTCAGGGTTAACGCGGGCCGATGATTTTCGCCAGCGCTTTACGGTCGGCAGGTTTGATATCGAGCGGGTGCTCATAGCCGATGTTTTCAATCGCGCGGGTGTAAAGCGCCACCAGCCAGTCGTAGACGTAGCGGGTGGCGGCATGTACCGGCTTTTCGCCCAGGCGCGTCAGGCGCTTATCATGCGCGACGGCAGAGGCGAAGAGGCGCTCGTTCGGGTTGACGCGGCTTGCCGGACGCTCCGCCTGCGGCATGCGCTCGAAGCCCAGCCAGCTCACGAAGTTACCCAGCTCGGCACGCAGCTGCGCGCCGGAAAGCCCTTCATGGGCAGCCAGCGTTTCCAGGCGGGCCGTCAGACTGAGCCGATAGCTCGCGATAATCAGCGTATCGCCGAGCCAGTGCAGCGTGGCGGCGTCGATACCGAGCAGCGCGGCGTGTTCCTCGTTCTGCATCCACTGGCGAACGTGGTTCACCCACAGGCGATGCGCGCGGCGCGCCAGCGAGGCGCCAGCGGCGGGGTCGGCGGGGCGCACGGAGGCAGACTCGCCGAAGAGATCAATCTCGGCGCTAAACAGCCCCTGCGGCGTCTCTTCATGGCGCTCTTCGGTTTCACACAGCGCCTGCAGGGCGGCCGGATCGGGCAGCAGCGCCTGAAGGAGATCCCCGTGCCGCGCGGCCTGGCGCTGCAATGTGCGCACACCGTTTTCCGCCGTGGCGCGCAGCGTCGCTTCATCGGCAGTCAGCGGAGCCAGATAACGGCTGAAAAGCAGTGCGGGCTGGGCCTGCGCCTGTGCGGTCAGCAGCGCCAGACGGCGTTCGCGGCTGCTCTGGCTCAGCGCCTGCGACAGCCATTCGGTCAGGCGTTGCAGATTACGCCCGTCGAGCGCCTGCAACGTGCCCCAGGTGTGGCCCGGCTTGCCGAGCAGACGCTGTACGCCCTCGTCCAGATGCTGGCCATCAAGGAAACGGGCATCGTGCGGCGTAATGGCCCACACCAGGCCCGGCAGCGCGTCCGGGGAGGCGGGTTGCGTGGCGTTCACCCAGCGCAGCAGCGTGCGCGCGACCGGCGCGATATCGGCGCGGCTCTGCACGGCGTTACACACCATCAGCACGTCCGGCTGCTGGTGCTGGCGATAGTAGTCGAGCAGAAACGCGATTTTGCTCGCGTTCAGGCTGTCGTTCTGGCGATACGTCGCGCCGGGAATATCCAGCAGATCCACGCCTTCCGGCACCGATGGCGTGGCGAGCGGCAGCGTCAGCTCGGCGCACAGCAGCGTCAACGTCGTCAGCGGCAGGCTGACCATGCCCTGCAACTGATGCTGTTCGAGGGCGCGCACCAGCACTTCGTCGGGCAGCGCCTCTTCGCCGGAGCCAGCCGGGAGCAGAAAGCCTTCCACCGGCAGGGAGAAGTTATCGACCAGCAGGCTCAGCGGCGCGGCCACTTCGCGGGCATGGCCCAGCAGCAGCAGGCCTTCGGCAAGCGTCATAAACTGCTGCGTCAGTTCAGCGATATCGCCCCACAGCAGCGCGTACAACCGCACGCGTTCGGGCAGATTCAGCGCAGGCAGCAGTTCAGCAAGCTGATGCCACGCGTCGTCGCTCAGCGTGCGCTGGCGAGCAGGCGTCACTTCCCGCCAGCGCGCGGCGAGCGTCATTACGTCCGGCGCGCTGATGGCCGGGTGGCTCTGCGGCTGGCCGAGGCTCTGGAACTGGGCTAAACGCTGGCGCAGCTCCTCTTCGCTGACGGCGCGCGCCTGACCGCTGGTCTGGTAATGCGCCAGGAAAATCTGTACCAGCTCCGCCTCGCTGAAAAGCCGCAGGCGCAGCGGAAATTCTTCCGGCAACGCAGACGGCGTGCGGGTAAAGCGTACCGCCATTGCGGTCGCGCTGTGGCCGGGGTTGATATGCGTTAGCCAGTCGAGATGTTTATCGCCAGGCGCGACGGCCACCTGGCCCTGTGAGCCATTGGCCAGCGTCGCCAGCAGGTGCGCTTTGCCCGCCTGGGAGTGCCCGTAAAGGCCGAGCGTGCGCGGTTCGCTGACAAGCGTATTGAGCGTTTGCGCGCCGGCACGCAGCGCGCTCAGGCGCGCCAGCAGCGGGCCTGCTTCTTCATCCAGCAGCGGCGCATGCGCGCGGGTGGTTTCGACCCAACGGGTCAGGGCGACAGGTGTAGTGAGTGTCTGGTTAATGAGGGTAGAAACTGTCATTTCAGATAAACGCTCCCGCTGTCGATCCAGTAGTGGCTGCCGGAACTGCGACGGTCAGCCAGAGTATTAAGTTTAAACGTGACCTGCTCCGGCGGCACGCGGGTGCCGTCGGAAAGCCAGGCCTCGCTGAGCATGAAGCCTTCCGGCGCTTCATGTTTGCCGCCGCCGGTCAGTTCCAGGCGCACGTTGAGCACGCCGTCGCCGGCGATCGCTTTCGCCAGCTCCGGCGCGTTGACCGAGAGCGTGTAAAGCGGCGTGGCGGGCCAGCGGGCGTTATCGAGCTGGCGGAAGCCGAGCGTCACATTGCCGCGCAGCGGGAAGTGCAGGCGGGCGTCGAGTTTAGCGCCCGGCGCGTCGAGATCGATCTCGCGATACCAGACGTTCTCGTCGCGCAGCGTGTTGACCACGTTATCCAGTACGCCGAGATAACGCACGGTGGAGTACGCGCCAATGTCCGCCGCTTTAAAGTTAAAGCGCGGCAGGCGCAGGTCGAGCGCCAGGCTGCACAGCATGGCGCCAACGGCGGCGGTGGATTTCGGGTTGCCCACGCGGCGGTGCTGACTGAAAGGATACCACTCATGCACTTCATAGTTATCGAGCCAGACCATACGGCTGACCGGCACCGGCTGAAGCAGACGAATCAGCGACTGCAGGCCCGGCAGGCAGCCCGGACGGCCCGTTATCAGCAATACGTCACAGCAATAGTGCGAGATGGCCTCGCACAGCGCCTGGATGGGCGCGCAAATGCTGAACTTTCCGTTATGCAGCGCCTCTTCAAGCTCGCCGAAGCTCACCTGCAGCGGCACGTCCAGCACGTTAAACGCCGGGCTGCCTGCGGGCAGCGCATGCTCAATCGCCTGGTGGAGATAGTTATGCACGTTGCGGGTCGGCGGCTGTTTCAGCAGCTCGCCGAAGGTGGTGTAAAGGCCGCTTTGCGTGTCAGCCGGATCGCTGTTTTCCCACGCCGAGAGTATGGCGTGACCCAGCGGCATAAAGAGCTGCAGCGCGGTCTGCTGGCGCAGGATAGCCTGCGTGTCCATGCGGCCGGAATCGCCGAACAGCGTGGACATCAGCGTCGCGGCGTCGGCCACGCCCGCTTTTTGCAGGTGTTCCTGCAAGGCAGGCAGCACGCAGCGCTGAATGACATCCAGCAGAATGTCATCGCCCGCCACTTTAAACCCTTCGCGGAACAGCAGGGTCGGGCTGATTTTCACGTTGCTGCCGACGCCGTCATCGAGCTGGTATTCGGCAATCGCCATATCCGTCGTGCCGCCGCCGATATCAATCGAGGCGACGCGCAGCTGACGGCCCGGCGTGGCGCCCGGCGGCGTTTCGCGGTCGGGGCGGGCGAGGCTTGCGAAAAAGCGCTCGGTCTGCCCGGCGAAATGCACCATTGCTTCGTTATAGAGCCATACCAGCTGACCACAGCTCGCTTCATCCCATTCCATCTGGATCTCAGGCACCGGCACGCGGCTCTTACGCTGGCCTTTTTCGGCGCTGAAATCGTCGTCGTGCGGGTGCCAGCCCAGCGCTTTCCAGACCAGCGCGATGGCCTCCTGCATACGGCGGCGGAAAATCTCGCGTTCCTGTTTCGGCATCGCCGACGGCAGCGTCAGGATCAGCTGACGCAACTGGCGCGGCGAGCTGGCGTTGCCCATGCGCAGGCGGCTGGCGACGCTGTTGATCTGGCAGACCGCCTGGGCGAGCAGCTCGCACAGCATATGGGTCATCAGAGAGCTGCGGCTGTATTGCGGCGAAAAGACCGGCAGGCGTTCTTCCGGCGGCAACTGCCAGAGCGGTTCGCCGTCGTCGTTCATCAGGTTCATCAGCGGACCCGCGGTCGCCAGCGGCTCGCGCTGGGTTTTCGGGGTCATCAGGTTAAAACGCCACTCCTGGGCCGCCGGGGTTTCATCCCACAGGTAACGGCGAGGGCTCGAAATCCCGCTGTTGCCCTCGGTGCCAAGACGCTGCATCGCCAGTTTGCGCGCTTCGTCGCCCACGCGAACAATAGAAGGCCAGACGAACGCTTCGTCGCGCCCGCTCTCCACCGAAAAATGCTGTTTGCCGAAACGCGCCTCGGCGAAGGCCAGGCGGCTGGTGAACATCAGCGCGTTCATAAACTGCGGCTCGCTCAGCGAACGTACCTGCAGCTCCATCGTCTGGCGCAGGCCGTCGTTCGCTTCGCCATGATCTTCAATAATCACCCCGCAGGTATGGGTGTTTCCCACATCCAGAATCAGATCCACCGCCACCGGCTGAGAGCTCAGCGTGCCGGTCACGATTTTCAGCTCTGGCACGCTCAGCTGGTTGCCGAGGAGCGACATCATATTGAGCCAGTGGGCCTGATATTCGAACACTTTCAGCGCGCGCTGGATCTCCTGTTCGCTGCGGCCTTCCTGAGCGCCTGCAAACTGGGTAAACGCTTCGCGCAGCCAGCCGTCGACCCAGGTCTGGTCGAGGAAATCGGCGACTTCATCATCGCGCCAGGCGAGGGCGAAACGCGTTCCGTTGCGCACGTCGTTCTCGACCGGCGCGAGCTGAGAGGCCGCGCCTTCATCGGTCTGGATCTGGGTGTCGAAGGCCAGCGTCACGCGGTGAGTATTGCCTGCGCCGTCCGGCTCGCTGAGCCTGCGGATTTGCACGCGCGCCCAGTTATCCGGGCCCTGTACGAAGGTGCGCGGCGGGTTAAAGCGCAGCACCGGCAACGGCAGCCAGATGCCATCCATCATCGCGAGCGACTGGCTCAGCGAGACGCTGCTTTCTGGCTTCACCACTTCAGGCTGACCGCCTTGGCGCGCGGGCAGGGTGAATTTGCCGGAGGCGATATCGTAATCGAGGCGCAGCAGCGGCCCGTTGGCGGTTTTACGGACGAAACGCCCGTCGTGGGGCGCTTCAATCGGCGTCAGGCCGAAATCAAGAAATTGCACCCCGCTGTTTTCAATCAGGGTGACGCTCTGTTTGTAATCACACAGGTTAGCCAGCATAAATCAGGCGCTCACTTTCTTCATGGTCAGGGGCAGAACGGTCTTTTCATCATAGCGACCGGTACACTCGGCAACATCATTGGGGCCAGCTTTACAGGCGATTTCCGGCATCGGGTAGCGGGAACCGTCGCTGCAACGGGCTTTGCCGCGCGTCTTAATCATCAGCTCGCCGGTCTGGTGAAGGCCAGAGAACAGCTCGGCTTTACAGACGACGTTATCGCCAAGCGTCACGCGCGCCATGCCTTTGTTGTTTTTCATATCGATACGCATCGAGGTCGCTTTGCCGGTAAGCGGGTCCGGACTGCCGATGCTAAGCCGCCAGGTGCCGTTCAGGAAGCGGGTGGTCCCGGCTTTGACCTGATTCGCGTCCATCACCAGCGCGTTTTTATCGACCGGTGCTGGCGCAACGACAGGCTTCTCTTCCACCACCGGCGCAGGTGGCGTTATCTGGGCTGCAGCGAGCGGCAAGGTAGTGGCTGGCGCGATGACGGGCGCCACAGGAGCGGGAGCAGCCGCGGGCGGCGCATCGACCGATTTCACCGGCGCAGGCGCGATTTCCTGCGCTTTGATCTCTGCGACCGACACGGTCGGCGCGGCCGCTTCTTTCTCCTGCAACATATACCAGGTGACAGGGGCGGCTACGGCGCCGATGACGACGGCCGCGGCGAGCGGCCATGTCCAGAGCGGAACACGCGAGCGGCGGGCGGGCGTCCGGGCTTTCACCGGTACCGGCTCGGCGTCTTCTGGCGCGGCGTCGGCGTCGGCGGTATAAGCCGCCAGCGCGGCCGCGGAGGCCAGGACGGACACCGCAGGCGCCGGGACAGGCGTGGGCGCAACAGGGGGCGTTGCCAGCAGCGGCGCGTCCGGCTCGGCCATCATCACTGGCGTGGGTTCCGGCTCCGGCTCTTCCTGCGGCGTCATGATGATTTCCGGCTCGACAGGCTCGGCTTCGTGTAAACATTCGAGCACGTCATCGCGCGCGCCCTGGTTTAAATTCACGAAGCCCCAGAAGGTGATGACCGGCTTGCCGTCCACCAGATAGAGGAAATTCGCGCCGGGGAACTGCACGGCCTTGGCGAGCAGCGCGCCAAAAAGCTGCTGGGCGGTTTTTTCCGACTCCAGGCAGCGTTTGCTCAGCGCGCGAGCGCTGGAGAGCGCGCTTTCCAGAAAGCGCAGGGCGCGCTCGCGCTCCTCGCTGCTGGCGGACGCCCAGCCCATTACCTTGCCGCTGACCGGCGAATACCAGTCCACGCGGTCACCCTCTTCGTTAAGCTGAGGGATAGCAAGAGACTCCACCAGCGGCTGTTTGCGCAGGCGAAGAGTTTCACGGATTTGCAGTGCAGACTCGAAAACCGCCTGACCGTTTTCGCCTACCGACTGGAAGTCGTCAAGGTCGCCACTGCGCAATAGAATTTTTGCCACGTCATTCTCTCTGCTGGGAAAACTTTTTCACGGCTCTACTTTGAACGATAGACGGGTCAAGCAAAGGGTGAAAGAAACGCGAAAAAGCGTAAATTCTCGGGTCATTGAATCTTAGGAATTTTCTTGACTTAAGCAAAAATTCGCGGTGATAACGCGACTTAACCGGAGCGTAAATCATTTTTATCTAAAATTGACTGATATTCAGGCGGAAAATGCCGGAAAGGCATAAAGGTACAGTTTTTTGTTATTTGCCACTCAACGCAGGCTATGATGAGATGGCTTTCCTCCTGAAAAGTAAAATAAAAGGCACAAGATGAAGACAGGAAAAACATTGCTCGGGCTGCTGTTGAGCGCCCTGTTACCGGCAAGCGCGATCGCGGCGAACAGCGATACCCTGATTTACTGCTCCGAGGCGTCCCCGGAATCCTTCAACCCGCAAATCGCGAGTTCCGGCCCAAGCTTCGTGGCAAGCTCCCAGGTGCTTTATAACCGCCTGGTGAATTTCGATCCGAAAACCAATACGCCGGTGCCGTCGCTCGCCACCGAGTGGAAGGTCAGCCCGGACGGTAAAACCTGGACGTTCACGCTGCGTCAGGGCGTGAAATTCAACAGCAATAAATTCTTTAAACCGACGCGCGATTTCAACGCCGACGATGTGATTTTCTCGGTGATGCGCCAGAAAGACCCGAATCACCCGTACCACAAGGTGTCGCAGGGCAATTACGAATATTTCCAGGATGTGGGTCTCGATAAGCTCATCACTGAGGTGAAAAAGCTCGACGACTATCACGTCCAGTTCACCCTGAGCGAGCCAAACGCCGCGTTCCTGGCCGACTGGGGGATGGATTTCGCGTCTATTCTTTCAGCGGAATATGCTGATGCGATGATGAAAAAAGGCACGCCGGAGAACGTCGATAACTGGCCCATCGGCACCGGTCCGTATGCGCTGCAACAGTACAAAGTCGATTCGCTTATCCGCTACATCGCCAACCCGAACTACTGGGATGGCGCGGTGCCGACCAAACACCTGATCTTCTCGATTACCCCGAACGTCGAGACGCGCCTTGCGAAGCTGAAAACCAACGAGTGCCAGATTATCCCGGCGCCGAGCCCGGTGCAGTTTGAGCCGATCAAAGCCGATAAAAACCTGACGCTGCACAGCGTCGAGGCGCTGAACGTCGGTTATCTGGCGTTCAACACCGAGAAAAAACCGTTCGACAACGTGCTGGTGCGCCAGGCGCTGAACTACGCCGTCGATAAAAAATCGATCATCAATGCCGTGTTCATGGGCAGCGGCACGGTGGCGAAATCACCGATCCCGCCGAATATGCTCGGTTACGATAAAGACCTGAAAACCTACGATTACGATCCTGAAAAAGCGAAAGCGCTGCTCAAGCAGGCGGGGCTGGAGAAGGGCTTTGAAGCGACGCTGTGGTCGATGCCGGTGCAGCGCCCGTATAACCCGAATTCGCGCCGCATCGCCGAGATGATCCAGAGCGACTGGGCGAAAGTGGGCGTGAAGGCGAAAATCGTCAGCTACGAGTGGGGTGAATATCTCTCCGGCATCCGCAAGGGCGAGCATGATACCGCGCTGTATGGCTGGATGTCGGACAACGGCGATCCGGATAACTTCGCTGATGTCCTGCTGAGCTGCGACAGCATCCAGAGCGGCTCGAACGCGGCCCGCTGGTGCGATAAGAAATACACTGACCTTATCGATCAGGCCAAACGCGTCAGCGCGCCGGAAGAACGCGCGAAACGCTACGTACAGGCGCAGGAGATCTTCTACCAGCAGGCGCCGTGGGTGCCGCTGGCCAACGGCCGCACCTTCTACGCGACTCGCAGCAACGTCACGGGGTACAGCGTAAGCCTGATGGGCAGCGACTTCTCGAAAGCGAAAATCAACTAAGCACTGCGCCGCGGCACCTGCCGCGGCGACGCGTTTAAGGAGGTTTTATGACACATCGTGATGAAATGCAGCGCCGCGTTGACGCGGTGATTGAACAACATGTTATTGCTCCTATGAATGAGCTGCTGATTGCGCTCAGCGATGACGCGCAACTAGGCCGCGAGGAGCGTTACGACCTGCAACAGCAACTGCGCAACGCGATCGCCCATCATGGTCGTCAGCACAAAGAAGACCGCGAGCGCGAGGCGGCGGAGCGCCTGGCCGAGCTGACCCGCGGCGGCAAAATTTTATAATTTACAAGGAATTCTCATGCATATTGCTTTTCTCGGTCTGGGCGGCATGGGCCAGCCGATGGCGCAAAATCTGGTTAAAGCGGGCTTTACGGTCACGGTCTGGAACCGCTCGCCTGCGTCTGCAGAGGCGCTGCGCGCGTCCGGCGCGCAGGTTGCGGCAAGCCCGAAAGAGATTCATGGCGCTGATATCTTAATCACTATTCTTGCCGACGACGCGGCCACCGAAAACGTGGTGGTGGAGCAGGGCGCGCTGGCGTCGCTCGCGCCGGGCGCGCTGTGGATTAATATGGCGACCGTTTCCGTGGCGTTTACTGAGGCAATGGACGCGCTGACGCGTCAGCGGAACATCGGCTATCTCGCCGCCCCGGTGCTTGGGCGTGTGGATGTCGCCGCGGCAGGCAATCTGAATATTCTCGCGGCGGGCGAGGCGCAATGGCTCGCGAAAGCGCAGCCGATTTTCGACGTGCTGGGCCAGAAAACCTGGACCTTTGGCGACAGCCCGGCGCAGGCCGCGGCGGTGAAGCTCGCGGCGAACTTTATGCTGGCGAGCGCGATCGAGACGATGGGCGAGGCGTCGGCGCTGGTGGAGGCTTATGACGTCGGCAAAGGCGATTTTCTCGGTATGATGACCAGCACGCTGTTTGCCGCGCCCGCGTATAAAAACTATGGCGCGATGATTGCCGAAGATCGCTACACGCCCGCCGGTTTCACCATGAAGCTGGGGCTCAAAGATGTGCGTCTCGCGCAGCAGGCCGCCGAGAGCAAAAACGTGCCGATGGGAGTAGCGGGCGTGCTGCGCGATAACTACCTTGACGCGCTGGCCCACGGCGATGAACAGCTCGACTGGGCGGCGCTGGCGACCGTCAGCGCGCGCCGCAGCGGGCAGAAACCGAAAGCGTAACCTTCAGAACGTGCGCCTGGCGACCAGCCAGGCGCCAATCACCAGCAGCACCGCGCCCGCCGCCGGCCCTGCCACCATCCGCAGCGTCAGGCCGCTACTGCGCGCAATATCGAACAGCAACCCGCCAATCAGCTGGCTTGCGACCAGCACCGCAATAGTCGTGGCCGCGCCGAGATGCTGATAGCCGTTAATACTCGCGAAGACGAAAAACGACCCGAGCAGCCCTGGCAGCAACGTCCACCAGCGCACGGTGGCGATAAGCTCGCTGAAGCCCGCCGTGCCGTTACGCAGCAGGAGAATGGCGCAGAACAGCACAATCCCTACCAGCGAATTGAGCAGCATGGCGATAAGAATGGTGGAGGCCGACTGCGTGATGCGCACCATCAGCATGTTTTGCACCACCAGACCCGCCCCGGCGGCGGTCAGAAACAGCAGGCTGAGCGACGAATTCATCCGATGGCGTCCGGCTCGTTGCGATTGTCGAGCTGAAGCTGCATAAACGTCAGATCCAGCCAGCGGCCAAATTTGGTGCCCACCTGCGGCATCTGCGCGGTGATGGTAAACCCGAGTTTTTCATGCAGCGCGATGGAGCCTGCGTTGCGCGATTCAATCCCCGCCACCATCACATGCTTGCCGATGGCCTGCGCCTCGACAATCAGTCGCGTCATCAGCGCCTTGCCGATGCCCTTGCCATGGTGATCAGGATGCACGTAGACCGAGTGCTCAACCGTATGGCGAAAGCCGTCAAAGGCGCGCCAGTCGCCGAATGAGGCGTAGCCCACCACGGTGTCGCCCAGTACCGCCACCAGCACCGGATACCCGGCGTTGCCGCGCTGATAAAACCAGGCGAGGCGGTTTTCCGTGTCGACGGTGGAATCGCTCCAGATGGCGGCGGTATGTAATACCGCATCGTTAAAAATGTCGGCGATAGCGGCGCAGTCGTCCGCAGTGGCATGGCGAATCAGCATGGTTGAACCCCGGCAGTCGTACACTATAATGTTACGTTATGAATAATATAATCGACACATTAAATCAACGGATTGGTGAGCGTATCCGCGTCGAGCGCGAAACCCGCGGCTGGTCGCTGAGCGAGCTTGCAGAGCGCGCCGGGGTGTCCCGCGCCATGATCCATAAAATCGAGCGCGGGGAAAGCAGCCCGACCGCCACGCTCCTGGGGCGGCTCTCCGGCGCGTTGGGGCTGAGCATGTCCACGCTTATCGCCCGCGCGGAGATGAACGAAGGGCGGCTGTTGCGCTTTGCCGATCAGCCGGTCTGGCGCGATCCGCAAAGCCACTATCTGCGCCGCCACGTCTCGCCAAAATCTGACCTGCCGCTGGATCTGGTTCAGGTGGAGCTGCCCGCCGGCAGCGATATCCCGATGCCCGCCTCGGCCTATGCGTTCGCGCGCCAGCTTATCTGGGTGCAGCAGGGCGAGCTGGTGTTTCGCGAAGGCGAAACCCGCCACCTGATGCGCGAGGGCGATTGCCTGGAGCTTGGCCCGCCGAACGAATGCCATTTTATCAACCAGAGCGACGCGCCGTGCGTCTATCTGATCGTGCGTCTGAATAACGTCGCCAGTTGACGTGAATGCACTACGCTTTCTGGATGCCCTGAAAACTAAGGAGAACATCATGACCCAACCATCGTCCCGTAATCGCCGCTGGGTGCTGGCCTCCCGTCCGCATGGCAAACCCGTGGCGGAGAACTTCCGTCTGGAAGAAGATACCATCGCCGAACCAGGCGAAGGTCAGGTGCTGGTGCGCACCGTCTATCTGTCGCTCGATCCGTATATGCGCGGTCGCATGAGCGATGAGCCGTCTTATTCTGCCCCGGTGCAGATTGACGAAGTCATGGTCGGCGGCACCGTCGGCGTGGTGGAGAAATCGCTTCACCCCGATTTCAACCCCGGCGACTGGGTGGTCGGTTATAGCGGCTGGCAGGATTACTGCATCTGCGATCCGAAACAACTGACGCCGCTTGGGAAATCGCCTGAGCATCCGTCGTGGTTCCTCGGCGTGCTGGGGATGCCCGGCTTCACCGCCTATATGGGCCTGCTGGATATCGGCGCGCCGAAAGCGGGCGAAACGCTGGTGGTCGCCGCCGCGACGGGCCCGGTGGGCGCAAGCGTCGGGCAGATCGGCAAAATCAAAGGCTGTCGCGTCGTCGGCGTGGCGGGCGGCGAAGAGAAATGTCGTTACGCGGTGGAGCATCTTGGCTTTGACGAGTGTATCGACCACCGCGCGCCGGATTTTGCTGAGAAACTTGCCGCCGCCTGCCCGCAGGGCATTGATGTTTACTATGAAAACGTCGGCGGTAAAGTTTTCGACGCCGTGATGCCGCTGCTTAATACCGGCGCGCGCGTGCCGCTGTGCGGGCTGGTTTCCGGCTATAACGCCACCGACCTGCCGCCTGGCCCGGATCGTCTGCCGCTCCTGATGGGCACGCTTTTGAAAAAACGCATCCGGATGCAGGGCTTTATCATCAACCAGGATTATGGCCACCGCATCGAAGAGTTCCAGCGCGAAATGGGCCAGTGGGTTTCTGAAGGGCGAATTCACTACCGCGAGCACATTGTGGATGGTCTTGAGAACGCGCCGGAGGCGTTTATCGGCCTGCTGGAAGGGAAAAACTTCGGCAAGCTGGTGATCCGCGTCGGCCAGGACGAAGCATAAACCAGCTAAATAACAACTTGTTAACCACGGCGGCTGCCGATATGCTCGACCAAAGCCTGTTGTCGGGAGCCGCCTGTGCCGCTGTTAACCGTATCTCATCTGAGCCTGCAAAGTCGCCAGGCAACCTTACTTCATGATGTCAGTCTGACCGTCGAACGCCGCGAAATGGTCGCGCTGGTCGGCGAATCCGGCTGCGGCAAAACGCTCACCTCTTTAGCCGTCACCGGCCTTCTGCCGCGCGGCGTCTGGCAGAGCGGCGGTGAGATTTGCTTCGACGATACCATCCCCATTCTTCCCGATGCGCCATACCCGGCGGGCCTGCGCGGGCGGCATATCGCCATGATTTTCCAGGAGCCGATGAGCAGCATGAATCCGGTGCTGAAAGTGGGCGAGCAGATTGCCGAAGTGCTGGTGCGTCATCGTGGGCTGGGCTGGAAAGCGGCCTCCCGCGAGGCGGTGGCGCTGCTGGGCCATGTCGGCATCGGCGAGCCGGAAAAGCGGGCGCGTCAGTATATTCACCAGCTCTCCGGCGGGATGCGCCAGCGCGTCATGATAGCGAGCGCCATTAGCGGCAAACCAGACCTGCTGATTGCCGATGAACCCACCACGGCGCTGGATGTCACGCTTCAGGCGCAAATCCTCGGCCTGCTGAAAGATCTCCAGCAGGAGATGGGGATGGGCGTATTGCTGGTAACGCACGATCTCAGCGTGGTGGCGCGCTATGCCGATCGCGCCTGTGTGATGAACGGCGGCGAAATTGTCGAGCAGGGGCCGGTGGCGCCGCTCTTTACCGCGCCTGAGGCCGACTGGACGCGGCGGCTGATTGCGGCTTCCACGCCGCAGGAGCCGCCCGAGCGCGTGGTGGCGCGCGATGAGACGCCGCTGTTGCAAGTGACGGGCATCGTGAAAAGCTTTCCGCGCCGCCCGCGGCTGCCGTTTATTCCGGCGGAGCGCCAGCGGGTGCTGCATCCCACCACCTTTAGCGTGGCGCGGGGCGAAATCGTCGGGCTTATCGGCGAATCCGGCTCCGGCAAAACCACGCTCGGGCGCGCGGCCATCGGGCTTATCGACGCAGACAGCGGGGCTGTTTTCTTTGACGGCATTGAGATGGCGCAGGCGAGCCGCGCTGAACGACACCGCGTGCGCCGCCGCGCGCAGATGATTTTTCAGGACCCTTACGCCAGCCTCGATCCACGCATGAGCGTCGGCGATCAGCTCGCCGAGCCGCTGCGGGTGCACGGGCTGCGCCACGGCCCGGCGATTGCCGAACGGGTGAGCGAACTGATGACGCTGGTCGGGCTGAAACCGGAATGGGCGCAGCGGCGTCCGGCGGCGTTCTCCGGCGGGCAGCGCCAGCGAATCGCCATCGCCCGCGCGCTGGCGCTGGAGCCGGAACTGCTGGTGGCGGATGAAGCAGTAGCCGCGCTCGATTTGCCGGTGAGAGGCCAGATCCTGCGCCTGCTGGCGGAGCTTCGCGACAAGCTCGGGCTGTCGGTACTGTTTATCAGCCACGATCTCCAGGCGGTGCGCCAGCTCTGCGATCGCGTGTTAGTGCTCTACCTCGGGAAAGTGGTGGAAGAAGGGCCGACGCGGCAGGTGTTGCAAACGCCCGCCCATGCCTATACCCGGCGGCTTATCGACAGCGCGCCGGATATCCACCAGGCGCTGCGCCTGCGCGAAGACGCTTAAGAGACGCTAAATAACGGCAGGGCGGTACCGACGTTTTCTTGCGCCGCCTTCTGCAACACCCGCGCGGCGAGCGCGATATCAAACACGTTCAGCCCGAACGATGAAAAGTAAACGCAGTCGTCCGGCATCGGTCGCCACGCGCCGGTTAAGAGCGCGGCGAGATCCGCCGCCCAGCCGTCATCGGCAAATTCGCCCGCGCGATACATCTGAAACAGGCTTTTGGCGCTGGTATGGCGAAACTCCCCCCAGGCGTCCACCACCACCTGCGTGGCGCGGTTGATCGCCGCAAAACTCACTTCATGATAGCCAATCTGCAGGATTAACCGGCCCGGCTGGAACCATTCGGGGCCGAGAAAAGGCTGCTGCGCGCCGGTGCAGGTGATAACGGCATCCCACGGCTGTTTCTGCGCCTCATTCAGATCGCGGTAGATTTCACACGGAAACGGCAGCGTCGCCGTGGGCATCTCCTCAAGCCGCGCGGGCGTGCGGTTCCACAGGCCTGCAACAGCGAGCGACGGGAAGTGCGCGCGTAACATCGCCAGATGCGCGCGCGCCTGTACGCCCGCGCCCAGCAGCAGCACGCGTTTCACCTCGCGGGGCGCGGCGTGGCGCAGGGCGAGCGCCGAGACCGCGGCGGTGCGCACCGCCGTCAGCCCGCCGCTCTCTACAAGCCCCACCGGCACGCCGCTGTCGGCGCGGTTGATGATCGTCATCGTCAGCGCCATCGGAAGATTGTCCTGCGGCTGCGGGCGGTGCGCCGTCCACTTGACGCCGGTGGCGTTAAACCGCCCGCCGACGCGCGCAGGCAGGGCGTAAACCTTACCGGGCGCGGTATCGAGCGGCACGTGCGTTTCGGCGGGCATCACGGCGTCGCCTGCCGCCATCAGCAGCGTCGCGTCGGTGACATCCTTCAGCGCCGCGTGCGGGTCAAGCCCGCCGAGCTCCGCCACCTGCTGGCCGGTGAGAAATCGCATGGTTATCTCCTGAATCCGTCAGAATGAGAGCAACCAGTCGCGCAGCGACCGGGTATAGCGCGACAGCCCGCGCAGGGTGACAAACTCGTTCACGCCGTGCGCGTTGCCGCCATAGCCGAGCCCGCCGATTAGAAACGCGGGCGCGACGGGCGCGAAAGCATACGCCGGGGCGCAGCCGGGCGCCCAGGGCCAAATCTGCGGGCGGGCCTGCTGCTGGTGATAACTGTTCAGAAGTTCCATCACGCCCGCGTCGTCAGCCGAAAAACGCCTGCCGGGATAGCTGTCATCAACGACCAGCTCTACGCCGGTAATGGCCTGATGAGAGAGCGACGCGCGCATGGCGTCCAGCAATCTCTCCGGTGAACTCCCCGGCGGCGTGCGCAGCGCGAATTCGGCGCAGGCGAGCGGGGGAATAATGCCGCGGCCCGGCAGGGGCGTAGTGCGGATCTCGCTGAGATTCAGCACCGCGCTGCCGAGTAAAAACGCCAGCGCTTCGCGACTGTCGCCGCTAATCGTCAGCCGCTGGCTTTTGCGCATCGCCAGTTCGTCTGCGATGCTGAATTGCGGGGCCAGCTCGTCGAGAATGTGCAGGGCGGCGTCGTCAAGCGGCAGGGTTTCCAGCACCCCGTTGCGCCCCGCGGGGGCGATGGCGGCGAGCGCCTGCACCAGCCGCCACGCGGGGTTCGCTATCCACGCCGCGTTGCTCGCGTGAATGGCGGCCTGCGGGCCGCCCCAGTCGCCGCCCGCGACGCGCAGACGCCCGGTGGTCATGCCGGTAAAGCCGAGATAGAGCCGTGGCGCGCCGCCGCCATATTCGCACAGCGACGGGAACAGCACGGCGAGCGCAGGCGACACCGGGCACGGCGTACGGGCGAGATAGCGCCGGAGCGTGCCGCTGCCGCACTCTTCTTCGCCCTCCAGCAGGATCTCCAGATTGGTGGTCAGCCTGCCGCTCTCCCACAGCTCCCGCACCACGGTAAGCATACCGGCGAGCGGGCCTTTGTTGTTTTCCGCGCCGCGCGAGATAAACACGTCGCCCTTATCGGGCCAGCGGCGGATGCCGCCGGTAAACGGGTCGACCTGCCAGCCCTCGGGATCGGCGGGCATCACGTCATACATGTTGTAAAGCACCAGCGTGTCCGGCGCGCCGATATCCACGCGCACATGCACCAGCGGCGGGCGGTCGTCAGGCTGCTGCGCCACCGGCAGGATCACTTCTGCCTCCAGTTCGTCGGCAAGCCAGGCTTCGAGCCAGGCCGCGAGGGAGCGCTGTTCGTCCGGCTCGTCGGCCACGCTTTGCCAGGCGGTGAGCGACGAGAGCAGCTCGATCGTCGCCTCCAGGCAGGCATTCGGCTGAACGGTCATAAACGTATCCTTGGGTTCAGTACCAGGTAAAGCAAATCAATCAACAGGTTCACCACCACAAATGTCAGCGCGGCGAGCAGCACCACGCCCTGCACCAGCGGAAAATCACGGTTCTGAATAGCCTGTACCGCCAGGCGGCCAATGCCCGGCCAGGCAAAGATGATCTCCGTGACCAGCGCGCCGCCAAGCAGCGCGGCCAGCGAAATCCCCTGAACCGTCACCACGGGGATCAGCGCGTTGCGAAGCCCGTGGCGGACCAGCACCCGCCAGGCGCTGAGGCCTTTGGCGCGCGCGGTGCGGATGTAATCCTGGTCAAGCACGTCAATCAGGCTCGCGCGCACCAGTCGCGCCATCGCGCTCATGTAGTAAGCGCCCAGACAGACCGCGGGCATGATGAGCTGTAACGGTTCGCCGTAGCCGCCGGAAGGCAACAGACGCAGTTGCAGGCTGAAGAACAAAATCATCAACAGCCCCAGCCAGAAGACCGGCACCGCCTGGCCGCTAAAGGCCACCAGGCGCGCCAGCAAGTCCCAGATTGTGTCGCGCCACAGCGCGCTTAGCAGCCCCAGCGCGAGGCCCGCGAGCGTGCTCCAGGCGAGCGCCGTCAGCGCCAGCAGCGCGGTGGCGGGCAGGCGTTCGGCAATCAGCGTCGCTACCGGCTGGCCAAAACGCAGGGACTCGCCCAGATCGCCGCGCAGAAGGTGGGCCGCGTAATCGGCGTATTGGGTCAGCAGCGGCCTGTCAAAGCCCATCGCGTGGCGGAAATCGGCAATCTCCTGCGTGGTGGCGCCGGGCGGCATCATGACCGCCGCCGGATCGCCCGTCAGGTGCAGGCTGAAGAAAATCAGCAGCGAAACGCCGAACATCACCAGCAGCGCCTGGAAAAACCGTGAAATCAGATAGCGCGCCATTATTCGACCCTCGCCTGGGTGGTGCGCAGCCAGTAGTCGCCGAGCAGGTTACAGCCCACCACCAGCATGGCGATGGCGCAGCCAGGCCAGACCACCAGCCACGGCGCGAGCAACATATAGGCGCGACCTTCGCCAATCAGATTGCCAAGCGTCGGCGTCGGCGGCTGGATGCCCATGCCGAGAAAACCGACGGAGGCTTCCAGCACAATGAGGCGCGGGATATCGAGCGTCAGCAGCACCAGTAGCGGTGTCGCGAGCGCCGGTAAAATATGGCGCAGCATAATGCGCAGGTGCGAAAAACCCATGGTTTTCGCGGCCTCGATATACTCCAGCTCGCGAATTTCCAGCGTCCTGGCGCGCGCTACGCGGGCGTAAATCGCCCAGCTCGTCACGCCCATGATAACGATAATGTTAGCAAGCGAGGTGCCGAACAGCGCCATTACCAGCAGGATCAGCAGAATAAACGGCACCGCCAGCTGAATATCGATAAGCCGCATGATAAGCGCATCGACCCAGCCGCCGAAGTAGCCCGCCACCATGCCCATCAGCGTGCCCATGGTGGCGGCGATGAGTGCGGCGATCATCACCACGAACAGCGAGAGACGGGCGCCGGCGAGAATGCGCGCCAGCACGTCGCGGCCCAGTTGATCGGCGCCCAGCCAGTGTTGCGGGCCAGGAGCCTGAAAGACCGCCGCGAGATCGCTTTGCAGCGGGTCGGGTAACGGGAGCCAGGGGGCGAGGAGCGCTGCCAGGATGAGTACAGCCAGCAGCGCGCCGCCAAGAAGGCCGTCCCCCGGCAGGGGACGGCGGCGTGAACGGGATGCGTAACGGCCAGGGAAGATCATTTCACCCTCATATCGAACAACGACACGCGGGCGTCTTCACGGCCTTTAAACGTGACGTTGTCACTGGAGGCGTAAATCGCGTCTTCCCGGTAGAGTGGAATCAGCGGCTGTTCAGTGGCGACGCGGTCCTGAATCTGCTCCAGCAGCGCTTTACGTTTCGCGGCATCTACCGTGGCGCGGCTCTCGTTTAACAGTTTATCAAGCGCCGGATCGCTCACCGTGGAGTACGGCTCGCCTGCGTGCAGCACCGGATAGAGCGCGGCGTCGGCATCCAGCGTCTGGGTGGAGCCCCAGCCCAGCATATAGAGCGGCGCCTGTTTGCCGGACGCCACCTGTTGGGTGTAAACCGACCATTCCGGCACTTCGAGCTGCGCTTTCACGCCGATGGCGGCGAGATCGGCCACAATCGCCTGGCCTACGTCAGCGCTGGCGATATAACGGCGCGGCGCCTGGAATTTCAGGGTAAAGCCCTGCGCGTAACCGGCTTCTTTCAGCAGCGCTTTGGCTTTTTCCCGGTCCTGTTTCGGCGCGGAAATGGCTTTATAGCCATAATCTTTCGGGCCTGCCAGCGTACCGGTCGGCGTGCCGAAACCGTGCAGCAGCGACTGCGTATAGGCATCGCGGTTCAGCGCCAGCGACAGCGCCTGACGCACGCGCACGTCATTCAGCGGCGGCTCGCTGTTTTTAATGCCGAGATAAATCGTCAGCCCGCCGCCTTTCACCTGCTCAAGCTTCACGCCGGGTTTGCTCTTCACCAGCGGGGCGAGATCCGCCGGAACGCCTTCTACCAGCTGCGCTTCGCCGGTCAGCAGCGCGGTAATGCGCGCGGTCGCCTCGGGGATCGGGCGCCAGGTCACTTCATCAATCGACGGCTTGCCGCGCCAGTAGTTCGGGTTGGCTTCCATCACAACACGTTCATCGGGAATGAAAGTTTTGACGATATAAGCGCCACTTCCGACAGGTTTTCGTGCAAATTCCGCAGCACCGACTTTACTTACATAACCAGGCGGCACGATATAAGCCGGATAACGACTCATGCGGGTGGGCAGGAGCGGATCGGGGCCGTTGGTGTGAATACGCACCTGATAGTCGCCGACAACGTCCACGGATTTGATGGTGCGAATGTAAGAAATGGTGGGCGCGTGGTTGGCCGGGTCGAGAATTCGGTCGATGGAAAATTTGACCGCGGCGGCATTCACTGGCTCGCCGTTGGTAAATTTGACATCCTTACGCAGGTCGAACTGCCAGGTGGTGTCGTTGACGGCTTCCCAGTGGGTGGCAAGGCCGGGTTTCAGTTGCATCTGCGCGTCGCGCAGCACCAGCGTATCGAAAACGTTATCCACCAGCGTCGCGGCTTCTTTCAGAAAGCCGGGATCCATGGCGGTGGCGGAAGTGGGCTGCGCGATGGTCAGCGAACTGGCCTGACTGAGCGGAGCGAATAAAGAAAGCGCCACAGAAAGAGAGAGAAGCTTACGGGACAGTCGTTTCATTAGGTCAATACCTTAATGGTTGTCGTACTGGTCAGTGAAAGTTTTGATTATTTTCGGTTTTCCTGACCACAAAAACCGTGTTATCAAGGATATAAGATATATCCTCTGGTCAGGATGACGAGACGTCAGTTAAGCGCCTGCTAATACAAAGTAAATTTTTTACGACAGGAAATAAACATGCTGGATCTGGAAAAAGCGCAACGCTTAAGTTTAACCATGCAAGTGGAAGTAAGATTGAAAAACGCCCTTATCGTTGGCAGCCTGCGCCCGGGCGCCCGTCTGGTCACGAAGGAAATCGCCGATCAGCTGGGGATCAGCATCACGCCGGTACGCGAAGCGCTGCTGCGACTGGTCTCTTCCGGCGCGCTGAACGCCACGCCTGCGCAGGCGTTTCTGGTGCCGGAAATCAGCGAGGCGCGTTACGACGAAGTCACGAAGATCCGCAAAAATCTGGAGGGGATGGCGGCGGAAGCGGCAGCGCAAAATATCACCCCGGCGCGTATGGCCCATCTGCGCGAACTCTGCGATGCGTTTCGCGAAGCCAAAATGTCCGGCAATGTTGAGCAGGCGTTGCAGGCCAACCGGGCGTTTCGCTTTCAGCTCTACAACTGGGCGGAGATGCCGACGCTGGTGTCGCTGATTGAACAACTCTGGATGCGCATTGGTCCGTGCTTTAACTATCTCTATCCGCAGTCAGACGATTTTGTGCGCGGACATCATAATTATGACGATCTGCTGGAAGCGCTTGAGGCAGGCGATGGCGACGCGGCCGCACGCGCGATACATAAAGCGATTAACGACGGCGCGTTGATCCTGAAAAAACAATATTTCGGCTAAACCGCGCACCGGCAAAACATTGCCGGAATGCGTATTTCCTTTTTCGTCTCCCCGGCGCTTTACTGACAGGGCAGCACAACGCTGCGCACCGCCGAGGAGGCGATCATCATGCAGCACCCTGTCCGCCGTCATGCGTCGCGCTCACGCCTTCGTCGCATACTCCGCTCCTGGCTCCAGCCGCAGCCGCCCGAGGCGCGCGCGCTGATGCTGGAATCCTTTATCCCTTACGGACATCTCTATGGTCTCGATTTCGGCAATGTCGATCCGGGCCTGCATCGCCCGCGCTAACCGATACCGCCGCGGTATCCGGCTGCGTTACTGGAATGAGTTATGCACGCGCCTGATGGCCTTTGTCACGACAGCTTCCCGCGAGGCTGTCGGGTAAAAGGCCATTTTTATTAGCGGGTATTTAACGCACGCCTGCTCAGGCTGACCGCTGAGAGATGCCACGCGCTTTGCGGCAAATCAGAATAACGAGGCGTGTCGTTACTGCCGCGCAGAGCAGGGAGAGCGTGATATCAGTAAAAAACCACAGTTCGTCATGGTTTTCCTGATTAGCGCTACCATGTAACCAGCTGGCGAACGCGTTGGCCGCATCCAGGCTGATAAACCGGGACGTATCAATAACACACGCAAAGACGCAAAAAAGCGCCACAAACAGCAGCGTCTTAGCTGCGCGTCGGACAAGTGTCGCCATATAAATTTTGTTTTTGCAAAACAGCGCCATAGTGCTCCCTGTTTAACATTATTTATGGATAAGAAATGATAACGGTCACCTGGAGAAAATGGCGTTACAGAAAACGCGATGCACTCCTGTGAGGAGTGAATCAGAATTTCACCGGTGTAACATTCTTAGCATTTCGCCTGATAATCCTTTAACGTCGCCGCGCGGCCTATTTTATTGCCGTTTTTTTCCACATTTTGCTAAAAAAAACGACGGGTTAGCCGATAACCTCCTGGGGCTTTTTAACGAGGCCCGATTATCGTAAAACAGGAGGCAGGATGGCTGTACTGGTAAACCGATTACGGAACGTTCGCATAACCCGCAAGCTCGCCGCCGGATTTGGCGTGGTGCTGCTGCTGGTGGCGCTGGCGACAGCGCTTTCTGTGGCGCGTTTTATGGCCATCCACGACGTTTCCGTCAAAAGCAATCTTATCTACGACATCAATATCGATGTCTTTCAGGCCAAAATTAACCGGCTCAAATATTTCTATACCGGCGATGACGAAGCCCGCGTGCTGATGCGTCGCTATGTCGATGACGCGCTCGCGAAAACCGGTGAAGCCAGCGCGCTCGACTGGCCGGCTAACGAACGCGCGATCGTCGCCGATATCCAGCGTTATCTGGAAAGTTTTCGGGGCAGCGTGACCACCATGAGCGACGCCACGGCAACGCTCAACCAGCTTCGCAGCCAGCTCGACGCGCTGGCAGGCCAGGATGAAACCGCGCGCTATACCCAGCTCATCCGCACGCCGGTGGCCGACACCGAACTCTCCTTTGCGATTTACGATCTCCTGTTCGCTATCAGCGACCTTCGCGATTACGCTTATGCGCTGCGCTTTACCGGCACAGCGCAGGCAAGCGAGGCGCTCCAGCGCCGTTTCAGCGCGGTGGAAGGGCAATATCAGGCGCTCGTAAGCCGTCTTTCGCCGGAGCTGTTACCGCCGTTCGCGGGCCTCTGGCAGGATACGGTGCGCTACCAGACGCTGAGCCGTGACTACTACACCGCCTGGGAATCGCTTAAGGGCGCGGAAAACACGGTGAAAACCGCAGGCGATCGCAGCAGCAGCGCGATTAAACAGATGGTGGCGTTCACCAAAGCGCAGAATGACGACCTGGCGTCAGGCTCCTCAACGCTTGCCCTGATCCTGGGAGCGCTTGCGATTTTACTGGGCGTTATCGTCGCCTGGGCCATCAGCCGTCAGATAATCCGTCCGTTGATGATAAACCTGGCGTTCGCCGAGCGTATCGCCGACGGCGATTTAACCACGCAGATTGAAACCGATCGCCATGACGAGTTCGGCAGGCTTACCGGCGCGATGGCGCGTGTGAACGCCAGGCTTCGTGAGATGACCGGCGAGCTGCGCGCAAGCGTCGGGCGTCTGACCCATACGGCGGGCGAAATCGCCTCCGGCAACAGCGCGCTGTCGGCGCGTACCGAACAGCAGACCACGGCGGTAGTACAGACGGCGGCCAGCATGGATCAGCTCACCGCGACCGTGAAAAACAATGCCGATAACGCCCGCCACGCCAGCCAGATCGCCGCACAGGCGTCGCAGACTGCCGAACGTGGCGGCGAGGTGGTGCGCGATGTTGTGCAGACCATGCAGGATATCTCCGCCAGTTCGCGCAAAATCGCCGACATTACCGAGGTGATTAACAGCATTTCGTTCCAGACCAATATTCTGGCGCTGAACGCGGCGGTGGAAGCGGCGCGCGCGGGCGAACATGGCCGCGGTTTCGCGGTGGTCGCCTCGGAAGTGCGCAGCCTCTCTCAGCGCAGCGCGCAGGCGGCGAAAGATATCGCGGTATTGATTGATGAATCGGTCAATCGCATCAAAACCGGCAGCACGCTGGCGACCCGCGCCGGTGAGACGATGGATGACGTGGTGAGTTCGGTCACCCGCGTGAACGATATTATGGAAGAGATTTCGTCGGCCTCGCAGGAGCAGAGCCGCGGCATTGAGCAAATCGCCCGCGCGGTCGGCGAGCTGGACGCCACCACGCAGCAGAACGCCGCGCTGGTCAGCGCGTCTTCCACCGCCGCAAGCGATCTTGACGCCCAGGCGGCGCGTCTGCGCCAGCTGGCGGGCGCGTTTCGCCTGAATGCGCAACCTGCTGCGCTGCGCCCGAACGCCGCGCAAGGTCGTCCGGCAGCGCCGGCGCCAGCCGCCGCGCGTAAACCTGTTACGGAAGAGGGCTGGACGACTTTCTGACCTTTCGCCTTCGCCTTTCGCACTTTCTTCTCTCGCGCCCGGCTTGCCGGGCGCCCACTTTTCCCGCGCTGTACTAAGCTTTCGTTACCCTTAACGCAAATCAGGATAACGACATGACAAAAAACGCCTTTGTTGCTGTCGTGACCGGCGGCAGTTCAGGAGTCGGGCGCGCGACAGCCAGTTACTTTGCGGCCTCTGGCTATGATGTGGCGATCATTGCCCGTGGAGAGCAGGGCGTGGCGGAGGCCACGGAAGATTTAAAGCGTTACGGCGGGCGGGTGCTTGGCATCTGTGCCGACGTAGCGGACCCGCAGCAGGTCAGTAATGCGGCGCAACGTATTGAGGAAGAGCTGGGGCCGATGTCGGTCTGGGTGAACTGCGCCATGACGACCGTGCTCGCGCCGGTAGAGGACATCAGTTTTGACGAGTTCCGCCGCGTCACGGAAGTTACTTATCTCGGCGCGGTGAACGGCACCCGCAGCGCGCTGCGCTATATGCAGTTGCGCGACAGCGGCACCATCATCCAGGTGGGTTCAGCGCTCGCGTGGCGCTCTATCCCGTTGCAGTCGGCCTATTGCGGCGCGAAAGCGGCGATCCGCGCGTTTACCGATTCCCTGCGCTGCGAACTGCTGCACCAGAAAAGCGGCGTGCGGGTTTCAATGGTGCAGTTGCCTGCCATTAACACCACGCAGTTCAACTGGGCGCGCAATAAATTTCATCACCGGATGCAGCCGATTGAGCCTATTTACCAGCCGGAAGTCGCCGCCAAAGCGATTTATGACGCCGCCGTGGCGCGCCGTCCGCCGCGCGAAGTGTGGCTGGGCAAGAATACGGTGATGTCGATTATCGGCAATATGTTTTTCCCGGGGCTGCTGGACCGCTATGTAACGAAAACCTGGGAAGGGCAGCTGACCGACGAAGCTGAACCAACACAACGCCCCGATTACCTGTTTCAGCCGCTGGAGAACGGCCATCAGGCGCATGGACGCTTCGACAGCCACGCGAAGAACAAGGCGGTGGCCGTCGATTCACGTGTGATGGGCGTGGCGGCGGTGGCGGTGGCCGGGCTGCTGTTAAAAAGCCTGTTCCGCCGCCGATAACTTACCGTACCCGCAGCCAGCGGTAGCCGTAACCGTTGATGCGAAGCTCGCAGGCGACTGGCGGATAATCATCATCCGCCAGTATTTCGCGGGCGTCCTCCAGATTCAGCTCGCCTAAATCCACCGTCACCGCCTCATGGCTCAGGTTCGTCAGCATCAGTGTGGCGACGTTATGGTTCTGATAGCGCACCGCGAACACGCTCTTTTCCCGCACCGTGAACGGATGGAAATGCTGATAGCAGATTTCCGGCAGGGTGCGCCAGACCGCGATAATCTGCCGGATGCGGTGCAGCAGCGAGCCGTCGCGCGCCTCCTGTTCTTCCACGTTAATCGCCTGATAGCGAAACGGACCGTCGGCGATGAGCGGCTCCACAAATCGCGCCGGATCGCAGGCGGAAAACCCTGCGCCCGGCCCCGCGCGCCACTGCATCGGCGTGCGTACTGATTCGCGCTCCGGTTGTGAGAGCAGATCCCCCATGCCGATCTCCGCGCCATAACGGACCACCGGCGTGCCGGGCAGCGAAAAGAGCAGGGCATGCGCCATCGCCTGCTGGCGCTCGTTGCCGTCGAGCATCGGCGCCAGGCGGCGGCGAATGCCGCGCCCGTAAATCCGCATGTCCGGATCGGGGGCGTATTTCTCCATCACGAAGTCGTAATCTTCCGGCTCCAGATCTTCAAGGTCCAGCTCGTCATGGTTGCGCAGCCAGAAACAGTACCCGCCGTTCGCGGGCGGCATCGGCAGTTCGTTAAGCGCTTTGACCAGCGGCGCCGCCTCTTCGCGCGCCAGCGCCAGAATCGTGTTTTTGTTGATCCAGAAATTTAGCAGCGTGGTCAGGCGTTCGCCGCCGCCGAAGAAATCCTTAAATTCCGAGACGTTTACGTCTACTTCGCCGAGCAGGATCATATCCGGATGATCTTCCGTCAGCAGGTCATAGAAGTGGTTAAACAGCCGGTAGCCGCTCTCCCGGTCGCCCGGCAGGCTGGCCTGCTCCACCATGTGCGAAGCGGCATCGATGCGAAAGCCCGCGACGCCTTTCTCCGCCCAGAAGCGCAACACGCGATCCACAGCCCCAATGACATCCGGATGACGCAGATTGAGATCCGGCTCGTGATGGTAGAAGAGGTGGCGATAGTAGCGCTGCGCCTCGTCATCCCGGCGCCAGATGTGCGGCTCAATGGTCGGAAACATCGGCGCCGGCTCGTCCGGCCCTGGCGTGTCGCGCCACAGATAGTAATCGTGAAACGGGTTGTCGCGCCCTTTGCGCGCCTCCTGAAACCAGTCGTGCGTATCGGAGGTGTGCTGCGCCACCAGTTCGATGATCACCCGGATATCGCGATTGCCCGCTTCGGCTATCAGCCACTCCACGTCCTCCAGCGTGCCAATCCGCGGATCCGGTTCGGTGTGATTCTCGACGTCATAACCATTATCGCGTCGCGGCGAAAGATAAAACGGGGTCAGCCAGATGGCGGTCGCGCCAAGCGATTCAACATAGTCGAGTTTTTCAACAATGCCGCGCAGGTCTCCCCAGCCGTCGGCGTTGCTGTCAAAAAAGCGGGTGGGATCTATCTGGTAAATGACGGCGTTCTGGTGCCACAGACGGCTCATAAGCGGATTCCTTTTGGCGGTTAAACGGAATTCGTCGAATGTTAAGTATAGGCGCGACGGCATGGCCTGCATGGCTAACGACGTGTCTTTGCGCCGGAAAGAGGGAAAGCGTTGTTATCAGAAATGCGAGCCGTGCCGAAGGGTTTAACCGTCATTCAGCATCAGGCTTCTGGCGTGTGCGCATGGTTGATAAGGTGCTGCGCAGTGGAAAGCGTAAGCCGTGACTTGACGCTTATTTAAAGTGTTGCGTATAGCGCAACAGTGATTTACGATCTTCATCAGGAGCGAGGCGACAGGGATGATCAGAAGCTTCAGGCATAAAGGCCTGCAACGCTATTTCGAGACGGGTTCTACCGCAGGCATTCATGCCCGGCATGCCAGGAAGATTTCTCTTCGACTGGCGGTGCTGAATCAGGCGATAAGACCCGCTGACGTCGACTTACCGGGCTTTTTCCTGCACCCCCTGACGGGGGACCGCAAAGGTATATGGGCTGTGACCGTCAGCGGAAACTGGCGCATCACGTTTACGTTTCGGGATGGCGATGTCTTTATCGTGAATTATGAGGACTACCACTGATGGCAACGATGTTTAACCCACCACACCCTGGCAGGCTGGTGCAGGAGTCAATGGAAGCGCTTGGGCTCAGCGCCCGCGCGCTGGCTAAGGCGCTGGACGTCGCGCCGTCGACGGTGCAGCGGCTGCTGGTCGGCAAATCTGACGTCTCCCCGGAAATGGCGCTGCGTCTCTCTGCGGTACTCGGCAGCTCGGCGCATGTCTGGCTGGGGTTGCAGAACGAATACGATCTGTGGCAGGCGCGCCAGTCGGTTGATTTCTCGCATCTGCAACGGTTGCAAAGGGCATAAAAAAACGGGCTGTTAAGCCCGTTTTTTGCATTACGCCGTCGCTGAAAGCTCCCGCCAGCGTTACTCGAAGCGGTAGCTGAGGCTTGCGCCGACGCCGTAATTACGGCCTGGCGCGGGCTCGTAGTAGCGGCCGTTGGATTCGTTAACGATGACCGATCCGACATACGATTTATCGAACAGGTTATCGACGCGGCCAAACACATCCAGCAGCCAGTTGCCGCGCTGGAATTTATAGCCGGTGTTGAGGCCTACGGTGGTATACGACGGCGCTTTGGCGCTGTTGGCGTCATCGGCCATGATGCTGCCCATATAACGCACATCGCCGCCCGCGTACCAGCCGGTTTCCGGCTCGTAACCGAGCGAGGTGTACAGCATATTGCGCGCAATGCCAGGCATCCGGTTGCCGTTGCAGTCGCCGGTGCGGCAGACGTTGGTGCGGTAGGTGGCGTCAAGGTATGTCCATGCCGCTTTTACCTTCCACGCGTCGCCGAACTGCTGGTCAAGCGCCAGCTCAACGCCCTGACGACGGGTTTTCCCGGCGTTTTTATAGCTGCTGCGCCCGCTGCCAACGCTCTGATCCACCACAATTTCATTGTCCGTATCGGTCTGGAACAGCGCGGCGGTCAGCAGACCATTGCCGATACGCGTTTTGCTGCCGATCTCGACCGTATCGCTGGTGGATGGTTTGAGCGCAAAATTCAGGCCGCTCTGACCACCAGAACGGTAAGAGAGCTCGTTGATGGTCGGCGTTTCAAAGCCGCGGCCATAAGAGGCATACACATTCCAGGCGTCGGTCAGCGCATATTTCAGCGATCCTGCCGGCAGCCATTTGTGATAATTCGCCTCGCCGCTGTCGTCGCCATTGCCCGGCGCCACGTAAAAATCGTTCGAATCGAACCAGATATTGCTGTAGCGCACGCCCGCGTCGAGGCTCAGTTTGTCGGTAAGCTGCCACGAGGTTTGCAGGTACGGATCGACGTTCCACATCAGGTTGCGTTCATTGCGGCGCAGATTGCCTTTCTCGCCATACTGCGGCGCGCCGTTCACCAGCCGGAAGTTTTCATAGCCCTTGCGATCTTCGCTCAAATTTTCGTAATCAAGACCGAGCGTAAAGCTCACCGGCAGGCTGAGCAGCGCGTCGCGGTGCGTCCAGCGGCTGTCGATGCCCTGATAGTGGCGGGTGAGGTCGATAACGCCGCCAGGGTTGGTAGGTGCGGTCTGAAAGCCCTGTTTGAATGACTGAAACTGCGTGGTTTCGCGCTCGCCCGCGTACGCCATGACGCTGATGTCGTCATTGGCCGTAAGCGCGCGCTCGTAGCGCAGTCCCGCCTGAGTCTGTTTCGTGGTTTTACGGGTGTTGAATTCATCGCCGCGCGGCGACTGGCGCGGGTTTTCACGCCATTCGTCGCGGGTCAGACCGCCAGGATCGTTGGCTTTGATGTCGACGCTGTTAAAGAGCAGCGTCAGTTTGCTGGCCTCGTCGAGGCGCACGCCGAGTTTCGCATTGGCGAGATTTTTACGCGCGCCGCTGTGATCGCGATAGCCGTGGGTGGTAAAGCGGGTGGTGGAGACGGTGTAATCAACATCGCCCGCCTGGGTGCCGTCGCCGGTCGCGCCCGACGCTTTCAGCCCGTAGCGCACGCTGCCGAAGCTGCCGTAATACGTACCCGCTTCAATCTTCGGCGGTTGCGCGCCGGTTTCGGTTTTGACATTTATCACGCCGCCGGAGGCGTTGCCGTAAAGCGCCGAGAATGGCCCGCGCAGTACGTCGATGCTCTCAACGCTGTTGAGATCGAAATTCGAGGTGTAACCCTGGCCGTCCGGCATCGTCGCCGGAATACCGTCAACATACATCCGGATGCCGCGCACGCCGTAGGTGGAACGCGAGCCGAAACCGCGCATCGACAGCTGTAAATCCTGGGCGAAGTTCTGCCGGTTCTGGATTTGCAGGCCTGGCACGCTGCCCAGGTTTTCAGAGAGGTTCACCTGCGGCGCGGCATGGCGCAGATCGTCACCGTTCACGACGCTGACAGACGCGGGCGTGTCCAGCTCAGAGATCCCGCCGGGGGCGGCGGTGACGATCATGGTTTGTTCATCGGCAGCGGCGGCCTGGGCGTGTGTGAACGCGACCGGCAGCAAAAAAGCGAAGGGCGCATAGACAGCGCGGGAGATATTCATGCGGTTTACAAAGTCCCGGAAGTAACAAAAATAATAAAATCTGTGACGTAATCTTAAACGTTATGTAAATTTTTGAAAAACTTAACGGCACGTAGCGTTAACTCTGGCAAGTGTAGCGGCCTCGTGTCATTTCGCGAGCCGTAAAAAGGCTTCCCTTCACGAAAATAATGATTATTATTCTCATCCATAATAAAACGCCACGGCCAAACCGGGCGACGTTTTGCTTTTGGTTCCAGTGTGATGCAACCCATTCTGTATGTTTAAAAGGGAGTTCTTATGCCGTTACGTCACCTTTCCATGCCGCGCGCACTGCTTGGCGCGCTGTTCATCGCCGGTACCTTTGCGACCTTCACGACAGAGGCGGCCGATGAGATGCTGCGCAAGCCGGTCGGCAAAGGCGCGTATGAAATGGCTTACAGCCCGTCGGAGCAGGCGCTGTTTGTCGCCACCTCCCAGAGCCGCAAGCTGGATAAAGGCGGCGTGATTTACCGCCTCGACCCGACGACGCTTGATGTCACTCAGGTGATTCATAACGATCTCAAACCGTTCGGCGCCGCTATCAATACCAAAACCAACACCAACACGCTGTGGTTCGGCAATACCGTTAATGGCGCGGTGACGGCGGTAGATGCGAAAACGGGCGATGTGAAAGGGCGCCTGGTGCTTGACGGGCGCGTGCGTTCAGAAAGCGTGAAGCCGTTGCAGCCGCGTGAACTGGTGGTCGATGAAAACACCAATACCGTGTATATCGGCGGCATTGGCGACGAGAGCGAGATCTGGGTGGTGGATGGCGAGACGGTGAAACCGCGCGCCAGCATTACGGGGCTCGGTAAATACAGCGCGGGGCTGGCGCTCGACGCCGCGGCGAAACGTCTCTATACCACTAACGCCGACGGCGAATTTATTACCATCGATACCGCGACCCATAAAATCCTGTCGCGCAAAAAGCTGGCCGACGACGGTAAAGAGCACTTCTTTATCAACCTGAGCCTGGATACCGCTAGCCATCGCGCGTTTGTGGCGGATTCGAAGCAGCCGCAGTTGCGGGTTGTTGACACCCGTACCGGCGAGGTTATCAAAACCGTAGAGGCGCCTAAGGCGCTCGCCGTATTGTTTAACCCGGCGCGCAACGAAGTCTATCTGACGCACCGCGAGGCGGGCAGCGTGAGTGTGATTGACGCCAAAGGTTACGCTGTCACTAAAACCTTCCAGACGCCGGTGCATCCGAACAGCCTGGCGCTTTCAGCGGACGGCAAAACGCTGTTTGTTACCGTGAAGCAGGCTTCCAGCCGCCAGCAGGAAGCCACCCGCCCGGATGACGTCATCCGCATCGCGCTGTAAAAAAAGCCCCGCGTCTGCGGGGTATTTTTTTAACGCTGCATGCCCCAGCGCCGAACGGTCGCTTTTTCCAGCGTGGCGAACACCAGTCCTTCCACCAGCAACCCGATGATAATCACGGTTGCCAGACCGGCGAACACCCTGTCCGTAAACAGCTCGTTGCGGTTCTGGAAAATATACCAGCCCAGCCCGCCGTCGCCGCTCGACGCGCCAAACACCAGTTCGGCGGCGATAAGCGTGCGCCAGGCGAACGCCCAGCCGATTTTCAGCCCGGAGATAATGGACGGCAGCGCCGCCGGGATCAAAATGTTGAGCACCAGCCGCGGGCCGCTCAGCCCGTAGTTTCGCCCGGCCATTCGTAAGGTTTCCGGCACGCTCTGAAACCCCGACCAGGTATTGAGCGCAATCGGCCACATCACCGAGTGGACCAGCACAAAAATCAGGCTTCCCTGACCGAGCCCGAACCAGAGCAGCGCCAGCGGCAGCAGGGCAATCGCGGGCAGCGGGTTAAGCATCGCGGTCAGTGTGCTGAGCAGATCCCGCCCGAGCTGTGTTGAAATCGCCAGCGCGCTGAACACCAGCGCCAGCACGCTGCCAATGGCGTAGCCTTTTAACAGCGTGCCGAGCGAGTTGAAGATTTTCGCCGGCAACTCGCCGCTGTGCATGTCTTCGCTGAAGGCGCGCAGCGTTTGCAGAAACCCCGGCAGCATCAGATCGTTATTCTGGATACGCGCCACACCTTCCCAGAGGGCGAGCAGCAAAATGACCAGCAGCGTTTTGCGTACCCAGGCCTGGTTCCACAGTCGGGTGCTTAACGGCAGCGGCGTGTCCAGCGGCAGCGCGCCGGGCAGCGCGGTTTCACGCTGATACTCGGGACGGACGGGGGGCAGTGGCGCCATAGCGGGTCTCCTTCGCCGGTTGGGTGGCATGAACGGGGAACAGCAGGTCGTGAATGTGGCGTGCGGCCTGTGCAAACGCCGGGCTGGCGGCATCATCCATCCCAAACTGATGACAGTTGATCTCCGCGCGTACCTGGCCCGGATGCGGCGAGAGCACCAGAATGCGGCTGCCGACCATCAGCGCTTCTTCAATGGAATGGGTCACGAACAGCAGGGTAAAACCGGCATCCTCCCAGAGTTCCAGCAGCTCTTCCTGCATGTGGCGGCGCGTGAGCGCATCCAGCGCCGCGAACGGTTCATCCATCAGCAGGATTTTCGGCTTCATCGCCAGCGCGCGGGCAATCGCCACGCGCTGTTTCATGCCGCCGGAGAGCATATGCGGCAGCGCGTCGGCAAAGGCGGCAAGCCCCACTTTGTCGAGAAAGTGCAACGCCCGCTCGCGCGCGTCGGCTTTGCTGGCCTGACGGCTCGCCACCAGCGGGAACATGACGTTCTCCAGCACCGTTTTCCACGGCGGCAGCTGATCGAACTCCTGAAACACCATCATGCGATCCGGCCCCGGTTTAGTGACAACGTCACCTTCAAGGCGAATGGTGCCGCTGACGGGCGTCAGAAAGCCGCCAATGGCTTTCAGCAGGCTTGATTTGCCGCAGCCCGACGCGCCAAGCAGGATGAACCGGTCGCCGGGCCAGACGTCAAAAGAGACCTCATGCGCCGCGCGAACGCGGCTGTCACGGGTGCGGTACTCCAGGCTCAGCGCGTCGAGACGCAGCAGCGGGCCATCAGTCTGTGCATTCAGCATGGCTGTCTCCGTTAAAAGGGCGCATCGCCTTCGATAGTGGTGCGGTACAGCTTGCGGCGCAGGTGCGCCGGGCAGCCGGTCGCAAGATGAATCAGCGAACGGTTATCCCAGAACACCATATCGCCGGGTTGCCACTGATGGCGGTAGATATGTTCCGGGCGCACGCTATGGGCCCAGAGCGCCTCCAGAATCTCGCGACTCTCCGTCTCCGGCAGCCCTTCGATATGCGTGGTGAATCCTTCGCTGACGAACAGCGCCTTGCGCCTGGTTTCGGGGTGGGTACGCACCACCGGATGCGACACCGCCTGCACCTCGGCCAGCTGCTGTTCCGTTAATTGCGGTCGCCAGTGGCTGCCGAATTTCGGGCGGCTGTAAGTGGCGGTGTACGAGTGCACCGCTTTTTTGCCCTCTATAGCGCGCCGCAGTTCGGCGGGCAGCGTTTCATACGCCAGCTCCATGTCGGCGAACAGCGTGTCGCCGCCTTCCTCCGGCAGCTCCTGCGCATAGAGCATGGAGCCGAGACTTGGCAGCGTTTTATAGGAGAGATCGGAGTGCCAGAATTTACCGGCGTCGCCAAGACCAGTCGGCTGACCGTTCTCAATAATGTTTGAAACGATGAGAATTTCCGGGTGGTCAGGCAACAGGAACTGCTTCAGCACATGGATTTGCAGCGGCCCGAAGCGGCGGCTGAAATCAATCTGCTGACGCGGCGTGAGTTTCTGGTCGCGAAAGACCACCACGTGATGGTCGAGGTGCGCCTGATGAATGCGCGCGAAGTCGGCGTTATTGACGGGAAGGCGCAGATCCAGCCCTGTGATTTCCGCGCCGAGTCGCGCGAAGGGCGTAATGGTAAACGACTGCGCGGCAACCGGCGTGGCGTTAAGCGTTGTGGTCATCTGTTTTTCCTTTATCGTCGCAGGTGAATTAACTGCCGGGATTTTCCCAGGCCTCGTTAAAGAAATAATCTTTCCAGCTGTCGGCTTTATTTTTTAATACGCCAAGCTCATGCAGCTTTTCGGCATAAATAAAGGTGCGTTGCGGCGAGACGGTGAATTCAATTTCAGGATCATTCACAATTTTTTCGACCAGCGCTTGCGGCAGGCGCGATTTTTCGGTGCGGATATACGCCGCGGCCGCCGCCTTTTTATCGGCGTTAATAATTTTCGCCGCCTCGCTTAAGGCGCGGTAAAACGCACGGTAGGTTTTCGGGTTGTCGTCGTGGAATTGCTGGGTGGTGTAGAGCACGTTGAAGGTGGCAGGGCCGCCCAGCACGTCGTAGGAGCTCAGGATCTTGTGGACATTGCCGTGCTCCAGCGCCTGGTACTGAAACGGCGGGCTGGAGAAGTGCGCGGTGATTTCCGACTTCCCGGCGATAAGCGCCGCGCTGGCGTCCGGGTGCGGCAGGCTCACGCTGAGTTTATCAAAGCGCTTATAGTCGCCGTTGCCGTAAAGCCGCGCGGTTTCGATTTGCAGCGTACGGGACTGGAAGCCCACGCCCGCCGCCGGTACGGCGATGCGGTCTTTATCGGTGAGATCGCGAACGCTTTTCACGGCCGGATTGTTGCTCAGCAGATAATTAGGCATCGAGCCGAGCGACGCGATGGCTTTGACATTCTGGCGGCCTTTGGTGCGATCCCAAAGCGTGAGGAGCGGCGGCACGCCCGCCGAGGCGACGTCCAGCGCGCCGGAGAGCAGCGCTTCGTTCATGGCGGTGGCGCCGGAGAGCGTGCGCCACTCCACCTTAATATCGAGCCCGTCTTTTTTGCCTTCTTTTTCGATAAGCTGCTGGTCGCGCACCACATCCAGCAGTAAATAGCCGATGCCGAACTGCTGGGCGATGCGGATATTGCCTTCAGCCTGCGCCAGTCCGGCAGCCGTCATTAACGCCAGCCCCAGCCAGGCGCGCCCGGTCATTTTTTTCATAACTATCCCGCTAATAATAAAAGTGAAGGGTGATATATCGTTCTGGCTTTTATCGTGCAGGGGCGGGAATAAAAATGAAAAGTGTTTATTGGAATAACTTAGCGCGAATAAATAAATGCTTTTTTTAGCGAAGCTTTGCCGGAAATGAAAAAAGCGGGCCGCAGCCCGCTCTGATTATTTCGCCGGAATGACCTCGGTGACCAGCGTCGGCATCTCCCAGGCGCCGCCTGAATGCACCAGCCGGCACTCGCCGGTATTCTCGTCGTTGCTCTGTACAAACGCTTCGCCGTTCCAGGTCCAGCTGGCGATCCCCATGCAGTCGCCGATGCCGCGCCCGCGCTGTACGGAGGTGATAACGCCTTTGTCATAATCGCTGCCGATAAGCGTCACCAGCGTCGGCTTGCCTTTCAGCGATTCGTCAATGACCCAGTAGCCATTGCCTTCGTTATAGGCGGCGCGCCAGCAGGTGGCGGAGATCAGCGCTTTGCCGTTGCCGAGCGGCGTGACGGTAACCGGCTCGTTACGCAGGATGTCATCGCTGAACCCGTCGCAGCTGTCGCCATCGAGTTTCGTGGCTTTCAGGCGCGGCAGCAGCGTGGCGAGCGCCGCCCCGGTGAGCGTGGTGGGTTGCGCGTCGCTGACGGCGGCGGCGTGGATAACCGGGGCGGGGACCGGCGCCGGTACGGAGCTTTCAGGTTTATCGCCTTTTTTTATGATGGCGCCGGGCGTACCGATACGTCCCTGGACGTCGTCCATTTTCAGCAGCACGGCGCTGGCGCCCGCTGCGGAGAGCGCAAAGCGGCGGTTGTCAGAGTGAAACACCACGCCGCCTTTGCCTTTCACGGCTTTCAGTACGGCGGCGGTCTGCGCTTCATCAAGCTGCCAGGTTTCTTCTTTGCGGTTTTCGCTCAGCGTGCCGAGAGTTTTACCGTCAATTTCAAGGCGCATCGGCCCCTGCGACGGTTTGTCGTCGTCATTCATATCGCCAAGGCGGATCTGGCCGGTGACCGGCGCGTCCGGCCCGGCCTTGCGCGTCAGCAGCAGCGAGCCGCCGGTGCCTTCATCCGCCTCATACGCATCCACGCGGCAGGTGCCGGTGTTATCGCAGACCATGCTCCAGTCTTTATGGTTGAAGTAAGGCGGCTTTGACGTCGCGGCGGCGACGCTTAGCGCGACGCAGAGCGGCGCCAGGGCCAGCGCCCGGAGAGTTGCAGATTTCATAACGGTTCCTTGTAGACGGAGTGCAGCGCCATAGCGTGAAGGGCGGCGGCGTTTCGGACAAGCTACCAGTAATAGTACGCATAAAAAAGGAGCCTTTCGGCTCCTTTTCACCACACGCTATTTACTCCTGATGCGGTTGCGGCGCGGTGCTGTGGATCTCTGCCACGCGCTTACGCACGCCAAACCAGCCCGCAATCAGCAGGACAGCGATAAGCGGTATGGAGGCGACGGTAAAGGTGCCGTTCGGGTAGTCAAACGCCATCAGCACGATGACCGCGGCCAGGAACAGCAGCGTCAGCCAGGACGTAAACGGCGCGCCCGGCAGCTTAAAGGCGATATCATCCGCTTTGCCTTCTTTGATAGCTTTACGCAGGCGCATCTGGCACACCACGATAAACGCCCAGGAGGAGATAATGCCCAGCGACGCGACGTTCAGGACTATCTCAAACACCTGCGACGGCACCAGATAGTTCAGGAACACGCCGACGATGTAGACGCAAACGGTGACCAGAATACCGGCGAACGGCACCTGGGATTTGCTCATCTTCGACATAAACTTCGGCGCGGAACCGCCCATCGACATGGAGCGCAGGATACGGCCGGTGGAGTAGAGGCCGGAGTTCAGGCTGGAGAGCGCCGCGGTCAGCACCACCATGTTCATGATGTCGCCGATATACGGCACGCCAAGCTTCGAGAAGACGGTGACGAACGGGCTCTGGCCCGCCTGGTAGGCGTTCCACGGCAGCAGCAATACCAGCAGCACGACGGAACCGACGTAGAACAAACCGATACGCCAGATAACGCTGTTAATCGCCTTCGGCACCATCGTCTGCGGGTCTTTACATTCGCCCGCGGCGGTACCGACCAGCTCGATAGACGCAAAGGCGAAGACCACGCCCTGAACCAGCACCAGCGCAGGCAGCAGGCCATGCGGGAACAGGCCGCCGTTATCGGTTATCAGATGGAAACCAGTGGCGTTGCCGTCCAGCGGTTTACCGGTGCCAAGAAACACCACGCCGACCACCAGAAACACCACGATGGCCAGCACTTTGATAAGCGCAAACCAGAACTCCATTTCGGCGAACCATTTCACGCCAATCAGGTTCATGGTGCCGACAATCGCCAGCGCGCCCAGCGCGAAGACCCACTGCGGCACATCGCCGAACGCGCCCCAGTAGTGCATATAGAGCGCCACGGCGGTGATATCGACAATACCGGTCATCGCCCAGTTAACGAAATACATCCAGCCTGCCACGTAGGAGGCTTTCTCGCCGAGAAACTCACGGGCGTAAGAAACAAAACTGCCGCTCGACGGGCGGTGGAGCACCAGCTCGCCCAACGCACGAAGGATAAAGAACGAGAAAATACCGCACACCAGATACACCAGCGCCAGCGACGGCCCGGCCGCCTGAAGACGCGCGCCCGCGCCTAAAAACAGACCGGTGCCGATAGCGCCGCCGATGGCTATCATCTGCACCTGACGGTTGCCCATCGCTTTGTGATAACCCTCTTCATGAGAGTTCAACCAGCGTCGTTTCGCGGCGCGATGCTCAGCCGCGTTTTGCTTCGTTGTTTTCATTGGTTTTCCTGTAATCCTGTCTGAACCTGAACGAGCCAAAATAACCGACCGCCGTAAACCAACCAAACGTTTGCCTGTGCTGGTTTTTTGTACGGCAAATGTTCGTCTTTCCTGTGATTATGTTGTACGGATAAGACAAAACATGGCGCAGCATCCTAACCTCAAACTTCGGGCTACGCAAAGCCTACCAGTGAGGGTGTGAGCCAGAACGGATTAGCACGCAAAACACTCAGGGTTGTTGTTTATAACGCGCGCAAAATCCAACGCTTTATACGCGGCGGCATGGCGCCTTGTCTTGTCACCCGAAACCCTGATAATGACGTTTTTCTGTGCAAGCATGAGGCGAGGAGAGCCGATGAAACGCAAAGTCAGCGTGCTGTTAATGATGATAGTGCTCGGGAGCGCCGCGCAGGCCGCGCCCGTTTCGCGCCCGGATGATGTAGTCGAACCACTAATGGCGCGCTACCAGATCCCCGGTATGGCGGTGGCAGTTTCGGTGAACGGCGAGACCCATTTCTGGCATTACGGCGTGGCGTCGAAAGCGACGCGCAAACCGGTGGATGAAAAGACGCTTTTTGAAATCGGCTCGCTCAGTAAGACCTTTACCGCGACGCTGGCAAGCGCGGCGCAACAGGAGGGCAAACTCGATTTCAGCGCGCCCGCCAGCCGGTATCTGCCAGCACTCAATGGCAGCGCGTTCGACCGCGTGACGCTGCGTCATCTCGCCACGCACACCTCGGGGATGCCGCTGTTTGTACCGGATGACGTGAAAAACACCACGCAGCTGATGGCGTGGTATCGCGCCTGGCAGCCCGCGCAGCCGGTGGGGACCGAGCGCGTCTACTCGAATCTTGGGATTGGGATGCTCGGGATGATCACCGCGAAGGCGCTCGATAAGCCCTTCAGCGAGGCGATGGAGCAGGGACTGCTCGCGGATTTCGGTATGACGCACAGCTTTATCAACGTGCCGGATGCCGCGATGGACGACTACGCGCAGGGCTATAACAAAGACGATAAACCGGTGCGGGTCACGCCCGGCCCGCTGGATGCCGAATCCTACGGGCTGAAATCCAGTAGCGCCGATCTGCTGCGGTATCTGCAAATTCAGCTTGGCGAACGTGATGTTGCTCCGCGCTGGCGGCAGGCGATTAACGCCACGCACAACGGCTACTACCGCAGCGGCGAATTCACGCAGGGGATGATGTGGGAATATTATCCGTGGCCGTCGCCGCTCTCACGACTTGTGGAAGGCAACAGCAGCCAGCGCATCATGAAAGGGCTGACGGCGACCGCTATCGTGCCGCCGGAGCCTGCGCCGCAGGCGGCGTGGTATAACAAAACCGGCTCGACGAACGGGTTCTCTGCCTACGCGGTGTTTATTCCGGAAAAACGCATCGCGCTGATTATGCTCGCCAACAAGTGGTTCCCGAATGACGACCGCGTCAGAGCGGCTTATGACATTATTCAGGAACTCGATAAGTAGCGCCGTAAAAAAAGGCCGCCCGTAGGCGGCCTGTTCGTGAAGCCACGCTGTCAGAGCTGCGTGATCACCACATCCTGGTCCAGACGGGATTTCGGCAGGGTGGCGTTGAAATCCGCATCGCTGCGATAACCAATTGTCGCCACCACCACGCTACGCAGACCTTTTTCCTTCAGGCCCAGCACTTCATCCATTTTCTCCGGGTGGAAGCCTTCGATAGGGGTCGCGTCAAGGCCCATCGCGGCCGCGCCCAGCAGCAGGAAACCGAGCGCCAGATAAGCCTGACGGGTCATCCACTCGCGCTGTTGCTCCGGGGTCTGGCTGTTCAGGCCCACAAAAAAGCGGCGGCCTTTGTCATTACCGGCGCGCGCTTCGTCGCTGTCGTAACGGCCATCCTGCTGCTCTTTTTCCAGCAACTGCAGCAGATGCGCTTCGTTTAGCTCTTCTTTAATGGTGAAGACTACAGTCATGGCGGCGTTCTTCGCCTTCACCTGGTTGGCGTCCATCAGCGCCGGCAGGATCTGCTGTTTGCCTTCCTCGGTGGTAACGGCAAAAAAGTGCCACGGCTGGGAGTTGACGGAAGAGGGGCTAAAGCGCAGCAGATCCAGCAGTTCCTGCTGTTGTTCTGCCGTCAGCTTACGGCTGTTGTCATAGGCTTTGCTGGTATGGCGCGTGCGGATAATTTCATTAAGGTTCATAAACGTTTCCCGGTTGAATGCCGCGCCGTCCGTGACGGCCGCGGGCAGGTTACACCATTGTTATCTTCATTAAGGGCAGGATAGTAGCCTAAACCAGACGGCAGAAAAACCTGCCGCCAGCGCCAGGCCGCGTTGAGGGCAAAAAATGCCAAAATTCGTGACAACGTCACGTATGCGGCGTTTGGCCAGGGGTAAAAAACGTGAATTCCGCGAGAGATTTCAGGCATGATGAAAGGCCGTTCACGTTTAAGGAACCGTTATGCCGCATATTGATGTGAAGTTCTTTCCGCGCGATCTCAGCGATGCGCAACAGCAGGCGCTTGCCGACGAGCTGACCCAGGTCATCGTAAAGCATCTGCAAAGCAAAGAGAGTTCGGTGTCGGTGGCGCTCAATGAAGTGCAGCCGGAGCAGTGGAAAAACGACGTATGGGATAAAGAGATAGCGCCGCAGCTCGACACGCTGGCGCGCAAGCCTGGCTATGAGATGTAAGCCATAAAAAAACCCTGCCGGAGCAGGGTTTGTTGTTTAAGCGCGGTTATTTTTTCTCAACCGGCTTTTTCGACTGGCGTTCTACCGGGGGCACAGATGCGCCCATTTCCGCGCCGGTCACCGGGTTGATGCCCGGATCGGACTGTAAACGCTGTGCCATGGTCAGTACGCTCGCCTGCTGTTCCGGCGAAAGCTGGATATCAATCATACCGTCGCCTCCATTAACTGCCGGCTGCGGATCGGCGACGTACTCGAAGTTCTCGTCGCTGTTCCAGCTACCGCGCAGGTCGTCACCTTTGGACATGTTGTAATAAACATTCGCATACTGTTCCACCGGCGGCAGTTTGCCCGGCGGGAAGTTATTACGAATAGAGTAGAGCGCTTTTTCAAATGACAGCATATGCGCGACTTCACGGGTCATCAGGAAGCCCAGCGCATCTTTAACGCCCGGATCGTCCGTCAGGTTTATCAGTCGCTCATAGATGATCTTGGCGCGCGCTTCGGCGGCGATGTTTGAGCGCAGATCCGCCGTCACTTCGCCGATCGTATCAATGTACGCCGCAGTCCATGGTACGCCTGCGGAGTTAGTCAGCGGCGGCCCGCCTCCGTAGAGGACCTGGGTCAGGTGGCTGTCGTTACCCGCGCCGGTAATGGAGCGATAAATTTCGCCTTCGGCTTCGGTGGCTTCCGCCAGGTCACCCTTAGCGCCTTTGTTGAGCATCCCCACAAGGGAACCGATAATTTCCAGATGGCTCAGTTCTTCTGTGGCGATGTCCATCAGCATTTCTTTACGTGCCGGATCTTCATCTCCCAGACCCTGGGTGAAGTAGCGGGTGGCGGCGGCGAGTTCGCCCTGCGGCCCACCAAATTGCTCCAGCAAAAGATTTGCCAGACCCGGATTCGGTGCCGCGACGCGGACCGTATATTGCAATTGTTTTACATGTCGGAACATCAGGTTCTCCTGTTTTACACGACAACACTCAATTTGTGCCTGCCAGAAAACTGGCAGGCAAATTAATCAAGAATTTATTTTTTCGCTTCAACGCCAGGCGCGGCGGCGCGATTAAGGAATTGCTGAGTGACATCCGGTAAATGGTTCAGACACCATTCGGCCATCGCAATTTCCTGTTCAAGGATTTGTTTAAATACCACTACGCCCTGTTCGTCACCCACCGCTTTTGCTGCAGCAATTAGCGAGGTATAACAGGCAATTTCAAACTGTTCGAAGACATAGCCGCTGATAGCGCCTTTAACCACTTCGTCAGAGGCGAACATGCCGCCAACGGCCTGGCCCATCGCGGACATTTTGCTCATGGTGTCTTTTACGACAGAGGTCGATACGTTATTTCTTTCAATAACAGAATTAATCAGTTGTTGCTGGTGGCGCGTCTCTTCCAGATGCTGCTCAAGACGTGATTTGAGGTCAGGATAGTGCTCAATACGGGAGGCCATTGACTCCAGCATCTGTTCCGCTTGTTTCTCCATCGCATGAGCGTCACGCAGCCAGTCATGATAATTTTCTTCGTATGTCGTCATAAATCACCTCTTCCGAAATATACAGTTACCTGTAAAGAAATATTTATGCGTCCTCTACAGAATTTATAAATTTGATACGCACTAAAAAGCGTAGCAGATATTTTCGAAAGGGAGCGGTAATCCGGGATATTCTGTTTTTTGAGAGTAATCCTAAGTTAAATTAACTGGATAATAATTATTCACTTGCGTCGTAAATATGTACGCCCAGCCGCATATTGTATAACTTCAACAAATAAATAATTGCAATTGAATTTTATTTTTACATTGCCTTTACATAAAAGGAAATAAAGGAAAATCATTCCCCTAAGCGAAGCGGTAAAAAGCGCTGCGGGTTTTATCATCGACGTGGTAATAGCGTCGCCGTGCGGCACTGGCTCTCGCGCATACGGTTATGATTCAACAACCTGAACACGCCATGTCACATCGCTTCACGCTAAAGCAGCTATTATCAGACAGGCTAAGGACGCAGAATAAGGAACCCTCATGGCATTCAGACGACAGGATTATTACAGCCGTATCGGCTACACCGGCGAGTCGCGCCCGACGCTTGAGACGCTCAACGCGCTACACAGGCATCACACCGCCGCCATTCCCTTTGAAAATCTCGATGTGCTGTTAGGGCGTGAGATCCTGCTCGATGACGACGCGATTTTCATCAAGCTGGTGGAGGCGGGGCGCGGCGGCTACTGTTTTGAGCAAAATGCGCTCTTTGCCCGTGCGCTGGCGGAATGCGGGTTTGCCGTGGAGGCGCTTGCTGCGCGGGTATTGATAGCCGACCCCAACGACATGCCGCCGCGCACCCACCGGCTGGTGCAGGTCATGCTTAATGATGAACCGTGGATTGCCGATGTTGGCTTTGGCGGCGCGACGCTCAGCGCGCCGATCCCGCTCGCGCATGGCGCTGAGATAACCGGCCCTGAAGGACGATTTCGTGTTGAGAGCCAGCAGAGCGAATTTTTGCTGTTGAAAGAAGAGGGCGACGACTGGCACGCACTTTACCGCTTTGACCAGGCGCGTCAGTACCCTGCGGATTACCTGATGGCCAACCACTTTATCGCCCACTGGCCCGATTCCCATTTCCGCCATCATCTGCTGGCGGCGCTGCATCCGCCAGGGCAGAAACCGTTAAAACTGCTGAATCAGCATCTCACTGTGAATGGCGATCGCCAGACGCTGGCGGATGACGACGCGGTATATGACTGCCTGCAACGGGATTTCGGGATGCGCTTCGACCACCCGGAACACGGCGTCACCCGCGAGGCGTTCTGCGCGATGATGGCGCAGCTGCCTCGCGATAACCCCTAAATGCGGGCGTGCTGCTGGCGAAACTGACCGGGCGTAACGCCCCAGGCGCTTTTAAACGCTTTGCTGAACGCGGCCTGGGTCAGATAGCCACACGCCTCGGCCACCCGCCCGATAGCGCGTTGTTCGCGCTCCAGCAGCCGGGCCGCGCGCGCCATGCGCACCTGGTTCAGCCAGCCCTGCGGGGTGAGCGGGTAACGGCTTGCAAAGTGTCTCGCAAAGGTGGATCGGGAAAGAAAGCAGCGCGCCGCCATGCTCTCCAGCGTCCAGGGGTGTTCGGGGTTCGCCAGTACCGCGCTGACGGCGGGCGCCAGCCGTTTATCCGCAAGCAGCGGCAGCATGCCCGGCGCGGCGTTTTCCTCGCTTAACAGCGCGCGCAGGACCAGTGTCAGTAAGGTCGAGGAAAGTTCGCGCACAATCGCCGCCGCGCCCGGGCGCCCGCTCAGGCTCTCATCCGACAACATTGTTAATAATGCCGTCAGCGAACGGCAGTCGTCCCGCGCGCCTGTGGCGATACGTTGCACCGCAGGCTGCCCGCTGAACAGCAGCGCGCCGCTGACGCCGGTGCGAAATTCACCGCACAACATGACCAGCGGCGCCTCGTCGCCTTCGGTGACGACTTCGGTGATGACTCCATTCTCGTGCCGCTGCGCGGGCGCGCGGGCGCCGTCCTGCTTATGGCTTTCCAGGCGGTGCGGCGCGCCATGCGGCAGCAGAAAAATATCGCCCGCCTGCGCCGTGATAACCTCGCCATTAAGCACCAGACGCGCGTTGCCGGAGAGGATCGCATGCCATGGGATATGACCGGCCGGGCTTTGCGCGTGATCTGACGCCCAACGCCCGGCAAAACGGCAGTGTAAATCAATGGAGCTTTCCGGCGCGAGGAGGGCGATAAGCTGGCTGAGGCTGTCCATAGAACTCCTGAGACGATAAGACAAAAATCCGGGACGCCGGACGGCAGATAGCGCCGGGCGTCATGCGTACTATGCACGGAACGCCCGCAGACGGGCATTCATTCACGAAGGAGTGCATCATGAGCCGTTTACAGACCATTGCGACAGACACCGCTACCGGTAAAACCGCCCAGCTGTTTGATACGCTGAAAAGCGCGATGGGTAAAGTCCCGAATGCGTATGCCACGATCGGCAGCAACGCCCCGGAGATGCTGTCACAGGCGCTGCAACATACTATGGCGCTGAAAAAAGGCGCGCTGAGCGCCCGCGAGCTGGAAGCCATTAATCTGGTGGTGAGCGAGACCACCGGCTGTGATTACTGCCTTGCCGCGCATACGCTGATGGCGAAAAAAGCGGGCTACAGCGCTGAAGAGACGCGAGCGTTGCGTGCCGGACAGTTCGCCCAGGACTCGCATATCGACGCGCTGCTGCGCTTTGTGAAAACCGTCATCACGACCCGCGGCACGCTGCCGGAAAGCGACGTGACTGCGCTGCGCGCTGCCGGTTTCGACGACCGTCAGGTCATTGAGATCCTGAGCGCCGTCAGCGCCATCCTGTTTACCAATATGGTGAACCGGGTGAATGACACTGTGGTGGATTTTCCGAAAGCAGAATAATCCGCAGACGGCGGGGGAGGGGAGCGGTAATAACGATATCAATGCGTTAGCGTATTTCTCCCCCGCGATGCTTTAACGCGTCTTTGCCCGGTGCCTGGCAAAAGTCACCGATGCGCAGTATAAGAAGTAAACACCGCTGATACGCGTAACCGGAGATGATAATGACTATGAAAGTGCTGGGCTATGCCGCGCAGAGCGCCGAAGCGCCGCTGGCTCCCTTTGAATTTACCCGCCGCGCCCCGCGCCCCGATGATGTGGTGCTGGAAATTCTCTACTGCGGCGTTTGCCATTCCGATCTCCATCAGGCGCGCAACGACTGGGGCTTTAGCCAGTATCCCATCGTGCCGGGCCATGAAATCATTGGCCGCGTCACGGCGGTCGGCAGCGACGTGAAAAAATTCAAACCCGGCGATCTCGCGGGCATCGGCTGTATGGTCGATTCCTGTCGTACCTGTCACCCGTGTCGCGACGGGCTCGAACAATATTGCCTCGAAGGCTGCATCCAGACGTATAACGGCATTGACCGTCACGATGGCGAATTCACGTTCGGCGGCTATTCGCAAATCATTCTCGCATCGCAGGATTTCGTGCTGCGTCTGCCGGAAGGGCTGGATCTTAAGGGCGCCGCGCCGTTGCTGTGCGCCGGGATCACTACCTGGTCGCCGCTGCGCCACTGGAACGTCGACAAAGGCAGCCGTGTCGCGGTGGTTGGTCTTGGCGGTCTCGGGCATATGGCTATCAAGCTTGCCCATGCGCTCGGTGCCGATGTCACGCTGTTCACCCGCTCACCGGGTAAAGAAGAGGACGCCCGCCGCCTCGGCGCGCATCATGTGGTGCTCTCTGAAGAACAAAGTCAGATGCAGCAGGTAGCTGGACATTTCGATTTGATCATCGACACGGTGCCTTATGCGCATGATATCAACCCGTATCTGTCCACGCTTAAAATCGACGGCACATTGGTCTTTGTCGGCCTGCTCGGAGAAGTGCAGCCCGCAGTCAATACGGTACCGATGATTATGGGGCGGCGTAGCGTGGCGGGCTCCTGCATTGGCGGGATCGCGGAGACGCAGGAGATGCTCGACTTCTGCGCGAAACACCATATTTCCGCCGATGTGGAAGTTATCAACATTCAGGAAATCAATGAAGCGTGGGAAAGGATGCTGAAAAGCGACGTGAAATATCGCTTTGTCATTGATATGGCATCGCTCCAGCAGGGCGCGCGTCTTGCGCCTGTGACGGCCGCTTAACGACACGGTCATCAACGTTATAAAGCGGGCCTGATGGCCCGCTTTTTTATTACGCCTGTTTCGGCTGGCCGTTCGACGCTGTCAGGCCGCCATCCACCGGCAGATTCACGCCAGTGATATAGCGGGCATCGTCGCTGGCGAGAAACGCAATCGCATCGGCGATATCTTCCGGCTCGCCCGCGCGCTTCATCGGGATACGCTCATAGAATTTTTGCAGCAGCGCGTCATCCTGCTTTGTATCTTCCGTCAGGTCGGTAAAGGTAAAGCCCGGACAGATGGCGTTTACGCGCACGCCGTCAGCGCCGTAATCCATCGCCAGCGATCGGGTAAAGTTCGTCACGGCGCCTTTCGCCGCGTTATAGACGCTCATCCCCCAGTCGCCGCCAAGCCCCGAGACGGAAGAAATATTAATCACGTTGCCTTTGGTCTTCAGCAGGCCCGGCATAAACGCGTGCAGACAATAGAAAACGCCATTGAGATCGGTGCCCATCAGTGTTTCCCAGTCCTCAAGCGAAATCTCATGAATTTTACCCTGCACAATCACGCCGGCGTTATTCACTAACACATCAACGCGACCAAACTCATCCGTGACGCGCTGAGCAAGCGCCTGCACCTGTGCCGCATCGGAGACATCGCAGGGCGCTACCAGATGTTTGCCTTGCGCAAGCGTCGCCGCCACTTTATCGAGTTTTTCTTTGGTACGGCCAACCAGCACGACGCTTGCGCCTTCACGGGCAAACCGACGTGCCGCCGCCGCGCCAATCCCTGATCCTGCACCCGTCACGACCACGACTTTTTCTTGAAAACGGTTCATACATCCTCCTTTCCAGTGTCTGGCACAATGCTGTGCTTAATCATCAAGTCCTTGTTAACTCTGGCATTCATTACGCGCTTCGCAAGTTGATGCTCTCAGAATCCACGTAACTGTCTGATTTCGCTTAAATAAAAAGTCATTTAAAAATGTGACGTAACCCAAACTTTCGCGCTGCGAATTAACCGGGGTCAAAAGAGAGGGGCTTTAGCTTTGCGTATCAATGGCTTACTCATTTATCATAAAGCTATTATTGTGCGGCTCCGCTTACCTGTGGATAACATGTGCAAAGTGAACAAAAAATATCCTGAGCGGTGATCCCATTCGATCCCGCCGCATGCAGAGCCGTCAACCCTGTCACTTTTAAAGATCCTTTGAGATTAAGTTGATCTTAATTTCGATCCCGACCTTTTTAAGCTGGCGTTAATTTCCATGCCCTGAGCCGGGCGGAGGAGAGCAATGAGCATTTCCCGTGAATATGTGACTTTTCTGTTGGATCAGCTGGCGCCCCTCGGTGCGGTTGACACCCGCCGCATGTTTGGCTGTGTGGCGCTGTTTCAGGCGGGGCGGATGTTTGCGCTGGTGGACGGCGATGCGCAGGTGTATATCAAAGCGGACGCGCAGAACCGCGAGCAGTTTATCGCGCAGGGGTTCCTTCCTTTTACCTATATCACGACGCGCCGTAGCGGCGGCCAGCAGGCAGTGGCGCTTGGTTATTACCACATATCAGAGGAGCTGGTGGAGGATAGCGCGGAATTATTACGCTGGGCGCGCGAAGGACTTGCCGCCGCGAGGCGTGCGCCAGAGAAAAAACCGCGTAAAACCTCGCGATAAATTGGCGCACTGCCTTAAGCGAACGATAATCTACTGCTTTAGTTACAACATACATTAAAGGATCCAAGTATTATTCTGTAACGTCAGCGCCGTCTCAAAAGCTTCGCAAGATAAAAAAGGGCGCAAACAGCAGGGGCGGCGTGTGGGAAACAGGCATAAAAAAAGCCAGACGCGCTGGCTTTAAAAGGGGAAAGAAGGGCGTTTAAATCTCGCTGCCGGGGCGGGCGAACGCCTCGCCGATGGCGTAGAAATGCCCGCCCGCCACGTGATGAAGACTACGCAGCTCCGGCGGCGCCTCTTCGAAATGCCAGCGGCCATCGTGAAATACGCGGGTATCGGCCCAGGCGGCAGTCACCTGGCCGATAAACAGATCGTACTGCTGCTGATTATGCGGCTCGGGAATCAATTCGCAGGCGAGCCACGCGGAACAGCCCGCGACGAGAGGCGCCTCAACGCCCTCCATCCGAAACAGCTCCGCACCGGCGAGTTTCAGTTTTTCAGGTTCGTTATGCAGGCTCAGCGTGCCTAACTCATACGTCATTTCACGCTGCGCGACGGTCGGCACCTGCAATACAAAAGTGCCGCTGCGCTCCAGCAATTCACGGGTGCGGGCGATTTTGTCGATAACCACCGTCACTTTCGGCGGCGAGAAATCGAGCCCGCAGGCCCAGGCCGCCGCCATGACGTTTTCCACGCCGTCATGGCGGGCAGAAACCAGCACCGTCGGTCCGTGGTTGATTAACCGGTACGCTTTATCGAGCGGCACCGGCGCCATAAAGGAGTGACTGTCATTCATACGCATAACCCTGTGTTGACGTAAGCGGGCAGGGTAACACACCCGCCCGCGAGGCGTTTTGCGCTACGTGTCCCGCATGCCGAGCGCGAGAGACTGCGCCGGATCGAACAGCGACAGGCTCTCAATCTGGTTCAGCAGAATGACTTTGCGATAGGCGAGCGCCGATTTCTCCCCGGCCTGAAGGGTGATGTCATGGCTGTCATACCAGGCGCTGTAGTTATGCTCGACGCGCAAATCCAGCGTTTCGCGATCGCGGTAGCCGCTCAGCATCGGGATTAAGACCAGGTTACTGATGTCGCTGCGGGTGCTGTCGAAGGTCGCGCTGTGGATCATCCCGATGTAAACGCGCTGGGATTTCATCGTTATCCAGATAAGCTCGCCCTCTTCCATACATTCATAGAGCAGCCCCTCGATGCCGTTCGCGCGTGACAGCGTGCGGTAGAGCGAGCGACGCCCGCTGTTGTCGAGCTTTGCCGTGGGCGACCAGTTCGCGCGGTAGAGACAAAACACAATGGCAAAGCCCAGCATCAGCACAACCGGCGCCTGGATGCCGAGAAAGCTCCAGTTCATAAACGCCATCTGGTAGTGATAGTCGTCGCTGCCGGACCATGCGGGGAACGCATTTAGCAGCGTAGAGACCCCAAGCAGCCCCAGCCATAACAGACCGGTCGCGATAATGCCCTGCAACACGAAAATACAGCCGTAGAGCGCCACCAGGAAATAGACATCCCACCCTGAGGTGCGCATAAATTTAAAACGGGTGGAGAGGTCGCGGCTGGTATACCAGTAGCCGCACACCATCAGCACCATAAATATCGCCGTTCCCATCTTAAGCCCTCTTCAGCATTTCAACATGACGGGCGAAATCTTCCTGTACGGCGAGACACGCAACGTTAACCGAGGCGTTGCCGTCCTCATCGATGATAATGCGTTCTCCTTCGTCAATGGCATCCTGGATATGCGCCGGATGAACGGCATGAACCAGCTTTTCCGGGCTGGTAAAAAGCGAGCGAAATATTCTTAGCATGTAAAACCTCCCGGCCAACAGTATAGAAAGCCTGGTGGATGCAGGGAGAAAGAAAGGGGTTTTACGGTTTTATCTGATGAAAAAGGCCCGCCTGCGCAGCGGGCAGTTGATTATTTCAGCGTATTCAGACCATCCAGCAGCGCTTTATGGAGCCGCTCCGGCGCCTGAATTTGCGGGGCGTGGCCGAGATCGTCAAAGGTCACGAGCGTCGCGTGTGGAATGGCGCGCGCCGCCGCTTTGCCAAGCGCCGGATAGTCGCCCAGCGTCTTTTGCACCTCTGGCGGCGCGGCGTCTTTGCCCGGCGCGGTCGTGTCCTTATTGCCAATCAACAGCAGCGTCGGCATTGTCAGTTGCCCGAATTCATAAATTACTGGCTGGGTATAGATCATGTCGTAGAGCAGCGCGGAGTTCCACGCCACTTTCTCTTTGCCCGCGCCCTGATACATGCCTGCCAGCATCGTGACCCAGCGATCATATTCCGGTTTCCATTGCCCGGCGTAATAGGTGCTCTGTTCATAGTGGCGAATGCTCTGCGCGCTGGTTTTCAGTTCGCGCTGATACCACGCCTCCACCGACTGCGCCGGCACGCCTTTGGCTTTCCAGTCCTCAAGGCCTATCGGGTTAATCATCACCAGTTGTTCTGTCTCATTGGGATACATGAGCGCGTAGCGCGCAGCCAGCATCCCGCCGGTAGAGTGGCCAATAAGGGTTGCCTTTTTCACGCCGAGTTTTTCCAGCAGCGCGTGGGTATTCTGCGCCAGTTGCTGAAAGCTGTACTGGTAGCGCTCGGGTTTGGTGGATTTACAAAAGCCAATTTGATCCGGCGCGATAACGCGATACCCGGCGTCGCGCAGCGTGCGAAGCGTTGTATCCCAGGTTCCGGCGCAAAAGTTTTTGCCGTGCATCAGCACCACGGTGCGGCCGTTGGGTTTATTCGGTTTCACATCGATATACGCCATCTGCATTGGCTGGCGCTGGGAGTCAAACTCAAAGCGCGCGACCGGCCAGCCGTAATCGAAACCTTCAAGTTCCGGGCCGTAAGCGGGCGTTTCGGCAAGCGCAGGGACGGCGAGGGCGCAAAGCAGCGCCGCGCAGGAAAGGCGTAAAGACACAGGCGGTTCTCCATAACGGTTTTATCAGCATTCGTTTTTGACTATAGCCAACGGGCGCGCCGCGCCGGGTAAACGGGCCTGTAAAAAAACGCAAAGAACGTGCGCAGGCAAAGCGCCGGGGCGAACCCCGGCCTGAAACGATTAATACGGGCTGGCGGTCGGACGCACCACGATTTCGCTCACGTCAACGTTATCGGGCTGTTCGATGGCGTAGGCTATGGCGCGTGCAATGGCATCGGCGGGCAGCGCGATGCGGCGGAAATCGTCCATCGCCACACGGGCGGTTTCATCGGTGATATGCGTCGCCAGTTCCGATTCCACGACGCCCGGGCTGATTAACGTCACGCGGATCGTTTCATTCTCCTGGCGCAGCCCGTCGGTAATGGCGCGCACCGCATATTTGGTGGCGCAGTAAACCGCGGCCGTCGGGGAAACACGATACGCGCCGATGGAGGCGATATTAATAATCTGCCCGCGGTTTCGTGCTTGCATCACTGGCAACACGGCGGCGATGCCGTGCAGCACGCCGCGCACGTTGACATCGAGCATCTGATTCCACTCGTCCACCTTAAGAGAGGCCAGCGGCGAGAGCGGCATCACGCCCGCGTTATTGATAAACGCGTCGATCTGGCCATATTTATCCAGCCCGGCCTGCACAAAGGCTTCCATGCTGTCGAGCATGGTGACATCCAGCGCCGCGTAGTCTATCTGCGCGCCGTTAAAGCGCAGTTCCTCGCACAGCGCCGCGAGACGGTCGGTGCGGCGCGCGCCAATCAGTAAACGGTAGCCCTGGGCGGCCAGCAGGCGCGCCGTCGCTTCGCCGATACCGCTGCTGGCGCCAGTGAGCAGGATAACTTTGCGTTCTTCGGTCATCGTCATGGTGCTTACTCCTTCACAGGAAGGCCCGGCGGGCTGCCGGTGCCGTATGTCTAAAGCCTACGCCCGTGAGGTATCCTTCAGTAGCGCCATTCCTCTCGCTGTATTGCCTGATCCTATTAACCCTGGTGAAGCTTTGCGCGCAACGTGCCACAATCGTTGCAGGAAAATATAACGGAGATGCCGCGATGACAATGCAGCCCGTCCAGCGTGAAACGATAGCGCTGCTGGAACAGCTGGCCCCGCAGGAGGGCTACACCCGCTCACAGCTCGATGCCGTGCGCTTTATGCGCTCCAACCGGGCGCTGGCGCGCACGCCGGTGCTGTATGAGCCGTGTATTGTTATTGTCTGCCAGGGCTGCAAGCGCGGTTATCTCGCCGATAAGATCTATACCTACAATGCCAGTCACTATCTGGTGCTCTCGGTGCCGTTGCCGTTCTCAACCGAAACCGACGCCACGCCGCAGAAGCCGCTGCTGGCTGTGGCGGTGCGGCTGGAGATGACCGTGATTGCCGAACTGGTGCTGGCGCTTGATGGCGAACGAGGGGCGGGCGCCGCGCCGCCGGAAGGTATTCTCTCGACGCCGCTGGACGCGCCGCTTGCCGATACCACGCTGCGTCTGCTGCGCGCGTTAAGCCACCCGCAGGAGGCGCAGATCCTGGGCCCGGCCATTGTCAAAGAGCTCTACTACCGCGTACTGATTGGCGAGCAGGGCGGCGCCATCCGCGCGGCGCTGGCGAGTTTTGGCAAATTCAGCCGCATCTCCCGCGTGCTGCAACGCATTCACGCCGACTACGCCGGGCGGCTGGATGTCGCGACGCTTGCCGCCGAAGCGGGCATGAGCGCGCCCGCTTTCCATGCGCATTTCAAAGCGGTGACCCGCAATTCGCCGGTGCAGTACATCAAAGCCGTGCGGCTACACCAGGCGCGGCTGCTGATGATCCGCGATAATCTCAGCGCCGCCACGGCGGCGTTGCGCGTCGGCTATGAAAGTCCGTCGCAGTTTAACCGGGAGTTTCGCCGCCTGTTTGGCCGCACGCCCGGGGCGGAAACCCGTGAAATGAAACAGTCGTTCGCGCTGCTGCCGCCGACGCAGTTCGAGGCGATAACGGCGAATCATTAACGGCCAGTGGATTAATTGCCTTCAACGGGTGCGCGTCGCTTACCCGCCCTACAAATACACCGGTCAGGTTTAATCCCCGACCACGCCTTTTAAAAGCGCATAATCATAAAGCCGGTCGCGGGCGATATTTTTCATCTTCACCTCGCACATGAGGTCGAAATCGGTAAACGAGAGCGCCCAGTCGTTCAGCGTGCTGTTGAAATAATAATCGGAATGCGCGCGCAGTTTGGTTTTCGGGACGCCGAGTTGTGACTGCTCAGGAAATCCCTGTTCAGGAATAAGCCCCTCCTGAGAGATGGAATAATGCAGAACCGGGCGCACGCCGCGCCATGACGCTTTTATTTGCTCGATGCGCGGATCGTCCGGCGTAATAAACGCATTCTCTTTTACCCAATAGTGGTGAATATCCAGCACTATCGGGCACAGCGCCTGCGCCTGGAGTACATCATCCAGCGAGCAGGATATTTCGTCGTTTTCCACCGTCAGCATCCGCTGCGCCTGCGGGCTTAACCGGCCAAACGCCTCGTGAAAACCCGCGAAACCGCGTTTACCGTTCATATGAATATTGATTTTAAAATCCTGAAACTGCTGGCCGTACCCCATCATTACCGCACAGAGGGCGTGATATTCCACATCCTCAAGCGCGCGTTCGACAACGTCAGGATTATCTGACGCTAAAACCGAATACTGGCCAGGATGAAAGGAGAGGCGAATATCATGCTCGCGCGCAAATTCACCGCAGCGGGTAAATAACGGCGCCAGATCGTCGAAAAATTCCTGATAGACCGGGCCTGCCTCCGGCACGGTATAGAGCGGCAGGAGATCGCTGCCGATGCGCATCATCCTTAAAGCGGGGGGGAGTTGTGCAAGCTGCTCCAGCGTCAGATAAAGGTGGTTGAGATTCGTCTGCGCGAGCTGTGATAACAGCGTCAGACGCGTCGCATGATCGAGACTTAAAAAGCGGGTGCGGGTGGTCGATTTAAACGGGAATTCCTGTTTGAGTCCTGAATCTAAAAACTTACATGCGAAACCTAATTTCATGCACCCTCCGGTTGTCTGTGATTTCAGTGTAGCAGGCTGTAAACCGGGCGTTTCGTCAGGCCGTAGAGCCTGAGTTTAAGCAAAACCGTTATACTGTCCGTTTGCGGCGGACATGCCGCGTTTTCACGGACTTATCAGAAACGACTTATGAAATTACTCTCCTGGCGCGTTGTTCTTCCTGTTATCGCCTGCGCGGCGCTGGCGTACTGGTGGCTGACGCCGCACTTCAGCGATGAAGATAAAGCGTATTACGCCTCGGTGTTTTGTACGCTGCAGAACCAGCATCAACGCCCTGATGACTGGGCGGCGGGGATGGAAAACGTGATTGAAGGCAGCAACAACGATTACGCGCTGCAACGCCAGCACTATTCCGCCGCGCTTGGCCGCGAAGTCATCAGCACCTGGCAGGGGCTGGATGACGCGAAACGCGCTGCGCTTATCGCCGCGCCGCAAACCTGCGGCGAACAACTTGCTCACCTGATGCGCTGATCATGCGCCAACGGGCGGCTACACTCAGTGGAGGATATTTACTTCGCTGAGGTCGCCTTGCTGTCCGGACATAAATTTCTCGCCCTGAGCGGGTTTTCGCTTATTGCCGCCGCCTACGGACTGGCGCGTTTCTCCTGGGGATTACAGTTACCCGATGTTATCCGGGATATCCCGATGTCCCCGACGCGGGTTGGCGCGCTCTCGGCGGCGTCGTTCGCGGCCTATGGCGTGGCGAGCGTGGCGTCATCTTTTTGCACTGCCCGCACCGGGCCGCGGCTGCCTGCGCTGCTTGCGGGTCTGTTCGCGATTATCGGGTTGATCGTGCTCGCCCAGGCGACAGGGCCGCTCTGGCTGGCCGTGGGGGTGATATGCGCCGGAATTAGCGCCGGGCTGGTCTCGCCGCCGATGGCCGAAGCGGTTAACCGCGAGGTGACACCGGCGCAGCGCCCTGGCGTCAATACGGTTATCAATGCCGGAACGGGCGGGGGCATCATTTTATCGGCGCTGGCCGTGCTGCTGATGCCGGGGCAATGGCGTGAGATCTGGCTGGTCTTCGCCGCACTCGCGCTTATCCCGACGCTGATGGCCTGGCGCGCTATGCCGTCCGGCGCAGTGGGTGAGCGCCTCTCGCTAAAAACCCAACTGGCGGCGTTACGGCGGCCCGCACTGCGCCCGCCGCTGATTGTCGCCCTGTTAAGCGGCGTGGTGAGCGCGGCGTACTGGTCCTTCGGGCCGTTGATGTTTCAGTCGCTGGCGGGGATGGAAGGCCGCGATGTCACGCTGCTCTGGCTGGTCACTGGCGTGGCGGGTTGCTTTGGCGTATTGACGGGCGTGCTGATTGTCCGCGTCGGCATTAACCACGCGCACCGCCTGATGCAACTCCTTACCGTGGCCGCGTTCGGCCTGCTGGCGCTCTGCGCCTCACACCCCTGGCTGTGCTGGGGCGTGGCGGCGCTCTATGGTTTTGCCTATATCACGCTCTCCGGCGTACTGCTGGTCAGCGGAGTGGCGGCGACAGGAGAGTTTCCGGCGGCGGGCCTCGGCGCGGTATTTCTGCTGCTGGCGACCGGCCAGATGGCGGGCTCCGCGCTCTTTGGCGCGCTGCTGGACACATTAAGCGCCGTACCTGCGCTCACCATTTTCGGGGCGCTGGCGTTACTCGCGCTCTTTTTACCCGCTGAGCAAACGCCAGCGCGTGACCCGGATATATGCTCAAGAAAGCGAGCCGCACGCCGATAAATATCTTATAAAGCCGCGCTTTAATGGCGCACAGGGCGTAAGCGTTATACCTCGGGAGCTTACGTATGGCTTGCGGTTCTGCCGGCTGAGTGCCGGAAGAGTGTATTCAGGAATGTTTTAGTGCCGGTCGAACAAGCAGCGCATCGCTGTAATGGACGTCGAAAAAACGAAACCGGAGGTTGAAATGTATTCCTTCATAGCGCGGCAGCCTATCTTTGACGCGTCGTTGAACACGGTGGCTTACGAGCTACTCTACCGGGACGGGCTGACCAACGCCTTTCCACCCGTTACCGCCGAGTTCGCCACCAGTCAGCTGCTTGCCGATCATTTTCTGGTCACGCCATTACAGCGCCTGTCCGGGAGACATACGTCATTTATCAATTTCCCGTATGAAATGATCGTCAACGGGCTGGCGCAGTCGCTGCCGCGCCAGAATGTCGTGATAGAGATTCTTGAGAACAGCGTGCCGGATAACGCGCTGTTTACCACCGTGCGTGAGATGTACGAGCAGGGCTACTGCTTCGCGCTGGATGATTTCACGCTGGAAAGCGAGTGGAGCCGTTTTTTACCCTATATCAGCGTCATTAAGTTTGATATTCAGTCCACAAGCGTTGAACAGATCAAAACGTTCCTGAAAGCGCACCCGAATCTGCGCTGTAAACTGCTGGCTGAAAAAGTCGAGCAGCGCGAGGAATTTGATCAGTATCTGCAGCTGGGTTTTCATCTTTTCCAGGGCTATTTCTACAGCAAGCCGGAACTCATCAAGACGAAAAAGCTTCCTGAACAAAAAGTCTTTATCCTGGAGCTTATCCGCGAGGTGAACGCGGCCCGCCCGGATATGGCGAAGCTCGAAAAATTGATCAGCCGGGATGTGGCGATCACCTATAAGCTGATGCGCTACGTTAATAACATCAAGTATCAGCATAACTATCACGCTAACGCCGAATCGTTGCCGTTTCGCAGCATTTTCGCGTTTCTTGGGCTCTATGAACTGAAAAGGTTCATTACGATCCTCGCGGTCACGCACATCAGCGATACCTCGGTGAGCGAGCTCTACAACGTCAGTCTGGTGTACGGGCGCTTCTGCGAACTCGCGGCGCACCGCATCGGCGACGTGAGCGAGGATGACGCGTTTATCACCGGGCTGTTCTCGCGCCTCGATGCGATTATGGATATCCCGATGGAGACGTTGCTTGAGCAGATTTACGTCTCGAAGGAAGTCAAAAAAGCGCTGCTTAACCGGGAAGGCGTGCCGGGCGCGCTGGTCCGGCTGTGCGAGGCGTTCGAGTGCGCCGACTGGCCGGAGGTAGTCAATGTGGCGCAGGAACTGAATCTTACCGAGCGGGATATCATCGATATGACGCATGAAGCGGTGAAATGGGGTGACGCCATCGTCTGATATTTTTGACGCCAGCGGCCCGGCTGGCGCCGCCTGCGCGCCATCTGGCTAAAACACGGTTTCGATTATTCCGTCATTCTCGCGCATCTTGACTACGCTTTTACAGGCACGCTGACGTGCGGCGCCTGGGCGCTGCCGTCGCTGGTTCTGGATGACGTCAGGAGACGGATATGCACCCGCACACGACCGCACGATCCCCGGCAGCCGCCGTGGCGCTTTATGAACTGTTCAATCCCCTTCCTTTAGGCTTCTTCACGGCCGCCTGGATTTTCGACATCCTCTATATGAAAAGCTACGTGCAGATGTGGACCGATGCCGCAAGCTGGCTTATCGCCATCGGCCTTGTGATCGCCATTATTCCGCGCTTAATCAGCCTCGGGCAGATCTTGCCGGGACGTCGCCATCTGCATGGCCCGGCGCAGCGGCTACACTTCTGGCTGAATCTGGTGGCGATCGTGCTGGCCATATTCAACGCCTTTATTCACAGCCGTGATGCTTACGCCGTGGTGCCTGCGGGCGTCATTCTCTCAACGCTGGTTGTGGCGCTGATGCTGCTGGCCAATGTTCAACTCGCGTTACGCCAACGCACTGCTTAAGGAGAAGCCTGCATGAACAACATTCATCGTCTCGCGCTGGCCGTCTCGCTGGGCGTTCTGCTTAGCGGCTGTGATAACAGCGCCACGCTCGATCCGCAAAAACAGGTCGGGCCCAACCCGGAACTCCCGGAAGCGAAAAACTTCCTTCTGCCGCCGATGCAGGTGCCGGAAGGCGTGGCGTGGAAAGAGGGCGAAATGCCGAAAGTGGCGCAGGGTCTGAAGATTGAAAAAATCGCCGACGGACTGATGCATCCGCGCCAGGTTTATGTGCTGCCCAATAACGATATTCTGATTGCCGAATCCAACGGCACGCCAAAACCGACCACACGCCCCAAACAGCTGATTATGGGCGTGGTGCAAAAGGCGTCGGGTAAGGGCGGACCGGGCGGTAATCGCATCACGCTGCTGCGTAACGTTAACGGTAAATGGGAGAAGCATACCTTTATTGAAAACCTTAACGCGCCGTTTGGCATTCAGCTCACCGGCAATACGCTGTGGGTAGCGAACGCCGACAGCCTGGTGAAGTTCCCGTATCAGGAAGGACAAACGGCGATCCGCTCGCCGGGCGAGGAAGTGACTGAACTGCCGGGCGGGCCGATTAACCATCACTGGACCAAATCGCTGCTGGCAAGCCCGGACGGCAGCAAGCTCTATGTGGGCGTCGGGTCTAACAGCAATATCACGGAAAACGGCATCGGCGCGGAATATCGCCGCGCGGCAGTGCTCGAAGTGGACGCCGCTACCGGCGCCAGCCGTATCTATGCGAGCGGCCTGCGCAACCCGACCGGCCTCCAGTGGGAGCCTGTGAGCGGCAAGCTGTGGGCGATTGTCAACGAACGCGATGAAATCGGCTCCGATCTGGTGCCCGATTATATGACGTCGGTACAGGAGAAGGGCTTCTACGGCTGGCCGTACAGCTATTTTGGCAATCACGTCGATAAACGCGCTGAACCACAGCGCCCGGATCTGGTGGCAAAAGCGATCAAGCCGGATTACGCGCTCGGCTCGCACGTGGCGCCGCTTGGCCTGCATTTTTACACCGGCGATAACATGCCGCAGTATCGCGGCGGGGCGTTTGTGAGCGAACATGGCAGCTGGAACCGCTCGCCGCTCAACGGCTATCAGGTGGTGTGGGTGAAATTTGAAAACGGTAAACCGGTCGGGATGCCGCAGCCGGTCGTGACCGGTTTCCTGACGGAGGATCAGAAACAGGTGCGCGGGCTGCCAGTCGGCGTGACGCAGGATAACAGCGGCGCGCTGCTGATTGCCGACGACGCCGGTAACGCTGTCTGGCGCGTCAGCGCAGCGAAGTAAAAACAGGCCGCCGTCGGGCGGCCTTTTCCCTTCAGAAGAGGGCGCGCTGCCGCCTGCTATACTTTTATTTCATTCATCAGCAAGGAGTTCACGATGCCGGAATCCACCCAACGCGACGGGATGCCCTATTTTCTGTTTCTCTGCGATGGCCGCGTGCTGGCGCAAAACATTGACGGCCGGATTATCGACCTGGGCGAAGCCCGCGACGAGAATGGCACGTTCGCCTGGCGGCTTGATGGCAACGATGAGCATGGCGAAGGGCTGAAGAGCGCCTCCGCGGTGCTGGAAGATATCGCCGCACATCTGGAGTTTCTGTTTATCGACGGGCAGTTTACCAGCCTGCCGGATGTCTCTGGCGACTACGCAGGCAGGCTTGATGACGCGCCCGCTAAAGAGATTGTGCTTAATGAACTGAGTGACAAAGGCGGCGACGATAATCCGCCAGCCGTATAAAGCCCGCGCAGGGCAGGGGCCAGCGAGGCCACAGAAGACGGTGGCCTCAGGATCACCCGCGGTTGCTGGCGAGATCGGGGGCGGAATTATGATTCATCGTCACCACCTGGCTGATATTATCCGGCAATCGACGCGCTTCTAAATATACGGTTTGCCAGTAAGGGTTTTCTAATGATGATCGGGTAACGCCTTTACTGGTTGAAGCATGAATAAATTCACCGTCAGAGTCATAAAAGCCGACATGCAGCGCGCCCTTAATACGGAAGAACACCAGGTCGCCAGGGCGCAGTTTATTTTTATCAACGCCTTTCCCCATCTGAATTAATTCCCGCGTGGTGACGCGCGCCATCGGCAGATTAAATCTGTCGTGCAGGGTACGCCAGACAAAACCCGAGCAGTCGATCCCGTCACGCTCTGTGCCGCCCCACTGATAAGGCGTGTCGCGCCAGGTGTTCATCTGGTCGTGAAGGGCGGCGATAACGGGTATCAGGTCCGGCCGGTGTTGGCTTGCGGTGGTATCAGGGAGCGGGGCGTTGGCTTTCGGTTTTGGCGACTGGTGAGCGCATCCTGTCAGGTAAACACAGAACAAAAGGGCGAAAAAAGGTTTGGCGCGGAAATCCATATCGTCTCACTGACAAGCGGTTTTATATACTGGGTGCCGGAATTTTTACTAAAAACGGGGCTCATCGCCAGCGCTTTCTCATCCTTTACACTTATTGACATTAAGCCGTAATAATATTTCTCGCGAGAAGTGCTTCGGCGCGGATATTCATATTCAGAAACAACTTAACCCGAAATAAAGGCTTTACAGCAGGCAGTAGTGCTAATTATTGCGTTATTAAATAACGCCCAGTAATTATCCCCAAACATAATTAATGTCACCATGGATACCTGTGTCCAGAATGACGTCCGCGGGTGCGCTCCGCTTACCCGCGCTACGTGCGTCGTCAGCAGATGTTAAAAGTGTCGCGGTCGGTTGCTGAAAGAGCGAAAGCGATCAACCCGCGCATACAGTCAGAGTTGGTCGCAAGCTCAGGACATGCGCCGTTGATGGACGAAGCCGCGCGGTTTAACGCGCAACCGGAAGAGTTTGCTGATAACGCCGTAGCGCGGGTAAGCAGAGCGCACCTGCGAAAGGCAATGTAAAAACGGTGCGCTACGTGAAATCTGAGAAAAGTTGTGAGGCTCAGACCAACGGATTTCGCGTAGCGCACCGGGAGCAAGGCAGAGGTTTGGCGTTATCCCGGTTGAGATATGCAGGGCAGGTAATAAGGAGTCTGACAGCCAGGGCTGATATGCGTGGTTCCGATGCCAAATCCAATTTAACATAATATACATTATGCGCACCAAAGGAGACTCCCGGCGATGTTCAGTAAGTTCGGCCCGAGCTCCCACGCCGCTATAAGATTTTGCGGGTGCGCATGACGCCTGAACACAACCGCGTTCCATATCCAGAGACGTTGAGAGAAAACGTATTCCGTTAATGGCCGGATGCTCGCAGCAATCGGACCCGGCGACATGGGCTGCTGCTTGGCTGCGCGCCTTTACACTTCATCTGTCACGTTGAATGAATTGCCCTCCGCGGGTGCGCTTTGCTTACCCGCGCTACGGGTTCAATCGCTGATGTACGAAATCAATAAACGCTCTTGTTTTCGCGGGCAAAAAACGCCGGTTTGAATACACGGCGAATAATTGCAACGGCGCTGCCGCTTGTTCAAACTGAACCTCGATAAGCCGTCCATCGTTAATGTAAGGCTGGCAGGCTTGTTTCGCCAGAATGGCAAAACCGACTCCGGCTACGGCCGCGCGTCCTGCCATCTCTCCGCTATTGACGCGATAATGCCCTTTAACCTTTATCGTCTCGAAATCCCCTTTTGTATTCACAAATTGCCAGGGCGCCCCTTTCAGCGCGCTAACCGTTGTAATACAGGGCAGTTCTTCAAATTGCCGTATATGAGAAGGCGTGCCATAGCGCTGGATCACCGAGGGCGCGGCGACAATAGTGCAAGGAATGGTCATCAGATGACGGGCTATATAGTCACTGTCGTCCATCTGTCCTCGGGTAATAATGATTGCTACATCAAGATCGTCTCGCAGGGATTCAAAACCTGACAAATTGGTGACGCAGCTGATTTCCAGTTCGGGATACTGACAGGCGAAATCGGCGATAGCAGAGCCCAGCAATGCAGGCCCTGATTCACTGGGAATACAGATACGCAGTGGCCCCCTGAGCTGCATTTGCCGCAACGTCAATTCTGTCTCCGTTTGCTCAAGCGCCTCCAGTAATGGCTTCGCCCGGCTATAAAGCAGATGACCCGCCTGGGTCAGTTTCATATGCCGGGTGCTGCGCTCAATGAGCTGCAGACTCAGTTTTTCTTCTAACTGCGCAATACAGCGGCTGACATTGGAGGTCGGCATTTCAAGGAGTTTCGATGCCCCGACAAAACTTTCTTTTTCAACCACCGCAATGAACACTTTCAGAGTTTTAAAATCCAGAACCGGATGCATCAACTATCCCATATATGATAATAATGATTGCCATTTCTACCATATAACCATCAGCATTGATAGCAGTTACAATCAGGTATCTTTTAATCGCCGGGTTGCTTGCTATGCCACTGAATACACAAATCTTTAATCATAAATCTCTGATGCGGATAGCCCTTGTCGTGGCTTTTATCCAGTTCACGAATGCTCTGGAATATATGGCATTAACGCCCGTTTTTGCCTTTATGGCTGACGGATTTTCGGTTCCTGTATCGTTTTCTGGTTATGTCTCAGGTATGTACACGCTGGGCGCGGTTCTTTCGGGGATGGCGGCCTTTTACTGGATTGACCGGTTTAATAAAAAACAATTCTTGTTGAGGAATATGCTGCTACTGGGGATTCTCACGTTTTTGTGCACCATCACCCCGCATTTTGAGGCGCTGCTGACAATACGGTTTTGCGCAGGCCTGGTGGGTGGAACGACAATGGGAGTGGGTATGAGTATTTTGATAAATTATGCCCCTGCCCATTTACGCGGAAAAATGCTGGCAACGGTAATCGCCTCATTTTCGATCGTAAGTATCGTCGGCATGCCAGCGGTCATGTTTTTATGTACGTATTATGGCTGGCGGGCGTCGTTGTGGTTAATCAGTGTGTTATGCCTGCTTTGTTTGCCGCTAATCGTATTTATCCTTCCCCGTGACGCGGTCTCATCGGGCGTAAAGACCAGACTCTCTTTTGATATTCATACTCTACTCTTCGCTTCCTGTACTGCACTGGTGCAGTTCAGCCCGATGCTTATCATACCTATTTTGACGCCATTAATGATTTATTATATGGGCGCGCAAGCACATCTCTTGCCCTTATTATTTTTAAGTGGAGGAATTGCAGGTTATGCAGCTACAAAAATAACTGGCGTTCTTACGTCGCGTATATCTCCTCTGGCCCTGTCCACCTTTTCAACGCTGTTATTGGTAGCAAGTTTGCTCATTCCTGCGATGGGCTATCACAGCGTATTTCTCTTTATTACCCTGTTTCTGGGCGCCTCATACAGCCGACTGGTTTGCGCAACAGCGGTGGTGGTTGGCTATCCTGCAGATGCGCAACGGGCCAGTTTTTCTTCACTACAGACAGCAATCATGTATCTGATAACCACGCTCGCGTTCTTTCTCTCTTCCTTATTACTTCCTGAACATGCAATAAACCCGCAAAACCTGGACAGGCTACTGGTGATAAGTGCTATAAGCGCTGCGGGATTTCCTGTCATGGTCGTCATACTTCAGAAGAAACTGGCTAAACGCGCCGTCAGTCATAAAGCCAGCGGCCCGCCCGCGCGGAGTCAATAAGCATGCCGATGGTAAAAAACGGCACCTGCGGGATTTCGCGTTTGCGCAATGGATTGAGCATGACGCTCAGCGGCGGATCGGGCGGATAATAAGTGGTAATGGAGAAATTGCCGCGCGCCACGCCAAACGTCGTAAAGAAATCCTCCCTCAGCGCTTATCGCTGCGCCAGCGCCTGGCGTTCAACCCGCGCGATAAAATCGTTCTTCAGTTCGCAGTAGATGTCGGACTGGAACCCGCTGTCGCGTGCGGCGGCGAATTTGACCTGCGCATATTCCTGCATAACAACATCGTGACGGCGCAAATAATCGCGAAACGCCAGGTGGCGCGTCACGTGCTCGCTTGCGGCGACGAACGCGTGGAGATGATGCGTGCGCACAACGTCGCCTTTGATGAAATAACGCCTGCCCGGAATACCGAATTCACCGCGCGGCGTGTAGCCCAGCGCCCGCATCGCATCATTACGGGCGTCAAGTTCAGCAAGACCGGTAACTTCAATCAACATGTCGATAACCGGTTTGGCCGCAAGCCCCGGCACCGACGTACTGCCAATATGATGAACGGCCAGCGCAACGTCGCCGAGCGCTTCGCGCACCCTTTTCTCTTCCTCAGCAAATTGCGCAGGCCATGCCGGATTGTAAGGTTCCAGCGTAATCTGTCGTCCGGCCATCCTGTTCTCCTTTACTGATTCAGGCTGGCTGAATCGTTTCTGTGGTGATTTCGGCACCCGGCATCATCGCGGTTAAACCGTCAGCGAGTTCACGGGCGGCGGCTTCTGCGGCCGCCACCGGCATTTCGGGTAAGCACTCCAGAATAAACCACATCGCCTGCGCCTGCGAATCCAGCCGTGTGCGCACGCCCTGACGCCAGTTCCAGCGGCGGCAGGTGACGCCCGCATCGTCGCGCCAGACGGGTTCGCCGGGATCCGGCGATTCATTCACCGGTTCGCCATCTTTAAAGGTATCGAATACTTCGCTGCCGCAGGCGATCACCAGACGGGGCTCGCCCCGGTACGCGGCGCGGTTCTCCCCGCCGATCGGCACGGCGTATTTAATACTCACGGCGTTATAGAGATCAACGACCGGATCGAGTGATGCCATCGTGCCGTCGCGCGCGACCCGTTTGCGCAGCGCCTGCGCGGAGCACGGCGTGCGTTTTGGCTTCGCGCCGAACGCCTGAAAAACGGCGTCCCAGGCGGCAAGATGCGCCTGCGCCCACGGAAAATCGTTCTCTTGTACGTGGCGGCAAGCGGCTTCCAGCGCCCTTCTTCCGACGGTTTCATCAGCCAGCGGCGCGGCAATGACATTAATGCTGATGGCGCGGAACCCCGGCGCGAGCTGGGCAATTTCCGGGGCAATTGACGGTCTTAAGGGTTTCATCGGATAATCCTGTAATGACTATTTTATTTCATGGTAATGACCAGTGACCCAAAAAGTCAATATAATGACTGAACCAGGCGCCGATATTGACTCGCTCAGCGTTGCCCTGGCACAGCGGCTGAAAAGCTGGCGCAAAGAACACAATGTCACGCTGGATACGCTTTCGCGTCGCGCGGGCGTCAGTAAAGGCATGCTGGTCGAGCTTGAAAAGGCCGCCGCTAACCCGAGCATTGCAATCCTTTGTAAGATTGCCGCCGCGCTGGGCCTGTCGGTCGCGGATTTACTGGATGTGGCGAGTCAGCCCGCGGCGCGCCTGATTGAGGCCTCGCAGATCCCGGTGCTGTGGACGGGAGACTCTGGCGGTACGGCACGGCTGCTGGCCGGAACCAGCGGGCCCAGTATGGTGGAGCTGTGGCGCTGGGAGATGCGCCCGGGCGAGCGGTTTACCTCTCCGGGGCACCCTCAGGGGACGGCGGAGCTGCTGCACGTTGAGCAAGGCATTCTCACGCTTTCCGTCAATGACGAACGTTTGCACATTAACGCGGGTGCCTCCGCTGTCGCCCGGACTGACGCGCCGCACGGTTACGCCAATGAACACCAGGCGACGCTAATCTTCACCATGACGGTCTACGAACCGCATTAACGATCACTATAAAGTGACAACGTCACCTTAAAGCCGCTTGCTCAGCGTCAGGCGGTTAACCCCGCCCGCGTGATACTCCACTTCATCGACACAGGCGAAAATCAGCATCAGCCCTCGCCCGCCTTCACTCATCAGCGCCGTGTCGTCGTCCTGCGCGCAATCGCGCGCGGCATCCAGTTTGTCATCGGGAATAGCGTTACCGTCATCGGTGAACGTCACGCTTGCGCTCGCGTCGTCGTGCTGAAACTCAACGGTAAACTCACGCGTCGGCGTCTCTTCCAGCGCATGACGGATGACGTTTGCCGCCGCTTCGCACACCGCTAAATCGAACGCGAAACGCCAGTCGTCATCCACCGGCAGCGACGCCATAAACTGCGCCAGCGCGTCGGCGAGCGGGCCCAGCGCATCGAGCCGCGCGGGAAGCGTCAGGGCGGCGCTCATCGGCTCACCCTTTTTGCAACCGGGCAAGCGCAGCGGCGCGGTCCGGGCAGAGGATAAACACCCTGTCCATGCGGGTCAGCTTAAACATATTCATGATGTTGCTGTTCAGCGAACAGAGCGCCATGTCCCCTTTGCCGTTCATCTGTTTAAAGAGCGCAATCAGGGTGCCGAGGCAGCTACTGTCGATAAAATCCACGCGCGAGAAATCGATAATCAACCCACCCGTAGTACGGCTTATCTCTTCACTTACGCCCTGGCGAAACGCGGCGGCGACCGAGGCGTCAAGCCGTCTTACCACCGGCGTTATCACGTTCACGCCATCAAGATGTTCAGTTTCAAGATTCATCGCGCACTCCCTCAAGGCTTCGTTCAATAATTAACAGTGATACGTCGTCGGCCATCGCCACCTGATCGCCCTGCTTTCTGGCGCGCCAGTCAACCAGCTTCTCGTGCAGCGCGGGGAAAATGGCGTCCAGCGGGCTGGAAACGTGACGCTGTAACCACTGCTCCAGCCGCTCATGCCCAAACTGCTCCTGCTGTGGGTTCTCACACTCCGTGATGCCGTCGCTGTAGAGGCATAACCGGTCGCCTGGGCGCAGCGTAAACGAAGCCTCTTCCCAGCTTAAGCTTTCCAGTAAGCCCACCGGCGCCCCGCCGCTGCCGACACGGGTAATGGAACCGTCCGGATGTGTGATAAACGGCGTCGGGTGCCCGGCCTGACACAGTTTTCCCTCGCCGGTTTCGATGTCGATAACGCCGTATATCATCGTGAAGTAACTGACGATTTCCGTATCGTCATGGCAGAATCGCTCGTTCAGAATACGGATAACCTCATGCGGCGCGGTCACGCCGTCGCCATCGAACAGAAACCGCTCTACCGCGCGTCCGTGCAGGAACTGGCGCGCCACGGCAAGCGACATCATCGCCGCGCCCACGCCGTGTCCCGCCACATCCACGCAGTAAAAACCGAGATGTCTGTCGAGCGGGAAAAGATTAAAGATATCGCCGGACACATAGGCTGACGGCACAAACAGCCAGTCGGCGAAGAAGCTGTCGTACTGCATGCGCCGCCCTGGCAGCACAGAGCGCTGTAACTGCGCCGCGGCCTGAAGATCGCTTTCGATTTGCGTCAGCGCCTCGCGCAGCCGCGCGTTACGGGCCGCAAGCGTCGCTTCCAGCTCCAGAATTCGCTCGCCCGCATGCAGTCTGGCGCGCAGCTCGCTCTGGTTGACAGGTTTACTGAGAAAGTCATCGGCGCCCGCCTGAAAGCCGAGCGCCAGATCGTCCACACTCTCACGCGCCGTCAATAAAATCAGGTAGATGTAGTGTTCCTGGAAGCGCGCGCGGATCTCCTGACAGAGCGTCAGGCCATCCATCACCGGCATCTCCCAGTCGCTCAGCACCATATTGACCGGCTGTGTGGCCAGCACGTCCAGCGCGGCGACGCCGTTAACGGCTTCCAGCACCTCGTAGCCCCACTTTCCCAGCATGCTGCCGATCAGCCGCCGGTAAACGGTAGAGTCATCAACAATCAAAATCCGCTGTCTGTCCGGCATCGAAGCTCCTCAGAGGGGTAAATACCAGATAAGGCTGACGGTGCCCTCGCGGAACTTGCCGTTGCCGCTTGCATGGCCCGGATACCGCGTGCCGCTGTAGTTGGCGTACTGGAGCGAGAACGTGCCCGGTTTATAGCCTGCATAGCCGAAGCTGTAACTGTAGTCGCCGTTCCACGGCTGCTGCTGGCTGCTGTCCGGGTACCAGAACGCGGTGGCGCGCACGAAGAAATGTTGTTTAAGCGTATAGCCGCAACCGCCCAGCACCACATTTTTGTTGCTGCGGATGTCATTGCTGTTGAGATCGTAATAGCGCGGCACCCACGTATAGCCCACCTGACAGATAATCGAATCGCCTTTGTTAATCAGCAGATGTTTCTCCAGCGGTTTCGGCAGCGAGAATTTATACGCCGCCGTCACGCCGCCCTGTTCAAAATAGCTGTGACGTTTGTTGTCCGATGGCCAGATGTGGTTATCGCCATAGTTGCTGTAGACGAGGCTGAAGGTGTTGGCGTGCCAGTCGTCGTAGCCAAAGCTGTAACGGAAATCCGTGGTATAGCGGTTTAAGTCGCGCACCGGCGCGCGCAGCGTGACGTTGGCGAAGAGATAACTCCACGGCGAATATTGCAGGCTCAGGTTGAGCGTCTGGTTAATTTTATTGGTCTGCGACGCCGTATCGCTACTGTTCGGGATCGTGACGTATTGCTCTTTCAGCCCGCTGTTAAAGCTCAGCGCGCCGGAAAATTTATTATCGTTACCCGAAAACAGCCGTCCCCAGCGGCTCGTAAACACGCCCGCCTGGATAGGCTCGGATTCATTATCGGCACTGGCCCCGCTCTGCGCGCTCGCAGGCGTCTGTGCGGCAAGACCCGGCTGCGCCGCCAGCGCGAGCGTTGCCAGACCGAAGCAGTGATATATCCTCGTCATACCCGTGTCGTTCCTTAATTGGGGATCCAGCGTCCGGCGACATCATATTTCGCCATCAGCCAGAGAATGCCCAGCGCCACGCTGTGGACCAGCGTATTCACAAGCCAGGCCTGATGCCATAAATCGAAATGCACGACCTGACTGACCAGCAGCACCACATAGACATGCAGAATAAAGGTGTAGAGCGAATGCTGGCCGAGCGGGATAAGAAACCAGCCGGTCAGGCGATAGAGCGGCGTCCAGCACCAGGTCAGCAGCAGATAGACTGTGACCATCAGACAAAAATCGTTCAGAACGCGCAGCGGCCCGAGGCCGTTTTTGGCCGCCCAGGTGTGGTAAATCATGTTGAAATCCGCCGGCGAAATCACATGCATCAGCAGGCCCGGCGGCATAAAGGGATTGGTATGATTCTGGGCGATAAACATCATGACCAGCGCGCAGATAACCATAAAGGTGACCGTCACCTTGCCGGCACCGGTGCGCGCGAGCGACAACAGCTCTTCTTTGTACCAGCCGCAGCACATCCCCAGCACGTAGATGAACTGCCAGGCCATCAGCGGGAACGCAAACTCGAATTCGCTGGCGGTCAGACGAAACGGCGTCACCTGATACAGGCCATAAACCAGCGCCGCCCCGGCAATCAGCCACGGGGTTTTACGATAATGCAGCAGCGCCAGAAAAAACGGGCTCATGAGCAGGAGAAAGACGTAGAGACCCAGAATTTGCGTCTGGTGTGGGCCAATTTGCAAAAACAAAATAATATTGAACCAGGTTTCTTTAATTTGCGGCGTAGTCGGAAACAGCGACCAGCTATTCCCGGAGAAACGATCGACGAAATGGGTTATTTCAAACGTATTGATAAGAGTTATTTTTGATAACAGCAGTACGCTCAGGATAATAATGATATTAACCAGATAGATCTTCCACGCACGCCGCCACAGCGTCCAGCCGACGGTCAGTAAAACAGCCTTATGCAGACGCTGGCGATTGAGCATGCCGAGCATAAATCCCGCCAGGATCACAAAGCCTTCGGCCCCTGTCGTTAATCCGAATCGCTCCCACGTCAATATATTAAATATCGACATGACTTCCGTATGGGCGACCACCATCATCACGAGCGCGATGCCGCGCATCAGGTCGATACGCAGATCGCGCCGGTCGGCCGCTACGTAGCGCCAGGAGACGCGCGCGCGCGGCATGTCGCGGGTTGAAGCTACGCTTGCAGTATCGCTCATCGGCTTGGTTTCTTATCGGCTGGGGCCGCCGGTTTCCGGCGGCGCAATATATTCTGAGTATTATCAGAAGAGTGTATACGGCAATAAGCGGCTGTCAGCGTTTCGCGGAAAATATATTTTCACCGGTGGGTAAACGAAAAGACGAAGCGGCGCAAATTCTGATGTGAATTTATCCTGCTGGAAAGTTTAGCGCGGGCATCTACAATCACTTCATAAACTTAAAACGAATGCACTGCTATGCCAGAGATATTTCGCTGACGGTGAATAGTTACCTTTGATAATTATTCCCCGCCACTGTCTTTGTTGTGTCTGGATGATGATGCCGCTATGGGTTTTTATTTCTCCCGTTTTGAAGACCGTAAACCGCCGGAGCCGTTAAAAACGCCCCGCGTGGTGAAGATTCTCTGGCAGGTAATGTCGGTCGCGGCATTAGTGCTGGGCGCGAATTATATTCGCTGGCGCTGGATGGAATCGCTGAACATGGATGCGCTGTGGTACGCCCTGCCGCTGGTCATTGCGGAAACCTGCGCCTGGATTGGCACGGTGCTGTTCACTATCAACCTGTGGCGTGAAGACGATCCGCCCCAGCAGCCCGCGCCGCTGGATATTAACGACTGCCTGAATGCGCAAGACCAGGCCGAGCCGCGCCCGGTGCGCGTCGACCTTTTCATCGCCACCTATTCCGAAGATGTCGAGCTGGTGCGGCTCTCCATTCAGGATGCGCTGAAGATGCGCTATCCCGGCCCGCTCGATTACCGTATTCACGTGCTCGATGACGGGCGCAGGCCTGCGATGCGCGCGGTCTGCGAGGAAGAAGGCGTCAATTACATTACCCGCGAAACCAATATCGGCTTTAAGGCGGGCAACCTGCGCAACGGCCTTGAGCAGACCGACGGCGATTTTATCGTGATTTGCGACGCCGACACCCGCGTCTTTCCTACGCTGCTTGAGCATACGCTCGGTTATTTCCGCGACCCGGATGTCGCCTGGGTGCAGACGCCGCAGTGGTTTTTCGATTTACCCGAAGGCGAGCGGCTGCCGCGCTGGCTGTCGCGTAAGGCGGGTAAACCGGGTTACGCGCTCGGCTGGCTGTCGGAGAAAATCGTCGGCCCGGTGACTATCGGGCGCGATCCGTTCTTTAACGATCCGCGCATGTTTTATGATGTGATCCTGCGCCGCCGCAACTGGGCCAACGCGGCATTTTGCTGCGGCGCGGCGTCGGTGCACCGCCGTGAAGCGATTATGCAGGCGGCGCTGCGCAGCTATGTCTGGACGGTGGAAGAAGAGATTGACCGCCACACGCGCGATATCAGCGACCCGTCGATGCGCGAAGCGCTCCAGGACGCGATGCGCCCGCATGTGCTCTATGACACCGAGCTGACGCCCTATAAATTCCACGTCTCGGAAGATATCTACACCTCCATCGTGCTGCATGGCGACAGCGCGCGCCGCTGGCGCTCGGTGATGCACCCGCGTATCGAATCCAAAATGCTTTCGCCGCAGGATATGCTCACCTGGATTATCCAGCGCTTTAAATATGCCGCCGGCTCCCTCGATATTCTCTTTCACGACAATATTTTCAGCCGCCGCCGCTTTAAGCTCTCGCTGCCCCAGACGCTGATGTACGCCACGACGTTCTGGTCTTATCTGGCCTGCGTGTGGAATACGGTGTTTCTGATCTCGCCGCTGATTTATCTCTTCACCGGTATCCCTCCCGTCTCCGCCTGGTCGACGCCCTTCTATCTGCACTTTTTGCCCTTTTTTATTGTCTCGGAGCTGGCGTTTATGTTCGGTACCTGGGGGATTTCGGCGTGGGATGGCCGCGCCTCGTATCTGGCGTTTTTCTCAATGAACCTGAAAGCGCTCGATACGGTGTTGCGCGGCGAACAGATTAAGTTTCACGTGACGCCCAAAGAGCGCCAGACCGGGCGGTTTCTCTACCTGGTGAAGCCGCAGATAGCCATTGTGGCGCTCACGTTAATCGGGCTTATCTGGGGCGGTATCCAGGTGGCGCGCGGCGCGGTGGATGACCCTTCCGGCTATGTGATTAATATCTTCTGGGGCGCGGTGAATATCGCCGCCATGCTGCCCATGATCATGGCCGCCATGTGGCAACCGGCGGATGAGGAGAGCGGCGCATGAAAGTGACCGACGCCCTGCTGAGCGCACGCAGCTATATCACCATTCTGGTGGGGTTTCTGATTGGCTTCGCGGTGGTGGTCTGGGTTGAGCGCCAGATGCCGACGCGCGTGGAGAGCAGCAGCGGCATTACGTTAAGCGCAGATTTCCCGCCGCTGCCCGATTCCCGCCCGCTCACCTTTGATGAAGCCATCTGGGCGCGCGTGGCCTGGCAATATTTCGTCAATAACACGCGCCCCGACGGGTTGGTCAACGCCCAGGACGGCGCGCCGTGGTTCAGCCTCTGGAGCACCGGCAGTTATCTGCTGGCGGCCGTTTCTGCCTACCGGCTGGATGTCATTACCCGCGACGAATTTGACGAGCGCGTGGCGCAGGCGCTGTTTGCGCTGGGCGAACTGCCGCTGACGCCGAACGGTCTGCCCGCCGCTTACTACCGCGCGGATAAACAGGAGATTTTAGGCAAGCCCGAAAGCAGCGCGGTCGGCGCCGGACGGCTGTTGATGGCGCTTCAGGTATTGCTGTGGCACTACCCGCAACATGCGCCTGCCGTCCAGGCGCTGCTGGCGCGCTGGGATCTCGACGCGCTGTTTGTGCAGGCGAAAAATACCAGCGCCGCGCTTGCGGTACGCCACTGGGTGATCCCGACCGACGAGCCGCGCGACAACTTTGGCTATCGCACCTACGCCAGCCACACCCTGCGCCTGATTAACACCACGGCCGGGCTTGCAGTCACGCAGCCGCCGGAAGGCCAGAGCATGATCGATATCGACGGGATCATGGTGCCGGATGAAGGGCTACGCACCCCGTGGGGCAAACAGCCGTCGCTGGTGAGCCTCCCCTGGCTGTTGACCGGCCTTGAGCTGGGCTTTGACGCCCAGAGCGGCGAAGTGGCGTGGCGCATCATGCAGATCCAGCAACGTCGTCACAGCCTGCGGGTGCGCAAGCCGCCCATCAGCACAGATTACGCCGAACAGGCGCCTGACTACGCCGCCGCGATTCCCGAACGCCAGCCGCAGCGCGAACCGGGCGAGACCGCGTACGACAAAACCGCGCCGGAGCGTACGGCGATAACGTCGACCCGCTCGGCCTTCGCCTGGTATGCGCTGTTTCGCAACGGCTGGAGCGAAGCCCTGCGCCAGCAGGTGCAGCCGCTCCTCGTGCCGGGAAAAGGCTGGCAGCGCGGCCTGAATTTAAATAACAGCGTGAATACTGTGATTGATGCCGACACCAACGCGGTGGTGCTGGAGAGCCTTGCCTATATCACGGGCGGGCAACTGCTCTGTCTGGGATGCCAGTACACGCCTTCTACCGCCACTGCTTCTGCGGGAGTTACGCCATGAGTCTGAAATCTTTGCCCCTGTTTATTCGCTTCTGCGCCTGCGTCTTTTTGCTGCTGGGCTGCACGGTGACGGCGCAGGGCCGGGGCGAACTGCCCGCGAATGACTATCCGGCGCGTCATGGCGAGCTGACCGAGCGCGAAATGAAAATGGCGAAAAACGCCTGGCAATATTTCGTGGTCAACTATCAGCCGACGACCGGGCTGGTCAACGCCGTCAACCAGTATCCCTCCACCACTATGTGGGATACCGGCTCCTATATCGGCGCAATGGTTGCCGCCCGTGAACTGGGGATTATTGATAAAGCGGAATTCGATCGCCGTATGCTGAAGCTGCTCGGCACGCTCAATAAACTCGATCTCTTCCGCAGCCAGGTGCCAAACAAAGCCTATAACACCATCACCGCGCAGAAAGTGAACTACCTGAACAAACCGGGCGAAATCGGCTTTTCGGCGCTGGATATCGGCCGCATGCTGATCTGGCTTAAAAACGTCAAAGAGCGCTACCCGGAGTATGGCAACAGCGTCGATAACATCGTGCTGGGCTGGGATTTCACCAACGTGATAGATCCCTGCGGCACCATGTATGGCGCTTATCTGGAAAATAACCAGCCCAAATATGTTCAGGAAGGCCGTCTGGGGTATGAGGAGTATGGCGCGGCGGGCTATCAGCTCTGGGGCTTTAATACCTGTCAGGCGAGCCGCCCGGAGCCTTACGCGCTGGCGGACATCTATTGTGTGCTGGTGCCCTATGACTCCCGCGACCCGCGCCGTACCAGCCAGCATAACTATGTCGTGACCGAGTCATACCTGCTCTACGGGCTGGAGATGGGCTGGGATACCGCTAAAGATCGCGAAGACAGCCCGAACAACTACTCGCACCCGTGGATGAAAAACTTTGCCGACCGCGTTTATCAGGCGCAGGAGAACCGCTACACCATCACCGGCGTGCTCACCGCCCGCTCCGAGCATCAGCTCGATAAATCGCCGTACTTCGTTTACGACACCGTCTTTAGCGACGGCTTTAACTGGAACACCATCACCGACAAAGGCCAGTACGTGCCGCAGGTCGCGGCGGTGTCGCTCAAGGCGGCGCTTGGCATGTGGGTACTGTGGGATTCGCCTTACACTGACCGTCTTTTCACGACCATTGAGAACGCCAACGATCCGAAACAGGGCTATTACGAAGGCATCTATGAAAATGGCGACGGGCCGATCAACGCGTTTACCGGCAACAATAACGGCATCATGCTCGAAGCGCTGCTCTATAAAAAACAGGGCAAGCTGCTGCGCTTTAATACCGACGATCCGAAAAATAAACATTACGCCCCGTCGCTGTGGGAGAAAAAGCTGGTCGATCTCTTCGAGGATAACAATACCCGCCGTAACCGTCCGTTCCTCAACATGACGCCGGGCATCCAGAACTGGTGCCAGCAGAGCGGCACGGCGATACGCAGCAAGCCGACCTGTCAGGCCTGCCAGTGCGCGACCTGTAAAGAGGACGAACCTGTGAAACTGCCACCGGTCACCGCGACATGCTTAAAACAGTAAGCCGCCTGCTACTTATCCTCGCCGTGCTGGGCGCGGTCATTGCCTGGCTTCTGCTACGTGATGACCGCGCGGGATGGCGCTGGCTCTCGCACGGGGGCTGGCACACCTCGGCGCGCATCAGCGCGCTGACCCCGCAGGAGCGCGAATGGGCCGCCATCGCCTGGCGTTATTTTGAAAATAACACCCAGGAGGCGACGGGCCTCGTGAACGGCAGCGATAAGCGCCCTGTCGCCTCGCTCTGGCAGATAGGCGATGCCCTGATTGCGTTAACCGCCGCGCGCGAGCTGGCTCTGGTGGATGAAAAAACGTTCGACGACCGGCTAACCCGCATTCTCGGCACGCTGAACCGTCTGCCGCTCACCGCCCGTCAGACGCCGAACCGGCTCTATTCCACCTGGTCGCCCACCATGGTGGATTTTACCGGCAAACCGGGCGTCATGGGCTGGTCGGCGCGCGATATGGCGCGTCTGATGCTTGCGCTGCGCCTGGTGGCGCAATATCACCCGCAGTACAGCGAATATCTGGATCGCGTGGTGATGCGCTGGAATTTCTGCCCGGTCATCGATAAAGACGGCACGCTTTACGCCGCCCAGATGCAAAACGGGCAACTGGCCCCGCGCGATGAAATCCGTCTGGGCGAAAGCGAATACGCCGCCGCGGGCTTCAGCCTGTGGGGATTTCAGCCCGCGAAAGCCTGGGGCCCGCCGTCGCAGAACGTTATTTTATACGACCGCGCGCTGCCGGTGGACGCCCGCGACCCGCGCACGACCTGGCAGCCATCGCTTATCACAACCCTGCCGTACACGCTGCCGGGGCTGGAATTTGGCTGGGAGGTCCCGGGCGTCGATCGCGAGAAAATCGACAACCTGCGCGAGCGCGCGAAGCTGGTCTATCTCTCGCAGGAGAGCCGCTGGCAGCAGGAGAAGATCCTTACCGCCCGCGCCGATTTCAATCTCGCCACCGCGCCGTGGCACGCCGCCGATACCATCTGGGCCAACGGTTATCCCTGGAACACCCTTGGCGACGACGGCAAAGAGTATCCGCGCCTCGCGCAGGTCTCCACCAAGGCGGTGTTCTCGCTCTGGGTCCTGTGGGATACCCCTTATACCGACGCGCTGATGCAGACGACCCGACTGATGTATGACGAAAAACGCGGCTGGTATGAAGGCCGCGTCGAGGCGACCGGCGACTATAACCGGGCGCTGACGCTCTCGACCAACGCGACCGTACTGGAAGCGCTCTTTTATAAAGCCAACGGCGGCCCGCTGCTGACAAGCGACGCCCCCGCCCCCGGCAGCTACTTCAGCCGCCGCCTGAGCGATGTGTTCAACCCCCTGCGCCAGTGTCTGCCTGGCGAAAGCCGCCCGGAGGTTCGCCCATGATGCTCTATCGGGATCTGTTTGATGAAAGCTACAGCCGTCTGTTTCCCGACGACGACAAACAGCCGTTTTTTGAACGCTTTTTTACCCGCTTTATTCATATGACGCCGGAAACCGAACACCACTTCGCGGCCGTCGAGCCGCGGCTGCTGCGTAATTTCGTCTATAAAAGCTTTTTCGCGATGCTGATGGTCGACGGCGTGCTGATGGTGCCCGATTTTCTGGAACGGCTGGCGCGCCAGCAGGAGAGCAACGGCGTGCGCCTGCCGCCCAACTTTTTCGCGCACTGGCGACGCGCGATCCTCGACACCGTGGCGGAGCTTGATCCTGACTGCGATGAAGAGGTACTGACCGCCTGGGCGATGACGATAGCGCCGGGGCTTGAGTATATGCGCCGCCAGGCGGAGCTGAACTATCAGCCTGGGGCGCCGTTATGAACCGCGCCGCCTTTGCGGACGCGCTTGATGCGCTGCCCGCCGCCCTGCTGTTTTACGATAAAGACGAGCGGCTGGTCGCCTGGAATGCTCAGGTCAGCCGCTTTTATCCAGGCATCGGGCCGCATCTTGTACCGGGCGCGGCGTTAAGCGCGCTGGCGGTGGAATTTATCAATACAGGTTTTCAGACCGACAGCCGCAGCCGCGACACGCTTATCGCCTCGCTGCTCGCCAACTGCCGCCACGATGGCCACTGTGAAGTGCGCCAGCTACATGAACGGCGGCTGTTTATTCAGCATCAGCGAACTGCCGATGGCGGCATCATCAGCCTCCATACCGACATCACCGCGCTCGATACCGTTCAGAGTACGCGTCAGTTGCTGCATGACGATTTCCTGCTGGCCGCCGAATCGATTCATATCGGCATCTGGGACTGGCAGGTCACTACCGATGTCCTGCACCTGAACGACGCGTTTCTGAATCTGCTGGGCGAACCTCGCGGCCAGTTGCAACATACCAGCCGTTTTTTACTGTCGTTGATCCACCCGGAAGATCGGGATCTGCTGAAAAACGCCATGCAGCGCGCCAGCGAACATCAGATGCCGGTCTTTGAATGCGAGATCCGCGTGCAGCACCGCAGCGGCAAGTGGCTCTGGATGCTGCTCTCCGGGCAGATCATCGCGCTGACGGTGACCGGCGAAATCGAGCGGTTGATAGGCACCCTTCAGGACATCACCCGCCGTAAAGAGGCGGAGCTGATTTCACGCGATGCGGCCAATGCCGCGCGCGCCGCGAATGAGGCCAAAAGTGCGTTTCTCGCCAATATGAGCCATGAGATCCGCACGCCCATGAACGGCATTCTCGGTATGACGCAGCTCTGCCTGGATACCGAGCTGAACGGCGAGCAGCGTGAATACCTGTCGCTGGTGATGAGTTCGGCGCAGTCGCTGCTGCATATCATCGACGACATCCTCGATTTTTCGAAAATCGAGGCGGGCAAAATTGTGCTGCATGAGGAGTACGTGGCGCTGCGGCCGTTTATTCAGTCGCTGGTGCGCCCGCTGATGCCGCTCGCGAGCGAAAAACAGATAGAGCTGCTGGTCGAGGTGGATGAACGCGTGCCGGAGATGATGCGCGTCGATGTGGTGCGCCTGCGCCAGGTACTGACCAACCTGCTCAGCAATGCGCTCAAATTTACGCCGCAGGGCGAAATTCTGCTCGCCGTCGCCCCGGCCGCGCAGGACGGCGAATGGCGCTTTCGGGTACGCGACAGCGGCATTGGCATTCCGCCGGAAAAACAGCAGGTGATTTTTGAGGCCTTTAGCCAGGCGGATACCTCCACCACGCGCCGCTACGGCGGCACGGGGCTCGGACTCACGATCTCCGCGCGACTGGTGGCGATGATGGGCGGCCAGCTGACGGTGGCGAGCGAGGCGAACCAGGGCAGCGAATTTAGCTTTACCCTGCCGCTGCACAGTGCCGAACAGGCGACGCCGGAAGTCCAGCCGCTGACGCACTTCAACGGCGAGCGGGTGCTGGTGGTCGATGACAACGCCACGAACCGCCGTCTGATGCAGGCGATGCTCAATCAGCTCGGCTTAAACCCGGTTTGCGTCTCCGGCGCCGCCGGGGCGCTGGCGCTGCTGGAAAACGACAGCGATTTCCCGGTGATCGTTCTCGACGCCCAGATGCCGGAAATGGACGGCATTTCGCTGGCGCTGGAGATTTCCGTCCTCCCGCAGGCCTCGCGCAGCAAAATTATTATGCTCAGCTCCATGAGCCGCGATCTCGATCTCTCCACGCTGCGCCGTACCGGGATCGCCTGGTACCTCAATAAACCGGTCGATCAGCAGGAGCTGGCGCGCGCCCTTGGCGAGGCGCTGCGCCCGGATCCGGCCAAACCCGCGCCGGTGAAAACGGCGGCCTCCGTAGTCGCGGAACTGGCGCACAGCGCGCCGATGCGCATTCTGCTGGCCGAAGATAACCCGGTGAATCAGCTACTGGCGGTGCGCCTGCTGGAGAAACTCGGCCATGAGTGCGTCACGGTCGATAACGGGCTGCTGGCGCTGGAGGCGTGGCGCCGTGGCGGCTGGGATATTCTGCTGATGGATTTGCAGATGCCGGTCATGGATGGCGAGGCGGCGATCCGCGCGCTGCGTCAGGAAGAGGCGCTGCGCGGCGGGCATCAGATTGCGATTGTGATGACCGCTCACGCCATGCAGGGCGATAAAGAGCGCTGTCTCGCGATGGGCTTTGATGGCTATCTCTCAAAACCGGTGGCGCTGGTCGCGCTTGCCGATGAACTGTCGCGTTTCGCCCCGCAAAGCGCCCCGCCGCCGCCCGATGGCCTGCCGGACAGCGCGCAGCTTCTGGCCGCCTTTGACGGCGATATGGAACTGTTAAAAGAGCTGCTCGGGCTGTTTGCGGAAGGCTTTGACGAGCTGGCGGCGCTGCTGGATGCCGCCCTTGCCGCGGGCGACGGCGATCAGGCTCACCGGCTGGCGCATAAGCTGCGCGGCGAAGCGGCGACGTTCGGCTTTACCGGGCTGACGGAACTTTTACAGGAGATAGAAAGCCAGGAGCCTGGCGCGCCGTCGGCGCGGCGCGAGGCTTGGCGTCAGGCGCTCGGGACGCAGCAGCGTCGCGTGCGTGAATTCCTGATCCAACTGCTGGAGGGGGCATGAAACATCTGGCCTGTGCGTTATTTGTGCTGACAAGCGGCGCGGTCATCGCCAATCCGGCGCCGTCGGTGCCGGTGCCTGCCAACTGGTCGCTCGCGGGCAACTGGCGCGCCCATGACGGCAATGACGCCGCGTTTATGGGGCGACAAGGGCCGGTGCGCGACTGGCGCACGTTAAAGGTGCCGTCAAACTGGTATACCGCAGGCTGGGATCATCAGGGCGTGCTCTGGTATCGCCATGAATTCACTCTGCCACCGTTACCGCAGGACACCATGGCGACGCTGGTGTTCGACGGCGTCGACTACTACGCCGACGCCTGGCTCAACCAACAGCCGCTCGGCAGGCATGAAGGCTACTTCCAGCGTTTCGCGTATGATATTACCGATAAGTTACAACGTCACAACAAGCTGGCGGTGCGCGTCGACAGCCCGTTTGAAGATCCGAAGACTATCTGGCCGCTGCATAAAACGATGGTGAAAGGCGTACTGAATCAGCACGATACCCGCCCCGGCGGCGCGTGGTCGCCGCGCGGTCAGGATGCTAATTCCGGCGGGATCTGGGCGCCGGTGCGGCTGCATTTAAGCCGCGGCGTCACGGTCGATAACCTTATCCTGCGCCCCGACTGGCAACATGGGCTTGATAAACCGCAGCTGCGTGTCGAGCTGGTCTATCGCGCCCCCACGGCGCGCGAGGCTGAGTTAACCCTGCGCGCCCGCCCGGCGAATTTTGCAGGCGCGCACTTTACACAGAAACAAAAGGTGCGTCTGGAGGCGACCGGCGCCACGCCGCAGCGCCTGACGTTCACGCTGCCGATGGAAAACGCGCAGCTCTGGTGGCCGAATGGCTACGGCTTTCCGCACCTTTATCGCGTCAGCGCCACGTTCAGCGATGGCCAGGGCGAGATGGAGCGCATCACAAGCCGCACCGGCCTGCGCCAGATTGTCGAACAGCCGGATAACAAAGGCTGGGTGCTGAACGGCAAGCGAATTTTTATCAAGGGCAGCAACTATATCGGCTCGCCGTGGCTGAGCGAAATGGATGAGAAAAAATACCGCCGCGATATCACTCTGGCGCTGAAAATGAACGCCAACGCCATTCGCGTGCACGGGCATGTGGCAGGCCGCCCGCTCTATCGCATGGCCGACGAAATGGGGCTAATGATCTGGCAGGACGTGCCGCTCCAGTGGGGCTATAACGACAGCGCCGAATTCGCCGATAACGCCGCGCGTCAGAGTCTGGAGATGATCGAGCAGATCGGTAACTCGCCTGCGATTATCGCCTGGGGTGGCCATAATGAGCCGCCGTGGAACTCGCCGTGGATGGAGAAGCGCTTCCCGGACTGGCATAAAAATCTCAACCGCGTGTTGACGGAACGCGTGGCCGACGCGCTCGCAAAGGATGACAGCCGCATCGTGCATCGTTTCTCGGCGGTGGAAGAACACTACTGGCAGGGCTGGTATTTCGGCGTAATGACAGATGTGCTGCAACCGGCGAAAACCGGCATCATCACCGAGTTCGGCGCGCAGGCGCTGCCGAAACTCTCCACGCTCAAAACGATTATCCCCGCCGATAAACGCTGGCCCGCCTCGACAAAAGCGGACGATCCGGACTGGACCGTCTGGAAATACCATAACTTCCAGCCGTTCCAGACCTTTGGGTTTGCGAAGATCCCGCGTGGTGAGAATATGGAGGAATTCATCCATAACACCCAGAAATACCAGGCCGACCTGGTGGGGATGGCGGCGGAAAGCTATCGTCGCCAGCGGTATCAACCGGTGACCGCCCTGTTCCACTTTATGTTTGTCGAAACCTGGCCGTCGATTAACTGGGGCGTGGTGGATTATCTGCGCCAGCCGAAAGCCGGTTATTATGCGCTGCAGCGCGCGTATCAGCCGCTTCTGCCGTCTATCGAGCCGGTGACCCTAAACTGGCGCGCCGGCGCCCCCGGAGTGGTTAATTTATGGGCGATAAATGATAGTTTTTCGGCCTGCGACGGGTGTACACTGCGCTGGCGCGTGAAAACGCCCGGCAATACCGGGCAGCAAGAGAGCAAACCGATGACCCTTCCGCCTGACAGTGGCCGCCAGGTTGCCCGGTTGACGTTCACTCCCTCCGCCCCTGGCGCGCTGCGTATTGAGTACGAAATCCTTGATGCGCAAGGCAAAATGGTTGGTCGTAATTTTTACGAGACCACCATTGCGCCCTGAGGCGTTACGCATACTGTACGGATAACTGGACGCCTCGCGGCGTTCAGTCTCTTCTTAAACTCTTTACCGTCCGGTTAAAGAGCGATAACGATTTGCTAAACTTACAGAATCTGAAACGAAAGCCGCTCTGGAGGTACGTATTAGCATGTTTCAACAGACAACACGCTTACCTTTTACAGAGGAGTTAGCTGAAAAGGCGCGCATGGACCCTGAATCGGGTGAACTCATCCCGGAAACCCGCGATGTCGAGCCGCAGCCTGAATCTATTGAGGGGATGCCCTCCCCGGACGCGCTGACGCCGGCAGACCGCTATTTAGAGCTGTTTGAGCATGTTCAGGCCTCCCGTATTTTTGCGGACAGTAAAACGTTCCCGGACTGCGCGCCGAAAGTATCGCCGCTGACCATTCTGATGAACTATCGTCAGGCGAAACGCCTGCCGGGCTTCGACCTGCGTCGTTTTGTCGAAGAACACTTTTACTTTCCGGTTATCAATACTAATCCGTATGTCTCGGACCCTAACCGGACGCTGACTGAACATATCGACAGCCTGTGGCCAATCCTGACGCGCCAGCCCCATGAGCATCTGGAAAACTCCTCGTTGTTGCCCCTGCCTCAGGCCTATATCGTGCCGGGCGGGCGCTTTACGGAGACCTATTACTGGGACTCCTATTTCACGATGCTCGGCCTTGCCGAAAGCGGCCGCCACGATATGTTGCGCTGCATGGCGGATAACTTCGCCTGGATGATTGAGAACTACGGGCATATCCCGAACGGCAACCGTACCTATTATCTGAGCCGCTCGCAGCCGCCAGTGTTCGCGCTGATGGTCGAACTGTTCGAAGAGGACGGCGTGCGCGGCGCGCGGCGCTATCTCGATCATCTGCTGATGGAATACGCGTTCTGGATGGATGGCGCGGAAAACCTTGAACCCGGTCAGGCCTTCCGCCACGTGGTGAAAATGCCGGACGGCACACTGCTAAACCGCTACTGGGATGACCGTGATACGCCGCGAGACGAATCCTGGCGCGAGGATGTGGAAACCGCGAAGTTGTCCGGGCGACCGGCGAATGAAGTCTATCGCGACCTGCGTGCGGGCGCGGCTTCCGGCTGGGACTACTCTTCCCGCTGGTTGCGCGACGCTGACCGGCTCGCGAGCATTCGCACCACGCACTTTTTGCCGGTGGATCTCAACGCGTTTATCTACAAGCTGGAAACCGCCATCGCCAATATCGCGCAGCTTAAAGGCGATCCGGTGACCGCGACGGTATTTCGTAAAAAGGCCATTGACCGCCGCGAAGCGGTTAACCGCTACCTGTGGGATAACGAGATGGGCACGTACCGCGATTACGACTGGCGTCGCGGTCAGCTGGCGTCGTTCTCCGCCGCCTGCGTGGTGCCGCTCTACGTCGGGCTCGCCAGCTACGCGCAGGCGGAACGCATCGCGGTGAATCTGCGTGAACGCCTGCTCTCGCCGGGCGGTATTCTGACCACGGAAGTGGAAACGGAACAGCAGTGGGATAAACCGAACGGCTGGGCGCCGTTGCAGTGGATGGCCATTCAGGGTCTGAAAAACTACGGCGACGATGCGCTGGCGGATATTATCGCCAACAACTGGTTGCGTACGGTGAAACGATTCTACAACGAGAACCACAAACTCATTGAGAAGTACCATATCGCCGATTATTCGCCGCGCCCCGGTGGCGGTGGCGAATACCCGTTGCAGGACGGCTTCGGCTGGACTAACGGCGTAACGCGCCGCCTGATTTCGCTGTATGGCGAGCCGTAACCGGCTAGTGGGTAAAATACAGAGGGCAGCCCGACGGCTGCCCTTTTTTATGGCGTGAATTGACTCAGAACGACGCGCTGACGCCGATGTTATAGCGCGTCTGCTCGCCGCTGCTAAGCCCGGCGGTTTGCGACAGCGCCGCAAACGCCGACACGTTGCTGCTCAGCGCGACGCTGGCGCCTGCGGTGATATCCATCCAGTTTTTGTCATCTTCCGCGCCGTCGCGGCTGAAGGTGAGCGACGTGGACTTCAGCCCGCCCTGTCCGCGCCAGACGGAATCACCGAACTGATGCTTGTAATCGACCTGCGCGTAAGGTTTCACCATGCCGAGATCGGCATCCAGACGCCAGCCGACGCTGCCGATTTGCGAATGGAAGTTCTGATCGCGAAAGCGCATCGCGGTGCTGTCGTCGCCCGCTTCGCTGTAACCATCGACATGGCTGTAATCCCACGCGTACTGTACCACCGGCCCGGTAGTCAGCGCGCGGGTCACCGGCAGATCCAGCCCGGCAGTCAGGCGCGCCCCCCAGAGTTTAGCGTCGGTTTCACCCGTCTCGACGCGCGTCAGCGGCCCGAGCTCCACGCGGCGCTGAATATTGCGGTATTCGCCTTTCAGCCAGTGGACGTCGGCATTAACCCATCCCGGCCCGAAATCGACCGCGGTAAAAAGCGCCGCCTGATAACCGCGCGCGTCAAAGCTCAGGTTATCGGTCGGTCGCTGGTCATCGAGCGAGCCTGCAATCAGCGCGCCGACCAGCCAGTTTTCCGTCACCCGGTAATCCGCGCCGATCGTCAGATTATTGGTGTTGGCGCTGCCGTCGCCGGTCTCGTTCTTTGTGTAGCGGGCATATTCGCCGCTGTAGCCGCCAAAGACGCCCGCGCTGCCCTGTTCCGCCTGTTCGCTACGGCGTTGCTGATAACGGCTGTCGAGCGTGGCGCGGCTGTTCTGCACCTGCGCGGCTGTCGCCTTGTTAAGCAGCGCGACCTGCGACGGCGCGGCGAGGATCGACTGGATATAGTCCGCCATCAGGCGGTGCACCTGCGGGCCTGGATGCAGGTGATCGGCAAACAGCCACGCCTGACTGGCGTTAAACCCGGCGCTCGATGACGTACAGTCAGCGGCGGAAAGCCCCGGCGGACAGGCCATACCCGCGGTATTGGTAATGCCGAATTGCGCGGGATTAGCGAGAATTTCATTGAAGATTTTGTTGATGTCGGCGCGCACGATATTACCGCCGCCGTTCGCGACCAGCGCCTGTTCTTCGGTGGCGTTATAGAGCTGGCTTAACGCCGAGACCTGTTCGGCGGCCGTCTCATAAGCGGCGTAAAGCGCATCGCCAAGGGCCTGTTGCAGCGCCGGGAGCGGGCTCACTTCTCCCGCCGCCGCGTAAAATGCGTTGCGGATCGCCTCCTGACGCGCCGCGAGCGTCGGGGTTTGCGCGCTCCCGAGCGAGGCGAACGCGGCCTGTAGCGCGGCGCTGTTACCGGCGGTTCCCAGCTGAATCACGGTTTCGACTAACGTTGGCGTGGCGGAAACATCCGGCACCGTCGGCACAATCACCGTACCGGCGCCCGCGTTTAAGAGCGTGCGCACCTGAGAAGCCGCCGCCGTGGCGCTGCCGGTCACGATGGACTGCGCCTGTAGCGGTTGCAATACGGCGGCGCCGAGGTCGTTGCCGCCGACATAGTGAATATACAGTCCGTCGCCATCCGCCCGGCCATTTGTCTGGCTTAGATAGCGCTGCACCTGATCCTGCGTGTTGTCTGCGCCAAGCGCCGGTACCGCTACGCCGCCGCCTGCGGCGTAGTTATTGCCGCCCTGGTCAGACGGCGAAAGCGTGAGGCCATATTTTTTCGCGAGGATTTCGTCATACAGCGAATGACTGCTGCTGTCGAAGGTGTAGCGGCCATTGTTGCCGGTATCGCTCAGACTGTCGCCAAAGACATAGAGATTATCCCAGGCAGCGGCGGGCGCGGCAACGCCACAGGCTAAGCCCAGAGCCAGCCCTACCCGCAGAGAAAGACCAGAGAGTGGAAAAGACATACGCGCTCCTGCGTTTCAGAGGTAAATATCGAAAGAAAGTCATGCGTTATAGAGTGTAGAGCGTTTCTGCAAGCGCACCCGGATAACGCCTGGAATTGAGAGTCTGCGCGAAGAATGTGACGGTTTGCTCTTTTTACTTTGCCAGACGGTACAGGAAGCCGACGCGTAAGTTCAGGTTTTTGAAATCAACAAAAGGATGTTGTAACTAAAATGAGTGCTTTATGAAAAACCCGGCAGGCGCCGGGTTCGGTTTTGACATTATTCGCGTATCAGCACAGCGGTGCGACGGCGTGACGCATGCCCTGGGTAAGGATAGCGTCGAGATCGCGCGTCACCTGCTCCGCCAGCCCCGGTACGGTGGTCAGATCCTGCTCCCAGTGCTCGCTATCTCCCAGTACGGCGTCCACCAGCTCGCGCAGCGTAATGGTTTTATCGCCGAATTTCGTCCAGAGCTGCTGATAGCGCTCCAGCCAGTGGGCGTCATCCTGCAGCGGATAGCGTTCGCCATTGCGCTCGCCGCGATAAAACGCGATGAGCGACGCCAGCGCAAACGTCAGACGCGGCGGCAGCGTCCCCTTCTGCGCCTGCCCCGCCAGCAGCTGCGGCAGGATACGGGTGCGGAATTTGGTCATGCCGTTGAGTGCAATAGAGAGCAGCTGATGTTTGATATACGGGTTGCGGAAACGGCTCACCACCGCATCGGCAAAGGATTCCAGCTCGTCGCGCGGCAGATCCAGCACCGGGATTATCTCGTCATGGATGGCCTTCTCAACGAACGCGCAAATCTGCGCGTCATCCATCGCCTCGCCCACCGTATTGAGCCCGGCCTGGAAAGCGACCGGCACCAGCGCGGTATGCGCGCCATTCAGAATCGCCACCTTACGCGCTTTATACGGCTTGATGTCATCGACAATCAGCACGTTGAGCGGGAGTTTATCGAGACGCAGCTCCTGCGCGAGCCACTGCGGCCCCTGTATCACAAACAGGTAGAAATGTTCGGCGGTATCCAGAAAGGCGTCGTGATAGCCGAGACTCTCCTCAAGTTGCGCCACTTCATCGCGCGGATAGCCGGTAACAATACGGTCAACCAGCGTCGAGCAAAAAGTATTGGCGCTCTCAAGCCAGGCGGTAAAGGCGGCAGGCAGCGCCCATTCGTGAGCATAGCGCAGCACCAGTTCACGCAAAGCCTCGCCGTTATAATCGATAAGCTCACATGGAATAAGCACCCAGCCTTTATCCTGCGCGCCGTTAAAGTGGCTGAAACGCTCGAACAGCAGGCGTGTAAGTTTCGCCGGGTAGCTTACCGCCGGAGCGTCTTCGAATTTATCGCCGGCGTGATAGCTAATGCCCGCCTCGGTGGTATTGGAGAACACAAAGCGGATATCCGGATTATGCGCGAGCTTCAGGAACTCGTCGTACTGACCGTAAACGGCAATCTCACGATTCACGGAGCGAATAAGTCGTGACTCGCTCACCGCCTCGCCCTTCTCATTCAGACCGCGAATGATCGTGGTATACAGACCCTCCTGCGTGCTGAGCGAAGGCGGGAAATCGCTGGCGATAGGACGCACCACGACCACCCCGGCGTTCAGATCGGTATGTTCATTGAGAAGATCAACCTGCCAGTCGACAAAAGCCCGCAGGAAGTTCCCTTCACCGAACTGGATGATGCGCTCCGGATAGAGCGCGCCGGGAAAATCACGACGATTCAATGTTTTCACAATGGGTTCCTTGATGGATTAACAGCAGAACGCTGACTGAAACTGTCCTCCACGCTATCAGAACAAACATTAATGAAACCCCGTTTCGATCAAACTGAGCTGATTTATTAAAAAATTTTATAGCTGCTTAAAAAAAAGAGTTGTGCCGCAGGGACTGCCGTCCGGCATCAGGGCGTAATTCGGGATCACGCCGGCCTTTTTCCATTGATGACGTGAATAAAATCGTTCGGCATCGCTGCCAGTGGAGGTATCCAGCACCAGTACCGTTTTGCCCGCTTTACGCGCCTCGCTTTCCAGCGTTTCCATCAGCGCCTGGGCGATGCCGGCGCGACGCGCGCGTCGATGGACTAACAGTTTCGAGACATCCGCGCGGTGCGGCTGGTTTTCCGGCTGGCTCAGGATAAGTTGTACGGTGCCGACAGGCTTACCTTCCTCATCGAACGCCGCCAGCACAAGGCGGTCATCGCGGGCCGCGCTTTGCGCGACATCAAGCCAGAACGCGCGCGCTTTCTCGGGACTGAATGGCAGCATGAAACTGACGGACGCGCCGCCTTCCACGCAGTCGGTCAGCACATCGCACAGGGAAGCAAGATGAGTGGGGATTTCCGCCGCGCTGAGGCGACGAACGGTATACGCCAGGGTCATTGGTACTCCGCCATGGGGATTTATCAAAGGGTTATCAGATATTCCCTATCATGGCGGAGATACGCCGCAACGCATCAGAGGAAAATCTTATCCTGCGGCGCGCTTGTGGGTGGTTTTCATCTGGTACATTTCGTTATCGGCCCCTTTCAGCAGCCCGGCAAGATCGCGATGCTTGTCTTCATCAAACTGCACCACACCCCAGGAAAGGCCGAGCCGCCACGGTTTGCCGCTCTCGCGGTTAAAAGCGTCGGTCTGCTCGACCAGATACTGCATCGCAATCCAGGCGCCTTTATCGTCGGTATCGTTAAACAGCACCACAAATTCATCGCCGCCGAGCCGCGCCAGGAGATCGCTGTCGCGGAATGCGTTTTTCATCAGCATCGCCATCGCGTTTAACGCTTCATCCCCGGCCGCGTGCCCCCAGGTATCGTTAATCTCTTTGAAATAGTCGAGATCGATAAAGCCGAGCGACATCGGCTCGCTGCGACGCCGGTGGGTTGAGAAGGCGTAACCGGCAAGCGAGGTAAAGCCGCGACGGTTCAGCAGCCCGGTGAGATCGTCGATGGTCGCCACACTCAGCACCATAAACTCATCTTCAACAATCGCCGCCAGATCGCGCAGCAGCAGCGTGTCAGCCTCGCTGAATTCGCGTGGTTCGGTGTCGATAATGCACAGCGAACCGGCGGTGGCGCCATCGGGCAGTTGCACCGGGCAACCGGCATAAAAACGAATATGCGGCGGGCCGTTCACCAGCGCATTATCGTGAAACCGTTCATCGCTCAGCGCATCTGTGATAATCAGCGGCGCGTTGTTTAAAATCGTATGGCCGCAGAACGAGACGTTGCGGGGGATAGGTTTGGGCTCGACGCCATCGCAGGAGGCGAACCAGAGCTGCTCCTGATCGACGAGACTGATCAACGCAACCGGGGCGTTAAAAAGGCGCTTCGCAAGCCGGGTAAGACGGTCAAAACGCTCTGTCGGCGCCGCATCAAGCAGGCCAGAATCATGCAGGGACTGAAGACGCGCCTGCTCATTAACCGGGATATCGGGTGTTTTCATTGCGCAACCTGTAAGCACTGTTTAATTGAAGCATAGCGTATCCGGCATCAGGCAAAGAGACCGCCGCCGTCAAAGCGCGTAAATACGATTTTTACCTTCACGCTTGGCGCTGTAAAGCGCGTCGTCCGCCGCTTTCAGCCACTGCGCCGCGCCGCGCATGTCCGCCGTGGCGCGCGCGATACCAATACTGAGCGTGCAGCGCAACGCGCTGTCCGGGAAAACGTTCATCTGCGCGGCCTGCGCCATGATGCGATCGGCTATCGCACAGGCGCGGCCAAAGGAGGTATCAGGCAGCAGCACCACAAATTCATCGCCGCCAAAGCGCGCCACCGTATCGCCCGCCCGCGTCGCCTCGCGCAGGGTCTCAGAAAACGTCACCAGCAGCTGATCCCCCGCCTCGTGGCCATAGCGATCGTTCGCGGCTTTAAAATCATCAATATCAATAAACATAAGCGCCGCGGGCTGCTCATGTTTGTGAAAACGTTGCAGCGCCGCATCAATGTCGTGTTCAAGCCTGCGCCGGTTAGCAATATTGAGCAGCGGATCGGTATTGGCGTAACGCTCAAGCTCCCGGGTTTTCTCCCTCAGGCGCGCGGAGAGCGCATGGCTTACCATACTGAGCGCCAGCACATAAATGGAGATCAGCGGCAGCGTCGCATAAAGCGTGCGGGAAGAAACGGCCAGGTGGACCGGCAGCCCGAGCGCAAACCAGGTGGCGCCGAACATTAACGTCATGACGCCCGCCGCCTGGCGCATCAGCGGGAAACCGCCCGCCGCGAGCCTGTCGGAGAGCAAAATGGTGGCGATCGCAACAGACGTGAGCGGCGAAAGCGCCGTCTGGGCTATCCAGAAGCCCCCCGCCGCCGCGTCCGCCAGCAGGTTTTGCAGTTCGGTGCGCGCGGGGTGATGGCTGCGGCGTGCGCGGTAACGCGCGGCCAGGGGCCAGAGAAACGCATTCGCGGCCAGCAGCGCCTGCGCCCATAACGGGCGCTGAAGCTCCAGTAATAGCGCGAACAGCGGGATGAAGCAGAGCGTGGTGCCCAGCTGGCGCATAAAAAACATGCGCCTGACGAACCTGAGCGCGGAGGAATGCTGATGACGGTTTAGCTGCTCAGATGCGCTCTTCATACCAGTATCCGGTGACGAAACCCAGCCATCTTAGTAACCCAGGATCCTGGCGGCAAGTACTTTAAAGCGCTCGCGGAAACAATCGCTCACATTCTGAAAAGAAACGGCAGTTCAATATGTTATTCACGTGACATGGTCACGGGATCGTTACGATAACGTTATGACAAATGTTGCGCCAGGCGCAGCGTCGGCTGATGCTCATCGTGTACCGATGTCCGGTTGCGCCCCTCTCGTTTGGACTGATACAACAGACTGTCCGCCTCGCGCATCAGGCGGGTAAACGTGTCGCTCACGCGATCCTGCGGCGCGGCCTCATAGCCAAGGCCGATACTGACGCTGAAAGAAAGCGTCTGCCCTTCACAGACAACAGGCTCACCGGCCACCTGCTGGCGAAGGGTCTCAGCCAGTTGGCAGGCGCGGTCGAGCGTCATATCCGGGCAAACCACCACGAACTCTTCGCCGCCCATACGCGCCACGCGTCCGGCGTCGCCCGTCAGCTCGCGCAGTTTCTCCCCGAAGGTCGCCAGCACCGCATCGCCGCACTCATGGCCATAGTTATCGTTAATGCTTTTGAAATGATCGAGATCCATCAGCATCACGCACAGCGGCCGCCCGGCGAGCGCTGGATTGTTATCGTCGCGCGCCAGCGCCTCGAAAAGCCCGGAGCGGGAATAAACGCCGGTGAGATGGTCGTAATTGGCGCGCCGGGAGATCTGCGCCAGCAGTGAGTTAATGGCGCTGACGCTCACCGCCACAATCGCCGGGCAGATAGCGATGGTCGCCACACCCAGACGCGTTGAAAACATCTGGCTGCCGACAGAGAGCTTCGCGGAGCTGATTTCAATGATCCCGGCACTCACGAGAATAATTTGCAGCACGCCGGTGCAGAGCGTTAAGAAACAAGTGACGTTGAGCGGGTAGCGCACCGCACACCAGATAAGCGCCGCGACCGGAAACGCCAGAGAGCCCGCGCCGCCGATCACCACCGAGGCCGCAAGCGACGCCACCAGCGCCAGCAGCGGCCAGAGGGCTTCCGGCTTCACGCGCGCAGGCCACGACGGGCGCGCCAGCGTTAAGATCCACGGCATCAGGAGCACGCCGGTACAGAACTGCTCGCTAAACCAGTCGCACAGGAGCGGCAGAAAGCCCTGATCGTTAATCCTGAGGCTCCCCATCGCGCCAAAAAAGCCGCAGAGTAGCGCCGCCAGCAGACAGTAGTTAAAGAGCCGCAGCGCGTTAACGGGCCTTGAGAAGGCAGGTCCGCGCCGTTTATCGCGCACCAGCAGCAGCGCCACGGTGATGATAAACACCATATTGGAGAAGTTAATCAGCAGCGAAGCCGCGCCCCAGTTAGTGGTCATCGCATCATAGGCCAGCATCGCCACATAACAGATGGCGTAATACCCTGGGCGGTTCAGAAACGGGTAACGGGCAAACACCGCCGCCATAACCGCATTCAGCGGCCAGAACAGCGACAATGGCTCAATCAGGCGCATCATCGCGCCCACGAAATAAAACAGCGTGGTCAGAAGAAAAAGGAGGGATGCGTTGAGCAACATGTTTTCTTCGCGAAAACCAGCCAACTGCGCCTGGTTAAACATAATCTATCGCTTACGGCTGCGGGCGGCGGCTGAGAGACGGCGCCGGGATAACGGAATGGCAATAAGCTTAACACGTTTTAAACACAAATTTGGCGGTGTTTGAGCACGGGCGGAAAATCGCGCCGTCGTTTAGCGGTTCATCTCCTGCACCAGCCAGCGATGGATAACAGCAACGATATAGGCCTGCTGCGCGGCGCTGAGCGCGACGCCCGCAGGCAAATTATGCCATTTCGCAAGACATCCCCGACAACACGTCGCGGTAGCATGCTGGGCGATAAACACCGGGTGCCCGCGCATCGGCGTCTGCTTGCCATCATTAGCGGGCTCGGCGGGCGCCAGCCGTTTCGCGATAAAGTCCGCGGCGTGCTGGTCAATCACCTCCGGGCCTTTATCCATGCAATATTGCCGCTCTTTCGCGCCGAGATGAAAACGGCGGCGAAAGGCGGAGCGATTCAGTCGCGCAAACAGCGCATCCATACGGCCTCCTCAGAAAATTGAACGGCCAATCTCGCGCGCGAGAATTTCCAGCGCCGCGATGCCTGCCAGGGAATTTCCGGCGTGATCGAGCGCCGGGCTCCAGACCGCGATAGACATCTCATGCGGCACCACAGCGATAATCCCCCCGCCGACGCCCGATTTCCCCGGCATCCCCACGCGCCAGGCAAATTCGCCGGAGCTTTCATACATCCCGCTCGTCGCCATCAGCGCATTAACCTGACGGGCCTGCACCGGGCTTATCACCGGCGTATCGAGGTGCGGCGCCCGTCCCTGATTCGCCAGAAACAGAAAGGCGCGCGCCAGCTCCGCGCAGCTCATCTTCAGCGCGCAGTAGTGAAAATAGTTTTGCAGCACAGTGATGACATCGTTATGGAAATTGCCGAAGGATTTCATCAGATACGCGATGGCGGCGTTACGGGCCGAGTGTTCAAACTCAGAGCGCGCCACGGCGGTGTCGTAGGTAATATCCGGCGCGCCGCAAAGGCTGCGCACCACTTCCAGCATCCGCTGTTTCGGGGCGCTGAGGCGGCTTTGCAGCATATCGCAAACCACCAGCGCGCCCGCGTTGATAAACGGGTTACGCGGTTTGCCCTGCTCCAGCTCCAGCTGCACCAGCGAGTTAAAGGGCTGCCCGGAGGGGTCTTTCCCTACCCGCTCCCAGATCTCGTGATCGTCATAGCGGCCCATGGCGAGGACCAGGCTCAGGACTTTAGAGATCGACTGAATGGAGAAGCGCTCGTCGGCGTCGCCTGCGCTGAAGCAGTCGCCCGCCACGGTGCAGACGGCGATGCCAAGCCGGTCGGCGGGCACATCGGCCAGCGCCGGAATATAGTCCGCCACCTTGCCCTGTACCGCGAGCGGGCGCACCTGTTCAAGAATTGAAGCCAGTAATTCGTTATTAAGCGTGTGGGTCACCAGAGACTCCCGGCGCGAAGGACGATCGTTCGGGCCGGGAGTATAGCAATCTCAGGCGGGGAGACGAAAGCGCGAGACGGCATCCGTGAGGCGACGCGACTCATCGCGCAGGCGCAGCGAGGCGTGCGTGGTGTGCTGCACCAGCGATCCGGTTTCCCCCGCCACCTGGTTGAGCGCGCCGATGCGCTGCGTCACCTTGCGAATGCTGTCGCCCTGATTCACGGTCGCCACGGCGATCTCCCCGAGCAGGCCCGTCAGATGGCTGACCAGCGCCATCACCCGCCCCAGATTTTCTTCGAGCTTCGACACCGCCTCCGACCCCTTCTCGATCCCCTGTAAGGAGTGATGGATAAGCGCCTGGATGGTCTGGGTCGAATGGCTGCTCTTACGCGCCAGCAGCCCGACCTCTTTCGCCACCACGGCGAAACCGCGTCCATGACTCCCGGCGTGCGCCGCTTCAATGGCGGCGTTCAGCGCGAGAATATTGGTCTGGAAGGCGACGCTGTCGATCATCGCCACGATCCCGCGCATTTCGGAGGAGCGCGACACGATATCCTGCATCGAGTGGTTCACCGTCTGCATCATTTCATCGCCGCCAGCGGCAATACCGCGCGCTTCATCGGCGCGGGCGTTCGCCACGCGGGCATATTCGCTGTTCTCTTCCACATGCGCTTCGAGCGTTTCAATATGCGCGGTCACTTTGCGCAGCTCCTCCGCCTGCAGCGCCGAATGGCTGAAAAGCTGCTCGTTGCCCACGGCCAGCTCGCCGATATTCGCGACCATCGCGGACGTCGCCTCGCGCACCTCGTTGACCAGCTGTTGCAGCCCGCCCTGCATCTGGCTGATGCTCTGGCTCAGTTCAGCCATCTCCCGGTTCACCAGCCTGCCCACGGGCAGCGGCGCGCAGAGATCGCCTGCCGCCAGCCGGTTGATATGAGCGATAAGCCGCGTGAGCGGGCGGATAACCCAGACGGCCATACTGCGCCACACCAGCAGCGCGATAATCAGCAGTACGCCGAGCGCCATGATAAATAGCCGTTGCGCCTGCTCCAGACTATCCAGCAGCGTGCGGCTGTCGCGATCCGCACGCTGCGCGTTCGCGCTCTGGTAGCGGGCGAAGTTGTCGTTAAAATCGGCCTGGAACGCCTGCACCGGCACCGCGAAAAACGCGTCAATGCTGTTGGTGGTGACCAGCCCGTCCGCCTGCTCTTTCAGCGCGCCGTAGAAATTCTGGTAGCTCGCTTTCAGCGGATCGTTTTTGGCCGGGTTAAGCGTGCTGTAGCGCTCGAATGCAGTATGGGAACGTTTCAGCGCGGCCTGCGCCTCATCCATCAGGCTGTTCCAGCTCCCCACCGAGCCGGTTTCTTTATCCTGCATAAAGTAGATGCCTGCGCGATTCAGCAAATCGCTTGCCATCAGGAGCGTAACGCGGGCGTCATCCATCGCCGACTGTTGCTGACGTTGCGCTTCGCGATGCTGGACCTGCTGTTGCGTGTCGCCAAGGAGTGACGACAGCATTACCGTTGAGAGAATTTGCAGTGCGGAAAAAAGCGTAATAACACACAGAATACCGGCCATCAGCCCGAAGCGAGTGCGCGGTACGACGCGCCGGATGGCGCGGTAAATTTTAGTTAGGTTCATGTTTTTCTTCGTTAAACAGCGAAAACCACCGCGAGTTTACAAAGCAAAAATGACAGAACCATGTCACGGATATGACAAAGGGCCGCGCAGGCGGCCCCTGAGTAAGTAAAGCGCACCTGCCGGCCAGGCTGAACCACGACCACCGTAGGGCGGGTAAGCGAAGCGCACCCGCCGGTAAAACCAGACAACTATACGCAGGACGGGATAACGCTTTTATTCGCCGTAGCGTTTAGCGACGGTTTTTCCAGACGGTCTGGATGTTGCAGAACTCATGCAGGCCGAAGTGCGACAACTCGCGGCCAAAACCGCTCTTCTTCACGCCGCCGAACGCCACGCGGGCGTCGCTTGCGCAGTAGCCGTTAATAAAGACGCCGCCGCACTCCAGACGCGCCGCGAAATCATTCGCGCGGGCATCATCGGCGGTCCACACCGTGGCGCACAGACCAAATTCGCTCTCGTTCGCCAGTTCCAGCGCCTGTTCGGCGTCTCGCGCCACGCTAATCGTCGCCACCGGCCCGAACAGCTCCTGGCGAAACGCGGTCATCTCGCGCGTCACGTTGCCCAGCACTGTCGGCGCGTAGTAGTTCGCCGCGCCGGCTACCTTCTCGCCGCCCAGCAGCAGCGTCGCGCCTTCGCTGAGCGTTGCCGTCACCTGCGCATGCAGCTCGTCGCGCAGATCGTAGCGCGCCATCGGGCCGAGGAAGGTGGATTCGTCCGTCGGCGCGCCCATCTTCAGCTGCTGCGCGGCCGCGACGAATTTTTCGCTAAAGGCATCGGCGATGCTGGCTTCGACGATAAAACGCTTGGAGGCGGCGCAGACTTGTCCGGTGTTCTGGTAGCGCCCGGCCACCGCCGCTTTCACGGCCTCGTCGAGATCGGCATCCGCCAGCACGATAAACGGATCGGAGCCGCCCAGCTCCAGCACGCATTTTTTCAGCGCCGCGCCCGCCTGCGCGCCGATAGCGGCACCCGCGCGCACGCTGCCGGTGACGGTGACGGCGGCGATCCGCGGATCGTTAATCGCCTGGCTGACGCCGTCGTTGGTCGCGTTAATGACCTCGAACACGCCATCCGGCACGCCCGCATCTTCAAAAATCTCATTAATCAGCAGCGCGCAGCCCATCACGTTCGGCGCGTGTTTGAGCAGATAGGTGTTGCCTGCGAGCAGAATGGGCACCGCGCCGCGCATCACCTGCCACAGCGGGAAGTTCCACGGCATTACGGCGAGGATTGGCCCGAGCGGACGGTATTCAATCACAGCCTGCTGATTTTCCACCTGGGTCGGTTCTGTCGCGAGCATCGCCGGGCCGTGTTCGGCATACCAGTCGCACAGCGCGGCGGATTTCGCCACTTCGCCGCGCGCCTGAAGAATGGGTTTACCCATTTCGGCGGTGATCATCTGCGCCAGCGCTTCACTGCGCGCGCGCAGCGCATCGCCGATATTACGCAGCGTCTGCGCGCGCTCATCCAGACTGGCCGCGCGCCAGCGGCGAAAGCCAGCGCTTACGCGGGTTATCGACAGTTCAACCTCTTCAGCGCTCGCCAGCGGGTATGCCGCCAGGGTTTCGCCGGTGGCCGGGTTTACGGAAATCGCATGGGTTGCAGGGGAAATGCTCATCAATGGGCCTCTCTCTTATGAGTGGTTATGGGCGACGATTTTTCACACCACATCGTCAATGCTATTGCCATAGCCTGGCCTGCTCTGGTATTTCTGAAAAGTGAATAATATTGACGATTCCATTCACCCGGAGAGAATGCGATGGATTTAACCCAGCTTGAGATGTTTAACGCCGTGGCCGAAACCGGCAGCATCACGGCCGCCGCCCAGCGTGTCCACCGGGTGCCGTCAAATCTGACCACCCGCATCCGCCAGCTTGAAGACGATTTAGGCGTGGATCTGTTTATCCGCGAGAACCAGCGCCTCAGGCTTGCGCCCGCCGGGCACAGTTTTCTCGCTTACAGCAAACGTATTCTGGCGCTGGTGCAGGAGGCGCGCGAAGTGGTCTCCGGCGACGAGCCGCAGGGGATTTTCTCACTCGGATCGCTTGAGAGCACCGCGGCGGTGCGCATCCCCGCCGTGCTCGCTACCTTTAACCAGCGCTACCCGAAAATTCAGTTCGATCTGGCGACCGGCCCGTCCGGCACCATGATTGACGGCGTGCTGGCGGGCGAACTCAGCGCGGCGTTTGTCGACGGTCCGGTCCTGCATCCGAATCTGGAAGGTATGCCGGTCTACCAGGAAGAGATGATGCTGGTGGCGCACGCGAATCATCCGACCGTGACGCGCGCGCAGGAGATCAACGGCGCCAGCATTTACGCTTTTCGCGCGAACTGCTCCTACCGGCGGCATTTCGAGAGCTGGTTTAAAGAGGACCAGGCGATGCCGGGCAAGATCCACGAGATGGAGTCTTACCACGGCATGCTGGCGTGCGTGGTGGCCGGGGCGGGTGTGGCGATGATCCCGCGAAGCATGCTGGAGAGTATGCCGGGCAGCCATCAGGTGCAGGCGTGGCCGCTGGCCGATAAATGGCGCTACATTGATACCTGGCTTATCTGGCGACGCGGCGCGAAAACCCGCCAGATTGACGCCTTCACAGCACTGCTGCCGCCGTGTCCGACACCCGCTTTTGCATAAACAGGCTCAGCGGATCGGGCTGGTATGGCGCAAACGGCCCGGTCTGCGTATAGCCGCAGCGCTCATAAAGTTTCACCGCCGCCTGCTGGTGAATGCCGGTTTCCAGCTGCAATGTATGGCAACCGCGTGACCGCGCGGCGGCTTCCAGCGCCGCCATCAGTTTTTCGCCGAGCCGCTGCCCGCGGTGGCGCTCATCAATATACACCCGTTTGATTTCCCCGCAGCCGTCGCCGGTCAGCATGACCGCCCCGCAGCCCACGGCCACGTTCTGATGGCGGATCACCATAAAAATCATGGCGTCATCCGGGAGTCCGGCGAGGTCCACCAGATGGTTACTTTCTGCGGGATACAGCGTGCTCTGGTAAGCGTCCAGCGCGGCGATCAGCGCCCGGCTTTCTGCGCTGCCTGGCGTTTCGATGGATATCGGGTACATAGCGGCTCCTCCGTGTTTTTTACTAGCTTTACCGGCTGCGCGCCGCGCACGCAACCGGGTTGTCAGAGGATTGTCTTATGATATGCCCTTTAATACGCAAAGGGGATTTCCCGGCACCGGGTTGTGCAGGTACTCTGTGCGGCGAAATGGGTTAACAAGGAATGACGCCATGAATAACAGAGCACGAAAAGTGATGATTATCGGCGCGGGCAACGTCGGCACCGCCGCCGCCTGGGCGCTGCTGAACCAGAATATCGGCGAGGAGCTGATTCTGGTGGATCTCGACGCCGCGCGCGTTGAAGGACACTGTCAGGATCTGCGCGACGCCGCCGCGTATATGCCGGGGATGATTACCATCTCCACCCGCCAGGCAAAGGAGTGCGCGGATGTCGATATCGCGGTGATCACCGTCTCCGGCGGCGCGCTGAAACCGGGCCAGACGAGGCTTGACGAGCTGACCAATACCGCGCGCATCGTCGGCCAGATTGTTCCGCAGATGATGGCGGGCGGCTTTAACGGCATTTTCCTCGTAGCGACTAACCCGTGCGATATCATCACGTGGCAGGTATGGAAACTCTCGGGCTTGCCGCGCAATCAGGTGATCGGCACCGGCGTCTGGCTCGACACCACCCGCCTGCGCCGCACGCTGGCGGAAGCGCTGGAGATCGGCCCGCAAAGCATCGACGCCTTTATTCTGGGCGAACATGGCGACACCCAGTTTCCGGTCTGGTCGCACTCCTCGGTGTATGGCTCGCCGGTGGCGCAGGTTTATGAGCGCAAAACGGGTAAGCCGCTCGACACCGCGGCGCTCGCCGACAGAGTGCGCAAGCTGGGCTTTGAGATTTACGCCCGCAAAGGCTGTACGGAATATGGCATCGCGGGCACTATCGCCGAGATCTGCCGCAATATCTTCACCGGCAGTCACCGGGCGCTGGCGGTATCGTGCATTCTTGATGGCGAATATGGCGTGGACAATGTGGCCATTGGCGTACCAGCGGTACTGGCCCAGAACGGCGTGCAGCAAATTATTGAACTGCAGCTGGAAGGCGAAGAGCAGGCCAAATTTCAGCATTCCGTGGCGGTGATTAAAGCGAACATCGCGCGCCTGCCCTGAAAATAATAATGGCGCCCGCGCCGGGCGCCGACACCGTCAGCGCAGCAGCGCCTGCCCGATAAGATAGGTCACCGCCTGCCCGCCAATCAGCACGCGATCGCCCTGCCATTCACAGCGTAAATCGCCGCCCCGCGCCGACACCTGGCGCGCCATCATTGACGTTTTGCCAAGCTTTGCGCCCCAGAACGGGATAAGCATACTGTGCGCGGAGCCGGTCACCGGATCTTCCGCCACGCTTTCGCCGGGGCAGAAAAAGCGGCTGACGAAATCATACGGACCGCCAGGCGTGCCGGGCGCGGTCACGCAAACCTGCTTGCCGAGCGGCAGCAGCGCCTGGATATCCGGCGTCAGCGCCTCCACCTGCGCCTGGGTTGGGAGCTCCACCAGATAGTCGCGGTAAAGCGCGACCGACACCGCGCCGTCAATCCCCAGCGCGCGCAGCAATAACGCGGGCGCGTCCACCGGCTGCGCCTGCCACGCCGGGAAGTTCAGCGTCAGCCAGTCGCCGCTGCGCGTGACCGTTAACTCGCCGACAAACCGCGTCGAGAAGCGGATTTCGCTGTGCGGATAATCGAGATGCTCGAAAATCACATGTGCGGCGGCAATCGTGCCATGCCCGCAGAGATTAATTTCATCAAGCGTGGTGAACCAGCGCAGCTCAAAACCGTCGTCGGTGCGCACGAAAAAGGCGGTCTCTGACTGGTTATGCTGCTGCGCCATCGAAAGCAGCGTCTCATCCGGCAGCCATTCGCTTAACGGACAGACCGCCGCCGCATTGCCGCCGAAGGTTTTCTCAGCAAACGCGTCCACCAGATAAAAATCAATTGGTTGCATTGTTATTTCCGCCCTGTTCTCTGTGCCCTCTTTTTTTCAGACTATCACGCGTGCTGAAAACCGTGACGACATTTGCTTTGCTGCCGTTTCGCCTGTTTCATAAAGGGCGTAAAAATGAGATTTGCGTCACAAAATGGTTGTATCCCGACAGGCGAACGTTTTAAGATCGCTTGCTTCTTATTCACTTCTGACCAGCGCGAATCTTTTTTTTATGACGATGAATACAGTCTCTCGCAAAACGGCGTGGCTGCGGGTAGTTACGCTTGCGGTCGCGGCATTTATTTTTAATACCACCGAGTTTGTGCCGGTGGGTCTGCTCTCCGATATCGCCGCGAGTTTCCATATGGAATCCGCGCAGGCGGGCATCATGCTGACCATCTACGCCTGGGTGGTGGCGCTGATGTCGCTGCCGTTTATGCTGCTGACAAGCCAGGTGGAGCGCCGCAAACTCCTGATTGCGCTGTTTGTCGTCTTCGTCGCCAGCCACATGCTGTCGTTTATGGCGTGGAGCTTTGAGGTGCTGGTGATTAGCCGTATCGGCATCGCCTTCGCCCATGCGATTTTCTGGTCGATTACCGCCTCGCTGGCTATTCGGCTGGCGCCGCCTGGCAAACGCGCCCAGGCGCTGAGCCTGATTGCGACCGGCACCGCGCTGGCGTCCGTACTCGGTCTGCCTATCGGGCGCATCGTCGGGCAATATTTCGGCTGGCGCACCACGTTTTTCGTCATCGGCATCGGCGCGCTGATTACGCTCGCCTGCCTCGTGAAACTGCTGCCGAAAATCCCGAGCGAACACTCCGGCTCGCTCGCGAGCCTGCCGGCGCTGTTCCGCCGCCCGGCCTTGCTGTGCATTTACGTGCTGACCGCCGTGGTCGTGACCGCGCACTTCACCGCCTACAGCTATATTGAGCCGTTTGTGCAGAACGTCGCGGGCATGAGTGAAAACTTCGCCACCTTCCTGCTGCTGGTGCTCGGCACCGCCGGGATTATCGGCAGCGTGATTTTCGGCAAGCTCGGCAACCTGCACGCGTCCGGGCTTATCAGCAGCGCAATCGGCGTACTGGTGATTTGTCTGCTGCTGTTGCTGCCGGCGTCGCACAGCGCTGTTAACCTGACGGTCCTCTGCGCCTTCTGGGGCATCGCGATTATGCTTATCGGCCTTGGGATGCAGGTGAAAGTGCTGGCGCTGGCGCCGGACGCCACCGATGTTGCGATGTCGCTTTTCTCCGGCATCTTTAACATCGGTATCGGCGCGGGCGCGCTGGTGGGCAATCAGGTGAGCCTCCAGCTTTCCATGTCGTCCATCGGCTATATGGGCGCTATCCCGGCGCTCGCCGCATTTGTCTGGGCGATTGTGATTTTCCGGCGCTGGCCGGTTCAGCTCCCGGAAGAGCAGCCGCACCACGGTTAACCTTAACGCCGCCTTTTCAGGCGGCGTTTTTACCTCTGCTTTCTGGTTTTCCCGCCGTCCGCATTGCACCTTCCTGCCATTAACAGGCAGCAGCTATCACACTGATAGACAACAACTCACCTTTGATTTTGAAGGATTTTTGACACGTTTTAGCAGATCGTGTGATCTCAAAAATCATTCGGTTGACTTATGTTTGCCTGGGCAATAATATCTCGCGTGACTAATCTACTTGCCTGGGCAACTATGTTGGAAAATAACAGCGATCTGTTTAACGAGATTATTCCTTTAGGACGGCTGATTCATTTGGTGAATCAGAAAAAGGATCGCCTGCTCAATGAGTACCTCGCCCCGCTCGATATCACCGCGGCGCAGTTTAAGGTGCTCTGTTCCATTCGCTGTCCTGGCCGCATCACGCCGGGGGAGCTGAAAAAAGTGCTCTCAGTGGATTTAGGCGCTCTGACGCGCATGCTGGATCGTCTGGTATGCAAGGGCTGGGTGGCGCGGCTACCCAACCCGAATGATAAACGGGGCGTACTGGTTGAGCTCACGGAAGAAGGCGCGGTGCTGTGTGAACAGTGCCACCAGCTTGTAGGACAAAACCTGCATCAAGAATTAACAAAAAACCTGACGGCAGACGAAGTGGCGACCCTCGAATACCTGCTTAAAAGGGTGCTGCCGTAACAGCAAAGAGGTAAGACGATGTCCAGACGCAACAATGATGCCATTACTATTCATAGCATTTTGGACTGGATTGAAGATAACCTGGAATCCCCCCTTTCCCTTGAGAAAGTGTCGGCGCGTTCGGGTTACTCGAAATGGCACCTGCAACGTATGTTCAAAAAAGAAACCGGTCACTCGCTGGGCCAGTATATCCGCAACCGGAAGCTGACTGAGATTGCGCTCAAGCTCAAAGAGAGCGACGAACCGATTCTTTATCTGGCCGAGCGCTATGGGTTTGAATCCCAGCAGACGCTGACCCGCACGTTTAAGAACTATTTCTCCGTGCCGCCGCATAAATATCGCGTGACGCGGATGCCGGGCGAAGGCAAGTATCTTCACCCGCTGAATCACTGAGCAGCAAAGAACGCCGACGGCGGCACTCCGCCGTTACACTTCTCCTTTGGGAGATAACCGAGGATATGATGAAATCCGTAACGTGCGCCGCAGCGCTGTTGCTGGCGCTGACCTCCGGCTATGCGCTGGCAGGCAGCCCCAAAACCGACGCGTGCGCCGGGGACCAGAGCACGATGATGGTGCCGATTGAGCATCACGAGTCGCTGGATCTCAGCCATCGCAGCGCGGGCAGCGATAAATCAGACGAGCTGGGTGTGCCGTACTACAACCAGTCGCGTTAAAAAAAAACCGGGCTCAGCCCGGTTTTTTTATGCGCTGCGCACCGCCCGCCGTACCCGCCAGCCAAACACATTGATATACAGCCCCGCCATCACCAGCAGCGCGCCGATAATCTGTAATGCCGAAAGCCGCTCATCAAGCAGCAGCGCAGCGCTGGCAAGCCCCACCACCGGCACCAGCAGCGAGAGCGGCGCCACACGCCAGGTCTCGTAACGCCCAAGCAACGTCCCCCAGATGCCGTAGCCCAAAATCGTCGCGATAAACGCCAGATAGACCAGTGAAAGCGCCGTCACGCTGTCGATATTCACCAGGCTCTGCACCACGGCATCCGCGCCGTCGAACATCAGGCTCGCCGCAAAAAACGGCAGCACCGGGATCAGCGCGCTCCACACCACCAGCGACATCACCGCTGGCGGCGTCGGCAGTTGCATGATTTTTTTATTGAAGATATTGCCGCAGGCCCAGCTCAGCGCCGCGGCGAGCGTCAGCATAAAGCCGGTCAGCGCCACATGCTGGCCGTTAAGGCTGCCCTCAATCAGCACCAGCATCCCGCCGATGGCGAGCGCAATGCCGGTCAGCTGTTTGGCCTGGAGACGTTCGCGAAACGCAAACACGCCGAGCACGATCGTGAAAAATGCCTGCGCCTGGAGCACCAGCGAGGCGAGCCCCGCGGGCATCCCGAACTTAATAGCGGTGAAGAGAAACGCGAACTGCCCGAAGCTTATCGTCAGTCCATAGCCCAGCAGCAGGCGAAACGGGACTGTCGGGCGGGCAATAAATAACAGCGCGGGAAAGGCGACCAGCAAAAAACGCAGTCCTGCCAGCAACAGCGGCGGCATGGCGTGTAACCCGACTTTGATTACGACGAAATTCAACCCCCAGGCCAGTACGACCAGTAGTGCCAGCAGCCCGTCTTTACGCGTCATCCCCTGCCCCTGTTATTTATTAAAATTATGTTAATACTTCACCATACCGGAATCTTCCGGTGAGAGACAGATCACTAATTTATGGGGGGAAAGTAAAGCACTTCTGAACCCGGAACGGGGTGTACAGGGCGCAAATGGCGTGTTATTGCTGTAAAAGAGACCTGAATCAGGCGCTCGCTCCCGCTCACCCCATAAAAAAGATAAGAAAATGTTATCAAAGAAAACGCGTTCCACCGTCGCGCTGTTGGGCTCGTCGTTAATGCTGACTATCGGTCGCGGCGCCACGCTGCCGTTTATGGCGATTTATCTCGCGAAACGCTTCGCGATGTCGGTTGATGAAATCGGCGTCGCGCTCACCAGCGCCATGACCGCAGGCGTCTTTTTCAGCCTGGCGTTCAGCGTGTTCGCTGACCGCTTCGACAAAAAGCGCTACATGCTCATCGCTATTGCGGTGTTTGTGGCGGGTTTTGTGGCGATCCCGCTGGCGCATAACGCCCTGTTGGTGATCCTCTTTTTCGCCATCATCAACTGCGCGTATTCCGTGTTTTCTACCGTCCTGAAGAGTTATTTCGCCGATACGCTGGGCGTGGCGGCCAAAGCGCGTATTTTCTCGCTCAACTACACCTTTCTGAATATCGGCTGGACGGTCGGTCCGCCGGTCGGCACGCTGCTGATGGTGTATGGCCTGAATATGCCGTTCTGGCTCTCGGCGGTGACCTCCGGCATGACCTTTATGGTGATCAGCGTTTTTGTACAGCGCGTGGCGCCCGCCCATGAGCAGGCCGATTCGCCCGCAGGCCCGCCCCCGCTCTCCCTGCTGTGGCGCGATCAGCGTCTGCTGTGGTTTACCGCCTCGGCGTTTCTCGGCTCGCTGGTGGCCGGTTCCTTTGCCATCTGTATCTCGCAATATGTGCTGACGTTCTCCGACAGCGCGCTGGCGCAGCAGATTGTCGCGGTAGTGCTGCCGGTCAACGCCGTTCTTGTAGTTTCGCTGCAATATCTGGTGGGCCGAAAACTGCGCGCCGAGAACTTAAGCCGCCTGATGCTCTTCGGCACCGTCTGCTTTATTCTCGGCCTCGGCGGTTTCCTGATGTCAGGCACCAATCTCTGGATGTGGGGCGCGGCGGCGGCGGTTTTTACGCTTGGGGAAATCATCTACGCGCCGGGCGAATATATGCTGATCGACAATATCGCCCCGCCGGGCCTGAAAGCGGGCTACTTTTCCGTACAGTCGCTCGGCTGGCTGGGCGCGGCGTTCAACCCGATGTACAGCGGCTTTGTACTGACCACACTGCCTTCCTGGTCGCTGTTCGCGTCGCTCATGGTCTTCGCCGCCACGGCGTATCTGATGATGGTGAAAGGCATGCGCGTTAAAACCGTCGGCGTGATGCAGCCAGAGTAAAAAAAATGCGGGCCGGGGGAATATGCCGCCCGCATTTTTTAAAACGGAGCGATCTTTAGTAATACTGTGACTCTGCGATAGGCTACATACTTTATGAAAAGCATCAGCCCACAGCCGAGAAGCCAGTAAAAGCTTAACAGTACGCAGAGCATGAAATGTGTTGAGCCACCGAAACCAAAAAGCAGCGTCGGTATTAAAAACATCAGAAAGAAATAGCCATTAATTAATCGAAGCGGTAATAAAGCCATCACAATAAATGCCGGGAACATGCCATACCACAAGACTAAATTAAGCGAAGCCGCCAGCCGAACGCTATAAGCGCCATAATATACCCGCCAGACAGAGTAATAGATCGCATCATGTAACATGAGCATGCAAGACATGGAGACGAGCACCATCAGGGGGCGGAAAATTATCTCACAGAAGAATCGCCTGAAATCGTTATCCATGCTCATTTATCCTTTCTGCAACACCGCGCTCAGTCCACGTCGTTGAGAAATTTAGCCATATCGTCAAGAGATTAACGGGATTTATTCATATAACCAGCGCCCCGCCTCGGCGCTCTCCACCAGCATACCGATGGTGAGAGGTTTATGCGGGTCAGGCTCTTTGCTTCCAAAATAGTCGGGATGGAAATAATCGAGAATTTCAAAGCTGCCCGGCTCGACACTCCATCGGCTGAAATAGGCTTGCAGCAGTTCTTCATTATCCTCGAAGACAAGTTTCAGGTCATCTCTGATTCGGGTGTCGCGCGTCACGGGACGTTTGGGGCCAAAGAGAAAATACTCTCTGGGGTTATAATCCCGCTCTATGAATTCGATGATTTCTTTCTCGATATCTCTCATCAGAAGCTTGTCCATCGTATGTATTTCAGTGGCATCCATTTGCAACCGCCCTGTTCCAGTAATCAATTTCACATCGAATCATTTTATACTTATTATTCGCTCAGTCACTGGCGCGAGTAACGCACTGATTACCGGTTATCACCATCAGCATTCGTTAAATAAAGGCCAGCCTCCCACCAGCCTTTCATCACAGCCGTTATATCGCCACCAGCCTTCGCACACCGTCAGCTTCCATCGCTTTGCCAGTGCCGCGCTGGACGATAGCGCCGCGCGACATCACCAGATAGTTATCCGCCAGTCCGGCGGCGAAATCGTAAAACTGCTCCACCAGCAGAATAGCCATATCGCCGCGCGCGGCCAGCGCCTGGATAACTGCGCCTATCTCTTTGATGACCGACGGCTGAATGCCCTCGGTGGGTTCGTCGAGGATCAGTAACTGCGGACGGCTGGCGAGCGCCCGCCCGATGGCGAGCTGTTGCTGCTGCCCGCCGGAGAGATCGCCGCCGCGCCGCTGGCGCATCGATTTCAGCACCGGAAACAGCGTGTAGATCTCCTCGGGCACGCTTCTGGCGTCGGCGCCGCGAAAGCGCGACAGCCCCATCAGCAGGTTTTCCTCCACCGTCAGTCGCGGGAAAATCTCGCGCCCTTGCGGCACATACGCGATGCCCGCCGCCACGCGCTGGTGCGGTTTATAACGGGTAATGACGTCGCCCTGCCAGGTCACCGAGCCGGTACGTGCCGGGATCAGTCCCATCAGGCATTTCAGCAGCGTGCTTTTGCCGACGCCGTTGCGCCCGAGCAGACAGGTCACTTCGCCAGGGCGCGCCTCAAGCGACACGCCGCGCAGAATATGGCTGCCGCCGTAGTATTGATGCAGTTCGTTTACGTTTAACATCGCTGTTCCTTAACGCCCGAGATAGACGTCGATCACCTGCTCGTTGGCCTGAACGTCCGCCAGCGACCCTTCCGCCAGCACCTGGCCCTGATGCAGCACCGTCACTTTGTCGGCGATGGTTTCCACAAAGCCCATATCGTGTTCCACCACCATCAGAGAATGTTTGCCCGCCAGCGCGCGAAACAGCTCGGCGGCATAGTCGGTTTCCGCGTCGGTCATGCCCGCCGCAGGCTCGTCGAGCAGCAGCAGATGCGGCTCCTGCATCAGCAGCATGCCGATTTCCAGAAACTGCTTCTGGCCGTGTGAGAGCGCCCCGGCCAGACGCTGGCGCTCAGCCCCTAAGCGCAGCGTCGCCAACATCGCGTCGATGCGGTCCGTCTGCTCGCTGTTCAGCCGCGCGCGCAGCGTCCCGCGCACCGTTTTATCGCCCTTTTGCGCCAGCTCCAGATTCTCAAACACCGTCAGCGCCTCAAACACCGTCGGCTTCTGGAACTTGCGCCCGATGCCGCGCCGGGCGATCTCTACCGGATCAAGACGCGTCAGATCCGTTTGCTGATCGTAAATCGCCCGCCCGCTCTGAGGCCGGGTTTTGCCGGTGATGACATCCATCAGCGTGGTTTTGCCCGCGCCATTGGGGCCGATAATGCAGCGCAGTTCGCCGACGCCGGTCGAGAGCGTCAGATTGGTGAGCGCCTGAAAACCGTCGAAACTGACGTTGATTTTCTCCAGTTGCAGCACCGGATCGGTCTGCGCGCGAAAGCGGTCGGTCTCATACTGCCGGGTATAGAGCGTATCCGTAGCGTGCATTATTTCTCTCCTCTGCGCAGAAGCCCCGCCACGCCGCGCGGCAAAAACAGGGTGATGAGGATAAATATCAGCCCTAAAAAGAGTTGCCAGTACTCCGGCATCACCACCGTAAAGAGACTTTTAGCCCCGTTGACCAGCAGCGCCCCGAACACCGGCCCCACCAGCGTGCCGCGTCCGCCAAGCGCCACCCAGATGGCGGCTTCGATGGAGTTGGTCGGCGACATTTCGCCGGGGTTAATGATGCCGACCTGCGGCACATAGAGCGCGCCGGCAAGGCCGCACATCACGGCGGAAATCGTCCAGACCAGCAGCTTGAAGCCGCGCGGATCGTAGCCGCAGAACATCAGTCGGCTTTCGGCGTCGCGCACCGCCGTCAGCACCCGGCCAAACTTGCTGCGCGCGAGCCACAGTCCGACCGCCAGGCAGGCCAGCAGCAAGGCGAGCGTGGCGATAAAGAGCGCGATGCGCGTGCCGGCCGCGGTGAGTGAAAACCCAAGCAGCGTGGTAAAGCCGGTAAAACCGTTGTTGCCGCCAAAGCCGGTTTCATTGCGAAAAAAGAGCAACATCCCGGCGAAGGTCAGCGCCTGGGTAATGATGGAGAAATAGACGCCCTTGATTTTCGAGCGGAACGCAAAGAAACCGAAGACAAGCGCCAGCAGCCCCGGCACCAGCACCACCAGCAGCAGCGCCCAGAGAAAATTCGACGTGCCCCACCAGTACCACGGCAGCTCGCTCCAGGAGAGAAACGACATAAACGCGGGCAGCCCGTCGCCTGCCGCCTGGCGCATCAGGTACATGCCCATCGCGTAGCCGCCGAGCGCGAAGAAAATCCCGTGGCCGAGCGACAGCAGCCCGGCGTAGCCCCAGACCAGATCCAGCGCCACGGCGACAATCGCGTAGCAGAGGATTTTGCCCATCAGCGTCAGCGTCCAGGTCGAGACCGCAAGCGGGTGGCTTGCGGGTAAGAGCGTGAGAAACGGCAGCGCGAAGAGCGCCGCCAGCGCCAGCCCGCCTGCGATAACGCTCAGGCGCGGCGCTTTTTGAACCAGCGTTAAGGCGATCGGCTGCGTCATTCCACGGCCCTCCCTTTGAGTGCGAACAACCCCTGCGGGCGTTTCTGGATAAACAGGATAACCATCACCAGGATGGCGATTTTGCCGAGCACCGCGCCGACCTGCGGTTCGAGGATTTTATTGAAAATACCCAGACCGAACGCCGCCGCCACGCTGCCCGCCAGCTGACCAACGCCGCCCAGCACCACCACTAAAAAGGAATCGATGATGTAACCCTGGCCGAGCTCCGGCCCGACATTGCCAAGCTGGGAGAGCGCCACGCCGCCGAGGCCCGCGATACCGGAGCCGAGTCCGAAGGCCAGCATATCGACGCGTCCGGTCGGTACGCCGCAGCAGGCCGCCATCGCGCGGTTCTGCGTGACCGCGCGCACGTTCATCCCAAGCCGGGTTTTAGTGAGCGCAAGCCAGGTGAAAAACAGCACCAGCAGCACAAAGCCCATCACCACCAGACGGTTCCACGGCAGGATCAGGTTTGGCAGCACCTGGATGCCGCCGGAGAGCCAGGCCGGGTTCGCCACCTCGACGTTTTGCGCGCCGAACGTCATGCGCACCAGCTGGATAAGCATCAGACTGATCCCCCAGGTGGCGAGCAGCGTCTCCAGCGGGCGGCCATACAAATGGCGAATAATGGCGCGCTCAAGCGCCATCCCCGCGCAGGCCGTGACCATAAACGCCACCGGCAGCGCCAGCACCGGATAGAACGCCAGCCACTGCGGCGCGAAGGCCGCCAGCGCGTTCTGCACGCACCAGGTGGCGTAAGCGCCAAGCATCAGCATTTCGCCGTGGGCCATATTAATGACGCCGAGCAGGCCGTAGGTAATCGCCAGCCCCAGCGCGGCCAGCAGCAGAATCGAGCCGAGCGACAGCCCCATAAACGCCTGGCCGAGCAGCTCGCCCACCTTCAGGCGGCTGTCAATGGCGTGAACGCTGGCGGTGGCGGCCTCACGCACGCGGGCGTCAGGCTCGCTGGCGGCGTCGGTAAAAGGCTGAAGCCGCGCGCGGGTTTGCGGCTCGCCGGATTCGCCAAGCCGCGTGACCGCTTTCAGGCGCACGGCGGAATCAGGGCTTGTCAGCTGAAGCGTGGCGAGCGCAGTGGAGAGCGCCTCGCGCACGGTGGCTTCTTTTTCGTCCGCCAGGCGCTGGGTCAGTAACGGCGCCATGTGCGGGTCGCCGTCGCGCTGTAAAGACCGGGCGGCATCAAGGCGTTCCGTGACGTTGTCACTCACCAGACGATGGGTAGCCAGCGCCGCGGCGGCCAGATTGCGCAGGCGGTTGGTCAGCCGCAGCGGTTTCACCGCCCCTTCCGGCGTGGCGGCGCTCCCGAGCGCGGTCAGGCCATCAGGGCGCTGTGCGAACGGATGCTTTTGCGTATCGACGACCAGATTTTCCTGACCGAGCGCCACCAGCAACGGCAGACGCGCGGCATCCGGCGACGCGGCCCAGGTTTGCAGCAGCGTCGCCTGTTGGCTGCGGCTGGCGGCCGCGAAGTCGTCGGCGTCACCGGCGCGCGCGAGCCACGGCGCCAGCAAGGCGGCGATCATCAGCCAGCGGAATAATGTCATGGGTATCTCCTTTGCAACCGTTATGCCTCGGTGGTGTCGGGCGGCATTTATGGCGGGTGCGCTTCGCTTACCCGCCCGACAAAACACAGGCTTTCCTGTAGGGCGGGTAAGCTTGCGCACCCGCCAGTTCAACCGCGTAACCTGAACCATGCCTGGCTCAACGCCCGTTAATGACTGGCGGTTTTCACTGGCGTATCGGCTTTTTTATCGTTACCGGCGATATACGGGCTCCACGGCTGCGCGCGCACCGGTGCTTCGGTCTGCCACACCACGTTGAACTGGCCGTTGCCTTCAATTTCGCCAATCATCACGGGTTTATGCAGATGGTGGTTGGTGTTGTCCATTGTCAGCGTAAAGCCGGACGGCGCCTTAAACGATTGCCCTGCCATCGCCGCGCGCACTTTATCGACATCCGTCGTGCCCGCCTTCTCTACCGCCTGCGCCCACATATGAATGCCGACATAGGTGGCTTCCATCGGATCGTTAGTGACCACCGTACCGGCGTTCGGCAACTTGTGCGCTTTGGCGTAAGCGCGGTAATCCGCGACGAATTTTTTGTTCTCGGGGTTATCGACCGACTCGAAGTAGTTCCATGCGGCCAGATTGCCCACCAGCGGTTTGGCATCGATACCGCGCAGTTCCTCTTCGCCCACCGAAAACGCCACCACCGGAACGTCGGTCGCCTTCAGCCCCTGGTTCGCCAGCTCTTTATAGAACGGGACGTTGGAATCGCCGTTAATGGTGGAAACGACGGCCGTTTTACCGCCTGCGGAGAATTTCTTGATATTGGCGACAATGGTCTGGTAGTCGCTGTAGCCAAACGGGGTGTAGACCTCTTCGATATCTTTGTCCTGAACGCCTTTAGAATGCAGGAACGCGCGCAGGATTTTGTTGGTGGTGCGCGGATAGACATAATCGGTGCCGAGCAGGAAGAAGCGTTTCGCGCCGCCGCCATCTTCGCTCATCAGATATTCCACTGCCGGGATCGCCTGCTGATTGGGCGCGGCGCCCGTATAGAAGACGTTCGGCGACATCTCTTCGCCTTCGTACTGCACCGGGTAGAAGAGCAGCCCGTTGAGTTCTTCAAAGACCGGCAGTACGGATTTGCGCGAGACCGACGTCCAGCAGCCAAAAACGGCGGCGACCTTATCCTGGCTCAGCAACTGGCGGGCTTTCTCGGCGAACAGCGGCCAGTTGGAGGCCGGATCGACCACCACAGGCTCCAGCTTTTTACCGAGAACGCCGCCTTTGGCGTTGATCTCATCAATGGTCATCAGCGCCACGTCTTTGAGCGGCGTTTCGGAAATCGCCATCGTGCCGGAGAGCGAGTGCATGATGCCCACTTTGATAGTGTCGGCGGCCTGGGCGCTGAAGGCGAACCCCATGCTGATGACCGAGGCGGAAAGGGCGAAAGCTTTTAACAGAGTACGACGATGCATAAGGGTGACTCCTGATAATGGATGCTGTGTGTACGGTTAATCTGGCGTTCCACGCCGCGCCTGTTGCAGGGCGTGAAGCGTAATCTTGCGAACCTCTTTCTGGCTTTGGGCAATATGGTCGTGCAGTCGGGTCCGGGCCTCCTTCAGGTTGCGTTCAAAAATGGCGAGCAGGATCTGGCCATGCTCGGCGTAAGTCGCGCTGATGCGTGACGCCTGGGTGAAATCCATGCGGCGCACAATGCGGATTTTTTCCGTGACCTCGCGATGCACGCGCGCCATCTCCGGGTTGCCCGCGGTGCCGACGAGCGTCATGTGAAACGCCTCATCGTGCGGCGCGACATCGCCGCCCTGGGCAAGCGGCGGCGACGCTATCCAGAATTCGCGCAGCTCGCACAGCGGCAGCGGCGTGACGTGCGCCGGCAAGGCGCAGAGCCGTGCGACGGCTTCCGTTTCCAGCACAATGCGCAGATCGTAGAGCGCCTCCAGGTGGTCGAAGTCGATCTGCCGCACCTGCCAGCCGCTGCGTGGCTGGACATCGAGATAGCCTTCCTGTTCAAGCCGGTGCAGCGCCTGGCGCACCGGCGTGCGGCTCGCGCCCATGCGCGCGGCGACGTCGTTTTCGCTGAAGCGATCGCCGGGCAGCAGCCGGAAATCGAAGATCTCCTGTTTCATCAGCCGATAGATGCGATCGCCCTGCGCCTCCGGGGGCGCCGCGCGGTGTCGGGCGGTGAATGGCATAGCGCCTCCTGTGTTCCCTGTGTCTGGCGAGTGCGCGTTGCTTACCCGCCGCCTGTCATAACAAGTAAGCCCGCTCAACCCAGCCACAAAAGGGCATCGCCGGGCGCGACAGGCCGCCCCTGCTGACAACGAATGCGCGCCACCACGCCATCCACCGGCGCATGCACCATCAGCTCCATCTTCATCGCCTCCACCACGATCAACGGCTCGCCCTGCTTCACCCGCTGGCCCGGCTCAACCAGGATCTTCCAGATGTTGCCGTTGAGATCGGCGCTGACCAGCCGCCCCTCGCTTTCTGTCTCGTCTTCAGCGTCAGCCTCATACGCGTCGGCCTCCGGCTCCTGGGTGTGCCAGTGCGCCACTTCGGCGTTGAACGCGGCCTGCTGACGCGCGCGGAACGCGCAGATATCCTGCTCGTTGTCCGCTAAAAAGGCGCGATACGCCGCAAAATCAAACTCGCTCTCTTCAATGCGGACAGACGCGCGGCCCTCGCGGAAGGCGTCGCGGAAATCGTTCAGCTCCGCTTCGCTCACCGGGTAGAAGCGCACCTGATCGAAGAACTTCAGCAGCCACGGCTCCTCGCCGAACTGCGGGTTTTTGAGGAATTTGTTCCAGATGGGCAGCGTGCGCCCCACCAGCTGGTAGCCGCCGGGCGAATCCATGCCGTAGATGCACATATACATCCCGCCGATGCCGACGGTGCCTTCGGCCGTCCAGGTACGCGCGGGGTTATATTTCGAACTGAGCAGGCGATGGCGCGGATCGACCGGCACCGCGCACGGCGCGCCGAGATAGACATCCCCCAGCCCGAGGATCAGGTAGCTCGCGTCAAATACGATGTTTTTCACCTCGTCGCGGTGCGACAGCCCGTTCGCGCGGCAGATAAAATCGACGTTATTCGGCAGCCACGGCGCCTGGGCGCGCACGGTTTGCTGATACCGCTCCACCGCGCCAAGCGTTGCGCTGTCTTCAAACGCCATCGGCAGCCAGACGACTCGCGAGGGATCTTCAGCGATTCCACATCGCCGAGCTGCTTCTCAAGGTTCATCAGCAGCGTCAGCAAGGGCCGCTGCCCGAGGCGCTGGCTGTCGTAACGCACCTGCAACGACCGCACGCCGGGCGAAAGCTCCTCGATGCCCGCGACGCCGCTCTCGCGGAGAGCGTTCATCAGCAGATGCACCCGCAGGCGCAGCGCCAGATCCAGTACGTTGTCGCCATATTCAATGAGAATGTAGCTGTCGCCCGCCTGCCGCCAGACCACGGCGGGCAGCCCGTTTTGCGCTGGCGACTGCGCGAGGATCGCCGCACTCCCGGTCGCGCCTGGCAGCAGCGACGGCGTCTCGTCCAGGCGAGCGCTGACCGCGCGCAGATGGTTGCACGCCACTTCCTGGGCGAGCTCCAGCGACTGCGCATGTTCGATGCTAATCGGATGAAAACGGATGCGGTCGCCGGGCTTCACCTGGCCGACTTTCCACAGCTCCGCGCGGGCAATGGTGACCGGGCAGACAAACCCGCCGAGGCTCGGCCCGTCGCGGGTGAGGATCACCGGGAAATCGCCGGTAAAGTTAATCGCCCCGATGGCGTATTCGCAGTCGTGAACATTAGACGGATGCAGGCCCGCCTCGCCGCCGTCGGCGCGGCTCCATTCCGGTTTCGGGCCCACCAGCCGCACACCGAGACGGTTGGAGTTGTAATGCACCTGCCATTCGGCGGCGAAGAACGCATCCATCGACTCGGGAGTGAAGAAATCGGGCGCGCCGTGCGGGCCGTAAAGCACGCCGATATCCCACACCTCGCCATAGCGCGGGATAAGCCCCGGCTCCGGCGTCTGAGGCGGCGAGATGGGCGCAGGCGTGGCGCAGGCGGCGAGCGCCGGGCGTGATATCGCCAGCACGTCGCCGGGGCGCAGCGTGCGTCCGGCATGGCCGCCAAACTGCCCGAGCGCGAAGGTGGAACGGCTGCCGAGATATTGCGGCACGTCAATACCGTTACGCACCGCCAGATAACCGCGACAGCCTGTGCGGGCGCGGCCCAGCGTCAGCGTCTGTCCGCCGCGGGCGGTGACCGGCTGCCAGCAGGCGACCGGCTCGCCATCAAGTTCCGCGTCGCAGTCCGCGCCGGTGAGCGCGAAGATGGCGTCGCTGTGAAAGCGCAGCGTCGGTCCCTGGAGCGTGAACTCAAGCCCGGCGGCCTCCGGCGCGTTACCCACGATACGGTTGGCCAGCCGGAAGGCGTAATCGTCCATCGGCCCGGATGGCGGCACGCCGATATCCCAGTAGCCCAGACGGCCCGGATAATCCTGCACGCTGCTCCAGGTGCCCGGCTCCAGGACTTCGATGGCGTGGGCGCGGTAGCTCACCTCATCCAGCAGACGCGTCCACATGGTGGCGTTTTCAAACGCCTCCAGCCGGATAATCTGGCGCAGATAATCGAGATTGGTGGCGATGCCGTGCAGCCGCGTGGCGTCGAGCGCCAGGCGCAGTTTCGCCAGCGCCTGCGGGCGGTTGTCGCCGTGAACGATGATTTTGGCGATCATCGGATCGTAAAACGCGCTCACCTCCGCGCCGGTACTGACCCAGCCGTCCACCCGCACGTCATCAGGAAAGTACACATCGGTAAGCTGCCCCGGCGACGGCTGGAAGTGTTTCAGCGGATCTTCGGCATAGAGGCGCACTTCAATGGCGGCCCCCTGCGGGGTCTGCGCCAGCCGCGCCCTGTCCAGCGGTTCGCCCGCGGCGATATTTATCATGCATTCAATCAGATCCAGCCCCGTCACGGCCTCGGTCACCGGGTGCTCCACCTGCAAACGGGTGTTGACCTCCAGAAACCAGAAGCGATCGCTCCCGGCGTCATAGATAAACTCCACGGTGCCGGCGCTGCGGTAATTGACCGATTCCCCAAGCGCCGCCGCGGCGGCGTGCAGCGCTTCGCGGGTCGCCTGCGGCAGCCCCGGCGCAGGCGTCTCTTCCACCACTTTCTGGTTGCGGCGCTGGAGCGAACAGTCGCGCTCGCCGAGCGCCGCCACGTAGCCTTCGCCATCGCCGAGAATCTGAACTTCCAGATGACGGGCGCGGCTGATGAACTTCTCGATAAATACGCCGTCGTCGCTGAAAAACTGCTGGCCCTGGCGCCTTACGCTCTCCCAGGCCTGCGCCAGCGAAGGCGCGTCGTCGCAGCGCGTCAGCCCGATGCCGCCGCCGCCCGCCGTGGTTTTCAGCATCACCGGGTAGCCAATGTCTGCGGCCGCCTGGGTTGCTTCCTCAAGCGAGCGCAACAGCCCGCTGCCTGGCGTCATCGGCACGCCCGCCTGTGCCGCGAGCGCGCGGGCGCGGTGCTTGAGACCAAAATCGCCAATCTGCTGCGGCGTCGGGCCGATAAACACCAGGCCCGCGGCTTCGCACGCCGCGGCGAATTCAGCGCGCTCGGAAAGAAAGCCGTAGCCGGGGAAGATAGCCTGCGCCCCGCTCGCTTTCGCCGCTGCGAGAATTTTATCGACGTTAAGGTAGGTGTCGCGCGCCGCGTCGCCGTCGAGCGCAATGGCGATATCGGCGTCGAGCACGTGTTGCGCGTTACGATCCGGTGCGGAATAAACCGCGACGCTGGCGATGCCCATTTTCTTCAGGGTACGAATGGCGCGACAGGCGATCTCGCCACGGTTAGCGATAAGCACTTTGCTGAACATGGTTTTCTCCTCAGGCGCTCTGGTGGCGGGCAAGCCAGGCTTTCCAGCCGCCCCATTCGGTGATGTCCGTGGCGCTCGCAAGCGCCTGCGGTTCGCAGATAAAGCCTTTTACGGCGCGGCCGTCGGCAAGCGTCAGCGTGCCGATACCGAGCGGCGCCGGGATCTCCGCGACAAACTCACCAAAGCGTGCCAGCGGGATATCCCACAGCTCCACCGCGATGGGCTGCCCGGTGCTGGCGCGCGCCAGCCCCGGCTTTGGCGGCGTGGTGTTGGCGAGCGCATAGAGGCGATAGTCCGCCGCCGTGGTGGTTTCTTCGATAAACACGGCGTTGCGGGTCGTAAGCTGATGATTGAGCGGCATGCCGCGCAGGTGGGCACCGACGACTGCGAGGCGCACATGGTGCGGCGACGGCGCAAACGGTTCGACCACAGGCAGCGCTTTAGCGGTCGCGCCGAGCGGCAGCGGCACCGCCTGCTGCCAGCGCGCGCCGAAGTGCGCCAGCGCGGCGTCATGCCAGGCGGGCGCGATAAGCGTGATGCCAGCCGGCAGGCCATCGGCGCGGAAATCGCCGGGCAGCGCCAGCGCGCAGAGATCGGCCAGGTTGGTGAAATTGGTGTAGTAGCCGAAGTGCGAGTTGTAGCGTACCGGCTCCGCGTTCATTTCCCTGAGTGTATGAATGGTCGGCGAGGTCGGGACGACCAGCGCCTCTACGGCCTCCAGCACCTGCGCAATCTGTCGGGCGAGCGCGGCGCGGGTATATTCCGCCTGCCAGGCGTCGCAGGCTGTATATTTCAGGCCGCCCTCCACGATGCCGCGTACGGTCGGGTCCATCGCCTCCGGCGGCTGGCTGAGCATCTCGCCCACCGCCACGGTGCGCTCCGCCACCCACGCGCCCTGATAGAGCTGCTCCGCAAGCTGGCGAAACGGCGTGAAATCGACCGGCACCAGCGTGACGCCGAGCGCTTCCAGGCGGGTCAGGCTCTGGCGGTATGCCGCCTCGCTGTGGGTGTCGCCATAAAATTCAGGCGCATCGGGCACCGCAAAGCGCGGTTGTGCAGGCAGACGCGCGGGCGCGCTGCGCGGGTTAGCGCGCGAGTAGGCATCGGCGGCGTCATAACCGCCCGCAAGGCTTGCCACCTGAAAGGCATCGGCGGCGCTTAGCGCGAAGATGGAGACGCAGTCGTTCAGGCGGCACGCGGGCACCACGCCGCGATTCGACAGCCAGCCTTTGGTGGGTTTGAGGCCGACAATGTTATTGAAACCGGCCGGGACGCGCCCGGAGCCTGCGGTGTCGGTGCCGAGCGCGAAAGCGACCAGCCCGCGCGCCACGGTTGAGGCCGAACCGGCGCTGGAGCCACCGCTGACATACGCCGGGTTAAAGGTATTGGGCACCGCGCCGTACGGCGACCGGGTGCCGACCAGCCCTGTCGCGAACTGATCCAGATTGGTTTTACCCAGCACGATGGCGCCTGCGGCTTTGAGTTTCGCCACCACGGTGGCGTCCTCCTGAGCGGTATACGCAAACGCCGGGCACGCGGCCGTGGTGGGCAAACCGGCAACATCGATATTGTCTTTCACCGCAAACGGCACGCCGAAGAGTGGAAAATCCGCAAGGCTTTTGCCCGCTTTTATGGCCGCCAGCAATGGCGCAATTTGGGCTTCAAGATGCGCCGGGCTGGCGCGGGTGATCCATGCCGGATCGTTATTCTCTTCATCAGTAAAAGCCGTGGAATAAATTTCCGTAATGCGCGTCGGATCGTCCTGATATTCCCTGCGCCACTCAGCAAGCGTCAGAGGCGTAAACAGCGGTGAACTCGGTGACATAACTGGCATCCCATCTGGTATACAAGATGAGAGTTATTTAGCAAAGGGAGTGCCAGTTTTTAAAATTACTTATATTTCAACTTATTGTGAATTTTTTATTGAATATAGAGGGGGAGTTTAATTAACAGGACAGGGTTTTCAATAATAACCACGATCGCGATGGTGCAACGGTGCGTCATAAATGTGCAATGAGGGGGGAAATAATTAAAGATGATGATGAATCAGCGCAGGAATCATTTTTTGCGATGATTAAGGGAATTGTGTGTCAGCGGCGCGCATTATAAAGGGTGGGTGCGCTGCGCTTACCCACCCTACGGTGAGGACGGCTTTTTGTAGGGCGGGTAAGCGCGCCCGCCATAGGATGAGGGTGAATTTTTGTAGGGCGGGTAAGCGACGCGCACCCGCCGTTTACATCAAAAGCCCCGTCTTACCACACTTCGCTGGCAACCTTCGTCACCAGGCGCACTTTTTCCCACTGCTCGGCTGGCGTAATGCTGTTGCCTTCTTCGGTCGAGGCGAAACCGCACTGCGGGCTTAAGCAGATCTGGCTGATATCGACATATTTCGCCGCCTCTTCCAGCCGCGTTTTAATCAGTTCCGGGTTCTCCAGCTCGCCATTTTTGGTGGTGATAAGCCCCAGCACCACCTGCTGTTTGCCCGGACGGATAAAGCGCAGCGGCGCGAAATCGCCGGAACGGTCGTTATCATATTCCAGGAAAAACGCATCGATGTTGACGGTGCCGAACAGCACTTCGGCCACCGGCTCATAGCCGCCTTCGGCTATCCAGCTGGAGCGGAAATTACCGCGGCAGACATGCAGCCCGATGGTTAAATCCTCCGGCTTGCCTGCCAGCGCCTGGTTCAGCACGCGGGCATAAATGCGCGCCAGCTCGTCCGGATCGTCGCCGCGCTCACGGATTTGACGACGCTGCTCGTCAGAGCACAGGTACGCCCAGACGGTATCATCCAGTTGCAGGTAGCGGCAGCCTGCGTCGTAAAAGGCACGGATGGCGTCGCGCCAGGTCGTGGCGAGATCGTCGAAATAGTCATTCAGATCCGGGTAGACGTTACGGTCGATGGCCGCCGCGCCGCCGCGAAAATGCAGCACGCTCGGGCTCGGGATGGTCATTTTCGGCTCGGCATTGCCGCTGACGCTTTTCAGGAAGCGGAAATCCTCAAGCATCGGGTGGTCGCCAAACGCCACTTTGCCGGTCACGCGCACGCTCTGCGCTTTGGTCTGAATACCGTTGAACTGAATCCCCTGATTCACTTCCACCAGCTCCACGCCCTGCAGCGCGCCAAAGAAATCGAGATGCCACCAGGCGCGGCGGAATTCGCCGTCGGTCACCACATGCAGGCCGCAGGCGCACTGCTGCTCGACCGCATGGCGAATGGCGTCATTTTCGATGTTGCGCAGATGCGCGGCATCTATCTCCCCTGCCGCAAACTGCTGGCGGGCCTGCTTAATGGCATCCGGGCGTAAAAAGCTGCCGACGATATCGGCGCGAAACGGGGCATGTTGACGCTGCATGGTGTTCTCCTCGTAGCCTGCCGCGATGGTCACGTCAGGTGATAGTTCAAAACTTGAATATTTGGCCGTCTGGATGGCTATATGTCCAGAGAGTCGCACGTCGCCCTGCCTCTGGCAAACGAGGAAATTTCATGGGTGATGAAAAAAATTCATGCAGGAATAAAAAATCCCCACCGGAGTGGGGAAAACGAAAGGCACAAACAAGGGTTATTTTTTCTCAGACGCGGTATTGCTGTCTACAACGCCAGGGATGTCTTTGATGTCGCCTTTGAACTGCCCCTTCAGGGCATCGACGCCGCTTTGCGGCTTCGCGAGTTTCTCAAGATCGGCGCGCGAGCGGCGGATCTCTTCAGTATTCACGCCCAGCTTTTTATCCCGCTCGGACACCAGCTCCGGCTTCGCCTCTCCGTCGCGGTTAAACGACCAGGCGAGCATCGGCTGGCCGAGCGGCAGCGCGTCGCCTTTATCGCCCGGTCCGCCGGTATGCCAGACGTGCCAGGTTTTGCCATAGCTGTTCATTTTATCCTGCATCAGGCGGTGCTCCACCGGCGCCGGAATACCCGGTGCGATAAGCTGCCCGCTGAGGATTTCGCCATTGTGTGGATGCCAGTACTGTTTTTCCTGCGCCGGCAGTTCATTAAAGAGTTTTTCGGAGATGATATATTCTACACCATTCATCCTGGCGTCTTTAGTATTACCATCAAATAAGACACACTGGGCGAAATCCTGATTAACCTGATGGCAATAATGATGCGCTTCCATCTGTTTTTCCGGGATCTCTTTCATCGGATGAAAGCCTACCAGATATATATCAAATCCTTTTAACGGGGCGTTGCTCTGCAATACCGCTGAGCCGGTTTCCAGTAAATTGGTCGTCGTGCTTTTATCAGCACCCGGCGGCGTATCTTTTTCTGCCTGCGCTAAAAAGGCGACAGAAAGAAGCGGCAGCAACGTTATTTTTAATGCGCGTTGTAATTTCATAAGGTAATTAAATAAATAAGAGGTATTTACGTCATGCGCAACAACCTCCGGTATGGGCAGTAACCCATACCGGAGAGACGTTATGTCGGGCGCATGCGGCCCGCCGGTCCGTCAGGAAGACGAACGGCTGCTGCTTTTGCCGCCTTTACGGCCAGCTTCTGCTGCGCGCTCGCGGTCATTTTTAAAATTCCCGCCGCTGTTCTGACCGCCTTTACGACCGGCTTCAGAAGCGCGTTCACGATCCTCAGCAAAATTACCTGAACCACCACGATGTTGAGCCATAATATTCTCCTCGGATAAGCAGAGATAATTTAAACCGCGTCCTCACAGTGCGAACGCAGAAGTAACTATAGGCAGGCCTCCCCGTTTCGCAAGTCACATTAGCCGCCAGCAAGTATTTTGCCGTTACGTTCTGTACGATATATCCCGTGTTGCGCTTTTATCTCCTGAATAGCAAAGGAATTTCTGCTCCAGCGCCTTCGCTTAATAAGAAAAATCTTAAAAGAAAGCGTTAATTATTTCAGTGCCGCTGTCAGGACTATTATTTATCTGCGAAGTGTCGTTCGTTGATTTAATTTCCGCCGAGGAGTGATTAATGAAACAGAAATGGTACTGCTGCCCCACCATGAAGTTAAAAGACCGGTTTATGGTGCTCATTATGGGACAGGATGTGTTTCTGCTGTTCCGTAAAGGCGGTTCGCTGAGAAAATCCCGCGACTGGCTGGCACGTGAAAAGGCCAATTTTATTCCTTTAGGGTAAGACGCTGCGTTTTTCTTGTTGCAGACGAAAGCGCTATCTCGTTTAATACGTAGCGCTTTTGTTAACCCCTTGTGAGTATCATGATTGTTCGTCCCCCACAGCACTGGTTTGCCCGACTTTTTGTCTGGCATGGCTCCGTATTAGCCAAAATCTCTACGCGTCTACTCCTTAATTTCCTGCTTTCAGTGACGGTAATTTTCTTCTTACCGTGGTATGAGGCGCTGGGAATAAAACTCACCACCGCGCCATTCAGTATTCTCGGCGTGGCGATTGCGATTTTTCTCGGCTTTCGTAATAGCACCTGTTTCGCGCGTTTTAATGAGGCGCGCCAGATATGGGGCCAGTTGGTTATCCACTGTCGCTCGCTGCTGCGCACCGCCCGCACCCTGATGCCTGATAATGCCCAGGAGCTGCACCATCTGGTGAATTTAGAAGTGGCGTTCTGCCACTGCCTGCGCCTGACGCTGCGCCGCAAAAAGCTCGATAACGTGCTTGACCGCTATCTCACCCGCAGCGAAATGGCGCGCGTGATGCACAGTAATTCGCCCTGTAATACGATTTTACTTATTATGGGCGAATGGCTCGCCGCGCGGCGCAACGGACTTTCCGATATTCTGTTCCAGACGCTCGATCAGCATATTAACCAGCTTTCGGCAGTACTGGCGGGCTGTGAACGCATCGCCAATACCCCGCCGCCTTTCGCGTATTCCCTGATGCTGCACCGCACGGTTTATTGCTTCTGCATTATGTTGCCTTTCGCGCTGGTGACCGACCTGCATTTTATGACGCCGTTTGTTTCGGTATTTATTTCATACACGTTTATTGCGCTGGATACGCTGGCGGAGGAGCTGGAAGATCCGTTTGGCACCGAAGATAACGATCTGCCGCTGGACGCGCTTTGTAATAATATTGAAATAGACTTGCGTGAAATGAATGACGAGCCGCAGAAGCCGGTGAAATTATTGCCGAACCGGCATTATCAGCTCACCTAATGAATATTCATATTCACTACGAATAATGAATAATGCGCAGTAAATGATTAGCAGGGTAGACGAAGTATGTTAGCGTAGACCCTGTTCTCTTCTTCCTTTCGTTTCTTCTGCTGAAAGGGCCACTCCTCTCCTGTTTTGTATAGCAGCTGGCATTTAAGGATTCGCCATGTCTCATTTCACGATCGAAATGCTCTCCGATCAGTGCGGAGTTAGCATGCCTAACTTACGCGCGTGGCAGCGGTCAGGATTACTGCAGCCCATGCGCGACGACAGCGGCCGACGCTATTTTGACTACAGCCATCTGATGCGCATTCACGCCATCCTGAAATGGCTCGATCGCGGCCTGCCGCTGGATGAAGTCGCCCGCATCCTGAAGGGTGAAAAAAGCGCGCTGGTGAGCCAGTGGGAAGTGTGGCAGGAACAACTGCTCGCAACGCTTGAGAAAACCAGCATGGAGAAAGGCCGCGCCCTCTTGCGTAAAATGGGCCGCGAACTGCCCGCCGCGATGCTGCTGGATAACGTCGTGCAGCCGCTACGCCTGTGGCTGAACCACGGCCACACCAGCGCGCAGCTGACCCGCCGCGCGCGCTTCGACACGCTGATTATTGAGTACGCCACCTTTCTGATGCAGCCGCTGCGCAAGCGTCCGGCGTGCGGGCTGGTGGTGATGGCGATGAACAGTCACGATCCGCTGAACGTCTGGCTGGAGGCGATTCGCTTCTCCGGCGAAGGGTTTCGCATTGATGTGATGCATCAGCCGGTGCCGCTGCCCGATCTCACGCAGTTCGCCGCCGATCACTATCTGGTCTACAGCGATGTGCCGCTGACCCCCGCCCAGCTTGCGCTCTGGCAGCAGTGGCAGCTTGACGGTATGCCGCTGTTCAGCGCCGGCGCCGGTTTCGCGGCCGCGCCTGAACTGCCGGATGCGGCTAATCTTCCTGACGAGCCGCTCCGCGAAGAAGCGCGCTGAGCGCATCTGTCGCATAACGGTTATCGGACTGTCGTCTTAACGTCACACATGAAGGTCTTTCATAAAGGATGGTGTGACTCAGGGCGGGAGTGGCGATGCCGGGTGCCGCGGATCTGTTTATCTGTATGCCGGGAATTGTATTGCTGGCGGGATTTCTTGCCGCGTATTGCAGCAACAAATGGGATGACTGAACGTCAGACAAAAAAATACCGCCAGAAGAGTCTGACGGTAAGGCTTGCATGGATTGTTATTGTCCTGCGCTCAACAACACGCTTATTTCTGCATCATGCCACGCGCAGGTTCAACGTCACCTAAACGTGGGCTTATTCGCTTAACCCACGGTTTTTCAGCATCGGCTCAATGCGCGGGGCATGACCGCGCCACGCGAGCCACAACGCTTCGAGATCGCTGCTGTTGCCGCGGGAAAGAATCGCCTCGCGAAAGCGCGCGCCGTTTTGCGCCGTTAACCCGCCCTGCTCCACAAACCACTGATAGCCGTCGTCGGCAAGCATCTGCGTCCAGAGATAGGCGTAATAGCCCGCCGCATAGCCGCCGCCAAAAATATGGGCGAAATAACTGCTTCTGTAGCGCGGCGGTACGGCCCGCAGCGCGATGTTCTCCTGCGCCAGCGCCGCAGCCTCAAACGCGGACACCTCCTCTGGCGACGATTGCGGCGTCAGGCTGTGCCAGTGCTGATCAAGCAGCGCGGCGGCCAGCAGTTCGGTCATGTCGTAGCCTTTGTTAAAGCGCGCCGCGCGGAAGAGTTTTTCACGAAGCGCGTCCGGCATCGGCTCGCCGGTCTGATAATGTCGGGCAAAGTTCGCGAACACATCCGGATGGCTCGCCCAGTGTTCGTTGATTTGCGACGGGAACTCCACGAAATCGCGCGGCGTGTTGGTGCCGGAGAGCGTGGCGTAGCGCTGGCTGGCAAAGAGACCGTGCAGCGTATGGCCAAACTCATGGAACAGCGTGATAACGTCATCCCAGGAGATCAGCGCAGGCTGACCGGCGGCGGGCTTCAGGTAGTTACAGACGTTGTAAATGACCGGCCTGTGGCCCGCGAGCGTCGACTGGTCAACAAAATTCCCCATCCAGGCGCCGCCGCTTTTGCTGTCGCGCGCGAAGAAATCGCCGTAAAACAGCGCCAGCCCGCGACCGTCCTGGTCGAAAATCTCCCAGACGCGGACATCCGGGTGGTAGACCGGGATATCGGTACGCGCCTGAAAACTGAGGCCGAACAGCGTGCTGGCGGCGTGGAAGACGCCGTGGACGAGCACATTGTCGAGTTCGAAATACGGTTTGATCTGCGCGTCGTCGAGCGCGTATTTTTCGCGCCGCACCTGTTCGGCATAAAACGCCCAGTCCCAGGCCTCGGCCTGAAAACCGCCGTTCTGGCGGTCAATCACCTGCTGAATATCCGCAAGCTCCCGATTCGCGCGCGCCGTCGCCGCCGGCACGATATCGCGCATAAAGCGCAGCGCCGCCTCCGGCGTTTTGGCCATTTGATCGGCGATAGTCCAGGAGGCGAAATCCTTAAAGCCGAGCAGCGCCGCCTGCTGCGCGCGTAACTGCGCAAGACGCAACACCAGCGCGCGGGTATCGTTGGCGTCGCCTTTTTCGGTGCGATGCCAGCCCGCCTTAAAGAGCGCCTCGCGCGTTTCGCGATCCTCAAGCGCCTGGAGCGCAGGCTGCTGCGTGGTGTTGAGCAGCGCGATAAGCCAGCGTCCTTCTTGTCCTTTTTCCCGCGCGGCCTGCGCGGCGGCGGCGATTTCCGCCTCGCTCAGCCCGGCCAGCGCCTCGCGGGACGATACCAGCAGCCCGCCCGCTTTATCCGCCGCCAGCAGACGCTGGTTAAACTGGCTGGTAAGCTGCGCGGCTTCGCGGTTAAGCGCCTTAAGCTGCGCTTTTTGCTCCGCGCCGAGCGTCGCGCCCGCGAGCATAAATTGCTGCCAGACAACCTCCACCAGCCGCCGCGATTCATCATCCAGCCCGAGCGCGTCGCGCTGTTCATACACGGTATTGAGCCGCGCGAACAGCGTATCGTTGAAGTGAATATCATCGGCAAGCGCCGCCAGCTCCGTAGAAAATTCCTCATCCAGCGTTTGCAGATAATCATTGGTGTGCGCTGACGTCATCGCGAAAAAGACGTGGGTGACGCGCGTGAGCATCGCCCCGCTGCGCTCCAGCGCCAGATACGTGTTTTCAAACGTCGGCGCGGCGGGGTCGGCGGCGATCGCCTCCACCTCTTCGCGCTTCTGGCGCACCGCCTCATCAAAGGCCGGGCGATAGTCGTTATCGGTTATCGCGTCGAACGGCGGCGCCTCGTAAGGCAGCGTACTGGCTGAAGAAAAAGGGGTGGTTACCGACATGAGGATCTCCGCAAAGGCGTGATGGTAAAAACACAGCTTATGCACCCTCGCCGCAAACGGCAATGCTTTAACGCCGCCAGGTATCAGGAAGTGATATTCCACAGGGCGCGTCGGGCGTGCTAAGGTAACAGCTCTGAAAAAGCCTTGAGGAACAGCGAGATGATTATTCTGGTTACCGGTGCGACGGCAGGTTTTGGCGAGGCCATTACCCGTCGTTTTGTGAAGAACGGTCATAAAGTCATCGCGACAGGCCGCCGCCAGGCGCGTCTCGACGCGCTAAAGGATGAGCTTGGCGAGAGCGTGCTGACGCTGCAACTGGACGTGCGCAACCGCGCGGCGATTGAAGAAGCCATCAGCAGCCTGCCGCTGGAGTGGCGCGATATCGACGTGCTGGTCAATAACGCCGGGCTGGCGCTGGGCATGGAGCCTGCGCATAAAGCGAGCGTCGAGGACTGGGAGAATATGATAGACACCAATAATAAAGGTCTGGTGTATATGACCCGCGCGGTGCTGCCCGGCATGGTCGAGCGTAACCGCGGCCACGTGATTAACATCGGCTCCACGGCGGGCAGCTGGCCTTACGCGGGCGGCAACGTGTACGGCGCGACCAAAGCGTTTGTGCGTCAGTTCAGCCTGAACCTGCGCACCGATCTACACGGCACCGCGGTCCGCGTGACGGATATCGAGCCGGGCCTGGTCGGCGGCACCGAATTTTCTAACGTGCGTTTTAAAGGCGACGACGATAAAGCCGGTAAAACTTACGCAAATACGACCGCGCTCTCGCCGGACGATGTGACCGAAGCGGTCTGGTGGGTGGCGACGCTCCCGGCGCACGTCAATATCAACACCGTGGAGATGATGCCGGTCAGCCAGAGCTTCGCCGGGCTTAGCGTACATCGGCAGTAATTCCCTTATGCCCGCTGCCTGCCCATGCTGGGCGGGGTGGGCAATTAATGTTAAATTGCCGCAGTTACCCGCAAATTAAGACAATAGAATGGCCGCTGAAACTCCGCTCAACCCGACCCAGCCGGTGAGTCAACAGATTTACCGCATCCTGCGCCGCGATATCGTGCACTGTTTGATCCCGCCGGGCACGCCGCTTTCTGAAAAGGAAGTCTCGGTGCGTTTTGACGTGTCGCGCCAGCCGGTGCGTGAGGCGTTTATCAAGCTGGCGGAGAACGGGTTGATTCAGATCCGCCCGCAGCGCGGCAGTTTTGTGAATAAGATTTCGCTGCGCCAGGTGCGCAATGGCTGTTTTGTGCGCCAGGCCATTGAGCGCGCCGTCGTGCAGCGCGCCGCCACGATGGTGACCGATGCCGATCTCTACCAGCTTGAGCAAAACCTTAACCAGCAGCGCACGGCCATCGATCGCAAACAGCTGAGCGATTTTTTTCAGCTCGACGACGAGTTTCACTACCGCCTGACGCAGGTCGCCGACTGCCAGCTCGCCTGGGACACCGTGGAGAACATCAAAGCGACCATTGACCGGGTGCGCTATATGAGCCTCGATCACGTCTCCCCGCCGGAAATGCTGCTGCGCCAGCATAACGATATTTTTCACGCGCTGGAGCGCCGCGACCCGCAGGCGGCCGACGACACCATGCGCCTGCATTTGCAGGAGATCAGCGAATCGGTATTGCTGATCCGCCAGGAAAACCGCGAGTGGTTTACTGAAGAGTAACCGCGCGGCGCGATTAAACAACTCAGGATGGACAGGTGATGCGCGCATTACTGCTCGTGGGCTGTGCCCTTTTCTCTTCGCCGCTGCTGGCTGACTGCCTTCAGAGCGAAGCGAACGCCGCGGCCGCCGCGGATTTTACGTGGTCGGCGAGTACCGTCACCGCTACGCCCCGCGCGCATTTTTACTCCGCGCCGTCACCGGAATGCCGCCTTGGGGCTTTTCTGGTGCCGGGCGATGCCGTACAGGTTTATCGCCTTTCCCGTAGCGACGCCCCGGACGCCGATGAAAAGGTGCGCCCGTTCGCCTGGGTGAGCTATCGCGACAATCAGGGCCGCGTGGCGACCGGGTGGATCGAAACCGCCGCGCTTAACGCGCAGCCCGACGCGCTCAAGCCTGAAGGCGCTTGCGCCGCTCGTCTGCGTGAGCTGGACGATGCGCAGGACACGCCGGAAACCGCGAACCGCTACGAAGTCACCGGCAGCGGCCGTCATTTCTTTTACACCGCGCCCGACGCGCAGTGCCGCAGCCAGCAGGTGTTTCTGGTGGCGGGCGATACGGTGAGCGTGAGCCGCACGCGGCCGGGCTTCAGCGAGGCGACGTGGTACGGCAACGACGGGCGCATCGTGAAAGGCTGGCTGGAATCGGCGGCGCTTCACGCCACCGGCGCGGGCGAGACGTGGCGTGAGGATATCAGCGCCAGCCCACTTGCCAGGGTGACCCGCACCGTCTCGTTGCAGCTTAATCCCCACGGCCAGTGCATTTTTTATGAGAACGCGCAGGACGGCGGAATTTTCCGTTTGCTGGTGCGCGAAAATCATACCCGCGAAGACTGCCGTGGAGGCGCAGACCCTGAAGTGGCGCCTGTCGTGGCGACTATTGATATCGATATCGCGAGCGGAAAGATTGTGCGTAACGCGCCCGCAGGCGAGTAGTAGCGGGCAGTGACATTCATCACACAATTGCCTCGTTTTTGATCGAGATTAACATTTTTCCGGTAGTGATTTTTAAAATGGGGCTCGTCTGGATCTTTCCCAACTATTCAGAGGAGATAACACCATGATGACCTACGATCGCAACCGTAATTCCATTACCACCGGCAGCCGCGTGATGATTAGCACCACCGGGCAGACCGGCGTAATTAAAGCGATTCACGGCGACGGCATGACGCCGGAGCAGATCCGCCGTGGCCGCACCGTTGAGGTGGAAGGTTGCGAAGGGAAATTCGAGCCGATCGAGTTGATTCGTCTGGGCCTGCATTAATCGTCCGGCGGGCGGGGTTGATATTGTGAGATGGCGGGTGCGCTGCGCTTACCCGCCCTGTGAATGATAAATGTGATGGGGTTATGTAGGGTGGGTAAGCGCAGCGCACCCGCCACATTTAAAAACCCACCCTCAGAATCAACCCACTCGCGCTGTCAACACCCTGCTTTCACATACTGCGCCACGGTCGCTCTGGCGCCGTTCTCCCGCAAAAGCTTATACGCCTCGGTCACCTGCGCGACAAATTCTGTCCGCGTCGCCAGATCCTCGCCAAAAATCGCGCGAATGCTGAGCAGCGCTTTCACCCGCGCGTCACCGTCTTCGCTTGTGCGTACCGCCTCCTGAATAACATTCAGCAGCGGATCGCACACCTCAATCGCATTGCCCTGCTCATCAACGCCACTCACGTAGCGCATCCAGCCCGCCACGCCGAGCGTCAACAGCGGGGCCGCGCTGCCGTGCGCCTGATGCCAGCGCAGAGAATCCAGCCAGCGCTGCGGCAGTTTCTGGCTCCCGTCCATCGCGATTTGCCAGGTGCGGTGACGCAGCGCCGGGTTGCTGTAGCGCTCAATCAGCAGATCCGCGTAACGCGCCAGATCAACACCCTGCACGCCGAGCGTCGGGGCTTGCTCGTTAAGCATCAGCGCATGCGCGGCATGGCGGTAATTCGCATCTTCCATGCAGTCGTTGATGTGCTGATACCCCGCCAGATAGCCGAGATACGCCAGGAACGAGTGGCTGCCGTTAAGCATACGTAGCTTCATCTCTTCGAACGGCACCACATCACGCACCAGCTGCGCGCCCGCCTTTTCCCACGCCGGGCGGCCCGCGACAAAATTATCCTCAATTACCCACTGACGGAACGGCTCGCAGGCGACACCCGCCGGGTCGCGCACGCCGGTCAGCTGCTCGATTTTATCGAGCATTTCCGGCGTCACCGCCGGCACGATACGGTCCACCATGGTGGACGGGAACGTCACGTTCTCCTCGATCCACGTCGCCAGGCTGGCGTCCAGCGCGCGGGCGAACGCCATCACGACGTTGCGCGCCACATGCCCGTTTTCCGGCATATTATCGCAGGACATCACGCTGAAGCCCGCAAGCCCTGCGGCTTTACGGCGCGCCAGCGCCTCCACAATCACCCCAACGGCAGAGGATGGCGCTTTGGGGTGCGCGAGATCGGCGGCGATCAGCGGATTATCCAGCACCAGCTCACCGGTGGCGGGCGAATGGCAGTAGCCTTTTTCGGTGATGGTCAGCGAAACAATCGCCACCTGCGGCTCGCACAGCGCGGCAAAGACGGCCTCAAGACCATCCACCTGCGCATGCAGCGCGTTTTTCACTACGCCCACCACGCGGGCGCGCCAGGCGTCGGCGGACATTTCCGCCACGGTGTAGAGATTATCCTGACGGCGGATATCGGCGATCTGCTGCTCGCCGCCGATAAGGTTGACTTCGCAGTAGCCCCAGTCGCTGCCGTGTTCAGCCGCCAGGATATCGGCGTAGACCGCCTGATGGGCGCGATGGAAGGCACCAAAACCGAGATGAACAATACGCGGCACCAGCGCGGTGCGGTCGTAAGTAGGGAGCAAAGCATGTGCTGTAAGGAGTGGTGTGGTCATAGCGGTGGCTCGTTTTGTAAATGAAACAGTGGTTCAACAGATTACGTGTCGCGTCGCGCAGGACGTTGATCCTGAACAGGCTCTGCCGACTACCTTGACTAGAATGGTAACAGGATGTTTCTGTTCTGCGCCCACCGGGCGGTGAGCGCAGAGAGAAAAGATGCGTGGCCTCAGACGTAGTGTCCTGCCCGCACGTTACGGGGAGCCGCGGGTTCGGCGGCGTCTTCCAGCTGGTTAAGATCGCGGTCGCACACCTCTGGCATCAGCCAGGCGCAGGCCAGACCAATCAGCGAGTAGATAACGATCATCACCACAATCGGCAACCAGCTACCGGTCATGTTGCACAGCACGCCGGCAATGAGCGGCCCGAAGCCCACCGCCACCAGTCCACCCGCCTCTTTGGAGATCGCCATGCGGGTGAAGCGGTTACGCGAACCAAACATCTCCGCCATGGTGATATTTTCCAGCGCGAACAGCCCAAGCACCGCGAAGTTATGTATCACGATAATCGACAGCATGATGGCGCCAGGGGCGTAGCTTTTATCGACGATAATCGCCAGCATCGGCCAGGCGAGAATAATCGCCGAGACGTTAAGCAGAATATAAGGGATGCGTCGTCCAAACTTATCCGACAGCCAGCCGAGCAGCGGAATGGTGATAAACCCAATAGCGGAGCTGATCATCAGCGCGTCGGTCGGGATCGCCTTATCAAACAGCAGGGTCTGCACCAGATAACCGGCAAGGAAGGTCTGAATCAGCCCGGAGTTACCCGCCTGACCAAAGCGCAGGCCGGTTGCCAGCCAGAACGATTTGCTTTTGAACATCGCACCCAGCGAGGCGTCCTGCGGATTCGCCTGGGCGGGTGCCTGGTCGCCTTCGCTCACGGCTTCAAATACCGGGCTCTCTTTCAGGTTCATCCTCAGCCAGATGGCGAAGATCATCACCACGACGCTGGCGAGGAACGGTACGCGCCAGCCCCACGCCACCAGCTCTTCACGGTCGAGGAGGAAGAACATCAGCGCCCAGATGGCAGTGGCGCTCAGGGTACCGCAGTTGGTGCCCATCGCCACCAGCGAGGAGATGATACCGCGCCGACCTTTCGGGGCGTACTCAGCAAGCATAGTGCCCGCGCCGGAGATCTCCGCCCCTGCGCCCAGCCCCTGGATAACACGCAGCGTTACCAGCAGTACCGGCGCGAAAATGCCGATCTGCGCATAGGTCGGCAGCACGCCAATCAGTGTGGTGCAGATGCCCATCATAGTGATGGTGATAAACAGCACCCGCTTACGCCCGATGCGGTCACCCATTCTGCCGAAAATAAACGCCCCGACGATGCGGGCGATGTAGCCCGCGCCGTAGGTGCCCATCGCCAGGATCAGCGCCATCGCGGCCGACTGTTCCGGGAAGAAGATCTCATGAAACACCAGCGCGGCACCCAGCGAATAGAGCTGGAAATCCATAAATTCGAGTGCGGTGCCCAGCCAGCCGGATACCGCAGCTTTAACCAGGTCTGAAGTCGATCGTTCAGCTTTTACGTGCGTCATAGTTGCTATCTCTGAATAGGTAAGATGCGGACCACAAACTCGCATGACGTTCCGGCATTTTTCAGGCAGCAGCGCTCCTGGCCCGTCCGTGAGCCATCGTCTCTGTCAGCCTGCGCCGGGTTTTCCTTATTAGGGGTTGAACGTGAGAAGCACCTTGCAGCACTGCCGCTGGTTCTTCTCAAACAGCTCAAGGGCGTCCGTAATATGCTGATATCCGAAGGTATGGGTAATGAGCGTTGTCGGGTCGATAAGCCCGCGACTCAGCCAGTCGATGACTATCGGGAACTTCATGGCGTTGAGCCGGGAGGTGAAAATGCTGATCTCCTTTCCGGTGATGCTCTGCTGAGTGATGCTGCTCGGTTCGCTTGAAAAGCCCATCAGCACAATGCGCGCGGCAGGAGAGGCAAGCAGCGCCGCTTCCTGCAAAATGGCCGGATGGCAGGCGGCATCCACGATAAGCGTGGGCTGGATGCCTTTCTCTTCAAGAATGGCCGCCAGCGACTGCTGGAGATTGTTGATGGCCAGATCCGCCCCGCTGCGCTGCGCCATCTCCAGCCGCTCCTCGATACGGTCCACGACAATCACCTGCTTCACCTGATAAACGTGCTTGAGCACCTGAATGGTGGTGAGACCCATCGGCCCGGCGCCGTACACCAGGGCGATGTCCTGCGCGCCAGGATTGACCTGGCCGGTGACGTTAGCGGCAATGGTAAATGGCTCAATCATCACCGCGTGCTCGTCGGGAATGACATCGGGCACCACCCAGGCGTTACGAGCCGGCACCACGGCGTATTCGCTGAAACCGCCATCGCGATGCACGCCGAGTACCACCAGCGAGGTGCAGACGTTGGGTTTCCCCACTGAGCACGGGTAGCAGTGACCGCAGCTGATCACCGGATCCACCGCCACGCGTTCCCCCAGGCGTGAGGGCGCTACGCCCTCACCGATGGCATCGATGATGCCGAAAAACTCGTGGCCGATGACCCGCGGGTATCTGGCAAACGGGTTATGCCCGCGGTAGATGTGGCTGTCTGAACCGCAGATGCCTGCCAGTTTCACCTTTACGCGGACCTCACCGGCGCCCGGCTGCGGCAGGGCACGCGTCTCAATTTCAAGCTGGTTGGGCTGTTTGATAACGATACTTTTCATCTTGCGCTCCAATAGTCAGTTCGACAGCAGGTCCGTTCAGTGCACGAACCGAACAGAGGTGGGCACTGCGCCCTGCCGCTTCGCCACCGGCGAGCAGGCGTTATTAGGTAATTGGGTCCTTGACGATAAACAGGTAACACAACGCCCCGGCGAAGGTAACGCAGGCGGCGATCACCAGCGCCAGGTTAAAGGAGTGCGTGGTATCAACCACCCATCCGGTAATCACTGGCGCAAAGGAGGCGAAGACAAAACTGCCGAAGTTTTGAATTGCCGCCACCGACGCCACCTTTTCCTCCGACACCATCACCTGAACCAGCCCCCACGCCGAGGTGCCCGCGAAATGTACGCAGAACAGCGCCATCGAGATAAAGGCCACCGCCTGCACCGGTGTAGAGGACTGCACCACCAGCAGCGTTCCTAGTGCCGAGAGCACCAGCCCCGCGACAATGGCGGTTTTACGCACCGTCGTCAGGCTGTACCCGGCACGGGCAAACTTATCTACCAGAAAGCCGTTCACCCACATCCCGACCGCCGCGGCAAGAAATGGGATGGCGGCAACCCACCCCGTCTTCGCCAGGCTAAATCCCTGCTGGGCTTGCAGATAGCCGGGAAGCCATGCGATGTACAGCCAGCCGGTATAGTTCACCCCGGAAAAGCCGAGGATCATGCCCCAGGTGGTACGGCGCTTAAACAGCGCCCGCCACTGGGCAAACTTCAGGCGTGGCGGCGGACTCGCCGGGGCTGACAGAAAGCGGCTCTCCTCCGCGGTCAGGGCGAAGCTCGCGCGGTTGCGGTACCATGCGTACCAGCAAACCCCGACGATGACCCCTGCCAGCCCGACGATGACGAACATGGTTCGCCATCCCCAGGCAAGTTGCATACACACCAGCACTGGCGGGGCGATAGCCTGGCCCAGCACCGTCGAGGAGTTAAAGATCCCCAGCGCCGCGCCCCGCTCTTTCTGGATGTACCAGTCGGTGATGGCCTTAACGCCCGCGGGCATAAACGGCGCTTCGCCAATGCCCAGTCCAATGCGCAACAGGATAAAGTGGCTGAATGAGTTCACCAGCCCGGTCAGCGCCTGCATCAGCGACCAGAAAATCAGCCCGGCACCGAGCACGATGCGCGGCCCAATGCGATCCAGCAGCATCCCGGCGGGCAGTTGCGCCAGCCCGTAGGAGAGTGAAAACGCCGACAGCAGCACGCCGAACTCCGTCGCCGATAGCCCCAGCTCTCCCCGTATCGCTTCGCTGGCGACGCTCAGCGATGAGCGATCCAGAAAATTAACGATCCCGGCGAGAAACAGTAAAATCAGCGTTACCGCCTCGATTTTCTTGATTCGCAACGGTTTTGCCATCGCGCCAATCTCTGTGACCCTGGTATCCATACAAGGCTCCTGTTGCACTCTTTACCGGCCGGGAATCCGACCGGCTGTCTGCGTCGCCCACGGCGACATCTCATGCATTTTCCAGATGTTCATCCCTGGAAAGCGTTCCTGCCCTGCCCCGGCGATTACCAGTTCCACAGCGTGCCGTCTTCAAGCCGGGCCACCGGCAGGTAAGCCGGATCGTAGGGGTATTTCGCCGCCAGCTTTTCATCGAACCCGATGCCCAGCCCCGGCTTCTCGCCCGGATGCATATAGCCGTTGTCGAATGTCCAGCTGTGCGGGAAGACCTCCAGCATCTGCTCTGAATAGCCCATGTATTCCTGCACGCCAAAGTTCGGCACCCAGAGATCGAAATGCAGCGCGGCGGCGTGACAGACTGGCGAGAGATCCGACGGCCCGTGCGAGCCGGTGCGCACCTGATACAGCGCCGCGAAATCCGCAATGCGGCGCATGCCGGTAATACCGCCCGCGTGGGTCACCGTGGTGCGGATGTAGTCAATCAACTGCTCTTCGATAAGCTGTTTGCAGTCCCAGATGCTGTTAAATACTTCTCCGACCGCGACTGGCGTCACGGTGTGCTGCCGGATGAGGCGGAAGCAGGCCTGGTTTTCGGCAGGTGTCGGATCTTCCATCCAGAACAGGCGGTAATCCTCAATGCTTTTACCGAAACGCGCCGCCTCGATGGGCGTCAGGCGGTGATGCATGTCGTGCAGCAGATGTTCGTTAAAGCCGAATTTCTCACGTACCGCCTCGAAGAGTTTCGGCGTGAAATCGAGATACTTTTCGCTGGACCAGAGCTGCTCCTCCGGCCACTGGCCTTTGGTGGCGGGCTCATACGCCAGTCCTTTGCCCTTCGCCATGCCGTAAGTGGTTTTCATGCCGGGCACGCCGCACTGCACACGAATCGCCTTGAATCCCTGCTCTTTATGGCGCGCGTAGTCTTCCAGCACCTCATCGATGGTGTGGCCCGTGGTGTGGCAGTAAACCATCACGCCGTCGCGCGACGCCCCGCCAAGCAGTTGATAAAGCGGCATTCCGGCGGCTTTGGCTTTGATATCCCACAGCGCCGTGTCGATAGCGGAAATCGCCGACATCGTCACCGGTCCGCGACGCCAGTAAGCGCCTTTGTAAAAAAACTGCCAGATATCCTCGATGCGCTGCGCATCGCGCCCCACCAGTTGCGGGCAGAGGTGATCGCGCAGGTAGCTGGCGACAGAAAGCTCGCGCCCGTTGAGCGTGGCGTCGCCAAGCCCGGTCAGACCTTCGTCGGTGGTGATTTTAAGCGTCACGAAGTTGCGCCCCGGGCAGGTGACAAATACTTCCGCTTTACTGATCTTCATGCATCTTTCCTTTTAGAAACGGCAATGCGTCATGCTGTACACATTGCGATCAACTGACTTAACTACCATACAAGTTCATTGGGCGGAAAAATGCGCGACGCTTCACAAAGCGTGAAGCGCTGTCAGTGACAAAAACGGGAAGACAGCAGGAACAACGTCAGGCGCGGCCCCAGCCTGCGACAATAATCAACATACCGCACAGCGCCACGGCGGCGCCTGCCCAGTCGTAGAGACTCAGGCGCACGCCATCCACTACCCGCAACCACAGCAGCGCGGTCATTACGTAGACGCCGCCGTAAGCGGCGTACACCCGCCCGCTCGCCGCCGGGTGCAGCGTTAACAGCCAGACAAAAAGCATCAGCGACAGCGCCGCCGGCAGCAGTAAAAGCACACTCGCCCCCTTGCGCAGCCACAACCACGGCAGAAAACAGCCAATAATTTCCGCAAGCGCGGTGGCAAAAAACAGCAAAGTGGTTTTAATCATATTGAGACTCTTTGAAGTAATATCGGTCATCGCTGCCGCTGTGCGCGATTCGCGCACGATGATATAGTAAAGCGTGTCGGCCTCACGACAAGAACAGCTTCATTAAGGATATCGCCATGAATAAACTCCTTCGCCACTCACTGCTGCTGGCGTTGCTGACCGGCGCGCTGTCAGGCGTTGCCCACGCGCAAACCGATAAACTGATTATTGAGTCCGGCGACAACGCGCGGACCCGCCAGGATGCTGCGATGGATAAAGAGCAATGGAATGACACCCGTTCTTTACGTCAGAAAGTGAACAAACGCGCCGAAAAAGAGTGGGATAAAGCGGATGTCGCGTTCGACGCTCAGGATAACTGCGAGAAAAGCGCGAACCTCAACGCTTACTGGGAACCCAATACCCTGCGCTGCCTTGACCGCCGCACCGGCCGCGTCATTAATCCGTAACCCCCGTTTGCATCACGGCTCCCGCGCCGCGGGGGCTGGTTTTTCCCGCGCATATAAAGGATGAACGATGTCAGATTACGTTGATGTCAAACTGCGCCCGCTCGAACGTGAAGATTTGCGTTTCGTGCATCAGCTCGACAATAACGCCAGCGTCATGCGCTACTGGTTTGAAGAGCCCTATGAAGCGTTCGTTGAACTCTCCGATCTCTACGACAAACATATTCACGACCAGAGCGAACGCCGCTTTGTCGTGGAGTGTGACGGCGATAAAGCAGGTCTGGTGGAGCTGGTGGAAATTAACCACGTCCACCGCCGCGCCGAGTTTCAGATCATTATTTCACCGGAGCATCAGGGCAAAGGCCTTGCCAGCCGCGCGGCAAAGCTGGCGATGGATTACGGCTTTACGGTACTGAATCTCTATAAGCTCTATCTCATTGTGGATAAAGAAAACGCCAAAGCGATTCATATTTACCGCAAGCTGGGCTTTATGGTGGAAGGCGAACTGGTTCATGAATTTTTCATTAATGGCGAGTATCGCAACACCATCCGCATGTGCATTTTCCAGCACCAGTACCTGACGCATCTCAAGCCCGCCGGGACGATGCTGTTGAAACCGACCGCGCAATAACGTGTAAGCGCAGGCATGCCTGCGCTTTTAACACGATCGCTCGTAAGAGCCTGTCAGTAGTAGTTGATTTCGTTCTGAATCGTGAATTTGTGCAGCACGGGCGGCGTCACGCTGGCGTCGGTAATTTCCAGTACGCAGCTTGACGGATTGAGGTGACGGTCATATTCGCAGCTCTGCTTTGCCGTATCGATCACTTTATCGTTAAGCTTCGTCACCGAGGTGTAATCGTGTTTTTTACGCTTATCGCTGGGCGTGGCCACGGTTAAGAGTTCAGCGTCTTTGGCTTTACTGGTTTTGCCGAGCGGATAACCTTCTTCATCGTAGCGGTAGTTCACGGTGACATCCGGCGTGTGCCCTTTCACCACAAATTCGCGATCGTTGGTTTCATACACCATGCCCACCGAAGGCAGTTCGGCCAGCTGGCATTTGCCCTGCAAACGAATACGTTTTTCACGGCTCAGCGCGTCGAGGTAGTAGTTGGCGTCCAGCACCAGCGACATATGGCTGTTGCTCGGTTTATCAACGTAGTTCAGCGTCTCGAAACATCCCTCCTCGGAGAGCGTGCCGTTCACTTCCGTCTCCACCTCGCCGCTGTCGTTAATCAGCTTCTGGGTGAAATTTTTTACCGGGCCGCGCAGCGGATCGAAATTAAACTCACTGGAGAAACTCGCCATCTCCGGGCTGAACGGCGCCAGCGCGTCTGGCTTATCGCAACCAGTAAGCACCAGCGATACCATCATTACCGTCACGTATTTTTTCACGTCTTTATTATCCTTCTGCGGCCTCGCCAAAAGCGGCATGATATCTGAAAAGTCAGTGATATATATAACAACTGCTATGCTTACTACATCTGTTTTACGTCAATAAGGAGCCGTTAATGAAAAAACGTTACTGGGCAGGCGCCCTGCTGCTGGCCGCGACATTACCGGTCAGCGCTGCGCAAAACTCCTGTGAACGAGTCAAAGCCGATATTGAACAGCGCATCATTAATAATGGCGTACCGGAGAACGGGTTTACGTTAACTATCGTTCCTAACGACCAGGCTGACCAGCCGGATGCGCAGGTTGTCGGTCATTGCGCCAACGATACGCAAAAAATTCTCTACACCCGCACCCAGAGCGGCAACGCCGCAGGCGGCGCAACGTCGCAGGGCGCAGCCAGCGAACCGCAATAATCGCATAAGGGGCTTCGGCCCCTTTTTTATATCCACATTCCCTTACGCCCCATCTATTGACCCTCGTTAACGTTTTCTACTCCATTCTGGGTAAAACTCTTCTTGCGCTAATCATTAGCGCTCTAATCATCTGAGTTTCTTACCTCATGGCCGCCCGGTGTTTTCAGCGGCCCGCCAGGGAGCGCGTTATGTCACAACAGCAAGAGGGCATCAGCCGTCGTCATTTTCTTACGACCACTTCACTGGGCGGCCTGGCGCTGGCGGCGGGCGGCGTCACGCTGCCTTTCGGTTTCAGCTGCATTGCCGCCGCCGTCAACACCTCCGTTACTCCGCCTGACGATAAGATTGTCTGGGGCGCCTGCTCGGTGAACTGCGGCAGCCGCTGCGCGCTGCGCCTGCATGTGCGCAACGACACCGTCTGGCGCGTCGAAACCGACAACACAGGGCTCGATATGTATGGCGATCATCAGGTTCGCGCCTGCCTGCGCGGACGATCGATCCGGCGGCGCATCAACCACCCCGCTCGTCTGAACTACCCCATGAAGCGCGTCGGCAAACGCGGCGAAGGGAAGTTTAAGCGCATCAGCTGGGACGAGGCGCTCGACACCATTACGGACAGCCTGAAGCGCATCGTCGCGCAGTACGGCAATGAGGCCGTGTATATCAACTACACCTCCGGCGTCGTGGGCGGCAATATCACCCGCTCCTCGCCTTACGCCTCGCTGGTGGCGCGGCTGATGAACTGCTACGGCGGCTTTCTCAGCCATTACGGCACCTACAGCACCGCGCAAATCGCGGCCGCCATGCCCTACACCTACGGCTCGAACGAAGGCAACAGCACGTCAGATATCGTTAACAGCAAGCTGGTGGTGATGTTTGGCAACAACCCGGCGGAAACTCGCATGAGCGGCGGCGGGATCACGTATCACCTTGAACAGGCTCGCGAACGGTCGCAGGCGCGCATGATTGTTATCGATCCGCGCTACACCGATACCGCCGCCGGGCGTGAAGATGAGTGGATCCCGATCCGCCCCGGCACCGACGCCGCGCTGGTCTCCGCGCTCGCGTGGGTGATGATCGATGAAGATTTAGTCGATCAACCGTTCCTCGATCGTTATTGCGTGGGCTATGACGAGAAAACGCTCCCGGCAGGCGCGCCCGCGAACGGTCATTACAAAGCGTATATTCTCGGCCAGGGCGAAGACGGCATTGCCAAAACCCCCGCCTGGGCGGCGCACATCACGGGAATTCCACAAGAACGCATCATAAAGCTGGCCCGCGAAATCGCGGGCGCCAGACCGGCGTATATCTGCCAGGGCTGGGGGCCGCAGCGCCAGGCGAACGGCGAGCTAACGTCGCGCGCCATCGCGATGCTGCCCATCCTCACCGGCAATGTCGGCATTCACGGCGGCAACAGCGGCGCGCGTGAATCGACGTACACCATCACCATTGAGCGTATGCCGGTACTGGAAAACCCGGTGAAAACGCAGATATCCTGCTTCAGCTGGACCGACGCCATCGCCCGCGGCCCGCAGATGACCGCGCTCGCCGACGGCGTGCGGGGTAAAGAAAAGCTCGACGTGCCCATCAAGTTCATCTGGAATTACGCGGGCAATACCATCACTAATCAGCATTCCGATATCAACCGCACGCATGAGATTTTGCAGGACGACACCCAGTGCGAAACCATCGTGGTAATTGAAAACTTCATGACCTCATCGGCCCGCTACGCCGACATCCTCCTGCCGGACTTAATGACCGTCGAACAGGAGGATATCATCCCCAACGACTACGCGGGCAACATGGGCTATCTGATCTTCACCCAGCCCGCGACGTCTGCGAAATTCGAGCGCAGATCGATTTACTGGATGATGAGCGAAGTGGCGAAGCGCCTCGGGCCTGAGATCCACCAGCGCTTTACCGAAGGGCGCACTCAGGCGCAGTGGCTGCAATACCTGTATGCGAAAATGCGCGCCCGCGATCCGCAACTGCCCGACTATGAGGCGCTCAAACAGCAGGGCATCTATAAGCGCCAGGATCCGGATGGGCATTACGTGGCTTATAAAGACTTTCGCGACGATCCCGACGCGCATCCGCTGAACACCCCTTCCGGCAAAATCGAAATTTACTCCGCCGCGCTTGCCCGCATCGCGCAGACCTGGCGGCTTCGCGAGGATGAAACTATCAGCCCTCTGCCCGTTTACGCCTCGACATTCGAAGGCTGGGATTCCCCGGCGCGCCGCGACTACCCGCTGCAACTCTTCGGCTTCCACTACAAAGCCCGCACCCACTCCACCTACGGCAACATCGACGTCTTACAGGCGGCCTGTCGTCAGGAAGTCTGGATCAACCCGGTCGACGCCCGCGCTCGCGGCATTGAAAACGGCGATCGGGTGCGCGTGTTTAACGCGCGCGGCGAAGTGCGGCTGGAGGCGAAAGTGACACCGCGCATCATGCCCGGCGTGAGCGCCATGGGCCAGGGCGCGTGGCACCATGCCGATATGAACGGCGACCGCATCGATCACGGCGGCTGCGTCAATGTTCTGACGACGCAGCGCCCGTCGCCGCTCGCCAAAGGCAACCCACAGCACACCAATCTGGTGCAGATAGCGAAGATCTGACGCGGGCTGAACACAAAAATCAGAACAACAGGAACCACATTGACTCTCCGTTCTGGAGACAAGGAGTGAGTAATGTCAAATACCGATAGTCCGGTCGGGATCAGCCGCCGCACGCTGGTGAAATGCACCGCGCTGGGCGGCCTGGCGCTCGCGGCAGGCGGCATCTCCCTGCCCTTCGGGCTCCGGCCTGCGGCGGCTGCGGTGGGACGCGCCATTGCGCCAGATGAACGCGTCGTCTGGAGCGCCTGCACCGTCAACTGCGGCAGCCGCTGTCCGCTGCGTATGCATGTGGCGCAGGGCGAGATCCGCTATGTCGAAACCGATAACACCGGTAGCGATGACTATGACGGGCTGCACCAGGTCCGCGCCTGCCTGCGCGGGCGCTCCATGCGGCGGCGCGTCTACAACCCGGATCGTCTGAAATACCCCATGAAGCGCGTCGGCAAACGCGGCGAAGGCAAATTCGCGCGCATCAGCTGGGAAGAGGCGCTGGATACTATCGCCCAGGGCATGAAGCGCATTATCAGCGAATATGGCAACGAGGCGATTTATCTCAACTACGGCACCGGCACGCTCGGCGGCACTATGACCCGCTCCTGGCCGCCGGGGAAAACGCTGATTGCCCGCCTGATGAACTGTTGCGGCGGTTATCTTAACCACTACGGCGATTACTCCAGCGCGCAGATCGCCGCGGGCCTGAACTACACCTATGGCGGCTGGGCCGACGGCAACAGCCCGTCCGATATTGCAAACAGCAAGCTGGTGGTGCTGTTTGGCAATAACCCCGGCGAAACCCGCATGAGCGGCGGCGGCGTGACGTACTACCTTGAGCAGGCGCGCGCGAAATCGCAGGCGCGAATGATAGTCATCGATCCGCGCTATACCGACACCGCCGCCGGGCGCGAGGATGAGTGGATCCCGATCCGCCCCGGCACCGATGCCGCGCTGGCCGCCGCGATCGCCTGGGTGTTGATCACCGAAAACTATGTCGATCAGCCGTTTCTGGATAACTACTGCGTCGGCTACGACGAGAAAACCCTGCCGCCTGGCGCGCCGGCTAATGGCCACTATAAAGCCTATATCCTGGGCGACGGGCCGGACAACACCGCCAAAACGCCCGCCTGGGCCGCGCCCATTACCGGGATTCCCGAAGCGCGCATTATCAAACTCGCCCGCGAAATCGGCGAGGCCAAACCGGCGTTTATCGCGCAGGGCTGGGGGCCGCAACGCCATTCCAACGGCGAACTGGCCTGCCGTGCGATAGCGATGCTCCCTGTTCTCACGGGGAACGTCGGCATTCACGGCGGCAACAGCGGCGCGCGCGAAGGTTCATTCTCACTCCCCTTCGAGCGGATGCCGACGCTGGAAAACCCGGTACAGACCAGTATCTCGATGTTTACCTGGACCGACGCCATTGAGCGCGGCCCGTCGATGACCGCTACCGCCGACGGCGTGCGCGGCAAAGAGAAGCTCGACGTGCCGATTAAGATGATCTGGAACTACGCCGGTAACTGTCTTATCAACCAGCACTCGCACATTAACCGCACCCACGAAATTTTGCAGGACGACAAAAAGTGCGAGCTGATCGTGGTGATCGACTGCCATATGACCGCCTCGGCGCGCTATGCCGATATTCTGCTGCCGGACTGCACTGCGTCTGAGCAGATGGATTTCGCGCTCGACGCTTCCTGCGGCAACATGGCCTACGTGATTTTCGCCGACCAGGTGATTGCGCCGCGCTTTGAATGTCGCACTATCTATGACATCACCAGCGCGCTCGCGGTGCGCATGGGGGTCGGTGAGCAATTTACCGAAGGCCGCACGCAGGAAGGCTGGCTGCGCCATCTTTACGCCCAGTCGCAGCGCGCGATCCCGGAACTGCCGGATTTCGACACGTTCCGCAAACAGGGGATCTTTAAGCTTCGGGATCCGCAGGGCCATCACGTCGCCTATCAGGCTTTCCGGGAAAACCCGACCGCGAACCCGCTCGACACGCCCTCCGGCAAAATCGAGATCTACTCATCGGCGCTTGCCGATATCGCCGCGCGCTGGCAGTTGCCGGAAGGCGATGTCATCCACCCTCTGCCGGTCTACAGCCCCGGTTTTGAACAGGCAAGCGATCCGCTGCGCGCGCAGTACCCGCTCCAGCTCACCGGTTTTCACTATAAATCCCGCACCCACTCGACTTACGGCAACGTCGACGTTTTACAGGCCGCGTGTCGCCAGCAGATTTGGATTAACCCGCAGGATGCGCAGGCGCGCGGCATACACGATGGCGACCCGGTGCGGGTCTGGAACGCGCGCGGCGAAGCGCGCATCGAGGCGAAAGTGACGCCGCGCATTATGCCGGGCGTCGTGGCGCTGGGCGAAGGCGCGTGGTACCAGCCTGACGCGCAGGGCGTCGATCACGCCGGCTCTATTAATGTACTGACCACCCAACGGCCGTCGCCGCTGGCGAAAGGTAATCCGTCTCACAGCAATTTAGTTCAGCTTGCCAGGGTTTAAGGAGTCCTGATGACCACACAATATGGCTTTTATATCGATTCCAGCCGCTGCACCGGGTGTAAAACCTGCGAGCTGGCGTGCAAGGATTACAAAGATCTCACCCCTGATGTCAGCTTTCGCCGCATCTATGAATACGCAGGCGGCGACTGGCAGGAAGATAACGGCGTCTGGCATCAAAACGTCTTTGCCTATTACCTCTCAATAGCCTGTAACCACTGTGAGGATCCGGCCTGCACCAAAGTGTGCCCGAGCGGCGCGATGCACAAGCGCGAAGACGGCTTTGTGGTGGTGAATGAAGACGTCTGTATCGGCTGTCGCTACTGCCATATGGCCTGTCCGTACGGCGCGCCGCAATACAACGCGGCCAAAGGGCATATGACCAAATGCGACGGCTGCTATGAACGCCTCGCTGAGGGCAAAAAACCGATTTGCGTCGAATCCTGCCCGCTGCGCGCGCTGGATATGGCGCCGATTGAGGAGCTGCGTAAAAAGTACGGTTCGCTGGCGCAGGTCGCGCCGCTGCCCGCCGCGCACTTTACCCGCCCGAATATCGTGATTAAACCCAATGCAAACAGCCGCCCGACCGGTGACACCACCGGCAAACTGGCGAATCCGAAGGAGGTCTGAAATGGGAAGCGGATGGCATGAATGGCCGCTGGTGTTATTCACCGTGCTCGGCCAGTGCGTGGCGGGCGGGCTTATCGTCACCGGGCTGGCGTGGTTTGCTGGCAGTCAGGATGAACGCACGCGCATTGTGCGCGCCATGTTTTTTCTGTGGGTTTTAATGGGTATCGCGTTTCTCGCCTCGGTGATGCATCTCGGCTCGCCGCTGCGCGCGTTTAATTCCCTGAACCGTCTCGGCCACTCGCCGCTCAGTAATGAAATCGCCAGCGGATCGCTGTTTTTCGCGGTCGGCGGGCTGTGGTGGCTGGTGGCGGCGCTCGGGAAAATGCCGCAGACGCTCGGGAAAATCTGGCTCATCGTGGCGATGGCGCTCGGCGTGCTGTTTATTTTCGCGATGACCCGTGTGTATCAGATAAACACGGTGCCGACCTGGCATAACGGCTACACCACGCTCGGCTTTTTCCTGACGGCATTCCTCGGCGGGCCGCTGCTCGGCGCGCTCCTGCTGGCGGGCGCGGGCGTTGCTGGCCCGCGGGCGTTCGCGGTGGTGTGCGTGCTCGCGCTGGCGGTAAGCCTGGCGGCGGCGCTGATGCAGAGCGCGGGTCTTGCGGGCATTCACAGCTCCGTCCAACAGGCGAGCGCCCTGCTGCCGGATTACGGCTTCTGGCAGGCGTGGCGCATGGTGTTGCTGGCGCTCGGCATCGGCTGCTGGCTCTGCCCGCTGGCGCGCCGCGTGCCGCCGCGCCCGTGGGGGCTGGCGGCGGGGTTTGCGCTGGTGCTGGTGGGCGAGCTTATCGGCCGCGGCCTCTTTTATGGTCTGCATATGACGGTCGGCATGGCCGTTGCGGGATAATCTCCGGGCGGCCCCGCCGCCCGGCTTTTTCAGGACAGTGACGCAGTGGAACAGAAATTAACGGATATCGCCTGTAGCGCCCGCATTCTGGGGGCGCTCTTTTATTACTCGCCGGAGGCTCCCGAGGCGCGCGCCATTGTTGACGCGCTGCGCGCGCCAGGCTGGGAGCGGGAATGGCCCTGTGCGTTCGATGCCGCATGCGTGGCAGGGTTTCGCGCGCGCTACGCCGGGGACGAAACGCTGGCGCAGGCGTGGCAGCGGCTTTTCATCGGTCCGCACGCGCTGCCGGCGCCGCCCTGGGGATCGGTCTGGCTCGATCGCGAGTCGGTCCTGTTTGGCGACTCCACGCTTGCATTGCAGGGCTGGCTGCGTGAGAACGCCATCGCTTTTGAAACGCCGCTTCAGGAGCCTGCGGATCATATCGGTCTGCTGTTGCTGCTGGCCGCCTGGCTCGCGGAGCAGGGAAAAACCCGTGAGCTGGACGAGCTGCTGGCCTGGCATCTGCTGCCGTTCGCGCCGCGTTTTCTGGAGGTCTTCTGCGCGCAGGCGCAGCATCCGTTTTACGTGGCGCTGGGTGGGCTGACCCGCGCGACGCTTGCCCACTGGCGCAGCGCGCTGCTGATGCCGGTTTCGCAAAAACCGCTTTACCGTTAGTGAAAGCGGCCCCACAACGCGATTAACAGCCAGGCGCTCAGGCACCAGCACGCCACCGCGCCGCCGAGCGCCAGGGGCACTTTGACCATCCCGCTTAGCACCCACAGCGAGGCCAGATAGACAAAGTAAGGAATGATGGCCCACATCCCGAAAATCACCGTCGTGCGCAGCGCCTCCACGCCGCGCCCGGTGACGACGATATAGTGGGCAATCAGCGCGAAGGTCGGAAAGAGCGGGATCAGCCCGGCGAGGTAATAGTTTTTCGTTTTCGACAGCATCCCTATCAGCACCACGACAGCCGCGCCGAGCAGCGCTTTTATCAACAGCCCCATCGTTTTACGTTCCGTCTTCTGGTTTCGGTTTTTTCCGACCCTACCATAACTGCGCGCTACGCCGGGATTTTTTCACCGCAGCGGTCTCTTTTGTTACGGTGTCACTTATTCTCCTTCGCTTTTAAGATAATTCTCTGTCGGGCCGCTCAAGCGAGGCGGGATAAGGGGAAACCGTTAATTTCCGGGGTAAATCATTGATCGGCTAAACGTTACCTCATGTGGAATCCTTCCCGCCCGGTTGCTATAGCTCAATACACCCTGCCGACACACGGCATAACAACAGGCGATCCTCATCGCCATAAAACGTGCACCAGGGAGACAACGCCTCATGCAGAAAGCCTCACTGAGTTTACGCGCCATCGGGGCGCTGGCCGGACTCGCGGTGGTCATCGGATTGCTGGTCTGGGGCATCGGCCCTCAAACCATCGCCGCCCGCCGCGAAGACCTGCTTTATCTGGGTAAACAGCATCTGATTCTGGTGTTCAGCTCCATGGCGCTGGCGCTCGCCGTCGGTATCCCGAGCGGCATTCTCTTAAGCCGCCCGGCCGCGCGCCGCTTTGCGGAATACGCGATGCAGATCTTTAACGTCGGCAATACCCTGCCGCCGCTGGCGGTACTGGCGCTGGCGATGGTGGTTGTTGGCATCGGCGATAAACCGGCTATCGTGGCGCTGTTCCTCGCCTCTCTGTTGCCGATTGTGCGTAACACCTACGCCGGGCTTTGCTCGGTGCCGGGGTCGCTGATTGAAGCGGCCAACGGCATCGGCATGACCAAAGGCCAGCGGCTATGGCAGGTGGAGCTGCCGAACGCCTGGCCGGTGATGCTCTCGGGCATTCGCATCGCCACCGCCATTAACGTCGGCACCGCGCCGCTCGCCTTTCTTATCGGCGCCAGCAGCTTCGGCGAACTGATTTTCCCGGGCATCTACCTGAACGATTTCCCGACGCTCATTCTTGGCGCCGCCGCGACGGCATTGTTCGCGCTGATTCTGGATATGGCGCTCGCCGCGCTGGGCCGCGTGCTCAGTCCGCATACCGCCTGATGATAAGGAGCTTCCGATGACCCTGCTGAATCGCTGGCTGACCATTGCCGCCGCTGGCCTGCTGCTGGCAACAACGACCGTTCAGGCCGCGCCGCTGGTGCTGACCACCAAGAGCTTTACCGAGCAACATATTCTCTCCGCCATGACGGTGCTGTACCTGCAAAAGAAAGGCTTTCAGGTGGAGCCGCGCACCAATATCGCCACGGTGATTTCACGCAACGCCATGATCAACAAACAGGTGGATATGACCTGGGAGTACACCGGCACGTCGCTGATTATCTTCAACCATATCAACAAGCGGATGACGCCCGAGGAAACCTATAACACGGTGAAACAACTCGACGCGAAGCTCGGCCTGGTATGGCTGAAACCCGCCAGCATGAATAACACCTATGCGTTCGCGATGCAGCGTAAGCGCGCCGAAGAGGAGCATATTTCGACGATCTCGCAACTGGCGGAGAAAATCGAACAGGTGCGCAAAACCGATCCGGACAAGAACTGGATGCTGGCGCTCGATCTGGAGTTTTACGGGCGCAGCGACGGCATGAAGCCGCTGCAACAGGCGTACAACATGCCGCTCGACCGCCCGCAGATCCGTCAGATGGATCCGGGGCTGGTCTATAACGCTATCCGCGATGGCTTTGTGGACGCGGGCCTGGTTTACGCCACCGACGGGCGCGTGAAAGGGTTCGATTTAAAAGTGCTGGAAGATGACAAGGGCTTTTTCCCGAGTTATGCCGTCACGCCGGTGGTGCGCAAGGATACGCTGGCGGCGAATCCGGGGCTTGAGGACGCGCTGAATACGATCTCCGGCCTGATGGATAATGACACTATCACCACGCTTAACGCGAAGGTGGATATCGATCACCAGACGCCGCAACAGGTCGCCCGCGACTTCCTGCGCGACAAAGGCCTGCTTTAAGGAGGGATGATGGAGACCATTCACTATATGATCGATAACGCCGGTTTCCTGGCGAGCCTCACGTTCCAGCATCTGTGGCTGGTGCTGCTGGCGGTGGGCCTGGCGATTATTATCGGCGTGCCGCTCGGCATTCTGATTGTGCGCCACAAATGGCTCGCCACGCCGGTGCTTGGGCTGGCGACGCTGGTGCTGACCATTCCGTCTATCGCCCTGTTCGGGCTGATGATCCCGCTTTTCTCGCTGATAGGTCAGGGCATCGGCGCCCTGCCCGCCATCACCGCCGTATTTCTCTATTCGCTGCTGCCGATTGTGCGTAACACCCACACCGCGCTCGACAGCCTGCCGCCGGGGCTTCGCGAAGCCGGTCGCGGTATCGGCATGACGTTCTGGCAGCGCCTGCGCTGGGTGGAAATCCCGATGGCGCTGCCGGTGATTTTCGGCGGCATCCGCACTGCCGTCGTGATGAATATCGGTGTGATGGCGATCGCCGCCGTTATCGGCGCAGGCGGTCTGGGGTTACTGCTGCTTAACGGCATTGGCGGGAGCGACATTCGTATGCTTATCGCCGGTGCGCTGATGATCTGTTTACTGGCCATTATTCTGGACTGGTTACTGCACCGCTTGCAGGTTGTGCTGACGCCTAAGGGGATCCGCTAATGATTAAACTTGAAAACCTCACCAAACAGTTTGTGCAGAAGAACGGCCAGACGTTTAACGCCGTCGATAACGTCAACCTGAACGTGCCGGAAGGCGAAATGTGCGTGCTGCTCGGTCCGTCGGGCTGCGGCAAGACCACGACGCTGAAGATGATTAACCGGCTGATAGCGCCCTCCGGGGGCAAGATTTTCATTAACGGAGAAGACACGACCGATCTCGATACCGTCACGCTGCGCCGCAATATCGGCTACGTCATCCAGCAGATTGGTCTGTTCCCGAATATGACCATTGAAGAAAACATCACCGTGGTGCCGCGGATGCTGGGCTGGGATAAAGCGCGCTGCAAGGAGCGCGCGACCGAGCTGATGGCGATGGTGGCGCTGGATCCAAAACGCTTCCTGAGCCGCTACCCGAAAGAGATGTCCGGCGGTCAGCAGCAGCGTATCGGCGTTATCCGCGCGCTGGCGGCGGATCCACCGGTGCTGCTGATGGATGAACCGTTCGGCGCGGTCGACCCGATTAACCGCGAGGTCATCCAGAACCAGTTCCTGGAGATGCAGCGTCAGCTGAAGAAAACGGTGATGCTGGTGAGCCATGACATCGACGAAGCCCTGAAGCTTGGCGATCGCATTGCGGTGTTCCGCCAGGGGAAAATCATTCAGTGCGCCAGCCCCGACGAGCTGCTCGCGAAACCGGCCAACGAGTTTGTCGGCTCTTTCGTGGGCCAGGATCGCACGCTGAAACGCCTGCTGCTGATCCAGGCGGGCGATGTGACCGACAAACAGCCGACCATTACGGTACGCACTTCGACGCCGCTTGCGCAGGCGTTCGCGCTGATGGACGACAACGATATGCGTTCCGTGACGGTGGTGGATGAAAACGAGAAGCCGCTGGGGTTTGTAAAACGCCGTGAAGCGCGTGGCGCGACAGGCGTCTGCGCCGATATCGCCCATCCGTTCCGGGTGACCGGCAAAGCGGAAGATAATCTGCGCGTGGTGTTATCGCGCCTTTACGAGCACAACACGGTCTGGATGCCGATCGTGGATGAAGAGGGCCGCTACAGCGGCGAGATTTCGCAGGATTATATCGCCGATTATCTCAGCTCCGGCCGCACGCGACGGGCGCTCAATATTCACGAGGGATAAGTAACACGACGGGTGCGCATGTAAAACGGCAAAGTCGTAGGTAAAACGGCGGGTGCGCTGCGCTTACCCGCCCTACATTATTCCCTCACCGTTGGTTCCGTAGGGTGAGTAAGCGCAGCGCACCCGCCATAAAACCACTCACACCGCGGCGCGCAACGGATCGGGCGCGCCAAGCCGCGTCACATCCACCCACTTCGCCAGCTCGCGCTGCTCGGCGCGCGGCAGATACGGTAATTCACCGATAAGCGGCGCAGGCAATTTCTGGCTTAACACCTCGATAATTTCGGCGTAATGCGCCAGCCCCGGATTGATACGGTTCGCCACCCAACCCACCAGCGGCAGGCCGTCGCTCGCAATCGCCTGTGCGGTTAACAGCGCATGGTTCAGACACCCTTCCTGAATGCCGACCACCATCAGCACCGGTAATTGCTCCTGCACCACCCAGTCGGAGAGCGGGCGTAAATCGTTCATCAGGCTGCGCCAGCCGCCGGTGCCTTCCACCACGACGTGATCCGCCTGTTCACACAGCTGCGCGAGGCCGTTTGACAGCAGCGAATAGTTAATGGCGCAGCTGTGCGCCACGCTGCTCTCTTCTTCGCTGAACGCGATGGGATTGATAGCCTCATACGGCAGCGTCAGGGTGGACACGCTTTGCAGCACCAGGGCATCTTTGTTCCGCAGCCCCTCCGGCGTGATTTTGCTTCCTTTCGCCACCGGCTTATAGCCCACCACGCGCTTGCCGGTGGCGGCCAGCGCCTGTAACAGGGCGCGGGACACCACCGTTTTTCCGACGGCGGTATCTGTACCGGTAATAAAGACGCGCTTAAGCATCGCTGACTCCATCTGCCATTGTGTTAAAGAGAATGATCCAGTGGCAAAAGTCTAAAAGAAGACTTTCAGGGTCAGCTTGAGATAGCGCAATTTTTAGTGGATCAGAGAAAAGTTGTCAGCCCTGCAACAGGCGAATCAACAACGAACCGTTATACATCGCGTCTTTCACCAGCGCCGCCCCGGCCATCGTGCCGCGGTTTGAGAACTGAGTGCTTTCCACGCTGATGTTCCGGCTGTAGGCGGGCAGCGACTGCTGGCGAACGGCGTCAGCAATCGCCGGGAAGAGAATATCGGACGCCCGGTTAAGCGGCGAACCAATCAGAATTTTTTGTGGATTAAACAGATTGACCATAATGGCGAGAATGCGCCCGACGTTAACCCCGACGCCGAGAATAATGTCGCGCGCCAGCAGATCGCCCGCCAGCGCCGCGTCGCACAGCGATTCCACGCCGAGCGGCTGGCCGTGCAGCATCGAGCCCATCGACTGGTTCATTCGCTGCTGGGCAAGCTCCAGCACGCTGTCGACGCTGGCGATGGTTTCCAGACAGCCGTGATTGCCGCAGTAGCAGCGCTTACCGTAAGGATCGACCTGAGTGTGGCCAATCTCCACCAGGCTGCTGCTGCCCGCGTGTAGCAGGCGGCCATCGGTGATGACGCCCGCGCCGACGTTATGATCGATAACCACCTGAATCACGTCGCGCGCGCCGCGCGAGGCGCCGAACAGCCCCTCGGCCATCGTCCAGGCGCTGATGTCGTGCTGGACGAACACCGGCACGCCGGTATGAGCCTCCAGCGCCGCGCCGAGCGGCATATCCGTAATATCGTAAAACGGCATCTGGCGCACCAGCCCGTGTTCGGTATCAATCACGCCAGGCAGCGTAATGGCGATGGCGGTCAGCCGCTCCAGCTGGCGCTGATGGCGGATAAAAAAGCGATCGATATGGTCGATAATGCGATCGAGCAGCGGGCGGGCGTCCTGCAACGGCAGGTCGAGCTGCTCTTCCACCACCAGTTTGCTGCTGAGATCGCGCAGCGCCAGGTTGATTTCGCCGCGGTTAATGCGCACCGACAGGTAGTGCCAGGCGTCGGTTTCCACCGCCAGCCCTACCGCCGGTCGCCCACGGCTGCCCGGCTCCTGGATTTCCGTTTCCTGAACCAGATGCGCCTCAAGCATTTCGCGCACGATTTTGGTAATGCTGGCCGGGGCGAGTTGCGCCAGTCTGGAAAGATCGATACGTGATACCGGGCCAAGCTGATCAATCAGGCGATACACGGCGCCCGCATTGGTCTGTTTTATCTGATCGATATGGCCCGGTTGACTGTCAGCAACCACGTTCCACTCCCTTATTTTCGCGCTTCGAAATAAACATTCGGCTATGGTGAATCACTTCGCCAGGGCGCGTCAAATTTTTACTTAGCCTTGTGATTTACCGCACATTTTTACGGGGATTCGCCGCTGTTTCCGGCCTCTGCGCCGCCCCATTAAGCAGAGAAATGAAACGCTGTGCCGCGGCGCTTTGCTCCCGATAGCGCGCCCAGACCAGCCACATTTCCGAAATCGCGTCTGGTTCCTGCAGCCTGACCCAGCGCATCTCCTCCAGCCGCACGCGCTGAAACGACGCCGGAAGAATCGACACGCCAAGCCCCGCCGCCACCAGCCCGATAATCGTCATCGCCTCGCCCACCTCCTGCGTGATGCGCGGCTGTACGCCGTAACGATGCAGCAGCCCGAGAATATCGTCGTACAGCCCGGTGCCGACGTGAGGATCGAAAAAGACGAACGGTTCGCCCGCCAGCTCGCTTAATGACACCGCCTCGCGCGCGGCGAGCGGATGATCGCAGGGGATCAGCGCCAGCAGCGGCTCGCGCAGCACCAGTTGCCAGGCGAGCGTCTCCGGCAGCGGCGTATTGCGCAGCAGCCCCACATCGAGCCGCCCTTCGGTCAGCGGGGCTATCTGCGAACGGGTGTTGATCTCAAGCGTCTGCAAATGCACATCCGGGTAGCGACGACGAAACACGGAGAGCGTATCGGAAATGGCGCGGATAAACGGCGCCGACGAGGTAAAACCGATGCGCAGCTCGCCGGTCTCGCCGTTATGCAGCCGCGCGGCGCGCACCGCCGCGGCCTCGACCTCGCTTAAAATCTGGCGGCTGTCGGCGAGAAACTGCCGGCCCGCCGCCGTGAGGCTGACGCTGCGGTTGGTGCGGGCCAGCAGCCGTGCGCCGGTCTGGGCTTCCAGCGCCTGGATCTGCTGGCTTAACGGCGGCTGGGAGATATTCAGCCGGGCGGCGGCGCGGCCAAAATGCAGCTCCTCGGCCACCGCCACGAAGTAGCGAAGATGACGCAGTTCGATATTCATATTTAATACGTATTATTTGAGATTATTAATATATTAGACAGATGATTCGCCGCTTTCTACTCTTCGTGTGTGCCTCACCCGCAGCCAGCAATCGCGGGGATATTACGTAAGGATATGCTGTGAGTCGTACCCCTACCGTCAGCGCCGCCCCGGCGCAGGCAGCTGACGATGCTGTGATTGCCGCGCCGGTAACGTACATCAAACGCGGCACGCCCGCTTTTATGCGCGTCACGCTCGCGCTCTTCTCCGCCGGTCTCGCCACGTTCGCCCTGCTGTATTGCGTACAGCCCATTCTCCCGGTGTTGTCGCAGGAATTTGGCGTCACGCCCGCCGCCAGCAGTATTTCGCTTTCGGTTTCAACGGGAATGCTGGCTGTGGGGCTGCTGTTCACCGGGCCGCTCTCCGACGCTATTGGGCGCAAAAATGTAATGGTCACCGCCCTGCTGCTGGCTTCCATCTGCACCCTGCTCGCCACCATGATGCACAGCTGGCACGGCATTCTGCTGATGCGCGCGCTGATTGGGCTGTCGCTGAGCGGCGTGGCGGCCGTCGGCATGACCTATCTTTCCGAAGAGATCCACCCCAGCATGGTAGCGTTCTCAATGGGTCTCTACATCAGCGGCAACTCGATTGGCGGGATGAGCGGCCGTCTGCTGACCGGGGTTATCACCGATTTCTTCAGCTGGCGCGTGGCGATGGCCTTTATCGGCTGCTTTGCGCTGGCGGCGGCGCTGATGTTCTGGAAAATCCTCCCGGCCTCGCGTCATTTTCGCGCCTCGTCGCTACGTCCGCGCACGCTGCTGATTAACTTTCGCCTGCACTGGCGCGACGACGGCCTGCCGCTGCTGTTCGCCGAAGGTTTTCTGCTGATGGGCGCGTTTGTGACGCTGTTTAACTACATCGGCTACCGGCTGATGCTCTCGCCCTGGCACTTAAGCCAGGCGGCGGTGGGCCTGCTGTCGGTCGCTTATCTCACCGGCACCTGGAGTTCGCCGAAAGCGGGCGCGATGACCGCGCGCTTCGGGCGCGGCCCGGTGATGCTCGGCTTTACCGGCATCATGCTGTGCGGCTTGCTGCTCACACTGTTCTCATCCCTGTGGCTGATTTTCGCGGGTATGCTGCTTTTCTCCGCCGGATTCTTCGCCGCTCACTCCGTCGCCAGCAGCTGGATTGGCCCGCGGGCGCGGCGCGCCAAAGGCCAGGCGTCCTCGCTCTATCTGTTCAGCTATTACTTAGGCTCAAGCGTTGCGGGCACGCTCGGCGGGCTGTTCTGGCACCGCTACGGCTGGAACGGCGTCGGCGGGTTTATCGCGCTGCTGCTGGTGCTGGCGCTGCTGGTCGGCAGCGGTTTGCATCGCCGCGTCCGCTAATCGCCCGCCAGGCCTCGTGTTTCGTCAGGGTTAGTGCTACCTTTTCAGCTTGCCGACAACGTCACGAGGCCTTATGGAAAACAAAAACTATCAACAGCTTAGCCGCACGTTCCTGCGGCTTTCCCGCTTCTCTCATCTCTCAGCTATCGCAAGCTGGGATATGTTCGCCATGATGCCGCCGGGCGGCAGCCGCGCGCGCGGCGAAGCCCTGGCGGAACTGAGCGTGCTGCAGCATCAGATCCTGACTGATAAAAAAATGGCTGAGTGGCTGCGCGGCGCGGAGCAGGAAGACTTAAACGATCTCGAACAGGCGAACCTGCGCGAAATGCAGCGCCATTACCAGCAGGCCGCCTTGCTGCCCGAAGCGCTGGTCGAGGCCAAATCGCTCGCGGGCAGCCGCTGCGAACACGCCTGGCGCAGCCAGCGTCCGGCCAACGACTGGGACGGCTTCTCGGAAAACCTCAAAGAGGTGGTAAAGCTGAGCCGTGAAGAGGCCGCCATCCGCGCGGAAGCCAAAGGCTGTTCGCGCTACGATGCGCTGCTCGATATCTTTGAACCAGACATGACCAGTGCGCGCCTCGATACGCTGTTTGGCGATCTGCGCGGCTGGCTGCCGGATCTCCTCGCCCGCGCGGTGGAAAAACAGGAGCGCACCGAACTCACCGCGCCGCAGGGGCCGTTCCCGGTGGCGCAGCAGCGCGAGCTGGGGCTTGAAGCCATGCGCCTGCTCGGCTTTGATTTCGACGGCGGCAGGCTGGACGTCAGCGCGCACCCGTTCTGCGGCGGCGTGCCGGAAGATGTGCGCATCACCACGCGCTATGATGAAAACGAACTCTTCAGCGCGCTGTTTGGCGTGATCCACGAAACCGGCCACGCCCGCTACGAACAAAACCTGCCGCGCGAATGGCCGGGCCAGCCGGTGGCGCTGGCTCGCTCTACTGCTATCCATGAATCCCAGAGCCTGTTTTTCGAGATGCAGCTCGGGCGCAGCCGTCCATTCCTGAAGCTGTTGCTGCCGCAGGTGGTCTCACGTTTCGGTCAGCAACCGGCGTTTGAGGAAGAGAACTATCTGGCCTGGAACCAGCGCGTGAAGCCGGGTTTTATCCGCGTCGATGCTGATGAGGTGAGCTATCCGGCCCACGTGGTGCTGCGCTATGAGATTGAGCGTGCGCTGATCGACGGCGATATCGAGGTGGACGACATCCCGGCCCTGTGGGATGAGAAAATGCAGCAGTGGCTGGGGATTTCCACCACCGGCAACTACCGCGACGGCTGTATGCAGGATATCCACTGGACGGATGGCGGCTTTGGCTACTTCCCGTCGTACACGCTCGGCGCGATGTATGCCGCTCAGCTTTTCCACGCTGCGCGCCAGGCGCTGCCGAACCTGGATGCCTCGATTGCCGCGGGCGATCTGCGCGCGCTGTTCGACTGGCTGCGCCAGTCGGTATGGCAGCACGGCAGCCGCTTTACCACCTCGCAGCTGATGATTAACGCCACCGGCGACGATCTCAACCCGCGTTATTTCCGCGATCACCTGACGGCGCGCTACCTCTGACGCCGTTGTACACACCGGGCCGCGCGCCCGGTGTGTACATTCCGTTACACGCCGATACTAATCACCTACGGACGCCCGCCCCGTCGCGCCGTTATAGTCCCTTCACGCCCCGCCGTTTTTCTTCGCCGCTTTTGTCAGGCCTGCGCGCTCAGGCACGCGCGTCGCCGTTGCGCCGGACGCGCGGGCTGCGTTTCCGGAGGCCCGACATGATCCGCCGTTATCAGTTTGAGATAATCCTGACGTTACTGCTGTTATGTGGCGCGCTGACGATCTTTTTTTACTGGTAAACGTCGCTAGCACGCTGATTTTATTCTCACTTTGCTCGCGTCACGTCTATAGTTACCTCACAGGGTTACTTTAATAATCATAATTGCCCCACCAGAGAGTGATATGCGCAAAACCGTTTTCTTGTTACTGGGATCGCTATTATTACCTGCTTTTATTACGCACGCCGACGAGGGCGATGACGCGGCCGAAGCGGCCAGTGACGTCCAGACTCTCTTTTTTGGCCACGATGACCGCACGCCCGTACCGGACGCCGCCGCTTCTCCCTGGGACGCCATCGGGCAGCTCGAAACCGAGAGCGGCAACCTGTGTACCGCCACGCTTATCTCCCCGCATCTGGCGCTAACCGCCGGGCACTGTCTGCTCTCACCGCCGGACGGCGCGCCCGATCGCGCGGTCGCGCTGCGTTTTGTTGCCCAAAAAGGTAAGTGGCGCTACGAAATTCACAGCATTGAAGGACGCGTGTCGCCGTCGCTCGGACATAAGCTGAAAGCCGACGGCGAAGGCTGGATTGTGCCGTCTTCCGCCGCGCCTGAAGATTTCGGGTTGATTATCCTGCGTAATCCGCCCTCGGGCCTGACGCCGTTGCCGCTGTTCGAAGGCGATCGCGCGGCCCTGAACCGCGCGCTGAAGGCCACCGGACGGCGTGTGACGCAGTCCGGCTACCCGGAAGATCATCTCGACGCGCTCTACAGCCATCAGGATTGTCTTATCACCGGCTGGGCGCAGCGCAACGTGCTGGCGCACCAGTGCGATACGCTGCCCGGCGACAGCGGCTCGCCGCTGATGCTGCACACCGACACCGGCTGGCAGTTGATTGGCGTACAGAGCTCGGCCCCCGCCGCCAAAGACCGCTGGCGCGCCGATAACCGCGCGATTTCAGTGACCGGTTTTCGCGAGCGCCTCGAAGCGCTGGCGAGCGAATAAAAAAAGGGGCGCTCAGCGCCCCTTTCTCTTTCTTTACGGCTTACGCCAGCTTGATGATCACCATCCCCACCAGCAGCAGCCCAAGCCCCGCCCAGCCTTTGCGGTTAAGACGCTGGCCGAACATTATCCAGCCTGCCGCTACCGTCGCAGCGATCCCGAAACCGCCCCACAGCGCGTACGCCACCGCCAGGTCGATGCCTTCCACCGCCTGCCCCAGCGCGCTGAAGGCGGCCAGTACGGCCGCGAGCGACGCCACGCCATACACCGGACGGCGAAAACCGTCAGAAAACTTCAGCCAGATATTGGCGACAATTTCGAGGACGATAGCCAGCAGCAGCCAGAGAATATGCTGTAACTCAACCTGCGACATGACGCACCTCTGCTTTGCGGGTTACGGTGCGGGTGCCGGTTTTGATCAGCAAAATCCCGGCAATTAACACCAGCAGACCCAGCGCTTTTTGCAGCGTCAGGGTTTCGTTAAACAGCAGCACGCTAAAGAGCGTAATTAAAACAATCCCGATACCTTCCCACAGAGCGTATGCCACGCCCAGCGCAATGCGCTTAATCGAAAAAGACAGCAAAATATAAGAAAGGGAAATCATCACCAGCATTAAAATAAATCCGGCGTGGCCACCGCCTACGCTTGCCCATTTTAATGCCAGCGTCCCGGTAATTTCTGACACGATCGCTAATGCTAATAAAATCCAGTAAAACATGGTCTCTCTCCCGCCTGAAAAAATACACAGGCCTGTTTGATGGCGCGTAAATACGCGTCATTAAAAATGACTAAAATAGCGACAGGCGTACAAGCATGGCCTGAAACGAAATTAAAGAGAGAGGCTGACTAAAGCGCTGTGCGCCAGTGCTGTTCACCGCAAAGAAGGCTGGATGGGAAAGGGCTGGAAAAAACGTAAAACAGTGCAATAAAACAATTGAACAGGTTGTCCATAATCTTTCAATTTATCCGCGGTCTTGCTTCTCGTCGTTGCGGATCAAAATTGGCCTCGGTAGTCAAACACGCCCGAATTAAACCATGCCGTTAGACTTTTCTCAACTCGTTTACACTACTTTACGGCACGATTAACTGCTTTAATGGGGAAAAAACAGCGTCTTATTTTACCGGCCAGCTTAATTAATCACACGAGACGATTAAATAATCATTAGCTGGCTTTCTATTTTCACGATATGCTATTTTCTTACATTAATTTAACAGGGAAGTATCAGAATGACCGTAGACGAGCTGCAACAGAAATATCCCGGCGCGCGGGCCTGGGGCTTTGGCGACTCACCGCACATGGCGGACGAGCTGGGCGCGCTGGTGGCGCACGGCGCCAAACGCGCCACCTGCAGCGATTATCACGCCTGGCGGCAGGATGCCGACCCGACCCTGCCGGGCGATTATCATATTATTCTCAACGGCGCGGGCGAGCCGCTGTGCGTTATCCGCACCCACACGCTGCGTCTGGTGAACTTCTGCGACGTCACCGAACAGCTCGCCGCTCTGGAAGGCGAAGGCGATTTAAGCCTCGCTTACTGGCGCAATGAGCATGAAGCGTTTTTCACCCGCGCCAGCTGTTTCTCTCCCGACATGCCGCTGATGTTTGAGGAATTCGAACTGACAGAGCGGTGCTGAGTTTATTACGACGTTCAGAAACACCTTAACCTGTGAGCCTTACGATGCCGGATGCTGCTTCGCGCCAGCTACCCTCACCACAAACTCGCGCGCGGCAGCTCGCTGAAACGTGTGGTGTAGCCGGGCGAGAGAAAGTCGCGCTTCATCGCCCAGGGTTTTACGATCCCCTGGCCTGCGAACCAGAGCTTTCCCCGGCCTGAGCGATTATATTCATCAAGCAGATGCATCAGCGGCGCGCTGTTGGGCTGCGGCGGGTGCTCGTCGAAAAGATTAAGCTGCGCCACGCCCTGACTGAAAAAATCCCCCAGCATGACGCCCGCTTTGATGTAGCGATACCCTTCGCGCCAGATGGCGTCCAGCGCGCTTACCGCCAGCCGCACGATCTCGCGGGTGTCGTTGGTGGGCGTCAGCGCCTGGCAGAGCGCCTGATTGCTGTAGCGGTCGTCCGGCTCGTCATGCGGGCTGGTGCGGATAAACACCGCCACCTGGCGGCAGAACTGATGCTCCTGACGCAGCTTTTCCGCGGCCCGCTCGGCCCAGGCGCAGACCGCCTGACGCATATCCTGATAATCCGTGACCCGGTAGCCAAACGAACGACTGCACACGATCTGCTGTTTCGCCGCGACAAATTCATCCATCGCCAGACAGGGTTCGCCGCGCAGTTCCCGCACGGTGCGCTCCAGCACCACGTTGAAATTTTTGCGGATCACCCACGCCGGGCTGTTGGCGAGATCAAACGCGGTCTCAATGCCCATCGCCGTCAGCTTTTTGCTGAGCCTGCGCCCGACGCCCCAGACATCCTCCACCTTAAAATGCGCCAGCGCCCTGCGCAGCCGGGCCGGATCGGAGAGATCGACCACCGCGCCCGATTTTGGCCACCTTTTGGTGGCGAGATTGGCAAGCTTGGCGAGCGTTTTGGTCGGCGCAATGCCCACGCCGACCGGCAGATGGGTTTCGCGCCAGAGGCGGTCGCGGATCTCCTGAGCAAACGTGGTCAGCGACATCACATTACTGACGCCGCGCAGATCGACAAACGCCTCGTCGATCGAGTAGATCTCCACCTGCGGCGCCATCTCTTCGAGAATATCCATCACGCGTTTGCTCATGTCGGCGTAAAACGCGTAATTGGAGCTGAAGACCGCCACGCGGTGACGCTCAAAGAGCGCGCGCTGTTTGAAATACGGCTCCGCCATGGTGATGCCGAGCGCTTTGGCCTGACGGCTGCGCGCAATGACGCAGCCGTCGTTATTGCTCAGCACCACGACCGGTTTATCCCGCAGATCCGGGCGAAACACCATCTCGCAGGAGGCATAAAAACTGTTCACGTCGACCAGCGCGTACATCTCAGCGCCTCTTCTTCAGCACCCAGGTCACCACGCCGAAAATCACCACGTCGGCATCGCCGACGAGCGGGATCGGCGCGAAATCCGGGTTCATCGGCACCAGTTGCGCCACCGGGTGCAGCCGCAGGGTTTTGACGGTGAACTCCCCTTCTAGCGCGGCCACGACAATGTCGTTTTCCTGCGGCTTCAGGGCGCTGTCCACCACCAGCAAATCGCCATCCTCGATCCCGGCGCCGTTCATCGACTCCCCGGACGCCCGCAAAAAATAGGTGGCGTTCGGGTGCACAATGCAGTGCGCGTCAAGGCTCACGCGCTTTTCGACGTAATCCTGAGCGGGCGACGGAAATCCGCAGGCCACTTTCTCAAGGAACAGCGGCAACCCCTCGGCATCAGGTTGTGGCAAGAGACGCATCATTAACATGGCGTGCTCCATCCATTCATTATGTTGTTATTTACTGTGTTTATATACAGTAGTTTGATTTGTACTGTTCTGACAACCCTATTTTTAAGCGAAGCGGCGCAATTGCCTGGAGAACGGCCAGTTTGTGCGGGTTTGTTGAGCGGTATGGAATGAAGATAAAAAAAGCCAGAGCGTAAGCTCTGGCTTTCAGGGATGGGCTATCTATCAGGCGTTTTTACGTTTCGGCAGGGTTTTCAGCAGATCTTCCGGGCTGATGGAGGCGACCACGCTGCCCGGCTGCGGCATTTTCAGGATATGGTTTTTGATTTTGCCGACCACGTGCATTTCACAGGGTTTGCAGTCAAAACGTAGCGTTAACACTTCGTCGCCGTGCACCAGCTGCATCGGCGTCGCCTTCCAGCTCTTGATGTTGCCCTTCGCCTGTTTCGGGCAGAGGTTAAAGGCAAAGCGCAGGCAGTGCTTGGTGATCATCACCGGCACGTCGCCTTTTTCCTCGTGCGCCTCATACGCGGCGTCGATAAGCTGCACGCCATAACGCTGGTAAAATTCACGCGCCTTATGGTTGTAGACGTTCGCAAGGAAGCTCAGGTGCGTTTCCGGGTAGACCGGCGGCGGCACGGAGACCGGCTTGCGCGCGCCGCGCTGGTAATTCGCCAGGCGCGCGGCATCCAGCGCCTCGACCGCTTCACGGCGAAACGCGTTGAGCTGGCTGTTAGGCACAAACAATGCGCCCGGCAGCGTAATCTGCACGTCGCGGGCGAAATAGATAGTCTGCCCCAGTTTCGCCAGGCCCTCTTTCAGGCTGGTCAGCGCTTTTTCCGGGTTATTGGCTTCGTCGAACTGCCCGTCGAGCGTATGCGTCACGCTGACGCCGTCTTCGCTGGTTAGCGTCAGGATCAGCTGTTCCTGCCAGCCGCCGAGTTCAATATCCACCCCGATGCGGCGCTCGCTGGAGGTTTTCAGCAGCGCCTGCTGCCAGTTGTGATCGAGGTTGCGGTTGAGCTTATGGCGCGGGCGCAGGGTTTTCAGCGCCGCCGGCATCTCGTTCGGGAAGACGCGGTAGCGGTTTTCACCGGTTTTTTCCGCCACATTGACGCGAAAGCCCACGACGTCGCGCTTGATCATGACGTTCAGCCCGTCGCCGTTCGCCAGCGGCTCGGTGGCTTCCACATCCAGATGCTCTTTGCCGACGCTCAGCACTTCGCCGACCGGCAGACCGACAAACGTCGGGGTATCGAACGCGCCGATATCTATCTTACGGGCGTTCACGAAGTAATCGGTGCTGCCGCGGTGGAAGGTCTTCTCGGTGGACGGCACGAAATAGTGCGCCGTGTTGCCCGCGGAAGAACGCGCCAGATCGCCGCGATCCTCAATAATCGCATCGAGCATCTGACGGTAGTGCGCCGTGATGTTTTTCACGTAACTCATGTCTTTGTAGCGCCCTTCAATCTTGAAGGAGCGCACGCCTGCGTCGATCAGCGCCGCCAGGTTGGCGGTCTGATCGTTGTCTTTCATCGACAGCAGGTGTTTTTCATACGCCACGACGCGGCCCTGATCGTCTTTCAGGGTGTACGGCAGACGGCAAGCCTGCGAGCAGTCGCCGCGGTTGGCGCTGCGCCCGGTCTGGGCGTGGGAGATATTGCACTGGCCTGAATAGGCCACGCACAGCGCGCCATGAATAAAGAATTCGATGGTGGCGTCGGTATTTTCATGAATGGCGCGGATCTGATTGAGATTCAGCTCGCGCGCCAGCACGATTTGCGAGAAACCGGCGTCGGAGAGGAACTTCGCTTTCTCGACGCTGCGGATATCGCACTGGGTGCTGGCATGCAGCTCGATGGGTGGAATATCCAGCTCCATAATACCCATGTCCTGCACGATCAGGGCGTCGACGCCCGCGTCATAAAGCTGGCCGATAAGCTTACGGGCCGGCTCCAGCTCGTCGTCATGCAGAATGGTGTTGAGGGTGATAAACACCTTCGCGCCGAAGCGATGGGCGAACGGCACCAGGTCTGCGATGTCCTGGAGGCTGTTGCTGGCGTTATGGCGGGCGCCGAAACCGGGGCCGCCGATATAGACTGCATCTGCGCCGTGCAGAATGGCTTCGCGGGCGATAGCGGTATCGCGGGCGGGGCTGAGCAGTTCAAGGTGATGCGATTGCAGGCGCATAATTCGTCGTTATCCGTTATTTGAAAGGCGGCTATTGTAGTCACATTCCGTGCGTTCGGGAACTCTTTCACGCCGCCGCCGCGGGTTTGCCGTTTTACGGGAAAGTATTGCACAAAGGTTTATTTCACGCGGCGCGCTGCAAGGGATACGCTGGGGCGGTATTCCTGACCTATCACCTCAGTTTCATCGTGTCGTTGTAGATTGTCGTTGACCGCAAGCTCGCTTGCGGTTTTTTTTATGGCGCCGGGTAGTGGATCAGCGAATGAAAGCGCACCGGCAGCGGCGTCGCGTTGCGATAGGCGTGCGGCCTGTCGCCGGCAAACTTCAGCCCTTCGCCGGGGCCGAGCCGCCGCCAGACGCCGTCCGTCTGCAGCTCCAGCTCGCCCTCAATCACCACCACATGCTCCGTCACGCCGTTTTCATGCGGCGTGGAGTCGCTCTGCGCGCCGGGCGCGAGCGTGACGGCGAGCATATCGAAGCGCAACTGTTCATCCCACGGAAAGAGCGGCTCCACGAGCATCGTCTGTTGGGCGTCAAACACCGTGCGCGCGCCCGGCGCAGGCGGCGTGATAAACACTGAAAACGGCACGTTAAAACCGGTGGCGATTTTCCACAGCGTCGCGACCGTCGGGCTCGATTCGTTGCGCTCTATCTGGCCGAGCATCGCTTTCGACACGCCGGTTTCCTGCGCCGCCTGGGTCAGGCTCCAGTTTTTCTGCTGGCGCAGCGCTTTCAGCGTCTGCGCGAGATGGGCGGTAATATCCATACGCTCTCCTTTAATAGTGGCCAGTATAGCGCCTTGTGCGTTATAGCGCACGATGATAGAGTCTGTGGACGTTATAACGCACAGCGGAGTTTTTATGCGTTTTTCTCTTCCTCCGGCGCCTGCCGTCATTGCGGGCTTTGTGGCGGTGCTGGTGGGCTACGCCAGCTCTGCCGCCATTATCTGGCAGGCCGCCGCCGCGGCAGGCGCCACGCCCGCGCAAACGGCGGGCTGGATGACCATGCTCGGCATCGGCATGGGCGTCAGCACGCTCGCGCTAAGCCTGTGGTATCACGCGCCGGTGCTGACCGCCTGGTCGACGCCCGGCGCGGCGCTGCTGGCGACAGGGCTTGCGGGAAGCAATCTGCATGAGGCGGTCGGCATTTTTATTTTCGCCTCGGCGCTTATCGTCATCTGCGGCGCTACCGGGCTGTTCGCCCGCCTGATGAAAATTATCCCGCCGGGCCTTGCCGCCGCGATGCTGGCAGGCATTCTGCTGCGCTTCGGGCTACAGGCGTTCGGCACGCTGGAGGGGCATTTTGCGTTGTGCGCCGCCATGACGGGCGCCTGGCTGCTCTGTAAAGTCTTCGCGCCGCGCTACGCCGTGGTGGCCGCGCTGCTGGCGGGGGTGGCGGTCTGTCTGTTACAGGGCGAAGTGAATACGGCGGCACTGCATTTTTACTTCGCGCCGCCGGAGTTTGTCTCGCCCGCGTTCAGCCTCTCTTCGCTGCTCGGCGTCGGCCTGCCCTTCTTTCTGGTGACGATGGCCTCGCAGAACGCGCCGGGCGTCGCCACGCTGCAGGCCTCCGGCTACCGGGTGCCGGTCTCGCCGCTGATGGTCGCGACCGGCCTGCTGGCGCTTATCCTTGCGCCCTTCGGCGTCTTTTCCATCTGCATCGCTGCCATCACCGCAGCCATCTGCCAGAGCCCGGAGGCGCACCCGGACCGCGACAAACGCTGGATGGCGGCGGCAATAGCGGGCGTGTTTTATCTGCTGGCGGGCGTGTGCGGCGGCTCCGTCGGCGCGCTGATGACCGCCCTGCCGCTGCCGTGGCTGCAAACGCTCGCCGGGCTGGCGCTGCTCGGCACCATTGGCGGCAGCCTGCATCAGGCGCTGGCGAATGAACGCGCCCGCGACGCGGCGCTGATTACGTTTCTGGTGACGGCGTCCGGCGTCACGCTGCTGGGCGTGGGGTCGGCGTTCTGGGGGCTGATAGCGGGCGGGATAAGCTACGCGCTGCTGGCGCGCCGGGCGGGATAAAAAAGAGGGAGCCAGGCTCCCTCTGTTCGGTTTATTTCGGCGCGGGATCGAACATGCGCGCATCGGTCGCCATGTCGTCGATCACCTGTTTGAGGTTGTCGACCGTCAGCGGCGTCTTCTCGTTGCTGAGATCTTTCCCCTCGCCTTTACGCACCACTTTGACGACCGTTTTTTGCGTCGCCGCGTCAATCAGCTCGCCTTCAAAGAACAGGCTGGTGTCCATGGTGCGATGGCCTGTCGCGACCTGGGTACCAGCCACCACCAGCGCAATCGGCAGCACTTCATAGAATTGCAGCCCCTCTTTGCTGCTGTCGACGGCGGTGATAGCCCCCGGAAAATCACGCTGCGCGGCCCAGGCGTCGTCACCAGCGGCTTACGGCTTGCCGCCGCGGTTTTCAGCTTGTCGTTGGTATATTTCAGCAGGCCGTCCAGCACCGGCTGGGTTATCTGCCCGGTCGGTTTCGGCGCCGGGTAATACACCACAGAGTTATAAACGATAGAGTCGTAGTTATTCAGTTTGAAGCCCGGCGCGACCCAGCGCATGACCGGTTTACCGGTGGCTGAGGTGGCTTTCTCCAGCCCCGAATAGTCTTTCAGGAAGCCGGAATATTGTTCAGGTTTGGTGGTGCTGGAGGAACAGCCGGCCAGCAGCAATAGCGCCGCCACGCCGGAAGCTTTAAATACCGATGAGCTGTGCATAGAAGGTTACCTGTGATTGGGGGAGCACAGAATTTATAGCAAACGGGCGCACAAAAAGAGTCATAAAAACGACGACATGACAGGAAAAAGCGATCCGGGACATAAAATCGGATTAGAACAATAAATAAAGCTGATGTTAATTATGAAAATATATAAAAAAATTAATGGCATTAATCCGGAGCCGCGTTACGGGCGGCTCCATAAAAAGCCAGTCACATTAACGTTTTTTCGCGAGCATGGTCGCAAAACGTAAGCTAATGCGGTTGCCGCTGGCGTCGGTTTTATGAAGCTGACCGACATCTTCATTGTATTTAATCAGATCCCAGCCTTCATAATAGCGGCGCAGTTCCCCTTCGCGGAACGCAAACGGAAACCCAACGGTGCACGGGTAATCGTCAGTATCCATCGCCGCGACAATCAGGTTATACCCGCCAGGCGCGGTGCAGCGCTGCATATTATCGATAAGCCCTGCAATGGTGTCGCGCTCAAGAAACATCATCACCACGGTGGAGAGAATAAAGTCATACTCCCCGTCAAAGCGCAGCGTATTTAAATCTTTAACCGCGATATGCAGGTTACTGAACCCTTCCGCCGCCGCGATGCGCTCCAGATTCGCGATACTCGCCGGGTTTTTATCCCACGCGGTCACGTCAAACCCACGGGCGGCGAGATAAAGGCTGTTGCGCCCGTTGCCGCAGCCGAGATCCAGCGCGCGGCCCGGCTCGACATAATTAACGGCGTTTAAGACATCAGAGTGTGTGGCCGTCAGGCCATATTTTTCAGTGAAGTAATTTTCATCGCGAATGTTCATCGTGGTTCCTTAAAAGGTGTCTGCCGGTGCCGCCAGGCGGCGAGCAGCAAAGATATATTCTGCATGCATTTTATAAAACTTCCCTCATGAACGCTATCACCTTCCCGGCGCGTAAAAATTTGCTACGGTTAATTTATCGTCTCTGACAAGGAAACCCTGATGAATAAATACCAGCTCAGCGAAGCCACGCGCGTCTTTCGCTACACCCGCCACGGCGAGCCGTGCACCGTGACGCTGCGCCAGCTTATCGCGCTGCGCGATTTCGCCGACGTGAGCGCCGGGACGCCGGGCGGCTGGGTGGAGAGCGAGGAAAACCTTAGCCAGCAGGGCGCATGCTGGGTGTATGACCACAACAGCGTGGTGTTCGCCGGCGCGAAAATTCGCGGCAACGCGCGTATCAGCCAGACCTGCGAGATTCATCATGACGCGGTGATCAGCGACGATGCCTGGATTGATGCCGCGGAAATCAGCGACGGCGCGCACGTCAGCGGCCGCGCGATGGTGCAGTGCTCGGTGGTGCGCGGCGAATGCCATCTGTTCGGCGACGCGCGGGTGATGCAAAACAGCCTGGTGGTCGGCGCGAAAGGCTTAACGGCGGACAGCGACAGCGCGCTGCATATTTACGGCAGCGCCACGATCAGCGCCTCGCGGGTGGTGCATCAGGCCCAGATTTACGGTCACGCGCTGGTGACGCACGCGTTTATCGAGCATCGCGCCGAAGTGTTTGAACACGCGATCCTCGAAGGCAACGAAGAGAACGACGTCTGGGTGTGCGACTGCGCGAAAATCCATGGCAACGCCCGGCTGGTAGCGGGCGTTGAGGAGAACGCCTCGCCGACGGTGCGCTACAGTTCGCAGGTCTCCGGCCACGCGGTTATTGAGGGCAACTGCCTGCTGGGGCATCACGTGCGCGTGGGTGAACACGCGGTGATCACCGGCGGCCCGGTGCGGCTCGATAACCATGTGACGGTCGCCGGACGGGCGCGGATAAGCGGCGACGTCATCCTTGAAGACAGCGTGACGGTGAACGATGACGTCATCATCGAAGCGCCGCCTGGCGAAACCATCCGGTTGTGCGGTTTTAAGACGCTGGGGGGTGACGAACACATTCAGCGCACGCCCCTTCCGGGCCTGGTTTAAGCATCCGCGTCGATAATGCGCCCGTAGATATGCTGGTCGTAGAACTGGCCGTTCAGGTATTCGGCCTCTTTTAACCGGCCTTCCAGCGTAAAGCCGTTGCGCTGCGCCACGCGGTTGCTCGCCTCGTTGGTGACGATGCATTTAATGACAAAACGCCGCACCTCGCCGGTCTGCGCGTAGTGCGCCATCATCGTTTGCAGCGCGCCGGAGATAATCCCCTGCCCCTGGTGCTGCTCATCCAGCCAGTAGCCGATATACCCCGTTTTGTTGGTCGGCTCAATCTGGTTAAACGACAGCACGCCCACCATTTCGCCATCCAGCAAAATCATAAACATTTTCGCGTAGCCGCGATGGTGCAACATCACGTTGCCCTGAATGGTTTGGCGCGTGTCTTCGATTTTGTTGACGTATTGCGGCCAGTTCATCGATTTTTGCAGCCAGTCTTTATTGCGCTGCACCAGTGAGAACAGCGGCCCGGTAAACCGTTCATGAACAGAATGCAGTTCAAGATTGTCGTTAACGATAAGCCTCTCGTCCTGAAAGGTAGCGCTGGTGGCGTTTTGCACGTGAGTCTCCTTCTGGTGTGTAAGTCTCTAGAGGTATCACAGCGGGCCGCGTAAAAACACTGCCGGAATCGGCGGGGTTGTGCGCAAACACCAGCCTGTCTCTCGTCTTTTGCGCATCGCGCCCATAAAAAAGCCCCGTCGAAACGGGGCTCGCGGGCGGCGGTTTAGCGCATCTGCCGATCGTCGACATATTTGCGTTTATCCGGCGCGGGCGGGAAATACTGCCACAGCCAGGTTTCGCTGATGGCCTCGCCCTGACAGCGCAGGAACATGCGCATCTCGACCGGGTCGACGGAGTCGGACGTCGGATACCAGTCGAACTGGATGCGATAGCCGTCAAACGGCTCGACGTAGAGGATCTCTACCTGTTTCGCCTCGCCGCTGGAGAGCGTAATCACCGGCTCGATGCCGCGCGGCGCGGCACCTTTAAGATCGCCGCCCACGAAATCCACGGCGACGCGGCGCGACCACTGCGCCGGGAAGTTCTCGCCCGGCGCCCAGCCTTCCGGGAAACTGCCCATCCCGGTGCGGGTGGCGTAAACGCGCGCCAGCGGCGTGCGTACCGGCGCGTCGGCGCTCCAGTAGAGACGATACTGGAAGTTAAGCTTATCCCCGGCGCGGATCGGTTTTTCCGGCTGCCAGAAGCAGACGATGTTATCCAGCGTTTCCCCGGTGGTCGGGATTTCCATCAGCGAGACGGTGCCTTTCCCCCAGCGGTTGCGCGGCTCCACCCACAGGCTCGGGCGCTTGTTATACCAGCCCATGACGTCCTGGTAGCTCTCGAATTTATGGTCGGTCTGCAACAGGCCAAACCCTTTCGGGTTTTCATCCGCGAACGCATTAAATTGCAGGCGCTGCGGGTTATTGAGCGGGCGGCACACCCACTCGCCGTTGCCGCGCCACATCGCCAGGCGGTCGGAGTCGTGGATTTGCGGGTGAATGGTGTCGCACATGCGGCGTTCGTTGTTGCCGCAGCTGAACATACTGGTCATCGGCGCGATGCCGAGCTGTTTGATATCTTTGCGCGCGAACAGGAAGTTTTCCACTTCCATGATCACCTGGCTCGATTCGCAATGAATGATGAACTTATACGCGCCGGTCACGCTCGGGCTGTCCAGCAGCGCGTAAGCGATAAACGTGGTGTCCTGCGCTTTCGGGGTTTCAAACCAGAAGGCGGTGAAATCCGGGAACTCTTCCGGCGTATCGGTAAACGTATCGACCGCCAGCCCGCGGGCCGACAGCCCGTACTGGAAGGTGCTGTCTACCGCGCGGAAATAGCTCGCGCCGAGGAAAGAGACGATATCGCGACGCGCCAGCTCCGGCGCTTTGAACGCGCGAAAACCGGCGAAGCCGAGATCGGTCTGCCCTTCCAGCTGGCGGGTATCGACGCCCGCGTCATGGTAGTTAAAGAGCTCAGGGCGGAAATGCACTTCGCGGGCCTGGCGGGTCGCCGGATCGAGCGAGAACATCCGCACCCGGCGGCGAAAGCCCATGCCGACGTGGAAAAACTGCACGTCGAGCTGGCGGCCCTCGATGTTATTCCACAGGGAATGTCCGGCGTCATACTGGATGCTGTTATAGGCCTGCGGGGTGAGCTTTGCGAGCGTATCGGGCAGCGGTCGCGGCGCGCCGCCCCACGGTTTTTGCGAGAGCTCGGCGGCCATAGCCTGTAACACGCTGAAATCAAAGGCGCGCGTCTGGCCGTCCGCGATATCGGACTCCTGCGCCCAGGCGTTGCGGGAGAAAAGCGTGGCGAGACCTGGAGTGCCGCATGCCGCGGCGAGGGCCAACGAGGCCTTGATAAAACGTCTGCGGTTCATGCCTGAAAACCGTCCTTTTTTGTCGAGGTATTTCGCAAGGCCGAAGCCTGGCGGCGGCAAATGTTACAAGCAATATGACCGCTCACTCTAGACAAAATTCAGGATGAAGCCAACAGGCGGTGGAAAAATTAAATAATTTCTTATTTTTCAAGTCAATAGATGACGAAGGATGGGTGAATTTATGTCAGGCGCGGCGGCGCGGGTGGCCGTAAAATCAACAGGTTACTTTATGCGCACCGGGTAAAACCGCGCAGCGTAGCGGGTTTCAGAGGGATTCGCGAGAACCATCACAAAAAACGATGACGGCCCATCTTGCCAGCCGCACCGGGACAGGATAGTTTCTGGCATCGCAGAGACTGGCGGCGTCACGCCGTTCAGGCCCCTGTATATGCCTATATTCCTCCCTGTGGGAGGGGCCGACAACAGCACGATACAAAACCGTCGGTCGACACCCTAATTTTAATGATGATAGCTCAAGGTGGCCCGGCTTCGCCGGGTTCTTTTCGGGAAACACCACCATCACCCCACGCCACCGCGCGGGGTTTTGTTTTTTTACGCGCTTAGTCCAGCGTCACGTGATAGCGCATTACCCGCTTAAAGAGCGCGAGACGCGCGCGCATAAAGCGATTTTCCAGTCGCCACCCCGCTTTTTTGTTAAGCCCTATACGCAGCAGGCGGTCGCGTCCGCGCACGCAGGCGAGCCAGCGCACCGGGCCGTCGAGCGCCTGGCTTTGCGCGCTGGCGTGTTTTGCAAAGCTGACCCAGTAGTCCGCCACCTGCCCGGCGAAGGTATAATCCGCCGCCGTGGCGTAATCTTTCAGCGGCTCGACCTGCCCCAGATTATCAAACACATAAGGCACTTCATTGCCGTGCCAGGCGCCATTGGCGAACGTCTCCCGTTCGCCTTCAGCCACGTAATCAAACCAGTAGCGCCAGCACGGCACGCCGCGTCGGCTTTGCGCCTGCATCACCACAAAGCCGAGTGTGGTAAACGCCATATCGCGGCAGACCTGGCGCCCCAGCTCCCGGTCGCCGCGCACGCCAGGGTACAACAACCGGATAAGCCCGAGCCCGAAGCGCCGTTCACGGCGCAGCTTGCGGATCTGCTCTTCCAGATTAACGCCGAAATAGGCCAGCACGCTGGCCTCGTCGCTGTTACTGCCGACCATCACCGGCATCGGATGCTGGCGCGCGGCGAAAAAGGTTTCCAGCATCGGCTCCGGCAGCACAATATCGCCCGCAATCGGCGCAGGCCCGGTGACATAAGGCGCGGTGAGCTGCCAGAAGGTATCGGCGGGCAGCGCGCGCAGATCGGCGGCGGTAGGCGCTTTAAGACCTAAGTGGCGGGTGAGCGCCGCGCCATTAAGCAGCGCTTTGCGGCGCGGGATATCGGGCAGCGTGTAGCCGCTCTGGATAATCGCTTTATGGAACAGCCCTTTCGCAAGCGGTGAAGCCATCAGCGACAGCACGCTGCGCGCCCCGGCGGATTCGCCAAAAAGCGTGACGTTGTCACGATCGCCGCCAAAGGCGGCAATGTTGTCCTGTACCCAGCGCAGCGCAGCGATTTGATCGAGCAGCGCAAAGTTATAAACCGGCCCGGCGGCGTCTTCGTCTTCCAGCGCCGGATGGGCGAAAAAGCCAAGATGCCCGAGCCGGTAGTTCACCGTCACCACCACCACGCCGCGACGCGCCAGCGCCTGGCCGTCATAGGGCGGCAGGCTGCCCGCGCCAAGCGTAAAGCCGCCGCCATGCAGCCAGACCATCACCGGCAGCGGCGCATCGCGCGCCACCGGCGCCCAGACGTTGAGATAAAGACAATCTTCGCTGAACGCGCCCGGATCGCCTCCGGCAAGCTCGCGGCAAAATCCGGCGTTCTGCCAGCTGGCAGCGGAAAAGACAGTCGCGTCGCGCACGCCCTGCCAGGCAGCCAGCGGCTGCGGCGCGCGCCAGCGGCGCTCGTCGACCGGCGGCGCGGCATACGGGATGCCCCGCCACACGGCGATATCCTTTTCTGTACATCCGCGCACGTCGCCGTGCGTGGTAGTAACTATCGGCATTTCCAGGTTGCACATACCTCTTCCTTTTTTAAACGGCAATCCTGGGAGCGTAGCCGTTTCAGAGCAGACCGCAACGTCGTTTGCTGCGATCTTCCGCCTCCTGATAGAGCGTGAACTCATCCAGCACCGGACAACCGAGCGCCGCTTCGAAGGTATCGCGGCTGGCGTTGCCGTGGCGACGGGCCCGCGCGTCCTCGCCGAGATTGGACTGGAAAATCCCCGCCGCGCTGACCGGCAGAAAATCTTCATAGATAATCGGCTGCGCCACCAGCCAGCCGCGCTCAATAAGCGTCTGCGGATCGTCGCCGGGACGAATAGCCTGACGGTGCGTTTCGCCGACCGGCGTCAGGCGGTAGCGGAAATAGGCCAGCCCCTGGCGGCGCAGCAGCGTATCGCTGTCCGGGAAGCGGCTGAACGCCTCCTGTAATTTCAGCTGATGCGTCAGGTTATCCTTGCCGCTCCCCGCCGTCGCCAGCAGTTCGTCGTAGAGCGCGCGGCCTTTGGGCGTCAGCGCCATGCCGCGCTGTTCGATTTCACCGAAGCGCGCGGTGTGGGTGCCGGGGCTGTCGCCGCCAAAGCGAATCGGCTCCTCCAGCGCTTTAAAGCTGGTCTGGCGCAGCAGAATGGGAAATTCACGGCGCGGCGGCCCTTCGATAACGGCTTTCGGCTCAATGCCATATTCCGGCATCAGCGACTGCACGCGGTCGATATCCAGCGTGCGGGGCGTGAGGTGATTGATGTGGCAGCCGCGAAAGCACACCACATCGGCAATCAGCCGGTGCTCATCATGGAGCGCCTGATAGGTGGCGGCGTCCACCGTCGCATGGCTGTGCCAGCGGAACGTTTCCAGCGCCTCGCGCACGAACTCCTCGGCCTGATCGGCGTTAAATGCGCCCTGCTCGTCGTAAATGTTCAGCAACTCATAGCAGCGACGGGTGAAGATATCGCGCCGGGAGAGCACCGTGGCGGCGCGCTTGCGCAGCTTTTCGTCTTCGATAAGCTCAAGGCGCAGCAGTGAAGTAAAAATGCGAAACGGGTTACGCGCCAGCGCCACGTCATCCACCGGGCGAAACGCCGTCGAGTGCACCGGCACCCCCGCCTGGGAGAGATCGTAATAGCTGACCGGGTGCATCCCCATAATGGCGAAAATCCGTCGGAGCGTCGCCAGCTCGCTGGCGGTGCCGACGCGAATCGCCCCGTGGCGCTCGACGTTAAGCCGCGCCAGCTCATCGGCGTTGGCAAGCTGCTCATGCAGCTGCGGGTGGCTTTCCAGTACGCCCAGGTTCACGTCGGCCACCAGTTCCAGCAATGTGCCGTACTGCGGCACTTCTTCCTGGTACATGGCCGACATGGCCTGCGAAAAATGTTCCCGAATCTCATCTGCCGTGATGCTGTTCGCCATGGTGTCGTGCCTCCAGTGAATATTGCTGAGATTGTAGAGAATCGCGGCACTATCAGCGGTGAAGAATTTACAATTTGTGATCCAAAACGTAACAAGCCATCCGGCGCCGCACGTCCGGCAAAACGCATGGCAAAACAACCGGGAACCGCGCGTTTACTCCGGCCCCCGCCAGCCGTCTGGTTTACACCCTGTCATATGAAAATCGTCTGGCCGATCTGCACATTAAAATATTCGCAGTCCGCCGGAGGATGATGTTGCATATTTATCTGTTTTGTTAATATTATTTTGCTATCAAGTTATCAAAATTAAACAAGTTATCTTGTCACGGCTCCCGCTCTGTTTTTAACATCAGCTATGGAAAAAAACGGTTTGTTCTCCCAGCGCATTCGCTTGCGCCATTTGCATACATTCGTCGCCGTCGCTCAGCAGGGCACTCTCGGGCGCGCGGCGGAAACCCTTAATCTCAGCCAGCCTGCGCTCTCCAAAACGCTCAACGAGCTGGAGCAGCTCACCGGCGCGCGGCTGTTTGAACGCGGCCGCCTCGGCGCTCAGCTCACGCTGCTTGGCGAGCAGTTTCTCACCCACGCGGTGAACGTGCTCGACGCGCTCAATCACGCCGGCCAGGCGCTGAACCGCAAGCCGGAAGAAGGCTGCGATGTCGTGCGTATCGGCGCGCTGCCCACGGCCGCGCTCGGCGTACTGCCTGCGGTCATTGGCCCTTTTCACAAGCAGCAAAGCGATATCACGCTGCAGGTGGCCATCATGAATAACACCATGCTGCTGGCGGGCCTGAAATCAGGCGAGCTGGATCTCGGCGTGGGCCGGATGTCCGATCCGGAACTGATGAACGGGCTGAATTACGAACTGCTGTTTATGGAATCCCTGAAGCTGGTGGTGCGCCCCGGGCACCCGCTGTTGCAGGATAACGTCACCCTGAGCCGCGTCATGGAGTGGCCGGTGGTGGTGTCGCCCAAAGGCACGGTGCCCCGCGATAACGCCGAAACGCTGCTGGCAAGCCAGGGGTGCCAGCTTCCCGCCACCTGTATTGAGACGCTCTCGGCGTCGCTCTCGCGCCAGTTAACGGTCGACTATAACTATGTCTGGTTTGTGCCCTCGGGCGCGGTCAAAGAAGATTTACGTCAGGGGACGCTGACGGCGCTGCCCATCGCTATCCCTGGCCCCGGCGAGCCTATCGGCATTCTGACCCGCGTCGACGCCCCGCTCTCTCAGGGCGCGCGGGCGCTGCTGTCGTCGCTTCGCAAATCGATGCTCAACTGAGTGGAAAGCGCGTCGCGGCATTAGTTAGCGTGAAAAGTAATAAGCCTCCAGGCTTGCCATCCGGCGCGTGATATCGTTTAAATGACAGATACGCCTTCATCCTGACGGGAGTTCTGTTATGTCAACGCTGTTAGAACCGGTAAACATTGGCGCGCTGGAGTTAAAAAATCGCGTCGTGATGGCGCCGCTCACGCGCATGCGCGCGGTGGACGAGCGCACGCCGGGCGAAATAGTCAAAACGTACTACACGCAGCGCGCCAGCGCCGGGCTTATCTTCACCGAAGCCACCTCCGTGACGCCGCAGGGCGTCGGCTACCCGAACACGCCGGGGATCTGGTCTGAAAAACAGGTCGGCGCCTGGCGCGAGATCGTTGATGCGGTGCATCAGGCGGGCGGAAGAATGGTGCTGCAACTCTGGCACGTGGGCCGCGTCTCCGACCCGGTCTTTCTGAACGGCGAGAAGCCGGTCGCGCCGAGCGCTATCGCCCCGGAAGGCCACGTGACGACGGTGCGCCCGAAACGCCCTTACGGCACCCCTCGCGCGCTTGAAACCCATGAGATCCCGGGCATCGTGGAAGATTTCCGCCGCGCGGCGATTAACGCCAAACGCGCGGGCTTTGACGCCGTGGAGATCCACGCCGCGAATGGGTATCTGTTTGATCAGTTCCTGCATGACGGCTCCAACCAGCGCACCGATCAATACGGCGGGAGCATTGAAAACCGCGCGCGCTTCCTGCTGGAAACGGTGGACGCGCTGCTGACCGAATGGCCTGCCGACCGCGTCGGGGTGCACCTCAACCTGATGTCTAACTCCTACTCGATGCACGACTCCAACCCGGTGGCGATGTTCGGCTACGTGCTGGAGCAGTTAAACCTGCGCCGCCTGGCGTTTATCTTCTCGCGTGAGGCGCTGGATACGCCCAACCGCGTCGGGCCGCAGATCCGCCATAAATTCACCGGCGCGTGGATTGCCAACGAAGGGCTGACTAAAGAGAGCGCCGAGGCCGTGATTGCCAGCGGCGAAGCGGACGCGGCGGCGTTCGGCAAGCTCTATATCGCCAACCCCGATCTGGTGGAGCGTTTTCGCAGAAACGGGCCTTACAACCCGCTGAATGACGCAACCATCTACGCCGAAGGCGCGACCGGTTATACCGACTATCCGTTCCTCGACGATAGCGCGCAGTAACAAACCCGCCAGCGCCAGGGCGCTACGGCGCCCTTTTCTTTTGTTATGCCATAAAAAAACCCCCGGCAAGCCGGGGGTTGGGCGTGTCGCGCTTTGAGGGTAAAGCGCGGGTAAGCGGGGTTACGCCGCTTTGGATGCTTTCGCGTTGACCGCGGTTTCTGCGATAGTGGTCAGCTTGCCGTCGGTGGATTTCTCCTCCTCAAGCGTGGCTGCCAGCAGTTTCTTCGCGTCTTTGTAGCCTAACTGTTCTGCCAGGGTGCAGAGCGTGCCGTAAGCGGCGATTTCATAGTGCTCCACTTTCTGTGCGGCGGCGATAAGACCAGCGTCGCGTACCGGGCCTTGCTCGATTTCGTCAATCACTTCCTGGCCTTCTTCAATCAGCCCTTCCATCGCCACGCATTTGATGCGGCGCAGTTTAAGCTCAGGCACGCTTTCCACCACCTGGTCGATGCGTTCAATCTGGCCCCGGGTTTCCTCGAGGTGAGCGCGGAATGCCGCGGCCAGCTTTTCATCGGATGCGGCGCGGGCCAGCTTCGGCAGAGCGCGGGTCAGCTGTTTCTCGGCGCTATAGGTGTCTGAAAGTAGATGTACAAAAAGATCCTGAGCGGTTTTGATCTGCATCTCGTGCCTCCATTAGGGTTGTCAAAAACAAAGCCCTTTAAGCATGGACAACGAATACGGAAATAAGCCAGGCGGCAAACGCGAAAAGTGATACAGCATAATCCGAAAACGATGCGCCAAAAAAAAGCCGCTCACGGGAGCGGCAAAGGTCGGGCTAAGAGTAGAGCGAGGGGCAGGCTGCGCTGCCCTTGATAGATCAGAAGGTTTCCCAGTGGTCGCTCTGTGCGAGCGCCGCGCGCGGCACGATGGGTGCCAGCGGCTGGGCGGCAGGCGGTTGCGGCTCGTTTTTACGCGCTGCGGAGGCGGCGCTTAAGCGGAAGGTGCCAACCGCCTGCGTCAGGCGACCCGCCTGCTCTTCGAGCGAGACCGCCGCTGAGGACGCTTCTTCCACCAGCGAGGCGTTCTGCTGCGTCACGTTGTCCATTTCCGCGATGGCCTGCGCCACCTGCTCAATGCCCTGACGCTGTTCGTCAGACGCCGCCGCGATCTCCAGCATGATATCGGTCAGGCGTTTCACCGCCTCGACGATGCCTTTCATAGTATCCCCGGCATTGACGACTTCGCTGGAGCCGCGATCGATAAGCGCCACCGATTCGCTGATAAGCCCTTCAATCTCTTTCGCCGCCTGGGCGCTGCGGCTGGCGAGCGTGCGCACTTCGCTGGCGACGACCGCGAAGCCGCGGCCCTGTTCGCCCGCGCGGGCCGCTTCCACCGCGGCGTTAAGCGCGAGGATGTTGGTCTGGAAGGCGATGCTGTTAATCACCGCCGTGATTTCCGAGATTTTCTTCGAGCTGCTGGAGATGTTGCCCATTGTGGTCACCACGCCGGAGACAATCTGCCCGCCGGTGGTGGCTTTACCGGAAGCATCCTGCGCCAGTTTGCTGGCATGGTGAGCGTTGTCGGCGTTCTGTTTCACGGTGGCGGTCAGCTGTTCCATGCTGGCGGCGGTCTGCTCCAGCGCGGCGGCCTGCTGCTCGGTGCGCGAAGAGAGATCGGTGTTGCCTGCGGAGATTTCGCTGGTGCCCTGGTAGATAGCCTGCGCGCCTTCGCGCACGGCGCTGACGGTTTTCACCAGCGACCGCTGCATCATTTGCAGATGCTGGCTCAGGCGGCCGATTTCGCTGCGCCCTGTCGCCTCTTCCGGCAGCGTCAGATCGCCGCTGGCGATAGTTTCAATGCGCGTCGCCGCATGTTGCAGCGGAACGATAACCACGCGACGGAGCACCACGAAGGTCAGGAGCGTCATGACCAGCGCGACCGCGAACGCGGCGACCATCACCATCAGGCTGAAGTGGGTGCGGGTGCTGGCGTCGCTACGCAGTTGCTCAACACGCTCGGTGCGGCTCGCCAGCGCTTTCGCCAGTACCTGGTTATAGTCGTCGTCAAGCTTGCGTGCCGTTTCGTTTTCATGCTCGATAATCGCTTCGAACATGCCGTTTTTGGCATATTTCAGCATCGGCGTCAGGCCGCTGATGTAGGCGTCGTAACGGGCTTTCAGCTCGCTGTCGAGCGCCGCTTCTGACTCCGCATGCGACTCGCGATCCACATACTGTTTAAAACCGACATTGGCCTGCGCTATCGCTTTTTCCGCATCGGCGATGTTGCGCTTCATCGCGTCCATCTCCGCGACGCGGCTGGCCGCGCCTGCGTGGATCATATTGATACGCGCCGTGCGAAGCTGGTTGGCGCTATCCGCAAGCCCACTGCGGATCTGTATCTCTTGCGTTACGTTGTTAAGCGCGCTGTCGCCCTGCATAAGGAAGTATCCTGCCAGCCCGCCGCAAAGCGCGAACAACACCAGAATCCCTCCCAGGATGACGGAGAACAGCGGGACAAGCCGAATGTGATGCCAGAAGCTTAGCGCCCCGGAATCACGGGTTGTTGTTTTTTTCATGGCCACGATTTCCCTTTGGGTAAGATGCAAAAATAGTCTTGCCTTTAGGACATCGGCAGTTTTGCGTAAACGCTTACCTTTAAAAGCGATACCTGGCTCACAGATTCGAAAAGAGGGGCTAAAGTCGGGGAAAGTGAAGGTGCCAGCAGCAGGTAAGCCGCTGGCAGATAAGGTTATTTGTCGCCGAAGTGGATAACGGTGCGGATCGATTTGCCTTCGTGCATCAGGTCAAACGCCTCGTTAATCTGCTCAAGCGGCAGGCGGTGCGTGATGAAAGGATCGAGGCGAATCTTGCCCGCCATCGCGTCTTCCACCATGCCCGGCAGCTGGGTGCGCCCTTTCACGCCGCCGAACGCCGACCCGCGCCAGACGCGGCCTGTCACCAGCTGGAACGGACGCGTTTTGATCTCCTGGCCTGCGCCCGCCACGCCGATGATAACGCTTTCACCCCAGCCTTTATGGCAGCATTCCAGCGCCGCGCGCATCACGTTTACATTGCCGATGCACTCGAAGCTGAAATCAACGCCGCCATCGGTCATCTCAACGATAACGTCCTGAATCGGCTTGTCGTAATCTTTCGGGTTAACGAAATCGGTCGCGCCCATTTCACCCGCCAGCTTGAATTTTTCCGGGTTGGTGTCGACCGCCAGAATACGCCCGGCTTTCGCCTGGACCGCGCCCTGAATGACCGCGAGGCCAATACCGCCGAGGCCGAACACGGCAACGGTGTCGCCCTCTTTCACTTTGGCGGTGTTATGCACCGCGCCGATGCCGGTGGTGACGCCGCAGCCCAGCAGACAGACTTTATCGAGCGGCGCCTGCGGGTTCACTTTCGCCAGCGAAATTTCCGCGCAGACGGTGTATTCGCTGAAGGTGCTGGTGCCCATGTAGTGATAAACCGGCTCGCCGTTGTAAGAGAAACGGGTGGTGCCGTCCGGCATCAGGCCTTTGCCCTGGGTGGCGCGCACGGCCTGGCAGAGGTTGGTTTTGCCGGATTTACAGAATTTGCACTCGCCGCACTCAGCGGTATAGAGCGGGATCACATGGTCGCCCGGCTTCAGGCTGGTGACGCCCTCGCCCACTTCCACGACCACGCCGCCGCCTTCATGGCCGAGCACCGCCGGGAATACGCCTTCCGGATCGTCGCCGGAGAGCGTGAACGCATCGGTGTGGCACACGCCGGTGTGGGTGATTTTGACCAGCACTTCGCCCTTTTTCGGCGGCGCGACGTCAATCTCTACGATTTCCAGCGGTTTGCCTGGGCCAAATGCGACTGCTGCACGTGATTTCATAATGTCCTTCCGTTGTAGTGAGTCGTCATAGTTATTTTAGATAAGCGCGCAAAAGCTGACCGATTTCCGTCATCCGTTGCGCGCGCTGCTCCGGCGTGGTGTCGCCGCTGACCAGCTCATCTTTTAAGTGAATTTCCACCATTTCGCCCATCAGGCCGTTGGCGGCGCCGCGTACGGCGGCGATTTGCTGGAGAATATGGAGACAGGGTTCGCCCGCCTCCAGCGCGCGCTCCAGCGCCTCCGCCTGGCCGCGAATGCGGCGTACGCGGGTCAGGATGCGCTTTTTGTCCTCAGGAGAATGCGGCATGGTTTTGGCTTCATGGATACTATAGGGGGGTATGGTATAGAAACGTGTACGCCTCTGCAAACGGTCATTTGCAGGCGGTATGTTTTTGCTGGCAGATAACCAGAACCAAACATATCCCCTGGCAGATAATTGAGCAGACGAATGAATACAATTAACATCATCCAACGCATTGATTTTAAGAAGAATAAGGCACAATAAATCAAAACAACATACGGTATAAGCGCCATTTTATTGGCATTATCTTTACAGGATTTTTGTGCTTTTGAAATATTGATACGGGTTAACAACTGTAGAAAAGGCACCAACTCACTGTAAAAGAAAAAAATAATATGGATTTGAATAGCACATTCACATGGAGTGATGGTAATGGATCTACTACGGTGCACTTTCCATCTTAATGGAAAAAGTAATGGTACGCTTTCTTGTCCAGGCGTCGGTTTTTTCTCAGCCTTTTCTGGTAATGGTTCTGCTACTAATAACCCAAATAAAACGGAGCTAAAAGATATTGGCCCCTTACCATGTGGGCGTTACTATATTATTTTACGTGGGAGGGGTGGTACCTTTGCCCGATTCAGGGATGATGCTAATGCTTTTATTACTGGTTCGGACCGCAGTACTTGGTTTGCCCTGTACCGCGACGATGGGGAAATTGATGATAGCACATTCATCAATGGCGTGCTTAGAGGAATGTTTCGTCTCCATCCTATTGGTCCAAGTGGTTTAAGCAAAGGCTGTATTACGCTTTATAATCAGCAAGATTTTGATATACTTGCCAGAGCTATTCTCCGAACAAGCGGACAATACATAGGAAATTATTTAATAGCGCATGGGGTTGTACAGGTTTACTGATGAAATATTTATTAATCCTCTTTATATGGTTCATCATATTTATTACAAGCTTGAAAAGCATGTACTTTTTCATACCAGCAACTGCTCAGTATGCCCTTGCAGAGAGTATAGGGAATTACGGTGATGAAAGCGTAATGGACTTTATTTTATATTTTTTTACCTGCTTTGCCATAGTCATCAGTTCGTTTGTGCTTTATCTTCTGTTACGTTTCATTAGACGCAGGTGAACTTTAAAAATATAGCCGCTACTAAGGCGGCTATGTCTACTCTACCCTTTCGACGTTTTGGGATCATCCTTCCTGGGATAAGTTCTTTCTTCCGGAATTCTACCATCTGATGTATGAATTTTGACTGATGCTTTTTTATCATCCATAACCTCCTGAGTTATCCCAAGCATTTCACTTTAGTGTCAGCAGTTTTGCTCGGCTTCGTATTACCCTCTTTTTGTAGTTTCCACTTATCACCCTCTTTTGTGATGTGATAGTTATCCATATAAACCCTCCTGCAATTATTCATAGACTTACATAGCCATAAGATTTTATTTAAAACGGCGTGAGCAGTTTGTGGAATCGATCTTGTCTTTACGGGTTTATTTTTTCTGCCGTATTTGACTTATCGTACACAGATACGATTTTGTAGCTGCGAATCTATAAGACCTGGTAAGACGAAATTAATGATAGCAAAGATGTTTTTATCACCAGTAAATTCATAAACTGCTTATCTGTCTACAAATCATTCACCAGTTGTATATATAGCCCTCAACCAAACTAACAGCATGATATATCTCAATACCAACGCCTTCGCAGGATGACATAACTGCCGCCCTGTAAAGGACAGGACTGGTATGAAAACGTTATTGTTAGTGGTTTTACTCGCGATCTTCCCCCCCTTCGCTTTCGCCCTCGATGTTAACAACAGTGTGTTAATGCTGCGCTGCCCCGGCAGAGAGACGATTGAAGTGATACTGCACCGCTATGCACACACGCAGGAGGCCTGGGGCCGGGATCATTTTGAAACCGGCGGCGGCCGCACGCAGCGGGGAAGTTTAATGGTCTTTCCGTTCGCGAATCTGGATCGGATGGTGTACGACCAGATGACGCAGTCGTTCGGCTTCTGGTATCAACGCGAAGCCAGGTTCGTCCACTGCCGGCTTCTGAGCCTGCGCAACGCCTGGCCGGTGGATCTTCCCGTGTTTCGGGAATAAAACCGGCCGAAGCGCTGGAGTTTAGCGGCGCAGCGGCAACCCGGCGGTTTCTTTCGCGCGCATCACGGTAATAAAGGTGATCAGCGCCGCGCCCATGACATAAAACGCGGGTGAGAAAAGATTGCCGGTGGAGGCGATAAGAAACGCCGAGAACCACGGCGTGATGCCGCCGAAAAAGGCGACCGAGAGGTTATAGGCGACAGACAGCCCGCCGTAGCGCACGCTCGTCGGAAACAGCTCCGCCATCGCCGCGCTGCACGCCCCGTCAAAGGCGGCGATAAACGCGCCCAGCAGCAACATCGCCAGCACCGCGGAGAGCATATTGCCATTCGCCATTACCATCAGCGCCGGGTAGGTAAAGAGGATAAATCCGCCGCAGCCCGCGAGCATCAACGGCCTGCGTCCATAGCGGTCAGAGAGCCAGCCCATAAACGGCACCAGTACCGCAATGCCGAACAGGCCGATGGTGGTGATCGCGTAGGCATCGAGCTTGCTGAAGTGCATCTGCGTTATCAGATAGCCCGGCATAAAGGTTTGCAGCATCCAGTGCCCGACCGCTTTGATAACCACAAACCCGACGCAGAACAGCAGCGCGCCGCGGGCGCTTTTAAGCGTACTGCGCAGCGGCGCGGCCTGTGTCGTGCCCGCTTTCGCCGCCGCCTGGAATTCCGGCGTGTCTTCAAGGTGCGTTCGCAGGTAAAGCCCCACCCAGCCGAGCGGCCCGGCGATCAAGAACGGAATGCGCCAGCCCCAGTCGTTCATCGCGGTTTCGCCAAGACTGGCGGTCAGCAGAAACACCAGCCCAGAGCCCGCCACGAAAGCCATAAAGCCGAAGTTATCGATCCAGCAGGTGAAGTAACCGCGCTTATCCACCGGCGCGTATTCGGCGAGGAATGTGGTCGCGCCGGACGTTTCGCCGCCTGCCGCAAAACCCTGCACCAGACGGGTGAGCACCAGCAGCGCAGGCGCCAGCAGGCCAATCTGATGATACGTCGGCAAGAGGCCCATGATGAAGGTGGCGCCGGAGGTGAGCAGAATGACCGTCGCCAGCACGCGCTTGCGGCCGATGCGGTCGCCAAGCGAGCCGAAATAGAGCCCGCCGAGCGGGCGCATAATAAAGCCCGCGCCGAACACCGCGAAGGACGAGAGCAGCGCCGCCGCCGGGTCGCCGGTCTGGAAAAACTGCATCCCGATAATGGCCGCCAGCGTGCCGTAGAGCCCGAAATCGAACCATTCAACAAAATGGCCGACGCCGGTCGCCAGCAGTACCTTGCGTAGTTTACGCGCCAGTTGCGCCTGGTCGTCCACGTCTGCCCTTGTCGCTTCACGTTGCACTGACTGCGTCATGCTGTCTCTCCCGGCTGGCGCGGTGACAATCGCGCGAGTGTTTCTATAATAGATATAGATCTATAAGCCGCCGTTGTCAGACCGCCCACGTTGCGCCGCTTAAAATGTGAGCTCCGCCACGCAGCGCCGCGTAAAAAGCCGGAAAGATCACATTTCGGCGCGCGTTAATCGCGCTTACCCGGCATCATGCGCAGCAGCGTGTTGTCTTTCCAGAAATAGTGATGCACGAGCGCCGCAGCCGCATGAAGCCCTATGACAAAGTAGCTGAGATTCGCGATAAAGGCGTGAATAGCGCGCAACTGCATTTCGCTGTCTTCATCCGGCTCGGCGGCGACCGGCATCCTGATGCCAAAGGCATACCAGTCACTGCCGCCATAATATTTGGCAACGATGCCGAGCAGCGGCAGACCGATAAACATCAGATAGATGACCAGATGCACCAGATGGGAAAGCCCGATATACATCGCGCGCGGTTTCGGCACGATGGGCGGCGCGGGGTATTTCATGCGCACCAGCAGGCGTGTGACCATCAGCACCAGAATCGCGATGCCGCAGCTAAAGTGCGTCCAGATAAACAGCCGCCCGAGAGGTCGCGGCACCAGCCCACGCAGTTCCATCGCCGCGTAAGCCATAACCACCAGAAAAAATACCAGCCAGTGAAGCGTGATTTGCAATGAGGTGTATTTACTGCGCATAAGACTATCCTGATTAAACGCAACGAAAACACCAGGATAACGGCTGAAGATGAAATATTCATTAGTTTTCATGCCACCGCAAAACAAATTAAAGGAGAGAGTATGAACGCCCACGACGCTCTGTTGACCCGTATGCGCGAGGCGGTTGCGCGCAGCCGCGAACTCTCCGTCTGGCCGCAGGACGAGGCGCCGGGCGCGCGTCAAAGCCCGGCGGTGTTTACCCTTGAGGAGCGCCTGACTGGCGCAAGCGAACTCGACCGCTCTGTCACCGGCATACGCGCGCCGCGCATTGTGGTTTACGCGCCGGAAAATCCTAACGGCATCGGCATTCTGGTGACGCCCGGCGGCTCGTACCGCCGCGTGGTGCTGGATAAAGAAGGCAGCGCGCTGGCCCCTGAGTTTAACGATCGCGGCTATACGCTGTTTGTGATGACCTATCGCCTGCCCGGTGACGGCCATGCCGAAGGCGCCGACGCCCCGCTCGCCGATCTCCAGCGCGCCATGCGGCTTATCCGCGCCCAGGCGACGCGCTGGCAGCTCGACCCGGATAAACTCGGCGTGCTGGGTTTTTCCGCAGGCGGTCACGCTGCCGCAAGCCTCGGCACGCGCTGGAACGATGCGGTGTACGCGCCGCTGGATGAAACCGACGCGTTCAGCGCCCGCCCGGCGTTTATGGGGCTGGCCTACCCGGTGATGACGATGGAGGAGCCGGTGGCGCACCCCGGCTCGCGGGAGGCGCTGACAGGCACAGCGCCGGATGACGCCGCTATCTGCCGCTACTCGCCGCAAAGGGCGGTTAACGCCAGCACGCCGCCCACGTTTCTTCTGCACGCGGTGGATGACCCGGCGGTAAAAGTGGAAAACAGCCTGCTGATGTTTAACGCGCTGCACGCGCAGGGCGTGCCGGTAGAGATGCATCTTTTTGAACAGGGGCAACACGGGTTCGGCATTCGCGATGCGCTGGGGCTGCCTGCGCACGTCTGGCCGACGCTGCTGATGAACTGGATCGAGAGCAAACAGTAACGCAGCGGGCCGCCCGTGAGCGGCCCTGCACTTTTAGCTTTGCAGATAAACGACCTGGGTTTGCAGGTATTCATGCAGACCGTGTTTGCCATCCGCCCCGCCGATGCCGGATTTGCGCCAGCCCGCATGGAACCCCTGCATCGCTTCGAAGTTCTCGCGGTTGATATAGGTTTCGCCGAACTTCAGACCTTTAATCGCTTTCATGGCGGTGGCGAGCGACTGCGTATAAATCGACGACGTCAGGCCGTACTCGCTGTCATTCGCCATCGCAAGGGCGTCCTCCAGCGTATCGAACGTGACGACCGGCAGTACCGGGCCGAACGTCTCTTCGTGCATGATGCTCATCTCCTGGCGCACATCCACCAGCAGCGTCGGCGGATAAAAATACCCCTTGCCCTCCACCGCCTTGCCGCCGAGCACTACCGTCGCGCCTTCGCTGACCGCACGCGCCACTTTTTCCTTCACGCGCGCCAGCGCAGCCGCGTTAATCAGCGGGCCCATGGCGATATCATCGCGTGCCCCCGGATCGCCGAATTTCACGGCGCTTAGCGCCTCGCCAAGGGCGCTCACAAAGCGATCGTAAATACCCTTCTGCACATAGACGCGCTCGGCGCAGTTACAGACCTGCCCGGTGTTAATCACGCGCGAATCGACAATCGCTTTTACCGCAAGCGGTACATCCGCATCGTCCATCACGATGGCGGGCGCTTTGCCGCCGAGCTCCAGACAGACTTTGGTGATGTTTTTCGCAGCCGCCGCCATGATTTTCTCGCCCGCGCCGACGCTGCCGGTCATGCTCACCAGCGCCACCTTCGGGTTACCCGCCAGCGCCTGGCCGACGGTTTCGCCGCGCCCGAACACCAGGTTAAAGACGCCCGCCGGCAGCCCTACCTCGTGTACGATCTGCGCAAACGCGATGGCGTTATTCGGCGTGAATTCGCTCGGTTTGATCACAATGGTGTTGCCGGTGATGAGCGCAGGCGCCAGCTTGCGGGCAATCAGGAAGAACGGGAAATTCCACGGGAGAATGCCGGTGGTGACGCCAAGCGCGCGTTTAAAGACGAGAATGTTCTCACCCGGCCGGTCGCTTTGCAGGATTTCGCCTTCATAACGGCGCGCCCACTCGGCCATATAGTCGATGTAATCCGCCGTGAAGTTGACTTCAACGCTCGCAAGCTGCTGCGTTTTACCGCCTTCCGCCACGATAAGCGCGCTGATCTCCGCCGCTTTTTCGCGAATGCCCGCAGCGATTTTACGCAGCCACCCGGCGCGCTCGATGGCGGGCAGCGCTTCCCAGTTTTCCTGCGCGCGGGCGGCGGCATCAATGGCGCGGCCCGCATCCTCTGCCGTTCCGTCCGGGATACGGGAGAGCACCGCCTCCGTGGCGGGGTTGACCACGTCGATCCACGTCTCGCCCTGCCACTGAACGAACTGACCGTCGATATACATCGGATGTTGTACGGGTGCTGTCATTGCGTGCTCCTGCTGTCGTATGGTTTTTAACAGGTGAATGAATTGTTAAAAAACTACGAATAACGGGCAGGCCAGCGAAGCGTTTTGGCTGAAAATGTGAATCAGGTCGGAAAAAACGGCGAAGAATCCCGCCGGGAGGTAACAATTATTCAACACGCGGCTGCCCGTTTGCGCTGCAAACCGCGCAAACGGGCAGCCGGGCCGTCAGGCGAGCGACCGGTGACGTAAAAAGCTGGTGAGCTGTGGTTCATCGTGCAGCGCCTGCCAGGCGTTCAGCACCTCAGGCGGGATCACCACTTCATCAATGAAATCGCGGCCCGCCGGGCCGTAGCCGCCAGCATCGTTGCGCAGACGCGGGATCTCGCCCAGCACCAGCGACAGATACCGCTCAACCGGCCAGAGCCCTTCGGACGGCTCGCGGAACTGCACTGCCCTGGCGCCGTTCTCCAGCACCGGCTGTACGCCGGGGAAACTCCGCCATTCGGTCGGGGACGGCGCGTCGCGCCAGGCGCGGGTAAACGTGGCGTGGGTGCGCCGCTGCATAGTCGGGTCCTGAATCAGGATGGCGCGCGCGGGCCATTCACCACGTTGCTCCAGCAGCTCGCGGGTGAAACGGGCGTTCTCGCCGCAGTTGGTGGATTTCTCCTCAACGATAATCTGCTCGTCGGGCACTTCATGAAAATCGCGGGCGATGCGGGCCAGGATCCCCGCCTCGGTAAGCCCCGTGGTGCGCAGATGGTTGTAGCGGGGATGCTGCGCCACCGCGGCATAGAGGAACGTGGTCGAGTGACCCAGCCCGCCGGTAACCAGCAGCGGCAGTCCGCTCTCTTTAGCAAGATGCGCGGCGGCGTCCACGGTCGGTAGCACCGCGTTGCCCGCGAGCACAATCAGCTGCGCGTCCCCGGCGGCGGGCGCTGCGGCAAAATCGTTACGGGCGAGCCACGCGCCGATGAGGTTAACACGCTGCAGCGTGCCTTCCGAAAGCAGAGGAAAAGGCATCATGTTCATGGTCACCTCCATAGTAAAAGCCAGCATTCAGCGTACCCACTGGCGCGCCTCGCCCCTACCGGAGAGCTCCTAATCTGAGAACTGCCACCCACTCGCCGGCGAGCGCGAAAAAAACGCTGCCAGGATTAATCATAAAACCGCATTCCTTTATAGGGCGCGGCGCGGCAGGCGGCGAGCCGGGTGGCGAGGCTGCCGACGTGCAGCTCAAGCTGATGCCCGTCCGGGTCGAGAAAATACCAGGAGTCGCCCTCGCTGCGGTTGGTTTTCCAGGGCGTTACGCCCGCGGCGGTCAGTGTTTCCACTACCTGCGGGAAATCCGCCTCACTTACGGTAAACGCATAATGCGTGTAGTCCGCGGCAGGCGAACCGGCATTTTCATCCAGCGACAGACACAGCCACAGAGAGCCGCACGAAAGATATGCCCCGCCGTCCCAGCGCGCATGCAGTCGCAGCCCCGGCAGCGACTGGTAAAACGCAAGGCTTCGCGCCACATCGCGCACCGCGAGCGTCAGGTGATTAAGCCCGCTGAGCATGCGCTGCGTCCTCGTCCTGAAGCGTTCTTGCGAAGCAGACCGCATCCTCCTGCCCCACATAGCGTCCGTAGTTGTCGATAATTTCATAACCGCGGCGCAGGTAAAATTCTACCGCGCGCGGGTTAGTGCGACGGGTCTCCAGCCACGCTTGCTGGTAGCCGAAGTCACGCGCGAAGCGCTCCGCCGCGCTTAATAACTGGCTCCCCGCGCCGGGGTTATCCGGCAGCGCGAACAGGCGTTTGATTTCGGCGACGCCAGGCTGAAGCGGACGGCAGGCCACGCAGCCGATGGCCGCGCCGCTGGCGTTACGCGCCAGCAAAAAAATCGCGCCCTTAACGCGCACATCGTCATTATCAAACGACTGCCTGCCCGAGCTGCCGGTGAGCGCGGCCAGCGTCTCGGAGAGCGCCGCGAGTAAAACGATAGCGTCAGGGTGCGTCGGATCGCTCGGTTCAATCAGGTAATCAGACATCTTTCTCTCTCATTCATGCGGCATCAACCCGCTTCAACAGCATAGCGCAGCGGCGGCCCGCGCCGTAGCAATTCAGACAACGCGCCGCAATACATTCACAATATTTTTTAAAGATTAATTTACATTCACTTGAATTATTAAAATGCCGCGCTCTAGAATAGTTAGAGCACTAACGAATGGATAACCGCTGTGGATACGCGTGACCTGACTTTCTCACATTTGCTGTGGATGACCGCCCACCACTGGCGGCTCGCGATGGACCGGCGGCTGAAAGGGCTTGGCATGAGCCAGGCGAGCTGGGTGGCCGTCGCCGCCATCGCGCGCAATGCAACGCCGCTGTCACAGGGCGAGCTGGCGCAGCAACTGGGTGTGGAGAGCGCGACGCTGGTGCCGTTGCTGAATCGTCTGGTGGAGCAGCATCTTATAGATCGCGTCACGCCGCCTGGCGATCGTCGCAAGCGGCTGCTGGTCGCCACAGACCAGGGCCAGGCGCTGTTTGAAAAGGTGAAAGTCGAGGCGGACAGCCTCAGGGAGACTATCCTTTCCACCATTCCCCCGGAAGAACTGGCCGTCACGCGTCGCGTACTGGACCGTTTGTTGCAGGAAATTGAAAAACAGTAATGCGATCGGTGAAACACGACCCTTATGCGCCGCGCGAATGGGCGCCTCATGAAAAACCGATGCTGCTCGGCTCGCCGTCGACGCCGCACCATGCGCCCTGGAAGCGCATCGCCTATGGCATCGTCGGGCTGCTGGTGTGTCTGACCGGCGCGCTCGGCAACGCGATGGTCACGGCGAACCTGCAAAATTTGCAGGGCACGTTCGCGGCCTGGTCGACGGAAATCGCCTGGCTGCCCGCGGTCTACGTGATGACCAACGTCTCCATCAACCTGCTGCTGGTGAAATTTCGCCAGCAATACGGGCTGCGCGCCTTTACCGAAGGGTTCCTGGTGCTCTACGTGCTGGTGACGTTTTTCCACCTGTTCGTTAACGATCTCAACACCGCGATTATGGTGCGCGCCGCGCACGGCATGGTGGGCGCGGCGCTCAGCTCGCTCGGCATCTATTACCAGATCCAGGCCTGGCCCGCGAAACATCGCCTGAAAGCGCTGACCATCGGTATTACCGGTTCGCAGCTGGCGATCCCCATCGCCCGCCTCTTCTCCACCGAGCTGCTGCAACTGGAGGAGTGGCGCGGCCTCTATTTGTTTGAGCTGGGGCTGGCGCTGATTTCACTCGCCTGCGTGATCGCGCTGAAATTACCGCCGGGCGATCGCCGTAAAGTGTTTGAGAAAAAAGATTTTATTACGTTCTTACTGATGGCGCCCGGCATGGCGCTGCTCTGCGGCGCGCTGTCGCTCGGGCGGCTCGACTGGTGGTTTGAAGCGCCGTGGATAGGCTGGGCGCTCGGCGCCTCGCTGGTGCTCATCATCACCGCTATCGCGTTTGAACATAACCGCGCTAACCCATTGCTGAACACCCGCTGGCTCTCCAGCGGCAGTATCGTGCGCCTCGGGCTGATTATGGTGCTGATCCGCATTGTCCTGGCGGAGCAGAACACGGGCGCTATCGGCTGGTTGCAGTACATCGGTTTACAGAATGAGCAGATGACGCACCTGGCGCTGGCGATTCTGGCGGGCGTGATTTGCGGCATCGTCACCAGCGCGCTCACTATCAACCCGCAAAAAACCGTCTGGCCGATCATGGTCTCGCTGGCGCTGATGATTATCGCCTCGCTGATGGACAGCCAGGCCACCAGCCAGACCCGCGCCGACCAGATGCTGATAAGCCAGTTCCTGCTCGGCTTCGGCAGCGCCTTTTTCCTGGCGCCGGCGATGCTGGCGGGCATCGGCGGCGTTATCGCCGATCCACGCAATCTGGTGAGCTTCTCGGTGCTGTTCGGCATGAGCCAGAACCTGGGCGGGCTAATCGGCTCGGCGCTGCTCGGCACTTTTCAGACCTGGCGGGAGAAATATCACTCCAGCCTGCTCGCCGACCAGCTCTCCTCGCTTAACCCGCTGGTGAATGAACGGCTCGCGCAGTATAGCCAGCTCTGGAGCAACCTGTTTACCGACCCGACGCTGCTAAACACCCAGGCGGTGCAGCAGTTGCAAACTGTAGCGACCACCGAGGCCAATATTCTGGCCTATAACGATACCTGTCTGCTGACGGCGGCTATCGCCGCCTCGACGCTCTTGTGGATTTTCTGGCGGCTTATCCGCCTGCGGCTTGCCGCGCGCCGTGCCCTGAAGCAGGCGATGCAGAGCGGCCAGTAACCTGACGATTTTTTGACTGAAATGATTCTGGAGTAGTGATGAGCCAACAAGGCGCCCCCACCCCCGCGTCGCCGGAAAAAAACAACCTGCGCGTGGTGTCCTTTTTCGCCGCCGGCGCCATCGGGCTGGTCGGCCTGCTGGTGATTATGTACGCCTGGCAGCTTCCGCCGTTTACCCGCCACGCGGCTTCCACGGATAACGCCTACGTGCGCGGCATGACGACGTTTATCAGCCCGCAGGTGAACGGCTATATCACCGCCGTCAACGTGCAGGATTTCGCGCATGTAAAACAGGGCGACGTGCTGATGACCATCGATGACCGTATCTACAAACAGCGGGTGCATCAGGCGCAGGCGACGCTCGCGATGCGCGAGGCGGCGCTTGCTAACAATCTGCAACAGCGCCGCAGCGCCGAGGCGACCATCGCCCAGAATAAAGCGGCGCTCGCCAGCGCCCGCGCCCAGAGCCTGCATAATCAGGCCGACTTACGCCGTGTGAAGGAACTGGCCCAGGACGGCTCGCTGTCGGTGCGCGAGCGCGACGCCGCCATCGCCAGCGCCGCGCAGGGCAGCGCCAGCGTTGAGCAGGCCGCCGCCCAGCTTGAGGTATCGCGTCAGAACCTGCAAAGCGTGATTGTGAACCGCGCGTCGCTGGAAGCGGATGTCGAAAATGCCCGCGCGGCGCTGGAGCTTGCCGAAATCGACCTGCAAAACACCCGTATCATCGCCCCACGCGACGGTCAGCTTGGGCAAATTACCGTGCGCCAGGGCGGCTACGTGACCGCCGGAGCGCGGCTGACGTCGCTGGTGCCGCCGCAGAACTGGATCATCGCCAACCTGAAAGAAACCCAGCTTGCTGACGTGAAAACCGGCCAGCCGGTCACGTTCACGGTGGACGCGCTGAATGATGAGAAATTCGAAGGCCGCGTGCAGAGCATCTCTCCGGCGACAGGCGTGGAGTTCAGCGCCATTACGCCCGATAACGCGACCGGCAACTTTGTGAAAATCGCCCAGCGTATTCCGGTACGTATCGAGGTGCTGGGCGACGCCGAAAAACGCGCCCGCCTGCGCCCCGGCATGTCGGTACAGGTCACGATCAACACCCGCAGCGAGGCGAAATAATGCGCCGCTCTCTGACTCTGCTGGCCGCCGCGCTCCTGCTCGCGGGCTGTCATTCAGGCAGCGTGGAGCAGGCCCGCCCGACGCTGGTTATTCCGCCGGCCTGGCGCGCCGCCGTCGGCCCGTCCTCGCCTACAGAAGGTTTCTGGTGGCGCAATTTTCACGATTCCGCGCTTAACCGCTATGTGGACCAGGCGCTGCGTTACAACAGCGACGTGCTGCTGGCCCGCGAACGCGTTAACCAATATCAGGCGCAGGTACAGGCGGCGCTCGGCGATCGCTTCCCGACGCTCGACGCTGGTTTGAGCGCCGGTCGCAGCCGTTCGCAATCCGCCGCGACGGGGCTGCCGGTGTATGGCGATCTCTATAAAGGCAGCCTGAACGCCAGTTATAACGTCGATATCTGGGGCCAGTACGCCAGCGCCGCCGATGCCGCACGGGCGAGCCTGGAGGCGCAGAAAGCGGCGGCCGCCGCCGCGAACCTCACCGTGGCGTCGCAGGTCGCCAGCGGTTATATCACGCTGCTGGCGCTGGATGAGCAGCTTCGGGTAACGCAATCAACGCTTGCCGCGCGCGAAGACGCGCTGAAGCTGGCGAAACGCCAGTATGAAACCGGCTACAGCTCACGGCTGGAGCTGATGCAGTCGGAATCCGAAGTGCGCGCCACGCGCGCGCAAATCCCGCAGATTCAGCACCAGATCACGCAGCAGGAAAACGCGCTGAGCATTCTCATCGGCCAGAACCCCGGCCCGGTCGCGCGCGGCGGCGAGTTTGACGCCTTAAGCCCGCTTACGATCCCCTCCCAGTTGCCGTCGTCGTTGTTAAACCGCCGCCCGGATATCGTTCAGGCCGAACAGACGCTGGTGGCGAGCGACGCGCAGCTGCAAGTGGCTCGCGCGCGTCTGCTGCCGGGCATTAACCTCACCGCGTCGGGATCGCTTCAGGAGAATACCCTGCCGGAACTGCTCGCCAATCCGCTGCGGCTCTGGAGCGTAGGCGCCAGCGTACTGGCGCCGCTGCTCAACCGCGAGGCGCTGAATGCGCAAGTAGACGTGACAACGTCACAAAAGAATCAGGCGTTGTACAGCTATGAGCGCACGGTGCGCAATGCTTTTAAGGAAGTGAACGACAGTCTTGACGCGGTGCAGCGCCTTGGCGAACAGCTCGTTGAGCTACAGGCGCAGGCGCAGGCCGCGCAGGAGACGCTGCGTATCGCCCATAACCGTTACCAGAACGGGTACGCCTCTTATCTTGATGAGCTGGATGCCCGCCGTACGCTCTTTTCGGCGCAGCTTAATGTGGTGCAGGTGAAAAATAATCTGCTGCTGGCGCAGGTGGATCTCTACCGGTCGCTCGGCGGCGGGTGGCCGGGCGGCGCAGCGCAAAGCGGGAAACCCGGCTATGCTCCATAGGTGGCCCACCCGTAGCATAACGCGCCCGCGCGGCGCGCTTTCAGGAGAGCGGTTCGATGCAGCAAGAATGGAGCGAAGTGGACGAGTATCTCGCGCAGGCGCTAATTCCCGCCGATCCGCTGATGGCGCAGGTGCTGGAGAACAACCGTCTGGCGGGTCTGCCGCCGCATGATGTATCGCCTTTGCAGGGGCAGTTTCTGGGGCTTTTAGTGATGATGACCGGCGCGAAACGGGTGCTGGAAATCGGTACGCTCGGCGGTTACAGCACGCTGTGGCTGGCGCGCGCGCTGCCGGAGGATGGCGTAGTGGTGACGCTTGAGGCGAACGCGGAACACGCCGCTGTGGCGGCCGCCAACCTGGCGCTGGCGAGCGTGACGCCGAAAGTGCAGCTGCGCGTGGGGCCCGCGGCGGAAAACCTGCCGCTGTACGCCGACGAGCCGCCCTTCGATCTGATTTTTATTGATGCCGATAAACCGAATAACCCGCTGTACCTGGAATGGGCATTGACGCTCTCGCGCACCGGCACGGTGATTGTCGGCGATAACGTGGTGCGCGACGGCGCCGTAACCGACCCGCAGAGCGACGATTTGCGCGTCCAGGGCGTGCGGACCTTCATTGAGATGCTGGGCAACCATCCGCGCCTGCGCGCCACCGCGCTGCAAATCGTCGGCAGCAAGGGCTGGGACGGATTTACGCTCGCGGTGGTGAAGTAAGTCCGGTCTGGTGAGACGGCGGGTGCGCTTCGCTTACCCGCCCTACGCACAGATGAGCGTGGGTGTTGTAGGGTGGGTAAGCGCAGCGCGCCCACCGTCGCCACATTACGCACCTACCCATGCCACACGAACACCCACCGCCCTCACATTTACGCCCCGCCCACCTGCTCCATCGCCTGCAACACGCGCTTATCGGAGACCGGATATGGCGTGCCGAGCTGCTGGGCGAAATAACTCACGCGCAGCTCCTCGATCATCCAGCGGATCTCCTGCACATCGTCGTCGTCGCGACGCGCGGGCGGCAGCTTGTTGAGCCACTGCTGCCACGCCTGCTGTACGGCTTCCACCTTCAGCATCTGCGCGCGGTCGCGGTGCGGGTCGACGGCCATTTTCTCAAGCCGTTTTTCAATGGCGTTGAGATAACGCAGCGTGTCGCCGAGGCGCTTATAACCGTTGCCGGTGACAAACCCGCGATACACCAGCCCGCTCATCTGGGCTTTAACATCAGACAGGCCGAGCGCCATCGTCATATCCACACGCCCTTTCAGACGCTTGTTGATACTAAAGACCGCCGTCAGGATCTGCTCAACCTGCTTTGCGATATCCACCACGGTGTCGTTAAGCTGCGCGCGCACGTTATCGTGAAGCTGCGCAAAGCCTGTCTCGCTCCATACCGGCCCGCCGTTTTCGGCGATAAGTTTATCGACGCCGCAGGAGATGCAGTCGTCAATCAGATCCAGCACCTTGCCGTACGGGTTGAAATAGAGCCCCAGCTTCGCTTTGTTCGGCAGTTTCTCGTGCAGATATTTAATCGGCGAGGGGATATTCAGCAGCAACAGGCGGCGCAGGCCGCGCCACATGGCGTGCTGCTGCTCCTGCGGGTTGTCGAACAGCCGGATGCCGACGCTCTCTTTCTCATCCACCAGCGCCGGGAACGCTTTCACCTGGTAGCCGCCGCGCTTCTGCTCATAACGCTCAGGCAGCGTGCCGAAGCTCCAGATATGCAGCCCGCTCTGCTCAATGCCGTCATCCGCCACGGCGGAAAGCGTCTCCTGCACTTTCTCCTTGAGCCCCTCTTTCAGCGCGTGGAGATCTTTGCCCTCGCGCAGCTTGCGGCCTTTCTCATCCACCACGCGGAAGGTCATTTTAAGATGATCGGGCACCTGTTCGGCCTGCCACGCCTCGCGGTCAATCGTCACGCCGGTCATACGGCGCAACTCGCGCTCCAGCGAGTCCAGCAGCGGCAGCTCCAGCGGCGTAACGCGGCCTAAAAACGCCTCGGCGTAGTTGGGGGCCGGAACGAAATTGCGGCGCACCGGTTTCGGCAGCGATTTAATCAGCGCGATGATGAGTTCGCGGCGCATTCCCGGCACCTGCCACTCAAAGCCTACGTCTTCGACCTGGTTTAACAGCGGCAGCGGGATGTGTACCGTCACGCCGTCGGCGGCGTCGCCCGGCTCAAACTGGTAGGACAGGCGCAGCTTCAGGTTGCCCTGATGCCAGAAGTTCGGGTAATCGAGCTTGCTGACTTTCTCCGCGCCCTCTTTGATCAACATGCTCTTTTCAAAATTGAGCAGATCCGGCGTTTCGCGGCTCGCCTGCTTCCACCAGCTGTCGAAGTGGCGGGCGGAAATCGCCTCAACGCTGATGCGCTGATCGTAAAACTCAAACAGCGTGTCGTCGTCCACCAGAATGTCGCGGCGACGCGATTTATGCTCCAGCTCCTCCACTTCGGCGCGCAGCTTCTGGTTTTCGCGGAAAAAGGCGTGACGCGTCTGCCAGTCGCCTTCCACCAGCGCGTGGCGGATAAACAGCTCGCGGGAGAGCACAGGATCGATCTGGCTGTAGTTGACGCTGCGCGCGGCCACGATGGGCAGGCCGTAGAGCGTCACTTTCTCGCTCGCCATTACGGCGCCCTGCGCCCGCTCCCAGTGCGGCTCACTGTATGAGCGCTTAATCAGGTGCTGCGCCACCGGCTCGATCCACTCCGGATCGATACGCGCCGCGATGCGGCCCCACAGCCGGCTGGTCTCCACCAGCTCCGCCACCATTGCCCACTTCGGCGGCTTTTTAAACAGCCCCGAGCCCGGAAAAATGGAGAACCGCGCGTTGCGCGCGCCGGTGTACTCCTGTTTATCAGCGTCTTTCATGCCGATATGCGACAGCAGGCCGGTCAGCAGCGCCGTGTGCACCTCGCGGTAGCCCGCCGGTTCGCTGTTTACCGGAATGCCCAGCTCTTTCACCACCTGGCGCAGCTGGGTGTAGATATCCTGCCATTCGCGCACCCGCAGGTAATTAAGGTAATCAGTACGGCACAGGCGGCGGAACTGATTGGACGAGAGCGCCTTTTGCTGCTCGCCGAGGTAGTTCCACAAGTTCACGAAGCCCAGGAAATCGGACTCTTTATCGTGGAAGCGGCGGTGTTTTTCATCCGACGCCTGCTGTTTATCGAGCGGACGCTCGCGCGGATCCTGAATCGACAACGCCGAGGTGATGATCATCGCCTCGCGCACGCAGCCATGCTTTTGCGCCTCCAGCACCATGCGCGCGAGACGCGGGTCCACCGGCAGTTGCGACAGCTGACGGCCCAGCGGCGTCAGTTTATACACCGACGCCTGCGCGTCAGTCGTAATCGCCCCCAGCTCCTCCAGCAGGCGCACGCCGTCCTGAATGTTGCGCTTATCCGGCGCTTCGACAAACGGGAACGCCGCGATATCGCCAAGGCCCAGCGCCGTCATTTGCAGAATAACGGACGCCAGGTTGGTGCGCAGGATTTCCGGGTCGGTAAATTCCGGACGCGAGAGGAAATCATCTTCCGAATAGAGACGAATACAGATGCCTTCCGAGACGCGCCCGCAGCGGCCTTTACGCTGGTTGGCGGAGGCCTGAGACACCGGCTCGATAGGCAGCCGCTGCACTTTGGTGCGGTAGCTGTAACGGCTGATGCGCGCCGTACCGGGGTCTATCACATATTTAATACCCGGCACCGTCAGCGAGGTTTCCGCCACGTTGGTCGCCAGCACAATGCGTCGCCCTGAATGCGACTGGAAGACGCGGTTCTGCTCGCTGTTGGAGAGGCGCGCATAGAGCGGCAGCACCTCGGTATGCGGCAGGTTGAGCTTCATCAGGCCGTCGGCGGTGTCGCGGATTTCGCGCTCGCCGCTCATAAAAATCAGGATATCGCCCGGCCCTTCGCGGCCCAGCTCTTCCACGGCGTCGAAAATCGCCTGCAGCTGGTCGCGCTCGGTATCGTCCGCCTCTTCGACGATCGGGCGATAGCGCACCTCAACCGGATAAGTACGGCCGGAAACTTCGATAATCGGCGCGTTGTTGAAGTGGCGCGAGAAGCGTTCAGGATCGATGGTCGCCGACGTAATAATGATTTTCAGATCCGGGCGCTTTGGCAGCAGTTCGCGCAGGTAGCCCAGCAGAAAATCGATGTTCAGGCTGCGCTCGTGCGCCTCATCGATAATGATAGTGTCGTACTGCATCAGCAGACGGTCCTGCTGGATCTCCGCCAGCAGAATACCGTCGGTCATCAGCTTGACCATGGTGTTGTCGCTGACGTGATCGCTGAAGCGCACTTTATAGCCCACGCAGCCGCCCGGCTCGGTGTGCAGTTCTTCGGCGATGCGGTTAGCGACGGTACGCGCCGCGAGACGCCGCGGCTGGGTGTGGCCGATAAGCCCTTTCACCCCGCGCCCCAGCTCCATGCAGATTTTCGGCAACTGGGTGGTTTTCCCGGAACCGGTCTCCCCCGCCACGATCACCACCTGGTGGTCGCGCACGGCGTTAAGAATATCCTGCTTCTTCTGGCTGACCGGCAGGTTTTCCGGGTAAGTAATGGCCGGGCGCGCCGCTTCGCGCAGCAGGACTCTCCCTGCCGCCTCGCTCATCTCCTGAGAGAGCTGTTCGAAAAGCGCCTGCTGAGATTCAGTATTTTTAATCTTTTTGGCCCCGTGCAGGCGACGAGCGAAGCGGCTTTTATCGCGCAGCATCAGCGAGTCGAGACGTGCCATCAGGGCGGAGAGGGTAATGTTTTGTTTTTCCATCATGGTGTTATGCGGCCTGTGCGCGGCCCGTTGTAGCTAAAGGTTTCGTTAAGGGTAGAGTACCACACCGCTTCCTGACGCGCCTTGTTCAAAAATTTAGAACATAGACTTCGATATATTGCGCTATCACTGTAATCGGTTTGTGAATAGAGTTGTCGTCAAGCAACGGGGGCAACCGCCCTGACAACCAAATCAAAAGGAACATCCCATGAGCAAAGTACTCGTTCTGAAGTCCAGTATTCTGGCAGGTTACTCCCAGTCCAACCAGCTTTCCGACTACTTCGTGGATCAGTGGCGTGAAAAGCACAGCGCGGATGAAATCACCGTGCGCGACCTGGCGGCAAACCCGGTGCCGGTACTGGATGGCGAACTGGTCGGCGCGCTGCGTCCGTCAGACGCGCCGCTGACCCCGCGTCAGCAGGACGCGCTGTCGCTCTCTGATGAACTGATTGCTGAGCTGCAGGCGCACGATGTGATTGTTATTGCGGCGCCGATGTACAATTTCAACATCCCGACCCAGCTGAAGAACTACTTTGACCTGGTGGCCCGCGCTGGCGTGACGTTCCGTTACACCGAGAAAGGCCCGGAAGGTCTGGTGACCGGCAAACGCGCTATCGTGCTGACCACCCGTGGCGGCATCCATAAGGATACCCCGACCGATCTGGTAACGCCGTACCTCTCCCTGTTCCTGGGCTTTATCGGCATCACCGACGTAAACGTCGTGTTTGCCGAAGGCGTGGCCTACGGCCCGGAAATGGCGACCAAAGCGCAGAGCGACGCCAAAGCCGCTATCGACGCGCTGGTCTCTGCATAATCAGACGGCCAGACGAAAAAACCGCCCTCCGGGACGGTTTTTTTATGGGCGAAAGCGGCGTTACGCCACGACCCACGGCGTTTCATCGAGCGCGAACACCAGCGTGTTGTCGCGCACCTGGTAGGGAATGGTGTAGGTACGCGGATCATGCATATCGCGATCGCCGCAGGGCTCGAAATAGTGCACCAGACAGCGGAACGTAAACGTGCTGTCGGTGATATCGGTGACCTCAAACGACTCCGGCTGATACGCGTAGCGGATATCGTCCGGGTGCTCGGACATCACCAGCGATTTAAACAGCCCGGCGTTGGCGCGCAGCACCTGCGCGATAGCGGATAACGACGACGCCTGGTCGCCGTCCAGCGGCAGAGTATATTCGGTTGCCATAAGGTTTCTCCTGTAAAAACGTCTCCCGAGCCTGACACAGGCGCGCAGCCTCGTCTGTTACCCGTGGGGAGTAGCGCCGTTATTTTTTCATCCACCGGCCATTGATGCCGCGCACGTACTCGCCGGGTTTGCTGCGCGCCACCAGCTTCTGCCCCGCCATTTTAGCCACGGCATCGACCGGCAATCCGTTCTGTTGCGCCACCTCGCGGTAGCTTGCGGCGCGCGCCTGGTTAATGCGCGCCACCAGCGTCGCCGTTTCCGCATCCTGCGCCACGGGCGCGAGATAACCGCTGAGCGTTTCGCCCACCCGCCCCTGCGCGCGGGCCTCTTCCAGCGTCAACGCATAACTGACGGGGCTTGCCAGCAACAGCGTCAGCATCACGACCAGCAGGCTTCTCATTGGCTCGCCCCCTCAGAAGAGATCGCTGCGGCTTTGCAGCAACGCTTCGACGTCTTTATCCACTTTAATATGGATATCGTGTTCAATTTTGACGTTCATATTAATGGTAATCGGCTCTTTCGGCGCCGCCACCTCAATGCGCGGCGTACAGCCGCCCAGCGCCAGCGGGATGAGGCCCGCCATCAGCGTGATTACGATTTTCATGGTTGTTCCTCGCAGGTCTTCCCTGACGTTGCCTTGCAGCGCGCGGCGGGGAGCGTCGCGTGTTGTTCAAGCCAGGACTGTAAATTGTCGCCGAAACGTAAACTGCGCCACAGCGTGAAAAGATTTTCCTGATGCTGATAGTTAAGCCGCACGCCGCTGGTTTTGCCGTCCACGTGGCTTTCGCCACGGAATTCCGAGCGCATGCGCAGCACGCCGAGATTATCAACATCAAGCCGCGTCCAGGAGCGGGAGATTTCCATATAGCGCAGCCAGTTGACCGCCGCCGCGGCCGCCGCGTTATCACGCGCCATCGCGTCCGCCATCTCTTTATCCATGCGCAGCGTCAGCGGGCCGGGGCTGGTGAGCCAGCCGTCATGCACAATCCACTGCGGGTTATCGAGCCACAGCGGCAGCGCCCCGTTAATGGCCCCGGAGAGCGCCACCTGTTTGACGTTGGTGGCGGTGATGAGTTCGCTCGACGAGATATTTTCCAGCCGCAACAGCCCGGCCGTGTGCTGCGGCAGGCGTAACTGCTGCATCCGGATTTTGCCGCCGAGCAGCGATGCGCTGACGTCGCTTAGCACCAGCGGGCTCGCCTCGCTCCACGGGTAACTGCCCTGGAGCGACGCCGTGATATCCCGCGCCGGCACCTGGCTTTGGATCTCCGCGATATTCAGGCGCACCGGCCCGCGCGCGCCAAACTGCCAGGTCGAATCGCGAAAGCGGAACGGCAGCACGACGTCAACGCCGTTGAACTGGTTGTCTTTGGTCCAGGCGCTGCCCTGTTTCACCACGCCGTGGCCGCCCGCCTCGAAGCCCTGGCCTGCGGCGGCGGAGAACGCTACCTGGGCGTAAAAGCCGCCGTCGCGCAGCAGCAGCTTCCAGTCTGGCGGCAGCAGCGGCTGGAATACGGCCAGCGGCTGCGGCGACCACCAGGCCTGACCGCGCAGCCGTTCGCCATCCCAGCGGCCATTGACGCGTACCGGCCCGATCTCGCCCGCGTGCAGGTCGCCTTTAAACTGAAACGCGCTCGGGTCGCGCCCCTGCACGCTAAAGTTGAGCGTCGAGGGCGGCAGGCTGGCGCCGCGGCTAAAATGCGTCGTCCCGGCGTCGAGCTTCAGCGCGCCCTCCAGCGCCTGGGCGGCGGCGGCCCGCGCCCAACGCACCGGCGTGCTGAGCGCCAGTTGCGGGTGCTCGACCGTCATGCTGCCGTACTGCCATTGATCGAAACGCGTGTTGAGCTCGCTGAGGGTGATAACGTCGTCGCGCCACTCGCCGCGCCCGCCAATCGACCAGCGCGATCGCATCGGTTCAAAGGTGCCGTTGCCCCAGTAGCGCCAGCGCCACAGGCCAGCATCAGGCAGAAAATCTTCGGCGCGACCATCGAGATGCAGCAGCATATCGCCCTGGCCGGGCTCGCTGGCGCGGGCGATAGCCTGTAACCGCCCGTCGATGCCTTTTTCCGTGACCGTGACGCCCGCGAGCGGCCAGCGGATCTCTTCGATATTCAGCGCATCAATCACACGTCCGCGCGAGCGCAGCAGCGCGCCCGGCAGGAAACGCAGCTCCGGCGATAACAGCGGGCCGCGCAGCATGGCGGGCAAACCGGCGTAAATCGCCAGCGCGTCCTGTTTGGCCTCGCCAGTGATGCGCAGCGGCATCGCGCTTTCTCGCAGGCTCAGAGTGCCGGGGCCGAAGGTCAGCACCGCGTTGCCCTTCCCGGCGTTCCCCTGCGTCACCACATTGATTCGCCCGCTGACGCGCGCCGCGTCCAGCCCGCCGCGCCAGTTCTCCACACGCAGCGCGGCGCGTCCGCTCAGCGGAAACCCCTGATACGGCCAGCGCCAGCGCCCGTCGCTGAAGGCGAATGAATCGTGGCCGGCCTGCCACGGGAGATCGAGCAGCGGATCGGGATCGTCCTGCGCGAAGACCAGCAGTTGCCCTTCGCCGCCGCGCCACGTTACCTCGGCGCGGGCGTTATACGGCGCCCGGGGCAGCGAAAACCGCGCCTGCGCCTCGCCTTTGGTCGGAATGCCGTCCGGCATCAGCGCGAGCGTGAAATCGCCGAGCAGCGACACCGGCGGCTGACCGTCAAAGAGCGCCAGACGCAGCTGTTCAACCTTCAGCGCCTGCCCTTCGAGACGCGCTTTGACCTCCAGCTTATCGCCGGTAAACGTGACCCTCTGCGCCTGTGGGCTCAGGCTCAACCGCAATGCGCCGACATAATCCGGCAGGTCGGCGAGCGTAAGGCGCGCAATATCGACGTCACTTTCCGGCAGCATCGCCTGCCACCGGGCGAGCGTGCGCGCCGCGCCGGGCGCGGGAGCGTCAGGTATGGCGCTAAAGCAGCCGGTGTTAAGGGCGAGCGCGTCGAGATGCAGCCGCCAGCGCGTCGGGTGGCTTAGCACCACGTTTTGCGCGTGAGCGAGTTCACAGTTACCTGCGAAATAACGCAGATCCGGCAGCACGATAGTGGAGCGGGTCAGGCGCGGGCGCTGCTCCAGCGCAATGCGCGTACCCTGCGGCAGCCAGACGCCCGCGAGCGTCGGCAACCAGTAGCCTGCGGTTAAGAGCAGCGTCAGAGGAAGCAGCACAACCAGAAGTAATAAAGCGATGACGGCTCTGTATTTACCCTTCATGGGCCGTTAATATCCTGATTCAGCGAGAATTTATGCCGAAGAAAGCCGTTATTCTGACAGCTTTGCCGGGCGAGGTGAAGCCAGGGCGGCTCTGAAAGCATAGTTGACCTAGAATTAGAGGTAAGCAGCTGTTCGACAATTATTTTTTAAACTTTGTACGATATTTTTAATTATGCTAACGTGATCACAGCAAATCACTGGAGAAAGTCTTATGAAACTGGCGGTTTATAGCACAAAGCAGTACGACAAAAAGTATTTGCAGCATGTTAACCAGGATTATGGCTTCGATCTTGAATTTTATGACTTCCTGTTAACCGAGCGCACGGCGAAAACCGCGTTGAACTGTGACGGTGTCTGTATTTTTGTGAATGACGACGGCAGCCGCCCGGTACTGGAAGAGCTGAAAAAGCATGGCGTGAAGTTTATCGCGCTGCGCTGCGCGGGCTTTAACAACGTCGATCTCGACGCGGCGAAAGAGCTGGGGCTGAAAGTGGTGCGCGTGCCGGCATACTCTCCCGAAGCCGTCGCTGAACATGCGGTAGGCATGATGATGTGTCTCAACCGCCGTATTCACCGCGCGTATCAACGCACCCGCGACGCCAACTTTAACCTTGAGGGGCTGACCGGTTTTACGATGTACGGCAAGACCGCAGGCGTTATCGGCACCGGTAAAATCGGCGTCGCGGCGCTGCGCATCCTGAAAGGTTTTGGCATGCGCCTGCTGGCGTTCGATCCGTACCCGAGCGCCGCCGCGCTGGAGATTGGCGTCGAATATGTCGACCTGCCGACCCTGCTGGCGCAATCCGATGTGATTAGCCTTCACTGCCCGCTGACCCCGGAAAACTATCACCTGCTTAACCAGAGCGCGTTTGAGCAGATGAAAGATGGCGTGATGATCATCAATACCAGTCGCGGCGCCCTGATCGATTCTCAGGCGGCGATCGAAGCGCTTAAATGCCAGAAAATCGGCGCGCTGGGCATGGACGTGTATGAAAACGAGCGCGATCTGTTCTTTGAAGATAAATCCAACGACGTGATTCAGGATGATGTGTTCCGCCGTCTCTCCGCCTGCCACAACGTGTTGTTCACCGGCCATCAGGCGTTCCTGACGGAAGAGGCGCTTATCAGCATTTCTGAAACCACGCTTGGCAATCTGCGCCAGCTGGAACAAGGCCAGCCTTGCCCTAACGAGCTGGTGTAACACCGCCGACGCGCCGTCTGGCGCGTCGCGTTTTTTACCTCGGGGAGACGCCCATGAAAAACATCCTTTTCACGTTACTGGCGGGAATGACCCTCGCGGGCTGCCAGAGCGCCACCTCTTCGCACGTCACGCCTGACATGCTGCAACATCACCGCTACGTGCTGCAAACCGTGAACGGCGCGCCGCTCGACGCCACGCGCCGTGTGCCTGAGCTGAGTTTTGGCGAGCAAATGCATGTCTCCGGCAGCATGTGTAACCGCTTTATGGGTCAGGGAGAGCTGCATGGCGATACGCTGAAGGTGCAGGGGCTGGCGTCAACGCGCATGTTATGCGCCGAGCCGCAGCTTAATGAACTGGATAAGCTGATAAATGAGATGTTAAGTCAGGGAGCGACGGTGAGCGTGGAGAAACAGCAACTCACCCTGAAATACCGCCAGTACAGTCTGGTCTATAAACTGGCGGATCTGATGTCGTAATCAGTACGCGGCGCAGGCGCCAGAGGCGAGCGCCGCTTCGCTGCAGCGTTTGCCGTTGGGCAGCGCGCACATGCCGGTAGACGTGCCGTCAAGCTGGCGCGCGACCGACAGCGAGCCCCCGACCATCGCGCAGTTCGCCTGCCCTGCGCTCGACATCGCAGCCCGCATTCCCGGCGGCACATGGGCCGCGGTGGCCTGCTGAACGGGTTCGCTGCTGCATGCCGATAATAATAACGCGGCACATCCTACCCAAAACGCTGCTCGCATGTTTCTCCCCTTTCGTTGACAAGCAAAACCTGAGCATCATAGGCCGCCCGACGCGGCGCGTCGAGATTCCCACTGCTGCTTTTTTGGACGAAGACACAATTTTTTGCGCTTTTCGGCCTTCTTCTCTTGATCCTGCGCATGAAATGATTCACCTGGCGAATAGTCAGTACACAAAAACGAAAATCCCGTTTCCGGGGGTTTGCTAGAATTCCCTTATTACTACAGGGTCTGTCGCCCCCGCGCAGACCTGACAATGTTGCGCAATGTAAGGATCTTTTATGATTACTACCGACGGCAACGGCGCAGTCGCTTCAGTCGCGTTTCGCACCAGTGAAGTTATCGCCATTTATCCCATCACGCCGAGCTCCACGATGGCGGAGCAGGCCGATGCCTGGGCCGGCAACGGGATGAAAAACGTCTGGGGCGACGTCCCGCGCGTGGTAGAGATGCAGTCCGAGGCGGGCGCTATCGCCACCGTCCACGGCGCGCTCCAGACGGGCGCCCTCTCCACCTCGTTTACCTCTTCCCAGGGCCTGCTGTTAATGATCCCGACGCTCTATAAGCTCGCCGGTCAGTTAACGCCCTTTGTGCTGCACGTAGCGGCGCGTACCGTCGCCACCCACGCGCTGTCGATTTTCGGCGATCATTCAGACGTCATGGCCGTGCGCCAGACCGGCTGCGCGATGCTGTGCGCCGCAAGCGTGCAGGAGGCGCAGGATTTCGCGCTGATTTCCCATATCGCCACGCTGAAAAGCCGTGTGCCGTTTATTCATTTTTTCGACGGGTTTCGCACCTCCCACGAAATCAATAAAATCGCGCCGCTCGCCGATGACACGATCCGCGCCCTGTTGCCCCAGGCGGAGATTGATGCCCACCGCGCCCGCGCGCTCAACCCGGAACACCCGGTTATCCGCGGCACCTCCGCCAACCCGGATACGTATTTCCAGTCCCGCGAGGCAACCAATCCCTGGTATAACGCGGTCTATGACCATGTCGAACAGGCGATGAACGATTTCGCCGCCGCCACGGGCCGCCAGTACAGGCCGTTTGAGTATTACGGCCATCCGGAGGCCGAACGGGTGATTCTCCTGATGGGCTCCGCCAGCGGCACCTGCGAAGAAGTGGTGGATGAACTGCTCACGCGCGGCGAGAAAGTGGGCGTGCTGAAAGTGCGTCTGTTCCGCCCGTTCAGCGCGCATCACCTGCTGGCGGCGCTGCCGCACAGCGCGCAACGCATCGCCGTGCTCGATCGCACCAAAGAGCCTGGCGCGCACGCGGAGCCGCTTTATCTGGATGTGATGACCGCGCTGGCGGAAGCCTTTAACCGCGGCGAGCGCGACAGCCTGCCGCGCGTCATCGGCGGGCGCTACGGGCTCTCCTCCAAAGAGTTCGGCCCGGACTGCGTGCTGGCGGTCTTTAATGAACTGAGCGCTGCCGCGCCGAAACCGCGCTTTACCGTCGGTATTTACGATGACGTGACGCATCTCTCCCTGCCGCTGCCGGAAAATACGCTGCCTTCTCATGCGCGCCTGGAAGCGCTGTTTTACGGGCTGGGCAGCGACGGCAGCGTCTCGGCCACCAAGAACAACATTAAAATTATTGGTAACGCGACGCCGTGGTACGCCCAGGGCTATTTCGTTTACGACTCCAAAAAGGCGGGCGGCCTGACCGTTTCCCACCTGCGCGTCAGCGAGCGGCCGATAAACTCCGCGTATCTGGTCAGCCAGGCGGATTTCGTCGGCTGTCATCAGTTGCAGTTTATCGATAAATACCCGATGGCCGAACGCCTGAAGCCTGGCGGCATTTTCCTGATTAACACGCCTTACGCGCCGGATGAGGTCTGGCACCAGTTGCCGCAGGAAGTTCAGGCGGCGCTGAATAACAAAAACGCGCGCGTCTTTGTGGTGAACGCCGCGAAAATCGCCCGCGAATGCCAGCTCGGCGCGCGCATCAACACCGTCATGCAGATGGCGTTTTTCCATCTGACGCAGATCCTGCCGGGCGACAGCGCCCTGCAGGCGCTCCAGGGCGCCATCGCCAAAAGCTACAGCAGCAAAGGCCAGGAGCTGGTGGAGCGTAACTGGCAGGCGCTGGCGCTGGCCCGCGAATCTCTCTTCGAAGTGGCGCGCCAGCCCGTCGATGAAAGCAGCCATATGCGCCCGCCGGTGGTCTCCGACGCCGCGCCCGATTTTGTGAAAACCGTCACCGCCGCCATGCTGGCGGGCCTTGGCGATGCGCTGCCGGTCTCCGCGCTGCCGCCGGACGGCACCTGGCCGCTCGGCACGACCCAGTGGGAGAAACGCAACATCGCCGAGGCGATCCCCATCTGGAAAGAAGAGCTTTGCACCCAGTGTAACCACTGCGTCGCCGCCTGCCCGCACTCGGCTATCCGCGCCAAAGTGGTGGCACCGGAAGCGCTCGCCGACGCGCCCGGCTCCCTCGCCGCGCTGGATGTGAAATCCCGCGATATGCGCGGCCAGAAATATGTGCTCCAGGTGGCCCCGGAAGACTGCACCGGCTGCAACCTGTGCGTCGAGGTCTGCCCGGCGAAAGACCGGCAGAACCCGGAAATCAAGGCGATTAATATGATGTCGCGCCTGGAGCATGTGGAGGAAGAGAAGCGCAACTACGATTTCTTCCTGAGCCTGCCGGAGATCGATCGCAGCACGCTGGAACGTATCGACATTCGCACCTCGCAGCTCATCACGCCGCTGTTTGAATACTCCGGCGCATGCTCCGGCTGCGGTGAAACGCCCTATATCAAGCTGCTGACCCAGCTTTACGGCGACCGTATGTTGATTGCCAACGCCACCGGCTGCTCCTCGATTTATGGCGGCAACCTGCCCTCGACGCCGTATACCACCGATGCCAATGGCCGCGGCCCGGCGTGGGCAAACTCGCTGTTTGAGGATAACGCGGAGTTCGGTCTTGGTTTCCGCTTAACGGTCGATCAGCACAAGGCCCGCGTGCGGCGTCTGCTGGCGCAATTTGCCGATATGCTCTCACCCGCGCTGTTTGATGCGCTGCAAAACGACGCCACGCCGCAGGCGCGTCGCGAACAGGTCGCAGACCTGCGCCAGCAGTTACAGGGCGTGGAAGGCGCGCAACAGTTGCTCGCCGATGCCGACGCGCTGGTGGAGAAATCTATCTGGCTGATTGGCGGCGACGGCTGGGCGTATGACATCGGTTTTGGCGGCCTCGACCATGTGCTGAGCCTCACTGAGAACGTCAATATTCTGGTGCTTGATACGCAGTGTTATTCCAACACCGGCGGACAGGCGTCGAAAGCCACGCCGCTCGGCGCGGTGACGAAATTCGGCGAGCACGGCAAACGCAAGGCACGCAAAGATCTGGGCGTGAGCATGATGATGTACGGTCATGTGTATGTGGCGCAGATTTCGCTTGGCGCGCAGCTTAACCAGACGGTGAAAGCGATTCAGGAGGCGGAAGCTTACCCCGGCCCGTCGCTGATTATTGCCTACAGCCCCTGCGAGGAGCATGGCTACGATCTGGCGCTGAGCCACGATCAGATGCGCCAGCTCACCGCGACGGGCTTCTGGCCGCTCTATCGCTTCGACCCGCGTCGCGCCGACGAAGGCAAGCTGCCGCTGTCGCTCGATTCTCGCCCGCCGTCAGACGCGCTGGCGGAAACCCTGCTCGCCGAGCAGCGCTTCCGCCGTCTGAACGCGCAGCAGCCGGAGGTAGCCGAACAGCTCTGGAAAGACGCCGCCGCCGATTTGCAAAAACGCTACGACTTCCTGGCGCAGCTCGCGGGCAAAGCCGAGAAAGTCAGCGACTAATTTAGCGCTTATCTTTATCGCCCCTGTTTTTGGCAGGGGCGTTTGCACCCAGCTCCTCGCGACTTAATACCCGATACCAGGTAAATTTATCGCCGGTCGTGCACTTCACCGCCACGCCGTGCAAATCCCCGTCCTTCAGGAAAAACCCACGATATTGATTTTCACCCACCGCTAAATAACGCGCCTTTTCACCGAGATCATAAATCGTCTGGTAGCGATCGCCGCAACGAAACGTAGTGCGGGTATCAAACTGATAAAAGGAATTTAATAACGCGCCGCCCAGCGTGCGGGTATTAGCCATAATTAAGCCTGATAAAATGCAGGTAAATGCCACGATAAATATATATTGATTGTCCATGGAGAGCTTGGCCCGTTTCTTGCGATTTTTCAGGTTCGCCTCCATCACGCCTGCAATGACAATCACAATTAAATAGGCAATATTCACCATGATGAATGCCGCCAGAAATAACGTCATTGACCAGGTGGTATACGGGAGCTGCGCGGCAGAAATATCCCAGGATTCAAGCAAAATGCCGCTGGCGATCATTCTGGCAAGAAACAACACCAGCGCCAGCAGCAGGGCCAGTGCTTTGTTCAGTAGCGATGCAGCGAGCGGCGAGAGGACCGAAAGACAAAACAGATAAGACAGGAGCAGGCTGAACACGCCGAAAAAGCAAGAAGCAGCCACCAGAGACCAGACGATAATCCCTGGCGCGTGCGCGACCGCCAGTAAAAAGCTTAAAGAGATGGAAAGCATGGCGGTGCGAGACAGCGCTACCGAGGCTTTCACTTTGCTGTTCTGCTTGCGCGGCAGAAAACACTTCAGACGTTTGCGCTCATGGGTATGAAACGCCGCGCGTCCGTAGTATTCAATAATATACGCACACACCCACAGCATATTAAACCAGATGGCTACGCCGACCAGCGACGGGTGATGTGTTTTATTCGCTATCGCGAGCAGAAAGAGCGTAATGAACCAGTTAATACACCAGAAGAGAATAAGCGCGGGCAACTGGCGCGAGAATTTATGCAATAAGCCAAACATGACCTTTCCTTAAGTCATAAAACCCTACACTTTAATGAGAAATATTCTGGCCTGCAACCTGACCATAAGGATGTAATTCCGCGCCGTGATTATTTTTTAAAACCGCCACCATCGCCGATTCCCCTGCTTAATGTCAGGATATCGCCAGGTATAATCTGAAGTTGAAATTCGCTATACTCCGCCGCCTGCCTGTAAGGGCTTCACGTAAACTCGGGGAAATAAGATGCATACTTTAGGGATGATTATTGGCGCGCTGCTGGTGGTTTTTATTGTTATGGCTGTCAAAAAGCGTAAGCGTTAATACATCAGCATTGCTGCAAACAAAAAGCGCCGCCTCCCTGCGGCGCTTTTTTTTACAGCGACATATCAACCACGATGCGGCCGGTGATTTTCCCGTTACGCATACGAGCGAAAATATCGTTGATATTCTCCAGCGGCTCGACCGCAATTTCCGCCGCCACTTTGTTATGCCCGGCGAAATCGAGCGCCTCCTGCAAGTCTTTACGCGTGCCCACAATCGAGCCGCGCACCGTCGTGCCGTCCAGCACCATATCGAAGATAGAGAGATCGAATTTGCCCGGCGGCAGGCCGTTTAACACCATGGTGCCGCCACGGCGCATCATTGTTGTGGCCTGCGCGAACGCTTTTGGCGAGACCGCCGTCACCAGCACGCCGTGCGCGCCGCCGAAGGTGTCATGGAAATAGCTGCCCGGATCGACTTCCAGCGCGTTGGCGACGACCTGCGCGCCGAGGCGTTTCGCGAACTCCAGCTTATCCTTGTCGATATCCACCGCCGCCACGTTCAGCCCCATGGCGTTGGCGTACTGAATAGCCAGATGCCCTAACCCGCCAATACCGGAAATCACCACCCAGTCGCCCGGTTTGGTGTCGGTCATTTTCAGCCCTTTATAGACCGTGACGCCCGCGCAGAGGATTGGCGCAATGCTGGTGAATTCAACATTATCCGGCAAGATGCCGACGTAATTGGCATCCGCCAGGCAATACTCCGCAAAGGTGCCGTTCACCGAATACCCGGAGTTTTGCTGGCCGTGACAGAGCGTTTCCCAGCCGCTTAAGCAGTGTTCGCAATGGCCGCAGGCGGAATAGAGCCACGGCACGCCGACGCGATCGCCCTCTTTAATGTGCGTCACCCCCTGACCGACCGCCACGACGTGGCCTACGCCTTCGTGCCCCGGAATAAACGGCGGGTTCGGTTTCACCGGCCAGTCGCCTTCCGCCGCGTGTAAATCGGTATGGCAGACGCCGGTCGCGGCGATTTTCACCAGCACTTTACCCGGCGTCACTTCCGGCACCAGCACTTCCTGGATCTCCAGCGGCTGCCCGAAGGCTTTTACCACGGCCGCTTTCATTTTCATCACTTTCATCAGTCACCTCGTTAACGGGTCGTTCGGATGGATCAGAAAAGGTTCAGAGGCTGGATGTCATAGCTGACCAGCAAATTTTTCACCTGCTGGTAATGCTCCAGCGCTTTCTTATGGGTTTCGCGGCCGATACCGGAATTTTTATAACCACCGAACGCGGCATGCGCCGGATAGAGGTGATAGCAGTTGGTCCAGACGCGGCCCGCTTTGATTTCGCGGCCCATACGCCAGGCAAGATTGGTGTCACGTGTCCACAGGCCCGCGCCAAGGCCAAATTCGGTAGCGTTCGCCAGCTTCAGCGCCTCATCGGCGTCTTTAAAGGTGGTGATACCGATAACCGGCCCGAAAATCTCTTCCTGGAAGAAGCGCATGTCGTTCTCGCCTTTAATCAGCGTCGGCTCAATGTAGAAGCCCTTCTCCAGCGCCGCGCCGTGGTTCAGACGCGAGCCGCCCGCGAGGATCTGGCCGCCCTCGCCGCGCGCGATATCGATGTACGAGAGAATTTTGTCGAACTGTTCCTGAGAGGCCTGTGCGCCAATCATGGTGTCAGTGTCATAGGGGTCGCCTTTACGAATGTTGGCCATACGCGCCAGCACACGCTCCATAAAGGGTTCGTAAATCGATTCCTGAATCAGGGCGCGGGAAGGACAGGTACAGACTTCCCCCTGGTTAAAGAAGCCCAGAATCAGCCCTTCGGCCGCTTTTTCAATAAATTCAGGCTCTGCCTGCATGATGTCGGCAAAGTAAATATTAGGCGACTTTCCGCCGAGTTCGACGGTGCTGGGGATAATATTTTCCGCCGCGCAGGCCAGAATATGCCGTCCGACCGGCGTGGAGCCGGTAAATGCGATTTTTTCGATGCGTTTGCTGCGCGCCAGCGCTTCGCCCGCCTCCTGCCCGAACCCATGCACCACATTCACCACGCCCGGCGGCAGCAGATCGCCAATCAGCTCCATAAAGACGGAAATGCCAAGCGGCGTCTGCTCCGCAGGTTTGAGCACCACGCAGTTGCCCGCCGCCAGCGCAGGCGCGAGTTTCCACGCCGCCATCAGGATTGGGAAGTTCCACGGGATTATCTGGCCGACCACGCCGAGCGGCTCGTAGATGTGATAAGCGACGGTGTATTGATCGATTTCCGCCACGCTGCCCTCCTGGGCGCGCAGACAACCGGCGAAGTAGCGGAAGTGGTCCACCGCCAGCGGAATATCGGCGTTCAGCGTTTCGCGGATGGGTTTGCCGTTATCCCAGCTCTCGGTGAGCGCCAGCTGTTCGATATGGCCCGCCATGCGATCGGCGATGGCCAGCAGCAAATTGGAACGCTCCTGCACGCTGGTTTTGCCCCACGCGGGCGCCGCGGCATGGGCCGCATCCAGCGCGCGTTCGATGTCGGCGGCGCCTGAGCGCGGGAACTCCGCCACCACCGCGCCCGTCACCGGCGTGGTGTTAGTGAAATATTGACCTTCGACTGGCTCGACAAACTGACCGCCAATAAAGTTTCCATAACGCTGTTTAAAGCTAACGAGAGCACCAGGCTGACCGGGGTGAGCATATTTCATGGCAAATTCCTCAGTGTAGCGACAATCGGTTAAGCACAGTCTGCTGTGCGGCACACAGAGATAAGCAGTTCTTATGCCAGAGTGGCGCAGCACAAATGCATCTTTTAAAAATATATTAAAAACAGTGTGTTGAGATTAATAAGTGCCGCGCACTGGCACGTCGTCGCGGCGTGTCGCGCGGAAAATGTCGCGGAACTGTGTCATGTGTCGCAACACATGAGACACCAAAATGCTACATATTTGAAACATGTACACTTACCGGAGAACGCCATGCCGCACAGCGCCTCGTTGACCTCCGCAGGCTTAACGCCGTACTGCGACGAGCTGTCTTTTCCGTGTCTGCTGAACGACTCCTGGCAGCGCAGCCAGCGCTACGGGCTGACCCGCGACGACGACGCCACCTCGTTTGTGAGCCGCGCCCTGCTTGAAGAAGCGCGATCCCAGCATGGCTGGCTGCAACAGCTGGCCCGCCCGCTGATGCAGCGGCTCGGCGAAAGCCTTAACCGCGCGCCGTCGGTCGTGGTCGCCTCTGACGATACCGGCCTGGTGCTGGATACCTTCGGCAATAACCAGTTTCTGCATAAGGCGCAGCGTGTGGCGCTCGCGCCCGGCAATCTGTGGGGCGAACATGCGCGCGGCACCAACGCCATCGGCACCGCGCTGGCGCTGCATGCGCCGTGCGAAGTCCACGGCAGCCAGCATTTTCTCAATCAGAACGCCGGGCTTTACTGCTACGGCGTGCCGGTGTTTCGCCCGGACGGACAGATCGCGGGCGTGCTCGATCTCTCGACGCCCGCCCGTCAGCCGGTCGCGGAGGCAGGCCGTCTGATGCGCCAGGCCGTGCGCCAGCTGGAGCACGACTGGGTTATCGCGCAACTCGACGCACAGCAGTGGCTGCTGCGCCTGCACACCGATCCCGCCGCTCTCGGCTCAGCCCAGGAACTGTTGCTGGCGTTCAGCGATAACCGGCTGGTTGCCGCCAATAAACTGGCGATGGATGAATTCAAGCTTTCCACCGCGCATATCGGCACCCTCTCCCTCGACGCGCTGTTCCCGCAGGCGCTGCCCGCAGGCGATGACGACGCGCTTACCGCCATTAATCAGCGCCGCTACCACGCCCGCCGTCAGCTTCCGGCGCGGCGCGTCTGGGCCGCGCATCCCGCGATCGCGCAGGACGAAGAGAGCGGCGTTGAGACCGCCAAGGCGTTGCGCCTGCTGAACGCGGGCATCGCGCTGTGCATTACCGGCGAAACCGGCTGCGGTAAAGAGCACCTGAGCCGCCGCCTGCACCAGCAGAGCCAGTGGCGCGACGGCCCGTTCGTCGCCATTAACTGCGCCGCGCTGCCCGAGCAGCTGATTGAATCGGAGCTTTTCGGCTACCAGCCTGGCGCGTTCACCGGCGCCAGCAGCCGCGGGTATATCGGTAAAATCCGCGAAGCCGACGGTGGCGTGCTGTTTCTTGATGAAATCGGCGATATGCCGCTTGCGATGCAGACCCGCCTGTTGCGGGTGCTGCAGGAGAAAAAAGTGGTTCCGCTCGGCGGCACCCGCGCTGTGCCGGTGGCGTTTACGCTTATCTGCGCCACCCACCGCCCGCTGGACGAAATGGTGGCGCGCGGCGCGTTTCGCGAAGATCTCTTTTACCGTATTGAAGAGTACCGGCTGCGCATACCGCCGCTGCGCGACTGGCCCGCGCTACCGCGCTTTGTACAGCGGTTATGGCAGGAGCTGGGCGGCGCGCGGCGCGGCGTTACGCTCTCTGCCGGGCTGGTGGAACATATCGCGCGTCTCCCCTGGCCGGGGAATGTGCGCCAGCTCGCGAGCCTGCTGAAAGTGCTGCTGGCGCTGGCCGATGAGGGTGACGTTGTCACGTTACGCGACCTGCCGCCCCCCTATTGTTCCGTAGACGGACATAAAGAAACGGCGCAGCCTTCAGAGAATGCTGCGCCGGATGTGGACGCCGTGTTACAGAGCGTGAATGGCAATATGAGCCTGGCAGCGCGTAAGCTTGGCGTCTCGCGCAGTACGCTCTACCGGCGGCTTGAGAAGCAGCGCGCTAGCGCAGACGCCCGCTGATATCGCCAAGCGCGTCGATGGCCGCCTGCGGGTAGCCTGCGGCGCGCAGCGGCGCGACAATCTCCTGCGCCAGATCCGGCACGTAACTCACCAGCAACTCTCCTTTGCCGCAAAACTCCGCTTCGCCGAGGGCGGCGGGCAGGATAACGCTCTGCGCGCGCGCAAGCGTCATCACCGCGCCATTCGGGGTGTGAAGGGTTACCGGCGCGCCGATGTTGGTGACAATACGCACCGAGGAGAAGTGGTAGTCGTAGCAGGTGTCGAAGCGCCAGCGCTCCAGCGCGAAGTAAGGCCCGGCGCAGCACAGCAAACGTTGAACGGCGGCGCACTCTTCCAGCACCAGCCCGCGCTGCGGCTGGGTCAGCAGTTCCGGGCGCAACTCTTCCAGCAGTTTATCGATGTTACTGGCCTGCTCGTCAGGCGGTACCGGCGAGCCATCTTCCATATTCCACGGCATCGCGTGCTGCTGAATATCAGACGTCTGTTCTATTTCATAGATCAGCGTATCCGGCCCGAAGGCGTGCAGCTGGCCGCCCGGCACATAAATCGTATCACCGGTTTTCAGCGGCAGGCGGTACATGACGCGGTCGTAATCGCCCGCCAGCAGCGCCTCGCGGATCGCCGCTTTTTTCACGCCAGTTTTGATACCGACAAGACAGGTGGCGCCGGGTGCCGCCCAGAGAATATGCCAGGCCTCGGTTTTACCGTTGGGCTGATTTTCCAGGCGCTGCGCCGTGTCGTCGTTCGCGTGCAGATGCACCGGCAGCATGCCGCTGCCGTCGATAAATTTGCTGAGTAGCGGAAAGTACGGGCCGCGCCAGCCAGGCGCGACCAGTTCATCGGGATAGCGCGTCGTCAGCTCACGCAGCGACATGCCGGCGAATTCGCCATTGGTGACGGTCGCTATCATGCCATCGACGTCACTAACCTCCCAGGTTTCAGCGATGCGCGATTCCGGCAGCTCCGCCTTACCGAGCTGCGTTTTGATGCGCGTGCCGCCGAAGATGTGGGTCGCGAGCGGCGTCGTCAGCGTAAGCGGATAGTTGAGCATCCCTCTCTCCTTTTTATCAGATAACCGCCTGGCCGCCCGTGACGGCAACGGTCGCGCCGGAGACATAGCTTGCCTCGTCGCTTGCCAGCATCACATAGACCGGCGCCAGTTCCGCTGGCTGACCGGCGCGAGCGAGCGGCACCTGGCTGCCAAACTCTTTGACCTGCTCCGGCGGCATCGTGGACGGGATAAGCGGCGTCCAGATGGGGCCCGGCGCGACGGCGTTCGCGCGAATGCCTTTTTCGGCGAGCAGCGCGGCCAGGCTGCCGGAGAAGTTCACGATAGCCGCTTTGGTGGCGGAATACGCGATGAGCTTAGGCTTCGGCTGGTCGGCGTTGACCGACGCGGTGTTGATGATGGAACCGCCCGCCGGCATATGCGGCACGGCCGCTTTGCAGATCCAGAACATGCCGTAGAGGTTGGTTTTCATGGTGCGGTCGAACTCTTCATCGCTGATTTCATCCAGCGAATCGCGGGTCATCTGGAACGCCGCGTTGTTGACCACAATGTCGATTTTCCCGAATTCCTCGGCGGCTTTTTGCACCAGCGCGCGGCAGTGAGCGGCGTCGGTGATATCGCCAGGCACCAGTATCGCTTTGCGGCCCGCTTCTTCCACCAGACGCGCGGTGTCTTTGGCATCGTCATGTTCATCAAGATAAGAGATCAGCACATCGGCCCCTTCACGGGCATACGCGATAGCGACCGCGCGGCCGATGCCGGAATCACCGCCGGTAATGATGGCGGCTTTACCGGAGAGGCGCCCGGAGCCTTTATAGCTCGTTTCGCCGTGATCGGGCTGCGGCTGCATCTTCGCGGTGCTGCCTGGGACATTCTGCTGCTGTTCAGGGAATGGCGGTTGTGGACGTGTCGTCATGGTTTGTTCTCCTGTTTCTTTTCCTTTCGCGCCGGAACGTAAACAGTGCGAAAGACATCCGGGTTTCAGGAACCTGACGCTTATCAGCGCCAACGATAAAATCAGGTTTCAGTATAGTTGACGAGATATTTATGCAAGCGAAGCGGGAAACCAAACGGGTAAATTTTACCCGGCGCGGACGATTATTTTGGTGGGGTGATGCCATGCGGATCGCGTTATTAGCGAGGCGGAGCCTGCAGGGCAAATTTAATTTATTAACAAAGACTTATAATTGATTAATTCATCCATGCCGACGTGAAAAATATTACGCGAGGCGCGCCGGTTTTTATTATTTTTCACTGGATGAGAAAGCGCTGATAAATCCGGGCCGCGCGGACGCTGCGTAGCCCGGCGTTTAAAAAAACCGCGTTTAAATATTGAGATCCACCCAAAGTGCTGCGTGATCGGAACCTGCCTGTTGCGGCTTTTTCAGTTCCGGGTAAACGTCCCATTTAACGGGTCGTTCACCGGGCCACATGCCCTTACGGATGACGCCGCCTGCGGTGACGCGCTCCCAGAGCGCGGGCGACAGCAGAATGTAATCGAGCTTGTTGTTTTTGGCGCTGTTGCCCCAGGTGCCGGGATACCCGCCATTGTCAAAGGCCGGGTGAGTAAAGGCGTCGCGCAGATCGGTCTCTTTCAGCAGCGGCGCCAGGGTGTCGCTCTCCGGCGTGTCGTTGAAATCGCCCGCGATAGCAATAAACTGCTCGCCGGCGTCGCGGCGCGCTTTGTAGATGTCCGCGACCCGCTGCGCCTGCGCTTTGCGCCTCGCGTCGGACTCCGCTTTACCGCCGTAGCCTTTACTCTTCAGATGATTGACCATCACCCATAGCGTATCGCCGTTTGCCAGCGGCACTGAATATTCCGGGCAGTCGCGCGAAAAAATCAGCTGGCCGCGCGCGTCGCGGTCGTCCACGTGGCTGCGCATCGGGCCGATGGGATATTCCGCGCCGGTAAGCAGGCCAACATCGATGCCGCGGCTGTCGTTGCCGTCGATGACCATCACATGACGAAACGGCTCGCCGCCGAGCGCCGCGATAATTTCCTGGTTAAACGCCGCCAGCGCCGGACGGCTCTCCGCCTCCACCACGGCCAGCACATCGGCGTTAAGATCGCTCATCACTTTTGCGGTGATGCGCATGGCGACTTCATCCACCGGCGAGTCGATAAGCTCAAGCGAACCGACCCAGTCGGCGCGACCGCTGGCGATAATCTCGATACCGCCGTCGCGCGGGCGCTTCAGGAGGTTGCCGCGGTTACGGCGCAGGATGACAAACGGCCCGGTGTCGGATTTCTCAAGCCCGAGCGCCACCATGAGCTTAACCATCTCTTTCTTGCTGGCCTCGCTGTAGGTAATTTCGCCGAGCAACTCATTAAGCCGCGCGAATTTCTCCAGCACCGGCCGTCCCTGCGACCAGCTGCTTTGCGACATCACGCGCGCGCGATCGAACAGGTTTTCTACGTTATAAGACGCCAGACGCATAGCCCCTCCCGTTGTGGTTATCCCCCGCCGCAGACTCCGAAGCCCGGCATCAGGTCTTTCTCAGTGTGGCAGCAAATTGTTACGTCTTCAAAACAGGCGCTACGGCGCAAAACGCGCTGGTATTCGTCGCCGTAATCCGTACCATACACGCCACGCACAGGAACACATTCGGGCCTGCTGGCGCCTGCGGCAATCTCCGCCGCGCGCGGGCAGGCCAACGGTGAATACGCGCGCCGGGCAATCCGCCAGAGCGCGCCGCAACGCAGAACTGAGCCACTTTTAAATGTCTGAAATTCAAGAAATTAGCAAAAAAGAGCAGTACAACCTCAACAAATTGCAGAAGCGCCTGCGCCGCAATGTCGGCGAAGCTATCGCCGATTACAATATGATTGAAGAAGGCGACCGCATCATGGTGTGCCTCTCCGGCGGCAAAGACAGCTACACGATGCTGGAGATTTTGCGCAACTTACAGCAGAGCGCGCCGGTGAATTTCTCGCTGGTGGCGGTGAATCTCGACCAGAAACAGCCGGGTTTCCCGGAGCATATTCTGCCGGAATATCTGGCGGCCCTTGGCGTGGAATATAAAATCGTTGAGGAAAATACCTATGGGATCGTCAAAGAGAAGATCCCCGAAGGGAAAACCACCTGCTCGCTCTGCTCACGTCTGCGTCGCGGCATTCTTTACCGCACCGCCACTGAGCTTGGCGCAACCAAAATCGCGCTGGGTCATCACCGTGACGACATTCTGCAAACGCTGTTCCTGAATATGTTCTACGGCGGAAAAATGAAAGGAATGCCGCCGAAGCTGATGAGCGATGACGGTAAACATATCGTGATTCGCCCGCTCGCCTACTGCCGTGAAAAAGACATTGAACGTTTCTCGCAGGCGAAAGGCTTCCCGATTATTCCGTGCAACCTCTGCGGCTCACAGCCGAACCTGCAGCGTCAGGTGATCGCCGATATGCTGCGCGACTGGGATAAACGTTATCCGGGCCGTATCGAAACGATGTTCAGCGCGATGCAGAATGTCGTGCCGTCGCACCTGTGCGACACCGAACTGTTCGACTTCAAAGGCATTCATCACGGCTCTGAAGTGGTGAACGGCGGCGATCTGGCGTTTGATCGCGAAGAGATCCCGATGATGCCCACCGGCTGGGCGCCGGAAGATGAAGAGGCGCCGCCGATGCAGCGCCTCGATGTGCTGGAAATCAAATAAGCCTGATGCCCTCCCCGCGGAGGGCTTTTTTTTGCCTGCTTAACGCATGTGCGGCGGCGGATCGTCGATGGGACGCGGGTCCGGCGATGGCGGATCGGGAACCGGCTGCGGCGTCGGGATTGGGTCCGGCACGGGTACGGGATCAATGGGCACCGGATCGCTCATGGTCGTCTGATACAGATGATGCATCGTCGCTTCCTCTTTGATGGCAGATACGTTAAGCGTAGAAGATGCGTCACAGAAGGGAAAAGCGAGCCGCGGCGGCGTCACGTTAAAATCAGCAGGCAAAAAAAAGCCGACTTAATTAAGTCGGCATCGTACGAATCAAATTGTGCTATGCAGTAATTCAAAAAAGGAAGTAAGACAATATGGAGCGCAACGCCCATCGCTTGACGTTGCATTCACCTGCGACAGGAATGATGCCGTGAAACGGCGTACCATTTCTTGATGTCGCTCAAACTCGTGAGGTTTTTTGGTTCACTTTGCGCGCAAAAGGCGTTTTTTTACAACCATTTACTTCGATGTAACCACCACGTAACACCGCCAATCACCAGCACCAGCGCTACGCAGAAAACGCTAAAGCCCAGATGCCAGCCGCCGCCGGGAATGCCGCCAAGGTTGACGCCAAACAGCCCCGTAAGAAACGTACTGGGCAGAAAGACCATCGCCATCAGCGACATCGTATAACTGCGGCGCGACAGCGACTCCTGCATCGTCTGGGAAATTTCATCGGCCATCACCGCGGTGCGCGCGATACAGGCGTCGATTTCATCCAGCCCACGACCAAGGCGGTCAGCGATATCCAGCATCCGGCGGCGCTGATCGTCATTCATCCAGCTAAATCGCTCGCTGGCGAGGCGTGAAAAGACATCGCGCTGCGGCGACATATAGCGACGCATGACAATCAACTGTTTGCGCAGCAGCGCCAGCACGCCGCGCGGCGGCACGATCTCTTCCAGCAGATTGTCTTCCAGATCGATAATTTTATCGTGCAGCTCTTCGATAAATTCGCTGGCGTGATCGGTCAGCGCATCGCAGGCGTCCACCAGCCAGCCGCCGACATCCGCCGGGCCGCTGCCCTCGTTCAGATCGTGAATGATATCGTCGAGCGCCAGCACCTTACGTTGACGCGTGGAGACGATAAGCCGCTCGTCGATATAGAGCCGCATCGCCACCAGCTGGTCCGGACGTTCGTCAGTGCTGCCGTTAATGCAGCGCAGCGTAATCAGCGTACCGTCGCCCATGCGCGTGACGCGCGGCCGCAGGCTCTCGCCCGCCAGCGCGTCGCGCACCATATTTGGCAGCAGCGGCGTCTCAGTGAGCCACTGCGCGCTTTCCTGGTTGGCATAGTTCAGGTGCAGCCAGCAGGGATGGTCTTTATCGATAACGCAGTCATTCTGCAACGGCTTTACGCCGCCGTGACCGTCCAGCAGCCAGGCGATGACCGCATCCGGCACATTTACTTCAGAGCCCTTAATGGCCTCCATCGCGTCTCCTGATGTTCAGTTCGAATGAGGAAAGGCTGAACGCGCCAGCCCCTGCCCAGGCTTAACGGTTTTCCAGCGCGGCCTGAATGGCGTCGGCCAGTTCAGCCAGATGATGGCGGGTATATTCGATATCTTTGGCGAGCTTATCACGCCCTTCATAGTTATTCGGGGCCGCCACGGAGGCTTTGATAAGTTCAAGCGCGGCGTTCACCGCCAGCAGGCGTTTTTCCGCATCGCTGCGGGAGGCGTAATTTTCAGGCAGCATACTTCACTCCGGTAATTCAACTGGCTTTATGGTGCTACATTGCACAGGAATTTCAAGCCGGAGCGATTCGGTTGCGGATTAAAACAGCGCTACCAGCAGGGCAACGGGAAAACTCATCGGCCAGGTCGCGCCAATAAGCGTTGCGCAGAGCAGCTTAATGCTGGTTTTGTCTTTCGCAATAAAAAAGGTAATGAGCGCCGCGATCGACGCCATAACGGCGTAAAACACGAGCATATGTTGATAGAGCGTCATGATGGCGTATCCATACTGAGAATGCGGTCGCAATATGCGATTTTTTATGACGCAGATCAAGTCTCAGTGAAGGCCGCCGCGCAGAAAAACTTGATCTGCTTCACCTTAATCCCGCTGTAAACATGGATGAATCAAATCCGCGCGTGATGTGTTAACGTCAGCCTATGCATAAATTTTACAACTCAGGGCCACTCTGTCGCAATGAGAACCACACGCGTTACGTTACGTCTTTCCCACGCTGTCAGCGACGTTATGCTTGATGACATTAAAGCCATTATTCCTGCGGATGCGCTTCAGGTCTTTACGAATCAACTGGATGAAACTCAGTACGCCACGCTGGAGTGTCTTCAGACGGAACGGAACTGTTCGCTTATCGCCTCGGCGATTGTCGTCTGGCGCCAGCTCGGACACATCAAAAGCCTGATATACCGCAACGGCGACGTTCTGCGCGATGTCTCAGACGCCAGCCAGTTTCAGCTATTCACAATGCTGCGCGCGCCGCTGACGGTGCTGGCCATTCGCTGATCGCTTTCAGATAATTCTCAACTTTCCCTCTGCGCTGCCGATAACCATCTGAAAATGGACGGGGAAGACGCTTATGCTGCCTGGAATACCCACGCTGGCGCTGGCCTTTATGGTCTGGCTGCTGATTTTTATCCCTTCTTATAAAATCGCCAGACGAGCGGGGTTCGGCTGGTCGATGGCGCTGCTATTGACGCTACCGGGCCTGAATATCGTCGCCTGGTGGTGTTTTGCCTGTATGAAGTGGCCAGCGCGCCGCTATTTCTGATTAACGTCTTGCGCGGTTTCTGACGGGCGTTTTTTAACGCCCTGCCATGTCGTGCCTGCTGAATTTTTTGAGTAAACGCCGCGCATAGCGTTAAAGCTCCGCGTCCCCTTGCCGATGATGCAGATAACCCAACGCCCGCGTTGACAGTAAAAGCCCGAGGCGTCCGCGCCACAAAAGAAGCCGTGCATAAAGGTAGCACCCCTATGTTTAGCCACATCGACAGAAAAGATGCCAGACGCATGGCAGCCCTGGATATGCTCCGGGGAAATCACGGGCACCAGGACCCGGTACTGCTGCAATTCGCGAGACTCGCAAGCCTCGCGCTCGGCATTCCTGGGTGTTTTATCGCCGTGGTGGATAAAGCGGGGCTGCCGGTACACCTTGCGCACCCCGAACCGTTGCAGCTCGACGCGGCCGTACTGACACAGCCGCTGTGCGCGCACAACGAGCCGGTCTGGTGCTGCGATACGACGCTGGATACGCAGGCGAGTCAGCATCCGCTGGTCGTGGCCGCTCCTCACGTGCGGTTTTTCGCCTGTGCGCCGCTGCGCACGCGCGACGGCAGCCTGACCGGCACCATCGGCATAACGGATACCGTGGCGCAGCCGTTTGATGACGAGCGCGCCCGGACGCTCACGCTTATCGCCGGGCTGACCGGTGCCTGGCTTGAGACATTAAACGCGGTCGGTTTTTTAGATCCGGTAACCCGCCTGCCCAATCGCCAGAAACTACTGGCCGATATGGAGCGGCTCGCCGCCAGCGGTAGCGCCGAGCGCTTCACGCTGATGATTTTCGACTGCATCGATATGCCCTCCGCCTACGAGCTGGCGCGCTCGCTCGGCATGCCCGCGCTGGAGACGCTGCTTAACGATCTCGGCCCGTTGCTGCGCATGAGGCTGCGGCTCAAAAACGACACCGTACTCTATAACGTGGCGACGGGCCGCTACGCGCTGCTGTTAAAAACGCGCAATCAAAAAGCTATTCGTCGTAACGCCGCGATACTGCCGCTGGTGAACGCGCGCATGCTGCAGGGTATTAATATCCGGCTGAATATTTTTGCTGGCGAAGTGGGCTGGCAGCCGGAGAAAACGACGCCCAACGAGGCGTTGCGTCGCGCCATCAGCGCGCTGCACGAGGCAATCTGGCTTAACAAGCGCCATATGGTGTTTGACGCCGGGCGCGATGAGAAACGCAACGTCGATTTCCAGTTGCTGCACGATCTCAGCGAGAGCATCGCCAAAAACCGCGGGCTTTATCTGATGTACCAGCCGAAAATCAAACTCAGCACCAACCGGGCCGTCGGTGCGGAGGCGCTGCTGCGCTGGCGTCACCCGACGCGCGGCGATATTCCGCCCGGCGTGTTTATTCCTCTGGCGCAAAACACCAGCCTGATGGAAGAGATTACGCAATGGGTGATAGGCGCCGCGCTGTTGCAACTGCAAAAGTGGCGCCAGGAGGGCATCAACCTGCCGTTGTCGGTCAATATCAGCGTCAGCGATCTCTCGCGTACCGGTTTTGCCGACGCGCTGGAAGAGCGTGTTCTGCGCGCCGGGCTCTCGACGAACGATATCCGTATCGAATGCCTGGAGACTGAAAAAGCGCTGGAAAGCGAAACTGCGCTCAACGAGATGGACATGCTGAAGCTGCGCGGATTTAAGATCCTGCTCGATGACTTCGGCGCAGGCTACAGCAACATCAACTACCTGCGCCGCATCCCTATCGACATTATCAAGCTCGACCGCTCACTGACCTCAAGCATCGCCCAGGAGCGCAGCAGCCAGATTATCGTGCGTAACGTTATCCAGATGCTGAAAGAGCTGGATTACGTGGTGCTGGCCGAAGGCGTGGAGGATGCCGAAACCGCGCGTCTGCTGCTGGAGTTTGGCTGCGATGAAGCTCAGGGGTATTTCTTCTCGCGCCCGGTGGAGCCCGAATATATCGCGCAGTGGATATAAATAACCTTTCTCCGGCGCGCTTCAACGCCGGAGAATCATTTTCTGCAGGTTTTGGGAAGGCCCGATAATAACCTTCCTCTTTTTGATGTTTAGCATTAATATCCATACAGTTTATGCTTTTGTATATTAATACACAGTTAAAACCGAGGCATTTCAGTAATACGCCAGAGAAAACCCGTGAAATGAAAAATAATTTTGTACCGGAATATTTCCCGTCTACGCTTATTTGCAGACCTTAGCAATGCGCTAAGGCTATCTTTGCCACCACCAGGGCATCAGGGGTTCAGGGATGAACCGCCTTTTTATGCACTTCCTCGCCTCCTGCATTTTTTCTTCACCTCTCGCCACGGTTGTCAGCGTCTGCTGTGCAGCCTCGCGGCCGGGCTCCCATGCTCAACGCTGGCGCCGCCTGACCAGACATGCGCTATAAAAATACGTCAAAATATGTCTTGAGAATTCATCATATTAATTTCATTACCAGCGAAACATAATGACCAATAAGTATACTGCCGTCTCGTTCGCATCTTTATAAATTACTCCACTTACGAAGGTTTTATCGTGAAAAATAAGAACAAACACATCAGGAAAATTTAACGGTAAAACAGTCAGTTTGTTTTAAAAGGCTATTTTTCCTGGCCACTGACTTGCACCCCAAAAATATCTTATCTACAGTTATTAATACGTTTTCGATAGCAGTCACGCACTGCTGTAATAAGTACGACCAACAACATGAGGAGAAATATATGACTCAGCATCGTGGTGGTTCAGGTAACTTCGCAGAAGATCGTCAGCGCGCCTCTGACGCAGGGCAGAAAGGCGGTCAGCATAGCAGCGGTAATTTTAAAAACGATCCGCAGCGTGCCTCTGAAGCAGGCCAGAAAGGCGGCCAGCAAAGCGGGGGGAATTTTAAAAATGACCGCGAACGCGCCTCTGAAGCGGGGCGTAAAGGTGGTGAAAACAGCCACGGCGGCGGTCGTTCCTGATACGGGTTACCGCAAGGCAAGCATAATGCACTGCTAATAGCGCAGGCGCTGTAAGTTTTAAGACATTTTGAACATCAGGAAATATAAAGGAGAGCGCTATGCTCTCCTTTTTTTATGGTGTTCGCCGGGCGGTTTAATTAGCGCCGCTCGTGCTCACGGCTGCTGAAAATATAGTTTTCCGCCGTTTCATCGGTAAGAAACACCTCCTGCGCTTCCCCGCTTGGCAATACAAAACAGACCGGCTCCCCCTGACGCAGCGCGGCAAAAGCGCTTATCTCCTGCGATTTATCGATCTCAAATGTTTTCACCGTTTCCCCGGTAACCGTATCGGGTTCACTCACGCTGTAGCTGGCGGTAAAATCCACTTCCGGGCGGTCTTTCAGATGCAGCTGGATAGAAGGCATATCGGCTCCCCGAGTGACTCAGACAGGCTAAGTGTAGCTTACACCCGTTGTTCCTGCGGTGTGTGTATGGCACGCTATACCGACTTCACCAATAAAATTAAAGCGATACGAAACGCGGCCGATAACTGATATGCATGAAAGCAGTAACCTGCGGCTGGCACCTGTTACGCCACACCAGCCAACCATCACACCTGGAGCGAGGGTGCGTGTCATCGCGCTACAGGCAAAGGGAGAGTGAGATGAAGCGGTTCGGCATTCTGGCAGTTGCCGGGGCAGTGTTTTTGTTGCAAGGGTGTGATGCAGACAGCATCGACCAGGTCAAATCCCTCAGCGCCGGGGAGCACTCCCTCGGTCAGGCCTTTGAGGCCCGCACCGATTGCGTGCAGGGCGCCTGGCGCAGCTTTGAAGACGCGGGCGGGCGCGACGTCGTGCTCTTTTCCTGTAAGCTACCCGCGCCGGAGCTGGCTGAACTGACCGATAAATTCCGCGTGCACAGCAATCAGATGGTCGAGCAGAACACCACATCGCGCTGGCGCAAAACTCACCGTAACGATATCGCCCGCGTAATGAGCGAAATAAGCATCCGTGACGTTGAACTGCTGTATGTCTGGCGTATCAGCGACGGCGCGGCGCCGTATCTGGCAGATGTCGAAGTCAAAACCGCCACCACGTTTTCAAGCTTCAGTTACAGCGTCAGTCAACCCGACGCCTTTGTCGCGCTGGCTTACCGCGATCCCCTCCCCGACCTCTGGCCACAAAGCCTGTTTCCTCAACTTGATAAAAACGCGGGCCCGCTCTACCGCCAGCTCAGCGCGCTCTGAATGCGCGGTTGCGCTCTTATTATACTGTCGCAACCGCAGGGCATGCCGGAGAAGTCCGTAATGTGCCCCGGCGTGATTTTCGGCCGACGATTTATTAAGCAAACACCGCGCTTTTTAAGTTAAATTTACTTCACAGTCGCGCAATGCCTGCGGAGAGTTATTTTTTATGCATTTCAGACGTCTGGATTATGCAGGCGCAATAAACTTCGGTTTTTCAGAAATACCGCCGCGTTTTTCATTGGATTTTATATTATTTACGTAACCTGACTATTAATAAACGCACTTAAAATTACGTCAATTATTGAATTGCGAATTATTTCATCGATAAACAAAAAGAGATGCTTTAGAATATATAATGTTTCTTTACCCTTCTTGCGGTTTATGGCCTCCCCCGCCGAAAAAATTTACTTTTCTGACGTTACAATTGAAAGACTTGCATCAGTGAACCGATGCGCACGCCATTTAAGTACGTAAAACCGATATGGAGAGAAGAATGCACTGGCGGGTGGTTGATTCTGTAGTAAGCACCGACACCAATTCTGTATTTAGCCTGATTTCCTCGCAACGCGCTTTCAAACTTATCCTGTGGTACAAAGCCACGTTTTATTTATCGCCAGGCGATAAGCTCACTCTTAATGGCGAGGCGATCGTGGTGAATGATCACCCTGTTCAGATAACCCTGTACCGGACCACGTTTTATAATCCCCGTTTCTGGCAAACCATCGTTCACAGCAATACCCACTGCGCAGGCAACCATCAGCGAAGCGTGAGCCGATGTATTTACCGGCGTAAATGTAAACTCCTCTACTGTCCGTTCCAGCGACACTGATCGTTAAGCCGTTTCGCATAGAATTTTCCAGACAGGCATGGTTCAATCTCACACCGACACGCCGCCCGGTGACGACGTGCCAGCGTCTTTTTATTTCACAAAACAGGAATGCATACCCGTGAAATACCTTCTGAATACTGCGCTGCTGGCGCTGCTGTTAAGCCCGCTCTGCGCGCAGGCGGATGAGATAACCCGCAGCGCGGCGGCGGATGCCTGTGGTCAACAGGCGGGCGAGAACGGCAGCGAGTGCCTCGAAGCGGCGGGCCTGGAATCTGATAACCAGCTTAAGCAAGCGTTTAACGCCAAAGTGACGGAGTTACAGAACTTTGATTATACCCGCTGGCCGCAGGGCGATGAGGCGCGGCGCACCCAGATGGTGGAAGCGCTGAAGCTAAGCCAGCAGCAATGGACGGACGCCCGGGATGCTTTCTGTACGGCCGCGAGCGCCTCGGCCGCCGGTACGCCCTGGCTTGCTGCCCACGCGTTAAGCTGCGTGATTAATATGAACCAGCGCCGGGTGCAAGAGCTCGCGCTGATTCACCCGGAAGCGGAAAAGTAATTCAACACTGGCGTCTGAGGAGATATTTCCGGCGCCGCCGCTACGGCCGGCGCCGGGAAAAATCAATGCTTAAGGATATACATTGTGCGGCTGTAGGCCACGTCTTCCGGGTTATTAATCGGATAACCTTTCAGCCACGGCTTAATTAACCGGCCATTGGTGTACTGATAAATCGGCGCAATCGGCGCCTGGGTTGAGATAATTCTCTCGGCGCTATTGTAATCGTCATTACGCGCTTTGGCGGAATTCTCCTGCGCGGCCTGTTGCAGCACTTTGTCGTAATCGGGATTGTTAAAGCGCGCAATATTTCCGCTATGGGTGGATGTCAGCAGCGAAAGAAACGTTGACGGTTCGTTATAATCCCCCACCCAGGAGGCGCGGATCACATCGAAATTCCCGGTATTGCGGCTGTCGATATACGTTTTCCACTCCTGGTTTTTCAGCTTCACCTCCACACCCAGATTCTTTTTCCACATCGACGCCACGGCAATCGCGATTTTCTGGTGGTTTTCAGACGTGTTATAGAGCAGCGTCAGGTTAAGCGGACGCGCCGGGCCGTAACCGGCCGCCTGCAGCAGCGTTTTCGCCTGGGCGTTAAGCTCCTGCTGGCTCACCTGCTCCCACTCCGACGGCGCGGGCGTAAAGCCTGCGGTCACGTCCGGCGTAAAGCGCCAGGCCGGTTTCTCGCCGGTGCCGAGCACTTTTTCGGCCATCAGACGGCGATCGATAGTCATGCTAAGCGCCAGGCGCACGCGCGGGTCCGCTGTCGGACCTTTCTGCGTGTTAAACGCATAGTAATAGGTGCCAAGCTGCGGCGGCGTGAAGACCTGATCGGGGATCTCTTTTTTCAGCTTCTGGTAGAGGTTTTTCGGAAAGGACTCGGTGATATCGATGTCATTTGCGAGATAGCGCTTGGTGGCGGCGGATTCCTGATTCACCGGTAAAAACGTTACCTGCGTCAGCACGGTTTTCGCGTTATCCCAGTAGTGCGTATTGGGCGTCAGCACCAGCTTTTCGTTGACCACGCGGTCTTGCAACACAAACGCGCCGTTACCCACCAGCTTGCCGGGGCGCGTCCAGTCGCCGCCCTGCTCCACATTGGCTTTCTGCACCGGATAGAGCGCCGCGTTGGCGGCCAGCGACGGGAACCACGGCAGCGGCTTATCCAGCGTCACTTTCAGCGTATGCGCATCCACGGCGCTCACGCCAAGCTGCGTCGGGGCCAGTTTGCCGTCGATAATCGCCTGTGCATTCGCGAGACCTGCCAGCGCAAAGAACCAGGCGAACGGCGAGGTGGTTTTCGGGTCGACCATGCGCTGCCAGCTGTAGACAAAATCCTGCGCCGTCACCGGCGTGCCGTCAGACCACCGGGCGTTATCGCGAAGCGTAAACGTCCAGATGCGGTTGTCGTTCGTCTGCCACTGCGTGGCGACACCCGGCACCAGTTCGCCTTTTTCATTCTGATTGACCAGCCCTTCAAAGAGATCGCGCAGCACCTGGATCTCCGGCAGCCCCACCGCTTTCGCCGGATCCAGCGAGGCGGGTTCGTCTTTCAGGTGCCGTACCAGCGTCTGGCGTTCGGCAAGCGCCGTGCCGGGCGGCACGTCGGCGGCAAAGGCGCCGGTCAGCGCGGTCGCCACCCATAATGCGCTCAGGGTAAAGCTTACAGGAATTTTCATGAGGTCCTCGTTCTCGTGTCCCGCGCCGAACCGCTCTCTCCGGGCGCTGTCGGGGAATTATTTGTTGGATGAATATAAATTGCAAACCGCAGGCCGCGATTTTGCGCGCTGACCCCGCCTCAGATCAAAGCGTTAATGCCTGAACGTTTAAATAAAGCGCAACGCGTGAGTGACCGTCAGGCTGTTGAATTTCAGCGAAATGTCGTTAACACTCCTGTTATCTCCCTTTGATGGCGGCCCTCGTATGAATACGCTTCGACCACGCGCCCAGCGCGGCGCTTTAACTGACGACGCCCGGCGTTATGGCGAATCGGCGCTCGGCGCGCCGCTGCTCTGGTTTCCGGCGCCCGAGGCGCAGCGCGCGCCGGGTCTTATCATCGCAGGCACCCACGGCGATGAGAACGCGGCGCTGGTAACGCTCTCCTGCGCGCTGCGCACGCTTGCGCCCGCGCACCGGCGGCATCATGTGGTGCTGGCGGTCAATCCGGACGGCTGCCAGCTCGGCCTGCGCGCCAACGCCCGCGGGGTCGATCTCAATCGCAATTTTCCGGCGGCTAACTGGCAGCCAGGTGAAACCGTCTATCGATGGAACAGCGCCGCCGAGGCGCGCGACGTGACGCTCTCCACCGGCGAAAAGCCAGGCTCGGAGCCGGAAACCGCCGCGCTGTGCCAGTTAATTCATCAGCTGAAACCCGCCTGGGTGGTGTCGTTTCACGATCCGTTGGGTTGTATCGAAGATCCGCAGCAGACGCCGCTCGGCCGGTGGCTCGCGGATGCGTTTGGCCTGCCGCACGTCACCAGCGTCGGTTATGAAACGCCCGGCTCGTTCGGCAGCTGGTGCGCCGATCTGGGGTTAACGTGCATCACGGCTGAGTTTCCGGCCATCTCCGCCGACGACGCTACCGAGCGTTATCTGGCGGCGATGACCGCGCTGTTGCATTACGACGACGAAGGCTGAGGCCCGACGTCAGAATAGAGATAGAGCTGGCCGGGCGTAAAGCGTAAGGCGGGCTCGACATCCACCGCAAGCCAGGTGGGGCCGTCGAGATCGGTAAAGCGCATTTGCGGGATCAGCGGCAGCGCGGCGCCGATGGCGCGTGAGGTACAGAGCATACAGCCGAGCATCAGCCCGAATCCGTCCTCTGTCGCCTGACGGGCCAGCGCCAGCGCCTCGGTCAAACCGCCGGTTTTATCGAGCTTAATATTGATCATCTCATAGCGCCCGGCGAGCGTCTTCAGACTGCCGCGCGTGTGGCAGCTCTCATCGGCGCAGATAGGCAGCGGGTGAATAAAGTTTTCCAGCGCCCGGTCATCAGAGGCGGGCAGCGGCTGCTCCAGCATCTGCACGCCGAGATCCGCGAGCAGTTGACAGCGCGCCGCCAGCCCTTCCGCATGCCAGGATTCGTTGGCATCCACAATCAGCGTCGCGTCCGGCACCGCCCCGCGAATAGCGACCATCCGCTCGGTGATAAAGGTGTCGTCGAGTTTGATTTTCAGCAGCCGTGCGCCTTTTTCCCACAGGAGCGCGGCGTTGCTCGCCATCTGTTCCGGCGCGCCTAAGACGACCGTCTGCGCGGTGGTGTGCTGGTCCGGTAGCGTGACCTCTAAAAACGCCTCCAGCGTGTCGCCCGCCCGGCGCGCGTCGAGATCCCACAGTGCGCAGTCGACGGCGTTGCGCGCGGCACCCGCCGGCAGCAATTTCTGCAATCCGGCCCGATCAAGCCCGGCTTCGATCTGCGGCACGATAGTCATGATTTGCGCCATCACCGAGGCCACGCTTTCACCGTAGCGCGGATAGGGCGTGCATTCGCCCACAGCCCTGACGCCCTCTTCTTCCAGCTCCACCACGACCACCACCGCTTCACTGCGGCTGCCGCGGGCAATCACAAACGGCGAATGGAGCGGCCAGGCTTCCTGATACACTTTTACGCTTCTCATTATTTTCCTCGCAACGGGCTTTGCCTCAGTATAGCGACTGGAAAGTTAGCCTGCCGGGACAGTTTTTTATATTCATCCACAGCGGGATCACATACACTAGCGGCGACGTTAACTATATGTAAACAGGAAGATAACTATGTCACAAATCGTCTATTTCCAGGGCAATCCGGTTTCCGTAGTGGGTCAGATCCCGCAGGCAGGCAGCAAAGCGGCGCCGTTCAGCCTGGTGGCAAAAGATCTGTCTGACGTTTCACTGAGCCAGTTTGCCGGTAAGCGTAAAGTACTGAACATTTTCCCGAGCATCGACACCGGCGTCTGCGCCGCGTCCGTGCGTAAATTCAACCAGCTGGCGACCGGGATGGAAAACACCGTCGTGCTGTGCATCTCCGCTGACCTGCCGTTCGCGCAGTCCCGCTTCTGCGGCGCGGAAGGCCTGAGCAATGTCATCACGCTCTCCACCCTGCGTAACCCGGAATTCGCGAAAGAATACGGCGTGGGCATCGAGGAAGGCGCGCTGAAAGGTCTGACCGCTCGCGCGGTGCTGGTGGTTAACGAGAACGACGAGGTGGTTTTCAGCGAGCTGGTGAATGAAATCACCCACGAGCCGAACTACGACGCAGCGCTCGACGCGCTGAAAGCGTAAATCGTCTCTTAAAAGAAAGCCTCCGCATGCGGAGGCTTTTTTGTTTGCGGCGTTACTCTTCGCCCTTGCGCTGGCTCAAGCCATATTCGCGAAGCTTATTGGCGATGGCGGTATGCGAGACGCCCAGCCGTTTCGCGAGCTTACGGGTACTCGGATAACTGCGATAAAGCTGGGTCAACACTGAACGTTCGAAGCGGCGGGTGATATCGTCGAGCGAGCCTTCCATCGCCTCTTCGCCCACCGGCAGCGCGGCGGCGTCGAAATCCGGCAGCAGGATATCCTGCGGGCGCAGCTCATAGCCTTCGAGCTGAGTCAGCGCGCGGTAGACCGCGTTTTTCAGCTGGCGCACATTGCCCGGCCAGCCGTAGCGGATCAACACCTGGCCGAGATCGCTGGCGAGTTTCGGGCGCGGCACGCCCTGTTCATCGGCGAAGCGCGCCACGAACATTTCGGTCAGCGGCATGATGTCCTGCGGACGGTCGCGCAGCGGCGGCAGGTTCAGCGTCAGTACGTTAAGCCGGTAATAGAGATCTTCGCGAAATGCGCCTTTTTGCACCAGCTCAACGAGGTTTTTCTGCGTCGCGCAGATGACGCGCACATCGACATGCACCTCATGCTCTTCGCCGACCCGACGGAACGTGCCGTCATTGAGAAAGCGCAGCAGTTTAGCCTGCATGCGCGGCGACATTTCGCCGATTTCATCCAGCAGCACCGAGCCGCCATTGGCCTGCTCGAAGAACCCTTTTTTACCTTCATGGGCGTTGGCGTAAGCGCCCGGCGCGTGGCCAAACAGCTCGCTTTCCACCACATCTTCCGGAATCGACGCGCAGTTGAGCGCCAGATAGGGCTTATCGGCGCGCGGGCTTGCCAGATGACAGGCGTGGGCCAGCAGATCTTTACCGGTACCGGTATCCCCGGTGATCAGCAGCGGCGCATTCAGCATCGCCAGTTTGCGCGCCTGATCCACCACCTGTTTCATGCGCGGGCTGACCGCGATGATATGGCTGAAGGCGTGCAGATCGAGACTGGTCAGGTTCTGAAGCTGGCGGCCCATGCGCACCGTGGAGCGCAGCATCGCGACCGCGCCGGTCAGGACGCTGGCGCCGCTCTCTTCTTCCAGATGCACCGGCGTAATTTCCAGCACAAAATCCTGGCCGTTAATCACCACGTGTTCGGTGTGCGATTCCACCGGGCTGCTCTCCAGCCAGCGCTGGAAATTAAAACCACTGATAAGGCTTGCGGCGTTATGGTTGCGCAAGCGCGCTTCATTCTGGCCGAACAGCGCGCAACTCGCCGGGTTGGCAAGTTCAATTTTGCTTTTCATATCCACCGAAAACACCGGCTCCGGCAGCGCTTCCAGCAAGGCGCTCAGCGAACGATGCTCGCGTTCGGACGGCATCCACGGCACCGTGCGCACGTCGGTAACGCCGGGAATACGGCGGATTTCCGCCATCAGGGTGCTGAAGGCGTTAAATTCCAGCGTGGAAAAATTGAGATAAATTCGCCCGATGGGGTCGATTTCGATACCGCGTAAATCGATACTGCGCAGCACCAAGAGATCGAGCAACTCACGGGTCAGACCGAGGCGGTCTTCACAAAACACTTCAAGACGCATGGCAGCACCTTCACGCATTGAGCCAACGAATGGCGAGATAATACTTCAGTTGCCGCAGCCGGGGGAGTGGTCTGTCAACAAAAATTGACAGAGTGCGGGAAAAAGCGGCGTCATGCTGTAAACCTGAGCAGGCATAACGCCGTTGCGGTCAGTCGTCGCGGTCGCGCTTCTGTTTTTGCAGCGTGGCTTTGACTTCACTCAGAAGCTGGCGGCGAAAATCGCCGAGGCGCGGCTTATCATCGTCGGTCCAGGGCAGCGGGCGGCACAATTCCATCGCCTTCACGCCAAGGCGCGCGGTCAGCAGCCCCGCGCCCAGCCCCTGCGCCACACGGGCGGAGACGCGCGCGGCAAGATCCTGTGACATCCAGTCAAGCCCGACTTCGCGCACCATCTCGCTCGCGCCGGCAAAGGCCATATTGAGCAACACCAGCCGGAACAGCCGAATGCGGCTGTAATAGCCAAGCTCGATGCCGTAGACAGTCGCGATGCGGTTGACCAGGCGCAGGTTGCGCCAGGCGATAAACGCCATATCCACCAGCGCCAGCGGGCTCACCGCAATCATCAGCGTCGATTCCGCCGCCGAGCGGCTGATGGCGCGGCGGGCCTGGAGATCCAGCACCGGCTGGACGATATGCGCGTAGAGCGTTACCACTTCACGATCGCTGTGAGTTTCATGAATGGCGGCATGCCAGCGCGCCAGCGCCGGATGCCCCTGCGTGAGCCCCGCCTGGCTTGCCAGTTTTTCGCAAAACGCGCGCGCCTTGCCGCTCCCGTGGCTCGCCAGCAGTTCGCGCGCCTCGTCGCGCTCCTCGGCCCGTTCGCGCAAGCGATACAGTCGTCGCCATTCGCTCGCGAGCGCTCCGACGCCCGCCGCCACAATCAGCCCACCGGCAACGCAGCCGCCGAGCGCTATCCAGTCGCGCATGTACCAGGCATTAGCCGCCCACTGGACGCCCTGCGCCACGACGCTCACACCAAACAGGCCAAGCCCGGCGACGACCATCCGCCGCCAGAGGCTGCGCCGGGGTTTCAGCGCATTTTCCACCACACGCTCGGGCGCATCGGCAGTCAGCGCCTCTTCTTCTGTGACCGGTATAAACGCCTGCGCCTTGTCAAACGCCTGCGTGGCGCGTAACGCCGGGCCCTCTTCCGGGCGCAACGGCTCATCAAATTCGCGGCGCGGTTTAATGTCGCTCATCGCAGCTTATCTCCTGTTAAAAATTCCAGCACCGCGTCCAGGCGGATATGCGGCAGCGGTCGGTCAACGTCCATGACGCGCGGGCGAAACGCCTCAAACTGAAAACCCTGCTGCTCCCAGAATGCGCTGCCCGGCAGCCGCGCCGGTACATCGCCGGGGTAGATAGTCAGGGGCACGCCGTCGCTTAAGCGATTGCCGCGCAGCGCCGGCACGCTTTCGCCGTGGCTCTCCACCATGCCGCTTTCCGTCGCCTGTATTGAGGCGATGCCCATACAGTCCATCTCGATGCCTTCAAAGGCGGCGTTCTGCCACGCCTCCTGCACCAGTTGCGAGAGCAGCGACACCAGATTCGCATGCTGATCGTGGGTCACGTGATCCGCTTTAGTGGCGGCAAAAAGCAGTTTGTCGATTACCGGCGAAAAGAGACGCCGGAACAGCGTGCGCTGGCCGTAATGAAAGCTTTGCATCAGCTGCGTCAGCGCCAGACGCATATCGTTAAACGCCTGCGGCCCGCTGTTGAGCGGCTGGAGGCAGTCCACCAGCACAATCTGACGATCGAAACGCACAAAGTGCTCCCGATAAAAGCCTTTCACGACCTTTTCGCAGTAGTAGTGGTAGCGCTCGCGCAGCATCCCGATATTGGTCTGTTTGCCCGCCTGCGCGAGTTTTGTCTCGCCCACATCATCGACGCCGGGCCACGGGAAGAACTGCAACACCGGCGCGCCCGCCAGATCGCCCGGCAGTACAAAACGCCCTGGCTGGATGAAGTGCAGTCCTTCGCGTTTGCACTGCATCAGGTAGTCAGTCCAGGCCTCCGCTATCTCCGCCAGCCGTTTTTCATCGCCCGGCGCCAGCGGATCGAGCCCTTCGCACAGGCTGCGCCAGCGCTGCGCCCAGACCGCCCTGTCGCCCTGCAACAGGCCGGTCATCTGGCGCGACCAGCTCAGGTAGTCCTGCGCCAGCATGGGCAGATCAAGCAGCCACTCACCGGGGTAATCGACGATATCGAGATACAGCGTGGACGTATCTTTAAAGTGACGCAGCAGTGATTCGCGCGAACGGTAGCGCAGCGCGAGGCGGATTTCGCTCACGCCGCGCGTGGGGGTCGGCCAGGCAGGCGGCGTGCCGTAAAGCTGCGCCAGCCCTTCGTCATAGGTAAAGCGCGCCACGCCCATATCCTGCTGCGGCACGCGACGCACGCCGAGCAGGCGTTCTTCGCGTACCGGCGAAAAGAGCGGCAGCCGCGCCCCGCTGTTGACGGAAAGCAGTTGATTCACCAGCGCGGTGATAAACGCGGTTTTCCCGCTGCGGCTAAGCCCGGTTACGGCGAGGCGCAAATGCCTGTCGACGCTGCGATTCATCAGCGCCTGCATTTCACTCTGAAGTTGTTTAATCATATCCCTGCCCGATGCGTTTATATCCTCTGATGATAACAGTAAGGCCCGAACGCGGCGATTCAAGCGCCGCTGACGCCGATTTACAAAAATGTGGCGCATAGACAGTACGTCGGGGCTTCAGTAAGATAATTTTGTCGAAGCGATGTGGTGGAGCACGGGAATGTCCCCAACCATTTACGATATTGCCCGCGTGGCGAAAGTGTCCAAATCAACGGTGTCGCGCGTGCTGAATAATCAGACCAATATTTCCGACGCGGCGCGCGAGCGGGTTTTAAAAGCCATAGAAGAATTACATTATCAGCCCAATAAAATGGCGCGCGCGCTAACCTCTTCCGGTTTCGACGCGATTATGGTGATATCCACGCGCTCGACGAAAACCACGGCCGGTAATCCTTTTTTCTCTGAAGTGCTGCACGCGATAATGGCGCGTGCGGAAGAAACAGGTTTTGACGTTATTCTCCAGACGTCACGTAACAGCGAAGATGACTTACAGAAATGCCTGACGCGCATTCATCAGAAGATGATTAAAGGCATTATTATGCTGAGCGCGCCAGCGGACGAAACCTTTTTCGCAAAGCTTGATGAATGCGCTATTCCGGTTGTGGTCATAGGTAACGTCGCGGGGAATTATCAGCATATTGCATCGGTCGATACTGATAATTATCACGACAGCATCGCGCTGACCGATACGCTTATCGAGAGAGGTTGCCAGCGCATCGCCTGCCTGCACGCGCCGCTGGATTATCATGTGTCTGTGGACCGACTGGCCGGGTTTCGCGCAAGCCTCGCGAAGCATCAATGGGCTAATGAGGCCGCGTTGACGGTGGACGGCGGCTACACCCAGGAGCGCGCGCTCGACGCGGCGCGCCGCCTGCTGGCGCTGCCCGAACCGCCCGATGCGGTTTTCGCCACCGACAGCCTGAAACTGATGAGCATTTACCGTGCCGCCGCCGAGCGCGGCATTGCAATCCCGGATGCGCTCACGGTCGTCGGCTACAGCAACGAAACGCTCTCTTTCCTGCTCGCCCCGCCGCCCGGTGGTATTAACGTTCCCACCCGGCAATTAGGCGATGTCAGCAGCGCGCTGCTTTTCGCCCGCATCAACGGTGAGCCGATTCCAGCCCGCACATTAATTCCCACTACGATTATTTAAAAAAATAAGCTCCGCCTGACACGGAGCTTATTCTCATCGATATAACACTCAGACTATCGCGCTTTCCGTTTCGCTGTCGAAAACGTGGCATTTATTCATATCGAAAGCCAGCTGAATACGCTGTTCGGCCTGATAATGTTTATCCGCGCCTGCGCGCACCACCATTTCATGTCCGCCCACGGTGGCATAAAGCATAAATTCCGCGCCGGTTAATTCCGCGACGGTAATTTTCGCTTCAGTAGTTTCTTCGCCAGTGGCGCCGGGGAAAATATCCTCGGGGCGAATGCCTAATACCACGGCTTTACGCTGATAGCCGCTGTCATTAAGCCGCGCGAGTTTATCCGCTGGCAGCGGCAGTTTCAGCGTTTCCGTTACGAAATACTCACCGTCGAGCGCCCCGCGAATAAAATTCATCGCGGGCGAGCCGATAAAACCAGCCACAAACATATTCGCCGGATGGTTATAGACCTCTTTCGGCGCGCCGACCTGTTGCACGATACCGTCTTTCATAATGACAATCCGCGTCGCCATCGTCATCGCTTCGGTCTGATCGTGGGTCACGTAGATCATGGTGGTGTTAAGCTTCTGGTGCAGCTTGCTAATTTCCGCACGCATCTGAACGCGCAGTTTAGCGTCGAGATTCGAGAGCGGCTCATCCATCAGGAATACGCCCGCCTCGCGGACAATCGCACGCCCCAGCGCCACGCGCTGGCGCTGGCCGCCGGAAAGCGCGCCCGGTTTGCGCTTCAGGTACTCTTTAAGCCCGAGGATCTGCGCCGCCCAGGCGACGCGCTCTTCGATAACGTCCGGCGCTACTTTCTGCATTTTCAGCCCGAACGCCATGTTGTCATAGACCGTCATATGCGGATACAGCGCGTAGTTCTGAAACACCATCGCGATATTGCGCGCTTTGGCGGGCACGTCGTTCATACGCACGCCGTCAATCAGCAGATCGCCGCCGCTGATGGCCTCCAGCCCCGCGATCATGCGCAGCGTGGTGGATTTGCCGCAGCCTGACGGCCCGACGAAAACAATAAACTCTTTATCGGCGATCTCCAGATTGAAGTCTTTGACGACATGAACCTGGTTGTCATAAATCTTCTGAATGTGTTGTAAAGAGAGTTGAGCCATAACCTGTCCTTATTGTCAGCGCGCCGTAGCGTGCCGTTGTTGATTCCAGAGCGCGTGCAGCCGCGGCCAGGTGAGCTGTGCGGTGTTATCCAGCCGTAACGGCGCGCCGCAAAGCCCTTCGCCAATGCCCACGGCCGTCATGCCGCAGGCGTTGATAGCGTCAATGCCCGCCTGGGCATCCTCCACCCCGATACAACGCGCGGGCGCCACGCCCAGGCCCGCGCAGGCGGCGAGGAAAATCTCCGGGTCGGGCTTGGAGTGCGTAAGACGGGCGGCATCGGCGCAGAAGTCGAACTCACCGGCAAGCCCCAGCGCCTGCAAAATCGCTGGCGCATTGAGCGACACCGACGCCAGCCCGATACGGATGCCCCGCTCGCGAAGCGACGCCAGCAGCGACGCGATGCCCGGTAAGACCGACTGCGGCGTCAGCGTGCGTAACGATTCGACGTAAAGCGCGTTTTTTCGCGCCGCGAGCGCCGCTTTTTCCGCCTCGCTAAATGCTCCGGTTTTACCGCCCCAGGCGAGAATGCGCTCCAGCGAGCCCATCCGGCTGATGCCCTTAAGCTGCTGGTTAAACTGCTCGTCGATGGCAATGCCTGTCTGCGCCGCCACCTCGCGCCAGGCCACAAAATGCAGATGAGCGGTATCGGTAATAACGCCGTCGAGATCGAAAATCACTGCATCCGGTTGCATGTCGCCTCCTTGCATACATCCGCAGACAGACAGAATGTCCGCTCGCCTTCCACGTCCACCGCTGTGTCGTTGATAAACAGCCTCACCGCGCCATCGCTTCTGACCGTCAGCGCATCGTGGGTTATCACCAGATGGAGCTGTCGCCCTTGCCAGCAGAAGGGAAACGCCAGCCGCCGCCATTGCTGTGGCAGTGACGGCGTCACGTGAAGTTCCCCCGCTTTCACGCTGATGCCGGCAAACCCCTGCACCGCGCCGAGCCAGATAGCGCCCGTCGCCGCCGCATGAATACCGTCGTCGCTGCTGTGCGGCGCGTCGCCGAGATCGATGTCGCAACCCGCGCGCCAGAAGCGATACGCCTCATCGCGTCGCCCACAGCGGGCCGCCACGATGCCGTGAATGGCTTTACTGAGCGACGAGTCATGAATGGTGCGCGGCTCGTAGTAGTCAAGATTCGCGGCCGCGGTCGCGTTATCGAACCGCCACGGCAGCATGTAGAGCAACATCACGACATCCGCCTGCTTGAGGATCTGCATCTCGTTGACTTCCGCCCGCGAGTAATCAAGCAGCACCGACTGGCTGCCCGCGCTTGCGCGGTAGCGCGTGAGATCGATCGTCGGCTTACTGAAGAACGTGTCGTCCTGCGGGATCACGCCATCGGCACGCGCGACGGGCAGATACAGCCGCGCAAGGAAGTCTTCGCACTGCGCGGTAAAGGCGTCGTCCGGCACGCCGAGTCGTCGATGATTCTCCCGCGCCAGCGCGACGTTGTAGTGCGCCAGATAACTGGTGTAAGCGTTGTTATTAATGTGCTCGGTGTATTCGTCAGGGCCAATCACATCGTGCAGCTCCAGCCGCCCGTTAACGTCCTGCGCGCGGCTCAGCCAGAAACGCGCGGTGTCTTCCAGCAGTGCGCGGCCTTCTTTCGCCATAAAGGCGTCGTCGCCCGTCGCCTGCCAGTATGTCGCCACCGCCCAGGCGATATCCGCCACCAGATGATGCTCAGCAAGCGCAGACGCCACCTTCTGGCGCTGCCCGGTGCGAATGTTGATCGCCGCGAATTCCGGCGTCTCTTCCTCGCCGCTGCGCGCGCTCTCCCACGGGAACAGCGCCCCCTGCCAGCCGCCGCGCGCGGCTTTGCGCTTCGCACCAGTGAGATTCAGCCAGCGGTAACGCAGAAGCTGACGCGCGACCGACGGCGCGGTATGCAGATGAAACGGCAGCAGGAACACTTCCGTATCCCAGAAAACATGCCCTTTGTAGCCTTCTCCTGTCAGTCCTTTGGCCGCGATGCTGCTGCGCTCGTCGTGGCGCGGCGTCATGGCGTGCAGGTGATACAGCGCGAAATCGAGCGCCTGTTGATCCGCCTCGTTTTCACTGTCGACTTCGACGCGCGCGTGGCGCCACCAGACGCGACGGGCCTCTGAAGACTCCGCCAGCAGCGCGTCATAACCCACGGTTGCGCATTCACGCAGCGCCCTCAGCGCCACGCTGGCCGCGCCGTCATCCGGCGCGTCGGGCGACGCGCTGACCCAGGCGCATTTTTCCAGCGTGAAGCATTCGCCTGTCGCGAGCGTCTGCTGGCTGTGCTGCAACAGGCGACGGTTTTTGGCCGAAAAACTGACCTGCGCCTGAGGGCTCACCCGGCAGGCGCAGCCCAGCGTTACGTCCGAGGCGTTATCCAGCGTGCGATAGCGCCCCTGGAGATAACAGTTGTCAAACACGCGCAGTTCGCGCTCCGCCAGGTGCTGACGCCCACTGTTGGTCTGCGTGGCGTCGATGCCGGTCGCCACTCGCACCGTGGCCGCGCCGTCGTGCGCGGTGATCGCGAGCCGCAGGCAGAACAGTCCGCGCCGCGCCGCCGAGACAAAACGCGTGCTTGCGATCGTAAAACGCTGTCCCTGCGCTGAACGCCACTCGACGATGCGCGCCAGCTCGCCGCTTGCAAAGCACAGCTCGCGGCGATAGCGCAGGATCTCGCCGCCCAGCAGGCTGAAAATCTCGCCGTTAAGCTCGATGTCCATCCCGACCAGATCCGGCAGATTGACCAGCTCCGTGGTTTCGCCTTCGCCTGCCCGGTGGTATAGCCCGGCGAAAAACATGCCGCGCGTCTGGGTGGCGTAGGCCTCTTCATGGGTAGCGCGCACGCCCAGCGCGCCGTTGCCGGCGGCCATCAGCGTGGCGTATTTATTGTGGTAATGCGGATCGAAGCGCGCTTCGACCAGCGTGGTTAACGGATTCATAGCTCGACACACTTCCCTGTTTCTGCCGCCTGATAGATGGCCGCCACCAGCCGCTGGATCTGCCAGCCCTGGTCGCCGTCGGCAACCGGCGCGGGTTTGCCCTGCACGCGGTCGAGAAACGCCTCCATGCTGCGCTGGTGGCGCTGCTCGTCGGCTTTTTCACGCTGCATCAGCGTCAGCAGTTCGCCGTCGCAATCCTGGTAGATATGCGCCGGAAAGAGCGTGGCGCCGGCTTTATCGCCGCAGAACTCGACGTTCATCAGCGACTGCGGCGCGATGTTGAGCGCAAACGAAGTTTCAAGCCGCAGGATGTTGCCGCCGGTAAATTCCAGCGTGGCGAACAGCGCGTCCTCTACCGTGTACTGTTGCGGATCCCAGCGGCCAAACTGACCGCTGCTTTTGGTCGTGCCGAGCTTCTGGAACGTGTGCGCAGTGACGCGCGATACCTGCGGAAACCCGAGTACGAACAGCGCGGCGTCGAGCATATGAATGCCGATGTCGATAAGCGGCCCGCCGCCCTGTAGCGCTTTATTAGTAAACACGCCCCAGCCTGGCACGCCGCAGCGCCGCAGCGCCCGCGCATTGGTGACATACACGTCGCCGAGCGTGCCGAGCGCCACCTGCTCGCGCAGCAGTTGGGTATCGCGCGCGAAGCGGTGGTGGAAATCGTAGGCCAGCACGGTGCCGGCGCGCCGTGCCGCCTGCTGCATGTCATCGGCCTGTTCGGGCGTCATGGCGGGCGGCTTTTCGCACATCACGTGACAGCCCGCCGCCAGCGCCTGCATCACATGCTCATGATGAAAGCGGTTTGGCGAGCAGACGCTGACGATATCGGGACGCACCTCAGACAGCAGCGTGGCGACATCCGCGAAAACGTGCCTGATGGCGTGGCGTTCTGCGAACGCCTGCGCCTGTTCAGGGCGGCTGTCACAGACAGCCACCAGTTGCACCTCTTCGCGCGTGCGGTAAAACGAGGCATGAACTTTATCCGCCACCTGACCGGCGCCGATAATGGCGACCTTCAGGGGCGAGGCTTGATGAGCACTCATTTCGCACGCCGCCTCTTAGCACTGACGCAGGAAATCGAGCGACTGCCGGTAGGCCAGCGCCGGGTCGTCCGCCCGGATACGGCACTCATAGACGATATAACCGTCGTAGCCGTCAGCGCGCAGTTGGTCGAACGCAGCGTGGAAATCGATAGCCCCGCTGCCTGGCTGATAGCGGTGATTGTCCGCGATGTGAACGTGCCCCAGGAGATCGCGGTTATCGTGGAAGGCGCTGCACAGGTTATCTTCCTCGATATTCATGTGATAAAAATCGCCGATGATTTTGACGTGCTTCAGACCGCCCTCGACGATATAGCGCCGCGCGTCGGCGAGCGTGTTGATCATGTGATCCTGATAGCGGTTAAGCGGCTCAAGGAAGACGGTGGTGCCGGTGCGCGCCGCCACCTCGTCGAGATAGCGCAGCGAGTCGCTGACCGCTTTTCTGTCGCCCGCGAGGCTGCGCGGCGATTTCATCGGCGGCAGGCGGAAAGTGAACATACCCCAGGCGGCAGGCACGACAATCCCTTTGCCGCCCACCTCCGCCAGCGCCTCCAGAATACGGGTGATCTGTGAAAGCCCGTTCAGGCGGCGTTCTTCGATAAAGTCGCCAACCCAGCCGTCGTAGCCGCCGCAGGCGGTCGTCACCGGCAGGCCGGTCTCCTGAATAGCGGCTTTGACCTCCGCGAGGTTATCCACCAGCAGCTTGCCGTCTATCTCATAGCCATCAAAGCCCATCGCTTTGATGTAACGGAATTTCTCCAGAATATTTTCCGGGAAAAAAGCCTGATTTTGCGTTGCGATTTTCATATGTGTTTCATCCATGAATTAAAAAGTGACGCCCATTTTGATGCTCAGTTCCGGGTGCTTATCGACATACTTCATGTAGCTCTCCGCGCTCTGCGCGAAAGGCACCACCGGGTCAATCAGATCCTCGCAGTTGAGATAGCCGTTCATCAGGAGCGTCCAGCAGGTCTCTTCGATACGCTTGCGGCTCCAGCGCGGGTAGTCCGGGTTCGGCTCGCTGCACGCGCGGGAGAAGACAATTTTCGCGTTGTTAAAGTGCGCTTCGCGCCCGAAGTTAAGGCTGGTGAATGGCTTGGCAAATGCCACATACGAGATAGTGCCGCCGTAGGCGATACCGCGCAGCGCAGCCTGGAGCGCGTCGGCGTTGCCGCTGGTTTCGATAATGACGTCAGCGCCCTGTTTGCCGGTGAGCTTTTTAATTTCCAGCCCGATGTCCGCGCCAATCGGGTTAAAGGTGTAGTCCGCGCCGTGACGGCGCGCGATGGCGCAGCGGTGTTCGATAGGATCGACGCCGATGACCACCGACGCGCCCGCTTTTTTCGCCAGCTGCACGGCGATCTGCCCGATAGCGCCAAGGCCCACCACCACCACGAAATCGCCGACGCGCACGTTGCCATCGCGCACGCCGCTCATGGCGAACTGCGCCGGGTCGTAGCAGACGGCGTTTTTCCAGCTTCCGCCCTGCGGCATTTTGCGAAGCTTATAGTTATCCACGGCGTTGACGATGACGGTTTCCATCAGCGGACCATAGGTGCACACCGTATCGCCCACGGCATAGCCGGTGACGCTTGCGCCGCGCTCGATAATCTCGCCCACCACCATATTGCCGAGCTGGAATTTGCCGAACTCAATCCCGCGCGGCGCGCCTTCAGGACGCGGCGTAAAGAGCTGCCATTCGCTGGAAAATTCTTCATCGATGAACGGACTCGCCGCGCGAAAATCCACCACTTCAGTGCCATGTTTCGGCGCGCCGTAGCGGACGCGGATTTTCACTTCGTTCTCCGCGACCGCACGGTCCTGATACTCCACCAGCGCGGCCACGCGCGGCGCCTGAGCTACTAATTTTTTCATTACTTTCTCCCTGAAAATGACCCGGTCAGCCCTTCACGCCGCCGTCGGTCAACCCACTTTTTATGAAACGTTCGGAAAGCGCATACATCACGACCACCGGCAGCGCCGTCACCAGCGAGGCCGCCATCATGCGTCCCCAGATGTAGTCCGGCGTGCTGAAGAGCGTGTTAAGCCCGACAGGCAGCGTGAAATTCGATGCGCTGGAAAGGAAAATCGAGGCGAAGAGGTAGTCGTTCCACGCCACCATAAAGCAGTAAACAAACACCGAGACCAGCCCCGAGACCGCCAGCGGCACGGTGATGCGAAAGATGATTTGCAGTCGGTTTAAGCCATCCATCATCGCCGCCTCTTCGATCTCATCCGGAATGGTGTCGAAGTAGCTTTTCAGCATGAACACAGCGGTGGGCAGCGTCTGGGTCACCATGGTGACGATAATGGCGAGCTGCGTGTCGTAGATGCCGAGTGCGGTGATGATTTTGAACAGCGGCACCACCAGCAGGATGCCGGAGAACATATACACCGTGTAAAAGCTGGCGTTGATGGTCATCCGGCCCTTAAAGCGCAGCTTTGACAGCGCGTAGGCCCCGAGAATGCCGATAAACACCGCGACGCCGGACGACACCACCGATACCACCAGGCTGTTGCGAAAATAGGTGACGAACGGAAAGATCAGCGGGTTAAAAATGTCGACATAATGCGCGAGCGTCCCGTGCTGCGGGAACAGCGTCGGATGCAGCGAAATCGCCTCTTTCGGGCTTTTGAACGAGGTCATCAGCATGACGAAAAAAGGAAACAGCGTCACAATCAGGAACAGCGCCAGCCCGAGATAAAACGCGACGCGCCGCGTAAGACGTTTATTTGTTGCCATGGAGATTCACCCGCTTTCTGGTAATCAGGATCACTGCGAAAATGATGATGAACAGCACGACGGAGATCGCCGCCGCTTTGCCGAGGTCATTGAACGCAAAGGCGGTTTTGTAGAGATAGACGCCCAGGATATCGACTTTAGTGGTCAGCAGATAAACGTCGGCGAACATGTAGAACATCCAGATAGTGCGCAGCGTCACCACGGTCGCCAGCACCGGCATAATGGCGGGCAGCGTCACGATGCGAAACCGCTGCCAGGCGCTGGCGCCGTCCATTTCCGCCGCCTCGTAGAGCGATTTGTCGATAGTCTGCAAAATCGCCAGAAACGAGATAAAGGCGTAGGGGAAGTAGCGCCAGACGGCGAACAGCACTACCAGCGCGAAGCTGCTGGCGGGGTTGTCGAACCACAGCGGCGCCTGATCGTAGAGATGCAGCAGATCGCCCGCCACCCAGTTCACGACGCCGTAGCCGTTGTTGAACATATATTTCCACGCGAACACCAGCGAAATTGACGGCGTGACATAGGAGAGGATCACCAGCGAGCGCGCGGTTTTGCGAAAGCGGAATTCGCGGTTAAAGAAAATCGCCACCGCCAGCCCCAGCGCGGTACTGCCCGCCACCACCAGCGCCGTATACCAGCAGGTCATCCAGAGCGAGTGCCAGAAGCCCGGATCGCTGAGGATTTTGAGGTAGTTCTCAAGCCCGGTGAACTGCGACGGCAGACGCGGGTTGAGCGGTAAGCGTAAAAAACTGATTTCGATATTCGACAGCATTGGCCAGGCCACCAGGCCGCCCAGCAACAGCAGGCTGGGGGCCAGGAGCAGCATGGCGAATGGCATATCAGAACGACCTGAAGTTAACTTCTTCATGAGAGCCATTTCCTGCGTCGGGTTTACGGTCTGGCGACCAGTTCATCGAGGCGTTTTTGCCCGTTGACGAGCGCCGCTTCCGGCGACTTGCCGCCGACCGTAACGCTGTTGACCATGTCGTTAATCACGCCGGATCCCGTCACGTCGCCCATGCGAGTGAAGTTTTTATCGCCGACCGAGCCGAAAACCTGGACGTTGGGGAACTGGGCGATAAGCTCGCGGGTCAGACCGCCAAACGCTTTAATCACCGGGTTCTGTTGATAGACCTGTGTTTCCACCACCGCCTTGTTCACCGGCAGCGCCGCGCCCGGCGACATCAGCACCCAGTCGGCGGCGTTTTCCGCCTGCTCCATAAAGACCACGAATTTCTTCGCCGCCGCCGTCTCCTCTTCACGTTGCCCGGCCGTAATGGTGAGCGAGGTCAGCATGCCGTAAGCGGCGGATGATTTCTTGGTCGGCACGATAAACCCGAGATCCTGCGGGTCGCCCTCTTTAAACACCGCGGGCAGGATGTAGGTGGAATAGATAGCCATCGGCGCAGTGCCGTTCATAAAGGCGTCTTTGATTTCCATGACGTCGTTCGAGCCGGGCATGGAGAGCGCGGCGAGTTCGCGGTAATACTCCAGCGCCTCGCGCATTTCGGGCGTGTTGAGCGTAATGTTGCCGCTGGCGTCAAAGGCGTTCGCGCCGTTAGAGAGCGCAAACTGTGAAAACGCCTGCTCCGTCATCACGCTCTCGGCGGTCGGCAGCGCGATGCCATATTTTTTCTCGGACGGTTTATTGAGAAGCGTCGCGGCATTCAGCAGTGACTGCCAGTCCTGCGGCGCGCCGAGGCCCACCTCCGCCAGACGCGATTTCCGGTACCAGACGCCGCCAAGCCAGGCGCTGATGGGCACGCCGGTCCAGGCCGCGCCGTCTTCGGTACGCACGATACGCAACACGCCATCAAAGAACTGGTTCTCTCCCACCTGCGCCACCGCGGCTTTGATGGCGTCGCGATCGAGCAACTGCTCTTTGTCCATGACTTTGGCGTAGTCATGGCTGATTTCAATCACCTCCGGAAGCGCGCCGGAACGGGCGAGCGTGGTGACTTTGGTGTTATAGGCATCTTCCTCGACCGGCACCTGTTTGACGGTGATCCCGGGATTCGCTTTTTCAAAGCGCTCGATAAGCCGGGTAATCACCGCCTGGCGCTCCTGCTCCACCGACGAATGCATGAATTCGATGGCGACATTCTCTTTTTTATTATCGTCACAGCCTGACATCAGGGCGCAGGCAACCAGTGCTGAAATCAGCACAATATTATTGTTTCGCATATTCAGTCCTTTCAGGCTTTACTAAGCCACATTGCTTGCCAGGGGGCGAGAGTGAGCGAGGCGGTATTTATTGTCGTTCCAGAAATTAAGTCACAACAGCCAGGCGCGTCATAAGAAATAACTTGCAATTTATCGCTGAGATTAAATAATGCGGCGACCGACACGCCATTTTCCGCGGTGCGGATAATCTCCAGCACTTCATCATTGATACAGCGGGCGGTAAAGGCGCTGTCGGGATGAAACGCGGCGTGCTGACGGCGACGCGTAATTAAATCGCCAAGCTGTTTCCAGGTGTCGTGACGTAAATTCCCTTCGGTCTGTAACGCCGCCGTTATTTCCGCCTCGGTATATTTCTGCCGGTTAATGGCGCGGTTATATCCGAGACGCGCAACGCCCTCTTCATCATTACGCGCGCCGAGAATACTTTGAATATAAATCGCCGGGACGCCGGGGAAAGTTAATAACAGCGCGTGGGCCAGCAGGAAACGCGCAAGGCGCGTCGCGTCGCTGTCATGTCGCGCGCTGAGCGCATCCATATAGGTGACGTTGATTTCATACGGGCTGCGGGTGCCGTCCGGGTTATTCTTCCAGTTAACGCGCGCGCCTTCGGCCTGGAGAGCGTCCACCAGCCGTAAAATATCAGCTTCGGGGAGGATCCCGCGCAGCGGGTTAAGCCCGATGCCGTCATGCGAGGCCAGGAAATTAAACCAGGTGGTATCGCCCACGCGCGCCTCGCTTAACCCCTGCGCCCACTGGCAGAGCGTGCGGGCATTCTGAGTATGAATAGCGTGGAGCACCAGCGGCGGCAGCGGGAACTGATAGACCATCTGCGCTTCATCGAAACCGTTGCCGAGGTACGCGATATTGTCTTTATGCGGCACGTTGGTTTCGGTGATGATCACGGTGCCCGGGGCGACCACATCGGCAATAGCGCGAAACAGCTTCACTAACAGGTGTGTTTTTTCCAGATGGATGCAGCTCGTTCCGGGTGTTTTCCACATAAACCCGACGGCATCGAGGCGGACATATTGCGCTCCTTCGCGCAGGTAATGCAGCAGGACATCCACCATTGCCAGCAGCACGACCGGATTAGCGAAATTAAGGTCAATCTGGTCTTCGCTAAAGGTGGTCCACAGATGGCACACGCGTCCGTTCTGCATGGTAAACGGCGTTAATAACGGCAGCGCCCGCGGCCGGGTGACGGCGGATAAATCGGTACGGGGATCGACATCGATAAAGAAATCTTCATAACCCGGTTTTTGCGCCAGATAATCCGCAAACCATTCGCTTTGCGCGGAAATATGGTTGCAGACAAAATCGAACATCAACCGCGCGTGCTGATTAAGCCTGGCGATATCGCGCCAGTCGCCGCACTGCGGGTCGACGCGGTGATAGTCCACCACGGAAAACCCGTCGTCGGATGACCAGGGAAAGAATGGCAAAAGATGAATATGTGAAAAGCGCGGTTTTAACCAGGTTTCAAAAAAACGCTGAAAGGTCGCGAGGCGTTTTTCACCCGGCGCGCTGAACTGATCGGCATAGGTAATTAATACGACATCCGTTTCATCCCATCCTTTTTTACGGGGCGAGGTAATTTCATTGCGTGCTTGCACAATATGTTTTTCAAGCGTGCTGAAATTCGCCTGATTAAATGCATCGCCATAAATCCGCGTAATCAGATTTTTAATAACGCCGAAATTTATCGCGGCGGTTGTTATTTTTTCCATTGATAACATTTCCATGGTAGCGGTCCCACGGAGAAAGGCTACCCCTGACAAATAGAGGTGTCAACGCGCGAAAAGTTTGCTTTTAGGAATAAAACCCGGTTTCCGGAAATGATCGTGAGTAATTGTGAAGTAGCGCAAAAAATGCCAGAAATAAAAAAGCCCGAGGGGCTCGGGCTATTTACGGGAGGGTTTAGTGATATAACGCGCCGAGACACGTTTTGCGAGACGCTTTAACAGCGGCTCAAGCGCAAACGCCAGCGCGATTTTAAGCGGTCGCCGGGCGACGGATTTCACCGCCCAACCGGCAAACCCTGCCGGGCCGTAACGCAGCGCGGTCATTAACGCCAGTTTGCCGGCGATTTTCAGGCCGGGCTTCGCACGGCGGGAGACTCGTTGCCAACGGGTGGTGGAATTCATGGCGGCTCCTTGATAACCGGGGGCGCGGCCCCCTGATAAATTCATTATAGCTGGCGGAAACGGCTGCGCAGCGAGAAGGCGTCAGACGTTACGTAACGCTCCATCGCGCGTAAACGCTGCTCGCCTGCGGCAAGCTCGGCATCGACCGCATTCAGCAACTCACTGCTGGTCGGCGCCGCCTCCCCTTCCTGCGTTTCATCCAGCGGGTCGAGCGCGAATGTCAGCACGATATAGGCGACGATGGTGATAAAGAACAGCCCGAAAAGCATCGACAGCACGGTTATCAGACGCACCAGTTTGACAGGCACATTGAGATAGTGCGCGATACCGGCGCAAACACCCTTCACCATCCCTTCGCGGGGAAGGCGTCCCAGTTTTTTGCCGCTAAACGTACGCGTCATTATTGGTTTCTCCAGTTCGGGTGTTCGGCATCGAGAATTTGTTCCAGCGCATGGATGCGTTCGCGCATACGCTGCGCCTCGTCATTTAACTGCGCCAGGCGCTGCTGTTCGCTCTGAGACAGCGCATCGCGCCCGGAGCGGTTGGTGTAGTGAAGCCAGAGCCAGACCGGCAACACAAACAGCACAAACAGCGTTAACGGTATAGCCAGAAACAGTGCACTCATGGGTTCTCCTTACGGGTCGATATTGCGACGGCCATCGCCGCCGCGCTCCTTGTCAACGCGGGCGATTATTCGCCGTCACGCTGCTGCACTTTCGCTTTCAGCGCCGCCAGCTGCGCGCTGATATCGTCATCCGCTTTCAGTTCGGCGAACTGCTGATCCAGCGATTTCTGCTTACCAAAACCATGGCTTTCCGCTTCGGCTTCCATCTGATCGATGCGACGCTCGAAGGATTCGAAACGCGCCATGGCTTCATCGATTTTGCCGCTGTCGAGCTGACGACGCACATCGCGCGAGGAAGACGCCGCCTGATGGCGAAGGGTCAGCGCCTGCTGACGCGCGCGGGTTTCGCTGAGTTTATTCTCAAGCTCGCCGATTTCCTGTTTCATGCGCGCCAGCGTTTCATCAAGCTGCGTCGCCTCTTCTTCCAGCGCACGAATAATGTCGGTCAGTTTCTGTTTTTCGATAAGCGCGGCGCGGGCCAGATCGTCTTTATCTTTACGCAGCGCCAGCTCGGCTTTTTCCTGCCATTCGGCCTGCTGCGCGTTAGCCTGCTCAATACGGCGCGCAATCTGTTTCTTTTCCGCCAGCGCGCGGGCTGAGGTTGAGCGCACTTCCACCAGCGTGTCTTCCATCTCCTGAATCATCAGGCGAACCAGTTTTTGTGGATCTTCAGCCTTCTCCAGCAGGGAGTTGATGTTGGCGTTCACGATGTCGGCAAAACGAGAAAAAATACCCATAATTTCATCCTCTACATGGTAAGACGGGCTAAGCCCTTGCTTTATGGCTTAATACAAACTCCGTGCCAGTTTTTTAATGTATTGATTTTAAAGAAGAGTTAAAATTTTACCGTAATGCCCTTCCAGGCTAGAGTAGTGATATACGCTACTAAGTGGTGAATTTCATCATGACAGAATACAAAGATAACCTGATTGGCGAGGCGAACCGGTTTCTGGAAGTGCTGGAACAGGTTTCCCGGCTCGCGCCGCTCGATAAACCCGTGCTGATTATTGGCGAGCGCGGCACCGGTAAAGAGCTTATCGCCCACCGCCTGCACTATCTGTCGCGCCGCTGGCAGGGGCCGTTTATCTCGCTCAACTGCGCGGCGCTGAATGAAAACCTGCTCGATTCCGAGCTGTTCGGCCATGAGGCCGGGGCGTTTACCGGCGCGCAGAAGCGCCACCCGGGGCGATTTGAGCGCGCCGACGGCGGCACGTTGTTTCTGGATGAACTTGCCACCGCGCCGATGCTGGTGCAGGAAAAGCTGCTGCGGGTGATTGAGTATGGCGAGCTGGAGCGCGTTGGCGGCAGCCAGCCGTTGCAGGTGAACGTGCGTCTTATCTGCGCCACCAACGCCGATCTGCCGCAACTCGTCGAAGACGAAAAATTTCGCGCCGACCTGCTCGACCGGCTCGCCTTTGATGTGGTGTTGCTCCCCGCCCTGCGCGAGCGCGACAGCGATATCATGCTGCTGGCGGAGCAGTTCGCCATCCAGATGTGCCGCGAGCTGGGCCTGCCGCTCTTTCCGGGCTTTACCGAACGGGCGCGCGAAACGCTGCTCGGCTACCGGTGGCCTGGGAATATCCGCGAGCTGAAAAATGTGGTGGAGCGCTCGGTGTATCGTCACGCCAGCAGCGACGAGCCGGTGGATAACATTATTCTCGACCCGTTTCGCCGCGAGCAGGCAGAAATGGTGCCGATGGAGACGGCTGATATGGCCGCACACGGCCCATCGCTGCCGCTGAACCTGCGCAAATGGCAGCATGATGAAGAAAAACGGCTGCTGGAGGCGAGCCTGCAGGCGGCGAAATATAATCAGAAACAGGCCGCGGAATTGCTCGGTTTAACCTATCACCAGCTGCGCGCGCTGCTGAAAAAACATGAAATTCGCTAAGGGCGGATACTTTTAACCCAAACGCCCGCAGAGTTTTTTACGCAGGCCGCGTAAGTGCGATACACTTTGCCTGGTGACTAAAACAACTCAAAAACTTATGCGCGGAATTCTCTCCTCTTTTTTAGCGACGCTCGGGCTACTGAGCGTACCGGCTTTTGCTGCGCCTCCCGCCGAATCGCCCGGCGATATTCGCCAGAGCGGATTTGTCTATTGCGTTAATGGCCAGGTTAATACGTTTAATCCGCAAAAAGCCGGCAGCGGGCTGACTGTCGATACGCTCGCCGCCCAGCTCTATGACCGGCTGCTGGATGTCGATCCTTATACCTACCGGCTGGTGCCGGAGCTTGCCGAAAGCTGGGAGACGCCGGATGACGGCATTACCTGGCGTTTTCGCCTGCGCCCTAACGTGCAGTTTCAGCACACCCGCTGGTTTACGCCCACCCGCGCGCTGAACGCCGACGACGTGGTGTTCAGCTTTCAGCGTATTATCGACCCTAACCACCCGTGGCATAACGTCAACGGCGGCAGCTACCCCTATTTCGACAGTCTTCAGTTTGCCGATAACGTCCGTAGCGTGCGCAAGCTGGATAACCGCACCGTGGAGTTTCGCTTACGCCAGCCGGACGCCTCCTTTTTATGGCATCTCGCCACGCATTACGCATCGGTAATGTCAGCGGAGTACGCGGCGGCGCTTGAGCGCAGCGGTAACCAGGAAGAGATGGATCGCGAACCGGTCGGCACCGGGCCGTTCCGTCTCGGCGAATATCGCGCCGGGCAATACATTCGCCTGCTGCGCCATGACGCCTACTGGCGCGGTAAGCCGCAGATGCCGCAGGTGGTCATCGATCTCGGCTCCGGCGGCACAGGGCGTCTGTCGAAGCTACTGACCGGCGAATGCGACGTGCTCGCCTGGCCTGCCGCGAGCCAGCTCACCAGCCTCAGGGACGATCCGCGCCTGCGCCTGACGCTGCGTCCCGGTATGAATATCGCCTATCTGGCGTTTAATACCCATAAGCCGCCGCTCGATAACCCTAAAGTGCGCCACGCCCTGGCGCTGGCCATTAATAACCAGCGTCTGATGCAGTCTATCTATTACGGCACGGCGGAAACCGCCGCGTCGATTTTGCCGCGCGCCTCGTGGGCGTATGACAACAACGCGAAGATCACCGAATACAACCCGGATAAAGCGCGCGCGCAGCTGAAAGCGCTGGGGCTTGAAAACCTGACGCTGAAGCTCTGGGTGCCCACCAGCTCCCAGGCGTGGAACCCGAGCCCGCTCAAAACGGCCGAACTGTTGCAGGCGGATCTGGCGCAGGTGGGCGTGACGGTGGATATCGTTCCGGTGGAGGGCCGCTTCCAGGAGGCCCGCCTGATGGATATGAACCATGATTTAACGCTCGCGGGCTGGTCGACGGACAGTAACGATCCGGACAGTTTTTTCCGTCCGCTGTTAAGCTGCGCGGCCATTCGCTCGCAAACCAACTATGCCCACTGGTGCGATCGCGATTTTGACGGCGTGCTGCAGTCGGCGCTTTCATCGCAACAGCTGGCGTACCGGATTGAAGCCTACACCCGCGCGCAGACGATCCTCGCTGAACAGCTGCCGGTGCTGCCGCTGGCGTCATCGCTGCGGCTGCAGGCATATCGTTACGATATGAAAGGCCTGGTGCTGAGCCCGTTTGGCAACGCCTCGTTCGCGGGCGTCTCGCGCGAACCCACTGAGGATAAACAGCCATGATTATCTTTACCCTGCGTCGGCTGGTGCTGCTGGTTATCACGCTGTTTTTCCTGACCGTCGTCGGTTTTTGCCTGAGCTATTTCACGCCGCACGCGCCGCTCCAGGGCGCCTCGCTCTGGAACGCCTGGCTGTTCTGGTGCGACAGCGTGCTGCACTGGGATTTCGGCGTCTCCAGTATTAACGGCCAGCTGATCTCAACGCAGTTGCGTGAGGTTTTCCCTGCCACCATGGAGCTTTGCGTGCTGGCGTTCGGCCTGGCGCTGCTGGTGGGCATTCCGGTCGGTATGGCGGCAGGCATCCTGCGCCATAAATGGCAGGATAAACTTATCAGCGCGGTGGCGTTGCTCGGCTTTTCGATCCCGGTGTTCTGGCTGGCGCTGCTCTTCACCCTCTTCTTTTCGCTGACGCTCGGCTGGTTCCCGGTTTCCGGGCGCTTCGACCTGCTGTATGAAGTGAAAACGGTGACCGGTTTCGCGCTGATCGATGCCTGGCTTTCTGACTCGCCGTGGCGCCACGAGATGATTTTTAGCGCGCTGCGCCATATGGTGCTGCCGGTGCTGACGCTCGCCGTCGCGCCAACGACGGAAGTGATCCGCCTCGTGCGCGTCAGCACCGTGGAGATCCTGGAGCGCAACTACATCAAAGCGGCGTCCACGCGCGGTCTGTCGCGCCTGACCATTCTGCGCCGCCACGTGTTGCATAACGCCCTGCCGCCGGTTATCCCGCGCCTGGGCTTGCAATTCTCCACCATGCTGACGCTCGCGATGATCACGGAAATGGTCTTTAGCTGGCCGGGGCTTGGCCGCTGGCTGATTAACGCCATTCGCCAGCAGGACTACGCCGCGATTTCGGCAGGCGTGATGGTCGTGGGGTCGCTGGTTATCCTGGTGAACGTGATTTCCGATATTCTGGGCGCGCTGGCGAACCCGCTGAAACATAAGGAATGGTATGCCTTACGATAGCGTCTATCGCGAAAAACGCCCGCCGGGCGCGCTGCGCACCGTCTGGCGCAAATTCTACGGCGACACCGTCGCGATGATAGGCCTGTACGGCTGTGCGGGTCTGGTGCTGTTATGCGTGTTCGGCAGGGTGTTCGCGCCCTACGGCATCGATCAACAATTTCTCGGCTATCAGTTGCTGCCACCGTCGTGGTCGCGCTACGGCGAAGTTTCGTTCTTCCTCGGCACCGACGATTTAGGGCGCGATCTGTTAAGTCGTCTTTTGAGCGGCGCCGCGCCGACCATCGGCGGCGCATTCGTGGTGACGCTGGCCGCGACGCTCTGCGGGCTGCTGCTGGGCGTACTGGCGGGCGCCACCCACGGGCTGCGCTCGGCGGTGCTGAATCATGTGCTCGACACGCTGCTCTCCATTCCGTCGCTGCTGCTGGCGATTATTGTCGTGGCCTTCGCGGGACCGCAGCTCAGCCATGCGATGCTGGCCGTCTGGCTGGCGCTGGTGCCGCGCATGGTGCGCTCGGTGTACAGCATGGTGCATGACGAGCTGGAAAAAGAGTATGTCATCGCCGCGCGGCTGGATGGCGCGACCACCTTTAATATTCTGTGGTTCGCCGTGCTACCTAATACCGCGTCGGTGCTGGTCGGCGAAATTACCCGCGCGCTGTCGATTGCGATTCTCGATATCGCGGCGCTTGGTTTTCTCGATCTCGGCGCGCAGCTCCCCTCGCCCGAATGGGGCGCGATGCTCGGCGACGCGCTGGAGCTTATCTACGTCGCGCCCTGGACGGTCATGCTGCCGGGCGCTGCCATCATGATTAGCGTGTTGCTGGTGAATTTACTGGGCGACGGCATTCGTCGCGCTATTGACGCGGGGGTGGAGTAATGCCGCTGCTGGATATCCGTAATCTGACGATTGAATTTAAGACCAGCGAAGGCTGGGTGAAAGCGGTCGACCGCGTGAACCTGAGCCTGCCGGAAGGTGAAATCCGCGGGCTGGTGGGCGAATCGGGCTCCGGTAAGAGCTTGATTGCGAAAGCGATCTGCGGGGTGACGAAAGACAACTGGCGCATCACCGCCGACCGTATGCGCTTTGACGATATCGACCTGCTGCGCCTCTCGCCGCGCGAGCGCCGCCGCCTGGTGGGCCATAACGTGTCGATGATTTTCCAGGAGCCGCAGTCCTGTCTCGATCCGTCGGAAAAAATTGGCCGCCAGCTGATGCAAAACATCCCTGGCTGGACGTACAAAGGCCGCTGGTGGCAGCGTTTCGGCTGGCGCAAGCGCAGGGCTATCGAACTGCTGCACCGCGTCGGGATCAAAGATCATAAAGACGCTATGCGCAGCTTCCCGTATGAGCTGACGGAAGGCGAATGCCAGAAGGTCATGATCGCGATTGCGCTCGCTAACCAGCCGCGTCTGCTGATTGCCGATGAGCCGACCAACGCAATGGAGCCGACCACCCAGGCGCAGATTTTCCGCCTGCTCTCGCGGCTTAACCAGAATAACAACACCACCATTCTGCTTATCAGCCACGATTTACAGATGCTGAGCCAGTGGGCCAACCGTATCGACGTGCTCTACTGCGGGCAAACCGTGGAAACCGCGCCGAGCGAGGAGCTGATCTCCACGCCGCATCACCCTTACACCCAGGCGTTGATCCGCGCGATCCCGGATTTCGGCAGCGCGATGCCGCATAAAAGCCGCCTTAATACGCTGCCGGGCGCCATCCCGCTGCTTGAGCATTTGCCGATTGGCTGCCGCCTCGGGCCGCGCTGCCCGTATGCCCAGCGCAAATGCATCGAAACCCCGCGTCTCGACGGGCCGAAAAATCATCTTTTCGCCTGCCATTTCCCGCTGAATATGGAGAGAGAGTGAAATGGTGGAAACGCTGTTGCAGGTTCGCAACCTGAGTAAAACCTATCGCTACCGCACCGGCTGGTTTCGCCGCCAGACCGTCGAGGCGGTAAAGCCGCTGAGCTTTACCCTGCGCGAACGCCAGACGCTGGCCATCATCGGCGAGAATGGCTCTGGCAAATCCACACTCGCCAAAATGCTGGCCGGCATGGTCGCGCCCACCACGGGCGATCTGGTGATTGACGATCATCCGCTGACGTTTGGCGATTATTCGTTTCGCAGCCAGCGGATCCGCATGATTTTCCAGGACCCCTCGACATCGCTCAACCCGCGCCAGCGGATTTCGCAGATTCTCGACTTCCCGCTGCGGCTCAATACCGATCTGGAACCGGAAGCGCGCGCGAAACGCATTAAAGAGACGCTGCGCATGGTCGGCCTGCTGCCCGATCACGTGAGCTACTATCCGCATATGCTGGCGCCGGGTCAGAAGCAGCGTCTGGGCCTGGCGCGCGCGCTGATCCTGCGCCCGAAAGTGATTATCGCCGACGAGGCGCTGGCGTCGCTCGATATGTCGATGCGTTCGCAGTTAATCAACCTGATGCTGGAATTACAGGAAAAACAGGGTATCTCTTATATTTATGTGACCCAGCACATCGGCATGATGAAACACATCAGCGATCAGGTGATGGTGATGCATCAGGGCGAAGTGGTGGAGCGCGGCAGCACAGCCGATGTTCTCGCCTCGCCGCTGCACGATTTAACCAAACGGCTTATCGCCAGTCATTTCGGCGAAGCCTTAACCGCCGACGCCTGGCGGAAAGACCGCTAATCCGCCATCTGTAGTGGTCGGATTAACTCCTCCGGCGAGTCATGCTAGAATCGCCGCGTTTTAACGACGGCTGGCGTTTTCGGCCTGCCGCCATAACAATGACGATAAGGATTAAAAGCTATGGGTTTTCTTACCGGTAAGCGCATTCTGGTGACTGGCGTAGCCAGCAAACTGTCCATCGCGTACGGTATCGCACAGGCTATGCACCGTGAAGGGGCTGAACTGGCGTTCACCTACCAGAACGACAAGCTGAAAGGCCGCGTGGAAGAGTTTGCCGCTCAACTGGACTCCAGCATCGTGCTGCCGTGTGACGTTGCGGAAGATGAAAGCATCGACGCGCTGTTCACCGAGCTTGCCAAAGTCTGGCCGAAATTTGACGGTTTCGTACACTCCATCGGTTTCGCGCCGGCCGACCAGCTGGATGGCGACTACGTTAACGCCGTGACCCGTGAAGGCTTCAAAATCGCGCACGACATCAGCGCATACAGCTTTGTGGCAATGGCGAAAGCGTGCCGCTCTATGCTGAACCCGAACGCGGCGCTGCTGACCCTCTCCTACCTGGGCGCAGAACGCGCTATCCCGAACTACAACGTGATGGGTCTGGCGAAAGCGTCTCTGGAAGCCAACGTACGCTACATGGCGAACGCGATGGGTCCGGACGGCGTGCGCGTTAACGCCATCTCCGCAGGCCCGATCCGCACGCTCGCGGCTTCCGGCATTAAAGATTTCCGTAAGATGCTGGCGCACTGCGAAGCGGTCACCCCGATCCGTCGCACTGTCACCATCGAAGACGTGGGTAACTCCGCCGCGTTCCTGTGCTCCGACCTTTCCGGCGGTATCACCGGTGAAGTGGTTCACGTTGACGGCGGCTTCAGCATCGCTGCGATGAATGAGCTGGAACTGAAATAATCCTCCGGCTTCTCGCCAAAGGGCAGGTTTTCAACCTGCCCTTTTTATTTATGCCTTTCTGATATTTGTTATCACCGAACAATCTTTTATCGCCGTGACGTGTTACGCCAGGATAGTTGTGCGTGACTTGCCCGGCGCTGCGCATTGTTTCCGCTGTTCCGGGCGCTCATTTTCAGACAAGGAACGACCATGGAACAACGCCGCCTTACCGGCAAAAGCCACTGGTATCATGAAACCCAGTCCAGCCTCTGTCCGGCAGATCCGCTGCCGTTAGTTCCCGAAGCCGCAAAGGTGGAGGACCGTTTTCTGCTCGACCTGCCGCTGGACGACGTGAACATCGCCGCCCATGCGCCCTGGTGCGACGCCGCGCGTGCGCTTATCCCTTCCCTGCTACCTGATAAACACGACGTCACCCGCCTGCATACGCTCAGCGTGTATGACCGCCTCAGCACCGCGCTGACCGTAGCCCAGGTCTGCGGCGTGCAGCGACTGTGCAACCATTACGCCGCCCGTCTGGCGCCAGAGCCGGGGCCAGATTCGTCGCGCGAAAGCAACCGCCGCCTGACGCTGCTTACGCAAACCGCGCGCCAGCTCGCCAGCTCGCCGACGCTTATCGACAGCGCGGCGCGGACACAACTGGAAGACGCCGGGCTGTCGGTGCATGACATCGTCACCTTTACGCAGATTATCGGCTTCGTGGGCTTTCAGGCCCGCGCGGTCGCCCTGTTGCAGGCGCAGCCCGGCCAGCCAGCGCGCTGGTTGCCCGGTATCGATATGCAGCAGGATGCGCCCGCGTCGCTTTTCACCGCGCACGAACCCCGCTGGCAACCCGATCTCCCCACGCTCGAAATGGGCTGGGCCAGCGCCGAACAGCAGGCGGCCTACAATGCGGCGCTTGACGAACCGCTGCTGCAACCGCTGCTCTCCCTGCTGGCGCATGACGCCTGCGCGCTGCAGGGCCTCGCCGCCCTGCTCGCCTCGCTTCGCGGACACGAAATCACGCCTGACGCCGCGCTGGTGGCCCTGGTGTCGGCGCGCATCAACGGCAGCGTCAGTTGCTTTGATGAGGCCGCGCTGCGCCTGCGCGACGCACCCGGGCTTGCGGATGCGGCGCGCAACGGCGAACGGGCGCTGCTCGCCTGGAGCCATAACCACCAGAGCGCGCGCGCCATTATCCAGGCGATGCAGATGCTGACCCGCGCGCCGGCGCGGTTTGGCCACGCCCAGCTTGAGCCGCTGACAGACGCCGGTTTTGACGCGCAGACGGCGCTACGTCTGCTCGCCTGGGGCAGCGTTTGCGGCTGGGTAAATCGTCTGCGCCTCGGCCTTGGCGTCACGACCCAGCCCGCAGCGGTCTAAAGAGCGCTTGCCGGGAGGCGCGCAATCGCGTAAAACTGTCAGCCGCTCTTTTGGCCACGAAAATTCGACACTATGTTTCAGGATAACCCGCTGCTTGCGCAGCTTAAACAGCAACTGCATTCCCAGACGCCGCGCGCCGAAGGGGTAGTAAAAGCCACGGAAAAAGGTTTTGGTTTCCTTGAGGTTGACGCGCAGAAAAGCTACTTCATTCCGCCTCCGCAGATGAAGAAAGTGATGCACGGCGATCGCGTCATTGCCGTTATCCATACGGAAAAGGAAAAAGAATCCGCCGAGCCCGAAGAGCTTATCGAACCCTTCCTGACCCGCTTTGTGGGCCGGGTACAAAAGAAAGACGATCGTCTCTCTATCGTTCCCGATCATCCGCTGCTGAAAGACGCCATCCCGTGCCGCGCTGAACGCGGCGTCAGCCATGATTTCCAGAATGGCGACTGGGCGGTGGCGGAGATGCGCCGTCATCCGCTGAAAGGCGATCGCGGCTTTTACGCGGAACTGACCCAGTTTATTACCTTCGGCGACGACCATTTCGTGCCGTGGTGGGTGACGCTCGCACGCCATAATCTTGAGCGCGAAGCGCCGGACGGCGTGGCGACCGAGATGCTTGATGAAAACCTGACGCGTGAAGATTTAACCGCGCTCGATTTCGTCACCATCGACAGCGCCAGCACCGAAGATATGGACGATGCGCTGTACGTTGAAACGCTGGATGGCGACCGCCTGCAACTGACCGTTGCGATTGCCGATCCAACCGCGTGGATCGCCGAAGGCAGCAAGCTCGACAATATTGCCAAAGTGCGCGCATTCACCAACTACCTGCCGGGCTTTAACATCCCGATGCTCCCGCGCGAACTTTCCGACGATCTCTGCTCGCTGCGTGAAGGCGTACAGCGCCCGGCGCTGGTGTGCCGCATGATTATCGACGCGGAAGGCGCTATCAGCGATGAGATCCACTTCTTCGCCGCGACCATCGAATCGAAAGCCAAGCTGGCGTATGACGACGTCTCCAACTGGCTGGAAGAAAAAGGCGACTGGCAGCCGGGCAGCGAGGCGATCGCCGCGCAGATCCGTCTGCTACAGCAGATTTGCCAGCGCCGCAGCGCCTGGCGTGTGAAAAACGCGCTGGTGTTTAAAGACCGTCCGGATTACCGCTTCGTACTGGGCGAAAAAGGCGAAGTGCTGGATATCATTGCCGAGCCGCGCCGCATCGCTAACCGTATCGTTGAAGAATCCATGATCGCCGCGAATATCTGCGCCGCGCGCGTGCTGCGCGACAAGCTGGGCTTCGGCGTTTATAACGTGCACGCGGGCTTCGATCCGGCCAGCACCGAACAGCTGGCGACGCTGCTGCAAAGCCACGGCATGCACGTGGATGCCAGTGACGTGCTGACCCTGCCAGGCTTCTGCAAGCTGCGCCGTGAGCTCGATGCGCAGCCGTCCGGTTTCCTCGACAGCCGTATTCGCCGCTTCCAGTCATTTGCGGAAATCAGCACCGAGCCAGGCCCGCACTTTGGCCTGGGCCTTGAAGCTTACGCGACCTGGACCTCGCCGATTCGTAAATATGGCGATATGGTCAACCACCGTCTGCTGAAAGCCATCATCAAAGGCGAAAGTGCTGCGCGTCCGCAGGAAGAGTCCACCGTGCAGATGGCAGAGCGCCGTCGTCTCAACCGCATGGCGGAGCGCGATGTGGGCGACTGGCTGTATGCCCGTTTCCTGAAAGACAAAGCCGGTACCGATACCCGCTTCGCGGCGGAAATTATCGATGTCAGCCGCGGCGGCATGCGCGTGCGTCTGGTGGATAACGGCGCGGTCGCCTTTATTCCGGCGCCGTTCCTGCACGCGGTACGTGATGAACTGGTATGCAGCCAGGAAAACGGCACCGTACAGATTAAAGGCGAAACCGTTTATAAGGTCACCGACGTTATCGACGTGACCATCGCCGAAGTGCGTATGGAAACCCGCAGCGTGATCGCACGCCCGGTCGCCTGACCCTCCACTCCCCGGCCCCGCCGGGGAGTTCTTCTTCTCTCCCGTTTCGTTTCCTCCTCTGTGTGAGCGCGCACATTTTTCCCGTTTCACTTGGGCATTTTTCTAAAAAACGATCACACTAACAGAGTGCGTCGTAATTTAACGCTTTGAGAATTAAGCGAAATGGCCGTGACCGCACCGGGTCTGCCGCCTTCGCCAAAATATATTCCCGTAAAAACAATTGTTTTGCCTCTTATTGCCGGCAGAGTCCGGCTGTGCCGTTTGCGCAGCACCTGGTGTGGGTTCGGGAGAGAGCATGAAAGACGACCTGGATAATAATCTGCTGTACCGCTACTGCGGCGCCACCAGCCCTTTCTGGCGCCTGCCGCTGGACAGCAATGCGCTACAGCTTGCCGCCAGCGAAGAGGCCGTCACCAGCCACGTGGTGCCGCTGACGCCGGAGCAGGCCGCGCAGATCCGTACCATGAGTGTGATTACCTCAAGCGTCACGCTCTCGTTATCGCTGTTTGGCGAACTGGTGCCGGTGCATCTGGTGGGACGTAAGGTCTCGCGCAAGGAGTGGGCTGGCACGGCCTCGGCATGGCACGACACCACTTCCGTGGCGCGCGATCTGGTGCAGGGGCTCTCCTTCGCCGAACAGGTGGTGTCTGAAGCCAATTCAGTCATCGTTATTCTCGACCGCCACGGCAATATCCAGCGTTTTAACCGGTTGAGCGAAGAGTATACCGGCCTGAAAGAACAGGAAGTGATCGGGCAGAATGTCTTTACGCTGTTTATGTCTCCCGCTGAAGCCTCCGCCTCACGTCGCAACGTCACAGGTTTTTTTCGCAACGGCAGCTCGTATGAGGTCGAACGCTGGATCAAAACCCGCAAGGGCCAGCGGCTGTTTCTGTTTCGCAATAAGTTTGTCCACAGCGGCAGCGGGCGAAACGAAATATTCCTGATTTGCTCCGGCACCGACATTACCGAAGAGCGTCGCGCGCAGGAGCGTCTGCGCGTGCTTGCCAATACTGACGCCATCACCGGCCTGCCCAACCGCAACGCTATCCATGAGATGATAAGCGACGCCATCGCTAAACGCGGCGAAACCCAGGTGGGCATCGTTTATCTCGATCTCGATAACTTTAAAAAGGTCAACGATGCCTACGGACATATGTTCGGCGACCAGTTACTCCAGGCGGTGTCGCTCGCCATTCTAAGCTGCCTTGAGAAAGATCAGGTGCTGGCGCGGCTCGGCGGCGACGAGTTTATCGTGATGGCGACCGATACGTCCCAGGCGGCGCTGGAGGCGATGTCGTCGCGGATCATCACCCGGCTGAAGCATCCGTTTCGTATCGGGCTGATTGAGGTCTATACCGGTTGCTCGCTCGGGATTGCGCTGGCGCCGCAGCATGGCGACGATCGTGAGAGTGTGATCCGCAACGCCGACACGGCAATGTACACCGCCAAAGAGAACGGACGCGGCAAATTTTGCGTCTTCTGCCCGGAGATGAATCAGCGGGTGTTTGAGTATCTCTGGCTCGACACCAACCTGCGCAAAGCGCTGGAGAAAAATCAGCTGGTTATCCACTATCAGCCCAAAATAACGGCCAGCGGCGAGGTGGACAGCCTGGAAGCGCTGGTGCGCTGGCAGTCGCCGGAGCGGGGCCTGATCCCGCCGCTCGATTTTATCTCCTATGCCGAAGAGTCCGGGCTTATCGTGCCGCTGGGGCGCTGGGTGATGCTGGACGTGGTGCGCCAGGTGGCGAAGTGGCGCGATGACGGCATGCTGTTGCGGGTCGCGGTGAACGTCTCGGCGCGCCAGCTGGCCGACCAGACGCTGATAAGCGATCTGCGCCAGGCGCTTGCCGATATGCACTTCACCCGCAGCCCAATTGACGTCGAGATCACGGAAAGCTGTCTGATTGATAACGCCGACCTGGCGCTGTCGGTAATTGGCGCGTTCAGCGCGCTGGGCGCGCAGGTGCATCTGGACGATTTCGGCACCGGGTATTCGTCCCTCTCGCAGCTGGCGCGGTTTCCGCTGGATGCCATTAAGCTCGATCAAAGCTTTGTGCGCGATATCCATAAGCAGCCAGTATCGCAGTCGCTCGTGCATGCCATCGTCGCGGTAGCGAAGGCGCTCGATTTGAAAGTGATCGCTGAAGGTGTGGAGAGTGAAGAGGAAGATGCGTTTCTGACGCAAAACGGCGTCGATCAGCGCCAGGGATTTTTATTCGCCCGCCCAATGACCGCGAGTGAGCTTGAGCGCTGGTATCAACACTATCGCAAAGGGAAACAGACGCCGTAAACGGCGTCTGAGGTCATGGCCGTTAGCCTGCTTTACGCAGCGCCGCGGCGGTATGGCGGTTTTGCAGCAGGATCAGGCGCTCCATGTAGCCCACATCTTTCGGCTCCAGGCTGAACGCCGCGTCCACCCAGTCTTCGGTGATTTCCATCAGCTCATTACGCGAAAGCCGCAGCACGCGCTGGCGCGCGCGAAGCATCGCCCTCACCCCGTTAAGGCGTGGTTTCAGAGTATCGATAAACGTTCGCGTCGCCACAAACCCCTGGCCTGGCTCAAAGAGCTGATCCACCAGCCCCTGTGGCTGATACCACTCGGCGGTGTGAGATTCGCCCTGCCAGATGAGCTCCTCGGCGAGCCGCATCCCGGCGCGCCTTGTCACCAGCGAATAGCCGCCCATGCCGGGGAAGAGATTAAACGCGATCTCCGGGAACCCCATGCGGGCGTCACGCTGGGCCAGCACAAAATGGTGCGCCAGCGCCGCCTCGAAACCACCGCCGAGCGCGCTGCCTTCCACCATCGCAAGGCTAATGGCGCCGCAGTCAAACCCGCGCGAGGCGGCGTGTACGCAATCCACGCAGGCGCGTGCATAGGCGCGCAGCGCTTCGCGTTTGCCGTTGCGAATGCAGTCGACGAAAAACTGCAAATCGCCGCCGGTGTTATACATGCCGGGAACCAGCGAGCCGGTGACCCAGAAATCCACCTCCAGCCTGGCCTCCTGCACCAGATAGCTGAGGTTCATTATCTCTTCGATAAGAACATGGTTAAAACACGGACGCGGCTGGGCCCGCAACATCATCCAGATAATGCGGCGTTCTTCCTCGTAAAAGCCGGAAAGCTGAGTAAAACGCGCTGTATCGGTAAAGAGTTTGCAGGTCGATTGGTTGAATACTGACATAGTCTTTCCTCATGTAAGTTAACGCGTTATGCGCAGGATCAGACTAATTCACAGCAGCGTTTCGCACGGGGAGCCGGCCTGTTTTATAACCATAATTTATCTTTTAAAGCGAAATGATTGATTCTGGTGGCGTATTAAGAGAGCCGCCCGCTTCTCTTTAACGCCGCTTTTCTGCATCATGGGCCTGTATCAACCGTAAAAAGGAAGCATTATGCCGACAGTAAATCCGCAGCAGCTGGCTGACCGTATCGATACCGTTCTGGATATTCTGGTGGCGGGCGATTACCACTCCGCCATCCACAATCTGGAAATTCTGAAGGCGGAACTGCTGGCGCTGGGCCAGCAGGGAGAAGAACCGGGGGATAAGAAAGAAAAGGCGCCCTGGGAGATCTGACGCCTGAAAGTGCTTACAGGCTGAGCGTCCCGAACGCCTGTTGCCATTCGCGCCCGAAACCATCAACCGCCGCCGCGACGGCGGGCGTATTCAGTAACTGATCGGCGACATCCACGGGCAGCGTGATCGACTGACACCCCGCCAGCAGACAGCCGAGCGCCTGCTGCGGCGTGCGAAAGCTTGCCGCCAGCACTTTTGATTGCGGCGCGTGCAGCGTCAGCAGTTCCTGCAACTCGCTGACCGTCGCCACGCCGTCACCGCCCTGCGCATCCAGACGATTCACATAAGGCGCGACATATTCCGCCCCTGCCAGCGCCGCCATTAATCCCTGCAACGCGCCGTACACCGCCGTGCCAAGCAGCGGAATGCCGGACGGTTTAAGGATTTTCATCGCCGCGAGCCCCGCTGGTGTGACCGGAATTTTCACCACCAGACCTGGCACCCGCTGCGCCAGCTGTTCCGCTTCACGGACCATTTGCGGTGTGTCGACCGCGACGACCTGCGCGAAAAGTTTGCCTTCGCCGTTCAACGCATCCTGTAAGGCGGGCAGCAGATCCCAGAGCTTCACGCCCGCGCGCGCCACAATGGAAGGATTAGTGGTCACGCCCTGTAACGGCAGAATGCCCGCCAGGCGTTTGACGGCCGCGACATCTGCCGTATCGAGATACAGTTCCATAACGACTCCTGTTTTGAGCAAGTTAACATTGCCGTCATCTTAAATCAGTTGGTGCGGATAAAGCTGATCGCCGTCAATAAAACTTTCATTCGAAAGTTACATCATTTTCTAATGAAAGATAAAAGGCGTATTCACCATGATCTTTAATCTGCAACGCTACTCCACCCATGACGGGCCGGGCATCCGTACCGTGGTCTTCCTGAAGGGCTGTTCACTCGGCTGCCGCTGGTGTCAGAACCCGGAGAGCCGACGCCGTCAGCGCGACGTGCTGTTTGACGAGCGGTTGTGCCTGAGCGGCTGCGATCTCTGCACGCGGGCATGTCCGCAGGCGATTGACCGCAATGGCGAGACCTTAGTGATTGACCGTGCGGCGCTGGATGATGCCGCGCTCGATACGCTCACCGATTGCTGCCCCACGCAGGCCCTGAGCGTGTGCGGCGAATCCCGCAGCGTCGAGTCGATCATGGAAACCGTACTGCGCGACCGGCCGTTTTACGCCCGCAGCGGCGGCGGGATTACGCTTTCCGGCGGCGAGCCGTTCATGCAACCGGAGATGGCAAAAGCGCTGTTACAGCGCAGCCGCGAGGCGGGCATCCATACGGCGGTGGAATCCTGTCTGCATGTGCCGTGGAAACATATCGCCCCGTCATTGCCGTTTCTTGATTTGCTGCTGGCCGACTTAAAGCATGTCGACCCCAAGCGCTTTCACGCCTGGACCGACGGCAGCGCCGCACGCGTAGTAGATAATTTTCGCCGCCTGGCGGCGGCGGGCGTGGAGATGACCATTCGCGTTCCGCTGATCCCTGGCTTTAACGCCGATGAAGCCTCTATTCGCGCCATTACGGATTTCGCCGCTGATGAAACCGGCGCTCGTCATATTCATTTTCTGCCCTACCACACCCTTGGCATTAACAAGTATCGCCTGCTGGACTGGCCCTATCTGGCACCGGCAACGCCGCTCGACGAACCGGCGCTGCTGGCGTTTGCCGAAGATTACGCCCGCCAGAAAGGACTCACCGCCTGGATAAGAGGATAACCACCATGACCGAACTCAATCTCAGTTTTCTGCCTGAACGCATCAAAGCCCATAAAGCGGCGCTGGTGCACATCGTCCGTCCGCCGGTCTGTACCGAGCGGGCGCAGCACTACACCGCAGTCTATCAGCAGCATCAGGATAAACCGTTGCCGGTACGCCGCGCGCTGGCGCTGGCGCATCATCTGGCGAACCGCACCATTTGGATCAAACATGACGAGCTGATTGTCGGCAATCAGGCAAGCCAGGTGCGCGCGGCGCCCTTTTTCCCGGAGTACACCGTCAGTTGGATTGAGAAAGAGATAGACGATCTCGCCGACCGTCCAGGCGCCGGTTTCTCTGTCAGCCCGCAGGACAAAGCGGTAATGCACGAAATTTGCCCGTGGTGGCGCGGCCAGACCGTGCAGGATCGTTGCTACGGCATGTTTACTGATGAGCAAAAAGAACTGCTGGCGTCAGGCATTATCAAAGCGGAAGGGAATATGACCTCCGGCGACGCGCATCTGGCGGTGAATTTCCCGCTGCTACTGGAGAATGGTCTCGACGGCCTGCGCGCCAGAGTGGCGGAGCGCCGCGCGCGTCTGCTGCTGACCGATCAGGATGACCTGCATAAAGAACAGTTTCTGAAAGCGATCGACATTACCTTTAGCGCGCTCAGCGAGCATATTCAGCGGTATGCGGCGCTGGCGGCCCGTATGGCGCAGGAAGAGAGCCGCCCGGCGCGGCGCGATGAGCTGCTTGCTATTTCCGCTAACTGCGAACATATCGCGCATCAGCCGCCCGCGTCCTTCTGGCAGGCCTTGCAGCTCTGCTATTTCGTGCAGCTGGTGTTGCAGATTGAGTCCAACGGCCACTCCGTGTCGTTTGGTCGCCTCGATCAATACCTTTATCCGTGGTATCGCCGCGATGTCGAACTTGAACATACGCTTGAGCGCGAACGCGCTATCGAACTCTTGCAGAGCTGCTGGCTGAAGCTGCTGGAGGTCAACAAAATCCGCTCTGGCTCGCATTCGAAAGCCTCGGCGGGCAGTCCGCTCTACCAGAACGTCACGATTGGCGGCCAGCGTCTGCTTAACGGCGAGCCGGTGGACGCGGTCAACCCGCTCTCCTGGGCGGTGCTGGAGTCGTGCGGCCGCCTGCGTTCCACCCAGCCGAACCTGAGCGTGCGCTACCACGCCGGGATGAGCAATGACTTCCTCGACGCCTGCGTTCAGGTGATCCGCTGCGGTTTCGGGATGCCCGCGTTCAACAACGATGAAATCGTCATCGACGAGTTTATTAAGCTTGGCGTCAGCCGCGAAGATGCGTATGACTACGCGGCCATCGGCTGCATCGAAACGGCGGTCGGCGGGAAATGGGGTTATCGCTGCACTGGCATGAGCTTTATTAACTTCGCCCGTGTAATGCTGGCGGCGCTGGAAGGCGGTCGCGACGCGACGACCGGCAAGGTTTTCCTGCCGCAGGAAAAGGCGCTCTCCGCCGGTAATTTCAGCCACTTTAGCGAAGTGATGGACGCCTGGGATAACCAGATCCGCTACTACACCCGCAAATCGATTGAAATAGAGTGCGTGGTCGACACAGTTCTGGAAGAGAACGCGCACGATATTCTCTGCTCGGCGCTGGTGGATGACTGCATTGAGCGCGGCAAGAGCATTAAGCAAGGCGGCGCGAAATATGACTGGGTTTCGGGGTTACAGGTGGGGATCGCGAACCTGGGCAATAGCCTCGCCGCGGTGCGCAGGCTGGTGTTTGAACAGGGGGTGGTGACCCAGCCGCAACTGGCGCAGGCGCTGAACGATGATTTTTCGGGCCTTACCGGCGAACAGCTGCGCCAGCGGCTGATTAACAGCGCGCCGAAGTACGGCAATGACGACGACGATGTGGATTTGTTGCTGGCGCGCGCGTACCAGACGTACATCGACGAGCTGAAGCAGTATCACAATACCCGGTTCGGGCGCGGCCCCATCGGCGGCACCTACTACGCGGGTACGTCGTCTATCTCCGCGAACGTACCTTTTGGCGCGGCGACGATGGCGACGCCGGACGGACGCAAGGCCAGAACGCCGCTGGCGGAAGGCGCAAGCCCGGCGTCAGGCACTGACCGTCTGGGGCCAACCGCGGTCATTAACTCGGTCGGGAAACTGCCGGTGGCGAAAATACTTGGCGGCGTGCTGTTGAATCAGAAGCTTAACCCGTCCACACTGGATAACTTACGCGATCGCCAGAAACTGATGCAGATGCTCCGCACCTTCTTTGAGGTGCATAAGGGATGGCACGTTCAGTACAACATCGTCTCGCGTGAAACCTTGCTGGACGCCAAAGCACACCCGGATAAGTACCGCGATCTGGTGGTGCGCGTGGCGGGTTACTCCGCGTTCTTTACGGCCTTATCCCCTGATGCGCAGGATGATATTATCGCCCGTACCGAACATACGCTTTAAATGAAACCGCGGTGGCGCCATGCCACCGCGCATAACGATGCAGATATGAACTCCCGACAACAAATCATTTTACAGATGGTGATTGACCGCGGTCGCATGAGCGTGGCGGAACTGGCAAAAATCACCGGCGTTTCTGAAGTCACCATTCGTCAGGATCTTAATTTTCTCGAAAAGCAGAGCTATCTGCGCCGCACACATGGCTTCGCCGTGCCGCTCGACAGCGACGATGTGGAAACCCGCATGATGAATAATTTCGCCCTGAAGCGGCGGCTCGCGGATTTCGCCTGCTCGCTGGTGAATGACGGCGAAACGGTGTTTATCGAAAACGGCAGCACCAATGCCCTTCTGGCGCGGGCGCTGGCCGAGCAAAAGAAAATCACGCTTATCACCGTGAGCAGTTTTATTGCGCACCTGCTAAAAGAAACGTCGTGTGAAATTATCCTGCTCGGCGGCATCTACCAGAAGAAAAGCGAAACCATGGTCGGCCCGCTGACGCGCCAGTACATTTCACAGGTGCATTTCAGCAAAGCGTTTATCGGGATTGACGGCTGGTCGCCGGAGACGGGCTTTACCGGCCGCGACATGATGCGCGCCGATGTGGTCAATGCGGTGCTGGAAAAAGGCAGCGAGGCGATTATCCTCACCGACAGCAGTAAATTCGGCGCGGTGCATCCGTATACGCTCGGCCCTGCGTCACGCTTCAGTCGGGTTATCACCGATGACGGCCTGAATGAAACTGCCCGCGACGCGCTCGGCGCCTCCGGTCTGGCGCTTGATATCCTTTCTCCCTTTCCTGCCTGAATCATGGCTGGCGCGTCGCTACTGGCGCGCCTCGCTTGAGACTATTCTCAGCATCAATTAAGACTTTTTACCTGTCTGAATTCGCTTAAGAAATTAAAATTAACCTTAGCGATATTACTGAGTGTTGATTGTCACCTGCGTGATTCTTTATTCCGTATCGCTGCACCGTTTCATGGACTGGCGCTTTAAGCTGCGATTTAGCCACTATACTTATAGTGAGCAGCCTTTCCGTGAATCAATTATTCAGGAGAAAGTATTATGTCATTAAATTACAAAAAAGTAGCCGCGGCAGTCCTGGCCGTTACTCTGGTAGCCTCTCTGAGCGCATGCTCAAACTGGTCTAAACGTGACCGCAACACCGCTATCGGCGCGGGTGCAGGTGCAATCGGCGGCTCCGTGCTGACCGACGGTAGCGCGCTCGGCACGCTCGGCGGCGCAGCGGTAGGCGGTATTATCGGTCATCAGGTTCATTAATCTGCGGCCCGCAAAAGCATAACGCTTTGACGTATTACTCGCATCACCGAATAATTACAGGTCTGGCTATACCGCAGTAAACATAACAAAATAGCCACGGCATTTTTGCCGTGGCTAACAATTAACCGCCCGCCAGTTTAACTTTCATTCCTTTTGCCTCAAGCAGGCTTTTAATTAATTCCCGTTTGTCGCCCTGAATTTCAATCACGCCGTCTTTGACCGCGCCGCCACAGCCGCATTTTTTCTTAAGCTCGGCGGCGAGGCTATTTAACGTCGCGTCGTCAGCGTCAATGCCGGTGATAAGGCATACGCCCTTCCCTTTGCGTCCGCTGGTCTGGCGCTGAATACGCACCACACCGTCGCCTTTTGGGCGCGCGGGCGCGGCTTTGGGCTCATCGATACGTCCGGTTTCCGTGGAATAGACCAGACGGCTGTTCGTGTCGCGCATTACCCCTCCTGCTTCAGAGACGCCAGAATATCCCGCAGCGCCTGTGCCGGATTCGCCGCGCGGGTGATGGGACGTCCAATAACCATATAGTCTACGCCCGCCTCTTGCGCCTCGGCAGGCGTCATAATGCGCCGCTGATCGCCCGCATCGCTGCCGGTTGGACGAATGCCTGGCGTGACCAGTTTAAAATCGCGCCCGAATGTCGCTTTAAAACGCACCGCCTCATGCGCGGAACAGACCACGCCGTCAAGGCCACACTGCTGTGTCAGGCGCGCAAGACGCTCCGCCTGCTCGGCCGGGCTAAGGGTAATGCCGAGCCCTTGCAGATCGTCGGCTTCCATACTGGTGAGCACGGTGACCGCAATCAGTAGCGGCGCGTCATTGCCAAAAGGCGCCAGTGCCTCTTTTGCCGCCGTCATCATACGCGCGCCGCCGCCCGCGTGGACATTCACCATCCAGACGCCGAGCTCCGCCGCGGCGGCAACGGCGCGCGCGGTGGTATTCGGGATATCGTGAAATTTCAGGTCCAGAAAAACGTCGAAGCCGCGTGAAATCAGATCGCGCACCAGCTGCGGTCCGAACAGCGTAAACATCTCTTTGCCGACTTTCAGACGGCAGCTGCGCGGATCGATGCCATCCACAAAGGCCAGCGCGCTGTCGCGGTTGTCGTAATCGAGCGCGACGACCACGGGAGAATGAGTTACAGAATGAGAGGAGGCAATTAATGTCATGACCAGACCTTCTGACAGGCGCACCGGCGTGGCGCGAGGTTGATAAACGGCAAGCATTCTACCCGCCGTCAGCGAAAATTTACAGGCAAGATCGCCCTGCCAGGCCGCCTGGCTCACCGTTAACGCGCTGTCGCCACAACGACGCTCTGCAAAATCATAAGTATGTTGTAACTAAATCGCACATAGAACGTTGCCGCGACAGAATGTGCGGCAGGGACAGAGAAGAAGAGAAATTACTGGCCGTCAAGGCCCCGGATAGGCTTGATGGTGGACCAGGCGCGGCACGACGGGCAGTGCCAGTAGAGCGTGAAAGCGGTGAAGCCGCACTTCTGGCAGCGATAACGCGGCTTGGTGCGTACCTGCTCGCCCACCATATCGCGCAGCACCATCAGGCTCTCTTTCGCGCGCCCTTCTTCCGCCTCATGGAGATGGTAATCCATCAGCCGATGGAACACGCGCATGGTCGGGTGACGCTGAAGCTGGCGCGTGATATAGACCTGCGCGCTGTCTGCGCCCTCACGCTGCTCAAGCACCTGTGCGAGCATCAGTTCCGCTTCCGCGCCGGTGTTTTCTTCCACGCAGCGTTTAAGGAATTCGGCCCATTCGGCGGGTTTACCAAGCTGCTGATAGCAGACCTGGAGCATCTCCAGCGTTTCGCTCACCAGTTCGCGATCCTGACTGATGACTTTTTCCAGCATTTCGACGGCGTGCGCGTAATCGCCGCGCGTCATAAAAATGCGGCCCATCATAATGGAGACGCGCGCGCTGTTGCGATCCGCCGCTGCGCCCTTTTTCAGGAGCGACATGGCGCGATCCATATCTTCATTGCTCATCGCCTGAAGGGCGAGTTCGCAGTAAAAATGGGCGATTTCAACGCGCTGATGTTCTTTGCCGAGCTTGACCAGGCGTTCGGCGGCATCGATGGCTTTCTGCCAGTCGCTGGTGGCCTGATAGATTTGCAGCAGTTGCTGGAGCGCGCCGATGCGGAAATCGGTTTCGTCCACCAGCTGATTAAACATGTCTTCGGCGCGATCGTAGAGCCCGGCGGCCATGTAGTCACGCCCAAGTTGCTGAACGGCGAGCAGACGCTGATCGTAGGTCAGCGACGCGCTTTCCATCAGCGACTGGTGAATGCGGATAGCCCGGTCCACTTCGCCGCGCGAGCGGAAAAGGTTGCCGAGGGTCAGGTGGGCCTCGACGGTGCCAGTATCTTCCTTGAGCATTTCAAGGAACAGATCCACCGCTTTATCCTGCTGATTGGACAGCAGAAAGTTCACGCCTGCGACGTAGTCGCGTGACAGGCGATTCGCTTCCTGCTCTTTATCCTGTTGCGCACTTCTGCGGCCCATATACCAGCCATACGCAGCGGCGACAGGCAACAGCAGAAACAACAACTCCAGCATAGAGGGTTAATCCTTAACAGCAGGCGCGGCGGCGTTTGCCGGAACCGGCTCTGCAGGCGCGAGTTGCTGCTCAAGGCGTTTCACTTTACGTTCGGCACGCGCCAGTTGCAGGCGAACGCGCAACCAGAACAGCCCACAAATGATCCACCCGATAATAAACCCTGCGCCGAATAAGGTCGCCAGCAGCGTAGAGATCCGATAGTCGCCCTGCGCAAGCAGGAAGTTAAAGGTGACCTGTTGATCGTTTTGCGCGCCCAGCGTGACGGAAACGACGAAAATCGCTAATACCACTAAAAAAATAATCAGATATTTCACATGACATCCCGTATGTGTTTTGTGCGACCAATGTCCCGGCCTCGGCTCAACGCGCTATACGTTATCATTTCCACCCTTTGCGTGAAATGATAAAGCGCCAGGACATCCTTTATAAATAGGGGCGTAACGGCGAAACTCAAGCCGCCGTCACTCTTCTGTCTCGCGCCGGGCGATTTCCACTTTCTCCTCCACCGGCGGCGTGAGCGGGCCGCAGAGACGCTGCGCAAGCCAGGCGGCGATAGTTACCAGCAGCCAGGAGAGCAGCGTGGCGACTACCAGATCGCGCGGCCAGTGCATGCCGAGCAGCATTCGGCTGCCCATTACGCCGATGGCCCAGAGCGTCAGCACCGCAAGCGTAATGGTTCGCCTGCGCGGCCAGAGCAGCCCGAATCCCAGCATCGCCCAGCTTGCGGCAAACATGGTATGCCCCGATGGAAAAGCAAAACCGGTCTCTTTTTGCCAGTGTTTACGCAGCCAGGCCGGGATATCGGTCTCGTTTTTCAACTGCGCTTTCACCAGCTCGCCGCGTTCCTTGCGCTTTAAATTGTAGAACTCGTCCACCGGGATGTTACGGTTTTTTTCAAGCCAGATAACAAACGGGCGAGGTTCCTGAACTTTTTCTTTAATCAGCGACTTAGACCACTGCCCCGCCATAATGACCATGCCCAGAATCGCAAATAACATCAGCGCCGGACGCAACCGGAAGCGCAGGCACCACAAGAACCAGCCGCACAGCAAAACGTGAGTAAGAATGCCCCAGGGCTGCGTGACCGTTTCCGTCATCCAGAACAGCATTTTCAGCCATAACGAGCTGCTGCCCGGTTGCCACTGCCAGCCTGAGATCCAGACGGTCAGCGGCATGATGAGTAACAGCGCGGCGCCGACCGCGGTACGTTTTGCAATTGCCAGCATGCTCTCTCCTTTTTCCTGAAGTCCCTCAAGAATAACCGAAAATCATGGTCTGCAGGATAGTTACCTATTGATGCGATTAATATTAAGAGCACGACAGAGAGAGGCGAACCCCGCCGGGATGTGGCAAAATACAGGGTAACGACAGAAAGCCAACAGACTGGCAGGCGCCTGCGGGCGTCATAATATCCGGAGAATCACATGCAGCTTAAACGTGTGGCAGAAGCCAAACTGCCAACCCCCTGGGGCGATTTCCTGATGGTGGGTTTTGAAGAACTGGCCACCGGACAGGATCACGTAGCCCTGGTATTTGGTGATATTACCGGCGCAGAGTCGGTGCTGGCCCGCGTGCATTCCGAGTGTCTGACCGGCGACGCGCTGTTCAGCCTGCGCTGTGACTGCGGCTTCCAGCTGGAAGCCGCGCTGTCGCAAATCGCCGAAACCGGGCGCGGCGTGCTGCTCTATCATCGCCAGGAGGGCCGTAACATTGGTCTGTTGAATAAGATTCGTGCCTATGCGTTGCAGGATCAGGGTTACGACACCGTTGAAGCGAACCATCAGCTTGGCTTTGCCGCCGACGAGCGCGATTTCACCCTGTGTGCGGACATGTTTAAGCTGCTGGGCGTAGATGAAGTGCGCCTGCTGACCAACAACCCACGCAAGGTAGAGATTCTGACCGAAGCGGGGATTAATATCGTCGAACGGGTGCCGCTGATTGTCGGTCGCAACCCGAAGAACGAGCACTATCTCGACACCAAAGCCGCCAAGATGGGGCATCTGCTCTCCGGTAACTAACCGGCGCCATAAAAAAGGCCTGCAAACGCAGGCCTTTTTGTTTCACCGTATGCCGCGCCTTTAGCGCAGCATGTTACGGATCACATAGTGCAGAATGCCGTCGTTACGGTAATAGGTCATCTCATTACCGGTATCGATACGGCAGCGGCACTCCAGCACTTCGCTTGAGCCATCAGCTCGCGTCAGCGTAACCGGCACCGTACTGCCCGGCGTCAGCGACTGCAGATTGCCGATATCCAGCGTCTCGTCGCCGGTCAGCCCCAGCGTTTTACGCGTCACGCCCTGCGGGAACTCCAGCGGCAGGATGCCCATACCAATCAGGTTGGAGCGGTGAATACGTTCGAACGACTCGGCAATCACCACGCGAATACCGAGCAGGCGCGGGCCTTTAGCCGCCCAGTCGCGACTGGAGCCTGAGCCATATTCTTTCCCGGCGATAACCGCAAGCGGCGTGCTCTGCTCCTGGTAGCGCATGGCGGCATCGTAAATCGACATCACCTCATTACCCGGAATGAGGCGCGTCATCCCGCCTTCCACGCCCGGCACCATTTCATTACGGATACGAATGTTGGCAAAGGTGCCGCGCATCATCACTTCATGGTTGCCGCGTCGGGAGCCGTAGGAGTTAAAGTCTGCGCGCTCTACGCCATGGTTTTGCAGATAGCGACCGGCGGGGCTGTCCGCCTTGATGCTGCCCGCAGGGGAAATGTGGTCGGTGGTGACGGAATCGCCCAGCATTGCGAGAATACGCGCGCCGTGGATATCCTGCACCGGCGCCGGTTCGGAGAGCATCTCATCGAAAAATGGCGACAGGCGAATATAGGTGGAGTCGTTCTGCCAGTCATAGGTGTCTGACGCCTGCACCTGGATGGAACGCCACTCTTCGGTTCCTTCGAAGACTTCCGCATACTCTTTGCGGAACATATCGGTAGAGACTTCCTGCACCGCCCGGGCAATCTCCTGCCCTGTTGGCCAGATATCCTTCAGGTAAACCGGATCGCCTTTGCGATCGTGGCCGATGGGATCGGTGGCGAGGTTAATATTCATATTCCCTGCCAGCGCATACGCGACCACCAGCGGCGGGGAGGCCAGCCAGTTGGTTTTCACCAGCGGATGAATACGCCCTTCGAAGTTACGGTTGCCCGAAAGCACCGCGCCAACCGTCAGATCGCCTTTCTTGATCGCCTGTTCGATTGGCTCAGGCAACGGACCGGAGTTACCGATACAGGTGGTACAGCCATACCCGACCAGGTTAAAGCCCAGTTCATCAAGCCACGGGGTCAGCTTCGCATGAGCCAGATAATCGGATACCACTTTTGAGCCAGGCGCCAGCGACGCTTTCACCCATGGCTGGCGCTTAAGCCCCAGCTGAACGGCTTTTTTCGCCAGCAGGCCCGCCGCCATCAGCACGCTCGGGTTAGAAGTATTCGTGCAGGAGGTAATCGCCGCAATGACCACCGCGCCGTCCGGCAACTCATACTGATGCCCGTTCAGCGTATACCCAATCGAATGCAGATCTTTTTTCGGCGAGTTGACTTCAAGCTCAGTACTGGCGGCAAAGGCCTTCGGCACATCGCCGAGGCTTACGCGATCCTGCGGACGTTTCGGCCCGGCGATACTGGCCTCGACCGTGCCCATGTCCAGTTCAAGCGTGCTGGTAAACACAGGTTCATCGCCGGTGTTGCGCCACATGCCCTGCGCTTTGGCATAGGCCTCGACCAGCGCCACCTGCTCCTCGCTACGTCCGCTCAGGCGTAAATAGCCAAGCGTCACGTCATCAATCGGGAAAAAACCGCAGGTCGCGCCATATTCCGGCGCCATGTTGGCAATCGTCGCGCGGTCTGCCAGCGGCAGTGAATCCAGCCCGTCGCCAAAGAACTCGACGAATTTCCCGACCACGCCATGTTTACGCAGCATCTGCGTGACGGTCAGCACCAGGTCGGTGGCGGTAATCCCTTCGCTGAGCTTACCGGTGAGACGAAAACCGACGACATCCGGGATAAGCATCGACACGGGCTGGCCGAGCATGGCCGCTTCCGCTTCAATACCGCCGACGCCCCAGCCGAGCACGCCAAGGCCGTTAATCATCGTGGTATGGGAATCCGTGCCGACAAGCGTGTCCGGGTACGCCACCATCACGCCGTCCTGAAGCTCGCTCCACACGGCTTTACCCAGATACTCAAGATTAACCTGATGGCAAATGCCGGTACCCGGTGGTACCACGCTGAAGCGGCTGAACGCCTGCTGGCCCCAGCGCAGGAATGCGTAACGTTCGTGGTTTCGTTCCATCTCCAGACGCACGTTCTCTTCAAACGCGTTATCGTCGCCGAAGTGGTCGACGGTCACGGAGTGGTCAATCACCAGATCGACTGGCGAGAGCGGATTCACTTTCGAGACGTCTCCACCGAGACGCTGCACCGCTTCGCGCATGGCCGCCAGATCCACCACCGCCGGAACGCCGGTGAAATCCTGCATCAATACACGCGCCGGGCGATACGCGATTTCGCGATCGGCATGCGCATGCTCAAGCCAGCCCGCCAGCGCCTGGATATCCTCAAGCGTGACGGTCTCGCCGTCCTGCCAGCGCAGCAGGTTCTCGAGTAAAACTTTCAGTGATTTGGGTAACCGCGCGATATCGCCCAGCTCCCGGGCGGCTTTCGGCAGGCTGTAGTAGTGATAGGTTTTATCCTGCGCCTGTAATGTGTCCTTACTGGCTTCGCGTAGGGTCGACGACATAGCTCCTCCTTCAGTCCTGAGATAGCGATGCCCCGATTGTTATCAGGGTCTGTATTAAAGATAACACAAACATGTCGTAACGATTTGATAACAACCCAAATCGCTAAAAGTGAGGAAACCGGGAGGGAGAAAACAAAGCGCCTGGCGGGAGCCAGGCGCAGAAGAATCAGTGAGCAAGCATCCAGACAAGCTGACACCAGAACAAGGAAGAAACCGTAAATACGCCAATCCATGACCAGTATTTGAGCGTGAGCTGATTATTCATACCTGTTACACCAATAATTAAAACCGTTGATCAATCTGGCGCTTGCCAGCGTTGTAAAGATTGCTGTGTGTAATTTTTCTCGCTGCGTTAACAACGAGAACAGATAAATTTAGGTTAAATTAAATTCTTGTTTTTTATTATCTACGCTATTCAGCGTTTATTGTTTTTGTGATCTTCTTCCGAAAATAACGCGATAAAATCTTGTTGCTCTTTTGTTAGCTTCCAGCCTGCCGGAAGGGTTGAAAAACCCCCAGTTTGGCTGTTTTCGTGCCTGTCATCTGGTTGACATATTGGCGAACGAGTGAAAGCGTGCTGTTGTAGAGCCATGCTTAACCCCAAAATGTCCATACCAGAAGCGCAATCCCAATCCAGAACAGGGTTGAGATGCCGAACACCGCCAGCCACGCTTTACGCTTAAGATCAGGATCTCTTTGCGAATCGTCGCTTTCTGCAGGCATTGTTAACCTCGTACAATCGACATTGCTTATCATATAGGCACCAAACAATTGGCAGAAGTAATCATCAGTTGAGATAAATCCTAAATAAAAACCAGCCAAAAATCCAGCACCTTTACGATCATTTTTGGAGAAAATATTCAATCTTTTGACGTGAAATAAATTATTGAAGTTGTGAATTTGCGTAGCTGAGAATTATTTCCTACTTTTGTCGTGACGAGACGACACCTTGTCCATACTTTTAATATGGAAAAGCGCGATTTTAATTGCGCTTAGTGCGAATGATTATGTTTTTAATTTGAATAAAGGCAGGGAAAAGCGGCGTACCTTTGCACCAGTGAAAAGGTACGCGCGGGAATTATTTGGCAGGTAATTTGATATCTTTAAACATCGCTTCAATATCTTCATTCGAGCGCAATGCGACGGCGGCATCGACCACATCGCGGGTTAAATGCGGCGCAAAACGCTGAATAAAATCATACATGTAGCTGCGCAGGAAGGTGCTGCGGCGAAAACCGATTTTGGTGGTGCTGTGGCTGAAAATATCGTGCGCGTCGAGACGCACCAGATCCGGGTCAGAGACCGGATCTACCGCCATGCTGGCAATCACCCCTACCCCTAACCCCAGTCTGACGTAGGTTTTAATCACATCGGCGTCGGTTGCAGTGAAGACGATACGCGGCGTCAGTCCGGCGCGATTAAACGCGGTGTCGAGCTCTGAGCGGCCCGTAAAGCCGAAGGTATAAGTCACCAGCGGATATTGCGCCAGCTCCTCGATATTCACGCTCTCTTTGGACGCCAACGGGTGATCCGGCGTGACGACTATCGAACGGTTCCAGTGATAGCAAGGCAGCATGACCAGATCGTCATAAAGATGCAGCGCTTCGGTGGCGATAGCGAAATCGGCGTTGCCTTTGGAGACCGCTTCAGCAATCTGTGTGGGCGAGCCCTGATGCATATGCAACGAAACGCGCGGGTAACGCTCAATAAAGCCTTTGATGACGCCTGGCAGCGCGTAGCGCGCCTGCGTGTGCGTGGTGGCGACATACAGCGAGCCTTTGTCAGGCCACGTATGTTCTCCGGCTACCGATTTAATGGCATCCACTTTAGACAACACTTCACGTGCGATGCGGATAATTTCCTGACCCGCGGGGGTTACCTGCGTCAGGTGTTTGCCGCTACGGGCAAAAATCTGAATCCCGAGCTCATCTTCCAGCATACGCACCTGTTTACTGATGCCGGGCTGCGACGTGTAAAGCCCTTCCGCCGTGGATGAGACATTCAGGTTATGGTTCACCACCTCAACGATATAGCGCAACTGCTGTAGTTTCATGACCGACCATCCAGAATCAGAGTCGCCTGCACGCAGGCTTAAGACGATTTGATAATAAAAAAGGAAGATACTATAACCGGGCAACCTTTTATAGCTTATGTGTATAGTTCAGTGAAATAAATAATAAGGAAGTTATAAACGCAAAAAGGCCAGCATACGCTGGCCTTCGTTTTTGCACTGCGTCAGGCTTACTTTTTGCCTTCCGCCCACTTACCGTCAACATAAAACGCAGACCAGCCGGTGGCTTTCCCGTCTTTCTCAGACGCCACGTATTGCTGTTTGGTTTTACGGCTAAAGCGAACCACCGCCGGGTTGCCTTCCGGGTCCTGCGCAGGCGCATCGGCCAGATAAAGCAGTTTTTCCGGCAGACGATCGCGGAAGCGTTGCAGCTCTTCAACCAGCGGCGCGCGAGTTTCGCGCGATTTCGGGAAGGTGTTCGCCGCCAGGAACACACCGGCTGCGCCGTCACGCAGGACGAAGTAAGCATCTGACTTCTCGCACGGCAGTTCTGGCAGCGGAACCGGATCTTCCTTCGGCGGCGCTACTTCGCCGTTACGCAGGATCTTACGGGTGTTCTTACACTCGTCGTTGGTGCAGGCCATGTACTTACCGAAACGTCCCATCTTCAGGTGCATTTCAGAACCGCATTTCTCACACTCGACTACCGGGCCGTCATAACCCTTAATGCGGAATTCGCCCTCTTCGACTTCATAACCGTCGCAGGTCGGGTTGTTGCCGCACACGTGCAGTTTGCGCTTAGGATCGATAAGGTAGCTGTCCATCGCCGTGCCGCATTTCTGGCAGCGACGTTTGGCGCGCAGCGCGTTGGTTTCCGCGTCGTCGCCTTCCAGCACGTTCAGTACTTCATTTTCCGGAACCAGGTTAATGGTGGTTTTGCAACGCTCTTTCGGCGACAGCGCGTAGCCGGAACAGCCCAGAAAGACACCGGTGCTGGCAGTACGGATACCCATCGGGCGGCCGCAGGTCGGGCAGTCGATGCTGGTAAGCACCATCTGATTCGGGCGCATACCGCCCTCTTCAGGATCTTTTTCGGCGGTATCAAGCTGTCTTGAGAAATCGTCGAAGAAGGTGTCCAGCACCCCGCGCCACTCGGCCTCATGGTTGGCCACCTGGTCGAGAGAATCTTCCATCTGCGCGGTGAAGTCGAAGTTCATCAGCTCCGGGAAATTCTCTTCCAGACGATCGGTGACGATTTCACCCATTTTCTCCGCATAGAAGCGACGGTTTTCCACGCGCACATAGCCGCGATCCTGGATGGTCGAAATAATAGACGCATAGGTAGACGGACGGCCGATACCACGTTTTTCCAGCTCTTTCACCAGGGATGCTTCGCTAAAGCGCGCAGGCGGCTTGGTGAAGTGCTGCGCAGGCGTCAGCTCCAGCAGAGAAAGCTTATCGCCCTGGTTTACCGCAGGCAGCGTTCTGTCTTCATCGCCCTTACGCAGCGCGGGCATCACACGGGTCCAGCCGTCGAAGCGCAGGATACGACCGCGCGCTTTCAGGCGGAAATCGCCAGCGGCGACAGTCAGCGTCGTAGAGTCGTACTGCGCCGGCGTCATCTGACAGGCGACGAACTGACGCCAGATCAGCTGATACAACTTCTGCGCGTCGTTTTCCATATCCTTCAGCGATTCCGCCAGCACGCTGACATCGGAAGGACGAATCGCTTCGTGCGCTTCCTGAGAATTCTCTTTGCTGGCGTACTGGTTCGGGTTTTCCGGCAGATACTTCTTACCGAACTCCTCGCCGATATAGTTACGCACCATGCTTACCGCATCCTGACTCAGGTTGGTGGAGTCAGTACGCATATAAGTGATGTAACCCGCTTCGTAGAGACGCTGGGCCATCATCATGGTTTTCTTCACGCCAAAGCCCAGACGAGTGCTCGCCGCCTGCTGGAGCGTAGAGGTAATAAAAGGCGCGCCCGGTTTGCTGCTGGTCGGCTTATCTTCACGTTCGACAATCTGATAGCTTGCCGCTTTCAGCAGCGCTACCGCCGCTTCGGTGTCCTGACGGTTTACCGGGCGGAACGGTTTATCTTTGTGATGCGTCACCTGAACGCTGAGCTGATCGCTTTTCGGCGTGGAAAGCAGCGCGTCCACTTCCCAGAACTCTTCCGGGACGAACGCTTTGATTTCACGCTCGCGTTCGACCACCAGACGCACCGCCACGGACTGCACGCGACCGGCGGACAGCCCACGGGCGATTTTCTTCCACAGCAGCGGGGAGACCATGTAACCCACCACGCGGTCCATAAAACGGCGCGCCTGCTGGGCGTTAACGCGATCGATATTCAGCTCGCCCGGCTTTTCAAACGCCTGACGGATCGCATTTTTGGTAATCTCGTTAAACACCACTCGGCTATAGCGTGTTTCATCACCGCCGATCACTTCCCGCAGGTGCCAGGCAATGGCTTCCCCTTCGCGGTCAAGGTCGGTTGCGAGATAGATGTGGTCGGCTTTTTCGGCGAGCGATTTCAGTTCAGAAACCACTTTTTCTTTGCCGGGCAGCACTTCGTATTGCGCTTCCCAGTTATGCCACGGGTCGACGCCCATGCGGTTGACTAACGCGCCGCGTTCATCTTTTTTGACTTTTTTAGCCGGTTTAGTCGGGGCGGATTCAGCGCTTTTTTTAGGGGCGGAGCCACTGGTCGGCAAATCCCGGATATGACCGACGCTGGATTTCACCACGAAGTCTTTACCGAGATATTTGTTGATCGTTTTGGCTTTTGCCGGGGACTCAACGATGACGAGAGCTTTACCCATATTCACCTTTACCTGATTTGATTCTTCCAGAATACGTCGCACGTTGATTCGCCTTCTCTGGCGACAAGCCCCGTATATTGAGGCCATCGCAAAGCTTATCAACCCCTTAATCCATCACCAGGCGCGGTTCACGCTATTACCGGTGGCTGAGTCGTCAGGTTTTATCGTGCAAATGCGCTACAGCACGACGGAAGTTCGGTCGAATGTCAAGCAATTCTGTTGCCAGATTTGCGAAAGCGTCACACTCTACCTGATAAAATTCGTTACGCAACTTTATTAGCATGCAAAAGTGATTAACGCCACCATGGGGCGTTTTTGAAAAGCCCTTTGAAGTGCAGGGAAAATTTGCCCATTACACCCGGTGGGACGTACACTATCCTCCTGTTAGTAAGGAGATGATTATGCAAGAGATGACTCAGCCTATCGACCGCGCCACGCTGCTGGCGCAGGCCAATAAAATGATCCGCGAACATGAGGACTATATTGCCGGCATGGTGGCCACCGATGTTGAGCAGAAAAATGGCGTACTCGTCTTTCGCGGCGAATATTTTATGGACGAACAAGGCTTGCCAACGGCAAAAACCACGGCGGTATTTAATATGTTTAAATACCTGGCCCATCAGCTTTCCGAGAAATATCACCTGCTGCCTTGAGCGCTTTCGCAACATGATGAGGCCATCATCATGCAGCCAGAAAAAAAGCGAGGTTTTACGCCTCGCTTTTTTATTTCGCCTTACAGCAGCGGCTTCTGTCCACGCTGCCACCAGCGCAACAGCAGGCGATCCAGGCTTTGCGCCGCGCTGCCGGTAAAGCGGTCCATTAACCGTTTACGTTGCAGATAACGCAGGCTGACCACGTCGCGCTCTTGCATGCGGGCGATGATCAGATCGTCGCTGGTACTGATGTCATCCACCAGTCCCTTTTCCTGCGCCTGCACGCCGTACCAGTGCTCGCCGGTCGCAACCGCCTCGATATCCAGCGAAGGACGCATGCTGTGCACAAACTCCTTAAAGAGCTGATGCGTTTCGTTGAGATCTTCGCGGAATTTCTCACGCCCCTCTTCGGTGTTCTCGCCAAGCAGCGTCAGCGTGCGCTTGTACTGCCCGGCGGTATGCAGCTCGATATCAATATCGTTGCGCTTCAGCAGGCGGTTGAAGTTAGGGATTTGCGCCACTACTCCGATGGAACCGATGATGGCGAACGGCGCCGCCACGATTTTATTCGCCACGCAGGCCATCATATACCCGCCGCTGGCGGCGACTTTATCCACAGCGATGGTTAGCGGGATCTGACGCTCGCGCAGACGCTGGAGCTGCGATGCGGCAAGCCCGTACCCATGAACCACGCCGCCGGGACTTTCCAGACGCAGCAGGACTTCATCGGCAGGTTTTGCGACAGCCAGCACGGCGGTCACCTCTTCACGCAGCGCAGTCACTTCATGGGCGTCAATGCTGCCTTTGAAGTCGAGAACGTAAAGCGTAGGTTTACCGGCAGGCGCCGCTTCGCCACGTTTTGCGCGCGCTTTGGCGGCTTTCGCCTCCTGCTTGTTTTTCTTTTTCTGATTTTTATGCCACTGCTTGTGCTGATGAGGATCGAGCAGCGCGGCAGCCACCTCTTCCTTCATCTCTTTATATTCTTCCCCGAGCCGTGTGACGCGTAGCTCGCCACGCTGGGCTTTCTTGCGCTGCGTCAGGTTAGCGATAAGCGCGATGACAATGACAATCGCCACGACCACCGTGACGATTTTGGCTAAAAACAGTCCATACTCTGCAAGTAAATTCACTTCTCCACCTTTTATTCAGGCATGACTCGGGCGTTAGTGTAACTGAGCCCCACGCTCGCGTCTTGTAGCAAAGCGAAACTGTGCGAGGCTTCTCGACGAAGATTCCTTTATCGATGAAACAGTTGCAAATGATGGCGCTGCGGCACAACCCTCCCGTAGCCCGATTGAAATACGCGATAGATTAAGGCATAAAGCGTGTTTACCTGATGCGAAGCGAAGCCTGATGGCGCGCCGTTTCGCCCCTGCAAGGAGTGACCCGTGCACTATCAACCTCAACGCGATTTGCTGCAAAACCGAATCATTCTTGTCACCGGCGCCAGCGACGGTATTGGCCGCGAGGCGGCGCTGACTTACGCCCGCTACGGCGCGCACGTCCTGCTGCTTGGCCGCAGCGAAGAGAAACTGCGCGGTGTCGCCCGTGAAATAGAACAGGAAGGGCTCGCCCAGGCGCACTGGTTTACTCTGGATTACGCCACCGCGACACCCGAAGCGTGCCAGCGCGTAGCCCAGGCGGTCGGCGAGCGCGTGCCCCGCCTCGACGGCGTGCTGCACAACGCGGGCGTGCTGGGGGATATCGTTCCGATGGATCAACAAAACCCGGCGGTGTGGAGCGAAGTGATGCAGGTAAATGTCAACGTCACCTTCTTTTTAACCCAGGCGTTGCTGCCGCTGTTGTTGAAATCAGAAGCCGGATCGCTGGTGTTCACGACCTCAAGCGTCGGTCGTCAGGGCCGGGCGAACTGGGGCGCTTACGCCGTCTCGAAATTCGCGACCGAAGGCATGATGCAGGTGCTTGCCGAAGAGTATCAAAGCCGCCAGCTGCGCGTGAACTGCATCAATCCTGGCGGCACCCGCACCAAAATGCGCGCCAGCGCCTTCCCGACGGAAGATCCCGATAAGCTTAAAACACCCGCCAATCTTATGCCGCTGTATCTGTGGCTGATGGGCGACGACAGCCGCCGGAAAACCGGCATCAGTTTTGATGCCCAGCCAGGCCGTAAACCGGGGATAGCCGAATGAGCGATAAACGTTACCAGCAGCGCCAGCAACGCGTGAAAGAGAAAGTGGAGGCGCGCGTCGCCGCCGCCCAGGACGAGCGCGGCATTGTTATCGTCTTTACCGGCAACGGCAAAGGTAAAACCACGGCGGCCTTCGGCACGGTCACACGCGCCGTCGGCCACGGTAAAAAAGCGGCGGTCATACAGTTTATTAAGGGCGAGTGGCCAAACGGCGAGCGCAATTTGCTGGAGCCGCACGGCGTTGAGTTTCAGGTGATGGCGACCGGCTTTACCTGGGACACGCAGAACCGTGAAAGCGATACCGCGGCCTGTCAGGCCGTATGGCAGCATGGTAAACGGATGCTGGCAGACGCCTCGCTCGATCTCGTGGTGCTGGATGAGCTCACCTATATGGTGGCTTACGATTATCTGGCTCTGGAGGACGTGCTGACGGCGCTGCGTGGGCGTCCGGCGCACCAGACGGTGATTATCACCGGTCGCGGTTGCCACCGCGATATTCTGGACTATGCCGATACGGTGAGCGAATTGCGCCCGGTGAAGCACGCCTTTGACGCGGGCATTAAAGCGCAGATCGGTATCGATTATTAACGCGTGGACTGCCTCGCCGCCATAAAAAAACGCCCTCATCAGAGGGCGTTTTTCTTAGTTGCCGCGACCACCGCCGCCGGAGCGACGGTTGCCGCCGCTGTTCGGACGACCACTGCCGCTGTTTGGACGGCCGCTGCCGGTAGCGCGTGCGCCACTGGCGCGAGGGTTGCCGCCCGGACGCGCATTGCCACTGGCGCGCGAGGTATTATTACCCGCGCGGGTGTTTTCCGCCGGACGCGCGCTGCCTGCCGGACGAGCGGCACCTGCCTGCCCCTGGCCCTGACGCGCCGGTGAGCCCTGACGAGGGCCGCCTGCGGTCTGGCTGTGGCGTTTCACGGCACGACGAATCTGGTTCGCCTTCATACGACGGCGATCTTTTTCCACCGCCACTTTGCTTGCGGTTTCCGGCGGGAGACCCACCAGCTCGCGCAGATAGTTGGTCTGCGCCAGATCAAGCTCCGTCCAGCCGCCGCGCGGCAGGCCTTTCGGCAGCGGGATGTCGCCGTAACGCACGCGAATAAGGCGGCTTACCTGCACACCAACGGCTTCCCAGAGACGACGCACTTCGCGGTTGCGCCCTTCGGTCAGCGTCACGTTATACCACTGGTTGATGCCTTCGCCGCCGCTAAAACGAATGGTTTTAAACGCCGCCGGGCCATCTTCAAGCTGAACGCCGCGCGCCAGCTCGCGAACTTTATTGTCATCCACCTGGCCGAACACGCGCACGGCATACTCGCGCTCAACTTCCTGGCTCGGGTGCATCAGGCGGTTCGCCAGTTCACCGTCGGTTGTGAACAGCAGCAGGCCGCAGGTATTGACGTCAAGACGCCCCACCGCAATCCAGCGCGCGCCGCGCAGTTTCGGCAAACGATCAAAGACGGTCGGACGGCCTTCCGGATCGCTGCGCGTACACAGCTCGCCTTCCGGTTTGTAATAGGCCAGTACGCGGCAAATCTGCTCTACGGACTCTTTTACCGAGATCAGATGGCCGTCGATACGGATTTTCAGCGCGGGCGTGACTTCAACGCGATCGCCTAACGTGGCGATTTTGCCATCGACACTGACGCGACCGGCTTCGATCATGGCTTCGATTTCACGGCGGGAGCCATGACCGGCTCGCGCCAGCACTTTTTGTAACTTTTCGCTCATGGAGCTTCCTTCAGGTGTCGCCTTCCCAGGCGTCGAACAGGATAACCGGGCTGGGGCGTGCCAGCGTGTGGCCGCCCCCCGATTTCAGGCCGCGTAGTATAGCGGTAAGCCCTCTTACAGGAAAGGCTTAACGTCGCCCACGCCCTCACGTAACACGACCGGCGCATCGTCAGTCAGATCGACCACCGTCGTGGGCTGCTGGCCGAGATAACCGCCGTGAATAATCAGATCCACCTGCTTTTCCAGGCGGTCTTTAATTTCATCCGGATCGGATTCGGTAAAATCGCTGCCCGGCAGCATCAAAGACGTCGAGAGCATCGGCTCGTCGAGCGCCTCCAGCAGCGCGAGCGCAATCGGGTTTGACGGCACGCGCAGCCCGATGGTTTTACGCTTCTCCTGCAACAGACGGCGCGGCACCTCTTTCGTCCCTTTAAGGATAAACGTGTAGTTGCCGGGCGTGTTGTTTTTGATAAGGCGGAACGCGACGTTATCGACATAGGAATAGGTCGACAGCTCCGAGAGATCGCGACACATCAGCGTAAAGTTATGGCCGTCCGGCAGGTCGCGGATGCGGCAGATACGCTCCATCGCGCCTTTATCTTCAAGCTTACAGCCGAGCGCGTAGCCGGAATCGGTCGGATAAACGATGACGCCGCCTTTACGCACAATCTCTACCGCCTGTTTGATAAGACGCGGCTGCGGGTTGTCCGGATGGATATAGAAAAATTGACTCATACTACCCTCTCTTTACTCAGTTCCGGCGGCCAGCGGTGCCAGACGGGCGCTAACCCTTCCGGCAGCCGCAGCCTGCGGCCCAGTTCAATCCACGGGCACGGCTGATGAAAATCAGAGCCCTGCGACGCCAGCAGTCCAAACTGCCCGGCGTAGCTTGCCAGCTGGTCGCGCTCATTGGGCGCCTGCTGGCACTGGGCCACTTCCATCGCGTCGCCGCCCGCCGCAGCAAACTGGTTTAACAGGCGCTTAAGCCACTTGGCGCTGAGCTGATAGCGCCCGGGGTGCGCTATCACCGCCTGTCCGCCAGAATGATGAATCACATCAATAGCTTGTTCTATTGTACACCACTGGGGAGGAACGTAACCGGTTTTCCCGCGCGCCAGATAGTGTTTAAAGACGTTCGCCATGTTGGTGGCGCGCCCATCTTCAATAAGAAACCGCGCGAAATGCCCCCGGGTGACGACACCGCCGTCCGCCAGGCGTCGCGCGCCCTCCAGCGCCCCCGGAATGCGCGCTTTCTCCAGCCGCTCGGCGATCATCTCGGCGCGCTGCATGCGGCGCTGCGCCTGACCGTCGAGAAAGGCGATCATGTCCGGGTGCGTGATATCAATACCCAGTCCGACGATATGAATTTCGTGGTTTTCCCAGAGCGTGGAAATTTCGACGCCGTCAATAAGCCGCAGCGCCAGGCCCGCGTGTTTAATTTCCTGATGCGCAGCCGGCAGGCCCGCCGTGGTGTCGTGGTCGGTTATCGCGAGCGTATGAATGCCCATCTCAACGGCGCGGTGTACCAGTTGTTCCGGCGTCAGCAGGCCGTCAGATGCCGTTGTATGGCTGTGCAGGTCGTAAATAATGGCTAATTCAGGTTCGCTCAAAACGGCTCCCGTGGCTATGGTCTTTTATATCGTCCTCTTTATCATAACGGTTTGTGGAAATTATCAAAAATCAGTGTTGACATTCTCGTCATGAACCAGTTAACTAGTACGCAAGTTCACACAAAGAAGGTATCTGATAATGACTCACGTTTTCTCTCTGCATGGCTGGTGGCGTACCTCCTGATCCCGGGCGGTGTTTTCACGTATGCGCAAGCATTCAGATACCAGGCCCGCTCACCGCGGGCTTTTTTTTGAACACAATACAGAGATGCAGACCATGCAAACAGACAAACCGGCACTTGAACTGCTTACCTGCGACGGCCTTTATCGCGAAAACCCGACCGCCGTGTTTCACAAGCTTTGCGGCGATCGCCCGGCGACGTTGCTGCTGGAATCGGCAGATATCGACAGCAAAGACGATCTCAAAAGCCTGCTGCTGGTAGACAGCGCGCTGCGCATTACCGCTGAAGGTGACACTGTCACGATTGAAGCATTAAGCGCTAACGGCGTATCGCTGCTTTCACTGCTGGATAACGCCCTGCCGGAGACAGTCGCCGTCGACGCTCGCCCCGAGGGACGCACGCTGCGCTTCCCGCCGGTGAGCACACTGCTGGATGAAGACGCGCGTCTGTGTTCGCTGTCTGTTTTCGACGCCTTCCGCCTGTTGCAGGATGTCGTGACGCTACCGCAGAACGAGCGCGAAGCGATGTTTTTCGGCGGGCTGTTTGCCTATGACCTGGTCGCCGGGTTTGAAGAACTGCCGCCGCTTGCGCAAAACAATAGCTGCCCGGATTACTGCTTTTATCTCGCCGAAACGCTGCTGATTATCGATCACCAGACGCGCACCACCCGTATTCAGGCAAGCCTGTTTACGCCGGATGACGCGGAAAAAGCCCGCCTGAACCAGCGCCTTGCGCAGATCCAGCTGCAACTTCAGGAGCCGCCCGCGCCGCTGCCGGTGGACACCGTGCCGCAGATGCAGTGCGAATGCAGCCAGAGTGATGAAGAGTACGGCGCAGTCGTGCGCGAGATGCAAAAAGCGATTCGCGCGGGCGAGATTTTCCAGGTGGTGCCATCGCGTCGCTTCAGCCTGCCCTGCCCGTCGCCGCTCGCGGCTTATGACACGCTAAAAAAGAGCAACCCGAGCCCGTATATGTTCTTCATGCAGGACAGCGATTTCGCGCTTTTCGGCGCGTCGCCGGAGAGTTCGCTGAAATATGATTCGCTGTCACGCCAGATTGAAATCTACCCGATAGCGGGCACCCGTCCGCGCGGCCGCCGTGCGGACGGCTCGCTGGACCGCGATCTCGACAGCCGTATTGAGCTTGAAATGCGCACCGACCATAAAGAGCTCTCCGAACACCTGATGCTGGTGGATCTGGCGCGCAACGATCTGGCGCGTATCTGCACGCCGGGCAGCCGTTATGTGGCGGATTTAACCAAAGTGGACCGCTATTCGTTCGTCATGCACCTGGTCTCCCGCGTGGTGGGCGAACTGCGCCGCGATCTCGATGCGCTCCACGCCTACCGCGCCTGTATGAATATGGGCACGCTGAGCGGCGCGCCGAAAGTGCGCGCCATGCAGCTTATCGCGCAAGCGGAAGGCGAGCGTCGCGGCAGCTACGGCGGCGCGGTCGGATATTTCACCGGCCATGGCGATCTCGACACCTGCATTGTTATCCGCTCCGCGTGGGTGGAAAACGGCATCGCCACGGTGCAGGCGGGCGCGGGCGTGGTGCTCGACTCCGTCCCGCAATCTGAAGCTGACGAAACCCGTAATAAAGCCCGCGCGGTACTGCGCGCCATCGCCGCTGCCCATCACGCACAGGAGACTTTCTGATGGCCGACATTCTGCTGCTCGACAATATCGACTCCTTTACCTACAACCTGGCGGATCAGCTGCGCGCGAACGGGCATAACGTGGTGATTTACCGCAACCATATTCCGGCCCAGACGCTGATTGAGCGTCTCGCCACGATGCATAACCCGGTGCTGATGCTCTCGCCAGGCCCCGGCGCGCCGTCAGACGCGGGCTGTATGCCGGAGCTGTTAACCCGCCTGCGCGGCAAACTGCCGATTATCGGTATCTGTCTGGGTCATCAGGCTATTGTCGAAGCCTACGGCGGCTATGTCGGCCAGGCGGGCGAAATTCTGCATGGCAAAGCCTCCAGCATTGAACATGACGGCCAGGCGATGTTCAGCGGTCTGATGAACCCGCTGCCGGTGGCCCGCTACCACTCGCTGGTAGGCAGTGACATCCCGGCCGGACTGACGGTGAACGCGCACTTTAACGGCATGGTGATGGCTGTCCGTCACGACGCCGATCGCGTCTGCGGTTTTCAGTTTCACCCGGAATCGATTCTGACCACGCAGGGCGCTCGCCTGCTGGAGCAGACGCTCGCCTGGGCGCTGACCCGCGCCGAGCAGCAAAACAGCGTTCAGCCGATTCTGGAAAAACTCTATCAGGCTGAAGTACTGAGCCGTGAAGAGAGCCACCAGCTTTTCAGCGCGGTGGTGCGCGGCGAACTGAAGCCCGAGCAACTGGCCGCGGCGCTGGTGAGCATGAAAGTGCGCGGCGAACACCCGGTTGAGATTGCCGGGGCCGCCAGCGCCCTGCTGGAGAATGCCGCGCCGTTCCCGCGCCCGGATTACGCTTTCGCGGATATCGTCGGCACCGGCGGCGACGGCAGCAACAGCATTAATATCTCCACCGCCAGCGCTTTCGTGGCGGCCGCCGTGGGGCTGAAAGTCGCCAAACATGGCAACCGCAGCGTCTCCAGCCGTTCTGGTTCGTCGGATCTGCTGGCCGCGTTCGGGATTAATCTTGAGATGAACGCCGAGGCGTCGCGTAAGGCGCTGGACGAGCTGGGCGTCTGCTTTCTGTTCGCGCCGAAATACCACACCGGTTTTCGTCACGCCATGCCGGTGCGCCAGCAGCTGAAAACCCGCACGCTGTTTAACGTGCTGGGGCCGCTGATTAACCCGGCGCATCCGCCGCTGGCGCTGATTGGCGTCTACAGCCCGGAACTGGTGCTGCCGATTGCCGAAACCCTGCGAGTGCTGGGGTATCAGCGCGCGGCCGTGGTGCACAGCGGCGGTATGGATGAGGTGTCGCTGCACGCGCCGACGCAGGTGGCGGAGCTGCGCGACGGCGAGATCCGCAGCTATCAGCTTCTGGCTGCGGATTTCGGTCTTGAGCCTTATGAGCAGGCGGAGCTGGCGGGCGGCACCCCGGAAGAAAACCGTGACATTCTCAGCCGCCTGTTACAAGGTAAAGGTGAGCGTGCTCACGAAGCCGCCGTGGCCGCCAATGTCGCCATGCTGATGCGTCTGCACGGCGAAGAGGATTTACAGGCCAACGCACGTAAAGTGCTGGCGGTGTTGCGCAGCGGCGCCGCTTATGACCGTGTTACCGCACTGGCAGCAAGAGGATAAGAGATGGAAACCGTTTTAGCGAAAATCGTCGCGGATAAAGCGCTGTGGGTGGAAGCCCGCAAGGCACAGCAGCCGCTGGCGAGCTTTCAGAATGATGTCGTGCCGAGCACGCGCCGCTTTTATGACGCGCTGCGTGGCGCCCGCACCGTTTTTATCCTGGAGTGCAAAAAGGCGTCGCCGTCCAAAGGCGTGATCCGCAGCGATTTCGACCCGGCGCGCATCGCTGGCGTGTACAAGCATCACGCCTCGGCGATCTCGGTGCTGACCGACGAGAAATATTTCCAGGGCAGCTTCGATTTTCTGCCCATCGTCAGCGCTATCGCCCCCCAGCCGGTGCTGTGCAAAGACTTTATTATCGACCCGTACCAGATTTACCTGGCGCGCTTTTACCAGGCGGACGCCTGTCTGCTGATGCTCTCGGTGCTGGATGATGACCAGTATCGCCAGCTCGCGGCGGTGGCGCACAGCCTCGGCATGGGCGTGCTGACCGAAGTCAGCAATGAAGAGGAGCTGGAGCGCGCCCTGCGCCTTGAGGCGAAAGTGGTCGGCATTAATAACCGCGACCTGCGCGATCTCTCCATCGATTTGAACCGCACCCGTGAACTGGCGCCGCGCCTGGGTCACGGCGTAACGGTGATTAGCGAATCCGGCATTCATACCTACGGCCAGGTGCGCGAGTTAAGCCGCTTCGCCAACGGCTTCCTGATTGGCTCCGCGCTGATGGAGCATGACGATTTGGAAACCGCGGTGCGTCAGGTGTTGCTTGGCGAAAACAAAGTGTGCGGGCTGACCCGCCCGGAGGACGCGCAGAGCGCGCTGCAGGCGGGCGCGGTCTTCGGCGGCCTGATTTTTGTCGACGCGTCGCCGCGTGCCGTCACCGATGAACAGGCGCGTGCGGTGATCGACGCCGCCCCGCTGCGCTATGTCGGCGTGTTCCGCGACGCGCCGGTGGAGGATGTCGTCGCGAAAGCCAACGCGTTTTCCCTTGCCGCCGTCCAGTTGCACGGCGATGAAGACCAGACTTACATCAGCGCCCTGCGCGCCAGTCTGCCGGAAACGACCGCTATCTGGAAAGCGCAGAGCGTCAGCCATGTGCTGCCGCCGCGTAATCTGCAGTACGTTGACCGTTACGTGCTGGATAACGGCCAGGGCGGCAGCGGCCAGCGCTTCGACTGGTCTCTGCTTGAAGGGCAGACGCTGGACAACGTGATGCTGGCGGGCGGTCTTGGCGCCGATAATTGCGTGCAGGCCGCACAGCTCGGCTGCGCGGGGCTCGATTTTAACTCCGGGGTGGAGCGCGCGCCGGGCATCAAAGATAGCGACAAACTGGCGGCGGTATTCAGAACCCTGCGGGCTTACTAAAGGAAGACAATAATGAGCACACTGTTAAATCCCTATTTTGGCGAATTCGGCGGCATGTATGTGCCGCAGATCCTCATGCCCGCCCTGCGTCAGCTGGAAGAGGCGTTCGTCAGCGCCCAGAGCGACGCGGAATTCCAGGCGCAGTTTACCGATCTCTTAAAAAACTATGCCGGGCGCCCGACGGCGCTGACCAAATGTCAGAACCTCACTGAAGGCACCCGCACCACGCTCTATCTCAAGCGTGAAGATCTGCTGCACGGCGGCGCGCATAAAACCAACCAGGTATTGGGACAGGCGCTGCTTGCCAAACGCATGGGCAAAACTGAAATCATCGCCGAAACCGGCGCAGGCCAGCACGGCGTGGCGTCAGCGCTGGCGAGCGCTCTGCTTGGCCTGAAGTGCCGCATCTATATGGGGGCGAAAGATGTCGAGCGCCAGTCGCCAAACGTGTTCCGCATGAAGCTGATGGGCGCGGAAGTCATTCCGGTGTACAGCGGCTCCGCGACCCTCAAAGATGCGTGCAACGAGGCGCTGCGCGACTGGTCCGGCAGCTATGACCGCGCGCACTATATGCTCGGCACCGCCGCAGGCCCGCACCCGTTCCCGACTATCGTGCGTGAATTCCAGCGCATGATCGGCGAAGAGACGCGCGTGCAAATCATGGAAAAAGAAGGCCGCCTGCCGGATGCCGTGATCGCCTGCGTCGGCGGCGGCTCCAACGCCATCGGCATGTTTGCGGATTTCATTAACGAAACGAGCGTCGGCCTGATTGGCGTCGAGCCTGCCGGTCACGGTATTGAAACCGGCGAACACGGCGCGCCGCTCAAACACGGACGCGTGGGAATTTACTTCGGTATGAAAGCGCCGATGATGCAGACGGACGACGGCCAGATTGAAGAGTCTTACTCTATCTCCGCCGGTCTCGATTTCCCGTCTGTCGGGCCGCAACATGCGTACCTGAACAGCATCGGACGCGCGGAATATGTCTCGATTACCGATAACGAAGCGCTGGAAGCCTTTAAAACGCTCTGCCGTCAGGAGGGGATCATCCCGGCGCTGGAATCGTCTCACGCCCTCGCCCATGCGCTGAAAATGATGCGCGCCGATCCTGAAAAAGAGCAGTTGCTGGTCGTTAACCTGTCCGGGCGCGGCGATAAAGATATCTTCACCGTTCACGATATTTTCAAAGCACGAGGGGAAATGTAATGGAGCGTTATGAGCAGCTGTTTGACCGCCTGGCAGCCCGTAAGGAAGGCGCGTTTGTTCCCTTTGTGACGCTCGGCGATCCGTCGCCTGAGCAGTCGTTGCAGATTATCGACGCGCTGGTGGAAGGCGGCGCCGACGCGCTGGAGCTTGGTATTCCCTTCTCCGATCCGCTGGCGGACGGGCCGACTATCCAGAGCGCGACGCTGCGCGCCTTCGCCTCTGGCACCACGCCGGATCAGTGCTTTGAAATGCTGGCCGCGGTACGCCAGAAATACCCGGACTTGCCCATCGGGCTTTTAATGTATGCCAACCTGGTGTTCAGCCGCGGCGTGGATGAGTTCTATGCCCGCTGCGCCGCGGTGGGTGTGGATTCGGTACTGGTGGCCGACGTGCCGGTGGAAGAATCTGCCCCGTTCCGCCAGGCGGCGATGCGCCACAACGTCGCGCCGATTTTCATCTGCCCGCCGAACGCTGATGACGATCTGCTGCGCCAGATAGCGTCTTACGGCCGCGGCTACACCTATTTGCTTTCGCGCGCCGGGGTGACGGGCGCGGAAAACCGCGCCGCGCTGCCGCTAAACCATCTCATAGAGAAGCTTACCGAATATCACGCAGCTCCCCCGTTGCAGGGCTTTGGGATCTCTGAGCCTGCGCAGGTCAAAGCCGCCATTGAAGCGGGTGCCGCTGGCGCGATCTCCGGCTCGGCGATCGTGAAGATCATTGAGAACAATCTAAACGATCGCGCGGCGATGCTTGACGCGCTGAAAACGTTTGTCCGCCAGCTGAAAGCGGCCAGTTTGCCCGCATAACGTTTTTCTTTAAAAAAAAGCGCGAGCCCTCGCGCTTTTTATTTCCCTGAATATCAGGGACATCCCGATTTTCATTCACAATTTTCCCTGCGAGTCCAGCGACACGATCGTCTTTTGAGCAAAATCTTAAGGCGGTCGTCGCATTCCTGACCAAAACTTATTCTCATGACAACGAAGCCCCGGCTGCAAACGCCACATGGTTTGTGGGCCCGCCGGAAGGGAAACGGCAGGTTTCGGTGACAGAAAGCGTTGGAGCCACGCACTGCGGCGCAGACGCCGCCCCGGCCGGATCGTCGGAGAATGTGTGGCAACTGACTTCAGACCATAAACCGCGTGAAAACGTAACGCGCAATCGCAGCCAGAACGGTCTGGCTGGATTACGGGAAAGGGTGGAGGTGAAGATGATTAACCAGCATATGATGAATAAAGCTCGCCGTGCAGCACGTGAAGCGTTAACCAAACGAAACGCCCGCAAATGGGATGAGGCCAACCGCATTATGCGTCAGGCTGCCGCCAGCGCGTTTAACTGACGTATGGTGCCGAAGGATGTTAAGTGCCGCAAGCTGCGAGACGCCGGTTTTCCGCTTCACCCGGCAGCAATAAAAAAACCAACCCGTCGAGGTTGGTTTTTTTATTGCTGAGAAACGCGCTGACGCGTACTCAGAAACGGTAACCCGCCGAGAACATAAAGACCCACGGGTCGAGACGCGTATCGATATTCTGCTGCTGACCGTTCGCTTTGAATTTCACGGTAGTGTCGATATCCATGTACCAGACGGACATGTTAATCAGCCAGTCTTTATTCACCATGTAATCCAGACCCACCTGACCTGCCGCGCCCCAGGAATCGTCAACGCTCAAATCGCTTAAGCCGCTTTTTTTACCGGTATCGTTAAAATCTTCGTCAAAGAAGGTGGTGTAGTTAATACCCGCACCGATATAAGGACGCACTTTGCTTTGCGAATCGCCAAAATACCACTGCGCCATTAAGGTGGGCGGCAGTTGGTGCACGGTCGCGAGATCGCCCGTCGGCCCGAGGCCCACTTTATGACGGAACGGCGTCGCCGCCAGCAGTTCCACGCCAATATTGTCGGTCGCCATATACGTAAAGGTCAGGCCGAGCTGCGTGTTGTTGTTGACCTTAAAGCCGCCCATACCCAGCACGTTGTCCGAGCCCTCTGACGGACGCACGGTCGCCGTACCCGCGCGCATAAAGAAATCACCAGCTTCATGCGCAGACGCCATACCCGAAAAACAACCCGCTAACGCCACCGCCACGATGAGTTTTTTCATTCCCGTTTCCCTTTTGTGGTTTTATTTGCCGGGTGAATATACTCACTACGAGTTAAGAAGTGATCCAACATAGATCACATTCGCGCTGCTAATTTAACATTCATTGATCTGAATTAATTTTTGCCAGCCTTGCATCGTCGATGAAATTGATTTCAGGTCAATTTTTCCCTTTCCGCAGCCCCAAAATATATCTCGCATGCCCTCTTGCAAGTCCTTCCAGGCGGGAATAATTTAGTTTCTTCACAATTTTGAAACGATACGTTGTTTAGTTGCAGGTGAATGATGAGCGATCTCAATCCGTGCATGACGTGCGGTGCCTGTTGTGCTTATTTTCGTGTCTCTTTTTACTGGGCCGAGGCGGATGACGCGGGCGGCCTTGTCCCGGCGGCGCTTACCGAACCGCTCACCCCTTTTCTGCGCTGCATGAGCGGCACCAACCAGAAACAGTGCCGCTGCGTGGCGCTGGAAGGTACGCCCGGCGAGGCGGTGCGCTGCACAGTGTATGAAAACCGGCCGTCGCCGTGTCGTGAGTTCGCCATGTCCGGCGAAGGCGGCGTGATTAACGAGGCGTGCAATCGCGCCCGCGCCCGCTACGGCCTGCCGCCGCTTCCTGACAATTCCTTACCTGCCGCGCCGCTTTACAGCGCTGCCACTGCGCCATCATCCAGGGTACAATTGCCGGCGGAATAATATCTGCCAACCCAAGGAGAGTGCATGTCTATCACGGCAAAATCCGTTTACCGTGACACGGGTAATTTTTTCCGCAATCAGCTGGTCACCATCCTGCTGATTGCGCTGCTTTGCGCCTTTATTTCCATGATCCTCGGCCACGCTTTTACGCCTGGCGCGGATCAACTGGCGATTCTTAGCGAGGGCGACGCGATGAGCAACAGCGCCAGCCTGTTCGAACTGGTGCAAAATATGACGCCGGAGCAGCAGCAGGTCCTGCTGAAAGCGTCGGCGGCGTCGACCTTTTCCGGCATGTTCGGCAATACGTTGCTGGTGGGCGGCGTGCTGCTGCTCATTCAGGCGGTGTCCGCCGGGCAGAACGTCAGCGCGCTGCGCGCCATCGGCGCCTCAGCCCCGCTGCTGCCGCGCCTGTTTATCCTTATTTTCCTGACAACCTTCCTGGTGCAAATGGGGATTTTGCTGGTGGTAGTGCCGGGCGTGATCCTCGCGATTCTGCTCTCGCTGGCGCCGGTGATGATGGCGCAGGATAAAGCCGGGATATTTGGCGCGATGCGCAACAGTATGCGTCTGGCGTGGCGCAATATGCGCCTGGTCGCCCCTGCGGTACTGGTATGGTTACTGGCCCGCACCGCCCTGCTGCTGTTTGCGCCCGCCTTTGCCGCGCTGACGCCGCAAATCGGCGCCGTGGTCGCGGGTACGCTGAGCAACCTGCTGACCGCGCTGCTCCTTATTTATCTATTCCGGTTGTATATGCTTATCCGGGAATAACCCTTCTGCCCGCGGCGATAGTCGCTCGCGGGCCTTCTTACGGAACCGATGTATGAAGCAGTTACTCGATTTTTTGCCGCTGATCGTCTTTTTTGTCTTTTATAAATTACATGACATTTTCTGGGCGACCGGGGCGCTGATCGTCGCTACCGCGCTGGCGGTGATTTTTAGCTGGTACAAATACCGCAAGGTCGAAAAAATGACCCTGGTGACTTTTGTGCTGGTCGCGGTGTTCGGCGGGCTGACTATCTATTTCCACAATGCGGAATTCATCAAGTGGAAAGTCACCATCATTTACGCGCTGTTTGCGGGTGCGCTGCTGATTGGCCAGTGGGTAATGAAAAAGCCGCTGATCCAGAGCATGCTGGGCAAAGAGATAACGCTGCCGCCACACGCCTGGTCCCGGCTTAACATCGCCTGGGCGCTCTTTTTCATCTTCTGCGGTCTGCTGAATATCTACGTCGCGTTCTGGCTTCCGGAAGCGGTATGGATGAATTTCAAAGTGTTCGCTATTCCCGGCCTGACGCTGGTCTTTACGCTGCTGAGCGGCGTTTACATCTACCGTCATATGCCGCAAGAAGAGAAGTAATCCTCCTGCTGTTTTGCTGAAAAAACGCCCCTGCGGTTAGCGCCCGGGGGCGTTTTTTTATGCGCGATTTCCCCCTCGCTCTAGTTATCCCACTTTTTTGTAAGCCATTACAGTCACATGCGCAATGATGAAGCAATTGTGGAGAAATCATGGAGAATTCCAGCTTTATATTGTAATGATAATTATTATCATTATCATGCGGACCAATGATTACATTTCTACACATAATGGAATAATTGATAATGTTTGAAAAAAAGCACGGGATTCGCACACCGCTGGCGCTGGCGGTAGCCTCACTTCTCGGTAGCGGCGCGACAGCGGCGCAGGCGGCTGACGTGGACGACGGCGATGTCATGGTGGTTCAGGCGACGGCTGAACAGGCGCTGAAACAGCAGCCCGGCGTCTCCATTATTACGGCGGATGACATCGAGAAAGATCCGCCGGTAAACGACCTTTCAGACATTATTCGTAAAATGCCCGGCGTCAACCTGACCGGCAACAGCGCCAGCGGCAGTCGCGGCAACAACCGCCAGATTGACATTCGCGGCATGGGCCCGGAAAACACGTTGATTCTGGTCAACGGCGTCCCGGTCAGCTCACGCAACGCGGTACGCTACAGCTGGCGCGGCGAGCGCGACACGCGCGGCGACACCAACTGGGTGCCTGCGGAAATGGTTGAGCGCATCGAAGTGCTGCGCGGCCCGGCGGCCGCGCGTTACGGCAGCGGCGCCGCGGGCGGTGTGGTAAATATCATCACCAAACGCCCGACCCGTGACTGGCACGGCTCCCTTTCGCTTTTCACCAACCAGCCGGAAAATGACAAAGAAGGCGCCACCCGACGCGCTAACTTCAGCCTGAGCGGCCCGCTGGCGGGCGATGCGCTGACGATGCGCCTGTACGGCAATTTCAACAAAACCGACGCTGACGATGACGATATCAATACCGCGCAGAACGGCTCTTACGCCGCCGGACGCGAAGGCGTGCGCAATAAAGACATCAACAGCGTTATCTCCTGGAAAATGACGCCGGAGCAGATCCTCGATTTTGAATATGGCTACAGCCGCCAGGGCAATATCTACGCAGGCGACACGCAGAACAGCAACAGTAACGCCAGCCCGAACGGTCTCATTCCTTTGCTTTACGGCCACGAAACCAACCGGATGTATCGCCAGAGCTATGGCATTACCCATAACGGCATCTGGGACTGGGGCCAGTCGAAAACCGGCTTCTATTATGAGAAAACCAATAATACCCGTCTTCAGGAGGGCACCACTGGCCGCGTCGAAGGCATGATAACCAATGAGAAATACACTACCAGCCGCCTGGAAAACTATCGCGCCAGCAGCGAAATCAACGTGCCGCTGACGTGGCTTGTGGATCAAACCGTCACGCTCGGCGCCGAATGGGATCGTGAGGAGCTTGACGATCCGGCCTCCATGCAGTCCACCAATGCCAGTAACATCACCATTGGCGATATTTCCGGCGACGCCGCCTCGCGCAGCAGTAAAAACAGCGCCACCACGGGCGCGGTCTGGCTTGAAGATAATATCGACGTGCTGCCCGGCACCGCCGTTATTCCGGGGCTGCGTTACGATCACCACAACCAGTTTGGCGGCAACTGGAGCCCGAGCCTGAACCTGTCTCAGGAGCTTGGCGATAACGTGAAGCTGAAAGCCGGTATCGCGCGCGCGTTTAAAGCGCCAAACCTGTATCAGTCAAGCAAAGGCTATTTGCTCGCCACGCGCGGAAACGGCTGCCCGATTGGCGTGAGCGGCAGTTGCTATCTCCTTGGCAATGACGAGCTCAAGCCGGAAATCAGCATCAATAAAGAGATTGGGCTGGAATACACCCAGGATAGTTTTGACGCGGGCCTGACCTGGTTCCGTAATGACTACCGCAACAAAATCGTCTCCGGCGAGCGCGTGGTGGGATTTGCGTCTAACGGCAACAATATTCTGCGCTGGGAAAACGGCGGTAAAGCTGTGGTGGAAGGTCTTGAAGGCAACCTGACCATTCCGGTAATGAAAGACACGCTGAGCTGGCGCACCAACGCGACGTATATGATTAAGTCGGAGATGAAAAAGAACGGCAACCCGCTGTCGGTTATCCCGAAATATACCGTTAATACGATGCTCGACTGGCAGGTGAATGACAAATTCTCCACCAACCTGAACTGGACCTTCTACGGCCGCCAGAAACCGCGCCAGGCCGCTGAAATTCGTGTTGAAGGCGACGGCAATCTTTCCCGTAAAGAAGTGGGCGCCTATTCCATCGTCGGCGTGGGCGTTAACTATGCGCTGACGAAAGATCTGCGCCTGAACGGCGGAGTCAGCAATCTGTTCGACAAAACGCTGTACCGCGAAAACGAAGGCGCCTCCACGTATAACGAACCGGGCCGCGCGTACTACGCCGGTGTAACGATGTCGTTCTGATAAATGCAGGGGGAGGTTCGCGCCTCCCCTTTCACCACAGCAAGATAGCCCCGCTTTCCCCGTTTTTTCCAGCCTTTACCCGCCCGCAACCGATGTTATTATACCGTCGCTTCGCGCTCTTCGGGCGCAAGCCATTCACTGATAACACTAGCTGAGAAGCCCCATGACGACAGAGCAAACCACGCCTCAAGGTGAACTGGTTTTACGTACCCTGGCGATGCCCGCCGATACCAACGCCAATGGCGATATTTTTGGCGGCTGGCTGATGGCCCAGATGGACATTGGCGGCGCGATCCTTGCCAAAGAGATAGCCCATGGCCGCGTGGTGACGGTACGCGTTGACGGCATGACGTTCCTGCGCCCGGTCGCGGTTGGCGATGTGGTGTGCTGTTATGCCCGTTGCGTGAAGCGCGGCAATACATCGGTGACGATTAATATTGAAGTGTGGGTGAAGAAGGTTTCTTCCGAGCCGCTTGGCCAGCGCTACCGCGCGACCGAGGCGCTGTTCATTTATGTTGCGGTCGATGACAACGGCAAACCGCGCCCGCTGCCGCCTGTGGCGTGACGACGTAAAAAAGCCAGAGACAATGCTCTGGCTTTTTTTCACATGCAGCGTTACTGCATGGTGGCGCCGCCATTGATGCGGAACACGATATTCACAATCAGGCCCGTGCCGGGCTTACCGGCTTCGTAGCGCCATTTGCGCATCGCCTGTTTCACTTCGCGCTCAAACATATTGGCGGGTTTAGCGGACAGGATCTGTACATTTTCCACGCTGCCATCCGCCGCCACATCAAACTTCACGCGCACCTGCCCTTCCATACGCAGCGCATAGGCGCGCGCCGGGTATTGCGGCTGGTTGCGGCTTAACGCGCGCGGGCCAGCGGGCGCGACATTCGCAGGCGCGGCCGGTGCCGGGCGCGACGCCGTCGCGGTAGTGCGCGTCGGCGTATTATTCTCAAACGGCGACGCCGGGCGAGGTTCGGCCGGTTTCACTTCCCGCTTCGCGGGCTCCTCCACCTTTTTCACCGGTTTAGGTTTCGGCTTAGGCTTCGGTTTCGGCTTCGGTTTTTCGATAACAACCGGCGCCGCTTTCGGCGGCTCCGGCACCACCTCGGGTTCCGGCTCAGGCTCTGCCACAGGCTCCGGCGGCGGCGTTACGACTTCAGGCTTCGGCGGCTCCAGCGATTCAGGCGCGACCATCGTTACTGAAATCGGCTGCGATGGCGCAGGCATTTCAACCACCTGATTTGCCGAGGTATAAAGCACGGCCGCCGCCACGATGGCGCCGTGGATCGCGACGGACAGTAGCGTCGGCCACGGAAAACGGCGAGGCATATCAAGGGTCATGGAAGTCATAGTCGTTTCACTGAATGAATGAGAGCTTAATTTTAAATGCAAATAGCAATCATATTCAACAAGTCAGCCCGGTTCCGTGCGGTTTCTCTGGCGAGTCGCTGAAAAAACCCGCTTGAATGTTAAGGATTTAACAGCCCGTTCAACTTTGCGTTGCACACCTGCTGGCTTTCACCTACCGTTATTTACCTTGCCGTTTCATAAAAAGGAGTGCGACATGCTTTATGTCATTTACGCGGAAGATGTGGCTGATTCACTGGACAAGCGTCAGTCGGTGCGCCCTGCGCATCTGGCGCGTTTGCAGCTGTTACGGGATGAGGGTCGTCTGCTGACCGCAGGGCCAATGCCTGCGGTTGACAGCAACGATCCGGGTGCGGCGGGTTTTACCGGCTCAACGGTAATTGCGGAGTTCGCCTCGCTGGAGGAGGCGCAGGCCTGGGCTGAGGCAGACCCGTACATCGCCGCGGGCGTTTATAAAACCGTCGCGGTGAAGCCTTATAAAAAAGTATTCTGACCGCGGCCGACAGGCTGCGTAGTGCAAAGGGCATTAACCTTCGGTGTGCCCTTTTTTTGCGCGGTCATTTTACCTGATAGCGTGTTACTTGCCGCCCTGCACCAGTTGCAGCACCGTTGCCGGGGCGTGGTTTCGTGCGCTATGACATTTATGGGACGTCACGAACTGACGCGCCGCCTCGCAGGCGGAGACGCTCTCAGGCAGGCGCTGGCTGACGGTCACGGCCTCTTTAGCAAAGCCGAAAATTCCACTCGTTAATGTTCTGTCTTCAACGGTTCTGGGTCTTGCGCCGCAGGCTCCCTTGCGTAACAAAAATTTATGGATTTCTGTCAGAAATTCCTCTTGCTTAGTCATAAACGCTCCAGCAGTCACGGATGTAAGTTGTACCTGTAGGAATACAAGCTGTCGATAACCTTAATCTACCCTGGCCTGACCAGAAACAATCGCCGGAAATAACATTAAAAATGCTTCATTTTACATAAGAGCAATTATCACCGGCGGGAATACACCATATATTACAAATTGTGAATTTACGTTAAGTTTCGAAAAGTATTTTAAACTCATGATTTAAATAATGTTCTTTTGGTTTACTCAGCATATTCCCAGATTAAAAATATTTAAAATTCTCACTTTCAGGCTGTCGATTTCTTATACCAGAATATTCCTAATTTTATTTAAATCCATTAGCGCGACGCGGGAAGTCGCGTCGTCAAATTTATCTTATTGCCATGAAGAGTAATGAGGTGAAAAAAGGAGGAATTTGCCGTAATTCGCGCGGCGAAAATGCAGGTGAAAACAGGGGCCGTTGCGGGGGTATTTCGGGGCACCGCAGGCGGTGCCCTTTCACTACGTTTAGCGATCGTGGATGGCGAACAGCAACGAATTGCGCTGACGATTCACAAGACATTTTCTGATAGCGTGAATTCGCATATTGCGTCGGGATTGTGCTTCCAGCCAGCGAGCTTTACGCCGTTGAGACTGCCGCTGCATGCGCCAGCGCCCAACTTCGGTTCTACTACGCCTCATTTCTGATACTCTTGACTGAAACAGAACCGTCATTATAGCCCCTTCCCGCCCGCAGACCAGCCCTTTTCTGACAGGTTCTGATTGGAGCGCGACAGGGTTGTGCGTAAACTCTTAACGATACGCTTTTTAAAGGATTTTTAAACTATGACCACCTTCTACACGGTAGTGAGTTGGCTGATCATTCTGGGATACTGGCTACTCATCGCAGGCGTCACGTTACGTATTCTGATGAAACGCCGCGCCGTCCCTTCCGCCATGGCCTGGCTGCTGGTCATTTATATTCTGCCGCTGGTCGGGATAGTCGCGTATCTGTCGGTCGGCGAGCTGCATCTGGGCAAACGCCGCGCCGAGCGCGCCCGCGCCATGTGGCCCTCGACGGCCAAATGGCTTAGCGATCTTAAAGCCTGTAAACATATCTTCGCCGAAGAAAACAGCGCGGTGGCGAGCGCCCTGTTTCAGCTATGCGAGCGCCGTCAGGGCATCGCAGGCGTTAAAGGCAATCAGCTGCAACTGCTGACCTCCTCCGACGACGTGATGCAGGCGCTGATCCGCGATATCCAGCTCTCCCGCCATAATATCGAGATGGTCTTTTATATCTGGCAGCCCGGCGGGATGGCCGATCAGGTCGCGGAATCGCTGATGGCGGCGGCCCGGCGCGGCGTGCACTGCCGCCTGATGCTGGACTCCGCAGGTAGCGTCGCGTTCTTTCGCAGCCCCTGGGCGGGCATGATGCGTAACGCAGGCATCGAAGTGGTTGAGGCGCTGAAGGTCAACCTGATGCGTGTATTCCTGCGCCGTATGGACCTGCGCCAGCACCGCAAAATGATCATGATCGACAACTATATTGCCTACACCGGCAGTATGAATATGGTCGACCCGCGCTTTTTCAAACAGGACGCGGGCGTCGGCCAGTGGGTGGATCTGATGGCGCGCATGGAAGGCCCCGTCGCCACCGCGATGGGCATCGTCTACTCCTGCGACTGGGAGATTGAAACCGGCAAACGCCTGCTGCCGCCCCCGCCGGATGCCAATATCATGCCGTTTGAGCAGGCCAGCGGGCACACGATCCATACCATCGCCTCCGGGCCGGGCTTCCCGGAAGATCTCATTCACCAGGCACTGCTGACCTCGGTGTATGCGGCGCGCGAATATCTGATTATGACCACGCCCTACTTCGTGCCAAGCGACGACCTGTTGCACGCCATCTGTACGGCGGCGCAGCGCGGCGTGGATGTCAGCATTATTCTGCCGCGTAAAAATGACTCCGTGCTGGTAGGCTGGGCGAGCCGCGCCTTCTTCAGCGAGCTGCTGGCGGCGGGCGTGAAGATTTATCAGTTTGAAGGCGGGCTGCTGCATACCAAAAGCGTGCTGGTCGATGGCGAGCTGAGCCTGGTCGGCACCGTCAATCTGGATATGCGCAGTCTGTGGCTTAACTTTGAAATTACGCTGGTCATTGACGACGCCGGTTTTGGCGCCGATCTGGCCGAGGTGCAGGATGATTATATCTCCCGCTCGCGCCTGCTGGATGCACGCCTGTGGGTGAAACGTCCATTCTGGCAGCGTGTGGTGGAGCGACTGTTTTACTTCTTCAGCCCGTTGCTGTAAAACGTGCCCAACATCATTTACTGGGGTAGTCACGATGGAAATGGATCTGAATAACCGCCTGACGGAAGACGAAACGCTCGAACAGGCTTACGATATTTTTCTGGAGCTGGCGCCGGATAATCTCGACCCGGCCGATATCATTCTGTTTAATTTACAGTTTGAAGAGCGCGGCGGCGCGGAGTTGTTCGATCCGTCTGAAGAGTGGCTTTCGCATGTCGATTACGATCTGAACCCGGATTTCTTCTCGGAAGTGGTTATCGGCCTTGCGGAGAATGACGGCGACGAAATTACCGACGTCTTCGCCCGCGTGCTGCTGTGCCGCGAAAAAGACCACAAGCTGTGCCATATTCTGTGGCGTGAGTAATCGCCAGCGGCGCGGCTTTCGCCGCGCTATGGCTTCCTGCCCGTCACTTTCACTCCGCACGCCTGACAATAATTCGCCTGCTTTTGATATTTCGCGCCGCAGGCCGGGCAGCGCTGCGCCTCTTTTTTCTCCGCCAGCGCGTTGGTCATTTGCGAGGTAATAATGCCGGTCGGAATGGCAATCACCGAATAGCCAATCAGAATGAGCAGCGAGGCCACCGCGCGCCCGCCTGCGGTATGCGGCGTGATATCTCCGTAACCGACCGTCGTCACCGTCACCACCGCCCAGTAGACCGACGTGCCCAGCGTATTGAAACCGCTCGCCGCGCCTTCGATGCCATACATCAGCGCGCCCGCAATCACCATGACGATGGAAATAAACGCATAGAACGCGATGAGCTGATGACGCGCATTGACTATCGCCTGCCAGAGCACGCTGGTGGACGACATCATGCGCAGCAGCTTCAGGATCCTCAACACACGCACAGCGCGTAAGGCTCGCCAGATAAAGAGATAGTTAATGCCCAGTTCCGGCCAGAGCCACAACACGTAGAGCGGGAGCACGGTCGCCAGATCGATAAGGCCCCAGAAGCTCAGCGCATAGCGCGCCGGATTCGGCCAGACCAGCAGGCGCAGCAGATATTCCACCGTAAAGACGCCCGTAATGCCTATCTCCAGCAGGACGAAGATATGCCATTCGTCATAAGAGAGATGATACTGCGTGCCGATGCCGGACTCGATAAAAACGACAATGACGCTGAAGAGCGCGAACAGCCCGCACAACGCTTCAAAGCGTCGGCCGCTGCGTTGATGCTGATCGAAAAGGAAGTGGTAGGCGCGCTGACGATATTCGGTTATCCGTGACACGTTGTCCTCGCAAAAGAAAAGGGCTGGCACCTGCCAGCCCTTGCGATTATAACGGGTCCACCTTCAGACAGGAAACCGCATGGCGGAAACTGCCTTCCAGCACCGGACGCGTCTGGGCGCATTCCGGGCCGGCCATCGGGCAACGTGTGCGGAAAACGCAGCCCGACGGTGGATTGATAGGCGACGGCAGCTCGCCCTCAAGCAACTGAATGGTTTTATTCTTTTCGAGATCCGGGTCCGGGATTGGCACCGCCGACATCAGCGCGCGGGTATAAGGGTGCAGCGGATGATGATAAACCTCATCGTAGGTGCCAAGCTCCACGGCATGCCCCAGATACATCACCAGAACGCGATCGGAAATGTGCTTCACCACGGCGAGATCGTGGGCGATAAAAATCAGCGACAGTCCCATTTCACGCTGCAGTTTCTGCAGCAGGTTCACCACCTGCGCCTGAATGGATACGTCGAGCGCGGAGACCGGTTCGTCGCAGATAATCAGCTTCGGCTCAAGGATCAGCGCGCGGGCGATGCCGATACGCTGGCACTGGCCGCCGGAAAACTCATGCGGATAGCGGTTAACCAGGTTTGGCAGCAGGCCCACTTTCATCATCATCGCTTTGACGCGGTCACGCACTTCCTGACGCGGCATTTTCGGATGATAGGTGCGCAGCGGCTCGGCGATGATATCGCCAATCGTCATACGCGGGTTCAGTGACGCCAGCGGATCCTGGAAAATCATCTGGATGTCGCTGCGTACATCGCGCCACTCTTCCTGCTTCATGCCCAGCAGATCTTTGCCAAGCCACGCCACGCGGCCGCTGGTGGCTTTCACCAGACCAATAATCGCGCGCGCGAACGTGGATTTTCCGCAGCCGGATTCCCCTACCACGCCCAGCGTTTCGCCCTCATACAGGCGCAGCGTGACGCCGTCGACCGCTTTTAACGTTTTGGACGGCTGCCAGAACCACTGTTTGCCGTCTTTAATGTCGAAATGCACCTTGAGATCGGCCACTTCGAGCAGAACTTTTCTCTCTTCAGCTACGGTGCTCATTTCAGCTCCTCCACCGGTTTAAAGCAGGCGCGCAGGCGGCCAGGGGCGAACGCTTCCAGCGGCGGCGTCGTGCTGCAAATTTCCATCGCGTGCGGACAGCGCGGCTGGAACGGACACCCTTTCGGCAGTCGCAGCAGGTTCGGCGGGTTACCCGGAATAGTGAGCAGAGATTCGCCTTCCGCGTCGAGGCGCGGGACGGCGTTGAGCAGACCGATGGAATACGGGTGCGCCGGATCGTAGAACACGTCGCGCGCTGCGCCATATTCCATGGTGCGGCCCGCATACATCACCAGCACTTTATTACAGATGCCCGCGACCACGCCGAGGTCGTGGGTGATCATAATAATAGCGGTGTTGAATTCACGCTTAAGCTCATTCAGCAGCGTCATGATCTGCGCCTGAACGGTCACGTCGAGCGCGGTGGTCGGCTCATCGGCAATCAGGAGCTTAGGACGACACAGCAGCGCCATGGCGATCATCACGCGCTGGCGCATACCGCCGGAGAATTCATGCGGATACATGCGCATGCGCTTACGCGCTTCCGGCATTTTAACCGCGTCCAGCATTCGGACCGATTCCTCAAACGCTTCGGCTTTGCTCATGCTCTTATGCAGCATCAACACTTCCATCAGCTGCTCGCCAACACGCATATACGGGTTCAGCGAGGTCATCGGATCCTGGAAAATCATCGAAATCTGCTCGGCGCGCAGGCGGTTTAACTCGCGCTCCGGCAGGTTGAGGATTTCACGGCCGTTGAACTTCGCCGACCCGCCGATGCGGCCGTTGGCGGCAAGCAGGCCCATCAGCGCGAACGCCGTCTGAGATTTGCCGGAGCCGGATTCGCCGACGATGCCAAGCGTTTCCCCGGCGCGCAGGCTGAAGTTCAGGTCGTTGACGGCGGTGACATCGCCATCCGGAGTTTCAAATGTGACGCGTAAATCTTTAACGTCAAGCAGCGTCGCTTGAGACGCCGCGGTCTGTTGCGGCGCAGAGAGTTCAATGGTGCTCATGGCGGCACTCCTTAACGATCTTTCGGGTCGAGGGCATCACGCAGGCCATCGCCGATAAAGTTAAAACAAAACAGGGTGACCACCAGGAAACCCGCCGGGAAGAGCAGCAGCCAGGGCGATACTTCCATCGAGTTGGCGCCATCGCTCAGCAGCGCGCCCCAGGAGCTAAGCGGCTCCTGCGTACCGAGGCCGAGGAAGCTTAAGAAAGATTCAAAAAGGATCATGCTTGGCACCAGCAGGGAGGCGTAAACCACCACCACGCCCAGCACGTTTGGTACGATATGACGCACCACGATATTTGCCGTCGACACGCCGCCCACCTGGGCTGCCTCGATGAACTCTTTACGTTTCAGGCTCAGCGTCTGACCGCGAACGATACGCGCCATATCAAGCCAGGAAACCATCCCGATAGCGACGAAAATCAGCAGGATATTTTGACCAAAAAAGGTCACCAGCAGAATCACGAAGAACATGAACGGGAAGGAGTTGAGGATCTCCAGCAGACGCATCATGACCGAATCCACTTTGCCGCCGAGATAGCCGGAAAGCGAACCGTAAAGCGTGCCGACAATCACCGCCACCAGCGCCGCCGCGACGCCGACCATCAGCGAGATACGCCCGCCAATCGCGACGCGCACCAGCAGATCGCGCCCGGAAGAGTCGGTGCCGAACCAGTGGCCGGATTCGGTATCCGGCGGGCTCGACATCATGCCCCAGTCGGTATCGAAGTAACTGAACTGCGACAGCATCGGCGCAAGGGTCACGAACAGCGCAATCAGCACCAGAACAATCAAACTCGCGACCGCCGCGCGGTTATGCATAAAGCGACGGCGGGCGTCCTGCCACAGGCTACGTCCTTCTACTTCCAGTTTTTCACTGAAGTTTTCCAGCGCCTCGCTGTTTTTCTTACTCAACATCATGGCGTGCTCCAGTGTCAGTAACGAATTTTCGGATCGATAACGGCATACAGCACATCGACGATCGCGTTAAACAGAATGGTCAGCGCGCCGACCAGAATCGTCAGGCTCAGTACCAGCGAGTAGTCGCGGTTCAGCGCGCCGTTCACGAACAGCTGGCCGATGCCCGGCAGGCCGTAGATGGTTTCGATTACCATCGAACCGGTGATGATCCCGACAAATGCCGGCCCCAGATAGGAGAGCACCGGCAGCAGCGCAGGCTTCAGCGCGTGACGCAGTATAATGCGGCGCATCGGCAGCCCTTTGGCGCGGGCGGTACGAATAAAGTTGGAGTGCAACACTTCGATCATCGAACCGCGGGTGATACGCGCGATACTGGCGATGTAAGCCAGCGACAGCGCGACCATCGGCAGGATCATGAATTTCAGCGCCCCGCCGTTCCAGCCGCCGCCCGGCAACCAGTGCAGCGTAATGGCAAAGATCATGACCAGCAGCGGCGCGACCACGAAGCTCGGTATGACCACGCCCGTCATCGCCACCCCCATGACGGCGAAATCCCATTTCGTGTTTTGCTTGAGCGCGGCCATAACACCTGCCGCTACGCCTAAAATAACGGCCAGTAAAAACGCCGCAGCCCCTAATTTCGCAGAAACCGGGAAACTGGAAGCCACCAGATCGTTAACCGAATAGTCCTTATATTTAAAGGACGGACCGAAATCACCTTTCGCCAGTTGCTTCAGATAATTGAAGTACTGGGTCATGATGGGGTCATTAAGATGATATTTTGCCTCGATATTCGCCATCACTTCCGGCGGCAAATTACGTTCGCCGGTAAAAGGACTCCCCGGCGCGAGACGCATCATAAAGAAGGAAATAGTAATAAGGATAAACAGCGTCGGAATCGCTTCCAGACAGCGACGTAAAATAAATTTCAACATTGCCCGTACCTTCTGGCGTGTGCCTTTGACTCACGGAAAAATAAGACACAGTGGGGCAGAAGATCCTGCCCCACGAATTGCCATTAATGTTTGATAATATACAGGTTTTTAACGTAGACATTATCCAGCGGGTCTTTACCGGTATAACCACCTACCCACGGTTTCACCAGACGGGCGTTCACGTAGTAATAGACCGGCACGATGACGGAATCTTTATCCAGTTGCTGCTCCGCTTTATTGTAGAGTTCGCTGCGCTGGCTTTCGTCGCTCACCTGCAGCGTTTCCTGCATCACTTTATCGAACGCTTCGCTCTTGTAATGCGAGGTATTGTTTGAGCTGTTGGACAGCATGGTGTTCAGGAAGGACGTCGGTTCGTTGTAATCCGCACACCAGCCCGCACGCGCCACGTCAAAGTTGCCCTGATGACGGGTATCCAGGAAGGTTTTCCACTCCTGGTTTTCCAGTTTCACGTTCACGCCCAGGTTTTTCTTCCAGATGGACGCAGCCGCAATCGCCAGTTTTTTGTGCAGATCGGAGGTGTTGTAAAGCAGATCGAATGTCAGCGGCTTGTCGGCGGTATAGCCCGCTTCGGCCAGCAGTTTTTTCGCTTCGGCGTTACGTTGTTCCTGGGTCATTTTGAACCAGGCCGGTTCGGTGAATTTCGCACCGTCGGTGTAAGGCGGGGTGTAACCATAGGCTGGCAGGTCGCCCTGGTTTTTCACTTTATGGACGATGATATCGCGATCCAGACCCAGCTTCAGCGCGGTACGTACGCGCGGATCGTTAAACGGCGCTTTCTGGTTGTTGATTTCGTAATAGTAAGTGCACAGATACGGGTCGACGTGCACTTCTTTCGGGATCTCTTTTTTCAGCTTCTGGAACAGTTCAATCGGCATGTTGTTATAGGTCATGTCGATTTCGCCGCTGCGGTAGCGGTTAACGTCGGTGACTTCAGAAGAGATAGGCAGATAGGTCACTTCGTTGATAACGGTTTTCGCGTTATCCCAGTAGTTGGTGTTGCGCTCAAGCACGATGCGCTCGTTCACCACCCAGGATTTCAGTTTGTACGCGCCGTTAGACACGATGTTCACCGGCTGGGTCCATTTCTCGCCAAATTTCTCAACGGTGGCTTTAGGCACCGGAGACATTGAAGAGTGCACCAGCAGTTTGTAGAAATACGGGACCGGCTCGCTGAGGGTCACTTCCAGCGTATGGTCGTCGATCGCTTTTACGCCAAGATCGGTGGCAGGTTTTTTACCGGCGATGATGTCGTCGATATTGGTAATATGACCGTATTGCAGATAGCTTTCATACGGAGAAGCGGTTTTCGGGTCAGCCAGGCGCTGCCAGCTGTAGACGAAATCCTGTGCCGTAACCGGCTCGCCGTTGGACCATTTGGCGTCTTTACGCAGATGGAAGGTCCAGACTTTAAAATCTTTGTTTTCCCACTTTTCGGCAACGCCCGCGCTCGGGTGGCCTTCCACATCCGTTACCAGCAGGCCTTCGAACAGGTCGCGGTTGATGTTGGACTCAGGCACGCCTTCAATTTTATGCGGGTCAAGCGACTGCACTTCTGAACCGTTGTTGCGCACCAGCGTTTGTTTTTCCGCCAGTTGCACACCCGCAGGAATATTCGCAGCCATTGCGTTTCCCGCGATTAGCGCAGAAAGAATTCCCGCTGCTACCAGACTTTTTTTTGTGATGATGGACATTGTGTTGGTACTCCACTCATTATTATTACTGACGAAAGTCAGCCCGTTCTCCCCTGATGGGGACCTGTGCAGCGCAGGAGCTTTCGCGTCCGCCAGGTGGTTTTTCTTTTTTACTACGTGCTATCACCGACTTTATTTATCACGGCTGCTCTCTGGCAGCCTGGCGTCGATTCTTTTGCTGCCCTTCCCTGTTTAAGGACAGTCTCTTTTCGCGCTACCTGTTGAGAGAAAGCGCTTTCATACGAAAATCATTCTCGTCTGCTGATAATTCGCAGGCAAATGTTTTGCCGGAAAGTATCAAATGCGTGAATTGTGCGCCAATACAATTTACAAATTTGTTAACCGCTTCTCTTTTGTCGCGAAAGATGTCGTCGCGGCAACCCATCAAGAAACCGCGATTTTTGCCTTTTTTACAATTATTATCAGTCAGTTAACCCAATTCTACGCTGAAGGTGCGGCGTGTCACTTCGCTCACAGCGCATCACAACATAAAATTAACAATTGAACAAAAATTAGCACATTTATCTGCAGTGGTGATGAATTTACTAATATCATTTCGTTAAACCCGCATCAATACTCAAAGTATCATGTGATAAAAATAACAGACTGATTGCTTTATTTATGAACGCACAAGAGGTTACTGATACTGTAATTCATTGTTTTAATAATGCTTTGCGAGATATCAGATAAAGTTATGAAGAAAAAAGCGTGATGAGGAAGGTTATAGGAAATGCTAATACTAAAAGAAAAAAGCGAAGCTTCCGCTCCGCTTTTCTTAAGAAATAAAATGACTAACTTACCAGGCCCGGAAAGAGCGCTTTAATCCCCGTCACAATAAATTCAATGCCCAGGGCCATCAGCAACAGGCCCATGATACGGGTGATGACGTTGATGCCAGTCTGACCCAGCAGACGAACCAGCCATGGCGCCAGGCGGAACACGCCCCAGCAACAGGCGGCGAAAAGCGCAATCGCTAGGGTAAAGCCCAGCATATACTGCCAGCTGTGAAAGCGAGTGCCCCAGACGATCGTCGAGCTAATAGCCCCTGGCCCCGCCATGAGCGGCAACGCCAGCGGCACCACGCCAATGCTTTCGCGAATCGCGGTTTCTGACTTCTCCTGCTTATTCTGTTTATCCTCGCCGAGTTTTCCGCTAATCATCGACATCGCGATGGTAACGACCAGAATCCCGCCTGCGATCCGGAAGGAGTCAATCGAGATGCCGAACACCTGCAAGATGGCGTCGCCCAAAAAAAGTGACGTCCAGAGAATAATGGCGACCGAGAGGTTGGCAGTCAGGTTGGTTTTATTGCGCGCGGCCGCCGTCTGATAGCTGGTCATACTAATAAAGACAGGAATGATGCCCACCGGGTTTACCAGCGCGAACAAACCGATAAAAAATTTAAAAAATGTAGGCAAATCAAACAGCATAGAATTCAAGGGAAGCTCCGCAGATTGGTAGGGCGACGGCGTGCGTAATGTAATCCAAAACCCCAGGCTACGCTACGGCATTACACCTTTATACATTCCTGATCTCGCGCCCGTTTGACCGCGTCGACCTGTGTTATTATTTTGTTGAGTTTATGGCAGTTTTCATTTCCACAACTGTAGCAAATATATTAATCACCGCTGAATTGCCGTCATAAGGCCTGCTGAAAGGAGTCAGCATCGGGTTAAATTGATTTAGATCACGCTTTTGATAACCAGAAGTGAGTATCTTGATGATGCCGCCAGGGAGTAAAACATTTTCCAGAAAAATGTATTCAGGTAAGGCTCTTTTAGTAAATCAGCGGGGGTTTAGGGTCGTCGTACTGGTAAACCTGTCTGTAACGCACGCTGTTTGGGGCTGACTATACTGTGGTTTCGAGCAGATGATTTACTAAAAGAGTTTAACATTATCAGGAGAGCATTATGGCTGTTACTAATGTCGCTGAACTAAACGCCCTCGTAGAGCGCGTCAAGAAAGCCCAGCGTGAATATGCCAACTTCACCCAAGAACAGGTTGACAAAATCTTCCGCGCCGCCGCTCTGGCCGCTGCAGATGCTCGAATCCCCCTCGCTAAAATGGCCGTTGCCGAATCCGGAATGGGTATCGTCGAAGATAAAGTGATCAAAAACCACTTTGCTTCTGAATATATCTACAACGCCTATAAAGATGAGAAGACCTGCGGCATCCTCGATGAAGATGATACCTTCGGTACTATCACCATCGCTGAACCTATCGGTATTATCTGCGGTATCGTTCCGACGACTAACCCGACCTCTACCGCCATTTTTAAATCGCTGATCAGCCTCAAAACCCGTAACGCGATCATTTTCTCCCCGCATCCACGTGCGAAAGACGCAACCAATAAAGCTGCGGATATCGTACTGCAAGCGGCTATCGCAGCCGGCGCGCCGAAAGATCTGATCGGCTGGATTGACCAGCCTTCCGTTGAGCTGTCTAACGCGCTCATGCATCACCCGGATATCAACCTGATCCTGGCCACCGGTGGCCCAGGCATGGTGAAAGCAGCATACAGCTCCGGTAAACCGGCTATCGGTGTAGGCGCCGGTAACACCCCGGTGGTTATCGACGAAACTGCCGATATCAAACGTGCGGTCGCGTCTATCCTGATGTCCAAAACCTTCGACAACGGCGTTATCTGTGCATCAGAACAGTCCGTCATTGTTGTCGACTCTGCTTATGACGCGGTGCGCGAACGTTTTGCGAGCCACGGCGGCTACCTGCTGCAGGGCGCTGAACTGAAAGCCGTTCAAAATATCATCCTGAAAAATGGCGGTCTGAACGCAGCTATCGTTGGTCAACCGGCCGTTAAAATCGCGGAAATGGCAGGCATTACTGTGCCGTCCAGCACCAAGATTCTGATTGGTGAAGTTTCTCTGGTTGATGAAAGCGAGCCGTTCGCTCACGAGAAACTCTCCCCTACTCTTGCAATGTACCGCGCGAAAGATTTTGAAGATGCGGTAGAAAAAGCGGAAAAACTGGTAGCGATGGGCGGTATCGGTCACACCTCCTGCCTGTATACCGATCAGGATAACCAGCCAGCTCGCGTCTCCTTCTTCGGCGACAAAATGAAAACCGCGCGTATCCTTATCAACACGCCGGCTTCTCAGGGTGGTATCGGGGATCTCTACAACTTCAAGCTGGCACCGTCTCTGACGCTGGGTTGCGGCTCATGGGGTGGTAACTCCATCTCTGAAAACGTTGGTCCGAAACACCTGATCAACAAGAAAACCGTTGCTAAGCGAGCTGAAAACATGTTGTGGCATAAACTTCCGAAATCTATCTACTTCCGTCGCGGCTCACTGCCGATTGCGCTGGATGAAGTGATTACTGATGGTCACAAACGCGCCATGATCGTGACTGACCGCTTCCTGTTTAACAACGGCTACGCCGATCAGATCACCTCTGTGCTGAAAGCTGCTGGCGTTGAAACTGAAGTGTTCTTTGAAGTCGAAGCTGACCCGACCCTGAGCGTAGTTCGCAAAGGCGCCGAGCTGATGAACTCCTTTAAACCGGACGTTATCATCGCGCTGGGCGGCGGCTCCCCGATGGATGCTGCGAAAATCATGTGGGTCATGTATGAGCACCCGGAAACCCACTTCGAAGAACTGGCGCTGCGCTTTATGGATATCCGTAAACGTATCTACAAGTTCCCGAAAATGGGCGTGAAAGCGAAAATGATCGCTGTTACCACCACCTCCGGTACCGGTTCTGAAGTGACCCCGTTTGCGGTGGTTACCGACGACGAAACCGGCCAGAAATATCCGCTGGCGGACTACGCGCTGACCCCGGATATGGCGATTGTCGACGCCAACCTGGTGATGGATATGCCGAAATCGCTCTGCGCGTTCGGTGGTCTGGATGCGGTAACCCACGCGCTGGAAGCTTACGTTTCTGTACTGGCGTCTGAATTCTCCGATGGCCAGGCGCTGCAGGCTCTGAAACTGCTGAAAGAAAACCTGCCGGCGTCCTACCATGAAGGTTCGAAAAACCCGGTTGCGCGTGAACGTGTTCACAGTGCCGCGACCATCGCCGGTATCGCGTTTGCGAACGCCTTCCTGGGCGTGTGCCACTCCATGGCGCATAAACTGGGTTCGCAGTTCCATATTCCGCACGGTCTGGCGAACGCCCTGCTGATCTCCAACGTTATCCGCTATAACGCGAACGATAACCCGACCAAGCAGACCGCTTTCAGCCAGTACGACCGTCCGCAAGCGCGCCGTCGTTATGCTGAAGTTGCCGACCACCTGGGTCTCTCTGCTCCGGGCGACCGTACCGCCGCGAAAATTGAGAAACTGCTGGCATGGCTGGAAAGCATCAAAGCAGAGCTGGGTATTCCGAAATCTATCCGCGAAGCAGGCGTTCAGGAAGCTGACTTCCTGGCCAATGTCGATAAGCTGTCTGAAGATGCCTTCGATGACCAGTGTACTGGCGCTAACCCGCGCTATCCGCTGATTTCCGAGCTGAAACAGATCCTGCTGGATAGCTTCTACGGCCGTGAGTACAAAGAAGGCGTTGAAACAGTTCAGGCCGAAGCCGCACCTGCTGTAAAAGCTGACAAAAAAGCGAAGAAAACCGTTTAAGATTATTATCTGAACGTAAAAACCCGCCGCCTGGCGGGTTTTTTTTGCCCTGCGAAAATCAGTCAGGCGCGCTGCGCAGCGCGCGTATCAGAAACGCGGCTAATCAATGCCGCACAACCTGTCCTTTGTAGCACCTCAGCTTTTATATACCCACGCAGCCTGATATACGTCGTACCGACCTGTAGACCACTACGCGAACACGCCAGCCTCTACTCCATAAAAAAGCCTCAGCGCGTCTCTGAGGCTTTTTCTGACAGGGTCCCAGGGGAATAACGTTAACGTGTTAATGCCCCTGTACGGCCTTTAAAGAGCCCTTCTCAAGCGCTTCTTTATAATGCTTACGACACACCGACACATAACGTTCATTCCCGCCAATGACGACTTGTTCACCTTCATTATAAGGCCGGCCTTCATGGTCAAGACGAAGCACCATGCCCGCCTTACGACCGCAAAAACAGACGGTTTTCAGTTCCACCAGTTTATCCGACCACGCCAGCAGATACTGACTGCCTCCAAAGAGTTCGCCACGAAAATCAGTACGCAGGCCATAACAGAGCACGGGAATATCCAGCTTATCGACCACTTCAGACAGCGCATAAACCTGCTCACGCGTTAAAAACTGGCTTTCATCCACCAGTACGCAATGAACCGGGGCCTCCTGGTGGGCGTCGCGAATATCTTCGAATAAAGATGTCTGAGCATTATAAAGCCGCGCGGGCGAGGATAATCCTATACGGGAACTCACCTTCCCGGCGCCAAAACGATCGTCAATTTCCGCCGTATAAACCAGCGTGCGCATTCCCCTTTCCTGGTAGTTATATGACGACTGGAGTAATGCTGTCGATTTACCAGCATTCATTGCTGAATAGTAAAAATAAAGTTGCGCCATCTGCTCGATAACCCTGGCTAAAGTGTTGATACGTTGCCGCCAGTGTATCATATTCTCTGCGCCAGGCATCCCGCCGCCCAGACCCGGCGCAGACATATCTTATATAGTGATACGCGAAAGGAACAACGCTCCACACTTTGAAACAAATTGCCTCTCATATTGTGGATAAAGTGTGGAGAGAGCAGCCATTTTAGCCAGTTAATCAAATAGGCATTGCTTGCTGACTATTCTAATAAAAGCCTGTCCTGGGCTACTGGAGGAACCACTAATACATAGGCAGGATATTTTTCTGGACCGATAATAATCCCTTAAAAAATGGTGTTTCTCTGGAGAATTGGAGCCTGACGCCGCGCAGGACGGCGCATTTTACCCCATCAACTTTGTGCGTCAGTTCAAGAAAAATTTAAGTGTCGCTTTTTTAAATGCGCACAAATAATCCGATATTTTGACTTCCTTACATTTCGGCCTATTGCAGAACTGAATTTAAGGCTCTATTATTACCTCAACACACCACCCCATTATAAGTTTGAGATTACTACAATGAGCGAAGCACTTAAAATTCTGAACAACATCCGTACTCTTCGTGCACAGGCGAGAGAATGTACTCTGGAAACTCTGGAAGAGATGCTGGAGAAATTAGAAGTGGTTGTAAATGAGCGCCGTGAAGAAGAAAGCGCCGCCGCTGCGGAAATCGAAGAACGTACCCGTAAATTACAGCAGTACCGTGAAATGCTGATTGCTGACGGTATTGACCCGAATGAATTGCTGAACAGCATGTCTGCCGCTAAAACCGGTACTAAAGCTAAACGTGCTGCACGCCCGGCTAAATATCGTTATACCGACGAAAACGGCGAAAGCAAAACCTGGACTGGCCAGGGCCGTACGCCTGCTGTGATCAAAAAAGCGATCGACGAGCAGGGTAAACAGCTGGACGATTTCCTGATCAAGGATTAATTCCGTTCAGGCAGTGCTTTTGGTGCTGTAAAAAATCCCGCCTCGGCGGGATTTTTGTTTTTTAGGCCTCTCACAGTAAGCAAGAGGCGCTCAGCGGCAATAGCTGCAGGGTTTACCCTTCAACGTTATAAAACCCTTTATACCACTCTACAAAGCGTTTAACGCCCTCTTCTACCGAGGTCTGCGGCTTAAAGCCAATAACTTTATACAGCGCGGACGTATCAGCACTCGTTTCGAGCACATCACCCGGCTGCATCGGCAGCATATTTTTCTGCGCTTCTTTGCCAAGGGCTTTTTCGAGAGCGGAAATATAATCCATTAACGCAACGGGAGAACTGTTGCCGATATTATAAACACGATATGGTGCTGAGCTGGTGGCCGGAGAGCCGTTTTCCACCGTCCATTGCGGATCAGCCTGCGGAATGACATCCTGCAAACGGACAATCGCCTCAGCAATATCGTCGATATAAGTAAAATCGCGTCGCATCTGGCCGTGATTATAAACGTCAATGCTGCTGCCTTTGACAATTGCCTGGGTAAATTTAAACAACGCCATATCCGGACGACCCCAGGGGCCATATACGGTGAAAAAGCGCAGCCCTGTTGTCGGCAGACCATACAAATGCGAATAAGTATGCGACATCAGCTCATTGGCTTTTTTCGTAGCCGCATATAAAGAGACCGGATGATCGACAGAATCGTCGGTGGAAAAAGGCATTTTACGGTTCAGCCCGTAAACGGAACTGGAAGACGCGTATAATAAATGCTCAACTTTATGGTGACGACACCCTTCCAGCACGTTTAAATGCCCCGTCAGGTTGGCATCCGCATAAGCGTGAGGATTTTCCAGCGAATAACGCACGCCTGCCTGCGCAGCCAGATGAATGACGCGTTGCGGCTGGTGCTGAGCAAATAACGTTTCCATCGCCTGGCGATCTGCCAGATCAATTTTTTCGAAATGAAAGGCGCTATGTTGTTTAAGAAGATTGAGGCGGGCGAGTTTGAGGTTGACGTCATAATAATCATTCAGGTTATCGATACCGATAACCTGGTGACCGGCTGCCAGCAGACGTTCGCTAACATGAAAACCAATAAAGCCTGCTGCGCCGGTAACCAGAAATTTCATACGATCCTCATTAATTATGCAATGTTAATGGACGCTCCACGGCCGATTGCATAATAAACAAAGCCGCGTTTGCTGAGCCTTGCCGGATCATACAGGTTACGGCCATCAAAGATAACCGGTTCTTTCAGGGAATTTTTGATGAAATCAAAATCCGGCGCGCGGAATGCCTGCCACTCGGTGCAGATAATCAACGCGTCCGCGCCCTGCAGCGCCGCTTCTTTAGTGCCCATCAAACGCAGATCTGCACGATGACCGTAAATACGCTGGGTTTCATCCATCGCTTCCGGATCGTAAGCCTGGACGGTCGCGCCATGTTTCCACAGCTCTTCCATCAGCACGCGGCTGGAGGCTTCGCGCATGTCATCGGTATTCGGTTTGAAAGAGAGACCCCACAGCGCGAAGGTTTTGCCTTCCAGATTTTCGCCGAAATGACGGCGGATAAACTCCGGCAGCTTCATCTTCTGATCGTTGTTGACGTCTTCTACCGCTTTCAGCAGACGCGGCACATAACCGATATGCTCAGAGGTACGGATCAGCGCCTGAACGTCTTTCGGGAAGCAAGAGCCGCCGTAGCCGCAGCCTGGATAAATAAAGTGATAGCCGATACGGGGATCGGAGCCGATACCCTGGCGCACTTTCTCGATATCCGCACCCAGGCGTTCCGCCAGGTTTGAGATCTCGTTCATAAAGCTGATTTTGGTCGCCAGCATGCAGTTGGCGGCATATTTGGTCAGCTCGGCGCTACGAATATCCATCAGGATCATACGATCGTGATTGCGGTTGAACGGCTCATAGAGCTCGCGCAGCAGTTCGACAACATCATCGTTGTCGGTACCCACCACGATACGCTCAGGACGCATGCAGTCAGCGACTGCCGCCCCTTCTTTGAGGAATTCCGGGTTGGAAACCACATCGAACGGGAAATCCGCGCCGCGCGCTTTCAGCGTTTCGCTCATCACCTGACGCACTTTATCGGCGGTACCGACCGGAACGGTGGATTTATCCAGCACGACTTTATGGCTGGTCATATGCTGAGCGATAGTGCGCGCCACAGCCGTGACATATTTCAGGTCAGCTGAGCCATCTTCATCCGGCGGCGTACCCACGGCGATAAACTGCATTACGCCGTGGTTAACCCCTTCCGCAGCGTCGGTGCTGAAATGCAGACGCCCTTCTTCGTAGTTTTTCTTCACCAGCGGCGTCAGGCCGGGCTCATAGATCGGGATAATCCCTTTCTTCAGGTTTTCAACCTTGTTGGCGTCAACGTCGATACACATGACGTCATGCCCAACTTCCGCCAGCACAGCGGCCTGTACCAGCCCTACGTAGCCAATACCAAATACGGTTACTTTCATTACGTTGTCCCGGGTGATTAATTACTTCTTGTCGCCGACGGTGTCGTTAAGCCAGGTTTTGAACTCTTCACCCAGCGTATTGTGGCGAATTCCGTATTCCACGAAGGCCTGCATGTAACCCAGTTTGTTGCCGCAGTCGTGGCTTTTGCCTTTCATGTGGTAGGCCTCGACGGTTTCTTTATCCATCAGCATCGCGATGGAGTCGGTCAGCTGGATCTCATCACCCGCTCCCGGAGGGGTTTTCGCCAGCAGAGGCCAGATGTCAGCGCCAAGCACGTAACGGCCGACAACCGCGAGGTTAGACGGCGCCACATCGGCTTTCGGTTTCTCAACGATGCCAACCATCGGCACGCTGTCGCCTGCCTGCAGCTGCGCGCCCTGGCAATCCACCACGCCGTACGCGGTCACGTCAGCCACCGGCTCAACCATGATTTGGCTGCGGCCTGTTTCGTCGAAACGCTTAATCATTTCCGCCAGGTTGTCCTGGGAGAGATCGGATTCAAACTCATCGAGGATAACGTCCGGCAGGATCACGGCCACCGGCTCGTTGCCGACCACCGGATGCGCGCACATTACCGCGTGACCCAGGCCTTTCGCGAGACCCTGACGCACCTGCATGATAGTCACGTGCGGCGGGCAGATGGACTGTACTTCTTCCAGCAGCTGGCGCTTAACGCGTTTTTCCAGCATCGCTTCAAGTTCAAAGCTGGTATCGAAGTGGTTTTCGATGGAGTTTTTTGAGGAGTGAGTGACCAGAACAATCTCAGTAATGCCAGCGGCAATACACTCATTAACGACATACTGAATTAACGGTTTATCCACCAGCGGCAGCATCTCTTTTGGAATCGCCTTCGTGGCCGGCAACATCCTGGTTCCTAATCCCGCAACCGGGATTACTGCTTTTTTCACTTTCGAATTAATGGCAGCCATTGAATATTCTCCTGGACTGTTCAAGTTTCACACTTGTTCGTCAATTAAAAACGCGTTCGAGTATATCAGTTAAAAAATGGGGAAAGAGTCTGAATACCCTTGTGTCATGGCAATTTAGGACAAATACGAAGAAAACTGACGCGATATTACCACCTGCGCAGATAGCCAAGAAAAGCTATCTGCATCAGATAAATCAAATGCTCATTCTGCAGACAACATGAGTCTTAAACGACCGCCAGCGCCCCAGACCTGACACTGCCAGGACTCGCAGCGCTGGCTGATTTGATTTAAGTAAGTATTGCCCAAAGTGCCCAAAGGAACACCGTTGCTGAGCTGAATTTGGTTATCTCCGGTATTTAACGTTGCGTTAAGACCGGCGGAGACTAATATGAGATTTTTTAATTCGCTGTGGTAATAACCCACCAGCAAAGGAAACTGTCCGTACAAATTCGCCTGGCGCAACAATTGATTTACCTGCTTAAGTAAAGCCCCAAGCTCAGGTAAACGCTGACGCTGTTGTGACAGTTGTTCCTGAAGTAATCCATTAAACAGCGCGCGTAATAACAGCGCGGCCAGCACGCCGTTGTCGCCGGCGCGCGTAACGTCGAGACAATAAAACGCCAGGTCGTTGTCGGAAATGGGCGCAATATCGAGCACCAGCCCCAGTTCGTCGGCGGCAACCAGCTGGCGATAATTGACGCGGCAGTGCGACATCACCTGTTGCACCGGCGGCTGTAACTCTTTGAGCAACTTCGCGGCGGCGTGAGGGTTGTTCACCAGCGCATCCCAGTCCTGAAACAGGCGCTCTTCTTCCTCGACGCGCGAGTTGAACATAGTGGGATAGAGACACGCGTAAACGGTTTCACGCAGCCGGTTAAAATCTTTGACGGGTTTTAGCAGCACATCCTGCACGCCAAGACGCAGCGCTTTGGCGATATCAGACATATTGTCGGTCGCGGAAATGACCAGAATGGGGATTTGATTGCCGTCGTTGCGCAGACGCTCAATGAGCTTCAGTCCATTCATTCGCGGCATTTCCAGATCGCAGATCAGCAGATCTGCCGCGGCGTCGTGCATTTTCTCCAGCGCGTCAACGCCATCTTCAGCAAGATGCGTCTCTGCGCCCAGCGATGAAAGCCATGCGTCAAGCATTGAACGAAAAACGGCTTCATCTTCAACGATGAGGATCTGTTTGCCGGCTAATGGTTGCGTCATCTCTCCCCCCCTGAATGACTTGTTGCCAAGTTTGGCATGCTGAGGCGGGCTGTGCCTGTCAGAATTGCCCGAAGAATGTCAACGCAACAGGAAGAAACATAACGCTTTTGCGCCTGGTGCAATGAAGCGGGGGTAATCGTGCCCTGTGACCAAAAGATAAACTGCAGCATGTGGATACTTTATTTTATACCTTTATGTAAGGCTAAGCCTTGCTGTGTGTTGGTTCGCCCCGGCATCAGGCGCCACGGGCGTAAAAGTCTGCATATCAGCGGCGGCGTGGCATCAAGGCCGTCGCTCGGTTAACATAGTGCCGCTGTGGCGTTTAACGCCTTAATTTTGTCCTCAAGGAGAAATCGTGTCGCAACTTTGTCCTTGCGGTAGCGCTCTGGAGTATAGCCTATGTTGCCAGCCTTATCTTTCTGGTAACAAGAGCGCAGCCCTCGCATCACAACTTATGCGCTCCCGATACTGCGCTTTCGTGATGAAAAATGCGCAATATCTGATAAAGACCTGGCATCCCGCCTGTGAGGCAGACCGCTTCCGCGCCGATATCGAAGCGGGCTTCGCTCATACGCAGTGGCTTGGCCTGACGATATTTGAAGAAGCGCCGGGTCATACCGAAAGCGAAGCGTACGTCAGTTTCGTGGCGCGTTTCCAGGAAAATGGCAAATCCGGCGCGATTATCGAGCGTTCGCGTTTTCTGAACGAAGAGGGCCGCTGGTACTATATCGACGGCACCCGCCCGGTGTTTGGACGCAACGATCCATGCCCCTGCGGCTCCGGGAAAAAATTTAAAAAGTGTTGCGGGCAATAACACCGCTGACTGACAACACACTGGCAAACCATCAACAGGATCACCCCTGCAATGCAAGCATTACAACGTAAAGTACTGCGCACCATCTGTCCGGATCAGAAAGGGCTCATCGCGCGCATCACCAATATTTGCTACAAGCACGAGCTGAATATCGTGCAGAACAATGAATTCGTCGATCACCGCACCGGCCGCTTCTTTATGCGCACCGAACTGGAAGGCATTTTCAACGACGCCACACTGCTGGCCGATCTCGACAGCGCGCTGCCTGCGGGCTCCGTACGCGAGCTGAATCCGGCCGGACGTCGCCGCATCGTCATTCTGGTGACCAAAGAAGCGCACTGCCTCGGCGATTTACTGATGAAAGCCAATTACGGCGGTCTGGATGTCGACATCGCTGCGGTTATCGGCAACCACGAGACGTTACGTTCGCTGGTTGAGCGTTTCGACATTCCGTTTGAGCTGGTCAGTCACGAGGGCCTCACCCGCGAGGCGCACGATAAGCTGATGGCGGACGCCATCGAGGCGCATCAGCCGGATTACGTCGTGCTGGCGAAGTATATGCGTGTCCTGACGCCGGATTTTGTCGCCCGCTTCCCGAACAAGATTATCAACATTCACCACTCGTTCCTGCCGGCGTTTATCGGCGCGCGTCCTTATCATCAGGCGTACGAGCGCGGCGTGAAAATTATCGGCGCGACCGCGCACTATGTGAATGATAATCTGGATGAAGGTCCGATCATCATGCAGGACGTGATTCATGTGGATCACACGTATACCGCGGAAGATATGATGCGCGCGGGCCGCGACGTTGAGAAAAATGTTCTCAGCCGCGCGTTGTACCAGGTACTGGCCCAGCGCGTGTTTGTTTACGGCAACCGCACGATTATTCTGTAAGCCATTGCCCGTTTCTGTTTAGCTTTAAAACGTTACGGGCAAAAAGTACGCAAACAATCGTTATTGGCTAACGGAAGACTTTACAGGGGCGCGACATTTGATATGATGCGCCCCGCTTCCCGCAGTGGAGGCAGGCCAGTAAAAAGCATTACCCCGTGGTGGGGTTTCCGAGCGTACATCAGGGAGCTGACTGCAAATCTGCCGTCATCGACTTCGAAGGTTCGACTCGAGCGTAGTGAGAGAACGTTGCCGAAGGCAACGGCCCGAAGGGTGAGTCGCGAAGCGACGAATAATCCTTCCTTACAACGTCAATGCGAAGTAAAGCGTTTTACCCCGTGGTGGGGTTCCCGAGCGGCCAAAGGGAGCAGACTGTAAATCTGCCGTCATCGACTTCGAAGGTTCGAATCCTTCCCCCACCACCATCTTCAACCACAGCACTGTGGTTACCCAGTTAAGTTGACCTGAAGGGAAAACTTACCGGGGAAGGGTGAGAACCTTTGATAAGGTTCGAGTCGAGCGACAGCGAGACAACGTTGCCGAAGGCAACGGCCCGAAGGGTGAGGAGCGGAGCGACGAATAATCCTTCACCCACCACCCTCTCACGCAGTATCTCTACAATATGAATTACCCCGTGGTGGGGTTCCCGAGCGGCCAAAGGGAGCAGACTGTAAATCTGCCGTCACAGACTTCGAAGGTTCGAATCCTTCCCCCACCACCATCTCCTTTGAATACCCCTCACGCTGATACACTCTCCCGTTTCCCTATAGCATTGACCGGGGAAGGATGAGAAGCTTCGACAAGGTTCGAGTCGAGCGACAGCGAGACAACGTTGCCGCAGGCAACGGCCCGAAGGGTGAGGAGCGGAGCGACGAATAATCCTTCCCCCACCACCATCTCCTTTGAATACTCCTCTCGCTGATACACTCTCCCGTTCCCATATGTTATTGACCGGGGAAGGATGAGAAGCTTCGACAAGGTTCGAGGCGAGCGACTGAGAAATCGCATTTCACGCCATCTGCTTTCGGTGGATGCGCTTCGCTTATCCACCCTACATTTATTTGCCACGTCCTGTATGCCATTGACCGGCGAAGAATGAGATCCTTCGACTAAGGTTCGGGACGAGCGACAGAGAAATCGCATTTCGCATCATCGGCTTTCGGTGGATGCGCTTCGCTTATCCACCCTACATTTACTTCCCATATGCCATTGACCGGCGAAGGATGATGCTTCCGGCATCCGCTGATACCGGAAAGGCAAACCACAACTGTCAGTGATGACGCGCGATCAGCATGTTGCCCGCTGCGTTTTTACCAGAATCAGCAACAGCAGGCAGGTAGCGACAGCCGCTCCGAGGTTGTACAGCATCCCGGACACAAACGCAGAGGCATACTGTCCGGCTTGTGGCAGAGACGTCGCCTCTGAAAGCGCGCCATGAAACAGGATGCCAACAACAGCGACGCCCAGCGCCGCGCCAACCTGCTGCACGGTCGATATCACGCCGGATGCCATGCCCGATTCCGCTTCGTCGACGAAACCCAGCACCAGGTTCAGTAAGGGCGTCATAATGTAACCCTGACCGGCGCCGATCATCATCAGCGCCGGGATCAGCGTCGCGAGTTTAAGCTCAGCGCCAGATATTCCGACCTGCGCCATTAACACCCCGATAAAAACCGCATAGATGAGGCCGCCCCAAAACAGGGTCCGGGTTCCCTTTCTCGCCACCAGACGCGGCGCCGCCAGCGATGCGAGCACAAACCCCACGCTACAGGGCGCAAACAGGCTGCCCGCAAGGAAAGGATCCAGCCCCAATCCCGTCTGCGCGAGTAAGGCAAAGCAGAGGAAAAATGAACTGGAGGTCGAGTAGACCAGCAGCACCAGTAACGTGCCCAGCGCAAACTGGCGCTTCGACATCAGACGCATATCAACCAGCAGCCACTTCCCTGCTCTGCGGCGTCGTTCCTGTTGCCGGTAAAAAAGCGCGAGCAACACCAGCGCCACACCCGGTGACCACAAGCTCCACGCAGGCCAGCCCTGCACCGCCCCCTCAATTAGCGGAACCAGTAACAGCGTCAGCCCGATGCTGACCAGCACCACGCCCATCCAGTCCAGCTGAGGCCTCTGCGGGGCGGTGGATTCGGGAATAGCGCGTGCCGCGAGAATGGCGATCGCCCCCACCGGTATATTGATGAGAAAAATGTTACGCCAGCTCAGCCCGAACAGATCGACATGTACCAGCCAACCGCCCAACACCTGACCGGCAATCGCGGCCAGGCCCAGCGTCATCCCCAGCAGGCCAAAGGCTCTGCGTCTGTCATTGCCCTCAAAATTAACCCGAATGGAGGCATACACCTGCGGGAACAGCAGCGCTGCCGCCAGCCCCTGCAAGACACGGGCGCTAATAAGATAACCGATGCCGGGCGCCAGGCCGCAACACGCTGATGCCAGGGTAAAGCCCGCCATACCGACAATGAACAGCTGGCGGCGGCCAAAGCGGTCGCCCAGCCGCCCGCCAGTAATCAGCAACACGCCAAAAGCGAGTTCATATCCGGCGACGACGAGACTAATCTGGGCGAAATCCGCGCGCAGACCACTCTGAATGCCGGGAATGGCGACATTGACGACAAACAGATCGAAAATGGTGACGAACCCCGCGAGGAGGAGTACGGACAAGCCTGTCCACGGCGGCGCGGCGCGGGAGGCGCGTTTGGTCGGCATCGTAAAGGAGTGGGGTAATTTCATATCGCGTATCCATTGTCAGAAGAATATGCGACGATTCTCACCGTCCTTTTAAACCATTACAATTTAACAGTTTATGCTATTACTAAAAGCAATGAGATAAGCGATGCGAACACTGAATCGAACGCGTACCGATCTGGCCGCCTTTTTAAGGACGCAGCGGGAGCGCCTGTCACCCGCCGATGTCGGCCTTCCCAGCGGAACGCGGCGCCGGACGCCAGGGCTTCGGCGTGAAGAGGTCGCGGCGCTGGCGGGCGTCGGCCTTACCTGGTACACCTGGCTTGAACAGGGCCGGGATATCGGGGTGTCGTCCACCTTTCTGGATAATCTGGCCAGGGTGCTGAAACTGGATGCCGCCGAACGTCGCCACCTGTTTATGCTGGCGCATGAGCGCCCACCGGCCGAGCCAGGTAAAACCTGGTGCGTGCTGCCCCCCCTGGTGCGACGCCTGATGCATGATCTGCCACACCCCGCGTTTGTGCTCAATCTGCGCTGGGACGTTCTGGGTTTTAACGCCTCCGCCGATGCGCTGTTTCATTTCGCGCGCCACCAACCCGAGCGGCGTAACCTTCTCTGGCTCCTGTTCACCGATCCCGCCCTTCGGATGCGGGTGGTTGACTGGGAGGAACAGGCCCCGCTGATGCTCTCAAGTTTTCGCCGGGACTTCACGCGCGCCAGCCAAAGTACGGATATTCAGGAACTGGTCGATGAACTGGAACATGTCTCGCCAGAGTTCAAAACCTGGTGGCGACAACATCATGTTCACGCGCCATGCAACGGCGTTCGCCGTTTGCTGATAGAAGAAAACCCCGTGCCGTTCGAATTTACGTCTCTGACCGTGGATGAAGACCGGCATCTGAGGCTGGTGGTCTATGCGCGACAACACGAAGCGACGACTCCGTGAGCCGTAAGCGCGCTCGCCGCGTGGCTACGAAACAGAGAGAGGGGCTCCCCTCTCTTCAGAGCTTCACCTGGACTATCAGTAAGCAAACGGGGAATGTTGCTGTGCTTCTGTAAGAAATTGCCGGGCATCTTCACCCGCAGCGGTGTACAGCGGCGCGTTTTGATCGCGAGCGACGGCAAAAATGGCATTCGCCACATCGTCTGCGTGCGTCACCGGCGAGTCGGCATTGCCCGCCTGGCGGATAAACTCATTCACCATCTCGCCGTACACCCGATCGTCCTGTCCGCCAAAATACGCCCGCGCATTCTCGCCAAACTTCGTTTCGGGCGAGCGCCCCGGTAACACCACATGCACGCGAATACCAAAAGGCCGGGCTTCGATGGCCAGTGACTCGCTCCAGGCATTCAGCGCCGCTTTACTGGCACGATAAACCCCAATCAGCGGCATCGCTTTGGTGGTGACGGACGACGAAACATTAATGATCACCCCTGATTTTTTCTCTCTCATCAGCGGGAGAAACGCCTGGGTTAATAACAGCGTGCCCAGAACATTGGTGTTCATTAATTGTTGCGCGGTGGCCAGCGGCGTCAGTTCAACGGGCACCGGCGCGCCGACGCCTGCATTATTCACCAGCAGATCAATCGCGCCCGCTTTTTTCACCACCTCATTAATGCTCGCCTGCGACGTGATATCCAGCGGCAAAATAGTCAGCTTATCGCTTTCAGGAAAAAGCGACGGGTCTGGCGTTCGCATGGTGGCGATCACGTTCCAGCCTTTGGCTAAAAAAAGGGTGGCTGTTGCCAGCCCAAAACCTGAAGAGCATCCGGTAATCAGTGCAGTTGACATGGTTAATCCTCTCTGTTGGCAAGAGCGGTAATCATAGCCGCCGCCAGTTGGACAATATATAATCAAAAATCCACTTAACTTGAGAGAGCGTCCAGTGGCAGATCCCTTAACCGATATTGTTGCGTTACTCAATCCCAGGCCCACACGTGCAAAACTCGTTGAGGGAGCAGGTCAGTGGCGAATTCTCCGCGAGTCTGGCGGAGAGGCGTTTTACTGCGCCGTGCTGCAGGGCGAATGCCTGATGAGCGTTAACGGTAAAGCGCCGAGGCGACTGGTTGCCGGTGATTTCATTCTGATCCCCGCCACTTACGCCTTTGAGACCACCAGTGCGGGCGCCGCCCCTCCCGTTGACTTCTCGCAGCCCACCGTCCTTGGCGACGGACACGTGAGGATTGGCTCAACAACGGGGCCGGCTGAGCTTCTGATGAATGTGGGTCATTGTGAATTCGACACGCCGGACAAAGCGCTTATCGTCGCGTTACTCCCCAGTGAGATCCTGATACAAGGGCAACGCCGTTTTATCACGCTGTTTGAACTCCTGCTGGATGAAAGCCGGGCCCGGCGGCCGGGGCGTGACGTGGTCATGATGCATCTTTTGCAACTGTTGCTGGTGGAATCATTGCGAAGCGATCCGGCGCTGTCGAAAACCGCAGGTATCCTGCGAGGGTTACAACACGACAGGGTAGCCACCGCGCTGCATCTTATTCATGAAAAACCCGGCGCTGACTGGCAAATCGCGCAGCTCGCCCGTGAGTGCGCCATGTCCCGCTCCTCTTTTTTCGCCGTGTTCAGCGAGACCGTCGGCATGTCTCCCATGCAATACCTGTTCTTCTGGCGCATGTCGCTGGCCAGAAAAGCCCTGATAAGCGGCCAGGATAACATCGAACAGATTGCCTTGCGGACAGGCTACCAGTCGGCGAGCGCGTTTAGCGTCGCCTTCGCGAAACACGCCGGCATGCCGCCGGGTGAATTTCGCCGCCGGAGCAGAACAGCGCGGCCGGTTCAGCCCGCCCTGCACGAGGAGGAGCTATTGACCTGATGAGTACCGCGGATGACCGTATGGTTTTTTAGCCCGGCCCTTCGCTGGCGGCCGCCAGCAGCGGAACGACGATATCGCTGATGGGCGTGGGGATCCCGCATGCCGCCCCATAGCGCCGGATAACCCCGTTACGGATATCCCACTCCAGCGGGCGGTTAGCTTGTCTGTCGGCAAGGATAGACGTGCTTAAATCTGGCGGCGAGCGATGAAAACCCTCCACGATCGCCTGCACCACGCTGTCGTCCAGCATCGCGCCTTTCGCCCGGCCAACCGCGAGGCACTCGCGCAGATATGCCAGCGCCAGGCCGGTGATATCCGCGCGCGCAAACATCCCCGCGCGGCGATTGGCCAGCACCATCAGTCCTGCCAGCGCGTTTTGCAGCAATTTACGCCAGGCGATGGAGGTAAAATCCTCCGCCAGCTCAACGGCGCAGCGTGTGCCGTCGAGCGCGTCCACGACGCGTCGGGCTGCCGGGAGATCCGGCAGCGTCAGGCGCGGTTTCGCGCGTAGCCATACCGATGCATCCGGCTCGCGCTGCGCCGGGAACCACACCACCGACGCCAGCACCGTGGCACCGTTAACATACGGCGCCAGCAGGGCCGGTTGCTCCACCCCGTTTTGCAGCGCGCATACCACCGTACTTTCATCGCACAGCGCCGCCAGCCACCCGGCGCTGTCCGCAATCTGGGTGGTTTTCACCGCCACGAAGACCAGATCACACGGCGCGCTGATAGCGGCCGGATCGTTCAGGACCGGCCCCGGCACGATGATTTCGCCTTCGTCATCGCGCACAATTAACTGTGCATGCGCGGTGCGGCCGCAAAGCACTGGCGTGCGGCCCGCCTCATGGAGCGCCGCGGCAACCGTGGCGCCGATGGCCCCTGGCCCAACAAGGGCTATCGCAGGACGATGGGACATAGCGTGTTCTCCGTCGTTGAGTAATCTGTCAACCTGGCGCCAGTCAGAAAATGCCTGTTTTGCACGCGCCAGCGCTCATTTCACCATAGCCGGAAATAGCGCAAAAGATACCGGTTTTGTGTGGCATCTCAGACCACTGGCAATCGTCTTTTAACCGGCGTGCTTTTGATCATCAGCGTATTGCGCGGGGCGTCGTATGCAGGCGGCGCGTTAATACGGCTGGCGGTGGGGGGAAACATCGGGGAAGGAAAAAGCGGGCAACATCGTTACCCGCTGGCAAGGCCGTAAAAAAACGCCAGACCCGACGGGACTGGCGTTTGGTGTTGCGGAACAAAACGCTTAGCGACGCGCGCGTACCACCTGGTATCTGCGGGTCAGATATTCGACCGGCGCGCTCCAGACGTGCACCAGGCGGGTAAACGGGAACACCAGGAACAGCGTCATGCCCAGCACCAGATGCACGCGGTAGATAAACGCCACGCCATCAAGATGCTCAGCCGCGCCGCTGCGGAACGTCACAATACTCTGCGCCCAGCCCACCAGTTTCATCATCTCGCTGCCGTCCATATGCTGCGCGGAGAACGGAATGGTGATAAGGCCGAGCGAACACTGCGTCAGCAGCAGCGCCAGGATCAGAATATCAGCGCCGGTAGAGGTCGCGCGAACGCGCGGGCTGAACAGACGGCGTTTGAGCAGCAGCAGGCCGCCAATAAGCGTCATCGCGCCGAAGATCCCGCCTGCGATCATCGCCAGCTGCTGTTTCACGGCAATCGGCAGGAACGACTCATACATCCAGTGCGGGGTCAGCATCCCGAACAGGTGGCCGAAGAAAATGCCGAGAATACCGAAATGAAACAGGTTTGAGGCCATGTTCATCCCTTTACGGTCCAGCATCTGGCTGGAGGCGGCGCGCCAGGTGTACTGCCCATAGTCGTAACGCAGCCAGCTGCCCACCAGGAATACCGTACCGGCAATGTACGGGTAGATACTAAAGAAGAACATATTCAGGAAGTGCATTATTGCTGTCCTCCGGCAGAGATATTCAGATATTGCGGAGCGACCGCTCCGGCGAAGCGGCGCTGGTGCGCGGCGATGTCAGACTCGCCGCAGCCCTGGTCGGCGAAGAATTTCACCTGTTCTTCTTCCCAGACGGCGTCCAGCGCCTGCGGCGTGTCGTCGCGCGCCTCATCGGCGATTTTCTCGTGCACGTTGCGGGTATCCACCTGCGTATCGGAAAGCGCAATCAGCAGATCAAACAGCACCGCGTAGCGGCTTTCGCGCTGCTGAAGACGCGCGCCGAGCAGCGCCAGGATCGGCGCGATATCCCGCAGGCCGTTAATGGCGTCCTGCGCCGGAAGCTGCGCCAGGTACTCCAGATAGAGCGGCAGATGGTCCGGCAGCTCGCGGCTGTCCAGCATAAGTCCGGCGCGCTCATACTGCGCCAGCAGATCCACCATCGCCTGGCCGCGATCGCGCGATTCGCCATGCACATGCTCGAACAGCAGCAGCGAGGTGGCGCGGCCGCGGTCGAACAGCTCGCCGTAAGCCGCCTGCGCATCCAGCAAATCTTCCTGCAGCAGATCGCGGATAAAGACGCCCAGGTGATGGGCGTTTTGCAGCGATAAATGTTGCGTATCGGTCAGCGCGTCGAACAGCTCCTGCTGATGCTGCCACAGGGCAGCATCCGGATACTCCAGCAGGCGGGAGATAATCAGCAGCTCAGTCATTGGCGCGGCTCCGTTTTCACCGTCACGTCGATAGCGTCGATGCGGCGGCTGTTGAACAGGTTGAATTTGGTATCCGAACCGTGGCAGCCATCGCCAAAGCTGAAGCCGCAACCGTTACGTTCCGGGAATGCGTCGTGCGCCAGTTCACGGTGGCTTGACGGCACCACGAAGCGGTCTTCGTAGTTCGCAATCGCCAGATAACGGTACATCTCCTGCGCCTGCGCTTCGGTCAGCCCCACTTCTTCCAGCGCGCGGGTATCGTTAACGCCGTCAACGGTTTGCGCACGTTTGTAGTGACGCATCGCGAGCATACGTTTCAGCGCCAGCAGCACCGGGGCGGTATCGCCCGCGGTCAGCAGGTTCGCCAGGTACTGCACCGGAATGCGCAGGCTGTCGACATCCGGCAGAATGCCGTTGCGACCCAGCTCGCCCGCATCAGCGGCAGACTGAATCGGTGACAGAGGCGGCACGTACCAGACCATCGGTAACGTGCGGTATTCCGGGTGCAGCGGCAGCGCCAGCTTCCAGTCCATCGCCAGTTTCCACACCGGCGACTGCTGCGCCGCGTCAATCACGCTCTGCGGCACGCCATCTTTCAGCGCCTGTTCAATAACCGCCGGATCGTTCGGGTCGAGGAACACATCCAGCTGGCGCTGATAGAGATCGGTTTCGTGCTCGGTGCTTGCCGCCTGCTCGATGGCGTCTGCGTCATACAGCAGCACGCCGAGGTAACGGATGCGGCCCACGCAGGTTTCGGAACAGACCGTCGGCATCCCCGCTTCGATACGCGGATAGCAGAAGATGCACTTCTCGGATTTCCCGCTCTTCCAGTTGAAGTAGATTTTTTTGTACGGGCAACCGGTGATGCACATGCGCCAGCCGCGGCATTTGTCCTGGTCAATCAGCACAATGCCGTCTTCTTCGCGCTTGTAAATCGCGCCGCTCGGGCAGGTCGCCACGCACGCCGGGTTCAGGCAGTGCTCGCACAGGCGCGGCAGATACATCATGAAGGTGTTTTCGAACTGGCCGTACATCGCCTTCTGCATGTTCTCGAAGTTCTTGTCCTGCGAACGCTTTTCGAACTCGCCGCCCAGGATCTCCTCCCAGTTCGGGCCGGTTTCGATTTTGTTCATCCGCTGGCCGGTGATTTTCGAGCGCGGGCGGGCAATCGGCTGATGTTTGCCTTCCGGCGCGTTATGCAGATGCTGATAGTCGAAGTCGAACGGCTCGTAGTAATCGTCAATGCCCGGCAGATGCGGGTTGGCGAAAATTTTGCCGAGCAGCATCCCGCGGCCGCCCATGCGCGGCTGCAGTTTGCCGTTGATTTTGCGTATCCAGCCGCCCTTCCACTTCTCCTGGTTTTCCCAGTCGTTCGGGAAGCCGACGCCCGGCTTGCTTTCGACGTTGTTGAACCACGCGTACTCCATCCCTTCGCGGCTGGTCCAGACGTTTTTACAGGTCACCGAACAGGTGTGGCAGCCGATGCACTTATCAAGGTTCAGCACCATGCCGACTTGTGAACGAATTTTCATTTTACGCTCTCCTGTTTCTGGTCGTTGCCTTCGCCGTCCAACCAGTCAATGTTCTTCATCTTACGTACCACCACAAACTCATCGCGGTTAGAGCCGACGGTGCCGTAGTAGTTAAAGCCGTAGGCCAGTTGCGCATAGCCGCCAATCATGTGAGTCGGTTTCGGGCTGATGCGGGTTACCGAGTTATGAATACCGCCGCGCTGGCCGGTGATTTCCGAGCCCGGAATATTCACGATGCGTTCCTGCGCGTGGTACATCATGGTCATCCCGGCAGGCACGCGCTGGCTCACGACCGCACGGGCGGTCAGCGCGCCGTTGGCGTTAAACACTTCAATCCAGTCGTTATCCGCAATGCCGAGATCTTTCGCGTCGTCTTCGCTCATCCAGACAATCGGGCCGCCGCGCGACAGCGTCAGCATCAGCAGGTTGTCGCTGTAGGTGGAGTGAATGCCCCATTTCTGGTGCGGCGTCAGGAAGTTCAGCGCCTTCTCCGGATTGCCGTTGGATTTCTGCCCCATCACGGCTTTCACCGAACGGGTGTCAATCGGCGGACGATACACCAGCAGGCTCTCGCCGAAGTCGCGCATCCACGGATGATCCTGATAAAGCTGCTGACGGCCAGAGAGCGTACGCCACGGGATCAGCTCGTGAACGTTGGTATAACCGGCGTTGTAAGAAACATGCTCATCTTCAAGCCCTGACCAGGTGGGGCTGGAGATAATTTTGCGCGGCTGCGCCTGGATATCGCGGAAGCGAATCTTCTCGTCTTCTTTGTTCAGCGCCAGGTGCGTATGGTCGCGACCGGTGAATTCACTCAGCGCCGCCCAGGCTTTTACCGCCACCTGACCGTTGGTTTCCGGCGCGAGCGTTAAAATCATCTCGGCGGCGTCAATCGCGGTGTTCAGCATCGGCTGGCCTTTGGCCGGACCGTCCTGTTTGGTGTAGTTAAGCTTGCGCAGCAGATCCATTTCGCTCTGGGTGTTCCAGGCGATGCCCTTGCCGCCGTTGCCGATGGTGTCGAGCAGCGGGCCGATGGAGGTAAAGCGCTCATACGTCGCCGGGTAGTCGCGCTGTACCGCAATGATGTGCGGCGCGGTTTTGCCCGGGATCAGCTCGCATTCGCCTTTTTTCCAGTCTTTCACATCAAGCGGCTGCGCCAGTTCGGCGGCAGAGTCGTGCTGAATGGGCAGCGTGACGACGTCTGTTTCCACGCCGAGATGACCGACGCACAGTTCGGAGAATTTCTTCGCGATGCCTTTGTAAATATCCCAGTCGCTTTTGGATTCCCATGCCGGGTCAACCGCGGCGGAAAGCGGATGAATAAACGGATGCATATCCGAGGTATTCATATCGTCTTTCTCATACCAGGTGGCGGTCGGCAGCACGATATCGGAATAGAGACAGGTGCTGGAGAGACGGAAATCGAGCGTCACCACCAGATCCAGTTTGCCGTCGAGGCCGTTGTCCTGCCATTCGATCTCTTCCGGCTTCACGCCGCCCTGCTGGCCCAGATCTTTACCCTGAATGCCGTTCTCGGTGCCGAGCAGGTATTTGAGCATGTACTCATGCCCTTTACCGGAGGAGCCCAGCAGGTTGGAGCGCCAGACGAACAGGTTGCGCGGGTGGTTTTTGCCGTTTTCAGGCTCTTCGGCCGCGAAGCGAATGTCGCCCGATTTCAGCGCATTGACGGTGTAATCCACCGGGCTCATTCCGGCGGCGTCCGCCGCGGCTTTGATGCGCAGCGGGTTAGTGCCAAGCTGCGGCGCGGACGGCAGCCAGCCCATACGTTCTGCACGCACGTTAAAGTCGATCAGATGACCGCTGTAGCGTGATTTATCCGCGAGCGGCGACAGCAGATCGTCGGTCGTCAGGGATTCATAGCGCCACTGGCTGGAGTGGTTGTAGAAGAACGACGTGCTGTTCATATGACGCGGCGGACGGTTCCAGTCCAGCGCGAACGCCAGCGGCGTCCAGCCGGTTTGCGGACGCAGTTTCTCCTGGCCCACATAGTGCGCCCAGCCGCCGCCGCTCTGGCCGACGCAGCCGCAGAACACCAGCATATTGATAAGCCCACGGTAGTTCATGTCCATGTGATACCAGTGGTTCATACCGGCGCCGACGATGATCATCGAACGGCCATGCGTCTTGTCGGCGTTATCGGCAAACTCGCGGGCAGTACGAATAATCTGCGCGCGCGGCACGCCGGTCACCTGCTCGGCCCAGGCCGGGGTGTAGGCTTTCACGTCGTCGTAGCTTGCCGCGCAGTTGGCATCGCCAAGACCGCGATCCAGGCCGTAGTTGGCGAGCGTCAGGTCATAGACCGTCGCCACCAGCGCGCTGGAGCCGTCGGCAAGCTGCAGGCGTTTCACCGGCAGTTTATGCAGCAGGATGTTTTCAAGCTTCACGCTCTGGAAATGTTCGCTGCTTTCGCCGCCGAAGTACGGGAAGCCAACCTCTGCAACTTCGTCGTGGTGGCCCAGCAGCGAGAGGCGCAGTTCGGTCTCTTCGCCGGTCGTGCCATCGCGCTGTTCCAGGTTCCATTTGCCTTTTTCGCCCCAGCGGTAACCGATAGAGCCGTTCGGCGCCACCATGTCGCCATCGCGGTTATCGAATGCGACGGTTTTCCATTCCGGGTTATTTTCCTGGCCCAGGTTATCGACCAGATCCGAGGCGCGCAGCATGCGGCCTGCGGCGTAGAAGCCGTCGCGCGCTTCGAGCATCACCAGCATCGGCATGTCGGTGTAGCGGCGCACGTAGTCGGTGAAATACTGGCTCGGTTTGTCGAGGTGGAATTCACGCAGCATCACGTGGCCCATCGCCAGCGCCATCGCGCTGTCGGTGCCCTGTTTCGGCGCCAGCCATAAGTCGCACAGTTTGGCGATTTCGGCATAGTCCGGCGTGACGGCGACGGTTTTGGTGCCTTTATAGCGAACTTCAGTAAAGAAGTGGGCGTCCGGGGTACGGGTCTGCGGAACGTTAGAGCCCCAGGCGATGATGTAGCTGGAGTTATACCAGTCGGCGGATTCCGGCACGTCGGTCTGTTCGCCCCAGGTCATCGGCGAGGCGGGCGGCAGGTCGCAATACCAGTCGTAGAAGCTCAGGCAGGTACCGCCGATAAGCGACAGGTAACGCGCGCCGGAGGCATAAGAAACCATCGACATCGCCGGGATCGGCGAGAAGCCCGCGATGCGGTCCGGGCCGTAGGTTTTGGCGGTCCAGACGTTGGCGGCAGCGATAAGCTCATTCACTTCCTGCCAGGAGGAGCGGACAAAGCCGCCGCGTCCGCGCGCTTGTTTGTAGCTTTTCGCTTTTTCGCTGTCTTCCATGATGGACGCCCAGGCGTTCACCGGATCGCTATGCTGCGCTTTCGCTTCGCGCCACAGTTTGATCAGACGTTTGCGCATCAGCGGATATTTCAGGCGGTTGGCGCTGTAAAGATACCAGGAGTAGCTGGCGCCACGAGGGCAGCCGCGCGGCTCGTGGTTCGGCATATCGGGGCGGGTGCGCGGGTAGTCGGTCTGCTGGGTTTCCCAGGTGACGAGACCGTTTTTGACGTAAATCTTCCAGCTGCAGGAACCGGTGCAGTTAACGCCGTGGGTGGAGCGGACAATTTTGTCATGCTGCCAGCGTTGACGGTAACCCTCTTCCCAGTCCCGGTTCGTATCCAGAAGTTGTCCATGCCCATCGGCAAAGGTTTCGCCTTTCTGTTTGAAATAGCGGAACCTGTCCAGGAATTTACTCATCGGGGGTGTTCTCCTGTGTGGAGCCTGTTGGCTCTCTGGTCAAATCGACATTGGCTCAATGGACGGCACGGTAACGCGCGGATTAACCTTCAGAATTGACAACGATCAACGCGGCCTGGCTTAAAAAAAGCGCGCCATAACGCCGCTACCCCCAAAGGATGATCTGAATAAATCGACCAACCCATTGGATATATTATGTTTTTTACAAAATCGGCGTATTTTTAAGCGCTTTCGGTTAACCGTCGGGTATTAAGGGGTAGTCTGAAAGTGACTGCTCTCCCCGCCACGCTAATGTGCGGTTTTCCAGTGCGCCGCCCGCGCTGAAACGCCCGTGCAAACGTAAAGTATGTTGTAACTAACACAGGCATAAAAAAAGCGCGGCCAGGCCGCGCAAAGGATAACCAAAAGGTTAACCGGTTAGCGTGCTGATTTACGCCCGTAAACGAGCCAGGTCAGCACCACGCAAACAATGTAAAACACCAGGAAGACTTTCATCGCGCCAGCCGGTGAGCCGGTGAGCGCCAGCGACGTACCGAAGGCTTTCGGGATAAAGAACCCGCCGATAGCGCCGATGGCGGAGATAAACCCGAGCGCCGCCGCGGTGTCAGTCGCCGCTTCACGCATCGCCTGTTCATCGCTGCCGCCCGCCGCTTTTACGCGGTCCATCGTCAGCTTGCGGAAAATCACCGAAATCATCTGGAAGGTAGAACCACTGCCGAGCCCGGCGGTCAGGAACAGCGCCAGGAACACGCCGAAGAACGCGGCGAAGTTGCCGCCGACGCCGCCTGACGGCAGCGTGACGAACAGCAGCGCGCTGAATACCGCCATCAGAATGAAGTTCACCAGCGTCACGCGCGTCCCGCCGAGGCGGTCGGAAATCGCCCCACCGGCCGAGCGCGCCAGCGCGCCGAGCAGCGGTCCGAAGAAGGCGAAATGCATCACGTTCACCTGCGGGAACTGGGTTTTCGAGAGCATCGCAAAGCCCGCGGAGAAGCCGATAAACGAGCCGAAGGTCGCGAGATACAACAGGCTCATCATCCACAGGTGGCCGCGTTTAAGCACCGGCAGTTGCGCCCGGAAAGACGCTTTTGACGTCGCCAGATCGTTCATGCCAAACCAGGCCGCCAGCGTAAAGACGGCGAGGAACGGCACCCACACCCACGCGGCGTTTTCCAGATACAGCCGCGTGCCGTCATCCTGTACCACGCCTTCGCTGCCAAACGCGGCGAAAATGGAGAGCGAAATCGCAAGCGGCGCCACCAGCTGCATCACGCTGACGCCCAGGTTGCCGAGACCGCCGTTAATGCCGAGCGCCCCGCCCTGTTTCTGTTTCGGGAAGAAAAAGCTGATGTTCGCCATGCTGGAGGCGAAGTTCGCCCCGGCAAAGCCGCACAGCAGTGAAATGATAATAAACGTGCCAAACGACGTGGAGGTATCCTGCACCGCGAAACCCAGCCACACGCACGGAATAATCAAAATGCCAGTGCTGAACGCCGTCCAGCGACGGCCGCCGAAAATCGGCACCATAAAGGAGTACGGCACACGCAGCAGCGCGCCGGAGACCGACGGCAGCGCGGTCAGCATAAACAACTGATCGGTGGTAAAACGAAAACCTACCTTATTCAGATTGACCGCCACTGCGCTGAACAACATCCAGACGCAGAAAGCGAGCAGCAGACAAGGCACGGAGATCCACAGATTACGACGTGCGGTGTGCTGGCCGGTACGCTGCCAGAACTGATTATCCTCAGGTCGCCAGTCGGTAATCAACCCGCTTGTGGGACGTGCCGCAGCGGAAGAGTCACTCATAAACACCTCAAACATTAAGGGAATACTGCCGCCACGATAGAGCCTGGCCGCGCGCTTAAGTTGATGTAAATCAATGGATATTCTCTCTGTAATTTGAGCAAAAAATCGCCTTACCCCCCAGGGAGTAGGCGTAAGCGCTAAAAAAAGTGTGGTTTTTCAGGCGTCCCGCGTGTCTGTACGCGCCGGGTTTACAATGGGTGACATGAATGGCAATAAAGGAGTAATCCACAGTGGGTATGGGTATACTCCAGGGGATACCTGAGAATAAGTCCCACGCCTGTCCCGACGCCGTGTAAAGGAGCGCGCATCGCCATGCTGAAACGACGCTTTTCCCCGCTGACGCTTGCCAATCAACTGGCGATCATCGTCTTGCTGCTCGCCGGTCTCGGCATGGGCGGCATGGCGCTGGCGGGCTGGCTGGCCCAGGGCGTTCAGGGCAGCGCGCATGCCATTAACAAAGCAGGCTCGCTGCGCATGCAGAGCTACCGCCTGCTCGCCGCCGTGCCGGTTGGCACCGCCCGCGCGGAAATGTTCAGCGATATGGAGCGCACCGCCTGGAGCGATGAACTTCAGCAGGCGGCCGTGCGCGACGGGCAGCAGGCGGCGCTGCTGGCTATCCAGCGCTACTGGCGTCAGCATCTGGCGCCCGCGCTGCGCGACGCCCGTTCCCCGCAGGAAGTCAGCGCGCAGGTAGCGCAGTTTGTCGGCCAGATAGACGCGCTGGTCAGCGCGTTCGACAGCTCCACCGAGCACCGCATCGCCCGGATAGTGATGCTGCAACGCGGCATGGCGCTGCTGATGGGCCTGCTCCTCCTCTTCACCCTGCTCTGGCTGCGCCGTCGGCTATTGCGCCCGTGGCGTCAGCTGCTCGACATCGCCCACGCCGTCGCCCACCGCGATTTCAGCCAGCGCGCCAGCGTTTCGGGGCGCGATGAGATGGCCACACTTGGCCATGCGCTTAACAGCATGTCGGCGGAGCTTGCCGAGAGCTACGCGAGCCTTGAACAGCGCGTACAGGAGAAAACCGCCGGGCTTGAGCAGAAAAACCAGATCCTGTCGTTTTTGTGGGAGGCGAATCGCCGCCTGCACTCTGACGTGCCGCTGTGTGAGCGGCTGGCGCCGGTGCTGACGCGCCTGCAACATCTTACGCTGCTGCGTGATATCGCGCTGCGCGTCTATGAAGTGGATGACGAAGAGCACTATCAGGAATTTGTCTGGCAGCCGGACGAGCGCTGCGACGAAATCGGCTGCCATCTTTGCCCGCGCGACCTGTCTGCGCCGAGTGAAACCGGCACCACGCTGAAGTGGCGTCTGGGCGATTTGCACACGCAATACGGGCTTCTGCTGGCGACGCTGCCTGCAGGCTGCCACCTGAGCCGCGACCAGCAGCAGATGATCGACACGCTGATGGAGCAGCTCACCGCGACGCTGGCGCTGGAGCGTCAGCAGGAGCGCAAACAGCAGTTGCTGGTGATGGAAGAGCGCGCCGCCATCGCCCGCGAACTGCACGATTCCATCGCCCAGTCGCTCTCCTGTATGAAGATGCAGGTCAGCTGCCTGCAAATGCAGGGCGACGCGCTGCCGGAAGAGAGCCGCGAACTGCTCGGCCAGATCCGCCACGAACTCAACGCCTCCTGGCGACAGTTGCGCGAACTCCTCACCACATTCCGCCTGCAACTTAACGAGCCGGGCCTGAAAGCGGCGCTGGTGGCGAGCTGTCAGGAATTCAGCGCGCGGCTCGGCTTCCCGGTGGCGCTTGATTATCAGCTTCCGCCGCGGCTGGTGCCGTCGCATCAGGCGATCCATCTGGTGCAAATTGCGCGCGAGGCGTTAAATAATGCGCTCAAACACGCCGAGGCGAGCGCTATCCATGTCAGCGTCACGCTGCATCAGGGCCAGGTGCGGCTGTGCGTGGCCGATAATGGCCGCGGCCTGCCGGATAACGCCGGGCGCACCAATCATTACGGCTTAATTATTATGCGCGACCGCGCGCAGAGTTTGCGCGGCGACTGTCAGGTACGGCGACGGACAGAAGGCGGCACCGAAGTGGTGGTGACCTTTATTCCCGATGCGCCGTTCTCATCCGTACCCGCACTTCCAGAAGGAGAAGTTCATGAATAACCCGGAACCGGCAACCATTCTGCTGATAGACGATCACCCGATGCTGCGCAGCGGCGTAAAACAGTTGGTCAGCATGGCGCCCGCTATCACGGTGGTCGGCGAAGCCGGAAACGGCGAGCAAGGCATTGAAATGGCCGAAGCGCTCGACCCGGATCTGATCCTGCTTGATCTCAACATGCCCGGTATGAACGGCCTGGAAACGCTCGATAAGCTGCGCGAAAAAGCGCTGTCGGGCCGGGTGGTGGTGTTCAGCGTCTCCAACCATGAAGAAGACGTGGTCACGGCGCTCAAGCGCGGCGCGGACGGGTATCTGCTGAAAGATATGGAGCCGGAAGATCTGCTTAAGGCGCTGCAACAGGCGGCGGCAGGCGAAATGGTGTTAAGCGAAGCGTTAACGCCGGTGCTGGCGGCAAGCCTGCGCGCAAGCCGCGCCACATCAGGCCGCGATGTTTCCCAGCTCACGCCGCGCGAGCGCGACATTCTGAAACTCATCGCCCAGGGCCTGCCGAACAAAATGATCGCCCGTAAGCTCGATATCACCGAAAGCACCGTCAAAGTGCACGTGAAACATCTGCTGAAAAAAATGAAGCTTAAATCGCGCGTTGAAGCGGCGGTCTGGGTGCATCAGGAACGTATTTTCTAAGGCACGGGCGCCAGCAGTTCGTAACGCGGATCGTCCTGGGGCAGCGTCTGTACCGGCACCGACAGTTTCAGGGTTATCCAGTTCGACGTCACCCGCTGGCCCTGCTCATCTTCCACCGTCACCGACAGCCGCCAGCTGTTGCTGGCCCCCGGCGAGTTATCCCAGGCAGGCATAATCACCGTCCAGCCGTCGGCGCTGGTGCTGTCGATCGGCGGCGTCAGGCTCAGCGCCTGGGTGTCGCCCTGCCAGGAGAGCTGACGAATGCCGTGGCGGCTGCGCACCTGTAGCTTCAGCGCGACCGTCTCACCCGCGCTAAGATCCCAGGGCGGCGTCGCGAGGAATACCGACAGCGTCTTGCGCTGACGAAACTCCATGACCGGCACGTTAGTACGCTCCACGCGGTCATAACGACTGCCGCGCAGCGAACGCGAGGCCGCCACTTCATCGGGTGAGAGTTGCTTGTTCAGCGGCACCCCAAAACGATAATTGAGCTTCAGCCCTAAATCGTTCTGGCTCACGCCGCTCTCGCCCTGGCGGTGATGCGCGCTCACGGTGACGAGCGGCACCGGCGTATAGCTCAGCCCCACTTTCACCGCGACCGGATTGTGATAACCGGAGCCGCTGTCAAACAGCTCCACCTGATCGCCGAAATATTGCTCAAAGCTGACGCTGGTATTGATGTGCTGGTAAAACGGCAGATACGCCTGGGCGGTGACGTCGTAACCGCGCGCCATGCGCTGCTCCAGCAAGCCGGCGCGATGCTCCCAGCCGCCGAGCGGCTGATAGTAGTTGGCGGAAAGACGCAGATAGTCGCCCCACGCCTCTGCGCCAAACCCGGCGCGCGACGTATCGTCGTCAAACAGGCGATCGTAAAAGGTGTTATAGCCAAGCAGCCAGTGACCAGCCGTCCAGCGCTGGCCAATGCCCGCGTTGCCGACCAGCCCCTGATTTTGCTGGCTGACGCCGACCTGGCTCCAGGTGAGATAGCGGTTATTGTCCTGCCAGGGCGTAAACAGCGAGCCGCTGCTGCCGTTAAAATTCCCCTCTTCATCCACCAGCAGATCCACCGTGGCGTTGCCCCAGGGCGACAGCAGGCTTTCAGCCTCGCTGGTAATGCTGCTGCTGACCGCGTCACGCAGGCGGGTAAACGCGAAATGGCGCGCCTGCTGGCCGGGTGAAAGCGCGCTGTCGGTCTGGCTCGCTTCGCCAAAGGCTTTTAACACGTGGGCAAAATGCTTTTCCGCCGCGTTATTTTCAGGCGCGAGGCCGAGGTCGGGCAGGTTATCGCCATTTTCATCGAAGGGATTTTGCGCCTGGCGCACGTAGTCGTCGCTCTGGCTGGCCGGGAATGCCCGGACCGGCAACAGCGCGGCGGTAACAACAGAGGGGAGGACAACCAATAACCACCGCATCACGTGTGAATTTTTCTCTCCTGGGCCGGGTTTGCCGGAAAATGGATACATTTACACAGTATACCATATCGGGTTTGCCGCTCCCGACAAGCCCCGACGCCCCTTTTAAGGATAATCCGCAGCCCGTTTGCGCGCGGTGCGCTACGCTTAACGTTCCCACCCTGCGTGAGACACGCTGATGAAAAAATCGCTGCTCGCTTGCCTGTTTGCTGTTGCCGCTGTTAACGCCCTCGCCGCGGAGTCTGACGACGGTATCTTCATGTTGCAATCCCCGTCGTTCGCCGATAACGGCATGATGGAGAAAAAATTCGCCGGTAACGCGAAGCAAAATCCGAACTGCACGGGTGAGAATCAGTCGCCCGCGCTTATCTGGAGCCATGCGCCGCAGGGCACGACGCGTTTCGCGCTGATAGTTCACGATCCGGAAGGCGCGAAGGGGCTCGGCGTGACGCACCTGGTCGCCTATAACATTCCCGCTACCACCACCGGCCTTGCCGCCAATGCGCTGACCGACGGCAAAGGCTTCACCGCCGGGAAAAATACGCCGGGCACCCGCGCCTGGCACGGCCCCTGCCCGCCGCCCGGCAGCGGCGCGCACCATTACACTTTCACGCTTATCGCAACAGACTTACCGACCGATCTCCCGCCCGGCCTGACGCGCGATGAACTCTTCGCGAAGCTCAAAGGCCATGCGCTCGCCGCCACCGGCCTGATTGGCCGCTTCGGGCAGTGACGCCGTCTGCACCAGCAGCGCTTTGAGTTCCGGGATGCACGAGCCGCAGTTCGTGCCGCAGCGCAGGGTGTCGCCGAGCTTTCCGGGGCTGTCGCAGCCCGCGCTAATGGCGGTCCGGATAGCGTTTTCATCCACCCCAAAGCAGCTACAGATCGTGCGCCCCTTCGCGGGCGCATGGCGCGCGCCCTTTCCTGCCAGTAGCGCATGACGCGCGGCAGCGTTCGCAGGCGGAGCGGCGAATGCCGTCGCGATCGCCTCGGTCTCCACTGCCGGACGACGCGCCGCGCTGTAAAACGCCAGCATCAGCGCGCCGTCGCGCCACGCCAGCAGATGAAAAAACCCCTCGCCCTGCGCATACTGCATTTGCCAGCCTTCCCGCCCGGCCAGCTCGCGCAGCCAGCGCTGCGGCGACGCAACGCCCGCCAGCGTGAAGTGCAGACACCCGTCCAGCGCCCTGCGCCACCACAGCAGATCGGGCGCAAGCGGCGGCATCGTGCGGCAGAACAGCTCGCCCTGCCACCCGGTGCGGCGTTTATGCAGGCGCACGGCGGTCTGTTTGCTTTCCGGCTGGCCGGAATGCGGGCAGCAGACCGGCGCCACCAGCGTATTGACGCGCCCGTGGCTCGCGAATTGCGCGTTCCAGTGCATCGGGGCGAACAGCGCGCCTGGCGCCTGGGCGTCATTTAACGTCGCCCAGCCGACCATAAAACCTTGCGTGGACGCCACCTCCACCAGATCGCCTTCACGCACAGCGTGGCGCGCCGCATCGTCAGGATGCATGACCACCTGCGGCAGCGGCTGGTGCTGCATCAGCCGCGCCACGCGGCCGGTGCGGGTCATGGTGTGCCACTGATCGCGGATGCGCCCGGTATTGAGCCACAGCGGGTAGCGCGCGTCGGGCCGCGCCTGCGGCAGCGCCGGGGAGACCGCCACCATGTTGAGCCTCCCGCCGCGCCAGCCTGCGCCTGCTTCCAGCAGACGCGGCGTGCCCTGCGGCTGTTTGATTGTCACCGGCCACTGCACCGGCGCGAGCGCGTCATACGCCTCGCGGGTGAGAGAGGCCAGCGCGCTGATATCAAACGCCCGCGCGCCGTCGTTCTCAAAGCCCGACAGCGCCGCGTGCTCGCAGAAAATCTCGTGCGGGTGTTGCCAGCCAAACGCCTCGCCAAAGCCCAGGCGGCGCGCCATCTGCGCGACTATCCACCAGTCAGGACGCGCTTCGCCGGGCGCGGGCAGAAAGGCGCGCTGGCGCGAGATCCGCCGCTCTGAATTGGTGACCGTGCCGTTTTTCTCGCCCCAGCCCAGCGCCGGAAAACGAAAATGCGCAAAATTCGCCGTGTCGGTCTGCGCGGTAATGTCGGACACCATTACCAGTTCGCAGCGCGCCAGCGCCTGGCGCACCGCGTCGCTGTCCGGCAGCGACACCGCCGGGTTAGTGCCCATGATCCAGACGGCTTTCACCTCGCCGCGCCCGATGGCGTCAAACAGCTCCACCGCCATCAGGCCGGGCGTCTGCGCGATGCGCTCGCTGCCCCAGAACCTCCCGAGACGGGCAATATCCGCCGGATCAAAACCCATATGACAGGCGAGCTGGTTGGCAAGCCCGCCCACCTCGCGACCGCCCATCGCGTTCGGCTGACCGGTCAGCGAAAACGGCCCGCAGCCGGGCCGCCCGATGTTCCCGCTCGCCAGATGCGCGTTAATTATCGCGTTGCACTTGTCGCTGCCGCTGGACGACTGGTTAATGCCCATGGTGTAGAGCGTCATCGCTGTGGGCGCGCTCAAAAACCAGTCGTAAAAGCGCGCCACCTCGGTCTCCGTGAGCCCACAGAACTGCGCCACGCGCCCCACGCTCCACTCCCGCGCGGCCGCAAGCGCCTGCGCCTGGCCGTCGAAAGCCTCCGGCGCGAGCGAGTCCGAAAGCGCGTTCAGCAGCCCGACAAACAGCCCGGCGTCGCTGCCGGGCGCCAGCGCCAGGTGGAGATCGGCAATATCGCAGGTCGCGGTACGCCGCGGATCGATGACGACGATTTTCATCGTCGGGCGCGCCTGCTTCGCGGCCGCGATGCGCTGATACAGGACCGGATGCGCCCAGGCGGCGTTGGAGCCGACGAAAACCAGCAGATCGGTCTGCTCCAGATCCGCATAGCTGCACGGCACCGCGTCGGCGCCGAACGCCCGCTTGTAGCCCACCACGGCGGAAGACATGCAGAGCCGCGAGTTGGTATCGATATTCGCCGCGCCGATAAATCCCTTCATCAGCTTATTGGCGGCGTAGTAATCCTCGGTAAGCAGCTGCCCGGAGGCGTAAAACGCCACCGCCTGCGGGCCATGTTTATCGATAATCGCGCCAAGGCGCGAGGCCGCCGCGTCGAGCGCCGCCTCCCAGCTCGCCCGCTCGCCGTCGATTTCCGGGTACAGCAGCCGTCCGTCATGGCAGGTCGTCTCGCCCAGCGCCGCGCCTTTGACGCACAGCCGCCCAACATTCGCCGGATGATTTTCATCGCCGCGCACGCTCACCGCGCCGCTGTCGTCGCGCTGCGCCACCACCCCGCAGCCCACCCCGCAATAGGGGCAAGTGGTCTTAACGCCGTTCATGACGCCTGCGCCTGTAACAGCAGCGCCTGACCGGCCACCCACACCTTGCCGCCCTCCACTTTCACCGGCCAGGCGCGCACCGCCTCGGCGAGCCCCTCCGCGAGCCGTCCGTCGCGCAGCCGGATGCGCTGTTTGTAGAGCGGCGAAATCACCACCGGTTCGCCGCCAACGTCCCCCACCAGCCCGCGCGACAGCACGTTGGCGTCGCTGCCCGGCTCCAGATTGTCGAGCGCGTAGATACGATCGCCGAAGCGGAACAGCGCAATCTGCATCTCGCCAAGCCGCGCGCCGATACCCGCCTGCGGCGGAATATCATTCACGTCGCACACCGCCTGCCACGGGCGCTCCGGCGCGCGCGGCGTCAACGGCTGCACCACGTCCACCGGCTGCGGCTGGCCTCTGAGCTCGCGGCGCTGCACGGCTTCATCCGGTTTATCGCTGTTCACATACGAGCGGAACAGCGCCAGCCGGTCGGGGCTCGCCAGCGTGGTCTGCCATTCGCACTGGTAGCTTTCGACCACCTGCGCCATTTCGCGCTCCAGCTCCTCGCCAATCCCGAGCGAATCCTCAAGAATGACGTCGCGCAGATAATCAATGCCGCCTTCCAGGTTATCCATCCAGGTGCTGGTGCGTTGCAGGCGGTCGGCGGTGCGGATGTAAAACATCAGAAAGCGGTCGATGGTGCGCAGCAGCGTCTCCCGGTCGAGATCGCTTGCGAAGAGATCCGCGTGGCGCGGCTTCATGCCGCCGTTGCCGCAGACGTAGAGATTCCAGCCTTTGTCGGTGGCGATCACGCCCACATCCTTGCCCTGCGCCTCGGCGCATTCGCGGGTGCAGCCGGAGACCGCCATTTTAATTTTGTGCGGCGCGCGCAGCCCTTTGTAGCGGTTCTCAAGATCCACCGCGAGCCCGGTGGAGTCCTGCACGCCGTAGCGGCACCAGGTGGAGCCGACGCAGGATTTCACGGTACGCAGCGATTTCCCGTAGGCGTGGCCGGTTTCAAAGCCCGCCGCCACCAGCTCCGCCCAGATTGCCGGGAGCTGTTCAAGCCGCGCCCCGAAGAGATCGATGCGCTGGCCGCCGGTGATTTTGCTGTAGAGCTGATAGCGTTTGGCGATGTGCCCGATGGCGATAAGCCCATCCGGCGTCACCTCGCCCGCCGCCATCCGGGGTACTATCGAGTACGTGCCATCTTTCTGGATATTCGCGAAGTAACGATCGTTAGTGTCCTGGAGCGGCAGGTGCGCCGGTTTCAGCACATATTCGTTCCAGCACGACGCCAGCACCGAGCCCACCAGCGGTTTGCAGATTTCGCAGCCGTGGCCCTGGCCGTAGCGGCTGATAAGCTGGTCGAACGTGCGGATATGGTTGACGCGCACCAGGTGGTAGATCTCCTGGCGCGAATACGCAAAGTGCTCGCAGATATCTTTTTTGACCGTCACGCCCTGCTGTTCGAGCTGATACTCCATCACCTGTTTGACCAGCGCGCTACAGCCGCCGCAGCCGGTCGCCGCTTTGGTGCAGCGTTTCACCGCGCCCATATCGCCTGCGCCCCCCGACACCGCCGCGCAGATGTCCGCCTTGCTGACGTTATGACACGAACAGATCTGGGCGCTTTCCGGCAGCGCCGCCACGCCGAGCCCTTTCGCAGGCGTGCCGCTGCTGGCGGGCAGGATCAGCGTCTCCGGCTCGGCGGGGAGCGCCATGCCGTTGAGCATCATCTGTAGCAGCGTGGCGTATTCGCTACTGTCGCCCACCAGCACGCCGCCGAGCAGCGTTTTGCCGTCCGCCGAGACGACGATTTTCTTGTAGATCCGCTTCGGCCCGTGGGTCCACTGATAGCTCTGGCTGCCGGGCGTGCGCCCGTGCGCGTCGCCAAACGACGCCACCTCAACGCCGAGCAGCTTCAGTTTGGTGCTCATGTCCGCGCCCCGGAATGCGGCCGCTTCGCCCGCAAGCGTCGCCGCAGCGACCCGCGCCATCTGATACCCCGGCGCCACCAGCCCGAAAATTTTGTTCTCCCACAGCGCGCATTCGCCGATGGCGAAAATATGCGCGTCGCTGGTGCGGCACTGGTCGTCAATCACGATGCCGCCGCGCTCGCCGGTAGCAAGCCCCGCCGATGTCGCCAGACTGTCCTGCGGGCGAATGCCCGCCGAAAAGACAATCAGATCGGTATGCAGGCTGTCGCCGTCGGCAAACTGCATGGTCAGGCCGCCATGCTCTTCCACAATCGCCGTGGTGGATTTGCTGGTATGCACGCTGACGTCCAGCGCCTCGATTTTCTCGCGTAGCATCGCAGCGCCTGGCGCATCGAGCTGCACCGCCATCAGCCCCGGCGCAAACTCCACGACATGCGTTTTCAGCCCCAGTTGTTTAAGCGCGTTCGCCGCCTCAAGCCCCAGCAGACCGCCGCCCACCACCACGCCGCGCGTGGCGTGCTGCGCGCGTTCGCGGATGGCGTCGAGATCGTCAAGCGTGCGGTAGACGAAACAGCCCGGCAGGTCACGCCCCGGCACCGGCGGCACGAACGGCCAGGACCCGGTGGCGAGCACCAGCTGGTCGAAATGCGTTTCATGGCCCTGCGCGTCGCGCACGATCTGCCGCGCGCGCTCCACCGCCACAATCTGACAGCCGGTGCGCAGCTCAATGCCCGTCTGCGCAAAGAAATCGCCTTCCACCATGGAGAGCGACTGCGCGCTGCGTCCGGCGAAATACTCCGAGAGATGCACGCGATCGTAGGCCGCGTGGCGCTCTTCGCCAAAGACGATGATATGAAAGCGCTCATGCAGCCCGGCGCTGACGCACTGCTCCAGAAAATGATGCCCAACCATGCCGTGGCCCACGACCACCAGAGTTTGTTTTGTCATCGTGTCATATCCTGCAGCCGCGGGCTGCGTTTCATCGGTTTCATCAAACAGCAGCCCGGCGCTGGCGCGCAGCGGCTGCCCGAAGTGATTCATCAGCGCGCTGGCGCGGTCGGTATCGCCATACAGCAGCACGCTGGTGAGCCTGCCGTGCTCCATGATCAGACGGCGATAGTGGCGGGCTATTGGGTCAAGGCTTATCAGCGTCTGCGCCTGCGGGCCGGGCGTCACCACGCCCGCGCTGAAGACCGCGATACCGGCGACCTTGAGGCGCGTCCCTTTTTCTTCATAACCAAAGCGCGCCGTCTCGCCGCACAGCCTCGCCGCCAGCACGTCCGCCTGTTGCAGACAGGGCGCCACCAGCCCCCAGGTTTGCGCGTTGATTTCGCAGCACTCGCCGATGGCGCTCACCGCCGGGTACGAGGCGCAAAGCGCGTCATCAACGACAATGCCGCGCTGGCAAGCAAGCCCGGCGGCCTGCGCCAGCGCTATCGTCGGACGCACGCCGGTTGCGATCACCACCCGCTGCGCCGCAACGGTTTCGCCGTCGGCGAGCGTCACGTCATCTGAGGTAATGCGCGTAATGCCGCTGTCGGTCACCACGCGAATGCGGCGCGCGCGCAGGCTTTCGGCAAGCCACTCGCCCGCCTGCGCATCCAGCTGCTGTTCCATCAGCCACGGGTGACGATGCACCAGCGTCACCGCCGCGCCCTGCCGGGCGAGCGCTGCGGCGGCCTCCACGCCGAGCAGCCCGCCGCCCAGCACCACGGCCGGGCCAGGCGTGGCGAGAAGCGCCCCGACATCCGCCAGCGTGCGAAAGGCGCGCACGTGCGGCAGCTCGCTGCCTTCAATCGGCGGAATAAACGGCGTCGAGCCGGTGGCGAATACCAGTTCATCCCAGGGCAGCGTGCGCGCGGCAGTGGTCACAGTACGCGCGGTCAGATCCACCGCCAGCGCCCGCTCGCCGGTTAGCACTGTGACACCGTAACGCGTGTACCATGACGCGTCGTGAAGCTGCGTCTGCGCGGCGGTTTTTTCGCCTCCCAGCACCGGCGAGAGCAGGATGCGGTTATAGGCGGGCACCGGCTCGTCGCCGATAAGCGTGATGGCGAAGCGCTCCGGCGCGCGCGCCAGCAGTTGCTCCACCAGACGCACCGCCGCCATGCCGTTGCCGATAATCACCAGTCGTTGCGCCATCGCCGCTCCTTACGCCGCTTTCGGCTGCTTTTCGTAGAGGAAATGCAGGATCTGCTGGCGCAGCTGGTGATAGCGGCTGTCGTCGGCGAGCTGCACCCGGTTGCGCGGACGCGGCAGATCCACCTCCAGCGCCTCGCCCACCGTCGCCGCCGGGCCGTTGGTCATCATCAGCACGCGGTCGGAGAGCAGCACCGCCTCGTCCACGTCATGCGTAATCAGCACGATGGTGGTGTTGAGCTCCTGCTGGATATGCATCACCGCATCCTGCAGATGGGCGCGGGTGAGCGCGTCCAGCGCGCCGAACGGTTCATCCATCAGCAACACTTTGGGCTTCATCGCCAGCGCGCGGGCAATGCCGACGCGCTGCTTCATGCCGCCGGAGATCTCACCGGGGCGCTTGTTGAGCGCGTGCCCCATCTGCACCCGCTCCAGGTTGTGAATAATCCACTCCCGGCGCTGCGCCTTATCCATGGTTTTGCGAAATACCTGATCCACCGCCAGCGCCACGTTCTCAAAGCAGGTGAGCCAGGGCAGTAGCGAGTGGTTCTGAAACACCACGGCGCGCTCCGGACCCGGCCCCGCGATTTCGCGGTTATCGCACAGCAAGCCGCCCTCGCTCGGCAGCGTGATGCCCGCGATAAGATTGAGCAGCGTCGATTTGCCGCAGCCGGAGTGGCCGATAAGGCTCACGGTTTCGCCCGCGTTGATGTCGAAACTGACGTTCTGCAACGCCAGGAATTCGCCGCTGGCGGTGTTGAAGCGCTGGCTGACGTTCTGTACCTGAATGACGGGTTTCATGGTCGCTCCTTATTTGTCCTGCCAGCTGAAGCGGCGGGCGATAAGCATCAGCCCCTGCTCCAGCAGCAACCCCACCACGCCGATAATGACGATGGCGATGAGAATGTTTTCCACGTTGAGGTTGTTCCACTCGTTCCAGATCCAGAAGCCGATGCCGAGGCCGCCGGTGAGCATTTCGGCGGCGACAATCACCAGCCAGGCGATGCCGATCGAGAGCCTTACGCCGGTGAGCACCGCAGGCAGCACCGCCGGAAAGAGAATGCGGCGCATCACCGTCCATTCGGAGAGCTGTAATACCCGCGCCACGTTGAGGTAGTCGTCCGGAATGCGCTTCACCCCTTCGGCGGTATTAATGACCATCGGCCAGATTGAGCAGATAAAAATGGTCCAGCTGGAGGCGGGCTCGGCCTTCTGAAACAACAGCAGGCCGATGGGCAGCCAGGCGAGCGGGCTGACCGGACGCAGGAGCGCGATAAGCGGGTTGAACATCCGCCCGAGAAAGGTAAAGCGGCCAATCAGAAAGCCGAGCGGAATGCCCACCAGCGCTGCCAGCCCGAAGCCCACCGCCACGCGGCTGAGCGAGGCCAGCACATTCCAGCCGATGCCCTGATCGTTCGGCCCTTCGTTGTAGAACGGGTCGGCGAAAAGCGTCAGCGCCGAGTCGAGCGTGCTGAGCGGCGTCGGAAAGCCTTTGCTGCTGACGGCCGCGATTTGCCAGGCGATAACCAGCAGCGCCAGGCCCAGAATGGCTGGTACCACACGGGCCAGCAGCGCGTTCACCGTAGCCGCGAGAGGCGTGCGGCGTTTACGCACCGCCACGCGGGGCATCACTATCACTTCACCGGCGGGCTGTTCGGGCGCCGCGCTCACGGTCTGTTTAAGCTCTTTCATGGTTTCCCCTTAACGTTTCATGGCAAAACGGGCCGCATACGCGGCAGGATCGCGCCCGTCCCAGACGATGCCGTCCATCAGACGACTGGCGCGACGCGTTGACGCAGGCAGCGCGATGCCGCCCACCGCCTCTGCGGCCTGCTGGTAAATGTCGGTACGGTTGATGCGTGCGGCGATGGCCGCGTAGTCTGGGTCGGTTTTCAGCAGGCCCCAGCGGCGGAACTGCGTTAAGAACCACATGCCGTCGGAGTGCCAGGGGTAGCTCACTTCGCCGTCGCGGAAGAAGCGCATACCGTGCGGGTCCTGCCAGCGCTTTCCGGCGCCGTCGTCATACTCGCCGAGCATGCGCGGCGTGACGTATTGCGCTTTGGTGTTGAGGTATGCGCGTTTCGCCAGCACCAGGGCGGTTTCGCGGCGGTTATCGTCCGAGACGTCTATCCAGCGGGCGGCCTCCAGCACGGCGGCGGTGAGCGCGCGGGCGGTATTCGGGTTCTGCTCCACCCACAGGCGGCGTGTGCCGAGCACTTTTTCCGGATGATCCGGGAAGATGGACTGCGAGGTGGCGGCGGTAAACCCGATGCGGTCGTTGATGGCGCGGGCGTTCCACGGCTCGCCAACACAGAAGCCGACCATATTGCCGATGCGCATGTTCATCACCATTTGCGGCGGCGGCACCACCACGGTGCGCACATCGTTAAAGGGATGGATGCCCGCCGCCGCCAGCCAGTAGTACAGCCACATGGCGTGGGTGCCGGTCGGAAAGGTATGGGCGAAGGTGTAAGCGCCAGGCTCGCTTGCGGCGATCCGTTTTTTCAGCGCGTCGGGCGTGGTGATGCCTTTCTCCAGGAGATCGGCGCTGAGCGAAATCGCCTGGCCGTTCTGGTTGAGCGTCATCAGGTTCGCCATCGGCTGCGCCTTACCGGCGATGCCGAGCTCCAGCCCGTAGATCAGACCGTAGAGCGCATGGGCGGCGTCGAGCTCGCCGGAGACCAGTTTGTCGCGCACCGCCGCCCAGCTCGCCTCTTTGCTGGGCAGGATGCGAATGCCATATTTTTTATCGAAGCCTTTGAGGGCGGCCATAACCACCGGCGCGCAGTCGGTAAGCGGAATGAAACCGACGCGCACGGTCTCAAGCTCGGGTTTGTCCGAGCCCGCGGCCCACACGCTGCCCATCAGCCCCGGTAACAGCATTGCCCCGCCCAACGCGGCCCCGGCCTGCAACAGGCGGCGGCGGGAAAGAGAAAAGGATGAATCGCTCATGGCTGCTCCTGAAAATAAAAAAGGCGTCCGCCAATGTCCGAAGACATTGCAGGACGCCTTTATCCTTTCCGGTCTGCCCGCCGCCGTTGGCGAGCCGCCGGGAAATGTTTGTCAGGGTTTATTAAGCAAGAGGTGTGCCAGGTTTTAGGGTGAGTACCGTGGCGGGTGCGCTTCGCTTACCCGCCCTACACAGGAGATATGGTCAAATCCGGTGGTTTTGCTCCGGCTAAAAAAAATCGCCCCAACGGGGCGATTTTCCGCCGGGAGCCGGGATTGCAAAGGGGGCGGCGGCGAGCCCCCTTTGCACGTTCGCGTCAGGGGAGCGCTCATATAAAGGTGAGATTATGGCGAACGGAACATGTTCACCGGTCGTGTATATATCTCCCTCAGCCTGAAGGAAAAGATGTAATCCTGATGGTAGGTGCGCTGCGCTTACCCACCCTACGTCATCCGACGAATGCAGTTAGGTCTCTTTTGTAGGGCGGGTAAGCGCAGCGCAGCACCCGCCAGTGACATCGCCAAAACGCACCGCGCAACTCCCCCGCGCTGCCCCATTTCCATGCACAAAATGCCCGCTTGCTGTGCAGCTACTCCTTTGGGGTTACAGGCCAGAGCTGGGCGACCGCCAGCATCGCCTCGGCAATCTCCACCATCCGTTTGTTTTGATCCATCGCGAGCTTACGCAACTGGTGCCACGCCTGCTCCTCGCTGAGCTGCTGATGGCTTATCAGCAAGCTTTTGGCGCGATCGATAAGCTTGCGCTCCTCAAGATTCGCCTGCAGCGAGGCGAGCTGGCGCGTCAACGATTCCACCTCGCGGGCCTGCTGGCGCACCAGCGGCAGCAGATGACGCTCAAGCGCCGGGGTCTGCGGCTCGTCATGCAAAGGCGCGCGGCAGGCCAGCGCCGTTTCCGGCGCTTCGCTACTTGTCTCTTGCGCCAGCAGCCTGCAAGCCTCGGCAAGCAGCGCGGCAATCAGCGCCTCTTCGATATCGCGCAGCGCGTCCAGCCGTGTGGTTTGCAGCGCAAACCAGCGCACCGCCCGCGCGCGGTTGTCATCATCGGCCGGCAGCCGCGTACAGGCGAGACGCCGCAATTGCTCCAGCTCGCGCGTGGCTTCGCCGTCACGGTAGAAACGGTCGCGGATCCCGGCGCTGGCGAGCGATAAAAACGTCTCGAAACAGCGCTGCTGCCCGTCAATACGATCCGCCAGCCGCTGGCGCAGCGGCTCGCTAAACGCCCCCTGCGTAAAGCCGATAGCGCCGGTGGCGCGCTCCTGGCCTGCCAGCTCCTTGCCCTGCATAAAGCTGTAGAGCGCTGTCAGCGCGCGGGCAAGCGACGCTTCATCGACGCTTTCGCTCGCCTCCGGCACCAGATCCAGCAGATACCGGATAGTGAGATTAAAATGATCCATCGCCTCGCCGGGCTCCACCTCACGGGCGAGAATGCGCGCGCGAAGCGCAGGCAACTGCTCAAGCTGCCAGAGCGCGCAGGCCATGCGCCAGGAAAGCAGGCTGCCTGCGGCGGCGAGCGGCACAGGGACGGCGCGAAATTGCGCCGCGCGCTGGTCGGTTTCTGTCACGCAAAAGGCGCGTTCGCGCGCGAAAAGCTGCCCGCCGGAACAGAGCCAGATGTTGGACGCGCCGCGCTCGCGCTGTAGCATATGCACCAGATGGCTTATCTGGCTGACCCAGTCGCCGACGCCCGACCACGCCTCCAGTTGGCTGCGTTTTCTCTCCCGGGCGAAACGAAACCACGCCTGCGCGTCCTGCAAGGATGTCGCGGGTATTGCCATCGCTCATTCTCCTGTTATCGCCTTTACAGGAACCAAGCAATAACTATGCCGTCATGGCAAAGGAGTTCCGGATGCAAAAGATCGTGATTATCGCCAACGGCGCGGCTTACGGCAGCGAATCGCTGTTTAACAGCCTGCGTCTTGCCATCGCGCTGCGCGACCAGCCGCAGGCCCCCGCGCTGAAGCTGTTTTTGATGTCAGATGCCGTCACCGCAGGTCTGCGCGGCCAGAAGCCCGCCGAGGGGTATAACGTGCAGCAGATGCTGGAGATCCTCACCGCGCAGAACGTCCCGGTGAAGCTGTGCAAGACCTGCGCCGACGGACGCGGCGTGAGCGCGCTGCCGCTGATTGAGGGTGTGGAAATCGGCACGCTGGTGGAACTGGCCCAGTGGACGCTGGAGGCCGACAAAGTCCTGACCTTCTGATAATTACGCAGGTGTAATAATATTTTCTTATTCACCTGCGTTGCCCATCAAGTCCCTGCCCCGTGTGCCGATATTTTACTTAAAACCCATAACAACACGCTCGTCCCGACACACAACACTTACACAACACACAGCAGGGTATACGCCTATGTTAACGTCCATTCGCGCGCGCATCATCGCAGCCACCGCCGGCTGCCTGGTCGGTGCGCTGTTACTGAACACCATCATGAACTACCAGGTCACCCGGCTGGATAATCAGCAGGCGAGCCTGAATACGCTGCGCAGCACCAGCGCCAGCCATAACCTGGCGATCGGCGACTGGGTCAGCGGTAAAATCGCCATGATCCAGTCGCTGGATACCGTCGCGCTGGGCGCCGATCCGGTGCCGGTCTTTACGCAGATGGCGAAAGCGGGCGGCTTTATGAACGTCTACGTCGGTTACGCCGCCAAAACCGCGAAATTCTCTAACCCGGAAGGCGTGCCGGCGGATTACGATCCGACCATTCGCCCGTGGTATCAGCAGGCGGTGAAAGCCGATGCGCCGGTGGTTACCGCGCCTTATGTGGATGCCGGAACCGGCAAGCTGGTGGTGACATTCGCGGTGCCGGTGAAGCAAAACGGCGCGATTGCGGCGGTCGTCGCGGGCGATCTCTCCATGGACAGCGTTATCGCTAACGTGCGCAGCATTCACCCCACTGAAAACAGCAGCGGGCTGCTGGTAAACGACGACGGCACGCTGATTGCGGCGAAAGATCCTGCGCTGACGTCAAAGCCCTTTGATAAGGCAGTGTCGGGCGTCGCGTTCAGCGAACTGAAAGCGAGCGATACGGCGCTGGAAGGCGATATCGGCGGCGCGCAAAAAGCCTTGCTGGCGACGCCGGTGCCGGGCACCCAGTGGTATCTGGTCATCGCGCTGGATGAAAACGACGCGACGTCCGGCATGCGCGCCCTGCTCAACACCTCGGCTATTTCCGTGCTGGTGCTGCTGTTGATTACCGGCGCGCTGATGCATTTCCTGGTCACAAAGCTGTTAAAACGCCTGCTGATGATCCGCGACGCGCTGGTGGCTATCAGCAGCGGCACCAACGATCTTTCGCAGCGCCTGCCGGAAGATGGCCGTGACGAAGTGGCGCAGATAGCCCATGCCTTTAACGCCTTCTGCGACAAGCTCTCAGGCGTGATGGGCCAGCTGCGCGACGCCAGCGCCTCGGTGAAAGTGGCGGCGAATGAAATCGCGGCCGGGAACCAGGATCTCTCCGGGCGCACCGAGCAGGCTGCCTCCAGCTTGCGTGAGACGGCGAGCGCCGTCGAAGAGATAACCGCGTCGGTCGCCAACTCCACCGATGCGGCGGCGCAGGCCAACAGCCAGGCGCAGAGCGCGACGGATGCCGCCTCGCGCGGCGGTGAGGTGGTGTCCAGAGCTATCTCCACCATGCAGTTGATTGAAAGCGCCTCGGCGAAAATCGGCGATATCACCAGCGTCATCGACGGCATCGCTTTCCAGACCAATATCCTGGCGCTGAACGCCTCGGTGGAAGCCGCGCGCGCAGGCGAACAGGGCCGCGGCTTCGCGGTGGTGGCGGGCGAAGTGCGTAACCTCGCCAGCCGCAGCGCCCAGGCGGCGAAAGAGATTAAATCGCTTATCGACTCCACGACCCAGAGCGTCGCGACCGGCTCGCGCTACGTTCGCCTCGCGGGGGAATCGATGGAAGAGATAGTCAGCAGCATCAGCAATGTTTCCGGGATCATGCGTGAAATCACGGTCGCCACCAGCGAGCAGATGAAAGGCATCCAGGAGATTAACCACGCGGTGGTGCAACTCGATCAGATGGTGCAGCAGAACGCCGAGCTGGTGGTGCAGTCCGCCGCCGCCGCGGGCGCGTTGCAGGGCCAGGCGGGAGAACTCGCCCAGACCGCCGGCCATTTCCGCATTTAATCAGGCGCAGGCGCGCATTCAGACATTTTCCGCGCGCCTGCTCCCCGCTTTGGCGAACAATGTGATGAATATCGTATTGTGACCGCATTTTTTGATCAAAATCAGCATTCCCCGCCTCCCTCTTTGGTGTTATTTCCGACAGGTTTTGTGAACAGCCTCACGTACGAAAGGCTGTCCTGACAGGTTTTATCATTGACAGAGGGGTTAAAAATGGCGCGGGTAAAAGCAAGCCTGAAATTGTTTGGCGGAGACACGGTAGTGGTGCGCTGTTCAGCGAACTGCCACATCCATTTAATGAACGCCGGCGAGCGCGCTAAGCGTGCCGGTGCGGATATTCTGAGCGTGCAGAACCGCAACAGCGCGTATATCAGCGTGCCTTACAGCGGTCTCTGGGATGTGCTTATCGACAGTCACAGCCAGACGCTGGAGCACTCCATCAGCTACGTTCCGGCCTGACCATTCTCCCCGGCACCCGCCGGGGTTTTTTCAGGCGAAATGCGGTTGCAGATCGCCGCTCTCACCATCATCTTGCGCCTGACAGGCGCGCACTTCAGACGCAAGCGCATCCAGCGACGCTTCACACATGCCGAGCTTTTTCAGCTCCTGCTCCAGCGAGAAGAGATATTGCGCATTCGTGCCAAGCGGGCCGCTCGCGCGGGCGATAAGCGGCGCGATGGTCGCGGGACGGGTGTCGGCTTCATACAGCGGGTGGCTCGGGTCCATGATAAAGACCAGCGCGTGCACGGTGCGGCCATCATCGAGCGTGAGTTTGCACCAGCCGGGCAGGTAACAGCCGGTGATCATCTCGCGCTTCCACAGCAGCGTCAGTTCGGTTTCAAGCTCCGCCTCGGGCAGACGATACGCGACGCCAGTCGTGGCGCCGCCCTCTTTCAGCGCCAGCATGCGCCCTGGCTTGCAGGCGCTGCCGCGCCCGGCGGTGAGCCGCAGGCAGAACGCGCGGTGCCAGCCGCTGAGGGTCGCGGCGCAGCGCTCTTCAAACACCATTGCCGGGTTCCACATCAGGGACCCGTAACCAAAAATCCAGACCGGTTCGTTTTCAGGACGACAGGCGAGCGTGGCGGCCAGTGACGCCGCCCGCTGCTCTGGCGTCCACAGTAACGATTCCTCAATGGCTCCGAAAGCCGTCTTACAGTCTGCTGTCATTAAGAAATCACGTGTTAACACCTTCTACCTCCACCACGGCTGCTTCCCTGCGATTTTAAGCGCTTTCAGAATCTTTTTATCGCTCAATCAGAAAGCAATTACGGGGTGACGATAGGGGATTAACGCGCCGCTGACAAGACCGCAGCGGCGTTTTCGACCGACAAAAAACTTATCTGTCCCCGCGCCATACGCGGAGATAAAGATAAAGATGGAGAGGAATCAGGCGATTAACTAAGCATTATTTTTTCTTATGCCATTTGTCGTCATCGCCCTTTTCGTACTCATGTTTAACGGCGGCCCAGGCGACGCGATGCGCCGTCTCTTCCCGACTGGCATCGCCGCGCCGGTCGTCCTCGTCTTTATATTGATCCCAGGCGCTGTTGAACGCCTCTTTATAGATATCCTGCGCGTGCGCCGGGAGGACGTTACGCACGTTATCGGGTAAATCGGTTCTGGAGGAATAGGGCATCGCTACGCTCCTTTACTGGCCAAAAGATAAGTGTGGAACACAATCGGACAGCGCGCCAGCCGCAAGCGAAGCGTAAATGGTTTATTCACAATGCCCTGTTTGATAAATGGATTCTCAATAAAACTGCGATTTTTGGCTAACTTAATGAAAAATTAGCGCATAGCCGTAAAAATTCGTAAATAAACCCTCATGACAGCGCGTTTTTTGGTAGTTTTACGGTCAGCCTTCCTCCTCACTATAATGATAATGACCTGCTTCTCTGGAGAATTAACGTGACCAAAACGAGCCATGAGGCGGTGAAGACCCGCCATAAGGAGTCTTCTCTCATTTTCCCGGTATTAGCGCTGGCGGTGCTGGCGTTCTGGGGTTCCAGCCAGTCGCTGCCAGTGATTGTCGGCATCAACGCGCTGGCGCTGGTGGGGATCCTCAGCAGCGCGTTTAGCGTGGTGCGCCACGCGGATGTGCTGGCGCACCGCCTTGGCGAACCGTACGGGTCGCTGATTCTGAGCCTGTCAGTCGTTATCCTCGAAGTGAGCCTGATCTCAGCGTTAATGGCTACCGGCGACGCCGCGCCGACGCTGATGCGCGATACGCTTTATTCGATAATCATGATTGTTACCGGCGGTCTGGTGGGCGTGGCGCTGCTGCTGGGCGGGCGAAAATTCGCCACGCAGTATGTGAATCTCTTCGGTATTAAACAGTATCTGATTGCCCTCTTCCCGCTTGCGGTGATTGTGCTGGTCTTCCCGATGGCGCTGCCGGGCGGCAACTTCTCTACCGGGCAGTCGCTGCTGGTGGCGGCTATCTCGGCGGCGATGTACGGCGTGTTTTTGCTGATCCAGACCAAAACGCACCAGAGCCTGTTTGTCTACGAACATGAAGACGAAGGCGACGACCCGCACCACGGGAAACCGTCGGCGCACAGCAGCCTGTGGCACGCGGTCTGGCTGATTGTGCATCTGATTGCGGTGATAGCGGTCACCAAGATGAACGCCAACCCGCTGGAAGCGCTGTTAAGCCATCTTAACGCGCCGGTGTCGTTTACCGGTTTCCTGGTGGCGCTGCTTATTCTCTCGCCGGAAGGCCTGGGCGCGCTGAAAGCGGTGCTGAATAATCAGGTGCAGCGCGCGATGAATCTCTTTTTTGGCTCGGTGCTGGCGACCATTTCGCTGACGGTGCCGACAGTGACGATTATCGCGATTCTGACCGGCAACGATCTCCATTTCGCGCTCGGCGCGCCGGAGATGGTGGTGATGCTCGCAGCGTTGATGCTGTGCCAGATTTCGTTTTCCACCGGGCGCACGAATGTATTGAACGGCAGCGCGCATCTGGCGCTGTTCGCGGCCTATCTGATGACGATTTTCGCGTAGGGGTTATGGTGGGTGCGCTGCGCTTACCCATCCTACAATAAGAGGCTAAATATGTTTTCGTAGGGAGGGTAAGCGCAGCGCACCCGCCTCGTCACGCCCATAAAAAAACCCCGCATCGCGGGGTTTTTCTTTTTACGGTCGGGCCGATCAATTCTCGGTATCGAGTTCCGGGAAGCTTTTCACCAGATCGTCGATAGCTTTGATCTGCGTGAGGAACGCCTCAAGCTTCGCCAGCGGCAGCGCGGACGGGCCGTCGCATTTCGCGTGTTCCGGGTCCGGGTGCGCTTCGATAAACAGACCCGCGATGCCGGTCGCCATACCCGCGCGGGCAAGCTCCGTCACCTGGGCGCGACGACCGCTGGACGCAGCGCCGAACGGGTCGCGGCACTGCAGCGCGTGGGTCACGTCAAAAATCACCGGCGCGTTGCCAGACACTTTCTTCATCACGCCAAAGCCCAGCATGTCGACCACCAGGTTGTCATAACCAAAGTTGGTGCCGCGATCGCACAGGATCACCTGGTCGTTACCGCCCTCTTTGAATTTATCGACGATGTTGCCGATCTGGCCGGGGCTGATGAACTGCGGTTTCTTCACGTTGATAACCGCGCCGGTTTTCGCCATCGCTTCAACCAGATCGGTCTGGCGCGCCAGGAAGGCCGGTAACTGGATAACGTCCACCACATCCGCAACCGGCTGGGCCTGCTCGGCGGTGTGCACGTCGGTGATGATTTTCACGCCAAAGGTCTGTTTCAGCTCCTGGAAGATTTTCATCCCTTCTTCGAGGCCCGGGCCACGGTAGGAGTGAATGGACGAGCGGTTGGCTTTATCAAAAGACGCTTTGAAAACGTAAGGAATGCCGAGCTTCTGGGTCACCGTGACGTAGTGCTCACAGATGCGCATCGCCAGATCGCGCGATTCCAGCACGTTCATGCCGCCAAACAGGACGAACGGCAGATCGTTCGCTACGTTGATATCGCCAATGCTAACCACTTTTTGTTTCATATTATCGCCTTTATCCTGTGTAAATCGGTACACGCCGCGCTTAGTGCAGGGTAATCTGCTTGTGCGAAATAGAGTTAATCTGCGCCCGAATCATCTCGCTGATTGGATCTTCCGGGCACTGCTCCACAAAATAGCTTAAATCATTGAGCGCCACGTGCTCGCAGTCGAGCTGGGCGTAAATCAGTCCGCGGTCGCGGATTTCATACGGATCTTCCGGGTTGAACTCCAGCAGCGCTTCGCTGGCGCGCAGCGCAAGCTCCATCTGCCGCTCTTCCATCAGCGCCGATTTCAGCGTATCGAGCAGCTTGCGGATAACCAGGCTGTGTTCAGACTCTTCGAGATCGTCCATATAGAGTTCGGCCACCGGGCTGATGTTGCCTTTGAGCCACACTTCGAGCGTATGTTCATCCAGCGTTTCGCCGTTAAACGGATTGATGAGCCACATTTCGCCATCCATCCAGTCGGCGCGCAGGATGAGCTGCGTCGGGAAAATCACCGGCATCAGCGGAATATCAAGACGCCCGGCGATCCACAGCAGGATAGCCCCGAGAGAGACCGCGCTGCCCTGGCGCTTTTTCAGCACCTTATCCAGCCACAGCGCGTCAGACAGGCGGTAAACGCCGCGCGCGTCGCTAAAGCCCCACTCGCCGTAAAACAGCTCCAACAGGCGCTCAAGCTGCGTATCCTGATGCGAGCCTTCGCAGATCTCTTCGCGAGCCAGCCGCACCAGGCTTTCGAGCTGGTCGTAAACGTCCTGCGCCGGAAAATCGTCGCGGATATGCTGTGATACCAGAATCATGCCGTCACAGAGCGGCGCGTTGTTAAATTGGAAATCGGCCAACGACTTCATATCAACCCCAATAGCGGTATTTTGGTGGTGGCGAGTTTCACGATGATGTAGAGCACCACCAGCCCAAGCAGGAAAGCAATCCAGCGGACCTGCTGGCTGCGCGGGCGACGCCCGAGCGCGATAAAGCCTAAAACGATGTAGATGATAACGCCAAAGAGTTTTTCAGTCAGCCACGCGCCCTGCGGGGTGAACGGATAAAAATGCGTGATCAGCACCAGCGCCACGCCGCTGCCGAGCAATACGGTATCGTTGACGTGCGGCACAATGCGCACCCAGCGCTTTGAGGACATCGGCGAGCTGCGGTACTGCCACCAGTAGCGCAAAATAAACAGACTGATGGAAATGACCACCGTCAGAATATGTAAGTGTTTTACTGCAAAATAAGCGGCCATGCTGCCTTACTCCTGTGTGTTGCGATAGTGTCCCAGCGTCAGACGTTCATTACCGCCGTAATCGCGGCAGGTTTCAACACCCTGATAGCCCGCGCGCTCAAAAAGTTCGCGCACCGCCCCGCCCTGCTGCCAGCCATGCTCCAGCAATAACCCGCCGTTATCTTCAAGGAAATGCCGCGCCCCGACAATCAGCGTTTTAAGATCCGCCAGGCCGGCGTTTTCCGCCACCAGCGCGCTTTTCGGTTCGAAACGCACGTCGCCCTGCGTCAGATGCGGATCGTCGCCGTCAATATACGGCGGATTGCTGACGATAAGCGAAAAACGCACGTCCGTCAGCGCGGAAAACCAGTGGCTTTGCAAAACCGTGACGTTATCGATGCCGAGCCGCTGCGCGTTGCGTTTAGCAAGCTCGACGGCCTCGGGGATGACATCCAGCGCGGTGACGTGGCAGTCCGGCCGCTCGGAGGCGATCGCCAGCGCAATCGCGCCGGTGCCGGTGCCGAGATCGAGAATGCGGCACGCCGTCGCGGGCAGACGCGCCAGCGCCTGCTCCACCAGACATTCAGTATCGGGACGGGGGATAAGCGTTGCCGTGGACACTTCCAGCGGCAACGACCAGAATTCACGCTGGCCGATGAGATACGCCACCGGCTCGCCCGCGGCGCGGCGCGCCAGCAGAGTTTCGAGCCGCGCGAGTTCATCGTCAGTCAGCGCGGTTTCGCCGAAGGCGAGGATAAACGTGCGCGTCCTGCCGGTCACAAACCCCAGCAGGATCTCCGCATCGCGGCGTGGCGATTCGCTTTCAGTGAGACGATGGATGGCCTGTTTCAGCCACTGCTGATATTCCATTACTCCTGCTCAGCCAGCGCCGCCAGCTGATCGGCCTGATGCTCCTGGATAATCGGCTCAATGAGCGCGTCCAGCTTGCCTTCCATCACTTCGTCGAGACGGTAGAGCGTCAGGTTGATGCGGTGATCGGTCACGCGGCCCTGTGGGAAGTTATAGGTGCGGTTGCGATCAGAGCGATCGCCGCTGCCCAGCAGGTTGCGGCGCGTGGAGGCTTCCGCCTGCTGGCGTTTGGCCGCTTCCGCGGCATGGATGCGCGCGCCCAGCACCGCCAGCGCTTTGGCTTTGTTTTTATGCTGCGAACGCTCATCCTGGCACTCCACCACAATGCCGGTCGGCAGGTGGGTGATTCGAATGGCGGAATCGGTGGTGTTAACGTGCTGACCGCCCGCGCCGGAGGAGCGAAAGGTATCGATACGCAGATCCGCCGGATTGATGTCCGGCAGCTCGGCTTCCGGCAGCTCCGGCATCACCGCCACGGTGCAGGCGGAGGTATGAATACGGCCCTGAGATTCGGTCGCCGGGACGCGCTGTACGCGATGCCCGCCGGATTCAAACTTGAGCCGCCCGTAGACGCCCTCGCCGCTGATTTTGGCAATCACTTCTTTATAGCCGCCATGCTCGCCTTCGCTGGCGCTCATGATCTCCACACGCCAGCGGCGCGATTCAGCGTAACGGCTGTACATGCGGAACAGATCGCCTGCGAACAGCGCGGCTTCATCGCCGCCAGTGCCCGCGCGCACTTCCACGTAGGCATTACGTTCATCATCCGGATCTTTGGGCAGCAACAGTAACTGAAGCTCCTGCTCCAGCGCTTCGCCTTTCGCTTTGGCTTCCAGCAGCTCGTCCTGCGCCATATCGCGCATTTCCGGGTCGCTTAGCATCAGGCGCGCGGTTTCCATATCTTCCTGGACCTGGCGCCATTCAAGGAAACAGCGCGAAACGTCGCTCAGCTGGGCATATTCGCGCGACAGAGCGCGAAAACGCTCCTGATCGGCAAGCGTACCCGCATCGCCCAGCAGAGCCTGAACTTCTTCATGACGCTCCTGCAAGGCTTCCAGTTTGGCAACGATAGAAGGCTTCATAGGCGGTAGATCACCCTGTAATTAGAATTGTGTTGTGCTACTCCAGCCCGAGGCTGTTGCGCAGAATATGCAGGCGTTCATCATCCCCGTCACGGGCAGCCTGCTGAAGAGATTTGGTTGGGGTGTGGATCAGGCGGTTGGTCAGCTTGCGCGCCAGATCCTGCATGATGGCTTCGGCGTCGCCGCCGGTGCGCAGCGCCGCCAGGGCTTTGCTGGTGAGCTCTTCGCGCACCTGCTCGGCCTGGGCGCGATATTCACGGATGGTCTCGCTGACGCTCTGGGCGCGCAGCCAGGCCATAAATTCGCAGGCTTCCTGCTCGACGATAGACTCCGCCTGCACCGCTGCCGCTTTACGCTGCGCCAGGTTATGCTGGATGATGCTCTGGAGATCGTCGACGCTGTAGAGATAGGCGTTGGCAAGCTTGCCCACTTCCGGCTCGACATCGCGCGGTACGGCGATATCCACCAGCAGCATCGGCTGGTTGCGACGGGCCTTCAGCGCGCGCTCCATCATGCCTTTGCCGATAATCGGCAGCGGGCTTGCGGTGGAGCTAATGATGATATCCGCGTCTTTTAAACGTTCGTCGATATCGCCAAGCCCGATGACCTCCGCGCCGACTTCATCCGCCAGGCGCTGGGCGCGCTCACGGGTACGGTTGGCGATGATCATTTTCTGCACGTTGTGTTCACGCAGGTGACGGGCGGCAAGCTCGATGGTTTCGCCCGCGCCGACCAGCATCACGGTGACCGTTGAGAGCGATTCGAAAATCTGCCGCGCCAGCGTACAGGCGGCGAACGCCACCGACACGGCGCTGGCGCCGATATCGGTTTCGGTGCGTACGCGCTTGGCGACGGAGAAGGATTTCTGGAACATGCGTTCCAGCTCGCTGGCATTAGCATGGCCGCGGCCGGAATCGGCGAACGCTTTTTTCACCTGGCCTAAAATTTGGGGCTCGCCCAGCACCAGCGAATCGAGACCGCTGGCGACGCGCATCAGATGGCTGACAGCGTCGTTATCGTGGTGCCAGTAAAGGCTGTTGCGCACCTCTTCTTCATCAAGATGATGATAGTCGCACAGCCAGCGCACGAGTTTGTCGTGCAGGTTGTCTTGTTCCTCAACGCTGAGGTAAAGCTCGGTACGGTTGCACGTCGAGAGCACCACGCCGCCCTGCACCATCGGCTGCGACAGCAGGCTTTCCAGCGCCTGGTCGAGCGTATCCGGCGAAAACGTCACGCGTTCTCGCAGCGAAACAGGAGCCGTCTTGTGGTTGATGCCGAGAGCTAACAGGGTCATGGAGCGGGAATAGTACCAGCGTTGATAAGGTTTGCTGTGCGCATCATACAGGATGCGTAAGGTCAATAAAAGAGAACCGCCTCTTTTGGAGTAATAGGCAGTTTCATGATTTAAGACAACTAGACCATAGACGCCCTCAGCCCCTGACGCTAGCATGAAGGGTTATAACCTCAATCAACATCAAGGATTTGTTCCTGTTATGGCGATTTCTTCTGTGCGTTTTTGGTCTCTCGCCCCGCTGGCGAGCCTGGTGCTGACCGCCTGTGTCAGCCACGCCCCGCAAGGTCCTGGCAAAAGCCCCGACGCCCCCCAGTGGCGGCAGCATCAACAGCAGGTGCAAAACCTCGCTCAGTTCCAGACCCGCGGCGCCTTCGCCTATCTTTCCGATCAGCAGAAAGTCTACGCGCGTTTCTTCTGGCAGCAGACTGGCAAAGAAAACTATCGCCTGCTGCTCACCAATCCGCTCGGCAGCACCGAGCTTGAGCTGAACGCGAAGCCGGGTACGGTGGAACTGGTGGATAACAAGGGCAAGCACTACCAGGCAACGGACGCGGAAGAGATGATCGGCAAGCTGACCGGCATGCCGATTCCACTTAACAGCCTGCGCCAGTGGATTGTCGGCCTGCCGGGCGACGCGACCGATTACTCGCTCGACGATCAATATCGCTTACGCGAAGTGAACTACACCCAGAACGGCAAAACCTGGAAAGTGGTGTATGGCGGTTATGACACCAAAACCCAGCCCGCCATGCCGTCTAATCTGGAGCTGCGCGAAGGCGACCAGCGCATCAAGCTCAAAATGGATAACTGGATTGTTAAATAATGACCCGTTGGCCTTCTCCGGCGAAGCTTAATCTTTTCTTGTATATCACTGGCCGTCGTGACGACGGCTACCACAATTTACAGACGCTGTTTCAGTTTCTCGACTACGGCGACACGGTGCTGATCGCGCCGCGCCAGGACGGTCAGCTTCGGCTGGTGACGCCGGTCGACGGCGTGGCGGAAGACGACAATCTCATCGTGCGCGCAGCAAGGCTCCTCATGGAGAACGCCCGAAAGACCGGGCGGCTGCCGGAGGGCGCTGGCGCCGATCTGGGCGTGGAGAAGCGCTTACCGATGGGCGGCGGACTCGGCGGCGGTTCATCCAACGCCGCGACGGTTCTGGTGGCGCTCAACCATCTCTGGCAGACCGGCTTTAACGAAGATGAACTGGCGCGCTTTGGCGTGCAGCTCGGCGCTGACGTGCCAGTGTTTACGCGCGGCCGCGCCGCCTTCGCCGAAGGGGTGGGCGAACTGCTGACGCCCGCCAGCCCGGCCGAGAAATGGTATCTGGTGGCGCACCCGGGCGTGAGCATTCCGACGCCGGTAATTTTCGGCGATCCGGAGCTCACGCGCGATACGCCCGTCCGGTCAATGGAAACGTTGCTGAAATGTGAATTTCACAACGATTGCGAGCATATCGCAAGAAAACGTTTTCGTGAGGTTGATGCCGCGCTTTCCTGGCTGTTAGAATACGCGCCGTCGCGCCTGACCGGCACCGGAGCTTGTGTGTTTGCTGAATTTGACACCGAATCCGAGGCCCGCCGGGTGCTTAAGAAAGCCCCGGAATGGTTGAAGGGTTTTGTTGCGCGAGGCGTTAACCACTCCCCGTTACAGCAAGCCATCGCCGGGCAAACTGAGTCCTGGTGACAACGTCACCCCTGTTCCAGACGTTGCGCCATGCTCTTTAAATACACCGCCTGGATGGCGAACCTGCTTCCTGTCGCGTTTTGCGGCGCCGCCATCCACCACTGGACGCATGCCTGAGGTTCTTCTCGTGCCTGATATGAAGCTTTTTGCTGGTAACGCCACCCCGGAACTAGCACAACGTATTGCCAACCGCCTGTACACTTCCCTCGGCGACGCTGCTGTCGGTCGCTTTAGCGACGGCGAAGTCAGCGTACAAATTAATGAAAATGTACGCGGTGGTGATATTTTCATCATCCAGTCCACTTGTGCCCCCACCAACGACAACCTGATGGAATTGGTTGTGATGGTCGACGCCCTGCGCCGCGCTTCCGCAGGTCGTATTACCGCCGTTATTCCTTACTTTGGTTATGCTCGTCAGGATCGTCGCGTGCGTTCCGCGCGTGTGCCTATTACCGCGAAAGTGGTGGCGGATTTCCTGTCCAGCGTAGGGGTTGACCGCGTTCTCACTGTGGACCTGCACGCAGAACAGATTCAGGGCTTCTTCGATGTGCCGGTAGATAACGTCTTCGGCAGCCCGATTCTGCTGGAAGATATGCTGCAGCAGAACCTGGATAACCCGATTGTGGTTTCTCCGGACATCGGCGGCGTCGTGCGCGCCCGCGCCATCGCTAAACTGCTCAACGATACCGACATGGCTATCATCGACAAACGTCGTCCGCGCGCTAACGTCTCTCAGGTGATGCACATCATCGGTGACGTCGCAGGCCGCGACTGCGTGCTGGTTGATGACATGATCGATACCGGCGGCACGCTGTGCAAAGCGGCTGAAGCGCTGAAAGAGCGCGGCGCAAAACGCGTTTTCGCCTACGCCACGCACCCGATCTTCTCCGGTAACGCGGTGAACAACCTGCGCAACTCCGTGATTGATGAAGTGGTGGTTTGCGACACCATTCCGCTGGCTGACGAGATCAAAGCGCTGCCGAACGTTCGCACGCTGACCCTCTCCGGTATGCTGGCCGAAGCGATTCGTCGTATCAGCAACGAAGAATCTATCTCCGCCATGTTCGAACATTAATCGGACTGTGCTTAAAAACCCGCCCCGGCGGGTTTTTTTATTCTTTTGTTTTATTTGTATGATTTATGTATTCGCCGTCTTATATTTATTTACATGATGGTGAACTCATGGATGAAGTATCGTGAACACACAGTATCTCTCGCAAATTCTTCCTCTCCGCGCGCTGGTGGATGCCTGCTGGCGTGAAAAATATACCGTTTCCCGGCTGAGCCGCGACCTGATTGCCGGCATCACCGTCGGCATTATCGCCATCCCGCTTGCCATGGCGCTGGCTATCGGCAGCGGCGTGCCGCCGCAGTATGGTCTTTATACCTCTGCGATTGCAGGCATTGTCATCGCGCTGAGCGGCGGCTCGCGCTACAGCGTCTCGGGGCCAACCGCCGCGTTCGTGGTTATTCTGTACCCCGTCGCCCAACAGTTCGGGCTTTCAGGGCTGCTGGTGGCGACGCTGCTCTCCGGCGTCTTTCTGGTGCTGTTCGGCCTGGCGCGCTTCGGGCGGTTGATCGAATACATTCCGCTGCCGGTCACGCTGGGCTTTACCTCCGGGATCGGCATCACCATCGCCACCATGCAGATCAAAGATTTCTTCGGCCTGGAAATCGCCCATATGCCGGAGCATTACCTGCCGAAAGTAGCGGCGCTGGCGGTGGCCCTGCCCGGTCTGAATCCTGGCGATGCGGCGATCGGCATCGTTACGCTGGGCACACTGATTATCTGGCCGCGTCTGGGCATTCGTCTGCCGGGGCATTTACCCGCGCTGCTGGCGGGCTGTGCGGTGATGGGCATCGTCCATCTGCTGGGCGGCAATGTCGCGACCATCGGATCGCGTTTTCACTATTTGCTGGCGGACGGCACCCAGGGCAGCGGTATCCCGCCGCTGTTGCCGCAGCTGGTGCTCCCCTGGGATCTGCCCGGGTCTTCGTTTACGCTGAGCCTTGATGCGCTGCGCGCGCTACTGCCCGCTGCGTTTTCCATGGCGGTGCTGGGCGCTATCGAATCCCTGCTCTGCGCGGTGGTGCTGGACGGCATGACCGGCACGCGCCACAACGCCAACAGCGAACTTATCGGCCAGGGCCTGGGGAATCTGGTGGCGCCTTTCTTTGGCGGCATTACCGCCACCGCCGCCATTGCCCGTTCGGCGGCGAACGTGCGCGCGGGCGCGACGTCGCCTGTCGCCGCGGTGTTTCATGCGCTGCTGGTACTGTTAGCGTTACTGGCGCTGGCCCCGCTGCTCTCCTGGCTTCCGCTCTCGGCGATGGCGGCCCTGCTGCTGATGGTGGCGTGGAATATGAGCGAGGCGCATAAGGTGATTGGCCTGCTGCGCCGCGCGCCGAAGGATGACATCGTCGTGATGCTTATCTGCATGTCGCTGACGGTGCTGTTTGACATGGTGATTGCCATTAGCGTCGGGGTGGTGCTGGCTTCCCTGCTGTTTATGCGCCGGGTGGCGCGCATGACGCGGCTCGCGCCGCTGAATGTCGTCGTACCGGACGATGTTCTGGCCGTGCGGGTGACCGGGCCGCTGTTCTTCGCTGCCGCGGAAGGCGTCTTTACGCCGCTGCTGGCGCAGGCGGCAGGCAAACGCGTTATCGTGATGCAGTGGGACGCGGTGCCGGTGCTGGATGCGGGCGGCCTCGACGCCCTGCAACGTTTTATTGAACGTCTGCCGGAAGGCTGCGAGCTGCGCATCTGCCATCTCGAATTCCAGCCGCTGCGCACGCTGGCGCGGGCAGGCGTTCAGCCCATCCCTGGGCGTCTTGCTTTCTTCCCCGATCGCGACGCCGCGTTAGCCGCGCCGTAAATCAACGTGCAGGCGCAGTTCCCTGCGCCTGCATCAATGCGCCAAACGCCTGTTGCAGCCAGCCGAGCGTTTCCGGCGTCATCCAGGTGCCTTTGGAAAGATGTGGCTCCCGCATCATCGCCTCCCGAAACTTCTGTTGCGTCTGCGGGTTATCGCCTGCAAACGAGGAAAACAGCGTCAGCCAGTGCAGCGCTATCCCGCGCGCCTCTTCGCTTGATGGCGAGAGCGGCGTCTTCACCGCGGCGTGCAGCTTCGCCACCAGCGGCGGCCACTCCATCATGCGATCGAAATAGTGCTCGCGGGTAAAAGCGAACTCCTCAGGCGTTAAATAACGCTGGTAAATCGCCAGTTTGCTTTCGGCAAACGCGTGCGTTATCCAGTCGATTATCGCGGGCGTAATGCCGGTTTTGTCGCGCATGGCAGGTTCGGCGGCATGCATTTCATTAAGGCGGGTCAGAAACGCCGGATTGCCCGCGGTATCCCGCTCCAGCGTTTCCATCCAGCGTGTAGCGAGCGCCTGCGCAGCCGGGTCGCTGACCGGTATGCCTTTCAATACCGCGTCATTCGCCTCACGGATAAGCGCGGCCCACTGCGCCTCGCGCTCGGCACTCTCCTGCGCAAACGGCAGCTGCTTCAGCTCGTCGTGCGAAAACCATTTCTCATACATCGTCATCAACTCCAGTGTCTTAAGCCATTCCTGAAGATCCGGCTCATCGCCTGCCAGAAGTCCTTCACGTAGCGCCACCAGCCGGTCGCGCAGCATCGCGGTACGCGTAAGCTGGGCGTTAAGCTGGGTGATTTGCGTGTCGATGACTTCCGGCAGCGTCATGCTGCCGCTCTCCAGGCACTCCCGCACCTGCGCCAGACTCAGCCCCATCCGCGTCAACGCCTGAATATGATGCAGGCGTTGAATATCGTCGCGGTTATAGAGCCGGTAGCCGGCGGCCGTGCGGCCGGAGGGAATGAGCAGCCCGAGGCTTTCATAATGATGCAGCGTGCGAACCGTCAGACCGGCCCGTTTCGCGAGTTCACCTACCTGCAGCAACATAACGCCTCTCCTCTTCCCTTGCGAAGCCCACGGTGAGCCCTGACGTAACGTAAGGGTCAAGAGCGTACCATAAAAAAAGCTCCCGACCGGCGGGAGCTTTTTTCACAGCGTTTAGCATTAACTGGAGTGATGATTGCGCTTACAGCGTTTGTCATAGTGGCGCACCCACCAGTAGCGGTCGCACACCTGTTCGTGCCCCCGATGCGGGCGCCCGCCAGCCACAGTACGGCGCCAACAAAAATACTTAATATCGCGCCATGCGCGAAAAACTGCGGCAGGTTAAGTTGCGGCAGCTGGTTAAGAACGGAGTAAGCGACGCCGACAACCATAACCACTAACCCCAGGCCCATCAGAAAATTGCCGAGCAACGACGCGTTTTTGCGTTTCATAGTTACCTCCGGAATGGTGGGCGGGAAAGTATCCCTGCGATTTATGTGTAAAGTATAGGCAACGCTTATGTATGAGGGTTGCGCCGGGGATCACATTTATGAACATTCTGAGGACGAAACTTTACAAATAAGCCAATGAATTGAATGAAAATCTAATGATTCATGTCAGTGATTATTGATTTTCATTAAGCGGAGCGACGTGGTTTTGTGATCTGCGCGACACCACAGTAAACTACGCCGCAAACAGAGGTATTCAGGAACAGTAACGTGACGATTAAACTGATTGTGGGGCTGGCGAATCCGGGCGCGGAATATGCCGCCACTCGCCATAACGCGGGCGCATGGTATGTGGATCTGCTGGCGGATCGCTTTCGCGCGCCGCTGAAAGAGGAAGCCAAGTTTTTCGGCTATACCTCGCGCATCAACATTAATGGCAACGATGTGCGTCTGCTGGTGCCCACCACATTTATGAACCTGAGCGGCAAAGCCGTGGCGGCGATGGCCACGTTTTACCGCATCGCGCCGGATGAAATCCTGGTCGCGCATGATGAGCTCGATCTCCCGCCAGGCGTGGCGAAATTTAAGTTAGGCGGCGGTCATGGCGGGCATAACGGCCTGAAAGACATCATCAGCAAGCTGGGTAATAACCCCAATTTTCACCGTTTACGCCTCGGTATCGGTCATCCGGGCGATAAAAACAAAGTTGTCGGGTTTGTGCTCGGCAAACCGCCGGTCAGCGAGCAAAAGCTGATTGACGACGCCGTGGACGAAGCGGCGCGCTGCACCGAAATCTGGCTGCAGGATGGCTTAACCAAAGCCACCAATCGACTGCACAGTTTTAAAGCGCAATAAACCGCGCGGCGGCGCGTCGCGAGGGCGATTTCTCCCCCGTTGCGCGCCTGTTACGTGTATAATAGCCAAATAACATCATTTCTCATCATCGGGTTAATTTTAACCCCGTGATAAACAAGCAATTAAGGTAATGTAAACCATGGGATTCAAATGCGGTATCGTCGGCTTGCCGAACGTCGGTAAATCCACTCTGTTCAATGCGCTGACCAAAGCAGGTATTGAGGCGGCGAACTTCCCGTTCTGTACCATTGAGCCGAACACCGGCGTCGTGCCTATGCCCGATCCGCGTCTGGATAAAATCGCCGAGATCGTGAAGCCGCAGCGTATTCTGCCGACCACGATGGAATTCGTGGATATCGCCGGTCTGGTGAAAGGCGCGTCCAAAGGCGAAGGCCTGGGCAACCAGTTTCTGACCAACATTCGTGAAACCGAAGCCATCGGCCACGTGGTGCGCTGCTTCGAAAACGACAACATCATTCACGTCGCGGGCAAAGTAAACCCGGCGGAAGATATTGATACTATAAATACCGAGCTGGCGCTCTCCGATCTCGACGCCTGCGAGCGCGCCATTCACCGTATCTCCAAGAAAGCGAAAGGCGGCGATAAAGACGCCAAAGCTGAGCTGGCCGTGCTGGAAAAATGCCTGCCGCAACTTGAGAACGCCGGTATGCTGCGCGCGCTGGATCTGAGCAAAGAAGAGAAAGAGCTCATTAAATACCTGAGCTTCCTGACGCTTAAACCGACCATGTACATCGCGAACGTCAACGAAGACGGTTTCGAGAACAACCCGTTCCTGGACCAGGTGCGTGAGATTGCCGAGAAAGAAGGCTCTGTCGTGGTGCCGGTGTGCGCCGCGGTGGAATCCGATATCGCTGAGCTCGACGACGAAGATCGCGACGAGTTCATGAAGGAGCTGGGTCTGGAAGAGCCGGGCCTGAACCGCGTCATCCGCGCGGGCTACTCCCTGCTGAACCTGCAAACCTACTTCACCGCTGGCGTGAAAGAAGTGCGTGCCTGGACCATCCCGGTCGGCGCGACTGCCCCGCAGGCGGCCGGTAAGATCCATACCGATTTCGAGAAAGGCTTTATCCGCGCGCAAACCATCGCCTATGACGATTTCATTACCTACAAAGGCGAACAGGGTGCGAAAGAAGCGGGCAAAATGCGCGCCGAAGGGAAAGAATACATTGTGAAAGACGGCGACATCATGAACTTCCTGTTCAACGTCTAATCCTCTTTCACCTTATGAGGCGGTATTCCCCCTCATGAGATAGCGTTATTAAAATCCACGCTCCGGCGTGGATTTTTCTTTTTATATCGATGTTTCTGAAGTATTGAGATCGACGCTGTTCCCGCCAATAAACCTGCTGCGGCCAGATTTATGGCTAACATCAGGTCATAAGCGTGTACACTGCCGCGGTCGTAAACGTAAGTGCCCAGGAGGAAACAGTATGAAAGAAGGCCCGCTGACCGAGAAAGAGCTGCAATGGCTTGACGAGATGCTGGAAAAATATGGCAGCGAGGATTCGATTGTGGATGTCGCCGAGCTGGATGGTCTGCTGACCGCCGTGCTTTCCGGCCCGAGAACCATTGAGCCGAGCGAATGGCTGGTGGCGCTCTGGGGCGGACAAAACCACATTCCGCGCTGGAGCAACGAGCGTGAGATGAACCGTTTTATGGAGCTGTGCTTCCAGCATATGAACGATATCGCCGATCGCCTCGCGGAGTTTCCCGATCAGTTCGATCCGCTGTTTGGCGTGCGCGAGACCGAAGGCCAGGATTTCACCGTCGTTGAAGAGTGGTGCTTTGGCTATCTGCGCGGCGTGGGGCTAAGCGACTGGTCGTCGCTGCCGGAAGATTTACAGCCCGCGCTGGACGCCATCGCCCTGCACGGCAAGGAAGAGAACTTCGCGCAGCTGGAGGCGCTTTCCCCGGAAGAGATGGAAGCGCGTTTTGCCGCGATCCGCCCTGCCGCGCTGGCGCTCCACGATTACTGGATTGCGCAGCCGCAAGCGGTGCCTGAGCCGCAGCAGCCGATCGTTGCCGAGCAAAAACCGGGGCGCAACGATCCCTGTTTTTGCGGCAGCGGTAAAAAATACAAGCAGTGCTGCCTGCACTGAACACTATGCGCCTGCGGGCGCATTTTTTTACGGGCGCGGCGAAAGCATCATCGGCGATTTCGCGATAAGCCATCGCTTACGGGACGGATAAGCCTGATAAAAAAGTAATGGAACGGTTTGTCTATTATTTATTCGTCGCCTTCCCTGTTCTTCTGCAAATTATCCCTTCCCACCCCGCCAATAAAGGGCAGTCGAAGTTTAAGCGGCGACACATCCACGCCCATACTCAGCCCCAGGATGTTGACCTCAACCCCTTCTTCCACACCCAGTGTGATCCCTGCAACGCCCAGGACAGAAACCTGAACGCCGCGTCCTGACGGCGGTAAGCCAACAACATGGCGCAGCGAGCGGAAATCCTTACCGATAGCGTTGGCGGGCATATCCAGCTTTAGCGCCGGGACTTCCCGGCCAATATGAGCGATAAACGTATTACTGTTTGGGCCAGGCCAGACGCGATAGGTCTCTGGCCACGGCCAGGAGGCGATAGCCGCTTCAATCTGCGGGATCATGGCTTCGGCTTTCGCCCCACGATGATCGGCCAGCAGGCGGGGTTTCGATCCGTACCAGTAGCCGTCCGGCGCGTTCTGGTTGCGTCTCACTTTCTTACCCGCGCCCCAGCTAATCACTTCATAGCGGTTATAGTGCGTTTCCCCGGCGCGCTTATAGATTATCCACGGATGCACCGCTACCACGCCTTTCCAGCCCCAGGTCGGGGCGGCGTAAACCTGTACCACCGCCAGCCCGGCGTTTTTCCGGGGATCGGGGGCCAGTCCGGCGGAATCGCTGCGGGCAGCCCACCATCCTCGCTGCGCCTGCGGATCGTGGTGATATAACGTCCGTCCGACGCTCGCGGCAAGCGACAGCAGGGTGATACAAAGAAAACTCAATGAAAGCGTTTTGATAAGCAACATGCGGGGCCAGTTACGGTTAAAAATACGTCATGACATGACGCTATCCTAACGCTGTGTTTATATCCAGCATAGCCCGTTTTGTGCTACGGATGGCACAACAAGCCAGACGACTGGCGAGTGAAAATGTCCTGCAGTGACAGGGCGCTATTTCCATCACTTGCGGCTTATTTCCTCTCCACCATCCCGACAATCGCGTCGCGCAATTCCGCTTTCGCCTGGTCGGCATCAATCGCGCCAATCGTCACGGCCCAGGAGAGCCCTTCGGCGGCGCCGAACATCGCCCACAGCGCGGCGTCGCGCAGCGCGTTATCCGCCCGTAGCGGCGCAAACAGCGCGCGGCATTTTGCAATGAAATCGACCGCGTAATCCTGGCGCAGCTTTTCAAGCTCCGGCGTGCCGGTGAGCGCCGCCATCACGTTCGGCATTTCGCGCCCCTGTAACAACGCGCATTCGATATAGGCATCGGCGATCACGGCGGCAAGCGGCGTCAGTTCAGGTGGGGTGCGCGCGATAGCCTCGTCCATTTTGCGGTTCTGGCGCACTTCATACTCATGATAAAGCGCCGCCAGCAGGCCAGAGCGGCTGGTGAAATGATCGTAAACCACCGGCTTAGTGACGCCCGCCCGTTCCGCCAGTCTGCCGAGCGTCAGCGCCTCGGTGCCTTCTTCACGAATAATCAGCCAGGCCACTTCGGTCAACTGGGTGTGACGCGCCTCGCGGCTCAACCGCTGGCGCGTGCGGTTTTCGGTCATACGTATTCTCCTTGACAGCATTACCTACTAAAAGTAACTTACTAAGGGTAGGTTACCTTTGGTATATCAGATTACGTCTGTCATCGCCTGATGGCAACGCAGGAGGAGTGAATATGCACGCATTAATCGTCGTTTCCCATCCGTTAGCGTCATCCCTGACCCACCGCGTAGCGCACGCGCTGGCTGAAGGTATTACCAGTACCCACAGCGAAAACAGCGCCGACATCGCCGATCTCACCCGCGAGGGCTTTAACCCGGTCTTCAACGAGAGCGACTACGCGGCGTTTATGAAAACCGCGCCGCTGCCGCCGGACGTCGCCCGCGAGCAGGCGCGCATCGATAACGCCGACGCGCTGGTGCTGGTCTTTCCGGTGTACTGGTGGTCAATGCCGGGCCTGCTGAAAGGCTGGATCGATCGCGTGTTCGCGAACGGCTGGGCGTATGAAGAGAGCCCGGAAGGGAAGGTAGTCAAAAAACTGGGACATTTGCCAGTGCACCTGGTGAGCATCGGCGGCGCGGATCGCAAAACCTACGATAAACATGGTTATCACCAGGCCTGGGACGCGCAAATTGTCCACGGGATTTTTGATTACTGCGGCGCGCCGGTTGTGACGAACGAGACGCTGTTTCTGCCGGATCTCAGCACGCCGGACGTCGCCCTGGAACAGGCGCGCGCGCTGGGCGCGAGAATTTTTACCGCGCCAGTGTAACGCGCATCAGACATGGTGGTTTGCAGAACGGTTCAGTGGGGAAAACAAAGCGGGAGAAAACTGTCCCGGCGCGTCGCGTTTATGCCGTCTGCGCCTGCGGATAATCACAGGCGGAAAGCGTAAGGAAACGCCGCCGGGCGTTCACAGCGCGCCGGGCCGTCAGGCCGCGGCGCCGTTGGTCTGTGCGGCGAGGTGCGCGGCCCAGAGGCTCGCCACCCATTTCACGCCGCGTGCCGTAAAGCGCGGCTGGGCGAACGTATGCAGGTTTTCGCCCACGCCTGAGCGCAGCGTAAAGTAACCGGCCTGCAGGTGGTGATGCTGCGGCACCAGCGTCCCATTGGCGCGCTGCATAATATTGCGCTCCAGCAGGAACTGGCGGAATTCCGGCTCCTTCACCTTCAGCATTTTACACAGCTGGCGAAAGCCAAGCGACTCTTCGACCTGTACGAAACGGTCGAAAAACTCGGCTTTAGGGGCGAAGAGAGCCAGCTGCTGCTCCGCCCGCTGACGCTTTTCATACTGCTCGGCCCAGGCGCGCGCGGCGGCGGCCGGGTTGGTAAAGTCCGGCAGGCTGGCGTTACGCTCGCGCTCCTGCCAGCGATCGAGCATTTCGGCGGTAAACGCAGGCGAAATGCGCGCCACCGTGAGCAACGAGTCGCGTTTATTCAACAAGAACTCCTGACGCATCTCCCCTTCCCGCTCGTACAGATTAATGCCGATGGGCTGGGACAGACGCTGCGCCGTTTCCAGGCTTTTAATCATGCGCTTCACTTCACTGTGGGCAATACCTGTCAACGTCGCGATTTCACGGCTGCTCATTGTGACCGATTGATCCTGAGCATTAAGATTTTCCAGCGGAATCATCATAGGTTTCACCACTCATTCACTGACTCAATTACAACAACACCTGGTGCTTTGTAGAAATAGTATACAGTGACCTGGTTAAATATCCAGTAGATTTTTTAAGCGGTTTTACTTAAGTTTCAGGCGAGACGCGGCCTGAGACGTGTGGTCTGCTATGTGATTAAAAATTAAGCCCTTCCCGCTAACCCTCCGCGATGCCCGCCACCAGCGCCCATAAAAAAAGCCCGCCAGTGCGGGCTTTTCAGACGTCAAAAAAGGTTATTCGAGCCCGGCGCGCTCCAGACCAAACGCCGCGTCCTGGCTGCCGGGCGCCATTTGCGACACCAGTTGCAGACGGTTCCAGCTATTGATAATGGCAATGGCAAAAGCAATCTCCGCGATCTCCGTTTCGGAGAAATGCGCGCGCGCTTCATGGTAGAGCGCATCGTTGATGCCTTCCTGGCCAATGTGTGTCATCGCTTCCGTTAAGGCCAGCGCCGCTTTCTCCGGCGCGCTAAACAGCGGCGATTCGCGCCACACCGGCAGATGATACAGACGCAGTTCGCGCTCGCCCGCCATCTTCGCCTCTTTCACGTGCATATCGACACAAAACGCGCAGCCGTTAAGCTGCGAGGCGCGAAGATCAATGAGGTGTTTGAGCGCAGGCGCCAGGCTGCTTTTTTTCAGCGCCGCGCTGGCGTTCATCAGGGTGTTGACCAGCGCCGGAGCGGCCTGGTAATGGTTTACGCGCGTACTCATGGAAACTCCTTACATCACAAGAGAAAGCACCCCGCGCGATGCGGAATGCGTCAGATTCTTCTCGTCTATCATACGGGCCCATGACATAGTAAAAAGGGTCAAAAAACGTTTAATGAGGCAGGACATGAAGCCAGGCTATCGCGAGATTTACCAGCGCTACCGCCAGAATATCCACGACGGGCTTCTGAAGCCGGGCGATCGCGTGCCGTCGATCCGCGTGCTGGCGCAGGAATTACAGGTGGCGAAGAAAACCGTGGAGGCGGCCTACGCGGTGCTGGTGGGCGAAGGGTATCTGGTGAGCCGCGGCCCGCAGGGCACGCTGGTGAATCCGGCGCTCACGGTGCCTGCGCAGTTGGCGCAGACAGCGCCCGCGGTAACGGGTGATGACGACGCTCTGCTGGCGTCTGACGAACATGACGGATTTCTGCGCCCCGGACTTCCCTCGCTGGATCAATTTCCTTATAAAAAGTGGCTGTTGCTGAGCGCGAGAGCGACGCGCGCCATGCGCCCGGAAGAGATGGTGAACCCGCCGGTCGCGGGTTACGCGCCGCTGCGGGCCGCTATCGCGAGTTACCTGACCCTGTCACGCGGCGTGGCGTGCACAGCCGACGATATTTTTATCACGAACGGCTATCGCGGCAATCTGCTGCTCACTGTGCAGGCGCTGCTGGGCCGTGAAGGAAGCGTGGCGATGGAAGACCCGGCTTATTTCCTGGGCCAGCGATTACTGAAAACGCTCACGCCGCATCTCTACGCCGTGCCGGTGGATAACGAGGGCTTACAGGTGGATTATCTGCAACGCCACCACCCGGACGCGCGGCTCGCGATTGTCACGCCGACGCACCACAGCCCGCTTGGCGTGTCGCTGTCGCTGCCGCGTAAACAGCAATTGCTGGCGTGGGCGTCGCGCCATCACGCATGGATTGTGGAAGATGATTACGACGGCGAATTTCACTTCACCCGCAACGTGCTGCCGTCCCTTAAAAGCCTCGACACCGACGATCGCGTGATTTACATCGGCACCTTCAGTAAAACCATTATGCCGTCGGTGCGCATCGGCTATCTGGTGATGCCGCGCGCGGCGCGGCACGCGTTTCTGCAGAGCGGCGCGCTGCTGACGGGCGGTCAGCCGTTGCTGATGCAAAAGATCCTTGCGGCGTTTCTCACCGGAGGCGAGTTCTATACGCACCTGCGGAAAATGCGCGCGCTTTACCAGCAGCGGCGCGCGATGGCTATCACGGCGCTGCACGCCGTTTACCCCGGCGTGTTTGAGACCCCGCTGGAGGATGGCGGGATGCACGTGGTGGCGTATCTGAAAACCGCGACCTGCGACGAGGCGCTTGCCCGCCTCTGGCAGCAGCGCCAGTTGCACGTAAGCGCGCTGTCGCCCTGGTACCGGCGACCCGACAAACGCTATGGGCTGATTATCGGCTACGCCAGTCTGCGTTCGGCAGAAGAAGCCGCCGCCCTCTTCACGCGCGCCCGCCATGCGACGCAGACGCTGCTCGGCGCAGATGCATAAAGGCTACTTGCCGAGCTTTGAAAGCATCTCCGGGCGCATGAATTTATTCACCACCAGCATAAACACCACCGACGGCACCAGCAGGATCAGCGCGGTAATGGATGAGATCTGGTAGTTGCCGGACATACTGGCGTTATAAAGCAGCAGCGGCAGCGTGCTGATATCCGGCGCGCCGACGAAAAACGCGCCGGTAAACTCATCCAGCGATTCCAGAAACACAAAAATACTGGCGGCGATAATACCGGGCGCCGCCTGGGGCAGCACGATGCGAAAAAAGGTATACGTCGCGCTCGCGCCGAGGTTGCGCGCGGCGCGGGCGAGCAGCGGATCGACGCTGCTGAAGGCCGCCACGCTTATCCAGATGGCGTACATCATGCCGTGAACGCTGTGCACCAGCACCACGCCCGTCACCGTCCCGTTCAGCCCCCACTCATAAAAAAGCCGCGCCACGTTCATGTAGACCGTGAGCCCCGGAAACGCCTGCGGGATCAGAAACAGCAGCATAAAGAAGAAACGCAGCGGCATTCCCCGGCGCGAGAGCGCGTAGCCGGCGGGCACCGCCACCGCCAGACACACCGCCACGGTGAGCAGCGCGACGCCGATACTGGTGAGCAGCGAGCCGGAGACATCGCTGTACGGGCTGAATACCTGCGACCAGTATTTCATCCCCCACTGCGCAGGCAGCGCGTGCGGAAAGTACCAGCTCTCGGCCACCGACCAGATAAGCAGGTTCAGCACCGGGCCGAGCAGGATAAGCATCAGCAAAACCAGCAGCAGCGTCTGCCAGAAGAGGCCTGCGCGAAACGGCGTCAGGCGCGCGCGCCGCACCGGGGCCACGAGCGTATTGTCAGCCATCGGGCTCATGCGTGGGCTCCTTTTTCTTTAAGCGTATGGCGCAGGTAAAACCACGACAGCAGCGCGCATATCAGGTACGAAATAACGCCCAGCGCGTTCGCCACGTGGTAATCGCCGTAGGAACTGACGCGGAACGCCATATCGACGGTCATCATGGTGGGCGTGCCGGTGCCTATCATCAGCGGCACCGACAGCACCGAGAGCATCGTGACGGTGGAGAGCACCAGCGCCACGCCAAGCGTCGGCAAGGCCTGCGGCAACAGCACCTGCAACAGGATCCTTGTTCGCGAGGCGCCGAAATTTTTCGCCGCCTGGATCTGCGCCGGCTCCACCGAGGCCATCGCCCCGCAGGTCAGTAGAGTCACAAACGCCATTTGTTTCCAGACGAACGTAATAAGGATGCCTTTCCAGCCAAGCCACGAGACGGTTTCCAGCGGCATGAAAAGCCCGCTTGCCACCAGCGCGTTATTCATCAGGCCGTTTTTGGCGAGAAATGTGCGCATCATCTGCGCCGTCACGATAAACGGAATAAACAGCGGCAACCGGTAGAGCAGCCCGAAAGCGCGCGCCAGCCCGCGGTATGGCGAGAGCACAATCACGCCGGAGAGCGCCACGGCAATCAGCGCCAGCACGGCCACCGAGACCAGCACAATCACCAGCGAGAACAGAATGTCCTGCGAGTAGAGGTCAACGACTTTGGTAAAGTGCGCCAGCGTGAACGCCGGGGCATCGGTGATAAACGCCGAGGCCAGCGAAAAGCCCAGCGGGTATAAAAACAGCACGGCGGTCAGCAGCGCGGCAGGCGCCACCAGCAGGCCGTAACGAAGGGAGTGTTTCATCGGCAATTCCGCATAGTCACCGGAAAGCGCCCGACGTGGCCGCCGGGCGCGGGGGATCAGTTTGATACCTGGCTTTCGTAGCCTTCTTTGATGTCGTCAAAGTACGGCGCTATCGGGAAGCTTTTGCCATAACGGGCCAGCGTCTGCGGCGAAATTTCAGCAAACAGTTTCTGCCAGGTCGGCGCGTCGAGCTGCGCTTTGACATACTGCGCGTCGATGCCCGGATACCAGTTGAACTGCTTCACAATGCCCTGCGCCTGCACCTCGGGGCTGGTCGCGAGCGCGATGAATTCTCTGGCGAGTTTTGCCTGCGCCGCTTTGGCGGGCACGACGTAATACATCGGCTGGCCCGGCATTCCCGGCGCAATCAGCGCGAGCTTCATTGACGGCGGCACTTTGCCCTGATCTTTCCAGCTGTAAAACATATCCACCCACACCGGGCCCATGGCGATTTCACCACGGCTTAGCATGTCGAGCGTCCCGGCGTTGCCCGGCGTAAAGGTCACGTTCTGGTTAAAGGCTTTGAGTTTTTCGAACGCGGGCGCCCAGCTTTTCTCGACGCTTTTATCGTACGGCTGCGCGCTGAGACGCGCCGCGTCGGTGCCGTAAGCGTAGATCCAGCCCACCACGAAGCTCACGCCAGACATGCCGTTTTTGATGCCGTTATAGCCAAACGCCTTCGGGTTTTTCTGCGCCCACTGCACCAGTTCGTCATAAGAGGCAGGCGGCGTTTTCACCAGCTCGCTGTTATACGCCAGCGCTGTCTGGCTCAGGAACATCGGCATTACATAGCCGTCCACGTTAACGCCAAGCGCAGTGCGCGCGCTCTCCTGGGAGACCATTTTCCCGGTGGGGATCTGGTCGCGAAACGCGGCCAGCAGCCCTTTTTGCACCAGCTCTCCGCCCGCTTTCTGGTGCACCACCGCCACATCCATATCCCACTGCGCAGCCCCGCTCTGCTGCTGCGCGGTCAGTTTTTCGATAATTTTGTTCGAGCCCGCGTCCCCTGGCCCCGTGCCGACTACACGAATGGTGACGTCCGGATGGGTCGCCTCAAAACGGGGCGCCAGGAACGTTTTGACGTAATCGACCATATTCTGGTCGCCCGCCGTCGCCACGTTCAGTACCGTTTCCGCCTGCGCGCTGGCCGCCGTCCCGAACGAAAGCGCCGCCATAAGCGCAAGAGTGGTTTTCGCAAACATGAGATATCCCCGACTGTGTGAGTAAAAAATTACGAATGAAAACGGTGCAGCGCCTGCGCCGGAACATGCAGCGCGACGGCGGCGTTGACGGGCCAGCACTGCGGGCTGTCCGCCTGAATTAACTGCTGACTGACCCGCACGCTGTGCCGGTACTGATGGCCCATAAACGCGCTCTGCTCAATAACGCCGTCAAGCGTCAGTCCGGCGCACGACGCAGCCGCTTGCCCGGCGCTTATCGTCACGTCGCTGCTTCGAAAGCACACCATCTCCGCCTGCGTCTGCAGGCGGTTGGTCGCGCCCATGAAGTCGGCTACGAACGGCGTCGCCGGCTGCTGCCAGATGGCCTGCGGCGTGCCGGTCTGCTCAATGCGCCCCTGGTTCAGCACCGCCACGCGATCCGCCATGACCAGCGCCTCTTCCTGATCGTGGGTGACGATGAGCGAGGTAAAGCCGAGTTGCTGTTGCAGGGTTTTGATTTCGTGGCGCACGCTGAGACGCACGCGGGCGTCGAGGTTGGAAAGCGGCTCGTCGAGCACCAGGACATCCGGCTCCACCGCCAGCGCCCGGGCCAGCGCCACGCGCTGCCGCTGGCCGCCCGAAAGCGCGCTGATTTTGCGTTCTTCAAAGCCGGATAATTTCACCAGCGCCAGCATTTTTTGAATGCGAGCCTGAATATCGGCCTTCGGTAATTTACGCACCGTTAATCCAAAACCGATATTTTGCGCCACCGTTAAATGCGGCCATAAGGCGTAACTCTGAAAGACCATAATAATATTGCGCCGCTCCGGCGGCAGCGCGGTAATATTTCTGCCGCCCAGGAGAATATCGCCGCTATTCACCTCAGCAAATCCGCACAGCGCATTTAACAGCGTGGTCTTCCCACAGCCTGAGGGGCCGAGCAGCGCGATCATCTCGCCGCGATCCACCGGTAAATCAATCCCATGCAGTACGGTATTGTCGCCGTAGCGCAGCGTTAATTGCGATATCTGTAAATAACTCATTCTTTCCACCTGCGTTCCGGCGCGTTTTTTTATCAATGAACACGTGTTCATTGCGCTGTAAAAAAATTGCAACCTCGCCCCGACATGATAGGCGCCTACTTTGTCGCGCCTTTGTGACAATTTAATTAAGTGAGCGATAAAACAGGTGAGAAAATGATTATCGATGTGCTCGGCAGCGGCAGCGCTTTCGCCACGCAGCAAAATACCTCCGCGATATTAATTAAGGGCGACGGGCAGTGGCTGGTTGACTGCGGCCCGACCATTCCGCGCGCGCTCTGGCAGCGACAGACCGATATTAACGCCATCAATGTCATCTGGTTTACCCATGTGCATCCGGACCACTGCGCGGGGCTGGCCCCGCTGCTGAACCAGTGGAAAAGCGTCGGGCGCGTGAAGCCGCTCACCATTTACTGCCAGCCCGACCAGCGCGCGGTGTTGCAGCAGCAGGCGCTGCTGGCGGTCTGGCCGCAGACGACGTTCTGTTTTGCCATCGACTGGCGGGATATCACCGGCGACATGGCGTGGCGCGACTGGCGCATCCGCAGCGCGCCGACCCAGCATGAGATCCCGTGCCGGGCGCTGCGCATCGATGCGGACGGCGCGGCGCTGTTCTACAGCGGCGACGGCAGGCCGACGCCCGACAGCCTGGCGCTGATGGCGGGCGCGACGCTCGCGTTTCAGGAGTGCGCCTCCTGGCAGGCGCTGGACGATGACGCCTCCCACGGCGATTTCCCCTCCTGCCTGACGGTGTGCGAATGCCTGCGGCTGCCCGCGCTGGGGCTTTATCACTGCCGGGAAGCGGATATTCCGGCTATTCGCGACGCCTGCGCGCGCCATCCGGCGCTGTTTTTCGTTGAAGAGGGTCAGCAATACACGCTGGCGCGCCCATGAAGCCGCGCCAGCCGCGGGGGACCGTCACGGCGCAGGATGTCGCCGCGCGGGCGGGCGTCTCGCGCGCCGTGGTCTCCCGCGCGTTCAGCGACAGCGGCAGCATTTCGCCGGACGCCAAAACGCGGGTGCTGGCCGCCGCCGCTGAGCTCGGGTATCAGGTCAATTTTCTGGCGCAAGGGCTGAACCGCCAGCGCAGCCAGCTTATCGGCGTGGTGGTCGCGCGCATCGGCGATCCGTTTCGCAGCGCGCTGCTGGAGGCGCTGCTTAATGCCATTTCACGGCGCGGTTATCAGGCGCTGGTGACGGAGATTTCCGACGCGAACGGCCTTGAAACAACCCTGCGCCGCTTTATGCAGTACCGCGTTTCTGGCGTGGTGGTGACCTCCGGCCAGCCGCCGGAGGCTATCGTCAAGGAGTGCGTACAGCATCAGATCCCGGTGGTGGGCATCAACCGCCCGCCTGCCTGCGCCACGGTGGATACGGTCTGCTCTGACAACGCGCAAGGCGCGGCGCTTGCCGCCGTTCAGTTGCGTAATGCGGGTTGTCAGCGCTTCGGCTGGCTTAACTATCAACACTCGACCTGGGCCGGACAGCAGCGCGGCGCGGCGTTTCTGACAGCGCTTGGCGCGCGCGGCGTCAGCGTGGAGACGCACGTGACGACGCTTCACGCGCCGCAGGAGGGCTACGAGGGCGGGCTGGCGGCGGCGCTCGACGCGCGCGCATTGCCGGACGGCATTTTCTGCGCCAACGCGCAGCTCGCCTGCGGCTTTCTCGATGGTATGCGGCGGCTGGGGAAAAGCGCGCCGCGGGATTTTCATCTGATCGGGTTCGATAACACGCCGCAAACGGCCTGGGAGGCTTACCAGCTCACCACGCTCGATCAGGATGTGACGACGCTTGCCGCGCGGGCGCTGACGACGCTTGCCGAACGCGCCCGGCATCCGGATGGCCCGGCGCGCATCGAACGGGTGCCCGTGACGCTTATACACCGGCGCACGTCGCCACGGCAGAGTTAAACCACGGCTGAACCGGAGGCGAAAAACAGAAATATCCCCTTTACCCACTCTCGAAACGGGAATATTCGTCTAAGGTTTTCATATGGTTGATTCGCAGTGGTGTGCGCTGCGCCCCTTAAGGAGAATTCATTGATGTCACAATCCGTCACGCGCCGTCCCCGGACGCTGTTTTTCGCCATTCAGGTCGCCCTTAGCGGCGCGCTGCTGGCTTTCTCCACCCTGCCCGCCAGCGCGGAAGATGCGCCGGGCGCCGAGCGCACCGCGCCGCAGCCGCCGGACCAGCTTCTCGGCCCGCTGTTTACGGATGTGCAGAGCGCGAAGCTGTTCCCCGATCAGAAGACCTTCGCCGACGCGGTGCCGAACAGCGATCCGCTGATGATCCTGGCCGATTACCGTATGCAGCGTAACCAGTCAGGCTTTGACCTGCGCCATTTCGTTGAGCTGAATTTTACCCTGCCGCAGAAAGGCGAAGCCTATGTTCCGCCCGCCGGACAGAGCCTGCGCGAGCATATCGACGGCCTGTGGCCGGTGCTGACCCGCTCGACGGATTCCGCCAGCAAATGGGATTCCCTGCTGCCGCTGCCGAAGCCTTATGTGGTGCCGGGCGGGCGTTTCCGCGAGGTCTACTACTGGGACACCTACTTCACCATGCTGGGGCTCGCCGAGAGCAACCACTGGGATAAAGTGCAGGATATGGTCGATAACTTCGCCCATGAAATCGACGCCTGGGGCCATATCCCGAACGGCAACCGTAGCTACTACTTAAGCCGTTCCCAGCCGCCGTTCTTTTCTTTCATGGTGGAACTGCTGGCCACCCATGACGGCGGCGACGAGACGCTGAAAAAATATCTGCCGCAGTTGCAGAAAGAGTACGCGTACTGGATGGAAGGCAGCGAAAATCTGGCGCCTGGCGATGCCCACGAGCGCGTGGTGAAACTGAAAGATGGCGCGGTGCTGAACCGCTACTGGGACGATCGCGCCGCGCCGCGTACCGAATCCTGGCTCGATGACGTGACCACCGCCAAAAATAACCCGGATCGCCCGGCCACCGATATCTACCGCGATCTGCGCGCGGGCGCGGCGTCCGGCTGGGATTTCAGCTCGCGCTGGATGGATAACCCGCAACAGCTCGGCTCTATCCGTACCACCAGCATCGTGCCGGTGGATCTCAACGCCCTGCTGTTCCAGATGGAGAAAACCCTGGCGCGCGCCAGCAAAGCCGCTGGCGACAGCGCAGGCGCCGCCCGCTATGAATCGCTCGCGAGCCAGCGTCAGCAGGCGATAGAAACCCATCTGTGGAACGCGAAACATGGCTGGTATGCGGATTACGATCTGAAAACCAATAAAGTGCGCGATCAGCTGACCGCTGCGGCGTTGTACCCGTTGTATGTGAAAGCAGCGGCGCAGGATCGCGCCGAGAAAGTGGCGGCCGCGACCCGCGCGCAGCTGCTGAAACCGGGCGGCATTGTCACTACCACCGAGAAGACCGGCCAGCAGTGGGATGCGCCGAACGGCTGGGCGCCGCTGCAATGGGTCGCCACCGAAGGTCTGATGAATTACGGGCAGAAAGATCTGGCGATGGACGTCACCTGGCGGTTCCTGACCAACGTTCAGCATACCTATAATCGCGAGCAGAAACTGGTGGAGAAATATGACGTCTCCTCTACCGGTACGGGCGGCGGCGGCGGCGGTGAATACCCGCTCCAGGACGGCTTCGGCTGGACCAACGGCGTGACGCTGAAAATGCTCGACCTGCTGTGCGGTACTGAAAAACCGTGCGACAACGTGCCGCAGAACCGTCCGGGGAGCGAGCGCGCGCCACAGCAGCAGGAAGGGAAAATGTTGAGTAAACCGGCAGAGGCGGCTGCACCGGCGAAAGCGGAAACCTCTGCGCCAGCAAAAACGGAAACGCCAGCACCGGCCAGCGAAAAAGCGCCTGCTGAAGCCGCGCCTGCCGCGCCGGAAAAATCCGGCACGCAACCGGCACCGGCTCCGGCTCCGGCTCCGGCTCCGGCTCCGGCTCCGGCACAGTAACGCCATTCCTCAACGACACTGCCCTCTCACGAGGGCAGTTTTTACTTCTGCCGCGTCATCCCCTCCCGAATATATCTTCCCCGCCAATTCTGTTAGTTGTATCTTTTGTTGTTAACGATAATAATTCGCATTCTTTATTACATCTCGTTACGTCCCTGTCACGCAGGGAGCAGCTGGCAACCAGAGAAGATAACAATGACCATGGCTTTAACCCTGAAACGCTCCGCAGCGCTGTGCGCGCTGGCGCTGGCCGCGCCTCACGCCACGTTCGCCGAAGAGACTATCACCGTAAGCGCCGCTCCCGCGCAAACCGCCGCCTCGCCCACCGAAGGCTATACGGTAAAAAGCAGTACGGGCGCGACCAAAACCGATCAGCCGCTGATCACCACCGCGCAGTCAGTTTCCGTGGTCACCCGCCAGCAGATGGAGGATCAGGGGGCCAGCACCTTTACGCAGGCGCTCAACTACACGCCTGGCGTCTTCTCTAATGTTGGCGGCGGCGCGACCCGCTTTGACGCGCTGGCGCTACGCGGTTTTCACGGCGGCGACGTGGACAATATCTTCCTCGACGGCATGCGGCTTATGAGCGACGGGGGCAGCCATAACGTGCTGCAAATCGATCCGTGGTTTATTGAGCGCGTGGATATTATCAAAGGCCCGTCTTCCGCCCTTTACGGCCAGACCATTCCGGGCGGGCTGGTGAATCTCACCGCTAAGCGTCCGCAGTTCGATTCCGAAGGTCACTTCCGTCTCTCCGCCGGTACGCAGAATACGAAAAGCGCGGCGTTTGATTACACGGACGCGATTAACGATCAGTGGGCCTATCGCATTATCGGTATCACCCGCAACACCGATACGCAGTACGACAACACGCGCGAGGAGCGCTACGCCATTTCGCCTTCTCTGCTCTGGCAGCCGGACAGCGATACCAGCCTGCTGCTGCGCGCCTATCTGCAAAAAGATCCGTCCGGCGGTTATCACGGCTCGTCGCCCGCCGAAGGCTCGCTCTACGCCCACAATGGCCGCAAAGTCAGCCCGAGCTATAACGAAGGCGATCCGGGCGATGGTTATCAGCGCCGCGAGCAGATTTACAGCGCGGAGTTTGATCACCGCTTTAACGAGACCTGGTCAGTACACTCCAGCGGCAGTTATACCCACAGCAACGCCTCGCTGGCTCAGGTTTACCAGAATGGCTGGATTGGCGACACCAACACCCTTTCCCGCGGTTATGTCGGGTATCAGGAGTCGCTGAACGCCTGGTCAACCGACAACCGTTTGCAGGCCGATTTCGCCACGGGCGAGGTGAATCACACGGCCGTGCTGGGGGCGGAATATCATCGCTTCCGTAATGACATTCAGGGCGCTTATGGCACCGCCGCGCCGTATAACCCGTTCACCGGCTATACACCGCAGACCGGTCACGTCATCACCTCGACCAACGACTTTAACCGTCGTTACTACCAGACCGGCGTCTATTTGCAGGATGAGATGACCTGGAATCGCTGGCACGCCACGCTTTCCGGGCGTTATGACCGTATTGTGGCGAAACAGGTCAGCGACACTGCGGGTACGACGATTCGCCGCTCGGATGACCACGTGGGCGGTCGCGCCTCGCTGCTCTACGCCTTTGAAAACGGCCTGTCGCCGTATATCAGCTACAGCCAGGCGATTACGCCGTCGATTCTGTATGACGCGCGCGGCGATATGCTGAAGCCGAGCACCTCTGAACAGTATGAAGGCGGCCTGAAATATCAGCCGCCGGGCACGTCGGATATGTACACCATTGCCCTCTACGATCTGAAGCAGAAAGATGTCTCCCAGCGCGATGAGAACATCGCCACCTCCAGCTACCAGGCGGTCGGCAACGTGAAATCGCAGGGCGTGGAGATTGAAGCGCGCAACCAGTTGACGCCGCGTCTGAGCACCATTGCGGGCTACACCTGGAATCGCGTGCGTTTTGAAGATTCTCTCGGCGGGAAAGATGGCAATACGCCGCTGCTGACGCCGGATCAGATGGCGTCGTTCTGGGCGCATTATCAGTTTGATTACGGTATCAGCGCGGGCGCGGGCGTGCGTTACATCGGCAAACAGTGGGCGGACGACCAGGACACCCGCCGCGTCGCTTCCGTAACGCTGGTGGATGCGATGGTGAAAGCCGATCTCGGCGCGTGGAACAGCGCGCTGAAAGGCGCATTTGTACAGGTGACGGCCAATAACCTGACCGATCGCGACTATATCTCCGGCTGCTATACCACTAACTGCTACTGGGGCGCGGAGCGGAGCGTGACCGCTACAGTCGGCTACGATTTCTGATTCAGACGTAAAAAAACGGCCCCGCGGGGCCGTTTTCTCTGGCTGATTCAGACGGTCCGCAGGGACCGTTTTTTAATCCCTGCGTAGCATGCGGAAAATCAGCAACACCACAATGGCGCCGACCACCGCCACCAGGAAGCTCGGCAGGTTAAAGCCCGTCACACTGCCGCCAATCCCGAAGAACGTCGCCAGCCAGCCGCCGACCACCGCACCGACAATACCGAGCACGCAGGTCAGAATAAAACCGCCGCCGTCACGGCCCGGCATGATCAGTTTGGCGATGATGCCCGCAATAAGTCCAAATACGATCCATGACAAAATACCCATAGTCTCCACCCTCTTGGTTAAGTCTCACTGAATGGTCTGGCGCAAAGCGCGACAAACCGAAGTGGTTCAAGTATAGGTAATAAAAAAACATTCTTCCGGTAAGCTCGGATTATCCTCATACTGAAATAAATATATTTTAGGATAAATCTTAAGTTTCGGACGAGCGGGCCGATAACCGTCCACATCTCTCTGTCAGTCATCTGAGGAATCACGCGACGTGAGCAATTACAGTGAGCAGTTTCTGAAGCAAAATCCGCTGGCCGTGCTGGGGATTTTACGCGACTTGCAAAAAAGCCAGGCGCCGATCCGCCTCTCCTGGGGTGGCTGGCAGTTTATCAGCCGTATTCTTGAGGCGTCGCCGGAACAGCTGGTGCTGGATTTCGGCAGCCAGACGGGCGAAAACCAGGCCGTGCAAAAAGCGAAAAATATCCAGTTCAGCGCTGAAGCCCAGGGCGCGAAGGTGGAGTTTAATCTGCCTGCGCTGAACGTCGGGGAGTTTCAGGATCTGCCTGCCTTTGTCGCCCCGCTGCCGGAAGCCGTCTGGTTTGTGCAGCGCCGCGAGCATTTTCGCATCACGGCGCCGGTGCAGCCGCAATTTTACAGCCTGGCGCGGATGCCGGACGGCAAACTGTTTCGCGGCCGCCTGCAGGATCTGTCGCTCGGCGGCATGGGAACGCTGCTGGAAGGCGCTTTGCCGGAAGGGCTGGAAGCGGGTATGCAGTTCTCGCCGCTGGAGCTTGATCTGCTGGAGTGGGGAAAATTTCGCGTCGACGCGCAGCTGTTAACCATCAGCGAGCGCAAAGTGGTGGACAGTAAAAACGAGACCATCGCCACGCCGCGCCTGAGCTTTCGCTTCTTAAACGTAAGCCCGGGCACTGAGCGCGAGCTCCAGCGCATTATCTTCGCGCTGGAGCGTATCGCCCGGGAAAAAGCCAGCCGGGTGCGCTGATTACATGGCGTTCATCGCCTGCTGCACTTTCCAGATATAACGCGGGGCCTGCGGCGCCGGATGATTTTTCGCGACATGTTCGACAAATTCATCCGGGCTCAGGTCGTTAATCTTCTCAATCGCCGCTTTGCGATCGGAGGAGAAGGTGCGCAGCAGCGCGCCCGCGCCATTCACATAAGAGACCACCAGCGCATACTGCATGGTTTCCGGCGCTTCGATGCCTTTCAGCACGCCGTGCTCAAGAATGCTTAAATACGCAGTGCCGAGCGAAATGTTGCGCTCCGGGTTTTTCAGCTCGTTGGATGTCGGCTGACCGCTCCAGCCCATATAACGGTAGACTTCGCGCCCGGCGGTGGACGCTTTAATCTGCATCAGGCCAACGGCGTTGGATTTACTCACGAGAGTCGGGTTGCCGCCGGACTCCACCGCGATAATCGCCGTCACCAGACGCGGGCTCACGCCCCAGGCGTTGCCGGCTTTTTCGGTAATCGGCATCCACTGCATTGCGCGTTTCACCGGCACCTCTGGGTTCCAGGGCGGGTTTTTATAATCCGGCGTGGAAGAACACCCGGCGAGGAACACCACTAACCACATCAACCATCTTAATTTCACGCAACTTTCCTTTCGATATCAGTGCTAAACGACGCATCACGCCGGGAGGCCGCGCAGGCATCCGGATGACAACCGCTAAGGTTAGCGGCATGATAGCGGTTTCGCCTGGTATGTCAGCAAGGATTTGTTATGGTCTCTGTTCATCTCATCGCCCCGTCGGGTTACTGCATTAATCAGGACGCCGCCTGGCGCGGGGTGCGCCGTCTGGAAGATGCCGGAATAACGGTAAAAAATCAGCAGGTTATCACACGCCGGATGCAGCGTTTCGCCGGGTGTGACGATGAGCGTCTTGGCGATTTACAGACCTTAAGCGCATTGTCTGAAAATACCCCGATCGTGATGCCGGTACGCGGCGGCTACGGGATGACACGCCTGCTGGAGCGCTTTGATCCGCAGCCCTTAATCGCCCGCCAGCGGGAAAATCCGCTGCTGATTTGCGGCCACAGCGATTTCACGGCGCTACAGATGCTCCTGCTGGCCCGCAGCAATACGGTGACGTTCAGCGGGCCGATGCTGGCCGGTAATTTCGGCGCGCCGGAGATGAACGATTTTACCTGGCGACACTTCTGGCAGGCGCTGACCGAACCGCAATTTACGCTGGCGTGGCGCAGCGACGGCGCGCCCTGCGAAACCGCAGGCACCGTCTGGGGCGGTAATCTGGCGATGCTGGCGTCCATCACCGGTACGCCGTGGATGCCGGTCATTGAGGGCGGCATTCTGGTGGTGGAAGACATCAATGAACACCCGTTCCGCGTTGAACGTATGTTACTGCAACTGCACGCCGCCGGAATTCTGGCGCGCCAGAAAGCGCTTATCCTGGGGAGCTTCACCGCCGCCGCCGTCAACGATTACGACGACGGTTATAATCTTGAGAGCGTTGCCGCCCTTCTGCGCGAGCGGCTCGCGATCCCGGTGCTGACCGGCCTTGCGTTCGGCCATGAGCAGGAGACCGTCACGCTGCCGCTCGGCGCGCATGGCGAACTGCGCCACGATGGCGAACGCGCGCAGCTGCGCCTCAGCGGTCATCCGGTGTTGCCTGTTGCGGCGGCAAAGGGGTTTATGAGGTGAAGGCTACGCCTGAGCAACCAGACTGCTCAGGGTAAAATGGTGAGCGTGCTGTTTAAGCGGGCCCTGGCGCGGAAAGCGGACGCTGGCCCTGCTGCTATTTTATAAAACAGGGCGCATTAACCTGTTGCTGCCAACTGTGTCATACGCCTTATTTTGCAGGTACCGGGTATCTCAACGCTATCTCAGGCGCATCAGCTAAATGTCTGCCTGAGCGGGCCATCAAGTATCCGGCAATCTCTTCGGCGCTGAGATCAACCTCTGACATTTCAGGGTCCTGGAACCAGCTATCCGGCCAAAAAATCAAATCGGATGGATTAGCGTCAAAATTGCTCTCAAGTAATGAAATCGCGAAGTCTTGTTCAGACTCTTTGCCCTCACATTCACAGATGAACGTGATGGTTTGAATTAACTCGGCCCAGGTAAAGTCCGGGTAAAATTTCGACAGATTAAAGGCCATCCGGGTAAAATTACTGGCGCTGGTCCAGGAGGAAAAGTCTCTGAAATCAGAAAACGTGCAGGGGCACGCCACCGGCTTATTCCATTCGGCCATCATGTTTAACAACATGGGATCATCCTGATCAGCGCCTTCATCAATTTTAGCAAGGATCATTTCCGCTTTTTTTGACAGCGCATTAATGGTTTTATTGCTGACGTTGGTCGGTCTCATCCTTTCCGGCAATGGCATGGTTTGGATCCTTGTAAAATTAAATGCCCTCTGGCGCTCACCTCGGGCAGAAAGACAGACGTATAAGAAAACGGGATATCAGCGGAACGCTTCAGCTTTCACTTACAAGCAATATGCCCCAATACGTTCGCCCGCCTGCCCTTATTCACGTTTGATACTCTTGCTCATATTGATGCCCGTCACTCCAAACCCGCTGGCCTCGTAGACATGGCGTGCTCGCGCATTATCGCCTGCCACGCGAAGCCTGATCTGCTCAACACCCCTGGCCCGCATTTCATCCTCAAACGCCCGAAGCGCGTCTTTACCCAGTCCCCGCCCCTGGCAGGCGGTGAAAATATGAAAATCATAAATGAAAACGGTTTGCATACCGGGATCGGGTTTATACCAGAGGTAACCCGTATGCTTGTGGTTGCTCTCATCTTGCACCAGCAGACACAACAATACATGGCCCGGTGTATTCACGCCTTCGGGAAGCGTGGCGGCAATCTCCTGTTTTGCGCTTGTCAGCGCCTCTTCCTCAGAAAGCCGATAGTTGGCGGCAATTTCTTGCGCATAATCCGTAATGAAATACTCCAGATAAGCGGGATATTCCTCCTCACGCATAGGGCGAAACGTCAGCATGGGTGCTCCTTTTTTTCTCAGCAGAGCGGTCGCATCGTTTTCTCAGAGCAACCGCCGTCTTTCGTTATCGGTTGTCACAATAAAGCTTCCCGCTAACGCTGTCAGCATAAAAGTCCCCGGCCGGGGCTTCGGTATGCGCGACAAGCAGCCCCTCTTAATGCTTCGTGGCTCGCCGTAAAAAATGGATAAATCAAACCTTACATTCTCGTAGGGGGCATTCTCTGCCATGAAAGTAATCCATAATGAAAGCAAACATGTTATTGAATTTATTATTTTTAGCCGTGTCGTTTAATAGCGCTGCATTAACTCAATTGTTTTACTCATCTGTAGTCATCAGCTAATGAGGATCATCATGATTCAGTTCTTATTTAAATCTCTCATCACAAACGGAATATTTATGCGCCAACGCAGTTGAATCTGACGAGTATATATCTCTGCCGTACTGTTTGCCGGTAATGGCCAGGCCAGTTGCTGTACGCGGACGGTAACTGGCAGCGCGTTACAGCGCGGCGCACAGGAGATGAACTCACTTCATCGTCGCCTGAGGCTGGCCGCGTGAGGAAACGGCGCCTCCCCCGTTTTGCACAGTCAGGGAGAAGATTACCGTCTGATGTCGCTGGCTCGTAAAGGCTCTCCTTTCATTTTTGGGGCCGCAGAAACGCCGCAACGAATAGACTCTGACAGCGGCGCCTGCCTTTATCGTGAGCTATCCATTTGAAAACAGCCACAAAACAAAAAAGCCTGAAAGGATATATTCTCCGCCTCCCCTGCTTTTATCAATTTTAGTTAAAGCCAGAAAAAGCCATGCCGATAACTTATCTGTTTACGGCGCTTCACGCGGCTCTGTCACCTTATTCAGGACGAGGTTTAAATGTTCAGGAATTTACCTATCACGAAAAAGTTCTTTTTTGCCTTTGGCGCTGTTTTAGCTTTGCTGCTGTTATTATGTGCAACGTTCTACAATAACTTTTCCAGCATCGTTAATACCAACGCATGGAACATTCATAGCTGGCGCGTCATTGATAAAAGCCGTGGCCTTACTCAAAGTCTGGTGAATATGGAGACCGGTCTGCGCGGCTATGCCATTAATGGTAAAGAGGAAATGCTGGCTCCGTGGAATGCAGGCAAAGAGGATTTCGGTAAACTCTTGCAGGAAACGAAAGGCTTAACGGCGGATAACGCTGCTCAGCAGACGCGCCTGAATAATTTGCTTAAACAGGAGCAAGAGTGGCGGGATAAGTTTGTCACTGAACTGCTGGAAAACCGTCGCGCGCTTAATGCCGGAACAATGACGCAGGCAGATTTCAATGCCGCCTTTGAAGCCAACACGGGCAAGCTGCAGATGGATCAAATGCGTAAAACCATTGATGACATCGTCAACGACGAAAAAAATCTGCTCGGCGAACGCCAGCATTCTGTCGACTCCGTTGAAACGAAGACCCAGCTGACCCTGTTTATCGGCGCGCTATTAGGTGTCCTCGTCGCTTCCGCTTTAGGCTATGTCCTTGCCCGCTCCATTACCCTTCCGCTTGGGGAAGCGGTAAAAGCGGCCCAGGCGATTGCCGCAGGCGATCTTTCTACCCGTCTGGTGGCGCATTCAAAAGATGAAACCGGTGTGTTGATCGACACCCTTACCGCCATGCAGGAGCAGCTCAAAAAGGTGGTCGCTGATATTCAGACCGCCGCGTCCTCTATCGACAACGCCTCTAAAGAAGTCGCGATGGGCAATACCGATCTCTCTGCGCGAACGGAACAGCAGGCCGCCTCGCTGGAAGAGACCTCAGCCAGCATGGAGCAACTGACGGCGACCGTAAGGCAAAACGCCTCTAACGCGCAAAGCGCCAGCAGCCTGGCGTCCGATGCGTCCGAGGTCGCGAAACAGGGCGGCGACGTGGTGGATAAAGTCGTCGTCACCATGGCGGCCATTTTTGACAGTTCAAAAAGCGTGGTCGATATTATCGGCACCATTGAAAGCATTGCTTTCCAGACCAATATTCTGGCGCTCAACGCCGCGGTGGAAGCGGCTCGCGCTGGCGAGCAGGGCCGCGGTTTCGCCGTGGTGGCAAGCGAAGTCCGCGCGCTCGCGCAGCGCAGTTCGACCGCGGCAAAAGAGATTAAAGCGCTGATTGAAACGTCGAATTACCGCATATCGGAGGGCACCGATCTGGTCGCGCAGGCGGGCAAAACCATGACCGGGATCGTCACGGCGATCGGCAACGTCTCGACAATTATGTCTGAGATCTATACCGCCTCCGGCGAGCAGGTTAACGGTATTGAGCATGTGGGCATCGCTATCAATCAGATGGATGAAGTGACCCAGCAAAACGCCGCGCTGGTTCAGGAGGCGGCGGCCGCGGCCGCGTCGCTGGAAGATCAGGCGGCGCAGCTAAACCGCTCGACGGCGATTTTTAAACTCGCCTGATACACGCAACGGGATAAGGTTGATGTCCGCTTCCTTCACGAAGCGGACATCAACGCTCAGCAGATCAAACTTCCGGCCCTTCCACTAACACCAGCGTACCGCTCGCCGCTTTGGCGCGCATTGCTCTGGCGGCCTGATACGCCGGGCTTTCATAAAAGCGCTTTGCGTCGTCAAACGAATCAAATTCCAGAACGATATGTTTTTCATGCGTTTCGCCCTCCAGGTTTTCATACTGCCCTGACCAGGCCACGATTTTCGGGTTAAAGGGCTGCATGGCTTGCGCGGCGGCCTCAGCATAGTCCGCGTAGGCAGCCGGATCGGTGATGGTGACGTGAGCCACCAGATAGCCTTTTTTCATTTTCCTTTCCTTATCAACAGTGGATTTTACGCACGCGCATCAAGCGCCTGACGGGTTAGAGATTCTCTGCATGGATGCCCGCGGGTTGTGGGTAGCGCTGGGCCTCCTGTCGCGCAATCATCCATGCCGGGTAATGCGGCGGCAGCGCGCTTACCGTATCAAGACGCGCCAGTTCTTCGGCGCTAAGCGTAATGTTGCTCGCGCCAAGATTATCGGTGAGCTGCTTCCGCCGTTTTACCCCGATAATGACGCTGGTGACCGCAGGGCGGGCAAGGAGCCAGGCGAGCGCTATCTGGCTGACCGATACCGAACGCGCCTGTGCGATAACCCGCATTTCGGCGACGCATTGCCAGGCCAGGCCGCGGTCGACAGGCGGGAAATCGAAGGTGCTGCGGCGCGCATCGCTCGCTTCGGGGGCGCCCGGCCCGAATTTGCCGGACAGCAAGCCGCCCGCGAGCGGTGACCAGACGAGAAGCCCCAGATTTTCCTCGCTGACCAGCGGCGCCAGTTCGCGCTCAATGTCGCGGCTGGCAATGGAATAATAGGCCTGCAATGTTTCAAAGCGCGTGGCATGAAGCGCCTCGCTCAGGCCCAGCGCTTTACCGAGGCGGCCAGCGGCCCAGTTGGAGACGCCGACATAGCGAACCAGGCCCTGACGGGTCAAATCGTCAAGCGCGCGCAGCGTCTCCTCTACCGGCGTGACGCTGTCGCTGGCGTGGATCTGGTATAAATCGATATGGTCGACCTGCAACCGCTCCAGGCTCCTTTGCACGGAATCCATAATGTGCCCGCGCGACGCGCCCCGATCGTTAGGCCCTTTCCCCATCACGCCGCCCGTTTTGGTCGCGAGAATAATGTCGCTGCGCGCCACGCCGAGTGCTTTCAGCGCAATGCCTGTAATGCGCTCCGACTGGCCGAAGGAGTAAATATCAGCGGTATCAATAAAATTAATGCCGCCCGCCAGCGCCTGCGCGATAAGCTGGTTGGCCTCTTCCTGCGCGACCGCGCCGATGGAAGACCACACGCCCGCGTCGGCGTTACCGCCGAGCGTCATCGTGCCGAGGCACAGTTCTGACACGAACATGCCTGTCCGTCCGAGTTGTTTATATTTCACACAATGATCCTTTTTGCATGAGCGCCTGACGCTCTGGTTGTCCGTCGGTGTGAAAGCAGTCTATTAAGTATTAATATCGGTATAAATACGCCGAAAAAGAACACACTGTTGCTTGCGAGAATAACAATGAGAAACCTTGAGCCGCTGATGATTTTTGCGCGCGTGGCGGAAATGAAGAGCTTTACGCAGGCTGCGGAAAGCTTAGGGATCCAGAAAGGCCGCGCCTCCGTGGTGGTGCGCGAGCTTGAACAGGAGATAGGCGCCACGCTTCTGAACCGGACCACGCGTACCGTGCAACTGACGGAAGAAGGACGGGCGTTTTATACCCGCGCGCGCGATCTGCTCGCGGAAGCCGACGAGCTGAAATCCATGTTTTCTCAGAGTGAGACGGCGCTTCGCGGGCGCTTACGGGTCGATATGCCGGCAGTGTTAGCGGAAAACGTGGTGATCCCTGCCCTGCCGCAGCTGCTGGACGCCCACCCGGAACTCGAACTGGAGCTTTCCAGCACCGATCGCCGGGTCGATCTGATTCAGGAAGGATTTGACTGCGTGATCCGCCTTGGGCCTGTCGTTGATGAAACGCTGGTTGCCCGGCCGCTCGGAAAATTACGCATGGTTAATGCCGCAAGCCCGGACTATCTGGCGCGCGTCGGCGTCCCGCAGACGCTGGAGGATCTTACCCGCCAGGGGCACCGGATGGTGCATTATGTGCGCCGTTTTGGCTCAAAGCCGTATGGCTGGGAGTATCCGACGAAAGAGGGTTATGCCTCGCTGATGCTGCCGGGCGCGGTAAGCGTCAACAGCGTACAGGCGTATCACCGGGCGGGACTGGCGGGCCTGGGCCTGATTCAGGGCGGCTATTCCACCCTCGCGCCTTATATGGCGCGCGGCGCGCTGGTGGAAGTGTTGCCTGAGCTCCGTCCCGAGCCGCTGGATGCGGCTTTTGTCATTGCGCACCGGCGCAATTTATCCCAGCGCGTCAGAGTCTTCATGCGCTGGACGGAAGAGATCCTGCAACCGTACTTTGCGTGATGCCAGTCAGCGTGACAGCGGGCCAGACGCGTTGAGACGCCCGGCAGACGTAAGACAAATCCCGAACTGTCGATGAACATCGCATCCCGGCTTAAAACGTTGCGAAATGCTAACCGGCGGATCGGCGCCCTCTGTTACCCTGAAGTTAACGATCCACTCGGAAACACCCGGAAAAGGTCATTCACCGTGCTAATTAAACCGATTGATTCATAATTAGTATGTTAAGTTTTTAAAAAACCCATCAGCAGAGGAGAGTGCGCACGTTGGACGCCGGGACGATAATTAGTCTTTTTATTCTGGGTTCGGTACTGGTCACCTGCAGTATCCTGTTAAGTTCATTCTCGTCACGTCTTGGTATCCCCATTCTGGTGATTTTCCTGGCTATCGGCATGCTTGCGGGCGTGGATGGCGTGGGCGGAATTCCGTTTGACAACTACCCTTTCGCGTATCTGATAAGTAACCTGGCGCTGGCCGTGATCCTGCTTGATGGCGGGATGCGCACCCAGGCAAGCTCCTTCAGAGTCGCTCTCGGGCCTGCGCTGTCGCTCGCGACCGTCGGGGTGCTTATCACCTCGGGCCTCACCGGCATGGCCGCCGCGTGGCTGTTTCATCTGGACATCATGGAAGGGCTGCTGATTGGCGCGATAGTCGGCTCTACCGACGCTGCGGCGGTCTTCTCGCTGCTCGGCGGCAAAGGCCTGAACGAGCGCGTCAGTTCTACGCTTGAGATTGAGTCCGGCAGTAACGATCCGATGGCGGTGTTTCTCACCATCACGCTGATTTCAATGATTCAGGAACATGAGACCGCGCTGAGCTGGATGTTCCTGGTGCACATTATTCAGCAGTTCGGGCTCGGGATACTCATTGGCCTGGGCGGCGGCTGGCTGCTTTTAAAAACCATCAACCGTATTCCACTGCCTTCCGGGCTCTACCCGCTGCTGGCGTTAAGCGGCGGCATCATGGTCTTCTCGGTGACGACGGCGCTGGATGGCAGCGGCATTCTGGCGGTTTACCTTTGCGGCTTTGTGCTCGGTAATAAACCGATCCGTAACCGCTACGGTATTCAGCAAACCTTTGACGGCCTGGCCTGGCTTGCGCAGATCGGCATGTTCCTGGTGCTCGGCCTGCTGGTGACACCGTCACATTTGCTGCCTATCGCCATCCCGGCGCTGTTGCTGTCGCTGTGGATGATTTTCATTGCCCGACCGCTCTCTATCTTTACCGGGCTGCTGCCGTTTCGTGGGTTTAGCCTGCGCGAGCGTGTGTTTATCAGCTGGGTGGGCCTGCGCGGCGCGGTGCCGATTATCCTCGCCGTTTTCCCGATGATGGCCGGGCTTCCACGCGCGAATCTGTTCTTCGACGTGGCGTTCTTCGTGGTGCTGGTGTCGCTGCTCTTCCAGGGCACGACGCTCGGCTGGGCCGCGAAAAAGGCCAAAGTGGTGGTGCCGGAAGTGGGTCGCCCGCAGTCGCGCGTGGGGCTGGATATTCACCCGGAAAACCCGTGGGAGCAGTTTGTCTACCAGCTGAGCGCTGATAAATGGTGCGTCGGCGCGGCGCTGCGCGACCTGCATATGCCAAAAGAGACGCGCATCGCAGCGCTGTTTCGTGAAAATCAGCTGATGCACCCGACCGGCAGTACCCGCCTGCGTGAAGGCGATGTGCTGTGCGTGATTGGCCGCGAGCGCGACCTGCCTGCGCTTGGCAAGCTGTTCAGCCAGTCACCGCCGGTGGCGCTCGACCAGCGGTTCTTCGGCGATTTTATCCTCGAAGCGGACGCGAAATTCTCCGATGTAGCGTTTATCTACGGGCTGGATGACCAGTCGGCGGTGGATCAAAACCGCACCATCGGCGAGGTGGTGCTGGCGCTGATTGGCGCCGCGCCTGTCGTGGGCGATCAGGTGGATTTTGCGGGCATGACGTGGACGGTGGCGGAAAAAGAAAACAACCAGATCCGCCGCATCGGCCTGAAAGTGGCCGACGACGACGACGAATAACAGCCTGCTGCAATATATAAAAGCAAAAGGGAAACCCATGGGTTTCCCTTTTTTATGGCCTTCGTTACGCCTTTAGCGTGTGCTGACCGGCACGCGCGGCGCCAGCGCGCACATCAGCTCATACCCGACCGTGCCGCAGGCCGCGGCGACATCGTCAATTTTAATCTCGTTGCCCCACAGCTCCACCGGACTGCCGATGCCCGCTTGCGGGCAAGGCGTGAGATCGACCGTCAGCATGTCCATCGAGACGGTGCCGATAATCCCGGTGCGCACGCCGTCCACCAGCACCGGCGCGCCGTCCGGCGCGTGACGCGGATAACCGTCGGCATAACCGCACGCCACAATCCCGATACGCTGCTCGCCCATGGCGCGGTAACGGCTGCCGTAGCCGACGGTATCGCCCGGCTTCAGGGTCTGCACGCCGATAATCTCGCTTTTCAGCGTCATCACCGGTTGCAGGCCGCTGGTGGCGATATCGCGCCACTGCCCGCTCGGCGACGCGCCGTAGAGCACGATGCCGGGGCGCACCCAGTCGAAATGCGCCTGCGGGTGCCAGAGCGCGGCGGCGGAGTTAGAGAGCGAGCGCGGCGCGTCGATGCCTTCCGCCGCCTGCTCAATGCGCACCATCGCCGCGTCGATGCCGTCCGGACGGTCGGCGTCGGCAAAGTGCGCCATCAGGGTTATCTGCCCTACGTTGGCGATCGCTTTCAGTTGCTGCCAGATGCTGTGCACCCGCTCCGGCGTGAAGCCCAGGCGATTCATGCCGCTGTTGATTTTGAGATAGACATCCAGCGGGGCGTTTAGCTTCGCCCCGGCCAGCGCCTTTAACTGCCAGTTGCTGTGTACGCTGGTGGTGAGCCGGTATTTATCGAACAGCGGCAGTTCATCGGCGTGAAAAAAGCCTTCCAGCATCAGGATCGGGCCTTTCCAGCCGCGCTCGCGCAGCAGAATCGCCTCTTCGAGATTGAGCATCGCAAACCCGTCGGTGGCGCCCAGCGCCGACCAGACGCGGTCGAGCCCGTGGCCGTAGGCGTTCGCCTTGACCACCGACCAGACGCGCGACCGGGGAGCTGCGCGACGCACCACTTCCAGGTTGTGACGCAGAGCCTGCAAATCCAGGCTCGCCTGTATCGGACGAGACATGCGGGTTCCTTATCAGAGGTGCGCGCCGTGCAGGCGGTGGGAAGACGACGGCGTAAAGCCGGGCGCGTAACGGGCGACCGACAGGTCCTCGAACGGAATCGCGGGCGTGCGACCGGAGATAATATCGCTCAAAAGCTGGCCGGAGCCGCAGGCCATCGTCCAGCCGAGCGTGCCGTGGCCGGTATTGAGCCACAGGTTTTTAAATTCGGTGCGCCCCACCACCGGCGTGCCGTCCGGCGTCATCGGGCGCAGGCCGGTCCAGAATTTCGCCTGTTCGATATGCCCGCCGCGCGGGTAGAGATCGCGCACCACCATTTCCAGCGTCTCCTGACGCGGCTTCAGCAACTCGGTGTTAAAACCGACGATTTCAGCCATACCGCCGACGCGGATACGGTCATCAAAGCGCGTAATGGCGATTTTATAAGTTTCATCGAGCACCGTGGAAACCGGCGCGCCGGTTTCATCGGCAATCGGAATAGTGAGCGAATAGCCCTTCAGCGGGTAGACCGGAATATCCACGATACCTTTGAGCATGGCGGTGGAATAAGAGCCGAACGCCATTACATAGCCATCCGCCTTAATGATTTCCTCACCGCATTTCACGCCGTAAATTCGCTGGCCTTCAGAAAGCAGTCGGTCCACCGGCGTGTTGTAACGGAATACCACGCCCGCCGCTTCCGCCATCTGCGCAAGGCGCGTGGTGAAAAGCTGGCAGTCGCCGGTTTCGTCGTTCGGCAGTTGCAGCCCGCCGGTGAGCTTATGCGCCACTTCCGCCAGCGCCGGTTCAACCTGCGCCAGTTCAGCGGCTTTCAGCAGGCGGAACGGGACGCCTTCGCTCTCCAGCACCGCGATATCACGGGAGGCGTTTTCATACTGCTGTTCGGTGCGGAACAGTTGCAGCGTCCCGCCCTGGCGACCCTCATACTGGATGCCGGTAGATTCGCGCAGCGCTTTTAAGCAGTCGCGGCTGTATTCCGCGAGCCGCACCATGCGGCCTTTATTCTGCATGTAGTGGCGGGTGTCGCAGTTGCGCAGCATCTGCCACATCCATTTAAGCTGAAAATGCGTGCCGTCAAGGCTGATGGCCAGCGGCGCGTGACGCTGGAACATCCACTTGATGGCTTTTAGCGGCACGCCGGGCGCGGCCCAGGGCGCGGCATAACCGGGCGAGATCTGGCCGGCGTTGGCGGCGCTGGTCTCCAGCGCCGGGCCCGGCTCGCGATCGATAACCGTCACTTCGTGCCCCGCCTGACGTAAATACCAGGCGCTGGCGACACCGACAACTCCACTCCCCAGCACGACTACATGCATGTCCTCTTCCTTCTCAGGCTAAAGAATAATTAACTGATTACAAATTGATAACCCAGAAGAAAATATTATTCAACATATGGCTTTTTTATGGTGAAGCCACTCACAACTTTCCCCGCCACAAAGGGGATAGCGCTTTCAGGATCTCCTGCTTCCCTTCCCTACCCGGCAAAATAAAATTCTGTTGAGACCGCCGTTTACCGACAGGCAGGCTCAGGAAATCGCGCAGAAAAAATTTTTGCCGTGGCGCTGATAAGTCGGGGGTGATCTATGCTTGACATTAAGGCTCTCCCCGGATGAGAGCCGCTAACAATGAGGGCGCGCTGATGGCTACCGTAACTGATTCCCTGAAAAAGGATACCCAACGTCTGAGCGACGGGCCGGACTGGACATTTGAGCTACTGGATGTCTATCTCGCTGAAATCGATCGCGTGGCGAAACTCTACCGGCTGGACACTTACCCGCATCAGATTGAGATAATTACCTCCGAACAGATGATGGACGCTTACTCCAGCGTCGGGATGCCGATTAACTACCCGCACTGGTCGTTCGGTAAAAAGTTCATCGAGACTGAGCGGCTCTATAAGCATGGTCAGCAGGGTCTCGCCTACGAGATTGTGATTAACTCCAATCCGTGTATCGCGTATCTGATGGAAGAGAACACCATCACCATGCAGGCGCTGGTGATGGCGCACGCCTGTTACGGTCACAACTCATTTTTCAAAAATAATTACCTGTTCCGCAGCTGGACCGACGCCAGCTCGATTGTCGACTACCTGATTTTCGCGCGCCACTACATTACCGAATGCGAAGAGCGCTACGGCGTTGATGAAGTCGAAAAGCTGCTGGATTCGTGCCATGCGTTGATGAACTACGGCGTCGACCGTTACAAACGCCCGCAGAAAATCTCGCTCCAGGAAGAGAAAGCGCGCCAGAAAAGCCGCGAAGAGTATCTGCAAAGCCAGGTCAATATGCTGTGGCGCACGCTGCCAAGACGCGAAGAGGAGAAAGCCGTCGAGGCGCATCACCGCTTCCCGGCCGAGCCGCAGGAAAACCTGCTCTATTTTATGGAGAAAAACGCCCCGCTGCTGGAGTCGTGGCAGCGCGAGATCCTGCGTATCGTGCGTAAGGTGAGCCAGTATTTCTACCCGCAGAAACAGACCCAGGTCATGAATGAAGGCTGGGCGACGTTCTGGCACTACACCATCCTGAACCATCTCTACGATGAAGGGAAAGTGACCGATCGCTTTATGCTGGAGTTTCTGCACAGTCACACCAACGTGGTGTTCCAGCCGCCCTACAACAGCCAGTGGTACAGCGGCATCAATCCGTATGCGCTCGGTTTCGCCATGTTCCAGGATATTAAACGTATCTGTCAGAACCCGACCGAAGAAGACCGCCACTGGTTCCCGGATATCGCAGGCTCCGACTGGCTGCAAACGCTGCATTTCGCGATGCGCGATTTCAAAGACGAAAGCTTTATCAGCCAGTTCCTGTCGCCGAAAGTGATGCGCGATTTCCGCCTCTTTACGGTGCTGGATGACGATCGCAACAACTATCTGGAAATCGAGGCGATCCATAACGAAGAGGGCTACCGGGCGATTCGCAACGAGTTGTCGGCTCAGTACAACCTGAGCAACCTGGAGCCGAACATTCAGGTGTGGAACGTCAACCTGCGCGGCGACCGCGCGCTGACGCTGCGCTACATTCCGCAACACCGCGCGCCGCTCGATAAGGGCCGCCGCGAAGTGCTGAAACATGTGCATCGCCTGTGGGGTTTCGACGTGTTGCTGGAGCAGCAAAATGAAGACGGCAGCGTGGAGCTGCTGGAGCGCTGCCCGCCGCGTATCAACACGCTCTGACGCCCGCAGCAACAAAAAAGGCTTCCCGAAGGAAGCCTTTTTTATGCCTGCGCGCCGTCCATTACCGGCTGTGCATCGCCAGATCGCCCGGCAGGTTTTTCTGCATCCGGTGCCAGATCTCGCCGCTCTCGCGCCCGTAAGTACGCACCACGTCGTAGACCTGATCGTGCTGCCCTTCGCGCGAAAGCGTGCCGAGCTTATGGTAAAAGCCCAGCGCCAGACTGCGCGCTTCCGGGTTCGAGAAATAGTGGCGGCCGATGCGGGTGTAGAGCCCTTTCATGCCGTTGAGGATAAGCCCGTAAATCGGATTGCCGGAGGCAAACGCCAGACCGCGGAAAATGTTGTAGTCCAGCTCCGCGAAAGCGTCAGCGTGATCTTCGACTTCATCCGCCGTTGCGAGCACTTCACGTGCGCGTTCCGGATGCATACGCAGCGCGGTGCGAATAAAAATCGTCGCGATGTTGGTGCGCACGGACAACAGATTGTCGATAAGTTGCGGCACGCTTTCGTGATCGAGACGCGCCAGCGTTTCGAGAATATTGAGGCCCGAGGTTTCCCAGAAGTTGTTTACTTTCGTTGGCTTACCGTGCTGGATAGTCAGCCAGCCGTCGCGCGCCAGGCGCTGTAATACTTCGCGCAGGGTGGTGCGCGTCACACCAATCAGTTCAGAGAGTTCGCGTTCAGCAGGCAGAATAGATCCCGGAGGGAAGCGGTTATTCCAGATGCTTTCAACAATGTACTCTTCCGCGAAACCCGCCGGGCTCTGCGCCTTAATTACCATAATGAGCTTCCAATACACCTAAGATGCAAAATTCACTCATCATACCAGACGCGCCGGGGCGCAGATAGCATGACGAAATGTAAAAAAAGGGATCGTGGTTCGGTTTTTAACAATCCCCACCGGCCCGCCATACGCGCCCGCGGCTTGATCGCCGCACCACTGCCGGGTACCCTGACATGTTAACGAAAAATAACCGTAAAGGATCATGGCATGGAAATTTCATATGGCCGGGCGTTGTATCGTAACTTTTTAGGACAATCTCCGGACTGGTACAAGCTTTGTTTACTTGGCTTTTTGATTATTAATCCTCTGGTTTTCTGGGTAAGCCCCTTCGCGGCGGGCTGGCTGCTGGTGATTGAGTTCATCTTCACGCTGGCGATGGCGCTGAAGTGCTACCCCCTGCTGCCGGGCGGGCTGCTGGCGGTAGAGGCGCTGTTTATCGGCATGACCAGCGCCGAGCATGTGCGTGAAGAGGTGGCGAATAACCTCGCCGTGGTGCTGCTGCTGATTTTCATGGTGGCGGGCATCTACTTTATGAAGCAGTTGCTGCTACTGATTTTTACCCGTCTGCTGCTGGGCATCCGTTCTAAAGCCCTGCTCTCGCTGGCGTTCTGTTTTGCGGCGGCGTTTCTCTCCGCCTTCCTCGACGCGCTGACGGTGGTCGCCGTCGTCATCAGCGTGGCGGTAGGCTTTTACGGCATCTACCATCGCGTCGCGTCTAATGGTGAAGAGGGACAAGAGCTGGTGGACGACGCTCAGCTCGATGAAGAACGTCGCGCCACGCTTGAGCGCTTTCGCGCGTTTCTGCGCAGCCTGATGATGCATGCGGGTGTCGGCACCGCGCTTGGCGGCGTGATGACGATGGTCGGCGAGCCGCAGAACCTGATTATCGCCCACGCGGCCGACTGGGGCTTCGGAGACTTCCTGCTGCGCGTCGCGCCCGTGAGCGTGCCGGTGTTTATCTGCGGCATCCTTATCTGCATCCTGGTGGAAAAAACCAAATCCTTCGGGTACGGCGAACCGTTGCCGGAGCCGGTGCGTAAGATCCTGCGTGAGTATGACGACAAGAGCCGCCAGAAGCGCACCCGTCAGGACACCATGAAGCTGATTATTCAGGGCCTGATCGGCGTGTGGCTGATTGCCGCGCTGGCGCTGCATCTGGCGGAAGTGGGTCTGATTGGCCTGTCGGTGATTATTCTCGCCTGCTCGCTGTGCGGCGTAACCGATGAGCACGCTATCGGCAAAGCCTTTACCGAAGCGCTGCCTTTCACCGCCCTGCTGACGGTGTTCTTCGCCATTGTGGCGGTGATTATCGACCAGCATCTGTTCGCGCCGATTATCGCGTATGTGCTGGAAGCCACGCCGCATAATCAGCTGTCGCTGTTCTATCTCTTTAACGGCCTGCTGTCGTCCATTTCCGATAACGTATTTGTCGGCACGGTCTATATCAACGAAGCGAAAAGCGCGCTGCAACAGGGCGTTATCGACACTAAGCAGTTTGAAATGCTGGCGGTGGCCATTAACACCGGCACCAATCTGCCGTCCGTCGCTACCCCGAACGGCCAGGCGGCGTTTCTGTTCCTGCTGACCTCCGCGCTGGCGCCGCTGATTCGTCTCTCTTATGGCCGTATGGTCTGGATGGCGCTGCCGTATACGGTGGTGCTGACGCTGGTGGGCCTGGCCTGCGTGCAGTACACGCTGGTGCCGCTCACCGACTGGCTGTTGCAGAGTGGCTGGGTCAGCACCCCCGGCGTGACGGCGCTGCTGCATTAACCGCAAATTGGGCCCCGGGGCCCGATTTTTTGTTTATGCGCATAGGTTTAATGGGTTATTTTTGATGTCGCTAGTGGCGTCAAACAGGTTTTCGTTTACACTGCCGGTTCAACGCAGATTGCAGAGATAATCATTATGTTGCGATATTTAAACCAGTGTTCGCGTGGGCGCGGCGCATGGCTGTTGCTGGCGCTCACCGCTTTCGCGCTGGAAATGGTGGCGCTGTGGTTCCAGCATGTCATGATGCTGAAGCCGTGCGTGTTATGTATTTATGAACGTTGCGCGCTGTTTGGCGTCATGGGCGCAGGGCTGGTGGGAGCCATTGCACCGAAAACCCCGTTACGTTTTGTGGCGATGGGTATCTGGATTTACAGCGCCTGGAAGGGCCTGATGCTCGCGTGGGAACACACGACTATCCAGCTGCACCCCTCACCGTTTGTCACCTGCGATTTCGCGGCGCGCTTCCCGTCCTGGCTGCCGCTCGATAAGTGGCTGCCGCAGGTATTTGTCGCCAGCGGCGACTGCGCCGAGCGCCAGTGGTCATTCCTGACCCTGGAGATGCCGCAGTGGCTGGTCGGCATTTTCGCCGCCTATCTGCTGGTCGCCCTGCTGGTGCTGATCGCGCAAGCATTCAAACCGAAAAAACGCGATCTCTTCGGCCGTTACTGAGCCAGTCTCTTTAGCGGCGCACCACGCCCACCGCGCTCCGGCCGGTGGGCGTTTTTTTTAGGCCACGCGCAGACATTCCCTGTGCCGCCTGGCTTGTTCCGGGCTGGAGCACCTATACTGACAGGGTGTTTGATTAACGACAGGAGAACGTGATGAATAAGTATCCACTTAACGTCGAAAAAGACGATCCGAACGAAGCGCCGGAATCTGGCGATAAAAGACCCAGTCCGAATCAGAAGTAATCATAAGGTCGCTCAGGCGGCCTTTTTTTAACCCGTTTTTTTACAATTGCTGGATTATCGACCAAAAACCGCTTACGTAACTTTACGCTTAAAAACAAAGCCTTAATTACCACTACAATAGATATAGACTATTGGTTCAATCACTATAAAAAGGTGAATTGTATCAAGCAGACAGATGTGTTATTTCTGTGGACAGATGATTTTGCTAAGCCCTTTCAGCCCTATGAACCCACTGATTCTTCGCAACGACGTTTACATCAAAGCTATACTCACCCCTTCCGGCGCCTTGCGTGGCGTGTCGATTATTCGGCAGCCGGGTAATGAAACCTGGATGACGATTATCGCGCAGCCGTGTGAGCATCTTGAGGAACAAATTGCGCGTTTTTTATCCCTCAATGCCGATGAGCACGCTACACTGCGTCAGTTCCTTGAACCCTTCTGTAAACCAGAATGATCGGTTATTTACCTTCAATTAATGAAAACGCAATTATTCAGTATTGCTTAAGAAATATCTCAGAGTGATCTGAGCGAATAATCTGATTTTTAAAATTTGCAGATGCGTCGCAATAAACAATAGCTATACTCGCTATGTCTTAAAAACATGTCCGGAGTATTGTATGGAGATTTCAAGCAGAACTGCGGTTTTACTTAACCTGTTCGCCTTTGCTGGTCTACTCCTTTCCTTATCCGTCAGGTTTGGCTGGCTCTGAGAGGCGCACTGAGCCTCACCGCCGTCAACAGTCCCTCGCGCGACGTATCCCCCCGCTCCGGCGGTGAAAGAACATACTACGTTAACGCCTCGGATAAAAAAGCCGCTAATTAAGAGCGGCTTTTTTATGCATATTATTTAGTGCGGGGATATTCGCTGCGGTAAGAAAATATCAGCTGAGATTATTCTGTCCAATACAGCTTATTTAAAATAGGCTGGCGTTTGTGGTGATAGTGGGTTGATGTGGCAGAAAGCCAGGTTACAAGCAATGCATTAGCGCAAGACGAATCGACACATTCTAGTGTTTTGAGTTGTTTTGCGCTAATTTTTTGCCCCATCCATGCCCCATTGCCCATCGATCGAAGCCACCTCTGATGCTAGACTCTGCCCCTTCAAATCTAACGGAATTAGATATGCTCAAGCTCTTTACAAAGTATGCGTCCGTTGGCGTGCTTAACACCCTCATCCATTGGGTGGTGTTTGCCGGGTGCTTCTACGCGCTCGGAACCAGCCAGGCGCTTGCTAACTTCAGCGGATTCGTTGTTGCGGTAAGCTTTAGCTTCTTCGCAAACGCTCGCTTTACATTCAACAGTTCTACGACCACGACGCGCTATGTGCTTTATGTTGGTTTTATGGGGTCGCTTAGCGCTGCTGTCGGATGGGCGGCCGATGAATGCTCTCTTCCACCATTAGTGACGCTGGTCGTATTCTCCGCAATCAGCCTGGTGTGCGGTTTCATCTATTCAAAATACATCGTCTTCAGGGAAGCAAAATGAAGATTTCACTCGTGGTTCCTGTCTTCAATGAAGAAGACACAATACCTATTTTCTATAAAACCGTCAGAGAATATGAGCCACTCAAATCGTTTGAGGTGGAAATCGTATTCATTAATGACGGCAGTAAAGACGCTACAGAGTCGATTATCAACGCGCTGGCCGTGTCAGATCCGCTTGTCGTGCCGTTATCATTCACTCGCAACTTTGGCAAAGAGCCAGCGCTATTTGCAGGCCTGGACCATGCCACCGGCGACGCAGTGATTCCGATTGACGTCGATTTGCAGGACCCGATTGAAGTTATCCCGCAACTGATTGAACGCTGGCAAGCTGGGGCAGATGTCGTACTGGCTAAACGCACAGACCGCTCTACAGATGGCCGCCTGAAGCGCAAAAGCGCTGAAATGTTCTATAAGCTGCACAACAAAATCAGCAACCCGAGGATTGAGGAGAACGTAGGTGATTTCCGACTAATGTCTCGGGAAATAGTGGATAACATCAGGCTGCTGCCGGAACGCAACCTGTTCATGAAGGGTGTCCTGAGCTGGGTTGGCGGTCGCACAGACGTAGTAGAATATTCGCGCGCTGAACGCGTGGCCGGAAGCACCAAATTCAACGGGTGGAAGCTCTGGAACCTTGCGCTGGAAGGGATTACAAGCTTCTCAACTTTTCCGCTTCGCGTATGGACGTACATAGGCCTCATCGTGGCCGGAGTCGCATTTGTGTACGGAGCATGGATGATTATCGATACGTTAGCATTTGGCAATGCTGTACGTGGATATCCATCTCTGCTTGTTTCCATCCTGTTCCTTGGTGGCGTGCAACTTATTGGTATTGGCGTTCTTGGGGAATATATTGGCAGGATTTATGTTGAGTCCAAGCAACGCCCAAGATTTATTCTGAGGAAAAGGAATAAAGATGTTTAAGTTGAATAGATTTGATAGTGGGTGCTGGGTAATAGTTGGTGTTACCGCTCTCTTTGTTTTGCCTATCCTGCTTTCAGGTGTTTTGTATCAGGACGATATACTCAGGGCGGCAAATGGTGAAGCGTATTGGGGCGTACTTGGACGCCCTCTGTCTGACGTCGCTGTCATGGCACTTGGGTTTGGTTCAGGATTCGTTGTTGATTCTTTCCCATTATCTCTAATGCTGGCAGGAGCATTGCTTGGCGCTTCTTCAGTCATGCTTTACTGTCGTTTCGCGATCAGCCGCGGCATTGCCTCTGGCTTAGTTTTTTCTTTATTTTCATTAAGCCCGTTCTTACTTCAAAATCTTTCTTATCACTTTGACTCCTTCCCCATGATGCTTGGAGTTTTCCTTGCCGCATTGCCTTACTCTAAAATGGCTACATCATTTAAGTTGGCGTTTAGGGTGTTATTTGGGGCTGTATGCCTTGTACTTGCCTTGAGTCTCTATCAGGCAACAATAAATGTGTTCCTATCTTTGTGCGCCATAGAAATAGCTTACGTACTTTACAGTAGGGAAAACGGAACAGATGCATTGCGAATGTCTGTCGAAAGAGCGGCCAGCGCAATTATTGGAATGATAATCTACATGAAGGGTGTGACCCCATTCTTCTTGTCGAAAAATGTTCACTCAGATCTTGTCTTAAAAGCTGATGACCCGGCTAAAAGCCTGTTTTACAACTTTGAACGATTCTGGAATATCGCATCGAGCCTGATGAATGACTCGCTTTACATGGCCTGGGTACTGATTATTGTAGTTGCGATTGTTGGCTTGATAATTCTGTCTTTCAGAGTGGCAAAGTCTGATTTTTCTTTACCATCCAAAATTATTGGCTTTGCTGTATTTGCTTCAGGCATTGCAGTGACACTGTTCTCAATTGCTGGGCCATTTATCTTTATAGATAAGACTGTGGTTGCTCCACGCGTAATGATGGGAGTTCCGGGGTTTATGCTGCTTATCGGCTATCTGGCATCAATGTTGCCATCAAAAAGACTAACAACTATCGCATGCATTATTCCTGTAATGTTCTCCTTGTCTTACTCGTCTGCATATGGAAATGCAAGTAAGCATCAGCGCTCGCTCGAAGATAAGGTGTTCTATGATATAGCATCTTCGTTGCCACCTAAGCTGGATGGCAAAAAGGTGTATATCTCTGGTCAGATATCTACCGCCGTCTCTACTGACATGGAATTTAAGAGATTCCCTTCCCTTAAGTGGATGGTAATGCCGTTGTACAACTGGTCTGGGATGATAATGCTGAAGCATTATGGAATAACCGCTGAGATGGAAAGCAATAGTAAAAACGCAATCAGCGGATCAATTTTGAAGTCCAGCAGGTATTTCGACATAACATCGGATAAAGATATTTATGTAACACTTAAATAGCCCCGAAAGGGGCTTTTTATTTTGTCACAAATACACTCAGCCGGTAATAGAGGTTATATCCAGTGGAAGAGACAGCCGTTTGAAGTGTTACGCTACTACTATCGGCCGCTGCATTCTTAAGTGCAGTAGCACCGGTTGCCCCGGTGTTATCAACAACGAATGCTTCCACTCCCATAAAAAGCCCACCTGAGTGGGTCAATGAATACTTGAGTAATATGGGATGGGAGATAAACCACCTCCTGTCCCATCCGGCATCTTGCTCAGACCGAACTGCATCTGCTACTTGTCGGGATTTTTAGCTCTTCATTACTTTAGCCATTTGATGCTGTTTTTTTCTCTGATTTTCTCTGCAAGCTGGTGACCAAGGTTTACGCAGGGCCTCTCGATGAAGTGATAGGTTATGCAGGACATCACGAAAGTTAAAATCAGAAGGATGATAAAAAGCGTCACGCCTCCGTTTCCCTTATATATTCCGAAATCCCTCAGATAAATCCCCGCCAGTTTTTTAATCACCATGTGGTTAAGATAGAGTGAATACGACATCTCACCCATTACCAGCCAGAAGTTGCCAAATCGTAACTCCCTTCCCTTGCTGAGCATTACCAGTGAGCCAACCAGTGCAAATGAGACGAGCCCCCATCGCTCCACTCCAGCTCCGCGATTGTATCCAGAGATTATTGTGGCTACTGAAATGCAGAGGACGCAAAGCATCAGCAATGAAAACGTCTTATTAAAGATGATCTTATCGCTTACTCTACTGTATAGCTCAGCTATCAGCATTCCGTAAATGAAATCATATACTATTGGGTTTGAAATAAATGTTAGGTTTCTTAGGATGGAATTATCACCGGTGTCTCTAGTGATTGGATCTAATTGCAAGTGCCCACGGAAATAAATTTGAGATGCACATACGATAGCAACCATCAATATAATGCAGACCACCGTTCTGTGTTTGTGGCTAACTGCTATAGAAGCTGCAAATATTGCATAAAATAGCATTTCATAGGTTAGCGTCCAGGCGGGTAGATTTATGCTGTATCCATACCATGGGCCAATAAAGTTGTAATCATTAGGGATCAGGAAAATGCTTTTTACTACTTGAGATATTGTGTGCTGAGCGCTGACATCAAGAAGCAGCAAGAATAACAAAACGCAAAGGTAAACAGGATATAAGCGAAACATTCTTTTAATTGAGAACTCAACAGGCGTGTTCTTTTCTCTATTGCGAGAAGAGTAGACAATGATAAATCCGCTTATCACAAAAAATATATCAACGCCTACTTCTCCAAGACCAAAAAGTCGATCACCTAAATCAGACTGTGCATATACTGAATTTAAGTATTGTCTAAAGTGAAATGCAATCACAAGAAGAACAGCTATTCCTCTTAAAAACTGAATGCTATCTAGTCGATTTGTTTTCACGCCTGAGTCCATTTCAATATCAAATGCGCCCATTATAAGCGCATTTTGATATCATACATGAAAATTTATTTACTTTGTGATCTGCAATGTCAGACGAGAGTACAAGGCATATGCTGTTGATGCCTGTCCCGCCTGGTTGACCTGCCCCCAGTATTAGATACAACGATCAGTTAGTAATGTCGGTTTGTTTACCTTCTAATTTTCCATTTCTCCAGCTTGCTGAAAATTCAGCCAGCGTCTGGTAATTCAGCGATGAATGAGGTCTGGACTCGTTATAGTCCTGCCGCCAGTCATTAATGATTTTCCGGGCATGAAGAATATCGCTGAACCCGTGCTCATTCAGGCATTCATCCCGAAAGCGACCGTTGAAACTCTCAATAAATCCGTTCTGCGTTGGCTTGCCTGGCTGGATTAAGCGCAACTCAACACCATGCTCAAAGGCCCATTAATCCAGTGCGCGGCAGGTGAACTCCGGCCCCTGGTCAGTTCTTATCGTCGCCGGATAGCCCCGAAACAGTGCAATACTGTCCAGAACACGCGTGACCTGAACGCCTGAAATCCCGAATGCGACGGTAATTGTTAGACACTCCTTCGTGAAGTCGTCCACACAGGTCAGGCACTTGATCCTGCGACCGGTGGCGAGCGCGTCCATGACAAAATCCATCGACCAGGTCAGGTTCGGCGCTGCCGGGCGGAGCAGCGGCAGACGTTCTGTTGCCAGGCCTTTACGACGTCGTCTGCGTTTTACGCCCAGCCCGCTCAGATGATAAAGGCGGTACACGCGCTTGTGATTAACATGAAGGCCTTCACGGCGCAGCAACTACCAGATGCGGCGGTATCCAGAACGCCTTCGCTCCAGTGCCAGCTCAGTGATGCGCCCTGATAAATGCGCATCAGCCGCCGGACGCTGAGCCTCATAGCGGCAGGTCGACAGGGACAAACCTGTAAGCCTGCAGGCACGACGTTGCGACAGACCGGTCGCATCACACATAAACTCTACGGCTTCGCGCTTCTGGTCTGTCGTCAGTACTTTCGCCCTGGAGCCACCTGAAGCGCCTCCTTATCCAGCATGGCTTCGGCGAGCAGCTTCCTGAGTCTGGCGTTCTCTTCCTCAAGCGACTTCAGGCGCTTAACTTCGGGCACCTCCATTCCGCCATACTTTTTACGCCAGATATAAAAGGTGGCGTCGGAAATGGCGTGCTTGCGGCAGAGCTCACGGGCAGAAACCCCGGCTTCAGCCTCGCGGAGGATACTGATGATCTGTTCGTCGGAAAAACGCTTCTTCATGGGGATGTCTTCATGTGGCTTATGAAGACATTACTAACATCGCGGTGTGTTAATCAACGGGGAGCAGGTCAATAAATCAGAAGTAAGAAAATCCTTTCATATCAACGCCTCACTCCGCCCAATCCGGCTTATTTAAAATGTGGTCCTGCCAGTCGCGCACTTCAGATTCTTTGACCGCAATATGGCGCACCGAAATACGTTCGGCGTGCATCGCGGCTTTTGAGCCAGCACGCAGCGGGTGCCACTGTGGCAGATTTTTCCCCTCGGCCAGCAGACGGTAAGCGCAGGTGGGCGGCAGCCACTCGAAGGTCGGCAGGTTGTCGCGGGTCAGTTTGATGCAGTCCGGCTCATACTCGAAGCGTCGTTCATAGTTGCGGCACTGGCAGGTTTTGATATTAAGCTGACGACAGGCGACGTTGGTGAAGTAGATTTCGTCGGTGTCTTCATCCATCAGCTTATGCAGGCAGCACTGACCGCACCCGTCGCAGAGCGATTCCCACTCGGCATCGCTCATCTCATCCAGGGTTTTACGCTGCCAGAAAGGGGTTTCGGTCATAACAGTGTCCGCGCATCAAAAATTAAGCTGCACCTTATAAACACTCTGGCGCCAGGATGCAAGTTTTGCCGCCCCACGGGCGGCATCTTTACAGAACCCGTGTGGTCAGGGTGTGATCGTCAAAGGCGATGTCCAGCGCGTCGCCGCTGTTGAGCGGGCCGACGCCTTCCGGCGTCCCGGTGAGGATCACATCCCCCGCGCGGAGTGTGAAGAAACGGCTCATATAAGCGATAAGCGGCACGATCTTATGGATCATATCGGCGGTATTGCCGCTCTGGCGCACCTCGCCGTTCACGCGCAGGCTGAGCGGCGTGTTTTGCGGATCGCCTGCAAACTCCCCTGCCGGGATAAACCCGGAAATCGGGCAGGCGTTATCAAACGCTTTCGCCTTTTCCCACGGCTGCCCGGCCTTTTTCATTTTGCCCTGAATATCGCGAAGCGTGAGATCGAGCGCAACACCATAGCCAGCTATCGCTTTGGCGACATGCTCTTCGCTCGCCTGACGGAGCGTTCCGCCAATCAGCACCGCCAGTTCGACCTCGTGATGCACCGAGCCGAGTCCCTGCGGCAGCACGAGCGGCTGGCGCAGATCGCACAGTGCGGTTTCAGGTTTGATAAACAGCACCGGCTCTTCCGGCGTGGCGCTGCCCATCTCCTGAATATGCTTTGCGTAGTTGCTGCCGACGCAAACGACTTTGCTGACCGGGTAGTCAAGCAGCGCGCCCTGCCAGTGATGATGTTGATACATAGCGTCCCTCTGGGTTCGATGGTAAGACAGTACGTAACTATTCGTCCCGGCCGCGCAAAAAGTCAAACCGCGCGCGTCGCTACAAAAAAAGCGCCGTATGAAACGGCGCGTGGGACTATTTTTTACCGAGCGACTCGAGATGCTGTTTTAGCAAATTTTCCGGCGGCGGCGGCATCTGTAAATAATAGCCCTGATCTTTTAACGCCTGTTTCACTTTTTCGAGATCGGCGTTGGCTAATTTTTTACGACCGTCCAGCGGAAGCATCATGGTCATAATTGGCTGGCCGAAACCAGCCAGCAATTCTTCCGGCACACGCGAAAAATCGTCTTTTTTTTCAACATAAAGATAAGTTTGTTCGCGACGCGCGCTTCGATAGATCACACAAAACATGTTTTTACTCTAATTTAGCCAGATGGTTACTTGCCTGAATATAAGGCTGACTATAACATGCCTGATGTGCTTCGGAATATCATCCCACTGCGGTGGGGATTTAAACTGAATTGAGTAAGGCCAGGATGTCAAACACGCCCATCGAGCTAAAAGGCAGTAGTTTCACCTTATCAGTGGTTCATTTGCATGATGCTCACCCCGAGGTTATTCGCAAGGCGCTTGAAGAAAAAATTGCTCAGGCGCCGGCCTTTCTCAAAAATGCGCCGGTGGTAGTGAATGTTGCAGGGCTTGACGGGTCGATAAACTGGCAGCAGTTACATCAGACGTTTATCGACAGCGGCCTGCACCTGGTCGGCATCAGCGGCTGTCAGGATGACGCGCTGAAAGCGGAGATCGCTCGTGCGGGCCTGGCGCTGCTGACCGAGGGAAAGGCCAGCGCGCCGCGCGCCGCAAAGCCCGCTGAAGCGCCTGTACCGCCTGCCCCGGCGGCAGCGCTGCGTACCCGGTTAGTGGATCTGCCGGTGCGTTCCGGGCAGCGGATCTACGCGCCGGGCGCCGATCTGGTGGTCACAAGCCACGTCAGCGCGGGCGCGGAGCTTATCGCTGATGGCAATATTCACGTCTATGGCACCATGCGCGGGCGCGCCCTCGCCGGTGCCAGCGGCGATAAAGAAGCACAAATCTTTTCAACAAATCTCGCGGCGGAACTGGTTTCCATCGCCGGGGTTTACTGGCTGAGCGATCAAATCCCGGCCGAGTTTTACAACAAAGCGGCACGCCTGCGTCTGGCCGACGGCGCGCTGACGGTTCAACCATTAAATTAAGCCCTTTTAACAAGGAATTCCTTTATGGCACGCATTATTGTAGTTACATCAGGTAAAGGGGGCGTTGGCAAAACCACCTCCAGCGCGGCCATCGCTACGGGTCTGGCCCAGAAGGGAAAGAAGACCGTAGTTATCGATTTCGATATCGGCCTGCGTAACCTTGATCTGATCATGGGTTGTGAACGCCGTGTCGTATACGATTTCGTGAACGTCATTCAGGGCGATGCCACACTGAATCAGGCGCTTATCCGCGATAAACGTACCGAAAGCCTCTACATTCTGCCCGCATCGCAGACGCGCGACAAAGACGCGCTGACCCGCGAAGGCGTGGAAAAGGTACTGGATGAGCTGAAAAAGATGGAGTTCGACTTCATTGTCTGCGACTCCCCTGCCGGTATCGAAACCGGCGCGCTGATGGCGCTCTATTTTGCTGATGAAGCCATCATTACCACTAACCCGGAAGTCTCCTCCGTGCGCGACTCCGACCGTATCCTGGGTATCCTCTCTTCCAAATCGCGCCGCGCCGAAAATGGCGAAGCGCCGATTAAAGAGCATCTGCTGCTGACCCGCTACAACCCGGGACGCGTCAGTAAGGGCGATATGCTCAGCATGGAAGATGTGCTGGAGATCCTGCGTATTCCTCTGGTGGGCGTTATCCCGGAAGATCAGTCCGTGCTGCGCGCCTCCAACCAGGGCGAGCCGGTTATTCTTGACGATACCTCTGATGCCGGGAAAGCCTACGCCGATACCGTCGATCGCCTGATGGGAGAAGAACGTCCTTTCCGCTTCATTGAAGAAGAGAAGAAAGGTTTCCTCAAACGCCTGTTCGGAGGATAAGTTATGGCATTACTCGACTTTTTTCTCTCCAGAAAAAAGAACACCGCGAATATCGCTAAAGAGCGCTTACAAATTATTGTTGCTGAGCGTCGTCGTAGCGATGCTGAACCGCATTATTTACCGCAGCTGAAGCGGGATATTCTGGAAGTGATTTGTAAATACGTTCAGATTGATCCGGAAATGGTCACCGTTCAGCTGGAACAAAAAGGCGACGATATTTCGATTCTCGAACTTAACGTCACCTTACCGGAAGCGGAAGAGACGAAATAACGATAAAAAATACCCCGGCATGCCGGGGTATTTTTTTTGCCGCTTCACTGTATATATTCTCAGTGAATCTCACTTTTCCTGTGAATAATTACAGGTATTGTATTAATAATTCTGCAGCAGCGTTTTTAACGCCTCGCCTAATAACTCGCCGCGCCAGCCACTAATTAATTCCGGCAGTTGATTCTGCGGTTTCAGCTTCCAGTGCCAGTTCAGCAACTGGTTAATCTGGCGGCGCGACGCCATCAGCTCGGCGCTGATCTTGTGCGCCTCGCTTGTCTCCTGCACCAGCGCTTTGATCTCTTTAAACACTTTGCGATAACCCGGCATGTCGACCAGATTCGCCAGCGGCTCCGGCAGCGCGTCTTCCAGCAACGCCTGCGCTTGCGCGACCAGCGCCAGCAGCGTCTTGCCATGGAAGCGGATTTCGCTGCCTGACAGCCCCAGCCCGTCGAGTTCGCCAAGCGAGCCCGGCATGTGGCGCGCCACCTTCCAGAGATTCTCTTCGCGCACCACGAAATTGACCGCCATATCGCGCTCGCGCGCTTTACGCAGGCGCCAGCCGGCCAGCAGCTTCAGGCACGCAAGCTGACGCGGACGCAGCTGCCAGGCGTTGGTGATTTCACGCCAGGCTTCATCCGGATCGAGAACCTCGCCGCGGCGCTGGGTCATCAGGCGGCATTCGTTGATGGCGGCGGTGAGCCAGCCTGCTTCGCGCACCTGCTCCATCAGTTTGTGGGCGATCGGCAGCAGATACCAGACGTCCGCCGCCGCGTAGTCGCACTGGCGCTCCGTCAGCGGGCGCGCCAGCCAGTCGGTACGCGACTCGCTTTTATCCAGCGCCACGCCGGTGTGATGCTCTACCAGCGTCGCAAAACCGCAGGAGAGCGGATGACCGACAAACGAGGCCAGCACCTGGGTGTCGATAAACGGATCGGGCATCATGCCGAACGCGTTCTGGAACACTTCCAGATCTTCGCTGCCCGCATGGAGAAATTTGGTGATGTTCTGATCCTGCAGCAGCGCCTGAAACGGCGCCCACTCGGTAATGGTCAGCGGATCGATCAGCGCGACGTTTTCGCCGTCATAGAGCTGGATGAGCCCCAGTTGCGGATAGTAAGTGCGGGTACGGACAAATTCGGTGTCCAGCGCCAGGGCGCGCTGCGTGCGTGCGGTTTCGCACAGCGCCGCCAGCGCGTCATTGGTGGTTATCATCTGGTAATTCAAATCGCTCTCTCTTTGTCTGCGCCCATAAAAAACGCCGGTAGAACCGGCGTCAGGGCGACGTGATTGCAGCTCAGGCAGTATTGTCACCTGCCCGGCGCGCTTCGTCACGTAGTTCTCGTCGTAAAATTTTCCCGACGTTCGATTTTGGCAGCTCGGTGCGAAATTCCACCTGTTTCGGGACTTTATAGCCCGTCAGGTGCCGACGGCAGAAGGTGATCAGCGCTTCTTCCGTAAGCGACGCCTCTTTCTTCACCACGAAGATTTTCACCAGCTCCCCGCTGGCTTCCGAGGGGATGCCCACCGCCGCGACTTCCTGCACCCCGCTGTGCTGCATCACCACATCTTCGATTTCATTCGGGTAGACGTTAAAACCGGAGACCAGAATCATATCTTTTTTGCGATCGACGATGCGCATGAAACCTTCTTCATCCATCACCGCGATATCGCCGGTGCGCAGCCAGCCGTCCTGGATAATCTCATCAGTGGCGTCCGGGCGCTGCCAGTAACCCAGCATCACCTGCGGGCCTTTAATGCACAGCTCGCCAGGCGCGCCGGGCGCCACTTCGTTGCCCTCGTCGTCAATCAGTTTGACTTCGGTGGACGGCACCGGCAGGCCGATGCTGCCGCTGTGGTAGTCGATATCGTGCGGGTTGACGCTCACCAGCGGCGAGCATTCCGTCAGTCCGTAGCCTTCCAGCAGGAACTGGCCGGTCAGTTTCTCCCAGCGCTCCGCCACGGCCTGATGCACCGGCATGCCGCCGCCCGCCGAGAGGTGCAGCGAGGAGAAATCGAGCTTGTGGAATTCTTTGTTATTCAGCAGCGCGTTAAACAGCGTGTTCACGCCGGTCATCGCGGTAAACGGGTATTTGCCGAGCTCTTTCACCAGCCCCGGAATATCGCGTGGGTTGGTAATCAGCACGTTCTGGCCGCCGAGTTCGATAAACAGCAGGCAGTTCATGGTCAGCGCGAAAATGTGGTACAGCGGCAGCGCGGTGATCACCAACTCTTTACCGCGATGCAGCAGCGGGCCGTACGTGCCGAGCACCTGCTCAAGGTTGGCGAGCATGTTGCGGTGGGTCAGCATCGCGCCTTTAGCCACCCCCGTGGTGCCGCCGGTGTATTGCAGGAAAGCGAGATCGTCAGGCGTCACTTCCGGCTTGATGTACTGCAACCGGTAGCCATTATGCAACGCGCTGCGAAACGAAATGGCGTCCGGCAGATGATACTTCGGCACCAGGCGTTTCACATACTTCACCACAAAGTTCACCAGCGTGCCTTTGGCGGTGGAGAGCTGATCGCCCATGCGGGTCAGAATGACATGCTTTACCGGGGTCTTATCGACGACTTTTTCCAGCGTGTGCGCAAAGTTGGACACAATCACAATGGCGCTGGCGCCGCTGTCGTTCAGCTGATGCTCCAGTTCGCGCGGCGTGTAGAGCGGGTTGACGTTCACGACGATCATCCCGGCGCGCAGAATGCCAAACAGCGCCACCGGGTATTGCAGGAGGTTGGGCATCATCAGCGCCACGCGATCGCCTTTTTGCAGGCCCAGGCCCTGTTGCAGCCAGGCGGCGAAGGCGCGGCTGCGCTCTTCCAGCTTACGGAAGGTCATCACCTCGCCCATGTTGGTGAAGGCGGGTTGATCGGCGAAGCGTGTGCAGGATTGCTCAAACAGATCCACCAGGGAGTGATAACGGTCCGGGTTTATCTCCGCCGGAACATCCGCCGGATAACGGTTAAGCCAAACCTTCTTCAATGCGTCACCTCTGAATGTATTATTCGTCGTCATCACAACCCCAAAGCAATAAACACGGCGTTAACATAATATTAACTCATTGTACCAGTTTATTAATTCACCTGATTTAAGGTTGCGAAGCGCGTCACTAATTATTTTTGTTATACCGATAAAACAAATAAACAGCGGACCGGCCGCTGTTTATTTTATTTACTAAATCAATTGCTTACTCGGTTACTACGGTCTGAACCTGCGCCGGGCCGGGATTATACCAGCCCCACGGGCCATAGCCATATCCCCAACCAGGGCGCGGCCCCCACATCCACGGGTCGATGGGCTGCGGCGGCATCACCACCTGCTGCGTTACGCGCCAGCGCTTGAAGCCGTTCACCTGCATCACCATGAACTTATACGGGCTGGAACCGATTTTACCTTCCACCGTGCCGGTAATGGGGCCTACGACAGTAACAAGTTGATTACGGAAGTCGACCGGGTCGAGAAAGCCGTTCACGTCGGCATAGATGCGCCCGCGCGACGGCTGGCCAAGCAGGGGTCGTGCGGCGCTATCGAGCGGCAACGTGGCGATTTCCAGGCGGGTTTTCCCCTGCTGATTATCGACATTCACCACCCGCCCGCCGAAGCGCGCTTCCTGCCCGATGTAAAGCTGCGGCGCGTTCATCACGCGCACCAGATCCTGTTGCGGCGTCGGGCTGGTGCCTTTAATCGCGTCGGGTACGCTGACGCACCCGCCGAGAAGCAAAACGCTCAGCGCCAGAAACCCGCAGCGCATCATTGATTGTTGACCCACCATAAGCGACTCCTTAAACCCGCCCGCGGCTTGCGTCGGGATGTTATTCCCGGCCTGGCAATTTTTTCCACGCCACTTCGTTGCGCAGATAGACCGGTTCTGCATGTTCGACCGCGACAACGCGCTGTTGTTCGAACAACCGGCACGCCAGCGGCAACATATCTTCCGCCGCCGGGAGGGTTACCTGCCCGTCGGTAAGCGTCAGTCCACTCTCCTGGGCCATATCCGGCCACGCCTGCCAGCCGGTGCCGACCGTCACCCATTCGCCGCTGAGCGTCTTCAGGCGCTCCGCGACCGCGTCCGGCTTAAGCACCGCCTCGGTCTCTTCGCCATGCCAGACGCCCTGCGCGTCGCGCTGGTACTCAGCCCAGTAGACTTCGCCCATGCGGGCGTCGATCGCCGCCAGCACGCGGGTCGCGCCGCTGACGCGCCATGCGCCCTGGGCCATGGTCATCAGCGTCGATACGCCGACCATCGGCAGTTCTGCACCGAGCGCCAGCCCCTGCGCGATGCCAATGCCGATTCGCACGCCGGTGAAACTTCCCGGCCCGCGGCCAAAGGCCAGCGCGTCCATCGCCGCCAGCGCAACGCCGCTGTCGGTGAGGATCTCACTGACCATCGGCAGAATACGCTGGGTGTGCTCGCGCGGGCAGAGTTCAAAGAGGGCGGACGTTTTACCGTTATCCCACAAGGCGACGGAACAGGCCTCAGTGGCGGTATCAATAGCCAGAATTCGCATGGATCAATAACACTCTTACGCGTCGTGGTGGTTCAAAAAGGGGCGCATCTTATCACAGTCTGGCATAAATTACTGCCGCGCCGCGTCGGTGAGAAAGCGCGCCGCCTCGCCGATATCGCGGGTGCGCGGCGTCGGCGGCAGGCTTTTCAGGAAGACGGCGCCGTAGGGGCGCATTACCAGGCGGTTGTCGCAAATCACCAGCACGCCGCGGTCGTCGACGTCGCGGATAAGCCGCCCCACGCCCTGCTTGAGCGTGATCACCGCGTCCGGTAACTGGACTTCATCGAACGGATCGCCGCCGCGCAGGCGGCAATCTTCCATGCGCGCTTTCAGCAGCGGATCGTCCGGCGAGGTAAACGGCAGTTTGTCGATAATGACCAGCGACAGCGCGTCGCCGCGCACGTCCACGCCTTCCCAGAAACTGCTGGTCGCCACCAGCAGCGCGTTACCCGCGCTGATGAACTGCTCAAGCAGCTGGCTTTTGCTGGTTTCGCCCTGGAGCAGCACCGGCAACGTCATGGTGGCGCGGAATTGCTCCGCCAGCTCGCGCATCATGGCGTGCGACGTGCAGAGCATAAAACAGCGGCCCTGGTTGGCCTCAATCAGCGGTTGCAACATTCGCGCCAGCGCCTTTCCGGCCTGCGGCTGGTTGGTTTGCGGCAGGCCGCGCGGCACGCAGAGGAGCGCCTGGCGGGCATAGTCGAATGGGCTTGGCAGCAGCAGCGTTTGCGCGTCGTGAATGCCGAGCCGCTCCGTGAAGTGATGCAGTTCGTCATTCACCGAGAGCGTCGCGGAGGTAAAGATCCAGCTGCCGCCCTTTTCGGCGATAACGTCCTGAAATTTATCCGCGACGGTCAGCGGCGTGAGCGCCAGCGTGAAGTGACGCGAGTTGCATTCATACCAGTAGCTGTAGCCCGGCTGATTGATCTCTTTTAAGCGTTTGAGGCGCGCGCGATAGAGCGTGGCGCGCTCAAAGGCGGCGTCCAGCAGCGCCGAACGGCCAAGCGACAGCTTCGCCACGTCGTAGCAGAGCTCCAGCGCGTCATCAAGCAGCAGCAGCGCGCGGCTGATGGAGGCGTCTGCCAGCAGTTCGCGCAGGTTGCCGCGAAAGCCGGGGTCGCCCAGCTGGAGCCTGAAATCCTGGGTGCTTTGCGCCAGACGGTCGGCGCACTTTTGCAGCTGCTGGGTATCTTTCACCTCGGTGCGGTAGGCGATGATAATGTCTCTCGCGAGGTCAAGCAGCTGGCGGCTGGAGAGCGACTGGCCGAAATACTGGCTGGCGATATCCGGCAACTGATGGGCTTCGTCGAAAATAATCACTTCAGCCTCCGGGATAAGCTCCGCAAAGCCGCTCTCTTTGACCACCATATCGGCGAGAAACAGGTGATGGTTCACCACGACGACGTCGGCTTCCATCGCCTTTTTACGCGCTTTCACGACAAAGCAGTCTTTATAGAGCGGGCAGTCGCTGCCGAGGCAGTTATCGTTGGTGCTGGTGACGAGCGGCCAGACGGGGGCATCTTCCGCCACGCGCCCGCAGGTGCTGATGTCGCCATCCACGGTTTCGTTGGCCCAGCCGCGCAGATGGATAACGTCGCTTAAGGTTTGTACCGGCAGATCGCCGCCCGCCAGCGCCTGTTGCTCCAGGCGCTCAAGGCACAGATAGTTGGAGCGCCCTTTTAAAAGCGCCAGGCGGCCCTTGTACTCCAGCGCTTTGGCGACCGTGGGTAGATCGCGGCTGTAGAGCTGATCCTGCAGCGCCTTCGAGCCGGTGGAGACAATCACTTTCTTACCGGCGCGCAGCGCGGGCGCCAGATACGCGTAGGTTTTCCCGGTCCCGGTGCCCGCTTCCACCACCAGCGGTCTGGCGGCCTCAATGGCGGCGCTGACCGCCTGCGCCATCTGACGCTGCGGCTCGCGCGGTTTAAAGCCGGGTATCGCTGTGGCTAGCTGGCCATCTGCTGCAAAATCGTCCGTCACACTGCCCCCTGGTTAAATTGCCAGTGATTATGTCAGGGCGGCCACGCTTACGCCAGCCGAACAGATGACGGCGGGCGCGCTTTATGGCAGGCTTGCGCTTTGCTGAACAGAACAGGAAAAGGAAACAGCGATGACAATCGTGCGTATCGATCCCGCAGATCGTTGGTCTGACGCGGTGATTCACAACCAGACGATTTACTACACGGGCGTGCCGGAAAATCTCGATGCCGACGCTTATGAACAAACCGCCAATACGCTGGCGCAAATCGACACCCTGTTAACCGCACAGGGCAGCGATAAATCCCGCATTCTTGATGCCACGATTTTCCTGGCCGACAGCGACGATTTCGCGCTAATGAACAAAGCGTGGGATGAGTGGGTGGTGGCAGGCTCCGCGCCGGTACGCTGCACCGTACAGGCCCGCCTGATGAATCCACGCTATAAAGTAGAAATCAAAATTATCGCCGCCGTGTGATCCCGCCGCCACTGTTCGCCGGTGGCGGTCACTTCAGGTTTTTCCCCATACGAATCAGATGTTGCCGCTGCAGGCGCAGCAAATCGCGCACGGACAATAACGGGTACGGCAGGCCGTGTTCGCGCGCCACCTCCGCGATAATGGCGCTCAGCGCCGGAAAATGGCGATGGCTCCAGTCAGGGAAGAGATGATGCGTCAGGTGCAGGTTTAAACCGCCGAGCCAGTACCCTATCTGGCGTGGCCGCGTACGCCAGTCAAACGTGGTGGCAAACGCATGGTGATAAGGGCTGTTCGGCATGACGTTATCTTCCGGCGTCGGATAAAAATGCCCTTTTGCCCAGTGCGTACCGATAAGCAGCGAGACAAACATCCCTGAAACCAGCATCTGGCTTACCAAATAGACCGCGAGAACAGCAGGCCAGGAGCGCGTCCCGGCAAGGGCCAGCGCCGGTATTCCCAGCGCCAGCATAAAATGCCCGATTTTTAGCAGCAGAAAGAGCGCAACGCCTCTTGCGCCCGGATGGGGTAAATGGCGCGTGAAGGGCGTGTTTCCCAGTCGGTCACGCCAGTCCATCCACCAGCCATACCAGGGAAAGGTCAGCGCCGCCACCAGCGGCCAGTAGAGATATTGCGCGCGCATAAAGGGCTTCCAGCGCTGGAACGGCGTCTGGCAGAGAACGCCATTTTCATCGATATCCGGATCGTAGTCCTGAATATTGGTGTACGGGTGATGAAACTGCACGTGGCGGACCTGCCAGCTGTCGGCATCCAGGCCCAGCGGAAGACTGATCGCACGCCCGAGCCAGGCGTTCGCCGCGCCGGTGCGGCAGAATGCGTTGTGGCTGGCATCGTGCAGCACGTTCACCACCAGCAGCATGGCGAAAAAGATAAAGCCAAAATACCAGAGCGCGAAGCCCATCGCTGCCGATGCCGTCAGGCTCAGCAGATAACAGGCCGCGCAACAGAGCGCGAGAAAAGCGAGCTTCGCCCACATGCCTTTGTCGGCAAAGCGATGCTCCTGCTGCGTCGTCAGATAATGCCGACAGGCCGTGCGAAACGCTTTATGCAGCGCCGGATCGTGGCGTTCCACACGTAACGGCGGCAGGTTACGCTTCATGCGGGTGCCCCATCTGTGTCAAAAATGCCCGCTGCGCGGCGCGCAGTTCGCGATAGCTGATGCAGCGGTACGGCAGGTTATGTTCCTGGGCCAGCCGCGCTACGATCCGCGCGAGCGCCGGGTAATGGCGATGGTGCCAGCCTGGAAACAGATGGTGCGTCAGGTGATAATTCAGCCCGCCGGTAAAGGCCTCCTGCCAGCGCCGGGGCGTGAGCCAGTCGCAGGCGGTGGTGAAATTATGGTGATACCAGCCATGCGTCATCTGTTGGCTTTCGCCTTCCGGCGCCTGATAAAACGTCGTCCCGGCCCAGTGCGTGCCCAGCAATAAAAACACCACCAGCAGCGAGGCGCACATCTGGATCAGCAGATAAATACCCGCCACCATCCACAGGTTATGGCCCGCCATGATCGGCACGCCCAGCATCAGCGTCAGATGCGCTATTTTGCTGAAAATAAAAGCTCCCCACCCTCTCACGCCAGGCAGCAGGCGCTCCGCCTGCAGCGGCGTGCGGCCCAGCCTGTCGGCCCAGTCAAACACGATGCCTATCCAGCTCAGGGATAACGCCGCCACCAGCGGCCAGTAAAGATGCTGAAAGCGCATCCAGCCGCGCCAGCGCTGAAACGGCGTCTGGCGTAAAATCCCGTTCTCTTCGGTATCCAGATCGTAGTGTTCAATATTCGCGTAGCGATGATGAAAACTGACGTGACGGGCGCGCCAGTAGACGGGCTCAATACCGGTTGAGATAGTCACCGCGCGGCTGATAAACGCATTCCAGAAACGGCTGCGGGTAAAGGTCTGGTGAGAGGCGTCATGGTTAACGTCAATATTCAGCCACATCATCAGCATGGCAAAGGCCGCATACCCCGCCATAAATACCACCGGCTGCGACGCCGCCAGCGCCTGGATATAACACGCCACGCTTGCCAGCAGGATCAGGGCCGCCTTGACGCGCGCCCGCCGGTCGGCGAAACGATGGTCGCCGCGGCGGCGGAGATAACCATACGCCTCCCGGTGCAGCGCCCGGTGAAATGCGCCCTCTTCTGCCGGGCTGAAGCGCAGCGGAGCGAGCGTGTTAGCCATGGCCCAGCGCCCTCGTCTTCACGACAGGCATGACCAGGACTATCAAACCGTGCAGCGCCAGCGCGGGCAGGCTGACCTGCCAGATAAGCGCCTGCCAGCCAAAAACCGACAGACACAGCAGCGGCATCAGGCTGGTCACGACCGCCCAGCCGAGGCGACTGGCGCGATGCCCGTCGCTCATCAGTCCCATCATGACTGATGCGGCCACCAGCAGTAAAAACAGCGTGATTTGCTCCCCGCCGATATCGTCATAGCCATACCCGTAACGTTGTATGTAGCCGATAACCGGGATAAACAGCAGCAGCGTACCGCTCACCATTATCAGCGGCGCGGGGCTCGGTCTGGCGGGAGACGGCTGCGGACGAAAACCAAGCAGGCGGGCGAACGGCGCGTTGCTCTCCCGCAGCGGATTGGCAGAGGCGCTATAGCCTTTTACGCCGTACTGATGCTCATCCCGCGCGGGCGGCGTCTGGCTAAACGATCCGAAAAGCTTATCCCAGACGATCAATGTACCGCCGTAGTTACTGTCGGAGAAACGCCGCTCGCGCAGGTGGTGAACACGGTGATGGGACGGCGTCACCAGCAGCCGCTCCAGAATGCCGAGCCGTCCGGTAAAGGCGTTGTGGTTAAAAAACTGAATACTGTAGTGAATGACGGAGACTGCAAGAAACACCGACAGCGGCACGCCCGCCACCGCCAGCAGCATAAAAAAGGGCACCGAGGTCAACGACGAATACCAGGAATTGCGCACGCCAAGCGAGAGGTTATAGTGCTCGCCGTGGTGATGCACGCTGTGTACCGCCCAGAGCAGCGGCCATTGATGATGCAGCCGGTGCAGCCAGTAGAACCCAAAATCCCAGGCGATAAAGGCGAATACCCACACCGCCACGGCAGGCAGCGACTGGAACAGATCGAGACTCGCCGTGCGGGACACCAGGCTGTAGCACAGCACTTCCAGCCCGCGAAACAGCCACAGCATCATCTGGCCTGAGTTGACGTTAAACACCACATCGCGCCAGTTAACCGCCGCGTTGCCGCGCCACTTAAGCAGCAAGGCCTCTCCGAAAACCAGCCCCAGCATCACTACGATGGGCAGCGTTAACTCATTCATGATTCAATTCCTTTTGTATCATCCGGTAAGACAGCATTTTACGCGCCAGCATGCCTGCCAGCAGCGTGAGGGCGACGCCCCCGACGAGATCGATAAACAGGTGTCGCCGCAGTTGTAAAATCGAGACGCTGATCGCCGCGCCCCAGAGCACGGCGGTGAGCGTGTAGCGCCACTGCCCGCGTTGGCTGATGCCCCAGACCATTAACAGGGTGAGCGCCATATGGAGCGACGGGAAACAGTTTTGCGGCGAATCCACCGCCAGCAAAAGACGCAGCGCCTCGACGCTGATCCCCTCGCCGCTGACCGCGGGGTACGCCATCGTCGTCGGCCAGGCCAGATAGATAACCCCGGCGCACAGCGCGGCCAGCTGGGTCGCGCGCATCAGCCATTTCACCTGCGACAGCGGCGTCAGCCAGTAGCCTGCGGGAACGAGCAGGAAAAACGACATATAGAGCCAGATGGCCGACGGTGAGAAGTCTGTCAGCGAATCGAACCACAGCGGCGGCAGTTTATGCCCGGCACGCTGAAGCAGGTCGGTCGTGGAATAGACCACGCCGACGCTTCCCCACCCCAGCAGCAGCGCTCTCAGGCGATAACTCGCTTCCTTCATGCGGTCTCCCTCATGCGCACAATGCGCCGACGCTTGGCCCCGGCGGCAGCCGCGGGGATCTGTGTTAAATGCGTCCAGCGAATGTCGCCGCACGCCACGCCCTGTTGTTCAAAAAGCGCCATTAGCGCGGCCTGCGCCTGCGCGCGCTGCGCGTCGTCAGCCTCAACGATGAGCGTCAGGCTCTCCGCGCCGTGCTGGATCAGCCGGTAATCCGCCGTGAGCGGCAGAACGCGCGCCAGCGCCCGGTTGCAGAGATCGCCGAAGATGGCGCGCTCGCCGCCCTGGCCATCCGGCAGCAGGAGCTGATCGTCCTGTCGCCCTTCAATATGCGCCAGCGCAAGCGACGGATCGCCGCAGGCGCAGGGCGTGTCGCGCACCGCCAGCACATCATCCAGCCGGTAACGCACGATGGGCTGCGTGGTACGGGTGAAATCGGTGATGACCGGGACAAAGCGCCGCGCATCCAGCCATTCTTTTTCAACAAAGATAAACGCCTCGTTCAGGTGCAATACCCCGTGCGCGCAGGTGGCGGCGAGGAAACCTTCGGTCGCCTGATAGACTTCGCCGACGTCAGGAAAGACCTGCGCCAGCAGCGCGCGATCCTGCGCGTCGAGCACCTCCGCCACCGATATCACCTTCTTCGGCGCTATCTTCAGCTCGCCTGCCTGTACAGCCAGCGCCAGCGCGCGCAACACCTGCGCAGGCGCAACGACTATCGACGGCGATTCGGCTGCAAGCCGCGCCAGTAAGGTGTCGAAGGGCTGAAAGAGATCGTAAAAACCAAGACTCAACCAGCGGCTGTTCACGCTCTGGTAGAGGTTATTATCCGCGCGTAAAAAGAGCGCCACCCGCTCGCCGGCGAACAGACCGTCAGGCAGCATCTTCGCGAGCATCGCTCCGGCCCACAGCGCCTGCTCCTGCGGGCTGACGGCAAAAATCCCGCGCCGCCCTGATGTACCGCTCGACAGCCCCACGCTGTAGCGCCCGACCGTCGGCGTAAAGTTTCGGTCATTTTCACTCTGTAGCGCGCACGCCATGACTTCATCGGCTTTCAGGCCGCCGGTGTTCATCTCATCGAAATGCGCCATCATCCGCGCTTTGTCCATGGTCGGCCATTCGCTGAACGACAGCGTGCTGTAGCGCCTGAACCACGGGCTTTTCGCCAGCACGCGCGCCGCAAACCGCCCGAGCTGTTTTTGCTGGTAGCGTTCAAGCGCCGCGCGGCTGTGAAAACGCAGACGCCGCACACGGAAATAGTGCCAGAGCATGGCAAGCTTATTCACAAATCGCCCTCGTGCGCGAGACGGATCTCCGCGCCGCCATCGCGCCAGAGCTGATGCAGTAAATCGAGCGTGCGCGAGGCGGCCGCCGGATCGGCAATCACCAGATTCGCCAGCCGCGACGGGCCGCGCAGTTCGCGATAGCTGACCGGCGACCAGGCCGCGTCGGCGGCGAGCAGCACCCAGCCGTTATCCGTCAGCACAAACGCGCCGATATGCCCGGCGGCGTGTCCCGGCAGCGGCACCAGCAACACCTCGCCGTGACTACCAGGCAGTAAAAAGCCGGTGTCGAATGGCGCGAGCGCGGCGGGCAGCGCCACGCGCTCAAAGCGCTCAATAAAGCTGACTGCGCTTTCGAAATTCTCAGGTATCAGCCCCGGCACGAACGCCTGGCGCAACGCGGCGAACCCGCGCAGCGTGCGGGTCTGCGTCCAGCCCTCTCCGGAGCAGATAAAACGGTTGTCAGCGAAATCGCGCAGCCCGGCAATATGATCGGCGTGAAAGTGCGACAGGATCAGCGCGTCAATGTCATCAGGGCGATAGCCTTTCTCCGCAAGCTGACGCACCAGCGACTGTTCCGGCGAAAAGTAAACCGGCGTGACGCGACGGTAGAGTTGATAGATCCCGCGGCGGGTGTAGTCGTCAAACCACGAGGCGTAGCCGGTATCCCACAGCCAGCGTTTGCCGCCCGCTTCGATAAGGCTCGCCCGGGCCAGAAATTTGCAGACTTTCCATGCCGCGCCCTTCAGCGCGATACAGCCTAAATGGGTGCAGTAGCCGGTTTCAAATGTCGTGATCGTCGCCATTCAGCCTCTCCTTTCGCGCAGCCAGGCGCCGGTAAGCCGCACGCCTTCCGCCAGCGAGATCGGCGGGCGATAGCCGAGCCGGGTTATCGCCTTCTCCTGGCTTAACGTCATATCAAAGCTGACGGTGCCCGCGCTGTAGCGCGTCAGGCGCGGTTCAGCGCCGGTGAGATGTCCGTGGATTTCCATGCCCTGCGCCACAACCGCGAGCAGCGGCCAGGGCACCGACTGTACCCGATACTGCAACTGAAGCTCGTCGCCGAGCAGGCTGTCGAGCATCTCCACCAGCCGCTGCGGCTGGTGGTTGGTAATATTGAACGCCTCGCCGGAGACCAGCCCCGGCTGCCCGGTGGCAAGGCGCATCGCATGCACCACGTTGCCCACCCAGGTTAAATCCAGCAGCGCCTCGCCGCCGCGCGGCAGACGCAGCACGCCGCGGTCGGCCTCAAGCTGGCGCAGCAGGCGTGGAATAATGACGCGATCGTGCGCGCCGAACAGCCCGCGCGGGCGCAGAATAATAAATGTGACATGCGTAAATCGCCTGGCCGCCGTCTGAATCACCTGTTCGGCCGCATATTTACTGCTGGCGTAGTGGCAGGCGAAACGGACGGCCCGGTACTGTTCATCGACATCATGATGATGTTGAAAATCGAAATAGATAGCGGGCGTGGAGATATGAATAAAGCGCGTGACGCCCGCCCGCGCGGCGGCGTGGGCCAGCCTTTCGGTCGCCGCGACATTCACCGCGTGAAACGCCTGCGCGCGGCCCCACGGCGACGACTTTGCCGCGCAGTGCCATACCACATCACAGCCCTGCATCAGCGCGTCGCAGCGGGCATCGTCGGCCTGCGCAAGCTCCAGCGGCACGAAGTGCGCGCCGAGCGCGGTCAGTTCGGCCCCGGCCTTTTCGTCACGCCCGGTCGCGCGCACGTCACACCCTTGCGCCAGCAGCGCCTCGACCGCATTACGCCCAAGCCCGCTAGTCGCGCCCGTCACCAGATATTTCATGGCAGCAGCACCATACCGGCGAGCGTTAACCCGGCGGCCGTGCCGACCAGCATCAACGGCTCGCCCGGTTTCACGCGCCCGGTGATGAACGCCTCGTGAAGCGCGGTGGGAATCGAGGCCGCGACCTGGTTGCCGTGCAGGCGGTAGATATCCACTAACACCTCCGGCTTCACCTTCAGCCGTTTGCGCATATGCTCAAGCGACAGATGGCTCGCCTGGTGCGGCACCACGGTGGCGATGTCATCAAGCGTTAGCCCGGCGGCATCAAGCAGCCGCTGCCAGAACCCGTCAACCAGCGACGAGGCCTGGCGGAACAGCGCCTTGCCCTGCATATGAAACAGAAAGTCGCTTTCCTCCATGCCGGCGCGGGGGTTTTTCCTCGTGCCGCCTGCGCGGATCTCGCACAATTCGCTGCCCTGCGGGTAGGTTTCCGCTTTCATGGCCAGGATCCCCGCGCGCGCATCGCCCGCCTCGACAATCGCGCAGGCCGCGCCGTCGCCGAAAATCAGCGACGACTCTTCATGCTCCCAGTCAATGCCGCGCGAGGCGATATCGGCTGAAACAATGGCGATACGTCGATAGCTGCCGCTCGTTAACAGCGCCGAGGCCACCTGCATGGCGCTGATAAAGCTCACGCAACTGCTGTTGATGTCGAACCCCGCCGTACCGGCCGGTAAGCCCGCGGCTTTCATGATGTGTACCGCCGAACAGGGCAGCGCCTGGACGGCGATGGCCGAGGCGGAGATCAGCAGATCGATGGAGGCCGGATTAATCGCGTGACGACGGCAGGCGTCGTGCAGCGCGGCGGCGGCGAGCGCGGCCTGACTGTCGTCGTTCGCGGCATGGTAGCGGTGCAGAATGCCTGAGCGGCGCTCGACGTATCCCTCCCGCTTGCCGAGGCGGCGATCCAGTTCGGCGGACGTAATAAGGTGTTCAGGCAGCGCCTTGCCGGTCGCGATGAGATGCAGCCGTGAGGCTGGCGGGGAGTGAGGTGTAAAGTCCATGAAGCGCTGTCCCTAAGCTAAACGTCCCCGCCAGGCAGGGACGTAAACGGAAGTGATGTCTGGCGTTGTTATGCGTGGTGCGCACGATAACACGTCAGCAGGGACAAAAAAATTCTCGCTACCTTTTCCAGGAGTCGAACGCTTATTCCTCTTCGTCCTCGTCTTCAAAGCGCGCGACGATGCGATCGCCTGTATGGGTGGCGCGGATCTCCTGCGCGACCTGTGTAATGGCCTCGCCGCTGCTCATGCCCTGCGACATCAGCTCCTGAATACGTTCGACCGCTTGCTGTTGTTGTTCATGGGTGAGAGAAGGTAAACCTGCAAACATCGCTGACTCCTGTTACATTGATGAGTTCAATTATTTCACGCCGCGCGCGCAGGCGCCAGACGCCCCGCGCCGTTGTTAGCTGTCGTCCTGATGAATACGAACCTGACTCCTGAACTGATCTCCCTGCCCTGGCGCGCCGATGCGCTGCAACAGACCTTTTCTGCGCTACAACATCTGCCCTGGGCGATGTTGCTGCACTCGGGTTTTGCCGAGCACGCCCATAACCGTTTCGACATTCTGGTGGCCGACCCGCGCGTCACGCTGACCACGCGGGGGGCGCTCACTATGACGCAAGACGCAGAGGGTTGCCAGCACAGTGAAGACGATCCGCTGCGTCTGCTGCACGCGGCGCTGGCGCGTTTTCCGTTTACACCCGCGCCAGCGGACGATTTCCCGTTTCAGGGCGGCGCGCTCGGGCTGTTCGGCTACGATCTCGGGCGACGCTTCGAGCGGCTGCCCGCCAAGGCCAGCGCCGATCTCAACGCGCCGGACATGGCGGTCGGCATTTATGACTGGGCGCTGATTGCCGATCATCACCGCGAGCGGCTGACGCTGCTCTGCTATGGCGACGCCAACGCGCGCCTCGCCTGGCTTGAAGCCCAGCAGCCTGTTAACACCGCGCCGTTTCGCTTAACCACGCCCTGGCGCTCGAACATGACGCGCGAAGAATATGGCGAGAAATTCCGCCAGGTGCAGGCGTATCTGCGAAGCGGCGACTGCTACCAGGTCAATCTCGCGCAGCGTTTTCGCGCGCAATACGAGGGCAGCGAATGGGAAGCGTTTTTAACGCTCAATGCCGCTAACCGCGCCCCGTTCAGCGCCTTTCTGCGCCTGCCGGATCAGGCGATTTTAAGCCTGTCGCCGGAGCGGTTTATTCGTCTGCATGACGGCGCGATTGAAACGCGCCCGATCAAAGGCACGCTGCCGCGTCTGGCCGACCCGGCTGAAGACGCCCGTCAGGCCGCGCGGCTGGCGCACTCGCCTAAAGATCGCGCCGAGAACCTGATGATTGTCGATCTGCTGCGTAACGATATTGGCCGCGTGGCGACGCCTGGCAGCGTGAAAGTGCCGGAGCTGTTTGTGGTCGAGCCGTTCCCGGCGGTGCATCATCTGGTCAGCACTATTACCGCGACGCTGCCGCCGCAACTACACGCGACCGATCTGCTGCGCGCGAGTTTCCCCGGCGGCTCTATCACCGGCGCGCCCAAGGTGCGGGCGATGGAAATTATCGAAGAGCTGGAGCCGCAACGGCGCAACGCCTGGTGCGGCAGCATCGGTTATCTCAGCTTCTGCGGCGCGATGGACACCAGTATTACCATCCGCACGCTGACCGCCGACGGCGGCGCGCTCTGTTGCTCTGCGGGCGGCGGCATCGTGGCGGACAGCGAGGAAGCGGCGGAATATCAGGAAACTTTTGATAAAGTTAACCGTATCCTGCACGCATTAGAGAGGTAACGATGGAGAATAATCCGCTGACGCTCGACCGGTTTTTATCGCGTTTCCAGCTCCTGCGCCCGCAGATGAGCCGCTCCAGTCTGAATCAGCGCCAGGCCGCGGTGCTGGTGCCGGTGGTGCGCCGCCCGGAACCGGGCCTGCTGCTGACGCAGCGCGCCGCCACGCTTCGCAAACACGCGGGCCAGGTGGCATTCCCCGGCGGGGCCGTGGATGCCACCGATGCGTCGCTGATTGCGGCGGCGCTGCGCGAAGCCCAGGAAGAAGTGGCCATCCCGCCCGAGGCGGTAGAGGTTATCGGCGTGCTGCCGCCGGTCGACAGCGTGACCGGGTTTCAGGTGACGCCCGTGGTGGGCATTATCCCGCCGGATCTACCTTATCACGCCAGCGAAGATGAAGTGGCGGCGGTCTTTGAGATGCCGCTCGCCGAGGCGTTACGGCTCGGTCGCTATTACCCGCTCGACATCCACCGGCGCGGCAACCATCACCGCGTGTGGCTCTCCTGGTATCAGCACTATTTTGTCTGGGGCATGACCGCAGGCATTATTCGTGAGCTGGCGCTACAAATCGGCCAGAAACCCTGACTATTATTGTGGGTGAAAAGTGCGATCCGCAGCACTTTATTAGGCGGCTTCGCCTTATTCATTAGTTTAATTCATGTGAATAGTTAACTGCGCAGCACAATAACCTTTTACACTATGCGCTGTTTTCACACCGTCATTTGCCATGCAAATGACTCTGTCAGGAGTTACCACGTGATTAGTCTATTCGACATGTTTAAGGTGGGCATTGGCCCCTCCTCTTCCCATACCGTAGGTCCGATGAAGGCCGGGAAGCAGTTCGTCGATGACCTGGTCGAAAAAGGATTATTGCAGGACGTGACCCGCGTCGCGGTGGACGTCTACGGCTCGCTCTCATTGACCGGCAAAGGCCACCACACTGATATCGCCATTATTATGGGCCTGGCGGGCAACGAACCCGCCACGGTGGATATCGACGCCATACCTGCGTTTATCCGTGATGTCGAAACCCGCGGTCGCCTGCTGCTCGCGCAGGGCGCACATGAAGTCGATTTCCCGAAAGACAACGGCATGCGTTTTCAGAGCGACAATCTGCCGCTGCATGAAAACGGCATGACCATTCACGCCTGGAGCGGCGAGAAAGAGATCTACACCAAAACCTATTATTCCATCGGCGGCGGTTTTATCGTCGACGAAGAGCATTTCGGCAAAGCCGACAGCAATGAAGTGAGCGTGCCGTATCCGTTCCACTCCGCCAAAGATTTGCTGGCGCATTGCAAAGAGACCGGCCTGTCGCTCTCCGGCCTGATGATGAAAAACGAGCTGGCCCTGCACAGCAAAAAAGAGATTGAAGACTATTTCGCCGATGTCTGGCAGACCATGCGCGCCTGTATCGATCGCGGTATGAATACCGAAGGCGTGCTGCCGGGCCCACTGCGCGTACCGCGTCGCGCCTCCGCGCTGCGCCGCCTGCTGGTTTCCAGCGACAAGCTCTCCAACGACCCGATGATCGTGGTGGACTGGGTGAATATGTTTGCGCTTGCCGTGAACGAAGAGAACGCCGCGGGCGGCCGTGTGGTCACCGCGCCGACCAACGGCGCGTGCGGTATCGTACCGGCGGTACTGGCCTACTACGATCACTTTATCGAGTCGGTCAGCCCCGATATTTACATTCGTTACTTCCTGGCGGCGGGCGCTATCGGCGCGCTGTATAAGATGAACGCGTCTATCTCCGGCGCCGAAGTGGGCTGTCAGGGCGAAGTAGGCGTCGCGTGCTCAATGGCGGCGGCGGGCCTGGCGGAACTGCTGGGCGCGAGCCCGGAGCAGGTCTGCGTGGCGGCGGAAATCGGTATGGAGCATAACCTGGGGCTGACCTGCGACCCTGTCGCGGGCCAGGTGCAGGTGCCGTGCATCGAACGTAACGCGATTGCCTCCGTGAAGGCGATCAACGCCTCGCGTATGGCGATGCGCCGCACCAGCGAGCCGCGCGTCTCGCTCGATAAAGTCATCGAGACCATGTACGAAACCGGCAAAGATATGAACGCCAAATACCGTGAAACCTCACGTGGCGGCCTGGCCATTAAGGTCCAGTGCGATTAATGCCTTAAGCGCCGCCCTCGCGGCGCTTTTTTTATCCCTGCCCGCCTTTTATTTCTCCCGTCGCGTCAACGCCCACTACACTCTTAACATTCGCCTTCATAACTCAGATGAGTCTGAGAGACCGAGCCTATGCAAAAAGCGCAGCGCATTATCCGTGCTTACCGCCGTCGGCGGTTAATCCTCTGTTTTGCCCTCGCCCTTCTGACGTTATTGCTGACGCTGGGAATACGCTATCTTGCCGACCGTAAACAGTATCAGCACGACACCACGCGCTACGCCGCCCGCGCGGTAGAAACGATTGAAGAACTCCTGGTGCCGCTCGATGCCGCCCGCGCCGCGCTGCTGCCGCTGGTGGGCATGCCGTGCCTGCAGGTGCATCGCCAGTTGCGCGAAATGGCCGCCAGCCTGCAGACGGTACGCTCCATTGCGCTGGTTAATGACGGCATCCTCTACTGCTCAAGTATTTTCGGCGAGCGCAACGTGCCGGTGCATCAGTTACAGCCCCACCTCCCCGCTCCGAAACCCCTGATGCGACTGTCGCGCGACAGCTCGCTGATTAAGGGAAGCCCGGTGCTGATCCTCTGGACGCCCTCTCTCGATAACGGCCAGTCGGGCGTATTGCAGTCGGTCAATATTGAGTTCATCGCCAGCCTTCTGCTGAACCCGGACCCGCCCGTTATCGAGCATGTGCTGTTCGACGTGGCGGGCAAACATCTGGAATATGGTCGTGGTCTGAGCGAAACGTCGCACGCGAGCGAAGGGCTGACGCAATACCAGCAGACCTCGGAGCGCTACCCGTTCTCCGTGACACTGCTGGGCCCCTCGCCGGACGCGCTGGCGCTGAAAAATCTGCCGGGCCAGTTGCCGCTTGCGGTGCTGCTGAGCCTGCTGATTGGTTATATCGCCTGGCTTGCGACCGCCCGACGCATGAGTTTCTCCTGGGAGATTAATCTCGGCATCGCTAACAATGAGTTTGAAGTCTATTGCCAGCCGCTGGTGAGCGGGAAAACCGGCGAATGCACAGGCGTGGAGCTGTTGCTGCGCTGGAACAACCCGCGTCTTGGGCCGATTGCGCCGGATGTGTTTATCCCGCTTGCCGAACAGCTCAAGCTGATTAACGCGCTGACGCGTTATGTGCTGATAAAGACCGTCGCGCAGCGCCACTATTTTCCGGCGTCTGCCGATTTTCATATCGGGGTGAATATCGCCGCCAGCCATTTTCATCAGGGGGTGATCATTGACGATCTGAAGCGCTACTGGTATCCCTCCAGCCCGGTCCAGCCGCTGTTTCTGGAACTCACCGAGCGCGACGCGTTGCCGGAAGTGGATTATCGCGTGGCCCATGATTTACGTCAGCTGGGCGTGAAACTGGCGATCGACGATTTCGGCACCGGTCAGAGCTCGCTCTCGTATCTGGAAACGCTCAGCCCGGATGTCCTCAAAATGGATAAACGCTTTACGGCCGCTATTGGCACCGACGCGGTGAACTCGACCGTCACGGACATTATTATCGCGATGGCGAGAAGGCTGAAAATCGAACTGGTGGCGGAAGGGGTGGAAACTGAAGAGCAGGCCGCGTATTTGTGCCGCCTTGGCGTGCCGGTATTGCAGGGGTATTTATTCGCGCACCCGATGCCGCTCAGCGAGCTGCCGCAGTGGCTGGAACAACGGCGCGCCCATCCGGGCACGCCGTTCTGGCGCCGGAGACTTCCGGCGCCGATGGTCTGACGGTTACTCTTCTTCGTCGTGGTGCGGCGTGTCTTTCACCACACGCACCAGATCGACGCGGTAAGGGTTAGCCTCGACGATAGTAATACGCAGCGGCGGCATCGCCAGTTCATCGCCCACGCACGGGATCTGCCCGTTGATGGCGATAACCAGCCCGGCGACCGTCGCGATATCCTCTTCGTCATTAACGAGCGACGGGAGATCCAGCGTCTGCTGCAGCGCATGGAGGTCGGTTGAGCCTTTCACCAGCCAGCCGTCGCCATCGTTGACGATTTCCGGCGTTTCGTCGGCGTCCGGGAATTCCCCGGCGATGGCCTCCAGCACGTCCAGCGGCGTCACCAGCCCTTGCACCACGCCAAACTCGTTATTAACGATAACAAAGCTGCCGCGCGCGCGACGCAGCACGCCGAGCAGGTTGATGGGGTCCAGCGTCTCCGGCACGACAATCACTGGCGTCGCCGAGGCGATTGCCGCGACGTCAACGCCCTCTTCCAGCGCCACTAACAGCTCCTTCGCACGCACCACGCCGATGATTTCATCCAGCTCGCCGCGGCACACCGGGAACAGGCTGTGCGGTGAGGACAATAACTGCTCGCGAATTTCATCCACGCTGCGGTTCGCATCCACCCAGCTGATTTCGCCGCGCGGCGTCATGATGCTGCGAAGCGAACGGGACGCCAGCGTCAGCACGCCGTTGATCATGTAACGCTCTTCTTCCGCAAACGCCTCGGCATGGACAGGCACCACGGTGTGATGCTCCGTTTCACTGACCGGCGCCGGACGGCGACGATTGCCCATCAGACGCAGAATCGCTTCCGCCGTACGCGCGCGCAGCGGCAGGTTAGACTGATGCTTCAGGAAGTTGCGACGCGCCACCTGGTTGAAGAATTCAATAATGATAGAGAAGCCAATCGCCGCGTAGAGGTAGCCTTTCGGAATATGGAAACCAAAGCCTTCCGCCACGAGACTCAGACCAATCATCAGCAGGAAGCTCAGACAGAGCACCACGACCGTTGGATGCGCGTTGACGAAGTTCGTCAGCGGCTTCGAGGCGAGCAGCATGACGCCCATCGCAATCACCACCGCAGCCATCATTACCGGCAGATGGTTCACCATGCCCACGGCGGTAATCACAGCATCCAGCGAGAAGACGGCGTCCAGTACCACAATCTGCGCCACGACAACCCAGAAGCTGGCATAGCCTTTACCGTGGCTGTCATTATGCTGACGGTTTTCCAGCCTTTCATGGAGCTCGGTCGTGGCCTTGAACAACAGGAACAGACCGCCGAACAGCATGATCAAATCACGGCCGGAGAAGCTCAGTTCCCATACGCTGAAGAGCGGACGGGTGAGCGTCACCATCCAGGAGATCAGCGACAACAGACCCAGACGCATCACCAGCGCCAGGGATAAACCAATCAAACGCGCTTTATCGCGCTGCTTCGGCGGCAGTTTATCCGCGAGAATGGCAATAAACACCAGGTTGTCGATGCCGAGGACTATCTCCAGCACCACAAGCGTTGCTAAGCCCACCCATATCGAGGGGTCCATTAAGAATTCCATAACAGGCTCCTGCACAAGGAATGACTAAACGGCACCCCAACGATGTCGGGCGCTTTGACATGATTTATCAGAGAGTTAAGGCGAAAGCCTTGTGACATGACGGCTGATGAAAGCCTGGAAAAGAAAAGACGTCGGTGACGGTCCATACGGTGGGCTGCTGCCCGCTACTCCTGTAAGTTAATCGGAAAACTACCTTAACAAAGGGTAATAGCCTTTGGCAAAGATTTACCAGAATTTGCAATCGACGTGACACAAAAAACGCGCATATTTTGAGCTTACGCCGAATGCCTTGTTTTGATGGCAAAATTACTGACCTTCATCACATACATTATTTTTTCGCGTTCTAAAATAAATCGTGCTTGGGTTTTGAAAGCTTACAAATCCTTATCTGAATCGATTCGATAAGCGAATCACTGTTAGCGGTGCCTCTAGGGGCATTGACAATAACCACGGAGGTAGCAAGTGACCATTGCTATTGTCATAGGCACGCATGGCTGGGCGGCTGAACAACTGCTCAAAACAGCAGAAATGCTGTTGGGCGAGCAGGAAAACGTAGGCTGGATCGATTTCGTCCCCGGCGAAAATGCGGAAACCTTGATCGAAAAATATAACGCACAGCTCGAAAAACTGGACACCAGCAAAGGCGTTGTCTTTCTGGTCGATACCTGGGGCGGCAGTCCGTTCAACGCGGCGAGCCGCATTGTTGTGGACAAGCCCAATTATGAAGTCGTCGCCGGGGTGAATATCCCGATGCTCGTCGAAACCTTAATGGCGCGCGATGATGACCCCTCTTTCGATGAACTGATAGCGATTGCCGTTGAGACCGGCCGCGAAGGCGTTAAGGCGCTGAAAGCCAAACCCGCTGTAAAAGCCGCTCCCGCAGCTCCTGCCCCGAAAGCGGCGGCGCCTGCCAGGCCGATGGGGCCGAACGACTATATGGTCATCGGCCTCGCCCGTATCGACGACCGTCTGATTCACGGCCAGGTCGCCACCCGCTGGACCAAAGAGACCAACGTTTCGCGCATTATCGTGGTGAGCGATGAAGTCGCCGCCGACAACGTGCGTAAAACGCTGCTCACTCAGGTGGCTCCACCAGGCGTCACCGCGCACGTGGTGGATGTCGCCAAAATGATCCGCGTTTATAACAACCCGAAATATGCGGGCGAGCGCGTAATGCTGCTGTTCACCAACCCGACCGATGTTGAGCGCGTCGTGGAAGGCGGCGTCAAAATCACCTCCGTCAATATCGGCGGGATGGCCTATCGCCAGGGCAAAACCCAGGTGAATAACGCGGTGTCTGTCGATGAGAAAGACATCGAGGCCTTTAAGAAACTCAACGCGCGCGGCATTGAGCTGGAAGTGCGTAAAGTCTCTAACGATCCCCGTTTAAAAATGATGGATTTGCTCAGCAAAGCCGCGAAATAACGGCATTGCGGGTTCACGATTACTCAGTTTTTACACGTAAGTTTGATATCACAGGAGAAGTACAATGGAGATTACCACTCTTCAGATTGTGCTGGTGTTCATCGTCGCCTGTATCGCTGGTATGGAATCGGTGCTTGATGAATTTCAGTTCCACCGCCCGCTGGTGGCCTGTACTCTGATCGGTGCAGTACTGGGGGATATGAAAACCGGCATTATCATCGGCGGTACGCTGGAAATGATAGCGCTCGGTTGGATGAACATCGGTGCTGCCGTGGCGCCTGACGCCGCGCTGGCGTCCATCATCTCGACCATTCTGGTTATCGCCGGGCATCAGAGCATCGGCGCCGGTATCGCGCTGGCGATTCCGCTGGCCGCGGCAGGCCAGGTGCTGACCATCATCGTGCGTACCATTACCGTCGGCTTCCAGCACGCGGCGGATAAGGCGGCGGAAAGCGGCAACCTCAGTGCGCTGTCCTGGATCCACGTCTCGTCCCTCTTCCTGCAGGCGATGCGTATCGCTATTCCGGCAGTCATCGTGGCGATTTCCGTCGGCACCAGCGAAGTGCAGAGCATGCTGAGCGCTATCCCGCAAGTCGTGACCGGCGGCCTTAACATCGCAGGCGGCATGATTGTGGTGGTCGGTTACGCGATGGTCATCAACATGATGCGCGCGGGCTACCTGATGCCGTTCTTCTATCTCGGCTTCGTTACCGCCGCGTTCACCAACTTCAACCTCGTGGCGCTGGGCGTCATCGGCGCCGTTATGGCGGTGCTCTATATCCAGCTGAGCCCGAAATATAACCGCTCCGCAGCGGCACCCGCGCACACTGCTGGCGCGAACGATCTTGATAACGAACTGGATTAACAGGTGAGCGACATGGTTGATATGACTAAAACAACTGGTGAGAAAAAACTGACCCCGGGCGACGTGCGCGGCGTGTTTATCCGCTCCAACCTCTTCCAGGGATCGTGGAACTTTGAACGCATGCAGGCGCTCGGCTTCTGCTTCTCGATGATACCGGCGATCCGCCGCCTCTATCCGGAAAACAACGAGGCGCGTCGTCAGGCCATTAAACGTCATCTGGAGTTTTTCAACACGCATCCGTATGTGGCGGCCCCGGTGCTCGGCGTGACGCTGGCGATGGAAGAGCAGCGCGCCAACGGCGCGGAGATCGACGACGGCGCGATTAACGGTATCAAAGTGGGCCTGATGGGGCCGCTGGCAGGCGTCGGCGACCCGATTTTCTGGGGTACGGTACGTCCGGTGTTCGCCGCGCTCGGCGCGGGTATCGCCATGAGCGGCAGCCTGCTCGGCCCGCTGCTGTTCTTCGTGCTGTTTAACCTGGTGCGCCTCGCCACGCGCTACTACGGCGTGGCTTACGGCTACCGTAAAGGCGTCGATATCGTTAAAGACATGGGCGGCGGATTCCTGCAAAAACTGACCGAGGGGGCGTCAATTCTCGGCCTGTTTGTGATGGGGGCGTTGGTTAACAAGTGGACGCATGTGAACATTCCACTGGTGGTATCACGCATCACCGACCAGAACGGCACGGAAAAAGTCACCACGGTGCAAACTATCCTTGACCAGTTGATGCCGGGCCTGGTGCCGCTGCTGCTCACCTTCGCCTGTATGTGGCTGCTGCGCAGGAAAGTGAACCCGCTGTGGATTATCGTTGGGTTCTTCGTGATTGGTATTGCCGGTTACGCGGTCGGCCTGCTCGGCCAGTAACGGTTAATGTTATGCGCCGGGGCCAGTGGCTCCCGGCTTTTTTATTTAAGGGAGACGGCATGACGCTGACTGATGGAGTTCTGGTCATTTTTATTATCGCGCTGCTGGGCTGGGCCATGTATGACCAGTGGGGAACCGAGCGTCGCCACGGGAATACCCTGCTGCGCGTACCGCTGCTAAAACGCGGACGCGCCGACAGCCTGATCTTCACTGGCCTGGTCGCCATTCTTATCTGGCAGAACATCGCCTCACACGGCGCGCTGCTCACCACCTGGCTGCTGGGTGCGCTGGCGTTAGTCGCGATTTATCTTTTCTGGCTCAGAGAGCCGCAATTACGCTTTAAACGTGAAGGCTTTTTCTTTGCCGGCGGCTGGGTGAAATATGACCAGATTAAAGCAATGAATTTATCTGAAGACGGCATTCTGGTCATGCAATTAGCAAGGCGCAGATTGCTTATCCGCGTTAAAAATATCGATGATCTGGAGAGCATTTATCAATTTATGATTAACAATCAATAAGTTAAAAAATATAGCACAGGCTATTTTTGCGGGCAAAAAATAACCATGCTTATAGCCCGTGCTATATTTTTATACGCTGCTTTTCTTTAATTCTTAACAAGTCCGTCACGTCCTGCCATTAAGCGAAAACCATTCTCATTTATAACCAAAAGGTTATTCGCTCATTATTGTCTTTGCCGTCTGGAATATGGTAAGGTTGCGCCCGTCATTGGGGAGTAGCCAATTTCCTTAAGGAAATGTACGCGTCAACATACTCGTTGCAAAACGTGGCGCGTACGGACTGAAGCCCTTTCAGTCAGGCGAGACCATAGGCACGCGGCCGCTGTTTACTGGGGGCGGTCGGCGTGTATATGGTGATCCCGGTCAGGACCTCAATATGAATCTTTCCGCAACCCTGCTTCTCGCCTTCGGCATGTCTATGGACGCGTTCGCGGCCTCCATCGGCAAAGGCGCCACGCTCCATAAACCGAAATTTTCCGAAGCGCTCCGTACGGGCCTGATCTTTGGCGTTATCGAAGCGATCACGCCGCTGGTAGGCTGGCTGCTGGGCCTGCTGGCCACGCAGTTTGTCCTCACCTGGAACCACTGGATTGCATTTGTACTGCTGGTATTTCTCGGCGGCCGAATGATTATCGAAGGCGTGCGTGGGTGTGATGAAACGCCTGAAAAAATCCGTCGCCACAGCTTCTGGCTGCTGGTGACCACAGCGTTCGCCACCAGCCTTGACGCGATGGCGGTCGGCGTGGGCCTCGCCTTTCTTCAGGTCGATATTGTGAAAACGGCGCTCGCCATCGGCTGCGCCACGCTGATTATGTCAACGCTCGGCATGATGGTCGGCCGCTTTATCGGCCCGCTGCTTGGCAAACGGGCCGAAATTCTGGGCGGCGTGGTGCTTATCGGTATCGGCTGCCAGATCCTCTGGAGCCACTTCGCGGGCTAATCCTCGCGTCGCCAGACCCGCAGGCAAAAATCCGTTTCACAGCGAAACGCGCTCTGCGCGCGCAGCGTCTCCCACACTTCCGGGCGCGCGCGCCACGCGAATGGCGTCATCTGCAAAAGCGTCGTCGCCTCTTCGCCGTTCAGGCTCATCTCATAACGTAACGCCTGCTCTTCAGCGAGCGTAAAGCCGTGGAGCGACTCCTCATTCGGCGCATGCAGCCGCACCTCATCATAGATAAGCCCTTTAAGCTGGATAAGATGGCGCGGGCCAGGCGTGACGGTCACTACAACGCCACCAGGCTTCACCACGCGCGCCAGCTCTTCGGCTTTGCAGGGCGCGTAGATGCGCACGATGGCATCGAAAAAAGCATCCGGGAACGGCAACCGGTGGCTGGATGCCACGCAAAACGCAATATCGGCGTAACGCTTCGCGGCAAAGCGGATGGCGCTGCGCGACACATCAAGCCCAAAGCTCTGCCCGCCGTGGGCGGCGGTAAGCGCCGCGAAGGCGCTGGTGTAGTACCCTTCGCCACAGCCAAGATCCAGCAGCGTCGCGCCGCTCTGCGGCAGATTCTCAGCCAGCCGTCTTGCGGTATGCTCTCGCAGCGGCGCGTAGTGGCCAGCGTCAAGAAACGCGCGGCGCGCCTGCATCATTTCGGTACTGTCGCCCGGATCCCGCGAGCGCTTATGCTGCACCGGGAGAAGATTCACATACCCTTCCTTTGCGATATCGAACTGATGGTTGCTGGCGCACCGGAAGCTTCTGGCTTGCGCCTGTAATGGCAAATGGCAAAGGGGGCAGATAAAAGACATGACGACTCCGGAACAGCGCAAAACGCGAAGTTTAACGTGATTCGGCGAGCGGGGAAACGCTGATACGCGTCATGAATGAAAAAGCCCCGCCAGTGGGCGGGGCTTTAAAATAGCTGGCCGGTGGAAACAAGGCACCGGGTCAGTTTAAGTGCGATTAGATAGCAACTACGTTAACAGCTGCCGGACCTTTCTGACCGTCCTGAATCTCGAACTCAACGTTCTGGCCTTCAGCCAGAGTTTTGAAGCCATTACCCTGGATTGCAGAGAAGTGTACAAACACATCTTTGCTGCCGTCAGCAGGAGTAATGAAACCAAAACCTTTAGATTCGTTGAACCACTTAACTTGACCTTTAATCTTTGCCATTTCGCAAATTCCTTCAATTGTTTTGTTCGCCCGCAGGCGCTGACTTAGATAAAACAGAGACATTACTGCTTGAGGCACTAAAATAAGGTTCGGCAGAGAAGCGGTATTCAACGACAACGTGTTTACTCAGGACTTCTTTACTGAAAATGCCACACATAAACAGAACTGTACCTCGTTTAACCCAAAACTTGTTATCACATACAACGTAACCAATGGCAAGCCATTTTTATACGCTGCACGATCTGTCGCACAGATTCCTCAACAGATCGCTATGTCACTGACAATAAAGCACAGAACGGGCACGCGAAGCCCTGTAGAGGTTGCCTCGCCGCCCGGTTCTGGCTTACAGCCAGAATGCACTTTTTAACAGTAGCTCAATAACTTCGGTTCGTCCAGGCGACACGGGAAAGCAATCGGGTTATTTTCCGCTCTGTTATTATTTCTGCAAAAGCTTATTCATAAATGTGGTTAAACTTCATTTTAACGAGGCTTTATTACAGCCTGACGGCAGTAAACAATGTACAAATCAAAAAAGCTTGTACAAGCTAATTTCTCTCTGCACCAAAATAATGACATTTTAATGAAAGTTGCCTCAAAAAGAGGCAAGCGGAATAAGACAAAGTGATTAATAAATCATCTTACAGAAGCGACTTTAACCCGCCAGATATATTCTTACTCGGGCTTATTCGTCGCCAGCGATAAATATTGTCCGATACGGCGCGGCGCGAACGTTTCCGCTTTTTCGCCTCGTTCGGCAAGGGCGCTTATCAGCTCGGCAGGCGGCGCATCCAACGATTCATCCGCCAGCTCAAACACGCCCCAGTGGATGGGAATGGCGAGCGGGCGCCCTACATCCTGCCAGAGCCCGACCGCCTGCTGCGGATCCATATGGTGCGGCGCCATAAACCAGCGTGGCGCATAGGCGCCGATGGGAATGGCCGCGCCCGTCAGCGGCCCCAGACGGCGTGGGATTTCCAGCAACTCAGACGTATAACCGCTGTCGCCGCTGAACCAGAAACGCTGCGAAACGCTTTCAATGACCCAACCACACCACAGTGAACGGTTTCGGTCCCACGGGGTGCGCATGCTCCAGTGCTGCGCCGGAACGGCGGTCATGTGCAGGCCACCCCAGGACCGGCTCTCCCACCAGTCGAGTTCAGTAACGTCACGGATGCCACGCTTCACAAACCACCCTTTCAGGCCCAGCGGCACAAAAAACGCCGCGTCAGGAAAGCGTTTCACAAGGCGGCGTACCGTGTTGTTGTCCAGATGATCGTAATGATTGTGTGAAATCAGCACCGCGTCGATACGCGGCAGGCGGGCAAGCTCCAGCGGCAACGGCGTTTTACGGGCGGGGCCGTAAAAGCTCACCGGCGAAGCCCGGCGGGAAAAAAGGGGATCGGTGAGAATATAACGGCCATTGAGACGAATCAGCAGCGTGGCGTGACCGAGCCACCAGACGCCGTCCTCTTCGCCCTCAATAACCGCAGGCTGCCACCACTGCCGGATAAACGCGTCGTACCCGCCACCAGGCGGGTGCGGCAGCCCCTGGGCTTTGCGTTCATCCTGCCAGCGGCGCAAATCGCCGGGCTGATGCCCGACCTCATGCGTGTTGCAAAAGCCGTCAGGGCGGTGATGCGCTTTCGTGGGATCGTACCAGGGATTCTTCCAGACCATGCTAATCACCTCCGGGGCGTTGGCGATTAGCGCTCAGCCACCAGGCGGACGAAACCGTCGTCGTCGTCCTGCGTCGCCGCGGGCGTGGCCGTTGGCGTCTGCGCCTCCGGCTCGTTCGCGTCGCACAGACGACGCAGCAGCGCCGTCTGGCGCTTTTCCTGCTCAAGCAGCGCTTCCAGCAGTTCAACCTGTTGGTTTGCGCGCACGCTTGCACGGTTAATAAAGAACCAGGCCACCAGCGCCACGAGAGCGCCAAAGAGAGAAATCGCCAGGGAGGCGACGTTTAAAGCACCAGAATTTACAATATCGTTCATGCTAACCACCTCAAGGAAACGCGCTATCTTACCACCGCTGCGGCGTAAGGGCATCGCCTGACTGACGCGTTACCAGGGAATGAACTTATTGATGGTGCAAATGCCGCTGAAAAACTGAACGTCCTGATCGCACATCACATTGATAGTCTGCGTCCACAGCAATAAACAGGCCACCAGCACGGCCAGCAAAATAGCCCATCTGAATTTTTTCACTACCTTCTCCGTTACGGCATCTACAGGGCCAAATTATCACGGAAACCTTAAACCAAATATCACTGTAACGTTAAGTCACCTAATACGGAATCCTCTCCTTGCGACGAAGCGGCAGGCGCGGCAGGCTGTACGTCTGAACGTAAACAAACGGAGCCGTTATGCGCTATTTGATTCGTATCGCCGCACTCGTCATCGTGGCCTGGGTTGCGCTGCTTTTCAGCGGTTATGGAGTGTTGATTGGCAGTCATGAGAATGCCGCGGGCTTAGGATTGCAGTGCCGCTATCTGACAGCGAGACAGGTGGTCAACGCGCAGTTCATCCATTCTGACACCGGGATCATCGGCATTACCGCCTGCCCGGTGCTGCGTAAAAGCGAAACCGTCGTGGATAACAGCTAACGCGACGCAATAAGACGCCGCAGACCCGCTGCGGCGCTTTCATCAGAACGGGTAATCGTTATAACCCATCTGTTCGGAGATTTTCCGCGCGGCGGTATGCAGAATTTCCACATACTCGTGCAGACGCTCTTCGGAGAAACGCAGCGTCGGGAAAGAGATACTCAACCCGGCGATCACTACGCCAAAGCGGTCGAATACCGGCACCGCGATGCAACGCAGCCCTTCTTCCTGCTCTTCGTTATCTTCGCCGTAACCGTGTTCACGGACCTGATCCAGCACCGGCAGCAGCGCCTCCGTAGAGACAATTGTGCGATCGGTGCTGCGTTTATACTCGACGCCTTCGAGGATTTGTCGTACCTCGTCGCGATCGCGCCAGGCCAGCAGCACTTTACCGATAGCGGTACTGTAGAGCGGATTGCGGCGACCGATGCGCGAATACATGCGCAGGTTATACATCGAGTCGATTTTATGGATGTAGACAATGCTGTCCTCGTCCAGCGCGCCCAGGTGAATCGTCTCCTTTGTCAGGCGCGACAGTTCACGCATCTGGATATCCGCGCTGCGGATAAGATCGACATTCTGTAGCGCACGGGCGCCAAGCTCAAAGAGCTTGAGCGTCAGAGAATACTTTTCTGACTCTCCTTCCTGAGCGACATAGCCCAGAGATTTCATGGTCTGCAAAAAGCGGTAAACCGTGCTTTTTGACATCATGACGCGCTGCGACAATTCGGTGATACCAATTTCCCGCTCTTCACCCAACGCCTGCAAGATACCAAAGACCTTGAGCACCGAAGAGACGGAGTCAGGCTGTTTATCTAAGTCTGCGATTGCCATTGATCACCTCGATCGCATTTGTTTTATAAAAATCAGAACCGGTTTTTATTATAAATTCCGGGCGACGGCGCCGCAATGTATCTGTGCTCGCGCATGAAAATTCTGCGACATAAAACCTGATTAGCGCTCAGGATATATCTTCAGCGGCGGATCAAGCGCTTAGCTTCTGTCTGACAGACGTAAAAAAACGCGAGAGGCTTCTGACGCCCAAAAAAAAGCGCGCCCTCAGGCGCGCTTTCGACGTTATCGCGTATGCGATTACTTCAGGTATTCACCGCTACGCAGCGCTTCGATACGTTTATCCAGCGGCGGGTGCGTCATGAACAGTTCACTCAGCGATTTCGATTTACCGTTGATGCAAAACGCCATCATGCTGCTCGCTTCCTGCGGCTCGTAGCTGGTTTTCAGGCGCTGGAGCGCTGCAATCATCTTTTCGCGGCCCACCAGTTTCGCGGAGCCGGCGTCAGCGTGGAATTCACGGTAGCGTGAGAACCACATCGTGATAATGCTCGCGAGGATACCAAACACCAGTTCCAGCACGGTCGCAACTGCAAAGTAAATCAGCGGGTTGCCGTTGCTCTCTTCGCCTTCGTCGCGGTTGCCGCCGAGAAAACCTGCCGCCACCTGCGCGATGATACGCGAAATGAAAATCACAAAGGTGTTCACCACGCCCTGAATCAGCGTCATGGTGACCATGTCGCCGTTGGCGATGTGGCTGATTTCATGCGCGATAACCGCTTCCGCTTCATCGCGGCTCATGTTCTGCAACAGGCCGGTACTCACCGCCACCAGCGAGGCGTCGCGACGCGCGCCCGTAGCAAATGCGTTGATATCCGGCGCGTGATAGATAGCCACCTGCGGCATGGCGATGCCAGCCTGGCGCGACTGCTGCGCCACGGTATCCATCAGCCAGCGTTCCGTTTCATTACGCGGCGCTTCGATAACTTCACCACCCACCGATTTCAGCGCCATCCATTTGGACATCAACAGCGAAATAATCGAGCCGCCGAAGCCAAACAGCAGCGCCATGATCAGAAGGCCCGTCACGCTGCTTGACTGGATCCCTGTCAGGCTGAGCACCAGACCGAACACCATCATGACGGCCAGGTTAGTCAACAGGAAAAGCGCAATTCGCATCATAATTTTCTTTTTACCTCGGTTTAACAATACGCAGTATGCGATTACACACATCGTAGGGGCGCGCACGGCGTTTTCAAGCATCAGAGGCTGGCAAGTCTCTAAAAATACGAAACTTTACATTTTGTAGCATTTCGCTGACGGGGCTAAACACGACGCTAAAAAACCGGCGCCTCAGAGGGCGCCGGTTGGGGAGTTTTATTTCTGCGGATCAGCGGGCTGCGCCGTTTTCTCTTTGGTCATCTTCGCCAGGTCAAGGGCGATATGCACCGTTTCATCAAGATACGGATCGGGCTCCTGATAATCCTTCGGCAGATCCTCAAGCTTCGCCAGCGGCGGTTTGCCTGCACGCTTCAGACGATCGTTGATACGCGCCAGTCGGGTTGCGTCATCTTCATGGTTCTCTTTTTCACGCTGGGCAAGGTTAAGCGAAACCATATTGCGCTTATCTTTCATCGCGTTATAACGAGCAATATCCTTGATGATGTACTGGAACTCCGGATCTTTCGCGATACGTTCGTTGTGGTCTTTCAGCAGCTCAGGACCGAGCGGTTTCAGATCGCCGGATTTCTCATACGTAGCCGCATTGATGCTGTCCCACGGCAGTGCGTTATCCTCGAATTTCTCGCCGGTTTCCGTCTCTTCATTGCCGGTTGGCATGATGATATCCGGCGTGACCCCTTTACGCTGGGTACTGCCGCCGTTAACGCGGTAGAATTTCTGGATGGTGTACTGCACGGAACCCAGCGCCGGCCATTCCGGACGCAGCATCTGATCGTAGATGCGGTTCAGCGAACGGTATTGCTGCACGGTGCCCTTGCCGAAGGTCGGTTCGCCGACAATCAACGCGCGGCCGTAATCCTGCATGGCGGCGGCGAAAATCTCAGACGCCGAGGCGCTGAAACGGTCGACCATCACTACCAGCGGACCTTTGTAATACACCACGCCGTCGGTGTCGCGATCTTCACGCACCTTGCCGTTGTTATCACGCACCTGCACCACCGGGCCAGACGGAATAAACAGACCGGAGAGCGAAACCGCTTCCGTCAGCGCACCGCCGCCGTTTGAGCGCAGGTCGATGATCACGCCCGCCACATTCTGCTTCTCAAGCTTCTGGAGCTGCACTTTCACGTCATCGGTTAGGCCGACATAGAAGCCCGGGATATCCAGCACGCCGATTTTTTCTTTACCGACATTTTTCACCGACATCTTCACCGCGCGATCTTCGAGACGAATGCGCTCGCGCGTCAGCGTCACGATGCGGGTCTTGGTGCCTTTACCGGCAGGCAGAACTTCAAGGCGTACTTTACTGCCCTTCGGTCCTTTGATGAGCGCGACGACGTCGTCCAGGCGCCAGCCGATCACATCCTGCATCTGCTGGCCGACCTGGCCTACGCCGACAATGCGATCGCCAACGCTTATCGCCTTGCTTTTCGCGGCCGGGCCGCCCGCGACCATGGAGTTGATGACGGTATAGTCATCGTCCATTTGCAGAACGGCGCCGATGCCCTCAAGCGAGAGACTCATTTCGGTGTTGAACTGCTCGGTGCTGCGCGGCGAGAGATAGTTGGTATGCGGGTCAATCTCATGCGCGAAGGCGGTCATCGCCAGCGAGAACACATCTTCGCTGTTGGTCTGCGCCAGACGGCGGATCGCGAATTTATAACGCTTGGTCAGCGTTTCGCGGATTTCCGCATCGGTTTTACCGGTCAGCTTCAGGCTCAGCTCGTCATATTTGACTTTGCCGTCCCAGAGTTTATTCAACTCCGCTTCGCTGGCAAGCCAGGGCGCCTTGCTGCGATCGATATCAAACGTATCGTTACCGGTAAAATCCATGGGTCTTTCCAGCACTTTCAGCGCGTACTGATAACGTTCAAAACGACGCTGCTGTGCCAGATTGTAGAGATCGTAAAACACATCAAGCTTGCCGCTACGCAGTTCATCGCCAATCTGCCCTTTTTTCTTCGCGAACTGCTCAACATCCCCCGCCAGCAGCACGTTATGGCTGTAGTCGAGGAGGTTGAGGTAACGATCGAAGATTTTGGCGGAGAAGGCTTCGTTAAGATCGAACTGGCGGTAGTGAGAGCGGGTGAACCTTGAGGTCACGCGCTCGCTAACGGTGGCATGCTGCGGCTCTTCTTTCAGAACCGGGATCTGGTCAGGACGGGTAATGTCATCCACGGCCAACGCCTGACCCGCCATCAGCAGCAGGCCGGCGACGGCGGTAAGCTTAAAAAAAGTGTTCATGCCCTGGTTGACCTCCGTTTCAGAACAATAAATGTTCTGCGCGTACAATCATCGACATACCAGAAGTCAGCTGTACACGGACGCCATCTTTGGTAATTTCCTGCACGGTGGCGTCCATCGCGTTGTTGCCTGCTTTGACCTTAATGGCCTGGCCGACGCTAAGCGCCGTAATGTCAGACACCGGAGTATGGCGCTCTTCACGCGCAGGGCGCGATGGTTTGGCGGCGGCAGGTTTAGCGGCGCGAGGTTTGCGCTCGGCGTTTTCCTGGCGACGCGGAGCCGGACGCGGCTTACGTTCACGACGCGCAGCGCCGTTCTCTTCGCCTTCAGCGCCTGCCGCTTCGCGTTTTTTCGCCTGCTGTTCGGCACGCTGCGCCTGAACGCGGGCTTTCGCTTCTTCAAGCTGCTTGCGGGCGTGTTCAACGTGCTGTTCTTCCAGAACGCCGCACGGGTTGCCGTCGAGATCGACGCGCGTGGCACCGGGTTTGATGCCGTAAAGATAGCGCCAGCTCGACGTATAAAGACGTAATGCGGAACGAAGTTGCGTTTTGCTGAGGTTCATTTCGCCCTCAACACGCTCCACCAGATCCTGAAAAATGCCGATCTTCAGAGGACGCGCTTCGCCTTCAGCACTGAAACACTGTGGAAAACGTTCGGCCAGAAAGGCGATAACTTCTTTACTGCTATTCAACTTAGGTTGATTTTCCATGAAATTTCCTGATTACAACGGATGTTGCCAACAAGCCGCAGGCATGAACAGGCGTCATTATAATGACGCCATCCGTAAATGCCACGTTATCCGTTGCTTATCATGCGACTGGCGCAAAGAATTTTTTAAAGTCGGTGGCGGCGATAACGGCTTCAAGCTGTTCTGTCAGGGTACGCAGCCCCTGCTCGTCCTCAGCATCGAAGCGGTTAAAGACGGTGCTGTCGATATCCAGAACGCCGATAATCTGTCCGCCCGCGCGCAGCGGCAGTACGATTTCAGCATTGCTGGAAGCGTCGCAGGCGATATGGCCGTCGAACGCATGCACGTCATCCACGCGCTGCACCTCACCGGTCGCGACCGCTGTACCGCATACGCCGCGGCCGTAAGGGATACGCACACAGGCGATTTTGCCCTGGAACGGGCCGAGCACCAGCGTCTTGTCTTCGAGCAGGTAAAAACCCGCCCAGTTCACGCCCTCAAGGCGTTCGAAGAGCAGCGCGCTGGTATTCGCGAGCGTCGCGAGAAAACTGGTTTCCCCTGCCATAAGGGATTGAAAATCGCGATTGAGTTCCGCGTAAAATTGTGTTTTGTTCATTAATCCGATCGCTTTGTTGTCTTACTTACTCTGCCAGCCTACTAAAATAAGCATTAAATGCGCTCATGCTCAAGATTAATCATTTCATGAGTTACGATAACAGAATCATATAAAAACATGCTTCGCACATGGCACTCAAAACTCAACAGCTTGCTTCTGGCAAAAAACTGAACATTCACGCCATCGGCGAGCCGTTGCCGATGGCACATTATCAGCGTTGTCCGCAATGCGATATCCTTTTTATGCTGCCCGTGGTGAAGTCGAACCAGACTGCGCACTGCCCGCGCTGCGATGCAAAAATTCGCGACGGGCGCGACTGGTCATTAACCCGGCTGGCGGCGATGGCCATCACTATGCTGCTGTTGATGCCCTTCGCGTATAGCGAACCATTGCTGCGCCTGTATCTGCTCGGCACGCGCATCGACGCCAACCTTTTCCAGGGCATCTGGCAGATGACGCGCCAGGGCGATACCATCACCGCCGCAATGGTGCTGTTCTGCTCGGTGGGTGCGCCCGCGACGCTGGTCGCCGCCATCGCCTATCTCTGGTTCGGCAATATTCTCGGCATGAATCTGCGCCCGGTGCTGCTGATGCTGGAGCGATTGCGGGAATGGGTGATGCTGGATATCTATCTGGTCGGTATCGGCGTTGCGTCCATTAAAGTTCGCGAATACGCCTGGCTTGAGCCGGGCATCGGGCTGCTCGCGTTTGTGGCGCTGGTGGTGTTGAGCGTGCTGACGCTGATTCATCTGAATGTTGAAGAGCTCTGGGAGCGATTTTATCCCCAGCGCCCCGCCACGCGCTATCATGAGGATCTCCGCGTCTGTCTCGGCTGCCATTATACCGGCGTGCCGGATAACCGCGGGCGCTGCTCGCGCTGTCATATTCCGCTGCGCCGCCGTCGCCGTCAGAGTTTGCAGAAATGCTGGGCGGCGCTGATTGCCTCGATGGTCTTTCTGCTGCCCGCCAACCTGCTGCCTATCTCCATTATCTATATCAACGGCTCGCGCCAGGAAGATACGATCATGTCGGGTATCATCTCGCTGGCGCAGAGCAATATTCTGGTGGCAGGCGTAGTATTCGTCGCCAGTATTCTGGTGCCGTTCACCAAAGTGCTGGTGCTGCTGACGCTTTTAGTAAGCATTCATTTTAAATGTCAGCAGGGGTTGCGCGCGCGCGTGCTGATGTTACGCCTGGTGGCCTGGATTGGCCGCTGGTCGATGCTCGATCTGTTTGTGATTTCTCTTACGATGTCGCTGGTCAACCGTGATCAGCTGTTGTCGTTTGTCATGGGGCCGGCGGCGTTTTATTTCGGCGCGTCGGTGATTTTGACTATTCTTGCTGTTGAATGGCTGGACAGCCGCTTACTTTGGGACGCACATGAGTCAGGAAACGCCCGCTTCACAGACTGAAGCGCGAATTAAAACAAAACGTCGCATCTCCCCGTTCTGGATCCTGCCCGTTATCGCGTTGATGATAGCGTGCTGGCTTATCTGGACCACCTACGAGGAGCGAGGCACCACCGTGACTATCGACTTTATGTCCGCCGACGGCATCGTGGCCGGGCGCACGCCGGTGCGCTATCAGGGCGTCGAAGTCGGCACCGTACAGGATATTCGCCTGAGCGAAGATCTGAATAAAATCGAAGTCACGGTCAGTATCAAGAACGACATGAAAGACGCGCTGCGCGACCAGACGCAGTTCTGGCTGGTGACGCCCAAAGCGTCGCTGGCGGGCGTGTCCGGGCTGGATGCGCTGGTAGGCGGTAACTATATCGGCATGATGCCGGGCGAAGGCGAGCCGCGCGACCACTTCCGGGCGCTCGATACCCAGCCGAAATACCGTCTGAATACCGGCGAGCTGATGATCCATCTGCACGCGCCGGACCTCGGCTCGCTCAACAGCGGCTCGCTGGTTTATTACCGTAAAATCCCGGTCGGCCGGGTGTATGACTACTCGATTAACACCGATAAACAGGGCGTCACTATCGACGTTATCATTGAGCGGCGCTTTACCAATCTGGTGAAAAAAGGCAGTCGCTTCTGGAACGTCTCCGGCGTGAAAACCAACATCGGGCTTAGCGGCGCCAAAGTGGAGCTGGAGAGCCTGGCGGCGCTGGTCAACGGGGCAATCGCCTTTGACTCGCCTGCGGATTCCGCTCATGCCGATCAGAACGACACCTTCGGGCTGTATGAAGATCTCGCCCACAGCCAGCGCGGCGTGCTGGTGAAGCTCGATCTGCCTGGCGGTCAGGGTCTGAAAGAGAACGCCACCCCGCTGATGTATCAGGGGCTTGAAGTAGGCACGCTCACCAAACTCAATCTCAACCCTGGCGGCGCCGTTACCGGCGAACTGACGGTCGATCCGAGCGTAGTGAATCTGCTGCGCGACGGCACGCGCATTGAGATGCACAGCCCCAAAATTTCGCTGAGTAATCCGGAAATCAGCACGCTGCTGACGGGCAGTACGCTGGAGCTGGTGCCGGGCGAAGGCCAGCCGCGTAATCATTTTGTCGTTCTGCCGGATGACAAAACGCCGCTGCAAAAGCCGGGCGTGCTGACGCTGACGCTGAACGCGCCGGAAAGTTACGGCATCGACGCCGGCCAGCCGGTGATCCTGCACGGCATTCAGATAGGCCAGGTGCTGGAGCGCTCGCTGACGGCCAAAGGCGTCAGCTTCGCGGTGGCGATTGATCCGCAGTACCGCGAGTTGCTCAAAGGCGACAGTAAATTTGTGGTTAACAGCCGCGTGGATGTGAAAGTCGGTCTCGATGGCGTGGAGTTTCTCGGCGCCAGCGCCAGCGAATGGCTGAGCGGCGGTATTCGCGTGCTGCCGGGCGCTAAAGGCGAGATGAAAAACGACTATCCGCTCTACGCGAATCTGGAAAAAGCGGTCGAAAACAGTTTAAGCGACATGCCAACCACGACGCTGACGCTGACCGCCGAAAGCCTGCCGGACGTCCAGGCCGGGTCGGTGGTGTTGTACCGTAAATTCGAGGTGGGCGAAGTCATTACCGTGCGCCCGCGCACCAACGCCTTTGATATCGAAGTGCATATCAAACCGGAGTACCGCAAGCTGCTCACGCCGAACAGCGTCTTCTGGGCCGAAGGCGGCGCGAAAGTGCAGCTCAACGGCAGCGGATTGACGGTACAGGCCTCGCCGCTCTCCCGCGCGCTCAAAGGCGCCATCAGCTTTGATAATCTCAACGGCGCCAGCGCAGGTCTTGGCGAAAAAGACAAGCGCACGCTCTACCCGTCGGAAACCGCCGCCCGCGCGGTGGGCAGTCAGATAACGCTGCACGCGTTTGATGCCGGGAAGATCGCGCCGGACATGCCGATTCGCTATCTTGGTATTAACATCGGCCAGATTGAATCGCTGAAGCTCCTCACCGATCGCAACGAAGTGCAGGCGACGGCGGTGCTCTACCCCGAATATGTAAATACCTTCGCGCGCGCCGGCACGCGGTTCTCGGTCGTCACGCCGCAGATCTCCGCCGCGGGCGTCGAGAATCTCGACACCATCCTGCAACCCTACATCAACGTTGAGCCAGGCCGCGGGCCGGGCCGCCGTAGTTTTGAACTGCAGGAAGCAACGATAACCGATTCCCGCTACCTCGACGGCCTGAGCATTACCGTGGAAGCGCCGGAAGCCGGTTCGCTGAATATCGGCACGCCGGTGTTGTTCCGCGGCATCGAAGTGGGCACGGTGACCGGGATGTCGCTTGGCAGCATGTCCGATCGCGTGATGGTGGCGATGCGCATCAGCAAGCGCTATCAGCACCTCGTGCGCGAGAACTCGGTGTTCTGGCTCGCCTCCGGCTACAGCCTGAACTTCGGGCTGGTGGGCGGCGTGGTGAAAACCGGCACGTTTAACCAGTTCATTCGCGGCGGCATCGCGTTCGCCACCCCGCCCGAAACGCCGCTCGCGCCGAAAGCGCAGGCCGGTAAGCACTTCCTGCTGCAGGATGGCGAGCCGAAAGAGTGGCGTCAGTGGGGCACTGCCCTTCCCCGTTAACGCCCGCGCCCCGGTGTCACGCCGGGGCGTTTGTGTTACACTTCGCGCCCTCTTTTTCTGCCCGCTGAGGTGTCCCGTGGCGCAATCCGGTTCTGTCTGCCTTCCTGAAGCTTTCCTTGATGTTATGCGTGACGCGATGCCCGCCGGGCTTGCGATGGACGATTTCATCGCCGCCTGCCAGCGCCCGTTGCGTCGCAGCATCCGCGTCAACACCCTGAAAATCAGTGTTGAGGCGTTTCTTGCGCAGGTCGCGCCTTATGGCTGGCAGTTAACGCCAGTGCCGTGGTGCCCGGAAGGCTTCTGGATCGAACGCGAGGACGAGGACGCGCTGCCGCTCGGCAGCACCGCCGAGCACTTAAGCGGCCAGTTTTATATTCAGGAAGCAAGCTCCATGCTGCCGGTGGCGGCGCTGTTCGCCGACAACAACGCGCCCGCGCGGGTGATGGATGTGGCGGCGGCCCCCGGCTCAAAAACCACGCAGATCGCCGCGCTGATGCAAAACCAGGGCTTTATTCTCGCCAACGAATACTCCGCCAGCCGGGTTAAAGTCCTGCACGCGAATATCAGCCGCTGCGGTATTCGCAATGTCGGGTTGACCCATTTTGACGGCCGCGTTTTCGGCGCCGCGCTGCCGGAACAGTTCGACGCCATTCTGCTGGACGCGCCCTGCTCCGGCGAAGGCGTTGTCAGAAAAGATCCGGATGCGCTGCGCAACTGGTCGCCGCAAAGCAATCAGGAAATCGCCGCCACCCAGCGCGAGCTTATCGACAGCGCGTTCCATGCGCTCGCCCCCGGCGGCACGCTGGTCTACTCCACCTGCACGCTAAACCGCGAAGAGAACCAGGAGACGGTGCGCTGGTTGCTGGCGCGCTACCCGCAGGCCGTGGAAGTGCTCTCGCTTGAAGCGCTCTTCCCGGGCGCCGACGCGGCGCTGACCGAAGAAGGCTTTCTGCATGTCTTCCCGCAGATTTACGACTGCGAAGGTTTTTTTGTCGCACGACTGCGTAAAACCGCGGGCGTCGAGCCGCTGCCCGCGCCGACCTACAAAGTGGGCGCCTTCCCCTTCGCGCCGATGAAAACCCGTGAGGCGCAGGCGGTCATCACTGCGGCCAGCAAAGTCGGGCTCGCCTGGGACGAGACGCTGGCCCTGTGGCAGCGCGATAAAGAGATCTGGCTTTTCCCGCAGGCGTTTACGCCGTTCATTGGCAAGGTGCGCTTTTCCCGCACTGGCATTCGACTGGCTGAGGTCCATAATAAAGGGTACCGCTGGCAGCATGAAGCCGTAGTGGCGCTGGCCGGAAGCGATAACCCACTGGCCTTTGAGCTGACCGCCGAAGAGGCTCAGGAGTGGTATCGCGGGCGCGATGTCTGGCCACAGACGGCGCCGGATACCGATGACGTGATTGTCACTTTCCAGCATCAGCCGCTGGGGCTTGCCAAAAAAGTGGGCAGCCGACTGAAGAACAGTTATCCACGCGAGCTGGTGCGCGACGGCGTCTTGTTCGGCGCGCCGCTGTAAGGCGCGCAAAAAATCACCAACGCATTTTTGGCATTTCTTGCGCTTTGGACTACGCTTAACGGTGGGGCCTGACTGGTCATACCACCTGTGTACTGTCTGAGGGAGAACGTTATGTCAAAAACCAGCGTAAAAATCGGCACTTTCGAGATAGATGATGCAGAGCTGCACGGCAACGCGCCTGGCGAGCGCAAACTGAGCATTCCCTGTAAATCGGATCCGGATCTCTGCATGCAGCTTGATGCCTGGGACGCCGAAACCAGTATTCCTGCCGTCCTGAACGGCGAACACTCTGTGCTATACCGCGAACATTACGATCAACAAGCTGATGCCTGGATCATGCGCCTTGCCTGATTCAAAAAGAACCCGTCGCTGAAGGCGGGTTATTTATTTACGCCCTCTGATTCAGAACCTTCGGTTTTCCCTTCGCCCTCGCTTCTCCTACACTTATACCAAACGTTGTCACTCAGAGGACGCCATGTTCGCTCTGGTTTTATTTGTTTGTTATCTGGATGGCGGTTGCGATGACATCGTCGTGGATGTGTTCAATACGGAACAGCAGTGTCTGAAAGCGATGGATGAGCAACGGATGCGCCATGGAGGCTGCTATCCGGTTGAAGATTTTATTGATGGCTTCTGGCGCCCGGCGCGGGAGTACAGCGATTTCTGATCACTGCACGCGAATCAGCGTCAGTGGATTGCCGAAGACCGCGCCGGTATCAATATAATGCAGATTCCCGCCGATAAGCGGTTCGCGCAGCGGCGTGTGACCAAAATAGAACGCGTCCGCGCCCTGGATATCCTCTTCTTCCCCCGCCAATACCCGGTTTATTCTCGTCCGGCTCCAGACCACGGCGTGTTCATCAAGCGCCTGCTCCCATACATAGCGCGACGCCGGATAATCGGCGTGCGCCACTACGATTAACCTGTCGTGACTTTGCAGCTCAATGACCAGCGGCAGTTCGCGCGCTTTAGCGAGCTGCGCCTGAGCCTCCTGCTTCGCCACGTCAGAGAGCCCGAAATACCAGTTGCCGCCGTTGATCGCCCACAGCGCGTTATCGCCAGTGTCGAGCGCCTCCAGCGCCATCGCCTCGTGATTGCCGCGCACCGCAAAAAACCAGCGTTTACCGATAAGCCGCAGACAGCCCAGGCTGTCGGGGCCGCGATCGATTACATCGCCGACCGAAATCAGCGCATCGACGCGCGGGTCAAAACGTTCGCGCCTGAGCGTGCTGACCAGCGCCTGCAAACAACCGTGCAGATCGCCCACGATATATATGTGCCGCCACGCCGCGCCGTCGATTCGCTGATACATCGCCTGCTCCTCTGGTTATCAGGCAAGTATAGCGCTGCGCGCCATGCCGTATGGCACTTTACCCGGCGATACTCTCGCTGGCGTGTTGTCCTTGCGCCCATCGCACCAACCAAAAGTATGTTGTAACTAATGACCACACGTAAAATAGCCGTTGTCTCATTAATTCGTGGCAGGACGCTTACCCGGCTACGGATGTTCTATGCTTAAGAAAAGCAACGTCGGGAGGTGTCCTGTGAACATTTTTACTCACGAAGCTATCGTCAGTTTTATCGGATGCGTGGTGGCGGCGATTTTTATGCTCTGGCTGTTTAGCCGCAAGCACGATAAATAGCCCTGCACGCGTCAGGCCGGTTTACCACAGCCCCATAACGGATGAGGCGCCGGCCAGTTCACGCAGCGCGTCGAGTGTCAGAAGCAGGCCAAAAACATAGATAAACGGATTCATCGGGATTAACTCCTTGTTTTCCTTCTTCCACTATACTTCATCCCTTAGCCTGCTACCGGTTCGCTCTCACAAATCCACCAGATTTGGTGGGCAAAAATCCTTCAGTCTGCAACCCGCGCCAGATGAAACCGCGCCTCGTACCGCTGGCGTGCCTGTGCCGCCGTGATGGTTTTAACGGTGGCGATAAAAAAGCCTGGACGACGATACCGCAGCCTGTGTTATGGTTGAGGCAGGAAGGTAAAGCGGAAGTTATGGATGAACGCGCGACCCTTCCCCTGGACAAAAAAAGACCGAATACGATTCCTGTATTCGGTCCAGGGAAATGGCTCTTGGGAGAGAGCCGTGCGCTAAAAGTTGGCATTAATGCAGGCTCAGTCGCCTTGCCTTTTAAGAATAGATGACGACACCAGCTTTTCCAGTCTGCGACCAAACTCGCAGCAAAAAGCGGTAAGAACGTCATAAAAAAGAAAAACCGCAACGCGCCTTGCTGCGCTGTTGCGGTTTTTTTATGCGTGGCAGGAAATTAGCAGAGTTTCTGCGCGCGCTCGATAAACGGCGCCAGGCTCATCTTCTGCCCCGGATGCGCCGGATCGTCAATCTGAATGACTGAAATCGGCTGGCCGGTTACTTTCCCCTGCGCCAGCTGTTTTTCAGCGATGTCGTTCAGCGGATACTGCATCAGCGTGCTGGGATTGATAGCAAACAGCGCATCGCCCGGACGGCACGCGAGCATCACCTCCTCACGGTTGAACGCCCATTTGTCTTTGCCTATCTCATAGCGGCTGACCGTAATAATCTGCGGCGCGGCGAGAGCCATGCCGGAACAAGAGAGCATCAGCAGCGCAAGCAGCGATTTCTTCATTTATTTCTCACCCGTTAAAAAGGTTCCCAGGTGGCGAACAGGCTGACGCTTAGCAGCACCAGCGCACCGAGCGCCACCTCCAGTTTTGTCATCAGGATAAACCGGCGCTGCGCCGTCGCCTGACGTGAAAATTTCGGCACCAGAACATAGCGGTTAATCAGCGCGATGGCCACCATGACCGCCACCAGCGCGATTTTAAATGCCAGCATCCGGACATAGCCGCTCTCAAAGGGCCAGACCATGCCGAGGATCAGTATGCCGTTAATGATGCCTGTCGCGATAACTCCCGCCACCGCTACGTGCCCGTAGCGTGAAAAACGCATCATGGCGGTGATGGCGTCCGCGCGCCACGGCGCGTCTTTCGCAACGCGCATCAGGATCAGGAGCGGCACGAGACCGCCGAACCACCAGGCGGCACACAGCACATGCAGCGCATAACAGAGCCGCTGGAGCGCGCCGGTTAGCCCCTCGTACATCGCGCCATGCCCGACGCCCGCAAGCAACACAAGCTGCACGCAAAATAAGATAAGCAGCAGTCCACTGCGCCGCGCCGCCAGCCAGACGCACGGCAGCGTCACGAGCGCCAGCAGGATTTGCCACAGCCACACCGCGCCAAAGCGCGTCGATAACATCGCCTGCCAGATAGCCGGGCGCAGACTGTCCGCCGCGCCGTCGCCCATCAGTCCCGCCTGAACCGCGAAAATCGCTACGGCGCTGATAACCGTCGCCAGCGCAGCACTGCGCCAGCGCGCGCGCAGGCGCTGCGCGAGATGTCGTCCGAGCGCGTCAGGCGCCAGCCACGCGCAGAACAGCGCCCCGCCCGCGCCGAGCATCAGCGCGGCGACATGGACGAAACGCAGCGCGACATAAACGCTTTCCAGCACGACGTTACTTCACGCTAAACCGGTAGCTGCCTTTGGTTTTATGACCGTCCACCGACACCACGTGCCACTGCACCTGGTACTCGCCGCTCGCGAGCGGCGCGGCAAGCGGCGCTACCAGCTGTTTATCATCATTCGGCGCGCGTTTGACCGCGCCGGTATCCGTTTTTTTGCCATCCGGGCCTGTCAGCGTCACGCCGCTGAACGCAGGCTCGATGCCTTCGGAAAAGGTTAAGGTCAGCGCCTCGGGCGATGCGTCAACCGTCGCGTTGGCGGCGGGCTGTTGCGTTTTAAGGTGCGCATGCGCCAGTACGGCGGGCGTGGTCATGACGGCGGCGACAAGCGCCAGCGCACGGCAAAAACGTGCGGCAAAAGGTGCCATATTATTCATTCCTTTTTATTATAAATCAGTCGCAAGAATACCCTCGCGTCAATGGCAAGTCGAGCCGGGAAGGCACATCCCGCCACATAAGGCTTGTCATCCGGCGCGCGGCGCAGTACCTTCACGGCGATTAAGAGGAGCACACCATGAACCAGAACCTTGCCCTACTTCCGCAGGAAGAGATGGATAAAGTGAACGTCGATCTGGCGGCTTCCGGCGTGGCGTTTAAAGAGCGCTACAATATGCCGGTCATCGCCGAAGCCGTAGAGCGCGAACAGCCTGAGCATTTGCGCGACTGGTTTCGCGAGCGTCTTATCGCGCATCGCCTGGCGTCGGTGAATCTCTCCCGCCTGCCCTACGAACCTAAAATGAAATAACGGCTTTCTGCCTCGCCCGCGGTCATCACTGATGACGGCGGGCGTCTGTTTTCCCTTCCGGCGGAGCGCATATGCTACGGATTATTGATACCGAAACCTGCGGACTGCAGGGCGGCGTTGTCGAAGTGGCGTCGGTGGACATCATCGACGGCGCGATAGTCAACCCGATGAGCGATCTGGTGCGCCCGGACCGCCCTATCAGCCATCAGGCGATGGCGATACATAAGATTACCGAGGCGATGGTCGCGGATAAGCCGTATATCGAAGACGTTATCCCGCGTTACCACGGCAGCCCGTGGTATGTGGCGCATAACGCCAGCTTTGATCGTAAAGTCCTGCCCGAAATGCCGGGCGAATGGATATGCACCGTCAAGCTGGCGCGCCGCCTGTGGCCAGGCATTCGCTACAGCAATATGGGGCTGTATAAATCCCTCAAGCTACAGGTTGAAACGCCTGCGGGCCTGCATCATCACCGCGCGCTGTTTGACTGCTACATTACGGCGGCGCTGCTGCTGGAGATCATGAAAGTCTCCGGCTGGACGCCGGAAGAGATGGTCAATATTACCGGGCGTCCGCAGCTTATCGCCACGCTGCCGTTTGGCAAATACCGCGGCGAGCCGGTGGCCGACATCGCCGGGCGCGATCCAGGGTATCTGCGCTGGATGCTGAATAACGTCAAACAGCTTAACCCGGATTTGCGTCTGACGTTAAAGCACTACCTCGATAACGATTAATCCGCGAGCGGGTCCGGCGGCAGCGTGCCCTGGGCCAGCCCAATCAGAAACGCGTACTCCATCGCCACGCCCTCGTAAGATTTAAATCGCCCCGATTTCCCGCCGTGCCCGGAATCCATATCGGTACACAGCAGCAGCAGATTGTCATCGGTTTTCAGTTCGCGCAGCTTCGCCACCCATTTTGCCGGCTCCCAGTACTGCACCTGCGAATCATGCAGGCCGGTCGTCACCAGCAGATGCGGATAGCGCTGCGCGCTCACGCAGTCATAAGGGCTGTAACTCTTCATGTAGAAGTAATATTCCTTATCCGCCGGATTGCCCCACTCTTCAAATTCACCGGTGGTAAGCGGAATGGATTCGTCGAGCATAGTGGTGACGACATCCACAAACGGCACCTGCGCAATCACGCCGCGAAACAGCGTCGGGCGCTCGTTAATCGCCGTGCCCATCAGCATACCGCCCGCGCTACCGCCCATGCCGAAGAGATAATCCGGGTCGCCATAGCGCTGCGCCAGCAGCGCGTCGCACACGTCCAGGTAGTCGTTAAAGGTATTTTTCTTCTTCAGGAATTTCCCTTCTTCATACCACTGCTGGCCGAGCTCGCCGCCGCCGCGCACATGGGCGATAGCGTAGACGAAGCCGCGATCCAGCAGGCTCAACCGGCTGGCGCTGAAATCGGCGTCGATACAAGTGCCGTAAGAGCCGTAGCCGTAGACCAGCAGCGGGTTTTTCCCTTCCCGGAAATGGCCTTTGTGCCAGACGAGCGACACTGGCACCTCGACGCCGTCGCGCGCGGTGATCCAGAGGTGTTCGCTCTGGTAGTTGGCGGCGTCAAACCCCGCCACTTCGGTCTGTTTCAGTACGCGGCGCTCGCCGGTTTCCATGTTCAGCTCAAAGAGCGTGTCCGGCATGGTCATCGATGAGTAACCATAACGCAGCTTGCAGGTTTCCGGCTCCGGGTTATAGGCAACCCAGGTGACATACGCCGGATCGTCAAAGGCAATGCCTGTTGATTCATGCGTTTTGCGGTTGATTTGCCGCAGGCTGGTGAGGCCGCGCTGGCGCTCTTCCACGACCAGCCAGTCGGCAAACAGCGTAAAGCCCTCCAGCATCACGTGCTCGCGCGCCGGGATTATCTCTTCCCAGCGAGCTTCATCGCGCACGCGGCTGCGGTACAGCCCGAAGTTTTTCCCGGCGCGGTTAGAACGGATGTAAAACATATGCTGGAAGTGATCGACGCTGTATTCGTGATCTTTACGACGCGGCAGGAAGCTTAGCGGCGGCGCGTCCGGGAGATCGGCGTTCACCAGCAACACCTCTGTCGTGGTGGCGCTGCCGAGGAAAATCAGAATGAAATTCTGCGACGTAGTTTTATAGAGGCTGACGTAAAACGTCTCGTCTTTCTCTTCATAGACCAGTTCATCCTGATCGGCGGCGGTATCGAGGGTATGACGCCAGATCTGGTACGGCAGCAGCGTTACCGGATGTTTACGCACGTAATAGAGCGTGCGCGAGTCGTTGGCCCAGACAAAGCTCGCCGAAACATTTTCCAGCACCTCCGGGTACCACTGCCCGGTGTCCAGATTACGAAAGCGCAGCCCATACTGTCGGCGCGAAAGAAAATCTTCCGCCACCGCCATCACGGTGTTATCCGGCGCGATATCCATACCGCCGAGCGTATAAAATTCGCTGCGGGCGGCGCGCTTATTGCCATCCAGCAGAACGTCCCACTCTTCCCACTCGCTGTGTATCACCGACTGACGCTGATAAATCGCGTATTCGCAGCCGGTTTCGTAAATCTGCCGGTAGCGATAGCCGTTTTTGACGTAAGGCGCCGAGACGTCACGCGGCGGAATACGGCTGACCATTTCAGAGAGCAACCGCTCTTCCAGCGCGCTTTGCGTGGACATCACGCGTCGCCCGTAGTCGTTTTCCTGATGCAGGTAATCCAGCACGTCCGGCTGCGCGCGCGTGTCGTCCCGCAGCCAGTAGTAGTTGTCGATGCGGGTGTCGCCATGCTGTGTAATGGCGTAGGGGATCTGTTTCGCTTTCGGTGGCATGTCGCTGTTCTTTTTGTTTAACACACTGTAAGGGTGGCAAAACCCACGCGCGTTGCAAGCGAAACATGCCTGTTTATGGCATTATCTGCTTATCCCGGCAGCGCTTTTTTCTCCTGCTGGATGTCGCGTTCAATCTCGTCACGCACGTCCTGCGGGATTTTCAGAGCGTCGCCGAGCGCCTGCAGATAGCTGCGCTCCATGAAGTGGTCGATATCGATTGCCGCACAGCTCAGGAAGTAAAGCTCCAGCGCCTCTTCTTCGTTTTTCACGTCGGCGGCAAGACGCATCGGATCGAGCGGCTGATTAATCGCCTGCTCCACCAGTACGCGCCCCTGCGCTTCAATACCGGCTTCACGCAGCTGACGTTCAATGGCTGCGCGCTCGCTGTCATCAATGTGCCCGTCGCTTTTAGCGGCGAACACCAGCGCCAGCACAAGACGCTCTGCGCGGCGATCCAGCGGCGTGTGCTGCTGGCCGTACTGCGGCTCATCCTGATGCGCGGCGCGAATTCTGTCTTTGTATTTGTTCCACAGCACCGTCCCGGCAACGGCACCGCCGCCCACCAGCAATGCGCCGCCGCCATATTTCGCGAGCAGTTTGCGCGATGATTTGCTGGCCACCAATAAGCCCGCGAGACCGCCGAGCGCGCCGGGGGTGATCAGATTACTGAGTCCTTTGGAGCGCAATGCATCCTGAATGCCGGACTTACCGGATGCAGCTGCGCCGCTTTGCCCCAGCATTGACTGAAGCTGTGTTAACCAGTTGCTCATTATGTTCCTCTGCGCTGATGAGTGATAACCCAAGCGTAAGCGAGCGGACGTCAAGATGTGTCGGGGAACCGCAAGGAAGGGAAAAGACGCGGCCCCGGTAAGGGCCGCAGAGGATCAGTGCTGATAGTGCGCCTGGCCCGCGGCGCAGTCGACCATCACCTGGTAGTGAATATCGGTGTTTTTACCGCGCACGGTCAGCGGCACTTTCCATTTATCGTTTTTGCCCACGATCTCTTTGCTGTTGATCCAGGCGACCGGATCGGCCTGCCCCAGCGTTTTCTGATCGTCAGCCCATTTCACAATACGGTTTTGCAGATAGTCGCGCTTGACGCTCGCCGCGATACCTTCCGCCGTCATGCCTTCGCATTTCGGGAAATGCACCTGGCGCGGGTCATCCGCGTGCGCAGCGCTTGCGGCGGTGAGTAATGCAAAAGAAATCAGGGCTCCTGCGATTTTTTTCATCGTGCTTCTCCGAAGACGGGTGATGAAAAAAGTCTGGTACAAAAACAGCGAAGCGCAAGGGAACCCTACAAAATGAGGGGGTAAAACTGAGGGGGGAACGTGAGAGTAGGCAGCGGACAGCGGACTATGTAACCGTAGTCCCACCCAAAACACCCGCTAACGTGAAAATGGTACTCACGTTGAGCAAACGCGAAAGATCAGCCGCAAGAACCCGACGCGCGAGAAACCGCGCCGCTGGCGCTATAATGCCGCCAGCGGCACAGGGAGAAGACGATCAGGCCGCTTTGGTGCGTTTACGCGCGCTGTGCAGCGCGACAGCGCCCTCTTCACCTTCAGCCGACGCTTCCGGGGCAGCTTCTGCCGCGCCGTCAGTGTGCTCGCTGGTTTCCTGCGGCAGACGACCGGTGCGCACGATAGTGCTGAGGTTGTCTTTCTGCTCGGCCATCCACAGCGCCAGCTGCTCGACCTGACCTTCCGCGAAACCGACAGGCGCCTGTCCCAGCCAGCCTTCCAGGGCTTCGGCTAAGTCCAGCATTTTGTCCCAGGCGTCGGCTTCCTTCTTACTGGCAAATGACATTTTTTCCACACCCTCACGGATAACGACGTATTTAATTTCTACCGCCATGATGCAACTCCCGTTACTGTATTTATATACAGTATAAACCTGCGCGAACCGAAATGCAAACCGTCTGCGATGCGCAAAGCAAACGTTTTCGTATATACTGCCGCCAGAATTTCACACAGCAGGAATACCGCTATGGCTATGTTAGGTACCGCACTGCGCCCGTCAGCAACCCGCGTGATGCTGCTTGGCTCAGGAGAACTCGGAAAAGAAGTGGCGCTTGAATGCCAGCGTCTGGGCATTGAGGTGATCGCCGTTGATCGCTACGCCGATGCGCCCGCCATGCAGGTGGCGCACCGCAGTCACGTTATCAATATGCTCGACGGCGCAGCGCTGAAAAAACTGGTAGCGCAGGAGATGCCGGACTTTATCGTGCCGGAAATCGAAGCTATCGCCACCGACGCGCTCGTTGAGCTTGAACAGCAGGGCCAGCGCGTGGTGCCTGGCGCCCGCGCCGCCCGTCTGACCATGAACCGTGAAGGCATCCGTCGCCTCGCCGCCGAAGAGCTTGGCCTGCCGACCTCAACTTATCGCTTCGCCGAAAACGAAGCGGAATTTCGCGAGGCGGTGGCGGAAATCGGCCTGCCGTGCATCGTCAAACCGGTCATGAGTTCCTCCGGCAAGGGCCAGAGCGTTGTTCGTAGCAGCGATGCGCTGGACGGTGCCTGGCAGTATGCGCAGCAGGGCGGACGCGCCGGCGCGGGGAAAGTCATCGTCGAAGGCGTAGTGCAGTTTGATTTTGAAATCACGCTACTCACCATCAGCGCCGTGGACGGCGTGCATTTCTGCGCGCCTATCGGTCATCGCCAGGAAGACGGCGATTACCGCGAATCCTGGCAGCCCCAACAGATGAGCGAGGCGGCGCTGGCGCGCGCCCAGGAGATTGCGCAGAAGGTGGTGCAGGCGCTCGGCGGTTACGGCCTGTTCGGCGTCGAGCTGTTTGTCTGCGGCGACGAGGTGATATTCAGTGAAGTATCGCCACGGCCGCACGATACCGGGATGGTGACGCTTATCTCTCAGGATCTCTCAGAGTTCGCGCTGCACGTGCGCGCGTTTCTCGGTCTGCCGGTCGGCGGTATTCGCCAGTACGGCCCGGCCGCCTCGGCGGTGATCCTGCCGACGCTGAAAAGTGATGACGTGAAGTTTGGCGAGCTCTCCGGGGCATTGGGCGCCGGTCTGCAACTGCGCCTCTTCGGCAAGCCGGAAATCGACGGTTCACGCCGTCTGGGCGTGGCGCTCGCCACCGGCGAGACGGTTGATGACGCCATCGCGCGCGCGAAGGCCTCCGCCGCCGCCGTGATCGTAAAAGGCTAAAAAAAACGCGCCGCCCGTGAAGGCGGCGCGCTGCATTTCAGGTCGCGTAAAAAGTTACTGCGCGCCTTCCACCGCTTCGCGGGCAAGTTTCGTAATGCGATCCCAGTCGCCCGCTTCCATCGCATCCGCCGGCACCAGCCAGGAGCCGCCGATGCACAGCACGCTTTTTAGCGCCAGATAGTCACGGTAGTTGGCAGGCGAAATGCCGCCCGTCGGGCAGAAACGCACCTGGGAGAACGGGCCTGCGATAGCCTGCAGCGCTTTGGTGCCGCCGTTGGCTTCCGCCGGGAAGAATTTAAACTCTTTCAGGCCGTAATCCATGCCCAGCATCAGTTCGGAAACGGTGCTGATGCCAGGGATCAGCGGGATGGTGCCTTCGGTCGCGGCTTTCAGCAGCGGCTCGGTGAGGCCCGGGCTGATGGCGAACTGCGCGCCAGCCTCAGTCACCTCTTTGAGCTGCTGCGCGTTCAGCACGGTGCCCGCGCCGATGATGGCGTCCGGCACTTCTTTGGCGATAGCGCGGATAGCGTCCATCGCACATGCGGTGCGCAGGGTCACTTCCAGCACGCGCACGCCGCCTGCCAGCAACGCCTTCGCCATCGGGACCGCGTGCTCCAGCTTGTTAATCACAATCACCGGCACGACCGGACCGCTTTTCAGGATCTGTTCGGCACTCGTTTTCCAGTTTTTCATCTGTGGATCTCTCCCGCCATTTTTAAAGAGTGTGGCGCGCGCCTGCGCACCTGATAGTTAAAAGTCGATGCAGGTCGCGCCCTGCTCCGCCCCGGACAGTTTTTCACGCAGCGCACCGAACAGCTCGCGCCCCGTTCCCACGCGCTGGGCGCTGAGATTCGGGTGGTAAGGCTCACGCCGCGCCAGTTCGTCTTCATCCACCAGCAGCGTCAGTTCGCCGGTCTGTCCGTTGACGCGGATGATATCGCCGTCGCGCACTTTCGCGAGCAGCCCGCCGTCGTAAGCTTCGGGCGTCACGTGGATGGCCGAAGGCACTTTCCCCGACGCGCCGGAGAGGCGACCATCCGTGACCAATGCAATTTTGAAACAGCGGTCCAATAATACACCAAGCGGCGGCATAAGTTTATGTAATTCTGGCATCCCGTTCGCTTTTGGCCCCTGATGGCGCACCACCACGACGCAATCGCGGTCCAGCAGCCCGGCCTCAAAGGCAGGCAAGACGTCGTGCTGGCTTTCGAACACCACGGCGGGCGCTTCGACGACCTGGTTTTCCACCGGCACGGCAGACGTTTTCATCACCGCGCGGCCAAGGTTGCCGCTCAGCACTTTGGTGCCGCCATGCTTCGAGAACGGGGTGTCGAGGGTCGCGATAGTGGCGTTATCCAGCGAGGCTGGCGCCCCGTCGCGCCAGGCAAGTTCGCCGTTGTCGAGCCACGGCTCCTGGGTATAGCGCGCAAGACCAAAGCCCGCCACCGTGTTGACATCTTCATGCAGCAACCCGCCTTTCAGCAGCTCGCGCATCAGCACCGGTACGCCGCCCGCAGCCTGGAAGTGGTTGATATCCGCCGGACCGTTCGGGTAGAGGCGCGCCAGCAGCGGCACAATGTCGGAGATCGCGGAGAAATCATCCCAGTTAATGATGATGCCCGCTGCACGCGCCATCGCCACCAGATGCATGGTGTGGTTGGTGGAGCCGCCGGTGGCGAGCAGCGCCACGATGCCGTTCACCACTACTTTTTCATCCACCAGTTTGCCAAGCGGCATCCAGTCGTTGCCGTTGCCGGTAAGGCGCGTGACCTGACGCGCGGCGGCGGCGGTCAGCGCGTGGCGCAGCGGCGCGTCCGGGTGAACAAACGAGGAGCCTGGCAGTTGCATCCCCATAAATTCAATGACCATCTGGTTGGTATTGGCGGTGCCGTAGAAGGTGCAGGTGCCGGGCTCGTGATAAGACGCGGCTTCGGATTCCAGCAGCGCCGCGCGATCCACTTTGCCTTCGGCGTAGAGCTGGCGAATGCGTACTTTTTCTTTGTTCGGCAGGCCGCTCGACATCGGGCCGGACGGGATAAATACGGCGGGCAGATGCCCGAAAGAGAGCGCCGCCATCGCCAGCCCCGGCACGATTTTGTCGCACACGCCGAGGTAGAGCGCGCCGTCAAACATGTTGTGCGACAGCCCCACCGCCGCCGACATAGCTATCACTTCGCGGCTCAGCAGCGACAGTTCCATACCGTCCTGCCCCTGCGTCACGCCGTCGCACATGGCGGGCACGCCGCCTGCGACCTGCGCCACCGCGCCGACGCTGTGCAGCGCCTCGCGGATCTGCTGCGGATAGTTTTCGTAAGGCTGGTGCGCGGAGAGCATGTCGTTATAGGAAGTAATGATGCCGATATTGTTACGCAGCATACTTTTCAGCGCCGCTTTGTCATCCGGCTGGCAGGCGGCGAAGCCGTGGGCCAGATTGCCGCAGGCGAGGCTGGCGCGATGCACGGTCTGGCTTTTCGCCTCTTCGATGCGGGCCAGGTAAGCGTCACGCGTGGCGCGGGAGCGTTCGGTAATACGTTTTGTTACCCGTAACAATTCAGGATGCATAAAAAGTCCTCTCTGGTTTTCTGCCTGAGGCCGCCTTTCCAGACGTTGCGCAACATACCGGAGTTGTCACGTATACGCGCCAGCCGCGCCTCGCAAGAGCAAAATCGCTTCAGCCAGTGTAATGAAAAAAGCCCCGCTGGTGAATCCAGTCGGGGCTTTAAAACAGAATTTTTTACACAACCACTGTTCCGGATCATGTTACCGGTAAAGTAACACGCTTCCGCGATGGTCGATTATTCGAATTCGTTCCAGGAGCGGCCATCGCGTGTGATCATCGCTACCGAGGCGACAGGGCCCCAGGTGCCGGCCTGATACGGTTTCGGCGCATCGTTGTCCGCCGCCCAGGCTTCGGTGATGGAATCGACCCACTTCCAGGCCTCTTCCACTTCATCACGACGCACGAACAGCGCCTGGATGCCGCGCATGGTTTCCAGCAGCAGACGCTCGTAGGCATCGGCCAGATGGCTTTCATTGAAGGTTTCGGAATAGCTCAGATCGAGTTTGGTGATTTGCAGGTTGTGCTTGTGATCCAGTCCCGGCACTTTGTTCAGCACCTGGATATCCACGCCTTCGTCCGGCTGCAGACGGATAGTCAGCTTGTTCTGCGGCAGATCCTGCCAGGAATCTTTAAACAGATTCAGCTCCGGCGTTTTGAAATAGACCACGACTTCAGAGCATTTGGTCGGCAGACGCTTACCGGTACGCAGGTAGAACGGCACGCCAGCCCAGCGCCAGTTGTCGATGTCGACGCGGATAGCCACAAAGGTTTCCGTATGGCTGGTCTTGTTGGCGCCCTCTTCTTCCAGGTAGCCCGGCACTTTTTTGCCCTGGGCAAAACCCGCGGTGTACTGGCCGCGCACGGTTTTCTCACGCACGTTGGAGCGGTCGATACGGCGCAGCGAGCGCAGTACTTTCACTTTTTCGTCGCGAATGCTGTCGGCGGTCAGATCAGATGGCGGCGACATCGCAATCATGCAGAGAATTTGCAGCAGGTGGTTCTGGATCATGTCGCGCATCTGGCCCGCCTGATCGAAATAGCCCCAGCGGCCTTCGATGCCCACTTCTTCGGCCACGGTGATTTCCACGTGATCGATAGTGCGGTTGTCCCAGTTATTGACGAACAGCGAGTTCGCAAAACGCAGCGCCAGCAGGTTCAGCACCGTCTCTTTACCGAGGTAATGGTCGATACGGTAGACCTGGCACTCTTCGAAGAATTTACCCACCTGATCGTTGATCTCGCGGGAGGTTTCAAGCGAGGTGCCGAGCGGTTTTTCCATGACCACGCGCGCCGGTTTGGCGTTAAGCTTCGCCGCGCCGAGACCTTCGCAGATCGCGCCGAACGTGCTTGGCGGCATCGCGAAATAGTTAATGGTGACGCGGTTTTTCTGATCCAGCATTTTGCCGAGACGAGTAAACGCGGCGGTGTCATTGACGTCCAGATTACAGAAATCGAGACGGCCGCTGAGGGTATCCCACAGGGCTTCGTCGATTTTCTCTTTCATGAAGGTTTCAAGCGCTTCACGGACGACTTTGGTATAGGCTTCTTTATCCCAGTCCGCGCGGCCTACCCCCAGAATGCGGGTATCCGGATGGATTTGGCCCGCTTTTTCCAGCTGATACAGGGAAGGCAACAGTTTTCGGCGCGCCAGATCGCCTTTGGCGCCGAAAATCACTAAGTCGCACGCCTGCGCTGTTTGCGTTACCGCCATGTCTTTCTCCTCGTTTCGGAATACCTGTCGGGACAGGTCATCATTGTAATTTTCTTACACTGCACTCTACTGCTTTTAAGACTTTCAGGATACTCCTAAGCGTCCGGCGTCGGTCACTAAAGCGCCACGCGCCGCGGTGATCGCTGAGAAATTGGGCCGTCGCGCCCGGCTGGCGCTTTTTACGGCATCGCCGCCATAACAAAATCAGACAGCGATCATGTTATGAAAAAAAACAACAACATTGTCTTTAGACGCCAGCCCGCACCTGTACTATCAGGAGTATATTCTTGATAAAACTAATCGTCGTTTCCCAATCGTGTGAAATGACTCTTTCTGCGGGTCTCATGTTAGCAATGAACATGCTGGAAAAGATCCAGTCGCAACTGGAACATCTGAGTAAATCTGAACGCAAAGTCGCCGAAGTGATACTGGAATCGCCTTCACAGGCCATTCATTCGAGTATCGCGACGCTGGCAAGCGAGGCGGGCGTCAGCGAGCCGACCGTCAACCGCTTCTGCCGGAGCCTTGAGACCAAAGGCTTTCCCGATTTCAAACTACATCTCGCCCAGAGCCTCGCCAACGGCACGCCGTATGTGAATCGCAACGTCGATGAAGATGACAGCGTCGAAGCCTATACCACCAAAATTTTCGAATCGGCGATGGCGAGCCTCGATCACGTGCGCCAGTCGCTTGATATGGCGACGGTGAACCGGGCCGTGGATATGCTCACCCAGGCGAAGAAAATCGCGTTTTTCGGGCTGGGCTCTTCCGCGGCCGTGGCGCATGACGCCATGAATAAATTCTTTCGCTTCAACGTCCCTGTCGTCTATTCCGACGATATCGTAGTACAGCGCATGAGCTGCATGAACGGCGGCCCCGATGACGTCGTGGTGCTGATTTCGCACACCGGGCGCACCAAAAGCCTGGTGGAGCTGGCGCGACTCGCCCGTGACAACGATGCGCTGGTGCTGGCGATCACCTCGCGCGGTTCACCACTCGCCCGCGAAGCGAGCCTCGCCCTGCTGCTGGACGTGCCGGAAGATACCGACATCTATATGCCGATGGTATCGCGGCTTGCGCAACTGACGGTGATTGATGTGCTGGCGACCGGGTTTACGCTGCGCCGCGGGGCAAAATTCCGGGATAACTTGAAGCGGGTCAAAGAAGCGCTCAAGGAATCGCGTTTTGATAAGAGCTTACTGATTTCTGACGACCAGTAAGCATTTCTATAACAAAGTTGTAACTTATAAAGCCATTCGGTTATGGTTTGTGTCTCTATTCGAAACAGGCCACCGCGCCGAATTTATGTTCACGCAACACCAAAGTTGTTTCAGTCAACGGAGTAATACATGTCCAGACGGCTTCGCAGAACCAAAATCGTTACCACGTTAGGCCCGGCTACCGACCGCGATAATAACCTGGAAAAAATTATCGCCGCCGGCGCGAACGTAGTACGTATGAACTTCTCGCACGGGACGCCGGAAGATCATCAGCTTCGCGCTGATAAAGTCCGCGAGATCGCGGCCAAACTGGGACGCCACGTCGCTATTCTTGGCGACCTTCAGGGACCGAAAATTCGCGTCTCCACCTTTAAAGAAGGCAAAGTTTTCCTCAATATTGGCGATAAATTCCTGCTCGACGCCAACCTCGGCAAAGGCGAAGGCGATAAAGAAAAAGTCGGTATCGACTACAAAGGCCTGCCGGCGGACGTGGTGCCTGGCGACATCCTGCTGCTGGATGATGGCCGTGTGCAGCTGAAAGTGCTGGATGTTCAGGGCATGCAAGTCTTTACCGAAGTCACCGTGGGCGGCCCGCTGTCGAATAACAAGGGCATTAACAAGCTGGGCGGCGGTCTTTCCGCTGAGGCGCTGACTGAAAAAGACAAAGCGGACATTATCACCGCGGCGAAAATCGGCGTGGATTATCTGGCCGTCTCCTTCCCGCGTTGCGGCGAAGATCTGAACTATGCCCGCCGCCTGGCGCGCGATGCAGGCTGCGACGCCAAAATTTGTGCCAAAGTCGAGCGCGCCGAAGCGGTGTGCAGCAATGAAGCGATGGATGACATCATTCTGGCGTCTGACGTGGTGATGGTCGCGCGCGGCGATCTGGGCGTTGAAATCGGCGACCCGGAGCTGGTCGGCATCCAGAAAACCCTCATTCGTCGTGCCCGTAAGCTGAATCGTGCCGTCATTACCGCGACACAGATGATGGAATCGATGATCACCAACCCGATGCCGACCCGTGCGGAAGTGATGGACGTGGCGAACGCCGTGCTGGACGGCACCGACGCCGTCATGCTGTCAGCTGAAACCGCCGCGGGCCAGTACCCGGCAGAAACCGTTTCAGCCATGGCGCGCGTCTGTCTCGGCGCGGAGAAAATCCCAAGCATCAACGTGTCCAAACACCGTCTGGACGTTGAATTTGATAACGTCGAAGAAGCGATTGCGATGTCGGCCATGTACGCCGCCAACCACCTGAAAGGCGTGAGCGCGATTATCACCATGACCGAATCGGGCCGTACGGCGCTGATGACGTCCCGTATCAGCTCCGGTCTGCCGATTTTCGCTATGTCCCGCCATGAGCGCACCCTGAACCTCACCGCGCTCTATCGCGGCGTGACGCCGGTCTATTTCGACAGCGCCAACGACGGCGTGGCGGCGGCGCAGGATGCCGTTAATCTGCTGCGTGACAAAGGCTATCTGGTGACCGGCGATCTGGTTATCGTTACCCAGGGCGATATGATGGGCACCACCGGCAGCACCAACACCACGCGCGTGCTGACCGTCGAGTAAACCTCATAAAAAAGGGGCCTGCGCCCCTTTTCGTAATGCATAAGCCGCTCGCTCTGAGCGGCTTTTTTATTTCGGATAGAGATCTTTGCGGCGGTACGGCTCAATCTCGCCCTCTTTGCGCGTTTTCAGAAGCTTGAGGATCCAGGCGTACTGCTCCGGATGCGGGCCGACAAAATGCTCCACCTCTTCGTTCATGCGGCGCGCCAGCGTCACGTCATCGGCATCCATCAGGTCATCCATCGGCGGGCGCACCAGCACGTCCAGACGGTGCGTTGTGCCGTTATAGACCGGGAAAAGCGGGATCACGCGCGCGCGGCAGACTTTCATCAGGCGGCCCACCGCAGGCAGCGTCGCTTTGTAGGTCGCGAAGAAATCGACAAATTCGCTCTGCTCCGGTCCGTGGTCTTCATCCGGCAGGTAGTAGCCCCAGAAGCCGTCGCGTACCGATTTGATAAACGGCTTAATGCCGTCCTGGCGGGCATGCAGACGACCGCCAAAACGCAGGCGGACTTTATTCCAGACATAATCCAGCAGCCGGTTGCCCTGATGATGGAACATCGCCGCCACGTGTACGCCGCGCGAGGCCAGCAGCATCGCCGGAATATCCACGCCCCAGCCGTGCGGGACGAGCAGGATCACACTCTCTTTGCTTTCCAGCATCTCGTTGAGAATGGCTTCGCCGTGCCAGTCGACGCGGCTGAGCACTTTTTCCGGGCCGCGCAGCGCCAGCTCGGCCATGAAGACCATCGACTGCGGCGCCGTGGCGAACATATTGTCGATAATCGCTTCACGCTGCGCCTCGGAGAGCGCCGGGAAGCAATAAAACAGGTTGATGCGCGCGCGACGGCGGGCGCTCTTGCCAAACTTCCCTGCCAGCCGCCCGACTTTACCGAGCAGCGGATCGCGAAAAGACGGCGGCGTCAGAGCCAGCGCCGCGCAGGCGCCAATCCCAAGCCAGGAGCCCCAGTAGCGCGGATGCAGGAACGCACGCTCAAAGGTGGGTATGTATTCACTTTTTGTTTTTGTTGGGTCCATGACGGTTCTCAGGCCAGAGCCGGGTAATCAAAAGAGAAAATAATGAAGGAGTTTAGCGGCGCGAAGGCCGTCAGACAAAATAAAAAGCCGGCGCGCGAAGGCACCGGCTGTTAATTGCCGCGCTTTTAATCAAGCGTCAGTTGCGGCACCACTTGTTTAACCTGCGCCAGGTAATCGCTGCGATCCGAACCGGTAAGCCCTTCAGAGCGCGGCAGTTTGGCGGTCAGCGGGTTAACGGCCTGCTGGTTGATCCACATTTCATAGTGCAGGTGCGGGCCGGTAGAGCGGCCGGTGTTGCCGGAAAGCGCGATGCGATCGCCGCGTTTCACTTTCTGGCCCGGTTTCACCAGCAGCTTCTTCAGGTGCATATAGCGTGTGGTATAGGTGCGGCCATGACGGATAGCGACATAATACCCCGCCGCCCCGCTACGCTTCGCCATGACCACCTCGCCATCGCCCACGGCCAGTACCGGCGTACCTTGCGGCATCGCGAAATCGACGCCTTTATGCGGCGCGACACGCCCGGTCACCGGATTCAGACGGCGCGGGTTGAAGTTAGAGGAGACGCGGAACTGACGCGACGTCGGGAAGCGCATAAAGCCTTTGGCAAGGCCGGAGCCGTTGCGGTCATAGAATTTGCCGTCTTCCGCGCGGATCGCATAGTAATCTTTACCGGACGAACGCAGACGCACGCCGAGCAGCTGGCTCTGTTCGCGCTTGCCGTCGAGCATTTCACGCGACATCAGCACCGAGAACTCGTCGCCCTTTTTCAGCTTGCGGAAGTCCATCTGCCACTGCATCGCTTTGATAACCGCGCTGATCTCCGCGCTGGTGAGCCCCGCCTCTTTAGCGCTGGCGACAAAGCTGCCGCCGACGGTGCCTTTCATGACGTTATTGACCCAGTCGCCCTGCTGCACTTCGCTGCTCATTTTAAAGCCGCCGGCAGGCGTGCGGTCATAGGTGCGGGTTTCGCGGCGCGACATCTCCCAGGTCAGGCGCTGTAACTCGCCGCTGTCGGTAAGCGTCCAGGAGATTTGCTGGCCGATTTTAAGGTTACGCAGGTCTTTATCGACCGACGCGAGCTGGCTGATATCCCCCATGTCGATACCGTACTGGTTAAGCACGCTGCTTAAGGTATCGCCGGTGGAGACTACATATTCATGCACCCCGGCTTCGCCGGCGGTTTTATCGTCAAGTTCATCCTGCGGAATAGCTTCGTCATCTTCTGGTGCTGCCTGATCGATAGGCTCGCTCGCCTCCGGCAGCAGAGAGCGGATCTCGCTCTTACGCAGCTCGATGGTTTTAACGACAGGCGCCGATTCAGATTCGGGGTGGTAAATGTACGGCCGCCAGACGGCGACCGCGAGTGTGAGAACTGTAAGAGACCCCAGCATAACGCGATGGGGTCGTGGCAGGTTGTTAAATGCCAGGGCGACAGAGCGGGCTATCTGTTGCACGTATCCACTTCCTCGTTAATCTCCTTTCAGGCAGCTGGCATATTGGTTAGATAACTGAGTCAGGAACTGCATGTAGCTGTCCTTACCCAGGCTGACAGACGTTCCCAGCGGGTCGAGCGTTCCCATTCGAACTTTCGTGCCCCTGGCAACGGCTTCAATCACCGCTGGCCTGAACTGTGGCTCAGCAAAAACGCATTCTGCTTTTTGCTCAACCAACTGTGTTCTTATTTCATGTAAACGCTGCGCACCAGGCTGGATTTCGGGATTCACGGTAAAATGGCCGAGCGATGTCAGGCCGTAATGTTTTTCGTAATAGCCATAAGCGTCATGAAAAACGAAGTATCCTTTCCCTTTCAGCGGTGCCAGCTCGTTCGCCACCTGTTTGTCTGTTCGGGCCAGTTCGGCCTCGAAGCGCTGGAGGTTGGCGTCCAGTTTGGCTTTGCTTTGCGGCATAAGTTCCACTAATTTTTCGTGGATTGCAACCGCCGACGCCCGGGCGATTTCCGGCGACAGCCAGATGTGCATGTTATAATCGCCATGATGGTGATGTTCGTCACTTTCTGCGCCATGATGAGCGTGATCTTCATGCTCGTCATCGTCATCATCAACGCCTTTCATCAGCAGCGGTTTCACAGAAGCGAGCTCAGCCAGCGCCAGATTTTTTTGTGCGGGTAGCGCCTTCACGGATTTATCCATAAAGGCTTCCATGTCAGGACCGATCCAGACCACTAAATCCGCTTTCTGTAAGCGTTTAACATCGGAAGGGCGCAGCGCATAGTCATGCTCTGACGCGCCGTCTGGCAGGAGAACTTCGGTGGGAGTCACGCCATCGGCGATAGCCGCGGCGATAAAGCCTACCGGCTTAAGCGAAGCGACCACGGCGGCCTGAGCGCTGGTGGCTGCGCCACCCAGGATTGCTGCACTGAGTGCAGCGCAAAGAAGCGTATTTTTATGTAACATAATGCGACTTATCATCGTTATGAATGTTGGAAGTGTGATATTATAACATTCGAAAACTTCTGCAATCACTAAATTGCCATGACTAATCTTGTATCGCTTCAGAATGTTAGCGTCTCCTTCGGGCAACGCCGCGTTTTATCTGACATTTCTTTAACACTGACGGGTGGCCGCATCCTGACATTGCTGGGCCCCAACGGCGCCGGAAAATCGACGCTGGTAAAAGTGGTTCTTGGGCTGGTAGCACCCGATGAAGGGGTTATCAAGCGTGAACCCCAGTTGCGCATCGGCTACGTGCCGCAAAAGTTGCACCTCGACGCCACCCTGCCGCTCACGGTCAGTCGTTTTTTACGTCTGCGCCCCGGCACCCGCAAAGCGGATATCCTGCCTGCGCTCAAGCGCGTCCAGGCCGGGCACCTCATCGACGCCCCGATGCAGAAACTCTCGGGCGGCGAAACCCAGCGCGTGCTGCTGGCGCGCGCCCTGCTCAACCAACCGCAACTGCTGGTGCTCGACGAACCGACCCAGGGCGTGGATGTCAACGGCCAGGTGGCGCTGTATGATTTAATCAACCAGTTACGTAATGAACTCAACTGCGGCGTGCTGATGGTGTCGCACGACTTGCATCTGGTGATGGCCAAGACCGACGAAGTGCTGTGTCTGAACCATCACATTTGCTGCTCCGGCGCGCCGGAAGTTATCTCCACTCACCCCGAATTTATCTCTATGTTTGGCCCGCGCGGCGCAGAGCAACTGGGGATTTATCGTCACGAACATAACCACCGTCACGATTTGCAGGGACGGATTATTCTGCGCAAGGGAAATGGCTCGTTATGATTGAACTTCTGCTTCCCGGCTGGATGGCCGGTATGCTGCTGGCCTGCGCCGCAGGCCCGCTGGGCTCATTCGTGGTCTGGCGCCGGATGTCTTATTTTGGCGATACGCTGGCGCACGCTTCGCTCCTCGGCGTGGCGTTCGGGCTGCTGTTTGATGTCAATCCGTTTTATGCGGTGATTGTCGTCACGCTGATGCTGGCGGGCGGGCTGGTGTGGCTTGAGAAGCGCCCGCATCTGGCGATCGACACGCTGCTTGGCATTATGGCGCACAGCGCGCTGTCGCTGGGTCTGGTAGTGGTGAGCCTGATGGGCAATATCCGTGTTGATTTAATGGCCTATCTGTTTGGCGATCTGCTGGCGGTGACGCCTGCCGATCTGATCTCCGTGGGGCTCGGCGTCGCGGTTGTCCTCGGCGTGCTGTGCTGGCAGTGGCGCAATTTGCTCTCCATGACCATCAGCCCGGATCTGGCGTTTGTGGATGGCGTGCCCTTACAGCGCGTTAAAATTTTGCTGATGATGGTGACGGCCCTGACGATTGGCGTGGCAATGAAATTTGTCGGCGCGCTGATTATTACGTCGCTGCTGATTATCCCGGCGGCCACGGCACGTCGTTTTGCCCGCACGCCGGAGCAGATGGCAGGCATTGCCGTCGTGCTTGGCATGGTGGCGGTGACCGGCGGCCTGACATTCTCCGCGTTCTACGACACGCCCGCCGGGCCGTCGGTAGTCCTGTGCGCGGCGCTGCTGTTTATTCTCAGCATGACGAAGCGCCCGCCTGCCTGACGCGGGCCGCCCGGTGAGCTTGTTAACAAAAAAGCGCCCTGAGGGCGCTTTTTTTATGCATGGCTTTCACTCTCAACAGTGATGTCACGGCATCTGCGGCGGCGTAATGCCGAAGTGGTTCCAGGCGCGGGTCGTCGCCATTCTTCCGCGCGGCGTGCGCTGCAAAAAACCCTGCTGGATGAGGAACGGCTCCAGCACATCTTCGATAGTTTCACGCTCTTCGCCGATGGCCGCCGCCAGGTTGTCCAGCCCGACCGGGCCGCCGAAGAATTTATCGATCACCGCCAGCAGCAGTTTGCGGTCCATATAGTCAAAGCCTTCGGCATCGACATTAAGCATATCCAGCGCCAGAGATGCCACATGCTGGTTGATAACGCCATCGTGACGCACCTCGGCGAAATCGCGCACGCGCCGCAGCAGGCGGTTGGCGATACGCGGCGTGCCGCGCGAGCGTTTCGCCACTTCGAAGGACGCCTCGTCATTCATCTCAAGCCCCATATGGCGCGCGCTTCGGCTGACGATGTGTTGCAAATCGGCGACCTGATAGAACTCCAGACGCTGCACGATGCCGAAGCGGTCACGCAGCGGCGAAGTGAGCGACCCGGCGCGGGTCGTGGCGCCAATCAGGGTAAACGGCGGCAAATCGATTTTGATCGAGCGCGCCGCCGGGCCTTCGCCAATCATGATATCGAGCTGGTAATCTTCCATCGCCGGATAGAGCACCTCTTCCACAACGGGCGAGAGGCGATGGATTTCATCGATAAACAGGACGTCGTGTGGCTCAAGGTTGGTGAGCATTGCCGCCAGATCGCCCGCCTTTTCCAGTACCGGCCCGGAGGTGGTGCGCAGATTAACGCCCATTTCGTTGGCGACGATATTCGCAAGCGTGGTTTTCCCAAGCCCCGGCGGGCCGAAAATCAGCAGATGATCGAGCGCATCGCCGCGCAGCTTCGCCGCCTGGATAAAAATCTCCATCTGGGAACGCACCTGCGGCTGGCCGATGTACTCGTCGAGTAATTTGGGGCGCATGGCGCGATCGGCCACCTCTTCCGCCACGATGCTGCCCGGCGCCACCAGGCGGTCTGCTTCAATCATCCTCTACCTCACAATGCCGCGCGCAGCGCTTCGCGAATCAGCGTTTCGCTGCTCGCATCCGGCTGGGCGACTTTACTGACCATACGACTGGCTTCCTGAGGTTTATAACCCAGCGACACCAGCGCGGCAACGGCTTCCGCCTCGGCATCATCCACCGCAGGGCTGGCAGGCGACGTCAGTACCAGATCCGCCGCTGGCGTGAAAAGATCGCCATGCAGACCCTTGAAGCGGTCTTTCATCTCCACCACCAGACGTTCGGCGGTTTTCTTGCCGATGCCCGGCAGTTTCACCAGCGCGGCTGGCTCTTCGCGCTCAACCGCGTTAACGAACTGCTGGGCGGACATGCCGGAGAGAATAGCCAGCGCCAGTTTCGGCCCGACGCCGTTCACTTTGATCAGTTCGCGAAACAGCGTGCGCTCTTGTTTGTTATTAAAGCCGAACAGTAAATGCGCGTCTTCACGCACCACAAAATGGGTGAAGACCACCGCTTCTTTGCCGGTTTCCGGCAATTCATAGAAGCAGGTCATCGGCATATGGATTTCATAACCGACGCCGCCCGCCTCCAGTAACACCAGCGGGGGCTGTTTTTCCAGTACGATGCCTCTGAGTCTGCCTATCACGTTGCGCTCCTGCGTAGGGCTTATAAAGTTGCTGGCTATAATATAAAAAAAGCTGGACAGATATCCAGTCAAGAAATCGCGGCGCCGGTAAGGGATGTGACAGTTGCGAGTCGTCTCGCAAAGGAACGGTAACGCCGGTTACCGTTAGCGCAAACGCCCGCGCGCCAGATTCAGGCGCGATTCGCTGACCTGCATCGCGTTCTGGCTGACGTGGCAATGGGTAATGGCGATGGCGAGCGCATCCGCCGCATCCGCCTGCGGGTTAGCGGAGAGTTTCAGCAGCGTGCGCACCATATGCTGCACCTGGCTTTTTTCCGCGCTGCCGATGCCCACCACCGTTTGCTTCACCTGACGCGCCGCATATTCAAACACCGGCAGATCCTGGTTCACCGCCGCGACAATCGCCGCGCCGCGCGCCTGCCCAAGCTTGAGCGCCGAATCGGCGTTTTTCGCCATAAAGACCTGTTCGATAGCGAAATAGTCGGGGTGGAACTGGGTGATGATTTCGCTGACGCCCGCGTAAATAAGCTTCAGACGAGAAGGCAAATCCGTGACGCTGGTGCGGATACAGCCGCTGCCGAGATAGGTCAGCTGGCGCCCGGTCTGGCGGATAACGCCGTAACCGGTGACGCGCGACCCCGGGTCGATGCCCAGAATAATGCTCATTGCGCGTCTCCTGGAGAAAAGCCTGTGAGAACAAGAGAAGAGATCAGGCTGCGGACGTCGCCGCCCGCAGCCTGAAAGATGACGGGTATCACAGGGTCGCCGCAACCTCGTCGGAGATCTCACCGTTGTGGTAAACCTCCTGCACGTCGTCGCAGTCTTCCAGCATATCGATAAGACGCAGCAGCTTCGGCGCGGTTTCCGCATCCATATCGGCTTTGGTGGACGGGATCATGGACACTTCCGCGTTATCGGCTTTCAGGCCCGCCGATTCCAGCGCGTCACGTACCGCGCCCATCTCTTCCCAGGCGGTGTAGACGTCGATAGCGCCGTCGTCATACGTCACCACATCTTCAGCGCCCGCTTCCAGCGCGGCTTCCATAATGGTGTCTTCGTCGCCCGCGTCGAAGGAGATAACGCCTTTCTTGCTGAACAGGTACGCCACGGAGCCATCGGTGCCGAGGTTGCCGCCGCACTTGCTGAAGGCGTGACGCACTTCGGCAACGGTACGGTTACGGTTGTCGGAGAGACATTCCACCATGACCGCGGTGCCGCCAGGGCCGTAACCTTCATAAATGATGGTTTCCATGTTCGCGTCTTCGTCACCGCCGACGCCGCGCGCGATGGCGCGGTTCAGGGTGTCGCGCGTCATGTTATTGGCCAGCGCTTTATCGATAGCCGCGCGCAGACGCGGGTTAGAGCCCGGATCGCCGCCGCCCAGACGCGCCGCGGTGACCAGCTCGCGAATAATTTTAGTGAAGATTTTACCGCGCTTGGCATCCTGTGCCGCTTTGCGGTGTTTGGTGTTGGCCCATTTACTATGACCTGCCATAAAAATATCTCCAGAAAGCACGCCTTTTCAGGCGGCGTTAATAACAAATTCTTCAATCGCCTGCCGGTTGCTCCAGGACTTGGTCAGCGTGGCCGCCTCGGCGGCGTCCACCCAGCGGTACGTCAGATGCTCGGTAAACACGATCTCCCGCTCCGTCGGCAGCGCCAGACAGAACCAGGACTCCGTATTACGCGTGACCCCCGGCGCATAGCGATGACGTAAATGACTGAAAATTTCAAACTCCACCGTGCGCTGACAGTCCATCAAGGTCAGTCGCTCAGAAGCAACGTCAATGGAGACCTCTTCCTTTACTTCGCGCACGGCGGCCTGCGGCGCGGTTTCCCCTTCTTCCAGGCTGCCGGTGACCGACTGCCAGAAATCGGGATCGTCGCGCCGCTGCAACATGAGCACCCGTTTCGTGTCCTGGGCGTAGATAACCACCAGCACAGAGACAGGGTGCTTATAGTGCATATTACTTATTCTCCGGCGACGCTTTTTTCACGACTTCGATGCCCAACTCAGCCAGCGCTGTCGGGTTCCCGAAGCTCGGCGCTTCGGTCATCAGACAGGCGGCCGCGGTGGTTTTCGGGAAAGCGATGACATCGCGGATGTTATCCGTGCCGGTCAGCAGCATGGTCAGACGGTCAAGACCGAACGCCAGGCCCGCGTGCGGCGGCGTACCGAATTTCAGCGCGTCCAGCAGGAAGCCAAACTTCTCGCGCTGCTCTTGCTCATTGATGCCCAGAATGCCGAACACGGTCTGCTGCATTTCGCCACGGTGGATACGCACCGAGCCGCCGCCCACTTCATAACCGTTGATAACCATGTCATAGGCGTTCGCCACGGCCTCTTCCGGCGCCGCTTTCAGCTCGTCGGCGCTCATGTCTTTCGGCGCGGTAAACGGATGGTGCATCGCGCTCAGGCCGACTTCGCCGTCGTCTTCAAACATCGGGAAGTCGATAACCCACAGCGGCGCCCATTTGGCGTCGTCGGTCAGGCTCAGGTCTTTACCGAGCTTCAGGCGCAGCGCGCCCAGCGCGTCGGCGACCACTTTTTTGTTGTCGGCGCCGAAGAAAATCATGTCGCCATCCTGCGCGCCGGTGCGCTCAAGGATAGCCTCGACGATTTCCGCGTTCAGGAATTTGGCCACCGGGCTGTTAATGCCGTCCAGGCCCTTCGCGCGCTCGTTGACTTTGATATACGCGAGCCCTTTAGCGCCGTAAATTTTGACGAAGTTGCCGTAGTCGTCAATCTGCTTACGGCTCAGTTGGGCACCGCCCGGCACGCGCAACGCAGCGACGCGGCCTTTCGGATCGTTAGCCGGGCCCGCGAAGACCGCGAACTCTACGTTTTTCAGCAGATCGGCAACGTCCACCAGCTCCATCGGGTTACGCAGGTCCGGTTTATCGGAGCCGTAACGGCGCTCGGCTTCGGCGAAGGTCATGACCGGGAAATCGCCCAGATCCACGCCTTTCACGTCAAGCCACAGCTGACGGATCAGTTTTTCCATCACTTCACGCACCTGCGGCGCGGTCATGAAGGAGGTTTCGACGTCGATCTGGGTAAATTCAGGCTGACGGTCAGCGCGCAGGTCTTCGTCGCGGAAGCATTTTACAATCTGATAGTAGCGATCGAAGCCGGACATCATCAGCAGCTGTTTAAAAAGCTGCGGAGACTGCGGCAGCGCGTAGAACTTGCCTTTATGTACGCGAGACGGCACGAGGTAGTCACGCGCGCCTTCCGGCGTGGCTTTGGTCAGCATCGGAGTTTCGATGTCGAGGAAACCGTGGTCATCCATAAAGCGGCGCACGAAGCTGGTGATTTTCGCGCGGGTTTTCAGGCGCTGGGCCATCTCCGGGCGACGCAGGTCGAGATAGCGGTATTTCAGACGCGCTTCTTCGCTGTTGACCTGGTTGGAGTCGAGCGGCAGCGGCTCGGCGCGGTTGATGATGGTCAGTTCAGTGGCGAACACTTCCACTTCGCCGGTCGCCATATCGCGGTTGACGTTTTTCTCGTCGCGCGCACGCACGGTCCCGGTGATTTGAATGCAGAACTCATTACGCAGTTCAGAGGCGAGGCTGAAGGCGTCGGCACGATCCGGGTCGAAGAACACCTGAACGATGCCTTCACGATCGCGCATGTCGATAAAAATCAGACTGCCGAGATCGCGACGACGGTTGACCCAACCACACAGAGTCACTTGCTGTCCGACGTGGGACAGATTGAGCTGCCCGCAATATTCTGTACGCATGAGATTTCCCTTAATTTAGCCGCAGGCCGTTTGTCACCTGCCCTGCAGGCACCACTGTCGCAGCTTTGGCTGAATGTCACTACTGGGTGAAAAGGGGGATATTATACTGGAAATTCCGCGCCGCGATAAGCCCGAAGCCGCGCGCTCGCGCGATTGCTGCGCGTAAAATGTCGCTTCTCACAAAATTTAACAAAAATAGACAACCGCCCGGCGCGGGACGCCAGTAAGGTACTCATCCAAAACCTACTTTCAAGGGGAGTCTCTATGTTAACGCTTAATCCCGCCACCACCGCGCTGGTGGTTATTGATTTACAGGAAGGGATCCTTCCCTTTGCCGGCGGCCCGCACAGCGCCGACGACGTCGTGGCCCGCGCCGCAAGGCTTGCCGAGAAGTGCCGCGCCGCGGGCGCGCCGGTAGTGATGGTGCGTGTCGGCTGGTCGAAGGATTTCAGCGAAGCATTGAAGCAGCCCGTAGATGCGCCGATTGCCGGTCATACGCTGCCCGAAGAGTGGTGGCGCTACCCGGTCGCGCTCGGCAAACGCGACAGCGACATCGAAGTGACCAAACGCCAGTGGGGCGCCTTCTACGGCACCGATCTGGAGCTACAATTACGTCGTCGCGGCATCACGACGATCATTCTGTGCGGCATCTCGACCAACATTGGCGTGGAATCCACCGCGCGCAACGCCTGGGAGATGGGTTTTGAACTGGTGATCGCCGAAGACGCCTGCTCAGCCGCCGACGCCGACCAGCACAACGGCAGCATGACGCATATTTTCCCGCGCATCGGGCGGGTTCGTTCTACAGAGGAGATCCTCGCAGCCCTATGATTTATCTTGGTCTGCCGCAGTGGTCGCACCCGAAATGGGTGCGACTTGGCATTACATCGCTTGAAGATTACGCCCGCTACTTTAACTGCGTGGAAGGCAACACCACGCTGTACGCGCTGCCGAAGGCGGAGATCGTCGAGCGCTGGCACGCGCAGACCCATGACGATTTCCGCTTCTGCTTTAAATTCCCGGCCACCATTTCGCATAACGCCGCGCTGCGTCACTGCGACGATTTAACCGCCGAGTTTTTCGCGCGGATGGCGCCGCTCGAAACCCGCATTGGACAGTACTGGCTGCAGTTGCCCGCCGCGTTCGGCCCGCGCGATCTGCCTGCATTGTGGGCGTTTCTCGACGCCCTGCCCGGCGGTTTTACGTATGGCGTTGAAGTGCGCCACCCCGATTTCTTCGCCAAAGGCGAGGCGGAGCTTTCGCTCAACCGCGGGCTTATCGCGCGCGGCGTCAACCGCGTGATGCTCGACAGCCGTCCGGTGCATGCCGCCCTGCCTCACAGCCCGGCGGTGATCGACGCCCAGCGCAAAAAGCCTAAAGTGCCGGTCCATGCGCTCGTCACGGCGCAGCATCCAATGGTGCGGTTTATCGGCAGCGATGATATGGCGCAAAACGCGGCGTTTTTCGCGGTCTGGCTTGCCAAACTCGCGCAGTGGCAGCAGACCACGACGCCCTATCTCTTTCTCCACACGCCGGATATCGAGCATGCGCCGGAGCTGGTGCACACGCTCTGGCCCGCGCTTCGCGAGGCGCTGCCGACCCTTGGCGACGAGCCCGCCATCCCCCACCAGGACACCCTCTTTTAGGGCAGCGACAATATGGCCGCGCCACGCTATCATAAAGGCGCCATTAACAGCGTTAAACGGAGTTTCTATGGTAAGCGCGCTTTATGCGGTTCTGGGTGCGTTGTTGTTGATGAAGTTCTCTTTCGATGTGGTTCGTCTGCGCATGCAGTACCGCGTCGCCTATGGCGATGGGGGTTTTAGCGAACTGCAAAGCGCTATCCGCATACATGGCAACGCGGTGGAGTATCTGCCCATCGGCCTGTTGCTGCTGCTGTTTATGGAGATGAACGGCGCGCAGAACTGGATGCTGCACGTCTGCGGCCTGCTGCTGCTTGTCGGTCGTCTGATGCACTATTACGGCTTCCATCACCGGCTGTTGCGCTGGCGGCGCAGCGGCATGAGCGCCACCTATACCGCGCTGCTGCTGATGGTGCTGGCCAACATCTGGTATATGCCCTGGGAGTTGGTTTTCTCGTTTCATTAGCGCAAAATACGCCCCTTTCGTTTTCCCCAGGATTTACGCTATGTCAAATCGCGACACGCTGTTCTCCGCGCCTATCGCCCGTCTGGGCGACTGGACTTTCGATGAGCGGGTGGCTGAAGTCTTCCCCGATATGATCCAGCGTTCCGTGCCGGGCTATTCCAATATCATCTCTATGATTGGCATGCTGGCGGAGCGCTTTGTCCAGCCCGCAAGCCAGGTTTACGATCTTGGCTGTTCGCTCGGCGCCGCCACGCTCTCGGTGCGCCGCAACGTGCATCATGACGGCTGTAAAATCATCGCGGTGGATAACTCGCCCGCCATGGTGGAGCGCTGCCGTCGCCATCTTGATGCCTTCAAAGCGCAGACCCCGGTCGAGGTGATTGAGGACGATATCCGCAATATCACCATTGAGAACGCCTCTATGGTGGTGCTGAACTTCACGCTCCAGTTCCTGAACCCGGACGATCGCCAGCTGCTGCTCAATAAAATCTATCAGGGGCTGAATCCTGGCGGCGCGCTGGTGCTGTCGGAAAAATTCAGTTTCGAAGACAGCGTGGTGGGCGAACTGCTGTTCAATATGCACCACGACTTCAAGCGCGCGAATGGCTATAGCGAACTGGAAATTAGCCAGAAACGCAGCATGCTGGAAAACGTGATGCTTACCGACTCCGTGGAAACCCACAAAGCGCGCCTGCGCAAAGCAGGGTTTGAGCACAGCGAACTCTGGTTCCAGTGCTTTAATTTCGGCTCGCTGGTGGCGGTGAAAGCCGGGAGCGCAGCATGATCGATTTCGGCAAATTTTATCAGCAGATCGCCTGCGGCCCGCTCGCCCACTGGCTGGAAACCCTGCCCGCCCAGGTCGCGGCCTGGCAACGCGACGCCCTGCACGGCCAGTTTAAACAGTGGTACAACTCTCTCGACAATCTGCCTGCCCTTGTGCCGGACCAGCTTGATTTGCTGCACAGCGTCAGCGCGCAGAGCGCCGAGCCGCTGAGCGACGGCCAGCGTAAGCGCATCGAACAGCTGCTGCGCACGCTGATGCCGTGGCGTAAAGGGCCGTTCTCGCTCTACGGTATCGATATCGACACCGAGTGGCGATCCGATCTCAAATGGGACCGCGTGCTGCCGCATATCACGCCGTTGGCCGGGCGCACCATTCTGGATGTCGGCTGCGGGAGCGGCTATCACCTGTGGCGTATGGTCGGCGCGGGCGCGCAGCTCGCGGTCGGCATCGATCCGACGCAGCTTTTCCTGTGTCAGTTCGAGGCGGTGCGTAAGCTTTTAGGCGGTGACAACCGCGCCCATGTGCTGCCGCTCGGTATTGAGCAGATGCCCGCGCTGAACGCATTCGACACCGTCTTTTCGATGGGCGTGCTCTATCATCGCCGCTCGCCGCTGGATCATCTCTGGCAGCTTAAAGATCAGCTGGTGAAAGAAGGCGAGCTGGTGCTGGAAACGCTGGTGGTGGAAGGCGATGAAAACACCGTGCTGGTGCCGGGCGAGCGCTACGCGCAGATGCGTAACGTCTATTTTATTCCGTCCGCGCCTGCGCTGAAAAACTGGCTGGAGAAGTGCGGTTTTGTGGATGTGAAAATCGCTGATTTCTCGGTCACCACCGTAGAAGAGCAGCGCCGCACCGCCTGGATGGAAACGGAATCGCTGGCGGATTTCCTCGATCCCGATGACGCCACCAAAACCCGCGAAGGCTACCCCGCCCCGCTGCGCGCCGTCCTGGTCGCACGTAAGCCCTGATGGGTTCTCCCGCACCGGCGTGCGGGAGAGGCGTTTTTATTTCGGAATACGCAGCACCTGGCCTGGATAAATTTTTTCCGGGCTGGTCAGCATCGGTTTATTGGCTTCAAAGATTTTTGGATATTGATTCGCGTCGCCATAAACCTCTTTCGAGATAGCGCTGAGCGTGTCGCCTTTTTTCACCGTATAGTACTGGCTTTCCGGCGCCGGGCTCGCCACCGCGACATTATCATCGACATGCCCGATACCCGCGATATTGCCGACGGCCACCAGGATTTTCTCTTTCGCTTCCTGGCTTAAGCCCTGCCCGGTTACGGTCGCTTTGCCGTCATCCACCTGCACCTGCACTTTATCCGCATCCGGGATGCCGGTTTTTTTGAGGTGCTCCTGCACTTTGGCATTCTGCGCCGCCGCATCGTTATGTCCGGAAACGCTGTCCCAGATTTTCTCGCCCGCTTCTTTCACAAAATTCAGTAATCCCATAGTTCCTCCTCAAAAAAAATTCACCCTGAGAAGTCTGGCAAACAAATCGAGGAATAAACCAGGCGGCAACGTGCTGGTTGCGTTAAAAGCGACCAGCCTGGCGGGAAAACCGTCAGCGGGCGCAGAGAAAACAACAAGCCCGGCGATGCCGGGCTGATAAGCGCTAGTTGTCGCAGCGCGCGTGCCATTCATGATTAACCCGCTCGCTGCATGCCTGCGGATCGTTGAGGTTACGGCACAGCGGCGGCATGGGCGGCGGCGTGCCGCAATCCGTCGGCGCAGGCCCGACGCGCCCGGGGCTTGCCTCGCCGCGCGTGACGACAGGCTGCGTATCCTGCGGCGGCGTGGCCTGCGGTTTGCCCGGCAGCAGCGCGCGCACGCCGGTGATGATGGCGAAAAACAGCAATGCCAGCAGCACCTGTTTCTTCAAACCGCTGCGTTTCGGCGTCGGGGGTTTGCGATACCGCCGCAGCGCGCCGGGATAGCGCCAGAGATCGGTCCAGGCCAGCGATAGCGTCACAATGACAAATACCCACATCGCCAGCCGGCCGCAGATCGCCGCGATAACGAGGCTGACCACGCAGAACGGAATTACATGCGCGAACAGCCGCCAGCGTTTGCGCCGCCGGGAGTAGATAAACCGCGGCAGCAGCCGCTCGCTCAGCGCCGCGTCACTGCCTGAGAATGGCTGGGTTAATCCCTGCCATAAGACCAGCGGGAAGATACCCACCAGCATCGCCACAACAGGTGCCACCAGCACACGCACTACCACGCCCCAGGGGGTGATGGTTCCGTGATATAACGCGGGCAGCATCCAGCTGAAGGTCGCCATCATCAGCCCGACAAACCAGATGCTGCGCAGCATCGGACCGTGCGCCTCATTAAGCTTGTGGTACGTCTGTTGCCACGCGTGGATATCCGCGCCCGCAAAACGCGGGATAAGCGCCGGATGGCCGAGCGTCAGCAGGTCGTTCAGCCTGGCGCAGGCCTGCCAGTCTTCATCGGTGTAGTCGATCCCGGCCAGCATGCGGGCGTCTTCATCCTGCACGCGCAATACCATCTGCGCCGCCCGGTGCGCCGGGCTGTCGCCTGGGGCGTCGCGCTGCGCCGCAAGCTGCGCATACAGGCGTTCATCCTCGTCGCGGGCGATGACCTGCGCCCACAGCTCCGGCAAATCCGGCCGCTCGCCGCGCGTCTCATCCCAGTGAAATAGCCTGCACAGCGCCGCGAAGCGCTCTGGCAACCAGTCAGGCTGCGCGTCCAGCAGCGTCAGCGCCAGCTGTTGCAACTGGCGTTGCCCGTCGTAGCTTTGCAGCCAGGGCGTATTCGCCAGCGCGCGCAGGCAGGCGATATAACGGGCATCGTGCCCCTCCTCCAACGCCGCCTGCATCTGTTCGGCATAAGGCGCGAGCAGCACGGTGCGCAGCCGGTTTTGCTGTGCGTCGTCCGGGGTCAGGCGTTGCCCTGGCGTCAGCCACTGAAAAAGCGCCTGCGCGCGGGCGGCAAAAGCGTGCTCATCAGGGGCGAGATGCCACAGACAGCGCGTCAGCACCGCCTCTTCGAAGACACGCGCCTCCCCCGCCTCCTGGGCCGTCAGCCAGCGCGCGTTAAGGTTTTCTTCATTTAACCCGTCGATCAAGGCCGCCGTGCGCGGCGGCGCATATACCGGCGCCCGGCGAACAGGCTCGCTTTGTGGCGGCTCAGGCTCGCTGAAGTGCGGCGTCAGCGGCGGGGCATCGGCCTCCCTGCGCGCGTCTGCTTCGCTGTCGTCATCGTGCTCTTCGTCGGTATCGTCACAGGCGTCGTCTTCGTCGTATTCGTCTTCGTCGTCCGCGACGCCGCGACGCGCCTGCTCCAGCGCCTGTTCATAGGCGTCGCGCAGTTGCTGAAAACCTTGCGGATCGTCATCCGGTCGGCACCCTTTCAGTAATCTGGCGTAGGCACGTTTAATGGCGCGCTCGTCCGCGCCGGGCGCAAGCCCGAGGATCTGCAGCGCGCGCATCAGAAGAGCCACATCCCGGCTTCGATAGCGTCCGCCTGCTGCGTTATCTCGTGACGGACTTTATCGATGCGCGCGTCATCCTGGCTCTCCAGCGCCTGCTGGAAGCGCACCCCGAGATAGCTAATCTCCTCGCGCAGTTCGCCGGTGTTTTCCTGGTACAGGCGGTCGAGCCGGGCCAGCAGATGCGTGTTGGGCTGACGTTCGCGCGGATGAATTTTCAGCGCGCTCAGCTGTGCAAGGCGTTCGGCAATCTCTTGCGGCGTCAGCACGCCGGGGTTATTTTCGATAATCAGCTGCTGGCGCTCGCCGGTCAGCGGCACCGTGACTTCCGCTTCCAGAATGCCGTTGACGTCGTAAGTAAAGCGCACATCCAGCGCTACCTCGCCCGCCGGTTTCGGCGGCACCGATACGCGCATCCTGCCAAGCTCAATGTTGTCCTTCACCAGACGGCTCTCGCCCTGGTAAATGGTAAACTCCACCACCGTCTGGTTATCCGCCAGCGTGCAGACTCTTTTCATCCGGCTCACCGGCACCACGACGTTGCGCTCAATCACCGGCAGATAGTGGCCCTCGTCAAGGTGACGGCCAAAGGCTTTAACGGTTTCAATGCCCAGCGTATAGGGGCAGACATCGGTCAGCACCACTTCTTCCAGCGCCGCGTCGCGTTTTTTCAGCGCGGCCTGAACGGCGGCGCCGAGCGCCACCGTCTCGTCAGGGTTTATCGACACCGACGGAAAACGGCCAAACAGGCTGGCGGCCAGACGGCGCACCAGCGGCATACGGGTCGCGCCGCCCACCAGCAGAATGTCGTCGAGATCCGCCACGCGGATGCGGGCGTCGCGCAGCGCGCGCTCAATCGGCTGGCGAAGCCGGGTCAACAGCGGCACGAAAATATCATTCAGATCGCCCTGATGAATCGTCTGACTCCAGATCTGGTCTTCGGCGCGCAGCGTAAAGGTGGCGACATGACTCTCGCCAAGCGCATGGCGCACCCGTTCGGCCTCGCGGCGCAGGGCGTGGGTGTGCGCCGCCGGGTCCGGCAGGCCGCCCGACGCCCTCTGGCGCGCCACGAAAACCTCAATCAGCGCCTGGTCGAAATCTTCGCCGCCGAGAAAGTTGTCCCCGGCGCTGGCGCGCACTTCCATCACGCCCTCGAACAACTCCAGCACCGAGACGTCAAAGGTGCCGCCGCCGAGATCGAACACCAGAAACGTGCCCTCTTCTTCCCGCCGATGCAGGCCGTAGGCCAGCGCCGCCGCGGTGGGTTCGTTAATCAGTTTTTCAACCTTCAGCCCGGCCAGTTCGCCCGCGATGCGCGTGGCTTTACGCTGGGCATCGCTGAAGTACGCCGGTACGCTGATGACCGCTTCGGTAACCGGCTCGCCGCAGGCGCGCTCAATATCTTCTTTCAGGCTGCGCAGCACCAGCGCCGACAGCTCTTCGGCGCGGAACAGTTTATCCCCGAGCCGGACGGTCCAGGCGGTGCCCATATGACGTTTGAAAAGCGCGGTAGTGAGGTGTGGGTGCGTATGCAGGCGCTCACGGGCGGCTTTGCCCACCAGCACGCGCCCTTCGTCGTCAAGGCCGACGACGCTTGGCGTAAGCCATTCGCCCATCGCGTTGGTGATGAGTCTGGGGCTGCCTTCCTGCCAGATGGCGGCGAGGCTATTGGTGGTGCCGAGATCGATGCCGACGATCATCCTGTTCTCCCTTTGCAGGTCTGCGACAGACATTGACAATGCGTGGCATCTTCCCTGAGCGGCCCGGTAAAGACAAGACGACCACCAGATCTGGTAGGCGGCCGCGCGCGCATAAAAAAAGCCCCGGCAAAAGACCGGGGCCTGGTACGAGCAAGCATCATATTGGGCGACATGATGTGCGGTAAAAACTGAGGGCAAAAATCAGTGCGCTGACGAAAGCACCGCCTTCATGGCGGCTACCGCGTCGCCATCCACCTGGTAACGTGAGTATTCGTCGGCGCTGGCGTCCGATGACATCGAGACGCCGGTATTGCGATAACGCATGGGAGAGGCAACGTGGATGCCCGCCGAGCTGTGAAGCTCGTCAATCCCCTGCGCCAGGAACAGGTTAAGGTTGCTAAGCCGTACCCCTGCACCGGCCATAATGATTGGAGCACGGGTTCTGCGCTTTAGTTCCGTAATTAATAAAATTCCTTTTTCCGCGCTCGCCTGCTGGCCGGAAGTCAGGATGCGCGCCACGCCGAGATCGGTTAATTCTTCCAGCGCTTTCAAGGGGCTGGCGCACATATCAAAGGCGCGATGAAACGTCACCGCCATCCCTTCGGCAGCGCGCATTATCTTGCGCATCCGCGCCAGATCCACCTCGCCGTCTTCATTCAGCACGCCCGTCACCAGCCCCGGAAAGCCCAGGTCGCGGGTAAACGCGATGTCGTCCAGCATCGCCGCAAACTCGCTCTCGCTGTAGCAAAAATCGCCGCCGCGCGGGCGCACGATAGGATGAACGGGGATCGATATCTGCGCCCGCACGCCTTTGAGCACACCCGCGGAGGGCGTCAGGCCGCCCTCATTCACCGCAGAGCACAGCTCAATACGATCAGCGCCCGCCGCCTCTGCGGTCTTCGCGCAGGCCTGGCTGTAACAGCAAATTTCCAGTACCGCCATGGGTAACTCCCTGTAAATTAAAGTAGTGGTCAGCGCCCGGTAAACGGCTTAGTCTGAAAGCCCCTTTGGCGCAGGACAACGTATCATGGCATTCAATTTCGACGAAGAGATCAACCGCCGTCACAGCGACAGTATTAAGTGGAACGCCCATGAGGAATCGGTGCTGCCGATGTGGGTGGCCGACACCGATTTCCGCTCGCCCGCCTGCATTACCGACGCGCTGATGGCGCGCGTGCAGCACGGCGTGTTTGGCTACGGCGCGCATCCGCAGGGGCTGGCCGAGGCCTTCGTTGAATGGTGCCAGCGCCGCTACCAGTGGCGCGTCGACCCGCAGTGGCTGGTCTTTATGCCGGGCATTGTCGCGGGGCTGAATCTCTCGGTACGCGCGTTTACCACGCCTGAAGAAACCACGGTTGCGCCCACGCCGATTTACCCGCCGTTTCGTAAATCCGCCGCGCTTGCCGGACGCGCCCAGCTTAACGCGCCGTTACAGGCGCGCGGCGAGCGGCGGGTGCTGGATCTCGAAAGCCTGCGCCCGCAGCTCACCGGGCGCGAAAAACTGCTGATGCTCTGTAATCCGCAAAACCCCGGCGGCACCGCGTATCGACGCGACGAGCTGGAGGCGCAGCTCGCGTTCGCGCAGGAGCATGACCTTATCGTCTGCTCCGATGAAATACACTGCGATCTGATCCTCACGCCCGGCGTGCAGCATATTCCGTTCGCCTCGCTGAGCGAAGACGCGGCGCGGCGCTCCATTACGCTGATGTCGCCTTCGAAAACGTTTAATATCGCGGGGCTTGGCGCCTCGGTGGCGGTTATCCCGGATGCCGCGCTGCGTCAGCGTTTTTGCGCCGCGCGCGAAGGTATTGTGCCGCATGTGGATGTACTGGCGCTGACCGCCGCTGAAGCGGCCTGGCGCGGCGGCGAGACATGGCTTGCCGAACAGCTTTCGTATTTACGTCGCAACCGCGACCGCTTATACGCGGCTATTGATGCGCTGCCGGGGTTGGAAATGGCGCGCCCGGAGGCGACCTATCTGGCGTGGGTGGATGCAGCCGGGCTTGGTGTGGAAAACCCGACGCGCTTTTTTAAGCGCCAGGGGCTCGGTTTCTCCCCCGGCGCGGATTTCGGGGCGCCGCAGCACGTGCGGATTAACTTCGGCTGCACGGCCGCCACGCTGGAGATCGCCATTACGCGTCTGCAGCGTGCGGTCGAAGCCGCGAACGTCAGGGCTTAAACACCGCCCGCACGCAGCCGTCCTCTTTATTTTTGAACATTTCATAGCCGCGCGGCGCGTCTTCCAGCGAGAAGCGGTGCGTGGCGAGGAAATCGGTGCGCAGTTCGCCACGCGCGGCGTGATCCAGCAGGCGTTTCATGTAGGTCTGTCCGTGCTGCTGGGCGGTGCGGATGGTTAACCCTTTATTCATCGCCACGCCGAGCGGGAATTTATCCATCATCCCGTAGACGCCCAGAATGGCGAGCGTGCCGCCTTTACGGCAGGCGCGGATCGCCTGGCGCAGCGCGGCGCCGATGTCGGTATGCATTTTGAGCGCTTGTTTGGTGCGGTCATACGCGTACTCCAGACCTTCGCCGTGCGCTTCCATCCCTACCGCATCGATGCAGCTGTCCGGGCCGCGGCCGCCGGTTATCTCAAGCAACGCTTCGTAAATATCCACTTTGGTGTAATCCAGCGGGATCGCGCCGATGATGTCGCGCGCCATCGCCAGCCGCTCCGGGAAACGGTCAATGGCGATCACTTTCTCAGCGCCCATCAGATACGCGCTCTGGGCCGCCATCAGCCCGACGCCGCCGCAGCCCCACACCGCGACCGTATCGCCGGGGTGGATATTGCAAAAATCCGCGCCCATGTAGCCCGTCGGCGCGGCGTCGGACAGAAACAGCGCCTGCTCGTCAGAGACGGTTTCCGGCACGATAAAGCAGTCGTTATCGGCGAACGGCACGCGCACATATTCGGCGTGCGAACCGGCGTAACCGCCGAACGCATGGCTGTAGGCATAAATACCTGCCGTCGGGTAGCCCAGGATTTTTTCCTGCATGTGCGCGTTCGGGTTGGTGTTATCGCAGCAGGAGGTCAGCCCGTGGCTACAGTACCAGCAGGAGCCGCACGAGATAAACGACGGCACCACGACGCGGTCGCCGCGGCGGATGTTTTTGACCTCCGGGCCCACTTCCACTACTTCGCCCATAAATTCATGGCCGAGAATATCGCCCTCTTCCATGCTCGGGATAAGCCCGTCGATGACGTGCAAATCGGAGCCGCAGGTCGTGGTCAGCCCCACTTTAAGGATCACATCATGCGGGTTGACGATAGTCGGATCGCCCACGGTCTCGACACGCAAATCGTTGACGCCGTTCCAGCAGAGTGCTCGCATCGGTTATTCCTCCACTTTATCCATACCCTCGTGACGCCCCGCCGGTTGCGGTTTGTTGGTCGCGATTTCGCCCGTCTCGGCAAGGCTTTTAAAGCGCCGCAGCGCCTGGCTTAGCATCGCCTCCGGCACCAGATCGATTTTCTTCGACAGCCACTCGCCTAAAAAGCCGCCCGGCGGATCGAAGTGCAGCGCCAGCGTCACTTCTGTGCCGCGCTCGTCCGAAATATGACGAAACGTCAGCCTGCCGGCATTTGGTACGGTGGCTTTTTTCTCAGACGCCCAGCTGATGTAGTGGCCGCGCTCTTCATCGACGATATGCGCATCCCACTCGACCGTTTTGCCAAGCGGCATCCGCACGGCCCAGTGGGACGCGGTATTGCTGAGAATGGTGATGCGGGCGAAGTGTTCCATGATGCGCGGCAGGGTTGAGGGGGCGCGCCACAAATCAAACAGCTCCTCGGCGGAGCGGTGGATAAGCAGGGAGCGGCGCAGCCCAGGCTCATCACGGTTAATCCACAGATCGGTACGTTTTACGGTTTGTTGCATGAGTCTCTCCCATCGGTCGAAAACAGGCGTCGGGTTTCTCCTTACTCTTTTCATGCGGGGGCGTGCGGGAAAAGGTCCCCTGAATACTATAGACAAAAAACGGGGCCAGACTTTGCGCCAGTCGGGCCCCGTGCGTTATCGCGAGCGATTATTGCTGTTCGCTTGCGACGATCTCTTCAATGGAATAGGGATGGAATTTGATGGTGACGATACGGTCGGTGACGGCAAGCGTCGGGTTCGGCAGCCGCTCATGCTCGCCCGCCGGCGAACTGGTTTTCACCGAAATGTCCGGCGCCATCAGGCCTTCGTCGCCCAGCAGCGCCAGCGCGCGCTGGTTGAGCGTTTCCGGCGCGCCGGGCAGGACGATTTCAATATGCTCCCAGCCTTCGTGCGGGTAGCGCTTCTCGCCAGGCCACGGCAGCTCGACGACCGTAAAGCGCCACGGCCCGACGCAGACCGGCTCATCAAGACGAAAGAGGCAAATCGGGCGGCCATTAATGATGTTTTCGCTAAGCAGCGTGCCGCACTGCTCGAACCCTTTACGCCAGCGCTCGGCAGTCGCGTTCTGGTGGCAGCGCAGGGAGATGTGATCGGCGTGCAGCCCGTTAATATCGAGCGCAAGACGCCCGGCAAGCGTCTGTAACGCCGCGTCAAAGCGCGGCAGATCCGCGCGGATATCATGGAGTGCTTCTGGTGAGTGCCAGTGGGTCATCGGCTTTTCCCGTACGGTGACAAAGGCGCTAATCTACCCTGTTTGACGCCCGCGCTCCAGCGCGCGCCGCCCTGCCCGACGGTGCTGACGCCGCCGCCTAAATGCAGTATACTTTTGCCCTCTTTTTTCTTAAGTCCGCACGCTGCCGCCTTCGACAGGCAGCGTTATTAACGTAAGGTATCCCGGTGAATATTCAGGCTCTTCTCTCAGAAAAAGTCAGTCAGGCGCTGATTGCCGCAGGTGCGCCTGCGGATTGCGAACCGCAGGTTCGTCAGTCAGCCAGAGCGCAGTTCGGCGACTATCAGGCTAACGGCGTGATGGCTATCGCGAAAAAACTGGGCATGCCGCCGCGACAATTCGCCGAGCAGGCTCTGGCCCATCTGGATCTCACCGGGATCGCCGCGAAGACCGAAATCGCGGGCCCTGGCTTTATCAATATTTTCCTCGACCCGGCTTTCCTTGCGAAAAACGTTGAAGCGGCGGTCGCCTCCGATCGCGCGGGCGTTGAGAAAGTGAGCGCGCCGCAGACTATCGTTGTCGATTACTCCGCGCCGAACGTCGCTAAAGAGATGCACGTGGGCCACGTTCGCTCCACCATCATCGGCGACGCCTCCGTTCGCACGCTGGAGTTCCTGGGCCATAAGGTCATTCGCGCCAACCACGTCGGCGACTGGGGCACCCAGTTCGGTATGCTGATCGCTTACCTTGAGAAGCAGCAGAAAGAAAACGCCGGCGAGATGGCGCTCTCTGACCTCGAAGGGTTCTACCGCGAAGCCAAAAAGCATTATGACGAAGATGAAGCGTTCGCCGAGCGCGCGCGCAGCTACGTGGTGAAACTGCAGGGCGGCGACGACTATTGCCGCGACATGTGGCGCAAGCTCGTGGACATCACCATGACGCAGAACCAGATTACCTATCAGCGTCTTAACGTCACCCTGACGCGCGATGACGTCATGGGCGAAAGCCTCTATAACCCGATGTTGCCAGGCATCGTCGCCGATCTGAAAGCCAAAGGGCTGGCGGTGGAGAGCGAAGGCGCCACCGTGGTGTTCCTGGACGAGTTCAAAAATAAAGAAGGCGAGCCGATGGGCGTCATCATCCAGAAAAAGGATGGCGGCTACCTCTACACCACGACGGATATCGCCTGTGCGAAATATCGCTACGAAACGCTGCACGCCGACCGCGTGCTTTACTACATTGACTCCCGTCAGCACCAGCATCTGATGCAGGCGTGGACCATTGTGCGTAAAGCAGGCTACGTGCCGGAATCCGTCCCACTGGAACACCACATGTTCGGCATGATGCTCGGCAAAGACGGCAAACCGTTTAAAACCCGCGCGGGTGGCACCATCAAGCTTTCCGAGCTGCTGGACGAGGCGCTGGATCGCGCGCGTCGTCTGGTCGCCGAGAAGAACCCGGATATGCCTGCCGACGAGCTGGAAAAACTGGCCAACGCCGTGGGCATCGGCGCGGTGAAATATGCCGATCTCTCAAAGAGCCGCACCACCGACTACATTTTCGACTGGGATAACATGCTGGCCTTTGAGGGCAACACCGCGCCGTATATGCAATACGCCTATACCCGCGTGCTGTCAGTGTTCCGCAAAGCGGGCGTGTCGGAGAGCGAACTGACCGCGCCGGTTGTCATTCAGGACGATCGCGAAGCGCAGCTCGCCGCGCGCCTGTTGCAGTTCGAAGAGACGCTGGGCGTCGTTGCCCGCGACGGTACGCCGCATGTCATGTGCGCCTATCTCTACGATCTGGCGGGTCTGTTCTCCGGTTTCTATGAGCACTGCCCTATTCTCAGCGCGGAAACCGACGCGCTGCGCCAGAGCCGTCTGAAGCTGGCGCTGCTGACCGCGAAAACCCTGAAGCTGGGTCTGGATACGCTCGGTATCGAAACTGTCGAACGTATGTAACATAAGGTTCAGCGGTAAAAAAAGGCCCGTCACTGACGGGCCTTTTTATGGCTACTCTCCGGCGGCTTAATATTTTTGCGGCAGCTTGCCGAGGGAAATCAGACGGCCACGCTGAATTTCGATATACCCGCCTTTGCGTAACTCCTGAATCACTTTCATCACGTAGCTTTTCGATAAATTAGTCGTGCTGGTAATGTACTGGCTGGCGTTAATATTCATACGCGTTTCCGGCGTCATTTCACCAAGCGTAATGAGCGATTTCCTCACTAATACGTAAGAATCAGCCGCATAAAAATGATAGCTTTTCCACAACAGAACATGGTAATAAAAAGAGATTACGTGGCTCGTTTCCTGCCACAGTTTTTGCTCTTCGATAACTTTAAAAAAATCCGCCCGACTTATCTTTTTGACCAGACTGTCTTCTTTTATTATTAAACGAAAACGTTCAAACCGGGGGTTATGGGGCTCCAGAGAAATACCAATAATGTTGGGCCGGTGAATTTCAAAGAAAATGAGGTTATCCCAATCCCGCGTCATTGCGAGACTGCCTGACAGTAAAATATTTACAGACTCCTCATTCTGCGTCAGACAGGCGCCGCGCGGATATTCTTTAATGGTCCCATGACCCTGCAGAGCGTTAATCAGCGCGTTTATCTGGGCGTCTGGCCGTTGAGGTAAAGGATAGTGGTTCATTTATATGATCCATCAGGATTAACGGCTTCGCATACCCGTACTGTGATTCCGGCGACTATCCGGGATTCAGGCCGGCAGGCGAATGCGTTATCAGTTATGCCATCGCGTAGCCAGACGAAAAACAGTATCCTTTAGTCAGCTTAATGCCGTAACGGTCATTAACGCGACATAAAAACACCGAGCGAAATATATCCATGAACAGCATTTAAAGAGAATATTCTTCGCATAATGCAAAGAATCACAGGCGTCATAGCAACGAAATTACGAAAAATTACCTGATTATTGTTTCTGATAAAATGAATCAACAATAATGGCAGTGCGGCTGGCATTTTAAGGAATGACTACAAAGAAACAAGCTACAATGAATTACTTTTTTGGAAAAATTTAATATTGAAAATATAATAATAGCCGAATAAGCGCATTATAAATATCATCAGAGCCATAAGAAGAGGCGTACTGTATAAATAAGCTAATACTGATGATTTAAATGCCTTAATGGTAATGAGGGTAGCCGGACAGGTGTCGCAGCACGACAGTTAACATTAAAAGCCGTGTAAGGATAATCAAATCGCCGCCGCGCGACGGGGGTGGCGCGCGGCGGACAGCGTTACAGGTAAGTGCGCAGATATTCCGTCAGACAAAGAATAGCCATCGCCTGACCGTAAGGCATCGAGGTAAGCGGGATCTGGCGATAAAAGTCGAGATCGCTCCCCATGCCGGTGCCGAATGAGACCTGCAGCAGCTCACCCTGCGGCGAGACGTTCGCCACCACGCCTTTGATGGCTTTCTCCGCTACCGCGGCGTACGCCTTGCCGATATAGCGTTTGCGCACCGCTTTCAGCAGGCCGCAGGCGAACCCGGCGGTGGCGGACGCCTCCAGGTAGGAATCAGGATCGTCCAGAAGCGTATGCCACAGGCCGCTTTCATCCTGACACGCCGCCAGCGCCGCCGCCTGGCGCTCCAGCACCTGCGTCAGGTAGCGGCGCACCGGGTGACGTTCGGGCCAGTCCATCAGCTCCAGGAAATCGGGGATAACGATAGTCACCCAGCTATTGCCGCGCGCCCAGCGGGCGTTAGCGAAATTATGGCAACCCTCATAATTCCAGCCGTGGAACCACAGCCCGGTTTCCCTGTCCATCAGGTTCTCAACGTGCAGCAGGAACTGATAGACCGCCTCATCGACATACTCCTGACGCCCGAGCAGCTTGCCGATTTTCGCAAGCGGCAGCACGGTCATCATCAGCGTGTCGTCCCACATCTGCTGGTGATTCTCCTCGGCGAGCGTAATGTGCTGCATCCCGCCGTGGTCGGTGCGCGGCATCTCATACATCGCCCACTCCGCCCAGGTTTCAAGCCAGGGCAACAGCGCGGCGTCGCGCGTCTCTTCATAGCGGTACGCCAGCGTCAGGAACGGGGCCATCGTATTGACGTTTTTGGTGGTGGCGCCTTCGGCAAAGCGCGCCGCGAACCAGTCGTCAATCACCGCGCGCATCCGGTCGTCGCCGGTCTGACGGTAATATTGATAAATACCGTACAGCCCCACGCCGTGCGTCCACTCCCAGCCAGCCCAGCCTTTGGTGTCAATGACGCGCCCGTCGTCCAGGCGCAGCAGGAACTGTCCGGTTTCATCCTTAATGTTGATCAGGTTGTCGGTAATTTTGTGGATCATTGCCTTGAGTTCGTCACGGGCAATGAAACGCTCCGGCTGACGCAGCAGCGGGCTGTGTTTTACAGGCCAGACAATCATTAACTTAACCTCTGTGTCGTATCGAATTCGGGAGTGACGGTTTTAAGCGCCGGTGCCGCCGGCTTATTGCGATTCAGATAACCGATATTGTTGTTGCCCCACAGGTTTTCGTAAGGCATTCCCGCCAGCATTTCGACCGTCGCGCGGTTTGCCGGGCTGATGCTCTCCGGCATCACGCGGCCGCTGGCGCGCATCTTCGCGGTTTCATCACGCAGAATGCTATGGGTTTTCAGGTTGAGCTTAAAGCGCAGGGAAATCAGGAAGCCGCAGGCCAGTACAATTAAGGTGCCGACGCTTAAAATCATCAGAATGGTATGACTCACCGCGGGCGCCTGGGTGCTCTGGCCGGAGACGAAACCGGACATCTGCATCACGATCCCGACCAGCATCACTGCGCCCGCCTGGGAGGCCTTACGGGTCAGCGTCATAATGCCTGCGAAAATCCCTTCACGGCGCTGCCCGGTCACCACTTCATCGACATCGGCGATATAGGTATAGGTGTTCCACGGTACATAGTTAATGCCGCCGCGCCCGAGGCCCGCCAGCGCGGAGACCAGCAACAGCAACGAGTAAATATCGCTCATGCCGGCGTAATAGAGCAGCGCGTAGGAAAGCGAGCTCAGACCAAACAGCACCACCACCATGCGGTAAGACGGCGCAGGCCCGAAGCGGATACACAGCGGGATCATCGCGATGACGGCGATAAACTGGAAAATCGCCATCGTACCGAGCAGGTTAGACGCGACTGACGCCTCCTGCATCAGCACAAACACGACGTAATAGGTAAACACGGCATTGAACACGTCCTGCGCGATATAGCCGCCGAGATACATACCGAGATGCTGACGGAAAATGCGGATGCGCAGCGTAGAGGAGAGTTCAACCACCAGGCGGCGCAGACTTTGGCTGAGCGTCAGGGTTTTCTTCTCTTCTTCGGCGCGCAGCGCGGCTTCAGACCAGTCTTCACGCGGGCGCTCCCAGGTGAAAATCCACACCAGCGTCAGCATAATCGCGCAGAGTACCGAGAAGACCAGGCTTGCATAGAAGAACGACACCGCATTGTCTTTCCCGAAGTGCGTCAGCAGCACGCCAGGCAGGAACGAGGCCAGAATGGCGGACATCTGCGCCATGGAAATGCGCGCGCCGGAGAATTTGGTTTTCTGTTTGAAATCGTCAGTCATCTCCGGCACCAGGGTTTCATATGGCACCAGGATCATGGTGTAGACAATATCAAACAGCAGATAGGTCAGCAGGTAGTACCAGAAACCCATATCCCCCACCCACATCAGCGAATAGCTGAATACGCAGGGAATGCCGAGCAGGATAAAGAACTTACGGCGCCCGAAACGGCGACCAAGCCAGGTGGTGCCGAAGTTATCGGTCAGAAAGCCCATTAGCGGGCTGACCACGGCGTCGGCGACTCTCGCCGTCGCGAAAATAAAGGTCGCCTCAATCGGGCTTAAACCGCAGAAGGTAGTGTAGAAATACAGAAGCCATGCTGCCGTCAGGGCGGTCGTTCCTGCACCGAGGAAGTCTCCTGACCCGTAGGCAAGGTAATTTGCCAGTCCTGGTTTACGCGTTTTCATCGCCGTCACCCTGTGTGTTTTTATTGGGAGCCCCTCAGGGCACTGGGGAGCTATCAGGGCTAAAGTAAAAGTATGGCGGGTGGGAAACCTTTCCTTTTCTGCCACCTGAAACGGAAAACTGGCAAAAATACAAAGAGCGCTGCCACCAGCTTCACTGATTTATAAAACAGCGTTTCGAAGTGTTCAAAGCGGGAGTTCAGAATTGCGAGCCAGCCGCCAAAAAACGTGGCGGCTGAAAGAGTAAAACGCGCATGGCGCGTTTTACAGGAGAGAATTAGCGGTAGTTGACGATGACCTGACTGCGGCGCACGTCCAGCGCGGGAAATAGCCTGCCGCCGCCCGGCACTTCAAAGATAAAGCGCAGCGGCTCGGCGGCGGAAACATTGGTAAAAGCGCGCGTAGTGCCCGTCTGGTCTTCCACTTCCACACAGCGGGTCTGAGAACAGAGCCGCGCCACCATACCGGCAGGCGTCGGGCCTGCCAGTTCATAGCGCCAGACCACCACGGTCATGACGCCCTGCGGCGGCGGAGAGTTCGGCGCCAGCACCGGCGACGAGGCCGCCATGCCGCGCTGGCTTAATACCGGCCCCATTGCGCTCGCCTCCCAGGCGCCTTCGCCCGCGGCGTTCGCCAGGACAGGCAGCGTCAGTAATGCCATCAGCCAGAGCGCGCGCATTATTTACCTCCGATGCTGGACGTCATGCGGATATTGCGATTATCGGACAGCTCGAGGTTCGAGAGCACCACCAGCTGCGGCAGATTGCGGCGCAGGAAGCGCGCCAGCAACGGACGCAGCGCATGGTTAACCAGCAACACCGGCGGCGCGCCGAGCATCTCCTGGCGCGACAGCGCCTCTTGCGCCTGCTCAAGCAGACGATCAGCCAGACCCGGCTCCAGACCGCCGCCGCCCTGCAGGGCCTGTAGCAGCAGACGCTCAAGCGAGGTATCCAGCCCGATGACCTGAACTTCATCATTACCCGGGAACCACTGCTGGGTAATGGCGCGGCCCAGCGCCACACGGACCACGGTAGTGAGTTCGTTCGGATCGTTCTGTACCGGCGCGTGCTCGGCGAGCGTCTCCAGAATGGTGCGCATATCGCGAATGGGCACTTTCTCGGCAAGCAGGTTTTGCAGCACTTTATGCAGCGTCGTCAGCGTCACCACGCCCGGCACCAGATCTTCGGTCAGTTTCGGCAGTTCTTTGCTGACGCGCTCAAGCAACTGTTGCGCCTCCTGACGGCCAAACAGCTCTGCGGAGTATTGCGCGATCAGGTGGTTCAGATGCGTCGCCACCACGGTGCTGGCCTCAACCACCGTAAAGCCCTGGATTTGCGCCTGCTCTTTGAGCGCGCTTTCAATCCAGATAGCCGCCAGGCCAAAGGCCGGATCGATGGTCGGCTCGCCCGGCAGAGAGCCTGCGGCCGTGCCCGGGTTAATCGCCAGCCAGCGGCCCGGATAGGCTTCGCCGCTGCCGATTTCGACGCCTTTCATCAGAATGCGATAACGGGCCGGCGGCAGATCCATATTGTCACGGATATGCACCACCGGCGGCAGGAAGCCGAGATCCTGCGCGAATTTCTTACGAATACTGCGGATACGGCCTAACAGTTCGCCGTCCTGCTGCATATCCACCATGGGGATCAGGCGGTAGCCCACTTCCATCCCGAGCGAATCTTCCAGCTGCACGTCGTTCCAGGTCGCTTCCACCGCCTGCGGGTTATCCTGCTGGATAACCGGCGCGGGCGCGGCAGGCGCCTGCAGATCGCGGCCGCGCATCCACCAGGCGAGGCCCAGCAGCGCGGCGGTAAACAGCAGGAACACAAAGTTAGGCATCCCCGGCACCATACCGAGCAGGCCGAGAACGGCGGCGCTCAGCACCATCACGCGCGGGTTATTGAACAGCTGGCCGACCATCTGCTCGCCGACATCCTGATCGGTGGCGACGCGGGTCACGATAACGCCCGCTGCGGTCGAAATCACCAGCGCCGGGATCTGTGCGACCAGGCCGTCACCGATGGTCAACAGCGTATAGCTTTCCGCCGCCTGACCGACCGGCATACCGTGCTGTATGACACCCACCAGCAGGCCGCCGATGACATTGATAACCATAATGAGCAGACCGGCGACGGCGTCGCCGCGCACGAATTTACTCGCACCGTCCATCGAGCCGTAAAAGTCCGCTTCCTGGGTGACTTCGGTACGACGTTTTTTCGCTTCCTCTTCGCCGATAAGCCCGGCGTTAAGGTCGGCGTCGATAGCCATCTGCTTGCCTGGCATCCCGTCAAGCACGAAGCGCGCGCCCACTTCCGCGATACGCCCCGCACCCTTGGTGATAACCATGAAGTTGATGATGACGAGAATGATGAACACCACGATACCGATGGCGAAGTTGCCGCCGACCAGGAAGTGGCCGAACGCTTCCACCACTTTACCCGCCGCCGCCGCGCCGGTATGGCCGTCCATCAGAATGATACGCGTGGACGCAATGTTCAGCGCCAGACGCAGCAAGGTGGTAAACAGAAGAATGGTCGGGAACGCCGCGAACTCCAGCGTGCGCTGGGTGAACATCGCCACCAGCAGCACCATAATGGAAAGCGCGATGTTAAAGGTGAATAGCAAATCCAGGATGAAGGCCGGCAATGGCAGCACCATCATCGACAGGATCATCAGGATGATAACCGGCCCGGCGAGGATCTGCCATTGGGTCGATTTCAAATTGCCAGGCAGGCGCAGCATTGCCACCAGATTAGCCATCAGTGTCCTTCTCGTTCAAGAAATCCAGCGCCTCAGGCACCGGAAGGTTTTCAGGTTTCTTCGGAATCAAGCCGCCAGCCAGACGCCAGCGCTTGAGTTGCCATACCCATGCCAGCACTTCCGCCACGGCGGCGTACAGCTGCCCCGGGATCTGCTGGCCGATCTCCGCATGCCGGTATAACGCACGCGCCAGCGGCGGCGCTTCCAGCATCGGAATTCGGTGTTCATTACCAATCTCACGAATACGCAGGGCCACCAGCCCTGCGCCTTTGGCCACCACTTTCGGGGCGCTCATTTTGTTCTCGTCATACTGCAACGCCACCGAGTAGTGCGTCGGGTTAGTGACGATAACGTCGGCTTTCGGCACGTCCGCCATCATGCGACGACGAGCCGCTTCGCGCTGCTGCTGGCGAATACGCCCTTTAACGTGCGGGTCGCCTTCCTGGTTTTTGAATTCGTCGCGAATATCCTGGCGCGACATACGTAATTTTTTGGTGTGGCTGACTATCTGCCAGAACACGTCGAAGCCAACCATCGGCACCAGACCCATCACGATCAAAATGCAGCAAAGCGCGACCAGATTCATCGCGTTGCGCATCGCGGAGATGGGCGATTCGCTGATAAGGCGCATCATGTCCGGCCAGTTGTACCAGAGGAAACACCCGGTCACGATGCCCACCAGTACCGACTTCAGCACCGCTTTTAACAGCTCCGCCAGCGACTGCGATGAGAAAATACGCTTGATACCCGGCAGCGGGTTCAGTTTTTCGGGCTTAAACGCCACGGCTTTGGTGTTAAACAGCAGGCCGCCCAGCAGCATCGGGGCGAACAGCGCCACGATCACCACGCCCATAATCAGCGGTACCAGCGCCACCAGCGCCTGCTTTATCAAAAAGCTGATCTGTCCGACCACGAGTTTCGGGTCGTTAATAATGCTGTGATCAAAATGGAGGCCGTGAGAGAGCATTGCTGCCAGCTGACGTGCTAACAACGAACCGCCCATCCAAATCACCGCGACGCCGACCAGCAGCATCAGCATGGAGGTCAGTTCACGGGAACGGGGGATCTGCCCTTCTTCTCGCGCCTTTTCTCGTCGGTGGGGTGTGGGGGCTTCTGTTTTGTCGTCGCTATCGTCTGACACGATTCGATTCTCGCAGCTACTATTACGCAGCTAGCATGCCAGAGGCGGGAAAAGCTAATGGGAAGAGAAAAGCGCAAAACCGGTGGTTGTTTCGCGCTTTAATGCCCTCCCCGAAGGGAGGGTTAACTGGGATCAGAAGCCCAGACTGTCGAGCAGGTCGTCGACCTGATCCTGGCTTGCCACGACGCCGGCGGCGGTAGCGTCCAGCTGCGGACCATTGAGCAGGCTCTCGTTCGGGCGCTTGGCGCGCGCGTTCGGCTCCGGCATGTTCTCCAGCAGCACCATCAGAAGCTGGCGCTCAATCTCCTGGATAACATCCATCATGCGCTTGATCACCTGACCGGTCAGATCCTGGAAATCCTGCGCCATCATGATTTCCAGAAGCTGGGCGTTGGTGAAGCTCGTGTGATCCGGAACCTCTGCCAGATACTGGCGGGTGTCGGTCACGAGTTCGCGCGCGTCGCTCAGTTCGATCGGGTTCTCGAACCATTCGTCCCAGCGGCCGCTCAGCGCTTTCGCGTCGTTTTCCAGTTTGTTCTGGTGAGGCTGCGAGGCCTCGACGCAGTTCAGGGCGCGTTCTGCGGCCTGCGCCGTCATCTGCACCACGTAATCCAGACGGTCGCGCGCGTCCGGTATAGCTTCCGCCGCTTCCGCAATCGCCTGATCAAGCCCCAGTTCGCGCAGGCTGTCACGCAGCATGCGGGTCAGACTGCCGATACGGACAATAATGTCGCCAGTCGAATGCTCGTCAGTCGGTTTTATCGATGCCGTCATCTGCCTGTCCTCACATGCCGAGTTTTTCGAAAATCTTGCTCAGTTTTTCTTCAAGCGTCGCCGCCGTGAACGGTTTCACCACGTAGCCGCTGGCGCCTGCCTGCGCTGCCGCGATGATGTTCTCTTTCTTGGCTTCCGCTGTCACCATCAGTACCGGCATGGAAGCCATGCCACCGTCGGCGCGAATGGTTTTGAGCAATTCAAGACCATCCATATTGGGCATGTTCCAGTCGGAGATGACAAAACCGAAACCGCCGGTCTGCAGTTTGTTGAGTGCATCCACACCATCTTCCGCTTCTTCTACGTTGTTAAAACCCAGCTCTTTGAGCAGGTTACGTACAATGCGGCGCATGGTGGAGAAGTCATCCACAACCAGAAACTTGAGATCTTTATCCGCCATAAAAACTGTACTCCTCGTTAAATACGTATTGCCTGTCCGGCACTGATTTTCGCCAGCATCTGCTGGCTGACCTGGCTTAGATCGACGACTTCGCTGACGCCACCCATATTGATGGCCTCACGCGGCATGCCGAACACCACACAACTCGCTTCGTTTTGGGCAATGGTCCAGGCGCCCGCCTGGTGCATCGCCAGCATTCCCGCCGCGCCATCGTTGCCCATCCCGGTGAGGATCACGCCCACCGCATTGCGCCCCGCATGTTTGGCTACGGAGTGAAACAACACATCCACGGCCGGACGGTGCCGGTTAACCGGCGGCCCGTCGTGGATCTTGATCTGGTAGTTAGCGCCGCTGCGCGCGAGTTCCATATGCTTATCGCCCGGGGCGATATAAGCATGGCCCGGCAGCACGCGCTCGCCGTCTTCGGCTTCTTTCACGCTAATCTGGCACAGCTTGTTCAGTCGCTCGGCGAAAGAACGGGTAAAACCTGGCGGCATGTGCTGGGTAATCAGCACCGCCGGGCTTGAGAGCGGCAGCGGCTGGAGCACATGGCGGATAGCTTCGGTGCCGCCCGTGGAGGCGCCGATGGCAATCAGTTTTTCCGAGCTCAGCAGCGGGCCTGCTTTCAGCGTTTTCGGCACCACGTCCGGCATGCGGGCGGAGATCCGCGCGCGCGATGCGGTACGCACTTTATCGGCAATCAGTTCGCTGTAGGCCAGCATCCCTTCGCGGATGCCGAGCTGCGGCTTGGTCACGAAATCCACGGCGCCCAGCTCCAGCGCGCGCAGGGTGACTTCTGACCCTTTGCCCGTCAGCGACGACACCATCACCACCGGCATCGGACGCAGACGCATCAGTTTTTCCAGGAAATCGAGGCCGTCCATACGCGGCATTTCGACATCCAGCGTTAACACATCCGGATTGAACTGCTTAATCAGATCGCGGGCCACCAGGGGGTCCGGCGCTGTCGCCACCATCTCCATATCGCTGTGGCTGTTGATAATTTCGGTCATGATCTGACGCATCAGCGCCGAATCATCTACTGACAACACTCTGATTTTACTCATTCTTTTTCCTTACTCAGGGCATACACCGTCTGACCGCGCAGCGAGAAATCCCGACTGAGGTTACTGAAGTTTTCTGAGTGGCCCGCGAACAGCAGACCGCCCGGCTTCAGCAGCGGAACAAAGCGTTTGAGGATCTCCTGCTGTGTCTCTTTATCGAAATAAATCATCACATTGCGGCAGAAAATCGCATCAAATGGCCCTGGTACGTTGTACTGCTTATCAAGCAGGTTCAGCGAGGCGAACTCAATCTGGTTCGCCAGTTCGTTACGCACGCGCACCAGCCCCTGGTGAGGACCTGTGCCGCGCATAAAATAGCGTTGCATCTGCTGCGGAGAGAGGGTTTTCAACTCCTCCTGCCGGTAAACGCCGCTTTGCGCCTTTTGCAGCACTTCGGTATCGATATCCGTGCCGTAAACTTTCCAGCGGCCCGGCGCGGTGCCAAGCGTATCGGCAAGCGTAATGGCGATAGAGTAAGGCTCCTCGCCGGTCGATGCCGCGGCGCTCCAGATACGGTACTCGCCGCTGCGCTTACGCGCGTGCTCCGCCAGAACCGGAAAATGGTGCGCCTCGCGGAAAAACGCCGTCAGGTTCGTGGTCAGCGAGTTGATAAACGCTTGCCACTCGGCGCTGTTCGCGTTGGCTTCCAGCATGCTGAGATAACGTCCGAAATCATCCAGCCCGAGCGTACGCAGACGTCGAACCAGACGGTTGTAGACCATATCTCGCTTATGTTCGGCCAGCACGATCCCAGCGCGCTGGTATATCAATTGACATATCCGACGGAAGTGGGTGTCGGACAGCGCGAGGCGCTGTGTCATCTGTACTAATAATGACGTTTGCCCAGCAGGCATGGATGATGTCATATTGCCTTCTTCTTCACAGTCAGAGTGTTACTGGCACCACGCTCAGGGTGGTGCGGCCATCTTGTTACGCTTACAAAAGCCGTGTTCAAGGTTTAAGACTGAATCTTTTTTCATCTCAGACGCGCCGTGCAGCGCGCATCTGATTCTGTTCGTTTGCACGGACGTGCTGCGCAGTACGTCCCCTGCTTTAGCGCTGCGCGCTGATCCCAAAAACCCTTCCGACAGCGTTCCCCTTTGGTACAACATGCCTGCTTCCTTAGCCGGTCATACGCCGGAGTCTGTTCAGAATGTTTCCCAGTTATCCTGGCCTGCGACGGCCGGTTTGCTTGCCGCCGCGAGCGCCGGGCTTGCGCTCACTGGCGCGGCCGCGGGTTCGCTACGCGGGGCGTTAGCACGCGCGCTGGCGAGACGGAAGGCGGCGACCGCCTGCGACAGACGGCTTGCCTGGTCTTCCAGCGCGCTCGCGGCAGCGGCAGACTGCTGCACCAGCGAGGCGTTTTGCTGCGTAACGCGATCCATCTCGGAGACGGCCAGCGCCACCTGATCGATGCCGCGACTCTGTTCGTCGGAGGCGGAGGCGATCTCGCCCATAATGTCGGTCACGCGCGTTACCGCCCCGACAATCTCCTGCATCGTCTCGCCCGCGCTTTCTACCAGTACGGAGCCGGAATCGACGCGTGAGACGGAATCTTCAATCAGCGCCTTAATCTCTTTGGCGGCCTGGGCGCTGCGGCTGGCGAGGTTACGCACTTCGCCCGCCACCACCGCGAATCCGCGGCCCTGCTCCCCTGCCCTCGCCGCTTCCACCGCGGCGTTCAGCGCCAGGATGTTGGTCTGGAAGGCGATGCCGTCAATGACGCTGGTAATGTCAGAAATCTTTTTCGAGCTGGCGGCGATGTCGTGCATGGTGTTCACCACGCCGTCCACCACTTTGCCGCCGCGCTGCGCGGTATCCGATGCGCTCAGCGCCAGTTGCGACGCCTGACGGGCGTTCTCGGCGTTCTGCTTCACGGTCGCGGTCAGCTCTTCCATACTGGCGGCCGTCTGCTCCAGCGCCGAGGCCTGCTCTTCGGTACGTGAAGAGAGATCGGTATTGCCCGCGGCGATTTCGCTGGTGCCGCTGTAAATCGCATCAGTGCCTTCACGCACGCTGCTTACCGTCTGGATCAGCGCCTGTTGCATATGCTGAACGCTCGCGGAAAGCTCCGTAATCTCGTTACGGCCGGAGACCGTAATGGTTTCAGTCAGGTTGCCGCCCGCTATCTCGCGAATGTGGTGGATAACGCTCGCCAGCGGCGTCAGCAGAACGTGGCGAATGCCGTACCACACCAGCGCGATAACCAGCACCACCAGCACGGCCAGAATGGCGGTCTGCCACTGGGCCAGACGGAAATCGCTGCGGCTTTCGTCCCAGGCCTGCTGCGCCAGACGCACGTTCACGTCGTCATAACGGGTGACGGCTTTTTCCAGCGCGTTCTGTTTGCCCTGGGTCGCCTGCGCGAAGTAGGCGTCCATGTTGCTGGTTTCCAGGTACTGCACCAGTTCGCTCAGCGCCTGGTAGTAGTCGCGATAGCTTTGCTCAACGTCGCCTGCGACGGCGTTGATTTCCGGCACATCCACTTTTACGCCTTTAAACGCGCTGAAATGGGTATCCGCTTCAGCCAGCACTTTTTTCGCCGTGTTGAGCAGATCGGTTTTCGCGCTGCTCTGCTGGTTGCTGGCGTCCATCATCATGCGCGCCGCCGAACGGCTTAAGTTGATGCGGGTTTGCAGCAGCAGGTTCCACGACTGGTTGAGCTGCGCCTGTTGCAGTCGCAACTGGTGCGACGCGGCGAAACTCTGCTGGTTTTCATTCAGCGACGAAAAAAACACCCCACCGGAAATGAATTGCAGCAGTGCGAACACCACCAGCACCATCATCAGCAGTGAGACAACGCGGATACGATTCAACATGCGACACCTTCCTTCTGGTTCCTGAAGGGGTTATCGGCATGGCCTGGGGGAACTTTATCGTTGTGTAAAGGAAATTTGCGTTAGTCGGCGGCGGGGTCAGAAGGCGACGTCCACCACCAGCGTATCGGTGTAGCTCCCGGCGGGCGGCGTGTTCTGGGTCGCAAGGATACGCGCCGTGTATTGATAGGATTTCAGCAGGCCGTCGGTGCTGACCTGCGAGGCGCTGGCGCTGGCCCAGCGTTCGGTGCCGCTGACGCCCCAGCGGTTCGTGGTGTTGCCTTTATAAATCTCATAGCTCAGCCGGTTCGCCCCGCTCGCCATATTGCGCACGCTACCCACGGCATTGTTGCCGTTATTGATGCCGACGGTATAGGCGCTGCCTTTGGTGCAGGTGATAGCGATGGTTTGCGATACCGGCGCGAAGTCTTTTACCAGCGGCGCGCTGGCGAAGTTAAGGTTCGGCGCGGTGATGGTGCTGCAATCGTTGGTGACGGTGAGCGTTACCAGGCTGGTAAAGGTGGTGGTGCCGTTCTGCGGGGTCAGGCAGACCGCGACGCCCAGCGCGCAGATGCTGTAGTTAACGCTGAAGTTGAGCGTCACCTGATAGGCGCCTGCCGCGACGTTCTGCCCCTGAAGCGTGCGCAGGTAAATCGGGAAGGTATAGCGTTTACTGGTTAACAGATTCAGTAACGACTGCCCGGTCCAGCGGTAGTTGCCATTGATGGCAAGCTCACTGCCGGACGGGCAGCCGCTCTGGGCGCACACCTGGAGCGGAATACGGTCGGTGGTATCGCCGCTGCGCCCGAGCGTGGCGCGGGTGCCGGAGGTCGTGGTGGCGCCGGTCAACGTCAGGGTCACAAAGTCATTATTGAGCACGTTCAGCACCGAGTCGCAGTCCAGCGTCAGCGTCGCCGTGGTGGTCTGTACGGCGCTGTTGATGACAAAGGACGTCTGGCTGCCGTAAGCGGCGCTGGTGCCGCTGACGCGGCACTCCGCGAGCGCAGGCAGGCTGACAAGAGACAAGACGATGACCAGCAGCAGACGAATCATGGCGCAACCTCACGACAAATAAGCGGACCATAGGTTTCCAGGCGATGCGTGCGGTTCGCCCCGACCGTCAGGGTGACGCGGCACGTTTTACCGTCAGGCTTCATGACGCGCAGCGGGTTAACTTCACCGATATCTTCAATCCATGCGATGCCGTCATAGCCCACGACCGCCGTCGGGCGATCGTCGCGAAACACCTGGCTTGATACCGGCAGCGGCTGGTCGTTTTCATCATGCAGGATGACGCTTGCCACGCGCTCCTGCTCCATCGGGAACGTCACCAGATAACCGCTGTTGCGCCGCAACGCGAGGCGCCGCTCGGTATCGCGAATGCGGGTATCGGCGGGCAGATTCAGCGCGTCGATGCTGTAGGTCGCCGGGTAGTAGGATGTCACCCCGCTTACCAGCAGATAGCCCTCCTCGTCGGTCTCCCCTATCGGCTGGTTTTCAAAGTTCACCGTCACGCCCGGCTGCCCTTCGGTACTGACTACCGCGAAAGCGTCGTTAATCTGGTTGGCCGCAAACAGCTCGCCGTCCATCGTCACCAGCGAGCCGGTGGCCTCGCCCCAGCGCGTGAAGTTTTTGGACTGACCGTAGATGCCGCCCTGCGTCTCGACGTGGTTATTGCGCCAGCCCAGTGTGGCCTGCTGATAGTTGTCATCGCGCGACTGATTCGCATACGCCAGGTTCCAGCTAAAACCGCCGTCGCTTGGCATCGCGCTATTCACGTTAACGCGCTGGGTCGAGCCGCCCTGCGGCGTGTTTTCGGCGCTGATCGCCACAGAACTTTGCGCACCGAGCGGAATTTGCAACGAGAGCGCGAATGTCCAGTCGCGCTCCTCGTAGTCGTGGCTCGCGGCCAGATAGAGACTGCTGTTCCACAGCGTTTTATTCCAGGAGACGTTCAGCAGCCGCGTGTGGTCGCGGTTGAATGATTGCACATCAAGCCAGGCCGCGCCGACGCTGCCCGCCGCGTCCATATTGAGCGTCAGCGCATACTGCGTGGTGGCGCGGCTTAACGTGATGATAGGCTCCTGATACTGATCGTAGCGCACGGGCTGATCGTAGAGCGCCAGGTTGCCGAACCCGCGCGTGCGGCGGGTCTGCTGCGTGGAAAGGCTAAAGCCCGCCGTGTTGTACTGATAACCCCAGTTCCACTGCTGGCCGCTGTTATCACGCATCTGGCTCCAGCTGCCTGCGCCGTTGACCACGCCGAAGCGGCCAAGCTTCACCAGCGACCCGACGCCGCCGAGTTTCAGTTTTTCCGCCGCTTCGCCGTGGGTCTCCAGCGTCCAGAAATCCGTCACCCCGTAGCGCCAGGAACCGCTCGCCGCCGCCGGGCCGTAATCGAAATTTTTCACGCCGTAATTGCGGCGCAGCGCGCCCGCGCTGAACGAGCCGTCGCTTAAGCCGGGCTTGAGCAGCTCGCTTGCCACATAGAATGGCAGCGTGGTGGAGACCTGACGGCCCAGGGCGTCGGTCGTGACCAGCACCGCATCGCCGGAGCCATTGATATAAGGCAGATTGGTCAGCGTGAACGGGCCGGGGGCGAGCTCGGTGGAGCCGGAGCGGTAGCCGTTGATAAACACATCGACCGTGCTCGGCACCGCCGCCTCGCCGGAAAAAGCGGGCAGCGGATAGGTGATGAGATCGGGGCGCAGCGAGAAATCGCGCCCGACCGAGATGCCGCCCATGCGCACGCTGTTGCTCCAGCTCAGGCTGTCGCTTATCACATCGCCCAGCGACCAGCTCCAGGCATTGTCGTCGTTGGTGCTGTTAAACATCGTGTCGTAGCGCATATAGCCTTCATCCTGGCCCGGATAGCCGCGAAAGACTTCCCGTAACGCCCCGGTGGACGAGAACGACCCCGCGTTGCCAAAGAGGCGCATCTCGTGCCAGAGCGACGCCTGGCGCAGGCCGTGATTGGTGTCGCTGGCGTAAAAATCGTAATTGAGCACCGCGCCGTTGCTGGCGCGCGGCCGCACCCGCCGCTCCTGCTCGCCGAGCGCTACGGTACGCGCAGGCACCCAGTCGGCGGGTACGGTCAGCAAGAGCCGCTGGCCGGTACTGTCATAACGGCTCTTCACCTGCGGGAGCGCATCGACATTCACCTCGCCCTGCGGGATTTTATCGCCCGGCAGCCCGGCGCGCTGAAGATCCGCCGACGAGACCCACATGGCGCCGCCGCGCCGCGTCACCGGCGCCACCAGCCCGGTATCGTAATAGTTCACCACCAGCGACAGGTGAAACACCGCCTGGCGGTCGATAGCCTGCGCGTCCGGCGGCGGCGGCAGCGCATCGTCTCCGTCCAGCGCGTTTACGGCGGGAGAGACGACACACAGCAGGCTGATTATCACCCCCCGACTCACCGGGCGGCGGCTTGCCATGTCCCCTCGCGGGCATTGACGGAGGCGCTAAGCTGCGTGGGCTGCGATATACCGGCGGGCAGAGCAAAAACGCGCGACTGCCCTGGCAGCACGTAACCCAGTAACCCTTCCGCCAGCACGCGCGGCTTGCCGCCCTGCTGCACCGTCACTTTACTGATCCGCGCATGGATCTGGTCACGGTTGGTGATTTCAATCGCGGGCTGGCCGTTTTCCCTGACCACGCGCCAGGAGAGGTTTTCCGGCTGCAGATAAGCGTGATGGGCGCCCGCGCGCTCGGTGGCGACGCCCTGGCCATAGACAAATAGCGGGATCGAGTAGCGCATCTGCAGCTTCAGCCCGAGCTGCGGTTTGCCAGGATCGGTCGGCTGCGGGATCTCATCGACCACAATACGGTAAGCCTGCTCCACGCCTGCCGGTACCTGAGCCTGGCTTATCAGGCGGATTAACTGCTTTTTGCCGCCGTCGATGCGCACGATGGGCGGGCTTGCCGCGACATCCTGCTGTTGCTGATAGCGCTCGTTGCCGCCCTCCTGCCGCCAGCGCACGATACGCACCTGCATGGTCATTGGCGTGGCGCCCTGATTCTGTATCCACAGTTCTGCGGCGTTGTCGTCTGCCGCGAGGTAAGGATCGATAGGCCAGATAAGCATATTACCGGCGGCCCAGGCGCTGCCTGTGGCCAGCCAAAACGCGGCGGCCAGTCCGAGCCGCCTGAGAGACGTTGCGCCTTGCATCATGTCTGCTCTCCCTGTATCACCATGATAATGTCACCGTCAGCGTGTCGGTATAGCTGCCGGCGGGGCTAAAGCCCGTGAGCTGCGCTGCGCCAAAGAGAGGCAGCGAAATGTTATTGCTGTTGCTGTAAGCGATGGACACCGCCTGGTTGACGCCGATTTCACTCGTCGCATTTAACGAACTCGACGTATAGAGACGATACGGCACCCGCTCGGTGCCGCCGCCGCGCACCATATTGCGCACCGAGGAGCCATAATTCTGCCCGCCGTCAATGCTCATGCTGAGCGCCACGCCTGGCGTGCAGGCGAGCAGTAATGAAGAGGACGGGACAAAGCTGGTGCTGACGCGCGTGCTTTCCACGCCGCTGCGGGTGCCGAAATTAAGCGTTCCCATCACGCCGCCGGCACCAGTGGTGACGGAGCAGCCAGCGGCAATGGCGGCGCTCACCTGAAACGACTGCGTCGTCACAGCCTGCGCGCCGCCGCAAGCGACGCCGAACAGACCCATGGCTCCCCACAGAATGCGCCGCACAGCGCTCTCCAGGGGCAACCGCACCCGGTTGCCCTTCATCCTCATCGTGGTTCTGCTGGCGCTTAGTACGTGACGCTGACGTTAATGGTGTCAGTGTAAGTGCCCGGTACGACCGTGACGCTGTTACCGCCGCCCTGGATACGGCCATAAATGGTGTAGTTGCTTACCCCGCCCGTGGTTGAGGCGGCCGGAATGGAGGCGTTATTGGCGATAACGTTCTGGAAGGCGCTATCGCTGTAGAGGCTGTAGGCCACCCCCTGCGCGGTGTTGGTGGTATTGACCAGATAACGCCCCGGCGTCCCTGGCGTACCGACGACGGTGCCTGGGGCCTGATTGGTGCTGCCCGTTATCTGTACGGTGTATTCGGGCGTGGTGCACTGAATAGAGAAGGTGTTGCCGCCGCCTGCGCCGGCCAGCTGAGTCGTCAATGTGGAGAAGGTGGCCGGGCTGGTCCCGAAGTTCAGGGTACCGAAGTTAATCCCGTTCTGGCTCGGCGAGCCGTTGATCAGACAACCATTAGTCAGCGTTAAGGTTGCGCCGATGGTCCCGCTACTGGTGACCGCAAAGCTTACCGGCGCGCTCAGCATCATGCCGGCACCGAAGATAACCGCTAACAGACGTGTTTTCATCGTGTTTATCCTCAAACTCTCAACGGAAGTGATGCTGTGCCGGACCGGGATGACCACCTGAACCATAAAGCGCAGCGCGTCAGACGAGACGCTAATCTGAAATTTAGTTTATGTTTCAAAACATCACAAAAGTTGTAAAAAGTATCAGTGAGGCTGAGTGAGAGGAGATAAACAACAATGATAACAACCAGTTAAACAGTTTTTGAGATTTCAGAATGTAAATGGCAAATGATATATTGATTTATATGTGACATTCATCACGTTTTAAACGGCAATTCCTTCCAGAGCGCCTGCTCCTTGTTCGCGACGCAGGGCGCGGCCCGACGCGATGTTCCCGGATAGCAGGCGAAAAAAAGGGGCGCTTACGCGCCCCGTGCCACTGCTTTTCTTGTTGTCACGCCACGCGGGCGGTTGCGCTGTCAATCAGCTCCATCTCTTCGCTGTTGAGCAGCTTCTCAATGTGTACCAGAATCAGCATACGTTCGCCAATAGCGCCGAGGCCGGTCAGGTATTCTGTGGAGAGCGTCACAGCGAATTCCGGCGCCGGGCGGATCTGTTCGGCGGTGAGGGACAGGACGTCGGAGACGCCGTCAACCACGATGCCGACCACACGCTGGCCGAAGTTCAGAACGATCACCACGGTGTTTTCATTGTATTCCACATCGCCCTGCTCAAACTTCACGCGCAGGTCAACGATAGGCACGATAACACCGCGCAGGTTGGTCACGCCTTTGATGAAAGACGGCGTGTTGGCAATGCGGGTTACCTGATCGTAACCGCGGATTTCCTGCACTTTCAGAATATCGATACCATATTCTTCGTCGCCCAGGGTGAATACCAGGAACTCCTGGCCAGACGGCTCGCCGGCCAGTTTAGTGACGTTGCTCATACCGGTCATATTACTTACCTTTTCTACGATAGTGGCTTCAGGCGGCGGTCGGCGCCATACGTTGCTCACGGTTTAAACTTTGCAGCGCGGATACATCAACAATCAGCGCCACGCTACCATCGCCCAGAATCGTGGCGGCCGAAATACCCGGCACCTTGCGATAGTTACTCTCAAGGTTTTTCACGACGACCTGGTGCTGACCAATCAGCTGATCGACCAGCAGTGCATAACGGCGGCCGGCGCTTTGCAGGATAACGACAATGCCCTGCGTCGCTTCGGTTTTCGCCCCTTGCACATCAAAGACTTTCCACAACTCAACCAGCGGCAGATATTCGCCGCGCACTTCCAGTACGCGCTCGCCGCCTGCCAGCGGATGCAGATCTTCTTCACGCGGTTGCAGCGATTCCATTACCGCGTTCAACGGCAGAATAAAGACTTCTTCGTTTACCTTAACCGACATGCCGTCGAGGATCGCCAGCGTCAGCGGCAGCAGGATACGGATTGTTGTGCCCTGGCCCTGACGGGAAGCGATTTCAACATGGCCGCCCATCTCCTGAATGTTACGTTTCACCACGTCCATGCCGACGCCACGACCGGAAACATCGGTCACCTGCTCCGCCGTGGAGAAGCCAGGGGCGAAGATGAGCATGCCCACGTCTTCATCGGTCATGCTTTCGCTGACGGCCATGCCCTGAGACATCGCTTTCGCCAGAATACGCTCACGGTTCAGGCCTGCGCCGTCGTCGGTCACTTCGATACAGATATTGCCGCCCTGATGCTCTGCGGAGAGGATCAGGTTGCCTACCTGGGATTTACCCGCGGCCTCGCGTTTTTCCGGCGACTCGATACCGTGGTCAAGACTGTTACGCACCAGGTGCGTTAACGGGTCGATAATGCGTTCGATCAGGCTCTTGTCGAGTTCGGTGGAACTGCCCTGCAGCGTCAGTTCAACCTGTTTGCCAAGCTTGCTTGCCAGATCGCGAACCAGACGCGGGAAGCGGCTGAAGACGTATTCCATCGGCATCATACGGATGGACATCACCGATTCCTGAAGATCGCGGGCGTTACGTTGTAACTGACTCATGCTGGTGATCAGGTCGCCATGGGTGACCGGATCAAGCTCATTGGAGCGCTGCTGGAGCATAGACTGGGTAATCACCAGCTCGCCCACCAGGTTAATCAGCTGGTCAACTTTCTCTACGGCCACGCGGATACTGGTGTTTTCTTTTTCGCGGGCCGGTTTGTTCTGCTCGGCGCGCGGCGCGCTGGCGGCAGGCGCTTTGGCTACCGGTGCGGCAACCGGCGCGACGGCCGCAGGCGCTGCCTGGACCTCCGGCTCAGCCGGCGCGGCAGGCGCTGCTTCGGCGGCGGGCAGCGGCAGGAATTCAATCTGATCGCCTTCGATGACAAAGCAGAGCACCGCGGTGATGTCATCCGCGCTGGCGCTGGTCTCGAGGGTGGCGACCAGATAATCCTCACCCTTTTCAATCTGGCTTAAGGCGCCGAGATTGCCGAGCTCTTCCTGCAAGAGTTCCGTCTCAGTGCCTTTGAGTTTGCCAAGCTTTATGCGCAGCTTGCCGCCATCCGTGGTTGCGGCAGGCGCAGCGGATTCGGTTTCGACAACAGAAAGTTTCGCCGCCGCCGCAGGCGCTTCGCCTTTGGCTTCGAGCGCCAGTTGGCGCAGCGCCTGACAGATATATTCAAAGCTGGCTGCGTCCGGCTCCGAAGAGCTTTTATAAGCGTCAAGCTGTTCCTGCATAATATCTTTGGTTTCCAAAAACAGGTTGATGATGTCGGTGTTGAGTTGCATTTCACCCCGACGTGCTTCATCCAGCAGGTTCTCCATCAGATGGGTGGTTTCCTGCAGGATGGTGAAGCCAAAGGTCCCCGCACCACCCTTAATAGAGTGTGCGGCGCGGAATATGGCATTTAGCTGTTCGGCATCCGGCGCCTCGGGCACCAGATCGAGCAAATGCTGCTCCATGTCAGCTAACAGTTCGTCAGCCTCATCGAAAAATGTTTGATAAAAATCGCTAATATCCATACTCACGCTATCACCTCGTAACCGGTTGGGACGGTGTTGGGTTTGAGGCCGGGGGGACGGCGCCCGGTTGTTGTAATACGCTCAGTGACTCATTTTCGCTTTCGGCGTTTTCATGCACGATGGCATCTTCCGATTGCTTGTTAAGTACCAGCAAACTTATGCGGCGGTTCAGGGCTTCATTCGCACCTTTCTCCGCCAGGCGCATCGTGGCGGCCATGCCGACCACGCGCAAAACTTTGCCATCATCAAGCCCGCCGATAACCAGCTCGCGGCGCGACGAGTTAGCGCGGTCTGCCGAGAGTTCCCAGTTGCTGTAACCGCGTTCGCCATTCGCGTACGGGAAGTCATCGGTGTGGCCTGACAGGCTCACTTTATTCGGTATTCCGTTCAGCACCGGCGCGATGGCGCGCAGGATGTCGCGCATGTAAGGCTCGACTTCGGCGCTGCCGGTTTTAAACATCGGGCGGTTCTGGCTGTCGATAATCTGAATACGCAGCCCTTCCTGCACCAGATCGATGCGCAGATGCGGGCGCAGCGCGCGCAGTTTCGGGTCGGCCTCGATCAGCTGATCCAGATCGCCGCGCAGTTTCTGCAGGCGGTTACGCTCCATGCGTTTTTTGAGCTCATCAATATTCGGCTCTTGTTTTTTCACTTCGCCTTGCGTCTGCGTGACATCATCCCCACCCCCGGAATCGGGCTATCGCTATCCGCGATGCGATGCCCGCCGGTGATGGCGGCCGACAGCGGCGTGCGGAAATATTCCGCAATCTGCGTCAGTTCCTTCGGACTGGAGATGGAGATAAGCCACATCACCAGGAAGAAGGCCATCATGGCTGTCATAAAGTCGGCGTAAGCGATTTTCCAGGAGCCGTGCGAACCGCCGCCGTGCCCTTTATGCTTGCGCTTTTTTACGATAACGACGGGGTGGTTGCTGTTTTTCATGCGTCTTCTGTCACCTGCTGCTGGTTAGGCGATTTCACCGCGCGAACGTGTTCATCCAGTTCGGTGAAGGACGGACGCTCGCTCGAATAGAGCGTCTTACGACCAAACTCTACGGCGATAGGCGGCGCGTAACCGTTAAGGCTCGACAGCAGCGTCACTTTCACGCACTGCATCATCTTGGTGGTTTCAGCGCTCTTCTGACGCAGCACGGTGGCGAGCGGCGAGACAAAGCCGTACGCCAGCAGGATGCCGAGGAACGTCCCCACCATCGCGTGCGCGATAAGCGCGCCGAGTTCCGCCGCCGGACGGTCTGCGGAGGCCAGCGCATGCACCACGCCCATAACCGCCGCCACAATCCCGAACGCCGGGAGCGAGTCACCCATCAGCGCCAGGCTGTTAGCCGGCACTTCCGCCTCGCTTTCGTGCGTTTCAATCTCTTCGTCCATCAGCGCTTCAATCTCAAACGTGTTCATGTTGCCGCTGATGATGAGGCGCAGATAATCGGTGATGAACTCCAGCATGGTGTTGTCCGCGAGGATGCGCGGGTAGCTGGTGAAAATCTCGCTCTCTTTCGGGTTCTCGATATCACGCTCCAGCGAGAACATGCCCTGCTGGCGCGATTTGGTCATCAGGCGGTACAGCAGTGCCATCAGATCCATGTACATACTTTTGGTGTATTTCGAACGGCGAAACAGCAGCGGCAACGCTTTTACCGTGCCCTTAATCGCTTTCCCGTTGTTACCGACGATAAACGCACCCACACCCGCTCCGCCGATGATAATTAATTCAGCAGGCTGATAGAGTGCACCAAGCTCCCCTCCGGTCATCATGTATCCACCGAAGACTGTTCCCAGAATGACCAGGTAACCTATTAAAATCAGCACGACATCATCCTTCCGCTGTTGGCTATGGCGAGGACGTTCAGGTGAGCAGAAAACGTTGCCGGTTTAAGTTAGGAAAAAAAAAGCAGCGGCCTTTTGGGCCGCTGCTGGAGTGGTTTTCCACACCTATCCGGTTAAACGGCCTGTTCGACCTGTTCATCCAGCAGTTGTGGAATAATATCGGCAGCATCTCGCGAAAGTTTACGTCTTTTTACGGCGCGAGACGGTGGTTGGCACAGGCTGCATGCGAAGCTGCCAACCGGCTGGTGTGCATGGGTAACAAAATTGCCGCCGCAGCTGTTGCAGCGAGATAATTCAAGCATTCCGCTGTCCACGAAGCGGACCAGCGTCCAGGCGCGAGTCAGCGCCAGCAGCGGGCCTGCGTCATTTTCTTGCGGGCATTGCTCCAGGTACAGACGGTACGCTTTGATAACAGCGTCAACGCCTGAACATAACCCGGTGCGCAGCAGATACTGCCATGCGTTACAGAACATCGATGCGTGGATGTTCTGCTCCCAGGTCATGAACCAGTCCGTGGAAAAGGGCAACATACCTTTTGGCGGCGGGCTGCCCCGCAGCTCTTTATAAAGTTTGATGAGTCTACCGCGGCTAAGTTGCGTTTCACTTTCCAGCATCTGTAAACGTGCGCCAAGGGTAATGAGTTCCATGGCGAGCTGGATATCACGGGCTTCCTGAACAATGCTCTTGTCGGTCATAGATTACGCCCTTTTCTTCCTGGCGACGTCTTCGGTGCCATTGGCCTCGTTGAGCAGACGCGTGGAGAGCAAAATACCGGTGTGGATCTGTTGCAGATCGTCTACGCGTGATTCTTGTGTTAAACGCGTAATCGACTGATGATCCTGGAAGCGGAACTGACAGACAAGCTGATTGGTTTCAGCCAGTTTCACCATCTGCGGAAGCGTCAGGTCGCCAAGCGTGGACGCCATCTCTTCGCTGATACCCAGGCGAAACATCGCAGACGCTTTATCCTGACTAATCAAGCGCTGTGCAAGCAACAAATATGACAGGTTGATGTCGTAGATATGTTTCAGCAACTCGGATGTATGCATTTTTCCCATCCAATAACAAACTATTATTTTAACGCGGCTACGCCGCACCCCGTGATGTCGCCGGGCAAATCCCGGTAAAAAAATAAATCGTTACGGCCAAAATGCATCGGTGAAACCAGACTTGTCGGTGAAACATTGTTCCCGTCAAATTCGAGTTATCCCTGGCAGGCTCCGTGCACGCCTTTCATCATTTCCTTACACTTACTTAAGATTTTTCCTAAATCGAGCAAATCGTACTCGGCGGACACCGTTCACACAATGTGCTTATGAAGAGAATTTGGAAAAAGTGTGACGAGTATCACACATTTTCGGAAAAAGTCACTAAAAAACCATCAGAATCGCTTTTCTTTTGTACAAAAAATAGACAATCAAGCGGCTTGCAATGCGTAAAATTCCGAATATTCATTCATCCTTAACTAGGATGTAGCATCCGGTCATACTTTCATTTCGTAACTATTTGACATCACCTGATCACGTAAAGTCACTATAAAAGAAACAGTACTATTCGAGGAGTACTTAAATCAACTTAATGAATAAAAACAGTGAGTTGCTTCAAAGAAATGCAAGCATGCTAATGATGTTATTTTGAACGGAATGCCAGGAAATTTGTGTCAGGGCGCGCCTCACGGCGAAGTTACAAGATGTTACCAGACAGAAATAATGGTTAAATTATTCCTTTGATAAGAATACCTAATGTATTCAGAAGAGGCGTTTCACCGTTCTTAAAGCGGCTTCACATTCTTTCGTGGCACGTCCGTCGTACTATTTCATCATTGCTGCTTCCTGCAGTTTTCTCTGGCGAAAGGACATCACTATGAGCTATTCCCATGTACTGGTTGCCGTGGCTGTTACGCCCGAAAGTCATCGCCTTATCAGGCGGGCGGTTTCTCTTGTGAAACCGGTAAACGGCAGTATCACCCTTATTACTATCGCCACAGATCCGGAACTCTTTAATCAAATGTCAGCCCCAATGCTCGAAAACTTGCGCGACGTCATGTATGAGGAGACACAAACGTTCCTGGAAGCCCTGAAAAACGGGGCCGGATACCCGATCGCAAAAACCATCATCGCCAGTGGTGAACTCGGAGAATATATTCAGGATATATGTGAGAAAGATGACATCGACCTGGTGATTTGCGGGAATCACAACCACAGTTTTTTCAGCAAAGCGCTGTGCTCAGCGAAAAAAATCGTCGCCACCAGCAGAACCGATCTTCTGCTGGTGGCGCTCGATTAGTATGGCGTCCCCGGGCGGGCGCCCGGGAGGGCGAGATGGCCCGTCAGGCCAGTTTCGGGAAGGTCGCCACTTTATTCTGCAGCTCGCGTTCAGGGCTGCGTGGCGATATCTGCTTTAGATCCTGGATAAAGGCCTCCTGCCAGTGGTTGATGTCGTTTTTACGGACAATCTCCAGCATCTCACTGTGGCGCGCGATACGCTCGGCGAGCGGCATTTTCAGCGCACGGTCAAGCGCGGCCGCGACATCATCGCGATCGTAAGGGTTAACCAGCAGCGCGGCGGTCAGCTCATTGGCGGCGCCGGCAAACTGAGACAGCACCAGCACGCCCGGATTTTTCGGGTCCTGCGCCGCCACGTACTCTTTCGCCACCAGGTTCATCCCGTCGCGCAGCGGCGTCACCAGGCCCACATCGGAGTAGCGGAAGACTTTCATCAGCAGCTTGCGGTCGAAATGCTGATTGAGGTAATAGAGCGGCGTCCAGCCAAGCTGACCATATTTGCCGTTGATACGCCCGGCTTCGGTCTCCAGCTGATGACGAATATCCTGATACGCCTGGACATCGCCACGCGACGTCGGCGCAATCTGGGTATAGCGGATTTTACCGTGGTGCTCAGGGTATTTCTCAAGCAGCGTCTCAAACGCCTGGAAACGCTCCGGCAGCCCTTTGGAATAGTCCAGGCGCTCCACGGAGAAGATATTCTTCACGCTGGCAAGCTCAGCCTTAAGCTGGGCCAGCTTCGGCGGCAGCGGGCCTGCGGAGGCCTGCGCAATCTCTTCCGGTTCAATACCAATCGGATAGACTTGCGTGCGGAAGGTTTTACCGTAAGCGGTATGGTCGCCGTCGTTGCTGGTGGAAAGGTGCGTATGCATCGCCAGACATTCCAGGAAGGCGACACGGTCATTTTCCGTCTGGAAGCCCAGCAGATCGTAATCGCACAGTTGCTCCAGCAGCTCGGTATTCGGCGGCAGCGCGTTGAAAATTTCCGGAGTCGGGAACGGGATATGCAGGAAGAACCCGATGCGGTTATTCACGCCGCGCTTGCGCAGCTCGCTTGCAAACGGCAGCAAATGGTAATCGTGGATCCACAGGTTATCGTCAGGCTCAATCAGCGGTTTGAGCTTATCCGCCAGCAGGCTGTTGACGCGCAGATACCCTTCCCACGCTTCACGCTGGAAGTTCACCAGATCCAGACGGTAGTGGAACGCAGGCCACAGAACGCCGTTGGAGAACTGGTTGTAATACTGGTCGTGATCCTGTTCGCTCAGGTTAAATGACGCCCAGGTAATGTTGTCACGGGTGACTTTTTTAAGCGGGGCATCCTCATTGCCGATTTCACCGCTCCAGCCAAACCACAGGCCGCCTGCTGCTTTCAGCGCTCCCAGTATCCCTACCGCGAGGCCCCCCGCGCTGCTCTTTTTGTCATCCGGCGGGGCGATACGATTAGATACTACGACTAAGCGACTCATAGCCTTCTCTCCTTTTATTTGACGTTTTTTTTTCTTGTTCTTGAACTAATTGTTCCAGCCACGCGTGGACCGCCGGGACATCGGCAAGTTGCCACTTCGCCTGGGTGTCCCCCTGCCCGACTTTCACGCTAATGCCATTAAGCTGGTTTACGACGTAAAACCCGGCTTCGTCGGTGAGATCGTCACCCACAAATACCGGTACGCGGCCTGCGAACGGCGCTTCATTCATGAATGCCTCGATAGCCGCGCCTTTATTGATGCCCAGCGGTTTTAACTCCACTACGCATTTGCCCGGTTGCAGCCCCAGCTGCTTATGTTCGCTGGCGATGCCTTCCGCCAGCGCCAAAATCTGGTTTTCATACTCCGGCGCGCCGCGATAGTGCAGCGCAAACGCCATCCCTTTTGCCTCAAGCTCGGTGCCAGGCATCTGTGAGAGCGCCGCTTCAAGACGCTGATGCAGATGCTCTACCAGCGATTCCGGCAGCGACACGACATGGCTCTGACCACGGATATCACGACGCTCGGCACCGTGGACCCCGGCCAGCGGAAAATGGTGCGGCGCGGCAAGCTGGTCCAGCTCCGTCATGGAACGTCCTGAAATCAATGCCAGGGCTCCGTCATTCATGTCGGCGAGTTTTTGCAGCAGGCGACGAACATCGGAGGGGATGAACACTTGATCGGGATGCGGCTTGATGTCGGCAAGCGTGCCGTCAAGGTCGAAAAAAAAGGCAAGATTATCGCGGGCTACGGGCGGTACTGCTAACACTTCGTCCACCAGTGTTTCCTCCTATCCTTACGGGTTAAACAGCTAACCCTGAGGTTATCTGATAGTTTTACTGACCGTGTAAGTATAGACAGTGTGACGAGTGTCGCCATTCGGCAACGCCTTCCGACTGTCTGAAAAAACAGGTCGGAAGGCGTTTTTGCGAGGATTTAAGACGGGTCAAAACGCATTATGCGACGCGTTTCGCTTTCTGTTTGTAACGGTCGAAAATCACCGCCGCAAGCAGGATCAGCCCGCGTACCACGTACTGCGCAAACGGGGAGATATTCAGTAAATTCATTGCGTTTTCAACGGTGCCAAGGATAAGAATACCCGCCACCACATACGAGATTTTTCCTATGCCGCCTTTCAGAGAAACGCCACCCAGCACGCACGCCGAAATCACGATCAGCTCATAACCGATGGAGGTCATCGGCTGGCCGCTGGTCATACGCGAGGCGAGAATAATGCCTGCCGCAGCGGAGACCAGGCCCGAGAGCACAAAGATAATGATTTTGGTGCGCACCACCGGCACGCCCGCCAGACGCGCGGCCTCTTCGTTGCCGCCAATCGCCAGCGTATTACGCCCGAAGGTGGTTTTATTCAGCAGGAAGCCGAACACGATAAGACAGGCGACCGTCAGCCAGATAGGCGCCGGCAGCCCGAGCCAGTTGGCATAGCCGAGGGTAAAGAAGCTTTCGTCTTCGATGCCGACCGCTTTACCGTCAGAGATGATGTACGCGAGGCCGCGCACAATCTGCATGGTGGCAAGCGTGGTGATCAGCGCGTTGATTTTAAGCTTCGCGATGACAAAACCGTTGACCAGGCCGCTCGCGACCCCAAGCAGCAGGCCCGCCGCGACGCCCAGCCACAGGCTTTCAGTCATGTTGATGACTACCGCCGTGGTGACGCCCGCGCAGGCGATTACTGACGCCACGGAGAGGTCGAAATCCCCGGAGGCGAGGCAGAACAGCATGCCGCAGGCCACCATCCCGGACATCGAGATAGCCAGCCCCAGGCCTTTCATATTGATAAAGGTGGCGAAATTCGGCACGAAGATAGCGCAGGCAAGGAACAGCACGGCGAAGACCACCAGCATGCCGTACTGATCCCAGATGCGACCCACGGAGAATGAGGACTTCGGCGCACCGGATGTAGTTAGTGATGACATAATTTCTCCTTACTTAAGCGACAGCCTGGCTGGTTTTAGGCATAGCGAGGCTGAGCGCCGTTGATTCGCTGGCCTCCTCGTGCAGTAATTCACCGGCGATTTCGCCTTCGCGCATCACAAGAATGCGGTCGGCCACGCCGAGGACTTCCGGCAGATCGCTGGAGGCGAAGAGCACCGCCACCCCCTGCGCCGCCAGCGCGTAAATCACGTTGTAGATTTCATGCTTCGCCCCGACGTCAATGCCGCGGGTCGGCTCATCAAGCAAAATCACTTTCATCTCTTCCGACAGCCAGCGGCCCAGAATCGCCTTCTGCTGGTTGCCGCCGGAGAGATTCATAATCAGCTGCTCAGCGCCAGGCGTTTTAATATTCAGCGAGCGAATATGATGGCGGGCGTTTTCCTGCTCCCAGCCATTGTTGATAAGACAGCCCGCGCTGATGTGTTTGCGTCGCGCGCTGATGTTGATGTTGTCCTGCACCGAATGCACCGGAATGATGCCGTCGGCTTTACGGTCTTCGGGGCAGAGCATCATGCCCGCGCGAATGGCGTCGCCCGGCGCGCGGATAGCGATAGGTTTACCGTCGATCAGCACCTGGCCGCTGGTAATGCGCGTGCCGCCAAACATGCCTTTCATTAACTCGCTGCGCCCGGCGCCCACCAGCCCAAACAGGCCGACGATTTCGCCGCTCCTGACGCTTAAGCTCACCGGCGCGCGTACGCCCGGCGCTTTCACCGCGTCGAGACGCAACCGCTCCGGGCCATAGTCGCGCGGCTGCCAGCCATAGATATCCCCCAGATCGCGCCCAACCATCGCCTGCACCAGGCTGTCGTTGTTCACCTGCTGCATATCGCTGAAGGTACGCACGTAGCGGCCATCCTTGAAGACGGTGATGGCGTCGCTTAAGGCGAAGATCTCTTCCATGCGGTGCGACACATAGAGAATGACGCGCCCTTCTTTGCGCAGCTCGCGGATAACGCGGAACAGGTGTTCAATCTCACGCGCCGAGAGCGAACTGGTCGGCTCGTCGAAGGCGATGATTTTGGCGTTGCGGGCCAGCGCTTTGGCGATTTCCACCATCTGCCACTGGCCGATGGAGAGATATTTCAGCGGGGTCTGCGGGTCGATATCGAGCCCCAGATGCTCCAGTTGCAGCTTCGCCTCGTAGTTGAGCAGCGAGCGGTTGACTATCCCGGCCTTGTGAGGGATCTGGCCCAGATAGATGTTTTCCGCCACGCTCATCTCCGGCACCAGATGCAGCTCCTGGTAGATGATGGCGACGCCCGCGTTGAGCGCCGCCGTGGTGTCGCTAAAGGTGACTTCTTCGCCTTTGATGGCGATGGTGCCAGTGGTCGGCGCGTAGTTGCCGCTGAGAATTTTTAACAGCGTCGATTTACCGGCGCCGTTTTCGCCCATCAGCGCATGAACCTGGCCTGCGTGGCAGTCAAAGCTGATGTCCGAAAGCGCCTTCACACCGGGAAAAGTTTTCCCGATGCCGCGAAACGAGAGATAGGGTGAAGATGTCTGCATGATACCTCCGGGCCACTCAAAAAGCGGGCGCGCAGGCGCGCCCGAACCGCGATAAATCGCCCATTACTTGCCGCCGAGACCTTTTTTCGCCAGTTCTTCTTTAAAGTTGTCGCGGGTGATCAGCACCACATCGGTGACTTCGGTGAACGTCGGCGGCTCGGCGCCTTTGGTCACCCAGTTGTAGAGCATTTCGCTGGATTTATAGCCGTGAACGTCCGGGCTTGGCAGCAGCGAGCCATAGAAGCCGGTCGCCTGCGCTTTGGAAAGCTCGCTCACCGCATCCACGCCGTTGATGCCGATGCCGATAACGTCAGCCGCTTTAAAGCCCTGCCCTTCGGTCGCGCGCACGCCGCCCAGCACGGTGTTGTCGTTCATGCCGACCACCAGCCAGTGTTTCACTTCCGGATGCTGAACGAGCATAGAGTTGGCGGCGTCAAACGCGCCGGGGATATCGTTGGATTTAGTCGGTACTTTGTAGATCTGTTTTTCCGGGAAGCCTGCCGCTTTCAGCGCGTCCATAGAGCCGCTGGTGCGGCGGCGCGCGGTGTCGAGTTCATCGGCGGTAATCGCCATCACGCCGGTTTCTTTCACATCCCAGCCGCGTTTCTGCATCTCTTTATAGAGTTCCTGCCCCTGGCGCTCGCCGATTTTGGTCGCGGCCATCATTACCAGCGGCACGGTTTCCATCGGTTTGCCTTTGGCCGTCACAAACTGGTCATCCACGGCGATGACTTTCATATCGTAGCCACGCGCCTTGGCGACAATCGCCGAGCCGAGTTTCGGGTCCGGCGTACAGATAACAAAGCCTTTCGCGCCGCTCGCCGCGAGGCTGTCGATGGCGTTCAGGGTTTTCTCGCCATCCGGCACCGCAATTTTGATTACCTCAAAACCCAGGTCCTTACCGGCTTTATCCGCGAATTTCCATTCGGTCTGGAACCACGGTTCTTCAGGCTGTTTCACCAGAAAACCGAGCTTCATGGTCTCGGCGATAGCGGATTGTGACATAACGGCAGCGAGCCCAATGGCCGCCAGCGCTTTAGTAAATTTGTGCATGGTTATCTCCAGCTTTAGCTTTCTTTTATGCAGGGTAAAAACCTGAAAGGTTCTGTTAATCGGACAGAAAACAACGTATTAGCCGTTCCCTCCCGGAAGCGGCGAACGCTGGAGATAGTTTTAGCGGGAAATTAATTCTCCATAGGAGAGCGAAATCACATCATGGAATTACAGTGATTGCGTACATAAATACAGCAATATCGGGCATAAATCTGACCCGATATGTATGATGATTAAAGAGGGGTTTAGCAGATATCTCCATAAGCCCAGCCGGGGAATCCCTGAGGGCTACCAGAGTGTGACAAGACCGCCTTCAGTGCCAAAGAGCGGATCGCGTGACGGCTTCGCGACCTGGGCCACATTTTTGCGCGTTTGCGCCAGTTGCGCAGGCTCATCAAGGAATTTATCGGGCGATAGCCCTTCCGGGTAGGCGCCTGCGGCCATGAAATCGGCGCTGGCGTCAATTTGCTTATGACCCACACCCGCCGGGATCAACACCGCATCGCCCGCGCGAAGGGTGACGACTGGCCCCGCTTCGCCGCCCAACTGGATCTGCGCCTCTCCGGCGTAGATGCCGAGCACCTCATGGGTGTTAGTATGAAAGTGGGTATAAGTAAACACCGGATAGCGCCAGCGTGCCGGCCACTGGTGCTGCGCGAAGCGCTGCTCAAACCAGACCGCCGCATCGTCCGCGTCGGCGGGCAGCGCCTGGCGATAAAGCAGCACCGGCAGCGCGTTGTTCGGCACGCCGCCGCAGGGCTCGCGCAGATAAAGGGTTTCACACGGTTGCGTCATACTTTCCTCCTTATCGCGAACAAAGGTTAAGTATAGCCCGCCGCGCCGCGCGGCTTTACCAGGGGTAATAGATATGGTCGGCGTGTTCGCGCGCGGCGGGCTCATCGCCGGTAAGACGTGACGCCACCGTCAGCGCAAAATCAAATACTCGCCCCAGCCCCTTGCCGCTGATGAGATTGCCATCCTCAACGACCGGCGCATCCACATACTCGCCATCGCGCACGTCCTGCCACAGATCGCCCGAGCAGACATAGCGGCGGCCTTTTAAGAGGCCATTCGCGCCGAGCACGCGCGCGGCGGCGGAGCAGATGGGGCAGATGAGCTTTCCGGCGGCGTCGTGGCGCGCCACAAACGCGATAACCTGCGGGTCTGCCGCCAGATTTACGCTGCCCTGCGGGCCGCCCGGCAGCACCAGCGCGTCATAGGTGTCTTCGAGACGCTCCGCCAGACGCGCATCGGCCACCAGCGGAATGGCGTGGTAGCTTACGACAGCGCGCGTATCGGCGCAGGCGAGCGTGTCGACCTCAATGTTCAGCCGCCGTAATATATCGATAGTGACAATCGCTTCTCCTTCTTCAAACCCTGGCGCCAGCAGCACCGCCGCTCTTTTCATTTCTCGCTCCTTATACGTGAATAAACCGTGCCCGGCACGCCGGGGGTTTAATAATGAAACAATGTTTCAAAAGTATTCCGGCGCTGCGTCACGTTTTAAGAAAGAAACGGTTGGAGTGGCAAATAGCCACAGTTATACCAGGCTTAATACATCAGGGAACGATAATGCACGCTTCTCAATTATGACTGACGAGTGGCCACCCGCCGGGAACTGGCGGACCCGCGCTCACCCGTCGCGGTCATTGACCGTTCCCCTTATCTCCTCAATAAGGATATTTATATGGCTCCCCCCGGCGTAGTGCAGAAACTGAATGCTCAAATGAATCAGGAATTTTATGCATCGAACCTGTGCCTTTATTACAGCGACTGGTGCGCGCAGCAGAGCCTGAACGGCAGCGCGACGGTGCTGAGACAGCAGGCGCAGCACAACGTCACCCAGATGATGCGGCTGTTCGATTACCTTAAACAAACCGGCGCGAACCCGGTGGTCGGCGCGCTTAAGTCGATGAAACCCGACTGCTCAAGCCTTGAGGCGATTTTTCGCCAGATGCAGGATGAGCTGAGCGGTCGCCATGCGGCGCTGGCGCGTCTGATGAGTGAAGCGCAGGCGGCGCATGACGACGCGATGCTCGCCATGCTTGGCGACTTCGAACAGGAGTTGCGGCTGGATGAAGCGCTGCTCGCCACCATCCTTCATGAACTGACCCTGGCGCGTCAGGCCGGGCTATGCGCCGAAGAAGGCGGACCAGCGCCTGCTGGAGATGATGGAACAGACCCACTGATTTTCACTCAGCCCCGCGCCCTCGCCCGAGGGCGCTTACGTTTCTCCCCTGCCTTTTCCTCGCCTTTCGCTGCAATGTTAGCGCTAGGTTAACAATGTATTGTTTTTGTTATGTTTTTATAAATCCGATCTGGCTCCCGTTGATTAACCGCACAATTTGTAATGCTTAAGCGATTCACCCAACATTGCGTGGCAGGAGCCTTATGATCACCCTTGAATTTATCGTCATTATTCTGTGCTTGCTGGCGGGAACCCGTTTCGGCGGAATGGGGCTTGGCCTCATCAGCGGCATCGGTCTGTTTCTTTTAACGTTTATCTTTGGGCTGGAGCCTGGCAAGCCGCCGGTGGATGTGATGCTGACCATCCTTGCGGTGATTGGCTGCGCCGCCACGCTGCAAACCGCTGGCGGCCTGAATGTGATGATGCAGTTCGCCGAGCGGCTGCTGCGCCGTCACCCGCAGCACATCACGCTGCTGGCGCCGCTCACCACCTGGACGCTGACCTTTCTGTGCGGCACCGGGCATGTGGTCTACACCATGTTCCCTATCATCGCGGACATCGCGCTGAAGAAAAATATTCGCCCGGAGCGGCCGATGGCCGTGGCGTCCGTCGCCTCGCAGATGGCGATCACCGCCTCGCCGGTGTCGGTGGCGGTGGTGTCGCTGGTGTCGATTCTTGGCGCGCAGCATGGCGTCGGGGAGGCCTGGAGTATTCTGGAGATCCTCGCGGTTTCCGTACCGGCCTCGCTCTTTGGCGTACTGATTGCCGCGCTCTGGAGCCTGCGTCGCGGTAAAGATTTAAAAGACGACGAGGCATTCCAGGCGCGCCTGCGCGATCCGAAACAGCGTGAATACATTTATGGCGGCAGCGAAACGCTGATGAACCAGCGCTTTGACAAACATGCCTGGTGGTCAACCTGGATTTTCTTCGCCGCGATAGCGCTGGTGGTGCTGCTCGGCGCGCTGCCTGCGCTGCGCCCGGCGTTTGAGGTGAAAGGCAAAATCGCCCCGCTCTCCATGAACCTGGTTATCCAGATGATGATGCTGATTGCGGGCGCCGTGATGCTGGTGGTCTGCAAAGTGAACGCGGCGTCCATTTCCAGCGGGGCGGTGTTCAAGGCCGGGATGGTGGCGATTTTCTCGGTGTTTGGCGTGGCGTGGATGAGCGACACCTTTTTCCAGGCGCATCTCGACGAGCTGAAGCTGGTGCTGGAAGGCGTGGTGAAAAGCCATCCGTGGACCTACGCGATTGTACTGTTCCTGGTCTCAAAACTAGTGAACAGCCAGGCGGCGGCGCTCACCGCTGTCGCGCCGATGGGGCTGATGCTGGGCGTTGAGCCCAAAATGCTGGTGGCATTTTTCCCGGCGTCTTACGGCTATTTCGTTCTGCCCACCTACCCAAGCGATCTGGCGTGCATTGGTTTTGACCGCTCCGGCACCACGCGCATCGGCAAATTCATTTTAAACCACAGCTTTATTCTGCCCGGCCTGATTGGCGTAAGCTGCGCCTGCGCCGCCAGCTATCTGCTGGTGCAACTGTTCTTCTGACCACGTTTTTTACCAGTGCGGCCTGCGGGCCGCCTGCACAAATCTTCCAGACTTTTGTTAAAGACTCGTTATGCTAGAGTTTCCTTTCACAGGAGACGCTATGGCTAAAGACTGGATAGAATTACGTCAGCACGCTGATACCGGCATCGAAACCATTCGCGCCCATTTTGAAGGCCACGCCTACGATCCACACTGGCACGACAGTTATCTGGTGGGCATCACGCAGTCCGGCACCCAGCAGTTTCACTGCCGCCGGGAGCGGCATCAGAGCACGCCGGGAGCGGCGTTTTTGCTGGAGCCGGGCGAAACCCACGACGGCGACGCGCCGCTCGCGGGCGGCTTTACCTATCTCACCTTTTATCTTGATGAACGCTGGCTGCGAGAAACGCTTGGCGGGCTTTACGCCGCCGTACCGGATAGCTACGAGCTGCACTTTGCAAAGACCATTGCCCGCGAGCCCGCGCTGGTACAGGCGATCGCCTCGACGTTTACGGCGCTGCATCACGATGAGATGCGTATTGTGCAGCAGGGTGTAATGGATAATCTGTTAAGTCAGCTGACGCGTCACTGTCAGTGGCGCAAACGGCTGCCGGGCGACATCCGCGACGCGCAGATGGCCCAGCGCGCCCGCGACTACCTCTGGGCGCACCTTGGCGATAATATCGGGCTGGCGGAACTGGCCGCGGCGCTCGGCACCGATCGCTTTACATTGTCGCGCACGTTTAAACACGCGTTTGGCATGGCGCCCCACGCCTGGCTGGTGCAGTTGCGCCTCGCCCGCGCCAGATCACTGCTCGCGCGCGGCATGACGCCCGTGGATGTGGCGGCGGCGCTCGGTTTCGCCGATCAAAGCCATCTTGGACGCTGGTTCCAGCGCGCCTACCGGCTCTCCCCGGCACACTACCGCAGGCTGTGCACAAATCTTCCAGACGTCAGCGGGTAAGCGCCCGAAGATAGAGGCTCAGACAACGGGAGATGCCATGAGCCTGCTTACACAACAACTGCCTTTCTTATTCTTTGCCTTTGTGGCCTCTATTACGCCGGGGCCGACCAATATTCTGATCCTCACCAACAGCCAGCGCTACGGTACACGCGCGTCGCTGCCCGCGGTGCTCGGCGCCTGTTTCGCCTCCAGCGCCATTGTGCTGCTGTGCGGCGTCGGGCCTGGCGAAGTGCTGCGCCACGCCCCGTGGCTGGCGCGCCTGATGGCGCTCACCGGCGCGTTGTGGCTGAGCTGGATGAGCTGGCAGTTGTTCACCTCGCCCGCGGTAGCGCTCTCGGGCGAGGCGACAAAACCGTTCGGCGCCCGCGCGGCGGCGGCGTTACAGCTGATTAACCCGAAAACCTGGATGATGGCGATGGCGGTCGTCACGGTGTTTGCGCCGCATAATGGCCGCGCGCTGACTACGCTCGGGTTTCAGGCGCTGGGCTTTCTTGTGATTTCGCTGGCGTGTCTCGCCGCCTGGGCCTGGCTTGGCAGCGGCGTGCATCGGGTGTTTCGCAGCGACAAAGCGCTGGTGCGCTTTCAGCGGCTGATGGCGCTGTGGCTGTTCGCCTGCGCCTGGATGGGATTTTTTAACTGACAACGGCCCCGACGGGGCCGTTTTGCTTAGTGCGCTTCGCTCTGCGGGGTAAAGCGCAGTTCAATCAGCGCTACCGCTTTCTGAATGGCGCGCAGCGTCACCGGATCGGCGGAAGGATGGCCGGAAAAATCGATGCTTTTCAGCTGGCTCGCCATTTTGTCGCGCACTTCCACCGGCGCGATGACGTCGATAACGTCGAGGATCTGTTTAATCACCAACTGGCAGGCGACCACGTCGGAAACCAGTTCATCTTCGGCAGTGAGGGATTGTGACATTGCGTTCTCCTTAGCGTGAAGCGGCACATAGTAGCGGCAAAGCCCGGCGATTGCGAACCCGGCGCGCGAAACGCGTAAAAATGAACCGTGATTTCAGAAAACGAAAAGCGAGGGTTTCAGAACGTTGCGAAGGCGGGTATAACGGGAGTCGCAGACATAAAAAAACCTGCCATGCGGCAGGTTTTTTATCAGAACATCCCGCCCGGCGGAACGTCTTTAAAGGTTTTGCAGTAGTTTTCAAACATGCTTTTGAGGATTTTACGCAGTTTCATGGCGTGCTCCGGTTTTATTCATTCTGGTTAGCGTGTTGCTTCCGGTCAATAATATGACTTGCGTCACAAAAATCAACCATTTTGTGATTAAAATCACGTCTCATGGTTAATGAAAATGAGCACAATGTTAATAAAATGCTGTTAATTCCGGCGCTTAGTCACTGTACTTTTTGGTGAATTTTACAAAAAAATTTTAGGGAGCAGGCATGGGGCAGAAGACGGCGAAAGCAGGCGCAGGCGGAGTCTCTCCCGCCGCGCTGCTGGTGGCGGGCGCCTTTTTTATGGAATTTCTCGACGGAACGGTGATCGCCACCGCCCTGCCGACCATGGCGCAGACCTTCGGCGTCGAAGCCGTCGCGCTTAATATCGGCATCAGCGCTTATCTGCTGACGCTCGCGGTATTGATACCGGCAAGCGGCTGGATTGCCGATCGCTTCGGCGCGCGTAAGGTGTTTACGCTGGCGCTGGGAATTTTTACCGGCGCCTCGGTGCTGTGCGGGCTGGCGAATTCGCTGGAGATGTTCGTGCTGATGCGCGTATTGCAGGGCGCGGGCGGCGCGCTGATGGTGCCGGTCGGGCGCCTGGCGGTGCTGCGCGTGACGCCCAAACACCAGCTGATTACGGCCATCGCCACGCTGACGTGGCCCGCCCTGGTGGCGCCGATTATCGGGCCGCCGCTCGGCGGATTTATCACCAGCTATGCGAACTGGCGCTGGATCTTCTTTATTAACCTGCCCGCCGGGCTTATCGCGATGGCGCTCGCCTGGCGCCTGATTCCTGACCATCACGACAATGACCGCCGTCCGTTCGATACGCCCGGTTTTCTCGCCACCGCGCTGGCGATGGTAGCGCTGGTGTGCGCCATGGAGATGCTGGCCGCGCGCGACGCGAACGGCCTGTTCGCGGGCGCGCTGTTGCTGGCGGGCTGCGGCGCGCTTATCTACGCGCTGCGCCATTTTCGCCGCGCGCCGTTCCCGATGATCCGCCTTGATGCCATGGCGGTGCCGACGTTTCGCGTCACGATGTATGGCGGGTCGCTGTTTCGCGCCTCTATTAGCGCCGTGCCGTTTTTATTGCCGTTGCTGTTTCAGGTGGGTTTCGGGATGGACGCGTTTCATTCGGGGTTGCTGGTGTTGGCGGTCTTTGCGGGCAACCTGACTATCAAGCCCGCTACCACGCCGCTCATCCGCTGGCTGGGCTTTAAAAAATTGCTGCTGATTAACGGTCTGCTGAACGTGCTGGCGCTGCTCGCCTGCGCGCTGCTGACGCCCCAGACGCCGGTGTGGCTTATTCTGCTGATCCTTTTTCTGGGCGGCGTCTTTCGCTCGATTCAGTTTACCGGCATCAGTACGCTGGCGTTTGCGGACGTGCCTTCCGGCGAGATGAGTTACGCCAACACGTTGTTCAGCACTGCCACGCAGCTCGCCGTGGGGCTTGGGGTGACGCTCGGCGCCATCGGCATCCGCCTTGGCGAGGTCGTCAGCGCGTCCTTTTTCACTGGCGATATTCCGGGCGTGAGCTTCCGGCTGGCATTTGTGATAATTGCGTTGATAAGCCTGGCGGGAATGATAGATACGCTGCGCCTCGCCGCGCATGCCGGGCATAGCGTCTCCGGCAAACAGGCATAAAAAAAGCCAGCCCGCGGGCTGGCTTTTTCATCAGGCTTTATCAGCCAAGGATTTCACGCACGAAACCTTCGATCGCTTTATCCTGGCAGTTATCAAAGAAGCACTGCTGGAAACGCTCGCCGGAAACGGCGGTTTTTACCAGTTCAGGATCGATGGCGCGCAGGGTATCAAGATAGTTCTCTTTCACCACAGCGGCTTTCACCTGATTCAGGATACCCGCGTTGCGCACCTGCGGCTCTTTACGCTCCGGCGGATAGCCCTCGCCGTTGCGGCCGGTGAACGCTTTTTCAAAGATGAAGCGCACGTTGAGTTCGGCGCCCCAGCCAAAGCCTTTCGCGAACGGCAGCGCCAGCGCGTTGCCGTTGTTGATCTGCGCGAACAGGAACGCGTCCGCCGGATCGATGCAGTAGCCGCACACCACGCCCGGATGAATATTCAGGGACATCAGCGCGCCCTGCCCGGTGCCGCAGCCGGTAACCACGAAATCCACCGCTCTGGAATTCAGCAGGATGCTCGCCATAATCCCGAGGTGAATGTAGGTCAGATGATGATCGTTCTCATCGCTCATGCCGACGTTGTACACCGGGAAGGCTTTTTCATCCGCCACCGCTTTCAGCTCTTTATAGATGATCGCGTTTTTGGCCGCCTGACTGTTTTCCATCATCAGTGCAATTTTCATTGGGTTGTCTCCTGAAAAGGCTATGAATAGCAAACTGTGCATTCACCATACTATTCACCAAACGCACTTTCAAATTAAATGAAAGATTGTTTTAAAAAATAGAGTGGTGCTCACAGTTTTCTTTCAGGCCCGGTTTTTCAGAAGGTTTCCCAGTTCGTTTCCGTGGCGACCGCTTTCGGCGCGCTAACGCCTGCTGGCGATGGACGCACAAGCGACGCGGCAGCGGCAGGCTTCGCGCGCTCCGTCTGACCGCGCAGGCGGAACAACCCGACCACTTCGGTCAGGTGTGCAGCCTGACGCTCCAGATCGGCGGAGGCCAGCACGGATTGCTGCACCAGCTGGACGTTCTGCTGGGTTACGGCATCCATTTCTTTCACCGCGATGCCCACCTGGCTGATGCCGTCGCTCTGCTCGCCGGACGCGCTGGCAATCTCGGCCATAATGTCGTTGACCTGACGCACGGCGGCCAGGATTTCATCCATCGCCTCGCCCGCCTTTTTCACCTGACCAGAGCCGGTCTGAACATTACTGACCGATTCGTTAAGCAGCGTTTCTATCTCTTTCGCCGCCTGCGCGCTGCGGCTCGCGAGATTGCGCACTTCACCCGCCACCACCGCAAAACCGCGCCCCTGCTCACCCGCGCGCGCGGCTTCCACCGCGGCGTTGAGGGCCAGAATGTTGGTCTGGAACGCGATGCTGTTAATCACATTAGTGATATCGACGATTTTGCTGGAGCTGCTGGAGATGCGCGACATGGTTTCCATCACCTGCTTCACGGATTCCCCGCCCGTCTGCGCGGTGCGTGTGGCGTTACCGGAAAGCTTACTGGCATGGCTCGCGTTTTCCGCGTTGAGTTTTACCGTGCTGCTGAGTTGCTGCATGCTGGAGCTGGTCTGCTCAAGCGCCGCCGCCTGTTCTTCCGAGCGCGTAGAGAGTTCTGTATTGACGCCCGACACATCCCCCGCGTGGCTGCGAATCGTTTCAGCACTGACGCGAATGGCAGTAACGGTTTTCTCCCAGTTATCCTGCATCCGCTGAATATATGGCACCATCAGCCCGACGCAGTTGCGCCCGAGATCCTGAAGCTTCACCTCCAGATTCCCGTCCGCCAGCACGTTCAGATGGCCGCGGATGATCTCCACGGGACGCACCAGGCAGAAGTAGAGATAACGCTCCATCAGAATGGTGAGGGTAATACTGCCCACTACCGAGAGGACTAACAGGAGCTGGGCGGTGTCGACCCAGCCAGCCTGCTCGGCGTTCAGTTTAAGACTATTTTCCAGGTGATGTAGAAACCAGAGCGTCGCTCCGGAGACCCCCACCCAGGCGATGGTGGATAAGAGCAAGACCCATACCACCATCGCGCGGATTTTAACGTTGCGAATAAAGTTCATAGTGTCGATTCCCGGTGTTTAAGAAGCCGTCCCTGAGCGAAGCATGACGGTATCTGTCCCGGTCCTCTCTGCACTTCTTTTTACGTCGCAGATAAAGACTTACCGTATCGTAGTTGTCGGCCTGCGCTCCTAAAACTTAAGTAATGTAACAATAAAGTTAAGTAATTATTTAAAATCACCCTGCGTTATCATAAGGCCAAAGGCGCGGGAAACGGGGTGAACCGGGGGCTTTTCAGGCGATTGCGAATGGCGCTTCCATGGCATGATGTTATGAAGGCAAACTTTGTGAGAACACCGATGCGCAAGGTCATTTTCATTACCGCGCTGCTCGCCCTGAGCGGTTGCACCATTACCAAAACGCCGGAAATCGTCGGCGGCAGTAAAGTTACCGGCACCGTGAGACTCGGCATCAGCGAACAACCGCTGCAACATGCGAAAGTGGATAACTACGTCGCGCAGTCGATGGCGAATCGCCAGTGTCAGGACTGGGGCTATGCGGTTGCTGAAGCGTATGGCGCGCCAGTAAAAACCTGCTCCGTCGTGACAGGCACCCAATGCATGACGGAATCTATCGTCCTGGAGTATCAGTGCCGCGGCTTTACCATTAATAACCGCGCGGTTAGCGGCTGGTAAAGTGGCTTTACAGCTGCCGTCGCCCGGCGGTGGCTGTGCGCCCTCTTTTTATACGTGTATTTCCCCGTCGCGATCAGGTTTATCGTCTTATTCCAGGATGCTTTTATTTCCGCCTCCCCGCACAATAATAATTCTCATTTAATTAATGAATGACTTTAATTCCCATTTGCATTATTAACGCCGCGCATTTTTATTTTATCTTTTGCAAACAGTTTAATAACAAATTATAGTGCAGCGATAATTACCCCCCTTATTGCGGAGAGAAATATGCTGAAGCCGGATATGATTGAAAAACTCAATGAGCAAATGAATCTTGAACTCTATTCTTCTCTGCTTTATCAACAGATGAGCGCCTGGTGCAGCTATCACAGTTTTGAAGGGGCGGCGGCGTTTTTAAGCCGTCACGCGCAGGAAGAGATGACGCATATGCAGCGTCTCTTTAACTACCTGACAGATACCGGGAGTTTCCCGCGCATCAACGCCGTGCCGTCGCCGTTTGCCGACTACGCCTCTCTCGATGCGCTGTTCCAGGCGACTTATGAGCATGAGCAACTGATCACCCGTCAGATTAATGCACTGGCGCATGTGGCCATGACCACTCAGGATTACCCGACGTTTAATTTCCTGCAATGGTATGTTGCGGAACAGCATGAAGAAGAAAAACTCTTTAAATCCGTGCTGGATAAACTGAGCCTCGCGGGTAAAAGCGGCGAAGGGCTTTATTTCATCGATAAAGAACTGGCGACGCTCGACACTCAGGCCTGATATTGCCCCGGTAATGGCGCCCGTCATTACCGGTTTTAATTTCCCTTCCCTTTTATTTCTTTTAACGCCTCCCTTTTTCTGTATGCGCATACTGCGCCGGACGATTGTTGCCCGAGATAAGTTCGTAAAGATAAAATTACACTTCGCGTAACGCCAGTTTGACGAAGCCGTCAGAATTCTTTACCCTGCGCAGCATAAATTTTCAGTCGATCATTGCAGGGCAGAACACCGCGTGAAGAACCGCACTCTTGGCAGTATTTTTATCGTCGCCGGTACCACCATCGGCGCAGGGATGCTGGCGATGCCGCTGGCGGCGGCGGGCGTCGGCTTCGGCGTTACCGCGCTGCTGCTTTTCTTACTCTGGGCAGTGATGTGCTATACGGCGCTGCTACTGGTGGAAGTCTATCAGCATCATCCGGCCTCCACGGGCCTTGGTACGCTGGCATTGCACTATCTTGGTAAGCCAGGCCAGTGGCTGGCGGGCTTTAGCATGTTGTTTTTGATGTATGCGCTGACGGCGGCCTATATCAGCGGCGCGGGTGAACTGCTGGCCTCAAGCCTCAGCCAGTGGCTCGACATGCATATCACGCCTGCGACCGGCGTGCTGGCGTTTACGCTGGTGGGCGGGCTTATCGTCAGCATCGGCACGCACAGCGTTGATATGGTGAACCGTCTGCTGTTTACCGCCAAAACGGTATTCCTGGTCGTGATGCTGGCGATGATGATGCCGCATATTCATCAGGTGAATCTGCTGACGCTGCCGGTGGAAAAAGGCCTGGCGCTCTCTGCACTGCCGGTTATCTTTACCTCGTTCGGCTTTCACGGCAGCGTGCCGAGTGTCGTGAGCTACATGAAAGGCGACGTGCGCAAGCTTAAGCTGGTTTTCATTACCGGCAGCGCGATCCCGCTGGTGGCGTATCTGTTCTGGCAGCTTGCGACGCTGGGCGCCATTCCGTCAGACACCTTTATGGGCCTGCTCGCCAACCATGCCGGGCTGAACGGGCTGCTGCAGGCGGTGCGCGACGTCGTCGCCTCGCCGCATGTTGAGCTCGCGGTACATCTGTTCGCCGATCTGGCGCTCGCCACCTCGTTCCTCGGCGTGTCGCTCGGGTTGTTTGATTATCTGGCGGATATGTTTAAACGCCGCCGTACCGTGGCAGGCCGCGCCCAGAGCGGACTGATGACGTTTGTACCGCCGCTGGCCTTCGCGCTGTTCTACCCTCAGGGGTTTGTCATGGCGCTCGGCTATGCGGGCGTGGCGCTGGCGGTACTGGCGCTGCTGCTCCCGGCGCTGCTGGCCTGGCAGAGCCGTAAACGCCACGCGATGGCCTGGCAGGTCACGGGCGGCAACATCATGCTGGCGGTTATCTTCGCCTGCGGCATCGGCATTGTGGCTATCCAGTGCCTGATTAGCGCAGGCGTATTGCGCGAAGTCGGTTAAACATAAAAGGCCCCCTGACTCGGGGCCTTGTTTTTAGCCGTGACTGAGCGCCTTACCGAGATAAAAGCGGGAATGGCCTGCGTGATAATCCGGCGCCACACCGTAAATCTCATAGCCCTGTTTGCGGTAAAATTCCGGCGCCTGAAAACTAAAGGTATCGACAAATACTCGTTTGCAGCCGCGCTTACGCCCTTCTTCTTCGGCCATCGCCATCAGCGCCGCGCCGGTACCCTGCCCGCGCAGCGATTCATCAACCCAGAGAAACTCGATATGCAGGCAGCCCCAGTAGCTGCGCCCGGTAAGGCCTGCGCAGAGCTCTCCCTGCGCATCGTTCACGCTGATAATCAGCTCCTGCGCGTCAGCCGTCATATGCGCTGCGTTATACCGGCCAAGCTGTTTTTTAATGCGCGTCTTGAGTTCGTCATCGGGGGTGTCGGTCAGAAGGTATTCCATCATCGTCTCCTTGTTATCATAAAGAGACCATAAGCGTTTTAGCCAAAAGGGGGTAAGCCCTCAAATCCGGCAGGCGCCATTTTGAGAAGATTTTGGGGTTAGCAGGCCGCCTGCGGCCAAAAAACAGCCAGTCCTCATGGACTGGCTCAGTATGTAGTAGTTTGCGCCGTCCTGGCCCTTGTTCCGCAATGTACGATTCTCCCCGAGGGGTCCGCGGCAGAATGGCTCAACCCTGGGGCCTGCCCGCAGACCTGGAAAACTCACTGCAGCTTATGGATAGCACCATGATGGGGTGCATTTAAAAGGTAGCAGCCGCCCCGAAAAGTGCATACATGATATATTGTCATGCACCATTTTCTTGCGGGAGTGTGATTATGATCAAGCCGCACAGCAGAACGCCTCTCGCCTCTGCAAATGGTGGTCGTCGTCATCTCGTTAACCACTGTTATCAGGACGCCCGCTTAACGTTTTACGTCATTGCATGAGCGCCCGGCGTGACGCTCTGACACTGACGAAGCTATGCCCAACGCTTTCTTAATACGAAACGGGCCAACGCGTCCAAATCCTTATGTGCCTCGCCCCCACTCTGTTTAAAAACGCGGCGAATAAAACCGAGATGAATAGCCCTATAGCCGTCCGGGCATATAAGCGGTTAAAATAAACGTTGCTAAACAAAATTTTATATGACTTAATAGCGTCATCGGTTTGGAATACAGACCTTATGAAAGCAGTTTTAGTAAAGCAGTCCTCAGTTCAAGTGTTATCAGCAGATATCCTTCCTCATGAGCCTTCTCCTAAGTGCCAAATAAGTATCTCTCTAATGACAGGCCATCATCGCCACACTTAGTGGCTCATAAATTAAGGAAGTATCTATGTCTAATAAAATGACTGGTTTAGTAAAATGGTTTAACGCTGATAAAGGTTTTGGCTTTATCACCCCGAACGACGGCAGCAAAGATGTGTTCGTACACTTCTCTGCGATTCAGAGCGACAACTTCAAAACGCTTGATGAAGGCCAGCAGGTTTCTTTCACCATTGAAAATGGTGCTAAAGGCCCGGCAGCAGGTAATGTCACTCCGCTGTAAGCGATGAGAGTATCAGCAGGTCTTACGACTGCGACGAAGGTTATCACCTGAGCAGCTAAGCGCTACTGATAATAAAAGAACCCGCCTTGTGCGGGTTTTTTATTATATTAATTCAGCCCCCCTTCATTTCACCCTCCCCGCTTCGAATAAAATATTAGTCTGGAAAGTGTTAATACTCAGGGCAGCATTAAAGATTCTATACCAATCCACTTCACCGTGGGCTGCCAGCACAGTTTTAGCGGAGGGAGAGGAATTTTCTGTCCTTCTGATTCAAGCTCACCCGGATAAATAGTCCATTTTACGTTTGCATATTCTTGATAAATTTTAAATACGACATACGCTGACCCATAATCATCGTTATTCGTGATCCTTGGGACATTACGGTGCACTTCATCACTGTTGATGTCATAAGGTGAAGGCCTGGCATATTTCATATTGTCCCCCGGGAAATCGTAGGGAAACGACGTCGTACCGAGAAAAACGTCGGGCCGGGCGCTAAGACGTTTCCCATCGCCCAGGTCGATCCAGCCTTTACGGGTATCCAGCATAATGGGTACAGGCGGCTGGCCTTTGCTTCCCGGTCGCGAAGGACGTTGTCGGCCTTTGTTCCAGGGCACCAGCTGAACATAAAATTCGGGCCGGGCTTCAGGCCCCTGCACAAACGGGATAGTAAAATAGCTCCGTTTCTGCGGCATATAATTGCCAGGGATCGCATGATCGTAAAGATAGGTTTCAATAATGATGTCTTTCTTCCCGCCCGGGCTGTCGATACTGAATTCATACTCACTTTTACACAGATCGATATAGCCAGGCCGTTCTCTCGGATAGGGTATACATCCCCCTGAAAGCGTAACGGCGAAGCGTAGCAACCACGCCCCATTTGAGGTGTCCTGATAGTGACATGACGAAGTCCTTTTGAAATATCGGGAGGCGTTGCGTAGATGAGTAGTACTTTCGTCATCAACCTGGCATATTTGCCCTCCTGCTTCGCTTAGAGGACGCGCTTCGGGCAAAGAGGGTCATGAGGCTATATGTGAGTAAGCCAGGCCGTGAAAGAAGCCGGGAAGGATTTCACAAGGGAATCAGGAAAGAAATCAGGAAAAGACGGTACAAAATAAAAAACCACCCGAAGGTGGTTTGCACGACACTGCTTATTGCTTTGATTATTCTTGTTTTTCCCATGGTGCCCGGGGCGGGACTTGAACCCGCACAGCGCGAACGCCGAGGGATTTTAAATCCCTTGTGTCTACCGATTTCACCACCCGGGCTCGGGAAGAAAGTGGAGGCGCGTTCCGGAGTCGAACCGGACTAGGCGGATTTGCAATCCGCTACATAACCGCTTTGTTAACGCGCCAGAATTGCTTTGCCTTTTCAGGCTGACACCAGCAAAAGGCTGATATCGAAATTTGGAGCGGGAAACGAGACTCGAACTCGCGACCCCGACCTTGGCAAGGTCGTGCTCTACCAACTGAGCTATTCCCGCTTATCGAAGTAACTGAAGCGAATCGCTTAATCTAATTACTTGATTTACTTATCGTCCAACGAACCGTGCCGCCGTTCGATGCGTTGCATTCTACTTACCTCACGCAACGAGTCAACGAAATTTTCAGGCAACGCGATTCGTTTGCTGAATTTTGCGCCGTATAGATCACCGTTCGAGCAAATCGCCGCGTGCGGCGTTCAAATACTGGAACATCGACCAGAACGTCAGCACCGCGGCGACGAAAAAGAGCGCAATCCCGGCATATTCGATCCACATGTTCGGGCGCCACAGTAAGCCTATCAGCGCCAGCATCTGCGCCGTGGTTTTTACTTTGCCAATCCACGAGACCGCCACGCTGCTGCGTTTGCCGAGTTCCGCCATCCATTCGCGCAACGCGGAGATAATAATTTCGCGCGCGATCATGGTGGCCGCCGGCAGGGTTATCCACCAGCTGTGGTAATGCTCCACCACCAGCACCATCGCGATACCCACCATCACTTTATCTGCGACCGGGTCAAGGAACGCGCCGAAGCGCGTGCTTTGATTCCAGCGGCGGGCGAGAAAACCGTCAAACCAGTCGGTGATCGCCGCAAAGCAGAAGATCAGCGCGCAGAGGAAAGGCGCCCAGTGAAAAGGCAGATAGAACGCGAGCACGAAAAACGGGATCAGAATGACACGAAACAGCGTCAGCAATGTAGGGATATTAAATCGCATAGTGCAGGTAACTATTTGTCATAATTTGAGATTACCGCTATGTTGCTACATAGCCCTTAATGTTTCAACGAGTAGTAGATCTTTTCTGCGAGGGCCTGAGAGATACCCGGCACTTTCGCAATTTCTTCAACCGACGCGTTCAACAGCGGCTGCAATCCACCCATGTATTTGAGCAGCATCTGGCGGCGTTTCGGCCCGATGCCTTCAATCGTCTCAAGCGTGCTGGTGTTCTTCACTTTGGCGCGTTTTTTACGGTGACCAGTAATCGCATGGTTGTGCGACTCATCGCGAATATGCTGAATCACATGCAGCGCCGGGGAATCGGACGGTAACGCGAAGCCCTCCCCTTCCGGCTCCAGAAACAGCGTTTCCAGCCCGGCCTTGCGGTCGCTGCCTTTCGCCACGCCAAGCAGCAGCGGATGATGTTTATCCCAGGGCACGTCCAGTTCGGCAAAAACCGTTTTCGCCTGGCTAAGCTGCCCTTTGCCGCCATCGATGAGGATGATATCCGGCACTTTACTCTCTTCGATGGCTTTGCCGTAACGACGGCGCAGCACCTGGTTCATCGCCGCGTAATCATCGCCCGGCGTGATGTCGGTAATATTATAACGGCGATATTCCGCGCGCAGCGGCCCGTTGGCGTCAAATACCACGCAGGAAGCCACCGTCTGCTCGCCCATCGTATGGCTGATGTCGAAACACTCCATACGCTTTATTTCCGGCAGATGCAGCGCCTGCGCCAGCGCGGTGAGGCGCTGGCTGATTGTCGACTGCTGAGAAAGCCGCGTGGTCAGCGCCGTCGCCGCATTGGTGCGGGCAAGCTTCAGGTAGCGCGCGCGATCGCCGCGCGGCCGGGTCTGGACATTCACCCGGCGTCCGGCGATTTCAGTCAGCGTCTCAGCCAGCAGCTCCGGCGTGGTAAGCGGGAAATCAAGCAGGATCTCGCCAGGCAACGTGCGCATCTGGCTGCCCTGCAGATAGAACTGCCCGACAAAGGTTTCCACGACTTCCGCCAGTTCAGTGCCGCTCGGCACTTTCGGGTAGTAGCTGCGGCTGCCCAACACTTTCCCCTGGCGGATAAACAGCACGTGCAGACAGGCCATGCCCGACTCAAACGCCACACCGATGACGTCCAGATCGTCGCCGTTATTCGAGACAAACTGTTTTTCCGTCACGCGGCGCACCGCCTGAATCTGATCGCGCAGGCGCGCGGCCTCTTCAAACGCCAGATTCTGGCTCGCCTGCTCCATGCGCGACACCAGCTGGTTAATCACCTGATCGTCTTTACCGGCGAGAAACAGCCGCACGTACTCCACCTGCTGCGCGTAATCTTCTTCGCTCACCAGCCCTTCGACGCACGGCCCGAGGCAGCGGCCAATCTGATATTGCAGACACGGGCGCGAACGGTTGCGATAGACGCTGTTCTCACACTGGCGAATCGGGAAAATCTTCTGCAGCAGCGCGAGGGTTTCACGCACCGCGTAGCCGTTCGGGAACGGGCCGAAATACTCGCCTTTGGCGTGTTTGGCGCCGCGGTGTGTCGCAAGCCGCGGATGCGTATCGCCGCTCAGGAAAATATACGGGTAAGATTTATCATCGCGCAGCAGCACGTTATAGCGCGGCTGGTAGAGCTTAATGTAGTTATGCTCCAGCAGCAGCGCTTCGGTTTCGGTGTGGGTTACCGTCACGTCGATATTCTGGATTTGCGCCACCAGCGCTTCGGTTTTACGGCTGGCGAGATTGCTGCGGAAATAGCTGGCAAGGCGTTTTTTGAGATCTTTGGCCTTGCCGACGTAGATAACCGTCCCGCTGGCGTCATACATACGGTAGACGCCAGGCTGGCTGGTGACGGTTTTCAGAAACGACTTGGAATCAAAAACTTCACTCACTGACTTGATAAGGTCTCCGCGTTACACAGGCCATGGCGGATGGCCAGATGCGTCAATTCGACATCGCCGTGAATGTTTAGCTTACTAAACATACGATAGCGGTAGCTGTTGACGGTTTTGGGACTGAGATTAAGCTGCTCAGAGATTTCATTGACCTTCTGGCCTTTGGTAATCATCAGCATAATCTGCAATTCCCTTTCCGACAAACTTGCGAAGGGGGATTCGCTGCGGTCGGGCTCAATCTGACTGAGCGCCATCTGCTGTGCGATGTCGGAAGCAATATAGCGCCGCCCGGCGTGTACCGATCGAATAGCGCTCACCACTTCGGCGGGAGCCGCACCTTTACTCAGATATCCTGCGGCACCGGCCTGCATCACTTTAGCCGGAAGCGGATTTTCCGTATGTACGGTTAACATGATCACTTTAATGTCTGAAGAATAACGAGCGATTTTGCGAGTCGCCTCCAGGCCGCCAATGCCCGGCATATTCATGTCCATCAGCACGACATCCACGGGGTGAATGCGGCACCATTTGATGGCGTCCTCGCCGCAGCAGGCTTCGCCTGCCACTTTAATGCCCTTCATATCTTCAAGTATGCGTCGTATCCCTGCGCGCACCAGTTCGTGGTCATCAACAAGAAGAACGTTGATCAAAGGAAAACACTCCTCAAAAAGGGATAACGCTGCTGGTAACTTATTCGCCCCATATTAGCGTTTTTTAACTCAATTTTGAAACGCAAAAAATGCACTTATGTAAGCATCAGCACTGTTAAACCCTATTAAAACGCCTTTTTAAACCACTGACAGAAGCGCAGACACTTAAAAACCGCCGAAAAATCAAGGTACAGCATTTTTGGGTATAACTTATTACAGGCTGACAATTTTAAAGCACTGATAAACAACTTTTAAATTTACAACGAAGAAACTTATTAGAAACATATATTTTTACCGCTACGCCAGCGAACCCTGTGTAATCCGGCATATCAGGGAAAGCTTATTATAATAAGCCGGGCGCGCGGTAAAACGCTCAAAAAATCGGCGCTAATTACTTTTTTGGACCTTATGGTATACTCCGCCGCCTTATAACATCGACAGGCGTGCCCCGCGCACGTAGTTACACTGACAGAGGACAAAATATGAGCGCTCCCGATATTTCCACCGCAGAGAACAACCAGGAACTGGCCACCGAGGTGTCCTGCCTGAAATCCCTCCTGACCCTGATGCTACAGGCGATGGGTCAGGCGGACGCGGGCCGGGTTATCCTTAAAATGGAAAAACAGATAGCCGAAATGGAAGACGCGGAGCAGGCGGCGGTTTACACCAACACTGTTAAGCAGATTAAACAGGCTTACCGCCGTTAATAAAAAAACCGGCTGGAGAGCGGTTATTCTTCCAGCCGGTTCGAGTGTCTGACACGCAGAACAAATTACCCGATCAAATCAGCCCTATTGCAGCAGCATAACAGGCAATTTGGGTTTTGTTCGGAGCATTAAACTTCTTCTGCATATTTTTCTGGTGGAAATTAACGGTATTTTCCGAGATAGATAATATTATCGCTATTTCCGCAGATGTTTTACCTTCCGCCGTCCACTGCAATATCTCTTTTTCTCGCTTACTCAGTTTCATTTCCAGCACGGTCGCCGCCGGATCTTCCAGACGCATCATCGCGACGAGGCTTTGTTCCACTAAATGCTGAAGTCGCAACGCCAGTTCGTCATCCGGCATGGAGTGTCCACGCGGGCTGGTTCCAGAGACGGACAAAAATCCCTGGGCGCGGTTAGGCGCAATGACGCACTGCGTTACGCCCTTGACCAGACCGTGGTCGCGCGCGGCATTCCAGAGCTCCTCTGCGGCGCCGGCAAACAGCGCGTCATTCCATGAGAGCGGGCCTATAAGATAGTTGGCGGGCTTCAGCACCGGATCTATCACGAAGTAATTTTCCGCCTGATAATGCTCAAGCCAGGCTTCAGGATAGGTGGTGTGCAGCGTCAGTTTGGGGCGCGTGAAAGGCACAGGATGGCGAACGCAAAGTGCGAAATAATCATATTCCATGTTCTGCGTTTCGGTTTTCAGGAGCGAATAAATGTCGCCTGAATCCTGAATTTCCTGAAAGCGGGTCGTCATTTCCCGACGCCAGTTAAAAAAGTCACTTTCCTTCATGCTGTGGGGCGAAACTCCTGTCGTGCTGTAAGCATTATTTTTTGTGATATGACAAAGTAACACATTCTACATAATTATTAATATCAATAATCGGCATTCTGCACGGGACATTGCGCCAGACGCAGGCTTTAAGGCAAATTAAATCGCTAAGGGACTGTTGATGCTGATTAATTGGCCAGGCGTATTTTAAAGCTTATTTTTTACAGGGTTTCCAGGGGAGCACCCGGCGCGGGAAACACGCCGGGCAACGAGTCAGGCATTGAGAAACTTATCTAAAAACTGCCGGGTGCGCGGCTGCGTCGGGTTGGCAAACAGGGTTTTCGCCTCGCCCTGTTCGACGATTTTTCCCTGATCCATAAAGATGGCGCGATCGGCCACATCACGCGCAAAACTCATCTCATGGGTCACAATCACCATCGTGCGCTTCTCCTGCGCCAGCTGGCGAATCGTGTTCAGCACTTCGCCCACCAGTTCCGGATCCAGCGCAGACGTCGGCTCATCGAACAGAATCACCTCCGGGCGCATCGCCAGCGCGCGGGCGATCGCCACACGCTGCTGTTGTCCGCCGGAGAGGCGCTTCGGGTAGCTATTTTCTTTACCGGAAAGCCCCACTTTCGCCAGCAGTTCGCGGGCGCGCGCCGTGGCGTCGGCTTTCGGTTCGCCTTTGACGATAACCGGGCCTTCGATAATGTTCTCAAGCACTGTGCGATGCGGGAACAGATTGAAGCTCTGAAAGACAAAGCCAACCTGCTGGCGCAGCTGACGGACCAGACCACGCTGTTCGCGAATCGATTTGGCGGTATCAATCATGATATCCCCCACGCGCACAGTGCCGCTCTCAGGCTGTTCCAGCAGGTTAATGCTGCGCAGGAGCGTGGTTTTACCGGAGCCGCTGGGGCCGATAATCGCCACCACTTCCCCGGTCTGTACTTCCAGGTCGATGCCGTGCAGCACCGTCTGCCCGTGAAACGACTTCACCAGGTTTTTGACCTCTATGGCACTCATTTCGGATCGCGCTCCTGTCGGTTCAGCTGGTTTTCAAAATGGTTTTGCAACGCGGAAAGCACCGTCGCCATCACCCAGTAAATCAGCGACGCGGCCAGATACATGGTAAAGACTTCCAGCGTGCGCGAGGTAATGAGCTGCGCCTGGCGGAACAGTTCCGGCACCTGAATGGTGGCGGCGAGCGAGGTATCTTTCACGAGGCTGATAAAACTGTTGCCGAGCGGCGGCAGCGCCACGCGGGCGGCCTGCGGCAGGATGGCGCGGCGTAGCGTCTGCCACGGCGTCATGCCGATACTGGCCGCCGCTTCCCACTGCCCTTTATCGATAGACGAAATCGCCGCGCGCAGCGTCTCGGAGGTGTACGCCGCCGTATTAAGCGAAAGGCCGATCATTGCCGCCGGGATCGGGTCCAGCTCAATACCGAACTGCGGCAGACCGTAGTAGATCATAAACAGCTGTGCGATAAGCGGCGTACCGCGAAACACCGAAATATAAAAGCGCGCCAGCCACGATACCGGCCAGAAAGGCGAAAGGCGCATCATCGCCAGCAGAAAGCCTAACACCAGGCCGAAAAACATGCCGCCGATGCTCAGCTGTAGCGTAAAAACGGCCCCTTTCAGAAGAAAGGGCGCCGAATCGATAACCAGTTGGATACTTTCCTGCATTATGTTGGTTTCACCCTGCGTTTTCAGACATGCGGATGGTACGCGAACAGCGCCGGAGCGCCGCCGGTGTGAATAAAGAGAATCGGTCCGTTATCTTTGAAACGGTTCTGCGAGATGCCGTCAATCAGCCCGGCCATCGCTTTGCCGGTATAAACCGGATCCAGCAGAATGCCTTCAAGGCGCGCCAGCAGCTTCACCGCTTCCATGCCTTCGTCATTCGGCATGCCGTAGCCTGGCGCGAAGTAATCGTCCCACAGCACAATATCGGCCCGCGCTTCCAGCTCCAGCGCCTCGGCGACGCCCTGCTGCAACGCCACCACTTTCGGCTTCTGCATCGCAACGCTTCGCGACACCGTTACGCCGATAAGCTCGGCGTCGGGCATCCCCTGCTCCAGCCCGACGGCCAGCCCCGCGTGCGTACCGGCGCTGCCGGAAGCTACCACCACGGAAGACGGACGCACGATGCCTTCGCACTGCTGCACAATTTCAAGCGTGCTTTCGACATAGCCGAGCGCGCCCAGCACATTCGAGCCGCCGACCGGGATCACATAAGGCCGAAAGCCCTGTGCCTCCAGACGCACCGCCAGTTCGTCAAGCTGCTGGTCCGGCGCGTCCAGCGCGTCGCACATTTCAACCTGCACGTTAAAGAGATCCAGCAACAGCCGGTTGCCGTTCGTCAGATAGTTCTCTTCACGCGTGGCGATCGGGTTTTCCAGTAGCGCCACGCAATGTAAACCGAGGCGCGCGGCGACCGCCGCCGTCTGGCGCACATGGTTAGACTGGATAGCGCCCGCGGTCACCAGCGTGTCGGCGCCTTCGCGCAGCGCCTGAGCCGCGAGAAACTCCAGCTTGCGCAGCTTATTGCCACCCATTGCCACCGGCATCGCGTCATCGCGCTTGATAAAAATTTCACGGCCCAGGTAGTCGGACAGGCGCGGCAGGAAATCCAGCGGCGTGGGCGCGCCGATAAGCTCAAGACGCGCAAAGCGGGTAAGATTATGCATGGTGAAACCTCATGCCAGTTCAGCGGTTAAACCGTCATTATGCAGCAATTCTTCGCAGGCATAAAAAAAGGCGCTGATATCAGCACCTTTTTTGCGCAACGAAACCCTTATTTGGTCACGTCCGCGCCAAACCACTTCTCAGAGATTTTCTTCAGCGTGCCATCTTTCTGCATCTCAGCGATGGCGCTGTCGACGGCCTTCACGAAATCGTCGTTGCCTTTACGCACCGCGACGCCCGCTTCCTGACGAGAGAACGGCTCACCGGCCGCGGCCAGCGTATTATTGGTTTTCTTCACCAGATCCAGCGCCGCCAGGCGATCCACCAGAATGGCGTCAATGCGGCCTACGCGCAGATCCTGATATTTGGTCGGGTCGTCGTCATAGGTACGGATATCCACACCCTGCACGTTCTGGCGCAGCCACTCTTCGTAGTTGGTACCAAGCCCGACGCCGACTTTTTTGCCCTTGAGATCGGCGGCGGTTTTAATGCTCTGCGCGTTCTCTTTCTTCACCAGCGCCTGAATACCGGAAACGGTATACGGCGTTGAGAAATCATATTTTTTCTTGCGCTCGTCGGAGATAGTGACCTGGTTAATCACCACGTCAATACGCTTAGAATCCAGCGATGCCAGCATCCCGTCCCATTTGGTCGGCTTAAGGGAGGCTTTCACGCCCAGGTGCTTTGCGAGCGCCTCGGCGAACTCCACTTCAAAGCCAGTCAGCTTGCCGTCATCGCCCTGGAAGCTAAACGGCGGATAGGTGCCTTCCAGCCCCACCAGCAGCGTGCCGCGTTCTTTAACTTTATTCAGCAAATTTTCCGCAGCATAGGTTTTCACGCTCATGCCTGCTACCAGCGCGACCGCCATGACGCCCATGAGTGCCTGACGACCAAAAAGTGCAAGTTTCATAAGTACCCCGAATTAACGAAATTGAGTGCTAGTGTAAGTAGTTACGCAAAGAAATCAAAATCACTGTGCTACAACTTATGCTTTTTTAATATATATCAGAAGTTGCCGAGGAGTCGGTTTTCTCCGTCGGGACTAAGGAGACTTGCTGATACTGGGCATACTTACGAAGCGCAATACGGTAATTATTGGTACTGGTGAGCGGCAGCCACGCCTCCAGATGCTCGTCGAGATTATCCTGACGGGCAAGGGAGAGCGGCACCTGGCGTTGGGTGAGATGCGCGCCGAGACGGCGCAGGCGCACCACATATTCGCGAATCGTGCCATGGCTCATATCGGTCTGCTCGAAGAGATATTGCTTAAAGCCGATGATATCGAAATAGTTGCTCTGCTCTTTGCAGTGCAGATCGCCACAGAAGCGACAGAGCGCCACCCAGTCCTGCTTTTCCTGCTCCCAGGCGGTCTCGTCAAGTAACGTATCAAGCGCAGCGATAGCGACCTTGTTCACAATCTCGCCGCGATGGACCAACGTAATGCGATCCAGCAGCTTGTGACAATGGGCACAATGCGTCTGTGAGTGCTTAAAATCTTTAAGGTAGCGGCTCAGGGGCCGCCTTTTAGGTTGCTGCGCCGTCATGATAACTCCTGGTTGTCGTAACTGTATGCGGCATTACCAGGATGATGACGAATCAACAACCTATAGCTTACCCAGCTTGGTTCGCAGACGTTTAATGGCCTGGCTATGCAACTGGCTAACCCTTGACTCGCCCACTTCCAGTACCGCGCCAATCTCTTTGAGATTGAGCTCTTCCTGGTAGTACAGCGTCAGCACCATCTGCTCGCGCTCCGGCAGCGATTCAATCGCTTCCATGACACGCTCGCGCAAATTGCCTTCCAGCAGTTGATGCAGCGGGTTTTCGTTCTGGTTATCTTCCGTCACCAGTTCGATACTATCGCCATGCTCTTCACGCCATTCGTCATAAGAGAACAGTTGACTATTGTTCGTGTCGAGCAACATCTGACGATATTCTTCAAGCGGGATACTCAGTCGCTCTGCGACCTCCAGTTCCGTCGCGTTACGTCCCAGTTCCTGCTCCAGTTGGCCTATTGCCTGCGCCACCTCGCGCGCGTTGCGTCGGACACTGCGTGGCACCCAGTCACGGCTGCGCAGCTCGTCCAGCATCGCGCCACGTATACGCTGCACTGCGTAAGTGGTAAATGCCGTTCCTTGCAGGGCGTCGTAGCGTTCTACAGCATTCAGCAAGCCGATGCCGCCCGCCTGTAACAAATCGTCCAGTTCGACGCTCGCCGGCAAACGCACCTGCAGGCGCAACGCTTCGTGACGCACCAGCGGGACATAACGCTGCCAGAGCGAGTGTTTATCCATTACACCATCAGCGGTATAGAGAGAATTCACGATAAACAGCCCTGCGTTAGTTGAGTTATCGGCGTGATTATCTAATTCTACAGCGCTTTTTAATCGGGAGAATAATGGTCTAAATAAGGGGTTATTTTAAGGTTATGCGTTAAATCACTGAAAATAAGCTGATTAATAAGAAATTAAAGTTAAACGTCGGGTCAGCATTTCGGCCAACGGGTACCCATCCCAGAGCAAAGAAAACTGCATACTCTGCCCAATCGGGACTATGCGATCGACGCCGCGCGGTTTGGCGGTCGCCAGAAACCGTTGAAATTCCTCAGGATCAACCCCGAACGTGACGATCGTCTGGCACTTCTCCCCGCACAACGGCGCGATGTCCAGTAGATCCTGCGCGACATATTCAATAAACAACCCGCTCTGGTGATGATCCGCCAGCAACGCGCCATTCGGCGTGTCAGTTTGCGCCAGGAAAAGACGATTGTCCGGCTGCGCGATGCGCCTGAGCGTCGGATCCTTCACCGTCTGCGCGCAAAACCACGCCAGGTTACTTACCGCCGTCGTCGGCAGCGGCGCATAGCGCTCGCCGCACCAGTCGCGAAACGCGGGCCAGAACTGCGCGCGCGCTTCAGCGGCACGATCGCCGGTCCAGACCACCATTTTCGCAGCTGTGCACGCCTGCTGGCTCGTCAACAGCGTATCGTTATAAAACCCTTCCAGCAGGCGCGCTTTATCAGGCGCGGCAAGCCAGGCGTCGGCGTCGATCACCGCAAAGGAGTAACGATCCGCAAAGGCGATATCCACCGCGCGCGGACGCAGCGCCGAGCGCCGCACCTCGCTAATAGTGCGATCGCCGCCCCAGATAAGCCGCGCGTCGCACAGCGCGGAGAAATAATCGGTCAGCGCCGCGTCGTGCGGGTACTGCACCAGACAAAGGCTATCAGCCATCGCGGGCACATGGGCCAGCGCCCCTTTCAGCGCATCGCAAATCAGCGCGGTCTGGGGAAACGGTTTTGAAGAGAGTCGGACAATATTGGCGTTGCCGGTAAGCAGCCCCGCCGCCAGCGAAAACGCGAAGTTCACTGCCACGTTGGACGGGGCGATATGAAACGCGACGCCGCGGCCCTGGGTGATGCCCTGCGGCATAAACTCCTGGCGCAGCTTTTCCAGCGACGCCGGTCGACACCAGAACGCCAGACTCACCACATCGCTGTAGGCGCGCGCGCGCGGGTCGGCCAGCAGCTGACGGGAGAACTCGCTTAAGAACGTAAGCGTCTCGTCATCGAACGGCGCGCGCGGGCGAAACGCTTCCAGCGCGGCAAGCTGGGCGGCATCGCCCAGCAGAAAAGTCAGGTTGTCAAAACTGGGCTGCATAAGTGTCGCTACATCCTCTGATTTCGGCCTGTTGCAGGCGTCCGTTGATGCGGAAATATTTACCGTGCCGCCCACAGGGACAGTCATCCTCGCCAAGCAAAACGCCCTCATCTTCCGTGAGCAGCGAATGCCCCGGATAGGATTCCGGGATCAGCGACAGCACCTGCACGATCCCCGCGCGCCCCGGTGGACAGACCGAGAAATCGTGCGGATCGCGAATAATCACATCGGAAAAAATACTGGCGTGCAGATGGCCCTGTTCGCACTGCATATAAATGCAGCCGGTCTGCTCCACCATGCCGTAATAATCATAAATACGCGTCAGCCCGCATACGTCGTGCAGACGGCGGGCGAACTCCTGCGGCGATACCGCCTCGCTGATAAGCTTTTTCCAGCCGCCGCCGTGGATCAAAATCCCCTGGCTGAGATCGAGCCGCTGGCCACTTTGCGCCAGCGCGCGCCAGAAGTGCTGCCAGATCATAAAGGTGAAACCGAACAGCAGCACCGGCTTGCCCGCGTGTTTCGCAAGAAACGCCGTGATGCCGTCGATATCAAGATTCATCTCGTCATCGAGCGCAAACGCGCGATCGGCGCCGAAGATCGAAAACCCCAGAATGCCCGCGCCGCGCGCGGAAAACATGGTGCGATCTTTGAGCACCGACGGCGCGTCGATAATCAACATCGGCAGACGCCCCGCGCCGGTAAAGGCGCTGACGATCTTCACCAGCGTTTTTTGCTGGTTGGCCGCCGTTTGCTTATCAAGATAAATGCGCGATACCGCCTGGCCCGTGGTGCCGGATGAGGTCATCACCTTCACGGCTTCGTCGGGCGGAATGCTGGCAAGCGTCAGGGTTTTAAACAGCGACACCGGCAGAAATGGCACATCTTCCGGCGCTTTCAGGGCGGCGACATCCACGCCGAGGCCGTCAAGCATGGCGCGGTACGGCGCGCAGTGCGCGCGGTGATGGTCCGTCAGCCATTGCAGGCGCTGCGTCATCAGCGCGCGCTTTTCATCGCGCGCCAGCGAATAAGGGGGTTGCTGTAACCACTGCGCGTAATCAAGCACTGAGCGCCTCCAGTTGTGCGTAAAGCGTTTTTCCGGCCGCGTTTTTCGGAATCGCGTCCAGGATCACCACGCGAAACGCGCTGTGATGTAACTGGCAGGTCTGCGCCAGCCAGCTTTTTACCGTTTCGGCCTGGGTTTCATCGGTGAGAAACAGCGTAATACGGTCATCGACGCCGCCCGTGGCGCACTCCAGCCCAACAAACTGGTTTTTCACCAGTTGTTCCAGCTCATCCAGCCCGACGCGATTGCCGAACACTTTCAGGAACCGTTTTTTGCGCCCGACGATGGTATAAACGCCGTTGTCGTCGCGGCGGGCCAGATCGCCTGTCGCGAGCCGCCCTTTAAAATCATCGCCGCGCGCCAGGCACTCGCGCGTTTGCGCGTAGCCAGGACAAACGTTCGGGCCATAATAGATAAGCTCGCCGGTTTCCTGCGCCGCGGTAATTTCCGCGCCGTTCTCATCTTCAAGCGTAAAGCGCCCGCCCGGAATAGCCACTCCCATCGCGCCCGCCATGGTTGCCGCGTGCTCCGCAGGCAAATAGCCCATCCGCGAGGTGGCTTCCGACGCGCCATACATCACCACGAAACGCTTGCCCTGCTCCTGCGCCCAGGCGGCGAACGCCTCATGCAGCGCCGTGGAAAGCTTACCGCCCGCCTGCGTTAACGTGCGCAGCGAGGGGAGCGTCATGCGCATAAAGCGCAGCTTATTGAGCATTTCGAAAGTATAAGGCACGCCCGCGAGCGACGTGGCCTGCTGGCTTTTTACGAACGCCCAGAAGCCCGGCTGCACCGGGCCGCTGCGGGTCATCAGCAACGTCGCCCCTTGCGCCAGGTGGGAATGGATAACCGATAAGCCATACACATAATTCATCGGCAGATAGACCAGCGGACGCTCGTTCGCGTCTATAGCCAGATAGTCGCAAATGCTGGCGCAGTTACTGAGGAGATTCTCATAGCTCTGGCGCACCAGCTTCGGGCTGCCGGTCGAGCCGGAAGTGGTTATCAGCAGCGCCAGCGCGTCGTCCATCGCCGGTGCCGGCTCATGGGTGGCGATAAGCTGATAACCGTTGTGGCGCAGCAGCACCTCGCCCGGCCACGCGCGGCCTTCCGGCAGCCAGAGAAAACCCGGCCGCCAGCGCGCCAGCAGCGCATCAGCCAGCGTCTCATCGAGTTGACCGTCGAGCATCACCGGCACCGCGCGGGCGTTCAGCGCCGCCAGATAACCGGTCAGCGACGCCGCGCTGTTTTCGCAAAAGCAGAACATCAGCGCGCGAGCGGGCAGATGCGCGCGCACCTGCGTCACGCGGTCAGCCAGCTCGCCGTATGAGAGCGTCGCCCCGCCGTCTTCAATCAGCGCCACGGCATCGCGCGGCGCCTGTGTCAGTTGCCAGAAAGGCACAGCATTCATAACACCGCGTCCAGAATCTGTTGTGTTACCTGTGGCGCGGTCAGGCCGCACTGCTCCAGCATCCAGGCGTATTCGCCCGCCGGGCCGTAGCCCTGAGGAATGCCAAGACGCAGCAGGCGCGGCGCCCCGCCCTGTTCAGCGAGATACTCCGCCACCGCGCCGCCAAGGCCGCCCACGACGCTGTGTTCTTCCAGCGTCACCAGCAGACGGCTGCCGAACAGGCTCTTAAGCGTGTCGGTGTCGAGCGGTTTGATGGTGTGCATATCAACGACCGCGCAGCGCAGCCCGTGAGCTTCCAGCGCATCGGCGGCTTTCAGCGCCACCGCGACCATGCTGCCGGTGGCGACCAGCGCGATATCGTCGCCGTCACGCAGGCGCATCGCTTTACCGAGCTCAAACACGGCCTGCTCCCGGTAGACCACCGGCGTGCGCATCCCGCCGGTCAGGCGCAGATAGACCGGACCGTGATGGCGCGCGGCCAGTTCGGTCAGTTGCGCCGTCGCCGTCGCGTCGGCGGGCGAAAGAATGGTCAGCCCTGAAATCGCACGCAGCGTGGCGATATCTTCAATGCCGTAATGCGTGGTGCCGAACATCCCCATCGCAAAACCGGAGGCCAGCCCCACCACTTTAACGTTCTCTTGTAAGTAGCCGAGATAGTGGCGCATCTGCTCGCAGGCGCGCAGCGCCGCGAAATTGGCGAACGTGGTGGCGAACGGCACCAGCCCCTGAGAGGCCATGCCCGCCGCCACGCCGATTAAATTCTGCTCGGCGATGCCGAGGTTAAAAAAGCGCTCCGGATAGGTGCTGCTAAAGCGCTCCATCCCGGAGGTGATGGCGAGATCGGCGGTCAGGCCGACCAGCGCCGGGTTCTCTTCGGCAAGCTTTAACAGCGTGACGCCAAAGGTGCCGCGCGTGCCCATCATGGACCAGGCGCGGATCTCGGCAGGCGTAATCGTCAGGCTCATGCGTGTGCCTCCAGTTCGGCGAGCGCGGCGTCGCGCTGGGCCGCCGACAGACGCGCGCGGTGAAACGCGTTGTTATGCTCCATAAACGACACCCCTTTGCCTTTCACGGTGCGCGCCACAATCGCTTTCGGCTTGCCGTGCGACGGCGCGTCGAGCGCGGCCAGCAGCGCCGCGATATCGTGGCCGTCGCAGGTTTCCACGTGCCAGCCGCAGGCGGCCCACAGCGCCGGGAAATCCATTTTTATCGTCTGCTCGCAGGACCAGTCGGACTGAAAACCGTTGCAGTCAACGATAGCGGTAAGCTGATCCAGCCCCTGCTGGGCGGCGAAAAACGCGCTTTCCCAGACCGAGCCTTCATTGCACTCGCCGTCGCCGAGCACGATGTAATGACGCCAGCTTTCGCCGCGCAGACGCTGCGCCAGCGCCGCGCCGCAGGCGTAACCGACGCCCATGCCGAGCGAGCCGCCCGCGAAATCAATCCCGAGCGGCGGGTTCATTGGCGTCAGCGCCGGAAAGCGCGAGCCGCTGTGATCGAACGTCGCCAGTTCTTCGTCGCTCAGCACGCCGTAGTGGTGCAGCGTGGCGTAGAGCGCCAGCGCCGCATGGCCTTTACTGAGCAGAAAACGGTCGCGCGCCATCGACGCCATATTCTTCGGATCAAAGCGCATCACCGCGCCATACAGCGCGGCGGCGATCTCCACCATCGAGAGCGCCGGGCCAAGATGCACGCCGTCTACCGGCGCCGCGCTGGCGGTGCGAATAATCGACTGACGGATGGCGCGCGCGTCGAGGGCGAGCTTACCGACGCGGGCGTTCATCGCAGACCGCCGTCAACGCGCAGCGTCTGGCCGGTCACGTAGGACGAGAGATCGGACGCCAGCCAGACGGCGGCGGCGGCTATCTCCTGCGGCGCGCCGAGGCGGCGCAGATCGGTGCCGTTACGGGTCTCTTCGATAATGTAATCCGGCATCGTGGAGAGCATGTCTGTTTCGGTCATGCCCGGCGCGATGCAGTTGGCGCGAATGCCCTGCTCGCCCAGTTCCGTGGCGATGGTGCGGGTCAGCGCGACGACCGCCGCTTTGGCCGCGCCATAAGCCGCTTTACCGGCATTGCCGTCTTCGGCGGCGGTCGAGGCGATATTCACAATGCTGCCGAAACGCTGACGGGTCATCAGTTTTGACACCATCTGGGTAAAGCTGAACAGCGAGAAGAAGTTCACTTCGAATTGCTCACGCAGCGCCTGCATCGTGGTCATCTGGAACAGCGCGTTCCAGGTGACGCCCGCGTTGTTCACCAGCGCATGCAGCTGTCGTTTGTCGCTCATCAGGCGTTTAACCGCGCCTTTCATCGCGTCGTTATCGGTCAGATCGAAGCACAGCGGCCAGATCTCGACCTGGTAACGTTCGGCAAGCGCCGCCATGTCGGCCAGAAATTCCGGCGTTTCGCTGCGCGCATGGGCGTAAATGCACGCGCCTTCGGCGGCGAAAGCCTCCACCATCGCGCGCCCGATACCGCGCGCGCAACCGGTGATAATGACGTTTTTCTCTTTTAACAACATGGGCTTCCCCTTTTAATAGCCGATCCCGCCGTCGACGCGCACCACCTGGCCCGTCACGTAGCTTGCCGCGTCTGAGCCGAGCCATACCAGCGTGTCGGCCACTTCGTCCGCCCGTCCGGTACGGCGCAGGGCGCTCTGCGCCAGCTTGCTGTCCACCACGTCGCTTGCAAGGTTTTCGGTCATCGGCGTGGCGATAACGCCTGGCGCCACCGCGTTCACGCGAATGCCCTGCGGCGCCAGCTCAATGGAAAGCGTTTTGGTCGCCGCCACCATCGCGGCTTTCGAGGCCGCGTAGGCGAGCTGACCGCTGTTGCCGTCGAGGCCGGAAATACTCGCGATGTTAATGATGCTGCCGCGTTTATTGCGCAGCATCAGGCGGGTGAGATACTGGGTGAACACCATCTGTGAAAAGAAGTTGATGGCGAAGGTCTTGTGCAGCTGCTCCATGGTGACCATCGGGAACAGCGCGTCGAGCGTCACGCCCGCCACGTTCACCAGGATATCCACCGGCACTTTCGCTTTCTGAATCGCCATCGCGGCCTGCTTGATGGACGCATCGTCCAGCAGATCAAAGCAAACCGGCGTGATGGTCACGCCGTATTGCGAAGCGAGTTCAGCGATTTGCGCGCTGAACGCCGCGTCTTCCTGCTGAACGCAGGCGAAGATATTCGCCCCGTGGCGCGCGTAAGCGACCATCGTGGCGTTGCCGATCCCCTGCAGACAGCCGGTAATTACCGCATTTTTTCCTGCGAGCAGCATGCTGACCTCCGTCATATCAGGCGATTTCTACGTCGTATTTTTGCAGGATCTCTTTACCTTTCTGCCACGAGGAGAAATCGATGATGTCTTCGGTATCCATCATGATGTCGAAGGTTTCTTCCAGTGCGGCGATCATGGTCATGTGGCCGACGGAATCCCAGGACGGGGTGTCCTGATATTTGTAATCCGCGAGCACCTCTTCCGGCACTTCAAACGTTTCCATAAAAATGGTGTTGTACTTCGCTAAGTTAGTCATGGTCATACTCCAGATAAAAAATGTTCTGTCGCGGCGCTTATTTAAACACCTTGCCCTGGGTGTTCTGGCGCATCGCCCTGGCCGGGTTGCCCAGTACGATCGTGGCGTCCGCCACGTCGCTGAATACCGCAGAGCCCATGCCGACGATGGCGTCATCGCCGATGCGGGTCTGCTCTTTTACGCAACTGTTCATACCGATAAACACGCGCTCGCCCACTTCACAGTGTCCCGCGAGCGCCACCAGGCTTGAGACGACGCTGTACGCGCCGATAGCGCAGTCATGGCCGACGCAGGCGCGCGGCTGGATCAGCACGTTTTCGCCGATCGTCACGCCGCAGGAGATCAGCGCGCCGTCGCAGAGGATCGCGCCGGGGCGGATCTCGCTTTGCGACGGAACATCGACATTCGGGTGAATGAGCGTCGCGAGTGGCGCGACGCCTGAGAGCTTCTGCGCCAGGCGCTGACGCAGCGCGGGTTCGCCGATAGCGATAGCCACTTCGCACTCTGCCGGGCGCGCGTCGAAACGCACCACCGACGCGCCGTAGACCTCCTGCGCGTCGGTCACATCGTCAATAAAGAAAATCTCGCTCCAGCGCGACGTGCACTGGTTAATGGCGCGCGCCAGCATCAGCACCTCGCGCCCTAACCCGCCTGCGCCGTAAATGCCAAGCTTCATGCCACTTTCTCCGCAAGCCCCAGCGCGGCCTGCGCGCGGATGGCATCCACCACGCGGCGCTGATCGTCTTCGGTCAGATCCGGGAAAATCGGCAGACACAGGATGCGCTCGGCGATACCGGTGGCGATCGGCAGGTGCTGCGGCTGCGCCGACGGCAGATGGCGGTACATGGAGAACGCGCTGATCAGCGGGTAGAAATAGCGGCGCGAATAAATGTTTTCGGCTTTCAGCGCTTCATAGAGCGCGTCGCGGCTTACCGGGAACTCCTCGTTCACGCGGATCGGGAAGTAAGAGTGGTTCCACTCCACGTCATCCGGCGCGCTGAAGGTTTCGATGCCAGGGATATCGGCCAGCCATTCGCAGTAGCGGTCGTGGATAGCCGCGCGATTCGCCAGCGCTTTATCGATATGCCCAAGCTGCACCAGGCCAAAGGCCGCCTGCACTTCGTTCATTTTGGCGTTGATACCCGGCGCGACCACGGTCGTTTCCCCGGCGAAGCCGAAGTTTTTCAGGTAGTCGATGCGCTGTTTCATGCGCGCGTCCGGGCAGATGATCGCCCCGCCCTCAAAGGTGTTGAAAACTTTGGTGGCATGGAAGCTCAGGATCGACAGATCGCCGCAGTTCAGGATGCTCTGGTGGTTTTTCTTTACGCCGAACGCATGCGCGGCGTCATAGATAACCTTCAGACCCCAGGCGTCGGCGATGGACTGAATTTTGTCGACATCGCACGGCAGGCCGTAGCAGTGGACCGGCAGGATAGCCGAGGTCGCTGGCGTTATCAGCTGTTCGATTTTGTTCGGATCGATGTTGCAGGTGACCGGATCGATATCGGCGAAAACCGGCGTCAGGCCATTCCACAGCAGCGAATGCGAGGTGGCGACGAACGAATACGGGGTGGTGATCACTTCGCCCGTAATGCGCAGCGCCTGAAGCGCGGTCAGCAAGGCCAGCGTGCCGTTGGAAAACAGGCAGAGGTGTTCCACGCCGAGATACTCAGCGAGCCGGGTTTCCAGCTCCTGATGAAACGGGCCGCCGTTGGTCAGGTATTTGTTTTCCCAGATCTGCTCAAGATACGGGATAAACTCTTCCAGCGGCGGAAGCAGCGGGCTGGTGACAAAAAGATTTTGCATAGTACACCTCGGTGTTTTACACCAAACGTTTCCGGCCCCGGCCGGTATGGGTGATGCCGTCGCGACGCGTTATTCCTCGACGAAGAACGAACGCGGCGCCTCTCCGGTACAGTAAATTTTCCACGCTTCGCGCAGCCCTTTTTCAAAGGTGTCGGCCACCCGGAACCCGTCGGCGTTATCGGTCGGGATGCGGCTGCGCATAGAGAGGCGAATCGCGTTCAGTTCCTCAAAGCGGCCCTGCCAGGAGAGCGCTTTTTCGACGTAGTCCGCTTTATCGTTCGCCACGAATTCCGGCAATCCATAGCCGTTCATAATGTCCACGCCCTGACGCCCCGCCATCGTTTCGCCGCAGAGCGTGAGCGTAGGAACGCCCATCCACGCGCCGTGGTTGGTGGTGGTGCCGCCGGTATACGGGAAGGCGTCGAGCAAAATATCGATGTGATGGTGGTATTCGAGATACTCGATAAGCCCGGTACGCGTTCTGAAAATGAGCTGTTCCGGGCGCGCGCCGAAATGCGTCAGGCGGCGCGTCATCATCGCTATCATCTCGTCATCGGCCATAAAGCCCATCAGCAGCTTCGCGCTCGGTTCGCGCACCAGGATCTGCGCCCAGAGCTCAAGCACGTCATCGTTGACTTTTTTCGGGCGGTTGAAGCTCGCGAACGTCAGATGGCCGTTACGCAGCGCCGGCAGCGAGTTAACGTCCGGGCTTTGCGGATGCGGCTCGAAAATTTTGCGCATCGGCACCCAGAGGATCTGTTCGGTAAACTGCTCGGTCATGCCCGGCGGGCTTGCCAGCGTCGAGGAGAGCAGGCGGTAATCCATCGCCGGCACGCCGGTGGTGCCGGGGTAGCCAATCCAGGTCATTTGCAGCGGCGCCGGACGCAGCGCGAACATCGGCAGTCGCGTCCAGGTGGTATGCCCGGAGAGATCGATAAGAATGTCCACGCCATCGTCGTTGATCTGGCGCGCCAGCTCGCGATCGCTTAACTGATACGCGTCGCGCCACAGTACGGCGCCCGCGCGCAGATGATCCGTCACCTCGTCATGCATCGGCGCGGCGTTATAGCCCACCAGCTCAAACTGCGTGCGGTCAAACGACGCCCAGAACGGCAGCAGAAAGTTGCTGACCGGATGCGTGCGCAGATCGCCTGAAACAAACCCGACGCGCAGTTTGCGGTTCGGATCTTTCACATTATTGAGCGGCAGATCGAGCGCGCAACGTACGGCGTGGGCGGTGACGCGCTCGCCATATTCGCGGTGCTTCGCCAGCAGCTCCTGTGCGCTGACGCGATTGTCATGGGTCAGTACAAACAGCAGGCTGGTGAAGCAGTCGAAATCCTGCGGCGCTATCTCAAGGGATTTTTCCAGGAAGTAACGCGCTTCGTCGAGCTTCTGGTTATCGCTCAGCACCACGCCCATCATCGCCAGATAGCGCGGGTTACGCGGCTGGAAGCGAAACGCCTCGCGGGCGCATTTTTCCGCAAGCGTCATATCGCCGCGCGCGTGATAAAGCGTACCGAGCGAGTTCCAGAACCCGGCGTTTTTCTCATCGAGACGCAGCAGGCCGCGCACCACTTTACGGGCGTTGAAGTGATCGAGCGTTTTTTGCAGCGCCGTCGCCAGATCGTAATAGATGTCGAGGCTGGAAAAGTAATGGCCCATCAGGCGGCAGAGCGCCTCCAGCGCCTCGTCCCACGCGCCGGTCAGCACGCAGGTGCGCGAGTAGCAGCGCAGGACATGCATATTCTGCGGATCCTGCGCCAGCAACTCGCGGGTATACTCGCGCGCTTCTTTCGCCATTCCTTTGCCAATCAGCCGGTTCGCCTCTTCATAGACGGCATCCATTTTGACGCTGTCGGTCTGGCTGTCGGCGTCCATATTGGTTTCGCTTTGCAGCAGGCCGCCGCGCCGCTCGCTGACGCTTAACAGCAGCAGCGTATTCAGGCACTGTTTCAGCCAGGCCACTTTGCCGGTGCGCAGAAACGGCTGAATGGCGTTTTTCCAGGCCAGCGGCGAGCCGTTCAGCACGCCGCGAATGCGCAGCGCGGTAAAACTCGCCCACGCCTCGTCATCGGTCGCGCACATGCCATCGCGCAGCCAGCGCCAGTGCGCGGGCGCGACGGTAACCGCCTCGCCCCACAAGTTCAGCACGCGGGTCTCTTCGTCGGTCTCAGGTAGCGGCGCAACCGGTGCCAGAATGTCGTTTTCCGCGAGATTATAGGGCCCCGGCGCCGCACTCCAGTGCAGCCCGTCGAGGTTATTGAGAAACAGATCGCGCAGCGATTCCAGCACCAGCTTGCGGGTGTCGTCGCCCGGACGCTCCGGCAGGCGGCAGTTAAAGACCAGCTGGTCGACGCTCAGGCTCATCGGCCAGGCGCCCGCCAGCAGGTCGAGAATTTGCAGCGTTACCGGGTTTTCTGTACGCACCGGCACGCCGGACTGTGAAATATGGCCGCTGACCACTTGCCCGTTAATTGTGAAAACGCGGGTGAAGTTGCCGGCCCAGTGCAGCGACTCAAGGACAGCCAGATCCGGCACGAACGACGGCTCTGCCGCGCCTGTGGCGCACAGCAGGGTGAAACGCTCGCGGCGGTTGACCGCGAAGTCGAGATACTGGCGCGCGCTGTGGCGATCGCTCTGCCCCGCGATCATGGCATGGAGCTGCTGCTGGCGTTCGCCCCAGGACGCGGCAAGCTCGGTCTGCGGGAGCGCATCGCCGATGCACGCCAGATCCAGCGCCTGCATTTCGCGGGCGAAATCGGTGTAGTCGCTCGCCGCCGCGTCGCTGGCCGGATAGCGCTGCATCAGCGATGCATCGTCCAGCGCTTCCGCCTCCAGCACCTGGGTTTTCAGCGCGCCGTCCGGCAGCGTCATCGCCAGATACCCGAGCATGGCGCGCGCCGAGGCGAGCTTTTCATTGTGAGTTGCGGCACGCTGGCAGTGAAACGCGAGCGCGTCGCGAAGGGTGGCGTCGTCGCGGTTCTCCGCAAGCGCCGCGTGATACGCAATAATCCCCTGCGCGGAGAGATGCTGACGGCACCAGCGCAGCAGGATGTCGCGCGTGTCTGCGTCGGTGCGCGAAAAGAGGCCGTGAATGATGATGTAGTCGAATTCGCCCGGCGATACCGCCAGCAGATCGCCAAGCCCTGCGGCGAACAGTTCGATATTGTTAAGGCCGCTTGCCTGGATCTGTCGCTGCCCTTCGCCGATACGCGCCTCATCAAGGTCGATACCGAGCGCGATACTGTTCGGCCAGGCGCGGGCGTGCGCGATCAGCGCCTCGCCTGCCCCACAGCCAATCTCCAGCACCCGCGCGAACGCAGGCGACGCCGCCGCCACATGGTTAAGCGCGGCGCTGGCGTGCAGGGCGACAGGGCTAATGCGGTGTTCCGGGTAGAGCGTCTTCACATCATTCATCCGTTTTATAAAGTCCAGAGCTTATGCGGCGAGGTATTTCGCCATCAGGCTGGTTTTGTAATCGTTATAAGTGCCAATACCCTCTTTGGAGGTGGTCACTACCCAGCTGAAGGCGTCCGCCGTGTGGTTAATACTGATAAGACGCGCGGCCTCTTCGCGGCGGATCCGCATCTGCTCTACCGCAGGCAGCGTGTCGAGCGCAAAGGAGAGCGCCACCTGATCGAGGAACCATTCGTTGTTTTCCGCCGCCAGGTTGCGGTCGATAAACCGGGCCACGATATCCAGATAGCGGCAATTCGCCTCTGTCGGCCGGGCATAGATAAAGCCGCCCAGCACGCGCTCCCAGAGCGGGGCCCCGTTGCTGCAGGTAAGGATAAGGTCGGCGTCGTCAAGGCCCGCATGCACGTCGGCCCACGGCTGGCGTACCAGGCAGTCGGCGTCCAGCAAAATAACCGGCGCGTCGAACTGCTCCAGCGCATGGCGCAGAAAGACAAAACGGCGCGAGGCGAAATGCACGTTAATCCCGCGCACCGGCGTGATGATTTCGCTGCTAAGAGAAAGGTTCAGCCCAGGGAACGCCGCCTGCATCTCATGCACGCGGGCTTCGCAGCGCGCGTCGCAGTTATAGATGTGCAGATGCACATCCAGCGCCGTGCCGTTTGTTTCATAGACCGAGGCCACCAGCGCCTGGGCGTGATTGAAGAAATATTTCGGATCGCAGGAGACCAGCACGGTGGTATTGCCGGTCGCCGCTTTCGGGATGTGCCAGGTATAACGGCTGTAGTCCGGCAGCGGCAGCGGTTCGGTCAACGGGCGAAAATCGATAAAGGAATCCGGGCAGCCGCCGAGCTTATAAATGCCGCAGACGATCATCAGCAGCACCAGCGACTCTTCTTCTATTAAGGCAGAATCCGCCGTCAGCGCCTGAATCACGACCTGCGCCTGGTTGTAGTCTTCTTCCATCAGGCAAATGAGCAGCAGAATTTTCAAAACCGGCGCGCTGGTACTGAGGTTTGACAGGTGGTTGGAAATTAAAAACACCGCGCCGTCGATTTCGCCCACGCGAAACAGCAGCTGAATGGCGACCACCACAAAATTGACCGAATCGTCACGCTGAAGCGCTTCGACGACATGCGCCGTCACCTGCTCGCTGAAACCGTCTACCGCGGCCACCTGATGGCCCTGCTTTTTGCTGTCGAAAGCCTGGTTGGCAAGCGTCGCCGCGCACAGCAGATGCTTAATCGCCAGCGCTTTTTCTTCATCAAGATCGGGTGGGGTTGGCGCCGCCATGATGGCAGGCTCCATCGCCGCGTAATCGGTGCTCCAGAAGTGCAGCACTTCCGCCACAAGGTGGGACGGCATCACATCCGCTTCAGGGAGATAAATATTGCGGGTGAAGATGTCACGATAGTACTGGTGCATTGCACGACACTGGGCAAACTGATTCATCGGTTTTAACTCATCATTAATTGCAACGCGCGACGGCGTTTTGCCAGTCAACCCGGCCATATCTGTCGCAACCTGGAGATTATTCCCGTTCGCGGCACGCAAAGAGGAAGCTTTCCTGAAAGGGTAACATCGGGCGCGCAGGCATAATGGAGGGAAAAACCCTGCGAATAGCGGCTTATTTTGGAGATTGCATTTAAGGAGAAGGCCGATAACTAACAGGCAAAAAAAAGGTTGCTGTTTCCAGCAACCTTTTTGAAAGCTTGAGCGTCTATTAACGCAGCAGGGACAGCATGGACTGCGGAACCTGGTTTGCCTGAGACAGTACAGAAGTACCAGCCTGTTGCAGGATCTGAGCGCGAGACATGTTAGAAACTTCGGTCGCGTAGTCAGCGTCCTGAATACGGGACTGTGCCGCAGACAGGTTGTTGATAGAGTTGTTCAGGTTGTTGATGGTAGATTCAAAACGGTTCTGAATCGCACCCATGTTAGAACGCGCGGTATCGATCTTAGCGATAGCAGCATCAGCAGCAGAAATCACAGCCTGAGCGGTGGAGTTGTCTGCGATAGAGGTGCTCAGGCTAGAGTCCAGAGTACCAGAAGTCGCGTTGATCAGGGCGTTGCTGTCGATGGAGATGGTATCGTTAGAAGAAGTACCAGCGCCAACCTGAATTTTCAGAGCGGTGCTTACAGAACCGTCCAGCAGTTTTTTGCCGTTGAAGTTAGCACCACCAGCGATACGGTCGATTTCAGACAGACGCTGAGTGATTTCCGTGTTGATGGAAGTCAGGTCGGTAGAACCGTTGGTGTCGTTCGCAGCCTGAACAGCCAGCTCACGGATACGCTGTAAGTTGGTGTTGATTTCGTTCAGGTTACCTTCAGCGGTCTGAACCAGGGAGATGCCGTCGTTTGCGTTACGAGCAGCCTGGGTCATACCTTTAACCTGAGAGGTCATACGGTTAGCAATCGCCTGGCCAGCAGCGTCGTCTTTCGCGCTGTTGATACGCAGACCAGAGGACAGACGCTCGATAGCAGTGCCCAGAGCAGACTGAGATTTGTTCAGGTTGGTCTGAGTGGTCAGGGACAAAAGGTTAGTATTGATAACTGACATAATTTAATTCCTTCAAAAATTGGGTTTAGGTTCGGTGCCTAACACTCACGGCGTCTCTCACCGTCAACAAGGTTATCGACGCTTCTTAAAAAGACTTTAGAAACAAACTCAAAAAATTTACATGTTATTGTTTATTAAAGGTTTATTTTATTTAATGTCTTTTTATAAGTCTCGGAACTAAGATTTTTCTTATGTATTGTATAAATAAATTCTGGCTGCATTTTCCCTTTTATTAATGCGCCATTGCTCTTTTTTGCAGACTTTTTTCCAGACATATAAAGAAGGGGAATATTTCGCTTAAGGCAGGCTATCGGTTCAATAGCCTGCGTCTGCGTCATCTATTCCTGGGATCATTTTTTTGCCGCCGGGAGTAAACTTTTGCTTTGCGTCGCCGATAAGAGACTGAAACGACCATCGACTTCAAGGAAATCACGCATGGCTACAATCAGTAATCTCGGGGTAGGCTCGAATCTTGGGCTTGCCGATCTGTATGACAAGCTGGAAGCGGCAGAACAAACCAAACTGACGGTTATCACGAAACAGCAGAGTGCTTATAACACGCAGCTGAGCGCCTACAGTAAGCTGCAAAGCTCGCTGCAGAGCCTGCAAACCGCGACAGCGACCCTTGGTAAAACCGCAACATGGAACTCCACGTCGGTCAGCAGCACCAATACCGCGTTTGCCGCGACCACCACCAGTGATGCGATGACCGGTGACTACACCGTTAACGTGAAACAGATGGCGAAAGCCCAGGTGCTGACCTCCGGCTCTATCGCCAGCAGCACCACGCAGCTGGGGGCCACAACGGGCACCACCCGTACCGTCACCATCAGCCAGCCGGGCACCTCAAAACCGCTGACCGTTTCTCTGGCTGATGGCGATACGTCGCTGAACGGCATTGCGAAAGCTATCAACAAAGCGGGCGGTAATGTCTCTGCGAGCGTGATTAAGGCCTCTGACGGCGATTTCCGCCTGATGCTGACCTCCAAAACCACCGGCACCACCAATGACATGACCGTAACGGTCACCGGCGACGATACCCTGCAGGGCATTATCGGCTTCGATTCCAGCACTAAAACCGGCGCGCTCTCCATCCAGACGGCCTCTCAGAACGCCAAAGTGGTGGTGAACGATATCGAGATCGAGCGTTCCACCAACGTCATTTCCGATGCCCTGCCGGGCACCACCCTGACGCTGAAAGCGCAGAGCACCGCTAACGAAACGCTCTCTGTGACCCGCGCGACCGACGCCAACAAAAAGGCGGTCACCGACTGGGTTACCGCGTACAACTCGCTGCAGTCCACCATCGCTTCTGTGACCAAATACGTCAAAGTTGATAAGGGCGACACCCAGTCCTCCAGCAACGGCGCGCTGATTGGCGACAGTAACGTACGTTCTATCCAGTCTCAGCTGCGCAGTACGCTGACGCAGGTGCAGAGCGGCAGCGTCGCTATTCTGGCGCAGCTCGGCGTGACGCAGGATCCGGTTCTGGCCGCTGATGGCGCCGCCGGCGTACTGAAAATTGACGATGCGAAGCTGACCAAAGCGCTGAACGAAAACCCGGACGCCGTTCAGGCGTACTTTGTGGGTGACGGTAAAACCACCGGTTTGGCTACGCAGATGAATAACACCCTGACCTCAATGCTCAGCACCACGACGGGCAAAGAAGGGGTGATTCAGAACGCGAAAGACAGTATTAACGACACGCTGAAATCGCTGGATAAACGCTATACCTCGATGGAAGCTTCAATCGAAGCCACCATGGCGCGTTATAAGGCGCAGTTTAGCAACCTGGACTCCCTGGTGAGCAAACTGAACAGCACCTCAACGTACCTGACTAAACAGTTCTCCTCTTCAAGCAGTTAAGGAACGGATATGTACAATAGCTCTGGTGTTCAGGCCTACCAGCAGGTGGGCCTGGAAAGTGCGGTAATGAGCGCAAGTCCACACCAGCTGGTCGTAATGTTGTTTGACGGGGCACTCAGTGCCCTTGTCCGCGCGCGTCTGTTTATTGAACAGGGCGACACGCAGGCGAAAGGTCAGGCCCTGACCAAAGCCATCAACATTATTGATAACGGACTTAAGGCCGGCCTGAATATGGATATTGGCGGTGATTTACCCCAAAACCTGGCCTCGCTTTATGAATATATGGTGCGACGTTTACTGCATGCGAACCTGCGTAACGATGTTGATGCCATCAATGAAGTCGAAACCCTGATGACCAATATTGCTGACGCCTGGAAGCAGATTGGTCCCGGCAACACTCTCGCGCAGGAAACCTATTGATGAATGATTTCATCTCATCCCTAAATAACTGGCAGGCGCTTTACGCGCTTAGTAATACCATGCTCAGCCTGGCGAATTCAGGACAGTGGGATGAGCTGATTGAACAGGAAGTAAAATACGTCACCCTGGTCGAGGCGATTGCCCGTAACCCGATTGAGCCGGACAACAGCGTGTTTCATGAGAAAGCGCGTGACCTGCTGACGAAGGTGCTGGCCAACGAAGCCGAGCTAAGAATTAAACTTCAGGCGCGCATGGAAGATTTGCGCGTTTTAATAGAGCAGAACGGCAATCAGAAATCCCTGGTGACAGCCTACGGTAATCTTTCCGGCAACGTATTGATGCCAAACGATCTGAATCAATAATTTCCTGTCATCCAGGGCCGTGGCGTTAAAACCACGGCCCTGCGCTTTTCTCCCGTCCGGGAACGTAAAAATTGTAGTGTGATGTGTGAAGCGGGTGTCTGGCCTGAGGGTGGGTGTTTCGCCTGAGGGTGGGTGCGCTTACGCTTACCCACCCTACAAAAATACTCCAGCCCGCAGGGCGGGTAAGCGCAGGCGCACTCGCCACCCGGCGCCCATAAAAAAGCCCGGCACGCATATACGCGCCAGGCGCATTTTCACTGCCAACACACGGTTACGGCAGCGGCGTGTCCAGCGGATTTTTGGCGAGGAAATCCGCGCACTCGGCCGTCGGACGGTCCACGCGCACAAGCGTCATCCCCGCGTACTCCAGCGTGTCGCCTTCGCGCGCGAGCTTATAAACCTCCAGCTTCCTGGTCACGTTATAAAGCGCATCGCCGCGCCGCATCAGCTTGCCGGGCAGCGCTATCACCCGCTGCCACTGACGGCAATCAAGCGTATCGCCGTCGGCCGTCACCACCAGGCTCGCCATCGCTTCCGGGCTCACCAGCTCGCTCTGCGGCCCTTTCGACTGCCAGTACCCCGCAAGCCCCGCCGGCGGCGGCGTTTTCACCACGTCGTTATAATTCTCCACCTGAACGCATCCGCTCAGTCCCAGCATCATCAATCCCAGTGCGATTTTTTTCATCGTTTGTCCTGCCCGTGAAGAAAAAAAGATTGTGGCATTAAAGCGTTAACGCTTCCACCCCAACGCCGCGCCGCAGGAATTGATCCAGATTCACTTTTGCCGAATTTTTGCTGTGCGAAAGCCGCCAGCGGCGTAATATGCGGGCTTCTTTTGGCGCCCGCGCGGCGCCTTTTAGTTCCGTCTGAGTTCAGAGGCTAAAATTCATGTCATGGCACGACTTTAAACAGCAATACCTCATTCGTTTCTGGGCCCCGCTGCCCGCCGTAATCGCCGCAGGCATCCTCTCCACTTACTATTTCGGGATAACCGGCACCTTCTGGGCCGTCACCGGCGAATTCACCCGCTGGGGCGGACAGCTCTTACAGCTCTTTGGCGTTCACGCCGAAACCTGGGGCTACTATAAGCTGATTCATCTGGAAGGCACCCCGCTCACCCGCATCGACGGGATGATGATCATCGGGATGTTTGGCGGCTGCTTTGCAGCGGCGCTGTGGGCGAACAATGTGAAGCTACGTATGCCGCAGCACCGCATCCGCATTATCCAGGCGGTGGCGGGCGGCATTATCGCGGGCTTCGGCGCGCGTCTGGCGATGGGCTGTAACCTGGCGGCGTTCTTTACCGGCATTCCGCAATTCTCCCTGCACGCGTGGTTTTTCGCGCTGGCGACGGCCATCGGCTCGTGGTTCGGCGCGCGCTTTACCCTGCTGCCGCTGTTTCGTATTCCGGTGAAAATGCAGAAAGTGAGCGCCGCCGCGCCGCTGACGCAAAAGCCGGACCAGGCAAAGCGCCGCTTTCGCATCGGGATGCTGGTGTTCGCGGGGATGGTAGGCTGGGCGCTGCTCACCGCAATGAACGCGCCGAAACTGGGTCTGGCGATGCTGTTTGGCGTCGGTTTCGGCCTGCTTATCGAACGCGCCCAGATCTGCTTTACCTCGGCGTTTCGCGATATGTGGATAACCGGCCGCACCCATATGGCCAAAGCGATTATTTTCGGTATGGCGGTCAGCGCCATCGGTATTTTCAGCTATGTGCAACTGGGCGCCGAGCCGAAAATCATGTGGGCCGGCCCGAATGCGGTGCTGGGCGGGCTGCTGTTCGGCTTCGGTATTGTGCTGGCGGGCGGCTGTGAAACCGGCTGGATGTATCGCGCCGTGGAAGGTCAGGTGCACTACTGGTGGGTGGGGCTTGGCAACGTGATAGGCTCGACCGTGCTGGCCTATTTCTGGGACGACCTCGCGCCGTCGCTTGCCACTAACTGGGATAAAATCAACCTGCTGAATACGTTCGGCCCGCTTGGCGGGCTGCTGGTGACGTATCTGCTGCTCTTTGCCGCGCTGATGCTGGTCATTGCGCAGGAGAAACGCTTTTTCCGCCGTCAGAAACCTGCTACCACCGTTGCTGCTGTTAAGGAGGGCGCATGAACGCCATTACCCCTGATTATCGCCTGGATATGTCCGGCGAGCCCTGCCCTTACCCGGCTGTCGCCACGCTTGAAGCGCTGCCGCAGCTGAAAAAAGGCGAAATACTGGAAGTGATCAGCGACTGCCCGCAGTCTATCAATAACATTCCTTTAGACGCCCGCAACCACGGCTATACGGTGCTGGATATCCAGCAGGATGGCCCGACCATCCGTTATCTCATCCAGAAATAACCCTCTGCGCCCTCCCCGCCGGGAGGGCGCGCGGTTCCTGCCCTATACTTCGGTAAAGCCTGTTAACCGGAGCCTGCTATGTGCGGCAGATTTGCCCAGACATTAAGCCGTGAAGCATACCTTACGGCGCTTGATGAGACGAGCGAGCGTGATATCGCTTTCGATCCAGAGCCGCTGGCGCGCTATAACGTAGCGCCCGGCACGCGCGTGCTGCTGCTGAACCAGCGCGACGATCTGTTGCATCTCGACCCTGTCCACTGGGGCTATGCGCCGCAGTGGTGGCATAAAACCCCGCTGATTAACGCGCGAGTGGAAACCGCCGCCGCCAGCCGGATGTTTAAGCCGCTGTGGCAACACGGGCGCGCCATCGTTTTCGCCGACGGGTGGTATGAGTGGAAACGCGAGGGCGATAAAAAGCAGCCTTATTTCATTCACCGCGCCGATGGCCAGCCGCTGTTTTTCGCCGCGATCGGCAAAGCGCCGTTTGAGCATGGCGACGTTCGGGAAGGTTTTGTGATTGTCACCGCAGCGGCGGATAAAGGGCTTATCGACATCCACGACCGCCGCCCCGTGGCGCTGACGGCGGAGGCCGCGCTCGCCTGGCTGAGCCCGGAGACCTCAGACGCCCGGGCCGAAACGCTCGCGCACGACGGCGCTCTCGGCCCGGACGCGTTTCTCTGGCACCCGGTGGATCGCGCGGTCGGGAATATCAGAAACCAGAGCCCTGACCTGCTCGCACCCATTAATGACCCCGTAGTGTGACGCTTTTATTAGATAATCCGCCGCGTTACGGGCATGATGTTAAGGAAGAACTTAATCAGGGAACAGAGACGATGCGCAAGACGACGATTATTTTAGTGGTAGTGGCGGCCGTGGTCTGGGGCGCCGATTATATGGGCTGGCTGTAAATCCTGATAATGTGGCCCGTCGCGACGGGCCGCAGGGGAAATAATGGTCAGCGCGCCACCGCCAGCCAGACGGTTCGACCGCCGCTTGCAGCGTCATTAGGGCGAAACGTGAGAACGTCAAACTCGTGCGCATTCAGCAATTGCGTATATTCTTGCGGCGATAAACTCGCGTGATATAAAGGCGCCCCCAAAAACTCCCCCACCGCTTCGCCATTTTCCGGCCCGCTGTTGAAAAGTATTTTTGCGCCCGGCTTCGCGTGCTGCTGAAAAATGGCAAACATGGCGCGCTGATCCTCTCGGGTGAGATGAAAAAAACTGTCCCAGGCAATCAGCGCATCAAAACGCGCGTTAAGCGACAACGTTCTCATATCGCCGGTTAACCAGCGGTGGCGCGGCAGTCGCTCCCGACAAAGCGCAATTAGCGCAGGCGTAACGTCAACGCCGGTGATGTCAAACCCTTTGCTGTCGATGTACGTGCCAATCGGGCTCCCCGACCCACAGCCGATATCAAGCACCTGGCCGCCCGCCTCAACCCCTTCCAGTACGACATCGAGCCACGGCTGCTCAACAAACCGCGCCTGTCTTATCTCGTCCCACTGCAGGGCATGGTGACGGTAAAAATGGGCGACGGACTTTGAGGAAGGATGGTTCATGTGGCGTATCCTGAGTCAAATTGAAAAAGAGAGTATACGCGCCGTGGCGAGCGCCAGAAGCCGCGGATTCCAGGTGGGTTACAGCAAGCGCATCGTAGGTTACGCGGCCATGAATGGCGTTCAGTCTTGTTACCTTATTGCGTATACCAGGCAGCTCACGATGACGGTTTTTAGCAGGTTGACAACCCTGTACGCATCGGTGAGGATCAATATAAATTAATGCACGGAAAGCAGATGCAGCAAATAATGAATGTTTTATTAAGCTTATTACCCCTGATTGTGATTTGTATTCTGCTCAGGCTGTTCCTTCGCAATCTGCGCAACCCAAAGCCTGCCTTATCAGATAGCAACGAAATGAAACAGATATCATATAATCCTTCGCTATTTGGCTGGGGCCTGACGAAAGAACGCTATTTTTTTGACAAGCACTCTTTATACAGAATCAAGGGAGATAATACGGAAGAAATTAATCTTTCTGACATCGTCAGTGTTAAACCAGGCTATACCACGGTCAATAACCGCCGTAACTGGGTGGTGATTTATAATAATAATGGCATGAAAAAAGAAGCGCGCTTTTTTCATAACATCACGCTGCTAAATCACAACTTCGCACAATTCCTTGTTGCGGTAAAACAAGCCAACCCTGAAGCGGACGTTAAAGAAATATCGCTTTTTAACGTCTGAAGCCAGAATCATGGGCGCTTCTCTGATGCGGTGCTATGCCATCCCTGCTCTCCATGCTCGCTCCAGCCTCACGCCCCATTCTGATGACCTCGCCTGGCGTGATGCCGCTGATGTTTGCGAAAGGTGCAAGCGACAGTACCCAGCCTGCAACAGGCACGGGCGTGTTCGGCGGCATGATAAGCGGGACGCTGCTGGCGGTGTTTTTCGCTACCTGCTTTTATGTTGTTATTACGCGCGCCGTTGAATATCGCCAGCGAAAGCGGGATTAAAAACGCGCTATGTAATGGCGTGCTTATTACGGCGGTTCGATTTACTGAAGCGCCGTAGTTCATGTACCGAATTATGCCCGGCAAAGTGACTGCAACAAACTGATATTAGGCGGTATTGTATCCACTCAATAAGTTATCCCTTATGTTTTCCTTTCGGGTAGCAAATCTTATCATCCCTGTGTGTTCTGTAGCCTATAAATGCGCCGCCATTAGCATCGACATAATAGTTGATCGGAGAGGAGAAAAACGCACCTTCCCAATCCAGGTCTGCGGGAGAACCAACATTGGTGCTAACTTCCCAACATGTCCCTCCGTCCATAACAATAACCCTGGCCTGACAGAATTTGTCATCCCATCCGTTTTCTATTAATTTAACCGCGTTATCTCTGGCTATTCTTATTGCCTCTTTTTCTGTGATCATTTTTGCATACCTTAGTAAACATTATACATTACCCCTCCGACAACCACCGGACCCAGAAGTATACCAGCTGTCTCATGCCATAATGCGGCATAAGTGATTTGATAATGATTGGTTAAAGGGAACTTAAGACTTTCTATTATATATCTTGAAGACACGCCATTAGCGCGAAGTTTTGCTACCGTTTCCGCTAATGCTTCTTCGAGATATCTTAGCAAGTAAGACTTCGTATAAGCGCTGTGGCGCATAAATGTCCTGAACTCACGGAGGAAAAAGAATTTCGCAGCAATGAACTGATGAACCCGTTCATGATATATTGCCTCCAGAACATGGTGAGCAGCTTCTTTTGAGGACTTTTGTGTTCTGTCATACATTCTCCCAATGGTTATGTCTCCACCCGGAGAAGTACTACCCAATCCTGCCGGCAGCCTGTCAGTAAATCTGATTTTCGGACGATACCGCCAGCCTCCGTCAGAATTCACTGGCAGATGCATACGTGCCGAAACCGCCTTGCCATAACGTGGCATAATCGTACCCCTATGAGGGGTTTTAAAGGTATCAGCTGGTTTTTTCTTTAATAAAATAGCCAGAACGGTATTTACCCCGATCAACGTTATAGCATCTGCCAGATCTTGTGCCGCCTCATCAAGCTCGGCTTCATTGTGAGCATTGTTTGTCTTTAGGGCAAAATCATACAATTTTTTTCCAGCCTCCACCGCTACACCACCTGGCGCAACCCACCCCACAATTAAAAGAATAACATCAGCAATTTCACCAATACCGAAGAAATGCGCGCCTGCCCAGATAACTACAATTGCAGCCATCGTTGCCAGGGCTTCTGGCGTGATTACAGCAAGAAGGTGTTGTCCCACATCAGCAGGCAGCAGTACTGCAGCTTTTCTGATTACAACGTCAAGTCTTGACGATAAGTTAAGGCGAATGACTTCCATTTTATATCCTCCATGAAATACCTTTATAGAAATGCATTATATAAGAACGAAAGCATCGAAAACTTTAAATTACTGGAATACAAAACACCAGCACCTTTCATAATTATAAATTTATGCATTTAAAAACAATAACATCGAAATATTCACTTCATAAAGGACTTAGCAGATATAAAAACCACCATGAATATATATTTAACCCATTAACTTTAGAATTAATAATTTAACTCAACTCATTTCTTCAACGAATAACAGATTGTGACACGGTGAATAACGATCCTTCATTCCCGTCATTCGGTCTTAAATGAGATAATCAAGGAAACATGCCTGCTTGCGCGCCTGGGGTCTGATTTTACTTTAAGGGGGGAATCCGTATGCAGGAATAGCGTTATTGAAAACAGCCAGACATGGGGCAGTTGTACTAATGCAAAAGAATTTTTGAGGGTAACAGGTTTCTGCGTCAACCGCCGCGCATATCACTCGGCACCGGGATGTCCCACTGCATCATCCCGCACGCTTCAATCCCCTGTCAGTTAGATTAGCCCGTACCGCCAACCCGCTTGCGGCACACAGCCCATAAAACAAAAAAGCAGGCAGCCCTGAACAGACAGAGATTCTCTGCCAGCTCATCGCCACCTGCTCATAAAAGCGTGCCTGATAGTTTTCTATCAACGCATTTAGCGGGTTACTACACCTGCATATTCATAATGTCCTGGTATGCCGCAACCAGCTTGTTACGCACCTGGACGCCCATCTGCAGTGAAATGGACGATTTTTGCAGGTCAACCATCACATCGTTCAGCGCCACGCCCGGCGTGCCGATTGCGAATTTTTCCGACTGAGTGCGGGCGGCGTTTTGCGTATCGCTGATACGTCCAAGCGCGGCCTGTAACTCTCCGGCGAAACTCACGGAGGGCGGGGTCTCGACAGCATTATTGCGCGCCACCTGCATGGTGGCCTGCATCTGCTGGAGTACCCCTTCAATACCCTGAATAGCCATCTTTTACCCCTGGATGATTTTTCAACGGGGTGCAGAGTAACATTTTGTCAATGGGATAAAGGCTCTAAATAACGATAAAAAACCAACCTATTTGACCCATAGAAAATCGCGTAACAGCCAATAATGACCCTCGCCATCATAGTGGAACTTTAGTCGTGCTTGCCGACCCTGGAGTCCGTTTTGCTTCATAACACGCATTATTCTGTCAACGCTGAGTCAAGAGGGGCGCAATGACTGCCGCAGCTTCAACTCAAACGCCACAAAATAAAACCGTAGAGTGGCTCAACCGCTTACGCGCAAACCCGAAGATCCCCTTAATGGTGGCCGGGGCCGCCGCGGTTGCTATCATTGTGGCTCTGGTGCTCTGGGCAAAACAGCCGGAGTACCGCGTGCTTTACAGCAATCTGAGCGATCAGGACGGCGGCGCTATCGTCACCCAACTGACTCAGATGAACATCCCTTACAACTTCGCGGATAACGGCGCCTCTATCATGGTGCCTGCCGAGAAGGTGTACGATCTGCGTCTGCGTCTCGCCCAGCAGGGGCTGCCGAAAGGCGGCGCCGTGGGCTTTGAGCTGATGGATCAGGAAAAATTCGGCATCAGCCAGTTCAGCGAGCAGGTTAACTACCAGCGCGCGCTGGAAGGCGAACTGGCGCGTACCATCGAGACCTTAGGTCCGGTGAAGTCGGCGCGTGTTCACCTCGCCATGCCAAAACCTTCTTTATTCGTTCGCGAGCAGAAATCGCCTTCCGCGTCGGTCACCCTGAGCCTGCAGCCGGGTCGCACGCTTGATGACGGCCAGGTCGCTGCCGTCGTGCATATGGTTTCCAGCGCGGTCGCGGGCCTGCCGCCGGGTAACGTGACGCTTGTGGATCAGGCAGGTCGCCTGCTGACCCAGTCCGGCACCGGCGCTCGCGATCTTAACGACGCCCAGCTGAAATACGCCTCCGACGTTGAAGGCCGTATCCAGCGCCGTATCGAATCTATCCTTGCGCCTATCGTCGGCAGTGGCAACGTCCATGCTCAGGTTACCGCGCAGATCGATTTCTCTAATAAAGAACAGACTGAAGAGCAGTACCGTCCGAACAGCGACCCGTCGCAGATGGCGGTACGTTCTCGCCAGCTGAACACCAACGACCAGGTGGGCGCTGGCAATCCGGGCGGCGTACCGGGCGCGCTCTCTAACCAGCCGGCACCGGCGAACAGCGCGCCTATCGATGCGCCTGCCGGGCAGAATGCCAACGGACAGAACGCTAACGGTCAGAATGCGAATGGCCAGAACGCGCAGCGTACGCAGAGCACCAGCACCACTGGCGCCAGCAGCGGCCCGCACAGCAGCCAGCGTGACGAAACCACGAACTACGAAGTGGATCGCACCATTCGCCATACCAAAATGAATGTGGGCGACGTGCAGCGTCTCTCTGTTGCCGTGGTGGTGAACTACCGTCAGTTGGGCAACGGCAAGCCGCTCGCGCTGACCGCCGATCAACTGAAACAGATTGAAGACCTGACCCGCGAAGCGATGGGCTACTCCGACAAGCGCGGCGACACCCTGAACGTGGTCAACTCGCCGTTTACCGCGAGCGATGAAGCCGGTGCCGAACTGCCATTCTGGAAGCAGCAAGCCTTCATCGATCAGCTCCTGTCCGCAGGTCGCTGGCTGGTGGTGCTGATTGTCGCCTGGCTGCTGTGGCGTAAAGCGGTCCGTCCGCAGCTGCAGCGCCGCGCTGAAGAAGTTAAGCGCGTACAGGAAATTCAGCAGCAGCGTCAAGAAGTGGAAGAGTCCGTGGAAGTTCGCCTGAGCAAAGACGAACAGACGCAGCAGCGCCGCGCTAACCAGCGCCTGAGCGCAGAAGTGATGAGCCAGCGTATCCGCGAAATGTCAGATAACGATCCGCGCGTGGTCGCGCTGGTCATCCGCCAGTGGATGAGTAACGAGCTATGAGTAACGCTAATTCCAACGCTAATCCGAATGGGCTGTCCGGTACCGACAAAAGCGCCATTCTGCTGATGACCATCGGCGAAGACCGCGCGGCGGAGGTGTTCAAACACCTCTCGCCTCGCGAGGTGCAGCACCTCAGCGCCGCGATGGCGAGCGTGCGTCAGATCTCAAACAAACAGCTGACTGACGTGCTGGCGGAGTTTGAACAGGAAGCGGAACAGTTCGCGGCGCTGAGCATCAACACCAACGACTACCTGCGTTCGGTGCTGGTCAAAGCGCTGGGCGAAGAACGCGCCTCCAGCCTGCTCGAAGATATTCTCGACTCCAAAGAGACCACTTCGGGTATGGAAACGCTCAACTTTATGGAGCCGCAGAGCGCCGCCGACCTTATTCGCGACGAGCACCCGCAGATTATCGCCACCATTCTTGTGCACCTCAAACGTGCCCAGGCGGCGGATATCCTGGCGCTGTTCGACGAGCGTCTGCGTCACGACGTGATGCTGCGTATCGCCACCTTCGGCGGCGTCCAGCCGGCGGCGCTGGCGGAACTGACCGAAGTGCTGAACAACCTGCTCGACGGCCAGAACCTCAAGCGCAGCAAAATGGGCGGCGTGAGAACCGCGGCGGAAATCATCAACCTGATGAAAACCCAGCAGGAAGAAGCCGTTATTACGGCGGTTCGCGAGTTCGACGGCGATCTGGCGCAGAAAATCATCGACGAGATGTTCCTGTTCGAAAACCTGGTGGAAGTCGACGACCGTTCCATCCAGCGCCTGCTGCAGGAAGTGGAGTCCGAATCTCTGCTTATCGCCCTCAAAGGCGCCGAGCAGCCGCTACGCGAGAAGTTCCTGCGCAACATGTCGCAGCGTGCGGCGGATATCCTGCGCGACGACCTGGCCAACCGCGGTCCGGTGCGTCTGTCTCAGGTGGAAAACGAACAGAAAGCTATCCTGCTCGTCGTCCGTCGTCTGGCGGAAACCGGCGAGATGGTAATTGGCAGCGGCGAGGATACCTATGTCTAATAAGCTTCCCTGGCAGCGCTGGATGCCGGATGACCTCGCCCCGCCTGTAATGCCGGAATTTATGGCATTCGAGGAGACGGTCAACGGCGAAAGCGAAGAAGTCGACGAAGAGCAGTTACGCCTGCAACAGCAGCAGCAAGCGCTGGTGATGATGCAAACCCAGGCGCATGAGCAAGGCTATAACGCCGGGCTCGCCGAAGGGCGTCAGCAAGGCTTCGAGCAGGGCCGCCAGGAAGGCCATTCGAAAGGACTTGAACAAGGGCTCGCCGAAGCGCGCGCCCAGCAGGGGCCGATCCATGCGCGTATGCAGCAGCTGGTGAGCGAATTCCAGTACACGCTGGACGCGCTCGACAGCGTGATCGCCTCTCGCCTGATGCAGATGGCGCTGGAAGCCGCGCGCCAGGTGATCGGCCACGTCCAGGTGGATAACAACCATCTGATTAAGCAGATCCAGACGCTGCTGCAGCAGGAGCCGCTGTTCAGCGGAAAACCGCAGCTGCGCGTACACCCGGACGATTTACAGCGTATCGAAGAGATGCTCGGCGCGACCTTAAGCCTGCACGGCTGGCGTCTGCGCGGCGACCCGACGCTGCATCCGGGCGGTTGCAAAGTCTCCGCCGATGAAGGCGATCTTGATGCGAGCGTGGCGACGCGCTGGCAGGAACTGTGCCGCCTGGCCGCACCAGGAGTGGTGTAATGACCGCCCGTCTGACTCGCTGGCTCAATACCCTCGATAATTTCGAGGCCAAAATGGCGCAACTGCCGTCGGTGCGCCGCTACGGTCGCCTGACCCGCGCCACCGGCCTGGTGCTGGAAGCGACCGGGCTGCAACTGCCGCTCGGCGCGACCTGCATTATCGAGCGTCAGGAAGGCACGCAGCTCCAGGAAGTGGAAAGCGAAGTGGTCGGCTTTAATGGCCAGAAACTGTTTTTAATGCCGCTTGAAGAAGTGGAAGGCATTTTACCAGGCGCGCGCGTTTATGCCCGCGCGGGCCTGGGCGAAGGGTTACAGAGCAGCAAACAGCTGCCGCTCGGCCCGCAACTCCTCGGCCGCGTGCTGGATGGCGCGGGCAAGCCGCTTGACGGTCTGCCCTCCCCTGACACCGAAACCACCGGGGCGTTGATCACGCCGCCGTTCAACCCGCTGCAGCGTACCGCGATTGAAGATGTGCTGGATGTCGGCGTGCGCCCGATCAACGCCCTGCTCACCGTTGGTCGCGGCCAGCGTATGGGCCTGTTCGCAGGTTCCGGCGTCGGTAAATCGGTGCTGCTCGGCATGATGGCGCGCTACACCCAGGCGGATGTCATCGTCGTAGGGCTTATCGGCGAGCGTGGCCGCGAAGTCAAAGACTTTATCGAGAACATCCTTGGCGCCGAAGGGCGCGCCCGCTCGGTGGTGATCGCCGCCCCGGCGGATGTCTCTCCTTTATTACGTATGCAGGGCGCCGCGTATGCCACCCGCATCGCAGAAGATTTCCGCGACCGTGGTCAGCACGTACTGCTGATCATGGATTCGCTGACCCGTTACGCGATGGCGCAGCGTGAAATCGCGCTGGCCATCGGCGAGCCGCCGGCGACCAAAGGCTATCCGCCTTCTGTTTTCGCCAAACTGCCCGCGCTGGTGGAACGCGCCGGTAACGGCATCACCGGCGGCGGCTCGATTACCGCGTTTTATACCGTACTGACCGAAGGCGACGACCAGCAGGATCCGATCGCCGACTCCGCGCGCGCCATTCTCGACGGCCACATTGTGCTGTCGCGCCGCCTCGCGGAAGCCGGTCACTATCCGGCAATTGATATCGAAGCGTCCATCAGCCGCGTGATGACAGCCATCATCAGCGAAGAACATTACGCGCGCGTGCGGACCTTCAAACAGCTGCTCTCAAGCTTCCAGCGCAACCGCGATCTGGTGAGCGTCGGAGCTTATGCCAAAGGCAGCGATCCGATGCTGGATCGCGCCATTACGCTGTGGCCGCAACTGGAAGCGTTTCTGCAGCAGGGTATTTACGAACGTTCCGGTGTAGAGGATGCGTTGCAGGCACTGGAACTTATCTTCCCGTCAGTATGATGAGGTATGAGGGAGGTAGCCATGAAACAAAATGGCGCGCTGAACACGCTTAAAGATATGGCTGAGAAAGAAGTCGACGATGCCGCGTTGCGGCTTGGCGAAATGCGTCGCGGCTGTCAGCAGGCGGAAGAACAACTTTCGATGCTGATGAACTATCAGCAGGAATATCGCAATAACCTGAATCAGACCATGACGCAGGGGATTGCCAGTAACCGCTGGGTCAATTACCAGCAGTTTATCCAGACGCTGGAAAAAGCGATTGAACAGCATCGCCTCCAGCTGTCGCAGTGGAACAACAAAGTCGATCAGGCGCTCTCGTTCTGGAAAGAGAAAAAGCAGCGTCTTCAGGCCTGGCAAACACTCCAGGACCGGCAGGCCAGCGCGGCGCTGCTGGCGGAAAACCGGCTCGATCAAAAAAGAATGGATGAATTTGCCCAGCGGGCATCAATGAGGAAAGGCGAATGATTACGTTGCCCAATGTTGTGCTGACCAGCGACGTCGATGCGACCGGCACCGGTGCCGGGCTGAAAGGCCTCGATGCGAAAGGCGGCGACGCGGCGCAGGATTTCCTGGCGCTGTTAGGCCAGCATTTCGCAGGCGGGCTCCCGCTTGCTGACGGTAAAACGCTGTCGCTCGCGCAGTTGCAGGGCGCTGGTAAAGAGACGCTGGCGGGGAAAACGCTGGCCGACGCCACGGCAGGCCAGCCAGGCGTGCAGAACGATCTGGCGCGACTGCTGGATCAACTGACCAACGGCGAAATCACCCCGGCCGATCTGACGCTTGCCGCAGGCGATGCGCAGGCGGTGACGGCTGACGCCGCGAAGCCCGCGCTGAAAACCGCCGGTCTTGACGACGATAAAAAGCTCAGCGATGAAGATATGGCCGCCTTAAGCGCCCTCTTCGCCATGCTGCCGCCGACTCAGCAGCCGAACGCGGCCGCGGGCGCAACGATGCAGACCCAGGCTCAGGGCGTCGCCGCACTGAGCGCCAGCGGCTTTAGCCCGGCGGCGAGCCTGACTCAGACGCTCGGCAACGCCAAAAGCGATGCCAAAACCAGCGCTAAAAGCGATGACGCCGCCACCCCGCTGACGGCGGCCGCCGCCAGCGCGCCGGTGACCGGCCAGGTTGCCGCGGATGTCGTCGCGCCTGTGTCAACGCTCGATAAAACCGCCGCCGACGTCAGCAGTACGCAGGTGCCGCACAACCTGAACCTGCATGCGCTGTCCTCCACGACGACTCAGGGTTCGCAGAACACCGCCCCGGTGATCGCGATGCCGACCCCGCAGGTCACCGCGCCGCTCGGTACCCCGGACTGGCAGAACTCGGTGAGCCAGCACATTACGCTCTTTACCCGCAACGGCCAGCAGAGCGCCGAGCTGCGCCTGCACCCGGAAGAACTGGGCGCGGTACAGATCAGCCTGAAGCTTGACGACAATATGGCGCAGGTGCGGATGGTGTCGCCGCACAGCCACGTGCGCGCCGCGCTGGAAGCGGCCCTCCCGACGCTGCGCGCGCAGCTCGCGGAGAGCGGTATTCAGCTGGGTCAGAGCAGCATCAGCAGCGAAAACTTTAGCGGTCAGCAGCAGCAAAACAACCCGCAACAGTCTGCCTCATCCCGTTCCGGCGGCGGTTTTAGCCTGAATGGTGAAGAAGAAGCGATTGCCGCTCCGGCAAGCCTTCAGGCAGCCGCTCGCGGCAACGGCGCGGTCGATATCTTTGCCTAACGCCAGAGGTAACGTGATTATTCCCGTTTTTTCCAGGCTTTGACTGCGCGCAGAGACGGGATAATCACTCTATCGCAGTACTGATACAGGAAACCCGAGTCTGATGACTGACAGCGCAATCACCAAAGGTAAAGGCCGTAAACGCTCCATCTGGATCCCGTTACTGGTCATTATAACTCTCGCTGCCTGTGCGACGGCAGGCTATAGCTACTGGCGTATGCAGCAGCATGGCACCACCGCGGCTAAAGCGGCGCCAGAACCGCCGCCGGCGCCGGTCTTTTTCGCACTGGACACCTTCACCGTGAACCTGGGTGATGCCGACCGCGTGCTGTACGTCGGCATTACGCTGCGTCTGAAGGACGAGGCGACCCGCCAGCGTCTGAGCGACTATCTGCCGGAAGTGCGCAGCCGTCTGCTGCTACTCTTCTCTCGTCAGGACGCCTCGCAACTGGCGACCGATGAAGGCAAGCAGAAGCTGGTGGAGGCTATCAAACAGACGCTCTCCGCGCCGCTGGTGGCAGGACAACCGAAGCAGGTAGTGACTGACGTCCTCTACACTGCCTTTATCTTGCGGTAAAGCCATGGGCGACAGCATTCTTTCTCAGGCCGAAATCGATGCGCTGTTAAACGGCGACAGCGAGCAGAGCGCGGAACAGCAAGCGACAGGCGGCGATGGCGACATCCGCCCCTACGATCCCAATACCCAGCGTCGCGTGGTGCGCGAGCGCCTCCAGGCGCTGGAGATTATCAACGAACGCTTCGCGCGCCAGTTCCGTATGGGGTTGTTTAACCTGCTGCGCCGCAGCCCGGACATCACCGTGGGGGCGATTCGTATTCAGCCTTACCACGAGTTTGCCCGCAACCTGCCGGTGCCGACCAACCTTAACCTGATTCATTTAAAACCGCTGCGCGGCACCGGGCTGTTTGTGTTTTCGCCAAGCCTGGTGTTTATCGCGGTGGACAACCTGTTCGGCGGTGACGGCCGCTTCCCGACTAAAGTGGAAGGCCGCGAATTTACCCACACCGAACAGCGCGTCATCAACCGTATGCTCAAGCTGGCGCTTGAAGCCTACAGCGACGCGTGGAAAGCGATTAACCCGCTGGACGTAGAGTATGTGCGTTCAGAAATGCAGGTGAAATTCACCAACATCACCACCTCGCCGAACGATATCGTGGTTAACACCCCGTTTCACGTTGAGATTGGTAACCTGACCGGCGAGTTTAATATCTGCCTGCCGTTCAGCATGATTGAGCCGCTGCGCGAGCTGCTGGTCAACCCGCCGCTGGAAAACTCCCGTCAGGAAGACCAGCACTGGCGCGACAACCTGGTACGCCAGGTTCAGCACTCGGAGCTGGAGTTGATTGCCAACTTCGCCGAGATCCCGCTGCGACTCTCGAAGATCCTGAAGCTGAAGCCAGGCGATGTGCTGCCCATTGAGAAGCCAGATCGCATTCTGGTGCACGTGGATGGCGTACCGGTTCTCACCAGTCAGTACGGCACCGTGAGCGGACAATATGCCCTGCGCGTTGAACATTTGATCAACCCAATTTTGAATTCGCTGAATGAGGAACAGCCCAATGAGTGACATTAACAAACCGTCCGATGAAAAAGCAGGTGACGTGGACGATCTGTGGGCTGATGCATTGAACGAACAAAAAGGCACCGGCGATTCCGCAGAGGATCTGTGGGCCGATGCGTTGAGCGAGCAGAAAACCGCGGGCAAGAGTTCGGCGGACAGCGTGTTCCGCGCGCTGGAAGGCGGCGACATGATTGGTGCGTTGCAGGATATCAACCTGATTATGGATATCCCGGTCAAACTCACCGTGGAGCTGGGCCGCACCCGCATGACCATCAAAGAGCTGCTGCGTCTGACGCAGGGTTCCGTGGTCGCGCTTGACGGTCTCGCCGGCGAACCGCTGGATATTCTGATTAACGGTTACCTGATTGCTCAGGGTGAAGTCGTGGTCGTCGCCGATAAATATGGCGTGCGCATCACCGATATCATCACCCCGTCAGAACGTATGCGTCGCCTGAGTCGTTAAATGAAAAATCAGACCACTGTCCCACAGCCGGCAATGCCCGACGCCGGCTCATCCTTAATCCAGGTAAGCGGCGCGCTAACGCTGATTATCCTCTTTATTCTGCTGTTTGCCTGGATGGCAAAGCGTTTTGGCTTCGCGGCTAAAACCACCGGGATCCGTGGTCTGAAGCTTCACAGCAGCCTGAGCGTTGGGGCTCGCGAAAAGATTGTGATTGTCGAAGTGGAAGATGCCCGCCTGGTGCTGGGTGTGACCGCCACCTCGATTACGCCGCTGCACACCCTCCCGCCTGCGCCGCCCGCGCAGGAGCCGGAAACCGTGCCTGGCGCTGAATTCCAGAACCTGATGAAAAATCTGCTTAAGCGTAGCGGGAGAAAGTAATGCGTCGTTGGTTGAATCTTTCTTTCCTCGCGCTCGGCCTGCTGGCCGCGCCGGCGATGGCACAACTGCCGGGTCTTGTCAGCCAGCCGATGTCTGGCGGCGGTCAGAGCTGGTCGCTGCCGGTACAGACGCTGGTGTTTATCACCTCGCTGACGTTCCTGCCCGCCATTCTGTTAATGATGACCAGCTTTACGCGCATCATCATTGTGTTCGGTCTGCTGCGTAACGCGCTCGGCACCCCTTCCGCGCCGCCAAACCAGGTGCTGCTGGGCCTCGCGCTATTCCTGACCTTTTTTATCATGTCGCCGGTTATCGATAAGATCTATTCCGACGCCTATCAGCCGTTCACCGAAAATAAAATTTCGATGGAAGTGGCGCTCGACCGCGGCGCGCAACCGCTGCGTGAATTTATGCTGCGTCAGACCCGCGAGGCGGATCTGGCGCTGTTCGCGAAGCTTGCCAATACGCAGCCGATTCAGGGGCCGGAAGCGGTGCCGATGCGCATCCTGCTGCCCGCGTATGTCACCAGCGAACTGAAAACCGCATTCCAGATTGGCTTTACCGTGTTTATCCCCTTCCTGATCATCGATCTGGTGGTGGCGAGCGTATTAATGGCGCTCGGGATGATGATGGTGCCGCCTGCGTCTATCGCCCTGCCCTTCAAGCTGATGCTGTTTGTGCTGGTCGATGGCTGGCAGCTCCTTGTCGGTTCGCTTGCCCAAAGCTTTTACAGTTAACGAGGTGCATGATGACGCCAGAATCGGTCATGATGATGGGCACGGAAGCCATGAAAGTCGCGCTCGCGCTTGCAGCGCCCCTGCTGCTGGTGGCGCTGGTTACCGGCCTGTTTATCAGTATTTTGCAGGCGGCTACCCAGATTAACGAAATGACGCTGTCGTTCATTCCGAAAATTCTGGCGGTGTTTGTGGTTATCGTGGCGGCGGGCCCGTGGATGCTCAACCTGCTGCTCGACTATATGCGCACCCTGTTTTCTAACCTGCCGTATATCATCGGCTGACGGCCGCGCCCATGCTGCAATTCACCAGCGACCAGTGGCTTCACTGGCTGACTCTGTACTTCTGGCCGCTGCTGCGGGTGCTGGCGTTGATCAGCACCGCGCCTATCCTGAGCGAGCGCGCTATCAGCATCCGCGTCAAAATTGGTCTGGCGCTGCTGATTACCATTGCGCTTGCGCCGAATATCCCTGGCAGCAACGTGCCGATTTTCTCGCTGGAAGGGCTGTGGCTGGGGCTACAGCAAATGCTCATCGGCGTCGCCATCGGGTTTACCATGCAGTTCGCGTTCGCGGCGGTGCGTACCGCAGGCGAGCTTATCGGGCTGCAAATGGGACTGTCATTTGCCACGTTTTTCGATCCGGGCAGCCGCCTGAATATGCCGGTACTGGCGCGTTTTATCGACATGCTGGCGATGTTGCTGTTTCTCACGGTTAACGGTCATCTGTGGCTTATCTCCATTCTTGCCGATACGTTTTATACCCTGCCCATTGGCGGTGACGCGATTAACAGCAACGCCTTTATGGCCCTGGCCCGCGCCGGCGGTTTGATATTTGTTAACGGGGTTATGATGGCGCTGCCGATGATTACGCTGCTGCTGTCATTAAACCTGGCGCTTGGCCTGTTAAACCGTATGGCGCCGCAGCTGACCGTTTTCGCTATTGGCTTCCCGCTGACGCTGAGTATCGGGATAATCGTTCTGGCTGCGTTAATGCCTTTAATAGCACCGTTCTGTGAACATTTATTCGCAGAAATATTTCACTTGTTGACTGATATCGTTAGCGAAATTCCTGCTAAGGGTTAACCCTCCTTTTTAAATGGTCATCCTAAGGATATTCCTAATGTGGAGAATATATTCTCCGGCTGACCATACATCCCAGGCGGAATTAATGATTTTACGCCTCTCACAGAACCGGATCGCCTCTTTACTTTAAGAACTTTCCTGGCAAATTATACGTAACTTTACGGGATAGTTGGGGTCGCCTGAATGACTTCGATACCCGGCTGATACGATTCACGCTATCGGTCTGCGGTACGCCGTTTGACGCTTTATTATCCCGTAAATGCTGGTCTTAGCAGAACGGCGGTCGTTCTCAGGCTGGTGGAGCAATCGTTGTGCTTTAACGGATAACGCGTTTAGTGAGGGTAGGCTATGTCAACGATTATTATGGATCTCTGCAGCTATACCAGGCTCGGGCTAACCGGTTATTTATCGACGAGAGGAGTGAGGAAACGACAGATATTTCATGCTGATAGCGTTGAAACTCTGGAAGAAGCCTGTCAGCTACGTAAGCCCCATGTGGTGTTTATTAATGAAGACTGTTTTATTCACGATCCCGAAAGCAGTCAGCATATAAAGCACATCATTAATCAGCATCCCGGTACGTTATTTATCGTTTTTATGGCGATTGCTAATATTCACTTTGATGAATATTTACGGGTGCGTAAAAATCTGTTAATTAGCTCTAAATCGATTAAACCGGAGTCGCTGGATGCCATTCTGGGAGATTATTTAACCAAAGATATGCAGTGCATTGGCAAAATCAGTTTGCCTACACTTTCTTTAAGCCGTACTGAATCCAGTATGCTGAAAATGTGGATGTCGGGCCAGGATACGATTCAGATTTCCGATCAGATGAATATTAAGGCCAAAACCGTTTCGTCACATAAAGGCAATATAAAACGTAAAATCAAGACCCATAATAAGCAAGTGATCTATCATGTCGTCCGGTTGACCGATAACGTTACCAACGGCATTTTTGTGAATATGCGCTAACGCCATATATTACTATTACCCTGTACCCTGCACGCTTCGCTTCTGGCGCTCGCTGGAAGGATAAATGAATTCTTCATCGTATCGCTCAGGCGAGGATGAACCCTGCCGTAAAATAACGCCGCCCCGAATTAACGGGGCGGCGTAACAATAAGCAGAAAGTATGACGCGTTATTCTACTTTTTCGACAAATACGCCGTCCGGGTGATCTTTCTCATTAAAGAACCATATTCCCAGCGGATACTCCTCAAGCGAAACCAGATACATCGTACCTTCATTAAAAGGCTCAACGGCCAGCACGACGCCTGGGCGGCGCGGCCCGCCATCCGTCTTAACGGTAACCCGATCGTTAACGTTCATAACTGCTCCTCTTATCACTATTGAGCCAGTGTAGAACAAAACCGCTTTGCTGGCACCGGGTACAGGGTAGCGACTGCGTAAGGAGAGCTATAATTAGCGTGATGGGGCCGCCTGAGGTAAATGCCATGAAACCGGAAAACCCAACGCCAGAAACGCCGCAGGCCGACATCGACGCTCTGCTGGACGCGATCGAGGTGATTAGCGAAGACGAGCAGCACACGCCAGAATGCGTCTCCCCGACGCAGGCGGATGCGCGCAGGCAGGATGCGTGTCGGGAGCTTGGCGAGGAGTTCGAACTGGATATCCGCGACGCGGGGCCGAGCGAAGTGAACCGCTGAGCATAAAAATATCCCGGCCTGGGGAGCCGGGATAAGCTTGCGAAAGCAAGAAGCACTTAAAATTCGTTACACCAGGGAAACTGATGTCGATGAACAACATACCGCAAAATTTTTGTGGCACAAGGATATATTCTCTTGGTGAATAATACACTGCTAATATTATGCGAAGATATATTCACTGCGAGCCAATAACCGCGCGCCTTCCATGGAACCGATCCCGAAATAACCCTGCAAACGAGGCCGATTAATTGAGATTATTCCTGGTCAGCCGCGTAGTCGGCAGCGCATAAAAAGGAGCCAACATGGCGCATCTGAATGACGATTTGCTGGTGATCACCGACCTTGACGGCACGCTGCTTGACCCGAACACGCATGAGTGGGAGCCCGCGCAGGCGTGGCTAACGCGCCTTATCGACCATCAGGTGCCGGTTATTCTCTCCAGCACCAAAACCGCAGCGGAGATCGTCGCATTACAGGACGCGCTGGGGCTCTCCGGGCAGCCGTTTATCGCCGAGAACGGCGCGATTATTCAGCTCGACGCCCGCTGGGAAGATAACCCCGATTTCCCTCGCCTGCTGAATGGCATTCCTCATGACGATATTCTCGCGGTGATCAATCGCCTGCGCGACGAACATGGCTATAAGCTTTTCTGCTTCAGCGATGTCGACGAGAAAACCATTGCCGAATGGACCGGACTTAACCCGAAACTCGCGGCGATGGCGAAGCTGCTGGAGGCTTCAGAGACGGTTATCTGGCGCGACAGCGACGACAACCTGGCGCGCTTTACCGCAAGCCTTGAGGCGCTCGGTTTGATGATGATTGAGGGCGGTCGTTTCTGGCATGTGCTGGACGCGCGCGGCGGCAAAGGCCAGGCGGTGAACTGGCTTAAGGAGCAATACCGCAAGCGCGAAGGCACACTGCGCACCACGCTTGGGCTCGGCGACGGGCCGGACGACGCCTCGCTGCTGGATAACGTCGATTTCGCGGTGGTGGTGAAGGGCCTTAACCGTCAGGGCGTCACGCTAAAGCAGGATGAGCCGCAGCGTGTCTTTCGCACCCAGGAAAGCGGCCCCGCGGGGTTTCGCGAGGGGCTCGATCACTTTCTGGGTAAGGCGTAAGCCCTACCCTTCGTCGCACACCAGGTTGCGCCCGCGCTGCTTGGCAAGATACAGCCGGCGATCGGCTATTGATTGCAGATGCTCGAAATCGTAATCGCCGTCTCGTAACGCCTCGCTGATGCCGACGGACACGCTGATGCGAATGGTGGTGTCCGGGCGCACCAGAATCTCCTGGCTGTTAATACGCTGGCGTATCCGCTCAGCCACCTGCCGCGCGCCTTCCGAGGGCGTACCCGGCAGGATAATGCAGAACTCTTCGCCGCCGACGCGCCCGGCAATATCTTCCGCGCGCAGCGAACGGCTTAACATCCCCGCCGCCCATGTCAGCACCTTATCCCCCGCCTGATGGCCGTAGCGGTCGTTGATGCTCTTGAAGTGATCGAGATCGAGCTGGATAACCGAGAACGGCGCCTGCTGCGCGTCGCATGTCTTCGCGGCCAGACGCGCGCGCTCAAAGAACGCGCCGCGGTTATAGAGCCGGGTGAGCGTATCGTACCAGGCGCGCCACTTCAGCGAACGCTGCATGGTAAGCATATTGCGCACCATCCCGACAATCACTCGCCAGGAGATAAACAGCATGGCGGTAAAGAGCAGCCACAGCAGGCCGAGCACCATCGCCACCTTGCCGAATTTCCCTTCCGCGCTTTGGGACACCGTGGTGACTTTCACCAGTACGCCGTCGAAATAGTCGAGCTTTGCCCAGGCGATAAAACGGGTATCCATGCGCGCGTCGCCCTCATTAGCAAGCTCCATCTGGCGCGCCAGCGCCGCTTTATCCTGCGCCGTGAAGTGCAGCGCGGTGTCGTTGCGGGACGAGGTGGTGGTGATGGGGCTGAGCTGGCGATCGAACAGCAGGATCTCGCCGCCGCTGTCGTCGTCATTAAGCGCGTTTTGCAGGAAATCACGCATCGCAGGGATAGGGAAATCCATCGCCAGCACGCCAAACCAGCGGCCGTTATCATCCAGCGGAATACTGGCGGTAACGCGCTGACCGGACGGCATGCTGAGATCGCGCCCGTGCAGCCAGCGCACGCCGCGTCCCGGATTGCGCCGCAAAGATTGATCGAGAAACCAGCGGCTGCTGACCTGCTGATAATAGAGCTCCGGAATGCTTCCGTGGCCGAAAAACGGCAGATTGGTGAGGTAAAACCCGGCGCGCGAGACATAGAAGGTACGCACTTCCGGGCGCTCGCTACGGGCATCGGCGATACTCAGCATATGGCCGAGCGCCAGCGTGGCATTCAGTTCGTTGTATAACAGCGCCTCGTCGCGCTCAAGCAGCGTACTCTGGGCGATAAACGCATCCGACACGCCCTGTATCTCCGGCGCCAGATCGCGCCCCGTAGGCAGCATCCATTCACGCTTGTGGCGATCCGCGTTGAAGCCTGCCATCACGGCGTCGGTCTGCGGGCCCTCCAGCAGATTGTGCATGGCATAGCGCATACCGGCGCGATAGAACAGCAGTTTATCAACGCTGTATTGCAGATTGCGGTCCATCGCCGTGGCGATACTGTCAAGCTGGTTGCGCTGCGAGGAGATAAACGCATCCTGCAAAATCACCCCCTCACGCCATGTCAGCAGCGTGGAGAAGATAAATACGACGCAAAAACAGAAGTTGACGACCCGTATGGGGTTTTTGGTCCGCCAGCGGCTGATGAGTATCTTGTCAGGCACGTCAGACTCCCTGTACTGATAAAGGCTCGACTCGTTGAGGTTGAGTGAAGATCGGGCGGCTCAGATAATACCAGGCGGCGCGGATATTAAAAGTGTGGCCGGTTTTTTACGGATTGTCGCCTGAAACGTGAAAGGATGTCGTTGATCTGTTACAGGATGGGGAAGGAAAGAAAACGCCCGGCGCAGTGGCCGGGCGTTATGTTAACGACGTTCTTCGCGAGACTTCCTTTCGCCCGGAAGGAGTTCGTCTTCACGAAACGCCTCCCGCTGCACGCCGTACCCGTCATACCAGCGGCATTCCACCATGCCGCTCGAATAACCGGTCACAACCATGCGTTGACCACTCTTTTTGCGCTGGACTTCATCGCTGACTAAAAAGACCATGACTGCCTCCTTTATCAGTGTGAAAACATCCAGAAGATAGTCAACGCGCGCGATTTTCGCCTGTCACGCCGCAAATTTCAGGACTATTCTCAGTGCGCCGGTTTGCGGCGCAGCCGTCCGATAAGCGAAACAACCGCGAGCACAAGGGCGCCGATGATAAAACCGAGCACCAGATTCAGCACGGTGGGCATCACCGCCGCGCCAATACCGCCGAGACCCTGCGCCCAGTATTCAATGGCGTGATGCAGCGGCGCGATACCATGCACCACAATGCCGCCACCTACCAGGAACATCGCCACTGTGCCGAGGATCGAGAGCGCCTTCATCAGCCACGGCGCCGTGACCAACAGCCCTTTGCCGACGCCGCGCGCCAGCGCCGAGCGCTTATCCGCCAGCCAGTAGCCCATATCGTCAAGCTTCACGATAACCCCGACGATGCCATACACGCCGAGCGTCACGAGAATGGCTATCCCGCTCAGCACCAGCACCTGGTTTAACAGCGGCGCTTCGGCCACGATGCCAAGCGTAATGGCGACGATTTCCGCCGAGAGGATAAAATCGGTGCGCACCGCGCCTTTCACTTTATCGCGCTCGTAGAGTTTAGGGTCTTGTTTTGCGATGTCGTTAAGACGCTGCTGCTTCTGCTCCGGCGTCTCTTTATGTTTACGCGCGTGCAGGCTGTGCACCACCTTTTCCACGCCTTCGAAGCACAGAAACGCGCCGCCGACCATCAGCAGCGGCGTAATCGCCCAGGGCGCGAAGGCGCTGATGATAAGCGCGAGCGGCACCAGAATCAGTTTATTGAGCAGCGAACCTTTCGCCACCGCCCAGACCACCGGCAGCTCGCGGTTGGCGCGTACCCCGGTCACCTGCTGAGCGTTAAGCGAGAGATCGTCGCCCAGTACGCCTGCGGTCTTTTTTGCCGCGAGTTTTCCCATCATTGAGATATCGTCAAGTAAGGTGGCGATATCATCCAGCAGCGTTAATAAACTACTTCCGGCCAAAATTTCATTCCTTCGTGTTGTGATTCTGGAGTGTTAAGTATGGAGCAAAAGCCGTGGCCCCGAAACTACCACCTTCTGTCAACGCAAAATTAACCTAAGTGAAACAATTAAAAACCTCGCCTCGGCAATAATTTTATCGTTCACTATAAGCGTTCTTTATTTCGCGTCGTGAGGGCGTATGCGTTTCGGTCGAGTTTTACCGCTGTTGGGCGCGCTGTTCGCGCTGTATATCATCTGGGGTTCCACCTATTTTGCTATTGCCGTCGGCGTGAAAAGCTGGCCGCCGTTTATGATGGCGGGCGTGCGCTTTCTGTGCGCGGGCGTCCTGCTATTGACGTATCTGCTGGCGACCGGCCATAAACTCCCGGCGCGGCGCCCGATGCTGAACGCGGCGCTGATTGGCGTTCTTCTGCTGGCCGTCGGCAACGGCTTTGTGACGGTCGCTGAGCATCAGCATGTGCCGTCAGGCATCGCCGCCGTGATGGTCGCGACCGTGCCGCTCTTCGCCCTCATTTTCAGCCGTTTCTTCGGCATCCAGACCCGCAAGCTGGAGTGGCTGGGCGTCGCCATCGGCCTTGCAGGCATCGTGCTGTTAAACAGCGGCGGCAACCTGAACGGCAACCCCTGGGGGGCGCTGTTGATTCTGATTGGCTCGTTAAGCTGGGCGTTCGGCTCGGTCTACGGCTCGCGTATCGAACTGCCGACCGGCATGATGGCGGGCGCCATTGAGATGCTGGCGGCGGGGCTGGTGCTGATGGCGGCGTCGCTGCTGACCGGCGAACGGATGACTGCGATGCCCGACCTCTCCGGCTTTCTGGCGGTGGGCTATCTGGCGCTATTCGGTTCGGTTATCGCCATTAACGCCTATATGTACCTTATCCGTAACGTCTCGCCTGCGGTGGCCACCAGCTACGCCTATGTCAACCCGGTCGTGGCGGTGCTGCTCGGCACCGGTTTTGGCGGGGAAAGCCTGTCACAGATTGAATGGATGGCGCTGGGCGTAATCATTGTGGCGGTACTGCTGGTGACGCTCGGTAAATATCTGCTGCCGGCCAAACCGGTCATTACGCCCTGTGACGTTCAGAAGTAAACCTTAACCGGCGGGCGGCGCAGGCGGCTCGCCGTCAAGGGCGTGAATGCCCTGAATGTCTATTTCGGCATGCGCCCCGCCGCTGCAAATCCACTCTTCCAGCCGTTCGGCAAGCGCCTCGTCAGAGAGCTTTTCGCGGCCCCGCAACGCGCACTCCCAGACTAACAGCACGCGCCAGCCCTCGTTTAACAGGGTCGCCACGTCGCGCTTATCGCGCGCCACGTTTTTGCCAATTTTATCGAGCCAGAAATCGGTGCGGGTAGCGGGCACTTTAAAGAGATAACAGTGGTGGTGATGCCAGAAACAGCCGTGGGTGAAAATGACGCAGCGGTAGTCGTCGAGCACAAAATCAGGACGTCCGGCGAGCGCGGCGTCCTGTACGCGAAAGGTAAAGCCTTGTTCTGTGAGCAGCGCGCCGAGCCGCTTTTCAATGGCGGTATCGCGCGTGGCGATGGCGCGCATATTTTTACTACGAATGGCCTTGCTATGAACGTCCGCCATCGGTCTTCTCCAGACGCTGACGCACCGCCTGCGCGATGCGCGGGCGCAGTAGCTGGGCGACGGCGGCAAAGGCGGGCACCACGACCGAGTTGCCGAACTGGCGATAGGCCTGAGTATCGGAAACCGGAATGCGAAACGCGTGGCTCTGCGGCGCTTCAAAACCCATCAGCCGCGCGCATTCGCGCGGCGTCAGGCGGCGCGGACGGCGCTGCTGGTTGGTCGCATCATCAAAATCCTGCTCGCCCAGCGCTTTATCCCAGCCGCGGTCGATTAAAATTTCCGCGCCATCTTTGTAATAGCGCGCCGAGAGGGTGCGCGCCACGCTGGCGGGGTTTTGCGGGTCCACCAGGCCATAGCCGAAGCCGTTGCCCTTCGCCTGATGCTTCTGGGCGTAGCGGTAGAGATATTTCCACAGCGTCGGCGTCAGCACATAGCGCGCGTCGACGGTCGGGTCGAGCAGCTCGCCAAACGCCGGGCGTCGCGCCGGGTAGAGCTCAGGCAGCGCGCGCAGCGTAAAGCCGTCGTGCAGGTTGAGATCGCGACGAAAGCCCACCAGCACGATGCGCTCGCGGTGCTGGGGCAGGAAATGTTTGCCGTCGATAATTTTCGGATCGTCCGGGCCCATCTCGGCGGCGTCCGCCACTTCATAGCCCAGTTCATCCAGCGTCTGCATGATGATTCGAAAGGTAATGCCTTTGTCGTGACTCTTGAGGTTTTTGACGTTCTCCAGCACGAAGATCGCGGGCTGACGCGCGGCGATAATACGCACCACGTCGAAAAAGAGCGTGCCCTGGGTTTCACAGGCGAAACCGTGCGCGCGGCCCAGCGCATTTTTCTTCGAGACGCCCGCCAGCGAAAACGGCTGACACGGAAAGCCCGCCAGCAGAACGTCATGCGGCGGAATGCACGCGCGGATGTGGTCGGCGGCGGCCTCGTCGCTCACCTCGGGCTTGTGGCTTAGCGTGACATCGCGGATGTCTTCATTGAACTGGTGCAGTTGCGGGTCGCAATACCAGTTAGCTTTATAGGTGCGCACCGCGTGTTTGTTCCATTCACTGGTAAACACGCACTGACCGCCCGCGGCTTCAAAGCCGCTGCGGATGCCGCCGATACCGGCAAAGAGATCGATAAAGCGAAAGGCGTAGTTCGGATGATGGCGCGGCGGCGTGGGGAGCAGCGCAAGAAGACGGCGATACTCTTCGGCGCCAAGGCGCGCGCCGCCCGCGATGAGCTGCTGGCGTTTCAGCCTGGCGCGGCTCCAGCGTTTTTCGCCTGCGTCATTTAAGATAGCCACCAGCGTTTTGGTGTCGTAAATCTCCAGCACTTTTTGCAGCAGCGCATGCGCGCTCAGCGCAGGGGCGGCGTTAAGATCCGCGCCTGCCAGTACATCCTCAGTAACAGAGTGATTGTCGAGCATTACCTTCGCCATACAAAACCGATATCTGACAGAGTAACACACTTTCGCGCGGGGCTGCGGTTAAGGCGTGACCTGAATAAAGCGCCGCAACACCTCTTCATCAAGCTGGCAAAAATCGCCTTTCAGCTCGGCGCAAAGCTTAGCCATGTAGTGAACGAGAAAATCGGCGTTATGGCGCGCCAGCGCCCTGCCCGCCTCAGTTTGCATGGTGGCAGGCAACGTCAGCAGTTTTTTCTGGAAGTGATCAAGCGCCCAGGCGGTGTCGTCAAGCTCACGATCTTCAGCGAGCGGATCCTCACTGTCAAACAGCGCCCTGCCCAGCGCGCCGGAGACATAAAAGACCCGCGCCAGTCCGATGGCCCCGAGCGACTCCAGACGGTCGGCGTCCTGGACGATTTTCGCCTCAAGCGTCGTGGGGGCTATCCCGGCGCTGAAGCTGTGCGCCCGCACCGCATGGGCCACATCGTCATACGCGTCGCGGGGGAAATCGGGAAAGTGAGTTTCCAGAATGCGCAGCGTCTCCTGGGCGGCAAGCGTCGACGCCAGATGGCGCTGCGGATGATTCTTGGGAAGATTAACAATATCGTGGAAGTAACAGGCGGTCAGCACCACCAGGCGGTTGGCTTCGCTGCCTGCCATGATCTGCTGGGCCGTATTCCAGACGCGGCGAAAGTGCGCGACATCATGTGCTTTATCGTCCTGATTCCAGCTTTGATGCAGCCAGTCGTCAAAACGCTGCTGCCAGTGGGTTAGCGACATAAAGGCTCCTTGTGCGCGGGTCAACCCGGTTTATTTCTGTAATGCAGATCACAAAATTAGCACGCTTTGCACGCTTTTGCGCGAGTCGATTTTTCCACGGCGCAGCGCTGCCGGTGATTTCTGGCTGTTCGCCACGTGCGGGGCCGTTTATATATTCACTTAACAAATATTTTGCAATTAAAGCTGGCTGTTATTCAACGTGCTTACCGCCATTCATTGGCGGGAAATAAATATTCTCCACGCCGAAACCAGACTTTTTTCGGCATTTTTTAATGGATTTAATACCGCTATATTTTCCGAAAATTCGTTATCCTGATAATAATTCACAGGGGAATGATATGTTAACGACGGGCGGATTAACAGAGCGTTTCGCGGCAGCCATTTATCGTGCGCAAACGCAGGCCCTGCGCGCGTCGCCAGATTTCCCCGGACAGGTTTATTATCGGCCGTCATTTTCTGCATCGGCTTAATAAATAGATATAAATAATAATTAAAACGATACAATAACCCCGACGAATACAGAAAATAAAACGACGACACGCACAGGAAAATAACTTTTGTGGCGATTTTTCATTCTGCTAATATGCGTGCCGCGGACACCCTTCCGCCACGTCATTCATTTACACCATTCATTGATATTATTTATGACGATAAGGAAATTAATAATGAAAAGAAAAGTACTGGCTCTTGTTGTACCCGCATTATTATTCGCAGGCGCTGCCAATGCTGCAGAGATTTATAATAAAGACGGCAATAAACTTGATCTGTTTGGTAAAGTTGACGCGCGTCATACGTTTTCCGATAACCCGGGCGACGACGGCGATGGCACCTATATCGAGTTTGGCTTTAAAGGCGAAACCCAAATCAGCACGGAACTGACCGGCTATGGCATGTGGAACTACAAAATCATGGCCAACAGCCCGGAGGACAGCAACACCTCCTATAACAAACTCGCTTTCGCAGGCCTGAAATATGGCGATTACGGCTCTTTCGATTACGGCCGTAACTATGGCGTGATTTACGACGTCGAAGCCTGGACCGATATGCTGCCGGTGTTCGGCGGCGACTCCTATACTTACAGCGACAACTACATGGTGGGTCGCGGTAATGGTATGGCGACGTATCGCAACACCGATTTCTTCGGCATGGTCGATGGGCTTAACTTCGCGCTGCAATACCAGGGCAATAACGAAGACGACGGCAACGGCAACGAAGGCACCGCGGGCGGTCACGGTATCCAGACCCAGAACGGCGACGGCTTCGGTCTGTCCACCACTTACGATTTCGGCATGGGCTTTAGCGCATCAGCCGCTTACTCCAGCGCCGATCGTACCACCAAACAGGTCAACTATGGCCGTGGCGATTCTATCGTCGCAGGCGGCGATCGCGCCGATGCGTGGGCCGCCGGTCTGAAATATGACGCTAACGATATCTATCTCGCCGCCACCTATGCCGAAACCCGCAACATGACGCCGTATGGCGACGGCGATGGCATCGCCAACAAAACGCAGAACATCGAAATCGTGGCGCAGTACCAGTTTGATTTCGGCCTGCGTCCGTCGCTGGCGTACCTGCAGTCCCGCGGCAAAGACCTGTGGCATGCCGGGAAGTACCAGGACAACGATCTGGTCAAATACGCGGATATCGGCGCCAGCTGGTATCTCAACAAAAACTTCCTGACCTATGTTGATTACAAAATCAACCTGCTGGATGAAGACGACGACTTCTACAAAGACAACGGCATTGCGACCGATGACATCGTCGGTATCGGCATGGTGTATCAGTTCTGACGCGTAACGCATCTCCCCTTTCAGGCCCGCCGCGCGCGGGCCTTTTTATTTTTCACGCATCTTCGCGCGCGCCTTCACTCTCCACTTTACCGGACGTCATACGGGCGCTATAGTGTGCCAGGACTGTATATATATCCATACTGTGGAGTTTTCCATGTTTGTTGAACTGGTTTATGACAAACGCAATGTCGCAGGCTTGCCCGGCGCGCGTGAGATTATCCTGGCCGAGCTGACCCGCCGCGTACACCGCATCTTCCCGGATGCTGACGTGCGTGTTAAGCCAATGCAGGCCAACGGTCTGAATTCCGACGCCACTAAAAACGATCGCGAAAAGCTGAACCGGATGCTGGAAGAGATGTTCGACGAAGCCGATATGTGGCTGGTCAACGAATAAGCGACGCTAAAAAACCCGCCGGTGCGGGTTTTTTAGTCTCTGCGGGCCTTATGGAACCACGCTCAGCCCGCGTGTGATTACAGAATCGAGCGGTAGGTACCGCCTTCCACGCGTACCGCCGCGCCGTTCGACGCCGCCCCCAGCGGGCTTGCCAGCAGCGCCACCATCGCAGCTATCTCATCGGCTTCAATCATGCGCGCAATCAGCGAGCTCGGACGATACGTGGCGAAGAAATTCGCTTCGACCTGCGCGTCGGTCATACCCGGCCGCGGCGCGGTCTGTCGCAGATATTCCATAATGCCTTCCGAGCGGGTGGCTGAGGGCAGCACGCTGTTCACCGTCACGCCGGTGCCTTTGGTTAACTCCGCCATGCCGCGCGACACGGCAAGCTGCGCCGATTTACTCATCCCGTAGTGCACCATATCCGGCGGCGTAAACGCGCCCACCTCGCTTGAAATAAAAATGACGCGGCCCTGGTTCTTCGCCAGCATCTGCGGGAAATAGTGCCTGGAGAGCCGCACCCCGGACATCACATTAACCTCAAACATCCGTAGCCACGCTTCGTCGGTGATCTCCGCAAACGGCGTCGCCTCATAAAACCCGAGATTATTGATCAGAATATCCGTCTCAGGCTGGTTTGCGGTCAGCGTCGCGACGCCTTCTGGCGTGCTGACATCCGCCAGCACACCGGTAACGCGGGCGCCTTTTGCCCCGCTTTCAATCGCCGCTACCGCCTCGGCCAGCTTCTCTCGGTCGCGGCCGGTAATCGTCACCGCCGCGCCTTCCTGCGCCAGCGTCCGGGCGATGGCAAGGCCAATGCCCGCCGTCGCCGCCGTCACTATCGCCGTTTTGTGGTTCAGTTGCAGATCCATTTTGGTTCCTTAATGCAGTGCGTCAGGGGTTAGTGGAGACGTTCCAGTAGCGCCTGCGCTACCGCCGTCGCCGAAGCCGGGTTCTGGCCGGTGATCAGTTCCCGATCCGTCACGATATGCGACGTGAACGGTTCGCTATTGCTGCTGTACTTTCCGCCTGCCTGCTCAAGCGCCGTTTGCGGGTAAAATTTCATCGCGCCGCCTTTCGGCAACAGGCCTTTGGCTATCTCCTCTTCCGCATTGCTGATGACCGTCATCCGGTAGCCCGCGTAGATCCAGTCGCGCTGCGCCGAAGCGTGGCCCGTTTCCGCCAGTTGTCGGGTAAACGCCGGGGCGTCCGGCAAAGTGGAGAGCAGCGCGATGGGGCCGTGACAGACCAGCGCCGTGGGCTTACCGGCGGCATGGAACGCGGCCAGCGCCTGTCCGAGCGCCGGGCTGGTCAGCAGATCCTGCATCGGCGCATGGCCGCCCGGAATGTAGATAGCGTCAAACTCGCCGTAGCCGCGCTGCGCGGCGCGCGCCAGGCTGATAACCGGCGAAGACACAGGCGAAGTGAGCCTGAGCTTATCGAGTAGCGCGCGATGCGTGCGCCACGCGTTGACGTCGTTGTTGAAATACATTTTGTCGTCAGAGGATTTATCAAGCGTCGGTGCCAGCCCGTTTGGCGTGGCAAACGTGACCTGATGCCCGGCGTCCAGCAGACGTTTTACCGGCTGCATCAGCTCATTCAGATAAAATCCCGTCGGGAACACCTTACCGTCTTTGAGATCCAGATGGTCAGCGTCAGACAGCACCACCAGTACGCTGGCGGCGTGCGCGTTCAACGCAGAGAGGCCCAGCGCTGCGGCGAGCGCGAGATGACGAACGATTTTCACGATGTACTCCTGTTCATGTCGGTGGATTCGCAAGCCTCGCCTGCGTTATGCGCACACTGTAGTGTTTCCTTAAAAGTGGATAAACTACCGCTAAAGACATTCATTTGTTCTTCAGGAGACATAATGAGCCGACGCTTTGCCCATCTCAGCGATGTGGAAATCTTCGTGACGATAATTGAGAAAGGCTCGATCACCGCGGCGGCAGTGGCGCTGGGCACGACGGCATCGGTGCTGAGCCGCGCGCTGACGCGGCTTGAGACGCGCCTTGGGGTTCAACTGGTGAGGCGCACCACGCGCCAGCTCAGCCTGACGCAGGCCGGGCGGCACTATTACGAACAGGCGTGCAGCGCCTTCAGCGTTTTCGAACGCGCCGAGCGCGATATCCAGGGGCGTGGGGCCGAGACGGTGGGCCATGTCAGGCTAAGCGCGCCGACCACCTACGCACATTACCGGCTCCCGGCGCTGTTGACGCGTTTCGCCGCGCAATATCCGGGCATTACCGTTGAGCTTAACATCGCCAACCGTAACGTGGATTTAGTGGCGGAGGGGTACGATCTGGCGATCCGTCTGGGCACGCTGCCGGACAGTCGCCTGGTCGCGCGTAAGCTGGAGGAGGCGCCGCTGTGTCTGGTCGCCGCACCGTCCTACCTGCGCCAGCACGGCGAGCCGCAGCAGCGAGCGGATCTGGAAAATCATCGCTGCCTGCCGTTTATTATGCCGAGCAGCGGACGCGTCGCGCAGTGGAGCCTGTGTGAGGAGGAAAAGCCAGTCGAGTGGACGCCGAAGGGGCAGATTCAGGTCTCTGATGACATTCTGGGCGTTATCTCGCTTGCCGTCAGCGGCGCGGGCATCTGCCAGACGTATGATTTTATCGCACGCCCGTTTATGGAAAACGGCCTGCTGACGGAGATCCTCCGCCAGACCCGTGGGCGAACACGTCCTTTCTCGCTCATCTATGCGCCGCATAAAGGCCTGTCGTCCGCCTGTGAAGCGTTTATCCACTTTATGCAGCAGGCGACAGGCTAACACCTCCATCAGGGCAGACGCACCGCGCGGTCGCGGCCGGTGCTTTTGGCCTGATACAGCGCCTCATCCGCCCCTTTGATAAGCTCGGTCAGGCACGCCATCCTGCCATCCGCCGTCATGCTGTAACAGCCTGCGCTGATAGTCACCACCCCTTCGGGCAGCTCGGTATCCGGGTGCGGCAACGCCTGCTCTCTGACCATCCGCACCACCTTTTCCGCCACATGCAGCGCGTCGTCTGAGGCGGTCTCTGAGAGAATAATCGCAAACTCTTCGCCGCCGTAGCGCGCCACCAGATCGCCATGGTTAAAAGAGGCCTGTTGCAGCACGCCGCCGATACGGCGTAAACAGGCATCCCCGGCGACATGACCGCGGTTATCGTTATAGCGTTTGAAAAAGTCGACATCGATAAGAATGAGCGAAACGGGGTGCCCGGTCACGGCGGAGTCCGCCAGCGCCTGTTCAAGGAAGGCATCAAAACGTCGCCGGTTGGCAAGCCCCGTCAGGCCGTCGATCATCGCCATCGAGTGCAGCGTATGGTTGATTTTGACCAGTTCGTCACGCAGCGTCGCCAGCTCGTTACGGTCGCGAATGTTGACCCTCACCTGCCTGAACAGCACGATGCCCATCAGAATGATGGCAGTCAGCAGCGCGCCATTGATGAGTAAATCCGGAATACTGTTTTTAAGCCAGGTCGCGCGCAGATTGTCTTTGTCATACCCCGCCACCACGACAATCGGATAACGCGTCGAGCGTGCGAACCCGTAAATCCGGACCACCTGATCGAGCGCGGAGAGCCAGGTGGCGCTTCCCTGCCGCGATCGCAACAGCACCTGCGTAAAGAGCGGGCTGGCAGAGAGATCTTTACTCAGCACGTTTTCATCAAAGGGGCGAATGTACAGCGGTTTACCATCCACCAGCAGCAGCGCCAGAATGTCGTTATTGGTCAGTTCAAAATAGCTGTAAAACTGACGGAAATAGTCCATTTTCACCGTAGCCATCACAACGCCCGCGAAGCCGCCGGTGATGTCGTTGAGGCGCAGAGAAACCGGAATAACCAGCTGGCCGCTGATTTTACTGCGCACGACATGTCCGATGTGTACGCCCATCCAGCCATGATCCTTGTGATAGAGAAAATCATTGCTCTCCGCCATGTTTTCCTCATCGGGCGCCTGCGCGAACGAACTATTACGCCACGCGCCGCGCGCATCGTAAATAAACAGCCCGTCGAGCTGCGGCAGGCGCTGTTCCAGCTCGGCAAGCGAGGCATTAAGCTCCTGATCGGGAAGATAGCCATAGGCGAGGTTGCGACGGATCTCCTGTAAGGTCAGCTCCGTCTGTAAAAAAGTGTCATCCGCCTGCCGTACCTGGGAGAGCGATAAATTAATCGCCTTGCTCTCCGCCTCCTCAACGGTGCGCTCCCAGGAGAGATACAGCGTCACCGCATTGGCCGCAATGCTTCCTGCCAGCAGAATAAACAGAAAGAAGGCCAGGCTGCGGCCCAGCGGCGTATCCAGCGCCAGTATACGGATAAACTGTTTTTTCTCAGGCACGACGGCCACCTCCTGCGTATCCTGCCCGCGTCTCATTAATAGTACTGAAGTTTATCAGAAACCGCGTCCGGCCCACCTTTTTACACGCAGGGGTAGCCCATGGACGACAAACCTGAAAATTCCGGGGCTTATCTTCAGCCGTGTTGAGGTAAGAATAGACCCGATCACGCCGTTGACGGCACTTTTCTGAAGACGAGAGCAGGAACCGTTAAATATGCTGTTGTTTAACGGGCGCGCATTTTTACGCAGAAAAAACCGCCCGGAGGCGGATTAACGCCAGTGTGAATTAATACCAGCTTACTGCGGTTTTACTGAAATAATGATTCTCTTGCGCAACCTTATCATCACGAACTTTTTTCGTGATGGCGGTGCATTCGCGCGGGACTTTCCGGTCATCATAAAGACAGGTACTTTCGCCATAAACGGTATACTCCTGGCCAAATACCGTTTTCATTTTAAAATCGAGCGGCTTATTGTTGATATCGGAATACGTCACGTCTGAATAGGTGGCAACCTTATCATTCAGGTAATACTCACTTCCGGCAAAGCTGTCGCCAGCAATATAGCGGTAGGCAGAGAATTTTTCGCTGTTAGCCATTGTCTGTTCAATCAGGCCCGCGTTATTAAGCTTAAACGTTTTAACGCCGTATTTGTCCGTCATGCTGACCAGATTGCACTGGTTATCGAAGACATAGCTGACCGGGCTGTTATCAAACGTGCCTGTTAAATCATTTCCCTGGCGCTTCAACGCGATATTGCCATAAGCCCTGTCACCGCTGCGCTCGAATTGTTCAATACAACCCTGCGGGGACAGCGTTAGCGTAATACTGAAATTTTCCGTTTCACTGCGCACGGTGGTTGTCAGCGTTTTAACGTGTCCTCGCACCGGGTTAAAATCGTACATCACGGAGAAATTATATAATGAGGGAATATATTTTTCGGCGGCCAGCGCATTACATGCCAGGAGACCTGTCGTCAGCGCCAGTACGTTTTTGATGAGTGCCATCTTTATTGCTTTCCCTGTTATGAAAAGCCAAAAATATCAGAATAGCCTTATCAGGTCGACCTTATGAACAGCCCGGCCCGGTGAACGGCACATGCACAGAAAGCACGCCAGGGCACACTAAATAATGCAAAGAAAGGTAAAAAGCACGCAGTCGAGACGAGAACATGGGCACAATTCACGGCGCGATTAATCTCAATTTATCTCAACGGGATTGTTATCACTGAAAAACGAGGCGGTAAGTGCTTGAATAGTGGCGGAGAGAGGGGGATTTGAACCCCCGGTAGAGTTGCCCCTACTCCGGTTTTCGAGACCGGTCCGTTCAGCCGCTCCGGCATCTCTCCGTACTTGAGGTTGCCATGATGCCAGGATCTTTGGCATTTTAACAGCCCCTGCCTCTTCGATTTTGTTCAAGTGACGAGTTTGCGAGCAATAAGATGATTAAGTGGCCCTGGAAAGCAAATGAAACCGCCGAACTGGCGCCCCTTCCCTGGGAAGCGGCGCTTGCCATTCCGTTACTGGCGGGCCTGAGCGACGAACAGCAGCAAAAGCTGGTGCGCCTCGGCGAGCGTTTTTTACAGCAAAAACGGCTGGTCCCGTTACAGGGCTTTGAGCTGGATGAACTGAAAAGCACCCGTGTCGCCCTGCTCTTCTGTCTGCCGGTGCTGGAGCTCGGTTTCGAGTGGCTGGACGGCTTTCACGAAGTGCTGATTTACCCCGCGCCGTTCGTGGTGGATGATGAATGGGAAGATGATATCGGGCTGGTGCACAATCAGCGCGTGGTGCAGTCCGGTCAGAGCTGGCAGCAGGGGCCGATTATCCTCAACTGGCTCGATATTCAGGATTCGTTCGATGCCTCCGGTTTTAATCTCATCATTCACGAAGTGGCGCATAAGCTCGATATGCGTAACGGCGATCGTGCAAGCGGCATCCCGCTTATCGCCCTGCGCGAAGTGGCTGGCTGGGAGCATGACCTGCACGCGGCGATGGAAAATATTCAGGATGAGATAGATCTGGTGGGTGAAAGCGCCGCCAGCATCGATGCCTACGCCGCCACCGACCCGGCGGAGTGTTTCGCGGTGCTCTCCGAATATTTCTTTAGCGCGCCAGAGCTTTTCGCGCCGCGCTTCCCGTCGTTGTGGCAGCGCTTTTGTCACTTTTACGGCCAGGATCCGCTGTTGCGCCTGCGCCAGCGCGAGACCACCGCTTTTCCCGAAGGCGGTCAGGTGCATTGAAACCGCAAACTGACGCAGAATTAAGCATTTGAATCCATAGCGTAATTTTTTGCGTTGACACCGATACGGGGCATGATTATTATGCGCCCCGTTCACACGATTCCTCTGTAGTTCAGTCGGTAGAACGGCGGACTGTTAATCCGTATGTCACTGGTTCGAGTCCAGTCAGAGGAGCCAAATTCAAAAAAGCCCGCTTTTTAGCGGGCTTTTTGCTTTTCAGCTTCCGCGCCTCGTTGTTTTACACCTTGCTGTTTTCATACACCGTCGTGATTCTCGCCACATAATCCTCTGTTCACACCGCTTCCCTGAGTCAAATGGTCCTTTCACGCCCGTCACGGCGCAAAACGGTTTTCACCCGACGGCTGTCGCTGTAGTCTCAGTGACGGCTTTTTTGGCTGCGTACGATGTGAGTAACCTTCAATCTGCTTTGATAACAATAAAAATACAGAATGTTGACGAATGGACAGGACAACGATGGATTCCACGCTCATGACTCCCCGCCCTAATGAGGCGCTCCCTCCTTTCAACCGTGCACGCCGTGCCGCCTGGGGCAGCTTTGCCGGCGCGGTCGTAGACTGGTTTGATTTCTTACTCTATGGCATTACTGCGGCGCTGGTGTTTAACACCGAGTTTTTCCCGCAAATCTCGCCAGCGATGGGAACCCTCGCCGCCTTCGCCACCTTCGGCGTCGGCTTTCTATTCCGCCCGCTCGGCGGCATTGTCTTTGGTCACTTCGGCGACCGCCTGGGCCGCAAGCGGATGCTGATGATGACCGTCTGGATGATGGGCATCGCCACTGCCTGCATCGGCATTCTGCCGTCGTTCGCCACGATTGGCTGGTGGGCGCCTGCGCTGCTGGTGACGCTGCGCGCCATCCAGGGGTTCGCCGTAGGCGGCGAATGGGGCGGCGCGGCGCTACTTGCCGTAGAAAGCGCGCCCGCTGGCAAAAAAGCGTTTTACAGTAGCGGCATTCAGGTGGGATATGGCGTCGGGCTGCTGCTTTCCACTGGTCTGGTGTCGCTTATCAGCTATCTGACGACCGATGCGCAGTTCCTGAGCTGGGGCTGGCGCCTGCCATTCCTGTTCAGCATTGTGCTGGTGCTGGGCGCGCTGTGGGTGCGTAACGGCATGGAAGAGTCCGCCGAATTCGAGCGGGCGCAGGCAGCAAAGCCTGCCGGGGCGAAAAAGCGGCTACCGGTCTTTGAGGCGCTGGTGCGTCACCCCGGCGCATTCCTGAAAATTATCGCCCTGCGCCTGTGCGAACTGCTGACCATGTATATCGTCACCGCGTTTGCGCTTAGCTACTCGACGCAGAATCTGGGCCTGCCGCGCGAGCTGTTTCTCAATATCGGCCTGCTGGTGGGCGGCGTGAGCTGTCTGACCATTCCGCTGTTCGCCTGGATGGCCGATCGTTACGGACGTCGACGCATTTACATTACCGGCGCGCTGCTCGGCGCGCTGAGCGCCTTCCCCTTCTTTATGGCGCTGGAAGCTCGCTCGATTGTCGGCGTAGTGATTTTCTCGCTGATGCTCGCGAATATTGCGCACGATATGGTGGTCTGCGTGCAGCAGCCGATGTTTACCGAAATGTTCGGCGCGGGGTACCGCTACAGCGGCGCGGGCGTCGGGTATCAGGTGGCAAGCGTCGTAGGCGGCGGCTTTACGCCGTTTATCGCCGCCGCCCTGCTGACCTTCTCCGGCGGCGCATGGCATACCGTGGCGATTTACCTGATGGCGGGTTGTCTGCTGTCGGCGCTTACCGCGCTCTTTATTAAAACGCCGCAACCGCAGTAATCATCACGCCCCGTCAGCTGCCCGCTGGCGGGGCGCTCGCCGCTAAATCTGATAATCGATCACCACTTCACCGGCAGGCTCCAGCGCCTGCTGCTTAATCTCCTCAAGCGACAATCCGGCGTTGCACAGTTCAATAAAGCGCCAGACGTAGTTGCGCTGAAGTTGCCCGCGCTTCAGGCCCAGCCAGACGGTGTTGGCGTCGAAAAGATGCTTTGTGTCGAGCCGCGCGAGGAGGCTTTCTTCATGGGGTTCGCTCGCCTGCTCTGCCACCAGCCCGATGCCCAGCCCCAGTTCAACGTAGGTTTTGATGACGTCGGAATCCTGCGCGCTCAGGACGATATCCGGCGTCAGCCCTTTGCGGCTGAAGGCTTCGTCAATACGCGAGCGACCCGTAATGCCTTGCCGGTAGGTAATAAGCGGCCAGCGGCTGATCTCTTCAAGCGTCAGCGGGCTGGCCTGCGTGAGCGGGTGATCCTTCGGCACGAGCAGGCTGTGATGCCAGCGAAACCACGGATAAGCCACCAGCCCCGGATCGGCGCTTAAGCGTTCGCTGGCGATACCGATATCCGCCGTCCCGCTTTGCAGGAGTGATTCTATCTCCTGCGGCGTGCCCTGAATCAGCTCAAGGCGCACCTCGGGAAAGAGCGAACGAAAGGTTTTGATAACCGATGGCAGGCTGTAACGGGCCTGGGTGTGCGTCGTGGCGATAGTCAGCACGCCACTGGCGTCGTTGGTGAAGAGATCGGCTAAGCGGCGCACGTTACTGGCTTCGTTAAGGATGCGCTCGGCAATCACCAGCAGCGCTTTGCCAGGCTCGGTCATGCCCAGAAGGCGTTTGCCGCGGCGAATGAAAATCTCAATGCCGAGCTCTTCTTCCAGCTCGCGGATATGACGGCTGACGCCGGACTGCGAGGTATAAAGCATGTTGGCTACTTCGGTGAGATTAAAATCCCGCCTCGCCGCCTCACGAATAATTTTCAGTTGCTGGAAATTCACAGCGCCCCCGGGAGCGATTTAACATGACGCTATTGTTAAAGTCCCCCGGCGGGCATCACAAATAATAAAAAGCTGTCTGTTATTCCGTTGTGGAATATCTGTCAGCCCACCAGCAACAGCTCGCGGTTTTCCAGCGCCGGACGCGCCACCAGCGACAGCAGAATATCTTTCACGGCCTGCGCCTGCGGCGTTAACGGCGCGCGGGAGGAGACATTGAGCGAGAGCGGCAGCGTCATTGACGGGCTGGTAATACGGGCGAGCCAGCCGTTCGTCGAGCTGGCGAGCGAGCGCGCCGCGGATTCCGGCAACACCGTTACCCCCATACCGCTGGCAATTGCGGCGCTCAACGTGGACACCGATTCGATTTCTCCGATGATTTTCGCGGTCAGTCGGCGTAGCGAGAAAGCTTCATCCACACGCTTGCGCACGGCGCTGTAATCGCGCGGCAGGAAGAGATTCATCTGGGCGACGCTCGTCAGATCCACGCTCTGCCCCGGACAATCGCGCGTGCCGACCAGGAACAGATCTTCTTTAATGAGCGGCTGGCTGGTGAGCCCGGCCACCGGCGCGCGGTCATATAACACCGCCATATCGAGCTGGCCGCTCAGCAGTTTATCGTTCAGCGCAGCACCGCTGTCTTCATGCAGATACACCAACACGTCCGGGAGTTCGGCGCGCACGGCCTGCAACAGCGGCATAGTCACCGAGGAGGCGGCCGTACCAGGCGCAAGCCCGACAGAAACCTGGCCCTGAAGCGTCTGGCCGACATTGTTGACGGCAAGCTGCGCCTGCTCACACTGGCGCAAAATGGTGCGGGCATGCGCATAAAGGATTTTCCCGGCTTCCGTTGGCGTGACGCCCCGTTTGGTACGAATCAACAGTTGCTGATCCATCTCCCCTTCGAGCGTCGCGACCTGCTGGCTTAACGCGGGCTGCGCGATATGCAGCACTTCCGCCGCCTGCGTCAGGCTACCGATATCGACGATTTTCACGAAGTATTTCAGTCGTCTTAAGTTCATTTTGCCTCCTGTACGGAATGCCAGAGCCAATGCCGGCAATGATGTCGTAACAGGTTTTGCAAGATGCTTGCCAGTTTTTAAAAAGATGGCATGGCTTATATAAGCGCTTAAATTATAAGAGGAAGCGATAACTTATCGCTGGTAATGATTGAAACACTGTTTTGCTTATGCCCCATAAGAGGTACTTTCGCACCAGAATAGTGCACGAGCAGAAGGCGCGTGCAATTTGACGGTTTTCTCAGCAAACGAATTATCTGGCGCGTTCAGGGCTTTACAACGTCAGGCGACCCCGGTACTATGCGCCCCGTTCACACGATTCCTCTGTAGTTCAGTCGGTAGAACGGCGGACTGTTAATCCGTATGTCACTGGTTCGAGTCCAGTCAGAGGAGCCAAATTCAAAAAAGCCCGCTTTTTAGCGGGCTTTTTGCTTTTCTACGGTATGTGTTAATCGCGCCATCCCATTGCCGGTGCGATGTGGCGCAGAACAGCCTCAATAACGTGTACGTTATAGTCCACGCCCAGCTGATTCGGCACCGTCAGCAGCAGGGTATCCGCTTCGGCAATCGCCTCGTCCTGCTTAAGCTGCTCAATGAGTTTCTCGGGTTCGGCGGCGTAACTGCGCCCGAAAATGGCGCTGGTTTTCTCATCCAGAAAACCGACCTTATCGCTGTCGTCACGGCTACTGCCGAACCAGGCGCGATCCCGGCTGTCCATCAGCGGAAAAATACTGCGGCTCACCGATACCCGGGGCGTGCGGGTATGCCCTGCCTCGGCCCAGGCGGCGCGGTAGGCGCGGATCTGCTGCGCCTGCTGAATGTGGAACGGCTCGCCGGTTTCATCATCCTTCAGGGTCGAGCTTTGCAGGTTCATGCCGAGCTTCGCCGCCCAGACGGCGGTGGCATTGGAGCCCGCTCCCCACCAGATGCGCTCGCGCAGTCCCTCAGACCAGGGTTCGAGTCTTAACAGGCCGGGCGGGTTAGCAAACATCGGCTGCGGATTGGGTTTGGCAAACCCTTCCCCACGCAGCACCTCCAGCAACGCTTCGGTGTGACGGCGCGCCATGTCGGATTCGTTTTCACCGGCGGCGGGCTCATAGCCGAAATAGCGCCAGCCATCGATGACCTGTTCCGGCGATCCGCGGCTGATCCCCAGTTGCAGACGTCCGCCGGCGATGAGGTCCGCAGCACCTGCGCTTTCCGCCATATAGAGCGGGTTTTCATAGCGCATGTCGATAACGCCGGTGCCTATCTCAATATGGCGGGTTCTGGCGCCGATAGCGGCCAGCAGCGGAAATGGCGAGGCGAGCTGACGGGCGAAGTGGTGCACGCGAAAATACGCCCCATCCGCGCCCAGCTCTTCTGCCGCGACGGCCAGATCGATGGATTGCAGCAGGGCATCCGCCGCGGTTCGCGTGGCGGACTGCGGCGATGAGGTCCAGTGACCAAATGATAAAAAGCCTATCTTTTTCATGCTTATCCCGTTTTCAGGGCGGGCGTTGCTGGCGCACGCGCCATGCCCGCCGCATGGTCTGGTTCAGATACCCTACTCTGTCCTGATCTCGGGGAAGAATAAATGCCCTTTGTTTAACATAATGGTTCAAATTTATTGACGGACAGGCTGCGTCGCGGGTTTTAAAGATAATAACGCCTGGCTGGCGCCAGGAATACTGGCAATAATGCATTCGGGGCCTGCGCCCCGTGACATTTTCTTATCTGGCCGTGGGCCAGCTTACCGACGGGGCGCGGTTTAATAGCGGCCTGGCGAACAGATAGCCCTGGAAATATTTAATGCCCACCGTTTCCAGCCAGCACCACTCCTCCACTTTCTCCACGCCTTCCGCTACCACCGTTATCTCAAGCTCAGCACAGCACCGGATGATGCCGAGGACAATGGCCTGTTTCGGGCCATGAAGATGGATATCAGCAACGATGCTGCGGTCGATTTTAATGCGCCCGGGCTGAAAGCGCGTAAGCAGCGACAGCCCGGCAAACCCGGCGCCAAAGTCGTCTATCGCCAGGTTGATGCCCGCAGCGCGTAACTGGCGAATCACAAACTCAAACTCATCAAAACGCGAAATCACTTCGCTCTCGGTGACCTCAACAATGACTTGCTGCGGTAACAGGCCCTGACGCGCTATCTGTGCCAGTAAGATCTCAACCGCATCCGGAGCCTGCACCAGCGATCCGGGCAGCAGGTTGACTGAAATCATCTGGCTGCCGATATTCACCGCTTTCGCCAGCGCGAAAGCTTTTTCTTTGGAATGAAGATCGACGTTATAGAGCGTTTCGCTGGACATCGACGCAAACAAGGCGGCAGGCGAGCCGCCATCGGGAGAACGGATCAGCGCCTCAAACGCTTTAATTTTGCAGGTCAGCGGCTCCACAATCGGCTGCAGGGCAAACTGGCAGGCGATATCCATCAAGGCGGGCGGCAAGTCGTACCCAGGTTGCTGCTGGGGCGGCGGTTCGACCCGCCAGGCATCCGGTGTAAACTGGCGCGAGATCTGCTGGCGATGCGGGTTACGAAGGAAGGAGCGGATAAATTTATACACCCTCGCTTCACGGGCGAGATTGAACGGCACCACGCTGGATTTAACTACCGACTTCAGTACCGCATGGGCTTTGACATGGCGCAGGTCGAACAGCGCCATGCCGACGTTTTCAAAGTGCCGATGCGGCGCGTAGTCGCGCATCAGCTCAACGATGAAATCGTGCCGCTCGTCCCGGCTGATGCGTTCGAACAGGGCGTCAACCGAGCTCAACGGCCCTTCAAGCACCTGCAGAAACTGGTAGCCATCAAACACCAGAATGCCGCTGACCTGCATCGCGGCATTACGCGTCTGTGCCTGCCTCACGATCGCGGCCAGACTTTCATGGTCGATATCAGCTTTAAGCCGACTGCGGTAAATGAGGGTAGATAGCATCGTTTTTCTGCATTCTTAGGTCATATAGAGGGGCAGTATACCCGGTTGCCTTTCGTTGCAATCCGCGAAGTTGCCCGCATATATTCTTTCAATCAATGCCATTGCGCCCTTTAATTAGCAAAAACAGGCGTATAGCCGGTGCAAATATTTATTCATAAAGTGAATGTTCAAGGGAAACGGCGAAGGCAGGAAAATCAGCGAACAGAAAGGGATACATTAAACGCAATGCGATCGGCCGGGCATTTTACAGATTAATGCCATTGCGCCATTCCCTTAAGTTTCATAAACCTGTGCCATATTAACAGACATAGTGCAGCTTCCCGCTGTGCCACGTGGGATCAGGAGACCAGATGAATACCACTGCAACACCTCTGACGCCCGATGAGGCGCTCGACAAACTGGAAGCGTTATATGATGACGCGGTTAACGCGCTGCGCGACGCGATTGCAGCCTTTATTAACGAAGGACGCCTGCCGGATGAGGCGCAGCGCGCGCAGGGATTATTTGTGTATCCGCAGTTGCGGGTATGCTGGGACGGCGACGGAAGCAAAGCCGAGAAGACGCGCGCCTACGGGCGATTCACCCATGCGGGGTGTTACACCACGACCGTGACGCGCCCCGGACTGTTTCGCAGCTACCTGCGCGAACAGCTGATCCTGCTGTATGAAGATTACGGCGCGACGATTGAAGTCGGCCCGTCGCAGCATGAAATCCCCTACCCGTATGTGATTGACGGCTCGGCGCTGACGCTGGACCGCTCGATGAGCGCGGGTCTGACCCGCCACTTCCCGACCACCGAGCTGGCGCAAATTGGCGATGAGACCGCCGACGGTATTTTCCACCCGACCGAGTTTTACCCGCTGTCGCACTTCGACGCCCGCCGCGTTGATTTCTCACTGGCGCGCCTGCGCCACTACACCGGCACGCCGGTCGAGCATTTCCAGCCCTTCGTGCTCTTTACCAACTATACGCGCTATGTCGATGAGTTCGTGCGCTGGGGATGCAGCCAGATCCTTGATCCGGACAGCCCCTACGTGGCCCTCTCCTGCGCGGGCGGCAGCTGGATCACCGCCGATACCGAAGCGCCGGAAGCGGCGATTTCCGATCTCGCCTGGAAAAAACATCAGATGCCCGCCTGGCATTTAATTACCGCCGACGGTCAGGGCATTACGCTGGTGAATATCGGCGTCGGGCCGTCGAACGCCAAAACGATTTGCGACCACCTCGCGGTACTGCGCCCGGATGTCTGGCTGATGATCGGCCACTGCGGCGGCCTGCGCGAAAGCCAGTCGATCGGCGATTATGTGCTGGCGCACGCGTATCTGCGCGACGATCACGTGCTGGACGCGGTGCTGCCGCCGGATATTCCGGTGCCGAGCATCGCCGAAGTGCAGCGCGCGCTCTATGACGCTACGAAGCTGGTGAGCAATATGCCGGGCGAGGAAGTGAAGCAGCGGCTGCGCACCGGCACCGTGGTGACCACGGACGACCGCAACTGGGAGCTGCGCTACTCCGCCTCGGCGCTGCGCTTTAACCTGAGCCGTGCGGTGGCTATCGATATGGAAAGCGCGACTATCGCCGCCCAGGGTTATCGCTTCCGTGTGCCCTATGGCACGCTGCTGTGTGTTTCCGATAAACCGCTGCATGGCGAGATCAAGTTGCCGGGCCAGGCGAACCGCTTCTACGAGGGCGCGATTTCCGAACACCTGCAGATTGGCATTCGCGCCATCGATTTGCTGCGTGCCGAGGGTGAACGCCTGCACTCGCGCAAACTGCGCACCTTTAACGAGCCGCCCTTCCGCTGATGTCAGCGCAGCCCCGGCGTGGCGCTGGCTGCGCCGGGGTTTGCGGAATTATTCAGCAAAAGGTTCAGCATTTTACATTCAGGCTTTGACAACCCGGAACGCTGCCGTTACTATGCGCCCCGTTCTCGCAATTCCTCTGTAGTTCAGTCGGTAGAACGGCGGACTGTTAATCCGTATGTCACTGGTTCGAGTCCAGTCAGAGGAGCCAGATTTTAGTTCTGAGATGTTTTAGTGAATCTTGGGATGCAATACAAAACACATTAACCCGGCGCTTCTGCAGAAGATCGCCGGGTTTTTTGTATTTTAAATTTACGCGCTGGCCTCACGGTTCACGGGATCTCTCTGCTTCGGCTTTATCCAGTTGAGCGCTGGCGTCGTCAAACCGTGCAAACCAGGCCATGGACGACGCTTTCTCAAACTGTACGTTTTCATAGCCTGAAAAGAAGTGCAGACCATTATGCCCGTCATACCGCACCGGGCGAATAATCTGGTTCACCTTAATCAGGAGTGGCGATAACCCTTCCGTTTTCATGTCGCCCAACGCCGGAGGAAGCTCTCCCGCCTTAAGGATCACACCGTTGTTGTAAGGCAACAGCCTGATTTCGGGCGTTTTAACCAGGCGATGCGTTAACTGTTCTGCGCCGCCAAGTTTTTCCAGCCACGGGGTGCCGAGAATGGTGTACCAGCAGGCGCCTTTTAATCTATTCACTGCAACTCTGCCTTCAAGCGTACCAATAGAGTCCACCATCACGCCGGAAAAACGCTGCGCCAGGGCGTACTCATACGGGAACATCCGTTCGAATGCGTAAGGAAGAACAAAGGACAGCCCGGCATAGCCGCTTTCCACAGCAAAGGTGTTACACAGCCACAGCAGCCAGCCTTCATATCGCGCTTTACCGTCAGGCTCTTTCAGCAGCGAGAGCGGAAATGTCAGTTTAATAACGGAGCGATCAGTATCTTTATGGAAGATACGCTTGCCCATAATAAGAATGTCGTAATCGGGCGCTAAGAAGTCTTTCTCTGCGCTGCCCATATACCAGGAAAAGATTTCTTCAGGTGTTGAGTCGATAATTTCCTGTCGCTTTTTGGCGTAATTCTTCTCCGTAATACCAACCCAGTTTTTGGTGAGATGCTTTTTCAGATATGGCTTAAATGCCGTATAAAAGCGATCGACACACTCCACCATCCTGCGGCGCACGTCAGGCGTATGCCCGTCTTTAAAAAATACCGTGATAATCAGACCAAGATTAACTGCCGGGCTGCCGTCTTTATATTTCACCGATGCTTCCGGCAGCCACTTCTCAATGTAGTTCAGCTCAAAATCCCGTAATAACATACCTGCTCCTTTTTAACCGGCACCCAGCGCCGCTGCGCCTGCGCCACCGCCGAGAATTGTTACAAGGGTTTCCCATGCGCTTATCGCCAGACGAATAATCAGTAAAAATGCGCTAATAATGGCCTCCGGGATACCCAGCGTCACGACCAGCACGCCGACGCCGACAGCAACCAGGATAACGCCCACCGTTTTCGCTACATTCGTTAGAATCTGTACCCAGTCCACCTGCTCTAGCATGTCCAGCGTCATATCGGTGGCGTGCTGGATTTCTGCCCATGCAGTTTTAATCTGGGCGTTGGTCCAGGATTTCACCACTTTACCGTTTCTGCTTGCCCAGACCCAGACTTCACTTCCCTGCCGGTAGATCCACTCCCCGCTGTCGTTAAGCCAGCCTGCCGCCGAGTTCAGGTGCTGCTGAGTCTCTTTTGAGAGGGCATTCCAGCCTTCAGCGATGCCATGAAGCGCGCCCTCGCTGAGGTCGGCCACGGCTTTACCGGCATAAGTCCACGGTTCAATTCTAACGGCTACAGGTGTGGAGGGCGGGCCAGGCATAAATATCGGCGGGTACAGAAACAGCGGCCAGTATTTTGCCCTGCTGGTTTGCCAGGCTTTCATCGTCACATTCACGACCTGATCGACCCACTGCTGCTTTTGCGGGCGGCAATCGTGGATCTCAAGAATGGTCATACGCGTGGCATCGTCAGCAACAATCTGCATATATTCGTCATATTGCTCACGGTACAGAACATCACCCGGAAACTTGACCTCTACCAGACGGGCCAGATTGTCGCCATGCATACCTGGAGGGTCATCGTGATCCGGCCCCGCCAGCCCAGGCCAGCGATCCTGTTTGTCTTTCACGATAATCACGTCAGGGCGGCGGTAAATGCCTTTACCGGGTACCGGGAAGGGATTGGTAGTGTGGCGTCTGCGAGCGCCGTCGTCTTGCTTCAATGTACGGCTAAGAAACGGACGTGGCGGCGTGGTGCGCATATCAAACGGCACTTCTGCTTTGTAATACCAGTAGTAATTACGGGCGATTTCATCCGCGCGGATGAGACCACTCATCATGAGCTGTTTCAGGCTCATCGGGTACGTTTTTCCTTCACGACAAATTTTTGCTGCCAGTTGAGGAAAACGCATGGCGTATTCCACCTTAAGATGCAGGTATTGACGGTTTTCGGTAGTTGGCAGACGCGACTGTTTTTCAACCATCTCAACCCCTGTCGTCGTGCAGTCCCATGGCTGATTTTTCTCGCCGGTGGGGGTGATGGGCGTGGTTGTCGGTGTGTCGGGTAAAGCGGGCATGTCCATTATGACGGGTTCTCCCTGAGTTCGGTTTGCAGTTGATATACATTCGTTTCGCCTACAAACCACATTGATTCTTCCGGCGATGCTGTTTTGTGCAGAATATGCAGTTCCACATCTTCCGGCTGGCGGGTATAGACCGGTACGGAACGGCCTTCAGTATCGCTGTATCCAGCTATCGTCTGCCCAGAGGGCGTGGTGAGGCGGTAAGGTGTGTTGATGAGAATATTGCCGCGCTTGTCCTGGAGTTGATAAATCGCGGAATATATATAGGCCGTTCCCACGCGGTGCACTTTCAATGGCATACTCTTCGGTGCGCCCACCATTGTCCGCTCCACCTTGCGTAAATACGTGGCCGTCGTTCCGTACTCTATTTTCCCCTGCTCTATTTTCAGGTAGCTGCCGCCACCAATCAGCGTCACCTTCTTCTTGCCGGCAAACAGCATATCGCTTGTCGAAACCAGACTTATTTTTCGCTGCGCGCTCAAAGACATCGCGCCGTTCTGTGCCTGAAACTGCACCGGACCTTCACCGGAGATAACGTTCAGTTTGCCCGTGCGGGCAAACAGGCCGATTTTTTCACCGGCGTTCAGGGTCATGTTGCCCATTGCGCCCATACTGAGAGAGCCTCCGGCGTTCATCGCCATGTTCTGGCTGGCCGTCATCTGTAGATGTTCGCCGCTGGTGAACGCCACTCCTTCCGGGCCATGAAAATGCACCATCTGGTTTAGCGGTTTTAATCGTTCATCAAACATCGCTATCTGACTGGCAATATCTGCCTCCAGCGCCTGTGCCTGCGCTGCGGCGTCAGCTAACTGTTGGATCTGGTTAAGGCAAATTTCAATTTCTCTGAGCGCCGCCGCCCTCTCCAGCACCTCGCCTGCGGCTTTCGTCTGGCCATCAGCGGTGACAAACAGCCCTTTCGCCACGCGGATAACGCCATATTCATCCGTTCTGAGTTCAAAACCCGCGCCCCTTTGCTGGCTCTGTTCATCTGTAATATGGCCCTGATTCAAAGAGGTGGCGCCGTAAGGGGTGGAGAGCGCGATATGCTCCTGCCCGCGCAGGTCTTCCAGCCGCAGTTCATTGTGCGCCGCGGTGCGCAGGATGTTCTGGCTGCGGTTGTCACGCGTGACGATGTCGGCATGTTTAGCGTCATGAAACGTATGGGCGATATACGGACGGTCGATATTGCCGTCGTCATACGCAATGCTGACTTCGGTGCCGTCCAGAAGCGGCGTGTGCCAGCCGATAGTGTCACCGGCATAGGGCTTTGCCTGACGAACCCACAGGTAGTGGTAACCCGGCTCTGCGTCTTCACGGCTGAAATCCAGCTTAACCCGGTAGCGACCTGCGCCGTCGAGGTGAGCATAAATGTCATGTGGCTCACGGCTTTCGATACGCGCAGGCAGCGTACCGTGAATTTCCGGGCGGACGATCTCAGCGGGGCGATAATTCACCCGTTCGGAATAAGGAATGCCCCACAGCGACACATGCAGGCGGGTGTCCCGCGCGGCACGGTACGTGGCAAGCGTAATCAGCATCCCCTCTTTCAGCGCGGTAACCGGGCTTTCCGGCGTTTCCAGCACCTGCCCCGGCGCGAGATGTGAGGCGTTGCTGAACAGATGCAGCCGCGTGGCCTTGTTCAGTTCGCGCTCATGGTGGAGGCGTGCATAAAACGCGCCGCTTTCCGTTTCCGGCGCAGAAATCGCGTCGTCGCCCGCTTCAAGAAACGGCGCGCCGTACCGGTAGTGCTCGCCGGTGGTGGTAGCATCGCTTCTTACCGTCACGGCAGAGTCCATGGGGGTCTCAGCGGTGCGATAGTTGTAATCACGGGTCCGGACTACCCCGGTGACCGTGTTATGCCAGCACCGCACGTCCCACACGGCGTCTTGCGCGCCGTCATACAGGCCGGATGGCTCCTGGTATGGCATGCTGATGTCGAACACGCAGTTAAGCTGGCTGTCGCCAATGATGAGGGTTTCCAGTTGCGTCACCGCGTTCATTTCTGTGCGAAACCAGATACCCACCTCAGAGAGAATGCGCTGAATAAATTCGAGATCGGTTTCCCGCCACTGTGTGATGAGTTCCCGCTGCGGATACGCACGCTCCAGACGGAAATCAAAGTCTGGCCCTTCCAGACCGTGGGCGCGCAATATCTGCTCCACCAGCTCGGGCACAGAGAGATTCTGGTACACCGCGCAGCGGCGGGTCAGGCTCAGCAGCGCCAGCCGCGAAGCGAGTGTCACCGCGTAGCGCGTCTGGTCTGCTGACGTCCCCAGCCATTCAAAACGGGTAATGACGCCATATATGACGCGGCCAGAAAGCATACTCAGACTGCCGTATCTCAAGAGAAGATCATCGGCCGCCAGGTCGCTCTGCGGTGTGGTGAACTCAATGCGCCACGTGTATGGCTCGCTAAGGGCTTCGCGCCCGTGAAAATTAAGTACGTCGGGTTGTATACGGCTGTGGGCAATTTCAAGCGTATAACGTGAAGGCTCACTAAACCCTTTACCGGAAATATCCATCCTTCATTCCTTTGAAAAAAGATTGCCGCGTCCGGCAATCGGCTGAGCATTTTTAATAACGAAAAAACAGGATAAGCCGCAAAAAAATGGGGTCAATCGGGGAAAAGGTAATAAATCATTTTTAGCCAGGGTTATTTCGATGCGAATACCTGCTATAGCTGCCACGCAAGAAAAACAATGCATAATATTTATTGTTTGACTACCGGAATATATAGCCAATTATATTTACCACGCAAATAAATTAACTTATTAAATAAATAATAAGAATAAATAGATTTATAAACGAATTTTTGCGGGGGGTAAGGAATACCGTTTCGCTGAAAAATAGTCGTCATAAGGCGAGGTAACGAGCATAAAAAAGCCCGCGTAGTGCGGGCTTTTACTTTTACGTCTCAGGCTTACATCGCCCTCGGCTGACCTGGTGGCGCAGGGGTGTCCAGCACTACGGGTCGCTTCGGCGGCCGCGGATATTTTTGCAGCCATTTGCCGCTCACCATACGCCAGTAGAAGAAGACGCCGCGCACCGCCCAGTCGAGGAACATCCCGAGCCATACGCCCACAACGCCCATGCCGAGCACGATCCCAAGCGTATAGCCCGCGACGACGCGACAACCCCACATGCCGAGCATCGACACCCACATCGCAAACCGTGCGTCGCGCGCGCCCTTAAGCCCCGCCGGCAGCACCCACGAGGCCGCCCAGATCGGCATAAACGCGGCGTTGAGCCATAGCAGAATTTTAACGACCTCTTTGACATCCTCTTCCTGGGTGTAAAACGAAGCAAACAGCCCGGCAAACGGCGCACTCACCCAGGCGATGGCGGTTAGCATAATCGTTGAAAGCCAAAAGACATGGCGCAGCTCGCGCTCGGCCTGGCCAATCTGCCCTTTGCCGAGGCGTTTGCCGGTGATGATGGTCGAAGCCGAGCCGAGCGCGTTACCCGGCAGGTTAATCAGGGCGGCGACCGAGAACGCGATAAAGTTACCGGCAATGACGTTGGTGCCCATGCCCGCCACAAACATTTGCGTCAGCAATTTGCCGCCGTTAAACAGTACCGATTCAATGCTCGCGGGCAGCCCGATGCCAAGCACTTCCCAGAGAATATTGAGCTTAAGCGGCGAAAAATAGCTTTTGAGCGAGATACGCAGCGCCGGGTTGAAGCCAATCATCAACACATAAAGAATGGCGATAGCGCCGATATAACGCGAAATGGTCAGCCCCAGCCCGGCGCCGATAAAGCCCAGACCGTCCCAGGAGAACAGCCCGTAAATCAGAAAGCCGCTGATGACGATATTCAGGATGTTCATCCCGCCGTTAATCAGCAGCGGAATTTTGGTGTTGCCCGCCCCGCGCAGCGCGCCGCTGCCGATAAGCGCGATGGCCGCCGCCGGATAGCTCCAGGCCGTAAGCTGCAGATAGACGAGCGCGAGCGCTTTGACCTGCGGCGCCGCATCGCCCGCCACCACGTTAATGATGTATTCGCCGGTTACATGCACCAGCGCCGCCAGCAGAATCGAGACGATGGTCATCAGCACCAGCGACTGTCTGGCCGCCGCCCTCGCCCGCTTGCGATCGCGCTTGCCGAGGCTGAACGCCACAACAACCGTTGTGCCTAAATCCACCGCGGCGAAGAAAGAGAGCACCACCATATTGAAGCTGTCGGCAAGGCCCACGCCCGCCATCGCTTCTTTCCCGAGCCAGCTCACAAGGAACGTGCTTAGCACCCCCATCAGCAACACACAGGTGTTTTCCAGCAGAATAGGCACCGCCAGCGGCGTGATTTCACGCCAGAACAGAACCCGATAGCTTTTTCGTTTCTTGTACCAGGGCGTGCGAGCGATGGCCTGGCGAACAGTGGTGGTTACACTCAAAATGAACCTGCGCGCGAAAGTTGAAACCTCATTTCAAATAATGAGTTAGAACCCGCGATCCTGCAAAGGCTTTCCACAGATATTGTCGGAAAATAACTCGTTATGTTCATAGAATGTCCGAACGCGCAGACCGAAGGAAAATGGCATTTGACAATTGGCGCGGGGCCGCTATGATTAGCCTCCACACGATTCCTCTGTAGTTCAGTCGGTAGAACGGCGGACTGTTAATCCGTATGTCACTGGTTCGAGTCCAGTCAGAGGAGCCAGATTCAAAAAAGCCCGCTTTTTAGCGGGCTTTTTGCTTTTGGTCCAGCGTAATGTCGTTCCACCTCTTCCTGCTGTATTTTCTGGCTTCTCTGCTTCATAAATTCCGCGCCTGATGCATTTCTTATGATGTAAAACCCACATGCCATAAAAAACCTTTAAAAATAAATTTCTGCGTCGTCAGTAACTATCAGCGTGCATCGGGTACAACTCGCTGTTTGATAATGCCAGCATCACCCCGGCACAGTAGCGCTGTTGCAGACCAGTGAGCTTATTCCAGAAAGGTGCCTAAACCTATGACATCGGCCGTAAGGTTCAACGGCACACACCGGAGCATCGTCTGATCAATATTTCATGATTTTTTAAAGTTTAATATCCGCAGACGAAAGCCAGGCTGGCAGGGAATAAAAATGGGATTTTATAGTCGACTGGAAAAAATAGATGCGGCAATTAACCGGGGATATACCCGCTGGGGCAAATGGATCTGGTTTGGGTTATCACTGCCAGTGATGATATACGCCGCGTGGCTGGTATGGGCAAGCATCTGGGGACCGCCAACCGGGGCGGTAACGCTGATAATTCATAGCGAACTGGATCGTCCGGTTCTGGGCTTTAGTGTTAATGGCGTGGCGGGTTCTAATGCATCAGCCCATGGCGGTGGTGGTGCTACCTGCTGCGGCAGTATTGAAGGTAAGACAGCAGAGGTTATCTGGACGTTGAGTACCACTCGCGCTCAGTATGATGCCGGAATGCGTAAAGAAACTCGCCGTGTCCTTATGCCACTTCCGAGGCGAGAATGGGGAGAAAACTATTTGCATGTTTATTTCCTTGCAAAGGATAAAATTTATTTATGGTGGGGATCAGGATTCTCACATCCGAATATAGACTCTCTTTATAAAAAAAACAGATTAATAGTCAGGAATTGCAATAATGGATATCGAAACTTTAATTGCGGCGGCAAGCCGCGCACAGCAGGCCAGTGAGCATAATATTGGTAATTGTTCACGTATCTGGCATGTCGGTTTCTTTTCTGATGGCGTTGGCCGCAATATTTGGAAGGGCGTTACGGCGCAACGTCTGGTTAACATTTAATAAGTGTGTAAACAAAAACCACCTAAAAATAAACGTCACACTGACAAGGAATAAAAATGGGATTTTATAGTCGGCTCGAAAAAATAGATATGGCAGTTAACCGGGGATATGCACGCTGGGGCAAATGGATCTGGTTTGGGTTATCACTGCCAGTAATGATATACGCCGCGTGGCTGGTATGGGCAAGCATCTGGGGGCCACCAACCGGGGCGGTAACGCTAATAATTCATAGCGATCTTGATCGCCCTGTTTTGGGTTTTAGTGTTAATGGTGTGGCGGGAGGAAATGCTTTTGTTCGGGATCCCTCAAACCCTTATTCATCTGATACCGGGGGTGTTACCTGTTGCGGCAGCATTGAAGGTAAGACGGCGGAGGTTATCTGGACGTTAGATATAACGCACGAGCAGTATTTGAAAGGTATGCGTTTAGAAACTCGCCGTGTCGTTATACCACTCCCGAAGCGTGAATGGGGCGAGGATAATTTACATGTCCATTTCTTACCGGGTGATGAAGTGCTGCTGGGCTGGAGTAAGGATGCCTGGTCACCCTATGAGAAGCGCCCGGATAACATCAAACAACCGAAGAGTTAAAGGGAAAAAATGGATATGGATATAGAAAGTCTAATAGCGGCAGCAAGCCGCGCCCAGCAGGACAGTGAGCATAATCTTGGTAATTGTTCCCGTATCTGGCATATCGGTTTCTTTTTTGATGGTGTAGGTCGTAATCTCGAGCATGATGCGCCGAATCGTCGTCTGAGTAATATTGCGCGCTTGTTCAGAGCTTATCCAACACCCCAAATGAATACTTCACATATAAGTTACTCAAAGCTTTATTTCTCAGGTCTCGGCACCCCCTTCCATGAAGATTTAACCACAAAACTTCACACCCTTATGGATAGCGCGCAAGACACTGCGCTGGATGATTTAAAAGATCAGCCCAAAGAGATGGCAAAAGACGCTGGTAAAGAAATACTGAAGGGCAATAACTGGTATGAGGTTCTAAAAGAGAGCGGTAAGAAACTGCTTAATCCTGCTGAATGGCGTAATCTGATGACGGGTATTGGTACTGATATCGTAAAAAAAGTCGGTATTGAAGCGACGCCCTGTATACGTGATAACCCACTGGTTGCTGATATTCTGGTCACAGGCGTGGATACACGGATAACGTCTGCCGAAGTGCGTTTTAAAGAATATTTTGAAAGAGCCAAAGCCAGTAGCGAAGTTCCCATCAAACTTATCTCCGTCTCCCTGTTTGGTTTCGATCTTGGCGGCACGCTGGTGCGGAAATTTATTGATGAATTTCTGAGCGAGATGTGCCAGAAGCAAGGCGACAGCTACACCTGGCAGGGTATTCCGGTAGATATTATCTTTACCGGGCTGTTTGACTGTTCGCGGGACACTGCCGCCAGTAACAATAATGGCCTGGACTACGTTATCAGCGCCGCTGGCGGGCCATTACGCTCGCTCAGCGTGATGTTTGGTAGAAAATATATCGACCACTTTTCGGTATTACCGGAGGCGGTAAAAAATGCGCTGCATCTGGTGGCGGCGCATGAGCGGCGGGTATGGCGGTGCCTGTACCGGCTTGGCAGTAATCATCCTAAACATCGGGAAGAGCTAATGCCGGGCTGTAGCGAAGATATCGGCGGTGGGCTGAAACCCGGCGAACAAAAACCCAGTGCAGAGTTATGCCGGGTCGCCCTGCAGCGTATGTACCGGGAAGCGACGATGGCTGGCGTGCCGTTTCCTGATTTTCGGACATTGCAGCAAGTGTCTGAAACTGTCGCCAGCTATTTCATCATGCAGGATAACGTTAAAAACGCGTCCGTGGAGCAGTGGGTGCAGCGTTATCAGAAAGCCGTGTGGTACAAAGCCGTCAGCCCTTCCACGCAAAACCTGCATCTCGACAGCTATTTTGAGTGGCTGGGGCTGCAATATTATCAGTACCGCTGTGAGCGCCAGCGGCTGGAGAAGCGTCAGGCAGAAATCACGCTGGCGGCAGGCAGCAGCGCCGGGCTGCTGGGAATAACCCCGCAGGGCAAGGAGCAGGCGATGAATGTCCAGAATAAAACAGAGGTCCTGGACCGCCACTGGGGCTGGTTAAATGAAATTAATGATGCCGCTCGCGCATTGATTAACACGATTGAACACCCCGGCCCGCATGATACACAGATGTGGCTCTTCCCGGATGTTTACGAGCCTGCCTACCAGCGGGCGAAGTGGTTTCACCAGTGCAGGATTAACGCTTATCTTGGAGAAGCGCCACCGCAGCCCTGGTTTACTGCGACGCCGGAAATATTCGCTTATTTTGTCCATGACCTCATTACGGTTGACAGAGGCGCACGCATTTCACGGGATTTTCTGGTGGTACGCGCATCGGAAATTCCCCAGTCTGAATAAGCGGAAAATGCAATACGGCGTTTAGCTTATCAGGCTGTTCATAGCGAAAGCGCACCCGCTAAAAACAGATTCAAAAAGCCCGCTTTTTAGCGGGCTTTTTGCTTTGGAGATTCGCCAACCAACAGAGACGTGCGCCACGCCGCAGACATAAAAAAACCGCCGAAGCGGTTTTTTTAAACTTATTCTTCGCCTTTCGGCTCGTGCACTTTCAGCTCGCCCATCGCTTTGAGCTTTTTCGAAATCTCGCGGCGCTCTTTGGAGATCTCGGCGTTTTTGATGATGTAGTCATCAACACGGTCTTCGTAGTCGCTCTTCATGCTGGCGATAATGCCCTGGATGGCTTCCACGCTCATGCCCGGCTTAATGTAGTCGCTCAGGTTGTCGAGCAGCAGCACGCGCTTCTGGTTGTCACGAATTTTCTTCTCGACGTCCTGAATTTCACGCTGCAGCTTGTTCTTACGGCGGAACAGACGTACGAACTCAAGAACGTCCTGGAATGAAGGTTTGCTGTTTTCCATTTTTACACCCCTGCTGAATATAAGACTCGGATTCGTTAAAACAACCGCATAGCGTAAACCTTACTGGCAGCGGCGGTTGATGACAATGGTTTTATCCCGTTCAGGATGCCTGCGGCTATCATACTCTGAAACGGCGCTGAATCGAAACAAGCGCCTGCCGTCTGCGGATTATTTGCGCAGCGCCCGGCAGATGAGCTGTGAAAGGCGCTCCAGCTGCTGCGCCAGTTCCATGCTTAACCATACATAGCCGTGAATCGGCGTTTCCACCAGTTCACTCTGCTGCCCCTCTTTCATCAGCGCACGCAGTTCAAGGGCAATTTCCACCAGCTTCTCACGGTTTGCCATGACCGGCGACGGGTTGCCTTCGCGCAGCGCCTCGGCAATCGCCGCCAGCGTGTTTTCGGTCATCTGCTGCGAATCACGCAGGGTACGGGCGTTAATCATCAGAAAATGGCTTTCCCGCGAGGCCCACCAGGCGTTGATCTGCATCTCCAGCGTACAGACCATATTGCGGCTGGTGGTCTGAATCGCTTCGAAAATCGCCCGCTGAATGTGCGTCTCTTTACTGGCGGGCGTGATAAACGCGCGCAGCTTCACCACACTGCCAAGCATATTCTGTAGCGGCTTATCGAGCCGCGGGCGCTCCACCAGGTTGGGCGACAGCCCGGCGTGATAAATCTTTGCGAAATCGCCGACAAACTTCGCCATCTGGATACGCCAGTGGATAAATGCTCGCTGCGGCCAGAGGCTCGTAAAAAGCATCGCCAGCAGCGAACCGAAAATCACATCACCGCCGCGCCAGAGCGCAACCAGCATATCGCCCTGCGGCGCGCCGACCACCACCGAGAGCGTGATGCCAATCAGCAGCGCCTGATAAGGCCGTTTGCCGAGCGCCAGAAAGCCGCACAGAAACATCGCCAGCGCGCACCACAGCAGCATCAGCGGCAGCGACCAGCCTTCGAGTTGCAGCGCCACCAGGCCCAGCGCTGCGCCAAGAATTGTGCCGCCGATACGTTCAAACGCGCGCGGTACGACATTCCCCCAGAACGAGATGGGCCCCATCACCACCACCAGCGTGATGAGCGGCCAGGTGCCTTCCGGCACGTTCAGCATCCGCACCAGTAAAAATGTCAGGATAAACGCCAGCGCAATGCGCACGCCATGCACGATGCGGTAATGCTCGTAGAGACGAATTTCAAAAGAGGAGAGCGATTTATCAGCACGCACGCTTTCTTTCCCGTTAACAGCCTTGATGAAACGTCGATTCAGGCGAAGCGCCTGAAAATGAGGGGCGTTATTTTCTGACAAAAATCGGGGAAAAGCTGTAAATTTTCGGAAAAGGTGGACGAATAATCGAGGAATTAACGTAATTTCGCCATTTGCTTAACAAAAAATCGCGCCCGCCGTGACAACGGGGGCGCCAGTGGGTTATTCGCCTGAGGTTTGCACCGGGATATACATGTCTATCTCCCAGTAGCCGTCCCGTTTACCATCGTTGAGATAGATTTCAAAACACGGACGCGCCGCCATCTGGTAACGCACGTCCTGATGCAGACGGGTAAAGAACGCGAGCCACGGCGTGCCGAAATCGTGGTTCTCAACGCGCGCGCGCGCCACCGCATACTGACCGCCCGGCAGGTCCGTCAGGATAACGCCGACGCTGTTCTCCGGCAGGGTGAAATCCGCCGGCACCTCAACCACCGTATCGGCGCGAAGCTTCTCCGGGGCGACCTGCTGCGGATTATCGTAATAAACCGCCAGCCACGCCTGCGGCTGGATATGGAAGTTATCCACCCACAGCGTGAGCTGTTCAAACCCCTGCGGCACTGTTTTCTCCCACGGGCCGACCAGATGAAAACCGGCAATTTTACGCGTTAAGACATGCTCGATGGTGTAATCCATGTTCACTCCTCGCTGTTCAAAATAGCGAGTATAGTGTGCGGCGCTCATCCGAGCGTCTGTGAGCGCCTTCGCGTTCGCAAAAAACGGTTACAGCGTCAGGTGCAGCCAGTCGCCAAAGCGCGAGAACACGCCGCCCTTTTTCACTTTCTCAAGCGTCACCAGCGGCATACGCGCAATGATCGTATCGCCGTTATAGAGCTCTATCTCACCCACTTTTTCATTGGCGTCCAGCGGCGCGTCGAGGCGCTCGCGATCGAGCAGATATTTCGCCTTCACGTTGGCGAGCTGCGCCTTCGGCAGCGTCAGCCAGAAATCGCGATCGGTGCCGACCGCCACCTGCTCGTTTTTGCCGTACCAGACGCGCTCGGTGCCCACTTTTTTGCCTTTTTGCAGGATCTCCACGGTGTCGAAAGTCTGCTGCCCCCAGTGCAGCAGTTTACGCGCCTGGTCTTCGCGCCCTTTCGGGCTGTCAGCCCCCATAATCACCGCGATCAGACGGCGTTTGCCGTCGACGCTGGAGGCAATCAGGTTAAAGCCCGCCCCGGAGGTGTGGCCGGTTTTCAGCCCGTCGACATTGAGCGTCTTATCCCACAGCAGGCCGTTGCGGTTCTGCTGGGTGATGCCGTTCCAGGTCAGGCTCTTTTCGCTGTACATATGATAAAACGCGGGCTCGCCGTGAATGATGGCGCGCGACAGCACCGCCAGGTCGTAAGCGGAGCTGTGCTGCCCCGGCGCGTCCAGACCGTGCACCGTTTCAAAATGGGTGTCTTTCAGGCCGAGCTTTTGGACATAGTCATTCATCATCGAGACGAACTGCGGCTGGCCGCCCGCCACGTAATCCGCCAGCGCCACGCAGGCGTCATTGCCGGAATCGACAATCAGACCGCGGCTGAGGTCGCGCACCGTGACGCGATCGCCCGCCTTCAGGAACATCAGCGACGAGCCTTCGAACACCGGGTTATCTTTCGCCCAGGCGTCTTTCCCGACCGTGACCACGTCATCCGGCGTGATGCGATGGCTGTCGATGGCGCGGTCCACTACATAGCCGGTCATTAGTTTGGTCAGGCTCGCCGGGTTACGCTGTTGATGTTCGTTATTTGCCGCCAGTATTTGTCCGGTCGTGTAATCCATCAACACATAGCTACCCGCCATAATGGCTGGCGGCTGCGGCATGGAAAGCGCGGCGGCGTGCGCCTGCGCGGTAATACCGGCCAGCATGATGCAGGAAGCGGCAATCATTGGTCTAAATTTCAACAGCATATCCTCTGTAACTTCGCGATGGGGCGCCTTTTTTACGGCAGTTTGTATTTCCTTGCTCCGGTAAATTGCAAGGAAATATGAATAAGACGTGTCTTAACCGAAATTTCTGGCTTTTCGCTTATCCCTGATTACCGGGCTGCGGAAAATCTGATAATAAACATTTCACGTACTCTTCCGATTGTTATAGAGGCCGACTCTTTTTAGCCTGGTGACTTTTAAAAGGCTGAGGAGAAGGAGTATGGCGCAGGGTAAAAGCTGGTCGCCGGAGCTAGAGGGGTTACGCGGCCTCGCGTCGCTGTGGGTACTGCTGGGGCATATTTGTCTGCTGGTGCAGTGCCGCATTCCTCTGTTATACGATCCGGGTATGGGCGTCGATCTATTTATTTTGCTGTCGGGTTTTCTGATGGCGAAAAATTATATGGAACGACGGGACATTGAGCCGTGGACCAGTGGCCATACTATGCGTAATTTCTGGCTGCGGCGCTTTTTCCGCATCGCGCCGCTCTATTATTTCCTGTTGCTGCTGGCGCTTATTTTCGGCGCGGCGTTCGGCGAATGGCGCGACGTCATCGCCCAGGCCTGGCCGTCGACGCAAACCGAAAGCCAGCGCTATGCCGATACCTCCGCAGGCAATATTCTCGCGCATATTTCGTTTGTCTTCGGCGCTATCCCTTATTATTCGTTCCGCACGGTATTGCCGGACTGGAGCATCGGGCTCGAAATGCAGTTCTACGTGCTGTTCCCGTTCATTATGCTGCTGGTGATGCGCTGGGGCTTCTTCGCCGCCGCTTTCGCGGTGATGGTGGGTTGTTTTGGCGCGCGCTGGGCGTTGCCGGGGTATTTCGAGGCGTTCCCGATGCCCTCGATGATCCTGATTAAGCTGCCGCTGTTTGTCGCGGGCATGCTGATTGCCGCCGCCGTGCGCGACAGCCGCCGCCTGTTATTGCTGCTGGCGTTTCTGGCGCCGGTGCTGGCCTGGCAGATGCATATCGCGGTGACGCCGGTTCGTCTTATCGCCCAGTGCGTGATGATTGCCGGCCTCGGCGCGCTGCTGTGGCAGGCGCAGGCAAGCTCGCTGCTGCATCAGGCGATGCGGCTGCCGCGCTGGCTGCTGACGCGTCGTATCAGCCAGTTCCTGGGCGATGTCTCCTATTCGGTCTATCTGCTGCATCTGATGATTGTCATTCCGGTTATCGGGCTACTGGTGGAGCACAGCGCGTTTGAACAACACGCCTCGCCGGTGCGCCTGCTGATTGCCGCGGCCATTAGCCTGCCGGTGACGTACGGACTGGCGACGGTTCTCTTCCATCGCGTCGAAAAACCAGGCATTGCGCTCGGCAAACGGCTGATTACCCGCAAACCGGTGCAACCGGAGCAGGTCATGCCTTAAGACCGCTGCCACTTCTTCCGGAGAGGGCTATGGTTTACCATAGCCCTGTTTTTTTACTTACTCTGGATGGTGACCTGGTGTCTGATTCTGCCGCGCAACCGACTTTTCTGTTCCACGATTACGAAACCTTCGGCAAAAGCCCCTCGCTGGATCGACCGGCGCAGTTTGCTGCCCTGCGCACCGATGAGAATTTCACGGTCATCGGCGAACCGGACGTCTTTTACTGCAAGCCCGCCGACGATTATCTCCCGCAGCCGGAAGCGGTGCTGATAACCGGCATCACGCCGCAGGTGGCGCGCGCGCGCGGCGAAAACGAAGCCGACTTCGCCAGACGCATTCACGCGCTGTTTACCGTGCCGAAAACCTGCGTGGTCGGCTATAACAACGTGCGCTTCGATGACGAAGTGACGCGTAATATTTTCTATCGCAACTTCTACGATCCTTACGCCTGGAGCTGGCAGAACGATAACTCGCGCTGGGATCTGCTGGATGTAATGCGCGCCTGTTACGCGCTGCGACCGGAAGGCATCGTCTGGCCGGAAAACAGCGACGGCCTGCCAAGCTTTCGTCTTGAGCATTTAACCGTCGCCAATGGGATTGAACACGCCAACGCGCACGATGCGATGGCGGATGTCTACGCCACCATCGCGATGGCGCAGCTGGTGAAAACCCGCCAGCCGCGGATGTTTGACTATCTCTACACCTACCGCAGTAAGCAAAAGCTGGCGACGCTCGTTGATATCGTCCAGATGAAACCGCTGGTGCATGTTTCTGGCATGTTCGGCGCGTGGCGCGGGAATACCAGCTGGATAGCGCCCATCGCCTGGCATCCGGACAACCGTAACGCGGTGATTGTGGTGGATCTGGCAGGCGATATCAGCCCGCTGCTGGAGCTGAACGCCGACGACCTGCGCGAGCGGCTCTATACGCCGAAAGCGGCGCTTAACGACGCGAGCCCGGTGCCGGTGAAGCTGGTGCATCTTAATAAGTGTCCGGTGCTGGCGCAGGCCAATACGCTGCGCCCGGAAGACGCAGAGCGTCTGGGCATCGACCGCCAGCGTTGTCTGGATAATCTGAAGGTGCTGCGCGATTCGCCGCAGGTGCGCGAAAAGCTGGTGGCGCTGTTTGCCGAAGCCCCGCCCTTCCCGCCCACCGATAACGTGGATGCGCAGCTCTACGACGGCTTTTTCAGCGACGCCGATCGCGCCGCGATGCGTATCGTGCTGGAAACGCCGCCGCAGAATCTGCCGGCGCTGGATATTACGTTCGTGGATAAGCGGATCGGGAAGCTGCTGTTTAACTACAGGGCGCGCAATTTCCCCGGCACGCTCAGCGAGCAGGAACAAGAGCGCTGGCTTGCGCACCGCCGCGATGTGTTTACGCCGGAATTCCTCCAGACGTATGCCCAGGAATTAGAGATGCTCTATAACCAGTACGAGAGCGACAAAGAGAAAACGGCGCTGTTAAAAGCGTTGTATCAGTATGCGCAGGAGATTGTCGGGTAAGCGCGGGGGACGGCCTGACGGGAAAATGGCGGGTGCGTGTTTCGGTTGGGAATTTGTAGGGCGGGTAAGCAACGCGCACCCGCCGCTCCACGCCATCGACATCCCCATCCGCCGCCCCGACCAAAACCACCGCCAACAAAAAAGGCTCCCGACGGGAGCCTTTTTGCTGTGCGTATCGCTGTAATTACGCGATATCTTCACGGTACTGCGGTACCGGGTTACGGAAGCTGCGGGTCACGCACGCCAGGTAAACCACACCGATACCCGCCCAGATCAGGCCCAGCACCATTGAGCTTTCTTCCAGGTTCAGCCACAGAGCGCCCACGGTCAGCGCGCCGCAGACCGGCAGCAGCAGGTAGGTGAAGTGGTCTTTCAGCGTCTTGTTGCGGCCTTCGCGGATCCAGAACTGCGAAATCACAGACAGGTTCACGAAGGTAAACGCCACCAGCGCACCGAAGTTAATCAGCGCGGTCGCCATCACCAGGTCGAAGTTAATCGCCATCAGCGCAATCGCGCCCACCAACACCACGTTCAGCGCCGGGGTGCGCCATTTCGGATGCACGTAGCCGAAGAAGCGGTTCGGGAACACGCCGTCACGGCCCATCACGTACATCAGACGCGCAACGCCTGCATGCGCCGCCATACCGGAAGCCAGTACGGTCACGGTGGAGAAAATCAGCGCGCCGACCTGGAAGGCTTTGCCCGCCACGTACAGCATGATTTCCGGCTGAGATGCATCCGGATCTTTAAAGCGCGAGATATCCGGGAAGTAAAGCTGGATAAAGTACGTCGCGAAAATAAAGATCATGCCGCCAATCAACGCAGTCAGGAAGATAGCGCGCGGGATCACGCGTTCAGCGTCTTTGGTTTCTTCCGACAGGTTGCTGATGCCGTCAAAGCCGGTAAATGAGAAGCACAGAATGGTCGCCCCGGTGATCATCGGGATGACGTGCGCATTCTCAGACCAGAACGGCCGTGAGCTGGTCAGCGTACCCGCGCCTTCGCCGTGCGCCACACCGTAAATCACCATGCCCAGAATCACGGCGATCAGCACCACCTGCAACACCACGATAATGGTGTTGAAGTTCGCCACGCCTTTCAGGGTACGCATGTTGAAAACGGTCATGAACGCAACCAGCAGCACCACGAAAATCCACGACGGGATCCCAGGCACCAGCGCTTCAAAGTAAATTTTCGCGAGCAGGATGTTGATCATCGGCGCGAACAGGTAATCGAGCAGCGACGACCAGCCCACCATGAAGCCCACGGTCGGGTTAATCGCTTTCTGCGCGTAGGTGTACGCCGAGCCCGCAGACGGGAAGCGTTTGACCAGTTTGCCGTAGCTCAGCGCGGTAAAGAGGATCGCGACCAGCGCGAAGGCGTAGGCGGTCGGCACATGGCCGTCCGTCAGGCCGGATACGATACCGAATGTATCGAACAGCGTCATAGGTTGCATATAGGCAAGGCCCATCATAACAACCGGAATCAACGTAAGCGTTTTACGTAATTCCACGCGAGAGGTTTTTGGAGTTGCGTTAAGCGACATAATTATTCTCCTTTACGGTGAACATCGCCGCATAAGCGAAAAATTGCCCCATTTTCTGTATTCCTCAGCGACAACAACTGTCGGATTTTAAGTAAGTATCTATCCGGTACGAAGCCCGGCCTCTTGAATTTAATTACGATGCTCTTGACTGCAAAAAAATAACCGACGCGTTGACGTCGGTTAATATCTTATTTTGCAGGGCGCGTATTTTGCACCACTTTGAGGCAGGATGACAAGACGTTGAGACCTTCTGTCACAATTTCTTTCTCGGCGGTCAGCGGAACAAGAAAACGAATGACGTTCGCACGCACGCCGCAGGTCAATAAAATCAGCCCCTGACGCCCTGCCTCCTGCACCAGTTGCTGGGTCAATTCTTTATCCGGGCGATGGCTGTCGCGCTCATGCACCAGCTCCATCGCCACCATCGCGCCAACGCCGCGCACATCGCCGATAAAGTCATACTCCTGCGCCAGTTCGCGCAGGCGGCTCATCAGCAGTTCGCCCTGGGCGACGGCGCGCTCGTTCAGATGCTCCTTTTCGATGAGATCGGTCACCGCCAGCGCCGCCGCGATACTCACCGGCGACCCGGCGTAGGTGCCGCCAAGCCCACCCGGCAGCGCCTTGTCAAACAGCGCCTTTTTACCCACCAGCGCCGAGAGCGGGAAGCCGCCCGCCAGGCTTTTCGCCATGGTAATGAGATCCGGCTCGACGCCTGAATGTTCAATGGCGAAGGTTTTGCCCGTACGGCAGAAGCCGCTCTGGATCTCATCGACAATCAACACGATGCCGTGTTTATCGCACAGGGCGCGCAGCTGCTGCATAAACTCGGCAGACGCGGCGTAAAACCCGCCCTCCCCCTGCACCGGCTCGATGATAATCGCCGCAACCTCTTCCGGCGCCACGTCCGCGGCGAAAATCCCCGCCAGCGACGCCAGCGCCTGGGTGTCGCTCACGCCCAGATACGCCGCCGGATAAGGCGCGTGGTAAATACCTGCCGGGAACGGGCCATAGCCTTTTTTGTAGGGCTGCACTTTGCCGGTGAGCGCCATGCCAAGCAGCGTGCGGCCATGAAACGCGCCGCGAAACGCAATTATCGCCGAGCGCCCCGTGGCGATACGCGCCACTTTGATGGCGTTTTCCACCGCCTCGGCGCCGGTCGAAAGAAACAGCGTCTGGCAGGGCTCGCTGATGGGGGCCAGCGTATTGAGCCGCTCCGCCAGTTCAATGTAATTTCCGTAAGGCGTCACCTGGAAACAGGGGTGCGTAAAATTATCGAGCTGCGCCTTCACCGCCGCGATAACCGCCGGGTGGTTGTGTCCGGTATTGAGCACCGCAATGCCGGAGGCGAAATCGATATAGCGCCGCCCCTCCACATCCCAGATTTCCGCGTTCTTTGCCCGCGCGACAAATACCGGCAGCGCGTTGCCCACGCCCTGCGGCACCGCCTGCTCGCGTCTCTCCTGCCACTGCTCGTTGCTTTGCATCATTGACTCCTGTGCGCAAAAAGCCTCCGCCCAAAAAGACGGAGGCAACATTATTCTCATCGGTATGTTGGGGACGTTAACGCCAGGAAAAAAAGCGGATCGGCTACGTGGTATCGCGAAGAAGGATGGCGAAAACCGCTCAAATAACGCCCGTGATCAAAACATAGCTCAAGGCGAAAGTTCCGCCAGAGCGGGCGCGTGGAAAGTTGACCCGCTGCGAATGCTCAACTACAGGATCTGTATCCCAGCGAAACAGGCCAGCAAGCATGACCGTAAACACACCGCCGTTGATTGGCGTATTGATGTGTCAGAGTAATCAGCAAGGACAGTTGATCTTAACCGTAGAAAACCTTTACCTGGCGCCGCTCTACCACGCAGGCGCCGTAGCCATACCCCTGCCTCACCATCTGGCGGATGACCCGCTGTATCTGGCGGCGGCCCTGAAATCGCTGAGCGGGATTTTTCTCCCCGGCAGCCCGTGCAACATTGAACCGCACCACTACGGCGAGGAGGCGCAGGAAACCAGCAACGATCCGGGGCGCGACAAACTGGCGCTGATGCTGGTGCGCCATGCGCTCAATACCGGCCTGCCGCTGCTCGGCTCATGCCGCGGCGTGCATGAAATGGCTGTAGCCACCGGCGGCAAGCTCTGGCGACAGCTACACAATGTTGAAGGGCTGCGTGAGCATGAAGTCAACCCGAGCGGCAGCCCGGAGGAGAAATTCGCGCCGGTGCACGGGCTTGAGATTACGCCTGGCGGCTGGCTCGATAGCTGGGTAACGCCCGGTGAAACCGTGCGGGTCAATACGCTGCACCAGCAAGGGATACGCGAGGTGGGGCCGGGCGTGTTTATCGAAGCGCGGGCTGACGACGGGCTGATTGAGGCTATCAGTATTCCTGAGCACCCGTTCGCCTTCGGCGTACAGTGGCACCCGGAATGGGGCGCGCTGCATGACGAACCGCTCTCAAAGCAGATGTTTGACGCCTTTGTGGCGGCCTGCCGCGTCTGGCAGGCCGACCATCAGGCGCTTACTCCATTGGCATAACCAACGGGTTCGGGTAGAGATACTCGAACCCCAGTTCATGGCAAATCCGGTTGCCGTCAATCAGCTTGCCTTTGGTGCCCGCCGGGCTTTCGCTAAAGCGCGGCGGCTCAAGGCCAAGCTGGCGCGCCATCACCGGATAGAACTCGGCGCGCGCCGGGTGCTGCGGGGCGCACAGATTATAAATGTGTCCGCCTTTCGGCGACTGCAACAGAAGGGTAATCGCGCCGATCACGTCCTCAAGATGCACGAGATTGACGCCATGATCGCCATTCGGCGCCATTTTTCCGGCAAAGAAGCGGCCCGGATGACGCCCCGGCCCCACCAGCCCCGCGAGGCGCAGAATATCCACCGACGTGCCCGGTAAATTGTGCAGCCACTGCTCAAGCTCTCTTAACACGCGGCCGCTTTCCGTCACCGGATTAGCAGGCGTGGTCTCTTTACAGATACCTTCCGCTTCACCGTACACCGAGGTGGAGCTGGTAAAAATAATGCGTGGGATCTGGTGCGCCAGCGCGCTGTCCACTACCTGCTGTACCGCCTGCAAATAATACTCCCCGTTGCCGCCGGTACGCCGCGCGGGCAGCGTCACCACCAGCGCGTCGGCGTTAAACAGCGCCTCCAGATCGTCGCTGTCGCATACCATTTCCGGCAACAGCTCAAGCTGATAACTTTCGATACCGCACATGCGCGCGGCTTCCACGCCGTCGGCTGTGGTTTTGCTGCCGGCAACCTGCCAGCCACGGGCGTTAAGCGCGAGCGCCAGCGGCATGCCCAACCACCCTAATCCGACAATCGCGACCTTTTTCATTTCTCTCTCCTGCTCCGTCTTTGCGCCTGCATCTTTTCAGGCTACGCCAGCCGCCGCGGGCTGACAATTGATGTAGTGAATATGAAAGGTTTTAATGATGAAAAAAAGCCCTTGCCTTCTCTCCCCGGTATGGTTTACGGTTAAGACAGGTTTTGAATAAGCATTCAACAAGAGAATTTTATGACACGCGTTCAGTTTAACAACCACCACCATCACCATCATCCTGACTAGTCTTTCAGGCGATGTGTGCTGGAAGACGATCGGATCTTCCAGTGGTGCATGAACGCTAAGAGAGCCCCCGGAAGATCATCTTCCGGGGGCTTTTTTATTGGGCGTTGGCAGACGAATTTAACGAGATCAACAAGGATAAGGCGAGATGACAGACAACAACCGTTTACGCATAGCTATTCAGAAATCCGGCCGTTTAAGCGATGATTCGCGCGAACTGCTGGCCCGCTGCGGCATAAAAATTAATCTGCACACCCAGCGTCTGATCGCGCTGGCGGAGAATATGCCCATCGACATCCTGCGCGTGCGTGATGACGATATTCCGGGTCTGGTGATGGATGGCGTGGTCGATCTCGGCATCATCGGCGAAAACGTGCTGGAAGAAGAGTTGCTGACCCGCCGCGCCCAGGGCGACGACCCGCGCTATTACACCCTGCGTCGCCTCGATTTCGGCGGCTGCCGCCTCTCGCTCGCCACGCCGGTAGATGACGTCTGGGAAGGCCCTGAAAGCCTGAATAACAAGCGTATCGCCACTTCCTATCCGCACCTGCTCAAACGTTATCTCGATCAAAAAGGCGTGCAGTTTAAATCCTGTCTGCTGAACGGTTCGGTGGAAGTCGCGCCGCGCGCCGGGCTTGCCGACGCTATCTGCGATTTGGTTTCTACCGGCGCGACCCTTGAGGCCAACGGCCTGCGCGAAGTGGAAGTGATTTACCGCTCCAAAGCCTGCCTCATCCAGCGCGACGGCGACATGCCTGACGTGAAGCAGCAGCTTATCGACAAACTGCTGACCCGCATCCAGGGCGTTATCCAGGCGCGCGAATCGAAATACATCATGCTGCACGCGCCGACTGAGCGTCTCGATGAAGTTATCGCCCTGCTGCCGGGCGCCGAGCGTCCGACCATTCTGCCGCTGGCAGGCGATCAACAGCGCGTGGCGATGCACATGGTGAGCAGCGAAACCCTGTTCTGGGAAACCATGGAAAAACTGAAAGCGCTGGGCGCCAGCTCCATTCTGGTGCTGCCGATTGAGAAGATGATGGAGTGACCGCCATGACCTTTACGACGATCGTTGACTGGAATACCTGTAGCGCGCAGGCGCAGCGTGAACTGCTGATGCGCCCGGCCATTTCGGCCTCAGAGAGTATCACCCGCACCGTGGCCGATATCCTGAATAACGTCAAGGCGCGCGGCGACGCGGCGCTGCGCGAGTACAGCGCGAAGTTTGATAAAACTGACGTCGCGGCGCTGAACGTCACCCCGGAAGAAATTGACGCCGCCGCCGCGCGCCTTGACGACAAGGTAAAACAGGCGATGGCGGTCGCGGTCGCGAATATCGAGAAATTCCACCGCGCGCAGCAACTCGCGCCCGTTGATATCGAAACCCTGCCCGGCGTGCGCTGCCAGCAGGTGACGCGCCCGGTGGCGTCGGTCGGGCTCTATATTCCCGGCGGCTCCGCGCCGCTTTTCTCAACGGTGCTGATGCTGGCGACGCCCGCGCGCATCGCGGGCTGCAAACGCGTGGTGCTCTGCTCCCCGCCGCCCATCGCCGATGAAATCCTCTACGCCGCGAAGCTCTGCGGCGTGCAGGAAGTGTTCCAGGCGGGCGGCGCCCAGGCGATTGCCGCGCTCGCCTTTGGTACGGAAAGCGTGCCGAAAGTGGATAAAATTTTCGGGCCGGGCAACGCGTTTGTCACCGAAGCCAAACGCCAGGTGAGCCAGCGTCTTGACGGCGCGGCGATCGACATGCCCGCCGGGCCTTCCGAAGTGCTGGTAATTGCCGACAGCGGCGCGACGCCGGATTTCGTCGCCTCCGATTTACTCTCACAGGCCGAGCACGGCCCGGATTCGCAGGTGATTCTGCTCACGCCGGACGCCGCCATGGCGCAGGCCGTGGCCGACGCCACCGCCCGCCAGCTTGAGGCGCTGCCGCGCGCGGAAACCGCCCGCCAGGCGCTTTCCGCAAGCCGTCTCATCGTGGCGCGCGATCTCGCGCAGTGCGTGGAAATCTCCAATCAGTACGGCCCGGAGCATTTAATTATCCAGACCCGCAACGCGCGCGATCTGGTCGATGGCATCACCAGCGCGGGGTCAGTGTTTTTAGGCGACTGGTCACCGGAATCGGCGGGCGATTACGCCTCCGGCACCAACCACGTATTGCCGACTTACGGCTATACCGCCACCAGCTCAAGCCTCGGCCTGGCGGATTTCCAGAAGCGCATGACGGTACAGGAGCTAACGCCCGCGGGCTTTTCCGCGCTCGCTGAAACCATCGAAACCCTGGCGGCGGCAGAACAGCTCACCGCCCACAAAAACGCCGTGACGCTGCGTGTGGCAGCCCTGAAGGAGCAAGCATGAGCATTGAAGAACTCGCGCGCGAGAACGTGCGTAATCTGACGCCCTATCAGTCTGCGCGCCGTCTTGGCGGCAACGGCGATGTGTGGCTTAACGCCAATGAATACCCGCAAGCCGTGGAGTTTCAGTTGACTGCGCAGACGCTCAACCGCTACCCGGAGTGCCAGCCGAAAAGTGTCATTGAACGTTACGCGCAGTACGCGGGGGTTAAGCCAGAGCAAGTGCTTGTGAGCCGCGGCGCGGATGAAGGCATTGAGCTGCTGATCCGCGCGTTCTGCGAGCCGGGCCGCGACGCGGTGCTCTACTGTCCGCCGACCTACGGCATGTACAGCGTCAGCGCCGAAACCATTGGCGTCGAGTGCCGCACCGTACAGGCGACGGACGGCTGGCAGCTTGATCTGCCGGCGATTGCCGGACAGCTGGATGGCGTTAAAGTCATTTTTGTCTGTAGCCCCAATAACCCGACCGGTCAGCTGATTAACCCGCAGGATCTGCGCACGCTGCTGGAGATGGCGCGCGGCAAAGCCATTGTGGTGGCCGATGAAGCCTATATTGAGTTTTGCCCGCAGGCGACGCTCGCGGGCTGGCTTGGCGAGTACCCGCACCTTGTCGTGCTGCGCACGCTCTCTAAAGCTTTCGCGCTCGCCGGGCTGCGCTGCGGCTTTACGCTCGCGAATGAAGAAGTCATTAATCTGCTGCTGAAGGTCATTGCGCCCTACCCGCTCTCGACGCCGGTCGCGGATATCGCCGCCCAGGCATTAAGCCCGGAGGGCATTGCCGCGATGCGTGATCGCGTGGCGCAGGTGCTGGCTAACCGCGATGCCCTGATAGCGGGCCTGCGCGAGACGCCGTGCGTCGAGGCGATTTTCGACAGCGAAACCAACTATGTGCTGGCGCGCATCACGGCCTCCAGCGCAGTATTTAAATCGCTGTGGGATCAGGGCATTATCCTGAGAGACCAGAACAGACAACCGACACTCAGCGGCTGCCTGCGCATTACCGTCGGCACCCGCGAAGAGTGCCAGCGCGTGATTGACGCCCTGCGTGACCAACCCGGCCTTGCGGCCACGGAGCGAGTATGAGCCAGAAGTATCTCTTTATTGACCGCGACGGCACCCTGATTGCCGAGCCGCCGGAAGATTTCCAGGTCGATCGTTTTGACAAGCTGGCCTTTGAGCCGGATGCGATCCCGGTACTGCTGCAACTGCAAAAAGCGGGATTTAAGCTGGTGATGATTACTAATCAGGACGGTCTTGGCACTGACAGCCTGCCGCAGGCGGATTTCGACGGCCCGCATAACCTGATGATGCAGATTTTTACCTCTCAGGGCGTGCTGTTTGAAGACGTGCTGATCTGCCCGCATTTCCCGACGGACCATTGCGACTGCCGCAAGCCTAAAACGAAGCTGGTTGAACGCTATCTGGTGCCGGGCGTGATGGACGCGGCGAACAGCTATGTGATTGGCGATCGCGCGACCGATGTGGAGCTTGCCGACAACATGGGCATTACGGGCCTGCGCTACAACCGCGCCGACCTGAACTGGTCCGCCATCGGCGAGCACCTGACAAAGCGCGATCGCTACGCGCACGTCGAGCGCAGCACCCGCGAAACGCAGATTGACGTCAAAGTGTGGCTGGACCGCGAAGGCGGCAGCAAAATCAACACCGGCGTCGGCTTCTTCGACCATATGCTTGACCAGATTGCCACCCACGGCGGCTTTCGCATGGAAATCGGCGTCAAAGGCGATCTCTATATCGACGATCACCACACCGTGGAAGATACCGGCCTGGCGCTGGGCGAAGCGCTGAAACTGGCGCTCGGCGACAAGCGCGGCATTAACCGCTTTGGCTTTGTACTGCCGATGGATGAGTGTCTGGCGCGCTGCGCGCTCGATATTTCCGGGCGTCCGCACCTCGAATATAAAGCCGAGTTCAATTACCAGCGCGTGGGCGATCTCAGCACCGAAATGGTGGAGCACTTCTTCCGTTCGCTCTCCTACACCATGGGCGTCACGCTGCACCTGAAGACCAAAGGAAAAAACGATCACCACCGCGTCGAAAGCCTGTTTAAAGCGTTTGGCCGCACGCTGCGCCAGGCTATTCGTGTCGAAGGCGAAACCCTGCCCTCATCAAAAGGAGTGCTGTGATGAACGTGGTGATTCTGGACACCGGCTGCGCCAACCTGCACTCGGTACAGTCTGCGGTGCGCCGCCACGGCTATGAGCCTGTGGTGAGCCGCGACCCGGATCTGGTATTGCGCGCCGATAAACTCTTTCTGCCAGGCGTCGGCACCGCCGAGGCGGCGATGCAGCAGATCATCGCGCGCGATCTGGTCGATTTAATCAAAGCCTGTACCCAGCCGGTGCTGGGGATCTGCCTCGGTATGCAGTTGCTCGGCAGCCGCAGCGAAGAGAGCAACGGGGTCGATCTGCTGGGCATTGTCGACCAGCCGGTGCCGAAGATGACCGACCACGGCCTGCCGCTGCCCCACATGGGCTGGAACCGCGTGTATGCCAAAGCGGGCGACCGGCTTTTCCGCGGCATCGAAGATGGCGCCTGGTTTTACTTCGTGCACAGCTACGCGATGCCGGTGAACGCCAGTACGATCGCACAGTGTACCTATGGCGAGGCGTTTACCGCCGCGGTGCAGAAAGATAACTTCTGGGGGGTGCAGTTCCACCCGGAGCGCTCAGGTGCCGCGGGCGCGCAGCTGCTGAAAAACTTCCTGGAGATGTAAATGATTATTCCGGCTCTCGATTTAATTGACGGCGCGGTAGTGCGCCTGCATCAGGGCGATTACGGTAAGCAACGTGATTATGGTCGCGACCCGCTGCCGCGCCTGCAGGATTACGAAGCGCAGGGCGCAAAGCTGCTGCATCTGGTGGATTTAACCGGCGCGAAAGATCCGACGCAGCGCCAGATCGCGCTGATTCAAAAGCTGGTGGCGGGCGTGAGCGTGCCGGTGCAGGTTGGCGGCGGCGTGCGCAGCGAAGACGACGTGGCGGCGCTGCTGGATGCGGGCGTAGCGCGCGTGGTGGTCGGCTCAACGGCGGTGAAAGCGCCGCAGGATGTGCAGCGCTGGTTTAAACGCTTCGGCGCAGACGCGCTGGTGCTGGCGCTCGACGTGCGTATCGACGACGCGGGCAATAAGCAGGTCGCCGTGAGCGGCTGGCAGGAAAATTCCGGCGTGACGCTGGAAACGCTGGTGGAGAGCTATCTGCCCGTAGGGCTTAAACATGTGCTGTGCACGGATATCTCCCGTGACGGGACGCTGTCGGGCTCAAACGTGGCGCTGTATGACGAAGTCTGCGCGCGCTATCCGCAGGTGGCGTTCCAGTCCTCCGGCGGCATCGGCGAGCTTTCGGATATTCGCGCGCTGCGCGGCAGCGGTGTCGGCGGCGTGATCGTCGGCCGCGCGCTGCTGGAAGGCAAATTTAACGTAACGGAGGCGATCCAATGCTGGCAAAACGGATAATCCCCTGTCTGGACGTCCGCGACGGACAGGTCGTAAAAGGCGTACAGTTTCGCAACCATGAAATCATCGGCGATATCGTGCCGCTCGCGAAACGCTACGCCGAAGAAGGCGCCGATGAACTGGTGTTTTACGATATCACCGCCTCCAGTGACGGCCGCGTGGTGGATAAAAGCTGGGTGACCCGCGTAGCGGAAGTCATCGATATCCCCTTCTGCGTGGCGGGCGGGATCAAAACGCTGGAAGACGCGGCGCAAATTCTCTCTTTCGGCGCGGATAAAATTTCCGTCAACTCACCGGCGCTGGCGGACCCGACGCTGATCACCCGGCTTGCGGATCGCTTCGGCGTGCAGTGCATCGTGGTGGGCATCGATACCTGGTTTGATGAGCAGACCGGTAAATATCACGTCAACCAGTATACCGGCGACGAGAGCCGCACCCGTGTGACCCAGTGGGAAACGCTGGACTGGGTGCGCGAAGTGCAACAGCGCGGCGCGGGTGAAATTGTGCTGAACATGATGAACCAGGATGGCGTGCGTAACGGCTATGATCTGGTGCAACTGAAAAAAGTGCGTGAGGCGTGCCGTGTGCCGCTGATTGCTTCCGGCGGCGCCGGAACGATGGAGCACTTCCTGGACGCGTTTCGCGAGGCGAATGTCGACGGCGCGCTGGCGGCGTCAGTGTTTCACAAACAGATCATTAATATTGGCGAGCTGAAAGCGTTTCTGGCTCAGCAAGGCGTGGAGATACGGGTGTGTTAACAGAACAACAGCGGGCCCAACTGGACTGGGCAAAAACCGACGGGCTGCTGCCGGTCGTGGTGCAGCATGCGGTTTCCGGCGAGGTGCTGATGCTGGGGTATATGAATCAGGACGCGCTGCGTGAAACCGAGCAGAGCGGTAAGGTCACTTTTTTCTCGCGCACCAAAGGGCGTCTGTGGACCAAAGGCGAGACGTCGGGTCACTTTCTCAATGTGGTGAGCATTACGCCGGACTGCGATAACGATACGCTGCTGGTGCTGGTTAACCCGATTGGCCCGACGTGTCATCTTGGCACTTCCAGCTGCTTTGGCGAGGCGCATCACCAGTGGCACTTCCTTTATCAGCTCGAAGCGCTGCTGGCGTCACGTAAAACCGCGTCGCCGGAGAGTTCTTACACCGCGAAGCTGTACGCCAGCGGCACCAAGCGTATCGCGCAAAAAGTGGGGGAAGAAGGTGTTGAGACAGCGCTGGCTGCCACCGTTCATGACCGCGACGAGCTGGTGAACGAAGCTTCTGATCTGGTGTATCACCTGCTGGTGCTGCTTCAGGATCAGGAACTCGATTTAAGCGCGGTGATTGAAAACCTGCGCGCAAGACACAAATAACCTTGCGTGAAACACCATTAAAAAAGGCCGCGCGATGCGGCCTTTTTTCTGTGTGGCAGATTAACGCAGCTGGCGGGCGGTGTGCTCGCGGATCGCGTTGCGGCACAGCACAATCGCCGAGCCAATCAACCCGCCCAGCAGTACGGCGAGGACCAGAACCAGCGCGCGTTTCGGACTGTCGCGACGCAGCGGCTCGGTCGGCTTCATCACATAGCGATACGCATGCAGTGACGCTTCGTCGATTTTAAGCTTCGAGATATCCAGCATGTTCTGTTTCGTCAGGTAGTAGGCATCCGTAAAGACCAGCGGACGCGTTGACTCGTTTTTGATCATTGACGAGAGCGCCTCGCTGCCTAACAGGAACAGCGTATCCTGTGTGATTTCCTGCGCCTGCGGCATCTGCGGCGAGGTGACATTCGATTCCTGCGCGAATTTCAGCGCTTCGGCGATCTGCTTGATACGCAAATCTTTCTGCTCCTGCGCTACTTTCTCCTGCGTGGAGAGCGACTCCTGCAACTCTTTTGCACGAGCCGTCACGTTATCGGTGATGTCTTTGTTTAACTCTTTCGCGATCTGCTCATCGACCTGCTGAATGTATTCCGCCAGCTTTTTCTGGGCCGCCTGCGCGGATGCCCCCTGATAAGTCACTTTCAGCGGTAGCGGCTGGCCTTTCACTGCCATATCGATGGTCAGCTGTTCCGGCTCTTGCTGGTTTTGCAGCGTTTCAGACAGTGCGGAAAACGCAGAGCTGAAGCGCCCTACCACGCGTTGCTGCACGTCGGTGACGTTCGGCGCGTTGGTGCCATACAGGATATTCATCGCGTTGTTGTAGCTGGCAATCTGACCGGCATCCGGCATCGTTACGATAGCGGTCGACGTCCATTTTTCTTTGGCGACGAAAAGATAAAGCACGGCCAGAATAATCATCACAATAATGGTCGCAACGATGGTGACTTTGCCCCTCCAGAGTTGCATCAGAAGGTCAATAAGATCGATTTGCTCCGGGTTCCCATTGCTGTGCGGTAAAGCGCCACCCTGAAATTCTTTGCTCATAGAATCCTTGTTTCTCATCTAATTATTATGTTGAAGCCACACCAGCCATGAGTGTAGATGCAAGCCATAATGATTGCATAGCGAAGCGCAAAAGAGAGCTGGGAAAATACTGAAAAGCAACGCGCTTACTGGCTACATTTAAGGCTGTTGGCAGCTCCTGGTGCTATCATCAGACGTAAAAAAAGCCCGGCGAAACCGGGCTTGTCTTCTGAATACGTAAAGGTTATTCCATCCACTCGGTGTGGAAGACGCCTTCTTTGTCAGTGCGCTTATAGGTATGCGCACCGAAGTAGTCGCGCTGCGCCTGAATCAGGTTCGCCGGCAGTACCGCAGAACGGTAGCTGTCGTAGTACGCGACAGCAGCGGAGAAGGTCGGCGTCGGGATACCGTTCTGAACGGCATACGCCACGACATCACGCAGTGCCTGCTGGTAATCATCAGCCGCTTTCTTAAAGTACGGCGCCAGCAGCAGGTTAGCGATGGACGGGTTCTCAGCGTAAGCGTCAGTGATTTTCTGCAGGAACTGGGCGCGGATAATGCAGCCCGCACGGAAAATCTTCGCGATTTCACCGTAGTTCAGATCCCAGTTGTACTCTTCGGACGCAGCACGCAGCTGAGAGAAGCCCTGCGCGTAAGAAACGATTTTACCGAGGTACAGCGCGCGGCGGACTTTCTCGATGAATTCGCCTTTATCGCCTGCGAACGGTTTCGCTTGCGGGCCGCTCAGCACTTTGGATGCTGCGACACGCTGCTCTTTCAGGGAGGAGATGTAACGCGCGAATACCGATTCAGTAATAAGAGACAGCGGTTCGCCGAGATCCAGCGAGCTCTGGCTGGTCCATTTACCGGTACCTTTGTTCGCCGCTTCATCCAGAATCACGTCAACGAGGTATTTACCGTCTTCGTCTTTTTTGGTGAAGATGTCTTTAGTGATATCGATCAGGTAGCTGCTCAGCTCGCCTTCGTTCCACTCAGCAAAGGTTTTCGCCAGATCGTCGTTAGACAGGTTCAGACCATGCTTCAGCAGAGAGTACGCTTCAGCGATCAACTGCATATCGCCGTATTCAATGCCGTTATGCACCATTTTCACGTAGTGACCTGCGCCATCCGCACCGATATAGGTCACGCACGGTTCGCCTTCCGCAACGGCTGCGATCTCTTTGAGGATCGGCGCAACCAGTTCGTAAGCTTCTTTCTGACCGCCAGGCATGATGGACGGGCCTTTCAGGGCGCCCTCTTCGCCACCGGAGACGCCGGTGCCGATAAAGTTAAAGCCTTCAGCCGACAGTTCGCGGTTACGACGGATAGTGTCCTGGAAGAACGTGTTGCCACCATCAATGATGATGTCGCCTTTTTCCAGATACGGCTTCAGGGAGTCGATGGCCGCATCAGTGCCCGCGCCTGCTTTCACCATTAACAGGATGCGGCGCGGAGTTTCCAGCGACTCGACAAATTCCTGAACGGTATAATAAGGAACCAGTTTTTTGCCTGGATTTTCGGCAATCACTTCTTCGGTTTTGTCACGAGAACGGTTGAATACGGAGACGGTATAACCGCGGCTTTCAATGTTGAGCGCCAGGTTGCGCCCCATGACTGCCATACCGACGACGCCGATCTGTTGCTTGGACATTACATACTCCTGTCAGGTGTGGTCACCGCGGCGAGTGCGCGGCTTGAAAATGTATTGAAAATGTTAACTCATGATGCACACAAGTAGATAGCGGAAGATGCGTTTCAGCTCTCACCAATGCGGGAAGGCTTTCGCATAAGCGGGATCGAATGGACCTTCCTTAACTTCCATCATTATGGCCTTCTCACTGACGCATTCGACGCTATGTATGTCGCCAGGAGAAAGTTCAACGATGCTCACTCCAGTACCTTCACCTGCAAGAAACTGAGTGAGTATTTCACCTTTAATATTAAAAAGAGTGACTTGTATCTGGCCCTGTAAGATCGTGAACATTTCCCATTGCTGAGGGAGCTCATGGTAGTGAGGTTCAACATAACTTCCTCTAACCATCGCTATCAGCAAGCGCTGGACTTTCTCCTGATGGGAATCATGTAGCAACAAATGCGATCGCAAACGTTCAGAACTTTTTGCTTGTTCAAAAAGTACATCTAATTGCGAAGTTTCTATCAGGCGCATTGCGAAGCCTCCAGACGCATAACAATAGCCTGAGCAGCAGAATGCACTGAAAACTGTTCTTTTAACAATGTATGCGCTCCTGCTCCCATTTGCTGGCGTAACGTGGCATCCATGAGTAACAACTTAGCCGAGTGATAAAGTTTGTCATCTTCACCATTCACATGGATAAAACCAGCGTTGTTACCATTGACAATATCAAGCAAATCATTACCAACATTAACACTACCTAATATTGGGAGTGACTCTACCATATACCCTAAGAGTTTCCCTGGGAAATTATGGGCAGAATGTCTGGCTGAAAGAGAAAACAAACCGACATCCATTTCCGACAAAATAAATTTAAAAGCGTCTTGTTTAACGGAAGGCAAATAAGTGAAATTATTTAAATCCCACTTCCTTGCCAAATTATTAATTAACTCAACTTCATCGCCTTGTCCGATAAAAAGAAAATGAGCTTGCGGATGAATACTCATCTTACGTGCAAGCCGCAACAGATTAGACATATCTTGTGCATGCCCAATATTTCCACCATAAAAAAAGATAACTTTATCTTCAAGTCCTAGTCTTTGGCGGAGAGAAGCATAATTTTCCGGTAATGTTACAGGCTCAACTGAAGCCCAGTTCCTTAATACTTCACATGGATAACCTTTATTGAGAGTCCGAAAAAGCTCAAGATTCTTTTCAGACATAAGCCCTATTCGATCTGCATGTGCATAAGTTTCTTTTTCGAATAAACGAAAATATTGCGCTATCACAGAGTCGTTTTTTATCATGCCTGCATCGATGATCCATTGAGGGAACAAATCACGTAAGATGAGATAAGCCGGACACTGGCAGTGAGTCTTAATTTTTTTACAAGACCTCCCCAAAAAATAGAGGGGGAGTAATAAATAATCCCGTCGAAAGTATCGTTTTGCACACGATATTTAATCGAACGCCATGCTCTCCATGAGAGCAACGTTTCATTGACTGCACGCAGAATTTTATTCACATCTTTAAGAGCGCCACTTTTAAAACGCCACGTTGTCACACCATCTACAATATCTATTGAAAGCGATTTATTGATAGTTGTATCTGGTGTAATTACCGTTACGTCATGTCCGTTCCTTAAAAACTCCTGTGCTAGCTCATGAAACATTTTAGCGCCAACGCGTGTACTATTGGGCAAATAATCGTCTATGATTAACGCAAGCTTCATTAATATTCTTTCCAGACCACTCTTTTAACGTAATCAGTATAGGACTGAATAATCCTGACAACTTTGTCGGATACATTTGGCATAGAATAATCACTTACCTGTCTTAATAAGCGCTCTTCACCGCGTGGCTGGGCAGATAAGATTTCCAGAGCCTGTAATACACGATTGCATTCCAGTCCAACCATCATCACCGAGGCTTCTTCGAACCCTTCCGGGCGTTCGTGAGCTTCGCGAATATTTAATGCTGGAAAATTCATAATAGACGACTCTTCCGTAATCGTTCCGCTATCAGACAGGACAGCTCTGGAATTTTTTTGCAAATGATTATAGTCGTGAAAACCCAGTGGTTTTAGTAATTGAATATTGGGGTGGAATTCAATACCTTGCTCGTTAATGCGTTTACGAGTCCGTGGGTGAGTCGATACAATGACCGGCAAATCATATCTTTCAGCGATGGTATTAAGAATGGTGGCTAGTTTAACCAACTGCTTAGGTGAGTCGACATTTTCTTCACGATGTGCACTGACAACAAAAAAATCTCCCACACGTAAGTTCAGACGAGACAGCACATCAGAGTTGTCGATTTGTGGCATATAGTAGGAAAGCACTTCAAACATAGGGCTGCCGGTTTTGATGATTCTGTCCGGAGGCAGACCTTCAGCGAGAAGGTACTCACGCGCAATATCACTATAGGTCATATTAATATCGGCAGTGTGATCAACAATACGACGATTAGTTTCTTCAGGAACGCGCTGATCGAAACAACGATTACCCGCTTCCATATGAAAAATTGGGATCTTACGGCGCTTAGCGGGAATGGCAGAAATACATGAATTGGTATCACCCAAAACAAGCATTGCTTCCGGCATTTCTTTTTCGAGCACCTCATCAACCTTTATGATGACTTGCCCAATTGTTTCCGCCGCATTTTTACCAGCAGCATTTAAAAAATAATCAGGCTTTCGAACCTCAAGGTCTGTAAAAAAAACTTCGTTTAATTCGTAATCATAGTTTTGACCAGTATGAACAATAATATGTTCGCAGTATTCATCAAGCTTAGACAAAACCCGTGACAAACGGATAATCTCAGGGCGGGTCCCAACAATAGATACAATCTTTAATTTTTTCATTACAAAGGTCTCGCAATAGTATCAGGCTCATCACGGTTGAATATTTCGTTTGCCCAGAGCATGACTATTAATTCCTCAGTTCCAATATTCGTAATGTCATGGGTCCATCCAGGGACTGTTTCAACGATTTTAAACTCATCTGAAGAAACATTGAGCTCATATCGCTCACCTGTAATCACATGTTCAAATTTGAAGCATGCCTGACCCCGAATGACCAGGAACTTCTCATTTTTGCTATGATGATAATGACCGCCGCGAGTAATACCTGGATGCGCTGTGAAGAATGAGAACTGACCTGCTGAGGAAGTTTTCAACATCTCACAAAAGACGCCGCGGTTGTCCTCATAAGACGGTACTGTGTACGAAAATTTATCGACTGGTAAATAACTTAACCACGTTGAGTACAACGCACGAGTGAATCCCAGTCCCACATCCTCAGTGATAAGAGTAGAACGACTTTCCTTGAAGCGATAGAGTAATTCTGCTACCTCGCCTACCGTTGTGGAATATATTGGCTTAACGGTTTTGTAGCCGCTTCCATCCGTGTCAGACAAAAGTTTTATTGCGTCAGTGCAAATATCATCAATATAGACTAAATTGACCACTGCTGATGGGTCATTGATTGTAATATCAATATCATTGACTATGTTGTGACAGAAGGTAGCCACAAAAGAATTGTAATTCGGTTTACACCATTTACCAAAAACGTTTGGATAACGATAAATAAAGTACGCTGCGCCACTTTCTGCTGCATAACGTTGAATTTCTTTTTCAGCAACAGCTTTACTCTCTCCATAAGCATTATCAAGTTCTGCCTGGATGGAAGAACTGATCATAATGGGTATATTTTTTTTCTGCGCTAACAGAGAATCAACAATCTGCTTAGTCAGATTGCTATTTACCTCTGAAAACTCATCAATATTTTTTGGACGATTGACACCTGCAAGATGATAAATGAAATCAGCCTCTTGTAAACCAAGTTCTAAGTCGGCCTCAGTCGAAGTACGGTCTATTTTAACAAGGTCATGATACCCTGCTTCCTGCAGACGTAAGCACAAATTACGTCCAATAAAACCTTCTGCTCCAGTAATCAGGATTTTCATATCATGCATCCAGATCGTATTGTTCACCCGCACGCAATGCGCGTATAAAAGGCAATTTAAGAAGAAGAGCTTTCATCCCTTCAACATCCAGCCGCTCTGTGTTGTGCGAATTATAATCCTCTACGACTGAGATACGGCTATCACCTTGCTCAACATATTTCCCATAGTTAAGATCACGTAGATCAGGTGGCACACGATAGTAATCACCCATATCAATTGCCGCAATCATCTCTTCACGGCTCAGCAACGCTTCATATAGCTTTTCGCCATGGCGAGTTCCTATTACATTGACAGGATGATGCTCGACGTTGAGCAGCTCTTTAAGAGCGATGGCCAATGTTTCAATCGTAGCGGCTGGCGCTTTTTGAACAAAAATATCGCCATTATTACCATGTTTAAATGCGTAAAGAACCAAATCAACCGCATCTTCGAGAGTCATCATGAAACGGGTCATGTTCGGATCGGTAATAGTCAGCGCTTTGCCAGCTTTAATAAGATCAACAAACAATGGAATAACAGAACCGCGCGAGGCCATCACGTTACCGTAGCGAGTGCCACATATGACGGTTTTGTCGCTATTAACATTACGTGATTTCGCAACCATCACTTTTTCCATCATTGCCTTAGATATGCCCATAGCATTGATAGGATAAACTGCTTTATCGGTACTTAAGCAAACAACGCGTTTTACTTGGTTGGCGATTGCTGCTTCAAGAACATTTTCTGTTCCGAGAACGTTAGTTTTAACAGCTTCCAATGGGTGAAATTCACATGAAGGAACTTGTTTTAATGCAGCTGCATGATAGATAAAATCCACTCCGCGTGCAGCACTCAGAATGCTTGAATAATCCCTGACATCACCAATGTAAAATTTCAACTTTGAATTATTGTATTTTTTCCGCATATCGTCTTGTTTTTTCTCATCTCGGGAAAAAATTCGTATTTCTTTAATATCTGTTTCAAGGAAGCGGTTTAACACAGCGTTACCAAAAGAGCCTGTTCCGCCAGTAATGAGTAAAACTTTATCTTTAAACATAGTTAATACCTCAAAATCAAAAAAAATTATAGCAAATTGGATTTTATTATATCCATATACTGTAATGCTCTTGCTTTTGCAGAGGGGAATTGTTCATAAATGGTCGAACCCATAGATACTTTATGGGCAAGAGCTTCCTTATTTAGAAAGCCATTAATAAGGGTATCCCTGATATTTTTGACGTCATAAGGACAAAAATAAAATGCTGCATCTTTGCAAACAGTGTGAGCAAATGGAAGATCAGATGTGAAGATAATTTTTTTCATGTACATTGCTTCCAGATAAGATGCACTAAAGCACTCTAATAAAGTTGGCATGAATAATCCATCACTTGCTTCATACAATGGAGCGCATTGATTAATAGTAATATTACCTATTGTTATGACTTGGTCTCTATACTCTTTTGGTATTAGCTGCAAAAAATCACTTGAAACTGTTAAAACAAATTTATAATGAGAAGGCAAAATTTTTACTAATTCACTAATGACTTCTAGATTTTTATGCGGATAGTTGTGAGAAATAGTCACCAACCATATATCATTGATTTTTTTCTCAGGCAATTTATCTAAAATACTATAGTCATAGCCTTTTGAACTTGTAAATAAACCATTCAACGTATTTGAAACAGTATAGACTTTTCCTTTATCAAAGCTAAGAAGCTTCGTTACACGTTGATTAACGTCATCAGTTTCAGTAAATATTAAATCAGCATTTTTCTTAAAATAGTATGGCTGTAAAAACCTTAAGATACTGGACTTTAATCGAGCTTTGATACCTAATTTTTTGAAAATATGGCTGGTATCATAAATCAGCCATGGAAGAGCAAAACCAATAGCATGCTTAATATTTTTGGGAGACCAATAGCTAGGACCAAAGATTGTGAAAACGACAGAGATATCATTCTCTATGACGATCTCATCAAGTTGTTTTCTTACTTTGAAATTGAGTAATTTTGATGGTGTAGATTTAATAACAATACAGTTTAATGAAGCATTCTTACTTAATTGTGAATAAACTACAGGAGAAACAACTGCAATAAAATCAAACGCTGAATCAGAAAGTTCTTCCAGCACAGAAACAGCAACTTGTACCCCGCCACCAACATACAGATTACTTGCATTAATTAAAATCTTCACTGCAAAAATTCCTTATTGCTGAAATAATATTCCACATCCCACTCTCTGTCATTATAAGCGCCTGGATTTAGAAATTCATATATGTAGTTTTGATAAGGACTATAGAATTTCTCGAAATAATATCCATTCATTATACTGAAATAATTCACAGCAAAATAAATCATGATAAAACAAAAGAAGATCAGACGACTTATTCCTTGTTTAAAATTATAAATTAAATAATTTAACGCCACTAAAAAGCAAGGTACGAAATAAACATCTAGCCTTGTGCTAATAGTACCGAATCTACCAAGATAAACGTCAAGGAATATCATCAAGAAAAGCGATGCATGAATTAAATCATACTTTTTAGTATTAATAAAAATTGGCTCATTAGATTTGATGTAATTAAATCTGTAATCAAATAAAAAAACAGCAATCAACTTAAATGTTAAAGAGAATGTTAATACGGTTCCAGCATAATCATCCTGACTGTACCACTTTATTTTTTCTATGTAACCGCCCGCTGGCAGCATTGAAATTAATTTAATAATGTACTCAATTGGATAAATATTCAGCACAGCAAGAATAACACCAACAACTGTCAGCATTTTTAATATATTCACATTTCTATGGTTTGAAAATGGAATAATCGCGAACACAATAATAGCCGACACATGAAATAGAATAGCTAAGATAGAAAGAGCACAAAATTGAAAAATATTTTTTTGATACAGTTTTTTATATGCTATCAATATAATCGACAAAGCAATTATCTGTCTTAATGCTTCCGAAACAAATATAAACTGATATAAGAAAAAAATACCGATGCAAAATAGATAATTTTTAGTGTATTCTTTGAAATAACGATGCAGACATATTAAGAGAAATGCTGTGATTAGGCCTTGATAAAACCAATATCCTATAAAGAAAGATGACACATAAGAAAGCAGATAATATCCCGGTTCAATAGCTAATGAAGAAGAACTTCCTTTATAAAGATTAATATAAAATGACCAATCAAGTCCAGTTTGATATCTTAGGCCTACAAAGACTACGATTATCGTAAATAGTATAGTATAAAAAAAAGCACGTATCTTTGCATCTGTAACAAAGAAAATATCAGCTAATATGACCAGGAATACGAAAGAGATAAATAGATAATATATCACCACTATTATTCCTTCAACTCATTATGAATTTTTGTCTTCATAACCATAATGAGGACGAAAATACAGGTTATTACTTTTATGAATAATGAAAGCCACAACGTTAAAGAGTCAAGATAAACCACAAAGAAATATGAAGCCAATAATATAACAGAATACCATAACAGTAGAATCCATGATATTGGATTAGATCTTAACATTTTTGTAGCTATAAGATAATGGAAAAATGCAAGCATCAAATATGCTACAACTGTAGCCCATGCCGCGCCATGTATCCCGTACTTGGGTATAAGAAGATAATTAAGTGAAATGTTAATTGTTACAGCAAGTAATGTTCCAATAGAAACAAGTATTGTCTTCTTCTTATAAAATGTAAAGTTTACATAGCTTAAGTAAATATGAATTAAAGAGTTACCTATCAAAATGACTGGAACTACAGTGAAACTTTCTCTATATCGATAATCAGCTAAAATTTCAACCATTTGCTTTGAAAAGAGAATAGTTAAAAAAGATATCACAAGCATCAATATTGAGCTTTTATTTATAATATGAACTATTTTTTCATTTTGGTTTGAATCAAGCAGTTTATATAATCTAGGCTGCCAGGAAGAGTTCCAAGCCATAACCACTACCAATATGCACATTCCGATGTTATATGCAAAAGAATATATACCCGCTTGCCCTTCACCTAACATTTTAGCGATAAATAATCTATCAACTTGAGAAAGTAACGCATTTGAAAGGACATGTATAATTAAAGGAGAACTAAATGCTATTGCAGAGATAAAATATTTTAAATTAAACTTAAAAACAGCTATTTTCTTCAATTGCACAGCGATATAAATTAACAATATTAAACTAACAACAAGCTGAGCATAAATTTTAGCAAGATATTTATCTTTAGTTAATAGCCATGCAAATAAAAAAATAACAAAAACTTCCGATACTTTACTCACTATATTTATTTTAACAAAACCAGAACTAAGCCGTGCCCCTTGTAAATAACTAGTATATATATATATATAGCTTAATAAAATACAAATGGAAACAACCCAATATATATCGGGTTTACTAATGCTCAGTAAAACTGCAAGCGGTGCAGCAAAATACACACTTAAAGCCACTAATATTACTTGTGCAGCGGTTAGCCCCCACAAGACAGACCCAAGATATACTGGAAAATCAACATCATTTTTCATGTAGGCATTGATGACTGCATTCTGCAGATTCAAGCTTATAAAAACATATAAAATCATGACTGCAGAATTAATAAGAGACATTCGCCCATAATCCTCTGGCGAAATTATTCTTGATAGCAATGGCAGCGAGATGAACATGAATCCTTTAACAAAAAGATCACCTAAAAAATAATTTAAAAAATCTTTAAATGTTTTATTTTTATTGCTCATAATCAAATGCTATCCACATAAGCAGCGACCTGTGCTTGTGCTATTTCTTTTTCATTATATAAGCTAGCACCGCAGGCGTAGTGTTCATAATTTTCATCCATTATATTTAACGCATCAATAAAAGATTTTTCATTATTTACATCAAAAACAATACCGTTCTTGTCATTGACTAAATCACTGTGACAGCCTACATGGTTACTAACTATTACGGGAAGCCCTAATGTTAAAGCTTCTTCTACTACTAGCCCCCATGGTTCAGATAAAGAGGGAAGAATAAAACAATCACTCATAAGTAATTCATGTGATAATTTTTTATTTTCAATATACCCTAAAAATTTGATGTTATTGTATCTTTCATCTTCAAGCTGTTTTTTTAAAGAGCCCTCGCCGATTAGAATCAATTCATAAGGAAGAGATTTGAATACATTGACGATGAATTCAATATTTTTTTCAGGTGAAATCCTCCCAACATAGATAAATCGAAGAGGCTTGTTTCTACGATATTTTTTTTTATTAAGCAATTCAGTTTCGTTAAAGTTAGAAAGACCAACACCATGCGTAATCACAGTCTGGCCTTTAAAAGATAAAGTTTCCAGTATCGCTTTTTGTAACTGCCCTGAAGGATAAGCTAATGACATACGCCCTATAGCTAATTTCTTCAAAAACCAAGTTAAACCGCTTTTCTTTGTTTCGATAATACTACTTTCGATTACTATCGCATTTTTTTCCCTTTTGTTAAATAATGCTGCTAAGGTAACCTCTTTCACTTCCCATCCTGAAAAAACAATTTTTTTGTATGAGATCGTTCGTAATTTTTTCAGCAGATTAAATAATGTTAAAGTTTTGCTTCGATCTTCAAAATTACCTTCATTTAGGAACAAATGGTCAAACTTAAAATCAAAAGAATAAAAATTTTCGTTCCGAATTTTAGACTCATTTGAAACGAATATAACTAATATTTCTTTATGCTTACTTATCTCATTAAATAGATTGACTTTATAAAAAGCAGGCACGTTAGTAAGAAATACTGCATCATATTCTTTTCTATTAGATTTCATTCAATAACTCTCGCCATTTAGCAATTACATTTGATTCCTTGAATTTATCTACAGAAGCCGCAGATTTTTTCTGTAACATTTTTCTTTTGTCTTCATTATTTATAAGGAATGATATCGATTGCGATAGCTTTTTTATATCCCCGGTGGGAACTAAAACGCCGTTATCGCGTGTGATTATGGTTTTTGGACCTGCTGGGCAGTCGAAACTAATACATGCTAAACCGCAGCTAAGTGCTTCTATGAGCACCATTCCCAGACCTTCGAATCGAGAAGAGAGTACAAATATTTCGGATGAATAATATAACTGCTGAATATCAGTTTGGAAGGGGATTATTTTAGCGTTGGCTATTTTTAATTTTGTTATGAGCGCAGTTAAATTATCATGCTCTTCTCCATCTCCAACAATCTTTAAGCACCAGTCATGAGTATCGGCTTCAGCCCATGCCTGGAGGAGCAGGTCAAACCCCTTTTGTTTAGTTAATCGCCCTACAGCCAACACAATCTTTTGTTTTATTTCATTTTGAGAAGTATCAAATTCTTTAAAGCTGACAATATTTGGTATGATTTTATGCTTCTTCCGCGGTAGCCATTTTAAGTATTTATGCTGATCTTCAGGGGTCTGTGATACTACTGCTGAAAATCTTGGATATAACTTCTCCCTAATTTTCCTTAACACCGCATTACCGACATCGTGTTCAAAATGCTCAATCGCAATAATTTTGCTTTTTTTTGCAAGCAAAGCTAACAAAAACGACATTTTTATATCGCATGACAGAAGTACATCATTTTTACTAGGGTTAAAATTTATATTTTTTAGCTGCTTAAGTTTCCTCATTATGTATATGAAATCAAATTTTAATCCTGAAATCCCTTTTAGATTACGATTGTACATACTTGTTTCGAAATCATCGTATAAGTATATTACATTGATCTCTTCAGCCGGAATAAATGTCAGATTCTTAGAAGATCGATATAAGCTAATGATAGTAACATCATAATATTTAGCCAAACCATTGGCTAAAGCTACTGAAACACGTTCAATTCCACCTTTCGCGCTTAAATCGCCTAGGAAAATATACAGTTTCATGACAAACTCTTCATCAATTCAACGACTCTCTGGCTACTATTAGCATCATCATATTTGTTTATTATGCTATTTACCTGACCGCGTCTTTCAGTATACTCATCGTTACCGGAGATAATTTTATCAATCGATTCTAATAAAGAATTCTGATTATTTACCTTATCTCCGGGCGTCCAAAAATCAAACGGCTCTAATGTAAATCCACCCCGCGATGAGCTATACGCATCAACATCTGGAACAAGAAAGACTATAGGTTTATTTAAAATTAGGTAATCCAGATAAATTGAAGAATAATCTGTGATTAAAATATCGATTAAGGAAAGTAGCTGATTCAAGTCAATATTTTTTTGAGTAAGTTCTTCAGAACTTATGATAGTAATATTGGAACTTAATGTTGCAACCCCTCGGAAATATTCTTCTTCGTAAGGGTGAAGTTTTAATATCAGATGCGCATTATTTTTTTCAAGGTAACCATCTATTTCATTTAATGAAAAATCATCTACTCTAAGGAAATTGTTATCAGTAATCTCAACACCATCAGAATATCTTTTATCTTCATTATTCATTCGAAAAGTAGGTGCAAGCATAATTATTTTTTTATTCTTGCAAGATTCAAGACCAACATTAGCTAACTCAATTGGTTTGAATAAAAAATCATTACGAGGCTGGCCTGTGATATATACATTATTAGCTTTTTCACGAAAACTAGCTGATATTATTGAGCGCATTACTTCTGAAGTGGCAATCCTGATTGCGGAATAGTCAATCATTCCTTTATAATCATTCTCACCCAAATAACAAATTTTCTTAAAAGGCATCCCATGCCACAAACTAATGTATCTTTGATTTCTGGCAACAGGTCCTATCATTTCATTATGCGTTGTAATTATATATTTACTGGTGAAGTAGTAATAATATTCCTTTAAAGAACCAGTAATAACCTTGCTAAAATTGGACTGATTTATATCCTTTTTTAAGGACCAAACGATGTGATAAGGTAGGTTATTTTCTATAATATAATCGCTTAATGCTTTGCAATTACCCGAGTAGTCTGGTTTGCTTTTAAAAAAAATTCTATTATTTTTCTTTGGAATGAAATAATTTAGCAGTGATATTGTTTTACTTACTGTTTTTCTTAATATTTTTTTAAAGGTAATCATCTCAGTGTCTTCACAACTTCAATAATTTCTGTAGTTGATACTGATGGTGTTCTTGGTAAATATATTACATCACATATATCATTTACCCAGTCGAATCGTCCAGCCCAGTCATCACCCATAACCAGCGTATCCGCTTTGTAATGCTTTATATATTCTTTTTTTAGCTCTAAAGATTCTTCAATAAATACCTCATTTACCACTCTAAGAGAATTTATAATACGACAACGGTCTTCCTGATTATAAATAGGGTAACGTCCTTTTTTACTGAAGTTTAATTTATCTGAACTTACACCAACGATTAAATGATCGCCAAAAGATGCTGCACGCTCAAGGATATTTACATGACCAACATGAAAAACATCAAATGTTCCAAATGTAATGATTCTCTTCATCGTTCTCTCGCAATAAGTAAGCTACCGCCCCTGGCTCAACAGCTACCAGTGCACTGCATAAAAATTCATGTTTCCACAAGCTCATTTTACGTGCTGCCAGTTACCCAGTATCCTCAGTATATTGAATTCACTATTTGCTCGTTCAATCTCTTCGTCTAGCAAGGATGAAACTAGTCTTTTTCACGAAGTATTTTTATTAGGAATTTTGTAAATTCTTATAAGAAAAAAGGCAGACATTGTGAATTGAGATGTTCATCAATCACAACAACCTGCCGTTTTGTAAAGACTTAGAGTTCAACCACGCTCCACTGCGTTTTATTTAGAAAGCAGCTTCTGAATCTGGTTACGGAACTTCTGCCCTTCTTTCAGGTTACGCAGGCCGTAGTTGACGAACGCCTTCATATAACCCATTTTTTTGCCGCAATCGTAGCTTTCGCCGGTCATCAGCATCGCTTCAACAGGCTGATTCTCGTTAAGGCGCGCGATGGCGTCAGTCAACTGGATACGTCCCCAGGCGCCCGGCTCGGTTTTCGCGAGTTCTTCCCAGACATCCGCGGACAGCACATAACGCCCGACCGCCATCAGATCAGAATTCAGCGTCTGCGGCTGGTCTGGCTTCTCGATGAAGTCGACGATACGGCTGATTTTACCTTCGGTATCCAGCGCATCCTGGGTGGTGATCACGGAGTATTCAGAGAGATCGCCTGCCATACGCTTGGCCAGTACCTGGCTGCGGCCATTTTCCTGGAAGCGCGCAATCATAGCGGCCAGGTTATAACGCAGCGGGTCAGCAGAAGCGGCGTCAATAATAACATCCGGCAGTACGACCACAAACGGGTTGTCGCCAATAATCGGGCGGGCACACAGAATGGAGTGCCCAAGGCCCAGCGGCTGCGCCTGACGCACGTTCATGATGGTCACGCCCGGCGGGCAGATAGACTGCACTTCTGCAAGCAGCTGACGCTTCACACGCTGTTCAAGCAGCGCTTCGAGTTCGTAAGAGGTGTCGAAGTGGTTCTCAACCGCGTTCTTGGAGGAGTGGGTAACCAGCACAATTTCCTTGATTCCCGCCGCTACGATTTCGTCGACAATATACTGAATCATTGGCTTATCGACGATAGGTAGCATTTCCTTCGGAATAGCCTTAGTGGCTGGCAGCATATGCATGCCGAGCCCGGCTACCGGGATGACTGCTTTTAAATTAATCATTTTCTCTCCCACCTCAAAAGGTTGATGAATTATAGTCGTTTACCGGACATAAGCCAGTATGAATTTATCCATGGCGTAAGCGCCACAGCCCCGCGACTCTCAGGGAAAGTGGTTATACCTTCTATGAATTCATACCGTTAATCGCCAGGATAATTCGTAAAGTCCGGTCAATCATTTTGTGATCCGCGTCGGCAGCGCAAAATTCAGCATTTCCGTATTCACGTGCTGATGATCCACCCGGTCGATGTCGACTGAACTCTGCCCTTTCTCGTTCACGGCCTGGATGTTCGCAAGCGACAGTAGCGTATCGTCTTTAGCCATAAAGCGGCCGCGCACATCTTTGCGCAGATCAAAGCGCATCTTCAGCGCCGGGCCAACGGACGACTCCTGCATCACTTTCACGTTACGCACAAACAGGTGCTGCGGCTTGTTATGCAGCTCAAGCGTCGCGCGCTTCATATCCACGTTCGTGATAGCGACAAACGAGGTGGCATTCCCGGAGGAGATCTGGATCCCGCGCAGCTTATAAGGCAGGGTGCGGTTATCCATGCAGATATTGTTCAGCTTGAAGTTCTGCGGAATCGACAGGTAATTGCCTTTAATAACCCCGTAGCCGATCAGCATCCCGGCGCTGTTCACCATATTCACGTCATCAATGAGGAAGTTATCGCAGCCGTAAATCGCGACCGTCGCGTTATCGATGCCCGCGGTTTTACTGAAGTCCGGCGTGATGTTTTTCGCTTTTACATTGCGGATGACGAAATGTTTGCCGTTCTCCACATGCACCAGCTGGCGACAGTTGCTGCCGGTGATGTTCGCCACCACGAAGTTCTTCACCGCCTGGCTTTCCGGGTAGGCATTATCGTAGGTGCTGCCCGCAAGGCCGATGCCGATGCCCCAGTTGATTTTGCCGTTGGTGCAGTTGATCTGGTCAAGGACGTGGTCGGAGATAAGAAGCTCCGAATCGTTGATCGCGACGTTCCATTCGATGGCGTCGCCCTGGAGCCGTTCAAAGCGTCCATGAGTGATACGCACGTCGCGCAGTTCGTTATGAAATCCCTGGCGCAGAATGCCGTAGTTGGCGTCGTGGATGTAGATATCGTCAATCACCAAGCCCTGCATCTTCTGCGGCTTTTTGCCGCCGATGTAAATCTGCATCACCGGGCCGAAGCCGCTCATCTCGATGCCTTTAATCGCCACCTGCGAGCCGCGCACGTCGAGAATGATGTTATGCAGGCGCCCTTTTTTCTCGCCCAGGATCTGGCAGCCGTCCTGGAGAATAAAACGTCCTTTGCCGTTGCCTTTGAGCGCGCCGAGCACCCGCAGGGTTTTCCCGGCCGGCATAAACACCGGGCTGTTGATATTGTCACAGGTGAGACTGGCGGGCACTTCTACGGTCTGCGCCTCACTGAAGGCAAGCTTAAACGCCTGGGGCCAGTTGTCCTTGTAGAAATCAGCGACATTCACGGTTTTGCCGCCCGTCACGGCATGGGCGGCGCGGCTGTGCAGCAGCGGCATCAGCGCCGCAGCGGCGCCGGCCTGCACGAAAGTCCGGCGGGAAAGACGCCCGGACGACATGATTTTACGCATAAAACCTCGGGTTACAGGGTTTGCAGCAGGCCCGCGAGTTCGCGGTAGATGCGCTGCTGGTTAAACTCGGTTTCCACTTTTTCACGGGCGCGGCTCAGCATTGGGCGCAGCGTCTGCTCGTCGATTTGCGCAAAGGCCTGAAGCTTGTCCGCCAGCGCATGCGCGTCGTTTTCCGGCACCAGCCAGCCCGATTTTTCGGCGTCGATCAGCTCCGGAATACCGCTGTGCTGCGTAGAGATAACCGGAATGCCGACCGCCATCGCTTCCATCAGCGCGACCGGAATACCTTCCATATCGCCATCCACGCCGGTGACGGAAGGCAGCAGGAACAGATCCGCCTCGTCGAGCATCGCTTTCACTTCATGGCTTGGCTTAAAGCCCGGCATAAACACGCAATCATCAAGACCATATTGCTCAATCAGCGTGCGCAGACGGCGCTCCCACGGCCCGGTGCCCAGGATGTTGTAACGAAAGTCCACCCCGCGGCCTTTCAGCAGGCGGCAGGCCTCGATCGCCACATGCAGCCCCTTTTTCTCGGTCAGGCGCGCAACGGAGATAATCTCCAGCGGCGTACCCGGCTGCTTCAGCGGGCGCAGCGAGAACTTCTCCATGTCCACGCCCATACGGGAGACCGCGATTTTCTCCTGCGGGCAGCCCATCGCCTTCAGGCGTTCGGCCCACAGTTCGCTAATCGGCAGCATTAAATCGCCGCGGCGAAACAGTTGCTGATACTCCGGCGTGTAGCGCGTGAGGACTTCACGGTGCGACACATCGATGCCATGAAACACGGTCGCGATTTTGCCGTCCAGCACGCCCAGTTCGCGAAGCTTGGCGGCAGTGACGCCCGCCGGGCCGAAATGCGCGATAAACACATCGGCCTTCAGCGTGCCGGGCACACGCCCGCAAATGGCCGAGAGAATCAGGTTACGCGCCTCATCGCCGTAGCGGGCCATATTGAGCGCCCGCCAGGTGCGGCCGTTGAACAGCCCGCGGGCGGTATGTCTGGCGCGATATTTCAGCTTGGCGGCTTTGCCTTCCGGCTCTTCCAGCAGAAAGCGGGTTTTCTGCGCCAGGTTGTACTCGGTATACGCGGCATGGGTGTTTTTCAGATCGCCCTTCTGCAGCGAGACGATCTCCACCTCATACCCCATGTTGATAAAGCCGACTATCTGGTTCAGGACGAACGTTTCCGAGGCGACCGGAAATTTCAGCAGAAAGAAGCTGACTTTCATCGGGCTCCTCCCGCGCGCATCAGCACGGATTTCACCATCTGATGACCCTTTTCGCGCTCGGCGGCGACCGCCGTGGCGAGGCGTTCATTAATCGCCGGCAGCTGGCCGAGCGTATCGCCCACCATCGACTGCAACGAGCCGTCCAGCAGATGGCGGATCTCAATCGCCATTTCCGGCATGCCGAGCTGCTGCATGATGCCCGCGGACTTGTGTTCGTAGTTAATGGCAATCGCTGGCGTCCCGAAGTTCATCGAGATAATCGCCGAGTGCAGACGGGTGCCGACGGTCAGCTCGCACGCGCCGAGAATTTTGCCCATCTCAAGGTCGTTCAGTTCATCCATCACCACGTGGAAGCGCGACGGATCTTTCACGAGCTTGCTCAGGTTCAGCGCCACCATACGGTCATCTTTGTTGTAGCTGTCGATGCCGGTGCAGGTGGAGAGCGCCAGCACCTGATAACCTTCGTCGATAATGCGGTTCACCACATTCGCGAAAGCCTGTTCGTAGGCCTGCTGGGTGGTGCCGAGACGTTTGTCGAACGGCGCCAGTTCGCGCAGCGTAATCGCCACGGTCTTGTCGCGCGCCGCCACGTCCAGCCAGTGCTGCACCGCGTAGCTCGCGACGAAATCCTCATTATGATGTTCAACCAGCCAGGCGGTATCGACGCCCAGCTCCACTTTCGAGGTGTCGATCTGGCCTTTCTTCATCAGGTCGAGACTCACGGTTTCACGCAGGATCAGCGCGTCGCAGTGGCCGAACACGTAGTTCGCGAGCTGATTAAACTGCGGCTCCTGGAACGGCCCGACGCTGTGGCCCACCATAAACAGCGGCTTTTTGGCCATAAAGGCGCACAGCGCATGTTCAAATTGCGGGGTGCCGTAGAGATCGACGAAGAACGAGCCGCCGACCTGGATAATCGCGTCATAACCGCCAAGCAGCCCGACGAAATCGGTAAAGCCCTGCGGCAGAGAGATATTGCGCAGCTTCCCGTTGCCGGTCACTTTGGCGAGCAGCACCTGGTGCTGGTAGCGGCGGCGCAGCACTTTCTTCACGCGGCCCATCACGCCCGCCGCGTTATTAAACTGCTTCATCTGTTTGTAGAGCGGATCAGGCATGACCTCTCTGTCCAGCAGCCAGGCGGAGCTCACCGGGTAGCGGCTCATCACGTCCACGTCCGCGGCAGGATCCTGAAGCGCTATCGCATCGATCAATCCGCGCAGGATAGCGCTGTCGCCACGGTTTCCGCAGGTGTGGTTGCCAAGAATGAGTAACTTCATGTTGACCTCTGAAATATGCGCTCGCCCTGTTCGCCGCACGCTGGCAGCAGGGGCTTGCGCATCAATAATTTTTAACGGGATCAGCCTGCACGGAGCAGCATTTTCATTTTATCGTTGCGGCAAAACTGACGTTTCAGCTCTACCACCAGCGCATTGCGCGACAGCACTATCGTCACGACGAAGGCCAGCACGCCGGCGCCAATCTGCACCGCCAGCAGCGGGGCGAGCGCCAGATGTCCTTTCAGCGCCACGCCGAGCGCGTAGCTGACCACAAGCGTAGGCAGAGAGAGCCAGAATGGCAGCAGAATGCTCTGGATATACTCGCGGTAGCTGGAGCCCAGCACCGGTTTAATCATGATGAAATAGCTCAGCACGGTATTGATTATCTGCACCAGCAGGAAGCCGAGCGTCACGCCGAGCGCGCCGCCAAGATGCCCGCCCGCGACAATCGCCGGAATAAACAGGAAGGTTTTAAAGACGTTGAATTTAAAGCTGATATCCACGCGCGCTTTCGCCATCAACAGCGAGCCAATCGGGTTGCCAATGGAGCGCAGGAGACCTACGACACACAGCAGCTGCAGAATCGGCACAATGCCCACCCACTTCTCGCCAAACACCAGCGGCACGAAGTTATTCGACACCACCATCAGGCCGAGCAGCGCCGGGAAGTTAATGATGCCGACCACCGAGAGCAGCTTGTAGAAGTTCACGCGCAGCTTGTCGATATCGTCCTGGATTTTGGCGAACGCCGGAAACAGTACGCGGGTGATAATCGGGTTAAGCTTCATTGGCGGTACGACCGCCACGTTGTACGCGAGGTTATACCCGCCCGCGACCGCCGCGCCGAGAATGCGCGCCAGCACCAGCGTGGAGAGGTTGGTATTGACGTAGTTCACCAGGCTGTCCGCGGTCAGCCACGCGCCGAACTTCAGGTTAGAGGAGACCGACGCCAGCGAGAAATGCAGGCCCGGACGGTAAATCTTGCGCCCGAAGAACCCGAACAGCGCGGTGCGCACCGCCGTGTTGACCAGATAACCGAGAATGGCGGTCATCGCCACCGGCCAGTACTGGGCGGAAATCACCGTAAAGGTGAAGCCCGCCAGCACCGAAAAAGTCTCAATGGCGCCAATCTTGTTGAACTCCAGCTCTTTTTGCATCAGCGCGCGGAACTGCTGGCCGTGCGGGATCACCACGAAGGCGAACGCCAGGGTCCGGATAAGCGGCGCCAGATCCGGGTTATGCAGCACGCCCGCGATAAGATCGCTTAACAGAAACACCACCACACAGACCACAATCCCCAGGCCCACGTTCAGCCAGTAGAGCGTGGTCAGCTCCAGGTTGCTGATGGTTTTGCGCTGGATAATCGAGTTCGCAATCCCGAAATCGGAAAGCGTATCGGCCAGCGCGATAATCACCAGACTGATGGTCAGCAGACCGAACTGATGCCCATCCATCAGCCGCGCCAGGATGGTCATCTGCACCAGCCCCAGGCTGATGATAATCACCGTCGAAATGGCGGACCACTTGGCGCCGCTAATGGTTTTGTCGCGAAGGCTCATGACCCACTACCCTTAATATGCCGCTTTGTTAACAAAGCCTTTGAACACGGTCAGGAAGACGATTTTGATATCGAGCCACACGCTCCACTCGCGGATGTACTCCAGATCGAACTCGATGCGTTTTTCCATCTTCTCCAGGGTATCGGTCTCGCCGCGCCAGCCGTTGATCTGCGCCCAGCCGGTAATGCCCGGTTTCACTTTATGGCGCAGCATGTAGCCCTGAATCAGCGCGCGATATTGCTCGTTATGCGCCACCGCGTGCGGACGCGGGCCGACAATCGACATCTCACCGGTGAGCACGTTAATAAACTGCGGCAGCTCATCAAGGGAGGTGCGGCGCAGGAAGTTGCCCACTTTGGTGACGCGCGGATCGTTCTGCGTCGCCTGCTTCACGACTTTGTCGTTTTCCATCACGCGCATGGAGCGGAATTTCCACACCATAATCGGCTTGCCGTCCATGCCGTAGCGCGTCTGGCGGAAGATAATCGGGCCTGGCGAGCTGAGCTTCACGGCCACCGCGATACAGCACAGCACTGGCGAAATCAGCAGCAGGATCATGGAGGCCAGAACGATATCTTCCAGACGTTTCAGCACGCGGTTAATGCCGGAGAGCGGCGTATCGTACAGCGGCACCACCGGCACGCCGTTCACGTCATCCAGGCGCGAGTGCAGAATGTTGAACGTAAACACATCCGGGATCAGCATCACCGAGCAGGTAGTATCGGAAAGCTGGCGCACAAGTTTCTTCATCTGCGCCCCTTCGCTCATGGACATCGCGATATAGACGTTATGAATTTTGCCCGCGCGGGCGTCTTCCACCAGTTGTTCCAGATTACCCGCCCAGCCCGTCGGCACGCCGCCCGGCTCCGGATCGTGGTAAATGCCTGCGACTTCCAGCCCCAGCCAGGGCTCGTTGCGAAAGCTCTCGGCGAGTTGCAGACCGACCGGCTGCGCGCCCGCAATCGCCACGCGACGGGTGTTATAACCGCGATTACGCAGCCAGCCCGCGCCGAAGCGAATCGCCGAACGGCACATCACCATCCCGACCCCGGTCAACAGATACCAGGCGAAGAACACGCGCACCGGGCTGTCGAAATCGGGATTAAAGGCCATCAGACCGGCGCTGAACACCAGGCTCATGGTCCAGTTCTGTAACAGCAGCAGCAGTTCGGTCGAAATTTTGACGCCGCGCCAGGAGCGGTAAAAATCGGTGATCCCGCCAATCATCTGGAATACAACGAGGGTGGTCAGGGCCATCAGCAGATGCATGTAGAAAAACGGCAGCTCATTGATCCTGCACACCACCCACAGTCCGACGAACATAATGGTTATGTCGGAGAATCGTTGCACCAGAGAGATTAACGATGCATTCGTTTTGGCTCGTTCGCGCTTTTTTAGATTTGTCATCGTCGTACCTTCAGGCGCCGTAAGGCGCAGTTAAGCGACTGTCTGGTCCCGGCAGGCGGGACGTAAGCGTCGCGGCGCACCGCGACGCGCAGACGGCCGCGCCGTTTTACTGATTCAGCAGCGCAAGGATTTCCTGGGTTTTCGCCTGCATCAGTTCCGTATCCGCACGCGACTCCACGTTAAGGCGCACTACCGGCTCGGTGTTGGACGAGCGCAGGTTAAAGCGCCACTCGCCAAACTCCATGCTGATGCCGTCGGTGCGGTCAATGCTGTCCGCCTGCGGCGCGAAGTGATCTTCAACGCGCTTAATCGCGACAGCCGGCTGCGCCAGTTTGCTGTTGATTTCGCCGCTCGCCGGGAACGCCGCCATGCGGTCGCGCACCAGCTCGCCCAGAGACTGGCCTTTCAGACACAGCAGCTCGGTCACCAGCAGCCACGGGATCATGCCGCTGTCGCAGTAGGCGAAATCGCGGAAGTAGTGATGCGCGCTCATTTCGCCGCCATAAATGGCGTCTTCCTGGCGCATACGCTCTTTGATAAACGCATGACCGGTTTTCGACATCACCGGCGTGCCGCCCGCGCCCTGCACCACGTCAACGGTGTTCCAGGACAGACGCGGATCGTGAATGATTTTCGCGCCGGGGTGCTTTTCGAGGAACGCTTCGGCCAGCAGACCGACAATGTAGTAGCCCTCGATAAACTGCCCGGTTTCGTCGAACAGGAAGCAGCGGTCGAAATCGCCGTCAAACGCGATGCCCATATCCGCGCCATGTTCGATAACCGCGTTGCGGGTGTCGTCTCGGCACTCCGGCAGCAGCGGGTTAGGGATACCGTTCGGGAAGTTGCCGTCCGGATTGTTATGCACCTTAATGAACTGCACCGGCACATTCAGCGCCTTAAAGCGCGCTTCGATGGCGTCCACCACCGGGCCCGCGGCGCCGTTGCCGGAGTTAATGACAAGCTTCAGCGGCGTGAGGTTTTTCACGTCGATGTAGCCCAGCAGATGGTCGATATACGCGTCGCGCAGGTCGATTGTTTTGTAGCTGCCGCGGGCGGCTTCATTCACCGGCGGGAAGTCGTTCGCTTCGGCAAGACGCTGCACGTCGCGCAGACCGGTATCGCCGCTAATCGGGCGCGCGCCTTCGCGGACCAGCTTCATACCGTTGTAATCCATCGGGTTGTGGCTCGCGGTCACTTCGATGCCGCCGTCCACGCCCAGATGGAACGTCGCGAAGTAGATCTCTTCGGTGCCGGAAAGGCCGATATCCAGCACGTCGACGCCCGCGTCCTGCAGCCCTTTCGCCAGCGCCAGCTTCAGCGCTTCGCTGGTCAGACGCACATCGCCGCCCAGCACGATAGTTTTCGGTTTCAGGAACTCGCCATACGCGCGGCCGATGCGCCACGCGATATCTTCATTTAACTCTTCGCCCAGACGCCCACGAATGTCGTAGGCTTTGAAACACGTTAACTTTTCCATTTTTTATCTCTTGGGTTCTCTTTTTTGTCGGAAAAAATGCGCAGGATGCCGCCGGATCACACCCGGCCGTAACGGTCGGCGAAGCGAATCACATCGTCCTCTTCCAGATAAGTGCCGGAGCGCACTTCAATCAGGTCGAGCGGGATCTTGCCGGGGTTTTCCAGGCAGTGCGTCGCGCCCAGCGGGATGTAGACTGATTCGTTCTCGCCCACCAGCTTCACGTCGTCGTTGATGGTCACCTTCGCGGTGCCCGCCACCACAATCCAGTGCTCGGCGCGGTGATGGTGCATCTGCAGCGACAGCCCTTCGCCCGGCTTCACGGTGATGCGTTTCACCTGGTAACGTTCGCCCTGATCGATGGAGTCATATTTGCCCCACGGACGGTAAACTTCGCGGTGGATGTGATGCTCATGGCGGCCGTCGGCTTTGATTTTCTCGACCACTTTTTTCACGTCCTGGACGTGATTACGGTCGGCGATTAGCACCGCGTCTTTGGTCTGCACCACGACGAGATCTTTCACGCCGACGGTGGTCACAAGGCCGGACTCGGCATAGACGTAGCTGTTTTCGGTGTTGTGCGAAATCACATCGCCGTGATGCACGTTGCCTTCCGGCGAATGGTTGGAGATCTCCCAGAGCGAAGACCAGGAGCCGACATCGCTCCAGCCTGCGTCCATCGGCACCACCACCGCGTCGGCGGTTTTTTCCATCACCGCGTAGTCGATGGACTCTTCCGGGCAGGCCAGGAAGGCTTCTTCATCAACGCGGATAAAATCGAGGTCCGGGTCAACGGTGCTCATGGCTTTTTCGCAGGCGTCCAGGATATCCGGGCGGTATTTGGCGAGTTCTTCCAGGTAGCGACCGGCGCGGAACAGGAACATGCCGCTGTTCCAGTAATATTCGCCGCTATTGACGTAGGACTGCGCGGTTTCCAGATCCGGTTTTTCGACAAACTGCGCGACGCTGAAGGCGACGGCGTCGACCGCCACTTCCGGGTTAGAGACTTCGCCACGGCGGATGTAGCCGTAGCCGGTTTCCGGCAGGTTCGGCACGATGCCGAAGGTGACCAGCTTGCCGCTCTCGGCGAACGGCATCGCGGCGCGTACGGCATTGCGAAACGCGTCTTCATCCTGAATGATATGGTCAGCCGCCAGCACCAGCATCAGCGGATCGGTCTCCGGGCTGTTGCGTTTTGCCGCCAGCGCCGCCAGCGCGATAGCCGGCGCGGTGTTACGTCCGGCAGGCTCCAGAATGATGTTTTCGGTCAGCTTGTTGAGCTGGCGCAGCTGCTCGGCGACGATAAAGCGATGCTGTTCGTTACAGATAACCACCGGGCTTTCGCACTGCACGCCGTTTAAGCGGCAGACGGTGGTCTGAAGCATTGTCAGATCCCCTTTCAGACAGAGGAACTGTTTTGGGTAAAGCACGCGGGAAAGCGGCCACAGACGGCTGCCGGAGCCGCCTGCCATAATTACCGGAAAGAGTTTTGACTGACTCATGGCTTAACCCCGAATATCAGCGATAAATTGGCTTAACACGTTCTCTTTTTCGAGCGTGCGTTCGGCATATTCACGTGCCACCGTGTTGTCTTTGGGAAGCGCAAGCGCGCTGACGATCCCTTCTGCCAGCGCGTCAACCGACTCTGGCTCTACGCAGACGGCGATGCCTGGCTCCGCGATACAAAGCTGTCCAAGCTCGGTGTCATGCTCGGCGGTGATCACCGCGTTGCCGCCCACCGCCAGGATATTGGTGAGCTTCGACGGCAGTACCGCGTCGGCTGCGCCGCGCTTCTGAATCACCAGATGGCAATCCGCCATCTTGAGAAGCGCCGGGAGCGCTTCATAAGGTTGCAGCGGGAAGAACTTCACGTTCGTAAGCCCCCGCTCTGCGACCATCTTCTCAAGGCGCGCTTTACCGCCGCCCTGGCCGACAATCGCGAAAATCCACGGCTGGTCGGTAAACCGCGCCGCCACGTCAATGGCGCTCTCCAGCCCCTGTTTCTCCCCGATGTTGCCGGAGTAGAGGATGATTTTTTTATCCGCCGGCAGGCCAAGCTGGCTGCGCAGCGCCAGGACGTCCTCTGTCTTCACATCCCGGAACCGCGCCACTTCGGACCAGTTCGGGAAAAAGATCACGCGCTCCGGGGGAACCCCTTTTTCTTTGGCTTTGTTCATCATTGAGCGCGAAATGGTCGAGACGTTATCAACGTTATGCAGACCGCTACGCTCAAAGCGGCTGGCGAGACGGGCGATTTTGCCCCCCTTGCCGCGGCCCGCCATGCCAAGGCCAAGCATGGCGTCCACTTCGTAATCCTGAATGTGCAACAGCGTTTTCGCGCCGGAGAGCTTCGCCAGCAGGCGCATGCCCGGCGTGCAGAACAGCGTTGGCACGACGCCGATGATGCGATCCGGCTTCCAGCGACGCTGGGCCAGCAGCGGGAAGAATGAGCTCGCCGCAAAGCTGCCGAGATGGATCAGGCGTTTTAACGTGGAAGGTTGTTTCGGGACATAAAGCGGGCAGCGCCACACCGTGGCGGCGCCCTGCTCTTTGCGCCAGCGCCAGGAGGAGTAGTTCTCCCCCACTTTCCAGGCCGGGTAGTAAGGCGGTGCGGTAATCACCCGCACCTCATGGCCCTGACGGGCCATCCATTCCACCATCTCGCCGGTGTACTTACCGATACCGGTCAGCTCCGGCGAGTAGTTGATGCCGTAAACCAGGATTTTCATAAGCCCGGCACTCCGGCAAAACGTTCAGCCATGAAATAGGCGCGGCTGTTGTCGTGCACATCTTCACTCGCCACAATCGAGGAGGGCGACTGCCAGCGGTACGCTTCGTGCTGCTCTTTGGGCAGGTTGAGCGCATCCGCTTTTACGCGCAGCCGGAAACCCAGCACGATGTAATGCGTGGTGAAATCGGTCCCGGAGAAGTTGTCGTCATAGAAGTGCTGCCAGACGCCGTAAAACTCTCCCTCCGGCATCGTAAAGCGTTTGCCAAGCTCCGCCTGCGTCAGACGTTCAAACGCCTGCGCCAGCGGCTCATCTTTCTGAACCCGACCGCCTGGCACGAACCAGAAGCCCTGCGCCGGACGGTTGGTGCGATGTCCGAGCAGGAACTCCCCCTGCTCGTTCTCGACAATCAGATCGATGGAGATAAGCGGCGTGGAGCGCACCACGGTGGCAAAATCTTCCTGACTTAAAAACATCCTTACCCCCGGAAACGATGCTGGTTTTCAAGGAACCACTGGTAAGTGCTGGCAAGGCCCGCCTCCAGTGAAATCTCGTGATACCAGCCCAGTGAGTGCAGACGGGTGACGTCGAGCAGTTTGCGCGGCGTACCGTCCGGTTTAGAGGCGTCAAACACCACGCGGCCTTTGTAGCCCACCACTTTGGCGATGGTCTGCGCCAGCTCGCGGATAGTGCAATCCACCCCGGTGCCCACGTTGATGTGCGACAGCATCGGCTCGGTGTTTTCCTGCCACACCTCGCGGTCGAGCTCCATGACGTGAATGCTGGCGGCGGCCATGTCATCCACATGCAGGAATTCACGCATCGGCGTACCGCTGCCCCACACCACCACGTCGGCGGCGTTTTCCTGGGTCGCTTCATGGAAGCGGCGCAGCAGCGCCGGGATCACGTGCGAGTTACTGGGGTGGAAGTTGTCGTGCGGCCCGTACAGGTTCGTCGGCATCACCGAGCGGTAGTCGCGGTTATGCTGGCGGTTGTAAGACTCGCACAGCTTGATGCCCGCGATTTTGGCGATAGCGTACGGCTCGTTGGTCGGCTCCAGCGTGCCCTGTAACAGCTCGCTTTCCGCAATCGGCTGGTTCGCCAGTTTCGGATAGATGCACGACGATCCGAGGAACAACAGCTTGTTCACGTTGTGCAGATGCGCCGCGTGAATGATGTTGCTCTCAATCATCATATTTTCGTAGATGAAGTCCGCCGGGTAGGTGTTGTTGGCGACAATGCCGCCCACCTTCGCCGCCGCCAGGTAAACCTGATCCAGCGCGGCGTCCGCGAAGAACGCGTTCACTGCCGCGCTGTCCAGCAGGTTCAGCTCGTCGCGCCCTTTGAGCACCAGCTCGACATCGTCGCGCTGCTCAAGCTGGCGAACGATGGCCGACCCCACCATCCCGCGGTGGCCGGCCACAAAAATACGTTGCTTTTTCATGCTCAGGACTCCAGCGCGATGGCAACCTCGTAGCCGTGAGATTTCAGCAGCGAGTGTTTCTTCGCGGCTTCGAGATCTTTCGCGACCATTTCAGAGACCATTTCCTGCAGGGTGATTTCCGGTTTCCAGCCCAGTTTTTCGTGTGCTTTGGTCGGGTCGCCCAGCAGGGTTTCCACTTCAGCAGGACGGAAGTAACGCGGGTCAACTTCAACGATAACGTCGCCCGGTTTCACGCCCGGCGCGTCATGGCCGGTCACGGAAACCACGATGCCTTTCTCTTCCACGCCTTTGCCTTCAAAGCGCAGTTTGATACCCAGCTGCGCGGCCGCCATTTCGACGAATTGACGCACGGAGTACTGCACGCCGGTCGCGATAACGAAATCTTCCGGCTGTTCCTGCTGCAGCATCATCCACTGCATTTTCACGTAGTCTTTGGCATGGCCCCAGTCACGCAGGGAGTCCATGTTGCCCAGGTGCAGGCAAGATTCCAGACCCTGTGCGATGTTGGCGATAGCGCGGGTGATTTTGCGGGTGACGAAGGTTTCACCGCGGCGCGGGGATTCGTGGTTGAACAGAATGCCGTTGCACGCGTACATGCCGTAGGATTCACGGTAGTTTACGGTGATCCAGTAAGCGTACAGTTTCGCGACCGCATACGGAGAACGCGGGTAGAACGGGGTGGTTTCTTTCTGCGGGATTTCCTGCACCAGGCCATATAGCTCAGAGGTGGATGCCTGATAGAAACGGGTTTTCTTTTCCAGACCCAGGAAGCGGATAGCTTCCAGCAGGCGCAGAGTGCCCATGGCATCTACGTCTGCGGTGTATTCCGGGGATTCGAAGGAGACCGCTACGTGGCTCATCGCGCCCAGGTTGTACACTTCGTCCGGCTGCACTTCCTGCAGGATACGGGTCAGGTTGGAGGTATCGGTCAGGTCGCCATAGTGCAGGTGGAATTTCGGGTTGGTGCTGTGCGGATCCTGGTAGATATGGTCAACGCGCTCGGTATTGAAGGAAGACGCGCGGCGTTTGATACCGTGGACTTCATAACCTTTCTCAAGCAGAAACTCAGCCAGATAGGAGCCATCTTGTCCGGTTACGCCGGTAATGAGAGCAACTTTACTCATAATTTGTTTTTCCTCTGTTTAAATCGGACTTTGCCTGGCTCACCAGGCCGTTTATTAATTCAGGGATCAGTGTCCTGCTCCCCTTTCCCAAACCCTCTCGGCTTGAGAGGGGAAATCGATGTGGCGCAAAGGGTTACTGCCCCTCCACCCGGTCGCGAACGATCTGCGCCGGATTGCCACGACAAATTTTGTTCGCCGGCAGCGTCTTAAAGACGCTGCTGCGCGCGCCGACCACCGTGCCTGCGCCGATGGTGACACCAGGCGCGACAAACACATCCGTCGCAAGCCAGGCCTTCTCGCCAATCACAATCGGCTCGGCGGTAATATCAAAATGCGGACTCATGTAGTCGTGGCTGCCGGTGCACAGGTAGCATTTCTGCGATACCACGGCGTTCGCGCCGATGGTGATATCCCCGAGCGTATAGAGCACCGCGTCATCCCCGACCCAGGCGTAATCACCGATGGTTAATTTCCACGGGTAGGTAATTTGCACCGAAGGGCGAATCACCACGCCTTTGCCAATTCGCGCGCCAAATAACCGTAATAAAAAGGCGCGCCAGCGATATAATATTTGCGGAGACCAGGCAAACAGCGTCGCCTGAACCGCCCACCACAGTTGAACCTTAATAGGGTGCCCGCCCCGGAAGCCTTTCGGCACCGAGAATCCGCTTAAATCTTGCATATGCTTTCCTTATGGCCAGGCTTTATGCTTTGTTATACAGCGCCTTAGCTTTTCCGGTCGTACGCATGCGTAATAAATAAGAAAGTTCTGTTAATATTCCAGGAACCCGCAATATGTTGCGTTGCACTTTTTTAGCGTCCTGACATAATTCCAGATTATTCGAGGTTGACACGCCACCCATTGAGAATTCTGACACCAGCCCTTTCAGCTTTTTAAAGCCGTAGCCGGATTTATACATTTTGGCGGTTAACGCGTAATCGGATGAGACTTTATATTGCAGATCGTAGGGGTACTTTTTAAGCCCGGAAACCGGGAAGAAAATCGCCTGATGGCTGGCAGGCAGGCTGTGGTAAATATACCAGCCGCTTTTCGCGTTGCGGCGCATTTTATTGCCGTCGCCGAAATCGAGCAGCGCATCGCCAATATACATCGCGTTTTCATTTTCCGGCGCAGCGGCCAGCTGGCGCGCCACGTCGGCTACGCCTGGATGAAATACGTCGCCGGAATTCAGAAAAATCGCAAAGCGGCCGTTGGCCATTTCGATGCCTTTATTCATCGCATCGTAAATGCCGTGGTCTTTTTCGCTGACGAAACGCAGGTTGTACTGACCGTTGAGATCTTCCAGGAACTGCGCGGTGCCGTCGTTAGAGCCGCCGTCCACCACAATCCATTCGAACTCGATTTCAGGCGCCTGCGCAAGATGGGCCAGGGACTGCCAGGTCTTCACCACCCCTTCATAATTGCGCCAGGCGACAGTAATTACACTTAAAAGCATCCGGGCCTACCTCATCAGGAATCTGTAATGTTTAACGCTTTACGCAGAATAAACGGACAAACAATTAAGAACGCATATTCCGGGCTAAAAATCGAACCGGTAAAAAACAGGGATACAGGTGTAAATAACCACAGCTGTACACGAAAATTCTGATTATTACCAAATGCGTTAATCATCATTTTCCCGACCCTGAACATATACCAGCCGGTGAGTAACACTGCGAACCATGAAAAATAAATGATTAGCAGGTAGAGCCCATTGTCTATTGTTTTTCCGACGTCCGCACCGTTAAAAATTCCGAATGATGCGACATATTCGTAAAGCGAACCAAAACGCACTACACCATCGATATTCGTCAGCGAATATCCCACCATCACCAGCGGTCCGATGATGCGATAATAGGATGACGAACCCTCTGTGCCTAAATCACCGATACGCTCCGCGATATACGGGAAGGCGAACACTACGCCTACGATAAACACAGCCAGGGAAACAATTGCCAGCGGCAACTTTTTACGAATCGCGTTTTTATTAAGATACTGAAACGCCCACTCCAGCAAATAAAACAGGATAAATGTCATCACGCCCGAAAACGAACCCGATAAGACTATCCCTAAAAGAATCATACCATCGGTTTTTGGGGTTTTGATACCAAACTGTTTGATGCTGAGCCAAATTGAGATTAACGCCAGAGCGAAGAACGCCGGCTCGAAATACATCGCCGTGGTGCGCCTGCCGCCAAACTTAATGAAATTGAGTACATAGCTGTTGCTGTAGATGAGAAACTTCGAGATGGTTTCCATCAGACTACTGCCGCCGGAGAGGATAATCTGCGCCATCTCCAGCGCCGCCAGCGTAACGATAAAGCCCACCACCAGGTAAAACAGCCGCAGAATTTTGCGGTAGTTACGCGGCGAGATGGTCTTGAAGCGAATGCTCCAGGTCATCCCGATGATGATAACCGTATACAGAAACAGCATCGTCGACGTGACATATTTACTGGCGTCGAGCGATTTACCGAACAGGTAGTTGAACATCGTCAGACCGGCGCCGAGTCCCAGCGCGATCATCAGCTTCTTCAGGTTAATCTTGTCCACGAACAGCAGCAGCAGCACCGGCAAAAACGTCACAATCGTAATCGGGAAACTCTCGCCGAGCTGCGCCAGTTTGACGTTCACCACCAGATAGATGAACGGCAGCAGCAGATAGCTACAGACTCTGATAGAACGAGACATATTCCTCCAGCATCTGTTGGCCGCTGTACGCTTCCCGGCTACGCGCCCGGAAGGCTTCAAGCGTGGTGCCGAAAACCGCTTCGGCGATCTGCGCTTTACCGCGCTGCGCCAGCAGCAGCACGTCATTGTCATCGACCGTTTTACCGCCCGACTTGTTCAGCACTTCCTGCGCCGCCTCGCTATGGGTGGCGATAACCGGCACGCCGATGGAAAGCGCTTCGCACAGAATCAGCGGGTAGTTATCGACGCGCGACGTAAACAGCAGCGCGTCCATCTGATTCAGTTCATTCATCAGTTTACGTTTGTCGGTCAAAAAGCCGTGGTTGACCACGTTGGCGCCTTCAAACGGCGAGAATTTGCCGAAGGTGTGCACTTCCACTTTATCGCCGAGCGCCACCAGATCGCGCACCAGACGCTGATTGGTTTTACCGTCGTAACGTAAATCGTGGGCCACAACGGCGATTTTTGGCGCGCCCGCGCCCGGCGGCATCAGCGGCAGTTCGGCGAGAATGGCCTCCGTCGCCACGTCGATGCCGTTGTTGATGATTTTGCAGCGCCCTGCCCCGTAGAGGCTGTTAAAGGCGTCGGCCACGTGCTGGCTTGGCGAAATAAAATGGCAGCCGAGCGCCAGCATGTCGCGAAAGCGCTGACGTTTGTTGTCGACCAAGCTGTGCGCGCGGTCGACTTTGACCGGCGGATAGTTATCCAGCGTCGGGCATTTCTGGCAGCCGCTTTTCCAGCCTTCGCAGCCGTCGAGAAAGGCGCAGCGGCCGGTGACGCTCCAGTGATCGTGCAGCGTCCAGACGAAAGTGACATCGCGCTTGTGCGCTTTCAGCTTCTGGCAGAACGCCACCACCTTATCGAGATTCAGCCAGTAGCTGTGCAATACATGAAAGTGCAGCACCACCGGCCCGTCGATGCGCGTTACGCGACGGTAGAGGCTGTCGAGCGAGCCAAAGAGATCCTGGTTTACGAAGCGGAACAGCGCGATATTGGCGATCGAGGTCAGTCGCGGCGTATGTTTTTCCACCTCCGGGAAATTATCGTGACTGACGCTTTTTTTACCGCCCTTGCCGTAGCCGTAAATAAAACGGGAACGCATCCCTTTTTGCAGGGCGCGCTGATGAAGATCCAGCGCTACGCCTGCCGCGCCGCCTTCTGCGAGGCGGACATTAAATTGTAATATGTTCATTTAATTACCTTCACCCGCGCTTTTTCGCCGACGACCAGCGCATTATCCGGCACGCTGTCCAGCACCACGCTGCCCGCGCCTATCGTGACGTTATTGCCAATGGTGATATCGCCAATGATCACCACGTTCGCCCCGAGCTCCACGCCGTTGCCGATAACCGGACAGGCGAGGCTTTCCGCGCCGCGGTTGCCGATGGTGACGCCGTGGCGAATGGTGAAATCATCGCCCGCCACCACGTTTTTATTGATAACGACGGCATAACCGTGGTGAATGGTGAAACGGCGGCCAATGGTGGCGGCGGCCTGAATTTCATACCCGAAAAAACATTCGGTAAAGAAGCGGTAGAGCAGCAGCACCGGCGCCGCCCACAGGTTGTTAAGCACGTTTTTTTTGCGCCACACCGAGCAGAAGTGCGCGATGCGATAGGCGACCACCATGCAGCAGGGGCGCAGGTTCCATGAATTCGCGCGCAGATCCTCAAGCAGCATTATTTCCCCCGCAGGCTGTCAGCCAGACGTTTGGTATTACGCACCGACAAAAGCGTCAGCAGCGTGCGCCAGTTCATGCGTTTATTACGGATCTGATAGAGCGTAAACAGCTGATATTTTTTGCTGGCGCGGTCGAATTTATCTTTGTGTTTGCGGTAGAAGTGGAAATAACCGGCAAACTTTTTCGCCGATTTGGTTATCTGCATTTCACCGTGGTTGATATGCAGAATTTGCGTCGCGTCTTCCACTTTCCACGGCTCGCCATAGGTCACGACCATACGCAGGAACATGTCGTAGTCCTGCGCGGCGGCAAGCTCGTTATCAAACAGCGACTCTTTGAAACGCCACGCCCAGGTGAACACCTGGTTGCCGACGATGTTGCGCTTAAAGAACAGCTTCAGCGACCACGGCGATTTCGGGTAGAGCGGCAGGCTGGTCGGCTGCGAGTAGACCTGGCCTTCGCACAGATAGTCGTTGGCGTAGAGAAACGCGTGCTGATTAAGCTTCTCTTTGTGCGCCAGGAAAACGGACAACCGATTCGGCATCCATTCGTCGTCATCGTCGATGCCGGTAATGAAATCGCCCTTCGCCTGCAGAATGGCCTGGTTGCGCACCGCGCACGCGCCGGAGTTAAAATCATTGCGCGTGTAGCTGACGCGCGGATCGTTAAGCGCCAGAACGAAGTTTTGCAGCTGCTCCCAGTTGCTGGAGCAGTCGTCGACAATGATAAGTTCCCAGTTGTCGTAGTCCTGGCGCAGCACGGAATTGATCGCCCGGATAGCCAGTTGCTGGCGGTTCCACGTCGGCATGTAAACAGACACTAAGGGGCGCGCGGTGCTGGTCATTGTGGTTTCTCCGAATGCTTAATGGATGTTATGCACGTTGCCGCAAGGGCGTAGCCGTTTAAGGCTGCGCCGTGTTCATTGCCCTCACCCCCGCCCTCCTCCTCAGAAAAGAGGAAGAAAATAAGCCTGCCGTTGGGGTTGCTTACCCTCCCGCAGAGAGCGGGAGGGCGAGGTGGGGAGGGACGCCGTTACTTGTGGTCCGATTTGTACTCGTACTCGTAGTAGCCGTAGTCCTGGTAGCCGGAAGCGCGACGGAAGATGGAGTTAAGGATAACCCCCCGGACTTCAATGCCGTTCTGCTCGAAGCGGCTCAGGCTGGTCTGTACTTCTTTAAGCGTGTTGACCGCATAACGCGCGACCATCAGCGTGGTGCCGGCGTGGCGGCCGACGACGGCGGCATCGGTGACGGCCAGAATCGGCGGCGTATCGATAAGCACCATGTCGTAGTTCGCGCTCGCCCATTTCACCAGCTCCGCGAAGCGTTCGCTCATCAGCAGCTCAGACGGGTTCGGCGGCACCTGACCGCGCGGCACCAGGTCAAAGCCCGGCACAGAGGTTTTCTGCGCGCAGCGGCTGATATCGCCCTGCCCTGCCAGCACATCAGAGAGCCCGTTGACGTTGGTCGTGCCGAGCAGCTCATGGGTGTAGCCCTTACGCATATCGCAGTCGATCAGCAGCACGCGTTTGTGGGTCTGGCTAATCACCGCCGCCAGGTTGGCGCAGACAAACGTTTTACCGATAGACGGGCTCACGCCGGTCAGCATCAGGACGTTGTTCGGCGCCTGCATCATGGCGAAGTGCAGACTGGTGCGCAGGCTGCGGATAGCTTCGATGGCGAGATCCGTCGGGTTGCCTACCGCCAGCAGCTGGCTCTGTTTGAAGCGTTTAACCCCTTTGACGGTCTTCACGCTGTCGCGCGATTTCTGCCATTCAGAGAGCGGGATACTGGCGTAGACGTTGATTCCCGCCTCTTCCAGCGCCAGCGGGCTTTCGATACCGCGGTTAAACAGCGAGCGCAGCAGCACAATCACGATGGAGAGCAGCAGGCCGAGAATAATGCTGCCAAGCACGATCAGCGCTTTCTTCGGCTTCACAACACCCGGTTGAGTGATAGCCGGGTCGACGATACGCACATCGCCCACGGTGCTCGCCTCGGTGATTTTCAGCTCCTGCTGTTTGTTCAGCAGTTGCATGTACACCTGCTGGCCCGATTCCACATCACGGGTCAGACGGACGATCTCCTGCTGGGTTTTCGGCATCGCGGTGACGCGGTTATTCAGCTTCGCTTTTTCATCTTCCAGCGCCTGGCGTTTTTCCAGCAGCGTGCGGTACGCCGGGTGCGCTTTGGTGTAGAGCTTGGAGATTTCCGCCTCTTTGAACGTCAGCTCGTTGAGCTGAGCGTCAATGTTCACCATCGAGTCCAGCACCGCTTTGGCCTCCAGCGGCAGGTCGACAGAATCCTGCTGCTGGCGATACGCGTTGAGTTTGTTCTCGGCGATATCCAGATTCGAACGCACTTCCGGAAGCTGTTTGGCGAGGAACGCCAGGCTTTTGGCCGCTTCTTCCGATTTACGCTCGATATTCTGCTCAAGGTAATTACGGGTGATGCTGTTCAGGATATCGCGGATCTGATCGCGATCTTCGCCCATATACGTCAGGCTCAGCACGCCGGTGTCTTTACCCGTTTCGGTAACCGTCAGGTTGTTTTGCAGCTGATTGATCATGCCGAGCGTGGAGTATTTGGTGACGGTAAATTCACTGCCTTCCTGCGCGTGAATCTGGTCCACCATCATTTTCACACCGTCTTTGCTCAGCGGTTTACCCACTTCGCCGCGGGCGCTAAAACCGCCGCTGCTGGTAAGCTGATACTGTTTCGGGCCCAGCACCGCGACCGTGAACTCATCCTCCGCCATGCCTTTCGGCAGCTCGAAAGTGGTCACTTTAATCGTTTCGTCGGCGCGGCCCATCAGGCGTTCCCAGCCCGAACCAAACAGCGGGAACGTCTTTTTCTGAACGGCGATGTCGAGATCAAGATCGTCGACGGTTTTGCCGAGCACCAGACGGGACTGGATCAGCTGAATTTCCGCATCCGACGCGGGCGGCTTGTTTTGCAGCGCCGTGCTGATGTCCTGCACCAGGGAGTTGCCCTGATTCTGCTCGATTTGCACCAGCGCGTCGGCGCTGTAGATGGGAGTGGCGAACATGACATAAATCAGCGCGCCCAGCGCAAACAGCGCCGTAATGCCAAGCACCCACCAGCGTGCTTCCACCACAGTGCCCACCAGGCGTCCAATATCTATCTCGTCGCCGCCCTCCACCGGGGCGGCAGAATGTCTCACTTTATCAGTCATCGTTATCCCTGCTGCGTTTTCAGTGCCTGCGCCCACTGGCGGGCAGAGTGATCCAGAAGTGCGTAAACCGCCTCAAAGGCGTCCCGGCTCTTACGATACGGGTCGGGAATATCGCGCTGGTCGTCCCAGTGACCAAACAGCATCACTTTGCCGCGCATCTCCGGCGCCATGTCGCAAATCGAGGAGACATGACGCTTTTCCATGGCGAGGATTAAGTCGTACTCGCGGCACATCGCGCTGGTTAACTGGCGGGCCTCATGGCCCTCCAGAGAGAGGTCGTGCGCGGCCGCCACGCTCACCGCGCTGGCGTCTGCACCCTTCCCGACCAGCGCCCCAAGGCCTGCGGACGCGACCGTCACGTCCGGCAGATGGCGTTTAAGCAATCGCTCCGCGGTAGGGGAACGACAGATGTTCCCCACGCAAACCACAAGTATTTTGTTAAACATAGGCGTTACCACTTGTGAATGTCGTTTGCTGTATCCGTCATGTAACGGACGCCACTGATGGTCGGCAGCAACTGGTTGATAAGACGGTTCCAGCGCGCCACCGGTGCGGTGGTCACATAGACCACGTCATACGGTTGCAGACGGAATTCCGTCGCCATAATGAGCGAAGTCGCATCGGACATATCAAGCTGGTAAATGTTGGCAATCTTGCCGCCGCGCTGGGTGTCGCCGCGCAGAGGACGGATAACAAAGATGCCGCTCGCGTTAGACGTCGTCAGATCGATACCTTCGGCCTGGCCGAGCGCTTCGGTCAGCGTCATACCGCTGAAGTCCATTTTGAGCGTGCTCTGTTTCTTCACTTCGCCCATCACGAAGACTTTCAGATCGTCATTACGTGGAACGAATAAGATATCGCCCGGATAAAGCAGATGGTTCTGGCTCAGATCGCCGTTCTGCATCAGCGCCTGCAGGGAGATGCGGCGCTCCTGACCGTTATGGGTCAGCACGACGTTGCGCCAGTCAGCGGCGTCCGTCAGACCGCCTGCGGCGTTGATAGCATCCAGCACGGTCAGCGGCACGTTGGTGATGGCCTGCTGGCCCGATTTCGCCACCTGCCCTGAGATATAGGCTTTTTGCGAACGGAATGCGGCGATATTAACGTCCACCTGCGGGTCAGCGATGTACTGCGCTAAACGGCCGGTAATATCGCTGCGGATTTCAGCGAGGGTTTTGCCAACAACGTGGACCTTACCAATGTAGGGATAGAACATGGTGCCGTCCGGCTGCACCCAGTTACCGGTGTCGCTGGAGCTGCGGTACTGGCCCGCAGGCGTGGTGAGTTCCGGGTGATCCCAGACGGTAACGTTGAGTACATCGCCCGGCCCTACGCGATACTGGTAGTTGGCAATCTCCTGGTCGAGAGACATATTCGGCTGAGCCACGTTCGGACGAGGACGTAATTGTTCTACCAGTCGCGGCGTCAGCGGATATACGTTCACCATCCGGTCAAGATCAAAGTCTGCATCCTGTTGCTTGATCACGTCCTTTCCCATCGTAGACATATTGCTGCCGGGAAAAACAGTGCAACCGCTCATCAAGGTTACAGACACCAATAAAGGCATCAATTTCAGTCTGGATTTCATCATTGAATTTTTATCACTTTGGCAGAGTAATTATTCTGACCCTTTAAATAAGCCACCGTACCGCTTGTTCCTGCATCAAGAATGCGGCGTCAGGCGCCAGAATATAACTGGAATCATTCCTAAAAGTCGCTTATTTACCCATATACTATTGACAGAATAATTGAGGCTAATTGACAGACTTCAGGCACGCTACCGCCCTTGGCTTTCAGTTACCAATCTACTGCAAAAACAGACGGTTATATTGACACACCCCTGTGGAGCCTCTTCCAATTGGATTTATCTTATTGCAAGAGACGGTTCATTACGCTGGCGCACTGCTCATCCAGAACGCACAAAGAAAAATCCTTGTGTGCCGGTGGGAATAAGAAATGCTGAGTGGATTGTTGCAGCTAAAGTTTTGGCAGGCAAGTTAACGCATCGTTGCAAGGCTGTTTTTAAGAATAATATGAACAGCCCATTTTATTACTTTTAGGATTTTCTTCATGTTGACAGACAGGGGTGTATAAACTACGCAGACAATATAATTAAGATATATCCGGGTAATATTATTATTTCATTCTTTTTCATTATGACCAAAATATGGCATCTGGCTATTTATTAGCTTTTATTTGCCACATTTGGTTAATTTCCCGCCACTCTTCGCCGTTAAGATAATTCTGCCTCGCGTTGCAATTTAAGCGCGATTTATCCAGGATCATCAGACTGCTATTTATCTTAAAAGGTAACTGACCTCATATGGAATGGATTGCCGACCCCTCGATCTGGGCAGGTCTGGCCACGCTTATCGTGCTGGAGCTGGTGCTCGGAATCGACAACCTGGTGTTTATCGCCATCTTGGCTGAAAAACTGCCCCCCGCCCAGCGCGACCGCGCGCGCGTTACCGGCCTGATGCTGGCGATGGTGATGCGTCTCGGCCTGCTGGCCTCCGTCTCGTGGCTGGTGACCCTCACCACACCGCTGTTAACCATCAAAAGCTTCAGCTTCAGCGCCCGCGATTTAATCATGCTGCTGGGCGGCCTGTTCCTGCTGTTTAAAGCGACCGTGGAGCTTAACGAGCGGCTCGAAGGCAAAGACACGGAAAACCCGACGCAGCGGCGCGGCGCGAAATTCTGGGCCGTGGTGGCGCAGATTGTCATCCTCGATGCGGTCTTCTCGCTTGATTCGGTCATCACCGCGGTCGGCATGGTGGATCACCTGGCGGTCATGATGGCGGCGGTGATTATCGCCGTCTCCCTGATGCTGATGGCAAGCAAGGCGCTGACGCGCTTTGTGAATCATCACCCGACGATTGTTATCCTCTGTCTCAGCTTTCTGCTGATGATAGGCTTCAGCCTGATTGCCGACGGCTTCGGCTTCCATATTCCAAAAGGCTATCTCTACGCGGCCATTGGCTTTTCTATTATTATCGAGGCCCTCAACCAGCTCGCGATTTTCAACCGCCGCCGTTTTCTCTCCACCGCCAATCAGACGCTGCGCCAGCGCACCACGGAAGCCGTGATGCGGCTTATCAGCGGTAAGAAAGAAGACGCCGATCTCGACCCGCAGACGGCGTCGCTGCTCGCTGATTACGACAACCATCCCCTGTTCAATCCTCAGGAACAACGGATGATTGAACGCGTGCTGAACCTTAACCAGCGCACCGTCAATAGCATTATGACCTCCCGTCACGACGTCGAGCATATCGATATCAACGCGCCGGAGGCGCAGGTACGCGCCCTGCTTGAGCGCAATCAGCATACCCGCGTGGTTATCCGCAGTGACGAAGACGAGGACGCACTGCTCGGCGTGGTGCACATCATCGATTTGCTGCAACAGTCGCTGCGCGGCGAGCCGCTCGACCTGCGCGCGCTGGTGCGCCAGCCGCTGGTGTTCCCGGAAGGATTGCCGCTGTTAAAAGCGCTGGAGCAGTTTCGCAACGCCCGCACTCACTTTGCGTTTGTGGTCGACGAGTTTGGCTCGGTGGAGGGGGTGGTGACGCTGAGCGACGTGATGGAAACCATCGCCGGTAATCTGCCAAACGAAGTGGAAGAGATTGACGCGCGCCACGACATTCAGAAAAACGCCGACGGTAGCTGGACCGCCAACGGCCATATGCCGCTGGAAGACTTGATTCAGTATGTTCCGCTGCCGCTTGACGAGAAGCGGGAGTACCACACGCTCGCCGGACTGATGATGGAGTATCTGCAACGCATTCCGGGCGTGGGCGAAACGGTCCAGGTGGGACATTACCGGCTCACCACGCTTGCGGTGGAACACCATCGTATTCAGAAAGTGCGAATCACCTCGCAGGCTGTGCCGCAGGAAACACCGACCGCCGCGGCGTAACGCCATAAAAAAAGCGGCCGCCTGGGCCGCTTTTTCGTGTGGTGGTGTTCACAGTTTATCGAGCAATTTTTTCACATCCTGCGCGTCGTTGCTGCCTTTATGGCGCTCGCTCCAGTCGCTCAGCCGACGTTTGGCTTCATCCTGCAGATGCTTACGCAACAGCTGATCGACCTGCAAACTGTAGTTGAGCGCTTTCCACGGGCCGTAGACGCGCAGTGGCACTGGCGTGGCTTTAAGCCACTGCACCAGTTTATCGTCGCCTTTCCAGCCGTCGGTCACCTGCACTTTAAAGCGCGTGTCGCACTGCTCGCGCACCAGATCGAGCGTGCCCTCCCCGCGTAACGCCAGCAGTGAAGACTGCCCCTGCATCTCGTCAAGCGTCAGCTCGCCGTGATCCAGCGTCGCGTACGTGGTGAAGCTGTCGAGCGTGGTGGCGTTGTCGAAATCTTCACGCGCGCTCACCCCGCCGCCGCTGCGTTCTACCGCCTGCTGGATAAGCTGCTGGAAATTCAGCCCTTCCATGCGGCTGCCTTTGAGCGCAAGCGTCGCCTCGCCTTCCCAGTTTTCACGAAACGCCTGGGCGTCGATGCGATCGCCCTGAAACTTACCGTCAACGCTCATTTTGCCGGTCAGCGCGATAGGATAATTAAAGGCGCGCAGGATCTCGCCCACTTCAATATCTTTCGCGTTGACCGTAAAACGCGCGTCCGGGACATCATCGCGCGCGTCAAGCCTTCCCGGCAGCGACAGTTCGCCCGCGCCGAGTTTGCCGGTCAGCGCGCTAAGCGTCAGCAGCCCCGCCTGATTGCGCATCTGCGTGTTGACGTTGCTGAAGGTCAGCCCACGCCAGCGCACGCTGTCGGCCCGAATACGGGCGCTGGCGTTAAAACCACGCAGCCCCACATACGGCGCCTGGTCCACTTCAGCGGCAATCACCGGGCGCGGCAACGCGCTCTGCTGGCCCTGCTGGGCGACGGCGGTAGTGGTGGCCGGGTCCGGCGCGAGCAGTTTATCCAGATCCAGCGCGCTGAAATGCAGATCGAGATCCCAGGCCGGCGTGTCGCCAAGCGTCACGCTCCCCTGCCCGGCAAGCTGGCTGTCGTTGGCTTTCAGGTTAAGCGCGCTGAATTCCAGCCGCTTGTCGCCCTCAAGCCAGCGGGCCTGGAACGTGCCCTCGCCTGTGATGCCGTCACGGGGAAGATCGGCGCCGTGCAGTTGCCAGGAGAGCTGCGACACCGTGGCGCTCAGGGTTTGCGGATAGTCGGCGGCGTTCAGCGCGGCGGTGAGTGAGAGCGTCAGATCGCGCTGATCGCGGCTGATTTTGCCGCTCAGTTCAAGCTGCGCGTCGTGGTGCTCGTTCTGCTCCATTTGCAAATTGATGTTGCGAACAGTGACCTGCTCATCATCTTTATGCTGGAACACCAGCACGCTGTCGGCCACTTTAAGCCGGGCGATGTCGAACGACCAGCCGCGGGTATCTTCTACCAGCGGCGCGCTGCTTTTCGGTCCGACCGGCGCACCGGGTTCGTGCCGCGCCTCGCTCTGGGGCGTGAGCTGCACCACCGCGCCTTTCAGCATCACCTGACGCACAGAAAGCTGGTGCGAGAGCAGCGGAAACAGCGCCACATCCAGACGCATGTTATCGGCGCTGACCAGCGGCTGGCTGGCGCCGGGCGCGGTAAGGCTCATCCGTCCCGAGAGAATGCTAAGCTGCGGCCAGACGTGCCAGCGCAGCGGGCCATCCAGCTTCAGCTGATACCCGCTGCGCCGCTCGACCTGGCTTATCATGTAACTGCGAAAATCGTTGGGATTTACCAGCATCACCAGCGCGGAGAGACCGGCGAAAAACACCACCAGTAAGATCATCAGCGTGGTCAGAACTCGTCTCATGGCATCCTCTGCAGACCGGCCCGCGGGCGCTTAGTCTTTGTCTATACGGCTGGCGACAGCACCCTGCTGATCGCGATATTTCGCATCCTGACGGCGGTTGTACGGGCGCTCTGCCGGGCCGGAAAGCGGCTCGAAGCTCAGCGCGCCAATCAACATGCCAGGACGCAACGCCAGGGGCAACTTACCTGAATTATAGAACTCCAGCACAATACAGCCCTGCCAGCCCGGATCGATACGGTGCGCCGTGACGTGCACCATCAGCCCGAGCCGCGCCAGCGACGAACGGCCGTCAAGCCAGCCGACCAGATCCGCAGGCAGCGTGACGGACTCATAGGTCACCGCCAGCGCCAGCTCGCCCGGATGGAGGTAAAACGCCTCGCCGTCGTTCAGCACGATTTCGTCGCTCATGACGCGATCGAGCGCCGCGCTCACTTCATCTTTCGGGCCGCTTAAATCGATAAACGCGGCGGTATGGCCGCGGAAGGTGCGGAATTTATTGCCAAGACGCACATCCACCGTGGCGCCGTTAATGCGCTCCACCGGCGGACGCGGGGTAATCGCCAGTCGGCCTTCATCCAGCCAGGCTTCAATATCTCGGTCACAAAGACGCATTACACTCTCCTGATGTGTTCAGGCTTCCGGCAAACGCCGAAAGCCTGAGGGTAACTTCTGGAACGGTACACGCAAAACGCAGCTTATTCAAAGAACTGGCTGATTTTCGCCTTGAGAATATCGATAGCGATGCGGTTCTTGCCTCCGCGCGGCACGATGATGTCGGCGTACTGCTTGGAAGGATCGATAAATTGCAGGAACATCGGGCGCACCGTTTTCTGATACTGCGTCATCACAGAGTCCATAGAACGGCCGCGCTCGTTGACGTCACGCTTAATGCGGCGCATCAGGCAGATATCCAGCGGGGTATCGACGAAAATCGAGAAATTCATCTCTTCGCGCAGACGCGCGTCGGTGAGCAGCAGGATCCCTTCCAGAATAATCACCTTTTTCGGTTCGATATGCACCGTCTGCGCGGTACGGGTGTGCTCCACGTAGCTGTAAACCGGCAGCTCGATGGGTTTACCTGCTTTCAGCATTTGCAGGTGTTGAAACAGCAGGTTGTGATCCATCGCGTTCGGATGGTCATAGTTGGTTTTAACCCGCTCCTCCATGGACAGATGACTTTGATCCTTGTAATAGCTGTCTTCTGGAATAACACCAATGTGTTCATCACCGACCTGCTCACGCAGCTCCCGATAGAGGGTACTTGCGATAAGGCTTTTACCTGAAGCCGATGCGCCGGCGATGCCGATGATGACGCATTGATGGGACTTGTCAGTCATAAATTAGCGACCTGGTTTACATAATAAAGAGAAAAGGAAGGGTGACGCCGTCGCGTCAGACGCGGCAATTATAGGGATTTCACGAAATTGATACCAGTCGATGCTGCGATCGTGAGAATAAGTGCGCAAATTCTGTCGTCTGCGGCAGGTGAAAAGCGGTGTTTTTCGCCGTGTAAACAGGCATTAAGCGAGGCGCAGGCTCTCCGGCGCGCTTTTTATTATTCACCACAGTTAATTTATGAGCAGACGCCATAGGAATTGTAAATTGTTTGTACTAGCATAACCGAAACATTTTTCCTGATGCGTCCGGGTATTGCACCTGACGGCAATGCCTATGCGGATTATGTGGTAATGATTAAAAAAAAGAACAAGCAGGAGCTTGCGGCCACGCCGCATCCTCTGCTGCGCTTAGTAAGCCTGGGCTTACTGACCTACATTTTTACGCTCTTTTCGCTTGAGCTGACGCTATTCGACACGCTGCTGGCCCCGCTGTGGTTCCCGACCTCCATTATGATGGTGGCGTTCTTTCGTCACGCCCTGCGCCTGTGGGCGCCGATTGCGCTGGTCTGCGGCGCGGGCACGGTACTGGCGAGCCTGACGCTGTTCCCGGCCGCGCACCTTGAGATCTCTTATACCGCGATCAACATTGTTGAAGCGCTCGTGGGCGCAATCCTGTTGCGCAAACTGCTGCCCTGGTACAACCCCCTAAAAAATCTCAGCAACTGGATTCGGCTGGCGTTCGCCAGCGCCGTGGTGCCGCCGCTGGTGGGGGCATTGCTCCTGACGGCCATCAGCGATGTCCACATCACGCTGCGCCTGGCGCTGGTGTGGATCTTATCGGAAACCATCGGCGCGCTCGCGCTGGTGCCGCTCGGGCTGCTGTTTAAAGCGCGCTACCTGCTGCGTCATCGCAGCCCGCGCCTGCTGGCCGAAAGCCTGGCGACGCTCTGCGTCACGCTGCTGTGCAGCTGGCTGGCGCTGCACTATATGCCGTGGCCCTTCACCTTCGTGATTGTGCTGCTGATGTGGAGCGCCATCCGCCTGCCGCGGCTGGAGGCGTTCACGGTCTTTCTCGCCACCGTCATGATGGTCTCTTTTGTTATCGCCACTAACCCGACGCTTATCGATTTGCCGCACGAAGGCGTGGTAGTCAATGCGCCCTGGCTGCCCTTTTTAATGATCCTGCTGCCCGCTAACGTGATGACAATGGTGATGTACGCCTCCCGGGAAGAGCGCAAGCTCATTACCGAGAGCGAAACGCGCTTTCGCAACGCGATGGAATATTCCGCCATCGGCATGGCGCTGGTCTCGACAGAAGGCGCCTTCCTGCAGGTTAACAAAGCGCTCTGTACGTTTCTTGGCTATACGCCCGAGCAGCTCGCGAATATGAGCTTCCAGCAGATGACCTACCCGGAAGATCTGCATGCCGATATGGCGCAGGTCGAGAAGCTGCTGAACGGCGAGATGAATAACTACTCGATGGAGAAGCGCTACTACACCCGCGCGGGCGATGTGGTATGGGCGCTGCTGGCGGTCTCTATCGTGCGCCAGCGCGACGGCTCGCCGCTCTATTTTATCGCCCAGGTGGAGGACATTACCGATCTCAAGCGCACCGAATGGGTGAACAAACGCCTCATGGAGCGTATTACGCTCGCCAACGAAGCAGGCGGCATCGGCATCTGGGAGTGGGAACTTGGCACCGATGTGCTCGCCTGGGATCAGCGCATGTTTGAGCTTTACGAAGTGCCGCCGCACACGCGCCCGACCTATCAGCTCTGGAAATCGCGGTTGCTCAAAGAAGATGTCGCCCAGGCGGAAGCCACCATCCAGGAGGCGCTGCGCGCGCGCGTGCCGTTTAAGATGGAATATCGCATTCAGGTGAAAAACGGCGTGCGTCACATTCGCGCGCTGGCCAACCGCGTGCTGAATAAACAGGGCGAGGTGGAGCGGCTGCTCGGCGTGAACATGGACATGACCGAGGTGAAACAGCTTAACGAGGCGCTGTTCCAGGAGAAAGAGCGGCTGCATATCACGCTCGATTCTATCGGCGAAGCGGTGATTTGTACCGATATCGACATGAACGTCACTTTTATGAACCCGGTCGCCGAGAAAATGAGCGGCTGGCGTCAGGAAGAGGCTATTGGCCAGCCAATCCTCGCGATTCTGCGTATCACGTTTGGCGATAACGGCCCGCTGCTTAACGATATTCACAACGGCGAAGCCACGCAGGCCGGCACCGGCATTGAACAGGATGTGGTGCTGCACTGCCGCAGCGGCGGCAATTACGACATTCATTACACCATTACGCCGCTCAGCACGCTGGAAGGGGAAAATATCGGCTCGGTGCTGGTTATCCATGACGTTACCGAATCGCGCAAAATGCTGCGCCAGCTGAGCTACAGCGCCTCGCACGACGCCCTCACCCATCTCGCCAACCGCGTAAGCTTTGAAACCCATCTCAAGCGGCTGCTGCAAAGCGTCAGCGACAACCATCAGCGCCACGCGCTGGTTTATATCGATCTCGATCGTTTTAAAGCGGTGAACGATTCCGCCGGGCATGCGGCAGGCGACGCGCTGCTGCGGGAACTCGCGTCGCTGATGCTGGGGATGCTGCGCACGACTGACGTGCTGGCGCGCCTTGGCGGCGATGAATTTGGCCTGCTGCTGCCGGATTGCAGCCTGGAGAACGCCCGCACTATCTGCGAGCGCATCGTGGCGGCCATCAATGAATACCCGTTTGTCTGGGAGAGCCGTCTGCACCGCATCGGCGCCAGCGCGGGGATTACCCTTATCGAGGCGACAAATAACCAGGCGCAGGAAGTGATGTCGCAGGCGGATATCGCCTGTTACACCTCGAAGAACGCCGGGCGCGGCGTGGTGACGGTTTACGAACCGCACCAGCAGCAGCTTCATAATGGCCGCGGCACCCTGACCGCCCAGGAGCAGCAGCGCATGATAAGCGAACACCATCATGTGCTGATGGTGCGTCCAGTCGCCTCGCCGCGCGTGCCGGAAAGCGCCAGTTTCTGGCTGCTGTCGCTGCGCCTGTGGACCAGCGAAGGCGAAATGATAGAGGAGCGCAGCTTCCGCGCGGGGCTGACCGACCCGGAGCTGATACAGGCGCTGGACACCCGCATGATGACCGATTTCTTTCGCGATCACGCCGCAAATGTGGCGCGCAAAGGGGTCGGCGTGGCGCTGACGCTCTCCGGCGCGACGCTGTTAAACGCGCAGCGCCTTGATGCGTTGCTGGCGCAGCTTGCCGCCAGCCCGCTGCCGCCGCGCCTGCTGCATCTGATTATCAACAGCGAGGTGTTAATGCAGGATGCCGCGACGGCGCGCCGCCATCTGGCGCGTCTGCGTGAAGCGGGTTGCCGGGTCGTGCTGAGCCACATCGGCCGCGAGCTGGAAGTGTTTGAACATTTCTCTGCCGCCTGCGCCGATTACATCATGGTGGCAAGCGATCTGGTGACCGACGCCCATGCGAGCCTGATGGATGAAATGCTGCTGACGATTGTGATGGGCAATGCGCGCCGTCTCGGCCTGCAAACCATCGCCGGCCCCGCCGACCAGCAATCGTTGCTGGAAACGCTTGCCAACGTCGGCATCGATCTGGTTTACGGCGAAACGGTGGCCCAGACGCAGGCGCTAACCGCACGCCTCGCCACCAGCTATTTCGCTATTCACTAAGCGGCGTCTGCCAGTCCTGAGCGTACCAGATGTGTAAAAGCGCGTAGGTGCGCCACGGCTGCCAGCGCGCGGCATAGCGGCGGATCTGCGCGGGCGTCATCGGCGCGAAACGCTGCTTAATCAGATAGTCGTCCGGCAGAAAGATATCCGGCGCCTGCCAGCCGCGCATCGCGAAATAATTCGCCGTCCAGGGACCGATGCCCGGCAGTTGCGTCAGCGCTTTCACGCCTGCCGCCACATCCTCCGGGCAGGTGATCGGAAACCGCCCGGCCAGATGTTCATGGGCAAGCTGGATAAGCGCCCCCGCGCGCATCAGCGGCATCCCGAGCGCTTTGAGCGTCGCAGGCTCAGCGCCTGCCATCTCTTCAGGCGTCGGAAAGCGCCAGCCGGTTCCATCCTCAAGCGGCGCGCCCACCGCCTGCACCACTTTGCCGGTCAGCTTCGCCGCCATCGCCACGCTGACGAGCTGCCCGAGAATAGCGCGCACGCCCTGCTCAAACACATCCACCGAACCCGGTAACCGCAGCCCTGGCCTGCTGGCTGCGAGCGGCCCGAGCGTCTCCAGCATCGGCGTCGGGTCGAAATCCAGATCGAACAGCCGCGCCACACGCACCTGCACCGCTTCCGCCACCGGCAGCAGGCCGTCGCTCATGTCGAGCGTCAGCGTCGCGCGCGCCGGATGCGGCGTGACGCTAAACCAACCCTGATGCACGCCGATAGCCAGCGTGCGCCGGTAGCGGCTTTCGCTCACCTCTTCAATGCCCGCCACGGCACGATCGCTGAGAAAACGTAACATCCATGGCCAGTCGTAAGGCGGCTGATAGCGAAGCGTAAACATGGCGTCTCCTTTGTTGATGATTTCTAAAGCTTAATCGCTACGGCCTTTTTTTGCCTTGCGCGGTTATTCCATTTGCCGCCGACGCGACATTTCGCTAAAGTCGCCCCCCTTCTTCACGGCATGGGGAATATGTGAATGTTTATCGGTTTTGACTACGGCACCGCCAACTGCTCTGTGGCCGTCATGCGCGACGGTGTACCGCAGATGTTGCCGCTTGAGCAGGGCTCGACGCTGCTGCCGTCCATGATTGGCGCGCCGGTGCGCGAGGCGATAAGCGAATGGCTTTATCGTCATCAGAATGTCGAGGCGAGCGGCGCGGAAACGCAGGCGCTGCTGCGTCGCGCGGTGAGCTATAACCGCGAAGAGAGCATCGACGTCACGCCCGGTAGCGTGCAGTTCGGCCTGAGCGCGCTGCGCCAGTACATGGACGATCCGGAAGAGGTCTGGTTCGTGAAGTCGCCAAAGTCGTTTCTCGGCGCCAGCGGGCTGAAACCGCAGCAGGTCGCGCTGTTTGAAGATCTGGTCTGCGCGATGATGGTACATATTCGTCAGACGGCGCAGCAGCAGGCGAACGCGGAGATAGACCAGGCGGTGATTGGCCGTCCGATCAACTTCCAGGGGCTCGGCGGCGATGAGGCCAACCGTCAGGCGCAGGGCATTCTGGAACGTGCGGCGCACCGCGCCGGTTTTCGCGATGTGGTGTTTCAGTATGAGCCGGTCGCGGCCGGTCTCGACTTTGAAGCGACGCTTCGTGAAGAACAGCGCGTGCTGGTTGTGGATATCGGCGGCGGCACCACCGACTGTTCGCTGCTGCTGATGGGTCCGCAGTGGCGCGCCCGTCGCGACCGCGATCAAAGCCTTCTCGGCCACAGCGGCTGTCGTGTGGGCGGTAACGATCTGGATATCGCGCTGGCGTTTAAACAGCTGATGCCATTACTTGGCATGGGCGGCGAAACCGAAAAAGGCACCGCGCTGCCGGTACTGCCATGGTGGAACGCCTGCGCTATCAACGATGTTCCGGCGCAGAGCGATTTTTACAGCGCCGCCTGTGGACGCCTGCTGGCGGATTTAGCGCGCGATGCCCGCGAGCCGCAAAAAGTGGCGTTGCTGCAAAAAGTGTGGCGACAGCGTCTGAGCTACCGGCTGGTGCGCGCGGCGGAAGAGAGCAAAATCGCGCTTTCGCAGGCTCCACTCTGCCAGACCGCGCTGCCGTTTATCGAGGCGCAACTGAGCCAGGAAATCACCCAGCAGGCGCTCGCGCTGGCGCTTAACCCGCCGCTACAGCGTATTCTTGAGCAGGTCACGCTGGCGCTTGCGGCAAGCAACGAACGCCCCGACGTGATTTATCTCACCGGCGGCAGCGCGCGTTCACCGCTGATCCGCGAGGCGCTGCAAACGCAACTGCCGGGTATTCCGGTACAGGGCGGCGACGATTTCGGCTCCGTCACCGCCGGTCTTGCACGCTGGGCGCAGGTGGTGTTTCAGTAACAAGCGCCGTCAGACCGGGATCACTTTGCTGCCTTCGGGCAGCTCTACCAGCAAAGAGAGCTTGCCGCCCAGCGCTTCGACATAACGCTTGAGCGTCAACAGTTTGATCTCCTTGCCGCGCTGCTCAATGGCGGCGATAGCGGGCTGCGTCACGCCCATTATCTCCGCCAGCTGCTGCTGCGAAAACGCTCTCTCTTCGCGAATGCGCGGCAGGCCGTGCTCCAGCGCGATTTGGTCAGCCATACGCAGAATTTCAGCTTGCCGTTCCGGGGAAAAGTCCGCCATTACGTCATCAAGAGTTTTCATTTTGTTTCTCCATCGCTTGCACATGCAGGAAGAATTCTTCCTCCGCCTGCCTGATTAACGCGTCATAAAAAAGTTTCTGGCTACGTTTATTGCCAGCGCAGAGCACCACGGCCTGCCGGGCGGCGTCGAACGCAAAAAATACGCGCCAGGGCTCACCGCCATACTGAACACGCAGCTCTTTAAGGTTGGGATAGCGTGAACCTTTTACCGTATCCACCAGCGGACGCCCGACGAGGGGGCCGGAGCAGCGCAAAGTCCATAACAGCGCAGCGATACGATCCTGTAATCCTTCGGGCTGTTGTTGATACCAGTCGTTGAAACGATCGGTAAAAATCACCGTCCATGCCATAACCATCCCTCATAAACTATAGTTTATACCCACCGATAAAACCATACTTTAAAAGCGGTTTTAAGGCCCTGCCAGAGACGGATACCAGCGCTGCGAGACGTCTCGTAAACGTGCGCGATTCAGACACTTCTAAACGGTGTTTCATATTTCCTCCATCTTTCCGCGGTGAAGGCTCACTAAACTTGTATCATTACGCCTAATCGTTTCAGGAAAAGAAGACGTACTGCTTATGAAAAGCACGGTTAAAAAGCGCGGGTGGGTCATCGCCGGTATTGTTGTGGTGGCATTGGCCGCTCTCCTCTACTGGCGTTACGCCGCAACAGAGGCTCCTTCAGGTAAAGCACAGCACGCGGGCGGTCGCGCCGCGATGCGCATGGGCAGCGCCCCTGCCCCGGTGCAGGCCGCGACAGCGCGCAGCGAGGCGGTGCCGCGCTATCTCACCGGCCTTGGGACTATCACCGCCGCGAATACCGTGACGGTGCGCAGCCGTGTGGACGGTCAGCTGATGGCGATTCACTTTAAAGAAGGCCAGCAGGTGAAAGCGGGGGATCTGCTGGCGGAAATCGACCCGAGCCAGTTTAAAGTGGCGCTCGCCCAGGCGCAGGGACAGCTTGCCAAAGATCGCGCCACGCTCGCCAATGCCCGCCGCGATCTGGCGCGCTATCAGCAGCTTGGCAAGACGAATCTGGTCTCCCGCCAGGAGCTGGATGCCCAGCAGGCGCTGGTCAGTGAAAGCGAAGGCACGCTGAAAGCCGATGAAGCCGCCGTCGCCAGCGCGCAGTTACAGCTCGACTGGAGCCGCATCACCGCGCCGATTGACGGGCGCGTCGGCCTAAAACAGGTGGATATCGGCAACCAGATTTCCAGCGGCGACACCACCGGCATCGTGGTGCTGACCCAGACGCACCCTATCGATCTTGTCTTTACCCTGCCGGAGAGCGATATCGCCGCCGTGATGCAGGCGCAAAAGGCGGGGAAACCCCTGACGGTGGAAGCCTGGGATCGCACCAACAGCACAAAGCTCAGCACCGGCGAGTTGTTGAGCCTTGATAACCAGATTGACGCCACGACCGGCACCATCAAGCTCAAGGCGCGCTTCGCCAATGAAGATGACGCGCTGTTCCCGAATCAGTTCGTTAATGCCCGTATGCTGATTGATACCCAGCAGAACGCGGTCGTGATCCCCACCGCCGCCTTGCAGATGGGTAACGAAGGCCACTTCGTCTGGGTGCTGAACGATGACAATAAAGTGAGCAAACACACCGTCACTACCGGCATTCAGAACAGCGAAAGCGTGGTCATCACCGCGGGCCTCTCCGCCGGCGATCGCGTGGTGACGGACGGCATCGACCGCCTGACCGAAGGCGCGAAAGTGGACGTGGTGGAAGCGCAAACGGCGGCGGATGCCGCGAAGCCTGAACGCGGCGAGCGCGCCCCGACCGACAGCGCCCGCGCGGCCAAAGGAGCGCGTTCCTGATGCAGGTGTTACCTCCGAGCGCCACCGGCGGCCCGTCCCGCCTGTTTATTCTGCGCCCCGTCGCCACCACGCTACTGATGGTGGCTATCCTGCTTGCCGGGATCATCGGCTATCGCTTTTTGCCGGTCTCCGCCCTGCCGGAAGTAGACTACCCGACGATTCAGGTGGTGACGCTCTACCCCGGCGCCAGCCCGGATGTCGTGACCTCCGCCATTACCGCGCCGCTGGAGCGCCAGTTCGGCCAGATGTCGGGCTTAAAGCAGATGGCCTCGCAAAGCGCGGGCGGCGCCTCGGTGGTGACGTTGCAGTTTCAGCTAACGCTGCCGCTGGATGTCGCCGAACAGGAGGTGCAGGCCGCCATTAACGCCGCCACCAACCTGCTGCCGGACGATCTCCCCAACCCGCCGGTCTACAGCAAAGTGAACCCGGCGGACCCACCGATTATGACGCTTGCGGTCACCTCGTCGGCGCTGCCGATGACCCAGGTGGAAGATATGGTGGAAACCCGCGTCGCGCAGCGTATCTCGCAGGTGACCGGCGTGGGGCTGGTGACGCTCTCCGGCGGGCAGCGTCCGGCGGTGCGGGTGAAGCTCAACGCGCAGGCGCTGGCGTCGCTGGGCATTGATAGCGAGACGGTGCGCACCGCCATTACCGGCGCGAACGTCAACTCGGCGAAGGGCAGTTTCGACGGCCCGGAGCGCGCAGTGACGCTCTCCGCGAACGATCAGATGAAATCCGCCGACGAGTACCGCAACCTGATCATCGCCTATAAGAACGGCGCGCCGGTGCGGCTTGGCGACGTGGCGACAGTCGAGCAAGGGGCGGAGAACGCCTGGCTTGGCGCATGGGCTAATAAACAGCCTGCGATTGTGATGAACGTCCAGCGCCAGCCGGGCGCCAACATCATCACCACCGCCGAAACCATTCAGAAACTTCTGCCGCAGCTTACGGAAAGCCTGCCGAAATCGGTGCAGGTGAAATTGCTGACCGATCGCACCACGAATATCAGCGCCTCGGTCAACGACACGCAGTTTGAGCTGATGCTGGCGATAGCGCTGGTGGTGATGATTATCTACCTGTTCCTGCGCAATATTCCGGCGACCATTATCCCGGCGGTGGCGGTGCCGCTGTCGCTGGTGGGCACCTTCGCGCTCATGGTGTTCCTCGATTTCTCCATCAATAACCTGACGCTGATGGCGCTGACCATTGCCACCGGGTTCGTGGTGGATGACGCCATTGTGGTGATTGAAAACATCTCACGCTATATCGAGAAAGGCGAAAAACCGCTGGCGGCCGCGCTCAAGGGCGCAGGCGAGATAGGCTTTACCATTATCTCCCTGACCGTTTCGCTTATCGCCGTGCTGATCCCGCTACTGTTTATGGGCGATATCGTAGGCCGTCTGTTCCGCGAATTCGCGGTGACGCTGGCAGTGGCGATTTTGATCTCGGCCGTGGTGTCGCTGACGCTGACGCCGATGATGTGCGCGCGCATGTTAAGCCATGAATCGCTGCGCAAACAGAACCGCTTCTCGCGCGCCTCAGAGCGCGTCATTAACCGTGTCATTGCCCGCTACGGCCAGCTCCTGAAGCGCGTACTGAACCATCCGTGGCTGACGCTCGGCGTCGCGTTCGGCACGCTGGCACTGACGGTGCTGCTGTGGGTTGTCATCCCGAAAGGCTTTTTCCCGGTGCAGGACAACGGCATCATCCAGGGCACGTTGCAGGCGCCGCAGTCGGTGTCGTTCGCCAGCATGGCTGAACGCCAGCGCGCGGTGGCGGATATCATTCTGAAAGATCCGGCGGTGGAGAGCCTCACCTCGTTTGTCGGCGTCGACGGCACCAACCCGTCGCTGAACAGCGCGCGGCTGCAAATCAACTTAAAACCGCTCGATGACCGTGACGACCGCGTGCAGACGGTTATTACGCGCCTCCAGGAGGCCGCGAGCCGCGTGCCGGGGGCAACGCTGTATCTGCAACCGATTCAGGATCTCACCATCGACACGCAGGTGAGCCGCACGCAGTACCAGTTTACCCTCCAGGCCAATTCGCTGGAGGCGCTCAGCACCTGGGTGCCGAAACTGGTGGCGCGTCTGCAAACGCTGCCGCAGCTCGCGGATGTCAGCAGCGACTGGCAGGACAAAGGTCTCGTGGCTTACGTGAATGTGGATCGCGCCAGCGCCAGCCGGCTTGGCATCAGCATGAGCGATGTCGATAACGCGCTCTATAACGCCTTCGGCCAGCGGCTCATCTCCACCATTTACACTCAGGCCAACCAGTACCGGGTGGTGCTGGAGCACGACACCGCCGCCACGCCGGGCCTGTCGGCGCTTGACGGCATTCGACTGACCAGCAGCGACGGCGGCACGGTGCCGCTCAGCGCCATTGCGAAAGTCGAGCAGCGCTTCGGTCCGCTCACGATTAACCATCTCGACCAGTTCCCGTCGACGACGATCTCTTTCAACGTGCCGGAAGAGTATTCGCTCGGCGACGCGGTAGAGGCCATCACCCAGGCGGAGGCGGATCTCGCCTTTCCGGCCGAGATAACCACCCAGTTCCAGGGCAGCACCCTCGCCTTCCAGGCGGCGCTTGGCAGCACTATCTGGTTGATTGTGGCGTCGGTGGTGGCGATGTATATCGTGCTCGGCGTGCTGTATGAGAGCTTTATCCACCCGATTACCATTCTCTCGACGCTGCCCACCGCGGGCGTCGGCGCGCTGCTGGCGTTGCTTATCGCCGGTGCCGAGCTGGACGTTATCGCCATCATCGGCATTATTCTGCTGATAGGCATCGTCAAGAAAAACGCCATCATGATGATCGACTTTGCGCTGGCCGCCGAGCGCGAACAGGGCATGACGCCGCGCGAGGCCATTTACCAGGCGTGCCTGCTGCGTTTTCGGCCTATCCTGATGACCACGCTCGCCGCGCTCCTCGGCGCGCTGCCGCTGATGCTCAGTACCGGCGTCGGCGCGGAGCTGCGCCGACCGCTCGGTATCGGCATGGTCGGCGGCCTGCTGGTAAGCCAGGTGTTGACGCTCTTTACCACGCCGGTGATTTACCTGCTGTTCGACCGCCTTGGCCACGCCGTTCGCCGCCGTCTGCCCGCGCGTGATGAGGAGGCGTAAGTGAAGTTTTACGCGCTCTTTATCTACCGCCCGGTGGCGACGATTCTGCTTTCCATCGCCGTAACGCTCTGCGGCGTGCTTGGCTTCCGGCTGCTGCCGGTGGCCCCGCTGCCGCAGGTCGATTTCCCGGTGATCATGATAAGCGCCTCGCTGCCGGGCGCGTCGCCGGAAACCATGGCGTCGTCGGTCGCAACGCCGCTTGAACGCTCGCTCGGGCGCATCGCAGGCGTCAACGAGATGACCTCCACCAGCTCGCTTGGCAGTACGCGCATCATTCTGGAGTTTAATTTCGATCGCGATATCAACGGCGCGGCGCGCGACGTGCAGGCGGCGATCAACGCCGCGCAGAGCCTGCTGCCGAGCGGGATGCCCTCGCGCCCGACGTACCGCAAAGCGAACCCGTCCGATGCGCCGATCATGATCCTGACGCTCACCTCGGATACCTTCTCCCAGGGCGAGCTTTACGACTACGCCTCGACGCAACTCGCCCAGACCATCGCACAGATTGACGGCGTGGGGGATGTCGATGTGGGCGGCAGCTCGCTGCCCGCCGTCAGGGTGGCGCTCAATCCGCAGGCGCTGTTTAACCAGGGCGTCTCGCTGGATACGGTGCGCAGCGCCATCAGCAACGCCAACGTGCGCCGTCCGCAGGGGGCGATAGAAGACACGCAGCGCCGCTGGCAGCTTCAGACCAACGATGAACTCAAAACCGCCGCCGACTATGAGCCGCTGATCATTCACTACAATAACGGCGCGGCGGTGCATCTGCGCGATGTGGCGACCGTTACCGATTCGGTACAGGACGTGCGCAACGCGGGCATGACCAACGCCAAACCGGCCATTCTGCTGATGATCCGCAAGCTCCCGGAAGCCAATATTATCGAGACCGTGGACAGGATCCGCGCCGCGCTGCCGGAGCTGCGTGAAACCATCCCCGCCGCCATTGATATGCAAATCGCGCAGGACCGCTCACCGACCATTCGCGCGTCGCTGGCGGAAGTGGAGCAGTCGCTGGCGATTTCCGTCGGTCTGGTGATTCTGGTGGTGTTCCTGTTTCTGCGCTCCGGGCGCGCGACGCTTATCCCCGCCGTCGCGGTGCCGGTATCGCTTATCGGCACCTTCGCCGCCATGTATCTGTGCGGCTTCAGCCTCAATAACCTCTCGTTAATGGCGCTCACCATCGCTACCGGTTTTGTGGTCGATGACGCCATCGTGGTGCTGGAGAATATCTCGCGCCATCTGGAGGCGGGCATGAAACCACTGCAGGCGGCGCTTCAGGGCGTGCGTGAAGTGGGCTTTACGGTGCTCTCCATGAGCCTGTCGCTGGTGGCGGTCTTTCTGCCGCTGCTGCTGATGGGCGGGCTGCCGGGGCGGCTGTTCCGGGAATTCGCCGTGACGCTCTCGGTCGCCATTGGGATTTCGCTGGTGGTGTCGCTGACGCTTACGCCGATGATGTGCGGCTGGCTGCTGAAGACCAAACCGCGTGAAGAGACGCGCCGTCGTGTCGGCGTGAACCGCCTGTTGCTGGCGCTGCAGGGCGGTTACGCCCGCTCGCTCGGCTGGGTGCTGAACCACGCCCGGCTGGTCGGGCTGGTGCTGCTGGCCACCATCGCGCTAAACGTCTGGCTCTATGTTTCCATTCCCAAAACCTTTTTCCCGGAGCAGGACACCGGGCGGCTGATGGGCGGCATTCAGGCTGACCAGAGCATTTCGTTCCAGGCGATGCGCGGCAAATTGCAGGATTTCATGAAAATCATTCGCGAAGATCCGGCGGTGGATAACGTCACTGGCTTTACCGGCGGCTCGCGGGTGAACAGCGGCATGATGTTTATCTCGCTTAAACCGCTCGGCGAGCGCACCGAAAGCGCCCAGCAGGTCATTGACCGGCTGCGCAAAAAACTCGCGCGCGAGCCGGGGGCCAGCCTGTTTTTAATGGCGGTGCAGGATATTCGCGTCGGCGGGCGGCAGTCGAACGCCAGCTATCAATACACGCTGTTGTCAGACGATCTGGCGGCGCTGCGCGAATGGGAGCCAAAAATTCGTCAGGCGCTCGCTAAGCTGCCGCAGCTCGCGGATGTGAACTCCGATCAACAGGACAACGGCGCGGAAATGAGCCTGGTGTATGACCGCGAATCGATGGCGCGTCTGGGCATCAGCGTGCAGGACGCCAATAGCCTGCTGAATAACGCCTTCGGGCAGCGCCAGATTTCGACCATCTATCAGCCGCTTAATCAGTACAAAGTGGTGATGGAAGTCGACCCGCGTTATACGCAGGATATCAGCGCGCTGGATCAGATGTTCGTCATGAACAGCGAAGGTAAGCCGATTCCGCTCTCGTGGTTTGCAACATGGCGGCCCGCCAACGCGCCGCTGTCAGTTAACCATCAGGGGCTGTCGGCGGCGTCCACCATCGCGTTTAACCTGCCGACCGGCGTGTCGCTTTCGGAGGCCAGCGACGCCATTACCCGCACCATGACCTCCCTTGGGGTGCCGTCGTCGGTGCGCGGCAGCTTCGCGGGTACGGCGCAGGTTTTCCAGGAGACGATGAATTCGCAGGTGATCTTAATCCTCGCGGCTATCGCCACGGTCTATATCGTGCTGGGGATTTTGTATGAGAGCTACGTGCATCCGCTGACCATTCTCTCCACGCTCCCGTCGGCGGGCGTCGGCGCGCTGCTGGCCCTGGAGGCGTTTGACGCCCCGTTTAGCCTTATCGCGCTTATCGGTATTATGCTATTGATTGGTATCGTGAAGAAGAACGCGATACTGATGGTGGACTTCGCGCTGGAGGCCCAGCGCAACGGCCAGCTCAGCGCCCGCGACGCCATTTTCCAGGCCTGCCTGCTGCGTTTTCGTCCGATCATGATGACGACGCTGGCGGCGCTGTTCGGCGCGTTGCCGCTGATGATTGCAAGCGGTGACGGCGCGGAATTGCGCCAGCCGCTCGGGATTACGATCGTCGGCGGTCTGGTGATGAGCCAGTTGCTGACGCTCTATACCACGCCGGTGGTCTACCTCTTCTTCGACAGACTGCGCCTGCGTTTTACGCGCCGGGCGAAACCTGAGGACACCCTGACCGCGAGCGAATAATTTATGACCGACCTGCCCCAGAACGTGCGCTGGCAATTGTGGATCGTCGCCTTCGGCTTTTTTATGCAGGCGCTGGATACCACTATCGTCAATACCGCCCTCCCCTCAATGGCCGCAAGCCTCGGGGAGAGCCCGCTGCGGATGCATATGGTTATCGTCGCGTATGTGCTGACGGTGGCGGTGATGCTGCCCGCGAGCGGCTGGCTGGCGGACCGCGTCGGGGTGCGCAACATCTTCTTCAGCGCCATTGTGCTGTTCACGCTCGGATCGCTCTTTTGCGCGCAGTCGTCGACGCTCAATGAGCTGGTGGCGGCGCGGGTGCTACAGGGCGTCGGCGGCGCGATGATGGTGCCGGTCGGCAGGCTGACGGTGATGAAAATCGTTCCGCGCGATCAATACATGGCGGCGATGACGTTTGTGACGCTCCCCGGCCAGGTGGGGCCGCTGCTCGGCCCGGCGCTCGGCGGGTTGCTGGTGGAGTACGCCTCCTGGCACTGGATCTTTTTCATCAACCTGCCGGTAGGGATTGCGGGCGCCGCCGCAACGCTCTGGCTGATGCCGAACTACACCATGCAGACGCGGCGTTTCGATTTCTCCGGTTTTGTGCTGCTCGCCTTCGGCATGGCGGCGCTGACCATTGCGCTCGACGGCTACCGCAGCACCGGCCTCTCCCCTGCCGGACTCGGCGCGCTGGTGGCGGGCGGCAGCGCGGCCCTGCTGTTCTACCTGTGGCACGCGCGCGGCAACGAGCGGGCGTTATTCAGCCTGGGGCTTTTCCATACCCGTACCTTTTCGCTCGGGCTGTTCGGCAGTTTATGTGGACGCATCGGCAGCGGCATGTTGCCGTTTATGACGCCGGTGTTTTTACAGATTGGGCTTGGCTTTTCACCGTTTCACGCCGGGCTGATGATGATCCCGATGGTGCTTGGCAGCATGGGAATGAAACGCATCGTGGTGCAGGTGGTAAACCGCTTTGGCTATCGCCATGTGCTGGTGGCCTCGACGCTTGCGCTGGCGCTGGTGAGCCTGCTGTTTATGGGCGTGGCGCTGGCGGGTTGGTACTGGCTGTTGCCGGTGGTGATGCTCTTTCAGGGGATGGTGAACTCGGTGCGGTTCTCGACGATGAATACGCTGACGCTGCGCGATCTGCCCGATGCCATGGCGAGCAGCGGCAATAGCCTGCTGTCGATGGTGATGCAACTCTCCATGAGCGTAGGGGTCAGTATCGCGGGCCTGCTGCTGGGCGCGTTTGGCCACAACCAGCTGGCCGCTGACAGCAGCGACGCCCACGGCGTCTTTTTCTGGACATACCTGTGCATGGCGCTAATTATCGCCGTTCCGGCGCTGGTGTTTGCTCGCGTACCTGACGATGTCAGTAAAAACGCCGTCATCGCACGGCGTAAAAGGAGTGCTTCATGAGGTTCTGGCGGCCCGGCATTACGGGCAAGCTGTTTTTAGCCATTTTCGCCACCTGTATCCTGCTCTTGATAACGATGCACTGGGCGGTGCGCTTTAGCTTTGAGCGCGGCTTCATCGACTATATCAAACACGGCAACGAGCAGCGGCTGGCGCTGTTAAGCGACGCGCTGAGCGATCAGTATCAGCAGCACGGCGACTGGGGTTTTCTGCGCCATAACGATCGCGTGGTGTTCCAGATTTTACGCTCTTTCGAGCGTGAGAACGCCCACGACGGCCCGCCACCGCCGCCGGACGGCAGGCCGCCGCCCCATATGCCCCCGCACGGCTGGCGCACGCAGTTCTGGGTGGTGGATGCCGAACAGAATGTGCTGGTCGGCCCACGGTCGCCGGTGCCGCAGGATGGCGCGCGGCGCGCCATTGTCGTTGACGGCAAACGCGTCGGCTGGGTCATCGCCTCGCCGGTCGAGCGTCTGACGCGCAGTACCGATATCAACTTCGATAAACAGCAGCGGCGCACCAGCTGGCTTATCGTCGCGCTCTCGACGCTGCTCGCGGCGGCCGCCACCTTGCTACTCGCCCGCGGCCTGCTGGCCCCCGTGAAACGGCTGGTGGAAGGCACCCATCGTCTGGCGGCAGGCGATTTCACTACCCGCGTCGTCGCCACCGGGCAGGATGAGCTGGGGCGACTGGCGCAGGATTTCAACCAGCTCGCCAGTACGCTTGAGAAAAACCAGCAGATGCGCCAGGCGTTTATGGCGGACATCTCCCATGAGCTACGCACGCCGCTGGCGGTGCTGCGTGGCGAGCTGGAGGCGATTCAGGACGGCGTGCGCCAGTTTACGCCGGAATCGGTCGCCTCGTTGCAGGCGGAAGTGGGCACGCTGACCAAACTGGTGGATGACCTGCACCAGCTGTCGCTCTCTGACGAAGGCGCCCTCGCCTACCAGAAAAAGCCGCTGGAGATCGTGGCGTTGATTGAGGTGGCTGCGGGCGCGTTCCGCGAGCGTTTTGCCGCGCGCGGGCTGACGCTGAATTTGTCGATGCCGGAAAACGTGACGCTTTTTGGCGATCGCGACCGTCTGATGCAGCTTTTTAATAATCTGCTGGAAAACAGCCTGCGCTACACGGACGCGGGCGGCGGGCTGCTGATTCAGGGCGAGCGTCAGGCGCAGCGCTTTGTGCTGCGGTTTAGCGACAGCACGCCGGGCGTGAGCGATGAACAGCTCGCGAAACTGTTTGAGCGCTTTTACCGGGCGGAAGGCTCGCGTAACCGCGCCAGCGGCGGCTCGGGCCTCGGCCTTGCCATCTGCGCCAATATTGTGGCGGCGCATGGCGGGACGATTACTGCCGATCATTCTTCATCAGGTGGTGTTAGCATCACCGTATCCTTACCGCTTGATGCCGTACTTCCGGGAGACGTATGACAGAGTTACCGATTAACGACAAAACCCCGCGCATTCTGGTTGTCGAGGATGAGCCCAAACTCGGCGCGCTGCTGGTGGATTACCTGCGGGCGGCCAGCTACGCGCCCACGCTGATTAACCATGGCGATCAGGTGCTGCCGTATGTACGCCAGACGCCGCCGGATTTGATTCTGCTGGATCTGATGCTGCCCGGCACCGACGGGCTGACGCTGTGCCGCGAAATCCGTCGCTTCTCTGAGGTGCCGATTGTGATGGTCACGGCCAGAATCGAAGAGATTGACCGCCTGCTGGGGCTTGAGATCGGCGCCGATGATTACATCTGCAAGCCCTTTAGCCCCCGCGAGGTGGTGGCGCGCGTGAAAACGATCCTGCGCCGCTGCAAGCCGCAACGCGATCTGCAAACGCTTGACGCTCAGAGCCCGCTGGTTATTGATGAAGGACGTTTCCAGGCGAGCTGGCGGCAGAAGCCGCTCGATCTGACCCCCGCCGAATTCCGGCTGCTGAAGACGCTCTCCAGTGAGCCTGGCAAAGTGTTTTCCCGCGAGCAGTTGCTGAATCACCTGTATGACGATTATCGCGTGGTGACCGACCGCACGATCGACAGTCATATCAAAAACTTGCGCCGCAAGCTGGAAGCGCTGGACGACGATCAGCCGTTTATCCGCGCCGTATACGGCGTGGGCTATCGCTGGGAAGCCGACGCGGGCCGGGTGGTGTAGAGATAATCGCTGGCGGGTGCGGGTTGCATGGCGGGTGCGGGTTGCATGGCGGGTGCGGGTTGCATGGCGGGTGCGCTGCGCTTACCCGCCCTACAGAAAAGTGTTAACCCGATGCCTCGGTTTCGTAGGGTGGGTAAGCGCAGCGCACCCGCCGTCACGTTCATAAGCCCCCATAACGGTTTGCACGCCCAGGCTGCGGGCGCTACAATTCCCGCCCTTAACGTGGGGGTAAACGTGCCCCCGACCGCTTCACTGTTGAAGCGGGTCTGACCTGTCATCAGAACGAGTTCATCATGTTTAAACCAGAATTACTGTCGCCTGCGGGAACGCTGAAAAATATGCGTTACGCCTTCGCCTATGGCGCCGATGCCGTCTACGCCGGCCAGCCGCGCTACTCGCTGCGCGTGCGCAATAACGAATTCAACCACGAGAATTTGCAGCTCGGCATTAATGAAGCCCATGCGCTGGGCAAAAAATTCTACGTGGTAGTTAACATTGCGCCGCACAACGCCAAGCTGAAAACCTTTATTCGCGATCTCAAACCTGTTGTGGAGATGGGTCCGGATGCGCTGATTATGTCCGATCCGGGGCTTATCATGCTGGTGCGCGAGCACTTCCCGCAGATGGATATCCACCTTTCGGTGCAGGCTAACGCGGTGAACTGGGCGACGGTAAAATTCTGGCAGCAGATGGGGCTGACGCGCGTCATTCTTTCCCGCGAGCTGTCGCTGGAAGAAATTGCTGAAATCCGCGAACAGGTGCCGGAAATGGAGCTGGAAATCTTCGTCCACGGCGCGCTCTGCATGGCCTATTCCGGCCGCTGCCTGCTTTCCGGCTACATCAATAAACGCGATCCGAACCAGGGCACCTGCACCAACGCCTGCCGCTGGGAATATAACGTTCAGGAAGGCAAAGAGGACAGCATCGGCAATATCGTGCATATCCATGAGCCGATCCCGGTGCAGAACGTCGAGCCGACGCTCGGCATCGGCGCGCCGACCGACAAAGTCTTTATGATTGAAGAGGCCCAGCGCCCTGGTGAATACATGACCGCGTTCGAAGATGAACATGGCACGTACATTATGAACTCCAAAGATCTGCGCGCGATCCAGCACGTCGAGCGGCTCACGAAGATGGGCGTCCACTCGCTGAAAATCGAAGGCCGCACCAAATCGTTCTACTACTGCGCCCGCACCGCCCAGGTCTATCGCCGCGCGATTGACGACGCCGCCGCTGGCAAGCCGTTCGACCCGAGCCTGCTGGAGACGCTCGAAGGCCTGGCGCACCGCGGCTACACCGAAGGTTTTCTGCGCCGTCACACCCACGACGACTATCAGAATTATGACTATGGCTACTCGGTATCGGACCGTCAGCAATTCGTAGGCGAGTTTACCGGCGAACGCAACGGCGCGCTGGCCGCGGTGGCGGTGAAAAACAAGTTTTCCATCGGCGACAGCCTGGAGCTAATGACGCCGCAGGGCAATGTCAGCTTTACGCTTGAGCATATGGAAAACGCCAAAGGCGAGAAAATGGACGTGGCGCCGGGAGACGGATACACCATCTGGATGCCGGTTCCGGAAGATTTAGCACTGGAATATGCGCTGTTGATGCGTAATTTCTCTGGCCAGACCACCAGACATCCATACGGCAAATAATTTATAAGGGTTATTTTTACTGCGCGAATGTTTCTTCGAATGGGATCACAAACCGTTATGTTTAAAGCGGTTATTATCCCTGGCGCTGAAAAACATAAACCATAAATGCCCGATGTACCAGGAACCACCTCCTTCAGCCTGCGTAATCTCCCTTACGCAGGCTTATTTTTTTGTCCTTTCAGTCAGTTCTTAAGCGACTCGCCAGACTCTGCGATAAACTCTGTGAATCGGTATTCACTGGAGTGCATTCATGTCCCGTTCCCCTGGTTCATTTCTGATTTTAAATGGTAAAAGCGCTGACAATGAAATTCTGCGCGGCAGCGTCAAGCTGCTGCGTGACCAGGGCCACCCGATAGAGGTGCGCGTGACCTGGGAAAAAGGCGATGCGGCGCGCTATGTCAGTGAGGCGGCGGAACAGGGTTCGCAGACGGTGATCGCCGCAGGCGGCGACGGCACGATTAATGAAGTGGCGGCGGCGCTGGCCTCGCTGAGCGGCGAAGAACGTCCGGCGCTCGGCCTGCTGCCGCTCGGCACCGCGAACGATTTCGCGACCAGCGCAGCCGTACCCGATGACATTGAACTGGCGCTGAAACTGGCGATTGAAGGCCGCGCCGTGCCGATTGATATCGCGCACGTGAATGATAAAACCTGGTTTATCAATATGGCGACCGGCGGTTTCGGTACGCGCATCACCACCGAAACGCCGGAACGATTAAAAGCGGCGCTGGGCGGAGTGTCGTATCTGATCCACGGTTTGATGCGGATGGACGCCCTGAAAGCGGATCGCTGCGAAATTCGCGGCGAGAATTTTCAGTGGCAGGGCGACGCGCTGGTGATTGGCATCGGCAACGGGCGTCAGGCGGGCGGCGGACAGGAACTGTGCCCGGAGGCGTTGATTAACGACGGCCTGCTGCATCTGCGTATTTTTACCGGCGAAGAGTTATTGCCCGCGCTGTTTACCACGCTGACGCAGCCGGAAGAGAGCCCGAATATTATCGATGGCGCGTCGGCCTGGTTTGAGATAACCGCGCCGCATGACATCACCTTTAATCTCGACGGCGAGCCGCTGAGCGGACAGCATTTCCATATTCAGGTGCAGCCCGGCGCGCTGCATTGCCGCCTGCCGCCGGATTGCCCGCTGCTTAAATAAGGTATGCGCGGGTCGGCGTAACGGTTTGCGGGACGGCGGGTGCGCTGCGCTTACCCGCCCTACCACGATGCAAGGGTTTGAGATGTTCCAGGCTGGGTAAGCGCACCCACCAGCACATCACGGAACGGTTGCGAACCGTAGGGTGGGTAAGCGCAGCGCACCCACCGTATCCCACGCCCCACCATATGCCACGCCCACAAAAAACGCGCCCACAGGCGCGTTTTTTGCTGCGTAACCTCAATCGCCGTCAGGCAATCGTCACGCTCTTGTCCAGATAGACGTCCTGCACCGCATTAATCAGCTTCACGCCATCGGCCATCGTTTTCTTAAACGCCTTGCGTCCCAGAATCAGCCCCATGCCGCCCGCGCGCTTGTTAATCACCGCCGTGCGCACCGCATCGGTAAGATCCGCCTCGCCGCCGGACGCGCCGCCGGAGTTAATCAGCCCCGCGCGGCCCATATAGCAGTTGGCGAGCTGGTAGCGCACCAGATCAATCGGGTTATCGCTCGTCAGCGTGCTGTAAACGCGCTCGTCGGTATAGCCGAACTTCAGCGCGGTATAGCCGCCATTATTCTCGGCCATCTTCTGCTTCACGATATCCGCGCCGATAGTGGCGGCCAGATGGTTGGCCTGACCGGTGAGGTCGGCGCTGGAGTGATAATCCACGCCATCTTTCTTGAAATTACTGTTACGCAGATACGCCCACAGCACCGTCACCATGCCGAGCTCATGCGCGCGCTCAAACGCGGCGGAGATCTCCTCAATCTGGCGGCGCGACTCTTCAGAACCGAAATAGATAGTCGCCCCGACCGCCACCGCGCCCATATTGAACGCCTGCTCGACGCTCGCATACAGCGTCTGGTCATACTGCGTGGGGTAACTCAGGGTTTCGTTATGGTTAATTTTCACCAGGAACGGAATGCGGTGCGCGTAGCGGCGCGAGACCGACGCCAGCACGCCGTAGGTCGACGCCACGCAGTTGCAGCCCGCCTCAATCGCCAGCTCGACAATATTTTTAGGGTCGAAATACATCGGATTGGCGGCGAACGACGCGCCCGCCGAATGCTCGACGCCCTGGTCCACCGGCAGAATGGACAGATAGCCGGTGCCCGCGAGACGCCCGGTGTTGTAGAGGGTCTGCATATTTCGCAGCACCGCAGGCGGACGGTTGTTATCGATCATCACGCGATCGACATAATCCGGCCCTGGCAGATAAAGCTGGTCGGAGGAAATGGTCGTACAGCGGTGCTGTAACAGGCTATCAGCATCGTTGCCGAGCAACTGCACAATATCAGTCATCATACGCTCCCGTTATGGTCGACAGGCACAGACCTGCCGGACGATAAAAATCCTTACCCACATCTTAACTGGGCCCTCTTAGCCTGGACTTTATTAGCACAGATTGCCAGACCCGAGCGCATTTTCAGCTAATTCTGCTGGCTCGCTTCACCACCACGCATGAAAATGATGGACGGGCCCAATCCCCTCTCCCACCTCCAGGCTATCCGCCTGTTGCAGCGCTTTAGTGAGCCATGCTTTCGCCGCCGTCACCGTCTCAACCCAGTCAGAATGCTGCGGACGCAGCGCCGCAAGCGCGCTGGAGAGTGTGCAGCCGGTGCCGTGGGTGTTTTTGGTGATGACACGTGGCGCCGTGAAGCGCGTCGCGCCGTCGGGCGTAAAGAGCCAGTCCGGGCTTTCGGCGTCGTCCAGATGCCCGCCTTTCATCAGCACCGCCCCGCAGCCGAGCGCCAGCAACGCCTCGCCCTGCTGGCGCATCTCCGCTTCGCTGCGGGCATGTGTGGTTTCCAGCAGCGCCGCCGCCTCCGGCAAATTCGGCGTGATGATCGCCACCTGCGGCAATAACCGTTCGCGCAGCGTGCGCACGGCCGACGGGCTTAGCAGCGGATCGCCGCTTTTCGCGAGCATGACCGTATCCAGCACGATATTGCGCACCTGGTAGCGTGCGAGCCGCTCCGCCACGGCCTCCACCACATCGGTTTCCGCCAGCATGCCGATTTTGGTGGTGTCGATGCGCACATCGCTTAATACCGAGTCAAGCTGTGCGGCGACGAACGACGGCTCAACCCGATACACCGACTGCACGCCCCGCGTATTCTGCGCCACCAGGGCCGTGATCACTGACGTTCCGTAAGCGCCGAGCGCCGAGAAGGTTTTGAGATCGGCCTGAATGCCTGCGCCGCCGCTCGGATCGGTACCGGCGATGGCGAGCGCGTTAATGCGTTTCATGAGCACCTCCGAACGCCTGCGCGTGCAGACTATCCAGCAACGCGCTGGCGAAACTGCCGGGCCCACGGGAAATGGCCTGCGCCTGTTCGCCCGCCCGCTTCATGAGCCAGCAGGCCGTCGCGACATTTTCCAGCCGATCGCCCGGCAGCGCGCAGCAGGCGGCGACGACCGCCGAGAGCGCGCAGCCGGTGCCCACCACGCGGGTGAGCATCGCGGTGCCGCCCTCGACCGCCAGCGTGCGTTCGCCATCGGTGATGTAATCAACCTCGCCGGTAACGGCGACGACAGCGCCGCTGCGGCGCGCCAGCAAGATGGCCGCCTCGCGGGCCTGATGCGCGCTTTCAGTGGCGTCAACGCCTCGCCCGCCGCCGCTCTCGCCTGCCAGCGCGCGAATTTCCGAAGCGTTCCCGCGGATCGCGGCAGGACGACGCGCCAGGATCTCCTGCGCGAATTCAGTGCGTAGCGTGAGCGCGCCGACGGCGACCGGGTCGAGCGTCCAGGGCTTGCCCGCCGCGCAGGCGCTGTCGATGGCTGCCCGCATCGCCTGCTGCTGCGGGCGCGTCAGCGTGCCGAGGTTGATGAGTAAGGCATCGGCGATGGCCGCGAACTGCGCGGCTTCTTCGGCATCCACCACCATCGCGGGCGAGGCGCCAAGCGCGAGCAGGACATTGGCAGTGAAATTTTGGACAACATCGTTGGTGATACAGTGCACCAGCGGCGCGTGACGACGAAGGTGGGTGACAACAGGCGCGGCGTGCGAGCCGCAAAGCAGGTCAGAAGACATGGTTCTCTCCTGCCAGGCGCGAAGACGGGATACCGGACAGGCATCTGACTTCCCTACGCTGGCATTATCCAGATCAGGTAATACGGGTATTTCTCAGCCTTCACGAAGAAGGGCACCCCGAGTCATTTACTACAAAATCAAAAGGTTGCGATTAACGTCACGTTAATCCCTGTTCTGGATCATGCCAGCGGGAAGCCAAAGACTCAACCCTAAAAAAATACGCTGTGCCCTGACTTATGTCTTCTGCTGTATCCCCTAAGGCGTCAGGCACCATGAAGAATACCCAGGCTCACTTGTTGCTGATTTTTCACTATCGCTAATGCGTTAGTGCAGAGCCAGCGCGTAAGTGTTGAAGAAAAAATAATTACCATGGGTTATGGCATTATTAAAGAAATCGTTAAAAGAATGAGCGCCAGAGAGTCATTAAAAATTAGCCCCCCTAACCGCAAGACTGAATATTCTGTCAATTAGTAGTTCCCTGACTAAGAAGTATCCCTTGCACCTTATCACCTTTCAGATAGTACATAATGCTGTTACTCTGCGTGTATTCATCTGATTTTTCGATATCCTTGTAGTACATAACAATATCTTTCTTAGGTTTATGATTAAAATATTTTTCTGTTTCTTCTTTAGTCGTTAACACAGGCGCCTTAACGGATACGTGTAATACTCCCTTATAAGGTGTACAAGGCGATCCATCTTTCGCTATAGCAACAGCGGTCAAATCCCCCGCCCCCATCTCATTATCAGAAATAAACCAATAGTTGATGCCCTTTGATTCAAGGCAAATCCATGAGGCCAGATTATCTTTATTTATCTTTATGCCCACATTCCTGGCTATAGATTCAACTGTGTTAACCTCAAATTTATACTCGGTGGTTCCTACGACAATGATGGGCGCCAGATCTTTATCTGTCTCATGATTATCTGAATAGACTTCAGTAATATCATCGTAATACCTTGCGCCAAATCCCGTCATTTGGGTTGCCCCGCACGTACCCGCAACTAACCATAAGAATACAAAACTATATTTCATCTCAGTCTTCCACTACCAGTATCTTGTCATTACTGTTATTAATCGTCATACGACCTTGCAGCATCACGATCTAACAGAAACCCACAGAGTCACTTAAAATGACTTCCGATAATGCCACCGCAACCTCAGGTGTTCAATGCGTTAATCTTCAATCCAGCACCCCACCTTTGCCGATGTAATCAGCATTTGCACGGTAAGCGGCGAAGGTTGATGCTTATCGCTTTTTAAATAGTCGGGAAGAATCATATTGGGCAGGAAAAATATCCCTTCGCGCGGAAAATATTTACGAAAGTCGAAAGAGCAATAATTTACGTTGAATTCCGCAAAGTATTCTTCGAAGAATTCTTCAGCATCTTCTGGCAGGACGCCATATTGACCGGTGCTTAACGAATCTTCATCAGCCATCTCCCAGAAATGCTTTTTTATTAACGCCCGAACGCGATCTGCTGTATTCATATAAACGTTCCTTGTAAAGAAGCCTTTAAGCTGCATAGTAAGCAGCTTGCCATGCACGCGGCTACTTTTATTATCCTTACCACCATGACATGAGGATAACCCACCCACTTCTGCCCGCCCGTGAGCAAGCCCCTACCAAATCAGCTCAACGCCGATTGCTATCCGCTTCATTTTTTTATACATAATTAGCCTTGCCCGGCCGGGGATGGCGCAGGAAGATAGCGGCCTGACGGTAACAAAATCAACGGGGCGCAGCGCCCTGACATGTGGAGAAGGTATGTTGAAAACCAGAATGATCGTAGCGGGAGTGCTGTTGATGTCGGTGGCCTCTGCATTCGCCGCAGATGTCGTAAAACCGAAATCCATTGATAGCTATGAAGTGAAAGAGTTTCACTCCGATTCCAAAAAATACACCATCGGCGACATCGTGCCGGACCTCTACCGCACCGAGCAGTACAACATCAAACAGTGGCAGATCCGCAACCTGCCTGCCCCGGAAGCGGGCACCCACTGGACGTACATGGGCGGCTACTACGTGCTTATTACCGATGCCGATGGCAAAGTCGTGCGCGCCATGAACGGCGACATTTTCTACCACCGTTAATTCTTCTGCGCCTGAAACGCCGCCCGGCACTCAGGCGCGTCTTTCCTGTCGTTTCCTCAAAACGCTTTTTAGCTCACACCCCTTAATACGCGTAGTGGTGCAAAAACGCGCCACTCGCTACACTCGCCCTACCCATCAACCTGATGAATATAAAAGGAGGACTCTTATGCTGTGCTGTGAATTGTTTGACTATTCACATCATTTTGGCGATCGCCAGAGCTCAGGCATTACCGGTATCGTGCTGCGATAACTGGACCCTGAGCGAAGATCCCATCACATAACCCTTCTCCAGGGCTTACCAGATTATCGTCAGCGATGTTTGACGAGGCATAACCGTGCCTGAAAATTCTGAGTAAGCGATGAGCACATTACTGACGGCGCACTCTCTGCGCATTGATTCCCCGTTTGGCCCGGTGCTGAACGCCCTTTCCTTTACCCTGAAAAAAGGCGACCGCATTGGCCTGATCGGTCATAACGGCTGTGGTAAAAGCACGCTTCTGAAAGCGCTGGACGGCACGCTTGCGCCTGCCGAAGGCGTTGTGACGCGCGCGGCGCGCTGCCTGCTGGCGCGCGTGGAGCAACATCTGCCGGACGCGCTGCATCAGCAGACGCTACTTGAAGCGCTGCTGGCCCGGCTGCCGGAAACCGAGCGCGAAAGCGGCGCCTGGCGGGCGCAGGCGTTGCTGGCGAATATGGGTTTTGCCGAGGCGGCCTGGTCGCTGACGGCGGGCTCGCTCAGCGGCGGCCAGCATACCCGTCTGCTGCTGGCGCGCGCCCTTATCGTCTCGCCCGATCTGTTGTTGCTTGATGAGCCAGGCAACCATCTCGATCTTCCCACCCTGCTGTGGCTGGAGCAGTTTCTGGCGCGCTGGAACGGCAGCTTTATTCTGGTCTCCCACGACAGCGCGCTGCTGGACAGCGTAACCAACCGCACCTGGATCCTGCGCGACGGTCAGCTCCAGGCGTTCGATCTCCCCTGTACAGCGGCCCGTGCGGCGCTGGTGGCGCGCGATGAGAGCGATGCGCTGCGCCGTAAAGCGGAGCAAAAAGAGATAGACCGCGTCACGGCGAGCGCGAAACGGCTCGCCACGTGGGGGCAGGTTTATGACAACGAAGACCTGGCGCGCAAAGCCAAACAGATGGAAAAACAGGTCGCACGGCTTAAGGAGGAGCAAACCGAACTGGCGCAGGGCAGCCGCTGGCAGCTGACGCTTTGCGGCGATGCGCTGGCGGCGGACCGTCTGCTTAAGCTGGAAAATCTGGCCGTCAGCGCGGCGCCTGACGCCCCCACGCTGTTTACTCTGCCGCTGGCGCGGCTCAAAAGCGGCGATCGCGTGGCGCTGCTCGGCCATAACGGCTGCGGCAAGTCGTCGTTGCTGCGCCTGCTGTGGCAGCAGTGGCAGACGGCGGAAACGGTTCCTGGCGTCACGTTTCATCCGCGCGTGTCGCTCGGGTATTACGATCAGTCGCTGCATCAGTTACCGGATAACGCCACGCTGCTGGAGGTGCTGGAGCCGTTCGCCCCTGAACGGCAACAGCGTAAGCTCGCGCTTATCAGCGCCGGTTTTCCATGGGCGCGGCATGGGCAGCGGGTCGACACGCTCAGCGGCGGCGAGCGCTCGCGCCTGCTGTTTGTCGGCCTGTCGCTCGCGCGCTATTCGCTGTTGATGCTTGATGAACCCACCAACCATCTCGACATGGAAGGCAAAGAGGCGCTGGCGCAAACCCTGCAAACGTTCGCAGGCGGGCTGTTGCTGGTGACGCACGACAGAATGCTGATGGAGGCGAGCTGTAACCGCTTCTGGCTCGTGGAGGATGGCGGTTTGAGCGAGTGGCACAATATGGACGCGCTGATGGCGCGCCTGCGCGCAGCGCCGACGCAGGAGGCGATGGATGAGGCTCATACAGTCACCACGCCGCCTGAGACGAACAGCGATACGCGCCTGCTGGAGCGGCTGATTGACCTGGAAACGCGGCTGAATGTCGATCTCGAACGCAAACTACGCCATCAAAAACCGGCGCTGCAAGCCGAGTGGCGTAAGGAGATAGCGCACCTCAGCGCCGCGCTGGGACTGGAGTAAAACAGCAAGAAAGACTCTCCATAAAGGAGGGTCTTTCTTATTTAATTTAAAAGTATAAGGGTACGCAGATGGATGTTTATCGTTTCGTTACGCCTGGCTGGTAAGCCTGATATTTAGCCTGTTCACGCAGAATACGGTTATAAAAGCCAAGGGCGATGGTTTCCATAAATAACCTGCTATTGATACAACGGACGCTGAATACCGAAAACAATATGCCCAGCAGGGAGCCGATAATATCCCAGCGTCCTGCCCCATCAGAAGAGAGCAGAGACACAAGCACACTAATAAAAAATATCACACTGACAAATACCGCTGCTGCCGCCAGTGTCAGCCACAACTGCAAAGCAAGGAGAGATCCTCTTGCGGCCCCTATCATTGCAGGGATAATCAGCACACAAAAAAGAAAATTGCTAATGAGCATGCCGATGAAAAATGTCGGTCCTGGTAACCCTAAGCTCTGCGAAATAGCCACCCAAAAAGAAACCTGAGGAATGGCGAAGCTAAGAACAGCCATGACCATTGCCAATACCAGTGGCATCCCAAGGCTCCGCCACCCCGTGGGCAGACAAACTTGTTCTTTGAGCTGCGTTTTAAGCCGCTCCAGCGCCTCGGGCCGCTTGTTTTTAATATCATTTTCTACGAAGCGGCCCAGTTGCAGGCTTTTTTTTAAATAATTAAACATCCTTGTTCTAACGGCTCCCGGCCAGTGAAATGGACTGAATAATACCCACAACAAATTTTCCGGTATTTTGTAAATTTTGCGGGTTTCTGATGGTTCCCGAGACGGCGCTTCCAGCAAAGGCAGACGCATTATTGAATGCTTTAATTAATTCATACTGCAAACTCTTTTGTAACGCTTCTGTTGGGAATCGGCTTGGGTAAGCACCAGCTTTAATGAGCGCTTTAATCCCATCATTGGAAATGCCGGGGTTTCTGTTGCGTATAATTTCAATAGTTATACGTTTACGCTCATGTCTGCTCAGTGTTCTGAGCCAATCCAAAGCTTTTGCTGAAGAACCCGCTTTCATCGCCATATAAGCCTTTATGGTACTTCTCAGACCCACGCTTGCTCCAGCAAGAGAAATAACATCAAGTGCTGTCATGGTAGAGGTATACCAATCCTGGGAATCAAACCAGGCGACATTTTCTTCGTAACCATATCCTATAGCAAATAAACGGCCTACGCCTACCGCGCACTGGAACCCTGTAGCCACTGTCCCGGCTGTCATTATTCCTGCAAGGATCCCCGTTGCTCCTGCCGTAAAAGGTATTACGAGCGTTGCACTCACAGTAATTAATGCAGTAGCAACTAATGCACCGCAAGATATTGCAGTTGAGGTTATTTCTGTTGTTAATGAAGGTGCCTGAAGCGGTTTGGTGATAGCTTTCCCTGCATTTTGCGGCGATGTATCATTTACCTGAGTAATAATTACGTGACTGACAGTAGTTTCATTTGGCGTCGCTATACGTCGTGAAGGTCTTACAAGCCAATCGCTAACTCCGTTAGAATAGATGATGCCTACACGATTAAAGTCGCGTGTGCGATCCAGTTCTTTTGCCAGCGCATGGAAATTAAAATCTACTATTCCTGGCCCGCCCCACGTTACTGGCTTATCGAATGAAGGGAGATTATTAGGCGTATTCATCCCTGATAAATAGTCAGACATGACTTTTCCTTCTGGACCCGTTTAAGTTGGGGCAAGGCTATAAATTTATTCAAACAAAAAAATTAAGAATATTCCCAATAGAAAGCTGTACCCCAAAATTTTGTGAGCTACGTCATAGCTCAACCAAGCGCCAGCTATCAGGAATTTGTGCCAAAGAATAAACCAAAAAGCCGCCCTCACAGGCGGCTTTTTTATTACAGCGACTAAGAAGATCAGGCCGAGAGGCGGAACTTCTGCACGGTGCTTTGCAGCTCTTCGGTCTGACGCTCCAGCGCGGCGGCAGCGGCGGAAACCTGCTCCACCAGCGAGGCGTTCTGCTGGGTGACGGTGTCCATCTGGGTGATAGCCAGCCCCACCTGCGAGATGCCCTTGCTCTGTTCTTCAGACGCCGAAGCGATCTGTTTGATGATCGTGCTGACGTTCGACACGCCGCGATAGATTTCCGCCATCGAATCCCCCGCCGCGTTGACCAGCTCCGAGCCTTTATCGATACGCTCGACCGATTCGGTGATGAGCGTTTCGATTTCACGGGCCGCCTCAGCGCTGCGGCTCGCAAGGTTGCGTACTTCGCCTGCGACCACCGCGAAGCCGCGGCCCTGCTCGCCTGCGCGCGCCGCTTCAACGGCGGCGTTGAGCGCCAGGATGTTGGTCTGGAACGCGATGCTGTTAATCACGCTGGTAATATCGGCGATTTTCTTCGAACTACCGGAAATCCCCTGCATGGTCTCGATAACATTCTGCGCCAGCTGGCCGCCTTTACCGGCGTTTTCAGAAGCGGCATGCGCCAGCTCGCTCGCCTGACGAGCATTTTCGGCGTTAAGGCGCACGGTAGAGGTCAACTCTTCCATGCTGGCGGCGGTCTGCTCCAGCGCGGCGGCCTGTTCTTCGGTACGTGACGAAAGATCATTATTGCCCGCGGAAATTTCCGACGCGCCGCGCCAGATATTTTCACTGCCGTGGCGAATCGCGCTCACGGCTTCGCGCAGTTGATCCTGCATCGCGGTCAGCAGCGGCACCAGCTTACCGACGCAGTTGCGGCCAAACGGTTCAACCGGCTGGCTGAGATCGCCGCCCGCAATCAGGGTGAAGTGGTTGCGGATTTTCTCAAGCGGCTTCACCAGCAGCGCCACCAGATAGCGGTCGGTCAGCAGCAACAGGAGCAGACCAATGATCACCGCAATAATAATCACCGTTTTGGTGGTGACGGTCATGCTGTCGACGCGCTCGCGGGTAGCGTCAAGCTTGGCGCCCGCCGCGGCGTTGAATTTCTCGGCGCTCGCGCCAAACGCGCGGCTGAAGACCGGCGTCACTTTGCCGGCGTGCGCGCGGTACGCGTCCGGCGTGCCTTCGCGCGCCAGTTTCATTTGCGGGATCACGCCTTCATCGAGCAGCTTCTGCCAGTCGGCGATCACTTTTTGCGACACCGCCGGATCGAGCGGACCGGGGGAGAGCTGTTTAAACGCGTCGAGCTGGCGCGACATATTGTCGAGCGCCTGCTGCACGGATTCGAGCGATTTGGCGTCCGGCGTGCCGTTTTCCATGGCGCGGGTAAGGCGGGTGACGAAGCGGAAATACTGATCGTTGCCTTTGCTGAGCACGGTCATTTGCGACACCAGCTGGCGGTCCACACGGTTGCCATCGGCCATCGCCGAGAGCGAGTAGACGCTGTAGACGCCCACGGCCGCCCATAACACGCAGAGTACGCCGAGCACCGTCAGCATCACTGCGCGGATGGAAAAGTCTTTAAGCAGGCCCATCAAGAAGTCCTCATTTTTGCCTGATACGGATATATCTTCCCGTTATCGGCAAACGAGGAAAAAGATGTACATAGCGGCGCTATTTATTTTACCGCCGCGATAATCACGCGCCTATCCGCGCAACCCGAGCGCTTCTTTCAGGGTTTTGAGATAACGGCGGCTGACCGGCACCGTCTGACCGTGGCGCAACAGCAGCTCCGCCTGGCCGTTCTCTTCCAGCCGGATTTCCTTCAGGTGCGCCATATTGACCAGATATTGCCGGTGACAGCGCATCAGCGGCGTGCGGCTCTCCAGCGTGCGCAGCGTCAGCTCGGTGAAACCTTCCTGCCCTTGCCCACTCGTCACATACACGCCGCTCATGCGGCTGGCGACAAACGCCACGTCCTCCATTTGCAGCAGGTAAATGCGGCTGTGGCCAGTGCAGGGAATAAATTTCAGCGCCTCCTGGCGCTCGGTGATCGGCGACATGTCCTGCTCGCGCCGCTCGTTGCGCATCCGCGTCAGCGTCTTTTGCAGGCGCGCGGTCTCAATAGGTTTGAGCAGATAATCAAAGGCGTGCTCTTCAAACGCCTGCACGGCGTATTCGTCAAACGCCGTCAGAAAGACAATCCACGGGCGGGTGTCGGGGTCGAGCATCCCGACCATTTCGAGACCGGAGATGCGCGGCATCTGGATATCGAGAAAGACCACGTCCGGGCGCAGGCGGTGTACCGCGCCGATAGCCTCCACGGCGTTGGCGCATTCGCCCACCACCTCGATATCCGCCTCTTCTTTCAGCAGAAGACGCAGATTCTCCCGCGCCAGCGGCTCGTCATCGACAATCAGCACGCTAATCATGTCGTTCCCTCCAGCGGTAAACGTAAGGTAATCCGGGTAAAGCGGTCCTGTTCACAGGCGACCGAAATGCCGCACTCGTCGCCGAAGCGCGCGCGCAGTCGTTTATCCACCAGGCTCATGCCAAGGCCGTTGCTCGCGGCGTTGGGCTGATAGAGCCCGGCATTGTCTTCAATTTCCAGCACCAGATGCTCATCGTCGCGGCTGGCGCGCAGGGCGATTTCGCCGGGGCCTAAAAGCTGCGAGGTGCCGTGTTTAATGGCGTTCTCGACAATCGGCTGCAACGTAAACGCGGGCAGCCGGATATGGCGCAGTTCATCGGGCAGGTTCATGCTCACCTGTAAATGCGACTGAAACCGCGCCTGTTCGATTTGCAGATACGCGTTCACATGGTCGATTTCATCGGCGAGCGACACCACATCCGTCGGGCGCTTGAGGTTTTTGCGGAAAAATGTCGAGAGATATTGCACCAGCTGGCAGGCCTGATCGCTGTCGCGGCGGATCACCGCCATCAGCGTGTTCAGCGCATTAAACAGGAAATGCGGGTTCACCTGGGCGTGCAGCAGCTTGATCTCCGACTGGGTGAGCAACTGCTTCTGGCGCTCATACTGGCCCGCCAGGATTTGCGCGGAAAGCAGTTGCGCGATCCCTTCTCCCAGCGTGCGATTAATCGAGCTGAACAGACGGTGCTTGGGCTCATACAGCTTGATGGTGCCGACCACCTTGCGGTTCTCGCCGCGCAGCGGGATCACCAGCGTCGAGCCGAGCTTACAGTTCGGGTGCAGCGAACAGCGGTACGGTACTTCGTTGCCGTCGGCGTAGACCACTTCGCCGGAATCGATCGCCCGCAGCGTCCAGGGCGACGAAATGGGGCTGCCGGGCAGATGGTGATCCATACCGATGCCGGTAAAGGCCAGCAGTTGTTCGCGATCGGTAATGGCGACCGCGCCTATCTCCAGCTCCTGGCGAATCACCTGCGCCACTTTCATGCTGTTTTCGACGTTAAACCCCTGGCGCAGGATCCCTTCTGTCGCAGAGGCGACCTTCAGCGCGGTGGCGGAAAACGCCGTGGTGTATTTCTCAAACATGGCGCGCTTGTCGAGCAGAATGCGCATGAACATCGCAGCCCCGACGGTATTCGTGACCACCATGGGCGCGGCGATGTTTTGCACCAGATGCAGCGCGTCGCCGAACGGGCGGGCAATCAGCAGAATAATGCCCATCTGGACCATCTCCGCCACCAGCGTAATCGCGCCTGCGGTAAAGGGGTTAAAGATTTTATCGGTGCGCCCGCGACGAATCAGCCAGCTGTGGACGATCCCGCCGAGCAGCCCTTCGACAATCGTTGACACCATGCAGCTCAGCGCGGTCATGCCGCCGAGCGAATAGCGATGCAGACCGCCGGTGAGCCCCACCAGGCCGCCCACCAGCGGCCCGCCGAGCAGGCCGCCCATGACGGCGCCAATCGCGCGGGTATTGGCGATGGAATCCTGGATATGCAGCCCGAAATACGTGCCCATAATGCAGAAACCGGAGAACGTGACGTAGCACAACAGCTTATGCGGCAGGCGAATCGACACCTGGATCAGCGGAATAAACAACCGCGTTTTGCTCATCAGCCAGGCGATCACCAGAAACACGCACATCTGCTGGAGCAGCAATAACACCAGATTGAACTCGTACACGTCCACGCTCCGCTCTGACAATTAAGAGCGCGTAAAATACGCTGCTGTGCCATAACTTTCTATGAAGCAAACCAAAAAAAGAACAGGTCAGCGTCGCTGATGAAGGAGACCGTTATGGAGATTAGACCCTGGGAGGAGAGCGATCGCCCGTTTTTACGCACGCTCTATTTGCACGCCCGCCGCGAGGGATGGCCGTGGCTTGACCCCAGCGAATGGCGACTGGAGGATTTTGACGCCGACACACTCGGCGAAACGATTCTCGTGGCGCAGGAGGATGGCCACCGGCTGGGGTTCGCGTCCATCGCTGAGAATGACAACTTTCTGCATCATCTCTTTGTGGCGCCAGACGCCCAGGGGCGCGGCGTCGGCGCGGCGCTGCTGGAGGCCGTGCAGGCGCGGTTCACCAGCACCGGCGCGCTGAAATGTATGGAGAAAAACGCGCGCGCGCTGCGCTTTTACGCCCGTCACGGCTGGGTGGAGGAAGGACACGGCGACGCCCCGGAAGGCGCCTATGTGCTCCTGCATTTTCGCAAACCCTGATCCATAAAAAACGCCTCCCGTGGGAGGCGTGTTTCATTTTAGCGACAACGACCCGGCATCACACCGCGCGAAACGCGATATCGCCCGGGATCACTTCGCCTTCCCAGTAGAGCTGCGCCGCCACACGGCCCGCCAGCTGGCGGTAAATGGTGGTGAACTCGCTCTCCGGGCGGGAGACCACGGTCGGCTGGCCGCGGTCGAGATCTTCACGCAGCGTAATATGCAGCGGCATCTGTCCCAGCAACTGGGTACGGTAGGTTTCCGCCAGCTTCTGCGCGCCGCCGGTGCCGAAAATCGGCTCGTGATGACCGCAGTTGCTGCAAATATGCATACTCATGTTCTCAACGATGCCAAGCACCGGCACTTCCACTTTTTCAAACATCACGATGCCTTTTTTGGCGTCGATAAGCGCGATGTCCTGCGGCGTGGTCACCACCACCGCGCCGGTCACCGGGATGTTCTGGGCAAGCGTCAGCTGAATGTCGCCGGTACCCGGCGGCATATCCAGCACCAGATAGTCGAGATCCGGCCACATGGTTTCCTGCAGCAGTTGCAGCAACGCTTTGCTCGCCATCGGACCACGCCACACCATGGCGTTATCGTCGGTCACCAGGTAACCGATGGAGTTGGTGGCAAGACCGTGAGACATAATCGGCGCCATGTGCGTGCCGTCCGGCGAGGTCGGGCGTTCGCCTTCCGCGCCCAGCATCGTCGGCACCGACGGGCCGTAGATATCGGCATCCAGAATGCCCACTTTGGCGCCTTCCGCCGCCAGCGCCAGCGCCAGGTTGACGGCAGTAGAGGATTTCCCTACCCCGCCCTTGCCGGAGCTGATCGCGATGATGTTTTTCACACCGTTCACGCCCGGCTGGTTTTTCACGCGTTTTAAGGTGGCGATGCTGTGGGACAGCTTCCAGTCGATCGCGCTCGCGCCGGTTAAATGCAGCAGCTCGGCGCTCACCTGCTCTTTCAGCTCCTCAAAACCGCTGCGCCAGGCGAACGGCATCAGCAGTTCGACATGGATGGTGTCATCAAGCCAGGCGACATGATGCAGCGCTTTCAGCGCCGTGAGGTTGTGCTTCAGGGTGGGGTGCTGGAAATTGGCTAACGTCCCGGCGACCAGCGCACGCAGCGCCTCGGGGGATTTGGCCTGGGATTGCGAATTCATCCCGACTCCTTTGTTGTTCTGATGTTAATAAATTGCAGTCATAGAATCATAACAGAGTCGTGGGGAGTAAGACGACATTAAACGCCCGCTGAGCCTGGCCTGATGTGCGCTTATGCAGATCAGCAGGCGTCTGGCTTCAGGGCGCGATAAACGATACGGCGTATTTTTGCAGTTCACCGCCCGGCTTCATCAGCACATACTCTGCCACCCACGCTTCACCCTTCTGGTAAGCGCCGTTCGGCAGACAGGTCTGATACGCAGGTAAAAGCACCGCGTGGCGCTTTGGGTTTGGGTCATGGCTGGAATAAACCGCATACTGCGTGAAGACATCCCCCGGCCCGGCCTGCGCGGTATAAATACAAACCTCGCCATTGATAATGCGCACGTCGCCGGCGCGATTAAACGTCGCCTGGTCAGCCACGCAGCCAGTTAAATTAACCAGCGACATCAGGAAAATAGCCGATAACGTTTTCATATCTGGCGAGCAGTCCTTTTTTATCCGATTGCGATACGCTTTAAAAACGCAGCCCACCTTTAAAGCATTAGCGCCAGCCTCACTGATATCCATCCCACGGACGCCCGCCATTCAGAATCCCTCGCGCGTGTTATTCCTGGCGGCTCATCGCCTCGCCGTAGGCCGCTATTTCGTCTGCTTTTTTGCGCGCTTTTACCGCCGCGCGGTACTCAACGCGGGTGGATTCGGGTACTATGACTGCCCCATTTGCCACAGAAGACGTAATACTCACTATGACTCAAGTCGCGAAGAAAATTCTGGTAACGTGCGCGCTGCCGTACGCCAACGGCTCCATCCACCTCGGCCATATGCTGGAGCACATCCAGGCTGATGTCTGGGTCCGTTACCAGCGAATGCGCGGCCACGAGGTTAACTTCATCTGCGCCGACGACGCCCACGGCACGCCCATCATGCTCAAGGCCCAGCAGCTTGGCATCACGCCGGAGCAGATGATTGCCGAGATGAGCAAAGAGCATCAGACCGATTTCGCGGGCTTTAACATCAGCTACGACAACTATCACTCTACGCACAGCGACGAAAACCGCGTGCTGTCGGAGCTGATTTACACCCGCCTGAAAGAGAACGGCTTTATTAAAAACCGTACCATTTCGCAGCTCTACGATCCTGAGAAAGGCATGTTCCTGCCGGACCGTTTCGTGAAAGGCACCTGCCCGAAATGTAAATCTGCGGATCAGTACGGCGATAACTGCGAAGTCTGCGGCGCAACCTACAGCCCGACCGAGCTTATCGAACCGAAATCGGTGGTCTCCGGCGCGACGCCGGTGATGCGTGATTCTGAACACTTCTTCTTCGATTTGCCGTCATTCAGCGAAATGCTGCAGGCGTGGACCCGCTCCGGCGCGCTCCAGGAGCAGGTGGCGAACAAAATGCAGGAGTGGTTTGAATCCGGACTGCAACAGTGGGATATCTCCCGTGACGCGCCTTACTTCGGCTTTGAAATCCCGAACGCGCCGGGCAAATATTTTTACGTCTGGCTGGATGCGCCTATCGGCTACATGGGGTCGTTCAAAAACCTGTGCGACAAGCGCGGCGATACCCAAAGCTTCGAGGAGTACTGGAAAAAAGACTCCGCCACCGAGCTGTATCACTTCATCGGTAAAGATATCGTCTATTTCCACAGCCTGTTCTGGCCGGCGATGCTGGAAGGCAGCGGTTTTCGCAAACCGACCAACCTGTTTGTGCACGGCTATGTGACGGTCAACGGCGCGAAAATGTCCAAATCGCGCGGCACGTTCATCAAGGCCAGCACCTGGCTGAACCATTTCGACGCCGACAGCCTGCGCTATTACTACGCGGCGAAACTCTCGTCACGCATCGACGATATCGACCTGAATCTGGAAGATTTCGTGCAGCGCGTGAACGCGGATATCGTCAATAAAGTGGTCAACCTGGCGTCGCGCAACGCGGGCTTTATCGCCAAACGTTTTGACGGCGAATTAGCCGCGGAACTGGCTGACCCGGCGCTCTACAAAACCTTCACCGACGCGGCTGCCGTGATTGGCGAGGCGTGGGAGAGCCGTGAATTCGGTAAAGCAATCCGTGAAATCATGGCGCTTGCCGATCTGGCGAACCGCTACGTTGACGAGCAGGCCCCGTGGGTGGTTGCTAAACAGGAAGGCCGCGACGCCGATCTGCAGGCGATCTGCTCTATGGGCATTAACCTGTTCCGCGTGCTGATGACGTACCTGAAGCCGGTACTGCCGGAGCTGTGTGCGCGCGCCGAGGCGTTCCTGAATGTCGAGCTGACCTGGGACGGCGTTAACGCCCCGCTGCTCGGCCATAAAGTGAACAGCTTCAAAGCGCTCTATAACCGTATTGAGATGAAACAGGTGGAAGCGTTAGTGGAAGCCTCCAGGGAAGAAGTGAAAGCGGCTGCGGCGCCTGCGACCGGCGAACTGGCGGATAACCCGATTCAGGAGACCATCACGTTTGACGATTTCGCGAAAATCGACCTGCGCGTGGCGCTGATTGAAAACGCGGAGTTCGTTGAGGGCTCCGACAAATTGCTGCGCCTGACGCTGGATCTCGACGGCGAAAAACGCAACGTCTTCTCCGGCATCCGCTCCGCCTACCCGGACCCGCAGGCGCTGATTGGCCGTCTGACGGTGATGGTGGCGAACCTCGCGCCGCGCAAAATGCGCTTCGGTATTTCTGAAGGCATGGTAATGGCCGCAGGTCCTGGCGGGAAAGATATCTTCCTGCTGAGCCCGGACAGCGGCGCGAAGCCGGGTCAGCAGGTGAAATAACCTGACGCCCAACGCGCCAGCCGCGCCATAAACCGAGGGGAGATGCATATCTCCCCTTTTTTCGTCCTGCGCCGTGGTTTTCGCCTTTTGTCGCCAGGATACAGGATACAAACTCTTTTTCCCGGTTCGTGCATCACCTACTACATTTAACGGGTAACATTTCCCGAAGAGAACCAGTATGGCGTTATATACGATTGGCGAAGTGGCCGATCTCTGCGAAGTAAACCCTGTGACGCTGCGCGCGTGGCAGCGCCGTTACGGACTGATCAAACCCGTACGCACCGACGGCGGCCACCGTCTGTTCAGCGAGGCGGACATCGACCGCATTCGCGAAATCAAACACTGGATTGAGCAAGGCGTCCAGGTCAGTAAAGTTAAAACGCTGCTCTGCGAGGACGGTGCCGATGAGCCGGAAGGCTGGCGCGAGCGACAGGAGATGCTGCTCGCGAAACTGCGCAGCGGCAATCCAGGCCAGGTGCGTCACTGGGTGAGCGAGCTTGGGCGCGACTACCCGGCCCAGATGCTGGTGCGCCATCTCTATACCCCGCTGCGCCGCCGGATGCAGTTACAGCATGCCACGCTGCATGCCCTGTTAAGCCTTCTTGACGGTATTCTGATTAACTACATCGCGCTCTGTCTGCAATCGGCATGGAAAAAGCCCGGCAACGACGCGCTGGTGGTCGGCTGGAATCATCAGGATGCGACGCAGGTCTGGCTCGCAGCCTGGGTGGCGGTGCAGAAAGGCTGGCGGGTGGATGTGCTGGCGCAGCCGCTGGTGCAGTTGCGCCCGGAGCTGTTTCCTGGCAAAACGCTGCTGGTGTGGTGCGGAGAGCTGCCCGCGGCGCGTCAGCTCGAGCAAATCGCCGCCTGGCATCAACAGGGACACGCCATCTTTTCACTCCATGAGCCGGAAACGATTTAAAGGTTCATTAACAGTCGCGCTTCACCGTATAATTACGCGGTTAACATAAGGAGCAACGCATGAAATTAGTCAGAATCGGGCTTATCACCGGCATGGTCCTGATGGCCATCGGGGGTATCGGCGGCGTTATGCTGGCCGGCTACACCGTTATCCTGCATTCCGGTTCATAACCCGCGCCAGGCGCTCAAAGAGCCGGTCCACCAGGACCGCCGCCAGCGCCACCAGCACCGCGCCCTGAATCACATATGCCGTGTTAAACCCACTCAGGCCGATGATAATCGGGGTGCCGAGCGTGCTGGCGCCCACGGTCGAGGCGATGGTGGCCGTGCCGATATTAATAATCACCGACGTACGGATCCCGGCGAGCATCACTCCAAACGCCAGCGGCAATTCCACTTTGCGTAAGATCTGAGTGCGGCTCATGCCGACGCCCCGCGCCACCTCTTTCACATCTTCCGGCACCGCGCTCAGGCCCGCGAGCGTCCCCTGCAAAACGGGCAACAGGCCGTAAAGAATGAGCGCGACAATCGCAGGCTCCCGTCCGAAGCCCATCACCGGCACGGCAATCGCCAGCACCGCCACCGGCGGGAATGTCTGCCCGGCGGCGGCGAGCGTTTCGGCAAGCGAGCGGAACTCGCGTCCCCACGGGCGCGTTACCGCAATCCCCACCGCGACGCCGCAGGCGACCGACACCGCGCCCGCGACCGCCACCAGGCCGAGATGCGAGAGCGTAAGCGCGACAAAGCTCTCCTGCAGATAGACCGGGCGCGACAGCCCCGGAAGCAGCCAGTGAAACAGTCCTTCGCTGTGCGGCATCGCCAGTAACAGCGCGACAAACAACAGCGCCAGCCAGAGCAGCGGATCGCGCAGTCTATTCACCCCGCGCCTCCCGCTGATTCACCAGATGACGAAAGCGCAGCACGCCGCGGTGCGCGCCTTGCGCGTCCACTACCGACAGCGCCTCGCACTGGCGCTCGACAAATACCGACATCGCCTCGCGCAGCGTTAAGGTGTCCGCCACCGGCGCGCCCTCGCCTGTGCCAGGCTCGATAAATTCCGCCACCTGTTTGAGCGACAGCAATCGCACGCCAAGCTCGCTGCGCCCGAAAAAATCACGCACGAAATCATTGCGCGGCGCGGTGAGCAGCGTCAGCGGCGCGCCCTGTTGCACCACTTCGCCGTTATCCATCAGCACCAGATGCTGGGCAAGCCCGAGCGCCTCGTCGATGTCGTGCGTGACCAGCACAATGGTGCGTCCGAGCAGCTGATGAATGCGGCGCATCTCCTGTTGCAGCGCGCTGCGCGTCACCGGGTCGAGCGCGCCGAACGGCTCGTCCATCAGCAATACCTCCGGGTCGGCCGCCAGCGCGCGCGCCACGCCGACCCGCTGCTGCTGCCCGCCGGAGAGCTGATGCGGGTAGCGATCGCGAAATGCTTCAGGCGCGAGCCCAAGTAGCGCGAGCAGTTCATCGACCCGCGCCTGAATGCGTGCCTTCGGCCACTTCAGCAACTGCGGCACCGTGGCGACGTTTTGCGCCACCGTCCAGTGCGGGAACAGCCCGACCGACTGAATCGCATACCCCATGCGCCTGCGCAGCGCCTCGGGCGAAAACTGACGGATTTCCTCGCCCGCGAAGCGGATCTCGCCTGCGTCGTGCTCCACCAGACGATTAATCATCTTCAGCGTGGTGGATTTACCGGAGCCGGAGGTGCCGATAAGCACCGAAAACGCGCCTTCGGCGAACGTCAGGCTTAAATCTTTTACCGCCGCGCCGCCGTCATAAAATTTACTGACCTGCTGAAATTCAATCATCTCGTTTCGTCTCCAGCGCGCCGATGGCGAGCGTAAACAGCGCGTCCAGCACTACCGCCAGCGCCACGACCGGGATCACCCCGAGCAGCACCAGATCGAGCGCGCTGCTGAGTAATCCCTGAAATACCAGCGCCCCGAAGCCGCCTGCGCCAATCAGGGCGGCAACGACCGCCATGCCGACCGTCTGCACCGCCACCACCCGCAGGCTGCGCAGCCAGACGGGCAGCGCCAGCGGCACATCGACATGCCAGAAGCGCTGCCAGGCGGACATGCCCATTCCGCGGGCGCTCTCCCGCACCGCGTCGGGCACCTGCCCAAGCCCCGCCACCACGCCGCGCACCAGCGGCAGCAGCGCATAGAGCGTGAGCGCAATCAGCGCAGGCGCAAGCCCGGTGCCGGAGACGCCCAGCGCGCCGAGCGCCGGAAATGCCTGCGCCAGCCCGGCGAGCGGGGCCATCAGCAGACCGAACAGCGCCACCGACGGCACCGTCTGAATAATATTGAGCGCGGCGAACAGACCGGGCTGCCAGCGCGGGCGCCGGTGACACAGGATCCCGAGCGGCAAGCCGATGACAAGCGCGGGCGCCAGCGTGCCGAAAATCAGCGTCAGGTGGCGCGCGGCGGCGTCATCAAACACCGTCTGGCGGTTGGCGTATTCTTTAAGAAGCGACAGCGCATCGAAATGACCGCTCAGCAGAAGCCAGAGCGGCGCCATCCAGATCTGCGCCTGTAGCAGCCAGCGCCAGAGCGGCTGGCGCGTCAGCCTGCCGATGGCGTCGCTTGCGGCGAGTAACGAGACCGCAAGCATCAGCCACAGGCCGCTGCCGGGCGAGGTCCGCGCCAGACGACTGCCGGTTTCAGCCAGTCGCGCCGCCTCATCGCCCGTCACAAACAGCAGCGTGATAAAGAGCGCCTGCGCGGCAATAAGAATCAGCAGCGCCCCTGGTTTTCCGGGCACGCAGGCGAGCAGACAGAGTAAAAGCGGCAGCGCCCACAAGGCAGGCGCGATGGCAGGAAAAAGCCCGGAGAGACCGAGCGGCGCGCCGGACACCAGCCGGTTCGGCGCGTAATTTAAAAAGGGCAACAGGGCGGCGGCGGCCAGCAAGACCGCCAGCAGCACCAGCACCCGGTTATGGCATCTGATTGACAAAACGTGTCCCGCAGGCAAACGCCGGAGGCGTTATTTCACCAGTCCTTTTTCTTTAAGCCACTGCGACGCCACTTTACCGGCATCGAGCCCTTCTACCGCGATTTGCGCATTCAGTTCCTGGAGCGTTTTCTCATCCAGCGCTTTAAAGACCGGCTCAAACCACTGCGCCATCTCCGGGTACGCCTTCAGTACCGCCTCACGCACGACGGGCGCTGGCGCGTAAACCGGCTGAACGCCTTTAGGATCGGTGAGCGTTTGCAGACCGAGCGCCGCTACCGGGCCGTCGGTGCCATACGCCATCGCGGCGTTAACGCCGGAGGTTTGCTGGGCCGCCGCTTTGATGGTCACCGCGGTATCGCCGCCCGCGAGCGACAGCATCTGATCCTGATTCAGTTTAAACTGGTAGGCTTTTTCAAAGGCTGGCAGCGCGTCCGGGCGCTCGATAAATTCCGCCGAGGCGGCAAGTTTGAACGTGCCGCCGTCTTTAAGGTAACGGCTGAGATCGGCAAGCGAGGTCAGTTTGTTTTTCTGCGCCAGATCCTGACGTACCGCGATGGTCCAGGTGTTGTTCGCCGCCGCGGGCGTCAGCCAGATAAGCTTATTCTGCTCGGCGTCGAGCTTTTTGACTTTGTCATAGCCCTGCTGTGCGTTTTTCCAGGCCGGATCGTTCTCCTGCTTAAAGAAAAACGCGCCGTTGCCGGTGTATTCCGGGTAGATATCCAGCTCGCCAGACGTTATCGCCCCGCGCACCACGGGTGTGGTGCCCAGCTGGATTTTGTTGACCGTTTTCACGCCGTGGCTGTCCAGCACCTGCAGAATAATGTTGCCAAGCAGCGCGCCTTCGGTGTCGATTTTCGAGCCCACTTTCACCGGCTCGGCCGCCTGCGCGCCTGCCGCCAGCAGTAACAGACCTGCCGCGCTCCAGAGTTTTAGCCTCATGATTTTCCTCTTTTATCCGCTTCGCTAAGGGCTTAAGAGAAAAGCGTAGTTGATAAATCTCAGGGGGAAAGGGAAAAGACGGGAAATGGCATTTTTTAACGGCCGAATGCCATAAAAAAGGGCCGGTTTCCCGGCCCTCTGACAATCGACAGCAGCTTACAGCAGTTCAAATTCGCCCTGCTTCACGCGGGCGGAATCCAGCCCGATGAAGACATTGAATTTGCCTGGCTCAGCGTCATATTTCATGCGCTGGTTCCAGAATTTCAGCGCGTCAATATCGATAGGGAAGCTGACGGTCTGGGTTTCGCCCGGCTTGAGGGTCACTTTTTCAAAGCCACGCAGCTGTTTCACCGGACGGCTCATGGAAGCCGTAACGTCCTGGAGATACATCTGCACCGCAGTCGCGCCTTCGCGCTTGCCGGTGTTGGTCACCGTCACGCTGGCGGTTACTTTGCCGTCGCGCTTCATGGTCGGCGCGGAAAGCTTCACATCGGAGACGCTGAACGTGGTGTAGCTCAGGCCGTAACCGAACGGATAGAGCGGGCCGTTGGCTTCATCAAAGTAGCGCGAGGTATATTTGTTCGGTTTTTCCGGGTTGTACGGACGGCCCGTGTTGAGATGGCTGTAGTACACCGGGATCTGCCCGACCGAGCGCGGGAAAGAGATAGGCAGCTTGCCTGACGGATTGTAATCGCCAAACAGCACATCGGCGATGGCGTTACCACCTTCGGTTCCGGCAAACCAGGTTTCCAGAATCGCATCGGCCTGCTGGTCTTCTTTCACCAGCGCCAGCGGACGGCCGTTCATCAGCACCAGCACCAGCGGTTTGCCAGTCGCTTTCAGCGCGCTGATAAGGTCACGCTGGCTCTGCGGAAGGGTGAGATCGGTGCGGCTGGATGCCTCATGCGCCATGCCCTGCGCTTCGCCCACGACCGCCACGACCACGTCAGACTGCTTCGCGACGTTTACCGCCTCGTCGATCATCTCTTTTGGCGTGCGTTTATCCACCACCACCGCTGGCTCGTAGAGATTCAGGAAGTCGACGATGCCTTTATCGTCGGTCACGTTAGCGCCTTTGGCGAACAGAATTTTCGCCTTATCGCCCGCCACGTTTTTCATACCCTGAAGCAGCGTCACGGACTGGTCAGCCACGCCTGCGGCAGACCAGCTGCCCATCATGTCGCGTTTGCTGTCGGCCAGCGGCCCGACCACCGCGATGGTGCCGGATTTTTTCAGCGGCAGCGTTTCAAGACGGTTTTTCAGCAGCACCAGGCTTTCGCGCGCCACGTTGCGCGCGTCGTCGCGGTGCAGACGGCTTTCGGCGTTGGTGTCTTTCGGGTCAGAGTCTTTCGGCCCCAGATGGCTGTACGGATCGTTAAACAGCCCCATGTCATATTTGACGTTCAGCACGTGACGGGTAGCGTCGTCGAGCTCTTCCATAGAGACTTTGCCGCTCTTGATAAGATTCGGCAGGTATTTGCTGTAGTACTCATCCGCCATACTCATATCGACGCCGGATTTAATCGCCACGCGCACCGCGTCTTCCGGATCGGACGCCGTACCGTGTTTAATCAGCTCTTTGATAGCGCCGTGGTCGGAGATCGTGATGCCTTTAAAGCCCCAGTCGCCGCGCAGCAGATCTTTCAGCAGCCAGCCGTCGGAGGCCGCCGGCGTGCCGTTCAGTGAGTTCAGCGCGATCATCACGCCGCCGCTGCCCGCGTCGAGCGCTTCTTTATAGGGCGGCATGTAGTCGTTGAACAGACGCTGGGAACTCATATCGACGGTGTTGTACTCTTTCCCGCCCTCCACCGCGCCGTAAGCGGCGAAGTGTTTCACGCTGGTCATGACGGAATAGCGGTCCGCCGGGCTTTTGCCCTGCATCGACTCAACCATCGTTTTACCCATCATGCTGGTGAGATAGGTATCTTCGCCGAACCCTTCAGAGCCGCGGCCCCAGCGCGGGTCGCGCGTGACGTCGACCATCGGCGCCCAGGTCATGTTGAGGCCGTCGTCGGCGGCTTCATACGCCGATATGCGGCCCACGGTTTTTACCGCGTCGAGGTTAAACGAGGAGGCAAGCCCGAGGCTGTTCGGGAAAATGGTGCGCTGACCGTGCAGCACGTCGTAGGCGAAAAACAGCGGAATTTTCAGGCGGCTAAGCTGCATTACCTGATCCTGCATCGCGCGGATATCCTGGCGGGTCACGGTGTTGAAAATCGCGCCGACCTGGCCTTCTTTGATCATGTCCCGAATCGCTTCTTTCGGGTTATCCGGCCCGACGCTTATCAGACGCAGCTGGCCGATTTTCTCATCGACCGTCATTTTTTTGAGTAAATCGGTGACGAACGCATCCCGCGCTTCGGGCGTCAGCGGATGGTCGCCAAACGGTTCAGACGCCAGGGCCGGTTGCAGCGCAAGGCTCACGGCCATACCCACAGAACAAAGCCATTTCATAGGATTAACTCTCTTTTAGACGCAGCCGCAACGTTGCCGCCACAACAAATATAAGGTGTGCAGTGTGCCATAAGCCTTAGCAGGGAAGAAGCCAAACGCAAGTTTATACGCTGATTTTTCAACCTTTTCGGACTCGTTGAGAAATTCGCGGCTATGCTTAGAGACGTGCGTTTTCTCTGCCACAAGGAGTGGAACATGACCCTGACACCAACCTCCGGTAACCATGAGGTTATCGCGGAGCTGACCCGCATTACCGGCGCCAGCCATCTTCTCACCGACCCGGCCAAAACCGCCCGTTACCGCAAAGGCTTTCGCTCAGGTCAGGGCGAGGCGCTGGCCGTCGTTTTTCCCGGTACGCTGCTGGAATTATGGCGCGTTCTGGAAGTTTGCGTCGCCAGCGACAAAATAATTCTGATGCAGGCGGCCAACACCGGCCTGACGGAAGGCTCGACGCCGAACGGCAACGACTACGATCGCGACATTATTATTATCAGTACGCTGCGCCTCGATAAGCTGCACCTGCTGGATAACGGCGAGCAGATCCTCGCTTACCCCGGCACCACGCTCTGGCAGCTGGAGCGCGCGCTGAAGCCGCTCGGACGTGAGCCGCACTCGGTGATTGGCTCCTCGTGCATCGGCGCCTCGGTGATGGGCGGCATCTGTAATAATTCCGGCGGCGCGCTGGTGCATCGCGGCCCCGCCTATACCGAAATGGCGCTGTTCGCGCAGATAGACGACACCGGGCGGCTGCGTCTGGTGAATCATCTGGGCATCGATCTCGGCCAGACGCCGGAGCAGATCCTGGGCCGCCTTGACGATGACCGCATTGATCCGACCGCCGTGCGCCATGACGAGCGCCAGGCTTCCGATCGTCATTATATTGAGCGCGTGCGCGATATCGAAGCCGACAGCCCGGCGCGCTACAACGCCAACCCGGAGCGGCTCTTTGAAGCCTCCGGCTGCGCCGGTAAGCTTGCCGTGTTCGCGGTGCGTCTCGATACGTTCGAAGCCGAAAAACGCCAGGAGGTGTTTTATATCGGCACCAATCAGCCTGACGTGCTGACCCATATTCGCCGTCATATTCTCGCGAATTTCCAGAGTCTGCCGGTCGCGGGCGAATATATGCATCGCGATATCTACGACATCGCCGAGCGCTACGGGAAAGACACGTTCCTGATGATCAACAAACTCGGCACCGACAAAATGCCGTTCTTCTTCACGACTAAAGGCCGCACCGACGCCTGGCTTGAGAAAGTGCCGTTCATCAAACCGCACTTTACCGACCGCGTGATGCAAAAACTGGGCGGGTTATTCCCCGGTCATTTGCCGCCGCGCATGAAAAGCTGGCGCGATAAATATGAGCATCATCTGCTGCTTAAAATGGCGGGCGACGGCATTGAAGAAGCGCGCAGCTGGCTGACGAGCTTCTTTAAAGAGGCCGAAGGCGATTTCTTCGCCTGCACGGCAGAAGAAGGCAGCAAAGCGTTTCTCCACCGCTTTGCGGCGGCGGGCGCGGCGGTGCGTTATCACGCGGTGCACGCCGACGAGGTGGAAGATATTCTGGCGCTGGATATCGCGCTGCGACGCAACGATACCGAGTGGTTCGAACACCTGCCGCCGGAGATCGACAGCAAACTCGTGCACAAGCTCTATTACGGCCACTTCTTCTGCCATGTTTTCCATCAGGATTACATCGTCAAAAAAGGCGTGGATGCGCATGCGCTGAAAGAAGAGATGCTGGCGCTGCTGCGCGCGCGCGGCGCGCAATACCCGGCGGAACATAACGTCGGCCATCTCTACGAAGCGCCGGAAAGCTTAAAACAGTTTTATAAGGCTAATGACCCGACCAACAGCATGAACCCCGGCATCGGCAAAACCTCGAAGCAGAAATACTGGGGTGAGCCGGACGGGATCGCACAAACGCCAGACGAGCATACCGCCCGCTGATTCTGGCAGGCTGTATTCTTTTTAAGCACAGGCATACTATATCGTCCATACCGCCGGAGCCCTCCGGCGGTATGTCTTTGAGGATACAGGTATGGCTGTTGTGGAAAATCTCACGGCGTCAAAAGCCGCGATTCGTGACGTTACGCCGGAAGATATCGAGGCTATCTGCGCCATTTACGGCTGGCATGTCGAACACGGTCGCGCTTCCTTTGAAGAAACGCCCCCTACCCTTGATGAGATGAGCGCGCGCGTCAACGCCGTCACGCAGCAGGATTTGCCCTGGCTTGTGGCGGAGATCGACGACATCGTGGTCGGCTACAGTTATGCCTCGCCCTGGCGCCCGCGCCCTGCGTATCGCTATACCCTCGAAGAATCGATTTATATCGACGCCAGCATGGTCGGGCGCGGCATCGGCAGCCGTCTGTTGCAGGCGCTGATCGAGCGCTGCGAGCAAGGCCCGTGGCGTCAGCTGATGGCGGTGATTGGCGATGGCGAAAATAATCGCGGCTCGACGCGTCTGCACCGGCTGCTGGGGTTTGAAGTGGTGGGGAGTTTGCGCAGCGTCGGGTTTAAATTCGGCGGCTGGCGCGACACGCTGATTATGCAGCGTCCGCTCAATCAGGGAGACTGGACGCTGCCGGAATAGCTTATTCGACGCTGTTATTGGCCATTTGCGCCGCTTTCTGGCGCTTATAGCTCAGCGCCGCTTCAGGCACCGGTTGCGCCTTGCCGGTTTCAAGCCAGGTACGCAGACGGCTGGCGTCAGCAAAGTGAGTGTATTTGCCAAAGGCGTCCATCACCACCAGCGTGACCGGGCGGTTTTTAATCAGCGTACGCATCATCAGGCAATGCCCCGCCGCGTTGGTAAACCCGGTTTTGGTCAGCTGGATATTCCAGTTATCGCGGTAGACCAGATGGTTGGTGTTACGAAACGGCAGCGTATACGCCGGGTTCGCGAACGTCGCCATCTCTTCGCGCGTGGTGCTGAGCTGGCCAATCAGCGGATACTGTTTGGTCGCGATTAACAGCTTCGTGAGATCGCGCGCGGTAGAGACGTTGTGGATGGACAGCCCCGTCGGCTCCACAAAGCGCGTGTTGCGCATGCCGAGCGCTTTCGCTTTGGCGTTCATGGCGCGAATAAACGCGTCGTAGCCGCCCGGGTAGTGATGCGCGAGGCTTGCCGCCGCGCGGTTTTCCGACGACATCAGCGCCAGCAGCAGCATATTTTTACGGCTGATCTGGCTGTTTAAGCGCACCCGCGAATAGATCCCTTTCATTTCCGGCGTATGGCTGATATCCACCGTCAGCATCTCATCCAGCGGCAGACTGGCGTCGAGCACGACCATCGCGGTCATCACTTTGGTAATCGACGCGATCGGGCGCACCAGATCCGGGTGGCTTGAGAACAGCACTTCATTGGTGCGCAGATCGACTATCATGGCGCTGCCGGAAGCAATTTGCGGCTCGGCGGCGGCAACAGGCGACGCGGCGGCTTTCGCGGCGGCCAGCGCCGGGGTGGAAAGCGGCGCGGCCAGCAGCAGCGCGAGACTTAACAGAGAAAGACGAATTTTTGTCGACATGGCGAAAGTTCGGAAAATAATTCACGCGCGTAATTAAACGCACCGCCACCAATGGAAAAAGCTATTGATGGCTGGCGCGGGCATCATACTCCGGCCTTCGCGTTTCCCGCTACAGAAGATTCAGCGCAGGGCGCGGTGCCGCCGGTTTTTTAGACCGGCGGCACGCGTCAGAACAGACGATAACCGTAGCCCCACAGCAGGACCGTCAGGGCCAGCAACACTTCCAGCAGCAGCACGCCGATAGCCAGCGTTGAACCGGAAAAGCGCAGCCCCTCTTCCTGGTTAATATTGAGAAACGCCGGAATGCCGATATACAGCAGATAGCCGGTATAAAGCAGCGCCAGCGTGCCCGCCAGCGCGCAGAGCCACACCAGCGGATAGAGCGCCACGATGCCGCTTAAAAAGAGCGGCGTCGCCACATAGCCCGCAAAGACCATACAGCCTGCGAGCGACGGGCGGCGCGGATAGTCGCGCGCCATCCACCAGATGACCCGCCCCATGACCGCCACACCGGCCAGCATCAGCGCATAGAACAGCACAGCCAGATAAAAACCGGTAAAGAGCGACAGCTTCACCACATTGCCGTCGCCGAAATCCCAGCCAATCTGGGTGGTGCCGATAAACGCGCACAGCACGGGAATGGCCGCCATGATGAGTACGTGGTGGGTATAGTGATGCGACACGGTTTCGTTTTCGCGACGAATCATCTGCATTTCGCGGAAAGGATGGGACAGAAGCCCCCAGACATGGTTCATAACGCCCCCTGACACAGGCCGCCCGGAACGGGTGCTTTAAGTATAATCCAGCCTGCGTGATTAAAAAGTAAACAGCACAAAAACACGTGGGCCGTTGTACGAGCAGGGTATGGCGGGCGCGTTATACTTTCGGTTTCGCGCGTGGCGCGAAGAGAAGAGAGGTATGACAAACGGGAGTAAGTGGAATTTATGGATATCAATAACCTGATTGAGCAGTACGGTTATGTGACGCTCTTACTGGGCAGCCTTGCCGAAGGCGAAACGGTCACGCTGCTGGGCGGCGTGGCGGCGCATGAAGGGCTGCTGCGCTTTCCGCTGGTGGTGCTGGTGGTGGCGCTCGGCGGCATGATTGGCGACCAGGCGCTTTACCTGTTAGGCCGTCGGTTCGGCACCCGGGCACTTGAGCGCTTTTCCGGCAAGCAAAAGCAAATCGCCCGTGCGCAGACGCTTATTCAGCGCCATCCGGCGTGGTTTGTGATTGGCACGCGCTTTATGTATGGCTTTCGCATTGTCGGCCCGCTGTTAATCGGCGCGAGCCGGGTTCCGCCGAAGCTCTTTGTGCCGCTGAATATTCTCGGGGCGCTGGTCTGGGCGACGCTGTTCACTACGCTGGGTTATCTGGGCGGACAGGTCATCGAGCCGTGGCTGCATCGCCTCGATCATCATCTCAAACAGCTGGTATGGGTGGCGCTGGCGGTGGGCATTGTGCTGCTGCTGCGCTGGCTGTGGCGTAAACGCAGCAGCAGAGAGGATTAAGCCTTCGGTTTAAACTGCGGGTTGGCAAGCGTAAACCCGCCGTCGATGATAAACGACTGGCCGGTGGTGTAGGTGGCGCCCTCAGAGCACAGCCACGCGACAATGCTGGCAATCTCATCGGTTTCGCCAGGGCGCGCTATCGGGATATTCGGCATCGAGCCGGGTTTCGCGTCGCCCTCTTCCATATCGTTCATCGGCGTGGCGATAGCGCCGGGCGCGACGGCATTCACGAGAATATTATGCTCTACGAGTTCCAGCGCCATTGATTTGGTCAGGCCGCCGAGCGCATGTTTAGCAGCGGTGTAAGCGCTCGCCTCCGGCAGCGGCGTATGTTCATGCACCGAGGTGATATTCACAATGCGCCCGCCCTGCCCCTGCTTCACCATCGCTTTGGCGGCGATTTGCGAGCACAGGAACGCGCCGTCCACGTCCACCGTCTGGATACTGCGCCACTCATCAAACGTCATCTCCAGAAACGGCTTTTTGATCATCGCGCCCGCGTTATTCACCAGCGCGTCGATACGGCCGAAGCGATCGATAAGCGTCTGGATGGCGTTCGCGCCTTCCGGCAGATGACTGAGGTTGAGCTGGATAAGCTCGGCGCGCCGCCCCAGGCTTTCGACTTCCTGCGCGGTCTCTTTCGCGCCTTTATCATCGCTGTGCCAGGTAATGCCGATATCAAACCCCTGCTTTGCGAGAAAAACCGCACACTTCTTGCCGATGCCTGAATCTGACGCGGTGACGATGGCCACTTTGTTTGCAGAACTCATGGTGCCTCCGGGAGTTGCGTTAAAGCGTTAAGTATAGCGAGGCCTGAACATTCGGCACCGGGGAGGGAAAAACGCCATCCGCACTTTTTTCTGCCGCCTTTGCAGGAGCTTCTATACTGATAATTACCTTCATGGATCAACGAGATCCCGCAAAGACAATAAGGAGTAAGTGATGAAAATCATTCTGTGGGCGGTACTGATTATTTTTCTGATTGGGCTGTTGGTGGTCACGGGCGTGTTTAAAATGATCTTCTGATGTACCGGGCGCCGCCTGTTCGCGGCGCCCTTTACGTTACTTCGCGCCGTGGCTGCTGTAGTTGACCGGCACCCAGCGATACCCGTCTCCCTGCGCTTTAATCTTCCCAATCCCCGGAAACGCGATATGCGCCGATGCCACCCAGGCATTGCTCTGCGCCGCCATGTTCAGCGTTTTCTCCCGCATGACCACCGCCTCGTCCTGATTGACGTCAAAATGAATCGCCACCTGCGGCTGCGGCATCTGCACCGCTTTCACATGGATAATGTCGCCCCACAGCAACAGCGTTTCGCCGCTGCGGCTCACTTTATAGATAACGCTGCCAGGCGTGTGACCGGGCGCGGCCAGCGCTTCAATGCCGGGCATAATTTGCGTGGGCGCGCGGAACGCCTTCATCTTTCCGGCGCGGATCACCGGGCGCAGCGACCGTTCAGATTCCGCAAACGTGTGGCGCTGGCTGGCTTCTACTTCCTTCTCGCGCGCCGGGTTCAGCCAGAGATCGAGATCGCGCTGATCCACCCGCACGGTGGCGTTCGGGAAGACCGGTTTACCGTCGCGCTGTACGCCGCCGGAGTGATCGGCGTGAACGTGCGTGAGCAATACCGTGTCGATTTGCGACGGATCGATACCGGCGGCGCGCAGGTTTTCCGGCAGATGACCGCCGTTATTCCCCAGCAGCGCGCCCGCGCCAGTGTCCACCAGGATGAGTTTATCGCCCGTGTTAATGACATAGGCGTTGATAGAGGTTTCGACCTGCGGCGTCAGCGCGTCATCGGCGAGGCGCGCGTTGAGAGCGTCGGGCGCGATGCGGGTGAGCAGTTTATCGGCGGGAATGGTCACGGTGCCGTCAGACACCGCCGTTATCTGCCAGTCGCCCAGCATCATGCGGTAATAGCCCGGCGCCTGGGCGTTGTTGACGGCCATCGGGGCCGCGCACAGCGGCGCGCCCAGCGCGACGGTGAAAAGAGCCAGTAAGGTAGCGGCGGTTTTCATGGTATTTCTCCAGGTGATTTATCTTGCTGAAGTATCCACGCCGCACTAGTATCACTCCAATTGATTGGAGCCATAATGACTATCAAAGAAAACGATTTCCGCAAAATCGACCTTAACCTGCTCATCGCTTTCGCCGTGCTGTTTCGCGAGCAGAGCGTGTCGCTCGCGGCCGATAAACTGCATCTCGGGCAGCCTGCGGTCAGCGGCGCGCTCGCACGCCTGCGCGATATGTTCGACGATCCGCTGTTTATCCGCAGCGGCCACCGGATGCAGCCGACCGCGCGCGCCGTCGCCCTGCATGGCGAGCTGATGCCGCTGCTGGAGCAGCTCCAGTCGGCGCTGTTTCAGCAGGCTGAATTCCACCCGCAGCAGGCGAGCGCCACTATTACGCTTGGCATGACCGACTGGGTGGAGATGTGGCTGATGCCGCAATTGATCCCGGCGCTGCGTGAGGCCGCGCCTGGCCTGCGGCTTAACGTGGTGGCGAGCTCGCCGTTTAGCGATCCGCGCCGCCTGGAAGAAGGCGAACTGGATATGGCGATAAGCGTGGCGCAGGCCGGGCCGCGCTGGCAGGAGCGCGAGGTGCTGGTCAGTATGCCTTTCGTGACGCTCTGGCACCCCTCGCAGCTCCGCCTCGCCGCACCGCTGACGCTCAGCGATTACGTGCGCGAACCGCACCTGATGGTGACGTACCGCGAGGCGACCAGCAGCCTTATCGACACGCTGCTGGCGCGTCAGGGAGAAAGCCGCCGCATTTGTTACACCACGCCGCACTTCGCGGGCCTGCCTGGTCTTCTGATGCAGATGTCCGCGCTCGCGACCGTGCCCGCCGGGCTGTGCGATATGTGGCAGACGGCCTGGGGACTGACGTCGAGCCCGGTGCCGCTCGACGTGCCGCCGTTTGAGGTGGCGCTGCTCTGGCATCAGCGCCATAACAGCGATCCGGCGTTGATGTGGTTGCGCGGGTTTATTCAGCGGCTGGTGGCGAACGGCGAATAACGTCAGTGACGGTTGATGGCGTCGGCAATAGCCGCTGAGGTGGTTAACGCGCGGATTTCGCGGAAAAGCTCTGTCGCCTCGGCGTACTCTTTACGCAGATAGCCCAGCCACTGCTTGATGCGCGCTACGTGGTACATGCCCGTATCGCCCTGTTTCTCAAGCCGGGTGTACTGTTGCAGCAATTGCACCACTTCCGGCCAGGGCATACGCGGCTCGTTATATTTAATCACGCGGCTTAAATTCGGCACGTTGAGCGCGCCGCGGCCTATCATCACCGCGTCGCAGCCCGTCTCTGCCATGCAGGCCTGCGCGCTGGCGTAATCCCAGATTTCGCCATTGGCGATAACCGGGATCGTCAACCGCTCGCGGATTTCGCCAATCGCCGCCCAGTTAATCCGCTCCGCTTTATAGCCATCTTCTTTAGTGCGCCCGTGCACCACCAGCTCCGTCGCGCCCGCCTGCTGGACGGCATCGGCGATTTCAAAACGGCGCGCGCCGCTGTCCCAGCCGAGACGGATTTTCACCGTTACCGGCAGGTGCGCAGGCACGGCTTCGCGCATCGCTTTCGCGCCGCGATAGATAAGATCCGGGTCTTTTAGAAGCGTGGCGCCGCCGCCGCTGCCGTTCACAAGCTTAGACGGGCAGCCGCAGTTGAGGTCAACGCCCCAGGAGCCCAGCGCCACCGCGCGGGCGGCGTTTTCCGCAAGCCACTGCGGATGCTGGCCGAGCAGTTGCACACGCACCCGCGTGCCGGACGGCGTGCGGCTCTCGTGATGCAGCTCCGGGCAGAGTTTATAAAACGATTTCACCGGCAGCAGGCTGTCCACCACGCGCAGAAACTCGGTGATGCAGAGATCGTAATCGTTCACGCCGGTGAGCAGTTCGCGCACCAGAGAATCAAGCACGCCTTCCATCGGCGCCAGTAAAACACGCATAACGCTACCCGTTAAAAAAAGAGGCGCTATGGTAGCGCCTCGCCGCCCCGAAAGGAATGCGCGAGCGCGGACTCAGAGCGTAAAACCGAAGCGCTGGCCGTCCGGCAGCTCGACATCCAGACGCACCGTCCCGCCGAGCGCTTCGACATAGCGTTTCAGCGTGGAGATTTTCATCTCGTTGCCGCGCTGTTCGATAGCCGCGACCGACGGCTGCGCGATGCCCATCTGGCGCGCCATCTCGGTTTGCGACACGCTGAGCGCCTCGCGCAGCGCATACAGGTGGGTTTCCAGCAGCAGCTGCGCCGTTTTCTCTTCAATGCGCGCGCGGGCCTCCGGGGTCTGCGCCGCCAGCACTTCATCAAACGTCTTCATCTATACCTCCCGGTGTGTCAGATAGTCGCTAAACAGTTTGTCAGCAACGCGCAGCATGACCTGATAAAACCGCTTTTCATTGCCTTTTTTATCCGCCGCGCACAGCACAATGGCGTAACGGTGCGGATCAAAAGCGTAAAAGGCGCGCAGGGGCCGTCCGGCGTGCTGGATCCGTAATTCCTTCATACCCGCGTGACGCGAGCCTTTAAGCGTGTCGGCATAGGGACGCCCCAGGTGCGGCCCTTTGATTTTCAGAAGCCCCAGCGCCGCCAGAACATCCTCCTGCAACGGTTGCGGTTGCGTCGCGAGCCAGCACTCAAACTCATGAGTGAGGTAAATAGTCCACATGGCGCTCCTCCCTGTACGTTAGCGACTACCGTGAACGGCAAGGAGCGTTTTATAGATTGTAATCTATAGCCTCAAGGGAATCATTAGCGGTTTGCGTAACGCCGCGCAAAAAATTCACGCGGCCCGGAAAGGCTTACCGCGAACCTGAGCGGCAACTCGAAAGTTTAGGTATGCTGGGCTGGCTCCTGTGATCGGTAGCACAGTTTTCATTTTAATTGTATGATGAATGCGTTCGGTTTAAAGGTGACCTCCTATGAGCACAATGCTGACTTCTCTCTGGCAACTGGTACGCGCGTTTATTTTGATTTACGCCTGCCTCTATGCAGGTATCGCGATTGCCGCGCTGCTGCCGATTACTATCCCCGGCAGCATCATCGGCATGCTGATTCTTTTTGTGCTGCTCGCCTTTCAGATCCTGCCTGCAAAGTGGGTTCAGCCCGCCTGCAATCTACTGATCCGTTATATGGCGCTGCTGTTTGTGCCGGTGGGTATTGGCGTGATGCAATATTTCGACGTGCTGCAGGCGCAGTTCGGCCCGGTGGTGGTCTCCTGCTTTATCAGTACGCTGGTGGTGTTTATGGTGGTGAGCTGGAGCGCGCATCTGGCGCACGGCGAGCGCAAAGTGGTAGGCCAGGAAAGGAGCCGTGAGAAATGATCCAGAATATCTGGTGGTCGCTGCCGCTGACGCTGCTGGTGTTTTTCGCCGCCCGTAAGCTTGCCGCGCGTCTCAAAAGCCCGTTGCTCAATCCGCTGCTGGTCTGCATGGTGGTGTTGATCCCTTTTCTGATGCTGGCGCATATTCCTTATGAGCGCTATTTTCAGGGCAGCCGCATTCTGAATGATTTACTGCAACCCGCCGTGGTGGCCCTGGCGTTCCCGCTGTATGAACAGCTGCACCAGATCCGCGCGCGCTGGAAATCGATTATCACGATTTGTTTCGCCGGGAGCGTGGTGGCGATGGTCACCGGCACCTCTGTTGCGCTGTTAATGGGCGCCAGCCCGGAGATCGCGGCATCGGTGCTGCCGAAATCCGTGACCACGCCGATTGCGATGGCCGTGGGCGGAAGCCTCGGCGGCATTCCTGCCATCAGCGCCGTTTGCGTGATTTTCGTGGGTATTCTCGGCGCGGTGTTCGGCCATGCCGTGCTGAATGTGATGCGAATAAAAACCAAATCCGCACGCGGGCTCGCGATGGGCACCGCCTCGCACGCCCTGGGTACGGCGCGCTGCGCGGAGCTGGATTACCAGGAAGGCGCGTTCAGTTCGCTGGCGCTGGTGATCTGCGGCATTATCACGTCACTGCTGGCGCCTTTTTTGTTCCCGCTTATTCTGGCGATATGGCGCTAAAACATGCGATATGTCGCGCATTTTCATTCTAAATTTCATTTGTTGCATAGCCAGTGAGAGTTAAATCACATATAAAGCCTCAGGAGCGCCGTAAACTACGGTTCTGGTTATCTATTTTGAGGCTTTGCCATGCACCCACGTTTTAAAACTGCCTTCGCACAGCTGCCGGCAGCGCTGCAAGCCGCGCTGGCGCCGCTGATTGCCGATATTCATTTCCCGGCGATGCTGAACGCTGAACAGGTCGCTGACATTCGCCGCCAGAGCGGTCTGGATGATGACGCGCTGGCCTTCGCGCTGCTGCCTTTAGCCGCCGCCTGCGCGCAGACTGAGATTTCTCATTTTAATGTGGGCGCTGTGGCCCGCGGCCTGAGCGGCAGCCTCTATTTTGGCGCCAACATGGAGTTTCGCGGCGCGGCGATGCAGCAGACCATTCACGCCGAGCAGAGCGCCATTACCCACGCCTGGATGCGCGGCGAAACCGGTCTTGCGGCCATTACCGTTAACTACACGCCGTGCGGCCACTGCCGTCAGTTTATGAATGAGCTGAACAGCGGGCTTACCCTTCGCATTAATCTGCCGGGGCGCGCGCCTTCACAGCTTGGCGATTACCTGCCGGACGCCTTCGGCCCGCGCGATCTTGATATTAAGACGCTGATTTTTGATACCGAAAATCATGGCTATGCGATTGAGGGCGACGCGCTGGCTCAGGCGGCGATCGCCGCGGCTAACCGCAGCCATGCGCCTTACAGCCAGTCGCCTTCCGGGCTCGCGATTGAAACCCGGGACAGCGCGGTCTTTACCGGCAGCTATGCCGAAAACGCGGCGTTTAACCCTTCGCTGCCGCCCTTGCAGGCTGCGCTGAACCTGCTGAGCCTGAACGGCTACGCGTGGGCGGATATCAAGCGCGTCGCGCTTGCCGAACTGAACGAGGCGACCATCGTTCAGCGTGATGCCACCGCTGCGACCCTGAACGCGCTGGGCTTCACCGGCCTTGAGCGGGTTACGCTCGCCTGAAATATCACAGCGGGCGCCCTGCCCGCTGTGACGAAAAATGCTTCAACCGGACGTTCGATTCTTGCTCTTGCCCGACGGGTAAAGTAGCCTTGAATCTCTTTCCTTTTTGCTTCGAGCTGCCTGAATGTTAAAGCGTTTGTTATACAGCCTGCTGGCCCTGATTGGCGTACTGCTGTTAACAGCGCTGCTGCTCGACCGCTGGATCAGCTGGAAAACCGCGCCTTACGTCTATGACGAGCTACAGGATTTGCCCTGGCGGCAGGTGGGCGTGGTGCTCGGCACCGCCAAATATTATCGCACCGGCGTCATTAATCAGTATTACCGCTACCGCATTCAGGGCGCGCTGAACGCCTATAACAGCGGCAAGGTGAATTACCTGCTGCTGAGCGGCGATAATGCCCAGCAGAGCTATAACGAGCCGATGACGATGCGCAAGGATTTGATAGCCGCAGGCGTCGATCCGGCGGATATCGTGCTGGATTACGCCGGTTTCCGCACGCTCGATTCTATCGTTCGCACCCGTCGGGTGTTTGATACCAACGATTTCATCATTATTACCCAGCGTTTCCATTGCGAGCGCGCGCTGTTTATCGCGCTGCATATGGGCATCCAGGCGCAGTGCTATGCGGTGCCGTCGCCGAAAAATATGCTGTCGGTGCGCGTACGCGAGTTCGGCGCGCGTTTAGGCGCGCTGGCGGATCTCTATATCTTTAAGCGCGAGCCGCGTTTTCTCGGCCCGCTGGTGCCGATCCCCGCCCTTAGCGAAGTGCCCGACGACGCGCAGGGTTACCCTGCCGTGACGCCCGAGCAGATGCTGGAATTGCAGAAGAAGAAGTAAACGCGGCGGCATGGTGGGTGCCACGTGGTGGGTGCGCTACGCTTACCCACCCTCCAAACCACCCTTTCATTTATGAACATATGGCGGGTGCGCTGCGCTTACCCATCCTACGGACTCGCATCCTTCGTTGTAGGGCGGGTAAGCGTAGCGCACCCGCCGTTACCCCTTTCCCCCGCCCATAAAAAAAGCCCCCGCAGGCGGAGGCTTTTTCGATGTAACGACGCTTATTTTTTACGCGCGTATTTCAGGGAATCCAGCGCTACCGCGAAAATAATAATCCCGCCCTTGATGATGTACTGCCAGTACGGGTTAATACCGATATACGTCAGGCCGTAGTTAATGACGGTGAAGATAATCACGCCGGTCACCACGCCAAGCACCGTACCCACGCCGCCGCTGAAGGAAACGCCGCCCACCACGCATGCCGCGATGGCGTCGAGCTCATACATAAAGCCCAGGTTGTTGGTGGCAGAGCCGATACGGCCCGCTTCCAGCATCCCGCCGAAAGCGTAGAACACGCCGGAGAGCGCATAAATCATCAGCAAGTTCAGCGCCACGTTCACGCCGGAGACTTTCGCCGCTTCCGGGTTGCCGCCGATAGCGAAAATGTTTTTACCGAAGCGGGTTTTGTTCCACAGGATCCAGACGAACGCTACGGCGATTAACGCGTAGAACGTAATGTAGGAGAGCCTGAAACTACCGAGCGCCACAAAGCCCTGCGTAAAGGTCGAGAAGCCGGAATCGAAGCCTGAAATCGGCGACGCGCCCACGAAGTCGTAATACAGCGAGTTAATACCGTAAACGATGATCATGGTGCCAAGGGTGGTAATAAACGGCGTCACGTTGAGGTACGCGATAATAACGCCGTTCACCAGGCCAATCACAGCGCCGATGGCGCAAACAATCAGGATCACCAGCGGAATCGGCATGGTCGCCATTTCCGGGAACACCTTATTGGCGTTTTCCATCGATTGCAGCAGCGTCGCCGCCACCACCGCAGCCAGACCCACCTGGCGCCCTGCGGAAAGGTCGGTCCCCTGGGTGACAATCAGCCCCGCCACGCCGAGTGCGATAATAATACGCACCGATGACTGGGTCAGAATATTACTTAAGTTCAGCAGGCTTAAAAACGTTGGATCCTGGAAAATAATAATGGCCAGCAACACTAAAAGGACGACGTAAATACCGCCCTCTTTCAGATAAGTGAGAAAACTCTTCTTATTTAACGCACTCATGAGGAGCCCCTGATATTAAAGGTGCAAAGACGCAAGACGCAGAATTTCATTTTGCGTCGTCGTTTTGGTGTCAACAATTCCGGAGACAAGGCCATTGCTCATTACCAGAATACGGTCAGTTATCCCTAACAGCTCAGGCATTTCTGAGGAGATAATAATGATCCCCTTGCCCTTTTTCGCCAGTTCAGCAATAAGCTGGTAGATTTCGAATTTCGCGCCTACGTCGATACCGCGCGTCGGCTCATCGAGCATTAAGATTTCCGGCTGGGTAAGCAGCCAGCGCCCGATAATGACTTTTTGCTGGTTACCGCCGGAAAGCGAACCAATTTGCGTGCGATGACCCGGCGTTTTAACACGCATTGAGTCAATCACCCACTGGGTATCGCTTTTCATGCGGGAATTATCCAGCAAGCCGATTTTGCTCTTATAGTTGCGAATATTGGAAATCAGGGAGTTGAAGCCGATATCCAGATAAGCGTAGATCCCCGTTGAGCGGCGCTCCTCGGTCACCAGCGCAAAGCCGTTATTAATGGCTTCATTCGCGCTGTGGTTATTGATCTTTTTGCCGTGCAGACTAATGGTTCCGCCGGATTTCTCGCGGATGCCAAATAAGGTTTCCACAATATCGGTGCGTTTCGCGCCCACCAGGCCCGCAATCCCGAGAATCTCGCCTTTATGTAGATCAAAGGAGACATCGCGAATCGACGGCTGGCGCAGCGAAGTCAGGTTGCGCACTTCAAGAATCACTTCACCCGGTTGGTTTTCACGATCCGGGAAGCGCTGGTTAAGCGAACGCCCCACCATCATGGCGATGATCTTATCCATGTCCAGGCCGTCGAGCGGCTGGGTGGCTATCCACTGGCCGTCGCGCAGGATGGTGATTTCATCGCACAGCTGGAAGATCTCTTCCATTTTGTGGGAAATATAGACGATACCGCAGCCGCGATCTTTCAGCTTACGGATAATCTTAAAGAGGTGATTGACTTCTTTCTCGGTCAGAGAAGACGTCGGTTCATCCATGATGACGATTTTGGCGTCATAGGAGAACGCTTTGGCGATTTCAATCATCTGCATCTGCGATACGGAAAGCGTACCCACGCGAGCTTTAGGATCGATATCAATATCGAGCTCGTCGAAAATCGCTTTGGTATCAAGATACATTTTTTCCTGGTCTACAAACATGCCTTTGGTCGGGTAACGGCCAAGCCACATGTTGTCCATGACGGAACGTTGTAATACCAGGTTTAATTCCTGATGCACCATTGATATTCCATTCTCAAGCGCCTCTTTGGCAGAATGGAAATCGATTTCTTTCCCCTGGAAAAGAATACTGCCGGAATCTTTTTGATAGATCCCGAAAAGACATTTTAATAACGTTGATTTGCCCGCGCCATTCTCACCCATCAGAGCATGAATAGAATGGGGACGAACTTTTAAATTAACGTTATCGAGTGCCTTAACGCCCGGGAAACTCTTGTTGATATTCGTCATTTCCAACAAGTATTCGCCTGACGACTGCGTATTATTGCTGACCATATTTATACCTGGCTGCGAGAGTGTTGTCTGAGCATGGCACGCTAAAGGGGGCGCAAAATGCGCCCCGTAAAAACTTGGCAATTATTTTTTGCTGGTGATTTCCGCCAGGTTGTCTTTATCAACACCGACATAAGGAATACGCACCACTTTGTTTTCAATTTTCCAGTCAGTGCCGTCTGCCGCGCCTTTGCCTGCCGCCAGGTTTTTGGCAAGGTCAAAGGTCGCTTTCGCCTGGTTGTTGGCATCGTTCAGCACGGTACCGGCCAGCGCGCCAGATTTCACCAGCGCCAGCGCTTCCGGCAGCGCATCCACGCCGAAGACCGGAACGGAAGATTTGTTGTGCGCTTTCAGCGCTTCTACCGCACCCATCGCCATGGCGTCGTTGTTGGCGATAACCACTTCGATTTTGTTAGCGTTCGGACCAGAGAGCCAGGCGTCCATTTTATCTTTCGCCTGAGCGGTGTCCCACATGGCGGTATCCAGCTGCAGCTGCTGGGTTTTGATGCCCTTGTCGTTCAGCTCTTTGATAACGTAAGTGGTGCGCGCTTCAGCATCCGGATGACCCGGCTCGCCTTTCAGCAGCACGTACTGGATCTGACCGTCTTTGTTCAGGTCCCAGCCCGCGTTGGCTTTCCAGTGCTTGGCAATCAGATCGCCCTGGATAATGCCGGATTCTTTAGAGTCGGTGCCCACGTAATAAGCTTTGTCATAGCTGTCCAGCGCTTTGCGGGACGGCTCTTTGTTGAAGAACACGATAGGGATGTTCTGACCGCGCGCTTTTTCAATAACGGTGCCTGCGGCAGCCGGGTCAACCAGGTTTATCGCCAGAGATTTGACGCCTTTCGCCAGCAGCACGTCAATCTGATCGTTCTGCTTGGACTGGTCGTTCTGGGAGTCGTTCATCAGCAGCTGAAAGTCAGGCGCCGCAGACGCGTCTTTTTCAATGGCTTTACGTACGACGGACATGAAGTTGTCGTCATATTTATAAATAGTTACGCCAATACGGTCAGCTGCCTGAGCCGCGGTGCCAAAGAGCATGCAGGACATAACGGCAGAGAGGGTCAACACCTTCTTATTCATGGTATCTCCGGTTTTTATGCAGGGTAGCAATCGTGAAAAACGGGCGGCAGGACGGTAAGGAAAAAAGCCTTACTGAATGCCGAAGTTCACTAATAAATAACGCTTCCATGCTCGGTAAGACTTCCAGTAACGCTTTTTTATCGTTCAGGGGCGGCAGATAACGTCAGTGTTAAATCGCCGTTACATAAAGTTTCAGGCCCATGAGACGCCGTCATCATAGTCAGCGCAATGTTAATATACTGTGAATTTACTCACAGATTGAAAGCGGTTACATCACCCTCGTTTATAAACTAGTGATCGGGGCCACATTTTGCCGCGCCGCCACAGAATGACGACGCACCAGCGTCGGCATAAAACAGTGCGTGGACGCCGGATCCAGCTCCCCTGCTGCGCCCTGTAACGCCAGTTCGGTGGCGAGACGCGCCATTGAGACCACCGGATAACGCACGGTCGTCAGTTGCGGGTCGGTGTAACGGGCAATCGGAATATCATCGAAACCAATGACTGACAGATGCTGCGGCACCAGAATGCCGTTATCTTTCAGCGCCGTCAGCGCGCCTGCCGCCATGCTGTCGTTATACGCAAACACAGCGGTAAGATGCAGGTTACGGCCCAGCAACTCCACCATCGCCGCCTCCCCGCCCTGCATGTCCGGACTGCCGGTACCCACCCAGCTTTCTGGCGGCTGTATACCCTCATCGGACAGCGCCCGCTGCCACCCTTCGCGGCGTTTGTCGTTATCATCAATGTGGTGACTGGAGGCGAGATAGCCGATGCGCTGATGTCCGCTGCTTTGCAGCATCCGCGTCGCCATCATCGCGCCGGTGACATTATCAAGACCGACGCAGCGATGCGCGTAACCCGGCACGATGCGGTTAATCAGCACCATGCCCGGCACGTGTTCGAGGAAGGTTGAAAGCTCGTCGTCGCTGAGCGATTTGGCATGCACGATAAGCGCGCTGCAGCGCTGGCGGATCAGCACTTCGATGGCGTGACGCTCTTTCTCCGCCTCGTGATAGCTGTTGCCGATAAGCACATACTTGCCGTGCTGCTGCGCCACCACGTCAACGGCTTTCACCAGCGCGCCGAAAAATGGATCGGAGACGTCCATCACGACGACGCCTATCGTGTCGCTGACCTGGGTGGCCAGCGCCTGGGCGTTCGCGTTCGGGCGGTAGCCCAGTTGCGTGACCGCCTGCATGACGGTTTCGCGCGTTTCGGGGCTGACCAGCGCGCTGTTATTGAGAACGCGGGAGACCGTCGCGACAGACACCCCTGCCAGACGGGCAACGTCACGAATGGTGATCATGGCGACCACCCTGAAGAGCTGAAATGCGTCTCACAGAAACCCCCTGTGTTAAGTCAGGTGGCTATTCTGGCAGTGCGCCCTCACGCGCTGCGTGAAGCGCATCACAGCGCTGGAAACGGTTACATGCGATTTGTTAACGATTGTGATCCAGATCGTTATCTGGATGATGCAGTTTGCGGTGCGCCTGCGGCAAGGCGCGTCAGACGGCGCCATACCCACTCCAGCGGCCCCTGGCGGAAATAACGCAGCCAGAGCACTGAGAAGGCGAGGTTAACGGCCCAGACCGCCGGAACAAATGCCAGCAGCGACAGCCGGTCGAACCTCATAAACAGGCCGAAGTGATTAAACAGCGTGGTGCAGATAAGGCTTTGCAGCAGATAGTTGGTGAGCGCCATCCGACCGACGCAGGCAACGGCGGTCATCAGTTTCAGGCGTCCCAGCCGCGGCCAGTAGCCGAAAACCAGCGCGGTATAGCCGAGCGCCTGCAGCGGCGCGCCAAGCTCGCGCGGCGCCTGAAGAAGAAACGCGCACCAGCGGTAGTCCCAGCCAAGCCGCCACTGAACGACTATCGCCGGCAGATTGATGATTATCCCCAGCGCCACCAGCCCTAACCCGGCGCGCCGGTAGTGACGCAGGCTGAATTCGCCGCGCAGCCAGCCGCTGCGCATCAGCGCCGCCCCGATAAGCATCATGCCCGCCAGCTGCCAGCCATACTGCGCGCCGAGCGCCAGCAGCATGGAGGAGAGCAGATCGAGGCGGCTGCGCACGGCCTCCATGCCCCCTTCCAGACGCCAGAATTTCTCATAGAACAGATCGGCCGCCTGCGGCGTCCAGGAACGGCTCATATGGTCGTCAGACATCATGCCGAGCAGCAACAGCACCGCAATGCCGATGAGATAAAGCACAACGCCGGTTTTAAACAGCGATTTGACGCTCTGGGCGTCGCGCACCATGCGCCAGCAGACCAGCCCCACCAGCCCGTAAGCCAGCAGAATGTCGCCATCCCAGATGAAAATCGCGTGCAGGAAACCAAGCAGCGCCAGCAGCGTCAGGCGCGCCTGGATCCAGCGCTTGCCGCGCGGCAACAGCATTTGCAGACCGGCGCCGAACAGCAACGCGAACAGCGTGAGGAATTTGACCTGGGCGAAGAGATCGAGCAGCGCCCAGGTCCAGGCGTCGCGGGAGGTAATATCGCCGTACCAGGCGGGGTTGAGATAAGCCGCCTTCGGGAGCCCAAAGGCGGTAATGTTGAGCAGAAGAATGCCGAGGATCGCCAGACCGCGTACCGCGTCGAGAGTGATATTCCTCGTCATCCTGCGTCTTAGCCGTTGTGGTGACGCACGGCGCGCAGAAACTCCTGGCGCGTGTTCTGGCTGGACTTAAACAGCCCGCCGAGCGAGGTGGTCGTGGTCGCGCTGGTGGCGTCGCGAATGCCGCGCGCTTTCACGCAGTAGTGCACCGCGTCTATCGATACCGCCACGTTATTGGTGCCAAGCAGCGTTTGCAGCGCCACCAGCACCTGCTGCGTCAGTCGCTCCTGCACCTGTGGACGTTGAGCGAAGAACTGCACGATGCGGTTGATTTTTGAAAGCCCAATTACCGCGTCTTTCGGAATATACGCGACGGTCGCTTTACCATCGATGATCACAAAATGGTGTTCACAGGTGCTGGTCAGGGTGATATCGCGCACCGTGACCATTTCATCCACCTTCATTTTATTCTCAATGACGGTTATCTTCGGGAAATTGGCGTAATCGAGGCCGGAGAAAATCTCATCCACATACATTTTCGCGATGCGATGCGGGGTTTCCATCAGGCTGTCATCGCTCAGATCCAGGTTAAGCAGCTGCATGATTTCGGTCATGTGACCCGCGATAAGGCGCTTGCGGGTTTCGTTATCCAGTTCGTTGACCGGCGGACGCAGTGGCGTCTCCAGACCGCGCGCGACCAGCGCTTCATGAACCAGGGCCGCTTCTTTACTGAGTGATGGCATTGTTATTTTCTCCTGCAGGTGTAACCAGACTCTGCCCGGCCGGGGCTGAGCGTGGGCTCATTGTGCGTGAGCGAACGCACATAATCCAGTGGCCGGGGCGAAATTGTTGAAATCGTCGCGGCCTTTCAGGCACGCCGGAAGACCAGCGCGCCGCCGATAAAGAGCGCCACGCCCGCCAGCCATAATGCGGGCTCCAGCTGGCCGGTAAAGTGGCTGGAGAGCGCCGATGTTACCGGCCCGACGAGCTGGCCTATCGCATAACCGGTGGTGAGCAACCCGGCGAGATAACGCGTATGCTGCGGCGCCAGCTCGCGTCCACATTGTAATGAGAGCTGCACCGCGCACAAAAAACCGCCGCCGACCAGAAGCGATCCTACCACCAGCCCGGACAGCCCCGGCAGCAGCGCCGCCGCCAGCACGCCGAGCCCCTGAAGCCAGAGCACGACGGCGAGCCGCTGCGACGCCGTACCGCGCGTGCGCCAGAGAATGCCGAGCGCGATCCCGGCGACCGAGGCCGCGCCGAACACCGGCCAGACAAATTGCGCGAACAGACTGCCAGGAAAGCGCGCCGCCGCCATCTGCGATAAAAACGTGGCGGGCAGAATATAGCCGTAGCCCGCCAGACTGTAGCTCCAGACCAGTCTTTTCAGCGCGGGCGTGAGTTCCAGCGGCGCGGGTGGCGTATCCGCCCGGTGCAGCTCGCCTTTGCGGGGTAAATAACGGGCGATAAGCGCAATCAGCGCGAACGCCAGCGTGCCGTAAATCACCCAGCCCTGCGCCGCGCTGAGCGCCGCGCCGTGGATCCAGACCGCCAGCAGACCGCTGATGGTGATGCCGACGCCGGGACCGGCGAAGACCGCCGCGCTTAAACCCGGCCTGCCGTGATGGGCCAGATGTTCGTTGGTCCAGCCTGCCGCCATCACCAGCGCCCAGCCGCTCATGCAGCCAATCACGAAGCGCACCACGCCGTGCGACCACGGGCCGTCCGCCAGCGCGGAAATCAGCGTCAGCAGCACCGCTCCCCAGACGCCCATATGCAGCCGGTATTCGACATGGCGGTGAGCGCGCATGGCGTCCCAGGCGCCGAGCAAATAGCCAAGATAGTTGGCGGCGGCCACAAGACCCGCGCTGGTGAGCGTCAGTTCGCCCTCGCCCACCATGAGCGGCACCTGCGGCGTAAACGCGAACCGCCCGATCCCCATCGCCACCACCAGCGCCAGAAAGCCGGTTAATGCAATACGCAGCGCCACGCCGCCCCCATTTGTTAAAATAAAGTTATCAATATGATGCGCTATGATCCCGGCCCGGTGAAGTGAAACTTGCTCACCTGGCGTATAGACTGCACTATCCGGGTTTGAACAAAAGGAGCCTCTATGGAACTGCTCGAAGAACACCGCTGTTTTGGCGGTTTACAACAGCGCTGGCGTCACGACTCCCGCGTGCTTAACTGCCCGATGACCTTCAGCATCTATCTCCCGCCCGACGCGCAGACCCCGCCGCCGGTGGTATGGTGGCTGTCCGGGCTGACCTGTAGCGATGAGAATTTCACCACCAAAGCGGGCGCGCAGCGGGTGGCCGCTGAGCTTGGCCTGGCGCTGGTGATGCCGGATACCAGCCCGCGCGGCGACGCGGTGGCGGATGACGCCAGTTACGATCTCGGCAAAGGCGCGGGCTTTTACCTGAACGCCACCGAGGCGCCGTGGGCTGCGCACTACCGGATGTTTGATTATCTGAGCAATGAGCTGCCGCAGGTACTGGCGGAGAACTTTACGCTGGCGCCGAAGGCGGCGATTAGCGGGCATTCGATGGGCGGCCACGGGGCGCTTATCATGGCGCTGAAAAATCCGGGACGTTTTAGCTCGGTGTCGGCGTTCGCGCCGATTGTGAACCCTACCGAGGTGCCGTGGGGTAAAAAAGCGTTCGCGGCGTACCTGGGAGATGACGAGAGCCAGTGGCGCCAGTGGGATAGCTGCGCGTTGATGGAGCAGGCGTCAGCGGAAAACGCGATCCCGACGCTTATCGATCAGGGCGACAGCGATCCGTTTTTCGGCGAACAGCTCCAGCCGGAGCGGCTTGATGAAACGGCGCGCGAGGCGGGCTGGCCATTAACGTTGCGTATGCAGCCGGGTTACGACCACAGCTATTATTTTATCGCCACGTTTATTGAAGAGCATTTGCGCTTTCACGCGCAGCATTTGCGTTAACAGGGCGTGATTCGAAGGGAGTAATACGGCACGGGTGGGTGCGCTTCGCTTACCCACCCAACATTCTTTGCACCTTATATAGCCCAGGGCGGGTAAGCGCAGCGCACCCGCCTTCATCAAAAAACACCCAATAAAAAAGGGCGCCTTACGCGCCCTTTGCTTTATTTTTTCAGATGATCGGGGAATTCCATATCGCGATAACTTACGAAACGGGAGCCCTTCGTCAGCTTGTAGCCAAACCAGATAATCAGGAACAGCGGAATGCCGATATAGGTCGCCGCGACGGCAGCCCAGTCAATGGTATCCGCGAGGAACGCCTGATAGTTCTGGCCCAGCGTAATAATCAGGCACAGCACGAAGGCGAAAATCGGGCCCAGCGGGAAGAAACCGGAACGATACGGCAAATCGTTGATATCGTTGCCTTGCAGCACATAGCCGCGACGGAAACGGTAATGGCTGATGGCGATGCCAAGCCAGGCGATAAAGCCCGTCATCCCGGAGGTGTTCAACAGCCACAGATAGACCGTCTGGTTGCCGAACATTGAGGTCAGGAAGCACAGACCGGCGATAATCGTGGTCGCGTACAGCGCGTTGCGCGGCACGCCGCCTTTCGACAGCTTCGAGAAAATGCGCGGCGCTTTGCCGTCGCAGGCGAGCGTATAGAGCATACGGGTGGAGGCATACATCCCGGAGTTACCCGCCGAGAGCACCGCCGTCAGGATAACCGCGTTCATGATCGCCGCCGCCCCCAGCAGACCGGCATGCTCGAACACCAGCGTGAACGGGCTGACGCTAATATCTTTTACGTCGTTGCGCAGCAGGCTCGGGTCGGTGTATGGGATAATCAGGCTGATAATCAGGATAGCGAACACATAGAACAGCAGGATACGCCAGAATACCTGACGCACCGCGCGCGGAATGTTTTTCTCCGGCTCCTCGGATTCGCCCGCCGCGATGCCGATAAGCTCGGTGCCCTGGAAGGAGAAGCCGACTATCATCGCCACGCCAATCATCGCCGAGAAACCGCCTGCGAACGGCGCATCGCCAATCTTCCAGTTGCTCCATCCCGCCGGTTCTGAACCTTTGAAAATACCCACGATCATCGCAATACCCACCACGATAAAGATAATCACGGTGGTGACTTTGATTAACGAGAACCAGTACTCCGCTTCGCCGAAGCCTTTCACGGAAATCACGTTCAGCAGGAACATGATGCCGAGGAACAGCGCGCTCCAGATCCAGCCGGGCGTGTCCGGGAACCAGTAGCTCATGACCAGTTGTGAGGCCACGAGATCAACCGCGATGGTCACCGCCCAGTTGTACCAGTAGTTCCAGCCGAGCGCGAAGCCGAAGCCTTCTTCGACATATTTCTGGCCGTAGGTGGAAAACGAGCCCGATACCGGCATGTAGGCTGCCAGCTCGCCAAGGCTCGTCATCAGGAAATAGACCATCAGACCGATGAGAATATAGGAAAACAGCGCGCCGCCGGGGCCCGCCTGAGAAATGGTCGCTCCTGAAGCGACAAAAAGCCCTGTGCCGATGGAGCCGCCAATGGCGATCATGGTCAGGTGGCGCGCCTTCAGTTCGCGACGCAGCCCAGGCGCTTGTGTGGTTTTAGATTCGGAAACCATATAAAAATAATGCCCATCCATCAAAAGAGGCGCGATTGTAGCAGAGTTGCCGCAGAGCGCCTGGTGGAAATACGCGGTTATAAGAGAGCTTCATGATCGCTCGAGGATTATAAGTAAAGCAGCGAATCGGGGCGGCGGAAGGGAAAAAAACTGATGATGAGCGCGCCGTGTGACGCGCTCCGCGAAATCAAAGTTCGCAATAGCGCAGAAAACGCGCCAGCGCGCTGGAGAGATGTTTCTGACGGTGGTGAATGCGATAAAGCCGACGTATCAGCGGCGGCAGCGGCAGTTTTACTTCCACCAGCGAGCCGGTTTCCAGCTGTTCGGCAATCACCCGACGCGACAGGCAACTGACGCCAAGCCCGTGGCGCACCGCATGTTTAATGGCTTCTGAGTTGCCAAGCTCCATGCTGAGACGAAACTGCGGCAAATGCGACAGCAGCAGATAATCGACAATTTCGCGCGTACCGGAGCCTTTCTCGCGCAAAATCCACGGCATGGCGGCGAGCCGCTCCAGCGTGACCTCGCCTTCCAGCAAAGGACTCGCAGGTGAAGCGAACACCACCAGCTCATCCTCAAGCCACGGCTGCGCCACAATCTCCGCCATATGGCACGGCCCTTCGATAAGCCCGATATCCACGCGGAAATCGCACACCGCCTGCACCACGTCGAGGCTGTTGCCGACGCTCATCTCAAGCGGCAGATCCGGGAAGTCGCGACGGTAGCGGGCGATGATCTCCGGCAGAATATAGTTGCCGATGGTGCTGCTGGCGTAAACGCGGATAGCGCCGTTGTCATTACGAAACAGCCGTTCGATTTCGCCCGCCTGCTCCAGCAACGCCACGGTGCGCGGATATAACAGCCGCCCATGTTCATTCACGACCAGCCGCTTGCCGACGCGGTCGAACAGTTGCACCCCGAGCTGGCCTTCCAGATCGGTGAGCGCCGCGCTGACGGCAGACTGAGAGAGGGACAACATCTGTGAAGCCTGGGTCGTCGAGCCGCTTTTCAGCACTTCGGCGAACACTTCCAGCTGGCGTAAGGTGATGTGCATGATGACCTCGTGCGAACGCAACGGTGCTTACCACTTATTGAGATTAATTATAAATATATAATCAATTTTAATTTTATACCAGAACGGCATAAGCTTATTCCATAACAGGAGGACGCTATGACCACACTGACTTTTTCTGACCGCCATCATGGGGTTACGCATTTTTTGCCGGGCCTGGCGCTGACCGGGCTGTTGACTGCCGCCGCCCTTTGGGTCGGCGCTATTCCCGCCGTCGGGAATGCGGGCTTCAGCGCGCTGACCGTCGCCATTCTCGGCGGGATGATCATCGGCAACACGCTGTACCCGAAAATCCACACCCACTGCGACGGCGGCGTGCTGTTCGCCAAACAGCATCTGCTGCGCCTTGGCATTATTCTCTACGGTTTTCGTCTCACCTTCTGGCAGATAGCCGATGTGGGCGCCAGCGGCATTCTGGTGGATATCCTCACGCTCGGCAGTACGTTTACCCTCGCCTGCTGGCTCGGGCAGAAAGTCTTTAAGCTTGACCGCGAAACCAGCTGGCTGATTGGCGCGGGCAGCAGCATCTGCGGCGCCGCGGCGGTGCTGGCGACCGAGCCGGTCGTAAAAGCGCAGGCGAGCAAAGTCACCGTGGCCGTGGCGACGGTGGTGATTTTCGGTACGCTGGCGATTTTTGTGTACCCGCTGCTGTGGCCGTGGCTTTCGCCGTGGTTTAGCGAACAGACCTTCGGCGTCTATATCGGCTCGACGGTGCATGAAGTGGCGCAGGTTGTCGCGGCAGGCCATGCGGTCAGCCCGGAGACGGAAAACGCGGCGGTGATCGCCAAAATGCTGCGCGTCATGATGCTGGCTCCGTTCCTCCTGCTGCTGGCAGGCCGGGTAAAACAGCTCGCGCCGCGCGGCGGCGAGAAAGCAGGCAAAATTACTATTCCGTGGTTCGCCCTGCTGTTTATCGTGGTGGCGGCGTTTAACTCGCTCCATCTGCTGCCGCAAGGCGTGGTAAATACGCTGGTGACGCTCGACACCATTTTGCTGGCAATGGCGATGGCGGCGCTTGGTCTGACGACCCATGTCAGCGCGCTGAAAAACGCCGGTGTGCGGCCGCTGCTGATGGCGCTGGTGCTTTTCGCCTGGCTGATTGTGGGCGGCGGCGCGATTAATCTCGCGGTCACGCATCTAGTGGCATAAACCGGCACGCCTTTCCCTGATCTGTCCGCTATGATAAAACGTTCCCCCTTTTGCGGGTATGACAGGAGAAAACGATGAAGTTTATAGGCGCGCACGTCAGCGCATCGGGCGGGGTGGCGAACGCCCCGGCCCGCGCGGCGGAGATTGGCGCGACAGCCTTTGCGCTGTTTACCAAAAACCAGCGCCAGTGGCGCGCGGCAGCGCTGACGCCTGCCGTCATCGACGAGTTCAAAGCCGCCTGCCGCCAGCATGGTTACGGCCCCGGTCAGATCCTGCCGCACGACAGCTTTCTGATTAACTTAGGGCACCCGGAGCCGGAAGCGCTGGAGAAATCCCGCGCGGCGTTTATCGACGAGCTGGAGCGCTGCGCGCAGCTCGGGCTGACGCTGCTGAACTTTCACCCCGGCAGCCACCTTCAGCAGTTAAGCGAAGAGGCGTGTCTGTCGCGCATCGCCGAGTCGGTGAATATCGCGCTCGATAAAACCACAGGCGTCACGGCGGTAATTGAAAACACCGCAGGCCAGGGCAGCAATCTCGGTTTTCGTTTTGAGCATCTGGCGGCGATTATCGACCAGGTGGAAGATAAATCCCGTGTCGGCGTCTGCATTGATACCTGCCACGCCTTCGCAGCGGGTTACGATCTGCGTACCGAAGAAGATTGCGAGAAAACTTTCGCCGAATTTGACCGCATCGTCGGTTTCCAGTATCTGCGCGGAATGCACCTGAATGACGCCAAAAGCACCTTCGCCAGCCGGGTCGACCGACACCACAGCTTGGGCGAAGGCAATATCGGCTTTACGCCCTTTCGCTGGATCATGCAGCAGCCGCATTTCGACAACATTCCGCTGATTCTGGAAACCATTAATCCGGATATCTGGAATGAAGAGATAGCCTGGCTGAAGGCCCAGCAAACTGACGGCGCGCAGGCGTAATTACGCCTCTCCCTCGGGGCGCGGCGCTTCAAGCTGCGCCGCAAGCCAGTTTAGCGAGGCTAACCCGGCGCGGGCGCTCTCTTCGGCGCCCACCTGCTGCCACGCATCGCTGAACACTTCCAGCGACCACGGCCCCTGATATCCGCTGTTCATTAATGTGCGTGCGAAATCGACGACCGGCAGGCTGCCTTCGCCCGGATAAGCGCGAAAATGGCGGCTCCACGCCTCAAGCGGTAAATTCTTGCGCGGCGCGTCGGCGAATTGCGTAAAGAAGATTTTTTCCGGCGGGATGGCGTCAAGCGCCAGCGTATCCCCGCGCGCCAGCACGTGAAAGCTGTCTAACACCAGGCCGAGCGACGAATGATCCACGGCGCTCACCCGCTCCCAGGCCTGCGTATAGCGGTTCACATGGCGGCCCCAGGCGAGCGCCTCGTACCCCACCCGCGCGTCAAACTCCGCCGCGATCTCCGCGAGGCGCGCTAAATCTTCCGTCTGCCGCGCCGGATCGGCGCTGCTGTTCGCCTCCAGATTGCTGCAGGCCAGCAGACAGCGACAGCCCGTTTCGCGCATCGTCTCAAACGTGCGGTACGCGCGCTCGCGGGTTTGCGGCCACGTTTGCGGCGGTACGCCTTCGCCGTTACGCAGCGGCTGCCAGAGAAAAATGGTTAAGCCCAACTCCCGACACAGCGCAGCCAGCCGCGCCGGGCTTTCGCCCCATTCCGTGAAATCGGGTTCGAATATTTCGACGCCGTCGAAACCGGCCTGCGCGATGGCGCGCAGCTTTTCCGGCAGGGTTCCGGCGACACATAGCGTGGCGATTGAGCGCAGCACAGCGTCCTCCTTTAAGCGATACAAAGACTTAAGTGTTGACGTAAACGGCGCAGAGGGCAAAAAAGGCGTGTAACGGAGAGTGACAGAAGGGATAAAAAAACTCCCTGCCGGAGCAGGGAGTTATCAGCATCAGGCCGCTTTCGCCGCCATTTCGCTTTCAGGACGCTTCAGGAAGGCGTAAACCAGACCCGCCAGCAGCGAACCTGCCACGATGGCGAGCAGGTAGCCCAGCACCGGGGTAATGGCGCCCGGGATCAGCAGGACGAACAGACCGCCGTGCGGCGCCATCAGTTTCGCGCCAATCGCCATGGAGATAGCGCCGGTCAGCGCGCCGCCCGCGATACAGCACGGGATCACACGCATCGGATCACGCGCCGCGAACGGGATAGCGCCTTCGGAGATAAAGCACAGGCCCAGCACCAGCGCCGCTTTGCCCCCTTCCTGCTGGCCTTTGTCGAATTTACGACGCGCCACCAGGGTGGCGATACCCATCGCCAGCGGCGGAACCATACCGGCCGCCATAATCGCCGCCATCGGCGCATACACCTGAGAACTCAGCAGCCCCACGCCAAAGGCATACGCCGCTTTGTTCACCGGACCGCCCATATCGGTACACATCATCGCGCCGAGGATGGCACCCAGCAGGACGGCGTTCGCCGTACCCATGCTCTGCAGCCACGCGGTCAGGCCCGCCAGGATTTTGGCAACCGGCGTACCGATCACGTAAATCATCGCCAGACCCACAATCAGGCTGGAAAACAGCGGAATAATCAGGATCGGCTTCAGCGCTTCCATGCTCTGCGGCAGTTTTACTTTACCGCTGATGGCTTTCGCCACGTAACCGGCCAGGAAACCCGCGATGATACCGCCGATAAAGCCAGAACCGGTGCTGACCGCAAGCATACCGCCGATAAGACCCGGCGTGAGGCCCGGACGGTCGGCGATAGAGAACGCGATATAACCTGCCAGTACCGGCACCATCAGGGCGAATGCAGAGCCGCCGCCGATTTTCATCAGCGCAGCCGCCAGCGTCCCTTCCTGTTTAAACGCTTCGATACCGAACACAAACGAGAGCGCAATCAGCAGACCGCCCGCTACCACCATCGGCAGCATATAGGACACGCCGGTCAGCAGATGACGGTACGGACCCGCGCCGCCCTGCTCTTTTTTATCCGTCGCCGCAGCGCCTGCGCCTGCAGGCTGGTACGGTTTCGCTTCCGCTACCGCTTTGTCGAACTCCTGCGCGGTTTTCTTCAGCGCCAGACCAGTCGAGGTGCGATACATCGGCTTACCGGCAAACTTCGCCAGATCCACTTCGATATCCGCCGCCACAATGACCAGATCCGCCTGCGCCACTTCTTCCGGCGTAATCGCATTACCCGCGCCGACAGAGCCGCGCGTTTCCACTTTCACCCACCAGCCGCGTTTTTTGGCTTCGGTTTCAATTGCTTCCGCTGCCATAAAGGTGTGCGCCACGCCGGTCGGGCAGGCCGTGACCGCCACGATGCGTTTCGGGCCGCTGGCGTTTACGCTTGCCGCAGGAGCGGCGGCAGGCGCGGTATAAGCCTTCGCGTGAGATTTCGCTTCGCTTAAGAACAGCTCCGGGTGCGCCACGGCACGATTAATATCGCCGAGGTAAACCTTTTTGCCGTTCAGGGATGCGTCCGTCGGTACGGCACTGCCGATAACAATCGCCAGCTCCGCATCGTTCGGGTTATCGGTTAATTCCAGCTGTGCTTTTTGCGCGGCGGCGCCAAGCAGCGTTTTCGCCATATAAGCGCGGGCCTGTCCATACCCGGGCTCGATAATCAGCAGCGTTTTCATTATGCCTCTCCTGCTGTTAGTGGAAGGGTTTTAAGTCGACACGCGCCATCATTGCGGCCAACTGTGTCCTGTCGGTGATGCCGACGTTGCTCTGGCTGACCGCCAGCGCCGCCACCGCCGTTGCAAGACGTAGGGTATGCTCACTGGATTCACGCATCAGCAACCCGTAAATCAGGCCGCCGACCATGGAATCCCCTGCCCCGACCGTACTGACGACTTCGCAGGACGGCGGTTTGGCGATCCATTCACCCGACGCGTTCACCCACAGCGCGCCTTCCGCGCCCAGAGAGATCACCACATGGGCGATACCCTGTTCGCGAAGCGCGTGAGCCGCCTCGATAACATCTTTCAGTTCCGGCAGTTTGCGGCCGGCCCAGATCTCCAGCTCGCGGCGGTTCGGTTTCACCAGCCACGGCGCGGCTTTCAGCCCCGCGACCAGCGCCTCGCGGCTGCTGTCGAAGATAATGCACGGACACTGGCTGCGCAGGCGGGTCATCCAGTCGGTGAACGCTTCCGGAGAAACGCCCGACGGCAGGCTGCCGCTGACGCACACCATGTCGAACTGGCCAAGCCAGGTTAAGGAGTCATTAACGAAACGCTCCCAGTCGGCAGGCGTCACTTCAAAACCGGAGAAGTTCAGGTCAGTCACTTCGCCGTCTTTTTCCGTCAGTTTGACGTTAATGCGGGTACGGCCCTGGACCACCTGGAAACGGTTGGCGATGCCAAGTTCGCTGAACAGCTGCTGAAAGCCGTCCTGGTTATCTTTACCCAGAAAACCGCCCACGGTGACGTCGATGCCTAAATCTTTGAGCACTTTAGCGACGTTAATGCCTTTACCCGCAGCATGCAGACCGGTGGTCCGCACGAGGTTAACTTCGCCGCGCTCAATCTCTGCGCAGTAACCTACCAGGTCATATGCCGGGTTGAGAGTAATAGTGGCGACACGTCTGCTCATGCTGCGCCCTCCCCAAGACCCGCGTTGATCGCTTCGCCGATGGCGTCCAGCGCCGCCTGCGCATCCTCGCCCTGCGCGGTAAAGCGCAGGCGATGGCCTTTCTTAACGCCCAGCGCCACGACTTTCATCAGGCTGCGGCCGTTAGCCGGTTTACCGGTGCCGTCGAGGTTGGTGACGGTGACATCGCTGTTGAACTGTTTGATGGTGTTCACCAGCACAGTGCCCGGACGCGCGTGCAGACCGTGCTCGTTACGAACGGTGAACTCCGCGCTCAGCACGTCTTCGCCCGGCGCGTCGTCACTGGTCAGCAGCGTCAGCAGCGTGGCGGCGTCGGCGTTCAGCAGACGGTCAGCTTTTTTCGCGATCAGCAGTTCGCTGACGCGGCCCAGCACCTGCAGCGGCTGATCGTCAGCGACTGCTACGGTCAGCAGCAGGCCGACGCTTTCGCCATCCTGGGTGAACGGCTGCGCCGGACGGCTTACCGCGACCGCGCTTGCCAGGTTGCCCTGCGCGCTGTCAGCAAGCCAGACGCCCTGGCCGAGGTTCAGCGGTTTGGCGTTAATCACGTGGCTCACGAATTCAGCATCCACCGCGCCCGCTTCGCTGAGGCGACCGGCGTTCAGCGCCTGCAACGTCACAAGGCTTGTGGCCGCGACGTCAAGCGTGATGGTGTCGTTATCCAGTTTCATGCCCGCGCTTTGCTTCTCGCCCATCAGCAGAGCGCGCAGCTCTTCGGCGGTGGTTGCGGTTTTCAGCTGTTCAGCAATCGCGTCGTCGCTCAGCACATGGGTGAGCTGACGCAGCAGACCTAAGTGTTCATCGGAGCTGGCGGCGATACCAATGGCGACATAGGCAACCTGATCGTCGCCCCAGGCGACGCCCTGCGGGAACTGAAACACCTGCACGCCGGTCTTCAGCACCTGATCGCGCGTGTCAGTGGTGCCGTGCGGAATGGCGATGCCATTGCCTAAGAAGGTGGAAGTTTGCTTTTCGCGGGCCAGCATGCCGTCAACATAACCGGCGCTGACGTTGCCCGCTTTCACCAGCGCGTCAGCTACCTGACGAATCGCCGCTTCTTTATCACCGGCGTGGGCGCCGGGATGGATATCCTGAACAGATAACTGGAACATGGTCTCCTCGCTTGCTGAACCCGAATCGTTTCAGCCGTTGTGAGAAAAAGAGCGCTGCCCCGCCAAATGAGCAAAACGAGACAACGCTGAAACGTTTCAAGAAAGTCTGCATTTTCTGCTCGCTGCGCGCAAGAAAAGCCGTTATTCACGTGTTGAATATTAGAGATCCCGCACATTTCATCCTTTAGTTAAACGCAGCGAGGGCGCACTTCAGCACTTTTGGGGCAACGTTCAGCTCGCTTCAGCAAAGCGGCAGAATCATTCTGAAATGCTATTTTGATTTTTCGTGGCGTCACGGCGTCGGGTATCTGTTCAAATAATGACAAGGGGCGTAAACTCCGCCCCTTCTTTACTGACACTGCCCAGGTTATGCAAAACGACTCCCTCACAGCGCCGCAACGGCCCCTCGATTTCACGTCAGCCTCGTTTCTGATTGTCGCCTTTCTCACCGGTATCGCGGGCGCGCTGCAAACCCCGACGCTGAGCCTGTTTCTGACGGAAGAAGTCCACGCCCGCCCGGCGATGGTCGGCTTCTTTTTTACCGGCAGCGCGATCATCGGTATTTTCGTCAGTCAGTTTCTGGCCGGGCGCTCGGATCGCAAAGGCGATCGCAAATCCCTGATTTTCGTCTGCTGCCTGCTGGGCGCGCTGGCGTGCCTGCTGTTCGCCTGGAACCGCAACTATTTTATTTTGCTGTTTGTCGGCGTATTCCTGAGCAGTTTTGGCTCGACCGCCAACCCGCAGATGTTCGCGCTGGCGCGCGAGCATGCCGATCGCACCGGGCGCGAGGCGGTGATGTTCAGCTCGGTGCTGCGCGCGCAGGTGTCGCTCGCCTGGGTGGTAGGGCCGCCGCTGGCGTATGCGCTGGCGATGGGTTTTGGCTTTCAGGTGATGTATGTCAGCGCGGCGGCGGCGTTTGTGCTCTGCGCGCTGATGGTCTGGTGCTTTTTACCGTCGATGCGCAAAGAGCCGCTCGCCACCGCCGCGCCCCTGGAAGCGCCGCGCCGCAACCGGCGCGACGCGCTGCTGCTGTTTTCGGTATGCACGCTGATGTGGGGCACCAACAGCCTTTACATCATTAATATGCCGCTGTATCTGATTAACGAACTGCGCCTGCCGGAAAAACTGGCGGGCGTGATGATGGGCGCAGCAGCCGGTCTTGAGATCCCGGTGATGCTGATTGCAGGCTATTATGCCCGTCGATTTGGCAAACGCTTTCTGATGCGGGTGGCGGTAGCGGCGGGCGTGCTGTTCTATCTCGGGATGCTGACGCTGCACAGCCCGGCGCTGCTGCTGGCGCTACAACTGCTGAACGCCATTTATATCGGTATTCTGGCGGGTATCGGCATGCTCTATTTTCAGGATTTGATGCCAGGCCAGGCGGGCGCGGCGACCACGCTTTACACCAATACCACGCGCGTGGGCTGGATCATCGCCGGATCGCTTGCGGGCGTGATTGCGGAGCTTCTCAACTACCACTCGGTGTTTTACGTGGCGCTGGCGATGACCGCAGGCGCGGTCTGGTGTTTGTGGCGCATTAAAGATGTTTAAGGCGCGGTCAACGCCTCAAGATGAATAAGAAAGGTCAACGCGTCGTGGCGGCTCTCGCCGCACATCTCTTTCGAAGGCTGAAGGCCGCCGCACACTTTCGGGCGCAGCGGCGAACCAAAGAGCTTACAGCGCAGGCGTTCGTCAAGCTGGACGCAGGGCGTGTTCGCCGGTTTGCCGTCGGGCATGCCGGGGATCGGGCTTGAGATCGACGCTGCAGTGCAGCAGGCGCCGCAGTCGGGGCGACATTCCATACATTCTCCGTGACGACGCTCAGGCGTCGGTCAGTGATATTTCAGGCAGCAGCCGGTAGTCTGCCGCCTCGCCCTTCTTTTCCAGCCCGATAGTTTGATAGCTTGCGGCTCAGCATGGCGCGGTTCGCGTGAAAGCCGGGCATTGTAGCTTTTTGCCTCGCCCGGTACAGCCCTGTGGCTTAAAAATTCGCCGCGCGCCGCTTTTTCGGCCTGCCTCGCAATGTGCGTAATTCCGCTTGCCTGGCGCGTGTCTCGCGAGTAACTTGTCGCGATATTTTGCATATTCCAGCTTAACAGGACACGTCGATGCCAAGAGCGAATGAAATTAAAAAAGGTATGGTGCTGAATTACAACGGCAAACTGCTGATTGTGAAAGATATCGATATTCAGTCACCGAGCGCGCGCGGCGCGGCTACGCTGTACAAAATGCGTTTTTCCGATGTCCGTACCGGGCAGAAAGTGGAAGAGCGTTTTAAAGGCGACGATATCCTTGACACCATTACGCTGACCCGTCGTTTTGTCGATTTCTCTTACGTCGACGGCAACGAGTATGTCTTTATGGATAAAGAAGACTATACGCCATACACCTTCACGAAAGATCAGATTGAAGAAGAGCTGCTGTTTATGCCGGAAGGCGGTATGCCGGATATGCAGGTGTTGACCTGGGACGGTCAGCTGCTGGCGCTTGAACTGCCGCAGACGGTGGATCTGGAAATCGTGGAAACCTCGCCGGGCATCAAAGGCGCCTCCGCCAGCGCCCGCTCCAAACCAGCAACCCTCTCTTCGGGCGTCGTGATTCAGGTGCCGGAGTACCTGAGCGCCGGTGAGAAAATCCGCGTGCATATCGCAGAGCGCCGCTACATGGGCCGCGCCGAATAATCGCCGCCCTGTAAACGTAAAAAGCCCCGCCAGTGCGGGGCTTTTTTTATGGCGGTACTGACGATTACAGCAAATCCGGGAACAGCACTTTTTTCAGCGCCAGCTCCACGCCGCGCACTTCCGCAAGCCCTTTCAGGCGGCCAATCGCCGAATAGCCAGGGTTGGTTTTCTTGCGCAGATCGTCAAGCATCTGGTGGCCGTGATCCGGACGGAACGGGATCGGGCGGAGATCGCCGGCCTTTTTACGGCGCTGCTCTTCGGTCAGGATCGCTTTCACCACTGCTACCATATCGACGTCGCCATACAGATGCGCCGCCTCGTGGAACGTTTTCGGGTTCGCCTCGCGGCAGGTGGCGCGCAGATGCGTGAAGTGAATGCGATCGGCAAAGGTTTCTACCATCCGCACCAGATCGTTATCCGCCCGCACGCCGTAAGAGCCGGTGCACATAGTGAAACCGTTATGAATGCTGTCGACGGTCTCTTTCAGCCACTGCATATCTTCAATGGTGGAGACAATACGCGGCAGGCCGAGGATCGGACGCGGCGGATCGTCCGGGTGGACCGCCAGACGCACGCCCGCTTCTTCCGCCACCGGGACAATCGCTTTCAGGAAATACGCCATGTTATCGCGCAGCGCGGCTTTATCGATATGGTCATACTCGCTCAGACGGGCGCGGAACTGATCGAGCGTATACCCCTCTTCGGCACCCGGCAGACCGGCGATGATGTTACGCGTCAGCGTCTCAATCTGCGCTTCGCTCATCGCCCTGAAATAGTCCTGCGCCTGGCGCTGCTCATCCTCAGAATAATTATCCCGCGCGCCGTCGCGTTTTAAGATGTGCAGTTCAAACGCCGCGAAGGCGATGTGATCGAAACGCAGCGCTTTTGAGCCGTCCGGCAGCGTGTATTCCAGATCGGTACGCGTCCAGTCAAGGATGGGCATGAAGTTATAGCAGACGGTATCGATGCCGCAGACCGCCAGATTGCGAATGCTCTGCTGGTAGCTTTCGATATAGCGATCATACTGACCGGAGTGGGTTTTGATATCTTCATGCACCGGAATACTTTCGACGACTGACCAGGTCAGCCCTTTCTGCGCAAGCTCCGCCTGACGTTTTTTGATCTCCTCGACCGGCCAGATCTCGCCGTTAGGAATGTGGTGCAATGCGGTGACGATGCCGGTCGCCCCGGCCTGTCTGATGTCATCCAGCGATACGGGATCGTTCGGCCCGTACCAACGCCAGGTTTGTTCCATCGCCCTCTCCTTAAAAAGTTGTTATACCAATATTGCGGAACACTATGATGACTACCATACATGTTTGGCCGAAACCGTCAAACCGCACGCGAGCCGCTATTGATCCAGCTCACAATCCCCGGATATTTACGGCACACCAATTCAATTTGCTGTCATATAACTTTACACTGGTTTTGTTAAATAATGGTTATCAGGATATGTGAGAAATGAATAATATCGCTTCTGCCACGCTGCCCGCGTCGGTTCAACGCCCGACTTACGACCGCCGCGCCCTGCAAACCCGCATCGTGCATTTCGGCTTCGGCGCGTTTCACCGCGCGCATCAGGCGCTGCTGACCGACAGAGTGCTTAACCTGAACGGCGGCGACTGGGGCATTTGCGAGATAAGCCTGTTCAGCGGCGATGAACTGATGAGCGCGCTGCGCGCCCAGGATCATCTCTATACGGTGCTGGAAAAAGGCGCTGACGGTAATCAGGCTATTATTATTGGCGCAGTGAATGAATGCCTCAATGCGAAACTCGACGGGATGGACGCGATTATTGAAAAATTCTGCGAGCCGCAGGTTGCTATCGTCTCGTTAACCATTACGGAAAAAGGCTACTGCATCGATCCCGCGACCGGCCATCTCGATACGCAAAACAGCCGTATCGCGCACGATCTTGAAAACCCGCACCAGCCGCACTCCGCGCCCGGCCTGCTTGTGGAGGCGCTGCACCGCCGCCGTGCGCGTGGGCACGCCCCGTTTACCGTGCTCTCCTGCGATAACATTCCTGATAACGGCCATGTGGTGCGCGAAGCGGTGCTCGGCATGGCGCACAAGCGCGACCCGTCGCTGGCGCAATGGATCGCGGATAACGTGACCTTTCCCGGCACCATGGTCGACCGTATCGTGCCGGCAGCGACGCCGGAATCACTACAGGAAATTGCCGACGCGACCGGTGTAGCCGATCCGTGCGCGATCAGCTGCGAGCCATTTATTCAATGGGTGATTGAAGATAATTTCGTCGCGGGCCGCCCTGCCTGGGAAGATGCGGGCGTACAGATGGTGGATGACGTGCTGCCATGGGAGCAGATGAAGCTAAGAATGCTGAACGGCAGCCACTCTTTTCTCGCATATCTCGGTTATCTCGCCGGCTATGCGCATATCAGCGACTGTATGAACGACGCGCATTTTCGCGACGCGGCGCGACAGCTGATGCTGCGCGAACAGGCGCCGACGCTGCGTATCACCGGCGTGGATCTTAACGGCTATGCCGACAGCCTGATTACGCGTTTCGCCAATCCGTCGCTGAAGCATCGCACCTGGCAGATTGCCATGGATGGTACCCAGAAACTGCCGCAGCGTATGCTGGATTCGGTACGCTGGCATTTGCAGCACGGCGGCGAGTGGTCGCTGCTGGCGCTGGGCGTGGCGGGCTGGATGCGCTACGTGAGCGGCGTGGATGACAACGGAGCGTCCATCGACGTGCGCGATCCGCTCGCGGAAAAAATCGCGGCGTTAGTGCAATCAAGCAGTGAAGACGAACGCGTCGGCGCGCTGCTGACGCTCAAAGAGGTGTTCGGCGAAGATCTGCCGCAGCATCCGCTGTTCATCCATACGCTGAACGCCGCCTGGCAGTCGCTGTGCCGCCTGGGCGCGAAAGAGGCGGTTGCGCGGCTCGCGCGTCGCTGATTTTTAACCCTGAATGCTTTTAACGCGGACGCAGCCCCTGCCCGTCCGCGTTGCCTCTTCTCATGCCCGCTATTTTTATCCAGAATGACGCCTGATGATTTATTCCCGTCAGATATTTATCAGGAGCGCATGTGACCCGTACCAATCTCATTACCGGCTTTCTTGGCAGCGGCAAAACCACCACGATCCGTCATCTGCTGGCGCATAAAGATCCGGCGGAAAAATGGGCCGTCCTGGTCAATGAATTTGGCGAGGTGGGCATCGACGGCGCGCTGATGGCCGACAGCGGCGCGCTGTTAAAAGAGATCCCCGGCGGCTGCATGTGCTGCGTCAATGGCCTGCCGATGCAGGTCGGGCTTAATACCCTGCTGCGCCAGGGAAAACCCGATCGTCTGCTGATTGAGCCGACGGGGCTTGGTCATCCGAAGCAGATCCTGGATATGCTGACGTCCGAGATTTACGAACCTTATATCGACCTGCGCGCCACGCTGTGCCTGCTCGACTCGCGTCAGCTGCTGGATGAAAAATATACCGCCAATGAGAATTTCCGCGACCAGCTGGCCGCGGCGGATATCATTGTCGCCAATAAACAAGATCGCAGCGACGCGGCCAGCCTCGCGGCGCTGAACGCCTGGCGCGACGAACACGCCGCCGACCGGGAACTGGTGTTCGCTATCCAGGGCGAAATCGACCCGGCGCTGCTCGATAAACCCCGTCTGAACCTGCGCGAACTGCCCGCCAGCGCGCATCACGCCCATTCGCACGCACCGCGCAGCGGCCTTGCCGCGCTGAGCCTGCCGGGCAGTCAGCGCTGGCGTCGCCGTCTTAATAGCGGACAGGGGCATCACGCTTGCGGCTGGATTTTTGATGCCGACACGGTATTCGATACTATCGGCATCCTGGAATGGGCGCGGCTCGCCCCGGCTGAGCGTGTAAAAGGCGTACTGCGTATTCCCGAAGGGCTGGTGCGTATTAACCGCCAGGGACAGGATCTGCGTATCGAAACCCAGAGCGCTCCGCCGCCGGACAGCCGGATTGAGCTGATTACCGCTGCGGAAACCGACTGGAACGCACTTCAGTCCGCCTTGTTGAAGCTTCGTTTAGACACACCGCTTTAACGTTACCCTTTTGTGAATATTCAGACTGCCATGACCAATACCCGTTTCCCCGCGATCCTGCTGCTTAATCTCGCAGGCGCCGTCCTTTTTCTTTCCTGGTATCCGCCGGCGCAGACCGGTTTCTGGTTTACCCTCGATGCCGGGATTTTCCACTTTTTTAATCACCTGGCTGCGACCAGCCATACCTTTTTATGGTTTCTGGCGATTACTAACAATCGCGCGTTTGACGGCTGCTCGCTGCTGGCGATGGGTCTGCTGCTGCTCTGGTACTGGCGTCAGGCTACGCCGTCGGGCCGCCGCCACATCATTATTATGGGCGTCGTGATGCTGCTATCAGCGGTTGTACTCAATCAGCTTGGCCACCTGTTGCCGGTGTCGCGTCCGAGCCCAACTCTGACGTTTGAAGACAGCCTGCGGGTGGGTAAGGTCGTGGGGATTTCCACCAAAGACGCCTCGACCGACAGTTTTCCGGGCGACCATGGCATGATGCTGCTTATATTTGCGGGATTTATGTGGCGCTATTTCGGCGGTAAAGCTTTCGCGCTTGGCCTGTTGATATTCTGCGTTTTCGCGCTGCCGCGCATGATGATTGGCGCGCACTGGTTTACAGATATCGCCGTTGGCTCTTTGTCAATCATTTTTATTGGTCTTCCGTGGATTTTATTGACGCCGCTTAGCGATAAAATAATTACCTGGCTTAATAATCATCTGCCCGGTCAAAAAACAACAAATTCATAACAATTAATTAATAAATTAATTGTATCACCAACAGGGATCGTTAAGGGTCCCTGTTTATTTTATATGCACCCCCCTCCTGACGCTTTTCGCCAGAATTTCACAGATTCGTCATAAAAATGAATACGTTGTCTATTTTTGCGGCAAATCGCGCCCCCTTTTCCTTTCTCTGCAAATGCTATACCGGGCATTACAATTTCTTATAAAAAAATAACTAAAACCACTCGCCATATGGGGTTTGTTAAGGTAATCTCGGGAGCGTTTTGCGGTTTAAGGGCATTTATTGGTAATGCAAATAAAAAGTGTGGACTGACACACAAATTAGCTCACCAGGAATTGTCTTACCCCCCAGAGCTCATTAGTCTCGGCACGTTTAGCTTTTTTTATAACGATTTTTATCGTTAAGGACTTCAAGGGAAAACATACATAATGGTCAAATCTCAACCAATCCTGAGATATATCATGCGGGCTATCCCCGCAGTCGCTGTGGCAGTTTTGCTTTCAGCATGTAGCTCTACCAATACCGCAAAAAACATGCATTCTGAGACGCATGCAGTAGGTGAAAACGACGGGCTGTTACTGCAAGCCTCTCAGGATGAATTTGAACAGATGGTTCGTACGCTGGATGTTAAATCCCGCATTATGGATCAATACGCTGACTGGAAAGGCGTGCGCTATCGCCTCGGCGGCAGCAACAAAACGGGCATCGATTGTTCTGGTTTTGTGCAGCGTACCTTCCGCGAACAGTTTGGTTTAGAACTGCCGCGCTCAACGTATGAGCAGCAGGAAATGGGCAAACCGGTCGATCGTACCCGGTTGCGCTCCGGCGATCTGGTGCTGTTCCGCGCCGGCTCTACCGGCCGTCATGTAGGCATTTACATCGGTAATAATCAGTTCGTACATGCGTCAACACGTAGTGGCGTCATGATTTCCAATATGGACGAACCATACTGGAAGAAGCGCTATAACGAAGCGCGCCGCGTACTGAGCCGTAGTTAATTCCGGTATGACGATTTCCCTTGATCGTCCTCGCTGAACGATAAAAAACGCTGCTGATGCAGCGTTTTTTTTGTCTACGATTCTGGATGCCCGCCTCGCCCTTTCCCCTCACCTTACGCGGGATTGTCTGTTAAGCTGGTTTCACGCTAGTTGCTCGCACAGGAACTAAAAAGGATGTTATCCAGTCCGCCTTTTGCATCAACGCTCTCCACGCCCCGTAAAATTATTCTGGTCGGTATAGCGACCGGGCTGGCCCTGACGTTGATGATTACGCTCGCCGCCCGCGGCTGGCTGCACCAGCAGCGGGAAAACCAGTACGACATGCTGGCGCGGGATATCCATCATTATCTCAATACATATTTTGCGCAGCTGAAAGCCTCCGCCGACGCGCTGCAACCGCTGACGCTCGCCGAATGCGGCGCCGTATCGGCCGAACTCACCTCACGCGCGGCATTTAACGTCAACGTGCGCGCCTTTTTATTGATAAGAGACGGCGTCGCCTATTGCTCCTCCGCCACCGGCAAGCTTCATCTGCCGCTTCGCGACCTTGTGCCGGATATCGATACCCGCAAAACGGTGGATATCAGTATTATTCCGGGCACGCCGATGATGCCCGATAAACCCTCCATCGTGATGTGGTTCGGCAATCCGCTGATGGAAGGTCGTGGCATTGTCACCACGCTTAACGTCAATCTCACGCCCTATCTGATTTATACCGCGCGGCAGAACGATCTCAACGGTCTGGCGCTGGTGGCGAAAGATCGGGCGCTGACCACCTTTTCCGGGAAAGTAATGACGCCGGACGAACTGCCCGCCGAGCCGCTGCGAAGCGAGAGCGTGCAGGGTTATCCGCTCAAACTCTACCTGTATGGCGACACCATGCCCGCTGAAGACCGCCATCTTGCGCTGCTGCTGGGTCTATTAATCGGGGTCCTGGGCGGTGCGCTGACGGTAATTCTGCTGGCGCTGCGCGCGCGATCCGGGCGCGAGATCCTCAGCGCCATCAAACGCAACCAGTTTTTTGTGGTCTATCAGCCGGTGGTGGACGCCGCTACGCGCCAGATCCGCGGCGTGGAAGCGCTCATGCGCTGGGAGCACCCGAGTGCCGGCATGATCCCGCCAGACGCTTTTATCAGCTTCGCCGAGGCGCAGGGGCTTATCGTCCCGCTAACTCATCATTTGTTTAAATTGATTGCGCAGGATGTGCCGCGCCTGCAACAGTCGCTGCCGCCCGGCGCCAAGCTCGGCATTAATATTGCGCCCGGTCACCTTCATTCCGAGCAATTCAAAGCCGATATCCAGAAACTGCACGCCTCGCTGCCGCCGGATTACTTCCAGCTGGTGTTTGAGATTACCGAGCGCGACATGATCCGCGAAGAAGAAGCGATGGATCTTTTTACATGGCTGCATGAACAAGGCCATGAAATTGCGGTGGATGATTTTGGCACCGGTCACAGCGCGCTGATTTATCTTGAGCGCTTCACGCTTGATTATCTGAAGATCGATCGCGGATTTGTAAATGCGATCGGCACCGAAACGATCACCTCGCCGGTGCTTGATGCCGTCATCAGCCTGGCGAAACGCCTGAATATGGTGACGGTGGCCGAGGGCGTGGAGACACAGGAGCAAGCGAAATGGCTGACCGTGCGCGGCGTAAACTTTTTGCAGGGCTATTATTTCAGCCGTCCGGTGCGCGCCGCTGATTTGCCTGCCAGCATGAAAGAAGCCGACGCATAACGCAGGGCTATTTCACAATCCCGCGCGGCTCCCTTATTATGCTGCCATGCTGTTACCGCGCCCGCTCAGGCCCCGGAGAAGGACACACCACCTCAATGATTGCACGCGCGTTCGTTTTGCTGTTTTTGATGTTCAGCGCGGTTTGTCATGCGCAGACCATTCATGAAAGTTACTCCCTGGCGGTGCTCGGGGAGCCGAAATACGTCGTTAACTTCAACCACTTCGATTACGTGAATCCGGCGGCGCCGAAAGGCGGCAGCATCACGCTGGCGGCCATCGGCACGTTTGATAACTTCAACCGCTACGCGCTACGCGGCAATCCTGGCGTGCGTACGGAAACGCTCTACGACTCGCTGTTTACCAGTTCCGACGACGAGCCGGGCAGCTACTACCCGCTGATTGCCGAAATGATCCGCTACCCGGACGACTTTTCCTGGGCGGAAGTGACGATAAACCCTCAGGCGCGCAACCACGACGGCTCGCCCATTACGGCTAAAGATGTTGCGTTCACCTTCCATAAATTTATGACCGAAGGCGTGCCGCAGTTCCGGCTCTATTATAAAGGCGCGACGATCAAAGCCATCGCGCCGCTGACCGTGCGCATTGAGCTGGCCCAACCCGGCAAAGAAAATATGCTGGGCCTGCTGACTCTGCCGGTGATGCCCGAAAAATTCTGGCGCGACCATAAGCTTAGCGATCCGCTCTCCTCGCCGCCGCTGGCGAACGGCCCCTACCGCGCGACCCAGTGGCGCATGGGGCAGTACATTGTTTATTCCCGCGTGAAAGATTACTGGGCGGCCAACCTGCCCGTTAACCGTGGCCGCTGGAATTTCGATACCATTCGCTACGATTATTATCTGGATGACAACGTCGCTTTCGAGGCGTTTAAAGCGGGCGCGTATGATTTTCGCCCGGAAACCAGCCCGAAAAACTGGGCGACGCGCTATACCGGCAGCAATTTTGACCGTGGCTATATCGTTAAAGACGAGTTCGAGAAAACCACCGCCCAGGATGCCCGCTGGCTGGCATTCAACATTCAGCGGCCTTTCTTCGCCGACCGCCGCGTGCGTGAGGCCATCTCGCTCGCTTTTGATTTCGAATGGATGAATAAGGTGTTGTTTTACAACGCCTGGCGCCGTCCGAACAGTTATTTCCTGAATACCGACTATGCCGCGCGCCACTATCCGGACGCCGATGAGCTCACGCTGCTGGCGCCGCTAAAAAAAGAGGTGCCGCCGGAAGTCTTTACCCGTATCTACGAGCCGCCGGTGTCGCGCGGCGACGGCTTTGACAGGGAAAATCTCATCAAAGCGCTGGCGCTCCTGAAAGAGGCGGGCTGGGAGCTTAAAAATAACAAACTGGTGAACCGCGAGACGGGCAAGCCCTTCACGTTTGAGCTGCTGCTCGGCTCACAAGGGAATAACCAGTGGGTATTGCCTTTCCAGCACAGCCTGGCGCGGCTGGGCATTACCATGACCCTCCGCCAGGTCGATAATTCGCAGCTTACCAACCGACTGCGCAAACGCGATTTCGACATGATGCCCACGCTCTATCGCGCCGCGCCCTGGCCCGATACCGGCTTACAGATAAGCTGGGCCTCGGACTACATCGACTCCTCGTGGAATACCCCCGGCGTGCAGAACCCGGCGGTAGATAAACTCATCGCGCAGATTATCGCCAGCCAGGGCAACCAGCAGAAGCTGCTGCCGCTCGGCCGTGCGCTCGACCGCGTGCTGACCTGGAACTACTACATGATCCCGATGTGGTACGCCGCCGCGGATCGCGTGGCGATGTGGAACAAATTCTCACGCCCGGCCACCAGCCCGCTCTACACCATTGGCTTTGATACGTGGTGGTATGACGTGAATAAAGCCGCCACGCTGCCAGAAGCGCGGCGCTGAGGAGAGTTATGGGCGCGTATCTGCTTCGTCGCTTGCTGTTGTTGATCCCGACGCTCTGGGCCATCGTCACGATTAACTTTTTTATTGTCCAGATAGCGCCCGGCGGCCCGGTGGATCAGGCGCTTGCGGCTATCCAGTTTGGCAGCGGCGGCGGCGTACCTGGCGTTCAGGGCGGCGGGATGCAAAGCGCTCGACCGCAAAACGGCGTGATGAATGTTAACGAGAGCCACTACCGCGGATCTCGCGGGCTCGACCCGGAAGTGGTCGCCGAAATCACTCACCGCTACGGGTTCGACAAACCGCTGCATGAGCGCTACCTGAAAATGCTGTGGGATTACGCGCGTTTCGATTTCGGCGACAGTCTGTTTCGCAGCGCGTCGGTCATTGATTTGATTAAAAACAGTCTGCCGGTATCAGTCACGCTCGGTCTGTGGAGCACGCTGATTATCTATCTGGTGTCGATTCCGCTTGGCATCCGCAAGGCGGTTAACAGCGGCAGCCGCTTCGACGTCTGGAGCAGCGTGGCGATTATCACCGGGTACGCCGTTCCCGCCTTCTTGTTCGCGATTTTACTGATTGTCGTTTTCGCGGGCGGCACCTGGTTCGATCTCTTCCCGCTGCGCGGGCTGGTCTCGACCAATTTCGACACGCTCCCGTGGTATCAGAAAATCACCGACTATCTCTGGCACATTACGCTACCGGTACTGGCGACGGTCATTAGCGGCTTTGCGACGCTCACCATTCTCACCCGCAACGCGTTTCTCGATGAGATCCGCAAACAATACGTAGTGACGGCCCGCGCCAAAGGGCTGGGCGAACAGCAGATCCTCTGGCGCCATGTTTTTCGCAACGCCATGCTGCTGGTGATCGCGGGCTTCCCGGCGACATTTATCAGCATGTTTTTTACCGGTTCGGTGCTGATTGAAGTGATTTTCTCACTGAATGGTCTCGGACTGCTGGGCTATGAAGCCACCGTGTCGCGCGATTACCCGGTGATGTTCGGCACGCTCTATATTTTCACCCTGGTCGGCCTGCTGCTGAATATCCTGAGCGATATCACCTATACGCTTGTCGACCCACGCATTGATTTCGAGAGGCGCGGATGAAAGGGCTGAATCCGGTCAATCAGGCGCGCTGGGCGCGGTTTCGCCATAACCGGCGCGGCTACTGGTCGCTGTGGATTTTCGCGGTCATTTTTGCGTTGAGCCTCTGCGCCGAGCTTATCGCCAACGATAAACCGCTGGCGGTGCATTACCAGGACCGCTGGTATTTCCCGCTTATCCATCACTACAGCGAAAGCGATTTTGGCGGCCCGCTCGCCACGCCTGCCGATTATCAGGATCCGTGGCTGCAACAGCGGCTGGAGGAAAAAGGCTGGGTGCTCTGGGCGCCGGTGCGTTTTAGCGGCACCGCGATTAATTTTGCGTCGGATCACCCCTTCCCTGCTCCGCCGTCGGCGCAAAACTGGCTTGGCACCGACGCCAACGGCGGCGATGTGCTGGCGCGCGTTCTGTATGGCACGCGCATTTCATTGCTTTTCGGACTGATGCTCACCTTCTGTGCAAGCGTCCTTGGCATTACCGTCGGCGCGATTCAGGGCTACTACGGCGGCAAAATCGATCTCTTTGGCCAGCGCTTTATCGAGATTTGGTCAGGCATGCCGACGCTGTTTCTGATTATTATCCTCTCAAGCGTGGTGCAGCCGGGTTTCTGGTGGCTACTTCTGATAACCGTCCTGTTCGGCTGGATGGCGCTGGTGGGCGTAGTGCGCGCTGAGTTTCTGCGTACCCGCAACTTTGACTATATCCGCGCCGCCCAGGCGCTCGGCGTCAGTGACCGCGCCATCATCTGGCGTCATATGCTGCCGAACGCGATGGTGGCGACGCTGACGTTTCTGCCGTTTATTCTGTGCAGTTCAATTACCGTGCTGACGGAGCTCGATTTCCTGGGCTTCGGGCTGCCGCTCGGCTCGCCGTCACTCGGCGAATTGCTCTTGCAGGGCAAAAATAATCTTGAGGCGCCCTGGCTTGGGCTCACTGCCTTTTTCTCGGTGGCGATCCTGCTGTCGCTGTTAATTTTTATCGGCGAAGCCGTTCGCGACGCCTTCGATCCTGGTAAGGCGGTCTGATATGGCGCACCCTCTGCTTTCCATCGACAATCTCTCCATCGCGTTTCGCCAGCAGGGCGTGGAGCGCCAGGTGGTGGATTCCCTGTCGCTGACCATCGAGCCGGGCGAAACCCTGGCGCTGGTGGGCGAGTCGGGCTCCGGCAAGAGCGTCACGGCGCTTTCCGTACTGCGCCTGCTCCCGTCGCCGCCCGTCGTCTATACGCAAGGCGATATCCGCTTTCAGGGCAAGTCCATGCTGAACGCCAGCGAGCGCGAGCTGCGCGCGGTGCGCGGCAACCAGATAGCGATGATTTTCCAGGAGCCGATGGTTTCCCTTAACCCGCTGCACAACGTGGAAAAACAGCTCTATGAAGTGCTCTCGCTGCACCGCGGCATGCGCCGCGAGCCCGCGCGCGTCGAGATAATCAGCTGCCTTGAGCGCGTCGGCATCCGCAATGCGGCGCAGCGGCTGAACGATTTCCCGCATCAGCTCTCCGGCGGCGAACGTCAGCGCGTGATGATAGCCATGGCGCTACTGACCCGCCCGGCGTTGTTAATCGCCGATGAACCGACCACCGCGCTGGACGTCACGGTGCAGGCGCAAATCCTGCAACTGCTGGCGGAGCTTAAGCGCGAGCTCAACATGGGTCTGCTGTTTATCACCCATAACCTGAATATCGTCAAACGGCTGGCGGATAACGTGGCGGTCATGCAGAACGGACGCTGCGTGGAGCAAAACCGCGCGGTGGCGCTGTTCGCCGCGCCCGCGCATGACTATACCCGTCGCCTGATTAACGCCGAGCCGGACGGCGCTCCGGTGCCGCTTCCTGAGCCCGCCGTGCCGCTGCTCAGGGTGCAGGGGCTGAGCGTGGCGTTTGAGAAGCGTCGCGGGCTGTTCAGACGCATCGTGGGCTATCATCACGCGCTAAACAACTTAAGCTTTACGCTTCATGCGGGGGAAAGCCTGGGGCTGGTGGGCGAATCGGGATCTGGCAAAAGTACGTCAGGGCTCGCGCTGCTGCGGCTTATCGCCTCAAGAGGAGAGATTGACTTCGACGGTCATCCGCTGCATCAGCTTAACCGCCGTGCGCTGCTGCCGCTGCGCCGTCGTATCCAGGTCGTGTTCCAGGATCCGAACTCATCGCTCAACCCGCGTCTTGACGCGCAAAGCATTATCGCCGAAGGGCTGCGCGTGCATCAGCCGACGCTGACCGCGGCGCAACGCGAGGCGCAGGTGATTGAAGTCATGCGTGAAGTGGGGCTTGATCCTGAGACGCGTCACCGCTACCCGAGCGAATTTTCCGGCGGCCAGCGTCAGCGCATCGCCATCGCGCGAGCGCTGATCCTCAAACCAGAACTGTTGATCCTGGATGAACCCACATCGTCGCTCGATCGCACCGTGCAGGCGCAGATCCTGTCGCTGCTGAAAAAACTACAGCAGGACTATCAGCTCGCTTACCTGTTTATCAGTCACGATCTTCAGGTGGTGCGTTCGCTGTGTCATCAGGTGGTGGTGTTGCGTCAGGGAGAGGTCATTGAGCAGGGCGACTGTCAGACTATCTTCGCCGCCCCGCGTGAGGCTTATACGCGCGAGCTGTTAACGCTGCGCTGACGCTCAGAAAGGATTCTGGCCGGAAAACGGCTCAGCAATCGCCACGCCGAAATTCTTGAGGCGGCAGGTGGCCGCGAACTCATCCTGATGGTTCACGAACAGGCACGGCTCGCCTTCACACTCCAGCACAGAACAATCGACCGAGATATCGCTCAGCGCCTGGCTGAGCTTATGCATCACCGGCCAGGCTTTTTCACCGTCCGGGCTTAACAGGCGCAGGCCGACCAGGCAGTTATCGCAGTCGGGGCCCTGATGCGGAATCGGTTCAACTTTTGAACCGGCGAAACCCGCCCGCCACCGATAGCTCTGCGGCAAGCGATGAACGATAGAGAGTTGTAGCGTATTCAAGATAGTGTCCCCGGAAACATAAATTTTACAAGTCATTCACATAAAGATTAACACATGTTGACAAAAAGTGATCGCGTCAACAAAGAAAACGGTTTCATTGCAAGCGGTCGCCGGTTATTTCCTCATCAGCGAGGCGGTTATTTTGTGCGTTGGCTCGCATTTTGGCGCTATATGTACCCCGTTACGCGTGATGACACAACCTTTTTTAATACAAGGCTGTGACTTTTTACACGATATATTTTTACATTCAGGAAACGAAAACGGCTTACGGACGCGCGCCAGGGGAGTAAAAGCGTGAGGTAAGAGCGGGAGGGAAACTCCCGCAAGAAGATTAGATTGCGTGCCTGCGAGGACGGCTGGCGTAGAGATAAAAGAGAATCGAGCAGGTGGCGCAGAAGAAGATAGAGAGCAGCATCGGCCAGGCGGAGTTAAACGTCGCCATGGAGAGCAACGCGCCCATAATCGCCCCAATCCCGAAGCGGAACGTGCCCGCCAGCGACGACGCCGTGCCCGCCATGTGCGGGAATTCGTCCAGGATCACCGCCATCGCATTGGATGCCACCAGCGATACGCAGCCCACAAACGCCGCCACGCCCAGCACTAGCGACCAGAAGCCGATATCGAACTGGGCGCTTATCACCAGCCACACCGCCATCGCAAACTGAATAAACAGCCCGGCGCGGAACATTTTCAGCGCGCCCACGCGGCGCACAAAGCGGCTGTTGATGATGGTCATCACGAACAGAAACACGATGTTAAGCGCGAAGTAATAGCCAAAATGCTGCGGCGACACATGGTTCAGTTCGATATAGACAAACGGCCCGGCGCTTAAAAACGAGAACATGCCGGCAAAGCTGAAGCCGCTCGCCAGCATATAGCTCAGGACGCGCTTATGGCGAAACAGCGTGGCGAAGTTACCAAGGGTGGTGCGAAAGTGAAATTTCTGGCGGCGCTCTACCGGCAGCGTTTCGCGGATGAGAAAGAAAATCATGGCGCAGGCCAGCAGCGCCAGTACCGCGAGGATCCAGAAGATAACGTGCCAGTTAAACCAGACCAGCACCGCCCCGCCCGCCATCGGCGCCAGCAGCGGCGCGATGGTGGTCACCAGCATCACGAACGACATCATGCGCGAGAACTCCTCCTTCGGGTAGATATCGCGCATCAGGGCGTTGATCACCACGCTTGCCGCCGCGGCGGAGAGCCCATGCAGAAAACGCATATAAATGAGCTGGTCGATAGTCTGCGCCAGCGCGCAGGCGATGGCGGCCGCCGCGAAAATCAGCGTGCCGCCGAGGATCACCGGCTTGCGTCCCAGGCTGTCGGCCATCGGGCCATAGAAAAGCTGGCCGATGGCGAAGCCCAGAATATAGGTGCTGAGCGTCATCTGGGCGCTGCCCGCCTCGACGCCAAACTCGCTGGCGATAACCGGCAGCGCCGGCAGGTACATATCGATAGAGAGCGGCATCAGCATGGCCAGCAGGCCAAGAATAAACACAATACCCAGAGACGAATTCTGCCTGGTGGTCACTGTAGACTCCTGAAATTAGCGCGACGGCATGCCAACGCTGGCAATTTCGTCTTCGGTTAACGGGCGATATTCGCCAGGCGCAAGCTCAGGATCGAGCTCAATCGCGCCAATGCGCTCGCGATGCAGACCGACGACGTGATTACCCACCGCGGCAAACATGCGCTTCACCTGGTGGTAGCGCCCTTCACTGATGGTAAGACGCACTTCGGTCGGCGTTATCACTTCAAGCTGCGCCGGTTTGGTGAGATCTTTTTCGTTATTCAGCTGCACGCCTTTGGCGAACAGCGCCGCGGTGTCATCCGCCACCGGCGATTCCAGCGTCACCAGATACGTTTTTTCGCAGTGGTGGCGCGGCGAAGTAATGCGGTGCGACCACTGGCCATCGTCAGTCATCAGCACAAGGCCAGTGGTGTCGATATCGAGCCGCCCTGCGGCATGCAGCTTATGGGCGACCGGCTCGTCCAGGAAATAGAGCACCGTCGGATGATCCGGATCGTCGGTGGAGCAGACGTAACCCTGGGGTTTATTCAGCATAAAATAGCGTGGGCCATTCTGCTGGGTCAGCGGATTACCGTCATACTCGATCTCGTGGTCCGGCAGCAGTTTAAAAGCGGTGTCTTTTACAATATCGCCATTCACCGTTACCCGGCTGGCGCGGATCTCACGACCAGCAATAGCGCGGCTGACGCCAAGCTGCTGGGCGATAAATTTATCAAGTCGCATTATGTTTATAAGCCTGTTGTTGATGCAGTTCCGACGCGGGGGCGGGCAAGGCGCCCGTCAACATTCATGAAGCGGAATCAGAGCCGTCAGTATAACGGGCAATGGCCCGCTCACAAGATGAAATTGATTCGTGGCATAATATTAGCGTGATCCCTATTTCTGCAGGCCCCATGTCTTTTACTTTACGTCCCTACCAGCGCGAAGCGGTGGATGCCACCCTTAACCATTTTCGCCGCCACGACGCGCCAGCGGCGATCGTTCTGCCGACCGGCGCAGGCAAAAGCCTGGTTATCGCCGAACTGGCGCGGCTTGCGCGCGGCCGCGTGCTGGTGCTCGCCCACGTGAAAGAGCTGGTGGCGCAAAACCATGCGAAATATCTGGCGCTCGGGCTTGAGGCCGACATCTATGCGGCGGGCCTCGCGCGTAAAGAGAGCCACGGCAAAGTGGTGTTCGGCAGCGTGCAGTCGGTGGCGCGCAACCTCGACCATTTTCAGGGAGAATTCTCGCTGGTGATTGTCGATGAGTGCCATCGCATCAGCGACGACGACGACAGCCAGTATCAACAAATCCTCACGCACCTGCGTAAGCAGAACCCGCGCCTGCGGCTGCTGGGGCTGACCGCCACGCCGTTTCGCCTCGGCAAAGGCTGGATTTACCAGTTCCATTATCACGGAATGGTGCGCGGCGATGAAAAAGCGCTGTTTCGCGACTGCATCTATGAGCTGCCGCTGCGCTATATGATTAAGCACGGCTACCTGACGCCGCCTGAGCGCCTCGATATGCCGGTGGTGCAATATGACTTCAGCCGCCTGCAGGCCCAGAGCAACGGGCTGTTCAGCGAGGCCGACCTCAACCGGGAGCTGAAACAGCAGCAGCGCATCACGCCGCATATCGTGAGCCAGATTGTCGAATTCGCCGCCGACCGGCGCGGCGTGATGATTTTCGCCGCGACCGTTGAGCACGCGCGTGAAATCACCGGCCTGCTGCCTGCGGGCGAAGCGGCGCTTATCACCGGCGAAACGCCAGGGCGCGAGCGCGACGCGATTATCGAGGCGTTCAAAGCCCAGCAGCTGCGTTTTCTGGTCAACGTGGCGGTCCTGACTACTGGCTTTGACGCGCCGCATGTGGATTTAATCGCTATTTTGCGCCCAACCGAATCGGTCAGCCTCTATCAGCAGATTGTCGGACGTGGGCTGCGGTTGTCGCCGGGTAAAACGGATTGTCTGATCCTCGATTACGCAGGCAATCCGCACGATCTCTACGCGCCGGAAGTGGGCGCGCCGAAGGGCAAAAGCGACAACGTGCCGGTGCAGGTTTTCTGCCCTGCCTGCGGCTTTGCCAATACGTTCTGGGGCAAAACCACGGCGGACGGCACGCTGATTGAGCATTTCGGCCGCCGCTGCCAGGGCTGGTTTGAGGATGACGAGGGCCACCGCGAACAGTGCGATTACCGCTTCCGCTTTAAAAACTGTCCGCACTGCAACGCGGAAAACGATATCGCCGCGCGGCGCTGCCGCGAATGCGACAAGGTGCTGGTCGATCCGGACGATATGCTGAAAGCGGCGCTGAAACTCAAAGATGCGCTGGTGCTGCGCTGCGGCGGGATGCAGCTCCAGCCTGGCGCCGATGAGAAAGGCGAATGGCTGAAAGTGACCTATTACGATGAAGACGGCGCGGACGTCAGCGAGCGTTTCCGCCTGCATACGCCCGCCCAGCGCACCGCCTTCGAGCAGCTTTTTATCCGCCCGCATACCCGCACGCCGGGCGTGCCGCTACGCTGGATAACCGTCAACGATATCGTGGCCCAGCAGGCGCTGCTGCGCCACCCGGATTTTGTGGTGGCGAGGCTGAAAGGCCAGTACTGGCAGGTCCGTGAAAAGGTGTTCGACTATAACGGCCGCTTCCGGCGCGCCAATGAATTACGCGGTTAGCGGCGGTTTTCATTGCCCGTGCGCGCTCAAATAGCTATAATGCCGCCCGCTTTTGCATCCGCAAAGCCAGTCATTTGCCTGTTGCTGGGTCGCCTGTAACAGGTTTCTTTATTAAGAGAGATGTCAATGTTTACTATCAACGCTGAAGTACGTAAAGAGCAGGGTAAGGGTGCGAGCCGCCGCCTGCGTCACGCCAACAAGTTCCCGGCTATCATTTACGGTGGCACCGAAGCTCCGGTTGCTATCGAACTGGATCACGACAAGCTGATGAACATGCAGGCTAAACCGGAGTTCTACAGCGAAGTGCTGACTCTGGCTATCGATGGCAAAGAAGTTAAAGTTAAAGTTCAGGCTGTACAGCGTCACCCGTACAAACCGAAACTGCAGCACATCGACTTCGTTCGCGCGTAATTGCGATGAAGGAAAAAACGCCGCGCTATGCGGCGTTTTTTTTGCCTGTTATTCAGGCTCAAAAAAAGGGCGGATATTCCGCCCTTTTTCTTATCTCACGTTTATTTACCGGACATGCGGCGCTGTAACTGATCGCGCAGGTTCGGCGGCGTGCCTTTGATAGTCAGCGTGTCGGTCGCCGGGTCCCAGAAAATACGTTCGCCGAGCAGCATGGCGTCGAAATTAATCGTCAGCCCACCGCCGCTGCCGGCGTATTTGGTCAACTGGCGCAGCGTACTGCGGTCCGCCGGGAAGGTCTCTTCCAGCTCGTAGCCCTGCTCCGCCGTAAACTCCTGGAAGCTTTTCTCGCCGAAATTCGGCAGCTCTTTGGACAGCTCAGACAGCGCAATCTCTTCGCCCGCCTGCAATTGCTCGTTGCAGTAGCTGTAGACCTGCGCACGCACATTCTGGCGCTCGGCTTTATCGAGCTGCGCCTCGGCGGTGAAATCGTCCAGCGCCTGCAACAGCCCGCGGTTCTGCGCTTTGGTGTCGAGACCCACGCTCGCGCCCAGGAAATCCATAAAGAAATCGGCGACCTTGCGCCCTACCCGGCCTTTCAGGAAGGTTAAGTAGCGGGTCGATTCCGGATTGGTTTCCCACTCGGTTAGATCGATGCGCGCGACGATATCGGCATGGTTGATATCCAGGTAGTGCGTGGCGCTGATGTCGAGCTGCTCGTTGACGCGCATGCTGCTTAAGTTGTTCAGCACCGCCACCAGCAGGTATTCCACCGCCAGATAACGGTAGTGACAAAACAGCACGATGCCGCCATCCGCGAACGGGTATTTCGCCAGCTCGTCACGCAGACGGCCCGTGGCCGCGCGGCTGAACGCCAGGAAATCTTCATCGCCGCGACGGCACTGGCGCAGCGCCTCGGCAAGCTCGCTTTCTTCATTAAAAAGGCCGTAAGCTTTGCTTTTCGCGCTGTAGACGCGATGCAGCTCGGCCATCATTTCCGTGACCGTATTGCCAGGTTCAAGCAGCGAGTCGCGCAGGATAAGCTCCAGATTCTGCTCATCGCGCTTAATTAACTGATGTAAGGCAATCTGGGTAATATCCAGACTCATGATAAACTCTCCTGTTGGGCAGGGGCGTATTCAACCACTGCCCGCCGTCCTGCGCAACCGCAGATAAAAAAGCGGAAATAAAGCCACTGCTACGGTAAGATATTGGACTTTCCTGAACAAACTGATGTTGATTTATGCCACAACTATCCCGCTATAGTGATGAATGCGTTGAAGAATTACTGACTGAACTGGCGAGCGTGCTGTCTAAGCACAAGGCGCCGACCGACCTTTCCCTGATGGTGCTTGGGAACATGGTCACCAATGTTATTAATAACAGCGTGGCTCCCGCGCAGCGCAAGACGCTGGCGCGCTCCTTCGCGGAGGCGTTGCAGTCCTCCATTCGCGACGATAACGCGCATTAAGGAAGAACGTTAAAAAGCTATGGTGACTAACCGTCAGCGCTACCGCGAAAAAGTCTCCCAGATGATCAGCTGGGGGCACTGGTTCGCCCTGTTCAATATTCTGCTCTCCATTGTCCTTGGTAGCCGCTATCTGTTCATCGCCGACTGGCCCACGACCCTGACGGGCCGGATTTACTCCTACGTCAGCCTGGTGGGCCACTTTAGCTTTCTGGTCTTCGCGACCTACCTGCTGATCCTCTTCCCGCTCACGTTTATCGTGATGTCACAGCGGCTGATGCGGTTCCTGTCGGCGATCCTCGCGACCGTCGGCATGACCCTGCTGCTGGTCGACAGCGAAGTCTTCACCCGCTTCCACCTGCACATCAACCCGGTGGTCTGGCAGGTGGTGATTAACCCCGATCAAAGCGAAATGGCCCGCGACTGGCAGCTGATGTTTATCGCGGTGCCGGTGATTTTGCTTATCGAGATGCTGTTCGCCACCTGGAGCTGGCAGAAGCTGCGCAGCCTGACGCGCCGCCGCCGGTACGCGCGCCCCGTGGCGGCGCTCTTTTTCGCGTCGTTCGTGACCACGCATGTGATGTATATCTGGGCCGACGCCAATTTCTACCGTCCGGTTACGATGCAGCGCGCGAACCTGCCGCTCTCCTATCCGATGACGGCGCGCCGTTTTCTGGAAAAACATGGTTTGCTGGACGCGCAGGAGTATCAGCGTCGACTGGTGGAACAAGGCGATCCGGAAGCGGTGAGCGTGCAGTATCCGCTGAGCGACCTGCGGTACGGCGATATGGGCTCCGGCCATAACGTACTGTTAATTACGATAGACGGTCTGAACTATTCGCGCTTTGAAAAACAGATGCCGTCGCTGGCGCAGTTCGCGCATGACAACATTAACTTTACCCAGCATTTCAGCTCCGGGAACCTGTCGGACAACGGCATTTTCGGCCTGTTCTATGGGATTTCGCCGGGCTATATGGATGGCGTGCTGGCCGCGCGCATTCCGGCAGCGCTTATCACCGCGCTTAATCAGCAGGGTTATCAGCTGGGCCTGTTCGCCTCTGATGGCTTTAGCAGTTCACTGTACCGCCAGGCGCTGCTTTCGGATTTTTCGCTCCCTACGGCGAAGCCGCAGAGCGACGATCAAACCGCCTCGCAGTGGATCAGCTGGCTGAATAAATACGCCTCGGAAGATAACCGCTGGTTCTCGTGGGTCTCGTTCAACGGCACTAATATTGACGAAGATACCCAACAGGCCGCCTTCACGCGCCGCTACGCCCGCGCGGCAGGGAATGTGGATGCGCAGATTAACCGTGTGCTCGCGGCGCTGAAAGCGAGCGGCAAGCTGGAGAACACCGTCGTGATTATCACGGCGGGCCGCGGCGTTCCGTTAGGCCAACAGCAGGAGAGCTTCGGCTGGGATCGCTCGCGCATTCAGGTGCCGCTGGTTATCCACTGGCCGGGCACGCCTGCGCAGCGCGTGACGAAACTAACCGATCATCAGGATGTGATGACGACCCTGATGCAGCGCCTGTTGCATGTGCGCACACCTGCATACGAATATTCACAGGGCGAAGATCTCTTCTCCCCTGCCCGTCGCAATAATTGGGTGGTCAGCGCGGATAACAACACGCTGGCGGTAACGACGCCGCAAATGACGTTGGTGCTGGATAACAACGGCAACTACCGGATGTACGACCTGCGCGGCGAGCGGATGAACGACGATAAACCGCAGCTCAGCCTGCTATTACAGGTGCTGACGGATGAAAAACGGTTCATTGCTAACTGATTGATTATTTATAAATCACTCAGCCTGGCGTGGCTTGCAATCAGCGTGAAAACGGGTAGTATAAGCCTCCACGTCGGCACGTAGCGCAGCCTGGTAGCGCACTGTCATGGGGTGTCAGGGGTCGGAGGTTCAAATCCTCTCGTGCCGACCAAAAAATCCCAAAAAAACCAACCCATCGCGGTTGGTTTTTTTATGCGTGCGATTTAGCGAGGGTGAAAGTGCTTTGGCTGGCACGTTGAATACCGCCCCGTCCAGAGCCGGGGCGGATCGAAAGCGTGTTTATTGAAAGCGCATCGCCGCAGGCGGTCGGGCAGCGTGCCGTGAATATCGCTCAGAAGCGATAAGTGACCTTCAGACCGCCCACAGGCGAGGTTTTTCGGTGAACAAGGGGGCTATTGCTGGCATCCCCCGTTAATTGCGTAACGCCCGCTGCGGCATTCACGCTCCAGTTTTGGTTGAACCTGTGGGCCCAGTCAATATTCAGCGAATAGTCATAAATTCCGGCTCCGGCATCATATCGTGCAAATCCTGAGCCTGCAGACTGCGCCGCATTTACCCCGTAGTAAGTCTGCATGTACTTGCGGGATCCCCAACTGCTGTTCAGCGCCAGCGTCACCGTATTTTTCCATGATTTAAAGAGCGGGCTGACAATGCTGAAGTGCACAGCCTCACCATTGTTCCTCTCAGAAACCGGCACCTCGGCCTGTAATTGCAAAATCAGCCACTCGTTCATCTCATATCCCAGACCAGGCACCACGATCGCCGAGCCTTTGATGTCTCCCACCCCCCGCAACTCGTCGCTGCCATAGCTTATCGAATCGCTGCCCACGTCACGATCCTTACGGCCTGGACGATAGCTCAGCCCCGCGCTGTAATCTAGCTTCCCGATATGGTTGCCGTAGCCAATCCCCCGCGTGGTGCTGATAAAGAAACCATTGACCATGGCGTAATCCAGCACCACAGCCGTTGTGGCGCGGCTTTTATTCGAACCCGAATAGCGTGGCGCGACATCCACGCCGCCGCCCAGGGTCAATACGTTGCTCCCGGCTTGTTCTGCCGCCTGTATCGGGCTGGCCAGTAACGCCAGGATGGCTGCCGGCACGATTTTTTTCAGACTCCGCCCCGGGAATAAAAGGGGAAACTTATGACGCCGTTCGATGTTTCTCATTAAAGAGGTCCTTATGGATTCCACTGATTGCGATATAAGCGGTTTGTTTAAACGCCAGAGCGCTCAGTGTGAATGCCCACCCTAAGGTTCTCATGAGCCAAAAATGAAGAATGACTGAAGCACGTAATGATGCTGCAAACCTGATAGATTGCCTGGTACCGTTTTTTCTTAAGATGTTCTTCATTCACTGCTGATACCCTTGCCATTGTGAAAATTCTACTTATCGAAGACGACCTGGATCTCGGCAATGGCGTACGTATCGCCTTTGCCGATCAAGGGTTTGATGTCATATGGGTTCGCCGCAAAGAGGATGCGCTGCATCAGCTTGATGTCTGCGTGCCGGAACTGATCCTGCTCGATCTGGGCCTGCCCGACGGCGATGGCATGAGTCTGATGGCGTACGTGCGCCAGCGGTTCAAGGGGCTCCCCGTCATCATCCTGACAGCGCGAGGCACGCTGCAGGATCGCCTGAGCGGGCTCGATGCCGGTGCGGATGACTATCTTGTAAAACCTTTTGTTCTCGCCGAGTTGCTGGCAAGGGTTCGAGCACTGGCGCGACGCAGTTATGGTTTTGAGAATGAAGCGATCGAAATCCGGGGATTATCTCTGCATGTACCCACGCGTCGCGTGACGGTAAGCGCGCGTCACGTTGAGTTGACGGCAAGTGAATATGCGCTGCTTGAAACATTAATGCTGCGGCCTGACCGCGTGCTGACACGAGGGTTTCTGGAAGAAAGGCTATTCGGCGCTAAAGAAAATCTAAGCAACGCTCTGGATGTGCATATGGGTAACTTACGTCGAAAAATCGGCGACGGCTATGTACGAACGGTGAGAGGCGTAGGGTATGTCATTGATACCGTACCGATCCACAAGGTGTCTGATTGATGCGAAATATGTGGCGCCGCCTGAAGCTCCCGACGCTCGTAAGACGGATAATCATCGCTCAGATGGTGCTGCTTGCCTTGCTTTGGTGTCTTTTTTTGACCTTCATTTTGTGGGAAGACCTGCGCAGCCCTCCCATCCTCACCGGCAGTCAGACATACGACACCCTTTTTACCCTGGTGGAGAAAATGGCCGACCGCCCGCAGGATCGAACCGATGTGCTGGAGGCGTTCAGCAAGGCATTACGGGAAGGGTATGGCGGCGGTGACGATCCGGCACTGTCAATCAGCCTCATCGTTCGCAAGAATAATGCGATTATTTTTTCGTCTGATGGCGCGCCCACAGGGGTGTTCAACACCCGATTAGGGGAAGTTCAGCGTATTCAGAGTGAAGGCCGCGCCTGGACAAGCCGAACGCTAAAATCCGCGAACGCCGACGTAGAGGTGACGCTTTTCACCCCTGCCGGAGGCTGGAACTTCTTTATCTATCTCAACTCGCGCGGCTACTACATATTGCCGCTGCTAATATGCATTCCTTTTCTTTTGCTTCCCGCGTGGCTCTCCATCCGCATTGCCATGCGTCCCTGGAATAACGTGGTGAATGAAATTACTTTACGGACGCCAGAAGATCTCTCGCCCTTAAAAGAAGTCCCCAGACACAGAGAGCTTCGCCAGATGGTGGACGCGATTAACGAATTTCTTGCCAGGGTGCGGGAAGGCGCTGAAAGGGAACGGGTATTCATTGCCGATGCCGCTCACGAGCTGCGTACCCCCCTGGCGGCGATGCGAATTAATGTTGAGGCTTTACAGTCCTGGGTCAGTAGCGAGAATCAACAGGAGTTGCTGGCAGGGATTATTCGCAGCAATAGCCGGGCGGCGCGTCTCGTCAATCAGTTGCTGCTGATGATGCACAGTGAAGCGCGTGTTGACACGGTGATGCAGCCTGTGCCGCTGACGACGCTCATCCAGGAACGAATGGCTGCGCTGGAACCCCTCGCGACGGAGCGCAGAATTGAGCTGGAATTCTACTCGCTTGATGAAGTCTGGATCACGGGTATTCGGGAACGCCTGATGTCGCTGATTGACAACTTAATCGAGAATGCCGTGAAGTACAGTCCTGAAGGTGGGCGCGTTGAGGTGGAAGTATGGGCTGCAGATAAATCCACTCGGTTACGCGTCTCAGACGCGGGCCCCGGCATTCCGGTTGCCTTAAGAGAGCGGGTATTTGACAGGTTTTTTCGCGATCCAGGCCAGCTGCAAAGCGGGAGTGGTTTGGGGCTTGCCATCGTCAAAGCGGTAGCGCAGCAACATAACAGCAGCGTATGCCTGAGTACGTCCGCAGAAGGCGGTCTCATGGTCACGGTAGACTTTCCCGACGGCAAAGGCGGCTCCTGATACCGCCGCGGGTTAAGGGATGACCTCCCTGTCATTCATACCGATGATAACGTCACTTCTACCGTGGCGTTATTTAACACGCCGCGCACAGGACTCGCACAGCAGGGCCCTGTTCGCTTTTACTGACCCGGTTATTTAGCTGAATCTTTCATCTGCTCAGCAGATTTCAGGTGCGCCTCCACGACCGGCGTATGCGCATCGGCCAGCGCTTTCACATCCGGATCCTTGATGTTTTTGGCGTCACTTTGCAGTTTCGACAGCACCATTTTGTGATCTTTGGTGCCCGCATTTTCCATATACATCTTGTCAAAGGCGTCGCCGCTCTCTTTTTCGAGCTTAGCGGCCATCGCCTTGTGCTTAGCGTCCGGCTCAGTCGGCAGCGTCACGCCTTTTTGCTGGGCGACTGTCTGAACTTTGCTCAGCGCAGCGCTATGGTCGTCGACCATCTTCTGTGCAAAGGCTTTGACGTCGCTGTTCTGGGCTTTTTCCAGCGCAATCTTAGCGGCGGCGACCTCATTGATATTGGCCTGCGCCATGTCCTTCAGCGCTTTTTCGTCGCCGGCGCTGAGTTTGGCATCGGATGCGGTCTGGCTTGCGTCGCCAGTCTGCGCGGTACTCGCTGGCGTCCGGGCTTGCACGCTCAGCGTGCTGAACATCGCTGCGACTGCTGATACGACCAGCAACCCTTTCACGGTTTTGCTCTTCTGCATTTTGTTCTCCTGATGGCCATGAGTAAGGCTGATGCAAGGTCATTAACCGTGCTCAGCTTCAGAGGTAAATGACAACTGCAAAGCTCAGTATAGGATAACAATCTGAGATAGCCGTTTCCGTCAGGGTCTTTCACGGCCAAGCGAAGCGAATCACAGCAGTAAAGAAGCGGAAATGGGTCGTGGCAGCGATATGAGCCATGAGGGCATGTTCAGGCGTTACGCGTTAAAGGGACCTCTCCTTTGCGCAAGTGGCAGAATTCTCTTATTCTGACGTAACGCAGCATTTCTTTATAACGTGTGATGAGGGAGGTTCCTCTGGATACCCTGGAGAAATGAACTCCCTGTCATAACGTGCTGGCATACTTTTTAAAGCAGGCCTTTTTGCGTAAAAGTAACGCGGGTCGCTTCATTTAAATCGATATTTTTTAGCATCTCAGGGGAAACCCACATAATTTCCTGGAACTCGTCATTAAACGTAATATCCCGATTAGCGCTGATGCAATCGAAGATAAGATAAATCATATATATCTCTTCGGTTGTGCCATCCGGATACGTTTTATTGCGAATATCGTCACGGAATGTCCAGGGCTTAATCTCTGTGATTAACAGCGCCTCGCCTAACTCCTCCATTATTTCACGCCTTAATGCCGTTTCCAGGGTTTCTCCGGGCTCCATCCCACCGCCGGGCAACGCCCATTGTCCGGGAAATACCCCGCGATCGGACGCCATTTTACAAAGCAAATACTCGCCATCATTTTGTATCACAGGACAAACGATTATCCTCTGGCGCATTTAAACTCCTTTATGAGAAGACGCATGAAGTAGCCACACACATTAAAGGGTAATGTTTTAAATGTGAAGCACCTGTGTTCACATTACCCAGAGAAACGATCCGACCTGCTGCGCAGCCGCCAGGCATCGCATCATCTCACAAGATATTGCGCCCCTCTTTTACTGTCCGCCTTGTTCACTCTTCAGCAATCAATAATTTCGTACTGGTACCACTATTAATGCGCAGATATACACTTACCGCTCAGAAACAGCTTATCGTCATGTCCAGGGCGCAACGCTTTTTTTGATAAAATATATCCTTTTTTATGTGATCTTCATCACAAATACCTGGACATCAATAACCACACAATAAATGCGTCTAAAACAAGGAAATTGCCATGTTTAATCTTAAAAGAATTGAACCCGCTTTTACGGATGATATTTATGGTTTCACACCGAGCCTGCTCGCCTGGATAAATGGCGACAGCGAAACTCCCCCCGCGCTGAACACGCTGCATGAGATTCTTCAGCGCGCCTGGCATGAGAACTCGGCGGTCGATGAGAAAATAGTTCAGCATGCGTTATTTATTATCTACCAGAGCGTACTGTCTCACCCCTTATCAGCGCCCGCCTCCAGACAATACGATCCCGCCATCCTGGAAATAAAAAACGCTGTCGAAGAGCAGTGGATGGAGCATGAATTCGCCGGGCTGGTTATTCCTGATGAAGTGAATACCTCCAGACATTACGGCGATTATTTAAAAACGGTCTGGCACGCCCATAATGCCTCGCATCACCCTCTTTTCGAATTCCTTGAAAAAGATGCTTCTACCAGACAGCTCTATTATTTCTTTAAAAGCGACAGCGCACTTAACTTAATATTCTTTGATCTGGTCGCTTATACCCTCATTGGCTCACAACCGGAAACGCGCGGCACCATCAGCGAAAATCTGTGGGATGAGATAGGCCATGGCGATAACGTCTTCACGCACGTCAATCTCTATAAAGACGTTCTGGCGCGCCAGGATATCACCCTGCCCGCCAATCACTATATTGATATGTACGGCACGGAAGCGCTGGCCGGTCATAACGCGTTTATGCTGGGCTCTGTTAACCGCAAACATTACTACAAATTGCTCGGCGTGATGGCGATGACGGAAGTGTTAGACCCGCCGCAGTATGAGAAACTGGTGAACGGCTGTCTGCGCCTGGGGCTTATCAGTCGCGATGTGAAATACTATACCGAGCATATTACTATCGATATCAAACACGGGGATGACTGGCTTTATAACGTGATTGATGTCATCGCCGAACGTGACCCTGCGACCCGCAAAGAATTTTATCTGGGCAGTTTATTACGGCTGCGCACCGCCGAGCGTTACTACGATCAGCTGATGCAAAAATTGCTCGCGCTGTGATGATAATACCGGCCCGGAGAATAGCGCCGGGTCTTCCTGTATGCTGAACGAGAGGTAATCTGTGGCCTATTTACTGCTCGCTCTCGCCGCGATTTTCTGGGGCGGAAATTATGTGGTGGGGCATATTCTGGTCCAGTATGTGGACCCTTACGGGTTAAGCCTTATTCGCTGGGGCTTTACCACCGCGCTAATGCTGGCGCTTTACTGGCGTCAGTGCTCTGTTGATTTCGCTGCGCTCAGAACACATCTCGGCATTAATACTCTGCTTTCATTTCTGGGCCAGGTCAGTTTCCCGTTGAGCTTATATATCGGGCTTCAGTACACCACCTCCCTGAATGCTGCGATTTATATCTCCAGTACGCCGTGTCTGGTTCTGCTGATCAACCATTTTGTGTTTCACGAGCGCATTTCAGCCCGCAATATTATCGGGGTAATCGCCAGCACGGGCGGGGTGTTATATCTCGCATTTTCCAGCGCAGGCGGCAGCGGCAATATAAAAACCTTCGGCTTAGGCGATGTACTAACGATTATCTCCGCGCTGAGCTGGGCCTTTTACTGCGCGTTTTTACGCCTGAAAGATAAAACCGTGAAAAACACGTCTTTTGTCGCGTTCAGTTCGCTTATCGGTACGATAATTCTGGTGCCGATGTTTCTGCTGCATGCGGCGCTGGCGCCGGATTATCGGGGCGTGATTTACACGCTTTCACCCGCTGTTATCGCAGGCATCCTCTACCTGATTATTTTTCCGTCCTGGCTGTCGTATGTTTTCTGGAATAAAGGCGTTTCGCTGATAGGCACGACCCGCAGTGAAATTTACACCCATCTTATTCCTGTTTCGGGCGGTATCATGGGCATTGTGTTTTTAGGGAATGAACTCAGAAGCTATCACATCATTACCATGTTACTGATTGTCTTTGGCATCGTCTGTTGTTCATACCGCACGGAGCCAAAAACCAGCCCAGGCGTGATGGAGCGCTAATCAATAGCGGCGGCGAGGCCGAATCAGCGCCGTTGAGCGCTATACTTAACGTAAATTCCCCATCTGCCGCGAGAGCGTAATGCAACGAGAAAATGTCATCTCCCGCAGTCTGGCGTCGGTCGGTTATGACTGGGACAGCCGGGTGCTGGAGATAGCCTTTCACAACGGCGCGGTCTATCACTATCTGAACGTGCCGGAGCAGGTGTATCTCGCGCTGGGCAACGCCCTGTCGAAAGGGCGTTATTTTCGTAAAGCCATCAAAGACCGCTTTCCTTACCAGCGCGTGGACGTGGAATAGTCCTCAGGCGTTCGCCGCGTTCAGGGCTTTGAGCAGGCCAAACGCCTGCTTCATCTGGTCCTCACTCACCACGAAACCACGCAGCACGCCCTGCCCGTCCATGCCGCGCGCGATAATGCCGCCAGGGCTTATGCACACCTCCCATGTCAGCTCCTGGTTGCCGGTATCGCCCGCCAGATGCAGCGGCATCAGCGGCGTTTTCACTTTGACGAGCATCGCAGGCAGCGTCAGGTTTTGCGCAGCGCCGGTAAGGTTTCTGGCGAGCGTCATGGCGCACAGCTGTGCTGGTTGCAGGAATGGCAGCAGTTGCCCGCGGATCTCCGCGCAGTCGCCGAGCGCGTAGATATCCGGATGGCTGGTGGCAAGCCGGTCATCCACCACGATCCCGCGCCCGGTCACCAGCCCGGCGCGCTGAGCGAGCGTTAAATCGGGCCGCAGGCCAATGGCGCAGACCACCGCGTCAACGCTCTGCTGATGCCCGTCGGTAAGCGTCGCCACCAGCGAATCGTGATGGCGCGCGAGCGACGACAGGCCCGTGCTGAGCCGCAGCGTTACGCCGTGTTGCATCAGCACCGTTTGCAGGCGGGCGCTGATTTCCGGTATCAGTATTGATGAGAGCAGGCTCGTGCTGGTATCCACCAGCGTCACCTGTTTCCCGGCGCGGTTCAGATCCATCGCAAGCTCGGTGCCAATCAGCCCGCCGCCCAGCACCAGCACGCGTCTGGCGTCGCGTAGCGCCGCCTCGCAGCGGCGATACTCCTGCTGGCTGTTGAGCGTAAACATCAGCTCGCTGCCGCTCACTGGCGGCACAATCGCCTGCGCGCCGGTGGCGAGTACCAGTTGCTGCCAGGAGAAAGTGCCGGCGCTGGTTTCCACGGTGCGCGCGGCGGTGTCGATAGCCGTCACCTGCGTCAACGGATGCAACGCAATGTCATTCTGTTCCGCCCACTCGCCTGCGCGCTGGCGGGTGAGATCGTCCGCGCGCTGCCCGTTAGTAAACACATGGCTGAGATCGGGTTTGTTATAGTCATCGCCGCTGTCCGCCGTGATAAGCCGGATCGGACGGGTCCTGTCCTGCTGGCGCAGGTGGCGCACCAGCTGGCGGGCGGCAAAGCCCGCGCCGATAATAATCAGTTCCTCACGCATGGTTCAGCCCTCGTAAACGTCAAAGACCGATTTACCGATGCCGCATTCCGGGCAGAGGAACGTCTCCGGCACGTCATCCCATAACGTCCCTGGCGCGACATCCTGATTCGGCTCGCCCTTCGCCGGATCGTAGACCCACTGGCAGACGGTACAGATCATGCACTGCCCTGCCAGTTCGTCCGGCTCCTGAATGCTCACGCCGGACGCTTCAGCGATTGCTGGCGCGGCGACAGGCAGCGGCGATAACGCCCAGGCGCGCGCGATTTCGCGGCCATGCTCGCGGCAGATTTCCAGCGCGTCGAGATCCGGGCGCCACTTGGCTTTCAGGCTGAGCGACATCTCAAACCCGGCATCCTGCAGGCGGGTGGAAAGCCGGTCGACTGCGCCGCCGCTCCAGCCGTGTGAGCCAAACGCGCTGGCGCGCTTGTTGCGAAAACGCAGACCGGTCATCTCTTCTACCAGCCCGGCGATTTTCGGCATCATCACGTTGTTCATGGTGGAGGTGCCGACCAGCACGCCTTTAGATCGGAAAACATGCGTGAGGATTTCGTTTTTATCGCTGCGGGCGACGTTGAAAATTTTGACGGCCACGCGCGGGTCCACCTCGTTAATACCCTGAGCAATCGCATCCGCCATCAGACGGGTATTACCAGACATGGTGTCGTAGAAAATCGTAATGCGATCTTCCTGATAATCCGCCGCCCATTTCAGGTACAGCTCCACTATCTGCGTCGGGTTATCACGCCACACCACGCCGTGAGAGGTGGCAATCATCTCCACCGGCAGGTTGAAGCCAAGAATTTCGGTGATTTTCGGCGTCACCAGGCGGCTGAACGGCGTGAGGATGTTGGCGTAGTAGCGCTGGCACTGTTCAAACAGCTCAGCCTGATCCACTTCATCGTTGAACAGATGCTCATCACAGTAGTGCTGGCCGAAGGCATCATTGCTGAACAGCACCGCGTCGCCGGTCAGGTATGTCATCATGCTGTCGGGCCAGTGAAGCATCGGCGTTTCAACAAAGATGAGTTTTTTGCCGTTGCCGATGTCCAGCGTGTCGCCGGTTTTCACCACGTTGAAGTTCCACTCCGGATGGTGGTGGTGGCCGTTAATGGAATCGATGCCGTTGGCGGTGCAGTAGATTGGCGTATCCGGAATGCAGTTCATCAGCTCAGAAAGCGCGCCGGCGTGATCTTCCTCGGCGTGGTTGATAATGATGTAGTCGATATCCGCCAGATCGATTTCGCTGCGCAGGTTGTTAACAAAATCCCGGCTGAATTTATGGTCAACGGTATCGATCAGGACGTTTTTCTCTTCGCGAATGAGGTAGCTGTTATAGCTGCTGCCTTTTAAGGTTTTGTACTCGGTGCCGTGAAAATCGCGCACTTCCCAGTCGCGCTGGCCAACCCAAAAAATGTTGTTTTTGACATGAATGTTCATTGCAAGGTTCCTCTGAAATAATCTGGTTTGCATCAGTTATTGCAGGGAGCGTGCCAGTTTTTAATAGACTGATTTTAAAGAATTTATAAATTGATGATTGTCAAAATGACTACCACAGAGTATTGTTTTTTTGACACTCTATTGTGGAATTGACACGATGACGCTCTCTGCCCAGTCTCTCGCCGCGCTGGCGGTCGATATGCAAAACGGCCTGCCGGGGCGCGACCGCTTTAACCGTATGATCGCCAGCATTCACCGCCTGTTGCACTGCGACGCCACCGCGCTTTTGCGCTATGAAGACCGCCAGTTCCGCCCGCTGGCGACGGCGGGCCTCGCCCCGGATGTAATGGGCCGCCGCTTCAGCCTGGCGGCGCATCCGCGCCTCGAAGCTATCGCGCGGGCAGGCGACGTGGTGCGCTTTCCCGCCGACAGCTTTCTGCCGGACCCTTACGACGGGCTGATCCCGGAGCGCCAGGAGCTGCATGTGCACGCCTGCGTCGGAATGCCGCTGTTCTCCGGGCAGACGCTGATCGGCGCGCTGACGCTGGACGGCATGAGCGCCACGCAGTTTGATGCTTACAGCGATGATGAACTGCGCGGCGTGGCAAGCCTTGCGGGTAGCGCGCTGCACAACGCGCTACTGGTGGAACAGCTGGAGAAAACCGCTGCGCCCTTTAGCCGTGCGCTGGAGAATGTACAGCCGGATGAGCGGCTGGAGATGATTGGCGAGTCGGCCCCGATGCAGCAGCTGAAAAAAGAGATATCGCTGGTGGCGCCGTCGGATCTCAACGTGCTCGTGCTTGGCGAAACCGGCGTCGGCAAAGAACTGGTGGCGCGCGAGCTACACGCGCAGTCCGCCAGAGCCGCGAATCCGCTGGTTTACGTCAACTGCGCCGCCCTGCCGGAAAGCGTGGCGGAGAGCGAGCTATTCGGGCATGTCAAAGGCGCGTTCACTGGCGCTATCCACGACAGGCGCGGCAAATTTGAACTGGCCGATAACGGCACGCTGTTTCTTGATGAAGTGGGCGAGCTGCCGCTGACGCTACAGGCGAAACTACTGCGCGCGCTGCAATATGGCGATGTGCAGCGCGTCGGCGAAGATAAACTGCTGCGGGTGGACGTGCGCATTGTCGCCGCCACTAACCGCGACCTGCGGGACGCCGTGGCCCAGGGCGGTTTTCGCGCCGATCTCTACCATCGCCTGAGCGTCTTTCCGCTCCACGTACCGGCGCTTCGCGAGCGCGGTGACGATATCCTGCTGCTGGCGGGCTATTTCTGCGAGAAATGCCGGGTGAAGTTCGGCCTGAACCGCGTGGCGCTGAGCCCGCAGGCAAGCGAGTGGCTGATGGCGCAGCGCTGGCCGGGCAATATTCGCGAGCTTGAACACGCGCTTTACCGGGCGATTATCGTGGCGCAGGCCGCGAGCCGCGGGCCGGAGCTGCTGCTGCAGGCGCACCACTTCGCTCCAGGCGCCAGCGTTATCGCGCCGCGCGAGACCCCGGCCGCCGCCGCGCCGCCGGTCGAAAACCTTCAGCACGCCACGCGCCAGTTTCAGCGCGATTACATTCAGCGCGCGCTGCATGTTGCCGGTAATAACTGGGCGGCCTGCGCCCGGCTGCTGGAGATGGATCCCGGCAACCTGCACCGGCTCGCGCGCAAGCTCGGCCTGAAGTAACCACCTCCGTTTAGCAAGGCTGGCGTTTTGCCGCCTTGCTCTGTACCATCGCCCGTCCCTGCTGCCCGCAAAGGGCGGCGCTCATGATAAAAACACCTGCAAATACTCATGTCTGATACTCAAACTGCGGCTCGGGCGGTGCCTGAGCTTTCTGTAGCGCATGTACTGCGCACGCCGCGCCTGCTGATGCGCGAAACGCTGGCGGGCATTCTGACTGCGCTGGCGCTGATCCCGGAAGTTATCTCGTTCTCCGTGATTGCGGGCGTCGACCCGAAAGTCAGCCTGGTGGCGTCTATTGTGCTGTGCTTCAGCATGTCTCTGCTTGGCGGGCGTCCGGCCATGGTGACGGCGGCGGCAGGCTCGGTGGCGCTGGTCATCGGCCCGATGGTGCATCAGCACGGCGTCGGCTACATTCTCCCTGCCCTGGTGCTGGGCGGCATCATCCAGATCCTCTTCGGGCTGTGTGGGCTGGCGCGCATGATGCGCTACATTCCGCGCTCTGTGATGACCGGCTTTGTGAACGCGCTCGGCATTCTGATTTTCATGGCCCAGGTGCCGCACGTCTGGGGGCAGAGTCAGATGGTCTGGCTGCTGTTCGCCGCCACGCTCGCCATCGTACTTTTGCTGCCGCGCGTCACCAAAAGCGTGCCATCGCCGCTGGTGGCGATTGTCGCGATAACCGTCATCGCCTGGGTGTGCGGCCTGACGCCGCCGACCGTTGGCGACGAAGGCCCGATGACGCCGGGCCTGCCAGGCTTCACGCAACTGCGGGTGCCGCTCAATCTGGATACGCTGCATATCATCTGGCCCTGCGCGCTGAGCATCGCGTTTGTCGGGCTGATGGAGTCGCTTTTAACGGCGCGTCTGGTGGATGACATCACCGATACGCCGTCCAGCAAGCGCCGCGAATGCTGGGGGCTGGGTGTCGCCAATATCCTGAGCGGGTTTTATGGCGGCATCGGCGGCTGCGCGATGATCGGCCAGACGGTGGTGAACGTGGAGCTGGGCCGCGCCCGCTCGCGCTTTTCCACTATCGCCGCGGCGCTGGTGCTGCTGCTGATGGTGACCGGGCTGAGCGCCGTGATGGCGCAGATCCCGATGGTCGTGCTGGCGGGCATTATGATGGTGGTCGCGGCGAAAACGCTGAACTGGCACAGCATCGCGCCTGCCACGCTCAAGCGGATGCCGGTGTCTGAAACGCTGGTGATGGTCGTCACCGTCATCGCCACCGTCTGGACCGGCAACCTCGCCATTGGCGTGGCGGGCGGCGTGTTGTTTGCGATGATGCTCTTCGCGCGTCGTGTCGCCCATGTGGTGCGCGCCGAGCGCGAAATTATCGATAACGGCAACGCGGTGCGCTACCGGGTGCGCGGCCCGCTGTTTTTCGCAAGCAGCAACGATCTCTACGAGCATTTCCGTTACGCGGAAGATCCGGCGCGGGTGATTATCGATTTAACCCATGCGCAGATCTGGGACGCCTCGACCGTCGCGGCGCTGGACGCCATCGAAACCCACTACCAGCGCTATAACGCGAAAGTGGAAATTGACGGGCTGGATATGCGCAGCCACGAATTCCACCAGCGGCTGAGCGGCAAGCTCTGAAAAAAAACCACCGACAGCGCGGTGGTTTCAGGCTCGGTAAGGCGGAAAGGACTTCCGCCTTTTTTATGCGCGCGGGTTAGCTGCCGGTGCGCGCCAGCACATCGCGGCTGGCGAGCTGGCGCTCTTCGCCGGTGAGCTCGGACAACACGCCCTGGCGCATCTCCAGCAGCCGGTCGGCATGGATGAAATAGTGATCGTCATGGCTGATGGCGAACACGGTTTTGCCCATCTCTTTCATCAGCGGCAACAACACCTGATAGAACTCACGGCGGAAATGCGGGTCCTGATCGGCGGCCCACTCATCCAGCAGGATGATATCGCGCCCTTCCGCCAGCGCCAGCAGCAGCGCCACGCGCTTTTTCTGCCCTTTTGAGAGTTTCAGGTTGAGGATTTTGCCGTTCTCAAGCGTTAGTTTATTGACCATTTTCAGACGTTCCAGCCAGCTTCCCACAAGCGCAGGATCCGCCTCTTCGCCGCCGGGGCCGAGCAGTTTGTCAAACAGCCAGACATCGGTGAACACCGCCGAGAAGTGCTGGCGGTACGCGTTCATATCATTTGCGGTGACCGGTTTGCCGTCGATCAGGATCTCGCCGGAAGCGGGTTCATACAGCCCGGTTAAGAGCATCGCGAGCGTGGATTTGCCGCTGCCGTTGCCGCCAATGAGGAACAGCAGCTCGCCGCGGTGAAGGGTGAGATTAATCGGCCCAACGCTGAAACTGCCGTCGTGGTAAGTAAAGGTGACGTCACGTAATTCCAGCTGCTGCCAGCCATCATTGCGCGCCGGGCGTTCAAATTCAGGCTCATAAGGCGCGAGCTGGAACTGTTTGAGTTTATTAAACGCCACCTGGGCGGAGAGCAGCGTCGGTAGCGCGCCCATCGCCGAAAGCAGCGGCGTGCGCAAAAAGAGCAGCGCCAGCGAATAGGTGGCCGCGACCGTAGTGTCGGCCCAGCCGAGTCCGTTCGCCATCCAGAACACCAGGCCAATCACGCCGAGCATCATGATATTCGACCAGTTAACGGCGCTCAGGTGGAAGGTGTCGGCGCGGATAATATGATCGCGATAGCGCTGCGCGTCCGGTTTGTAGATCTTGTCGAAGAGATACTCCGCGCGCTCGCGATTAAGCGAAAGCTCTTTGCGCCCTTCCAGCACGGTCTGGAAATCCTCATACAGGCTGTCTTCCACTTCGCGAAGCGTGGCGAGATGCTTATAGACGCGCTGCACCAGCAGATAGCCTGTCCAGAGCGTTACGGCTATCCACAGCGCGGTCACCAGCAACATTTTGCCGGACAGCCAGCCGAGATACGCGGCGCTGCCGATGGTCAGGATAATGCCCTGTACCAGCTCCGGCAGACGCACAAACGCGACGGTGATGTTGCGCACGTCGCTCGACAGCCCCGCCAGCAGCGTGGCGCTGCCAAGCTTTTCTATCTGCTCGACCGGCGTATCCATAATGCGCTTGATAAATTCGCTGCGCAGCCGGTAGACGAAGTGGTGGCCGAGCATGGTCAGCGCCAGCTGCGAACCGAGCGTCACCGCCATCAGCAGCACCAGAAGGCCAAGGAATTCCGGCAACACCGAGGCGGTGAGATCGACGGTTTCAATCAGGCGTTGATTAATAAAGGCGATAAGCCCGATACCGAGCGCCGCGCTGGCGAGGCTCAGCGCGAGCACCAGAGAAAACGGCCAGCGATACTGGCGCCAGACGAGGCGCAGAAGTTCCATAAATAAACATGACTCAGGCAGTGAAAACTGCGAGCAGTTTAAACGGCTGCGCGTTCACATCAAGAATAATTCTTATTTTTATTTGCGTGCCTGGCGGAACGTCAGGTTATAGCGATATTCTCCGGTCGTCGGGTGCTGTCCGGGCTTAAGTGGCTGTATGCCATGGTAAAAAAGCCGCGACGGCCCGCCCCATACCACCACGTCGCCATGCTCCAGCAAGAGACGCTTTAGCGGATCGTTGCGTTTCAGGCCGCCGAACTGAAACACGGCGGGCAGGCCAAGCGAAACGGAGACAATCGGCGCGCGCAGATCCGGCTCGTCTTTATCCTGATGCAGCGACAGCTTCGCGCCCGGCGCGTAGCGGTTGATAAGGCAGGCATCCGGCGTGAAATCGGGATAACCCGCCGCACGCGCGGCCGCGTCGCACAGCGTGCGAAAGGCGTCGGGCATCGCGGGCCAGGGCGCGCCGGTTTGCGGATCGACCTGCGCGTACAGGTAGCCTTTCAGATTGGTGCTCCAGCCCACCTCGCCGCAGTTGGTCATCGCGACCGACATGGTATAGCCGCCGGGCGTCACCATATGACGAAACGGCGAGCGGGCCGCGACGGCGTCAATGCCCGCCATCAGCGCGGGCGCCGGGGCCAGCGCGAAACGGCGCAGCACGACCGCGCCGTCGGCGAGCGGTTCCTGCCAGGGTTCAGCATCGGCAAAGAGATCGAGCATTACTTCTCCTGTTCACGTTCGCGGGCGAGCAGCCGCGCCTTACGGTCTGCGCCCCAGCGGTAGCCGGAAAGCGCGCCGTCGCGGCGCACCACCCGGTGACACGGCACGACGATCGCCAGTTTATTGGCCGCGCAGGCGCTGGCGACGGCGCGCACCGCCTGCGGGTTGCCGGTACGTTCGGCGAGCGTCTGGTAGCTGATGGTGCTGCCGGGCGGCACCGCCTGTAGCGCCTGCCAGACGCGCAGCTGAAACGCGGTGCCGCGTAAGTCGAGCGGCAGCGCCAGTTCGCCCTGCGGCGCATCGAGCCATGCGGTGACCTGCGCCACCTGCGCGCTGAATGTTGCATCCGGCGCGAGACGCTCCGCGTGCGGGAAAATCGTCGCAAGCTCGGCTTCCAGCGCCGCGGCGTCATCCGCCAGCAGTACGGCGCACAGGCCGCGGTCGCTTGCTGCCACCAGACATAACCCGGCCTCGCAGGGCGCGATGGCGTAGCGAATCGCTATTTTCTCGCCGCCGCGCCGGTACTGCCGCGGGCTCATCCCCAGCGCCCGGTCGGCGTCGCGGTAGAGCGCGCTGCCGGAGGAAAACCCGGCCTCCCAGAGCGAATCGGTGACGCTCATGCCGCCGCGCAGCGCCGCCTGCAGTTTTTGCGCGCGTCGCGCATTTTGCCAGGCTTTCGGCGTCATGCCGGTCAGCGCCTTAAACTCGCGATGAAAATGATACGGGCTCATGGCGGCGCTTTCGGCAAGCGTTGCAAGCGTCAGCGGCGCGTCGCTGTGTTCCATTAGCCGACACGCCGCTGCGATGCGCTGCGCTTTTTGCGCCTGCGGCGTGAGCCCTGCCGGCTGGCACCGTTTACAGGGGCGAAAGCCCGCCGCGCCGGCCGCCGCCGCATCCGGATAAAAACGGACGTTTTCGCGAAGCGGCCTGCGCGCCCGGCACGACGGGCGGCAGAAAATGCCGGTCGTCACCACCGCGAAGACAAAGGCATTATCGGCACGCGGGTCGCGGTTTTCCACCGCCTCCCAGCGGGCGTGATCGCTGGTAAAATCGGTTACGTTCATGGCGCTCTCCTTCTTACAGGTTAGCGTGAGTTTGCCCGATCAGCCGCCTGCGAAAACGCCTCTTCTTGCTTTTTAATTTTCAGTTTGCTCAATAAAGCTTGTGAACTGCGGCGACATCCAGGTCGTGAAGCCGTCGCCCTCGCGGGTGATGAAATAGACCGCGAGCTTCTCGCGCAGCGCCACGGCTTTCGCTTTTTCCGGGCCAAGCACCATCAGGCCCGTATCCCAGGCGTCCGCTTCCAGCGCGGTCGGCGAAATCACCGTCACCGAGACCAGCTTATGCGTAATGGGCCGTCCGGTGGCGGGATCGATAACATGTGAAAGGCGTTTGCCGTCGAGCTCATAATAGTTGCGGTAGCTGCCGGAGGTGCTGATGCCGTGACCGTTGATATCCACCACCGCCTGGATGGCGTTTTCCCGGTCGGTCGGCTTCTGGATAGCCACGCGCCACGGCTGGCCGCCGGGGTTCATACCGCGGCTCGCAAGCGCGCCGCCTACCGACACCAGATAGCGGCTGATCCCCTCTTCTTCCATCAGGCGCGCCAGATGATCGGCTGCGTAGCCTTCACCGACGGTGGAGAGATCGACATAGAGATCGGGCATATCTTTTTGCAGCCACTGCTGCCCGGATCCGTTAATAACTTTCAGGTGCGACAGGCCGGTACGCGCGCGGGCCACGTCGATTTGCGCCTGATTCGGCGTTTTCACCGGCTGTTTATCCGGCCCGAAGCCCCAGAGGTTAACCAGCGGCCCGATGGTGATATCCATGGCGTTATCGGTTTTCGCGCCGACGCGCAGCGATTCGGTCACGATATCCGCCATCGCCTCGTCCACCGGCCAGGGCGCCGTCGTGCGGGCGTGATTAAAGCGCATCAGCGCGGAGTCGTCTTTCCAGGTAGAAAGGAGTTGGTCGTCGGCGTCGAGCCGCGCCTGGATTTTTTGACGCAGATCGCTTGCGCGCGCCGCATCGACGTTTGCCAGACTGACGCGCCAAGACGTGCCCATGGTTTTACCTTCCAGCACCAGCGCCTGCGGGGCGGATGTCGGGGCGTTATCACAGCCTGCGGCCATTAAAGCGGCGGCCAGCAGCATGGTTCGTAAACCGGGTAATTTCACGCGTTTCTCCTCTGTAACGGCGGCCCAAGGTTACCTTATTTTCTTCAGACATAAAAAAAGGAGCCCGCAGGCTCCTTTTGCACATCAGGTCGGGGATTAGAACTGGTAAACCAGGCCTACCGCTACGACGTCATCGGTGCCGATACCAGCCTGACGGGTGAATTTGTTGTCATCCAGCAGGTTGATTTTGTAATCCACGAAGGTGGACATGTTTTTGTTGAAGTAGTAAGTCGCGCCAACATCAACATATTTCAGCAGATCCTGGTCGCCGAAAGATTCGCCAGTAGTTTTGTTGGCGATGTCTTTACCGCGGGACTGCAGGTAAGCCACGGACGGACGCAGGCCGAAGTCGAACTGGTACTGTGCAACCACTTCGAAGTTCTGCGCTTTGTCAGCGAAGCCGTAGATGTTGCTGCGGTCGCCGTTAGAAGTACCGAAACGGGTCGCGTTGTAAGTCTGGGAGTACTGCGCCGCCAGGTAGATGTTGTTAGCGTCGTATTTCAGGCCGCCAGAGTAAACTTCCGCATGATCGCCTTCGCCGAACAGCGCAGCATTGCTGGCGTTCTGGTCAGCGGTACGTTTGGACGTCGCCATCGCGCCACCCACGCTGAAGCCTTCGCCCAGATCGTAGGTCAGGGACATGCCGTAACCGTCGCCGTTCTGTTTCAGCAGGCTGCGACCGCCGGTGGAGTCGTTTTCACCAGAAACGCTGCCGTTTTTACCCTGGTACTGCAGGGCGAAGTTCAGGCCGTCAACCAGACCGAAGAAGTCGGTGTTGCGGTAAGTTGCGATACCGTTGCCACGAGACTGCAGGAAGTTGTCAGCGCCGTAGGTGTCGCCGCCGAATTCCGGCAGAACGTCGGTCCAGGAGGTGACGTCATAGATAACGCCGTAGTTACGACCGTAGTCGAAAGAACCGGCATCGCCGAATTTCAGGCCTGCGAACGCCACACGGGTCCAGGACTGGTTGTCGTTTTCAGCGGTGTTGCCCTGGATCTGATATTCCCACTGGCCGTAACCAGTAATCTGATCGTTAACCTGGGTTTCGCCTTTGAAACCGATACGCATGTAGGTCTGATCGCCGTCAGCGCCTTTGTCGTCAGAGAAGTAGTGTTCAGCGTCAACTTTACCGAACAGATCTAATTTGTTGCCGTCTTTATTATAAATTTCTGCCGCATTGACGCTGCCTGCAACCAGCAGAGCCGGGACCAGCAGTGAGAGAACTTTAACTTTCATTATATTAACCCTCTGTTATATGCCTTTATATACTTATTATTGCCACTGCTCACTAATTCATGGAACTAGCGGGCGAATCCATTGTCCGAAACCGGAGCCGAATAATCCAACAGGAATATGATACGAAAACTTTTTAGGTGTTTCATAATGCCTACAAAATGTAACAAAATATTAATACGGCGGAACTTTTTTTCGCACTAATCGCTAAATATATTCGCACTAATTATCAAGAAATGCCTAATAACCAATACAAATCAATAAGATAGCCATTAAGATTATTTACCGCACTGAATGACAAAACCAAATAAGAAGAGTTCACTAGAATTACTCCCGCTATCATCATTAACTTTATTTATTACCGTCATTCAGATCTGAATGTTCGTTTTACCCCTATTACCGCCGGATGCTCGCATCCGGCATTTTTTTTGCCCTGAGATTCAGGTTCAACTATTTTTGGGTAAATTCGCGTAAAGTTAACGACTATTAAACAATCATATTGCTGCTATTTTGTTCGCCTGCGAATGAATTTTCACTAATAGCGCCCTGCTCCGCTTCTCATTCTCCTGCCCAACAGGCTCCCTGAGCCGTAGTTTCAGACCGTTCTCACCATCTGGTAAATCATACGTTTCGCTTTATACTTCATTGTTTGCGATACTGTTAAAAGAAGACAGCTGTCGCCTCCGACAGGCCCTGTGCTACGGGCGTCGCGCTCTGGTTCATCGCGACGTTGCAGGACAAGAAGGCAAAAAAATGGATAGCTGCCGCCGGCGCAGCACGGTTCTTTATTCTTTACACGGCGCAGGCCGGTGGATTACGCACAATAATGAGTCAGCCAGACGCAATGATCCCCAATAAATTTTCCCTTATGCCGGGCAGTATTACCCGTTTCTTCTTATTACTGATTGTGGTGTTGCTGGTGACGATGGGCGTGATGGTCCAGAGCGCCGTTAACGCCTGGCTGAAAGACAAGAGCTACCAGATAGTCGACATCTCCCACGCGCTGCATAAACGGATCGATACCTACCGTTACGCCACCTGGCAGATTTACGACAACATTGGCGCCAGCGCGGCGGGCCAGAATGGCGAAGGCTTACAGGAAACGCGCCTGCGTCAGGATGTCTATTATCTTGAAAAACCGCACCGCAAAACCGAAGCGCTGATTTTCGGCTCTCACGACAGCTCGACGCTCGATATGACGCAGCGGATTTCGAGCTATCTGGATACCCTGTGGGGCGCTGAAGGCGCGCCATGGTCGATGTATTATCTGAACGGCCAGGATAACAGCATGATCCTGGTTTCGACGCTGCCGTTAAAAGATCTCTCGGCGGGCTTTAAAGAAAACTCCATTAACGCGATTGCCGATTCACGCCGCGCCGAGATGCTTCAGCAGGCCAACGCGCTGGATGAACGCGAAAGCTTCTCTCCGTTACGCAAACTCGCCTGGCAGAACGGCCACTATTTCACGCTGCGCACGACCTTTAACCAGCCGGGTCATCTGGCAACCGTGGTGGCGTTCGACGTGCCGATTAACGATCTCATCCCGCCAGGCATGCCGCTTGAGAGTTTCCGCCTGGAGCCTGACAGCAGCCAGAACGCCCTGGCGGGTCAGAATAAAGAAGATCCGGACAGCGTCACCATTAATTTCAACAGCAATCGTATTGAGATCTCCTCGGCGCTGACCAGTACGCAGCTGCGCATCATCTGGGAAGTACCGTTCGGCGCGCTGCTGATGGAGACGCTGCAAAATATCCTGCTGCCGCTGCTGCTAAATATCGGCCTGCTGGCGCTGGCGCTGTTTGGCTATACCACCTTCCGCCACCAGCCGAGCCGTCCGGTAGAGACCGTCACCACCAGCGCGAATAATGCGGAGCTGCAAATGCTGCGCGCGCTGAATGAAGAGATTTTAAGCGTGCTGCCGCTGGGGCTGCTGGTTCACGATCAGGAATCCAGCCGCACCATTATGAGCAATAAAATTGCCGACCACCTGCTGCCGCACCTGAATCTGCAAAACATTACCTCGATGGCGGATCAACATCAGGGCATTATTCAGGCGACGGTGAATAACGAGCTGTATGAGATCCGACTGTTCCGCAGCCAGGTAGTGCCGCGCACCCAGATTTTCATAATTCGCGATCAGGATCGTGAAATTCTGGTGAATAAAAAGCTCAAGCAGGCGCAGCGCCTGTACGAGAAAAACCAGCAGGGCCGCTCCGCGTTCATGCAGAATATTGGCGCGGCACTGAAAGAGCCGACCCAGCAGCTTGCGCAGCAGGCGGCGCTTATCGAGGCGCCGGAAAGCCAGGTGCTTGCCGAGCAGGCCGAGCGTATTGCGCGTCTGGTCGATGAAATTCAGCTGGTGAATCAGCTGGAGGCGGATTTCTGGCGCCCGACGCCGACCGACTTCACCATTCAGGATCTTATCGATGAAGTGGTGCCGGAAGTGCTGCCGGTCATCAAGCGTAAGGGCCTGCAACTGCTCATCAACAACCAGCTCGCCGCCAACGAAGAACGCCACGGCGATCGCGAGGCGCTGCGCAAAGTGCTGTTGATGCTGCTGCACTACTCCGTCACCACGACGCAGATTGGCAAAATTACGCTGGAGATTATGGCGGAAGAAGGCGCGCGTGAGCGTCTGCTGTTCCGCGTGCTGGATACCGGCGAGGGCATCAGCAACAGCGAAATCGACAACCTGCACTTCCCGTTCCTGAACGACACCTCGACCGATCAGTTCGGCAAAGCCAACGGTCTCACCTTCTATCTCTGCAACCAGCTGGCGCGCCGCCTCGGCGGTCATCTGAATATCAAAGCCCGCAAAGAGCTGGGCACGCGCTATTCGCTGCACGTGACGATGCCGGTGGAGCCGATGGAAACCGAAGAGAGCGACGAGCGCCTGCTGGATGACGTGATTGCGATGATCGATATTACGTCGAATGAAGTGCGTAATGTGGTGGTGCGCCAGCTTGAACAGTGGGGCGCGTCCTGCATCACGCCGGACGAAAGGTTATCAAGTCAAGAGTACGATATATTTTTAACGGATAATCCGTCTAATCTTACTGCCAACGGCCTGCTTTTAAGCGATGATGAGGCCGGCGTTCGACGCATCGGACCGGGACAGCTGCGCGTCAACTTTAATATTAGTCACGCCATGCAGGAAGCAGTGCTACAACTTATTGAAGAGCAACTGGCGCAGGAAGATATTCCTGAATCCCCAATGGGCGGCGATGAAAATGCGCAGCTCCATGCCAGTGGCTATTATGCGCTGTTCGTCGATACGGTACCGGATGATGTTCAGAGATTGTATACTGAATCGTCCGCCGGTGATTTTGCTGCGCTGGCGCAGACAGCGCACCGCCTGAAGGGCGTGTTCGCTATGCTGAATCTGGTTCCCGGCAAACAGTTATGTGAAACACTGGAGCATCTTATTCGCGAGAAGGATGCCACAGCCATAGAAAAATATATCAGCGACATTGACGTTTACGTCAAGAGCCTGCTGTAGCAAGGTAGCCTAATACATGAACAATATGAACGTAATTATTGCCGATGACCATCCGATTGTTCTGTTCGGCATTCGCAAATCTCTTGAACAAATCGAGTGGGTGAATGTTGTCGGTGAGTTCGAAGATTCCACAGCATTAATTAACAATTTGCCGAAGTTAGACGCGCACGTCCTTATCACCGACCTTTCCATGCCGGGCGATAAATACGGCGACGGCATTACGCTTATTAAATACATTAAGCGTCATTTCCCGACGATCTCTATTATCGTACTGACCATGAACAACAACCCGGCCATTCTGAGCGCCGTGTTGGATCTTGATATCGAAGGGATTGTTCTCAAGCAAGGCGCGCCGACCGACCTGCCGAAAGCGCTGGCGGCGCTGCAAAAAGGCAAGAAATTTACTCCGGAAAGCGTCTCCCGCCTGCTTGAGAAAATCAGCGCGGGCGGCTATGGCGATAAACGCCTGTCGCCGAAAGAGAGCGAAGTGCTGCGCCTGTTCGCAGAAGGTTTCCTGGTCACCGAAATCGCCAAGAAGCTGAACCGCAGCATTAAAACCATCAGTAGCCAGAAGAAATCGGCGATGATGAAACTCGGCGTGGATAACGATATCGCGCTGCTGAACTACCTCTCCTCCGTCAGCCTGACGCCGGCGGATAAAGAGTAACGCCTGCTGTCCCTGCCCGCCGGGCAGGGACATATCCTCTTCTCCCGCCCTGCGTTTCCCGCCGCACACGCCTTAAACAGATTAATAACCCTGAGGGTTCACGCGTGCGCGTCGCTAAACGTTCCGTTCAGACTCGTAACGTATCGCGCACCGCCGTCCGTGACGATGCGCGGCGCGATTAGCTGCGCGACTTGCGAACGCGGTCGGCATACACCGCCAGCGTCTGTTTCAGTACGTCCAGCGTCACCGGTTTAGAAAGACAGCTGTCCATTCCGGATTCCAGGCAGCGCTGTTTCTCTTCCGCGAGCGCGTTGGCGGTCACACCCACCACCGGCAGCGTCATGCCCAGCTCACGTATACGCTGCGTCAGGCGGTAACCGTCCATGTTCGGCATGTTGACGTCGCTTAAGACGATATCGATATGGTTTTTGCTGAGCACATTGAGCGCGTCCACGCCGTCATTGGCGGTACGGCACTGATAGCCCAGCGTACCGAGCTGATCGGCAAGCAGCCGGCGGTTAATCGGGTGGTCATCCACCACCAGAATCATCATATCTTCGTTCTGCTCGGCGCTGGCGGAAGCGGCAGGCAGCACAGGCTGGCTACCCGGCACCTCGACATTAATGCTGTAAATGCGGCCCAGCAGAGTCAGAAGCTCATGCGGCGCCGCGACGCTGTGCATCCAGACGCCAGGACTGCGCTCTACCGGCATCCCGATATGACGACGGCAGAAGAAAATAACCGCCCTACCCGGCCACGCCACGCAGTTTTCATCGTCGGTGATGAGGATATCGTCTTTATCCGGCGTTTCGCCGTGGTGATTCTGCACCTGAATATTGTTACGCGAGAGCAGCCCTTGCAGATATTCGCACAGCGATGCGTTGCGCACCGCGAGCCAGCAGCGTTTATGAGAGAGCCCGTCGACATTTGCCTTCGGCGGCAGCTGCGCCTGCCACAGCGGAATGCGGATCGTAAACTGGCTGCCCATGCCCGTCTCGGTATCAACCGAGATATCGCCGTCCATCATGTTGATAAGTTTTTCGCAAATAGCGAGCCCAAGCCCGGTACCCTGGAAGTTACGCTGCACGCCAGTACCCACCTGGAAGAACGGATCGAACAGCCGCACCACTTCCTTCGCCGGGATCCCGACGCCGGTATCACGCACGCGGAAGCAGAGATAGTCGCCCTGGGTGCCGACATGCAGAATAATGCAGCCGATATCCGTGAATTTAATGGCGTTGCTCAACAGGTTGGAGATCACCTGTTGCAGACGCATCGGGTCGCCCAGCAGCGTCATCGGCACGTCAGGCTCGATAAAGCAGTACAGGCCGAGTTGTTTACGCACCACCAGCGGCTGATAGTTAGCGGTGATATGGCTCATCAGTTCACGCGGGGAAAACTCGCGCGGCTCGATCTTGAGCTGTTCCGATTCGATTTTCGAGAAATCGAGAATATCGCTGATGATTTTCAGCAGCAGGCTGGAGGAGTTGTGCATCGCGGTGACGAGGCGATCCACGCCTTTCGGCAGCTCCTGCGTTTGTAGCAGATCCAGGTTACCGATTATTCCGTAGAGCGGCGTGCGCAGTTCATGGCTGACTGTCGCAAGGAACATCGATTTCGACTGGCTCGCCTGCTCGGCCGCCTGGGCCATCTCCTGCAGCGACTCTTCCATTTTGACGCGCGCCGAGACATCCACCAGCACGCAGATCGCCACGTTTTCATTGCGATAGCGCGAATGCACGAAACTGATTTGCAGGTTGGTGTTGTTGCTGGTGAGTACGTCGACGAAATTCACCTGTTGTCCGCAGATGATTTGCGTCAGCCGCTGGCGGTCTTCATGCGTCAGCATGTTCAGGTAGTTATGCGCCAGCTCGTTGGAGATAATATTGGTCCCGTCCTGGGTGCGCAGAATACAGATACCCACCGGCGCCGAGGCGACGATTTTACGGTTGAACTGCTCGTGCTCTTCCAGGCGCTGGGCGTCGTTTTCCGCCGGAATAAAAATGCGTCGCTCATACATGCGCGCCAGCGTAAACAGCACGATCCCCACCAGCACATTCAGCAGCACGGCGTTGAGGATAAGCATCCGGATGCGCTCCAGCACCAGATCAACCGGAACGGAATAGACAATGCTTAATGACGATGGCGGCAGGCTCTTTTTCAGGATCAGTTGCTTAAAGCCAGACGTATAGCCAAACCATGCGCGCTCCTGCTCCCACTCGCCGTTGCGCTCAAGGCGCGTTTCCGAACCGGTGAGTGAAAACAGCGGACGGTCGTTTTCATCGAGGATCGTCACGCCCATCGGCATGCTGCCGGGCGTAAAGAAGTTTTCAATGCGGATGGTCTGCTCAATACCCAACAGCCCCTGCAGGCGGTTCGCCAGATAGACCGGCGTCAGGGAGTAGAAGTTGCCGATGCCCGGACGCGGGCCAGGCGATACCCAGAACAGGCTGTTGCCGCGCTCATCCTGCGGCGCGTTGCGATACTTAATGATGCGCTCATGCAGCGCCTGGAGGGTTTTGTCGCGCTCAAGCGGGATCTCCCGCAGGCCGAAATCCGCCATACAGAGGTTATCGGAGCCTATCAGAAACACGCGGTTTAAATCGTAGGCGGCGGAGAAATTATCGTGCCAGTAGCGTAAAAACCAGGAGAGCGACTGCAACGAACCGCGCCAGCTGGTGCCGAGCGTATTACAGTCAGAATCGGAAAACAGCGGCACAAACGACGGCGCGGTCAGCGCATCGTTTTGCGCGCGCCCGCTTTTCATCAGCGCGTCGATATTCTCCAGCCGGTTTTCAGCCACATACTTCAGCTCTTTCATGACGTCAGAAGTGCGCTGAATATAACGCTGCGCCTGATCGTAACTCAGGTTAAATTCCTGACGAATTTCCGACTCTTTCACATGCAGCGCGCTTACGATGTAAAACACCGAAAACAGGGCGATAAGCAGCCAGAGCAGCAGCGCCAGCGCCCGGAAAAGATAGCGAGACACTTTAAGCGTCGAGCGAAAAGAGACGAAGTATTTCAAAGGGGCACCAGCTAGCCGTGAGGTATGAAAAAGGAATGCCGTTAAGGTAGCCGCAAAACCCTTGTGCCGCAACGGCAACGCGATTATCCGGCGATATTCAGAGCAGCCTGGCGCACCGGGCGCCAAAAAAGAAAGGGCCGGTTAAACCGGCCCTTTCAGATGACAAAACGCGAAGTGCGTAAGTCGCGTGACGATTACTCGTCGGCGTCGTCCGCCGCGTCGTCGTCAACGTCGGTTTCCGGCGCGATTTCATCGTCGCCTTCCGCCACGCTGCCGTCGATAGAGTCGAGCTCTTCGTCATCTACCGGTTCGGCGACACGTTGCAGACCCACCACGTTTTCATCTTCCGCGGTGCGGATGAGGATAACGCCCTGGGTGTTACGGCCCACCACGCTGATTTCCGATACGCGCGTACGCACCAGGGTGCCGGCATCGGTGATCATCATGATCTGGTCTGCGTCATCGACCTGCACCGCGCCGACGACCGGCCCGTTGCGATCGGTCACCTTGATGGAGATAACCCCTTTCGTCGCGCGCGACTTGGTCGGGTACTCTTCCACCGCGGTACGCTTGCCGTAACCGTTCTGGGTGGCGGTCAGGATAGCGCCTTCGCCGCGCGGTACGATAAGCGACACAACGCTGTCGCCCTCGCCGAGGCGAATACCGCGCACGCCAGTGGCGGTACGACCCATCGGACGCACCGCGTCTTCTTTGAAGCGCACCACTTTGCCCTGCGCGGAGAACAGCATCACTTCGTCTTTACCTGCGGTCAGGTCGACGCCGATCAGCTCATCGCCCTCGTTCAGGTTCACCGCGATGATACCGGCGGTACGCGGACGGCTGAACTCGGTCAGCGCCGTTTTCTTCACGGTGCCGCTCGCGGTCGCCATAAAGACGTTAACGCCTTCTTCATACTCGCGTACCGGCAGAATCGCGGTGATACGCTCGTTCGCTTCCAGCGGCAGCAGGTTGACGATAGGACGTCCGCGGGCGCCGCGGCTCGCTTCCGGCAACTGGTAGACTTTCATCCAGTAGAGACGTCCACGGCTTGAGAAGCAGAGGATCGTATCGTGGGTGTTGGCCACCAGCAGGCGGTCGATAAAGTCTTCTTCTTTAATACGCGCGGCGGATTTGCCTTTACCGCCGCGGCGCTGCGCTTCGTAATCCGTCAGCGGCTGATACTTCACATAGCCCTGGTGAGACAGGGTGACCACCACATCTTCCTGGTTGATCAGATCTTCGATGTTGATATCGGCGCTGTTGGCGGTGATTTCGGTGCGGCGCTCATCGCCGAACTGATCGCGGATCAGCTCCAGCTCTTCGCGGATTACTTCCATCAGGCGGTCGGCGCTGCCGAGGATATGCAGCAGCTCAGCGATCTGCTCCAGCAGCTCTTTATACTCGTCGAGCAGTTTTTCATGCTCAAGGCCGGTGAGTTTCTGCAGACGCAGATCGAGGATCGCCTGTGCCTGCTGCTCGGTCAGCCAGTATTTGCCATCGCGAATACCGAACTCCGGCTCCAGCCATTCCGGACGCGCGGCGTCGTCGCCGGCGCGCTCCAGCATCGCGGAAACGGTGCCCAGCTCCCACGCCTGGGCGATGAGGCCCGCTTTCGCTTCGGACGGGTTCGGCGCGCGGCGAATCAGCTCAATAATCGGGTCGATGTTGGCCAGCGCAATCGCCAGACCTTCTAAGATATGCGCACGCTCGCGGGCTTTGCGCAGTTCAAAGATGGTGCGGCGGGTCACGACTTCACGACGGTGGCGAACGAACGCCGCCAGAATCTCTTTCAGCGCCATGATCTTCGGCTGACCGTGGTGCAGCGCGACCATGTTGATACCGAAAGACACCTGAAGCTGCGTCTGGGAATAGAGATTATTGAGCACCACTTCGCCGACGGCGTCGCGTTTGATCTCAATGACGATGCGCATACCGTCTTTGTCAGACTCGTCGCGCAGCGCGCTGATGCCTTCGACGCGTTTGTCTTTCACCAGCTCGGCGATTTTCTCGATCAGGCGCGCTTTGTTCACCTGATACGGAATTTCGTGCACGATAATGGTTTCGCGGCCGTTTTTCGGATCGACTTCCACTTCCGCGCGCGCGCGAATGTAGATTTTGCCGCGCCCGGTGCGATACGCCTCTTCAATGCCGCGACGGCCGTTGATAATGGCGGACGTCGGGAAATCCGGGCCAGGAATGTGCTCCATCAGCCCTTCGATGCTGATATCTTCATCATCGATATACGCGAGGCAGCCGTTAATCACTTCCGTCAGGTTATGCGGCGGAATGTTCGTCGCCATCCCGACGGCGATACCGGATGAACCGTTTACCAGCAGGTTCGGGATTTTGGTCGGCATGACGTCAGGGATTTTTTCCGTGCCGTCATAGTTGTCTACAAAATCAACGGTTTCTTTGTCGAGGTCGGCCATCAGTTCATGGGCGATCTTCGCCAGACGGATTTCCGTATAACGCATCGCCGCGGCGGAGTCGCCGTCGATAGAACCGAAGTTGCCCTGACCATCCACCAGCGTATAACGCAGCGAGAACGGCTGAGCCATACGTACAATGGTATCGTAAACGGCGGAATCACCGTGGGGATGGTATTTACCGATTACGTCACCAACGACACGGGCGGATTTTTTGTAGGCTTTATTCCAGTCATTGCCCAACACGTTCATGGCGTAAAGTACGCGACGGTGTACCGGCTTGAGGCCATCTCGGACATCCGGAAGCGCGCGGCCGACAATAACCGACATCGCGTAATCCAGATAGGAGTTCTTTAACTCTTCCTCAATGTTGACCGGTGTAATTTCTCTGGCAAGGTCGCTCATCTGACCGTTATCCCTCTACTGTGTCCCGGATTCAAAGGTCGCAAATTATAACACAGCCGCGGCCTGTTCGGTAAACCGAATAGCCCCGTCAGGCCGCTTTATTCCCCACTAACGCCTGTTATACTCGACGCTCTTGCGAAGAAAGGAGTAGAGGCGTCCATGAATGCTGAAAAACCGCCAGTTGCGCACAACGTAGACTTAGAAGAAATCGCCAAATTTGAAGCTGTCGCTTCGCGCTGGTGGGACACTGAAGGGGAGTTTAAACCGCTGCATCGCATTAACCCGCTGCGTCTGGGCTATATCGCCGAACGCGCCGGCGGTCTGTTCGGGAAAAAGGTGCTGGATGTCGGCTGCGGCGGCGGCATTCTCTCAGAAAGCATGGCCCGCGAAGGGGCGAACGTCACGGGGCTCGATATGGGCGCGGAGCCGCTGGCGGTGGCGCGCTTGCACGCGCTGGAAAGCGGCGTCGAGCTTAACTATGTCCAGCAGACGGTAGAAGAACACGCGGCGCAGAATGCGGGCGCCTATGATGTAGTGACCTGCATGGAGATGCTCGAACATGTGCCGGACCCGCGCTCGGTGGTGCAGGCCTGTGCACAACTCGTGAAGCCCGGCGGCCACGTCTTTTTCTCCACGCTGAACCGCAACGCCAAATCCTGGCTGATGGCGGTGGTCGGCGCGGAATATGTGCTGCGCATGGTGCCCAAAGGCACGCACGACGCCAAAAAGTTTATCCGCCCTTCCGAACTGCTGGGCTGGGTGGATGAAACGCCGCTGGAAGAACGTCATATCATCGGTCTGCATTACAACCCGCTCACCAACCGCTTTAAGCTCGCGCCGAGTGTTGATGTTAACTATATGTTGCATACACAGGCTAAAAAACCGTCCTGATAGACGCTTTTCGTATTAAAAATTGCGCGACGTTCTGTTGCGCAATTTCTTTCCTGACCAGGAAATCAGCGTTCGATCAAAAATTCATTTTTTTTCCTGCCGCCTTGACAAGGCCTCAAGCCCTTATGACATGAGGACTTACTTAATTTCGAGATTTTGCAACCGCAAATTAACACCGAAATCAAGCCTTGTTCTCAAAAGAATCCGGACTAGAATACTCACCATATAGCGTTTCACTTATCTCAAACCCCCTATATATAGTATTTATCCACAGAGTTAGTCACTTGTGGATAAGCGGGGGATATTTTCTATTTTCACGGATTTCACGGACAGGTATTACCCATGAATCAGAGTCTGCTGGTAACAAAACGAGATGGCAGCCAGGAACGCATTAACCTGGATAAAATTCATCGTGTTCTGGACTGGGCTGCGGAAGGTCTGCATAACGTCTCCATCTCCCAGGTAGAGCTGCGTTCTCACATTCAGTTCTACGACGGCATCAAAACCTCCGATATTCATGAGACCATCATCAAGGCGGCGGCAGATCTGATTTCCCGCGACGCGCCGGACTACCAGTACCTGGCCGCGCGCCTGGCGATTTTCCACCTGCGCAAAAAAGCCTACGGTCAGTTCGAGCCGCCGAAGCTTTACGATCACGTCGTGAAGATGGTGGAACTGGGCAAATACGACCATCATCTGCTGCAGGATTACAGCGAAGAAGAGTTTGCGCAGATGGACGGTTTTATCGACCACTGGCGCGATATGAACTTCTCCTACGCCGCGGTGAAGCAGCTCGAAGGGAAATACCTGGTTCAGAACCGTGTGACCGGCGAGATCTACGAAAGCGCGCAGTTCCTCTACCTTCTGGTAGCGGCGTGCCTGTTCTCGAACTATCCGCGTGAAACCCGTCTGGATTACGTGAAGCGTTTCTACGATGCGGTCTCCACCTTTAAAATTTCGCTGCCGACGCCGATTATGTCCGGCGTGCGTACCCCGACCCGTCAGTTCAGCTCCTGCGTACTGATCGAGTGCGGCGACAGTCTGGATTCCATCAACGCCACCTCCAGCGCCATCGTGAAATACGTTTCCCAGCGCGCCGGTATCGGCATCAACGCGGGCCGCATCCGTGCGCTCGGCAGCCCGATCCGTGGCGGCGAAGCGTTCCACACCGGTTGCATTCCGTTCTACAAGCATTTCCAGACCGCGGTGAAATCCTGCTCTCAGGGCGGCGTTCGCGGCGGCGCGGCCACCCTCTTCTACCCGATGTGGCATCTGGAAGTGGAAAGCCTGCTGGTGCTGAAAAACAACCGCGGTACAGAAGCGAACCGCGTGCGTCACATGGATTACGGCGTACAGATCAACAAACTGATGTACCAGCGTCTGCTGAAAGGCGAAGACATCACGCTGTTCAGCCCGTCCGACGTGCCGGGCCTGTATGACGCGTTCTTCGCCAACCAGGACGAGTTCGAGCGTCTGTACACCACATATGAGCAGGACGAGAGCATTCGCAAGCAGCGCATTAAAGCGTCTGAGCTGTTCTCGCTGATGATGCAGGAACGCGCCTCTACCGGCCGTATCTACATCCAGAACGTGGATCACTGCAACACCCACAGCCCGTTCGATCCGGTTGTCGCGCCGGTGCGCCAGTCTAACCTGTGCCTGGAAATCGCGCTGCCGACCAAACCGCTGGACGACGTGAACGACGACAGCGGCGAAATCGCGCTCTGCACCCTTTCCGCTTTCAACCTGGGCGCTATCGACAGCCTGGATGAGCTGGAAGAGCTTTCTACGCTGGCCGTTCGTGCGCTGGACGCTCTGCTGGACTACCAGGATTATCCGATCCCGGCGGCGAAACGCGGCGCGATGGGTCGTCGTACTCTGGGTATCGGCGTCATCAACTACGCCTACTACCTGGCGAAGCACGGCGTGCGTTACTCCGACGGCAGCGCGAACAATCTGACGCACAAAACGTTCGAAGCGATTCAGTACTACCTGCTGAAAGCCTCTAACGAGCTGGCGAAAGAGCAAGGCGCGTGCCCGTGGTTCAATGAAACCACTTACAGCAAAGGCATTCTGCCGATCGACACCTACAAGAAAGACCTGGATGCGATCGCCAGTGAACCGCTGCACTACGACTGGGACGCCCTGCGCGAATCCATTAAGACGCACGGTCTGCGCAACTCCACGCTGTCTGCCCTGATGCCGTCCGAGACCTCTTCGCAGATCTCTAACGCCACCAACGGCATTGAGCCGCCGCGCGGCCACATCAGCATTAAAGCGTCGAAAGACGGTATTCTGCGTCAGGTGGTGCCGGACTACGAGCAGCTGAAAGATAAGTACGAGCTGCTGTGGGAAATGCCGGGCAACGACGGCTATCTGCAGCTGGTGGGTATCATGCAGAAATTTATCGACCAGTCGATTTCTGCTAACACCAACTACGATCCGACGCGCTTCACGTCAGGCAAAGTGCCGATGCAGCAGCTCCTGAAAGACCTGCTCACCGCCTATAAGCTCGGTGTGAAGACGCTGTACTACCAGAACACCCGCGACGGCGCGGAGGATGCCCAGGACGATCTGGCGCCATCTATTCAGGATGACGGCTGCGAAAGCGGCGCATGTAAAATCTAAAACGCAGGGCGGGGAAACCCGCCCTCTTGTTGTTAAGGCCGTAGGGCGGGTAAGCAAAGCGCACCCATCGTCAACAGCCGATATTGTTTGCAGACAGGATTTACGTCATGGCCTACACCACATTTTCACAGACGAAAAACAACCAGCTTCTTGAACCCATGTTTTTTGGCCAACCGGTCAACGTGGCGCGTTACGATCAGCAAAAATATGAAATTTTCGAAAAGCTTATCGAAAAGCAGCTGTCATTCTTTTGGCGCCCTGAAGAAGTGGACGTTTCCCGCGACCGCATCGATTTCCAGGCGCTGCCGGAGCATGAAAAACACATTTTCATCAGCAATCTGAAATACCAGACGCTGCTCGACTCCATCCAGGGCCGCAGCCCGAACGTGGCGCTGCTGCCGCTGATCTCGATCCCGGAGCTGGAAACCTGGGTCGAAACCTGGGCGTTTTCCGAGACTATCCACTCGCGCTCCTATACCCACATCATCCGCAATATCGTCAACGATCCGGCGGTGGTATTTGACGACATCGTCACCAACGAGCAGATCTTAAAGCGCGCCGAAGGCATCTCGCACTACTACGACGACCTGATCGAGATGACCAGCTACTGGCATCTGCTGGGCGAAGGCACCCACAGCGTTAACGGCAAAACCGTGACCGTAAACCTGCATGAGCTGAAGAAAAAGCTCTACCTGTGCCTGATGAGCGTCAACGCGCTGGAAGCGATTCGCTTCTACGTCTCCTTCGCCTGCTCCTTCGCGTTCGCCGAGCGCGAACTGATGGAAGGCAACGCCAAAATCATTCGCCTCATCGCCCGCGATGAAGCGCTGCATCTGACCGGCACCCAGCACATGCTGAACCTGATGCGCAGCGGCGAAGACGATCCGGAAATGGCTATCATCGCTGAAGAGTGCAAACAGGAGTGCTACGACCTGTTCGTGCTGGCGGCGCAGCAGGAGAAAGAGTGGGCGGAATACCTCTTCCAGGGCGGCTCGATGATCGGCCTGAACAAAGATATTCTGTGCCAGTACGTTGAGTACATCACCAATATCCGTATGCAGGCTGTCGGTCTGGATCTGCCGTTCAAAACCCGCTCGAACCCAATTCCGTGGATCAACACCTGGCTGGTGTCCGATAACGTGCAGGTGGCGCCGCAGGAAGTGGAAGTGAGCTCTTATCTGGTCGGCCAGATCGATTCTGAAATCGACCATGACGATCTGAGCAGCTTCCAGCTCTGATATGGGTCGTATTACGCTTCGCGTGACGGGCACCGAGCTGTCGTGCCCGGACGAACACCCTTCTCTGCTGGTGGCGCTGGAGTCACACGCGGTAGCGGTGGAATACCAGTGCCGCGAGGGCTATTGCGGCTCGTGCCGCTGCAAGCTGGTCGCAGGCCAGGTGCAGTGGCTGACCAAACCGCTGGCGTTTATTCAGGAAGGCGAGATTTTGCCCTGCTGCTGTAAACCGCAGGGCGATATCGAGATAGAGATGTAACGATGCCGTATTGTCGGGTGGCGCGACGCTTACCCGACCAGGGAAACCGTCGTACGCAGGCCGGGTCAGGCGAAGCCGCCACCCGGCAATATCAGCGTTTGTCTTTCAAAAAACTCACCGCTTTATCCGGGAAATCAGTAAACAGCCCGTCCACTTCCGCCTGGTTATACAGCACGTCATAAAGCTGATTCACGTCGGCGGCGTACACCGGCAGCTGGTCGGCGCGCACCGTATACGGATGCACCTGCAAATGGCTGGCGTGCGCCTCTTTCGCCATCCCGGTCAGCGTCACGTGGTCTTTGGTCGCGCCTTCCGCCACCAGCATATGGTAATCCGGCCCGATGCCATCGGCGTACTGCGCAATCTGTTTCATGGCGCCCGGTTTAAACATCCAGTCATAGCGATAGTTTACCCACTTGCCATCGGTCTGCTTCTCCTGGGTTTCGTTCCAGTCGGTGTAAGCGATAAGCTGCACCAGCTTCAGATCCATTCCCATTTTCGGCTCCAGCTCATTTTTAATGCGCTTAAGCTCGTTGGCGTCGAAACATTGCAGATACACCTTATCCTGCTTCGTGGTGTAACCATATTTTTTGAGGGTTTCCAGCGTCTTCGCGGCGATATCCTTGCCTTCCTGATGATGGAACCACGGCGCTTTGATCTCCGGGTAAATACCGATGTTTTTGCCGGTGGAGTGATTCAGCCCCTGCACAAACTCAATTTCTTCTTCAAAGGTATGCACCCGGAAATCTGATTTGCCCATCGGGAAGCGGCCAGGGAACGTCTGCACTTTTTTGCCGTTTTCCAGCTCAAAACCTTCGCTGAATTTCAGCGATTTGATCTCCGCAAGCGTGAAATCAATCGCGTAATAACGGCCATCTTTACGCGCGCGGTCCGGGAAGCGCTCCGCCACGTCGGTGACGCGATCCAGATAGTGGTCATGCAGCACCACCAGCTGGTCATCTTTGGTCAACACCAGATCCTGCTCAAGATAATCCGCGCCCTGCGCATAGGCCATCGCTTTGGCCGGCAGCGTATGCTCCGGCAGATACCCGCTGGCGCCGCGATGGGCGATAACCAGTTTCTCCGCCGCCAGCGCGTTTGCCGACATCACGCCAATCGCCAGCGCCGCCAGCGTCATTTTCAGCTTCATCGTTGCTCCTTATGCGCGTTTCGCCAGGGTCGCATGGTGCTGTCTGTGCTCGCCCACCATCACGATAATCAGCAGCAATACCGCCAGAATGCTGCCGCCAATCATCACCATAAAACCGCCATCCCAGCCGAAGAAATCGACGGTATAGCCCACGATAGCGCTCGCCGCTACCGAACCGCCCAGATAACCGAACAGGCCGGTAAAGCCCGCCGCGGTGCCCGCCGCCTTTTTCGGCGCCAGCTCCAGCGCATGCAGACCAATCAGCATCACGGGGCCGTAAATCAGAAAGCCGATGACAATCATGCACGCCATATCGACATGCGGGTTGCCCGGCGGGTTGAGCCAGTAAACGAGGGTGGCGATGGTCACCAGCGTCATAAAGAACACGCCGGTCGCGCCACGGTTGCCGCGGAAAACTTTATCCGACATCCAGCCGCAAATCAGCGTGCCGGGGATGCCTGCGTATTCATAGAAGAAATACGCCCACGAGGATTTATCCAGCGCGAAATGCTTCACCTCTTTTAAATAGGTCGGCGACCAGTCGAGAATGCCGTAGCGCAGCAGGTAAACGAAGACGTTCGCGATGGCGATGTACCACAGCAGCTTATTCGGCAGTACATACTGCATGAAGATTTGCTTCGCGGTCAGCTCTTCTTCGTGCTTCTCGTTATAGTCGTCCGGGTAGTCATTTTTGTATGCCTCAACGGGCGGCAGACCACAGGACTGCGGCGTATCGCGCATCAGGGCGAACGCAATAATCGCCACCAGAATCGCCGCGAAAGCAGGCATATACAGCGCGGCGTGCCAGTCGTTAAACCACGCCATGCCGAGCAGGAACAGCAGCGGCGGGATCCCGCCGCCGACGTTATGAGCGCAGTTCCACACGGAAACAATCCTGCCGCGCTCTTTCTGCGACCACCAGTGCACCATGGTGCGTCCACACGGCGGCCACCCCATGCCCTGGAACCAGCCGCACAGGAACAGCAGCACAAACATCACCATAATGCTGGAGGTCGCCCAGGGAACGAAGCCCATAAACAGCATCACTGCCGCCGCGAGGATCAGGCCTGCAGGCAGAAAGACACGGGGATTCGAACGGTCAGAGACCGAACCCATGATGAATTTCGAAAAACCATAAGCGATGGAAATGCCAGAGAGCGCAAAGCCGAGATCGCCACGTGAGAAGCCCTGCTCCACCAGATATGGCATCGCCAGCGCAAAGTTTTTACGCACCAGATAGTAAGCGGCATAGCCGAAGAAAATCCCCATAAAAATCTGCCAGCGCAGGCGGCGATAGTGCTGATCGACTTCGCCGTCAGGTAGCCTGGCGCGATGCGGGGCGGGTTTAAAAATACTTAACATCTCTGTCTCCTGCTGATGAGGGTTATATCTATTCGTTTTACTTATGTTTCCTTTGCGAGCGTGATAGTAGGCAAAATGCATTATTTATGCTGTGAAACATCGCACAAATTGTTACAGAATTATGACAATCGAAAACAAATGCGCATCGCGTCACGATTATTTTTCGTTCTGTGCGCGTTTATTTTCGATTAAGTCCAAACAGAGGCAGAGAAATGTGGAGGACAGGTGCGGGTGAGCTGAAAAGAACATAGGGCGAACTGCGGTCAGCGCCGCCAGCAGCGTGGCGGGCCTGACATCAAACACTCAGGAAACACGGGCGCCCGGCGATGCACAGGCGCCCCGTTGCGCCGTCAGACCGTGTGCGTCTCGACAACCTGCACCCAACCCTGGCTTGCCGTCACGTCCTGGCCATTCAGCCAGCGGCGCACCAGCGTAAGCGCCATCATGGCGCAAATCTCCTGGCGGATACGCAGCGCGTAACGGCTGGCGTTAAAGCGCAGACGCACGGCCTGCGTGCCCTGCGGCGTGGTCAGCGCGATGTTGATCTCGTCGTCTTCAAAGCTCGCGATGCTCAGCGCCAGATCGGCGAGATGGCGGCTGCGGCGATCGACGTTCCAGTGGGCGGTCTGCGCCAGCGTCTCCACCTGGGCAGGCAGCACTTCGCTCGCCAGCAGCGGCGCGTCGGCACCCGAGAGTTGCAGCGCCAGCAGGCCCGCGGTGAACTGTTCGCTCAGCGTAATGCTCAGTTGCTGCTCGCGCAGGCAGCGCGCAATCTGGGCAGGCAGCGTTTCAGTGCCTTCAAAAATCAGGCTGTCGCCTGCCACCTCACGCACGTGCGGCCAGAGGGCTTCCATCTCTGCGCGACGCGACGCCGGGCCGGTGAGTTTGAGCTCGATAATCGGCGTGGAGGAGCGGTAGCCCATCGCCACGTCCGGCGGCAGCGTCAGGGGATCGAGTTCTGCGGCGAGATCGCTTTCGGAGCGCCCGAACGTGGTGAGTCGCAGGCAGAGCGGCGGCGCGGGGAGCGTAAAGCGCTCACGCAGGCGCGGCAGGATCTCATGCTCCACCATCCGTTTGAATTCAGACGGGACGCCGGGCGTGAAGAAAATCAGACAGCGGTTGAGCTTAATAGCGAACCCGCAGGCGGTGCCAACCGGGTTGTCGATCATTTCGCTGCCCGCCGGCAGCAGCGCCTGTTTGCGGTTACTCGCGGCCATCACGCGCCCGCGCGCTGTGAAAAAGCGCTCCATCTGCGCGAGCCAGCCTTCATGCAGCACCAGCTCCACACCCGCCGCGCGGGCCGCCGCCTCGGCGCTGAGATCGTCGCTGGTCGGCCCGAGGCCGCCGTTGACGATTAAGATATCGGCGTGCTGGCTGCGCTCGGTCAGCGCGGATACCAGCGATTCCAGGCTGTCGCCCACGGTGTTGCGGCGGGTCAGCGGCAATCCCTGATTAAAAAACAGATCGGCAAGCCAGGCGGCGTTGGTATCGACAATCTGACCGTGCAACACCTCATCGCCGGTCGAGAGCATTTCTGTCTGTAGCATTATTTTCTCCGCAGGAAGGGAAGGCTTTACTATAGCGCGCAGAGAAAAGAAGAAGGAGAAAAACAGGCGCAGCGGAACACCGCGCCCGGAAAATCAGAAGCCTGCGCTGACGCCCAGGTACGGGCCATCGGCCACTTTGCTGTCGCGATCGCCATCTTTACCGGTCATGTTGATGTAGCGGTAACCGGCTTCCACGCTGAGCGGACGGAACAGGGAGAAACGCGCGCCCGCGCTGGCTTCCTGGTAGTCGTTCACGCCGCTGGAAAGCGAATCCGGCGAGTAGTAGTAATCGCCGAACAGCGAGATACGCTGCCCGATATCCCAGCGCACGCCGCCGCCGACAGCCGCCGCGTAGCCTTCATCCCCTTCGTTCGGGTTCAGGTAAATGGCCTTGACGCCCGGCGTGACCATAAACGGCCCCAGCGGCAAGTTGAAGCCCAGACCGGCGCCCACAATATCGCCGTGATCGTCATTGTGCGCCCAGTTGCCGGTCAGTTGCAGACCGCTGCTTTCCGTGCCGAAACCGACGCCCATATTGGTGTAATGCTCGCCCACAGAGCCATTGACGCTGATGGCGCCCGCCTGTGTGGCAGCCAGCAGCAGGCCGGCCAGTGCTAAACGAAGTGTGTTTTTCATTCCATGTATCTCAAAAAAAGAAAAAGAGCCCTGCAAACGCAACGCGGCATTGTACCTGTATCGGGGCGGCGATCAATGCGATGCGCTCACCGCCTCCCTGCGGCACGTGAAAAAGGAGAAAACACCTATGCGGAAAAGCATTAAACGGCGCTTTGGCCGCGCGCGGGCGGATGCAGCGGCAGACGAACGCGCACCAGCAGCCCGCCGAGCTGCTCGCCTTTCAGAAGTTCTGCCCGGGTGCGATGCCAGCGGGCGATGTCATTCACCAGCGCCAGCCCCAGCCCGGCGCCGGGGTGCATCGCGGCATTATCGAGACGGCGAAATGGCGTCAGCGCCTGGTCGCGCTGCGCGGCGTCAATGCCTGGTCCGCTGTCTTCCACCTCAAGGCGCGCCTCGCCTGCGTCAAGGCAGACGCGCACCGTCACCACGCCGCCTGCGGGCGTATATTTCAGCGCGTTATCCAGCAAATTGGCGCACAGCTCCGCCAGCAGCAGAGGCTCGGCGGCGACCCACACCGGCCCTTCTTCGCCCTCGTATCCGAGATCGACCGGTTTGCTGCGCGCCTGCGGCAGGCGGGAGAAACAGCTTTCCCGCGCCGCCGCCACCAGATCCACCACGCCGAGCGCGCGCGTCTCGCCCGGCGCCGCGCGCCGCAGCGTCGCGAGCTGCAACAGGCGTTCGGTCAGATCGATAGTCTGATCCAGCGTCGCGCTCATCGCCTGGAGACTTTCGCGCCACTGCGCCGGATCGGGGCTTGCCAGCGCGACGGCCGCCTGGGTTTTCAGCACGGTCAGCGGCGTTTTTAACTGGTGCGAGGCGTCGGCGCTAAAGCGCTCCTGGCGGGCGATCAGCGCGCGCAGGCGGCTGATATAGCGGTTGAAAGCGATGATCAGCAGCCGCGTTTCCGACCACGGCAGCAGATCGGGCAGCGGGGTCAGCTCGCCGGGCGAGCGTCTCACCATCAGGCGCGAGAGCTTGCGCATGGGCTTGAGTACGCGACGCAGCAGCAATCCGGCGAGCACCAGCGTTAACAGCACCAGCCCGCCCTGCGAGAGCGCGGAAGAGATAAGCAACTGCCGCGCCAGCAGATGACGCGACTGCAACGTCTCGGCGACGTAAATCTCCGCCATGCCGTTAATGCCGTCTTCATTGACCGGCTGCAACAGCCGCGCCACTCGCAGCCGCTGGCCCTGATACGTCGTGTGATAAAACCACGCCAGCGCCGGGTAAAGTTCGGTGCGCGCCACGCCGCGCGGCATCGACGGCAGATCGTCATAGCCAGAGATCACCCGCCCGTGCGTATCCTGTACTTTGTAGTAGAGGCGGTCATTCATGTTGCGCTCGACGCTGTCCAGCACCACCCAGGGCACGTCCGCCTGCAATTCGCCATGCTGGACGTTCAGGCGCTCGGCAATAATGCGCGCCGAGGCCAGCAACGTGCGATCGTAGGCCTGGGTCGCGGCATTCAGCGCGCTGACGTAGCTGTTTAAGGCCGAAAAGGCCCACAGCAGCGAGAGCGGCAGACCGAGAAACAGCAGCAGTTTTCCGAGCAGAGATTCAGGGCGCAACCAGCTCATCGCTGCACTCCAGCACATAACCCAGGCCGCGCAGCGTGGTAATTTGAACATTGCTCGCCAGCAGCTTTTTGCGCAGCCGGTGGATGTAGATCTCAATACTTTCCGGGCTGACGTCGTCGCTTAAGCTGAACACCTGTTCGAAAAGTTGCTGCCGCGTGACCGGACGGCGGCGGCGATACATCAGCACGGTTAAGAGCGCATGTTCGCGCGGCGTGAGCGCCAGCGGCCTGCCCTGTAATTCGAAATAGCCCGCGTCGTGAAAGGTCAGCTCGCCGAGACGCTGCGCCTCCTGCACCTGCCCTTCGCTACGGCGCACCAGCGCGCGCAGCCGCGCCTCCAGCTCGCTCAGCTCAAATGGCTTCGGCAGATAATCATCGGCGCCCTCGTTAAGGCCTTTCACCCGGTCGGCCACCGCGCCGTGCGCGGTCAACAGCAACACCGGCACCGCCTGCCCGCGGCGGCGCAGACGGCTCAGCACCTCCAGCCCGCTCATGCGCGGCATTTCAATATCCAGCACCGCCACGGCGTAGCGCTCGTTTTGCAGCAAGTGCTCCGCCGCCAGACCGTCGCCGACGCAGTCCACCGCAAAGCCGGTGTTCGTCAGCGCTTTCTCCAGCCAGTGAGCCAGCTCACGGTTATCTTCCGCCAGTAAGAGACGCATATCACATCCAGTAAAGTTTCTGTCGCGATGAAAGGAAACTGAAAGGCTTTAGTTTTAACAATCATGCAACCGATACGCTACAAAGCAGTTCACATAATCAGAAACATCACGGCAGTCATGCATGAGGATGAAAATGAAAACATCGCTTCTCTCTACCCTGTTAGCAACGTCACTGGCTTTCTCTTTTACCACCGCACTGGCGGCCGAGGCGCCGTCACGCCCGGAATGCATCGCGCCCGCCAAGCCCGGCGGCGGCTTCGATTTAACCTGCAAACTGATTCAGGTGAGCCTCCAGGAAACCGGCGCGCTGGAAAAACCGATGCGCGTGACATACATGCCAGGCGGCGTCGGCGCAGTGGCCTATAACGCCATCGTGGCCCAGCGTCCTGGCGAGCCAGGCACTGTCGTGGCGTTTTCCGGCGGCTCGCTGCTTAATCTCTCGCAGGGGAAATTTGGCCGTTATAACGTCGACGATGTGCGCTGGCTCGCGAGCGTCGGCACCGATTACGGCATGATCGCGGTACGCGCCGATTCGCCGTGGAAAACGCTGGGCGACCTGATGAAAGCGCTGGAGAAAGATCCGAACAGCGTGGTGTTTGGCGCGGGCGCGTCCATCGGCAGCCAGGACTGGATGAAGACCGCGCTGCTGGCCCAGAAAGCGGGGGTCGACCCGCACAAGATGCGCTACGTGGCGTTTGAAGGCGGCGGCGAGCCGGTCACCGCGCTGATGGGCAATCACGTGCAGGCGGTGTCGGGCGATCTCAGCGAAATGGTGCCGTACCTCACCGGTAATAAACTGCGGGTGCTGGCGGTGTTCGCCGATGAGCGCCTGCCCGGCCAGCTCGCTCAGGTGCCGACCGCCAAAGAGCAAGGCTTTGACGTGGTGTGGCCTATCATTCGCGGCTTCTACGTCGGCCCCAAAGTCAGCGATGCCGACTACCAGTGGTGGGTGCAGGCCTTCGAAAAACTCCAGCAAACCGACGAGTTTAAAAAGCAGCGCGATCTGCGCGGCCTGTTTGAGTTCAACCTGACCGGCAAAGCGCTGGATGAATATGTGAAAAATCAGGTCAACGACTACCGCGAGAAAGCCAAAGCCTTTGGCCTTGCGAAATAGCGCAGGAGGATGTGATGAGCGATCGCATTTTTGCCGGGATCTGGATCGTGCTGTGTATCGGCGGGCTGTTTGTGGCCTGGCAGATCCACAGCGAGTACGCCTACGAGCCGGTCGGCCCGCGCCCTTTCCCGATGGGCATTATCGCGCTGATGCTGCTGTGCGCGGTGCTGTTACTGCTGCGCCAACCGGATGTCGTCGCCTGGCCGCATCACGCCGTGCTGCAACGGCTGGTGGTGATGGTGATTGTGTTGCTCCTTTATGCCTGGGGCTTTGAATGGCTGGGCTTTCCGCTCGCCACCGCGCTGCTGACGGCGGTGATCGGCATGCTTTTCGGCGCGCAGCTTCCGGCAGCGCTGGTATCCGGCGTGGTGATGGGCGGCGTGCTCTGGTACGCCTTTGACCGCTTGCTTGACGTGACGCTGCCCCTCGGGGCCTGGCTTAATTAACGGGAGCTTTTATGGATACCTGGCTTTATCTCTCGCAGGGCTTCGCCGTCGCGCTGACGCCCACCAACCTGCTGATTGCGCTGATTGGCTGTTTTGTCGGCACTATCGTCGGGCTGCTGCCGGGCCTCGGGCCGATTAACGGCGTCGCCATTTTGCTGCCGCTGGCGTTCGCGATTCATCTGCCTGCGGAATCGGCGCTGATCCTGCTCGCCACGGTCTACATCGGCTGTGAATATGGCGGGCGCATTTCATCGATACTGCTCAACGTGCCGGGCGACGCGGCGGCGATCATGACGGCGCTGGACGGCTACCCGATGGCGCAGCAGGGGCGCGGCGGTGTGGCGCTCTCCATCTCCGCCGTCAGCTCGTTCGTCGGCTCGTTTATCGCGATTTTCGGCATTATTCTTTTCGCGCCGGTACTGGCGGAGTGGTCGCTGGCGTTCGGCCCGGCGGAATATTTCGCGCTGATGGTGTTCGCCATCGCCTGCCTTGGCAGCATGATGGCGCAAAACCCGCTGAAGTCGTTCCTGGCCGCGTTGATTGGCCTCGGGCTTGCGACGGTCGGCGTGGACGCCAATACCGGCGTGTATCGCTTTACGTTTGACAGCGTACATCTCTCGGATGGCGTGCAGTTCATCGTGGTGGTGATTGGCCTGTTCTCGGTGTCTGAAATTCTGCTGATGCTGGAAAGCACCAGCAGCGGCCAGACGCTGGTGCGTAAAACCGGGCGCATGATGTTTAACGCCAAAGAAGCGGCTGCCTGTACGGGCGCGACGCTACGCTCGTCGGTGATCGGCTTTTTTGTCGGCATCCTGCCGGGCGCAGGGGCGACTATCGCCAGCGCCATTACCTATATGACAGAGAAAAAGCTCGGCGATAAAGACGGCTCGTTCGGCAAAGGCGATATTCGCGGCGTGGCGGCGCCCGAGGCGGCGAACAACGCCTCGGCCTGCGGCTCGTTTATCCCGATGCTCACCTTAGGCGTGCCCGGCTCCGGCACCACGGCGGTCATGATGGGCGCGTTGACGCTCTATAACATTACGCCGGGTCCGGCAATGTTTACCGAACAGCCGGATATCGTCTGGGGGCTTATCGCGGCGCTGCTTATCGCCAACGTGATGCTGCTTATCATGAACATTCCGCTGATTGGCCTCTTCACCCGGATGCTGACCATTCCGCTGTGGTTCCTGGTGCCGGCCATCGCGGCGGTTTCAGCGGTAGGCGTCTACGCGGTGCACAGCACGACGTTCGATCTGGTGCTGATGGTGGGCCTCGGCGTGCTGGGCTATATCCTGCGTAAAATGCACTTCCCGATGTCGCCGCTGATCCTGGGTTTCGTGCTGGGGGAGATGCTGGAGCAGAACCTGCGCCGCGCGCTCTCTATCAGTAACGGCGAGCTCGGTATTCTCTGGCAGAGCGGCGTGACCAAAACCCTGCTTATCATGGCCACGCTGGTGATTGTCGTGCCGCCGCTGGTGAAGCAGCTACGCAAGCGTCAGCTAAAAACGCAGGACGATCCTGCCTCCTGAGGGTAAAACGTCGCTGGTCGCCGCGTAGCGGCCAGCGACGGAAACCATTGTATTTTCGCCGTATCTGCCTGATAGTTACCGTTTCAACTTTCTGGTTATCCGTTATGACCGTCGCATCGTCCCGTTCGGGGTTAACATTCGCAGCGCTGGCGCTGGTCCTGATTCTTGTTTACACCGGTATCAGCGCAGGAGACAAACTCACCTGGCTGATGGAAGTAACGCCGGTCATTATTATCGTTCCGCTCTTGATGGCCACGTATTCGCGCTATCCGTTAACTCCGCTGCTTTATGTGCTGATTTTCTTCCATGCCATCATTTTGATGGTCGGCGGTATGTACACGTACGCAAAAGTCCCCCTCGGTTTTGACGTTCAGGCGTGGCTGGATTTAAGCCGCAATCCTTACGACAAACTGGGACACTTTTTTCAGGGACTCGTACCGGCGCTGGCGGCGCGGGAAATTTTGCTGCGCGGCGGCTACGTTCACGGACGTAAAATGCTCGCCTTCGTGGTCTGCTGTATTGCGCTGGCGATTAGCGCCGTTTACGAGTTGATCGAATGGTGGTCGGCGCTGGCGCTGGGACAAGGCGCGGATGACTTTCTCGGCACCCAGGGCGATCCCTGGGATACCCAGTCGGATATGTTTTGCGCCCTGCTCGGCGCGCTGACCACCGTTTTAGCCTTGAGCCACTGGCATACAAAGCAGCTATTGCACATCCAGCGCGCCTGAGTCAGGAATGGCCTGCTGGTTTACCCAGTCACGTAACGCCCGGCGGGATATTTTAATCCCGCCTGCTTTCAGCGCTTCAGGCAGCCGCAGCCAGCGCACCGGCTGCTGAAAGCGCGCCAGCTTATCGGCGCACCAGCTTGCCAGCACGGACAGGTCGCCCTGTTCGCTGCACTCCACGACCGCCACCGGCCGCTGGCCAAATTCCGCATCATCCTGCGGCACAATAAAAATTTGCTCAATCCACGGATGGGCGGCGATCACCCGCTCCACGTCCTCCGGCTGAATCCCTTCTCCGCCGCTAAAAAAGAGATTATCCAGTCTTCCGAGGAGGGTCAGCCTGCCCTCGTCAATTCTGCCGCCATCCCGGGTGGCGAACCATCCGTGCTCATTGGTCAGCGGGATAATTTTCCCCTCGCGCCAGTAACCTGCGGCCATGCTGTCCGAGCGAAGCCAGACTTCGCCATCGACAATCCGCAACTCGCCTCCCGGCAAAGGCTGCCCGACATCCGCCAGACCATCCGCCTCTTTGGCGCATACCGTGGAGGCAAACTCGGTCAGCCCGTAGCCGCACCAGCAGCGAATACCGCGCTTACGGGCCTGTTCGGTTAGCGCCACCGGGATCGCCGCGCCCCCCAACAGCACCGCTTTAAGCGACACGTCGACGCCGCTATTCAGAAGACGCCAGAGCTGGGTCGCCACCAGGGAGGCATGCGTGCAGCCGTGTAACGCCTGTTCCAGCGGCTGCTTGTCGCGTACCGTCAGGCCTGCGCCCGCAACCAGCCAGCGCCAGAGAATGCCCTGGCCGGAAACGTGAAACAGCGGCAGCGAGAGCAGCCAGTCGTCATGCGGGGCAAACGGTATCATCGCCAGTACGCCCTCAGCGCTGGCAAGATGGGCGCGAAAAGTGTGCACAGCCGCTTTCGGTAGTCCGGTCGAACCCGAAGTCAGCGTCAGGGAAGCGATACGATCTTCTCGCCAGGGCGCCGCGCGCTCGCCTGTGGCTGGCTGCAACGTCAGTGAATGAAGCGCCACCGGCAGACAGCCGCCGTTCAACACCAGCGCATGGCGCAGACCCAACGTCGGCAGCAGTTCAGCCAGCAGGGGCGCGGGCAGCTGCGGATTTAGCGGCAGGACGCGAGCGCCGCACTGCAGCAGGGCCAGCCACGCCAGCAAAGCATCGGGCTGATTATAAGCGCGCAGCAGCACGCCATCGCCGTCGCGAACGCCCTGGGCGTGAAATCCCGCCGCCAGCGCATCAATGCATGCGCACAGTTCCCGCCAGCTTAGCCGCCGCTCGTTCAGGCACAGCGCCTGCGCTTCCCCTCTCAGTCGCCGCCAGTGACGCCACGGCCAGTCAAAAAAGTTCACAGCAGCGGCTCCAGCGCATCCACCGACCAGCACGGCAGCGGGCTGTCAGGCCACGGGCGCACCAGTTGGGCCTGCATCAGCGCGAGCGTATCGAGCCCCGGCGTGACACCCGGCGTCAGCCATGCGGCAAGCCGCGCAAGCTGGGTTAAGCCGAGACTGGATTCCAGAGAGGAGCTGATTACTGCCGTCAGCCCCGCCGCGTGCGCGCAGGCAATCTGCTCGCGCACCCGCTCAAGGCTGCCGGTGAGCGTCGGCTTGATAATCACCGCCCGCAGGCCAGGCTCCGCGGCGACGGTAAAATCCCGCTCGCGCAGGCTCTCATCCCAGGCGATAGCAATGCCGGTTTGCGCCGCGAACGCGCGGGAATCGTCAGGCGTTTTGCAGGGTTCTTCGATAAATTCGATGCGCGAGCGGTACGCCGGATTAACGTACTTCGCGAACTGCTGCGCTTTCACTGGCGTCCAGGCGCGGTTAGCGTCAAGCCGCAGGCGCAGCGCAGGCAGCGCCTCCAGCAGCAGGTTGACGACCATGCCGTCTCGCACCGCCTCATACAGCCCTACTTTGACCTTGGCGACGTTATCGCCGCGCTGCCCGGCAAGGCGCGCGAAGAGTTCATCCGGATCGCCGGTGCACAGCGGCGCGACGTGATAGTTCCCGGCCTGCGGCAGCGTGCCGTGAAGCTCCGCCTGCGCGAGACTTAAGCCGAACGCGACGCTCGCCATCGCCGGCAGCGCAGGGGCATCCCCGCGTTGCCACGCCAGAAGCCAGTCGCGCGCGGCAGGCAGCGCGGCGTCCAGCGTCTCTTCGCTGAATCCCGGCAGCGGCGCGATGTCGCCCCACCCTTCGCGCCCGCTGTCACGCAGGCGCACCAACAGGCCGTCGCGGGTTTTCAGGCGCCGCTCCCGCAGCACCACACCCGCGTCCATCGGCACCTGATAACGATAAAGCTGTGCCGCGCGCATTACGGGTTACGCTTAAATTTGCTGAAATCCGGCTGGCGCTTCTGGTTGAACGCATTGCGCCCTTCCTGGCCCTCTTCGGTCATATAAAAAAGCATGGTGGCGTTGCCCGCCAGCTCCTGAAGCCCGGCCTGTCCGTCGCAGTCGGCATTGAGCGCCGCTTTCAGGCAGCGCAGCGCCATCGGGCTGTTTTGCAGCATTTCGCGGCACCAGCGCACCGTCTCTTTCTCAAGCTCCGCCAGCGGGACGACGGTGTTCACCAGCCCCATATCCAGCGCCTGCCGCGCGTCGTACTGACGGCACAGGAACCAGATTTCACGCGCCTTTTTCTGGCCGACGATGCGCGCCATGTAAGAAGCGCCCCAGCCGCCGTCAAACGAGCCGACTTTCGGCCCCGTCTGGCCAAACACCGCGTTTTCCGCCGCAATCGTCAGATCGCACATCATATGCAGCACGTGACCGCCGCCAATCGCAAAACCCGCCACCATCGCCACGACCGGTTTCGGGCAGGTGCGGATCTGGCGCTGGAAATCGAGCACATTAAGATGATGCACGCCGGAGTCGTCCTGATAGCCGCCGTAGTCGCCGCGCACTTTCTGGTCGCCGCCCGCGCAGAAGGCTTTTTCGCCTTCGCCGGTCAGGATAATCACACCGATATTGTCGTCATAGCGTGCATCCGCCAGCGCGTTAATCATCTCTTTAACAGTGAGCGGGCGAAACGCGTTGCGCACCTGCGGGCGGTTAATGGTGATTTTGGCGATGCCGTCAGTGGATTTCTGATAGCGGATATCGGTGTAGCCTGCTGAACAGTCGAGCCATTCGGCAGGCGCATACAGCATCGCTTCATCAGGATAGATCATGGGAGTTCTCCGTTAGGGGCGCAAAATCGCGTTAAGACAGCAGGCCACCGCTGCCGGGTTTTCCCGGTGCGCGTTGTGGCCTGCGCCAGTAATTAAATGTAGAGACGCATTGAGCGTGGCGGCGAGCGCGCGAAATTTTGTATCGCGCTCGCCGCAGAGGTAATGAAACGGTACGGGCAACTGCGCCAGCGGCGCATACAGCGGCGGCTGGCGGCCAAGCGAGGTGGCTTCCAGCATCGTGGCCAGGGCGGCGGGTTTATTACGGGCGCGCAATGTTATTAATGCCTCGCGCTGTGTGTCGGTCAGCGTGGCGAAAACGGGCTGGCGATACCAGGCGTCCAGCACCGTTTCAATCGGTTCATTGTGAAACCGCTGCGCCCACTGTTTATCAGCAAGGAAACGCGCGTTGCGCTCATCGGCATTCAGAAGCCCCGGATGGCCGCCTTCCACCACCAGCCCACGCAGGCCGGGCGTATCGCCCTGCGTGGCGTGAAACATTGCTATCCGCCCGCCAAGCGAGTAACCCACCAGCCAGTAGTTAAGTATGTTGTAACTATCTAACGTTGCGATGAGCTGTTCGTTAACGTGCGCAAAATCCACGGCGCTGAGCTGCGCCGAGCCGCCGTGGCCCGGCAGATCGATAAACAGATGGTCGTGCTCCACGCAGGCCGCAGCGACTGCCTGCCACTCGCGCTGGTCGCCGAGAAAGCCATGTAGCCAGACGACAACGCCGCGCGCGGCGGCGCGGGCAGGCTGAAAATACGCGGCCAGCGGCATCAGGCGCACACCTGTCTGATTAAGCGCTGGAACACCTGCGCGCCGGCGGTTTCCGGGACGCGCAGTTCAATGATGGTCGCGACCGGCGAGCGCCATGCGCGCGCCATCGTCTCTTTAAGCGCAGCCAGGCTCTCCGGCGCGTCGTAGTTCAGCGAAAACATCGCCGCCGCAGGCGCAAAGCTGACGTTTTGCGGCATACAGTAGAATTTTTCGCGCTCGCTGGCGGGCGTCGGGAGCATGGAGAAGATCTGCCCGCCGTTGTTGTTCACGACGATAAGCACGAAAGGCGCGGGCGCGTCGCGCAGGAGCGCCAGCGCGTTGAGATCGTAAAGCGTGGAGAGATCGCCCAGCACCGCAAGCGTGGGTTTACCGGTGGCGCGCTGCACGCCCGCCGCGGTGGAGACCAGCCCGTCGATGCCGCTCGCGCCGCGGTTGCCGTAGACCGGATAACCGGCAGGCAACTGCGCCAGCGCATCCACCAGCCGCACCGTCAGGCTGTTGCCGAGAAAAAGTTGTCCATCCGGCGCCAGAAGTTCCGGCAGCCGGTGCGCCACCTGCGCCTCGCCCCATTCGGTGAGGTCGCGCGCCACGATGCGTTGCGTCTGCGCCGCCAGCCCTTCGAGCGGCTCGGCCCACGGCATCACGGGATGCGCCGGATGGTGTTCGAGCCAGGCGGAGATATCCGCCACCAGCCGACGCCCGCAATGATGCGCCGGATCGAGCCGCCCAGGCAGCGGATCGACAATCCAGTACTCCTGCGCACGACACTCGCTTTGCCACTGCAATACGCGTTTACCGGTCAGGCTGCCTCCAAACTGCACGACAATCTGCGCCTGCGCCAGCAGCGCGGCGGCATCAGGGTGTGCGAGCCAAAGATCGGCGCATGGCAACGGCTGGCCGGTTTGCGACAGTACATCGCCAATCAGCGGCCAGCCAAGACGCGCCGCCCACTGCGCGACGGCCTTGCCTTCCTGCGCTGTGAGCCTGCCTGCCAGCACCACGCCGCGCTGTTCGCGCCAGAAGGGCCAGTCGGCCTGCGTGCTGACGGCCTGCGTATTCTCATAGCGCAACCAGGGCGCATTCATCTGCCACCATTCGCCCGGCGCCTGTTGCCACGCAAGGCCCGTATCGTCCAGCTCGCCATAGAGCGGTTCGGCGAACGGGCAGTTGATATGCAGCGCGCCTGCCTTTAGCGCGCCCATTTTTTCATCGATGGCGCTGATAAGCCAGGCGGCGGGAATGGACGGCGTGGGGCGCGGTAAATCGAGTGCGGCGGCGGGATGCGAGCCAAAAATGGCCTGCTGGCGAATCGCCTGATTTGCGCCGCAATCAATCAGCTCCGGCGGGCGGTCGGCGGTGATCACCACCAGTTTTTCGCCCGTCAGCCCCGCTTCTATCACTGCGGGGTACAGATTCGCCACCGCCGTACCGGACGTAACAATCACCGCCACCGTCTCGCCGCTCGCTTTGGCAAGCCCCAGCGCCAGATGGCCAAGCCCTCGCTCATCGAAATGGGTATGCGGCATAAACGCCGGATTTTGCGCGGCGGCGAGCGTAAGGGGCGTGGAGCGCGAGCCCGGCGCGATGCAAAGATGGCGCACGCCATGGCGGCTCAGCGCCTCAAGGATGACGCCGGCCCAGCGGCGGTTGAAAGTGCTTGTCGACATAAGCTTGTCCGATATCAATTTAGCCGGTTTATTATAAAGCCTCGTCGAAATCGAATTTTGATATGGGTCGGGTTGTGGCGCGGCTCACTGCGCAAGAAGCGTGAGCAGGGCCGCGGCTTTGTTCTCAATTTCCTGCCATTCCAGCGCGGCCTGCGAGCCTGCCACCAGCCCGGCGCCCGCATACACGCGTATCGTCTCATCCTTAAGCCGCGCCGAGCGCAGGCTGACGCAAAACTCTGATTGCTCCAGCGACAGATACCCGGCTGAGCCGGCGTACCATTCGCGATCGAACGGCTCATGCTCAGCGATAAAACGACGCGCCGCCTCGCGCGGTAACCCCGCCACCGCGGCGGTAGGCTGCAACTGACGCAGACACGCCGCGTCGTCCGGTGCGTAAAGCCGCGCCGTGATAGCGCATTTCAGATGCTGCACCCGCCGCAGCCGCACCACTTCAGGCAACCGCGCAGAGATACTATGCGCAATCGCCTGTAGCCGCTCGCGAATATCTTCCACTACCAGCGCATTTTCACGCTGATTTTTATCATCGGCCAGCAGCCATGCGGCGCGCGCCTGCGCCTGCTCGTCGTCAGGAAGATTCTCCACCGTGCCCGCCAGCGCCTCGGTGTCAAGCGCCAGCCCGCGGCGCCGCCACAGCCGCTCCGGCGTGGAGCCGAGAAACGCCTCGCGCGCGCTGAACGCCAGATAAAAATGGTAGCAATGGTGATTGGCTTCACGGCTTGCGGCCATCAGGGCGGTCGCATCAGGAGGCGCGACAAAACGCAGATCGGTGGCGCGCGCCAGCACCACTTTGGCGATGTCGCCGCGTTCGATAGCGCTCGTCGCCGCGCCGACCAGCTGCGTCCACGGCTGCGCCTGTGGGACATCGCAGCGGCTGACGCGGCGCGGTGGGCGTTGCATCAGCGTTTGTCGCGCCGGTTGTAGGTTATGAATGAGCGGCTTTAAGGCCTGCGCCGCCCTTTGTTGCGAGCAGGCGCTGTAGATCGTCACAATCAGCCAGGCGCGATTCTCCTCCCGGCGCAACTCCAGACGCGGGACGAAGAAAAGCCCGTTTTGCGGATCAAACGCGTTCAGCCCCCATGCGCGCAGCCCTGGCGTATCCGCATGCTGGCGCAAAAACACCTGCGCCTCGTTAAGACTTGAGAATGTGCACGCCGCGCCAAGCGTGGCGGTCTCTTCATGACCCTCGCGAGAACGCCAGTAAAACTGCGGGAAACCAGGCTGCGCGCCAAGCCAGGCGAGAAAATCACAGGATTCAGGGGAAAATTCAAAGGCGCAACGCCAGAGGCCGGGCGTATCCGGCGCGTCGGCAAGCGCCTTTTCAGCCAGCGCCTGCGCAGCGGCGAGGGTATTCACAGGTTTCCTTTCCTTTGCTTAAAACCATGCATTCTACAGGGTCTTAAAGGCAAAAAAAATGGCGCACCCGAAATGGATGCGCCGGTGCGCGATGTGCCGTGAATTAACGGCGGGCTAACAGCAGGCCCAGCACCAGACCTGCGGCGGCGCCGATACCTACGCCCTGCCACGGTTTTTCATGCACATAGTCATCGGCACGATAGACCGCCTGTTTGGCGCGGAAGTAGTAGTTGTCGGACGCCGTGCTGACGCGGCTTTTCACGTCATGCAGCGCCTGCTCAGCGCGGGCTTTCAGCTCAACATATTTTTGATCCGCCGGGTCGCCGGAAGAACGCAGGATCTCTTCCAGAGTATCGCTCAGCAGGGTCAGATCATCGTCTACGCGCGTTTCATAAGGTTGTGAAGATAAAGGCATAACTGGTCTCCGTGTTAACAAGTTACCGGTTTGCTAACTATAGACACTCTCACGCTTTTTTGCCTGGACGCGGTTCGCGCCGCATCCCGATGTGCGGTATGCCGTCTTCGTCATAGATATCGGTGGCGGGAACAAAGCCAAACTGCGCGTAAAATGCCTGGAGATGCGCCTGTGCGCTCAGGTATAGCGGGCTCTGCGGCCAGTTGCGCTCGCAGCTCTCCACGGCGCGTTTCATCAGCGCTACCCCCAGCTTTTCACCCCGCGCGGCGCCGGAAACAATGACCCGCCCTATCGCAACTGGTGTGTGTGGATCGTCACTTTTCAGAATCCTCGCATAAGCAATCAGCTTGTTATCGCGCCAGGCGAGCAGATGGCGGTTCTCGCCCACCAGATCTTCACCATCCACATCCAGATAAGGGCACGTTTGTTCAACCACAAACACTTCACAGCGCAGCTTCAGCAGCGCGTATAACGTCGGGACATCCAGTTCGGCGTGATGTTTATCCTGCCAGTCGATCATATTGGGCTCCAGAATGTACGGCGATCCTCGTTATACTAAAAGCTTTCGCTCAATCGTACAGAGTAAATTGCTCATGGAACTGACATTTTTAGGCACCAGCGCCGGGCTGCCCTCGACGACCCGCAATGTGACGGCCATCGTGCTGAACCCGCAAAATAATCAGTCGGGGCTATGGCTTTTTGACTGCGGCGAGGCCACCCAGCACCAGATGCTGCGCGCCAGCGCCAACCCCGGCAAGATAGAGAAAATCTTTATCACGCACCTGCATGGCGATCACATCTTCGGGTTGCCGGGCCTGCTGTGCAGCCGCTCCATGGCGGGCTGCGAGACGCCGCTTGAGGTTTATGGCCCGAAAGGCATCGCCGAATTTATCGAAACTACGCTGCGCCTGAGCGGCTCCTGGACCAGCTACCCGCTGAGCGTTCATGAGATAACCGAAGGACAGCTGTTTGACGACAGCGAGCTTACCGTTACCGCATTCCCGCTCACGCACCCTGTAGAGTGTTACGGCTATCGCATTGAAGAGCATGATAAGCCCGGCGCGCTGGACGCGGCGCGCCTTAAGGCGGCGGGCGTCGCGCCAGGGCCGCTGTTTCAGCAGCTTAAGCGTGGCGAGACAGTGACGCTTGATGACGGACGCACGCTATGCGGCGCCGATTACCTGAGTGCGCCGCGTCCTGGCAAAAAGATAGCGATTTTCGGCGATACCGCCCCGACGCCGCAGGCAGTGGCCCTCGCCCGTGATGTGGATGTGATGGTCCATGAAACCACGCTTGAAGCGGCGATGGCGGAGAAAGCCAACGGCCGCGGACATTCAACCACGCAGCAGGCGGCGACGGTGGCGAAAGACGCGGGCGCGAAGCGTCTGGTGATGACGCATTTCAGCTCACGCTACGGCGCGGAAGACTGCCAGCGGCTCCTCGCGGAGTGCCAGGCCGTGTTCCCGGCAAGCGAGCTGGCGGAAGATTTCCTGACTATTACGGTATAGTGCCCATAAAAAAACCGCCGATAAACGGCGGTTTTTTAGCTTAAGCGCATGGCTTACATCAGCGGTTTCGCCAGCTGCACCAGCGTAATCAGCGGCTGCGGCCAGACACCCAGCACCAGTACCAGCAGCGCGGAGATCAGTACCACGACGCCGCCCGCGCTGTACGCCCAGTTGGACGGTACGTCGCGGTTAAGCTGCTGCGGCGCGTTCAGGTACAGACTCACCGCTACGCGCAGGTAGTAGTAGAGGCCAATCGCAGAACCCACCACCACAGCGCCGGTCAGCCACCACAGGTTAGACTGCACACCCACGGCCAGCACGTAGAATTTACCGATAAAGCCCAGCGTCATCGGAATACCCGCCAGCGACAGCATCATCACGGTCATCACGGCCGACAGGATCGGACGGTGCCAGAACAGACCGCGGTAGGAGTAGAGCGAATCCGCGTCCGGTCCGCGATACGGGCTGGACATCAGGCTCACCACGCCGAACGCGCCGAGGCTGCTGAAGAGATAACCCGCCAGGTAAACGCCCACGGCTTCCATCGACATTTCGCCGCTTTTCAGCGCAATCAGCGCGACCAGCAGATAGCCCAGATGCGAGATGGAGGAGTAACCAAGCAGACGTTTAATGTTGGTCTGGGTCAGCGCCATCAGGTTACCGAAGATGATGGAGGCGAAGGCGAGCACGCCTAACACCACGCGTACCGCCTCGCTGTCACCTAGCGGCGCGTAGAGGAACAGACGCATCACCACGCCGAAGATAGCGATTTTGCTCGCGGTCGCCAGGAACGTGGAAACCGGCGCAGGCGCGCCCTGGTAGACATCCGGCGTCCAGAGGTGGAACGGCACCAGAGAGAGCTTAAAGCCGAGGCCGACAATCATCAGGCCCAGACCCGCCAGCAGCAGCGGCTCGCTCAGCATGTTGTCCGCGAGGCTCTTACCGAGCGTGACGAACGACAGGCTGCCGGACTGCGCGTATACCAGCGCCATACCAAACAGCAGGAAGGACGAGGCCGCGGCAGACAGGATGGTGTATTTGATAGCCGCTTCCAGCGAGCGTTTCTGACGAAATGCGTAACCGACCAGGCCAAACAGCGGCAGAGAGATAAGCTCGATACCCAGGAACAGCGCCGCCAGATGATTGGCGTTCGCCAGCAGAATACCGCCCAGTGCGGCAATCAGCACCAGCAGGTAGAACTCTTCCTTGTTATCGTTGTAGCCCTGTAGCCACGGATAGGCGAAGGTGCAGGTGGCGAGGCTCGCCAGCAGCACCAGACCGGTATACAGCATGGCGTAACCGTCCACGCGCATCAGCGGCGTGACGTCCATCGCACCTGCCTGACCCACGAACCACAGCGACAGCAGCGCGGCGTTCAGGCCGACAACAGACAGCGTGGCGTTGAGGAAGTGATTACGTCGCCACGCAATGGAGAGCATCACAACTACCACCGTCAATCCGACGATCAGCAGCGGTAGCAGCGCGATCAATTGTTGAGTAGTTATTGTCATGGCGAATTACGGCCTTGTAGTTGAAACAGAATCGGTAAACCACTGCTGAATATTGCTCATCGCCGAATGGGATGTATCCAGAATTGGCTGGGGATAAAAGCCCAGCAGTACCAGAAGCACCACCAGCAGCAGGATCATAAACAGCTCGCGCGGCGACAGGCCGCGAATCTCCTGACTCGCCGCTTCGCTCTTCGGCTGGCCGAAGTACGCGCGATGCAGCATCGCCAGCGAGTAAACGGACGCGAATACCAGACCGAAGGTCGAAATCACGGTAATCACCGGGACGACCTGGAAGCTGCCGAACAGGATCATGAATTCGCCGACGAAGTTACCGGTGCCCGGCATACCGAGCGTCGCCACGGCAAAGAACATCGACAGCGCCGGCAGCCACCTGATTTTGCTCCACAGGCCGCCCATCTGGCGCATATCGCGAGTATGCAGACGCTCATAGAGCTGGCCGCACAGAATAAACAGACCCGCCGCGGAAAGACCGTGAGCGATCATCTGGATAACCGCGCCCTGATAAGCAAGCTGGCTGCCGGTGTAGATGGCGATCAGCACAAAGCCCATGTGGGAAACGGAGGTGTAGGCGATAAGACGTTTGATGTCGTACTGGGTAAAGGCCATCCACGCGCCGTAGAAGATGCCAATCACACCAAGCCACATGGCGATCGGGGCGAATTCCGCGGAAGCGTTCGGGAACAGCGGCAGCGCGAAGCGCAGCAGACCGTAGGCCGCGGTTTTCAGCAGAATACCCGCGAGGTCAACAGAGCCTGCGGTCGGAGCCTGAGAGTGCGCGTCCGGCAGCCAGCCGTGCAGCGGCACCACCGGCATTTTCACCGCAAACGCGATGAAGAAGCCCAGCATCAGCAGATATTCAACACCGTGGGACATCGGCGTTTTCAGCAGGCGTTCATAGTTGAACGTCCACTCGCCCGTGGCGTTGTAGTGCACAAACACCAGCGCCAGGATAGCAATCAACATCACCAGACCGCTCGCCTGGGTATAGATGAAGAATTTGGTCGCCGCCGTGATACGCGTTTTACCGTCCGATGCCTTATGGCCCCACAGGGCAATCAGGAAGTACATCGGCACCAGCATCATTTCCCAGAAGAAGAAGAACAGGAACATGTCGATGGCGAGGAACACGCCGATAACGCCGCCCAGGATCCACATCAGGTTGAGGTGGAAGAAGCCCTGGTATTTTTCAATTTCATTCCACGAGCAGAGCACCGCCAGCACGCCGAGCAGGCCCGTCAGCACTACCATCAGCAGCGACAGACCGTCGATGGCTAAGTGGATGGTGATCCCAAAACGCGGGATCCAGTCGAGAATGTACTGGTCCTGCCACTTCGGAAACTCACCGGATTGCGTCAGGGAGTAGCCGCCCTGCAACCAGAGTTGCAGGCCGAGCGCCAGCGTCAGCCCCATGGTAATCAGCGCAATCCAGCGCGGCACCTTGACGCCGAAGCGTTCGGTCTGCCAGCACAGGAAGCCGCCGATAAAGGGAATCAGTATTAGCCAGGGTAGTAACATGGCGATTTTTGTTCCTTGTTTAAGTCCAGCTCAGGCTATCTTACTCGCCACCGTGAACCCTGCTGCGCGCAGAAGGTGTCCACGGTGACTTCGCTGATAACGCCTGTCCTTTCAGACTTGATTTTCAACGAATTCTTTTAAAATTCACTTATGAATCAACGCAACACCATCAGCAACACCAGCACGACCACCGCACCAATGCTCATTGAGGCCACATACCAGCGCAGGTAGCCGTTCTCGCTCAGCAGCAGACCGCGGCCTGCGTAGCGGGAAAGGATGGCCGGAATGTTCATCAGCGCATTCAGCGGATCGCGTTGCAGCAGCCAGGCGATGCCCAGGAAAGGCTTGACGAACACTTTGTCATACAGCCAGTCGAAGCCCCAGGCGTGATACCACCAGGTGCCGAAGAAACGACCCGGCGCGCTCTTGGCGACGGCGCTGACCAGCGTACGCTTGCCAAGCCACAGCCAGGCGGCGATCAGGATACCGACAATCGCTACCACGCCCGAGGTGATTTCCAGCGCCATTTTGCCTTCGTGACCGAAGTGGTTTTCCGGCAATACGCCCGCCAGCGGCGGCGTAATCAGCGCGCCGACAAAGGTGGAAAGCACCAGCAGCACGATAAGCGGCAGATGATGGGTAATCCCCTTCCCTGCGTGTGCGTGAATTTTTTCTTCGCCGTGGAACACGATGAAAATCATGCGGAAGGTATAGATGGACGTCAGGAACGCGCCCACCAGACCCGCCAGCATTAAGTAGTTATGACCGTTGGCAGCAGCGCCCCACAGAATTTCATCTTTACTGTAGAAGCCTGCGGTCACGACCGGCAGTGCCGCAAGGGCTGCGCCGCCCACCAGGAAACAGGCGTAAACCAGCGGAATGGATTTACGCAGGCCGCCCATTTTGAAGATGTTCTGCTCGTGGTGGCACGCCAGAATGACGGAGCCGGACGAGAGGAACAGCAGCGCTTTAAAGAACGCGTGCGTCATCAGGTGGAAAATCGCCGCATCCCACGCCTGGACGCCAAGCGCCAGGAACATGTAGCCAATCTGGCTCATGGTGGAGTAGGCGAGTACGCGTTTGATGTCGGTCTGCACCAGCGCGGCGAAGCCCGCCAGCACCAGCGTAATGGCGCCGACGATACCGACCAGATGCAGCACGTCCGGCGTCAGCAGGAACAGACCGTGGGTACGGGCAATCAGGTAAACGCCCGCGGTCACCATGGTCGCCGCGTGGATCAGCGCAGAAACCGGCGTCGGGCCCGCCATCGCATCCGCAAGCCAGGTCTGGAGCGGAAGCTGTGCGGATTTACCGACCGCGCCGCCGAGCAGCATCAGCGTCGCCCAACGCAACATTTCATTGCCATTAGCGAAGTGCTGCGGCGCCAGTTCCACCATTTCGCGGAAGTTCAGCGTGCCGAGTTCGTTGTAGAGAATAAACAGCGCGAACGCGAGGAAGACGTCGCCCACACGGGTTACGACAAACGCTTTCATCGCCGCGGCGCCGTTCTTCGGATCGGTGTAGTAGAAGCCGATCAGCAGATAGGAGCAGAGACCCACGCCTTCCCAGCCGAGGTACATCAACAGCAGGTTATCGGAGAGCACCAGTACAACCATGCTCGCGATAAAGAGGTTGGTGTACGCGAAAAAGCGGGAGTAGCCCTCTTCGCCGCGCATATACCAGGACGCGAACATGTGGATCAGGAAGCCTACGCCGGTAACCACAGAAAGCATGGTCAGCGAAAGGCCATCCAGCACCAGGTTGACGCCGATGTTGAAATCGCCAACTGACATCCAGGTCCACAGCGGCAGCGAGAATGCCTGCTTACCGTTATTAAAGAAATCAATGCCAGCGTAAGCGGTGACCAGCGCCGCCAGGCCCACAGAGCCGACCCCAATCGTCGCGGAGAGGTTTTCCGACCAGCGACCACGGGAGAAGGCGAGCAGAATATAGCCAATCAATGGCAAAATAATGGTTAATGCGAGCAGGTTCATCCACGCATCTCACTTACTGAATCGATATTCAGGTTCTGGCGACGACGATGGAGTTGCAGCAGCAGCGCGAGGCCGATACTGGCTTCCGCCGCGGCTAAGCTAATCGCCAGGATATACATTATCTGACCGTCAGTCTGGCCCCAGTAGCTGCCTGCAACCACGAAAGCGAGCGCGGCGGCGTTAATCATGATTTCCAGCCCAATCAGCATAAACAGCAGATTGCGACGGATAACCAGACCGGTCAGACCCAGGACGAACAGAATAGCCGCCAGGATCAGTCCATGTTGTAACGGGATCATGCGCGCTCCTCCGTTTTTCTTTTCGACGCGTCCGACGGAGCACCGCCGCGCACGCTTACCACATCGCCCGCTTTCTCTTCACGGCCAAGATGGAAAGCCACGACCAGGCCCGCCAACAGCAACATGGAAGCGAGTTCCACCGCCAGTACGTAAGTCTTGAACAGGTCGGTACCGACGGCTTTTGCGCTAATTGGGTTGCCTTCAATGCCCTGATCGTTAACGCCCAGAATGGCGTAGACAATCACTACCAGCAGGACGGCCGAGAGAATGCCAGGGCCAATCCAGATCTGCGGTTTGAGCCATTCGCGCTCCTGACGCACCACGGAATCGCCGAGGTTCAGCATCATGACCACGAACACAAAGAGCACCATGATGGCGCCTGCGTAGACGATGATTTCCAGCGCACCGGCGAAGTAAGCGCCGAGTGAGAAAAAGACGCCTGCGATCGCCAACAGCGAAATGATCAGGTACAGCAGCGCGTGTACCGGATTGCTGTGGGTGATCACCCGGGCGGTGGTCAGGACCGCCACAAGGGCGCAGATATAAAAAGCGAATTCCATTCCTGACTCCTTAAGGTAACAGGCCTTTGACGTCGATAGGTTTGGCTTCGTTTTCCGCGTCGCCTTTATCTTTGCCGTCGATTGCCATACCCGCCATCCGGTAGAAGTTATATTCCGGGTATTTGCCCGGACCGGAGATCAGCAGGTCCTCTTTTTCATACACCAGATCCTGGCGCTTAAACTCGCCCAGCTCGAAATCCGGCGTCAGCTGGATAGCGGTGGTCGGGCAGGCCTCTTCGCACATACCGCAGAAAATGCAGCGTGAGAAGTTGATGCGGAAAAACTCTGGATACCAGCGGCCATCTTTCGTCTCCGCTTTTTGCAGAGAGATACAGCCCACCGGGCAGGCGACCGCACAGAGGTTACAGGCCACACAGCGCTCCTGACCGTCCGGATCGCGCGTCAGCACGATACGGCCGCGGTAGCGCGGCGGCAGATAAACCGGCTCTTCCGGATACATGCGCGTTTCGCGTTTGGAAAACGCGTGCAGGCCAATCATCCAGATACTGCGTAGTTGGGTGCCGAAACCAACCACTATGTCTTTCAATGTCATGGTTTTCTCACCCCTTATGCCGCTGTCTGCCAGAGAATGACAGCCGCGGTTACCAGCAGATTGATAAGCGTCAGAGGCAGGCACACTTTCCAGCCGAAGGACATTACCTGGTCATAACGAGGACGCGGTAATGCGGCGCGAATCAAAATAAACATCATCATGAAAAACGCGGTTTTCAGCGCGAACCAGATGAAAGGCGGTAACCAGGGGCCCTGCCAGCCACCGAAGAACAGCGTCACGATAAGCGCGGAAACGGTCACAATCCCGATATATTCGCCCACGAAGAACAGACCGAACTTCATGCCGGAATATTCGATATGGTAACCGTCAGCCAGTTCCTGCTCCGCTTCCGGCTGGTCAAACGGGTGACGGTGACACACCGCAACGCCTGCGATAGCGAAAGTGATGAAGCCAAAGAACTGCGGGATCACGTTCCAGAGATGCGCCTGGTTGTTGACGATATCGGTCATGTTGAACGACCCCGCCTGCGCCACAACGCCCATCAGCGAGAGACCGAGGAACACTTCGTAGCTCAGCGTCTGCGCAGAAGCACGCATCGCGCCCAGCAGCGAGTATTTGTTGTTGCTCGACCAGCCGGCGAACAGCACCGCGTAGACGCCAAGGCCCGCCATCATCAGGAAGAAGAGGATCCCAATATTGAGATCCGCCACCACCCAGGTGGGGCTCACAGGCACAATCGCGAACGCCAGTAGCAGCGAGGTGAACGCGATCATCGGCGCCAGCGTAAAGATGACGCGGTCAGAGAAGCGCGGGATCCAGTCCTCTTTAAAGAACATTTTGATCATGTCCGCGACCAGCTGGAGCGAACCGCCCCAGCCAACGCGGTTCGGCCCATAACGGTTCTGGAAGAGGCCGAGCAGACGGCGCTCCCCAAAACTCATGAACGCGCCGCAGCTCACGACCACCAGCAGAATGACCACCGCTTTCAGGATGCTGAGCAGGATCTCGATAACATCCGGTGTCAACCAACTCATTGCGCAGCCTCCTGCAGATTTTCAAGACGAGCGCCAGCCATGACAGGCGCGATGCCCGGCATCCCCATCGGCAGACCAACCTGCCCTTCCGTCAGTCCTTCAGACAGCTGCAACGGCAGCGTGATAGTCTGGCCTTCATAGTTGAAGGAGACTTTCGCGCCCGCGTTGACGCCAAGCTTCGCGGCATCTGCCGGATTCAGGCGGATATACGGCTGCGGCATGCGGCTCTGGAAGACCGGCGAACGCTGCGACAGCTCATCGCTGCCGAACAGGTGGTAATAAGGCGCGATACGCCACTGGCCATCCTGCGGCGCGAAACGCTGCGGTACGGTCGTGAAGTAGTCGATAGCGCCCTCGCCCGCCTCAATGAGACGCACGCCCGGATCGCCGTGACGCAGGTGCCCGCCCACTTCGTCCTGGAATTTGTTCCAGGCCTGCGGGGAGTTCCAGCCCGGCGCCCAGGCGAACGGCACCTGAGAACGCGGCGCGTCCGGATGGTTGTTCCCTTCCATTGAGAAGGAGAACATGGTGTCTTTATCCTGCGGCTGACGCGGCTCGTGAACGCTGATGTTCGCGCGCATCGCGGTGCGACCGCTGTAACGATGCGGTTCGCGCGCCAGTTTCTGGCCGCGGATGCGGAAATTCGCGTCCGGCGCGGCGTCTTTAATGCCCGCCAGGTGCGGCAGTTTCGCGATGCAGGCGTCGATCACGTGGTCGAGCTGCGTCCAGTCCGGATGGCGGTTTTCCAGCGTGCTGTGCAGCGAATGCAGCCAGCGCCAGCTTTCCAGCATGGTCACGGTGTTGTCATAGTATGACGGGTCATAAACCTGGAAGAAGCGCTGCGCGCGGCCTTCGTTGTTGATGACCGTGCCGTCGCTTTCAGCGAAGCTCGCGGTGGAGAGCACGAGATGCGCGTGATCCATGATAGCGGTGCGCTGATGATCGATTACCATCACCAGCGGCGCTTTCGCAAGCGCGGCGTCCACACGTGCCGCCGAGGCGTGACGGTGCAGATCGTTTTCCAGCACGATAACGGCGTCAGCGCTGCCGGTTTCCAGCTCGTTCAGCGCGTCGTCAAGCGAACCGCCGCCAATCATGCCGAGGCCGACGCTGTTAACCGCGCGGGCGATCAGGGTGATCCCCACATCCGCGCCGCGGCCTTTCAACGCTTTCGCGACGTTCGCGGCCGCCTGGATCACTTCCACGCTGCCAGCGTTGGTGCCGGAGATAATCAGCGGCTTCTTCGCCCCTGCCAGCGCCTGAACAATCACGTCGACTTTGTTTTGCAGGTCGCGATCCAGCCCGTCGACCGCAGGCGATGCGGTATCCAGCGCGTTGGCGATAGCAAAACCGAGACGCGCCTGATCTTCCACAGGCGCGCGATAGGTCCACGCGGCAATATCGTCCAGACGGGTGCTGTCGACGTTAGTCACGAACAGCGGATGTTTGGCACGCTGGCCGATGTTCAGGATGGCCGCGATCTGCCAGTCAGCTACTTTCTGGGCCGCCGCCATTTCGCGCGCTTTGCCTTTCACTGCCTGACGAACCGCCAGCGCCACGCGCGCGCCGGTCTGGGTGATGTCTTCGCCCAGAATCAGCACGGCATCGTAAGATTCAATCTCACGCAGCGCCGGAGTGCGAATGCCGCTTTCGCGCAGCACTTTCAGCATCAGTTGCAGACGTTCCTGCTCGCCCGCCGCGATGCCGGTATAGAAGTTTTCCGCCCCGACCAGTTCGCGCAGCGCGAAGTTGCTCTCAACGCTCGCGCGCGGGGAGCCGATACCGATGACTTTCTTCGACTGGCGCAGAATATCCGCCGCGCCCTGCATCGCCTGCTCGGCGTTCAGGGTGATCAGGTCATCGCCACGGCGCTGAACCGGACGACGCGGACGGTCTTTCAGATTGACGTAGCCGTAGCCGAAACGGCCGCGGTCGCACAGGAAGTAGTGGTTAACGGTACCGTTGTAGCGGTTTTCGATACGACGCAGCTCGCCATAGCGTTCGCCAGGGCTGGTGTTGCAGCCCAGCGAGCATTGCTGGCAGATGCTCGGCGCAAACTGCATATCCCATTTACGGTTGTAGCGCTCGGAGTGCGTTTTATCGGTGAATACGCCGGTCGGGCAGATTTCGACCAGGTTACCGGAGAATTCGCTCTCAAGCGTACCGTCTTCCGGACGACCGAAATAGACGTTGTCATGCGCGCCGTAAACACCAAGATCGGTGCCGTCAGCGTAATCTTTGTAGTAACGCACGCAACGATAGCAGGCGATGCAGCGGTTCATCTCATGATTGATGAACGGCCCCAGATCCTGATTGCGGTGAGTACGCTTGGTGAAGCGGTAGCGACGGAAGCTATGGCCGGTCATCACCGTCATATCCTGCAGGTGGCAGTTGCCGCCCTCTTCACAGACCGGACAGTCGTGCGGGTGGTTGGTCATCAGCCACTCCACGACGCTTTCGCGGAACTGTTTCGCTTCGTTGTCGTCAATAGAGATAAAGGTTCCATCGGATGCCGGCGTCATGCAGGACATCACCAGGCGACCACGGGTATCTTCCGCGTTCTGATATTGCTTCACCGCGCACTGGCGGCAGGCACCAACGCTACCCAGCGCCGGATGCCAGCAAAAATAAGGAATATCGAGGCCGAGCGACAGACATGCCTGCAGCAGGTTGTCCGCGCCGTCTACCTCATATTCTTTGCCGTCTACATGAATCGTAGCCATAGTCAGCATGCTTCCAGTTGGCCTGGCGCGAGCCAGGCGTTAATCAAAATGCTTTTACCAGCGCGTCTTGAGCAGGTTCGGCTGAATACCATTAATGGCACGGGTGTTGCCGGGGCTCTGCTTAATGCCCGCTTCGAATTCGTCACGGAAATATTTAATGGCGCTCTGAAGTGGCTCTACGGCACCTGGCGCATGGGCACAGAACGTTTTACCCGGGCCCAGGAAGCGGCAGAGCTGCTCCAGGGTTTCGATATCCCCCGGCTGCCCTTCGCCGCGCTCCAGCGCGCGCAGGATTTTAACGCTCCACGGCAGGCCGTCACGGCACGGCGTACACCAGCCGCAGGACTCGCGCGCGAAGAACTCTTCCAGGTTACGTACCAGCGACACCATATTGATTTCGTGGTCGACGGCCATCGCCAGCGCAGTGCCAAGACGGCTGCCCGCTTTACCGATGCTGGCGAACTCCATCGGGAGATCGAGGTGCGCGTCGGTCAGGAAATCTGTCCCCGCGCCGCCCGGCTGCCAGGCTTTGAATGTCAGGCCGTCACGCATGCCGCCCGCGTACTCTTCAAGGATTTCACGCGCGGTAGTGCCGAACGGCAGCTCCCAGACGCCCGGGTTTTTCACGCGCCCGGAGAAGCCCATCAGTTTGGTGCCTTTGTCTTCGCTGGTCGACAGGCCCTGATACCACTCCACGCCATTGGCGAGAATGGCCGGCACGTTGCACAGGGTTTCGACGTTGTTAACGCAGGTCGGTTTGCCCCATACGCCGCTGGACGCCGGGAACGGCGGCTTAGAACGCGGGTTGGCGCGACGGCCTTCCAGCGAGTTGATAAGCGCCGTCTCTTCGCCGCAGATATAGCGGCCCGCCCCGGTGTGCACGAAGAGTTCAAAATCGAACCCCGAGCCGAGAATATTTTTACCAAGCAGCCCGGCTTCGGTCGCTTCCGCGATAGCGCGGCGCAGACGTTCGGCGGCTTCGATATACTCGCCGCGCAGGAAGATGTAACCGCGGTACGCTTTCAGCGCGAACGCGGAAATCAGCATGCCTTCCACCAGCAGGTGCGGCAGCTGTTCCATTAGCATGCGGTCTTTATAGGTGCCCGGCTCCATTTCATCGGCGTTACACAGCAGGTAACGGATGTTCATGGATTCGTCTTTCGGCATCAGGCTCCATTTCAGACCGGTGGAGAAGCCCGCGCCGCCGCGCCCTTTCAGACCCGCGTCTTTCACGGCGTTGACGATTTCATCCGGCGCCATGCCGGTGAGCGCTTTACGCGCGCCTTCGTAGCCGTTTTTGCTGCGGTACTCTTCAAGCCAGACCGGTTGCTTGTCGTCACGCATACGCCAGGTCAGCGGATGCGTTTCGGCAGTACGAATAATCTGTTTCATTTGTACTGCTCCAGAAGTTCAGGGATCCCTTCCGGCGTCAGATAACTGTGAGTGTCCTCATCAATCATCATGGTCGGCCCTTTGTCGCAGTTGCCAAGGCAGCAGGTCGGCAGCAGGGTAAAGCGTCCGTCAAACGTAGTCTGGCCCGGTTTGATGCTCAGATGTTTTTCAATCGCGGACTGAATCCCCTGATAGCCGGTGATGTGACACACCACGCTATCGCAGTAGCGAATCACGTGACGACCTACCGGCTGGCGGAAAATCTGGCTATAGAAGGTCGCGACCCCTTCGACGTCGCTCGCCGGAATGCCGAGGACGTCCGCTATCGCATAGATAGCGCCGTCCGGCACCCAGCCACGCTGCTTCTGAACGATTTTCAGCGCTTCAATGGACGCCGCACGCGGGTCTTCGTAGTGGTGCTTCTCGTGCTCAATCGCCTCACGCTCTGCCGCACTCAGCTCAAAAGCCTCGTTCTGTGGTTGTTGATTCTCGTGCATAGTTAGCGATCCACATCAGACATTACAAAATCGATACTACCCAGATAGACAATCAGGTCGGAAACCAGGCTGCCGCGGATCACCGAAGGAATCTGCTGAAGATGCGGGAAACTCGGTGTACGGACGCGGGTACGGTAGCTCATGGTGCTGCCGTCGCTGGTCAGGTAGTAACTGTTAATCCCCTTGGTTGCCTCAATCATCTGGAAGGATTCGTTGGCCGGCATGACCGGGCCCCACGAAACCTGCAGGAAGTGAGTAATCAGGGTTTCGATATGTTGCAGCGTGCGCTCTTTCGGCGGCGGCGTGGTCAGCGGGTGATCCGCCTTGAACGGGCCTTCCGGCATGTTTTTCAGGCACTGCTCAAGAATACGCAGCGACTGGCGCACTTCTTCGACTTTCAGCATCACGCGGGTGTAGCAATCGCTGATGCCGCCGCCGACCGGCACTTCGAACTCGAAGTTCTGGTAGCCAGAGTACGGGCGCGCTTTACGCACGTCGAAATCGATACCGGTGGCGCGAAGGCCAGCCCCGGTGGTGCCCCATGCCAGCGCTTCTTTGGCGTCATACGCCGCCACACCCTGAGAACGACCTTTCAGGATGGTGTTTTTCAGCGCTGCTTTGACGTAGGAGTCGAGACGTTTCGGCATCCACTCCAGGAACTCTTTCAGCAGGCGATCCCAGCCGCGCGGCAGATCGTGCGCGACGCCGCCGATGCGGAACCAGGCCGGGTGCATACGGAAACCGGTGATCGCTTCGACCAGATCGTAGATTTTCTGACGATCGGTGAAAGCGAAGAAGACCGGCGTCATCGCGCCCACGTCCTGAATAAACGTCGAGATATACAGCAGATGGCTGTTGATGCGGAACAGCTCAGAGAGCATCACGCGGATCACTTCCACGCGCTCCGGCACCTGAATCCCCGCCAGTTTTTCCACGGCCAGCACGTACGGCATTTCGTTTACGCAGCCGCCGAGGTATTCGATGCGGTCGGTATAAGGAATGTAGCTGTGCCAGGACTGACGCTCGCCCATTTTCTCAGCGCCGCGGTGGTGGTAACCGATATCCGGCACGCAGTCGACAATCTCTTCGCCGTCCAGTTGCAGGATGATACGGAACGCACCGTGCGCCGACGGGTGGTTCGGGCCGAGGTTCAGGAACATGAAATCTTCAGTGTCGTTGCCGCGCTTCATGCCCCATTCTTCGGGCTTGAAGGTCAGCGCTTCCATTTCCAGCTCTTCTTTTTGCTTGGTGAGCGTAAACGGATCGAATTCAGTCGCGCGCGCCGGGTAGTCTTTACGCAGCGGGTGCCCTTCCCAGGTCGGCGGCATCATGATGCGGCGCAGGTTCGGATGACCGGTGAACGTAATACCGAACATTTCCCAGGTCTCACGCTCATACCAGTTGGCGTTCGGGAAAAGACGGGTAAAGGTCGGCACGTTGAGATCGTTTTCAGAAAGCGCCACTTTCAGCATGATGTCGCGGTTGCGATCGATAGAAAGCAGGTGGTAGAAAACGGAAAAATCCGCAGCCGGTAAACCGTTGCGGTGAGTGCGAAGGCGCTCGTCCATGCCATGCAGGTCATACAGCATGACATAGGGTTTAGGCAGCTTTCGTAAAAATTCGCCAACTTCCAGTAATTGTTCACGCTTGACCCAGACAACCGGAACTCCGGTGCGGGTAGCCTGAACAGTAAAGGCATCCGGCCCAAAACGGTTACGCAGTTCGCCAATAACCGGGTCGTCGAGGTGATCCCTGGTCTGCCACACAGGCAAAACGGCGTCTTGCGCAGTTAAATCGGTCATATTGTTCACCATTGCCAATGGTCTGTGATGACTGTCGGGCGGCGGCTTCTCGCTGTCGTTTATTGGTATACGTGAGAAGCGACCTCCCGCAGGCGCAAATTAAATTTCGTCCGGCGTACGCAGGTTGGTGACTGCGATACGTTCGCCGCGTTTACGCTCACGCTCTGACTGCATGTTGGCGCGATAAACGCCCTGATCGCCAACCACCCACGAAAGCGGACGGCGCTCTTTGCCAATCGACTCCTGCAGCAGCATCAACGCCTGCATGTACGCTTCCGGGCGCGGCGGGCAGCCTGGGATGTACACATCCACGGGCAGGAATTTGTCCACGCCTTGCACAACGGAATAAATATCGTACATACCGCCGGAATTCGCACACGCGCCCATGGAAATAACCCATTTCGGCTCCAGCATCTGGTCATACAGGCGCTGAATCACCGGGGCCATTTTGGTGAACGGCGTACCGGCGACCACCATGAAATCGGCCTGGCGCGGGGAAGCACGCAGTACTTCCGCACCGAAACGCGCGACGTCATGGACCGCGGTGAACGAGGTCACCATCTCCACGTAGCAGCAGGAAAGGCCAAAGTTATAAGGCCAGAGGGAGTTTTTACGCCCCCAGTTCACCATGTCATGCAGGGCATGCTCGAGCTTGCCCATGTAGACGCTGCGGTGTACATGCTGTTCCAGAGGATCAGTCACAATCTCCTGTTTTTGCAGGGGGTAACGGTCATTCTCACCGTCGGGATCTATGCGGGTGAGCGTATAGTCCATCTTATTGCCTCGCTGTTACTGCGTATGACGATTAGTGAGACTGCCAGCTTCTTCGGTGTTCAAACGTTCGCGACGTGAGCGCGAAGGCGTCCACTCCAGCGCGCCGATACGCACCAGATAAACCAGACCAGCCAGTAGCACTAAAATGAAAATTGCGGCCTCGATAAAGCCGACCCAGCCGACTTCACGAACTGATGTTGACCAGGCGAAGAGATAGAGCGCTTCCACGTCAAAGATGACGAAAAACATCGCTACCAGGTAGAACTTCGCGGAAAGCCGTAAGCGGGCGGTGCCGACCGAGTCGATCCCCGATTCGAACGGGGTGTTTTTGTACCTGGCGCGAGCGCGTCCGCCAAGGAACCAGGCGCCCGCCAGCATCAGACAACACAGGCCAATGGCAACAATAAGAAAGATACCGAACGCCCAGTGATGAGCGATAACTTCAGTGGATGTTGACATACTCATTGCTTACTCATCAAAAGTGGCGCTAAAGCCTCTGCTCTTGCTGGCAGATGAACGCCACATCGATTCAAGGGGAGGAACAATCAACCGTACAATAACTGCCGGAAATATAACTTAGGCAGCGAATTGATGGGGTTTTTTACTCCTTTCTATAACCTTTTGTCAACTTTAACAAAAGAAACCTAACATTAGTTTACATCTCCCCAAGACCCTTAACATTTGATGCTTTTAGCGTCCTGTGAGCCGCGTGCGAGACTACGGAGCCCGGCGGGTGAATCGTGTCCGTTAAAAGAGAGGAGACATAAACACCCCTTATTTTGGCAGGAATTTCTAACTATTCCTCCCCCTCGTCGGGAGTATTTTCTTGATCTGAGACACGCTTTTGTTAATTGACCAGTAAAAACAGCAACAAAGTCGCTCACTTTTTAACAACAAAAGTAAAATTTTCTGCTGGCATTGACGACGCCGCGGCGGGATTTCGAAACGGAAAAGGTGTTGAAATGGTGTTATGATTTATGTTAATTACAACCACTTAGCTAAGTAAAATGTATAAAAAAAGCCTCTGATAATCGCTGGATTACCAAAGGCTTTATTAACAACTTTTTAACTTAGACGAAAAAGTTACTCCAGATCGCCCTGCATTAGCAGCGTATCATCGCCACCTTCAATCGCAGCGGTGTAACGCCACGGCTGGTAGTGGCTTTCCATGGCCTGAAAGATGATCTCTGCCATTTCGTTCTTGCTGTTGGTATTGCGACACAGCATGTACTGCGTTTCCGGCAGCACGGGCAGGCCGTCAGACGTACCCAATACGCGCAACTCCGGACTCATCATCTCTACCGGGCGGGCGGTAATGCCAAGCCCCGCTTTTACGGCGGCACGCACCGCAGGCAACGTGGACGCGACGTAAGAGATACGCCACGGCACATTCGCCGCGTTGAGTTGCTCAATGATGATGTCACGATGCGGGTTCGGCTCATCGAGCATCACCAGCGGCACCGCTTCATTTTTGTGCAACGTATAGTCCGCCGCGCAATACCAGAGTGTGGGCGAGGTACGCAGCACCAGCGAATCCAGATTCTCCGGCTGATGCGTGGTAACGACCAGGTCTATCTCCTGTTGGTTCAACATTTCGATAATGTACGGATTACGCTGAACGCGTACATCAATCGCCAGTTTCGGATAGACCGAACTAATGCGGTTGAGAAGATACGGCAGAATGGTATCCGCCGATTCGTCAGAAGCGCCAATGGTCAGGACGCCCTGCAAATTGCTATACATTAGCGAAGTGCATGCTTCATCGTTGAAGCGCAAAATTTTACGTGCATAACCGAGCAACTGGATGCCGTGTTCGGTTAAGAGCTTATTGCGCCCATGGCGGGCAAACAACTCTTTACCGACCAGTTGTTCCAGGCGCTGCATCTGCTGGCTGACGGCCGACTGCGTACGGCATACCGCTGCCGCCGCGGCGGCAAACGTATTCAGATCGGCGACTGCGACAAACGTTCTCAGCAGATCGAGGTCGAGGTTTAAGATCGGACGATTTGCGTTAATCATATTGTTATCACTTTCAGGTAACCGCACGTAGCGGACACCGTCTGTTGCTATGTGTAAAGGAAAGAAAGCAATTCCTTTTGAAGCATGCTTCCGGGCTAACACAACCCGCGTCGGAAGACCGCCATGCGCGTTTCTAATTCAAACCCCTGGTTATTAAAACAGTAAAAGGGTGTTTTTTTCTGCTATCGCTGTGCCCTTACATCAAATATTTTGCACAGCGAACCCGTGATTTGAATTAAAAATCTGGCTACGTTGGCTAAGGCGAAAAGCAACGACTTTGCGACCTTAACATACTCTGCCAAAAGAAAGAGAAGAGTATATAACTATGCCTGACTCGTGTCCTGAATGACTATAGAAACAACCAGTTGCCCGAAAGAAGGCTCCCGGCCCGGCTGCGCTGGCGAAACGTCTCGCGCCAGGAGCTGTATAATATCGCAAATCTGTTCTTTTTTTAAGACTCCATGCGATTTTACTTATACGGGACAGCAAATTTCTAAATTTTCGTAACTCTATTACAGACATCACCAAAACCAATAATTAATATTATTTAATAATTCATTATTTCTCGGCCTTTTCATATAACAAGATCGTTACAAAGCGCGTTATGCCACATTCTTTTTTACGGCAATAAGCGTGATGATAAAACCTCGCTATTAACTGTGGGTAAAGTTCATATCGTGTGAATTAATTAACGCGCTAATGTTGTGCGTTTCTTAGTATGGTGGCATCGACCATAGTTAAAACTTATACCAGCACAAAAAACATAACTCACTTCTTTTTACGATATTTTATAAAAACAAAAGTAACTTATAAGAAAGATTACACCAGCGCGACAAGGGCTTACTGCAAGCATTCGGTTGCAGGCGAGGCTTTAAAACCCTGGACGGGAGGAGTAAATTGTCGGCCATCGGCTTCCATGGCAGGAAGCGCAAAACAAGTAAGGTTCTGACGTTATGTCGCCCATCGAAAAATCCAGTAAGCTCGACAATGTCTGCTACGACATCCGCGGCCCGGTGCTAAAAGAGGCCAAACGCCTCGAAGAGGAAGGTCAAAAAGTTCTTAAGCTGAATATCGGCAACCCGGCCCCTTTCGGCTTTGACGCGCCTGATGAAATTCTTGTGGATGTCATCCGCAATCTGCCTACCGCCCAGGGCTACTGCGATTCCAAAGGGCTCTATTCCGCCCGTAAAGCTATCATGCAGCACTACCAGGCGCGCGACATGCGCGACGTCACGGTTGAGGATATTTATATCGGCAATGGCGTTTCTGAGCTTATCGTTCAGGCGATGCAGGCGTTACTGAACAGTGGTGATGAAATGCTGGTGCCGGCGCCCGACTACCCGCTGTGGACGGCGGCGGTGTCACTCTCCGGCGGCAAAGCGGTGCACTATCTTTGTGATGAATCCTCAGACTGGTTCCCGGATCTCGACGACATTCGCGCCAAAATCACGCCGCGCACCCGCGGAATTGTCATTATCAACCCGAACAACCCGACCGGCGCGGTCTATTCGAAAGAACTGCTGCTGGAAATCGTTGAGATCGCCCGCCAGCATAATCTGATCATTTTCGCAGACGAAATTTACGACAAGATCCTCTATGACGACGCCCAGCACCACTCGATCGCAGCGCTGGCGCCGGATCTGCTCACCGTCACCTTTAACGGCCTCTCCAAAACGTACCGTGTGGCGGGCTTCCGTCAGGGCTGGATGGTGCTGAACGGGCCGAAAAAACACGCCAAAGGGTATATTGAAGGGCTGGAAATGCTTGCTTCAATGCGCCTGTGCGCGAACGTTCCTGCGCAGCACGCCATCCAGACGGCCCTTGGCGGTTATCAGAGCATCAGCGAATTTATCGTACCCGGCGGGCGGCTTTACGAACAACGCAACCGCGCGTGGGAACTGATCAACGAAATCCCAGGCGTCAGCTGCGTAAAACCGCGCGGCGCGCTCTACATGTTCCCGAAAATCGACGCAAAGCGTTTTAATATTCACGACGATCAGAAAATGGTGCTCGATTTCCTGCTGCAGGAAAAAGTACTGCTGGTTCAGGGGACCGCGTTTAACTGGCCGTGGCCTGACCACGTACGTATCGTGACGCTGCCGCGCATCGATGAACTCGATCTCGCCATTAACAAGCTGGGCCGCTTCCTTTCCGGCTACCATCAGTAATCGATTCGGGGGAGATTTGCATCTTCCCCCCGCTCCCCTCACAATGGTTTTTTGTCGCAGTCACAGACAAGGGATCTTTATGAGTCAGAGTCATTTTTTCGCCTACCTTTCCCGCCTGAAGTTAATCAATCGCTGGCCGCTGATGCGCAACGTGCGCACTGAAAATGTCTCTGAACACAGTCTGCAGGTGGCGATGGTCGCCCATGCGCTCGCGGTCATTAAAAACCGCAAATTTCAGGGCAACGTCAACCCGGAGCGCATCGCGCTGCTGGCGATGTACCACGACGCCAGCGAAGTGCTGACAGGCGATCTGCCCACGCCGGTGAAGTATTTCAATTCCCAGATAGCGCATGAATATAAAGCCATTGAGAAAATCGCTCAGCAGAAGCTGATTGCGATGGTGCCGGAAGAGTTACAGGACATCTTCGCCCCGCTGCTTGACGAGCATCACTATACGGAAGATGAAAAATCGCTGGTGAAGCAGGCAGATGCGCTGTGCGCCTACCTGAAATGTCTGGAAGAGCTTTCGGCGGGCAATAACGAATTCCTGCTCGCCAAAAGCCGTCTGGAAAAAACGCTGGCGCAGCGTCACAGCGCCGAAATGGAGTATTTCATGCAGATCTTCGTTCCGAGCTTCCATCTCTCTTTAGATGAAATTAGCCAGGATTCCCCGCTCTGAGGCTCTCAGAACGGGAACAGCACCGGGATTAACAGCACGCAGACGACCATCACGATAACGGTAAACGGTACGCCGGTTTTCACGAAATCGCTGAAGCGGTAGTTCCCCGGCCCCAGCACCAACGTGTTGACTGGCGAAGAGACCGGCGTCATAAACGCCGCCGAGGCCGCCATCGCCACGCCCATGGCGAACGGGTACGGCGATACGCCCATGGTCTTGGCCGCCGCCAGCGCGATGGGCGCCATCAACACCGCCGTCGCGGTATTGGAAATAAACAGCCCGATGACGGCGCACATCACAAACAGGCAGCCCAGCATCATATGCGGACCATAGCCGCCGCCGACGCGCATCAGACCGTCGACAATCAGCGTCACCCCGCCGGTTTTTTGCAGCGCCTGCGCAAACGGCATCATGCCGACAATGAGAATAATGCTCGGCCAGTGAATGGCTTTCCACGCGCTTTCCGGGTTGATGCAGCGAAACTTGCCCATCAGCAGACAGGCGATAATCGCGGCGACGGGATTCGGGATTTCATCCGTCAGCATCATCGCCACCATCAGCGCCAGACAAAAGATGGCGTGCGGCGCCTGGCTGTGGGCGGGCGAAGCGTCGCTCTCTTCCACCGGCAGGTTCAGCACCACCACATCGCGGTTTTTCTGCCCCAGTTGGCTGATAAGCTTCCAGGTCCCGACCACTAAAAGTAAATCGCCAAGCTCAAGCGGCTCATCCACGATCGCGCCCGGTAACGCTTTACCTTCGCGTTTAATGCCGACGACATTCAGGCCATAGCGGCTGCGGAAATTTAGCTCGCGGACGGTTTTGCCCGCCATGGTTCCTTCCGGCGTCAGCGACAGCTCCGCCATACCGACATCCAGCGCCTGATCGGAAAAATAGTCGCCGCGCAGGATCATCGGCTCCAGTTGCTGCTCGCTGCAAAACTGGCGCAAGTCGATATCAGACGCAGATATGTCTATCAGCAATACGTCCCGCGCCCGGAATTCCGTGACCCCGTTTACATCGACAATCACCCGGCGGAAATGACGCCAGCGTTCAACGCCGATGACGTTTGCGCCGTAGCGCTCACGCAGCTTTAAATCGTCAAGACGGTGGCCGATAAGCGGCGAGCCAGGGCGAATCGCCAGGCGGCGCGCCCGGCCCGTGAGATGGTAATCGCGGATAAAGTCGCGAAAGGTGCGGCGGCTCCACGCCTGCGGCTTTTCGCGACCATCGCCTGAACCAAGCATGAATCGCATCACCAGCATATAGAGAATGCCAAGCACAAGAATCGCCAGCCCCACGGGCGTCACGCTGAAAAAGCCAAAACCCGGATGCCCTTCGCGCAGCAGTTCGCTGTTAACGACCAGATTTGGCGGCGTCGCCACCAGGGTCATCATGCCGCTGATAAGCCCGGCGAAGCTTAACGGCATCATCAGTCGCGACGGCGCGATTTTCATCCGCGCGCAGACGCTTATCACGACCGGAATAAATATCGCCACCACACCGGTGGAACTCATAAACGCGCCGAGCCCAGCAACGGTCAGCATCAATAGCACTAACATGCGGGTTTCGCTGCTGCCCGCCATCTGCACCAGCCAGGCGCCCATCTTGGTCGCGACCCCGGTGCGAACCAGCCCGTCGCCAATAACAAACAGCGCGGCGATAAGAATGACGTTGGGATCACTGAAACCGGCAAACGCTTCATTAACGGTTAGCGTACCGCTGAGAATGAATGCCACAATCACCAGCAGCGCGACGGCATCCATACGGATTTTAGCGGTAGCGAACAGCATCACCGCCACGCCAAGCAGAGTCAGAACCCAGATTAATTCACCATTCACAACGTATCCTTCTGTTGTCATCACGGCCTGAGCAAAACGAAAACGGCGGGAAACCCGCCGTCAGAGAAAGGTGGCGCCGCAGCGCCAGAAGGCGGCGGGCCGTTACGGCTGCTTTTTAACGCTTACCCAGCCGTCCGCGCCTTTTTCCACTACCAGTTCGGTAAGGGTTTTAATCACCAGCGCCGCCTCGTCAAGACGCGGCGTATCGACTGGCGGATTAGCGGCAATCACCGGACAGCCCGCCGCAAGACCGGAGAGAATGCCCGCCGGCGCGTCTTCCACAACGGCGCACTCATGAGGCGCGAGGCCCAGCAGTTCAGCGCCGAGCAGATAGGCATCCGGCTCAGGTTTGCCGCGCTTAACGCGCTCAGCGGTGACGAACACCTCTGGTTCCGGCAACCTCGTCGCGCCGCGGCGCGCGGAGGCGACGGGCATGGAGCCCGAGGTCACTATGGCCCAGGGAATGCGGGCATCGTTCAGATGGTTCAGGAGCGCCAGCGCGCCCGGCAGCGCGACGATGCCCTCGGTATCGCTCGCTTCTATTTGCTCCAGGCGATGAAACTCCGCCATGATTTCGTCCTCGCTGTGTCCCGCCATAAAGTGGCGCAGCGAGGTGATCGCCTGCTTACCGTGAATAAAGCCCAGCACCTCGTCATGCGCGATGCCAAAGCGATCCGCCCAGTGACACCAGGCGCGTTCAACGGCAGGCAGAGAATCTACCAGCGTACCGTCCAGATCGAACAAAAACCCTTTACATTCCACAGCCTTCTCCCGTCAGGCGTTAATAATTTGCATAATTTCGTTGGCGCACAAATGGTACTGACGCGGGCACGCCTGCCACACTTTCAGCATCCGTTGATATTTCTCCCACATCGGGGTTTGCGCGTTGAAGCCGTGCGTACCGGCGTCGAAATGGGTATAGCGCCCTTCGGTATTGACCAGAAAGCGCACATAGCCAAGAAAACGCGCTTCGGTGGCGGCGTCGAAGCCTAAAAAGGTGACGCGACGCTCATCAATGGTATGCGCGTCTTTCATGTTGGCTCTGGAGACCTGGAGGGCGTGATACATCTCCATGACGTCGATGACGGTGCGGCAGGTTTCTTCGCTCAGCTCGCCGAAATCGCGGTCGAGTTCGCGCATCTGTAAACCGTAGCCGCGCTCAATGATGGTTTGCAGGCGGCGATAACGCTCGCCATTTTCCGGATCGAGCAGGGTCATCATTTTATACTGGTTGGAGAGAATAAGACGCTGGGCATGGGTCATTTCCATGGTGTGCTCCTGTTACAGGCGAAGCCCGATCAAAGTGGGATACTGCCCTTACTTTGCCTTTTTTTGCCCAGGCGTCTTTTGATCAATTACAAGTCATCAAGAAAAGTTTTATCAAGTTGCTTAAACGCACGTTTCAGCGTGTCGGCCAGCGCCTGATAATCGGGCTTGCCTTCCACCGGCGCGAGCGCTTGCCCCGCTTCCTGCAATTTCGTGCGGACTTCATAAAACCAGCTCAGCGTGACGGGCGGGAGCGGCGTGACAGAGCGCTTGCCAAGCCACCACAGGCCCTGCATCGGCATACTCAGCGCGAACAGCGCCGTGGCGACCGCTGGACCAAGCTGGCCGCCGAGCGCGATTTGCCAGCACAGCGTAAACACGGCGACGGGCGGCATGATGCGGATCGCGAAACGCGTGGCGCGAATGACGCGGTTTTCGACAAAGACCGGAGCCAGGCGTTTATCAATCGGCCAGGTCTTTGAGTAGTGCTGCCCACGGCGAAACAGGCTAAAAAAGCTTACGGGGCGATTTTCAGGTGTCGACATGGCCTTACCTCAACTTCATTAATAAAAAATAAAATTTTCCTGCAAGATAACAACTCTCCATGACAACGTTCAAAATATTTTGTCAATGCAAGTCGCAATCAGTTATCCTGTGCGCGCCTGCGATGGCGTAGAAGGCAAAGCCCGCGCTGTCAAATCTTTAAGGTCGTCTTTCGCGCCGGAAATTTGCGCAAAATGGCGTAAACTCTGTTTATTTCTTCGTCACAGCAGAATCTCTCTTCGCTATGACGTTAATCATAAATGTCGGCGTCATCTTACGCTACGCTGAGAGACTCACTGACGTTTTTTTAGCCACGTATCATTAATAGGTACTTCCATGTCGAGTAAGTTAGTACTGGTTCTCAACTGCGGTAGCTCCTCACTGAAATTTGCCATCATCGATGCTCTTAACGGTGACGAGTACCTGTCCGGTCTGGCCGAATGTTTCCATCTTCCTGAAGCGCGTATTAAATGGAAAATGGATGGCGGCAAACAAGAAGCGGCGCTTGGCGCCGGTGCGGCTCACAGCGAAGCGCTGAACTTCATTGTTAATACTATTCTGGCACAAAAACCAGAGCTGTCTGCACAGCTGACCGCGATTGGTCATCGTATTGTGCACGGTGGCGAGAAGTATACCAGTTCCGTGGTCATTGATGAGTCTGTTATTCAGGGCATCAAAGATTCCGCTTCCTTCGCACCGCTGCATAACCCGGCTCACCTGATCGGTATCGCCGAAGCGCTGAAATCCTTCCCGCACCTGGCGGATAAAAACGTGGCCGTTTTCGACACCGCGTTCCATCAGACCATGCCGGAAGAATCTTACCTCTATGCCCTGCCGTACAAACTGTATAAAGAACACGGCATCCGTCGCTATGGCGCACACGGCACCAGCCACTTCTATGTGACTCAGGAAGCCGCAAAAATGCTGAACAAGCCGGTGGAAGAAGTGAATATCATCACTTGCCACCTGGGTAACGGCGGTTCTGTTTCCGCTATCCGCAACGGCAAATGCGTTGACACCTCCATGGGTCTGACCCCGCTGGAAGGTCTGGTCATGGGCACCCGCTCCGGCGACATCGACCCGGCTATCATCTTCCATCTGCACGACGCGCTGGGCATGAGCGTTGATGACATCAACAAACTGCTGACCAAAGAGTCTGGCCTGCTGGGTCTGACCGAAGTGACCAGCGACTGCCGTTATGTTGAAGACAACTACGCGACCAAAGAAGACGCGAAGCGCGCGATGGATGTCTACTGCCACCGCCTGGCGAAATACATCGGCTCCTATATCGCGCTGATGGAAGGTCGTCTGGACGCGGTCGTCTTCACCGGCGGCATCGGCGAGAACGCGGCGATGGTTCGCGAGATTTCCCTCGGCAAGCTGGGCGTGCTGGGCTTCGAGGTTGACCACGAGCGCAACCTGGCCGCGCGTTTCGGCAAATCCGGTTACATCAACAAAGAAGGCACCACCCTCGCGATGGTCATCCCGACCAACGAAGAACTGGTTATCGCGCAGGACGCCTGCCGCCTGACCGCCTGATCCCTCACCGCCAGCCTGCGCTGGCGGTGTTGTTTTATGTGGTGCCAGCCGCGCGGCTGGCTGCAACAAAAAGAGGATAAACCGTGTCCCGTATCATTATGCTTATTCCTACCGGAACCAGCGTCGGCCTGACCAGCGTCAGCCTCGGCGTGATCCGCGCTATGGAACGTAAAGGCGTTCGTCTGAGCGTCTTCAAACCTATCGCCCAACCTCGTACTGGCGGCGATACGCCGGACCAGACCACGACCATCGTGCGCGCTAATACTAATCTGCCAGCCGCTGAACCGCTGCGCATGAGCCACGTCGAGTCGCTGCTCTCCAGCAACCAGAAAGACGTGCTGATGGAAGAGATCATCGCTCGCTTCCATGAAAACACCAAAGATGCAGAAGTGGTGCTGGTGGAAGGCCTGGTGCCGACCCGTAAGCATCAGTTCGCCCAGTCGCTGAACTATGAAATCGCGAAGACTCTGAATGCGGAAATCGTGTTCGTCATGTCTCAGGGCACCGACACCCCGGAACAGTTAAAAGAGCGTATCGAACTGACCCGCAGCAGCTTCGGCGGCAGCAAAAACGCCAACATCACCGGCGTTATCGTCAACAAACTGAACGCGCCAGTGGATGAGCAGGGCCGTACGCGTCCGGATCTCTCCGAGATTTTCGATGACTCCACCAAAGCGAAAATCATCAACATCGACGCGCAGCATCTGCAGGCCATCAGTCCGCTGCCGGTTCTCGGCGCGGTGCCGTGGAGCTTTGATCTGATAGCCACCCGCGCTATCGACATGGCCCGTCACCTGAACGCGACCATCGTTAACGAAGGCGATATTAAAACCCGCCGCGTGAAGTCTGTGACGTTCTGCGCGCGCAGCATTCCGCATATGCTGGAACACTTCCGTCCGGGCTCCCTGCTGGTGACCTCCGCGGATCGTCCGGATGTGTTAGTGGCCGCCTGCCTTGCCGCGATGAATGGCGTAGAAATCGGCGCCATCCTGCTGACCGGCGGTTATGAAATGGACGAGCGCATCAACAAGCTATGTGAACGCGCTTTCGCCACCGGCCTGCCGGTATTTATGGTGAACACCAACACCTGGCAGACCTCGCTCAGCCTGCAGAGCTTCAACCTTGAAGTGCCGGCAGACGACCATGAGCGCATCGAAAAAGTGCAGGAATATGTGGCAAGCCACGTCAGCGCCGAGTGGATCGACTCCCTGACCGCCACGTCCGAGCGCAGCCGTCGTCTCTCTCCGCCGGCATTCCGCTACCAGTTGACCGAGCTTGCGCGTAAAGCGGGCAAACGCGTCGTGCTGCCGGAAGGCGACGAGCCGCGTACCGTGAAAGCGGCGGCCATCTGCGCCGAGCGCGGCATCGCGACCTGCGTGCTGCTGGGTAACCCGGACGAAATCAGCCGCGTGGCGGCCGCACAGGGCGTAGAACTGGGCACCGGCATCGAAATCGTCGATCCGGAAGTGGTGCGTGAAAGCTACGTGGCGCGTCTGGTTGAGCTGCGTAAGAGCAAAGGCATGACCGAAGCGGTCGCCCGCGAACAGCTGGAAGATAACGTGGTGCTCGGCACGCTGATGCTGGAGCAGGACGAAGTCGATGGTCTGGTATCCGGTGCGGTACACACCACCGCGAACACCATCCGTCCGCCGCTGCAGCTCATCAAAACGGCGCCGGGCAGCTCGCTGGTCTCCTCCGTGTTCTTCATGCTGCTGCCGGAACAGGTTTACGTTTACGGCGACTGCGCAATCAACCCGGATCCGACTGCAGAACAGCTGGCCGAAATCGCGATTCAGTCCGCCGACTCCGCTGCCGCTTTCGGCATCGAACCGCGCGTGGCGATGCTCTCCTACTCCACCGGCAACTCCGGTGCGGGCAGCGATGTAGAAAAAGTGCGTGAAGCCACCAAACTGGCGCAGGAAAAACGCCCGGATCTGGTTATCGACGGCCCGCTGCAGTATGACGCCGCCGTTATGGCTGACGTAGCGAAATCCAAAGCGCCGAACTCGCCGGTTGCAGGCCGCGCTACCGTGTTCATCTTCCCGGATCTGAACACTGGTAACACCACGTACAAAGCGGTACAGCGCTCTGCCGACCTGATCTCCATCGGGCCGATGCTGCAGGGTATGCGCAAACCGGTTAACGACCTCTCCCGCGGCGCGCTGGTTGACGATATCGTCTACACCATCGCACTGACGGCGATTCAGGCGTCACAGCAGTAATTACTACCAGCAAGAAAGCAAAAGGCCGCGCGATGCGGCCTTTTTTAATCCTGCCCTTCCGTCGCGCTTATGCGCGCTCCAGCGAAAACCAGCGCCGCCATACGAAGCGAATCACGTAATACTCCACCGCGCCGAGCAGTAAAAACCAGATGCAGAAAATAATGGTATAGAGCTGGTTAAGATCGACCAGATGGAACATGGACATTAGGTGTTGCGCCAGCGTCAGCGTGAGTCTCGGGGCCGGCAGCAGCAGGCAGGAGAGAAACGCCAGCAGCAGAATGCCGCCAGCCGTGATCAGCGTTTCAAGAGGATGCTTCATGAGAGGCTTTCGGTCTGTTCAAAAGCGCATTGTCAGGGAATTTGACGCGCTATGCAAACCGCGCGCCTTCTCAGTGGTTCGTCGGCGCGTCGCCCTGCTTGCGCCACGTGCCCGGCGACATCTGAAATTTACGCGTGAACAGGCGCGTAAAAGTTTGCTGGGAGTCAAACCCATATTTCATTGAGATATCCAGCACGCGATCGTTAGTAGCGCGCAGATCCTGCGCCGCCAGACGCAGCTTTTTCTCCCGGATGTAGCGCCCGATGCTCTCCCCTTTGTGGTGATGGAAAAGCCGTTGCAAATGCCATTTGGAATAGCCCGCGTGGCGCGCAATATCATCAATGCGCAACGGCTTGTGAAGATTGTCATCAATCCAGTCAGTCAGCGTTTCAATAACCTGAGCGGGAAGTTCCATAGAATCCCTCCAGTTGTGTTAATCGCAGTGATATTTCAGGCATTCGCCTGCCCTGAATTCCGGCTCGTATGAGCGCCTCGCTCATTTTCCAGGCGCAAAAAGCCTGTACACGGCGCAGTGAAAATACTGGCCAGTGAAACTTGATAATGAGTGAGTAAACACTCATTATAGGAATGTAAGTCGATTCGTCAACTCTGTTTTTGCCCTGTGATCGCAAGCCTTGCAGCGGATCGGCGAGTCATGATTCAATCTGCCCTTTTTACAGGAGAGCAAAGCCCGTGGCGCGTCCCCGCAGTGAAGATAAAAGAATGGCGATTCTGGAAGCCGCCACCGAAGCGATAGCCGAGGCGGGTCTTGGCGCGTCAACCGCGCTTATCGCGCGTAAAGCGGGGGTGGCTGAAGGCACCGTGTTTCGCTACTTCGCCTCCAAGGACGATCTCTATAACGCGCTTTATGTACATCTGAAGCAGGATTTCTGCCGCTCGATGATAGGCAAGCTCAACAGTAACAGCGATCACCGAGAAAATATCCGGCACGTCTGGAACAGCTTTATCGACTGGGGACTGACCAAACCGGAAGCGAACCTGGCCGTGCGTAAGCTCGAAGTCAGCAGCCGTATTACCGACGAAAGCGAGAAGCTCGTCGCCGATATCTACCCGGAGCTGCATGACCTGTGCGAAAAGTGTATTTCGCCGCTGTTCCGCTCCCGGGAGTTTCGCGCATTTGGCGATGAGATCTTCTTTGCGCTGGCGCAGACGACCATGGATTTCGCCACGCGCGAACCGGCGCGTTCTGACGAATTTAAAGCGGTGGGATTTGATACGTTGTGGCGGGCGTTGTGCGATAACTAAGGCGCTTGTGCTGATGCCGTAAAAGGCGCCCCGCGCGTCATACTGACCATCGCGGGGCCGCGGCGCTTAGCTAAGCGAGGCGTTTTTCTCTTCCTGCTCTTTCTCTTTACTGTGACCGCTGCTCTCCTGCCCGGCGTTACGGCTCAGCCAGAGTGAAAGCGCTTTTAGCGTATCCGGCGTAAATTCATCGCAGCGCGCCGTTATCTCTTCCGGCTCCATCCAGCAGACGTCGCTGATTTCGCTCTCCTGCAGCGCGAACGGACCGTGGGAGACGCAGCTGAACAGCCCGCCCCAGACGCGGCAATGCTCATCTGCAAAGTAGAACTGTCCATGCTCGGCGAAAGGTACGCCCGCGATGCCCAGCTCCTCTTCCGCCTCGCGACGCGCGCTCTCAAGCAGCGCTTCGCCCGCCTGCACCACGCCGCCTGCGGTGGCGTCAAGCATGCCCGGCATAAAGTCTTTGATATCGGTGCGGCGCTGCACCAAAATTTTGCCCATGCCATCATGCACCACGATATAGGTCGCGCGGTGACGCAGACGTTCGGCGCGCATCTGCGCCCGGCTGGACTGCGCTATCACCTCATTGTCTTCACTGACAATGTCCACCCATTCCATGTCTGCCAAATGATTCTGCTCCACCATCAGGAAACCTTCTTCAATAAGCGCTCTTACGGCGCGTTCTGGTTGTTCGGTAAATTAAGGGGAAATCGCGATCTGTGCAATAACCTGCGAGGTTTCCAGGGTGATTACGCTCAGCGTATCGTCATTTAAGAACCCATAGCTTGCAGGGTACCCGCCTTTCGGCATGCTGACGGAGCCCGGATTAAAGTGGATCTGCTCGCCATGGCGCGCGGCCACCGGAATATGCGTGTGCCCGTAAACCAGTACATCGCCTGCGGCCAGCGGCGGCAGATTATCGGGGCTGTAGAGATGACCGTGCGTCAAAAAGAGCCGCTGTTTCGCCAGCAGCACCTGCTGCCAGGGCGCGGTGACGGGGAATTCCAGCAGCATCTGGTCGACTTCGCTGTCGCAGTTGCCGCGCACCGCGATAATACGGTCAGCGACAGTATTGAGTCGTTTCGCCACCTCGCCCGGCGCATAGCCCTCCGGCAGCGGGTTGCGCGGCCCGTGATTTAAAAAATCCCCCAGCAATACCAGCCAGCGGGCGTCGCTGTCGGCAAAGCGCGCCAGCAGAAGCTCCGTGGCAGGCAGCGAGCCGTGAATATCCGAAGCAAACATCAGCTTCATTACTCACCTTCCGAATGAAAATTGTGGTGCACGCATGATAACGGATCGCGCCGGGCTTATCAGCCCGCACGCCTGGCAGAAAGTGCGATATAACGCTGCACCGACGCCCGCTGCCACTGGAATGCCGCGTAGTCGGCAAGGGCTTCCGGCACCGGATCGCCATGTATTGCCAGACGGTTAATCATCAGCGCCAGATCGGTATCGGCGAGCGACCATTCACCAAAGAGATTTTGTTGCCCATGCGAGAGTAACGCCTGCGCGCAGGCGATAAGCTTATCCGCCGCCGCCTGACCGTCGGCGCTCAACGGCGCATAACGTGCCGCGCCGAAGATAACGTCGGTCGGGCGTTCAGACCGCAGCGGTCCCAGATCGCTGCGCAGCCACGCCTGCACCTGACGGGCACGGGCGCGCTTTTCGAGCTCATGCGGATAGAGGCGCTCCCACACTGGCGGCGCGAAACGCTCTTCGAGATATTCCGTAATCGCCGACGACTCGCTCAGCGCGAAATCGTCAATCACCAGCAGCGGCACCCGGCGCGTTAAGGCAAAGCCCTGCCAGTCGGCCTGTAAATGCTCTGCGCGGGATAAATCGCGCGTTTGTAGCTGAAACTGCAGGCCTTTTTCCTGAAGCGCCACCCATACGGACATCACATACGGGCTAAAGAAACTGGCATCGGACCAAAGCGTAATGACGGGCTGCGACATGGCTTTTCTCATCTCTGATGGCGGATAGCTAAAACTATACCGTAAACCGTTTTCTGTCATGCCGCAGAATATGGGGGTTGCCGCATTATTCACCAAAGCGCCTATACTTTGAGCACGCCGAACCCCCTTCACAAGGACGCTGTCATGCTGGATCTCTACTACGCCCCGACGCCGAACGGCCATAAAGTTACGCTGTTTCTTGAAGAGGCCGGGCTGGAGTATCGTCTCCACCGCGTTGACATCAGCAAGGGCGAGCAGTTTAAGCCGGAGTTCCTCGCCATTGCCCCGAACAATAAAATCCCCGCCATTATTGACCATGCGCCGTCCGACGGCGGTCCGCCGCTGAGTCTGTTTGAATCGGGCGCGATTTTGCTCTACCTCGCCGATAAAAGCGGAAAGCTGCTGAGCGGCGAGCTGCGCGAGCGCCAGATAGCGTTACAGTGGCTCTTCTGGCAGGTGGCCGGTTTCGGGCCGATGCTCGGTCAGAATCACCACTTTAACCATTTCGCGCCGCAGGCGGTGCCTTACGCTATTGAACGGTATCAGGTGGAAACGCAGCGCCTGTACGGCGTACTGAATAAGCGGCTGGAGAAGTGTCCGTGGCTCGGCGGCGAGCGTTACAGCGTCGCGGATATCGCGACGTATCCGTGGGTGGTGTCCCATGAACGTCAGCGAATCGACCTCGATAACTTCCCGGCGGTCAGCAACTGGTATGAGCGCATCAAAAACCGCCCGGCAACCGAACGCGCGTATCAGCTCGCCAGCAGTTAAAACAGGCAGCGAACTGATAACCGCTTCTCTTTACAGGAAAATATCGCCCGGCGTGCTCAATATCGCAGGCAATCGCCGCCGGGTCGCCTATGCTGAAGAAAAGGCAACATCACTTCATGCGCGGGCGGCGCAACACGCACGCAGGAGGCAATTATGGAGATTCTGGTAACGGGCGGCACCGGACTGATTGGCCGCACGCTGACATCACGCCTGCTGGCGTTAGGCCATCACGTCACGGTCGTGACCCGCAACCCCGATAGCGCCCGCGCGCGGCTCGATGCCGGCGTCACGCTGATACCCGGGCTGGATCACTTCAGCAATCTCGACGCTTTCGACGCGGTTATCAATCTCGCGGGCGAACCGATTGCCGATAAACGCTGGACGGCGGCGCAAAAAGAACGGTTGTGTCAGAGCCGCTGGCAGATAACCCAGCGACTGGTGGCGCTGATGGCGGCCGGCAGCGAACCGCCTGCCGTCTTTCTTTCCGGCTCAGCGGTAGGCTATTACGGCGATCTCGGCGAGGTGGTGGCTGCGGAAGATGAGCCGCCGCACAGCGAATTTACCCATAAACTCTGCGCCCGCTGGGAGCAGATAGCCGAAGGCGCGCAAAGCGATAAGACCCGCGTCTGCCTGCTGCGCACCGGCGCGGTGCTGGCGCCGGACGGCGGCATGATGGGCAAGCTGCTGCCGCTCTTTCGTTTAGGCCTTGGCGGGCCGATGGGCAGCGGCCGCCAGTATCTCTCGTGGATACATATCGACGACATGGTAAACGCGATTATCTGGCTGCTGGATAACGATCTGCGCGGGCCGTTTAATATGGTGGCCCCTTACCCGGTGCGCAACGAGCGTTTTGCTCACGCACTCGGCCATGCGCTGCATCGCCCCGCGTTTATGCGCGCCCCGGCGACTGCCGTGCGTCTGCTGATGGGGGAATCCGCCGTCCTGGTGCTGGGCGGCCAGCGCGCGCTGCCGAAACGTCTTGAGGAATCGGGGTTCGGTTTCCGCTGGTTCGATTTGGAAGAGGCGCTGGCAGATATCGCCGCGCGAGCACGCTAACCTTTTACACTCGCTTCGCGGGCAGCAACACTGCCCGCGCCACGCTATTTTCCCGTTCTTTGCCCCACCGCTGGCTTTCTCTGGCCTGGTTACGTTATAATCAATATCACGAATATCATTTATATCACGAAGGGGGCGCTATGACTTCTCGTCCACGCCACGCAAAACTGAAAGAGTATCCGCTGGAGGTCAGCGTCGAGTTTGTCGACGTCGGGCATCTGGTAACGTCCCTTCACGAGACACCCGCGCCCTGGGGACACATTCAGCTTTCGGATATCCCCGGTGAAGACGCCGGGCGCTACCTGATGCTGAAAATGCCGGACGATGTCGACGAAGAGACGATGGATAACGATCTGCGACTCGCGATTGTCAGCGCCGTGACGGCCGTGTCGCAAATGAAGCGCGCCGGGCAGAGCAGCGAGCCCGCGCATGCTGTGCCGTTGCAGGCCCGTAACCGCGAGCGGCTCGACGCGCTGCGCCAGACCGTGCTGGACGAAAGCCGGTGGCTTTCCGCCGGTGAAGTGAGCCTTGCGGCAGGCGCGGCGCTGAAAAACCCGAGCGCGACGGCGAACCGCTGGAAGCAGGCAGGTAAAGTGTTCGCCCTGCCGGTCAATGGCAAAGACCGTTATCCCGCCTGGGCGTTTGACGAGGGCGGTCAGCCGTTGCCGTCGCTCAAATCTATCCTTGCGCTGTTTCGCGAGAAAACGCCCTGGACAATCGCGCTCTGGTTTCATTCGCCCAATGCCTGGCTTGGCGGCGAAAAACCCAAAGACCGGCTAAAAGCCGATCCGCAGGCGGTGCTGGACGCCGCAAAGGCGGAAGCCGAGGGGCCGATGCATGGCTGATGTCAGGGATGAACGCCTGCCTGCGCCGCCTGCGGATATGCAGGTGCCGCGCGTCACGGTATGGCCCGCAGGGAAGCGGATAGTTCGCGTACACAGTCGCCAGTTCGCGGGCGACGCCTTTAACCCCGGCTACGGAAACGCGCGTTTCAGCCCGCTACAGCGCGCCGACGGCCGCCTCATTCCCACGCTCTATGGAGGTATCGACGCCGAAGTGGCGATCATGGAATCGCTGTTTCACGATGTGCCGAAAGACGCGTCCGGCGCGAGCTTCGATCTGCATAAAGCCCATGATCTTTACATCAGCACGTTAACGCCGCAGGCGGCGCTTGAACTGGCGAATCTGACCCCGGTGCTGCTGCGCCGCTGGGGCGTCACACAGGCGGCGCTGACCGCCAGCTCCCCGCGCCTCTACCCGCAGACGCGCCTGTGGGCAGCCGCTATCCACGCCGCGAATCCGCGCCTGCATGGCATTAGCTGGGCGTCACGCCAGCACGGCGGTAAGGCGCTGATGTTATTCGGGGATCGTATCCGCGCGCTCAAGCTGCATGAAAGCCTGCCGCTGACGCAGGGGGCGCTGACCGACATTTACCGTCTGGCCGAAGAGATGGGATTGGTACTGATAGACAACTAAGCGCGACCGGCGTCCCTGCCGGTCAGTTTTGCATTACTTCAGCGAGCCTTTCAAAAACTGCTGCAACCGCGGGCTTTGCGGGTTATTAAAGAGCGCGTCCGGCGGCCCTTCTTCTTCGATTTTGCCCTGATGCAGGAAAATCACATGTGAGGAAACGTGACGGGCAAACTCCATTTCATGCGTCACCACGACCATCGTTTTGCCCTCTTCAGCGAGTTTCTGCATGATGCGCAGCACTTCGCCCACCAGCTCCGGATCCAGCGCGGAGGTCGGTTCGTCGAACAGTAAAACATCCGGCTCCATCGCCAGCGCGCGGGCAATCGACACACGCTGCTGCTGACCGCCGGAGAGATGCACCGGGTATTTGCCCTGCGCGCGCTCATCGATGCCCACTTTGGCGAGGTATTTCAGCGCCCGCTCGCGCGCATCCTGTTTGCTTAAGCCCAGCACCTGAATCGGCGCTTCCATGACGTTCTCCAGCACCGTCATATGGCTCCACAGGTTAAAGTGCTGAAACACCATCGTCAGGCGCGTGCGCAAAAGGCGTAGCTGATTTTTATCCGCCACCTTAAGCTGGCCGTCTTTATCGCGCACCAGCGTGATGTTCTGGTTATTCACCACGATGGTGCCTTCGCTGGGCTTTTCCAGGAAGTTGATGCAGCGCAGGAAGGTGCTCTTGCCGGAGCCGGAAGAGCCGATAATGCTGATGACATCACCGGCGTTCGCCTTCAGCGACACCCCTTTGAGCACTTCATGTTCGCCGTAGCGCTTGTGCAGATCGGTAACGTTTAATTTATTTTCAGACATGCGTAGCCACTCAGTGCGTTGAAGCCGGTTTCAGGTGCCGCAGCCAGCGCTTTTCCGCTTTGCGGAACAGGCTTATCAGCACATAAGAGATAATCAGATATAGCACCGCCGCTATGCCAAACGCCGTAAACGGCTGGTAGGTGGCGGCGTTAATGTCACGGGCGATCTTCAGCAGATCCGGCACGGTGGCGGTAAACGCCAGCGCCGTGGAGTGCAGCATCAGGATCACCTCATTGCTGTAAGCAGGCAGCGCGATGCGCAGCGCCGACGGCAGAATAATGCAGCGGTACATTTTAAAGCGAGAAAAGCCATAAGCGCGCGCCGCTTCGATCTCGCCGTGCGGTACAGCGCGAATGGCGCCCGCGAAAATCTCGGTAGTGTAGGCGCAGGTGTTGAGCGTCAGCGCCAGCACGGTACAGTTCAGACCGCTGCGGAAAAACTCATTAAGTAATGGCGTGCCTTTCACCACGTCCAGCGTATACATGCCGGAGTAGAACACCAGCAATTGCACATAGAGGGGCGTGCCGCGAAAAATATAGGTAAACAGCCAGATGGGAAACCAGACCACTTTATTTTCCGAGACGCGGCCAATGGCGAGAAAGAGCGCGAGTACGCCGCCCATCACCACCGAGGCGATAAGCAACCAGAGCGTAATCGCCACACCCGTGAAGCGATAGCCGTCGGTCCACAGCAGGGATTTCCAGTACTCCTGAATAATCTCTATCACAGGTCGGCCCTCTTCACGCCCACGGTATAGCGGCGCTCAAGCAGCAGCAGAACGCCATTCGAGAGCGTGGTAAACACCAGATAAATCAGCCCGCAGACAATCGCAAAGTAGAACGGCTGCCACGTGCTTTTCCCGGCAAGCTGCGTCGCCTTCACGACATCCTCCAGCCCCAGCAGCGACACCAGCGCGGTCGCTTTTAAAATCACCTGCCAGTTATTGCCGATGCCCGGCAGCGCATAGCGCATCATCGAGGGAAAGAGAATGCGGCGGAAGGTTTGCGAGCCGGTAAAACCAAATGCGGTGGCCGCTTCGATATGGCCTCTTGGCACGGCGAGAAACGCGCCGCGGAAGGTTTCGGTGAAATAGGCGCCGTAGATAAACCCCAGCGTGATGATGCCCGCAATCATCGGGTCGATATCAAACTGGCTGAACCCCAGCGCGTCGGTAACGCTGTTGAGCGCAATCTGCAAACCGTAAAAAATCAGCAGCATCAGGACGAGATCGGGCACGCCGCGAATCAGCGTTGTATACGCTTCAAAAACCAGCGCCAGCGGGCGGTTGCGTGAGAGCTTCGCCCCTGCGCCGACCAGCCCAATCGCCACCGAAAGAACCACGGCGCTGAGCGCCAGCTCCAGGGTGACGAGCGCGCCCTGAAGGATTACCTGTGAAAAACCATACAGCATGGTGACTTATCCTGTACTCAGCGTGCGCACGGCCCATCGGCGCCCCGCGGGGCGCCGTGCAAACGCGTGCGGATTACTCGCCGTAGACGTTGAAATCGAAATACTTTTTGGCCAGCTTCTCGTAGGTGCCGTCGGCGCGCATCTCTGCAAACGCCTTGTTCAGCGCCTCGCGCAGTTCGTTATCCTCTTTACGAACGCCCATGCCGGTGCCGACGCCAAAGAGTTTTTCATCTTTAATCGACGGGCCGCCGAACTGATAGCCCTTGCCCACCGGCTGCTTCAGAAAGCCTTCGCTGGCGGCGACTTCATCCTGAAACGCGGCGTCGATACGGCCTGCGGTCAGGTCGGAGTAGATATTGTCCTGCCCCTGATAGGAGACAATTTCCACGCCCTTCGGCGCCCAATGCACGTTGCCGTAGGTTTCCTGGGTGGTGCCCTGCAATACGCCCACGCGTTTGCCTTTCAGCGACTCAAGCGTCGGCTGGACAGGCGAGCCTTTCGCCACAACCAGGCGAGAATCGGCGGCATAGAGCTTGTCGGTAAAACCAATCTCCTGCTGGCGCTTTTCGGTTATCGACAGCGACGACATAATTGCGTCGATTTTTTTCGCTTTGAGAGAGGGGATCAGCGCGTCGAGCGGCTGCTCAATGAAAGAACATTGCGTCTGGATGCGTTTGCACAGCTCTTTGGCCAGATCGATGTCGAAACCGACGAGCTCGCCCTGCGCGTTTTTCGATTCAAACGGCGCATAGGTGGGATCGGTGCCGATACGTAAATGCTGCGGAATTGCTGCGAAAGCCCCAGAAATGCTGGACAGCGCCAGCCCCAGAGAAAGTGCTAACAGCCTTTTTTTCATAACTATCCTCATCAGACGCGCATATTTAAATGTCAGGCGGAAAAACTGCACTTATCGTGCCATCACTGCCGCCTCGTAATCAAAACTTTATGCGTGCTGAGATAGATTTATTTTCATTCTTCGTGCTTAGAAATGCGCTTATGCCCTTTTATGGTGCATAAGACGCACTATTTTGCGTCACGCCAGCCAGGCACGCACTATTGTGGTGACCGGCTGGCGAAAAGGTGACAGACGGTCAGTCGCCATAGACGTTAAAGTCGAAATATTTCTTCGCCATTTTGTCGTAGGTGCCATCTTTGCGGATTTCGCCGAGCGCTTTGTCGAACGCCGCTTTCAGCTCGGCGTCATCTTTGCGCAGGCCCACGCCGGTGCCGTCGCCGAAGTAGTTTTTATCTTTTACCGACGGGCCGGCAAACGCGTACTCTTTCCCGGCAGGCTGTTTAAGGAAGCCTTCGCTGGCGGCCACTTCATCCTGGAGCGCCGCATCCAGACGACCGGCGGAGAGATCGGAGTAAATCAAATCCTGGTTCTGGTACGCCACTACATCAACGCCCTTCCCGCGCCATTTCTCATTCGCGTAGGCTTCCTGGGTTGAGCCCTGAAGCACGCCCACATGTTTGCCTTTCAGCGATTCAATGGTCGGCTGAATGGTCGCGCCTTTGGCGGCGATCAGACGGGAATCGGCAGCGTAGAGCTTGTCAGAGAAGGCGATCTCTTTCTGGCGCTTTTCGGTAATCGAGAGCGAAGAGATAATCGCGTCGATTTTTTTCGCTTTCAGCGACGGGATCAGCGAATCGAAATCGCTGCCAACCCAGGTGCATTTCACCTGTATGCGTTTGCACATCTCGTTGCCGAGATCGATATCAAACCCGACAAAATCGCCTTTGGCGTCTTTTGAGGAAAACGGCGCGTAAGTGGCATCCGTACCAATGCGCACCGTCTGGGGCAGCGCGGCGAAAACGCTGGCGCTGGTGGAAAGGCCAAGCAGTAAGGAGAACGCGAGCACCTTCTTCTTCATACATTACCCTCAAGTTTTCTGATTTTATTATCTGTTGCGTTGTGTGTTGCAACCAGACGTTGCACTTCCCATGCCAGCTTTACGCGGATCGCGCCTGCCGACTGGATTTGTTAAAAAATGGTTGCAATGAAGTTGTGTGAATGAAAGATAGCACTCCGCACAGCAGACGCTGAGCGTGAAATAGCAAAAGGCGGGATTAAATGTCGAGGATATGATCGCGCTTGCAGAATTGCCCCAAAATGAGGCGCCGCGTTGCGCTTTGCCTCACCGTGGCGCGTGTTACGCGCCGGGCCAGCGGGTGAAAAGGTCGGCGGGCAGCGTGATATCAAGCTGATCGAGCGCGCGATTTACCGTCTGGTTAATCACCTCGTCCAGCGTCTGCGGGCGATGATAAAACGCGGGCATGGGCGGCATGATAATCGCCCCAAGTTCCGCCGCCTGGGTCATCAGGCGCAGGTGGCCGAGATGCAGCGGCGTTTCACGCACGCACAACACCAGCCGGCGTCGCTCTTTCAACACCACATCCGCCGCGCGGGTCAGCAGGCCGTCAGTATAGCTGTTCACGATGCCGGAGAGCGTTTTAATCGAACACGGCAGGATAATCATTCCGTCGGTTTTAAACGAGCCGGAGGAGACGCTGGCGGCGATATCGCGCGCGTCGTGATTTACGTCGGCCAGCGCCTGCACGTCGCGCACGCTCATATCCGTTTCCAGCGCCAGCGTCTGGCGCGCCGCCTGGCTCATGATGAGATGCGTTTCCACATCCGGCACGGCGCGCAGCGTCTGCAACAGCCGGATGCCGTAAATCGCGCCGCTGGCGCCAGAGATGCCGACAATGATTTTTTTCATGGAGTTATCTGGAAAAGGAGCACTGAGCGAGACTTTGCCGCAAGACGCGGCGAGATGCAAACGGGGATTTCGCCCCTCGCGTTGCGCAAGGGGCGACGGCACGCAGGAAGGTTAGCCTTCGTTGTGCATTTCTAAGTTTTCGACTTCGTTCTGGCGCATTACCGCTTTGGCGTCGTCGTTACGCAGAGATTCGAGGTATTCCAGGTACTGGTGATCGACATCTTTGGTGACGTAAACGCCGTTAAAGACCGAACATTCGAACTGCTGAATATCCGGGTTCTCGGCGCGCACGGCTTCAATGAGGTCATCGAGATCCTGGAAAATCAGGCCGTCAGCGCCGATGATCTGGCGGATTTCGTCCACTTCGCGGCCGTGAGCGATAAGCTCGTTGGCGCTCGGCATGTCGATACCGTAAACGTTCGGGAAGCGAATTTCCGGCGCGGCAGAGGCCAGATAGACTTTCTTCGCCCCCGCCTCGCGGGCCATCTCGATAATCTGCTCGGACGTGGTGCCGCGCACGATGGAATCATCGACCAGCAGCACGTTTTTATCGCGGAACTCGGCGCGGTTGGCGTTGAGTTTGCGGCGCACCGACTTACGACGCAGATGCTGGCCCGGCATGATAAAGGTTCGGCCGACATAGCGGTTTTTCACAAAGCCCTGGCGGTAGGGTTTGTTGAGAATACGCGCAATCTCAAGCGCGATATCGCAGGAGGTTTCCGGAATCGGGATCACCACGTCGATATCCAGGTCTTCCCATTCGCGGGCGATTTTCTCGCCGAGCTTTTTGCCCATTTCCACGCGGGCGCTGTACACGGAAATCTTGTCGATAAAGGAGTCCGGGCGCGCGAAGTACACATACTCAAACAGACACGGGTTGCTGACCGGGTTATCGGCGCACTGGCGGGTGAACAGCTGGCCTTTTTCGCTGATGTACACCGCTTCGCCAGGGGCGACATCGCGCAGGAATTCAAAGCCCAGCGTATCAAGCGCCACGCTCTCGGAGGCCACCATGTATTCGGCGCGGCCGTTGCCGGCGTCGCGTTTGCCAAGCACCAGCGGGCGGATGCCGTTAGGATCGCGGAACGCTACCATGCCGTGGCCGATAATCATCGCCACGCACGCGTAAGCGCCGCGGATCAGGCGGTTCATCGCCGCGATGGCCGCGAAGATGTTGTCCGCTTCCAGCGGGTAGTGACGGAAGTTATCCAGCTCGCTGGCGAAAATATTGAGCAGGATTTCAGAATCTGAGGTGGTATTGATATGACGGCGCTTCTCTTCAAAGAGCATTTTGCGCAGTTCATGGGCGTTCGTCAGGTTGCCGTTATGGGCAAGCGTAATGCCGTAGGGCGAGTTCACATAGAACGGCTGGGCTTCAGAGGCGCTGGAGCTGCCTGCTGTCGGGTAGCGCACATGGCCGATACCCATATTGCCCTGCAGACGCTGCATGTGGCGGGCTTCGAATACATCATTCACCAGGCCGTTCGCTTTACGCAGACGGAAGCAATTATTCGCATCGATGGTGATGATGCCTGCGGCATCCTGCCCGCGGTGCTGAAGCACCGATAACGCGTCATAAATCGACTGGTTGACCGGCATAACACCGGCGATCCCGACAATACCGCACATGTTGTCTTTTCCTCAATTCAAAGACCGCCCCCGGCACGATTACCGGGGCAGGAAACTTGACGAGCTTTGCAGATAGTCAAAAAACCATCTGATGATGAAACTGAACTGTGGGATGAGCTGCGACTTTTGCCAGTCCTCGCTTTTGGACAGGCCCGTGAAGGTATCAAGAAAGAACAGAATGGCGGCGACAATCAGCACGCCTCGCAAGGCGCCGAAACAGATCCCCAACACCCTGTCTGTACCCGACAGGCCGGTTTTCTCCACCAGCGCGCCAATCACATAGTTGACTATCGCACCGACGATAAGCGTCGCGATAAACAGCACCGCGATAGCAATCCCATTACGTACCAGTTCGTCTTCAAAGCCGGTGAACCAGACTGCCAGGTAAGTGTAGTAATGACTGGCGACAAAGAAAGCGCAGCCCCAGGTGACCAGCGACAACGCCTCTCTCACGAAGCCGCGGATGAGGCTGACCAGGCACGAGAAACCCACTACTGCAATGATGGCGTAATCTATCCAGACCATGAATGTGTCCCACGATAAAACGCCCTGACATCCGGTTCGGGGCGCATTCTAACAGAAAAAGAAAACGTTTGCGTAGGGATTTCCTTTCCACGCGTTAATAAAAAATGGCGTTGAAAAAATCTTCAACGCCATCCGTCCGTTACGCCCGCGGGCGGTAAAAATGCGCCTGCTGCGGGCCGTCTGTGGCGCGATGCGGTTTCTCGGTGCGCCTGCGAAAAAGGCGCCGGACCGCTTAGTTCACGCTGTAATTCATTATCACGCCGTTCAGCCCCGACAGGCTATTCAGCTCGCCCAGCGACGATTTTAACTTATCTTTCGACGCCTCCGGCCCTACCAGAATGCGGGTGATTTTCCCCTGCACCGGCGTGGACGGCGACGTATACGCCCGGTAACCCGCCGAGCGCAGTTTGCCGACTATTTCGTTCACTTTATCGGCATTTTTCAGCGCGCCGAGCTGCACGACATACGCCTTGCCCGCTGGCGGCGTTTGCGGTTTCTCCGGCGGCGTGGTTTTCGCAGGCGCTGGCGCTTCGGCCTCGCTCACCATCGCCAGCTGCTCGTCGGTTCTATCCCGCTGCGGCTTGTTCTGAGGCTTATCGGCAGCGCGCGTTTTCGCGGGCTCCGACGCCTTCGGCTTCGCAGGCGTCACCGGCACTTCATCAAGCTCCGCGCCGGTTTCGGCAGGCAGCCGCGTGGTATCGATGGAAGAAGTCGCCGCGTTACCGGCCCTCACCTCTTCCGCCGCGCCTTCCGGCGGCTGAGACGGCAACGCCTGCGTCGCGGCAGGCAGCATATCCGGCTCGTCGCGATCGCCAGGCTTCGGCACCAGCGGGATCGCCGCGAACTCATCCTGATAATGTTTTTTCTGGCCGTCCAGCAGCCCTGGCAGCACGATAACCCCCAGCGCCACCAGCACAATCGTGCCGACTAATCGGTTCTGAAACTTACTCGCCACCTCGTCTCCCCGCGTCCATCTCTTCCATTACCTGTGCGACGGTATGAAACGACCCGCATACCAGTACCGTATCGGCAGGCTGCGCGTCGGCCAGCGCCGCATGCCAGGCCTGCGCCACGCTATCAAAGACAGCGCTGGCCTGCAGATGTTCCGCAAGCTCTTCGGCGCGGGCGCCGCGCGGCCCGTCCAGAGGGGCACAATACCAGCTATCCACGACCCTCTCCAGACAGGCGAGGGTGCCGGCGATATCTTTATCATGCAGCATGCCGATAACCGCCAGTACGCGCCCGGCGGACGGCGACTGTTCGAGCCGCTGCGCCAGATACCCCGCCGCGTGCGGATTATGAGCGACATCCAGAATGATGCGCGGGGCCTCGCTCACAATCTGGAAACGCCCCGGCAGCGTGGCGCGCGCAATGCCGTCGCGGTAAGCCTGCTCGCTAACCGCAAGGCCGCTTGCGCGAAGCGCGGCAAGCGCGGTCGCCGCGTTAGGCTGCGGCACCTGCGGCAGCGGGAGGTGAGTGAGTTCGCCATCGCCGTCGCTAAAGCGCCAGCCGTCACGATCGGCCTCATAGCGCCAGGCGTCGTTCACGCGCAACAGCCGCGCGCCCTTCTCCCGCGCCACCTGCGCGATGGACTGCGGCATATCCGTCTCGCCCACCACCGCCGGTTTGCCCGCCCGGAAAATACCGGCTTTCTCACGCCCAATGCTTTCGCGATCCGGCCCCAGCCAGTCGGTGTGATCGAGCGCAATGCTGGTGACCACCGCCACATCGCAATCCACCAGGTTGGTGGCGTCCAGACGCCCGCCGAGCCCCACTTCGAGGATAACGACATCCAGCTGCGCCTCCTTAAAGAGCCACAGCGCGGATAGCGTGCCGTATTCGAAATAGGTAAGCGAAGTCTCGCCGCGCACGGCTTCTATCTTTGCAAACGCGGCGGTGTGCTGGCTTTCGGCCAGTTCTTCGCCCTGCACGCGCACGCGCTCGGTGTAGCGCACCAGATGCGGCGAGCTGTAAACGCCCACGCGAAATCCGGCGGCCATCAGCACCGCTTCGAGCGTGCGGCAGGTGGTGCCTTTGCCGTTGGTGCCCGCGACAGTGAAGACAAACGGCGCGGGTTTCACCACATCAAGCAATGCCGCCACGCGTGAGACGCGCTCAAGGCCCATGTCGATGGTTTTACCGTGCAGGTTTTCCAGATAAGAAAGCCACGTGGCCAGAGGCGACGTGGCTTGGGGAAGATGTTGCTTTTCCATGGTGCCCGTATCCTGGTTACGGTTCATAAACAAGAAGGGCAGCGCCTGGTGGCCCTGCCCTTCATGACTATCAGGCCTCTTGATCCTGCTCCGGCACCGGCGGCACCACCACCGCTTCACGCGGCGCGTCCGGGCTTGGCGCCGGGAGGTTCATCAGCTTCGCCAGAATGCTGGCAAGCTTCAGGCGCAGCTCCGGACGACGCACGATCATATCGATAGCGCCTTTTTCGATCAGGAACTCACTGCGCTGGAAGCCAGCCGGCAGTTTTTCACGCACGGTCTGCTCGATAACGCGCGGACCGGCGAAGCCGATCAGGGCTTTCGGCTCGGCGATGTTCAGATCGCCAAGCATCGCGAAGCTCGCGGAAACGCCGCCCATGGTCGGGTCGGTCAGCACGGAGATGTACGGCAGTCCGCGCTCCTGCATTTTCGCCAGCGCAGCGGAGGTTTTCGCCATCTGCATCAGCGACATCAGCGCTTCCTGCATACGCGCGCCGCCGGAGGCGGAGAAGCAGATAAGCGGGCAGTTGTCTTCCAGCGCCTGCTCAACCGCACGCACGAAACGCGCGCCAACGACGGAGCCCATGGAGCCGCCCATAAAGGCGAACTCAAACGCCGCCGCGACGATCGGCATACCGTGCAGGGTGCCTTTCATCACTACCAGCGCGTCTTTCTCGCCGGTTTCTTTCTGGGCGCTCGCCAGACGGTCCTTGTATTTTTTGGAATCACGGAACTTCAGCACATCTTTCGGCTCAAGCTCACTGCCCAGTTCCACCAGCGACCCTTCGTCTAACAGGCTGTGCAGACGGTCGCGCGCCGCCATGCGCATGTGGTGATCGCATTTCGGGCAAACCTCAAGGTTACGCTCCAGTTCGGCGCGGTAGAGTACCTGGCCGCAGCTGTCGCACTTGGTCCACACCCCTTCCGGGATGTTTGCCCTGCGAGTGGGAGTAATATTGCTTTTATTGAGAATTCGTTCAATCCAGCTCATTGATAACCTTTCTGCCTGAACCTGGTCGATGCCAGTTTTTCTGTGGGGGCGCATAATGCCATTATTGCCTTCCACAGACCATAAATGGTGCTCATTAAACCATAACGGCCCGCGACTTTGGATAAAAAAGTGGTCGAACCGCCAGAGGGCTTATTTTGTCTGGCGCGCCGCGGCGCGTTTATGACGCACCACTTCATACACGCCCGGCAATACCGAGAAGACAATAATGGCGACGATCAGCAACTTCAGATTGTCCTGAATAAACGGCATCGCGCCAAAGAAGTAGCCTGCGTAGGTAAACAGCAGAACCCACAACAGCGCGCCCACGACGTTAAACAGAGCAAAATGACGGTAGGACATATGCCCCATCCCGGCGACGAACGGCGCGAAGGTGCGCACGATCGGCACGAAACGGGCGAGGATAATCGTTTTACCGCCGTGGCGCTCATAAAACGCATGCGTTTTATCAAGATAGCTCTGCCGGAAGATTTTTGAATCCGGGTTGCTGAACAGCCGCGCGCCAAAGAGTCGGCCTATAGTGTAGTTCACCGCGTCGCCGAGGATCGCGGCGATGACCATTAAAAGCGCCATCAGGTGCACATTGAGATCGTTGGACGGCAGCGACGAGATAGCCCCCGCCACGAACAGCAGCGAATCGCCCGGCAGAAACGGCGTCACGACCAGCCCGGTTTCGCAAAACAGGATCAGGAACAGAATCGCGTATACCCAGATCCCGTACTGTGCCACCAGTTCCGCCAGATGCACGTCGATATGTAAAATAAAATCAATCAGAAAGCGAATAATATCCATACTGGTTCTTCTTCCCCGACTGCCGTCAGTCAGCTAAAAAAAGTGGGCCCATCGGCGGCTTCGGAAGCGCAAACTGCGCCGGATAATCCACCGACACCAGATACAGCCCTTCCGCTTTCGCCGTCGCTGCCGCGAGCGTTCTGTCCTTAGCCGCCAGCAGTTCTGCCATCCAGCTCTCCGGCTGGTTACCGCAGCCTATTTCCATCAGGCTGCCAACGATATTGCGCACCATATGATGCACAAACGCGTTAGCCTTGATATCCACCACAATGTACGCCCCGAAGCGCTCAACGTTGATATGCATCAGGTTGCGCCAGGGCGTGCGGGACTGGCACTGCACCGCGCGAAACGAGGTAAAGTCGTTCTCGCCGATAAGGCACTGCGCCGCCCGGTGCATACGCTGTGCGTCCAGCGGCAGGTGGTAATGCGTCACCCCCTGCGAGAGCACCGCCGGCCGCAAACGGTGATTATAGATAACGTAGCGGTAACGGCGAGCCGTGGCGCTGAACCGGGCGTGGAACTCCGCGGGCACATCTTTAACCCAGCGCACCGCGATGTCACCAGGTAAATTCGCATTTACGCCCAGCGTCCAGGCGGCGTCCTTGCGCACAGCGGTGGTTTCAAAGTGCACCACCTGGCCGGTGGCGTGCACGCCCGCGTCGGTGCGGCCCGCGCAGAAGACGTTAACCGGCTCGTTCGCCACCTGCGAGAGCGCCTTTTCAAGCTTTTCCTGAACGCTGCGCACTTCCTGCTGACGCTGCCAGCCGTAATATTTACTGCCGTCGTACTCAATGCCGAGCGCGATTTTCCTCACCGGCTTTTCCAGACCTTCCGACATCAGTACACGTACTCCTGCAGCAGTTTCTCCGCGGTTTTGATGGCCATCAGCGCGCCGCCGAAGCGCACGTTATCGGCGACCGACCAGAACTGGATCTGCTCCGGCATCCCGTAGTCGTTACGCACGCAGCCGATAGAGAGATGCACGCTGCCGGAGGCGTCGCCCACCTGGGTCGGATAGTCATTCTCTTCCGACAGCGCGATATCCTGATCGCGCTCCAGCGCGTCGCGCGCCTCTTCCGCCGCGAGCGGTCGCAGCGCTTCGAAATTCACGATCTGGGCGTGGCCGTAAAACACCGGCGCCTGCACGCTGGCCACGGAAATCATCAGCCCGTCGTCCTGCAACACTTTGCGCACTTCATCCACCAGACGGCGATCCTGGCGCACGCTGCCTTCGCGGTCCGGCAGCAGCGGCAACACGTTGAACGCCAACTGGCGGCCAAAGTGATCGTCGTCATCGACCGGCATCCCGTTCAGCAGGCGCGCGCTCTGCCCCGCCAGCGCATCCACCGCCGCTTTGCCCTGGGCGGATGCCGCCAGCAGGTTCGTCACCTGAATACGCGACAGCCCGCCCGCTTCCATCAGCGGGCGCAGCGCCGTCAGGAGCTGGCTGGTCAGGCTGTCCGCCACCGCCACCACGTTACGGTTACGGTAATCGGCCAGCACATACGGGTTCACATCCGGCACCACCAGCGGCACGTCCGGCTCAAGCGCAAACAGGCCGCTGGAGTCGATAACCAGACAACCGGCGTTGGTCGCGTCATCAACATAGCGCGCGCTGGCCTCCGGGCCCGCGACGAAAAAGGCGAGCTGCGCCTGGGTCCAGTCGAAATTCTCAGCGTCCTGCACCTGCACGCTTTTACCGTTAAAGCGCAGCGTTTCGCCCGCGCTTTCGTTGCGCGCCAGCGCATAAAGGTCACCCACCGGGAACTGACGCTCGGCGAGTTGCTCAAGCAGGGCCTCTCCCACGGCGCCCGTCGCGCCCAGTATGGCGATATTCCAGCCTTCAGACATGGTGGTTTTACTCCAGAAAATAAAAATGCCTTCCCCGCCCGTTGTGCGGGGAATAAGAGAATCAGCGATTAACGGATCGGATGATGGGTCGCGTTAAAACCCAGCTTTTGCAGCAGCGCGGCGGCGGCTTCGTCATCGCACTGCACATAGAGCGACGACCATTCGCGGCGCTCCTGGTAATTTTTGCGAAGCTTATCAAACTCGCCCGGCACGCCCGCCACACGCCGAAGCGGGGCATCGTCGCGGCGCACATCATACACCAGATGCACCAGCCGTTTCAGCGTCGCCTGATCGAGCGGCCCCTGGAGCGTCACGCGGCCGAATTCCGGCGGCGGCAGCAGTGTAGCCAGCGCCACCTGCTGCGGTGAGCCGAGGAACTGACTGTACGCCTCAAACACCTGCGTGGTGCCGCGCGCTTTGCCTTCGAGCGTATAGCCCGCGATATGCGCGGTGCCAATATCAACGCGTTTTAAAAGCTCAACGTTCAGCGCAGGCTCCGGCTCCCAGACGTCCAGCACGACGCTGAGCGGCTGCCCCGCCTCAAGGCGCGCCAGCAGCGCGGCGTTATCGACCACCGGGCCGCGGCAGGCGTTAATCAGGATAGCCCCAGGCTTCAGGCGCGCGATCAGCGCCTCGTCGGCCAGATGCAGCGTTTTGTACGGCCCGTCTTTAAAGAGCGGGGTATGGAACGTGAGGATATCGGCCTCGCGCACCAGTTCGTCAAGCGGGCGGAAATCGCCGCAGTCGCCGCGATCGGCACGCGGCGGATCGCACAGCAGCGTGCGCACGCCTAACGCCTCCAGGCGCGCCTGTAAGCGAGAACCGACGTTGCCTACGCCGACGATCCCGACGGTGCGGTCGGTGAGCGCAAAACCGTCGCGCTCGCCGAGCATCAGCAGCGCGGAAAAGACATACTCCACCACCGCAATCGCGTTGCAGCCAGGCGCGGCGGAAAACGCGACGCCCGCCTCGCGTAAATAGTCTTCATCAACGTGGTCGGTGCCCGCCGTGGCGGTACCGACAAACCGGATGTTTTTACCGTCCAGCAAATCGCGATTCACCTGCGTCACCGAGCGCACCATCAGGGCGTCGGCATCGCTCAGTTCCGCCTGCGGGATCGGGCGGCCCGGCACGGCCTGCACCTCGCCAAGACGGCTGAACAGCTCGCGTGCGTAAGGCATATTTTCATCAACGAGGATTTTCACGTTTCTCTACCTGTTTATGTGCGGGAGATAGCCGTTAAGTGTGCCATAATCTCGCCGCCAGGCATACTTAACAGCGTGGTTAGTTTCGCGGCACTGTCCGGTCAGGTTAAGGATTATTGATGATGCAACCCATTCATGGCGCCACGCCCCGCCCGGCGGGCGAGCCTCCCACATCGCCCCACTCCGCAGGCGAGCAGCCGCTTTCCACTCAGCAGCGCACGGTGCTGGAGCGGCTTATCACCCGCCTCGTGGCGCTGACCCAGCAGCAAAGCGCTGAAGTCTGGGCCGGTATGAAGCACGATCTGGGCCTAAAGAGCGATGCGCCGCTGCTCTCCCGCCACTTTCCCGCCGCGGAGCAAAACCTTAACCAGCGGTTAGGCCAGGCGCAGCAGTCCCACACGCAGCGCCAGGTGTTGTCGCAACTGACCGAGCTTCTGAGCGTCGGCAACAACCGCCAGGCGGTGAGCGATTACATTCGCCAGCAGTTCGGCCACACCGCGCTGAACCAGCTTTCCGGCGAACAACTGAAAAGCGTGCTGACGCTGCTGCAAAACGCGCAGCTTAATATCCCGCAGCCGCAACAGCGCCCGGCGACAGATCGGCCGATGCAGCCTGCCGAGCACAATACCCTCAACCAGCAGGTGACCAAGCTTGCGGCCGCAACCGGCGAATCGCCGAAGCTTATCTGGCAGTCGATGCTGGAGCTTTCCGGCGTGAAAAGCGGCGAGCTGATCCCGGCGAAGCATTTCGCGGCGCTCTCCACCTGGCTTGTCGCGCGCCAGACGCTGGCCGACCAGCCCGCGCCGACGCTGCACAGCATTCAGGCCGCGCTGCGCCAGCCGCTGGAGTCGCGTGAATGGCAGGAGATAAGCGACTACGCGCAGCAGCGCTTCCAGGCGACGCCGCAAACGGTGCTAACCACCGCGCAGGTGCAGGATATTCTTAATCAGGTCTTTATTCGTCGCTCTGAAGGGTCGCCGGAAACGCTCGAAGTGCGCCATATTCAGCCTATCTACAGCCCGTTTATCGCGTTTTTCACCCAGCCGATGAAGCAGATTTCCGCCAAACCCGGCCTTGCGATGTTCCTGCTGGTGCTGGTTCTCCTTCTGCTCTGGCTGGTTATCTGACAGACAGCAAAAAGGCGTCTTTCGACGCCTTTTCTTTTACTGCCATTCACGTATCAGAAACTTAACGACACGCCCGCTATCACGCTGCGGTTGCTGTTGCGCCCGTCGCTGGTCTCCTGCTCGCCGGTCAGATTCAGGTTCAGCGCCGGATTGACCTGCCAGCCCAGCGACACCGCGCTGGTGAGCGTTTTCTCAGGCGCCGTCACGCCGTGGAGCGGCACCGACTGATCCACGCCGGTAAAGCTCGCCTGATAGCGCCCTTCATCCTGGCTTAACGCGCGTTGCAGATGGGTCTGAAAGCTCAGATCCAGCCGCCCGTGGGTTTTCAGGTCGAACGCATAAGCCGCGCGCAGCCCTGCGCCCGCCTGCCAGCGTGTGGTGGTCTGGTTGTCGGCGCGCAGGCCGAAACCCGAGGCGCTTTTCTCGCTAAAGGCGTCCTGCTTCAGCGTGATGTATTGCGTATCGACAAACGGCGTCACTTCCAGACCTTCTACGCTGAAGCGATAGCCGGTCTCGCTGCCAAGCGACATCCAGCTGCCGCTCTGGCGGCTGTTGACGCGCTCGGAACGGCTGCCGAGCCACAGCATACGTTTCTGCTGGCCGTCGTAATAACCGGATGCCAGGCGCCCGGTCAGGTAGTAGCCGCCGTAAATCTTGCCGCCGTACAGCGCGGCTTCGCTGAGGCTGCCGGTGTTGCGCTCGCCGCCGCTGCTCAGCGCGCTGAATGTTTCCGTGCGCGAGAGCGAAGTGCCGATAAACGTATGCTCATCGATAAACCGATCCTGGCCGGTCACCCACCCTTTCATGGAATAACTGACCGGCGAGAACCCGTTGCGTCCGAGGCTGCCGTTCCAGGAGAGCGTGTCGCTCCAGCTGCGGCTTTGCGGCGCGTCGAGCAGTTCACTGATGTGCGTCGCGCTGCTGCGCTGATTCACATTGATAGCCTGCCAGGTCAGGGCCGCCGTTGCCGCCGGAAGCTGGCCAGAGAGACTCTCCAGCGCCGCGCGGGCAGACTGATTGTTCGGGATGCGCTGCAATTCGGCTGCCGCCGAGGCGAACGAACTGGCGCGTACCGTCACGCCGCTCGCCACCTGCTTATCGAGCTGCGTGAACGCCTGCTCCAGACGCGCCGCGCCGGAAAGCGAGGCCGCAGACGTGCTGGCGACTTTCGTCTGCGTGACCTGCAAACGTTTGATGTTAAGCCATACCTGCTTTGTGCTGTACCCGAGCGAGCCGGTCAGGAAAACGCCCGCCGACTGCGTAAAGCGGCTGAACCGGCCAGACAGTGCGCCAGCGTTGACTACCGGCTGGCGCGCCTGGGTGACGTAGCCTGTCGGCACGCCAAGCAGATGCAGATTCCCCGCAAGCGTCGCGCGTCCGGTGACATCCAGCGTCGAGCCGAGCATAAACGCCAGGCTGCCGGTGGCGCGCTGCGTGTAGTTGCGCACAAAGCGCGTTTTGCCGTCACGCAGCAGTACATAACCGCTGTTATCGACATTGCCTTTTACCGTGCGTACATCCAGCGTGCCCGCGCGACCAATCGTCACCGCGGAGGCCAGGCTTTTCGCGGACGACAGCGTGCCGCCCAGCACCTGCGTTGTGCCGGTGTAGCTGGCGTCCTGCGTCAGCACCAGCTTACCGGTACCGCTTTTAACTAATCCGCCGCTGCCGCTGATAGCATTGCCCCAGGTCGAGGTGTAGCTGTTAAACGCCACGCTCACGGTGCCCCAGTCAAATTTCGCCGGGCCGTTAATCGCCTTCGCCGCATTCAACAGACCGTAGCCAAACACCGCGTCCACACCGGGCGCGCCGATGTCGGTCGCGGTGCCGAGCACCGTCTGGCGCACCAGATCGTTAGTGAAATAGGGGTATTTCTGCCACACCATCGCCGCCACGCCGGAGACCTGAGGGGCGGCGAAGGACGTGCCGCTGACCAGGCGCAGCACCGGTTTGCCGGTGCTGTCGGTCGATTGCACATAAACGCTGCCAGGCGCCGCCAGACAACTGTTTTTCATGACGCCGCAGCGGTTGGCGTAGCTTGCGATATAGCTCGGGTTAAAGGTGTCGACCGCCGTGGCGACCAGCCAGCCTTTATCCAGTCCGGATTTCGGTGACAGCGAAGGAAGCTTCGCTACGCCTACCGGGTTCGCCGCGCCGTCGTTGCCGCTCGCAAACACAATCAGCCCGTTGTACGACGAGATAAACGGCTTCCAGGCGTTCACGAAATAATTGGTCGTGGCGGTACTGGCCGGGTTCCAGTCAGGGATACCCCAGGAGTTGTTAATGATCTTCGCGCCTGCACGCGCCAGATCGTAGTTGATCTGCCCGAAGTTCAGGCTCTGGCGGGTATTGGCGACATCAGGAATGATACGCGCGCTGATAAGCGTCGCGCCCGTCGCGGTGCCGCCGGTAAACAGATCGGTCTTACGGCCCGCAAGCGTCTGGGCGACCATCGTACCGTGGCCGCGGACATCGCCGACGCTCAGATTGTTGGTGTTCGGATCGACATAGTTCAGGGTGCCCTTCACCACGCCCAGTAGGGCCGGGTGCGTGGTCAGAATACCAGTATCCGCCACGCCGACTTTAATGCCCGCGCCGTTGATGCCCGCCGCGCGCGCGGTGGACGCGCTGGTGATGAACAACGGTCGGTTAAAGTTAGTGCGCGTGACAACATCCGCGGCCATTACAGAAGGCGCATACGTAAAGACGTCATCGGCATCCTTTTTTACGCTGGCAGAGGCCGCACCTGAACACGACAGGATAATGAGTGGAATCACTCTCCCTTTGGTTAATAAAGTCCCTTTACCCAGAGATGTGTCTGTGGGCATGGTTGGTTTCCCCGGCTGGCAAGGCCTCGTAAGAGGCAAACAACTAGTCCCTGAATTCCGCAAACAGATTTCGGATTTCTTTTATGCTGCGTCCTTCACTCTTATCTTTTTGAAAAGATTAAGAATGGCATGATGTGATATGCGTTTCCGCTAAGCGTTACCGTTAATAGAATTCAACGACCGCTTATCTATACATAGATATATCGTCAAAAAATGCCGTAACTTTATGGAAGGAGCCAATAAAGTGACTCTTGTTGAAATAAATATTATTTATCAGCTAGTTATTTTTAAGTTAAATTAATTTTTAATGACTTAAGTGAAATTAAATAAATCACCAGTTATTTAAGCTCAGGTAAAATAACGCAATTTTTGAATAGCCGTGACGTGCCAGGGTTTGAAGGTAACATCTATTAAAACAAGAGGTTATTCTTAAGATAAATTTTATGTATGACGCCGCGGCGACAAGGAGATTATCCGGAATATTTCAGATAAGGAAATGCGGGAAAGTAAAACGCGGGAGATAAACATAAAAAAAGGAGCCTTTCGGCTCCATTTCTTTTAAAGAGACATTACGCCTGGTATTTACGCATGACCAGCGTGGCGTTGGTGCCGCCAAAACCAAAGCTGTTGGACATGACGGTCGTCAGCTCGCGCTCAACTGGCGCGGTGATGATGTTCATGCCGTTCGCCTGCTCGTCCAGTTCTTCAATGTTGATGCTCGGCGCGATAAAGCCGTGCTCCAGCATCAGCAGGGAGTAGATAGCCTCCTGCACGCCTGCGGCGCCCAGCGAGTGGCCGGTCATCGCTTTGGTCGCGGAGATAGCCGGCGTGTTGTCGCCGAACACTTCACGGATAGCGCCAAGCTCTTTCACGTCGCCAACCGGCGTAGACGTACCGTGGGAGTTCAGGTAGTCAATCGGCGTATCCAGACCGTGCATCGCCATCTTCATGCAGCGTACCGCGCCTTCGCCAGAGGGCGCGACCATGTCGGCACCATCGGAGGTTGCGCCGTAGCCGACGATTTCTGCGTAAATGTGCGCGCCGCGCGCCAGCGCGTGCTCCAGCTCTTCGACCACGACCATACCGCCGCCGCCTGCGATAACGAAACCGTCACGGCTCGCATCATAGGTACGGGAGGCTTTTTCCGGAGTCTCGTTGTATTTGGTAGAGAGCGCGCCCATCGCGTCGAATTCACACGCCATTTCCCAGCCCAGCTCTTCGCCGCCGCCGGCGAACACGATGTCCTGTTTGCCAAGCTGGATCTGCTCAACCGCGTTGCCGATGCAGTGCGCGGAAGTCGCACACGCGGAGCTGATGGAGTAGTTAACGCCGTGGATTTTAAACGGGGTCGCGAGGCAGGCGGAAACCGCAGAGGCCATCGCTTTGGTGACCACATAAGGGCCGACCGCTTTCAGGCCGCGCGGGCTGCGCATCGCGTCAGCGCCGAACACCTGGGCTTTGGACGAACCACCGGAGCCGGCAACGATACCGACGCGCGGGTTATTCTGATACACCTCGTCGGGCAGACCCGCGTCTTTGATAGCTTCCTGCATGGAGAGGTAAGCATAAATAGAGGCGTCGTTCATGAAGCGCACCACTTTACGGTCAATCAGACCGGTCGTGTCCAGCTTCACGTTGCCCCAGACGTGGCTACGCATACCTGCGTCGAAAAATTCTTGAGAGAAAGTGATCCCCGAGCGTCCTTCACGCAGGGATGCCAGGACTTCCTGCTGGTTATTACCGATGCTGGAAACAATGCCCAGGCCAGTAATTACTGCACGTTTCATTCAATACCTCTTCGAGTACGCTAAGTAAGTGTCGTGTCGCAAGATAGCGTACAGTTGTACGCCGAACAAGTCCGATCAGCCAGATTGGCAAGAAATTTGCGATGTCCGACCGGGCTCGCTAAGATCGTGCGACTGCCTGTCATTCGAGCAATTTACGTGAAACCTATCGCCATCCAGCCTGCCAGCCTGACGTTTAATAATGAGGGTACACCTGTTTCCCGAGATTTTGATGACGTTTATTTTTCCAATGACGACGGTCTGGAAGAGACCCGCTACGTCTTTCTGAACGGCAATCAGCTCCCTGAACGCTTTATGACACACCCGCGTGACAGCTTTATTGTCGCCGAAAGCGGGTTTGGCACCGGGCTTAATTTTCTGACGCTCTGGCAGGCGTTCGCGGCGTTTCGCGACGCGAACCCGGACGCCGCGCTACAGCGCCTGCACTTCATCAGTTTTGAAAAATTTCCGCTGACGCCTGCCGATCTTGCCAGCGCGCACGCCCACTGGCCGGAACTCGCGCCCTGGGCGCATCAGCTCCAGGCGCAGTGGCCGATGGCGCTGCCGGGGTGTCAGCGGGTGCTGCTGGATGACGGTCGCGTCACGCTCGATTTATGGCTCGGCGACATCAACGAACTGGTCGACACGCTGGATGACACACACAACCGCCAGGTGGATGCCTGGTTTCTGGATGGTTTCGCGCCGTCGAAAAACCCCGACATGTGGACGCCCGGCCTGTTTGCCGCGATGGCGCGCCTCGCCCGCCCCGGCGGTACGCTCGCGACATTTACCTCCGCGGGCTTTGTGCGCCGCGGGCTGATTGACGCCGGTTTTAACGTGGTGAAGCGCAAGGGGTTCGGGCGCAAGCGCGAAATGCTGACGGGCGCGCTGAGCGTTGATGCCCCGCCGCCTGTTCGCGCGCCCTGGTATGCGCGCCGCCCGGCGAGCGGTGATAAAGACGTGGCGATTGTCGGCGGCGGTATCGCCAGCGCCCTGCTCGCACTCGCCTTACAAAGGCGCGGCTGGCAGGTAACGCTCTACTGCGAAGATAACGCTCCGGCGCAGGGCGCGTCGGGCAACCGCCAGGGCGCGCTCTATCCTTTATTAAGCCACCATGACGCCGCGCTGGCCGCCTTCTTCCCGACGGCGTTCACCTTCGCCCGCCGACTCTATGACGCGCTGCCGGTCAGTTTCGATAAAGAGTGGTGCGGCGTAACGCAGCTTGGCTGGGATGAAAAAAGCCAGACCAAAATCAGCCAGATGCTGGAGCTCGGTCTGCCAGAATCCCTGGCGCGCGGCGTTGACAGCGATACGGTGCGCGAACGCAGCGGCGTGGAAACCGGCTGCGGCGGCATTGAATATCCGCAGGGCGGCTGGCTCTGCCCGGCGCAGTTGACTGCGGGCGTAGTGACGCTTGCGCAGGCGCATGGCCTGCGGGCGCGTTACGGGCACAGGGTCAGCGCGCTGTACCAGGAAAACGGGAGCTGGCGGCTGGATTTCGCGAGCGGCGCGCAGGCGCGTCACGCCGTTCTGGTGCTGGCGAACGGTCATCAGCTCAGCGGCTTTCCGCAAACCGAAACGCTGCCGGTCTACCCGGTCGGCGGCCAGGTGAGCCATATCCCCACCACGCCGGGCCTCGGCGCGCTGCGCCAGGTGCTGTGTTATGACGGCTACCTGACGCCGCAAAATCCGGCGAACGGCATGCACTGTATCGGCGCCAGCTATCATCGCGGTGTCAGCGAGATGCGCTATCAGGAAGAGGATCAGCAGCACAACCGCCAGCGACTGATCGACTGCCTGCCTGCCGCAGCCTGGACGCAGGAGGTAGACGTCAGCGCGGGCGACGCCCGCTGCGGCGTGCGCTGCGCCACGCGCGATCACCTGCCGATGGTTGGCAACGCGCCGGATTACGCCGCCACGCTTCGCGATTACGCTACGCTTTCCCACCATGCCCGCACGCCGGAAACGGTCGCGCCCGCGCCGGTGCTGGAGAATCTCTTTGTGCTGGGGGCGCTCGGCTCGCGCGGGCTGTGCAGCGCGCCGCTGGCCGCGGAGATGTTAGCCTCGCAGATGAACGGCGAGCCGCTGCCGCTGGATGGCGCGACGCTCGCGGCCCTGAATCCTAACCGGCTGTGGGTGCGTAAACTGCTGAAAGGCCGCGCGGCCGGTTAACGCTTTTGCGGCGCGTCAGCGCGCGCCGCAATGGCTGGTACACGCTTCTGATATTTCTGAAAAAACATTTCACTAAAGGTTGATCCAGGTTAATAAAGCCCTCTGCGGAAACCCAGGCGCGTGCCGTTAATAGTATTTACCGTTCCGGTAAATACTATGGCCCGCTAACAATGAATAATCTTAAATTTTCTCAAAAGATAATAATGAGCCTCTCTGTTATTCTTGCATTGATGCTCGTAATGGGAGCTTTATCACTTTATTTTCTCAGCAATAATAATAAGAGCGCATCGTTTATTCTGACCGAGCGCTTTCCGGCCGTCCGGTATACGCTTGAAATGCGTGGCGTTTTATCGGAACTACGCCTTCAGCAGGTGCAGATGATCGCCTCCACTACGCATGCCGAGAGAGAAAAGCATCAGAAAGAGTTGCAACAGGCGATTAATAATTTCCTCGACGCGCAACATCATTATGTTCGTTTATATCAGGGGGCCGCTCTGCCGCCGCTCGCGACAAAAATCGTCGATAATTTTAAAGCGTTTTCACAATCCAATAGTCAGGTGCTGGCGGCATTAGCACAGGAAGACATTGTGCTTGCCAGTAAAATCAGCGGCGATAACTCGCGCCAGTACCGCACGCAATTGATGGCGGATCTGGCTGAACTTGAGAAAAACGAAATCGCCGCGGCGGACGTCGAGGCGAAAAGCGCGGCGCAGGGCTATTCGTCCGCGACATGGATACAAATTATCCTCGGCATGGTGGCGCTTGCGGCAAGCGGCGTGATTGCGACCCTGCTTACGCGCAACCTGATGCGTCAGCTCGGCGGTGAACCGGCCAAAGCGCAGGCGATCGCGTACACCATTTCGCAGGGCGATCTGAGCCACCCGGTGACCTGGCGCGGCGATAACAATCTGCTGAGCTCGCTCGGCACGATGCAAAATGAACTGCGTAAGCTTATCTCTGCCATTCGCCACTCGGCGGAAACGGTCTTCAACCACGCGGGCGAAATCGCCTCCGGCAACCGCGAGCTTTCCGCTCGCACCGAGCAGCAGTCCGCCGCGCTTATCGAAACCGCAGCCAGCATGGAGCAGATCACCTCCACCGTGAAAAATAACGCCGAGCATACGCATCAGGCGCGGCTGATGGCGGGCAACGCCGCCTCCAGCGCTCAACAAGGCGGCGTGGTGATGAGCCAGGTTTCCGGCACCATGCAGGCGATTTCCGCAAGCGCAGACAAAATGACCGAGATTATCGCCCTGATAGAAGGGATCGCGTTTCAGACTAATATCCTCGCGCTGAACGCCGCCGTAGAGGCCGCGCGCGCCGGGGAGCACGGCAAAGGGTTCGCGGTCGTTGCGGGCGAAGTGCGCAATCTCGCCCACCGTAGCTCAGAAGCGGCAAAAGATATTCGTCAGCTGATTGCCGGCACCACCAATAAAGTGGGCGAAGGGGCGACGCTGGTGAAGACGGCGGAAAGCGCCATGCACGATATCATCGCCAACGCGACGCGCGTTCACGATCTGCTGAACGAGGTCAACATGGCGACGCAGGAGCAACAGCGCGGCATTGAGCAGATAAACCTGGCGATTGCGGAACTGGATAAAGTGACGCAGAGCAACGCGTCCATGGTGGAAGAGCTGGCGGGATCGGCGGATGTGATGTCGGAGCAGGTGACCCGGCTGAACGCGGGAACGCGGGTGTTTAGGCTGGAAGCACAGGCGTAATAAGGTGATGACCTGCGCGCCCGGCGCGCGCAGGTTTTCAGGCTCAGTTGAGCTTAGCCTGCTGGAACAGGTTATCCCACATGCCCAGCACCAGCGACTGATCGCGCGGCGAGAGTTCGCCCGCGTGGATCGCGGTTTCGAGACTGTTAGTCACCTGGGTATACACCGCCTGCTGGGAGTGGTCGTCACCCTGCTCAAGCGCCGCGACAGCAAGCGTCAGGTGCCCGCGCAGATAGCCGCTGGCGAACAGTTCGTCGTCGCTCGCGTGCTCCACCATCTCATCAATCAGCGCCAGAATACGTGCTTCAAATTCGGCAATCATTCGTTTTCCTCGGTTAATAACATGGCGATTAGCACAAGTCTTCCGGCCATGGGAATTGTTGCGCCGCCAGCGGCGGCGTCTGGTAAAAATCCTGTAATGCCGCGATAAAGCGCGCCGGACGTTCGGGAATGCCGTCGGTCAGATACTGCATCACCTGGCCGTGTACCCGGCGCTGAAACGCAATGCGATCCGGGTCGAAATCGCCGTTGAGGTTGTCGCAGCTGACGTTAAACGGAAAGCCCGCCGCCACGCAGAACAGCCATTCCAGCGCCTGCGGTTTGACTTCGACGTCTTCAAACTGGCTCTGTGTCTGCGCATCGCGCCCGTCCGGGCAATACCAGTAGCCGAAATCCACCAGCTCGCGCCGCGCTTTACCCGCGATGCACCAGTGCGAAATCTCATGCAGGGCGCTGGCGTAAAACCCGTGCGCGAAGACCACGCGGTGATAAGGCGCATCGGCATCTGCCGGAAGATAGATCGGTTCGTCGTCGCCTTTAATCAGACGGGTATTAAAATCGACGGCAAAACAGCCGTCGAAAATAGAGATTAAATCCTGATAGTGGTGTTCACACATTACGCCATCCCCAGCCAGTGGAGGATCTCCTGTCCGTGGCTGTCATATAACAATTTGGCGCTCATCACCGCCGAAACGATAACGATCATCGGGCGGATCAGGCGCTGTCCTTTACTTAATACCAGACGCGAGCCTAAGCGCGCGCCGAGAAACTGACCGGCAAGCATCACAAAGCCGGTACCCCAGATAACTTTGCCGCCGATGATAAACAGCAGCAAACCCCCGACGTTAGAGGTGGCGTTAAGCACTTTGGCGTGGGCGGTGGATTTGGCGAGGTTAAAACCGGCGAGCGTCACAAACGCCAGCGCATAAAACGAGCCCGCGCCGGGGCCGAAAAAGCCGTCGTAAAAACCAACGCAACCGCCCGCCACCAGCGCGAACGGCAGGCCATACAGCCTGCGCTGGCGATCGTCCTCGCCAAGGCGCGGCATCAGCAGAAAATAGAGGCCGATGGCGATCACCAGCACCGGCAGGATCTGGCGCAGAATATCGGACTGCACATGCTGCACCAGCAGGGCGCCGCTGGTGGAGCCGATAAACGTCATCAGGATGTTGAGTTTCTGGTCACGCAGGCTGACCACGCCGCGACGGATAAAATAGAGCGAGGCGGACAGCGAGCCGCCGCACGCCTGCAGTTTATTGGTCGCCAGCGCCTGGGCAGGCGACATGCCCGCCGCCAGCAGCGCGGGAACGGTCAACAGCCCGCCGCCGCCCGCGAGGGCATCGATAAAGCCCGCCAGCAACGCGACAAAAAAGAGCGCGGTCAGCAACAGCGGCGAAACCATAAACCAGTCCATCACGGCCATCCTTAGTCGGTGTTAAAGAACGTGTTTGTCGAGCAACGCCTGACACGACGGCGGCAATGGCGGCGGCGTGGTTTTCTCAGGTTTGCTGCTGCCAGGCGCCGCAGGCTTAAACCAGCTTTGCAGCTCGTCGCCGCAGCCATCCCCCGCCGGCGGCGGATCCTGCTCCACGCACTCCAGGCTGTCCGGCGGGCAACGCAGACGCACGTGCATATGGGCGCGATGCTGGAACCACGGACGCACTTTGCGCAGCCAGTCGCGATCCGGCCCGGCATCCAGGCAGAGCTGCTGCTTGATGGCCGGATTTACGAAGATGCGGGTCACTTCATCATCAAGCGCCGCGAGCTTGATCAGCCCGCCGATTTCCGGCTTCCAGAGTGACTGCACCACGGATTTCCCGTCGTCTGACACCAAATCCAGCGCCTGCGGACGGCGCAGTTGCGCCGCGCTCCAGCGCGTTTTCGGCAGTTGCAGGAAAATATCGACATCAAGCCCCGTCTGGTGACTGGCGTGGCCGCCGTTAAAGCGCCCGCCCGCCGGCATACCCATATCGCCCACCAGTACGGTGCCGAGCTGTAACTGATTGACCTGATTGCTCAGACGTTCGATAAAGCGCACCAGCTCCGGATGACCAAAATAGCGGCGCTGGTCGGTACGCATTATCTGATAATGCTCTGACTGTATCGGCAGCGGCTGCGCGCCGACGATACACCCATTGGAAAAGGTACCGATCGACTGGGCGGCGCCCGGGATCGGCTGCGTGATTTTCTGCCACGGCGTGGCGGCGCTTGCCGCGCTGCAAGCAAGCAGCGCCAGCAAGGCTAAGCAGAGTTTTTTCATTTACTTACCAGCGAGGAAGCGTGGTGGTGACATCCGCGTTCTGGGCGCGGTGACGCAGCAGGTGATCCATCAGCACGATAGCCATCATCGCCTCGGCGATCGGCACCGCGCGTATGCCCACGCACGGATCGTGACGCCCGCGGGTGATCATCTCCACTTCGTCGCCGAAGCGGTTAACGGTGCGGCCCGGCACGGTGATGCTGGAGGTGGGCTTCAGCGCGATATTCGCAACAATCTGCTGGCCGCTGCTGATGCCGCCGAGAATGCCGCCCGCGTGGTTGCTCTGAAACCCCTCTTTGGTGATTTCGTCGCGGTTCTCGCTGCCTTTCAGCGCCACGACGCCAAACCCTTCGCCAATCTCAACGCCCTTAACGGCGTTAATGCTCATCAGCGCGTGGGCGATGTCAGCATCGAGACGGTCAAATACCGGCTCGCCGAGGCCCGGCGGCACGTTGTCGGCGACAACCGTCACTTTCGCGCCGATGGAGTCGCCCTCTTTTTTCAGCGCGCGCATCAGTTCGTCCAGCGCTTCCAGCTTATCGGCATCCGGTGAGAAGAACGGGTTCTGCTCCACCTGCGCCCAGTCTTTGATATCCAGCGGAATATCGCCCATTTGGGTCAGGCAGGCGCGGATGACGATGCCGAATTTCTGCGCCAGATATTTTTTGGCGATAGCGCCTGCCGCCACGCGCATGGCGGTTTCACGTGCGGAAGAGCGCCCGCCGCCGCGATAGTCGCGCAGGCCATATTTCTGTTCGTAGGTGTAATCGGCATGCCCTGGACGGAACACATCTTTAATGGCGCTGTAATCCTGGGAGCGCTGATCGGTGTTTTCAATCAGCAGGCCGATGCTGGTGCCGGTCGTCACGCCTTCAAACACGCCGGAGAGAATTTTCACCTGGTCCGGTTCGCGGCGCTGCGTGGTGTAACGGGAGGTGCCAGGACGGCGGCGATCGAGATCGTGTTGCAGGTCGGCTTCGCTCAGCGCAATGCCCGGCGGCACGCCGTCAATGATGCAGCCGAGCGCCAGACCATGCGACTCGCCGAAGGTGGTTACGCGAAAGAGTTGTCCAAGAGTGTTGCCTGCCATCACGGCTCCGTTGTCGTGTCGTTGTGGTGTTGTCGTTATTCAGCGGGCCCGCGCCCGCCTGTTTTTAATCTTTGTAGATGCTGAAGTGTTCGCGCGCGCTGATGAGCTGCGCTTTAGTCAGCATAAAGACGCCGTCGCCGCCGTTGTCGAACTCAAGCCAGGTAAACGGCACGTCAGGGTACTGCTCCATCAGATGTACCATGCTGTTACCGACTTCACAAATCAGAATACCGTTGTCGGTCAGGTAGTCCGGCGAGCAGGCCAGAATGCGGCGCGCGAGCTTCAGCCCGTCGCTGCCCGCCGCCAGGCCGAGTTCCGGCTCGTGGCGATATTCGTTCGGCAGATCGGACATATCTTCTTCATCCACATACGGCGGATTGGTGACGATAATGTCGTACTGCACTTTCGGCAGGTCGCGGAACAGATCGGAGCGGATCGGCGTGACGTGATGGATAAGCCCGTGCTCTTCAATGTTGTGCTCGGTAACGGCCAGCGCGTCGGTGGAGATATCCACCGCGTCGACTTCCGCATTCGGGAAGGCGTAGGCGCAGGCGATAGCGATACAGCCGCTGCCGGTGCACATATCGAGAATGTGCTGCGGTTCGTGGTCGATAAGCCCGGCGAAGTGATTATTGATTAACTCGCCAATCGGCGAACGCGGCACCAGCACGCGCTCATCGACATAAAATTCGTGGCCGCAGAACCAGGCTTTGTTAGTGAGATAGGCCACCGGAATGCGCTCGTTAACGCGGCGGATCACTCGCTCGACAATACGGTGGCGCTCGCTGGAGGTCAGGCGCGCGGTGCGCATATCTTCCGGAATATCCAGCGGCAGGTAGAGCGACGGCAGCACCAGTTGCACCGCCTCATCCCAGGGGTTGTCCGTGCCGTGACCATACCAGATGCCGGCCGCGCTGAAGCGGCTCACCGCCCAACGCAACATATCCTGAATGGTATGCAGTTCACTGACTGCCTCATCGACGAAAATTTTATCCACACTGCCCTCCGCATGACGCTCCGCGTTAAATTCGGCGGCTAGTTTGCCATGAAGGCGGCGATAAATCAGCAACCGGCGCGTCATCCCCGAAAAATGGCTTTTGTTTGGCGACGCGCCAAACTCGGGTAAACTGCCTGCGCAAAGAGGAAGAAGAGAAGAAGATGAAAAAGAAGCCATCGCTGAGTGAGGAAGAAAAGTCGCTGTTTCGCGCGCTGATGAGCGGAACGCGCGAGCTGAAACAGGACACCATCGTGCACCCGCCTGCGCGTAAAAAGCTGCGCGAGGTGCCGCCCAAACGCCTGTTGCAGGAGCAGGTAGACGCCAGCCACTATTTTTCCGATGAATTCCAGCCGCTTCTGAACAGCGACGGGCCGATGCGCTATGTGCGCCCCGGCGTGGATCACTTCGAGCTGAAAAAACTGCGCCGTGGCGACTATTCGCCCGAGCTGTTTCTCGATCTCCACGGCCTGACCCAGATGCAGGCCAAGCAGGAGCTGGGCGCGCTTATCGCCGCCTGCCGCCGCGAACATGTGTTCTGCGCCTGCGTGATGCATGGCCACGGTAAACATATTCTCAAACAACAGACGCCGCTGTGGCTGGCTCAGCATCCGCACGTGATGGCCTTCCATCAGGCGCCGAAAGAGTATGGCGGCGACGCCGCGCTGTTGGTGCTGATTGAAGTGGAAGAGTGGCAGCCGCCGCAACTGCCTTAATCACACCGAACCTGATAGCAAAAACAGAAAGAGCCGCATCAGCGGCTCTTTTTCTTTTCAGGGTACAGGCGGGTATTACATCGCTTTCGCCATTTTGAGATTGCAGGGGCTCATCTGCCAGTTAAAGACGCCCTTATCGTTATCGCCCTCAACCGTCACGCAGGCGATAGCGGACGTGGAGAACATCGGCGGCGTTTCGCCAGGGCAGAGTTCCGCCACCAGATAACCGACCAGCGGCAGGTGGGAGATAACCATCACCGCGCTGACGCCGTCACGGGCCAGAACATGGAGGTAATCGCTCACCAGACCCACATCGCCGCAGGGCGTAAGCTCCGGCAGCACTTCGGTTTTGACAGGCAGGCTCATGGCCTCTTTCACGACGTCCAGTGTCTGTTCGGCTCGCAGGAAAGGGCTCACCAGAACACGTTCGATATCCACCTTTTGACCTTTTAACCAGGTCGCCATTTGACGGGATTCATCACAACCGCACACGGTCAGAGGACGAACCGAATCACTGGCGGCATCGAGTGCTGCGTCGCCGTGACGCATGATAAAAACTTGCATATTGCACCGCTTTTGTTGACCAGAAGCGCCAGCGAAGCCTTGAAAAAAGCAATGCGCTTTTTAAGGGTATCGTCTGGCGGTCGGGCATTGTGCCTGATCCGTACTTCGAATGAAACGCTGTTTTTTACCTTATTGACGTAAGTATAGTCAATCACTGTTTACAAATTAGCCAGCGCTGCGTTTTCGAAGCCAGGAACTACGCTATATCAGACCGTCAGTTCAGCCTGCGGGTTCCCCGCGTGCCAAAATGTTTGCCCGGTCTGCGCCATGCGCAACAGCCTGTCGCACGGGGTAAAACGGTCTCCGTAACGGGTGGAAAGACGAGTGAGCGTCGCCACCACTGCCGCCGCGCCGAGCGTATCCATATAACGGAACGGGCCGCCAAGAAACGGCGGAAAACCGATGCCAAACACCGCGCCGATATCGCCGTCGCGCGCCGAGCGCACCACGCCTTCATCCAGACACCGCGCCGCCTCGTTAAGCATCATCATGACGCAGCGCTCGGCTATCTCCTCGCCGCTCAGTTTCCCACCCGGTTTGACGCCAATAAGCCCGTAAACCGCAGGGTCAGCCTGCTTGTTGCTTTTACGCCCTTTCGCCGGATAAAGATAGAAACCGCGGCCATTTTTTCTGCCTTTGCGATCGTCATTCAAAATTGCTGCAACGGCGTCTCCCGGCGCGCTGAATCGTGGCCCGTAAGCGCGCTCCAGCACCGGCATAATTTTAGTGCCGACATCAATCCCGACTTCATCCAACAGCTGGATCGGGCCGACCGGAAAGCCCCTTTTGACCAGCGCCTCGTCGATTTTCTCAATGCTCTCCCCTTCCATCAGGCAGCGCATCGCCTCATTAATGTAGGGCGCCAGAATACGGTTAACGTAGAACCCGGCGCAGTCGGCTACCACAATCGGCGTTTTGCCCTGCTTTTTGGCAAGCTGCACGGTGGTGGCAATGGTTTCCGCGCTGGTGCCCGCGTGCGGGATAACTTCTACCAGCGGCATTTTATCCACCGGGCTGAAGTAATGTAGGCCAATGACCTGCTCCGGGCGCGCGGCGCCTGCGGCGATATCGCCGATAGGCAGCGACGAGGTATTAGAGGCGAAAATCGTGTGCGGCGCGGTATGCGCTTCGATTTCCGCCACCATGTTTTGCTTGAGCGTTAACTCTTCGAAAACCGCTTCCACAACAATATCGCGCTGATGGAACCCTCGATAATCGGTGCTGGCGGAGATAAGCGCCATTTGGGCGTCGCGTTCGCTGGCGCGCAGATGACGGCGGCGCACTTTTTTCTCAAGCAGATCCCAGCTGTATTTCAGGGCGTGGTTAATGCCCTTTTCGCTAATGTCTTTGATACGCACCGGCAGCCGGGCTTTGGTGGCGGTGACATACGCAATCCCGCCGCCCATCAGCCCGCCGCCCAGTACGCCGACCGAATGCAGCGCGCGCGGGGCGGCCTCGCTGCCGGTCTCTTTTTTAAGTTCGGTGGTGGCGAAGAACAGCCCTCGCAGCGCGGCGGATTCCGGCGTCATCGCCAGTTCGCCAAAGGCGCGGGCCTCTGCCTGATAACCGCTGGCGCTGCCCTGCTCAAGCCCGGTGCGCACCACGTCGATAATGCGCTGCGCCGCCGGGTAGTTGCCGTGGGTTTTCTGGTGCGTTTTCTGCGTCACCATGCGAAACAGCAGCGCGCGGCCAAGCGGGCCGGCGAGCACGCGCTCGCGCACCGGCAGGCGGCGCGGCGCAGGACGGCGCTTTTTCGCCAGTTCGGCAGCGGCTTCCAGCAGAATAGACTGCGGCACCACATCATCCACCAGCCCGGCTTTCAGCGCCTGACGCGGCCTCAGCTGTTTGCCTGCCAGGATCATCTCAAGCGCGGTGCTGACCCCCACCAGACGCGGCAGTCGCTGCGTACCGCCGGAGCCTGGCAGCAGCCCCAGTTGGACTTCCGGCAGCCCAAGCTGCGTTTTCGCATCGTCGGTACAGATGCGGCTGTGGCAGGCGAGCGCGAGCTCCAGCCCGCCGCCGAGACAGGCGCCGTGAATGGCCGCGACTACATGCACCGGCAGCGCGCGGATCTCCGCCATGATCTGCTGCCCCTGGCTTGCCAGCGCTTCGGCCTCCTGCGCGCTCTGGCAGTGCGCAATCATGTTGATATCCGCCCCGGCGATAAAGTTATCCGGCTTGGCGGAGATAAACACTACGCCCGCGAGATCGCGGTTGTCGCGAAGCGTTTTCACGATGGCGCGCACGTCGCGGGCAAATTCCGCTTTCAGCGTGTTCATTTTCTCGCCCGGTACGTCGATGGTCACCACCGCCACGTTGTCCGGGCGCATCTGTAAATCAAATGCGGATGTCGATTCCATTATTCGGCCTCCAGTACCATTGCCGCGCCAAGCCCGCCCGCCGCACACGCGGTGACCAGCCCGAAACCGCCGCCGCGGCGGCGCAGTTCATTAAGCGTCTGGGTGATCATTCGCGCGCCGGTCGCCGCGAACGGGTGCCCGTAGGCGATAGATCCGCCGAGCACGTTAAATTTGCTTTCATCCACCTCGCCGGTGGCCTGGCTGCGGCCCAGCACCTCGCGGGCGAAGCGGTCGCTTGCCAGCAGCTTCAGGTTGGCGAGCGTTTGCGAGGCGAACGCCTCATGCATATCAATAAGCGTGAGATCGGCCATCGTCAGTCCGGCGCGCTCCAGCGCCAGCGGCGTCGACCAGGCCGGGCCCAGCAGCATATCCTGCCAGACATCCACCGCCGTAAAGGCGTAGCTGCGCAGGTAGCCGAGCGGCGTCAGGCCGAGTTCGCGGGCGCGGGATTCCGTCATCAGAATCACCGCTGCCGCGCCATCGGTGAGCGGCGTGCTGTTGGCGGCGGTCACGGTGCCATGTTTACGGTCGAACGCCGGACGCAGTTTCGTGTAATCGGCCAGCGACGAGTTTTTACGGATGTTGTTATCTTCACTGAGCGGCTCGCGGTATGGCGGCGTGTAAGCGGTCATCACTTCTTCACGCAATTTGCCCTCCGCCCACGCCTGGGCCGCCAGCTGGTGCGAGCGATGCGCCAGCGCGTCCTGTTGTTCGCGGGTGATGCCATGCGTTTTCGCCATCTGCTCGGCGGTATCGCCCATGCGAAGCCCGGTGGAATATTCCGCCACGGCGGGCGGTACCGGCAGCAGATCGCGCAAACGCAGGCGCGAGAAAAGTTTCAGTCGCTGCCCGGCAGTGCGGGCTTTGTTCGCATCCACCAGCGTGCGCGCCAGTTTTTTACTGACGCCTATCGGCAGTACGGAGGAAGAATCGGCCCCGCCGGCGATCCCGGCGCGAATAGTGCCCGCCATCAGGCTTTCTGCGACGTTCGCCACCGCCTGAAAACTGGTGGCGCAGGCGCGGCTGACGCTGTAGGCGTCGGTATGGACGCTCATGCCGGTGCCAAGCACAATTTCGCGCGCGATGTTTGGCGCCTCCGGCATTTGCACCACCTGACCGAAGACGAGCTGTTCAATCACGTCAGGCGGAATTTCGCTGCGGGCCAGCAGTTCGCCGACCACCATTTTACCGAGATCGACCGCCGGAACGCCGTGGTACGCCGTCGCCTGACGGGCGAAAGGCGTGCGCAATCCACTGACAATGGCAATGCGATCCCCCTGACGGGTGACCAGCGGTAGTGCCTGACTCATAACGTTCCCCTGTAAAAGGCTAAAAATGTATTAAGTGGTCTGACCTGATAACAGTTTTAACCAGAATTTTACATTCAGCCAATCACATAAAGGAAAAATTGCGAGGCAAAACACGAATTACGTAACAAGAAATGCGCCCCGGCGAGACCGGGGCGTAAGCGGCAGGATTAACGCAGGCTCAACTGGAAAATAACGGTTTCGGCCTGGCAGGCGAAAACAAAATCGATGTCCAGACGCACGCCGTCGGCTTCTTCAGTAAAGCGCGGGGTTATCTGGCATGGCTCGGACTCGACTTCACGCGCTCTGGCGGTGAGTGCCGCCAGGGTGGCGTCGGCGTCGGCGCGGTTTGCGAATACGCGGCTGTAAGAGGCGACGCAGTCGGTGTTATCTATAATGGTGCCAACATCAATACAGCAGCAAACCGGGGTTTCATCAGCACTGCATTTGGTCATGGTGATTTCCTCTGTATTTACTGAAAAGGGATACGTCTATTTTACGCCCCGACCCGAGACCTCTCTACCTGTTCTTCCGGTTTGCGCCCATAAGTGACCGAAATCACACTTAAAAATGATCTAACGCAATAATCACCAGATTGATGAATTGTCGCACCCCGAAATTTTGCTAAACGGATCGCGTTTCTTAGATCACAATTGAAAAAACTTATAAACATACTTGCAACATCTCTGCTGGTCGGACCTATACTCTCGCCACTGGTCTGATTTCCCTGCCGTACCTCAGACCCTACACTCCGCGCTCCTGTTACGTCACGTAACATTATTTGAATAAAAATAAATGGATGAGGTTATGGTCATGCGCCAGAAAACCCTGTTTACCAAATCTGCTTTAGCAGTCGCAGTGGCAATCGTGTCTTCTCAGGCCTGGTCCGCAGGTTTCCAGTTAAACGAATTCTCTGCCTCCGGTCTGGGCCGCGCCTATTCCGGTGAAGGCGCTATGGCGGATGACGCAGGCAACGTCAGCCGTAACCCGGCGCTGATTACCATGTTTGATCGCCCGACTTTCTCCGGCGGGGCGATTTTCGTCGACCCGGATGTGAATGTGTCTGGTCAATCCCGTACGGGCCGCAGCCTGGACGCCGATAACATCGCGCCGACCGCCTGGGTGCCGAACCTGCACTTTGTCGCGCCGATTAACGAGCAGTTTGGCTGGGGCGCGTCCGTCACCTCCAACTACGGTCTCGCCACCGAATATAACAATGGCTACACCGCAGGTTCCGTCGGCGGCAAAACCGACCTCGAAACGCTGAACCTGAACCTCAGCGGCGCGTATCGCCTCGATGACCACTGGAGCTTCGGTGTAGGCTTCGACGCTGTGTATGCGCGCGCCAAAATCGAGCGTTATGCGGGCGACCTGGGCCCCATCCTTGCAGGCTCTGGCCGTGTCCCGCCTGCGTTAGCTCCGACCGTTGCAGGTATTCCCGCTGATACGCAAATCTCCTATCTGAAAGGCGACGAGTGGGGCTTTGGCTGGAACGCCGGTATTCTTTATGAGCTGGATAAGAACAACCGCTACGGCTTTACTTACCGCTCTGAAGTGAAAATCGACTTTGACGGCGACTATAAAAGCAGCCTCCCGGGCGCCTTTAACCCGCTGTTAAGCCAATTTGGTCTGTTCGGTACGGGCGGAGAAACCATCCCGGGCTCGCTGACCCTGAACCTGCCTGAAATGTGGGAAATCTCTGGTTATAACCGTATCGCGCCGCAGTGGGCCGTTCACTATAGCCTGACCTACACCAGCTGGAGCCAGTTCCAGGAGCTGAAAGCGACCAATAACAACGGCGACACGCTGTTTAAGAAAGAAGAGAAATACCGGGACGCGTACCGCATCGCCCTCGGCACCACCTATTATATGGACGACAACTGGACCTTCCGTACCGGTATCGCCTTTGATGACAGCCCGGTGCCAGAGCAGCAGCGCTCCATCTCTATTCCTGACCAGGACCGTCTCTGGCTGAGCGCCGGTACAACTTACGCCTTCAATGAAGACGCCTCTGTGGATGCCGGTGTGTCTTATATGCACGGCCAGCACGTTGAATTCACCGAAGGCCCGTACACCTTCAAATCTGAAGGTAAAGCCTGGCTGTATGGCGTGAACTTTAACTACCGTTTCTGATAGAAATATCACGACAAAGGCGAGCTGCGGCTCGCCTTTTTATTGCGCCTTATCGTTCAGAAATAAAAAAGCGAGCCCCGGCCCGCTTTTTTTATTTGTCCTAAGAATGAACGTTTCCGGCGTTTTATTCCGAATCGATATCCTTGAGATCCCCTTCAATCGCCTGCGCGTTGGGGTTTTCATTCGGCTTGAGCTTACCGCCGTTGGCGATAAAGTCGTGACGCTGGAAATAGGCCTCACGCACCAGGATGTAAGGATCGGAGGACTGGCGCAGCAGGCCGTCGGAATCCAGCAGCTGAGCGCGCGACTCCACGCCTTCTACCGCCCATTTACCGAGCGACAGCGGCCAGGTCAGCCAGGAGAGCACCGGATACGTGGTGTCCGCCATATCGCCGACATCCTCACGCAACGTAAAGCTGCCGTAGAACGGCAGTTGCACATACGGCCCGTAACCGACGCCATAAGTGCCAAGCGTACTGCCGAAACGGTGCGGCTCTTCGCGCTGCAGTTTCGGGTTCGCCATACCGGCCACGTCGATAAAACCACCCATCCCCAGCAGGGTATTCAGGAAGAAACGGGTGAAGTGCACCATCCCCTGGTAGGGGTCGCCCTGGATGAATTTATTGAGCATCGAGGCAGGTTCTTCCAGGTTGCTGGTGAAATTGCCCAGCCCGTTGCGTGCCGGTTGCGGCACGTAGTCGCGCCAGGCGACAGCCACCGGGCGCAGCACATAAGGGTCAACCACGTCATAGTTAAAAGTAAACATGGTGCGGTTGAACCCTTCTAAGGGGTCGGAACGCCCTTGCTGCGGCTCTGACGAACTGGCGCAGCCCACTAAAAGCGTGGCCGCCAGCGCAAGCCCGGTAAGGCGAAAGTTCATAGCAGTCTCCCTGTAAATGGTAACTAACCCGCTCCTGATGGCGAAGGCGCAACCAGGACGTCCACCGGCGAAGCCGGGTTGAGCGTGGTGAAACGGCGCTCGCCTGTCCAGTCTCCGGGTTGCACGGCCGCGTTGCCGTCCCGGGAAATATGCACCTTCACAATGCCCTGCGTGACATGCTCAAGCCCCCGTTCAGGGAGCATCGCGTCAGCGTCATCAAGCATTATTGTCAGCGGAAAATGGCCCAGCGGCAATTTTTTCACCAACACGGGCACGCCGGATACGCCATCCGTCACGCTGATAAAGAGTATCCCTTTATCCGGCAAGGCTTTATTCGAAACGGGTGAGAGCGTGATTTTAACAGCCAGTCTGGCGTTGTCCATGCCGCTGTCCACCCTCGCCTGCGCAATGCCGCGCATCACGGCCGTCCGGCGCGCATCGTCCGGCGGCAGGCGCGTCAGCATCGCCTGCCAGATGGCGATCGCCTCCGGATAGCGCTGCTGGCGAAACGCGCTGAAGGCGAGCAGCCCCTGCGCACGCAGATTATCCGGCGCCTGCGCCGCGACTGTTTTAAGCATTTGCTCGCCGAGGCGGTTATCGTCCGGCTGCGCCGAGCGCGCCAACACTTCAGCATAGTCGAGCCGCGCTTCGGTGCTTTGCGAATTGAGCTGCCAGGCGCGTTTAAATGCCTCTGTGGCGGTATCGGCGTTATTCAGCACCATACCGATGCGCCCCAGCATCGCCCAGCCCGCGGCGTTGCGTGGTTCTTCCTGCAAACGCGTGCGCAGCCCAAGCCCGAGGCGCGTCAGTTCATCCACCGTGAGCGGCGCCGCGTGCGGGTCCATTACGCGCGCCACCAGTGAAGGCGTCTCGCGCGCCGCCGCCTGCCAGGCATTCACCTGTTTAAGGCTATGCGTCGCCATGAACAGCCCGCCGCTCACCGCGACGACCAGCAGCACGCCCGCCAGCAGCGCGCCATAACCGGTATGACTCGTTTTCTGCCCGCGCGGCTCGGGGATATCCGCCAGCAGGCTGTGCTGCAATTCCACCACCAGCGCCTCCCGGGCTTCGGGCGGTTCATCGTTAAGCTCCCGCAGGCGCGAATAATAGAGTGTGCGGTTCAGCGCATCGCGGCTGAGCGCGCGCTGGTCGCGCCACGGGTAAAGCACCAGCGCCGCAACGCCCGCCAGCAGGACGACGATAACTATGATTAACGCGCTCACGGGCGTTTTCCTTCTTCATTCAGCAGCGCGCGCAGCCGCTCCTGTTCGTCTTCATCAAGCGCGAGAGGCTCCCGGCGGGTGCGACGCGTGCGCGCCACCAGCACGGCAACGCCGCCTGCCGCAAACAGTGCGGGCAGCAGCCAGAGCAGTATCGTGCCAGGCGTGACGGGCGGATCGTAGGTCACGAAATTCCCGTAGCGCGCCACCATATACGCCACAATTTGCTCGCGGCTCTGCCCCTGTTGCAGCAGTTCATAGACCTTCTGGCGCATATCGGCCGCGATCATCGAACCGGAATCGGCAATGCTGTTGTTCTGGCACTTCGGGCAGCGCAGCGCGCCGGTCAGCTCGCGGAACTGCTGCTCCTGCGCCTCATTGTGAAAAGGGTACGCCTCGATGGCGGCAAAAACATGACACGTCAGCAGCAGACCGGCCAACAGGCTTAACAGGCGTTTCACGGCTCGACCTCCTGGTTGAGCGCATCCCACAGCGGTTTGACGTCCTGACGCCAGACCTGGTCATTCAGATCGCCCGCGTGGCGATAGCGAATCACGCCACGCCCGTCGATAACAAACGTCTCCGGCGCGCCATAAACGCCCAGATCCAGCCCCAGCATCCCGCTGCCGTCAAACAGGCTCAGCGCGTAAGGGTTGCCAAGCGTATTGAGCCACGCCACGGCTTTGGCGCGATCGTCTTTATAGTTAAGCCCGACGATTCTTACGCCCTTCGCGGCCAGTCCGTTGAGAAACTGATGTTCGGCGCGGCACGTCGGGCACCACGTCGCCCAGACGTTAAGCAGTAGCGGCTTACCATTCACAAGCGCGGCGCGATCGTAGGTCACGCTCGGGTCATCAAGCGCGGCGAGCCGGAACGCGGGCAGCGGCTTGCCCACCAGCGTGGACTCCAGCAGAGACGGATCATCGCCCGCCGCGTTGCGCGTCAGTTGCCAGAACAGCACGGCGGCAAGCAGGAGAAACAGCGCCAGCGGGATCAGTAAAATGCGGCGTCTCATGCAGCCTCCTGCGCTTTTTTCAGCCGGTAACGCGGGTCAAGCATACAAAGCAGCCCGCCGAGCGCCATCAGCAGCCCGCCATACCAGATCCAGCGAACAAACGGTTTGTAATAGAGCCGCACCGCCCAGCTGCCGTCGTCGAGTGCTTCGCCGAGCGCCGCGTAGAGATCGCGCGTCAGCCCGCCGTCGATGGCGGCTTCGGTCATCACCACACGGTTGCTGTTATAGGCGCGCTTTTCGGCGCGCAGCGTCGCCTCGGGTTTACCGTCGCGCAGCACATCGATAATGCCCACCGCGCCGCGCCAGTTCGGTCCCTGCGCGTCGCGCACCTCGCGGAACACAAAGCGGTAATGGTGAATATCGACGCTGTCGCCCGCCGTCATGCGCACGTCGCGCTCCACGCTGTAGTTCTGGCTGAAAGCGATGCCAGTGACCGTCACGGCAAGCCCCACGTGCCCGAGCGTCATGCCCCACTGGCTGCGACTTAATTTCCACAGCCCGCGCCACAGACTATAGCGGTGCGTGGCGCGATCAATCAGCTCCATCAGCGTTAACACCAGCACCCAGACCGCCATCATCAGCCCGGCGACCGTCATCGCTTTGACGCTGTCCTGCAAAAGCCAGGGCAGGATCAGCGAGGCCGCGAGCGTGACCACCAACGCCGTCAGCAGACGACGGCGCAGCTTCTGCGGCTCATCACGCCGCCAGCGCACCAGCGGCCCGACGCCGAGCAGCAGCGCGAACGGCGCCATCAGCGCGCAAAACAGCACATTAAAAAACGGCGCGCCGACGGAAATCGACCCCAGCCCCAGCGCCTTATGCACCAGCGGCAGCAGCGTGCCGAGCAGCACCACCAGCATGGCGGTGATCAGCAGAATATTGTTGCCGAGCAGAAAGCTCTCACGCGACCAGAGCGCATTGCCCACCCGCGCCCTGACGCTGCCGCCTTTTACGGCATACAGCAGCAGCGAGCCGCCGATGACAATCACCAGCAGCGCCAGAATAAACATGCCGCGCGCCGGATCGGAGGCGAACGCGTGCACGGACACCAGCACGCCGGAGCGCACCAGGAATGTGCCGAGCAGGCAGAGCGAAAAGGCGGTGATGGCGAGCAGCACCGTCCAGGCGCGGAAGCTGCCGCGTTTTTCGGTGACCGCCAGCGAGTGCATCAGCGCCGTGCCCGCCAGCCACGGCATCAGCGACGCGTTTTCGACCGGGTCCCAGAACCACCAGCCGCCCCAGCCCAGTTCGTAATAGGCCCAGGCGGAGCCGAGCACGATGCCGATGGTCAGAAACACCCATGCCGCCTGCGTCCACGGGCGCGACCAGCGCGCCCAGGCGGTGTCGAGCCGCCCCGTTAAGAGCGACGCCACGGCAAAGGCGAACGCGACCGAAAACCCGACATAGCCCATATACAGCAGCGGCGGATGAAAAATCAGCCCGATATCCTGAAGCAGCGGGTTGAGATCGCGCCCTTCAATCGGAAATTCCGGCAGCGTGCGGGTGAAGGGGTTTGAGGTCAGCAGAATAAAGAGCAGGAAGCAGAAATTAATCCCGCCCATCACTGACAGCACGCGGGCGATCGCCTCCTGCGGCATCCCGCGGCTGAAGATAGCCACTGCAAACGTCCACGCGCCCATCAACAGCACCCACAGCAGCAGCGATCCTTCATGCGCGCCCCAGGTCGCCGCCACGCGATACCAGACCGGCAACTCGGTGTTGGAATTGCTCGCCACATAGAGCACCGTGAAATCATTCACCACAAAGGCGTGCACGAGGATCAAGAACGCGCCCAGCAAGCAGGCAAAGAGCGCACAGGCGAGCGGGCGCGCCAGCGCCATCAGGCGCGGCGCCTGACGCATCGCGCCCCACTGCGGCCAGAGCGTGAGCAGCAGCGCCAGCCCGGCGGCGAGGCACAGCAAGAAGTTACCGATTTCCGGCATCATGGGCGGTTATCCTTATACGCCGCTGCCGGGCGCGAGTGGTTGACGTCCATCGCCGCTTTCACCTCCGGCGGCGTATAGTTTTCGTCATGCTTCGCCAGCACTTCGCGGGCGTGAATGCGCTGATCTTCGCCCAGCACGCCTTGCGCCACCACGCCCTGCCCTTCACGAAACAGATCGGGCAGAATGCCGTCGTAATCGACATCCACCACGCCGCGCGCGTCATAGAGCCGGAAGCTCACCTTCAGGCTCTGGCTGTCGCGCTTCACACTCCCTGGCATCACCATGCCGCCGACGCGCAGACGCTGGCCCGGCTCCGGCTTCTCCTGCGCAGCGCCTTTGCCGTAGAGGATTTCGCCCGGCGTATAGAAAAGATCGATATTGGCGCGCAGCGCATAGAGCACCAGCGCAAGCGTCAGCCCGAGGCCCGCCAGCACGGCGAGCGCGACCCACAGGCGCGTTTTACGACGTGAGTTCATCGCGACACCTCCGCGCCCTGGCGCCGGCGCTCGCGCGCCTGACGTTTCGCGATCTCCCGGCGTAGCGCGCGACGTGCGAAACATGTATGCGCTATCAGCAGCGCCAGCGGAATGATGGTCATCGCCGCCGCCAGCCAGACGTAAAAGGCGTAGCCGCCCATCAGGAAAAACGTGGTCAGCGCGGCGGTCATGATTTTTTCTCCAGCACTGCCGCCACCCACGGGCGATGGCGATCCTGAAGCAGCAGCAAATTGCCGAGGCGCATCAGCGTGAGCGTGACAAACAGGCACAGAAAACCGGCGAGATTCCAGCGCAGCGGCGCGCGCATGCTCGGGTCGATGCTCTGTTGCATATCGGTGGAGCCCTGATGCAGCGTGTTCCACCACTCCACCGAGTAGTGAATAATGGGCAGGTTCACCACGCCCACCAGCACCAGTACGCCCGCGGCGCGGCCCGCGAGGCGGCGGTCGTCAAAGGCGTGCCAGAGGGCGATCACTCCCGCGTATAAAAACAGCAGCACCAGCTCGGAGGTAAGCCGCGCATCCCAGATCCACCAGGTGCCCCACATCGGTTTACCCCAGGCGGAGCCGGTCGTCAGTGCAATAAAGGTATAGACCGCGCCTACCGGCGCCATCGCCATCACGCCAAGATCGGCCGCCCGGTTCTGCCACACCAGCCCGATAAACGCCGCGATCGCCATTGAGGCGTAAATGCCCATCGATCCCATCGCCGCCGGGACGTGCAGATACATGATGCGGTAGCTGTCGCCCTGCTGGTAGTCGGGCGGCGCGAAGACAAACCCCCAGACGCAGCCCGTCGCGAGCAGGACTGCGCTCAGCCACGCGAACCACGGCGTCAGCCGTCGGCAAAGCCCGTAGAGCCGCTCAGGCCGGGCCCAGGGGTGTAAGAATTTCCACATGTTGTTGCTCACATAAACGTTATCGCCCGCACGCGCGGGCCTACTGAATACTGATACGCAGCGCCGCTGCGGTGGCAAACGGCAAGAGCGTGACGCTTCCCGTCAAAAACGCGCCGGCGATCGCGAAAAAGCCGCCGACCGGAAGCTGCATCATGGCGGCGTCCACCGCGGCGGTGGAGAAAATCAGCAGCGGGATCGCCAGCGGCAGAATAATCAGGCTCAGCAGTATGCCGCCGCGCCGCAGCCCGGCCGTCAGGGCCGCGCCCAGCGCACCGAGAAAGCTCAGCGTCGGCGTGCCGAGCAACAGCGTCAACATCAGCGTCAGCGCCGCATGTCCGTTCAATCCCATCAGCAGCGCCGCCAGCGGCGAGAGCACCACCAGCGGCAGCCCGGTCGCCACCCAGTGAGCGGTCACTTTCGCGATAACCACCACCGGCAGCGGCGTTGGCAGCAGCATCAGTTGTTCGAGCGCGCCATCGCGCGCGTCGTCGCGAAACAGCCGGTCCATCGCCAGCAGCGAGGCGAGCAGCGCCGCCACCCACACCACGCCCGGCGCGATGCGCGCGAGCAGTTGTGGCTCCGGGCCTGCGCCGAGCGCGAACAATACAATCACCACCAGAAAGAACCACAGCGGGTTAAGGAGCTCCGCACGATGACGCGCGGCAAGGCGCAGCTCGCGGCGAATAATGCGGCCCATCATGCGGCGGGCTCCGGCGTCAGGGTTAACGTGCGATGCGCGACGTTAAGCGCCAGCGGCTGGTGAGTGGTGACTACCACCGCCCCGCCGCGTGCCGCGTGCGCCTCCAGACGCGCCGTCAGCCTCGCCACGCCGGCGGCATCAAGCGCCGTCAGCGGTTCATCCAGCACCCACAGCGACGCGTCGCTGAGCCACAGACGCGCCAGCGCCACGCGGCGCTGCTGGCCTTCTGAGAGCTGCTCAACCGGCAGATCTTCATAGCCGCCAAGCCCGATGGCGGCGAGCGCCTGCCAGCGCGCCTCGCGACGGGTGTGCGGGTGATAAAACGCGAGATTTTCATCGGCGGTAAGCGCCGCTTTGATGCCCGGCAGATGGCCGAGCCACAGGAGTTCCTGATGAAAGGCTGAACGCGTGTGCGCCAGCGGTTCGCCGCGCCAGCAGATATCGCCCTCTTCCGGGCGCGCCAGCCCCACCAGCAGGCGCAGCAGTGAGGTTTTCCCGGCCCCGTTCGCGCCGGTCACGTGCACGATATCTCCCGGCGACACGCGAAACGAGAGCGCGCGAAACAGCAGCCGCTCATCGCGTATGCAGGCAAGATTCCGGGCTTCTAACATGGGGCGGCTCCTTTCAGGCGAGTCGGGAATAGTACCACAGGGGAATGACGCGGCCACCTCACGCGCCGCACAGGTGGCGAAACCCCGTGCGATAGCGCGCGAAATCGCCACCGCGCAGGCCGAATTGTCTGTTTTTCCGGATAACAGCCGCCGACGCGCTACGCTTAACGAAGCCCCCTAACCTGACAGGAACCCCATATGGACAAAATCGGCGAGGAAAAAATCGACGACGCGGATGAGCTGGAAGTCGAGAGCGAAGAGAAAAAGAGCGGCGAAGAGATAGAAGTGGATGAAGAGGCGCTGCCGTCGCGCGCGATGGCGATCCACGAGCATATTCGCCAGGACGGCGAGAAAGAGATGGAGCGCGACGCGATGGCGTTGTTCTGGTCGGCCATCGCCGCCGGGCTGTCGATGGGCGCGTCGCTGCTGGCCAAAGGGATTTTCCATGTGCACCTGGAAGGCATTCCCGGCGGATTTTTACTGGAAAGTCTCGGCTACACCTTTGGTTTTATTATCGTCATCATGGCGCGCCAGCAACTCTTTACCGAGAACACCGTCACGGCGGTGCTGCCGGTGATGCAGAACCCGACCGGCACCAATATGCTGCTGTTGCTGCGGCTCTGGGGCGTGGTGCTGCTCGGGAATATCGTCGGCACCGGCCTTGCGGCGCTGGCGTTTGAGTTTATGCCGATTTTTGATGAGGCGACGCGCGACGCGTTTGTGACCATCGGCACGGAAGTGATGCACAACTCGCCTGGCGAGATGTTCGCTAACGCGATTATCTCCGGCTGGATCATCGCGACCATGGTGTGGATGTTCCCGTCTGCGGGTGCGGCGAAGATTGTGGTGATTATCCTGATGACCTGGCTTATCGCGCTCGGCAACACAACGCATATCGTGGTCGGCACCGTCGAGATCCTGTACCTCGTGTTTAACGGCACTATCCACTGGAGCGAATTCTTCTGGCCGTTCGCCCTGCCGACGCTTGCGGGCAACATCATCGGCGGTACGTTTATCTTCGCGCTGTTAAGCCATGCGCAGATCCGTAACGACATGAGCAATAAGAAGAAATCAGAAGAGAAAGCGCGCCTGAAAAAAGAACAGGAAGCGCGTGAAAACGAAAGCGGGCGCGGCTCACAAAAACGCTGACGATGGCGATTGTTTAACCGAACAGGCGGCTAAGCCCTTAACGGCGGTGTAAAAATCGGTATACTGACGCCGCCTCGTCCCCTTAGTTAAATGGATATAACGAGCCCCTCCTAAGGGCTAGTTGCAGGTTCGATTCCTGCAGGGGACGCCAAATGCCAGTCTCTTAACGTATCTCAAATTCTACTTTATGCATTCTATTCAGTAATTTATTTCAGCCCCATAGTCCACCTGTGTCTCTAGTAGTCCCACAAAATCCACAGTGTCATGTTGTTACAATTGTTGGTATGTTTGGTTCGATAATGCAGATACCATCAGCCGAGGATTTTACTATGCCGCCCACTGAGTTAAAGGTAAGAAATGCGAAGGCTGCTGCGAAGCCCTTTAAAATGACAGACGGTAATTGAGCTGCCCCCAGTATTAGATACAACCGCCAGTTAGTAATGTCGGTTTGTGACCCTACTCCCGAATATGCTCCAGCCATAATCAGGGATACCAGCTTAAGTCTGACTGCATATTCTAGTAACCAGCAGATTCTCGGCAATGTCGGAAGTGGTCATCCATCCCAGTGCAGAATGGTGATGCTTTTGGTTATAGTGTATGCGCCAGGCCTTGATTTTGCACCGTGGCATTGTCCGTAGGTGTTCCCGGTCGAGAGAAGTCTATACGGCTCCCTTGTTCATACCCCCATTTGTCCAGTATTTTTCCTGAAAATTCTGAGCCGTTATCGTTTTTCAGCAAGTGGGTAAAGGACGTTTGAGCGCAATGGTGTTCATCATCTCTGCAACCTCCGTTGAGCGCAGATTCTGGACCACGCAATTCCACCAAGCATTTACATGTGTAGATGTCAGCAGATGTAACCGACGCCTGTTAAATAAGACGTCAAAGGCAAAGTCCATACCCCAGACATGATGCGGATACCGTCCATGAAGCTGAGGCTGTCGACGCTGTGCCGAATTATTCCGGCGTGGGTGTTTGAGACGCGGGGACAGACCCTGCTCGCTGTAGAGTCGATAAATGCGTTTGTGATTATCTCGCCAGACCTCCCGCCTGAGCATGACGTGAACCCGGTGATAGCCATAGTGGATCCGGGTTTCGGTGCTCTCCCTGATACGAAGTCGTCTGCCGCCACAGAACGATAGCGGAAAGAGCTGCAGCTGACCTGTAATGCAAAACAGACCTGCCTCTCGCTGGCCCCATAGCGTACCTGCAGGCTCCGGCCCCATTCGCGCAGAAGCGCCAGCATCAGTTCTTTTTTGCCAGCACATCCTGGAGCATGGTTTTGTCGAGACTGAGATCGGCAATCAGCTTCTTCAGCCTAAGATTCTCTTCCTCAAGCTGCCGCATGTGCTTTAATTCAGAAGGAGAAATCCCACCATATTTCTTGCGCCATGTATAGAACGTGGCATCAGAAATTTCCAGCTTACGACAGACCTCCGGCACGGACATCCCCAGTTCGGCCTGCTTCGGGGCAAAAACGATCTGCTCTTCGGTGAATCGTGACTTTTTCATCGGCACCACCTCCGTTTAGGGAGTGTAGATGCTTCAATGCTGGCAGCAGCAGCCTCAGTGCTGCAGCATTACGCCCGGTAACTATTACCCTGCACAATACGGCTGGCATCCGCGAGACCAATACCAGTGGTCGCCCCGTAATTAATATATTTTTACCTGCAAACCGTGACATCTGACTTTCCCCTGTAATTAACCGACGATGCGTAGAGTCTGATTCTGGTGCTGGACTGGCGAGTAAAAGTTTTTTCCCGGTGTTTTCAAAAAAAGACACTGAAATCCGGCCATTCTTTTTGTGGCTGCGGTGTGGCGCCTTGCAGCTGAATAGTGGTGCGACTGCCCCGGACGTCCCTAAACTTTCCATAATCTAAATAGTTGCTGCCAAAGGCATTTTTATGTAAAAAAGAAGCTGATATCATTTAAGTATCATTAGACCTGATGTCCAATTACGATGATAAATAAAATACTGGTAAGTGCCTGTCTGATGGGATTTAAAGTGCGCTATGACGGGAGCGAAAAAGCACAGATGATCGATCAGCTGCGGCGTTGGCAGAAAGAGCAGCGTCTCGTGATCCACTGTCCTGAACTGGCTGCGGGTTTACCCACTCCACGCCCTCCGGCTGAGATTGTTTCTGGTGATAATAAAACTCAGGACAGAATAATTGAAATTACAGGAAAAGATGTAACAGAGCACTATCAGCTTGGCGCCTGGCTGGCGCTACGCACGGCGCAGGATACGGGCTGTACCGCTGCGCTGTTAACGGACGGCAGCCCAACATGCGGTAGCCAGTTTATCTATGACGGTTCATTTAGTGGCCGGCGCAAGTCAGGTATGGGCGTCGCAGCATCGCTACTCTCTGCACATGGTATAGCCGTTTTTTCTGAGAATAACCTCGCCGATTTAATTGCATGGATTGATGAGAAAGAACGCTGAATATATTCTCGTGAAGATACAAAAAGGAATCAGGGCTTATCTGCTATTTTCGTCAGCCTTTATGCGCTGGAGGCTATCGCTTTCCTCTCTGCCTGTTAAGATTTGAAAGCATCCCGCTCTGCCTGCATTTCTTTAAATTCTTTGACATATAAGGCCGATAAGGGGTTATCATCAACCGCCAGAGGATTGTCAATCGGGAGAGATTATCCGCTATAAATTTCAGCCAGGGCAACATTATCCCATGCAATCTGCAAATTTTAAACGATAAATACGATTTATGAAGCTATCACTCTCTCGCGAAAATACCGGCTGGCCTGACGCATCACTTAAAACGCGACAAAACATATGATTACCTGTGTCGCCTCATGTAGTATTATCTTATTGTTACCCTGACCTGTATAAAACAATGTGCACTTATTCTTTCTATTTTTATCGTTACACACCTTTAGCAGTACATTATTCTTGCAGGTTAACCAAAAATGAAACGCCCCTGGAATTAAAAAACAAACTGATTGATGGCCTGATTCTTTATCTTAAACAAGGTCATATAGACCCATGGTATATCAATTGTGATTGTGAAGATGAAGGTTCAGAAGAGGCCGATCATTATCTACGTAAGCTCGATGTGATTGATGCAGAAGTATCAGCGTATTTCAGAAAGAAAATAGTAGAATCGACGTTTATACAAAATGGACTGTTTAAATCCTTTTGTCTGGATAGACTGCTTCTGTCAGATAAATACAGACCCTACGCAATTAATTACTTGTGTGAAAACCATTCAGCGTTATCTTTATATCCATTAAAAGCGGCAATGTTTTATTTTATCTGCGCTAAGAATGATCCTTTGAATGATAACGATATCCCTGCCGGACTCATCTCAGCACTGAAAAATCGTTATAAAAAAATCACAAAAGAAAACGAGGCGCCACGTCATCAGGAGTTGTCAGCCTGTGAGACATTTTCAGATTTTGAATTATGTGAGCTGAACACCGAATATGAGGCGTTCTGTAAAACGTATCCTTAATAGTTAGCACCAAGAGAATAAATTCATCTTAGAAACTAAATATATCAGCCAAACTTACCGGAACGTTCAAGCTCACCAACAACATGTTCGTTTTGAGTAGACGCGAGAGGTCGCCCGCCTTAACAGCGTCTGCCATCCATAATGTCCTGTGTAAATTTAATATAGCCTGCTGATTTATACATAAACCCAACGACACCCTAACAGCACGCTCATTTAACCTCAATTTAATCACATAAAACATCATCTCTACACAAGTCTTAATATTTTTGTCCAGAATAAGAACAACGCGAGATTCTGTTATTAATTTTAAACGCTATGATGTTCCGCCGTTAAATAAACAGTTATTGGTAATAATACAAATAAGGAACATTCATATGTTGAGAAAAGGTGCGGCTGAGTTTTTCGGCACATTCTGGCTGGTATTTGGTGGCTGCGGGAGCGCTGTGCTGGCTGCGGCTTATCCCGAACTGGGCATTGGTTTTACAGGGGTTGCGCTGGCGTTTGGTCTGACTGTCCTGACAATGGCGTATGCCGTAGGGCATATTTCCGGCGGACATTTTAACCCGGCCGTCACGTTAGGCCTCTGGGCGGGTGGTCGCATTACCTTTTGGGATGTGATTCCTTACATCATTTCCCAGGTCATCGGCGGTATTGCCGCGGCAGGCGTACTGTATGCGATAGCGAGCGGCAAACCGGGCTTTGACGCCGTCGCCAGCGGCTTTGCCGCCAACGGCTATGGCGAACATTCGCCGGATGGTTATAGCCTCTCGGCAGCCATCCTGACTGAACTGGTGCTGACGGCGTTCTTCCTGCTGATTATCCACGGCGCAACGGATAAAAACGCGCCAGCGAAATTTGCGCCGCTGGCGATTGGTCTCGCCCTGACGCTGATTCATCTGATCAGCATTCCCGTTACTAATACCTCGGTGAACCCGGCAAGAAGCACCGCAGTCGCTATTTTCCAGGGCGGCTGGGCTTTACAGCAACTGTGGGTTTTCTGGGTAGTCCCGATGGTGGGCGGCGTAGTGGGCGGCCTGATTTATCGCTTTCTGTTGCAGAGCAAAGACTGATTAACGTCATTTGTAGCGGGTATGTACGGCGTTAACTGGCACCTGAGGCATCTCAGTCCTGTTTTACATCCCCATAAAAAAACCCACCGCAGAAACGGTGGGTTTTCGGACATGCCGAAAAAGGTAGATGATAAGGATTAACTAAATACCATACCGCCGTCGATCAGCAGTGACTGGCCGGTCATGTAGTCGGAGTCCGGGCCTGCCAGGAACGAAACGCAGGCGGCGACATCTTCCGGCTCGGAGAGGCGGCCAAGCGTGATGCGTTTGGCGAACGCTTCGGTGCCGTAGCCGAGCGGTTTGCCGGCGGCTTCGGAGATCTGACGGTCGATTTCAGCCCACATTGGCGTTTTCACAATGCCCGGGCAGAAGCCATTTACGGTGATGCCGAGCGGCGCTAAATCGCGCGCGGCGGTCTGGGTCAGCCCGCGCACCGCGAATTTACTGGAGCTGTACACAGCCAGCTCCGGGTTGCCGACGTGGCCCGCCTGCGAACAGGCGTTGATAATTTTCCCGCCATGCCCTTCGGCTTTGAACGCTTCAATCGCCGCCTGCATGCCCCAGATAACGCCTTTGACGTTGATGTTGTAGACCCTGTCGATAACGTCTTCGGTGATCGTCTCAATCGGCGTTGACGGCGCGATCCCGGCGTTGTTGACGATAACGTCGAAGCCGCCGAGCGCTTTGCGGGTCTGTTCTACGGCTGCGAACACCTGGTCGCGCTTCGAGACATCCACGGTCACCGCCACGGCGCTGCCGCCCTGCTCGTTAATCTCCTGCGCCACGGCATTGGCCGTTTCGGCGTTGTAATCGGCAATCGCGACCGCAAAACCGTCTTTGACCAGTCGGAGGGCGATGGCTTTACCAATCCCCTGCCCTGCGCCGGTAACCAGTGCTACTTTTTTCATAATCCGTTCCTTTTGGTAAGTCAGAGAATCTGGCTGAGATGGAGCTGGCCCATCAGCAGCGGGTTATCGCTGTAGTCCACCGGAATGGCGACGACCGCCGGCCCGTCGACATCCATCGCGGCGCGCAGTGTCGGCTCCAGCGCCTCGGCGCTTTCCACCGCGAACCCGGCAGCGCCGAACGCTTCGGCGTAAACCTTGAAATCCACCGGCCCGAAGCTCACGCCCGAGAGCCGCTGGTATTTTTTCTCTTCCTGAATCGCCACCATATTGTAGGCGTTATCCACCCAGATGATGTGTAACACATTGGCTTTCAGGCGCACCGCGGTTTCCAGCTCCATGCTCGATTGCAGGAAACCGCCGTCGCCGGAGACCGACACCACTTTGCGCGAAGGCTCCACCAGCCATGCGCCGATGGCCCACGGCAGCGCCACGCCCATGGTCTGCTGACCGTTTGAAATCATCACCTGACGGGCGCGGAAGCTGTAGAGATAGCGCGCAATCCAGATGTGGAAGCTGCCCATATCCACGGTGAGCGTCACATCGTTGTTGATGATGTCCTGCATGGCCCGCACGATGCGCAGCGGATGCAGCGCGAACTGGTTTAATTGCGCCCCCCGGCGCGCCAGCAGCTCGCGCTGATTCTGGCGGTCGATAAGGATCTCTGAGGCCCGGTCGCTTAACACCAGCGGCTGTTCGATACGCCCGGCCAGTTTTTCCAGCGTGCCGGCGATATCCCCCACCAGCTCGATTTCCGGCGCGTAGTGGCTCTCTTCATAGGCTGGCAGCACGTCGATGTGCACCAGCGTCGCGTTACCGCGATTCCACATGGCGGGTTCATATTCCACCGGGCTGTAGCCGATGCAGATGATGAGATCTGCCAGATGCAGCAGTCGGTCGCCCGCCTGGTTGTTGAAAAGCCCGACGCGGCCCGCAAAGCGCGTGAAATGCTCCTGATTCACCGCGCCCGCCGCCTGGTAGGTACTGGTGACCGGAATATGGCTTTTCTCCAGCAGTCGGTGCAGCGCGCGGCTGTTCTCCGTCTGGCTCGCCATCAGGCCCAGCAGAATGACCGGGTTTTTGGCGTTGCGAATGAGCCCGGCCACATGATCGATAGCGGCATCCGGCGCAGGCCCCACCTGCGGCGCGTTGCCCGCAGGCAGAATGTTGCCCTGGGCGGGCTGATCGACGATATCCTGCGGCAGGCTCACGAAGGCGCTGCCCGGTCTGCCATGCTCCGCCACGCGAAAGGCGTTGGAAACCACTTCCGCGATAGCGTCTGAGGACGAGACCTCTACGGAATATTTCGTTACCGGGCTGAACATCGCCACGGTATCCATGCTTTGATGCACCTGGCGCGCTTTATCCGCGCGACGCACCGCCCCGCCGAGCGCGACCACCGGGTCGCCTTCGCTGTTGGCGGTCGCCATGCCGGTGATGAGGTTGCTGCACCCCGGCCCGGAGGTAACCAGCGCCACCCCGGCTTTGCCGGTGATACGCCCGACGGCGGCGGCCATGAACGCCGCATTCGCCTCGTGACGCACCGGGATAATCTGGATAGTGGAATCCAGCAGGGAATCGAAGACCTTATCGATCTTCGCGCCGGGAATGCCGAAGACCTGTTTTACGCCCTGGGCTTCAAGCTGGCCGACCACCATGTCGGCGCCGTGCGCCCACTGGCGCATCCGGTTTTCGTTATCCATGATATTTCCCCTTTCAGACTGTTAGTTTTCAACCGAGCGGATGGCCGCATCGAGGTTGTCGGGATGCAGATTGGCGTTGAGGAACGCCGGGTCCGTCGGCAAATCGATCATCAGCTTGTGGATCTCCCCGAAGGTAAGAACGCCGTTCTCCAGCTGGTAGTCGAGCAGGTGCCCGCCCCCTGACGATCGTCGGTGATGAAATGTTCGTGGTAGCCCGCGACGTTGATGCCCTGCATATGCTGCGGCGTGCGGAACCCCACGAGGACGCCGTCGCGGCCGTCGAAGCGGAACACCGGCTGGTCGTCCAGCACGTCGGTCATCGCGCGATACGGCGGCGTCTGGCGCGGCACCGTGCGGGTGTGGGCATGGCGGAAGTGGCCGTCGATGCGCAACGCGCAGAAGATGTTGTCGGACGGCACCTGGCGGTCTATCACGTCATGGATCTGCTGGCGGCTCATCGGCCGGTCGAAGCGCTGACGGTAATGCGGTTTAAACCAGGTCATTACCGCGAACGGCGTTTTCTGGTCGGGCTGCGCTTCACGGGCGCTGCCGTCGGCGCGCAGCTGGTGAACTTCATGGCTGAAGGCGATGAGTTCGCCGTCGAGTTCGTTAAAGGTGCCGAGGCCAAAATCGCCTTTGGTCAGGAGATCCGCGATGGTGGTATTGCCTTCATAAACCCCACTGAGCAGAGCGCTCATCATGGATGTTTGATATATCACACATTCTGTATCTTTATCCCGTAGCGCCCGCACGGTTTCCAGCAAGCTTTGCTCGCAAGAACAATCGGTTGCATGGCTCATTGCACTGATCCTCACTCATATTCCGTAAGAAAGATTAATCAAATGTTGACGCGATTCAGCGCAGGGTTCCAATATAGAAAGCATCCCGGTTTGAGTCGTATTTGATATGGAACTTCGATATTTGCGTTATTTCGTGGCGGTAGCCCAGACGCGGCACTTCACCCGTGCCGCTGAATTACTGGGTATTTCTCAGCCGCCGCTCAGTCAACAGATCCAGCGTCTTGAGCGCGAAGTGGGCACGCCGCTGCTGCGCCGTCTGACGCGCGGCGTGGAGCTTACCGAGGCCGGCGAGGCCTTTTATCAGGACGCCTGCCAGATACTGGCGCTTAGCGACGCGGCGCTGGAGAAAACGCGCGGCATTGCCCGTGGCGTCAACGGCACGCTCTCGATAGGCATCAGCAGCTCTAACGCGTTTCATCCGCATATCTTTTCGCTGCTGCATGAATTTCAGCACCGTTACCCGGCTATTACGCTGCTGCAACAGGAGGCCAATATGGCCTCGCTGATGCACGATCTGGAAGAAGGCTTGCTGGACGCCGCGTTTGTCCGCCTGCCGTGCGAGAGCAGCAAAGCGTTTAACCTGCGCCTGATTGATATAGAGCCGATGGTGGCGGCGCTCCACCGCAGCCATCCGCTGAGCGGGCGTGATGAAGTGGCGCTGAGCGAACTGGCCGGCACGCCGCTTATTCTTTTCCCACACGAGGTGGCGCCTGGGCTGTATGAGCTGGTGTTTAACGCCTGCCTGCGCGCGGGTCTGACGCCTGCGGACAGCCAGCAGGCTTCGCAGCTCTCTTCCTCGCTCAGCATGGTGGCGGCGGGGTTCGGCTTCACGCTGGTGCCGGTCTCAATGCAGTGCATCGGGCATCCGGAGGTGACATTCCACCGGCTCAGCGATCAGACGCTGAAAACCGATATCGCGCTGGCCTGGCGTAAATTCGAACGCTCGCCGTCGGTGCGTCGGCTGGTGGAAATGTTTTAAGCGCCAGAATCGGCTGAATTGTTGCGAAAAAGAGGAAGCCCGCGCCCACGCTGTTTATAGTTACCCGATAAGCGTACCGCCAGGGATGAAAAAATGATTGTTAACAGCATGGTGTACCGGCGCGACAAGAAGCCGGAAGTGATTAACCTCGAAGATATCAGCGAGGCGATTGAAGATCCGGACGCCTTTATCTGGCTGGGGCTCTGGCAGCCCGATGCGCCGTTTATGCATATCATTCAGCAGGAATTCGGCCTGCACGAGCTCGCGATTGAAGATGCCCTTACCGCCCATCAGCGCCCGAAAATCGAACAGTATGGCGAATCGCTGTTTATGGTGGTGAAAACCGCGTGGATGAACCGTCAGGAGCAGATAGAGTTTGGTGAAACGCATCTGTTTATCGGGAAAAACTTTCTGATAACGGTGCGCCACGGTGCCTCGGAAAGTTATGCGCCTATCCGTGCCCGCGCCGAGGAAAAACCCGACATGCTGGCGATTGGGCCGGGCTACGCGCTCTACTGCCTGCTCGATTTTATCGTCGATAACTATCTGGAAATCACCTCTTCGCTCACCAGCCGCATCGGCGAGATGGAAGATACGATGTTCCGCACCGAGTTTGACAAGCAGGCGGTGCAGCAGGTCTATACGCTGCGTCGCCAGTTGCTGGCGATTCGTAACGCCGCGCTGCCGGTCGATGAGATCTGCAACCAGCTGATTCGCCTGCATGAAGATATCGTGCCGAAGACGCTGCGCCCCTACCTGCGCGACGTACAGGATCACGCGCATCATGTGGTCATGGACGCGGAAGATATGCGTGAGATGCTGACCAGCGCCATGCATGTGAACCTGGCGCTGGTTACCGTTCAGCAGAACGAGGTGGTGAAAAAGCTCGCGGGCTGGGGGGCAATCCTGGTGGTGCCGACCGTTATCTTCAGTATGTACGGCATGAACTTTGAAAATATGCCGGAGATACGCTCGGCGTTCGGGTATCCGGTGACCATCGGCGGCACCATCGCCATCTGTTATCTGCTTTACTGGAAGCTTAAACGCTCGGGCTGGTTGTGAGATCCACCCGGTCGCCGCGCGTGGTCGGCTGGGAGATAACCAAAAACTCCACCGCCTCTGGCGCGTCGTTGCGCGCCTGATGCGGCGCCTGCGGCGGGATTTCTATCGCTTCGCCAGGCGCAAGCGTTACGCGCTCGCCGTTCAGCTCCATCGTCAGCACGCCGCTCAGCACAAAAAAGCACTGGCGCGACTGCTCATGGTAGTGGCGCTGCTCGGCGCGCCCGCCGGGCATCCGCTCATGGATAACGCTCAGACCCTGGCTTTTTACCAGATGCCAGCCGTCGCAGTCGCCGCCCCACAAATAATGTTCCGCATTCGCCTTGCTGATTTTCATACGCGCTCCTGTTTTTCAAAACGCCACAATCCCGATAAACGAGGCTGCTGACAAGCTCCAGAAATTTGGAATTACGCACCGTGATTAATTTATTTTTTATTGTTTTTTAAGGAAAAATGGTGAGTGAAAAAATTTCCGGCCCCTGTGCCGCGCGTCGCTTGTCACCTCTGAAATAAAGGATTACATTAGCGCCCGCTGACGTCATTTGACGCGCTCGATTTCCAGAGAGCGGTAGCCGCCGATGGGGAATAGTCCCAAAGTGAATCGGCTGCGGCTTCATCTCTCTATACTGTGACCTTGCGTATTGATTCAGGCATGTTTTCAGGCATGCGGAGCGATGTAACGTGAAATATTTCTTTATGGGCGTATCGGTGATTTTACTGTTGTGGGCCGGCACGTTCGCCCTGATGATTTAGTAAAACACCTGAGTAAAAAAAACAGGAGCCACTGGCTCCTGTTTTTTTATTCGGCGTCCTGCGCCGCGGCGTTCTTCGTACCTGCCGGTAGCAGCCCGTCGGCCCGGAACATCGCTTTTATCCCGCGCACCGCCTGGCGGATGCGATCGCGGTTTTCAATCAGCGCGAAGCGCACGTGGGTATCGCCGTAGTCGCCAAAACCAATCCCCGGCGAGACGCAGACTTTCGCGTCCTGAAGCAGCTTTTTGGCAAACTCCAGCGAGCCCATCGCCGCGTAAGGCTCCGGGATTTTCGCCCAGACGTACATCGACGCTTTCGGGCATTCCACCATCCAGCCCGCCTCGTGCAGCCCTTTCACCAGCACGTCGCGGCGGCGTTTATACTGTTCGGCGATATCGCGCACGCACTGCTGATCCCCTTCCAGCGCGGCGATGGCCGCCACCTGGAGCGGCGTAAAGGTGCCGTAGTCGTGATAGCTTTTGATGCGAGCCAGCGCGCTGACCAGTTCCTGATTGCCCACCATAAAGCCGATGCGCCAGCCTGCCATGTTGTAGCTTTTGGAGAGCGTGAAGAACTCAACCGCCACGTCGCGCGCGCCCGGCACCTGCATGATGGACGGCGCTTTCCAGCCGTCATAGACGATATCGGCGTAAGCCAGATCGTGCACCACCAGCACGTCATAACGCTTCGCCAGCGCCACCACTTTTTCGAAAAACGCCAGCTCCACGCACTGCGCCGTCGGGTTCGACGGAAAACCTAAAATCATCATTTTCGGCTTCGGGTAGCTTTCGCGGATCGCGCGTTCCAGCTCGTTGAAGAAATCCACGCCCTCCACCAGCGGCACCGAGCGCACCTGCGCGCCAGCGATAACCGCGCCGTAGATGTGGATCGGATAGCTCGGGTTCGGCACCAGCACCGTGTCGCCGTGATCGAGCGTGGCGAGCATCAGGTGCGCCAGCCCCTCTTTCGACCCGATGGTGACAATGGCTTCGGTTTCCGGATCGATCTCAACCTCGTAACGCTCCTGATACCAGCGCGAAATGGCGCGGCGCAGACGCGGAATACCGCGCGAGGTGGAGTAACCGTGCGTGTCCGGGCGCTGGGCCACGGTGCAAAGTTTTTCGACGATATGCGGCGGCGTGGGGCCGTCCGGGTTGCCCATGCTGAAATCGATAATATCTTCGCCGCGCCGACGCGCAGCCATTTTCAGCTCAGCAGTGATGTTAAAAACGTAAGGGGGAAGGCGTTCGATACGCGAAAAACGGCGTTTAGGACTGAAATCAGCCATAGGTTCCTCGAAGTGACGTAAGCGCCCGGACCGTCCGAGCGACGCTGCCGCTGATGCGGCTCTAAGAACATAGCCTGGAAAATTTTCCGCTGTCGAGAGGCCAGCGCAAAAAAAGTTACGGAACAAAAAAACGGGAACTTTCATTTGAAAGTTAACCCTGTTTTATTTGACACAGCACGGCTATATTAACTTCGACGCAACAAAACAATAACCCTTTTTCCCGATTGCCGGAGTACCTGCTATGACCCTGCACATTCCCGATCTTCCCGCCGCTATCCGTGAGATAAAACAGCGCTTGCGCCAGGCGCTGCCGAACTATCAGGCCGTGTTTGCCGACCTGGAAGCCGATATCGCGCGCCAGATAGAAACCATCAAAAGCGAAACCGCCCGCGGCGAAAGCCCGGTGCCGCAGATCCTGGCCGACGACATTATTAACGGCCGCATCAGCGACGCGCAGAAAGCCCGCATCCGCGAACGCGGCTGCTGTGTTATCAAAGGCGTATTCCCGGAAAATCAGGCGCGCGCCTGGAACCAGGAGGTGGGCGATTATCTGGCGCGTAACGATTTTGTCGAAAAGCTCAAGAACGCGGCGGAAGATAACTATTTCGGCACACTTGCCGACAGTAAGCCGCAGATTTACGGCATTTACTGGTCGAAGCCGCAGGTGGAAGCGCGCCAGCACGAGCGCATGAAAGCCGCTCAGGTGTTTCTGAATAATCTCTGGCAGACCGAAAGCCAGGACAAACAACATTTTGACCCGAATCGCGTGGTGACTTACGCCGACCGCACCCGCCGCCGTCCGCCGCGCTCGTCGTCGCTCGGACTCTCGCCGCATGTCGATGGCGGCTCGGTGGAGCGCTGGCTTGATGAAAATTTCCGTCACGTTTACCGTCACGTTTTCAGCGGCGAGTGGCAGCGCTACAACCCGTTTGAGGCGGAAGGACGCGTCGAGGCGCGTGAGATCCCCTCGCCTGCCGTCTGCTCCATGTTCCGTACCTTCCAGGGCTGGACGGCGCTCTCCGAGCAGCGCAAGCACGGCGGTACGCTGACGCTGCTGCCGGTGGCGAACGCGATGGCGTATATCCTGCTGCGCGCGTTGCAGGACGATGTGCCGGACGATTCGCTGTGCGACGCGAAGCCGGGCCGTGCATTATCCATTAACGAACGCTGGCATCCCCTTTTACTGACCGGGATTTCCTCAATTCCCGATATGGCGCCGGGCGATACCGTGTTCTGGCACTGCGATGTTATTCATGCGGTGGAAAACGAGCATCAGGGCGAGTTCGACAGCAACGTGATGTATATCGCCGCCGCCCCGTGGTGTGAGAAAAACGACGCCTATCTGAAGCGCCAGTGGCCGGCGTTTGTGGAAGGCCGCTCGCCGCCCGACTTCGCGCCGGACGATTTCGAGGTCGATTTCAGCGGACGCGCCACCGAGGCGGATCTCACCCCTGCCGGACGCGAGCAGCTCAACGGCGCATAACCGGCAACACCTGGCGGCTGGTCAAGGGCCGTCAGGTTTTCTATCATGTCCCCTTTCCTGCCAGACATCGGATTTTCCGTGCACGAGATTTTCGACATGCTGCTGGCGGTCTTTGACCGCGCGGCGCTAATGCTGATTTGCCTCTTTTTCCTGATTCGCATCCGCCTGTTCCGCGAACTGCTGCATAAGAGCGCCCACACGCCGAAAGAGCTGCTGGCGGTCACCGCGATCTTTTCGATGTTCGCGCTGTTCAGCACCTGGTCCGGGGTGCCGGTGGAAGGCTCGCTGGTGAACGTGCGCATTATCGCCGTGATGTCCGGCGGTATTCTCTTCGGCCCGTGGGTCGGCATCATCACGGGCGTTATCGCCGGGCTACACCGTTACCTGATTGATATTGGCGGCATCACCGCCATTCCCTGTTTTATCACCAGCATCGTCGCAGGCGTGCTCTCAGGCCTTATCAGCCGCCAGGTGCCGAAAGCGCAGCACTGGCGCGCGGGCATTCTGGGCGGCATGCTGTGCGAAACGCTGACCATGATTCTGGTGGTGGTCTGGGCGCCGACCACGGCGCTCGGGCTGGATATCGTGTCGAAAATCGGCGTGCCGATGATTTTAGGCAGCGTCTCTATCGGCTTTATCGTGCTGCTGGTGCGAAGCGTCGAGGGCGAAAAAGAGGCCAGCGCCGCGCGCCAGGCCAAACTGGCGCTGGATATCGCCAACAAAACGCTGCCGCTGTTCCGCCATGTGAATACCGAATCCCTGCGTCAGGTGTGCGACATTATCCGCCGCGATATCAACGCCGACGCGGTCGCCATCACCAATACCGAAAAGGTGCAGGCCTATGTGGGCGTGGGCGAGCATAATTATCAGGATAACAGCGACGCGCTAAGCCCCACCACGCAACAGGCGATCCGCTACGGCAAAATCATCATCAAGAATAACGACGAAGCCCACCGCACGCCGGAGATTCACTCCATGCTGGTGATCCCGCTGTGGGAGAAAGGCATCGTCACCGGAACGCTGAAAATCTATTACTGCCATGCGCATCAGATAACCTCCTCGTTGCAGGAGATGGCCGTCGGCCTGTCGCAGATCATCTCTACGCAGCTTGAGGTGTCGCGCGCCGAGCAGTTGCGCGAGATGGCGAATAAAGCGGAGCTGCGCGCGTTGCAGAGCAAAATCAACCCGCACTTTCTCTTTAACGCGCTGAACGCCATTTCTTCGTCCATACGCCTCAACCCGGACACCGCGCGCCAGCTGATTTTTAACCTCTCGCGGTATCTGCGCTACAACATCGAGCTGAAAGACGACGAGCAGATCGACATTAAAAAAGAGCTGTACCAGATTAAGGACTACATCGCGATTGAGCAGGCGCGCTTCGGCGACAAGCTGACCGTGATTTACGATATCGACGACGAAGTGAACTGCCGCGTCGCCAGCCTGCTGATCCAGCCGCTGGTGGAGAACGCGATTGTGCATGGCATTCAACCGTGCCGCGGCAAAGGCGTGGTGACGCTTAGCATCGCGCAGAGCGGCAGCCGGGTGCGGATCGCGGTGCGCGATACCGGCCACGGCATCGATCCGCAGATTATCGAACAGCTGGATACCAACGAGATGCCAGTAAATAAAATCGGGCTGATTAACGTGCATCATCGGGTGAAGCTGTTATATGGCGAAGGGCTGCATATTCGCCGCCTGGAGCCGGGCACCGAGATTGCGTTTTACGTGCCGGATCAACCGCCGCGTCCCGGCGCCGCGACGCTGTTGTAGAGAGAGAAAGCGATGAAAGTGATTATCGTCGAGGATGAAGTCCTCGCGCAGCAGGAGCTGAACTGGCTGATTAAAACCCACAGCCAGATGGACGTGGTCGCCACGTTTGAAGACGGGCTGGATGTGCTGAAATACCTTCAGCAGCACGACGTGGACGCCATTTTTCTCGATATCAATATTCCGTCGCTGGACGGCGTGCTGCTGGCGCAGAACATCAGTAAATTCGCCCGCAAGCCGTTTATCGTGTTTATCACTGCCTGGAAAGAGCATGCGGTGGAGGCGTTCGAACTGGAAGCATTCGACTACATTCTGAAACCGTATCAGGAGTCGCGCATTATCGGGATGCTGCAAAAGCTGGAAGCCGCCTTTGCGCAGCAGAGCGCGCCACACGCCGCCGCGCCTGCCGGGCGCGAGAACGCGACCATTAATCTCATCAAGGATGAGCGGATTATCGTCACCGATATCAACGATATTTACTACGCCGAAGCGCACGAGAAGATGACGTTCGTCTACACGCGCAAAGAGGCGTACGTGATGCCGATGAATATTACCGAGTTTTGCAGCCGCCTGCCGGAGGCGCATTTCTTCCGCTGCCACCGCTCCTACTGCGTGAATCTCAATAAGATCCGCGAGATCGAGCCGTGGTTTAACAACACCTACATTTTGCGCCTGCGCGATCTCGATTTTCAGGTGCCGGTGAGCCGCAGCCGGGTTAAAGCATTCCGCCAGCTGATGCGGTTGTAAGGAATAACAAAAAGGCGCCGCGCGGCGCCTTTTTTGTCAGAGGATCTGCCCCAGCGTCTGGCGCAGATGCGCGCCCGCGCCGAGCAGCCCTGGCTGGTCGTGAACAATCAGATAGACCGGAATATCCTGTACGTAGGTTTTAAAGCGGCCTTTATCTTCAAACCCGCCGCGAAAACCGCTGGAGGTGAAGAAATCCAGGAAGCGCGGCACGATGCCGCCTGCGATGTAGACGCCGCCAAAGGTGCCGAGCGTCAGCGCCAGGTTGCCGCCGAAACGGCCCATGATGACGCAGAAGAGGGACAGCGCGCGACGGCAGTCGGTGCAGCTGTCATCCAGCGCGCGTTCGGTGATGTCTTTTGGACGCAGGTTGTCCGGCAGACGACCATCGGCTTTGACAATCGCGCGGTAGAGGTTCACCAGACCTGGCCCTGACAACACGCGCTCGGCGGAAACGTGGCCGACTTCGGCGCGCAGCTGCTCAAGAATAATCGCCTCTTCTTCGCTGTTCGGCGCGAAATCGACGTGGCCGCCCTCGCCCGGCAGGCTCACCCAGCGCTTATCGACATGCACAAGGTGCGCGACGCCAAGTCCGGTGCCCGCGCCATAAACGGCGATCGGTTTATTGGGCTGCGCTTCGCCGCCGCCGAACTGGATCAGATGGTCGGTTTTGAGCATCGGGATCGCCATGGAAACGGCGGTGAAATCGTTAATAATTTCCAGATGATCGAAGCCGAGATTCTTTTTCATTTCGGCGACAGAAAACGCCCAGACGTGGTTGGTCATCGCCACCCAGTCGCCGGTAATCGGACACGCAATGGCGATGCAGCCATCCGTTACCGTGGCGTTATGCTCTTTCAGATACACCCGCACCACCGCTTCAAGGCTCGGATAATCAAGGCCGGAATAAGTTTTCGCCTTGAGTATCTCGCCGCTGTCTACGTCGCACAGCGCTAAGCGTGCGTTGGTGCCGCCTACGTCTCCCACCAAAGCATATTTGGTCATTCTGTTGCTGCTCCGCTAAATACAAAATAATCTTGGCACACTCTAAATTCCCGGCGCCTGAACAACAATGACCATAGCATAAGTGCCCCGCGTTTAGAGACTTACATCACAGATTACCTTGAACGTTTCAGCATCTTCTGTACCGAAAGGCGCTTATTCATCCTGCGCGCCGTTACGGGCTTCCAGCGCCCGGCTGACGGCATCGAGCAGCGGCGGCACATCGTCGCGCGGCAGCATCACTTCAATTAACGACAACCGCTCGGGCCGCGACAGGCGTTCCAGCACGTCTTTAAGCTGCGCCGCGTCGCTGACCCGCCAGCTTTGCGCCTGGCTGGCGGCGTGCAGCGCGTGCGGCAGTTTTGTCCACTGCCACGGGGCGATGTCGTTATAGCGCTGCGTCGCGCCGTGAATGGCGCGCTCGACGGTGTAGCCATCGTTGTTGAGCACCATCACCACCGGGGCCTGCCCGTCGCGCAGCATCGACCCCATTTCCTGAATAGAAAGTTGCGCTGCGCCATCGCCAGTAATCAGCACCACACGGCGGTTCGGACAGGCGGTCTGCGCGCCGAATGCGGCGGGCAAGGCGTAGCCTATCGAGCCCCAGAGCGGCTGCACCAGAAAATCGCAGCCGGCGGGCAGACGCAGCGCGGCGGCGCCAAACGCGGCGGTGCCCTGATCGACCGCGATGATATCGCCTGGCTGTAAAAACGCTTCGATCAATGGCCAGAAATTCTGCTGGTTCAGCGCGCCTGCGGCGGTGGATTTTATTGCAGGCGGCGTAGCGTCCGGCGGCGCGAGGCGCGCGCTATGGCGTTTGGTGATGTCATGCAGAATCGCCACTGCCTGATCCATGGCGATGCCGCTAAACCAGCGGTCGCCCACGCGGGTGGCCCAGGGCTGGACATCGATGGTCTGGTCGCGCGTCAGGCGCTGGGTAAATCCGGCAGTGATGGTATCGGCGAACTGCACCCCGACGCAGATAACCAGCTCCGCCTCTTCTATCGCCCGGCAGACCGCCGGATCGCTTGCCGCGCCGCTGTAGGTGCCCGTAAAGCCGGGCTTTGTTTCATCCAGCACGCCTTTGCCCATCAGCAGCGAGCTGTGCGGCATCGGCGTGTCGTCCATCCACTGATGCAGCGCGTTTTGCACGCCGAAGCGCTGGGCCAGAAAATCCGCCAGCAGCGCCACGCGCCCGCCTTTGGCGAAGCGCGCCTGCGCCGCCTCGCGAAATGCGGCCAGTTGGGCGTCGTCGCCCTGTGGGCGCGGCGCTGTGATAGCGTTTACAGGCGCGGTCGCAGGCGCGCGTGCCACATCGGTCGGCAGCACCAGATAACCAGGACGACGGGTACGCAGCATTTCCGCTATCACTCTGTCGATTTCGCTACAGGCGTTCGCGGGGGTAAGCCAGCCCTGCGCGGCGGTGACTTCGCGGGCGATGCGCAAAAAGTGGTGAAAATCGCCGTCGCCCAGCGTGTGGTGCAATACTTCGCCTTTGCGCTGCGCCGACTGACACGGCGCGCCAACGATATGCAGCACCGGCACCGCCTCAGCGTAGCTGCCCGCCACGGCATTAAGCGCGCTTAGCTCGCCCACGCCATAGGTCGTCAGCAGCGCGCCGATGCCGTTGCAACGGGCGTATCCATCGGCGGCATAAGCGCCGTTGAGCTCGTTGGCGCAGCCGACCCAGGTGATACGCGGGTGGGCGATGACGTTATCGAGGAACAGCAGATTGTAATCTCCAGGCACGCCAAACAGGTGCTTAACGCCACATCCCGCCAGACGATCCAGCAGATAATCGGCAATACAATAGTTAGCTGGCATATTCGCCATCCTTTTTCAGGAGCCTGTAGTGAGTATTAGTGAAGTGTGATCGCTGTCCAGAATGCGGCAGCAAAAAGCGGTGGCAAGCAAGATTTACGCACGTCGGGCGTGTAGGCTGTCAGCTTTCGCAATGGGTGTAACCGTATACACTTGCGGTATCGCTTTGCATATTAACGCGATACTCAAACCGTACAGCAACCACGTACAGAGGTGAATAAACATGGTTTATCAGGCAGATCCTGCGCGCTACGCCACGATGGAATACCGCCGCTGCGGACACAGCGGCCTGAAGCTTCCGGCCATTTCGCTCGGCCTGTGGCATAATTTTGGCGACGCTACGCTGGTGGAGACCAGCCGCCAGCTGCTGCGCCGGTCGTTTGACCTCGGCATCACCCATTTTGACCTCGCCAATAATTACGGCCCGCCGCCGGGCTCCGCCGAAAGCCATTTTGGCCGCATTCTGAAAGAAGATTTTCTGCCCTACCGCGACGAGCTGATTATCTCCACCAAAGCGGGCTACACCATGTGGGACGGCCCTTACGGCGACTGGGGCTCACGCAAATACCTGATTTCAAGCCTTGACCAGAGCCTCAGGCGCATGGGCCTTGAATACGTGGATATTTTCTATCACCACCGTCCGGACCCGGAGACGCCGCTCGAAGAGACCATGCGCGCGCTGGACCATATTGTGCGTCAGGGTAAGGCGCTGTATGTCGGCATCTCTAACTACCCGGCGGATCGCGCGCGCGAGGCTATCGACCTGCTGGCGCAACTCGGCACGCCGTGCGTTATCCATCAGCCAAAATATTCGATGTTTGAGCGCTGGGTGGAAGACGGTCTGCTGGATTTGCTCAAGGAAAAAGGCGTCGGCAGTATTGCCTTTTCGCCGCTGGCGGGCGGGCAGCTCACTGACCGCTACCTGAACGGTATTCCGGCGGATTCGCGCGCCGCCAGCGGTAGCCGCTTCCTGAATCCGGATCAGATAACGCCTGAGAAGCTGGAGAAAGTGCGCAAGCTGAACAGTCTCGCGGTACAGCGCGGGCAGAAGCTGTCGCAGATGGCGCTCGCCTGGGTGCTGCGCGATGAGAACGTTACGTCGGTACTCATTGGCGCCAGCAAGACCAGCCAGATAGACGATGCGGTGGGAATGCTGGCGAAGCGCACCTTTACCGTCGAAGAACGTCAGGCGATCGAGGCGATACTCGCATAGTGCATGAGGTGACGCTGCTTTAGCAAAATGTGCGGTCATACCTGTTTTCGGAGTCGGAGCGATGCTGCAGAGATTTACAGGTCCGTAATATTACTGCAACAGGCCACTACGGCCCCGATCGTGAAGGAGATAAGTATGTTCAGGTCACTGATTCTTGCAGCAGCGTTACTGGCGGGTACGGCGCCGCTTATCGCCAGCGCTAGTGAAATCACCCTGTTGCCATCCATCAAATTACAAATTGGCGATCGCGACAATTACGGTAACTACTGGGACGGCGGCCGCTGGCGCGACCGCGACTACTGGCGCAATCATTACGAGTGGCGCGGCGACCGCTGGTGGCGTCATGACAATGGTCGTCATCGCGGCTGGGACAAACACCGCGGCTGGGACGACCGCCGGGCGTATGAGCGTGGCTATCGCGAAGGCTGGAGCGATCGCGATGACCGTCGCGGCTGGGATAAACATGGCCGCGGCCATGGTCATCACCACTGAGTTCACTCGCGTAATAACAAAAAAGGCAGGCCCGGAGCCTGCCTTTTTTACGTCGTTATAATCCGAGCGCCGTGCCCACCAATAGCCAGATATTCAGCGCTACCACCAGTACGACAATCGCCCAGCCGGTGCGTTTTACCCACGGTGTGTTGACCAGCTCGCCCATCAGCGTTTTGTTGCTGGTAAAGAACAGCAGCGGCACCAGCGCCAGCGCGATACCAAAGCTCAGCAGCACCTGGCTCATCACGAGAATGCGCGTCGGATCGAGGCCCATCAGGATAACGATAAACGACGGCGCCATTGTCACCGCGCGACGTACCCACAGCGGAATGCTGAAGCGCACAAACCCCTGCATCACCACCTGCCCTGCCAGCGTGCCCACCACCGTGGAGGAGAGCCCAGCCGCTACCAGACTTAAACCAAAAATGGTCGCCGCCGCGTGGCTCAGGAGCGGTTCGAGCGTCAGGTACGCCTGATCGAGCTCGGCCACTTTGGTATGTCCGCTGAAGTGAAACGCCGCCGCTGCGGTCGCCATCATCGCCAGATTCACAAAACCGGCGATGGTCATCGCGATCGCCACGTCCCATTTGGTCGCGGAGTAGCGTTCTTTACGCGAGCCGTCATGCAGGTTTTGCGTGAGCGACGAATGCAGATAGATAACGTGCGGCATGATGGTCGCCCCCAGGACGCCTGCGGCCAGGAACACGGCTTCGGAATTCGGCAGGCTTGGGATAAGCATCCCTTTGCCGAGCGCGGCAAGCTTCGGCTGCGAGAAGAAAAGTTCGACAATATACGCGGCCGCCACAAACAGCAGCAGCCCGCCGATGACTTTTTCCAGCGGTTTCTGCCCGCGCTTTTGCAGCATCAGGATAAGAAACGTGGCGATACCGGTCAGCACCGCGCCCTGCAGGAGCGACACGCCAAGGATCAGCTTAAAGCCTATCGCCGCGCCGATAAATTCCGCGAGATCGGTCGCCATGGCGATGATCTCCGCCTGCACCCAGTAAAACCAGACGACCTGGCGCGGATAGTGATCGCGAATTTGCTCGGCGAGATTTTTGCCGGTAGCGATGCCAAGCTTGGCGGAGAGCACCTGAATCAGCATCGCCATCAGGTTCGCCCAGACCACCACCCACAGGAGTTGATAGCCAAAGCTCGCGCCCGCCTGGATGTTGGTCGCAAAGTTACCCGGATCGATATAGCCAATGGCAGCGATGAAAGCTGGCCCCATCAGCGCCAGCCTTAACTTTCGCGCTGTACGGCCACGATTTTGCTCAACGCGACTGTGGTTCATTCTCTGCCTCTGAAATATAGCCTTTGCTATGTTTCATGCTACCAAAATGAGAATGATTATCAAGTTCATAAGACCGGACAATCTCTGATGGCTCTGATAGCTGAAATCAATGAAAGGTGAGTTAAGATCGAGGAATACGCGGAAAAGTCTACCGCATGTGACCACGTATGTTAAAAGTGTAGCAGGAAAAGATAACCTTTCACTGCTTTACGTAACATCACATTTTTGTATGTTTGATCACTCTTTTCATGTTTTGTCACATGACGTAACTATAGTGTGTTGCAGATCTCGTTTTCTAAATGGTTGTTGCATAGAATGTGCACGGAAATTAAACCTGCCTCATATTTGGAGCAAATATGTCCCGCGTTCTTCATTTCGTTTTGGCGCTCGCCGTTGTAGCGCTCCTTGCTTTGCTGGTTAGTCACGACCGCAAAAAAATTCGCCTGCCCTATATTGGTCTGCTGCTGGTTATCGAAGTGCTGCTGGCCTGGTTCTTCCTGAACTCAAACATTGGCCTGGGCTTTGTGAAAGGCTTTGCCGATATGTTTGAAAAACTGCTCGGCTTTGCTAATGAAGGGACTAACTTCGTCTTTGGCAAAATGAACGATGAAGGTCTGGCTTTCTTCTTCCTGAAAGTGCTCTGCCCTATCGTCTTTATCTCTGCGTTAATCGGTATTTTGCAGCATATTCGCGTTCTGCCGATTGTTATCCGGGCTATCGGTACGGTTCTCTCTAAAGTGAACGGTATGGGTAAACTGGAATCCTTCAACGCGGTAAGCTCGCTGATTCTGGGACAATCAGAAAACTTTATCGCCTATAAGGATATTCTCGGCAAGATGTCGCGCAACCGTATGTACACTATGGCTGCGACCGCGATGTCCACCGTGTCCATGTCGATCGTCGGCGCGTACATGACCATGCTGAAACCGCAGTACGTTGTGGCGGCGCTCATTCTGAACATGTTCAGCACCTTTATCGTCCTCTCCATCATCAACCCGTACCGTGTTGAAAATGAAGAAGATTTGCAGATGTCTAACCTGCATGAAGGGCAGAGCTTCTTCGAAATGCTGGGCGAGTACATTCTGGCAGGTTTCAAAGTGGCGATTATCGTTGCCGCGATGCTGATCGGCTTTATCGCGCTGATCTCCGGCCTGAACGCGCTGTTCGCCGCTGTACTGGGCATCTCCTTCCAGGGCATTCTGGGCTACATCTTCTACCCGGTTGCCTGGGTGATGGGCGTACCGGCCAGCGAAGCGCTGCAGGTGGGCAGTATTATGGCGACCAAACTGGTGTCCAATGAATTCGTCGCAATGATGGATCTGCAGAAACTGGCGGGCACTATCTCTCCGCGCGCGGAAGGCATTCTGTCGGTATTCCTGGTTTCCTTCGCGAACTTCTCCTCTATCGGCATCATCGCAGGCGCTATCAAAGGCCTGAATGAAGAGCAAGGCAACGTGGTTTCTCGCTTCGGCCTGAAGCTGGTGTATGGCTCTACGCTGGTGAGCGTACTCTCCGCGTCTATCGCCGCACTCGTGCTGTAAGATAACGCGACGCGTTAAAAACCGGGGCCTGGCTCCGGTTTTTTTATGCCCTGCGCTCAAGCGGCTCAGGCTGCCCTGGCAGATAGCCCTGAATATACTCCACGCCAAGCGCGAACAGCAGATCGCGCTGCGCCGGGGTTTCAACGAACTCTGCTACCACCGTCAACCCGCGCGCCTTCGCCAGATCGCAAATCGATTTCACCACCAGCGCGTCAAACGTATTGCTCACCACGTGACGGACAAAGCAGCCGTCGATTTTAATGATATCGGCCTGTAAGCTTTTGAGCCGCTCGAAATTGGCGTAACCGGTGCCAAAATCATCAATCGCGATGCAAAACCCTCGCGCCTGCAAAAGCGCGATATTATGCATGGTGTTTTCCGAGCCGGAGAGCGCCTGCTCCTCCGTTACCTCCAGAATCACCGCGCTAATCGGCACCTGGTAGCGCTCAAACAGCGCAATGGCCTGCTGGGCGATGCCCTGCTGTTGTAGCGTTAAGGGCATCAGGTTAACGGAAAAGCGCGCGCCTGGGCGCGTTTGCGGGTGCGCGTGCAGATATTTCAGGAGTTTCTCCAGCACCTGCATATCAAAACGCGCGCTGAGGTTAAAACGGGCGATCAACGGGATAAATTTCGCGGGCATAATGAGCTCGCCATCGCACTCAAGCCGCGCCAGAATTTCAGCATACCCCTCCCCCTGCGCATTGCGTATCGGCTGCGCGAACAGCGTGACGCCATCCCCGGAGAGCGCGCGTTTTACCTTCTGCAGCATCAGCACCGGCTCGCTGGTTTGCCCGGAAATGCCCTGGCTGCGGCTTTCCAGCGCCACCACCGGCTCGCCGGGATGTGCAAGTTCCGCGAGATAACTCAGTTGCCCGATGGTGCGGTAAAGCTCCTCTGGCGCCTGCACCTGATGTACCGGCGCCCAGGCGGCGCCATAGTCGAGATCAAGCGGCGTGCCGTTCCACTGGATACGTTTGCTGTTCAGCAGATCCACCATGTGCCGCAACCGGTTATGCGGCTCAGGGCCTGCCAGCCAGATAAGCAGGTCGCTGTCCGGTAACTGAAAGACTTTTTCGCCGGCGTTCAGCCAGGGCAACAGGAGCGTCGTCACCTCTTTTTTGCACTGGATGCGCATCATCAGGCCATAGTGACGGCTAAGAAACTCAAGATTGGTCACACGCAGGCAGCAGAGCGCGCCGCCAGAAGCACTTTGCAGGTGCCGCTCCAGCGCGCGCAGGTTTGGCAGTCGCGTAAGGGGATCGGTCAATGCCAGCATACGATATTGCCGTTTCATCCATTCATTTTTGTTAAAAATGACCGTCATGAAACGCATCGAAACTGCAAATGCAATAAAGCCAGACAGCATAAACGCCAGCAAAAAGCCGTTTTTATCTGCCGGTAAAAAGCTGTTGGAGCTACCCATTAACAATAATAAAGCAACAGACCAGAGCAGCGTAATCAGCACGGGACCGATAAGAAAAATCCCGGTGGTAAATAAAACGAAAATGACCGGCAGCGTATAAATCGAAATTAAAAAAACTTTAAAGGGCAGCAGAAAGAGCGTCAGCAGAATGAATACCGAGGCAAACCAGCCTGTGGCCAGCAACTTTTTTTCCGGCGCGAGCAGCGGAATAATGCAGCGGCGCCAGAACGCGCGGGCAAACACCGGGCTTAGCGCCATGCGGACTGGATAATAAAAAATATCGACGAAGATGACCGATGCTGCCATTAAACCCTGGACGGTGACAATACTGTAAAACGACGTGCTTTCGCCAAAATAAGACGCAATAACCTGAGGATAATCAAGCCAGTGCCCTGAAATCATCATTAAGAGCTTGATCAGACAAGGCGCCATCAGGCCAGTCAGGAAGAGGCGTAACCCCGCGCCGCGCCGGGCCATCGCAAAGCGCCAGCGCGGACCTTTCAGGGCGCGGCACAAGCCGCACGCCAGCGTAATCGGCAATAAAAAACTCGCGATAAACGCCAGCAGTTGTTGGCTATTTAGCGGGAAAAACCAGCCATAAAAAATAAAAATGAGAGCGCCAGGGGGAGTAAGGCATAGCGGCCGAAAAGATAAATCATCGCCAGCATCAGGCTGAGCGGTAAAAACGTTAAATATATTCCTGCGCCATCGACAATAGCCTCTGGCGATAACAGGCGCGCTAGCGGCAACAACAGGACGCACAGCAACAACGCAATGCCTGACTTACGCAAACCGTGGCGATAATTCATAAGAAGCTTCTTACAGGCATGGCGGCGTTTCTACAGACTTTAATGATAAAAACCTTTCGCCTGGCTGGCAAGAAAATGGGGAATGTTCAGAAGAAGCGGCGGATGACGAGTAGAAATAATCCACCCTTAAAAACAAAAACCCCCGCCATAAGGCGAGGGTTTCAATTTTGGTGGAGCTAAGCGGGATCGAACCGCTGACCTCTTGCATGCCATGCAAGCGCTCTCCCAGCTGAGCTATAGCCCCACGAGATTCTGGTGTTACTGACCAAACCTGTTGGGATAAAGGTTTGGTGGAGCTAAGCGGGATCGAACCGCTGACCTCTTGCATGCCATGCAAGCGCTCTCCCAGCTGAGCTATAGCCCCGTCGGAACACCTTGTCGCGTTGACGGGCGGGATAATAAGAATTCCACCGGACAGTGTCAACGCCAAATTCATCTTTGCATTTCAAGTGCCGAAAAAGCCAGCAAAAAGGTTCCAAAAAATCGCATCTCCCGATACGCTAGTTATTCCCGTCACAGTTTCCTGTACTGTGTTCTTGTACGATAAACGACTAACAGGTTACATGTTGAAAAGGATGAGTTATGGTCAAGGATCGAATGACCCCGGACGAGCTGGCGCATTACACCGGATATAGCCGCCAGACTATCAATAAATGGGTGCGCAAAGAGGGCTGGCACACGTCGCCGAAGCCCGGCGTACAGGGCGGCAAAGCGCGCGTGATTCATGTTGATGAACAGGTGCTGGCGTTTATCCGCAGCGCCCGCCGCGTCTCTGATAACGTCGCCACCTATACAGCGTCTGTCGACGCGCCCCTGGAAAATCTGCTGCTGAATTCTCTGAAAGAGATGAGCCAGTCAGAGCAAAAACAGCTAACCTCGTTACTGCTGCGTGAAGGCATTGCCGGCCTGTTGCAGCGGCTGGATATTCGCCACACGGATTAAGCCATGAACCGATTTACACGCTGGATGACGGCGAAAGAACTGGGCGAGCTGACGGGCTATACGGCGCAGACCATCAGCGGCTGGGCGCGGAAGTACGGCTGGAAGCGTATTCCGCTCAAGGGGCGTAAAGGCGGCGCGCAGTTAATTCTTATCACGCAGCAGGTGTATGACTATTTTCTGTCCACCGATAAGCTGCGCTACTCAGCCCACCTCTATCGCCGCGTTGAAGAGAACGATGCGCCCTACGTGACCTGGGATAACGAAATGATGGCGCAGTTTATCCGCACGCTGGAGATGCTGAACCCGCAGGAACAGGCGCGCCTGAGCGAGCTGATTAATGAAGAAGGGACGGCGGGTCTGGTGAAAAGGCTCGGCCTTAGCGACGAAAAATAAAAGCCGGCTTGCGCCGGCTTTTTTATTACTGCTGGTTTTCGCGTTCCGCGATAAAGGCCAGCGCTTTGTTGATACGCTCTACGCTTCGGGATTTACCAATCGCGTGAACGGTCACGTCCAGGCCCGGTGATTGCCCTGCCCCGGTCACCGCGACGCGTAGCGGCATGCCCACTTTACCCATGCCCACTTCCAGCTCATCGGCGGTCGCCTGAATGGCATGATGCACATTTTCAGCGGTCCAGTCGGTCACCGCAGCGAGTTTATCGCGCACCACTTCCAGCGGCTGACGCGCCACCGGGCGCAGGTGTTTTTTCGCCGCGTCGGCGTCGAACTCGCTGAAATCTTCATAGAAGTAGCGGCAGGTCTGCGCCATCTCTTTGAGGGTTTTGCAGCGCTCGCCCAGCAGTTTTACCAGCTCCGCCAGTTGCGGACCGTTGCGGGTGTCGATGTTTTCCTGCTCAATATGCCACTGCAGATGCGTCGCCACATATTCCGGCGCCAGCGTGTTGATGTAGTGGTGGTTGAGCCACAGCAGTTTATCAGTGTTAAACGCACTCGCCGATTTGCTCACTGCATCAAGCGCGAAGAATTTGATCATCTCTTCACGGGAGAAAATTTCCTGATCGCCGTGGGACCAGCCCAGACGCACCAGATAGTTCAACAGCGCTTCCGGCAGATAGCCGTCGTCGCGATACTGCATGACGCTGACCGCGCCGTGACGTTTGGAGAGCTTTTTACCGTCATCGCCATTGATCATAGAAACGTGCGCATACAGCGGCACCGGCGCGCCCAACGCTTTCAGGATGTTAATCTGGCGCGGGGTGTTGTTGATATGGTCTTCGCCGCGGATCACGTGCGTGATTTCCATATCCCAGTCATCCACCACCACGCAGAAGTTGTACGTCGGGGAACCGTCAGTACGACGGATGATCAGATCGTCGAGTTCAAGGTTGCTGAATTCAATCGGGCCGCGGATCTGATCGTCAAACACGACGGAGCCGTCCTGCGGGTTAGCAAAACGCACGACGCAAGGCTCATCGTCAGCGTGATGCTCATGGCTGTGGCGGCAGCGGCCGTCATAACGCGGCTTCTCGCCCTTCGCCATCTGTTCTTCGCGCAGCGCTTCCAGACGCTCTTTTGAGCAATAGCACTTATACGCCGTTCCCGCCGCCAGCATTTCATCAATTACCGCGTTGTAGCGATCGAAACGTTTGGTCTGGAAATACGGGCCTTCATCCCACTCCAGGCTCAGCCAGTTCATCCCATCCATAATGGCTTCGATGGCTTCCGGCGTGGAGCGCTCAAGATCGGTGTCTTCAATGCGCAGCACAAATTCGCCGCCCTGATTGCGGGCGAAAAGCCAGGAATAAAGAGCGGTACGGGCGCCACCGACATGCAGATAGCCGGTCGGGCTTGGCGCGAAGCGGGTTTTGATTTTCATTGATTGGCCTTAGTGTTAAACAATGCCATTAAGCGGCACATGCCAGGGAGTGACAAAGTGGGCAATATTCTACCACCGTGCGCTGATTCCTCAATGTTGATACCTTCCGCCCCTCTTTTCAGTCGTTATCTGTTGAGAAATCATACCTTAACGCCCAGAAAACCAACGCGCTGTCTAATTTTACGACGAACAAACAAAAACTTTGGAAAAGGCGTTGACTCATTTTCAACTCTCCCTATAATGCGACTCCACACAGCGGGGGTGATTAGCTCAGCTGGGAGAGCACCTCCCTTACAAGGAGGGGGTCGGCGGTTCGATCCCGTCATCACCCACCACTTTAACGTGGTTCCCGCAGTGTAGATAAGAAATGAGAAGTGGGTGATTAGCTCAGCTGGGAGAGCACCTCCCTTACAAGGAGGGGGTCGGCGGTTCGATCCCGTCATCACCCACCACTTTCTCGCCAGCGAATTTCTTATCATGCAGTAACAGAAGTACCGAAGTGGGTGATTAGCTCAGCTGGGAGAGCACCTCCCTTACAAGGAGGGGGTCGGCGGTTCGATCCCGTCATCACCCACCACTTCGGGTCGTTAGCTCAGTTGGTAGAGCAGTTGACTTTTAATCAATTGGTCGCAGGTTCGAATCCTGCACGACCCACCAATGTAAAAAGGCACCCTAAAGGTGCCTTTTTGCTTATCTGAACGTAAGAAAGATTCGAACCTGCAGCAGGTTCGTGTCGAGCCATTTATGGCGAGACAACGGAGCCGCTTGCGGCGACGGCCCGAAGGGCGAGCGAAGCGAGTCATCCTGCACGACCCACCAATGTAAAAAGGCACCCTAAAGGTGCCTTTTTGCTATGCGCGCTATCCACATCCTCACGCCTTTTACCGTATCTACCCGCCCTGCTTCGCTTTTATACGCGATTTCGCCATTAAGCACTCAGCTTTCCGGTTCCGGTGCCGATACCTTCTCCAGGCCTATAACAAAGGAGAACATGATGTCGACTACCATTACTGCATCAACCCCGTCGGTACAGACAAGCAGCAGCAGCGCGTCCAGCGGCAACGATATTGCGTCGCAAATTGCCCGCCTGACACAGCAAATCACCAAGCTTACAACCAAGCTAAAAGATCTCGCCACCAGCGAAGGCAGCGCGGAAGAGAAGCAGAAACAGCAGCAGCTTATCCAGAACCAGCTCAAAATGTTGCAGGCGCAGCTGGCTCAGTTGCAGCATGAGCAGGCTGAACAGGCGCAGAAAAAACAGGAAAGCAAGCAGGTGGAAGCCGTGAAACAGGCCTCCAGCGACCATCAGATTGACATCTACGTATAAGAATAACGTTCTCACGGGCCGGTAACAGGGCCACGGTGAAATGGCAGGAAAAATCACGGCGCGAATTTTCGCGCCGTTTTTCAGGGCTTTTTCAGCGGCTGGACCAGGTGGCCCAGCCCTTCTGATTTAATCAGCAGCGTCACCGCCATCAGCTCGCCAAGTTTTCCCGCGGGAAACTCATCCTTGCGGGCAAACCACAGCAGATACTCTTCCGGCAGATCGATAAGCCGGCGGCCTTTGTATTTACCAAACGGCATTTCCGTATTGGCGATAGCGATGAGTTGCTCTTTTTCCATATTACTCACCCAACAGGCGCAACATTTCCGCCTCGTCGATGACCTCAATGCCCAGCTCCTGCGCTTTCGCAAGTTTGGAGCCCGCCGCTTCACCGGCGATAAGCAGATCGGTTTTCTTCGACACGCTGCCGCTGACTTTCGCCCCCAGCGCCGCGAGGCGCGCTTTGGCGTCGTCGCGCGACATCTGGCTTAACGAGCCGGTCAGCACCACGGTTTTCCCGGCGAACGGGCTGTCTATCTCTTCAGCTTTCACCACCTGCGGCGCGGGCCAGTGAATGCCCACCTCTTCGGTGAGATCGCGGATCACCGCGCGGTTGCTCTCTTCTTCAAAGAAGTTGAACACATGCGTCGCGACCACAATCCCGACATCCGGTACTTTTTGCAGGTCGTCAATCGAGGCGTTAATCAGCGCCTCCAGCGTGCCGAAATGAGCCGCGAGCCCGGCGGCGGTCGCTTCGCCCACTTCCCGGATGCCGAGCGCATAGAGAAAACGCGCGAACGTGGTTTCTTTGGCTTTTTCCAGCGCAGTGACCAGATTTTGCGCCGATTTCGGCCCCATGCGATCGAGTCCGGTCAGTTTACCCGCCGTCAGACGGAACAGATCGGCAGGCGTATGGACATATTCTTTCTCAACCAGCTGGTCGATGATTTTATCGCCCATGCCGTCCACATCCATGGCGCGACGCGAGACGAAATGCTTAAGCGCCTCTTTACGCTGGGCGCCGCAGATAAGCCCGCCGGTGCAGCGCGTCACCGCCTCGCCCTCAACACGCTCGACATCCGAGCCGCAGACCGGGCACTGCGTCGGGAACACCACCGGTCGCGTTTCTTCCGGGCGCTCAGAGAGCACCACGTTGACCACCTGCGGAATAACATCGCCCGCGCGGCGAATCACCACTTTATCGCCGATACGCAGCCCAAGGCGCGCAATTTCATCAGCGTTATGCAGCGTCGCGTTGCTCACCAGCACACCCGCCACCTGCACCGGTTCCAGGCGCGCGACCGGCGTAATAGCACCGGTACGTCCGACCTGGAACTCGACGTCACGCACGGTCGTCAGTTGCTCCTGAGCCGGGAATTTAAACGCCACGGCCCAGCGCGGCGCCCGCGCCACGAAGCCCAGCTGTTCCTGAAGCTCAAGCGAATCGACTTTAATTACCACGCCGTCAATGTCAAACCCGAGCGTCGGTCTGTCGGCCTCGACCTGGCGGTAAAACGCCAGCACGTCTTCCGGCGTTTTCACGAGGCGAATGCGATCGCTCACCGGCAGGCCCCAGGCTTTAAACTGTTGCAGACGAGCCATATGGCTGCGCGGCAGCTCGCCGCCTTCCAGCAGCCCGACGCCGTAACAGAAGAAGGTCAGCGGGCGTTTGGCGGTGACGCGCGGATCGAGCTGACGCAGCGAACCCGCCGCCGCGTTACGCGGATTAGCGAAAACTTTTCCGCCGGTGCGCCGGGCTTCTTCGTTGATCTTTTCAAAGCCCGTCTGGGGCAGGAACACTTCGCCGCGCACTTCGAGGCGCGCCGGAATGTTATCCCCATGCAGCTTCAGCGGAATGGCGCGAATGGTGCGCACGTTAAGCGTGATATCTTCGCCGGTTGTGCCGTCACCGCGGGTGGCGGCACGCACCAGCAGTCCATCTTCATAGAGCAGGCTGACCGCCAGGCCATCGAGTTTTAGCTCGCAGCAGTACACCAGCGCATCGGTGTTTTTCAGGCGATCCTGCACACGCTTGTTAAACGCCAGGAAACTCGCCTCGTCAAACACGTTATCCAGCGAGAGCATCGGCACTTCATGACGCACCTGGCTGAACGCGGTCAGCGGGGCTGCGCCAACGCGCTGGGTGGGCGAATCGGGCGTCACCAGCTCCGGATGCGCCTCTTCCAGCGCGCGCAGTTCGCGCATCAGGCGATCGTATTCAGCATCCGGCACTTCCGGCGCGTCCATGACATGGTAGAGAAATTCATGATGGCGAAGCGTGGTTCGCAGTTGAGTCAGTTTTTCTTCGATTGATTCCATAACGCACCATCAATGATAAAAAACCCCCGACAGGCGGGGGTTATGGGAGAAAGCTTAACGGCGGGCGGTTAGCCGTTCGCCTCTTTCACATCGCGAATTCTGTCCTGATATTCACGCAGCTTCTGCGGCGTCATCATACGGCGCTGATCGTCCAGCACCACGCCGCCAACTTCATCGGCGATATGCTGCGCCGACTGCAACATCAGCTTGAAGTTTTGCAGCTCATCGCCAAACCCTGGCACCTGCATAAAGATGGTGATACCCGGCGTGGTAAAATCGGTCATGGTTTCCGGATCAAACGAACCTGGTTTAACCATATTCGCCAGGCTGAACAGCACAGGTCCGCTGCCGTCCGGGCTCAGATGACGATGGAAAATGTTCATGTCGCCAAATTTAAAACCGGCCTGCTGAATGCTGTTGAACAGCACATCGCCATTAAGCTGGCTGCCCGCGTGGGCCGCCACGTTCATAATAATAACGGTTTCTTTCGGCTGTGGTTTTGCCGGGGCGCTTACGGGCGCGGGTTCGGAAACCGGCTCTGGTTGCGGCACATGCTCGGCGACCGGCTGCGGCGCGGGCTGGCGCATTGCAGGCTGTGCTGGCGCAGGCTGTTGCGGTTGCGGCGCAGTCTGGCGAACCGGCTGCGGCTGTTGCGGCTGATGCAATGGCGCTTCAGGCGTTTCTGTGTACGCAGCCTCGTGTTCCGGCTCGATCGGCTCGCGAACAGGCTGACGCGGCTGAGAAGGCGCGTAAGGCGGCTGATAGTTATGCTGAGGCTGGCGAGCCGGCGCGCTTTCCGGCACCGGCGCGCTGCGGCGCACGCGAACTTCGCCAACGCCGTCGTCATCCGGCTCATCGACGTCGTTTTCGTCTTCATCCTCATCGCGCTTCGATTTCATGCGCTTCATCGGACGATCGCGGAACATAGAAGAACGCTCCTTACGGCTGGTCCACAGACCATGCACCAGTAAGGCGATTATGGCGATCGCGCCAACAATGATTAATATCAGACGCAAATCCTGCATCATTATATTCTCTGTTGTTCTAACACCTTGCCATGACGGCAAACATTTACTCACTAAGAGTATTTGCCCATTACGGCAAGTGCAAGTGCGCGCTCGGTTTTCCGGACAGAAAGATGAAAGAAATCGTGCTTTTTGCTGTTTTTTCGACCATTTCTCGGGTGGCGCAAATTTCCCTCTCGGTTAAGATAACCGGGCCCCGGTTCGGGGAGGCTAATAAGGAGCTTTGTGGAACTATGGTTTCAAACACAGGCGCGGGTTCGCGCAGCGGTCTGTACTACCTTTCAGAGGGATTCAGGCTGATAAGCCAGCCGGGTATCCGGCGCTTCGTGATCCTTCCTCTGCTGGTCAATTTTTTGCTGATGGGCGGCGCGTTCTGGTGGCTGTTTACCCGTCTCGATAACTGGATCCCGCGACTGATGTCTCATGTCCCGGAATGGCTGCAGTGGCTTAACTATCTGCTCTGGCCGCTGGCGGTAATCTCTGTCGTCCTGATTTTCGGCTATTTCTTTTCTACCGTAGCCAACTGGATAGCCGCGCCGTTTAACGGCCTGCTGGCGGAACAGCTGGAGGCCCGGCTTACCGGCGCCACGCCGCCGGATACCGGTATTTTCGGCATCATGAAAGATTTGCCGCGCATCATGAAGCGCGAATGGCAAAAGCTCGCCTGGTATCTGCCCCGCGCGTTAGTACTGCTGCTGCTCTACTTTATTCCCGGAATCGGCCAGACCATCGCGCCGGTGCTCTGGTTCCTCTTTAGCGCCTGGATGCTCTCTATCCAGTATTGCGACTACCCGTTCGATAACCATAAAGTGCCGTTTAAAACCATGCGTACTGCGCTGCGCGAACGGAAAGGTTTAAATATGCAGTTCGGGGCGCTGGTCAGCCTCTTTACGCTGGTGCCGGTGCTGAATCTCGCGATTATGCCCGTAGCAGTCTGCGGCGCAACGGCGATGTGGGTAGATTGCTATCGCGGCAAACACGCCAGCTGGCGCTAGTCCGGCTGGCATATAGCCGGGCTTATTCCATACTCTTAAGCATTATTTCGCACGAGCATAACGATATACGAAATCCTTACTTCCTCAGACGCGTTGAGCGGGTATGCTGGTGTGGTTCCCAAAATTCATACAGTTAAGGACGGGCTATGAGCAAGATTTTTGAAGACAACTCGTTGACTATTGGCCATACGCCGCTGGTTCGACTGAACCGCATCGGTAACGGACGCATTCTGGCGAAGGTGGAGTCACGTAACCCGAGCTTCAGCGTTAAGTGCCGTATCGGTGCCAATATGATTTGGGATGCAGAGAAGCGCGGCGTACTAAAGCCGGGCGTGGAGCTGGTCGAGCCGACCAGCGGTAATACCGGTATTGCGCTGGCGTATGTCGCCGCCGCGCGTGGTTATAAGCTAACGCTGACCATGCCGGAAACCATGAGCGTTGAGCGCCGTAAACTGCTGAAAGCGCTGGGCGCCAACCTGGTGCTGACCGAAGGCGCTAAAGGCATGAAAGGCGCTATCCAGAAAGCTGAAGAGATTGTCGCAAGCGATCCGTCGAAATATCTGCTGTTGCAGCAGTTCAGCAATCCGGCTAACCCGGAAATTCATGAAAAAACCACCGGTCCGGAAATTTGGGAAGATACCGACGGCCAGGTTGACGTGTTTATCTCAGGCGTTGGTACTGGCGGGACGCTGACCGGCGTGAGCCGCTATATCAAGAACACCAAAGGCAAAACTGATCTGATTACCGTCGCGGTTGAGCCGACGGATTCCCCGGTTATCGCTCAGGCGATCGCAGGCCAGGAGCTGAAACCGGGCCCGCACAAGATTCAGGGTATCGGCGCAGGCTTTATCCCGGGCAACCTGGATCTCAAGCTGGTCGATAAAGTCGTGGGCATTACCAATGAAGAAGCTATCTCGACCGCGCGCCGCCTGATGGAAGAAGAAGGCATTCTGGCCGGTATCTCTTCCGGGGCCGCCGTTGCCGCCGCGCTCAAACTTCAGGAAGATGAGACCTTTACCAATAAGAATATTGTGGTTATCCTGCCGTCTTCGGGTGAACGTTATTTAAGCACCGCGCTGTTTGCCGATCTCTTCACTGAGAAAGAATTGCAACAGTGATGCCAGATTGTTAAATATGCGCAAAAAAGCACCCAAAGGGGTGCTTTTTTGTGGCATGCATCAAACTTTTGCCTTGTATGGCATTGCCTGGATCGACCGGGTCTGGTATTTAACCAGCAATTATTTCGATGCGTGAAATTAATCCCGAGGCGAATTGATGTGTGCTGAATCGATTTAACGATTTGGTCATGCTACTTCGTTCGCGTCATAATGATTAATGACGAGCGAAACGCGAGCCGCATGGAACACGATGCCATGCGTTTTTCGTGATTCAGGCATCCATGCTGCGTTCCGTTACGCCGGCGCTAACTATACAGGCTAAAGTCCCGCCGCCAGGCTAGACTTTAGTTCCACAACACTAAACCTATAAGTTGGGGAAATACAATGTTCCAGCAAGAAGTGACTATTACCGCTCCGAACGGTCTGCATACCCGCCCTGCTGCTCAGTTTGTAAAAGAAGCCAAAGGCTTCACCTCCGAGATCACTGTGACTTCCAACGGCAAAAGCGCCAGCGCAAAAAGCCTGTTTAAACTGCAGACTCTGGGCCTGACTCAGGGCACCGTTGTGACCATCTCCGCGGAAGGCGAAGATGAGCAGAAAGCAGTAGAGCATCTGGTAAAACTGATGGCTGAACTCGAGTAAGTTCCGGGTTCTTATTAAAATCAGTCACAAGTAAGGTAGGGTTATGATTTCAGGCATTTTAGCGTCTCCGGGTATCGCTTTCGGCAAAGCATTGCTGCTGAAAGAAGATGAAATTGTCATCGACCGGAAAAAAATTTCTGCCGATAAGGTTGATCAGGAAGTTGAACGTTTCCTGAGTGGTCGCGCCAAAGCCTCCGCTCAGCTGGAAGCAATTAAGATCAAGGCCGGCGAAACTTTCGGTGAAGAAAAGGAAGCTATCTTCGAAGGCCACATCATGTTGCTGGAAGATGAAGAGCTGGAGCAGGAAATCATAGCCCTGATTAAGGATAAGCACATCACTGCCGACGCGGCAGCGCATGAGGTTATCGAAGGTCAGGCGACCGCCCTGGAAGAGCTGGACGATGAATACCTGAAAGAACGCGCCGCTGACGTGCGCGACATCGGTAAACGTCTGCTGCGCAACATTCTGGGCCTGGCCATTATTGATTTAAGCTCCATTCAGGATGAAGTTATTCTGGTGGCAGCGGATTTGACCCCGTCGGAAACCGCACAGCTGAACCTGAAAAAGGTGCTGGGCTTTATTACCGATCTGGGCGGCCGTACCTCCCACACCTCTATCATGGCGCGCTCTCTTGAGCTGCCAGCGATTGTGGGCACCGGCAGCGTCACCGCTCAGGTGAAAAACGACGACTACCTGATCCTCGATGCGGTTAACAATAAAGTCTACGTTAACCCGACGAACGACGAGATCGAATCGCTGCGCGCGATTCAGACTCAGGTCGCCGAAGAAAAAGCAGAGCTTGCGAAGCTCAAAGATCTGCCGGCCATCACCCTTGACGGCCACCAGGTTGAAGTCTGCGCGAACATCGGCACCGTGCGCGATGTGGCGGGCGCCGAGCGTAACGGCGCTGAAGGCGTAGGTCTCTACCGTACCGAATTCCTGTTCATGGATCGCGACTCCCTCCCGACGGAAGAAGAGCAGTTCCAGGCGTATAAAGCCGTGGCTGAAGCGTGTGGCTCGCAGGCGGTTATCGTGCGTACCATGGACATCGGCGGCGATAAAGAGCTGCCGTACATGAACTTCCCGAAAGAAGAAAACCCGTTCCTTGGCTGGCGTGCGATTCGTATCGCAATGGATCGTAAAGAGATCCTGCGCGATCAGGTACGTGCGATCCTGCGCGCCTCCGCGTTCGGCAAACTGCGCATCATGTTCCCGATGATTATTTCGGTTGAAGAAGTGCGCGCGCTGAAAAAAGAGATCGACGTTTTCAAACAAGAACTGCGTGACGAAGGCAAAGCTTTCGACGAAACGATTGAAATCGGCGTAATGGTGGAAACGCCGGCGGCCGCGACTATCGCGCGCCACCTCGCCAAAGAAGTCGATTTCTTCAGTATTGGTACCAACGATCTGACGCAGTACACCCTGGCGGTTGACCGCGGTAATGATATGATATCGCATCTTTACCAGCCGATGTCGCCATCAGTCCTGACCCTCATCAAGCAAGTTATTGATGCATCTCATGCTGAAGGTAAGTGGACCGGCATGTGTGGTGAGCTTGCTGGCGACGAACGTGCTACACTTCTGTTGCTGGGGATGGGTCTGGATGAATTCAGTATGAGTGCCATTTCTATCCCGCGCATTAAGAAGATTATCCGTAACACGAACTTCGAAGATGCGAAGGTTTTAGCAGAGCAGGCTCTTGCTCAACCGACAACGGACGAGTTAATGACGCTGGTTAACAAGTTCATTGAAGAAAAAACAATCTGCTAATCCACGAGATGCGGCCCAAATTACTGCTTAGGAGAGAAGGCTAATGGGGTTATTTAGTAAACTGTTCGGTGATAAAGGCAATAGTGACACCGGAACCATTGAGATCGTTGCTCCACTGTCTGGTGAAATCGTTAACATCGAAGATGTGCCGGATGTAGTGTTCGCAGAGAAAATCGTTGGTGATGGCATCGCTATCAAACCGACCGGTAACAAAATGGTTGCGCCGGTTGATGGCACCATCGGTAAGATTTTCGAAACTAACCACGCTTTCTCTATCGAATCGGACAGCGGCATCGAACTGTTCGTTCACTTCGGTATTGATACCGTTGAGCTGAAAGGCGAAGGCTTCAAACGCATCGCTGAAGAAGGCCAGCGCGTGAAGAAAGGCGATCCGGTTATCGAATTCGATCTGCCGCTGCTGGAAGAGAAAGCAAAATCCACGCTGACGCCGGTTGTCATTTCTAATATGGACGAAATCAAAGAGCTGACCAAGCTTTCTGGTAGCGTGACCGTCGGTGAAACGCCGGTCATCCGTATCAAGAAATAAGACTGACTCGTGTACAAAAATGGCGCCGCAAGGCGCCATTTTTTTATCTGAACGCTGACCAAGGACTCCAGACCATGCGCCACTGGCGTTTCCTCTGCCTGTTTTTCGCCCTGCTGCTGCCGACAGCGCCGCTTTACGCGGGCTCGCCCGGCCCTTATGTGCTGGCCTTTATCGATATCTCCGCCCCGCCGCTGAACGACGGCCAGGCGCTCACCGCAGCGCTTCGTAAAGCGCCGACCGTGCCCGGTCGAGCGTCCTGCTTTTTATGCGAAGAGAGCGATCAGGTTGAAATGCTCTATCTGTATCGCCTGCCGCCTGGCCTGTCGGTCGACACGCTGCGCCTTGCCGTAAACGGCGATCGCGCCGCACGTCATCAAATGCAGCAAAAGCTCGCGGCGTTTGAAGATAAAGACGGTTATAAGGTGGACGGGCTGCTCATTTACGAGCACAAACCTGACGAGGTGCGCCTGTACGCGATGCCCGCCACGCCCGGTAAGGCGTTGCATAAAGTGAGTAAACCGGTGAAACGCTACCTGTCGCTATCGAGTCTGGACAAGCTATTTGAAGACGCGGCGGCTGAAATTCCGCGTGAAATCTGAACCGGCGGGCGCACGCCCGCCGTGATTGCGTTAAATGCCCGCGCCCTGGCTGTAGATCTCCTCGCTAAAGACGCCTGTGGAAAGATAACGGTCGCCCCTGTCGCAGATAATCGCCACCACGACAGCGCCCGGATTCTCGTGCGCCACGCGCAGCGCGCCGCATACCGCGCCGCCGGAGCTGACGCCGCAGAAAATACCTTCTTTACGCGCCAGATCGCGCATCGTGTTTTCCGCATCGCGATGATGAATATCCAGCACGTCGTCCACCAGCGAGGCGTCAAAAATACCCGGCAGATATTCTGCGGGCCAGCGGCGGATACCCGGAATACTGCTGCCCTCTTCCGGCTGTAAACCGACTACGGTCACCGATTTTTCCTGTTCGCGCAAAAAGCGGCTGACGCCGGTGATCGTGCCGGTCGTGCCCATGCTGGAGACAAAATGGGTGAGGCGTCCTTCAGTCTGACGCCAGATCTCAGGGCCGGTCGTCGTGTAGTGCGCCCAGGGGTTATCGGGGTTATTGAACTGATCGAGAATAATACCTTCGCCGCGCGTTGCCATCTCTGCGGCCAGATCGCGCGCGCCTTCCATTCCCTGCTCCCGGCTCACAAGCACCAGCTTCGCGCCATACGCCTGCATGGCCGCCTTGCGCTCCATGCTCATGTTATCGGGCATCAGCAGCGTCATGCGATACCCTTTAACAGCGGCAATCATCGCCAGCGCAATGCCGGTATTGCCGCTGGTGGCTTCAATCAGCGTGTCGCCAGGTTTGATGTCGCCCCGCGCCTCGGCGCGGGTAATCATCGCCAGCGCCGCCCTGTCCTTGACGGAGCCTGCCGGGTTATTGCCTTCGAGTTTGACCCAGATTTCGCTGCCGTTGTCCGGCCCCAGGCGCTGGAGTTTTACCAGCGGTGTGTTGCCGATAGTATTTTCGAGTGTATTCACGATGTTTACTCAATAAAAAAGCCGGGCATCGCTTTGCTTACCCGGCCTGGAAGATGCAGTGATGACTGTCGGCACGGCAAGCGTAGCGCCACCGGCGATAAACCTGCTCAATAAGCTATCAGGCAGACTTCGCCAGAGCAATATTCTCGCGCGTCTCGATGCGCTCGTTGCCGTGGTAAATACGCGCATGTTGCAGGCCGACAAACAACCGCTCGCCGCGCTGCGGTACGTAATCTTCACGCAGCACCACCGTCAGCGGTTCGTCATACCAGCCCTGCGGCTGCACCACGAGCTGCATATAGTGGCCTTTCGGGCTCACTTCCAGCACATGCACCGGCAGCGGCGAATCAAGGTTCGTACGGCGGCTCACGTCCACTTCCCACGGGCGTAAGAAGAGATCCACCGGCCCCTGATAGGCAGGCGTAAAGCCGAGCGGCCAGCGATGCGCGCCGACGTGGAACTGTCCGCCGCGCACGGTGCCCTTCAGGCGATTCACTTCGCCTAAAAACTCCAGTACGAAGCGGGTTGCCGGCTCACGCCACACCTGCTCCGGCGCATCGGCCTGTTCGATATCGCCCTGGCTCATCACCACCACGCGGTCGGCCACTTCCATCGCCTCTTCCTGATCGTGCGTCACGAACACGCTGGTGAACTTCAGTTCTTCATGCAGCTGACGCAGCCAGCGCCGAAGCTCTTTACGCACCTGGGCGTCGAGCGCGCCGAAGGGTTCATCCAGCAGCAGAATTTGCGGTTCTACGGCCAGCGCGCGCGCCAGCGCCACGCGCTGTTTCTGTCCGCCAGAAAGCTGCGCCGGGTAGCGGTCGGCCAGATGCGCCAGCTGTACCATTTCCAGAAGCTGGGTCACTTTTTGTTTGATCGCCGCCGCGTTCGGGCGTTCGCGACGCGGTAAGACGGTGAGGCCAAACGCGATATTGTCAAATACCGTCATATGGCGAAACAGCGCGTAGTGCTGGAACACAAAACCGACCTTACGCTCACGCGCATGCAGGCGGCTCACGTCCGTACCGTGGAAGCGAATATGACCGCTGGTCTGGTGTTCAAGCCCGGCGATAATGCGCAGCAATGTGGTTTTCCCGGAGCCGGACGGCCCCAGCAGCGCCACCATCTGGCCGGAAGGGATATCCAGAGAGATATCATTCAGCACCTGGGTGCGACCAAAAGATTTCTTAATATTGGCAATCTCAATGCTCATGATTTCCCTCCTGTTGCACGCGTTTTTCCTGGTTATTCAGGCGCCATTGCAACGCACTCTTTAAAAACAGGGTCAGAATCGCCATCAGGGTCAGCAGCGCGGCGGCGGTAAACGCGCCGACGGTGTTATAGTCCTGCTCCAGCAGTTCAATCTGCAGCGGCAGTGACAGCGTCTCGCCGCGGATAGAGCCGGACACCACCGACACCGCGCCGAACTCGCCGATGGCGCGGGCGTTGGTCAGCACCACGCCGTAGAGCAGCGCCCAGCGAATATTTGGCAGCGTTACGCGGCGGAACATCTGCCAGCCCGAAGCGCCCAGCAAAATCGCCGCCTCATCCTCATGGCTGCCCTGGCTTAACATCACCGGCACCAGCTCGCGTACCACGAACGGACAGGTCACAAATATCGTCACCAGCGCCATACCGGGCCAGGCAAACATAATCTGCATGTTGTGCGCGTCCAGCCAGCCGCCAAGCGGGCCGTTGGAGCCGTAAAACAGCAGGTAGACCAGCCCCGCCACCACAGGCGAGACGGCAAAAGGAATATCCAGCAGCGTCAGCAGCAGCTGGCGACCAGGGAAGTTAAAGCGCGTCACAAGCCAGGCCAGCAGCGTGCCGAATACCAGATTCACCGGAACGGTAATCAGCGCGATCAACACGGTCAGCCAGATGGCGTGCAGCATATCGGGGTTAGCGATATTCTCCAGCACCGGCATCAGGCCATCGGAAAAGGCTTTGGCGAAGATATAAATCATCGGCACCACGAGAATAAATGCCGACAGCAGCATCCCGATGCCGATAAGCAGCCATTTACCCCAGTTTATGCGCGCCTCTGCGCGCGCCTGCGTCATCATTGTCATCAGTGTCCCACCACCCTGCGTCCAAACCGGCTTTGCAGCGTGTTAATCGCAAACAGCAGCAGCAGCGACGCGGCAAGGATAACCGAGGCGATAGCGCTCGCGGCCGGGTAGTCAAACTCCTGCAAACGCACAAAAATCATCAGCGAGGTCACTTCGGTTTTCCAGGCGATATTGCCCGCGATAAAAATCACCGCGCCAAATTCGCCAAGGCTGCGGGTGAAAGAGAGCGCTACGCCCGCCATCAGCGCCGGAGAAAGCTCCGGCAGCACCACTTTGCGAAAGCTTTGCAGGCGCGTGGCGCCCAGGGTTTCCGCCGCCTCTTCATACTCCGGGCCCAGCTCTTCAAGCACCGGCTGAACGGTACGCACCACAAAAGGAATACTGGTAAACGCCATCGCCACCGCGATGCCAAGCCAGGTATAGGTTACTTTGATATCAAACTTCGCCAGCCACTCGCCGTAGAAGCCGTTCACCGAAAACAGCGAGGCGAGCGTCAGGCCAGCCACGGCGGTCGGCAGCGCGAACGGCAGATCCATCAGCGCGTCCAGCAGCGTGCGGCCCGGAAAACGGTAGCGGGTTAAAATCCAGGCCATCAGCAGGCCGAACGCGCCGTTGAACAGCGAGGCGACCGCCGCCGAGAGCAGCGTCACTTTGTACGCCGCCACGACCTGCGGGTTGGAAATCACGTCCCAGTACTGCGCCCAGCTCATCTGGGACACCTGCATCACCAGCGCGCTCAGCGGCAGCAGCAGGACAAGGCAGACAAACAGCAAACTGGTGCCGAGGCTTAACGTAAACCCCGGCAGCACGCGTTTAGACACAGCAAACATTACTTACGCCCCGCCGCCACCAGCTTGTCGAACTCACCGCCGCTGGAGAAATGGGTTTTCATCACGTCCGGCCATTTGCCGAACGCGTCTTCCACGCGAAACAGCTCGGTTTGCGGGAATTTGTCTTTCAGCGATTCCATCACCTGCGGGTTATTCACGCGGTAGTAATAGCTGGTGATAATCTGCTGCGCCTGCGGGCTGTAGAGCCAGTTGAGGTAGGCTTTGGCCGCTTTCTCTGTGCCGTTGGCCTTCACGTTTTTATCGACCCACGCCACCGGGAATTCCGCCAGGATATTCACCTTCGGCACGACCACTTCATAGCCTTCTTTGGCGTACTGATTACGGATGTTATTCACTTCCGATTCAAAGCTAATCAGCACGTCGCCGAGGCCGCGCTCCACAAACGTAGTGGTTGCGCCGCGACCGCCGGTGTCGAACACCTCAACGTTTTTCAGGAACTGGGTCATGAACTGCTGGGTTTTGGCTTTGTCGCCGCCGTCGGCTTTATCCGCCGCGCCCCAGGCCGCCAGATAGGTATAACGCGCGTTGCCGGAGGTTTTCGGGTTCGGGAAAATCAGTTTCACGTCCGGGCGCACCAGGTCATTCCAGTCGTGAATGTTTTTCGGGTTCCCTTTACGCACCAGGAACGCCATGGTGGAGTAAAACGGCGAGCTATTGTTCGGCAGACGCGCCTGCCAGTCGGCCGGGATCAGATTGCCTTTGTCATGCAGGATCTGAACGTCGGTCACCTGGTTATAAGTTACAACGTCTGCTTTTAAGCCCTGTAGAATCGCGAGCGCCTGCTTGGAGGAGCCCGCATGAGACTGTTTGATCGTCAGCTTATCGCCGTTGTTATCCTTCGCCCATTGCTGTTCAAACGACGGGTTCAGGGCAGCGAACAGCTCGCGCGAAACATCATAAGAGCTGTTAAGCAGTTCAGTCGCCTGCGCGGAACCTGCCATCAGCAGAGAAATCGCCAGCGCGCCCCATGCTTTTTTCACTGATTTCACGGCCATTTTGCACCTTATAAATGTGATAACGATCGAGCCATCAGTGTATTTATACGGGTGGGAAAGCTATACCGCTTTTATATACCGTTTGGTGATTTGCAAGTGCAAAAGGATATAAGACGAAGGGCGTGAGGGCGCGGCCCGCAAGGCCGCGCGCGAAGGGGATCAGAGGTTAAGCAGACGGGTCAACGACGGGGCGAAATAGTAGCCGCCGGTCACCGGCCGCGTGAAGCGCAGCATGGCGTCGCGCTTGCCGTCAGTGTCGCCAAACATGCTCCGCAGTTGCTGCTCAATATTATGGAGACGCGCGCAGTAGGCGCAGAAGTAGAGGCCATGTACGCCGCTGGCAGTACCGTAAGGCAGGCTCTGGCGCACAATCTTCAGGCCTTTGCCGTCCTCTTTCAGATCAACGCGAGAAAGATGTGACGTGACCGGACGCGCGTCGCCGTCAATCTCTTCGTTAGCGGCTTTGGTGCGCCCGATCATCATCTCCTGATCCGGCACGCTCATACGGTTGAGCTGTTTCAGGTTATGCTCCCAGCGCTGCACAAATACGTAGCTGCCGCCCATGTCGACGCCGTCCTGAATCACCGCCACCTCGCGGCGCGTCTCTTCGCCCGCCGGGTTTTCGGTGCCGTCGACAAAGCCGCTCAGGTCGCGATCTTCCACCCAGCGAAAACCGTGGGTTTCTTCTTCAATGTTCAGCGCGTCGCCGAAAGCCTCCAGCGCCGCCTGGGCGACCGAGAAATTCACATCATGGCGCAGCGAGAGAATGTGGATCAGCACGTCGTGCTGGGTAGCAGGCGCAAGCCCTTTGCCGAGCGGCGTAAAGTCTTTCAGCTCTGCCGCGCTGTCATCATTCGTCAGCGAACGCCACAACGTATGGCCGAACGCCACGACGACGCCGAGATTCGCCTCGGGAAACTGCGCCTGAAAGGTCGCTACTTTATCGGCGAAAATTTTACTCGCCCCGCGCAGCGTCTCGCGCTGGCTTTCATCAACGCTCGCTTCAAGCCAGATAGCCGCGCGACAATGCTCCGGCAAAATGCCGCTTTGAACCACAGACATCACTCCTCCTGATAAACCGCTGCCACCGGGGTGGCAAAACCGGGCATATTGTACCCGATTTAACGGCTCAGGCGTTGCGTTTACGCAAGAGTCAGCGGCGCCAGATAATCTTTTTCAGCGTCCAGCCTTTAAGCGCGTCATCCGGCGGCATCAGCTCCTGCGGGCCGCGCCATTCGCCGCTAAAGACATAGCTAATATGCTCGCTGCCAGGCGCCTTACACTCCACGCCCGCGTCATCCGGCGCGCTGGCTTTCTGACAGGCGCCCTGGGCTTTTTTATAGAGATCGCCAAACGGGGTGCCGATCTCCACGCCGCTGTCGGTGGGTATCGCTTTATCCAGTACGTCGATGCGGCTCACCGTGCCGTTTTCACCGTCAATGACCAGCGCCAGCTGGTTCTCTTTCATCGCTTCGAAATAGCGCACAATGGTGCCGCCGTTGGCGCGCATGCCGCTGCGCAGGCGATAGTCGTCGCCCAGCGCCTCGCTCACCGCCGCTTCCTGAAGCGGCGTATCGGCAGTGATATCGCCGACGCCTTTTTCCGTCACTTCCAGCGACGATCCCCACCCGTCAAACCAGTGCCACGGCGCCGCCTTTGACCAGTTAACGTTAGAGAGCGTCGAGCACCCGCCCAGTAACAGCGATGTTCCACACAGCAGCAGAGGCAATTTCTTCATTACGGTTCCTTATTCAGTCGACAATGTCTCGTTGGAGCGCAAAGACGGCAAAAAGTGCCGTTCAGGGCTGCGGCGTTTCAAAACAGGCGCGTAGACGGCGATGCGAGACCAGCAGCCACAGCGCCCAGGCATCCAGCGCCAGCAGGGCCAGGGCGATGCCGCCCGGCATCTCGCGCCAGAGCAGCAAGGCCTGCGCTATCAGCATCACGGCCTGCGTCAGCATCAACACATAACGCGCGCCGCGCCACAGGCGCGGATAGTCATGCCGCCGCCCGCTTAATAAAAACGTCAGCATCGCGGGCATGCCCGCAGCAAGACCCAGCCAGAAGCTTTGACGGTCGGGGTAAAAGAGCCCCAGTAGCGCCTCGCCCTGCCCGCGCGACGCGCCCGCCAGCACAAATAACCCCCAGGTACGCGCCTGTAATAACAGCACCGCCCAGAACAGCGCCGGGGGTTTCAGCCAGCCGCGACTATCGTAATCGGAAGGTAAATACACGTATAAACCCTGGACTCTTTCGGTATTCGGTCCAGAATTATGTATTGTCTCACCAGACGAAGAAAGGTCTTCGTCGTACGTAACCCAAGGAGATGGAAATGAAAAAACAGCTTATTGCTCTGTGTATCGCCGCTTCAGCGCTGTCCGTAACGCCTGTGATGGCGCAGAAAGGCGGCTTCTCTGGCCCGGATAACAGCGCCAGCGCTAACGCCACTAACAAAGGCGGTTTCCAGGGGCCGGACGCCGCAAGCACCACCGTCAGCGAAGCGAAGAACCTGCGCGACGACGCGTGGGTGGTGCTGGAAGGCAACATCGTGCGCAAGATGGGCAAAGAGCTCTATGAGTTCCGCGACGCCAGCGGCAGCATCAACGTAGACATTGACGACCACGTCTGGAACGGCGCGACCATCACGCCGAAAGACAAAGTGCGTCTCGAAGGTGAAGTCGATAAAGACTGGAATTCCGTCGAAATCGACGTGAAGAAAATCACCAAAGGCTAAACGCCTGGCTCACCCGGCCCTGACCGGGTGAACCGTTATCAGTATTCCTGATCTTCAATGAGCCGTTTGCCAAGGCTAATCACATCCTGATGTTCATAGCCAAGCCGCTCGTACATGCCGAGCACGACGTCGTTTTCTTCGCGGATCTGGATATTGATTTTCGGGCAGCCGCGCGCGATGAGCTTCTTCTCCAGGCGGTTTAAGAGCGCGTTCGCAATGCCGCGCCCGCGAAATTCCGGGTGCACGCCCAGGTAATACGCCGATCCGCGATGACCATCATAGCCGCCCATGATGGAGCCGACGATTTCGCCGCTCACTTCCGCCACCAGAAAAAGATCCGGGTCATGGTTGAGTTTACGTTCGATATCCATTTCAGGATCGTTCCACGAACGCAGCAGATCGCAACGCTCCCACAGGGTAATGACTTCTTCAAAGTCGGCCTGGCGAAAAACGCGTATCTCCATGGTATTCCCCGTCTTTTATGGCATAAAAACCGAGATTATGGCGCTACCGGCGCCAATAGCCAATATCTTCGGCAAAAGTTCGTTGAAAATGGCATACTGGCGACTCATCACGCCCTGAAATGAATAGTAAAACTTTTGTTGCAACAGGGTGTCGTTTCACCCCGTTACGCCAGGTTATAACACTCCAGGACAGTAAAATCAGAAGTCAGGACGCATGAGCACTTTCAAACCCTTAAAAAAACTCACCTCGCGACGTCAGCTATTGCGCGCAGGCCTTGCCGCGCTCGCACTGACCGGTATTAACCAGGCGCTGGCGAAAGAAGAGAGCCCGGCGCTCAGCACGCGTAACAGTCACAGCAAACCGAAGGCGAAAAAAGCGGGCGCGCGCCGTCTCGTGATGCTCGATCCGGGCCACGGCGGCATCGATACCGGCGCTATCGGCCATAACGGCTCGAAAGAAAAGCATGTGGTGCTCGCCATCGCGAAAAACGTGCGCGCCATTCTGCGCGCCCACGGCATCAACGCCAAACTGACGCGCAGCAACGACACCTTTATCCCGCTCTACGATCGCGTTGAAATCGCGCACAAACACGGCGCGGACCTGTTTATGTCGATTCACGCCGACGGCTTTACCAGCCCCAGCGCCGCGGGCGCGTCGGTCTTCGCGCTCTCCAACCGCGGCGCCAGTAGCGCCATGGCGAAATACCTCTCCGAGCGTGAAAACGCCGCCGACGACGTGGCAGGCAGCAAGGTCAAAAATAAAGATCACTATCTGCAACAGGTGCTGTTCGATCTGGTGCAGACCGACACCATTAAAAATAGCCTGACGCTCGGCTCGCATATTCTGCGCCAGATAAAACCGGTTCATCGCCTGCACAGCCGTAACACGGAACAGGCGGCGTTCGTGGTGCTGAAGTCGCCGTCGATTCCGTCCGTGCTGGTGGAAACCTCGTTTATCACCAACCCGCAGGAAGAAAAGCTGCTGGGCACGGCCGCTTTTCGCCAGAAGATAGCGACCGCCATCGCCAATGGGGTCATCAGCTATTTCAACTGGTTTGATAACCACAAAGCCCACTCGAAACGAGGCTAACGATGGCACCCGATATTCAGCGCGTAAAAGCTTTTCTGCTCGATTTACAAGACCGCATCTGCCAGCAACTGGCGGCGGTGGACGGCGACCATTTCGTCGAAGACGCCTGGCAGCGTGAAGGCGGCGGCGGCGGACGTAGCCGCGTATTGCGCGACGGCGTGGTGTTCGAGCAGGCGGGCGTGAACTTCTCCCATGTGCATGGCGATGCTATGCCCGCGTCCGCCACCGCGCACCGCCCGGAACTGGCAGGCCGCAGCTTTGAGGCGATGGGCGTGTCGCTGGTCGTGCATCCGCGCAACCCGTATGTGCCGACAAGCCACGCCAACGTGCGCTTTTTCATTGCCGAGAAACCGGGCGCCGATCCGGTCTGGTGGTTTGGCGGCGGCTTTGATTTAACGCCGTTTTATGGCTTTGAAGAGGACGCCTCGCACTGGCACCGCACCGCGCGGGATCTCTGCGCGCCTTTCGGCGATGACGTCTACCCGCGTTATAAAAAATGGTGCGATGATTATTTCTATCTGAAGCATCGCCAGGAAGCGCGCGGCATCGGCGGGCTGTTCTTTGACGATCTCAACACGCCCGATTTCGATACCTGCTTTGCGTTTATGCAGGCGGTGGGCGACGGCTATCTCAAGGCTTATTTGCCCATCGTGGAGCGCCGTAAAGCGCTGCCCTGGGGCGAGCGCGAGCGCGAATTCCAGCTCTACCGTCGCGGCCGCTATGTGGAGTTTAATCTGGTGTGGGACCGCGGCACGCTGTTTGGCCTGCAAACCGGCGGGCGCACCGAGTCGATACTGATGTCGATGCCGCCGCTGGTGCGCTGGGAATATGGCTATCAGCCGGAAGAAAACAGCCCGGAAGCGGCGCTGTACCGCGATTTCCTGCCGGTGCGCGACTGGGTGAAATAACGCGGCGTCCGCCTCGCGCGGACGCCGTTTTTACCCGGCGAAACGCCCGTTCGCCACATCCTCCGGCGTCACCACGCCGCTGTCCAGCACCCAGCCGCTAATCAGCGCGGCCGGGGTCACGTCAAACGCCGGGTTATAGACCCGCGCGTCTTCCGGCGCCCACTGTACCGCGCCGAAACTGCCCGCCACGCCGGTGACTTCCGCCGCTGAGCGCTGCTCAATCGGGATCGCCGCGCCGTTCGGGCACGCCGGATCGAGCGTGGTCTGCGGGGCCGCCACGTAAAACGGCACGTTGTGAAATTTCGCCAGTACGGCAAGCGAATAGGTGCCGATTTTATTCGCCACGTCGCCATTGGCCGCGATGCGATCCGCGCCCACCCAGACGGCGTCCACCTGCCCCTGCGCCATCAGGCTCGCCGCCATCGAATCGGTGATCAGCTGATACGGCACGGCAAGCTCGCCAAGCTCCCAGGCGGTTAAGCGCCCACCCTGCAACAGCGGCCGGGTTTCATCCACCCAGACGTTCGCCACCTTGCCCTCTTCATGCGCGCGCGCAATCACGCCCAGCGCCGTGCCGACGCCCGCCGTCGCGAGTCCGCCGGTATTGCAGTGGGTGAGCAGACGGCTGCCCGGCGCCACGAGTTCACTCCCGGCGCGCGCGATGCGCTCGCACAGCTCGCGATCTTCCTGCACCAGGCGCAAGGCTTCCGCCCCCAGCGCCGCCGCGAAGTCCGGCTGCGTGAGCGCCTGTTTCATGCGGTCGAGATTGTTCATCAGGTTCACCGCCGTCGGGCGTGCCGCACGCAGTACGTCGAGCGCCTGACCTAGCGCGTCGCGCGTCATGCCATGTTCGGCCAGCAGCGCCAGCAACAGGCTTGCCGACAGGCCAATTAACGGCGCGCCGCGCACCCGCAGCGCGTGAATGTGTCCCACCAGCGCTTCTGTGTTATCGGCGGGCAGCCAGTTTTTCTGCTGCGGCAGCGCCTGCTGGTCGAGGATCCAGAGCTTATTATCCACCACCCGCAGGCTGGTCGTCTGAAGTGTCTGCATGCGTTAAATCCTTGTTGCGTTAATGTGTTCCATTGTGTCAGGATGAAATCCAGATGTATAGACGTCTGTACGGCTTTATAACCAGATTGAATGAGGATATCAGCAATGTCGCAATACCGAACCTTTACGGCCAGCGATGCGGTGGCTTATGCGCAACAATTTGGCGGACTCAGCGCGCCGGAAGAACTGGTCAGCGCGCAGGAGATCGGCGACGGCAATCTCAATCTGGTTTTTAAAATCTTTGATACGCAGGGCACCAGCCGCGTTATCGTCAAACAGGCGCTGCCCTACGTGCGCTGCGTGGGGGAATCCTGGCCGCTGACGCTCGATCGCGCGCGCCTCGAAGCCCAGACGCTGGTGGCGCATTATCAGCACTGCCCGGCGCATACGGTCAAAATTCATCATTACGATCCGGCGCTTGCCGTCATGGTGATGGAAGATCTCTCCGATCACCGCATCTGGCGCGGCGAACTCATCAAAGGCGCGCACTACCCGCAGGCGGCTCAACAGCTTGGCGAATATCTGGCGCAGACGCTGTTTCATACCAGCGATTTTTATCTGCACCCCCATGCAAAAAAAGCCGAAGTGGCGCGCTTTATTAATCCGGAAATGTGCGAAATCACCGAAGATCTGTTCTTTAACGATCCGTATCAGGTTCATGAGCGCAATAACTACCCGGCCGAGCTTGAAGCCGAGGTCGCCGCGCTGCGCGACGACAACGCGCTGAAGTGCGCCGTGGCCGCGCTCAAGCACCGCTTTTTCTCCCATGCCGAAGCGCTGCTGCACGGCGATATTCACAGCGGCTCGATTTTTGTCGCCGACGGCAGCCTGAAGGCTATCGACGCCGAGTTCGGGTATTTCGGCCCGGTGGGCTTTGATGTTGGTACGGCCATCGGCAACCTGCTGCTGAACTACTGCGGCGCACCGGGCCAGCTCGGCATCCGTGAAGCCGCCGACGCGCGCGAACAGCGTCTGATCGATATCGCCACGCTGTGGCACACCTTCGCCGAGCGTTTCCAGACGCTGGCGCGCGAGAAAACCCGCGATGCGGCGCTGGCCCAGCCGGGGTACGCCAGCGAGTTTTTGAAAAAGGTGTGGACGGATGCCGTTGGTTTTGCCGGTACGGAGCTTATTCGCCGAAGCGTCGGGCTGTCTCACGTGGCGGATATCGACACCATTCAGGATGAAGAGATGAAGCTGTCGTGCCTGCGCCACGCCATCGGGCTTGGCAAGGCGCTGATCCTCCTTGCCCCGCGTATTGAGAGCGCCGACGAGTTTATCGCCCGCGTGCGGCAGTACGGTTAATCGGCCCCGGTGGGTGCGCTACGCTTACCCACCCTACAGGGAAGAAGGCCAACGTCGACTTTGTAGGGCGGGTAAGCAAAGCGCACCCGCCATCATATCTCCCCCCCGCTCCGTAGGGCGGGTAAGCGCAGCGCACCCGCCATCATCCTGTCCGCACCCGCCGTCGCTTTATCCCAGATACTCAATCACCGACAACCCGCCGTTATAATCCGTGCTGTAAATAATCCCCTGCGCATCTACAAACACATCGCACGACTGAATCACCGGCGGGCGTCCGGGGCGCGTATCCATCATTTTTTCTGGCGCGGCAGGCACCAGCGCGCCGGTCTCCACTGGCCGGTACGGGTTGGAGATATCGTAAGCGCGCACGCCCGCGTTCTGCCAGGTGGCAAAAATCAGCGTCGAACTCACAAAACTACCAGGGCGGTTCTCGTGCAGATTATGCGGCCCGAAGTGCGCCCCTTTCGCCACATAATCCGTTTCATCCGGCTGCGGGAACGTCGAGATACTCACCGGGTTCGACGGCTCGCGGATATCAAACAGCCAGATATGCTTTTCACCATCCTGCTGGTTATCCAGCACGGCTTCATCCAGCACCACCAGCAGGGAGCGATCCGGCAGAGGCAGCGCGGTATGCGTGCCGCCGCCAAACGGCGGGCTCCAGTTGCGGTGGCTGACAAGCGTTGGCGCGCTGCGGTCTTTCACATCCAGAATCGTCAGCCCGCCGTCGCGCCAGCTCCCGTAGGCCGTATCGCCTGCGATAATCGCATGGTGCAGCGCGTAGCGTTTGCCTTCGGGCCAGTCGGGCGTTTCCCCCGCCGCCTGATGCATCCCCGGCAGCCACCAGCGCCCCGCCACTTCCGGTTTGCGCGGGTCAGCCAGATCGATAGTCAGGAAAATATAATCGGTAAAGCCGTCGAGAAGCGCCGAGACATACGCCCAGCGCCCGCCCACGTACCAGATACGGTGAATGCCGATGCCATCGAGCGGCAGAAAGCCGATTTCGCGCGGTTTATCGGGTGTGCTGATATCAAACACCCGCAGCCCCGCGCTCCAGCCTTTATCGTTGACATCGCGCACCGTCTCGCCGACCGAACGGGTGTAATAGACTTTTTCATCGGCGAAGCGCGCATCGGCAAAGAGATCGCGGGCGTTAATCACCAGCAGCAGGTCATCGTGCGCCTGTAAATGCACGTTCCAGGTGCCGGGCGGCGCAGGCACGTAGCCCGCCGCTTTCGGGTTTTTCGGGTCGCGCACGTCAACGATGGAAAAACCCTGCGACACCATATGGCCAATATACGCAAAGCCCCGGTGCACCATCACCTGCACGCCATCCGGGCGACCGCCCTGATCGGAGTGCCCAATCAGCCGCATATTGCGGCTGTAGTCCGGGCGCGGTAACTCAGTCGCCATTATTTGTGCTTCGCTTCAAGCGTCGCAAACCACGGCGCGACGAAATCCTCCGTCTGGCCCCAGCCCGGAATGATTTTACCGAGCGCCGCCACGTTCACTGGCCCGGTCTGGCTTGCCAGCAAAGCCTGCGGGATCGCCGCGGCTTTAAAATCATAGGTGGCCGGCGTCGGCTCACCAGCGATTTTATTGGCGATAAGCCGCACGTTGGTCGCGCCAATCAGCTTCGGATCGACCGCCACGCTCACTTTCCACGGGCTGCCCGCTTCACGCATCAGCTGCAAATCCTGGTTGGAGATATCGATGCTGTAGAGTTTGATCTCGGTGCGTCCGTTCTCTTTCAGCGCCTTGTAAGCGCCCTGGCTGAAAGCGTCCCAGGTGCCCCAGATGGCGTCAATCTGGCCTTTCGGGTATTTCGCCAGCACCGCGCCGACTTTGTTCGCGGTATCGCCCTGCACGTCCGAGGAGACCGCGCCTATCGATTCCAGCTCTTTAATGCCGGGGTTTTGCTTCAGGATCTCCTGGTACGCCGCCTGGCGACGCTCCATCGGCGGGAAGCCCGCGACCCACAGCTTGATGATATTCGCCTTGCCGTTGAAATCTTTCACCAGCTGCCCTGCGGAGAGCTGCGTGAGCGACGCGTCATCCTGCTGGGTGACGGTGACGCCCGGGATTTCGCCCTTCACGGCGGTATCAAATACCGAGACTTTAATACCCGCGTCCACGATGCGTTTCACCAGTTCGGTGGAGTACGGATCGCGCCCCTGGGAGAGAATAATGCCGTCATATTTCTGGCTGATGGCCTGATTAACAAAGTCCTGGAATTTCGCGTCGTCGCCGTTGCTTAAAAAGGTGCTGACCTTAAAGCCGAGCTTTTTGCCTTCCTGAATCGCGCCCGCCACAAACTGCGTGGTGTTGTCGTCCGAGCCCAGATTGCGGATAACGGCGATGCGTACCGGCCCGTTGTGACTGGCGATGGCGTCCGGCACCGGCGCGGGCGTGGCGGCGAAACCGGGGAGCGAAGAGAGCAGACCCAGCGCCAGTAAAGAGAGCGTCAGTTTTTTCATTCTGTTTATTTCCCTGTCTGTGATTAACGTCGCTGGATGTAAGTGATGGCAAGCGCCCCAGCGAGCACCAGCCCTTTGATAATGTCCATCGCGTAATACGGCACCGAGAGCATCACCAGGCCGTTGGACAGCACGCCCAGAATCACTGCGCCCACTAATGTGCCGAGCGCGTTCGGCTTGCCGGAGCCCGCCAGCGAAAAGCCAATCCACGCCGCCGCAACGGCGTCCATCAGATAACCGCTGCCCGCGTTCACCTGCGACGAGCCGATGCGCGAAGCGAGCAGAATGCCGCCAAGGCCCGCCAGCAGCGAGGCGATGACATACGCCGCCACCTTATAGCGCGTGATTCGAATGCCGGAGAGGCGCGCCGCCTCCGGGTTGCCGCCGATGGCGTACATGCGCCGCCCGTGGGTGGTCAGCGACAGCCCAAGCTGCGCCACGACCGTCACCACCAGCATCACAATCACAATAACCGGCACCTGGCCAAGCAGGCTGAATGCGTCAGGAATAATGCCCTCCGCCATGTCGCCGCTCGGCAAGACCATGTTCTGGGTGATCGAGCCGCCGTAGCTGTAGGTCATCGCAACACCCTGAATCACAAACAGGCTGGCAAGCGTGGCGAGCATGTCCGGGATTTTCAGCACGACGATGAGAAACGCGTTAAACAGCCCGACCAGCGTGCAGAGCGCAAGCGTGATGACAATCGCCTCCGTTGTGCCGAAGCCGTGCCAGACGAACAGCGAGATCACCAGCGCATTGGCAAGCGAGGCCGTCGAGCCTACCGAGAGATCGAATCCGCCGATGGTCAGCGAGATGGAGACGCCAATGGCGATCACCGTGACGATGGCGATCGAGCGCAGAATATTGATGATGTTGAAGGGATCGAGAAAGTTGTCCGAGGCGATGCCGAACAGCGCGACCAGCGCCACGACCGTCAGCAGCATCCCCCACTTATAGAAAAACTCAAACAGCTGGTGGCGCGCCGACGGCGTGCTCTTCAGGGTTGCGGCCTTGCTCACGCGGGGGTTCCTCCGGTGGAATAGAGTAATAAGGTTTCTTCGCTGGCTTCACGGCCATCGAGCTCCGCGACGATGCGACCGTCCCACAGCACGCAGATGCGGTCGCACAGGCCCACCAGCTCGGCGAATTCGCCGGAGGCGTAAATAATGCCCTTGCCCTGACGGGCGAGCCCGTCAATCAGGTTGAACAGATCGGTTTTGGCTTTGACATCCACGCCCTTGGTCGGCTCATCGAAAATCAGCACGTCGTTATTCCCGCGCAGCCATTTGCCGATAGCGACCTTCTGCTGATTGCCGCCGGAAAGCCTGCGAAGCCGCTGCTCTGGCCCGCTCGCGCGAATGCCGAGACGCGAAATGACCTCCTGCGCCCAGCGCCAGGCGTCGCGGCGACCAAACACCCCCCAGCGGGTAAAGCTGCCGTCGGCGCTGGCGGCGAGATTCATGGCAATTGGCTCGTCGATAAAAATGCCCTCTTTACGCCGCTCTTCCGGCACCAGCGCCAGCCCGCGCGCCACTGAATCGGCAGGATCGGTGGGCCGCCACGGACGCCCCGCAAGCTCGCCCTGACGCAGCGTGCTTTTGCTCGCGCCAAAGAGCGCCTTGCACAGCTCCGTTTTTCCGGCGCCGGCGAGCCCGGCGATGCCCAGGATCTCCCCTTTGCGCAGACGCAGCGAAATGTCCTGTAGCAGCGTCTCGTCATGCAACCCGTCTACCGCCAGCAACACCGCATCGTCAGGCGTCGGGCGGCGCGGCGGGTAGAGCGTGTCGAGCGCGTGGCCCAGCATTTTCTCGACAATCTGCGAGCCGGAGAGCGAGGCCATCGGCCCGCTCTCAATCAGCCTGCCGTCGCGCAGCACCGTCAGGGTGTCGCAGATGGCCTTCAGTTCATGAATGCGGTGAGAGATAAACACCACGCCCATGCCCTGCGCCTGGAGGCGTCTGACCACCGCGAACAGGCGTTCGCTTTCATGTTGATCGAGCGGCGCGGTGGGTTCATCGAGAATCAGGTAACGGCAGTGATGCGAGAGCGCCCGCGCCAGCAGCACATGCTGTTTTTCGGCAAGCGAGCAACTGTCGATACGGCGATTGACGTCCATATCGACATCAAGCTGCGCCAGCGCCGCACGGGCGCGGCGGCGAGTTTCACCCCAGCGGTAGCGCAGCCCGCCCTCGCGCAAGCTGTCGAGCATAATGTTTTCCGCGACGCTCAGCCCCGGCACCAGCGCGGCGTCCACTTCCTGCTGCACCAGATGAATGCCGAGCGCCTTGGCGTCGCGCGGGGAGCGGATGTTCGCGGGTTCGCCATCCAGCAGGATCTGGCCCTGATAGTGATCCCAGGCGCCGGAGAGCACCGCCATCAGCGTCGATTTTCCGGCGCCGTTTGCCCCGGTAAGCGCATGCACGGACCCGGCGCGCAGGATGAAATCCACCTGCGTCAGCGCCGGGAAGCCGCTGAAGGCCAGGGATATCGCGCGCATCTCAAGGCGCTGGTTCAGGGACATAGCGAGACGTCTCCACACGAATGATTAATCAGTTAAGCCAATCATTCACGCGGATATATTCGCTGGCAATGAATGAATCGGCATAAGATAAAGCAAAAAATTATTAGCCGTCCAGATGTCTGGACGTAATATTAGGATTTTTCAGGTTGCCGCCGCGTTTCGCCGCCAACGTGAAAAAATTGCATGCGCGCGGGCGACAATAATCGGACGTCCGGACGGCTTTTTGTGGCAGGATGGTAAAAAAGACAAGGACACCCTTCATGAGCGATACCGACATCCGCGTGGTTCCCGGCCCGGCAAACTACTACTCCCACCCTGGCGCACTGGCGCGCCTGCATGATTTCTACACCCCTGCGCAACTCTCCCGCGCGGTCTGGGTATATGGCGAGCGGGCGATGGCCGCCGCGCGCCCTTTTCTCACCGACGCCATTGACGCGCCTGGCGCCACGCAGATTTTGTTTCGCGGGCATTGCAGCGAAAGCGATGTGAGCGCGCTTGCGGCCCGGGCGGGCGACGACCGCGCGGTTGTGATTGGCGTCGGCGGCGGCGCGCTGCTGGATACCGCCAAAGCGCTGGCCCGACGCCTTGGCCTGCCGGTCGTGGCTATTCCCACTATCGCCGCCACCTGCGCGGCCTGGACGCCGCTCTCCGTCTGGTATAACGACGCCGGTCAGGCACTGCACTTTGAGATTTTCGACGACGCCAACCATCTGGTGCTGGTGGAGCCGGACATTATCCTGCGCGCGCCAGCGGAATATCTGCTCGCGGGCATCGGCGACACGCTCGCCAAATGGTATGAAGCCGCGGTGCTGGCGCCTGCGCCTCATACCCTGCCGCTCACCGTGCGGCTCGGCCTTAATGCCGCGCTCGCCATTCGTGACGTGCTGCTGGCGCAGAGCGAAACGGCGCTCGCCGATCAGCATCGTGGCCTGCTCACGCAGGATTTCCGCGATGTGGTGGATGCCATCATCGCGGGCGGCGGCATGGTCGGCGGGCTTGGCGAGCGCTATACGCGCGTCGCGGCGGCCCATGCGGTGCATAACGGTCTGACCGTACTGCCGCAGACGGAAAAATACCTGCACGGCACCAAAGTGGCCTACGGCATCCTGGTGCAGAGCGCCTTGCTCGGCCAGGACGACGTTCTCGCGCAGCTCATTGACGCCTGGCAGCGCTTCAGGCTGCCCACCACGCTCGCAGAGCTGGATGTGGATATTCACAACGCCGCCGAGCTGGACCGCGTTATCGCCCATACGCTGCGCCCGGTGGAATCGATCCACGCTCTGCCGGTGACGCTGTCGCCCGCGTTACTGCGCGCCGCCTTCGAAAAGGTGGAACACTTCGCCCGCTAAGCAAATCGCACAGGGTGCGATGCCACTTTTTGCGAAATCCCTGTAGGCTTAAACCTCTCGCGCGGCGATAACAATTCCTTCACGCCGCGTTTTAATACGTTCGGGATGGTTTATGGCTTCTGTACACTCTGATGGCGGCGCGTCGCTGCTGGCGCACCGTTCGTTTGTCGCCTTCTGGCTGGCGCGGACCTGCTCCGGTTTTGGTTTCCAGATGTTGTCTATCGTGGTGGGCTGGCAGATTTACGCCCTCACCCACAGCGCGTTTTATCTCGGTCTGATAGGCCTGGTGCAGTTTCTTCCGTCCGTGACGCTGGCGCTCTGGGCGGGGCATATCGCCGATCAGCGCGATCGCCGCCGGGTGGTGTTGATTGGCCAACTGGTGGAGTGGCTCGCCATCGTCGCGCTGGCCGCAGCCACCGTGGCGCACCTTGCCGACGTGAAGATTATCCTCGGGCTGATTTTTATTATTTCCGTCGCCAAAGTGATGGAGGCGCCGTCGTTGCAGTCGATGCTGCCGGCGCTGGTGCCGCCCGCCCTGCTGGCGCGCGCCACGGCGGCGAGCGCGGTATCAAGCCAGGCGGCGATGATCATGGGCCCGGCGCTGGGCGGGCTGCTGTATGTTTTCGGCGCGCAGGTGGTGTATGCGCTAACCGCTGTGCTGTATCTCATTTCTGTCGCGATGGTCAGCCGCCTGCGCTATGAACAGACGCCGCCTGCGCGCCAGCCCGCGAGCCTCGCCACGCTGTTTGCGGGCGTGAAGTTTATCCGCGAGCGCCCGGACGTGCTGGGCGTGATTTCGCTCGATCTCTTTGCGGTGCTGCTGGGCGGTGCCACCGCGCTGCTGCCGATTTACGCCCACGATATTCTGCATACCGGCCCGTGGGGGCTGGGGCTGCTGCGCGCCGCGCCCGCCGTCGGCGCGCTGCTGGTGGGCTTCTGGCTGAGCCGCCGGTCGCTTGAGAAACATGTCGGGATGATTATGTTTTTGTCCGTGGCGGGCTTTGGCGTGGCGACGCTGGTGTTCGCGCTCTCCAGCAACCTGTGGCTGTCGCTTATCGCGCTCTTTGCGACAGGCGGGTTTGATATGGTGAGCATGGTTATCCGCGGCGCGCTGGTGCAGCTCGATACCCCCAACGAGATGCTGGGCCGCGTGAACGCCGTTAACTCAATATTTATCAATACCTCGAACCAGCTTGGCGAATTTGAATCCGGCATGCTGGCGGCGCTGCTGGGCACCGTGCCCGCTGCGGCCATCGGCGGCATCGGCACGCTGGTGGTAGTCGGACTCTGGATGCGCCTGTTTCCGTCGCTGCGCAAACGCCAGCGCCTCGAAGAGACAACAGCCTGACGCCACAACGCAACGCCTTCTTCGGAAGGCGTTTTGCGAGACGTCACGAGAAACCTTACTCTGCCGCTTTCCTCCTTCCCTCACCCCGTTTAACGTTGCCGCATAAGAAAATGCTTTTCGGAATAAAACTTATACTCTTATATTTTACTTATAATATGGAAGCGGATAGAGTGAGGGAACGCAATGGAAATTAGATGGACGAAGCGGGCGTACAAGCAACTGGGCGCCGTACCGGAAAGCGACCGACTCACGCTTTATAAGAAGGTCTCCGCCCTCTCCACCGAAGAGACCAGGCTGGACATTGTAAAACTGGCGGGGCTGAAACCCCGATATCGACTGCGGGTGGGGAGTTATCGGGTTATTTACGAGCGTGTGGCGGGTGTTCCGGTTATCTGCCTCATTCTGGAAGTTAAACGCAGAACCACGACCACTTACCTTAATTAACGGGGGTTAGATATGCTCAACGCACAAATTATTCATGATAAACAGGGCAAACCCGAGTATGCGGTCATCCCTTACGAACTCTATCTGTCTGTGCTGGCGCAGCTGGAAGATGACGAGGCGCTGGCGTCATTGCCCTGGGAGCCGGACAGCGACGATGACGTAACGATACCGCATGAAGTGGTGGCGATTTCCGTCGAACAAGAGGTCAGCTTACAAGCCGCCTGGCGCATCTGGCGCGGCCTCTCTCAGCAAGAGGTGGCGGAAAAACTCGGCATCAGTCAGTCGGCGGTTTCACAGCTCGAATCGCCGGATTCACGTCCACAAAAACGCACCCGCGAGAAACTGGCGGCGCTGTACGGTTGCCAGCCGGAACAGCTGATCCTTTACCGTTGAGGCTCGATGCTCAACAGCATTTCGCCCCGCCTTTCGCACCATAGCGGGCATCCTGGCGTTCGCGGAAGAATTCCTCATAGGTCATCGGCGTCTGGTCAGGGTGGTTAACGCGCATGTGTTCGACGTAGTTGTCGTAATCAGGCACGCCGATCATCATTTTTGCAGCCTGGCCGAGGTATTTCCCGGCTTTGGCGAGGGTATCAAACATTTTTTATCCTTAACGGTTGGCTTCGTTGATGACGTGTAGCCTGGTTCACCACGGCGGGTGCGCTTCGCTTACCCGCCCTACAACTAAGAACAGCGCGGTTGCCGCACGTAGGGTGGGTAGCGTCAGCGCACCCACCCTTCTGGCGTCCACCACCTCACTCAATGCGCGCTTTTCGCCTGTGCGACCCTCTGCTCCACACTGGCGGGCATCGGCTCATACGGCGTCTCGTTGGCCGTCGGCTTATCCTGCTTCAGCGCCGCCCGCGCGGTTTTGATGGAGAACAGCGCCAGCACCACGACGACCACCATAAAGAAAATGGTCAGGCCCGCGTCGAGACGGTTATTAAACACCAGTTGGCTCAGCTGCGCCTCGGTGTACTGCGGCGGAATGTTCCCACTCTCCAGAATCGCCTGGAATTTACCGGCGATGGCGAGAAAGCCCACTTTATTATCCGGGCTGAACGCCTTCTGCCAGCCAGCAGTGAGCGTACAAACCAGCAGCCACGCGGTCGGCACCAGCGCCACCCATGCATAACGCTGGCGCTTCATCTTAAACAGCACCACGGCGCAGAGCATCAGCGCCATGCCCGCCAGCATCTGGTTGGCGATACCAAACAGCGGCCACAGCGTGTTAATACCGCCGAGCGGATCCACCACGCCCTGATGCAGGAAATAGCCCCATGCCAGCACGCACAGCGCCGTCGCCAGCAGGTTGGCGGGCAGTGAATCGGTGCGTTTGAGGCCTGGCGAAATGACGCCGAGCAGATCCTGCAGCATAAAGCGCGCGGCGCGGGTGCCCGCATCCACCGCCGTCAGGATAAACAGCGCCTCAAACAGAATGGCGAAGTGATACCAGAACGACACATCCATCAGGCCGCCGAGCGCCCCATGGAGAATATACGCCATGCCCACCGCCAGCGTCGGCGCGCCGCCCGCCCGCGAGATAATCGTCTGCTCGCCTACTTCGTTCGCAATCTGATTAAGCGTATCCGGCGTTATCTGGAAGCCCCAGCCGCTCACCACCTGGGCGGCCGACGCGACCACATCCGCCGTGCCTGCGGGCGCCAGTACCGCCATCGGGCTGTTCATCGCGAAGTAAACGCCGGGGTCGATAACGCAGGCCGAGACCAGCGCCATGATCGCGACAAACGACTCCATCAGCATGCCGCCGTAGCCGATAAAGCAGGCCTGGTTTTCATTGGCGAGCATTTTCGGCGTGGTGCCGGAGGCGATGAGCGCATGGAAGCCCGACACCGCGCCACAGGCGATGGTGATAAACAGGAACGGGAACAGATTACCGGTCCAGACCGGGCCGGTGCCGTCGATGAATTTGGTCATCGCGGGCATCGTCAGCGTCGGGCGCATGATCAGAATGCCGATGGCGAGGCCGACAATGGTGCCGATTTTGAGGAACGTCGAGAGGTAATCGCGCGGCGCAAGGAGCAGCCAGACCGGCAATACCGCCGCGACAAACCCGTAACCCACCAGCATCCAGGTTAACTGTACGCCGGTGAAATCAAACCACGGCGCCCACGTCGGGCTCTGCGCCACCCAGCCGCCGGAGACAATGGCAAATACCAGCATCACCAGGCCGATAACTGACACTTCGCCGATGCGTCCTGGCCGCAGATAACGAATATAAATGCCCATAAAGAGCGCAAGCGGAATGGTAAAGGCGACGGTATAAGTGCCCCACGGGCTGTGGGTCAGCGCTTTCACGACGATCATCGCCAGCACCGCCAGGATGATAATCATAATCATGAAGCAGGCGACGAGCGCGATGACGCCCGCGGTGTTGCCCATTTCTTCTTTGACCAGTTCGCCGAGCGACCGACCGTCGCGGCGGGTGGAGACAAACAGCACCATGAAATCCTGTACCGCGCCTGCCAGTACAACGCCTGCGAGGATCCAGATCATGCCAGGCAGATACCCCATCTGCGCCGCCAGTACCGGCCCCACCAGCGGCCCGGCCCCGGCTATCGCCGCAAAATGGTGACCGAACAGCACTTTTTTATCGGTGGGGACATAGTCGAGCCCGTCGTTATGGCGCACCGCGGGCGTCATGCGCGTCGGGTCGACGGCCAGCACGCGTTTGGCGATGAAGAGACCATAAAAACGGTAAGCGATAAGATAGATACAGACGGCGGCGACCACGATCCAGAGCGCGTTGATCTGCTCGCCGCGGTTAAGGGCGATATAGCCCAGCGCAAATGCGCCCACCACGGAGAGCGCCGCCCAGATAAGGTATTTCCCTGAGTTCGTCATAATAGTTATCCATTCAGTGAAACAGTGAGTGAAACATAGGTGTTACATTTTGTTTCTATATCACCAAAATGGATTTAACAACTTAGCCACCAGAGAAACGCGTCCTGGCGGCAGGGATTTACGTCAGTCTGTTAACGGGATCACGGGGCTGGCGGGTTCCCGGTGGTTTAACGCGGCGGGTGCGCTGCGCTTACCCGCCCTACACACTTTGGGACCGGGCTTTCGTAGGGCAGGTCAGCGAAGCGCACCCACCACACATAACCTACCCCATAACCGCCGTACTTAACCGGCTGGTGCAGCAGCGCCGCCCCTGTTCGTCATAAATCACGATCTCCCAGCACTGGCTCTGCCGCCCCAGATGCAACGGCTGACAAACGCCGCGCACCTGGCCCTGCGACACCGCGCGGTGATGAGACGCGCTGATTTCGGTGCCCACCACGCACTGCCCGTCACGGGTAGTCAGGTAACCGGCCATCGAGCCGAGCGTTTCGGCAAGCGCCGCGGAGGCGCCGCCGTGCAGCAGACCGAACGGCTGATGCGTGCGCGTATCGACCGGCATGGTGGCCTCCAGCAAATCATCGCCGAGACGGGTATATTCGATCCCCAGATGCTCCACCAGCGTGCCGACGCTGGTCGCGTTCAGCGCCTCAAGCGTCATGTGTCGTTTCCAGATCATCTATGCTCCAAGCGTTGAGCCGCCGTCGATAACAATATCCTGTAGCGTAATGTGGCTTGCGAGATCCGAGGCGAGAAACAGGATGGTGTTCGCCACGTCCTGCGGCTGCGCAATCTTGCCGAGCGGAATACCGAGCTTAAACTGCCCGGCAAAACCGCGAATGCGCTGCTGTTCAGCATCGTCGCTTTTCCAGAGCGTGCGCTGCATATCGGTGTCGGTCGAGCCCGGCGACACCAGATTTGCGCGCACGCCAGAGGACGCCAGCTCCAGCCCCACGGTCAGCGCCAGGCTTTTGAGCGCCGCTTTCGAAGCGCCATACGCCGACATCCCGAGGCGCGGCGTATGGGCGGCGTCGGACGCGACGGTCACGATAGCCCCGCCCTTCTGCGCGCGAAACTGCGCCATCGTCTGCTGAAAGAAGTTAAACGCGCCGCCCACGTTCACCGCGAACGTCTGCTGCCAGTCGTCGGGAGAGAGTTCATCCGTCGCGCCCATGCGCAGAATGCCCGCCGCGTTCACCAGCACATCAAGACGGGCGCTATTAGTGAGCAACCGCTGGCAAACATCCGCCACCGCCGCGGCGTCCGCCACATCGAGCGTTTCACACGCAAACGGATAATCGGCCAGTGGAAATGCCAGATCGAAACCGGTTACCTTCGCGCCCGCCGCGACAAACGCCAGCGCGGTGGTATAGCCAATGCCCTTGCCCGCGCCCGTCACCCAGACGTTTTTCCCCCGGAAATCGAGCGTCATGCCTGCGGCTCCCGGCTCAGCAGCGCCCACCAGGCATCGATGGTCGGGTTTTTCGCGAGCATCACGAAATCGATATCGCCATGTACTTTGCGCCAGCGCGCCGCGAGCGCCATCATGCGCACGGAATCCAGACCGTAGTCGATCAGGTTTTCGTCATCTTCCGGCTCGTCGGACTCATCCAGCAGCGGCAGCACCAGCGCGCGCAGCGCCGCTTTGCTGCCCGGCGCGTCCGAATCATTAGCAGGCAGCAGATCGGCGGTCATCACCACGCGCCCGGCGCGACCCGCGACGTAATTGAGCGCCATCAGATGCTCATCACGGCTGAAATCCGCCAGCGCGTCGGCCACCATAAACGGTTTGATATCGCGCATAAACGCGTCGGTGGCGGTGATCATGCAGCCGATGTGGGCGTAAACGCCGCAGATGATGAGCTGATCGCGACCCGTCTCTTTCAGCGTGTGTTCAAGCGGCGAGCGATGAAACGCGCTGTAGCGCCATTTCACCAGCACGGTGTCGTCGGCATCCGGCGCCAGCGCCGCGACCACCTTTTGTTTATCAGGATGATTGTTCAGCCCCGGCCCCCACATGTCGTTCAGCAGCGCGCGGTCGGCGTCGCTCTGATTATTGGGCTGCGCGGTGTAGTAAACCGGGATGCCCTGCGCCTTGCAGTACTTTCTCAGCGCGGCGATATTCGCCACCACCTGTTCGATCATCGGGCAGTTTTCGCCCCAGAAGTTAAGGAAATACTCCTGCATATCATGGATGAGCAGCGCCGCGCGCGGCGGCTCTAACGCCCAGCTCACTTTATTTTGCGGGAGATCGGCCGCCGTAGGCAGCGTATAGGCGTTTAGTTTTGGAATAGCCATAGTCTTTCCTTACTCAGAGACGGGCTGACGCGCGGCCAGCCACAGACGCAGTTGTTTTTTATCCACTTTGCCGACCGGCGTGAGCGGCAGCGCATCGACGCGCTCCACGCGATCCGGCAGTTTAAAATCGGCGATGCCCAGCTCGCGTAGAAAGCGTCGGATCTCCACCGCCCTGACCGGGCGGGTGGTGACGATATACGCGCAGCTTTTTTCGCCAAGCAGACTGTCTTCCATCGAGACCAGACCCGCATGGACGATAGCCTCGTGACCGAGCAGCAGGTTCTCGATCTCTTCCGCGGCGATCTTCTCGCCCCCGCGGTTGATCTGATCTTTCTCACGCCCCTGAACGGTGATGTAGCCCTGCTCATCGATGGCGATCAGATCGCCGGAGCAGTAAAAACCGTTCTCATCAAAGGCGCTGGCGTTGTGTTCAGGGCTGTTGTAGTAGCCGCGGAAGGTGTACGGGCCGCGCGTCATCAGCCGTCCCGTCTCACCGCGCGGCAGCGGATTGCCGTTTTCATCGGCCACCCAGACCTCATCGTCCGGGCTCATCGGGCGGCCCTGCGTGGTGAAGATGCGCTCGTCCGGATCGTCCAGGCGGGTGTAGTTGACCAGCCCTTCGGCCATGCCGAACACTTGCTGGAGCTGACAGCCGATCTCCGCCGGAATACGTGCGGCGAGCGTGTCGGAAAGCCGCGCGCCGCCGACCTGCAACAGTTTCAGCGACGCCAGCTGGCGGTTACCGCCCCACTCCTGAATGGCCTGCAGCCAGAGGCTGACGGCGGGCGGCACCAGCGCGGTGACGTTAACCTGGTGCGCCTCAATCAGCGGGAAGCAGAGCGTCGCGCTCGGATCGCGCGCCAGCACCACGCAACCTTCGGCGAAGAACACGCCGAGCGCGCCGGGGGAGCTTAACGGGTAGTTGTGCGCTGCAGGCAGCGCGCAGAGGTAGCGCGTTTCGCGGGTGAATTCACAAATCTCCACGCTGCGGCGGATGCTGTAGTAGTAGTCGTTATGCGTGCGCGGGATGAGCTTCGGCGTGCCGGTACTGCCGCCGGAGAGCTGGAAAAACGCCACTTCATCGGCGGCGGACGGCGTGAAAATAACATCCGCTTCAGGCTCTGAAATCAGCGCGTCCAGCCCGTCTCCGCGCAGAAGCGTCATACGCAGCGACGAGTGCTGCGCTTTCAGCGCAGTGATATACGCATCATCGCCAAAGAGCGCGTGCTCGCGGTCGGCAATCAGCAGCGCCGGAGCAATCTGGCGCGCGTAAGCGTCAAGCTCGGTGCGCTGATGACTAAACAGCGCGTTGACCGGCGCCACGCCGATTTTCAGCAGCGCGAAGAACACGATGTAAAACTCCGCCACGTTGCCAAGCTGAACCAGCGCGGTGTCGCCGCGAGACAGCCCACGGCGCGCCAGCGCGCCCGCAAGACGTGTGGCTGCCGCATCCAGCTCGCGGTAGCTGTAGCGGCGCTCGCCGTCGATAAGCGCCGTCGCGGCGCTCTGCGCGTGGCGGCTGACGATATCGGTAAGCGGCAGGTCGAGCCAGTAGCCGCGGTCGCGGTAGCGCGCGGCGAGATCGTCCGGCCAGCGGGTGTAAGGGATCGTCATGCGTAAAACCTCAGTGAAGACCTAAAACGTGGAGCATGGTGGAGAGCTTGACGCCGGTTTCGCGCCACTCCGAAGCCGGGTCGGACGCCGGAACAATGCCCGCGCCCGCAAACAGCCGTACCTGGTTTTCCTGCAAACGCGCGCAGCGAATGGTCACCGCCCATTCGCCGTTGCCATCGGCATCGCACCAGCCGACAATCCCGCCGAACAGCTCGCGATCGAACGGCTCCAGCCCGGCGATATACGCTTTCGCCGCCTCATGCGGGTAACCGCTCAGCGCAGGCGTCGGGTGCAGCAGGCAGGCGAGCGACAGCGCGTTGTCATCCGCAAAGCGCGTTTCGCCCTCGACAGGCGTCGCGAGATGCCAGAGCGTCGGCGTGGTAATCAGCTCCGGCGCGCCCGGCATCGCGAGGCGCTGGCTGCGATGCGCGAGTACGTCGCGCATCGCCTGCGTCACCAGTTCATGCTCATGGCGATCTTTGGCCGAGCAGAGCAGCGCTTGCCCTGCGCTTTTATCCTGCGCCGCGTCGGCATGGCGGCGCGCGGAGCCCGCCAGCGGCAGCGAGCTGAAGGTATTGCCATCTTTACGCAGCAGCAGTTCCGGGCTCGCGCCAAGCAACGCGCCGCCCTCCGCCAGCGGCACGTGGAAGTTAAAACTCGCGGGGTTTTGCGCCACCAGACGCGCCAGCAGCGCCAGGCTGTCCGGTGCGTCTTCTGTCGTGATGTCGATAAGGCGGGAGAGCACGATTTTACTGACCGCAGGCGTGTCGGTCAGCGCGGCGGCGCGCGCCACCATCGCCATGAACGTCGCCTCGTCCGGGAGCGCTTCACGGCGGACAACACGCGGCGCGGCGCTATTTTCGATAAGCGAATACCCGCCGCGGGCGGTATCGCTGTGGCTTTCAGGAATAAACAGCGCGGACGGTTTGCGGGTATCGAATGGAATAGCGCCGACGACGACAGGGCGCACGATGCCCTGCCTGCGGGCGCGGTCGAACGCGTCACGCAGCGCGGTCTGAAACACGCCGTGGCGCTCTGCGCCGTCGGCGGCTGGCGTCTCCAGGCGCATGAAACAGCCGCGGGTGGTAACACTGCGATAAGGCGACATGAAGAAAAAACTGTCGGATGAAAGGGATGCGGTCGCGTCGCCGCGTTCTCCGGCCAGTGACGTGTCCATGCGATCCTCCTGTACCAAAAAGTGAACTGATAATTGTTATCATTTGTATTTGGAGGCGTAACCTAAGGCGAAATGGCAGGGTTGTCAACCGTGAGCATGCCGTGAAGCCCTCAGCGACGCTTGCAACCTGTCGGCAAATGATGAAAATGAGAAGCATTATTAACTCATATTACAGGAATCGTTGCCGTGACGTTCACTTCCGCCCTGCGCGCCATACTCGCCGCCAGCCTGCTGGTTTTAGGAATTTCCTCAGTTTCACAGGCGGCATCCTGGCCGCGCCAGATAACCGACAGCCGCGGCGTACATACGCTTGATAAGGCGCCGCAACGTATTGTCTCCACCAGCGTCACGCTGACCGGTTCGCTGCTGGCGATTGACGCGCCGGTGGTGGCGAGCGGTGCTACGTCGCCCGGCAACCGTGTTGCCGACGACCAGGGATTTTTACGTCAGTGGGGCGACGTGGCGAAAGCGCGTCATGTTGAGCGGCTCTATATCGGCGAGCCAAACGCCGAGGCCGTGGCTGCGCAGATGCCGGATCTGATTCTGGTGAGCGCGACCGGCGGCGATTCGGCGCAGGCGCTCTACGAGCAATTTTCTGCTATCGCGCCGACGTTAATCATCAATTACGACGATAAAAGCTGGCAGGCGTTGTTAACGCAGCTTGGCGAGATCACCGGTCATGAGAAGCAGGCCGCCGGGCGCATCGCGCAGTTTGACCAGCAGCTCGCGCGGGCGAAAACGCAGATGACGCTGCCGCCGCAACCCGTGAGCGCGCTGGTCTATAACCCTGCGGCGCACGGCGCGAATCTCTGGACCGCCGAATCGGCGCAGGGGAAACTGCTCGGCCAGCTCGGCTTTACGCTCGCGCCGCCGCCCGCCGCGCACGGCCTCACCAGCATGGGCAAACGCCACGATATTATTCAGCTCGGCGGGGAAAATCTGGCGGCAGGGCTGAACGGCGAGACGCTGTTTTTGTTCGCGGCCGATGATAAAGACGCCGCGGCGCTGATGCGCGATCCGCTGCTGGCCCACCTGCCGGCGGTGAAAAATAAACGGGTTTACGCGCTCGGCACCGAAACCTTCCGGCTCGATTACTACAGCGCCAGCCTGCTGCTCAAACGGCTTGAGACATTATTCAACGCATAAATGGGGGGCCGGTTGGCCCCTTTTTTAATGGGGCGCGGGTTCCGGCGGCGGCTGACGCAACCGGCGCAGTTCAGCAAAAAGCAGCGCCAGCGCAAGGGTGATAACGGCCAGCCCAAGCCCGCCGACGCTGGCGGCGCTCACTGGCGAAAACCAGGCGCCCATACCGCCGAGCGCCGCCGCGCCGATGGCGTCGCCCGTGACATTTTGCGCGGTCCACAGTCCGTTGATACGCCCGAGCATGTGATCCGGCGTCCGGGCCTGGATAAGCTGGTACTGGATAAGCGAACTCACGCCGCTCAGGTAGCCGAACAGCGTCAGACAGACGAACGCCAGCGGCCAGAATGGCATCAGGCTGAACACGCCGACGGCCGCCAGCGCCAGCACCGAGGAAATCAGCAGCGTGCGGCCAGGGCGCGGGGCGTGCGCGAGCCCGCCGCTGGTGAGCGCTCCCAGCGCCGCGCCGAGCGGCACAGCGGCGTACAGCACGCCGATTTCACCGCCCGCCATCTGCCAGTGGTTCGCAAGCGACGGATACAGCACGCGCACCGCGCTCGCCATCGTCAGCAGCGCGCCGACCAGCGCCACGCCGCCCACGACCGGGCTTGCCGCAAGAAAGCGCAGCCCGTCGGCCAGCGCGCGCAGCGGATGCTGACGCTGCATCTGCGGCGCGGGGAGCGCCGGGAGGGTGAGCAGCGGCAGGAGCGTGAGAAACGTGCCGAGCGCCGCCAGCGCGTAGTTCCAGACCACGCCGCCCCAGGCCAGCAGCACGCCGCCGAGCAGCGGCGAAATCACCGAGCCCAGGCGCACCGTCAGCATGGTGATCGCGCCCGCCTGCATCAGGTTTTCACGCCCCACGATAGCAGGCGTCGCCGCCAGCAGCGCCGTTACGCCGATCGCCCCGTAAAACCCGTCCCACACCCCGAGCAGATAAATCGCGGTGACCGACGGCGCGGGCAACATGGCGTTGATCCAAAGCCCGATAAACCCAAGACCACAGGTGGAGCGCGCCAGCAGAATGAGCGTTTTGCGCTCGTAGCGGTCGGCCAGCACGCCGCCGGTCATCAGGCCGATAAACATCGCCGCCCCGGTCAGCGTGACCGCCAGCCCCACCTGAAAAGGCGAGCCGGTGAGCGTCTGGATCTGCACCGGCACCGCCACGCCAAGCAGTCCAAGACCAAGAATGGAGATAAAACGCGCCAGAAAGACGGCGCGATAAGCGGGATGGGTTTTCAGCAACGAGAGGTTCAGTAACAGCGAATGTCGGTTCATTACAGGGCCTTAACGCGAATTTTCCTTGCCGGATAACGGGACGGCCATGCTAACATAGCCAGATAAGAGTGATAATAACTATCATTATCGATTCCAGGGTGTGCGTTATGTCGGCCTCGCGCCTTTCCTCCAGGATGGTTGTCCTGGGGTGTCTCTTTTTATTGCTGCTGTTGATGGTTGCCCTCAGCCTGCTGGTGGGCGCCAAATCCCTGCCCTTATCTCTTGTGGTGGACGCGCTCACCGGCGCCTGCCGCGAGGCGGACTGCACCATCGTGCTGGATGCGCGCCTGCCCCGCACCCTCGCCGGTATTGTCGCCGGGCTGTCGCTCGGGCTTGCCGGGGCGTTAATGCAAACGCTGACCCGCAACCCGCTCGCCGACCCCGGCCTGTTAGGCGTCAACTCCGGCGCCAGTTTCGCCATTGTTCTGGGCGCGGCGCTGTGGGGCGTGAGCGAGCCGCTGCACATCCTCGCGCTGGCGCTGTGCGGCGCGCTGGCGGCGACACTGGTCGTGGCGTTTACCGGCAGCGCAGGCGGCGGACAGCTTAGCCCGGTGCGCCTGACACTCGCCGGTGTGGCGCTGGCGGCAGTACTGGAAGGGCTTTCCGGCGGTATCGCGCTATTAAACCCGGTGGTGTATGACCAGCTGCGCTTCTGGCAGGCGGGCTCGCTTGATATCCGTACCCTGACGACGCTTAAAGCCATCGCGCCGGTCGTGCTCACAGGCGCCGTTATCGCGCTGCTGCTGGGGCGTGCCCTGAACAGCCTGAGCATGGGAAGCGACACGGCGACGGCGCTCGGCAGCCGCGTGGCGCGCACGCAGGTGCTCGGGCTTATCGCCATTACGCTTCTGTGCGCCAGCGCCACCGCCGTGGTGGGCCCCATCGCCTTTATCGGCCTGATGATGCCGCACCTGGCGCGCTGGCTGGTGGGGGCGGATCACCGCTGGTCGCTGCCAGTGACGCTGCTCGCCACGCCGTCGCTGCTGCTGCTCGCGGATATCATTGGCCGGCTGCTGGTGCCGGGCGAACTGCGGGTGTCGGTGATGAGCGCGTTTATCGGCGCGCCCGCGCTGATTTATCTGGTGCGCCAGCGGCGCGGCGGAGCGTCGCTATGAGATCCGTTTCCCCCCGTTTAGGCCTCTTTTGCCTGCTGACGTTGAGCCTGTGCATCGGGCTCGGCCTCTGGGCGCTGACGCAGGGTGCAGTAACGCTCGAAGCCCGTAAGGTGCTGGAGGCGCTGACCGGCCATGCCCCGCGCACTGTTGCGCTTATCGTTACCGAATGGCGCCTGCCGCGCGTGGCGATGGCGCTGCTGCTGGGCGCGGCGCTCGGCGTAAGCGGCGCGATTTTCCAGTCGCTGATGCGCAACCCCTTAGGCAGCCCGGATGTGATGGGCTTTAACACCGGCGCCTGGAGCGGCGTGCTGGTGGCGATGGTGCTGGCGGGCCAGCACCAGGCCGCTATCGCCTTCGCCGCTATAGCTGGCGGCACGCTGACGGCGTTTATCGTGTGGATACTCGCCTGGCGCAACGGCATCGACACCTTCCGGCTGATTATTATCGGCATCGGCGTGCGCGCGATGCTGGTGGCGTTCAATACCTGGCTGCTGTTGCAGGCGTCGCTTGAGACGGCGCTGTCGGCGGGCCTGTGGAACGCCGGTTCGCTGAACGGCATTACGTGGGGGAAAACGCTGCCCGCCGCCCCGCTGCTCCTGCTGGCGCTGCTGGCGAGCGCGCTGCTGGCGCGCCGGATGCGGCTTCTGGAGATGGGCGACGACAGCGCCTGCGCGCTGGGTGTGGCGGTGGAACGCTCTCGCCTGCTGCTGATGCTGACCGGCGTGGTGTTAACCGCTGGCGCGACGGCGATGGCCGGGCCGATTTCTTTTGTCGCGCTGGTGGCGCCGCATATCGCCCGTCGGTTAAGCGGCACCGCGCGCTTCGGGCTGACCCAGGCGGCGCTGTGCGGCGCGCTGCTGTTGCTGGCCGCCGATTTGTGCGCCCAGTATCTGTTTACGCCTTATCAGCTGCCGGTGGGCACCGTCACCGTTTGCCTCGGCGGCATGTATCTCATCGCCTTGTTGATACAGGAGTCACGCAAGAGATGACTATGACTTCACGCTTAACCGGCGAAGCGCTGACGCTGGGCTACGGCGATTTTCGCGTCGCAGACGGGCTGAATGTGGCTATCCCCGACGGGAAATTCACCGCCATTATCGGCCCGAACGGCTGCGGCAAATCGACGCTGCTGCGCACGTTGAGCCGCCTGATGAAACCGCTCGGCGGGCAGGTGCGCCTCGATGGCGAGGCGATCCAGCGTTTCGCCACCAAAGAGGTGGCGCGGCGCATTGGCTTGCTCGCGCAGAACGCCAGCGCGCCGGGGGATATCAGCGTCCAGGAGCTGGTAGCACGCGGGCGTTATCCGCATCAGCCGCTGTTTACGCGCTGGCGCGATGAGGATGAGCGCGCGGTGCAAAAAGCGATGGACGCGACCGGCGTGACCGCGCTTGCCGACCAGAGCGTCGATACGCTGTCCGGCGGTCAGCGTCAGCGCGCCTGGATTGCGATGGTGTTAGCGCAGGAGACCTCGATTCTGCTGCTCGACGAGCCGACCACCTGGCTTGATATCAGTCATCAGATTGATTTGCTGGAACTGCTGAGCGCGCTTAACCGCGAGCAGGGATATACGCTTGCCGCGGTGCTGCATGATTTGAACCAGGCGTGCCGCTACGCGAACCATCTGATTGCGTTGCGGGACGGGAAGATTATTGCCGAGGGCGCGCCGTCAGAGATTGTGGACGCGGCGCTTATCGAGGCGATTTACGGGTTGCGGTGCATGATTATTGAGGATCCGGTAGCAGGTACGCCGCTGGTGGTGCCGCTCGGGCGACGGTAGTGGGCGATGCGTGCGCCCGGGTAAATGATGGGTGCGCTCGGGTAAATGGTGGGTGCGCTACGCTTACCCACCCTACAACCACTTACTCTACGAACACCGGGTAAATGGTGGGTGCGCTGCGCTTACCCGCCCTACAAAATCAACCTTTCCCGTAGGGCGGGTAAGCTTGCGCACCCGCCATTAACGCCTTACAGCGGGTTGGTTTGCGCTTCGACCACGGCCAGCGCCACCATATTCACGATACGGCGAACCGAGGCGATCGGCGTCAATACGTGCACCGGTTTCGCGACGCCCATCAACACCGGCCCTACGGTCACGCCTTCGGAGCTCGACACGCGCAACAGGTTATAGCTGATACGCGCCGCTTCCACGTTCGGCATAATCAGGATGTTGGCCGAGCCTTTCAGCGGGCTGTCCGGCATACGATCGTTACGAATGCTCTCCACCAGCGCCGCGTCGCCGTGCATCTCGCCGTCGATCATCAGATCCGGGGCGCGCTCACGCACCAGCTGCAACGTCTCGCGCATTTTGCTGGCGGCAGGCGAATCGGAAGATCCGAAGTTTGAATGCGACAGCAGCGCCACTTTCGGCTCGATCCCGAAACGACGCACCGTTTCCGCCGCCATGACGGTGATCTCCGCCAGCTGTTCCGGCGTCGGATCGTCGTTCACATACGTGTCGGCGATAAAGGTGTTGCCGCTCGGCAGCAGCAGCGCGTTCATCGCGCCTGCGGCTTTTACGCCGTCGCGATAGCCGAAAATCTGCTGAACCACGCTGAAATGCTCATGATAATCGCCAATCGTGCCGCAAATCATCGCATCCACTTCGCCGCGATGCACCATGATGGCCCCAATCACCGTGCTGTTGCCGATAACGGCGCGCTGGGCCTGCTCCTGCGTAATGCCGCGACGTTTCATGATGCTGTAGTACTCGTTCCAGTACTCTTTAAAGCGCGGGTCCGATTCGTTATTCACGATCTCGAAATCTTTGCCCGCCTCGATTTGCAGACCGAGTTTTTTCAGTCGCATCTCAATAACGCCAGGGCGGCCCACCAGCACCGGCTTCGCCAGCCCAAGCGTAATCAGCTCCTGGGTCGCATGCAGCACGCGCGGCTCTTCGCCTTCGGTCAGCACCACGCGCTTCGGATCTTTACGCGCCTGGTTGAATACCGGCTTCATAAACAGGTTGGTTTTGTAGACAAATTCGGTGAGTTTGTCTTTATACGCGTCGAAATCCTCGATCGGGCGGGTCGCCACGCCGGAGTCCATCGCCGCTTTCGCCACCGCAGGGGCGATGGTCACAATAAGACGCGGGTCGAACGGTTTCGGGATGATGTAATCCGGGCCGAACGATAGCTCCTGATCTTCATAGGCCGAAGCCACCACGTCGCTCTGCTCGGCATGCGCCAGCTCGGCAATGGCGTGTACCGCCGCGAGCTTCATCTCTTCGTTAATGGCGGTCGCGCCCACATCCAGCGCGCCGCGGAAGATGAACGGGAAGCAGAGGACATTATTCACCTGGTTCGGGAAATCTGAACGGCCGGTGCAGATGATCGCATCCGGGCGCACTTCTTTGGCGAGCGGCGGCATGATTTCCGGCTCAGGGTTGGCGAGCGCCAGGATGAGCGGCGAAGCGGCCATCTTTTTGACCATCTCCTGAGTCATCACTTTCGGGCCGGAGCAACCGAGGAAAATATCCGCGCCTTCGATCACATCGCCGAGCGTGCGCTTGCCGTTATCGTCAATCGCGTAGGCGGCTTTGGTTTCCGCCATGTTCTCTTCGCGGCCTTTGTAGATGACGCCTTTGGAGTCGCACACCACGATGTTGCGCTTCTGCATGCCAAGCGCCACCAGCAGGTTCATACAGGCGATGGCGGACGCGCCCGCGCCGGAGACCACCAGCCGCACGTCGGAGATATTTTTTTGCACCACGCGCAGGCCGTTTAACACCGCGGCGGTACAGATAATGGCGGTACCGTGCTGATCGTCATGGAACACCGGAATGTTCATGCGCTCACGCAGTTTCTTTTCGATATAAAAACATTCCGGCGCTTTGATATCTTCCAGGTTGATACCGCCGAAAGTCGGCTCCAGCGCCGCCACCACATCCACTACTTTATCGGGATCGTGCTCGTCGATTTCGATATCAAACACATCAATACCGGCGAATTTCTTAAACAGGACGCCCTTGCCTTCCATTACCGGTTTACCGGCCAGCGCGCCGATATTGCCAAGCCCCAGCACGGCGGTGCCGTTGGAGATAACCGCCACCAGGTTGCCGCGCGCGGTGTATTTATAGGCGGCCAGCGGATCGGCGGCGATCTCCAGACACGGTGCCGCCACGCCTGGCGAATACGCCAGCGCCAGATCGCGCTGGGTCGCCAGCGGTTTGGTCGGAGAAACCTGAATTTTGCCTGGAACCGGGAATTCGTGAAAATCGAGGGCGCTTTGTTTTAGTTGTTCATCCATTTTACTGATCCTTTTTCTCTTGCAGGGTATGAAGCGGCGTGTCGCACGCTCGTTTAACCAGGCCGTCAGTATCGCCCGTTAGCGGCGGCTAAACTTTGAAGACCGCCAAACTCTGAGTCATGCAACCCTTTGATGTTATCAATTTATAGCAGCGATGTTGCTGGGTCGGGAAAGCATTGCTATGTGCGTCTGCTATGCTTTTTTGTTATGTCCCTGATGAGATCCCGGCGGGCGACACTGACAGCGCCCCATAAAATCTTTTCTTTTCAAGGAGTAGCAAAATGAACCAACTCGATGGCATTAAACAATTCACAACCGTAGTCGCCGACAGCGGCGATATTGAATCGATTCGTAACTATCAACCCCAGGACGCCACCACCAACCCTTCCCTGCTGCTGAAGGCCGCCAGCCTTGAGCATTACCAGCATCTGTTCACCGATGCGCTGGAATACGGCAAAAAACGCGGCAGCACGCAAAAAGAGCAGGTGGCGGAAGCCAGCGACAAACTGGCGGTCAATGTGGGTGCGGAAATTCTGAAAAGCATTCCGGGACGCGTCTCAACGGAAGTCGACGCGCGTCTGTCGTTCGACAAAGAAAAAAGCATCGCCAAAGCGCGTCGCCTGGTGGAGCTTTATCAGGATCAGGGCATCGATAAATCACGCATTCTGATCAAGCTCGCGTCCACCTGGGAAGGTATCCGCGCGGCGGAGGAGCTCGAAAAAGAGGGCATTCACTGCAACCTGACGCTGCTTTTCTCCTTTGCCCAGGCACGCGCCTGTGCCGAAGCTGGGGTGTATCTGATCTCCCCGTTCGTCGGACGTATCTATGACTGGTACAACACCCGCAAACCGATGGACCCGTATGTGGTCGATGAAGATCCCGGCGTGAAGTCGGTGCGTAACATCTATGACTACTACAAGCAGCATAACTACCAGACCATCGTGATGGGCGCGAGCTTCCGCCGTACCGAGCAGATCCTGGCGCTGGCGGGCTGCGACCGTCTGACCATCTCCCCTAACCTGCTCAAAGAGCTGCAGGATAGCGATGCGCCGGTCGCGCGTAAGCTGATCCCGGCATCCCAGGGCTTTAGCCGTCCGCAACCGATGACCGAAGCGGAATTCCGCTGGGAGCATAACCAGGACGCGATGGCGGTTGAAAAACTGGCCGAAGGCATTCGCCAGTTCGCGGTCGACCAGCGCTCGCTGGAAGATCTGCTTGCCGCCAAACTTTAACTTTTGCCATGGAGAGAAACATGTCTCATCAGCTTTTAGCCAACGCCATCCGCGCGCTCAGCATGGACGCGGTTCAGAAAGCCAAATCCGGTCACCCCGGCGCCCCGATGGGGATGGCGGATATCGCCGAAGTGCTGTGGAACGGCTTCCTCAAGCACAACCCGACTAACCCGACGTGGTATGACCGCGACCGCTTTATTCTTTCCAACGGTCACGCGTCGATGCTGCTTTACAGCCTGCTGCACCTCTCGGGCTACGACCTGCCGATGGAAGAGTTGAAAAACTTCCGCCAGCTGCACTCCAAAACGCCGGGCCACCCGGAAATCGGCTATACGCCAGGCGTGGAAACTACCACCGGACCGCTCGGTCAGGGGCTGGCGAACGCGGTTGGTCTGGCTATTGCCGAGAAAACGCTCGCGGCGCAGTTCAACCGTCCTGGCCATGAGATCGTCGATCATAATACCTATGTATTTATGGGCGACGGCTGCCTGATGGAAGGCATCTCCCATGAGGTGTGTTCGCTCGCGGGCACGCTGGGCCTTGGCAAGCTGATTGGCTTCTACGATCACAACGGCATTTCCATTGATGGCGAGACCGAGGGCTGGTTTACCGACGACACCGCCAAACGTTTTGAAGCCTACCACTGGCACGTAGTGCATGAGATTGACGGCCACGATCCAGAGGCCATCAAGCGCGCCATCGAAGAGGCAAAACAGGTTACCGATAAACCGTCGCTGATTATCTGTCGCACCGTGATTGGCTTCGGCTCGCCGAACAAAGCGGGCAAAGAGGAATCCCACGGCGCGGCGCTCGGCGAAGAAGAAGTGGCGCTGACCCGCAAACAGCTCGGCTGGAACTACCCGCCGTTTGAAATTCCGGATGAAGTCTATAAAGGCTGGGATGCGAAAGAAAAAGGCCGCCAGGTTGAAGCGAGCTGGAATGAGAAATTCGCCGCTTATCAGGAAGCCTACCCGGAGCTGGCGGCAGAGTTTAACCGCCGTATGGGCGGCGAAATGCCGGAAAACTGGCAGCAGCTGACGCAGGAGTACATTGAAAAACTCCAGGCGGAACCGGCGAAAATCGCCTCCCGTAAGGCTTCCCAGAACGCGCTGAACGTCTATGGCCCGGCGCTGCCGGAACTGCTTGGCGGCTCGGCGGATCTGGCGCCCAGCAACCTGACTATCTGGTCGGGCTCGACATCGCTGAAAGAAGATCCGGCGGGCAACTATATTCACTACGGCGTGCGTGAATTCGGCATGACGGCTATCGCCAACGGCATCGCTCATCACGGCGGCTTTGTGCCTTACACTGCGACCTTCCTGATGTTCGTCGAATATGCCCGCAACGCGGCGCGTATGGCGGCGCTGATGAAGGCGCGGCAGATTATGGTCTATACCCATGACTCTATCGGCTTAGGGGAAGACGGCCCGACGCACCAGGCGGTGGAGCAGCTCGCCAGCCTGCGCCTGACGCCGAATTTCAGCACCTGGCGTCCGTGTGACCAGGTGGAAACCGCGGTGGCGTGGAAAGCCGCTATCGAGCGCCATAACGGCCCGACGGCGCTGATCCTCTCCCGCCAGAACCTGGCGCAGATCGAGCGCTCGCCGCAGCAGCTGAAAGAGGTGGCGCGCGGCGGGTATATCCTGAAAGACGCAGGCGGCAAACCGGATCTGATCCTGATTGCCACCGGTTCTGAAGTGGAAATCGCCGTTCAGGCGGCCGAACAACTGCGCGGCGACGGCGTAGCGGTCCGCGTGGTGTCGCTGCCGTCGACCGATGTGTTTGACGCGCAGGATGAAGCCTACCGCGAATCGGTGCTGCCGTCCGACGTCAGCGCGCGCGTCGCGGTGGAAGCGGGCATCGCCGACTACTGGTACAAATATGTCGGCCTGAAAGGCGCTATCGTCGGTATGACCGGCTATGGCGAATCCGCGCCTGCGGAGAAACTCTTCCCGTACTTCGGCTTTACCGTCGAGAACGTGGTGGAAAAAGCCCGCAAAGTGCTCGGCAAATAAGCCTGCCTTAACGGGCTGAAGCCGATCGTTTAAGCGTACCTGAACGATCTGCCAGTAAGAAATAAGCCAGAGTCAGTTTCCTGATTCTGGCTTTTTTATGTCTGAACACGATAGGGATCTCGTTATCCGTTCAGCTCTGGATCACGTAAGGCGTAAGTGAACGACATTACTGCAGATGCCAGAGTTATTCTTTACAGGCCGCTTTCAGCAGCAGACTTCGCACGAGTAATGGCTCCGACGTTAAATATTGGATGCTCATAGTTATCGGTTACATCACGAACCCGGTATATCCTCCAGATGCCTGACTCCCGACGAACAAAAACTTCCAGCTCTAATTTTTTCCCGCCCTCCCTGCCAATCCATACCGGCATTACCTCGCCCCCCATGAACGGTTTGGCGGCACCGACAGTGAGCGCCGATACCCATGATGGATCATAGTCCTGTGCATAAGCGAAGTAATCCGATCCAATCAGGTCTTGTTCTGATATCGACTCGATATCCTCCAGTCTCATGATCGTGTCGGCTGATACATATTTGCGCAAATCAGACGGCGAGTATTGATTGTCGCTACGCGTAAGAGACATCAGATAAGTGGAATAAAAAGAATGTACTCGCGTCGGCGCGCTCTGATCCGGCTTAACTGAGCAAGCGGAGAGCAAGAAAGCGCATAACATTATTGCTGCTCGCATCAATTCATCCTGTATATTTTGAAAGCCGGTTGAGCGGCGCGATACCCTGGGCCCGGGTACATACTGCTCTGTCTGAAATCGGAGATCCATTGCGTGCCATCATACATCGTCATATGCCCGCTCGGGTTCCCTCCGGGATACGGCTGAATCACAGCAACATCACCGCCCAATAATGTTGAACCCGGCGGGACTTCACGAAATCCAGCGCGCAGTAATGCAGGTCCGTAATCTTTTGCGTTTAGCGTTCTTTCCAGTCGTATACCGCCAGCAGCTATGGCCTCCCTTGTAAAGGTCGCACATTCGTTATGTGAACGACCAAGCGCGCGGGAGCGGAGATGCGAAATAGCAACGTCTTTATTCCAACTCACTCTTAGTTCCTTTAAGCATGTAAAAATGGAATTATTGCGTTAACCATAACTATTTTGCGGGATAAAAATGCTGAAATTATCACCACGTAAAATTATTATTTTCAGACCTGGCCCGGCAAAAAGCCCCAGCACACCAATGGGATCGAACGGGTGCCACTCGTCCATTGGCGCAAGGGCTTTAAGTTTTCTTTGCGTCCATAATTTGCCTGTCTCCGTTGCTGGATTGAACATATAAAAACAGGCAATTACAGAATCTTAATTACAGTCTCGATACGAGCGTTCGGTGCTTAATGTTCCGCCTGAGTACCCATTCAGCTTTACGTCACGTAAGTCGTAAGTGAACGGCATTAGCCTTAACGGGCTGGCTTTTTATTTCCTGCGCCGTGTTACTTCAGTACTTTCAGCGTTTCGGCGCGCTTGTTTATCACAATATCTTCCGCTTTCTCATCCCACTGCGCCTGCGCGACGATCACCTGCCCCGGATGCTGTGGATCACGCGCCACCAGCGACTTGCCGTCCACATCTTCCTGCACGTTCAAGTTCATGGAAAACGAAGGAACGGCTTCCACCCACTGCTGTTGCTGCACGTCATAGAGATACGTCGCCCGCCAGGCGCTGCTCCACCAGTCAGGATAGATCAGCGCGCGGTCGCGTCCGCTGTCGTCAAGACTGGAAAGCGCCTCCACGCCGCCGCCGATACAGGAGGCGATAGACGCCGGTTTAATGGCCGGATCGCTGTTCCAGAGCTGGCACTCGCAGTCGCCGCTCTCATCGCAGACGCCGTTGGTTTTCGGATCGTGCGCCGTCAGCCAGGCGTAGCTTTTGGTGGTGCCGTTAAAGCGCCCGCCCGCCAGCCGGGTATCGCGGGTTTTCTGCCGGTTCGCCTCGGTTATCCAGTCGGTTTCTTCGCTGACGCGCCAGCCTGCGGCCTGTTTCGTTAAAGTAAGCTGCGCCGGATAGTTGCGCGGCGTTTGCGGCTCAAGCCCCGCCTGTTTCACAAACGTCGCCTGCACCGAAAGCGGCTGCCCGTCCTGTTCGGTCAGCGTGATATTGCTGACGACAGTCTGGGCGTAATGCGGATGTTTTTGCACGAAGGCGGCGTTCTCCTGGATAACGGCGTCGCGCGCGAGCGCTTTGCCGTACCAGCTTATCCGATCGCCGTAGAGTGCCTCGCCCGCCTGGGCCGTGGGGTGATTTTTAAACTCGTTCCAGCGCGCGACCAGTGCGTTCGCCTCGCGTTCGTCCTGCGCCGTCATTGCGGCGCTGGCGCTAAGCGTTAATCCTGCGAGCGCCAGCCCGATTGCGGCGCGCAGCCCCTGTGTGAATGCCATAAATTCCCTGCCATTTTTATGTGGTTATGATAAGCCACAGGAATATACGCAAAAACACGCGCCGCCAGAAGCGGGATTATTTGGTGACCCAGAGCGTCGGCCAGGCGTCGGGGCCGTGCCAGCCATCACAGCTCGGCTCTTCGGCGTAGCGCACCAGACGAAACCGCTGGCCGTCGAAACGCCAGCGCGTCGCGACGCCGCAGTCGCCAAGGCCGCGGCCTTTGGAAAGCGTGGTCAGCTCTTTGGTTTTTTCATCGAAGCTCGCGTTCATCAGCTCCAGCTCCTGCTCTTTATCGGCAGGCACAAAAGGCAGGCGCAGGCGCACCATCCGTGAGGCAAAAGGCTTCTGGCGCGACACCAGCCAGGCGAGATCCACCGTGTTGTAAGCACCGGCTTCACAGCTGATTATCATCAGCGCCGTGTCGTCAGTGAGCGCGGAAATACGCACTTCGCGGCGCATCGGATCAAGCGAGCACTGGCTGTTGGTCATCCGCCAGGTGCCGTAATCAAGCAGTTCATTCAGCTCGTCATGGGAGAGCGGCGTTGGCGTCGGGTTAGTGATTTTGACGCCCTTCAGGGCAGGCGCAGGCGGCACGCTGAGCGGCGGGTTGGTGCCCTTTTTAATCCAGGCGGTTTCGCTGCCGACGCGTTTTTGCTGGGCGTCGATAAACAGCAGCGCGGCTTTCAGCCCGTCGAGCGACAAACGCCCCGGCCCGTCTTTCAGCGTGATAAATGACGACTCTTTAATTTGATCGAGAAAATCGATGATGGTGGCGGGATCGTCTGTCAGCAGGCGGCGCGGCGCATCGCGCCATTTGCTGCCCGCAGGCACCAGCGTTTTGCCATCCACCAGCAGGCGCGGCGCGAGCGGCGGCGCTTTGCTGACGGCCGCCTCCGGTTTGCCCGTCTCGATGCGCAGCGACGCGTCGGTTTTGGCGCCAGCGCTGCGCGACAGCGTCATCACGAGATCCTGATGGCTGCCCACGTTTCGGGCAGTGCAGAAATTCTGGTTATTGCAGGTCACCTGCCAGTCACTGAAAACCTTCTGCGCGGGCGCGGCATAGAGCGGCGCGGCGAGCAGCAGAGAACAGCTAAGCAGTGACAGCAGACGAAAAAGCATGGACGGCGCGTATCCCGGGCGTTAACAGCGGTAGTAAGAAACGCGCCTATCTTCGTTGCCCTGCACGGGCGGCTCAATCGGATTTATCGGATAGCATTATCCGTAATACCGCCTCTCATTGTGAGGAGAATCAGTTCATTATTCCGCGCAGCTGAAGATGCTGCAGCAACAGCACGGTTTTCGCATCGCGGATCTCGCCCTGTTTTACCTTCTCCAGCGCCTCGTCAAACGGCATTTCCAGCACCTCGATCTCTTCATCTTCCACGCCGCCGCCAGCGTTCGCGCGCGAGGCGTCATCATATTCGGCGATAAACAGATGGATAAGCTCAGTGACGCCGCCGGGCGAGGTATAAAGCTCAAAAACCTTTTCCGCCGCATTTACGCGATAGCCCGTCTCTTCGATGGCCTCTTTGCGAATGCAGACTTCCGGCTCATCATCGTCCAGCAGACCCGCGCAGGCCTCAATCAGCATGCCGTCCGGGTTACCGTTCACCCAGGTGGCGACGCGGAACTGGCGGATCAGCACCACGCTTTTTTTCTCGCGGTTATATAACAGCACGGCGGCGCCGTTGCCGCGATCGTAGACTTCGCGCTTGTGGCGAACGATTTCGCCATCTTTTCGCGTCAGATCGTAGGTAATATTGCGCAGAACGAAATAGTTTTCCGACAGAATTTTATCTTTTATCAGTTCGACATTTAACGACATAGCGACTCCATAAACGCCTGGTGTTGGGTGAATAGTACGACCCGAAACGCCATTTGTCGCCCCCGGCGCGCTGTCGGAATAGACGCGCTGACGCCGGTATTCCGCCCATTGGGCGCGGCGGCTCGCGGTTAAGCTTACGCACAGGCTATGGTTTATCCAGGCGCAGAGAATAAAAAACAACCACAGACCGGAGTAAGCATGTCGCAGATTATCCCCTGGCACGTCCTGATTGTTGACGATCACCCGCTGATGCGCCGCGGCCTGCGCCAGTTGCTTGAGACCGACGCGCGGTTTCGGGTGACGGGCGAGGCCAGCAGCGGCGCAGAGGCGATAGCGCAGGCGCAGGAACTGGCCCCGGACGTCATTTTGCTGGATCTGAATATGCGGGGCTTAAGCGGGCTGGATACGCTCAATATGCTGCGCCGCGACGGCGTGAGCGCGCGGATTATCGTGTTGACGGTTTCTGACGCGCGCAGCGACGTTTACGCCATGATAGATGCGGGCGCCGACGGTTATCTGCTGAAAGACAGCGAACCGGAAGCGCTGCTGGAGGCCATCCGCGACGGCGCGGCGGGCGCTGGCGTGTTCAGCGAGCAGGTGCAGGCCTATCTGCTGACGCGCGAGCCTGAAGAGCAGCGTAACGCGCCGTTTGCGTTGCTGACCGGGCGGGAGCTTGACGTGTTGCAGGAGGTGGCGCGCGGGCTGTCGAATAAACAGATTGCCGCGACCTTACATATCTCCGAAGAAACGGTAAAAGTGCATATTCGCAATTTACTGCGCAAACTTAACGTGCGCTCACGCGTCGCGGCGACCGTCCTGTTCCTGGAATCCCGTAGCGTGTAAGGCTCTGTGGGTGCGTCGCGCGAGATAATTTACATTATCTCCTTATTTTCTCCACGTTTGCTCTGCCCCCTGGGGCTACAGTGATTGCGGCTACCAATAATAACGACGCTAAGCATTTAAGAGGTCCTGACTCGCATGGCGAATTTTTTTATCGATCGCCCGATTTTTGCCTGGGTGCTGGCAATTCTCATCTGCCTGACCGGCACACTGGCGATATTTTCACTTCCCGTTGAGCAATATCCCGAACTGGCCCCGCCTAACGTGCGCATCACGGCCAACTATCCCGGCGCCTCCGCCCAGACGCTGGAAAACACCGTTACCCAGGTTATCGAACAGAATATGACCGGCCTCGATAACCTGATGTATATGTCGTCGCAAAGCAGCGCCACCGGCCAGGCGACCGTGACGCTGAATTTCAAAGCGGGCACTGACCCGGATGAAGCGGTCCAGCAGGTGCAAAACCAGCTGCAATCCGCGCTGCGCAAGCTCCCTCAGGCCGTACAGACGCAGGGCGTGACGGTGCGTAAAACCGGCGATACCAATATCCTGACCATCGCGTTTGTCTCCACCGACGGCAGCATGGATAAACAGGATATCGCCGACTACGTGGCGAGTAATATCCAGGAGCCGCTGAGCCGCATCAACGGCGTCGGGGATATCGACGCTTACGGATCGCAATACGCGATGCGCATCTGGCTTGACCCGGACAAACTCACCAGCTTTCAGCTCACCACGGCGGATGTGGTGGCGGCGATTAAATCCCAGAATAGCCAGATAGCGGTCGGCCAGCTCGGCGGCACGCCGTCTGTCGATAACCAGGCGCTGAACGCCACCATTAACGCGCAGTCGCTGTTACAGACGCCGGAACAGTTTCGCGCCATCACGCTTCGGGTAAATCAGGACGGTTCAACCGTCACGCTCGGCGACGTGGCGACGGTCGAAATGGGCGCCGAGAAATATGATTATCTGAGCCGCTATAACGGCAAAGCGGCGTCGGGGCTTGGCGTGAAGCTCGCCTCCGGCGCTAACGAGATGGCAACCGCGCAACTGGTGCTGAACCGGCTCGACGAGCTGTCGCACTATTTCCCGCACGGGCTTGAATATAAAGTCGCCTATGAAACCACTTCATTCGTGGAGGCCTCAATTACTGATGTGGTGAAGACGCTGCTTGAAGCCATCGCGCTGGTGTTTCTGGTGATGTATCTCTTCCTGCAAAATTTCCGCGCCACGCTGATTCCGACTATCGCGGTGCCTGTGGTGCTGCTTGGCACTTTCGCGGTGCTCTACAGCTTCGGCTACAGCATTAACACCCTGACGATGTTCGCAATGGTGCTGGCGATAGGCCTGCTGGTGGATGACGCCATCGTGGTGGTGGAAAACGTCGAGCGCATCATGAGTGAAGAGGGGTTGTCGCCGCGCGCCGCCACGCGCAAATCAATGGGACAGATCCAGGGCGCGCTGGTAGGCATCGCCATGGTGCTCTCGGCGGTGTTTATCCCGATGGCGTTTTTCGGCGGCACCACCGGCGCGATTTACCGCCAGTTCTCCATCACGATTGTCTCGTCGATGGTGCTGTCGGTGCTCGTCGCCATGATCCTCACTCCTGCCCTGTGCGCCACGCTGCTTAAGCCGCTGAAAAAAGGCGAACATCACGGCTCGCGCGGCTTTTTCGGCTGGTTTAACCGCACCTTTGAGCGCAGCGCGCTGCGCTATGAATCCGCCGTCGGGAAGATTTTGCAGCGCAGCGTGCGCTGGATTTTGCTCTACGCCCTGCTGCTGGGCGGCATGGTGTTTCTCTTTTTGCGCCTGCCCACGTCGTTTCTGCCGCAGGAGGATCGCGGCATGTTTGTGACGTCAGTTCAGTTGCCCTCCGGCTCCACCCAGCAGCAGACGCTGAAAGTGGTGCAGCAGGTAGAGCGTTACTTCTTTGAGAAAGAAAAGGCCAATGTGGCCTCGGTGTTCGCCACCGTCGGCTCCGGCCCCGGCGGCAATGGCCAGAACGTGGCGCGTATGTTTGTACGCCTGAACCCGTGGGAAGATCGCGACCCGGATACCGGCAGCGCGGACGCGATCATTGAACGCGCCACCGCCGCCTTCCGCCACATTAAAGAAGCGCGCGTGTTCGCCAGCAGCCCGCCTGCCATCAGCGGCCTTGGCAGCTCTGCCGGGTTTGATATGGAGCTTCAGGATCACGCCGGGCTGGGTCATGACGCGCTGATGCAGGCGCGCGATCGCCTGCTCGATATGGCAAGCCAGGAGCCCGCGCTGACCCGCGTGCGTCACAATGGTCTGGATGACAGCCCGCAGTTGCAAGTCGACATCGACCAGCGCAAAGCCCAGGCGCTTGGCGTTTCCATTGACGATATTAACGACACGCTGCAAACCGCGTGGGGCTCAAGCTATGTGAACGACTTTATGGATCGCGGGCGCGTGAAAAAGGTCTATGTACAGTCTGCCGCGAAATACCGGATGCTGCCGGAAGATATTACGCGCTGGTATGTGCGCAATCAGGCGGGCGCGATGGTGCCGTTCTCGGCCTTTGCGACGTCGCGCTGGGAGACCGGCTCGCCGCGCCTTGAGCGTTACAACGGCTATTCGGCGCTGGAAATTGTCGGCGAGGCCGCGCCGGGCGTCAGTACCGGCACCGCGATGGACGTGATGGAAAAACTGGTGCGTCAGTTGCCGACCGGGTTCGGCCTGGAGTGGACGGCGATGTCGTATCAGGAGCGGCTATCAGGTTCGCAGGCGCCTGCCCTGTATGCGCTGTCGCTGCTGGTGGTGTTCCTGTGCCTGGCGGCGCTGTATGAAAGCTGGACGGTGCCGTTCTCGGTGATGCTGGTGGTGCCGCTCGGCGTCATTGGCGCGCTGCTCGCCACGTGGCTGCGTGGGCTGGAGAACGACGTCTATTTCCAGGTGGGGTTGCTGACGGTTATCGGGCTGTCCGCCAAGAACGCGATACTGATTGTGGAGTTCGCCAATGAGATGAACAGCAAGGGCCATGAGCTTATCGCCGCGACGCTCGACGCCTGTCGCCAGCGTCTGCGGCCGATTTTAATGACGTCGCTCGCGTTTATCTTCGGCGTCTTGCCGATGGCGACCAGCAGCGGCGCGGGTTCCGCCAGCCAGCACGCGGTGGGCACTGGCGTGATGGGCGGGATGATTTCCGCGACCCTGCTGGCGATTTTCTTTGTGCCGCTGTTCTTTGTGCTGATCCGCAGACGTTTTCCGCTGAAGCCTGCGACGGAAGAATAACCCGGCAAAGAAAAAGGCGGCCTGTTCAGGTCGCCTTTTTTAGCGTTTTACGCTATCGCTGCTGTGTGTCTATTAAAGCGATGTGCTCTTGCTTATTGCTGGATTTATTTACGAAGCATCGCTTCAATAAAGTCTTTCCAGTTCCCCAGTTCATGTTCAATCATAATGACCTCTCTTATTATTGTTTGCATGATACAAAAATAACGGCCTGGCGTGAAGACAATTTAACCAATCGAATTGATAAGCCTCCTTCATGTATTTCTTATCGGCGCTGAATTCAATATGACGAGGATAAGTTGTCTATAATGTGACGGCTGGCAATATTCGCGAATTTTTTAGCCACTGAGAGGTAAACTGGCATGCGCATCATCACACATCAGCACCTTGAAAACCCCGACTGGCAAGCGCTGGCGACGCTGATAGCGCGCGCAGGGCTCGGCGCGCGCGACCCACAGGAAGTCGAACGCTGCTACCGCAACAGCACCTTCGGCTGGTATGGCTTTCATGAAGGAAAACTGGTGGCGACGGCGCATGCCATTAGCGATCTCACATGGTCGAGTTATGTCGCGGATATTGTTGTCGATCCCGATTATCAGGGCCGGGGTTTCGGGCATCAATTAATGGACGAAATCCTCGAAACGCTTTTGCCTTTTGGTAAAGTTTTTATCTATGCAGTTTTGGATAAAGTCGCTTTTTATAAAAAATATCAATTCCGCGAATTGACCAGCGGAATGGTGTGCGCCAGCGATGAAAACTTATTCAAAATGTATGAGAAGGGATTTATACGCTAACCATAATTGTGAGTGATGCGTTATATTAGCAGGCTATTGTTTACCCTATTATCTATTCGGATAATTTGTTTAAGTAAACGGCTTTTGGACAAAAGGATTCAATTATGGTCGTGATGTACGGCATAAAGAACTGCGATACCATCAAAAAAGCACGCCGCTGGCTTGAAAATAATCACATAGATTATCAATTCCACGACTACCGCACTGACGGCCTTGATGCACAAATGATGCATAAATTCATCACTGAGCTGGGCTGGGAGGCGCTGCTGAATACCCGCGGCACCACCTGGCGTAAGCTTGATGAGGCGCAACGCGCGGCAATTACCGACGCCGACCGCGCAGCCGCGCTGATGCTGGAAATGCCGGCAATCATTAAACGACCATTGCTCTGCGCGCCGGGTAAGCCTATGCTGCTTGGTTTTAGCGAATCCACTTACCAGCACTATTTTAACGAGGTCTAGTGTTATGTCTTGCCCGGTTATTGAGCTGACGCAGCAGCTTATTCGTCGCCCTTCTCTTAGCCCCGATGATGCGGGCTGCCAGGCGCTGCTGATCGAGCGGCTGCGTGCCGTAGGGTTTACGGTAGAGCCGATGAATATTGGCGACACGCAGAACTTCTGGGCATGGCGCGGCACCGGCGAAACGCTGGCCTTCGCGGGGCATACCGATGTGGTGCCCGCAGGCGATGTTGAGCGCTGGATCAATCCGCCGTTTGAACCCACGATCCGCGACGGGATGCTTTTTGGCCGGGGTGCGGCGGACATGAAAGGCTCGCTGGCGGCGATGGTCGTGGCGGCGGAGCGCTTTGTCGCGCAGCATCCGCACCATCGCGGGCGCCTGGCGTTTCTTATCACCTCTGATGAAGAAGCGAGTGCCGCCAACGGTACCGTTAAAGTAGTGGAAGCGCTGATGGCGCGCGGAGAACGTCTCGATTACTGCCTGGTGGGCGAACCGTCCAGCAGTGAAGTGGTCGGCGATGTGGTGAAAAATGGCCGTCGCGGCTCGCTCACCTGCAACCTGACCATTCACGGCGTGCAGGGCCACGTGGCGTATCCGCATCTGGCGGATAACCCGGTGCACCGCGCCGCGCCGATGCTTAATGAACTGGTCGGTATCGAGTGGGATCGCGGCAATGAATTTTTCCCGCCCACCAGCATGCAGATTGCCAATATTCAGGCGGGCACCGGCAGCAACAACGTCATTCCAGGCGATCTCCACGTGCAGTTTAATTTCCGCTTCAGCACGCAGCTGACCGACGAGATGATTAAACAGCGCGTCGTGGCGCTGCTGGAGCAGCACCAGCTGCGCTATACGCTGGACTGGTGGCTCTCCGGCCAGCCATTCTTAACCGCGCGCGGTAAACTGGTCGATGCGGTCGTCAACGCCGTTCACCACTATAATGAAATTAAACCGCAGCTGCTGACCACAGGCGGCACGTCCGACGGGCGCTTTATCGCCCGCATGGGCGCGCAGGTAGTGGAGCTTGGGCCGGTCAACGCGACGATTCACAAGATCAATGAATGCGTCAAAGCGTCTGACCTGCAGCTGCTGGCTCGTATGTATCAACGCATTATGGAGCAACTCGTCGCCTGACGAGCGCTCTCAAGACGAGGATAACGTCATGGAATGGCTTGGAAAATATTGGTGGGTGCTGGTGCTGGTGTTTCTGCTCGGCGTCCTGCTGAACGTGATTAAAGATTTAAAACGGGTGGATCATAAGAAGTTTATGGATAATCGCCCGGAACTTCCTCCCCACCGCGATTTTAACGATAAGTGGGACGACGAAGACGACTGGCCGAAGAAGAAGTAAGCGCCTGCTTAATCCTCTCCGGCTTCTCCGTCAGGCTACCCGCCTGACGGAGCGCCCCGCGTTACATCATCTGAATCACATCGTCATCGCCAGGCTTACCGCCGCTTAACGCTTCATCAAAATAGTGCTTCGGCACGGTATAGCGCAGATGATCGAGCGCCAGCTGCATGCTGCGGTTATCGATCGCATGCCCCAGATCCTCAACGATATCGAGCGTCACGTCGCCGCCGGCGCGCAGCAGCGCATCCGCCGCCGCCTGGGCGTAGCGGGAATCGATCACTTCATCATCCTCACCGTGGATCAAATGCACCGTCGTGGCGGTCGATGCCGCCGTCGGCAGTTCAGCAAAGCGCCCGTTAAACGCAATGACGCGAGAAGCCAGGCCAGGCGCGGCTTTTACGCCTTCCAGCACCATGATCGCGCCCTGCGAAAACCCGATCAGCGCCGTGGCGGTCGGGCTGACGCCGCTTTCGCGCTGCCAGTGACGCACGGTGTCGATAAATGTCGGCATAATTTCATCCACCCGCTGCTGGCGGTTGGATTCGGTCACGCCCTGGACGGAAAACCACTCTCTTCCCGGTGCCGGGCCGCTCGGCGCGGGCCCGCCGACGCTGACGACCAGCGCGTCCGGGAACAGCGGCGCGAAATAGCTGCCTATCTCGCCCATGGCCACCGGGTTATCCCCGACGCCGTGGAACAGCAGCAGCAGTTGTCTGGCGGGCAGTTCAGGGCTCTGAACCACAAAATGATCATGTCTCATGGCACTCTCCTTCATGGGTTACAGCCAGTTTACGCCGGCCTGAACAGATGACCATCGCAATTCATTGATGGACTTAGTGGAAAAATTGCCATTGCATAAGTTGCGCATTTAATGCCGCGGCGCGCTGCGCATCAAGCGCTTCCAGCGCCAGCGCGGTTTCCTGACGCAGTGCGGCGAGTAACGCTTTACGCCCGGAAAGCCCCAGCTGGCGGCACAGCGCGTCCACCGGGGTTTGCAGCGCCAGCCGCCCGCGCAGCGCCTGCAATGCCTGCGGGCTCGCCTCAAGTAACCGGTACAGCGGGCCGAGAGAGGTTTCCAGCGGGCGGTGCGCGAACGCGAATCCGGCAAGCGCTAACCAGTCATCTTCATTAAGGGTAGCCTGGGCGGCGGGCGTCAGCGGCAGCGTTTCATCCACCCAGCGCTGGAGCATCGCCGCATCGCGCGCCAGCCGCTGGTGTTCTTCACGCGCGAGCCTCGCGCCTGCCGTGCTCAGCGGCAGCAGCGCCATCGCGTTATAACAGCCGCTGCTGGCCTCGCGATGGCTGCCAAAACGCACCAGCGTAAAACCGCAGCGCTGCCAGAAATGCCACAGCGCGGGCGTATAGCCGAAGCTCACCGAAAGATAGTCACAGCCGTCAGGCGCCTGCGCGCGCGCCTGCTCAATTAACTGACGGCCAACGCCTTCGCGCTGGCGGCCCGGATGTACCGCCACACGGCTTATGCGCAGTCCCCTGAGCGTAGCGGCGAGCGGATCGCCGCCGTGGGCCGCCAGCGACTGCGCCACCAGGTTGCCGCGCGGACGGCGATAACCGGCCCACACCGCCTGGCTCAGCGCCGCCTCAAGGCCGCCTTCCGCCACTAACCACAGCGCGCCGACGGTCACGCCGCCCGCTTCGGCGGCGATAAACGACTGATTCGGGGCATCCATCATGCGGCGCAAATCGAGCGGCGAGGTGCGATAGTGCGCGCCCGCCAGCAACCGGTAAAGCGCGGCGGCGCGGTCGGGCATCGTTTGCCAGTCTCGCTGATGAACAGGATAAAAACGAACCTCGCCTGCGGGTGTGCGCGCGAAATCGTCATCGTCAAAGAGCAGCGCCTGGCTGACCAGCCGCTCCAGCGGATCGTCCTGCGCCCAGCGCACCGGCGTACTCAGCGTGCGGTAGCGCAGTCCGTCGATGCCCGCGCAGAATTTAAGTAAGAAACCGCGCCCGGTGCCTTCATAGCCCTGCACGGTACTGGTCAGAAGCGCGGCGGGAAACGCCCGCACCAGCTTTTGCAGCACCGGGCCTGGCAGCGCGGCGGCTTCATCTATAATGAGCCAGTCGCAAGGCGCGAGCGTGCCGTCCTCAAGCGCGGCCAGGAGGGCGTCCGGCGCCATAAACTGAAATTTATCGCCCGCGTGCGCGGCGATAACCTCCGCCGAGGCGCGCGCAGGCGCAGTCACCAGCGCCCTGCCCGGCAGCGCGCGAATAAACATACCGGCGAGCGCCGATTTCCCGCGCCCGCGCGCGGCGGTGATCACCGTCACGCCATCGGGGGTGGTTAAGAGCTCATCCAGCAGCAGCGCCTGCTCCCGCTGCGGCTCGCCGCAGGCCGGGCGCCAGCGCGGGCGCGGCGCAGACGGGACTGCCTGCAATGGCTGCTCCTGCCGCCAGCAGATAACGTCCGGATCCTGTGTGAAAAGGTGCTGGAGATGATGAATAAAATGCGGCGTGGCGATAGGCTCGCGGCTGTCGCTCCAGCGGCAGGCGTCGTTATCGACACGCGTGGGCCACGCCTGCCACGGCGGCGTTAACAGGACCAGCCAGCTGCCCGCTTTGAGCGTGCCTGCGAGCGCGGCAAACGCCGCAGCGTCAAAACCGCTGCGGGCGTCAAAGACCGCATGCAGGTATTCGCGCCCGAGCAGCGTATTGATAGCGCCCGGCGCGCCATTCAGCGCCATCTCCGGCGCGCTGCCCACCCACAGCCAGTCGCCGGGCAGCGTGTTCGCCAGCTGTTGCGCCTGCTGCGAGCTCCACGTTTCATCGCCGCTTAATACCAGCAGGCGGCGAATGCCTGCGGCTTCCATCTGCGCCGTCAGCGTGGCGAGGCTTTCATTCACGACCATCTTTCTGCGTTACAGCGCATTGCCAAAGGTGTTGCACTGCGCCGGATCGCCGCTGTCAAAACCGCGTTTAAACCAGCTGTAGCGCTGATCGGACGTGCCGTGGGTAAAGCTGTCAGGCACAACGCGCCCCTGGCTTTGCTGCTGAAGACGATCGTCGCCAATCGCCTGCGCGGCGTTGAGCGCCTCCTGCAAATCGCCGGTTTCGAGCACGCCCTCTTTGTGCATGGCGTTGCCCCAGACGCCTGCAAAACAGTCCGCCTGTAACTCAAGGCGCACCGAGAGACGGTTCACTTCCGTCTGCGAGGCATTCTGCTGGAGCTGGCGCACTTTCGGCTCGATGCCGAGCAGCTTCTGCACATGGTGGCCGACTTCGTGAGCGATAACATAACCCTGCGCGAAATCACCGCCTGCGCCGAGCTTCTCTTTCATTTCGTCATAGAAGGAGAGATCGATATATACCGTGCTGTCCGCCGGGCAGTAGAACGGGCCCATCACTGACTGGCCTGTGCCGCAGCCGGTGCGGGTCGCGCCGCGGTACATCACCAGTTTCGGGTCCTGATAAGTACGGCCCATTTTCTGGAATTGCTGGCCCCAGCTCTCTTCAGTCGTGCCGAGAATAACCGAGGTGAATTTCGCCGCTTCGTCTTCGTTCGGGCTGATGGAGCGTGATGCCTGCTGACTGACCGGCGCGCCGCCAGTCAGAAGCCCGGTGAGATCGACGCCGTAATAACTGGCGACCACCACAACCACCAAAAGCACCAGCCCGCCTTTTCCGGCAGGCAGGCGGAATCCGCGTCCGCCCATCATCGGCGAACTGCTGTTTCGTCTGTCTTCCACGTTGTCGCTTTCGCGACGTCCTTGCCAACGCATACTCTGACCTCATCACTACTTTCAATTATTATGATAATGATCGTAGGTGGTTCAGGCGCGCTTTACCATAAGAAAACGGGGGAAGGCGCAGGGTATGAGGGCCATACCCTGCGAAAAATCGAAGGGAAAAGCGGTTAGTCGAGATTTACGCCAAGACGGCGAGCGACTTCTTCATAGGCTTCAATCAGGCCGCCCAGGCTCTGGCGGAAGCGGTCTTTATCCATTTTATCCATGGTTTTTTTATCCCACAGACGCGCGCCATCTGGCGAGAACTCATCGCCCAGCGTCACTTCGCCGTTGAACAGACCAAACTCCAGCTTGAAATCAACGAGGATCAGGCCCGCGTCGTCAAAGAGCTTTTTCAGCACGTCGTTGGCTTTGTAGGTCAGCTCTTTCATGCGCGCGAGGTTTTCCTGGCTCACCCAGCCGAAGGTTTCGCAGTAGGATTCGTTAACCATCGGATCGTGCATCGCGTCGTTTTTCAGGAACAGGTCGAACAGCGGCGGGTTAAGTTCGATGCCCTCTTCAATGCCGAGACGCTTCACCAGCGAGCCCGCCGCGCGGTTGCGAATAACGCACTCCACCGGGACCATATCGAGCTTTTTCACCAGCGCTTCGGTATCAGAAAGCAGCTGTTCCATTTGCGTCGGAATGCCCGCTTCGGCCAGTTTGCTCATGATGAAATAGTTAAACTTGTTGTTCACCATTCCCTTACGGTCAAACTGCTCAATGCGGGCGCCGTCGCCTGCTGACGTATCATTGCGGAACTCGAGCACCAACAGATCCGGGTTTTCCGTGCTGTATACGGTTTTCGCTTTGCCACGATACAACTCAGCTTGCTTTTGCATCTTTATTACTCCAGGTATGGTGACCGCTCGCGCGGCCTGATGATTTATCACAAAATTTGCCGGTTTCTGCCGACGCACACGTTTGCGTATGCCACAGAAAAAAGGGCCGGAGTGATCCGGCCCTGCGTATTACTTGCTGAATGCAGCCTGGAAGGCGGCGACCAGCGCGTCGTTCTGCGACTGGGTCAGCGTATGGCCTTTCGGGTCGATGAACTGCAGGCTGGTGCGGTTATCGAGATCGCCGACCTGAAGTTTGTAATCGCCGTTAGAGAGGCCCGGATCGCGCGCGCCCAGTGCCTGCCAGTCGCTGTCTGACAGCGCTTTGTAGGTCACGGCGACGCTGCCCGTGGAACGGGTGGAGTCGGTCACTTTCATGCCCACTTTCGCGAGCGTATCCGGCAGGCGGTTCCACACGGCGTTAAACGGCGCGCGAACGACCAGTACCGGCAGGCCGACATCGTCGGAACCGCTGGTCACGTCGATCTGCGACGCGGTGCGGTTATCGGCGGCGTTCTGGCGCGCGGTGTCGTTTTTATCAACCCCGGATGCGATTGCGTTCAGCATTTCAGCGCTGTAACGCTGCAACGAGGCGGTATCCGCCACTGGTTTGCCATCCTGCTCAAGATTGATGAGCTTCACCACCAGCGCCTGCTGGTAGCCCTGCGGCTTCACGCTGACCTGATAACGGCCGCGATATTGCTGATCTTCATCGGCGCGGTTCCACTGCACCCAGTCAGTGTTAAGCGTCTGGGAGGCGTCGTCGCGTTTCTCGATCGTGTAATTGAGCGACTGTACTACGCTGACCACCTGCGGCCAGAGCGAACCGTTGCGGCCGCTTTCCAGCAGCAGCGTGGCGGTGTCGCCAGTGAACTGGGTACGCGCGCCGCTGACCAGCGCCAGCGGCTGTGTTGGCGGGCGAATATCAAGCTGTTTGCCAACCGGGCCGTTGCTACGAGAGGCCGGGATGTTATAGTCGCCGTTTTGCACCGGCAGGATCATCCCGGCCGGGGCGTGCAGTTCTGCCAGCGGAGCCGCGTCCAGATAGGACTCGTCGCCGCTCACCTGACGCTTATAGCGCGAATCGGAACTACAGGCGGCGAGCAGCATCACCAGCGATACGGTTGCTACTTTCGCCACACGCGACTTCTGTACTGAGTAAGCCATCAAATCTCCCTAAACTTTACAGCAGACCGGCATGCTTAAGCGCGGAGCCAATAATGTCGCGACCGGCATCGGTAATCGGCGTCATCGGCAGGCGCAGCGTATCGGTCGCCACAAGTCCCAACTCCTTACAGGCCCATTTCACCGGGATCGGATTGGGTTCGACAAATAATTTATGGTGCAAAGGCATCAGGCGACGATTGATGATGCGCGCATCGTCAAACTTCCCTTCCGCCGCGAGCCGGCACATATCGGCCATATCGCGCGCCGCGACGTTGGTGGTAACGGAAATCACCCCGTGGCCGCCAAGCTGCATGAAGTCCATCGCCGTGGCATCGTCGCCGCTTAACAGCGCGAAATCATCAGCGACCAGCTCTTTGATCAGGTGAACGCGGCTTAAGTTCCCGGTCGCTTCTTTGATACCGACAATATTTTTAATTTTCGCCAGACGTCCCACGGTCTCCGGCAGCATATCGCAACCGGTACGGGACGGCACATTATAGAGGATCTGCGGCAAGTCGGTATGCTCCGCGATAGCTTTAAAATGCTGGAACAGGCCTTCCTGAGTCGGACGGTTGTAATATGGCGTAACGGTCAGGCAGCCTGCGATGCCGCTGTCATTGAAACGCTGGGTCAGGCCGATGGCCTCGGAAGTGGCGTTCGCGCCCGTGCCTGCGATAACCGGGATGCGGCCGTCGGCAAGCTCCAGCGTCATCATCACCACCTCAACATGTTCGTCATGGCTGAGCGTAGCGGATTCCCCGGTCGTCCCGACCGATACAATCGCCGACGTTCCGTTAGCGACATGGTAATCAATCAGTTTTTTCAGGCTCGCCCGGCAGACATTACCTTTTTCATCCATCGGCGTGATAAGCGCGACAATACTTCCCGTGAACATTGGCCATCCTCTGTGCAAACTGGAGCCTCAATGGTACGTTTGGTGCCGTAATAAAAGCAAGCGGCCAGGGGGCGCTATGCGGTTGTATGGCGGATTTTTTTATGGTTTCCTAAGGATTAATTCATCGTTTCAACAGGAAGCACAGGTTTGACATCCTCATCCCCCCATTATCTGGTGATTACCGCGCTGGGCGCCGACCGCTCGGGTATCGTTAACACTATCACCCGCCATGTCAGCAGTTGCGGCTGCAATATCGAAGATAGCCGTCTGGCGATGCTGGGAGAGGAGTTCACGTTCATCATGTTGCTGTCCGGCAGCTGGAACGCGATTACGCTGATTGAATCCACGTTGCCGCTTAAGGGCGCCGAGCTGGATTTGCTGATTGTGATGAAACGCACCACCGCCCGTCCGCGCCAGGCGATGCCGGCGTCCGTCTGGGTACAGGTAGAGGTAGAAGACTCACCGCATCTGATTGAGCGCTTCACCGAACTGTTCCATTCTCATGACATGAATATCGCTGAACTTATCTCGCGTACGCAGCCTGCGCAGGAAAATAAGTCCGCACAGCTCTATATTCAGATAACGGCGCACAGTCCGGCCTCACAGGATGCGACGATTATCGAACGGCCTTTCCGCCAGCTCTGTACAGAGCTGGACGCGCAAGGCACTATTAGCGTGGTTAATTATCCACAGCAAGATGAACAGGATGGAGTGTAGTGATGAATCCACTGAAAGCCGGTGATATCGCACCGAAATTTAGCTTGCCCGATCAGGACGGTGAACAAGTAAATTTGACCGACTTCCAGGGACAGCGTGTTCTGGTTTATTTCTATCCCAAAGCCATGACGCCGGGCTGCACCGTCCAGGCATGCGGGCTGCGCGATAATATGGATGACCTGAAAAAAGCGGGTGTGGAAGTGCTGGGCATCAGCACTGATAAACCTGAAAAGCTCTCGCGTTTCGCTGAAAAAGAGCTGCTTAATTTCACGCTGCTCTCGGATGAAAATCATCAGGTGAGCGATCAGTTTGGCGTCTGGGGCGAAAAATCCTTTATGGGGAAAACCTATGACGGCATTCATCGCATCAGCTTTCTGATCGATGCCGAAGGCAAAATCGAGCATGTGTTCAATGATTTCAAAACCAGCAATCACCACGATGTGGTAATGGCCTGGCTGAAAGAGCACGCCTGAATACGCGTTGCCGGGCGGCGCAATGCCTGCCCGGCTTGTACGACGTTACTCTTGCGCCGTCGGCGTCGTTTCCGGCCAGGCGTGAGCCACCGCTTTAATCAGCGTCGCCAGCGGAATGGCGAAGAAAATCCCCCAGAACCCCCACAGCCCGCCAAAAATCACCACCGAGAGAATAATCACCAGCGGATGCAGATTCACCGCCTCTGAGAACAGCACCGGCACCAGCACGTTGCCGTCCAGCCCCTGAATAATCAGATATACCGCAAAGCAACTCCAGAACTCCGTGCCCATGCCGAACTGAAACAGCGCCACGCATACCACCGGAATGGTCACCATAAACGCGCCGATATACGGGATGAGCACGGAAATGCCCACCAGCACCGCCAGTAATAGCGAATAGTTAAGCCCGAAAATCAGAAAGCCTATCCACGTGGCGACACCCACCACAATCATCTCCAGCACTTTGCCGCGAATGTAATTGGTGACCTGCTGGTTCATCTCCACCCAGACCTGGCCTGCCAGGCCGCGGTTGCGCGGCAGCACGCGCCGCACCGCGTTGAGCAGTTGTTCTTTGTCTTTAACCAAAAAGAACACCATTAGCGGCACCAGGATCAGATAGATGGCGAGCGTCAGCAGGCCCACCAGTGAGGCGAGCGAATATTTCACGACGGAATCGCCAAGCGTAATGATGCGGGTGCGCATATTTTCAGCGATCGCATCGATAATGCCCGCGTCCATCAGCGCCGGGAAGCGCTTCGGCAGCGTCGCCGCAAAATCAGAGAGCTTATTGAGCATGCCGGGAATATCGCGGATCAGGTAAATCCCCTGCTGCCAGGCCACCGGCACCACCACGAACGCCATTACCAGCACAATGCCGATAAAGAGCACCAGCACCAGCGTCGCGGCAAGCCCGCGCGAACAGCCGATGCGTTGCAACCGTGAAGTCGGCCATTCCAGCAGATAAGCGAGGACGATAGCCACCAGCAGCGGCGCCAGCAAACCGTGGAGAAAGAAGAGGATACAAAAACCGGCGACCAGAATCGCCAGCAGCGCTATCGCCTCCGGATCGCTGAAGCGACGACGATACCACTGGGTTAACATTTCAAGCATAAAAGACCTTCCCTGACGGGTGACGGCACAGGCGCGAGGGCGAATTGTATCGAAATGTCACAAAAAAGACCGTGATTTTTGTGCCCCCTGGCAGACAACCCGCCGTCGGATGAATATGATTTCCCGACGCATTTGTAAAACGGACTTCCCAGCCAGGCGCGCAGACTGAACAAAGCGATGCCGGGCGGGTCAAAAGAGACTCTATACAGACGGGAAAGAGGCTATGTTCAGGCAGTTGAAAACGACACTGGTTGCAACGCTTATCGGCAGTATGCTGGCAGGCCCGCTTGTGCCCGCCTTTGCAGCGGATCCGGCCGACGGTTTGCCGGATATGGGCACGTCAGCGGGCAGCACGCTCTCTATCGGTCAGGAACTTCAGATGGGCGATTATTACGTCCGTCAGCTGCGCGGCAGCGCGCCCCTGATTAACGACCCGCTACTGGTGCAATATATCAACGGGCTGGGTATGCGTCTGGTCTCGCACGCCGATTCGGTAAAAACCCCTTTCCACTTCTATCTCATCAATAACGACGAAATTAACGCCTTCGCCTTTTTCGGCGGCAACGTGGTGCTGCACTCGGCGCTGTTCCGCTATGCCGATAACGAAAGCCAGCTCGCCTCGGTGATGGCGCACGAAATCTCCCACGTTACCCAGCGCCATCTGGCGCGCGCGATGGAAGATCAAAAGCGCAGCGCCCCGCTCACCTGGGTCGGCGCGCTCGGCTCTATACTGCTGGCGATGGCGAGCCCGCAGGCGGGCATGGCGGCGCTCACCGGCACGCTCGCCGGTACTCAGCAGGGCGTCATCAGCTTTACCCAGCAGAACGAACAGGAGGCCGACCGCATCGGCATCCAGGTGCTGCAACGCTCCGGCTTTGATCCGCAGGCGATGCCGACCTTCCTCGAAAAATTGCTCGACCAGGCGCGCTACTCCACACGCCCGCCGGAAATTCTGCTCACGCACCCGCTGCCGGAAAGCCGTCTGGCGGACGCCCGTAATCGCGCGAACCAGATGCGCCCGGTGGTATCGCAATCCTCCGAGGCGTTTTACATGGCGAAGGTGCGCACACTGGGCATGTACAACTCCGGGCGCAACCAGCTCACCAGCGATATTCTGGATTCGCTCGCCAAAGGCAATCAGCGCGAACAGCACGCCGCGCAGTATGGCCGCGCCTTGCAGGCGATGCAGGATAAACGCTTCGCCGAGGCGCGCCAGCAGCTGGAGCCGCTGTTGCGCGCGCAGCCGGGCAACGCCTGGTATCTTGACCTCGCCACCGATATTTCGCTTGGCGAGCACAAAGCGCAGGAGGCGATTGACCGTCTGAAAAGCGCGCCGGATCTGAAAACCAATCCGGTGTTGCAGCTTAACCTCGCCAACGCGTATCTGGAGGGCAGTCAGCCGACGCAGGCGGTGACTATTCTTAACCGCTACACCTTCACCTGGCCTGATGACACCAACGGCTGGGATCTGCTGGCCCAGGCGCAGGCGGCGCTGGGCAATCGCGATCAGGAGTTAGCGGCGCGCGCCGAAGTGATGGCGCTGCTGGGTAAACTTGATCAGGCGATTACGCTGCTTAGCAGCGCCAGTTCGCAGGTGAAACTTGGCAGTCTGCAACAGGCGCGCTATGACGCTCGTATCGATCAGATCCGCCAGTTGCAACAGCGCTTCCGCCCTTACGAAAAAATGTAACAGGAGAGACCATGTCCCGGGACGTGACGATTTACCATAACCCGCGCTGCTCGAAGAGCCGCGAAACCCTGAGCCTGCTGACCGAACGCGGCATTGAGCCTGATGTCGTGCTGTATCTGGAGACGCCGCCGGATGCGGCGACGATCAAAACGCTGCTGAAACAGCTCGGGTTCAGCCAGGCGCGTGAACTGATGCGCACGAAAGAAGAACTCTACAAAACGCTGGATCTGGCCGACGCGTCGCTCAGCGAAGAAGCGCTGATCCAGGCGATGGTGGCTAACCCGAAACTGATTGAGCGCCCGATTGTGGTGAGCGATGGCAAAGCCCGGCTGGGGCGCCCGCCGGAACAGGTGCTGGACATCCTCTAAAAAAAACGCCGCGATCGCTTCTCGCGGCGTTCTTCTTTCTACGACGGCTTTTACAGCCCGAGCGTGTCTTTTACAAACGGGATCGTCAGCTTGCGCTGGGCGCTGATCGAAGCGCGATCGAGCTGATCGAGCGTCAGAAACAGCGTGCGCATTTCGCGATCGAGGCGTTTTAACAGAAAACGGCCCACATCCTCCGGCAGCTCGAAACCGCGCATCCGCGCGCGCAGTTGCAGCGCCTGGAGCTTATCGTCATCGGAGAGCGGCTGGAGCCGGTAGATTTGCCCCCAGTCGAGGCGCGAGGCGAGATCGGGCAGCTTCAGGTTCAGCTGGCGCGGCGGCCGGTCGCCGGTGATAAGCAGCCGGGTATTGCCTGATTCCAGAATGCGGTTGTACAGATTGAAGATAGCCATTTCCCAGAGCTCGTCGCCTGCGATGCACTCGATATTATCGATGCACACCAGCGAGAGTTGCTCCATGCCTTCCAGCACTTCCGGGACAAACCACGTGCGTTTATCCAGCGGCACATAGCCGACCGCGTCTCCGCGTTGCGAAAGCTCGGCGCAGGCGGCATGTAGCAGGTGGCTGCGTCCGCCCCCCTCCCGGGACCAGAAATAGATGTAGCCGCTGCGGTCGTGACGCAGCATCGTCTGGAGTGCGGCTAATAAAGAGGGGTTGTCGCCCGGCCAGAAGCTGGCAAACGTTTCGTCATCGGGCAGCCAGAGCGGCAAGGAGAGCTGTGCCGGTGTGTTCAGAAGGACCTCTTCAAGGACATGCGAAAAAACGCATTGAGTCTATCACACAATCGCTTCGCTGTTGAACCGGGCGGACAGCGCCGCCCGGCAGGAGGATCACTGCGGCGATTTTTCCTGCTCGTCAGCGTCAAGCACCGTCTCTTCAGGGCGCAATACGTTGATAAGTTTGAAAATCAGGCTCAGCGCCACGCCAACGATCGTCGCCAGCGCCATGCCTTTCAGCTCGGCCGCGCCGACATGGACTTTCGCGCCGCTGACGCCGATGATCAGGATTACGGAGGTCAGGATTAGGTTCTGCGCCTTGCTGTAATCCACTTTAGATTCAATCAGTACGCGAATACCGGAGGCGCCGATCACGCCGTAGAGCAGCAGTGAAACCCCGCCCATCACCGGTACCGGGATAATCTGGATCGCCGCCGCCAGTTTGCCGACGCAGGAGAGCAAAATCGCGATAATCGCGGCGCCGCCGATAACCCAGGTGCTGTAGACGCGGGTGATCGCCATAACGCCGATATTTTCGCCATAGGTCGTGTTCGGCGTGGAGCCGAAGAAGCCCGAGATGATCGTCGAGAAACCGTTAGCGAACATCGAGCGGTGCAGGCCCGGATCGCGAATAAGATCTTTTTTCACGATATTCGCCGTCACCACAAGGTGCCCGACGTGTTCGGCGATCACCACCAGCGCCGCAGGCAGAATGGTGAAGATGGCAAACCATTCAAAGCGCGGCGTGTAGAACGTCGGCAGCGCGAACCAGTGGGCATTGGCAATCGGCGCGGTATCCACCACGCCCATCGCGAAAGAGAGCGCATAGCCCGCCAGTACGCCGATGAGAATCGGGATGATCGCAAGGAAGCCGCGGAACAGCACCGAGCCGAACACCGTGACCGCCAGCGTGACCAGCGAAATAGTAATGGTGGTGGAATCCGCCGTCTGGCCTTCCGCTGGCAGCAGCCCTGCCATATTGGCGGCGACGCCTGCAAGCTCAAGACCGATAACCGCGACAATCGCGCCCATCGCGGCAGGCGGGAACATGACGTTCAGCCAGCCGGTGCCCGCTTTTTTCACAATCAGCGCCACGATACAGAACAGCACGCCGCAGACGATAAACCCGCCAAGCGCCATCTCGTAGCCAAGCGGCAACAGCAGCAGCACCGGGGAGATAAAGGCAAAGCTTGAGCCCAGATACGCCGGGATTTTGCCTTTGCAGATAAAGAGATATAGCAGCGTTCCGATGCCGTTAAACAGCAGCACGGTGGCCGGGTTGATATGAAACAGGATGGGCACCAGCACGGTTGCGCCAAACATGGCGAACAGGTGCTGCAAACTAAGCGGGATAGTCTGTAAGAGCGGCGGACGTTCACTTACCCCGATAGCACGGCGCGTCATAGCGTTTTCCTCAAGAGTGTTGATGTGTGATGTTTAAGTGTGGGACCAAAAAAAAGCCGACTAATAAGTCGGCTTAATGTTTATTTCGTACCAAATATTTTATCGCCCGCATCGCCGAGGCCCGGAATGATGTACCCGTGCTCGTTAAGCCCCTTGTCGATGGACGCGGTATAGAGTTCGATATCCGGATGCGCATTCTCCAGCGCCTTGATGCCTTCCGGCGCGGCAACCAGAACCAGCACCTTAATGCTGGTGCAGCCCGCTTTTTTCAGCAGGTCGATGGTGGCGATCATCGAACCGCCTGTCGCCAGCATCGGGTCGACAACCAGCGCCATGCGCTCGTCGATGTTAGAGACCAGCTTCTGGAAATACGGCACCGGCTCCAGAGTTTCTTCATCACGGTAAACGCCGACCACGCTGATGCGCGCGCTCGGGACGTTCTCCAGCACCCCTTCCATCATGCCAAGACCGGCGCGCAGGATAGGCACAACGGTAATTTTTTTGCCTTTGATTTGCTCGATTTCCACCGGGCCGTTCCAGCCTTCGATGGTCACTTTTTCGGTCAGCAGATCGGCCGTAGCTTCATAGGTCAGCAGGCTGCCCACTTCAGAGGCGAGTTCACGAAAACGCTTGGTGCTGATGTCATGCTCGCGCATCAGGCCCAGCTTGTGTTTAACCAGCGGGTGTTTCACTTCAACGATCTTCATTCTCTTTCTCCCCAGCAAGATGGCAACCACAAAAAAAATCGCCGGATTATACCGCTTTTTGCAGGCTGCGCCATACGTAATGGGCTTGATCGGGATCAACCGAACAGAAGTCAGTCATCTTATAAGTGTGTTTTATTCAGCGCAACAAGCGCTCGCAAACGTTTGCCTGGACTGTTAGAATTGCCGCGATTTCTCTACTACCACCAACCGCAACCGCGTGGGGACTTTAGCAGTGACCGACAAAACCTCTCTCAGCTATAAAGATGCCGGTGTTGATATTGATGCTGGTAACGCTCTGGTCGACCGTATCAAAGGCGTCGTGAAAAAAACCCGTCGTCCGGAAGTGATGGGCGGCCTGGGCGGCTTCGGCGCCCTCTGCGCGCTGCCGCAGAAATACCGCGAGCCGGTACTGGTCTCCGGGACGGATGGCGTCGGCACCAAGCTGCGTCTGGCGATGGATCTGAAGCGTCACGACACTATCGGCATCGACCTGGTGGCGATGTGCGTTAACGATCTGGTGGTACAGGGCGCCGAGCCGCTGTTCTTCCTCGATTACTACGCGACCGGCAAGCTGGATGTGGATACCGCGGCAAGCGTGATTAACGGTATCGCAGAGGGTTGCCTGCAGTCCGGCTGCGCGCTGGTCGGCGGCGAAACGGCGGAAATGCCGGGCATGTATCACGGCGACGACTATGACGTGGCCGGTTTCTGCGTCGGCGTAGTGGAAAAATCAGAGATTATCGACGGCTCGAAAGTCGCCGACGGCGACGTGCTGGTAGCGCTGGCCTCCAGCGGCCCGCACTCCAACGGCTATTCGCTGGTGCGTAAAATTCTTGAAGTGAGCGGCGCGGACCCGCAAGCCACCGAGCTTGACGGCAAACCGCTAGCCGATCACCTGCTGGCGCCGACCCGCATCTATGTGAAGCCGGTGCTGGAACTGATTGAGAAGCTTGAAGTTCACGCCATCGCCCACCTGACCGGCGGCGGCTTCTGGGAAAACATTCCGCGCGTGCTGCCGGACAACACCCAGGCGGTGATTGATGAAGCCTCCTGGCAGTGGCCCGCCGTCTTCAACTGGCTGCAGCAGGCGGGCAACGTCAGCCGTCATGAGATGTACCGCACCTTTAACTGCGGCGTCGGGATGGTTATCGCCCTGCCAGCCACAGAGGCAGATAAAGCCGTAGAACTGCTCAACAGCCTTGGCGAAACCGCGTGGAAAATCGGCGCGATTAAAGCCTCCGATGCCCAGGAACGCGTGGTTATCGCGTAATGAAGCGCATCGTAGTGCTGATTTCCGGCAGCGGCAGTAATTTACAAGCCATTATCGACGCCTGCGCGCAGAAGAAAATCAACGGCGTGATTAGCGCCGTCTTCAGCAACAAGGCCGACGCGTTCGGCCTCGAACGCGCGCGCGAAGCCGATATTCCCGCCCATGCGTTAAGCGCAGCCGATTTTGCGAGCCGCGAGGCGTTTGACCGCGAACTCATGCAGGAGATAGACGCTTACGCGCCGGATCTGGTGGTGCTGGCAGGCTATATGCGCATTCTGAGCCCGGCCTTCGTGGCGCACTATGAAGGACGACTGCTGAACGTTCACCCTTCCCTGCTGCCAAAATATCCGGGGCTGCATACGCATCGCCAGGCGCTCGCCAACGGCGATGAAGAGCACGGCACGTCGGTGCATTTTGTGACAGACGAGCTGGACGGCGGCCCGGTGATTTTACAGGCCCGCGTCCCGGTATTCTCCGGCGATAGCGAAGAAGACGTCACCGCGCGCGTTCAGGCGCAAGAGCATGCCATCTACCCCCTGGTGGTAAGCTGGTTTATCGACGGTCGCCTCGCGATGCGCGAGGGTCGCGCCTGGCTGGACGGGCATCCGCTCCCACCGCAGGGTTACGCTTCCGAAGAGTGATTAAAGGGCCGCGAGGCCCTTTATTTTTTCTGTCCTCTGCCGTTAATTCAGTCATCGGCACTGAAAACTTGCCCGGCAACATCACGGTTTCACAGGCTTTTTTGTCGGTTTCTCGAAAGCCTGCGGATAACTGTCATACTTTTCTGGCACAGTTGGACAGAGCATGACAAAGCTCGCCATAATAACCCCGAGACGGATTTGCCACGTCCCGAGTTAATCAACCGGAGTGTGAGTAGTAATGGGTCAGGAAAAGCTTTATATCGAAAAAGAACTGAGCTGGTTATCGTTCAACGAACGCGTATTGCAGGAAGCGGCGGATAAAACCAACCCGCTTATCGAACGCATGCGCTTTCTGGGCATCTACTCCAATAACCTTGATGAATTTTATAAGGTCCGGTTTGCCGAGCTTAAGCGGCGCATTATCATCAGCGAAGAACAGGGCTCGAACTCCCACTCTCGCCACCTGCTGGGCAAGATCCAGTCTCGGGTGCTGAAGGCGGATCAGGAGTTCGATGGCTTGTATAACGATCTGCTGCTGGAGATGGCGCGCAACCAGATCTTCCTGATTAACGAACGCCAGCTTTCTGAAAACCAGCAGGTGTGGCTGCGCCACTACTTCAAACACTACCTGCGCCAGCACGTCACCCCAACGCTGATAAATCGCGATACCGATCTGGTGCAGTTTCTGAAAGACGATTACACCTATCTGGCGGTCGAAATTATTCGCGGCGAATCCATTCGCTATGCGCTGCTGGAGATCCCGGCCGATAAAGTGCCGCGCTTTGTGAATCTCCCGCCGGAAACCCCGCGACGCCGCAAGCCGATGATTCTGCTAGATAACATTCTGCGTTTCTGCCTGGATGACATTTTCAAAGGCTTTTTCGATTACGACGCGCTGAACGCCTATTCCATGAAGATGACGCGCGATGCGGAATACGATCTGGTGCATGAGATGGAATCGAGCCTGCTGGAGCTGATGTCCTCAAGCCTCAAGCAGCGCCTCACCGCCGAACCGGTGCGTTTCGTCTACCAGCGCGATATGCCGGACGCGATGGTGCAGATGCTGCGCGAAAAGCTCTCTATCTCGCGCTATGACTCCATCGTGCCGGGCGGCCGTTACCATAACTTCAAAGATTTCATTAGCTTCCCGAATGTCGGCAAAGCCAATCTGATCAACAAACCGCTGCCGCGCCTGCGCCACATCTGGTTTGATCAATTCCGCAACGGCTTTGACGCCATCCGCGAGCGCGACGTGCTGCTCTACTACCCGTATCACACGTTCGAGCATGTGCTGGAGCTGCTGCGTCAGGCGTCGTTCGATCCGAGCGTGCTGGCGATTAAAATCAACATCTATCGCGTGGCGAAAGACTCGCGCATTATCGACTCGATGATCCACGCCGCGCACAACGGCAAAAAAGTGACCGTCGTGGTGGAATTGCAGGCGCGCTTTGATGAAGAGGCGAATATCCACTGGGCGAAACGGCTCACCGAGGCGGGCGTGCATGTGATCTTCTCGGCGCCGGGTCTTAAGATCCACGCCAAGCTGTTTCTTATCTCGCGCAAAGAGGGTGACGACGTGGTGCGCTACGCGCATATCGGCACCGGCAACTTCAACGAGAAAACCGCGCGCCTTTATACCGACTACTCGCTGCTGACCGCCGATGCACGCATCACCAATGAAGTGCGCCGGGTGTTTAACTTTATCGAGAACCCCTACCGGCCGGTGAGCTTCGACTACCTGCTGGTGTCGCCGCAAAACTCACGCCGCCTGATGTACGAGATGATCGATCAGGAGATCGCCAACGCGCAGCAGGGGCTGCCGTCGGGGATTACCCTTAAGCTGAATAACCTCGTCGATAAAGGCCTGGTGGACCGCCTCTATGCGGCCTCCGGCTCCGGCGTGCAGGTTAACCTGCTGATCCGCGGCATGTGTTCGCTTATCCCGCAGCTTGAAGGCCTGAGCGATAATATTCAGGTCATCAGCATCGTAGACCGCTATCTTGAGCATGACCGGGTCTATATTTTCGAAAATGGCGGCGATAAACGCGTTTATCTGTCGTCTGCCGACTGGATGACGCGTAATATCGACTACCGCATTGAGGTTGCTACGCCGCTGCTGGACCCGCGCCTTAAACAGCGCATTCTGGATATCATTGATATTCTGTTCAGTGATACGGTGAAAGCCCGTTATGTGGATAAAGAACTGAGTAATCGCTATGTGCCGCGTGGCAATCGCCGCAAAGTTCGCGCACAATTGGCGATTTACGATTACATAAAATCTCTGGAACAGCCTGAATAATCTATGCCGATAATTTCTGATGCTCCACGACCGGAGGAATTTGCTGCGGTCGATCTCGGCTCTAACAGCTTCCATATGGTGATTGCCCGTGTGGTGGATGGCGCCATGCAAATCATTGGTCGTCTGAAACAGCGCGTACATCTGGCCGATGGGCTGGATGAAAATAATATGCTGACCGAAGAGGCGATGGAGCGCGGCCTCGCCTGCCTCTCCCTGTTCGCCGAGCGCCTGCAGGGTTTTTCCGCCGCTAACGTCTGCATCGTGGGTACCCACACGCTGCGCCAGGCGTCGAACGCTACGGATTTTCTGCGTCGCGCGGAAAAGGTCATCCCCTATCCGATTGAAATTATCTCCGGCAATGAAGAAGCGCGTCTGATTTTCATGGGTGTGGAACATACCCAGCCGGAGCGCGGACGCAAGCTGGTTATCGACATCGGCGGCGGCTCGACGGAACTGGTCATCGGCGAAGATTTCGAACCGCAACTGGTGGAAAGCCGCCGTATGGGCTGCGTCAGCTTCGGGCAGCATTTCTTCCCGAACGGCGAAATCACGCCGGATAATTTCCGCCGCGCGCGTCTCGCCGCCGTACAAAAGCTCGAAAGCCTCGCCTGGCAGTATCGTCTTAAAGGCTGGACCGTGGCGCTTGGCGCTTCCGGCACCATTAAAGCCGCACATGAAGTGCTGGTGGAGATGGGCGAAAAAGACGGTTTTATCACGCCAGATCGCCTCGATATGCTGCGCGATGAAGTGCTGAAATTCGGCCATTTTTCGGCACTCACCCTGCCGGGTCTGTCGGAAGAGCGTAAAGTGGTCTTCGTGCCTGGCCTGGCCATCCTTTGCGGCGTGTTCGACGCGCTGGCTATTCGCGAGCTGCGCCTGTCAGACGGCGCGCTGCGCGAAGGCGTGCTCTATGAGATGGAAGGCCGTTTCCGCCATCAGGATATCCGCATTCGCACCGCCCAGAGCCTCGCCAACCAGTACCATATCGACAGGGAACAGGCGCACCGGGTGCTGGATACCACCATGCTGATGTATGAGCAGTGGGAACAGCAGAACGCGAAGCTTGCGAACCCGTCGCTGGCGGCGCTGCTGAAGTGGGCGGCGATGCTGCATGAGGTTGGGCTTGGCATCAATCACAGCGGGTTGCACCGCCATTCGGCCTATATTCTTCAAAACAGCGATCTGCCGGGCTTTAACCAGGAGCAGCAGATGATGATGGCGACGATGGTGCGCTATCACCGCAAGGCGATTAAGCTCGATGAGTTGCCGCGCTTTACGCTGTATAAGAAAAAGCAGTTCCTGCCGCTGATCCAGCTGCTGCGCCTCGGCGTGCTGCTGAATAATCAGCGCCAGGCGACCACGACGCCGCCGAGGCTGGTGCTGAACACCGATGAGAATCACTGGACGCTGCGTTTCCCGCACGACTGGTTCAGCCAGAACGCGCTGGTGCTGCTGGATCTCGAACGCGAGCAGCAGTACTGGGAAGGCGTCACCGGCTGGAAGCTGAATATCGAAGAAGAAGCGAGCCCGGAAGTGGCCGCCTGAAACGCAAAACGGTGAGCCTGGCTCACCGTTTTTTTTAACTATCGCGTCGCCGTTTCCGGTTTCGCCACAATGAGCGACTCCAGCGGCTGCGGTTTGCCAATCACATACCCTTGCAGATAATCGATACCGAGCGAACAGGCGACGTTTTTAATCTCTTCGCTTTCGACATACTCCGCCACCACCTGCATGTTCTTCATCCGCGCCAGATGGCACATCGATTCGACAATTTGATAATCCAGACTGCTGGTAACGATATTGCGAATGAAGCTGCCGTCGATTTTTAAAATATCGGCGTTAATGCTTTTCAGCCGCGCATAGCTGGCGTAGCCGGTGCCGAAATCGTCAATCGCAATACGACACCCCATTGCGCGCAGCCTTGAGAGCGTGACCTGCGTCTGTTCCACATTGGTGAACGACTGGCTTTCGGTGATTTCGAAAATCAGCTGCCAGGGCTCAACGTGATAACGCGCCAGCAGCCGCTGGACCTCACCCGGAAACGGCACGCGGCAGACGGTGGCAGGCGTCAGGTTGATGGAGAAACGGCTGGCGGGCAGTTGTTCGCGCCATTCGTCCATGAATTTCAGCGTGCTTTCCAGCACCATCAGGTCGATGCGCGACGAGAGGCCGAACTCATGCGCCACCGGCAGGAAAATCTCCGGCGCGATAAGCTCGCCGTCATCGCCGCGCATACGCAGCAGGATTTCGTAATAGCTGTCGCCGCGCATCCCTTCGATCCGCTGCGCCATCAGACGGAAGTGATGGTTATCCAGCGCCTGCTGCAAGCGGTTGAGCATATCCACTTTCAGCTTCACGGCTTTTTGCACATGGTTGGCGCCGCGACACTGCAAACTTTCAGGCTGATTGGTGGCAAGCGACAAATCCGCCATCGTGCTCATTTCGCCAAGCAGCAGATGCAAATGCGTGACTGGCGAGCGCACAAAGCTGTAGCTGATGCCGACCTGCGGCTGTAACGGCATACCATCCCACATAAAGCGGAACTGCCGCACGCGTTTATCCAGCGCGTCGATGCGTTCGAGATAGGATTCCGTATGAATACGCAGGACTACATCGTGCCCGGAAAGCTGATACGCCAGCTCATCCGGCAGCAGGATCTGGCGCAGCCACGCCGCCATTTGTTGCTTGTAGAGAATGCGCAGCATTACCCCGTAGTTACGCCCGAGCAGCTCAAGCTCAGGAATACGCATAAAGCACAGCACCGACCAGGGCGCTTTGCCGAGATCCCGGTTCAGCGCCCGCAGATTCGGCATGTGGCTTAACGGGTCGATCAGCGCCAGACGACGGCCGCGCAAGTGCATCGCGCGCTGGCGAGTGGCGGTCAGCGCCATGAACACGATGACCAGTGAAAACACGCCGTAGCTGGAGGTATTTATCACCATCTGGGTTTCGTAGCCGGGCACCGACGGGAAATAGAGATAGTAGTAGTGGCACAGCAGCGCCAGCACTGGCGTCCAGGCGGTGGTAATAAAGAAATAGCCGAAACGCATCGCGCCCCACAGCATTACAGGCAGCAGCAGCGAAAGCGTATACGTGGTGCTGAACAGCGAACTGTTATCGCTCGTCGGCTGCACCAGACAGCCGAGCAGGAACAGAATAATGCCAAGCCAGATAACCACTTCCGCTTTGCTGACTTTCTTATCGCGCTGCGCCCGCGCCTGGGAGAGAAAGCTTTTGAGATAGCGTGGATGGCGCAGCACGCGGATAAGCAGATAGAAAAATGGCATGCCAGTGAGGCAGCCGACCAGCACAGCCTGGTAGCTGATAAGCGTCAGCACGGTAAAAGGGTTATCGCCCGTCAGCGATGTCGGCCGCTCATACAGCCCGAGAAACGCGGCTATCTGGTAAAAGAGCATAAACACCGAAGCATTGAAAAACACCAGCCAGAACATGCGCTGCGAACCGCTGCGAGCGTGCCACCAGGAAACGGCATGTTGACCTGGCGCGAAAATGCGGTAGCCCGCCCAGCTCAGCATGGTCGGCACGAAAAAATTCAGCAACGTGACAGAGAGATCTAACAGCCCGACGTTGCGGTGATAATAAACCACGACGCCAAGGGCGATGCCGGGCAGCGCGCGACGACCATAAATCATAATGAAAGCGCTAAGCAGCGACAGCGGCAGGTAATAAAGCACCACCAGACCGCCTTCAATATGGACGTAGGTATTCCCGGCGCGGGCGAGTGGTAATAACAGCAGCGGTAATACCAGCGGCAGGGCCCACCATTTGTCTTTATTTTTCTTGAGTGTTTCAACCGATAACATAGATGCTCGATACCAGACTCCCGTTCCCGGGCAAGAATTTCAGGCAGGCATCCGACCTGGCTGTTGATATGCGCGACAGACCGGAGCCGAACGCGGCGCGGTTAACCAATCTTAGCCAGAGGAAACCGCTTTCCATTGATATACATCAACTCATGCAGCCGCACCAGACGGGAACCGGCATTTGCAGAAAAAGACCTTTATCACTTTATTCATCAACTGCTTAAATCCATTAATAAAAAACAGATTCGGCGGATCCGTACAGAATTTTACATGATGAATAATTGACCTCTTCGTCTCGCTGTGCCTTAATATTTACGTCGCCCGCAGTTGACGGGTAAACCTGAAGGGTAAAGGCGTGTCACAGGCCACCAGCATACGAAGACGGGACAGATTTAACGGTCGAATGACCCGTATTGTACTGCTTATCAGTTTTCTTTTCTTCTTTGGTCGCTTTATCTACTCCGCCGTCGGCGCGTGGTATCACCACCAGGATAAAGTCCAGGCCCAGCAAATCAGCATGTCTCTCGACGCCTCCTCGCAGCAACAGCAGCCACGCTAGTGTCTTAAGCTCCCTTTGCGACGTCAGAAAACGCCCGCAATCGATTATGAGCGGGCGTTTTTGTTCCATTCCTTCCATGATTATAAGCCTGGATGTAAAGTAAAGCCGGGACAGCATAATGTGGTATGTATTCAGCGAAGTACTGATTAGCTGATAAATAATTTATAGCGCTGATATTCAGCTATTACAAAAGCGTAAGGGCAGTAACGCGCCTGCTGGCGATCTTGCACTCTGCGTTTGTCGGGAATGGAGCGGAGCGATTTATAACGCCATTCTTATCAGGCTGGAGGGCATTGAAAACTATAGGTAAACGATAATTTTTACCTTTCTTAATACCCTCAGGCCATTATCAGACGCTTAAACAGCAGCGGCTGGACATCCTGCCGATGCGCCAGGATCGCATGCGCGGTCACTAAGGTTCCGTCTACGGAATACAAAACCCGATAGCCTTCAGCGTTATTAAACTCCCGGTATTTTGCGCAGCCAATTTTCAGGAGTTCAGGGCAAATCTGGCAGACCAGCGGGAACTGGCCAACGGTATTCTCAAACTGTGTGAGAATATCTGCGATAACCGGGTGTGAATCAGTATCAACACGGCGCAGGAAACCCTCAATTGTATCAATGCAGTGCTTTACCGTAAGCGTGTACTCAAAGGTCACCTGCTGTTCCATGGAAATCCCTTAACGTTGAGCGCGCTACGTTTAATCCTTAAGTCCACTCAGCAACTGGTCTTTCGAGAACATGCGCCCATCAGCTTTATCTTTCTCTGACAAGGTAAGCAGCTTCAGCAAAGCAATGGCATTTTCCCGCTCCTGCTGCTGGTCACAGGACTCGATAACATAAGCAGGCACACCATTTTGTGTGACCAGGATGGGTTCTGACAGATCAAGCGTTGCTGCGTTCTTTTTAACGTAGCTGATTGTCTCTACTTTCATTGTTCATTAGCCTGGTGGTCATGTCTCGGTTTTGATACAGACCATATTTAGACCACCAATAAGACCTCATGCAACCCTGCTCTTCCTGGAAATCAGCCCGGTCTTGCGGTCTTCCAACATGCAAATGCCCTGGCGAATGAACATCAAGAGAATTACAGGATCCTGCATGACGCCATCAACCACACCATCAAAGCAACCCCACGTGCTGAACGGATAATTGCTGCTTATGACCACGCTAAAACTGGAGCAGACAGCAGCCTGTTGACAGCCCATATTGGGGACATGAAACATTCTCCTGCATTTATGGCGATCCTATTTTCGGCTGACTGATATAACCAGTATTTAAGTTACTGACGGTAAGCCTTTCTGTACTGAAGAGGAGACTTCCCTATATGCTTACGGAAGCTGGTGATAAACCAGGCATAACCCAAATATCCCACTTTTCCCGCAATTTCTCTGACACTGAGTTGTGTATGAATCAGAAGTTCACAGGCCTGCCGTAAACGCCGCATTGTCAGGTATTCCTGAAGCGTTCCTCCCGTTTCATCATTGAAACGACGACACGTATGGCCCAGAGAGCATCCTGCTACTGCCGCAATTTCTTCCAGCGAACAGCTTTCATGATAATGCTCGTCAATCCAGCGAATAAGCCGAGTGGAAAATGTCTTCTGTCCGGATTCGGTTTCAGCCTGTGGCAACAGACTCAGTAGCTGCATGATCAGAAATACATTGTCGCTAACCGAAAAAAAATCATCTGTCATCTGTTTTTCAAAACGTACCAACAATAATTCCACATAATCCTGTATATCACTGATATCAAACACCCGAGCAGGTTCACTCCGTTCACTTATCTGACGCAGCACTGACTGCTGTCGTGGGAAATCCCGGAGATAATGAATAACGGTCAGAGCGTTAAAATGAAGGGTTGTACGGTGATAATTATTCCGCGGACTCTGTTCAACAAACACCTTGTGTAATTTACCCGGAGGGAAAATAAATAGCCTTCCGGGACGGATCGTATATTTTCGATGATCTACTAATACAATTCCCACTCCACGGGAGACAAAAAGGATCTCTATACACTGATGCCAGTGATAATAATTGGCAGGAACATCTTCCAGCATTCGATTAAAATAAATGGAGTTCTCCTTGAGAGAAATCCGTTCCAGGCAGCATGCTTCTCCCTTCAGGTTTTCTTTTTCCATGTCACCCTCCATTGTTAGTAAAATTAAACTTTCGTTAATATCGTGAAATTTTCCTGCTTTTCGCCAGCAAAATTCATTTTATCTTTCCTCTACCGCTCTAAAATTCGACAGAAATCACAATTAAAATGGTGTTTTAGTTTTTTACTGTGCGCCATTCCAGTCCGGAAAGAGAAAGTGAATAGAATGCACGGCAAGCAAAATCACCCTCAGATCGCATTGTGCTGGATAGCGAATGCGGCACGACATTTTTCGCCTGGCCATTCACGAATCAAAATGGGTGAAACCTCGACACCGTACCCGGCCGACATCGCTGAGCCGCTGGAACCGGTCCAGGCTATTCCTGAAGCGAGTCAGTTCATCATTTATGACACTCATCAGGAGCATGCCTGGATGCTGATGCTCAGTACCGATGACAGCTACTTTAGCGGTCGTCGTGAGTGCCGGGACGTCGTGATGGCCAATGCGTGGCTGCGCAGTGAATGGTTTCCCTGGCCGGATGTGGGAGTGATTACCTGGCTGCTGCCATCCCTACGGGGACAACTCCGCATTTACCAAGCATCTGCTCCACGACAACTGAAAGCGGTGAAGACGGGTTCTCCATTAATTTCCATGCAGAAGCAGCTACCTGTACCGACAAATATCACATTCGATGACCTATACCCGAAACTCACGCTTTCTGGCAGGGCCATTTCCATTACATAGCAACTCATCACCGTGACTTTTAAATGGAGTACATTATGTCTGAAGTCTTACAATCCACACGCTCAGCGTATATAAAGCTCAGCTTGTTTGTCTTTTTATTTACTTTCACCTGGTCTGCCGGTTTCGGTATGTATGCTATCTGGCTTGGTGATAAAGCGGGACTGAGTGCAATTGATATCGGTACGGTTTTTGCCGTCAACGGTGTGTTTGCCGTCCTGGTTAAACCTGTATATGGCTTTATCATGGACAAAACCGGCATGAAAAAGCATTTGCTCTATTTCGTCTGCCTTATTTCCGCACTGATGGCCCCTTTTTATCTGTGGTGCTACTTGCCCTTACTACAAAGTCACTTTCTGGCAGGCATGATCATTGGCGCGTTATTTTTCAGCTTCGGCTGGTACGCGGGTGTAGCCGCTGAAGAGTCTTATGTGGATCGTTTTAGCCGCCTGTATAATATGGAGTTCGGTCGTATCAGAATGTGGGCCGCACTGGGATGGGCGGTTGCTGCATCGTTTTCTGGCTACGTTTATAACATTTCCCCAATAATTAACTTTACCATCGGCAGCGTATCTGCAGTGTGTATGTTGCTGGTGCTAATTTCACTTAAAGTTGATCATTTCGGGCAGGAAGAAAATAGCGTTCTGTCTAAAGATAAAATTGTTATCGCGGATGTGTTTCATCTGTTCAGAAATCCAAAATTCTGGATGTTCGCTCTGTATATTGCAGGCGTGGCCTGGATGATGTTTATTGCCGAACAGCAGTTCTCCCGTTATTTCGTCACTTTCTTTAACACCAAAGAACAGGGTAATGCCATGTTTGGTTATATGAGCACGACCCAGTCGTGTACCGAATTCTTTGGCATGATGCTGGTTCCTGCGCTGGTCAACCGGATTGGCGCCAAACAGGGGATGCTGCTCACAGGCCTGATCGTCAGTTTGCGCCTTATCATCTCGGGTCTGACAACCGACCCTCTCATCATCTGTCTTGTAAAACCGCTTTACGGGATTGAAATCGCGCTGATTCTGGTCTCCGTCTTCAAGTACATTGCTGAGCACTTCGACAAAAGGATTAACGCGACCATGTATCTGCTTGGCTATCAGGCCATGGTTTATGTGGGCTCCATCGTGGTTGCCCCTCCCGCTGGCTACGCCTATGACACCATAGGTTTTGAACATACGTATCTGATTATGGGCACCATTTCACTACTGTTTACGATTGTGTCGGCTTTCACACTTTCTGATTGTCAAAAGCATAAAAAAGTCACCTCCGCCTCCCATACAGATCAAGCATTAAATTAAGAAACGATACGAGAAAACTATGTTGCAGAATATTCATGAAGAAGCGATTTCCCAGGTAAAACTGGCACCAGGTGAGCGCGATGTTATCCTGGAGAAAGTTAAGCAGATCGTGCCCGATATTTTACAGGCCGTTGACCGTAATATGGCCTGCTGGCAGGAGCGATTCCCGGATGCCGCCTGTCAGAATGGTCTTTACCCGGTTATTGATAATGTCGAATGGACCACCAGCTTCTGGAGCGGGCAACTCTGGCTGGCATGGGAATGGAGCGGCGATCAAAAATACCGAACTCTGGCAGAAAAGCATGTTCAGTCTTTCGGCGAGCGTATTATTCACCGAAACAACACCAATCATCATGACCTCGGTTTTCTTTACAGCCTGTCCTGCCTTAGTGCCAGTACGCTTACTAACAATGCGCGGGCGCGCTATATTGCCCTGCTGGCAGCAGATGCGCTGATGGAACGTTATCACCCTTGCTGCGGTATTATTCAGGCATGGGGCGAGCTGGATAATCCGCAACAACAGGGACGAATGATTATCGACTGTAATATGAATTTACCGCTGTTATACCAGGCCAGCCTTATTACCGGGGATGAACGTTATGCTCAGGCCGCCACCACGCATATCATTCAAGCCAGCCGCTATATAGTACGCCCGGACAGTTCGACCTGGCACACGTTCTTTATGGACGTGCATACAGGAGAGCCTCGTTACGGCAATACGCACCAGGGCTATGCGGATGATTCCTGCTGGTCTCGCGGCCAGGCGTGGGGCGTGTATGGATTTCTGCTGAATTATCGTTATACCCGTAATGAAGATTTACTGACACTCAGCCAGAAGCTGGCAAATTATTTCATTAATCGGCTTCCGGATGATCTGGTGTGCTACTGGGATCTGGCGCTGACCGACCCAACAAGCTGTCGGGACAGTTCATCTACAGCAATTGTCGCCTGTGGTTTGCTGGAAATGATAAAACATTTGCCGCTTTCTCATCCCAACCGCGCAAGCTATGAGAGCATTGCCTTGCGTATGGTCGGAAATATGATCGACCACTATTATAATCGGGAGCATATTCCCGGTGCAGGGTTGCTTAAACACTCAGTCTATCACTTTAATGGAAATATTGGTGTGGATGAGTGCTGTTCATGGGGCGATTATTTCTTTATGGAAAGTATCACCCGTATTATTAAAAACTGGAAGCTGTACTGGTAATTACATCTCAATATAAAAATTTAACGTTTATGCCTCCCTGCCATTTTTGCAGTGAGAGTGTTTCTCTGTGTCTTATGGAAGGAATATAAAATGAAACTCTGTAATAATGTTATTATTCTGTCTATTGTATTAGGTAGCGTATCAGCATATAGCTATGCGGATACAACAGTGACGGCACCGGGTCAATCAGTAAAATATACGCCTTTTACGACCGTCTATTTCGCGCCTCGCACACAGTACCATACCGCCAGTGAAGGTTTTCTTCAGCGACTGATGCTGACAGGCGTGGTACAGGATCCAGACAGCATACTGAAAAATATGTACTGGAGTTTTGAAACGGATTCCGATCTCGGAAAGCACCTGAATCAGTGGAAGAGTAGCTATCAGGAAGTAGAGCTGAACAAACCTTTTCCACTCGGCCGTAGCCAATTTTTTCTTGAACCCGGCACCGTGTTTCACTGGGAGTCAGCAGGTTCCCGTATCGACCCCTATCTTGGAATAGGTTATCACTTCGATCCAACTTTCACGGGTGTCCTGCGTTACCGTTATAACCATCAGAATCATGACTCCCAGACCCTAAATGGGGACTGGGACGACTCTTCAGAACATCGTGTAGATTTATATATTACCAAATACTTTACACCCGATTTTTATGTGCAATATAACCCTACCTATTACAGCAAAGTACACAGTGATGAATTTAACTATGCGAATGGAAAAAATCACACTCTCCAGCATAATTTTATTTTTAATTTTCATGCTACTACTCGATTTTATCCTTTCTTCGAATTGGGTTATCTCGATAAATACCAGGACGGAGATGACACGAAAAATGAATATCAAATCCGCGTTGGATTCAGGTATAATTTAAATTAAAAAAAGACATGAAAGAGCTTAGCTAATGAAATAATACAATCAATTCTATGTATGGTATGTCTGAGTGGCATTGCTGTGATCTGCTCTGGTACGGCACAAGCTGCCTATCATTATATTTCCTGCAATACATCAGGCGTCCCCTCAGGAAAAGGAATCTTCGAGTATAACTATACTTATAACAATAACGGAGGGTTTTTAATTATTTTCCCGTATTCAGGCGCAGTAACGAACGGTACAGTAATACGCTATAACCTGAGTTAATAGTGACAAAGCACGCCTGTTTCAGGTGGGTACTGGCAGCATTAATAACTCGCTGGTTTATAATTGTTGAAAACGTTATGAGAGTGTGAAAAATCCGGTTAATACCCGGTGGCTAAAATAACTGGGGCCTGCATAAAGCGGTTGTGGCCCCAATAAAATAACTGGCACAAGCCTGGATATCGAACCAGGTTAGCGCATAACAAGCTGACCTGACGCCCCATTCATTGACGACGTATCCACAGTTACACTTAATGTTTGAGCAACTTCATCAAATACAATCTGAATTTCTGGCGATTTGCTGACGACGCTGCTGACAGGCAGAGCGTTTAGAATAAATTGTATTTCTGACAGGCTTCGCGTTGGGTCAGAAAAGGCCATAATACAGTCATCGCCGACCTGCTGAATGAGTATGGATCCCGATGTATTGGCCTGAACAAACTCAAGACTCCCGGGCTGATAAAAATTCCCTCCCCATACAGAATTATCTGTCAAAGCAATCGCCTGTTGGCGCTCATCATTATTAATGATGCGGACTGGTGGATTGGCTTGATAGCTCCGCGTCTGTTCAGGCGAGTAATTGGGCAAAATAGCGTAAGCTATCTTCTGCCCCGTGGGATATTCTCCATGAGGAACGCTGAGCGTGGCGTACTGTTGTATGACAAGAGTCTCACTTCCTCCATCATTGACCCATTGCCATGCTCCACTTCTGGACACATTCTCAGCTATGAGGGGAACAGGCGCAAAAAAAACATATCCGAGAGGTGCCTGATTCACCTCATCGGTCAAAGTAGCAAAGGTAGCATTTTCAAATTGTTGCATTGTTGACGCAGGAATAGTTATGCCGTTTACCTGAAGGGTCTGCGTTTCAGCATCGTTGAGCTGCCTGTTTTCAATAATTGACTCAACCGGGGCAGAATCTGAGCTGCTAATTCCGGCCACCAGAGCAATAATCTGATCGTCCAGCATGAACCATGATTTTACAGCTGACAGTGAGCTTCCTGTTACGCCCTCAAGATTGTAAATAAGACTGGCATGTCCTGTTATCCCATTACTGACACCACCGCACCAGTTACGCTCATCAGCATTGGGATAAAGTTGCCAGTCGGAAAGGACACCGCTCATCCCATCGGTTAACGTACCCGGAAGCCGTAACATATTAACCGTCGGCCAGTAATTTTTATCAAACTGAGTACTGTTAGCGTTATAAATATATAACATTCCTGTACCGGTATACCATCCTTGCTTGTTCTCGCCATTCCCATATTCAAATGCAGTAATTTTATGAGAGAACAAGCTAAGTCCGCAGGCAAAAGTCCCTTTCTGATGAATCATCTGGCACATGGCAGCCAGCATTTTATTTTCATTCCGGTAGTCATTTTCAACAGGGATATCCGGATTATTCATCAATGCTCTCAACGTCTGGATTTGTGAGAGCGACAACCCGCGGTAATAATCTTCGTAAAACTTGTCAGAACTGATGGCACTTTTGACAAATGTTGCCCATGTGTACTGATAATCCGTTGAGGTATGCCTCCCGGAAATAAAATAAATATCATATAAAAGTACCCGTGCCACGCTATGTGCCGGTGATGTTTCTCGGCTGATCCCCCGTCCACGGGTCATATCAAAATCAATGTCACTGTACAATGTAGGAGCATAAGTCTCAGGGATAGTCGTATAAATATTTTCAACATTTGCCAGAGAACCAATCCATGATGTATTCGTTAAAAGAATGAAAATATCACAGGTTCTGCTTAGTAAGACCTCACCATAACCACCGGTATACGGCACGTTAGCATGCTGAATAAATGACCCATCATGATAATATCCATCCCCATCGGTGACATATTCATATACGCTTCCAGCGTCGGTCAGGCCCTGTTGCACCCTGGTGTTATCCTGTGACAAAACACCGCTCAGCATTGCAATGAAGCATTTATCGAGTAGGTTCGCGCCAGTTTCCACCACACCAGTAGCCTTACGCACAGTCGGATCGGGAACAAAATAATTAATTGCTGCAATACATGCCGAATTTAAAGCAGATGGGAGGTATGCAGACGACAGGCACAGAACATCGTTCAACGCTTCAGGTGAACCAATTTCCCAGTCCCACCAGTTATCATATTCTTGCGCAATAGTAGTGTTGTAGCAATGCAGATTTACCCAGTCGACAGCATAAATGATAGCAGTCTGAAGCTGAGCTGAGAGATAAAAATCAGAGGCAGTAGTTTGCTCCTGTATTGCCATTTTTCGAATATTTTGCCACATCAGCGTAATCGCAGCCGAGCTTGAGGGCCAGTTTTTAGCATCTTCCCATAGCCAGGCAACGGAAGAATCTATATTCATCGTATCCCATATGCCTGTACCGGATGAATTAGACACCGCAGCATCCATCTGACTTACCTGAGCCATCAGTTCAGTATCATCTGATGATACGGGTTCACCGGTCAGATTGGTACGCCAGTTCACCTGGCTTGTTTCAAAATCATTTTGCATATTCATATACTCCTTTAAGAGATAACAGAACGTACAACCAGAAACAGATGCGCATTATCTCCCGGAATATAAGAACCATAATGAGATCCAGGTTCTTCGACTATTATTTAATTTTTCAGAACAAAAAAATATAAATGTCAAAAAATTATAAAACTCAAATCTTTTTTCAGTCTGAAATAAAACGTTTCATTTATCTGACTTCGCAGGAAAGTTGAGTAGATAAGGTGTTGAAGAGGGGGACAGGGAGGCCGTATAGAAAGTGGCTGCCTGTGCTGGGATGTAGCGCGCTGATTAATTTCTAACACTTCCGCTGACTGCCAGAAGTGGACCTTGATAAGTCCGCACTACATTAATTAGAAGGGAGCGGGTCAAAGCTTATAGCTTGATGAGCATGATTTTCAATACATCATTAAAAAGGCAAAATTGACTATCTTTATAATCCTGCACCATTCCTGTATTCCTGTATTCCTGTATTCCTGTATTCCTGTATTCCTGTATTCCTGTATTCACATTTATACTTTGTTTTACATCAGTAGAAATGAGGTTTACCGTCAGGAACTGCGTTACATAGAAAACCATGAAACGCATAAAAAAACCCTCTGTAAAAACAGAGGGTCGATTCACGTTTAATCGCTTATGAACGCGTCGGAAAGCTGCCGATCATTCCCACTCAATGGTCGCGGGCGGTTTACCGCTGATATCATAAACTACACGGGAAATACCGTTGATTTCATTGATAATGCGGTTGGAAACGCGGCCCAGGAAATCGTACGGCAGGTGCGCCCAGTGAGCGGTCATGAAGTCGATGGTTTCTACCGCGCGCAGCGAGACCACCCAGTCATATTTACGGCCGTCGCCCATCACGCCAACGGAGCGCACCGGCAGGAATACGGTGAATGCCTGGCTCACTTTGTCGTACAGATCCGCACGGCGCAGCTCTTCGATAAAGATAGCGTCGGCGCGGCGCAGCAGGTCACAGAACTCTTTTTTCACTTCGCCCAGAACGCGAACGCCCAGGCCCGGCCCCGGGAACGGATGGCGGTACAACATGTCGTACGGCAGGCCCAGCTCCAGACCAATCTTGCGAACTTCGTCTTTAAACAGCTCTTTGAGCGGCTCGACGAGGCCCATTTTCATCTCTTTCGGCAGACCGCCCACGTTGTGGTGAGATTTGATCACGTGCGCTTTACCAGTGGCAGACGCCGCGGATTCAATCACATCCGGGTAGATGGTGCCCTGCGCCAGCCATTTCACGTCTTCCAGCTTCAGCGCTTCTTCATCGAACACTTCCACGAATACGCGGCCGATGGTTTTACGCTTGGCTTCCGGCTCGTCGATACCCGCCAGCGCGTCAAGGAAACGTGCTTCCGCTGGAACGTGAACGATGTTCAGGCCAAAGTGGTCGCCAAACATGTCCATCACCTGCTCGGCTTCGTTCAGGCGCAGCAGGCCGTTATCGACGAAGACGCAGGTCAGACGGTCGCCAATCGCGCGGTGCAGCAGCATCGCGGTCACAGAGGAATCCACGCCGCCGGACAGGCCCAGGATAACGCGATCGTTGCCCACCTGCTGACGAATGCGCTCAACCGCGTCGTCGATGATTTTCGCCGGCGTCCACAGCGCTTCGCACTCGCAGATGTCACGCACGAAGCGCTCCAGCATACGCAGGCCCTGACGGGTGTGGGTCACTTCCGGGTGGAACTGTACGCCGTAGAAACGCTTCTCTTCGTTCGCCATAATCGCGAACGGGCAGGTTTCGGTGCTGGCGACGGTCACGAAATCAGACGGAATGGCCGTCACTTTATCGCCGTGGCTCATCCAGACATCCAGCAGTGGGTTGCCGTCGGCGCTCAGCGCGTCCTGAATGTCGCGCACCAGCGCGCTGTCAGTTTTGACCTCTACCTGCGCATAGCCGAATTCACGCTCGTTAGAGCCTTCCACGTGGCCGCCGAGCTGCATCGCCATGGTCTGCATGCCGTAGCAGACGCCGAGTACCGGCACACCGGCGTTAAAGACATATTCCGGCGCGCGCGGGCTGTTCTCTTCCGTGGTGCTCTCCGGGCCGCCGGACAGGATAATCCCGTTCGGATTAAAGCCGCGGATTTGCTCTTCCGTCACGTCCCAGGCCCACAGCTCGCAGTAAACGCCCAGCTCGCGCACGCGGCGGGCCACCAGTTGGGTGTACTGAGAACCGAAGTCGAGGATAAGGATACGATGCTTATGAATGTTGTCCGTCATTGACGCGTTTTCCAGAAAGTAGCTGATACAAAGTAAACGCCCGGCGCGAACGCCGGGCGGGGAAAATTAAGAACCCATACGGTAGTTCGGAGACTCTTTGGTGATGGTCACATCGTGTACGTGGCTTTCCTGAATGCCCGCGCCGCTGATGCGCACGAATTCCGCTTTGGTGCGAAGCTCATCGATCGTGGCGCAGCCGGTCAGGCCCATGCAGGAGCGCAGGCCGCCCATCTGCTGGTGGATTATCTCTTTCAGACGGCCTTTATACGCCACGCGACCTTCGATGCCTTCCGGCACCAGCTTGTCAGCGGCGTTATCGGTCTGGAAGTAGCGGTCGGAAGAGCCTTTGGACATCGCGCCCAGCGAGCCCATGCCGCGATAGGATTTGTAAGCGCGGCCCTGGTAGAGTTCGATTTCGCCCGGAGATTCGTCCGTACCGGCCAGCATGGAGCCGACCATCACGACGCTTGCGCCAGCGGCGATTGCTTTGGCGATATCGCCGGAGAAACGAATGCCGCCATCGGCGATAACCGGAATGCCGGTGCCTTCCAGCGCTTCAACCGCGTCCGCCACCGCGGTGATCTGCGGTACGCCCACGCCGGTCACGATACGGGTGGTGCAGATGGAGCCCGGGCCGATGCCGACTTTCACCGCGCTGACGCCCGCGTCCGCCAGGGCTTTCGCGCCTGCGGCCGTCGCCACGTTACCGCCGATGATTTGCAGATCCGGGTATTTCGCGCGGGTTTCGCGAATGCGTTGCAGCACGCCTTCGGAGTGGCCGTGGGAGGAGTCAATCAGCAGAACGTCAACGCCTGCGGCAACCAGCGCGTCAACACGCTCTTCGTTACCGGCGCCTGCGCCTACCGCCGCCCCTACGCGCAGACGGCCCTGCTCGTCTTTACAGGCGTTCGGTTTACGTTCGGCTTTCTGGAAATCTTTCACGGTGATCATCCCGCGCAGGTGGAAACTGTCGTCCACGACCAGCGCTTTCTCAACACGTTTTTCGTGCATTTTCGCCAGTACGACGTCGCGGGACTCGCCTTCGCGAACGGTTACCAGGCGCGCTTTCGGCGTCATATAAACGCTGACGGGCTGGCTCAGGTCGGTCACGAAGCGCACGTCACGGCCGGTAATGATACCAACCAGTTCGTTCTCTTCAGTCACAACCGGGTAGCCAGCGAAACCGTTGCGCTCGGTCAGTTCTTTTACTTCGCGCAGGGTCGTGGTCGGCAGTACGGTCTGCGGGTCGGTGACCACGCCGGATTCATGTTTTTTGACGCGACGGACTTCTTCAGCCTGACGTTCGATAGACATGTTTTTGTGGATAAAGCCGATGCCGCCTTCCTGCGCCAGGGCAATCGCCAGACGCGCTTCCGTTACGGTGTCCATCGCCGCTGAAAGCATCGGGATGTTCAGGCGGATGGTTTTGGTCAGCTGAGTGCTGAGATCCGCGGTATTCGGCAGAACGGTAGAGTGAGCGGGAACGAGGAGAACGTCGTCAAACGTCAGTGCTTCTTTAGCGATACGTAGCATGGGCAATATCTCAACCTGGGGTGAATGAGAACAGATAAAATATTGCCGCGGCATTATACAGAGCGTAACCGATTGCTTCTACATTTTTTTGCGAAAAAAGGTTGCGATAGTCAGCGCGCAGGTTACTATCGATTGAATAACCCGCTGATTTAAAATTTGATCCAGCTCACATGCCGCTTACTCCGACACCCTCAATTTTTACCGTCAGCCGCCTTAACCAGAGCGTACGTCTGCTGCTTGAACAGGAGATGGGCCAGGTCTGGATCAGCGGCGAAATCTCGAATTTCACCCAGCCCGCGTCCGGCCACTGGTACTTTACGCTGAAAGACGACACCGCCCAGGTGCGCTGTGCGATGTTCCGCAACAGCAACCGCCGCGTTACCTTTCGTCCGCAACATGGCCAGCAGGTGCTGGTGCGCGCCACTATCACGCTCTACGAGCCGCGCGGCGACTATCAAATCATCGTCGAAAGCATGCAGCCCGCCGGTGAAGGCCTGTTGCAACAGCGTTATGAACAGCTCAAGCAGCAGCTCGCCGCCGAAGGGTTGTTCGATCCGGCGCTGAAAAAACCGCTGCCCTCCCCGGCGCGCCAGGTCGGCGTGATTACGTCGAAAACCGGCGCGGCGCTGCATGATGTGCTGAATGTGTTACGCCGCCGCGATCCGTCGCTGCCGGTGGTTATCTACCCCACCGCGGTACAGGGCGACGACGCGCCCGCGCAGATCGTGCGCGCCATTGAGCTTGCCAATCTGCGTGACGAATGCGACGTGTTAATCGTCGGGCGCGGCGGCGGCTCGCTGGAAGATTTGTGGAGCTTTAACGACGAGCGCGTCGCGCGGGCGATTTTCGCGAGCCGCATTCCCATCGTTAGCGCCGTCGGCCATGAGACCGACGTTACCATTGCCGATTTCGTCGCGGATTTACGCGCGCCGACGCCGTCCGCCGCCGCCGAAATGGTCAGCCGCAACCAGCTGGAGCTGCTGCGCCAGGTGCAGGGGTTACAGCAGCGTCTGGAAATGGCGATGGACTATTCGCTGGCCAACCGCCAGCAGCGTTTTACGCGCCTGCATCACCGTCTTGAGCAGCAACACCCGCAGTTGCGCCTTGCCCGCCAGCAGACGCTGCTGATGCGCCTGCGCCAGCGTATGGACAACGCGCTGGACAGCCGGATGCGCCAGGCCACGCAGCGTCAGACTCGCCTGACGCAACGCCTTAACCAGCAGCAGCCGCTGCCGCGTCTGCACCGCGCCTCGGCGCGTATTCAGCAGCTGGAGTATCGCCTTGCACAGCTCGTCACCGCACGCCTGAGCCACACGCGAGAGCGCTTTGGCAACGCCATCACGCACCTGGAGGCTGTCAGCCCACTGGCGACGCTGGCGCGCGGCTACAGCGTCACCACGGCGCAGGATGGCAACGTGCTTAAAGCGACGAAACAGGTGCAGCCCGGCGATACGCTAACCACGCGGCTCGCGGACGGCTGGGTGGAAAGCGAGGTGCGCCAGATTACGCCCGCCAAAAAAACGCGCAAAAAGAAAACAGGATAAACCTCAGGGGCGCCTGTCTGGTCGCGAACTATACTGCAAGTGTTGGTTTTTTCATCGGCACTTGCCGTGTAAGGAGACCCTATGAACCAGTCACGTTATCCAACCGTCATTCCCCCGTATATTCTGCGCCGCATTATCGATCATGGCTCAGAGCCCCAGCAGCAGAAAGCGCGCCAGACCCTCACCCACGTCCAGACCCTGATGGCGCATCACCATGCGAAAGCCGCCGTCGCGCACGTTTCCGCGAAAGGCGAGCTGGAGCGCGATATCTATGACGCGCAGAATCGCGAAGAACTACCAGGCCAGATCGTGCGCCGCGAAGGCGAGCCTTCGAATGGCGACGTCGCCGTGGATGAAGCCTATGATTATCTCGGCGTCACGCACGAGTTTTTCTGGAAAGCCTATAAGCGCGATTCGCTGGACAACAAAGGGCTGGTGTTGAGCGGTACTGTCCATTACGGACGCGAATACCAGAACGCCTTCTGGAACGGGCAGCAGATGGTCTTCGGCGACGGTGACGGTGAAATCTTCAACCGCTTTACTATCGCCATTGACGTGGTGGGCCATGAGCTCAGTCACGGCGTGACGGAAACCGAAGCCGGGCTGATTTATTTCGAGCAGGCGGGCGCGCTCAACGAATCGCTTTCTGACGTCTTCGGCTCGCTGGTGAAACAGTATCAGCACCAGCAGACGGCAGATCAGGCGGACTGGATCATCGGCGAAGGACTGCTGGCGGAAGGTATTAACGGCAAAGGGCTGCGCTCAATGTCAGAGCCCGGCACCGCGTATGACGACCCGCTGCTCGGCAAGGATCCACAGCCTGGCCACATGAAAGACTATGTGAAAACGCGTGAAGATAACGGCGGCGTGCATATCAACTCCGGCATTCCGAACCGCGCGTTTTATCTGGCGGCGACAGCCATTGGCGGTTACGCCTGGGAAAAAGCCGGTTATGCATGGTATGACACAGTTTGTGACCGCTCACTCTCGCAGAATGCGGATTTCGCAAGCTTCGCGAAGCTGACTATCGAGCATGGCCGTAAACGCTCCGGCGACAGCGTGGCGCAGGCCATTGAACAAGCGTGGAAAACCACAGGAGTGTTGTAATGGATTTGCCAGATCTGACGGATGACGCCGTCGTGGAGCTGGCGCGTGAAGGCGGCGTGGCGTATATGCCACGCCTGGCCGGACAGCGGCGCATCGCCGTCGCTGAGTTAAACGCCCGGCAGCGTCAGCGGCTTATCGATATTCTGCATCAGGCGCTGCCAGAGGCGTCCCCGCCGGGCCAGCCCGATTCGCCAGGGCGCGGCGATCAGCGCTATTTCCGCATTCAGATCCTCTGGACGCAGCATAATCAGGCAGGCTACGCCGACATCGTTCTGCTGGTGCCGGAAAACACCGCGCCGGAAGGGCTGCGCGAGCTCTGGAAGCGCGGCGAAGACTGCATCTGCGACTAATGCGCCTGTAACGTAAATTCCACGCGTTTGCTGGAAATCAGTCCGTGGCCGTTACGGCAGAAATAGTCCACCGCGCCGCACGCTTTGAGCACTTCCAGCGGCTGGTGGCACTCGGGACAGCGCGCCTCAACCCGATAATCCTGATGACACGCCGAGCAATGCGCGCCGCGCTCGCTTTGTTCAAGCTCGTGCTGACAGTTCGGACAACGTAATTCCACGAGATACCTCCTTAAAAACACAGCGGGAGTCATAATGACTCCCGCTCCGGTTATTTACTTTTCTTGATGTGCTTAATCAGGCGCTTACGCTTACGCAGCTGGTTTGGTGTCAGGGTATTGCGCTTGTTGGCGAACGGGTTCGCGCCTTCCTTGAACTGAATGCGGATCGGCGTGCCCATCACATCCAGCGATTTGCGGAAGTAGTTCATCAGATAACGCTTATAGGAATCCGGCAGGTCTTTTACCTGGCTGCCGTGGATCACCACAATCGGCGGGTTATAACCGCCCGCATGCGCATATTTCAGCTTCACGCGGCGGCCGCGCACCATCGGCGGCTGATGGTCTTCTTCCGCCATTTTCATGATGCGGGTCAGCAGCGCTGTGCTGACGCGGCGCGTGGAGCTGTCGTAGGCTTCGCGTACCGATTCAAACAGATTGCCTACGCCGCTGCCGTGCAGCGCGGAGATAAAGTGTACGCGGGCGAAATCGATAAAGCCGAGACGGTAATCCAGCGTCTCTTTCACTTCATCTTTCACTTCCTGGCTCAGGCCATCCCACTTGTTGACGACGATAACCAGCGAACGACCGCTGTTAAGGATAAAGCCCAGCAGCGAGAGATCCTGATCCGAAATACCTTCACGGGCGTCAATGACCAGCAGCACGACGTTCGCGTCTTCAATCGCCTGCAGCGTTTTGATAACCGAGAACTTCTCAACTACATCGGTGATTTTGCCGCGTTTACGCACGCCCGCCGTATCGATAAGGACGAACTCGCGCCCGTCACGCTCCATCGGAATGTAGATGCTGTCGCGCGTGGTACCCGGCATGTCAAAGACCACGACGCGGTCTTCGCCAAGAATACGGTTAGTAAGCGTTGACTTACCAACGTTCGGGCGGCCGACGATAGCCAGTTTGATCGGCAGATCCTGCGGGTTGAAGTCGTCTTCCTCTTCTTCGACGACTTCACCGTTCTGCTCGGCTTCAAACTGCGCCCAGTATTCGGCTTCTTCATCCACTTCTTCCGGCGGATCGACATCGTCCATCCACGGCACCAGTACGTGCTCCAGCAGCGACGTCACGCCACGGCCGTGCGAGGCCGCGATCGGGTGAATTTCACCGAGACCAAGCGAATAGAAATCCGCAACGGCCTGATCCGGATCGAGACCGTCAGTTTTGTTGGCGACCAGGAACGTCGGTTTCTGGCGGCTGCGCAGATGTTTAGCGATAGCCTCATCCGCAGGCATCAGGCCAGCGCGGGCGTCCACCATGAAAAGCACCACATCGGCTTCTTCAATCGCCAGCAGCGACTGTTCCGCCATGCGGGTTTCCACGCCCTCTTCCGCACCGTCGATACCACCGGTATCGATGCAGATAAATTCACGTCCTTCCACTTCGGCACGACCATATTTGCGGTCACGCGTCAGCCCCGGGAAATCCGCTACCAGCGCATCCCGGGTGCGGGTTAAACGGTTGAACAACGTGGATTTTCCGACGTTAGGGCGCCCGACCAGCGCGACCACAGGTATCATTCTTAAAGCCTCATTACTGATAAATCATTGTTAAACCCGCAGAAAATCCACGGGCTTCAGAAAACAGGAAACGGCCCCTGCAATAATCAGGAGCCGTTTTAGCTGTGCTACGCCTGTCTGTTAACGCGTAATCGCGTAGAGCGTACCGTCTTTGGCCTGGATAAGGATCTTGTTATCCGCCACGACCGGCTCGGTCTGGAAGCCAGAGCTGTCCACTTTTTGCTGAGCCACGAAACGCCCGTTATCGGTATCCATCCAGTGCAGGTAACCTTCGCTGTCGCCCACTACCAGCGATCCATTATAGAGCACCGGCGCGGTCAGGTTACGGTGCAGTAGCTGCGTCTGTGTCCAGAGCGTAACGCCGCCTTCCACATTCAGCGCCAGCACGTTATCGTTCTGGTCTACCAGGTAGATACGTCCGCCGTCAACGATGAAGTCATTCACCGAGCCCAGCTCGCGTTTCCACATAATCTGACCAGAACGCAGATCCAGGGCGGTCAGGTTGCCGTTATACGCCAGCGCGTAAACCACGCCGTTGACGATAACCGGCGTCGTATCGACGTCGCTCAGACGATCGATTTCCGTCGCGCCGGTCGCCTGCGAGATGCGTTGCTGCCAGATCAACTGGCCGCGCTGCATCAGCACCGCGCTGACGCGGCCGTTATCACCGCCGACAATCGCCGCGCCAAACGCGGACGCCGGTGCGGATTCACCGCGCAGCGAGAGCGACGGCATATCCAGGTTAACGGTCCACTTAATCGCGCCGTCGCTTTCGTTCAGCGCCTGCAGCATACCGTTGCTGGTATGAACCAGCACCAGACCATCGCTGACGACCGGACGGGAAAGCGCTTCACCCGCCACTTTGGCCTGCCAGGCGATGGAGCCGTCAGAGGTATTCAGCGCGTAAACCTGCGCCTTTTCGCTGCCCACGTATACGTGCGCGCCGACGGCGGTCAGGCCGCCAGAGAGCAGCGCCGGACGGTTACGGGAGAAGAAGCCGGTTTTCTCAGAGAGATCGATGCTCCAGATTTCTTTACCGTCCTGCGCGTTGACGGCTTTCACCGTACCGCGACGATCGGCCGCGTAGACGTTGCCATCAAGGAACGCCGGGTGCAGGTTAGAGTAAAAATCGCCAATCCCGCTACCTACAGAGGTGTCCCAGGCGACTTCCGGTGCGAACTGGTTTTCGACGGTCGGCAGCGGCGACATTTTCACCACGTCTTCTTCACCGCTAAACAGTGAGCAACCGCTTAACAGCGTGACGGAAAGCATCGCTGGCAGAACTAATTTACGCAATTGCATCGGGTCCCTCTCAGATGGACAAGTTATTGATTTTCATCTGCATCATATCGCCAAGCGCCGGAGAATTTTTATCATCCGCCCCTTTGCTCCAGGCATCGCGCGCGCCCTGCTTATCGCCTTTGCTCAGCAGCGCATCACCGCGCAGATCGGCAACCATCGCCGACCAGTTTTCGCCTTTTACGTTTTCCAGGGTTTTCAGCGCGGCATCAGCCTGTTTCTGCTGGATCTGAATGCGCGCCAGGCGCAGATTAATCAGCGAGCGCAGATTCTCGTCCTTCGTGTTCTCAATGCCCTGCTGTAACTGCTGCACGGCTTGAGCGAGATCGTTTTTATCCACGTAACGCTGCGCGAGTTCCAGCGCGGCCAGCGCACCGTAGCTGTTTTGATTCTGAGCGACAAACTGCTGCGCCGCGCTCAGGGTTTTCGGATCGTCTGCGCGCGCATCGGTCATCACATTCTGATAATGCAGCGACGATTCGCGAGCGGAATCCACCTGTGAACCGTTCCAGAAACGCCAGCCAACCAGCGCGCCAATCCCTAATACCACACCCACCGCCAGCGCTTTGCCGTTTTCAGCAAAGAAACGCTTTACCGCGTCGAGCTGCTCGTTTTCGTTCTCGTAAATTTCCACGCAGTCCTTCTCCTTAACGATATGTCGCCGGGAAATCAGCCCAGCAGCGTCTGCAGATGCGCGGCCAGTTCGCTTTGCGCAAGCGCCTGCTGCTCACCTGAGCGCAAATCTTTCACCACAACCTGACGGTTGGCGACTTCGTCCTCGCCCAGCACCAGCGCGATGCGTGCGCCCCATTTGTCTGCGCGGGCGAACTGCTTCTTGAAGTTGCCGCCGCCATAGTTGGTCATCAGCTTGCAGCCCGGCAGCGCGTCGCGAACCCGCTCGGCCAGTTGCATTGCCGCCGACTGCGTGCCGTTGCCGGACGCAATCAGGTATATATCGACAACAGGATCCGCCGTAAATTCCGGATTGACCGCCTGAACGAGTAAAACGAGGCGCTCAAGGCCCATCGCGAAGCCCACTGCAGGGGCCGCGCGGCCGCCTAATTGCTCAACCAGACCATCGTAACGGCCGCCCGCGCACACGGTGCCCTGCGAGCCGAGGCTCGTAGTGACCCACTCAAAGACGGTGCGGTTGTAGTAGTCGAGACCGCGCACCAGGCGCTGGTTGACGGTATAAGCGATACCGGCGTCATCCAGGAAAGCGCACAGACCGGCGAAATGTTCGCGGGATTCTTCATCCAGATAATCGCCCAGCATCGGCGCGTCGTTTAACAGCGCCTGTACGTCCGGGTTTTTAGAGTCGAGTACGCGAAGCGGGTTCGAATACATGCGGCGTTTGCAGTCTTCATCAAGCTTATCGACATGCTGCTCAAGGAACGCGACCAGCGCATCGCGGTAGTTCGCGCGCGCTTCCAGCGAGCCGATAGAATTCAGCTCAAGCGAAACGTGTTCCGCGATGCCAAGCGCACGCCACCAGCGCGCGGTCAGCATGATAAGTTCGGCGTCGATATCCGGGCCCTGCAGGCCAAACACTTCGACACCCAGCTGATGGAACTGACGGTAGCGCCCTTTCTGCGGACGTTCATGACGGAACATCGGGCCGATGTACCATAAGCGCTGTTCCTGATTGTACAGCAGACCATGTTCGATGCCGGCGCGCACGCAGCCCGCGGTGCCTTCAGGACGCAGCGTCAGGCTGTCGCCGTTGCGGTCCTCAAAGGTATACATCTCTTTTTCAACCACGTCGGTCACTTCACCGATAGCGCGTTTGAACAACGGGGTCTGCTCTACAATCGGCAAACGGATTTCGCTGTAACCGTAGCTGCCGAGCACCTGCTTGAGTGTGCCTTCAATGCGCTGCCATATGGCGGTATCGCCCGGCAGGTAATCGTTCATGCCGCGGATGGCTTGAATGTTTTTTGCCACGTTTATTCTCTTTTTCTATACAAAAAATGAACCCGAAACAGACCGCTCCGGTGTGGCTGGGGCGGTTCGCGGGTTCAATCATACACGGGAAGCACGCCGCTTCCCACGTTTGCGTTATTTTTCCAGCTGCTGCACGCTGATACGACGGGTCTCGTCGAGCATCGACGCCTTGGCGCGGATGCGCGCTTCCAGCTGCGTGATCATGTCATCGTTATCGAGACGATCTTTGCGCACGCCTTCTTCATAGAAGCCGCTTTTCTTGTTGCCGCCGGTGACGCCGAGCGTCGAGACCAGCGCTTCGCCCGGACCATTCACCACGCAGCCGATAATCGAAACATCCATCGGCGTGATGATATCTTCCAGGCGCTGCTCCAGCGCGTTCACGGTGCCTATCACATCAAATTCCTGACGCGAACAGGTCGGGCAGGCGATAAAGTTAATGCCGCGCGAGCGAATACGCAGCGATTTCAGGATATCGAAACCGACTTTGATCTCTTCCACCGGATCGGCCGCGAGCGAAATACGCAGCGTGTCGCCGATCCCCTCGGACAGCAGCAGCCCCAGCCCGATCGCAGATTTCACCGCGCCAGCACGGGCGCCGCCCGCTTCGGTGATCCCCAGATGCAGCGGCTGATCGATCTGCTTCGCCAGCAGGCGGTAAGACTCGACCGCCAGGAAAACGTCGGAGGCTTTCACGCTCACTTTAAACTGATCGAAGTTCAGCCTGTCGAGATGATCGACATGGCGCATGGCGGATTCCAGCAGCGCCTGCGGCGTCGGCTCGCCGTATTTTTCCTGAAGATCTTTCTCAAGCGATCCGGCGTTCACGCCGATGCGGATCGGAATGTTTTTATCGCGCGCGCAATCCACGACCGAGCGGATGCGCTCTTCGTTGCCGATATTGCCGGGATTGATGCGCAGGCAGTCGACGCCGTACTCCGCCACTTTGAGCGCAATGCGGTAGTCGAAGTGAATATCCGCGACCAGCGGAACATTGACCTGCTGCTTGATGAGACGAAACGCCTCGGCGGCATCCATCGTCGGCACCGAGACGCGAACGATATCCGCGCCCACGCGTTCCAGCGCTTTGATTTGGTTTACCGTCGCCTCGACATCCGTCGTGCGGGTATTGGTCATTGACTGAACGGCGATGGGTGCGCCATCGCCGATAGGGACGTTACCGACGTATATCCGTTTAGATTTTCTACGCTGAATGGGCGCTTCGTTATGCATGACAAATCTCCCTCATTGCCCGTCTGTTACTGCGTTACTGATTGTTCGGCATTGAGGGTCAGACGCGCAACCTGGTTAGTTCTGATAAAACGGCTCAAATCCACCGGTTTGCCCTGGTACTGAATCTGCACGGCCGACGGCGCGCCGATTTTAAGGCGGTACGGGGCCTCACCGGACAGATTCAGATTAGTATCTTTACGTTGCAGACCGCTGAACAATTTCTTACCGGTCGCGTCAGTCACTTCAAGCCAGCAATCGGCGGTAAAATTCATCACCAGCGCGTTGCCATCCGCCGCAGGCGCCGTAGAGGCCTGGCCTACCGGCAGCTGGCTTTGTGTAGACTGTGTCGTATTTTGCTGCGCCGCGGTATCGGTGTTCGCCTGGCTCGGCGGAACCACCACAGGCTGCTGGCTCGCCGTGTTCGGCGACGGCATCGGCGTCGGCTGCGGGCTGTTAGACGCGGTGTTCTGGGTATCGCCTGACGGCAGATCCGCAGGCGGCGTCGCCTGATCCTGCGGCGCGTCAGCAGTGGTATCGGTATTCAAGGGAACGGATTGCGGGCTGTTGGCCGCATTCTGGCTCAGCTCGGCGCTGGACTGGTCAGCCATGGTGCTGATCTCTTCCTGCTGCGCTTTGTGGTTTTGCCACCACCAGGCGCCCGTCAGGCCGACGACGACAAAGAGCACAAGCCAGGTAAAGCTCATCAGCCAGCCGTCGCGTTTTTTACGGCTTTTACCAAGCGCGTAGGTTTGCATCGGTGCGACCTGTGCGGTTCTCACCGGCGCCTGTTTGGCGAGCATCGGAAGCAGTTCATCTTCCGGAACATGCACCAGACGCGCATAGGAACGGATATAACCGCGCAGGAACGTCGAAGCCAGATCGGCAGGCGCATTGTCCTCTTCGATGGCGCGAACGGTGGATACCTTCAGGCATAAACGTTCCGCCACAACCTGTTGGCTGAGTCCCAGTTGTTCACGGGCCAGGCGCAGGCGCTCACCCGTGGTATGTGATGCATTTTCTTCGTGAGTGGCTTCAGTATTCATTAGCTACAACTGCTGGTACTGTTTTCATTAGGAACTGGCACCGGCAGGAATAAGACAACGTTTCGCTGTCCTGTCTGCCCATACCGCGAAATCATTCTCATCGGACACACGCACTGCGCGTCATCCGTTACCCGTTTCCGTATTTTAACGCCGCAAACGGCATAACACCGCAGGCGATAATCAGAAACGTTAGTTAACCATAGCCAGCTTTTTATCCTGTGTCTGTTAAGTGACGCCAGATAAGCCAGAAAGCCCCAGCTAACATGTTGTTGCGACGCTACATACTGCCTCAAAGCACAGAGAAACGCACCGTAATTATTTACCGTGTGCGCTTCTTTACGCAGCAATCGCTGCGCCTGCGCTGAAAGTGGTCACGCGATAGCCTGCTCGCGTGACCTTACCGGCTTTTCGCTACCTGTCAGACGGCTTTAACAGCGATCGGTTCACCCTGCATACGCTTGCGCATGGTGCGTTTGGTACGGTCGATAACGTCGCCCGCCAGCTGTCCGCAGGCCGCGTCGATATCGTCACCGCGCGTTTTACGCACGATCGTGGTGAAACCATAGCTCATCAGCACTTTGGAAAAGCGATCGATACGGCTGTTGGAGCTGCGGCCATACGGCGCGCCCGGGAAGGGGTTCCACGGAATCAGGTTAATCTTGCACGGCGTATCTTTCAGAAGCTCCGCCAGCTGATGCGCATGTTCGGTACCGTCGTTCACATGATCCAGCATGACGTATTCGATAGTCACGCGGCCCTGGTTGGCGTTGGATTTGTCGAGATAACGACGCACGGCCGCCAGGAACGTTTCGATGTTGTACTTTTTGTTGATCGGTACAATTTCATCGCGAATTTCATCGTTCGGCGCGTGCAGAGAGATAGCCAGCGCGACGTCAATCATATCGCCAAGCTTATCCAGCGCCGGCACAACGCCGGAGGTAGAGAGCGTGACGCGGCGTTTGGACAGCCCAAAGCCGAAATCGTCGAGCATAATTTCCATCGCCGGGACGACGTTGGTCAGGTTCAGCAGCGGCTCGCCCATGCCCATCATCACTACGTTAGTGATAGGACGCTGGCCGGTCACTTTCGCCGCGCCGATGATTTTCGCCGCGCGCCATACCTGGCCGATAATTTCCGACACGCGCAGGTTGCGGTTAAAGCCCTGTTGCGCGGTCGAACAGAATTTGCACTCCAGCGCGCAGCCCACCTGGGATGAAACGCACAGCGTGGCGCGATCGTCTTCCGGAATATAGACCGTCTCAACGCGCTGATCGCCGACCGCAATAGCCCACTTAATGGTGCCGTCGGAAGATCGCTGCTCTTCGACCACTTCCGGCGCCCGGATTTCCGCCACTTCCTTGAGCTTGCCGCGCAGCACTTTGTTAATGTCGGTCATCTCATCGAAATCATCGCTGCAGTAGTGATACATCCACTTCATCACCTGGTCGGCGCGAAACGGCTTTTCACCCAGCGTTTTGAAGAACTCGCGCATCTCCTGGCGGTTCAGATCGAGGAGGTTAATTTTTTCAGATTTAATAGCAGGCGCCGCTGAGGCATCCTCAGGCGTGACAATGTGTTCAGACATATTCGATCCTGGCCTCGTTGTTACACGTTACGGCCTCTGGAGGGTTGATAAAAAAGAAGACGCCCCGGTAAGAGCAGGCTCATCCGGGGCGCAGCATTGTACAAATTCTATGGCAGTGACGCCATGGCTTAAAGCGACATCATGAAAATAAAATGTAAATGTCGCTTTGCCGTTTCGCTAATTAGCGAGTGCGCGGGCAGATTTCGCCTTCGCCGAAGAAGTAAGCGATTTCGCGGTTAGCGGATTCAACGGAATCGGAACCGTGGGTGCCATTTTCGGTGAAGCTGTCTGCGTAGTCAGCGCGCAGGGTGCCTGCCAGCGCGTTCGCCGGGTTGGTGGCGCCCAGCAGATCGCGGTGACGCTGTACCGCGTTTTCGCTTTCCAGTACGGAAACCACGATCGGGCCAGAGGTCATGAATTCCACCAGGCCGTCAAAGAACGGTTTGCCTTCGTGCTCAGCGTAGAAACCACGCGCCTGCTCAACAGACAGATGCAGCATTTTGGTGCCGATGATTTTGAAGCCAGCGGATTCAAAACGCGCGAAAATACTGCCGATAACGTTTTTAGCGACTGCGTTCGGCTTGATGATGGAAAAAGTACGCTCAATTGCCATGATAACCTCTGTAAGTTGTTCTGTTTGCCCGACAGGCAAGTTTAGAATTGGCGCCGATTATAATGAGCAACGCTATCCTTGCCTACGGTTAGGAGTAACATTTTTTTAAAATAATATTACCTTTGGCAACACTTAATGTCGAAAGCGCGCTTTTTGGGCTTTTTGTTTACTCCACCCGGAATTGCGCCGCAGCAATCTGTCCTGCCTCGTCCATTAACAAGACCTGATAATCGCCGCTTTTATCAAAGGTCAGCGTTACGCTGTCGCCTTCTTTATCGAGCGGCTCGCCATTTAAAAACCACCAGTGACGTCCGCCGCCGCCCTGACTGCGCAGCGGCAGCGACAATGCAGCCTGCCCCGGCAGCCGTTTCAGGACAGCGCCCTCGCGCACGCCGGTCAGCAGCAGCGGCACCAGATCCTGCTGATGCACGGGCGGACACTGCGGCGAGACCGGCGGCAGACGTGCCGCTCGCCGCTCGCCGGGCGGCAGCCACGGTTCAAGCGGTAACGGCCAGAGCAACACGCGGCTTTCAGCAACGTGCGGACAATCCGCCGCCACTCGCTCACCCTTCGCGTTAAGCCACAGCGGGAACTGAATGCCGCGGCTCCCCTCCTGCCCTTCGGCCAGTAGTGTTGGCGGTTCGCTGTTATCAAGAAGCCACGTCGACAACCGGCGGCGGCAGTTGCTGTCGCCCGCCGGTAGGTGCTGCCCGCCTGGCCAGCAGATGGTTCCCGCCGACACCGACGCCGGACGCGGATCGACCGGCTGTCTCGCCTGCTGGACCGCCGAGGCAGCGCCCGCCTGCAACAGATTATTGACCTGGTTTAGCACCGGCACGGCGCTTGCGAAACCGAACTGTCCGGCGACCGGCGTCGCATCCGGGCGGCCGGTCCAGACGCCAATCAGATAGCGCGACGTCACACCCACGGCCCAGGCATCGCGATAGCCGTAGCTGGTCCCGGTTTTCCAGGCGAGCGGCACCACCTGCGGCAGCGAGCCGTCCGGCAGCGGCTGCGCCTCGTTCGCAAGGATACGGCGAATAATCCATGCCGCACCTGGCGACATCAGCGGACGCTCCACCAGCGGATCGCCTTTCACCACGCGCAGACGCGCCGCCTGGCCGTGACGGGCGAAGGCGCTATAGGCCGCTACAATCTCATCAAGCCTGGCGCCCGCGCCGCCCAGGATCACCGCAAGGCTTGGCTGCGCCGTAGGCGGAAAACGCAGCGCCAGCCCGACATTACGCAGCCGCGCCGTGAAGCGCTTCGGTCCGTAGGCTTCCAGCACCTGAACGGCAGGCAGGTTCAGCGACCGCACCAGCGCCTCGCTCATGCTCACCGGCCCGTTAAAACCGCTGTCGAAATTGCCTGGCCGGTAGTCGCCGAAGCGACGCGGCACATCCTGTAACAGCGAGGCCGGGTGGATAAGCCCTTCATCCAGAGCCAGCCCGTAGACAAACGGCTTGAGCACCGAACCGGGTGAACGAATCGCCGTCACCATATCGACATGACCAAAACGGGCGTCGTCCTTGATATCCGCCGAACCGACCCAGCCGCGCACTTCCATGGTGGTGTGATCGACCACCAGGATCGCCAGTGAGGTACGTGCCGGGAGACGGCCTTTCCAGTTCAGCGCCAGATCTTCAAGCTGACGTTGTAAAGCGGCATCCAGCGTGGTGGTGATTTTGGTGTCGCGACGCTGCGTCACCAGCCGCCGTGAGAGCAGCGGCGCGAGTTGCGGCATCTGACGAGGCGCCAGCCATACGGGCTCTTCCAGCGACTCCCGCACCTGTTTTTCACTCCAGACGCCCTGCGTCGCCATTCGGCGCAACACTTTATCGCGCGCCGCTTGCGCGCGATCTGGCCAGCGGTCGGGTCTGAGCCTGCTTGGCGCCTGCGGGAGTACCGCCAGCAGCGCGGCGTCGGAATAGCTTAGTCCTGATGGCGGCTTGCCGAGATACACCCAGCTGGCGGCGCCAATTCCCTGCAACGTGCCGCCAAACGGCGCGCGGTTCAGGTAGAGCGTGAGGATCTCCGCTTTGGAGAGATGCCATTCGAGCTGCATCGCCCGCCATACCTGGCGCAGCTTGCCGCCGAACGTACGTGGATGAGGATCCAGCAGTCGCGCCACCTGCATGGTGAGCGTACTGCCGCCGGAGACGACCGAGCCGGAACGCAGATCCTGCCAGGCCGCGCGCGCGATAGCGAGCGGGTTAATGCCAGGATGACGCCAGAACCAGCGATCTTCATAGTTCAGCAACGCCTCAAGATAGCGCGGCGAAACATCGTTAATGGTTACCGGGTAACGCCAGATGCCGTTTTTGTCGGCGAAGCGCCAGAGCGGCGTGCCGTCCTGGGCCACCACCACACGCGCGGGCTGCACCTCATACAACGGCAGCGGCCAGCACTTATCGGCAAGCCACAGCGCAGCGCACAATAAAAGCGGCGCCGCCGCCAGAATTATCCAGCGGCGGCGCCTTTTAAACAGGCTTTTAATCACAGCTCACCTGTCAGGGGTTGATGGTCAGCGCAGGGATGGTCGCACCGGTCGAACGCCATTGCGGCACATACATCGACTCGACCTGCGGCGCCGGCACTTTATAGGTGCCCGGCGTCACGGCGCGCGCCATGTAGACCAGCGTGGCGTTAACGCCTTCGTTCACCGGCAGCGCCGCGACGAAGCGATCGTCACGGAACTCCATATGCTGAATGTCCATCTGCTGCATGCGGTTGATAAGATCGCTTGCCTCACCCGCGCTGCTCAGGCTGGCGCTGGCGTTCGCCAGGTTCTGGTTTTCCAGCTCAAGCCCGGCCGGGAGGAGATCGACCACCAGCGCGTCAGGCACCGTTTTGCTGGCCGAAACTTCAAGCCACACCAGCACCAGCTCGCCGCTCTTCAGGTTGGAGAGCGAAATCGACTCGCCTTTGCTGTTGAGGTAGTGGCGCTCAATATGCAACACGTTGCTTGACGGCTGCGGCGCGACATCCGGGTAACCCTGGCTGTCAAGACGCAGCCAGAGCGGGGTCTGTGCCGTGTTAGTGACCTGCAACGCGCCCAGCTGATCGGCGTTAAGCGCGACACTCTGCGCTTTGTCGCCGCTCATGAACTGGCCTGCCAGCGTGGTTTGCGCCTGCCAGTTCCCCGGCTGGTTTACCAGATTGCGGCCCGCAAGGAACAGCGCATTGCTTTCCTGGGTGGAGAGCCAGCGCTGACCATATGCTTCATCAGAAAGCGCGTTAAGCAGCGTACTTTGCGTGTCAGCCTGCAGGTTATATTCCTGCAACAGGCTCAGCTTCAGCGCATCGTCACGCAGATCGCTGCCGTAGTCGCCAAGCCAGACATCGTTATGCGGCCGCTCGGTTTTCAGGCCGAGATCCAGCGCGGCTTTACTGCGCGGCGCATCGCCCATCAGTTTCAACGCCACGCCAAGCTGCACCAGCGGCAGACCGCCGCCCGCTTGCGCGCGATGCTCCCAGAGGTCGCGCAGCGCGCCGAGCGGCGCTTTCTGCTGACGAGCCAGCACCAGTCCGGCATAGGACTGCACCGCAAAGCGCGAGGCCGCGTTGTTTTCGCTGTAACGCAGCGCGATGGTGGCCGGATCCTGGAGATAACGCAGCAGGCGCGCGTTGGCGTTATTCAGCGCCTCGGCCGGCACGCTGTAGCCCTGCTCGCCGGCGCGCACCAGGAAGTCGGTCACATAGGCCGTCGCCCAGTACTCTTCCGGACTTTCTTTATCCCACAGACCAAACCCGCCCTCTTCGCGCTGCATCTCCAGCAGGCGCGCAATGCCGATATCCACCGCCGCGCGGCGCTGTTCATCGGTGTCGCCTTTGATGCCAAGCGCTTTAAGCTGCGCGGCGTTCGTGTACAGCGACGGGAACAGGCCGCTGGTGGTCTGCTCAAGGCAGCCGTACGGATAAGCGCGCAGTTCCTCAATGTAGCGGGCGATATTGAGCGGCGGACGACCGCTCAGCAACAACCGGCCTTCCAGCGTGGAAGCGTTAAGCCCCTGCAGATGCGAGGCAGGCACGGTCCAGATTTCACCCGCGCGCAGCATCGCGCCGCTGTTGACGGTCTGCGCCGGATACGCCGGACGCACACCGATTTTCCACTCACGCATAATCGGCGCGAAACGCTCACCCGGCAGCGAAAGCCCCGTGATCTGCGCCTGTACCGCGCCGTCGCCAAACCCGTTGCTGGCGGCGACCGGTACGAACAGCGTCGTGCGCCCGCCCGCTTTCAGGTTCACCTGCTGGGTCGACTGCGCATCCAGGCGCACCAGACCGCTGGCGCTAAAGGTGACGTTAAGCTGCTGCGGCTGTTCGGTCAGGTTCGTAACATCCAGCGCCAGGCGCGAGGTATCGCCGCCCGCGAGGAAGCGCGGCGTGCTCATCTCGGCAATTACGGGCGCCGCCACGATAACTTTACTTTCGCCATTGCCGAAGCGGTCGTCGCTCCAGGCCTGCGCCATCACGCGCAGTTCGCCGTTAAAGTCGCCGACAGGCAGCGTAATCGTGCCTTCGCCCTGGTCGTTCAACTGCACCGGCACCGCCTGTTCAGCGATGATAGTGACGTGGTTGACCGGCGGTTTGCCGCCGCGGTTCAGCTCGTCGCCGTCGCCACCAAAGCGCAGCGCCGCCAGACGGCCCTGGCCTTCAATCACCTGGCCGTAGATATCATAGATATCCGCGCCATAGCGTTTCTTGCCAAAGAAGCCGCGCCACGGATCCGGCGTGACGTAGTCGGTGATGTTAAGCACCCCGCTGTCCACGGCAGAAACCAGAACGTTGATCTGCTTCGGCAGTTCGCCGTTTTTCACGCTGGCTTTTACTTTCACCGACAGCGTGCTGTCCGGGCGCATTTTCGCGGGCGCTTCCAGCGTCAGGTTCAGGCGACGGTTTTCATCGCCCATCGGCAGATGCAGCAGGCCGACCGCGCGTTTTTGGGTCGCGGAACGGGATTTATCGCCAGGGCGGACCACCAGCGTGCTGAGATAGAGATCGTGGCGTTTCCAGGCTTTGTCGACCGGAATGTCCAGATCGAGCCCTTTCTCCGGCACGTCGATTTCCTGCCACCACAGCGGGCCTTCAGAGGATTCCACCATCGCGTAGCCTTTGCCTGCGGCTGGCGCGGCGATGTGCAGCTTGATGGTGTCGCCAGGCTGATAGAACGGTTTGTCGATTTTCAGCGTGACGCGATCCGGTCGCGGCGCGCTGGCGCCGTCGCTGTTATCCTGCCAGCTGTAACCGGCCCAGAAGCGCATGCTGCTGACCAGATCGTCAGGCGAGACCACTTCAAGGCGATACGAACCCCACTCCACCGGGAAGCTCACTTTGCCGGTTTCGCCCGCAGCGAGATCGATAGTCTGTTCGGCTTCCACCAGATCTTTCTGGTCGAACTGAGACAGCCAGCCTTCAGAATCTGACCAGTTCCAGTAGTAGTCGCGACGCTCGCGCACCAGACGCACTTTCAGGCCTTTCACGGCGACTTTTTCGCCCTGCGCGTTGGCATAGACGATATCGAAACCGGCATTGCCGTTTTCATCGACCATCGGCTGATTGACGGTATCGTCGGTACGATAGTCGTAGACCGCTTTCTCGCCAAACTGCGGGCGAATGCCCACCAGCGCATCGGCAGGCCAGATGGTCTGTTCGGCGCGACGGGTGACCGGGCGACCGCCCGATTCCAGCAGGCTCGCCTGCAAAATCAGGCGCAGCGGAGAGCGCACATCCTGCCACTGGCTTTCGGTAGTGACCTGCGCGACACCCGCGTCGTCAAGATTCAGCTGCACTTCATCCAGGCTACGGGAGAGGTTTTCTTCCGCGATGTTACCGAACTGGAAGCCCGGCAGTTGCGGCACCGCATCACGCAGCGGACGCAGATAGAGCTGGCCCTGCAGGCTATTGCCTGCCGCAGGCGCGCCGTAGAGGTAGTGGCCTTCAATACCGAAATTGACGGTATCCGAAGGCGCCAGCGGCGTTTTCTGCACGTTGAGGCTGAGCGCCATACGCTCCGGCATAAAGTCTTCCACATGGAAGAGCCAGTTGCGGTTCTGGTTATCGCCGGTATTGGCGCGGATCACCCACTGGCCGGTCGCGGCCTGAGCATCCAGCGTCCAGGTCAGCTGATAAAGCCCGTTATTCGGCTCCACCACCTGCGTGCGCGCCACCTGGCCATCCGGGCGCACCACTTCGAATTTCACCGGTTGCGCCGCCAGCGGTTTGCCGTCGCTGTCGCGCAGCAGACCGTTGACGATCACCGTTTCGCCAGGACGGTAAAGATCGCGCGGGCCAAACATAAAGAACTGTTTGCTGTAGCCGCGATCGCCGCCGGTATCAAATTCCGCCAGATCCAGCGCCGGGAGGTTGAGATCGAGCATCGTGGTCTGCTCGCCCATACGGGCCAGCACCAGCGCCGCCTCTTTCGGGTTATCCAGACGCACATGACCCGTGCTGTCGCTGGTCGCTTCCGCCAGCGTCTGTCCTTTATCGTTCAGCAGACGCACTTCGACGCCGCTTTGCGCCGCTCCGTTCTCCAGGCTCTGGGTGAAGATATCCATGCGGTCATGATAGCGGTGCAGCGAAAGACCGACATCGCTCAGCGTAAAGAGCGTCGCGGCGTTGCTGTAGTTGTAATGCCCCGCCTGGTTCATCACCGCCAGATAGACGCCCGGCTGTTGCAGCGGCTTGATGTCGCTTAACGGCAGCAGCAGTTTTTCGCGCGTGTTGCGGGCCGGATTGAGATCAAAACGCCCGGTATAGACCAGATCCGCCATTTTCAGCAGTTGGTCAGATTCCCAGTTGCTGAGTGAATTCCGGTACTCCCACTGGCTGACCATCGCCGCCAGAGATTCCGGTTTCACGCGGTAGAAGTTAACGTCGACGCTTGAGATATTGAGCGCCATCACCGGCAGCCCCTGCACGACTTTGGTCGGCAGCAGCGAGCCGCGGCTCGCAAACCCGACGCTCGGCGCGATATCGCGCGTGGTCAGGGCTTTCTCATACGCCATGCCAAAGGTGGCTTTATTGAGCGCCAGCAGTTCGCGATCGACGCTCAGCACCAGTTCGCGGTTCGGCTCAAGGTGGCGCAGGCGAAGCTCTTTTAAGTTCGGCGCAAGCTCCCACGCGCCGTCCACCTTGCCCTCTTTCTTATCGACAAGATGCGCCACGCGGCCGAAATCCTGATTGGGATCGAGCGGCACCGAGAAGGTAAGCACCAGCGTACTGGCGCCATCAAGCTGAACCTCTGAGGCGTCCAGTAATTTGAGCGGTTTACCGGCGCTTTGCTGCGCCAGCTTTTGCAGGTCGGCCGCCTGCGGCTTGGCCTGCGACGCCGGAGCGCTGCTTTGAGCCGCTGGCGCGGCGGAGTCGGCGGAAGCACTCTCCTTGTCGTCGCACCCGCCGAGAGTGAAAGACGCCAGTAATGCTGTCGCGATGACAGCCAGACGCAATGATTTCATAGTTTTCCCTGGCCGTAGTGGCCGTCGGTTTCCGGTAACGGCGGCTATTATGCTTAAAAGCGATGACAAAAAAAAACCACCAAAAATAAATAGCGGAGGATGCTTTGCAAATTCTCTGCAACGGCCTGCAAAACGCTGCTTTTCTCCTCACCGTCCCCGGATGTTACCGCGATCACAGTGCGTAACGTTACATGTTACCTTCAGAGTTATTTGTTTTTAAAACAATCAGATAACTGGCTTCTTTATGCGGCGAGTTGCTACCTTTGAGCGGTGCCTCTGCACATCAGGTGGTTTAGCCAGACGATAAAAAAGAGAGAGCTAAATGAGATACGCCGTAAACGCCCTACAAAATTTTGGCAAGTCCCTTTACGGACCGGTATTGATTCTGCCGATTGTCGGCCTGTTTATCGCCTTCGGCAACGTACTGGGGAATGGCAGCCTCGCGGGTTATCTGCCGTTTCTCGGCCATCCGGCGCTTCAGCACACCGGGCAGCTTATCGCCAAATCGGCGGTCTCGGTGCTGGCGAATCTGGCGCTGGTCTTCGCCGTCGGCATCCCTATTGGTCTTGCGGCGCGCGATAAAGGCTACGCGGCGCTGACGGGTCTGGTGACGTTTATCGTATTTATTAACGCCATGAATGTGACGTTACAGTTGCAGGGCGCGCTGGCGCCCGCCGATCAGATGCGCGCGGCCGGGCAAAGCATGGTGCTTGGCGTGCAGGTGCTGGAGATGGGCGTATTCGCGGGCATTCTGACGGGCGCGCTCTCCGGCTGGCTCTATAACCGCTACTCCGGCGTGCAGTTCTCGGGCGCGATGGCGATTTACTCCGGCCACTGTTTTGTCGCCATCATTATGCTGCCGGTTTCGATGGTATTAGGCGTGGTGATGAGCGAACTGTGGCCCTTCGCCCAGCATGGCATCAGCGCGATGGCGCTGGCGATCAAAGACGCAGGCGCGTTCGGCGTGGCGGTATATGGCTTTCTGGAACGCATACTGGTGCCGACCGGCCTGCATCATCTGGTCTATACGCCGTTTCTTTATACCGAACTTGGCGGCACCCAGGACGTCTGCGGCACGATCTACCAGGGCGCGCGCAACATCTATTTCGCTGAAATGGCCTGCCCTTCCGTCACGCAATTAAGTCCGACCGTAGTGTGGGACGCCCGCGGCATTAGCAAAATGTTCGGCCTGCCCGCGGCGGCACTGGCGATGTATATGACCGCCAAACCAGAGCGCAGAGCCGCCGCCAAAGCGATTTTGATCCCGGCGGCGCTGACATCCCTTTTGGTAGGCGTCACCGAACCTATCGAATTTTCATTTCTGTTTATCGCCCCGCTGCTGTTCGTGGTGCACGCGGTGCTGACCGGCATCGGCATGATGCTGTTCTATCTGCTGGACGTTCACGCCATCGGCGCCAACGGCATTATCGATTTCATCCTCTACAACCTCCCGCTTGGCACGACGAAATCGAACTGGCCGATGTATCTGCTGGTCGGGCTGATTATGGCGACGCTCTATTTCACCGTGTTCCGCTTCCTGATCCTGCGCTTCAACATGAAAACGCCGGGGCGCGAGGATGACGACCAGGAAACACGCCTCTACAGCAAACAGGAATACCAGGCGAAAGGCACGAATGACGGCCTTGGCGAAGCGATTATCGAAGGGCTGGGCGGCCGGGCCAATATCGAAGTGGTGGATAACTGTTACACCCGTCTGCGCGTTACGGTGCGCGACGTGGCCGTTATCGATGAACCGCGTCTGAAAGCGACCGGCGCGAAAGCGGTGATTAAACAAGGTAATAACGTTCAGGTGGTCTACGGGCTACATGTGAAAAAAATGCGTGAAGCAGTCGAAATGTTTCTCTGACAGGAGCTGATGATGTTGAAACCTCCCTTTATTCTTGCTATCGCCGGCGGCGGCAGCACTTATACGCCGGGTATTGTGAAAAGCCTGATGGTGCGCTTAAACGATTTCCCGCTTGCCGAAATTCGTCTCTATGACATCGACAGCGCGCGTCAGGAGACGATCGCGCCGGTGGTGGAGAAAGTGATCCGCGACCACAGCCAGACCATCAAGTTTACCACCACCGGCGACCCGGAAGTGGCGTTCAGCGGCGCGCATGTTGTGTTCGCCCAGATGCGCGTCGGCCAGTACAAAATGCGTGAGCAGGATGAAAAAATTCCGCTGCGCCACGGCGTGGTGGGCCAGGAAACTTGCGGCCCTGGCGGTCTCGCCTATGGCCTGCGCACTATTCTGCCGATGGTGGAGCTTATCGACATGGTGGAGCGGTACGCCGACAGCAAGGCCTGGATTGTGAACTACTCCAACCCGGCGGCGATTGTGGCGGAAGGCGTGCGTCGCCTGCGCCCGACCGCCCGCGTGCTGAATATCTGCGACATGCCAGTGGCGGCGATGCGCAATATGGGCGCTATCCTCGGCGTCGACCGCCACAAGCTTGAAGTGGATTATTTCGGCCTGAACCACTTCGGCTGGTTTACCCGCGTGCTGGTGGATGGCGAAGATCAACTGCCCGCGCTGCGTCGCCATATCGCGAAATTCGGCCTGCTGACCGAAGACGCGGCGCAGACCGATCCGCAGCACTCCGATCCGTCATGGGTGAAAACCTGGCGCAACATTAAACCGATTATGGATAACTTCCCGGATTATCTGCCGAACCCGTACTTACAGTATTACCTGATGCCAAACGAGATAGTGGAACACCAGAACCCGGATTACACCCGCGCCAATGAAGTAATGGACGGGCGTGAGAAAAAACTGTTCGCGGCGGCGGAAGAGTACAAGCGTACCGGCATTCTGCCGGATGCGTTCCACGTAGGCGTTCATGGCGCGTTTATTGTTGATGTCGCCTGCTCGCTGGCGTTTGATTTACGCCAGCGGCATCTGGTGATTGTCGAAAACAAAGGCGCTATCGCCAACCTGCCTTACGACGCGATGGTAGAAGTGCCGGCGTATATCACCGCCGCCGGGCCGGAGCCGGTGCGCATGGGCGCAGTGCCGCTGTTTCACCAGACGCTGCTGATGCAGCAGCTCGCCTCCGAGCAGTTACTGGTCGAGGCGACGCTTGAAGGCAGCTACGAAAAAGCGCTGCAGGCGTTTACACTTAACCGTACTGTCCCCACGATGCAGCACGCCAAAGCGATCCTCGATGACATGATTGAGGCGAACCGCGACTACTGGCCGGCGCTGCAAAAAGCCTGGGTGAACGGCGAAGCAGCGTCATAACCGGAGCCCGCTCGCGACATCAGCAATGGTGGCTTGTGGTGAGATGAAAAAGCGCTGACAATCCGTTCCTCAGCGATGACACGGAGAACGCCATGTCCACATCCTATTTTGTCGCGAGCCACTGGCTTGCAGAGCATATCGACGACCCGGAAATTCAGATCCTCGACGCCCGTATGGCCCCTGCGGGCCAGGAACACCTGCGCAATATGGCGGAAGAATATCGCGCGGGCCATCTTCCCGGCGCGCGCTTTTTCGATATCGAAGCGCTGTCCGATCATTCAACCTCCCTGCCCCACATGATGCCGCGCCCGGAGGCGTTCGCGGTCGCGATGCGCGAGCTGGGCGTCAGCCACGATAAACACCTGATTGTTTATGACGAAGGCAACCTCTTCTCGGCGCCGCGCGCCTGGTGGATGTTGCGCGCCTTCGGCGTACAAAACGTGTCGATTCTGGCGGGCGGCCTTGCCGAATGGCAGCGCGACGGTTTGCCGCTGGAAGAGGGCATGGTCGACGCGCCGGAAGGCGACTTTGAAGCCAAATTTGACGACGGGCTGGTCAAACGCCTGACCGATGTCTTACTGGCAAGCCACGAGAAAACCGCACAGATCGTTGACGCCCGCCCGGCGGCACGGTTTAACGCCGAAGCCGATGAGCCGCGGCCGGGCCTGCGGCGCGGCCATATTCCCGGCGCGCTGAACGTGCCGTGGACCGATCTGGTGGTCAAAGGCCAGCTCAAAACCACCGACGAGCTGCGCGAGCTATTTGCAGCCCAGGGCGTGGATTTGCATCGCCCGATTATCGCCAGCTGCGGCTCTGGCGTGACGGCGGCGGTGGTAATGCTCGCTCTCGCCACCCTTGAGGCAAATGACGTGAAGCTCTATGACGGCTCCTGGAGTGAATGGGGCGCGCGCGACGATCTGCCCATCGAACCGGCGCCATAATGGATAACCGCCTGACGCCGCTGCTGATGCGCGGCGAGTCGCTGACCCGCGCCGAGTATCGCGTACTTTCCCACCTGACGGCGCATCCGCTGCGGGTGGGGAATATCACGGTGCGCGAACTGGCGCAGGAGACGTTTGTCTCCACCGCCACCATCATGCGGTTGTGTCATAAGCTTGGCTTCAGCGGTTACAGCGAACTCATCTGGCACTGTAAGCAACTGCTTACTGACACGCCCCATCTCGCCATGGAACCCAACGCCGCGCCCGACGCCCTGCCCGCTCTGTTTAACCGCTTTGTCGACAATTATCAGCAGACCTTTCGCTGGGTGACGCCGGAGAAAATCACCGCTTTCAGTCAGTTGCTGCGCGAAAAGGAGCGGTTTTTTCTCTACGGAGCGGGGTTTTCGTATCTGTTTGCGGAATACCTCACTAAGAAATTACAGGTGCTCGGCAAGACGGCCTTTATCTCCGGCCCCGGCGACAGCCGTAATATTTTTCTCAGCAACGCGGCGCGCTATGAAGTGTTTATTGCGGTATCGCGCAGCGGCGAAACGGAACAGGTGCTCGACAAAGCGCGCATCGCCCGCAATGTCGGCATGGAGGTCGTGGCGTTTACCCGCGCGTCGCCAAATCCACTGGCGGAGCTGTCCGGGCTGCATTTTCCACTGTATGACGAGGCTATCCATTTCGCCGCCGAAGCGGCGGGGATCACCTCGTTTGAATCCAATCTGGTGATGCTTATCGACCTGCTGCTGTTGCAGGCACAGGCCTAACAGCGCGGCCCGCAGGCCGCGCCGCCTCCCTTACGAGAAACGCGACAGCGCGTCGCGCGCGTGGATGGCGTTAAGGTTACGCACCAGCAACTCTACCAGCATGTCGACGGAGTACGCCTTACGGCCGTCCCCTTCGCGAAGCCCGCCAATAAACACAAACGCCAGCTTACGCTTGCCGCGTTTCACGCGGGTGTAGTTTTTCCAGCGGCCGCCAACGGCGCGCGGCGGCTCAAACCCTTCGCGATAAATCAGCGTCACGGTGGTGGTATCGTTGGCGGTTTGCACCGAAAAGTCTTCGATAGCATTCAACGGAATGCCCGCCGTGAACTGACGGCAGTGCAGCGAATCGGGCGTCATCGTCAGGAACGGGATTTCACGCTTCTGCCACTGCTGCCAGAGCACGTAACAGGTCAGTAAGCCCAGCAACCCCGTGCCAATCGCGATGGCGACGATTTTACCGTCGTCAACGCCCTGAATAGTAAACGGGTTAACAATTTTCAGCATGGCGACCGTCGCGACAAACAGCACCGCTACCAGAATCCCGCCGACGAAAAAGACTTTTTTGCCGGAGTAGAGCGTGACGGCCTCGCCGGACTGCTGCACAACCTCTTCCAGCTCGCGGCGGAACTCCTCGCGATGCTCCGCGGCTTTCCCGGCAAGTTCGCCGGTCATCGTGCCGGACAGCGCCTCAGGCTGCGCGAACCACAGACGCAGATTTTCCCACGGATCCTGCGGCACCGCGCGGGTGGCGTGGTGAATCAGCGAGTCGTCGATAGCGCAGCCGAGCGCCTCAATACGCGCGCGTGACGGCGGATGGCTGTCGGTCGGGTGCGCGGCTTTGTGCTCCAGATAACGCTGGATATCGCCAAAACCTTCTTCGCGCAGGCGGGTCACCAGCGCAGCCACCAGATCCTCAAAGCCCGGTTTACCGTTAAAGAAATCCTCAAGCGTATTATTCAGCGGCTCGCTGACGGCGGAAATACGCAGCAGCGACGACGCCAGCGCCTGCGGTGAGCTGGCGCGCGCGCCCATCTCATCGGCGGCGTGCTCGCGGATGCGGCTCCAGTGGCTCACCGTCTCATGCAGCTGTTCGATAAAGTAGACGCCCATATAAAGCGACGGATAGAGCACCACGTGATCGATAAACGGCGCGCTCTGCTGGTTTTGCGCCATTGTGTTGATACTGTTGGTAATGCCCGCGTACAGCGGCGCGAAGCGCAGGCTGTACTGCGTATCCTGGCCTGCGAAGTGGCCGAGCTCGTGGCCGATGACCGCGCAGGTTTCGTCGTTATCCAGCAGCGCCGCCCACGTGAGCGGGAAATAGAGCGTCTGGCCGGTCAGCAGCGGGCCGTCTTCAAGCTGCACGTTGTTGGCGGTCACGTAGAAGCCTTCCAGCATCCCGACCACGATGTTATCTGGCATCATCGCCCCGGTTTTCCGGGACAGCGCTTCCACCATGCTCCAGAGCGCGGGCGCCTGTTCGCGAGTCAGATTATGGCCCACCACATGATTCGGCTCCGGCTGGAACAGCGCGAAGCAGCGACGAATGCTGCCGAGGCTTTTATAAAGCACCCAGAGAATACCGAACAGGATCACCAGCGCGAACAGCATCACTTTGAGGCCGCCGGCGTTCATTTTGTAATGCGTGGCGAACCAGAGCGTCTCATACCCGACGACCGCGAACAGCGCCAGCCCGCAGCAGACGATCTGCGCGACCATTAGCCACGGCAGCAGCTTGCGGCACTTATCAAACGCCTGCACCAGCGCGTCCTGCGACTGCTTCGCGAGGGTCACGCTGCGCCGACACAGCGCGATCGCCCCGGCGTTCAGCACAATGCACAGCAGCGCCAGCCCAACGGCGAAGGACGCCAGCCCGCTCTGGGTGCGGGCCAGCATGATCTGGCCGGCGTATTCGTTCTGAACACTCCGTTCGCTCTCAATCACTTCTGTCGCCGGAACGCGGTAGTTTTTCCCGTCGCTGGTAAATTCAATGATCGCTTTCGGATCGTGTTGCAGCGCGTCGCTCGCCGTCTGAATCAGGCTGTTGGAGCTGTCGACGCTCTCAAGAATGTCGCTAACGCGCCAGTGCTGCCAGACGGCATAGCAGGCCACCAGCAGCGGCACCAGAAAAAGATAAGCGAGATGCTTCCTGTTCATCGTTACGTCGTTTCCTTGTTTATCCATAGACTGCGGGGCGCGCCCCGCGGTTAAAAGCGCCTGTCGACGGACAAGCGCCGCATCCCACAGCCCTCTGACGGGGCCGGTGGTTTAGTGCATCTTATGGAGCTCCGCCTGGGCGGCGGGCGCATGCAGGTATAATTCCACCAGCTCCATCAGTCCTTCCTGTGAAACCGGTTTGTTGTCGGCATCACGCAGTTTGCCGCTCACATCCAGCAGCATCTGACGCTCTTTTTTATCCACGTGGCGATATGCCCGAAAGCGCGCGCCAGCAAGCGGCGGAGGCTGGTAACCCTCTTTGTAATCAAGCCCTATCAGCATCCCGCTTTTTGAGGGCAAGAACAGATAGCCGGTCAGCGCGGAAATCGGCACCGGCTCCGTCAGCTCGCGGAAAATCAGACTTTGCGGCGTTAAGACCATCAGCGGCTGCTGGCTTATGCGCCAGTAACGCAGCACGCTCCGGATCCCAAGCCAGCAGAAATACGCGAATACCAGCGTGATGATAAGGCCCACCAGCTCTGGTTTACCAGGCGGGAATTGCCACTCGCGATCGGCATGAAACGCCACAATCATCGACACAAACGTCACGATGGTCAGCACGCCGCCGCGCGAAATACGGCTACGGGAGAAGATCGCCTGTTCGCCCGAGGCCGCTTCCACCACGGTTTGCAATTCGTCGCGCCAGGCGCTGCGATGTTCAGCGACCTGCCCGGTAAGCGCTGCCGTGAGCGCGCGGGCCAGCCCGTCGACATCCGCGAACAGCGTTTGCAGATGCGCATAACTCTCTGGGCTTACCGGCCGCGAGGCCTGAATCGCTGAAAGCTCGACCGAACAGCCGAGGGCCTCGATGCGCGAACGGCATGGCGGGTGGGAGTCGTAAGGGTGCGACGTTTCGTTTTCCAGGTGTTCGCGCGGGTCCGGCAAGGGGTGGCCGCTCAGGTGCGCCAGCAGCGACGCCACCACGTTATCGGTCTCAACACGTGCCTCGTAAACGGCCTCCAGGTACTCATTCACCGGGCCGCTCAGCGACACGATGCGCAGCAGCGCTGACGCAAGCGCCTGCGGTGAGCTGGCCTGCGCGCCCGCCTCATCGGCAGCGTGCTCACGACGCTTGCGCCACAGCATTACCATGCCGTGGAACTGTTCGAGAAAGTAATGCGCGCTGTACAACGCGGTGCGTAATTCGAGCACGCTGAAATACGTCTTTTGACCTTCCTTCGGCTCCAGCGCGTCAAGGCTGCGGCTGAAACCATCATAGAGCGGCAGAAAGCGCTGGCTGAATTCGGTATCTTTACCGGAGAAGTGCCCCAGTTCATGGCCGATCACCGCCGTCATCTCCTCCGGGCTCAGCAGCGCCGCCCAGGTCAGCGGAAAGTAGAGCGTCTTGCCGGTGACCTTTTCGCCATTATTCAGCAGCAACGGGTTTGCGGTGACGTAGAAGTTGTCGGTAAGCCCTACCACAATATTATCCGGGGCAACCGCCTTGCCTGCCAGCGCGTCCACCGCCTGCCAGAGCGCAGGCGCCTCGCCACGGCTGAGACGATGCCCCATCACCGGCTTCGGCACCGGGCGAAACAGCGCGAAGCATCTCACGACCGTCATCAGGATTTTCCAGAACATCCAGAGCACGACGCCCGCGACGATCAGGAGAAAGAGAACGACTTTGCCAGGCACCAGGTGGAGATTAAACGCGATCGCCGCCCAGACTATTTCATAAAACGCGATACTGAGCTGGTAAAACGGCCCCACCAATAGTTGCGCGGCCATAATAAAAGGCAGCAGCAGACGGCACAGCCAGAACGCCCTCAGTAACGCGCCCTGCGAACGCTGGCCCTGCGCCACGCAAAAGCGGCACAGCGCCACGGCACCCGCGTTAATCAGCAGACTGATAAACGTGAAGAACATACCGCTGCGCGCCAGAAACTGCTCAATATCCGCCGCGCCAATCCACTCCCGGTTTTCTGCGAGATACTGCTGCGCCCGCTCCTGCGCGTCGATGGCGGGCATTTCCGTCTCCTGCCCATCGTGACGGTAAGTCAGCGTCGCGCGCGGCGACTCGCTCGCGGCCGCGACGATTTGCGTTTCATACTGGGCGCGCTCCAGCACGTGGCTAACGCGCCAGTTCTGCCAGGCGGCATAGAAAAACAGGATCAGCGGAATTAAAAAGAGGTAAGTGACGCTCTTTTTATGCATGGTATGGCCCTTGTGCGATGTGAAACAGGAACGGCGCCCGCCCATGGATTCAGGCAGAGAAAGCGTGGATAAACGTAACGGGGGCGCAGAAGGCCGGAAGCTTAACAAAGCGAGCCCGCAGGCGGGCCTACCAGAATTTGGCTTGCTACAGAAAACAACGTGTTAACAGGGCAGAAAAACGCGGCGTCGTGCGCCGCGTGGGAAGATGCAGGGTTAAATAATGCGGTTTTGTTTGAAATCGCGCAGGAAGCTGCCCCAGCGGCGCTCGTAGAACGGCGTCAGGTGCGCCATCATAAAGTGGCTGATGCCCTTCTCGCCTTCCACCACCTGGCAGATATCCACCGGCTCATCGCCCGGCAGGGTATCGGTCGCCACACTGCCAGCGGCGTTAATCACCGCGTCGATGTCGCCGTCCGCCTCGATGCCGATAAGATAGTTCGCGGGCTCGTCGGCCCCCTCTTTCAACAGGCACAGCCAGGCGCGCTTCACGGTTTTCATCTCTTTAAACAGCACGGTCAGCGATTCGATCATCTGGGCGGGCGGTTCGGCCACCTCAGAAAGCAGCAGCGAGGCGCCGCCTTCCAGCACTTCCTGCTGGCTGAGCGCCGAGCCTTCAGGGCTTATCAGATGGCGAATCTCATTGGGCGTAAACTCTTTGCCGGTCGGCAGTTTGGCGTTGAGGAACAGCGTTTCGCCAAGGGTCATCTCAAACAGCGTGCGCACCGGCATCGCCACGAACGCCTGTTCGCCTTCCACCGCCTGCTCAAGGGCCGCAGGAGAGCTGAAGAAAGGGATGACAGAGGTGCCGTCGTCTTTTTCCCAGTGCTGTAGATCCACGGCGCTTTCAGCGACCACCGCTTCGCCATCCGCCGCCTCGCCTGGCACCCACACGGTGGATTCCAGCAGCGTGCGGAAAAACGCCGGACGGAACGCAGGCTCCGCGGCCGCTTTCTCCAGCAGGGTTTCGAGTTCGTTGTTTTCTGCGTTGTTTTCGTTTTTTGTTTCGGACATAGCGTTTGTATTTTTCAGTGATGAGTAAGAGAAAAGCCTCTCACCCCGGCCCTCTCCTGTCGGAGAGGGGGAACCCGCGGCATCGCGTTAATGGTGATGTAAGGCGAATAAAGGCAGCGTAATCATCGCTTCACATTATTATCGCGTTAGTGGGTGCGCTTCGCTTACCCACCCTACAGGAATAAGGCTTTGTTTCCGGGGCGGGTAAGCAAAGCGCACCCGCCACGCCCGCCGTTACTCGCCGGTCAACAGATTCGCAAGGGTACGCACGCCGATACCGGTCGCGCCTGCCGCCCACTGCTCCACCGCCGCTTTACGGTAAGTCGCGGAGCAGTCGATATGCAGCCAGCCTTGCTGGTAGTTCTCCACAAAGTGCGACAGGAAGCCCGCCGCGGTGCTGGCGCCCGCCGGATAGGCGCCGCCCGCCGTATTGTTCAGCTCGGCAAAGTTAGACGGCAACTGGTTGCGGTGAAACTCCGCCAGCGGCAGACGCCAGAAGGCTTCGTTTTCCGCCTGCGCGCTTTGCAGCAGACGATTCGCCAGCGCGTCGTCAAAGCTGAACAGCGCATGGTAATCGTTGCCGAGCGCCGTCTTGGCCGCGCCGGTCAGCGTCGCGGCGTCGATAATCAGCTCCGGCTTCTGGGCGCTGGCGTCAATCAGCCCGTCCGCCAGCACCAGGCGCCCTTCGGCGTCAGTGTTCATCACTTCCACCGTTTTGCCGTTGCGATAGCGAATGATATCGCCCAGACGGAAGGCGTTGCCGCTGATCATGTTATCCGCGCAGCAGAGGATCAGCTTCACGCGCTTGTTCAGGCCGCGCGTAATCGCGAACGCCAGCGAGCCGGTAACCAGCGCCGCGCCGCCCATGTCAGATTTCATTGAATCCATAAACGCGGTCTGTTTAATGCTGTAGCCGCCGGAGTCAAACGTAATGCCTTTGCCGACGAGGCAGGCATACACCGGCGCGCTGGCATCGCCCGTCGGGTTGAAATCGAGCGCCAGCAGGACCGGCGGGCGTTCAGAGCCGCGGCCTACGGTATGCAGCCCCATGTAGTTCTGCTCGCGCAGATCCTCGCCTTTGGTAATGCGATAGCTCACGCGCTCGCCGCCGACATCCGCCAGCAGATCAACCGCGCGCTGCGCCAGATGCTCCGGGCCCATCTCTTCCGCCGGAGCGTTAATAACATCGCGCACCCAGTCGATGACTTTCAGGCGGCTGTTCAGCTCTTTCTGCTGCGCGTCGTCAAGCGGCGCCCAGGTGACGGCGCGCTTGCCTTTCGGGCCGCGATAGCCCATCCAGAACGCCCAGCTTTTTTCCACATCCCAGTCATCGCCGGCAAGCTCAACGTGTTTAAGCCCCTGGCCGTCGATTTTGCGCCCGGCGCGCTGGATAAGACCGAGATCGTCTTTGCCCGTCAGGTGCAGAGCGATACCGTCTTGCGTAAAACTGTACAGTGCTTTTTCACCCCAGCGAGCATCGGCAGGCTCGTGGGAAAGGGTAATCTTCATGGCTTCGGTCATTTTATTTTCCTTATATCGCCTGATGCGCAACGAAAACGGGCCGCCTTCTGGCAGCCCGTTGCGTTATTCTGCTTCGTCTAACCAGACCAGCAGTATAGCCTCTAAAATCTTTTCGTTAGAGGCCTGTGGATCGTCATCGAACTCTTCGAGAGAGCAGATCCACTCGTGCATATCGGTAAAGCGCACGGTTTTCGGGTCCACGTCCGGGCGGCTGTCATACAGCGCCTCGCCGATTTCGCGGCTGTCGGTCCATTTCAGTCCCATATTAATGCTCCCTGGCGTGGTTGATGGTGTAACGCGGCATCTCCACAACCAGATCTTCGTCAGTGACGCGCGCCTGGCAGCTCAGACGGCTTTCCGGCTCCAGCCCCCACGCTTTATCCAGCATGTCGTCTTCATCTTCGGTGCTTTCCGGCAGCGAATCGAAACCTTCACGCACGATGCAGTGGCAGGTGGTGCAGGCGCACGATTTTTCACAGGCGTGTTCGATTTCAATGCCGTTGCGCAGCGCAACGTCAAGAATGGTTTCACCGCTTTGCGCTTCCAGTACTGCGCCATCAGGACAAAGATCCTGATGAGGCAAAAAAACAATCTTAGGCATTATTAAACCTCGTCGACGGAGTGGCCTTTAAGCGCCTGACGGATGGATTCATCCATGCGGCGAGCGGCAAACTCCTGGGTCTGTTTATCTGTATTTTTTATCGCGTCTTCAATGGCGCTGGCGTCGTCGCCGTCGGCGGCGGCGCGCAGTTGCGCCATCGCGTCATCAATGGCGGTGCGTTCGGTCGCGCTAAGCAGCGCGCCGTCGCTTTTCAGCGCGCCGTCGAGGCTTTCCAGCACTCGCGCGGCTTCCACTTTCTGCTCGGCGAGCATTCGCGCTTTCACGTCCTGCTCGGCAAAGCTCATGGAGTCCTGAATCATGTTAGCGATTTCGCCGTCGGTCAGCCCGTAAGACGGTTTCACCTGAATGGACGCCTCCACGCCGGTGGATTTTTCCATCGCGGTCACGCTCAGCAGGCCGTCGGCATCCACCTGGAAGGTGACGCGGATATGGGCGCCGCCCGCTGGCATCGCCGGAATGCCGCGCAGCGTAAAGCGCGCAAGCGATCGGCAATCCTGCACCAGTTCACGCTCGCCTTGCATGACGTGAATCGCCATCGCGGTCTGGCCATCTTTAAAGGTGGTGAATTCCTGCGCGCGCGCCACGGGGATCGTGGTATTGCGCGGGATCACTTTCTCCACCAGGCCGCCCATGGTTTCAAGACCGAGCGACAGCGGGATAACATCCAGCAGCAGCATTTCGCTGTCCGGCTTGTTGCCCACCAGAATATCAGCCTGGATAGCGGCGCCGATGGCGACCACGCGATCGGGGTCGATAGCGGTCAGCGGCGTGCGGCCAAAAAATTCGCCGACGCGCTCGCGCACCAGCGGCACGCGGGTCGAACCGCCGACCATGACCACTTCCAGCACTTCGCCCGCTTCCACGCCCGCATCTTTCAGCGCGCGACGGCACGAAAGCAGCGTGCGCTTGACCAGCGGCGCGATGAGTTCATTGAACTGCTCGCGGGTGACAGTGCCCTGCCAGCCCGCCACGTTGACGTGCGCGACATCGGCGTCGCTGAGTTCGATTTTCGCCTGGGTGGCGGCATCGAGCAGCTGGCGCTGAAGGCGGTTGTCGCTGCGATCGGCGATGCCCGCCTGCTCGCGAATGTAATCCGCCAGCAGATGGTCGAAATCGTCGCCGCCGAGCGCGGAATCGCCGCCCGTCGCCAGCACTTCAAACACGCCGCGGCTTAAGCGCAGCACGGAGATATCAAACGTGCCGCCGCCTAAATCATAAACGGCGATGACGCCTTCCTGACCGGAATCGAGGCCGTAGGCGATCGCCGCCGCGGTCGGTTCATTCAGCAGGCGCAGCACATGCAGCCCGGCAAGACGCGCGGCGTCTTTGGTGCCCTGGCGCTGCGCATCATCAAAGTAGGCCGGAACGGTAATGACCACGCCGTCGAGATCGCCCGCCAGCGCTTCGCGCGCGCGTTCAGCGAGCGTTTTAAGGATATCGGCGGAGATACGTACCGGGTTCAGCAGCCCTGCCGGAGTGTCTATCATCGGCAGGCCGTTTTCGCTCGCGCGCAGCTGATACGGCAGATGCGGGTAGCGCGCCTGAATATCGGCGAGGGAGCGGCCCATCAGGCGCTTTACGGAGCTGATGGTGTTAACCGGATCGTCCGCCGCCTGGGCGCGGGCGTCATACCCGACGTTGTAGCCCTGTGACTGGTAGTGCACCACGGACGGCAGCAGGTGGCGCCCCTGGTGGTCCGCCAGCGTTTCCGGCTGACCGCTGCGCACGGTCGCGACCAGCGAATGCGTGGTGCCAAGATCGATGCCCGCCGCCAGCTTGCGCTGGTGCGGCGCGCTACTCATGCCGGGCTCACTGATTTGTAATAAGGCCATGTTGAGCTTCCAGAATTAAAAATCGAGCCACTTTTCTTCGAGTTGTTCTGACTGGCTTAACAGCTTGTCGAGAAAACGCAGCTTGCGTACCGTATCGGCCGCCTGCGCCCACGCTTCGGCGTCCAGCTCCGTCACCATGTGCTGATGGCGTTCCTGATACATCGCTTTGACGTTACGGACGAAGGCTTCAAGGCGGTCGGCGTCTTTGGCCTGCTCAATCTCATCCAGCGCTTCACGCAGCTCCAGTTGCTCCATCAGAAACGCGGTGTCGCGCACGGTGTGCTGTTCATTCGCCAGATCGAAGCTGTGCAGAGAGAGCAGATATTCCGCGCGCGTCAGCGGGTGGCGCAGCGTTTGCCATGCCTGATTGATGGTGGCGGATTGCGAGAGCGCCGCCAGTTGTTCGGCCTGGGAATGGCTTGCGTATTTATCGGGATGATACTGACGTTGCAGATCCTGGTAACGAGCCGCCAGTTGGGCACTGTCCAGCGCATAACGGGCCTGCAGCCCAAAGAGGGTGAAGTAATCCATAACAGTCTCGGGGTCAGTCAACGTGATAAAGCAAATACCCCGCCTGCGGCTGGCGCAGACGGGGAGAGGCGGGAAAGATTATCAGACGTTAAAGCTTTCGCCGCAGCCGCACTCATCTTTAACGTTCGGGTTGGTGAATTTAAACCCTTCGTTCAGGCCTTCTTTGACGAAGTCCAGCTGAGTGCCATTAAGGAATTGCAGGCTTTTACCATCGACCACCACCTTCACGCCCTTGTCTTCGAACACCGTGTCTTCTGGCAGCGGCGCGTCAACAAATTCCAGCACATAGGCCATGCCGGAACAGCCGGACGTACGCACGCCAAGACGCAGGCCAAAACCTTTACCGCGGTTGGCCAGGAAAGCGTTGACGCGCGCGGCGGCGGTGTCGCTAAGGGTAATCGACATACTACAACCTCAACTCATCAATGATTATTTTGCTTCACGTTTGCTTTTATAGTCCGCAATAGCGGCTTTGATAGCGTCTTCCGCCAGGATAGAGCAGTGAATTTTTACCGGCGGCAGTTCGAGTTCGTCTGCGATATCGGTATTTTTAATTGCCTGCGCTTCGTCCAGGGATTTGCCTTTGACCCACTCGGTGACCAGCGAGCTGGACGCGATAGCGGAGCCGCAACCGTAGGTTTTGAAACGTGCGTCTTCAATGATACCTTCATTGTTGACTTTGATCTGCAACTTCATCACGTCGCCGCACGCCGGGGCGCCGACCATGCCGCTGCCGACGTTGTCGTCGTTGTTGTCAAAAGAGCCGACGTTGCGCGGGTTTTCGTAATGATCGATGACTTTTTCGCTGTATGCCATGTGTTATTTCTCCTGAATCCGATACCGATTAATGATGAGCCCATTCGATGGTGGTTAAATCCACGCCCTGCTTAAACATCTCCCACAGCGGAGAGAGGTCGCGCAGGCGGCCAATGGATTTGCGTACCAGTTCGATGGTGTAGTCGATCTCTTCTTCAGTCGTGAAACGGCCCAGAGAGAAACGGATAGAGCTGTGCGCCAGCTCGTCATTCATACCCAGCGCGCGCAGCACGTAAGACGGCTCAAGGCTTGCAGAGGTACAGGCGGACCCAGACGATACCGCCAGGTCTTTCAGCGCCATGATCAGCGACTCGCCTTCCACGTAGTTAAAGCTCACGTTCAGGATGGTCGGAACGCCCTGCTCCAGGTCGCCGTTCAGGTAAACTTCTTCGATATCTTTAATGCCGTTCCACAGACGGTTACGCAGACCGCGCAGGCGTTCCATCTCGCTTGCCATTTCTTCTTTAGCGATACGATAGGCTTCGCCCATGCCGACGATCTGGTGAACCGGCAGGGTACCGGAACGCATGCCGCGCTCGTGACCGCCGCCGTGCATCTGCGCTTCGATACGGATACGCGGTTTACGACGCACGTAGAGCGCGCCGATGCCTTTCGGGCCATAGATTTTGTGGCCGGTGAAGGACATCAGGTCCACTTTCAGCTGGGTCAGGTCGATAGGCAGCTTGCCCACGCTCTGGGTGGCGTCAACGTGGTAGATGATGCCGCGCGCGCGGCACATTTCGCCGATGGTGGCGATATCCTGCACCACGCCGATTTCGTTATTCACGTGCATAATGGAAACCAGGATGGTGTCGTCACGCATCGCGGCTTCGAGTTCTTTAAGATCGATAATGCCGTTGCTCTGCGGGGCGAGGTAAGTAACCTCAAAGCCTTCGCGCTCCAGCTGACGGCAGGTGTCCAGCACCGCTTTATGCTCGGTTTTGCTGGTGATGATGTGCTTGCCTTTTTTCTGGTAGAAATTGGCCGCACCTTTGATAGCCAGGTTATCGGATTCGGTCGCGCCAGAGGTAAAGACGATTTCACGCGGGTCCGCGCCGATGAGATCGGCCACCTGGTTACGGGCGATATCCACCGCCTCTTCCGCCTGCCAGCCAAAACGGTGGGAGCGGGAGGCCGGGTTACCGAAGGTTCCGTCCATCGTTAAAAACTGCATCATTTTCTCGGCGACGCGCGGGTCCACCGGCGTGGTCGCGGAGTAATCGAGGTAAATCGGTAATTTCATTGCTCTTAAGCTCCGTACATCTCAAAGCGGTGAATCAGGCAGCCGGCTGGATGTACGCCGCAGTCTACAGGATGTCGCAGCACCCTGGCCTGATTCGGGAAAAGCGTATTATTTTTTTAAGCGCGCAGTTTGACGTCGATAGCGTCCTGAGCGCGGGTCGGGCGATGGGCTTCATTATGCTGACGGTCAGAGACATCCAGCACTTCCTGGTTGTTCACCAGTTCACCTAAGGTAATGTTGTTCAGAAAACCGGTCAGGCGATCGCTCAGATCGCGCCACAGCGCGTGGGTCAGGCATTTATCGCCGCCCTGGCAGCCGCCTTTACCCTGACAACGGGTTGCATCGACAGATTCATCAACGGCGCTGATGACTTCACCGACCGCAATCTGGCCCGCGTCTTTACCCAGCAGGTAGCCGCCGCCCGGACCACGTACGCTGGACACCAGGCCATTTTTACGCAGGCGAGAGAACAGCTGCTCCAGATAAGAAAGCGAGATACCCTGACGTTCAGAAATATCTGCCAACGGTACCGGACCGGATTCGGAGTTGAGCGCAACGTCCAGCATTGCGGTCACGGCATAGCGCCCTTTAGATGTCAGTCTCATGTCTTACTTAACCTCAAGCTCGCCCCTCGACGCGGGGGTTTTTATGAAAATGGGGGTATTGCATAGCAGGCGCAAGTCTGACATTCCCGAGTAAAATGGTCAACTATTTACCCGAGTATTTTACTCAAGTATTAAGGCTTCTCATTACGGCTGCTTTCTATCGACGCCAGCATGCCGCGCAGGATGTTAAGTTCCTGACTTTCCGGGCGTGCGCGGGTAAAAAGACGGCGTAATTTGTTCATCACCTGGCCGGGATGATTAGCGCGGATGAAGCCGGTCGTGAGCAAAACTTGCTCAAGATGACCGTAAAAACGCTCAAGATCGTCCACCAGCGGATAGGGGGTTTCTTCTTCTTCGGCATGCGCAGGCGCCTGGGCATCCTGAGTGGCGAGCCACGCCATGCGAACTTCATAGGCTACCACCTGCACCGCCATCGCGAGGTTCAGCGAGCTGTACTCCGGGTTGGCCGCGATAGCGACGTGATAGTGGCACTTTTGCAGTTCGTCGTTGGTCAGCCCAACGCGCTCACGGCCAAACACAATCGCGACCGGCGCATGCGCCGCTTCAGAGACGCTTTTCAGACCGCATTCGCGCGGGTCGAGCATCGGCCAGGGCAGCGTGCGGGAACGCGCGCTGGTGCCGACCACCAGGCTGCACCCCGCCAGCGCTTCATCCAGCGTATCGACGATGCTCGCATTGCCGATCACATCGCTGGCGCCTGCGGCGAGCGCGATAGCCTGGGAATCCGGTTTCACCAACGGATTCACCAGCCACAGGTTGGTGAGGCCCATGGTTTTCATGGCGCGGGCAACAGAACCCATGTTGCCGGTGTGTGAGGTTTCAACCAGCACGATACGAATGTTTTGCAGCATAGCGACTCAGTATCCGAAAAGAATATCAGGACATCTTATCATAAACCTGAGACATATTCCGAACCCTCTGCTATAATCCGCGCCGTTTTCCCGTTCTTTAACATCCAGTGAGAGAAACCTGATGCATCCGATGCTCAACATCGCCGTGCGTGCTGCGCGCAAGGCCGGAAATTATATCGCCAAAAACTACGAAACCCCGGACGCCGTAGAGACCAGCCAGAAAGGCAGCAACGACTTTGTAACGAACGTGGATAAAGGCGCAGAGCGCATTATTATCGACACCATTCGCCAGTCCTACCCGCAACACACCATCATCACCGAAGAAAGCGGTGAACACGCAGGCACCGAGCAGGATATTCAATGGGTTATCGATCCGCTGGATGGCACCACCAACTTCGTTAAACGTCTCCCGCATTTCGCCGTTTCTATCGCTGTACGTATCAAAGGCCGCGCAGAAGTCGCCGTGGTTTACGATCCGATGCGTAACGAACTCTTCACCGCCGTTCGCGGCCAGGGCGCGCAGCTTAACGGCTACCGTCTGCGCGGCAGCACTGCTCGCGATCTGGACGGCACCATTCTGGCGACCGGCTTCCCGTTCAAAGCTAAACAGCACGCTACGCCGTACATGAATATCGTGACCAAACTGTTTACCCAGTGCGCTGATTTCCGCCGCGCCGGTTCCGCCGCGCTGGATCTGGCCTATGTGGCCGCAGGCCGCGTGGATGGTTACTTTGAAATCGGCCTGAAGCCGTGGGATTTCGCCGCAGGCGATCTGCTGGTGCGTGAAGCCGGCGGTCTGGTGTGCGATTTCATGGGCGGTCACAACTACATGATGACCGGTAACATCGTGGCAGGTAACCCGCGCGTCGTGAAAGCGATGCTGGGCAATATGCGCGATGAGCTGAGCGAAGCGCTGAAGCGTTAATCGCTTCCAGGCAAGAAAAAGGCAGGTACGCGAGAGCGGCCTGCCTTTTTTGTTGGTTTTTTATGGCGCGTGGGGTCTGGTGAGCTGGTGGGTGCGCGGCCCTTACCCACCCTACAAAAACACACAACCCTCGCAGGGCGGATAAGCGGATGCGCACCCGCCATCATCCCGCCGTTAAAACGGTCTCAACCCTTGTGCGACGGGGGCTGCGCCTGACCACATCACCAGCGCGGCGGCCACTAATACCACGCCGCCTGCAAGCGCGAGCGTCGCCCCGCCCGTCCGCCGCCACAGCGGGGGCGTCTTCTTCCCGCCGAGCCGCACCGCCAGATGCCGGGAACTGTGCACAAACAGCGCGATGGCTGAAATGGTCAGCGACGTTCCCGCCGCCATCGCCAGCGCCGACGCCACACCCCAGCCAAACACGCCGATCACTTTACTGAACAACAACACCATCAGCGCGCCGGAACACGGACGCATCCCCATCGGGAGCACCACCATCAGCCTGGCGCGCCAGTCCTCGCCGCGCTCAAGCTGCGCCTGCGACGGTAAATGCTGATGCCCACAGCCGCAGGTGTCGCTGTGCGTATGGTGCGGGCTAAAGGCGGTGAAGACCGGGCGGCGCGCCAGCCCGCGCAGCGTTTTCACCGCGCGCCAGCAAAGCAGCAACCCCAGCGCCCCCACCAGCAGATAGCTGCCCTTTTCCAGCCAGTAGCCGCTCAGGTGCAATTGCCGCGCAGGCAGCGCCAGTACCGTCAGCACCACCGTCACCAGGGCAATCGCCACCAGACCCTGTAACAAGGACGACGCGAACGTCAGTTTCAGGCTGGTTTTCAGGCGCGACGGGTGGGTGGCAAGCCAGGTCGCGATAACCACTTTGCCGTGGCCCGGCCCCAGCGCATGCAGCACGCCATAGATAAAGCTGAACAGCAGCAGCGAGCCGCCCGCCCGCGTCGGGTTTTCCGCCACCTGCTGAAGGAGCGCGCTCATCTCACGGTTGATGCCGCGCTGCCAGATGATGCTTTTCATCAGCACCTGCGGCCACTCAAGCCACAGCCAGACGCCTGCGCCCAGCGCCAGGACAACAAACAGCGCCAGGGGCCAGAAGTGCAGCCAGCGGCGCGGCGCGAACGGTGTTGAAATTACTGACATTGCAACGTCACCTGTTGAGCGAATTGTTTGCCTAAATCCATATCTTCCGGCGGCGCATCGGATTTATCGAGCGACAGCGCGAAATCCTGCACGGCCGCATCCGGCTGCGGCGTTTTCACCGCCACGTTGCAGTGCTCGCGCAGCGCCTCGCCGAGCGTCACATCGCCCGGCGCGTCATAACTCATCGACACATAATAAGTGGGATCGAAGGTGGCGAAGGTATAACGCTCGCCCGAGACGGGTTGCGGATGCGCGAGCGGCAGCGTAAACGTCAGCACCGCCTGATGCCCCTCGCGCGCCAGCCCATACGCCAGCGGCGTTGCGGCGAATTTGACCTTCTGCCCCTTATGCCAGAACTCGGTGAAATAGTGCTGCCCGATAACATTAGCCATCACTTCCGCCGCCAGCTTTTTCCAGACCGGCGAGCCGGGCGCGGCGTCGCCAGCGTCATACAGTAGATCCGCTGAAGTGATTTCATCCATTTTCCAGCGCATTTTAAGCGCAGTTATCTGCCCCGCTTCGCTGACGATTTCGGTTTTCAACGAGATAAAGCTGTGCGGATGCGCCAGCGCGTCCTGCGCCGGAACCAGCGATACTAAAGCCGCACCACACATTAACCGGTAAAGATGAGCGCCCATTATCTTCCTCTGGCGAAAAATTCTGTGAGCCAAGCAGAATTCCGCGATCAAACTGCGCACCCTGAACGGCATTCAACGATCCTTTAGCTATTCTTAGCAATATTCTCACTCACTGGACAAAACGGATGATGACTCTGCTCTGCCCTCCACCATCTGTGCTTTCCAGTCCGCAGCGCCGCTGCCAGGCACTTTTAATGCTCTATCTGCCGGGGCAAACCATCACACCGGAAATGTTAGGCCGGCTGAATGGCGTCGACGGCGCCATCGCCCGTCAGGATATTGCAGAAACCGGCGACGAAATTAAGCGGTATCACCGTTTGAGTATTATCACCCAGCAGGATGGCAGCTACCGGATTGAAGGCACGGCGTTAGACAGACGTCTCTGCCTGCTGCACTGGCTGCGCCGGGCGCTGCGCCTGTGCCCGCAGTTTATCCAGCAGCATTTCACACCCGCGCTGAAAAGCGAACTGCGCCAGCACGGCATCGCCACGGCGTTGTATGACGATACAAATTTACACGCGCTGGTCAACCTTTGCGCGCGCCGCCTGAACCGTCAATTCGAGGCGCGCGACGTGCAGTTTTTGCGTCTGTACCTGCAATATTGCCTGGTGCAGCACCATTACGGCCAGACGCCGGAGTTCACCGAGCCGCAACAGCTCTGGATGCGTGCCCGCGCGGAGTTTCTGGCCGCGCAGGAGATCGTGCGCCACTGGCAGCGGCGCGTCGCGCAGTCGCCGCACGTTAACGAACACTGCTTCCTGGCGCTGCTCTTTATGATGCTGCGCACGCCCGATCCGCTGCGTGACGCGCACCCGGAAGATGACCGCCTGCGTCATGCCGTCCTTTCACTCATTGCCCGCTTCCGGGAGCTATCCGGCATGGCGTTCAGCGATGAACAGGGGCTTGCGGATCAGCTCTATACGCATCTCTGCCAGGCGCTCGACCGCAGCCTGTTCGGCATCGGTATTGATAACGCGCTGCCTGAAGAGATTAACCGCCTCTACCCACGTCTGATGCGCACCACCCGCAAAGCGTTTGACCGCTTTGAAGAGGAGTACCGGGTAACGTTTTCTGATGAAGAAGTAGGACTGGTGGCGGTGATTTTCGGCGCGTGGTTAATGCAGGAGGCCGATCTGCATGAAAAACAGGTGCTGCTGCTGACGGGTAATGACGCGCAGCTCGAAGCGGAAATCGAGCAGCAGCTACGGGAACTCACCCTGTTGCCGCTGAATATCAAACACCTGACGCTGCACACCTTCCAGCAGGAAGGCGCGCCGAAAGAGGTGGCGCTGATTGTGACGCCATACACCACCTCGCTGCCGCTCTTCTCGCCGCCGCTTATCCACGCCACGCTGCCGCTGGGTGAACAGCAGCAGCAGCGGATACGCGAAATTCTGGAAGCTTAAGCGCGCGCCGCCACGCGGGGGCGCAGAAAAAGCGCGGGCAGCGCGACCAGCGCCATCACCCAGAAGACGCCGCCGGCGAGGTGCTGGTAGAGGAATCCGGCGAAAACGGTCATCACCGCAATCCCGCCGCCCATCGCGACGGCGGAGTAGACCGACTGTAGCCGGATAACTTCCGAGCCTTCGCGCGCGGCGATATAGCGCATCGCCGCCAGGTGGCAGATAGAGAAGCTGCCGCAGTGGAGGATCTGCGCCACAATGAGCCACGGCAGCGCCGTCGTCCAGCCCATCAGCCCCCAACGGATAATTCCCAGCACGCCGGAGAGCAGCAGCAGATCGCGCGCGCTAAACCGGCTGAACAGCCGTTTACTAAGCGCGAAGATAACGATTTCCGCCACCACGCCGAGCGACCACAGATAGCCCACCACCGAGGCGGAATAGCCCTTGCTCTGCCAGTAAATAGCGCTGAAGCCGTAATAGGCGGCGTGCGCGCCCTGGAGCAGACTCACGCAGGCGAGAAAACGCCAGTTTTCAGCAATCAGCCTGCGCCACACCGGCCAGCCCGCCGCCTCGTTATGACGCGCCTCGCCCTGCGGCATGATGGAGGGTTTCAACAACATACCGATAAGCATTGACGCGACGCCGAGCGACAGCAGCGCCAGAATGGCGCGGTAGTCATAAACACTGACCAGCTTGCCGGTCAGCGCCGAGCCAATCACAAACGCCAGCGAGCCCCACAGGCGCACGCGTCCGTAGTCCATCGTTATCTGGCGCTGCCAGGTGGCGGCGAGCGCGTCGGTCAGCGGCACCAGCGGCGAGAAAAAGAGGTTAAAGCCCACCAGTACGACAAACAGCCAGGCGGTCTGATGCCCGAACCAGAAGCCGAGCGCGAAAACGAGCGTCAGCACGGCAAGCAGGCGCAACGCAAACACTAAACGGGAAGGATCTTTGACGCGGGGCGCCAGCAGGAGGCTGCCAAGAAAGCGTGCAATCAGGCCGGAGCCGAGCAGCAGGCCGATCGTTTCCGGCGCGACGCCGACGCCTGCCAGCCAGACGCTCCAGAACGGCAAAAAAATACCGTAGCTGAAAAAATAGGTGAAATAGCTGAGCGCCAGCCAGCGCGTGGATTGCAACACCATGAGTCCCTCCCGTTTCGGCAGGCGTTAGTCTGGCGGGAAAGCGCAGGGGTTGCAAGCGGCGCATAACACGCCCATAACAATTCGCTTTTACTGCGTAATAAGGCCGCCGCAGCGGCCTCTCCTGTCAGACGCCCGCCTCGACAAAAACCTTTTTGGCGGTAAACATCGCATTGAGCGCCGCCGGAAAACCGGCGTAAAGCGCCATCTGAATAATGACTTCGATGATCTCTTCGCGCGTGCAGCCCACGTTCAGCGCGGCATGCAGATGCACCGCCAGTTGCGGCTGCGCGTGCCCAAGCGCGGTAAGCGCCGCGACCGTCGCCAGCTCCCGGCTTTTCAGCGACAGTCCCGGCCTGCTGTAGACATCGCCGAAGCCGAATTCAATGACGTAGCGCCCCAGATCCGGCGCGATATCGGCCAGCGCTTTGATAACATTTTCACCTGCTGCGCCGTCGATTTCGGACAGTCGCGCAAGGCCCGTGTCATAACGTGATGAGGTCATACCGTTCTCCTTTTGTGTGGTTCGGATAACGGTAAGGCTTCGAGTTAACTCCAGGTCAAGCGCTGTTTTTTAACAGCGTCTCGTCGTAGTACGCCATTTTGTCTTTAAGGCGCGCCAGATGCTCAGCCTGCTCCGCCAGCCGCGCTTCGAGCCGCTGGGCGTGCTGCGCCAGCAGTTCACGACGCGCGCCCGCCGTCATCTCTCCTTGCGCGCGCAGCATGGCGTAGCGCTGGATCTCCTCAAGCGGCATATCGGTCGCTTTCAGGCGTTTAATAAATGCCGCCCAGTCGAGATCCGAGCGATGATAGTCGCGATGTCCGCTGGCGTTACGGGCCGGCACCAGCAGCCCCAGCTTTTCGTAATAGCGCAGCGTATGAACGCCAAGGCCAGTCAGCGTGGCGAATTCCTGAATACGCATGGCGGTCTCCTGTATGCCGTCGCCCCATAAAAAAAGGCCGCGCGAGGCGGCCTTCATCGGTGTGTGAACGCTTACGCGTAAACCGGGAAGCGTGCGCAGATATCCAGCACTTTACCTTTGACGCGCTCAATAACCGCTTCATCATGGATGTTGTCCAGGATGTCGCACATCCAGCCTGCCAGCTCTTTCACTTCCGCTTCTTTAAAGCCGCGGCGAGTCACAGACGGAGAACCGATACGGATACCGGAGGTCACGAACGGGCTCTTCGGATCGTTCGGCACGCTGTTTTTGTTCACAGTGATGTTGGCGCGGCCCAGGGCAGCGTCAGCATCTTTACCGGTCAGGTTTTTATCCACCAGATCCAGCAGGAACAGGTGGTTTTCCGTACCGCCGGAAACGACTTTGTAACCGCGTTCCAGGAACACTTCCACCATCGCTTTCGCGTTTTTGGCCACCTGCTGCTGGTAGGTTTTGAACTCTGGCTCCATCGCTTCTTTCAGCGCGACCGCTTTCGCCGCGATAACGTGCATCAGCGGGCCGCCCTGCGCGCTCGGGAACACGGCAGAGTTCAGTTTTTTGTACAGCTCTTCGCTGCCGCCTTTGGCGAGGATGAGACCGCCGCGCGGGCCTGCCAGCGTTTTGTGCGTCGTGGTGGTCACCACATGCGCGTGCGGAACCGGGTTCGGATAGACGCCAGCGGCAATCAGGCCCGCCACGTGCGCCATGTCGACGAACAGGTACGCGCCGATGCTGTCAGCGATTTCGCGCATTTTTGCCCAGTCAACGATGCCGGAGTAAGCGGAGAAACCACCGATGATCATTTTCGGTTTGTGCGTCTGCGCCTGCTTCGCCATGTCTTCGTAATCGATTTTGCCTGACTCATCGATACCGTAAGGGATGATGTTGTAGAGCTTACCGGAGAAGTTGACCGGGGAGCCGTGCGTCAGGTGACCGCCCTGCGCCAGGTTCATACCCAGCACGGTATCGCCCGGTTGCAGCAGCGCGGTGTAGACCGCGAAGTTGGCCTGCGAGCCGGAGTGCGGCTGCACGTTAGCGTAGTCGGCTCCGAACAGTTCCTTAGCGCGATCGATCGCCAGTTGCTCAACGATATCGACGTATTCACAGCCGCCGTAGTAGCGTTTGCCCGGGTAACCTTCGGCATATTTGTTGGTCAGCTGAGAGCCCTGCGCCTGCATCACGCGCGGGCTGGTGTAGTTTTCGGAGGCGATCAGTTCGATGTGCTCTTCCTGACGTACTTTTTCCTGCTCCATAGCCTGCCACAGTTCGGCATCATAATCGGCAATGTTCATTTCACGCTTTAACATCCGCATCTCCTGACTCAGCTGACAATAAAATGTACTGCAATTAGGGGCCCTTTTGGGGCGACGGCCAACAGTGTAAACCGATTGGCAGGATGAAGATAGGTCTTGACAGAGGTTTTTACGCAAACGATTGGCATGGCGTGGCGCAAGGGTTTGAACGATTAAGCAAACGCACGGTTTACGCGACTTATTTTCACGTTGAACCGGCCTTTTTTTCATCTGTGATGCGCATCATTCATAAGCCTGATAAAACCATTTACAACGTGCAGGTATTTTTTATAAGATGCATTTAAAATACATTTTATAAAAACCGGAAGGAAGCAATCATGCTGGATAGTCAAACCATCGCCGTCGTGAAATCCACCATCCCGCTGCTGGCGCAGACTGGCCCGAAACTCACCGCTCACTTTTATGACCGGATGTTTACGCATAACCCGGAGCTGAAAGAGATTTTCAACATGAGCAACCAGCGCAATGGCGATCAGCGTGAAGCGCTGTTCAACGCTATTTGCGCCTACGCCGCCAACATTGAAAATCTCGCGGCTCTGCTGCCTGCGGTGGAGAAAATCGCGCAAAAACATACCAGTTTTAATATCAAACCGGCGCAGTACAACATCGTGGGCGAGCACCTGCTGGCGACGCTCGACGAGATGTTCAGCCCAGGCCAGGAGGTGCTGGATGCCTGGGGTAAAGCCTACGGCGTGTTAGCGGGCGTGTTTATCACTCGCGAAGCCGAGATTTACCAGAGCAACGCCCGGAAAACCGGCGGCTGGGAAGGCACACGCGAATTTCGCATCGTGAGTAAAACGCCGCAGAGCGCGATTGTCACAAGCTTTGAGCTGGAGCCGGTGGATGGCGGCCCGGTCGCTGATTACCTGCCCGGCCAGTACACCGCCGTCTGGATCAAGCCGCAGGAGTTCGCGCATCAGGAGATTCGCCAGTATTCGCTTACCCGCAAGCCGAATGGCAAAAGCTATCGCATCGCGGTGAAACGCGAAGGCGAAGGCCAGGTGTCGAACTGGCTGCACCAGCATGCGCAGCCGGGCGATGTGATTCATCTGGCCGCCCCGGCGGGTGATTTCTTTATGGATGTCGAGCCGCAGACGCCGGTGACGCTTATCTCCGCGGGCGTGGGTCAGACGCCGATGCTGGCGATGCTCGATACGCTGGCAAGCGCGCAGCATCCGGCGCAGGTGAACTGGTATCACGCGGCGGAAAGCGGCGACGTGCATGCGTTTACCGATGAAGTGGCGCAGCTTGGCGCGAAACTGCCCCGCTTTACCCGCCACGTCTGGTATCGCGTGCCGAGCGACGCCGATCGCAGCGCGGGCCGTTACAACAGCGAAGGGTTGATGGCGCTTCGCGATCATGAGGCGCACGTGACCACGCCCGGCATGCAGTTTTATGTCTGCGGCCCGGTGAAATTTATGCAGTTCGCCGCGGAGCAGTTAGTGAGCCTGGGCGTGAATAAAGAGAACATTCATTACGAGTGTTTCGGCCCGCATAAGGTGTTGTAAGGGTTCGGCGTTTTGTGCGCGGTTCGGCGAGTGCGAAGCGCACCCACTACCTTCGCCAACATCCTGTAGGGTGGGTAAGCGCAGCGCACCCACCATTTACTTGCGCGCCCCATGAACGCCGGACATAAAAAAAGCAGGTCCACGGACCTGCTTTTTTTGTTTGCCGCGCACGCTTAAATCGCGGCGTCGTCTTCCTCGCCGGTACGGATACGCACCACGCGCGCGACGTCGAAAACGAAAATCTTGCCGTCGCCGATTTTACCGGTCTGGGCGGTACGGATAATCGTATCCACGCAGGTATCGACGATATCGTCGGTCACCACGATCTCGATTTTCACCTTCGGCAGGAAATCCACCATATACTCTGCGCCGCGATAGAGCTCGGTATGCCCTTTCTGACGACCAAACCCTTTCACTTCGGTCACCGTCATCCCGGTGATCCCGACTTCCGCCAGCGCTTCACGTACGTCATCGAGTTTGAAGGGTTTAATAATCGCATCAATCTTTTTCATGGTGGATCCTTAATTCCTGCCAGCGCCTGCACGGCGATTCAATTCGCGTAATCGGTTGCTCAAATTACCATACCTTGCGGCGGTTTGGGCATCAAAAACTACTCTTTAAAATCATTCGCCTCAAGCTCATGGCGGGCCAGTAATTTATAGAATTCCGTGCGGTTGCGCCCGGCCATCCGCGCGGCGTGCGTCACGTTGCCTTTGGTGATTTGCAGCAGCTTGCGCAGGTAGTTGAGCTCAAACTGATTGCGCGCCTCGACAAACGTCGGCAGCACCGTGTTTTCGCCCTCCAGCGCCTGCTCCACCAGCGCTTCGCTAATGACGGGCGCGGAGGTTAGCGCCACGCACTGCTCAATCACGTTCACCAGCTGGCGCACGTTGCCCGGCCAGCTCGCCGCCATCAAACGCTTCATCGCATCGGTAGAGAAGCTGCGCACGAACGGCTTATGCCGGTCTGCCGCCTGACGCAGCAGATGGTTGGCGAGCAGCGGGATATCTTCCGCCCGCTCCTGCAATGCCGGGATCTTTAAGTTCACTACGTTCAGGCGATAAAAGAGATCTTCACGAAACTCGCCGCGCGCCATCGCCTTCGGCAGATCGCGGTGGGTAGCGGAGATAATCCGCACGTTGATATCAATATCGCGGTTACTGCCGAGCGGGCGCACTTTGCGCTCCTGCAATACGCGCAGCAGTTTGACCTGCAACGGCACCGGCATATCGCCAATCTCATCCAGAAACAGCGTGCCGCCTTCCGCCGCCTGAAACAGCCCTTCACGACTGCTGACCGCGCCGGTAAACGCGCCGCGCGCGTGGCCGAACAGCTCGGACTCCAGCAATTGCTCCGGCAACGCGCCGCAGTTAATAGCGATAAATGCGTTTTTAGCGCGCGGGCTGGCGTTATGGATAGCCTGCGCCAGAATCTCTTTCCCGGTGCCGCTCTGGCCGTTAATCAGCACGCTGACGTCCGACTGCGCCACCATATGCGCCTGCTCCAGGAGGCGCAGCATCGCCGGGCTGCGGGTGACAATCGTCTCCCGCCACTGCTCGTCGCCCGCAGGCGCGGCATGGGCCAGCGCGTCGTCGATAGCTTTATACAGCGCGTCTTTATCCACCGGCTTGGTGAGAAAGCTGAAAACGCCCTGCTGGGTCGCGGCGACCGCATCGGGGATCGAGCCGTGCGCGGTCAGAATGATCACCGGCATGCCCGGCTGGAGCTTCTGGATCTCGGCGAAAAGCTGCATGCCGTCCATTTCATCCATCCGCAAATCGCTAATCACCAGATCGATTTTCTCGCGCCCTAAAATGCGCAGCCCTTCATGGCCGCTTTCGGCGGTCTCGACCGTAAACCCTTCGCTGGTCAGGCGCAGGCCCAGCAGTTTCAGCAGGCCCGGATCGTCATCCACCAGCAACAGGCGCGCGGGTTTATGCTGCGTCATGGTTTGGTCTCCTCCTGCGTAGGCGCAGCGCCCTTATCGGCTGGCGCGGCGTTGTCTTTCTCCGCGTCCTCCGGGCTGTGGCTGCTGTCCTGAATATAGCCGCCCGCGCTTTTGCGCGTGGAGAGCTGCCGTTCGATATCGGTCAGGTTTTCCAGCTTGCGGGTGGTGAGCTCAAGCTGGCTGCGCAGGTGGCGCTGCTGCTCGCGCAGGGCGTCCAGCTCGCTGTCGGTGCTTTCCTGAAGCTTGCTGTAGCGGCCGCGCTCTTCCGAGAGGGCGAGCTGCGCCGCCTGGCCGTCGCGCCAGGCCTCATACAGCGGGCGCACGTGCGCGGGGATCTCGCCGGCGGTGGCGCTGAGCGTCGTGAGATAGCCGCGGCGCTCGGCAGGCGTGATACGGGCGTTGGCGAGCAAAATGCCGCGCCGGAAGGCGTGCTGCCAGGTGTCGTCCGGGAAACGACGCGCCTGCGCGCGCGCCTCGGCAGGCGCAAGACGTTCCGCGCAGTCCATGCCGCGCAGCCAGAACAGCGGGTTATTCTCGACATTTGTGCCGGAGAGCTGCCAGATGCCTGAACACTCGGTAAAGAGAAAATCCGCCAGCTGTTGTTCCGGCATTTTAGGATCGTGCGTTTGTTTGATGTGGCTCGAAACCGGGCTTTGCACGCAGCCTGCCAGAAGGCATGGCAACAGTACGGAACACGCCCGCGTGCGAAGAGAGAAAAACGGTGTGCCGCGCGAGCGCAGGCTGCGCCATGCGCTTACCAGACGTGAATTCATTTTTTTAATCGTTCCGGGTCAAAGAGCGGTAATGCGATACGAAAACAGACGTCGGCGGTGTCATCCTCCACCAGACGCAGTTCGCCGTGCATACGTCGGATGCAATCCTGTGCGATGCTCAGGCCCAGGCCGCTGCCTTTCACCGCCCCTTTACGTTGATGGCTTCCCTGATAAAAGGGCTCAAAAATCATTTGCCGTTCCGCCTCAGGAATGGGCGTGCCGGTATTCGCCACCTCAATACATACCGTATTGTTAAGGCGGCGGCTACGCAGATAAATGGTACCGGATTCGCGTCCGTAGTGCACCGCATTGGAGTAGAGATTATCCAGCACGCTCATCAGCAGCATCGGCTCCGCCAGACAAGGCGCGTCAGCCAGCGACACGTCGGTATGCATCATTTTAGCCCGCGCCGGCAGACTGTGTGAGGTGATAACCATCTCCACCAGCGGCGCCAGATCCACTTTTTCAAGCTCCACCGCGCCGCCAGCCAGTTTGCGATTGTAATCAAGCAGTTGTTCTATCAGCGTTTGCAGGTTGCGGCTGCTGGTATCGAGAATTTCCACCACTTCGCGCTGCTCCGCAGTGAGCGGCCCGACGACCTGATCGGCAAGCAGTTCGGTGCCCTCGCGCATGCTGGCGAGCGGCGTTTTTAATTCATGGGAGATATGACGCAGAAACTGGTGGCGCTGGGATTCAAGCCACGCGAGACGTTCGCTTAACCAGATAATGCGCTGACCCACCGATCGCAGTTCGCGCGGACCTTTAAACATTATCGTGGTGCCGGGCGATTTCCCCTCGCCCAGCCGGTTGATCATCCGCTCGATGCCTTTGACCGGGCCGATAATCATTCGCGTAAAGAGCAGCACCAGCGCGAGGCTTGCGAGAAACAGCGCCAGCGCCTGCCAGCCAAACAGCCGACCGCGCGCGGCAATCTCTTGCTGAAGCTGCTGGCCGCGGGCGTAAATGACGGCGCGGGTGGCCTGCACCAGACGCGTATTCGTATCGGCGAACGCTTCCAGACGCGCGGCGGCGTCCGGCTTCGGGCCGCTGTTATGACACTCCAGCGACGCCAGATCCACCAGACTCTGGCGCAGGGCTTTGTAGAGTTTCGCATCGGGCAGCACGCCCGCCTGCGCCTCCAGCATCCGGGAATAGCGCTGGCGCTGGCTTTCGTAGACTTTCGCCAGGGTGACGTCATCCAGTACGCAGTACTGGCGGTAGCTGCGTTCCATTTCGAGCGCGATATTGGTCATCGCCTCGCTGCGCCGGGCGTCCATCTGGGTCAGCGTGTTGGTCTGCGCCGCCTGGGCGCTTAACGTGTTGAGGCTCTGCCAGGCCTGCCAGGCGAGAAACAGCAGCGGCACCATCACCAGTAAGAAAGCCATCATGACCAGTTGGCGAAGCGAGCGGGGAAAAGCAGGCCAGCGTTTCACAGCGTTATCCCGAAGTGGTTGCAAAAGCCCGATGCTAACCGAGAGGCGCGCCGGTGCAAAGCCAAACGCAAAAAACAACAAAGGCAGGGGATTAACCCTGCCTTTGTGATGGAATCAGGCGGTGCCTTACTCAACGTGTCGCCCGGGGTTCTGAAATAGCAGCGCTATGATCAGCAGTTGGACGGCAGGCACCTTTTAGTGCGTCATTCGAAGTTTATGTAGCGCTCGCTATGGGGCTGACATAAGAAGGTGAATGAGCCACTGACTGTTATTATGCAGTAACCGTGCCAGGTTTTCTACATAAATCATAACTGTCTGTTATATAATGCATTTAATTATATGAGCCGCTTCAAAGTTTCGCGTTATTTTTGACCAGAGTGTCGCTAAACCCCAACACTTCCCTCGCTGCTTTTTATGGCCCATATAAATCAATGAGTTAAATGTCGCAAATTAGAGACACCGTGATCCTGCCGTTGTCGCAATTTACCGACACATACCGAAATCGCACAGGGCTGAGAAAGACGCGCAAAGATAAAAGGCCTCTTGCGAGGCCTTTATCAGGATTAAAACGAACGGGATTAACCGAGCTGTTTGCGCGCGTTGCGGAAAATGCGCATCCACGGGCTGTCCTCGCCCCAGTTCGCCGGATGCCAGGAGTTCGCCACGGTGCGGAACACGCGTTCCGGGTGCGGCATCATGATAGTGACGCGCCCGCTTTCGCTGGTCACCGCCGTGATCCCGTTCGGGGAGCCGTTCGGGTTCGCCGGGTAGGTTTCCGTCACTGCGCCGAAGTTATCGATATAGCGCAGCGCCACCAGGCCTTTGCTCTCAAGCGCCGCCAGATGCGCGTCGTCGCGCACTTCCACGCGGCCTTCGCCGTGAGAAACCGCAATCGGCATATGGGAGCCGGTCATGCCGTCCAGCAGCAGCGACGGGCTGGCGGTCACTTCCACCAGGCTGAAGCGCGCTTCAAAACGATCGGACTGGTTACGCACAAAGCGCGGCCACAGTTCGCTGCCGGGGATCAGTTCACGCAGATTGGACATCATCTGGCAGCCGTTACAGACCCCAAGCGCCAGCGTCTGCGGACGGTGGAAAAACTCGGTGAACTCGTCACGCACGCGGTCATTGAACAGGATGGATTTCGCCCAGCCTTCGCCTGCGCCCAGCACGTCGCCGTAAGAGAAGCCGCCGCAGGCGACGAGCGTATGGAAATCGCCGAGACCGCGACGACCGGCAAGCAGATCGCTCATATGCACATCGATAGCCTCAAAGCCCGCGCGGTGGAACGCTGCCGCCATCTCGACATGAGAGTTAACGCCCTGCTCGCGCAGTACCGCGACTTTCGGGCGCGCGCCGGTGGCGATAAACGGCGCGGCGATATCTTCTTTGATATCGAACGTCAGTTTCACGTTGAGGCCCGGATCGCTGTCATTGGCTTTCGCCTGATGTTCCTGATCCGCGCACGCCGGGTTATCGCGCAGACGCTGCATCTGCCAGGTGGTTTCCGCCCACCACATGCGAAGCTGGGTGCGGCTTTCGCTGTACACCACGCTGTCGCCCGCCGTCAGCGTGAAGCGATCGCTGGCCACGGCCTTACCAAGGTAGTGCGTGCATTCGCCAAGACCGTGATCTTTCAATACGCGCTCTACCTGCTCGCGCTCGGCGGCGGCAATCTGAATCACCGCGCCCAGCTCTTCGTTAAACAGCGCCGCCAGCGCGTCGTCGCCGAGGGCGGCGATATCCGCCTCGATGCCGCAGTGACCGGCAAAGGCCATTTCCGCCAGCGTCACCAGCAGGCCGCCGTCGGAGCGGTCGTGGTAGGCCAGCAGTTTACGCTGCGCCACCAGCGCCTGGATGGCGTCGTAGAAGCATTTCAGCTGACCGGCGTCGCGCACGTCGGCAGGCTTGTCGCCAAGCTGACGATAGACCTGCGCCAGCGCCGTCGCGCCCAGCGCGTTATGGCCATTGCCGAGATCGATAAACAGCAGCGCGTTATCTTCGGTGGTGAGTTCCGGCGTCACGGTGCGGCGCACATCTTCCACACGGGCGAAGGCGGAGATCACCAGCGACAGCGGCGAGGTCATCTCGCGCTGTTCGCCATCCTGCTGCCAGCGGGTTTTCATCGACATCGAATCTTTGCCGACCGGAATGGTCAGGCCAAGCTGCGGGCAAAGCTCCTCGCCCACCGCTTTGACGGCGGCGTAGAGACCGGCGTCTTCGCCAGGGTGCCCCGCCGCCGCCATCCAGTTGGCGGAGAGTTTCAGGCGTTTAATGTCGCCGATTTGGGTCGCCGCAATGTTAGTGAGCGCTTCGCCTACCGCCAGGCGAGCGGAGGCGGCGAAGTCCAGCAGCGCCACCGGCGCGCGCTCGCCTATCGCCATCGCTTCGCCGTAGTAGCTGTCGAGGCTGGCGGTGGTTACCGCGCAGTTCGCCACCGGCACCTGCCACGGGCCGACCATCTGATCGCGCGCCACCATGCCGGTTACGGTGCGATCGCCAATGGTCACCAGGAACGTTTTCTCCGCCACCGTCGGCAGATGCAGCACGCGCTTCACCGCGTCGGCAAGCATGATGCCCGCACGATCGAACGGCTGGCCTTCGGCCTGTAAGCGCGTGACGTCGCGGGTCATTTTCGGGGTTTTGCCGAGCAGAACGTCAAGCGGCATATCTACCGGCTGGTTATCGAAGTGACTGTCGTTAAGCGTGAGGTGCTGCGCTTCAGTCGCCTCGCCGATCACGGCGTACGGCGCGCGCTCGCGGCGGCACAGCTCGTCAAACAGCGCCAGCTGCTCGGGCGCGACGGCCAGCACGTAGCGCTCCTGGGATTCGTTACACCAGACTTCCAGCGGGCTCATGCCCGGCTCGTCGCTTAAAATATCGCGCAGTTCAAAACGCCCGCCGCGCCCGCCGTCGCTCACCAGCTCCGGCATGGCGTTGGACAGACCGCCCGCGCCGACGTCATGGATAAATACGATAGGGTTGGCCTCGCCAAGCTGCCAGCAGCGGTCGATCACTTCCTGGCAACGGCGCTCCATCTCCGGGTTATCGCGCTGTACCGAGGCGAAATCGAGATCGGCGTCAGACTGGCCGGACGCCATCGAGGACGCCGCGCCGCCGCCGAGGCCGATATTCATCGCCGGGCCGCCGAGCACAATCAGCTTCGCGCCTGGCGGAATGTCGCCTTTCTGCACATGATCGGCGCGAATGTTGCCGATGCCGCCTGCCAGCATAATGGGCTTGTGGTAGCCGCGCAGCTCTTCGCCATTGTGGCTGGCCACTTTCTCTTCATAGGTACGGAAATAGCCGTTCAGCGCCGGACGACCGAATTCGTTGTTGAACGCCGCGCCGCCGAGCGGGCCGTCGGTCATGATGTCGAGCGCGGTGACGATGCGATCCGGCTTGCCGAAATCTTCTTCCCACGGCTGCTCAAAGCCCGGAATGCGCAGGTTCGAAACGGAAAAGCCCACCAGGCCCGCTTTCGGCTTCGCGCCGCGGCCCGTCGCGCCTTCATCGCGGATTTCACCGCCGGAGCCTGTCGCCGCCCCTGGCCACGGTGAAATGGCGGTCGGGTGGTTATGGGTTTCGACTTTCATCAGAATATGCGCAGGTTCCTGATGGAAAGCGTAGCGGCCCGCGTCGTGATCGGCATAGAAGCGGCCCACAGACGAACCTTCCATGACCGCCGCGTTGTCTTTATACGCGGAGAGCACGAAATTCGGCGTCTTCTCAAAGGTGTTTTTGATCATCTTAAACAGCGACTTCGGCTGTTTTTCGCCGTCGATAACCCAGTCGGCGTTGAAAATTTTGTGGCGGCAGTGCTCAGAGTTAGCCTGCGCGAACATATAGAGTTCGATGTCGTTCGGGTTGCGCCCCAGGCGGGTGAACGCCTCCTGCAGGTAGTCGATTTCATCATCGGCCAGCGCCAGCCCCAGACGCACATTGGCGTCCGCCAGCGCCTGACGGCCCTGCCCCAGCAGATCCACGCTCTGTACCGGCGTGGGTTCGTGATGCGAGAAAAGCCGTGCGGCGTCTTCCAGCGCGCCGAAGACGCTCTCCATCATGCGGTCATGCAGCACGGCTGAAATCTGACGCCAGGCGTCGTCGCCCGCGGTTGGATCGACATCGAGATAGTATGCCACGCCGCGCTCCAGGCGTTTTACCTGGCCGAGCCCGCAGTTATGGGCAATATCTGTCGCTTTAGAAGACCAGGGAGAGATGGTGCCGGGACGCGGCGTCACCAGCAGCAGACGGCCTGACGGCGCGTGGCCCGCAAGGCTCGGGCCATATTGCAGCAGGCGCTCAAGGCGCGCGTGCTCTTCGGCATTCAGCGGTGCGGCGAGGTCAGCGAAATGGACATACTCGGCATAAATGGTCTTCACCGGAAGGTGAGCGTCTTTGAAACGAGCCAGCAGTTTATTAATACGAAATGCCGACAGAGCGGGCGAACCACGCAGAATTTCCATCATCTAATCTCTCGTCTTCGAAGCGCCGGAGGGCACCTCAGTGGGCGCAAGGGGGAAAACGGGCGTCATTATAGTGAATCCGGCGCGCTGACGAAACCGTTTGCGTAGAAATAAAATCCCGCCGTCGCGTTAACGTTTGGTGTGGCCGATTCCTCTAATTAGTTGCCAAGTGGCGCTTTGTTACGCAAAATGCCGCTCCATGCCATTCAAACGAAACGGTTTACTAACGATTGTTCGCTGAGCCCCGAGGCAACGCAGAGAATTAACTAATTGAAAAAATTAAAGCTTAATTATCTGCTCATCGGCGTCGTTACCCTGCTGCTGGCAGTGGCCTTATGGCCGGCCATCCCCTGGTCCGGCAAAGCCGATAACCGTATCGCCGCGATTCAGGCGCGGGGGGTTTTGCGCGTCAGTACCATCGCTACGCCGCTGACTATGTACCGCGCCAATGAAACCATCTCCGGGCTCGATTACGAGCTAAGCCAGGCGTTTGCCGACTATCTGGGCGTGAAGCTTGAAGTCACCGTGCGCCAGAACATCAATCAGCTTTTTGACGATCTCGACAATAACGAGGCCGATCTGCTTGCCGCAGGTCTGGTCTATAACGAAGCGCGCAGCCAGCACTACCAGGCGGGCCCGATTTACTACTCGGTGTCGCAGCAGATGGTTTACCGCGTCGGCAGCCTTCGACCGCGCAGCCTCGCCAGTATAAAAGAGGGGCAACTGACCATTGCGCCCGGCCATGTGGCGCAGAGCGAGCTTGAACAGCTCAAAGCGAACAAATACCCGGACTTAAGCTGGCATGTCGACCCGAAACTCAGCAGTAACGAGCTGATGTTGCAAGTGGCGCAGGGAACGCTGGACTACACCATCGCCGATTCGGTCGCCATCGGCCTGCTCCAGCGCGTCCACCCGCAGCTCGCGGTCGCGCTCGACCTCAGCGACGAACAGCCGGTGACGTGGTTCAGCCGCCGCAGCAGCGATAACTCACTCTCCGCCGCCCTGCTTGATTTCTTTAATCAGATCAATGAAGACGGCACGCTGGCGCGTCTGGAAGAGAAGTATCTCGGCCATGGCAACGATTTCGATTATGTGGATACCCGCAGCTTCCTGCGCGCCGTGGACAGCGTACTGCCGGAACTACAGCCGCTGTTTGAGAAGTATGCGACCGATATCGACTGGCGGCTGCTGGCGGCCATCTCGTATCAGGAATCCCACTGGGATAGCCAGGCCACCTCCCCGACCGGCGTGCGCGGGCTGATGATGCTAACCCGCAATACCGCCCAGAGCCTGGGCCTGACCGACCGCCTTGACGCCGAACAGAGCATCAGCGGCGGCGCGCGCTATCTGAAAGATATGATGAGTAAAGTGCCGGAAGGCGTGCCGGAGGAAGAACGGATTTGGTTTGCGCTGGCGGCATATAACATGGGGTACGCGCATATGCTGGACGCCCGAGCGCTGACGGCGAAGCAAAAAGGCAATCCGGATAGCTGGTCGGACGTAAAACAGCGGTTGCCGCTGCTAAGCCAGCGCCCCTATTACAGCAAGCTCACTTACGGCTACGCGCGCGGTCATGAAGCCTATGCGTATGTGGAGAATATCCGCAAATACCAGATAAGCCTGGTCGGTTATCTGCTGGAGAAGGAAAAACAGGCCGCCGCGGCGGCGCAGCCTAAGCTTGTGCAAAGTTACCCTGCGAATATCACGCCGCAGGGTCTGTTCCCGTCGCCGTTTTCGCCGCTTCCTTTAGGGCCTTTTTCTCAAGCCGGCGCTGTCGGAAAAACGCACTCAACATTGCCGAACACTCTGTCGCCAGTATCCCCTCGATGACCTGCACCTGATGATTCATGCCGGGGTGCCCGGTGATATCCATCAGCGAGCCCACCGCGCCGGTTTTGGCGTCGCGCGCCCCGAACACCAGCGTGCCAATTCGCCCGTGCACCATCGCGCCTGCGCACATGACGCAGGGCTCAAGCGTGACATACAGCGTGGTATCCAACAGACGGTAGTTTTGCAGCACCAGCCCGCCCTGGCGCAGCGCCATGATCTCCGCGTGCGCGGTCGGATCGTGGCGGCCAATCGGGCGATTCCAGCCTTCGCCAATGACCTGATTATTGTGCACCAGCACCGCGCCTACCGGCACTTCACCCTCGTCCCAGGCGCGCTGCGCCAGCGTCAGGGCGTGGCGCATCCAGTATTCATGGGTGAGTTCAGTCTGTGACACAAGCTTCTCCGGGAGTATAAGGCGGGCGGCATTATACACACCGTTTATGGGTTGCGAAACGCGCCTTATTCGAGCTGCTGCAGCTGCCCTTGCGGCGTGACGCGCCAGCGATGCTGGCAGAAGTAAAGTAGCGGATTATCTTGCTTGCTGTCGCTGTAGCCGCTATAGAGACGCAGCGGTGTGCCAATCTGGCGCTCCAGTTGCGCCACTTTTTCATGGCCGAGACAGCGCAGCGTCAATACCCAGCCGCCGAAGCGGCGCTCCATCTGGCTGGCGATGACATTCACGCGCGGCAGCCACGGGGTATCGTAATAGACCTGTTCCACCAGCGTCTGCGGCGAGCCGGTGATGAGCCAGACGTCGGCGTCGGTGCTGGTGAGGTAGCCGGTCAGGCGCTCGTGCACCACCGGAAAGGTGACGACATGCGTGCGGAACCACGCGGCAAAGGCTTTCTCAAGCGCTTTAAGACGCGCCTCGCTGTGGCCGAAGGTACAACCCCAGAGCAGCAGGCTCATCGGCCAGCGGGCGGCGCGTCCTTTGATTAGCAGCCCGCCAAGGATAACGGGCAGCAGAGGAATAACCAGCAGCAGGTTGAGCGGCTGACGCCGCAGCAGATAGCGCATAAAGGTGCCGAACATATCCTGTTGATGCAATGTGCCATCCAGATCGAAAAACACTACCCGACGCTCGTTATTGGCCAAACCTTACTCCTCTGGATCGTTAAAGCCCAGGAACCACGTAAACAGAAAACCGGCGATCACCGCTACCAGATAGCCTAACAGATAGAGCGTCACTTTTCCGGTCACGATGGTGAGCGCCAGCGGTAGCCCGGAGATGCCGAAAGTGATAACCGTCGCCACTTTAAAGTAGCTGATAATCGCGCCGCCTGCCGCCCCGCCAAGGCATGCGCCGATAAACGGTTTCCCGAGCGGCAGCGTCACGCCGAAGATGAGCGGCTCGCCGATGCCGAGCAAACCGACCGGCAGCGCGCCTTTGATCACCTTTTTCAGCCGCGCGTTGCGGGTTTTCAGCAGCACCGCCAGCGACGCGCCAATCTGCCCGACGCCCGCCATCGCCAGGATCGGGAACAGCGCGTTATAGCCGTGCGCCTGAACCAGCTCGACGTGAATGGGCACCAGCCCCTGATGCAGGCCCGTCAGCACCAGCGGTAAAAACGTGCCCGCCAGCACCGCGCCCACCAGCAGCCCGCCTTTATCGATAGCGAGCGACGCGCCGTGCGCGATGGTTTCCGAAATCCAGCCGCCAAGCGGTTGCAGCGCCACGATGGCGACCGCGCCGGTGATAAGCGTCGTCAGCAGCGGGTTGAGGATAAGTTCGACCGAGACCGGCAGCAGGTTACGCAGTTTTTTCTCAAGCCAGCACATCAGCATCACCACCAGCAGCACGGCGATGACGCCGCCTCGTCCCGGCTGTAACGGCTCGCCGAAGAGCGTAATCTGCGCCAGCTGCGGGCTGGAGAGAATACCCGCCATCACGCCGCCCATCGCCGCTGAGCCGCCAAACACCCGCGCGGCGTTAACGCCGACCAGAATATTCATGATAGCGAACACGGCGCTGCCGAAAATGCCCAGCAGTCCCAGCAGGTTCGGATAGCTGGTGGCGAAGCCGCCGACGATATCCGGGCGTTTGAGGATATTGATAATCCCGGTAATCAGCCCCGAGGCGATGAACGCCGGGATAAGCGGAATAAACACGTTTGCGAGCTGGCGCAGCGCATCGCTCATCGGCGCTTTGTAGCGCGCTTTCGCCTGAGCCCTGGTACGCGCGGCATCATCAATCGCCGGTCCGGTGGACGACGCGCCCTGCATCTGCGCGCGCATCGCATCGACGACTTGCGCGGCGCGTCCGGGGCCGGCAATCAGTTGATGCTGCTCGCCCTGCTTCACATAGCCGCTGATGCCGGGCAGCGCCTTCAGCGCCGGGAGATCCATCAGGCTCTCGTCGCGCAGTTCAAGGCGCACGCGCGTCATGCAGTTTTCCAGCCGTAAAATATTACCTTCACCGCCCACGCCCTTGAGGATCTGCGTGGCGAGCGTCGTCGATTTTTCCATACGTTACGTCCCCTTACGGCTGCAACGCCGCTCTTAAAAAGCCGTTATGCGCCGCAAGGCGCGCGTGGGCGGCCTGCGCGTCCAGCCCGGTCAGCACCATTAAAATCGCGGGTTTCACTTCATAATCGGTCTGGGCAAGCACCGCTTCGGCCTCGTCACGCGTGACGCCGGTCGCTTCCATCACCATCCGGCAGGCGCGATCCACCAGTTTGACGTTGGTCGCTTTCATATCCACCATCAGGTTCTGGTACACCTTGCCGCACTTCACCATCGCGCCGGTGGAGATCATGTTGAGTACCAACTTCTGCGCGGTACCGGATTTCAGGCGCGTGGAGCCAGTGAGCGCCTCCGGGCCGACCACGGGCGAAATGGCGATTTCCGCCGCTTCGGCTATCGGCGAGCCGGGGTTGCAGGAGATGGCTGCCGTCGCACAGCCCAGCGCGCGGGCGTACTTCAGGCCGCCAATGACATACGGCGTGCGCCCGGATGCCGCCAGCCCCACCACCATATCGCGCGCGGTAAGCCCGATGGCTTTGAGATCGTCCTCGCCGAGCTGCGCGTTATCTTCCGCGCCTTCGACAGCTTTCAGCAGCGCGCCAGGGCCGCCTGCGATAAGCCCGACTACCACGCCATGCGGCACGCCGAACGTCGGCGGACACTCCGAGGCGTCCAGCACGCCGAGGCGCCCGCTGGTGCCAGCGCCCATGTAGATGAGCCGTCCGCCGCTTTTTAGCGCCGTCGCCGCCGCGTCCACCGCCTTCGCCACGTCCGGCAATGTTTCACTGACGGCGTGCGCCACACGCTTGTCTTCTTCGTTAAAACGCATCAGCATCTCAAGCGTCGGGAGCGCGTCGAGATCCCGCGTAGCGGGGTTTCGGGTTTCTGAGACCAGCGAGCCAAGATTCATATTGCACCTCTGAATTTTTAATTCATAATGATGACGCTATAATGGAATATAAAATTCAAAGTGGCGAGTCAATTTCCCGGCAATGAAAAGCCGATCACACTTAATCCAGCCGGAGGCGTTGATGAATACCCTGATCCTTATCCGCCAGCGATACCCGACGCTGGCGCAAAGCGACCGAAAGCTTGCCGACTTTTTGCTTCAGTTTCCTGACTACGCCCGTCATTTAAGCTCTCAGCAGTTAGCGGCGGAAGCGGGCGTCAGTCAGTCGAGCGTGGTGAAGTTTTCCCAGAAGCTGGGTTATAAGGGGTTTCCGGCCCTGAAACTTGCCATCAGCGAAGCGCTCGCCAGCCAGAGCAACATTCACTCGGTCGCGGTACATAACGAGATCCTGGGCGACGACCCGCTGCGTCTGGTGGGCGAAAAGCTCATCAAAGAAAATGTCGCGGCGATGCACGCGTCGCTGGATATCAACCCGGAAGAGAAGCTGCTGGCGAGCGTCGGACTGCTGCGTAATGCGCGGCGCATTGTGCTGACCGGCATCGGCGCTTCCGGGCTGGTGGCGAAAAACTTCTCCTGGAAGCTGATGAAAATTGGCCTCAATGCCGTCGCCGAACAGGATATGCACGCGCTGCTGGCGACCGTACAGGCGATGGAGCCGGAGGATTTGCTGGTGGCGCTCTCCTACTCCGGCGAGCGGCGCGAGATTAACCTCGCCGCCGACGAAGCGCTGCGCGTGGGCGCGCGCATTCTCGCGATCACCGGCTTTACGCCAAACGCGCTGCAACAGCGCGCGACGCAGTGTCTCTATACCATTGCCGAAGAACAGGCGACGCGCAGCGCGGCTATCTCGTCCACTTCCGCCCAGATGATGCTCGCGGATTTGCTGTTTATGGCGCTGGTGCAGCAGGATCTGGAGAAAGCGCCGGAGCGTATTCGCCACAGCGAAGCGCTGGTAAAAAAACTGGTCTGAGCAACAAATGGGCGTATAATGCCCGCCCTGTTTGTGTTGTTTCTGAGATTTTCCTGATGGCGCTGCTTATCACTAAAAAATGTATCAACTGTGACATGTGCGAGCCGGAGTGCCCGAACGAGGCTATCTCAATGGGAGACAACATTTATCAGATCGATACCAGCCGTTGCACGGAGTGCGTGGGCCATTACGAGACGCCCACCTGTCAGAAAGTGTGCCCGATCCCGAATACGATTATTAAGGATCCGGCTCATGCGGAAAATGAAGAGCAGCTGTGGGATAAGTTCGTGCTGCTCCATCATGCCGATAAGATCTAGCTTTCGATAATCACCGTCGCGCAGGCATAGTGCCGCTCATCGGCAAGCGTGACGTGTACCGATGTCACGCCCATACGCGCCGCCAGCCGTTCAGCTTCATCCCACAGCCGCAGCTTCGGTTTTCCCAGCTCATCGTTAAACACTTCAAACTGATTAAACGCCAGCCCGTTGCGAATGCCGGTGCCAAAGGCTTTCGCCGCCGCCTCTTTCACCGCGAAGCGTTTCGCCAGAAAGCGCACCGGCTGCTGGTGCTCCTGATACTGCGCCCATTCGTTCGCGCTCAGCACCCGCTTCGCCAGCCGATCGCCGGAGCGGGAGATGACCGCCTCGATGCGGTCAATCTCCACGATATCGGTCCCCAGACCCAGAATCGCCATTAGCGACGCGCTTCCAGCATCAGACGTTTCATCTCAGAAACCGCCTCTTTCAGGCCGCTCATCACGGCGCGTCCGATAATCGCGTGGCCGATATTCAGCTCATGCATTTCCGGGAGCGCGGCAATCGCCTGGACGTTGTGGTAGGTCAGCCCGTGCCCGGCATTCACTTTCAGGCCTTTGCTCGCGGCGTAGGTAGCGGCTTTGGCGATACGCTCAAGTTCGCGCACGCGGGTGGCGTCGTCTTCGGCATCCGCATAGCAGCCGGTGTGGATTTCAATATATGGCGCGCCGACCGCGACCGCGGCGTCAATCTGCGCGTTATCGGCGTCGATAAACAGCGACACCAGAATGCCCGCCGCCGCCAGACGCTGACAGGCGTCGCGCATTTTATCGAGCTGACCCGCGACATCCAGGCCGCCTTCGGTGGTCACTTCCTGACGCTTTTCCGGCACCAGGCAGCAGAAATGCGGCTTTGTCTCGCAGGCGATGGCCAGCATCTCTTCGGTGACGGCCATCTCAAGATTCATACGGGTGTGGAGTGTCTGGCGCAGGATACGCACATCGCGATCGGTGATATGACGGCGATCTTCGCGCAGGTGAACGGTGATGCCATCCGCGCCGGCCTGTTCGGCGATGAACGCCGCCTGTACCGGGTCCGGGTAAGCCGTGCCGCGAGCGTTACGCAGCGTGGCGATGTGGTCGATGTTGACTCCTAACAGCAATTCAGCCATGACAATCCTCGTAAATCGACAAAAAGTGCAGGCAGTTTACACCTGGTCGGGAAAGGCTGGCTATGGTTGCGCGGTCAGGCGGTTTCGCCTTCCGGCGGAAGCGGACGTTTTTTCGGCACAAACTGGCGAAACAGCTCGCGGCTTTTTAACGGTTTGCCGCCAAGATAGGGTTTAAGCGCCATACGCGTGAAACGCTTGGCGGCGCGCAGCGTGTCGGCATCGGGGAAATCGCGGGTGGCGAGCGCTTTGAGCTGGCGGCCGGTAAAGGAGGTGTTGTCGATAACCAGGCTCGCGATAAAGCCCTTCTCTTCACGATAGCGGTAGGTCATGGCGTCATCGACTTCATCGCCGGTGCCTGCGCAGTGCAGAAAATCCACGCCGTAACCCAGATGCCCGAGCAGCGCGAGTTCAAAGCGGCGCAGCGCAGGCTCCGGCGTGCCGGTCGCGCCCGCCAGCGCCTGAATGCAGTGCAGGTAATCGAAGAAAAGCTCGGAAAAGCGGGTTTCCGGCTCCAGCACGCGCGCGACCAGTTCGTTAACGTACAGGCCGCTGTATAGCGTGATGCCGGAAAGCGGAAGCGCCAGGGAGACGGCTTCGGCGCTGGTGAGGTTTTTGACGTCGCCGCGCCCGCTCCAGCGCACCAGCAGCGGGGTAAATGGCTGTAGGGCGCCTTTGAGGTTAGAGCGTTTGCGGCGCGCGCCTTTGGCGACAACGCGCACGCGCCCGGATTCTTCGCTAAACAGATCAATAATCAGGCTGGTTTCGCTCCACGGACGCGCGTGGAGCACAAAAGCTCGCTGCCAGCCTTCCATCACATGGCCTTAAAGATCGTCGACGTAACCGAGACTGCGCAGGGCGCGCTCGTCGTCGGCCCAGCCTGATTTCACTTTAACCCACAGCTCAAGATGCACCGGCGCTTCAAACATGTCCTGCATGTCTTTACGCGCTTCGATGCCGATGGTTTTGATTTTGGCGCCTTTATTGCCAATCACCATTTTCTTCTGCCCTTCGCGCTCAACGAGGATCAGCCCGTTGATGTCGTAACCGCCGCGCTCGTTCGTTACGAAACGCTCAATTTCGACCGTCACCGAATACGGCAGCTCAGCGCCCAGGAAACGCATCAGTTTTTCACGGATGATTTCGGAAGCCATAAAGCGCTGCGAGCGGTCGGTGATGTAATCTTCCGGGAAGTGGTGAATCGCCTCTGGCAGGTGCTTACGCACGATCGACGCGATGGTATCCACATTCATGCCGGTCTCCGCAGAGAGAGGCACGATATCGAGGAAATTCATCTGGCTTCCCAGGAACTGCAGATGCGGCAACAGCTCCGCTTTATCCTGCACGTTATCCACTTTGTTGATCGCCAGAATGACCGGCGCTTTACCGTCGCGCAGTTTGTTCAGGACCATTTCGTCGTCCGGCGTCCAGCGGGTGCCTTCGACCACGAAAATCACCAGCTCAACGTCGCCGATAGAGCTGCTGGCCGCTTTGTTCATCAGGCGGTTAATCGCGCGTTTTTCTTCCATATGCAGGCCGGGGGTATCAACATAGATAGCCTGATACTCGCCCTCGGTGTGAATGCCCACGATACGGTGGCGCGTGGTTTGCGCCTTACGGGAAGTAATAGAAATTTTCTGCCCGAGCAGTTTGTTCAGCAGCGTTGACTTCCCGACGTTCGGGCGGCCAACGATGGCGATAAATCCGCAGTGTGTTTTGGTTTCGCTCATTCCAGCTCCAGTTTTTTCAGCGCCTGCTCAGCGGCTGCCTGCTCCGCTTTGCGGCGGCTGGAACCCGTGCCGACCACCGGTTCGCTCAGGCCACTTACCTGGCAGTGGATAGTAAATTCCTGATCGTGAGCTTCCCCACGCACCTGCACTACCAGGTAAGACGGTAGCGGCAGATGGCGCCCCTGCAGATATTCCTGCAGACGCGTTTTAGGATCTTTTTGTTTATCGCCCGGACTGATTTCATCCAGACGTGTTTGATACCAGGTGAGAATTAAGCGCTCGACGGTCTGAATATCGCTGTCGAGGAAAATGCCGCCGATTAAAGCTTCAACGGTATCGGCAAGAATCGATTCGCGACGAAAACCGCCGCTTTTCAGCTCGCCCGGCCCAAGACGCAGGCACTCGCCCAGCTCAAATTCACGCGCGATTTCAGCGAGCGTATTGCCGCGTACAAGCGTTGCGCGCATACGGCTCATGTCGCCTTCATCGACGCGCGGGAAACGGTGATACAGCGCGTTCGCAATCACGAAACTTAAAATGGAGTCACCCAGAAACTCCAGACGCTCATTATGTTTGCTGCTGGCACTGCGATGCGTTAATGCCTGCTGCAACAGATCCTGATGATGAAAAGTGTAGCCCAGCTTTCGCTGAAGCCGATTAATTACGATGGGGTTCATGCGATACCAATTAATGAATGCGTCAAAAATTCAGCACACGGAACAGGGCTGAAGGGGTTCAAAGCTGTTTCGTGTGCCGTGGCTCCCTTGCGGGAGCCAGCCGGAAATCGTCGGGGGAATATTCTATACACAACGACAGGGGATGTCGTTAGTTCCAACAGATTTAATTCGTTAATGAATGCCGCCGATTCGATTCAGGCGCACGCCTGTCGGCCATTCACCTTCCTGCTTCTCGAAACTCATCCAGATAGCGGTCGCTTTACCCACGAGATTAGCCTCCGGTACGAATCCCCAGTAACGGCTGTCGGCGCTGTTATCGCGGTTGTCGCCCATCATGAAGTAGTGACCCGGCGGGACAATCCAGGTGCCGGTCTGCTGGCCCTGCTGGCGGTAGTAAATACCCACCTGATCCTGCGCGATAGGCACCGTCAGAATGCGGTGCGTGACGTCGCCTAAGGTTTCCTTACGCTCGGTCAGGCGGATGCCGCCGTCTTTGCTTTCGTTCTTCGGTACCTGGAAGAAACCGCTGCTCGCCTCGCCGCCGCTCTGACGGCCAAAGGTCTGCACGAAATCGCTCGGCTCGACGTTCGAATAGGTGATCGGCAGCGCGTTCGCGCACGCCTGGCCTGAACTGCAGTTCGGCTGGACGGTCACTTCTTTCGCCACCGGATCGTAGCTGACTTTATCGCCCGGCAGACCAACCACGCGCTTGATGTAGTCAAGGCGCGGATCGCCCGGATATTTAAATACCGCGATGTCGCCGCGCTTCGGATGGCCGGTTTCGATAAGCGTCTTCTGGTAGATCGGATCTTTAATGCCGTAGGCGAATTTCTCCACGAGGATAAAATCGCCGATAAGCAGCGTCGGCATCATTGAGCCTGACGGGATCTGGAACGGCTCGTAGATAAACGAGCGCACCACCAGAACGACGGCCAGAACCGGGAAGACCGACGCGCCGGTTTCCAGCCAGCCCGGTTTCGGGCCCGCTTTCTTCGACACGCCTGCGTCCTGCGCATCCGTGGCGGCAAGCGCCGCGCGCTCGCGACGCTTCGGCGCGAAGATAAATTTATCCACGCACCACAAGATGCCCGTCACCAGCGTTGCGATGACCAGGATCAGGGCAAACATATTCGCCATGCCAACTCCTTAGATTATTTACCGTCTTTCCCAACGTGCAGAATGGCGAGGAACGCTTCTTGCGGCAGTTCGACGTTACCGACCTGCTTCATGCGTTTTTTACCCTCTTTCTGTTTCTGCAACAGCTTTTTCTTACGGCTGACGTCGCCGCCGTAGCATTTTGCCAGCACGTTTTTACGCAGCTGTTTCACTGTGGAGCGGGCAATAATGTGGTTACCGATAGCCGCCTGAATGGCGATATCGAACTGCTGGCGCGGGATCAGTTCTTTCATCTTTTCCACCAGCTCGCGGCCGCGGTACGGCGCGTTGTCGTTGTGGGTGATCAGCGCCAGCGCATCGACGCGCTCGCCGTTGATCAGTACGTCAACACGCACCATGTTCGAGGCCTGGAAGCGCTTGAAGTTGTAATCCAGCGACGCGTAACCGCGCGAGGTTGACTTCAGACGATCGAAGAAGTCGAGCACGACTTCCGCCATCGGGATTTCATAGGTCAGCGCAACCTGATTGCCGTGGTACACCATGTTGGTCTGCACGCCGCGTTTTTCGACGCACAGCGTGATGACGTTGCCGAGGTATTCCTGCGGCAGCAGCATGTGACACTCGGCGATAGGCTCGCGCAGCTCCTGAATATTGTTCAGCGGCGGCAGCTTGGACGGGCTGTCGACATAGACCACCTCGTTGTTGGTCATCTGCACTTCATACACAACGGTCGGTGCCGTAGTGATGAGATCGAGATCGTATTCGCGCTCCAGACGCTCCTGGATTATCTCCATGTGCAGCAGGCCGAGGAAGCCGCAGCGGAAGCCGAAGCCCAGCGCCGTAGAGCTTTCCGGCTCGTAGAACAGGGAGGCGTCGTTGAGGCTCAGCTTGCCGAGCGCGTCGCGGAAGGACTCGTAATCATCAGAGCTTATCGGGAAGAGACCCGCGTAAACCTGCGGCTTCACTTTCTTAAAGCCTGGCAGCGCTTTTTCCGCCGGGTTGCGCGCAAGCGTCAGGGTATCGCCTACCGGCGCGCCGAGAATGTCTTTAATCGCGCACACCAGCCAGCCTACCTCGCCGCATTTCAGCTCGGTACGGTCAATCTGTTTCGGCGTGAAAATCCCAAGACGGTCAGCGTTGTACGTCTGACCAGTGCTCATGACTTTGACTTTATCGCCCTTGCGCAGGGTGCCGTTCTTCACACGGATCAGTGACACCACGCCCAGATAGTTATCGAACCAGGAGTCGATGATCAGCGCCTGCAATGGGGCATCCGGATCGCCTTCCGGCGCAGGGATGTCGCGCACCAGACGCTCCAGTACATCCTGCACGCCAACGCCGGTTTTCGCCGAACAGCGCACCGCATCGGTGGCGTCGATGCCGACGATATCTTCGATTTCTTCCGCCACGCGCTCAGGATCGGCCGCAGGCAGGTCAATTTTGTTCAGTACCGGCACCACTTCGAGATCCATTTCGATCGCGGTATAGCAGTTGGCGAGGGTCTGCGCTTCCACGCCCTGCCCTGCGTCCACCACCAGCAGCGCGCCTTCGCACGCAGCGAGGGAGCGGGAAACTTCATAGGAGAAGTCCACGTGGCCGGGGGTGTCGATAAAGTTAAGCTGGTAGGTTTCGCCGTCGGAGGCTTTGTAGTCAAGCGTCACGCTCTGGGCTTTAATGGTAATGCCGCGCTCGCGCTCCAGATCCATGGAATCCAGCACCTGCGCTTCCATTTCGCGATCGGAAAGGCCGCCGCAAATTTGAATAATACGGTCAGACAGCGTCGATTTACCGTGGTCGATGTGAGCGATGATCGAAAAGTTGCGTATGTTCTTCATATAGCGAGATTTTTATGCCTTATAAATCCTGAGAGGCTCGGCGCAACGCGCGGTACTGAGCATGATGTCTCTGGCTGTCTTATGCCTGAAACGCTGCATTCTACACTACAACCAGAAAGCGGGGAAACTGCGTCTCAGCTAAGCATAGACGGCGAATGAAAATCTCAGGGAAAGGATGCGCAAAACCACGCAGCCGGCGGGTTACCGGCTGTCTGAGGAAGGAGAGGTTTCGACGCGCAGCGCATCCGGCGGGAGGCCGACGCTGAGAATAATCGGCTGCCAGCTTTCACGCGACGCGAACGTCGGCGACAGGCCGCGCGCCAGCAGAAAACCGCCCACGCCGCCAAGCGCCGCGCCGCACATTGCAGCAAGATCGGAGCCAAATAACGCCTGGAAGATCCCGGCCATCATAAACAGGCCCAACAGCGGCGACAGGTACACCAGCATTGCGGAGCCAAGCAAGCTGCCTTCGGCGATGCCCAGCTCTACTTTCTGACCGGCCACCAGCGGCTGTTCGCTCGGCACGTTAATATAGTGCGTATTCTGCGGCCCCAGCTTGTTCAGCACGCGCGTGCCGCAACCGGCGCGGGACGCGCAACTGCTGCAGGAGGCTTTTACGTCGCAGCTAAGTACGGCTTCGCCGTTTTGCCACGAGACTACCGTGGCCCACTCTTTAATCATTGGGATACCTTGAATCGGATACTACTCGCGATGCGCTTCGCCGTCGGCGGCGGCAACTCCCCCACCACCGTGATTTCGGCATTATTGCGCACTTCGGTGCTGACGGTGCGTCTGCCAGTACGCAGCATCTGTTCGCTGCTGTTGGCGCTGGCGCGGTTCACGTTAATCGAAAAACTAAACAGCCCGTCAGAATAGAGCCGCGACTCCACCGGCGAATCAATGCCAGGCAGCGGTCGGCGACTGCTGGATATTTCGGTAAAGCCCTGCGGCAGCCAGGAGACTGACCAGTCAAACTTCACCTCATCGCCCGCCGGTACGGAGAGCAGCGGCGGCAGCGAGGCTTTCGCCAGATTCTGCATCATTGTGCCGGGCTTATCGTTCACGGTAAAGGAGACGACACGGAACTGCTCCAGCGTTTCGCCGTCGCGATCCAGCAGATCGACGCGCATCGGCAGACGGGTGTCGCTGTCGAGCCAGGCGATGTAGCCATACCGGGTGCCGTCACGCGCGACAACGCGGATCACTTCGCAAAGCCGGTCGGCAATGCGGGTGCGCCCGACGGAGATAAAATCGTAATACGGCGCGAGGCGGCGGAAATCGGTGTAAACCAGCGAAGGCAGCGAATCGACGATGAAATCGCCGTTCAGGGTAAACGGCTCAAGCCCTGGCTCGAAATAGCTGATTTCCGAACCACGCTGCACGACTTCGCGACGTGGGCCATCCAGCTGTAATAATTGTGCGAGGGGCTTATTGTCGAGCCTGGCGTGGCGGTAGCGTAATGATTCCACACCCTGCTTGTTGATGCTGACAAATGAGAGCTCGTAGTTGAGTGACTGGCTCGCCAGGTTCATCTGCTGCAACAACGCCTCGGACGATGCATCCGCCGAGGCGTTGAAGGAAACGAACAGGCTGCCCGTCAAGAGAGAGACGGCGCACCAAAGTTGCTTCATTACTGCGATTGAGTTCCTAAAGTCTGGTTACCAGGCACTTGTAAGGCCGCCTGCTGCGTCTGCGACTGCTCCAGCTGGAGTTGTTCAGCATGCAGACGGCGTTGCAGTTCGTAATCCTGCAACATCGCATTGATGCGACGACGCTGTTCCTGAACCTGCGGCTGACCGCCCGCGGCGTTAGTATCCGCCGTCGGCACGCCGAGGCTGACCGGGCTGGCTTTGCCCATCATTGGCAGCGTGTTGAAAACCGGGGCTTCCGGCTGTGCGGTCGCGTCAGGCTGGCCGTTATAGTGCTGAACGCCGACGATCACCGCCAGCGACACGCACGCGGCCATGCCGACCTGAGTGAGCTGACTCGCCCAGGGACGCACTTTATGCCAGAACGGCATTTTGCTCCACTGATGCGGCGCGGGCTGTGATTCAGGGATGAGCGGCGCTGCCTGACGGGCGGGCTCGTTTTCGATAGCCGCCATGACGCGTGCGGAGATATCGAAATGAAGCGTTTCGCCGGTATCGCCGCGCAGGGTATCACGAATGAGGTGATAGCTTTCCCAGGTTTGCTGCAGCGCTTTGTCGTTTTCGACGGCGCTCAGCAATTCGCTGTCCAGTGCTTCCCCATCCATTAAAGCGGAAAGTTTTTCTTTCTGCATGCTTAATACCTTTTCCAGTATCCCGCTATCGTCAACGCCTGATAAGCGGTTGAACTTTATTATCAATGGCTTCCCGCGCACGGAAAATGCGGGAGCGTACCGTACCGACCGGGCAATCCATGATAGCCGCTATCTCTTCATAGCTCAGGCCATCCAGCTCCCGCAACGTAATTGCCATGCGTAAATCTTCCGGGAGTGACTCTATGGTACGGAATACGATCTGTCTCAGTTCCTCAGACAACATTAAGTTCTCTGGGTTCGAAATTTCTTTCAACGCGCCGCCGCTTTCGAAGTTTTCCGCCTCAATGGCGTCCACATCACTGGACGGCGGGCGACGGCCCTGAGCGACTAAGTAATTTTTTGCCGTATTGACGGCGATACGGTAGAGCCAGGTATAAAACGCGCTGTCGCCGCGAAAGGAATCAAACGCGCGCCAGGCTTTAACAAAAGATTCCTGAACAACATCAGAGACGTCGCCTGAGGGGACATAGCGGGATACCAGATTCGCCACTTTATGCTGGTAGCGAATGACCAGTAAGTTAAAGGCTTTCTGATCTCCCTTCTGGACCCGTTCGACAAGGACCTGATCCGTTAACTGCTCGCTCATCCGAGGTAATGTCTCCCCAAACCTTAATTTCCACGCGTAATCGAAATGCCACCCGAACTCTGCATTGTGAGCAAGCAGAAGCTTAGAGCGCCGGTTGCCCGGAAAGTTCCGTTACGCCTTTGTTTTTGTGCGGCAATAGCGAACGCCGGTTCTACTCATTATATGTTCACAATATAAATGACGACCTGTAAGGACGGTATTTTGTTGCCCAGGCCGCTTGCAGGGTAACGCAACACCACCATTTTTTCACGTTTAAATCTTCGGGATGCGCGGCGTTACGCAGCGTTTTTATTATGCCATGTCGTATTAAGGCAGAATGTCTCCCCCGTGTTTAGTGGTTACAACGAAGATTAAAAAAACCGTGTTTGATTTCGCATTCTGGTGCTATGCTGGCTCAACATTGTTTAGTAAATTAAACACCGCGATGACTATGACACCTGAACTTCACTGTGATGTGCTGATTGTTGGCAGCGGCGCCGCTGGCCTTTCCCTGGCGCTGCGTCTGGCGGAACATAGCCAGGTTATGGTTTTGAGCAAAGGCCCGTTGAGCGAAGGCTCCACCTTTTATGCCCAGGGCGGCATTGCCGCGGTTTTCGACGAAACCGACAGCATCGCCTCACATGTGGAAGACACGCTGATTGCGGGCGCGGGTCTGTGCGATCGCGACGCGGTAGAGTTTGTCGCCAGCAACGCGCGCCACTGCGTGCAGTGGCTTATCGATCAGGGCGTGCTGTTTGATACCGAAGTGCAGTCGAACGGCGAAGAGAGTTATCACCTCACCCGCGAAGGCGGCCACAGCCATCGTCGTATTCTTCATGCGGCGGACGCCACCGGTAAAGCCGTCGCCACCACGCTGATGGATAAAGCGCTCAACCACCCGAATATCCGCATCCTTGAGCGCCATAATGCCGTGGATTTGATTATCTCCGACAAAATTGGCCTGCCGGGCACGCGGCGCGTGGTGGGCGCCTGGATCTGGAACCGTAATAAAGAAGAAGTGGAAACCTGCCGCGCGAAAGCCGTGGTGCTCGCCACCGGCGGCGCGTCAAAAGTCTATCAGTACACCACTAACCCTGATATCGCCTCGGGCGATGGCATTGCCATGGCCTGGCGCGCCGGTTGTCGCGTTGCGAATCTTGAATTCAATCAGTTTCACCCGACCGCGCTGTTTCATCCGCAGGCGCGCAATTTCCTGCTGACCGAAGCGCTGCGCGGCGAAGGCGCGTATCTGAGACGCCCTGATGGCTCCCGCTTCATGCCGGAGTTTGACGCGCGCGCCGAACTGGCGCCGCGCGATATTGTAGCGCGCGCCATTGACCATGAAATGAAACGCCTCGGCGCCGACTGCATGTATCTCGATATTAGCCACAAGCCGGAGACGTTTGTCCGCCAGCATTTTCCGACAATCTATGAAAAGCTGCTGGGGCTTGGCATCGACATTACCCGTGAACCGGTGCCGGTCGTGCCCGCCGCGCATTATACCTGCGGCGGCGTGATGGTCGATGAGCACGGGCGTACCGATGTGGACGGGCTTTACGCCATTGGCGAGGTAACCTATACCGGGCTGCATGGCGCCAATCGTATGGCCTCGAATTCGCTGCTGGAGTGTCTGGTCTACGGCTGGTCGGCGGCGGAAGATATCCGGCTGCGCCTGCCCTACGCCCGCGACGTTAAGACCCTGCCCGCCTGGGACGAAAGCCGCGTGGAGCATCCGGACGAACTGGTAGTGTTGCAGCATAACTGGCATGAGCTGCGGCTGTTTATGTGGGATTACGTGGGTATCGTGCGCACCACCAAACGGCTGGAGCGCGCGCTGCGGCGCATCACGATGCTACAGCAAGAGATAGAAGAGTATTACGCCAACTTCCGCGTCTCCAATAATCTTCTGGAGCTGCGCAATCTGGTTCAGGTGGCGGAGCTTATCGTGCGCTGCGCCATGATGCGTAAAGAGAGCCGCGGGCTACACTACACGCTGGATTACCCGGAAATGCTGCCGGAATCCGGGCCATCGGTGCTCGCGCCGCTGGTTCACATAAACAGATAGAAAGCTTCCGTCAGGGCGCAATAGGCCGGTGAATAGTGCTGATCCGGCCCGCGGATCAGCACATCATCGCAAAAGCATTCGCCGGGCGATGGGGAGAACGCCAGCAACACCCGGTGCGGCAGTTTTCCTTCGTTTTCCGCCACATCGGTACGCAGCCGCAAATGCCACCCCTGCTCGCCGGCCAGACGGCTGAAGCCTTCGCCGCTGCTTTCCGGCAGCACCACGCAGAAAAACCCTTCTTCGGTAATTAACTGGGCCGCGCAGGCGAGCAGCGCGCCGTGATCGAGCGTGGTGGTATACCGCGCCTGTTCACGGGCGGGCGTGGCGCAGGCGACGCCTTTGTCATAATAAGGTGGATTGCTGACGATAAGCTCGTAGCGTTGCGTCTGCTGCTGCGCCCAGGCCTGAATGTCAGCGTCATGTACCTGAATACGCGCCGCCCACGGCGAGGCTGCGACGTTTTCGCGCGCCTGCTCCGCGGCCTGTGAATCGAGTTCAACGGCGTCCAGCGTCACGGTATCGTCCGTGCGCTGCGCCAGCATCAACGCCAGCAAGCCGCTGCCCGCGCCGATATCCAGCACCCGCTGCGCCTTCGCGACCGGCGCCCAGGCCCCCAGCAAAATGCCGTCGGTACCGACTTTCATCGCACAGCGGTCGTGCGCGACAAAAAATTGTTTGAAGGTAAAACCATTGCGGCGTAACGGGATTTTTGGCTGCGACATCTTAAGGACCTGGTAACAAAACCGCTGTAGCATAGGCGAAAGCGCCGCCGGGGAAAAGGAGAAGCCGGGAAAGGGATGAACATTGGGCGCTGAACGTCTATAATCTGCGCCCCACACTGAGGTAGAAAATGACTGTAACCACTTTTTCCGAACTTGAACTTGATGACAGCCTGCTGGACGCGCTCCAGGAAAAAGGCTTCACCCGCCCGACCGCTATCCAGGCGGCCGCCATTCCGCCTGCGCTTGACGGGCGTGATGTGCTCGGTTCTGCGCCGACAGGCACCGGTAAAACGGCAGCTTATCTGTTGCCGGCGTTGCAGCATCTGCTCGACTTCCCTCGCAAAAAATCGGGGCCGCCGCGTATTCTCATCCTGACCCCGACCCGCGAGCTGGCGATGCAGGTTGCCGAGCATGCGCGCGAACTGGCAAAGCATACGCATCTGGATATCGCCACGATCACCGGCGGTGTGGCTTATATGAACCACGCGGAAGTCTTCAGCGAAAACCAGGATATCGTGGTCGCCACGACCGGTCGCCTGCTGCAATACATTAAAGAAGAAAACTTCGACTGCCGCGCGGTGGAAACCCTGATCCTCGATGAAGCCGACCGTATGCTGGATATGGGCTTCGCGCAGGATATCGAAACCATCGCGGGCGAAACCCGCTGGCGTAAGCAGACCCTGTTGTTCTCCGCCACGCTTGAAGGCGACGCGATCAAAGATTTCGCCGAACGCCTGCTGGAAGAGCCGGTGGAAGTCTCCGCCACGCCATCCACCCGCGAGCGCAAAAAAATCCACCAGTGGTATTACCGCGCCGATAACATCGAACACAAAACCGCGCTGCTGGTGCATCTGCTGAAGCAGCCGGAAGCCACTCGCTCCATCGTGTTTGTGCGTAAACGCGAGCGTGTGCATGAACTGGCAAATCAGCTTCGTCAGGCAGGCATCAATAACTGCTATCTCGAAGGTGAAATGGTGCAGGTGAAGCGTAACGAGGCCATTAAACGTCTGACCGACGGTCGCGTTAATGTGCTTATCGCCACCGATGTGGCCGCACGCGGTATTGATATTCCGGACGTAAGCCACGTCATTAACTTCGATATGCCGCGCACCGCCGACACCTATCTGCACCGCATCGGCCGCACTGCCCGCGCGGGACGTAAAGGCACCGCGATTTCGCTGGTCGAAGCGCATGACCATCTGCTGCTGGGCAAAGTGGGCCGCTACCTTAACGAGCCGCTGAAAGCCCGCGTGATTGACGAGCTGCGCCCGTCCACGCGCGCGCCGAGTGAAAAGCTCACCGGCAAGCCGTCCAAGAAAGCGCTCGCCAAACGCGAAGAGAAGAAGAAAGAGAAAGAAAAAGAGAAGCCGCGCGTGAAGAAACGTCACCGCGACACCAAGAATATCGGCAAGCGCCGTAAGCCGAGCAGCACGGCGACACCGTCATCTGACAACGCCGAATGATAAAAAAACCGCCAGCATATGCTGGCGGTTTTTGTTTTGACCGACGGCGCGCCGCCGGTTCCTCTTCGCCTGAACTTACAGGCTTTCGGTAAAGGTACGGGCAATCACGTCGCGCTGCTGTTCCGGGGTCAGCGAGTTAAAACGCACCGCGTAGCCGGAAACACGAATGGTCAGCTGTGGATATTTTTCCGGGTGCTTAACGGCATCTTCCAGCGTTTCGCGACGCAGCACGTTCACGTTCAGGTGCTGACCGCCTTCCACACGCACTTCCGGTTTGATTTCCATCGGAATTTCACGGTATTCGAACTGGCCGAGCTGGCTTACCGGAACGATGTCATCTTCATTGAAACCGCCTTTGGCGCAGACGCAGCGCGCTTCGCCTTTTTCGTTATCGAGCAGCCAGAATGAATTCAGCAGATCGTCGTTTGCGGCTTTAGTAATCTGGATACCTGTGATCATAAGTTGCCTCCCTGTGGGCTTGTTTGATGCGTTCAGCCAGCGGGCTGCCGAGCAGGCGGCTGGCTAATTGGTAAAACCATTGTTGTCTTATTGTTTTATATACCACCAAAGGGCGGTCATTCTTTGATTTAAATCAAAATAAACCCCTCTCGAAGTAGGGGTATAACACAAAGGAATTGCTTTACATCAACTTAGGTACGGCAAACCCTCTTAAAAATTTTGTAAACGTCCGTCTGAATGGTCCTGGTTTTGTTCTTCGGAAATAAGGCGTTAAGCTTAGGAAACAGAAAATCGCAGGAGAGCGAGATGACCGATAAACTGACCTGGCACGACGTGCTGGCTGATGAAAAAGAAAAACCCTATTTCCAGAAGATACTGACGACGGTCGCTGCAGAGCGCGACGCGGGCGTCACTATCTATCCGCCGCAGAAAGATGTGTTTAACGCCTTCCGGTTTACCGAGCTTGGCGACGTTAAAGTGGTGATCCTGGGCCAGGATCCCTACCACGGGCCAGGACAAGCGCATGGTCTCGCCTTTTCGGTGCGTCCGGGCGTGGCGCCGCCGCCGTCGCTGGTGAACATGTATAAAGAGCTGGAGCAATCGGTGCCGGGTTTCACCCGCCCTTCTCACGGCTATTTAGAAAGCTGGGCGCGCCAGGGCGTAATGCTGCTTAATACCGTGCTGACCGTCCAGGCCGGGAAAGCGCACTCACATGCGAATCTGGGATGGGAGACGTTTACCGATAAAGTGATCGCGCTGATTAACGAGCATCGCGAAGGCGTGGTGTTTCTGCTGTGGGGATCGCATGCGCAGAAAAAGGGCGCGATTATCGACCGTGACCGTCACCATGTGTTGCAGGCGCCGCACCCGTCGCCGCTCTCCGCGCATCGCGGTTTCTTTGGTTGCGGCCATTTCGTTAAAACCAATGCGTATCTGGAAAGCCGCGGCGAAGCGCCCATCGACTGGATGCCGGCTCTGCCTGAAAACGCCCAATAAAAAACCTCCCGCAGGAGGTTTTCTCGTTTATCGCGCCAGCGTCACGCTGGCGTTTTTTACGCTTTATTCTGACGCCACCACTCGGCGAGCAGAACGCCGGTCGCCACAGAAACGTTCAGGCTTTCCACGTTGCCGGTGCCGTCGATAGACAGGCTTAAATCGGCATTCGCCTGCGTCGCTTCAGAAATACCTTCGCTTTCCTGACCCAGCACCAGCACCATTTTCTTCGGCAGCGTCGCTTTAAAGAGCGGCGTACCTTTATGGCTGGAGGTGGTCACGATGGCGTAACCTGCGGCGCGGAACTGCGCCAGCGCGTCGCTAAAGCTGTCGCCGGTAATCGGCTCGACATGCTCGGCGCCGCCTTCTGCGGTACGCACCGCCGCGCCGGATTCCAGCAGCGAAGCATCCTGCACGACCACGCCTTTCACGCCGAAGTGCGCGCAGCTGCGCACGATAGCGCCGAGGTTATGCGGGTTGCCCACATCTTCCAGCGCCAGCACGCAATCTTCATCGCCCGCTTTGCTCAGCCACTGCTCGACGCTCGCGCCGCTGCGTTTTTTAATCAGGAAGCAGACGCCGCCGTGATGCTCGGTGCCGGAGGCTTTGGTGAGCTCCGCGTCGTCCACCACGTGGTACGCTTTGCGGTTTGCCGCCATCCAGCGCAGCGCTTCTTTAAAGCGCGGCGTCACGCTCTGGATAAACCAGGCGCGAACGATAGACTCCGGGCGGCTCTGGAACAGCGCCTGACAGGCGTTTTCGCCGTAGACGCGAGTTTCTTCGGCGCGCTGACGACGCAGCACTTCCGGGTCGATAAAACTTTTGCCGCTGATGCCGCCGTGATCCGGCTTCTCAGGGGCTTCCGCGCCCGGCGCGCGGGAAACGGTGCGCCATGGCGACGCGTCACGGTCGGCGTCGCGGCCACGGTCGCGATCACGGCTGCGTTCACGGTCAGCCGGTCTGTCATTGCGCGCAGCACGACGACCGCCTTCCGGTTTACCGTTGCCTGCGGGACGACCGCCGCCTTTTCCGGTACGTGGGTTTGAGCTGCGTTTGTCCGTATTTTCATCACTGCGGACATACATCACTTTGACCTTGCCGCTCTTGCCTTTAAATTCGTCGTTCATGTCTTTCTCCACCTGCGCTGCGCGAAGCGCGCAGATTACCCGATGTGTCCACGCTTAGCCATTCTTTCGCGCAAAAGCTAATAACTATTGTACTCATTGGATAAAACGGTTTGAGCCTGGAAACAATGTTGCAGATAATAGATAACATTATTGAAACATAGCCGATGTTTCCTCATCGGTTTCTGTCACCTGCAACCCAGAGGTTAGCTATGAATACCGTTTGTGCCGCTTGCCAGACTGTCAATCGCGTGGATGAAGAGCGTATTGAAGACGGCGCGAAATGCGGCCGCTGTGGCCACGCGCTGTTTGACGGCGACGTGATTAACGCCACCAGCGAAACGCTGGATCAGCTGCTTAAAGATGACCTGCCGGTAGTGATTGATTTCTGGGCGCCGTGGTGCGGCCCGTGCCGTAGCTTTGCGCCGATCTTCGAAGATGTCGCTGAAGAGCGTAACGGCAAAATGCGCTTTGTGAAAGTGAATACCGAAGCCGAGCCGGAGCTGAGCGCGCGTTTTCGCATCCGCAGCATCCCGACCATTATGATGTTCAAAAACGGGCAACTGGTGGATATGCTCAACGGCGCCGTACCGAAAGCGCCGTTCGATACCTGGCTCAACGAAGCGACAAACGAAGCCGTATAACGTCTGCCGCGGGGCGCACCTTGTGCCCCGCGATTCCCTCTGCGACAATGGCGTTTTTGCCGACTTCCCATGACTGAAAACGCTGTCCTTCGCCTGCGCGCCGAGCGCCTGGCGCGCGCCACCCGCCCTTTTCTCGCCCGCGGCAATCGCATCACGCGCTGCCAGCGTTGCCTGTTGCCCTTACGCCACTGTTTATGCGACACGCTGCAACCGCAGCCGGCCCGCAGCCGTTTCTGTCTGGTAATGTTCGACACCGAGCCGATGAAGCCCAGCAATACCGGCAGGCTTATCGCCGATATTCTTCCCGCTACCGAGGCATTTCAGTGGTCGCGCACCGAGCCGCCCGCCGCCCTTCTTGAACTCGTGGCCAGCCCTGACTACCAGCCGATGGTCGTGTTCCCGGCCTCTTACGCCGATGCCGGGCGCGAAGTGTTAAGCGCCCCGCCGCGCACCGGTAAGCCGCCGCTCTTTATTATGCTCGACGGCACCTGGACCGAAGCGCGCAAAATGTTTCGCAAAAGCCCTTATCTCGACGCGCTGCCGGTTATCTCGGTGGATTTAACGCGGGTATCGACGTATCAGTTACGCGAAGCGCACGCCGACGGTCAGTATTGCACCGCGGAAGTGGCGATAGCGCTGCTGGATGGCGCGGGCGATACCGCTGCGGCGCAGGGCTTAAGCGATCACTTTGCGCTGTTTAAAACGCGTTATCTCGCCGGTAAACCTCATCATCAGGGCAGCGTCACAGCAGCGCAGACAGAAAACGTTTAAAATCATCAGTTCACTTCGACGCCGGAGGAAATGATGAGCCAACATGGCCTGGAAGCGCTGTTACGTCCCAAATCCATCGCCGTCATCGGCGCGTCGATGAAACCTGACAGAGCCGGTTTTCTGATGATGCGCAATTTGCTGGCGGGCGGTTTCAGCGGGCCGGTTCTGCCAGTGACGCCCGCCTGGAAAGCGGTGTGCGGCGTGCTGGCCTGGCCGGATGTCGCAAGCCTGCCGTTTACGCCCGATCTCGCGGTGCTGTGCACCAACGCGAAGCGCAACCTGACGCTGCTTGAAGCGCTCGGCGAGAAAGGCTGTAAAACCTGCCTGGTGCTCTCATCACCTCCGGAACAACATGCTGAGCTGCTGGCCTGCGCGGCGCGCTTCCAGATGCGCCTGCTCGGCCCAAACAGTCTGGGGCTGCTGGCGCCGTGGCAGGGCCTGAACGCGAGCTTCTCTCCGGTACCGATCCGCAAAGGCAAACTCGCGTTTATTTCGCAGTCCGCTGCCGTCTCTAACACCATTCTCGACTGGGCGCAGCAGCGCCAGCTCGGCTTCTCCTGGTTTATCGCCTTAGGCGACAGCCTGGATATCGATGTCGATGAACTGCTCGATTATCTGGCTCGCGACAGTAAAACCAGCGCCATTCTGCTTTATCTGGAACACCTGAGCGACGCCCGACGCTTTGTCTCCGCTGCGCGTAGCGCCTCGCGCAATAAACCCATTCTGGTGATTAAAAGCGGACGCAGCCCCAGCGCGCGTCGCCTGCTGAATACGCATGCGGGGCTGGACGCCGCCTGGGATGCGGCTATCCAGCGCGCCGGTCTGCTGCGCGTGCAGGATACCCATGAGCTGTTTTCGGCGGTGGAAACTTTAAGCCATATGCGCCCGCTGCGCGGCGAGCGGCTGATGATTGTCAGCAACGGCGCCGCGCCTGCGGCGCTGGCGCTCGACGAACTCTGGCGGCGGCAGGGGAAACTCGCCACGCTGGATGACGCGATGCTGACCCGGCTGCAACAGCAGTTGCCGGAAGGCATCCACGCCGACAATCCGCTCGATCTGCGCGACGACGCCACACCCGCCCGGTATCTGAAAGCAATCGAAGCGCTGCTGGACAGCCACGATTTCGACGCGCTGATGGTTATCCACTCCCCGAGCGCCGCCGCGCCCGGCAGTGAGAGCGCCCGCGCGCTGATCGATCTCTTTAATCGTCATCCGCGCGGCAAGTATGTGACGCTGATAACCAACTGGGGCGGCGAGTTTTCTTCTCAGGAGGCGCGTCACCTGTTCAGCGAGGCGGGTATTCCCACCTATCGTACGCCGGAAGGCGCGGTTACCGCGTTTATGCATATGGTGGAGTATCGACGCAACCAGAAGCAGCTGCGCGAAACCCCGGCGCTGCCCGCCACGCTCCCGGCGGATACCGCCCAGGCGCATCAGCTGTTGCAGCAGGCCTGCGCTGAGGGCGTGACGCAACTTGATACCCATGAAGTGCGCCCGATACTGGAGGCCTATGGCCTGCACACGCTGCCGACGTGGATAGCGGGCGACAGCGCCGAGGCGGTGCACATCGCAGGCCAGATTGGCTACCCGGTGGCGCTGAAGCTGCGCTCGCCGGATATTCCGCACAAATCTGAAGTTCAGGGGGTGATGCTTTATCTGCGTACCGCCCACGAAGTACAGCGCGCCGCGGACGCGATGCTCGACAGGGTGAAAATGACCTGGCCGCAGGCGCGCATTCACGGCCTGCTGGTGCAGAGCATGGCGAACCGCGCAGGCGCGCAGGAACTGCGGGTGGTCGTCGAGCACGACCCCGTTTTCGGGCCGCTGATTATGCTGGGCGAAGGCGGCGTGGAGTGGCGTCCTGAAGCGCAGGCCGCCGTGGCGCTGCCGCCGCTGAATATGAATCTGGCGCGCTATCTGGTGATTCAGGCGATCAAGAGCGGCAAAATCCGCGGGCGCAGCGCGTTACGGCCGCTGGATATTGCTGGCCTGAGCCAGTTGCTGGTGCGGGTGTCTAACCTGGTCGTGGATTGTCCTGAGATCGCGCGTCTGGATGTTCACCCGCTGCTCGCTTCCGGCAGCGACTTTACGGCGCTGGACGTTACGATGCAGCTTGAACCCTTTAACGGCGATGCGGACGCACGGCTGGCGGTTCGCCCTTACCCGCATCGTTTAGAAGAAGGAGTAACGCTGAAAAATGGCGAGCGCTGCCTGTTCCGCCCCATCCTTCCGGAAGACGAGCCTCAGTTGCAACGCTTTATCTCACAGGTAACGAAAGAAGATCTTTATTACCGTTACTTTAGCGAGATCAATGAATTTACCCATGATGATTTAGCCAATATGACCCAGATCGACTACGATCGAGAAATGGCTTTCGTGGCGGTGCGTCAGCAGGCAGGCAGTGAGGAGATCATCGGCGTCACCCGCGCGATCTCCGATCCGGACAATATCGACGCCGAGTTCGCGGTTCTTGTCAGATCCGATCTTAAAGGGCTGGGACTCGGGCGCAGGCTGCTGGAAAAGTTGATCGCCTATACGCGCGATCATGGTCTGTCGCGGCTTAACGGCATTACGATGCCTCATAACCAGGGGATGGTCGCGCTGGCCCGTAAGCTTGGGTTTAGCGTCGATATTCAGCTGGATGAAGGCATCGTTGCGCTGAGCCTGGCGCTGACTAAACCCGCCGATTCGTGAGTAAGGTACTGGAAATGTTGACCACATTTTTGGACAGTAATGGTATTATCGTCCGCTTCAGTCGTCTGCATTGCACAGAAGACCATCCACTTCAGAGAAGATATGCACTGTGATGTTGTCAAAATTTAAACGCAACAAACATCAACAACACCTTGCCCAACTACCGAAGCTTTCTCAGTCAGTTGATGATGTCGCGTTCTGTTTCGCTCCCGCCGATTTCCGCAAACAGCTCCTGGAAAAGATAGCGACGGCGACCACGCGTATTTGCATCATCGCGCTCTATCTTGAGCAGGACGATGGTGGTAAAGGCGTGTTGTCGGCGCTTTATGAAGCCAAACGCCAGCGTCCTGAACTTGACGTGAGCGTCCTGGTCGACTGGCATCGCGCGCAGCGCGGACGCATCGGCGCCGAAGCCTCAAACACCAATGCCGACTGGTATTGCCGCATGGCGCAGGAGAATCCTGGCGTCAACGTACCGGTGTACGGCGTGCCGGTGAATACCCGTGAAGCGCTGGGCGTGCTGCATTTCAAAGGCTTTATCATTGATGATTGCGTGCTTTACAGCGGCGCCAGCCTGAACGACGTTTATCTGCACCAGCACGATAAATATCGCTATGACCGCTACCACTGCATCCGCAACGCGAAGCTTGCCGATGTGATGTATGACTGGGTGCGCACGCAGTTAATGAACGGCCACGCGGTGAATCGTCTTGACGATCCGAATCGTCCAAAAAGCCCGGAAATCAAAAACGACATTCGCCAGTTCCGCCATGTGCTGCGCGACGCCGCGTATCACTTCCAGGGCGATGCCGATAACGATCAGCTGGCCGTCACGCCGCTGGTCGGGCTGGGTAAATCGAGCCCGCTGAATAAAGCGATTTTTCATCTGATGCCCTGCGCCGAAGAGCAGCTGGTCATCTGTACGCCGTACTTTAACCTGCCTGCGGTGCTGGTGCGTAATATCATCGCGCTTCTGCGCGACGGCAAAAAGGTGGAAATCATCGTCGGCGATAAAACGGCGAACGACTTTTACATTCCGGAAGATCAGCCGTTTAAGATTATCGGCGCGCTGCCTTATCTCTACGAGATCAACCTGCGTCGTTTCTTAAGCCGCCTGCAATATTACGTCAACACCGATCAACTGGTAGTGCGCCTGTGGAAAGATGGCGATAACAGCTATCACCTCAAAGGCATGTGGGTGGACAGTGAATGGATGCTGCTGACCGGCAACAACCTTAACCCGCGCGCGTGGCGTCTCGATCTGGAAAACGCAATCCTTATCCATGATCCGAAGAAGCAACTGGCCTCTGTGCGCCAGCGCGAACTTGCGGAGATCCGCACCCATACCACGGTGGTGAAACACTATCGCGACCTGCAAAGCATCGCCGATTACCCGGTGAAAGTGCGCAAGCTTATCCGCCGCCTGCGCCGCATCCGTATTGATCGGTTGATTAGCCGTATTCTCTGACGCTTGTCGCTTAACGAAGCCCTGCCACGCAGGGCTTTTTTATGGAGAACGCTATGCGCGCCCTGCTGCTTCCTCTCGTCGTCGCTCTGACCGGCTGTAGCCATATGGCGCAGGACAGCTGGGCAGGCCAGGACAAAGCCCAGCACTTTTTAGGATCGGCGCTGCTCTTTGCTGCCGGCAACGAATATGCGCAGCGCCAGGGGCACTCTTCCGATCGTTCCGCCGCCTTCGGGCTGATGTTTTCGGTGTCTCTCGGCGCGACGAAAGAGCTGTGGGACAGCCGCCCGGCAGGGAGCGGCTGGAGCTGGAAAGATCTGGCATGGGACGTGGCGGGCGCCAGCGCCGGCTACGCAGTCTGGCAGATGGCCGGGCATTAAAGCCGCATGCCTTTTCCTTTGCGGTGAAGTTTTAGCGAGACCAGAAACGCGACGGCGCCCATCGCCGAGACGTACCAGAAAAACGCCGTTTCTGAGCCCAGCGATTTGAGCGAAAGCGCCACATACTCCGCCGAGCCGCCAAAGAGCGCGTTGGCGACCGCGTAAGAGAGACCGACGCCCAGCGCGCGCACCTGCGCCGGAAACATCTCCGCCTTCACAATGCCGCTTATTGAGGTATAGAAGCTGACAATCAGCAGCGCCAGCATCACCAGCCCGAATGCCGCGAGCGGCGAACTGACATTTTGCAATGCCATGAGGATCGGCACGGTACAGAGCGTGGCGAGCGCGCTGAAGCAGAGCATCGAATTGCGACGGCCAATTTTGTCAGAAAGCGCCCCGAAGAACGGCTGCAGCAGCATAAAGACAAAAAGCGCGGCGGTCATCACCATACTCGCTGTGTTCGCATGCATTCCCGCCGTATTGACGAGATATTTCTGCATATAGGTTGTAAACGTATAGAAGCTTAGCGAACCGGCGGCGGTAAACCCGAGCACCATGACGAATGCCCGACGGTTGCGCCAGAGCCCTTTCAGCGAGCCCGCTTCTTTGAGCGCGCGCGTCTCCTGCTGCGAGGTTTCATCCAGCGAGCGACGCAGCCACAGCGCCACCACCGCCAGCACCGCGCCAAGCGCAAAGGGAATGCGCCAGCCCCAGGCGCGCAGAGCGTCGTCTGACAAAATCTGTTGCAGCACCACGACCACCAACAGCGCCATTAACTGCCCGCCGATAAGCGTGACGTACTGGAAAGAGGCGTAAAAGCCTTTGCGCCCTTCGATGGCCACTTCGCTCATGTAAGTGGCGCTGGTGCCATATTCCCCCCCGACCGACAGCCCCTGAAACAGACGCGCCAGTAACAGCAGCAGCGGCGCCCAGGTGCCGATCACCGCATAACCCGGCAGGCAGGCAATCACCAGCGAGCCGAAACACATCATACAAACGGAAATGAGCATCGAGGTTTTACGCCCGTGTTTATCGGCGATGTAACCAAAGAGCCAGCCGCCAATGGGGCGCATCAGAAAGCCCGCGGCGAAAATGCCTGCCGTTTGCAAAAGCTGCGTTGTGCTGTTGTCGGAGGGGAAAAAGATATGCGCAAAATAGAGGGAGCAAAAAGAGTAGACGTAGAAATCGAACCATTCCACCAGGTTGCCTGACGAGGCGCCGACAATAGCCCAGACGCGCCGACGGGTATCGCTGGAAGTCAGTGACGGTTTGTCTGTCCGGGCCGTAACTTCAGTCATCTTTCTCTCCTTTTCAACCCGGCGACTTTTTACGTCGGGGCAATGCGCAGGCCATAAAATATGATGTTAATTATATGTTAACAAAATTTCCGTGAGGGAGCGGGAATTTTACGCAGCGTTAGCCCCACTTTTCCTGATGGGCTTTTTTACGTCGCAGATAGTCTGCATCCGCCCGGATGCGATCCCACCACCCTTTAAACACCGTCGCCGCCGCCGCTTTGGTGGGGTCATTACCGCGCGGGTTGAGGTTACGGTCGGCGTCATATTTTTTGCCGCCTTTGTAATTGGCATAGCGACGCGCCCGGGTGTATCCCATCTGAATGAACTTGCGCGCCATATCCATACCGACAAAATCGTCTTTTTCACGGTACTCTTCGAACAACTGATAGATTTTTTCTGCCGAGGCTTTGGCGCTCTCTTCATCTTTATAGCGCCAGTACGGGAGGATTTCGCTTTTGTAAGGCTCAACCAGCAACACGCCCTGCTCCCCCCGCCCCACCTGATACCGTTCCGGGTGCGCGCGAAAGTCGATGCTGTCGAAGTCCTGCTGGTAATCAAAAGGTTTAATGGCCACGAACATGCCTCCTTTAATACGGTTCGTATAACCATAGCAGGCTTCAGAGAACTCCCGCTTTTCGCTTACCGGCATGAAGTGGACTACCCTTCAACAGGTTAGCTTTTCGAGCGCAGCTCAGGATCTATGCGCACACTCACCTGACGCGAGGCACGATAATGACCAAAAAAACGAGCGATTTTTTTGTAGAACGACTGAAAGCGTGGGGCGTAACCCGGATTTACGGCTACCCCGGCGACGGCATTAACGGCGTGCTGGGCGCGTTGCAGCGCGCCGATAAAGCCGGCGACGGCATTGAGTTTATTCAGGTGCGCCATGAAGAGATGGCGGCGTTTATGGCTTGCGCCCATGCGAAATTTACGGGTGAGCCTGGGGTTTGCCTCTCGACCGGCGGGCCGGGCGCCACACATCTGTTAACCGGCCTGTATGACGCGCAGATGGACCATATGCCGGTTATCGCCATCGCAGGCCAGGCGGAAACGACCGCCCGGGGCGCGACCTATCAGCAGGAGCTGAATCTCGATCGCGTATTCAGCGACGTGGCGAGTTTTGTTCAGGAGGCGGCAACGCCCGCGCAGTTGCGTCATCTGGTGGATCGGGGCGTGCGGATCGCGAAAGCGAATAATGGCGTGACGGTGCTGATCCTGCCAAAAGATCTTCAGGATGAACCCTGGCAGGAGCCGCAGCACGCGCACGGCTTTACACATTCCGGGCCGGGTTATCAACGCCCGCACGTGATCCCTCATCAGTACGATCTCCAGCGCGCGGCGGATATTCTCAACGACGGCAAAAAAGTGGCGATCCTGATAGGCGCAGGCGCGCGCGAAGCGGCGGTTGAAGTGGTACAGGCGGCGAACCTGCTCGGCGCGGGCGTGGCGAAAGCGCTACTCGGCAAAGATGTTCTGCCGGATGACGCGCCGTTTGTGACGGGCTGTATCGGCCTGCTTGGCACCGAGCCGTCATGGGATCTGATGCAGGACTGCGATACGCTGTTAATGATTGGCACCGGCTTCCCGTGGACGGAATTCCTGCCGAAAGAAGGCCAGGCGCGGGCGGTGCAGATAGATCTGGACGCCTCCATGCTCGGCCTGCGTTACCCGACAGAAGTGAATCTGCACGGCGATGCCGTGAGCACATTGCAGGCGCTGCTTCCACTGCTGAAGCGTAAAGAAGATCGCAGCTGGCAGGAGAAAATAGCCGTTTCCGTCAAAGCGTGGTGGGAAAAAATCGAAGAGCGCGCGATGGCGAAAGCGACGCCGGTTAACCCGCAGCGCGTGGTATGGGAGATGTCGCCGCTGCTGCCGGATAACGCGATTGTGACATCTGATTCCGGCTCGTGCGCTAACTGGTTTGCGCGGGATTACAGGGTCAAACAGGGACAACGGGCGTCGCTCTCGGGCGGTCTTGCCTGTATGGGCGCCGCCGTACCTTATGCCATTGCCGCGAAATTCGCCTTCCCGGAAAAACCGGTGGTGGCTCTGGTGGGCGACGGGGCCATGCAGATGAATAATCTCGCGGAGCTGATTACTATCCAGAAATACTGGCAGCGCTGGTCCGATCCGCGGTTGATCGTCTGCGTATTCAATAACCAGGATCTGAATCAGGTGACATGGGAGCAGCGCATCATGGAAGGCAACCCGCGGTTTGCCGCGACGCAGGACGTGCCGGACGTGCCCTATGCGCAATTTGCGGAATCGATCGGCCTGAAAGGGATTTACGTCGACTCGCCGGAAGCCCTTCAGGCTGCCTGGCAAGAGGCGCTGGCGGCGGATCGCCCTGTGGTACTTGAAGTGAAAACCGATCCGGAAGTGGCGCCGCTGCCGCCGCATATCAGTTTCGCCCAAGCGAAAGGGTTTATGTCTTCTATGGCGAAAGGCGATAAATCGGCTGGTAAAGTCATTGCGGATACCGCCCACCAGGTGATGAATACTGTCCTGCCGGGCAAAAAATCGTAACGTGTCGGCTCCTCAGGCAGACTGAGGAGCCCCTTTTCTGTTATTTACGCAATAACTTTTGCAGCCGCTGCTGCTGCCAGTGCTCGATCCACCCTCGCAATAAAAACAACCGCCCCCCTTTCACGACCAATAACCCACCCCAGATAAGAACCACCCATAATGACCAGTGACTTTCCGGCGCAGTAAAGCGGTTGAGCAGGTAAAGTCCGGTACAAACCACAAGCGCGGTAGTTAAGCTGCGATAAAAGTGGCCCTCTGCATCCAGACGCCTGCGGGCAGTTAATACCGCGTCATCCAGCGGGCCTGCAGCCTGAAGCGGCGCCCCCGTCAATTCTTCAACACGCGTTTCAAAAACAGCGGCCAGCGCGCTTAAGGTTTCGAGCGAGGGTGGCTCGCCTTTTTCGATACGCTGAATAGTGCGCACGCTGACTGCGGAGAGCTCAGCCAGTTGTTCCTGGGACCAGGCTCGAGCGAGGCGAAGCGCGCGGATGCGGTTTTCGGTTTGCATAACGGTGACCTTCTGTAGGAGAAATGTGGCAGACAGTATGTCGCTTTGCAGGCGAAAAGCGCCACGACACGAACCTGACAGCAACCCGACAGTATGACGACAGCCTGGTAACAGACTTTACGGGGTTTATTTTTATAAAGCAGGATATGCCGTGACTCCTGATGGGGGCAAGAGGCGTATATTCGAGAGCGGGAATTGAAATGTGACGGGGAAGCTATTTTGAACCCGCTGTGCGTTTGAAATTATTATCCGCTTTCTGCATAGCTGCAGGGAGCCAATTACCTACATGCAGGCGTTATGCCGCGAGAAAAGCAAAAACGCAGCGGTAATGAGAAGTGCCGCAGCTGATGTCTTATCGTTTATGACGGACCTCAGTCCCCTTCCTCTGGAGCATGTCTTTTAGAGCAATGTCTGGGGTGGAGACGCATTCTTCAGGAGAACGTTTTTCAGTAAGGCATAGACACAAGGCTTTTTTACCTATAAAAGCAAAAACCCCTCAGCAGCGCTGAGGGGTTCTTTATTTGATGCCTGGCAGTTCCCTACTCTCGCATGGGGAGGCCCCACACTACCATCGGCGCTACGGCGTTTCACTTCTGAGTTCGGCATGGGGTCAGGTGGGACCACCGCGCTACAGCCGCCAGGCAAATTCTGTCTGTTCACCGCTTTCGCCATGAACATTATCCGTCACAAGCTGAATCTCTCTCTCAACACGCCAGACTTCTTTGGCGTTGTAAGGTTAAGCCTCACGGTTCATTAGTACCGGTTAGCTCAACGCATCGCTGCGCTTACACACCCGGCCTATCAACGTCGTCGTCTTCAACGTTCCTTCAGGAGACTTATAGTCTCAGGGAGAACTCATCTCGGGGCAAGTTTCGTGCTTAGATGCTTTCAGCACTTATCTCTTCCGCATTTAGCTACCGGGCAGTGCCATTGGCATGACAACCCGAACACCAGTGATGCGTCCACTCCGGTCCTCTCGTACTGGGAGCAGCCCCCCTCAATTCTCCAGCGCCCACGGCAGATAGGGACCGAACTGTCTCACGACGTTCTAAACCCAGCTCGCGTACCACTTTAAATGGCGAACAGCCATACCCTTGGGACCTACTTCAGCCCCAGGATGTGATGAGCCGACATCGAGGTGCCAAACACCGCCGTCGATATGAACTCTTGGGCGGTATCAGCCTGTTATCCCCGGAGTACCTTTTATCCGTTGAGCGATGGCCCTTCCATACAGAACCACCGGATCACTATGACCTGCTTTCGCACCTGCTCGAGCCGTCACTCTCGCAGTCAAGCCAGCTTATGCCATTGCACTAACCTCCTGATGTCCGACCAGGATTAGCTGACCTTCGTGCTCCTCCGTTACACTTTGGGAGGAGACCGCCCCAGTCAAACTACCCACCAGACACTGTCCCCACGCCGGATCACGGCGCCAGGTTAGAACATCAAACATTAAAGGGTGGTATTTCAAGGTTGGCTCCACGCAGACTGGCGTCCACGCTTCAAAGCCTCCCACCTATCCTACACATCAAGGCTCAATGTTCAGTGTCAAGCTGTAGTAAAGGTTCACGGGGTCTTTCCGTCTTGCCGCGGGTACACTGCATCTTCACAGCGAGTTCAATTTCACTGAGTCTCGGGTGGAGACAGCCTGGCCATCATTACGCCATTCGTGCAGGTCGGAACTTACCCGACAAGGAATTTCGCTACCTTAGGACCGTTATAGTTACGGCCGCCGTTTACCGGGGCTTCGATCAGGAGCTTCTCTTGCGATAACCCCATCAATTAACCTTCCGGCACCGGGCAGGCGTCACACCGTATACGTCCACTTTCGTGTTTGCACAGTGCTGTGTTTTTAATAAACAGTTGCAGCCAGCTGGTATCTTCGACTGACTTCAGCTCCACCCGCAGGGGCTTCACCTACATGTCAGCGTGCCTTCTCCCGAAGTTACGGCACCATTTTGCCTAGTTCCTTCACCCGAGTTCTCTCAAGCGCCTTGGTATTCTCTACCTGACCACCTGTGTCGGTTTGGGGTACGATTTAATGTTACCTGATGCTTAGAGGCTTTTCCTGGAAGCAGGGCATTTGTCACTTCAGCACCGTAGTGCCTCGTCATCACGCCTCAGCCTTAACTTTCCGGATTTGCCTGGAAAGTCAGCCTACACGCTTAAACCGGGACAACCGTCGCCCGGCCAACATAGCCTTCTCCGTCCCCCCTTCGCAGTAACACCAAGTACAGGAATATTAACCTGTTTCCCATCGACTACGCCTTTCGGCCTCGCCTTAGGGGTCGACTCACCCTGCCCCGATTAACGTTGGACAGGAACCCTTGGTCTTCCGGCGAGCGGGCTTTTCACCCGCTTTATCGTTACTTATGTCAGCATTCGCACTTCTGATACCTCCAGCATGCCTCACAGCACACCTTCGACGGCTTACAGAACGCTCCCCTACCCAACAACACATAGTGTCGCTGCCGCAGCTTCGGTGCATGGTTTAGCCCCGTTACATCTTCCGCGCAGGCCGACTCGACCAGTGAGCTATTACGCTTTCTTTAAATGATGGCTGCTTCTAAGCCAACATCCTGGCTGTCTGGGCCTTCCCACATCGTTTCCCACTTAACCATGACTTTGGGACCTTAGCTGGCGGTCTGGGTTGTTTCCCTCTTCACGACGGACGTTAGCACCCGCCGTGTGTCTCCCGTGATAACATTCTCCGGTATTCGCAGTTTGCATCGGGTTGGTAAGCCGGGATGGCCCCCTAGCCGAAACAGTGCTCTACCCCCGGAGATGAATTCACGAGGCGCTACCTAAATAGCTTTCGGGGAGAACCAGCTATCTCCCGGTTTGATTGGCCTTTCACCCCCAGCCACAGGTCATCCGCTAATTTTTCAACATTAGTCGGTTCGGTCCTCCAGTTAGTGTTACCCAACCTTCAACCTGCCCATGGCTAGATCACCGGGTTTCGGGTCTATACCCTGCAACTTAACGCCCAATTAAGACTCGGTTTCCCTTCGGCTCCCCTATACGGTTAACCTTGCTACAGAATATAAGTCGCTGACCCATTATACAAAAGGTACGCAGTCACCCTCTTACGAAGGCTCCCACTGCTTGTACGTACACGGTTTCAGGTTCTGTTTCACTCCCCTCGCCGGGGTTCTTTTCGCCTTTCCCTCACGGTACTGGTTCACTATCGGTCAGTCAGGAGTATTTAGCCTTGGAGGATGGTCCCCCCATCTTCAGACAGGATATCACGTGTCCCGCCCTACTCATCGAGCTCACAACCTGTGTGCTTTCATGTACGGGACTTTCACCCTGTATCGTGCGACTTTCCAGACGCTTCCATTAACACACAAGCTGATTCAGGCTCTGGGCTGTTCCCCGTTCGCTCGCCGCTACTGGGGGAATCTCGGTTGATTTCTTTTCCTCGGGGTACTTAGATGTTTCAGTTCCCCCGGTTCGCCTCGTTTGACTATGTATTCATCAAACGATGATGCACCAGAGTGCACCGGGTTTCCCCATTCGGACATCGTCGGTTATAACGGTTCATATCACCTTACCGACGCTTTTCGCAGATTAGCACGTCCTTCATCGCCTCTGACTGCCAGGGCATCCACCGTGTACGCTTGTTCGCTTAACCTCACAACCCGAAGAAGTCTTCGTGCTGCGAGTTTGAGAGACTCTGACACACCGCGCATTCCTTATTACGGAGAAATGCAACAGCATGTCTGTTTCAATTTTCAGCTTGTTCCGGATTGTTAAAGAGCAAATATCTCAAACATGACTTTACAGTCAGTTTTGAGATATTAATCGGTAACGCCTTTCACTCATTACCAGCAGGTGGCGTCCCTTAGGGGATTCGAACCCCTGTTACCGCCGTGAAAGGGCGGTGTCCTGGGCCTCTAGACGAAAGGGACTTCGCTTTCGCAGACAACCCTGCTTCTTTACTTTCTATCAGACAATCTGTGTGAGCACGCGAGGTTGTATCTTTCAGGTAAGGAGGTGATCCAACCGCAGGTTCCCCTACGGTTACCTTGTTACGACTTCACCCCAGTCATGAATCACAAAGTGGTAAGCGCCCTCCCGAAGGTTAAGCTACCTACTTCTTTTGCAACCCACTCCCATGGTGTGACGGGCGGTGTGTACAAGGCCCGGGAACGTATTCACCGTGGCATTCTGATCCACGATTACTAGCGATTCCGACTTCATGGAGTCGAGTTGCAGACTCCAATCCGGACTACGACGCACTTTATGAGGTCCGCTTGCTCTCGCGAGTTCGCTTCTCTTTGTATGCGCCATTGTAGCACGTGTGTAGCCCTGGTCGTAAGGGCCATGATGACTTGACGTCATCCCCACCTTCCTCCGGTTTATCACCGGCAGTCTCCTTTGAGTTCCCACCATTACGTGCTGGCAACAAAGGATAAGGGTTGCGCTCGTTGCGGGACTTAACCCAACATTTCACAACACGAGCTGACGACAGCCATGCAGCACCTGTCTCAGAGTTCCCGAAGGCACTCCCGCATCTCTGCAGGATTCTCTGGATGTCAAGACCAGGTAAGGTTCTTCGCGTTGCATCGAATTAAACCACATGCTCCACCGCTTGTGCGGGCCCCCGTCAATTCATTTGAGTTTTAACCTTGCGGCCGTACTCCCCAGGCGGTCGACTTAACGCGTTAGCTCCGGAAGCCACGCCTCAAGGGCACAACCTCCAAGTCGACATCGTTTACGGCGTGGACTACCAGGGTATCTAATCCTGTTTGCTCCCCACGCTTTCGCACCTGAGCGTCAGTCTTCGTCCAGGGGGCCGCCTTCGCCACCGGTATTCCTCCAGATCTCTACGCATTTCACCGCTACACCTGGAATTCTACCCCCTCTACGAGACTCAAGCTTGCCAGTTTCAAATGCAGTTCCCAGGTTGAGCCCGGGGATTTCACATCTGACTTAACAAACCGCCTGCGTGCGCTTTACGCCCAGTAATTCCGATTAACGCTTGCACCCTCCGTATTACCGCGGCTGCTGGCACGGAGTTAGCCGGTGCTTCTTCTGCGAGTAACGTCAATGACTGCGGTTATTAACCACAATCCCTTCCTCCTCGCTGAAAGTACTTTACAACCCGAAGGCCTTCTTCATACACGCGGCATGGCTGCATCAGGCTTGCGCCCATTGTGCAATATTCCCCACTGCTGCCTCCCGTAGGAGTCTGGACCGTGTCTCAGTTCCAGTGTGGCTGGTCATCCTCTCAGACCAGCTAGGGATCGTCGCCTAGGTGAGCCTTTACCCCACCTACTAGCTAATCCCATCTGGGCACATCTGATGGCATGAGGCCCGAAGGTCCCCCACTTTGGTCCGAAGACGTTATGCGGTATTAGCTACCGTTTCCAGTAGTTATCCCCCTCCATCAGGCAGTTTCCCAGACATTACTCACCCGTCCGCCACTCGTCAGCAGAGCAGCAAGCTGCTCTCTGTTACCGTTCGACTTGCATGTGTTAGGCCTGCCGCCAGCGTTCAATCTGAGCCATGATCAAACTCTTCAATTAAAAGTCTGATGCTCAAAGAATTAAACTGTTAGTTCGTAATGAATTAACTGTTGTTCACTTGAGACTTGATATTCATTTATCGTCCGAGGACGTTAAGATATCAGTGCCCCGAGTGCCCACACAGATTGTCTGATAAATTGTTAAAGAGCGGTGCGACGCGGCTTATAGCCTGCTGTCGCGAGGTGGCGTATATTACGCTTTCCTCTTTCAGAGTCAAGCGTTTATTTTCGCTTTCGTCTGCCTGACGGGCCGGCTCGTTCGCCGTTGTGCCGTGTCAGTGGAGGCGCATTATAGGGAGTTCTTCTGCGCTGACAACCCCTAATTTCAAAAAAGTTTTCGTTCGCTTAATTTCCAGGCAATATGCCTGAAGAACAAGCATCATCGCCTGGTTTATAAACAAAAACGAGCCCCGAAGGGCCCGTTTTTCATATTTTGCGAGTTACTGCACAGCGACGATATGGTCGTCACGCACTATCAGCTCGATAGTTTTACCGGGCACCAGCTCTCCGGAAAGGATTTGCTGCGCCAGCGGGTTTTCAATCTGCTGCTGGATGGCGCGTTTCAGCGGACGCGCGCCGTAAACCGGGTCGTAGCCGTTCTCGCCAAGCAGTTGCAACGCGTCATCCGAGATATGCATTGCATAACCGCGATCTTCGAGGCGCTGATAAAGCCGCTGCAACTGAATTTGCGCGATAGAAGCAATATGCTGCTGTCCTAATGGATGGAACACGACCACTTCATCAATACGGTTGATGAATTCCGGACGGAAGCTTTGTCCAACCACGCCCATCACCAGCTCTTTCATGCTCGCGTAGTCCAGCGCACCAAAACGCTCCTGAATCAGATCGGAACCGAGGTTGGACGTCATGATCACTACGGTATTGCGGAAATCGACCGTTCGGCCTTGTCCATCCGTCAGACGTCCATCGTCCAGCACCTGCAACAGAATGTTGAAAACGTCCGGATGCGCTTTTTCCACTTCATCCAGCAGGATAACGGAGTAAGGACGACGTCGAACCGCTTCAGTCAGATAACCGCCCTCTTCATAACCGACATATCCCGGAGGCGCGCCCACCAGACGAGACACCGAGTGTTTCTCCATAAACTCGGACATGTCGATACGCACCATCGCGTCGTCGCTGTCGAACATAAAGTTAGCCAGCGCTTTGCAGAGCTCTGTTTTACCAACGCCGGTCGGCCCGAGGAACAGGAACGAACCAATCGGCCGGTTCGGGTCGGAAAGCCCGGCGCGACTGCGGCGAATCGCATTCGAAACCGCTTCGACCGCCTCATCCTGGCCAATGACACGCTGATGCAGATCCTCTTCCATACGAAGAAGCTTGTCGCGCTCGCTTTCCAGCATGCGGGAGACCGGAATACCAGTCCAGCGCGCCAGCACCTCGGCGATTTCCGCATCGGTTACTTTATTACGCAGCAGTCGCATCGTTTTGCCTTCCGACTGCGTGGCGGCGGCGAGCTGTTTCTCAAGCTCAGGGATTTTGCCGTACTGCAGTTCGGACATCCGCGCCAGGTCACCCACGCGGCGCGCCTGTTCGATGGCGATTTTCGCCTGCTCAAGCTCTGCTTTAATGGTCTGCGTACCGGAGAGTGACGCTTTTTCCGCTTTCCACTCTTCTTCCAGTTCAGAATACTGGCGCTCTTTGTCCGACAACTCATCGTTCAGCATATCGAGCCGTTTTTTACTGGCCTCGTCAGACTCTTTCATCAGCGCCTGCTGCTCCAGCTTGAGCTGGATGATACGGCGGTCGAGCCGGTCAAGCTCTTCCGGTTTCGAGTCAATCTGCATACGAATGCTGGACGCCGCCTCATCAATAAGGTCGATGGCTTTGTCCGGCAGCTGACGGTCGGCAATATAACGGTGCGACAGCGTCGCCGCCGCGACAATCGCCGGGTCAGTTATCTGCACATGGTGATGTAGCTCATAGCGCTCTTTCAGGCCGCGCAGAATCGCGATGGTATCTTCCACCGACGGCTGGGCCACAAACACTTTCTGGAAACGACGCTCCAGCGCGGCGTCTTTTTCGATGTACTGTCGATATTCGTCAAGCGTCGTGGCGCCCACGCAGTGCAGCTCACCACGCGCCAGCGCCGGTTTAAGCATATTGCCCGCATCCATCGCGCCATCGGCTTTACCCGCGCCGACCATGGTATGCAACTCATCGATAAACAGGATGACGTTGCCTTCCTGTTTCGAGAGATCATTCAGCACGCCTTTCAGACGTTCTTCGAATTCGCCGCGGTATTTCGCGCCGGCCACCAGCGCGCCCATATCCAGCGCCAGCACCCGACGCCCTTTCAGGCCTTCCGGCACTTCGCCGTTAACAATACGCTGCGCCAGCCCTTCGACGATGGCGGTTTTACCTACGCCAGGTTCACCAATGAGTACCGGGTTGTTTTTGGTACGACGTTGCAGAACCTGAATCGTACGACGGATTTCTTCATCGCGGCCAATAACCGGATCCAGCTTGCCCTGTTCGGCACGCTCAGTCAGATCGACGGTATATTTTTTCAGTGCCTGCCGCTGATCTTCGGCACCTTGATCGTTCACGCTTTCGCCTCCGCGCATATTTTCAATCGCTTGTGTGACGTTCGCTGTCGTGGCGCCCGCAGCTTTGAGTAAATCCGCAAGCGTGCCGCGCGACTCCAGCGCCGCCAGAACAAACAGCTCTGAGGAAATAAAGTTGTCGCCCCGTTTCTGCGCCAGCTTGTCGCAGAGATTAAGCGCTCGTACCAGATCCTGAGACGGTTGAACGTCGCCGCCGGTGCCTTCCACCTGCGGCAGGCGGCTCAGCGCCTGTTCAATATCGGTGCGTAACTTCCCGGCGTTCACGCCAGCGGATGTCAGCAATGGGCGAACGGAACCGCCTTCCTGGTTTAACAGGGCGCTCATAAGGTGAAGGGGTTCGATAAACTGGTTGTCGTGCCCCAGTGCGAGAGACTGGGCATCGGCGAGAGCAAGCTGGAATTTATTGGTAAGACGATCCAGACGCATAACTCCTCCCATAACAGGTCAAAATTGCTACTGGAGATTAAATGAGGTCATCCCTCAATTATTCAAGGTTAATGGCCTGAAATATGTTGAGCGTTAGTTATCCGTACCGGATCGTCTTGATTCACTAGGTTATATCAGCCAAATGAAACTTGCCAGACGACCTGTCGTTCTGTCGCGGCGATAAGAAAAGAAATCGTGGCTTTCGCTAAGCGTGCAGCGCTCTCCACCATAAACGGCGGTCACGCCCATTTTTGCCAGACGCTGGCGCGCCAGCAGGTAGATATCGGCGAAGTATTTCTCGCCGTGCGAGCGAAAAGCGGCTGTGGCGGCGGGATCTTTGGCGATAAAGGCCTCGCGCACTTCCGGGCCGACTTCAAAAGCCTGCGGGCCAATCGCCGGACCAAGCCAGGCCTGAATAGTGGCAGGCGGCGCGCGAAAACAGGCGACGGTTTCTTCAAGCACGCCTTCGCACAGTCCGCGCCAGCCCGCATGCGCCGCCGCCACCTCGGTGCCGGACGCCTCGCAAAACAGCACCGGCAGGCAGTCGGCGGTCATCACCGCACAAACCGTTCCCCGCTCGCGGGTATAAGAGGCATCCGCGCGCTTAGAGGCATACGGCCCGCCGTCGAGATGAAGCACGTCTTTGCCGTGGATCTGTTCAAGCCAGACGGGCGCGGAAGGGAAATTCGCCGCCTGATAAAAACGACGACGGTTTTCTTCGACATGTTGAGGATTATCCCCGCAGTGCGCGCCCAGGTTTAACGCGTCATAAGGCGGCAGGCTGACGCCGCCGTGGCGAGTAGAGCTACAGGCCGCGACGCCCGAAGGCAGCGGCCACTGCGGAGTAATCAGTTTCATAACCAGTCCACGCCGTCTTTATGGGCTTCGAAATCGGCACGCAGCGCGTCGATAAGATCGACCATATCCTGCGGAATTGGCGCATGCCACTCCATCAGAATGCCGCTGACAGGATGATAGAGACGCAGCATCGTCGCATGGAGCGCCTGGCGGTCAAACTTACGCAGCGCCTGAATAAACGCCTCACTCGCGCCTTTTGGCGGACGCGGACGGCCACCATAAAGCTGATCGCCCACCAGCGGATGCGTGATATGCGCCATATGTACGCGGATCTGGTGCGTACGGCCGGTTTCGAGGCGCAGGCGCAGGCGGGTGTGAATCCGAAAATGCTCCATGATGCGGTAATGCGTCACTGCCGGCTTGCCCATCGGGTGCACCGACATATGCGTGCGTTTGGTCGGGTGGCGGCTGATAGGCTCGCTGACCGTACCGCCCGCCGTCATATGACCGATCGCCACCGCCTCATATTCGCGGGTGATTTCGCGCAGCTGCAGCGCTTCGACCAGGCGCGTCTGCGCCGGGACGGTTTTCGCGACCACCATCAGGCCGGTCGTGTCTTTATCCAGACGATGCACAATGCCCGCGCGCGGAACATCGACGATAGGCGGGTAATAGTGCAGCAGCGCGTTCAGCACGGTGCCGTCCGGGTTACCGGCGCCCGGGTGAACCACCAGATCGCGCGGCTTATTGATAACCAGGATATCGTCATCTTCATAGACGATATCGAGCGGGATATCCTGCGGCTCGAAGCGCGCTTCTTCTTCTATTTCAGCATTGATGGCGACACGTTCTCCACCCAACACTTTCTCTTTCGGCGTATCGCACATCTGGTCGTTTACCAGCACGCGCTGGTCGAGGATCCATTCTTTTATGCGTGAACGTGAATAATCCGGGAACAATTCGGCCAAAGCCTGATCTAAGCGTTGACCGAGTTGTGACTCGGACACCGTTGCGGTGAGTTGTACTCGTTGTGCCATATACAGCTTCTTCGTTAACGTTGGGTTTTACGGCTTTGCCGTTTAATATAGTGTGCTATTGTAGCTGGTCTTAATCGGGAGCTGGAACAGTGAAACTCCCGCATAACATCTGAGGAAAGTCAAAACGTCATGACGCGCATGAAATATCTGGTGGCAGCCGCCACGTTGAGCCTGGCTTTGGCGGGCTGCTCCGGTTCTAAGGAAGAGGTGCCCGATAATCCGCCTTCAGAGATCTACGCGACTGCGCAGCAAAAGCTGCAGGACGGTAACTGGAAAGCGGCAATAACGCAACTGGAAGCGTTAGATAACCGTTATCCGTTTGGCCCTTATTCTCAGCAGGTACAGCTGGATCTGATCTACGCCTATTATAAAAATGCCGATCTGCCGCTGGCCCAGGCCGCTATTGACCGCTTCATTCGCCTTAACCCGACCCACCCGAATATCGACTACGTGATCTACATGCGCGGCCTGACCAACATGGCGCTGGATGATAGCGCGCTGCAGGGCTTCTTCGGCGTCGATCGCAGCGACCGCGATCCGCAGCATGCGCGCGACGCGTTCCGCGACTTCTCGAAACTGGTCCGCGGCTATCCGCAGAGCCAGTATTCAACCGACGCCACCAAACGTCTGGTCTATCTGAAAGATCGTCTGTCGAAATATGAGCTTTCCGTTGCGCAATACTACACCAAACGCGGCGCGTGGGTGGCGGTTGTGAATCGTGTGGACGGTATGTTGCGTGATTATCCGGATACCCAGGCGACCCATGAAGGTCTGGGCCTGATGGAAAATGCCTATCGCGAGCTGCAGCTCAATGCGCAGGCGGATAAAGTGGCGAAAATTATCGCCGCGAACAACACCGGCGCCTGATCCTCGCTTCAGCGTAAAAAGCCAGCCCACTGGGCTGGCTTTTTTTATGCCGTTACTCTCCGGTCCAGCCCGAGCCGTCGATAAAAATCACCCGGTCATCCAGCCACTCGCGCACAATGTTATCGGCGCCGTTACGGGCATTTTCCGCCGTCCAGCCACGATCTTTCTGAAGCCATTCCGCGGTCGCCTTGCGCGCGGGCTCAAGCGCCGCCAGCGCTTTTTCACGCTGCGCTTTCGGCCAGGCGGCGTCATCCTTCCACTCGCGGATCTCGTTTTCAGACTCACGCGGCTTTTTACCCGGCTCCGCAGGCTTGAGGTAATCCTCAGGCTTAACGGACACGTGCAATTCAAACATCCGCCAGTCCGCATAGCTGGAAAACTGGATGGTTCCGGCGCCATCGCTGGCTTTACTCAGCGCATCGCTGAACGCATCGTTGAGCGCCTTCCAGGCCGGCGAGCTGAAAATCGCGGCCTGCGGCGCGCAAATCGGCGCGGCGCCATCGCGTGAAGAGCCATACAGCGCCCCGAACGCCTCATAGGCGGCCTGGCCCTGCGCCGGGAAAATAAAGCAGTGTACGTACGGACGATCGTCATCGTTTCCGTAGTCGAGCCTTTCGATATGCATACGCAGCAGCGTCAGCACCGCCCGGTCTTTACTCTCTTTAGGGTCGCTGTCGATATCTTTCATTATGGAGTAAGCGAAATCATCATCCTTCAGACCGTCCAGGGCCATCTGGTGACGCTTGCTTGCCTCCTGCGCCGTCACGCCGCTGGCAGGCACGAAATGGTTGAGATAAACCAGCCACGCGGAAGCGAGCGGCGTCTGATACTGGCGCAGCTTATCAGCCGCCGTGGCCGGGGCTGTCGGGATAAGGCTCACCGCCGCATCGAAATTCTGCGTCGCGCGCTGTGCAATATCCTTGAGCGCTTGCGCGCGGGGTGTCATGGAAGCCGTCAGGCACGCGTTAAGCTCGTTCGCGCTACCCGCGCAGGCGTTGCGCGTTTTAAGCCACGCGCGCTGTTCCGTGCGTAGCGCCGCGGCATCCTGCGCACTCATGCTTCCCGTCGCGCGCAGGTAACTATCATTAATTTTGCTGTCGAGCTCGCCGAGCGGCGGTTGCTGGCAGATGGCGCGCTCAACGGGCGTGCCCGCTTTATCGCAGTCAAATGACGCGGCGACGGCAGGCGCTGCGCTACAGGCGAGCGTTACACAGAACGTAAGACGGCGAAGCGCCGCCAGCCGGGAAGTGGCTTTCATAACAATCCTTTTTATGTAAATGCCTGCACATTCAGGCAGGCGGTAATAACGCATTATTGCCGAAGCCGCCGTTTTCGAGGAGCTCTTAAAAAAGGTACAGGCCTGAAGTGACGGAAAAATGTTCGTAAATGCAGGATTGATGAAGCTTTAAACAGGAAGGGCGATGAGGTTAACTCATCAACTATGACCGCTTTTCACGAGGCCGACAAGGGAAATCCGCCCTCTTCCTGTCCTGACTCACAAAAACGTTTTATTGACAAAAAGTGACAAAATTAAGTGATCTGAATCACGCAAATTGACGCTGGGGCGGTTATGCTGAAGTTACCAAGACGGGAAAGACAAGAGGTAACATTTATGACAATGAACATTACCAGCAAACAGATGGAAATCACCCCCGCTATCCGCCAGCACGTCGCCGACCGTCTCGCCAAACTTGAAAAATGGCAAACTCATCTGATCAATCCGCATATCATTTTATCTAAAGAACCCCAGGGGTTCGTCGCTGACGCCACCATCAATACGCCTAACGGGCACCTGGTCGCCAGCGCCAAACATGAAGATATGTACACGGCTATTAATGAACTCATTAACAAGCTGGAAAGGCAACTGAACAAGGTGCAGCATAAAGGCGAAGCCCGCCGCACCACTGGCTCCGTTAAAGACGCTAACCTCACCGAAATCGAAGAAGAAGAAGAGTAAAAACTTCAGCGTCATCTTTTATCACGCGCCTTCAGGCGCGTTTTTTATTGACAGAACAAAAAGGGTACGGGTACTTTACCGGTATGCTTATTAAGGAATCTCTCATGAAGCAACACGCGTTTTTCTTCGCTTTCTTTTTTACCTTCCCCTGAACGGGAGGCGTGTCGTCGTACAGAAAGCAAGCGAAGACGAACTAACAGGCCTCCCACTCCGGGGGGCCTTTTTTATGGTTATACACAAGGTGGCGTTATGACTGCGGAAAACCCGTTGCTGGCCCTGCGCGATAAGATAAGCGCGCTGGATGAACAATTACTCGCCCTGCTGGCGCAACGCCGAACGCTGGCCGTTGAAGTGGGCAAAGCGAAACTCGCCACCCATCGTCCGGTCAGGGATATCGATCGCGAGCGCGATTTACTGGAGCGGCTGATTAGCCTTGGCAAAACCCACCATCTCGACGCGCACTACATCACCCGGCTTTTTCAGCTGATCATCGAAGACTCTGTTCTTACCCAGCAGGCGCTGCTCCAGCAGCATCTTAACCAGACCAATCCGCACTCCGCCCGTATCGCGTTTCTCGGCCCGAAAGGCTCTTATTCGCACCTGGCCGCCCGCCAGTACGCGGCCCGCCATTTCGATCACTTCATTGAAAGCGGCTGCGCGAAATTCCACGACATTTTCAATCAGGTCGAGACCGGCCAGGCCGATTACGCCGTGGTGCCGATCGAGAACACCAGCTCCGGCGCGATTAACGACGTCTACGATCTGCTGCAACACACCAGCCTGTCGATTGTCGGCGAGCTGACGCTGCCTATCGATCACTGCGTGCTGGTCTCCACCTCCACCACGCTTGAGAAAATCGAAACCGTTTACAGCCATCCGCAGCCGTTCCAGCAGTGCAGCCAGTTCCTCAAACGCTACCCGAACTGGAAAATCGAATATTGCGAAAGCACTGCCGCCGCGATGGAGAAAGTCGCGCACGCCAGCTCCCCGTATGTCGCCGCACTCGGCAGCGAAGCGGGCGGTGCGCTGTACGGTTTGCAGGTGCTGGAGCGCAACCTTGCCAACCAGACGCAGAACATCACCCGCTTTGTGGTGCTGGCCCGTAAGGCAATCAATGTGTCCGATCAGGTGCCGGCGAAAACCACGCTGTTAATCGCCACCGGCCAGCAGGCTGGCGCGCTGGTCGAAGCGTTACTGGTGCTGCGTAATCACAATCTGATTATGACGAAGCTGGAGTCGCGTCCGATTAACGGCAACCCGTGGGAAGAGATGTTCTATCTGGATGTTCAGGCGAACCTCCACGATGCCGCGATGCAGCAGGCGCTGAAAGAACTTGCGGAGATCACCCGGTCGATGAAAGTGCTGGGCTGCTACCCGAGCGAAAACGTGGTGCCGGTCGATCCGGCGTAACCAGAAGCGGCCGGAAACCCGGCCGCTGTTTTCATCCTTTGAATCGCGGTTTCGGCAGCCCCGCGACGCTGACCTCCAGCGTAAAGAGCGCGCCGGAGAGCGGAAACCTCGCCAGCTCCTCCAGATCCATGTTTTCGCGCGTACTGGTGATATAAATCGTTTTCATCTCCGGGCCGCCAAAACAGACCATCGTCGGGCAGCGCACTGGCAGGCGGTACTCTTCAAGCTGCTCGCCGTCCGGCGAAAACCGCGCGATGCGGTGACCGTCATACATAGCCGTCCAGTAGCAGCCTTCCACATCCAGCGCCGCCCCATCCGGGATGCCTTCGCCTTCGCCAAAGGTTTTGAAAATTTCGCGTTTGCCCGGCTCGCCGAGCTCGTCAAGCGGCGTGCGATAAATGACGCCTTTCGGCGTATCCGAAGTGTACATCCAGCGTTTATCCGGACTGAAGGCAAGCCCATTGGCGCCGTGAATATCACTCTGGATAACATGCGCGCTCAGGTCAACGTCCACCCTGACCAGCAGCGCGCCTTTGTAATCGCCAGGCGCCCAGAAGGTGCCCGCGTAAAAGCGTCCATCGTGGTCGGTGCCGCCGTCGTTAAAGCGGGCCAGCGCCGGATTATTAGGATTATCGCAAACCTTCTGTCCGAGAATGCCGCGCTCGTCGGCAAGCCAGATGCCGCTGCGCAGCGCGACGATAAAACCGCCCTTCTCACGCAACGCGAAGCAGCCCACCTCTTCCGGGAACTGCCAGACCCGGTGTTCGCCGCTTTGCGGCTGATAGCGATGGATCTCCTGCTCCAGGATATCGGCCCAGTAAAGCGCCTGCTCCTGCGCGTCCCAGGTCGGGCATTCCGGCAAATGGCCGGTGTAATCAAACAACAGCTGCGGTTGCACCATTTCGTTCATCCTTTTTCGCCATAAAAAAAGCCAGCGGAACTGGCTGCTGGCTTTTGAGTATAAGCGGATTTTGCGTTACTGGCGGCTGTCGTTCGCCTGGCGCAGCAGCGCGCGGCTCTCCTGCTGGAATCGCTTCGCATAATCGCCGAACCAGTGTTCAACTTTACGGAAACTGTCGATAAAGGCGCGCTTATCGCCCTGTTCCAGCAGGCCTATCGCCTCGCCAAAACGCTGATAGTAACGCTTAATCAGCGCCAGGTTGCCCGGCGACGACATAATAATGTCCGCATAGAGCTGCGGGTCCTGCGCAAACAGGCGCCCCACCATCGCCAGCTCCAGCCGGTAAATCGGCGAGGAGAGCGCCAGCAACTGCTCCAGCTGTACGTTCTCTTCCGCCAGATGCAGGCCGTAGGCGAACGTCGCGAAATGGCGCAGCGCCTGAATAAACGCCATGTTTTGATCGTGCTCGACCGCGCTGATGCGGTGCAGCCGCGCGCCCCACACCTGGATTTGCTCAAGGAACCACTGGTACGCCTCCGGCATGCGTCCGTCGCAGTAGACCACCACCTGTTTGGCGAGGCTGCCGCTGTCCGGCCCGAACATCGGGTGCAGACCCAGCACCGGGCCGGCGTGCACTTCCAGCATCGCCTGAAGCGGCACGTTTTTCACCGAGGTTAAATCCACCAGCACGCAATCGTCAGGCAACGCAGGCAGCTTGCGGATAATCGCCTCAGTGAGATGCACCGGCACGCTGACAATCACCATCCCGGCGTCCGCGCACAGCGTCTGCGCCTGCGGCCAGTCCTGCTGCTCCAGAATTCGCACCTGGTAGCCGGAAAGCGTGAGCATTTTTTCAAACAGCTGGCCCATCTGGCCGCCGCCGCCGACAATCACCACCGGGCGCAGCGCCGGGTTAAGCGTTTTAAACCCTTTATCGTTTTCACTGGAATAGGATTCACGCATCACGCGCCGTAACACGTCTTCGATAAGATCCGGCGGTACGCCGAGCGTTTCGGCCTCCTGACGGCGCGACGCCAGCATAGAGGCCTCGCGCTCCGGCACATAAATCGGCAGGCCGTAACGGCTTTTCACTTCGCCGACTTCCGCTACCAGCTCCAGACGGCGCGCCAGCAACCCCAGCAGCGCCTTGTCCACTTCATCAATTTGATCGCGCAGCGCGGTCAGTTCAGCCACCATCGTTAACCCCTTACGCCAGGCGCGCCGCCAGCGCCCCTTGCAGACTCTGATGAAGCTCGCGCAGCAGCGCCTCGGTGGTTTCCCAGCTAATGCAGGCATCAGTGACCGAAACGCCGTACTTCATGGCGCTGCGCGGCTGTTCAGAGGACTGATTGCCTTCATGAATATGGCTTTCAATCATCAGACCAATAATAGAACGGTTGCCGTCTTTAATCTGCGCCACCGCGGATTCCGCGACGCCCGGCTGGCGGCGGTAATCTTTATTCGAGTTGCCATGGCTGCAGTCGATCATCAGCGCCGGACGCAGACCCGCCTGCTCCATCTCTTTTTCGCACTGCGCGACATCCGCCGGGCTGTAGTTCGGCGCTTTGCCGCCGCGCAGGATAACGTGGCCATCCGGGTTGCCCTGGGTTTGCAGCAGGCACACCTGGCCTGCCTGGTTGATGCCGACAAAACGGTGCGGCATGGCAGCGGCGCGCATTGCGTTAATGGCGGTCGCGAGACTCCCGTCGGTGCCGTTTTTAAAGCCGACCGGCATTGAGAGACCGGACGCCATTTCGCGGTGCGTCTGGGATTCCGTGGTACGCGCGCCAATCGCGGACCAGCTAAAGAGATCGCCTAAGTATTGCGGGCTGTTCGGATCGAGCGCTTCGGTCGCCAGCGGCAAGCCAAGGCTGACCAAATCCACCAGCAGGCGGCGCGCGATTTTCAGCCCCGCTTCCACATCGAACGAGCCATCCATATGCGGATCGTTAATCAGCCCTTTCCAGCCGACCGTGGTGCGGGGCTTTTCAAAATAGACGCGCATGACAAGGTAAAGACTATCGCTGACCTGTTCGGACAGGGTTTTAAATCGACGAGCATATTCCATCGCGGCTTCAGGATCGTGGATCGAGCAAGGTCCACACACCACCAGCAGACGCGGATCGCGACCGGCGATAATATCGGAAATGGTCTGGCGAGAGCGCGCGATCTGCGCCTCCTGTTCAACGGTCAGCGGGAACTGGGCTTTGAGTTGTTCGGGAGTGATTAACACTTGTTCATCGGCGATGTGAACGTTATTCAGCGCGTCTTTTTGCATGATGGCGATCCTGTAAGTTTGCTCGTTGCGATAGTTTTTCCTCAGCGAGGAGGAGCAAACAATATCACAGATGGTAAAGATTTCAATCCATAATACGTACCGATAACTTTACAACAAGAAAATAAATGCCGCTTAACGGGCCTGTATCTGTAAATATAAGTTTACAAAAAATGAAAGGCGGGTTTCCCCGCCTCATGCTTATACCGCATCCTGCGCAAGCGGTTTACGACGCCCCTGCCGCCAGCGCCAGTGATCCATAATGACCAGTATAGCGAGGCTGACGCCCATTACCGGCAGCGCCAGCCCCAGCAGCGCGGCTATGGCGATCGTGATGACGCGCCAGACAACAGGCAGATTCAGCCAGCCCTGACTCAGCGTCGCTGCCGGGCTAACCAGCGGCCCCTGCGGGCGACGCAACCACCAGAGCCGGTAGCCGAGCACAATCGCGACGCACAGAGCGATACCGAAGGCGATAAGCAACAGCTGGTTCGGCAGGCCGAACAGGATGCCCATATGGAAATCGACACCCCAGCGCGTCAGCTTCGCCATCAGCGGGTAATCAGCAAAACGTGTGGTATCAATTACCTGAAGCGTGGCGCCGTCCACCGCCGCCGCGTCCACCTGGGTGGGCCAGGCGCGGTCGATTTCCGTAACCGTCCAGGCGCGCCCGACTTCACGCGGTGGACGAATTTCCAGCCTGCGGGCGTCAATGTCGGCGTTTCTCGCCGCCTGCAACACCTGATCATACTGGCGCGCATCGATATGCAGCGCTGGCATGTTCATCGCGCCGTGATGCATATGGTGCTCCGCATGCGGATCGTGCGCCTGCGCCCCGCCATGCAGTTGCGTATTGACCTGCGGCGTCAGCCAGTCAAACGCGGCACGCATTTTATCGACGTTCGCGCCCGCCCACTGCGACCAGGTAAGCCCGGTTGCGGAAAAGAGCAGCATACCGGCGAGCAATGCCCAGCCGAGGCCGGAGTGCAGGCGGCGCGTTGTCTGAAACGCATTTTTCATACGCCGTTTCAGTCGGGTAAAGCTCCAGAGCGCAATACCGCCAAGCGCCGACACCCACATCCATGAGGCCGCCAGCTCGCTGTAGACGCGCCCGACATTGCCAAGCAGCAGCGAGCGGTGCGCGTAGTCAATCCACTGGCGCAGGGGCAGAATGCCGCTGGTGCCATAGACGGTTAAATCGCCTTTTACCGCAAGCGTCACCGGATCGATAAATATCGCGCGCGACTCCGATTCGCCAAGCGACGGGTCAGCAAACATCACCCGCGTGGTTTCGCCGGGCGTTAACGCCGGACGCACCGCCGAGAGGCGCAACTCGCCACCGTTTTTTTGCTCCGCCACCGCGATTTGCTGCGCCAGCGGATGCCGCTCGCCCAACGTGGCACCGGACAGCGCATCGCGATAGAGCCAGTTTTCGAGCTGCGGGGTCGCGACATAGAGCGTGCCCGTCAGCGCCGCGATGAAGATAAACGGCCCGATAAACAGGCCAATATAGAAATGAAGGCGTCGCAGCAGGTTTACCCATGCCGCGCGCGGAGTGCAGGAAGTCATACTTTTCCTTTTTTAAAAGCAGGTGATATCGCTGCGCCTGGGCGCAGGAGTTTTTAGCAGGAAAAAGCAGACAGGCGCGGCGGCGCGCGGGTATCAGGCCAGAGCCGCGGGTAAAAACGCCAGTGTCTGGCCACCGGACGCGGAACCGGTAACCGGACGCGTTGCAGAATAAAGGAAACGAGCAGCGCCAGCGCCAGCAGCAGGCCAGGCACATGGGCCAGCAGAACGCAGTAGCCGCACGCTTCGCCATGATCGACAGGCATGGAGACCGACTGAGGGGCAGACATCTCGTGGCGCATGTCCTGATGCATATCGGCCATGTCGCCCATATCTGCCATCGGCATCTCATGATGCATGCCGGGCATGGCGCTCATTGGGTCTTTTTGCAGGCTGACGGAGATAAGGGGCGCCACCACAATCAGCAGGATCGCGAACAGCGCAAGCAAGGCCGCGCGATAACGAAACACTGACTGATAAAAGATGTTGCTGCCCACAGCACCTCCAGAAAGGGAGGCTTATTGTAAATGATTTGGATGTGAAAGGTTAACGCAAAGGAAGGAAAACCGTCCGTCTTTACACTGCGCTAAAGCGCCGGAGACAAAAAAAGGGCCAGCCCGCAGGCCAGCCCTTTTTATATCGGATGTCGCGAAAGCGAATCTTAGTTAAGACGCTCTTTGATACGAGCAGACTTACCAGTGCGCTCACGCAGGTAGTACAGTTTAGCTTTACGTACAGCACCACGACGTTTAACAGCAATGCTGTCAACTACCGGAGAGTGAGTCTGGAAGACACGCTCAACGCCTTCGCCGTTGGAGATTTTGCGAACAGTGAATGCAGAGTGCAGACCGCGGTTACGGATAGCGATAACCACGCCCTCGAATGCCTGCAGACGTTTTTTGGAACCTTCAACAACCCATACTTTCACTTCCACGGTATCACCCGGACGGAAGGAAGGTACGTCCTGCTTCATCTGCTCTTGTTCAATTTGCTTAATAATGTTGCTCATAATTTAATCTCTTATCCTGGGTAAACTGATGTTTCGGGTAGCGGCTTACGCGTCGCCAGTCCCATCATGTCTATGTTGCTGTTGCGCGTGTTCTGTTTTGAACTCCGCCAGCAACTTTGCTTGCTCTTCAGTCAGAGCCAGGTTTTCCAGAAGTTCAGGTCTTCTAAGCCAGGTACGGCCCAGCGACTGCTTCAGGCGCCAGCGTCTGATTTGGGCATGGTTCCCCGACAGTAAAACTGGCGGTACTTCCATCCCTTCTAACACTTCAGGCCGGGTATAGTGCGGGCAATCCAGCAACCCGTCGGCAAAGGAATCTTCCGTTGCCGACGCTTCGTGACCGAGTACGCCCGGAATAAACCTGGCGACCGAATCAATCAGCGTCATGGCGGGTAGCTCGCCGCCGCTGAGAACGTAATCGCCGATTGACCATTCTTCGTCAATTTCGGTCTGAATTACGCGCTCATCTATCCCCTCGTAGCGGCCACAAACCAGAATTAACTTCTCGTTCGTCGCCAGCTCACTGACGCCCGCTTGATCAAGCTTGCGTCCCTGAGGTGAAAGGTAAATCACCTTTGCGCCCTCGCCTGCCGCGGCTTTCGCTGCGTGAATGGCGTCCCGTAAGGGTTGCACCATCATTAGCATCCCCGGTCCGCCGCCGTAGGGCCTGTCGTCCACGGTACGGTGCCGGTCGTGCGTGAAGTCGCGAGGACTCCAGCTATCGATGCTCAGCAGGCCATTTTTTACTGCCCGGCCAGTTACCCCGTAATCGGTAATCGCGCGGAACATCTCAGGAAACAGGCTGATTATGCCAATCCACATAGCGCCGTTTATTACCGTTTGTCCGGAGGTTTAAAAACCAGGATCCCAATCTACTTCAATGGTTTGAGTAGCGAGATCGACTTTCTTGATAACCTGCCCATCGAGGAACGGAAGTAACCGCTCCTTGATACCGAACGCATCTTTCAGGTTTGCCTTCACGACGAGAACGTCGTTCGACCCGGTTTCCATCATGTCGATGACTTTACCGAGGGTGTACCCTTCAGTGGTGACTACCTGGCAACCGATAAGATCTTTCCAGTAATAGTCGCCTTCTTCGAGGTCCGGCAACTGCGAGGAATCCACGACAATTTCGCAATTGGTCAGCAGATTCGCAGCATCACGATCGTCAACGCCTTTCAGCTTGATGATGATGTCCTGATTGTGGTGCTTCCAGCTTTCCAGCTGTACTTGCTGCCACTGACCCGCCTGCTGGATAAACCAGGGCTGATAGTCAAAAATGCTTTCGGCGTCTTCGGTGGAGGAAAACACTCTGAGCCAACCACGAATGCCGTAACAAGAACCCATTTTCCCGAGAACAATCGGGTTAACAGGGGCTTTAGCGGCGTCTTGCTTGCTCATCATGACCACCGTGACAGATTAAGCTGCTTTTTTTGCTGCTTTGATCAGCGCGGAAACGCGATCGGAAACGGTAGCGCCCTGGCCAACCCAGTGCTCAATACGATCCAGATCCAGGCGTACGCCTTCTTCTTTCTCGTTAGCGATCGGGTTGAAGAAACCAACGCGCTCAATGAAGCGACCGTTGCGTGCATTACGGCTATCAGTAACGACAACCTGGTAGAACGGACGCTTTTTAGCGCCGTGACGAGCTAAACGAATAGTTACCATAACATCCTCTTGTGTGAATAAAACACCGGGCCCCATCGAGGAACGGAGCCCGGCGTCATATTAAAAGCCCGAAAATTTTACTGATTTCTGAGGAAAAAGCAATCTGCATATAGCAACAGAGGACAATCAGGCGTATATCGTTGCAGCCAGTTTCGTCACGGCGTGCGCGCAGGAAGCGGAGCGTACACGCAGTACGTGAGCATTCCGAGCACACTCCGGGACGAAAATGGCAAATAAGATAGCCTGATTTTTCTCTGTTTAGCGGCCAGGGAAGCCCGGCGGCATCATCCCTTTCATGCCACGCATCATCTTCGCCATCCCGCCCTTCTTCATCTTCTTCATCATGCGCTGCATGTCGTCGAACTGTTTCAGAAGACGGTTAACGTCCTGCACCTGCATCCCGCAGCCTGTCGCGATACGGCGTTTGCGGGAGCCTTTGATGATTTCCGGCTTCGCGCGCTCTTTCAGCGTCATCGAGTTAATGATGGCTTCCATGCGTACCAGCACTTTGTCGTCCATCTGCGATTTCACGTTGTCAGGCAGTTGCCCCATGCCCGGCAGCTTGCCCATCAGGCTCGCCATGCCGCCCATGTTTTTCATCTGCTTGAGCTGCTCAAGGAAATCGTTTAAGTCGAAGCCGTCGCCTTTTTTCAGTTTGGTGGCGAGTTTCTCCGCCTGGGCGCGATCGACTTTGCTTTCGATATCTTCGATAAGCGACAGCACGTCGCCCATGCCGAGGATACGCGATGCGATACGATCCGGGTGGAACGGCTCCAGCGCTTCGGTTTTTTCGCCGACGCCGAGGAATTTAATCGGTTTGCCGGTGATGTGACGAATCGAGAGCGCCGCACCGCCGCGAGCGTCGCCGTCCACTTTGGTCAGCACCACGCCGGTCAGCGGCAGCGCTTCGTTAAAGGCTTTCGCGGTATTGGCGGCATCCTGGCCGGTCATCGCATCGACCACAAACAGCGTTTCCACTGGTTTGATAGAGGCGTGCACCTGCTTGATTTCGTCCATCATCGCTTCGTCGACGTGCAGACGACCGGCGGTATCCACCAGCAGTACGTCGTAGAATTTCAGCTTCGCTTCTTTCAGCGCCGCGTTAACGATGTCGACCGGCTTTTGCGCCACGTCGGACGGGAAGAAATCCACGCCCACCTGCTGCGCCAGCGTTTCGAGCTGTTTGATCGCCGCCGGGCGATAGACGTCCGCAGAAACCACCAGCACCTTTTTCTTGTGCTTTTCGCGTAGGAATTTACCAAGCTTACCGACGCTTGTCGTTTTACCGGCGCCCTGCAGGCCCGCCATCAGCACCACGGCGGGCGGCTGCGCGGCCAGGTTCAGGCTCTGGTTCTCTTCGCCCATTGCCGCCACCAGTTCGTTACGAACAATCTTCACGAACTCCTGGCCTGGCGTCAGGCTTTTGTTAACTTCATGCCCTACCGCTTTCTCTTTTACGCGGTTGATGAAGTCACGCACTACCGGCAGCGCGACGTCCGCCTCCAGCAGCGCCATGCGCACTTCGCGCAGCGTCTCTTTAATGTTTTCTTCAGTCAGGCGCCCACGGCCGCTGATATTGCGTAGCGTGCGCGACAAACGGTCAGTTAAATTATCAAACATGATCTCTTGCCCAAGGGTAACTTTAGGCCGCCGCAGCGACACCGAGTAAGAATGAGGCGCAGTATAACATGAAGCCGCCCTGGTTGTGATGCAACGGTTGGAGCAGGCGGCGCGTAACGCTATACTGCTTCTCTTTCTCTTCTGGCTAATCCGACATCCTATATGCCCGTTTTTTCACTGCTGGCGCTTGTCGCCTACTCGGTAAGCCTGGCGCTTATCATTCCCGGCCTGCTTCGCAAGAACAGCGCGTGGCGTCGTCTTGCGATACTTTCGGCGGTGATTGCGCTCGTTTGCCACGCCGTGGCGCTGGAAGGCCGACTATTCCCGGACGACAGCAGCGGCCAGAATCTCAGTCTGCTCAACGTCGGTTCTCTGGTCAGCCTGATGATCTGCACCGTGATGACGATTGTCGCCTCGAAAAACCGCGGCTGGCTACTGTTGCCGATTGTTTACGCGTTCGCCCTGATCAACCTGGCGTTCGCGACATTCGTGCCGAATGAATACATTACGCATCTGGAAACCACGCCCGGCATGATGGTGCATATCGGCCTGTCGCTTTTCTCGTACGCGACGCTGATCATCGCCGCGCTCTATGCGCTGCAACTGGCGTGGATAGACTATCTACTGAAAAACAAAAAGCTGGTGTTCAGCGCCGATATGCCGCCGCTGATGGGCATTGAGCGCAAGATGTTCCATATCACTCAGGTCGGCGTCGTCCTGCTGACGCTGACGCTCTGCACCGGTCTGTTCTATCTTCAGAACATGTTCAGCATGGAGAATATCGACAAAGCGGTGCTATCCATCGTCGCATGGTTTGTCTATATCATCCTGCTCTGGGGACACTATCATGAAGGCTGGCGCGGTCGCCGCGTGGTGTGGTTTAACGTCGCAGGCGCCGCTTTGCTGACGCTGGCTTACTTCGGCAGCCGGGTTATCCAGCAATTCGCTGGCTAAACATCTAAGGACACACGTTTGGAACATATCTCAACCACCACACTCATCGTAACGCTTATCGTGATGGTGGTGGTCTCCGCTTACTTCTCCGGTTCCGAAACCGGGATGATGACCCTCAACCGCTACCGACTGCGTCACCTGTCGAAGCAGGGCAATCGCGCGGCAAAACGGGTGGAGCGCCTGCTGCGCAAGCCCGACCGGCTGATAAGCCTGGTGTTAATCGGCAATAACCTGGTCAATATTCTTGCCTCCTCGCTCGCCACTATTGTCGGCATGCGCCTGTATGGCGACGCGGGTGTGGCTATCGCCACCGGCGTGCTGACCTTCGTGGTGCTGGTTTTCGCTGAAGTCCTGCCGAAAACCGTCGCGGCGCTCTACCCGGAAAAAGTGGCGTTCCCGAGCAGTTTTTTACTCGGCCCGCTGCAAGTCATCATGATGCCGCTGGTCTGGCTGCTGAATATGATTACGCGCGTGCTGATGCGCATGGTCGGCATCAAAGCGGATAACGTCGTCAGCGCCGCGCTTAGCAAAGATGAACTGCGCACGCTGGTGCATGAGTCGCACTCGAAGATTTCCCGCCGCAATCAGGACATGCTGCTTTCGGTGCTGGATCTGGAAAAAGTGAGCGTCAGCGACATCATGGTGCCGCGTAACGATATCGTCGGCATTGATATCAACGATGACTGGAAATCCATCGTCCGCCAGCTTACCCACTCGCCGCACGGACGCATCGTGCTCTATCGCGAATCCCTCGACGACGCCATCGGTATGCTGCGCATCCGCGAAGCCTGGCGGCAGATGAATGAGAAAAAAGAGTTCACCAAAGAGGTGATGCTGCGCGCCGCCGATGAGATCTATTACGTGCCGGAAGGCACGCCGCTCAGCGTCCAGCTGGTGAAATTCCAGCGCAATAAAAAGAAAGTGGGCCTGGTAGTCAATGAGTACGGCGATATTCAGGGGCTGGTGACGGTAGAAGATATTCTTGAAGAGATTGTCGGGGATTTCACCACCTCGATGTCGCCGACGCTTGCCGAAGAGGTGACGCCGCAAAATGACGGCTCGGTCATCATCGAAGGCAGCGCTAACGTGCGGGAGCTGAATAAAGCGTTCAACTGGCGTCTGCCGGAAGAAGAAGCCCGCACCGTCAACGGCATGATCCTCGAAGCGCTGGAGGAGATCCCCTCCGCCGGCATTCGTCTGCGTCTGAGCCAGTACGATATCGATATTCTGGATGTGCAGGAGAATATGATCAAACAGGTGCGGATAACGCCGGTAAAACCGCTGCGCGAAAGCGTGGAAGGCAGTTAACGCTTCCCCCATTAAAAAAGGCCAGTCGATAACTGGCCTTTTTCATTATTGCGCGGCTTACGCCTTCGCTTTCGCGACGGTCACCATCGCGGCGCGAATGGTACGGCCGTTCAGGGTATAACCTTTCTGCATCACTGCCAGTACGTGGTTCGGCGCAACGTCTTCCGATTCCACCATGGCGATAGCCTGATGCACGTTCGGATCCAGCGGCACGTTAGTATCGGCAATCACTTCCACGCCGAACTTACGCACCACGTCCAGCATGGATTTCAGGGTCAGTTCGATCCCTTCCACCATGGCGGCCATATCCTGATTTTCTTTGTTCGCCACTTCAAGCGCGCGATCGAGGCTGTCGATAACCGGCAGCAGCTCGTTGATGAATTTTTCGAGCGCGAATTTATGCGCTTTCTCGATATCCTGCTCGGTACGACGGCGCAGGTTTTCCATCTCCGCTTTCATGCGCAGCACATTGTCGCGCTCGCGGGTCTGGGACTGCGTCAGTTCGGACTGCAACCGGGCTATCTCTTCATCGCGCGGATCCACCTGCTCAGCAGATTCGGCAGATTCTACAGCCTCAACCTCTTCATGCTGCTCCGTGACGATCTCTTCCGGGGCTTGCCCGTCAGGCGTTTTCTGTTCTTTACTACTCATGAAATTCTCCGCGTTTATGCATTCGTATCGCTAACCTGGATTATTATGGGGATCAGTTTGCGGGTTTCAAGGGAAGCAGACAGATTGTCCCCCTTTCCACGCCTATAAGGACGACCAGGAAAATGAATAACCATTTCAACTGCATCGGTATTGTCGGACATCCACGCCACCCTACCGCGCTGACGACGCATGAAATGCTCTGGCGCTGGCTCTTAGATCGCGGCTACGACGTCATTATCGAGCAGCAGATAGCCGAGGAGCTCAAACTCAGCGACGCCCGCACCGGGACGCTGGCGGAAATCGGCCAGCAGGCGGATCTGGCGGTCGTGGTCGGCGGGGACGGCAATATGCTGGGCGCCGCGCGCGTCCTGGCGCGCTACGACATCAGCGTCATCGGCATCAACCGCGGCAACCTCGGGTTCCTCACCGATCTCGACCCGGACAACGCCCAGCAGCAACTGGCGGACGTGCTTGAAGGCCACTACATTCGCGAGCAACGCTTTTTGCTGGAGGCCCAGGTCTGCCAGAAAAACTGTCAGAAGCGCATCAGCACTGCCATCAATGAAGTGGTTCTGCACCCAGGCAAAGTGGCGCACATGATTGAATTTGAAGTTTATATAGACGAAAAATTCGCCTTCTCCCAGCGCTCTGACGGCCTGATAATCTCAACGCCCACCGGCTCAACCGCCTATTCGCTCTCCGCAGGCGGCCCTATCCTGACGCCGTCGCTTGATGCTATCACGCTGGTGCCCATGTTCCCGCATACGCTCTCGGCGCGTCCGCTGGTTATCAACAGTAGCAGCACTATCCGCCTGCGCTTTTCCAACATGCGCAGCGATCTGGAAATCAGCTGCGACAGCCAGATAGCGCTGCCCATTCAGGAAGGGGAAGATGTGTTTATCCGCCGCTGCGACTATCCGCTGAACCTGATCCATCCGAAGGACTACAGCTATTTCAACACATTAAGCTCAAAACTCGGCTGGTCAAAAAAATTATTCTGAAACCCGCATTAGCCACTTTACTGTATATAAAACCAGTTTATACTGTATGCAATTACAGCTCTGTGAGTTTATACAGGAAAGCGGCTATGCTGGCACAATTAACCATCAGTAATTTCGCTATTGTTCGTGAACTGGAAATCGACTTTAACGCCGGGATGACCGCCATCACGGGTGAAACCGGCGCCGGTAAATCCATCGCGATCGATGCGCTGGGCTTGTGCCTGGGCGGTCGTGCGGAAGGCGATATGGTGCGTGCCGGCGCCAGCCGCGCGGATCTCTGCGCCCGCTTCGCACTGAAAGATACACCCGCCGCGCTGCGCTGGCTGGAAGAAAACCAGCTTGAAGACGGCAGCGAGTGCCTGCTGCGTCGCGTTATCAGCAGCGATGGCCGCTCGCGCGGATTTATCAACGGCACCGCCGTGCCGCTCTCGCAATTACGTGAACTCGGCCAGTTACTGATTCAAATTCACGGTCAGCACGCTCACCAGCTTCTGCTCAAGCCTGAGCATCAGAAACGCCTGCTGGATGGCTATGCGGGCGAAGGCGATCTGATGGCGCAGATGGCGCAAAGCTACCGTCAGTGGCATCAAAGCTGTCGCGATCTGGCCCTGCATCAGCAGCAGAGCCAGGAGCGCGCCGCCCGCGCCGAGCTGCTCCACTACCAGTTAAAAGAGCTTAACGAATTCAACCCGCAAGCGGGCGAGTTCGAGCAAATCGATGAAGAGTACAAACGCTTAGCCAACAGCGGGCAGCTGCTTTCTACCAGCCAGCAGGCGTTAAACCTGCTGGCCGACGCGGAAGATGCCAACCTGCAAAGCCAGCTCTACAGCGCACGCAATCTGGTGACCGATCTCGTCGGCATGGATGACAAACTCTCCGGCGTGCTGAATATGCTTGAAGAGGCCGCCATCCAACTGAGTGAAGCCAGCGACGAACTGCGTCACTACTGCGAACGCCTGGATCTCGACCCGAACCGTCTGTATGAGCTGGAGCAGCGCATCTCCCGTCAAATCACGCTTGCGCGCAAGCACCATATCGCCCCGGAAGAGCTGCCCGCGTTCCACCAGAAGCTGCTTGAAGAGCAGCAGCTTCTGGACGACCAGGCCGATTGCCTGGAAACGTTGACCCTGGCGGTCAACAAACATCACCAGCAGGCGCTGGCGCTGGCTCACGCGTTGCACGAGAGCCGCGTGGTCTATGCCCGCGAACTGACGCAGCTGATTACCGACAGTATGCATTCGCTGTCGATGCCGCACGGTCAGTTCACGATTGACGTCCTGTTTGAGGAGCACCACCTGACGGCGGAAGGCGCCGATCGCATCGATTTCCGCGTGTCCACGAACCCAGGCCAGCCGCTGCAGCCGCTCGCGAAAGTCGCCTCCGGCGGCGAGCTCTCCCGTATCGCGCTGGCGATTCAGGTGATTACCGCGCGTAAGATGGAAACCCCGGCGCTGATTTTCGATGAAGTGGATGTGGGCATCAGCGGTCCGACGGCGGCGGTGGTCGGTAAACTGCTGCGCCAGCTCGGCGAATCGACGCAGGTGATGTGTGTGACCCACCTGCCGCAAGTCGCGGGTTGCGGCCACCATCATTTCTTCGTCAGCAAAGAGACTGATGGCGCGATGACCGAAACCCATATGCAGCCGCTGGATAAAAAAGCCCGCCTGCAGGAGCTGGCCCGCCTGCTGGGCGGCAGTGAGGTGACGCGCAATACACTGGCGAACGCCAAAGAGCTGCTGGCGGCATAATTATCGCCAGGGCGGGGCTCTGCGCCCCGTCCTTTCGCTCAGAAAAGCAGCAACAGAAGCGCGCGGCGTGCTTTAATCGCTTTTTGGGCTAACTTTTTTCCTCCGCTACGGTCATAGTGAAGCGCCTTAAGGTTTTAAACTGACTGAAGGTTTATTATCATCGGCTAATTATGTATGAGCCGCGTGTTGCTCGGGCCCGAAAAGGAATCTAATCACTATGCGCTGTAAAACGCTGACTGCTGCCGCAGCGGTCCTTCTGATGTTGACCGCAGGCTGTTCTACTCTGGAGCGAGTGGTTTACCGCCCCGACATTAACCAGGGTAACTACCTGACGCCTACCGACATTGCTAAAATCCGTATCGGCATGACGCAACAGCAGGTTGCTTACGCGCTGGGTACGCCGATGATGACGGACCCGTTCGGCAGCAATACGTGGTTCTACGTTTTCCGTCAGCAGCCGGGCCATCAGGATGTCACTCAGCAAACGCTGACCCTGACCTTCAACAGCAACGGCGTGCTGACCAATATGGATAACAAACCGAAGCTCGACGCGCAGCGTTAATCGCGCATGATGCTCAAACGAAAAAAGGTGCCTGAGAGGCACCTTTTTTATTGGGCGTTTTATGGCGTGAGCTTAACGCCCACCGAGACTAACGCGTACCGCGGCTTACTTTCTCGCCGCGCGTTCGGCGCGCTGGCGGCGTAGCTCTTTCGGGTCGGCTATCAGCGGCCGGTAAATTTCCACCCGGTCGCCATCATTAAGCCTATCGGCAAGCTTCACCGGACGGCTGTAAATCCCGACCTTATTCTTTTTCAGATCGATATCTTTACGCAGCTCCAGCAGGCCGGAGGCGATAATCGCCTCTTCCACCGATGCGCCTTCAGGCAGTTTTACCTTCTGCAGGTACTGTTTTTCGGGCAGGGCATACGCCACTTCCACCTGAATCTCACCCGGCACTGTAAACCTCTTTGGCGCGCTGCGAGAACGCCTGCACCATGCTGGAGGCGAGCTCTTTAAACACCCGGCCAAACGCGAGTTCGATGAGCTTGTTGGTGAATTCAAAATCGAGATTAAATTCAATCTGGCAGGCGTCTTCGGTCAGCGGCGTAAATTTCCAGCCGCCCATCAGTTTCTTGAAGGGGCCATCGACCAGATGCATCAAAATGCTCTGATTGCTGATCAGCGTATTGCGGGTGGTGAACGTCTTGCTGATGCCGGCTTTCGACACTTCGACCGCCGCCGTCATCTGGCCCGGAGACGATTCCAGCACGCGGCTTCCTACGCAGCCTGGCAGAAACTCAGGGTAGGATTTCACATCGTTCACTAACTTGTACATCTGCTCAGCGCTGTAAGGCACCAGGGCAGTACGACTAATCTGGGGCATAGTATTTCCTGTGAGTCATACGACTTAGAAATAATAACATTTATCATCCATTAAACAAAAACTCGCCGGCAGACATGCTAAGATAACCCTTTTCCACCCCGGGAAAGGGGTGCGTTTTACGACCGGATTACCTATACTGAGCGGCACTATGACCAAGAAAAAAGCACACAAACCTGGCTCAGCCACTATTGCGCTCAACAAGCGCGCCCGCCATGAGTACTTCATCGAAGAAGAGTTTGAAGCAGGTCTGGCGCTCCAGGGCTGGGAAGTAAAATCCCTGCGCGCAGGCAAAGCCAACATCGGCGACAGTTACGTGATCCTGAAAGATGGCGAGGCGTATCTGTTTGGGGCAAACTTCCAGCCGCTGAACGTGGCGTCCACCCATGTAGTCTGCGACCCGACGCGCACCCGTAAGCTGCTGCTGAATCAGCGCGAGCTGGATAGTCTGTATGGCCGCATGAACCGCGAAGGTTATACCGTGGTGGCGTTATCGCTGTACTGGAAAAACGCCTGGTGCAAAGTCAAAATCGGCGTGGCGAAAGGTAAGAAGCAGCACGATAAGCGCTCCGACCTGAAAGAGCGCGAATGGCAGCTTGATAAAGCACGCATTATGAAAAACGCAGGGCGCTAAGCGTACCGACAAAAAAACCGGCGACAGCCGGTTTTTTTATGGACGTGGCGAGCACGAGACGTGCCGCTATAGCGCGGTAGGTGCGCTGCGCTTACCCACCCTACATGGCTGCATCACCCTTTATCGCCTTTGGTGGGTGCGCTTACCCACCTACAAACTTATGGATATCCCTGCGTAGGGCGGGTAAGCGCAGCGCACCCGCCACCTCAATATCAATAACACCCGCCACCTCACTCTCACGCCACAAACCTACCGCTCCCTTAACGCCTCTTTCACCTTGTTGAGCGGCTTAATCAAATAGTCGAGCACCGTTTTCTGTCCGGTTTTAATCTCCACGTTCGCGACCATCCCCGGCAGGATCGGGAAGCGCTTGCCGTTACGGTTCTTCAGTTCCGCGCTCTGCGTGCGCACATAAACCCGGTAATAAAACTGATCGCGCTTCACTTCATCCTGGAGCGTATCGGGCGAGACCATCTCCACCTCGCCTTTCAGATCACCGTAAATAGACGAATCGTAGGCCGTGATCTTCACCGTCGCCGGTAACCCAGGCCGGATATAGGCGATATCGCGCGGATTAATGCGCGTTTCCACCAGCAATTGATCTTCCAGCGGGACTATCTCCATCAGCTTGCCGCCGGGCTGGAGCACGCCGCCCACCGTCGTCACCTGGATATCTTTCACCACCCCGCGCACCGGCGAAAACAGCGTGGCGCGATCGAGTTGATCCGCCTTGCCCGCCATTGCCTGCAACTGGGCGTCGAGATCGGCGTTATTCTTCACCTGCTCTTCACGCGCGCGCACCGCAAACTGGTTACGCGCGTCGTCCATTTTGCCTTTCAGCTCCGCGGCCTGACGCTGCAAACGAATAACTTCCACTTCACTGGCGGCGCCCTTCGCCACCAGCGGCTGGGTCATGCGCAGTTCCGCCATCACCAGATTGTAAGTTTTTTGCAGGTTCTCCAGCGTCTCGTCAAGGTTGCGGCGGCGCGATTCATAGAGCTGGCGTTCGCGGGCCACCAGCGCCGATTCACGCAGCGACTCCTCGCTAAACTGAAGCGGTTCGCCGGTCAGCTCCGAGCGCAGCCGCTCGCTGGAGGCGCGCAGCGCGCGCGCTCTCGCCGCCGCCTCGCCATAGTTCGACTGAAACCGCGTCGGGTCGAGCCGCGCCAGCATCTGCCCGCGCTCCACCACATCGCCTTCATGCACCATCAGCGCGTTGACAATCCCGCCGTCCAGACTCTCAATCACCTGCGCGCGGCTCGACGGCGTTATTTTGCCGGTGCCGACCGTCACTTCATCGAGCGTCGCAAACCACGCCCAGACGAAAAACAGCACCAGCGCCGCCAGCGTCAGCCAGATAACCGACGAATAAAAACGCCCCTGACGCGCCAGCTCTTCCTGCATGGTTAATTGGCTCATCAATGCTCCTTACGCCACCGAGGCGACGTTGCTGTTGCGCTGCGCCGTCTGCAAAATGGCGTCGCGCGGGCCGTCCGCCACCACTTTGCCGTTCTCCATCACCACCACCCGGTCGACCAGCGACAGCAGCGCCGGGCGGTGCGTCACCAGCACCAGCGTGCGGCCGGTCAGCCACTGATGAAGCTGGCGAATAACATAGCTTTCCAGCTGTTCATCCATCGAGGCGGTCGGCTCATCCAGCAGCACAATCTGCGGGTTACGCACCAGCAGACGGCTCAACAACACCATCTGGCGCTGCCCGCCGGAAAGTCCGCGCCCGCCTTCGTTAATCAGCCGGTCGAGGCTTGCGGCGTCATGCTGCACCATTGAGAGCGCGCCGCTGATACGCAGCGCCTGCAACAGCTCGGCATCCGTGGCGTTGGGGTGCCCGAGCATCAGGTTCTGGCGCAGCGTACCGAAAAAGAGCCGCGACTCCTGCGACAGAAACCCCACCTGGCGACGCACATCCATCGGATCGATATGCGCCAGATCCACGCCGTCGATAATCACTTTGCCCTTGCTCGCCTGCGCCTGACCGGAAAGCAGCTTCAGCAGGGTGGATTTCCCGGCGCCCACTTTGCCGAGGATCGCCACACGCTCGCCGGGCTTAATGTCAAGCGACGGGACCAGCAGCGCCTGATCGCCCTTCTCTTTGTCATAGCTGTACTGCACATCCTGAAACTGATAATGGCCCGCCAGCACCGGGCAGTGCGCCATCTTGCTGCCCGCTTCTTTATCGAGCGGCTTTTTCAGCAGTTCATTCAGCCCGCTCATGGCGGTTTTGGCGTGCTGCCAGCGGGAAAAGACCATCGTCAGCTGCATTAACGGCGCCAGCGTGCGTGAAGAAAGCAGGCTGCACGCCACCAGCGTCCCGGTGGTGATTTGCCCGTCGAGCACCAGATAACTGCCGAATACCAGCATGCCGGCGTAGGTAATTTGCTGCACCGTCGAGGCCCAGCCGCTTAAGCGCGCGCCCCAGACGCGCTGCTTCATGCCGATGCTCGCGCCGACGCTGTGCGTGTGTTCCCACTGACGCTGAAAATAGGGCTCCGCCTGCAGCGCTTTAATATCTTCAACGCCCTCGATCGACTCCACCAGCACGGCATTGCGGATAGCGCTCTCGCGCATCCCCTCTTTGGCGAGCTTTGCCATCGGCCACTGGATCAAAAGCCCCGGGATCACAATCAGCGGGATCGCGATAAGCGGGATCGCCACCAGTTGCCCGCCCACCAGCGCCATGATCCCGAGAAACAGCAGCACGAACGGAATATCCATCGCCGCGCCGACGGTCGTGGAGGTCAGCAGCTCGCGCACCTGATCGATTTCACGCAGCTGTGAGATAAACGATCCGGTAGATTTTGGCCGTTCGTCGTTTTTAATCGCCATCGCGCGGGCATAAAACAGCGACGATACATTGAGATCGATATGCTTGCCCATGATGTCGGAAACGTGCGTGCGGGCAAGGCGAATGAAAAACTCAAACAGCGCCGCCAGCAGCACCCCGAAGAACAGCACCCACAGCGTCGGGAACGACTCCGCCGGGATCACGCGGTCATAGACCTGCATCGAGAACAGAATGCCTGCCAGCGCCAGCACGTTGCCGAGCACCGACGCCAGCGAAATCTCCGCAAGCTTACGTCCGGTGTGCCGGAAGTGGCGCCAGAACCAGTGTTGTTCATAAGGACGGGTGAAATCATCGATGCGCGCGTCGCGCCCGCGCGCGGCGATACCGAGCAGCGCCACGTCGGGTTTAACGCGCTTTAGCAGCGCCTCCAGCGGTTCTTCGCGCACCAGGTCGCCGCCCTCGCTCAGCCAGTAAGTCACCACGCCGTCGGCGTCGATCGCTTCCAGCAGCATCAACCCGCCCTCTTCCAGCTGCACGATGACCGGCAGCGTCTGGCTGTTCCAGCGCATATTTTTAATGGGCGTCAGGCGCACCTGTAAGCCCATCAGCGCCGCGAGCCGGTCGAGTCGCGGCTCCAGCGGCAAATTTTCAAACCAGCGCATCTGCTGGCGCACCGCCGGCGCGTCGGCGGGCAGTCCGAAGCGCCCGGCCGCGCGCGTCATGGCGCGGATCCAGCTTTCGGTATCGGGGATCTGGGACATCGCTACTCCTTAAAGTGCCGCGCTTACAGCGACGGCAGGGTATCGCCGGTCATGCGGGCGCGTTCAATGCCGAGCATATCGAGCAGGTTATCCACCGCGGCGGCGTAGCGCACTGCCGCATCCCACGCGTCATAGCGGGCGGTAATGGCGAGCGTGTCGGCCTGGAAAACATCCTGTTCGATGCTCAGAAGATCGTTAAGGCTGCGTTTGCTGAGCCGGTATTCATCGCGGTACACCTCGCGGGCGTGCCCGGCGCTGGCTATTTGCTGTTCACCCGCCTGCTGGCGCTGCTGCGCGCCGGTCAGATCGGCCCAGGCGGTGGCGGCTTTCTGGTTAATATCAAGCTTGCTCGCCTCGACATCCGCGCGCGCGCGCTGGCGCGATCGCCTTCTGCCGCCTCCACGCGGGCGCTCACGGCGCCGCCCTGATAGACCGGCGCGTCCACCACCAGCTGCACCTGATCATCCCAGTAGTTGGCATTATCGTTCTGGTAGCGCGTGCGCCCGGCCTGCACCGATACCGTCGGCCAGTGCTGGGCCTGCGCCTGGCGGATGCGCTGTTCGGCGGCCAGCTGTTTGGCCTGAGCGGCGCGCACCGCGTTGGTCTGTTCATAAGGCAGCGATTTGAGCGTGATCGGCTGGCGCAGCAAATCCTCCGGCAGATCCGGCAGCGTGTCGGCCACCACGCCGGTAAGCACGCTTAACGCCGCCTGGGCCGAACGGGCCTGGGCGCGATATTGCTCAAACGTGGCGTTCATTCCGGCGATGCGGCTTTGCGCCTGCAACACGTCAGACTGGGTGCTGAGCCCGGCTTCTGCGCGTAAATCCGCCATGTTCTGTACCGAACGCAGCGATGTCAGATTTCGCTCGGCCGCCGCCGCGAGGCTCTGGTAACGACGCACCTGTAAATACGCCTGGAGCGTCTGCATCCCGACCTGATTCAGCGTGTCGTAAAGCTGAAAGCGGTAGGCCTCGGAGAGATTCTCCTGCTCGTCGATACTGCCGCCGGTCTTGCCGAAATCGTAGAGCAGCTGTTTGAGGTTCACGCCGCCTGCGGCGTTACTGTTGAGGGAGCCTGAGGAGTCGGTGCGATGGTTGCGCCCGACATTGCCCTGTAAGGAGACTTGCGGGAACCAGGCGCTCTGCGCCTCTTCCAGATTGGCCTTGCCGACGCGGATTTGCGCCGCGGCCTGTGCGATTTTGGGGTTACGCGCAAAAGCGCGAAGAATGGCTTCTTTTATGGTGAGCTGCGCCTGTAGCTGCTCGCTTGGGGCCGTCTGCCAGGCTATCTCCTCTTGTGAAACGGCGGGAAAACTTAAAAAGACCGTGGTCAGCAGCAATGCCAGCCGCCTGTAGCGCATTGTGTTGTTGTGCATCCTGTTCCACCTTGATGATGCCGTCTGCGCGGCCGGTGATATTGTTAAAATGACGCAGGCGCCTCATCCCTGAGGCACCGTGGCGTTAGACCATATTGACGTGCAGTCCGTGCTGGATCAGAACATCTCCCAGAGTGTTGCTTTGCGAACTGTTATGCCAGACGTCGAACTGCAGGCCGTCCACTTCCCGCTGTCCGCTCACTTCCCAGATATCGCTGCCGCCTTTCACCAGAGTGACCTGATCCCCGTTCACGCCTTTGACGAGCAGATCGTCTTCCGGCTTGTCGGTTAAGGTCAGCGCCTGGTGCAGATCCAGCGTCAGGCTGTTGGTGCCGGACTTGCCGAGATCGACGATCTCGATGTGCTGGATCTGGCCGCTCTGCGCGGTCAGGTCGAGTTTGATATTGACGCCATCGATAACCAGCGTGTCGGTCCCCGCGCCGCCGTCGAGCGACGCAAAGCCGAGCGTGGCGAGGTGAATCGTGTCGCTGCCACTGCTGCCCTGCACCGATTCGCCGCTATAGCTGGTGCCGTCGGCGAGATCGATGCTGATCCCGCCAATAGTATAGCCACCCGTCACGCTGGCGCTGTCGTCCGCCGGGGTAGTGCTGTCCTCATTATTCGTTTCTGTGATCGCGGCGACAGCGGCGATTTTCGCCGTCGCGGCGGTTTGCTGACTGTCGGTCTGCGTCGCGGTCTGGCTATTCTCATCGGAAAGCGCGAGCAGCGAGGCCTCGTGCTCGACGCTCATGGCCGCGAACGTCGGGTTCGGATTGGTGGTAGAGATAATCTGCCCGCCGAGACCGACGTTAAGGTAGCCGGTGTTGCCCGCCACATCGGTAGCGTAAATATTCAGAACGCTGGAGAGCGACAGCAGTTGCAGAATATTCAGCCCCAGGCCGAGCGTGGTGGACCAGTTGCCGTTGCTGTCGGTCAGCGCCGTGGTGTTAACCGTCCCGTTCAGCAGCGAGAGATGCACCACCGAGCCCGGCGCCAGGTTAGTGGAGCCGCCGCGCAGCGTCAGCCCGGTCGAGAGCAGCGTGAGCGGGTTAAGGCTTGCCAGCGGCGTAAACGACAGCGTCGGGGTCGTGAGTTTCACCGTTACGTCGCTGCTGGTGCTGTTAACGTTGCCCACTTTGTCCGTCACCGACACGCCCACTTTCAGCGCGCCGCTGTTCAGCCCCTGCAAAATAGTGCTGGTGACCGGCAGCGTCCAGGTGCCGTCGCTGCCGACCGTCGCGTTATAGGTGTTGGTGCCGAGCGTCACTTTCACCGTCGCGCCATCCGCCGCGCCGCTGATTTTCCCGCTGATGGTCTGGCCGCTGCCCGCTTCGCTGACGTTGAGATAACCGTCGTTGCCGAACAGCGAGGTGAGCGACACGGTCGGCAGCGAGTGAGTGATCACATTCAGCACGCCGCTGGTGCTGGTGCTGTTGCCCGCCGGGTTGGTGACGCTGGCGTTGACCGTCAGCGTGCCGTCGAGCAGCCCGCTGAGATCGGTTTTCGGCACCGACAACTGCCAGGTGCCGTCGTTACCGACCGTCGTGACGTAGTTTTTACCGCCGAGCGACACCGTGACCTGCGAGCCTACAGCGTTGGTGCTGGTGCCGGTAATGGTCTGGGCGCTCAGGATATCGGTGGCGTTAAGGCCGTTATCGCCAAACAGCGAGGTGATGGCGAGCGTCGGCAGCGCGCCGATGTTCACCGTCAGCCCGCCGCTGGCGCTGGCGGTGTTGCCTGCCGCATCGCGCGCCGTCACGGTAACGCTGAGCGGGCCGTCGGTCAGCCCCTGAAGAGAGGTGGTCGGCACCGAGACTTGCCAGGTGCCGTCGGCGCGCACCGTGGTGTTAAACGTCAGCGCGCCCAGTTTGACCGTCAGCGCGCTGCCCGCCGCCAGATTGGTGGCGGTCCCGCTAATAAGCTGCGGGCTGAGCAAATCGCTCAGGCTCAGGTTGCTGTCGCCAAAGACAGGGTTCACCGCCACCTGCGGCAGCGCCTGGACAATCGCGCTCACCACCTGCGAGCCGGTCGCCACGTTGCCCACCGGGTCGGTAACGCTGGCGCTGACCGTCAGCGTGCCGTCCTGAAGACCTTTCAGCGTCGCGGCCGGGACATTCACCGACCAGGCGCCGTTAGTAATGGCCCCCGTAAAGGTGTTACCGCCCACGTTAAGCGTGACCGTACCGCTCGCGAGATTACTGGTGCCGGTAATGAGCTGTCCGGCGTTCGCTTCCGTCGCGTTCAGCCAGCCGTCGCCGCCAAAAAGCGTATTAATGGCGACCGTCGGCAGCGAGGTAATGCCCACCACTACCGGCGCGCCGTTAACCGTTGTGGTATTGCCGTCCGGCGTCGTGATAGTGACGCGCGGCGTCAGTGAGCCTTCCGCCAGCGAGGCGAGATCGGTCGGGTTAAGCTGAATAGTAAAGCGCCCACCGGTGCCTACCGTGCCGGTAAAGGTGCGTGAACCGAGCGCCACACTGACGCTGGAGCCTGCCGTCGCGTTAGTCACCACGCCCGAAATCGTCTGGCTGACCAGCGCCTCAGTGGCATTCAGCAGGCCGTCGCCGAAGACCGAGAGCGAGGTGAGCGCAGGCGCCACCAGATCCAGCGTCAGCGAGCCCGTCGCGGAGGCGGTATTGCCGCTGGCGTCAGACGCGCTCACGGTCACCGTCTGGTTTCCGGTCGCTAACCCTGTCAGCGCGCTTTGTACGGCTTCCGGCAGGTTGACGCTCCAGACGCCGTTCGGGCCGACCGTCGCCGTAAAGGCTGGCGTGTTGCCGATCTGAATGGTGATCGTCTGCCCGGCGAGGCCCGTCGTGGTGCCGCTCAGCACGCCCTGCAACAGTTCAGGAATGCTCAGCGTGCCGTCGCCGAACAGCGAGCCGATATTAATGGTCGGCAGGTTATTAATCGCGACGTTAAAAGTCGCGCCAGTGGTATTGACGTTACCCGCATTATCGGTCACCACCACCTGCAGCGCGGCCTGCCCATCCGGCAGCGCGCCGAGCAGCGTGGACGGCAGCGTCGCCGTCCAGCGTCCGGCCTCATCCACCACCGCCGTCAGGCGCTGACCTGCGAAGTTAACAATAATCGACGAGACATTTTCCGCATTGCTGACGACGCCGCTGATGGTCTGGTTAACGGCGCTCTCGGCAAAGTTAATCAGGTTATCGGTGCCGACCAGCACCTGACTTACCACCGGGACATCGGTCAGCGCGAGGTTGATGTCGATAATTTCGTTACGCACGTTGCCAAAGGCGTCGGTGACGTTGAGCTGCACCTGGAGGGTGTTATCGACAATGCCCTGCCAGAGGCTTGGCGGGAAATCGACCGAAATGCGTCCGTCGCCAGCCACCAGCGCGTTCAGCGGAATGTTCACATTCGTGCCGACGAGCGTTGCCGTCACCGTCGCGCCGCGGTAGTCGCCGCTCAACTGACCGGTCAGCGTCTGCGTCACCAGCGATTCCGCCACGTTCAGGATGCCGTCGCCGCCGAACAGATCGTTCACCAGGATGCCAAGACCTTGATTCAGCGCCACGTTCAGCGCCACGTTATTGGTGGACGTGTTGCCCTGCGCGTCGGTGGAGGAGATGTTGATGACCTGCGCGCCGTCGGTCAGGGTAGTGAGATCCAGTTGCGGGAAGGTGTATTTCCAGTTGCCGTTCTGATCCACGGTGGCGGTTTCGGTCAACGGGCCGAGACGCAGCGTGACGGTCTGGCCCGGCTCGCCGGTGCCCTGCAACAGCAGGCCCCCCGCCGCATTCACCGTGTTAAGCACCGCAGGCACGCCTGCGGCGTCCACGGTCAGCAGCGGCCCGGTGGCATCCAGCGTGACGTTACGGGTGGCGGTGTCGGTATTGCCCGCCGCATCGGTCAGCGTCGCGGTGACCGGGTAAGTCCCGTCAGACAGCCCGTTGAGCGCGCTTTGCGGCACGGTGATGTTCCACGCGCCATCGTTGCCCACCACGGCATAGTAGGTTTGCCCGTTGAACGTGACGGTAACCTGACGCCCCGCTTCGGAGGTGCTGGCGGTGCCGCTCAGCACCAGCGGCTGACTGGCTTCGGTGGCGTCGATAATGTTATCGCCGGCGACAGCGCTGATAGTGACATCCGGCGCCACGGTATCCAGCGTCACCGTTACGTTGGTGGCGGCAGGCGTGGCACCGTCGGTCGTCGCAACGATGGTGTAGTTGCCCTGATCCGGGAACTGCGTGGCGGGCACATCCAGCGACCAGCTGCCGTCCGGCTGAACGGTCGCCGTGCCGACGGTCGCGCCGTTAATCTGCACCGTCACTTCCGTCACGCCGCCAAGCGTGGTGCCGGAAATGGTCACCGCATCGCCCAGCTCGCCCGCGTTAATGATGTTATCGCCCGCCACCGGGTTGATGGCGACAGCGACGGCGGGCGGCGTGGTGTCGATCTCTACATTCACCGCAGGCGCGGTCGCGACGTTGCCTGCTTTATCAGTCACCGTGGCGGTGAGCTGTTCGGTGCCGTTCGTAAGCGTCGCCAGTTGCGCCGGAGAAAGCTGAAGCGACCAGGTATTGCCGTTCTGGACCGTGGTGGTGAAGGTCTGGCCTGCGAGCGTGACCGTGATGGTCTGCCCCGGCTCGACGTTGGTCACCGTACCCGTGATGGTCTGGGTCTGCTGGCTCTCCGCCCCGCTCAGACCATCGCCGCCAAACGGTGCGTCGATGGCGAGCGTCGGCGCGGCAAGCGACACATAGAGCGGCGCGCTGGCGGCGGCGGTATTGCCCGCGCCATCCACCAGAGTCACATTCACTGACTGGAGGCCGTTGGGTACGCCCGCCCAGTCATCTGCCGTAAGATTCAGCGTCCAGGTGTTGCCGGTGACGGTCACACGATCAGGCCCGAACGTCTGATTGCCAAGGGTAACGGTTATCTGGCTGCCCGCCGGGAGATCGCTGGTCAGCGTGCCGCTAATGGCGCTGGCGGCCCCCGCCTCGGTGATATTGACGTAGCCATCGCCAAACAGGGGCTGGGTGAGCGCCACCTGCGGCGGCGTCAGCGCGGCCTGGAATGTCACGTCAATACCCTTGCTATTACCGAAGTTATCCTGCGCCACAATGGTCAGCGTGTGTTCGCCCGGCGTCAGCCCGGAGAGCGCGCCCGCCGGGAGCGGCAGCGTCCAGTTGCCTGCGTTATCAACATTCGCCACATAGGTGGTGCCGTTAACGTCGATAGTCACCGTCACATACTGGTTGTTGCCCGTAATACCCGTCGTGCCGGCAAGCGTCAGCGCCCCGTTGGCTTCGCTGATGTTCAGAATGTCGTTGTCGCCAAACAGCGTGGTCGCCACAGGCGTCGGCAGTTGCGTCTGAACCTGGAACGAGCCCGGCTGGCTATCAGCATTGCCGTAAGCGTCGCTAACGTTAACATCAAAGTTTTGCGTACTGCCCGGCGTCAGGCCTGTAAACGCCGTGGACGGCAGGGTCACCGACCAGTCGCCGTTCTCCAGCACCGTCCCGGTGTAGGTGGTGCCGTTCAGCACAATCGCTACCGTCTGGCCCGCCCCGCTGACGCCGGTGCTGCCGGTGATCGTCTGGGCCGCGCCCGCCTCGGCGTTATTGAGCGCGCCGTCGATAAACGGCGTGTTGATGGTGGCGTCCGGCACGGCGTTAACGCGCGCTTCAAAGCTGGTGGTGCCGGTGTTGGTGTTGCCCGCCGTATCGGTGACGACCACAGTGACAGGGATTGCGCCATCCGGCAGCGCTTGCAACTGCGCAGGCGTGAGCGGCAGCGACCAGTTGCCGTCGGCATCGACGGTGGCCTGCGCCATCGCCCCGTTATTAAGGCTCACCATCACCGTAGAAATGCGGCCAGCAGGCAGATCCGTCGTCCCGCTGAGCGTGCCGCCCGCAGCAGCTTCGGCGGCATTGAGCACGCCATCGGTAAACGGTACTGTCACCACCGGCGTCGGGAGCGGATCGGCATAGACGGTAAAGGCGGTATCCGGGCTGGTCACGCTGTTGCCCGCGCGGTCAGACACGGTGACAGAGAGGGTGTGATTGCCCTCCGCCAGCGCATCTATCTGCGCAGGCGTCAGCGCCACGGTCCAGTTGCCGTTGTTATCCACGGTGCCGGTAATCGGCTGGCCGCCGTCGATAGTGATTTGCACCGTCTGACCCGCGCCGGTCAGCCCGGTATTGCCGGTGAGCTGCTGGCCGAGCGCGGCTTCACTCTGATTGATGCTGCTGTCGCCAAAGAGCGGATCCGGTACGGCCGCCGTCGGCAGGGTACGCAGCACGTCCACCTCCACGCCCGCCGTCGCCGGGTTGCCATACTGATCCTGCGCGGTGACGTTCAGCGCGTACTGGCCGTTTTGCAGCGCATCCAGCGCATCCGCGCCGACGTTAATCTGCCATGCGCCGCCCGCGCCAATGGTGCCGTCCAGCCTGACATCGCCAATAGTGACCACAATCGGCGTGCCTTGCGCAAGGCCGGTCGAGGTGCCGCTAATCACCCCGCCGCTCTGAATTTCGGCCAGGTTAATCAGCCCGTCGGTGAAGACGGTGCCGATGGCGACGGTCGGTACGGTGTCGTTACCGACCGTGACCGGCAGCGGCAGCGTGCTGGTATTGCCGTTCGGCGCGGTGACGTTGAGCGTCAGTTGCTGCGGCCCGTTATCCAGCGCCTGCAACTGCGCCGCCGGAATGGTGATACTCCAGGTGCCGTCATTGCCCGCCACCGTAGAGAGGGTCTGCCCGCCGATAACCAGTTCAACCGTCGAGCCCGCCGTTGTGGTGCCGCCGAGCGTCTGCTCGGTCAGCGATTCGCTGACGTTCAGAATGCCGTCGTCCAGGAAGCTGCCAGGGTTGAGGCCGTTAGCGGGCACGGTGGTATCGACAGACACAGAACTGCTGTCGGTAGCGGTGTTTTGCGCCGCGTCGCGGGCGGTGGCCGTGACGGTATAGGCGTCATCCGGCAAAGCGGAGAGCGCCGAAGCCGGCACCGTCACGCTCCACTGGCCGTTAGCCCCGGTGGTGCCGGTATAGGTGACGTTATTGAACACCACGCTGACGATCGTGCCCGGCGCGAGATTCAGCGAGGTGCCAGTGATGGCCAGATCCTGACCGCTCTCCTGGCTGTTGATGATGTCGTCGCCCGCAATGGCGTTTAGCGTCAGCTGCGGCTGCGAGCCCGGCTGAGCCGTAAAGGTGACCGGATACTGGACAAACGCCTGGTTGCCTGAGGCGTCCGTCACCGTCACCCCGATAATCTGCTGTCCGTCGGCGACCTGCGCCAGCGCCGCGTTGGGTACCGTCACGCTCCAGGTGCCGTTCGGCTGCACCTCGCCCGTGTACGTCTGCCCGTTCAGAGTGACGCTCACGGTCTGTCCCGCCTCCACGCGGGTGGTGGTGCCGGTAATTTGCAGCGGCGACTGCGCCTCCGTGGCGTTGATAAAGTTATCGGTCGCTACGGTGTTGACCGCCACCAGCGGCGCGTTCACCGGCGACGCATCCAGCGTCAGCGAGACTCTTTCGCTCGACGTATTGCCCGCCGCGTCGCTGACGGTCGCGATAACGCTGACCGGACCATCCGGCAGCGTGGTGAGCGCGCCCGCAGGCAGCGTCACGCTCCAGGTGCCGTCGCTCTGCACCAGCGCGCTGTAACTTTGCCCGCCTATCTGTACCTGCACGGTTTGCGGGTTTTGCGGATCGTATGGCGTCGCGCTGCCGCTGATGGTGAGCGGCTGCGCCGCTTCCGTGGCGTTGACGATGTTATCGGCGGTGATGTCGTTCACGGTGAGCACTGGCGCGGAGAGATCGACCGTGATAGTGCTTTGCGACGTGTTCTGGTTGCCCGCAGCGTCGGTCGCGGTAACGACCAGCGGCGTCTCGCCTTCTGTCAGCCCTTGCAGCGCAGCAGGCGGCAGCGTGACGGCCCAGTTGCCGCTGCTGTCCACGACGGCGTTATAGGTCGCGCCGTTAAACTGTACGGTGACGGTTTGCCCTGCGCCGTTCACGCCGGTAGAGCCGCTCAGCGCGCCGCCTGCGCTCACTTCAGCGGCGCTGATGATGCCGTCGGTAAACGGCGTATTCAGCGTCACGTCCGGCAGGTCGGTGGTGATGATGGTAAAGCTCTGGTTACCGGAGACGACCGCGCCGTTTTCATCGGCGCCGGACACGGTCAGCGTCGCTTTGCCGTCGCTGATATCCAGCGCGTCGACGCGCGGTACGGTGACGCTCCAGCTGCCGTCGGGGCCGGTGGCGGCGGTGTATTGCTTGCCGTTGAGCGTAATCGTGAGCGTGGTTTGCGGCGCGAAGTTCACGCTGCTGCCGCTCAGCACCAGGCCGCCTGCGATATCGTCAAGCGAGACGCGGTTATCGCCGGTCACCGGCGCGACCGTCAGCGCGCTGATATCGGTGTCGACGCTAAAGCCGCGATCGAGACTGACGCTGTTGCCCGCCGCATCACTCACCGCCGCCGTGATGGTGTAAGTGCCGTTGGCCAGGCCCGTTAAGGCGTCGGCTGGCAGGTTCACCTCCCAGCGACCAGCGGAATCCACCACGCCGGTGAAGGTGTCATTGCCAAGCGTAATAGTGACGGTTTGGCCTGCAGTGACGTTGGTGGCGGTGCCGCTCAGCGTCACGCCGCTGGCGCGCTCGCCGGCGTCAATCACGCCGTCGCCCCCGATCGGATCGAGGGTCAACAGCGGCGCGCGCGCCGGATCGACCGCGACGGTAATCGGGCGCGTGGCGGTTGAGGTGTTGCCTGCGGCATCGGTCACCGTCACGTTAAACTGCGCCTGGCCGTTCGGCAGCGCCTGGAGATCCGCCGCCGGAATATTCACTGACCATTCGCCGTTCGCGCCGGTCACCGTCGTGGTATAGGTTTTCCCGTTCAGCGTGACGGCGATAGCGTCGCCCTGCGCCGCGCCTGTCGCGACCCCGGAGAACGCCTGCGCCTGGCTTGCTTCGGTGATGTTCAGCGCGTCATCCTGCGCGAACGGATTAATCGTCAGCGTCGGCGCTTCAATATCGACGGTAAAATCGGTGGTGGTGGTCTGGCTGTTGCCCGCCGCATCGCGCACGACGATTTGCAGCGGCACCGGCGAATCATTACCGGTGAGGGCATCCAGCGCGCCGGAAGGCAGCGTCACTGACCAGTTGCCGTTCGCGTCCACCGTGCCCTGATACGCCTGACCGTTAAGGGTGACCGTCACCGCCTGGCCTGCGCCGGTAACGCCCGTTTTACCGGTCAGTACCTGATCCACGCCCGCTTCCGCCTGGCTTAAAGTGCCGTCAGTAAACAGCGGATCGATGGTGGTATCCGGGAGGTTGTTGATAATAACGGTCAGCGTATGGCTGTCGCTGACGCCGCCCTGCTGCGCGGTGGCGGTGACTTCATAGTTACCATCCGCCAGCCCCTGCAAATCGGCCGCCAGTACGGTGGTCTGCCAGTTGCCGCTGGCGTCGACCGTCGCGGTGTAGTTGATGCCGTTGAGCGTGACGGTGATGTCGGTATTGGCCGGGAGCCCGGCGCTGGTGCCGCGAATGGTTAACGGCGAATCCGCTTCGGTACGGTTAATAAAATCATCATCGGAAATAATACTGATGGCGACGCCGGACGCCGCGGTATCCACCGTGATGGGCGCCGGTATCGTCGTCGTCTGGTTCCAGGTATCGGTGACGCTCACCTGAATGACGTTATCGCCATTCGCCAGCCCCTGAAGCACCACCGCAGGCACATCCACGCGCCAGTTGCCCGCCGCGTCCACCGTCGCCGTGGTGCTCCATGCGCCGATAGCCACCGTCACCACGCTGCCCGGTTCGGCGTTGGTCACGCTGCCCTGTAACGGCTGCGCGGTTTTTATCTCCGCCGCATCCAGCGCGTTATCGCCGGTGAACGGCGTGACGATAACGGACGGCTGGGTGGTTTTTACGTTCAGCGAATCGGTGACCTGCGCGGTGTTGCCCGCCGCGTCGGTGGTGGTAACCACAATCGCGTTGGCGCCAGACGCAAGATTACCAAGATCGGCGGCAGGCAGCGTGATTTGCCAGTTGCCGTCGCTGCCGGTGGTGGTGGTGTATGTCTGGCCATTGAGAGTAACGGTGACGGTCTGCCCCGCTTCAGAGCTGTTGCCGGAGAGCACCTGATTGGTGGTCAGCTCCTGGGCATTCAGCTTGCCGTCGTCGGTCAGCGCATAGAGCGAGAGCGCGGGCGGCGTGCTGTCGACAGTCACACTTGAACTGGCGCTGGCGCTGTTGCCTGCGCCGTCTGTGACCGTAACCACGATGGGCGTCTGCCCTGGCGGCAGCGTTTGCAGCTGCGAGGCGGGAATGGTTACGCTCCAGCCGCCGTCAGCCCCTGCCGTGGTGGTAAACGTCTGGCTGCCGAGCTGTACGGTGACCGTCTGGCCGCTGCCGCTGACGCCCGTGTTGCCGGTGAGCGTCTGGTTCTGCTGCAGATCCGCCGCGCTCAGCACGCCGTCGCCGAACGGCGTGACGATGGTGGGATCAGGCAGATCGTTAATCTCGACGTTTATCACGCGATCCGCCGTGGCCGTGGTCTGCCCGGACGTGACGGTCGCCGTCACGGTGCGCGGGCCATCCGGCAGCGTCGCCAGATCCGCCGCCGGAATGAGCACGCTCCAGTTGCCTGCGCTGTCCAGCACGGCGGTGTAGGTTTTATCGTTAAACGTCACCGTTACCTGCGCGCCCGGCCCGGTCACGGTAGTGACGCCGCGAATTTCCAGCGGCTGGGTGGCTTCTGCCGCGTTGAGGTAGTCATCGGTCGAGAGAATGGCGATTGAAACCGACGGAACCGTGCGATCGACGGTCAGGGTATCGGTAACGGTCAGCGGCGCGCCGGCGCCGTCAGGCACGCTAACGGTGAGCGTCGCGGTGCCATTGGCGAGCGCCTGGAGATCGCCGCTCGGGATAGTCACCTGCCAGGTGCCGTCGCCGCCGACAGTGGCGAAATAGTTCTGACCATTGAGCGTTACCGTGACGACGGTGCCAGAAGCGATATTCTGCGTGGTGCCGCTCAGGATCTGATCGACGGCGAGCTCGGAGCCGTCGAGTACGTTATCTCCCGTGAAATCATTCACCGCCAGCACCGGCCGGTCAAAGTTCACGGTAAAGCGCGTTTCACTGGTAGTGGTGTTGCCCGCGAGATCCGTGATGCTCACATTGAGCACATACTCCTGCCCGTTCTGCAACGCCAGGAGATCCGCAGACGGAATGGCGGCCTGCCAGTTGCCGTCCGCGCCAACCGTCGCGGTATAGGTTTTGCCATTCAGCGTGACGGTAACGGTTTGCCCTTCTTCCGCTACGCCGGTAGCGCCGCGCAGAATTTGTGTCGTTGCAGCCTGTTCGCCGCCCAGCACGCCATCCGTAAACGGGATCAGCTGTAAGCCGGGCGCCACGGTATCGACGTTGATATCCACCGTCTGGTTCACCGTGTTGCCATTGACGTCAACCAGCGTCACGGTGATGGTATTGAGCCCCTGTGGCAGGGTTTGCAGCGCGCTCGCGGGCAGCGTCACGCTCCAGCTGCCGTCGGCGCCGATAACGCCGGTGTAGGTGTTGCCGTTGAGCGTAACCGTGATGGTGCGGCCCGCATTGGCGGCATCCACCACGCCGCTCAGCACCTGGTTTTGCAACACTTCGCTGCTGTTTAATATGTTGTCATCGGTAAGCGGATCGAGCGCGATTTCCGCCGGGTCCGGAGTTTCACCGCCGCCATTGTCGCCGCCGCCGTTATCACCGCCGCCGTTATCACCGCCGCCATTGTCCCCACCGCCGTTATCGCCGCCGTTGTTGTTGTCGTTATTGCCGCCACCGTCGCTGCTGTTGCTGGCCGCAATCGCCACGCCGGAAATAGCGCCGATCGCCGCGATGCCGCCCAGCGCCTGGAGCGTGGTCAGCCCTTCTGCGCCGGTGAGCGCGCCGAGCGATGTGTCAGCCAGCGTCGGGGTGATCGCCTCGGCGACTGCCGGGCCGGGTTCAGAGGCGAACGGAAACAGCGCATGATGCACGCCCTTGTCATCTTCAAAGATGAGTTCGCTGTGCTGGCCTTCCGCATCAAGATGGAAAAAATTCTGGTAGCGAACCGTTGTCCCGTCTTTCATATGGACAATCAGGTCATTCCCCTGCCGTTCGTAAGAATTAACCGTTTCGGGAGAAGCATTTATTCGCACAATGCTGGTCTGGGATAAATTGACCACCCGGTCAGCATTCTGTGAATAATGAGTAATTACATTTCCCGTATCCTGATTAAGAATATCGACGGTTGGCGAAAGACTATTTTGGACGGCCATTCTTCATTTCCTCTGACTGGGGAAGCACACAGCCCTGCATAAGCGTTCATTAATGGACACTTATGGGTTACCCCTTACCAGACAGGGCGGCAGCGGGGAGGTGTATTTACTCGAAACGAGTTGAAATACTTGTAAAAAAACAAAAAAACAACGACTTAGTGAAAAGCGAAGCGGTTTATATGTACAAAACCTTAACAAAATGTATAAGCAACGCGGTGCGGTTTGGCAAAAAAATCATAAAAAAAAGAGGGGTTGCATAATTAAAAAAGGTGGTCTACCCCAATTAATTTATTGCTAAATAAAGGGAATTTAAAAAAGGCCACAACCGTTATTAATGCCAATGAAAATCATCAAAAATGAATTAATAAGCGCATTTTTAAAGAAGCGTAAAAATATATCCTATTTTGAATGCGCTTTTATTTACCTGGAAAGCAAAGGGGTATCAGGTGAGTGTTATATTTAGCCAGTTCATCATTTTGTGAGGACTTTCTCGTTTTTATGCAACTTCAACGCTGCCCAACGAAAAGCGCAAAAAAGCAGCAATCAGCAGGCGAAGCGATATGGACTGGTCACGCATGGGTAAACTCTGTTATACTTAGCATTACACTTTTGGGGCTGATTCTGGATTCGACGGGATTCGCGAAACCCAAGGTGCATGCCGAGGGGCGGTTGGCCTCGTAAAAAGCCGCAAAAAAATAGTCGCAAACGACGAAAACTACGCTTTAGCAGCTTAATAACCTGCTTAGAGCCCTCTCTCCCTAGCCTCCGCTCTTAGGACGGGGATCAAGAGAGGTCAAACCTAAAAGAGATCGCGTGGATACCCTGCCTGGGGTTGAAGCGTTAAAACCAATCAGGCTAGTCTGGTAGTGGCGTGTCCGTCCGCAGCTGCCAGGCGAATGTAAAGACTGGACTAAGCATGTAGTACCGAGGATGTAGGAATTTCGGACGCGGGTTCAACTCCCGCCAGCTCCACCAAATAAAACAAGGGGTTACGCGCAAGCGTAGCCCCTTTTTCTTTGGCTTTGGCGGCAAAATGGCGACAGCGTTTTGGTTGTGGCGACGCTAGGCATAAAAAAACCCGCCGCAGCGGGGTTTGCTTAACGCCAGAGTTGTTGCTGTCCATTGGTCGCTGGATGCGGCGGCGCAAAATCGATTTTGGCTGGAGTGACGATGAAACGCTCGACTGTTTCCATCGTGACGAAGGTGCAACTGCAATTGATGTTAGTACACTGGTGATAACGTTCTTTGGTGTTCTTGCTGAGATAACGGCTTGTGCGAGCATGCGCGGCGTGCTGGCATTCTGGACAATGAAACATGGCAACCTCGTCACTCTTGTAATGTGAACTCATAATACCGCCTAGTTCTCTTTTTGAGAACAAGGTTGTTTTCTTTTTGGTAAATTCATAGGGAATGAAATGTCACTTATCAAAACAACACTTGCCTCGGTTTTACTCCTTATCTCCGGCAGCTCCCTCGCCGCAAACTCCGTCCAGCAAGCGCTTGAGAAAGCACTGAAGCCGTGGCAACCGGTAGAGATCTCCAAATCCGATAACACGTTAACCGTGGCGTTGCCTGGCAGCAGCATGACATCTGAAGCTTATGAATCAGTAATAATGAGCGGGATACGCCCGTTGGCATGGAGCAAAGACGCATCCAAATCTACACTTAAAGGCCTTAAGGAAGTGAACGTCATTAACCAGTATAAAGCGCTCGGTTATACCTTAGAGAACCCGCTTTCCACCTGCACAGAGATCGGAAAGCTGATGGATAAGCCAGCCAAAGTTATGCTGATGGGTAATACGCATATGTTTACCGGCAAGGCTAAATAAATCATTAAAAAAGTAACCCGGCAAACGGGTTACTTTTACCTGAATTACGCACCCTGCTTTAATCACCCTGCTCTATTTCATATTCCACATCTGACAGCTTTACCTCCAGTTCCAGCGCTGTAACAAAACCGCTGTTATTAAGCGAATGCGTTACCTTTGTGATCGTCCAGTCCTGCTCGTCTATGATGCGCTTAAAGCCGCTCACCTTTGCCGGCGTTTCCGGGTAAAGCTCGGCGCGGCCGCGCGCCAGAGTGATGGAAAACTCCGCCACGCCGCGCTGTAACTTATCCCACTTCGCCTGGGCCGCACGCATCGCCTGGGCTTTTGAGGCGTAAGTTGTCGTCAGTACAAACACGTTATCCGCCTCGCCGGCCATGTATTCGCCTTCTCTGGCCTCCGGCTCCTTCTTCTCCTTTTTCTTCTTCGTGGCTTTGGGGTGCTCCAGCGCGCGCAGGTGCTTAACCTTTGGCTTGCGTTTTACCTTTACCTCTTTGGGCTTCGGGTCTTTGGTGTGCAACCATTTAGCCGTCACGCCGGTATAGGCGCCACGGTCAGCGATGGCGAACTGGTGGCGGTCACCGTCGCTGCGGGTGATGGTGATTTGCGGGATCGCCTTACCACCTGCCGTCATGCCGGCACCGGCTTTAATAAACATCAGCACGCCGGCTTTTATCGCCACTTCAGCGCCGTTGCGCTCCGCAAGCCGGGTCAGGAATTTGGCGTCGCTCTCCTGCGCCTGGTCGATATGCGACAACGGAATACGCGCCAGCTCAGGCGCTATCCGGGCCTTAAGTTTGTTGCGTGTGGCGATGGTTTCCACCACGGCGCCGAGTGTGGTGTCGTGGTAAGACTCCTCCCGGCGCGAGTTAAGCGTGCCGCGAAAATCCGCGCTGCGCGCCCGGATGGTCAGGGTGTCCGGCGCGCCCCGGTGTTCGATTTCATCGACGGTAAAATCACCTTTCCCGATAAGCGCCTCGCCCTGCCAGCCCATGAACAGCGTCAGCACCGCTCCCCGGATCGGCAGCTCAAGCTGGCCGTCGGCATCGTCGAGCTCAATATCGAGCTGGTCAGCCTCAAAGCCGCGGTTATCGGTCAGCGTCAGGCTCAGGAGACGCTCGCTGATAACCGTCGTGATATCTTTCGCGTTAATCCTCAGCATATAGGCCGGCGTCATGCCTGCGCCGGCGCCGTTGTAAAAATCGGACAGCATCAGAAAAAACCTCCCGCCACCGTTTTCACTTTCTGCAGGGTGTCGCCGGCTTTGCCGACAAGTGTCTGCGCCTGCTGACTCAGGTCGCCATAAAGCGCGGCGAGTGAATCATCGACGCGTGTCAGCGTCAGGACGAAGTCAATTTTTCGCGGCGAGCCGTCAGAAAAAAACTCGGTGCCGGTCGTCTCCACGCTGTTAATCACAAACAGCCCGTAAATAACGCCGGTGCCGTCCATCAGCGGCCAGGCTTTGCCTTCTTCCGCCATCAGCTCGACCGCTTTCAGCGACAGCTTGCCGCCGGTGATTTCCGGGTAAAGCGTGCCGTTCAGCGTGATTTTCTCCTCCTCCACGCCGAGGAACTGAAAAGAGGGCCGCCGGCCAATGCGACTGTTGGACGGCCACCGGTAATCGACCGACCGCTGCATACTCTGATAAGGCAGCGTCTGCCGCATAAATACAAACATCCCGAGCACAAGCATCATCGTGCAGTCTCCTTAACCGTCATGGCCCATACTGGCGCGGCTGCGTGCGCGCTTCTCCCGTTCGATACGCTCCAGCTCCTCGCGCATCTGCTGGGCAAGAGGCGCGCCGCCGGCACCCGCACCGCCGGCTACAGAAATGTTGTAGTGGTTGCGGCTCTGGTCGATATAAGAACGCCCACCCGCCGCGCTGACCGGCTGATAAGCCTGATAGGCCGGTGACTGGCCGAACATGCCCGCCGGCACATGTGCCGCCGCTGCACCACTCATACCGCCTGCACGCGAGGCGACCGCATTTGCCTTTTCGGCTCTGGCATCGAGCGCGTCGGATTCCTTGTTAACGATGCCGAGCTTTTCCAGCACCCACGTAATGCCTTCGCGCAGCTTGTCAAAAGCCTTAAGCGGCAGCAGCAGCGCATCGGCGAGCCCCTTACCGAAGCGCTCACCGGCGCTGCGGCAGTTGTCGAGCGTTTCCTTACTCGACTGCACCGGCTCGATAAGGTTTTTAAACCACTGCCACACCGCCTGGAGCTTTTCACCGAGCCAGGTAAATACCGGTTTGAACGGCGCGAACAGCTCGCCCACCGGCCCGAATGCTGCGCGCAGGCCGTCCATCACACCGCCGAAAAAGGCGCTGATGGGTTGCCAGTATTTACGGATCAGGAGCGCGCCGGCGACGATGGCCGCCACCACGGCCACAATCGGCCAGGTGAGCGCGCCAATGGCGGTGGCAATCGCGCCCCCGACGGCGGTGAAGATAGTGCCGAGACTGCCGGCCACCGCGATGATCGCGTTTATCCCGGTAATAACCGGCCAGGCAACCAGCCCGATAGCCCCCACGACGCCAATCACGGCGGTTGCCACGCCGGCAATCGTGGTTAAGGTGCCTGCCAGCGCCTTGTTGTTTTTAATCCAGTTATCGAGACGCAGTACGTAGCGGGTGGCGGTTTGCACCAGTTTGCGCAGTGAGCTTTCCTGCTGGTCGAAAAGGTCTGTGCCGACCGCCTCATATGCCGACTGAAACTCTTTAAAATCGCCGCCGAGGTTGTCCTGCATCACCTTGACCAGCTCCTCCGTTTTCCCGTCGGATGCTTTCAGCGCTGCGGCCAGCTTATCGAGCTTTCCGGAAGTCGCGCCCTGCAAAAGAGCATTCGCTGACTTAAGCGCTTCCTCGCCAAAAATGGTTTTAAGGTATTCGCCCTGCTGCGCGTTCCCGAGCTTATGCCGGGCAAAGCTCGCGTTGATTTCCTTCAGGATGGTAAAGACAGGCCGCATATTGCCTTTGCTGTCGGCGGTCTGAATCCCCAGCTCTTTTAGCGCGTTGAAAGCCTCACCCGTAGGAGCCTGTAATCGGGTGACTACCGCCGAGCTCCCCGTGCCTGCCATAGAGCCAGTAATGTTGTTATCGTGAAGCACGCCCGTCATTGCTGCGGCTTCTTCGAGGCTGACCCCGGCGGCACGCGCAACGGGTGCCAGATAGGTCATTGCATCGCTTAGCCCCTGAAAATCAGCGGCCGATTTGTTCATCGTGGCGGAAAGCACGTCGCCAATATGAGCAACCTTGTCATTCGATAACTGGAAGGCGTTTTTTGTACCCAGCAGTAACTGCGCGTTTTCCTCCATCGTCTGGCGGTTGGCGAGCGACATATTCAGCGTGACGGGCGTTGCCGCCTGAATAGCTGCCGCATTGCCACCCGCTTTGGCAATGATAATCTGCGCGGCCGCCGCATCATCCGCCGAGGCGGCGGTGTGGTCGCCGAGCTGGCGCGCCTGGTTACGCAGCGCCTGCATTTCCGCTGATTGCTTTTCCACGCCGAGCACAGCCTGAAGCTCGGAGTTTTTCTGCGCAAACTCATAACCGGGGCGCATCAGCGCCGTGCCGGCCACAATGCCGGTTGTCGCCATCCCCACGGCAGCGGCGCCGGCGCCGGCGGCACTGCCGGCAAGCTCCTTGCCTTTCTGGTAGCGCGCCTTGACCGCGTTCAGCTTTTCCTGCTGCGCACTGACGCGGGCAAGCGCCTCGCGCTGCCTGGCAAGCTGCGCCGTGGTTTCGCTGATGCTGGTTTTCAGGCGCTGCTCACCGGCGGCCAGGTTGCGGGTATTAATCCCGGCTTTCCCGAGTTCGTCTTTCTGGCGCACGACCGACTGGCTCAGGCTGTTGTATTTGGCCTGGAGCGACTCCGCCTTGCGTTTCGCGGATTCCATCGCGCGGCCCTGCGCCAGCGTCGGCTTTTCGGTGTTTCTGAACTGCGCCGCCAGCGCTTCCGCTTCCGCCTTCGCTTTCTGCAGCGACTGCCCGGTCACCGCCAGCTGCGCGCTGGCCTTGCGAAAGCCGTCAATTTTCCCGGCCTGCGCGTTAAGCTCGCGCAGGGTTTTCTGCGTGCCGCGAATTTCACCCGAGAGCGCTTTGCTCGCCGTCTCGATGTGCTTAAACGGGCGCGTTGCCTGGTCTACCGCCTTCAGAAAGACCTGTAGCTTTACGTTTTCACTCATTCATGTTTCCGCTTCGCTGGAGCGCCTTTTCGCGCCATGTGATGAGCTCGGACACGCTCAGGGAAAAGAGCTCTGACAGCGGCCAGTGAAAAATCACCGCGATATCCGCTATCAGATCGTCCGTCGAAAAATGTTCCGGGAACGTCAGGCTTCCGAAGTCGGCGACAAAAAACCGACAACCTTCCCGGCGAGCGCCATCAGGTCGGGCAGCTCCAGCGCGATGACTTCCTGCTCGGTGAGGTTCGGATAGGTCATACGCGGCAGCACCTTAATCAGCGCATCCACTTCACAGGTTGCCAGCGCGGCCAGCCCCACGCCGCGCAGCGTGCCGGCATTGGGTTTGATAACGGTAAGGGTGCTGATTTCCTGCTCGCCACGTTTAACCGGGTTTACCAGGGTGACGGTATTTTCATTAGTTTGAGTCATGACGTTCTCGCTTTATGGATAGGTTAAAAGAGCCGGCCAGCAGAGGCTGACCGGGTTACATCAGGCCAGCCCGATATTGCGGCGGTGCTGCTCCAGACGGTCGACGCCGTTCACCTTCTCCACCATGTTCACGGTGTCGATTTCAACAAGCTCCTTGCCGTTCATGGTGAGCTTGAAATAGGTGCACTGCGTGCTGATTTTGGTTTCAGTGTCTTCGCCCTGTTTACTTTCGCCGCCGTCGATTTCCTTATGACGGCCACGCATCACCACCTCGACGGCCACCGTTTCGCCGGTGTCGTCACGCTGGTAGGAGCCGGCAAAGCGCAGGGCTACCGAGTTGGCACCGGCGGCGCCGTACTGCGACCAGATGGACTCATCGGGAAAGCCCCCGAGCGTCCACTCCATCGAGAGCGCGTCGTCATCGAGACCGAAATCAACCGGGGCGCTGCCGTTCATGCCGGCGCCGCGATAGTTCTCCAGCTTGCGGGTCAGCTTCGGCAGAGTGACCGACTTCACGACGCCGAGATAGCTCAGGCCGTCGTTAAACAGATTCATGTGTTTGAGCTTGCGCGGAAGTGCCATGTGCTTTTGCTCCTTAAGCGTTAGCCACTGACGAAATCAGATTCGCCAGGTATTTGTCAGTGATGCGCTGGCGCAGGGTCAGGTTGTCCAGCGGCGGGACCGGCGTGTAGTCGTAGTCAATCATCAGCTTGCCGGCCTTCAGGGTCTCTTTGTCGTTCGCCGACTCATCCACCCAGCACTGCGCATCGACGATATAGCCAGCGGTTTTCAGCTCGCGGAATTTGGCGTTAATACCGTCCACGATGTCGCGGATAAGCGTCGGCGTGACCGGTTTATCCATCGCCCACATATGCGCCTCGGCAATGGTGTCGGCGAGTACCTGTGCGGTGCGGGTGTAGTTCTCAAACAGGAACAGCGGATCGTCTGAACAGCAGCGGTTACCCCAGAAGCGGAAACCGTCTTTGCGGATAAGCGTCGTGACGCCGGCCTGGTTCAGCAGGTCGGCATCGGTGCCGGGCTCCTGCAAATCCCAGAACACCGAGGCGCTGATGCCGGTCACGCCGTTAACGGCGACGTTGGAGAGGGTTTTATGCCAGCCCGTTTCCTGGTCGATTCTGGCGCGCAGGCCGAGCGCGCGCGCCGTGGCGAAGGCGGTATCGCTGGCGCTGGTTGTGGTGTTCCAGGCGATAAAGTCCGGCCAGATGAGCATCAGCTCGCGCTGACTAAAGTTTTTACGGTAGGCGATAACGTCAGAGACAGTTTTACAGCCCCATGCGCTGACATAGCCGAACGCGCGCAGCTTCTGACAAATGGAAGCAAGCGCGACCGCCACTTCCAGCTTATCGAAGCCCGGCACGCCGAGAATGCGCGGCTTGACGCCGGTCACCGCCTCGGCGGTCAGCAGCGCTTTCATGCCGGTGAGCTGGCCGTTTTCATCCGTGCCGCCGATGATGTTCGAGACGGTCTGTGCAAGCGCCTCCTCGCTGTCGCCGGTGCCTTCAGCCACGCGCACGACGACGGTGACGGGCTTCGCCTGGTCGGCGATGGCCTGAAGGGCGGCGGCCAGCGTGCCTTTTCTGCCGGCTTTGGCGATAGCGCTCTGCACGTTGGTGATCAGTACCGGCACGTTAAGGGGAAAGGTGGCGGCGTCGGCATCGCTGGCCGTACAGACCATGCCGATGATTGCCGTGGAAACAGTGGAAATGACGCGCGTGCCGTCGTTAACTTCGACGACCTGAACGCCGTGATGGTAATCACTCATCCGGGTAACTCCGTGGGGTTAGGGGTGAGTGTTATTTTCAGGCCCGCCGGGGCGGCGGGCTATTAATGCGGGTTGGGGGATGGCTGGTACAACAATCTTTAAAAGGCAAACGCCTATTTAGTTACCTTTCGCTTTTAATATTTTCCCCGCCAAATCAGCCAACACATCTGTTCCATCCATAACAGAAGGGATCTTATCTTCATTGGGTTGGATAGGGCTAAATATCAAAGCTTCAAACGCTTTCCATGATTCACTAACTTTATCAGAATGAGTTTTATCTCGTGTTTCGACATAATCGTAGATAAACTCACACAAATTTAATCTAAGATCTATCTGTACAAGCTGGCTTTTTAGAGATTTAACTTCAACATAAAATAATCTCATAAAGTAGAAAAACAATAACTCAAGACTGATTAACGGAACGTAAATCAATAACCCTGAAATCGAAACATTTATTTGACCTGCATAATAGGCGTGTTTGAAAACACTTACCGGAAGCGCTATTAAAAAAACAATAAAAAGCCACATTCTGAATTGTGCATAAACCACCTCTTTATTTTTATTTATCCTTAAAGTGGAAAACGCTTTTGCCAATAGCTTAAAATTACCTTCTCGCTTTATATCCGTTAACCTTTTACCGAGGTCCTCAGCTTGTTCTTTTACCGCCTCAAGATACTCCACACTGCTGGTTGCTGAGTTTATAATCTTTTGTACACTACCCTCTAATTTTAACTTTTCGTTTTCGACATTTTCTATAAGAATTTTTGCTTCCTGCAAGCGAGGATCACTTAAAAAATCGCGATAAATCTCATATGGCATTATATCCTTTATCCATGTAAAAGGCGGGGTAGGAAAATAGACCTCCTCACCCCATATAGCCTCATCTGCTTTATCAAGCCTAGTTAAATTCTCACCGTCCATGTGAGGTTTATCTAGTGGAAAGAAAGGGCCATTGACAGATAAAGAATATTCCCACATGAATCGCAACAAAATACTAAGATGATACTTAGGATCTGATGCAACTGTATTTTTATCAAAAATTTGCTCACCAACATGCTTTCTATTAAAAGGTGTCTGATCATCGAGCTGCTTGGGTGTTTGCATAGCTTGCTCAAGATGTTTCCATGCTGAAAAATAAACCCAACAAAGAAGCTCATCATCTTTTAAACAATCATGACTAGAGAGGTTATTTTTAACAGCCAAGTATCCTTTGCGGTATTTTTTATTTATAATTTCATTACAAGCCGAAAAATCATTTTTCACTGAGTTCGCTGAAAAAGAAAACATAAATCCCCTTATATGTGAATTATAAATTCATCCCACTACATATAAAATTTATCTAAAATTTGAAAAACCATATCATAACTTGTGTGCTTTTAAATTTGAAAGTTCTAACTTTATCCTCGATAGGAAGACGAGCATAGGCCCGTCTTTACGCTGGGAGTTGTGGCCATTGGATATCCGGTGCCCGTGACGTGTCAACTGCCGCAAGCGCTTCCAGATAATCCAGCCAGGCTGTAAAAGCTGCCTGTTCCTGTTCGTTCAGACGCCCGAGTGTGAGCCGGGAGGGCCACTGCTGCTGGCTGATAATCTCGTTTGCCATGCCACGCAGGCTTGATTTCATCGCTTTCGCGTTCTCCACATCAGCAGCGCGGCGGGCATCCTCATTTGTCACCCACGCCTTCCCGTTCCAGACGTCAAAGCGGGTCGCCGGCGCGGCACGCGTGGTGCCGGCAGGATAATCGCCCGGCAGTGTGATTTTCACCGGCTCCCCTGTCACTGTGCTGTAGACCGTCTCGCCGCGATGATCCGGCAGATACTCCCACGCGGATAAATCAGCAGTGCGGCAGATAACCAGCCCTTCCACTGGTTCACCAGGCGCATCGGTACAGGATTTTGCCGGCAGCCCTACACCCTCGGCCAGATATTCGCGGCAGGTGGATAAATACTCGCGCGTCGTTTCGTCGTAATTATGGACGGTGATAAAGCCGGCCTGCTCGGCCAGAAGCTGATGATTTAAATTAACCTCGGCCATTATGCAGCCCTCACAATGTAGTTAAATGCGATGTTACGTGGACGAGTCTCTGTAGATGTTCGGGCTACTTTAGACATATCAAAAGTAGTGATATCTGCATTACGGTTTTCTGTGCCCCCTGGCATCCCAAACCCATTAGCTCCTGTTTGCCTGCCATAGGCAAATGCACCTGTAGCTCCAGAAATACAGCCAGTCTCTGACTGTTGATATCCTCGCGATACAATCGTACCGGTAACATTTTGAAGAGTATCTCCCTGAGCAGATAATAAAGAACGCCCGGTATCTACCCCTCGCCCGTCATCCCAGCCGCGAATAAACTCCCCGCGAAGATCCGGCAACACGCCGCCGGGATAAATCAGGGCAAGTTTTGGATAACGGGCTTTATCAAAGGGCGCTCCGTTGTATTTCAGCCAGCCTTCTGGCGGGATGTCTAAAGGCCACGGCACCGGCACCCCGACCGGCAGCGCCGAGCCCTCACCAAGTCCGAGCCAGGAAAGCACGCCGCTTACTGTCTTCCCGGACAGCGCGGTCAGCGTGTTATCAAGCGGCTGCTTACCGGCCAGCGCCTTTGTCACGTTGGCAGCGAAATTCGCATCGTTACCAAGCGCGGCTGCCAGTTCGTTTAAGGTGTCCAGTGCACCCGGCGCATTGGCGACCAGGGCAGCAAGCGCCGTTTTTACAAAGGCAGTGGTAGCAATCTGCGTGTCATTCACTGTCTGCGCCGGCGTCGGTGCCGTGGGTTTTCCGGTCAGCGCCGGCGAGGCTTTCGGGGCATACTGCGTGTGCGGGTCGGCGGCCTTCAGGTGCTGCGCCATCAGCTGATCGGCATACTGCCTCACCTCGATAGCTTTATCGTCGGCATATTTACGGGTCGCCAGTACCACAGACGGATCGATTTTCAGCGCCACGGCATCGGTCGCCGAGACAATCAGCACCAGGCGAATGGTCTGTGTGCGCCCGCTGCCTTCCTGTAACTGCGGCTTGTAGGTTTCCGGGCAGTTCGCCACGGCTATCAGCACGCCGGCATCGTCATACAGCCCGATTTCACGGATCCAGTAGCCGCCCTCGCTTTCAGGGATGATTTGCTCGGCGATAATCTGGCTTGTATTCACCGGGTCGACAGACAGCATATTCAGCGGCGCGCGGCGCTTTTCGTTAATCAGCCGGGTCTGCGTCGTATCCGGCACCGGCAGGCTTCCGCCGCCGTCACCGACGGCGAGCTGCGTCAGGTTAAGTTTCGTGCCCAGCGCGGCCGCATTCGCCAGCCGCGCCGCGCCCTGGTTGGTCAGAAGAGCAAAATATTTTGCGGTCATGCCGTCACTCTCAGGTTATCGATTAAATGAACCGCCGCGCCGGCGCTTAACGTGCCGCCCACGGTGATTTCCTCGGGTAAATAGGGGTAAACGGTGAGCGTGTCGCCGCTGTAGCTGGCCGCCCCGACAAACGCCGCGCCGTCAGCGCTCAGGCTGATATTGAGCCCGGTCAGATGCCGGCTTGCGGGTTTGGCATCCGAGATAAGGCGCTCAAGTTCCTGATACATTTCTTCGGTGATACCGTTATCCAGCACGCCCACCACAAGACGAAACGTGCCGGGCGTCTCGTTGAGTTCCCACCACTCGCGCACGTCAATCAGGTAGCCGAGCGGCTCCACCACGCGACGTAGCGCGCTGATGGTGCCTTTGTGCTTGTGCACGTAAAACGACGCGGCGATAACGCTGCGTTTTGTGGTCTCACTCCAGCGCTCATCCCAGCGGTCAACCGACAGCGCCCAGGCGAGATAGGGCAGCAGGTTTACGGGACACGTGGCGGGGTTCCACAGGGTGCGCAGCGGCACCGGCACACGGGTAATTTCCGCGCACGCTTTCGCGGCAGCCACCTCAAGCGGTGACGAGCCTACCGGCAGCAGGCGGTTATCACTCATCAGTACCCCCGACCGTCAGCGAGTAATCGGTGCACAGCGACGCCTGATGCTTGCCGAGCGCGAGGTCGGCGACCGGGCTTTCCAGCTCAACCCGCTGCACGCCTTCGACATGAATGGCGGCATAAATCGCTGACCGGCGGATATCCCGACCAAGCCGGTGCTGTGTGGTGATGTAGGTTTTAAGCTTGCTCTCGGCGGCCTGGCGGATCGGCTCCGCTTCCGGGCCGGGATAAAGATAGAGCGTTGCATGAATGGCATACGGCACAATCTCGGCGGCCTGCACCGTTACCCGGTCGCCCACCGGGCGCACATCTTCGGCATTGAGCGCGCGGTCAACCACAGCCAGCAGGGCGGTATCAGCCACACCGTCGTTATCACGCGACAGCACCGTCACGGTAACGCAGGCCGGCGACGGGCTTACCACCGACACATCCGCGACACGCCCGTCGGCGCTACGACCGTGATATTCATATGCACCGACCGGCCCGGCCACGCTTAACCCCTCAAACGCCTGCTGCGCGCGCAGACGAAAATCGGTGTCGCTTTCCATCTCGGCGGGGGTTGGCGGGAGCGTGGACGCATCCGCCGGCGTGATGGTCAGGCGGACGGTGTTGAGGTTACCGGCGCTCACGTCCAGATCGCTCCCACTGGCATAGGCGAGCATCACGGCGCGTGCCGCCTCGTTAACCCGCTGACGCCAGATGATCTCGCGGTAAGCATTTTCCTGAAGCAGCTTCACAATGGGCTCAGACTCCAGCGCCAGCGTGCGCGCGACAGCGGCCTGCTCCTCCTCGGGATACAGGGAAATCAGCGTCGCCTTTCGCTCGGCAAGAATGGTTTCAAAATCGAGCTCCTCGACCACATCGGGGGCGGGTAGCTGGCTCAGGTCAATGGTCGGCATGGTTATCAGCTCACAGGAATGGTTAAGGAAATATCGCCGCCCGTGTCGGTGCGCTGGCCGCTGATTTCCACGACCATTTCACCATTAAAGCGGGTTTCAAAAGTCAGCCCGGTCAGGCGTACGCGCGGCTCCCACTTCAGGATCGCCATGTAGCACGCCGACATAATTTGCAGGCGCAGCGCCTGGTTTTGTGGCTGGTCAATCAGCATCGACAGCAGCGAGCCGTAATCGCGGCGCATCACGCGCGAGCCGACCGGCGTCGTGAGAATGTCGCGGATGCTCTGGCTGATGTGCGCCGCATCGGTGAGTGTCATGCCGGTGTCGCAGCTCATGCCGCTGTAACGTGCCGTCATTTCGTGCCCTCCGTCCAGCTTCCGCCGCGCTGAACGCCGCCGTGACTGTGTTCGTCAACCTGCACGCCGTTGGAGGTGAGCGCGCCGCCGCTGTGCTGGATGTTGCCTTTCATCGTGCCGCCTTTCTGCACCTCAAGGGTGCCGGTGATGAGTTTGTCGGTGCATATCACTTCCGGCGTGTCGAGGGTGATACGCGTGGAGGCGGTGACGGTAACGACCGGCACGGTCACGGTTGCGGATTTCGACGCGCTGATGCTGGCCGTCTGAATGCCGGAAACCTGAAGCGCACCGCTTGCGGGCTCGTACTCAATAACCGCCCCGTCAGGAAATGCGAGGTGAACGGCGTCAGCGGAGGCCGACGGCGCCGGGTTGTCGTCAGAGAAAATGCCCGGCAGCACAAACGCGGTATCGAGCTCGCCGCCCACGGCGAGTATAAGCACCTGCTCACCGACCGACGGCGCCCACCAGGTGCGCGAACGCCCGGCGCGGTGGGTAAGCCACTGCAACCAGTCGGTCACGTTTTTCCCGGTCTGCACGCGACAGCGCCCCGCGTCGGTATCCACCGAGACGATGACGCCGGTGCGGATCATATTTCGCAGCAGGCGCGAGATTTCATTGAATTGAGTTTGCATGGCCTTATGATGTGTTCAGGTTGACACACTTCACAGCAAAAGCCGTTTTATGGTTGATGGCACAACTACACAGAGACAGGATACCTATGGAAGATGTAAATTATTTCAGCTCTGATGCTTTCAAAGCCTCAGCAACGCATTTTTTGAAATTAATCGATAACCATGTCAGCACGGAATATAATGCTCTAAGTCTTTTCGAAATACAGTTATGCAATACGCTCTCCAATATATTAAACAACATGATTCAATTCCCTCAGTTGTGGGGGGAAAGATGTGCATTAAAAACAGAAGAGCAGAATAGTCATCTCACCTTCATCTTAAATGAAAGCAGCACGGATATTAATCACACCCAGAACATCTATGCAGAATTATATTTTTATATTATTGAAGCGGTATCCTTCAGTCCATCCTACCCGTCGAGCACGCTTTCTTCATACTTTGACTTCGGTCTAGAGTACCTAGGCGAGTTCGAAAAAGAAAGCAAACGAAAGATATACTCTGCATTGCTGCGCCTGCCGGTTAGTATTTTAAATAAGAGCATGGCAAAGCTTAACGTAGAAGGTTATCACAAGTCCTTATTGCAAATAGAATCAACCGAAAAAAAACTAGCAAGCATGCAAATTGATTTAGAGAAAAAAATCAAAAGAGTTGAACGACTGGAAGCTCAATTAAAAAACCAAGAAACCGCGTACAACTTCGTAGGCTTATACAAAGGATTTGTTAAGTTAGGAACAATGAAAAGCGCAGAATTAAAAGAAACCAAAAGAATACTGCTGGGTCTTGCAACTGTAATCCCTCTATTGATCTTTGCTGAAGTTATTTACTTCGCCCTTTCTGGAAAAAACGACACCACTGTCACACATATTATCAAACTTATACCTTTGGCTTCGCTCGTTCTTATACTTTTGTATTACTTCAGGGTAGTGCTTAGCTCCTTTAACTCTATAAAATCGCAGCTAATGCAAATTGAACTAAGAAAGAGCCTCTGTCGCTTTATCCAAAAATACGGCGAATACTCTAAAGAGATAAACGCCAATAGCAAGGAAGGAGATAGAAACCCCTTAGCTAAATTTGAGGATATTATTTTTTCAAACATTATGGCCTCAGATGATAAAACCCCCTCAACATTTGACGGCATGGAACAACTAGCTAGCATGATAAAGGCTGTTAAAGGGAGCTAATCATAAAAGCGAGCCCCTTAACGGGGCTCGTTTAAAATTGAAATAATGAGTTCCTCAACCGCCTGCCGGTCGCCCTCATCAAACCCGAGCAACGGGCGCGCCGGATACTGAACCGCCCTGCCGTTGCGGCCAGGTTTATCTTTCAGGCCGTACTGATGCACCCGCGCGATGCGCTGCACCTTACCGGTAAATTCCACCACGGCGGCATCGCTGCTGCCAGTGGCTTTCATAAAACGGTTAGTGCGAAGCTTCGCGAACATTTCGCGCTTTACCCGGCCTTTTTTGGCGCGGGCGGGCTGTTCCCGCCGCGGCGTGTAGGCGCTGCCGTCCGGGGCTTTCTGCGCCTTAATGCGCTGCTGCTGCCGGGTGCGCAGCGTCTTCGCGATATCCTTCGCCATCCGGCGCCGGCCCGCCGGTAACAGGGCGGCAATCAGCGCGGAAAGCCGCTTTTCAAACGGGCTGAAATCATTCATGCCAGCGACTCACAAATTCACCGTTGATATAGAGCTCAGCCGGACGCGTGACCGGCTCCGGCAGCGGCGGCTCCGGTAGGTCAGAGACATACAGCGCACCGTCCGACTCCTTAACCAGCGTGCGCTCGCTGATTAACAGGCTGATGCTGACATCGACGCTGCTGTCGTTGTTGATATCCGCATACCAGGTAAATCCCTTTTTCATGCCGTCGTCCGTGGTCATGATATCGGGCTGATTTTCCCGTAACCACGCGGCGACCGGCACAAGCAGCAGGTTAATATCGCCGGTGTAATCGGTCACGACCACATTCAGCGTGTAGCGGTTTTCAAACGACAGCGAGGCGGCGAGCGTGGCGACAATCTGGCCGTTGTCGATAAACAGGCGCAGCATATCCGGGTTAGTACGCAGCACCGGCAGCGCATCAGTCAGGGCTTTTCGCAGGCTCTCGGGCTTTTTCATCAGTTTCATCCTGGCAGTGTTTCACGGCTTCCACCTGAAGCGCGCAGCTCTCAAGCGCGCGCTCCAGGCGACGGATATCCGCACTCAGATCGCCGTTAGTGATCGGGTCGCTGCCCGGCATCTGGCACAGGCTCACTTTCGGGCAGGCGTTGTAAACAGTGACCGGCAGAGGCGCAGGCGGGACGTTGGTGCACCCGGCGCACAGCATCAGGCAAATCAGTGCGATACCAGCGGCGAAATTCGTCGTTTTCATTGAGTAACCTCATGATGGTCTGTTCCTGTCGCTGCGCCGCCTCGCGCGCTGCGTCGAGCTGGCCGCGCAGCTTCACCTGCGCCCGCTCGTTGTTATCCGCCATGCTGACGGCCACGCTGAGCTGATTTTTCAGCATTCCGATTTGTCTTTTCTGGCCGTCGGCTACGCGATTCGCCTTTTCAAAGCTTCGCGAGAGCGTGCTGTTTTCGCGCCCCAGCCAGACCAGACCGGCGAGCGCCAGCAGAAGTAAAATGATCAGCGTTTTCATGATGCTCCTTTCAGGCACAGCGCCCGCTCACGGGCGCGGCGGTTTTCAAGGCCGGCGTTACGCACGCCGTTGACATACACCCAGCGGGGGAGCTGATCGCACGCCTGCGCCCACTTTTTCGCGTTGATAAACCCCATCAGCGTTGACCGGCAGGCCGCGCCGGTGCCGACGTTAAAAGAAAAGCTGACCACCGCGTCATAAACCGGCGGCGGCATGGCGACCGGCGCGCAGACTGCGAGCGCTTTCTCCACCTTCAGCACGTCGCCGACCAGGTTCACGGCGGCCTCGCGTTCGGTAATATCCCGCGCCGGCACCACTCCCGCCGTGTGACCGATGCCCGACGTCCAGACGCCGGCGCTGCACTGGTAGGGCTTCAGGCGGCACCCCTCCAGATCGCCAATCAGCGCGAGCCCCTGCGGCGAGGTATGCAGGCGCCCGAAATCGGGCAGCAGCGCGGCCAGCGCCAGCACGGCGCCCACGGCACAGCGTTTAACGATTAAGTTCACGGATAATTTCCTCTTTGCTTGCGCGCGTGGTGAGAAACAGCATCGCCTGGCGCCGGTAATACCAGTTCACGGCCACCGTGACGGCGACGCCGCACATGCCGAAATAGGCGGCAACGTCCTGCGGCGTCATGGCACCGAAGAAGGCCAGCAGGACGGAAAGCCAGTAGGCTAAAAAGGTGCTGATTTTTTCCATGGTTAATCCCATAAGTTGATACTCTCAGCGGCGGGCGCCGGCGCGATATCAGGCAGCTCGACCGCCGTGCCGTGGGGCAGAACGGCGCCGAGCTCGGCAAGGCCCGGATTGGCAGTCAGCACCGTCTCGACAACCCCCTCCGTGCGCCCGTAATGGCGCGCACAAATCGCATCGAGCGTGTCGCCCTGTAACGCGAAGGTTTTCATCAGATTTGCCCTATGATGCAGTGCGGCCTGTCCTGAAGGCGGGCCACTGACCAGCGCATATCCCGCCACAGTTCATCGACCGTACTGTCGATGCTGTCGGCCTTTTTATCCCCTTTGCCGCTGGCGTCGGCGCCGCGATAGCGCCCGTAAAGCGAGGCGGTCGCCATCGCGCTGACGGCGCGCAGATACAGGAATATCCGCACGCTTTCGCCGTCGAGCACATCCGCCGGCACGTCAGCAAGACGCTTAAAGCCTGCGGCCTGCTGCGCGCGGCGGTATTCCGTCAGCTCGGCGTTGGTTTCCGCGATGCCGGCACAGATGGCCTCGCGTACGCGCGCCGGCGAAAATGTCTGCTCAAGGCGCATCAGCTCGCGGACCCGCTTCGGCTCCACGTCCGGGAAAAACGGGGTGTTCTTAATCACCGGCTCATCACCGGGCGGCGTGAGGTCTGCCGGCCCGCCAGGCTGCTCCTCGCCGCTGATAATCCGCATCATTACTTTCTCCTGTCAGGGTGGGCGGTGGACGCCGGTCGCAGACCGGGTAAAACCCGCATTGACCGGCGTGCCGCCCTGGCGCGTGGCGCATTCTGTTAAACGGCGTTTTTCCTCGGGCGACCACGTTTTGCGGGCGTCGCGGATCGCGTTGTCTTTTTACGGGGCGCGGCGGTCTTTGCCGCCGGCCTGGCGGGTTTCGGTTGCAGCTCCCGGTCGAGGCGCTCAATCTCTTTTTTCACGCCGGCCTGTGTGTCGAGCTGCATCGCGCGGCGCAGGTGCTCCAGCGCGGCGGCGGGTTCTCCGGCATCGCGCAGCACAAGTCCGGTGACTTTATGCAGCTTCGCGCGTACCTGGTCGGGCATATCCGCGGCCTGCGTGAGCGCCAGCGTATCGGTCAGAAGCGCAGTACTGACCGTCTCGCCGGCGGCATGGGCGCGCATCGCGGCGAGCGCCACCTCCTCGGTAAAGAGGTACGCGGGCGCGCGGCGGTGCTGTCCGGGCATGGTCAGGCCGTAGCGCAGGGCATAGCGGGCGATATCGAGCGCGCCGGCAATGTCGCCGGCATCGAGACGCCAGAGCATGACTGTCATCAGAATATCGTCCTGTGCGCCTTTGCCCTGCTGAAGTACGCCGGTGACCCACGGCTGATAGAACGGCAGCAGCTCGCGCTTTTTCTCCGCCTTACGCTCGGTGGAATGGATTTGTTTAAGGGTGCGTTGGTCGGCGGCCAGCTTAACCAGCATCTGCTCGTAAGCAGTGGCATGGCGCAGCAGGCTGTCCTGCCGCTGCGCGGTTTCACTGGCCGAGACCCGCATCATGTGACGCTTTGCGGGACTCGTCATGGCTTAGCCTTCCTGCGCTGGCGTTGCGGTTTCCTTCACGTCTGGCGCGGCCGTGGTGAAGGTGCCGACCTTGATGTTTTCCACCAGGCAGCCGGCGGCGTAGTCTTCCACCACGTAATCGATATTCATCGACTCGTAGTTCTCCACACGGTCGAGCTTCGCGTTTTCCTCGATAACGCGGCGGTGGCTCTCATCCATGAAGTAGATAGAGAGGTTTTCCAGCGTGGTGATCATCAGCGCATCCGGCGGGAAATACGGCACGCGCACCGCCGGCAGGTTGCCGATTCGTTTCTGGCTGACAATGACGTCGGCGGCCAGCAGGTCGCTGTTATCCTGCTGCTTATTGACCAGCGGGAAGTATTTGTCGGCCAGCAGCTGACGACCGCAGATAACCACCATATCCGGGTTTTCCTGGTGCCACGGCGCAATCATGGTGTTGGTCGCATCCATGACCAGCGCGTCGAGGTTTTCATAGTCGCCGCCCTTGCCGACGCGGATCACGTCAGACACAACCTCACCGCTTTCAGCCGTGACCTTATCCATCACGCGCGACGGTGCCTGGTTGCGGTACTTCTGAAGCCAGCCCACCGCCACATCCTGAAGCATCGGGTTTTCAGCGCGGTTAGACGTTGGCGCACGCTTCACGCCGTTAAAGCCGGCCATGATGAAATCGAGCGCCTGACGCTTGATGATGGCGTTGCGGATACGCAGCTGGAAATCCTGAAAACGCGCCCACAGGTCGAGGGTTTTGTAGCGCAGGTGAAAGTCGAAGTTAATCTGATCGCACTCGTACTTGTTGGACTCCAGCGCGGCGAAATCCCCGGTTTCGCGGGCATGGCCATTCGCGGTGTCTGCCGTGCTGGCGATGGAGCCGGTAACGCCGACGCCAATCTTTTCGCCCTTGAGTTCGCTCACCGGCACGATGTTGATTTTCGTCAGAAACTCCGAGGATTCCTGCACGGTATCCATCAGGGTTTGCGTGACCGACGGCTGCACGCTGAATTTTTTCGACACGTCGCCGACGCCGATACCGTTCAGCTCGGCAATACGGGAGAGGTAGGCATTAAATTTAAAGCGGGTTTCCTGGCGCATGGTTTTTCCTGTTGTCAGGTGAATTTACGGGTGTGCGTGCCGGCGCGGCCGGTCAGCAGTTGGTCGACAGCGAATCACCTTCGCCGCCGGTCGCCTGCGTGCGTCGGGGCTGCGTAAAGCTCTCGGTGTTGTCGAGCGTGCTTTTCAGGTCGGTGAGCGCCTGGCTGGTCTGCGTGGTCTGGCTGGTCACGTCCTGCTTCAGCGCGCTGAAGGCGTTTTCCATCGCCGCGATACGCTGTTCGGTGGCGCTCAGATTTTCCGGGCTCGCTTTAAAGCGGTTAAGAGGATTTGATTTGGCGGTGCGGCAGAATTCGAGGTATTCGGTACCGAGGCTTGCCGGATCGTCAGTCACGGCCAGGCCGACCAGATAGCATTTACCGCTGTTGGCAAAGTTCGGCTGAATTTCCATTGAGGTGTAAACCTTCTGGCCCTTGCCGACCATGTCGACCAGGTTATCGAGCGGGGCGATTTTCGCAAACAGCGCCCATTTGCCGTTAAGCGCAGAATCGTCATCAATCTTTTCGGCTTTTAGCTCGACCACATCGCCATAGCGGTTAAAGACGCCTTCGGGCAGGATGCCGCGCAGGTGCTCCAGGTTGATGCGGCAACCATAAACGCGCGGATCAAAACTCGCGGCCATTTCCTGAATATCGCCGGCGCTGATAACGCGACCGTCGCAGGTGTCGCCCTCGACGCCGATACGAAAGAATTTTGAGACTTTTTTTGCCATTGTCAGGAGTCCTGATAGTGGGGTTACGGGTTCGGGGTTAGTTTCCCGGCGCCGCGTTTCCTTCGCTATCAATCCCGGATGGATAAGCCTCCACACAACAGCGCCTTAGCGAATCGCCGGGCGCGCTTAAGTAGCCTTGCCGTGTACCACTTACGGCGAGGCTTTCATGACCATCACCACCGACACCACGCTTTTAAACGACCCGCGACGACAGGCGGCGCTGCTCTACTGGCAGGGCTTTTCCGTGCCGCAAATCGCGGAGATGCTTAAGACCAAACGCCCCACCGTGCAGAGCTGGAAGCAGCGCGACGGATGGGATGCGACGGCACCCATTCAGCGCGTCGAAAACACGCTTGAGGCGCGGCTGATTCAGCTTTATGCAAAGCCCGAGCTGACCGCGCACGACTTTAAAGTCGCGGATTTTCTCTCGCGTCAGATGGAGCGCCTCGCCAGGGTGAACCGCTACGGCCAGACCGGCAACGAGGCGGATTTAAATCCCAACGTGGCGAACCGCAATAAAGGTGACCGCCGCAGGCCGAAAAAGAATTTCTTCAGCGAGGAGGCGATTGAGAAACTCAGGGAGATTTTTTTCGAGGAGTCTTTCGACTATCAGCTGCGCTGGCACAGGGCCGGGTTAGAGCACCGCATCCGCGACATTCTTAAATCGCGCCAGATTGGCGCCACGTTCTACTTTTCCCGCGAGGCGCTGCTGCGCGCGCTGGAAACCGGCCATAACCAGATATTTTTATCCGCCTCCAAAACGCAGGCGTATGTGTTTCGCGAATACATCATCCAGTTTGCGCGCCGGGTGGATGTTGAGCTGTCAGGCGATCCGATTGTCATCGGCAACAACGGCGCAAAGCTGATTTTTCTCGGCACCAACTCCAACACCGCGCAGAGCCATAACGGCGACCTGTATGTCGATGAGATTTTCTGGATACCGAATTTCCAGCGGCTGCGTAAAGTCGCCTCGGGCATGGCGTCGCAGAAGCACCTGCGCTCGACCTATTTCTCGACGCCCTCCACTCTCGGGCATGGCGCGTTTCCTTTCTGGTCTGGTGAGCTGTTCAACAAGGGCCGCACCTCAGCAGCCGAGCGCGTGGATATTGATATCAGCCACGCGGCGCTCGCCGGCGGCATGCTGTGCGGGGATGGTCAGTGGCGCCAGATTGTCACCATCGAGGACGCGCTCGCCGGCGGCTGCGACCTGTTCGATCTTGACGCGCTGAAGCGTGAAAACAGCGCCGAGGATTTCCGCAATCTCTTCATGTGTGAGTTCGTCGACGATAAAGCGTCGGTGTTTCCGTTCGAGGAGCTGCAACGCTGCATGGTCGACAGCCTGGAGGAATGGGAAGACTTCTCGCCCTTCGCGGCGCGCCCGTTCGGCTCGCGCCCGGTGTGGATTGGCTACGACCCGTCGCATACCGGCGACTCCGCCGGCTGCGTGGTGCTGGCGCCGCCGGTTGTCTCGGGCGGCAAGTTCCGCATTCTGGAGCGCCACCAGTGGAAAGGTATGGACTTCGCCACCCAGGCGCAGGCCATCCGCGAGCTCACTGAAAAATATCAGGTCGAGTACATCGGTATCGATGCAACCGGCATCGGCCAGGGCGTGTTTCAGCTTGTGCGCGCCTTCTGGCCTGCCGCGCGCGAAATCCGTTACAGCCCGGAAGTCAAAACCGCAATGGTGCTTAAGGCAAAAGACACCATCAGCCGCGGCTGTCTGGAGTACGACGCCGGCGCCACGGATATCACGCAGTCCTTTATGGCTATCCGCAAGACCATGACCAGCAGCGGGCGCAGCGCCACCTATGAGGCGAGCCGCAGCGAGGAAGCGAGTCACGCGGATGTTGCGTGGGCCACCATGCACGCCCTGTTAAACGAGCCGCTGACCGCCGGGAGCGGCCAGGCATCATCCTCAATTCTGGAGTTTTACCGATGAGTAAACGTAAAAACCGCCAGCGCGATAACCGCGCGGCCACGACCACCGCCGGCACGCAAAAGATGGAGGCTTTCACGTTTGGCGAGCCGACGCCGGTACTCGACCGCCGCGATATTCTCGATTATGTCGAGTGCATCAGTAACGGCAAATGGTATGAGCCGCCCGTCAGCTTCGCCGGCCTGGCAAAAAGCCTGCGCGCCGCCGTGCATCACAGCTCGCCGATTTATGTGAAGCGCAATATTCTGGCAAGCACGTTTATTCCGCACCCGCTGTTATCACAGCAGGATTTCAGCCGCTTCGTGCTGGATTTTCTGGTGTTCGGTAACGCCTTTCTTGAGGCGCGAAAAAGCGTGACCGGCAAGGTTATCAGGCTGGATGCCTCGCCGGCCAAATACACGCGGCGCGGCGTGGAGGAGGATGTTTACTGGTGGGTGCCGGGCTTTTCTCAGCCGCAGCAGTTTGAGCCGGGCTCAGTGTTTCACCTGCTGGAGCCGGATATCAACCAGGAGCTTTATGGGATGCCGGAATATCTCAGCGCGCTTAACTCGGCATGGCTGAATGAATCCGCGACACTGTTCCGTCGCAAGTATTACCAGAACGGCGCGCACGCGGGGTACATCATGTACGTGACCGACGCAGCGCAGAGCAGCACCGACGTAGAGGCGATGCGTGATGCGATGCGCAGCTCGAAAGGGCTCGGCAACTTTAAGAATCTGTTTTTCTACGCGCCGAACGGCAAACCCGACGGGATTAAAATCGTGCCGTTAAGCGAGGTCGCCACCAAAGACGACTTTTTTAATATTAAAAAGGTGAGCGCGTCCGACATGCTCGATGCCCACCGCATCCCGTTTCAGCTCATGGGCGGCAAGCCGGAAAACGTCGGCAGCCTGGGCGATATCGAGAAGGTGGCAAAGGTGTTTGTGCGCAACGAGTTGACACCGCTTCAGCAGCGCTTTAAAGAATTAAATGATTGGCTAGGAATAAAGATAATTGATTTCATAAACTACAGCATATAGAAACACGCCCCTAACATGCACTTAGGGGCTAATTAAACTGGATAAAATCACAAATTATGAACAACCTCACAGACTTTTGTTAATGATAGCCTGTTCTCATTTTCAATTGTAAAAATGGGGAACCCATTTTGCGTATCAGGATCCGGCAACGGATTTCTTACTGTGCATCTCTTATAAGGCTGTCTTCTTCGAGATAACTTACTTATAACACCCACATATCCGACCTTTTTTGTTAAATGACCATGAAGCCTCAATACAGAATAAAACCATTGACACAAATGGATACCAGTTATTACTTGCTTAACTGCTCCCGTTGCGGCATATGACTTTAAGTCAATAACAACAAAATAATCAACATCTTTATAAGTTGTAACAAAAACACCGTCACAAACGGAACAAATCCCCTCTAACGATGAGGGTTTAAGAAATTTCCAGACTGGCTTTGGAACGCTTGGGGAGTCCAAAGAAAAACCATAGATCCCACTACCATTTACTAATAATTTCTTATTGGCAGCCCCGGGATTTTCTTCAACAACAGCCCAGCATTCCTGTTCTCTTTTCAATTGAAAAGCTGGTTCAATACAGCCTTGCATAACATTCACAATACTATTCATAATTATCGGCACCCTCATCCATAGAGCGACCATCCACTAAGGAATAATAAATCTCGTCATTATCATAATTAATTGAATTAATCACCTCATCGAAGGTAATTGCATTAATACCCTCATTCGTTTTTTTCATTTCACTCACGGAATTATTATCAAAAACGTAAGCAGCAACGCACTCAGGGTTTAATATTGACTCTATACTAATCCCTTGTTTTTTCATTAGAGCATCTCTTTCTGAAACAAGCTCATCAGGAACGGAGTGAAGCATCATCAAACTGTTGATTTCCTTGACAAAGTAATCACTGTGAGTACTTACAACAATACGCAACCCTGAATTTACAAGTTTTGCAAGGAATCGTGCGATAACGCGCTGATTTGAAGGGTGTAAGTTCAATTCAGGTTCGTCAATCATCAATATATCCCCTTTCTTGGCTTGATGCTCCAGGTAAAACCAAAGCCCAAAAAGACTTTTCACAGTAGATGATGATAAGTGCAATTCAATTTTTCTCGCTGTTTTATTTCCTTTTTTATAAGTTGAAAAATAAATTTGCCCTTCAGTATCAACCGAATATTTACCAGAAATTATTCTCTTGAGCTCTTCAGCCAGATTATGAAACTCACCATTTTTATTCTTTCTATTGACCTTGATCTCATTAAGCCAATCAATATAATTCGCAATAGGGGCAGAGTATTTAGACTTCATAACATCATTCAAGAGAGAGTTTAAATCAAATTGTTCTTTAGAAGCATGATGCAATAAAGCCGTCCTCCTTGAGCTTAACTCATTAAAAAACAAATGAAGGCCATTCCTTTCCGCTGGAATTAAAAATGCAGGGTTTTCATCATATTCTATTTTCAACAACTGACTTAATACCCTGTTGATAAATGACTCTAACCTAGGAAAACCAGAGTCCAGTAAAGTCATTTGTAACATATCGCTATGACTTTTTTTGGTAATCAGCATTATTTCTTTTTTCCCAGTCCCCAAAATGAGACTGATCTCTACTTTTTTTTCTAGCACATTCGCTTTCAAAGCGTTTTCATCTATAACCCAATCAAAAGCTGAATCGGCAAATATATCTTTATCGCTTGTATTAAAAACATTCTCAAGCATCTTTGAAGATGTTTTATTGAACTCCTTTTTTATTGCAGCAAAATTATCTTCAATCCATTCAATTACATTAAACTCAAAATTACCAACTTCAACCAATTGTTTTGCAAAATTTGCAACTTGTGGCAACTTCAAGAAAGGAGATGGCATATTCAAAAAACCATATAGGCTATACATAACCCATGTTTTACCTGTATTGTTCTTACCGCACAACAGAGTCAATGGCTTGGCATCAATTTCACCTCGTGAAATGCATCCTATGTTTTTAAAAGAAAATGTCCAAGATGCTAACTTTTTAACAATTGGAGTTTTAATGTTTTCCACTGAACGTCCTTAACTGATTACATTTTTAAAGATCAAACCTTGAAGATCCAGGAAAGTCAATCTCATAGAAAGCGCGCAATGCTATCCCCGCCTCGCCTGCCCGCTTCCTGGGGTGGTTTTAATGCAACTGCATCAACGGTCGCGAGCCGTGCCAGCGCTGGCGTGATGCTGCTTAGGGGTTGTACAGTAACGCATGCAATCCCATGCATCTTATACATGCATGGCTTTTTTATGATTTTGTGACGCCAATAATAAAAAAGCCCATCAATGATGGGCCTGAAAAAATACCGTTAGTGATCACTGCAATTCGAGCTGGAAATCGTCATTAAAATGACCGAAAGGTGGCTCTGTCCGGGTGCGGTCTGTTAAATAAGTGCAACCCTGGCTTAGTGATACCGGCCACGGTATTTCAAACATAAACACACCGTCACAAGTTCGCCCCAGCCAGTACCCACCGCCGCACTCTGTGGGGCGCTGGAAAAAGGCCAGACCGCCGGGAACATAGCGCGGGAGGGCTTCGCCCCGGTAAACGACCTGATAGTCATCGTCTTTTTTACCCATTGCCTAACGCCTCGCTTTGCTCGTTATTCAACGCCGAAGCCGGCAGGAAATTTCCTTGCCGGCTTCGGCGTTCACTCAGTGCATCCAGCTGTCGTATGACCAAACTATGCCAGAATGCCCATCACGCGCTTTTATCTTTGACCGGACTAAACTCGCTTAACTCAAAATCGTTAGCGCTGTTTTTACAAATGCATTTCCGTTTCCTCGTTACCGCGAAGAGTCATCTATGGAGCAGGAATAATCATGGTTGCGGATTTTTGCCATCAGTTCATCGGTAAGCTCAGAAACCCACTGAATAGCGAGCCGCTTTTCTTCATCGTTGCAGTCGCTGGCAGCTACCAGTTTCATAAAAAAATCAATACGCTGAAGTTTTACCGACTCCCAGAAACACTCTTGCATTTTCCCTCCTGACATCAACTACCGAACAAAATACTGTATATAAATACAGCATATAACACTCAGGATGTTGTAAACCTTTTTCCGGTTTCAAGAGGATGATTCTGATGTAATTTTTAAGCGCAACTATCGCAAATCATGAGTTAGCCCATGCATTAGCCAACCGCTCTGATAGCGTTAAACTTCACTAAAACCCGCTCCGCTCTCGCCTTATATTGGGCCTCACTAAGTACAGGCTTTGGCCCTCGCGCAGCAAATATTTCTCCAGAGCCCGATCCCCTGCACCATTTCCCGTTAATACACATCTTCGCCCCGCTCATAAGCGACAGGGCTTACCCACGGCTAAGAGTTTCACCGGTTAAAAGCTGGATCTCGTCTATTGTCCTGACGATGCCAGCCACGTTTCTTTCGGTGGCATGGTTAAAGGTTCGCCGTTTCACCGCTTTCCTTTCTCTCAACCGGTCAGTCAGTTGACGGCGTTCGCGGCGGGTCAATGGCCGGGTGAGATCAACCGGCGGCCTTTCTGCAGGATCTGGCCCTGCCTCCGGCGTACAGTTATTGACAGAACTCCGAGAGGGCGCAAAAGCGCCCTTAACTTCAAAACCTTCGGCCTGCGGCCGTTTAGCAACAATCTTCCACTGCTTGAGCCGCGTAATAATGGGCGTGCAGTTGCCGACTTCCTTGTCATAAACCCCACGAATGCGCACACACTCCTCGCCGTATTCGTTAACCGCATCGGTGCTTTCGTACCAGGTGCGCACCTGAAGCTCATCACGGCGCACAAACGGGCCGCCCTGGGCGTTAACGTAGCCTGCCCAGTCGCCCGCATCAGCGGCATCATGCACAAGCGCAAACTCCACACTGAGCCCTTTCGCCGTTTCAGCGTCGGCCATCCGGCGCAGTTCGCGATAAACTGTCACCGGCGCACCGCCCACAAACTGAAACTGACGGATGCGCCAGCGGGCCGCCCAGGCCGATACGGCCGGCGCGGTTTCCCTGAGCATTTCGCCGCTCTCGTCGTCGCGCTCATCATCAAGCGCGTAACCGTCGATATTTTTGCTGATGTATTTCGCCACGTAGCCGGTGGCGCTGCCCTTGTCCGGGTCGATAGCTTCAGCGTGAAAGCGGGCCTTGCGAGCCTTCTCGCTTTTAAGCTCGTGATGGTCTTCTTCACGGGCATATCGCGTAATCACGGCGCGCACGCGGACGACATCCTCCGGCAGCATAAACATCAGCATATGCCAGTGTGGCGTGGCGTCGTGGTGCGGCTCGGCGACGCGAATACCGAATATGCGAATATCGTCACGGTGCAGCTTCGCGCGAATGCGCGCCCACAGCCCCGTTAAATAGCGCTGTGTGTCAGCCGGGCTGGCGCCGTTCCATCTGCTGTTACGGTAGCCGGCCTTTGTGGTGGCGTGGAATTTAGACGGGGCGGTCAGCGTGTAAAACTCGCCAACATAGCCGAGCTCGTTACAGATATTTTCGAAGCCGCGGATGCGGGTCATTAGCTCGCAACGGCGGATCGCCGGGTTGGCGACGCTACCGTCGTATTTTTCGATAAGGCTGATGCGGTTGCCTTCTTCATCTTCCAGCTCCATCCCCTTGAGAAATTCGCGGGTGCGGCGTTTCTGTTCGCGCCAGTCACTCACACAGCTTTTGCTGGCATACGCGCTGTGCTTTTTGCTGACGTTCCCGAGCGCGATGTGCAGATGCTCGCGCCATTCTGCGGCGACGCGGCGCAGGCGGCCTGTCCACCATTTCTCGGTCGCCATGCGCAGCACTGCCGGCCCAACATCTTCGGCGGTCACATATTTTGTGGTGATTTTTTCCCACAGGGGCGGAGCGTTTTTAAAGTGGCGGGTGATACGCGCGGCGCACATATACGAGGCGTGCAGCGCCTTTAACTCGCTGCCCTCCTGGATTTCAACGGTGCCTAATTCAGCAACGATAAAATTGGCGATATCGCCGGCAAGCAAATCGATATCGGCTTTCGACATATCAGCCAGGCGGTTATAACGCGCGGTCATGTTCACAAGCCGCGTTGTCAGGTAACGGGCTGACACATCATCATCCCGGCCATCAAAAACTGGCAGGGCCACATCTGGCGAAATAGCCTCAATACGATATTTCGCCGCAACCAGTTCAAGGCGTGGTAATGCCCTCCGGGTGAAATTCACCAGAAAGGCATTAGCTCGCTGAACATCATGCTCACGCTCCAGCTCGTCGGCGCGACGGCGCACGCCGTAACGCACCAGGTCAGGCTGTTTTTCCAGCTCGTTACGCGCATGCAGCAGCGCCGCAATCATCCGATCGCGGCGGCGCTCCTGTTCATAGGTCAGATACGGGCTGGCGATGGCCTCGTGTGGCGCATTGAATGCATAGGCATAAACAGCATCGGTCATTCACATACGCCCGCATAGATACTGCTGCAAACAGACAGGTCGTTTGTTGCAGCCAGTAAATCAAACTGTGCGCCACCCCGGCTTGTCATGGCCCAGTCGCGATAACTTTCGATGCCATAGGCGCCGACAGTCACTACCTCGATTCGTTTTTCCGCCCGGCGTGGGTCATGTGTGGAAGGGAAAAAGGTTGAGTTTCCGCGGCGCGAACAGGCAGCAACCAGGCGTTCCCACTCTGCGACGCGTTTTATTTCTTCTGGCCAGCGGCTGAAAATCTCCGCCAGTTCGGATTTGCGGGCGTGGATACAGGGCATGCATCCGACTCGGCTGCACCCCTGCTGATACAACGGGTTCGGTTTGATTCCGTGGCGTTTGGCAATAGCGAAAACGTCTTCGTGTAGCCATTTTAAAATTGGCCGGTATACGTGCAGCCCTGGAGTGTTATCGGCGTCTTCCTCCCATTCCGGCAATAACGCGCGTGCGGGGGATTCCTGAGCCCTGACTCCCTGCCAGCTGATAACCTCAGTGTACTCTTCGAGCGCAGGAACAATAACCTGCGCCCTGACAGGCTCATGCTTAAGGTCGAAGGTGCAGAAACGAGCCTTTGTTGAAGGGAAGCGTCCTTTCAGCATGCAGAGATCCAGAAACGGATTCCCGGTTGGGTGCAGTATCTCAAGAGCCTGTGCCACACGTTCGGCCGCCTCATCAGCCGACATACCGCACTCTTCAACCAGAGTAACGGGCCAGCGGGTGGCGATGAACTGGCGTTTACCCGCAATCTGACGGGTGAAATCAGCCCTGACGCGCTTTACTGGACCTAACTTCTGCTCCAGATACTCCAGGTATTCCATGGTCTGTGGATGCTCATGCCCGGTATCTGCAAATACATTGAGATAAGCCACACCGGCTTCAATAGCGCGCAGCCACTGCGCCAGGCTGTCTTTTCCTCCTGATACAGAGATAATGTTGATGGTGTCCTTCATTGAACAGCGTGGATCAATGTTGTTCATACAGCCCCCTTATAATGCAGGCTTTTAAGCTCCTTAATTTCCTGGCAGGTCACACAAAGCTCAACACCCGGTAATGCGGCGCGGCGCGCTTCAGGGATAGGCCCGTTGCATGATTCGCAGAGAAAACGAGAAGGCGCAGCCTGCCGGCTGCGCGCTTTGTGGATATGGCGCTCGCGTTCTTCCTCGACGCGCTGCTGTACAAGGTCCATTACATCGGCCATCAGTGCAGCTCCTGCGCTTCGTTGACAATCCTCACCGCCTCATCGCGCAGCAGCTCGGCGGCCTCGGTACTGGACAACCGACCATTTGCAATGTGATCGGCCAGGTTATCGAGGCGGGAGGCCATCACATCAGCGCGACCGCGACGCTCATCGAGACGCGGCTGGGCCAACATCGAAACAATTCCGGCATCGTCCGGACCAATTTGGGTTTTACGTGTCTGCATATTACGCATATTGCTTTCTCCTGATTTTGGGCAAAAAAATGCCCGGCGGGTTTACGCCATTAATTTCTTTACGGGTTATTTACTCGGGTAAAACAGCTTCATGCAGCGAGAAACGGCGCGGCAGGATATCGCCCCATCGCGTTATTTCATTCATCGCCCTGATAAGCATTAAACGGCGAGGCTGGTCGAAATACTCAAACGGTTTTCCAACTTCATCGCTTTTGAATGTTCCCGGCTCCATGCGGTTAGCCAGCGTCATCACGACAAACTTAAAGTTGTCGTCAAGCTTATTGAAATTACGCAGCGCACCGTTTTGCGTCGCCTTTAACTGATGATGAAACCGCGCAAAACATTCCACACCGGTCATTTTCTCCGGTCGGGTTTCTTCACAACGGGCATTATTAAACGGCTTCGCACCGGGCTTAATTGGTGCTGATATGGTGTTTTGGTTCATACCGACTCCAGAAAAAGTTTTATCCGACTCACCAGTGAAGGTTTAGCGCTGTTGCGCAGGCCGTTTAATAATGCCGACTGATCGCGGCTCGGGTGCCAGCGCTGACCTTTTTTACCGACTATCCAGCCATGTCCGTAATGCATGGACGGGCTTTGTTTTTTTAACAGTGAAGCAAAAGAGGGCTCCATGCTTCACCTCACATCAGGCCAAACGTAGCGCCAATGCCGCTAACGGTATCAACAGCGCTTGCAACCGCCGGACTGCCTTGGATGCGATGCTGGACTGCGAGAGCCGCCAGGAATAAGCAGCGAATCCCCGTGTTGACATTCGTTACCAGCGAGCTTTTGCGACATTGGGTCATGTGCTCGGAAGAAATGGCCCCTGCTGCTAACTGCCCCACCTCTGCTGTTGCTTTCATGACATATACGGGCAGCTTTTCAGTTGCCAGCTCGTTAACCGGCACGCAAGGCATGCAATGCATTTGCGCGAGAAAACCGTCAACCAATGTCGAGTCTTCCGTGATATCGGTCAGCAACATAATTTCTTTCGCCGTCAACTCATGCGGCTGCTCAGGGTTGAGCTTATTAGTTAGCGTCTGCGGTTTTATACCGGCCTTTTTTGCCAGGCTGGTAACGTTATGGCGTGCAGCAAAAGCGCGACATGCTTCGTCATAATGCGGATGTATGGAAACGCGAAAATCAAACATGCTGTAAATCCTTTTATGTCTCAAAATGGGACCAGTTACCCAACAACAATTCTGAAGTTAGAGTGACCTAAGGATTCGCGTACCTGATCTGCCTTATAAGCAAGATAACGAATACGCACATGATCTTTATTTTTTATCTTTGGAACTATGTACTTAGCCAGTTTTCCATGATGGATTTTTTGATACACCGAGCCACGGGAGATACCTTCCCATTCTGCGAACTCGGCAGGCGTCGCAAACTCTTTAAGTACACAAATTGATATATCAGTGCTCATAAGGCAGTATCTCTAAGTTTTGTTCCGTTTTATCTCGTTTTATAAAGTTAAGGTTTGTTTTTCAAACCTTGAGTGGATACTAAGATCGCGTTTTGTAAACGTCAAGGGTTTTGATTATGAGATTTATCAAAGTTGGCAACGACAGCGGTGGCCGGGATGCGATTAACCGGCTTATCAAAGCTTATAATTTCAGCTCCCGACAGCAGCTTTGTGACCATCTGTCGGTGTCTAAAAGCACTATGGCAAACAGATACTTAAGGGATAGTTTTCCTGCGGAATGGGTGATTCAATGCGCCCTTGAGACAGGAGTCTCGCTGCTTTGGTTAGCGACTGGGCAAGGAGATAAATCAGACAAAAAACCAAGTACTGATTATGTGAACTCGGCTGATATCAGAAACCTTTCTGAGGTGGTTGCTCCTGAAATTGACAAGGTTAAGTTGCATGGTGGAGCTTTGGTTGAGGATGGCAAGGTCATTCTGGATAGCAGCCTAATTCCAAAAGATATTATCGATCCGCTGCTGGTTAGTGCCGAAGATAGTTTTTACTTAATTGACCATAGCGTAACGCCGCCGGTTAATGGTCTGTGGCTCGTTGATATCGACGGTATCAAGAGCATTGCTAAACTCACTCGCCTGCCTGGTAACCGTTTAGTTGTTACTCAGGGAGAATCTTCATTTGAATGCTCACTGGATGAAATCGATGTCATGGGCCGAGCGGTCAGGATGATTAAGAGCATTTGAGATGACTGTAAGAAAGCAATCTAACGGGAAATGGTTGTGCGAATGCTATCCGAACGGACGCGAAGGTAAGCGCGTCCGTAAGCAGTTCGCGACAAAAGGCGAAGCCATAGCGTTTGAGAACTTCACTATGGATGAAGTGAATAAAAAACCATGGTTGGGAGAGAAAGAAGATCGCCGTCGTCTATCTGAAGTTATTGAACAATGGCATTCGCTGTACGGGCAGACACTTGCAGACCCTAAGCGCCTGATGGCTAAACTAAGCATCATATGTAACGGCCTCGGCAATCCGATAGCGTCAGAGTTGACCGCTGGCGACTTTACTAAATACCGGGAAGCGCGGCTTAAAGGGGAAGTAAGAAGCGAGGATGGGACGTTAATGTCGCCCGTAAAACCTCGGACGGTAAACCTTGAGCAACGCAACCTATCTTCTGTTTTTGGCACACTGAAAAAGCTCGGCCACTGGTCAGCGCCTAACCCGCTCGCCGGCTTACCAACATTCAAGATCGCAGAGGGTGAGCTGGCGTTTCTTACACCGGAAGAAATCAAACGCCTGCTGGATGCCTGTGCGGAGTCTCAAAGCCCATGCCTGTTGATGATCGCAAAGATATGCCTGGCCACTGGTGCGCGATGGAGTGAAGCCGAAAACCTTCAGGGCCATCAGTTATCAAAATACCGCATTACTTACACCAAGACGAAGGGCAAGAAAAACCGAACTGTGCCTATATCTCAAGATCTGTATGACGAACTTCCCAAAAACCGAGGGAAGTTATTCACGCCATGCAGAAAAGCCTTTGAGCGTGCGGTGAAGCGTGCTGGTATCGACTTACCTGAAGGCCAGTGCACACATGTTCTGCGCCATACGTTCGCCAGTCATTTTATGATGAACGGCGGAAACATCCTTGTTCTTAAAGAAATTTTAGGGCATGCCGATATAAAAATGACAATGATTTACGCTCATTTTTCTCCAGATCACTTGGAGGATGCTGTGACAAAAAACCCTCTTTACAGCTTAATTAAATAAGGGAAAAGTATACAATGGATCTGAACATAAATGAGATAATTAAGTATTCTGTTGCGATAATTACCCCAATCATCCAAATATTCGCAGTGAGATCCGGGTGGGTATTCCCAAAGGATAAAATCTTTAACTCACGTAAAAACATAAGTGAGTTTTCTTATACCCTTTACAAAAATACAGACGCCCCTGATTTTAAAAAATTCGCTTATGCTTATGGCATTGCAGCAATAACGAAAGACAAAAACCTAACGCCAGAACAAAGAGAAATCCTTTTAGGAGTTAATGATCCAGTTAATGACATTGATAACTATAGCAAATGCCAAAGACTTATTTCTATTCACAGTGAAAAGCAGATATTTAAATGGGCAAAAAAAATATATCGTTTTTGGTTATACAGAAAACTGGTGCAATTAATATGTTTAATCTTTTATTTTATTGGGGGGTTTATAACTTCCTTACCTTTGGTATACGAAGGTTTTGTTACTCAACATATAGTAGATAAAATACATAAACTAACCGATATGCAAAGATTAGGGATGTCTTGCTACTTTCTAGCACTTGGGATTTGTGTAGCATTGATGAGTCTTCACAAGCTATCAACAATTGCTATTGCTGAAAAAACTATCAAATCGAATCGCTGTAAACCCACAGATTTCAGCTCAAGATCCAGATGATGTGGCGACAATGTGGCGGCAGAGCATTAAAATCCTATAAAGCAGACAAACACCAGATAACACTAATGCTATGTTTTTAAACACAAATACCTGTTTTCATTATGATAAAAATGGTATGTAGGAATTTCGGACGCGGGTTCAACTCCCGCCAGCTCCACCAAAATTCTTGGTTGATGGTCACCAGAGCCAGTCAACGAAGTCCTAAGAGCCCGCACGGCGCAAGCCCTGCGGGCTTTTTTGTGTCTATTGTTAGCTGCGTGTACCCGGCTAAATTTAAAGAAAAATGGGTATACGTTTAGGTACACGCGCTATTAAGCATGTATCAATTTTGGACAGCAACGGGCATGGCTCGCATCACTCGCACTTCACTAACAGCAAAAGCCTTAAAGCTAAACCCCACGATAAAGACTTCACTCCACATGCTGGGGGTGACCTGTTCTTACTCGTTAAAACATCTGGTAAAAAATTCTGGCGCTTCCGTTATCAACGTCCGGCAACAAATCAGCAGACAACGATGGGACTCGGTGCCTTCCCTCCTTTTCGCTTGCTGATGCACGCGGGTTAAGAGCGGATTACCTTGCCTTATTAGCCAACGGAATCGACCCGCAAATTTAAGCTGAAGTTGCATAGGAACAGCAGCAAAGCGCGCCATACCGGACAGTATTTTCTCGACGGTCGCCGCTAACTGGTTCCAGCTCAAAAGCAAAAGCGTTACCCTTGATTACGCAAAAGACATTTGGCGTTCACTAGAGAAAGATGTATTCCCTGCCATTGGCGAGACCCCCGTTCAGCAAATCAAAGCCCGGACACTGGTTGAAGCTCTTGAGCCAATCAAAGCTCGTGGGGCGCTTGAGACTGTTCGTCGACTGGTGCAGCGCATAAACGAGATAATGATTTATGCCGTAAACACTGGTCTGATTGAGTGGCACTGCTGACCCTTGTTCGCCCTTCTGAGGCTTCCGGTGCCCGGTGGGCAGAGATTTATCTCGATGCAAAACTCTGGACAATACCTGCAGAACGTATGAAAGCTAAGAGCGAACACATCGTACCATTATCATCTCAGGCGTTAGAAATCCTGAATGTGATGAAACCAATTAGTGCTCAGCGAGAGCATCTTTTTCCCAGCAGGAATGACCCTAAGCAAGCTATGAATAGCCAGACTGCTAATGCTGCTTTAAAACGTATTGGTTATGGTGGTAAATTAGTAGCACACGGCCTAAGGTCTATAGCCAGCACTGACTTAGATGAATCAGGATATAATGCAGACGTCATCGAAGCAGCTTTATCACATATAGTAAAAATGAAGGGCGTAGTGCTTACAATCGTTCAACTTATCTAAGTCAAAGAGTTTCCTTAATGCAGTGGTAGGGGAAACATGATAAAAAAAAGGAGAGTAAAATTGAAGATTAATAGTTTTCAAGCCGATTCAGTATATGGATATTTAAATTTTAATATTGATTTTAATGATGATCTATCTTTTTTAGTAGGTAGCAATGGCACTGGGAAAAGCACAGTAATAAAATTAATTCAGGCATTGATAACTGTTGATGTCAAGGAGTTGCTAGCAATTCCATACGAACAGATAATTCTCACATATACCAACAGAAACGAGAAATATAAAATAGTTTCAAGAAAAGATCGGCAGCACATAAGGATAGTGCATACAGATATTGAAGAAGCACTTATCATCCCTATACTCGTCAAAGAAGAATTTATTGGCAGCGATAGAGATGTTAAAGTTTTTAGTCATGCTGATAGAGATTTAGCTGCTAATGCCACACTTAGAAAAATAAAATCCATAGTCCCTCCTGTGTTTCTAGGACTAGATAGAAAAACCTTCGGCTTTGATGATTTTGATTTGGATTATGAAACAACACTTTCTCGAAGAAATGATATTTTGATGCATAAAAAAATGCTAACATCAAAGAAAAGATTAATTACTGGGAGTCTAGGGGAGGCATTATTATCTGTAGAAATGATCATTCAAGATAAATACAGAAAAATAAGAGAGTTCGAAGACAAACAAGCTATTTACCTTAGAGACAGGATTTTAAAATCGTCTTTTAAATTCAACAGTTATAATGAAATGTTCTCCAATGGGCACGCTCTTGTTTGGGAGGATAAACAAAAAATACTCAAAAGAAAAAAAGAAATCACAGAAGCAGTTAAAAAAATCGGCAGCTTAGATAAATCATTAATGATAGATATTGAGAAGTTTTTCGATAATTTGAGCGATCTATTTGAAGAATTAAAAAACAGTGATGGACTTAATATAAACTGGCTACTTAACAAAGTTCAAATTGATAGAATTTCTGACATCCTTGATGTAATTGACGAATATAATGAAAAAATAGCCAGAATGTACAGACCTATAAATAACTTCTTAAACACAATAAACTCATTCTTGATTGATTCAAGAAAAAAGGTTGAAGTGAATACTGTTGGCAGGCTTGTTGTTGCTCGCCCAGACACTGAAAAATGTGATATTGATATTTTATCTTCTGGCGAGCGTCAGTTATTGGTAATAATAGCAAATGTCATGCTTAATAAATTCACAAATATCAGCAGGGTTATTATTATCGATGAACCGGAATCTCGCTACATTTAAAATGGCAGGAAAGATTCTCAGAAACCATATTGGCAATCAATCCAGAAACACAATTTATTATGGCGACACACTCCCCTGATATCGTAGGCGACTTAAGTGATAAATGTATTCTGGTGGGAGCACAATAAAATGTTAGAACGTAGTTTGGCCGCACGCAAAGCAAAATCAGTTTTCTTTGAAGAAAGAAACACTATAGATATATATATAGAAGACACGGCAGTTGGATATAAAAAAATCCATAAATGTATCCTGAATAGAGTATTAGGGGAGAAGTATCTCATTAATGATGTTTTTCCTTTAGGTGGTAAGTCTGCAGTTATTCATTCATGGGAAAACAATGGAAACAAGCGCAACAGGCCCCAACTCCACATCATAGATGGAGACATAGATTTATTAGGCGGTATTCGAAGATGCGAAGCTGGGCTGTATACGCTACCGTACTATTGCATCGAAAACATTTTTCTCTGCGAAAATTCACTACTTAATATACTCGTTGAAGAAGACCCTGAGAGGGAGAGGGACGAACTCAGTCAATTATTCAATTTCTCTGAATGGAATCAATTAAACATCGAACCTTTAATTGAGCTTTTTATCGTATATTTCCTCACAAAAAAAATACATTCCTGAAACCCCTAACGTTCATTTTCAAATAAGTAAACTCGTTAGTAATAACTCTGGTATTGTAGACAGCCAAAAAGTTAGAGCAAGAATTACTGAACTTGAAGTTGAAATACAAAAAATTATATCTGAAAAAAATTACCTTGAAGAGAAAGCTAATATTTACGCTACTATTGATGGTGATTTCAATATTAAGAAATATATTTCAGGAAAAGACTATCTACTCCCATTAATAATTACTCGAATGAAAAGCATTGTTAATACACGCATTAGCAACCTTAACCTGAAGCATCGGGTAAGTCAGTATTGTAATACTGCTGATATAAATGATATCGAAAGATATATATTCCTTCCGTAACATCTAATCTAACAGGCCACTTATTATTTCGGTGGCCTGTTAGGCAGCATATAAAAATCAGAAAAACCAGCAAGCCATTGCTCAATACTTTTAAAATCTTCATTATGCAAACAATGCAGTTTTGATGTATTCAAATCATGAACATCATTATCATCTAATAAAAAATTTAATTCAGAGCCATGGCGCGCAATGCTATCCCCGCCCCGCCTGCCCGCTCAATGGGGTACTTTTAATGCAGGTGCATGAATGGCCTCAGGGCGCGCCAGTGCTGGCACTGGCGGGGGATTCAGTGTCGTTAAAATGCATGCATGGCTTTTTGCGGGAAAAAGGCGGGATTTTCGGGAATTGTTGCAAGGACTACTGTGCGGCCAGTTCTGCACGACGACGAGTGTAATTCAGGTTCTGTGCGGGTGTGAATTTTTCACGGTTATCATCGCGCGAAGCCGTGTCAGGCCTGAATCTCATGTCAGTTATAATGTCATGATCCTGCGCCGAATGATTAATCTCTCAGCGGTGGTCGCACCTTTAATGCCTCCCGCTGATAATCGGCCTGGCACTGCATAACACAGAACTGAATAGCAGGATGTCACCCAGGATATTTACCCTATCGCCAGCATAAAACCTCCGTCCTTAACTTGCCCCTGGTCAGCGCATCCCTCACTATCACCACTCACCACCGATCGCGCTGGGAAAACCTATGTACCTCACAGACGCTGAAATCGCCAGCAGGGTTCCTGTCTGGCATGCCCTGTCAGAGATTTTTACCGGGCGGGAATTGCAGGATTACGATTATCGATGGATGGCACAGGTGTTGAAAGCATCTGGCAAAAGTCGTGAAAAGATCCTGACCATTCTGGATGAGGAAGTTGCGCCTGCCTTACAGATCAACCTTTTGTATAACCCTGCACCGGTCATGCAGGGCTGGTCAGAAGAAGATGTAAAAGAGATGGTTCTGGCATACGTCATCAGAAAACCAACGTTGATTGAGCGCCTCGTACCAGCACTATCCTCTCAAAGCGTCGCAGGAAATACATTCAGACTGAAATTGAGAGGCTTTGTGCTGAACTGGTAAAGATAACATCAAAACGTGCTGGATAAATTACATACCCGGTTGCCATTATTACTCTATTTTCCGATGACGAATCTTTTCTGAAACTTCGCTTTCACGCTATAACTTTAAGTAAAATCCTTCAGGGTATCATCCTGATGTCGCTCATCATTTAGCCTCACACCAATAGTAGCAACAGGACGGTGTATAAATAAAATCGCCTTACCAATGCGTATTTTTTATAATTGATTGTATAAATTTCATAAAGCAGTAAAATTGCGATAATAATTTAAAAATTCATTAAATCACGCATCTGGGAATATATATGTTATGGATTGGATTTCTGGCAGGGTTTGTTTTCGCAACGTTATTATTTACCGTATTTGCATTTACATCCAGCAGTAACCGTTTAAAAAAAGGCTTCAGTAACTTTAAAACGGAGCTCCGTATCATTCTGTTTGCCAGAACCACAGTAGCGCTGGAAGTTGCCGCAAGAAACTTTCAGCTACGGCTGCAAAAAATAATTTTCTTAACCCTGACCCTCGTGCTTTGTGTAAAAGGCGGGCTCGAGTTACTTCAAACGTTCGGAGTGTTCCCCCAGGATAAAGCGAGCCTTTACTCTTTTGATGAGGCTATTTATTTTATCATCCACTTTAGCACGTTAAAGTATGTCGCCTCAGCACTGGCGATTTCATGTGGTATCCAACTCGCGTACATGCTGGTGACAGAAGGGCCTGATGAAGCGGTTGAGCCGATTATGCTGGGTGTCGCCTCAGGGATTTTGCTGATTCTGTCTGATGCCAATGCAACGGAATGGGATGCAGATCGTTCTGTTGCTGTCTTTTTACTTATAGTAAGCATCCCTGTTTTATATGCTTCTTCTCGATGGATGAATAAGAATCGTGAAGAAGAGAAAAAACAACGTCAGGAAAGACGCATCAATAACAAAAAAGAGACTTAGTTTTTTCTTATGTTCCTGCCTTACAACACGGTAAACCGGCGCACGCCGCTGTATAAGCGGCTGCGCCAGTCGGAAAGGAAAGATTAGAGTTCCTCTAACGCCTTAACCACCGCGTCGGGCATAGAAGGTCTGCCGTTAACCAGACAGGTGGCGACGAAGGTTGCTTCGGCATAGGGCGCGCCATTCACGCAGATCTGCTGAGCGAAGTTGACGCGGTTGCGTTTGACGTTTTTTTCAAGCTGGCAGGTCACTTCCACGGTGTCGCCTTTCTTCAGGCTCTGGCGAAAACGCAGGGAATACTCCAGCACCATGTACAGGCGCCCCTGCTTAAACTCTTCCTCAATATCAATCCCCAACGCTTCTTTCATAAACGCGTGGCGCGCCCATTCCATGTAAAACGGGTAGTAAAGCCCGTCCACGACGCCCTGAAAATCGATATGGCTGTCATCAACCTCATAAATTTTACTGAACATCTCTGCTCCTGATTCCGGGGCCACTGGCTCTGCCTGGTTTAACGTGTGTTTGCGAATATTGCGTTGATTCTAACGCGTAACCGCGCGTAAGGCTTCTGGCGCAGATTATTGCCGCTGTGGAGATCAGGCTGGCGTATTAAGGGTAAAGGAGAGATATCTGTCCGGTCTGTGTGCAAGGGCCGTCTTCCTGGGAGGAAATTTATGAATGGTGTGGCATTGATAGTCGCTCGACCAGGTAGCCTTCGGAGCCGTTTTGGCTCCCTGTTCATGTTCATCTGATATTTCACTAGATAATCTTGCCGCGCTGATACGCCTTATAGCCATGCCTCAGTAAAGCCATCGCCCGGCCTTTGCAGACTCGATTAACATAGATATGGTTAATGGCTCAGGATCTTTTATTTCCACCCGCAGTGCTCGAGGGCGCAAGCAATTCGGCCACATACCTGTTTCAGGGGCCAGTATCTGAAAAAATCAAAGCCCGTGTCATCTACAGAAAACCGGTCAAAATAGTCCTTCATAATTTCATCTCCCGTCTCTCGTGCCCACGGATAGCGGCCTGTTGTGAGGCTGGTTTCAGGCGTCAGCGGTATTTTCTTGCGCAATAGTCCAGGGAGATTCCACTTTTCGTCATACCATTCCAGAACGGCTGTTGTGGTTTTCTCTTTCAAATTCATAATCGATCTCATTTATTTTTAATAATGTAAGAAATTATCATCATTTGATATTTTCAGTCATAAGAGTTGATTTTAAGTATCCCTCATTACAGCCCCAAAAACCCGAGCAATATTCCCAATTGATTGCTATTGCAAACGACCACTAATTTCATCTCATCAAACAAAAATATCATCTCCAAAAAATTGAATGGAGACTGAAAGATGGCTTATATAGCAGTAACACCCCGCGCTTATATTGGAAAATCCGTAGGAAATGGCCAGTGTGTCGCCTTTGCTCAGAGAGCAGCAAATATGCCGTATACGGTTGCGTGGCGACGTGGAGCGTTGGTTAAAGGAAACAAAAATATCGTTCCTGGAACAGTGATAGCGACTTTTGATGGAAACAACCATTACGGTAATCATACAGATGGTCGTTCGCATGCCGCCATCTATCTCGGGCAGGATGCGAATGGCATTCAGATTCTGGATCAGTGGATAAAACATGATGGCGCGGGAATGTCTATACCCCACCCCGTCAGCCAGCGTACAATTTATTTCCGGCATGCGCCACGCGCGGAAAACAACGGGGATAATTATTATGTCGTGGAATAATACGTTACTGCTGAGTACAGCTGTGCTTATCTTTTCAGGCGCTGCCTGTGCCGGGAAAATAACATGCCCGAACACGTTACAGAGTGCCTTAACCACGCACCGCTTAAATGATGCCAGTCTTTTCCAGGGACCGCCGGAAAAACACGGCGAGCTGATGCCTGATAATGACAACCGCATAGTCTGGACGCTGAAAGATTATCAGGCGTACGGAAAGAAAATGGATTTACCGCTCTGGCTGGTGTGTCGGTATGAAAACACAAACCATACCGTTCAATTAAACGTGCCGGATAGCGCGAGTCAATGTAAGGCCGGATTAGGGGATAATAGCCCCCGGTTTTTCGCGTTGTGTGAATAACCCCTTCCCGACCCGCTCGGCGATCAATATTAATCCCCGCCAGCGCCCCATAAAAAAGCGAGAGGGTATTACCCCGTCTCGCCTTTCAATAAACCCCGCGTTTTTCAGAACAAACGAAAAATTACTTCGCCAGCTCCTGCAACGTGCGCAGCTGAGCGACCGCTTCCTGCATCGCGTCCATCCCTTTGGCGACCACCTTCAGGCGGCCCAGGCTCTGGGCGACGTTTTCGCGCTCTTCGCTGGTCTGCTCGCTCATCGAGGCGATACGGTCCGCGGCTTCGATACTGCGGTCGGCCATGGTCTGAGTCGCGCTGACCGTTTCCGTGGTGACCTGACGAATACGCGCAATCGTCTCGACAGACTCATTGATGCTGTGCGCCGTCGCCTCCGCCTGCTCGCGTGAAAGATGCGCCAGGCGGCGCACTTCGCCCGCAACCACGGCGAAACCGCGTCCGGATTCCCCGGCCCGCGCCGCTTCCACCGCGGCGTTAAGCGCCAGCAGGTTGGTCTGATCGGCGATAGAGCGGATCCCGCTGGTGATTTTGGTGATGCCGGCTGAAATGGTTTCCAGATCGTTCAGCCCCTGCTCCAGCCTGTCCTGCGCCTCACGGGTATCGCGCGCGGCACTGCTCATGGAGCGGATATTGCCCTGCGCGATATCCAGCGTTTCCGTCTGCTGCGTCGTGGCGTGCTCCAGCAGCGGCAGCGTGGAGAGCAGCGGCGACAGCTCCTGCTGATAGCTGATGACCTGCTCAATCACCTGCGACTGCATGCGGTGCATCGCCTCCCAGCGGCGCAGCGTGCGCTGCGCATAGTGGGCCGCGTAGGCCGCGTATTCCACCGGGAACTGACTCATCGCCTGGTTAGGCTTATCGAAGAACACCAGCGCGGAGAGCGTCTGGTTGATAGGCACCCCGAGGATCTCCCCAAAGCTTGAGAAGCCCGCCGCCGGGATCTTGCGGAAGAAATCGGCGCGCGGCAACGTGCCGAGGTTGTTCATACGGCGCAGTACGCAGTCGTTGAGCAGCATCCCGGCCGGTTTGCCGTAGCGACGCGTAAAGTCCTGCCAGTCGTGGTCAGTGTGCGCGACAAAATCGGTCGCTTTCATCAGGTACAGCCTGTCGCCAAACTCCAGATCGCAGAAGAAACGGATCTGTGAGGACTCAATCTGCGCCACGGAGCGAATAAAGAAATCATCGCCCACTTTGACCGCGAAGGTGTAACCCTCCAGCGCCTGCCCGAGCTGATCGGGTTTGCAGTTGAGCTGGCTTGCCAGATACGACGTAATGGGCTGCTGTTGATCCTTCGCGTCAAACAGCGACGTGACGGTGCGCGCGACCGGATCGGCCTGCGCCACCAGCCAGCTTTTGTCGGTCGGCTGGAAGTTCTGGCTTTTGAATGGCGCGAAGGATTTGCCTGGCGCCATTTCACACAGAATGACAATCGCGCGGCCGTCCATCATGCGTCCATTGACGCTCATCCAGGTGCCGCTGAAATCGAGCTTGCCGCCCGCCGCCCCGCCGACAGCGAGACACGGGAAACGCCCGGATTTATACCAGGCCTGCATCAGGAAACCTTCGGAGGCGGCGAGTCCGTCGCAATAAATCATCGCAAACGTACGGTCGGCGCTGAGCGGCATCTGCACGTCGAGCGCGCTGAGATCGCGCGAAATCGCCTGCACGCGCTGCGCGGCGCCCGGAATGCGGGTGTGCAGATCGACAGAATGCACTTCGTGGCGACCAATCAGCGCTTTGGGCAGCAGCAGCCAGCTCCCTTCGTCGCCTTCCAGATCGCAATAGACCGTCGCTTTATCCTGCTGGCACAGCGTGCCGGTGGAGGAAAGCACGAGTACGGTGCGTTCCGGCGTGGCGAAGCGCTGCCAGACCTGACTGACAGCATGAAAATTCGCATTGGGCGGTACAAATACCATCAAGATGCCCGGCTTATCCGGCACGCCCGCGTCTCGTAACGATGTGGGTAGTTTCTGACAGCGATACACACCGCTACGGGGGCTTTGCGCCGAAAATGTCCGTCCTGGACCCGTTATTAATGTTGACAGGATCCCCATGGTGGCCTCTTTTTATCTCTATTTTTCAAATTATTCAGAGAAAAACGCCTCTCTGCCCCTCTGTTATCGGCAAAAGTTTCGATTAAAACAGTTCATTTCCTAAAATATTGTTAAGCGTGAGTAAACCCGCACACTTTGTACGCAATAAAAATGCAACATAACGGTTAAAGCGTGAGCACGTTCGCAATGGCGTAACATGCTGATAAAGGAGGTGAGAAACGGCAGGGAAAATGCATAAAAAAACCCGCCGTAGCGGGTCCGTATAAGTGCGGGGGTTAGTTTTTGGTTTGCACCCAGAAGGCGTGGATCAGGCCCGGGAAATAACCGAGCAGCGTCAGGATGATGTTGATGATAAACGCCCCGCCCAAACCTTTCCCGATCAGTACGCCAAGCGGCGGAAGTAGGATAGTAAAAACGACTCTCCAGAATCCCATAGTTACTCCTGTATTGTTTTTGCAGGTTTTGTAAGTGACTTATTTTTATTAAGTTTAGTCGCTGAACCGCAAAGCGCCACCTTGCATACAGGACTTTACCTGGCCTAACGCGGCTATACAGACCGCGATCGCTCCCCCTTTTCCAGCAAAGCGCGGGCTGGCGGTTGTCGGTGAACGCGATGGTGGGCTACTGTTACAGAAACCCTATGAATAAACAGGAGGTCATCATGTTTGCAGCAGGCGATATCGTGCAACCGCGTCTGGGCGGCCCGAAGCTTAAAGTGATCGAAGTGCATGGCGATCAGATTGTCGCGGTGCGCCCGGATGACGAACAGGGCGAGAAAGTGACGCTGAAAGCCGCCGACGTGGCGCTGTATCAAGAAGACGGCGATTTCGGGGTGTGTTGATTCGAAAGCCGCGCCCGTGTTGGGTGGCGGTGTTTCAGGGTGGGTGCGCTTCGCTTACCCACCCTACGATTTACCTCTGGCGGATAAGCGAAATGCATCCGCCTTACCTTACATTACCCGTACTTTCCCTGAACACCTGCTCGCTGAGCTGGTGATAAAATCCCAGAATCTCCTTAAGTAATTCCTGAATCTCTTCATCAGGCCACGCCGCCAGCGGGCGCGCCTGCGGTGCGCTGAAATGCGCGCGCAACTGGTAAAGCGGGCATTGAAGTGCCTCAGGCAGCGCGCCTGGCTGGATGTCGATGAGGGTTTCAAACCAGAAGCGCCGCAGCTTTTTGCGCAGCTCTCCTTCGCGCGCGAGCGCCATAATGCCCCGCTCAACCTGATATAAAACGTCGCTGATTGCGTCCATGGTAATGGCTGATACTCGTTAAAAAAACCGGCGGGCATTATCCGGCAGCGCCTGCGTGAATGGGCTGAATAATAGTTAAAGCCGTTTTACGGCAGGCTAATCATATTCATCGCACCGATGATATCGGCGGTGATGCCTGAACCGCCCCCAGGTCGTCCTTTAAAAACAGCATAAATAACTGCTTTTTAGGTTAATGCGCTATCTGAAACTCCACAGCATGCCACAAAACCGCCCTGCGAAAAATTCTCTGCCGCTTACGGCTCGACACCGTCGCCTCAAAAGAAATAATCCTTTGAAATTAAATGAAAAATCCGCAAGCGCCGCTAAAAAATAGCGAAGTGCCGCACGCTTTTGAATTTACAGAGGATTTTATGGACAAAGCGGCGATAAATAAAAATTTATCGCTAATTGAAAGCAATAAGGCAGCCATATACTCTATCATCTACGCAAAATGCCAGGCATATCGCCAGCATACCCCTTACCTTTCCCATTTTCCCTGTTGATGAGCCAGGAGCTTAATTCGATGTTTTCGCCGCATTCTCGCCTGCGTCACGCCGTAGCGGACACCTTTGCCATGGTAGTGTATTGCTCCGTCGTGGGGATGATGATTGAAATATTCGTCTCAGGAATGAGCTTCGAACAATCGCTCTCCTCACGTCTGGTCGCGATCCCGATCAATATGGTGATTGCCTGGCCTTACGGGCTCTATCGCGATGCGGTTATGCGCTTTGCCGCGCGCATCGGTAAAGGCCGCCTGGTGAAAAACATCGCAGACGTCATCGCCTATATTACCTTTCAGTCGCCGGTGTACGCCGCCATCCTGCTGTTCGTCGGCGCGGATATCCCGCAGATTATCGCCGCGGTGAGCTCCAATATCGTGGTATCGATGATGATGGGGGCGGCTTACGGGTATTTCCTCGATTATTGCCGCCGTCTGTTCCGGGTAAGCCCCGCCGCGCCGGTCAGCGCGTAGGCCTGAGAAGGGACGGTTTACTGCGGTTCGCCAAATAAGCCGTTCAGATAACGCTCCAGCGCCATGCGGGAGCTGAATCCCAGCGGGATGCCGTAATGCTCCTGCGCGTCGCCGCCAAGCCACAGCGGAAACTGCTGGTAGTGATCGCAGGTTTTCATATCTGAAGCCGGGTCCGCCAGCGACTGGCTGCGCTCCCTGAGCGTCGGGTGAATAATCAGCGCCGTACGCCCCATCCGCGCTTCACGATTCACATAGACATAATTCTCGCCGCGACGATAACCATAAGTTTTTGGCGTCACCACATCCATGGTAAACCCTGCCTTCTCCAGTACGCGCGCCACCTCATCGGGTCGTAAATACATAAATTTTCCTCATCTGCTTCAGCTGCGGGGAAACCTTACATTAGGAGGAATAGCAGGGCTTTCGGAAAAGTCCAGAAAGGGCGCCCAACGGCCCCACGCGCCGGAGCGGCTCACATTTTGTTCTATACTGTGATCAAGTAAACACAAAAAAGGGAGAGCGTTATGTTTAACCGAATGACCCGTAGTGACGTGAACGATGGCGTGGATGACATCAACCAAGACATTAACCGCCTTGCCGATACGCTGGAAGGCGTACTGAAATCCTGGGGCAGCGACGCCAAAGGTGAAGCTGACGTGGCGCGCCGTAAAGCGGAATCCCTGCTGCGTGAAACCCGTGCGCGTATGCACGGCAGAAGCCAGGTCTCGCAGGCGGCCCGCGACGCGGTAAGCTGCGCTAGCACATTCGTGCGTGAACGCCCGCTAAGCAGCCTTGGCATTGGCGCGGCCGTCGGTATCTTCCTCGGCGCGCTGCTCATTACCCGTCGCTAATCTGAAGCACGGTTCAATGCCTCTTCCCCGGCCTCGCCGGGGAACAGTTTCTCTGTCAGTCTCTTTTCGTCCTCTTCCCTCGTCCTGATAAGCTTTTTTCGCCCCCGCTGGCGGCCTGCATGCGTTTGCATGGCGTTGAGGCTCCGAATGGCATAAACCCTATATATTGCGTAGTTGAAAGTTATCATAACTACATCTAGTATCTTTCTTATCAGATAACCCCAATCAACACTGCCTCGCGGTGGTGATTTTAACCTATTGATGAGAATACGAATCATGCGCATAACTATTTACACAAGAAATGATTGCGTCCAGTGTCACGCCACTAAACGCGCGCTGGAGAGCCGCGGGATCGCGTTTGACACCATCAATCTCGACGAACAGCCGGAAGCTATCGATACGCTGCGCGCCCAGGGTTTTCGCCAGTTGCCAGTGGTGATGACCGATGCCCTGAGCTGGAGCGGTTTTCGCCCGGACATGATTAACCGCCTGCGCGCGGACTCGCTTGCGGCGAACGCATGAGCGCCCTGATTTACTTCTCCAGCCGCTCGGAAAATACCCACCGGTTTATCGCGCGGCTGGGGCTTCCGGCGGCGCGTATTCCCCTGGAAGACCGCGAGCGGCTGCGGGCGGACGAGCCTTATATCCTGGTGGTGCCGTCCTACGGCGGCGGCGGAACCGCTGGCGCCGTGCCGCGCCAGGTTATCCGTTTTCTCAACGAGGAACATAATCGCGCGCTGCTGCGCGGGGTGATCGCCGCGGGCAACCGCAATTTCGGCGAAGGATTTTGCCGCGCGGGCGACGTCATCGCCCGCAAATGCCAGGTGCCGTTTCTCTATCGCTTCGAGCTGATGGGCACCGGGCAAGACATCGAAAACGTACGTAAGGGAGTGAGCGAATTTTGGCAACGACAACATTAACCGGCGACGCCGTGCGGCAAACGACGCCGGACTATCACGCGCTGAACGCGATGCTCAACCTCTACGATGCCGACGGGCGCATCCAGTTTGAGAAAGACCGCGAGGCGGTGGAAGCGTTTATGGCCGCCCACGTCCAGCCGCGTTCGGTGACCTTCCCTGATACCCACGCGCGTCTCGCGTATCTCGTGAGCGAAGGCTATTACGATGAGAATGTGCTCAAACGCTACGACCCTGACTTTGCCGCCGGGTTGTTTGACGAGGCGCACCGCGACGGCTTTACGTTTAAAACGTTCCTCGGCGCGTGGAAGTTTTACACCAGCTACACGCTGAAAACGTTCGACGGCAAACGCTATCTGGAGCACTTCCCGGATCGCGCCTGCATGGTGGCGCTGACGCTCGCCTGCGGCGATGAAACGCTGGCGCGCCAGATCCTCAAGGAGATCTTAAGCGGCCGCTTTCAGCCCGCCACGCCTACCTTCCTGAACGGCGGGAAGCAGCAGCGCGGCGAGCTGGTTTCCTGCTTCCTGCTGCGCATTGAAGATAATATGGAGTCCATCGGGCGCGCGGTTAACGCCGCGCTCCAGCTCTCCAAACGCGGCGGCGGCGTGGCGTTTTCGCTCTCAAATCTCCGGGAAGCGGGCGCGCCGATTAAGCGCATCGAAAATCAGTCCTCCGGCGTGATCCCGGTAATGAAAATGCTGGAAGACGCCTTTTCTTACGCCAACCAGCTCGGCGCGCGCCAGGGCGCGGGCGCGGTGTATCTGAACGCGCACCACCCGGATATCCTGCGTTTTCTGGATACCAAACGCGAAAACGCCGATGAGAAAATCCGTATCAAAACGCTCTCGCTCGGCGTCGTGATCCCCGATATCACCTTTGAACTGGCGAAAGCCAACGCGCAGATGGCGCTCTTTTCGCCCTATGACGTGGAGCATATTTACGGCAAGCCGTTCGGCGATATCAGCGTCAGCGAGATGTACACACAGCTGGTGGAAGATGAGCGTATCCGCAAGCGCTACATCAGCGCGCGCGAACTGTTCCAGCGCCTGGCGGAAATTCAGTTTGAATCCGGCTATCCGTACATCATGTTTGAAGACACGGTGAACCGCGCCAACCCGATTGCCGGGCGCATCAACATGAGCAACCTGTGCTCGGAGATTTTGCAGGTCAACAGCGCCTCCACGTTTGACGAAAACCTCAATTACGCCACCACAGGGCATGATATTTCCTGCAATCTCGGCTCGCTGAATATCGCGCATACCATGGATTCACCCGATTTTGGCCGGACGGTGGAAACCGCCGTGCGCGCGCTGACGGCGGTCTCCGACATGAGCCATATCCGCAGCGTGCCGTCCATCGAAGCGGGCAACGCCGCCTCGCACGCCATCGGGCTTGGGCAGATGAATCTGCATGGCTATCTGGCCCGCGAAGGCATCGCCTACGGCTCGCCGGAAGGGCTCGATTTTACCAATCTCTATTTTTATACCGTCACCTGGCACGCGCTGAACACCTCCATGATGCTGGCGCGCGAGCGCGGCGAACGTTTCGAAGGCTTTGAAGCTTCCCGCTACGCGAGCGGCGAGTATTTTGACAAATACCTCACGCAGACATGGACGCCCCGCACCGCGCGGGTCGCTGAACTGTTTGCGCGCGCGGGCATTACGCTGCCGACGCCTGAAATGTGGCGCCAGCTTCGCGACGACGTGATGCGCCACGGGCTCTATAACCGCAATCTCCAGGCGGTGCCGCCGACCGGCTCTATCTCGTACATCAACCATGCGACATCGAGCATTCATCCGATCGTCTCGAAAATCGAAATCCGCAAGGAAGGCAAAATCGGCCGCGTCTACTACCCGGCGCCGTTTATGACCAACGAGAATCTGGCGCGCTATCAGGATGCCTATGAAATCGGCCCGGAGAAAATCATCGATACCTACGCCGAGGCGACGCGCCATGTGGATCAGGGGCTGTCGCTGACGCTCTTTTTCCCGGATACCGCCACCACGCGCGATATCAACAAAGCGCAGATTTACGCCTGGAAGAAAGGCATTAAGACGCTTTATTACATTCGACTGCGCCAGCTGGCGCTGGAAGGCACCGAAATTGAGGGCTGCGTCTCCTGCGCCCTGTGAGGAAACACCATGATCCGTTTAAGCCGTATTAGCGCCATTAACTGGAATAAGCTTCAGGACGAGAAAGATCTGGAGGTGTGGAACCGGCTCACCAGCAACTTCTGGCTGCCGGAAAAAGTGCCGCTCTCGAACGACATCCCGGCCTGGCAGACCTTAACGCCCGGCGAGCAGCAACTGACTATCCGGGTTTTTACCGGGCTGACGCTGCTCGACACCATTCAGAATGCGGTCGGCGCGCCCGCGCTGATGGCCGACGCGCTGACGCCGCATGAAGAAGCGGTGCTCTCAAACGTCAGCTTTATGGAGGCGGTGCATGCGCGCTCGTACAGTTCGATTTTCTCCACGCTCTGCCAGACGCCGGACGTAGACGCCGCTTACGCCTGGAGCGAAGAGAACGCGCCGCTGCAACGCAAGGCGCAGATTATTCTTGCGCACTATCGCGATGACGATCCGCTGAAGAAGAAAATCGCGAGCGTGTTTCTGGAATCCTTCCTGTTCTACTCCGGCTTTTATTTGCCGATGTACTGGTCGAGCCGCGGCAAACTCACCAATACCGCCGATCTGATTCGTCTCATCATTCGCGACGAGGCGGTGCATGGCTATTATATCGGTTACAAATATCAGCAGGGCCTGGCGCAGGTGGACGACGCGCGGCGCGAATCGCTTAAGACCTTCGCGCTGGATCTCATGATGGAACTCTACGATAACGAACTTGCCTATACCGAGGCGCTGTACCGCGACGTCGGCTGGGTGGACGATGTCAGCGCGTTCCTGTGCTACAACGCCAACAAAGCGCTGATGAATCTCGGTTACGAGGCATTGTTCCCGCCGGAAATGGCGCAGGTGAACCCGTCGATTCTGGCCGCCCTCTCCCCCGGCGCCGATGAAAATCACGACTTTTTCTCCGGCTCCGGTTCGTCTTATGTCATGGGCAAAGCGGTGGAAACCGAAGACGCCGACTGGGATTTTTAATTCGCTTGCAGGCGCAAATAATCAAAAATAATGCCGCAGAATTATTTGCTGCAAAATTGTAAAATCAGCCTAAATATCTCTGCGGTCTTCCCGACCGCTATTTCCATTGTCTTACGGGTGAATCACGCCGATTCACCCGTCATATCGCCATGCAAAAAGTAAAAATATCACCCGCCATTCATTGCCGCTCAGCCCAGCAATAGCGGGAAATAATCGCCATCTGGCGGTGCATTTCGCCCCATAGCGTGGAAATTGAGGGTTGTCTCAGAATCTGAGTATGCTAGGGTATGCCCCGGTAACTATTTCCTGCAGGAATGATCTTAACGGCAAAATATAACAGGACTTACTCTATTGCATGGCAATTAAATTAGAGATTAAAAATCTATACAAAATATTTGGAGAACACCCGCAGAGGGCCTTTAAATATATTGAACAGGGGCTTTCTAAAGCCGAAATACTGGAAAAGACCGGGCTGTCTGTCGGCGTAAAAGACGCCACTCTGGCCATTGAAGAAGGCGAGATATTTGTGATCATGGGATTATCCGGCTCGGGTAAATCCACTATGGTTCGCCTTCTCAATCGCCTGATTGAACCCACCCGCGGCCAGGTGCTGATTGACGGCGAGGATATCGCCAGAATATCTGACGCCGCGCTGCGCGAGGTGCGCAAGAAAAAGATAGCGATGGTATTCCAGTCATTTGCGCTGATGCCGCATATGACAGTATTAAATAATACCGCCTTCGGCATGGAATTAGCTGGCGTGCCGCTGAAAGCGCGTCAGGAAAAAGCGCTCGACGCCCTGCGTCAGGTCGGGCTTGAGAATTACGCCCATGCTTATCCCGATGAACTTTCCGGCGGTATGCGTCAGCGCGTCGGGCTTGCGCGCGCCCTGGCGATTAATCCCGATATTCTGTTAATGGACGAAGCCTTCTCGGCGCTCGATCCGTTAATTCGCAGCGAAATGCAGGATGAATTAATTAAGCTTCAGGCGCGCCACCAGCGCACCATCGTGTTTATTTCGCACGATCTGGATGAAGCCATGCGAATTGGCGATCGCATCGCGATTATGCAAAACGGCGAAGTGGTGCAGGTCGGCACGCCGGATGAAATTCTTAATAATCCGGCGAACGATTATGTGCGCACCTTTTTCCGCGGCGTCGATATCAGCCAGGTCTTCAGCGCGAAAGATATCGCGCGCCGCAGCCCTGCTGGCCTGTTGCGTAAAACGCCAGGCTTCGGGCCGCGTTCAGCCATCAAGCTGTTGCAGGATGAAGATCGCGAATTTGGTTATGTCGTCGAACGCGGCAACCGCTTTGTCGGCACCGTCTCGGTGGACTCCCTGAAAGCGGCGCTGGCGGCAGGCCAGGGACTGGACAGCGCGTTGCTGGACACGCCTGCGGCGGTTAGCGCCGACACGTCGTTAAGCGAACTGCTCTCGCCGGTTGGGGTCGCGCCGTGCGCCGTCCCGGTCGTCGGCGACGAGCAGCAGTATGTAGGCGTTATCTCAAAAGGGGTACTGCTGAAAGCTTTAGATCGCGAGGGGGCCGCCCATGACTGATCAAACGCAAAGTCCGTGGGAGACCGGCGCCGCTGACGCCGCCGCGAACAGCGCCAGCAGCGCAGACGCCTGGGGCAGCCCGACGCCTGCGCCAGAGAGTGGTTCAACCGACTGGCTGAACAGCGCGCCTGCGCCCGCGCCCGAACATTTCAACATTCTGGATCCGTTCCATAACACGCTGATCCCGCTCGACCGCTGGGTGACGGAAGGCATCGACTGGGTGGTGACGCACTTCCGCCCGCTGTTCCAGGGCATTCGCGTGCCGGTGGATTACATTCTGAATGCCTTCCAGCAGTTGTTGCTGGGGATGCCTGCGCCAGTGGCGATTCTGCTTTTCGCGCTGATCGCCTGGCAGATTTCCGGCGCGGGGATGGGCGTTGCGACGCTGGTATCGCTGATCCTCATCGGCGCTATCGGCGCCTGGTCGCAGGCGATGGTGACGCTGGCGCTGGTGCTGACTGCCCTGCTGTTCTGCGTGCTGATAGGTCTGCCGCTTGGCATCTGGCTTGCGAGAAGCCCGCGCGCGGCGAAAATTATTCGCCCGTTACTGGATGCGATGCAGACGACGCCCGCGTTTGTTTATCTGGTGCCGATCGTGATGCTGTTTGGCATCGGCAACGTGCCGGGCGTGGTGGTGACGATTATCTTCGCCCTGCCGCCGGTAGTGCGCCTGACGATCCTCGGGATCAACCAGGTACCGGAAGATCTCATCGAAGCGGCGCGCTCGTTCGGCTCCAGCCCGCGCCAGATGCTGTTCAAAATACAGTTACCGCTGGCCATGCCCACCATTATGGCGGGGATTAACCAGACGCTGATGCTGGCCCTCTCCATGGTCGTGATCGCCTCGATGATCGCCGTCGGCGGGCTGGGTCAGATGGTATTGCGCGGTATTGGCCGCCTCGACATGGGGCTTGCCACGGTCGGCGGCGTGGGGATTGTTATCCTCGCCATTATTCTCGACCGCCTGACCCAGGCCGTGGGGCGCGACGCCCGCAGCCGCGGCAACCGTCGCTGGTACGCCAGCGGGCCGCTTGGTCTTATCACCCGCCCATTCATTAAATAAAGCGCTGGCGGCGCAGGCCGCCCGCTTTCCCTTATCTGAATAAAAGGAATAACGATGCGACATTCTGTTCTTTTCGCCACAGCTTTCGCCACACTCGTTACCACCAGCGCCTTTGCCGCCGACCTGCCAGGCAAAGGCATTACCGTCCAGCCGGTGCAGAGCACGATTTCCGAAGAGAGTTTTCAGACGCTGTTAGTAAGCCGCGCGCTGGAAAAGCTCGGCTATACCGTGAATAAAACCAGCGAAGTGGATTACAACGTCGGCTACACCTCGATTGCCTCCGGCGATGCCACCTTTACCGCCGTGAACTGGCAGCCGCTGCATGATGATATGTACGCGGCCGCAGGCGGCGACAAAAAGTTTTACCGTGAAGGCACCTATGTGACCGGCGCGGCGCAGGGGTATCTGATTGACCGTAAAACCGCCGAGAAATATCACATTACCAATATCGCCCAACTGAAAGATCCGAAGCTCGCGAAGCTGTTCGACAGCAACGGCGACGGCAAAGCGGACATGATGGGCTGTACGCCTGGCTGGGGATGCGAGGCGGTAATTAACCACCAGAACACGGCATACCACCTGCAGGACACCGTGACGGTGAACCACGGGAACTACGCGGCGATGATGGCGGATACCATTGCGCGCTTTAAAGAAGGCAAACCGGTGCTCTATTACACCTGGACGCCGTACTGGGTGAGCGACGTGCTGAAGCCGGGTAAAGATGTGGTGTGGCTGCAGGTGCCGTTCTCGTCCCTGCCGGGCGAGCAGAAGGATATCGACACCAAACTGGCGAACGGCAATAACTTTGGCTTCCCGGTGAATACGATGCACATTGTGGCGAACAAAGCCTGGGCGGAGAAGAACCCGGCGGCGGCGAAGCTGTTCTCGGTGATGAAATTGCCGATTACCGATATCAACGCCCAGAACGCGATGATGCACAGCGGCAGAGCGAGCGAGGCGGATATCCAGGGCCATGTGGACGGTTGGATCAAAGCCCACCAGCCGCAGTTTGACGGTTGGATAAAAGAAGCGCTGGCCGCGCAGAAATAAGCGCGTTAACGAGACGAGACCAACACCCGCCGCCCGGCGGGTGTTTTTGTTTTAAGGCAGTTTTTTGTGTCAGGGCGGGTGCGCTGCGCTTACCCGCCCTGGATTGTGAATGTTATTGGTTCGTAGGGTGGGTAAGCGCAGCGCACCCACCGCCGCTAAAACGCACAATCCGACACGTAACAATTCCTCTACATTCTGGCGCTACGGTGCGGTTCCGTTATCATAATGGCTTTCGGCAAGCGTTTTCCCGCCCCTCTTAATGACATAACAGAACGAATATGACCAAACAGACTCAAGGACTTAGCACCTCGCTGACGGTATTGATGTCCGTCGCCACGGGCCTTGTGGTAGCCAGCAACTACTATGCCCAGCCGCTGCTCGACACTATCGCCCACGCCTTCGCCATTACCGCCAACCAGGCGGGCTTTATCGTGACCGCCGCCCAGCTCGGCTACGCCTTCGGGCTGCTGTTCCTGGTGCCGCTTGGCGATATGTTTGAACGCCGCAGCATGATTGTGGTGATGACGCTGCTGGCCGCCGCCGGGATGCTTCTCACCGCAAGCAGCCATACGCTGGCGATGATGATTCTGGGCACCGCGCTGACTGGTCTCTTCTCCGTGGTCGCGCAAATCCTGGTGCCGCTCGCCGCCACCCTCGCCGCGCCGGAAAAACGCGGTAAGGTCGTGGGCACCATTATGAGCGGCCTGCTGCTCGGCATTCTGCTGGCGCGCACCGTTTCCGGCGCGCTGGCGAGCCTTGGCGGCTGGCGCACCGTCTACTGGGTCGCGACGGTGCTGATGGTCATTATGGCGCTGGCGCTCTGGCGCGGCCTGCCGACCGTGAAACAGACCAACACGCTCAACTACCCGCAACTCCTCGGCTCCATCTTCAGCCTGTTTACCCGCGATAAACTGCTGCGCACCCGCGCGCTGCTCGGTTGCCTGACCTTCGCCAACTTCAGCATTCTCTGGACATCGATGGCGTTTTTACTGGCGGGCGCGCCGTTTCATTTCTCAGACGGCGTAATTGGGCTGTTTGGCCTTGCGGGTGCGGCAGGCGCGCTCGGCGCGCGTCCGGCGGGCGGTTTCGTCGATAAAGGCAAAGCGCACCTCACCACCACCTGGGGGCTGGTTCTGCTGCTGCTGTCGTGGATTGCCGTGGCGCTCGGCCAGTTCTCGGTTATCGCGCTTATTATCGGCATTCTGGTGCTCGATCTCACGGTGCAGGGCGTGCACATCACCAACCAGAGCGTTATCTACCGCATTCACCCCGACGCGCGTAACCGTCTCACGGCGGGTTATATGACCAGCTACTTTATCGGCGGCGCGGCCGGATCGCTTATCTCCGCGTCGGCCTGGCAACACGCAGGCTGGAATGGCGTCTGCGCGGCGGGGGCCATTATTGCCCTACTAAATCTGGTAGTGTGGTGGCGCGGCTATCACCGCCACAGCGGGACAGAGTGAGGCCTGCGTCGCACCTTTGCCGTCCTGAATGCCCGCGAAGGGTGTTAAGGGCGGTAACACTCTGTTAAGGTTATGCGGAGTTATTTATTCGAGTGATTTTAACTTCGGTAATATATCAAAAACGTATATGGATATACCCACATCTTTACGCCCCTCCCTGCCTTTTGGCACGTTCTTGCAGGCAGGGCGCATAAGCGACATTTTGCCATCATTTATCAGCGGCTTGTCCGTGGCGCTTATCCCGCGTTTCTGCACTGTACCGCCTGGTTTGACATCATCCGAATCGACTTCTTACATTTCTGTTACTTATATGAACGACCGCCGGCACGCACCGTTTTTCGCCGATACGCATATCGCGCAGGCGTCGTCGCTTTCATATGATGCCCGCCTGGCAAGGCGGCGGGCGCTCCGGGCTATGGAATAGTCCGGAAGCTCATGACGGTAACGTAGCCATTAATGATTCATCTGAATAATAGATTTACATGATTTGTTACCGTCGTTATTATATCGGCTGCAATTAATGAGGTTATACCCAAATGGATAGTTCGTTTACGCCCATTGAACAGATGCTTAAATTTCGCGCCAGTCGCTATGAGGATTTTCCGTACCAGGAAATTCTCCTGACTCGCCTGTGCATGCATATGCAGGGCAAGCTGCTGGAAAACCGCAATAAGATGCTGAAAGCTCAGGGGATTAACGAGACATTGTTTATGGCGTTGCTGACCCTGGAATCTCAGGAGAATCACAGCATTCAGCCGAGCGAGCTGAGCTGCGCACTGGGATCGTCGCGCACGAACGCCACCCGCATTGCCGATGAGCTGGAAAAACGCGGCTGGATCGAACGTCGCGAAAGCGATAACGATCGTCGCTGCCTGCATCTTCAGTTGACCGAAAAAGGTCAGGAATTTTTACGTCAGGTGCTGCCGCCGCAGCATCACTGCCTGCACCTGCTCTGGTCTTCTTTAAGCGGGCAGGAAAAAGAACAGCTTGAGCAGATTACCCGCAAACTGCTCGACCGCCTCGACCAGATGGAAGAGGACAATACGCTGCTTGAGGCCGTTCGCTAAGGCGCTGATAAGCGCTCGTTTCGCAAACGTGCCGTTGCAAGGAAAACGCTACACTGACAGGCCAGCATCTGAATGCTGGCCTTTTTGACAACAGAGGTCGGCGACCGCCGACAACAACAATAAGAACGTGGAGATAAACATGAGCGCAAATGCGGAGAACACCACCCCGCAGCAACCGGTCAATAATAAGAAGGGCAAACGCAAAGGCGCCCTGCTGTTATTAACCTTGCTCTTTGTTGTTATTGCCGTGGCGTATGGCGTTTACTGGTTTTTAGTGGCACGACATTTTCAGGAGACCGATGACGCCTATGTGGCCGGGAATCAGGTGCAAATCATGGCGCAGGTCTCCGGCAGCGTGACCAAAGTCTGGGTAGAGAATACCGACTTTGTGAAACAAGGCGACGTACTGGTGACGCTCGATCCGACCGACGCCCAGCAGGCGTTCGAGAAAGCGAAAACGGAACTGGCCTCAAGCGTGCGTCAGACCCGCCAGCTGATGATTAACAGTAAGCAGTACGCCGCGAATATCGACGTCCAGAAAACGGCGCTCGCCCAGGCGCAGAGTGATTTGAACCGCCGCGTGCCGCTCGGCAGCGCGAATTTGATTGGCCGTGAAGAGCTCCAGCACGCCCGCGATGCGGTCGCGAGCGCTCAGGCGCAGCTTGACGTCGCCATTCAGCAATACAACGCCAACCAGGCGATGATCCTCGGCACGAAGCTTGAAGACCAGCCTGCGGTGCAACAGGCCGCTACGGAAGTGCGTAACGCCTGGCTTGCGCTGCAGCGTACGAAAATCGTAAGCCCGATGACCGGCTTTGTGTCGCGCCGCGCTGTTCAGGTGGGCGCGCAGATTAGCCCGACGACCCCGCTGATGGCTATCGTACCGTCGAGCGGACTGTGGGTGGATGCGAACTTTAAAGAAACCCAGCTCGCGCATATGCGCATCGGCCAGCCCGCCACCGTCGTGAGCGATATCTACGGCGATGATGTCGAGTACACCGGTAAAGTGGTCGGTCTCGATATGGGCACCGGCAGCGCCTTCTCGCTGCTGCCTGCGCAGAACGCCACTGGCAACTGGATCAAAGTGGTCCAGCGTCTGCCGGTACGTATCGAACTTGACGCGAAACAGCTGGAGCAGCATCCGCTGCGCATCGGCCTTTCCACGCTGGTGAAAGTCGACACCACTAATCGCGACGGCGGCGTCCTCGCGACCCAGACCCGTTCTGAGCCTGCGTATCAAAGCAACGCGCGCGAAATCGGTCTGGAGCCGGTGAACAAGCTGATTAACGATATTGTGCAGGCGAACGCGGGTTAACCGGCGGAGGTTGTATGCAGCAACGTAAACCGCTTGAAGGGGCGCAGCTGGTCGTCATGACCATCGCCCTTTCGCTTGCCACCTTCATGCAGGTGCTGGACTCCACCATCGCCAACGTGGCGATCCCGACCATCGCCGGTAACCTGGGCGCCTCGTTAAGTCAGGGCACCTGGGTGATTACCTCGTTCGGGGTGGCGAACGCCATCTCGATTCCCCTTACCGGCTGGCTGGCGAAGCGCGTCGGTGAGGTGAAGCTGTTCGTTTGGTCTACTATCGCGTTCGCGATCGCCTCCTGGGCATGCGGCGTTTCCAATAGCCTGAACATGCTGATTTTCTTCCGCGTGATTCAGGGAATTGTGGCCGGACCGCTGATCCCGCTCTCCCAGAGTCTGCTGCTGAGCAACTACCCGCCCGCCAAACGCTCTGTCGCGCTGGCATTGTGGTCGATGACGGTGATTGTCGCCCCTATCTGCGGCCCGATCCTCGGCGGCTGGATCAGCGATAACTATCACTGGGGCTGGATCTTCTTTATCAACGTGCCTATCGGCATCGTCGTGGTATTGATGACGCTGCAATCGCTGCGCGGGCGAGAGACCCGCACCGAGCAGCGGCGCATTGACGCCGTGGGGCTCGGGCTGCTGGTCATCGGCATCGGTTGCCTGCAGGTGATGCTCGACCAGGGGAAAGAGCTCGACTGGTTTAACTCGACCGAAATCATCGTGCTGACGGTCGTGGCGGTGGTGGCGCTGAGTTTCCTGATTGTCTGGGAGCTGACCGACGATCATCCGATTGTCGATCTCGCGCTGTTTAAGTCGCGCAACTTTACCATCGGCTGTCTGAGCATCAGCCTTGCCTATATGCTCTACTTCGGCTCGATTGTGTTGCTGCCGCAGTTGTTGCAGGAGGTCTACGGCTATACCGCGACCTGGGCGGGGCTTGCCTCAGCGCCGGTCGGGATAATCCCGGTCATCCTCTCGCCAATTATCGGACGCTTCGCGCACCGGCTGGATATGCGCCGCCTGGTGACATTCAGCTTTATTATGTACGCGGTATGTTTCTACTGGCGCGCATATACGTTCGAGCCGGGGATGGATTTCGGGGCGTCGGCGTGGCCGCAGTTTATTCAGGGCTTCGCGGTGGCGTGTTTCTTTATGCCGCTCACCACCATCACCCTCTCCGGCCTGCCGCCGGAGCGGCTGGCGGCGGCATCGAGTCTGTCGAACTTCTTAAGGACGCTCGCGGGCTCCATCGGCACCTCGATAACCACGACGCTGTGGACCAACCGGGAATCGATGCATCACGCGCAGCTGACCGAATCGGTGACGCCGTTTAACCCCAACGCGCAGGAGATGTACAACCAGCTTCAGGGCATGGGAATGACGCAGCAGCAGGCGTCCGGGTATATCGCCCAGCAGATAACCAATCAGGGACTGATTATCTCCGCCAATGAGATTTTCTGGGCATCCGCGGGCGTGTTCCTGGTGCTGTTAGGGCTTATCTGGTTCGCCAGGCCGCCTTTCGGGGCGGGCGGCGGCGGCGGCGGCGCTCACTGACGTTACTCACAAAAAGGCCCGCACTGGCGGGCCTTTTTTATTCACCGCGTTAATCTTTCACCGGGGGAACGCCCTGCCCGCGCAGTTGCGCTTTCAGGCGCTCAAGCGGCAGCGGCCGACACATCAGATAGCCCTGGGTTTCATCGCACTGATACATTTTAAGCTGCGCCAGCTGCTCCTGCGTCTCCACGCCTTCCGCGGTAATGCTCAGGGAAAACGCTTTGCCGAGCCCGATAATATTCTCCACGATACTGTTGGCGTTATCCGAATGCGGCATACCCGCCACAAAGGATTTATCAAGCTTAATGCCGTCGAACGGGAACGTGCGCAGGTAACTTAACGACGAATAGCCAGTGCCGAAATCATCAATAAGCAGCCGCACGCCAAGCGCTTTCAGGCCGTTCATCAGTTCCAGGCTCTGCTCAGGATTCGAGAGCGTGGCGTTTTCGGTAACTTCCAGCTCCAGACGCTCCGGCGCAAGCCCGGTCGCGTTCAGCGCCTCCTGCACCCGCTCCACCAGCCCCGGCGTGCGGAACTCTACCGCCGAAATATTCACGGAAATCGCAAGGCCCGGCATGTCGCGCTGCGCATCGCGGCAGGCGGCGTTCAGCACCCAGTCGCTGATGGCGATAATCAGTCCGGTCTCTTCCGCGAGCGGAATAAACTGATCCGGCATCAGCAACCCAAGCGTCGGATGATGCCAGCGCAGCAGCGCTTCGACCGCCACGATTTTTTCGGCGTTCATGTCGTAGCGCGGCTGATAGACCAGCTGGAACTGCCGATCGCGGATAGCCTCGCGCAGGCTGTTTTCCATTTCACGGCGCTGGACAATCTGTTCCGCCATATGGGCGTCATAAAACACCCAGCCGTTGCGCCCGCTGCTTTTCGCTTTATAGAGCGCGATGTCGGAAAAACGCAGCAGATCGGTCGCGTTCACCGCGTCCTGCGGCGCGAGCGCAATCCCCATGCTGGCGCCGATTAAAATCTCATGATCCTGTACGCTGAACGGACGGTTGATCTCGGCGAGAATGCGCTCGCAAAGTTGCTCCAGCGCTTCTTTGCGTTCGATGTCCGGGATAATCAGGATAAATTCGTCGCCGCCCTGGCGCGCCACCAGATCGAAATCACGCAGGCAGGCGCGCAGACGCGCGGAAACCTGATGCAACAGTTCATCGCCGACGCCGTGGCCGAAGAGATCGTTGACCGGCTTAAACTTATCGAGATCGAGGCTAATCATCGCCAGCGGATGCTCGCGCGTCGGGCGCGACTGGAGTTTGCCTTCCAGGAACTCTTTCATGCGTACCCGGTTGGGCAGGCCGGTGAGTTCGTCATGCAGCGAGAGATACTGCACGCGCGCCTGGGCTTCGACTTCAAGCGTGACGTCAGTCGCGGTGCCGCGAAAGCTCAGCCCGCCTTCCGCCGTGGCGATGGGCTTCGCCACCAGATTGCAGTAGCGCTGGTGCCCCTGCGCCGACAGATAGCGGCAATGAGTCATGGCGCGGTGCCCGCCGTGCCCTGGCTGGTGGAACCACGCCTCCAGCGTCGCGCTGTCTTCCTGGATAAATTCCGTTACGCGCCGTCCCAGCCAGTCGGCGATACGATAGCCGGTGATGACCGGGAAGCGCTCGGAAAGCCAGGTGAAGCGCAGGTCATCGTCGGTTTCCCAGATCCAGTCGGTGGTAGCCTCTGCGACATCGCGAAAACGCCGTTCGCTGGCCGCCAACGCCAGTCGATTCTGCTCCAGCAGAAAAGCGTTTTCATCATTGAGCCGCGCTTTCGTCAACGCGTTGCGCATAGCGATGCCTGCGACCAGCCCCGTAAAACACATCAGGAAAATCAGCAGCGGCAGGATGACGACGATAAGATCGTGGCCGGGATCCTCGCTGCGCCAGACCATGGTCACCTGACCGTTGCCAAGCGGCAGTCCCAGTGTGACCTGACGGTAGTCGGGCGACGCCTCGCCAGGCTTACGCACGTGCAGATCCTCAATGCCGTACTCATGCCCCATCTGCACGAGTTCCGCGCTGGTGAGCACATCGATAAATATCAGCAACGACGGCGTGCCGGGTTCGGCCTGGACATTTTTGTCGCCGCCGCTGCGTATCCAGGCAGCCCCCACCAGCGCGGGCTGGCCGTGATATTCCATCGGCGTGACGATGGAAGCGCCATCGGAGGCATCCAGCGCGGTGCGCAGGCTGCTCATCAAGGGCGCGCCGATCCAGTGTTCTACTTTCTGGTTTCTGAATTTGCCGTTAACGACGCTGTAGCGGGTGATGTCGCTACCGTCCGTCACGAAGACGCCGTCATAGCCGAACATGTCATAGAGCGATGAACCCAGATTTCCGCGATCCCACGCCCAGGTCACGTCGAGGGTTTGATGCAGATTCACCCAGGCTTCGCCCCAGTCAGAGTAATCATTAAGCGTGGTTTTTAGCGTATCCTGGCGATTTTGCAGGGCTTTTAATAACAGATGGCGGCTGTGCGCATCGGTGCGTTCGTTAATATCATTTGCGATGTGCAAAATAGAAAGCATCGCTACCAGGAAAAACAGCCCTAACAGAGCGCCCATAAAAAGCAATGTGCGCCGGATAAAGCGCGTGGTATTTCCCGTCTCGTTAACGGATAAGTCAGCAACGCCGCGTCTGAAAAAACCTGTCATTCCTCGATCCCGATCTGCTATTGCCTTGATAATAATTATGACGCCCGTGAAAAGATCTGCGCGCAGCGACGACAGCGTGGCGTATTCACGCGGGTTGCCGCCCAGGCGCGGTACACTGACGATATACAAAAATCGGACGCGGCCCGCCACGCATCGGTACACTCATTCAGGGTATGCTTCAGGTGTTAATAGTTTAAAACCGATATTTTATTTCGCGGCTATATTTCACAGGCAACAAAAATTTGTTTTAAGTCACCCGGCGCAGGCCAGAGAAGGCATAAATATAACCGTAGCGGCAATCATATAATAAAAAAGGAGCCATTAAGGCTCCCTTTCTAATAATTATTTTTTATTCCTACAGGTGCAGTTCCTGTAATTTTTCTTTCGGCAGCGCCAGTTCATCGTTGCTGTTAACGCCCACGCCACGCTCGATAATGTGACGCGCGATATCCTGCGCTTCTTCCAGTGAGTGCATTTCGTACGTGCCGCACTGGTAAACGTTCAGTTCCGGGATCTGGTTCTGTTCTTTCACTTTCAGCACGTCCTGCATCGCCGCTTTCCAGGCGTCAGCCACGCGCTGCTCGTCAGGCTGGCCGATGAGGCTCATGTAAAAACCAGTGCGGCAGCCCATCGGGGAGATATCGATGATCTCCACGCCGTTGCCGTTCAGATGATCGCGCATGAAACCGGCAAAGAGGTGCTCCAGCGTGTGGATGCCCTTTTCCGGCATCACTTCTTTGTTCGGGGCGCAAAAACGCAGGTCAAACACGGTGATAGTGTCGCCGTGCGGCGTGTTCATGGTCTTCGCCACACGTACCGCAGGCGCTTCCATACGGGTATGGTCGACAGTGAAGCTATCAAGCAATGGCATCTGATCACCTCCGATGAGTGATTTTTTAAAATTAAACTGAACTAATGTTCACGGGCCGGGTCTGAATCTATGAAAGACGCGCATTTGTTATCATCATCACTGAGTTCAGAGATGACAATTTGGCCACAGCGATGTGGCCTTTTTCTTTTGTCTCACGCCTGCTTCGTCAGCCATTCATCAAAAGGCTCGGTATCCGCAGCTTCAATCTCACGCTGACGCGCCAGCGACGCCGCCTGCTCCTGACGGAAATCCTCTTCATGCAGCGTCTGCAACGGCTCTTCACGCAGCATGGTGCGATAGTTATCCGCCAGCATCCGTCCGGTTCCGCCAATCCCGTTTTCAATCATCGAGCGCAGAATACGCGCCGAGTAAGTGAGCTCCGGATCGTCAAAGCACGCCACCAGTCGGTCGCAGACCTGCTGGTACTCCTGCCCGCCGTGAATGCCGTCGAGCGTTCGCGCCACGCGACGTAAATCGCGGAACAGATCTTTGCCCACTTTCTCCAGCGGGAACTGCGCCGTTTCGCACCCAATGCCGAGCGTCAGCCCAGGCTTGCGGCCTTCCAGAATCACACGGTTCCAGTTGGCGCGGGTACACAGCAGCTCATCGCTGCTCATCTCCGGCGCATCTGCCAGCGCGCACCAGACCATAAAGAGATCGAGGAAACGCACCTGATTTTCATCGACGCCAATCGGCGAGAATGGGTTGATATCGAGCGAGCGCACTTCAATGTATTCGATGCCGCCGCGCAGCAGCGCGTCGGACGGCGATTCGCCATCGCGCGTGACGCGCTTCGGACGAATTGGCGCATACAGCTCGTTTTCAATCTGCAAAATATTGGTGTTGATTTGCAGATATTCGCCGTCTTTCTTCAGCCCCAGCTTCGCGTACTCTTCCGACGGGGTTTTGATGGCGCGCTTCAATCCTGCCACATAACTGTGTAGATCGTTAAATGTAATCCCGAGATTGCTTTGCGATTTATTGGTATAGCCCAGATCGCTTAAGCGCAGCGAGGTCGCGTAAGGCAGGTAGTACATACCGCAGTCGGTTTTCTCGAACGGCAGTTTGGTCGGCTTGCCCTGCAGGAAAGAGGAACAAATCGCCGGCGAGGCGCCAAACAGATATGGGATCACCCAGCCAAAACGGTAGTAGTTGCGGATCAGACGGAAATAGCCTGCTGAAATCGCCTCTTTGCCGCTCTCGGCATCTTCCACCTGACACTTCGCCTGCCAGAACGCCAGCGGCAGTGAGAAGTTGTAATGCACGCCGGAGATGGTCTGCATCAGCGCGCCGTAGCGGTTCTTCAGACCCGAGCGATAGAGCGTTTTAAAACGGCCGATATTCGAGGTGCCGTATTGCGCGAGCTCAATGTCCTGCCCTTCTTTGATATAGCAGGGCATGCTGAGCGGCCACATACGCTCGTCGCCGAGCGCTCTGGCGGTGTGGCGATGAATATCGCGCATCACCGTCAGCATATGATCGATATCGCCATCTACCGGCGTGATAAATTCCAGAAGGGCTTCGGCAAAATCCGTCGTGATCCACTTATGGGTTAACGCGGAGCCCAGGCTTTCCGGATGCCCCGTGGTCGCCAGCTCGCCGTCAGGCGTGACGCGCAGCGTTTCGCGCTCAAGCCCACGGCGAATGCCTTTCAATGCCTCAGGATGCTCGGTTAACCAGGCCAGCGCCTGTGATACGTCCGGGATCAAATTGACCTCCCGCCTGTCGTGTCGAAAATATTTTTATTAAGCATAATTGTAATGGTAAAGGTTGACGATGAAAGGTCGCTCAAACAATCCAATTAGTGCCACCACGTCATACCCTGTAAAGTCGCTGCCGCGATAATGATGTAGCGCAGCGCCTTGCCAAGGCACAGAAAAAAAATCACCGGCCCCCAGGGAAGGCGCAGCCACCCTGCCAGCAGGCATAATAAATCACCGACCAGAGGCAGCCAGCTTAACAGCAGCGCTGGCGCGCCAAACCGTTGCAGCCAGCCCTGCGCGCGCTCCTGCCAGCGCGATGACTCGCGCAGCGGAAACAGCCGCCCAAGAATAACGTTAGTTAACCCCCCAAGGCTATTACCTATTGTTGCGGTTAATACCAAAAGCCAGGGGGCGGTTTTCACGCTTACCAGCAGCGCCACCAGCACCGCTTCGGAACTACCCGGCAGCAGCGTGGCGCTCAGAAAACTGCTGGTAAAGAGCGAGAGGAGCGACAGCGCGTCGCTCACAGCAAACGCACGTCCACAGCGTCCATTCCCGCCAGACGCGCCGCTTCGAGACCGAAATCCGCGTCCTCAAACACGACGCATTTTTCAGGCGCGACGCCCATGAGCGTTGCGCAGCGCAGGAAAGTATCGGGAGCGGGTTTATGATGTTGTACATGATCGGCGGCAACCACCGCGGTGAAGTAGCGACGCAGGCCAAGATGCGCCAGCAGCGCTTCCGCCATCGCGCTTTCGCTGCCGGTGCCGACGGCCATAGGACGGCGGCCGTGCCACGCTTTGACAACGTCAATGAGCGGCAACGGACGCACCGTATCCAGCAGCATCGCCTGCACCGCGGCGGTTTTTTCACGCGCCAGCGCATGGGGACAGAGATCGGCCTGATTCAGCTCAATGACCGCCTGAGCGATGCGCCAGGTAGGCGAACCGTTCAGCGCGACCATCGCCTGTTCGTCAAACTGCATGCCGTAGCGGCCAAGCACGTCGCGCCAGGCTTTCCGGTGCGTCGGCTCGGTATCGAGGATGGTGCCATCCATGTCAAAAATCAGCCCGTCGTAACGCTCGTACATCATGTCCTCATTACCTGACCGCCAGGAATGTTACTTTAGCTTAAACCGTTAATTTTGTCGCTGTTAAGGCATACAGGAGGTACAGATGGCGTAATGAATGAGGCGTATAAAAGGGATTCAGGGGGATGTGTAAAGGAGCGGCTTTGCGAAATAGCTTTGATCAGAGAAAAGGAAGATTCAGGAGAGAAGCTGGGTGCATCCGGGAGGATTACTTGACTTTGGCTCACCCTGACGGGCCGCTGCGAGAGCTGCGTTATCCTCCCTGGAATTCGCGACAATCATCGCTTACCAGGTCACGTCATCATTGCTGATACCGCGGAAAAATATGGTGCATCCGGGAGGATTCGAACCTCCGACCGCTCGGTTCGTAGCCGAGTACTCTATCCAGCTGAGCTACGGATGCATCGGGGATACTGCTTTACTGCGGCCTACGCCATCATTGCTGATACCGTAGAGAAATATGGTGCATCCGGGAGGATTCGAACCTCCGACCGCTCGGTTCGTAGCCGAGTACTCTATCCAGCTGAGCTACGGATGCATCGGGGATACTGCTTTACTGCGGTCTACGCCATCATTGCTGATACCATAGAGAAATATGGTGCATCCGGGAGGATTCGAACCTCCGACCGCTCGGTTCGTAGCCGAGTACTCTATCCAGCTGAGCTACGGATGCATCGGGGATACTGCTTTACTGCGGCCTACGCCATCATTGCTGATACCGTAGAGAAATATGGTGCATCCGGGAGGATTCGAACCTCCGACCGCTCGGTTCGTAGCCGAGTACTCTATCCAGCTGAGCTACGGATGCAAAATGGCGGTGAGGCGGGGATTCGAACCCCGGATGCAGCTTTTGACCGCATACTCCCTTAGCAGGGGAGCGCCTTCAGCCTCTCGGCCACCTCACCACACGCCTCTTACGAGTGCTTCGAAGAGCTTGTTTCGTCTCATCGTCGCTGCGTGGCGCACATATTACTTTCTGGGACTTATAAGTCAAACAATTTTTCCCGACTCTGCATCGTTTGCACAATTACCGCCCAATCCGCCTGCTTTGCCAACAAAAAGGCTGTTTTATCAACGCAAATGCGGTGATGCAGTGGATATTATTAAAGGCAAAAGGGAACGGGAAAGCGTGTCAGGAGACGGAGGAAAACAGAAGAAACGAAGAAAAAAGGGGATGCGCCTCGCCGGTGTGAGCGAGACGCGACAACTCAGTAACTGGACTGTTGCGATTTTTCAGCCTGGATACGCTGGTAGATCTCTTCACGGTGTACAGATACCTCTTTGGGGGCGTTCACGCCAATACGTACCTGGTTGCCTTTTACCCCAAGAACTGTCACGGTCACCTCATCCCCAATCATGAGGGTTTCACCAACTCGACGAGTCAGAATCAGCATTCTTTGCTCCTTGAAAGATTAAAAGAGTCGGGTCTCTCTGTATCCCGGCATTATCCATCATATAACGCCAAAAAGTAAGCGATGACAAACACCTGAGGTGTAAGCAGTCACGGCATTACATTCTGTTAAACCTAAGTTTAGCCGATCCAGAAAAAATCAACCCGACTTTATCGTTATAGTTCGGGCACAGATAAAGACGCCATAACAACAAAGGGTTATGGCGTCTTTCTGCCGTTTTGGTTATTACAGCTTCGCGGTTACCCAGCTTTCAACGCTGCCAAGCGCTGCGGGCAGCGCTGCGGCATCGGTGCCGCCAGCCTGCGCCATATCCGGGCGACCACCGCCTTTACCGCCGACCTGCTGAGCAATCATGCCCACCAGTTCGCCAGCTTTGACGCGTTCCGTCACATCTTTCGATACGCCCGCGATCAGGGAAACTTTCCCCTCCGCCACGGTCGCCAGCACGATAACAGAAGAACCGAGCTGGTTTTTCAGATCGTCCACCATCGTGCGCAGCATTTTCGGCTCAACGCCTGCGAGTTCGCTGACCAGCAGTTTCACGCCGTTGATGTCGATGGCTTTGCTGCTGAGGTTCGCACTCTCCTGCGCCGCCTGCTGTTCTTTGAGCTGCTGCAGTTCTTTTTCCAGCTGACGGGTGCGCTCAACCATCGCACGAACTTTGTCGTTCAGCGTCTGGCTGTCGCTCTTGAGCAGATGAGACAGCTCGTTCAGACGGTCGTTCTGAGCATGAACCAGAGACAGCGCGCCTTCGCCAGTCACCGCTTCGATACGGCGAACGCCTGCGGCGGTGCCGGATTCAGAAACAATACGGAACAAGCCGATATCGCCAGTGCGCGACGCGTGAATACCGCCGCACAGTTCGGTAGAGAAATCGCCCATGCTCAATACACGCACGCGGTCTTCATATTTCTCGCCGAACAGCGCCATCGCGCCTTTGGCTTTCGCCGCTTCCAGATCCATGACGTTAGTTTCAATCGGCAGGTTGCGACGGATTTGCGCGTTCACCAGATCTTCAACTTTGCGGATCTCTTCCGGCTTCATGGCTTCGAAATGCGAGAAGTCGAAACGCAGGCCTTTGTCGTTAACCAGAGAGCCTTTCTGCGCGACATGGGTGCCCAGCACCTGGCGCAGCGCGGCGTGCATCAGGTGCGTCGCCGAGTGGTTGAGACGAATACGCTCACGGCGCGCCTGGTCCACTTCCGCTTTAACGCCCTCGCCCACTTTCAGAACGCCGCTGGTCAGCTCGCCGATATGCCCGATCGCCTGACCATATTTCTGGGTGTCGTTAACGGTGAAAGTGAAACCATTGCCTTTCAGCTCGCCTTTATCGCCCACCTGGCCGCCAGACTCCGCATAGAATGGAGTTTCATCCAGCACCACAACGGCCTGCTGGCCCGCCGCTACCTGCTCAACGGATTTACCATCGATAAACAGCGCGGTGACCCTGGCGGTCAGTTCGGTCTGATCGTAGCCTTTGAATTCTGACGCGCCATCAACGCGGATCATCGCGTTGTAGTCGGCGCCGAAACCGCTGGATTCGCGCGCGCGACGGCGCTGCTCTTCCATGGCGGCTTCAAAGCCCGCTTCGTCAACTTTAATGTTGCGCTCGCGGCAGACGTCCGCGGTCAGGTCAACCGGGAAGCCGTAGGTGTCATACAGGCGGAAAGCCGTTTCGCCGTCGAGCGTATCGCCCGTAAGCTTCGCCAGCTCTTCATCCAGCAGCGCCAGACCACGCTCGAGCGTGCGGGCAAACTGCTCTTCTTCAGTTTTCAGAACCTGTTCAACCTGCGCCTGCTGACGTTTCAGCTCGTCGCCCGCCGATCCCATAACATCCACCAGCGGCCCAACCAACTTGTAGAAGAAGGTGTCTTTCGCGCCCAGCATGTTGCCGTGACGGATCGCGCGGCGAATGATGCGACGCAGCACATAGCCGCGGTTCTCGTTAGACGGGATCACGCCATCGGCAATCAGGAAGGCGCAGGAGCGGATATGGTCAGCAATAACGCGCAGCGATTTGTTGCTCAGATCGGTCGCGCCGGTAACGTTCGCCACCGCCTTGATAAGCTTCTGGAACAGATCGATTTCGTAGTTAGAGTTAACGTGTTGCAGCACCGCGGCGATACGCTCAAGGCCCATGCCGGTATCCACGGACGGCTTCGGCAGCGGTTCCATGGTGCCGTCAGCCTGACGGTTAAACTGCATAAACACGATGTTCCAGATCTCAATGTAGCGATCGCCGTCTTCTTCCGGGCTACCCGGAGGGCCGCCCCAGATGTGGTCGCCATGATCGTAGAAAATCTCGGTGCACGGGCCGCACGGGCCGGTATCGCCCATCTGCCAGAAGTTGTCGGACGCGTAAGGCGCGCCTTTGTTATCGCCGATACGGATAATACGTTCGCGCGGGATCCCGACTTCTTTTTCCCAGATTTCGTAAGCTTCGTCATCGGTTTCGTAGACGGTCACCCACAGGCGATCTTTCGGCAGGTTAAACCACTGCGCGCCGGTCAGCAGCTCCCAGGCGTACTGGATAGCGTCATGTTTGAAGTAGTCACCGAAGCTGAAGTTGCCCAGCATTTCGAAGAAGGTGTGGTGGCGGGCGGTGTAACCGACGTTTTCCAGGTCATTGTGCTTACCACCGGCGCGCACGCAGCGCTGCGCGGTCGTCGCGCGGGAATAATTACGCTTGTCGAGACCAAGGAATACATCCTTGAACTGGTTCATCCCGGCGTTGGTAAACAGCAAAGTCGGGTCATTATTAGGGACCAGAGAGCTACTGGCGACTACCTGGTGTCCCTTGCTATGGAAAAAGTCGAGAAACGCCTGACGGATCTCAGCGGTGCTCTTGCTCATAATTATCCTGAAATCAAGCTAACGAAATGTGTCACCCGAGTGGCGCAGCACGCTGCCGCCAGACCAGGCTAAACGGAAAAAAGTGGGAATAAGATAAGTTTTCTTTACAGGGAAGTAAAACCCCGCATGGGGTCATCACTCAAAATTTCGGTAGATCGCCTGGATATCTTCCATGTAATAGCCGCGATACAGCAAAAAGCGTTGGACTTTGCCTTTTTCGGGGAAGGTGCGCGGCAGCGGCGCGCCGAATTTGCGCTCGGCCTGATCGCGGGCCTGCGCTTCCCAGTCGACCTCACAGGCGGCGAAGGCGCTATCACATGCGGTACGGGAGATGCCCTTCTGTTGCAGCTCCTGACGAATGCGCTGCGGTCCGTAGCCTTTACGACCGCGGCTGGCGATATAGCGCTCGGCAAAATGATCGTCGTCGAGGTAACGCTGCTCATGGCACCAGGCGATCACTTTCTCGATATCTTCCGGGGTAGCCTGCGCCTGCTCATCGTCGTTTTTCCCTGGCAGCACGGCGCCAAGCTTGCGTCTGAGCTCTTGCTCGCTGTGATCGCGCATCGCGAGTATTCGCATGGCGCGGTCGAGAAGTCGGGAATAAGCGGAACGGCGGGGAGTAGCATCAGTCATAGGCGTGAAAACAGTGGCGATGTTGAAGGGAAAGAAAAAAGTAAGGGCTGCATCAGCAGCCCTTGAGATTAAAACTCTTCGTTGGTTTCTTCAACACCGCCGTCGTTATCATCGACGGTGAAGTCAGGCGTAGCGTCCTGATTGTTGAGCAGCATTTCGCGCAGCTTCTTCTCAATTTCGTCAGCCATCGGCTTGTTCTCTTTGAGGAAGTTGGTCGCGTTCGCTTTACCCTGACCGATCTTCTCGCCGTTGTAGCTGTACCAGGCGCCCGCTTTTTCAATCAGCTTGTGCTTCACGCCAAGGTCAACCAGCTCGCCATAGAAGTTGATACCTTCACCGTAGAGGATCTGGAATTCAGCCTGTTTGAACGGCGCAGCGACTTTGTTTTTCACTACTTTCACGCGGGTTTCGCTGCCTACCACTTCTTCGCCCTCTTTCACCGCGCCGATACGGCGGATGTCGAGACGGACAGAAGCGTAGAATTTCAGCGCGTTACCGCCGGTCGTGGTTTCCGGGTTACCAAACATCACGCCAATCTTCATACGGATCTGGTTGATGAAGATAAGCAGGGTGTTAGAGTTTTTCAGGTTACCGGCCAGCTTACGCATCGCCTGGCTCATCATACGTGCCGCGAGGCCCATGTGAGAGTCACCGATTTCGCCTTCGATTTCCGCTTTCGGCGTCAGGGCCGCAACGGAGTCGACAACCAGCACGTCAACCGCGCCGGAGCGCGCCAGCGCGTCACAGATTTCCAGCGCCTGCTCGCCGGTGTCCGGCTGAGAGCAGAGCAGGTTATCGATATCTACGCCGAGTTTACGGGCGTAGACAGGATCGAGCGCGTGCTCGGCGTCGATAAACGCACAGGTTTTACCGGCACGCTGCGCCGCGGCGATAACCTGCAGCGTCAGCGTGGTTTTACCTGAAGATTCCGGGCCGTAAATTTCCACGATACGCCCCATCGGCAGACCGCCCGCTCCCAGCGCGATATCCAGGGAGAGAGAGCCGGTGGAGATCGTTTCCACATCCATGGTGCGATCTTCACCCAAACGCATGATGGAGCCTTTGCCGAATTGCTTTTCAATCTGGCCGAGTGCTGCCGCCAACGCCTTCTGCTTGTTTTCGTCGATAGCCATTTTTACTCCTGTCATGCAGGGTGAGCCCAATTGCGCCACGCTGCGAATTTGTTTCGTTGGTGCAATTATACTGTATGAGCATACAGTATCAAGTGTTTTGTATAAAATGTTGCCACAAGGTTTGCAGCGCAAACGCGGTCGCCTGACGGCGCACAGAATCTCGATTTCCATCAAAGCGTTGCATGCGTGCCTCGACCCTTCCCTGGTTGTCGGCAAAGCCAAACCAGACGGTGCCGACGGGCTTGTCAGCGCTGCCGCCATCAGGCCCGGCGATACCGCTAACGGAGACGGCGTAAGAGGCCGCGGCGGCATTCAGCGCGCCCTGCGCCATTTGTCTCACGACCGGTTCGCTGACGGCGCCATGCGCCGCGAGCGTGGCGCCGTCCACGCCGATAAGTTGTTCTTTGGCCTCATTACTGTAGGTCACGAAGCCGCGTTCAAACCAGGCGGAACTGCCGGCGATATCGGTAATGACTTTCGCCACCCAGCCGCCGGTGCAGGATTCCGCCGTCGTCACGGTCGCGCCCTGCGCTTTTAACGCAGCGCCAAGCTGCTGACTTAACTGCATTAATTCGTTATCTGTCATGACGGCTCCGATTGTAAACGTAACCCCAGGCATCCCACAGCGATTTTTAAGCGTTGCAGGCAGTTACATCGGGTTTTACGAGGCGAATTCAAGGTTTGCAGTAGTGTTTATTTCCCCGCCCGGACAGGCGGGGAAACGTCTTACTGCACCCGGGCGAGCGCCACCGCCTGGCCGAGCTGCCAGACCGCCATGGCGTAATGCGTACTATGGTTATAGCGCGTAATAGCGTAGAAGTTTGGCAGGCCGTACCAGTACTGGTAGCCGCTGCCGATATCAAGGCGCAGAAGGCTCGCTTCGGTGTGATCGCCGATCGGCTGCTGCGGCGTTAAGCCTGCCGCCGCCAGCTGGCCGACGCTGTATTTGGTTTTAAAACCGTTCTCAAGCTGCGGCGCCTGACCGTTGGCTGGCACGGCCACCAGATCGCCCTTCACCCAGCCGTGTTGCTGGAAGTAGTGCGCGACGCTGCCAATAGCGTCTTCCGGATCCCACAGATTGATATGCCCGTCGCCGTTAAAGTCGACCGCATACTCTTTATAAGAAGACGGCATAAACTGGCCGTAGCCCATCGCGCCTGCGAATGATCCCTTGAGCGCCAGCGGATCATCGCCTTCATCGCGCGACATCAGCAGGAACGTTTCGAGCTCGGCGGCAAAATAGTCGGCGCGGCGCGGGTAGTTAAAGGCAAGCGTCGCCAGCGCGTCGATAATACGGGTTTTACCCATCACGCGGCCCCAGCGGGTCTCCACGCCGATAATGCCAACCACGATTTCCGGCGGCACGCCATAGACCTGCCAGGCGCGGTTAAGCGCGTCCTGGTACTGGTTCCAGAACGCCACGCCGTTTTGCACATTGTCCGGCGTAATAAATTTATTGCGATAGCGCAGCCAGGCGCCGTTCGGCCCCGGCGCAGGCTGGGTGGTCGGCGCCTGGCGATCCATCAGACGCAGCACGTAATCGAGCCTTTTCGTCTGTGAGAATACTTCCTGGAGTTGCTGACGGTTAAACCCGTGCTTGCTGACCATCATATTGATGAAGTTTTCCGCCGCCGGGTTGCCGGTAAAGTCCCCGGTCGGTAACAGCATATCGTGCTGCGGCTGGAGCAGGAAGCCGCCCTGGCTTGCGCCTGCGGTCTGGGTGGTAGCGGATTGAGACTTCGGCTTGCTGCTGCAGGCGGCAAGCGCCATCATCAGCGGCAACAGGGCGACATAGCGACGCTTTAACATGAGATATCCATATGGCTGTTCAGAACGAATGGCAGTAATGGTAGATCATCCAGGGCCAGGCGAGGAAGCGCGGCGCGAGGCGCAGGCGGGAAATTTTACCGCCTGCGCGCGCTGTCAGAGAACTTTGCTGAGAAAAGCCGCAGTACGCGGGTTTTGCGGGGCGGTAAAAAGCTGTACAGGCGGGCCTTCTTCCTGAATCACGCCGCCGTCGATAAATATCACCCGGTCGGCGACTTCGCGCGCAAATCCCATCTCGTGGGTAACGATAACCATCGTCATGCCCTCTTCGGCAAGATTTTTCATTACCGCCAGCACTTCGCCGACCAGCTCCGGGTCCAGCGCGGAGGTCGGCTCATCAAAGAGCATGACCGACGGGTTCATCGCCAGCGCCCGGGCAATCGCCACACGCTGCTGCTGGCCGCCAGAGAGGCTCGCAGGCCATGCGTCGCGCTTATCGCTAAGGCCCACTTTGGCCAACAGCCCTTCGGCGAGCGTCACCGCCTGCGCGCGTTTCATGCTCTTCAGGCTCATCGGCGCCATGATGAGATTTTCCAGCACCGTCATGTGCGGGAAGAGATTAAAGCGCTGGAACACCATCCCGACGCCCGCGCGCAGCTGGTTCACATCGGCGTTGCGGTCATGCACCGCAAAACCGTTAACCAGGATGTCGCCCTCTTCTGCCATCTCCAGCGCGTTAAGGCAGCGCAAAAAAGTGCTTTTGCCGGAGCCGGAAGGGCCAATCACGCAGACCACTTCTTCTGGTTTAATGTCACAGCTGATGCCGCGCAGAACGTGGCTTGCGCCGAAATGCTTGTGCAAATTTTTAACGTGAATCACTTTTGCCGAACCTCTTTTCCAGCCGCGCCACCAGTTGCGATAGCAGGAATGTAATCACCCAGTAGACCAGTGAAATGGTCAGGTAGGGCTCCCAGTAAGTGGCGTAGGCGCCGGAGACGGTACGCGCCGCATAGGCGAGATCCGCAAGACCGATGGCAGACGCGAGCGACGAGTCTTTCACAATGGCGATAGCATTATTGCCAAGCGGCGGCAGAATACGGCGAAACGCCTGCGGCAGGATCACTTTGCGCATGGTTTTCCACCACGGCATGCCGAGCGCGCGCGACGCTTCCATCTGCCCACGGTCAATCGACTGAATGCCCGCGCGGAAAATTTCGGAAACGTACGCGCCCGCATTAAGCGTAATCGCCACGATACAGGAGAGAAACGCGCCGTAATCGGAGCGCAGCATACGGGCGAATTCGCTGCTCATCATCCCGCTCTCCACCAGCCAGCCGTCGCGCGGGTTAATAAAGAGCGGCACCAGCGCGAAGTGCACCACCATGATCTGCACAAACAGCGGCGTGCCGCGAAACGCGCTGACATAAAAGCGCACCGGGAACTGCACCAGGTAGCGCAGCACATATTTCCACGGCCCGTGCTCCGCGTGCGCCATGCGCCCCAGCCCGAGCGTTAAGCCCCACAGCGTGCCGAGTATCACGCAGATGATGGTGCATTTAATGGTCATCCAGGCGCCCTGCATAAACAGCGGGCCATACTCCTGGATTATCTCCCAATGAAATCCTGACATGTCCATTTCCGAAAAAGAGGCGGCTGACGTAGAGACGGTCAGCCGCTAAATAACAGGAAGCGAAAAAGCGCGATTACTGCGCAGGTAGCGTCGGCACGTTGTCGTCAAACCAGGCTTTGTAGATTTTCGCGTAGGTGCCGTCAGCGACGATTTTCGCGAGGCCCGCGTTGATTTTATTGCGCAGTTCGTCATTGCCTTTCGCTACCGCGATACCGAAATACTGGCGTTCAAACTTCGCATCCGGCACCAGTTTGAACTGTTTTTCCGGATGCTGTTTGATGTAGTACTTCACCACGCCCACATCGCCCACGGCGGCGCTGACGCCATCTTCAAACAGCTCCTGAAGCATCAGCGGCGTATTGTCGAAACGCTTGATGGCCGTGTTGTTTTTGCCAAGCACGTCAGAGACCACGATATCCCCGGTGCTGGAGTTCACGACGCCGACCTTTTCATTTTTCAGCGCGGCAAGGGAATTCACTTTTGAATCTGCAGGCACAACAATCGACTGTTCAGCCGGGAAGTAAGGCGCAGAGAAATCCACCATCTGCTTACGCTTATCGGTGATGGTGATGCCGGAGACAAGAATGTCGCGATCGCCGGAACCGAGTGTCGCGAAAATCCCTTCCCACGGCGTGTTCACCAGCTTCACGTTGAAGTTTTCCGCTTTGGCGATGGCTTTAATAATGTCGATATCGAAACCTTCCAGCTCTTTCTGGCTGTTTTCGAATTCAAACGGACGATAGGTGCCGCCTGCGCCGACAACATAGGTTTCCTGCGCCGCAAACGCGCTGCCCGCGAGGGCTGCCATTAACAAACCGGCCTTGAGTAAAGATTTTACCATGATCGCAACCCTCATTTTTATGCACTTAATATGAATAAAAATACATACATTAGTCAGGGCGCGCAACAAGAATATATTCTCTGTTCACTCACCCGCCCCGCCAGTTCTGGTAGTCAAGCGCAGCGGGACCGATGCCGATAACGCTCAGTGGTTTTCAAATCAAGGGGCTGAAATGAAACGACATCCTGTCCAGTCGAAAACGTTTAAAAGCGCAGGTTACGATCCGACCTGTTCGATTATGGAAATTGAGTACGCCAACGGGCGCGTGGAGCAGTTTCTCGGCGTACCGGCGAAAACCTGGCAAACCTTTCTGATGAGCAACGAGAAAGAGAGCTGGTTTAGCAACAATATCAAAAGCAGCTTTTTCAAAGTCGCGGTCAGCTAAGACATAAAAAGACGGCATAAAAAAAGCGTGGCTCGCCACGCTTTTTTATTTCTGCATCCGTCAGGGAATCAGAACGTTTCCCAGTTATCACCGCCTGCGGGGGCTGCCAGCGCGGGTTTCACCGGCTCGATGCGCGCAGACGGCGCAACGCCGGTGCGCGTCGAGGTGCTGACCACGCCGCGCGAGACTTTAAAGGCCGCTACGGCCTGGCGCAGTTGCTCAGCCTGATCCTCAAGCGCCCCGGCGGCAGCGGCGGATTCCTGCACCAGCGCGGCGTTCTGCTGCGTGACGCTGTCCATCTGCGACACCGCGAGGCTCACCTGCTCAATGCCGCGGCTCTGCTCATCGGACGCCGAGGCGATTTCGCCCATGATATCGGTCACGCGGGTCACCGCCTGCACAATCTCTTTCATGGTGTCGCCCGCTTCCTGCACCTGGCCGGAGCCGGTATCGACGCGGTTTACTGAATTTTCGATAAGCGCTTTGATCTCTTTCGCCGCGTTGGCGCTGCGGCTGGCGAGCGTACGCACCTCCCCCGCGACCACCGCGAAGCCGCGGCCCTGTTCACCTGCACGCGCCGCTTCTACCGCGGCATTCAGCGCGAGGATATTGGTCTGGAAGGCGATGCTGTCGATGACGCTTGTGATATGCGCAATCTGCTGCGAGCTCTCGGCGATGGATTTCATGGTCTGCACCACGTTATCCACCACGCGCCCGCCTTTGTCTGCGGTCTCCGAGGCGTTTTTCGCCAGCTGCGAGGCCTGACGCGCGTTATCGCTGTTCTGTTTCACGGTGGCGGTCAGTTGCTCCATGCTGGCGGCAGTCTCTTCCAGCGACGCGGCCTGCTGCTCGGTGCGCGAAGAGAGATCGTTGCTGCCTGCGGAGATTTCACCCGCCCCGGTATAGATGGATTCCGAACTGTCGCGTACCGCCGTAACGGTGCCCGCCAGCGCCTGCTGCATTTCCTGAAGTGACGCGGCAAGCTGGCCCATTTCGTTACGTCCTTCCACCGCAATCTGGCGCGTTAAATCGCCGCCTGCGATCGCACGGATATGTTCCATCGCCTCACGCAATGGCCCCAGCAGCAGATGACGTAAGCCCTGCCAGATAGTGGCAATCGCCAGCACGACGATGATAGCGATAATGCCGAGCGTCCAGAGCATGCCGGTAAAGCTCTGCTGGTTCTCCTGGGCGGCGGCCTGCAACAGCGTGGTGTTCTGCGCGCGCCAGGTGGTGTAAACCTCTTCCATCTCATCCTGCGCTTTCTGGGCGTCGAGATTGCCGTAAGCCTCGTAGTTATTCGCGCCGAGATAGCCGATGGATGCCTGAAGAATGTCATGCAGCGCCTGGTATTTTTCGGCAATCTGGCTGGCTGTCGCTTCATCCTGTCCGTTCAGGCGCGGCGAGCCTTTGTAGAGCGCAAAGTGTTTCTCCGCTTTGGCAAGCGAGGTGGAGGCGGTCGCCAGCAGTTTGTCGATTGCCGCCAGCGACGCCGGATCGCGCTGGTTTTTCAGGAAGCGGATCGCCACACGGTTTACCGTGACGCGGGTTTTCACCAGCGTCTGAAAACTGTCGCCAAGCTGCTCCTGCTGGAAATTAAGTAAATTCGCATTCTGGAAATTATTTCTGTCATTATTGACTGCCGAATAAAAAAGGCTGCCGGTGACCATTTGCAACACCGTAAAGGTCAGCAAGATAATAATAATCCCGCTAACCACTTTTATATTTTTAATCATCGTCCATCATCCCCTGAACCAGGCGCTATTGTGTAGCTGTTATCGGAACGGCGTGCGCAAACTTTATCCACTCCGCTGAAATATGCGAGCGGCGCCATGATTTAAAACAAAAAGATAACCCCCCTGATTTTTTAGCCGATAGTAAAAGTATCCCTTTCACTCCGCGATGCGTTCCAGAACGTCCCTTTCCGGGTTTTAAGGAGGCACGATGAAAGAGCTCAACAGCTTCGGTCAGTATGTCGGCCCACCCGTGGCGGAGTGGAAACCACGCGAATTACCGCAGAAGAAAATGTTCGCCGGGCATTTTTGCCATCTTGAGCCTGTCAGCGTGCGTCACGCGCTGGCGCTGCATCACGCCTGGCACAGCATTGACGACACGCGCGACTGGACTTACCTGACCGATGAACGCCCGCCGACGCTGACCGCCAGTGAATATTATCTGCGCCGCCTGGAAGCCGCGACGGACGTCTGGTATTTCACGGTACTGGAAAATATCAGCGGGCAGCCCACCGGCACGCTGTGCCTGATGAATGTCGATAAAACGCACGGCGTGATTGAAATCGGCAATGTGAACTGGTCGCCTTCCATGAAAAGAACCCATTATGGTACCGAGGCTATCTATTTATTACTGGTGTATGTTTTCGAAGAATTAAAATACCGGCGCTGCGAATGGAAAACCGATGAGCTGAATATCCCGGCCATTCAGGCCGCCCAGCGCCTCGGCTTTATTTACGAAGGGACATTTCGGGAATGCCAGGTCCGAAAAGGCCGCAACAGTAATGTGAACTGGTATTCCATTGTCGAAGCCGAATGGCCGCATCACGCTAAAGCGCTGCGCGCCTGGTTGCGCCCTGAGAACTTTAACGATCGCGGGCGCCAGATTAACCATCTGGAGGATTTTAAAGACAGGTAAGATACTACGTGAGACGCGATAAAACGGGCGGCGCTATTTTATTTAGCCATTGCGCCGCCATCAAATTATCACTTATTCGCAAGCCGCAATAAGCTTGCTGTTTTTATCATAGGTGACAGAGCATTTTTTAGCGGTGGCCGGAACAATCAAGTTCACCGTCTGCTTCGTATTCTTGTACAGACAGACAAAATAGAGCGCGGTTTTACTCTTTTTGGCCTCGTCCTGATAATCAGCCAGTGTCCAGACGGTATCGCGATCATTATCCGGCATCAGATCAACTAACGCTTCTGGCGGCCCGACAAACAAACTGGCATCGTCTAAAGCGTGTGTTTTATCCTGCGACGTCGGGTATTGCGGGCATAGCGTCACGGTGGCCTGCGCGCCCGTCACGGATAAGAGCAGTCCGGCGCTGAGTAAAAGGGCTTTACTCCACAACATAATAATTATCTCCATTGTTTTCCGCGCGGGGCGCTTTATGAAACCGGATGGTGCGTTTACTCACCGCGTGCGGCGTCGCTACGCGCTGGCCGTTGGGCAACGTTCGATGCGTCATCCATTGATCCAGAACCTGTATTCCCGACGCATCCTGCCCCAGGTAAATCGCGACATGAGAACTCCCGTCAGTATGATTGCCATATCGACCATTGGCATCAAACGTAGCGATGGCCGTACCGGGTGCAATCGTCATATTTCCCTTTACTAATTCACCCCGTTTCCACGCCACAGTACGCGGCATGTTCGCCGCTCTTTGCGTATATGCCACACACTGACCATTCCCCACAGACTGACCGACATACGCTGACGGCGTGCTTGCGATATATGCCATTATATTGATATCCCTATGGTTAAGTGGCGCCATTCTGCCTCTAATGTAAAGATATGCAAATGGAGGATTAAGAGGCGATTTGCAATTAAGATAATTCCTGGCGAGGCGTTAATTTTTAACCTTTCATCAGCAGGTTATATTCATACAGGCGGGTCATAATGACAGCTTTTCTGAAGGCTTATAGCACCCATTTTTGGTGGGGTGCTGACGCCAGCGGCCCAGCCCTTAGTCCGAAATGCAGCCTCATGGGCGATAACTACCAGCCGCGTTTGTCTTCCACACTCGCCTTGCCTTTTTCCCCCGGCCTCCTCATTTCTTTCGCTTTAAACCACACGGGCTTTGCCTTTTGTTTGCCTGCCAAAAAGACTCCGTTATCATGCACCCTGGGTATTCAGGAAAAGCGATGAGGCTGCGCGGTATGTAGCCCTGTTTTCCAGAAGACAGGCTGGCAACGTCCCCTTTAACCTGTATTCAGATACAGGATTTCAGGAGCTGAAATGAGCCACAGTGAAATTCAATAATCAAAATTAACATCACTAACTCATTCATATTTAAGTAAATGGACATCAAAAAACGATGAGCACAAGCGAAACCTTCGACGCCCACACGCCAATGATGCAGCAGTATCTGAAGCTCAAGGCGCAGCACCCTGACATTCTGCTGTTTTATCGCATGGGCGATTTTTACGAACTCTTCTATGACGATGCGAAACGCGCGTCGCAGTTGCTGGATATTTCGCTGACCAAACGCGGCGCCTCGGCGGGCGAGCCGATCCCGATGGCGGGCGTGCCGCACCACGCGGTAGAAAACTATCTGGCGAAGCTGGTTAACCTTGGCGAGTCAGTGGCTATCTGCGAGCAGATTGGCGATCCGGCCACCTCCAAAGGCCCGGTGGAGCGCAAAGTGGTGCGCATCGTCACGCCCGGCACCATCAGCGATGAAGCTCTGTTGCAGGAGCGTCAGGACAACCTGCTGGCCGCCATCTGGCAGGATGGCAAAGGCTTTGGCTACGCGACGCTCGATATCAGCTCCGGTCGTTTTCGCTTAACCGAGCCGCAGGACCGGGAAACCATGGCGGCGGAATTGCAGCGCACCAATCCGGCAGAGCTGCTGTATGCGGAAGATTTCGCGGAGATGGCGCTGATTGAAGGCCGTCGCGGCCTGCGCCGTCGCCCGCTCTGGGAGTTTGAACTCGATACCGCGCGCCAGCAGCTGAACCTGCAATTTGGCACGCGCGATCTGGTGGGCTTTGGCGTTGAGAACGCGCCGCGCGGGCTGTGCGCCGCCGGTTGCCTGTTGCAGTATGTGAAAGACACGCAGCGCACCAGCCTGCCGCATATCCGCTCCATCACCATGGAGCGCCAGCAGGACGGCATCATTATGGATGCCGCCACGCGCCGCAATCTGGAGATCACCCAGAATCTGGCGGGTGGCGTCGAAAACACGCTGGCGTCAGTGCTGGACTGCACCGTTACGCCGATGGGCAGCCGCATGTTAAAACGCTGGCTGCATATGCCGGTGCGCGATGCCAGCGTGCTGCGCCACCGCCAGCAGGCCATCGCGGCGCTGATGGAATACAGCACCGACATCCAGCCCGTGCTGCGCCAGGTCGGGGATCTGGAGCGTATTCTGGCGCGCCTGGCGCTGCGTACCGCTCGCCCGCGCGATCTGGCGCGTATGCGTCACGCCTTCCAGCAACTGCCGACGCTCAATACCTTACTTACTGATATTGACGCCGGGTATGTGCAGACCCTGCGCGAACAGATGGGCGAATTTACCGAGCTGAGAGATTTGCTGGAGCGCGCCATTATTGAAGCGCCGCCCGTGCTGGTGCGCGACGGCGGCGTGATTGCGCCAGGCTACCATGCAGAGCTCGACGAATGGCGGGCGCTGGCCGACGGCGCGACGGATTACCTTGACCGTCTGGAGATCCGCGAGCGCGAAAAGCTCGGCATCGACACGCTCAAGGTGGGCTTCAACGCAGTGCATGGTTACTTTATTCAGGTCAGCCGCGGGCAGAGCCATATGGTGCCGATTCACTACGTGCGCCGCCAGACGCTGAAAAACGCCGAGCGCTATATCATTCCTGAGCTCAAAGAATATGAAGACAAAGTGCTGACCTCCAAAGGCAAAGCGCTGGCGCTGGAAAAACAGCTCTATGACGAGCTGTTCGATCTGCTGCTGCCGCACCTGGCGGAACTGCAAAAAAGCGCCGCCGCACTTGCCGAGCTGGACGTGCTGACGAACCTTGCCGAGCGCGCCGACACGCTGAACTACCACTGCCCGACGCTGACCGATAAACCGGGCGTTCGCCTGGTGGAAGGTCGGCACCCTGTGGTGGAGCGTGTGCTGAATGAACCGTTTATCGCCAACCCGCTCTCGCTCAGCCCACAGCGCCGGATGTTGATCATTACCGGCCCGAACATGGGCGGTAAGAGTACTTATATGCGCCAGACGGCGCTGATTGTGCTGATGGCGTATATCGGCAGCTTCGTGCCCGCCGAACAGGCGGAAATCGGCCCGATCGATCGCATTTTTACCCGCGTAGGCGCCGCCGACGATCTGGCCTCCGGGCGTTCGACCTTTATGGTCGAGATGACCGAAACCGCCAATATCCTGCATAACGCCACCGAGCATAGCCTGGTGCTGATGGATGAGATCGGGCGCGGGACGTCAACCTATGACGGGCTGTCGCTCGCCTGGGCGTGCGCCGAGAGCCTCGCGAACCGTATTAAAGCGCTGACGTTGTTCGCCACGCACTACTTCGAGCTGACCCAGTTGCCGGAGAAGATGGAAGGCGTGGCTAACGTACATCTGGATGCGATTGAGCATGGCGATACGATTGCGTTTATGCACAGCGTTCAGGACGGTGCCGCCAGCAAGAGTTACGGCCTGGCGGTCGCGGCGCTGGCGGGCGTGCCGAAAGAGGTGATTAAGCGCGCGCGCCAGAAGCTGCGCGAGCTGGAGAGTATTTCCGGTAACGCGGCGGCAACGCAGGTGGACGGCACGCAGATGTCGCTGCTGGTCGCCGCCGAAGAGACCAGTCCGGCGATAGAGGCGCTGGAGAATCTCGACCCGGATTCGCTGTCGCCGCGTCAGGCGCTGGAGTGGATCTACCGGCTGAAGAGCCTAGTGTAAGCTGCTGTGGCGGGTGCGCTTCGCTTACCCACCCTACGAAAATGTGGCGGGTGCGCTCCGCTTACCCGCCCTACGGAACAAAAGGCGATAAGATTATGTAGGGCGGGTAAGCGAAGCGCACCCGCCGTTCTACTTTACGCACCCACCATTTAAACCTTCGCCCGGAGGGTTAGCGTTTACCCTCCGCCAGCAGCGGCGGCACCGTCGGCACTTCCGGCGCGTTATCGATATCTGCCTGCGTCATCCGGAACGCCTCGGGGTAATGCTCGCGGCAGGTGCGGCGCAGCGGCTCGGTATCGCGCCAGGTGTACAAACAATGCTGGCACTGATATACCGTCCAGACGCCTTTCACCGGCGACGTCGCCATAATTTCAATGGTTTCATCGGCACAACGTGGACAAATCATCTCGTCTCCTTATTTATTACGGTTAGCCAGCATGGCGGTCAGCTTCTCAACCCACTGCGGGGTTTCCGGCAGGTCTTTCACCGGCTGGCTGTAATGGCCACGGTTATCCGGCGCGACCGGCGTCGTGGCGTCGATAATCAGCTTGTCGGTAATCCCCGCCGGGCTTGATCCAGGGTCGAGCTCCAGCACCGACATATTCGGCAACTGCACCAGATCGCCCGCCGGGTTCACTTTGGACGACAGCGCCCACATCACCTGCGGCAGATCGAACGGATCGACATCCTCATCCACCATAATCACCATCTTCACGTAGCCGAGCCCGTGCGGCGTCGTCATCGCACGCAGGCCCACCGCACGGGCGAAACCGCCGTAGCGTTTTTTGGTGGAGATAATCGCAAGCAGCCCGTGGGTGTACATCGCGTTTACCGCCTGCACTTCCGGGAACTCCGCTTTAAGCTGCTGGTAGAGCGGCACGCAGGTCGCCGGGCCAATCAGGTAGTCGATTTCGGTCCACGGCATCCCGAGATAGAGCGATTCGAAAATCGGTTTGGTGCGATAAGAGACTTTATCGATACGCACGACGGTCATATTGCGCCCGCCCGAGTAGTGGCCGGTGAACTCGCCGAACGGCCCTTCTATCTCACGCTTGCGCCCTTCAATCACCCCTTCGAGGATCACTTCCGAGCCCCACGGCACGTCGAAACCGGTCAGCGGCGCGGTGGCTATCGGGTACGGGCTTTCGCGCAGCGCGCCCGCCATTTCATACTCCGACTGATCGTATTTCAGCGGCGTGGCGCCCATCAGCGTGATGATCGGATCGTTGCCAAGCGTAATCGCGACCGGCAAATCCTCGCCGCGCTCCTCGGCCTTATGCAGATGCAGCGCGATATCATGCATCGGCACCGGTTGCAGCCCGAGCTTACGCTTGCCTTTCACTTCCATCCGGTAGATGCCGACGTTCTGCTTGCCGAAATGGTCCGGATCGAGCGGATCGCGCGAGACCACACACGCTTTATCGAGATAAAAACCGCCGTCGCCGTCGTTTAAGCGAAACAGCGGCAGAATGTCGAACAGGTTGATCGCGTCGCCGTCGACGCTGTTTTCCGCCCACGGCGGATTATCGCGGCGCTCGGGCGCGACCGGGAAGGTATCCCAGCGGCGGATAAATTCCTCAATCTGCTGCTTTACCGGTGTGGCAGGCGGCAGACCAAGCGAAATCGCGTGATTCGGCCAGGAGCCAATCGTGTTCATCGCCACCCGCGCGTCGGTAAAGCCGCGGATATTATCGAACCAGAGCGCGGGCGCGCCTTCGCCTATACGCCCGGTCGCGTTGGCGGCGGCCGCCAGATCCGGCTCCGCCTGCACTTCTTCGCTGATCTTCAGCAGTTGCCCCTGTTCTTCAAGCGCCTGCAAAAAGCTGCGCAGATCGTCAAACGCCATGCGTGTTTCCTCCTCGTGATGAATGGGTGTCGGCTTCTTTCGCAGGGTGCAGCCCCTGCCAGCGACGGGCGTTGCGGGCGTCGAGCCCGAACTGATCGAGCACGCGCGCGACGATATGGTTGATGATGTCGTCAAGCGACGCGGGATGGTTGTACCAGGCGGGCATGGGCGGCACGATGGCCACGCCCATCCTTGAGAGCGCCAGCAGGTTTTCCAGATGAATGGTGCTGAGCGGCGTTTCGCGCGGCACCAGCACCAGTTTGCGGTTTTCTTTCAACACCACGTCAGCCGCGCGACCCACCAGCCCTTCGGCATAGCCCGCGCGAATGCCCGCCAGGGTTTTCATGCTGCACGGAATAATCACCATGCCATCGGTGCGGAACGAGCCTGAGGAGATAGTCGCGGCCTGATCCGCCGGGCTATGCACGACATCGGCAAGCCCTGCGACATCCTGCCAGGAGAAAGGCGTTTCCAGTTCAATCGTGGTTTTCGCCCATTTCGACATCACCAGATGGGTTTCCACCCCGGGCATCGCTTTCAGCGCCTGTAACAACGCGACCCCAAGCGGCGCGCCGGTTGCGCCCGTCATTCCGACTATCAGTCTCATGCATTACCTCATTATTGTTCGTGTACGAACATATGAAGTAAAAGTACGCCCGCCAGAGGGGATCTGGCAAGATCGTTCGTGTACAGTCACACTTTTTGTTAAAAAGCGCCGCGTTAGCTTTCAGCGCCGGAGCGGTTATTATGGTGACGAGATCCTGATTCCGGAGAGCGTATGGCCGTTAACCAACAAGCCTTTCATCTGTTACGCCAGCTTTTTCAGCAGCATACGGCGCAATGGCAACTGGCGCTTCCTGAGCTGACCAAGCCGCAATACGCGGTGCTGCGATCGATAGCCGAAAACCCCGGCATTGAGCAGGTAGCGTTGACCGGGGCCGCCGTCAGCACCAAAGCGACGCTTGCCGAAATGCTGAGCCGGATGGAGAGCCGCGGCCTGGTGCGTCGTGAAAGCGCGCCGGAGGATAAGCGCCGCCGGTTTATTTACCTCACCCCGGAAGGCGAGGCGCTGCTGCGCGCCAGTATTCCAAAGGGCGACGCGGTGGATGAGGCGTTTTTAGGCAAGCTGAACGCCGAAGAGCGCGCGCTGTTCGCAACGCTTATCACGCGGATGATCGACAAACCCTAACGCTATTTGCCGGCCGCCGCCTGCGCTTCGCGGTCGCGCAGAAAATCAATAAACCCCCGCACCTTGCCGGAAACGTGGCGTGCGTCCGGATAGACCGCATAGACGCCCTGCGCGGGGAAACGATACGCCGGCAGCAAGCGCACCAGCTTTCCCTCTTCCAGCGCCGTGTTAACCAGCCACGCGGGCAGCAGCGCCACGCCGCACCCCTCCAGCGCAAAGCTCATCAGCGCGCCGGCGCCATCGGCTGCGATTGCGGGCGGGCGCGTTATCTCAAACCACAGCGTCTCGTCGTGCGGTCCGGTAAGCGCCCAGCGCAGCGGCGACGCCAGCCGGGTATGCACCAGCCACTGCGCCTGGCTGAGCGCCTCAGGCGTTGATATCGGGTGGCGTTCAAGCCACGCGGGCGATGCGACAGGGAAAATATCGAAACGGGAAATCAGCGCCGCGCGGTAGGCGGAATCCTGCAACGTGCCGAGCCGGATAGCGACATCAACGCGCTCAGAGATTAAATCAGCGTGCTGCGACGACGAGAAATGACGAATGCGCAGCGCCGGATGCGCCCGGCTGAAGGCGGCCAGCGCCGGGCCGACCACGTGGCTTGCGTATTCCGGCGTGGTGGTTACACGCAACTCTCCGCTAAACCCTTCATGGCTCGCCTGCACATCTTCCAGCAGTTCACCGGCGTTTCTCAGCAGTAGCAGACTGCGCTGGTACAAACGCTCACCCGCGTCGGTCAGCGTCAGGCGGCGCGTCGAGCGCAGCAGCAGCGTCACGCCCAGTTCGCTTTCAAGCTGGCGGATGTTAAAGCTGACTACGGCTTTAGTCTGCCCGAGGGCGGCAGCGGCGCCGGTAAAGCTTTTCGCGTCCACAACGGCGACAAACATAGCCAGCCGCGATAAATTCAGCATCTTCGTTGCGCCGATTGTCAAAAAAGGTTTGACAGTATATCAACCCAAACGCCGTTTTTCCTTTCATCGCGAACGTTTACAGTGCCCCTCTTTCCCTGAGGGCGTGTCATGACCTACCGAAATAAAGTAACCCTGATTTACCTGCTGGGCTTTTTTCTCGATCTTATCAATATGTTTATCGCGGCGGTGGCCTTCCCGGCCATCGGCGAGGCGCTGCACGCGTCGGTATCGCAACTTTCCTGGATAAGCAACGGCTACATTGCCGGGCTGACGGTGGTGATTCCGCTCAGCGCCTGGCTTACGCAGCGCCTCGGCGCGCGCCGTCTGTTTTTATTGTCGCTGGCGCTGTTCACGCTCGCGACCGCCGCCTGCGGCCAGGCGGCGTCGCTGGAGTCGCTCATCTTCTGGCGCATTCTCCAGGGCGCCGGCGGCGGCGTGCTGATCCCCGTCGGGCAGGCGCTGGTCTGGCAGCTGTTTGCCAGCCATGAGCGCGCCAGGCTCTCTTCCGCCGTGATGCTGACGGGCCTGCTGGCGCCCGCGCTTTCGCCCGTCGTCGGCGGGGTGATAGTACAGACGGCGGGCTGGCACGGGGTCTTTCTGGCGAGCCTGCCGCTCTCAGTGATGGCGCTGGTCATGGCGTTCTGCTGGCTCAAACCCGATGCGCCAGCCCGCGATAAACGCCCGCTCGATATGCTGAGCGTTATCACTGGCGCAGGCGGCCTGCTGCTGGTGCTGTTCGGGCTGAACGGGCTTAGCGAAAACGCCGCGCCGTGGCTGGCGGCGGCAAGCCTGGCGTCGGGCATCGTACTTATTGTCATTATGCTGCGACGCTGCCGTCGCCACCCTGCGCCGTTGCTGAAGGTGCATCTGCTGGGCGAGCCGCTATTGCGCTTTTCCATGCTGGTTTATCAGTGCGTGCCCGGCATGTTTATTGGCGTTAACGTGGTCGGCATGTTCTGGCTACAGACCGTGGCGGGGCTTTCGCCCGCCGCCAGCGGCGCGCTGATGGTGCCGTGGTCGGTGGCGTCATTTATGGCAATTTCCGCCACCGCCCGTCTGTTTAATCGCCTCGGCCCGCGGCCGTTAATTACCCTTGGCAGCCTGTTGCAGGCGGGCGGGATTTTGCTGCTGACGCAGGCTGGCCCACAGAGCCCGTGGGCGCTGCTGGTCGCGGCATTCTTTCTGATGGGCGCAGGCGGCAGTTTATGCAGTAGTACGGCGCAAAGCAGCGCGTTTTTGCATACTGCCAACGCCGATATGCCTGATGCCAGCGCGCTGTGGAATATTAACCGTCAGCTCAGCTTCTGCTTTGGCGTCACGCTGGTGAGCCTCGCGCTGAATGTACTGCTGACGTGGCTTTCGCCCGTTGTTGCCTGGCAGATGACGTTTACCCTTGCGGCGGCGCTGACGCTGGTGCCGCTGATTTTCGCATGGCGCTTGCCCCGTCAGGCTGCCACCCTGTCATTCGTAGCAGAAAAGGAGAAGCGATGAACCGCTGGTTTACTGAAGTACTCGACGCCCATGTGGCGATTGAACGCTGGCTCGGCCAGCATGAGGGCGATGTTCAGGCATTGCTGGGCCGCTTTAGCCCGGACTATTCCATGATCCCGCTGAACGGCGCGCCGCTGGATATTCACGCGCTACACGCGTTCTTTACCGGCGCGGGCGGCAGCAGGCCGGGGCTGGTGATTGAAGTGGATGCGCTTTCGGTTATCGCCGAGTGGCCTGGCGGCGCAGTGGTGGGATATCGCGAAACGCAGCGAATAGCGCAGGAGAGCACGGTGCGCTGGTCGACTGTCGTGTTCGAACTCTATGACGGGAAGCCGCGCTGGCGTCACCTGCATGAAACGCGGCAGGCATAAGGCACAAAAGAAAAAGGCCAGTCAGATGACTGGCCCTTTTGACAGGAATGGTGATTATTCGCGGAACAGCGCTTCGATATTCAGCCCCTGGCCCTGCAGAATTTCACGCAGACGGCGCAGGCCTTCAACCTGAATCTGGCGAACGCGTTCACGAGTCAGGCCGATTTCACGACCAACATCTTCAAGCGTCGCCGCTTCGTAACCGAGCAGACCGAAACGACGGGCCAGAACTTCACGCTGTTTGGCGTTCAGTTCGAACAGCCATTTGACGATGCTCTGTTTCATATCATCGTCTTGCGTGGTGTCTTCCGGGCCGTTGTCTTTTTCATCGGCCAGGATGTCGAGCAGCGCTTTCTCTGAATCACCACCCAGCGGGGTGTCAACAGAGGTAATACGCTCGTTCAGGCGCAGCATACGGCTAACGTCATCAACTGGTTTATCCAGCTGTTCAGCAATCTCTTCCGCACTCGGTTCGTGGTCCAGTTTATGGGACAGTTCACGAGCGGTACGCAGATAGACGTTAAGCTCTTTCACGATGTGAATCGGCAGGCGAATCGTACGGGTTTGGTTCATGATTGCCCGTTCGATGGTCTGACGAATCCACCAGGTTGCGTAAGTGGAGAAACGGAACCCGCGTTCCGGGTCAAATTTCTCAACAGCGCGGATAAGCCCCAGGTTGCCCTCTTCAATCAGATCCAGCAGCGCCAGACCACGATTGCTGTAACGACGGGCAATCTTCACCACCAGACGCAGGTTACTTTCGATCATGCGACGGCGGGAGGCAACATCACCACGCAGAGCGCGGCGTGCAAAATAAACTTCTTCTTCAGCAGTTAGCAGAGGTGAATAACCAATCTCGCCCAGATACAGCTGAGTTGCATCTAATACACGCTGTGTTGAACCCTGCGACAGCAGCTCTTCTTCAGCCAGGTCGTTATCACTGGGTTCCTCTTCTACCAAGGCTTTTTCGTCAAAAGCCTCTACTCCGTTCTCATCAAATTCCGCGTCTTCATTTAAGTCATGAACTTTCAGCGTATTCTGATTCATAAGGTGGCTCCTACCCGTGATCCCTGAGCAAAGCGCCTGAAGAAGCGCACTCTGCCAATTTATCGCTGCGGCAAATAGCGCAGCGGGTTTACGGATTTCCCCTTGTAACGAATTTCAAAATGCAAGCGTGTCGAACTGGTTCCGGAGCTACCCATGGTAGCGATTTTTTGCCCCGCCTTAACTTCTTGTTGTTCCCGGACCAGCATTGTGTCGTTATGGGCGTAGGCACTCAGGTAATCATCGTTGTGTTTGATGATAATAAGATTACCGTAACCGCGAAGCGCACTACCTGCATACACAACGCGTCCATCTGCGGTCGCGATGATTGACTGCCCTTTGCTGCCTGCGATATCGATCCCTTTGTTCCCCCCTTCAGCGGCGGAGAAGTTCTCGATAACGTTGCCTTCGGTCGGCCAGCGCCAGGTAGCGACAGGTGCGCTATTGGTCGTGCTGCTTACGGTCGGTTCTTGCGTGCTAACAACAGGTGCTGTGGAAGGAGCTACGACTGCCCCAGAGCTCACATTCCCAGGCAACATTTTGTTAGCACTCTGTTCACCTGAATCCTCAGAGTAAATAATTGTCGGTTTTGACGCAACCACCGTGCTGCTATTTTGCGCAGGTTTTGAGACTATTCCTTGTGCGCTTGCATCAGCTTGCGTAATTGCATTGCCACCTGTGATCGGCGTACCGGATGCGTTCCCGACCTGCAAGGTCTGGCCGACATTCAGGCCGTACGGGGCTTCGATATGGTTACGCTGAGCGAGATCGCGGAAATCGTTCCCGGTAATCCAGGCAATATAGAACAGCGTATCGCCGCGTTTCACGGTATAGGTGCTGCCGCCGGTATAGCTGCCTTTCGGAATATTCCCATACTTGCGATTGTAAACAATGCGACCGTTTTGGGTCTGTACGGGCTGATCGGGGATGGCCTGCGCCTGACGCGGCTGGCTAATCTGCGGCTGAACCGGCGCGGGCTGGATCTGCGGCTGGCTGGCTTGCGTTGAGATATTCGATGGCGGCATGATCATCCCGCCGCCTGCGCCGGAACTGGCCCCTGCGCTGCTGGTGTTTGCGCTGCCGCCAACGGAACTGACGGGCGCCGGTGCGGAGGAGTTATTTGAATTACATGCCGCCAGACAAAGCGAAATCAGTGACAGCGCCGCGACACGGCGTGCTGTGAAGGTTGGGCTTCCCGCGCTCATTTATCCCCCTGGAATGGTTTACTTCTCTAAAAAATACGATGACAACCGCTCTGGTCGGCGCCTGGCCGACGCGATTTTTGCTCACCATACGCCAAAAACGCGCTAAAAACTCAGGAAAAATTCCTGGTTTACGCCAGCTCCCCTTTCACCAGAGGAACAAAGCGCACGGCTTCTACGGTGTCGATAATAAACTCGCTCCCCCGCCGACGAACGCGCTTTAACACCTGCTGTTCGTCGCCCACGGGAAGAACCAGAATGCCGCCCTCGTCCAGTTGCGACAGTAAGGCCGTCGGGATTTCAGGCGGAGCGGCAGTCACAATAATAGCGTCAAATGGCGCGCGCGCTTGCCAGCCCTGCCAGCCATCACCGTGGCGGGTAGAAATATTGTGCAGATCGAGCTGCTTCAAACGCCGTCTGGCGTGCCATTGCAGGCTTTTAATGCGCTCGACGGAGCAGACGTGATGCACCAGATGGGCCAGAATCGCCGTCTGGTAGCCAGAGCCGGTGCCGATTTCCAGCACACGTGAGGCGGGCGTGAGCGTCAAAAGCTCCGTCATCCGCGCCACCATATAAGGCTGAGAAATAGTTTGCCCGGAACCGATAGGTAGCGCCACGTTCTCCCAGGCTTTGTGCTCAAACGCTTCATCGACAAACTTTTCACGCGGCACGCGCGAAAGAGCCTCAAGCACGCGTTCATCTTTGATGCCCTGAGCACGCAGTTGATTCAGAAGGGTCTGAACACGATTGTTTACCATTGCCCGTTCACTCCGGCGCTGGATAACCAGCGGGTCACCACGTCCTGCGCGCTGTGCGCGGTTAAATCGACATGCAGCGGCGTGACGGAGACATAACCTTCGTCCACCGCGGCGAAATCGGTATCCGGACCGGCATCGAGCTTATCGCCCGGCGGGCCTATCCAGTAGAGCGTGTTGCCGCGCGGATCGTCCTGCGGAATGACTTTATCCGCCGGATGACGGCTGCCGCAGCGGGTGACGCGAATGCCTTTGATTTCCTCAAGCGGCAGATCGGGCACGTTGATATTGAGAATACGCCCGGTGCGCAGCGGCTCGCGGGCGAGCGCGCGTAACAGCGTGCAGGTCACGGCAGCGGCGGTCTCGTAGTGCTCGTAGCCGTTGAGTGACACCGCCAGCGCCGGCAGCCCCAGATGACGGCCTTCCATCGCCGCCGCCACCGTGCCGGAATAAATCACGTCATCGCCAAGATTTGGCCCGGCGTTAATGCCGGAAACCACGACGTCGGGGCGCGGGCGCATCAGCGCGTTAACGCCGAGGAATACGCAGTCGGTCGGCGTGCCCATCTGTACCGCGATGTCGCCGTTGGGGTAAGTGAACGTGCGAAGCGAAGATTCCAGCGTTAAGGAGTTAGACGCGCCGCTACGATTGCGGTCGGGAGCCACCACCTGAACCTCGGCGAATTCACGCAGCGCTTTCGCCAGCGCCTGAATACCCGGCGCGTGGATCCCATCATCATTACTCAGCAATATCCGCATAACGCGCGTAATCCTTTCCTGGTGTTAAACATGGAAGCGTGATTCCTTAAATCTCGTTCTGCTTTTTCTGTTTTGCCTGCGCTGAAGCTGATTCAGGCAGAAGGCCGGATAGCCGCTCGCTGGCATTCTAACGCGCGATGCCGCTGTCCGGTAGGGCCGATTTTCGCAATATCATGTTGTTACATGAGCAGAAGCGATAATGCCCTGCGCTGCGCGTCATCAGTTATTAGTTCATTTTTGCCAGGAAAGCCAAACTGACCCTGCTCAGGGAAGAGAGTGTGATGCCTGGCCGCGTGTTTATCCGATCTTTCGCTTGCGGCGTTGTAAGCGCTATACCCGGGTCCCTATACTTTTTCGGGATAAGCCACAGGGAAGGATGACATGATGAAGGACAACCACGACGTGCTGGCTTTCTTTCGTAAGGCATTGCCCACGCTTGTCGATCTCAGGCTTAACAGCATCCCTCTCGAAATAGATGATGCATTGCAGGAATATGCGGAGCCTGACGATCTGCTGGCAGCCATTAACCAGTACGATCAACATTTTCATGTCGATATGTCAGCAATGAACTGGGATCGCTATTATCCGTGGGAAAAACCGTGGTTCTTTCGTCGATGGTTCGTCCGTAAACCTGTCGTGCAGACGGCGAAACCGTTGACCGTACGCATGTTTGCGCAATCCGCGAAAGCCGGGCGCTGGCTGTTTGACTGAGCGTGAAGACAAAAAAACCGCCCTGGGGCGGTTTTTTTATGCGTCGCGAAAGAGTCAGCGCCATCGCCTGTTACTCGCTGATATCCGCGACATCGTCTGAGGTATTGAAAAGCTCTCTGATAACGCTGGTGGCGAAGCTGCCGGCGGGCAGCCAGAAGCTCACCTCAAGCGTCGCATCATCCTGCCACTGCCAGCGCATCTCACGCGGGAACAGTAACATGGCGCGTCTGGCGGCCTCGACCTTTTCACGGGTCAGCAGCGTCAGCAACTCGGTTTCGCTTTCAAGCGTCGCCTGCTCAAACGCCAGCGCCGCGCGCTGGGTGCCCCAGTCGCCGCTGCCGGGCAGCGCGGCGGTGATGAGCAGCTCGCCGTTATCCACACGGGCCTGCAAATCAGCAAGCTCCTCAGGGGCCGCGACAAACCAGCTGCCCCGCCCGGCGAGTTGCAGCGCGTCGCCGTCCATCACCTGACTGAAATCCGGCTGTTGCAGTCGTTCGCTGACCAGCGTGTTAAACATCAGGCTGCGCGCGGCGGAGAGCGCGAAGCTGCGTTTATTGCGCTCGCGCGGCGGCTGGCCGGTTTGCGCCCAGCGTTTCGCCTGGTAAATATTGCTGCCGCCAATCCCGAAACGCTGTGGGCCGAAATAGTTCGGCACGCCCTTCTCGCCAATCAGGCTCAGGCGCTGTTCGATGTCATCGCGGTGCGTGATATCGCGCAGCACCAGCGAGAAGCGGTTGCCTTTCAGCGCGCCCAGGCGCAGCTTGCGACGATGGCGGGAGAACTCCAGCACTTCGCAGCCCTCCAGCGTAAACGCGCGCATCGCAGGCATCTCTTTGCCCGGCAGGCGCGCGCACAGCCACTGCTCCGTTACCGCGTGTTTATCTTTCTGCCCCGCGAAGCTGACCTCGCGCGCCGCGATGCCAAGAAACTTCGCCAGCGCATCCGCCACAAAGCGGGTGTTGCAGCCGGTTTTGCGAATGCGCACCAGCAGGTGTTCGCCGTCGCCGTCCGGCGCGAAGCCTAGATCCTCGACCACCTGAAAATCGGTCGGGCTGGCCTTCAGACGCCCCTGCCCTTGCGGCTGACCGTGCAGCCAGCGCAGCGTGTTGAAATCACTCATGCGCCTGCCTTCATCAGCAGCGCCACCGCCTCGCAGGCGATGCCTTCGCCGCGCCCGGTAAATCCGAGTTTTTCCGTGGTGGTCGCTTTCACATTCACCTGCTCCATATGGCAGCCCAGATCTTCGGCGATAAACACGCGCATCTGCGGAATGTGCGGGGCCATTTTCGGCGCCTGGGCGATGATGGTGACATCGACGTTGCCAAGCGTGTAGCCCTTCGCCTGGATACGACGCCAGGCTTCGCGCAGCAGCTCGCGGCTGTCGGCGCCTTTAAAGGCCGGATCGGTATCCGGGAACAGTTTGCCGATATCGCCCAGCGCCGCGGCGCCAAGCAGCGCGTCGGTCAGCGCATGCAGCGCCACGTCGCCGTCGGAGTGCGCCAGCAGACCTTGCTCATAAGGAATACGGACGCCGCCAAGAATAATCGGGCCTGTGCCACCAAAAGCGTGTACATCAAAACCATGTCCGATACGCATTATGCCGTCTCCATAGGGGTTAACCGGGTAAGATAAAACGCCGCCAGAGCCAGATCCTCAGGGCGGGTGACTTTAATATTGTCCGCGCGACCGGCGACCAGCTCCGGGTGGAAACCGCAATGCTCCAGCGCCGAAGCTTCGTCGGTAATGGTCACGCCTTCGGTGAGCGCGCGCGTCAGGCAGTCGCGCAGCAATTCCAGCGGGAACAGCTGCGGGGTGAGCGCGTGCCAGAGATTTTCGCGATCGACCGTATGCGCGATGGCGGGTTTGCCCGGCTCCGCGCGCTTCATGGTGTCGCAGGCAGGCGACGCGAGAATGCCGCCCACCTGGCTGGTTTCCGTCAGGGCCAGCAGGCGTTCGAGATCCTGGGCGCTAAGACACGGACGCGCGGCGTCATGCACCAGCGCCCAGCGCGCGTCGCCCGCAGCCTGAAGCCCGGCCAGTACGGAATCGGCCCGCTGCGCGCCACCGCGCACCACCTGAATATCCGGATGGGCCGCGAGCGGCAGCCGGGCGAAGGTGGTGTCGGCGGGGCTTATTGCGATAATCACCCGGCTGATGCGCGGATGCTGCAACAGCGGGGCGACCGCGTGTTCGAGAATCGTCTGGTTCCCGATGGTGAGGTATTGTTTGGGACATTCCGTCTGCATACGGCTGCCGATTCCGGCCGCCGGCACCACGGCAATCACGTCCGCAAAGGAAGGCGCCATGTGTAAAACCCGCTTCTGGTTATCGATTATTTTGCGCAGGCCCACCGGCGCGCTTAGCGGCGTCCGGCACCAGACGATAGAAGGTTTCGCCCGGTTTGGTCATGCTTAATTCGTTGCGCGCGCGCTCTTCGATAGCTTCCTGACCGCCGTTGAGATCGTCAATTTCGGCGAAAAGCTGATCGTTACGCGCTTTGAGTTTGGCGTTCGTGGCCTGCTGTACCGCCACGTCGTCAGCTACGCGGGAATAGTCGTGGATGCCGTTTTTTCCAAACCACAGCGAATACTGTAGCCAGACCAGCAAAGCCAGCAATAGCAGCGTTAGTTTACCCATTCTGCCCCCTGAAAAACGGCTTCATCATCCCATAACTTCCCGCCGGACTCTACCCGGCTTGCTACGACGTGCAGGTTAAGAAATTAAACAGCGGCAGAATGTACCACAGAAAGCGCGCCGATGCGTATGCGCCTGTTGAGAGAGCGTGAAAATCGCGGAAGGTTAGCTCACCAGCCAGAGAAAGAGCAGCCCGAACATCAGCCCGACGCTTATCAGCGTGGCAAGCGTACTGTAGACCAGACGGCGCTCAAGCAGCGAAAAGACCGCCACGCCGACCAGCACGGCCACCGGCATCAGCGCCAGAAAAAACGGCCAGGTGTAAAGCATAAAAAAAAGCGTGTTAGAGCCGTAAAGCATAAACGGCGCGCCAAGCGCCAGCAGCCACGAAATAAAGCCCACCACGGCGCCAGGCCAGGCCCAGGTGGGTTCTTCGACGGCAGGCGCGTTATCCGCCTGGGTGACAATCATATTCGTGGTATTCCGCATCGCTTATCCTGTGACATGACGGGCCGGGAAAGGGTCTCCCGGCGCGGTCTCAGGATTTGATGATATCTTCGCGACGCAGCAGGTCTAATAATTGCGCCATCAAATTTGTTACCAATTGTTGGCCGTCGAGATGAATTTCCGGCGTCTTTGGTGCCTCATACACGGCATCAATACCGGTAAAGTTACGCAGTTCGCCCGCGCGGGCTTTTTTATACAGCCCTTTCGGATCGCGGGCTTCACACACCGCCAGCGGGGTATCGACGAACACCTCGATAAAGCGCCCTTCGCCCAGTTGATCGCGCACCATCTGACGCTCGGCGCGGTGCGGCGAGATAAATGCGGTCAGCACCACCAGGCCCGCATCCACCATCAGTTTCGCCACCTCGCCGACGCGGCGGATGTTCTCTTTACGATCGTCATCGCTAAAGCCCAGATCGCTGCACAGGCCGTGGCGCACGTTGTCGCCATCAAGCAGGTAAGTGCTCACGCCAAGCTGATGCAGCGCCTCCTCAAGCGCCCCCGCGACGGTGGATTTTCCGGAGCCCGAAAGCCCCGTAAACCACAGCACCGCGCCGCGATGGCCGTGGAGCTGCTCGCGCTGCGCCGCGGTCACCGGGTGGGCGTGCCAGACGACGTTTTCGTCATGCTGCGCCATTATTTGCCTCCCAGCAGATCGCGCGCGCCCCAGTGGGGGAAGTGACGGCGAACCAGCTGATTCAGCTCCAGCTCAAACGCGCTGAACGCGGAAGGCTCCTGATACACATTCTGTTGCGGCTCGCGCACCATGCCCGCGCCGACCGTCACGTTAGAGAGACGATCGATAAAGATAAGCCCGCCGGTCACCGGGTTCTCCTGGTATTTATCCAGGTTCAGCGGCTCGTCGAAGGTCAGATCCACAAGGCCGATGCCGTTGAGCGGGAGGTTTTCCACCACGCGCTGGGTCAGGTTGTTGATATCGACCTGATACTGGATGTTGTCCACGCGCGCGCGCGTTTTCTTCCCGGCGATTTTAATGTCGTAGCTCTGGCCGGGCACCAGCGGCTGTTCAGCCATCCACACCACGTCCACCGCCGCGCTTTGCACCGCCGCCAGCGTCTGGGTGGCGTCCACCAGCAGGTCGCCGCGGCTGATGTCGATTTCATCTTTCAGCACCAGCGTGACGGCTTCGCCCGCGCCCGCTTCCTCTAAATCGCCATCGAAGGTGACGATGCGCGCCACGCTCGACTCCACGCCGGACGGCAGCGCCTTCACGCGCTGGCCCACTTTCACCACGCCGCCCGCGACGGTGCCTGCGTAACCGCGGAAATCGAGATTAGGGCGGTTAACATACTGCACCGGGAAGCGCAGCGGCTGTTCGTCGACCACGCGCTGGATCTCAATATTCTCCAGCACTTCCAGCAGCGTCGGGCCGGTATACCACGGCATATTCTGGCTCTGCACCGCCACGTTATCGCCTTCCAGCGCCGACAGCGGCACAAAGCGGATATCCAGATTGCCCGGCAGCTGGCCCGCGAACGTCAGGTAATCCTGGCGAATGCGCTCAAACGTCTCTTCGCTGAAATCCACCAGATCCATTTTGTTGACGGCGACTACCAGATGCTTGATGCCCAGCAGCGTCGAGATAAAACTATGGCGGCGGGTCTGATCCAGCACGCCTTTACGGGCGTCCATCAGCAGGATCGCCAGATCGCAGGTAGAAGCGCCGGTCGCCATGTTACGGGTGTACTGCTCATGCCCTGGCGTGTCGGCGATAATAAATTTGCGTTTTTCCGTGGAAAAATAACGGTACGCCACGTCGATGGTAATGCCCTGCTCGCGCTCGGCCTGTAAGCCGTCCACCAGCAGCGCGAGATCCAGCTTCTCGCCCTGGGTGCCATGACGTTTGCTGTCATTGTGCAGGGAAGAGAGCTGATCTTCATAAATCTGGCGGGTATCGTGGAGCAGGCGGCCAATCAGGGTGCTCTTCCCGTCATCCACGCTGCCGCAGGTCAGAAAGCGCAGCAGGCTCTTGTGCTGTTGGGCGTGCAGATAGGCTTCCACGCCGCCTTCGTTGGCGATCTGTTGTGCGATAGTGGTGTTCATGGCGGCTCCTTAGAAATAACCCTGACGTTTTTTAAGCTCCATTGAGCCTGCCTGGTCGCGGTCGATAACACGCCCCTGGCGCTCACTGGTGGTCGAAACCAGCATCTCTTCGATGATTTCCGGCAGCGTCTGCGCGTTCGATTCCACCGCGCCGGTCAGCGGCCAGCAGCCCAGGGTACGAAAGCGAACCATGCGCGGTGTGATCTCTTCGCCCGGCTGCAAATCGATGCGATCGTCATCGATCATCATCAGCATGCCGTCGCGCTCCAGCACCGGACGCTCGGCGGCCAGATACAGCGGAACGATCTCAATATTTTCCAGGTAGATGTACTGCCAGATATCCAGCTCGGTCCAGTTGGAGAGCGGGAAGACGCGAATGCTTTCGCCTTTGTTGATCTGACCGTTGTAGTTGTGCCACAGCTCCGGGCGCTGGTTTTTCGGGTCCCAGCGGTGGAAGCGGTCGCGGAAGGAGTAGATACGCTCTTTCGCGCGCGATTTCTCTTCATCGCGACGCGCGCCGCCGAAGGCCGCGTCAAAACCGTATTTGTTCAGCGCCTGCTTCAGCCCTTCGGTTTTCATGATGTCGGTGTGCTTGGCGCTGCCGTGGACGAACGGGTTAATGCCCATCGCCACGCCTTCCGGGTTTTTATGCACCAGCAGTTCGCAGCCGTAGGCTTTGGCGGTGCGGTCACGGAATTCGTACATTTCACGAAATTTCCAGCCAGTATCCACATGCAGCAGCGGGAACGGCAGCGTGCCGGGGTAAAACGCCTTGCGCGCCAGATGCAGCATGACGCTGGAGTCTTTGCCGATGGAGTACATCATCACCGGGTTGGCGAATTCCGCAGCCACTTCACGAATGATATGGATGCTTTCCGCCTCCAGTTGCCGCAGGTGAGTGAGTCGTTTTTGATCCATAACCTTTCCTTAAGCCAGATTCACCACGGAAGAACGAATCGCTTCCGCGTCGGTTGAATGTTGAAACCAGGCGAGCTGCTGGTGGAGCTGCACCACTTCGCCTACAACGAGCAGCGCGGGCATCGGCGCGTCTTTCGCAAGCGTACTGAGGGCGTCGAGCGTGCCGGTCAGCACGCGCTGGTCGTCGCGCGTGCCGCGGCTTATCACCGCGACCGGCGTCGTGGCGTCACGACCATGCGCGATAAGCTGCTGGCTTATCTCCGCCGCTTTCATGGTGCCCATATAGATGGCGAGCGTCTGACGGCTTTTCGCGAGCAGCGCCCAGTCGAACGGCTCGCTGTCCGGTTTATAGTGGCCGGTGACGAACACCACGCTCTGGGCGTAATCACGGTGAGTCAGCGGAATACCCGCGTAGGCCGTGGCGCCGCTGGCCGCCGTAACGCCGGGCACCACCTGAAACGGCACGCCTGCGACTTTGGCCGCTTCCAGTTCTTCGCCGCCGCGCCCGAAAATAAACGGATCGCCGCCTTTCAGGCGCACCACGGTTTTGCCCTCACGGGCGAAATCAATCAGCATCTGGTTGGTCTCATGCTGCGCCACCGCGTGCGCGCCCGCGCGTTTCCCCACACAGATGCGGTCGGCGTCGCGACGCACCAGATCCAGCACGCCGTCGCTCACCAGATGGTCGTAAAGCACGACATCCGCCTGCTGCATCACCTGCAAACCGCGCAGCGTCAACAGCCCGGCGTCGCCGGGGCCCGCGCCCACCAGAATGATTTCGCCCTGCGGGCCTTGCGGCGCGTCCAGTTCGGCTTCCAGCACCGCTTCGGCGGCGCGGGTGTCACCTGCGGCCATCAGGCTCGCAAAGCGGCCGCGAAAGGCTTTTTCCCAGAAGCGACGGCGTCCGTCGGTCGTGGGTATACGCGCTTTAATACGATCGCGAAAACCGCCCGCGACCTCGGCCATCCGTCCGAGGCTCGCAGGCAGCAAGGATTCAATTTTCTCGCGCAGCAATCGCGCCAGCACCGGCGCGTTGCCGCTGGAGGAAATAGCGACGATAAGCGGCGAGCGGTCGACAATCGACGGGAAAATAAACGAGCACAGCGGCTGATCGTCCACCACGTTGACCAGGCGCTGACGGGCATTAGCCTCATCAAAAACCCGGCGGTTGAGCGCGGCGTCGTTGGTCGCCGCGATAACCAGAAACACCGCGTCGAGCTGCGCAGGCTCAAACGACGGGGCCAGCCAGCGCAGCGCGCCTTCCTGCTCCAGCGCCGCCAGCTCCGGATGCAGTTTTTTCGCCACGACAGAGACGCAGGCGCCCGCGCGACGCAGCAGCGCGATTTTACGCAGCGCCACTTCGCCGCCGCCGACGACCAGCACCGGGCGTTGTTTCAGTTGAGCAAATAACGGGAGATATTCCACGGCGATACAACTCGCTAACAACAGGGGACCAGAGGGGACTATAGGGGGAGGCCGATCGCAGATGAAATTACGAATTGGCATTTATAGTTCCACAAAGGAATAAGGCGGCAGAAATGCAAATACCAAAAAGTGCTTAAGCCGTGAAATTTCGGGCGTTTAACGGTAAATCAAATTGTGTAACCGCCGTCACAGTTTCATACTAAGCGCCACGATTTGATCGCGCTTTTTTGAGTAAGGACGTTCTATGTTTTCCGCAGTGCGCCGCGGCACCCTGAGCCTGGCGCTGAGCGTATGCTTCACCCTGCCCGCTTTCTCGCAAACGCTTCACTCCGGCGCTATCGCCAGCGAGCAAACCCGTCACATCGCGACGTTATTTCCTGGCCGCATGACCGGCACGCCTTCAGAGATGCTCGCCGCAGACTATCTGCGCCAGCAGTTCGTGCGCCTCGGGTATCAGAGCGATATTCGCGCGTTTCACAGCCGCTATATCTATACCGCCGGAAACCATCGCACTAACTGGCAGAACGTGACCGGCAGCACCGTGATTGCGGCCCACGAGGGCGCATCGTCGCAGCAGATCATCATCATGGCGCATCTGGACACGTATGCGCCGCAGAGCGACGCGGATGTCGATAACAATCTCGGCGGGCTGACGCTACAGGGCGTGGATGATAACGCGGCGGGCGTCGGTGTGATGCTGGAGCTGGCGGAGCGCCTGAAAGATGTGCCGACGCGCTACGGCGTGCGCTTTATCGCCACCAGCGGCGAGGAAGAAGGCGGCATGGGGGCGGAGAATCTGCTTAAACGCATGAGCGCGATAGAGAAAAAACAGACGCTGCTGGTGATTAATCTCAGCCATCTGGTGGCGGGGGACAAACTCGCATTTACCAGCGGTAAAAGCACGCCTGCCGCGGTGCGCCAGCTCACACGCGACAGCGCGCTGAAGCTCGCGCGGCGCTTTGGCATTCCGGTGGCGGCCAGCAGCGCGTTGCCTGCGGATAATGACGCCGCCGCGTTTGATAAAGCAGGCATTCCGGTACTGTCGGTTTCCGCCGTCAATGACGCTGCCCGCCATCGCGGCCGCCACGCGCTCGCGGCCGTGGCGCATAATGCCCGCGAGGATAATCTGCAATATCTGGATCAGACGCTGCCAGGACGCATCGATAAGCGCTGTCGCGACGTGATGCGCGTACTGCTGCCGCTGGTGAAAACGCTGGCGAAAGCGGAGAAGTAAAAAAGCGCGCCTCCGGGCGCGCTTTTTATTAGCCTTCGTGCAGACCGCACTCGCGTTTAAGACCGAAGAATCGGGTCTCTTCTTCCGCCATGCCGGGCTCCCATTTGCGGGTGGTATGGGTATCGCCCACCGAGAGATAGCCTTCGTCCCACAGCGGATGGTATTTCAGCCCATGCTTCTGGAGGTACTGATAGACCGTACGGTTGTCCCAGTCGATAATCGGCAGGATTTTAAAGACGCCGCGCTGCACGCCCAGTACCGGCAGATTCGCGCGGCTGCCGGACTGATCGCGGCGCAGCCCTGCAAACCAGGTTTGCGCGTTAAGTTCTTTCAGCGCGCGGTTCATCGGCTCGACCTTATTGATGTCGTTGTATTTCTCAATCCCCTCAACGCCCTGCTCCCACAGCTTGCCGTAGCGCGCTTCCTGCCAGGCCGGGCTTTGTTCGGCGCGGTAGATTTTCAGGTTCAGGTTGAGCTTTTCGGTCAGCTCGTCGATAAAGCGGTAGGTTTCCGGGAAGAGATAGCCGGTATCGGTGAGGATCACCGGAATATCCGGGCGCTGCTGTGTGACCAGATGCAGGCAGACCGCCGCCTGAATGCCGAAACTTGAGGAGAGCACAAACTCGCCCGGCAGGTTTTCCAGCGCCCAGTTGACGCGCGCTTCGGCGCTTAACGCTTCAAGCTGCGCGTTGGTGTCGGCGAGCGCGTCGGCGCGGGCCTCTTTTTCCAGTGCGTTCAGCGCATGTAGATCGAGTACAGACATGTGAACCTCGCTTGCATGAATGTGATACCGGTGCGGCGGTGACGCGCCAGGCGCGTGCTGGCGGGTGCGCTGCGCTTACCCGCCCTACGGAAATATCAACCTTTCGTGTGGCGGCGGGTGCGCTTACCCGCCCTACGGAATCATCCGTTCTGGCAGAATCGTTGTAGGGTGGATAAGCGCAGCGCATCCACCGTTACCGCCCGCCACCCTAACCGCTTATTCCCAGAAATCCCGCGCCGGATCGAGCACCGGACGGATAATCCCGGCGCGCACCGTGAAATCGCCAAACCCTTCGCCCGGCTCGCGCTCCTGCGCCCAGCGGCCGACCAGCTCGTCGATATTATCGAGGATCTCCGACTCGGTGATGTTTTCACGATACATCCGCGGAATACGCGTACCGATGCGGTTGCCGCCCAGATGCAGGTTGTAACGCCCCGGCGCTTTGCCCACAAGGCCCAGCTCCGCCAGCATCGCGCGGCCGCAGCCGTTCGGGCAGCCGGTCACGCGCAGAACAATGTGTTCTTCCGCCAGGCCATGCTTCGCCATGATCCCGTCGACCTTATCGATAAACTGCGGCAGGAAGCGCTCCGCCTCGGCCATCGCCAGTGGGCAGGTCGGGAAGGAGACGCACGCCATCGAGTTTTCGCGCTGCGGCGTCACACCGGCCATTAGTCCGTGGGCGCGGGCAATCTGTTCGATCTTCGCTTTATCGCCTTCCGGCACGCCCGCCACGATCAGGTTCTGGTTGGCGGTCAGCCGGAAATCGCCTTTATGGATCCTGGCTATCTCTTTCAGCCCGGTTTTCAGCGGCTTGTCCGGGAAATCGAGAATACGGCCGTTTTCGATAAACAGCGTCAGGTGCCATTTATCATCGATGCCTTTCACCCAGCCGATGCGATCGCCGCGACCGGTAAATTCATACGGACGAACCGGCTCAAAGGTGACGCCTGCGCGGCGCTCTACTTCCGCTTTAAAGACGTCAGGCCCGACGCGCTCCAGCGTATATTTGGTTTTGGCGTTTTTACGATCGGTACGGTTGCCCCAGTCGCGCTGGGTCGTCACCACCGCTTCGGCCACCGCCAGCGTATGCTCCAGCGGAATATAGCCAAACTCGGTGGCGGTGCGCGCATAGGTTTTCTTGTTACCGTGCTCAATAGAGAGCCCGCCGCCCACCAGCAGGTTAAAGCCCACCAGCTTGCCGTTTTCCGCAATGGCGATGAAGTTCATGTCGTTTGCATGCAAATCGACATCGTTTTGCGGCGGCACCACGACGGTGGTTTTGAACTTACGCGGCAGATAAGTCGCGCCGAGAATCGGTTCTTCGTCGGTGGTCGCCACTTTTTCCTGATCGAGCCAGATCTCTGCGTAGGCGCGGGTGCGCGGCAGCAGATGCTCAGAGAGCTTCTTCGCCCACTCGTAGGCTTCGGCATGCAATTGCGACTCGACCGGGTTTGACGTGCAGAGCACGTTACGGTTCATGTCGTTGGCGGTCGCCAGCGCGTCAAGGCCGACCGAGTGCAGCATCTGGTGCGCCGGCTTGACGTTTTTCTTCAGCAGACCGTGATACTGGAACGTCTGGCGGTTGGTCAGACGAATGCTGCCGTAAATCGTGTTTTCTTCGGCGAACTTATCGATGGCGAGCCACTGCTGCGGCGTCATGATGCCGCCCGGCAGACGGCAGCGCAGCATCATCGCGTGACGCGGCTCCAGCTTCTGAGCCGCGCGCTCGGCGCGGATATCGCGGTCATCCTGCTGATACATGCCGTGAAAGCGGATCAGCAGAAAGTTGTCGCCATTAAACCCGCCGGTCAGCCCGTCATGTAAATCTTCGGCAATGGTGCCGCGCAGGAAGTTACTTTCACGCTTCATGCGTTCCGCATCGGAAAGTTTTCCTTCGACCACCAAAGGTCCTGGGTATTTTTCGCTCATCAGTAGACGTCTCGCTGGTAACGGCGCTCAACGCGCAGCTCACTTAAATATTCATCCGCCGCTTCGGCATGCATCCCGCCGTAAGCCGCAATCACTTCCAGTAACGCCTGCTCGACATCTTTCGCCATGCGATTGGCGTCGCCGCAGACATAAAGGTGCGCGCCTTCCTGGATCCAGCGCCACAGCTCCGCGCCCTGCTCGCGGATTTTGTCTTGTACGTAAATTTTATGGTCCTGATCGCGAGACCAGGCAAGGTCGATGCGGGTTAACAGCCCTTCTTTGACATAGCGCTGCCATTCAACCTGATAGAGGAAATCTTCCGTAAAGTGCGGGTTGCCGAAGAAGAGCCAGTTTTTACCAGTGGCGCCGTCGGCTTCGCGCTGCTGCATGAAGGCGCGGAACGGCGCGATGCCGGTGCCTGGGCCAATCATAATGACCGGCGTTTCTGGCGTTGCCGGCAGGCGGAAGTTGTCGTTGTGCTCAATGAATACGCGCACTTCGCCATCTTCTTCCAGACGATCGGCAAGATAGCTCGACGCCCCGCCCGCACGCGGACGGCCTTCGATATCAAAACGCACCACGCCGACAGTGATATGCACTTCGTTTTCGGCTTCCGCCTGCGACGAGGCGATAGAGTAAAGACGCGGCGTAAGGGGGCGCAGCAGGCCAATCAGCTGTTCAGCGTCAAGCTGGGCTGGCGCGAAGCGCGCCATATCGACGATGGGCGTCGTGGCGGCATAGTGTTGCAGCTTCGCTTTATCGCCCACCAGCGGCAGTAAGGTTTCGCTGCGGGTTAGCGTCGCGTAGTTCTCAACGATAGCGGCAGTGTTCACCGTCAGCTCAAAATGCCATTGCAGCGCTTCACCGAGCGGCAACGTTTTCTCACCCACGGTGACCGGCTCGTCGCCTTTCAGCCACAACAGCTCAAGAAGTTCCTGCACCAGCGCCGGATCGTTCTGATACCAGACGCCGAGCGCGTCGCCCGGCTGATAGCGCAGGCCCGCATCGCCAAGATCGATTTCAATATGGCGCACATCTTTTTGTGAATGACGCCCGGTGATTTTCTGGTTCACCGAGAGCGTGGCGGTGAGCGGCGCTTCTTTGGTGTAAGGCGTGGAATCGACCAGATTAACCGTACCGCTGGCGGTGATCGCCGCCTGGGACGGCGCCTCTTTCGGTACGCGCGCTTTCAGTACGTCAACCACGCGCTGGCGCCACGCCTGAGCGGCCGCCTGATATTCGACATCCGCATCCACGCGATCCAGCAGGCGCTCGGCGCCAAGCTCCGCAAGGCGGGTATCGAAATCTTTACCGGCCTGACAGAAGCGCTCATAAGAGGTATCGCCAAGACCAAAGACCGCGAACGCCGTGCCGTCAAGCTTCGGCGCTTTTTTCGACAGCAGGAATTTGTGCAGCGCGACGGCTTCTTCCGGCGGATCGCCTTCGCCCTGGGTAGAGGCCACGACGACCAGCAGTTTTTCCTGGGCAATTTGTTTGAATTTATAGTCGCCCGCGTTAACCAGATTCACATTGAGCTGCGCCGCCAGCAGATCGTCGCGCAGCGCTTCCGCCACGCGGCGCGCGTTGCCGGTCTGGGAAGCGGAAATCAGCGTAATGACCGACGCAGGCGCCGCGGGCGTTTGCACCACCGCCGCACCTGGCTGTTGGTTTACCATTCCCCAGAAATAGCCCGAAAGCCAGGCGAGCTGCGTGGGGGTGAAATCATGAGTCGCCGTCTGAAGGCGAGCCAGCTGCTCCGGGCTGAGCGGGAGCAAAGCGTTCGGTGGGGCCTGAGTCGTCATGCGTCGTTATGTTCCAGTAGCAAAGCTGTTTTTTTATCGCAAAAACAGAAGAGAAAGTAAGGGTAACGGCGGCAAGAATAACAATTAAAGAAGGGATGGAAATAATAAATAACCAAATGGACTAACCAGTTTTACCAATAAGCATAAGCGTTAAAACGGGTTAAATATCTATTTGAAAATAATGGTTATTTTTTTAACTAGCGGTGCGTTTTGCACGCTTATCGTTTATGAGGGTTTTAGTTAATGCTAAAAACGGTCAATTCCGGTACTATGCGGCGGTTTTTTTAGCAAGACTGAGACTGCGTTATGCCTACCACCCTGTTTAAAGATTTTATCTTCGAAGCCGCTCACCGACTCCCCCATGTCCCCGAAGGCCACAAGTGCGGTCGTCTGCACGGACACTCTTTTATGGTGCGCCTGGAGGTAACGGGCGAGGTAGACCCTCATACCGGCTGGATTATCGATTTCGCCGAGCTGAAAGCGGCGTTTAAACCGATTTACGATAGCCTGGATCACTATTATCTGAACGATATTCCGGGGCTTGAAAACCCGACCAGCGAAGTGCTGGCGCGCTGGATCTGGGCTCAGATGAAACCGCGTCTGCCGCTGCTGAGCGCGGTGATGATTAAAGAGACCTGCACCGCCGGTTGCGTGTATCGCGGCGAATAAGGTGCTGGCGTTTTGATGGCGGGTGCGCTGCGCTTACCCGCCCTACAATACAAACGCGATGCCATTCTCGTAGGGTGGGTAAGCGAAGCGCACCCACCGTTCACCTGCCATACATAAAAAAAGAGGGGCTTATGCCCCTCTTTTTTATGCGATATTCAGATACTTGTGCGTCTGCATCGACAACCGCCAGTTGCGGGCGATACAGGTCTCAATGCACAGGCGGGTCGCATCGTCCTTCTGGCTAATCGGCTGAAGCGCAATTACCCGCTGTCTTTCGTCATGCAGGCGCGCCAGCAGTTCATCCAGCGCCTCGATATCACGCATACGCCCTACCGGGTGCTTGATTTCATCGGCACGCATCAGCGCCTGATCCAGCACCTCGTACCCGCCGCGCATATTCACCTTCGGCGATACGGTCACCCAGGTCCCTGTGGTGCAGCGCACCTCATGGGTGCCGCTGGTTTCAATCTGGCAGCTATAACCGTGCGCTTCCAGAAGCTCCGTTAAGGGCAGCAGATCGTGGATACACGGCTCACCGCCGGTGATAACCACATGGCGCGCGGTATAGGCCTGGCGCTCAATCGCCGCCAGCAGCTCTTCCGGACTCGCCGAACCCCATTTATCGCTCTCTTTGGTTTTCGCGATAATGCTGAAAAGCGACACTTCCCGATCGGCGAGCGTCTCCCAGGTGTGTTTGGTATCGCACCAGGCACAACCTACGGGGCATCCCTGCAGACGAATAAAAATGGCGGGCACGCCGGTAAAATAACCCTCGCCCTGCAGGGTCTGAAACATCTCATTAATCGGGTACTGCATGATTCACTCGGTTGATGACTAAAACGGTAATTATTACAGATAACCGCCAGACTAGCATGTGCCATTTGCGCCTTACCGGAAGCCGTCGCCAGGACTGATGCGCATTTGCCCCTCAATTCCAGGGCATTGGCAGGGCCATAAGACGACGGTTACTATGGCGCGGCTCGGCCAGCCGGATAACAAGGAAAAGGCGAAAGTTATGGTACGCACATTAACGTCATTCATTCTGACGGTAGCGCTGATGTTAGTGAACGTCAGCGTGCTGGCGCAGCCCCTCGACGTGCCGCCGATGCGTGGCGTTATCAACGATCCCGCCGATATGCTGAGCGGCCAGGAATACGTGGCCTTGCTTGACGATGTGTCAGCTATCAATACCCGCACCCACGCGCAAACGGCAATTCTGGTGTTACCGGAATTAAAAGGCGACAACCTGGAGAGTTTTGCGACGCGCGCCTTCAACACCTGGCGGCTCGGCAATGCGCAGCGCAACGATGGCGTGCTGATCCTGGTCGCCTGGCACGATCGTCAGGTACGCATCGAAACGGGACGCGGGCTGCAGAAGACGATTCCGGATGAACTGGCGAGCAGGGTAATTAAAGAGTATATGCTGCCCTGGTTCAGGGCGGGCGATCTCACCGAAGGCCTGCGTCAGGGGCTTACCGGTATCGACGCGCTGCTCAGCCATCAGCCGCTGCCGCCTGCGGCATCGCCTTCCTGGGTACAGGCCTGGCTAAAACCGTTGCTGCTGAATTTCTCTTACTGGCTGGCGCTGCCTGTTCTCGCCATCGTGCTGTTTGCCTTAATCATGCTGCGCAAAAAGAAAACGCTGGTGACGCTTTTTTTCGGCACCTTCTGCCTGCTGACGCCCGCGCTTGCCATCACCAGCAATTTCGTCCCCTGGGTGGAGCCGTTTCTCTGGCTTAGCTTTTCTGTGCCCTTTTTGCTGATGATCCTGGCGCTGGTCGTGCTGTTTGCCTTCCCGAATTATCGACTCAGCGCGACAGGCGGCGGGGAGTCGTCAGGCGACGCCTCCTCCGCCTGGCTTGCGACCAGCCACCTTCATTCTTCCTCAGGCGGCGACAGCGCCAGCCATCACAGCAGCCACGACAGCGTCAGCTCGGGCGATGGCGGATCCAGCGATGGCGGCGGCTCGTCAGACAACTGGTGAGCGCAGCGCGTCGGCAAAGCGGCGGGTAATCTGCTGCGGGCGTGTAATAGCCCCGCCCACCACCACCGCGTGCGCGCCCAGCGCCAGGCAGCGCGCCGCGCCCTCGGGCGTATCTACATTGCCTTCGGCGATAACCGGGACCGTCACCGCCGCCAGCACGGCTTTTAGCAGCGCAAAATCGTTCTCCGGGAGGCGATGCCCCTGGGTGTTCGCCGTATAGCCGTAAAGCGTGGTGCCCACGCAGTCGAAACCGAGCGCTTCGGCCGTTACGGCCTCTTCAACGCTTGAGACATCCGCCATCAGCAGTACCTCTGGCCAGGTAAGCCGGATCTTCCCAACGAGCTGTTCGAGCGTTTCGCCGCCGGGGCGCGGGCGCGCGGTGGCGTCGAGCGCTATCATCTCTGGCGCGGCGTCCATTAATTCAGTGATTTCGCGCATCGTCGCGGTGATAAACACGTCGCTTGCGGGATAGTCCCGCTTGATGATGCCGATGACCGGCAGCGCCACCTGTTCTTTAATCGCCCGAATATCCGCCACGCTATTGGCGCGGATCCCCGCCGCCCCGCCCTGCGCGGCGGCCAGCGCCATTCGCCCCATAATAAATGGGCTGTGCAGTGGTTCGTTTTCCAGCGCCTGGCAGGAGACCACCAGCTTTCCTTTGATGTGCTCTAACATCGTTGACCTCAGCTTAATAACTCTTCGATTTCGTTTTTAATAATCGTGACGTGCGGACCGTAGATAACCTGCACACCGTTGCCGCGCAGGATCACGCCGCGCGCGCCGGTCACTTTCAGCGCGGCCTCATCCACTTTGGTTCCGTCGTTCACGGTGACGCGTAACCGCGTGGCGCAGCAGTCAACTTCCTGAAGGTTATCCCGCCCGCCAAGCCCGGCCACCACGGCCTGCGCCCGCTCGCTGTCTTTCATCGCCACGCTTTCCTGAGTTTCTTTTTCCCGGCCTGGTGTGGCGAAGTCGAAACGCGTGATCAGGAAACGGAAGGTGAAGTAATAGAGGAAAAACCACGGCACGCCGACCAGCGGCACCATCAGCCAGTGCGTTTTCGCCTCGCCCTGCAAGACGCCAAAGAGAATGAAATCGATAAAACCGCCCGAGAACGTCTGGCCGATAGTGATGTGCAGAATGTGCGCCAGCATAAAAGCCAGCCCGTCGAAGAAGGCGTGAATGACATACAGCACGGGCGCGACAAACAGGAAGGAAAACTCAATTGGCTCGGTGATGCCGGTCAAAAATGAGGTCAGCGCCGCAGAGAGTAGCAGCCCGGCGACGCGCTTTTTATTCTCCGGCTTCGCCGTGTGGTACATCGCAAGGCATGCGCCGATCAGGCCGAACATCATGGTGATGAAGCGCCCCGACATAAACCGCGACGTGCCGATATAAAACTGCGTCGTCGTCGGGTCAGCAAGTTGTGCGAAGAAGATGCGCTGCGTGCCTTCCACCAGCTGGCCGTTGACGATTTCGCTGCCGCCAAGCGCCGTCGTCCAGAAAGGCAGATAGAAGATGTGATGCAGGCCGAACGGGCCAAGCATACGCAGGATAAAACCATACAGCAGCGTGCCGACATAACCGGTCGCCTCAACCAGCCCGCCAAGCCCGAAAATCATTTTCTGAAAATGCGGCCAGACGATGGTCATCGCCGCGCCGACCACAATCGCCGCCAGCGCGCTGATAATGGGCACAAACCGCGATCCGCCAAAAAAGCCCAGAAACTGCGGCAACGCGATTTTATTAAACCGCTGGTGCAGCGCGCACGTGACCAGACCGATAACGACGCCGCCGAAAACGCCGGTCTCCAGCGTCTGAATGCCGAGCACCATTCCCTGCCCGACCGCGCCAGGATTGCTCTGCGCGAGCTGGCCGGTCAGGGTCAGCAGCGCATTGATGGTGGCGTTCATCACCAGAAAGGCCAGTAACGCGGCGAGGCCCGCAGTGCCTTTATCGGTACGCGCCAGGCCCACCGCCACGCCGACGGCAAACAGCACCGACAGATTCGCGAAGACGATGGCCCCGGCGCTGCTCATGATCGTGAAAATCGCCTGCAGCCAGCCGACATCGAGAAACGGATAAGCCGTCAGCGTGTTGGGATTGGAGAGCGCGCCGCCCACGCCGAGCAAGAGACCTGCCGCCGGTAACACGGCAATCGGCAACATAAATGACTTGCCAAACCGCTGCGCCTTTTCAAACCAGCGCCCTGAAGATGTTCCGCTGAAAAATGCCATGATGAAATCCCCGTCGTTGTTATGATGAAAATATTTATCACATTAAAAATATATAGTGAAAATTATCATCAGCAATAGCGAAGCCGATCATACTTTTTTAAAATGGCTGGCATTGATAGCGGCCTTTCCCGCACACTCATCGGCAGTCGTCGGTGCTTCAGGATCCTGTTATGTCTGACCATGAAAATTTACTGCTTAAGCTGCGCCAGGAGCTGTCAGGGTTTAGCCCCACGCAGCGCAAACTCGGGGAATATGTACTGGGCGATCCGGCGCGTGTGCTCTACCTGACCATTACCGAGCTTGCCCGTGAGAGCGACACCAGCGAGGCCAGCGTGACGCGGTTGTGCCGCACGCTCGGGTGCAAAGGCTATACCGAATTTAAAATGGCGCTGGCGCTGGATGTGCAGCGCGGGCAGGCGCCTCGCGCGCAAAACGGCGATGCGCTGGACGCGCTGGTGGAGGAGTCGGTGCAGGCGCTGCGCGATACCGCGCAATTGCTGGATCGCGCTATGCTTGAGCGGGCCGCGCAGGCGCTGCATCAGGCGGGTTCGGTGCAGATTTACGGCGTCGCGGCGAGCGCGATTATCGGCGAGTATTTGCATTACAAGCTGCTGCGGCTCGGTAAACCGGCACACCTGTTCAGCGACATGCACCGGGCGTCGATGAACGCCACGACGCTTGGTGAAAGGGATCTGGTGGTCGCCATTTCCAGCTCCGGCTCAACCCGTGATCTGCTGCATGCCGTGAAGCTCGCGCGAAAAGCCGGGGCGCCTGTTCTCACGCTGAGCAACACGCCGCGCAGCCCGCTGGCATCAATAAGCGATATGCTGCTTGTGGCCGCCAAGCCGGAAGGCCCCCTTAACGCCGGCGCGCTGAACGCCAAAGTGGGCGCGATGTTGCTGGTGGAGTTATTAACGGCGTCGCTGATAGCGTCTGACAGCCGTTACACTGAAATCAGCCAGCAGACGGCCAGCGCCACGCTGCCTTTATTGCTGTAATAGTCCGGCGTTGCAGGATGCGAATAATCTGCAACGCCTTTTTAAAATCATCAATAATGTAACCAGACGTAATTTTTATGGCTTATCTGATTCTTTTTACGCGCTGTTAATTGACTGCAATTAACAATTAAAAACAATAAATTTCAGTAACATAACCATTTTGTTTAATACGCATGGACTTTTTTTCTGGTTTCGCTGTCCCATATTAATCCCATTTGCGACTTTCCTTAAAATAACCTTAATTTCCGCTTTTTTACCCCGCACCCTTATTTACGCGCCGTTTACTTTTCTGGTCCTACAATCCGCCCAATTAACCCAGGTGGAATAACATCAATGACAACTTTATTAATAACGGGCGTAACGGGTTTTCTGGGCGGAGCAGTATTAGAGAAAATTCTTCAGCGCAATGAGAAGGTCGATTTATTACTGCTGGTACGTGCCGGAGACAGCGAAGCCGGGCTGACGCGCGTGCTCAGCAATATGCGTAAATTTAATCTCAGTGAGGCACAGCTTTCGATGCTGAACGCCTCGCATATACTGTGCGGCGATTTAGGCGAGCCGGAGAGTTTTCTGCACGACCCGCGTCTGGATAGCGTGACGCACGTTATTAACTGCGCGGCCGTAGCGTCGTTTGGCAATAATCCGCTTATCTGGAAGGTGAATGTTGAAGGAACGCTGGCGTTCGCCCGCCGTATGGCTGACGTCGCAGGTTTGCAGCGCTTTCTGCACGTCGGCACGGCGATGTCGTGTACGCCCGAGCCGCATTCGCTGGTGCCTGAAAGCGCCGAGTTCCGCGAAAACGCCGAGCATCTTGTCGCCTATACGCATTCGAAATCGGCCATTGAACAACTGATGCGCCAGCACTGCCCACAGCTGCCGCTGGTGATCGCCCGTCCTTCTATCGTCGTCGGGCATACTCATCACGGCTGCCAGCCCTCCACCAGTATTTTCTGGGTCTTCAGCATGGGGCTGATGCTTCAGAAATTTATGTGCTCGCTGGAAGATCGCGTGGATGTGATCCCGGTGGATTATTGCGCCGAAGCGCTACTGCTGCTTCTGCACAAAGAGATGGCACGAGGCGAAGTTGTCCATATTTCCGCCGGTGAAGAGAACAGCGTGCGTTTTGCGGATATTGATATCGCGATGGCGAAGGCCCAGGAAAAAGCGCCGATTGCGGATCATTACGCGCAGGTGAGCTATGAAACGTTAGTGAAAATGCGTCGTGAACTGAAAGATATTTTCGGGCCGTGTAATGAGCGCCTGATGCTGAAAGCGATGCGTTTATATGGCGCGTTCGCCACGCTGAATGTGCGTTTCAGTAACGATAAGCTGCTGAAACTCGGGATGCCAAAACCGCCGCGCTTTACTGACTATATTGCACGCTGCGTGCAAACCACGCATGGGTTGACTATTCCGCAGCAGATGGAAGTCGATTTTAAGTAAAAAAATGCCAGTCAATCGACTGGCATTCTTCTGAGTAAAAGGTCGGGCGATTATGCCTGGCCTTTGATCTCTTTACGGCCGTTGAACGGTGCTTTTTCGCCCAGCGCTTCTTCGATACGAATCAGCTGGTTGTATTTAGCAACGCGGTCAGAACGGCTCATGGAACCGGTTTTGATCTGGCCAGCCGCAGTACCTACCGCCAGGTCAGCGATGGTCGCGTCTTCAGTTTCGCCAGAACGGTGAGAGATGACAGCGGTGTAGCCAGCGTCTTTCGCCATTTTGATCGCAGCCAGAGTTTCGGTCAGAGAACCGATCTGGTTGAATTTGATCAGGATGGAGTTAGCGATGCCTTTCTCGATGCCTTCTTTCAGGATTTTGGTGTTGGTTACGAACAGGTCGTCGCCCACCAGCTGGATTTTGTCGCCCAGTACTTTAGTCTGGTAAGCAAAACCGTCCCAGTCAGACTCGTCCAGACCGTCTTCGATAGAAACGATCGGGTACTGTTTGGTCAGGTCTTCCAGGAAGTGAGTGAACTCTTCAGAGGTGAACGCTTTGTTGCCTTCGCCGGCCAGAACGTATTTACCGTCTTTGTAGAATTCAGACGCTGCGCAGTCCATCGCCAGGGTGATGTCTTTGCCCAGTTCGTAGCCCGCTGCTTTTACCGCTTCAGCGATAACAGCCAGAGCTTCGGCGTTAGAACCCAGGTTCGGCGCGTAGCCGCCTTCGTCACCTACAGCGGTGTTCATGCCTTTGCTTTTCAGCACTTTCGCCAGGTGATGGAAAACTTCAGAACCCATGCGGATAGCTTCTTTAACGCTGGAAGCGCCAACCGGCTGGATCATGAATTCCTGGATATCAACGTTGTTGTCAGCGTGCTCGCCGCCGTTGATGATGTTCATCATCGGAACCGGCATAGAGAATTTGCCCGGGGTGCCGTTCAGTTCAGCGATGTGCTCGTACAGCGGCATGCCTTTGGAAGCAGCAGCAGCTTTAGCAGCAGCCAGAGAAACGGCCAGAATGGCGTTTGCACCGAAGTTAGATTTGTTTTCAGTACCGTCCAGATCGATCATGATCTTGTCGATACCAGCCTGATCTTTAGCATCTTTGCCAACGATAGCCTGAGCGATCGGGCCGTTAACCGCGCCAACCGCTTTGGTTACGCCTTTGCCCAGGAAACGGGATTTGTCGCCATCGCGCAGTTCCAGCGCTTCGCGGGAACCAGTGGAAGCACCTGACGGGGCAGCAGCCATACCTACGAAACCGCCTTCCAGGTGAACTTCGGCTTCAACAGTCGGGTTACCACGGGAGTCGATGATTTCACGACCGATGACTTTAACGATTTTGGACATTAGATTTTCCTCAGTACAAGTTAAACTAAAACTCCAGACAAACAACGCGCGAAAGGGTCGCGCGTTGCCGTTCTAACTCTGCTTACTTCGCCTGGCGTTTCTGGTACTCGCTGGCGGCTTTAACGAAGCCTGCAAACAGCGGATGCCCGTCGCGCGGTGTGGAAGTAAATTCCGGGTGGAACTGACAAGCAACAAACCACGGATGATTTGGCACTTCGATGATCTCGACCAACTGATCATCACCGGAACGGCCCGCAACGCGCAGGCCAGCTGCTTCAATCTGCTTCAACAACATGTTGTTGACTTCATAACGATGGCGATGACGTTCCGTAATAACTGGCTCGCCATACAGCTTGCGCACCAGGCTGTCGTCTGACAGCTGGCACTGCTGCGCGCCCAGACGCATCGTCCCGCCGAGATCGCTCTTCTCAGTACGCGTCTCAACATTACCGTTTTCATCACGCCATTCGGTGATGAGCGCCACGACCGGGTACTTACAGTCTGGCACAAATTCTGTGGAGTTGGCGTTCTCCATGCCCGCCACGTGGCGTGCATATTCAATCATCGCAACCTGCATACCGAGGCAGATGCCGAGGTAAGGAATGTTGTTTTCACGGGCGTAGCGCGCGGTGGCGATTTTGCCTTCCACGCCGCGATAGCCAAAGCCGCCAGGGATCAGGATCGCATCCAGACCTTTGAGCAACTCTTCGCCGCGGGTTTCTACGTCCTGCGAATCGATAAGCTTGATATTGACGGTCACGCGGTTCTTCAGGCCGCCGTGTTTCAGCGCCTCGATAACCGATTTATAGGCGTCCGGCAGTTCAATGTACTTGCCGACCATACCGATAGTGACTTCGCCCGCCGGATTCGCTTCTTCATAAATAACCTGTTCCCATTCAGACAGGTTAGCTTCCGGACAGTTCAGGCTGAATCGTTTACAAATATAATCGTCCAGCCCCTGCGATTTCAACAGGCCTGGAATTTTATAGATGGAATCGACATCTTTCAGAGAAATAACCGCTTTTTCCGGAACGTTACAGAACAAAGCGATTTTGGCGCGTTCGTTGGCCGGAACGGCGCGATCGGAACGGCAAATCAGCACATCCGGCTGAATACCGATAGAAAGCAATTCTTTAACGGAGTGCTGAGTCGGTTTGGTTTTCACTTCACCAGCCGCCGCCATATACGGCACCAGCGTCAGGTGCATGAACATCGTGTGTTCGCGACCCACTTCAACCGCCATCTGACGAATGGCTTCAAGGAACGGCAGGGATTCGATATCGCCCACGGTGCCGCCGATTTCAACCAGCACGACGTCATGGCCTTCGCCGCCCGCCAGAATGCGTTCTTTGATAGCGTTGGTGATGTGCGGAATAACCTGAACGGTCGCGCCCAGGTAGTCGCCACGGCGCTCTTTACGCAGAACTTCAGAGTAGATACGACCTGTCGTGAAGTTGTTGCGACGCGTCATGCGGGTGCGGATAAAACGCTCGTAGTGCCCCAGGTCCAGATCGGTTTCAGCGCCGTCTTCAGTAACGAACACTTCCCCGTGTTGGATTGGGCTCATGGTGCCCGGATCGACGTTGATATACGGATCCAGCTTCATGATAGTCACGTTGAGGCCACGGGCTTCAAGAATGGCTGCGAGGGAGGCTGCGGCAATGCCTTTACCCAGAGAGGAAACGACCCCGCCGGTCACAAAAATATAGTTCGTTGTCATGCTGAACCTGAGAAGTTAGGTTTAAAGACGATGGAATAACCAGGACGGGAAAGTAGTATACCCGAACAGAACGGGGGTCACAAACTTTCATTCTTCACAAACACCCCCTGGCCTCGCCAGACCCAAGCCGGTAGAAAATAGCCCTTTTCGAAGAAATGTTTTTGACGCAAATCAAGCGCTTGTTGGAAATAAATGTCCACAACACGCGCTTGATGCGGAAAACCGTTAACTTTCAACTTCCTGGCGTTTAACGGTTTGCCATGCCGCTTCCATTTGTTCGAGGCTCGCCTGCTCCATTTCCAGGCCCTGCGCGCGAATAATCGCCTCGACCTGGCGGAACCGACGCTCAAACTTGCGGTTGGCTTTTTGCAACGCGGTCTCGGCTTTCGCTCCCAGATGGCGGGAAAGATTGACGGTCGCGAACAGTAAATCGCCGATCTCTTCTTCCAGTTTCGCCTCGTCAATAACCGCCTGTTGCGCCTCGTGCATCACTTCGTCTATTTCTTCATGCACTTTGTCGACCACCGGGCCAAGCGATGTCCAGTCAAAGCCGACCGCCGAACAGCGTTTCTGGATTTTCTGCGCGCGCATTAGCGCCGGCAGGCTTTCCGGAATATCGTCCAGCGCCGAATGCTGCGCTTTTTCCGCGCGCTCGGCGCTTTTGGTTTTCTCCCAGTTGACCAATACCTCAGCGCTGTTGCCGAAATCCGCGTCGCCAAAAATATGCGGGTGACGGCGCTCAAGCTTATCGCTGATGGCCGCGCAGATATCGTCGAAATTAAAACGCCCCTCTTCCTGCGCCATCTGGGCGTAAAACACCACCTGGAACAGCAGGTCGCCCAGCTCGCCGCGCAGATCGTCGAAATCCTCACGCGCAATCGCGTCGAGCACTTCATAGGTTTCTTCAAGCGTATATGGGGCGATGGTCGCGAAGGTTTGTTCTTTATCCCACGGGCAGCCGGTTTGCGGGTCACGCAAACGCTTCATAATGCCGAGCAGGCGGTCGATTTGAGTCATGGAAAGTCCTTATAAAACAGACGTGGAGAGAACCGCCACGCGCCTCACGCTGGAGGAGAAAATAAAGGCGGCGCGGCGTTGCCGCACGACGCCGCCGCGCGCGTCAGCCGCCGTGCAGGCGGCGCGCATCGATGACATCAGGCACCTGATTGAGTTTGCCAAGCACGCGGCCAAGCACCTGAAGGTTATAGATTTCGATTTCCATATCGATGGTCGCCAGTTGCTGGCGGGTCTCGCTGCGGCTGGTCACGCCAAGCACATTGACCTTTTCGTTAGCAAGGATCGTGGTGATATCGCGCAGCAAACCGCTGCGGTCATTGGCCGTCACGCGCACGACAAGCGAATAACCCGCCGAGTAGCTTTCGCCCCATACCGCATCGACAATGCGTTCCGGCGCATGCGACTGCAGCTCCGCCAGCTGGTCGCAATCGGCGCGGTGGATAGAGATGCCGCGGCCCTGGGTAATAAAGCCGACGATATCGTCGCCCGGGATTGGCTGGCAGCAGCGGGCGATATGGTGCATCAGATTACCGACGCCCTCGACCACCACGCGGCCATTATCACGGGTGCTGCGCCCCTGCGGCGTGTAGGTTTTTTGCTGCAACTGGCGCAACGCCGCGGCGTCCTGCTCCTCTGCGCTGGGCTTGTTAAACTGCGCCTGAAGGAAATTCACCATCTGGTTAAGGCGAATATCGCCCCCGCCAATCGCCGCCAGCAGCTCGTCGACTTCATTGAAGTTGTAGCGCGGCAGCAGGTGTTTTTCGGCTTCTTTCAGGCTGATGCCAAGATGCGCCAGCTCGTCGTCGAGGATCTGACGACCGGCGATAATGTTTTTATCGCGATCCTGTTTGCGGAACCAGGCGTGAATTTTGGCGCGCGCGCGGCTGGTGCCGACGTAGCCGAGGTTCGGGTTCAGCCAGTCGCGGCTCGGGTTCGGCTGTTTCTGGGTGATGATTTCAATCTGATCGCCCATTTGCAGCTGATAGGTAAACGGCACGATCCTGCCGCCGATTTTCGCGCCGATGCAGCGATGCCCGACATCGCTGTGGATGTGGTAGGCGAAATCGAGCGGCGTGGAGCCTGCGGGCAGGTCGACGACATCGCCTTTCGGGGTAAACACGTAGACGCGGTCATCAAAGACCTGACTGCGCAGCTCGTCGAGCATCTCGCCGGAATCCGCCATCTCTTCCTGCCAGGCGATGAGTTTACGCAGCCAGGCGATACGGTCTTCATGGCCGTTGCGCACGCCGCTTGCCGCGCCCTCTTTGTACTTCCAGTGCGCCGCCACGCCGAGCTCAGACTCTTCATGCATCTGTTTGGTGCGGATCTGGATTTCAACGGTTTTACCGCCGGGGCCAAGCACCACGGTATGAATGGACTGGTAGCCGTTGGGTTTCGGGTTGGCGACGTAATCATCAAATTCATCGGGCAGATGGCGATAGTGCGTATGCACGATCCCGAGCGCGGCGTAGCAGTCCTGAAGGCGCTCCGCGACAATGCGCACGGCACGCACGTCAAACAGTTCGTCAAACGCCAGATGCTTTTTCTGCATCTTGCGCCAGATGCTGTAGATATGTTTCGGACGCCCGTAGACCTCCGCCTTCACGCCCTCTTCCTTCATGGCGGTGCGCAGGTGCGTCACAAATTCGTCGATATAATGCTCGCGATCGATGCGCCGCTCATGCAGCAGCTTCGCGATGCGTTTGTATTCGTCCGGATGCAGATAGCGGAAGCAGAAATCTTCCAGCTCCCATTTGAGCTGGCCGATGCCAAGACGGTTCGCCAGCGGCGCATAGATATTGGTGCACTCTTTCGCCGCCAGGACGCGTTCATCTTCCGGCGCGTCTTTCACCTCGCGCAGATGCGCGATGCGCTCCGCGAGTTTAATCACCACGCAGCGGAAGTCATCGACCATCGCCAGCAGCATGCGGCGTACGTTATCGACCTGTTCGGAAGAGACGGAATCGTGATGCGTGGCTTTGAGCTGGCGAATGGCGGCCATATCGCGCACGCCATGGATTAACCCGACGACGGATTTGCCAACGCTCTCTGTCAACACCTCTTCGCTCACCACGCCGCTGTCCACCAGCGGGAAGAGCAGCGCGGCGCGCAGCGTATCGATGTCCATACTCAGCATGGTGAGGATTTCAACCATCTCCACGCCGCGCCAGAGCAGGAGTTCCGCCTGCGGGTGTCCCTGAGTCTGCTGCTCGCAATAGCGCCAGGTTTCGGTTAAGCGTTCACACGACGGCTGACTGGCGATGCCGAGGCTCGCCACCCATTTTTCATGGTCAAATTCGCCAGCTTTATTAAGATGTGCACTTCTTACCGCAACCATCGTCCTCTCCTTTCGGGACAGCCTGCCCGCACCGCGCGGCGGCCTGACTACTTAATCTCTTTCAAACAACGCCATCGATTCCAGATGGCTGGTATGCGGGAACATATCCAGCATCGCCAGCCGTCCGGTGCGATAGCCCGCCGCGAGCAGCGCCTCACTGTCACGCATCAGCGTGGAAGGGTTACAGGAGACATAGACCACCCGACGCGGTTTTAATTTCACAATATGCTGCATCACGCCCGCCGCGCCCGCGCGCGCCGGATCGAGTAGCACTTTATCAAACCCCTGCTGCGCCCACGGCTGCCGGGTAACGTCCTCTTCCAGGTTATGCTGAAAGAAGGTGACATTTTTCAAGGTGTTAAGACCGGCATTATAGCTGCCTTTCTCCACCAGCGCCGCAACCCCTTCCACGCCCACCACGCTTTCCGCGCGCCGGGCCAGCGGCAAGGTAAAGTTGCCCATGCCGCAGAACAGATCCAGCACGCGCTCGCCAGGCTGAATATCCAGCCATTCCAGCGCGCGGGCCACCATCTGCTGGTTTACGGCATCGTTGACCTGAATGAAATCGCGCGGGCTGAAGGTGAGCCGCAGGCCGTCAAATTCATACCACGGCATCTCGCCGTTAAGGTTCTCAAGGGTATCGCTCTCTGGCGCAAGGTACAGCGCCACGCCTTCGGAATGCGAAAAGCATTCCAGTTTTTCGCGATCGCAAGCGTTGAGCGGCTTGAGGTGGCGCAACACCATCAGCGGACCGCTGGTAACGTCCACCAGTTCAACATGGCCAAGATGACGCACGCCATTGAGGCTACTTAAGCACTCGCGCAGTTTCGGTAGTAACGCCTCAAGACGGGGCACAAGCACAGGGCAGCGATGCACATCCACCAGATCGTTTGAGCCCGCCTTGCGAAACCCCATCTGTAAGCCTGGTTTGCGCGGCGAGAAATTCAGGCTCAGACGCGCCCGGCGGCGGTAGCCCCACGCCGGCCCGCTGATGACCTCATCCACCTCGCGCTTCATCATCCGCCCCAGCGCCTGCGCTTTACTGCGCTGCTGTAATTCAACGCTGGCATGCTGTTGCTGGCAGCCGCCGCATACGCCAAAATGCGGGCATAGCGGCGTCACGCGCTCGGGGCTTTGCGAAAGCCGTTTTTTGACTTCACCGCGCGCGAACTGTTTTTTCTCTTCGCTGAGCACCACTTCCGCGTGCTCGCCAGGCAATAAACCGGGAATAAACAGCGCTTTGCCGTGGTGGCGCGCCACGCCCTGCCCAAAGGCATCGAGGCCGTCGGCCGCCACGGTTATGATTTCACGCGTCGTCACGCGTCGCTTTGCAGAGTAGAATTGCGCCATCGCCAGGAAATTTCTCACATAAACTGAATGTCGCTGATTGTCCCATAACGGAACCCCATGACCAACTACAGCCTGCGGGCGCGGATGATGATTCTTATCCTGGCGCCCACGTTTATTATCGGCCTGCTGCTCAGCGTTTTCTTCGTTGTGCACCGCTATCACGATTTGCAGCGCCAGCTGGAAGACGCCGGAGCAAGTATTATCGAGCCGCTGGCGGTTGCCAGCGAATATGGCATGAGCCTGCAAAATAAGGAGTCGGTGCGCCAGTTGGTCAGCGTACTGCATCGTCGGCATTCAGAAATTGTACGCGCCATTTCCGTTTACGATCGCGACAATAAACTGTTTGTCACCTCTAATTATCAGCTTGACCCGTCCGAACTTCAGCTCCCGAACGGCGCAGCGCTGCCGACCGGCCTTAGCGTCACGCGCCGCGACGATATGCTGATATTGCGAACGCCGGTGGTGTCAGAGCGCTATTCTCCTGATGAATCTGAAGTCTCTGACGCCAAGCTCAGCGCTAATCCGCTGGGCTACGTGGCGCTGGAGCTTGATCTGAGATCGGTACGGCTTCAGCAATATCAGGAGATCGCGATTTCACTGCTGATGATGCTGATTTGTATGGCCTGCGCGGTGCTGTTCGCCTGGCGCCTGATGCGCGACGTCACCGCGCCTATCCGCAATATGGTTAACACCGTCGACCGCATCCGCCGCGGCCAGCTCGACAGCCGCGTGGAAGGCTTTATGCTGGGCGAGCTGGATATGCTGAAGAACGGCATCAACTCGATGGCGATGTCGCTTGCCGCCTACCACGAAGAGATGCAGCACAACATAGACCAGGCGACATCCGATCTGCGCGAAACGCTGGAACAGATGGAGATCCAGAACGTCGAACTGGATCTGGCAAAAAAACGCGCCCAGGAAGCGGCGCGCATTAAATCTGAGTTCCTTGCCAATATGTCTCACGAGCTGCGCACGCCGCTGAATGGCGTGATTGGCTTTACCCGCCTGACGCTGAAAACCGATCTGACCCCTACCCAGCGCGACCATCTCAATACGATCGAGCGCTCGGCGAATAACCTGCTTAGCATCATTAACGACGTACTCGATTTCTCGAAGCTTGAAGCCGGGAAACTGCTGCTGGAAAGCATTCCGTTCCCGCTGCGCAGCACGCTGGATGAAGTGGTCACGCTGCTCGCGCACTCCGCGCATGACAAAGGGCTGGAGCTGACCATCAGCGTGCGGCACGACGTGCCGGATAATGTCATTGGCGACCCGCTGCGCCTTCAACAGGTGATCACCAATCTGGTCGGCAACGCCATTAAATTCACCGACCACGGCAATATCGACATCGTGGTTGAGAAGCGCGCCATCAGTAACAACAAGGTGCAGATTGAAGTGCAAATCCGCGATACCGGCATCGGCATCCCGGAGCGCGATCAGTCGCGTCTGTTCCAGGCGTTCCGCCAGGCCGACGCCAGTATTTCACGCCGTCACGGCGGCACCGGGCTTGGGCTGGTCATCACCCAGAAACTGGTGAACGAAATGGGCGGCGATATTTCGTTCCACAGTCAGCCGCATCGCGGCTCGACGTTCTGGTTCCATATCAGTCTCGACCTGAACCCTAACGCGCTGGTGGATCGCCATGCCACCGACATGCTGGCGGGGATGCGTCTGGCGTATGTCGAGAAAAACGAAGCGGCGGCGAAAAGCACGCGAGATCTGCTCGCCAATACGCCGCTCACGGTTGTCTATAGCCCGGATCTGGCAACGCTTCCGCAGGCGCATTACGACATCCTGCTCTTTGCCGCCCCGGTCACGGACCGCGAACCGCTGTCGATGCGCCACGATCAGCTGGCCCGCGCGGCGACGCTCACGGATTGTCTGATCCTCGCCCTGCCGTGCCACGCGCAGATCAACGCCGAGATGCTGAAAAAAGAGGGAGCCAGCGCCTGCCTCCTGAAACCGGTGACGGCCACGCGTTTAATGCCGCTGCTGCTGGAGCATTGTCGTCTTATTCATGCCCGCGAACTGCCAGACGGCGATCAGAGCAGGATGCCGATGACGGTGATGGCCGTGGATGATAATCCGGCTAACCTGAAGCTTATCGGCGCGCTGCTGGAGGATATGGTGCAGCATGTGGTGTTGTGCGAGAGCGGGCATCAGGCGGTGGAGCGTGCCATGCTTCAGCCGTTCGACATTATTCTGATGGATATCCAGATGCCAGATATGGATGGCATTCACGCCTGCGAACTTATCCGCAAACTGCCGCAACAGCAGCATACGCCGATTATCGCAGTGACAGCCCACGCGATGTCAGGACAGAAAGAAAAACTGCTCAGCGCCGGGATGAACGATTATCTGGCCAAACCCATTGAAGAAGAGAAACTGCGCGCGCTGCTGCTGCGCTATCAGCCGGGCTACGCCGTGCCGGTTGTCGCAAGCGTTCCCGCGATCGCGGCGCCCACCGTTAATCCGGACGCCACGCTCGACTGGAGCCTGGCGCTGCGCCAGGCCGCCAATAAGCCCGATCTGGCGCGCGACATGCTGCAAATGCTGCTGGCGTTTTTACCGGAAGTCCGCAACCGCGTGGAAGAACAGCTGGTCGGGGAAGAACCCGAAGGGCTGACCGATCTCATCCATAAACTGCACGGCAGCTGCGGCTACAGCGGCGTACCGCGCCTGAAAAATCTCTGCCAGTTGATTGAACATCAACTGCGCAGCGGGGTTCCCGCGAGTGAACTGGAGCCGGAACTGCTGGAATTACTCGATGAGATGGATAACGTAGCGCGCGAGGCGCATCGTATTTCCGGAATATAAACCACGTCGGCGCGCGTAACGCCGACGCAGCGGTTTACTTCAGTAGCGCGCTCCACCCCTCAACCCAGGGGCTGGAGAGCGTTTCCGGCTCCGGATATTCCACAGCGTCAATGTATAACACCTCGCCGACGCGCTGTGCCGCATGTTCCTGCAATAGCGCGTCAAATTTCTTGCCGCCGCCGCAAAAATGGCTGTAGCTGCTGTCGCCCAGCGCAATCAGGCCGTAACGTCGCGTCGGCTGATGGCCATGCTGGTCTTTGATCGCCTGATAGAGCGGCATGATGCTGTCCGGCAAATCGCCCTGGCCGGTCGTGGAGGTGACGATAAGCGCGTACCCGTCGGCATAACGCTCCCAGTCGCTAAGATCGGCATCTTCATACACCGTCGCGTCATGCCCCTGTTTTTTCAGGATCGCCTGCGCTTCTTCCGCCACCAGCAGTGAATTCCCGTACATGGTGCCGACAAAAATCCCTACGCTCGCCATCGTTTACTCTCCTTATGGATTCAGACTGCCTTCATCCTGAGGGTTCGCTACGGGAAACTCAACCCCATCGGCTGCGGGGAGATATGACTGCCAGCCAAAATGCGCCAGCGCCTGGCGCCAGACGTCATCAAGACCCGCCCGAATGGTCAGCGGCGCGCCGGTGAACGGGTGAGTCAGCGTCAACTCGCTGGCGTGCAGCATTAACCGATGACAGCCGAAATGCTCCGCCGCCGCGCGATTCTGGCGCAGATCGCCATGTTTTGAATCACCGATAATCGGGTGGCGCAAATGCGCCATGTGGCGACGCAACTGATGCTTGCGCCCGGTCTGCGGCAGCATCTCCACCAGGCTGTAGCGCACCGACTCGTAACGCCCGACCGCCACGGGCTGGGTGGTGGTCGCAAGGCCGCGATAGTGCGTCACCGCGGGCTGCGGTTCTTTATCCTGGCGGGAAAATTTATCGGCGATTTTATCAAGCTCTTCCACCAGCGGATAATCCAGCACGGCGCTGTCGGTAAGCCAGCCGCGCACTATCGCGTGGTAACGCTTCTGGATTTGATGCTGTTCAAACTGCTGCGCTAAAAGCCTTCCCGCCTCGCTGGAAAGCCCCATCAGCAGCACGCCGGAAGTTGGTCTGTCGAGACGGTGAGCGGTAAAAACGTGCTGGCCTATCTGATCGCGAACCGTTTGCATGACGACGACTTTTTCATCGCGATCGAGCCAGCTACGGTGCACCAGCCAACCGGACGGCTTATTGACCGCCACCAGCCATTCATCCTGATAAAGGATTTCGAGGCTCACGCGGCGTCCCCTGCGAACAATGCATCCAGCTCAACCAGCGTCACCAGCACGGCGTCGCGCGCCGGATGACTCGCCTCAAGCGCGACTTCATAATACGGCGCTACGGCAAACGCCTGCGGCAGCGCCGCACCGGCGTCCAGCAGCGCGTGCAAACGCGGGATCAGCACCCATTGCAGCCATTCGTAAGGCTCAAGCGTGTCCATGCAAAAAGGCTGCGTGCTTTCAAACGCGGAGGAATCGGGAGCGACGTTTTGCCACTGTTGATGATGGCGCAACACCTGCTCGACGCGCTGCAGCTGCTGGCGAACCCGTTGATGGCGTTCCATAACAACCTCTGTGAATCAAAAAAACCGGGCGCGCAGCATAGCATTTCCCGGCGACAGAAAAAAAAGCATAAAAAAAGGGAGCACTGTGATAACACAGTGCTCCCGGTTCGTTTCGCAGCAGTCCGGCTACTTTTCGGTGCTCCCTGCTCGTCCGTGACAACTTTTCCTGCGACCTTGCGGCCTTAAATCCGTTTACGCGTCCTGCCCACATCATCCTGATGTTATTGTTGCATCGTCCCGATGCGTGTCCCTGGTCTTCCTGACCCACCGGTAATCCTGACCGGCTCACATTCTCCTTCCTGGAGGTGTCCCTCAGCGCTCCTGCGCCGTCCTTTCGCTTCATCCTGAAGCCTTCCCTGAATCGCCCTCCGGCGTGTCCTTTTTGAAGCGCCATCATCCTGATGTTCGCTTCAGCGCCACTCCGTGTCGGCAGAGATAGAATCTCGCATTACGCCGGCACTTACAAGGCAGCTTACAGGTTCAGTTTAAGATAAGTTTCATTCGTAAGCGCAGCATAATCGCAAAGGCCTTTGAAATATAAGCGTATTCATTTTCAGCTAAGGTAAGAAAACCCTTACTTTGACGGCGATCTCTCACAGGGTTTGTGAGAGATCTCTTACACGGAGGCAAGCAAAAAAGGATTACACAAGGGGGAGAGTTGATTCAGAAACGCGCTGAGCGACGGCGCCAGCACGCGTCGCTGGCGAGTACCGAGCGTCTCGCGCACGACCTCGCCGGTCAGATTACACAGCGAGATAACATCCAGCTCACTATCAAGCGTAGCAATAAAAATCGTAGGCGACAGCTTGAGACGTTTTTGCGTTACCAGGTGGCCTATCAGGTTTTCCTGCACGCGGCGGAAATCGTCCTGGCTCCAGGCCTGTAGCAGCGTTAACGCCACATCCTCATGCTGCGCCGCCATATCGCCAGCGTACTGGCTTGCGTAAAAAGCATGGGCATCAGGCTGAATCACAATATCGAGCGCCTTCTCAACCGCGCCGAGAGAATCTTCGGGCATAAATGGCTGAGGCTGCCACTCTACCGCGTCAGGGTGGGTGGATACAATGCACGGGGAGGAAATACCGATATATTCGTCACTGACGGGCAGGCAGCCCCGCTGTTGCCGCCACGCTTCGCAATAGCGTTCGCTGAATGCCGCCAGCGCCTGTTGTACTTCGTTTTGCACCAGATTCTCTCTTCAGGTCAGGTAAGATACACTGAACCCTGTATTGTACCTGTATTATCACGGTGACACATGACTTCTTATGAAAATCATCAGGCGCTTCACGGCCTGACGCTTGGCAAATCCACCGATTACCGCGACGTTTACGACGCCTCGCTGCTCCAGCCGGTTCCGCGCAGCTTAAACCGCGATCCGCTGGGCCTGCGCGCCGATGCCCTGCCCTTTCACGGCGCGGATATCTGGACGATGTACGAGCTCTCCTGGCTTAACCGCAACGGCCTGCCGCAGGTGGCGATAGGTCAGGTGGAGATTAACGCGACCAGCGTCAACCTGGTGGAATCGAAAAGCTTCAAGCTCTATCTCAACAGCTTTAACCAGACGCGATTTGACAGCCTTGACGCAGTGCGCGAGACGCTGGAGCGCGATTTACGCGCCTGCGCGCAGGGTGACGTTTCCGTGACGCTCCGCCGTCTTGAGGATGTCGAAGGCGAACCGGTCGCGCGTTTGAATGGCGACTGCATCGATAATCAGGATATCGTTATCACCGATTATGAATTCGACGCCGCGCTGCTTTCCGGCGCCGCGGGCGAGGCGCGCGTGGAAGAGACGCTGGTAAGCCACCTGCTGAAATCCAACTGCCTTATCACGCACCAGCCGGACTGGGGCTCCGTTCAGATACGCTATTGCGGGCCGAAAATTTGCCGCGAAAAGCTGCTGCGCTATCTGGTCTCTTTCCGCCATCACAACGAATTTCACGAGCAGTGCGTGGAGCGCATCTTTAACGACATCACCCGTTTCTGCCAGCCGGAACAGCTCAGCGTTTACGCGCGCTACACCCGTCGCGGCGGGCTGGATATCAACCCGTGGCGCAGCAACGGCGACTTTATGCCAGCCATCGGGCGTCTTGCGCGTCAGTAATTGCTAAACATCCCGCAAATCCGTCACAAGGGGGGGCGGGGTGGGTTGTTAAATGTCACATGGCGGGGCTATTGTAATCAGAGGGAGCGGCGTTTATCGCCCCGTAAGGAGCTTACTTGATTACACATATTAGCCCGCTGGGCTCGATGGATCTGCTGTCGCAGCTGGAAGTGGACATGCTTAAGCGCACCGCCAGCAGCGACCTGTATCAACTCTTTCGCAACTGTTCGCTTGCGGTTCTCAATTCCGGCAGTCAGACCGATAACAGCAAAACGCTGCTGTCGCGCTTTGAAAATTTCGATATTAACGTGCTGCGTCGTGAGCGCGGCGTAAAGCTTGAGCTGATTAATCCGCCGGAAGAGGCGTTCGTCGACGGACAGATCATTCGCTCGTTGCAGGCCAACCTGTTCGCCGTGTTGCGCGACATTCTGTTCGTGAACGGGCAAATCGACCACGCGGGGCGCTTTCAGCACCTCAATCTCACCGACTCCATTCATATCACCAACCTGGTGTTTTCCATCCTGCGCAACGCGAAAGCGCTGCACGTGGGCGAAGCGCCGAATATGGTGGTCTGCTGGGGCGGGCACTCGATTAACGAAACCGAATATCTCTATGCAAGACGCGTCGGCAACCAGCTGGGGCTGCGAGAGTTAAATATCTGCACCGGCTGCGGGCCGGGCGCGATGGAGGCGCCGATGAAAGGCGCGGCGGTCGGCCATGCCCAGCAGCGCTATAAAGAAGGGCGTTTTATCGGCATGACGGAGCCGTCCATCATCGCCGCTGAGCCGCCAAATCCGCTGGTGAATGAGCTGGTCATCATGCCGGATATCGAAAAACGCCTCGAAGCGTTTGTGCGTATCGCCCACGGGATCATTATCTTCCCGGGCGGCGTGGGTACGGCGGAAGAGCTGCTGTATCTGCTCGGTATCCTGATGAACCCGCACAATGCAGATCAGGTGCTGCCGCTAATCCTGACCGGCCCGAAAGAGAGCGCCGATTACTTCCGCGTGCTGGACGACTTTATCGTCAACACGCTCGGCGAGAAGGCCCGCCGTCATTATCGCGTCATCATCGACGATCCGGCGGAAGTGGCGCGCGAAATGAAAAAGGCGATGCCGCTGGTGAAAGAGTGCCGCCGCGAAACGGGCGATGCGTATAGCTTTAACTGGGCTATCCGCATTTCGCCGGATCTCCAGGTGCCGTTCGAGCCGACCCACGAAAACATGGCTAACCTGAAGCTCTACCCCGATCAGCCGACGGAAATTCTGGCCGCCGACCTGCGCCGCGCCTTCTCCGGCATCGTCGCGGGTAACGTTAAAGAAGTGGGCATCCGCGCGATTGAGCAGTACGGACGCTATAAAATTCATGGCGATACGCAAATAATGAAGCGCATGGACGATCTCCTGCAAGGGTTCGTCGCCCAGCACCGTATGAAACTCCCGGGCTCCGCCTATATCCCCTGTTACGAAATCTGCACCTGAAATCAGGCGGCCAGCAGGCCGCCTTTTTTATTATCTGCTGCCTGTCCAAAACGTTTGCGCGCTAAAAAACACCGCGCATAATCCCGGAAATTTCTGCGAAAGAATCCGGGTGTGCTGTTTTACGCGTTTTTTACAGGAAAATAATAACCATTTTATTCCGCTCTATTTACCTCATCTGCCGTCAGTGTCAGGCTTTTCGCCCATTAATAGCGGGGTCACGCCCAAAGCCAGTGTTATGATCTAAAAAAAGCATAATAAAAAAGTGGATTATTGCATTTGGGATCGCGATCACTGATAGATTCAGTACGTGAATGTATCTTTCGCACCGCCAGAGTTTTGGGGAAAAATTATAAAAAAATCCCGCTCTACAGGATTTCGTTTTACCGTTCGTCATAAATTTATTGAATGTCACTTTAAAGTTCGTTTTTGCTTCCTCCAGGAGATACACAGATGGAAACGACTCAAACCGTCAATATTGCTACCGCCGCGAAAAGCAGCGCGTGGCGAAAAACTGATACCATGTGGATGCTTGGCCTGTACGGCACCGCGATTGGCGCAGGGGTACTTTTCCTGCCGATCAACGCCGGTGTGGGCGGCCTGCTCCCCCTGATTATCATGGCAATCCTTGCATTCCCGATGACCTTCTTCGCGCACCGCGCGCTGACGCGCTTCGTGCTGTCCGGTAAAAACCCGGGCGAAGACATCACCGAAGTCGTTGAAGAACATTTCGGCGTTGGCGCAGGTAAAGTGATTACCCTGCTCTACTTCTTCGCGATTTACCCTATCCTGCTGATGTACAGCGTAGCGATCACTAACACGGTCGACAGCTTTATTACGCACCAGCTGGGGCTGGCGTCTCCGCCGCGCGCGATTCTGTCGCTGATTCTTATCATCGGTATGATGACCATCGTGCGCTTCGGCGAGCAGATGATCGTTAAAGCGATGAGCGTGCTGGTTTTCCCGTTCGTTGCCGTACTGATGCTGATGGCCTGCTTCCTGATCCCGAACTGGAGCGGCGCCGCGCTGGAAACCCTGTCTTTCAGCCACGCCTCAACCGGTAATGGCCTGCTGATGACCCTGTGGCTGGCGATCCCGGTGATGGTGTTCTCCTTTAACCACTCGCCGATCATCTCCGCCTTCGCCGTGGCGAAACGTGAAGAGTACGGCGCTGAAGCAGAGAAAAAATGCTCCCGCATTCTGGCGTATGCGCACATCATGATGGTTGTTACCGTGATGTTCTTCGTATTCAGCTGCGTACTGAGCCTCTCCCCGGAAAACCTGGCGGAAGCGAAAGCACAAAACATCACTATTCTTTCTTACCTGGCTAACCACTTCAACGTGCCGGTTATCGCCTGGGTAGGCCCGGTTATCGCTATCATTGCCATCACCAAATCGTTCCTGGGTCACTACCTGGGCGCACGTGAAGGCTTCAACGGCATGGTGATTAAATCGCTGCGCAGCCGTGGCAAAACCATCGAAGTGAACAAACTGAACCGCATCACCGCGCTGTTCATGCTGATCACTACCTGGATCGTAGCGACGCTGAACCCGAGCATCCTCGGCATGATCGAAACGCTGGGTGGCCCGATCATCGCGATGATCCTGTTCCTGATGCCGATGTATGCGATTGCGAGAGTCCCGGCAATGCGTAAATACAGCGGTCACATCAGCAACGTTTTTGTGACCATCATGGGTCTTATCGCTATCTCCGCGATTTTCTACTCACTCTTCAGCTAATCCTTTGTCCGCGCCGCCGCCCGGCGGCGCGAGCCCTTCCCAGTTATTTATTCGATGGAAAGCATCATGATCAGCGTTTTTGATATTTTCAAAATCGGTATTGGTCCTTCCAGTTCCCATACCGTAGGGCCGATGAAAGCGGGCAAACAGTTTACCGACGACCTTATCGCGCAGAATCTGCTGCATAAGACGACGAAAGTCGTGGTGGACGTGTATGGCTCCCTGTCGCTGACCGGCAAAGGCCACCATACCGATATCGCCATTATTATGGGTCTCGCGGGCAACCTGCCTGACACCGTAGATATCGACGCCATTCCCGGTTTTATTCAGGACGTGAATACTCACAGCCGCCTGATGCTGGCCAGTGGCGCGCACGAAGTGGCGTTCCCGGTGGATCAGTGCATGAATTTTCATGCCGATAACCTGGCGCTGCACGAAAACGGTATGCGTATTACCGCGCTTGCGGGTGATGACGCCATCTACAGCCAGACGTATTACTCTATCGGCGGCGGTTTTATCGTCGACGAAGCGCATTTCGGCCAGACACAATCGTCCGCAACTGAAGTGCCATACCCGTATAAAACCGCAGCGGATCTTCAGCGCCACTGCCGTGAAACCGGCCTGTCGCTGTCCGGCCTGATGATGAAAAACGAGCTGGCGCTGCACAGCAAAGAAGAGCTCGAAGCGCATTTCTCGCAGGTGTGGGACGTTATGCGCGCCGGCATTGAGCGTGGCACCACCACCGAGGGCGTTCTGCCCGGCAAGCTGCGCGTTCCGCGTCGCGCCGCCGCGCTGCGTCGAATGCTTGTCAGCCACGACAAGAACGACGCCGATCCGATGAACGTTGTGGACTGGATCAATATGTTCGCGCTGGCGGTTAACGAAGAAAACGCTGCGGGCGGTCGTGTTGTCACCGCGCCCACCAACGGCGCCTGCGGCATCGTGCCGGCGGTGCTGGCGTACTACGACAAATTCATTCGCGAAGTAAATGCTAACTCACTGGCGCGCTACCTGCTGGTGGCAAGCGCGGTCGGCTCGCTCTATAAGATGAACGCCTCTATCTCCGGCGCCGAAGTCGGCTGTCAGGGCGAGGTGGGCGTCGCCTGCTCCATGGCGGCGGCAGGCCTTGCGGAACTGCTCGGCGGCAGCCCGGCGCAGGTCTGTATCGCGGCGGAAATCGGTATGGAGCACAACCTTGGGCTGACCTGCGATCCGGTGGCAGGCCAGGTACAGGTGCCATGCATCGAGCGTAACGCGATCGCCTCGGTAAAAGCCGTCAACGCCGCGCGCATGGCGCTGCGTCGCACCAGCGAGCCGCGCGTCTGCCTCGATAAAGTCATCGAAACCATGTTTGAAACCGGCAAAGACATGAACGCCCGCTACCGTGAAACATCACGCGGCGGACTGGCGGTCAAAGTCGTCGCCTGCGATTAATCCCGCCCCTCACCGCCCTGTCAGCAGGGCGGTTTTTTGCGCGTTATCTTCCTGAATCCGCACCGCTTTATGGTGAGCGCTCGTCGAAAATGTTACGGTAACGGCCTGTTATTTTCGTAAGGGATGCCGCCATGCCCGTTCACTTGCTGATTGTCGATGCGCTTAACCTGATCCGCCGGATACATGCGGTGCAGGGGACACCTTGCGTGGACACCTGCCTGCATGCGCTGGAGCAACTGCTTGGCAACAGCCAGCCGACGCACGCCGTCGCGGTGTTTGACGACGAAGCCCGCGCGCAGGGCTGGCGCCATCAGTTGCTGCCCGATTACAAAGCCGGACGACCGCCGATGCCAGACGATCTGCATCAGGAGATGCCTGCGCTACGCGAGGCGTTTACCCGCCGCGGTGTTCCCTGCTGGCATGTCGAAGGCAACGAGGCCGACGATCTCGCCGCCACGCTCGCGGTAAAAGTCGCGACAGCGGGCCATGAGGCGACGATTGTGTCGACCGATAAAGGCTATTGTCAGCTCTTACGTCCGGAAATCCGCATCCGCGACTATTTCCAGAAACGCTGGCTGGACGCCCCGTTTATTGAGAACGAGTTTGGCGTGGCGCCAGGCCAACTGGCGGATTTCTGGGGGCTTGCCGGCATCAGCAGTTCGAAAATACCAGGCGTCGCGGGCATTGGGCCGAAAAGCGCCACGCAGTTGATTAACGATTTTGGCACGCTGGAGGCGCTTTACGAGCGGCTTGATGAGGTGCCGGAGAAGTGGCGTAAAAAGCTGGAGGCGCACCGCGAGAGCGCCTTTATTTGCCGCGATGTGGCGACGCTGAAAAGCGATTTACAGCTCGACGGGAATTTGCAGCAGCTCAGGCTGAAGGGGTGATTGCGGGGCGGTCGATGCCTTAATGAAAAAGGCGGGTGCGCTCACGCTTACCCGCCATACAATACTTATTCAACCGTATATTCCGTAGGGCGGGTAAGCGCAGCGCACCCGCCATTTACCCATGCGCCACGCAACGCGCTTATCGCTCGTCGCGACGCCCGCCGACGGCCGCCCACCAGCGGCGCACATGAACGGTCACCTCTTCACGGTCGTGATACAGCTGACGCGCCTGGATCTGCGCGTTAATTCCGTGTTCGTCCAGCTGCGCCTGAATCGAGGCGATATTCTGCGACACCTCTTCATAGCGCTTTTTCATCGGCAGCTTGAGGTTGAAAATGGTTTCGCGGCACCAGCCGTTCACCAGCCACTGCGCCATCAGCGCCGCGACTTTAGCCGGTTTTTCCACCATATCGCACACCATCCAGGTGATATTGGTGCGGGTCGGGCGATACCTGAACCCGTCCTCACGCAGCCATGTCACCTGCCCGGTATCCATCAGGCTCTGGGCCATCGGGCCGTTATCCACGGAGGAGACCCACATGTTGCGTTTCACCAGCTGATACGTCCAGCCGCCAGGGCAGGCGCCAAGATCCACCGCATACATGCCGTTCGCCAGACGCTCATCCCACTCATCCGCCGGGATAAACACATGGAACGCCTCTTCCAGTTTCAGCGTCGAACGGCTTGGCGCGTCAGACGGGAACTTCAGTCGCGGAATGCCCATATAAAACGGCGAGTTATTAGTGGTATAGGAATACCCGGTGTAGCAGCAGCCCGGCGCGATGAAAAACACATGCACCACCGGGCGTTTCGGCGTTTCGAAATTCGCCAGCACTTTGGCTTCACGCAGCGCGGCGCGCAGCGGCACGGTGAATTTGCGGCAGAACTTCATCAGCTCTTTGCTTTCGTTAGTGTCCGCCACCTCGACGCGCAGCTCACCGCCCTTCTCTACCACGCCCTGCAACATCCCGACGACCGGCGTCACGCGATCCTCCGGCGGCAGATCCTGCAACAGCTCGCCTGCCACAAACATCTGGCGGGCGAAAATCAGCGAGCTGAACGGCAGTTCACGGGCAAGCTTATCGGCCTCTTCCGGCTGATAGCATTCAAAAATCACGTAGGCGCTGTTTTCTTTAACGCGGGCGAAACCAAAAACGCCTTGCTGCGCGGCTTTGTCGGTTATCTCTGCCGCACACTCTTTCTCGAAACCCTGACGGCAGTACAAAATGACCTTATTCATGAACCGAACCTTTACGCTTCAGACGCACCGCGCCAATTAACATTAATATCCAACCGGCCAGAAAACTTACGCCGCCGACCGGCGTAACGAAGGCCCATAAATGCAGATGAGAAAGCGCCAGACAATAGAGGCTGCCGCTGAAAAGCACCGTGCCGAGCGCCAGGAAAACGCTGCTCCAGTAAAACCAGATGCTGATGCGACGCTGCATCGCGACCGCCAGCCCTAAAATCGCCAGCGTATGAAACGCCTGATATTCAAGGCCGGTCTGGATCCAGCCCATCTCCGCAACGCCGAGCGTTTTACGTAATACGTGTGCGCCAAAGGCGCCCAGCGCCACAAAAACAAAGCCACTGATTGAGGCGAAAATCAGCATAAAACGGCTGGTCATGATGTAACCCTACAGTAAGGCGCGACACATTCGCGCGAATCATCGTTATTGATCATAGCGAAAACGGAATTTTTCTTGCTCGCTCGCCGCCTTCGCCAGTATCCATTGCCGAAAGGCCGCTATTTTACCCAGTTCTGCCTGGCTGTCATGACAAACGAGGTAAAAAGCATTTTTACTCACCAGCACATCGTTGAACGGGCAGACCAGGCGGCCAGCTTCAATTTCTGTCTGCGCCATTACGTTGTTAGCCAGCGCCACGCCCTGGCCGTGAATGGCGGCCTGCAACACCATCGCGCTGTGACTGAAAATCGGCCCCTGCTGGACATTAATATGATTGAGACCGAGCTGGCGCGTATAAGTTTGCCAGTCGCGACGCGACGCGTCATGCAGAAGCGTATGGCGGGCTAAATCCTCCGGCGCCTTTAAGGGCTTATCGCCCGTGAGCAGCAACGGCGAACAGACCGGCAGCAGATACTCGGCATAGAGTTTTTCCACACGCAGCCCCGGCCAGTTGCCGCGGCCGTAAAAAATCGCCACGTCCACGTCATCGGCAAGCTTATCTTCCTGCCTGTCGACGGCCTGGATACGCACGTCGATACCCGGCCAGCTACTGTTAAAACTGGAGAGCCGCGGCACCAGCCAGTGGATAGCGAAACTCGGCAGCAGGCTGACCGTTAACGCGCCTTTCGCGCTGCGCGCCTGGAGTTTGCGCGTCGCTTCCGTCAGCTGAGAAAAAATCTCTTTTATGTCCTGGAAATAGCTCTGCCCTTCTTCGGTTAAAAGAAGAGAACGGTTGCGTCGGCGGAATAACTTCAACCCGAGGAAATCTTCTAACGATTTTATCTGATGGCTGACGGCAGCCTGGGTGACAAAGAGCTCTTCGGCAGCTTTTGTGAAGCTTAAATGGCGCGCGGCGGCATCAAAAACACGTAATGCGTTTAACGGCGGTAATCGCTTGGACATGATGTTTGGCTTATGTGTAAATGCGTATTAACAAACGAGAAACAAGTCGTCACCCATTAGTTTTTTTTATCTGAGCCATTATAATTTGTCCGTTGAGGTTACACCAGCAAATACCTATAGTGGCGGCACTTCCTGAGCCGGAACGAAAAGTCTTTAGGAATGAGAGTTCTGGAGGGCTTTTGGCTTACGGTTGTGATGTTGTGTTGTTGTGTTTGCATTTGGTCTGCGATTCAGACCATCGTAGCTAAGCTACTCTTTCACTTCCTGTACATTTACCCTGTCTGTCCATAGTGATTAATGTAGCACCGCACTTTGCGGTGCTTTTTTTTGCCTGCGCGATACGCGATTATTTCTCCAGCGCAACCATCTCTTTCACGTCAGTACGGTTGATCTGCTGCTGGTTACCGTTGGCATCTTTATATTTAATCATGCCGGTATCGTCATCGGTTTTCGGTTTCCCGTCGGTCACAATCGAACGACCGTCATTGGTATGCATTACATAGTTAGGACCGGAACAAGCGCTCAGAGCAAAAGTCATCATGCATGCTGATACTACAGCGGCAAGTTTATTCATGGTTCTTCTCCTTTAGTGTTTAATGCTATGTAAACTTCGTCTGGAAACAGGCTGAAATATTCACCTAACACTATTCAGCATAACCTGCTTTCTCCCCTTTGCCAGAATAAACAGACTTATCCGATGGTTATCAATGACCTTGTTTAACGACGTCAAATGGGCCACGATCGAAGGACTGGAAAGAGGAGTATCATGAAAGTATTCAGCCCCGCCCATTTTCGCGCGCAGTTTCCTGCGCTCCGTGACGCAGGCGTCTATCTCGACAGCGCCGCCACGGCGCTAAAACCGCAGCCGGTCATTGAAGCCAGCCAGCAATTCTATTCACTGAGCGCCGGGAATGTGCATCGCAGCCAGTTCGCCGAGGCCCGGCGTCTCACCGAACGTTACGAAGCCGCTCGTGGTAGCGTCGCAAGCTTACTCAATGCCCCCGACAGCCGTGATATCGTCTGGACGCGCGGCACCACAGAATCCATCAATATTATCGCTCAGTGCTACGCACGTCCGCGCCTGAAGCCGGGCGATGAGATTATCGTCAGCGAAGCCGAGCACCACGCAAACCTGGTGCCGTGGCTGATGGTAGCGGAGCAGACCGGCGCGAAAGTCGTGAAACTCCCGCTCGGCGCCGATCGCCTGCCGGATCTCGCATTACTCCCGACGCTGATAAAGGAACGCACGTTCCTGCTGGCGCTGGGCCAGATGTCCAACGTGACCGGCGGCTGCCCCGATCTCGCCGATGCGATTGCGAAGGCTCATGTCGCAGGCGCGGTGGTGGTGGTGGATGGCGCGCAGGGCGTGGTTCACTGCCCGCCGGACGTTCAGCAACTGGATATCGATTTTTATGCCTTCTCCGGCCACAAGCTCTACGGCCCGACCGGCATCGGCGTGCTGTATGGAAAAACCGATCTGCTGGCGCAGATGTCGCCCTGGCTGGGCGGCGGCAAAATGGTCACCGAAGTGACGTTCGACGGCTTTAAAACGCAGCCGGTGCCGTACCGCTTTGAAGCGGGCACGCCCAATGTCGCAGGCGTGACAGGCCTTAGCGCCGCGCTCGCCTGGCTTGAAAATATCGATCTGGCGAAAGCCGAAAGCTACAGCCGCGGGCTTGCAACGCTTGCCGAGGCGGAACTGGCAAAACGCCCGGGCTTTCGCTCGTTTCGCTGTCAGGACTCCAGCCTGCTGGCGTTTGATTTCGCAGGCGTGCACCACAGCGATCTGGTGACGCTACTGGCGGAGTCCGGCATCGCGCTGCGCGCAGGCCAGCACTGCGCCCAGCCGCTGCTGGCGGCGCTTGGCGTCAGCGGCACGCTGCGCGCCTCTTTCGCGCCCTACAACACGCAAGGCGACGTCGAGGCGCTGATCGCCGCTATCGACCGCGCGCTGGACATACTGGTGGATTAAATGACGACTGCTTACCTGGCCGGGCACCCGTTCGGCGCTTCGATTACCCCTGACACGCTGCGTCAGACGTTTGGCCCGCTCACCCAGTGGGAAGATAAATATCGCCAGCTGATCCTGCTCGGCAAACAGCTTCCGGCGCTGCCGGAGGAATTAAAGCAAGAAGCGCAGGAGATACCCGGCTGTGAAAACCGGGTCTGGCTCGGGTATGAAAAACGCCCCGACGGCGGATTGCACTTCTATGGCGACAGCGAGGGGCGTATCGTGCGCGGGTTGCTGGCGGTATTACTCACCGCCGTGGAAGGCAAAACGCCGCAGGAGCTTCAGGAGAGCTCGCCGCTGGCGTTATTTGACGAGTTAGGGCTGCGCGCCCAGCTTAGCGCATCGCGCAGCCAGGGCCTGGCGGCGCTGGCGCAGGCGGTACAGGACGCCGCCCGCAACGCCTGATTACACGGCGCTGCGCGCCGCTTTCGCCATCATTTTCTTCAGCGCATGCGACACCGCCACAAAACCAAACGTGGCGGTCACCATTGTTGCCGCGCCAAAGCCTGAGGCGCAATCCATGCGTTTCGGCCCTTCCGCCGTGCTTTTCATCGCGCATACCGAACCGTCAGCCTGGGGATACACCAGCGCCTCGGTGGAGAAAACGCAATCCACCCCAAGCTTCCCTTTGCTGTTTTTCACCACGCCAAAATCGCTTTTCAGCCGCTCGCGCAGTTTCGCAGCCAGCGGGTCCTGAATCGTTTTGGCGAGATCGACCACCTGAATCTGCGTCGGATCGGTCTGCCCGCCCGCGCCGCCGGTAGTCACCAGCGGGATTTTGTTGCGGCGGCAGTAAGCAATCAGCGCCGCTTTTGGCCGCACGCTGTCGATAGCGTCGATGACATAGCTAAACCCGGCGTTCATGTATTGCGCCACATTTTCGATAGTGACGAAATCATCTACCACGGTAATGCGGCACTCCGGGTTGATCTGGCGAATACGTTCGGCCATCACCTCCGATTTCGCCTGCCCTACCGTGTCGCGCAGCGCATGGATCTGACGATTGGTATTGGTGACGCACACGTCATCCATATCGATAAGCGTAATCGCGCCGATACCGGTGCGCGCCAGCGCTTCCGCGGCCCATGAGCCGACGCCGCCAATGCCCACCACGCAGACATGCGCGTCGGCAAAGAGCTGCAACGCCGCTTCGCCATATAAACGAGCCGTGCCGCCAAAGCGGCTGCGCCAGGCGTCTGTGATAACTACAGCCATAAAACCTCAGATGTAAAAAGGGTGAGAGTTCTCCCTCACCCTTGCTCAGTAATCCGCAGGCCCGGCTGGCGTAACGCCGCCGGGCGACAGGATGCTCAGAATAGCATAATCAGCCGCTGAACACGTTGCCGGCGCCCGGCGCGGTTTTCAGCACCCAGACGCGGCCATAGTGATTATACCAGCCTGCGCGGTGACCGGCGTCCGCCCCGATCCCCTGATAAATATCGAAATGCTGGCCTTTAATCGCGCCGCCGACATCCAGCGCCACCATCAGCCTGAGCTCATATTGTCCGTTGAACTTACCGTTATTGTCCAGCAGCGGCACTTCCGCCAGCAGCGTGGTGCCGGCCGGAATAATCGAGCGGTCAGACGCCACCGACGCGCGGCCAATCAGCGGCACGCCGCTTGCACCTTTCACCGGCGCGTAGTTTTGCGGTTTAAAGAAGACAAAAGACGGGTTCTCTTCCAGCAGCGCGCGCACGTCCTGCTCGCTGTGAGTTTCGCCCCAGTGGCGAATCGCCTGCATCGACATATCTTCACGCTTCACTTCGCCGCGATCGATAAGCACCTTGCCGATGCTGCGGTACGGATGACCGTTTTTCCCGGAATAAGCGAAGAAGTTCAGCGGACGACCGTCGCCGAAATCGATATAGCCGCTGCCCTGCACATCCATAATGAAGTTATCCATCAGCGAATTGCTGTACGCGAGCACATAGCTGTCGCTGAGCGCGCCGGAATAAATCTCGGCGCGCGACGGCAGACGCCCGCGTTTGGGCGGCATGCGGTAAATCGGGTACTGGAACTCGCCCTGACGGGTATAGCGCGCCTGCACCACCGGCGTGTAATAGCCAGTGAACTGGACGTTACCGTAATTATCCGCCCCTTCCATCTGCCAGGCGTCAATGCCGAACTGACGCAGCGAGCGGGTATCGCCACCAGCGCGCAGCCACTCCTGCACGGCGTTATACACGTTGCTTTGAGAGCTAAAAAGACGTGGCGAGGCGCTGCGAATAGCCGCGACTTGTTCGGAGAAATCTCCGGCGTTAATCGGCGCGCCAACGGCGTCCGGCTGGTTTACCAACGAAAACGGCTGCGTAAACTTGCCGTCTTTATATTGCTGACCGCGATCGGTCGGTTTGGAGGAACAGGCGGAAAGCAGAGCGATCATCGCCCCTGCCGCCAGATATTTTGCCCAACGTCCTTTCATGACTCTCTCCGCAATTGCGCTGTCCGCAGGCGAAGATAGCAAACCGGCGGGCGCAAGGAAACGCATAAGCCCCTTCAGACAGGCATCGGGATTAAAGAATCATCAAGGCGGATAATATTTCGACAAGCTGACGCCGATTCAGCTTATTGTTTTAAAAAAAGGTTGCATCGAAAGCTCAGCAGAGTATAGTGCGCTTCCACGGACGCGGGGTGGAGCAGCCTGGTAGCTCGTCGGGCTCATAACCCGAAGGTCGTCGGTTCAAATCCGGCCCCCGCAACCAATTAACGCGCACGGCGCGACAATGTGAAGAAGTAAGACGGACGCGGGGTGGAGCAGCCTGGTAGCTCGTCGGGCTCATAACCCGAAGGTCGTCGGTTCAAATCCGGCCCCCGCAACCAATAAAATGAACACCCTGACGGGTGTTTTTTTATGTCCGCTATTCAGCCATTCCCCTGTACTATTCTGTCCCGGCAAGGCAAAAAGGCGCGTTATCCGCGCCTTGCCAGCGTCCCGCCATCGGCGAAGTAAGCTTTGATCCCTGCGAGAATCGACTCCGCCACTTCCTGCTGGAATGTCGCGGTGCGAAGCTTACGCTCTTCCTCTTCATTACTGATAAACGCGGTTTCCACCAGAATGGACGGAATATCCGGCGCTTTCAGCACGGCGAAGCCCGCCTGATCCACTTTATTCTTATGCAGCTTGTTTACCCGTCCAAGACGCCCTAACACCTCTTTGCCGAATTTCAGGCTGTCAGAGATAGTCAGCGACTGCACCATATCAAACATGGTGTGATCGAGGTAAACGTCCCCGCTTTTACTCACGCCTCCCATCAGGTCAGCGGCGTTCTGGGTTTGCGCCAGATATTTCGCAGCCGTACTGGTTGCGCCTTTGGTCGAGAGCGCAAAGACGGAAGAACCGCGCGCGGCGCGGCTGGTAAAGGCATCCGCGTGAATAGACACAAACAGATCGGCGCGCTGCTTCTGCGCCTTGGCCACGCGCACTTTAAGCGGAATAAAGATATCTTCGTTGCGCGTCATGAACGCCTTCATATTGGCTTCACGTTCAATCAGCGCGCGCAGGCGGCGAGCGATTTGCAGCACCACATCTTTCTCACGCGTCTTATTTTTGCCAATCGCGCCAGGGTCTTCGCCGCCGTGGCCGGGGTCAATCATAATGACAATCGGACGATCGCGCCCCGCTTTGCCCGGCTGCGGCCCGCTGGTGGCGGGCGGCACCTGTTTATCCAGCTCGCCCTTGTTGTAATCCTCAAGCAGCGCCAGCAGCGGATCCTGATCGTTTGTCCCGTTGGCCGGGTAGAGATCGATAACCAGACGTTCGCGGAACTCGGCGACCGGCGCCAGCGCAAACAGATGCGGCGTGACGTTTTTCTTCAGCTCAAACACCATGCGCACGGTTTTTGGATCAAACTGACCGACGCGGGCGGATTTAATAAAGGGATCGTCGACGCGGATCTGGTTGCCCACGCCTTTCAGGACCGCGTTCAGGTTGACGCCTTCGAGATCCACCACGATGCGTTCCGGGTTGCTCAGCGCAAACTGGCGATACTTCAGCACACGGTTAGATTCCAGCGTCACGCGGGTATAGGCGGAAGCCGGCCAGACGCGCACCGCGATAACCTGGCCCGACGCAGCCAGGCCCGCCTGACTGACGCTCAATAACCACATCGCCCCCGCGCCCTGTAACAGCTGGCGACGACTAAAAAGATGACTGGAACCTGACATGCCACTCCCGAGCTTTAATGCGAATAACTCAACATACGACCAAAATGGCCAAAATGGCCAAAAACTTTAGCGAATGGTATCGAAACTGTCATCTATAAAAGGGTAAACAAATACCTTTGGCGGCGTACGTTCGCGGTAATGACGCGCCGCCGCCATAAAATTGCCACTTGCGCATGGGATAATAAAAGAATAAAAATACACAAATTACGAATAATCATTCACTGAGAGGTTTTGCCGTGGTGAAGGAGCGTCGAACTGAACTGGTCCAGGGATTCCGCCATTCTGTTCCCTATATTAATGCCCATCGGGGCAAAACGTTTGTCATCATGCTTGGCGGCGAAGCCATTGAGCATGAAAATTTTTCCAGTATCGTCAACGATATAGGCCTTCTTCACAGCCTCGGCATCCGCCTGGTGGTCGTCTATGGCGCGCGTCCGCAAATCGACGCCAACCTTGCCGAACACCACCATGAGCCGATTTATCACAAGCACACCCGCGTCACCGACGCTAAAACGCTGGAGCTGGTAAAACAGGCGGCAGGCCTGTTGCAGCTGGACATCACGGCCCGTTTGTCGATGAGCCTTGGCAATACGCCGTTGCAGGGCGCGCATATTAATGTGGTAAGCGGCAACTTTATCATCGCGCAGCCGCTTGGCGTGGATGACGGCGTCGATTACTGCCACAGCGGGCGTATTCGCCGCATTGATGAAGACGCCATTCACCGCCAGCTCGACAGCGGCGCTATCGTGCTGCTCGGGCCGGTGGCGGTCTCGGTGACAGGCGAAAGCTTTAACCTGACCTCAGAAGAAGTCGCCACCCAGCTTGCCATTAAGCTCAAGGCCGAGAAAATGATCGGTTTCTGCTCGTCGCAGGGCGTAATGAGCGATGACGGCGATATTATTTCCGAGCTGTTTCCGAACGAGGCGCAGGCGCGTCTCGACACGCTGGAAGCCGTCGGCGACTACCACTCCGGCACCGTGCGCTTTCTGCGCGGCGCAGTCAAAGCCTGTCGCAGCGGCGTGCGTCGTTGCCACCTCATCAGCTACCAGGAAGATGGCGCGCTGTTGCAGGAACTGTTCTCCCGCGACGGTATCGGTACGCAGATCGTGATGGAAAGCGCCGAGCAGATCCGCCGCGCCACCATTAATGATATCGGCGGTATTCTGGAACTTATCCGCCCGCTTGAGCAACAGGGTATCCTGGTACGCCGCTCGCGCGAACAGCTGGAAATGGAAATTGATAAGTTTACGATTATCCAGCGCGATAACCTGACCATCGCCTGCGCCGCGCTCTACCCGTTCCCGGAAGAGAAAATCGGTGAAATGGCCTGTGTAGCGGTGCATCCGGATTACCGCAGCTCGGCGCGCGGCGAAGTGCTGTTGCAGCGCATCGCAACCCAGGCCAAACAGATGGGCTTATCCAAACTCTTTGTGCTCACCACGCGCAGCATTCACTGGTTCCAGGAGCGCGGTTTCGCGCCGGTGGATATCGACCTGCTGCCCGAAAGTAAAAAGCAGATGTACAACTACCAGCGTCGCTCTAAGGTGTTGATGGCCGATTTAACCTGATATTCCTCACCGTGCGGTCGGGCCGTTGCCGGGCCGCGCTTACTGCTCAAAACAGGCCATCAGGCCGCTGCGCCGTTCCGTTCGGGTCGCGATAGCCATCTCCAGCACCCGTTCATCCGCATACAGCGACAACCGCCGCCGCGCGCGGGTAATCGCCGTATAGACCAGCTCACGCGTCACTACCGGCGCAAACTGCCCCGGCAGGAGCAGCGCCGCATGGTCGAATTCCGAGCCCTGCGACTTATGCACCGTCATCGCCCACGCGGTATCGTTATCCGGCAAACGGCTCGGCACCACGGGCTTTAACTTACCGCCGGGCATCGGGAACCAGACGCGCAGGCCGTCGCCCCGATCCAGCGCCACGCCGATATCGCCGTTAAACAGCCCCAGCGCGCTGTCGTTGCGTGAAATCATCACCGGACGTCCTTCATACCAGCGCGATAGCGGCGTGCGGCGGATCAGTCGCCGCTGCGCCAGCGCATGCTCCACGCGCTCGTTAAGCCCGGCGACGCCGAATGGCCCTTCGCGCAGCGCACAGAGCATCTGAAATTCGCTGAAGGCCGCAAGAATGGCCTCCGGCTCGGCGCGCTCGCGCACCAGCGTTAAAAACCGCTCATAGCCCGCCAGGGTTTCGTCGATCATCTGCGCGTAGTCGTCGTTGCCTGCCAGCGTTTTGCAGGCGATATCCTCAAAGCCGCGACTGAACGTCGCGCTGGCGGCGCGATGATCGCTGCGGTTGACGGCAAACGCGAGCTGCCCGATGCCGGAATCGCTGCCAAAGCGATAGCTTTTCTGCAGCAGGCACAGGCAGTCGCGCAGCGCCCCTGCCGGATGCGGCTCGCCGCCGCCAATGTTACACCCCGTGATGCGGCCAAGCTCGGCGGCGCGTTCCGCAGTGAAACCGTGGTTCACGTAGTGGCAGATATCGCCAAGCACTGCGCCCGCCTCTACGGAGGCCAGCTGATCGCGATCGCCTAAAAAAATCACCCGCGCGTGTTCCGGCAGCGCCGCGATAAGCCGCGCCATCATCGGCAGGTCTATCATCGAGGCTTCATCCACCACCAGGACATCCAGATGCAGCGGATTGCCCTCATGATAGCGCAGCCGCTGACTGCCCGGCTGTGCGCCCAGCAGGCGGTGCAGCGTGCTGGCTTCTTCCGGCAGCGCGTTTTTCTGCGCGTCGCTCAGCGGCAAACGGCGCAGCGCGGCGCCAAGCGATTCCGTCAGGCGCGCCGCCGCTTTACCGGTAGGCGCCGCCAGACGAATACGCGGCAGCTTTTCATCGCAGAGTTGAACCATGGCCGCCAGTAGTTTCGCCACCGTAGTGGTTTTCCCGGTTCCCGGCCCGCCAGAAATCACCGCGATGCGTCGGGTCAGCGCGACCGCCGCCGCGACTTTCTGCCAGTCCACTTCATCGCCTGGCGGGCCAAAAAGCGCCGCCAGCACGCTGCTCAGGCGCGCCTCTTCCAGTTCAATACGGTGGTTGCACTCACGGAAAAACGACGCGACCGCCATCTCATGACGCCACATACGGTTCAGGTACAGACGATCGCCGATAAGCTTCAGCGGCGTCGGCGCATCGTCCTCGCTGACCGCGGGCGAATTCAGCAGCAGAGAGCGCCAGTCGTCCGGGTTGCCCGCGGCCTCAAACAGCCTCTGCGCCATTTCATCGTGACGCCCGGCGAAGCAGTGCGCCACACACAGCCGGGAGACCGGCAGGCAGACATGCCCTTCCCCGGCGTCGCGGCTGACCAGCGCGGCGGCGAGCATCACCGCGGGTTCTTCATCGCTTGCCACCATCATCGCAAACTGGGCATCCAGCGGGCGCAGGAGCTTTTGCACGACGGCCTGCTGGATCAGTTGATGCATTTTCATGACGCTTTCTCCTCCGCGCCGGCAAACAGCGCATCCATCGCGGTGACCAGCGCCTGCGCAGGGCGCGTGGTAAAGATGCCCTGACGGGCGTCCTCTTTCGTTACGCCGCGCAAAAACAGGTAAATCACGCCACCGAAGTGGCGCTGATAATCATAATCCGGCAGGCGATGGCGCAAATATCGGTGCAGCGCCAGTGTGTACAGCTGATATTGCAGATCGTAGCGGTGCGTCTGCATCGCCTGCGACATCGCCTCAAAGGTATAAGCCTGAGGGCTGTCGCCCAGCCAGTTGGATTTATAATCCAGCAGGTAGTAACGCCCCTGCCAGCGGAAAACCAGATCGATAAAGCCTTTCAGCATGCCGCGCACCTGACGGAAATCGAGCGGCGGGCATTGTGCGGAAAGCGGGTCATGCTCGCGGATTAACGCATCCAGCGCATCAGGACGCAGCGCGGCGTCAATCGGTACGTAAAACTCCAGTTCGACCTGTTTGTCTCTGGCGCCAAGCTGATTCAGCGACACGCCGGTCTCGTTGAGCGGCACGCTCAGCACGTCATCAATCCAGCGGCTCAGTACCGGCTGCCAGGCGTCATCGAAGCCACCCAGTTGCAACTGCTGCGACATCCACTCCGGCGACACCGGCTGGGTGAAGTCGAGCGTTTCAAAGAGACTGTGCAGAAAGGTGCCGGGCGACGCGCCGCGCGGAAATGTATGCGGCGACATTACCGGCTCGTCGGGCACGTCCCGCGCGCCTGCGCCGTCCAGATCCAGCTTCGGCAGCAGATCCAGCGCGCGAGCCGCGCCGTGTTGCTGCAAGCCTGAATAACTGGTGACGCGCCATTCATCGACGATGCGTCGTTGCAGTTCGCGCGCGGCAAGCATCGGCGGAGCCGACTCCGGCGCCATCCACGGCGTATTGTCCGGCTCGCCGGGGATCGCCAGCGCCAGATGTTCATCGCACAATGCCTCGATACAGCGACGCAGGCCGTTCGCATCCAGCGCTTCGCCTTTTTGAATCAGTCTGCCGAGCGCGCTGCGGTGCAGATCGGTTTCTCCCTCTTTCGCGCCGCGACGGCGAAACAGCGGCGCTACGCCGAGGCTGCAATGCCAGATGGAGCGCGTCAGCGCCACATAGAGCAGGCGTAAATCCTCCGCCAGCCGCTCCATCTCCGCCAGTTCCAGACTCTCTTCGGCATTGCTGAGATCAAGCATCGGCGCGAACGTCTCGCGATCGTGATAAAAGGCCTGCCGCTGCTCGCGGAAGTCAGCGATAAAGGGCAGCCAGACCAGTGGATATTCCAGACCTTTCGATTTATGAATGGTCACCACCTGAACCAGATGTTTGTCGCTTTCCAGACGCAACTGCTGACTGGAGGCGCTGGCGTCCGGCTCGGCGATATGCTGGGCTAACCAGCGCACCAGCGCGTATTCGCTGTCGGCTTGCGCGGAAGCCTCCTGAAGCAATTCGCTCAGGTGGAGAATATCCGTCAGCCTGCGCTCGCCGCCGGGCGTGGCGAGCAGGTTTTCCGCCACCTGCCGGTGCGTCATCAGGGCGCGCAGCATCGGCATGACGCCGCGCCGCAGCCAGATCTGCCGGTAGCCGTCGAACTCTTCTACCAGCGCGTCCCAGGCGTTTTCATTTTCATTGAGCGCCTCAATCGCAGGCGCATCCAGCCCCAGCATACTTGCCGCCAGCGCGCTGCGAAGTCTCGTCTCCACCTCCGGCGCCAGTACGGCCTGCAACAGCCAGAGCATCTCCAGCGCCTCCTGAGTGGCGAAGACGCTGTCGCGGTTAGAGAGATAAACAGAGGGAATGTTGAGCGCGTTCAGCGCCTCGCGGACCAGATTCGCTTCGATGCGGTTACGTACCAGCACCGTGATGTCTGACGCCTGAACCGGCCTTGCCCGGTCTTCGCGCCACAACAGCGCTTCACCTTTCATGCCCGCGCTTAACCAGTCGCGGATCTGCCCGGCGCAGACGCGCGCCATGGTTTGTTGGTAATCACTTACTCCTGCGCCATCGCCTTCCATGAGCCAAAGCGTCATGGCGGGCTGGGTTTTCCCGGCGAAAGTAAAACGCAGCGACTGGTTACGCGCGGCAGGCTTTACCGCGAGGAACGGGATATCGCGAAACATAAACGCGTTATCCATCTGGCTGAACATGCGGTTCACGCTCTCTACCATGCCCGGCGCCGAACGCCAGTTAGTATCAAGCGTGTAGTGAGCGTTTACTTCGCCGCGGGCTCGCATGTAGGTAAAGATATCCGCGCCGCGAAACGCGTAAATCGCCTGTTTCGGATCGCCGATAAGCAGCAACGTGGTCTCATGCTGGCCCAGCCAGATACGGCGGAAAATACGGTACTGCTGCGGGTCGGTATCCTGAAATTCATCGATCATCGCCGCCGGATAACGCGCGCGGATCGCCGTCGCCAGCGCCTCTCCGCCAGGCTGATTCAGCGCCTCGTCGAGGCGGCTTAGCATGTCGTCAAAGCCCAGCTCGCCACGGCGACGCTTCTCCTGCGCGACGGTGTAGCGGATTTCCGCCATCGCTCTGGCGATCAGTAAATCGCGAATGGTAAATGGCTCCGCCAGCAGGGCATCGATAGCATCAAACACCGCATGGCGCGGCGCATCGCCTTTTTTGGTCTTCTCAAGCAGCGTGCTCTGGGCAAATTTTTCAAGCGCGGACGGCAGTTGCCAGGAAGTAGTTTCTTCCTGCGCCCAGGCGGCTACCTGGTCAAGCCATGCAGGCAGGTAACGGCTGCTGTAGCTGCGCTTATCGACGCCCGAATTTTGAATCAGCGCCGCCAGGTCAGCGGCATTTTCACGCCACTGCGCTTTAACCTCGTCAATACGCGCAATCGCGTTTTCATAGCGCGACTCAATCGTTTCGTCATCCGGCGGCGGGGTTTTTATCTTCGGCGCTTCGCCATGCAAAAAACTGTTTACATCACGCAGCAGCGACTCTGGACCATCCCACTGCTCACAGACCACGCGCGCCAGCGGCTTGGCCAGCGGGTAACAGTGACGACGCCAGAAATCGGCGCAGGCCTGATAACGGAGCAGCGATTCGTCTTCGATTAACTGCTGCTCGAATGGCATCCCGGATTCAAACGCGTTCAGGCTCAGCATCCGCTGGCAGAAACCGTGAATGGTAAAGATGGCCGCCTCGTCTATCTGTCGCTCCGCCAGCATCAGCGTGCGGGCCGCCAGTGCTTTATCCGGAATTTCGTCCAGCAGCCGCTGGTAGAGCGGATCGTCGGTTCGCTCTCGCAGGCAGGCCACACGTAGCTCGTGAATATTGCTGCGGATACGTCCGCGCAGCTCTTCCGTCGCGGCCTCGGTAAAGGTCACGACCAGTAGCTCTTCGACGGTTAACGGGCGCGGGTGAGCCGCCTCGCCGCCCAGCCCTAACAGCAGACGCAGATACAGCGCTGCGATGGTATAGGTTTTCCCGGTGCCGGCAGAGGCTTCTATCAACCGCTCGCCCGTTAAGGGCAAGCGGAGGGGATCAAGGGACGCTGCGGGCTCATCGGTCATTGCGTATCACTCAGAAGCGGTAAAGATTGTTGCAGGTCGCTGACGCTTTGATATACAGGCCATCCTTCAGGCGCCGCATAATGCGCCTGCGGGTTCTGGCTGCCGGAGACCTGCGAGAGGATCGTCATGCCCTGTCGGGCAAGCACAGCCTGATGGAAAAAGTCGGCCAGTTTTTGCGGCGTCAGCTGTCTGATTTCGGCCACAACTTTATCACGAGAATCGAAATTTAAATTATCCCGATCGAAGTCTTTACTGACCTGCGAGGCTTCTTCGCCCAGCGTCTGCGGGGCCTGTTGCATGTCGTTGATGATACTTTGCTGAATATGCGCAAAATCCTGCGCGTTCAGCGTGCGAAGCCGCGACTCGACCTCCGGGAAGAAAGCCTGATAGCGCTTCCAGAGGAAATTCGGCTGCTTTTCACTGCTTTGCAGCAGGAACCCAATTCCCCACTGACGCCCTACCGGCATCGGGAAGGCGAAGACCGCGTAACCTAACTGTTCCTGCGTGCGCAGTTGGTTATAAAACCAGGGCGAAACAATCTGCCCAAGCATGGCGCTACAGGCGGAGCTGGTCGCCTCGTTATAGCCGACAGGCACAAACAGCGCGGCCAGCGCGGAATCGGTGCTGCTGCCTGCTTTGTTAAAAATGGCCTGCTGCGTTTTCTCAACGCTGACATCCCGGGTGCGCGTCCAGCTTTTCCCTTTAAGCCCCAGCTGGCGTACCGCATCCTGGGTGAAATTTTTCACCTGCTCGGGGGCCAGGTTGCCGACCACGAGAAACTCCGCGCGAGCATGGGTTTTCAGGCTCTCGCGATAAGCGAGGATGTCCTTAAGCGTTATTTCCGGCAACAAGGCGCGGCGCGCTTCACGCTGGAAATACGGCACCTGTGACACCATTTGTACCGGCATGATGGCCTGATCGTAAGCTTTGCCCTGTTCCGCCGACGCCAGCATCTGCTTATACCAGGATTTCGCCTGCGCCAGTTGATCCTCGGTGGGCTCATAGCTGAAATAGCCGTCCAGCAGGGTCAGGAACAGCTTACGTAAATGCTGGGTGTAGCCATTCGCGCTAATCATCAGCCCGCTGTTGGCGCTGCTGGAGAAACTAATGCCGCCGACGGACGCCTGATTACTCAATTGATCAAGCGCAATCCCGGCCAGGTAATCGTTCAGCGCGAACAACACCTGGTTTTTCGCGCTATTCATCGCCTGCTCATTACGCAGCACCAGCGTGATATCCGCTCTCGGCTCGTTGGCGAAATAGCGGCTTGGCATATAGAGCACGCGCAGTTCAGGATCCTGAACCAGCAGTTTAGGGTGCGCATACGGCTTCTGCGGTTTAATCAGGCTGAAATCACTCGGAATATAGGGGTTTGGCTCAGGCAGCGTGAGCGCAATCTTCTGCCCAAGGGTCTGCCACTGTTTTAGCGTTGCCGCCGGGATTTTCTCAACCTGATAAGGCGCGCCAACAAAGTAAGCCGTTTTGTTGTGAGGCTCGTCAGGGCTGATATACCAGATACGCGCGTTTTCTGGCGTCATCATGGCAAGGCGCGCTTTCACCGCCTCAGGATCAAACCGGTCGGCAATATTCACGACATCAAGCGTATGCTCAACGGGCACGCGCAGCATGCTGTCCGCCAGCCACTCGACATAGTTCATGTCCCGCGTGATAGAGGGATAGCGGAAATCGAGATCCAGCACATGAGACAGCTCGGTGAAATAGCGTTTGTCGATGCCGTTGTCGCGCAGCATCTGGAGATAACGGAAGATGGCCGCCACGACGTTGTCGCGATGCGCGAGTCCTTTATCCGTCAGCGAGACGGAAATAACCATCACGCCGCTGTTCCCGGCGACAACCGGATCGGAATCTGCCCTGACGCTTTCGGCAAGTCCTTCTTTTTGCAGCCAGTCTGATAACGTGCCAGGGCTGCGGCTGCCTATCATATAGCCGATGAGTTCGTCGGTTTTGCTACGGAATTTATCGCTGTTGTTATCAATGCGAAACTCCACGCGCAGCGCCTTAAGCGGCTGTACCGGGACATAGTGAATAAAAATCCCCTGCTGTGCTGGCGTAACGACAGGCGTGGTGATCTCTGGCGCCGTCAGATTTTTATTCGGCACGCGCCCCCAGGTGTCGGCAGCCATGCGGGCTAGTTCCGGCAACGGGCGATTGCTGTACACCACCGCTTTCATGATGTTGGCGGAGTAATACTTATCCCGGAACCCCACCAGCGCCTGATGCAGCGGGCTGCCCGGTTTGTCACGCAGCGTCTCCAGATTGCCGCCAGAGAAACGCGCGCCCGGATGCGCCGGGTTCAGCGTTTCGGCGCTTACCTGCGCCATACGCATGCCATCACGCGCCCGCGCCATGGTTAATTCGGCATTCACAGCGTTACGTTCACGTTCAGCGTAGGTTTTATCCAGCTTTGGCGCGGCTATCGCATCCGCGAGCCTGTCCATCGCCCCGTCGAGCGCATCATTCTCTACTTCAAGATACCAGGCGGTGCGGTAAGGCGCCGTGCTGGCGTTATGGCTGCCGCCGTGGAGCTTCAGGTATTCCGCCAGGCTGTCGGGCTCGGGGTATTTTTGCGAGCCCATGAGCGTCATGTGCTCAAGATAGTGCGCGAGCCCCAGATGATCGTCGGGATCTTCCAGCGACCCCACCGGCAGCACCAGCGCGGAGAGCGACTTTACGGCTTGAGGATCGCAGACCAGTAAAACCACCATCCCGTTGTCGAGACGGATAGCCTGGTATTCCCGGTTATCACGATCGCTTTTGCGGATCGTTTCTTTCAGCGGTTGCCAGCCAGTGTCGGCCTGAGACAAGGGGGCCCAGAAGGCCATGCAGATCAACAGCGCTTTGTACCAGTTACGACATCCAGGCATCAATAAACCTCTCATGACTGCTTCTACTATTCATCATTAACAAGCGGCGCGCGACCACGTCCTTCTCATGAGAACGTTGGATTAGCCGTCGCGCTTAATGGATCAGGACTGGTGATGGCGGAACAGCGGCAACAAATAACGCTGCGCCTCGCGGATGATGGCCTCGTAATACTCAGGCTCAAGGTTGCGCCACAGACGCTGATACCAGATATCCATCCCTTCGCCTTCCACCATCTGGTTACCCGTCCAGGCCTGAATCAACTTATTACGCGCTTTCTGCTGGGTTTCTTCATCCCACAGAATGGCGTCGTTCTTCACGTCATAGCACGCTTTCAACCACTCGCCGCCGCTCTGGGGCAATAAAATCAACGGCTCGCGCATACCCTGCTGATAGCCTTCGACAAGCTCACGCAAATAGTGTTCCGCCTGTTCACGCGGCACAGGCGGAAAGCGCCAGCAGCTGTCTTTTCGACCAAAAAGACGGCTGGTTCCTTCACCACCGCAGGCACAGTAGACCAGATGCTCAAGCCAAAGTTGCATTCCATGTTCAACACGCAGTATGGAAGGCCGCCAGCGTAACAGGCCATCCTGCTGAACATGCTGCAGCCAGCCGGTCATTTCGACATTCCCAAGCGCAAGCGCAATCTCCCGGCTTTCGCCGCTGTCGCGCTCGGCGAGCACGCGCTCGGCCAGGGTCTGCATTTCCTGCAACTGGCTTTCCCAGAACAGCTCGCCAAACGCGCCGTAGGGTAGCTCCCCTGCCGCACGGTATCGGCGGTAGAGCGCCTCAGGATCTTGCTGTTCCACCAGCGTATTCAGTAGCTGCTGGTTCATGTGGTAGCGGCCAAGGCTGTCCAGTGTAAAAGGCTCGGCGTCCGGTAGTTCGCTTTCTTCCGTTCGGAAGTTGACCTTCAGCCGTAACTGGAAAAATGCCCGCACCGGGTGGCGCCAGAAGCGCTGAAACTGCTCAAATGGCAACTCCTCAAGCGTGACGGGGGCAAGCGGTTTGATAAATTCCGGGTGCGCCTCACCCTGCTCGCTGGCCGCAGGCAGCCACTCGCGGGCGTAGCTCTGGATTTCTCTGTCGGGCTGGAAGTTTTCCGCATCGAAAGGCGTACGTGGGTACAGCTGCATCAGATGGGCTTTCACCCTTCGCGCGCTCTCATCGCAGTTAAGCGCCTCGTCGCCCGGCAGGTAATGGCTCTGGGCAAGATAATCCACCAGCTCCTGTACCAGCACTGAGGGATACTTTTCACTGTTATCCTGTACCGAGCGGCCGATATAGCTGATATAGAGTTGTTGCTGAGCGGAAATCAGGGCTTCCAGGAAGAGATAGCGATCGTCGTCGCGTCGGCTGCGATCTCCGCGCTGCGGCTTCTGGCTCATCAGGTCGAACCCTAACGGCGCCAGCGTACGCGGATAAACGCCGTCGTTCATGCCGAGCAAGCATACAACCTTAAAAGGAATAGAACGCATCGGCATTAGCGTACAGAAGTTCACCGGCCCGGCGAGGAAACGCTGGCTAATGCGCTCCTGGTCGAGCATTTTCGCCAGTTCATCACGCAATAAATTGAGCGGTACTTCATCTTCATAGTGGGCGCCAATGCCCTGCTCAATAATGGCCTGCCACTGCTGTTCAATCAGCGCCAGCGCAGCTTCGGTTTCGGCATCGGGTGCGAAGAAGCTGTCCAGCATCTCCCGACAGACCGGCAGCCATTCCGCCAGCGGCCGCGACTGTGACAGCCCTTTGCGCCACAGATTAAGCTGCATTAAAAGTTCAGCAAGATGGCCGACCAGCTCGGCAATCAGCCCGCTGGATTCATCATACGGCAGCACCGACTGCCATTCGCCAAGATGGCTTTCCATGGCGTAGCCCAGCAGCATACGGGTGAGGCCGAACTGCCAGGTGTGCTGACCGGTTGCCGGCAGCGCCAGTTCACGCACGTTGTCATCATCAATGCCCCAACGCACGCCGGACTCATTGACCCACTGGCGCAGAAAACGCAGCCCCTCTTCGCTGATGTTGAAGCGAGCGGAAAGCGACGGCACTTCCAGCAGCGCCAGAACGTCTTCCGAGACAAAACGGCTGTCTGGCAGCGAGAGTAACGTAATGAAGGCCTGGAGTGCGGGGTGCGCCTGGCGGGCTCGCCGGTCAGAGATGGCGAACGGCAGGTAACGCTCCTGGCTCGCGCTGCCAAACACGGCCTGAATAAACGGACTATAGCTGTCGATATCCGCTACCATCACGATAATATCGCGCGGTGTTAGTTGTGAGTCCGCCTCAAGCATTTGCAGAAGCTGGTCATGAAGGATTTCGACTTCGCGCTGCGGGCTGTGGCAGACGTGTACGCTTATGCTGCGATCGTTCGGATCCAGTTCGCGTTTCCCGTCGCTGCGCTCAAACTCTTCAAGCGTCACGCCCGCCAGCGCCTGATTGCGCAGCTCCAGCAGGTCAAATTGCAGACTGTGCAACAGGTTATCGGGTTCGAGCTCGACAAACACATCCATTTCTTCAAAGCGTTCAAGGCCCGAAAGCAGGTAAGTGTAGTCACGGCCTAATTTGCCCCAGGACGCGAGCAGCGGGTTACCCACCTCCTGCTCGCCGTCATCATTAAACAGAGCGGAGGCTGTTTCGCTGTCTTTAAAGAGCGGTGCCGTCCCCTCTCGCGCATGCAGTTTACGCTTACGACTTAACAGCCGCGCCAGGAAAGCCGGATCTTGTATATCGCCCCAGTAATAGCGGCACGGGTTAGTAAAGAGAAGATGCACATCAATATGTTTACCCAGCGCCTGTAACGCCTGTAAATAGACGGGCGGCAGCGCCGAGATCCCGCAAATAAACACGCGGGCGGGCAACCCTTCCGGGCAGCTTTGCGCATTCTCAAGCGTGCGAATAAAGCGCTGATAAAGATTAGCGCGATGCCACTGCGGCTGCCCCAGCTCAGCGGTGTGTTCAACCAGCGCCCGCCAGAGCGGCGCCTGCCAGCGCTGCGGATCGCCAAGACCATCGACAACATCTCCGGCCTCCCAGCGTGTTAACCATTCAGGGCGATACACCAGATATTGATCGTAGAGATCCGCCACGCGCGAGGCGAGCTGGAACAGCTTACGTTTGTCCTCATCATCGTGAAGATAGTGACGCAGCATGTCGAAGTCAGGCGAAGCGAGCATGCCAGGCAGAAGCTTCATGAGTTTCCAGCTCATGTTCTGTTTGGTAAACGCGCTCTCCTGAGGGATATCACGCAGCACACGCACAAACATGTCCCAGATGAAGCTTGCCGGAAGCGGAAATTCAATATTCGCGGCGATGCCGAATTTCTGTGCCAGGCTCATCTGCAACCATTGCGCCATACCGGTGCTCTGCACCAGGACGATTTCAGGCTCAAAAGGATCGGGAAGCGGCTGTTGTTCAACAATGAACTCCATAATCGCCTCCAGCACATCAAGCCGGTTGGAGTGATAAACCCGTAACATAGTGACTCCTGACTACTGCTCTTCTGAGGGGCAATGTAAACGTTTTAACTGCCCTTGCCTGCCCCCGGGGCTCGACACAATAACCGAAATGCTGACACATCCCGCCCCGGAAGTCTCCACCCGCGTCGCTTTCCAGCCGTCAGGCAAGGGCGGCGGGCTGATTTCTGCCTGCTGGCTCGCAAAACGCCAGAGCTGTCGATAATGCCACTGGTTAAGAAACCCTTGCGCCAGTACCTGGTAGTACCCTGTTAACGCCCCGATGATGATGATGAACAACACCAGCGAAACCAGCACTTCCGGCAGGCTAAACCCAGCCTGACGCTGACGGATTACGGAAGCTGGCATTGCTTCGCCTCCGCGAGCGGACAAAAGTCGCTCCAGCCATGCGGCATAAAACGTAGCCGCTCTCCGTCAGCCTGCGCCCAGCGCCAGAGCGTGAGAGAGGACGTGTTTTCCTGCACGCCCTGCGCTGCGACCAGCAGATACGATTGCATTTGCCTGACGCAGGCGCGACCGTTCACCTCAGGCAGCGTCTGGCATTGCCACTGCGGCGTAAACTGCCAGTGCTGGCGTTGCAACAGCGCCAGCGCTGAGAGCGCGTCGTTAAACGCTTTGATAGCCGCGCTCTCGTTTGCCGCGCGACCAAAACGACTGTCCAGTTGCTGCTGCAATCCCCCCAGCATCAGACTACCTAACAGCAGCAGAGCCAGAACCATAGCAATGGTCGACATGCCTTTCTCCCTGGCATTCATAAATTAAACCCGCTGACGCTATGTTCAACGGCCACTGGGTCCCCGTGATAGCGAAGCATCGTTGCACGTAATGCCACGGTAAACAGTGGGGCAAAACCGGGCCGCCGTTTTTCCTGAATCTGAAACCTGTCGATACGCACCATGGCGGGGTTAGTCATTTTTTCCCATCCTTTACCCTCACAGGACGTGGCGCCCCGTTGCGTCTCCAGGCTGCCGTCGCGTAAGCGATACCCGGTCTGCTCCGCCTCCGAAGAAGGCGCGCCTTCAAAGCGTCCATTGCTGTTCGCATCCCACTGCACCAGCAAGCAGTTCCCTTCGCTATTGAGTTCCAGCGCGAGGCTCTGGCAACCGCCGTAGCAATATCCAGCCCGCTGTATCTGTTTTCCTATCGTAAATGCCAGTTGCCACAGCTCCTCCTGGAGCAAGGTTTGTTGCGCCTGACGCAGTACGCCGAGCTGCAACGCAGGGAGCAGTCTGGCCGCGCCGATTAACAACACGCTGCTTATGCCAAGCGCAATCAGCACCTCAAGCAGAGAAAATCCTTTCTCTTTTACACGCATGATGTTCCTTCCCCCGGCTCGCATAACCGGATACGTCCCCAGACCGAAATAATGATCCGCCACTCAGCTGCCTGGCTTTTCAAAATGATATGCCCGGGCCAGGCCGTATTACGTAGGCCAAAAAAGGCCAGCCCTGGCGTCATCTCGCCAATCTCCACCTCTGACCAGGGTGGTGAAAACTGATCCTTAGCGCCTTTCCGGCACGCCTGCTCAACATTCGTCTGCGTTCCGAGGCACCAGCCCTCAGGGCCGCGCTGTAACCAGAGTTTGTGATCGACGTTACGCCAGTTAGCGTCCTCCCTGAGCTGCTCAAGAAAATCCCGCGTTTGCTGCGCGGTCTGCCATAAACGTTGCTGGTTTTGCCAGCGCTGCCAGCCATAAACGCCTGCTGCGCTCATGCTGATAACGATGACCAGCACTACCATGACTTCAATCAGGCTATAGCCCTGCTGTTTTCTTTTCATGGCGCAAGTGTGCCACTGCCGGTAAACGTGACCAGCGCCTGTCAGCGAAACCGGAAGACATCTCGAAAGAAATAGGCATATTTGCATGGGCTTGCAGAAAGGCTGGAAGACGTGCCGAAGAATGAATAACGGGCATAAAAAAACCGACGCGGAGAAGCGTCGGTTATGGCAGGGTAAGCGTTAAATCGCGACGGGCGCTTTAATGGCCGGATGGGGATCGTAACCTTCGATTTCGAAATCTTCGAAGCGGTAATCGAAGAGCGAATCCGGCTTACGCTTGATAATCAGCTTCGGTAACGGACGCGGCTCGCGAGTGAGCTGCAAACGAGCCTGCTCCAGGTGATTGCTGTAGAGGTGCGTATCACCGCCGGTCCAGACGAAATCGCCAGGTTCGAGGTCACACTGCTGCGCCATCATATGCACCAGAAGCGCGTAGCTTGCGATGTTAAACGGCAGGCCGAGGAACACGTCGCAGGAACGCTGGTAGAGCTGGCAAGAAAGCTTGCCGTTCGCTACGTAGAACTGGAAAAACGCGTGGCAAGGCGCCAGCGCCATTTTATCCAGCTCGCCGACGTTCCAGGCGGAAACAATGATACGGCGCGAGTCCGGATCGTTTTTTAGCTGGTTAATGACGGTTTCAAGCTGGTCGATATGACGGCCATCGGGGGCCGTCCAGGAGCGCCACTGCTTGCCGTAAACCGGGCCCAGATCGCCGTTCTCATCTGCCCATTCGTCCCAAATGGTGACGTTGTTTTCATGTAAATAAGCGACATTGGTATCGCCTTTCAGAAACCAGAGCAGCTCATGGATGATGGAGCGTAAATGACAACGTTTAGTGGTAACCAGCGGGAAGCCTTCCTGCAAGTTAAAACGCATCTGGTGGCCGAAAATAGAGAGCGTCCCGGTGCCGGTACGGTCATCTTTTTGTGCTCCCTCATGGAGCACTTTGTTCATCAGTTCAAGATACTGTTTCATGGCGTCTCACGAAAGTTGCTGCTGTGGGCGGCGGCGATAAGCCCAGACCATCATGGCTGCGCCCGCGACGATCATCGGAATGGAGAGGATTTGCCCCATGCTGATGTACTGCACCCACTCGCCGGTAAACTGCGCGTCCGGCTGGCGGAAAAATTCAACGATGATACGGAATGCGCCGTAACCAATCAGGAACAGGCCGGAGACAGCGCCCATCGGCCGCGGTTTACGGATAAACAGGTTCAGAATGATAAACAGCACGATGCCTTCCAGGAACAGCTCATAAAGCTGCGACGGATGGCGAGGCAGTACGCCGTAGGTATTAAACAGAGACTGCCATTCCGGGTGCGAGGCCAGCAGGCTGATATCTTCGCTACGCGAGCCCGGGAAAAGCATAGCGTACGGAAAGCTCGGATCTACGCGCCCCCACAGCTCACCATTAATAAAGTTACCCAGACGGCCAGCGCCAAGCCCGAACGGGATCAACGGCGCGATAAAATCCGACACCTGGAAGAAGTTACGTTTAGTGCGTTTCGCAAACCAGATCATCACGCAGATAACGCCGATGAGCCCGCCGTGGAAAGACATCCCGCCATCCCAGACGCGGAACAGGTAGAGCGGATTTTCGAGGAACAGCGGCAGGTTGTAAAACAGGACATAACCGATGCGGCCGCCAAGGAAGACGCCGAGGAAGCCCGCATAGAGCAGGTTTTCAACTTCGTTTTTCGTCCAGCCGCTGCCGGGGCGATTAGCGCGACGAACGGCGAGCCACATGGCGAATACAAAGCCCACAAGATACATCAGCCCGTACCAGTGAAGCGAAACCGGCCCAAGGGAGAAGATTACCGGATCAAAATCGGGAAAATGCAGATAGCCACTATTCATCTGTCACCAAAACCTGTTGTTATCCCGCTGAAAGTGGACAGCGGGTGAGATGCTGCGCCCTTTTCCGGACGCTCCTGAGGCAGCGGATCATAGCATAAAGCCCAGCGTGGGCGAGGACACGAAGTTGTAAAAGATATGTAAGAGCACGACCTGTTATCGCCGCGCTACAGGCCGCCGCGAATCAGGCCGCCCATGCCGCGGCGCTCCATAAATGCCGCGACCTGATGGCGTACTTCGGTGGCGGATTGCGATTCGAGGCTGCGTCCGCTGAGCGTTTCGGCTTCTTCCAGCGTGATATGTCGCAGCAGATACTTCACGCGCGCGACCGAGCGGCCGTTCATTGAGAGATGGTGATAGCCCATGCCGACCAGCAGCGCGACGCACATCGGGTCGCCTGCCATTTCGCCGCACAGGCAGAGGTCGATGCCGAGCCGTTGCGCCTCAAGGGCGATCATTTTCAGCGCGCGCAGCATAGCCGGGTGGAGACTGTCATAGAGGCTGGCGACGCGCGTGTTATTGCGATCTACCGCCAGCAGGTATTGGGTAAGGTCGTTGGTGCCGACGGAAATAAAATCAACGCGGCTTGCCAGGTGAGGCAGCATGAAGAGCATTGACGGAACTTCCACCATCACGCCGAGCCGGGGTTTAGGGATCTCGTAGCCAAGCATCTCTTCCATTTCGCGGCCGGCGCGATCGATAAGCCGACGCGCCTCATCCACTTCATCGATGCTCGTGATCATCGGCAACAGAATGCTGAGATTACCGGTCGCGGCATTGGCGCGTAGCATGGCGCGCACCTGGATCAAAAAGATCTCCGGCTGATCGAGCGTAATGCGGATACCGCGCCAGCCGAGACACGGGTTTTCTTCGCTGATGGGCATATAGGGCAGTTGTTTATCCGCACCGACATCGAGCGTACGCAGCGTCACCGGCTTGTCGTTAAACATCTGCAACATGCCCTGGTACTGCGCCACCTGCTCTTCTTCGGAGGGAAAACCGCTTTGCAGCATAAACGGGATTTCGGTGCGGTAGAGGCCGATACCGTCGATACGGCTGCCCAGTTTCTCTTCATGCTCCGGGCTCAGGCCCGCATTCAGCATGACCTGTACCCGTTCGCCGCTTTTCAGACAGGCGGGCTGCTCGACATAATCTTCGGCGATCCGGCTAAGTTCGTTTTCTTCGCTAATCAGCCGCTGATATTCATGAAACAGCACCGGGCTTGGGTCGACCAGCAATTCGCCGCGATAACCATCCACCACCAGCATACGGTGATGCAGCACAGCAGGCTGGATATCCGCGCCCATGACCGTCGGGATACCCATCGCGCGCACCATGATAGCGGCATGAGAGTTGGCGGCGCCGTCGCGCACGACAACGCCCATCAGCCGGTCCTGCGGCAGCTCGGCGAGCGTCGCGGCGGAAAGCTCATCCGCCACCAGCACAAAACGCTCCGGCCAGGTATTTGGGCTCTGGATGTTATCGTCGAGATGGAACAGCAGGCGCTGTCCGAGCGTGCGCAGATCGCCGGCGCGCTCTTTCATATAGCCATCGGTCAGCGCGGCAAACTGCTCGGCGAATTTCTCGATAACCTTTTTGACCGCCCACTCGGCGACTGAACCTTTATCCACCTCGTCGTAGAGTTCGCGACGCAGCCGCGCGTCGGACAACAGGTGCGAGTAGAGATCGAAAATCGCCGCCGTCTCTTTCTGCGCGCCTGCGGCGAAGCGTTTGCTGTAGCGGCGGAATTCGCCAGCGGCTTCTTCGAGCGCGGTGGTCAGGCGTTCGCGCTCAAGCCCGGTATCGAGCGTTGAGGCTTCATACACCTGCTCCATGAGCGGCAGCGTGGCGTCCATCCAGCCCTGCGCAATCGCCACGCCCGGCGAGGCCGGGAGCGCGCGGATACGCGTCTGACGGTACTGGCCAAACAGCGCGGTAAGCTGAGATTGCGACAGGATAGCCGCCATCTGGGTGGCGAGCGTCACCAGGAAGGATTCTTCGCTCTCGTCATACTGGCGCAGCTCGCGCTGCTGAACGACTAAAACGCCAAGCAGCTGGCGGCGTTGAATAATCGGCACACCGAGAAAGGCGCGAAAACGCTCTTCGCGCACAGCGGGAATGTATTTAAAGCTCGGGTGTTTTTGCGCGTCCGCGAGGTTAATCGGCTCGGCGAGACGTCCGACAAGCCCGACGATGCCTTCGTCAAAGGCCAGCGTCACGGTACGCCCGCGCGGCTTTTTCAGCCCCTTGGTTGCCATGAGGTAATAGCAACGCCGGTCATGGTCGGCGAGATAAACCGAACAAACTTCGGTATCCATCGCAAGACAGATATCCGTAACGAGAATATCCAGCGCCTCGTTGAGGCGCGGGGCGCTGGCCACTTTCTCGACTATTTCTCGCAACCGGGTGAGCATAATTTGCGTGGCTTAACCTCTTTTACGTCGCCAGGCAGGCGAAGGATTACGCTGCGGTGGCGCGCTCTCCTGCATCGGCATCACAACGCTTGCGAACTCCTTCATGACCCGACGATATACATCGCGCTTAAAAGAGACCACCTGGCGCACCGGATACCAGAAGCTCACCCACCGCCAGCCGTCAAATTCTGGCGTACTGCTGGTTTGCATGTTGATATCGGCGTCGTTGCTCATTAACTGCAGAAGAAACCACTTTTGTTTCTGGCCGATACATACCGGCTTTGTGTCCCAACGCACCAAACGTTTTGGTAATTTGTAACGTAACCAGTTTCGGGTTGTGGCAAGGATGCGCACATCTTTTCGTTGTAAACCGACCTCTTCGAAAAGCTCGCGGTACATCGCCTGCTCCGCCGACTCGCCAGGATTAATGCCGCCTTGCGGGAATTGCCAGGAGTGCTGACCAAAACGTCTGGCCCACATTACCTGCCCCTGACGATTACAGATCACGATACCAACATTCGGGCGGTAGCCATCATCATCGATCACCGGACTACCTCAAAATAAACCTGGATAGTAACGATTGTTTCATACTCCTCATTGACGGTAAACCACTCTGTTAGCGGGTGCGCACAGGAATAACATTTGAATAACTCACAAAAATATGCGGGGTTATAAACAGGGGAAGCGGCAGAAGCCCGCTTTTATTCACTTTTTCTGTGGATATCTTTGTGAAGAAGTGTCTTATTTCCCAGGGAAAACCCAAAACAACTTATCATCAAGGATAATTCTTATAGAGAAAATTTTATTTCTATTCAAACGATTAAAATTAAAAAAGCGTGATATTCACCCTGCAATGTGACGATCATCACACTCACGATCCTTACTCTGACGAAAGATCGACCAGCGTCGTTTTTATCCACAGATTATGCCAATAACTTAGTCACAATTTGCTGAAAAAGACGGTTTTCCCCGTCCGTCAAGGCTGTAAATCGAAACAGTAGTAGGGGATTTACACAGTTATCCCATTTTTCTGTGGATAAACTGGTGTAAGATCCTGTTTATTGTCGGTGACCATAATTGAACAACCTCATTTTCCGCCGCGCAGGAAATCTTTTTTTAGAATAAAAAGCATTTTAAATCATAGGATTGTCTCGTTTGCTAACAAGCAGGTAAACTCTTTCCACAAGCACGCTTTTTGCTGTTCATTTTTTAAACAAAAGGTAATAGTTATGGCATTCCTCGCTCCTCTTACTCAACCGCCCGTCGATGAAGCGCAGTTGCTGCATCAGGCGCAGCAGTTAGCGGGGCTGACGCTTGGCGAGCTGGCGGCGCTGGCGGGGCTCGAAACGCCTCCCGATTTGCGTCGCGATAAAGGCTGGATCGGCGTACTGCTGGAGCGCTGGCTCGGTGCGAGCGCAGGCAGTAAACCGGAACAAGACTTCGCCGCGCTTGGCGTGGAGCTAAAAACGATCCCGATAGACAGCCAGGGGCGCCCGCTTGAGACCACGTTTGTGTGCGTCGCCCCGCTGACCGGCAATACGGGCGTGACATGGGAAACCAGCCACGTGCGTCATAAGCTCCGGCGCGTGTTGTGGGTGCCGGTGGAGGGCGAGCGTGAAATTCCGCTGGCCGTGCGACGCGTTGGGGCGCCGCTGCTCTGGAGCCCGTCGCCGCAGGAAGACGATCAGCTGCGTCGCGACTGGGAAGAGTTGATGGACTTGATTGTGCTCGGGCAGGTGGAGCGCATTACCGCGCGTCACGGAGAGGTGTTGCAGCTGCGTCCAAAAGCCGCCAACAGCAAAGCGTTGACGCCCGCGTTTGGCGCGCATGGCGAGCCGATACTGACGCTGCCGCGCGGCTTTTACCTGAAGAAAAACTTTACCGCCGCCCTGCTGGCGCGTCATTTTTTGTTATGAACGCCTTAAATTTTTGTCAACAGCCATGCGCAGACGCATATAATTAGCGTTTTGTTTCTTTGAGCAGGACTTTTTGAATGTTGTTTGCATGGATAACAGATCCCAACGCCTGGCTGGCGCTCGGTACGCTGACGCTGCTGGAGATTGTGCTTGGGATCGACAATATCATTTTTCTCTCTCTGGTCGTGGCGAAACTGCCGAAGTCTCAGCAGGCGCTGGCCCGTAAAATGGGCCTCGGCGCGGCGATGATTATGCGCCTCGCGCTGCTGGCGTCGATCGCCTGGGTCGTGAGGCTCACTAACCCGCTGTTTACCGTGTTCGATCAGGCTATCTCGATGCGGGATCTGATCCTGCTGCTGGGCGGCCTGTTCCTTATCTGGAAAGCCAGTAAAGAGATCCACGAAACGATCGAAGGCGAAGAAGAAGGCCTGAAAACTAATGTGCACTCTTTCTTTGGCGCCATCTTCCAGATCATGCTGCTGGATATTATCTTCAGCCTGGATTCAGTTATTACCGCAGTCGGTCTCTCCGATCATCTGTTTATTATGATGGCGGCGGTGGTTATCGCCGTGGGTGTGATGATGTTCGCGGCACGCCCTATCGGCGAGTTTGTCGAGCGACATCCGTCCGTGAAGATGCTGGCGCTCTCTTTCCTGATCCTGGTGGGCTTCACCCTGATGCTGGAGAGCTTCGATATTCACGTGCCGAAAGGCTACATTTACTTCGCGATGTTTTTCTCCATCGCCGTGGAAAGCCTCAATCTGCTGCGCAACAAGAAAAAACCGCTGTAATACGGACGCTCCTTCGGGGGCGTTTTTATTTATTCCCCAGTGCTTTTAAGAATTTGCTGCTTTTTCACGCCGCCTCGCTGCTTTTTACTAGACTCTACGTGGACCCCTTCCTGATGAGGCGAAAAACAATGAAAAAATGGGCTGTAGCAATTTCTGCCGTCGGATTGGCCTTCGCGGTTTCAGGCTGTAGCAGTGATTACGTCATGGCGACCAAAGATGGCCGGATGATCCTGACTGAAGGCAAACCGCAGGTCGATGACGAAACCGGGCTGGTCAGCTATCGCGACCCACAGGGTAACGAGATGCAGATTAACCGCGACCAGGTTTCGCAAATCATTGAGCGTTAAATAAAAGGTCAGCATCGCGCTGACCTTTTGGTTTTTTCTCCCTTCCCTCTTTTCCTTTTGTCTCCCCTCTGCCATGTTTATATTCCTTTGTCAGGAATGGCCTGACGCGGACTGAACAACAGAAGGTAGGCCGGCTATGCATTATCACCGTATCCCTCATAGCTCACTTGAAGTCAGCACGCTGGGGCTGGGAACCATGACCTTTGGTGAACAAAACAGCGAGGCCGACGCCCATGAACAGCTCGATTACGCGGTAAGCCAGGGCATAAACCTCATTGATGTCGCCGAAATGTATCCCGTCCCGCCGCGCCCCGAAACGCAGGGCCTGACGGAAACCTATGTCGGCAACTGGCTGAAGAAACGCGCGAACCGCGAGAAGCTGGTGATCGCCTCCAAAGTCAGCGGCCCGAGCCGCAATAGCGACAGCGGAATCCGCCCTAACCAGACGCTGGATCGTAAAAATATCCGCGACGCGCTCGACGCCAGCCTGAAACGTTTACAGACTGATTATCTCGATCTCTATCAGGTGCACTGGCCGCAGCGCCCGACCAACTGCTTTGGCAAGCTGGGCTATACCTGGAGCGACAGCGCGCCGGTCGTCACGCTGCTGGAAACCCTGGAAGCGCTGGCGGAATTCCAGCGTGCCGGGAAAATCCGCTATATCGGCGTCTCGAATGAAACCGCCTTTGGCGTGATGCGCTACCTGCATCTGGCGGATAAACACGATCTGCCGCGCATCGTCACTATCCAGAACCCGTATAGCTTACTGAACCGTAGCTTTGAAGTAGGTCTGGCCGAAGTGAGCCAGTTTGAGGGCGTGGAGCTGCTCGCCTATTCCGCGCTGGCATTCGGCACGCTGACCGGTAAATACCTGAACGGCGCGAAGCCCGCTGGCGCGCGCAATACGCTCTTCAGCCGTTTTACGCGCTACAGCAGCGAGCAGTCGCAAAAAGCGGTGGCGGCGTATGTCGATGTGGCGAAACGTCACGGGCTCGATCCGGCGCAGATGGCGCTGGCGTTCGTGCGCCAGCAGCAGTTTGTGGCGAGCACGCTGCTTGGCGCGACAACGATGGAACAGTTGAAAACCAACGTCGAAAGCCTGCATGTGACGCTTAACGAAGACGTGCTGGCGGAGCTGGAAGCGGTGCATCAGGTCTATACCTACCCGGCGCCGTAAGCGCTGCTTCATCATCAGCAGTCGATGTAAAAAGACCCGCCGGAGCGGGTCTTTTTTTACTGCTTACGTCGCCACAGCCAGAGCCCGGCGATAGCCAGCGCGAAAATCGCGCCGAAGCCGACGCCAATCCCCACCACCGGCAGCGAGAGTTTCACCGCCAGCGAATAGAGCCCCAGCATCAGCAACATCGCGGTATTCTCGCCGAGGTTTTGCACCGCAATCGCATTGCCAGCGCCAACGGAACGCTTACCGCGCTCCTGCAACAGCGCGTTGAGCGGCACCACGAAGAACCCGCCGAAAAAGCCTATCAGCAGCAGCAACAGATAAGCTGGCAGCGCCGCCTGCTGGAGCGAGAAGAAGATAACCGCGACGCCAATCAGAATGCCCGCAGGCATACAGCGCGACACGCGCTCCAGCGTCACCAGTTTCGCCGCAGCACCCGCGCCCGCCACTATACCGACCGCCACCATCGCGTTCAGGTAGGTCGGCGTGGCGTTATCGGTGATGCCGAGCGCTACCGGCACCCACAGCACCAGCAGAAAACGCAGCGTCACGCCCGCGCCCCAGAACATGCTGGTGCCAACCAGCGAGAAGCGGGTTTCGTCGTTATGCCACAGCGTACGGCAGGCATTAAAGAAGCTGCGCGTCATCGGGCCGAAGCGCCACGACTGACCAGGCCGCGCGGCGCCCAGTTTCGGGATCAGCAGGTTCGCGCCCACCGCGCCCGCGTAGGCCAACGCACAAACGCCAAGCGCTACGCCCACGTGCCAGTCCGCCAGCATACCGCCAGCCATGGAGCCAATCAGGATCGCCGCGATCGTCGACGACTCCATCAGGCCGTTCGCTTTCACCAGACGGTCGCCGGTCGTTATCTCGCCGAGAATGCCGTACTTGGCGGGCGAATACGCCGCCGCGCCAACGCCCACCAGCGTATAACCGGCAAACGGGTTGCCGCCGAAGACGATAAGCACCGCGCCGAGCAGCTTCAGGCCGTTGGCGACCATCATCACTCGCCCTTTGGAGAAACTGTCCGCCACCTGGCCCACGAACGGCGCCAGCAGGATGTAGGCGCAGACGAATACCATCTGCAGCACCGGCTGGCTCCATTCCGGGTAGAGCTGCTGCTTAAGCAGCGCAAGAGTGGCGAACAGCAGCGCATTATCGCCAAACGCCGAGAGAAACTGCGCGGCGATAACCGCCATCATTCCCCGTGAAAACAGCGATCCGTTCTGGATGTGCGAATCAGGCATGGTGGGCCTCTTCTTCGTCGACGATTTTTTTCAGCGTCACGAAATCCGGCTTGCCGCTGCCCAGTAACGGCAGCTGTTTAAGGAAACGGATATCACGCGGCACGGCCAGCTCCGGAACGCCTTTACTGCGCGCCTGCTGCGCCAGTTTCTCGCGGTTCAGCTCCGGATCGGTGGTGAAAAGCACCAGCGCTTCGCCTTTCGCGGCATCGTGTTTAATCGCCGTGGCGTGCATTTTCTCCGGCGAGACCGCCAGCGCCAGGCCTTCGACCATCTCAAGCGACACCATCTCGCCCGCGATTTTGGCAAAGCGTTTGGCGCGCCCCTGGATCTGCACAAAGCCTTGCTCGTCGAAAGCGACGATATCGCCCGTGTCATACCAGCCTGGCTCGCTGACGCCCTGCGGGTTTTCCGCCGCCGGCGCTTCCAGCACGCCCGGGTTTTCCACGCGCAGATAGCCTTTCATGATGTTCGGGCCTTTCAGCTGCAAACGCCCGCCCTGCTCAATGCCCGGCACTTCCACCAGACGCGCGTCCATCGCCGGCAGAATACGCCCGACGGTGCCCGGCTTCGCCGCCATCGGCACGTTAATAGACACCACCGGCGCGCATTCGGTCACGCCATAGCCTTCCAGAATGCGCAGGCCGAATTTATCCTGCCAGATTTGTTTGGTGCTCTCTTGCAGCTTCTCGGCACCGGCTACGACATAGCGCACCAGATGGAAATCGTACGGATGCGCGAAGCGTGCATAGTGCCCGAGGAAGGTCGACGTGCCGAAAATCACCGTACAGTTGCGGTCATACACCAGCTCCGGCACCACGCGGTAGTGCAGCGGGCTTGGGTAGAGGAACACTTCCGCGCCGGTCAGCAGCGGCGTGAACAGCCCAACCGTCAGACCAAAAGAGTGGAACAGCGGCAGCGCCGACATAAATTTGTCGTCGGCGGTGAAATCCGCGATGGTGCGGATCTGCTCAACGTTCGCGAGCAGGCTCTTATGGCTGTGCACCACGCCTTTCGGGTTGCCTTCTGAACCTGAGGTAAAGAGGATCAGCGCCGCGTCTTCCGGCTGCTGCTCCACCTGCGCCAGGCGCGGCATTAGCAGATGCGCGAAGATCCACGCTTTGTCCTTCGCCGTGACTTCGCCTTTCAGATCTTCCAGGAAGACCCAGCGCACGGAAGTGATTTGCTCCGGCAGATGCCAGAGCTTGCCTTTATCCAGGAACTGGCGCGAGGTGAAAATGGTTTTGATCTGCGCGGCCGTAATCGCGCTGGTCAGCCCCTGCACGCCAGCGGTGTAGTTCATCATCGCCGGAATTCGCCCGCGCATAACCGCGCCGAAAATCACCGCGGCGCTGATGCTGGCGTTCGGTAACATCAGGCCGATGGCCTCGCGCGGCGCGCTGTATTTATCAAGAATGCGCCCCACGAACAGCGTTTTCATCATCAGGCTGCGGTAGGTGTCCGGCGTGAAGTTGATATCTTCCAGACAATTTTTGCCCTCGCCGTAGCGCTTTTGCGCGTTGATGAGCGCTTCAAACAGCGTTTCGCGCGGGCGCGCCGCCATGCGCGCTTCCATCATGACCTGATGCAGCATTTCGCCCGCCATTTTGCGGCGGTCGCGCGCTTTCGGCGCGTCAGGCATCGGGATGCTGGTCGGCGGCAGGATATGAATGGAAATACGGGGGAACACGCGGCGTTTCACCAGCCCCTTCAGGCGGCTGAAAAACGTGAGCTCCGCGCCTTCGATACGCACCGGGATGACCGTGGCTTGCGATTTCGCCGCCACAAAGCCCGCGCCTTCGTAGATTTTCATCAGCGAGCCGCTGATGGAGATACGCCCCTCCGGGAAAATCACCACCGGACGCCCCTCGCCGACCAGACGCACCAGCTGTTTAACTGACATCGGCTTGGTCGGGTCGAGTGGTACGAAATCGATAAGCGGCTTCAGCGCGCGCATATACCACTGCTGGCTGATAGAGGTGTAGACCGCGAATACCGGGCGGACAGGCAAGAAAAGCGCCATCAGCGCGCCATCAAGGAACGAAACGTGATTTGGCGTGATCAGAACGCGCTGCTGAGTCAGCGGCCCGGTATCTCCGTATACCTGGATGCGAAAGAGCAAACGGAACAGCCAACGAAAGAATTTTAAAACCATATCAACGCCCTTTGTTTTCCTTTAGCGAGGGTTAAGTATAGTTATCGCAGATTACACGACTCGGCGAAGAGGGGCGACAGGAGAAATTGGCAGGCCGGGCGTGATGAATAGATGTGGTGATAAAATTCACGGGCGCAATAGTGTTTGCCGGGCGGAAAAGAGGCAAAAAAAAACCTGCGCATCCGCGCAGGTTGGTGTAAGTGTTGTGATCAGCTAAGACGCTGACTTCACCTATCAATACCTCTGGGATCTCAAATGTAGCAACCCGCGAGCGCTACCCGCCAGCCAGCAATCGCAACAGCCCTTCGCAAAGTGTAACTAAAGGTTTTATCTGAAATTATTTGGCTTTTTCTCGTTACATCCGCGGGCACGCGCTCCTTAATTCATTACCTGGCTTTTGTGAGCAAGCGCCCGCTCACCCGGCATGTGGCTTGAAGTGGCTGCGCTTTTCCGTAACACTTACCGTAGTGTAAACGCTTACCCCTGAAGGTACTGAATGCCGACTATTAAGGATGTTGCGCGGCTTGCGGGAGTGTCTGTTGCTACAGTCTCCCGCGTTATTAACGACTCCCCCAAAGCCAGTGACGCCTCCCGCCAGGCGGTGCTGAGCGCCATGGAACAGCTCAACTATCACCCTAACGCCAACGCCCGGGCGCTGGCCCAGCAAACCACGGAAACCATAGGCCTGGTGGTGGGCGACGTCTCGGATCCGTTCTTCGGAGCGATGGTGAAAGCGGTCGAACAGGTGGCCTACCACACCGGGAATTTCCTGCTTATCGGTAACGGCTACCACAGTGAACAGAAAGAGCGTCAGGCAATTGAGCAACTGATTCGCCACCGCTGCGCGGCGCTGGTGGTGCACGCCAAAACCATTCCTGACGAAGATCTCATTCCACTGATGAAGCAGATCCCCGGCATGGTATTGATAAACCGTATTCTGCCGGGCTTTGAAGCACGCTGCGTGGCGCTCGACGACCGCTACGGCGCCTGGCTTGCCACACGGCATTTGATTCAGCAGGGCCATACGCGCATCGGGTATCTCTGTTCAAATCATGCGATTTCGGATGCCGAGGATCGTTTACAGGGCTACTACGACGCGCTGCGCGAACATGACTTACCCTGCAACGACCGGCTGGTCGCCTGGGCTGAGCCGGATGAAAGCGGCGGCGAACAGGCGATGACTGAGCTGCTCGGTCAGGGGAAACAGTTTACCGCCGTGGCCTGTTATAACGATTCGATGGCGGCGGGCGCGATGGGCGTACTGAACGATAACGGCATCGCGGTGCCGCAGGAGATTTCGCTGATTGGATTTGATGACGTGCTGGTGTCGCGCTATGTGCGCCCGCGGTTGACGACCATCCGCTACCCGATCGTCACCATGGCGACCCAGGCGGCGGAACTCGCGTTAGCGCTGGCGGATAACCTCCCGCCGCCGGAAATTACCAATATCTTTACCCCGACGCTGGTGCGCCGTCACTCGGTGGTGGCGCCCGCCGAAACGGATAAATCGTAGCGATAGAGATGCACGGTCTGGTCAGGATAGTCCAGACCGTCGCCGATATACGCCCAGCCGAAACGCTCGTAGTAATCCCGGCAGGCGGAGTAGAGAAACAGCTCCTGAAAACCGTGCTGGCGCGCGTAGTCCATCACCGCGCGCTGTAACGCTCCGCCAAGCCCCTTGCCGCGCTGCGCCTCGTCGATATAGAGCGCCGCCAGCCACGGAAAAAGATCCTGACGGCTTATCAAATCACAGCGCCACAGCCCCACGGTGCCGAGCAGCCGTTCGCCGTCGATCGCCACAAACGTCAGCGGCAGTTGTCCTGCCGTCTGGCTGTGCGTCACAATGCTTGCAAAAAACGCGCGCGGCATTGATGCCCCGAACGCCTGCCAGAGCCAGTCAGTCACTTGCTCCGCATGCTGCGGGGCCTGATACAACGGCACGATAGTCATTGCAGTTTTCCCTGGAAAATCGGCACCGACTCAAACAGATAGCCGTCGAAATCGGGCGCATCGGCATCGGAAAGCTCCATCAGGCTGTTTTTCACATTCTCCAGATGCTGCCACATCGCCTGCCAGGCGCCCATCACGTCGCGACGGCGCAGCGCCGCGAGGATCGTCTGGTAATCGCCAAGCCATTTAAGGCGATGCGCGCGGGTTTCGATATGGGCGCGCAGTTGCTGCCAGAGCGGGCTGCTGTCCATGTGATGCCAGATGCTTTCGACCGTCGCCAGCAGCATCTGGTTTTGCGACGCGCCCGCCAGCACCAGATGAAACAGCTTGTTGTTGTCCTGCGTGGTGTCGTTCATGGCGATAGCGCGCTGTTCCTGCTCCAGTATCCGCCGCAGATTGTCGATATCCGCTTTGGTGGCCATCTTCGCGGCGAACGCGGCGATGTTGCTCTCCAGCAGTTGCCGCGCCTGAAGCATTTCAAACGGGCCGATATCGCTTGAAAAAAAGCGCTCTTCTTCGGCTTCGTGCTCTGCCGGAATGCGCATCACATACACCCCGGAGCCCTGGCGAATATCCACCGTGCCCTGCAACTCCAGCATCAGCAGCGCTTCGCGCACAATGGTGCGGCTGACGCCATATTTCTCGGCGATATTGCGCTCCGGCGGAAGACGGGAGCCGACCGGGTAGTGGCCCTGGATAATTTGCGCGCGCAGATCCTCACCAATCTCCTGATACTGCTTTTTCTCCGGCGGAACGACTGCCTTCTCCACGTGATCACCTGTGCTCTGAATGGACCCAATTTCGCGTGCCGCAAGGCGGCTTCGCGGCGCGTTAGATTACCAGAGATAACGCCTGATCGAGAACTTTCGCGCCGTTAAGCGTGCCATAAGCGACAGAATCAATGACCGCGATCGGGATCTGGTGCTCGTCGGTCAATTTTTTATTTTCCGCAAGCTTAAAGCGCACCTGCGGCCCCAGCAGCACCGCCTGAATGTCGCTGCCGTGCTGTTCTAATTCATCGCGCAGATTCTGCTCGGGGATGGCGTAGATTTTCAGGTCAAGCCCGCGCTCGACGGCGGTTTTTTCCATTTTCGTGACCACCAGCGATGTAGACATGCCGGCGGAACAGCACAGTACGATACGTTTCATCAGCGGTTCCTTATTTCCATTCATCATCAATCGTGAGGGTCAGGGTGCGCGACTCGCGCAGGCGCCTGTACCAGTGCAGCGATTTTTTCGCGCGTCTGGCGCGCTGGCGCTCAAGGTCAATCTCGACCAGGCCATAGCGGTTTTTAAAGGCGTTCATCGGCGAGACGTTGTCGGTAAACGCCCACAGCATATAGCCCTGACAGTTCGCGCCCGCCTCGCGCGCCAGCAGCGTCTGGTACAGGTGCTCGCCGATAAACCCGATACGGTAGTCATCTTCAATTACGCCGTCGGCGTTGCGAAACTGCGCTTCGTTTTCAACGCCCATCCCGCTCTCCGCGACAAACCACGGAATATTGCCGTACTCATTTTTGAGCCGCATCGCCATGTCGTAAATGATGCGCGGGTAGATCTCCCAGCCGCGCGATGTGTTCATTCGTCGCCCCGGCAGCTCGAACGGCTCGTAGTAATACGCCGGATGGAACGGCGTTTGTGGATGCCAGGCGCGCGACGGCGCTTTGACGCGATGCGGGTAGTAAAGGTTGATGCCAAGTTCATCCACGGTGTTGTCGCGAATGATCGCAAGCTCCTCTTCGCTGTACTCCCACGCCACGCCGTGTTCCTCAAGCAATTGCACCAGCTCAGGCGGATACATGCCCTTCACTAAGGGGTCCAGGAATACGCGGTTATAGAAGAGATCGTAGCGTTCGGCGGCGTTGACATCGTGCGGCGCCCGCGAGCGCGGATAAGTCACCTCCGGGTTCAGAATAGCCCCCACGCTGCCCGCGTAGCCTTTCTCGCGAAACAGGCGGACCACTTTCGCGGTAGCGAGCGTTTTATGGTGGTTCCACTGCATCCAGGTCGCGGTGTTCTGCTCATATGGCCAGCGCAGCGCGTCGAGATAGACACGCGTCTGCACCACAATCGGCTCGTTGAAGGTAAACCAGCGCGACACTTTCTGGTGGTAGCGCTCAAAGACTTTTTCGGCGTAGCGCACAAACAGCTCGACCACTTTTTTAGACGACCAGCCGCCGTAAGTTTCAAAGAGATAGCCCGGCAACTCGTAATGCTCAAGGCAGATCATCGGTTCGACGCCTGCCGCCCTGATCGCGTCCAGAAAACGGTCGTAATACGCCGCGTACTCTTCATCGACGATGCCTTTTTCATAATCGGTGAAAAAGCGCGACCAGTTAATCGACGTGCGGTAGTGCGTCAGCCCCGCCTGTTTCATCAGCGCCACGTCTTCTTCGTAGCGGTTGATAAGGTCGGTCGCGCCCGCCGGTCCGTAGCCGTCGTGCCACACATGGCGATCGTTTTGATACCAGAGATCAAGCCAGGAGTCCTGGCCCGGTTTTTTACCGCTCCATCCTTCGGTCTGCCAGGCCGACGAGGCCGCGCCGAGAATGAAATCCTGCGGAATGGCGAGAGTTTTTTCGCTCATGCGGCCCTCATACGTTTTTCGCGGTTTCAACGCGGGTGGCTTCTGCCTGCGCCTGCTCCGCGCGGCGTGACGCAATTTTCACAAACGGCAGATAGATAAGAATGGACACCAGAATACAGACCAGCTGCGTGACGACCGCGCCCATCGAGCCTGCGGTGGAGAGCCAGGCGTTAATCAGCGGCGGCGTGGTCCAGGGCACCATGACGACGGCTTTCCCGGCGAAACCCATGACCGTTGCGAAATAGCCAATCGAGCCCGTTACCAGCGGCGTGATGATAAAGGGCACCGCCAGGATCGGGTTGAGCATAATCGGCATCCCGAAAATCACCGGTTCGTTGATGTTGAAAATGCCAGGGCCAAACGAGAGCTTGGCTATCTCTTTCATCTCTTTGCGTTTGGTGGCGATCATCACCGCGATCAGCAGGCCAATGGTCAGCCCGGAGCCGCCGATGCTCATATACACATCCCAGAACGGCATAGTGATGATGTTCGGCACCTCTTTGCCCTGCTCAAAGGCGCTCATGTTGACGGTAATCGCGCCGAGCAGCAGCGGTTCGCGGATGGGCTTAATCATCTGGTTGCCGTGAATGCCGATCACCCAGAAGAGCTGGGCGACAAACATCAGCAGCAGAATACCCGGCAGGCTCTGCACCACGCGCTCCAGCGGCTGCTGCACCACCTGATAAACCGCGTCGTAGAGATACATGCCGGTCACCTGATGGAACACAAAACCGAACGTGGCGATCGCGGTAGTCGTGATGATCGCCGGGATCAGCGCTGAGAACGACGCCGAGACGTTCGGCGGCACGGTATCGGGCATTTTAATTTTCAGCCCGTCGCGATGCTCAAGCCAGGTGTAGATCTCAACGGACAGAATGGCGATAAACATCCCAAGGAACAGGCTACGGGTGTCGGAGAACTGGCGCAGCAGCACATCTTTCACCAGGTGCATTTCGCCATCCACCAGCATTTCGACCGTGGTCGGCGTCACGCAGATAAAGCAGATCACCGCCAGCAGGCCGGGGAAAAGCGTCTTGATGCCGTTGATACGCCCAAGTTCGATGCCGATTAAAAACACCGCGCCAATGTTTAAGAAATTCAGCGTCGCGTAGTTAATGGCGCTGGTGATGGGCTTGAGCGCCGAGAGAAATGCCAGCGACTGGAAACTCGCCAGTCCGTTTTTCGGATCCAGCACCATGTTGGAGATCAGTACCGAAAAAGCGCCGACGATGATCACGGGCATCAGCGTAATAAACGACGCCTTGATGGCCATGATATAGCGGTAACTGTTGAATTTTGTTGCGAAACTGCCCAGAGAATCGATCAACTTTTCCTGGAACGCCATAGGGTGTGCCCTCTTTGAATGTGGCTTTTTTATCGGAAAGGTTACCGCTGAATACCTTTTTTGGTATGCCAAAAAATAGGATCGCCCGGCGTAATTATCTGTGACGTTTCTCCCACAAACGGCCATTGGTATTCCAAATATTCAAAATAGCCCTATTTGGCATACCAGAATCAGCTGGCATCTGAACGACCGCCAGACGCGCGGGGCGGCCCGGTTGCCGCCCGGCTTGTGTGTTAAACTCCATCGAATCACGACGACAACGGGAGCGAAGGAAATGGTGACAATGCGGGATGTTTCAGTTCGGGCAGGCGTTTCCAAAGCGACCGTTTCACGCGTGCTCAATAACACGGGTCAGGTGAAAGAGAGCACCCGCGCGCAGGTTTTTCGGGCAATGGAAGAACTGGGATACCGCCCTAACCTGCTGGCCCGATCGCTGGCGCACCGCACCAGTAACAGCATTGGTCTGGTGGTATCGAGCTTTAACGGCTTCTACTTCGGGCGTCTGTTGCAGCAGGCGTCGCGCCAGACCGAGGCGCATGGCAAGCAGCTTATCGTCACTGACGGCCACGACACGCCCGCCCGTGAGCTGGAAGCCGTGCAGATGCTGGCAGACCGGCAGTGCGACGCTATCGTCCTCTACACCCGCCATATGAGCGAAACCGCGATTATGGAGCTGATTGATAACACCGCCGTGCCGCTGGTGATTATCAACCGCGACGTCAGCCAGGCGCGCGAGCGCTGCGTCTTTTTCGAACAGCAGGACGCGGCCTTTCAGGCGGTGGAATATCTGATTGCACAGGGGCACAGGGAGATCGCCTGCATTACGGTGTCGCTCGCCACGCCCACCGGCCAGGCGCGTCTGCTGGGCTACCGCCGCGCGCTGGAAAAACACGGCATCGCAGGGAACGAGGCGCTGATTAAAAACGGCGATTCCAGCATGAGCGGCGGCCATGCGCGCTGCCAGGAGCTGCTGGAGCGCGGCGTGCGCTTCAGCGCGCTGTTCGCCTGCAACGACGACATGGCGCTGGGCGCGTCGAAAGCGCTCTACCAGGCGGGCCTGCGTATCCCTGAAGATGTGTCGTTGTTTGGCTTCGACGACGCGCCGAGCGCCGCCTGGCTTGAGCCGGGGCTCTCGACGGTCTGTCTGCCGATCGAAGATATGATAACCACCGCGATTGAGAGCGCGGTGCGGCTGGCGCGCGACGAACCGCTCGCCGCGATCCCGCCGTTTACCGGCACCCTGGTGTTGCGGGATTCCGTCGCGCCCGGCCCTTACGCCGTCGCGCCGTTAAAAACGCTCAAGCGCCAGTAATTCGTCGATCGTCTGACGACGGCGAATGGTGCGCGCCTCGCCGTTTTCCAGCAGCACTTCCGGCAGGAGCGGACGGCTGTTGTAGTTTGATGACATCGACGCGCCATACGCGCCGGTATCGTGCAGCACCAGATAATCGCCCGGACGCACCGCCGGCAGCGCGCGGGTCTCCACTTTGCCGCCCTCTTGCTGCGTAAACACATCGCCCGATTCGCACAGCGGCCCGGCAACGACGGTGTCCAGCCTCGGCGCGTCGCGCAAATCGCGCCCATCCGCCGCCAGCGCGGAAATATGGTGATAGCTGCCGTACATCGACGGGCGCATCAGATCGTTAAAGCCCGCGTCGATCAGCACGAAATGGCGCGATCCCATCTCTTTCACGCTGCGCACCTGCGCCACCAGCACGCCCGCTTCCGCCACCAGAAAACGCCCCGGCTCGATCTCAAGTTTGATCGGGTGACCAAAGTGCTCAGCGATCTGCTCGCGGGCGCGGTTCCACAGGCCGAAATAGTGGCCGGTATCGATGGTTTCGTCGCCCTCGCGGTAAGGAATGGAGAGCCCGCCGCCGGCGGAGATCGCCTCCAGATCCTGCCCGAACTCAATCACCTGACTTACCATCGCGCCGCATACGCGCTCCAGATGCCCGTAATCGACGCCCGAGCCGATATGCATGTGCATTCCGATAAGCTTCAGTTGATAGCGCTGCATTACCGCCAGCGCGGCCGGGAGATCGCTGTACCAGATACCGTGTTTGCTGTTCTCGCCGCCGGTGTTGGTTTTCTGGCTGTGGCCGTGACCAAAGCCCGGATTGATGCGCAGCCAGACGCGATGCCCCGGCGACACCGCGCCGAGCTGCTCCAGCATGTCCACCGAGCCCGCGTTGACCGGCACGCCCAGTTCATGCACGCGGGCGAGAGTCGCCTCATCCAGCACATCCGCCGTAAACACGATGTCATCCGGGTTCTGGCGCGGATCGTAGCCCGCGGCGATAGCGCGTTCGATCTCGCCGAGCGACACGGAATCCACTTTAACGCCCGCCTCGCGCATCAGGCGCAGGATATGAATATTCGAGCAGGCTTTCTGCGCAAAACGAATGACATCGAACTGACGCAGGCGGTCGATTTGCGTGCGGATGATCTGCGCGTCATAAACCCAGACCGGGCCGCCGTACTGCGCAGGCAGCGGCAGCAGCGTGTCGGCGTTAAGGGCGCTGTCGGTGTGATAAAGCGAACGTGGCATGGCGAGACTCCTTTAAGCGAATAACGCTATTACGCCACAGCCGTTAGCGAAGAAAAAATATCGTTTTCTCTGGAGTCTATGCAAAAATGATATGGTTTTTGGATGCCGTGAATTAACCTGTAGGGCGGGTAAGCGCAGCAAACTCGCCACTGGCGACGTATCTGTCCTTGTAGGGCGGGTAAGCGCAGCAAACTCGCCACTGGCGACGTATCTGTCCTTGTAGGGCGGGTAAGCGCAGCGCACCCGCTGGATCGCCAGCGGCGCCTGTTCACACAACCAGGGGTTCACCTATGTCTGGCGTCACGCTCCGCCATATCGAAATTTTTCACGCGGTCATGACTGCGGGCAATCTCACGGAAGCGGCGGCGCTCCTTCGCACCTCGCAACCTACCGTCAGCCGCGAGCTGGCGCGCTTTGAAAAACTGATTGGCCTGTCGCTGTTTACCCGCACCCGCGGACGGCTGCATCCCACCGTGCAGGGGCTGCGCCTGTTTGAAGAAGTCCAGCGCTCCTGGTACGGGCTCGACCGCATCATCAGCGCCGCCGAAAGCCTGCGCCAGTTCCGCCAGGGCGAGCTCTCCATCGCCTGTCTGCCGGTTTTCTCGCAGTCGCTGTTGCCGTTGCTGCTCAAGCCGTTTCTGGATAACTACCCGGAAGTGAGCCTCAATATCGTGCCGCAGGAGTCGCCGCTGCTTGAAGAGTGGCTCTCCGCCCAGCGTCACGATTTGGGCATTACGGAAAATACCGCCGCGCCCGCCGGCACCGAGCGCCTGACGCTGCTGACGTTAAATGAAGTGTGCGTGCTGCCCGCAGGCCATCCACTGGCCGATAAACCACAGCTTACGCCGCACGATTTCGCGGGGGAAAACTACATCAGCCTGTCGCGTACCGACAGCTACCGGCAACTGCTTGATTCGCTCTTTCAGGAGCATAACGTGCAACGGCGCATGGTGCTGGAAACCCATAGCGCAGCGTCGGTTTGCGCGATGGTGCGCGCGGGCGTCGGCGTTTCGATAGTGAACCCGCTGACGGCGCTGGATTACGCGGCGACGGGCATCGTGGTGCGCCGCTTTAGCGTGGCGGTGCCCTTCACAGTGAGCCTCATCCGCCCCCTGCACCGCCCTGCTTCCGCCCTGGTCGAAACCTTCAGCCGACATTTACAGCAGCAGATGACCGGGCTCGGCGACACGCTGGAGGCTATGCTGGCGAGTCCTGGTCGCCCAGCATAAAGTTCACCGCATCGGCGGCATGCAGCGCGGCGGTATCGAATACCGGCACAGGACAATCCTGCGCGCCGAGCAACAGGCCGATTTCGGTACAGCCGAAAATCACGCCCTGCGCGCCCTGCTCCGCCAGGCGCTCAATCTGCTGCTGGTAGTAGCGTTTTGATTCAGCGGTAATTTTGCCAAGGCACAGCTCGTCGAAAATAATCTGGTTAATGCGCGCCCGCGCAGATTCATTCGGAATAAGCGACGTCACGCCGAACCCCTGCGCCAGCCGCGCGCGGTAGAAATCCTGCTCCATGGTGTAACGGGTGCCGAGCAGCGCGACCTGGCGTAGCCCGGCCTGCGCAATCGCACGTCCCGTGGCGTCGGCGATATGCAAAAACGGCAGCGCGCAGCGCGCTTCAATCTGGTGCGCCACTTTATGCATCGTATTGGTACACAGCACAATCGCCTGCGCACCGGCGCGCTCTAAACCGAGCGCCGCCTGTGCCAGCATGTCGCCCGCCTTATCCCATTCGCCGCTCGCCTGACAGGCTTCGATGTCGTGAAAATCGACGCTGTGCAACAGCAGCTGCGCGGAGTGCAGCCCGCCGAGACGGTCACGGACGCCTTCATTAATTAACCGGTAGTAAGGGATAGTTGATTCCCAGCTCATGCCGCCGAGCAAGCCCACTGTTTTCATCGTTGCCTCCTTTTGCGCTTTCCCGGTTATAACATGCCCGTGGGGCGGAACAAATGTGATCCGCCCGCCATTTCCCGGCGCGCCGCGTTCTCTTCTTTTTCTCGCCAGGATAGATTAAATGAAACAACGTTTCACAAATCAGAGGCACGGCATGTTTATCTATCATAAAGACACGACGCTTGAAGATGTAGGCGATGGCGTAACGCGCCGCATTCTGGCCTACGGCGGTAAAATGATGGCGGTAGAAGTCAACTTTGACGCCGGTGCGGTCGGCCCGATGCACTGCCACCCGCATGAGCAACTCACTTATGTGCTTTCCGGCGAATTCGAATTCACCATCGGCGAAGAAACCCGCCGCGTGAGCGCGGGCGACACGCTCTATAAACAGCCGAACATCATGCACGGCTGCGTCTGTATTGCGCCCGGCACGTTGCTCGACACCTTCACGCCGGTGCGCGAGGATTTCCTCAAATAAACCGCGCCCATAAAAAAAGCCGCCCGATGAGGCGGCTTTTTTACACGCGAAAAGTATCACGGCAGCAGGGTATCAGCGCCCGCCGGGTGGACCTGACGCTGCGCAATGACATCGCGCACCAGCACCAGCGCACAGGCGATAATAAAGCCCATTAGCGTTGCCAGGATAAGCACCAGCGCTTTACCCGGCCCGTCGCTTTTTACCGGCAGCGAAGGTGCCATCTGATAGTGGAACGGCTGGAAATCCACGTCGGCCAGGTTAAGCTTTTTCAGCTCCGCCAGACGGTACTCCCGATTCTGAATGGCGGCGTTCAGCGCCGTGACATCAGTAATCGAGCGCTCAATGGCAAGCTTTTGCGCAAGCCCGTCAGCGCCAAGCGCAATCGAGTAATCCGGATCGTCTTTCACCGCCTGTCCGTTGCTGTACACCGGCTTTTTAATACCGGCGGCATTCGCGACCTGCAACGAATAATTCAGACGCTGAATCGCGATTTTATGCTCGTTAGCCAGCGTGTTGCGGTCAATCATCAGGCGGCTCTCTTCCGATTTCACTTTCAGTTCAATGGTCGTGCGCAGATTCTCAAGCACTTGCCGTTGTACCGCCAGCGCCGCGTAATTGATGTATTCCTTTAGCACGCGCTGCGCGTCCTGCGCTTTCGGCGCGGTAAAGCTCAGCGTCCAGGAGCTGTAAGGCGAAGCCGTCGGCGCTTTCGGGTTATCGTTGGAGGTCATTTTAATGCGCTGCGCCACCAGCGTAACGGCGCGCTCCAGGCTTTCGGTATCGCTTTGCGCTTCTTTCACCTGCGCCTGCACCCACGGCGAGGTGCGCAGGAATTTCTCCTGAAGCGCGCGCGAATCGAATTTTTTCAGGAACATATTTTCAAGCGACGCGGCGTCAATCGCGGCATCGACATCCAGCACCTGAAGATCCACCAGCACGCGCTGCAACTCTATCAACTGGCGCGTTTCCGGAATGGAAACCACAGCCTCGCTGGTCCATTTCTGCGGCAGCAAAAAGGCGAGCGCCAGGCCCATCACGATAAACAGCGCCGTGATCGAGAGGATCATCTTACGGGCTTTGAACAATACTGCGACCAGCGCAAACAGATCTAACTCGGCGCGCGGGTGATCCAGGAGCGGATAATCCGGCGCGGAGGCAAGCGGATTATTTTTAATATCTATCGATGACATAGTGAGTGAGTTACGTTTAATTGAGCTGCTGATGAAGTCGAAATTATTTGCGTGGAAACAATATGCGTGCGAATTGTTTCACCGGTCAAATACATAAATCTTAGAAAGTGAACGGCCGCACATACCTATCCCTTTGACAAAATTGGAAAAGTTGTGCAAAACAGAGAAACATATCCTTGTTGTAAGGAGAGATACTACGTCCGTAATCATCATTATTACGAATAATCCTAATCCAGGGCAAACACTAATTGAGCCACCTACCAGAAGTTGTGTCGCCTCCCTCCCCCTGAAAATGGCGCTGCTTCAAAAAACCGGAACAGCGTTTCGACCACGATCACATTTCCACCATTTATAGAATGACGGCGAAATAAATAGCAATAAAATAAATTAAAACGCTGTTTTAGAAACAAGAAACAACGGTTCAATAAATAATAACGTCGCGATCTTCATCACGTTACGGTCGCTTGTTTTCTTGGCAAGACATTATTTGCATAGCGATGGCAAGGCCGCCCGGCCACGCGATTCCGGGCCTGGCCCGTTCGCTGTCGCGGTTTACTGCACGCGAAATCCGATCCGATTAATGAACCCTTGAATGCCAGGTAGGTATGTATGAATGAAAACAAGCTTCTGGGTCTGGCCTGGATATCACCCTATATCATTGGGTTGATAGTCTTTACAGCCTTCCCTTTTGTTTCCTCTTTCGCGCTCAGCTTTACCGAGTACGACTTGATGAATCCGCCGGTGTTTAACGGTATTGAAAATTACCGCTATATGCTGATGGATGACGATCTTTTCTGGAAATCGATGGGCGTTACGTTCGCCTACGTTTTCCTTACCATCCCGTTAAAGCTCGCGTTTGCGCTCGGTATCGCGTTTGTTCTCAATTTTAAACTGCGCGGCATCGGCTTTTTCCGCACCGCCTATTACATTCCGTCGATTCTCGGCAGCTCTGTGGCTATCGCCGTGTTATGGCGCGCGCTGTTCGCCATCGACGGCCTGCTGAACAGCTTTATCGGCGTGTTTGGACTGGACCCGGTGAACTGGCTTGGCGAGCCGTCGCTGGCGCTGATGTCCGTCACGCTGCTGCGCGTCTGGCAGTTTGGTTCCGCGATGGTGATTTTCCTGGCCGCGCTGCAAAACGTGCCGCAATCGCAGTATGAAGCGGCGATGATTGACGGCGCGTCGAAGTGGCAGATGTTTATCAAGGTGACGGTGCCGCTGATTACGCCGGTCATTTTCTTTAACTTCATCATGCAGACCACCCAGGCGTTCCAGGAGTTTACCGGCCCGTACGTGATTACCGGCGGCGGCCCGACGTATTACACCTATCTCTTCTCGCTCTATATCTACGACACCGCCTTTAAATATTTCGATATGGGTTACGGCGCGGCGCTCGCGTGGGTGCTGTTCCTGGTCGTGGCGCTCTTCGCCTCTATCGCCTTTAAATCCTCGAAATACTGGGTCTTCTACTCTGCCGATAAGGGAGGCAAAAATGGCTGATATCCAACAGGGGCAACTGGCTCCCCGTCCGGCCATGAGCGCGGGCGACCGTGAAGTGGCGCGCACGCTGCGGCGCGAAAAAGTCAGCCGCGTCGTGCGTTACGTGATTTTGCTGTTCGTCGGCCTGTTGATGCTCTACCCGCTGGCGTGGATGTTCTCGGCGTCGTTTAAGCCCAACCATGAGATTTTCACCACGCTCGGCCTGTGGCCGACGCATGCGACCTGGGATGGCTTTATTAACGGCTGGAAAACCGGCACCGAATACAACTTCGGCCACTACATGATGAACACCTTCAAGTACGTGATCCCGAAAGTGGTGCTGACGGTTATCTCCTCCACCATCGTGGCGTACGGTTTCGCGCGCTTTGAGATCCCGTGGAAGAAATTCTGGTTCGCCACGCTTATCGCCACCATGTTGCTGCCGAGCACCGTACTCTTGATCCCGCAGTACCTGATGTTCCGCGAAATGGGGATGCTCAACAGCTATCTGCCGCTCTGGCTGCCGATGGCCTTTGCCACCCAGGGATTCTTCGTCTTTATGCTGATTCAGTTCCTGCGCGGCGTGCCGCGTGACATGGAAGAAGCGGCGCAAATCGACGGCTGCAACTCCTTCCAGGTGCTGTGGTATGTGGTGGTGCCGATCCTCAAGCCCGCCATGATTTCGGTCGCGCTGTTCCAGTTTATGTGGTCGATGAACGACTTTATCGGGCCGCTGATTTACGTCTACAGCGTCGACAAATACCCGATAGCCCTGGCGCTCAAAATGTCCATCGACGTGACCGAAGGCGCGCCGTGGAACGAAATCCTGGCAATGGCGAGCATCTCCATTCTGCCGTCCATCATCGTCTTTTTCCTGGCCCAGCGTTACTTCGTACAGGGCGTGGCCAGCAGCGGAATCAAAGGTTAACAGGGGAATATCATGGCTGAAGTTATTTTCAATAAGTTAGAAAAAGTCTATTCCAACGGCTTTAAAGCGGTTCATGGTATCGACCTGAAAATCGCCGACGGTGAATTTATGGTGATTGTCGGTCCTTCCGGCTGCGCCAAATCGACCACGCTGCGTATGCTCGCGGGCCTGGAAACTATCAGCGGCGGCGAAGTGCGCATCGGCGAGAAGCTGGTAAATAACCTGGCGCCAAAAGAACGCGGTATCGCGATGGTGTTCCAGAACTACGCGCTCTATCCGCATATGACGGTGCGCGAGAACCTGGCGTTCGGCCTGAAGCTCAGCAAACTGCCGAAAGATCAGATCAACCGTCAGGTAGATGAAGCCGCGAAAATCCTTGAGCTGGAAGAGCTGCTCGACCGCCTGCCGCGCCAGCTCTCCGGCGGCCAGGCGCAGCGCGTGGCGGTAGGCCGCGCGATTGTGAAAAAGCCGGATGTGTTTCTGTTCGACGAGCCGCTTTCTAACCTCGACGCCAAACTGCGCGCCTCGATGCGTATCCGTATTTCCGATTTGCATAAGCAGCTGAAAAAGAGCGGCAAACCGGCCACCACGGTCTACGTGACGCACGATCAGACCGAAGCGATGACCATGGGCGACCGCATCTGCGTGATGAAGCTTGGTCATATTATGCAGGTGGACACGCCGGATAACCTTTATCACTACCCGAAAAACATGTTCGTGGCGGGTTTTATCGGCGCGCCGGAGATGAACATCAAGCCCGGCAAACTGGTGGAAGAGGCAGGGCAACTGCTGATTTGCATCGGCGACGATCGCCTGGCGCTGACGCCGCGCCAGCAGGACAAAGTGGCCGCGTACGCCGGGCAGCAAGTGTATTTCGGCATTCGTCCGGAATATATCTCGATTTCCGATACGCCTTACGCCGAGCCCTGCGGCACCGGTGAGCTGGTCCGCGTGGAGAATATGGGTCATGAATTTTTCGTCTACCTGAAGGTAGCGGATTTCGAGATGACCTGCCGCATCCCTTCCGATGAAGCTAAGCCGATGATTGATAAGGGCCTTCACCGCAAGGTGTATTTTAAGTTCGACATGAATAAGTGTCATCTTTTTGACGCCAAAACAGAACAGAACCTCTCTCTCTGACAGGAGTCTTATAATGAAAAAAGCCCTCGTTAGCACAGCATTAGCTTCTACCCTTGCCCTCTGCGCGTTTCCATCGCATTCGGCGGAAAACGTCGAGCTGCGGATGTCCTGGTGGGGCGGCAATGGCCGCCACCAGGTCACGCTGAAAGCGCTGGAGGAGTTTCACAAACAGCACCCGGAGATAAGCGTTAAGCCGGAATACACTGGCTGGGACGGCCATCTGTCGCGTCTTACCACGCAAATCGCGGGCGGCACCGAGCCGGACGTGATGCAGACCAACTGGAACTGGCTGCCGATTTTCTCGAAAAACGGCGACGGCTTTTACGACCTGAATCAGGTCAAAGAGATTATCGATCTGAGCCAGTTCGACCCGAAAGAGCTGAAATCCACTACCGTCAACGGCAAGCTGAACGGCATTCCGATCTCCGTTACCGCCCGCGTGTTCTATTACAACAACGAAACCTGGAAGAAAGCGGGCGTCGACTACCCGAAAACCTGGGATGCGCTGATGGCTGCGGGTAAAACGTTTGAGTCGAAACTCGGCAAGCAATATTACCCGGTGGTGCTGGAGCATCAGGATGTGCTGGCGCTGCTCAACTCGTACATGGTGCAGAAATACAATATTTCAGCGGTGGATGAGAAAACCAAAAAGTTCGCGTACAGCAAGGAGCAGTGGGTTGAGTTCTTTGGGATGTATAAGAAGCTCATCGACAGCCACGTGATGCCGGACACCAAATATTATGCCTCGTTTGGTAAGAGCAACATGTATGAGATGAAACCGTGGATCCAGGGCGAGTGGGGAGGCACTTATATGTGGAACTCCACCATCACCAAATACTCCGATAACCTGAAGCCGCCAGCGAAGCTGGAGCTTGGCGCGTACCCGATGCTGCCGGACGCGAAAGATGCGGGCCTGTTCTTTAAACCGGCGCAGATGCTCTCCATCGGTAAATCGACCAAACACCCGAAAGAGGCCGCGCAGCTGATTAACTTCCTGCTGAACAGCAAAGAAGGCGTGGCGGCGCTGGGCCTTGAGCGCGGCGTGCCGTTGAGCAAAGCCGCGGTGGCGCAGCTCACCGAAGCGGGCGTGATCAAAGACGAGGATCCGTCGGTGTCCGGTCTGAAGCTGGCGCAGTCGCTGCCGACCACGCTTGCTATCTCGCCATATTTTGACGATCCGCAGATCGTGTCGCAGTTCGGCACCGCGCTGCAGTATATCGACTATGGCCAGAAATCTGTTGAAGAAGCCGCCGCGGAATTCCAGCGTCAGGCGGAGCGCATCCTGAAACGCGCGATGCGTTAAGGGCGGTTTTTCTGCTGTTACCCTGCCCTTACGGGCGGGGTTTGTAAACGGCGGGTGCGCTACGCTTACCCGCCCTACGAACGGAAAGGGTTGCGCGTTTTTGTAGGGTAGGTAAGCGCAGCGCGCCTACCGTGTCCTCCAATAAAAAAGCCTCCACATGGGAGGCTTTTTTTACCTGCACATCACGCTTAACGCGCCAGCCAGCCGCCATCGACCGCCACCGTATAGCCGTTAATGTAATCCGATGCGCTGGACGCCAGGAACACCACTGGCCCCATCAGGTCGCTCGGCAGGCCCCAACGGCCCGCCGGAATACGATCCAGGATCTCAGCGCTACGCTGCTCGTCGGCACGCAGCTGTTGGGTGTTATTGGTCGCCATATACCCCGGCGCGATGGCGTTCACGTTGATATTGTGTTTCGCCCATTCGTTCGCCATCAGGCGGGTAATGCCCATTACGCCGCTCTTAGAGGCGGTGTAAGACGGTACGCGAATGCCGCCCTGGAAGGACAACATCGAGGCGATATTAATAATTTTGCCGCCGTTGCCCTGGGCGATGAACTGCTTCGCCACGGTCTGAGACATAAAAAACACGCTCTTGATGTTCAGGTTCATCACGTCGTCCCAGTCCTGCTCGCTGAAGTTAATCGCGTCTTCACGGCGGATCAGGCCTGCGTTGTTTACCAGCACGTCGACATGACCGAATTCCGCGACAGCGCGTTCAATAAGCTCAGGAATAGCGTCGATTTTACGCAAATCGGCCGTCAGGCTCAGAAAACGACGGCCCAGCGCGGTTACGCGCTCAATGGTTTCCGTCGGCTCGACAATATTAATACCCACGATATCGCAGCCCGCTTCCGCGAGGCCCTGCGCCATACCCTGACCAAGACCGGTATCGCAGCCAGTTACGATCGCGACTTTACCCTCAAGAGAAAATGCATCCAGAATCATGTGTGTTTCCTTGTAATCGAGCCTGCCTGCGACAGGCGTGACCGTGATAAGACTGTCCGCTGCTTATGTCCTCTCTTAACCACCTGATTTCGATGTCATAAAACGCCCAGCACCGATGCCCGGCACGGGTCGTTTTACGCCATCTCACGATGACCACGCGTTAAAAAAAACATAAAAAAACACTTCAAACAGCAAAACAGCGTTTCGTTTTCAAGATATAACTCATCTTAAACTTAGCGAAACACGTTTTCAATTATAAATAAAACATTGTTTCATTTTTATGGGTAAGTCTTACCAGAATTGATATTCTGGTCACGTTTGGCTGAAGGCATGTGGAGACGCTTGTTCACACCTCTCTAAATTAGTATTTCAAAATCAAAAAGATAAAAACCAACAACAGCGATCAAATAAATCCTGTACGACATTTTTTAGATGCCGGGAAACCGTGGCATCAGGGCTCAAATTGTCCAGAAATGGTCTTTTTTTTGAAAAGGTTGAGCAGAAATGCGCCCACAGTCACACACAATGAAACACTGTTTTGATAATTTATAATTCTGTTTTCGAAATTTAATCAGCGAACGCCAGCCGGCAACGTAAGGAGCACAGTATGGCCAAAGGCATGCGGGTGAAACTTCAGTATCAGGTGAGCATCGATCCAGATACCGGAGCGGAAGTAACCCGTTTAACCCCACCGGAAGTGACCTGTCACCGCAACTATTTCTATCAGAAATGCTTTTTTAACGATGGCAGCCACCTGCTGTTTGCCGGCGAATTTGACGGGCACTGGAACTATTACCTGTTGAACCTTGAACAGGCCGAGGCGGTACAGCTCACCGAAGGCGCGGGCGACAACACCTTTGGCGGCTTCCTGTCGCCGGACGACAAGTACCTCTATTACGTGAAAAACGATCGCGTACTGCGTGAAGTCAACCTCACCACGCTTGCCGAGCGCGACGTCTACCGCGTGCCGGAAGAGTGGGTCGGCTACGGTACCTGGGTCGCCAACAGCGACTGCACCAAACTGGTCGGGATCGAAATCGCCAAAAGCGACTATGTGCCGCTGAGCGACTGGAAAATCTTCCATGATTTCTTCCATAAAGGGCCGCACTGCCGCCTGCTTCGCGTTGATTTACAAACCGGCGCGAGCGAAACCATTCATGAAGAGAAAATCTGGCTGGGGCACCCGATTTATCGTCCGTTCGACGATAATACCGTCGCGTTCTGTCACGAAGGGCCGCACGATCTGGTCGACGCCCGTATGTGGATGGTGAACGAAGACGGCAGCAACGTGCGTAAGGTGAAAGACCATGCCGAGGGCGAAAGCTGTACGCATGAATTCTGGGTGCCGGACGGCTCCGCACTGGTCTATGTCTCTTATCTCAAAGGCAAACAGGGCCGCACCATTTATCGCTACCTGCCGGACAGCGGCGTGAATGAAGAACTGATGCCGATACCGGCCTGCTCGCACCTGATGAGTAATTTCGACGGTACGTTGCTGGTGGGCGACGGTTCCGGCACGCCGGTAGATGTGAAAGACACCGGCGGCTATACCATTGATAACGATCCTTACCTGTATGTGTTTGATGTCGCCCAGAAATCCTATTACCGCGCGGCGCGTCACGATACCTCCTGGGAGACCTTTGCCGGTAGTCGTCAGGTCACGCATCCGCACCCCTCCTTCAGCCCGGACGGCAACGCCATTCTTTTCAGCACCGATAAAGACGGCAAACCGGCGGTCTATCTTGCAAAACTGCCCGAACACCGTGAAATGCTGCGAGTGTCATAATAAAAAAGTCCTGTTTCCGTCACTGGCCTTGCCCTCCTCTCCTGGAGGGCTTTTTTATTGCCGCGCCGCATTTACCGTGACCGTTATTTCGTGGATAAGAATAAGCGCAGAAAAAACATCGGCAATAATTTTCACAGGGCATAAAAAAACCGCCCCTGCATGGGCGGTGTGCTTATTCTCAGGAGCACGCTATCAGGAAACAGCAGAACAGGAATTACGCCCCCGCCGTCGCGGGGGCAGAGTGAGGGTAAGGTATTATCAGAAGCTATATGCCACGCCGACACGTAAACGGGTCTGGCGCTCATCGGTTTCTTTTACGCCAATATTTCCCACTTCAAAATATGGCGACCAGTTTTTATCAATTTTATAAGCCAGTTTGGCGTTATATTCGTTGGAATACTTTTTACCGTTATTACGGGTGAAGCCTTCTTCGCTCTGCGCGTATACGTAATTCAGCTCGGTACGCCAGTCGCCCAGCGCAAAGCCCACCCAGGCGTCGCCGCGGTTAACTTTATCGTCATCATCTTTGCCTTCCGGCACGCGGGTATATTCGTAACGATAGCGGGCCGCGACATAGAAACCATTCTCAAAGCTGTACTGCACATGGATGTTGGGCTTATAAATCGTTTTACTGTCAACGCTTTCGATGGTAAACGCCGGGGTAATGGCGATGGCGTCGGTCGCTTTCCAGCGCCAGCTAATCTGATCTTCATGGCCGTTACCGACCACTTCATTAAACGGACGCGACTGATCGTCGCCGCCGGTTTTCCATTTCGCCTCAACGGAAAAACCGAAACCATTATCAAAACGATGTGAAACGGCAACGCGATCGGCGTTAGTGCCGCTGTCAATGTACTCGTGACGTAAATCCACGGTAACTGCTTGTGACGCGAATGAGGACCCACAGAGGACAGCCAATGCCAGTGCTTTCTTAAACATAGAATACCCCTAATAAAATGGCGTTTCGTTTTTATGAAACTGCATTTTATTTTTTAGGTAATATTATTTTAGTGATCCGGATCGTAATACCCTGTTTCAAAAATAACGAAAACAAATCGCGTGATTCAGCTCAATAAAAAACCATCCAGAGGCCTGAAAATGATGTTTTGAATCACAGTTTAATTTTTGCAAAAACGTAATAACGCGCTTATTTTCAGCATCGCCATGAGAATTAACTCAAATCAAGAAATAGTAAACCAGGAAATAGATGAACTGGATATAATCCATATTAAGGGATTATTAGCAGCAAAAGCAAAGGCGCGTGACGGGATTACCCGGCAACGCGCTCATAAATGAAGAGGAAAGAAAGGAAAAGCAATGAAGGGCTAATCGCGCTCTATCGCCAGCGCCACGCCCTGCCCGCCGCCGATGCAAAGCGTGGCAAGCCCTTTACGGGCCTCGCGTTTCACCATTTCATGCACCAGCGAGACCAGGATCCGGCAGCCGGACGCGCCAATAGGATGCCCGAGCGCAATCGCGCCGCCGTTGACGTTAACTTTGCGCTCGTCCCACTCCAGCAGTTTACCGACCGACAGCGTCTGCGCCGCGAACGCCTCGTTCGCTTCGATAAGATCGACATCATTAAGCTGCCAGCCCGCACGCTCAAGGCAGCGGCGAGTAGCATACACGGGCGCGATGCCCATCAGAGCCGGATCGACGCCAACACTTGCGAAGGCGCGAATACGCGCCAGCACCGGCAGCCCCATCTCCTGCGCCTTGCTGGCGCTCATCATCAGCACCGCCGCCGCGCCGTCATTGATTGACGACGCGTTACCTGCCGTGACGCTCCCGAGCCTGTCAAAGGCAGGCGACAGACGCGCCAGCCCTTCCGCGCTGGTGTCGGCGCGCGGCTGCTCGTCGGTATCCACCACCAGTGGCGCGCCCTGCCTCTGCTCAATCACCACCGGCACGATCTCGTCACGAAACCGCCCGCTGTCGACGGCCGCGCGCGCTTTATGCTGAGACGCGAGCGCATATGCGTCCTGATGTTCACGGCTGATGTTATATTCACGCGCCAGGTTTTCCGCGGTGACGCCCATATGGTAATCGTTAAACGCATCCCACAGCCCGTCATGCACCAGGCTGTCGATAATATGACTGTCAGCAGGCGCGCTGCTGCGCCCTTCCGTCAGCACATGCGGGGCGCGGCTCATGTTCTCCTGGCCGCCGGCGATCACCACATCCGCCTCGCCGCACTGAATCGCCTGCGTCGCCAGATGAAGCGCCTTCAGCCCGGAGCCACACACATCGTTAATGGTAATCGCCGACACGGACCACGGCAGGCCGCTGTTCAGCGCAGTCTGCCGCGCCGGGTTCTGGCCTGCGCCCGCCGTCAGCACCTGACCCAGGATCACTTCATCGACATCCTGCGGATTAAGCCCGGTGCGCGCCAGCAGCGCCTCAATAACCACAGCGCCGAGCTCCACCGCCGAGCGACGCGCGAGCTGCCCCTGAAAGCAGCCAATGGGCGTGCGTGCGGCCCCCACAATTACCACATCTTTCATTGTTATCTCCGGGAAGTGAACCGGGACATAGTAGCCGCTTGTTATAAAATCATTTCGTGAATGTTTAAAAATTGGTGAGGGGTATCACAAGGAATCTGCGCCGCACGCCAACGGGTGTCGGCACAGATCGGGAAAACAGAAAGACGGGTTAATAACGTTCAGGGAGTTTATTGATGGATTTAAGACGCCCGCGGGAAATATCGATATAACCTCCCTTTCTCAAATCGCTAAACACCTTGAGAATATAGCTCTGAGAAAGATTCGTTTTACCGCGAATAAAATCGCAGGCGTTAATCTCGTCACGCTCCGGCTCCTTCTTCGCTTCCAGCTCTATTAAGCAGTTGCGGATAAGCGTATAGGACTGCCGCCCCATGAAATGATAACTTTTCCAGTACAGCACGTCGTAGTACCAGGAGACGACCAGTAGCAGCTCGCGCCAGAGCTGACGGGCCTCGATAATGGCTTCAAACTCGCTGCGCGCCACCATTCGCGCCTCGCAGGCGGATTCGGCTTTAATCGTAAAATGGCGAGTAAACTGATTATTGTACGTAATGCCAAGCAGCTGAGGACGTGTCGATTCAATCATCGTCAGACTGTCCATGACGCGGTGCATCGACAGGGCGCCCTGCTCTATGACAAAAATATTATCGGGCTGCACGGGAATATGCGCGCCGCTGGCGAAATGGCGCAGCTCGCCGCTATTTTTCAGGGCATTAATAAGATGACTGATGGCCTCTTCGGGCCGTTCGGGGAGCGGATAAGTTTCCATGCTGATAGCACGCACCAGAGATAACGTTACGATCAGCATAGTAAAAACTTTGCTGCGCGCCGCCCCATTTTTTCATAATGAGACGTCGCGTTAATAAAACCATTACAGAAAGACCTTATTTGCGCCGCATGGCACTTAACTACTCTGGCGTTGATGCCCTGTCAGCGTTTACTTAATGCCAGTTTTGCGGCGAACAGCAGGAACACGCTGCCCGTGACGCGATCCATCCATTTCACCACGCCGGGTTTTTTCAGCACCCCAGAGGCATAACGGGTGGCGACAATCAGCGTCAGCGACCAGAGGGTGCCGATGAGCGCATGGATGGCGACCAGCAGAAACGTCCAGACCATCGGCGAATGCCCCGTCGGAATAAACTGCGGCAGGAAGGAGACATAAAACACGCCCATTTTTGGGTTCAGCACATTGCCCAGCATACCGCGCAAAAAGCTGTTGCTGGCGCGCGTTTCATCGCCCTGACGAGTATCAAACGTAGTACGCGGACGCAAAAGAAGCTGAATGCCGAGCCAGCAGAGATACCCTGCGCCGCACCATTTCAGGATGGAATAGGCCATTTCGGACACGGCAAACAGCGCCCCCAGACCAAACGCCACCAGCGCGCCCCAGACAAAACAGCCAGCATCAATGCCGAGCGCCGCCTGAAAGGCTTTTTTACCCCCATCCGCCGCCGCAGTCCGTAAAATCAGCGCCGTATCCAGCCCTGGCGTCAGGGTTAACAGCGTAGCCGCAAGGGTATACGCAAGCAGTGCATCAGTGACCGACATGTTTATCCTCCGAAAAGAAAAATCTTATAGAAGAAAAACAGGCCCGGCAATCGTGAGTTTAGTTACGCAGGGGAATGGTAAAGTGAGATGATTGCAAGATTTGTGATTAAATTAGGTATCTTTAAGAAAGGAGTCGAGGGATGGATAAGCAGAATACAATAATAAAATTAAAGCCGCCGATATTCGACGGCTTTGAGTGTTAATTAGCTTGTAAATTTTCAGTGTTATCAACACTGACTAATATCGGCTCACCATTATCATTAACAGTGAGTTGGCTACCTTCTGGGATTTGTAGCGTTTTAAAAAACCAGTGAGTTTCAGGCAACTCCACTGCTCCGCTAACTTCATGTATTCCCGGGATAACCTCGGTTAAAGTAATAGGATTAAACAGGCGCACAATAAACTCTCCATGAAAATGAACTTGCAGAAGGAGTACCATCTGAATTCTGACAGCGAGCTTTAAAACCACTCCTGGTTACCGTGTCATCTAATATACTTGACGTATGAATCTTGGTAGTAATCGCGCCATCCGTTGAGAATCTCTCGGCTACGGAAATAAAACGACTCACATTTTTTAATTCAATGGGATAAATAACCGTAGCGAGTCCATTGACTAATGTAACCCACGCCCCCATCACCTCTATTGCCCCATCAGACCATATAATCCATGAGCCATTGGCATTCGAGCCTCTGTTCACCACATAGCTTGCGTTCCCCAACCCCAGATTTTCCAGCGCTTTTGCCTGCGCGGCGGTGCCGTCACTCTTAATATCGCCGAATGGGTTCTGACGTGAGAGATATTGCTTCGCCAGCCCCTGTTTCAGTAATGCCTGAAAGTCAGGAATATTACCGTTGTCGAGTACGTCGGCACCGGTCTGGTCAGCGACAAATTGCGCCAGCGCGGAGGCGATAAACGACGACTGCCGGATGGCTTTGTTGACCTGAGCAGAAGCGGCTTTACCGCTGGTGAAGCCCTGGCTCAGGGCTGGCAACATTTCCCAGTTCGCCTGAGACGTCACGTTTGCGCCCGCGCCCGTGGCGAACGGTTTAAAATCATTTTTAGCCATTACAGGTTTTTCCCCCATGCTCCATCGTCAAAGCCGACGATGTATTGGTTGTCCATATCAAATCCAAAGAAGCGCGTCCCGACGGACGGCACGAGAATATCGCCAGACCAGACGCCAGCGGCTTTTACCGTTAAGTACCCCATCCGGATTGCAGCGATAAGCTCAAGCGAAACGCTTTCCAGCGAGGTTTCCGGGAAAATCAGCATCGACACAGTCATGTCCTGATGGTCGATAATCTGCATGCCCAGCCCTGACTCCGCCGTTGCGGCATCCAGAATAGCGGGTAGCGAATCGTTCTGACCGTCCCACTGATTGATGGCGATTTTGGCGCGCAGGATCACGCGGTAAGTGTCGTCACTGAGCGCCGTAAATCCGTCGTCCGGATCGAACGGCCCTTGCCAGACGCCGCGGTCATAGCCCGGTCCGTCATCATCCCAACTGAAATAGATATCCTTGATAGGCTCTTTCACGTAGCGGGAGCGGCCAATCCACTGGCCGAGAATGTCGAGCTGGACGCCCGTCGCGCTGTCGATATCAAATGCCTCAACCAGCCCCTGCACCGTTGCGGCGGAATCCACAAAGTGGCGGGTGGCGAGATCGACGCTGTCGAAAAAACGCGGCTTCGTGGCGTGATAATTAGTGATAAGTTCAGTGTATTTACTCATGTCGTGGCCACTATGGTGATGTTGTCAGGTGTGCAATACGCCGCCTCGTCATAAGCGATATCAATATTGGCCGCCGCGAGCGTGTTGGTCGTGCGGCCTAACGTCAGAGCGGCGATATCGTAGTAACGCGCATTTCCACCGCTCACCACGCCAAGGTTGGCTGGTGAGTAAACGCGGCTTAACAGCACGTCATCACCAATGGAGAGTGAATTGATGTACCCCGCCACGGCCGCTTTGATCTGCGCGCCGATTTCCGTGGTGTACCCCATAAACGCCTTGAGGCGGATATTGACCTGCACGGAAATAAGCGTGGGGCGGGAAAAGCGAATAACGTGCGGATAGCCATAAAGATCTGCCACGTTTACCGCCAGCGTGCCTGCAGTCGCCACGCCCTGTCCTTTTTTGCCCCGGATCACCTGGGCAATGTCATTGATATCGCCGCCTTCGACAATGGCGCAAATCGCGTGCGGCGGCAGGCCGTTGGCGTCAGGATCTCCGGCGTCGTTTTCATACAGCTTATGGCGACTCACGCCATGAATATTGGCGATAGCGCCGTCGAGCGCATCGAACGGCGTCAGTGATGACAGCGCCACGCTTTGGGTTTGTCTTTTACGCAGTTGCGCATCCGTTTCGGCAGCGACGCCAACAACGGCTGCCTGCGGATTCGTCACTGACATCCAACCCCGCGTGGGTGTGGCTATCTGACTGACTGTGCCCGCCAGGGCGGCGACGGGCCCTGACTCGGTACAGGTGGCTGTAAACAGGCCGTTCCCGCTCACTGGAATCGTGATTGTTTGCGCCAGCGCCCACTGCGTGCCGTTGACATCGCGAATCAAGCCCGTCCCGATAATCGTTCCCGGCTCGCCGGTTATCAGCACGTCCACCGTGGAATGTGTCGCGCCATGGCGGCGAATGCCGTTGATTTTGACACGGGACGAGAGCCCCTCCCCCATGGCGGTCGTGGGCGAGAAGGCGTTATAAACAGCAAGCGCTGCGTTGTTGTCATCGTGAATGGCGAGCGAGAGGAGTGCGACCAGTTGGCCGTCTTTACTGTCTGGCTCAAGATAAGCATCTTCGCCGTAAATCTGGCGAAAATAGCCAGTAAGAGTCGACAGGATGGTCTGATAATCAGGCGCGACCGGGCCCTCCGGGGTGACCTGCATGGCCAGCCCCAGCGTATCGATATTAAGCGGCATTACGCCTCCGCGGTCAGTGTAGTGGTGCCGTAGACGGTGTCGATTTCGGCGAAGAATGAAACGCGCCGCGTGGCGGTATCCACCGTCGAGTTAAAAGAAAGGAGCGTTTTCACGCCGGGTGTTTCCAGAATGCGCGCCTGAATGGCGAGCTGATAAATCTCCGGTTTCTGTTTCCCGAGCACATTCTGACGCCAGGGCGTGCCTTGTGTGGTATCGAGGAACCACTCGCCGGACCAGAGTTCAAAGCGGGTTTTCACCGCCTGGGCGACGGCTTCCGGCGAACTCACAAGCCAGGTGTTTTCGCCCCGTCCGAAGGTGTAATCACCTTCATTATCTTCACGTCGGTATCTCATTGTGCTCTCCCCGTGTTGCTGCCGCCCGACTGCACCCCTGGGTGCGTATGGCTGACAAGGCTAATGCCTGCGGCTTTGACATCGGTCTGCACGCTCATCGGCCCTTTCAACGTCGCGCCGCCGCCGTTATCGCCCATCCCCTGGGTCAGGCTGCCGTTAATAGTGACGTTGCCGTTGAGGATGATAGAAGGTGACGTAATCACGGTGCCGCCCTGCGCGCTGGCGGTAAGCCTGCCGGGCGTGCGCAGCGAGATGTCATGCCCCACGGCCAGTTCAATGACCGCCGCGCCGTCATCAGTACGTAGCTGCGTCGCACTAACGCTGATATTGCTGATTTTTCGCTGTTGCGACATCGGCCCCACCAGCGCGAACGCATCGGAAAGATCGTGCATACGCGGGTCGACGGGTTCCTGAACGTCGCCGCTCTGCCACCAGAAATCGATACAGCGGTCGGCGAATATCACCAGGCATTCATCGCCGGCTGCGACCGGAAACGTCAGCGTGCAGCCGCCGCCGCGAGGAAACACCACTGGTACATCCACCAGCAGCGGCAGCTTCACGCTACGCTCGCTGCCATCGTCGTCGCTGCGTTTGCCGCGGATAGCGGGCTGCACCACGCAGGTTACCGCCTGCGGGTTAAAAGACTGAATAATGCCGGGCAGCGCCACGCGCAGCCCGGCGCTGATATAATGCGCCAGCGCGGCGGCAAACTCCTGCTGGCCGCCAAGCCGCGCTTCTGTTGAAACAGGCATAAAGACTCCAGGTGCCGCCGCCCGCAGGCGAACGGCGAGAAAAAGAAGAAAGGAGAAATGTGCTGGGAGGTATTAGCCGTTTTGCAGTTCACGCGCGCCGCGCGGCTCGCACGTCAGTTTCATATACCAGTCCTGACCACGGGTATCGCCTTGCCACTCGATAGCCTTAACGATATACACGCCGTCGGCGGCAAGCGCGGCAGGCTGTGTGACCGGTTGAGTGAAAGCGCCGTCGCGCGTAATGACCCCGTCGCGTTCCACTTCACGAAGCGGTCCCTTGCTTGCGCCGAGCGTTGATTCTTCATACGCGACGCGCTGTACTGACGCCTGATCGAGCTGCACCAAACCGTTTAAACGAATGTTGGGGTTAATCAGGCATTGCACATCAACACCGTCTTTCAGGGTCTGCTGTGCCGCGCCGATAAGCCCGGTGCGGCTGTTGAGCAGCACCGCCTCATGCACGTAGTTTGCCTCTGGCACCATCCGTAGTTGCCCGTCACTCAGTTGCCAGGAAGCGTCGCACTGCCCCGCCACATTTTCCATGACCTGCCGCGCCGGTAGCCACAGCGTACGGCCACGCGGAAACGCCATACCAGGCATATCACCGGTCGCTCCCGTCGATATGCCATATTGACCAAAACTCTGCGCCGCCAGTTGATGCACATCGCGGACGCGATACCCCGCCGCCAGCGTTTTTTCTACAGTGGCGTAGAGATACGCCTGATGACCGCTTACCGCTTGTATTTTCACCCAACTGTCGACCTGCGCCGTTTTACCGGTCAGCGAAAACCGAATATCACCGGCGAAAATCATTTCACTGCCTGGCGCGTCGTCGTGAGCCTGATAACCAGCAAAAAGCCTGATTTGACTGAACTCTCTGAGCAGGATCCGGTTGCGGGTATGCGGATGCAGATTGTAAATAGTGACGTTGGCGACAGACGTCGCCGCCGTCGCTTTACTGCTCACCATGAACTCCACTTTAAAATCGTTAAGCTGCAACCCGCGTCCTTCTTCCGTCAGCAGTTGAAGTTCAAAATAACGCATCCAGTTTCGGGTCATAGTGGCTCCGTCAGTACATAGAGGCGACTGGTGATGCCCAGCGTATTTTCGCCAGGCGGCGCGCCGTCATCGCTGACGACACGCAGCGCAAAGCCAAACGCCAGGTGGCTGTGCTGCGCCAGGAGATCGACGCCCGGCAACAGCGGCAGCCCGTTTAACCGCCGTTGTCCGGCGGTGTCCTCAATGTCCATAATCCAGGCGCCGTCACGCCAGATAAGCCGCAACTGGTACGTCGAACCGTTAAGGTCGATGGAAAAGTGCTGGTTATCAGGCGTAAGCGGAATTTCATAGTTCCCCATCTAGCCTCCTGTCGCCGCATTCAGGCGGCCAGCGCTGACCGGCACCGTCGATTTAACGCCGTTGTTGCTCACCCCTGTTGTCGAAACGCCTGTTTTCATTTGCGACTTTGTCGCCACCTGCACATTTTCCCGGTGCGAAATGATCACCTCGGTCAGGGTCAGCGTGCAGGAGAGGACATATTCGGTGGTGGCATCGGTCGCTACATCAATACCGGTCAGCAGCATGTTCTGGTAGATGCGCTTACCGGTGACGACATCCAGCAGCGCAGGTGGATCGAGCAGATCCCGCAGCGCCTGGTAGATCTCCTGAGGGCTTTTGCCAGACTGGTGCCACGCCGTAGCGTCGCTGGCGAAATCCAGCAGCGCGCCGCCGCTGCCGAAACCGCATTTCATGGTCAGCGTCGCGGGAGAGCGCCAGGCGTGATCGGCAATTGCCGCGCCGAACTCGACGGGGTGGGTGGTGACGTTAAGCGTATCTTTATGGGTTTCCGAAATAACCACATCCGGAACCAGCACGCCAATACGCCGTTGATTGTTGCGAAGTAACGTTGAGAGAAAATCCATTAGCGCACCCCCGTTGACAGGGTCTGAACCAGGCGGCCGTTAACATCATTCATCTGACGGGCGACTTCTTCGCCGAGTCGGGCTGCGTCGCCTGTGCCGTAGACGTTGATATGCGTCGTCTGGTTAAGGTTCGCGCCCTCGCGCGTTAACGCACCTGAGCCGTTGCCGGATGGAAGCGCTGCCCAGTCCATGAGTAGCGGAGAGCCCATCGTCTGCTGCTTCTGCTCAAGGTCCCAGACGCCGAATGGCATCTCGTCTGGCTCCAGTTTGCCGGACAGCCAGCGCGAGGCCTCAAGCCCCTTATTCATCAGCGCGTAGACGGCTTTTTGCTGCAACTGCATCACCGGATGCTGAGCAAAGGCTACCGCCGCCTCCTGGAGCGATTCCCACGCGCCGGAAAAATCGCCCTGTGTCACTTTCGTGAGCGCATCCAGCAGCGATCCCAGCGTGCGAATACTGCTGCGCACGCCTTCAATGATCTGATCGAAAAGCCATTTCGCGTTGAATGTTGACGTGTCGATATTAAGAAACTGCATGAAGGCGGAAAACGCCTTCCCCAGCGCGGTGCCTAGCGCCACGATTTTGTCGGTGAGGAACTGAAAATCCATTTTCAGGCTGCCGATGCCTTTCAGCGCGTCCTGTATGCCCGGCGCCCATGTCGACCAGTCAATCAAGCTGTCGCCGCCACTTTTCCATTTCTGATAGTCATCCCAGAGCAGCGCCAGCGCGCTGACAAGCCCAAGGATCATACCAAGTGGTGTGGCGAGAAAGCCTGCGTTAAGTACACGCCACGCCGTCAGCAACCCGCCGAGCACGCTTATCACTATCTGGCTTTGTGAATCGAGCTGACCCCAGAGGGTGATAATGCCGCCCACCGCGTCCAGCACATTACCGACGATGGTAATGAGCTTATCCAGCGCGATAACGATCCCATCGGCCGCCTTGCCCGTCAGCGTCATGATTTGCGGCAGGTTATCCATCACTTTGCCGAGCAGTTTTTCAAGCGGCCCGGCAAGACCTGCCGCGAGATCTCCGCCAACCTTTTGGGTCACGATATTCTGCACGGTTGTCAGGCCATTAACCGCCGTCATATAGCGGTGTCCGGCCGGGGCAGAGGCACCTGCGTCGAACCCCACCTGCGAAGCCATTTTGCGATAATCCTGCAGATAGCCGCTAAACCCCTGTCGCATGGCGTTCAACGTGTCGCCGTCGATACCCAGCGCTTTTGAAAGCTTTTGCGCCTTATCCAGCGGTAGCGCGGCCAGCTTCTGGCTGAGCGCGTCGAAAACCTCTACGGTATCGCGCAGATTGCCCTGCGCGTCGCGCGCGTTAATACCGAGTGAGCCCAACAACCCGCCCGCCCCGGTTGCGTTTTGCATCAGTTTGCCGACGTTTTCGAGCGATGCCTGGACATTTCCGGCATCCACGCCTGTCTGCTGAAACGCATAGCCCAGCGCGCTTATTCCTTCAGCGGAAGCGCCGCTGCGCTGGCTGGCGCGCCAGAGCTCATCCAGCCCCCGCGCCGTCTGTGTCGTAAAAGTCAGTACGTTCGCGATGGCGGGCGCGACGGCAAGGCTTAACCTGCGCATGCCCGCCGCCACGTCCGTCGCTACCTGACCTATGTTTCGCAGGCCCGTCTCATCAAGGCGGGCAGCGACATCGGTATTGGCGTGCGCCAGTTCTGTGGCCATTAATTTTCCCTCCAGCGTTCGAGGCGCGCCTGGTTATCCGCTTTCAAATCCAGCCAGTCGTTCATCAGCGCGATATCGCACAGATCCACCGCGCCGGATTTCAGATCGCTCCAGGCGATTCGGAAGGCCTCCGCCGGGCGGAGAATGAATTCCTCCCCGCCTGGCAAGATATCCAGCGTTACGCCGCAGCAGCCCCGGGCGTCGGCGCGCCGGGGAGTTCTTGCAAAAAATTTCCCAGCGAATCGGCCACCACCCGGGCCGCCAGTTGCAGCAGCGTCATCAGGCAAATATCGTCAAACGCCAGCTCGCCCTGTCGGAACACCGGTACCCAGGCTTTCATATGGTCGCGCGACACCGCTGCGAGACAGGGGTGAAGTATGGCGTTGCAGTCTTCATCACTCAGCGCGCTGACGGCTTCGGCTATCTTCGGCAGTAGCGCGGTAAACAGCGCGCCTTCGCCAGCAGCCGATGACTGGACGTCGCGAAAATCCGCCGCCATGCCAGCGAGCACCGGGAGCAGTTTGCGGGAGACTCTCAACTGGTCGAAAACGCTGAGCTTAGCGATACGGTAATTCGCGCCTTTAATCGTGATTTCCATGGCTTAAAACTCCCCCAGCACCTGATCGATTTTGCCGCAATCAAATTTCCACTCGACCACGCCCGCGTCTTTGGCATTCGCGTACTCCGGCATCTGCTGAAAGGCGACAGAACGCGCGGTGGTAATATCACCGGAAGCGGCATTACGAATAACGATGACGTTGTTGCCCCAGAGCGTTGAGGATTGCGTCTGTGCGTTATACGCCAGCGACAACTTTTTATTGGCAGGCGACGTTTTCAGCAGTTTGACGCTAATCGTGCCGCTTTTACCTGGGCGCAGGCTGTGCATGACCTCGCCATCGGCACCTTCGGTCATGGTGTTTTTCGCGCCGGTCATGGTGACCGTGATCCCCTCTTCCGCGACGGAAGAACCGCTACCGAGATCAATAACGCCGGTCGGGCCGGCAAGCGTTGCAGTGACATCAAGAAATGAATAACCAGACATAATGGCTCCTTAGCGAACGACGTTAATCAGGACATCGGCGTAGTGCACCGCACCCGCCAGTTTGCAGCCCACCTGAATGACCGGGGCTTTGCGCGCTTCACGTTCCGACGGCGCCTGGTCGGCGACCGGCGCGGCGTAGACGTAATAGCCTTTAGTCAGGGTATCGCCGGAGGCCAGCTCGCCGACGTCGCCGCCATTCCAGACACCCGGTGCGATAAGCCCACTGGACAGCGCCTGATCCAGCGACTGCTCGACATTCGCCAGCAAGCGCGTAACACCCGCGTCGGTCTGCGGGATTTTGGTGGTACTGGTGTACAGAAGGTTAAAAAGGTTGGTCTGCACGTAGTTTTGCAGCCAGTCGAGGCCGTGGCGTTCGTCGATGAAATCGCCGTTGCTCATTACGCCTTCCTGAATGATGGCGGTGTCATTGTTGTAGTTAACAAAGACGTTGCAGTTTTTACTGCGCAGCGCGCTGGCCGCGTTCTGCGACAGATTCTCGGCCGTAATGCCCGGTTCCTGTTTGAATTTCAGCGTAATGGCCGTGTTATTGCCGTTGAAATTAACCGTAAAGACGCGACCAAACAGAGAGGCGGCCGCGAACGGTTTACTGCTGGAGTACTGGATAAATGTCCGGGCGAACTTTGCGGCTTTAAGCTTCGAGGCCAGATCGGCCTGGCTTGCGGCATCCAGTACACGGGTGTCGGCAATCGTGTGTCCGAAAATACGCGAGACGGAATCCGTCTCGATCACGTCCGCCACTGCCAGTACGTCTTCAGATGTCACGTCGGTATCTGCGGCCACCAGGCCGTACCAGTCGCCGGAACGCGCGGCCAGCGTGCTGACACACTGCGCCAGCGTTTCGTTGTTCTGGCCTGCCACTATCGTGGCGCCTGCGCTTTCGCTAAGCCCAAGAAGTACGGCAAGATCGTTGCCGGTCGCGGGCGCTTTGGCAAAGCCAACGGCGCTGCTTTCACCCGTAGTGGTTGAAGCCATAACAAAGCGACCTGCGCTGGGGTCCCAGCGAATAACCGCGCCGGTCAGCGCCTGCTGAATACGTGCGGCAACGCCGGACAGCGTAGTTTCTTTCGTAAGATCGATACTGCTAAGCGTTTTGTCTTTACCATCCACCGTCAGCGTCATGCCACCAGCCGAGATCGCGGTAAAACGCGCCAGCGTTTGTTGCTCTGGCGTCAGGATAGCGCCACGCAACCGGGCAGCGGCGGCGGTTTTCAGCCAGCGGCCGATCCACAGACGCGTCGGGCGCGGCGCCTGCTGGAAGTAGAGGCTGGCGGCCTGATATTCCGGCGTCTCCAGACCAAAATCGGCACTCACGCCGCTGATATCGGAATAGGCGCGCAGACGCTCACCGCTGTCGATAACGTCGCTCGCGCCGACAACCAGAAGCGCGCCGAAGCTGCGGGTCTGTGCCGCGCGCGCGGCCATGCTCACCGTCACATTGACGATGTCAGAAACAGGTAAACCCTGTGACATAGTTTTATTCTCCAAAGAAAGCGACCGGAGCGGTCGCCAGGGATTTGATGTGATACGTGCGGGTATAAATGCGGCTCAGGGTGACCGTAATCCGGTAACGCCGATGCCAGTGGTTATCGATAAGCTCAGGAACACAAATGACGGGCGTACACGCGCAGACCGCGAGCCCCGACCGGTTAAGCTCATCCTGATTCTGCGTGACCGCCAGACCGTCGCGAAACTGCGTGGCGAAGGCGGGCGCGCCTGCGCCTGAAAAAAGACACTGCACCTGAAGCTGCTCACTGACGGTAAGCAGATCGTCATCGGCATTGAGTGGCGCCCAATATGGCGGCGCGGCGTGGATCTCCGTAATGCCGAAGGCGCAGCCTGGCGTGTCTGCAAGCGCAGCGGTGTCTTGCCATAACGGCGTTACCGCCGCCTCTGACAGGCCGCTGACGCCCGCGATCCATCGCGTCAGTTCCCGATTAAGCGTGCTCTCCCAGGCGGGCGGCGAGCCGGTGGGCGTCAACCATCCCGCAGCAGTGGTATCATTGCTCACTTACTGCTCCTTTTGTGAGGTAACCGGGCATTCCCGCCTGACATACTCCTGAAGGCCGCCGAGCTGGCGCGTGACGACGGCGATGGCGGTTCTGAGACGGAAATAATCCCGTTCAGCGGCGTCAGTAAGTCGGGGGCTGGCGCCATCATCCACGCGGGTGGCGGCGCCGGAGGCACGCAGGCAGGTGGCGTTGAGGCGCAGCCGCTGACGACCAACAGCCACATCGCGCTCAAGCGTATCAATCGTTTCCCGGGCATGGTTAAGTTCTCTGGTGTAGCGAGTATCGAGCTGCGCCGTCTGACGCAGGCTCTGCTGAGTGTGTGAAAGCTGGCGTTGCGCAAGAGAAAGCGCGACGCGGGACTGTATTAGCTCGCTGCGGGCATGATGTAAGGCAAGCAGCAAACTTCCCACCAGCGCCAGGAGCGTAAACCAGGGAAACAGCCGACTCGTCAGGGCGCGCCATAACATAGCTGCCGCTCCATTTCCCGACGCGTGATAAGCCCCTGCCACTGGCGCCCTCCCGCCCAGGTCCAGCGGCGCAGCTCGTCGCAGGCGCCGGTCAGATCGTGACGATTAAGTTTCGCAAGCAGCGTGGAACGACGAAATGCGCTGACGCCGACGTTGTACGTAAACGAATAGAGCGCGGCTTTCTGGTAATCGTTAAGCGTTACCCGAACCCCGCGGTTTACCGCCTCGACAGCAGGCTGCATATGCTTTGCCAGTAGTACCCTACATTCACGCTCGCTGTAGGTTTTGCCGGTGATGACATCCACACTTGTTATACCGGCGCAGATCGTCGGAATGCCCACCGGGTCCCGATAAGGCGTAAGCGACACGCCCTCTTGCTGCTCAATAAATGCGCTGGCTATCGCCACTGGCCCGCCAACCGAGGCAGCAATCAACGCCTTGCGAAGCGCTTCAGGCATTTTCATCGCGATCCTCCGTGCGCTCTGCGCCCTCGTTAAAGATGGAAGCTATCGCCCGGCGATCCGCCGCCAGGGGCTGCGCTGCGCTTTTCAGATACTGCCTCAGGAGCGCGGTTCGTTTACGCTCCTCCGCCAGCCGCGCCTGTTGTGCCCGGCGTCTGGCGTTATAGGTCTTAATAGTGAAAAAAGCAGAGAGCGCAGCCCCCAGAGTGAAAACGTAGTCCTGAAGCGAAAGCACAGAGAAAAAGCCGAGCAGCACGCTCCACCCATACGTCAGGGCGTGCCCTTCTCCTGGATTCATTAATGCCTCCCTTCATGGGAAGAAAAGATAAGAGATCGCTACAGCCACATTCGGTGCTGGTAGCGGTTGTCAACCTGGGGAGCCCGACGGGTTTCGGGAAGCAGCACCGCGACCACCCAGTGCAGGTAGTCGGCGCTCAGCTGCCGGACGGTTTCTACCCGCCGCGCGTGGTATAAAGAAATAAGGTCATCAGCCTGCTGGCTGGTCAGATCATGGTAATAAAACCACGTTTTACGCATGTGTCCCCCTTGCGCCCTTTGCCGGGCGTGCTGGTGATTTGAAGGCGCAGACGCGCCACTCAACCGAAAGCGAGGGGAAAAGTGAAACCTGCGCCTTCGGAAAACCCGATAAAAGGCGGCAGGGGGAGGAACACTCCGGGCAGCCCGTAGCGGGTATTTACGCCAGATTCATCGTGTGTGAAATCAGGCGTATGGCTTCTCAGCCACGTTTAATACCGCGTTGTCGGCGGCCCGGATTGTTAAAGAGCGGTGTCGTGTTGAAGAGGCTTTATAAACGCTCTTTCGCAGCGACAAATTCACTCTATCAATCGCTTTATCGATTTGCAATCGCTTTTTCTATTGATTGTCAAAAAATCGCTCAGGCGATACACTGAAGTCAGAAGCCACGAGGATCTGACAATGAATTTTTCCGAGCGCCTTGCGAAAGCGATGGCCGACGCAGGGTATACACAAGGCGCGCTGGCGAAGGCTGTCGGCATGGCGCAAAGTAGCGTCAATAAACTGCTCAATGGGGCGAACGGCTCGCGTAACACTGTCGCGCTGGCGAGGATACTGGGCGTTAGCCCCGAGTGGCTCGCTGATGGGCAAGGCCTGATGCGTCCGCTTACGACAGAGCGCAAAAGCGCCGCCGCATCGGGTGCTGATGTTTATCGCGTGGAAGTGTTTGATGTCCGTGCCAGCGCGGGTAGCGGCGTGATGATTCGTGACGAGTTTATCGAGACGATTAAGTCGATTGAGTATTCTTCAGAAGAGGCTCGCTCGTTGTTCGGCAGCCGTCCGGCTGACCACATTAAGATGATTGCCGTGAATGGCGATTCGATGTCAGGCACCTTTGAGCCACGCGATCAGATCTTTGTCGACGTAAGCGTCGATTTTTTCGACGGTGACGGAATCTATATCTTTACGCTGGATAATTATGTTTATATCAAACGCTTACAGCTTCAGCATAAGCGTCTGGCGGTTATCTCGGATAACAAAAAATATGAAACCTGGTACATCACAGATATTGATGAGTCAGGGCTAAATATTCGCGCTAAAGTGCTGGTGAGCCAGTCCCGCGCGTATAAATTTCACGGCTAACCCCTGCTCACGCCGGAGACCCTTTTTTCTTCGGTGCTCTCCATCGCTCTGATTACGCCATCAACCCGCGCCAGTCGGGTGTCAATCACTTTATCTGCAATATATCATCGCTTTTACGATTGAAACCGGTAATCGCCTTATCTATATTTACTGAATATATATACAGTAAATCGGCGCATAACGCGCCTGTAATTCAAAAAGGAGGGTTGAATGGCAGAGATTCATTTTGGCGCAAGCGTGAATGCAGATAACGCACGGGCACGCAGGCATCAGCGACGTCGTCTGGCGGCGCAGGAAAAAGAAACGATGGAAAGGATCATGGATGAGATTTTTGGCGCAATACAGCCGCCACTGGCGTATACCACGGCGCGGCAACCGGTAAACCGGATAGATAAAGCGACTCGCCTGCCCACTTTGCGCGAAATGCGCAGCCAACCATCGTCCGTCGAATCGCAGCGTAAGGTCAGGCGAACGTCCGGGACGAGCACAGGCAGAGCGCATGAAAAACGCCAGCGTTTCAGCCGGCCGCTGGTTTGACACAGCTCCGTTTTAATGAGTACAGAAATGGCTAAAGGCTTTTCAGGCGTTGTTAAGAGGCGGTGCTACCACATTCTTCATCGATAATCGTCTGAACGTAGAGCGATAACCTGAGGGTATTCTGGAGCGGGCAAAGCATAATCTTCCTGCTCCAGCGCTTTCGTTATCTTACAGCCCAGAAAAAGGTCAGACATATTGCAGCAAAATTTGCAGGTGGAATGGCAACGTTTTCAAATGTGTATTCGTTAAAAATGCCAATAACGTACGCTCACTATTTTTGACAAGCCATACATTTACCTGGAACTAACAAATAAGGTAGGGCTTCAATTGATTCAGCCCCTGAAGCGTGCCGCACAGGGCAAAAACCGGGGCATTTTCCGCACGATAAAAAGCGCCTCGCGGGAAAGCGTCGCCAGAGGGTCGTTTATTGACATCAGATTGTTTATTCTCAGCGGTTCAACGCCAAAAGGAGAGGCTTTATAGCTGGAATATTCTACGTTAATGGAATTGATACGAAATTGAGTTACCAGGGAACCGGGAGGCTTGCCGACAACGTTCTTATTATCTCTGCCAATGCTCAACCGTTTGGGAAACACGACCTTCACTGTGATCTTTCGAATCCAACACTTTCAAAGTGTTACTATTATCAGACCAGCCCGCAACCGGAACCCGTAAAAGCAAACATAACAATTACCTGGCGGGATGAGAAATTTATTGAGTTAATCTGGACTGAAAATGCAACCAGATGGGAAATTGAGGGAGGATTGCCTGACGCTGTTACGTCTGAAAATAGATCAAGTGGACAGCGCAGGTTGACCTTATCCCTCTCAGAATCGGAGCCCGGAATTACCGCGGCAGCAAGAGCGGATTATCCGTTTTTGCTGCATCTTGCGAGCCTGGATTGCATTCCTCTTTAGTTCCCGGAAGATAAAAATTGCCGTTCTCATCAGGATCCGTTCCTCCGGGACATCCTGCGCGCCCCGATGAATGATTGGTACTGCCGCCATCCGAACCATTTCCGCCATCGGCACCCTTTGCAGCACTGGCGGAAACAGCAAATAGCGCGAAAAAGCAGATCAAAATGTGTTTACTCATGTGTGCATCTCCCTGGTTGAATCTCTGTCGCCTGTATCTGTGTAGGTATACTCTGCTACGTAGCGTGACAGCATTACTTTGGTTCAGAAGCACGCCCTAAAACTATTAAAGGAGATGTTCCCTGAAAACCGTCGAAATACTGCAATACACCTTACGCAAAGGCACAGGTCGTGCTTTTCACACCATCATGCAGGATAGTAGCGTTCCTCTCCATCAGCGGCACGGCATCGATGTGGTGAGGTTTGGTCATTCATTGCATGACCCGGACTGCTACTGTCTGATTCGCGCCTTTTCCGATCAGGAAAACATGGCGGCGGCGCTGGAAGCCTTTTATGCCAGCGATGCGTGGCGCCATGGGCCGCGAGAAGCGATTGTGAATAGCATAGAAACCAGCCACAGAACGCTAATGACATTGCCCGCCGCAAGTGTCGAAGGGCTCCGTAACGTGTAGCTGGCGTTGCAGGCTCTGTATCACATGTCGGGGGAAGCAAATGTCGGCAACGTTAGAACGCTTCGGCGCGCAGCCGGAAACGCGCCCTTCATTTATTCAGCGGGCGCGTAAAAACCCAGGAGAGTGAGATAAAAAATTGATACCTCTGGCGTGATTCGTATGGCTCTGGACTCCTGATGGCGCCGTTAATTATTCAGCATTAGTCTGATGCCGCAGTAAATTATTCAGCATTAGAATGGCTACCGAAATCCCCCCCACTTCCCAGAGAAACGCTATGAACACCAGGACACTGCTTGTAGGTTTTTTTCTGTTTGCTGGCTCGCTGAATAACGCGATAGCAGACAACTGCAGGGCCAATATTTATGGCGGAGAGGATTGCCGCTATGACAATGGAACCACATCAAGCAGCAGAGCCAACATTTTCGGCGGGCAGAACACCAAATATAGCGACGGCAGAAGCTCAAGCAGCCGTCCCAATATTTTCGGCGGAGAGGATACCCGAAACAGCGATGGCAGCTCTTCAAGTAGCCGCGCCAATATCTTTGATGGTCAGGAAACGCAGTACAGCGACGGCCGCTCTTCCAGCAGCCGCGCCAATATCTTCGACGGCCTGGACACGCAATACAGCGACGGCCGCTCTTCCAGCAGCCGTGCGAATATCTTCGACAGCCAGGACACCATAAATAATTAATCGCTATTGGGCATCAGCGCTGACAGGCGATGGCCGCCTCTCTGCTGGTGCCGCGAGCTTAATCAAGCCGCAGCGATGGCGAACTCATGCGCTATACAACGTCATTGCATAATGATGTGGCGGGGATTATTACGTACGAACGGAAAGTTAGAGAGATTCTGGAGCGGGCGAAGGGAATCGAACCCTCGTATAGAGCTTGGGAAGCTCTCGTTCTACCATTGAACTACGCCCGCGATGAGGTGCGTTAAGCATTATAGGCCTTAACCCATTGCTGGCAAGCCCCTGGCTCGTTAACTGACGGATTTATAAGCAACCGCCCGCACGCAGGCGGGCGGTATAACGTTAACAGGAAGGCGATTTGCCCTGCGGCGGCAGGTAACGCAGCGGATCGATAGCGGTCGCACGGTAGCGCAACTGGAAGTGCAGACCGACGGAATCCGAGCCGGTGCTGCCCATCGTCGCGATTTTCTGCCCCGCCTTCACCTGCTGGCCGTTGTTCACCAGCATCGTGTCGTTGTGCGCGTAAGCGGTAATGTACTCTTCATTATGTTTAATCATAATGAGATTCCCGTAACCGCGCAGCTGGTTGCCGACATAAACCACCCTGCCCGCCGCTGAGGCGTAAATCGGCTGACCACGGCTCCCGGCGATATCAATCCCTTTATTGCCGCCGTCGGCCGTTGAATACCCCATCACCACTCTACCGCTGGCTGGCCAGCGCCAGCAGCGTTGGCCCGGCGGCGGCGCGTCCACTTTCGGTAGCGAAGCGGTTTTGCGCGCAGGCGTTGTCTGTCGGGAGGCGGTTTTACGCGAGGAGGATGCGCCGGAAGTATTGCTGACGCGCAGCCGCTGCCCGACCTCAATCGTATAAGGCGCAGAGATGCCGTTCAGACGCGCCAGGTCGCTGACGCTGGTACCCGTAATGCGGGAAATGCGATAGAGGGTGTCGCCTCGTTTCACCGTATAGACAGAGCCGCTGTAGCCGCCTTTTGTCGCGTCCGAAACGCCCGCCTTGTTGCTGGAACAGGCGGTCAGAAACAGGCAGAACAATAAACACAGCGTGTTAAATATCGTGCGGGCGGGCGGCCAGTCCGTGTTCAAAACGGCTCCTTAATTCAGTGACACCTCGAAATAACGGCGCTTATCTTAACAGCTCCCTCCGGATGACCCAAACCCGTATCCATAAAAGAAAAGCCGCGCCCCCTGATAGAGAGCGCGGCTTTAACGGTTACGCCAGACGGCTTATTTTACCGGACGCATGGCCGGGAAGAGGATCACGTCGCGGATGGTGTGGCTGTTGGTAAACAGCATGACCATACGATCGATGCCGATGCCGAGGCCTGCGGTCGGCGGCAGGCCGTGTTCCAGCGCGGTCACGTAGTCTTCGTCGTAGAACATCGCTTCGTCGTCGCCTGCATCTTTCGCGGCAACCTGATCCTGGAAGCGCTGCGCCTGATCTTCAGCGTCGTTCAGCTCGCTAAAGCCGTTGCCGATTTCGCGGCCGCCGATGAAGAATTCAAAGCGGTCGGTGATTTCCGGGTTTTCATCATTGCGGCGCGCCAGCGGAGAAACTTCTGCCGGGTATTCGGTAATGAAGGTGGGCTGAATCAGGTGCGCTTCGGCCACTTCTTCGAAGATCTCGGTCACAACGCGGCCCAGGCCCCAGCTTTTCTCGATTTTAATGCCGACCGCCTGGGCAATGCCTTTTGCCTTCTCGAAATCATCCAGATCCGCCATATCGGTTTCCGGGCGATATTTCTTGATGGCTTCGCGCATGGTCAGTTTTTCAAACGGCTTGCCGAAATCAAACGTCTCTTCGCCGTAAGGCACTTGCGTGGTGCCGAGCACCTCTTGCGCCAGGGTGCGGAACAGAGATTCTGTCAGCTCGATCAGATCTTTGTAATCTGCATACGCCATATAGAGTTCCATCATGGTGAACTCAGGGTTATGACGTACAGAGATGCCTTCGTTACGGAAGTTACGGTTGATCTCAAACACGCGCTCGAAACCGCCCACCACCAGACGTTTGAGGTACAGCTCCGGCGCGATACGCAGGTACATGTCGAGATCCAGCGCGTTGTGGTGCGTCACGAACGGACGCGCGGACGCGCCGCCCGGGATCACCTGCATCATCGGGGTTTCAACTTCCATAAAGCCGCGGCCGACCATGAACTGACGGATACCCGCCAGGATCTGCGAACGCGCTTTAAAGGTCTTGCGGGATTCATCGTTAGCGATGAGATCAAGGTAGCGCTGGCGGTAGCGCGCTTCCTGATCCTGCAGGCCGTGGAATTTATCCGGCAGCGGGCGCAGCGCTTTGGTCAGCAGACGCAGCTCGGTGCAGTGAATGGAAAGCTCGCCGGTTTTGGTTTTAAACAGTTTACCGCGGGCGCCCAGGATATCGCCGAGATCCCATTTTTTGAACTGTTCGTTGTAGACGCCTTCCGGCAGATCGTCGCGCGCCACGTAGAGTTGAATACGGCCGCCAACATCCTGCAGCGTAACGAAAGACGCTTTACCCATAATACGACGGGTCATCATACGGCCTGCCACGCAGACCTCGATGTTCAGCGCTTCCAGCTCTTCGTTTTCTTTACCATCGAAGTCAGCGTGCAGTTGGTCTGAGGTATGGTCGCGACGAAAATCGTTCGGAAACGCGACGCCGTGTTCGCGAAGCGCAGCCAGCTTCTCGCGACGCGTTTTCAGTTCGTTATTAAGATCGACCGCCGCTTCTGCGCCTTGTGCTTGTTGTTCAGACATGTTGGTTCCTCATAACCCTGCTTTCAGACTTGCTTCGATGAATTTATCCAGATCGCCGTCCAGCACCGCCTGTGTGTTGCGGGTTTCAACGCCGGTGCGCAGATCTTTGATACGGGAATCGTCCAGCACGTAGGAGCGGATCTGGCTGCCCCAGCCGATGTCGGACTTGTTATCTTCCAGCGCCTGCTTCTCAGCATTTTTCTTCTGCATTTCCAGCTCGTACAGCTTCGCCTTCATCTGCTTCATGGCCTGGTCTTTGTTTTTGTGCTGAGAACGGTCGTTCTGGCACTGCGTGACCGTACCGGTCGGAATGTGAGTAATACGCACCGCGGATTCCGTACGGTTAACGTGCTGACCACCCGCACCTGACGCGCGGTACACGTCGATACGCAGATCCGCCGGGTTGATTTCGATATCAATATCGTCTTCCACTTCCGGGTAGACAAACGCGGAGCTGAAAGAGGTGTGGCGACGGCCGCCGGAGTCGAACGGGCTCTTACGGACCAGACGGTGTACGCCGGTTTCCGTGCGCAGCCAGCCAAACGCGTAATCGCCGGAGATTTTAATGGTGGCGGATTTCAGGCCAGCCACTTCGCCTTCGGACTCTTCAATGATTTCTGTCTTAAAGCCGCGCGCTTCGGCCCAGCGCAGATACATACGCAGCAGCATGCTAGCCCAGTCCTGCGCTTCGGTGCCGCCGGAGCCCGCCTGGATGTCCAGGTAACAGTCGGCGCTGTCATATTCGCCGGAGAACATGCGGCGGAATTCAAGCTGCGCGAGTTTGGCTTCCAGCTGGTCCAGCTCGACCACGGCTTCATTGAAGGTTTCTTCATCGTCCGCTTCAACGGCAAGTTCAAGCAGGCCCGCTACGTCATCAAGCCCCTGAGACATTTGATCCAGCGTCTCGACGATAGCTTCAAGGGATGAACGCTCTTTACCCAGCGCTTGCGCGCGTTCGGGCTCGTTCCAGACGTCCGGCTGTTCCAGCTCGGCGTTTACTTCTTCAAGACGCTCTTTCTTAGCATCGTAGTCAAAGATACCCCCTAAGAACGTCTGAGCGCTCCGTGAGGTCCTGAATGCGGTTCTTTACCGGGTTAATTTCAAACATGGCTGTAGAATCTTTTAGTGATGAAGATGGGCAAAATGCGGTCGTAAAACGGAAAGTTTACCGGATTTACGCCGCCTTTTATAGTTTATCCTGGCGCTAAACGGGCCAGAGATGGTCGATAATTAATTGCAGGCTGCGGTTGCCGCGAAACTCATTCACATCAAGCTTATAGGCAAGCTCCACTTCGCGCACGCCAGGGTCGGGCCAGCAGGTGGTATCGACGTTAAATGCGATGCCGTCAAGCAGCGGCCCGCCGCCGACCGGCTCCAGCATCAGCTTGAGGTGACGCTCGCCGACCAGTCGCTGTTGCAGAATGCGAAAACGCCCGTCAAACAGCGGCTCCGGGAACATCTGCCCCCACGGGCCCGCGTCGCGCAGCATTTCCGCCACTTCCAGGGTCATCTCCTGCGGCGCAAGCGCGCCGTCGGACCAGATTTCGCCCTGCAGCATCGCCGGATCTAACCAGTCGTTAACAAGCTCCGCAAAGCGCGCCTGAAACTCCGGGAAACGCGCCTCTTCAAGGGAGAGCCCCGCCGCCATCGCATGGCCGCCGAACTTCAGCATCATGCCAGGATAGAGCGTGTCGAGGCGCTCCAGCGCGTCGCGCATATGCAGGCCTTGCACCGAACGCCCCGAGCCTTTGAGTATTCCCTCGCCTGCGGGCGCGAACGCGATAACCGGACGATGAAAACGCTCTTTGATACGCGAGGCGAGAATGCCAACCACGCCCTGATGCCATTCGGGATGGAAAATCGCAACGCCGCTTGGCAACGCTTCACCGCTGCGTTCAAGCTGCTGGCAGAGCGTTAATGCTTCCGCCTGCATCCCCTGCTCAATCTCTTTGCGGGTCTGGTTCAGCGCGTCCAGCTCGTTTGCCAGCATGCGCGCTTCGCCGATGTTGTCGCACAGCAGCAGCGCGACGCCGACGGACATATCATCCAGCCTGCCTGCCGCGTTAAGCCGCGGCCCCAGCGCGAAGCCGAGATCGCTTGCCGTCAGGCGGTGCGCCTCTCGGTTGGCTATCTCAAGCAGCGCGCGAATGCCGGGACGGCATTTCCCGGCCCGGATGCGGCTCAGCCCCTGCCAGATAAGAATGCGGTTATTGGCATCCAGCGGCACCACGTCTGCGACGGTGCCGAGCGACACCAGATCGAGAAACTCCGCGAGATTCGGCTCCGGGATACCCTTTTCAGTAAACCAGCCGACGCTTCGCAAATGCGCGCGCAGCGCCAGCATCAGATAAAACGCGACGCCGACGCCTGCGAGCGATTTCGATGGAAACGTACACTCCGCGAGATTCGGGTTGATGATAGCGCCCGCGGCCGGGAGCGTATCGCCGGGTAAATGGTGATCGGTAACGAGCACCGGAATGCCCAGCTCATGCGCGCGCGTAACGCCCGCGTGGGAGGAGATGCCGTTATCGACGGTCAGGATCATCTGCGCGCCGCGCGCGTGGGCCTGATCGACCACTTCCGGGCTAAGACCATAGCCATCATCAAACCGGTTAGGCACCAGGTACGCTACGTTGCTGCCGCCCAGCGCGCGAAGCGCCAGCACGCTCAGCGCGGTGCTGGTAGCGCCGTCAGCATCGAAATCGCCGACCACGATAATGCGCAGCCCTTCGCGCAACGCGTCGTGCAGCATCGCCACCGCGTCATCAATACCGCAGAGTTGCTGCCAGGGCAGCAGGCCTTTTACGCTGCGCTCAAGCTCCTGCGCGCCGCGCACGCCGCGGCTGGCATAGAGCCTGCGGAGCAGCGGCGGTAAGGTATCCGGCAGCGTAATGGATTCATCCGGGGAGCGCCTGCGAAGTTGTGTCTGTTTGCTCACCCGTTACTTTCCGCTCGCCTGAAGCTGTTTTTGATGCTCATCCAGGAATGCCTTCATCTCTTTGGGCCCCTGATAACCCGGCACCATCGCGCCGTTGCTCAGCACAATCGCTGGCGTGCCCTGTACGCCAAACTGCACGCCGAGCTCGTAATGTTTCGCGGTGTCAACATCACAGCTTGCCGCCGCGACTTTGCCGCCGCCCATCGCGTTATCGAAGGCTTTATTGCGGTCTTTCGCGCACCAGATAGCCTGCATATCTTTCGCAGGCTCGCTGCGCGGCCCCTGACGCGGGAAGGCCAGATAGCGCACGGTGATGCCCAACGCGTTGTAGTCTTTCATCTCTTCATGCAGCTTATGGCAGTAGCCGCAGGTGATATCGGTAAAAACGGTGATGACATGTTTTTCCTGCGGCGCTTTATAGACGATCATCTCTTTTTCGAGCGCGTTGAGTTTGGTCATCAGCATCTGATTGGTCACGTTGACAGGCTGGCCGCCGCTGACGTCATACAGCGGGCCCTGGATGATATGTTTGCCGTCCTCGGTGACATAAATTACGCCGCTTTCGGTCAGCACGGTTTTCATGCCTGCCAGCGGAGAGGGCTGAATCTCGGCATTCGCCACACCCAATTTGGTCAGCGACCGCTTGATAGCCGCGTCATCCGCCTGGGCAAATCCTGAGAAAGCCGCCAGCGTAACGGAGAGCAGCGCAATAGTTTTTTTCATAACGTGTCCTTAAATTCTGCACTCACGCTCTGGGGTGGTGCTGTTGATGAAGTTGCCGCAACCGTTCCGTCGCCACGTGAGTGTAGATCTGCGTGGTGGAAAGATCGCTATGGCCTAAGAGCATCTGTACCACGCGCAAATCGGCGCCATGATTTAACAGATGCGTGGCGAACGCATGGCGTAAAACGTGCGGCGAAAGCTTTTCACTATCGATGCCCGCCAGTTGAGCATAATGTTTGATGCGATGCCAGAAGGTCTGACGGGTCATTTGTCGGGCGCGGTTGCTCGGAAAGAGGATATCCAGCGACTGCCCGTTAAGCAGCCATGGGCGGCCGTGCGTCAGGTATTGCTCAACCCAGTAAACGGCCTCTTCGCCAAGCGGCACCAGCCGCTCTTTATTGCCCTTACCGATAACGCGTACCACGCCCTGTCGCAGGCTCACGTCGCTCATGGTCAACCCAACCAGCTCAGAAACGCGCAACCCGGTGGCGTACAGCACTTCCAGCATGGCTTTATCGCGCAGTTCGATAGGCTCTTCAACCGTCGGCGCCTGCAGGAGCCTGTCTACCTGAGCCTCGCTTAAATCCTTCGGCAAACGCTGCGGCAACTTTGGCGACGCCAGCAGCGCGCTCGGATCGTCATCGCGAATTTTTTCACGGTAGAGATGCTGAAACAACCGACGCACGGCGCTGAGCATTCGTGCGGTGCTGGTCGCTTTGTAGCCGCCCTCGACGCGCTCTGCGAGCAACGTCTGGAGGTCGCCACTCTGTACCGTCGCAAGGGACAACCCGCGATGGTGCAACCACTCCACGACCATGCTGAGATCCCGCCGGTACGCGCTCAGGCTGTTCTCGGCCAGGTTGCGCTCAAGCCAGAGCGCATCGAGAAATTGTTCGATACGGGCTAAATCCTGTTCCACTGCCACCTCACTGACGTTCTCGTCGCTGCATTATGCCTGACTGGAAGCGGGATCTGATACACTGGCGCTTCTGCACAATAGGAAATGAGACGTTATCGTTATGAACATTGGTCTTTTTTATGGTTCCAGCACCTGTTACACCGAAATGGCGGCTGAAAAAATCCGCGATATTATTGGTTCCGAACTGGTCACGCTGCATAACCTTAAAGACGACTCGCCGACGCTCATGGAACAGTATGATGTGCTGATCCTCGGCATTCCTACCTGGGATTTCGGCGAACTCCAGGAGGACTGGGAGGCCATCTGGGAACAGCTGGATGCGCTCAACCTCGACGGAAAAATCGTGGCGCTGTACGGCATGGGCGACCAGTTGGGTTATGGCGAATGGTTCCTTGACGCGCTCGGCATGCTTCACGATAAATTGAGCCCTAAAGGCGTGAAGTTTGTCGGCTACTGGCCTACAGAAGGCTATGAGTTTACCAGCGCGAAACCCGTTATCGCAGATGGCGAGCTGTTCGTCGGCCTCGCGCTGGATGAAACCAATCAATATGATCTGAGCGACGCGCGTATCGAAAGCTGGTGCGAGCAAATCCTTGGCGAAATGGCGGCGCACTTCTCCTGAGTTTGCCAGGGCTTCGTCAGCGGTTGTCGCCTACGGGCTGTTGCAGCAACAGCCGACGTAAATCGCGCCACTCCGCCGCCGTCATACTGTCTGACGCCAGCCACACATGATGGCTGCGCGTCGTTTTCGGATGACGCAGCCGCAGCATCATTCCACTACGCAGCATCCAGGGCGTGGCGCAGATATGCCAGTCGACGCCCTGCCAGCGCAACTGATAATCAGCTGTCAGGCTGACCTCTCCCTGAAACGCATTGATACGCCGCTGGCTGCGCACGCAGTCAAACACTACCAGAGACAGCAACAGCATCCAGACTGGCAGATACCGCAGCGGCCACGGGAGCAGTAAAATAATAACGGCCACGGCGCCATGCAGCAGCAGCGATACCCACTGCGAGCGCCATGACACGCGAAGATCAGAGTGCCACAGGACCACGTGCCTGATTCCGCTGTTGGATCAATTCCACCATCCGCGCCAGTTCCGCATCGGCAGGTTTACCGTGATTCATTAGCCAGTTGAATAAATCAGGATCATCACACTCCAGCAGGCGGACGAAGACGCGCTTGTCTTCCTCGCTGAGGGAGTCGTAGTCGTGCTCAAAGAAAGGCATGATGGAAATATCCAGCTCGCGCATACCTCTGCGACATGCCCAGTGAATACGGGCTTTATTATTAATATCCATGTCTCTTACCTGCTAAACCACCATTGAATGACGATGGGTAGTGTAACCCGTTTTTCATGCATCCTTCAGCCCAATATGAGTATTTGCGAGGCGTTATCCTGAATATGACTTTCCCTGTGCAACCGACATTTTTTCTTTCGAGCCGTCTCGAAGAATGCGTTAACGGCACAAAAGGGGATGCTAAAAGGCTTGCAAACTCCGCTGGCTCTTTAACAATATGAAGCTATCTCTCCACTCGCGTGGACCATTATTGCGATAGCACACTGGGACTTTATTTATGGCATTCACTCCATTTCCTCCCCGTCAGCCAGCCGCCAGCGCGCGTCTGCCGCTGACGCTCATTTCGCTGGAAGACTGGGCGCTGGCGACGATAACCGGCCCGGACAGCGAAAAGTATCTGCAAGGCCAGGTGACGGCGGACGTTACCGAACTCGGCGAGAATCAGCATCTGCTGGTAGCGCACTGCGATGCCAAAGGCAAAATGTGGAGCAACCTGCGCCTGTTCCGTCACGACGACGGTTTCGCCTGGATTGAACGTCGTAGCGTGCGTGACACCCAACTCGCGGAAATGAAAAAGTACGCGGTTTTCTCAAAAGTGGCCATCGCGCCGGACGACAACGCCGTGCTGCTGGGCGTCGCGGGTTTCCAGGCGCGCGCGGCGCTGGCGAACCACTTTACTACACTCCCGGATGAGCAAAACCCGCGTGTGGTGGACGGCGCTACCACGCTTCTGTGGTTCGGCCTGCCGGCAGAGCGCTTTATGGTGATTACCGATGCTGACACCGCAAGCCAGCTTACGGAACAACTGCGTGGCGAAGCACAGCTCAATGCCAGCGCGCAGTGGCTGGCGCTGGACATCGAAGCCGGTTTCCCGGTAATTGACGCGCCTAACAGCAACCAGTTCATTCCGCAGGCCACCAACATTCAGGCGCTGGGCGGTATCAGCTTCAAAAAAGGCTGTTATGCAGGCCAGGAGATGGTGGCGCGGGCGAAATTCCGTGGCGCTAATAAGCGCGCGCTCTGGTATCTGGCGGGGCATGGCAGCCGCGTGCCGCAGCCTGGCGAAGATATTGAAATGCAGATGGGCGAAAACTGGCGTCGTACTGGTACGGTGCTGGCGGCCGTGCAGCTGGATGATGGCCATCTGCTGGCGCAGGTGGTCATGAATAACGATCTGGAGGCCGGTACGCTCTTCCGAGTCCGTGAAGAGACCGGCGCGCATACATTACACATTGAGCCGCTGCCCTACTCGCTCGAAGAGGCATAACCGCCTTATGCCTGTATAAGGGCAGTCACGCCGCCAGGTGGCATCAGCCGCCTGGCGGACAGTTTGTGAAGAAAGCAGAAGTCAGTGACAACGGTTAGCGCGGCGCGCAAGCCTCAGCGAATGTAGAGGTAGATGGCCAGAAAGTGACAGACGCTACCGCCCAGTACGAAACCGTGCCAGATGGCGTGGTTATATGGGATCCGTTTGCAGACGTAAAAAATGACGCCCAGCGAATAGATGATGCCCCCGGCGGCAAGCAGCGTCACGCTGGCAGGCGCAAGCTTCATCACCATCTGATAAATCACAACCAGCGACAGCCAGCCCATCAAAAGATACGTCACCAGCGACAGCACCTTAAAGCGATGCGCGATGGTGAGCTTAAACAGGATGCCGAGCAGCGCCAGGCCCCAGATAACGACCATCAATCCATGCGCCAGCGGAGATTTGAGCCCCACCAGCAAGAACGGGGTATACGTGCCTGCAATCAATAAGTAAATCGCGCAGTGGTCAAACTTTTTAAGCCAGATTTTGGCGCGCGCGTGCGGTATAGCGTGGTACAGGGTAGAGGCGAGGAACAGCAAGATCATGCTGCCGCCATAGAGGCTATAACTGGTAATGGCGATGGCGCTGGCATTGCTGTCCACGGCCTGGATGAGTAACAGGACCAGCCCGACTATCCCGAACACCAGCCCTATCCCGTGACTGATGCTGTTGGCTATTTCCTCAGCCAGTGAATATCCCTGCGCAAGTAATGGTTTACGAACCATGTGGCGACTCCGGTAAAACTGAATAAAAAAAACGCAGCCCACATAGCCTAACTGAGAATGATTCCAGTGAACACCTGTTCGCTAAAATAAATCTGTGGCAGTCCGTAAACCTCTGGCGCACCGGCTATCGCCGCCCTGCTTACCGCCTGCCGCTGATCGATAATTCACTCAGCAACCTTTTTAAAAGCAATCACATAGAAATCGTTAAGCCCAGGGTAAATCGCTGTGATGACATGTTTAAGTTCAGCCAGCGTCATGTTCTCCTGACGCGCGTGTTCATCGTTCAGCTCAGCAAGGGTGACCGGCGTCACGCTCAGCACCTCAAGGGTGCAGAAATAGCCGTTATCTTCATAGCGCCCGGTGCGCAGCCGCTGGCCTGGGGTGAAGTGCGCTTCACTGCCGTCACGAATGGTGATCGTTTTGGTCCCGGCGAGGATATCCTGCTGGAAACGGGTATAGAAAGTGATGTCGTTTTTCATCATGCGTCCCTTAAAAGTAACGGCTCATCATAAGCCTGACGCCGCACGGGCGCTATCCGCAGACACCCCCAACACGCATAAAGAGTGGCGCACGTCGGTGTGATTTATGGCAGCATGAGCGAGCCGATGCCGCTGACGCCAGCGCCGGAGCCCGAACGCATTAACCAAAGGATGTTGTGCCGTGACGATGTTTACCCATTCCGCTGTCGCCAGCCTCAATAATCTTGAGATGATGGTTTACAATTTTGTGGTCAAAAACCGCGATAAGGTGATGTACATGACCATTCGCGAACTGGCGGATGCGGCGGGTGTATCCACTACCACCGTGCTGCGTTTTTGCCGCAAGATGAATTGCGAGGGGTACTCCGAATTCCGCGTGCGCTTTAAATTATATCTGGAACAAAATGAACCGCAGCAGGCAAATTTTGGCGCCAGCGAAATAATTAGTTTTTTCCGAAGCGTGAATAATGACGAATTTGATGCACTACTGGAGCAGGCGGCGGAAATAATTTTACAGTCTGAACGTATTATTTTTGTCGGCGCAGGAACATCCGGCGCGCTGGCAAAATATGGCGCAAGGTTTTTCTCAAACGTCGGAAAATTCAGTAACCATATTGACGATCCTTATTTTCCGGTAACCAGCGACATGGCTAAAAATGCGCTGGCGATTGTGCTGTCAGTTTCCGGTGAGACGGAAGAGATCCTGCGTTTCGCCAGCCAGTTCAGCCTGCACAACTGTAAAGTACTCTCTGTGACCAGCCACGAGAACTCATCACTGGCGAAGCTTGCTGACTTCAATCTCTCCTGGCATATCCCGCAAACGCGCATTGCGGGCGTGTATGATATTACCACGCAGATCCCCGTCATCTATATTCTCGAAACACTGGGACGCAAGCTGGCGAAAAAACTGGCATAAAAAAACATCCTGTTTTTCATTTGTAACAAGTCACGCCATACGCTATTTGTTATAGCGTGACTTTTCACTTCCCTTTGTTAGACTCGCAGCCAGCCTCAATTAATTTATCGTTATTATTCCCCTTTACTATTTCTGTTAATGAGATGACACGATGAAAAAACTTACATTACCGAAAGACTTTTTATGGGGCGGCGCGGTTGCGGCGCATCAGGTAGAAGGCGGCTGGAACCAGGGCGGCAAAGGGCCGAGCATTTGTGACGTGCTGACCGGCGGCGCGCATGGCGTACCGCGTGAAATTACGCAGAGCGTCGTGCCGGGCAAATATTACCCGAACCATGAAGCCGTCGATTTTTACGGACATTATAAAGAAGACATTAAACTCTTCGCCGAAATGGGCTTTAAGTGTTTCCGCACGTCGATCGCCTGGACGCGGATTTTCCCCAACGGCGATGAGACGCAGCCCAATGAAGCGGGGCTCCAGTTCTATGACGATATGTTCGATGAGTTGCTGAAATACAACATTGAGCCGGTGATTACCCTCTCTCACTTTGAAATGCCGCTGCATCTGGTGCAGCAGTATGGCGGCTGGACGAACCGCAAAGTGGTGGATTTCTTTGTCCGCTTCGCCGAGGTGGTGTTCGAGCGCTACAAAAATAAGGTCAAATACTGGATGACCTTTAATGAGATCAATAACCAGCGCAACTGGCGCGCGCCGCTGTTTGGCTACTGCTGCTCCGGCGTCGTCTACACCGAGCACGACAACCCTGAAGAGACGATGTACCAGGTGCTACATCATCAGTTCGTGGCAAGCGCCATGGCGGTGAAAATCGGCCATCGCATTAACCCGGCGATGAAAATCGGCTGCATGCTGGCGATGGTGCCGCTCTACCCGTTCTCGTGCAAGCCGGAAGACGTGATGTATGCGCAGGAATCGATGCGCGAGCGTTATGTGTTTACCGATGTTCAGTTGCGTGGCTATTACCCGTCTTACGTGCTGAACGAATGGGAGCGTCGCGGCTTTAACATCAAGATGGAAGCCGGCGATGATGCGGTTCTGCGTGAAGGCTGCTGCGATTATCTGGGTTTTAGCTATTACATGACCAACGCGGTCAAAGCCGAAGGCGGCAGCGGCGATGCGCTCAGCGGTTTTCAGGGTAGCGTGCCGAACCCGCATGTGAAAGCGTCTGACTGGGGCTGGCAGATTGACCCGGTCGGCCTGCGTTACGCGTTGTGTGAGCTCTACGAGCGTTATCAGAAGCCACTGTTCATCGTGGAAAATGGCTTTGGCGCTTATGACACCGTGGAAGCGGACGGCAGCATTAACGACGATTACCGCATCGATTACCTGCGCGCCCACATTGAACAGATGATGAAAGCGGTGACGTATGACGGCGTCGATCTGCTGGGCTACACGCCGTGGGGCTGCATCGACTGCGTTTCTTTCACCACCGGTCAGTACAGCAAACGTTACGGCTTTATTTATGTGAACAAACACGACGACGGCACGGGCGATATGTCACGTTCGCGCAAGAAGAGTTTTGCCTGGTACAAAGCGGTGATTGCAAGCAACGGCGAGACGCTCTGAGTCCCCTATCCCCTGATATTCGCGCCCGGTTTGCCGCCGTGGCGCGGGTATCTGGCGGGCGCGCTGCGCTTACCCGAAACACCCCGGCAGCGCCCCTATTTCCCGCCCGCCAGATCGAGAAAACTCCCCGTCACGTACGAGGCTTTGTCGCTCAAAAGCCAGGCGATCGCTTCTGCGACCTCTTCCGGTTGTCCGCCGCGCTGCATCGGCAAGGCGGATTTCACACGGTCAACGCGCCCGGGCTCGCCGCCGCTGGCGTGAATATCGGTATAGATAAGTCCCGGACGCACGCCGTTAACGCGAATACCCTGCGCCGCAACCTCCAGCGACAGCCCAATCGTCAACGAATCCACCGCTCCTTTTGATGCCGCGTAATCGACATATTCGCCAGGCGCGCCAAGCCGCGAGGCGGCAGACGACACATTCACAATCGCGCCACCCTGCCCGCCGTGATGATGCGCCATTCGCTTCACCGCCTCACGGCAGCACAGAAAATAGCCCGTCACGTTGGTAGCAAGCACCTTGTTGATACGCTCCGCGGTCAGATTCTCCGTCATGCATTGGGTAAACAGAACGCCCGCGTTATTGACCAACGCGCAGAGCGGCTCGTCCTGCTCGTCAATCGCCCTGAACATCGCCATCACCTGCTGCTCGTCACTGATGTCGGCCTGAATGGCAAATGCGCGACCGCCGCTGGCCGAGATCCGCGCCACTACCTCCTGCGCCGCCGCGGCGTTATGCAGATAATTCACCGCCACGGTGTAGCCCTGCGCGCCCAGCAGGAGCGCCGTCGCTTTGCCAATGCCGCGGCTCGCGCCGGTGATAAGTGCAACGGACATACTTCTCTCCTTTTCATCGTGTGGGATACAGAAAGCTTGCAGTACCTTACCCATCCGCGTGACACAGGGACACTCTACCAATCAGGTAGTGTGGCTATAAAAGCGGGCAGCGCGTAATAAAAAAGGGCGCCGAAGCGCCCTTTGTGATGTGACTTCTTGTGCCTGATGTTACTGGTATTCGCTCATCGGCACACAGGAGCAGAAGAGATTACGGTCGCCGTAGACATCATCGAGACGCTTCACGGTCGGCCAGTATTTATTCTCAAAGCCCGCCGGGAAGGCCGCCAGCTCGCGGCTGTAAGCATGGTCCCACGCCTGCGCCAGTTCGCGCTGTACATGCGGCGCGTTTACCAGCGGGTTGTCGTCCTGCGGCCACTCGCCCTGCGCCACGCGGTCGATTTCACTGCGGATCGAAAGCATCGCGTCGATAAAGCGGTCCAGCTCGGTTTTGCTTTCCGATTCCGTCGGCTCGACCATCAGCGTGCCCGCCACAGGGAAGGACATGGTCGGCGCGTGGAAACCGTAGTCGATAAGGCGCTTGGCGATATCCAGCTCGCTGATACCGGTCGTCTCTTTCAGCGGACGAATATCCAGAATGCATTCGTGCGCCACGCGGCCATCGCGGCCGGTGTAGAGCACCGGATAGGCGTCTTTCAGGCGGCTGGCGATGTAGTTCGCATTGAGAATGGCCGTCTGGCTCGCTTTTTTCAGCCCCTGCGCGCCCATCATGCGGATATACATCCAGCTTATCGGCAGGATCGACGCGCTGCCGAACGGTGCGGCGGAAACCGCGCCCTGCGAAGTCAGCATGCCCTCAATCTGCACCACGCTGTGGCCCGGTACGAACGGCGCCAGATGCGCTTTCACGCCAATCGGGCCCATGCCCGGACCGCCGCCGCCGTGCGGAATGCAGAACGTTTTATGCAGGTTAAGGTGCGACACATCCGCGCCGATGTAGCCCGGCGAGGTGATGCCCACCTGGGCGTTCATGTTGGCGCCGTCGAGGTAAACCTGGCCGCCGTATTGATGCACGATGTTACACACTTCGCGGATGGTTTCTTCATACACGCCGTGGGTGGACGGGTAGGTCACCATGATGCAGGAGAGCTTATCGCCCGCCGTTTCAGCTTTGGCGCGCAGATCGGCGAGATCGATATTGCCCTGCTTATCACAGGCGACCACCACCACCTGCATCCCCGCCATCTGCGCCGACGCCGGGTTGGTGCCGTGCGCGGAGCTCGGGATAAGGCAGATATCGCGATGGCCTTCGTTGCGGCTCTCGTGATAATGGCGAATCGCCAGCAGGCCCGCGTATTCACCCTGCGCGCCGGAGTTTGGCTGCATGCAGAGCGCGTCGTAGCCGGTGAGTTTCACCAGCCAGTCGGAGAGCTGGCTAATCATTTGCAGATACCCTTCCGCCTGATCCGCCGGACAGAACGGATGCAGCTCGGCGAATTCCGGCCAGGTGATGGGGATCATTTCCGCCGCCGCGTTAAGTTTCATGGTGCAGGAGCCAAGCGGGATCATCGCCTGATTCAGCGCCAGATCTTTACGCTCCAGGCTGTGCATATAGCGCATCATCTCGGTTTCGCTGTGGTAGCGGTTAAAGACCGGATGCGTCAGGATCGCGTCGTCGCGAAGCATCGCGGGCGGAATCGAGCGGCTGTCATGCGCCACGTCTTTATCCAGCGCGTCGATATCCACCGCCGCGTCGTCGCCCGCGATCGCGCGAAGCAGCGCCAGCACGTCGGCGCGGGTGGTGGTTTCATCAAGCGTGATGCCCACCGCGCCCGGAATATCGCTGCGCAGGTTGATTTCACTGGCTTGCGCGCGCGCCAGCACAGCGGCTTTATCCGCCACGTCAACGCACAGGGTATCGAACCAGGTGGCGTGACGCAGCTTCAGCCCTTTCTGTTGCAGGCCCGCGGCCAGGATATCGGCGAAACGGTGAATGCGGCTGGCGATGCGCTTCAGCCCTGCCGGGCCGTGGAATACGGCATAGAGGCTCGCGATATTGGCCAGCAGCACCTGAGAGGTACAGATGTTGGAGTTCGCTTTCTCGCGGCGAATGTGCTGCTCGCGCGTCTGCATCGCCATACGCAGCGCGGTGCGTCCGGCGGCGTCTTTCGACACGCCGATAATGCGCCCGGGCATAGAGCGTTTAAATTCATCGCTGGCGGCAAAGAACGCGGCATGCGGGCCGCCGTAGCCCATCGGTACGCCGAAACGCTGGGCGGAGCCGAAGACGATATCGGCGCCCTGTTTACCAGGCGCGGTCAGGAGCACCAGCGCCATAAAATCGGCCGCCACGCTCACAATCACTTTGCGGGATTTCAGCTCGCTTATCAGTTCGCGGTAGTCATGCACTTCACCGGTAGTGCCGACCTGCTGCAACAGCACGCCGAAGAGATCCTGATGATCGAGCGCCTTTGGCGCGTCATCGACGATCACCTCAAAGCCGAACGTTTCGGCGCGGGTGCGGACTACATCCAGCGTCTGCGGATGCACATCGGCGGCCACGAAGAAACGGTTGGCGTTTTTCAGTTTGCTGACGCGTTTGGCCATCGCCATGGCTTCCGCCGCCGCGGTGGCTTCATCCAGCAGCGAGGCGGAGGCGATATCCAGCCCCGTCAGATCCAGCGTTACCTGCTGGAAATTCAGCAGCGCTTCAAGACGCCCCTGCGACACCTCTGGCTGATACGGCGTATAGGCCGTGTACCAGCCCGGATTCTCCAGCATATTGCGCAGGATAACCGGCGGCGTGTGCACCGCGGTGTAGCCCATGCCGATATAGTTTTTAAAGCGCTTGTTGCGCCCGGCGATGGCTTTGAGCTCCGCCAGCGCGGCGAATTCGGTGGCGGCGTCGCCGACATCGGGCGGCGTCTCAAGCTGGATATCCGCAGGAACGATTTGCGAAATCAGCGCATCCAGCGAGTCCGCGCCAACGGTGCGCAGCATCTCCTGCTGCTGGTCAACACCCGGTCCGATATGGCGCTCGATAAAAGCGTCGCGATTTTCCAGGTGGCTCAGGGTCTGGGTCATGGGCGATATTTCCTGAAACGTGCAGTGAGGCAAATAAATGCGATGGTAAGTCGTGCTCCCGCCGGGAGCGGCGCGGGCGAATGCGGTGCCCGCGCGTGCCCCTGACGTTACGCAGGGGCGTGGTCCCGTGAATTACTCGTCTTCTAACAGCGCTTCATACGCGCTGGCATCCAGCAGCGCGGCCACTTGGGTCTCATCGCTGGCTTTGATTTTGAAAATCCAGCCCTGGCCGTACGGCTCGCTATTGACCAGCTCGGGTGAATCGCTCAGCGCGTCGTTGACGGCCACGATCTCGCCGCTGACCGGCGCGTAGATGTCGGAAGCGGCTTTGACGGATTCCGCGACAGCGCAGTCGTCGCCCGCGTTAACGGTCGTGCCCACATCCGGCAGGTCGACAAACACCATGTCGCCCAGCAGCTCCTGCGCGTGCTCGGTGATCCCGACGGTGTAAGTGCCGTCAGCTTCTTTACGCAGCCATTCGTGTTCTTTGCTGTATTTCAGTTCGTTTGGCACATTGCTCATTGCTTCTCTCCTGATAACAAAACTTACTGCGTGACCGGCTTCCCGGCGCGCACGAAAACGGGTTTAGTGACTTTCACGGGCATTTCGCGGTTGCGGATCTGCACAATGGCAGTATCGCCGATACCCGCAGGAACGCGAGCCAGCGCAATGCTGTAGCCAAGCGTCGGCGAGAAGGTGCCGCTGGTGATAATGCCTTCGCGGGCGTTGCCCTGGTCATCGGTGAAACGCACCGGCAGTTCGCCGCGCAGCACGCCTTTTTCCGTCATCACCAGACCAACCAGCTGTTCGGTGCCGTTTTCACGCTGGGCTTCCAGCGCGTCGCGGCCGATAAATGCGCGATCTTCTGGTTGCCAGGCGATTGTCCAGCCCATGTTGGCGGCGAGCGGCGAAACGCCTTCGTCCATCTCCTGGCCGTAAAGATTCATGCCCGCCTCAAGACGCAGCGTATCGCGCGCGCCAAGGCCGCACGGTTTTACGCCCGCTTCCACCAGCTGGCTCCAGAATCCGGCCGCTTTTTCATTCGGCATCGCGATTTCATAGCCCGCCTCGCCGGTGTAGCCGGTAGTGGCGATAAACAGGTCATCCGCCTGCACGCCAAAGAAGGGCTTCATGCCGTCTGTCGCTTTACGCTGCGCGTCGTTAAAGAGTGTGGCGGCTTTCGCCTTCGCGTTCGGCCCCTGGACGGCAATAAGGGAGAGATCGTCGCGCACGGTCACGGAAACGCCATACGGTTCGGCGTGCTCATTGATCCAGGCGAGATCTTTTTCACGGGTGGCGGAGTTCACCACCAGGCGGAAATAGTCTTCTGTCATGAAATAAACAATCAGATCGTCAATCACGCCGCCGGAGGCGTTGAGCATGCCGGTGTAGAGCGCTTTGCCCGGCTGGGTCAGCTTCGCCACATCGTTCGCCAGCAAGTAGCGCAGGAATTCGCGGGTACGCGCGCCGCGCAGGTCGACAATGGTCATGTGGGAGACATCAAACATCCCCGCGTCGTTACGTACCGCATGGTGTTCATCAATCTGCGAGCCGTAATGCAGCGGCATCATCCAGCCGTGGAAATCCACCATGCGCGCGCCGCAGAGGTTGTGCTGTTCATACAACGGGGTTTGTTGAGCCATCTTTTCCTCATCCTGTCAGCCGGGTTGGTGTGGGTTTCAGACGGCGCAACGCCCTGAATGAAACCCGGCGTCGACGCCGATCCCGGCGGCAACGCAAACGTTATCTTGCGTCTGAACTTATCACCGAACGGGGGCGTAAACCATAAGGCACGCTGGGCCATCAGATTAGCTTATGACCAGAAATCGTTTTACATCCCGCAGCATGAAACACTGCCTGAAAGGTTTCAGGCGCGACCAAAACGCTAACGCTTTACCGTGTTTTCAAAATAAGCGGGCAGAAATCGCTGTTTTGAGGGGAAATTCATGGAAGAAAAAATTTCGAGAGATTAAAAAAACTAATCCGAAAAAGAGAGTGAAATTAGAATATTTCAAACGGGGAGAGACTTCTCTTTCCGGGGACCGGAAAGAGAAGTGTGACGTAGTTAACGCAACCACTCCGGCAGATCGTTAAGCCCCATCGCCTGGCGAATCAACTGTGGTTTAACACCTGGCAGTTTATCGGCAAGCGTTAAGCCCAGATCGCGCAGGAGCTTTTTCGCAGGATTCGTGCCGGAGAAAAGCTCGCGGAAACCCTGCATACCCGCCAGCATCATCGCGGCGGCGTGCTTGCGGCTGCGTTCGTAGCGGCGCAGATAAAGATGCTGCCCGATATCTTTGCCCTGCTGATGCAGACGGCGCAGTTCGCTTATCAACTCCGCGGCATCCATAAAGCCGAGGTTAACGCCCTGCCCGGCCAGCGGATGAATGGTGTGCGCCGCGTCGCCGACCAGCGCCAGACGGTGCGCGGCGAACTGGCGCGCGTAGCGGCCGGTAAGCGGAAAGACCTGCCGCTCACGCTCAAGCGCGCATAAGCCGAGGCGATTATCGAACGCCACGCAGAGCGCCTGATTAAACGCCGACACCGGGGCCTGCTGCATCCGGTCGGCTTCCTGAGGAGAAAGCGACCAGACGATAGAACAGAGATGCGGGTCGCTGAGCGGCAGAAACGCCAGAATGCCGTCGCCGTGGAACGCCTGGCGCGCCACGCCGCCATGTGGTTCATCGGTGCGGATCGTGGCGACCAGCGCGTGATGCTGGTAATCCCAGGACGTCAGCGGGATTTCCGCCTTCGCGCGCAGCCAGGAGTTTGCGCCATCGGCGCCGACAACCAGACGCGCCGTCAGCATGTTGCCGTCTTCCAGCGTGATAAAGGCTTCGTTTTCGCCCCAGGCGACCTGTTGCAGCGTCGCGGGCGCCATCAGCGTCACCGATTTGCACTGCTGCGCTTTTTGCCACAGTGCGTAGTGAATCACCTGATTTTCGATAATGTGCCCGAGATGGCTGAAGCCGAACGCCTCGTCATTAAACGCGATGCGCCCGAAGCTGTCTTTTTCCCAGACTTCCATGCCGTGGTACGGCGCGGCGCGCTGGCGAATAATGGCGTCCCAGACGTCGAGCCGTTTGAGCAGGGCTTCACTGGCGGCGTTAATTGCCGACACGCGCAGCGCCGGAGGCGCGCTCGCGTCCAGCGGTTCCGGCGCGCGCTGCTCCAGCACCGCGACGCGCAGCCCGCTGCCTTCCAGCCCGCAGGCCACCGCCAGCCCGACCATGCCGCCGCCGACAATCGCTACATCTACACTTTGCACATTCGACTCCTTAGCGCGGCACCCAACCGAGGGTGCGTCTGGCCAGCGCGTCACGCGCCGGGGTAAATAAATCCATGGCCATCAGGCCAAGGTTGCGCCCGACCACCAGCGGCGACCAGCGGTTGGCGAACAGCTGCACCAGCCCGTCGGTAACGCCGATCGTCGCGGCTTTATCCTGCTCGCGGCGTTGTTGATACGCGCCAAGCACCGGATACGCGCCGATATCCTCGCCGCGCGCGAAAGCCTGCGACAGCGTCTCGGCGAGCGTCATCACATCGCGCAGCCCAAGGTTAAACCCCTGCCCAGCAATCGGGTGCAGCGTCTGGGCGGCGTTGCCGACCAGCGCCGTGCGGTGCGAAATCACGCGCGACGCGAGGCTTAACGCGAGCGGATAACCGCTGCGCGCGCCCGCGTGTGTGATACGCCCCAGCCGCCAGCCAAAGGCGGCCTGGAGTTCCTGGCAAAAACGCGCATCGCTCCAGCCAAGCACTTCAGCCTGTTTGTCGAGAGGATGGCACCAGACGAGCGAACTGCGACCGCCCGACATCGGCAGCAATGCCAGCGGGCCGTGTTCGGTAAAACGCTCAAAGGCGCGCCCCTGATGCGGCAGCGCAGTCGCGACATTCGCAATGATTGCCGCCTGATGGTAAGGCTGCTGGCGCCATTCGATGCCGCACTGCGCGCCAATCGAGGAGCGCGAACCGTCGGCCGCGACCAGCAGTTGCCCTTCCAGGGTGTCGCCGTTATCAAGCTGTACGGTGACTGCTTCTTCACGACGGGTAATGCTCGTCACGCGCGCCGGGCAGTGCAGATGAACGCCCGGCGCCTTGCGCAGCAGGTTGAAAAGCCGCTGACCGGCGTCGTGCAGCTCCACGACATTCCCCAGCGCCTGTGTCTGGTAGTCGCGCGCGTTCAGCGTCACAAAACCGGCGTGACCGCGATCGCTGACATGAACGGTGGTGATAGGCGTAGCGCAGGGCGCGAGCGCCTGCCAGACGCCAACGCGCGCCAGCTCGCGGCAGGTGCCGTCGGCAAGCGCGATGGCGCGAGCGTCAAACCCTGGATGCGCGGCGGATTCCGGCGCGCTGGCTTCCACCAGATGCACCGGCAGCGCGCCATGGGTAAAGCGGGAGATCGCCAGCGCAAGCGTCGCGCCAGCCATACCGCCGCCAGCGATAATCACGCTCATGAGCGCGGCGCTGCCGCCATCAGCGCTTCGATATCGTCCGCCGATTTCACCACGCTGGCGGTCAGGTTTTCATTGCCGGTTTCCGTGATGACGATGTCGTCTTCGATACGAATACCGATACCGCGGTATTCTTCAGGCACGTCGGCGTCCGGCGCGATATAAAGCCCCGGCTCAACGGTGATGACCATGCCTGGCGCCAGGATACGCGAGCGATCCGGGCCGTAGAAGCCGACATCATGCACATCCAGCCCCAGCCAGTGGCTGAGCCCGTGCATAAAGTACGGACGATGCGCGTTTTCCGCGACCAGCTGCTCTACGTCGCCTTTGAGAATGCCAAGCCCAACGAGCCCTTTCACCATCACGCGCACCACGTCGCCGGTCACATCCTGAATAGAGGTGCCTGGACGGAAGAGACGCAGCGCCGTTTCCAGCGATTCCAGCACGATGTCATACACCGCACGCTGGGCAGGCGTGAATTTACCGTTGACCGGAAACGTGCGGGTGATGTCGCCCGCGTAGCCTTTGTATTCGCAGCCCGCGTCGATCAGGACCAGGTCGCCGTCGCGCAGCTGGCTTTCGTTTTCGGTGTAATGCAGGATGCAGCCATTTTCGCCGCCGCCCACGATGGTGTTGTAGGAAGGAAAGCGCGCGCCGTGGCGGGTGAATTCATGCAGAATTTCGCCTTCCAGCTGGTATTCATACATGCCCGGACGGCACGTCTGCATGGCGCGTATATGCGCCAGCGCGCTGATTTCACCGGCGCGGCGCATGACGGCCAGCTCTTCCGGGGATTTAAACAGGCGCATTTCATGTACCCAGGGGCGCCAGTCGGTGAGCGTGGCGGGCGCGGATAGATTCTGACGTGCGCCGCGGCGCAGTTTATCCAGCGCAGTGAACACGATGGCGTCGGCGTAGGGGTATTCGCCCTGCGCGTGGTAGACCACATCCAGCCCGTTCAGCAACTGATAAAGCTGCTCGTCGATTTCGTTGAACGCCAGCGCCCGGTCGACGCCAAGCTTCGCCGGGGCCGCCTCCTGGCCGAGACGACGGCCAAACCAGATCTCCGCGGTTTTATCGCGCAGACGGTTGAAGATAACGCTATGACTGTGCGTTTCATCGCTTTTGATAAGCACCAGCACCGCTTCGGGTTCATTGAAGCCGGTGAAGTACCAGAAATCGCTGCTCTGGCGGTAAGGGTATTCGCTGTCGGCGCTGCGCGTCGCTTCCGGCGCGGCGAAAATCAGCGCCGCGCTGGCCGGGGCCATTTTCGCCAGCAACGCCTGACGGCGTCGCAGAAACTCTTGCTGTGTCATTGCACCTCCTGAGTAAACGAATTTTAGTGAAGCGTGGGCTTTTTCACTTCCGGCGCGGTCGGTGACTGGCGCGTAAAGGTGTCGTGGCAGAGCAGCGCCGCGACGCGCACATACTCGATGATCTCCTCAAGCGACATCTCCAGTTCCTCCTGATCTTCGCCTTCGTCATAGCCGAGCTGGGCGATGTTGCGCAGATCGTCGATGGCTTCGCCGGTTTCGCCAGTGATTTTGTCGAGCTTCGGCTGCGTCACGCCGAGGCCCAGCAGGAAATGGTTCACCCAACCTGCCAGCGCGTCAGCGCGATCAAAGACCGACACGTCGTCGCCGTCCGGCAGCCAGAGCTGGAACATAAAACCGTCATCCTCCAGCGTATCGCTGGTGGCGGCGTGCAGCTGACGCAGCGCCTGAGCGAGCTGCTGGCCGAATGCCAGCCCCTCGTTGGTCAGGTCGTGCAGCAGCGGTTGCCAACTGCTGTCATGATTGCCGCCGCACAGGATTCCACTGATAAGGCCGTGCATTTCTGCGGGGGTCAGGCCCACGCCTTGCTGATTGAGCAACTGGCCGACCTCGTCGTAACCAGGCATTTCGTTCTGTATAGACATGCGCATTCGTCGTCGTTGGGAGGAGGAGTTCGTGTTATGCTACCACTTCGTGCCCTGGTGATACCAGAAAAGGGCTTGTGTCTTCATATCAGGGTAGCTATAGTGTCGCCCCTTCGCAGCCCCGGCGCGAATGGTTGGCGAGTCAACAGCAGGAAAGTGGAATGTCTGCACAACCAGTCGATATCCAAATTTTTGGGCGTTCACTGCGGGTGAATTGCCCGCCTGAACAGCGAGATGCACTGAATCAGGCTGCGGACGAGCTGAATCAACGGTTGCAAGATCTGAAAGTTCGCACTAGAGTCACCAATACTGAGCAGTTAGTTTTCATCGCAGCATTAAACATCTGTTATGAACTGGCTCAGGAAAAAGTGAAAACCCGTGACTACGCGGCCAACATGGAACAGCGTATCCGGATGCTCCAGCAGACCATTGAACAAGCATTACTTGAGCAAGGTCGCATAAGCGAAAGAGCGGAGCCAAAGTTTGAATAACGCTTCAGGGTTTACTATGGTAGAGTGACCGTGAAGTAAAAAATTTCTCTGAGATGTTCGCAAGCGGGCCAGTCCCCTGAGCCGATATTTCAAAAAAACAGAATGTGACGCTCCACGGTTGGTGAGCATGCTCGGTTCGTCCGAGAAGCCTGAAAACCGTGACGACGCATTCACCTTGAACCACGGGTTCAAGGGTTACAGCCTGCGGCGGCATCTCGGAGATTCCTCCTTCTTTTACTACCATGACACAACGTCCCGTTACTTCAGACCTTCGTCAGAAAATCCGTAAAGAAATCCGCGATAAGCGCCGTGCGCTGACGGCCGACCAACAGGCGCATTTCGCCGAACAGGCTGCCGCGCGTATGCTGGGCTTCGCCCCCGTGGTGGAAGCGAAAAGCGTCGCGGTGTTTCTCTCTTTTGATGGCGAGCTCGATACCCGCCCGCTGATTGAAGGATTATGGCGCGCCGGAAAACAGGTTTGCCTGCCCGTGCTTCACCCTTTCAGCCCCGGCAATTTGCTGTTTCTGCGTTATCTGCCGGACAGCCTGCTCGCCACAAATCGTCTGAAAATCCTTGAGCCTGCGCTGGATGTGCGCCATGTGCTGCCTTTAGACCGCCTCGACGTGCTGATAACCCCGCTGGTCGCGTTTGACCGCGCAGGACAGCGCCTCGGCATGGGCGGCGGCTTTTACGATCGCACGTTGCAAAACTGGCGCGCGCACGGATTCTTGCCGGTCGGCTACGCGCACGATTGTCAGCAGGTGGAAAGCCTCCCGGTGCAGGAGTGGGATATTCCGCTGCCCGCGATGGTGACGCCGACGAAAACCTGGCGCTGGTGAAATAAAAAACCGGGTCGCTTACGCTAACCCGGTTCAAAATGTGTTTCAGCAGGCCGGATAAAATTCCCGGCCATGTAACATCAGTAAAGCAGGCGCGCGCGGATCGTACCCTGAATCGCCTTCATGCTTTGCAGCGCGTTGTACGCGATATCTTCCGGCGCATCCACATCAATCACCACATAGCCCATCTGCGGCGTGGTTTGCAGATACTGCGCCGCGATGTTAATGCCCTGCTCGGCGAAAATCTGGTTGATGGCAGTCAGCACGCCAGGACGGTTTTCGTGAATGTGCAGCAGACGGCTGACGCTGCCGCCGTGCAGCGGCAAAGAAACTTCCGGGAAATTGACCGCTGAGAGCGTCGAGCCGTTGTCGGAGTATTTCGCGAGTTTGCCCGCCACTTCCAGACCGATATTTTCCTGCGCCTCCTGGGTTGAACCGCCGATGTGCGGCGTCAGGATCACGTTATCGAACTCGCACAGCGGCGAATTAAACGGATCGCTGTTGGTCGCAGGCTCAACCGGGAAGACGTCAATCGCCGCGCCCGCCAGATGTTTGCTGGAAAGCGCTTCGCACAGCGCCGGGATATCCACCACCGTACCGCGTGCGGCGTTGATGAGCAGCGCGCCGGGCTTCATCAGCGCCAGCTCTTCCGCGCTAATCATGTTTTTGGTCGAGGCGTTTTCCGGCACGTGCAGGCTCACCACATCACTCATGTTAAGCAGATCGGAGAGATGCTGGACCTGGGTGGCGTTGCCGAGCGGCAGCTTGCTTTCGATATCGTAGAAAAACACGTTCATCCCGAGTGATTCCGCGAGGATACCGAGCTGGGTACCGATATGGCCGTAGCCGATAATGCCCAGTTTCTTACCGCGCGCTTCAAACGAACCCGTCGCCAGTTTATTCCAGATGCCGCGATGCGCTTTGGCGTTCGCTTCCGGAATACCGCGCAGCAGCAGCAGCAATTCGCCGATCACCAGCTCGGCCACTGAGCGAGTGTTGGAGAATGGCGCGTTAAAGACCGGAATGCCGCGCTTCGCCGCCGCGTTCAGATCCACCTGGTTGGTGCCGATGCAGAAGCAGCCGACCGCGACCAGTTTTTCCGCCGCGGCAAAAATCTCTTCAGTCAGATGAGTACGGGATCGCAGGCCGATAAAGTGCGCATCGCGGATGGACGCTTTCAGCTGTTCGCTGTCGAGCGCGCCCTTGTGATATTCAATGTTGGTATAACCTGCAGCGCGCAGATTATCGATGGCTTTCTGGTGAACCCCTTCCACCAGCAAGAATTTAATTTTGTCTTTCTCCAGCGATACTTTTGCCATTTCCCGACCCTGTCTTGTCTGAACTGTTATGAAGCTGAAATAAGCCAGCCTTCTGCCAACATATCAAAATTTGCGTTTCCGGCAATATGAACGTTTGCGTCGCGACGTTGAAGAAACATCACGCAGAGATAAAAGGCAGGAGAAAATGTTGCATGGCAGAAATATGACGGAAGGATTAACAGGATGGAAACAAAAATGTGAGAGATGTCACCAAATTCAGGCGGGGAATTTTTTTTAACCGCAGGGGCGCCGAAGCGCCCCGGTCAGATCATTTCACGATGGTTTTCACGCCGTCGGCGGTGCCGATCAGCGCCACGTCCGCGCCGCGGTTCGCAAAAAGCCCAACGGTGACAACGCCCGGAATGCCGTTAATGGCATTCTCCAGCGCAATCGGATCGAGAATGGCCATACCGTAGACATCGAGAATCACGTTGCCGTTATCGGTCACCACGCCCTGACGATACTCCGGACGCCCGCCGAGCTTCACGAGCTGACGCGCGACCGCGCTACGGGCCATCGGGATCACTTCCACCGGTAGCGGGAAGTTGCCGAGCACATCCACCTGCTTGGACGCATCCGCAATACAGATGAACTTTTTCGCCACCGACGCGATGATTTTCTCGCGGGTCAGCGCCGCGCCGCCGCCTTTGATCATCTGCATCTGGCCGTTGATCTCATCAGCGCCATCCACATAGATGCCGAGAGAATCCACCTCGTTAAGATCGAAAACGGTAATGCCTAAGCTTTTGAGCTTTTCGGTAGAGGCGTCAGAGCTCGAAACCGCTCCTTCAATCTCGTTTTTCATGGTGCCCAGCGCGTCGATAAAATGCGCAGCGGTGGAGCCTGTGCCTACGCCGACAATCGTGCCCGGCTCGACATACTGAAGTGCGGCCCAGCCGACGGCTTTTTTAAGTTCATCCTGCGTCATGAGAATTTTGCCTGTGGTGTAAAAACTGTGACGCATTATAAAACAACCCGTCACGCAATGGGCGAGTCATTCTGCGGCACAGCTCCGATGTTTGCGTTTGGGTCTGTATCCGGTGCAAATTTATGTCATAGTGCGAAACATAACGAGACAGGGAGCACACCACAGAGATGAAACGCCCGGACTACAGAACACTACAGGCGCTGGATGCGGTGATAAGAGAGCGCGGGTTTGAGCGCGCCGCACAAAAGCTGTGTATTACGCAGTCCGCTGTATCGCAACGTATTAAACAACTGGAAAATACGTTCGGTCAGCCGTTGCTGGTGCGTACTGTGCCGCCGCGACCCACCGAGCAGGGGCAAAAGTTGCTGGCCCTGCTGCGCCAGGTCGAGCTGCTGGAAGAAGAGTGGCTGGGCGATGAACAGACCGGCTCGACGCCGCTGCTGCTGTCGCTCGCGGTTAACGCCGACAGTCTCGCGACCTGGCTCCTGCCCGCGCTGGCACCCGTGCTGGCGGATTCGCCGGTACGCCTCAATTTGCAGGTCGAAGATGAAACCCGCACCCAGGAGCGGCTGCGCCGCGGCGAAGTGGTGGGCGCGGTGAGTATTCAGCCTCAGGCGTTGCCGAGCTGTCTTGTCGATCAACTGGGCGCGCTGGACTATCTCTTCGTCGCCTCTAAACCCTTTGCCGATCGCTACTTCCCGAACGGCGTAACGCGCGCGTCGCTCCTGAAAGCGCCCGCTGTCGCCTTCGACCACCTGGATGATATGCATCAGGCGTTTTTACAGCAGAATTTCGATCTGCCGCCGGGCAGCGTGCCCTGCCACATCGTTAACTCGTCGGAAGCCTTCGTACAGCTGGCCCGCCAGGGCACGACGTGCTGTATGATCCCGCATCTGCAGATTGAAAAAGAGCTGCAAAGCGGCGAGCTTATCGACCTGACGCCCGGGCTTTACCAGCGCCGGATGCTCTTCTGGCACCGCTTCGCGCCGGAGAGCCGTATGATGCGCAAGGTCACCGACGCGCTGCTGGATTACGGGCGCAAGGTACTGCGTCAGGATTAAAAAACCCGCCAGGTGGCGGGTTTTTCGTTTACTGCTGCTGTGATGGCGCGTTGGTCGCCGCAGGCGCGGTACCCGGGTTCGCCGTACCGTTCTGCGCCTGAGAAGGCTGGAGTTCAAACACCACATCCACCTGATCGTCAAACTGGATAGTCTGCTGATCGTAAGTGTCCTGCGCGGAGGCCGGCGCCGCCGCTTCGGCTTTCATCATGCGCATCACCGGGGTCGGCTGGTAGTTAGAAACGTGGTAGCGCACGCTGTAAACCGGACCAAGCTTGCTATTAAAGCCGCTCGCCAGTTGCTGCGCCTGACGCACCGCGTCGTCAATAGCCGCTTTGCGCGCTTTATCTTTATATTCATCCGGATGCGCCACGCCCAGGGAAACCGAGCGGATTTCATTGAGGCCCGCTTTCAGCGCGCCATCCAGCAGCTCGTTCAGTTTATCGAGTTTGCGCAACGTCACGTCAACGGTGCGTACCGCGCGATACCCCTTCAGCTGGGTTTTGCCATCCTTGAGATACTCATATTCCGGCTGGGTACGCAGGTTGGCGGCGTTCACGTCTTTTTTCTCGACGCCGTTGTTCTGCAGGTAAGTCAGATACTGCGCCACGCGATCGTCCGCCTGTTTTTTCGCGGATGCCGCGTCTTTCGCAGAGACGTTGACCTCAATAGACAGCGTCGCGATATCCGGTACCGCATCCACGCTCGCCGTGCCGGAGGTGACAATATGCGGGCCGTTGGGCAGTTCATTCGCCTGAACGGACGTCACGCCAAAACCAATCATTGCCGCAAGGGCCATCACTTTAAACTTCACTGTTCTTCCTCCATGCTGCGTGCAAGTAAAACCGCCCGCCAGAGAGAGTCGGGCATCTGCCTGCAAGCTTAGCGGCTCAACGCCGAATGTCCATCAGAGAAGGCTTAGAGGCCGAGCGCGGACAGATGATGTATCCCTTCGCGCGCCAGCTGGAAGGCGATAATCCACATGACCAGGCCCACCAGCAGATTAATCGTCCGTTGCGCTCTTGCGGTGCGAAGACGCGGCGCAAGCCAGGCGGCAAGCAGCGCAAGGCTGAAAAACCAGATAACCGACGCGCTGATGGTGCCGAGCGCAAAGGCGCGTTTCGGAATGGCGTCAAGCTGTCCGCCAAGGCTGCCGAGCACCACAAAGGTGTCGAGATAAACATGCGGATTAAGCCAGGTCACCGCGAGCATCGTGGTGATAATACGCAGCCTGCCCTGGTTGAGAATTTCCGCTGATGCCAGCTCCGGGTTGCCCGCCAACGCGGTTTTCAGCGCCCCGAAACCGTACCATAGTAAAAACGCCACGCCGCCCCACGTCACCAGCGCCAGCAGCCACGGCGACTGCATCAGGATAGCGCTGCCGCCGAAAATTCCGGCGCAGATTAATACGATATCGCTCAACGCGCAGAGCGAGGCGATCATCAGATGATACTGGCGGCGAATGCCCTGGTTCAGGACAAAAGCGTTTTGCGGGCCAAGCGGTAAAATCATCGCCGATCCCAGGGCAAGCCCCTGAAAATAAAAGCTTAACACGTTGCGTTTCCCAAGCGTTATCGTGACAGGCGCTCAGTGTAAGGGCTGCGGTTCATTAGCAAAAACGAATAATTTTAATCACCAATAAGCAATGCTAATAAAGAAGAATAAAAAAACGGCCTGCACCAGGCAGACCGTATTGAGCTTACTGGCCGTCGGCCGGTTTTTCCTTTGGCGCATCAGGCTGCGTAATAATGGCAGACTGCGGCGGCTGTGCTTTTTCTTCAGCCGCGTTGTTGACCGGCTTGTAATGCACATCCATCTGCGGGTAAGGAATACCGATGCCGTTGGCGTCCAGCGTTTTCTTGATACGCGCCAGCACGTCCCAGTAAACTTCCTGCAGATCGCTGCTCTTGCTCCAGACGCGGATCACGAAGTTCACGGACGACGCGCCCAGCTCGTTCATACGCACGGTCATTTCACGATCTTTCAGGATGCGGTCTTCGGACTGAATAATCTCCGTCAGCAGCGCGCGCACTTTATCAATATCCGCATCGTAAGAGACGCCGATGATAAATTCGTTACGGCGTACCGGTTCGCGCGAAAAGTTGATAATGTTGCCCGCGATGATTTTCCCGTTCGGCACCACGACAATACGTCCATCCGGCGTGCGCAGCGTGGTGGAGAAGATCTGAACCTGCAGCACGGAACCGGCGACGCCGCCGAGATCGACATATTCACCGGCGCGGAACGGACGGAAAGTGACCAGCAGTACGCCCGCCGCAAGATTTGAGAGCGACCCCTGCAGAGCCAGACCGACGGCCAGACCGGCGGCACCGAGTACCGCGATGACGGACGCCGTCTGCACGCCGACGCGGCCCAGCGCGGCAATCAGCGTAAAAGCGATGATCCCATAGCGCACCAGGGCTGACAGGAAATCGGCCACGGTGGCGTCGATATGACGGGCGACCATGACGCGGTTTAGCGCATTGGAAATGGCGCGCGCCACAATCATCCCGACGATAATAATGGCGATGGCCGCCACAATATTGACGGCATAGCTGATAAGCAGCGCCTGGTTACGCACCAGCCAGCCGCCGGCGTTATTGATGCTGTCTATTACGTGTAAATCATCCATTCGACATCCTTTCCCCTGGTCGGGTGATTAATAAACTGCCCGGTTTACGGCAGCGCCAGTTGTTAAAGGGTAAACAAAACCCCGGCGCTCTGCCAGTCGGCCACCCGCGAATCAGATTCCGGTATGTTGCTATTCCCAAAAAGAAAAGCCCACCAAAAGGTGGGCTTTTTCCGGCGATGCTGTAAAAAAGCTTACAGTACGTCTACCGCGTTCAGCTCTTTGAACGCCTGCTCCAGACGAGTCACCATGCTCGCCTGCGCAGCGCGCAGCCACACGCGCGGATCGTAGTATTTCTTGTTCGGCTGATCTTCGCCTTTCGGGTTGCCCAGCTGACCCTGCAGGTAAGCTTCGTTTTCTTTGTAGTACTTCAGGATACCTTCCCAGGTTGCCCACTGGGTGTCGGTATCGATGTTCATTTTGATAACGCCGTAGCTGACGGAATCTTTGATTTCCTGAGCAGAAGAACCGGAACCGCCGTGGAACACGAAGTTCAGGCTGTTGTGCGGCAGGTTATGTTTCTTACAAACATATTCCTGAGAGTCGCGCAGGATGGTCGGGGTCAGTTTCACGTTACCCGGCTTGTAAACGCCGTGTACGTTACCGAAGGACGCCGCGATGGTGAAACGGTGGCTGATCGCGTTCAGTTTGGTGTACGCGTAGTCAACGTCTTCCGGCTGGGTGTAGAGTGCGGAAGCGTCCATATGGCTGTTGTCCACGCCATCTTCTTCACCGCCGGTGCAGCCCAGTTCGATTTCCAGAGTCATGCCCATTTTGGACATGCGCTCCAGGTATTTGGAGCAGATTTCAATGTTCTCTTCCAGAGACTCTTCAGACAGGTCGATCATGTGAGAAGAGAACAGCGGTTTGCCGGTAGCGGCAAAGTGTTTTTCACCCGCGTCCAGCAGACCGTCGATCCACGGCAGCAGTTTCTTCGCGCAGTGGTCAGTGTGCAGGATAACCGGCACGCCGTAGTGTTCAGCCATCTGGTGAACGTGATGCGCGCCGGAGATAGCGCCCAGAATGGCTGCCTGCTGGCCTTCGCCTTTGAAGCCTTTGCCTGCGATAAACGCGGCGCCGCCGTTAGAGAACTGAACGATAACCGGCGCTTTTACTTTCGCAGCGGTTTCCAGAACGGCGTTAATGGAATCGGTACCCACGCAGTTAACTGCCGGCAGCGCAAAGTTGTTCTCTTTAGCTACCTGGAATACTTTCTGTACGTCGTCGCCAGTGATGACGCCCGGTTTTACGAAATCAAAAATTTTAGACATATTAACGTTGTCCTGTATGTGTATCTTCGACCGTTGGAAAGGGTAAGCGAGCTGTCAGGCGCGCTGAAAAACAGGCGGGATGCCCCGCCTGCTTACATTATTTCTTCGCGCGCTCTTCGAGCATCGCAACTGCCGGCAGAACTTTGCCTTCCACGAATTCGAGGAATGCGCCGCCGCCAGTGGAGATGTAGGAGATCTTGTCGGCGATGCCGAACATATCGATAGCGGCCAGGGTGTCGCCGCCGCCAGCGATGGAGAACGCGTCGCTTTCTGCGATTGCGCGAGCCACGATTTCGGTGCCTTTACGGAAGTTCGGGAATTCGAACACGCCCACCGGGCCGTTCCACAGAATCGTTTTGGCGTTTTTCAGGATTTCAGCCAGTTTCTCAGCGGAAACGTCGCCCATATCCAGAATCTGCTCTTCATCTTTGATCTCAGTAACAGACTTCAGGGTAGCCGGCGCGGTTTCAGAGAACTCGGTCGCTACGCGAACGTCAGTCGGGACCGGGATATCGCAAGTCGTCAGCAGACGTTTCGCTTCATCAACCAGATCGGCTTCGTACAGGGATTTACCGACGTTGTGGCCCTGGGCTGCAACGAAGGTGTTGGCGATACCGCCGCCGACGATCAGCTGATCAGCGATTTTAGACAGGGAATCCAGTACGGTCAGCTTGGTAGAGACTTTAGAACCCCCTACGATAGCAACCATCGGGCGAGCCGGCTCTTTCAGCGCTTTACCCAGCGCGTCCAGTTCTTCTGCCAGCAGCGGGCCTGCGCACGCCACGTCAGCGAATTTCGCGACGCCATGAGTGGAAGCCTGCGCGCGGTGCGCGGTACCAAATGCGTCCATGACAAACACGTCACACAGAGAAGCGTATTTTTTCGCCAGCGTCTCGTCGTCTTTCTTTTCGCCTTTGTTAAAGCGAACGTTTTCCAGCACCACCAGCTCGCCTTCAGCCACTTCGACGCCGTCGAGGTAGTCTTTCGCCAGGCGAACCGGCGAGTTCAGTTTGTCTTTCAGGTAGTTAACTACCGGCAGCAGAGAGAATTCTTCGTTGTATTCGCCTTCGGTCGGGCGGCCCAGGTGGGACGTCACCATCACTTTAGCGCCCTGTTTCAGAGCCAGTTCGATGGTCGGCAGGGAGGCGCGGATACGCGCGTCAGAGGTGACTTTCCCCTCTTTTACCGGAACGTTGAGATCGGCGCGGATCAGAACGCGTTTACCTGCCAGATCCAGATCGGTCATCTTAATTACAGACATGGTGAATCCTCTCGTTGATTCTTAAAGTTTTGCAGACCCCATACATCGTGGCCTAAGCCGTAATGCATGAAATCTTACCTGAAACCAATAGCTGCCATCGCTAACGTGGTGTCGAGCATCCGGTTAGCGAAGCCCCATTCGTTATCGCACCAGACCAGTGTTTTAATCAGGTGCGCACCACTCACCCGTGTCTGGGTGCCGTCCACAATGGCGCTGTGCGGATCGTGGTTAAAATCTGTTGAGACCAACGGTAATTCCGTATAGTCAACTATACCATGAAATGCACCCTGTGCCGCTTTTTGCAGCAACAGGTTGACTTCATGGGCTTTTACCGGTTTCTGTACCGTCACGCTTAAATCAATGGCCGTCACGTTAATGGTAGGCACGCGTACTGCAATTGCCTCAAAGCGGTCATGAAATTTAGGAAAAATACGCGTTATACCCGCGGCAAGCTTGGTATCGACCGGAATGATGGACTGACTGGCCGCGCGCGTGCGCCGCAGGTCTGGATGATAGGCGTCGATAACCTGTTGATCGTGCATGGCGGAATGGATAGTCGTCACGGTGCCGGATTCAATTCCGAACGCGTCGTCCATCAGCTTGATAATGGGGATAATGCAGTTGGTGGTGCAGGAGGCGTTAGACACAATGCGATGTTCAGCGCGCAGTGCCGCTTCATTGACGCCGTACACAACGGTAGCGTCGAGATCGTTGCCGCCTGGATGTGAGAACAGCACTTTGCGCGCGCCCGCTTCCAGATGGGCGACGCCATCGGCGCGGCTGCCGTAAACGCCGGTGCAGTCGAGCACAATGTCTACATCCAGCGCTTTCCAGGGCAGCGCGATAATATCGCGCTCATGCAGCAGACGAATGACATCATTGCCAATCCAGAGCTGCTCACCTTCCTGACGGACATCCCATGCGAAGCGGCCATGGCTGGTGTCATATTTCAGCAAATGCGCCATGCCCGCAGCGTCGGCCAGCTCATTGATGGCGACCACACTGATTTCCGCGCGACGGCCGGACTCATACAACGCACGAACTACGTTGCGCCCGATGCGACCGAAGCCATTAATCGCTACGCGTAAGGTCATATATCTCCTGCCAGAATCCCGGATGTGAAGAAGCTGACAGAGTAATGCAGCCATCTTCGAAGGGGAATCCTCGCCCGTCACAAACTACAACCGTTTGATGGATTGTCGAACAATCAGTCGACTGAAACGCTTCAGCAAGAATAAGCGAATCATGGAATAAAAGGAATGATTCCGCGGCGAAATGACACTAACTTCTGACCTGCGTCACATTTTTTCTGGAATAAATTCCACTATTGCATGAGCCGTGATGAATAACGGCTGCATAAATCCCGTCAGGTAGATCATTATCGACGTTACGCGCCTGCCGCCGCGCTCTACAATGGTGGCGACTCCACAGTAACAAAGGGACAGTGATGGCGTATCCAGAAGAGTACGAAAACGGTGCCGGTCTGGCTCCTTTACGGGCGCGCTTTCGCGGCTGCCTGCTTGGCGGCGCGGTGGGCGATGCGCTCGGCGCCCCGGTGGAATTTTTAGGCCGGGCGGAAATCACCGCACGCTGGGGTGCGCAGGGCATCACGGATTTTGAGCACGCCTGGGGCGGCGCCGGGAAAATCACGGACGATACGCAGATGACGCTCTTTACCGCCGAAGGTTTGCTGCGGGCCTGGACGCGTGCGGCGATGCGCGGCATCGGCCCGTCATTTACCTCCGTGACCGCGCATGCTTATCTGCGCTGGCTGCTGACGCAGGGCGAACGCAACTGCCACGGTCTGCTTGATACCACTGAGCTTTCCGGCTGGCTTATCCGGCATAAGGCCCTGTTCCATGCCCGCGCCCCGGGCAACACCTGCCTCACGGCGCTGCGCGAGATGCGCGCCTGCGGCGAACCGGCCCGTAATAACAGCAAGGGCTGCGGCGGCGTCATGCGCGTGGCCCCGGTGGGGCTTTTTTACGTGCGATACCCGGGCGGTGATGTATTGAAAGCGGCGTTCGACACGGGCTGTCAGCTCGCCGCGCTGACGCACGGTCACCCGACGGGCGTTCTCACCGGCGGCGTGCTGGCGGCGCTGGTCTTACAGCTCGCTCAGGGGGGCTCCCTTCCTGCCGCGCTGGCGCGTTCTCTGGATTTACTGAAAAGCGCGCCCGATCACGATGAAACAGAACGCGCGCTTGAACATGCGTGCTTACTCGCCGCTTCGCCGCTTGCCCCACAGGAGGCGATCCAAAAACTGGGTGAAGGCTGGGTCGCCGAAGAGGCGCTCGCCATCGCCCTTTATTGCGCGCTGCGCGCCCGCTCGTTTGCAGAAGGCGTGCTGATGGCGGTCAATCACGACGGCGATTCCGACTCTACGGGCGCGATAGCCGGTCATGTTCTCGGGGCGATACACGGGGTAGCGGCCATACCGCAAACGTGGCGGGCGCGGCTTGAGCTTAACGCCGTGATTAAGGAAATGGCGGACGACTTGCTGGACTACCGCGACTGGCCAATATCAGACTACGACAACTCACCGTTTGCCATCGCGATGCGTGAGAAATATCCGGGCGACTGAGCCAAAAAAAACGGGAGGCGCATGGCCTCCCGTTCATTTTATTACGCGTGATGTGCGGTTACAGCAGCGCTTTCGCCTTGCTCACCACGTTATCCACGGTAAAGCCGAACTCTTCAAACAGCTGCTCTGCCGGGGCGGATTCGCCGAACGTGGTCATGCCCACGATAGCGCCGTTCAGGCCAACATATTTGAACCAGTAGTCGGCGATGCCAGCTTCGATAGCCACGCGCGCGCTGACGGCTTTCGGCAGCACGGCTTCGCGGTAAGCGGCATCCTGTTTGTCAAAGACGTCGGTAGACGGCATGGAGACGACACGCGCTTTCACGCCTTCCGCAGCCAGTTTATCGGCAGCGGCGACAGCCAGTTCAACTTCAGAGCCGGTGGCGATGAAGATGATCTGCGGCTGACCGTCGCAGTCTTTCAGGACGTAGGCGCCGCGGGCGATATCCGCCAGCTGCTGCTCGCTACGTTCCTGCTGCGCCAGATTCTGACGAGAGAAAATCAGCGCCGTCGGGCCATCATGGCGCTCGACCGCGTATTTCCACGCGACTGCTGATTCCACCTGGTCGCACGGACGCCATGTGCTCATGTTCGGGGTCACACGCAGCGCCGCCAGCTGTTCAACCGGCTGGTGGGTCGGGCCGTCTTCGCCAAGACCGATAGAATCGTGGGTATAAACCATCACCTGACGCTGTTTCATCAGCGCGGCCATACGCACCGCGTTGCGGGCATATTCCACAAACATCAGGAAGGTCGAGGTATACGGCAGGAAACCGCCGTGCAGCGCGAGGCCGTTCGCGATAGCGGTCATGCCGAACTCGCGCACGCCGTAGTGAATGTAGTTGCCTGCGGCATCTTCATTAATCGCTTTAGAGCCAGACCAGATGGTCAGGTTGCTCGGCGCGAGATCCGCAGAGCCGCCCAGGAATTCCGGCAGCAGTTTGCCGAAGGCTTCAATGGCGTTCTGAGACGCTTTGCGGCTGGCGATTTTCGCCGGGTTCGCCTGCAGGTTCGCGATGAACTCCTGCGCTTTCGCGGCGAAATCCGCTGGCATCTCGCCTTTCATACGGCGAGTAAATTCAGCGGCTTCCTGCGGGAATGCTTTCGCATAGGCGGCGAATTTTTCGTTCCAGGCGCTTTCTTTTACCTGGCCCATCTCTTTGGCATCCCACTGCGCATAGATTTCTTGCGGGATCACAAACGGCTCATATTTCCAGCCCAGCTGTTCGCGGGTGGCGGCCACTTCGGCTTCGCCCAGCGGCGCGCCGTGGGAATCATGGGTGCCTGCTTTGTTCGGCGAGCCAAAACCGATAACGGTTTTGCACATCAGCAGAGACGGTTTGTCGGTGACTGCGCGCGCTTCTTCAATCGCGCGTTTGATGGCGTCGGCGTCATGACCGTCCACGCCGCGCACAACGTGCCAGCCGTAAGCTTCAAAGCGTTTTGCGGTATCGTCAGTGAACCAGCCTTCAACGTGGCCGTCGATGGAGATGCCGTTGTCATCGTAGAACGCCACCAGCTTGCCGAGGCCCAGCGTGCCTGCCAGCGAGCAAACTTCGTGGGAGATGCCTTCCATCATGCAGCCGTCACCCAGGAAGGTGTAGGTGTAGTGGTCGACAATGTCATGCCCTGGGCGGTTGAACTGCGCCGCCAGCGTGCGCTCTGCGATAGCCATACCCACAGCGTTCGCAATCCCCTGCCCCAGCGGACCGGTGGTAGTTTCCACGCCCGGCGTATAACCGACTTCCGGGTGACCCGGCGTTCTGGAATGCAACTGACGGAAGTTTTTCAGTTCTTCCATCGGCAGATCGTAACCGGTGAGGTGCAGGAGGCTGTAAATCAGCATGGAGCCGTGACCATTGGACAGCACGAAGCGGTCGCGGTCGGCCCAGGACGGGTTCTGCGGGTTATGGTTCAGGAAATCACGCCACAGGACTTCGGCAATGTCAGCCATGCCCATCGGGGCACCCGGATGGCCGGATTTGGCTTTTTGTACTGCGTCCATGCTGAGCGCACGAATAGCATTGGCAAGCTCTTTACGAGAGGACATTTTGACTCCAGATCGGATAGTTGAAGGCCACGCCTTGTTAACGGCTTGACTACTACGCGTTATGGGCTACGCCCGAAAAATTGTCCCACAATGTAACCCAAGCGGCTGGGCATGTACATGGAGCATCCTTTTGTCCGCTAAGAAATCTCTGGAAGCCGCTCGCAGTTTGCGCAACCTGCTCGCCGGACGTGCGCAAACCTCTTTATACTTAGCCGCACGTCAACGAAGCCGCGTCGCGGCGACAATAATGAAAACCTCAATGGAGCGTGGAAGCATAACGATGAAAATGCGCGCGATAGTACTGAGCATGACCGCGGCAGCCCTGCTGAGCGGTTGCCAAAACATGAATTCCAACGGCCTGCTGAGCTCAGGCGCCGAAGCATTCCAGGCTTACACCTTAAGCGACGCGCAGGTTAAAGCGCTGAGCGACGAGGCCTGTAAGTCGCAGGACAGCAAAGCGAAAATCGCCCCTGCGAACAGCCAGTATACGCAGCGCCTGAATAAAATCGCCGCGGCGCTCGGCGATAACATCAACGGCCAGCCGGTGAACTACAAGGTTTATGAAGAGAAGGACGTTAACGCCTTCGCGATGGCCAACGGCTGCATCCGCGTTTACAGCGGGCTGATGGACATGATGAGCGATAACGAAGTGGAAGCGGTGATTGGCCATGAAATGGGCCACGTCGCGCTGGGCCACGTGAAACGCGGGATGCAGGTAGCGCTTGGCACCAACGCGGTGCGTGGCGCGGCCGCTTCCGCAGGCGGTATCGTCGGCAGCCTGTCGCAGTCCGATTTAGGCGAGCTTGGCGAAAAACTGGTTAACGCGCAGTTCTCGCAGCGTCAGGAATCCGAAGCGGATGACTACTCCTACGATCTGCTGCGTAAACGCGGCATCAACCCATCGGGCCTTGCCACCAGCTTTGAGAAACTGGCGAAGCTTGAGAAAGGCCGTCAAAGCTCAATGTTTGACGATCACCCGGCCTCTGAAGCGCGCGCGCAGCATATTCGCGATCGCATGAAGGCCGATGGCATTAAATAAACGTAGCCAGTAATAAAAAATGCCGGACAGGGCTTCACCTTGTCCGGCATTTTGAGTGCCGCCGTCAGGCCCGGTAGCATCGCACTACCGGGCCACGCGCAAATTACTCGCCTTTTTTCGCGGCCTGGATGTAGAGCATTTCCAGCGCCAGCGTCGCCGCCGCCAGAGCGGTGATATCAGACTGGTCGTAAGCCGGCGCCACTTCCACAATATCCATACCAACGATATTCAGATCCTGAATGCCGCGCAGCAGCTTCAGCGCGCGATCGGACGTCAGGCCGCCAATCACCGGCGTACCGGTGCCTGGTGCGAATGCCGGATCCAGGCAGTCGATATCAAACGTCAGATATACCGGCATATCGCCGACGATCTGTTTCACCTGCGCGACCACGTCGTCAACGGTGCGGTCATTCACCTGCGGCGCGTCCAGCACGGTAAAGCCGTTGTCTTTGTCGAACTCGGTACGGATGCCTATCTGCACGGAGCGGGTCGGATCGATCAGGCCTTCGTTCGGCGCGGTGTAGAACATGGTGCCGTGGTCAAATTCACAGCCATTCGCGTAGGTATCGGTATGCGCGTCGAAATGCACCAGCGCCATTTTGCCGAAGTGCTTCGCGTGGGCGCGCAGCAGCGGCAGCGTCACGAAGTGGTCGCCGCCGAAAGAGAGCATACGCTTACCGGCCGCCAGCAGTCGCTCTGCATGCGCCTGCAGCTTCTCACTCATCTCGCGGGCATCGCCGAAAGCGTAAACCAGATCGCCACAGTCCACGACGTTCAGGCGCTTACGCATGTCGAAGTTCCACGGGAAGCGGTTGCCTTCCCATGCGAGGTTGGTGGACACCTGGCGGATAGCGGCAGGTCCGAAGCGGCTACCCGCGCGCCCTGAGGTCGCCATGTCGAACGGAATACCGGTGATCACCCACTCGGCGTCGCTGTCATACGGCATGAAATTCAACGGCAGGCGTAAAAAACCAAAGGCGTTGGAAACCAGGGAGTTGTCGTACTGATGGCCTAAGGTGTTCATGAATCTGACCTCTTATTGAAGGTTGAGATGTGAGATAAAAAAAATCCCCTCCGCGTCGTTAAACCCGACGAGGAAGGGATGGATTCGTTTACAACTTGTTGGCGCGGATTATCGCCACATTTTCGTTCAGGTTCAATAGCGCGTGGAGCATGCTCGTCAGTATAGAACAGGAAATACCGCTGCGCGTTTTTTAGCCTCCCGACCGGCAGGAGGCCGAAACCCGATTACTCGTCTTCGAGATAGGTGTAGCCGTACAGGCCGCTCTCGAACTCTTCCAGGAACTGCTGTTGCAGCGCGGCATCCAGATCGGTCTGTTTGACCTGATCGCGGAAATGCGTCAGCAGCGTATCCGGGTCGAGCTGTACGTAGCGCAGCATATCCGCCACGGTATCGCCTTCATCGGAAAGCTCCACTTCCACGCTGCCATCCGGGAACACAAATACGTCTACCGCTTCGGTATCGCCGAAGAGGTTATGCATATTGCCCAGGATCTCCTGGTACGCGCCGACCATAAAGAAGCCCAGCGGCGGCGGGTTTTCCGGATCGTATTCCGGCAGCGGCATGGTGGTCGCGATGCCGTCGCCATCAACGTAGTGATCGATAGTGCCATCGGAATCACAGGTGATGTCGAGCAGCACGCCACGGCGCGTCGGCGCGTGGTTCAGGCCTTCCAGCGGCAGCACCGGGAAGAGCTGATCGATACCCCAGGCGTCCGGCATCGACTGGAAGAGGGAGAAGTTGACGTAAATCTTATCCGCCATGCGCTCCTGCAGTTCGTCGATAATCGGGCGATGCGCGCGGTTTTGCGGATCGAGCTGTTTCTGCACTTCCTGGCACAGGCTCAGATAGAGCTGCTCAGCCCAGGCGCGGTCCTGCAGCGTGTAGGAGCCTGAGGAGTAGCCGATATGAATATCGTGCAGATCCATCTGGCTGTCGTGCAGCCATTCGCGCAGCGAACGGCGCGTGCCCGGTTCATGCATCTCCTGCCAGGTTTCCCACATGCTTTGCAGCGGGCGCGGCGCGTCTTCAGACGGCGCGGTCGGCTCGGTGTATTCGTTACGCTCAACGCCGATGATATTGGAGACCAGTACGGTGTGGTGCGCGGTTACGGCGCGGCCCGATTCGGTGATCACCGTCGGATGCGGCAAACCGTTCTCTTCGCACGCGTCGCCGATAGCCCAGATAATGTTGTTCGCGTATTCATTCAGGCCATAGTTGACCGAGCAGTCAGACTGCGAACGCGTCCCTTCATAATCCACGCCGAGGCCGCCGCCCACGTCGAAGCACTCGATATTCACGCCAAGCTTGTGCAGCTCCACATAGAAGCGGGCGGATTCGCGCACGCCGGTGGCGATATCGCGGATGTTCGCCATCTGGGAGCCCAGGTGGAAGTGCAGCAGTTGCAGGCTGTCGAGACGATCCGCCTCGCGCAGCATCTCAACCAGTTGCAGCACCTGCGTTGCCGCCAGGCCGAATTTCGATTTTTCACCGCCGGAAGACTGCCATTTACCGGAGCCCTGCGAGGCGAGACGCGCACGCACGCCGAGGCGCGGGATCACGTTCAGGCGTTCCGCTTCTTCCAGCACGATTTTGATTTCCGACATCTTTTCGATGACCAGATAGACCTTGTGGCCCATCTTCTCGCCGATCAGCGCCAGACGAATGTATTCACGGTCTTTATAACCGTTACAGACGATAACGCTACGGGTCATACCCGCATGCGCCAGCACCGCCATCAGCTCCGCTTTGGAGCCCGCTTCAAGACCCAGCGGTTCGCCGGAGTGGATCAGCGATTCGATGACGCGACGATGCTGGTTCACCTTAATCGGGTAAACCAGGAAGTAGTCGCCGTTATAGCCGTAAGACTCACGGGCGCGCTTAAACGCCGCGTTAATGGAACGCAGGCGATGTTGCAGGATCTGCGGGAAGCAGAACAATGCAGGCAGGCGCTGGCCCTGAGCTTCACGCTCCTTCACCAGCCTCGCGAGATCGACGCGCGCTTCGGGGACATCCGGATCGGGGCATACGCTGATATGGCCCAGTTCGTTGACGTCGTAGTAGTTATTGCCCCACCAGGCAATATTGTAAGTGCGCAGCATCTTGCTGGCTTCCTGGGAGCTCATTGCAACCTCCTGCATGGAACGTAGTACACCCTGTTCGCCCGCTGACGAAGGCGAAGATGAAAAGATGTCGTCAGACATAGCGAACCTCAAATTTTGTCGAAAGTGTAAAACAGTTAACTACTATCGCAGCGTTACACTGTGATAACAACCCATAAACAGCAGAGTTATCCAGCACATAGTGCTGACCACCCTGCCGCGCGACCGGTTTCTTATTCATATCATTGTAAAACACGTAACCGAACTCCGTGTGACGGGTCGGCGAAACCACGAGAAAACTCCTGACGTCAGGAGAGCCCTTGTTCAGTTATCGCAAGCCTTGACCGGCCCGGGAATCCTGAGAAGCGCCGAGATGGGTAGAACATCGGCAGGTTTGCAAAAAAGAGATGCAGGTTGCGGGGGAAAAGCGCACGCCAGAACGGCATGGCAGATTAAGCGAATAACGGCGGTTCATTATCTGGTATCACCTCCACGCCAGCCCTTGTAGACCGGCGATAAGCCAAAGCTAAAAATCACTCTCAGCCCGGCTGGAAGTGGCGACACGGGGATGGTTTCCGTGCGCTTTTTTGCAGGAGCCGCGCGCGCCGTTTTATACCGGGAACAGGGGTAAAAAGCAAAACAAAAAAGCGCCGTTTGCCGTCCTTGTCAGGAATTCTTGCCAGCGCTGCGTTAAACGCATTATTCGACGCCTCAAAAACTGCTGGAAATCGGCTTAAGATTTAACCTAGAATAGCCATCCAGATGTTAATCCATCTATACCGATTAACACTTAGCCTTCCTGTGTGTTTACCTGCATGGCCGCAGAATTTTCTTCTAAGATGGCACCAACACACGGTATGCTGAGCTAATTGATTTATCCAGGGTGATACAAAACATGGCAAAACACCTTTTTACTTCTGAATCTGTTTCAGAAGGACATCCCGATAAAATTGCGGACCAGATCTCCGATGCAGTGCTGGACGCCATCCTTGAGCAGGATCCGAAAGCACGCGTGGCCTGCGAAACTTACGTGAAGACCGGCATGGTGCTGGTCGGTGGTGAAATCACTACCAGCGCGTGGGTGGATATCGAAGAGATTACCCGCAACACCGTACGCGAAATTGGCTACGTTCATTCCGATATGGGCTTTGACGCCAACTCTTGCGCCGTACTGAGCGCTATCGGCAAACAGTCCCCGGATATCAACCAGGGCGTTGACCGCACCGATCCGCTTGAACAGGGCGCGGGCGACCAGGGCCTGATGTTCGGCTACGCCACCAACGAAACCGACGTGCTGATGCCTGCGCCGGTCACCTACGCGCACCGTCTGGTACAGCGTCAGGCCGAAGTGCGTAAAAACGGCACGCTGCCGTGGCTGCGCCCGGATGCGAAAAGTCAGGTCACGTTCCAGTATGACGCCGGTAAAATCGTGGGTATCGATGCCGTCGTGCTCTCCACGCAGCACGCGGAAGACATCGAGCAGAGCGTTTTGCACGACGCCGTAATGGAAGAGATCATCAAGCCGGTTCTGCCTGCGGAATGGCTGAATGAATCCACCAAATATTTCATCAACCCGACTGGCCGTTTCGTTATCGGCGGACCGATGGGCGACTGCGGTCTGACGGGCCGTAAGATTATCGTCGACACCTACGGCGGCATGGCGCGTCACGGCGGCGGCGCGTTCTCGGGTAAGGACCCGTCTAAAGTTGACCGTTCCGCCGCCTACGCGGCGCGTTACGTGGCGAAAAACATCGTGGCCGCAGGCCTTGCCGACCGCTGTGAAATCCAGGTGTCTTACGCCATCGGCGTGGCGGAGCCGACCTCCATCATGGTTGAAACGTTCGGCACCGAGAAAATTGCGACCGAGCAACTCACCCTGCTGGTGCGTGAGTTCTTCGATCTGCGTCCGTACGGCCTGATCCAGATGCTGGATCTGCTGCACCCGATCTACAAAGAAACCGCCGCTTACGGTCACTTTGGTCGTGAACACTTCCCGTGGGAAAAAACCGACAAAGCGCAACTGCTGCGCGATGCTGCCGGTCTGAAATAATCCCTGCGTAGTTATCCCTAAAGGCCAGCCTCGTGCTGGCCTTTTGCTTTTCAGGCGCGCAATGCGCCCTGCGCCTTTCTCTTTACTACCAGCAGCTATACTTTCCGCCAGCGCGACGGGCAAGATTCTACTGAAAGCGATTACATGAACACGAAAGGCGGCATTTTTTCAGAATTGTCTTTACCCAAATCCCCTTTCTGCACTCTGTTACATTCCGTTTCGGTTTAGTCTGAATTCCTGTTCGCCGCTTCGTTTCTGACTACACTAATTAGCTGATATAAAAAAGGATAAGTGCTTTACGCAAGTTGGCACTAGTGTAACCGATTACACGGACGTGACTGATATCACATATTTTTACGTTACGCTAACTTACCCTTTACCACGATAAAACTAATAACCCAACTGGAGGGCAGTATGCCTGACAATAAAAAACAAGGGCGTTCGCACAAGGCCATGACGTTCTTCGTCTGTTTCCTTGCGGCCCTGGCAGGACTTCTTTTCGGCCTCGACATCGGCGTGATCGCGGGCGCGCTGCCCTTCATCGCCAAAGATTTTAATATCACACCGCACCAGCAGGAGTGGGTGGTCAGCTCCATGATGTTCGGCGCCGCCGTCGGCGCTATCGGCAGCGGCTGGCTCTCTTCACGTCTCGGGCGTAAATACAGCCTGATGATTGGCTCTGTGCTGTTCGTCATCGGCTCGCTCTGCTCGGCGTTCGCGCCGAACACAGAAGTGCTGATTATCTCCCGCGTGCTGTTGGGCCTTGCGGTCGGTATCGCCTCTTACACCGCGCCGCTCTATCTGTCTGAAATCGCGCCGGAGAAAATCCGCGGCAGTATGATTTCCATGTATCAGCTGATGATCACCATCGGTATTCTGGGCGCCTATCTCTCCGATACCGCGTTCAGCTACAGCGGCGCCTGGCGCTGGATGCTGGGCGTTATCACCATCCCGGCGCTCCTGCTGCTGATTGGCGTCTTCTTCCTGCCGGACAGCCCGCGCTGGTTCGCCGCGAAACGTCGCTTCCACGACGCCGAGCGTGTTCTGCTGCGCCTGCGTGACTCCAGCGCCGAAGCAAAACGCGAGCTGGAAGAAATCCGCGAAAGCCTGAAGGTGAAACAGGGCGGCTGGTCGCTGTTTAAAGACAACAGCAACTTCCGCCGCGCGGTATTCCTCGGCATCCTGTTGCAGGTGATGCAGCAGTTCACCGGGATGAACGTCATCATGTATTACGCGCCGAAAATCTTTGAACTGGCGGGTTACTCCAACACCACCGAGCAGATGTGGGGCACCGTCATTGTCGGGCTGACTAACGTGCTGGCGACCTTTATCGCCATCGGTCTGGTCGACCGCTGGGGCCGTAAACCAACGCTGATCCTGGGCTTTATCGTGATGGCGGCTGGTATGGGCATTCTCGGTACCATGCTGCATATGGGCATCGACAGCCCGGCAGGTCAGTACTTTGCCGTCGCGATGCTGCTGATGTTCATCATTGGTTTCGCCATGAGCGCCGGTCCGCTGATTTGGGTGCTGTGCTCTGAGATCCAGCCGCTGAAAGGCCGCGATTTCGGCATCACGCTCTCCACGACCACCAACTGGATTGCGAACATGATCGTCGGTGCGACCTTCCTCACCATGCTCAACACGCTGGGCAACGCGCCGACCTTCTGGGTCTACGCTGGTCTCAACCTGTTCTTCATCGTGCTGACCATCTGGCTGGTGCCGGAAACCAAGCATGTGTCGCTGGAGCATATTGAACGTAACCTGATGCAGGGCCGTAAACTGCGCGATATCGGTTCGAACGACTAAACCTTACCTTGCCGCCCGTTCACGCGGGCGGCGGGCGCAGGGGGCTGCCGCCTCTTGCGCCCATCCCGTCTTCGGTTCTATCCTCTCGCTATGAAAACCCCACGTCTTCCCATCGCCATTCAACAGGCCGTTATGCGCAGCCTGCGTGATGCGCTCGCGCGCGCCAACCTCAAACTGGCTCGTCACTACCCGGAGCCGAAACTGGTTTATCAGCAGCGCGGCACCGCAGCGGGCACCGCCTGGCTAGAAAGCTATGAAATCCGCTTAAACCCGGTACTGCTGATGGAAAATCAGCAGGCATTCATTAATGAAGTGGTGCCGCATGAGCTGGCGCACCTGCTGGTGTGGAAACACTTCGGCCGCGTGCCGCCGCACGGCAAAGAGTGGAAATGGATGATGGAAAGCGTGCTCGGCGTCCCGGCGCGCCGCACGCATCAGTTTGAGCTCGATTCAGTGCGCGCCAATACCTTCCCCTACCGCTGTCGCTGCCAGCAGCATCAGCTCACCGTCCGCCGTCATAACCGCGTCGTGCGCGGCGAAACCCAGTACCGCTGCGTGCGCTGCGGCGACACGCTGGTCGCGGAAAGCTGACGCCTTCAGGAAATTTCTGGCAATAACCGATTGCTTCCGGCGCCCGCCTTCGTTACGTTGCGAACACCTTCGGACAAGGAGCTGGAAGATGTCTCGCAAAATTACACTGGCGGCGGCGCTGTGCGTCGCCTTTGCCGCGCCCGCCGCGCTGGCGTCCGGCATTCATAGTTTCAGCCAGGCCAAAGCGGCTGGCGTGAAAATCAACGCCGACGCGCCCGGCGATTTCTACTGCGGCTGCCCGATTACCTGGCAGGGCAAAAAAGGCCTCCCCGATCTCAAAGCCTGCGGCTATCAGGTACGTAAAAACGAAAACCGCGCCTCGCGCATCGAATGGGAACATGTCGTGCCCGCGTGGCAGTTCGGCCACCAGCGCCAGTGCTGGCAGGATGGCGGGCGGAAAAACTGCGATAAAGACCCGGTCTATCGAGAAATGGAAACCGACCTTCATAACCTGCAACCTGCCGTCGGCGAGGTGAACGGCGATCGCGGCAATTTCCTCTACAGCCAGTGGCGCGGCGGTGAGGGCCAGTACGGCCAGTGCGAAATGAAAGTCGACTTTAAAAATAAACAGGCCGAGCCGCCTGCCCGCGCCCGCGGCGCTATCGCGCGCACCTATTTCTATATGCGCGATAAATATCAGCTCAACCTGTCGCGCGCCCAGACGCAGCTTTTCGAGGCCTGGGACAAGCTCTACCCGGTGAGCGCGTGGGAATGTACCCGCGATGAACGCATCGCCAGGGTTCAGGGCAACCATAACCCTTACGTACAGCAGGCTTGCCAGGGGCAAAACCGCTAACCTACACTACCGGGCAATTGTTAACGCAGGGCTTGCCGCGCGATGCCGCAAGCCCGTTTACCGGAAAATGCCCATGCGAATTCCCCGCATCTATCACCCCGAGCCGTTAGTCGTCGGGTCTGAAATCGCTCTTGATGAAGACGCCGCGAATCACGTAGGCCGGGTGCTGCGCATGAGCGCAGGCCAGGCGCTGCAGCTGTTCGACGGCAGCAACCAGGTGTTTGCCGCTGAAATCACCCAGGCGAATAAAAAAAGCGTTCTGGTCAATGTGGTGAGCGCCGAAGAGGCGAACCGTGAATCACCGCTCTTTTTACATCTCGGCCAGGTGATGTCGCGCGGCGAGAAGATGGAGTTCACCATCCAGAAGTCAATTGAACTTGGCGTCAGTGTGATCACCCCGCTCTTCTCCGAGCGCTGCGGCGTTAAGCTTGATGAAGAGCGCCTTAATAAAAAGCTGCAGCAGTGGCAGAAAATCGCGATCGCCGCCTGCGAGCAGTGCGGACGCAACGTGGTGCCGGAAATCCGCCCGGCGATGGATCTGGAAGCCTGGTGCGCCGAGCCGGATACCGGCCTGAAGCTCAATCTCCACCCGCGCGCCGCGCACAGCATTAACACGCTGCCGCAGCCCGTTGAGCGCGTGCGTCTGCTGATTGGCCCGGAAGGCGGCCTGTCGGCCGACGAAATTGCCATGACCGCACGTTATCAATTTACTGATATCCTGTTAGGACCACGCGTTTTGCGCACAGAGACCACTGCGCTCACCGCCATCACCGCACTGCAGGTGCGCTTTGGCGATCTGGGCTAAAGGAGAAAAATAATGATCAAGCTCGGCATCGTGATGGACCCCATCGCAAACATCAATATCAAAAAAGATTCCAGCTTCGCCATGCTGCTGGAAGCCCAGCGCCGCGGCTATGAACTCCACTATATGGAGATGGCGGATCTGTACCTCAATAACGGCGAAGGCCGCGCCCGCACGCGTCTGGTGAGCGTCGAGCAGAATTACGACAAATGGTATGAGTTCGGCACCGAGCAGGATATTGCGCTGGCCGATCTCGACGTCGTGCTGATGCGTAAAGATCCGCCGTTCGACACCGAATTCATCTACGCCACGTACATCCTTGAGCGCGCCGAAGAGAAAGGCACGCTTATCGTCAACAAGCCCCAGAGCCTGCGCGACTGCAATGAGAAACTCTTCACCGCGTGGTTTGCCGATCTCACCCCGCATACGCTGGTGACGCGCAACAAAGCGCAGCTGAAAGCCTTCTGGGAAAAACATGGCGATATCATCTTAAAACCGCTGGACGGCATGGGCGGCGCGTCGATTTTCCGCGTGAAAGAAGGCGACCCGAACCTTTCCGTTATTGCGGAAACCCTGACGGTGCTTGGTAGCCGCTACTGCATGGCGCAAAACTACCTGCCGGCGATTAAAGACGGCGACAAGCGCGTACTGGTCGTGGACGGCGAGCCGGTGCCTTACTGCCTTGCGCGCATTCCGCAGGGCGGCGAAACCCGCGGCAACCTGGCGGCCGGCGGTCGTGGCGAACCGCGTCCGCTGACGGACAGCGACTGGGAAATCGCCCGTCGCGTCGGGCCGACGCTGAAAGCAAAAGGCCTGATTTTTGTGGGTCTCGATATCATCGGCGACAAGCTGACGGAAATTAACGTCACCAGCCCCACCTGCGTGCGCGAAATCGAAGCGCAGTACCCGGTTTCCATTACCGGCATGCTGATGGACGCCATCGAAAAACGCCTCGCTAAGTAAGCCTTTCGGGCGGGGTCGCTCCCGCCCCCCGCCGGGGGTGACAGTTCGCCACTTTCCCCGCATACTGAATCTGCCGATTTTCCAACCAGGACTACAGAACTTTTGACGATGAATTTACAGCATCATTTTCTCATTGCCATGCCGGCCCTTCAGGACCCGCTGTTCCGCCGTTCCGTGGTGTATATCTGCGAATACAACGATGAAGGCGCGATGGGCCTTATCATTAACAAACCTCTGGAAAATCTGCAGGTTGAAGGTGTTCTTCAGAAACTGAAAATCACGCCGGAGCCGCGCGACCCGGCGATCCGTCTCGACAAGCCCGTGTTTCTCGGCGGCCCGCTGGCCGAAGACCGCGGTTTTATTCTCCATACGCCGCCGGATGCGTTCTCCTCCAGCATCCGTATCTCCGATAACACGGTCATCACCACTTCGCGCGACGTGCTGGAAACGCTCGGCACCGCCGAACAGCCCGATGACGTGCTGGTGGCGCTCGGCTATTCTTCGTGGGAGAAAGGCCAGCTTGAAGAAGAGATCCTGGAAAACGCCTGGCTCACGGCGCCGGCGGATCTGAATATCCTGTTCCGCACGCCCATCGCCGACCGCTGGCGCGAGGCTGCGAAGCTTATCGGCATCGACATTCACACCATGCCAGGCGAAGCGGGGCACGCGTAATGAGCGGCACCCTGCTGGCCTTCGATTTTGGCACGAAAAGTATCGGCGTGGCGATTGGACAGCGTGTGACCGCCACCGCCCGCCCGCTGAATGCGATCAAAGCGCAAAACGGCAACCCGGACTGGACAATCATTGAGCGGCTGCTGAAAGAGTGGCAACCGGACGACGTCATCGTCGGCCTGCCGCTGAACATGGACGGCACCGAACAACCGCTGACGTCGCGCGCGCGTACATTCGCCAACAGGCTGCATGGTCGCTTCGGTATAAAAGTCACGCTGCACGATGAACGCCTCAGCACTGTTGAAGCCCGCGCCGGGCTTTTTGAGCGCGGTGGTTTTCGCGCGCTGAACAAAGGTAGCGTGGACTCCGCCTCCGCGGTCGTCATTCTGGAAAGCTACTTCGAGCAACACGGCTAATACATGACTCGCAGCGTCGCCTGGCGCTGCGTTTATTTTTCTCTTACCCGCCTAAATTCCTTTATTTCCGCTTATGAATCTGCCCCGGATCACACTTCTCAGGCGCCGCCTTTGCCCGCCCCGCTAAACGTTTCTATAAAAGAAACATAACCAGTGGGCATCAGACCGGTTTCATCAGCCGCGCGGCCAGATCGTTGAGCTGCTCAAGGCGAGAGTGGATTTCAGGATTGCTGATGTTCCACATACCGGCCAGCGCCACCGCGGCGTTGTGCATGCCAAGCGGTTTCGCCATCGACACTTCGCCGTCGTCGTGGCGCCAGATAACCAGACCACGCTCGCGCTGTTGCGCCACGTGAGGCGCCAGCTGGGCCCACTGTTCAGGTGTAAAGCGCGCTTCCAGCGCCTCGTCGGTTTCCGCCGCCAGCAGCGACATGCCGATGACCGACTGCCAGGCGGGCAGCATACGGAAACCCGCCAGCGCCTGGCTCATCTGGCTGCCGGGCGTGGAGTGGTAAATGTAGATGATTTGATCTTCCCAGAGCACGCCCAGCGCCACTACCACGTCTTTTGGGGCGTGTCGCTCAAGCAGCGGCAGAGCATGGGAGAAGAGGGCGGAGCCGCGAATGGCCTGTGCCGCCAGAGCGTGAATACCAGGACCGGGCAGATAACGCCGCTGCTCATCCTGCATGGTGAGGCCGATAGAGGCCATTGTCATCAGCAGGCGGTTGACGCGTGTGGTGTTGATGCCCATCAGTCGGGCCAGTTCACGACAACCGATGGCCCGATCGCTGGAGACCAGGTACTGCAGGCAGCGGATCCCATCAATCAGGCTCTGGTTGGGTTGTGAAGACATAGCGAAGTCCCGTTGCATGACAATGTCATGAGTGTAATGCCAGTTAAGAAGGATACAAGTTTATGAACGTCTTTCCCCGCAGCGCTGACCGGACCTTCCCTGAAGAACATCTCCACGCCGATCTGCTGGTGGCAGGCGGCGGTCTCGCTGGCTTGTGCGCCGCGCTGGCGGCCGCCCGCGACGGATTGCAGGTTATCCTGGTACAGGATAGGCCGGTGCTGGGCGGCAACGCCTCCAGCGAAGTGCGGCTGTGGGCCAACGGCGCGACATCGCATATGGGTAACAACAACCGCTGGGCGCGCGAAGGCGGCATTATGGGCGAAATACTGGAAGAAAACCTCTGGCGTAACAAAGAGGGCAACCCGGTGATGTTCGATCTGGTGCTGCTGGATCTCGCCCGCTCGCAGCCAGGACTGACGCTGTTGCTCAACACCGCGATCTTTGAGGTCGCCTGTAACGGCCAGCGGATTGCGCGCGTCCGCGGCTTTAACGCGATTAATGAAACCATCTACACCCTTAGCGCCACACAGTTTTGCGACGCCACCGGCGACGGCGTACTGGGTTATCTTGCCGGCGCCGAGTTTCGCGTCGGCGCGGAAGAGGCGGACGAACTCGGCGAAAAAATGGCGCCCGGCGACAGCTTCGGGCACAAGCTCGGGCACTCGATTTACTTCTACACCAAACAGACCCGCGAGCCGGTGCGCTTCGTCCCGCCGTCGTTTGCGCTGAAAGAGATAACCGATATTCCGCGCTACCAGCGCCTTACTTCGACGCTTAACGGCTGCGATCTCTGGTGGCTCGAATGGGGCGGTCGCCTTGATACTGTCCACCAGAGCGAGGAGATCAAATGGGAGCTGTGGAAAATTGTCTGGGGCGTCTGGGACCATATTAAAAACTCCGGGCAGTTTCCGGATGCGGAAAACCTGACGATCGAGTGGGTCGGCACCATTCCTGGCAAACGCGAGAGCCGCCGGTTTATGGGCGATCACCTGCTCTGTCAGCAGGATATTATCGAGCAGCGCGACCATTACGACGCCGTAGCTTACGGGGGCTGGTCTATCGACCTGCACCCGGCAGATGGCGTCTACAGCACCCACGACGGCTGCCGTCAGTTTCACAGCAAAGGCACCTATACCATCCCCTGGCGCAGCCTCTACAGCCGCTCGCTGGATAACCTGTTCCTGACCGGGCGGCTTATCTCGGCGTCGCACGTCGCCTTCGGCAGCGCCCGCGTGATGTGCACCTGCGGGCTGCTGGGTGAAGTGGTCGGCCGGGCGGCGGCGCTCTGCCATCAGCAGACGCTTACTCCACGCCAGCTGGCGGCGCGCGAACGCATCGCCGAGCTGCAACAGCATTTGCAGGCGACAGGCTGTTACATTCCCCGCCAGCGGCTGGACGATCCGGCGCGCGGCGCGCGGCTTCGCGTCAGCAGTGAATACCAGCTTACCGAGCTCGCGCCGAACGGCGAATGGGAGCCGCTGTCGGCCCGCACTGCGCTGCTGTTGCCGCTGCGGGCCGGGCAGTCGCTGCTGACACTGCACTTCACGTTGCGGGCGCGCGCCCCACAGCGCCTGCGCGTTCAGCTTCTCACCAGCCACAAACCCGGCAACTATACGCCGGAGCGCTGGCTCGACGAGTGCGAGCTGGAGGTTCACGACGCCGCGCCGTACCGGGTGGCGCTGCGTCATACTGCCGAGCAGGACAGCTATGTATTTATTGTTTTCGATCGGTGCGAGGCCATCGAGATGGCGCTCAGCGCGCAGCCCCTGCCGGGCGTTATGATGGTCTTTAACAGCCTTAACGCGCGCGTCGCCAAACGCTCGCGCCAGGTCGCAGAAGGCGATTTCGGCGTGGACGAGTTCGACTTCTGGCTACCGCGACGTCGTCCGCATCAAATCATGCCTGCGCTGCGCCTCGACGCGCCGCTGCGCTGTTATCCGCCGGAAAACCTGCTTAACGGTCGTCTGCGGCCCGAACAACAAACCAACGCCTGGGTGCCCGCCGCGGACGACAGTCAGCCCACCGTTGAGTGGCACTGGACGCAGCCGCACGCGTTCGGGGCGTTGACGCTGATTTTCGATAACGATTTTGATAATGCGATGGAAACCGTCCAGATGGGGCACGACTGCGCCGTCACGCCCCACTGCGTCACGCATTACCGGCTCTGGGCCGATGAGACGCTGCTGGCGGAGGTGACGGAGAACCATCATGCCGTCTGCGAACACCGCCTCGACGCGCCACGTAAGGCGAGCGTAATACGTCTTGAGATCGTCAGCACCGCAGGCGCCCTGCCCGCGCTTTACGCGCTCCATGTACGTTAACACCAGTGCCCGGCGCTGGCGTCTTTTTGCAGCGCCAGTTTGCCTTCGTTCAGACGCATCGCCACGCTTTGCGCGAAGGTTTGCATCCCCTGCTGCTGGCCGGTTTCCATCAGGCCCGGCAGCTGGTGCGTTTTCCCCTCGCGGATAAGATTCGCCACGGCGGGCGTATTGATGAGAAGTTCATGCAGCGCCGTTCTGCCGCCCTGAACGTCCGGCACCAGCTTTTGCGCCAGCACCGCTTTCAGGCTGCCCGCCAACTGGCTGCGGACTTTATTCTGTTCATCAGCAGGAAAGACATCCACCAGCCGCTCGACGGCCTGCGCCGCGCCGCGCGTATGCAGCGTCGCCATCACCAGATGGCCGGTCTCCGCCGCCGTAAGCGCCAGCCGGATGGTTTCGCTGTCGCGCAGCTCCCCCAGCAAAATGACATCCGGATCTTCACGCAGCGCGCCGCGCAGGCCGTCGCTGAAGCTTTGGCAGTGCGTGCCGATTTCACGCTGCTGGATAAGACAGCGCGCCGGTTGATGACAAAACTCGACCGGATCTTCAAGCGTCAGAATATGGCCGTCGAGCGTCTCATTCAGGTAGCCGACCATCGCGGCGAGCGTCGTCGATTTGCCGCTGCCGGTCGCCCCTGTGACCAGCATCAGGCCATCCGGCATCGTCAATAGCTCTGGCACCGCTGCGGGCACGCCGAGCGCTTCAAGCCTGGGGCAGCCTCGCGGCAGCAGGCGCAATACCAGCGACACCCCCTGCATCTGGCGAAACGCATTGCCGCGCAGCCGCACGCCGCCTGCAAGACTAACTGCGAAATCGGTCTGCCCCCGTTCGGCAAGCTCGCGCTGATGGGCGTCGTCGAGCCAGCGCGCCAGCAGGTTCTCCGGCTTCGGGACGGCATCAGGCAGCGGCTCCAGCCGCCCCTGCCTGCGCCAGCGCGCCGGTAGCTCGCTACACAGGTGTAGATCCGAAACGTTATGCTTTACACTAAGCGCCACTAATTCATCCATTTCCATATAGCTTCCCTACCATGAGTGAGACAGAACGCAACTTAACGCAGGTTCGGCAAAAGATCTCAGCGGCTGCACAACGCTGCGGCCGGGCTCCAGAAGAAGTTACGCTGCTTGCAGTGAGTAAAACAAAACCTGCGAGCGCGATAGCAGAAGCGATCGCCGCCGGGCAGCGTGAATTCGGTGAAAACTATGTGCAGGAGGGTGTGGAAAAGATCCTCCATTTCCGCGACGCGGGCGTGGAAGGGCTGACGTGGCACTTTATCGGTCCGTTGCAGTCCAACAAAAGCCGTCTGGTGGCGGAGCATTTCGACTGGTGCCATACGGTCGACAGGCTGCGCATCGCCACTCGCCTGAATGAACAGCGCCCCGACGAAATGACGCCGCTTAACGTGCTGATTCAGGTTAATATCAGCGACGAACAGAGCAAATCCGGCATCGCCTTAAGCGAGCTGGATACGCTTGCAGAGCAGATAGCGGCGCTGCCGCGTCTGCGGCTGCGCGGGCTGATGGCCATTCCGGCGCCGGAAAAGGAGTATGCGCGCCAGTTTGCCGTCGCGCGTGAGATGGCGGCGGCCTTCACGGCGCTTAAAGCGCGCTACCCGACGGTAGACACGCTTTCGCTCGGCATGAGCGATGATATGGAAGCCGCCATCGCCGCTGGCAGCACGATGGTGCGCATTGGTACCGCGATTTTCGGCGCGCGCGATTACGCCCGCGCCGCTCAACATTAACTTCTGAGGAATGCCATGCTGACGTTGACTTTCCTGGTCAAAACCCTGATCGAACTGTATGTGATGGTGCTGCTGCTGCGCATCTGGATGCAGTGGTCGCGCTGCGATTTTTATAACCCGCTCGCCCAGACGGTAGTGAAATTTACCCAGCCGGTGATAGGCCCGCTGCGTCGTATCATTCCGTCAATAGGGCCGATCGACACTTCGTCGCTGCTGGTGGCGTTTATTCTCTCGACGCTGAAATTCCCGCTGCTGCTGTTGATTCAGTCGGGCGGGCTGTCGCTTGATCCGTTTAACCTGGTGGTAGGCCTGCTGTCGCTGCTGAAATCCGCAGGTCTGCTGGTCTTCTGGGTGATTATTATCCGCTCGCTGATGAGCTGGGTAAGCCAGGGCCGCAGCCCGATTGAGTTTGTGCTGATTCAGCTCACCGAGCCGCTGATGGCGCCGATCCGCCGTATTCTTCCGGCCATGGGCGGCATCGATTTTTCCGCCATGGGCGTCATCATTCTGCTCTATCTGCTGAACTACCTCGGCATGGATCTCTTCCCGAGGCTGTGGTATTTGCTGTGAGTGCCGTAAGTAAAACCGTCGACGGGCTGGTGTTACGGCTGTATATCCAGCCGAAGGCCAGCCGCGACAGCATTATTGGTTTACATGGCGACGAGCTAAAAGTCGCCATCACCGCCCCGCCGGTTGACGGCCAGGCGAACGCCCACCTGGTGAAGTATCTCGCGAAACAGTTCCGCGTGGCCAAAAGCCAGGTGGTAATTGAAAAAGGCGAACTGGGCCGTCATAAGCAAGTCAAAATCATCGAACCCCAACAGATCCCAACGGAAGTTGCGGCTGTCACCGACTAATACAGGATTACGCTATGCAGAAAGTTGTCCTCGCGACCGGCAACGCCGGTAAAGTGCGCGAACTCGCCTCATTGCTGCAGGAGTTTGGGCTGGATGTCGTGGCGCAGACCGAGCTTGGCGTCGAGTCCGCCGAAGAAACCGGCCTGACGTTTATCGAAAACGCGATCCTGAAAGCGCGTCACGCAGCCCAGGTCACCGGCTTTGCGGCAATCGCCGACGATTCCGGCCTCTCTGTGGATGCGCTTGGCGGCGCGCCGGGGATCTACTCCGCGCGTTACGCGGGCAGTGATGCCAGCGATCAGGAGAACCTGGAAAAGCTGCTGGTGGCGTTACACGACGTGCCGGACGAGCAGCGCCAGGCGCAGTTCCACTGTGTGCTGGTCTATATGCGCCATGCCGACGATCCGACGCCGCTGGTTTTCCACGGCGTCTGGTCTGGCGTTATCACCCGCGCGCCGGCAGGCCAGGGCGGTTTTGGCTACGACCCGATTTTCTTTATCCCCACGCTTGGCAAAACCGCCGCCGAGCTGACGCGTGAAGAGAAAAGCGCGATTTCCCACCGCGGGCAGGCGCTGAAATTATTACTGGAAGCAATGCGTAATGGCTGATTTGCCACCCTTAAGTCTTTATATCCATATCCCCTGGTGCGTGCAGAAGTGCCCTTATTGCGACTTCAATTCCCACGCGCTCAAGGGCGAAGTGCCGCATGACGATTATGTCCAGCATCTGTTAAGCGATCTGGATAACGACGCCCCCTGGGCGCAGGGCCGCGAGGTGAAGACGATTTTCATCGGCGGCGGCACGCCGAGCCTGCTTTCCGGCCCCGCGATGCAAACCTTGTTGGACGGCGTGCGGGCGCGGCTTGCGCTCGCGTCGGATGCTGAAATCACGATGGAAGCCAACCCTGGCACCGTGGAGGCTGACCGCTTTGTGGAGTATCAGCGCGCAGGCGTGAACCGCATTTCTATCGGCGTGCAGAGCTTCAGCGAGCCGAAACTCGCGCGTCTTGGCCGTGTTCACGGGCCGGAAGAGGCGAAGCGCGCGGCGCGTCTCGCCAGCGGTCTCGGGCTTCGCAGCTTTAACCTCGATTTGATGCACGGCCTGCCGGATCAGTCGCTGGAAGAGGCGCTTGATGATTTGCGCCAGGCGATCGCGCTGAACCCGCCGCATCTGTCCTGGTATCAGTTGACCATCGAACCAAATACGCTGTTTGGCTCACGCCCGCCAGTGCTGCCTGACGACGACGCGCTGTGGGATATTTTCGAGCAGGGCCATCAGTTGCTGACCGCCGCCGGGTATGAGCAGTATGAAACGTCGGCCTACGCGAAACCGGGTTATCAGTGCCAGCACAACCTGAATTACTGGCGCTTCGGGGATTATCTGGGGATCGGCTGCGGCGCGCACGGTAAAATAACGCTGGCGGACGGGTGTATTTTGCGTACCGCGAAAACCCGTCACCCGCGCGGCTATATGACCGGTAATTACCTGGATAAACAGCATGAGGTTGAGACGCAGGATAAGCCGTTCGAGTTTTTCATGAACCGTTTTCGCCTGCTGGAGCCTGCGCCGCGCGCCGAGTTTGCACGTTATACGGGGCTTAGTGAAGCCGCGATTCGCCCGCAGATTGACGAGGCGATTGCGCTGAATTATCTGGCGGAAACGCCGGAGAGCTGGCAGATAACCGAGCACGGTAAGCTGTTTCTTAACTCGCTGCTGGAGTTATTCCTGGCAGAGTAGCGGGCTCTGGCGTGGCTGCATATGGCGGGTGCGCGGAGCTTACCCGCCCTACGAGCCTGGAAAGGGTGTTGTAGGGCGGATAAGCGCAGCGCATCCACCGTTTACCACCCACTGGCGTCATGCCCCCGGACACAAAAAAGCCGCTTCGCAGCGGCTTTTTTACATCCATCGGACGACTTACGGCGCCGGGTTCACAACCATCTGCCCCACCGAACCGCGGTCGGCCATCTCCAGCGTCTGGCTCGAATAGAGGAACGGGAAATGCTCCCACGAGGGCTGGCTGAAATACACCAGCAGCTCCACCTGACCATCCACCCACACCGTATCCTTCCACCCGCGATCTTCCGGGAACGGCGCGGCGCCATTCACGCTGCGGATAAGAAAACTCACGCCTTCCATATGGAACGACTGCGGCATATCGGAACGCACCGTCCAGCGCTCCCACGCGCCCTGCTGGGTTTGCACGTCGGTACGCTTCATATCCCACAGCTGACCGTTAATGCCCGGATCGTCGCTTAAGGTAATCTCGCGGCTACGCACCGGCGCGCCGTTGATAATCTCATCCGGCAGCAGACGCATCGGCAGCGTATCCGTTACCAGCGGCAACAGGCCGGTGGGCCGCAGCGTCAGCACCAGTGTGGAGATGAGAATGCTGGAGGGCTCGAAAATTCCGCGAATACGATCCATGATCGACGCCGCTTCGCCGCAGGTCATCGAGACCTCATCGCCGTTGGTCATATCAATGAGCACTTCGCGGCGCTCGCCGGGCGCCAGCGCCAGCTGTTTGACTGAAACCGGCGCGGGCAGAAACCCCTGATCGCCTGCGATCACGTGCAGCGGGCGGCCATCGCTCATCTGCAGCAGATAGCGGCGCGCGTTAGAGGCGTTCAGCAACCGCAGACGCACCCAGCCGCGCGAGACTTCCACATACGGGCTCTGCGCGCCGTTCACCAGCAGCGTATCGCCGACAAAACCGCCGCTGCCCGGCTCGCTGTATTCCGGCGTGCCGAAATTGTCGAGGCGCTTGTCCTGAATAATGACCGGGAAATCGTCAACGCCATAGTGGTTCGGCACTGGCAGCGCTTTGCTCACGGCGTCTTCCACCAGCCACATGCCCGCAAGGCCGTTATAGACCTGCTGGCCGGTGCGGTTGGGCGTATTGGCGTGATACCAGAGCGTCGCGGAGGCCTGGCGTACCGGCAGCACCGGCGCCCAGTCGGCGCCTGGCGACATCATGCGCGCCGCGCCGCCCATCAGCGGCCCCGGCACTTGCAGCCCGCTCACCGTCATGGCGACATTTTCTTGCAGACGATTGCTGTAGATAAGCTTGACGTCATCGCCGCTCCAGACGCGGATAGTCGGGCCCATATAGCGGCCATTGAAACCCCAGACCTGCGCGCGGGTGCCCGGCACGAAAGACCAGTGGGCGCGAGAGAGCGTCAGAAACAGCGGCTGGCCGCGGCGCGACTCCAGCAGCGGCGGCACCGGCAGCGCCTGTTGCTGGCCTGCGGCATGCGCCCTCAGCGGCACCGCGCCCGCGCAAAGCGCAGCGCCCGATGCCTGAATAAACTGACGCCGACTGAGTGACATAGTTGCTCCATGAAAACGGGTAATGAATGACGGTCTGCCCGTCAGTCTCAGATCTTGCCAGCGGCTTCGCGCTCGGCCACTTCTTTATCCAGCTGGACGATTTTCTCTTCCATCAGCTGGCGGCAGTGGGCGGCAAGTTCCCGTACCTGTTCTTTTCCCCAACCCTGGGTGTCAACAGGCGGTAACATTTCGACGATGACCAGACCGTTGTTCCAACGGTTGAGCTTGATTTTACCATGGGTATTGGAAACACAGACCGGAATAATCGGCACGCCAGCGGCGATAGCGGCATGAAACGCGCCGGTTTTAAACGGCATCAGGCCGCGCCCGCGGCTACGGGTGCCTTCCGGAAACATCCAGATGGAGATATCGCGCTTGCGGAACTGCTCCACCACTTCGGCGATGGTGCTGTGCGCCTTGCTGCGGTTATTACGGTCGATAAGCAGGTTGCCGGTCAGCCAGTAGAGCTGGCCGAAGAACGGGATCCAAATCAGGCTTTTTTTGCCGACGGTCACGGTCGGCGGCTGAACGATTTTCGACGCCGTCACCATGTCGTAGTTGTTCTGGTGGTTGCCGATGTAAATCGCGTTGCCGTAGTTTTCGGCGCCCTGCGGCTTACGCAGCTCCACCTTCAGGCCGAACACGGTGGAAAGACGGCCGAACAGATGGCCAAACGTCGCCACATGGCGCGGATTACGCGGGCTGAAGAGACACCAGATACAGCCCAGAACAGAGACCACAATACTGTAGAGAACCACAATAATCATTCGAACGATCGATAACATAACTACCTCTGAAGCCGCAGCCGCGGACCAGTATAACGGCTTTAACGGAAAACACACCGCTCACGGTCAGGCATCCCTGGCGGCTCATGATGTTGAGCAGACTCAAACACTTATTTTTATGCGTCACGCGCAAACAAACAATGGCGTGGGCGGGAAAATTACGCAAGCGAGGCGCCGCGCTGCCTGCAGATAATCACAGAAAGCGCGGCGGCGATGCGTACGCCGGTATTCGGGGGATTACGCCTCGCCGTCGTCAGCTTTCGGGCGCGACGGGGCGTCCACTTCGACGCTGTCGATGCGTTGTAAGCCGCGCATCAGCGTACCGCGACGCCCGCGTTCGCCATGCACTTTTTGCAACTCTTCCGGGCGCAGTTTGATCTTGCGCTTGCCGACATGCAGCGTCACGGTGCTCTGCGGCGGCAGGATGGTGAGATAGGCAAGCTTATCGTCGCCCTTCGCCGCATCGGCGGAAGGAATCGAGATAATTTTGTTGCCCTTGCCTTTGGAGAGCTGCGGGAGATCGGCCACCGGGAACATCAGCATACGCCCCGCCGCCGTAATGGCGAGCAGCATATCGTCGTCATGTTCAATTTCCAGCGGTTTGAGCACATGCGCGTTTTCCGGCAGCGTAATCAGCGCTTTACCGGCGCGGTTGCGCGCCACCAGATCGTTGAAGGTGCAGACAAAACCGTAACCCGCGTCAGAGGCCATCAGGAGCTTCTGATCTTCGCCGGTCATCAGCATATGTTCCACTACCGCGCCTGGCGGCAGCGTCAGTTTGCCGGTAAGCGGCTCGCCCTGACCGCGCGCCGACGGCAGCGATACCGGATCCAGCGCGTAGCTGCGGCCCGTGGAGTCGATAAACACCACCGGCTGGTTGGTTTTGCCTTTCGCTGACGAGAGCCAGTTGTCGCCTGCTTTATAACTCAGCGCTTTGGCGTCGATGTCGTGGCCTTTGGCGCTGCGCACCCAGCCCATCTGGGAGAGTACGATAGTGACCGGCTCGGACGGCAACATGTCATGCTCGCTCATCGCTTTCGCTTCTTCACGCTCATGCAGCGGCGAGCGGCGATCGTCGCCGTACGCGTCGGCATCCGCCTGGATCTCTTTTTTCAGGAGAGTATTCATTTTGCGCTCGGAGGCGAGAATGCCCTGGAGCTGATCGCGTTCTTTTTCCAGATCGCTCTGCTCGCCGCGGATCTTCATCTCTTCAAGCTTCGCGAGATGGCGCAGTTTAAGTTCGAGGATAGCTTCCGCCTGCGTTTCGCTGATGCCGAAACGGCTCATCAGCACCGGCTTCGGCTCATCTTCGCCGCGGATAATCTCAATCACTTCGTCGATATTGAGGAACGCGACCAGCAAACCTTCCAGGATATGCAGGCGACGCATGACTTTATCGAGGCGATAGTTCAGACGGCGGCGCACCGTATCGCGACGGAACACCAGCCATTCGGTGAGGATCTCCAGCAGGTTTTTCACCGCCGGGCGGCCATCAAGCCCAATCATGTTGAGGTTAATGCGGTAGCTTTTTTCCAGATCGGTGGTGGCGAACAGGTGGTTCATCACCTGATCCATATCCACGCGGTTAGAGCGCGGCACGATAACCAGACGCGTCGGGTTCTCGTGATCGGACTCATCGCGCAGGTCATCGACCATCGGCAGCTTTTTGGCGCGCATCTGGCTTGCAATCTGCTCCAGCACGCGGGCGCCGGACACCTGATGCGGCAGCGCGGAAATAACCACCGCGCCGTCTTCTTTCTTCCACACGGCGCGCATACGCACCGAGCCGCGGCCGCTCTGGTAGATTTTGCGGATTTCAGCGCGGGAGGTAATGATTTCCGCTTCGGTCGGGTAATCCGGGCCCTGCACGATATCCAGCAGTTCATCAAGCGTGGTTTTCGGGCTGTCGATAAGGCTGACGGCCGCTTTAGCCACTTCACGCAGGTTGTGCGGCGGAATATCCGTCGCCATACCCACCGCGATGCCCGTGGTGCCGTTCAGCAGAATGTTCGGCAGGCGCGCCGGCAGCATTTTCGGCTCGTTCAGCGTCCCGTCGAAGTTCGGGACATAATCCACAGTGCCCTGGCCCAGCTCGCCCAGCAGCACTTCGGCATATTTAGAGAGACGCGATTCGGTGTAACGCATCGCCGCGAAGGATTTCGGATCGTCCGGCGCGCCCCAGTTCCCCTGCCCGTCCACCAGCGGGTAACGGTACGAGAACGGCTGCGCCATCAGCACCATCGCTTCATAGCAGGCGCTGTCGCCGTGCGGGTGATATTTACCCAGCACGTCACCCACGGTACGGGCGGATTTTTTGAATTTGGCGCTGGCATTCAACCCCAGTTCCGACATGGCATAGACGATGCGGCGTTGAACAGGCTTAAGCCCGTCGCCGATAAACGGCAGCGCGCGATCCATGATGACGTACATGGAGTAGTTCAGATAGGCGTTTTCCGTGAATTCATGCAGCGCGAGGCGCTCTGCACCATCGTGAGTTAAGTCACTCATTACTCGTTATTCCTCAGAAATGCTGGCCGTACGCGGGGAAACGGCAATATTGCCGCCGATAGTACCCTATCTGCGTCGCCGAGTCACAGCAGGGTTGATTGTTGCTTATAGTGCAAAAGTCTTTGCGCTTTTTGCCAATATTACCGCATCGCCCGATACGGTAATATTCATGACAAACGCGATAATTAGAGGACAAATAATGAGCAACGTACTTATCATTAACGGCGCGAAAGAATTCGCCCACTCCAAAGGCCAGCTTAACGACACCCTGACTGAGGTCGCGGAGAGTTACCTGCGCGACGTTGGGCATGATGTAAAGGTCACCCGCGCAGACGGCGAGTATGACGCTAAAGAGGAAGTGCAGAAATACCTCTGGGCCGACGTCATTATTTATCAGATGCCAGGCTGGTGGATGGGCGCGCCCTGGACCGTGAAAAAGTATATCGACGATGTCTTTACCGAAGGCCACGGCGCGCTGTACGCCAGCGATGGCCGCACCCGCTCCGACGCCTCGAAAAAGTATGGCTCCGGCGGACTGATTCAGGGCAAAAAATATATGCTGTCGCTCACCTGGAACGCGCCGCTGGAAGCGTTCACCGAGAAAGATCAGTTCTTCCACGGCGTGGGCGTGGATGGCGTTTACCTGCCGTTCCACAAGGCGAACGAGTTTCTGGGCCTGACCGCGCTGCCGACGTATATCGCCAACGACGTGATTAAAATGCCGGACGTGGCGCGCCACATTGCGGAATATCGCGAGCATCTGGCGAAAATTTTTGCTTAACTGTCAGACGGTTTTACAAAAGGAGTTAACCATGCTGACAGTTATAGCAGAAATTCGTACCCGTCCTGGCGCGCACCACCGTCAGGCGGTACTGGAAGAGTTCAAGAAGATCATTCCAGCGGTGCTGGCGGAAGCGGGTTGCCACGGCTACGCGCCGATGGTGGACAGCGCCACGGGTCTTGATTTTCAGACCAGCGCGCCGGATTCCATCGTGATGGTGGAACAGTGGGCCAGCGCCGCGCACTTAAAAGCGCATCTGGAAACGCCACATATGCTGGGCTTTCGTGACGCGGTAAAAGGCGATGTGCTGGATACCACCATTCGCATTCTGGAAAGCGGCGTCTGACGCTGAAGATGCGCATAAAAAAAGGCGATGAAGATTCATCGCCTTTTTTGTTAGCCGCTTACGCTGACTGAAGATCGAAGCGGTCCAGGTTCATGACTTTGGTCCAGGCCGCCACGAAATCCTTCACGAATTTCTCGCGGGCATCATCACTGGCATAGACTTCCGCGACAGCGCGCAGAATCGCGTTAGAGCCAAACACCAGATCCGCGCGGGTCGCCGTGAATTTCACTTCGCCGCTCTCGCGATCGCGTCCTTCAAACACCTCAGCCATTGCGTCGGTCGCTTTCCACTCGTAACGCATATCCAGCAGATTGACGAAGAAATCGGTGCTGAGCACGCCCACGCGGTCCGTGAACACGCCGTGCGCGCTGGCGTCATAGTTCGCGCCCATCGCACGCATCCCGCCCACCAGTACGGTAAGTTCCGGCGCGGTCAGCGTCAGCTGCTGCGCTTTGTCGATAAGCAGCGACTCGGTCGGGGTACTGCTGCGCACGCCGCGATAGTTACGGAAACCATCGGCTTTCGGTTTCAGGAATTCGAACAGCGCCACGTCGGTCTGATCCTGACGCGCATCGACACGGCCCGGCGCGAACGGCACGGTAATCTCAACGCCTGCGGCTTTCGCGGCCTGCTCAACGCCCACCGCGCCTGCCAGCACAATGATATCAGCGAGCGACGCTTTGTTCGCGGCGCGCTGGATAGCTTCAAGCGTCGCCAGCGCACGCGCGGCTGAGGCGTTTACTTCCCAGTCGCGCTGCGGAGCGAGCGCCAGACGCGCGCCGTTAGCGCCGCCGCGTTTATCGCCGCCGCGGAAGGTGGAGGCAGACGCCCAGGCGACGGATACCAGCTCGCTTACCGTTAAACCGGCGCTGGCGATCTCCGCTTTCAGGCTGTCGATATCCGCCTGCGTCGGCTGATAAATCGCCGCCGGTAACGGGTCCTGCCAAATCAGATCTTCTTTCGGCACTTCCGGGCCGATATAGCGCGCTTTCGGCCCCATATCGCGGTGCGTCAGCTTATACCAGGCGCGGGCGAAGGCTTCATTGAACGCCTGCGGGTCGTTAAGGAAACGACGCGAAATTTTCTCGAATTCCGGGTCGAAACGCAGCGTCAGGTCGGTCACCAGCATGGTCGGCTTACGTTTTTTCGACGGATCGAACGGGTCTGGAATGATCTCCGGCGCGTCGACCGCTTCAAACTGAATGGCGCCTGCCGGGCTGCGGGTCTGCACCCATTCATATTTGAACAGGTTCTCGAAGAAGTAGTTGCTCCACTGGGTCGGCGTCTGCGTCCAGGTCACTTCCAGGCCGGAAGTAATGGCATCCGCCCCTGCGCCGCTGCCAAAGTTGCTGTGCCAGCCGAGGCCCTGCGCTTCAATAGGCGCGGCCTCCGGATCGACGCCGACGTGGTCCGCCGCCGCGGCCCCGTGGGTTTTGCCGAGCGTATGGCCGCCTGCGATCAGCGCCACGGTCTCTTCATCGTTCATGCCCATGTTGCCGAACGTTGCGCGAATGGCGGGCGCGGCGGAGGCCGGGTCGCCGCTGTGGTTCGGCCCTTCCGGGTTGACGTAGATAAGGCCCATTTCAGTCGCGCCAAGCGGCGCCTGCGCCAGCGATTCCGGGTGGCGATGCTCAAGCCAGTTCTTCTCATCGCCCCAGTTGACGTCCATATCCGGCTCCCAGACGTCTTCACGCCCGGCCCCGAAACCAAAAGTGCGGAACCCGGAATTTTCCAGCGCCACGTTGCCGGCGAGGATAAACAGGTCAGCCCAGGAGATTTTCTGGCCATATTTCTGTTTCACCGGCCACAGCAGGCGACGCGCTTTATCGAGGCTTACGTTATCCGGCCAGGAGTTTAACGGCGCGAAACGCTGCTGCCCGCGACCGGCGCCGCCGCGCCCGTCAGCGGAGCGGTAGGTGCCCGCGCTGTGCCACGCCATGCGGATGAAAAGCCCGGTGTAGCTGCCCCAGTCGGCAGGCCACCACGGCTGGGAATCGGTTAACAGCGCTTTCAGATCGCCTTTCAGCGCCGCATAATCCAGCTCGCTGAACGCCTTACGGTAGTTAAAATCTTCGCCCAGCGGGTTGGTGCGGTTTGAGTGTTGGTTCAACAGCTCCACGCGCAGTTGATTCGGCCACCAGTCGCGGCTGGCGGTGCCGCCGCCCGCGCTTTGGTTGCTGTTGCCCTGATGGAACGGGCATTTCCCCGCAGATAACGTATTGTGTTGTTCAGATGGCGTACTCATGTTTCGCTCCGTGTTCCGTTTTACCGCTACGATAGCCTCGCCGATTGATAAGTCCTACCTGTATTAATCTACGGATTCGATAGCCTGTGCCTTGCTTAGAAATGAACCGCGTCCGATGGAGGTTTACCCCGCCGTCCCCAGCCGTTAAGCTTCCTGATCCCGTTCCTCAAGACCGTGCCCGCATGAAATTAGCCATCGACGACGACATCACGTTTCGCAAGCTCTCTATCTTTATGGCGTTTATGGAGAAGGGAAACATCGCCCGTACCGCCGAGGCGCTGGGCGTAAGCGCCGTCAGCGTGCACCGCGCGCTGCACAGTCTGGAAGAAGGACTGCGTTGCCCGTTGTTCGTCCACAAGGGCCGCAGCCTGGTGGCGCTGCCTGCCGCCGAAACGCTGCTGGAGTATTGCCAGGAGGCGATCGGTCTGATGGTGCGCGGCATTGAAGAGACGCGGCGCGCGGCGGGCGTCGGTCTTGGACGGCTGCGGGTCGGCACGCTCTATTCGCTCACGCTGGAAACGGTGCCGCGTCTGCTGATGGGTATGAAGCTGCGCCGCCCGGAACTGGAACTCGATCTGACGATGGGATCTAACCAGGTGCTGCTGAATATGCTGGAGGACAACGGACTGGATGCGATCCTGATTTCCGTTTCAGAAGCGCAGATTGACCGCAAAACGCTGGAAGTGACGCCGCTGTTTCACGACGATATCTATCTGGCGGCCCCGGCGTCAGAGACGCTCGATACCCGCCGCGAGGCCGATTTGCGCCACTATAAAGACCGCAAATTCGTCTCGCTGGCGGAAGGATTCGCCACCTACGCCGGTTTTCAGGAGGCGTTCCACGTGGCAGGGTTCGAGCCGGATATCGTCACGCGGGTGAATGATATTTTCTCCATGCTGAGCCTGGTGCAGGCGGGCGTGGGCTTCTCGCTGGTGCCAGGTCGCATGAAAAAACTGTATGAAAACGACCTGCAACTGCTGAAGCTGGCGGAGCCTTACCAGATGCGCCAGCAGATTGCGCTGGTCTTCGCCCGCAGCCGCGAGCGCGACCCTAACCTGCTGGCGCTGGCGGCGGAGTGCCGCATGTACGCCTTAAGCCTCAGCAAAAACTAATCGCGGGGCAGCCGCGCGGCCAGATGCTGCGCCACCGCCATGCCGCTGCGCTCCAGCGAAATACTCTCGCCTTCAAAGCCTGCCTGGCGCGTCAGGCAGGTCAGCACGCCGCCGGGCGGCATCTCAATGGCAAGCCTCGCCTCACGCTCGCGGGCGGCGATCATCGCCTCCTGCCAGCGCACCGTGCGCGCCATATTAAACGCGAGATCGTCGGCGATACGCTCAGGCTGCCACAGCACACGGGCGCTGCTGCCGCTGAGGTAAGCGCGCTGCGGGCGTTGCAGCGTGACGCGCGCAAACGCCTGCGCCAGCTGTTGCGCGGGCGCATCCAAAAGCGCGCAGTGCGACGGCACGCTGACCGCCAGCCGGTTCACTTTCGTGGCGCCGAGCGCGAGCGCCGCCTCGCCTGCCGCCGCCATCTGCTCATCGCGCCCGGCGATCACAATCTGCGTCTCGGCGTTTAAATTGGCGATGTAAACGCCGTGCGCCGCCGCCAGTTTCTCCACCTGCTCCAGGCGCAGGCCAAGTATCGCCGTCAGCCCGTAGCCCTCAGGGTACGCCTGCTCCATCACATCGCCGCGCAACGCCACCAGCCGCAGGGCGTCGCGAAAATCGAGCGCGCCGGCAATGACCGCCGCCGGATACGCGCCGATGGACAAGCCGCTGACTATATCCGGCATCACGCCCTGCGCCATCAGCGCGCGGGCGGAAGAGACGCCCGCAATCAGCAGCGCGAGCTGTACGGCACGGGTGTGACGCAGCGCGTCCGGCGTATCGAGCGTCGCCAGTTCGTCGCCCAGCACCTCGCGCGCTTCCCGCCGGGTGTCATCTTCCGGCAGATGCTGCAACATGCCGGGCCGCTGGGTGCCCTGTCCGGGAAAAGTGAAAATAATCTTCATGCATCCTCCCTGCGCCAGGGGTCGCGCACGAGCCGCGCGCCCTGGTTGGTTTTTAACAGCGCGCGCCCGTCGCGCAGCCATTCGGTCAGCGAAAACGCGCCGAGCGGCGTTTCAACCTGCGTATCGGCGCGGCACGGCAGTTGTGTGACGAGACGCTGCCAGGCGGCGAACGCGTCAGGCTCAACGGGCGCGGGCGCGCGAATCGTAAGATCCAGATCGCTTGCCGCGTGCAGCACCGGCATTTCTGTGGCGAGCGCATAGCCGGTAGAGCCGGTAATGCCCCACGCCCACGGCCATTGCCGCTGGGCCAGCTGGATGGCCGCCTGCACCGGCTGCTGTGAAACAAACGGCGAGCGCAACAGCGTATTAAGACAGGCGAGCGATTCGGGCGTCGCCGCCCGGGTGATATCCTGCGCGCTTACCCAGCCGGCGGCGCGCTGTTCACGCTTCACGCCGCGCACGCCGACGGGGATAAGCCCGTTATCGTTCACATCACGCCGCACCACCACAGGCAGATGGCTGCGCCACTGCTCGCTCACCCAGGGCGCATCGATGCCCTGAAGCGCGTCGCGACGGTTAAGCCAGAGGAGATCGTGAGGGCGCGGCGTGTCGGTCATGGGTCAGAGTCCTTGCGTCAGGGAAATAAACAGCGGCAGCGAGAGAATGCTGAGTACGGAGCTTAGCAGCAGCACCGCCTCGGCGTCCGGCGACTGTACGCCGAAACGGTTGCCGAAGACCACGCCGAAGAACCCCGCCGCCAGCGCAATCATCAGGATCGCCGTGACCGCCACCGGGCCGGTCAGACCAAGCGCCAGCACAATGCCCCAGGCGATAAACGGCTGGATCAGCAGTTTGGTGATCGTCGCAGTGATAACCATTGCGTTGATTTTGAGCTTGCGCGCCGAGAGGATAACGCCGGTCAGGAACAGCGCCGCGGCCGTCGCGGCAAGGCCCAGCGGTTTGATCGCAGCCAGCACCAGTTCCGGCATTTTGATGCCGATGGCGGAGAGCACGACCCCAAGCAGCGGCCCCCAGACAATCGGTTTTTTCACCGACCGCCACATCAGCACCGGCAGCATGGCGAGCGTCGAGCCGCTGTTTTCGCCGCTGGCGCGCGCTTTTTCACGCTCCAGAATAAGCAGGCAGAACGGCGTCATCAGCACCGAACCGCAGGCAATGGAGACGGCGACGGAAAGCGAAGTGGATGGCCCCTCGCCCAGCACGCTGCCGAGGATCGGCAGGCCAAGCGCGGCATAGTTCGGCAGCGCCACGGTGAGCGTCAGCACGGCGGCATCCTGCGGCGATTTCTTAAACGGCCCGACGGCCAGGAAGTAGATGGCGGCGTAGGTGACCCACATCGCCAGCACTAACACCACAATCAGCGGCATTTGCGCGACGATGCCCGCCCACGGCGTCTGTACGGTAGCGCTAAACAGCGCGGCCGGGAGCGCGAAATCCATCACAAAGATATTGAGTAGAGCCACATTCTGGTTATCGACCATCCTGGTTTTGCCCGCCATAAAGCCGAGCAGCATAATCACGAAGATGGGTGCAAGCGCATGAATAATCACGTAAGTCATAAGTCACCTGTAATGAAAGAAAAATCAACACTGGTGCGATGGTGGCCCTTACACCCAGGTGGGTGGTGAGCTTTATTTTTTACGGATGCGGGGCGCTATGGGCGTATCGCTACGCCCACAGGAGCCGCTATCCGGCAGGTTTTTTTTAGGTATTACTTACCAGCTGGCGCGCAGGCGTTCGCGAACAAGCTGAGAGCTACGGCGGTTGTCTGCGCCGAGGCGGGTTTTCAGGCTCGGATCCTGGCGCGCATCCGCGATGGCGCGTTGCAGCGTGGCGTTGACCTGCGCCAGATCCTGCGCCGTCGGCGCATCCGGGTTGCTGATATCGAGCAGATCGGAGAGCAGACCCAGCGTCGCATAGTTGGCGACGTCATAGGCCATTGGCGGGATGGTCGCCGCCAGTTTCTCCAGCGCGTCTACGGTGCGAAGCGTAATGCGCGCGGCGGATTCTTTGCCCATCGCGTGCACCATGACGCCCTGGTCGTTGAAAGCGATAAGGCGGTTGGCCTGGTAACCGTGGGCGAGAAACGCCCCGGACATCGCCTTGCCGACAATCAGCCCGATAACCGGGTGTCCGGCGAGGCGCGCGTTCGCATAAGCGCCCGCCGCGCCCGCCAGCGCCTGATGAATGCCAAATGCCTCTTCACGACGGCCATAGGCCTGGCTTGGTACGTCAATCACCGCGACGATCGGGCGCTTCACGGGTTTATCCGCATCTTCTTTAACCGTTTCGCTGACCACTTTCGCGAGCGTCCAGCCCTCCAGCAGCCCGACTTCGCCACGCGCGGCGCGCGGGTAGTGGTTGTGGGCATCCGGCACGACCGCGATAAACCGCGCAGGCTCGCCGTTAAATGCGGCATCGGCCACCTGTACGGACGGGCAAAGCCCTGGCAGACGTTGCGCGTCGGGCGCGAGTTTTTCAAGCCATAAGGCGCCCCGGCTTACTGTGTTCGTCATCATTTTTCCTCCCGGGCAAAGAGCTGTTTGATCTGTTCGCGGTCCGCCTGTTTCGCGGTATCGAAACGGCTCAGGCGGTCGAGATACCAGGCGTAGTTATCGCTGCGGTGCTGCTGCGGTACGCCGCGGGCAATCGCCTCGTTCATGGCGGTTTTCACGGCGTTAACGCCATCGCCCACCAGCGCGTCGACAAAGCCGCTTTCATAACGGACTTCGCCGCCGGTCATGCTCCAGATAAACGGACGGTCGCGGGAGTCGTACTCTTCCACGCCCGCTTCCTGCTCAATAACCTGCGGGCCGTTAAGCCCTAAACGCGCTTCGCGGGTGACGATGAGATAACTGCATAACGCGGCGGCGATGGACATCCCGCCGAAGCAGCCGACGGTGCCGGCGATAATCCCGACCACCGGGGTATAGCGGCGCAGATCAACAATCGCCGCGTGGATATCGGCAATCGCCGCGAGGCCCAGATTCGCCTCCTGCAGACGCACGCCGCCGGTTTCAAGGCACAGCACCGCCTGTGTGGGAATGCCGTTGCGGTTATCTTCAGCGGCAAGCTCCAGCGCGGCGGCCATTTTCGCGCCGGAAACCTCGCCCATACTGCCGCCCTGGAACGTGCCTTCGATGGCGATCACGACGGCTGGCTGGCCGTTAATCGTGCCTTTCGCCACGACCATACCGTCGTCGGCCTGCGGCACGATGCCCTGCTTGCCAAGCCACGGCGACATAACCTGCTCAAACGGATCGAGCAGTTCGCGATAGCTGCCGTCATCCAGCAGCGCCTTTGCGCGGTCCCGCGCCCGGAGTTCGATAAAGCTGCGATCGTTACGCATGGCTGACCTCCTCAAAAACCTGTTCGATGCGGATGCGCGCCACGCCGGGCGTCGCGCCGAAATCGTGGATAATCAGCGTGCCGGACGGCAGGCCGTTTTGCATGTTGAGGCGGTCAAACAGCGCGTTCCAGCGCGCGGTGCTGTTGTCCACGGATGTGGTGATGGTGACGTTGAGCGCCTGCTGCTGGTCGGCGGTGAACAGGACTTCCATATCACCGGACCCGACCACTCCCGCCAGCGCTCTGCCGCTCAGCGTGCGGCTCGCGGGGAATGACAATGTAATCTGTTCCATAACACCCTCTTAATCAGTTATTCGGGATGACGCGCCCACGCGGTCGAGATAGAGCGTGGCGGCCAGCAAGTCGGCGGCCCCGCCCGGCGAGGCGTTGAGCGCCAGCATCTCGCTATCAAGCGTTGCCAGTTCGCGACGCCCGTGGGCGGTTGCCGTACCGCCCGCCGCCAGTACGGCGCGTGCGCCGCGCTGCATGGCGAACTGACCGGTCAGGCCTGCGCGATTGAGTACGCAGGTATCGCTGAGCGAGGTCATGATCGCCATTAGCGCGTCCAGCCGGGCTTCGGTCTCGTTCGCGCCGCGACGGCGGCTCTCATGAAGCTGCGGCAGCGCGAGACGCGTGACGTGCGGGAAGCCCTGCTGCGCCTCTTCACGCGCGCCTGGCACCTGATAACGGCGCGTGGCGCGCAGCCCCTTGCTGAAGCCCTTTGGCGCAGCCGCGTCCGGCAGGCTCGCAAGCCGCGCGGCGGTGGCGGCGATGACGTCGGCTGAGGCGTCAGCCCCGCACATAGCGGTAGCGCTTACCAGCAGCCCCAGCGCCCAGATAGCGCCCCGGTGCGTATTGACGCCGCCGGTCGCCGCCATCATCTGCGCCTCGCCTTCGCGGCCCAGGCGGCCGACGGTTTCACGCAGCGCGATATCCGCCGGACGCTGCCAGCTCTGCTGGGCCAGCCCATGAAACGTCGGCGTCAGGCTGTGGGCCGAGCGCTCCATCAACGCGAGCGTTAAATCGTGATGCGCGCCGCTGCCCCGACAATCCACCAGACCCGGCTTCGGGGTGAGTCTCGCTTCATCAATCAGGCAGGCGGTGGCGATGCGCGCCAGCGCGTCTGCGGTGCCGTCGGCGTGAGTCAGTGGCTGTCGGTTCATTACCAGCTCCGGAATTTGGCAGGTGGGTTGTAGAGACCGCCTGACCATTCCACCAGGTCGGCGACGCTGCTCGCGGCAAGCAGCGAGCGGGTGGCGTCGGCGCGGCGAATGCCGATATCTTCCGGGTAAACGACCTTGCCGCACTTACGCAGCGCGGCGACGCGCGCGGCGTCCACGCCAAGTCCGATGTCGGTGATACCGGCGACTGCGGCGACCATCGCGCGACGCTCTTCCAGACTTTCGGCGCGGTAGAGGTACGCGATGCCTTCTTCCGTCAGCACGTGGGTCACGTCATCGCCGTAAATCATGACCGGCGCGAGCGGCATGCCTGAGGCTTTCGCTACGTCGACCGCATCGAGTTTTTCCACGAAGGTTGGCTTCACGCCTGCCTGGAAGGTTTCGACCATTTGCACCACCAGCTTTTTACCGCGCTGCATCGGATCCGGCTCGGTTATCATGTTGAGCCAGGCTGGCGTGGCGTGACGGCGGCCGTGCGGGTCATGGCCCATGTTCGGCGCGCCGCCGAAGCCGGAAAGACGGCCGCGGGTGACGGTGGAGGAGTTGGCGAGGCCGTCCACCTGTAAGGTCGAGCCGATAAACATATCCACCGCGTACTGGCCTGCCAGCTGGCAGAAAGCGCGGTTGGAGCGCATCGAGCCATCAGCGCCGGTAAAGAAGACGTCCGGACGGGCGCGGATGTACTCTTCCATCCCCAGTTCACCGCCGAAGCAGTGCACGCTCTCCACCCAGCCGCTTTCAATCGCCGGGATCAGCGTCGGGTGCGGGTTGAGCGTCCAGTGTTTACAGATTTTGCCTTTCAGGCCGAGCTGTTCGCCATACGTCGGCAGCAGCAGTTCGATGGCGGCGGTGTTAAAGCCGATACCGTGGTTAAGCGACTGCACCTGGTGTTCGGCGTAGATGCCTTTAATCGCCATCATCGCCATCAGGATGTGTTCCTGTTTGATGAGGCGCGGGTCGCGGGTGAACAGCGGTTCGATAAAGAAGGGTTTATCCGCCACCACGACATAATCGATCCACGAGCCGGGAATATCGACACGCGGCAAATCACATTCGTCGTCCACCAGCTCATTCACCTGGGCGATGACGATGCCGTCGTGGAACGCGGCGGCTTCCACGAGCGCGGGCGTATCTTCGGTGCTCGGCCCGGTGTAGAGGTTACCTTTGCGGTCGGCTTTGTAACCGGCGATCAGCGCCACGTTCGGGGCGAGATCGACATAGAGCCGGGAGTAAAGTTCGATGTAGGTATGGATGGCGCCGATCTCCAGCTGGCCATCTTCCAGCAGTTGCGAAATGCGCAGGCTCTGGGTGCCGGAGAACGAGAAGTCGAGCTTGCGGGCGATGCCTTTCTCAAAGATATCGAGATGTTCGCTGCGCCCGACGCTTGGCATGATCATGTGCAGGTCATGCACGACGTGCGGGTTTACCTCAGCAAGGCTGCGGGAGAGAAAATCCGCCTGCTTCTGGTTATTGCCTTCCAGTACCACCCGGTCGCCGGGCGCGATGAGTTTTTCGAGCATGGATGAGAGATCTGCGGTGGGCAGCACTTTGCCCTGCACGGGAACCGAGGCGAGACGCCGCTGTTTCTCCGTGCGGCGCGTGTTCCAGACACGCCCCGGCGTTTGGTAAGCCGTCATAATTAACCTCCTGATTCAGCGAATCTTTTTGATTTGCTTAACGCTAAAACCAGTGTGCGCTCAGGAGAAAAGTGCATCAATTAAGGGCGGGGGCGAATCATTACTCCAGGAGTAATGATTAACGCCGCAGAATTTGATCTCAGTCGCAAACATAATGCCGTACTCTGCTACGCGCTGAAACGAAGGGATCGACAAGCGGAAACAGCAGCGGCGCCCGAAGGCGCCGCTGAAAGAGGCATGGTCTGGCACTATCAGACTTCGATATCCGCCATATCGCCTTTCTCCTGCAGCCAGTTACGGCGGTCTTCGGAGCGTTTTTTGGCGAGCAGCATATCCATCACCGCCAGCGTGCGCGCGTCGTCGTCGTCGCTGATGGTGAGCTGCACCAGGCGGCGGGTGTTCGGATCCAGCGTCGTTTCGCGCAGCTGCATCGGGTTCATTTCGCCGAGGCCTTTAAAGCGCTGTACGTTCGGCTTGCCCTTTTTACGCTTGAGCTGTTCCAGCACGCCCGCTTTTTCTTCTTCGTCCAGCGCGTAGTAGACCTCTTTGCCGAGATCGATACGGTAGAGCGGCGGCATGGCAACGTAAACGTGACCGCCTTTCACCAGCGAGCGGAAGTGTTTCACAAACAGCGCGCACAGCAGCGTGGCGATATGCAGACCGTCGGAGTCCGCATCCGCGAGGATACAGACTTTGCCGTAACGCAGCTGGCTGAGATCGTCGCTGTCCGGATCGATGCCGATCGCAACAGAGATATCGTGCACCTCCTGCGAGGCCAGCACTTCATCCGACGACACTTCCCAGGTATTCAGGATCTTACCCTTAAGCGGCATGATCGCCTGATATTCGCGATCGCGCGCCTGTTTGGCGGAGCCGCCTGCGGAATCCCCTTCCACCAGGAAAAGCTCTGTGCGGTTGAGATCCTGCGCGGTGCAGTCCGCCAGTTTGCCGGGCAGCGCCGGGCCGCTGGTGAGCTTTTTACGCACCACTTTTTTGGCCGCGCGCAGACGACGCTGAGCGCTGGCGATGGCGAGCTCCGCGAGCTGTTCCGCCGCCTGGACGTTCTGGTTAAGCCACAGGCTGAAAGCGTCTTTCACCACGCCTGAGACAAACGCCGCGCACTGGCGTGACGACAGGCGCTCTTTAGTCTGGCCCGCGAATTGCGGATCCTGCATTTTCACCGACAGGACATAGGCGCAGCGCTCCCAGATATCTTCCGCCGAGAGCTTCACGCCGCGCGGCAGGATGTTGCGGTATTCGCAGAACTCACGCATGGCGTCCAGCAGGCCCTGGCGCAGGCCGTTGACGTGGGTGCCGCCCTGCATGGTCGGGATCAGGTTAACGTAGCTTTCGGTTAGCAGCTCGCCGCCTTCCGGCAGCCACAGCAGCGCCCAGTCCACCGCTTCCGTCTCGCCGGAGAAGTTACCGATAAACGGTTTTTCCGGCAGGGTAATCAGCCCGTTTACCGCTTCACACAGGTAGTCGTTGAGACCATCCAGGTAGCACCAGCGCTGCTCGGTGTTGTTCACCTGATCTTTAAAGTTGATCTCAACGCCCGGGCAAAGTACCGCTTTCGCTTTCAGCAGGTGCGTCAGGCGGGAGACGGAAAAGCGCGGGCTGTCGAAGAATTTTTCATCCGGCCAGAAGTGGACGCTGGTGCCGGTCTGGCGCTTCGGGCAGGTGCCGACCACGCTCAGCTCTTTCACCTTTTCGCCATTTTCAAAAGCGATGTTGTAGATCTGCCCGTCGCGTTTCACGTTGACTTCCACGCGTTTTGACAGGGCGTTAACCACAGAGATCCCCACGCCATGCAGGCCGCCGGAGAACTGGTAGTTTTTGTTCGAGAATTTACCGCCCGCGTGCAGACGGCAGAGGATCAGTTCCACGGCGGGAACGCCCTCTTCCGGATGGATATCCACCGGCATGCCGCGCCCGTCGTCGATAACTTCCAGCGACTGGTCGGCGTGAAGGATCACGTCGACGCGTCTGGCGTGCCCGGCCAGCGCTTCATCGACGCTGTTATCAATAACTTCCTGGCCCAGATGGTTGGGACGGGAGGTGTCGGTATACATCCCCGGACGGCGGCGCACCGGCTCAAGCCCGGTGAGCACCTCAATGGCATCGGCATTATAGGATTGGGTCATGATTTTATCGTCAGGTCACAAAACGGGATCGTTGCCTTAGCGTTAACGCAGGCTAAGGAAATCGACAATCTGCGTGAAATAATCTTCAAAGCCTGCAAAAGCGTGGTTGCCGCCGGTTTCCACCGTCTGACGGCATGGCGCGTAGTACGCGACTGCCTGGCGGTAATCCAGCACCTCGTCGCCGGTCTGCTGCAATAGCCAGATGAGATCCGGGGCGTCGAGCGGCTCAATTTGCATCACTTTCAGATCGTAAATATGGCGAGACTCTAGCACATATTGCTGCCCGGTGTAGGGGTTCTCGTTAGCGCCGAGAAAATCGGTCAGCAGCTCAAAGGGGCGCACCGCCGGGTTCACCACCACAGCCGGCAGCAGAAAACATTGCGAAAGCCAGGTCGCGTAATAGCCGCCAAGCGACGAGCCCACGACGCCGAGCGGTTCGCCGCCGTGCTCAAGCACTAAAGATTCCAGCAGCTCCGCCGCATCAGACGGATACGGCGGCAGTTGAGGAACAACCATGTTGATATCAGGGTGATGCTGCGCCAGCCAGCGTTGCAGGCTGGTGGCCTTCGCCGAGCGAGGAGAACTGTTAAAACCGTGGAGGTAGAGGAGCGTAGACATCAGTATCCTTCTGATGCGGTATCAGGGCGGAACTGCGCGCCTTCAAGGCGGCACACTTCCGTGGTGAGTGAACCGTCAGGGTGCAGATTCAGCCAGCGCCAGCCGGGCGCAACCGTATCGAGCGTAAAGCCGGCGCAGTGGGGTTTAAACTGAACGCAGGTGGACGGCGTCGCCATCAGGCGGCGCCCGTTCCAGTCGAGATCCAGTTCCTGATGGATATGGCCGCAAAGCAGATGTTTCACTTGCGGGTAGCGGTTCAGCACATCATCCAGCGCCTGGGCATTGCGCAGGCTGTGTTGATCGAGCCAGCCGCAGCCGGACGGTAACGGATGATGGTGTAAGAGCAGTAACGTATGGCGCTCCGGCGCCTGCTGAAGCATGCGCTCAAGCCACTCAAGCTGGTAGTCGCTCAGCTCGCCGTGCGGCACGCCAAAGACCTGGCTGTCGAGCAGCAGCACCTGCCAGCGATCGCCCGCGAACACGCGTTTGGCGGGCGAAATACCGGAGTCGTGCAATGTACTGAACATGGCGGGCTGGAAATCGTGGTTGCCCGGCAGCCAGACGCAGGGCGCAGGCAATGTGGCAATCCCCGCCGCGAAGTGCTCATAAGCCTCAGGCGTATGATCCTGCGCCAGATCGCCTGTCGCGACAATCAGATCGCACTCGCGCTGCTCGGCATGAAGCACTGACAGCACCGCCTGGTAGCTCTCCCAGGTGTTGATGCCAAGCAACGTCTCGTTCTTTCCGGCAAACAGGTGAGTATCTGTAATTTGTAAGATCCTGACGCTGGCCCCACCAGCAACAGGAAGGTTTAACAGGCTTTCCAAATGGTGTCCTTAGGTTTCACGACGCTAACAAACCGGAACCGCCATTGCTCCATGCGCTAAACAGTAGCGTAGCCAGTCAGCAAGAAACTGGTTAATTTGATGTTTTTCGTCGCGCTGATGCAACTTTTTATTTGGGTAATCATAACGCGCTTTGAAGCGAAAGATCTGCTGGCTTGAACACACTTCCGCGACCATGGCGTCATGGTAAAGCCTTACGCTCATTGACGGCAAACTCCAGTAACTCACTTTCGGCGCAGTTTGCTCTATCTGCACAAGCGTGGTGTATCGGGTTGATTCGAGGATGGTTAAACGGTATTGCGCGCCCGCCACCTGATAACTAATGGTTTCGCCCGGCGCGTCGTTGCGCGGCAGCAGGCGGCGCAACTGCGCGAAGTTGGTTTCGCACAGGCGCATCATTTCTGGAAAATCAGGTGTATAACGCTTCATATTCAGGTGTTCCACTCGTTTCTCAATGCTTGATAATGTAACTGCAGCCATTGCAGTGCGATGACGGAGGCTGCGTTGTCGATTCTCCCCTCTTCTACCCACTGGTATGCCTGTTCCCGGCTTACCACATGAACCCGAATATCTTCGTTTTCATCAGCCAGACCGTGTATGCCTTGCGCGGTCGTGGCGTCCACTTCGCCAACCAGTAATGACAGGCGCTCGCTGGTGCCGCCAGGGCTTGCCAGATAGCTCATGAATTTTTTTACCCGCCCGACGGAAAGCCCCGCTTCTTCTTCCGCTTCGCGGCGAGCGACCTCTTCCACCGTTTCGCCAGGCTCAATCATGCCGGCGACCAGTTCCAGCAACCACGGGGTGTCGCTGGTGTCAAAAGCGGCGATGCGAATCTGCTCGATAAGGACCACCTCATCGCGCACAGGGTCAAAGGGTAGCAGGACTGCAGCATGGCCGCGCTCAAAAATTTCACGCCGAACTTCACCGCTCATTTCACCGTTAAAAAGACGGTGCCGAAAGCGGTAAAGATCGAGCGAAAAAAAGCCGCGATATAGCTTTTCCCGTGCAATAATTTCTACATCGTTTTTGGTGAAAGTAATGGGGCTTCGGGTTGATTTGCTCATGATGGTTTCCGGTTCGAGATGGTGCCGAATCTGGGCATTTCAAGCCAGTTTACCTGCCGTTTCATTGCCCATGTGATAGATTGTGGAAATTTAGTGGCAGAAGGCACGTTACGCCAAGCCTCACGGCGGGTTGACTCTGGTAGAATCGGCGATCAATTTTCGGCTTCTGACAGCGCTAATAAATTCTTTATGCTTCACAACAAGGAATGCAAATGAAGAAACTGCTCCCCATCCTTATCGGCCTGAGCCTGACGGGCTTCAGCGCCATGAGCCAGGCAGAAAACCTGTTGCAGGTTTACCAGCAGGCACGTTTAAGCAACCCGGACCTGCGCAGCTCCGCTGCTGACCGCGACGCCGCATTCGAAAAAATTAACGAAGCCCGCAGTCCTTTACTTCCGCAGCTCGGCCTGGGTGCAGATTACACCTATAATAGCGGTTTTCGCGATAACGACGGCATCGACAGCACCGCCAAGAGCGCGTCGCTGCAGTTAACGCAGACCATCTTCGATATGTCCAAATGGCGCGCCCTGACGCTGCAGGAAAAAACCGCAGGCATTCAGGATGTGACCTATCAGACCGATCAGCAAACGCTGATGCTGAACACCGCGACGGCCTATTTCCAGGTGCTGAGCGCCATTGACGCGCTCTCCTACACCGAAGCGCAGAAACAGGCGATTTACCGCCAGCTCGATCAAACCACCCAGCGCTTTAACGTAGGCCTGGTGGCGATTACCGACGTCCAGAACGCCCGCGCGCAGTACGATAACGTGCTGGCCAATGAAGTGACCGCGCGTAATAACCTCGACAATGCGCTGGAACAGCTGCGTCAGGTAACCGGCAACTACTATCCGCAGCTTGCGTCGCTGAATGTCGATAGCTTTAAAACCACCAAACCGGCTGCCGTTAACGCGCTGCTGAAAGAAGCAGAGCAGCGCAACCTGACGCTGTTGCAGGCCCGTCTGAGCCAGGATCTGGCGCGTGAGCAGATTCGCTACGCCGAAACCGGCCATATGCCGACGCTCGGCTTAACGGCGTCCAGCAGCGTCTCGGATACCGATTACAGCGGCAGCAATACCGGCGGGGCGGCAGCGAGCAATTATGCCGACCGTAAAATCGGCCAGAACTCCGTCGGCCTGAGCTTCAATCTGCCGCTCTACAGCGGTGGTTCGGTGACGTCGCAGGTTAAACAGGCGCAATACAGCTTCGTGGGCGCCAGCGAGAAACTGGAAAGCGCGCACCGCAACGTGGTACAGACCGTACGTTCTTCCTATAACAACGTGAACGCCTCCATCAGCAGCATCAAAGCGTATGAGCAAGCGGTCGTTTCCGCGCAAAGCTCACTCGATGCGATGGAAGCGGGTTACTCGGTCGGTACGCGTACCATCGTCGATGTGCTGGACGCCACCACCACCCTGTACAACGCCAAGCAGCAGCTCTCCAGCGCGCGTTATAACTACCTGATCAACCAGCTCAATATTAAATCTGCGCTGGGTACGCTCAACGAGCAGGATCTGGTCGCGCTGAACAACTCGCTGGGCAAACCGGTTTCCACCGCGCCGGAAAATGTCGCGCCGGAAAACCCGCAGCAGGATGCCGCCGTGAATAACATGACCAACAGCGGCGGTTCAGCATCCGCTATGCAGCCAGCCGCGGCAACGCGCAGCGGCAATAGCAACAGCAGCAATCCGTTCCGTCAGTAACGTCTGCGCGGGAGGCCCATACGCCTCCCGCCTGAACGTAAGTCAACGTAAAGATCCCCGCGCCATCCGGCTCCCCGCTTTAATTTCAACCACTCATCCACTATCCTGAGCACCATAACTGTGCAATACCACTGGGTCAGGATGCAGGCATGAAACGGACAAAACAGATTAACCGCGCAATGTTTCGCAAAAGCTGGAACGCGCGCCATTTAACGCCGGTGGCCTTCGCGGTCACGGCGGCGTTTATGCTCGCCGGTTGTGAAAAGAACGACGAAACCGTGCAGCTTTACCAGAATGCGGACGATTGCTCGACCGCCAACCCCGGCAAAAGCGCTGAGTGCACCACCGCGTACAACAACGCCCTGAAAGAGGCGGAGCGCACCGCGCCGAAATACGCCACGCGTGAAGACTGTGTCGCGGAATTTGGCGAAGATCAGTGCAAGCAGGTCAATAATACCAATACCAGCCAGGCCACGCAGCAGACCGGCAGCATGTGGATGCCGCTGATGGCGGGTTACATGATGGGCCGTCTGATGGGCGGCGGCGGCATGGGGTTCGCCCAGCAGCCGTTGTTCAGCTCGCGCAACCCGGCAAGCCCGGCTTACGGTAAATACACCGACGCCAGCGGCCGCAACTACGGCGCCGCGCAGCCGGGCCGCACCATGAACGTACCGAAAACCGCGCTGGCGCCGAAACCGGCCACCACTTCGACCATCACCCGCGGCGGTTTCGGCGATTCCGTCGCGAAACAGGCCACGATGCAGCGCAGCGCCGCAGGCTCCTCCTCTTCTCGTTCAATGGGCGGCTGACACATGGAAAGAATCGCTATCAGCGAGCGCCCGGACTGGCGCGAAAAGGCAACGGAATACGGCTTTAACTTCCACACGATGTACGGCGAGCCGTACTGGTGCGAAGACGCCTACTACCGGCTGACGCTGGCGCAGGTCGAAAAGCTCGAAGACGTGACCGCCGAGCTGCACCAGATGTGCTTACAGGTCGTCGAGAAAGTGGTTGCAAGCGACGCGCTGATGACCAAATTCCGTATTCCTAAGCACACATGGGAGTTTGTGCGTCAGTCCTGGCGCAGCGGCCAGCCGTCGCTCTATTCGCGTCTCGATCTCGCCTGGGATGGACGCGGCGAGCCGAAGCTTCTTGAAAATAACGCCGACACGCCGACCTCTTTGTATGAAGCGGCGTTCTTTCAGTGGATCTGGCTTGAAGATCAGCTGCGCGCCGGGAACCTCCCGCAGGGCAGCGATCAGTTCAACAGCCTCCAGGAGAAGATCATTGAGCGTTTCGGCGAGCTTAAAGCGCAATATGGCTTTAACCGCCTGCATCTCGCCTGCTGTCGCGATACGGTAGAGGATCGCGGCACGGTGCAGTATTTACAGGATTGCGCCAGCGAAGCCGGGATCGAGAACGATTTTCTGTTTATCGAAGATATCGGCCTTGGCGAAAAGGGGCAGTTTACCGATCTGCAGGATCAGGTGATTAGCAATCTGTTTAAGCTCTATCCGTGGGAGTACATGCTGCGCGAGACGTTCTCCACCAAGCTGGAAGACGCGGGCGTGCGCTGGCTGGAGCCTGCGTGGAAGAGCATCATCTCCAACAAAGCGTTGCTGCCGCTGCTCTGGGAGCTCTACCCGAACCACCCTAACCTGCTGCCAGCTTACTTTAGCGAAGATAATCCGCCGTCGATGGAAAAATATGTGGTGAAACCCCTCTTTTCCCGCGAAGGCGCTAACGTGTCGATTATCGAGAACGGTCAGACCATCGAGCAGGTGGAAGGCCCGTATGGCGAAGAAGGCACTATCTTGCAGCAGTTCTGCCCGCTGCCGAAATTTGGTGACAGCTATACGCTTATCGGCAGCTGGCTTATCAACGACCAGCCCGCCGGGATCGGTATTCGTGAAGATAAGGCGCTGATAACCCAGGATCTGTCGCGCTTCTACCCGCATCTGTTTGTGGAATAACAGCGATGGCGCCCCAGGGGCGCCATGGTTAACCCACCTGCACCGACAACATGCTTAACGACGCCATTTCCAGACCATCCACCGGAACGCTCACTGTTTCGGTGCCGTCCCACGTGCCGAGCGCGTACAGCAGCGGCAGGAAATGATCCGCCGTCGGGTTCGACAGGCTGCCGCCGGGATGATCCAGATAGTTGACCAGCGGGTGATCTGCCGCCTCGCCGCGCCACGTCAGGTTTTCTTTGACAAAGTTATTGAACGACTCCGCCCACGGGTACGGCTCACCTTCCCCATGCCAGCGTGCAGTACGCAGGTTATGGACGACGTTGCCGCTCGCCACCAGCATGACGCCTTCGTCACGCAGTGCGGCAAGGCGGCGGCCCATCTGATAGTGCCAGACCGGAGGTTTGGTACTATCTATACTCAACTGCACTAGCGGAATATCCGCCTGCGGATACATTTTTATCAGTACGCCCCAGGCGCCGTGGTCAAAGCCCCAGGCGTCTTTATCGAGCGTAACCGGCAGCGGCGCGAGAAGATCCACGACGCGCTGCGCCAGCGCTGGCGAGCCGGGGGCCGGATAATGGGTATCGTACAGCGCCTGCGGGAAACCGCCGAAATCGTGAATGGTTTGCGGCTGTTCCATCGCGGTCACGCCGGTACCGCGCGTAAACCAATGTGCCGAAACCATCACAATGGCTTTCGGACGCGGCAACGTTTCGCCAAGCGCGCGCCAGGCGCGGGTATAACGGTTATCTTCCAGCACGTTCATCGGGCTGCCGTGGCCCAGAAACAGTGCAGGCATACGGGATGACGGAGTCATTTTTTTATCCTGAAACGGTAATATCAATGGACTTACCTTACGCCGATTACGCGCTGAAAGAACGGAGATAACCATGATGAAGACCGTCAGAAAATTTGAATGTAAGTAATCTGTAAAAGCCACGGACGGGCCTCGACTTTTCCGTTCCGCTCGATACATTAATGATAATCATTATCAAAAAGGAGTGTTCGATGTCTGTGCCTCTGATCCTGACCTTACTGGCGGGCGGCGCCACGTTTATCGGCGCGCTACTCGGCGTGCTCGGTCAGAAGCCCTCTAACCGGCTGCTGGCTTTCTCGCTGGGTTTTGCCGCAGGCATTATGCTGCTGATTTCCCTTATGGAAATGCTGCCCGCCGCGCTCGGCGAAGAAGGCATGTCGCCGGTGCTGGGTTATGGCATGTTTATCGTCGGCCTGCTGGGCTATTTCGCGCTCGATCGCCTGCTGCCGCACGCGCATCCGCAGGATCTTATCGATCCGTCGCCAGCTCACGCGTCGCGTAACCTGCGCCGCACCGCGCTCCTGTTGACGCTTGGCATCAGCCTGCATAACTTTCCGGAAGGTGTCGCCACCTACGTGACGGCCAGCACTAATCTGGAGCTGGGTTTCGGGATTGCGCTCGCGGTCGCGCTGCACAACATCCCGGAAGGGCTGGCGGTGGCGGGCCCGGTTTATGCGGCAACGGGCTCGCGCCGTAAAGCCGTTATCTGGGCGGGGCTCTCCGGGATGGCTGAAATTCTGGGCGGGGTACTGGCGTGGCTGATCCTCGGCACGATGGTGTCGCCGGTGGTCATGGCGGCGATTATGGCGGCGGTCGCAGGGATCATGGTGGCGTTGTCGGTAGATGAGCTGATGCCGCTTGCCAAAGAGATCGATCCGCATAACAACCCGAGCTACGGCGTGCTGTGCGGCATGTCGGTGATGGGATTAAGCCTGACGCTGCTGCAAACCAGCGGCCTTAGCGGCTAATAAAAAAGCCCGGTCAGACCGGGCTTTTCAGAAGCATTCAGGCCCGGCGTTCGCCGGGCTTTTTGTCAACTCGCTTTGCGCTCCTGCGCCTGGCGATAGCTCACTAAATCTTCGATGGTCACGACCGGCATATTGTGTTCGCGGGCAAACGCGATGCACTCCGGCGCACGCGCCATGGTGCCGTCGTCATTGGTCAGTTCGCACAACACGCCCGCTGGTTTAAAGCCTGCCAGCGAGACTAAATCGATGGTCGCTTCGGTGTGACCGCCGCGAGTCAATACCCCGCCCGGCTGCGCGCGCAGCGGGAAAACGTGCCCAGGACGGTGCAGATCGGATGGTTTCGCGTCATCGGCAATCGCCGCGCGAATGGTCGTGATGCGGTCGGCGGCGGAAACGCCGGTCGTCACGCCGTGCGCCGCTTCGATAGTCACGGTAAAGCCGGTGCCGAACGCGCTGGTGTTGTTTTCCACCATCATCGGCAGGTCGAGCTGTTTACGGCGTTCTTCGGTCAGGCACAGGCAAACGATGCCGCTGCCGTGACGGATGGTTAACGCCATCTGTTCAACGGTCATGGTTTCGGCGGGGAAAATCATATCGCCTTCGTTTTCACGGTTCTCGTCATCGAGCACCATCACGCCGCGCCCTTCGCGCAGTGCGGCGATCGCGTTTTCCACGCGTTCAAAAGCGGTGCCAAAAGCAGAAAGAAGCGTCTGATTCATGGTAAAGAAACCTCATTAATTATATGGATTACCAGAATCAGGGCGGTCTTAGGAGTGCCGACAAGCGGCAAGCAAAATAACGTGAGTGGGCATAAGCCCAGGCAGATCGTTACTCTCTCCCATCCGGACTTTAACCGTCGGCCCCGGAATTACACCGGATCTGCTGACCTTCAGAAACAACCTGAAGCGCTCGCGGGCTTTCAGTTTACCTTGCGTCTGACGCTTTCGCGCAGAAGCAGGATCAGCCTGATTTACCGCCGGTGGGGAATTACACCCCGCCCTGAGAATAAGCGGAATAACTATAACGCCATTGATAATCGTCGGCAATGCATGAGATTCAAACATTTCCGGTTTATACCCTTCCGATCAGCGATTACAATTACTCTTCAGACCATACCAGATCAGGGAAACCGCTATGATTGACCCGAAAAAAATTGAACAGATCGCCCGTCAGGTCCATGAATCGATGCCAAAAGGGATCCGTGAGATCGGGGAAGATGTTGAGAAGAAAATCCGCCAGGTATTGCAGGCCCAGCTGTCTCGCCTGGATCTGGTGAGTCGTGAGGAGTTTGACGTGCAGACGCAGGTACTGCTGCGCACGCGTGAGAAACTGACGGCGCTGGAACAGCGTCTGACTGCACTGGAATCCAGCGGCGCAACCACCGCCTCCGCGCCGGCAGAGACTTCAGCGACCGCAGGCAGCGCCAGCGCGCCCGTCACCGCCGTGACGCCGCCGCCTGCCATCCCGCCGGTTGACAGCCTCGACAAGCAGGACTGACAGAAACAACAACGCCCCCTGCCAGGCAAGGGGCGTTCGCACCAGACGGCTTTAACTGTTCTTCTGGATCTTCTTAATGATATTGGTGGTCGAGCAGCCATCTTCAAAGTTCAGCACCATGACCTCCCCGCCGTTGGCCCACACCTCTTTGCTGCCTGCGATATCTTCAGGCTTATAGTCGCCGCCTTTGACCAGCAGATCCGGCAGGATTTCGCTGATAAGCCGCTGCGGCGTGTCTTCTTCAAACGGCACCACCCAGTCGACCGCTTCCAGCGCGGCCAGCACAATCATGCGCTGCTCCTGCGGGTTTACCGGACGGGTTTCGCCTTTCAGGCGTCGGGTGGAGGCATCACTGTTGACCGCCACAATCAGACGGTCGCCGAGTTTGCGGGCATTCGCCAGATACGAGACGTGGCCTGCGTGAAGAATGTCGAACACGCCGTTGGTCATCACCACTTTCTCGCCGCGCTTGCGCGCCGCCAGCACGGCTTCTTTCAGCGCCGCTTCGCTCATCACGCCAAAGCCGGTTTCCGAGCGCCCGCGCACGGCGTTTTCCAGTTCCACCGGCGATACGGTTGACGTACCGAGCTTGCCGACCACCACGCCCGCCGCAGCGTTCGCGAAGAAGCAGGCTTCTTCCAGCGAATTGCCGGACGCCAGCGTCGCCGCCAGCACGCCAATCACGGTATCGCCCGCGCCGGTCACGTCATAGACTTCCTGCGCCTGCGTCGGCAGGTGGAACGGCGCTTTGCCCGGTTGCAGCAGCGTCATGCCCTGTTCCGAGCGGGTCACCAGCAGCGCGCTGAGATCGAAATCGGCGATGATTTTCATGCCGCGCTCGACAATCTCCTGCTCGTTTTTGCATTTGCCCGCCACCGCTTCGAATTCAGACAGGTTCGGCGTCAGCAGCGTGGCGCCACGATAGCGCTCGAAATCGGTGCCTTTGGGATCGATAAGTACCGGAACGCCCGCGTTACGCGCCAGCTGGATCATCTGCTGGACGCTTGCGAGCGCGCCTTTGGCGTAGTCAGAAAGCACCAGCGCGCCGATCTGCCCCAGCGCCTGGTTGATGCGCTCGTGCAGCGGCTCGGGATCGACCCCGTCGAAGCCCTCCTCGAAATCAAGGCGAATCAGCTGCTGGTTGCGCGACAGCACGCGCAGCTTGGTGATGGTCGGGTGCGTCGGCACTGACACGAAATCACACTTCACGTTCACCTGTGAGAGTGACTGGCTGAGCGCGCGCGCCGCGTCGTCAATGCCGGTCAGGCCGACCAGGCGCGAACTGGCCCCGAGAGACGCGATGTTCATCGCCACGTTCGCCGCGCCGCCCGGGCGCTCTTCGATGGTTTCCACTTTCACGACCGGCACCGGCGCTTCCGGCGAAATGCGGCTCGTCGGGCCATACCAGTAGCGGTCCAGCATCACATCACCTACTACCATGACGCCTGCGCGTTCAAAATCGGGCAGCGTTACTTTCATTCCTGACTCTCCTGAGAGACACCAAAATTTGCGCGCGATGATAGCACAGTTACGCGCAATCGCACGGTTACGCCGGGGCCAGCCAGCGCCGCCAGCTGTCGCGCACCTGTTCGCGCTCGGGCCCGAACGCCGTCTGCGCCACATGCCCTGGCTGTTCCTGCAAGGCCAGATGGTGCAGTTCATCGCGAAGGGTGACATAGGCGTGCGTGAGCGCTTTCGCTTCGTCCTCGCGCATAATGTCGTGCTGCGCCAGTAGTTCAAGAATACGCACATTATCGGACCAGCGCGTCAGCTTCGGCTGCTCCGGCGCGTAGCGCAGCACCAGATACTGCGTAATAAATTCGATATCCGTAATGCCGCCTTCATCGGCTTTGATATCAAACCGATCGCGGTATTTATTGCCCAGGTGCGCGCGCATTTTTTCGCGCATCTCGCGCACGTCGGTTTGCAGCTTGTCGTTGTCGCGCGGGGTGGCGAGCACCTCACGGCGAATGGCGTCAAACTGCGCCTGCAGCGGCCTGTCGCCGTAGACGACGCGGGCGCGCACCAGCGCCTGATGCTCCCACGTCCAGGCCTCGTTTTTCTGGTAATCGGCGAACGCTTGCGCGGTAGTCACCAGCATCCCGGCCGCGCCGGACGGGCGCAGACGGGCGTCCACTTCATAGAGAATGCCGGACGACGTGCGGGTGCTGAAGAGATGCATAATGCGTTGCGCCAGGCGCAGATAGAACTGGCGCCCGTCGATCTCGCGCTCGCCGTCGGTCATCACATCCGCCGGACAGTCGTGCAGGAAGACTAAATCAAGATCGGAGCTGTAGCCGAGCTCCCAGCCGCCAAGTTTGCCATAGCCCACCACCGCGAAACCGCGGCCGTCGCGTTCGCGCAGATGCGTCGGCTGGCCGTAGCGCGCCACCATATGGCCCCACGCCTGCTGTACCACCGCGTCGATGATTGCCTCGGCAAGCCAGGTTAAGTGATCGCTCACTTTCATCACCGGCAGCGTACCGGCGATATCCGCCGCGGCCACACGCAGCAGTTGCGCCTGTTTAAACTGCCGCAACGCCTCAAGCTGTTGTTCTTCGTCGTCATCCGGCACGCGCAGCAGATACTGGCGCAGTTCATCGCGGTAGGCATCCATCGCCGTCGGCTGATAGAGCGTATTCGGATCGAGCAGTTCATCAAGCAGCAGCGGATAGCGCGCCAGCTGGCTTGCGACCATCGGCGAGGCGGCGCACAGGCGGATTAAGTGCTTCAGCGCGCCGGGATATTCGCTTAACAGCTCAAGATAAGTGGTGCGCGTAACGATGCCGGTCAGCAGCGGCGTCACGCGGGAGAGCGCCAGCGCCGCGTCGTCAGGACTTGCGCAGACGGCACTCAGCAGGGGCGGCATCAGGTTATCGAGCACCTGACGCCCGCGCGGGCCAATGGTGCGCTTTTCGGTCTCTTTGCGAAAATCCGCGAGCGTCGCGAGGAACCGCATCCGGCCTTCCGCCCCTAACGCGCTCAGCACCGGCGCGTCGTCGTCGGCATCCAGCGCGTCATGCCACAGCTCGCGCCAGCCTTCGTTCAGCGCCTCTTCGCCTGTGCCCGGCTCTTCATCGCCGATAAGCTCGTTAAACACGCGGCGCACGCCCGCCATATGGCGCTCCAGCCGCGCGCTGAGCGCCTCCCAGCGCTCTTCGTCCATCGCCCACGCCAGACGCGCGCGGTTCAGCGCGTCGCCCGGCAGCGTCTGGGTTTGTTCATCGTTAATGCTTTGCAGCAGGTTTTCGAGACGCCGCAGGAAGAGATAGGCGTCCCGCAGGCAGGCGGCGTCGCCAGCGGAAAGCAGATGCAGATGTTCAATCGCCTCAAGCGTCGGCAGCAGCGAGCGCTGCTGTAAGGACGGCTCGCGCCCGCCGCGGATCAGCTGGAACACCTGGACGATAAATTCGGTTTCGCGAATACCGCCCGCGCCGAGTTTGATGTTATCGGTCAGCCCCCGGCGGCGCACCTCGCGGGCAATCATGCCCTTCATATTTCGCAGCGACTGAATCACGCTGAAATCGATATAGCGGCGGAAGATGAATGGCCGCAGCATGGCGCGCAACTCCTGGCTCCAGGCGTCGTCGGTGTCGCCCATGATGCGCGCTTTCACCATCGCGTAGCGCTCCCAGTCGCGCCCCTGCTCCTGGTAGTAATCCTCAAGCGCGGCGAAGCTCAGCACCAGCGGGCCGCTGTCGCCGAACGGGCGCAGGCGCATGTCCACGCGGTAGACAAAACCGTCCTGCGTGGGCTGGTCGAGCGCTTTAATGAGCCGCTGGCCAAGACGCGTGAAAAACTGGGCATTATCCAGCTCGCGCCGGCCGCCCTGCGTCGAGCCGCCTTCCGGCCAGGCGAAGATAAGATCGATATCCGAAGAAAAGTTGAGCTCGCCGCCGCCAAGTTTCCCCATACCGAGGATCATCAGCGGCTGTGGGACGCCCTGCGCGTTGCATGGCGTGCCCCATTCGCGACAGCAGGCGGCGTAAAGCCAGTCGCGCGCAGCGACGATAAGGGTTTCCGCAAGCTGGCTGAGCTGCGTGAGCGTTTGCTGCGTGGTGGCCTGTTTCAGCGTCTGCGACCAGGCGATCCGCGTCATCATCCGGCGGCGGAACTGGCGCAGCGCGCGCATCAGCGCCGCCTCGTCGTTAACGTCCGCAAGCGCTGTCTGCAGCCAGGCGGGGTAATGCTGCCACTCGTCAGGCACAGGCGGCGCGGCTTCCAGCTCGTTCAGCCATTCCGGGCGCGCGCTGAGCGCCTCGCGCACGAAATCGCTGAAGGTCAGCACCGCGCGCGCCTCATCGCTGAGTGCGGCGGTATCAAAAGGCAGCCGCTCCACCACGGCTTGCCAGTGCTGTTGCAAAGGGAGGGAGAGCGGCGTCATGCGGGTTTCCTGTGGTTATTTACACTTTCCCGCTGTGCCGCCAGAACGGCGCCTGCGAGATAGCCTCATTGCGGAAGTGTTCAATTTCAATGCGCTGGCCGGTTTCGATGGCGTGACGCAGCCCCTGCCAGTTATCGAGCCAGAACAGCGCGACGGTTTCGTTATAGACGCCCGCCAGCAGACGCAGCGCGTCCAGTTCGCGCGAAAGACGCGGCAGTTGATCAACGTAGCGGTCGCCGAGCGGCTGGCCAAACGCGGCTTTCAGCTCGGCGGCGTGACGCGAGAGGTTAATATCGGCAAAGCGTTTCCAGGAATCCGCCATCTTCTGACGGCCCTTTTCATCAAGGAAAGGCTGCCAGCCGCGGAAGATCAGCCATTCGGTGAGCGCCAGGCGCGCAGAGGCCTGAATAGCGCTGAAAGCAACCGTCTGGGCCGACGCGTCGGTCGCAAGCGTCGCCTCGCACTGGGTCAGCAGGTCACGTAAGCGAGTACTCGCTTTTCGGGGAACGATGCCGCCGAACAACGCCAGCGTATGGCGTACCAGCGCAATCGCCTCTCGCACCTGCTGCTTCGCTTTGTCGTTACCACGCAGCCACAGCTCGTCGTGGTACAGCCAGTGATCGAGCGCCCACTCCAGCGACGCTTCAAGCCCCTGTTCGACAGTCATTTTCGCAGGCGCTTTAAGGAGCGTGAGCGGACGCAGCGGGCGTTCAGGATTCCCCTGCGCCAGGTGATAACCGCGCGCCGCTTTGCTGAGGCTCCCCTGACGCAGGCCCGGTTTCGCGACCAGCTGACGGGCGAACTTCAGTACGTCGGCCGCCTCGCCCTGAAGCAGTTCCAGCTCCAGCTCGCAAATAGGCTCCGCCAGCTCGCCGGCTTTCACTTCGCCGCGATCAAGCGCCAGCTCAATGCGGCTTTCACCGTAAGTAACCACCCACTTTTCACGCGCGAAATCGGTGCTGAACAGCGGCTGCACCGCCGCCTGCAACGTCTCGGGCGACAGCCCTTCGGGCCAGACTTCCGCCGGAAAGCGCGTGAGCGCAAGCTCCGGGGATTCCAGCGCGACATTATATTCCGGACGCTGATGCAGCCCGCCGGTCGTGCGGCCAGCCACTTTCATGGTCATCTCATAACGGCCATTATCGCCGCGAACGCGCAGCCCCATATCGTGACGGCGCAACTGGTTGTCCGCGGTTTCGTAATAGATGTTGAGCAGCTGGCGCGGGTCGCTGTGTTCGGCCTCAAGGGCATTCAGCGCGGCGCGCAGCGCGTCAATCTGTTCGGGGTCGACGATAAATTTGAGTTCGATTTCCTGAGCCATGTCTCTGCTTTACTCGTTGAGTCACACTGAAGAAAACTCCAGCGAACTTAATAGCCTGGTATCTGTCAGTAGATAGTATTTTGCGAAAAATTGCCATGTTTGAGGCTTTTTGACGCCATCAAAATACGAAATTTGCCGCGGTGGCAGGCGACAGGCTGACCAGGAAGATTCCCATTCAGGTTTACGCTTTGCATCGTCAGACTGATGCCACTACTATCGTTCCACTTTCAACGACAATAACGACCAACTGATGCACAAATTACGTCTGATTTGCCTTTCCCTGCTTGCGCTTAGCGTCACTTTCCAGGCCGTTGCCGAAGAAAAACGCTATGTCTCGGATGAACTCAACACCTGGGTGCGTAGCGGCCCCGGTGACAATTACCGCCTGGTCGGCACGGTCAATGCCGGCGAAGAAGTCGCACTGCTCGAAAGTAACGGCAAATATGGACAGATTCGTGATACCAGTGGCCGCACATCGTGGATCCCGCTGGAGCAGCTGAAAAGCGAGCCCAGCCTGCGCACCCGCGTGCCGGAGCTGGAAAATCAGGTCAAAACCCTGACCGATAAACTGACGAATATCGACACCACCTGGAATCAGCGCACGGCGGAGATGCAAAAGAAAGTCGCCGCCAGCGACGGCATCATTAACGGCCTGAAAGATGAGAATCAGAAGCTCAGAAACGAGCTTATCGTGGCGCAGAAGAAAGTAAACGCCGCCAATATTCAGATCGATGATAAACAGCGCACCATCATCATGCAGTGGTTTATGTATGGCGGCGGCGTGCTGGGCGTCGGCCTGCTGCTCGGTTTACTGCTGCCGCACATGATCCCAAGCCGCAAGCGCAAAGACCGCTGGATGAACTAAACCGCTCAGGGCAGCGCCCGCTGCCCTTTTCACTCACCATCTCCTCTACACTTAACGTATTATCTGTCGGCTAAATCGATGTCGGAGTGGAATGCGTGAAGAGTTATCTGGTTGGTGGTGCGGTGCGTGATGCCCTGTTAGGGCTGCCGGTAAAGGACAAAGACTGGGTGGTCGTGGGCGCCACGCCCGCCCAGATGCTGGAGCTTGGGTATCAGCAGGTCGGCAAAGATTTTCCTGTGTTTCTGCACCCGCAAACCCATGAAGAGTACGCGCTGGCGCGCACCGAGCGGAAATCCGGCCAGGGTTATACCGGCTTTACCTGCTATGCCGCGCCGGACGTGACGCTGGAGCAGGATTTACAGCGCCGCGATCTCACCATTAACGCCATCGCTCAGGACGACTGCGGCGAATTTATCGACCCTTACCACGGCCGCGACGATCTAAAAGCGCGCCTGCTGCGCCATGTCTCCCCCGCGTTTAACGAAGATCCGCTGCGCGTGCTGCGCGTGGCCCGCTTCGCCGCGCGTTACGCTCACCTCGGGTTTCGCATCGCGCCGGAAACGCTGGCGCTGATGCGCGAGATGGCGGAGAACGGCGAACTGGAACACCTGACGCCGGAGCGCGTCTGGAAAGAAACGGAAAGCGCGCTGACCACCCGTAACCCGCAAATCTACTTCCTGATGCTGCGCGAGTGCGGCGCGCTGAAAGTGCTGTTCCCGGAAGTCGATAAGCTGTTCGGCGTCCCGGCTCCGGCCAAATGGCACCCTGAAATCGACACCGGCATTCATACGCTGATGACGCTCTCCATGGCCGCGATGTTAAGCCCGGCGGTGGACGTGCGTTTTGCCGCGCTGTGCCACGATCTCGGTAAAGGCCTGACGCCGCCGCACCTCTGGCCGCGCCATCACGGTCACGGCCCGGCGGGCGTGCGCCTTGTGGGGCAAGTCTGCCAGCGGCTGCGCGTGCCGAACGACATTCGCGATCTCGCGAAGCTGGTGGCCGAATTCCACGACCTGATTCATACCTTCCCGGTACTGAAACCGCGCACGATTGTGGGCCTGTTTGATTCAATAGACGCCTGGCGCAAGCCGCAACGCGTTGAGCAGATTGCCATCACCAGCGAAGCGGACGTGCGCGGACGCACCGGGTTTGAAGCGAAAGATTATCCGCAGGCGCGGCTGCTGCGCGAAGCGTGGGAAGTGGCGCGCGCGGTATCGCCAAAAGAGGTCGTAGAAGCTGGCTTTACCGGCCCGGCGATTCGGGAAGAGCTGACAAAACGGCGTATTCGCGCGGTGGCGGCCTGGAAGGAAGCGCGGTGCCCCCAGCCTGCGGCTGAGGGCTAAGACGTTTACATGAAGACCGCGTAAACCGCAGCGGCAACGATGAAACGGTAGATCGCGAAAGGAATAAAAGAGATACGCTTGATGATGTGCAGGAAGGTTTTGATCGCTACCAGCGCCACGACGAAGGCAGTGACAAAACCGACCGCGAACATCGGCAGATCCGCCATCGTCAGGAAGCCCATGCTTTTATAGAGATCCAGCGCCGTGGCGCCCATCATCATCGGCACGGCGAGCAGGAATGAGAACTCAGAGGCCGCGTAGCGGCTGACGCCCACCAGCATACCGCCGGAGATAGTCGCGCCGGAGCGCGAGAAGCCCGGCCACAACGCGAGGCACTGGAAGCAGCCGATGAAAAACGCCTGGCGATAAGTCATATCATCAAGCCCCGGCGCTTTGGGTTCTTTCGGTTTGAACACTTCAGCGATAATCAGCAGCACGCCGCCGACCACCAGCGCATAGGTCACATTGATCGGGTTAAACAGCGATTTGATGAAATCGTGGAACACCAGGCCAAGCACCACCGCCGGCACCATACCGAGCAGAATGTGAATGAGCGAAAGGCGACCTTTGCCAAGCCCTTCATGCGGCGGACGCCCGAAGTGAATGCCGATGAGCCCGAACAGGCGACGCCAGAACATCACGACGACCGCCAGAATGGAACCCAACTGGATAACCACCTCAAAGGTTTTCGCGGTGTCGCCTTCAAACCCCAGCAGGTGGCCCACGATAATCATATGGCCGGTGCTGGAGACCGGCAGGAATTCGGTGAGCCCTTCAACAATGCCCAGGATCGCCGCCACCAGCAGCGAGTGCATATCAGTCATTCAGTAAACCCTCGTACCCCAAAAATAAGCGCTAAAAAACGCGGCAGTCAGCGCGACGGCCGCGTAAGTTCCTGCATTATGACCGGTATACCCGCGTTTGGTTTACTCATTATGAATTTAAATGTTTTAATTCGGATTATTGCTACGCTCAATCATTACACCGACGTTCGCGGCCTGCGCCACTGCGCCTGGCTTGCTTAATTTGATGCGTACCCAGGGGGCGTTAAAGCGCGTCAGAATGATCTCCGCCACTTCTTCCGCCACCCGCTCCACCAGCGCAAAACGACCATTACCGACGTGCTCCAGCACCGCCTGCGTGACGTCGGCGTAGCTCAGACAGTCGCGCACGTCGTCACTCGCGGCCGCCGCGCGGTTGTCCCAGCCGATTTCGATATCGAACACCAGTTTCTGCTCGATGGTCTGTTCCCAGTCGTAAACGCCAATAGTGGTGATTACCGAAAGTTGCTCTATAAATACTATGTCCATCACGGCCCTGCCTGTTTTTAGCCCAGCCGGATACCACTTCCGGCAAAATATGCGTATTATCCACAGATGCAGAGAATACAACGACATTTTCACAACGGAACAGCGTTATGAGTGCAATCGCGCCTGGAATGATCCTCCTCGCGTACCTTTGCGGCTCGATCTCCAGCGCCATTCTGGTCTGCCGCATCGCAGGTCTCCCCGACCCTCGTGACAGCGGTTCCGGCAACCCCGGAGCGACCAACGTCCTGCGGATTGGCGGCAAGGGAGCAGCCGTAGCGGTACTGATATTCGACGTGCTGAAAGGCATGCTGCCCGTCTGGGGCGCGTATGCGCTGGGCGTGACGCCGTTCTGGCTGGGGCTTATCGCCATTGCCGCCTGTCTGGGCCATATCTGGCCGGTCTTTTTCCATTTTCGCGGCGGTAAAGGTGTGGCGACGGCGTTTGGCGCGATTGCGCCTATCGGCTGGGATCTTACCGGCGTGATGGCCGGCACCTGGTTTCTGACAGTGTTGTTGAGCGGTTACTCGTCACTGGGAGCGATTATCAGCGCGCTGGTGGCGCCGTTTTATGTCTGGTGGTTTAAACCGCAGTTTACGTTCCCGGTGGCGATGCTCTCCTGTCTTATCCTGCTGCGTCATCACGATAATATTCAGCGCCTGTGGCGCGGCCAGGAAAGTAAAATCTGGAGCCGGTTTCGCAAAAAGCGGCCACAAAAAAAGGAGTGATGATTCACTCCTTTTTCTTTATACCTGTGTGCTGACGCGTTACGCGGCAGGCAGCTCCGCCAGCGGCCAGCGCGGACGGACGGTCACGCCAAGCCCCGCTTCGCCTTTCGCTTTCAGACGCACCATGCCCGCATAAGCGATCATCGCGCCGTTATCGGTGCAGAATTCCGGGCGCGCATAGAACACTTCGCCGCCGCGTTTTTGCATCATTTCCGCAAGGCGCGCGCGCAGCGTGCGGTTAGCGCTCACCCCACCCGCCATCACCAGGCGTTTAAAGCCGGTCTGATCCAGCGCACGGCGGCATTTGATCATCAGGGTATCGACGACCGCATCTTCAAACGCGCGCGCAATGTCGGCGCGGGTCTGATCGTCGGTGCCGTTATCGCGGATCGTATTCGCCGCGAAGGTTTTCAGCCCCGAGAAGCTGAAATCAAGGCCCGGACGGTCGGTCATCGGGCGCGGGAAGGTAAAGCGCCCCGCGGTGCCCTGCGCCGCCATTTTCGACAGCATCGGGCCGCCCGGGTAATCGAGCCCCAGCAGCTTGGCCGTTTTGTCGAAAGCTTCGCCCGCGGCGTCGTCGATAGACTCGCCCAGCAATTCATACTGGCCAATACCGGTGACGCTGATAAGCTGCGTATGGCCGCCGGAAACCAGCAGCGCCACGAAAGGAAACGCGGGCGGATTGTCTTCTAACATGGGCGCCAGCAGATGGCCTTCCATATGGTGCACCGGCACCGCAGGCACATTCCAGGCAAACGCCAGCGCGCGGCCGACCGTCGCGCCGACTAACAGCGCGCCCACAAGGCCTGGCCCTGCGGTATACGCCACCGCGTCGATACCCTTCGCCGTCAGACCCGCTTCTTTTATCGCGGCCTGGATCAGGGGTACGGTTTTACGCACGTGATCGCGCGAGGCCAGTTCAGGCACGACGCCGCCGTAATCGGCATGCAGTTTTACCTGACTATACAATTGGTTGGCTAATAACCCGTTTTCATCGTCATAAATCGCGATGCCGGTTTCATCACAGGATGTCTCAATTCCCAGTACACGCATGGTTTTTCTTACCTCTCTCGCCTGCCGCGCAGTGTAGGGCCAACGGCTGCCGATGTAAAACTTTGCTCAACCCAGGCGACCAGATAGTGTATAATGCGTGCCCCTGGAATAGACCGCACAAAAACCGCGTTTCTGGTCCTGGCGGTGCTTTACAAAGCAGCAGCAGTTGCAGTAAAATTCCGCACCATTTTGAAATAAGCTGGCTATCTGATGCCAGCAGAACCGAATTAATCAAAGGTGAGAGGCACATGCCGGTAATTAAAGTACGTGAAAACGAGCCGTTCGACGTAGCACTGCGTCGCTTCAAACGTTCCTGCGAGAAAGCGGGTGTTCTGGCGGAAGTTCGTCGTCGTGAATTCTATGAAAAACCGACTACCGAACGTAAACGCGCCAAAGCTTCCGCAGTGAAACGTCACGCGAAGAAACTGGCTCGCGAAAACGCACGCCGTACTCGTCTGTACTAATTCCTCAGGGGATATCCTCCCCTGAAACAGACAGAGTAGTAGTTGTAGAGGCCGTGCTTCCGAAAGGAATGCGCGGCTTATTCTCGTTTATGGACTGATAAAAACGGGGCTTATGGCTGGACGAATCCCACGTGTCTTTATCAATGATCTGCTGGCTCGCACCGATATCGTCGACCTGATAGACGCACGGGTAAAGCTCAAGAAGCAGGGCAAGAACTACCACGCGTGCTGTCCCTTCCATAATGAAAAAACCCCCTCTTTCACCGTAAACGGCGAAAAACAGTTTTATCACTGCTTCGGTTGCGGTGCGCACGGCAACGCTATCGACTTCCTGATGAATTACGACAAGCTCGAATTCGTCGAGACCGTCGAAGAGCTGGCGGCGATGCATAATCTGGAAGTGCCGTTCGAAGCGGGTAGCGGGCCGACGCAGATTGAGCGTCATCAGCGGCAAACGCTCTATGAGTTGCTGGACGGGCTGAACGGTTTTTATCGTCAGGCGTTACAGGCGCAGAGCGGCGAACCGGCGCGGCACTATCTCGCAAAACGCGGGCTGAGCGACTCGGTAATTGAACGTTTCGCGATTGGCTATGCGCCGCCGGGTTGGGACAACGCGCTCAAGCGTTTTGGCAACAACAGCGAAAACCGCAAGTCGCTTATCGACGCCGGCATGCTGGTGACCAACGATAACGGCCGCAGTTACGACCGCTTTCGCGAGCGGGTGATGTTCCCCATCCGCGACAAGCGCGGGCGAGTGATAGGCTTTGGCGGCCGCGTGTTAGGCGATGCGCTGCCGAAATACTTAAACTCCCCGGAAACCGATATTTTCCATAAGGGCCGCCAGCTGTATGGCCTTTATGAAGTGCAGCAAAGCGATCCGAATCCGCCGCGCCTTCTGGTGGTGGAAGGCTATATGGACGTCGTGGCGCTGTCGCAGTACGACATAAACTATGCGGTCGCCTCGCTCGGCACCGCGACCACGGCAGAGCATATCCAGATGCTCTTTCGTGCCACGAACACCGTGATTTGCTGTTACGACGGCGACAGAGCAGGCAGAAGCGCCGCGTGGCGCGCGCTGGAAACCGCATTGCCTTACATGACGGACGGACGTCAGCTACGCTTTATGTTTCTGCCCGATGGCGAAGACCCGGATACGCTGGTTCGCCAGGAAGGCAAAGCGGCGTTCGAGGCGCGTATGGAGCAGGCTCAGCCGCTCTCCACGTTTCTGTTCAATAGCCTGCTGCCGCAGGTGGATTTGAGCACGCCGGACGGGCGCGCGCAGCTCAGCACGCTGGCGCTGCCGTTAATCAGTCAGGTGCCTGGCGAAACGCTGCGCATTTATTTGCGTCAGGAGTTAGGTAATAAGCTCGGCATTCTGGATGACAGCCAGCTTGAGCGGTTGATGACGCGTCAGGCAGATAATTCGCAAACGCGGCCTGCGCCGACGCTAAAGCGTACAACCATGCGTATACTGATAGGATTATTAGTCCAGAATCCTGAGCTGGCGCCATTAGTGCCCTCTCTGGCAGCGTTAGACAAAACAAAGCTGCCAGGACTGGAGCTCTTTACCGAGCTGGTTAATACTTGTCTTTCGCAGCCTGGTCTGACCACCGGGCAGTTGCTCGAACATTATCGCGGTACAAAAGAAGCCGCTACCCTTGAAAAACTCTCAACGTGGGACGATATAGCAGATAAGGATATCGCAGAGAAAACGTTCACCGACGCGCTGGACCATATGTTTGATTCGGTGCTGGAGTTGAGACTAACAGAATTAATCGCCCGCTCGCGCACTCAGGGACTTAACGCGGCGGAGCGCGAAGAAGTGCGCATCATAACCGAAGCGCGCGCAAAGAAATAAATTCCGCGGCTTAATTGCCGATTGACGATCGGGTGCACCCGAGAGCCGCACTGCCGGGCAGCGGCAATAATAAAACAGCCCGCACCGCCCTGTGGATTTATATCGCTGTCGAAGCGTTCAGGCACTCAAGAGACGCCGTCGCTTGCAACATGTTGTGATATGAAACCCGGGGCATACGTTATTGTTGGCGGCAACGCCTACCGACACCAACCTCATGAAATAAGTGTGGATACCGTCTTATGGAGCAAAACCCGCAGTCACAGCTTAAGCTTCTTGTCACCCGTGGTAAGGAGCAGGGCTATCTGACCTATGCCGAGGTCAATGACCATCTGCCGGAAGATATCGTCGACTCCGATCAGATCGAAGACATCATCCAAATGATTAACGACATGGGCATCCAGGTGATGGAAGAAGCGCCGGACGCCGACGATCTGTTGCTTGCTGAAAACTCAAACAGCACCGACGAAGACGCGGAAGAAGCTGCGGCCCAGGTGCTCTCAAGCGTTGAATCTGAAATCGGGCGCACCACTGACCCGGTTCGTATGTACATGCGTGAAATGGGTACCGTTGAACTGTTGACCCGCGAAGGCGAAATTGACATCGCTAAGCGCATCGAAGACGGTATCAACCAGGTTCAGTGCTCCGTCGCTGAATACCCGGAAGCGATCACCTATCTGCTGGAGCAGTACGATCGCGTTGAAGCGGGCGAAGCGCGTCTTTCCGATCTGATCACGGGCTTTGTCGATCCGAACGCCGAAGAAGATCTGGCGCCTACCGCAACGCACGTCGGCTCTGAACTCTCTCAGGAAGAGATGGATGATGACGAAGATGAAGACGAAGAGTCTGACGACGACAGCAGCGACGACGACAACAGCATCGATCCGGAACTGGCCCGCGAGAAATTCGGCGAACTGCGTACCCAGTACGAAGTGACCCGCGACACTATCAAAGCGAAAGGCCGCAGCAACGCGGCGTCTCAGGAAGAGATCCTGAAGCTTTCTGAGGTGTTTAAACAGTTCCGCCTGGTGCCGAAACAGTTCGACTACCTGGTGAACAGCATGCGTATCATGATGGACCGCGTGCGTACCCAGGAACGTATCATCATGAAGATGTGCGTTGAACAGTGCAAAATGCCGAAGAAGAACTTCATCACTCTCTTCACCGGCAACGAAACCAGCGAAACCTGGTTTAACGCGGCTATCGCCATGAACAAACCGTGGTCTGAAAAGCTCCACGACGTGGCGGATGATGTTCACCGCAGCCTGCAAAAACTGCAGCAGATCGAAGAAGAAACCGGCCTGACTATCGAGCAAGTTAAAGATATCAACCGTCGCATGTCTATCGGCGAAGCGAAAGCCCGTCGTGCGAAGAAAGAGATGGTTGAAGCAAACTTGCGTCTGGTTATTTCTATCGCCAAGAAATACACCAACCGCGGTCTGCAGTTCCTCGATCTGATTCAGGAAGGCAACATCGGTCTGATGAAAGCGGTAGATAAGTTCGAATACCGCCGCGGTTATAAGTTCTCCACCTACGCCACCTGGTGGATCCGTCAGGCCATCACCCGCTCTATCGCGGATCAGGCGCGCACCATTCGTATTCCGGTGCATATGATTGAGACCATCAACAAGCTCAATCGTATCTCCCGCCAGATGCTGCAGGAGATGGGCCGCGAGCCGACGCCGGAAGAGCTGGCCGAGCGCATGCTGATGCCGGAAGACAAAATCCGTAAGGTGCTGAAAATCGCCAAAGAGCCTATCTCCATGGAAACGCCGATTGGCGACGATGAAGATTCGCATCTGGGCGATTTCATCGAGGATACCACCCTCGAGCTGCCGCTGGACTCCGCGACCACCGAAAGCCTGCGTGCGGCGACGCACGACGTGCTGGCCGGTCTCACCGCGCGTGAAGCGAAAGTGCTGCGTATGCGTTTCGGTATCGACATGAACACCGACCACACGCTGGAAGAAGTGGGTAAACAGTTCGACGTTACCCGCGAACGTATCCGTCAGATCGAAGCGAAGGCGCTGCGTAAGCTGCGTCATCCGAGCCGCTCTGAAGTGCTGCGCAGCTTCCTGGACGATTAATCGTCTCTGGCAACGCCTTTAAAAAGCCCTCTCCGGAGGGCTTTTTTATTGGCGACAGAAATAGCTGTGGCGGTGTTTTCGCCGTTCCTTTCAACAAACTGGCATGCAACAATAAATTGCCGTGATGTACGTGGATTAATCAGAAAAAACAATTTGTCACAGATATGGATTCTGCGTAATTTGCTGGGAGATTTTGCGTATAAAAATGAACCGTCGCGTTGATAACTTTGCAAGGACCCGGGATGAACAAGTCGCTGTTATTCATGACATGCGTTTTACTGGCCGGATGCGCCAGCCAGCCGCCAAAAAGCCAGGTAACGCCACTCGCGCCAGCGCCCGCTCCGGTCGCCGCCTCGCAGCCTGCGCAACAGGCGCCTGAAAGCAAACCTTTCGCCGCTGCCTCTGAAAGTACCGACAGCATGTCGACCTGCCGTAAAGAGCTCGACGCGCTCAAACATTACGGCCCGAAAACCTACAGCCGTTACGCTGCCGAAATGGATGCGTTATCCGCAAGATCGGGTAAATATCTGGCGCTTAAAGACGGGATGACGCCGGAACTGAACGACATCGTCATCACGATGTATCAGTCGCAAATCAAGACGCTCTGCTTCCGCATCCAGTCATCGCTCGGTAAGCTGATTATTGAACAGGCCGGCGGCTAAGCCACCTGCCCTCTTGAGAAGATAACGGCGCGGCGCAGGCTGCGCCGTTATATTATCTGCCGCGCGCCACCAGCGCTTCGTCGAGTTCCCGGTAGGCTTCTACGAGCTTATCGAGCGAGGCGCGATTCAGCCCGCTCGGGTTAGGCAGCACCCAAATCTCTGTCTTGCCGATTTTCAGATTCTGTTTACCCCATTTAACGCCGCGCTGGCTGAACGCCTGCTCGTACGCTTTTTTGCCCAGTACCGCGAGCGCGTCCGGCTGGAAATCCTCAATTTTTTTAACCAGATTACGCCCGCCTTCGTGCAACTCTTTCACGTCCACTTCGTTTGCCTGCACCGTAGGGCGCTCTACCAGTTTCGTAATGCCGCAGCGCGTATCCAGCAGATGCCGCTCTTCCTCAGGCTTCAGCTGGCGATCCGTGAACCCTGCCAGATGGATAACTTTCCAGAAGCGATTGCCAGGATGCGCAAAGTGAAAGCCCGTATGTGCGGACGACTTTCCCGGATTGATCCCACAAAAGACCACGCGCAAGCCCGGCTCAAGAATATCGTTGATCATGTCCTCTCCCGTTAACTCTCGGATCTGTAAAGTATAAAGCTTTACGCCGCGCTTGCTTACAAATTCAGCAGCCGCGACACCGAGACTGGATTGGCATCGCCAGTTACTTTATAATCCAGCGCCACGGCCCCTTAGCTCAGTGGTTAGAGCAGGCGACTCATAATCGCTTGGTCGTTGGTTCAAACCCAACAGGGGCCACCAAATTTTAGCTGTAAAATCATATAATTAAGCCACCTCGCAAGGGTGGCTTTTTTGTTGACTGTTGGGCTTCTGGCAACACAATAGAGGATTAAAAGGTACTTCAAGAGCAGCCTGCGTATATATATCGGGTCAACACCCGAAATGATGTAATCGTCTTAAATCCCCCAAAACCACTACTCACACCCGGCATAAAAATCATCTTTAGTATCCCCAAACCAGGCCATACATTTTTTGGCACCGGCTGGCACCTTCAGCGTGATTTTTTTTGCGGTGCCCTGATACTGGCACACCAGAAAAACGGCTGTGTTATGCGCCTTTGCATAGTTTTGCGAATCGCTTAATGTCCATACCATTTCATCGTCCGTATCCGGCAATAAGGACGCGAGTTCTTCCGGCGGGCCCTCAAACACATCGACCAGATTCAGCCTGTGGACGTGATTTTTATCTGGCAGAGTATTCGGGCACTGAATTTTTTCAGCCCATGCCGCGCCAGAAGAAAACATTACACCAATACTGATTAGAGCGGCTTTACTCCACCACATAATCATTATCTCCAACATACTCCAGGCGCGGCTGAGGAATAAAACGAATGAGGCGCTCACTAACGGAATGCGGTTTCGATACTCGCCTGCTATTGCTGTCAAGAGCATGCCCCATCCATTAATTCACCACAACGATGCCATGAGCGTTCTGTCCCGGATATATAGCTGCATGCGAACGCCCATCCGTATGATTACCATACCTTCCATTTTGATCGAATGTAGCTATCGCGGTTCCTGGAGCAATACTGTCATTGCCTTTTACTAATGCGCCTCGACGCCACGCTATGGTATGAGGCATATTGGCTGCTCGTTGTGTAAATGCGACACATTGACCATTACCAACAACTTGTCCTGTGTAAGCCCGCGGTGTTGTCGCAATGTAAGCCATTATTCTTTCCTCCCTGTTTTATCCAGCTTTATTCTCCAGAACGTTTTAAAATCAACAATATCCTTACTCGCACAAATCAAAAATCCAGAAACGGCTTAACGTGAACCCGTAACTTGCCCCCCTTTCCAACCGAACCGGGCAAACTCCACTACACTTTTCCCAACTTCCCCATGCTGAGGATTTCCCATGCTGCGTCCGTTACTGCTCATCTGCACTCTGCTGCCCTTTTTCGCCTGTGCGCATAATCTGGCGCAAGGAGAACGGGTGGCGCCGGTCGGCGTGGATGAGCGCGGCGAACTGACGCTTAATCAGGGCGAGATAGATTATCGCGACTGGAACAGCGCGCGGCTCAGCGGCAAGGTGGGGCTTGTGCTGCATGTGGCAGGCAGGCTCTCGGCGAAAGATCTGAATAAAGGCATCAGCGACGCCATCGCGGCGGCCCGCCTGCCGGCAGATAAATTTCAGGCCACCACGATAATCAACACTGACGATGCCATTCCAGGCAGCGCCATCTTTGTGCGCCGCAGTCTGGAAAGCACCAAAAAAGAGTACCCTTCCTCTATCTTCGTGCTCGACGGCACAGGCGCGGTGCAACGCGCCTGGCGGCTTCAGCCGGGCGGTTCAGCCGTGGTGGTACTGGATAAAGATGGCCGCATTCGCTTCGCCAAAGATGGCGCGCTGACGGCGGATGAAGTGCGCCAGGTCATGACGCTATTGCACACGCTGCTCATATAAACCTGTACAACGCGCCACAGAAATGTAAAGTTTTGTGCCACGTTGGGGTTAGCCGAAGAAATTTTTCGGGATTACGCTACGCTTTTTAAGAAAGCACCCGGAAAGTTGACCGTGAAGATAATCAGTTGTCCAGACACAAAAAATCCCACATTTCGCCTGATGCGACGACTGTTGCACGCCTGATGGCGGCACGCGCGCGCAGTTGCGCTTTCAATTTCTCCCATTCCACAGCGATAACGGACACCATCAGAGGCCTTAACATGAACGCTAACGCCGTGACATCTTCAGGGCAGGAAATCGAATTGCAGGCGCTGCACGATGCGCTGCAAACCCGCCTTGACGAGCTTCTGCCGCCGGGCCAGGAGCGCGATCTGGTCTGCGCCGCGATGCGCGAAGGCGCGCTGACGCCCGGTAAGCGGGTGCGCCCGTTGCTGCTTATCCTCACGGCGTGCGATCTCGGCTGCGACGCCAGCCAGCCTGCGCTGATGGATCTCGCCTGCGCCGTGGAGATGGTGCACGCCGCCTCGCTGATGCTGGACGACATTCCGTGTATGGATAACGCCCTGCTGCGCCGCGGTAAACCGACCATCCACCGCCAGTATGGCGAAAGCGTGGCGATCCTCGCGGCGGTCGCGTTGCTCAGCCGCGCATTCGGCGTCATCGCGCAGGCCAGCCCATTATCCGATAGCTGCAAAACCCAGGCGGTCAGCGAGCTTTCCAGCGCCGTCGGGTTGCAGGGGCTGGTACAGGGGCAGTTTCGCGATCTCAGCGAAGGCAACCAGGCCCGCAGCGCCGAGGCGATACTCGCGACCAACGATCTCAAAACCAGCGTGCTCTTTGACGCCACGCTGCAAATCGCCGCCATCGCCGCAGGCGCTTCCGCTTCAGTACGCCACAAGCTGCGCGAGTTTTCGCGCCATCTCGGCCAGGCGTTCCAGCTGCTTGACGATCTGGCGGACGGCCTGAGCAATACCGGCAAAGACATCAACAAAGACGCAGGAAAATCGACCCTGGTGGCGATGCTCGGCCCGGAGGCGGTGCATCAGCGCCTGCGCGATCACCTGCTGCGCGCCGACGAACATCTCGCCGGCGCCTGTTCACGCGGCGCGTCCACCCGCCGTTTTATGTACGCCTGGTTTGATAAACAGCTGGCCATGTTTGGCTGAACGCGCCCCGTGCCGCCGACAGCGACTGTTACTGGAGTATGAATGAAGGACATGGAACTGAGCCAACGCAAGAACGATCATCTGGATATCGTGCTGCACCCGGAGCGGGCTAAACAGACTGTTCGCACCGGCTTTGAACAGTGGCGCTTCGAGCACTGCGCGCTACCGGAGCTCTCGCTCGACGACATCGATCTCAGCACTCGCCTGTTTGGCCGCGCGATGAAAGCGCCGCTCCTGATTAGCTCCATGACCGGCGGCGCGCGGCGCGCGAGCGATATTAACCGGCATCTCGCCGAAGCGGCGCAAACGCTGGGGCTGGCGATGGGCGTCGGCTCGCAACGCGTGGCGCTGGAGAGCGAAGATAACTGGGGGCTGACGGGAGAGCTGCGCCAGTACGCGCCGGATATCCCGCTGCTGGCTAATCTCGGGGCCGCGCAGATAGGCAGCCTCCAGGGACTCGATTACGCCCGGCGCGCCGTCGATATGGTGGAGGCGGATGCGCTCATTATTCATCTCAATCCGTTGCAGGAGGCGCTCCAGACCGGCGGCGATCGCGACTGGCGTGGCGTGCTGGCGGCGATTGAACGCGTCGTAAACGCCCTGCCCGTGCCGGTGGTGGTGAAAGAAGTCGGCGCCGGGCTCTCGGTGCCGGTAGCGCGCCAGCTTAAAGAGGCGGGCGTCGCGATGCTGGATGTGGCAGGCGCAGGCGGCACCAGCTGGGCCGCGGTCGAAGGCGAACGCGCCGCCAGCACGCATGCGCGCAACGTGGCGATGGCCTTCGCCGACTGGGGCATTCCCACCGCCCAGGCGCTGCGCCAGATACATCAGGCGTTTCCGTCAATGCCGCTTATCGCCTCCGGCGGTATTCGCGACGGCATCGATGCCGCCAAAGCGCTCGCCATGGGCGCGACCCTGGTCGGCCAGGCCGCGGCGGTGCTCGGCAGCGCGACGACGTCCACCAGCGCCGTACTGGATCATTTCGCGGTGGTGATTGAGCAGTTGCGGGTCGCCTGTTTCTGTACCGGCAGCGCCAGCCTCAGCGCGCTGCGGGAAGCACGGCTGGTGCGCGCCGGGGATGAGGAATGAGCCACTACGCCGTCATCACGCCGCCGCTATACAGTCACGTTCATGCCATGCAGGCGCTCGCGCAGGCGCTTATCGCGCGCGGGCACCGCATCACTTTTATTCAGCAGGCCGAGGCCCGCACGCTGCTTGACGATCCGCGCATCGGCTTTTACCCGGTGGGCGAAGCGAGCCATCCGCCCGGCAGCCTCGCCCGCACCTTACGCCTGACCGCCCATCCCGGCGGCCCGGCCATCTTAAGCCTGATTAACGATCTGGCGCGCACCACCGACATGCTGTGCCGGGAACTGCCCGACGCGCTGACGCGCCTTGGCGTGGATGGGCTAATCGTCGATCAGATGGAAGCGGCAGGCGGTATCGTCGCCGACGCGCTGGGGCTGCCGTTCGTCTCGGTCGCCTGCGCCCTGCCGGTCAACCGCGAGGCGGGCCTGCCGTTGCCGGTGATGCCGTTTCGTTATGCGCAAACCCCGCGCGCCCGCAAAATTTATCAGACCAGCCAGCAGGTGCACGACTGGCTGATGGGGCGTCAGGGTAAAGTGATTGCCCACCACGCTCAGCGCTTTGGGCTGTCGCCCCGCCGCGGCCTGCATGACTGCCTCTCGCCGCTGGCGCAAATCAGCCAGACGCTCAGCGCGCTTGATTTCCCGCGCCACGCGCCGCCGCCCTGCTTTCACGCGGTCGGCCCGCTGCGCCCCCCGCTGCCGCCGGTAGCGGAAACGGCGCAGGATACGGCGCGCCCGCGCGTATTCGCCTCGCTCGGCACGTTACAGGGGCATCGTTACGGGCTGTTCCGCACCATCGCCCGCGCCTGCCGCGACGCGGATGTCGAGCTGCTGGTCGCGCACTGCGGCGGTCTGAATGACGCCCAGGCGAAAGCGCTGACGGCCAGCGGCGCCACGCAGGTGACCGCATTTACCGATCAGCCGCTGGCGCTCAGCCAGTCGCAGGCGGTTATTACTCACGGCGGGCTGAATACGGTGATGGACGCCATCGCCAGCGCCACGCCGCTGCTAGTGGTGCCGCTGGCGTTCGACCAGCCCGGCGTGGCGGCACGGGTAGAGCACTGCGGCATCGGGCAGCGCGTCTCGCGCTTCGCCGGACGCCATACTTTTGCCCGCAAGCTGAAAACGCTGCTTGGCGATACCAACGCCCGCACGCGCCTTGCCGCCATGCAGCGCGCGCTGGCGCAGGCGGGCGGCGCCGTCCGCGCGGCGCAGATTACCGAACAGGCGCTGGACGAACGCCGCCCTGTTTTCGCGCAGGCGCCCTCATGACGACGCAATGGGATCTGATTCTGGCGGGCGGCGGTCTGGCAAACGGGCTTATCGCCCTGCGCCTGCGCGCGCTGCAACCGGCGCTCAACGTGCTCTTACTGGAGGGGGGCGACGCGCCCGGCGGCAATCACACCTGGTCATTTCACGGGGCGGATCTCTCGGCCGAACAGCACGCCTGGCTCACACCGCTGGTGGCGCACCGCTGGGATGGCTACGAGGTGCGCTTCCCGGCGCTGACGCGCACGCTCGATGGCGGCTACTACAGCATTACGTCTGAGCGTTTCGCTCAGGTATTGCAGGAGACGCTGGGCGAGCGCCTCTGGCGCAACGCGCCGGTGGCAAGCCTGACGCCGCAACGCGTGACGCTTAGCGACGGGCGCACGCTGCACGCACGCGCGGTTATCGATGGCCGCGGCTGGCAGGCCAGCCCGCATCTCACCGTCGGCCAGCAGGCGTTTCTCGGCCAGCAGTGGCAGCTTGCCGCGCCCCACGGCCTGACGCGCCCTGTCCTGATGGACGCCACCGTGGCGCAGCAGGGCGGCTACCGGTTTGTATACACGCTGCCGCTCACGCCCGATTCCTTATTGATAGAAGACACCCACTACATCGACAACGCCACGCTCGATCCCGACCGCGCGCGGGAAAATATCGCCAGTTATGCGCGAGCGCAGGGCTGGCGGCTTGCGACCCTTGAGCGTGAGGAGCGCGGCAACCTGCCGATTACGCTCACCGGCGCGCCGCAGGCGTTCTGGCGCGAGGCGCAGGGTGTGCCACGCGCTGGCCTGCGCGCCGGACTGTTTCACGCGACGACCGGCTATTCGCTGCCCCACGCGGCAACGCTTGCCGACCTTATCGCCGCACAGCCGCCTGCGTCGTCAGCGGCGCTGTATGGGCTTACGGCAGATTACGCGCAGCGCCAGTGGCGGCGTCAGCGCTTTTTCCGGCTGCTGAACCGGATGCTGTTTCTGGCCGGAAAACCGGACCGACGCTGGCAGGTGATGCAGCGCTTTTATGGACTGAATGCGGGGCTTATCGCCCGGTTTTACGCCGGACGACTGACCCCAATGGATATGGCGCGACTGCTGACAGGCAAACCCCCGGTACCGGTGGGCGAAGCCATGCAGGCCGTGCTAAAGCAAACTCCCCGGCTGCGAGCTTTTCATCATGACTAAAACTGTTGTTATCGGGTCCGGCTTTGGCGGCCTGGCCCTGGCTATCCGCTTACAGGCGGCGGGCGTGCCCACCTTATTGCTGGAACAGCGCGATAAACCCGGCGGCCGAGCGTATGTCTATGAGGATCAGGGGTTTACTTTTGACGCCGGTCCGACGGTTATCACCGATCCCTCGGCTATAGAAGAGCTGTTCACGCTTGCCGGTAAAAACATCGCCGATTATGTCGATCTTTTACCCGTCACGCCGTTTTACCGCCTGTGCTGGGAGAACGGCCAGGTCTTTAACTACGACAACGATCAGGCGAGCCTTGAAGCGCAAATCGCCCGCTTTAACCCGCGCGACGTCGAAGGCTATCGCCAGTTCCTGGCATATTCACAGGCGGTCTTTAAAGAAGGCTATCTGAAGCTTGGCGCGGTGCCGTTCCTCTCGTTTCGCGATATGTTGCGCGCGGGGCCGCAGCTGGCGCGCCTTCAGGCCTGGCGCAGCGTCTACGGCATGGTGTCGAAATTTATCCAGGACGATCATCTGCGCCAGGCGTTCTCTTTTCATTCGCTGCTGGTGGGCGGCAATCCGTTCGCGACATCGTCTATCTATACGCTGATCCACGCGCTGGAGCGCCAGTGGGGCGTCTGGTTCGCCCGCGGCGGCACCGGCGCGCTGGTGCAGGGGCTGGTGAAGCTGTTTACCGATCTGGGCGGCGAAATCGAACTTAACGCCAAAGTCACGCGCCTCGACACCCAGGGCGATAAAATCAGCGGCGTGACGCTCGCCGACGGGCGACACATCCCCGCGCGCGCCGTGGCGTCGAATGCCGACGTGGTGCACACCTATAGCCATTTGCTGGGCCACCACCCGCGCGGCGTCGCGCAGGCGGCCTCGCTGCGCCGTAAGCGCATGAGCAACTCGCTGTTTGTGCTCTATTTCGGGCTTAATCACCACCACAGCCAGCTGGCGCACCACACCGTCTGCTTCGGGCCGCGCTACAAAGAACTGATCGAAGATATCTTCAAACGCGATTCACTCGCAGACGACTTCTCGCTCTATCTGCACGCGCCGTGCGTCACCGATCCGTCTCTGGCCCCGCCAGGCTGCGGCAGCTATTACGTGCTCGCGCCAGTGCCGCACCTCGGCACCGCGAACCTGAACTGGGATGTCGAAGGCCCGCGCCTGCGCGATCGGATTTTCGACTACCTGGAGCAGCACTACATGCCAGGCCTTCGCGATCAACTGGTGACGCACCGCATGTTCACGCCGTTCGATTTCCGCGACCAGCTCGGCGCCTATCATGGCTCGGCGTTTTCGGTGGAGCCTATCCTCACCCAGAGCGCCTGGTTCCGCCCGCATAACCGCGACGGTCGTATCGATAACCTCTATTTAGTCGGCGCGGGCACTCACCCCGGCGCGGGCATTCCGGGGGTTATCGGCTCGGCGAAGGCCACCGCCGGGCTGATGCTGGAGGGGCATGCATGAGTGACAAACCGCTGCTGACGCACGCGACTGAAACCATCGAAGCAGGCTCGAAAAGCTTTGCCACCGCCTCGAAACTGTTCGATGCGAAAACCCGGCGCAGCGCGCTGATGCTCTACGCCTGGTGCCGCCACTGCGATGACGTCACCGACGGCCAGACGCTCGGTTTTAAGGCGACGGATGCGCCCACCGACACCCCACAGGCGCGCATCGCCCTGCTGCGCGCATTGACGCTTGAAGCTTACGCGGGCAAACCGATGCGCGAGCCGAATTTCGCGGCGTTTCAGGAAGTTGCGCTGGAACATCAGATCCCGCCCGCGCTGGCGCTCGATCATCTGGAAGGCTTCGCGATGGACGTGCGCGACGAGCGCTATCACACCTTTGATGACACGCTGCGCTACTGCTATCACGTGGCGGGCGTGGTGGGGCTGATGATGGCGCGCGTGATGGGCGTGCGCGATGAGGCCGTGCTGGATCGCGCCTGCGATCTGGGCCTCGCGTTTCAGCTCACCAACATTGCGCGGGATATTGTCGAGGATGCCGCCATCGGGCGCTGTTATCTGCCTGAAGCGTGGCTTAAAGAGGAAGGACTGCGCGCTGACACGCTGGCAGACCGCGCGCGCCGCCCGGCGCTGGCGCGTCTCGCCGCGCGGCTGGTGGAGGAAGCGGAGCCGTATTACGCCTCGGCGCGGGCCGGGCTTGCCGGACTGCCGCTGCGCAGCGCCTGGGCTATCGCCACCGCGCATGGGGTCTACCGGGAGATCGGCGTGAAGGTGAAACGCGCGGGCGTCAACGCGTGGGATAAGCGTCAGGGCACCAGCAAGGCCGAGAAACTGGCCCTGCTGGCGAAAGGCGCCGCAATGGCCGTCAGCTCTCGCGGCGCGGCGTCGTCGCCTCGTCCTTCGGCGCTCTGGCAGCGGCCGCACGCGCAGGACGACCATTACGCTCACGCAACACCGCCTGCAGCTTAGCCACCGGCGGCGCGTAGAGAAAACCAAAGGAGACGCAGCCTTCGCGACCGCGCACCGCGTGATGCAGCCGGTGCGCCAGATAGAGCCGCTTCAGGTAACCCCGGCGCGGCACGTAGCGAAACGGCCAGCGCTGGTGAACCAGCCCGTCATGCACAATAAAGTAAAGCGCGCCGTAAAGCGTCATCCCGGCGCCAATCCACTGTAGCGGCCAGCGCCCGCCTGCGCCAAGCGCGATAAGCAAAATCGCCACGCCGGCAAACACCACCGCATAAAGATCGTTGACTTCAAACCACCCTTTGCGCGGCGAATGGTGGGAAAGGTGCCAGCCCCAACCCCAGCCATGCATCACATATTTGTGCGTCAGCGCCGCCGCCACTTCCATCGCCGCGACCGTCAGCAACACGATCGCCACGTTATACAGCACAATCATAATCTCTCCTGGGCCCGGTTGAAGGGAACGTCCTGTTGCCGGGAAACGTAAGCGCTATTCGCGCCGCAACCCAGAGAGTATAGCAACCCAGGCGGCGATGTCGGGGTTTCGCCGCCCCAGGCCCGAAGAATAAAAAACCCCGGCAAGCCGGGGTTAATGTGTGCCTGGGTTGACGCTTAAAAGTGTTCCCAGTCGCCCTGGGCGCCTGCCACGGCGAGCGCTTTGGGCGCAGGCGCAGTCATGACGACAGGGGCGGCGGCGGGCGCCGAAGGGCGCGGCGCGGCGGTGCCGACGTTAAAGATGGCGACCATCTGCTCCAGTTCGCGCGCCTGCTCTTCGAGCGACGAGGCTGCCGCGGACGACTCCTCCACCAGCGCGGCGTTCTGCTGGGTCGTGGTGTCCATTTCCGACATCGCCTGGCCAATCTGGGCGATGCCGCGGCTCTGTTCCGTACAGGCGCGGGCAATCTCATCCATAATCTCACGCACCTGGGCGACGGAGCCGACGATATCTTCCATCGCCTCGCCCGCGCTCGCTACCAGCTGAGCGCCGTTTTCAACGCGCTGGTTCGCTTCAGTGATAAGCGCGCCAATCTCTTTGGCGGCCGTGGCGCTGCGGCTTGCCAGCGTGCGGACTTCACCCGCCACTACGGCAAACCCGCGGCCCTGCTCGCCAGCGCGCGCGGCTTCCACGGCGGCGTTCAGCGCCAGGATGTTGGTCTGGAACGCGATACCGTTAATGACGCTGATGATATCGGCGATTTTCCCGGAGCTTGCCTGAATATTACGCATCGTCTCGACCACTTCGTTCACGACTTTCCCGCCGCGATCGGCGTTGGAGGAAGCCTGCGCCGCCAGCTGGCTCGCCTGCTGGGCGTTACCGGCGGTTTCTTTCACGGTCGAGGTCAGTTCTTCCATGCTCGCGGCGGTCTGTACCACAGCGGCGGACTGTTCTTCGGTGCGCGATGAGAGATCGATATTCCCGGCGGCGATTTCCGACGACGCGCGCGAAACGTTATCCACGCCGTGACGCACGCGGGTAATGATGCTCTTCAGGCTGTCGTTCATGGTGCCGACCGCCTGCATCAGCAGGCCCGGTTCGTCGCGGCGCAGCGAAGAGACGGTCACGGTCAGATCGCCCTGCGCGATGCGGTTCGCCACATCTAACGTTTCACGCAGCGGGCGAGTGATATTACGGGTAATGAAGGCGGCAACCAGCAGGCCAAACAGGACGCCTGCCAGCGTGCCGCCGAGCATCAGCGTTTCGACATGGGTAATGGATTTCGCCATGCGCATTTTACGAAACTCGTGGAAGTCGCTGACTGTTTCGTTCAACTGACTGGCGGCAGCGCTAAGCGCGGTCGACTGCGCCTGCTGTTCGCCAAACGCTGAAACAAACAGCGCGGCGCTGCTGTGCAGCATACGGGTCTGATCGGCAAGGGCGGAAAGCCACGGAAGCGGCGTATCCCGGGTGCTGGCGCCAAGCAGCGAGGCAGTCGCGTCGATGCCGGTCAGAAGGTCGTTGAGTTGATTCAGCGTTTCACGGTCACCGCGGCTAACCAGCGCGTCGACGGCGCTCTGCACCTGCTGCGCTTTCGCGGCGAGACGGGCGGCCAGCATGGCGGCCTGCGGGCTGGCGTCAGCCTGCTCGCTGTACATCGATGCCTGGTCGATAAAATGCGACGGCCACTGTTCATGCAGATCGGCGGCCAGCGTATTGCGCTGGCGCAGCGTTTGAATATATCTATCGCGTACTGTCAGATAGCTTTGCAGGTTCGTCTGCATGGCGGCAAACCGGGTGCGGCCTTCAGTATCCATATTAAATAGCGACAGCGAAGCGAGCTGTGATTCTACCTGACGCAGCGCATTCGCATTCAGCTCGGCATATTTTTCTTCACTGGTCAGCTGGAACAGCGTGCGGTTAATTCGCGCTTCGTTCAGGGCAGTCACGATACTGACGGTGAGCGTTTCCTTACGGGCGTTTTCATCCACCTGGCGGAAACCATAAATCCCGGCGCCAGCAATCAGCAGCATAATGCACAACACAATAATAAAACCCGACGTCAGTTTTTTGCCGACGCTGAGGTTATTCACTTTCTCGCCAAACGACGTCACTAAAGCCATTGCATTCACCATCACATTAAAATGATAAAAATTGTTTAACTGTTTATCGTCAGTGAAAGAATGATCCTTTAGCGAAGGGCCTCTCAAAACCCCATTCAAAAAAATTCAACGACTTTTACTGGCCGTATAAATTAAACGCAACGAAACGGCTAAATATATGTTAATAAAAATAGGTTCTCCCGCTCAATAAATTGCAAAAGTAGGCACTTAAGCGCAATTACTTTTCAGTAATCTCCACCTTTTCCTTTTTCCTTTTAACGCAAATTTTTGTTGCAGGCGCAGCGCAGTTTCCGACGGACTTTTTAATATTCTGATAATGCACACATTTTATTTTTTGAAATTTTTAAACCAGAGTGTCAATTAGTTTAGTGCCGCTAAATAGCAGTTTAACAGCATTTAACTTAGTCACTATTTTCACGAAAAATACGAGGTGGCGGAATAATTCACTCACGTTGATGGTGATACGGGTATCACACCTAAAAAGTGAAAAACAGGTAAAAATATATCATGTATCATTGTTAAGCCTGAGCGAATAATTCCCGTCTGAAACCAGTTTACTTTTTGGTGGTGTCGCAGGCTGTGCACAGTGAGTCTGTCGCGGCGCCCGTTCCACGAATAAAAAGCGCGGGCGCTACGGACGCCTAGACCCGCGCAAACCTTAGCGTCTCGCCTCAGCGTGTGGCGCCTGAGAGCGCCGCGCGCAGCGTCTCCTGCGTCATGCGCACGCAATACGCAGGCATCCCGCGCTCGAACCGCCAGCCCTCTGCCAGCGGCCCGGCATCCACCGCGTCAAAGCCAAACGCCTCGTAGAGCGCGATGACCTGTTTTTTATCTTCGCTGAAATCGCCGGCGAGCGGCAGCGCGCGACGCCCGGCTACGCCTGCGGGCAGACCGTCGCTCTCCAGCTGCTTCATCGGGATGGCGTTAAACGCTTTGGTTATCCGCGCGCCCGGCAGATTACGTGCCAGCAGCTCGCTGGTGGTGAGGGTTTTCGCGTCGAGCGCCGCCACCTGCCCATCACGATCCGGGTAGTAGTTCACGGCGTCAATCACCGCTTTGCCCGCAAGCTGCGGCGCCGGGAGCTGATCAATGGCGGTAAGCGGCACGGCGATCACAACAATATCGCCAAATTCCGCGGCCTGTGCGGGCGTGCCGGTTTCACACTGGATCATTGCCCGCAGGCTGAACAGCGTCTGCGGCCCGCGCGCGTTGCTGAGCATCGCCTGGTGCCCGGCGCGAAGGGCGAGCGTTGCTATAGCGCGCGCGACAAACCCGGCGCCGATAATTCCAATTTTCATGCTTGTTTCCTCAGTGGATGGTGTGAGAAAACAGTAATTCAACACGCTGGGTAGATAAATCGGCTTTCAGTCGCGAGAAAAACAACAAACAGGAGGCAATCATGGACCGACTCACCAGCATGACGGTGTTTGTGAAGGCGGCGGAACTGGGTTCATTTGCGGCTGCGGCCGAAGCGCTCGGCATGTCGCCGCAGATGGTGGCGAAGCATGTTGCCTGGCTTGAGGCGCGTCTTGGCGCAACACTGCTGAACCGCACCACTCGCCGTCAGAACCTGTCGGATATTGGCCGTAGCTACCTTGAGCGCTGCAAAGTGGTGCTGGATGAGGCGGAAGCCGCCGACAGGGTGGCGCAGGAGATGAAAGGCACGCCCTCCGGGACGCTACGTGTGAATGCGCCGGTGACCTTCGGCGCGACGGCGCTGGCGCCCTTTATCACCCGTTATCTGCGTCAATACCCCGAAACGCATATCGAACTGACCCTGAGCGACGCGATTGTGGATCCGCTTGAGGCGGGCTATGAAGTGATTATCCGCATTGGTGAACTGAACGACAGTTCGATGATTGCGAAACCCCTGCGGCCCTATAAGCTTATCGCCTGCGCCTCTCCGGTCTATCTGGCCCGTGAAGGCATACCACAAACCCCGTCCGATCTCGAACGTCACGCCTGCCTCGTTTACGGTATCTGGTCTTCCACCCATCCGTGCCGCTGGCGGTTCGAGAAAGACGGGAAAACCGAAGAGGCGCGCGTACAGGGGCGCTTTCGCGCTAATGACTGGAAGGCGCTGCTGCATGCCGCCGTCGAGGGGTATGGCGTGACGCTCGGCCCGGCGGATGTGCTGCGCGCAGAGATGGAAGCCGGACGGCTGGTGCAGATCCTGCCCGACTACACAGGCCCGTCGCGCCCGATGCATGTGCTGGTGCCACCAGGCAGACGCCAGACCGTGAAAATACGCAGCTTTATCGAGGCGCTCTGCGACGCCTTTCCCCCACCAGCAGCGCTGTTATAAGCGCGTTTCAACGACGCCGCGTCGAAATAACATCCAGAGCGTGACGAGTACGCGTGACCTGCCTCACATTACTCCCCCGCCTTTTTAAGACGGTTAACCGCTCGCCCCGCTATATGACCATTCAGGGCGGCTATCGTGCCGCTTAATCATTTCGCCACTCGCCGCTGCGCGCATTTTGTCATCATTAAGCGCGTTTTAGATCTTTCGGTTATCCGCCGTCTGCGCCGCCAGGGATGTTCGTCACAGCCGGTTTTATCTCTGTCTGACAAGCAGGTTTTCTATGGACAAAAAAACAGTAATGAAACATCTGCCCTGGGCGCTTCTTGGCGTTCTCGGGGCCTTTTGCCTTGCCGTGGTGGCGCTACGTCGCGGCGAGAGTATCAGCGCCTTGTGGATTGTGGTGGCCTCGGTCTCCGTCTACCTGGTGGCTTATCGCTACTACAGCCTGTATATCGCCAGCCGCGTGATGAAGCTCGACCCTACGCGCGCGACCCCGGCGGTGATTAATAACGACGGGCTGAACTATGTGCCCACCAACCGCTACGTGCTGTTCGGCCACCATTTCGCCGCTATCGCGGGCGCGGGGCCGCTGGTCGGCCCGGTACTGGCCGCGCAGATGGGTTATCTGCCCGGCACGCTGTGGCTGCTCGCAGGCGTGGTGCTGGCGGGCGCGGTGCAGGATTTCATGGTGCTGTTTATCTCCTCGCGTCGTAACGGCGCCTCGCTTGGCGAGATGATCAAAGAGGAGATGGGGCCGGTGCCGGGCACTATCGCGCTGTTCGGCTGCTTCTTGATCATGATTATCATCCTGGCGGTGCTGGCGCTGATTGTCGTCAAAGCGCTGGCGGAGAGCCCGTGGGGCGTCTTTACCGTCTGCTCGACGGTGCCTATCGCGCTGTTTATGGGCATCTACATGCGCTTTCTGCGCCCTGGCCGGGTGGGTGAAGTGTCGGTCATTGGCGTGGTGCTGCTGGTGGCGTCTATCTGGTTTGGCGGCGTGATCGCAGCCGATCCGTACTGGGGCCCGGCGCTGACCTTTAAAGACACCACCATCACCTACGCGCTGGTGGGTTATGCGTTTGTCTCCGCCCTGCTGCCGGTGTGGCTGATTCTGGCGCCGCGCGACTACCTGGCGACGTTCCTGAAAATCGGCGTCATTGTCGGCCTGGCGGTGGGCATTCTGATCCTCAACCCGGAACTGAAAATGCCTGCCGTGACGCAGTACATCGACGGCACCGGGCCGCTGTGGAAAGGCGCGCTGTTCCCGTTCCTGTTTATTACTATCGCCTGCGGCGCGGTCTCCGGCTTCCATGCGCTGATCGCCTCCGGCACCACGCCGAAACTGCTGGCGAACGAAACCGACGCGCGCTTTATCGGCTATGGCGCGATGCTGATGGAATCCTTCGTCGCCGTGATGGCGCTGGTGGCGGCCTCTATCATCGAACCGGGTCTCTATTTCGCGATGAATACCCCGCCCGCCGGGCTTGGCATCACGATGCCGAACCTGCATGAGCTGGGCACCGATAACGCGCCGCTGATCCTGGCGCAACTGAAAGATGTGTCTACCCATGCGGCGGCGACCGTGAGCGCCTGGGGCTTCGTGATTACGCCTGAGCAGATCATGCAGACCGCCAAAGATATCGGCGAACCGTCTGTACTGAACCGCGCGGGCGGCGCGCCGACGCTGGCGGTCGGTATCGCCCACGTGTTCCATAAGATAATCCCGGCCGCGGATATGGGCTTCTGGTATCACTTCGGGATCCTGTTCGAGGCGCTGTTTATCCTGACCGCACTGGACGCCGGCACCCGTTCGGGCCGCTTTATGTTCCAGGATCTGGTGGGTAACTTTGTGCCGTTCCTGAAGAAAACCGATTCGCTGGTGGCGGGTATCGTCGGCACCGCGGGCTGCGTCGGCCTGTGGGGGTATCTGCTCTATCAGGGCGTGGTCGACCCGCTTGGCGGCGTGAAGAGCCTGTGGCCGCTGTTCGGCATCTCTAACCAGATGCTGGCCGCCGTGGCGCTGGTGCTGGCGACCGTGGTGCTGGTGAAGATGAAGCGCACCCGTTATGTGTGGGTGACCGTGGTGCCTGCGGTGTGGCTGCTTATCTGCACCACCTGGGCGCTCGGGATGAAGCTTTTTAGCGATAACCCGCAGATGGAAGGCTTCTTCTACATGGCGAACGAGTACAAAACGCGTATCGCCGCAGGCGGCGCGGAGCTGACCGAGCAGCAGGTAGCCAACATGCACCATATCGTTATTAACAACTACACCAACGCGGGCCTGAGCATTCTGTTCCTGGTGGTGGTGTACAGCATCATTTTCTACGGCGTTCGCACCGTGATGAAGGCGCGTCATTCAGCGCAGCCCTGCGCGAAAGAAACGCCTTATGTACCGGTGCCGGAAGGCGGCGTGAAAACGTCGTCACACCATTAAGTTGACGGCGGGTTCGGCCTGTAAACGGCGGGTGCACGATGCTTACCCGCCCTACAAACGAGTCGGGTAAATGTAGGGTGGGTCCGCGAAGCGCACCCACCTTAAATCACGTCAACGCACACAATTGCAAGCCCCGGCCCGCATCACGCCGCCGGGCTTTTTCTGTCTGGGGAACATAATGTTTGGTAACTTAGGGCAAGCGAAAAAATACCTGGGTCAGGCGGCAAAAATGCTGATTGGGATACCGGACTATGATAACTACGTTGAGCATATGAAGACCAATCACCCTGATAAACCGTACATGACCTATGACGAGTTCTTCCGCGAGCGCCAGGAAGCGCGCTACGGCGGAAGCGGCGAAGGCGGCATGCGCTGCTGCTGACAATTACCGGAGGTAAAAATGCAACCTGTTGCGGTCACGCTGTTAACCGGCTTTCTCGGCGCCGGAAAAACCACGCTGCTGCGTCATATCCTTGAGGCCGATCACGGCTACAAAATCGCGGTGATTGAAAACGAATTCGGCGAAACGCCCATCGACAGCGAGATCCTCGGCAGCCGCGCCACACAAATGAAAACGCTCAGCAATGGCTGCATCTGCTGCACCCGTTCGCAGGAGCTGGAATCAGCGCTGCTCGATTTACTGGAGCTGCTGGACGGCGGCGTCAGCCCGTTTGATCGCGTCATTATCGAATGCACCGGCATGGCGGACCCCGGCCCCATTATCCAGACGTTTTTCTCCCACGACACCCTGTGTGAACGCTACCTGCTGGATGGCGTCATCACGCTGGTGGACGCGGTGCACGCCGGGCAGCAGATGGACCGCTACGCGCTGGCGCAGTCGCAAATCGGTTACGCCGATCGCATTCTGCTCACTAAAACCGACGTGGCGGGCGAAGACGAAGCCTTGCTGGCCCGCCTGCGCCGCATTAACGCGCGCGCGCCGGTGCATCCGGTGGCGCATGGCGAGGTGGATCTGGGCCTGATTTTCGACACGCAGGGCTTTATGCTGGAAGAGCGCATCGTACAGCCCGCGCCGCGCTTTCACTTCGCGGCTCCCGCGCAGACTGATATCACATCCATTGTGGTGAATTTTGATTATCCGGTGGCGCTGGATGCGATTTCCCGCGTGATGGAAGGGCTGCTGTTGCAGTTCGCCGACAATCTCATGCGATACAAAGGGATGCTGTTTATTAAAGACGAGCCGCGCCGCCTGCTGTTCCAGGGCGTCCAGCGACTTTACAGCGCCGACTGGGACCGCGAATGGTCGGGCGACGAAACGCCGCGAAGCACGCTGGTGTTTATCGGCGCGCACCTGCCGGAAGACGAGATCCGCGCCGCTTTCGCCGCACTGGCGCCGGGGGAGTGAATTTCAGTCAAACAGAGGAGATTAGCCTACCCGCGGCGGCTGGCGCGTGACATCCCCTCTTCCGGCCAGCAAGCCTTCAACGGAGATATCTTCATCCAGCATTTCCCAGTGGATGCCGTATGGACTGATTTCCCACTTTGCGCGTTCTTCATCGCTGGCGTTGAGTAAGCGCGGAAACCATGAAAGCGGCGCGCCAATGATGCGCGCGTCGGAAAGTTCCACCCACAAAGTTTGTTCGTCAAAGCTCACGCGCTTAGCTGAAATAGTCATACCAGGCTCCGGTAAGCTGTTGCTGGTGTTGGGTAACAAGAAGTAATAACTCTGCCACTTCACGCGGAGCGAATCCATGATTTCGTGCCAGGGATGTGAAAGGACTCAGCCAGAATTTCGCTTCCGCTCCGCCACGGCGCACATGAATATGCGCAGGCTCCCGCGGGTTGCCTTCATTGGAATAAAAAAAGAATCGATAGTCCTTTATACGAAGTATCACTGGCATGTGAACCGCGCCTCCTGGCCGTTTTTCCTGAACAACCAGTACCATCGGCGCCCTATACCGCCAACAGAGTTCCTCTTTTTTTACAGCCCGTCTTCCAGAAAAACCCGGCCAGGAATTCCTTTACGGATAATCAACGCCATCCTCCAGCCAGAAGTCGTCTTCAGGGAGGTCATCCGGGAAATAAACATCGTCGTCGCGGTAGAGCGCGAGTTGTGCGGGGGGAAACCGCGGGCTGGCAGGAGGCAACACGTCGTCGGTCACATGTAATGGCGGTTCGCCGGGCAGCGGCCCTGTGGGCGGCGCATCTTCTTCACAATGCCCCGGCGCAGCGTCAAAACCGGCAGCCGCGCAACGATCGGCTGATGCGCTAACGGCTCCGCTTCCGGCCTGGTAATTTTGCGTCCAGAGTACGGCGACGTTCAACATGATGATAGCGAGCAAGAAGAAAGAAATAAGGCTCCCTGCTGAAATATCCCGTTTCATCCGCGTCCTCGCGTCTTAATGAAGTTACCCGTAGAGGGTAGTGCTAAAAAGTAAGACAAAGAGGAAGCGATTGTGATTCTCTGTAACTGAATGTATCTGGCGGGATAACGTGAAGCAGGAAAAAAACGGGAGTCGGCGCTCCCGTTACGGTTACTTTAAGCTGCCCACCAGCGCCTGACGCTGTTCTTCGAGCTGAATGGTGCGGGTACAGACTTCACGGCCAAACTGCTGGAAATCCGCCTCCTGGTTTTTCCATTCGTTCTGGATGGCGGTTTGCAGGCCGCCCAGGCTCCCGAGCACGCCTTGCAGCGGGTTGCCGCCGCCTTTCAGCACCGCTTTGGCGCCCATTTCGTTAATGCTGTCCTGCAGAATGCCGCCCATCGCCTGATTCACCAGCTGCTGGCCGTCGGCGCGCACCTGATCGATAGCTTTATAGTGGAACGTCAGCCCGTCGTCGCGATGCTCAATGATTCGGTTCATCTGCGTTTTTAGCTGGGCGTCGAGTTTTGTAAGACGCCCGCGCATGCTGCTGTTTTCACCCACCTCTTTGGCGATGATTTTATCCAGCGCGACGCGGCCTTTCTCAACGCGCGACAGCGCGCCCTGATCGACCCACGGCAGCGTGGCGCGCAGCGCTTTCTGGTAGTCGAGCGCCTGCTGGCGCTGGGCTGCGGAAAGCGTTACCGGCTTGCCGTTAAACTGCACCGCGCCGTCAGGGCCGATGACCAGGTCGCCGTTTTCGCCCACCACCTGCACATGCTGAGGCTTAAGCACCACGTCGTCGCGCGGCGTGACGCTGCATTTGTATTCCGCCTGGGCCTGCATCGCCGTCACCAGCAATACGCCCAGCAGCGCTTTACGCATCATACTCGCTCCTGAAAAGCTAACGGGTCGGCAGAACCGACCCGTTTTTTAACTTAATCCCACCAGATGTCGACCAGTTCGCTGACCTGGACATCCGTCATGCCGCGCGCTTCCAGCCATTTGCGCACGACTTCGCGATCTTCCTCGGTGCATTTGCCGATCTGCTGGCGGAACACCAGCCCTTCCCAGGCCTGGTTGCCGCTCCCGCCGAAGGCGAGACCGTTTGGCTCGATTGCCTCGTTGATAAGCTCGTCGACCGTGGTATTGATCTGCTCATCCGTGGCGCCTTGCGGGAAACGCCAGGTTACCGTAAAGCCCAGTTCCTGAAATTCGTCGATGTGCATCTTCTTACGCAGACGACGGCTACGGTTCTTCGCCATTATTTTACTCTCCCGAACATTAAGTCCCATACGCCGTGGCCAAGACGATGGCCACGCTGTTCAAATTTGGTCACCGGGCGTGAAGCCGGGCGCGGTACATAATCCTGAGTCGGGGACAGGTTCTCATATCCTTCCACCGAAGACATTACTTCGAGCATATGTTCAGCATAAGGTTCCCAGTCGGTCGCCATATGGAAGACGCCGCCGGGCTGTAATTTGCTCAGAACCAGCTGCGCGAACGGCGCCTGTACGATACGGCGCTTATTATGGCGCGCTTTGTGCCACGGATCCGGGAAAAAGAGCTGCACCATATGCAGCGAGCCGTCCGGGATCATTTTCTCCAGCACTTCCACCGCGTCATGACACATCACCCGCAGGTTTTCGACGCCCTCTTCATGGGCGGCGCTCAGGCACGCGCCCACGCCCGGCGAGTGCACTTCAATGCCTAAAAAATTCTGCTGCGGATTGGTTTTCGCCATCTCCACCAGCGACGAACCCATGCCGAAGCCGATTTCCAGCGTGACCGGCGCGTCGCGGCCAAACAGCGCGACGAGATCGAGCGGCTCTGCGCTATATTCAACGCCCATCACCGGCCAGTAGTGGTCCAGCGCGTGCTGCTGCCCTTTGGTCAGGCGCCCCTGGCGGCGGACGAAGCTGCGAATACGGCGCAGCGGGCGACCGTTTTCATCAAATTCCGGTGAAATGACGTCGTTATTCATGGCGATTAGTCTGTTTGAGTAGTGGTTCAGGAAACGGGCATTATCCAAAGATAGTTGCCCGATGCAAGCACAGGAAAGTTCCTGTTTACAGCCTGCAGGGCGTGTGCTGGAATCACAACCCCTGATTTCTTCAAGCCGGAAGCCACGCGTTAATGATGCAGGCACAGCAGTTCTCCCGCCAGGTGCTCGACTGGTACGATAAATATGGGCGCAAAACCCTTCCCTGGCAGCAGGAGAAAACCCCTTACAAAGTATGGCTCTCGGAAGTCATGCTGCAACAAACGCAGGTTACCACCGTTATCCCTTATTTTGAGCGGTTTATGGCGCGCTTTCCTGACGTGACGGCGCTGGCTAACGCGCCGCTCGACGATGTGCTGCACCTGTGGACCGGCCTTGGCTACTACGCCCGCGCCCGCAATTTACATAAGGCGGCGCAGCAGGTGGCGACGCTGCACGGCGGCGCATTCCCCGAAACGTTCGAAGAGGTCGCCGCGCTGCCGGGCGTCGGGCGCTCCACCGCAGGCGCGGTGCTGTCGTTGTCGCTTGGCAAACATTTCCCTATCCTCGACGGCAACGTGAAACGCGTGCTGGCGCGCTGTTACGCGGTCGAAGGGTGGCCGGGTAAAAAGGAAGTGGAAAACCGCCTGTGGCAGATAAGCGAAAGGGTGACGCCCGCAGAAGGCGTGGCGCGCTTTAACCAGGCGATGATGGATCTCGGCGCGATGGTCTGCACCCGCTCGAAACCCAAATGCGAGATCTGCCCGCTCAATAATGGTTGCGAGGCGTTCGCCCACCAGAGCTATGCGAAGTACCCCGGCAAGAAGCCCAAACAAATGCTGCCGGAGAAAACCGGCTATTTTCTGCTGCTGCAGCATGAAGGCTCGCTCTTTTTACAGCAGCGCCCGCCGGTGGGCTTATGGGGCGGTCTGTACTGTTTCCCGCAGTTTGAGAGCGAAGCCGCGCTACGGGAATGGCTGGACTCGCGCGGCATTGCCGCAGACGGCCTGACGCAGCTCACCGCTTTTCGCCACACCTTCAGCCATTTCCATCTGGATATCGTGCCGATGTGGCTTGGCGTGCAGCAGACCGCCGCCTGCATGGATGAAGCGTCGGGTCTCTGGTATAACTTAGCGCAGCCGCCAGCGGTGGGCCTCGCCGCCCCCGTAGAGCGCCTGTTACAGCAAGTGCGCGCAGAGCCGGTGGCGTCCCGCCCCGTTCGCGCCATTCATGAGGATTGATGATGAGCAGAACTATTTTTTGTACTTTTCTTCAGCGCGACGCCGAAGGCCAGGATTTCCAGCTCTATCCGGGCGAACTGGGTAAGCGTATCTATAACGAAATCTCGAAAGAAGCCTGGGCGCAATGGCAGAAGACGCAGACCATGCTTATCAACGAGAAAAAACTCAATATGATGAACCCGGAGCATCGCAAGCTGCTGGAGCAGGAGATGGTGAATTTCCTGTTTGAAGGCAAAAATGTGCACATCGAAGGCTACACGCCGCCGGAACAACAGTAAGGGCCTCTGGCCCTTTCATTTAACCCAACAGCACGCCCGGAATGATGAAAAAAATATTTGCGCTCGCTTTGATTGCGCCGTTGCTCATCTCCTGTTCCAGCAAAAAAAACGCCGAAAACGCCTATAACGAGGCCTGGATTAAGGACACCAACGGGTTTGACATTCTGATGGGCCAGTTTGCCCATAACATTGAAAACATCTGGGGATTTAACGAAGTTTTAATCGCGGGTCCGAAGGACTACGTGAAATACACCGATCAATACCAGACACGCAGCCACATTAACTTCGACGACGGCACCATTACGGTTGAGACGATCGCCGGGACCGAGCCCGCGGCGCGCCTGCGTCAGGCGATTATTACCACACTGCTGATGGGCGACGATCCGGGCTCAATCGATCTCTACTCTGACGTTAACGACATTCAGATCTCCCGCGAGCCGTTCCTCTACGGCCAGGTGGTGGATAACACCGGGCAACCGATCCGCTGGGAAGGCCGCGCGTCGAAATTCGCGGACTACCTCCTGCAAACGCGCCTGAAGAGCCGCAGCAACGGCCTGCGGATTATCTACAGCGTGACCATTAACCTGGTGCCGAACCACCTCGACAAGCGTGCCCATAAATATATCGGCATGGTGCGGCAGGCCTCGCGCAAATATGGCGTGGATGAATCGCTGATCCTGGCGATTATGCAGACCGAATCGTCATTTAACCCCTATGCGGTCAGCCATGCCGACGCGCTCGGGCTGATGCAGGTGGTGCAGCACAGCGCCGGTAAGGATGTTTTCCGCTCCCAGGGCAAATGGGGCACGCCGAGCCGCAGCTATCTGTTCGATCCGCAAAGCAACATCGATACCGGCACCGCGTATCTGGCGATGCTCGACAATGTGTATCTGGGCGGCATCGCCAACCCGACCTCGCGTCGTTACGCCGTGATCACCGCCTATAACGGCGGCGCGGGTAGTGTGCTGCGCGTGTTCTCAAGCGACAAAGATCGGGCGGTGAATATCATCAACCAGCTGTCGCCGGGCGATGTGTACGAGACGCTGACCAGCCGTCATCCGTCGGCGGAATCGCGGCGTTATCTCTACAAGGTGAATACCGCGCAGAGGATGTATCGCCGTAAATAAGCGTGTCGATGGTTTGAGTGCGTAGCGCTGGTTTGGCGGGTGATGGCGGTTCGGTGGGTGCGCTGCGCTTACCCACCCTACAAAAGACGGATAATCTGTTATCTGGTGGGTGCGCTGCGCTTACCCACCCTACAATAGCGTTTGGCTGAATCGTAGGGCGGGTAAGCGCAGCGCACCCGCCTTTTTTAATGCCGCATCACCAAGGCAGCGCCGCCAGCAGCCAGCTCACCGCCAGCAAATCCGCGCTGCCGCCGGGGCTTAAGTTGCGCGCGATAAGCGCCCTGTCCATCTCCCGCAACGCCTCGTCGTCCCAGCCGCGCGCCAGCAGATTGCTCGCGTATTCCTGCACGTAACGCAGCCCCGCCAGCCCCCCGCGTGACGCCAGATTGGTATCCGGATTAACCGCCATCAGCCGCAGCAGCGCCTGCTGCAACCCCCTCTCGCCCTGCGCGTGCGGCCAGAACGGCAAAACGTGGCGGCGCACCGTCGCAAAGCCGCTCTCCACCTCGCCGCGCGCGCCGGTCAGGCCAAACTGCCTGTACAACCGCTCCCCCGCCGTCGCCGCCCGCCGCCCATGCGCCAGCTCGCGCGCCACCAGGCCGCATGTCAGCGCGCTCACCATCATACAGAGCGTGGTTTGCGTCAGCGGTTCACCCTGCGCCGCCAGCCGGCCCGCGGCGGCGCACAGCAGGCCGAGCGAGAAAATGCCGCCCTTATGCGTATTCACGCCGCCGGTGGCGCTGAACATCGCCTGTTCACACGCGAGCCCCGCCGGGCGCAGCCGCCGCAGGATCTCGCTGTCCGGTTGACCAGCGTCCTGCGCGCCCTGCTGATAAAACACCCGCAGCCACGGCGCAATCGCCCCGATGCTGGCGACAAACAGCGCGTGATCCATATCCCGGTGCGCGCCGCTATTGGCGCGGTCCACCAGCCCCGGTTTTGGCGTCAGGTTCAGTTCGGCGTACAGCGCCGCCACCGCGAGCGACGGCACATCAGGCAGACGCGCCGGGCGCGGATCAGTCGCGGGCAAACCAGTCATCGATCATCTTCTCCACGCGTCCGACCACCTCTTCCAGCGGATGACGACGCGAACGCGCGCAGGCATGCGCCGGTTCATCGCACAACAGACAGCGCCGCCCCGGACGGTCGAGCGACGCGCGCCCCACCTGGCCCGCCTGCGGACAGTGAATGTCGAAATCCCACAGCCTGCCGAGCGGATGCGTCTGCTCAAGCGCCACGCACAGCGCTTTGATCTCGCTCGCCGGGTGCGCCACGCTCCAGAGCGCCGTCGGGCCGGTATGCGCGTGAAACACCTCGTGCGCGCGCCACGGCCAGCGATGCTGCCAGAGCAGTTGATCGCAGGCCTGCACCGCCACCGCGAACGCGTTGCGATAGCGCACGCTGTCTTTCACTGGGCCAGGGGTGACCAGCGAGAGCGAAATGACCGGCTGGCCGTAGCGGGCAAGCCACGCCTGCTGGCGACGGGCGCGCGTCTCTTTCGCCGCCAGCAGCTCATCAAGCGTGACGCCCGGATTCACGGGCGTATCAAGTTCCATACGTTACTCCTTAACCTGACGCACCACGTCGATGACGCTGCCGTCGCGGTAGCGCACCACGCCGACGATGCGGTCGGTGAATTCAATGGGTTTCGGCTCGCCGGCGATCGCCACGGCGCGTTCGCACAGCGCATGAATATCGACAACGTTTAGCCCCGCGGCGACCAGACGTTCACGCACCTCGGGCCGCGCCGGGTTAACCGCAATGCCGTGATCGGTAACCAGCACGTCAATGCTCTCCCCCGGGGTCAGGCGGGTGGTGACGCGTTTGACGACCGTTGGAATACGGCTGCGCAGCAGCGGCGCCACCACAATCGTGAGATTCGCCGCCGCGGCCACGTCGCAATGCCCGCCGGACGCGCCGCGCATCACGCCATCGGAGCCGGTTATCACGTTGACGTTAAAACCGACGTCGATTTCCAGCGCGCTCAGGATGACCACATCAAGCTTGTCGCAGCAGGCCGCTTTGCTGGCGGGGCTGGCGTAAACATTGGTGGAGATTTCGATGTGCTTCGGGTTGCGGGCCAGCGACGCCGCCGCCTGGCTGTCAAAGCACTGGGTGTCGAGCAGCACCTCGATCAGCCCTTTTTCATGCAGATCCACCAGGCTGCCGGTAATGCCGCCGAGCGCGAAGCGCGCTTTTATGCCGTGGCGCGCCATTTTCTCGCCCATAAAGCGCGTGCAGGCGGTGGATGCCGCGCCGGAGCCGGTCTGCATCGAGAAGCCGTCGTTGAAATAGCCGGAGTGTTCGATAACGTCGGCGGCGTAGCGGGCAATCATCAGCTCGCGCGGGTTGCTGGTGACGCGCGCCGCGCCGACGCTGATTTTCGCCGGGTCGCCCACGCTCTCCACCGGCACCACGAAATCCACGCGATCCTGCGACAGGCTCGCGGGCATATTCGGGTACGGCGCCAGGGTTTCGGTCAGCAGCACGACGTGGCGGGCGAACTGCGCATCCACCATCGCGTAGCCGAGCGAGCCGCAGCAGGATTTGCCGTGGCTGCCGTTGGCGTTGCCGAATTCATCGCTGCACGGCACGCCGAGAAACGCCACGTCAATCTTCAGCTCGCCATCCTGCAACAGTTTGACGCGCCCGCCGTGGGAGTGGATCTGCACCGGCTCCGCCATCAGCCCGTGGGAGACCGCCTCGGCGAGTTTGCCGCGCATGCCGGAGGTGTAAATCCGCGTAATAACGCCGCTTTGGATATGCTCAATCAGCGGATCGTTGCAGGTCATCAGCGAGCTTGACGCCAGCGTCAGGTTTTTAAAGCCCATCTGCGCGAGCGTCGCCACCACCTGGTTTATCACCCGGTCGCCTTCACGAAACGCGTGGTGAAAGGAAATCGTCATGCCGTCGCGCAGGCCGCTTTTGCGCACCGCCTCTTCCAGCGACGCGCACAGTTTACGGGTGTGTTTCTGCTCATCATCCGCCAGCCATGGCGTGGCGGTGTGGGCGGTGTCGAAGGGTGTGAGGCTGCGCAGGTGCGGAAACTGTACATGCAGAAGTTCTGTCTGGTTCATGATTCTCTCCTTAACGGCGCACGCCGGAGGCGGCGGCGCGTTCCAGCACCACCTGCGCATGGTTGATAATCGGCGCGTCAATCATCTTGCCGTTGAGCGACACCACGCCAAGCCCGTTGCGCTCGCCCTCTTCGGCGGCGGCAATCACGCGGCGGGCGTAATCCACTTCCTCCTGCGTCGGCGCATAGGCGTTGTGCAGGAGATCTATCTGACGCGGGTTGATAAGCGATTTGCCGTTAAAGCCCATCTTGCGAATAAGCTCGACCTCTTTTAAAAAGCCCGCTTCGTCATTGACGTCAGACCACACCACGTCGAACGCGTCGATCCCGGCGGCGCGCGCCGCATGCAGCACCGCGCAGCGGGCGTAGAAGAGTTCCGTGCCGTCGCCGCGCTCGGTCTGCATATCCATCACGTAATCGAACGCCGCGAGCGCAATGCCGATAAGGCGCGGGGAACTGCGGGCGATCGCCACGGCGTTAATGACGCCTACCGCCGACTCAATGGCCGCCATGATGCGCGTCGAGCCAGGCTCGCGCCCGCATTCGCGCTCAATGCGCGCCAGGTGGCCTTCCAGCTCGTCGATATCCTCCGGCGAGTCGGTTTTCGGCAGCCGGATCACGTCGACGCCTGCGCGCACCGCCGCTTCGAGATCGGGCAGCCCGAACGGCGTGCTGAGCGGGTTGATGCGCACCACGGTTTCGATATCCCGGTACATCGGGTGTTGCAGGGCATGGAAGACCAGCAGGCGCGCGGTGTCTTTCTCGCGCAGCGCCACGGCGTCTTCGAGATCGAACATGATGGCGTCAGGCCGGTAGATAAACGCAGTGGAGAGCATGGCGGCGTTCGCGCCGGGCAGAAACAGCATACTGCGGCGAAGTTTGCTCATTTGAGCGCCTCCCAGCGCAACGGCTGCGCCTCGCAGGCGCGCAGTACCGCGCTTTGCAGTCGGGCGCGGATAACGCAATCCAGCGCGCCTTTATCCTCGATAATCACCAGCCCTTCGTACACCTCCATGGCCGCGAGCGTCTCTTTCACCACGCGGCGGATCTGGTCGCCGAACTGCTTTATCACATCGCTGTAGATTTCAATCTCCAGCTCGCCCGCCGCCGGGGCGATTTTCACCATCAGGTCGCTGGACTCGGCGGTCCCCGCCAGCGCCTCCTTGACTATCTTCATTACGGTTGTCCTGTCAGATAAGAATTCAGGCCACTTCAGCGCGATAACGTTGCGTAAGAAGGGCGTAAGTGCTGTCCGGCACCCGTTCGCGAATCGAAGAAAAATGCTGCGCCCTGAGCAGGCGGCGCACTTCGGATGCGGAAATCGCCTCGCCCGCGGCGTGGCTAAGTCGTGGAATTTCGATAACGTCTACCGGCGGCGCGCTCACCGGCGCGCGCTCAAGCCACGTGTGCATGGCCTGGTTGTAGGCGCGCGTCACCGGGCAGAACGGCTCGCTGCCGACGAAGCGTCGGTTAATGCCGAGCGCCGGCGCGATATAGCGGCGGAAAATCTGCAAATCCAGCCCGCTCCAGGCCTGCTCCACCAGCCCGCGCTCCTTGAGGAAGTAGCCCGGAAAGGTGGCGCGTGAAATGAGATACGCCGAGCCTTCGTGCACCGTGACGTTCGGCAGATGCGCGACGCCTGCCCGCACCATCGCGAGCCGTTCGCGGTAAGGGAAAAACGACGCCTCTTCGCGCACCACAAAGAGGTGCAGCCAGTCACTCGCACTCGCCGCCTGTTCGGCCAGAAAACGGTGGCCGAGCGTAAACGGGTTGGCGTTCATCACTACCGCGCCGATACGCGCGCCGGGCTGTTTCAGCCTGCCGAGCTGCTGGCAGTAACGGCGGATGCCGGAGGGCGTGTTTTCAAGAAGCGCCGCGATGTCGTCGCACTGCGCGAGCGGCCAGAAGCCGCAGCGGCGAAAGCGCTCCAGGTTGTACGGACGCGTGCAGAGAAACAGATGAAAGTGGCCGAGGCTCATCGCCAGGTTTTCCACCTCTACCAGCAGACGGGCGCTAAGGTTTTCGCCGCGCCAGCGCTCATCCACCGCCACGCCTTTAATCACGTTGCCCGCAAGCCCCGCGCAGCCCGCGATATCGCCCTGCGCCACGGCAACCACGACATGCGTGACGTCCTCATCCATCCCCAGTTGATGGCTGGCGAGAAACGCCGCGACGCGCGTTTTCTCCTGCGGCTGGCGGGCGAGCGCCACGGTGACCAGTTCCAGATTGCTCATACGTCCGTCCGGCTTCGCTTAGTGGGCAGGCGCCGGTTGCGCGACGGGCGCTTCGGCTATCACATTGCACAGATGACCGATCCGCTCGATCTCCACCTCGATTTTGTCGCCCGGCTTCATAAAGAGCGGCGGCGTGCGTTTTTTACCGACGCCGCCAGGCGATCCGGTGATGATCACATCGCCTGCGCTTAAGCGGGTGAAGGTGCTGATGTACTCGATAAGCTCCGCCACGCCGTGGATCATGCTGCGGGTGTTGTCATCCTGCACCATGCGTCCGTTAAGCCAGGTGCGGATGGCGAGCTGGTGCGGATCGGGGATCTCATCGGCGGTTGTCATCCACGGGCCGAACGCGCCGGTCTGCCGCCAGTTTTTACCCGCCGTAAACCAGGTGTGCTGCCAGTCGCGCGCCGAACCGTCCATGTAGCAGCTGTAGCCCGCCACGTGCGAGAGCGCCGCCTCGCGCGCGATGTTCTCGCCGCCGCGCCCGATGATCACCGCAAGCTCCCCTTCGTAATCAAACTCGCTGGAGTGGCGCGGTTTGAGCACCGGCGCGTTATGGCCGGTCTGCGAATCGGGGAAGCGAACAAACAGCGTCGGCGCCGGGTTGTGCTGGTCAAACTCTTTGCGTTTCTCGGCGTAATTCATGCCCACACAGAGGATCTTCTCCGGCTGTTCGATAACCGGTAAAAACATCACGTCGCTGAGCGCCATATCGGCGGGCGCATCGGCGTAGCCACGCGCCTTGTCCAGCGCGTCCTGCGCCAGCAGCGTTTTGAGATCCGCATAATGCGCCCCGAGACGAGAGCCGAGATCCACCACGCCTTTATCCGTGACAATGCCGTAGCTGCGGCGGCCCTGATGGAGATAACTCGCAAGTTTCATAACAACGTATCCTGAGGATTAAATAAGGAAATTGCTCAGCACCAGCAGGGAGAGCGAGACGTTAATCGCGCCGCCGATGCGGGTGGCAATCTGAGCGAAAGGCATTAAGGTCATGCGGTTGCCCGCAGTAAGAATGGCGACGTCGCCAGTACCGCCCTGCCCGCTCTGGCAACAGGAGACGATGGCCACATCAATCGGATGCATGCCGATTTTCTTGCCGACGAAAAAGCCCGTCGCCACCAGCGCCGACACGGTGCTGACAATCACCAGCAGGTTGTTGAGCGTAAAGGCGTGCATCAGCTCTTCCCACGGGGTGATCGCCACGCCGACGGCGAAGAGGATCGGGTAGGTGACTGAGATCTGGAAGAATTTGTAGACCACCTGCGAGCCTTCCAGCAGGCGCGGAGAAACGCCATGCGCCAGCTTGATAAAGACCGCGATAAACAGCATGCCAACCGGCGCAGGCAGGCCAGTCAGTTTATGGCCGAGCATACCGAGCATGTAGAGCAGGACCGCCAGCAGCGCGCCGGAGGCAATAGTGGTGACGTCAGCCTTGCCGCTAAAGGCGGTGGCCAGCGTCTGGGTTTGCGGTTTGTCGCCGCGATCCGGCATCAGTTCGCCTTCGCCGGTCAGGTGCGGGTAGCGTTTGCCAAGCTGATTAAGGCAACCGGCGATGATAATCGCGGTAAGGCTGCCGAGCATAACGATAGGCAGCACGCGGCCCAGCGCCACGCCCTGATCCATATGCAGCAGCGTCGCGTAACCGATGGAAAGCGGGATCGCCCCTTCGCCCACGCCGCCCGCCATGATAGGCAGGATCAGGAAGAAGAAGATCTGGAACGGATCCATGCCCAGCGCGATGCCCACGCCCATCCCCACCAGCATGCCGACGATTTCGCCGCACAGCATCGGGAAGAAAATGCGCAGAAAGCCCTGAATCAGCGTGGTGCGGTTCATGCTCATGATGCTGCCGACGATAATGCAGCAGATGTAGAGATAGAGAATGTTGGTGGATTTATAGAATTTGGTGGTGGATTCCACGACCACATCCGGCAGCCAGCCGTAATAGACCAGCGCGGAGGGGATGAAGGTGGCGCAAATCGCCGCCGCGCCCATTTTGCCGACCACCGGCAGGCGCTTGCCGAACTCGCCGCAGGCGAAGCCGAAGAACGCGAGCGTGGCGACCATCACCACGATATCGCTCGGCAGTTTGCCGCCCAGGCAGTCAATGGCGATAAGCGCGCCGGAGAGGACAAACAGCGGCAGTGGAATAATCCCGATTTTCCAGGAATCCATGATATGCCACCACTTTTCTTTCAGTGATATTGGCTTCGTATCAGACGGGGTGCGGGGTACAACGTAAGAATCATCGGTTGTGCTCATTGTTATTAAGCTCCGTAGTTATATTTCCCGTTAAGCCTAAAAGAGGTTACCCTTACAATTTGTGAGGAAGGCCGAATCAATACCGGTAATTTAATGGCACCTATGGCGTTTATGGTTTTAATTAACACGATGTGATCCACGCATAATTTACAGGCGTGGTTTTTATGGCGTTTATTCAGCGCGGCCTTTTTTCGGCCTAAAAACGTAACGCGGGTAAACAGTTACCGCCGCGCGCTATGCCATGTGCAGGGGATCACAAGTTTCAGGCGCCGTTCCGGTAAGCGCCTGAAAAAATGGTACAGTTCTCTACTGTTTGCATTCCGGCGCGCCAATGAATGATGAAGTTTTCCTTTCGTATTAAGTTATTTATTCATCTCATCATATTCTTCTCCGTATTGTTTACGGCGCTCGGCGTTTATTATTATCTCGACGTCAGCCGCCAGCTTTATCAGGAGATGAGCAGCCGCGCGAGAATACAGGCGGAAGAGATTTCTCTCATTCCGTCATTACGCGAAGCCGTCAGGCAACGTAATATTCCGGCGATTAATACCTTTATGACGGGCATGGCGCGTCACAGCGACGCCAGCTTTATGGTTATTGGCGATGAGAAAGGTCTGCACCTGTTTCATTCTGTCTTTCATGACCGCATCGGCACGCCGCTTATCGGCGGCGATAATCAGGAAGTCCTGGAAGGCAAAACCATTACCAGCATTCGCCGGGGCGGGCTTGGGGTGTCGCTGCGCAGCAAAGCGCCGATTTTTGACGAGCAGGGTAACGTCATCGGCGTTGTCTCGGTCGGCTATCTGACCAGCTATCTCGACACCATTACGCTTGGCAAAGTGGTGAATATCCTGATTGGCGCGCTGCTACTGCTGCTGGCGCTGTTTATCTTTTCGTGGTTCTTCACCCGCAGCATTAAAAAACAGATGTTTTTTCTGGAGCCGCGAGAAATCGGGCTGCTGGTGCGCCAGCAAAAGGCGCTGATGGAATCCATCTACGAAGGCGTTATCGCCATCGACGAACATTCGCGCATCGCGGTGATTAACCGCGCCGCCAAGCGGCTGCTGGGGCTGAACGTGTCGTCGCGTTCGCTGCGCGGGCAGCCGCTGGAGGCGGTACTGAACCCGGTCTCTTTTTTCTCGCCGCAGGTGATGCTGGAAAACGACACGCATGATGAGATTTGCGTGTTCAACCATCTGACAGTGATCGCAAGCCGGGTGCGCATTCTGCTGGAAGGCGAGCTGCAGGGCTGGGTGATTACGTTTCGCGATCGCAAGGATATCGACAGCCTGAGCGTGCAGCTAAGCCAGGTGAAACGCTACGCGGATAACCTGCGCATTCTTCGCCACGAGCAGTTGAACCGGATGTCGACGCTCGCGGGGCTGCTGCATCTGGGCCATTACGACCAGGCGCTGGGCTATATTCAGGCCCAGACCGAGCATACCCAGGAGCTGCTCGATTTTATCTCCGGGCGGTTTCGTTCGCCTACCTTATGCGGCCTGCTGATTGGCAAATGCGCCAGAGCGCGGGAGAAAGGCGTGACGCTGTCCTTTGATCCGGCCTGCGAAATGGCGCGCGCGTTCCGCGGGCTTGGCGAGGCGGAGCTGATTTCGGTTATCGGCAATCTGCTGGATAACGCCATCGAAGCCACCCAGCGCGCTGAAGCGCCGCACGATCCGGTCGAGGTATTGATCCGCCTGAATGAGCGAGAGTTGATCATCGAAGTGGCGGATCGCGGTGTGGGGATCGCGCCCGCGCTTCGCGACAGGATCTTCGAGCCGGGTTTTACCACCAAACGCCGCGGCGATCACGGTATCGGCCTGCATCTTATCGCCAGCTATGTGAAGCTCGCGGGCGGGACGCTGGAAGTATCAGTGAATACGCCGCGCGGCACGATTTTCTCACTTTTTATTCCTGACGCGCCTGACGTTCGTCCGGCCCAACCGCAGGGAGAACCTGATTATGCCACCTGAGATGACCGACGTACTGATTGTGGAAGATGAAAACCAGCTGGCGGCGCTGCACGCCGAAATGGTGAAGCAGCACCCGTATTTGCGGCTGGTGGGCATGGCGGCGACGCTCGCCGACGCCGAGCGGCAGATCCGCGACAAGCGCCCACATCTGGTGTTGCTGGATAATTATCTGCCGGACGGCAAAGGCATTACGCTGACGGAGAGCCTGACGCTCAAGAACAGCGCCTGTTCGGTCATTTTCATTACCGCCGCGAGCGACATGGACACCTGTAGCCAGGCTATCCGCAACGGCGCGTTCGATTATCTGTTAAAGCCAGTGTCGTGGAAGCGCCTGAACCACTCGCTGGAGCGCTTTGTGCAGTTTCGCGAGCAGCAGCGGGTGTGGAAGATTGTGGATCAGCAGAATGTGGATTCGCTGTATCAGTTGCAGGCGCGTAGCTTCCGGCCAGACTCCGGCGCAAAGGGGATTGAGGAGAGTACGCTGACGCTGGTGCAGCGGCTGTTTGTAGACAGCCGCGAGCAGATTTTTTCAGTTGATGACGTGGTGAGCGCGACGGGCCTAAGCAAAACCACCACGCGACGGTATCTGGAGCACTGCGTGGAGAGCGGGTTTCTGACGGTGGAGATGTTATACGGCAAGATTGGGCACCCGCGGCGGCTGTACCGCCGGGCGGATGGAGAAGCGTGATTTTTGGTTTTTTATGGCAGGTATGGTTTTTCGGCGGGGCCGGTTTTATGGCGGGTGCGCTGCGCTTACCCGCCCTACGTAAAACGACGCCCTGATTGTAGGGCGGGTAAGCAACGCGCACCCGCCATCCCATAACGCGCCCCGTCCAATAACGCCTTACGCCCGCAACATATACCCGTACAACCGCTTAATGCCGTCCGGGTCGGTCTGGCTGTAAACGCCCTGCAACTCCGGCGAAAAACCCGGTAACAGGTTCACGCCCTCTTCCAGCGCCAGGAAATAACGCAACGCCGCGCCGCCCCATACTTCGCCTGGCACCACGCACAACACGCCCGGCGGATACGGCAGCGCGCCTTCCGCCGCCACGCGCCCTTCGGCCTCGCTCAGACGCACCAGCTCCACGTTGCCGCGAATGTATTCGATATTCGCCTGTTGCGGGTTCATCACCGCCTGCGGCAGCTCCGCTTTACGGAACATCGCGCGCTGCAACGCCTTGACGTCAAAACTCACGTACAGGTTATGCATCTCCTGACAGAGCTGGCGCAGCGTGTAGCCTTTATAGCGCACCGGGTATTTCTGGCAAATCGTCGGCAACACGTCGGCAAGCGGCGTGTCGTCTTCAATATGCTGCTCGAAGCGCGCCAGCATCGCGACCAGATGCGCCATCTTCTGCGCGCTTTCGGCGGGTGTGAGCAAAAACAGGATCGAGTTAAGATCCGCTTTTTCCGGCACGATGCCGTTTTCTCGCAGGTAATTGGCAAGGATCGCCGCCGGGACGCCGAAATCGCTGTACTCGCCAGTTTCGGCATCGATACCGGGCGTGGTGAGTAGCAGCTTGCACGGGTCCACAAAATATTGCTCGCGCGCGTAACCGGCGAAACCGTGCCACGCCGCGCCCGGCTCAAAGCTGAAAAAGCGTCGCTCGCGGGCAATCGCGTCTGTCGGATGATCCTGCCATGGCCGCCCCGCCACCGTATCCGGGATAAACGGTTTGATCATCCGGCAGTTGGCGATGATCGCCTTACGCGCCTCGATCCCAAGCGCCACGCACTCGGCCCACAGCCGCTTGCCGCTCTCCCCTTCGTGGATTTTGGCGTTCACATCCAGCGCCGCGAACAGCGGATAAAACGGGCTTGTCGAGGCGTGTAGCATAAAGGCGTTATTGAGCCGCTTGTGCGGGCAAAAACGCGCCTGACCGCGGATATGGTTATCTTTTTTGTGGATCTGCGACGTCTGCGAGAACCCGGCCTGCTGTTTATGTACGGACTGCGTGACGAAAATCCCCGGATCGTTTTCATTGAGATCCAGCAGCAGCGGCGAGCAGTCGGCCATCATCGGGATAAACTGTTCGTAGCCGACCCACGCGGAATCAAACAGGATGTAGTCGCAGAGGTGGCCGATTTTATCCACCACCTGACGGGCGTTATAGACGGTGCCGTCGTAAGTGCCGAGCTGGATCACCGCCAGACGGAACGGACGCGCCTCCTGCGCGCGCGACGGCGCCACTTCGGCAATCAGCTCACGCAAATACGCTTCGTCGAAACAGCGCTCGTCGATCCCGCCGATAAACCCGAACGGGTTACGCGCCGCTTCGAGATAGACCGGCGTGGCGCCGGCCTGGATCAGCGCCCCGTGATGGTTCGATTTATGGTTATTACGATCGAACAGCACCAGATCGCCCTGCGTCAGCAGCGCGTTGGTCACGACTTTATTGGCCGCCGACGTGCCGTTCAGCACGAAATAGGTTTTATCGGCGTGAAACACTTTCGCGGCAAATTTCTGCGCGTGTTTGGCGGAGCCTTCGTGGATCAGCAAATCGCCCAGTTTGACGTCGGCGTTGCACATATCGGCGCGAAACACGTTTTCACCAAAGAAATCATAAAACTGCCTGCCCGCCGGGTGCTTTTTAAAGAACTCGCCGTGCTGGTGGCCAGGGCACGCGAAGGTGCTGTTCTGCATCTCCACATACTGTGTGAGCGTGTCGAAAAACGGCGGCAGCAGATTTTCTTCATACGCGAGTGCGGCGGTTTCAAGCGCCAGGAACTCTTGCGACGTTCCCGTGAGCGTGCCGCTGACCGGCGCGTCGCAGCTTTCGCCGTTCTGAAGATACACAAAAACCGGCAGGTTAAACCCGGTGCGCTTAAGCAGCGCGAGAATGCCGCTGCGCGTATCGGCCACAGAGAGCACCACGGCGGCCACGTCGGTAAAGTCGGTGCCATCGAGCCCCACCACATCGCGGGACGTCGAAAGCAGAGGAGCCACGGCGTGGCTGGCGGCAATTTTTAACGATTTCATAAGCACAAAAACCCTGAGTGTCGGTGTAAGCGCCTTCGGGCACGGCAACGGGACGGTATCCCGGCGAAACGATGATGGCCTGACTGGTTACCAGCTCCGACCGCGAGACATCAGTAAAAGCAGAACGCGCCTGGTTTTACTGTTGTCCGGCAGTGAGCGTACGGTGGCCTCACCGCATGGTGGGCATGGGGAAGTATGGCGGACAGACATGACGGGCGCGCGGCATTGTGCAATGTCGCGAAGAAATGACGGCTGATAGCAAACGCGCGGTCATAGCGGCATACCCTGTCTGGTGGAGAAAAGTCGCGCAATCATGTCACCTTACGCCGCGCGGGGCAAGGCAGCGCGGAGAGAATATCGCTTTTTTAAGCATGATTTTAATCCGCTCGTTTTTTATCATTTTGATTATTATGAGATTAAATAAACCGTTAAAATAAGTAAGCATAAGACACGCATAAAAATGCCTTTATCAGGCGCGCTTTTCTCCACCTGACATCGGGCTTATGCTGACCCCCATCGCGACACAGACTTAAGCAGGAGCACAATGTGGTAACCGGACCTTTTATCAATGCGGCGGCAGTGCTGCTGGGCGGATTGCTTGGCGCGGCGTTAAGCCAGCGGCTTCCCGAGCGGCTGCGCAGTTCGATGCCCTCCATTTTCGGGCTGGCGTCGCTCGGTATTGGCATTTTGCTGGTAGTGAAGTGTGTGAACCTGCCGGTGATGGTGCTCTCGATGCTGCTCGGCGCGCTGATTGGCGAGCTTTGCTACATCGAAAAAGGGATCGTGAATCTGGTGCATGGCCTGAACGGCGTGGCGCGCCGGTTACGGCCCGGTAAAAACGCGCGGCCCGCGCAGGATAATTTCGTCCAGAGTTTTGTGGCGATCATCGTGCTGTTTTGCGCGAGCGGAACCGGCATTTTTGGGGCGATGCGCGAAGGCATGACCGGCGATAACAGCCTGCTTATCGCCAAGGCGTTTCTTGATTTTTTTACCGCCACGATTTTCGCCACGACGCTTGGCGCCGCCGTCGCGGCGATCTCCATCCCGATGCTGCTCATCCAGCTAACGCTCGCCGCCGGCGCGGTATTTATCCTGCCGCTGACGACGCCCGCGATGATGGGCGATTTCACCGCGACGGGCGGTCTGTTGTTGCTGGCGACGGGCCTGCGCATCTGCGGCATCAAGATGTTTGCGGTGGTCAATCTGTTACCTGCGCTGTTGATTTCTATGCCCCTTTCAGCGCTCTGGACGCGTTTCTTCGCGTAACGCGGTGAAATGACTATTTCGCAAACAAAGTGGCGCAGGAATGGGCGGATGGCGCAGAATTCGCGGAATTTCGTTGACGTCGAAAGGTGAATCGGGTTTAATGCGCCCCGTTGCCCGGATAGCTCAGTCGGTAGAGCAGGGGATTGAAAATCCCCGTGTCCTTGGTTCGATTCCGAGTCCGGGCACCATTCATTTAAAGAACCCGCCCACAAGGCGGGTTTTTGCTTTTGGCGAGCCGGACTCTTCATCGAACTGCGTTCGATTCACTCGTCGCATCCCTGCGACTCGCCCTGCGGGCAGCGCGGTGCGCTGTGCAAAAACGCTCCCGGCGTTTTTGTCCGGTCCGGGCACCACTCATTTAAAGAACCCAGCCTATGGCTGGGTTTTTGCTTTTTGGGAAAATGACTCTCCCGCGAACACGTTCGATGATTCGCTGTATGAGGTTTAAGGGTTCGGCAAATTGCTCAAAGAGTGGCAAGCGGCGGAAGGTCTACATCAAAACGGGCAAGCCACCGGGCAGTTGAGCTGCCGTCAAAACGGATTTCACCGGCAATCGATCCATAACCCATACTATCCAATTCTGGTGCCCGAATAGGTTTAAGCACCTTATTCACTTTCACGTACAGTTCAGGGTATGGGTTATCCTTAACCCAGCCTAACTCCGGCCATTCTCCCGCGCGGATAATAACGCCAGTATCATAGTTTATTATTTCAATCGGCGGGTTACTGAGAGCGCTACGTAAATACTGAATCCCACCCAATTTACTTAGCCATTCATTGCTAAAAAAGGTATACCAGTTAACGGAGCGTAGGCCCGTCCTTAACTGTTTGTCGGTACGTCCACCTGGAATATCTATACCAATGAACTCCTGAGCAAGATCATATTCTAAATGTTGGTATCGTTCTTCCTCCTGACATTGCTGCACACCTAAACCCATTAAACCATGGACGGGATCTAAAATCGTGCAAAACCGGATGAGCAAATTTTTAAGTTCTTCCTTTTTTACTAACTCTGCAACTGGTAAATAAAAACAAAAATAACTCATACGCCTATGAACCATTTCATACCAGCCAGCCGGAGATCCAGCGCTTACCGAGTAGTCACTGGCATAACGGAACCCTTTATCCGAATACCAGTGAAAATAAAAATCATCACCAAAACTGTCAGCGATTACTCCTTTCAATTTTTTAGCTAAGGCTGCGTTGTAATTTTTATCTTTATTAGGATCATCAATATATCCCCACTTTAATTTCGCACCGAACTCATTGTGGTACAGTTGCCAGGCTTCAGCAATTCTGGCCCGGTTTTCTTTGGTATATCCTTTATCCAGGTAAAACCATGCCACTAAACCCACCTGTAAGGCGTTATGATGTTCCGGGTCATCCTCCGCACCGTAAGTAAAATCGTATTCGGCCTGCTTAAATTTCTCAAAAAAATCCATTTATCCGCTCCTTAATCGGGCCAGTAAACAAAATCCTGAGCTTGCTTCAGGGTAAATGTATTTGATGGCTGTTCTTCAGGTTCAGCCGCCGTCGCCATGCCGAGGCCGCCTGCTGGCAGCAAAAAAGTAGTTGCCGTTCTGGTATACCGCACCGCAGTCCCGGCAATCATGCCCGTCAGGCTTTCTCCCGTCGCTACAGCTACAGCGGCAGCTCCCACGCCTGCCGTGGCGGGTATAACAACCATTTGCCCCCCAGCAATGCCCCGAGAAACCCGGGGGCTCGCTCCCGCTCCTGCACCTGCCAGGCGATGACCCTGGCATCTTGCTGTGGTTTTAAGATATTGACCTCCATGCCCGCAGGGGGCACCCAGTAGTCGCCGGCAAGCTGGTAGAAATGGTGTTGTACCTGGCGAAACTCCTCGTGCCATATTCGATTTTCAGGTAGCTGCCGCCGCCGATAAGCGTGATGCGCTTATTGCCGACAAAGGAAATATCGAGACCAGCATTTTTAGTACAATGCTTTTATTTTTAGTTTTGTTTAAATAAAATGCTTACATATTAAAATTAACCTTAGCCACCATACTTGATGAAATGAATATAAATATTTTTATCACCAACAACTCCTACCTTCTCGTCATCCTCCGTAGACGTCCTTAGCTGGATAACAAAAATTTGGCTCTCTTTAGGCAAACACTGGTCATTATTTAATTTACCTTTTAAACAATAATAGTCATCCCCCATCCAATAATCCAATTCACTTTTATCATAGGGTGTCCTCAATTTATTATCTATAAAAAGTATGCTGTCGCAGTAATTATTGAGAGGAGCCCAATCATTAATAATACCTTCACTAAAACGTAACCACATTCTTTTTAAAGAAATTCTCGACAAAGGCGCATTGTCAACTACTACCACCGTGGACTTACAAGTTTCCCCCCAGATGTCATTATATTGACTTTGCTGGTAGATGTTGCTTACCCCCCCTTGCCTTAGATAAAAAACATAGAACACATAAAAGGCGCATGTTACTATGAAAACAGACACCAAATTTAATTTCCTCATGCTAGTTCCCTTCAACCCAAACGCTAAAATTCGCCTCATTAATAAATGGCTTGAAGCCATAGTGCTGGTAACGTTGCAAGATAAACCATGAGCAAAACCAAGGTATAACTTCAAACCCTTTACCATTCATATCTGCTATATCAAGGCCAAAATGATCCTGAATGCAAAATGACAGTCGTGCTTTGAAAGTTACGCGATTTGGCATATCAACGTTAGCATCAAAAACATCTAGTTCATCAATGTATATGTTTGTTGAATATGTATCATGAATAGTGATGCCGAGTCCATTAACCCAATCGTAATCATCAAATTTTGGAAGCTTTATTCGGCTCCCTATGTCGTTAGTCAAACTCTTCAGATCCAACCTGGATAATGATTTAAAATTATTTTCATTTAATCTGTTACTGATCTGGTTTTTAATTTCATCAACGCATAGCTTAGTGGTCTTATGCTCTAAAAAAGCTTTATTAAGAAGCTCATGCTTCAATATCCCGCCTTCATTCCGTCTAAATTTTTCAAGCATAATTCTAATCAACGGAGAATATTCCCCCCAAGCAGTCCATTCAGCCATATCGTCCATTGTGGCGAAATGCTCTTCCAATGTTTTTTCAAATTTAAAGAAAGTCTTCTTAAGCTCCTTACCAGAAATATTGATCTTGTTTACCTTTCCCTGCTCAAGGATCTGCTCTTTGGTTAAATCACCGTGTCGCATATCATCAACCGTGAAATCATTCATTTTTTTATGCTTAATACTATTAGCACTGGAATAGATGAGCCGGCGCTCTGCTTTCTGTAGTTGAATAATCAGGCCTCGGGGATCGAAATGCCAGACCTGGCCAGTTAACTCGCTCTGAATACTAGCTGGCAGTTTTTCAAAAAAAGATAACGCCTTCACATATTCCTTTAGGGCCGTGTAACTATTATCATTCATGGGTTCAGAGAGCGACGTATTTGGCTTTTTTAACCATGAAAATCGTGCATCAAATGATGAAAAGTCCCACTCCAGGGGAAATTTACAAATAAACCGGGTGAAATTCGTATACCGTTTCTCCCGAGCTTCTTTTACTATTTTTGAATTGCATTGGCTGTCTGGGGTTAAATCATCGTCTACAAGAATCCATCCGGCCCAGTCCGGGAAATCAGCATCTGTCCAGGTCTTAATTTTAGGTGAGGATACATCCACCCATCCCTCGCCGCCAGGGTAAATCACCTTAACCCACTCACTGTATATTTCATATCCTCTGATGACCGGTGTAGGCTCGCAAATATAGTCCACAGCTATCGCCGTTTCTCCCACTAATTCGTAACTTTCATCAACCTTACGCATCGTCCGTGTTTTCGAGCCTTCATGGACAATATAGAGATCTATGGAGGTGTGACAAAATGGGAAGAGTGATAATTCATAAGGCGAGTTTCCATTATATACAGGCGTTGCCACAGGAAAATAAAAGTAGCGATTACCGTAGCGAGATGCCACTCTACTCGAAGCACTAATGTCCAGATAGCCGCGGTCACGACCACAAATTACCTTCAACATTTCAGCAGAGCAGCATATCTGAAAATGGTAAGCGTTACGTCCACCAACCATACCTGTAGTGCCAATAATCTGCCCCCGTCTGACGTTAATACCAGACTTGCTCAGAATTTCGGGGCGCACCTGTTTCATATGCATTGTGAGTGAATAAAACACGCAGGTTTCCGGAATTTCACCAATCAGCATTTCATGGCGGATAAGCACACAACCGTTATCCGTAGCACCCTCATAGTTGAGAGGTTTCGTGCCTCGTTGCTCTAATGAAGCCGGATAGGTTGCCCAGACAACCACACCATCAGCAACCGCCCTCAGCGGGTTAGCGAACACGCCTGAATCAGTATGAGGAATGTGAATTCCGCCATGCCATGACTCAACGCCATTTACAGGGAAACCCCGAGCCGGGTCGACAGGCATAGTGCGCATAACCCAGGAGGCATAATCTTCATCATCCTTACGGGGAAATAAAATTGGCGGTGAAATATGCATTAGCGAACTCCTTGCTTATGAAAATAAAAATGCGTTGAGTGGCACAGGCATTTCCTCAACGCTATTGTGTGAAGGCAAATCAACGGCCATCGCAGTAGCCGCCCCCACATACGTTCGCGGCACCCTGCGCAGATACACCGCGGTCGTGCCATATTCGATTTTCCCTTGTTCTATTTTCAGGTAGCTGCCGCCGCCGATAAGCGTGATGCGCTTCTTGCCGGCAAAGGAAATATCGCGGGTGGAGGTCATCGTCAGCGTCTTCTGGGCCGCCAGGCTCATCCTGCCGTTCTGTGCCTGCATCTCGACGGGTCCCTCGCTGGATTTCAGGCTCAGCGGGCCGGTGTGGGCAAACAGGCCGAGTTTGTCTCCCGTCAGCGCTGTCATGTTCCCCATCACGCCGACACTGATATCGCCCCCGGCATTGATGGCCACGTTTTTCGCGGCGGCAAGCTGCATATGCTCACCGCTGGTAAACGCCACGCCTTGCGGGCCATGGGCATGAATCATCTGGTTAAGCGGCTTGAGGCGCTCGTTAAACATGACGGTCTGGCTGGCGATATCCGCCTGTAATGCCTGCGCCTGCTCTGCGGCGCGACCAAGCTCTTCAATCTGTTGCAGACAAAGCGTGATCTCTTTCAGGGCCGTTTCCATGTCCAGCACTTCGCCTGCGGCTCTGGCCTGCCCTTCGGCGGTGATGAACAGCCCTTTCGCCACGCGAATGACGCCATACTCATCGGTACGCAGCTCAAAGCCCGCGCCCCGCGGTTTTCCCTGCGCGTCGACGACATGCCCCTCATTAAGCTGTGACGCGCCATAAGGCGTGGTCAGCGCGATATGCTCTTCGCCGCGCCGGTCTTCCATGCGTAGCTCGTTGTCGCCTGCGGTACGCAGAATGTTCTGGCTACGGTTGTCGCGATTCACCACATCCGCATGTTCAGAATCGTGCAGCGCATGGGCGATGTAGGGCTGATCGATATCGCCATGACGCCAGGCGATCGCGACCTCCGTACCGTCGATAAGCGGCATATGCCAGCCTGCGTCCTCGGCGGTATAAGGCTTCGCCATTCTCAACCACGCGTAGCCAAAACCTGGATCGCTGTCGCTGCGGTCAACATCAAGCCTGACCCGGTAACGACCATACTCATCAAGATGAGCGTAGATATCGTGTTTTTCCCGACTTTCCACATGGGCGGGCAGCGTTCCGTGAATTTCAGGGCGCGGCGGGCAATCCGGGCGAAAGCCGTAACGCTCAGTGTACGGTTGCCCCCACACCGAAACATGCAGCCGGGAGTCACGCGCGCCCCGGTATGTCAGCAGGGTCATCAGCACGCCATTTTTCAGCGCGGTGATGACATCACCCAGGGGTTCCAGCACCTGGCCGGGCGCCAGATGTGGCGCGTTGCTGAAAAGATGCAGGCGGGTTGATTTGTTCAGTTCACGCTCATGGTCAATGCGCGCATAAAATGCGCCGCTCTCCGTCGCGGGTTCAGGATCGTGCTCGTCCCCCTCTTCGGGATAGATGTCGCCATAGCGGTAATGCTCGCCTGTCGTCACCGCCTCACTGCGCACAGCAACCTGCGCCTGCATGGGCGATGTGGCGCTACGGTAGTTATAACGGTTCACATGAGCCAGCCCTGATACGACGGTGTGCCAGGTACGCACGCCCCAGACGCTTTCTTCCGCCGACAGCCCGGACGGCTCCCGGTAAGGCAACCGGATATCGAATTCATACTGAAGTTGCGTGTCGCCAAAAATCACCACATCGAGTTCTGTCGCGTCGTTCATGACAAAGCGAAACCAGATGCCCACTTCGGCCAGGATCCGCTGAATAAATTCAAGGTCGGTTTCCCGCCACTGGGTAATGATGTCGCGGCACGGATATTCGCGAGAAAGCCGAAACGCAAAATCCGGCCCTTCCAGGCCATGCGCCCGCAGTACCTGTTCGACGACTTCAGGCACGGATTGATTCTGAAATATGGCGCAGCGACGGGTGCGGGAGAGTAAAGCGAGACGGGATTGCAGCGTGACCGCATAATGAGACTGGTCAGCGTTTGTCGAAAGCCACTCAAAACGGGTAATGACACCGTAAATAGTTTTTCGCCCATTCATATCAAAACGGGCATATTTCATCAGAACATCTTTACGCTGAACGGTCTGCGGCGCGGTAAATTCAATTCGCCATGAGAAGGCTTCACTCAGCCCCTCTCGCCCTTTGAATATCAGCACATCAGGTTTTATCGGGCAGTCATTAATATCAAGATGGTAGAGCGATAAAGAAAGAGCGCTGGTGATTGCTGTATGTTCCATTCGCTTACATGTCCCTGTAATAATTACGCTTGCGGCGTTACCCCCCTCAAAAACATAAAAATTATTCTGTTTAAATTACGTCATAAAAACAAGCCACTCGCCGCTAACACGCGTTATCACAGCAGCCACTTTCGGAAAAGGACACAGATGAAAAGGAGTATAATTTGAATTTTAATACGCTATTGCGGCGATGTTTTGATAAAAGGATTAAGTCGGTACTTTCCTGCCACCATCATAAAAAACAGTCAGATGTTTTTATATATTAATAAATTTATTTTATTGTTTCTGTCATTTAAAAATAGGATTTTCCGGTCAGGTGATGACGACAGCGCTACGCGCCTCACCCCCCTCTGTTTTACGCTAACCGTAACGGTGAATGAAGCGAGCGCTACGACCTCACCCCTCACCCGTGTTATCTCTTACTCACCGGCAAACCGGCGCGCTCAACAGTAAACCTGGCCATAACGCGGCCCAGTCGGAGCCATGATCCATGCCCGGCACCACTTCAACCTGCGCGCAGCGCTCGCCCACGGCGTTTTGAAAACGCCTGGCGACGGCGGGCGGCACCGTGCTGTCATCCGCGCCGCTGAAATGCATTTGCGGCAGGTTTGCAAGTTTCACAGCCACGTCTGCCGCGCTTTGCGCATCCGGCATCGCGGAAACGCGGTGCAGCGCATTGACGTAAGCGACATCGAGGTTCCCCGCCACCGTGCGCAGCGAAACCACGTCCGTGCGCCGCGCCGCAAGCAGCGCGGCAATGTTCCCGCCCCCGGAATAACCCACCAGTTCAATGCGGGCCTGCGGGTAGCGCTGCACAACCTGACTTACGACTTTATCCGTGGCTTCAACGACGTTTGATGAGAAGCGTTTATCAGTCCAGAGATGAACGTTACAGGCGGACGGTAACGGCGGCCCGATAAACTGGCACGGTCGCGCCAGGTACAAAATGTTACCGGACGGGTCGGCCGCCGCCAGCGTCAGGCCAAGAGGGTTATGCGGCGTCGGGTCATCAGAGGGGCGCGTGCGGCTCACCCAGGCAAAGCCATCTCCCTCGATGTAGACCCGCAGGCGCGTAACAGGCGGCGTGATACGCTGCCAGGTAAGAAGAGGTATTCCGTTCGCGGATATCTCCTCACGAATGAAACCACGATTTTTTGCGAGCTCGCTCGCACTTTCACGATAATCCCGGCTGGCGCATCCCGCGAACAATAAAGCCATACCAATCAATAATACACGCGTAAAAGACAGGTTTTTTTTCGCCATTTTTCTTATCCGCCAGAATTATATTTAACCGAAACTCTAAAGTTCCTTATTGGGTGCGCCGAAAATAGTTAAGCCTCGCTTATCGTTTTCTTTGCCAGCAAATGTGTATCGCGCAACGGAATGTAAGCAGACAAATCGGAACGTAACACATAACGGCTCTTTCCCTTAACCTTAAGCGCGACATCGCACGGTACATCATGAAGAAATCACGGTTTAGTCAGCAAGGAACCTTGCTGGTAGCGTTAACCTCTGCCCAGGGACTGCTGGCGCCTTATGCTTTTGCGGTGTCGAGCGACTACACAATTTCCGACCAGCAATCTGATGTTCAGCTCTCCGCCTCCTACGACCGGGTTCAGGTAACGAATACCGGGTCGGCGTTCAGTAATTCAGGCGCGGCGCTCAGCATCGGTCAGGGCGTCGCGGTCGGTTTACTCGATAACGACGGCACAATATCTGCTGAAGGCAACAGCCTGAATACCAACACCTATTCTTACGGCCTGAAAAACGAGGGCACGATCGATACTATCGATAACTCGGGTAGCATTAAAATGACCGCCGCCAGCAATAATTATTACTCCGGCAGCGCCATTAACCTGACTGAAACAAGCCAGGTCGGCACACTGATTAACAGCGGTACGATTGAAGGCCCTGACTCCTACTATAATTATGGCGGCAACTATAGTCAGGGCGGCATAACTAACAGCGGTACGCTCGGCACCCTGAAAAATGTCACATCAGGCGTCATTACGGGCAGAACCGGCGTGAATAACAGTGGCAAAATCGATCTGCTGGAAAACGCAGGCATTATTAACTCCACTACCACCACCAATACCAGCGGGTACAATTATAGCAGCGGCGCAGTTTCTAACGCGGGCACTATTAATACGCTGCATAACACCGGCACTATCGGTAACGTTAATACTAACAACAGTTATTATAATTCAGGTATTTTCAATACCAACACAGGTGTTATTAAATCGTTAATCAACGACGGGCATATCACCAGTAGCTATATTGGCGTGTATAACATGGGCCATATTGATACGCTGACTAATAACGCCGATATCACTGGCAACCTGGTAGGTCTTTATAGCGTAAACAATACCAATAACGAGACGTCCGCCAGCACCATTATTAATAATGGCACTATCAGCGGCAGTTATGGCTTTTATACCACGAATTATAATACTCAAACTTCAGCGATTACGCTGATCAACAACGGCACGATTAACGGCAGCAGCCAGGGTATTTATATCGCAGGCAATAACGGCGCCAGCACGGTCATTACCAATAACGGGACGATTACCGGCAAAGGCAATGCTATTTATAGCCAGGGCAATACCACCTCCGCGCTGACTATCACCAACAGCGGCGTTATTGAAGGCAATATCATAGCCAACGGCGGCGCAGCGCTGGAATTTATCGGCGGCACGGATAAGCAGGGCGTTCTCACGGGCACACGTATTGTTAGCGATGACGAGACAGTTTCCAGCACTGACAGCATCGGCGTGATTACCAGCAACGGCGACGTTATCTTCCGCTCCGGCTCAATGCTGCTGAATGACAACATTAATATTGCCAGTCTCTCGATGCAAAGCCTCTCAAGCGATGACAGCAATACCGGCACCGTCGGCACCGTCCTTAACGATGCCGCTCAGCTTCAGGTTAACGCCCCGATCGCTATTACCGGCAATTACCACCAGAACGCTGGCGCGGCGCTTATCCTCGGCGTGAGCGACACGGCGTCAGCCGGCGGCGATATCGCGCAGGACACCGGTTATGGCCGCCTGAATGTCACGGGCTCCGCCACCGTAGATCAAGGCTCCACCGTATCGCTTGCCCGTTCCGGCAACACCTATAAGTTTGCGCCCGGCCAGCGCTATGTGGTGATTAACGCCAACACCAACGGCACGAACTATAACGCTGACAAACTGGCGTATAAGGCAGTGGGTTATGACGGTCTGGTCACAGGCTCAACCTATGTTGACGAGGCGAACAGCGCGCTGGTCGTAACGCTGCAAAAAGCGCCGACGCCGCCTGTTGTCACGCCGCCGGTCGTTGAGAAACCGCCGGTTGATGGCACCCCGCCTGTCGTCGGAAAACCGCCAGTGGTAACGCCGCCGGTTGTCGGCAAGCCACCGGTCGTGGTCACTCCGCCTGCTCCGCCAGCGGCCAAACCAGGCCCGACGACCCCGAACGCGACGTCGTCGCTGAGCGGTCTGGCCCATTACTCCGGCATCGCGCCGCAGCTGCTTGAGCTTTACAACGCCTCGCTGGCGATTGAAGGCACGAAAGAAGCCAACCGCGTGGGCGAGCGTCTGTCCACCAGTCAGAATATCAGCGTCAGCACGGCGAGCGGCGTGGCGACGTCCACCGCAATGGGTGTCGTCGGCAATCATCTGGACACTATCCGCACGCCGCAGACAGCGGGCCTGAGCGGCGTCTCCACCGGTGACGGCTACAGCGACTGGATCGTTTGGGCTCAACCGTACGGCGGTTATGCCCGTCAGGACAGCACCAGCGAAGTGAGTGGGTACAGCGCGAAATTCGGCGGCCTGCTGTTTGGCGCGGATCGTACCGTCGCCGAAGACTGGCGCGTGGGTGCGGCGCTGAACTACAGCAACACCTCCGTACACGGTAAAGATAACCTGAGCGGCAACAACTCGACGGCGAATAACTATGGCGTGATTGGGTATGCCGGCTACTCAGGCGACCCGTGGTTTATGAACCTCTCTGCCGCGCTGACTCGTCAGAACTACGACACGGTTCGTCGCGCCGACTTCACCGGCTTCTCCGGCACGGCAAACGGCAAGTTCAACGGTCAGTCCGTGACGCTGCAAAGCGAATTCGGCTACCCGTTCACGCTGCCGGCTGAGGTTGTCCTCACCCCGATGGCGGGCCTGACTTACGGTTATCAGCACGTGGATGGTTATAAAGAGAGCGGCGGCAACGGCATGGCGCTGGACGTAGGTTCGTCGCACACGCAGTCGGTCACCAGCGACCTTGGCGCGCGCATCGAGAAAGGCATCGACACCGGTTTTGGCCGCCTGACGCCGTTCGCGCAAGTCTCCTGGATCCACGAGTATGACCACCGTCGCACGAGCAACACCGCGACCTACGCCGCAGACACCATTGGCGAGACGCAGTTCACCACCAAAGGCGCGGCGCCGGTTAAGGATATGGCGGGTCTGTCGGTCGGCAGTACATTGTTTAACGCTAACGACCTGAGCATTGACGCCCGCTACGATCTCCAGGCAGGCGAGCGTTACCAGGCGCACACCTTCAGCCTGCGTCTGAACAAATCGTTCTGAGTGCTAACGCTGTAAAACCCACGGGGCCGGTAAGCGGCCCCGTTTTTTATTTCAGGCTTCCCCCGCGCGTTTCTGTCGCCTTTGCCCTGCTCTCCCCTTTCTTGCCGAACGCGACGGGTCGGTTTAATCATGAACCTGCGCGGGAGTGCGTCTACCCTTAATAAAAACGTTCACCGTTGCACGGGGCCAGCGCCGCGCTTCCGGCGTTGTTTTTACGCCGTTCAACGAAACCGTATATTGACTTAAGTGAAGGATCGCTGATGCCTCTCTCCCGCCCGCTGTATCTCTCTGTCGGCACATGGCTGTTGGCGCTGCTGCTTATTCTCACCGCGCTCACCACCGAACGCAGGCTGACCTGGCTCATGGAAGTGATGCCGGTGTTTATCGTGGTGCCGGTGCTGTGGGCGACCGCAAAACGCTATCCGCTGACGCCGCTGCTCTATGCGTTGATTTTCATCGGCTGCGTGTCGCTTATCGTCGGCGGCATGTATTCCTACGCGCGCGTGCCCGTGGGGTTCATGGTGCAGGAGTGGTTCGGGATGGCGCGCAACCCGTATGACAGGTTCGGCCATGTGTTGCAGGGGCTGGTGATATCGCTCTCGGCGCGGGAAGTGCTGGCGCGCGGCGGCTACCGGTTCGGCGCGAAAATGCTCGCGTTTCTGGTCTGTTGCGTGACGCTTGCTATCAGCGCCTTTTACGAGCTGATTGAGTGGTGGGTGGCGCTGGCGCTCGGCAAAGACGCCGATGATTTTCTCGGTACGCAGGGCGACGAATGGGATACCCAGGCGGATATGCTCTGCGCGCTCCTCGGCGCGTTTATCTCAGTCTTTGCGCTGGCGCGCGGCCATACCCGCCAGCTTAAACGGATAGCGCGCAGACCATAAAGCCGCCCGCAGGCGGCCTGATGCGTTTAGCGCTTGCGCATTTCCGGCAGGAAGAGATCGCCGCGCAGTACGCCGCTGCCCAGCACATCCTGCGTCTTCTCGTTCAGCCAGCCCACAATGCGCGCGGCCATCACATCCATCGAATATTCGATAGCCGGAATGGTCGGCACGCCGGGCATTTGCAGCGTGCCCGCGAGGCTGAAGACCATAATGTCGTCCGGTACGGATTTATTGAAGGCCTGGAGCTGCGGGATCACCCGCTGCGCCTCCTGGTCATCCGCCACCAGCAGCGCGTTGAAATTGAGCGTGGTGGCGTTATTCAGCAGTTCCTGTAACGCCACGGAGGAAGAGGTCGCATCCATAAACACCAGGTTGCGGTTAAACGGCAGGAAGTTACGCTCCAGCGCCAGTTTATAGCCGAGCAACACCTGGTCGGCGAAGCCATTGCCCTGCGGATAAATCAGGGCTATCTGGCGACGATTTTGCCGAATCAGATAGTTACAGGCGGTTTCCACGGCGAAGGCGTGATCGTAATGCAGACTGGGGGCGTTTTCGCTCTCCATGCAGTCCACAAGGATCACATTTTCCTGGGTGATATTTAACGGAAACCGCGCGCCGATAATCAGCACATCGTCGCACAGGCCGCTGGTGAGTTCGTCCAGCGCGTTCATGACTTCATGCTTGCTGTTGGCGAAGCGCAGCAGCAGGTGTTTCTGGTGCTGGCTGAGCTGTTTTTCCAGCGCGTACAGGTAGCCCGTCGTCTGGTTGATATTCTCCTGCGCGCAGATAACGCCGATGCAGCCGGTGCTCTGGCTCAACAGCGACTGCGCGATAACGTTTGGCCGGTAATTGAGCTCATCCACGGCTTTCAGCACGGCCTGACGGCTGGCTTCCTTGACGCCGCGTGATCCGCTCAACACCCGTGACACCGTGGCTTTCGACACCCCGGCCAGACGCGATACATCGTTGATTGTTGACATCTTTTTCCCCTGGCAGAAACCTGGCTTTCTGCGTCAAACTTTCATCAAAAATTGTTCAGATGATAACCGGTTGAAGTATATCCGTTTCCCGAAATCATGGAAACCGATTTTCCGTTTCGTGTCCGTACTACGCATTTCGCCCGAAAAGCTGTGATGCAAATCCAATTAATTCGCGCGACAGGGCGGAGATCATGACGGGTTTCACACTTCTCTTTTTTATAAATGGAAATCGGTTTCCATATCCTATCCAATCATCTCCGCAATAAGTTTTTACATTTAAGGATGAGACCATGTACAAGATTATGCTGTGTTGCTCTGCGGGGATGTCCACCAGTCTGCTGGTGAGAAAGATGGTTGACGCGGCAGGAGAACGGGACCTTCCCGTACAGATTGAAGCCTGGGGCGTTGCCGAATTTGATACGCAGTTTCCAAAGTATCAGGTGGTGCTGCTCGGGCCGCAGGTGAAGTATATGTTACCGACGCTGTCGCAAAAGGCTGCCGCTCACGGCATTCCTGTTCAGGCCATCGACATGATGGATTACGGAATGCAGCGTGGCGACAAAGTGCTGGATTACGCGCTCTCGCTTATTGAAGCCGCGCATTAGAAACAGGATCTCGCCCATGAGTTCTTTATATCAGTCGATGGTTGCCGTCATTGAACAGACGATTACGCCGCTCGCCGGGAAACTCGGCCAGCAGAAATATGTTATCGCCATTCGCGACGGCTTCACCGCGGCGCTGCCGTTTATGATTATCGGCTCGTTTATGCTGGTGTTTATCTTCCCGCCGTTCTCTGCCGATACCACGGTCGGCTTTGCCCGCGCCTGGCTCGATTTCTCGCAGACGTATCGGGAACAGCTAATGCTGCCGTTTAATCTCAGCATGGGCGTAATGACCTTTTTTATCTCCGTCGGCGTCGGCGCGAGCCTGGGGCGTCAGTTCCAGCTCGATCCGGTGATGGCGGGCCTGCTGGCCTTTATGGCGTTTCTGCTGGTGGCGGCGCCTTATGCCGATGGCAAAATCTCCACGCAGTATCTCTCCGGCCAGGGCATTTTCACCGCGCTGATTACGGCGATTTATTCCACCCGCGTCTATGCGTGGCTCAAGGAGCATAAGGTCACCATTCGTCTGCCGAAAGAGGTGCCGACCGGCGTGGCGCGCTCGTTTGAGATCCTTATCCCGGTGATGGCGGTGATGGGAACGCTGCATCCGCTGAACCTGTTTATTGAAGCGCAAACCGGCATGATCATGCCGCAGGCGATCATGCATCTGCTGGAGCCGCTGGTCTCCGCGTCCGACTCCCTGCCCGCGGTGCTGCTCTCTGTGCTGCTGTGCCAGATCTTCTGGTTTGCGGGCATTCACGGCTCGCTTATCGTCACCGGCATCATGAACCCATTCTGGATGGCGAATCTGTCGGCCAACCAGGCGGCGCTGGCCGCAGGCGCCGCGCTGCCGCACACTTATCTGCAGGGGTTCTGGGATCACTACCTGCTGATCGGCGGCGTCGGCTGTACCCTGCCGCTGGCGTTTTTACTGCTGAAAAGCCGTGCGACGCACCTGCGCACCATCGGCAAAATGGGCATCGTGCCGAGCTTTTTTAATATCAACGAACCGATCCTCTTCGGCGCGCCCATTATTATGAACCCGATCCTGTTTATTCCGTTCGTCTGCGTGCCGCTGGTGAACGCCGTTCTCGCCTGGACCGCCACCCGGCTGGGGCTGATCGAGCAGGTCGTGTCGCTCACGCCCTGGACGACCCCGGCCCCCATCGGCGCGTCCTGGGCCGCCAACTGGGCGCTGGCGCCGGTGGTGATGTGCCTTATCTGTATGGTGATGTCGGCGCTGATTTACCTGCCGTTCCTGCGCGCTTATGAACGCTCGCTGATGAAAACCGAAGAACTGAAAGCGCGTAACGCCGCCCCTCAGGCGCAAACCGTGACCGGATAATCACGGCCGCGCCAGGGAAGGCGCACAGGAAATAACGGTGCCGGAATCCGGAAAAGAATAAGCACTCAACGCGTGGCGGTATTTCGCCCTGCGGGGACGGTGACGTCCTGTCATTCCCTTTCATTAATGAAGAGTAATACAACATGATTGCACTGGAAGAAGCGGTAATGGAAATCATCGTCAATGCGGGACAGTCGCGCAGCCTCTGCTTTGAGGCGCTGCACGCCGCGCGGGCGGGTAATTTCAGCGAGGCGCAACATCTGCTGCGCGAAGCCGACGGCTACGCCCGGCAGGCGCACAAGATGCAGACGAAGCTTATTGAGCAGGACGCGGGCGAAGGCCGCCAGCCGATGACCTTAATTATGGTGCACGCGCAGGATCATTTAATGAATTCCCTGCTGGCGCGCGAATTTTCTGAAGAGCTGATGCATTTATATCAGCGTCAGTAAATAAAACATTTTATTCGCGGCAGAAGCCATTCTGCGGGCGATAAATAAACCGCTGTACCCGAAACGACGTAAATACGCTTTCCCGATGATAGCGCATTAATTCTGACTCGCCAGAAGGGAAAGCTGTTGTCTTAATAATAGTGACGATAAAGAGATAATTATGACTACGTTAAAAAAACTTCCATTAGCCATGGCGGTTATCGCCGCGCTTTGCCCGGTATCTGTGCTCGCTCAGGAATACACTCAGGAACAGATTGACGCCATGGTGGCGAAGGCCGTGGATAAGGCGCTGGCCGAGCGCCAGGCAAAAATCGACGCCGCCATGAACAAGAAAGCCGATGTGGTCACCGAGCCGCAAAGCCCCGCCCAGACGCCGGATCTGGCTATCCCGTTCGGCGTGAAGTTCACCGGTTACGCCCGCTATGGCGCGCATTACCAGAGCGGCGACCAGAAATATGTGGCGGTCGACGGCTCCTATAACGGCGCCTCCGCGATTGGTCGTCTCGGCAACGAAGGCAACGGCGGCGAATTCCAGCTCTCGAAAGCCTTTAAAGGCGGCAACGGCGCCATCTGGGATGTCAACGTGATGTTTGACCACTGGGGCGACGAGGTGAACCTGAAAAAAGCCTACGCGGGCGTCACTAACCTGCTGGAATCCAACCCGAACGCCTATTTCTGGGCTGGTCGCGATTTCCACCAGCGTCCGCAACAGGGCATTAACGACTACTTCTGGATGAACCACGACGGCCAGGGCGCCGGGGTGAAAAACTTCGATCTGGGCGGCGTGCAGTTTGATGTCGCGGTCGTGGCCGCCGTGGAATCCTGTAGCCCGGAAGTGATGGAAGACGAGGCGAACCCGTCGCGCATCTCCTGTACCGGCGGCTCCGGCACGGGCGACAAAGGCAACTACGCGGCGACGTCTAAAATTCACGGTATGAAAGTCGGCCCGCTCGATCTGGAGCTGTACGCCAACTACGGCTTCGACTCAAAAGCCGTGGATCGCGACGATCGCCTGAAAGCCTGGCAGGGCGGCGTGGTGCTGAGCCACACTAATGACAGCGGCGTGAATAAGCTTATCGCCCGCTACTCCGACAATTCAGATAACAGCGTTTATAACAAAACTGACGATCTGACCACGGTGTATGCGAGCTTTGAAGGGCTGCATAAATTCACGCAACAGGCGCAGGTGGAGTATCTGCTGGCGTTCCACGATTACGATAACGACCGCGATGACCGCGATAACCGCCGCAATTACAACGCCATCGTGCGCCCGATGTATTTCTGGAACGACGTTCACTCCACCTGGCTGGAAGCGGGCTGGCAGCGCGTCGATTATCAGGAAGGCGGCGATAACGACGGCTGGAAAGTGACGCTCTCGCAGAATATGTCTATCGCCATGGGCCCGGAATTCCGCCCGATGCTGCGCTTCTACGTCACTGGCGGCGAGGTGGATAACAAACGCACCGCGCGCGTCAACAATACCGACGACACCACGCTTGATTCCCTGAACATCGGCGCGATGTGGGAAGCCTGGTGGTAATAACTCCCTGCCGCGCGGCGCACGTCGCGCGGTCTCCCTCCCTTTTTTCATGGGCTGACGTCAGATGCAAACACTGCAACAATGAACCGGTATACGTCATCTCTCTTGCGAGCCACGTTTCCGGTCGCAGGGTGACATGAGAAAGCGTGTCATGCCTGTCTGTGACCTGACGCTGCAACGCCCGAGAATGCGGCACATCATCGCGCGCGATTTGCTGGCAGAAACAGGCCGTATTCCGATGGGATATTTGACAGAAAGTGTGTGTCTTGTACTGACCTAATCCCTGTCATCACTCGCCGTCCGGCGCATTACACTTTTCCTTTCTTACTCTGCAGGATGCCTTGTCATGAATAAGCTCTCCAGTGCACCGCGTGCCCCCCTTAATTTTCAACCGTTGACGTTGGAAGCGCCCCGCATTAAAGCGCATCGCTGGTGGTTGAAAGTATCCGCTGTCAGGCCGGGCGACATTTTGCTGGTGCAGAACACCGGGTTACAGAGCGCAGGGATCCGCTTTGCCGATGGGAGTTTGTTTTCACACGCGGCGCTCTGGATGCATAGCGGGGAGCAGTTTCAGCCGGTACGCCTGGCGGAGGCCGATGGGCACGGCATAGGATTTACCGACCTTCCTGTCATCACCATTGATAATGAGGGAGTAAAGAGTGATGTCTGGCTTATGCCAGGCAATCCACGTCATTGCAAACTGCTGCGTCACAGGGATATCGGGTCGGTTCCCGAAAGCATCGCGAAACAGGCTGCAGAAGAGATGCGAAACGACTGGTTCTATAGCGATTACGCTTATCTGCATCGCCTGGCTGACGCCAGCCGTCACCCACCCGCAGTGCGCCGCCTCTACAGCGTCATGCTTCAGGGTATTGATAGGGTCGCCAGTAAAAAACATGGTCGCAAAACGCTCTTTTGCTCCGAACTGGTCGCGGTGTACTACGAAAAAATCGGGCTGACGTTATTTGATCCGCCTAGAGATCCGGCGCTGGTCTCGCCTGCGTCACTGGCCCAGCATGCCGTCGGTCTGTATGAAGTTCAGGGGGCGTTTGTGAATACCGACGCTTTAGCGGATACGGCCATCGCAAGTGGACTGCATCTCGACGATCCGCGCGCGCAAGGCTGGCTGCCGCTGCATGTCAACCAGGCGCGTAAGGGCTATCAGTTGGATAAGCTGGACAGCACGTTGAAGGAATCGATCGCCACCCTGCGTAAACACAACCTGGAAAACTATAGGGCGGCGCATGAAGATTGCTTAAACAGGCTGGCGAAGCTAGAGCAGCTGGCGTTAATCGTTGATAAACCGCAGGCGATGAAAAAAATTACGACTTACCGTAAGTCTGAACAGGGTCTTTATAATCTGCTGGTTAACCTCGAATCATCCCTGCCGGTGACCCATGCGGCAGGACATACGCTGACGCTTAGCGACGAGCAAGAGTTTCATCTGTCGCTGAGAGTGCTATCGTTACTCGCTCAGCTGCGTTTTTCCGTCTGGAAGCTTAACCTCACGTTATTAAGACACGTGCTGCGTGGCTCAAAACGAGCCCGTAAACCCTTCAATACACAGCGTCCCCTCAAACTCGCCCGGCTTTACCAGATTTACCGTCAGTTGCGCGAGGGCCATACCCGGAGAAGCAACACGCTTGAAGCAGAGATTAAAAAAAGTGCTGAAGGGCTGAGTGCAAACGATGTTAAGCATATGACTCAGTGGCTGCAGGCTTACCCGTAAACCTATATGCGCGGCGGTTTAGTCCCGCCGCGCTCACGGTTTTAGTGAGTCTGTGGCTGCGTCTGCAGCGTGCCCTCCTGCGGTTTTTCCTCTTCCGGCGCGTCAGGCTGGATAATCACACGGCTTGGCAGCGCCAGCCGCACGCCCAGCTCCTGTAGCCCTTCCATGATGCGCAGGTTGATCTCCTGCTGCAGATCCATGTACTGGTTGTAATCCGCCGTATTAATGATGTGCACCACTTCATAGGTCAGGCGATCCTGATCGAAAGTGGCAAAGTGGGCGCGGTCGAAGCGAGTATCGCCACTCTTCTCAATAATCGACTTCACCATCGGGCCAATCTGGCGCAGTTTTTCGGGCGGCGTGGAGAGCGAGACGCCAAACGTAAATACGATGCGGCGCGTCTGCATACGCTTATAGTTGTGGATCGTCTGCTGAAGCAGGATGGCGTTCGCGCAGACGATCTGCTCGCCGCTTAAGCTACGGATGCGCGTGGTTTTCAGCCCGATATGTTCAATGGTGCCGGACACGTCGTTAAAAACGATGAAATCGCCAATTTCAAACGGCTTATCGAAGCCAATTGAAAGCGAGGCGAACACGTCGCTCAGCACCGTCTGCACTGCCAGCGCGATGGCGATACCGCCGACCCCGAGGCTCGCCACCAGCGCGGTGATATTGACCCCGGCATTGGCGAGGATCGACAGCAGCATCACGGCCCAGATCAACGCGCGGATCATCAGCCCCAGAATAATCGTCGTCACCGGGTTGCGATGCGTGCCTGGGCGCATTAGCGAGTGGCGCAACCATGACTGTACCGCCTGATCGAACCAGAGCGCGATTTGCAACGCCAGCACCAGGAACCAGGCGTGGGAAATCGTACTGTGCGTCCGGTCAGGCAGGCTGACAAACTGCAAACTGAAGAGAAACGCGGCAATCAGAATCAGAATGCGCCGCGTCTTTCTCAGCACGTCGAGAAAGACTTTATACGCGGTGCTGTTGTTGTGCTCCTCCGCCCAGCGCGCGATGCGCTTGTGCAGTATATCGATGATTTTACTCACGACCCAGTAAGTGACGGCAGTTATCGCCAGCACCAGCAAGACATTTCCCCAGAACGTTAATGATGTCATCAGGCGCAAAAAATTGGTGTGCAGAATGTACTCCATCCTTCCTCCTTGTCGGCTGCCCTAAAGTGAAACCTGAGTATAGACCATCGCTAAGCGCCCCTTTTTCATTGGGTTATAACGGTACTCCCCATAAAAAAGCCCCTTCATCAGAAGGGGCTTAATCGCGCAATTAAAGCGTAAGGTTCACGGGCCGGTCGGGTTAATACCCTTTACCGCGGGAGATTTTATCCAGATACCCCATAACGAACGCCGACAGGACAAACGTAAGGTGGATAATCACATACCACATCAGTTTATTATCCGGTACGTTCTTCGCATCCATAAAAACGCGCAGCAGGTGAATGGAAGAGATAGCGACAATCGACGCCGCCACTTTATTCTTCAGCGAACTGGCGTCCATTTTGCCAAGCCAGCTCAGCTTTTCCTTACCTTCATGAATATCGAGCTGAGAGACAAAGTTTTCATAACCGGAAAACATCACCATCACCAGCAGCCCGCCTACCAGCGTCATATCGACCAGCGACAGTAACAGCAGGATCAGATCCGACTCGGCGACAGACAGAATGTTCGGCAGAACGTGGATAATTTCCTGGAAGAATTTGACGGTCAGCGCCAGTAAAGCGAGAGAAAGCCCGAAGTAAACCGGGGCCAGCAGCCAGCGCGAGGCGTACATTGCGTTTTCGATAAAGCGTTCCATAGCGTCCTGAAAAATAGCCAGAATGGCTTTCAGTATAACGCACAGAGACGATGGTCTGACAACAGCGGCGCCAGGGCTACGGCGTTCAGACCAGCGTGATATCCACCTGCGGGCGCTCATACTCCGGCCAGACGATGGCCACCAGTTGCGGATACGCCTCCTGGCTGAATTCATGGAAGCAGTGGCGCAGGTTGAGCACTTCGATATCGGAGAAGGTGACTAACTCACCGTTCAGACAGCGTTTTTTTAAATTATCGTAATATTTATAAACCGCTGAATTAAGATTACTGCAACGGCGCTGCGCCTCAAATAAACCCGGTGTGGCGTTGAGCTCTTCAAATGTCATTTTTTTAATGGTGGCGTTAGTAAAATCAATATATTCGTGATTAACGCGCCAGTACCACAACGGAGTAATTGCGTTAAGTAACGCGGAGAAATGGTCTTCACCCTCTTCTTTGTTACGCGGCGGGATCGGGTCTGCGCCAGAACCGTTGTCTGGTTTATTGGCACCATTTTCTTTCATAAAAAAAAGCACGCCGCTTAAAAGCAGCAGCAAGGTAATGACAGAATAAAAAATACTGTTCATGCGCAGGCTCCGTTTTTTTTGATTTTAATTTTACGGCATGTTATTGTCAACGAAAACCATCCGGCGTATTTCTTTATCCTTCTGATATAAAAGGAAATAACATCAATGTTGCCCGACAATCTTGTGCCGGCGCGTTATCGTATTCCCACACCCGACAACCACTCCTCTGGCGAACAAAATAGCGAAAATTTAACTCAGGGAAAGCCAAAGCTCGAAGAATATGAAACGGACATATTGAGCGGCAAATCTCTGGCGGGCCAGAGCGGCAACGTACTGCTGGAAGAACGCGACCGGCATATTAAAGCACGCCTGCTCAGTGTGGTTAAAATTGAGGCGTACACTAAAGTCCTGAATAAACTGGTCGAAGATAATGCTATTAGCGCTGAAGAATTGGCTGAGCTGATCGCCACCAAAACCGCGCAGATAAATGAAGCGGGTAATAAAATTTGGCTTAATCTCATTACCCAGGAAAAAGACGCCCCCGTTTTTTATAAGTTCGAGGATTAACTGGCGTGACGGAAATAACCTCCAGCCACCAATATTTCACTTTAGATAAGCAAGAAGAACAGAAATTTATCTTAAGTCAGAATTTGCAGGCGCTGATTAATGAAAAAAATGAAGCCATAGCCGGGTATACCCGGGCCGTGCTAATGATCCCGGCTGCCCTGGTGCAACTGAAATGGCAGAATCGCCGCGAAATCTATCCGTTTCTGGTAAAAGAAGAGGTCTATGGCGCCGTACTGGAAGAGATAATGAATCGCCATCCGCAGCTGCGCGCGCAAATGATGGCGGCGATAGAAGAGCATTATCAGCAGATTAAAGCGCAGGAAGCCGAAACGCTGATGCTAAGCCGCAAGCTCGCCGAAGGTAGCTACCAGACCTCTTCCGTTACGCCGCTTCCTGAAACGCCCGCCGCCTCACCCGACAAGTAGCGCGCCCGCTTTCTGTCCGCCGTTTTCCTCCTGCGTTATCACCTCCGTCACCTGTTCCAGTGTTCCGATTTGCACCTCGCCGGTACGATTGCGTTTGCTACGGTCTATCAGCAACAGCGATTGCGCCGCCCGGCGCAGCAACAGCGTTTTATATTCCGCATTCCACGAGCGCGCGTCCCAGATGCCGCCTGCCTCATCAATGCCCTGACACGAAAACAGAAACAGATCGATATCGATATGCTTAAGCAGCGCAGGCAGCGACGGGTTTTCATAACAGGCCGCCTGCCGATGCAGAATGCCGCCCGTGCTGATAAGCGTTATCTGCTCACGCCTGGCGACCTCCTGCCCGACCCGCACGCTGTTGGTGAAAATCGTGAGCGGCACGTCCGGCAACTGACGCGCCAGATACCAGCACGTGGTACTGGCGTCGAGCGCCACCACCATACCGGCGTCGAGCCAGTTCAGCGCGTTGCGCGCGATATCCAACTTATGCGCATGATGGCTCTTGAGGCGCGCCTGAAACGGATCGTCATGGCTTTGCACATCGCGACGCAGCACCCGCGCGCGTCCGTGGCTGCGCAGAATCTTCCCGGCGCGCTGAAGTTCGCTCAGATCGCGCCGGATGGTCTCGTGGCTCACAGCAAGGCGACTTGCCAGCGCCTGGGTCGTCAGCGCCTCATGCGCCCATAAGAGCCTGATAATCTTCTGCTGACGCTCATGTTTCATCCTGCTGCTCCGTCGATAACGCGTCTGGGTTGCCTGCTGTTCATTATTGCAGCAGGCTCGCGAAAAGGAGAACCGGCCCGCGCCGGAAATACAGAAAATCCTGATAATTTCCGCCAGCGCAGCATGAGGCACTACCCTTAAAGGACGCTTTGATAACGAGGAGGAACTTATGGCGAACGACCAGAACAAGATCCAGGACCCGACGACCCAGTATTTCACCGGGGAATATCCAAAGCAGAAACAGCCTGCGCCGGGGATTCAGGCCAAAATGGAGCCGGTGCCGGACTGTGGTGAGAAAAGCTACAAGGGCAGCGGGCGTCTTCAGGATCGTAAGGCACTGGTGACAGGGGGCGATTCCGGTATCGGTCGCGCTGCCGCCATTGCTTACGCGCGAGAAGGCGCGGACGTGGTGCTGAACTACCTCCCGGACGAGCAGCAGGACGCCGAAGAGGTCAAGGCGCTGATTGAAGAGGCAGGCCGCAAAGCGGTGCTGATCCCAGGCGATCTGACCGATGAGAAATTTGCCCGCGATCTGGTGCATCGCGCCATTAAAGAACTGGGCGGGCTGGATATCCTGGCGCTGGTGGCCGGTAAACAGACGGCGGTGGAAGATATCGCGAATCTGACCAGCGAGCAGTTCCAGAAAACCTATGCGACCAACGTGTTCGCCCTGTTCTGGATAACCCAGGAAGCGCTGCCGCACCTGAAACCGGGCGCGAGCATTATTACGACGTCGTCTATTCAGGCGTATCAGCCAAGCCCGCACCTGCTGGATTATGCGTCCACCAAGGCCGCTATCCTTAACTACAGCCGCGGGCTTGCCAAACAGGTCGCGGAAAAAGGCATTCGCGTGAATATCGTGGCGCCTGGCCCAATCTGGACACCGCTGCAGATTTGCGGCGGCCAGCCGCAGGAGAAAATCCCGCAGTTCGGCCAGCAGACGCCGCTTAAGCGCGCAGGCCAGCCGGCTGAACTGGCGCCGATTTATGTGTATCTGGCAAGCCAGGAGTCAAGCTACGTTACCGCTGAGGTTCACGGCGTGACCGGCGGCGAACATCTGAGCTAACCCCCATTCGGGACAATAAAAAAGCGCGGCACAGGCCGCGCTTTTTCTTTGCCTGAAGGCTTAAGCGTTACTTCGCCTTCGTCACTTCCTGGCCGACCAGCCCGATTTTCAGATAGCCCGCCTGATGCAGCGTATCCATCACGTTCATCATGGTTTCGTAGTCAACGGTTTTATCCGCGCGGAAGAAAATCGTGGTGTCTTTCTTGCCGCCGGTCTGGGCGTCGAGCGCGCTAATCATGGAATCCCGCGTCACCGGATCGTTGCCGATAAACATCGTTTTATCCGCCTTCACCGACAGATAAACCGGTTTTTCCGGACGCGGCTGCGGCTCGCTGGACGCCGCCGGCAGGTTCACCTTCACATCAACCGTCGCGAGCGGCGCGGCCACCATAAAGATAATCAGCAGCACCAGCATCACGTCGATAAACGGCGTGACGTTAATTTCGTGCATTTCGCCGTTATCATCGAGATTTTCGTTAAAACGCATCGCCATAGGATTAACCTAAACGCAGTTTTTGAGCAGTACGCACCGGCTGCGCGTGCGCGCTCGCCTCAAGATCCAGATCGCGGCTTTGCAGCAGCAGCACCTGGGCGGCCACGTCGCCGAGCGTCGCTTTATAGCCGCCGATCGTGCGCGCGAAGATGTTATAGATAACCACCGCCGGGATAGCGGCGATAAGACCGATGGCCGTCGCGAGCAGCGCTTCGGCGATACCCGGCGCCACGACCGCGAGGTTGGTGGTCTGCGACTGGGCGATGCCGATAAAGCTGTTCATGATGCCCCACACGGTGCCGAACAGTCCGACGAACGGCGAAATCGCGCCGATGGTCGCGAGATAACCGTTGCCGCGCCCCATGTGACGCCCCGCCGCGGCGACGCGACGCTCAAGACGAAAACCGGTGCGCTCTTTAATGCCTTCGTTATCTTCGCAACCCGCCGACAGTTCACGCTCATTCTGCGCTTCTTCAATAAGACGCGCGCTCAGGCTTTTCGGGCCGAAACGTTCGGCCATTTCACGCGCGTCGTCCAGCGTGCGGGCGCCAGCCAGCTCCTGCTGTTCGCGCTTAAGGCGGCGTTTGTGGCCTGACAGCTCAACGCTTTTGCTAAAGAAAATCGCCCAGGTTACGACGGAGGCCAGAATCAGGCCAATCATGACGATTTTCACTACGATGTCGGCATGTTGATACATGCCCCAGACGGAAAGATCCGTCTGCATCAAATTATTTCCCACTGTGCATCTCCAGGACGAAAGTCACAAAACTGCTCACAATGATATCAAAATGACATCGAATTGATAGTAGTTCTCATTAGTATTTGCATGGTGCGCCAGCGCCGCTTTTTTTTCTTTGCGCTCAGACAGGAAAGGCGTTCAGATGATGTTTTTTCATCTTTTGCATCATAACGAAATCAGCGCGAGGCGGCGGCGATTTTCCGTGGTAACGTAGGTTTAGACATCCAGACGTTCAGACAGGGGAAATCCATGACCGACAAACACATTGAGACGGCGCTGATCCAGGCCGGACGCGCAAAACGTTACACGCAAGGCTCGGTGAACAGCGTGATTCAGCGTGCGTCATCGCTGGTGTTTGACAGCGTCGACGCGAAGAAGCAGGCCACAGCCGGGCGCGCGCAGGGCGAACTGTTTTACGGCAGGCGCGGCACGCTGACCCACTTTTCGCTTCAGGAGGCGATGTGCGAGCTGGAAGGCGGCGCAGGCTGCGCGCTGTTTCCCTGCGGCGCGGCGGCGGTCGCCAATACGATTCTGGCGTTTGTCGAACAAGGCGATCACGTGCTGGTGACCAACAGCGCGTATGAGCCGACCCAGGATTTCTGCACCAAAATTCTGACGAAATTCGGCGTCACGACCACATGGTTCGATCCGCTGGCGGGCGAGGGCATCGCGCAGCACCTTCAGCCCAACACCAAAGTGGTGTTTCTGGAATCGCCTGGTTCTGTCACGATGGAAGTGCATGACGTGCCCGCGATTGTCGCGGCGGTGCGTCGCGTCGCGCCGGACGCCATTATTATGATGGACAACACCTGGGCGGCGGGCATTCTCTTTAAGGCGCTCGATTTCGGCGTCGATATCTCGATACAGGCAGGCACCAAATATCTGGTGGGGCACTCCGATGCAATGATAGGCACCGCCGTAGCTAACGCCCGCTGCTGGGAGACGCTTCGCGAGAACGCTTATTTAATGGGCCAGATGGCGGACGCCGATACGGCGTATGTCACCAGCCGCGGCCTGCGCACGCTGGCGGTGCGCCTGCGCCAGCATCATGAAAGCGGTCTGCGCGTGGCGCAGTGGCTGGCGGCGCATCCGCAGGTGGCGCGCGTGAATCATCCGGCGCTGCCGGGCAGTAAAGGCCATGAATTCTGGAAGCGCGATTTCAGCGGCGCCAGCGGCCTCTTCTCTTTTATTCTCGATAAACGACTGAGCGACGCGGAACTGGCGCGTTATCTCGATAATTTCAGGCACTTCAGCATGGCCTATTCCTGGGGCGGCTATGAATCGCTGATCCTCGCCAACCAACCGGAGGAGCTCGCGGCGATCCGTCCGGCGGGCGGCGTCGACTTTAGCGGCACGCTGGTGCGCCTGCACATTGGGCTCGAAAACGTGGAAGATTTAATCGCCGATCTGGACGAAGCCTTCCGTCGCATCGCCTGAAGTGAAAAAAAAACGACTTATCCCAGGAAAAGAGAGGGTTTGTTGAAGCTGTAGTGCAGATGCGGCGATACATTTAAGGGTACAATAGGGGCAATTCCGCTGTTCCACAGGATCTCCCATGGCTGTTATCCAGGATATTATCGCTGCGCTCTGGCATCACGATTTTGCCGCGCTGGCGGACCCGCATGTCGTTGGCGTTGTCTGGTGCGTGATGTTTGCCACGCTGTTTTTAGAAAACGGTCTGCTGCCGGCGTCGTTTCTGCCGGGCGACAGCCTGTTGTTATTGGCGGGCGCGATGATAGCCCAGGGCGTCATGGATTTTGTACCGACGCTTGTGATCCTCACCTCTGCGGCGAGCCTCGGCTGCTGGCTGAGCTACGTACAAGGGAGATGGCTCGGCAATACCCGCATCGTGCGCGGCTGGCTTGCGCAATTACCGGCGAAATATCATCACCGCGCCACCTGCATGTTCGATCGTCACGGCCTGCTGGCGCTGCTGAGCGGCCGTTTCCTGGCGTTTGTGCGCACGCTGCTGCCCACCATGGCGGGCATCTCCGGGCTTTCTAACCGCCGCTTCCAGATCTTCAACTGGCTGAGCGCCGTGATTTGGGTCGGCGTGGTCACCGGCTTTGGCTATGCGCTCAGCATGATCCCGCTCGTGAAACGCCATGAAGATCAGGTGATGACGTTCCTGATGATCCTGCCCATCGCGCTGCTGGTGATTGGCCTGCTCGGCGCGCTGCTGGTGGTATTAAAGAAAAAAGCGCACTAAGACTTTCCCGGCGGAGCGCAGGCTCCGCTCACGACAGCGCGCGCAGGCGCGCGGCATCCTCTCCCGGCGTCACCCCAAAATAGCGTTTAAATTCACGACTGAACTGCGACGCGCTCTCATACCCCACCTGCATCGCCGCCGCGCTGGCCTTCATGCCGTTATGCGCTATCAGCAGCCGTGCTTTCTGCAACCGCCAGGTTTTCAGGTATTGCAGCGGCGAGGTGCTGGTTACCGCTTTGAAATTATGGTGAAACGCCGACACGCTCATGTTGGCTTCCGCCGCCAGTTGCTCCACCGTCAGGCTTTCGGCGTAGCGCGTTTCAATGCGTTTTAGCGCGCGGCTTATCAGGCTGAAATGCGTCTGGCGGCTTACCAGCGCCATCAGCGCCCCGCCGCCCGGCCCTTTCAATACGTGATAGAGGATTTCGCGCACCAGTTGTTTACCCAGAATGCGCGCATCCAGCGGCGTTTCCAGCACCTCCAGCAACCGCTCGACGGCGCAGAGAATCTCATCGGTCAGCACGCCGGAATTAATCCCGCAGGAACAGGGCGCGGGCCGAAAGTGGTCATCCTCGCCAATCTCCATCACCAGCGCCTGAAGCTGGAGCAGATCGATATTAATGCGGATGCCCGCGAGCGGCTCCTGAGGCGTGGCGAAGGTCTCGCACTCAAACGGCAGCGGCACTGTCAGCAGTAAATATTCACGCGGATCGTAACGGAAAACCTTATCGTTGAGATAACCCGTTTTATAGCCGGAAAAGAGAAATATGATGCCAGGCTGATAAATCACCGGCGTGCGCGCGCCGGGCGTCGTACCGTACAGCAGGCGCACCTCCGGCGGCAAAAAACTCAGCGTTTTTTCTTTCTCTTTTAGTCGTTTAATCTCATCGGTGATATTCCGACACACTGCATCGCGGTTCATGAACAGCGGCTCCCGTTCGCCCTTTAATCCGGCGTTCAGTGTGCGCAAAAAAAATGGTTTTCTCCAGAGTCAAAGAGAAATGGGCAAGAGAAAGGCAGGAATGAGCATTGAGGCTGCGCGCTCCCGCGCCGAGAATAGTCTTCAACCTTCCACGCCGTTGCGTGACGTTTCTTCCCTGAGGAGTATTCGATGAACAACTTTAACCTCCATAACCCGACCCATATCGCCTTTGGCAAAGGCGCCATCAGCGAGCTGCGCGCGCTCATTCCGGCCGACAGCCGCGTACTGGTGACTTACGGCGGCGGCAGCGTCAAAAAAACCGGCGTGCTGGATCAAGTGCATAGCGCGCTGAACGGCCTCGACGTGCTGGAGTTTGGCGGCATTGAGCCTAACCCGTCTTACGAGACGCTAATGAACGCCGTTGACCTGGTGCGTAAAGAAAAAGTGACGTTTTTACTGGCCGTCGGCGGCGGTTCGGTGCTCGACGGCACCAAATTTATCGCGGCCGCCGCGCACTATCCGTCATCGCGCGATCCGTGGCATATCCTCGAAACCCGCGGCAGTGAAATCGCCAGCGCCATCCCGATGGGTTCCGTCCTGACGCTGCCTGCGACCGGCTCGGAATCAAACAAAGGCGCGGTCGTTTCGCGTCGCGCCACCGGCGACAAACAGGCATTCCACTCTCCGTATGTTCAGCCGCGTTTCGCCATTCTCGACCCGGTTTACACCTACACCCTGCCGCCGCGTCAGGTGGCGAACGGCGTGGTGGACGCCTTTGTTCACACCGTGGAGCAGTACGTCACGTATCCGGTAAACGCCAAAATCCAGGACCGCTTCGCGGAAGGCATCCTGTTGACGCTTATCGAAGAGGGCCCGAAGGCGCTGAACGAGCCGGAAAACTACGACGTGCGCGCCAACCTGATGTGGGCCGCCACCCAGGCGCTGAACGGCCTTATCGGCGCAGGCGTGCCGCAGGACTGGGCGACGCATATGCTCGGCCATGAACTGACCGCGATGCACGGCCTGGATCACGCCCAGACGCTGGCGGTCGTGCTGCCGGCGCTCTGGAACGAGAAGCGCAATGAGAAGCGCGCCAAACTGCTGCAATACGCAGAGCGCGTCTGGAATATTACTGAGGGCAGCGACGATGAACGCATCGATGCCGCGATTGCCGCCACTCGCCGCTTCTTCGAAACCATGGGCGCCCCGACCCGCCTGAGCGATTACGGTCTGGATGGCAGCTCCATCCCGGCGCTGCTGGCGAAGCTTGAAGAGCACGGCCTCACCGCGCTTGGCGAGCACCAGGATATTACGCTCGACGTGAGCCGCCGCATTTACGAGGCCGCCCGCTAAGCTTTTTGCCTGCGAACTTTCGTTTTTGGCTATTTCGACCAGACTTAACTCACTGACTTGCGCCGGGGCAGTTTGCCCCGGTGTGTTAGCTCAAAAGGAGGAAATATGGCAAATCCAGGCGTAATTAAGCTGCATGACGGCAACCTGATGCCCCAGCTCGGCCTCGGCGTATGGCAGGCGACCAACGATGATGTCGTCACCGCTATCCATAAAGCGCTGGAAGTGGGCTACCGCTCCATCGATACCGCAGCGGCCTATAAGAATGAACAAGGCGTGGGCGACGCGCTGAAAAGCGCGGGCATTGCGCGCGATGCGTTATTCATTACCACCAAACTCTGGAACGACGACCAGAAGCGTCCGCGCGAAGCGCTGGAAGAGAGCCTCGAAAAGCTGCAACTCGACTATGTGGATCTCTATCTGATGCACTGGCCGGTACCGGCTATCGACCGCTATGTCGATGCCTGGAAAGGCATGATTGAGCTTCAGCAGGAAGGGCTTATCAAGAGCATCGGCGTCTGTAACTTTAACGTTGAGCACCTGCAACGGATCATCGATGAAACGGGCGTGACGCCGGTTATCAACCAGATTGAGCTGCACCCGCTGCTGCAACAGCGCCAGTTGCACGCCTGGAACGCCACGCACAAGATCCAGACGGAATCCTGGAGCCCGCTGGCGCAGGGCGGCGAAGGCGTGTTTGACCAGAAAATCATTCGCGAACTGGCGGATAAATATGGCAAGACCCCGGCGCAGATTGTGATTCGCTGGCATCTCGACTGCGGTCTGGTCGTTATCCCGAAATCCGTCACCCCGGCGCGTATCGCCGAAAACTTTAACGTCTGGGATTTCCGCCTGGATAAAGACGAGCTGAGCGAAATCGCAAAACTCGACCAGGGCAAACGCCTCGGCCCGGATCCGGAACAGTTCGGCGGTTAATCGCGACGGTTGGCGGCAAACAGAAAAAACAGCATACTACGCAAGCCTGTTTACGGACGTTTGAGGACCTGTTCCGATGAAGCACCGCTTAGCGTTAGTTATGCTGTTTTTTTCCGCCAGCACGCTGGCGCAGGGGGACGCACAGACCCCTACGCAATTTCTGAAATCGCTCTACCAGAGTTACGCCAAAGGCAACGAACCGGTGGATTTTGCCAGCACCGGCGAGCAGCAGATCCTCTCCGAGCGCCTGCTGAAACTGGTAGAAGAAGATACTCGTCTCTCCGGCGGTGAAGTCGGCTTTCTCGATTACGATCCCATCTGCTATTGCCAGGACTGGGACGATCTGGCCGTTGATAAGATTAACGTGACCAACAGCGACGCCACGCATGCCAAAGCCACGATCACCTTCCGTCCGTTCCGCAGTTCGCCGGATGCCACCACGCAGAGCTTCGCGCTGATTAACGAGAAGGGCCGCTGGCGCATCGACGACATCATGAACGGCAACGGCAGCCTCTATAAGTCGTTGCAGGAGAGCGGCCAGCAGCTGCGCGCCGATAGCACGAACAACGATACCGTCTCTCCCTGAATCCGTTGCAATAAAAAACGGCTTGCCACTGGCAAGCCGTTTTTGTCTGCGTCCGCGTTACTTCGCCGGGCCGCCCGCCAGTTTATCCAGCATCATCACGCTGGACGTTTCGATGTATTTTGGCAGCTCGGAGAAGAGATGAATGATGTGCGCCGATTGCAGATGTTTTTGCAGCAGTTCGCGGCTCTCCCACTCTTCCGTCCAGACAAAACGGCGCGGGTTTTCCGTGTCGCGGTTGAGCTGATACACGATACAGCCCTCTTCGGCGTGCGTTTTTTCGATGACGCCGCGAAACAACTGCTCAAGCGTCTCTTCCTTGCCAGGTTTACTGACGAAAATGGCCACTACCGGAACGGTCATGTTGTACTCCTGCGATCATATTTACTAAGAGAAGCGGCGCGGCTTCTGCCCGTCGCGTTTATTTCGCCTGTGCGCTTAACAGCGCCACCTGAGTCTGCGTCGATACGCGCTCGATATACGCGCTCACCTGCGGGCCGAACGCGGCGCCTTTTACGATAGTGAGCGAGCGCAGCAGCGGGAAGAGGATGAAATCGGTGGTATCAATGGCGCGCCGTCCGGCCACCAGCGGCTCAAGCGCATTTAGCTGCGCGTTGACCTGCGCCAGCAAGGCAGGCGTCTGCGCGCGCAGCGCGGCTAAATCGCCAAACGCGCGCTCTTCACGCGCGGTATAGGCGCGACGGGCCTCAGTGGTCGCCAGCTCGGCGAAATCGCCCTCGGTAAAGCGTGGGATCGCCAGATTAAACAGCGGGGTCGAAACCGACTCGCACCACTGTTTAATCGCCTCATCAACCGGCGCGTCGGTCACGCGCGGCGGCGCAAGCCCATCCACGTAACGCACAATATCCATGCTCTCTGGCATATACGTCCCGTCGTCCTTTTCGAGGATTGGCACCACCTTGCGCCCGACCATGCGGGTCGGGGTCTCGGCGTCGCCTTCCATAATGACCGAGATCTCAACCGGCAGCTTTTTCAGGCCGACAATCATCAGGGCGCGAACGCAGAACGGGCAGTGCTCGTAGATATGCAGCTTCATGCAACTCTCCATGGGGGGCGCGGCGACCGTCACTTATCGCTCGCAAAAAAGACTACTGATGAGTAACCTTACTCGATAGTAACATAACGGGTTTGCGTGACAAGCGCGACGAAAATGCCCGACGCGATACCGTTGCCGCCTGGCTTGCAGTAAGCTAGCGCCGTTTACGCGACCCAAGGAGAGAGGATTTGCAGACTGACGCTGACCACCCGGAAAGCCAGAAACCGAAACGGGGCGCCGCCACCCGCCGTCGGCTGTTGAAACACGCCTGCGCCGAATTCGCGCGGCTTGGCTATCACAGTACCAAAGTCAGCAATATCGTGAAGGCGAGCGGCCTGAGCCAGCCCACCTTTTATCTCTATTTCGCAAGCAAAGAAGCCGCCTATGAAGAACTGGTCAGCGAATTTCGCCTGCGCCTGGAGCGGCTGACCGAAACGCTGCTGATCCGCGATCGCGTCGAGGGCGAAGCGCTGGTGAAAAGCGTGCAGCAGAGCTTTCTCAAGCTGCTCCATTTCCTGGCCGAAGACAAAGCGCTGACCGAAATCGGCTTCTTTCAGCCGCCCGGCTGCACCCAGACCAAAGCCACGCTGGTTAACGCCATCGCCAGTAATATCGCCAAAGAGCAGACCCTCGGCCTGTTTCGCAATGACATCGACGCGCTGCATATGGCCCGCTGCTGTGTGGGCATGATAGACCAGATGGCGCGCGTTCCGGCGCATGAATCCGACCCGCAGGCGCTGGCGCTGGGCTGCGCGCAGCTCTTATGTGAAGGGATCTGGGTGCGCAGCCAGCATCACGACGCCTGAGCCTTTCCCGCCTTCTGCGCCCGGATGACCCGCGTCGGCGCACAATTGCGCAGTACAATGATTGATAAGCCAAAAGTCATCGGCGAAGATACGCGCTACCGCTTCGCTTCGCGATGCCAGCCACGGTTTTTAACCGTTTGCGTGCGCCGAAGCTTTCCTGAACCAGATTATGCCCATTGCGCCAGAAACCAGCGGCATTACCTTATCGCAATAGCGCTTTTCAAGACCGGCAGCCAGAGGAATGGACGATGCAACACCGTCTCACCATTAAAGACATCGCGCGTTTAAGTGGCGTGGGGAAATCCACCGTGTCGCGTGTGCTCAATAACGAGAGCGGCGTCAGCGAACGCACCCGCGAAAAGGTCGAGGCGGTGATGCGCCAGCATGGCTTTTCCCCTTCCCGCTCGGCGCGCGCGATGCGTGGGCAGAGCGATAAAGTGGTGGCGATTATCGTCACCCGTCTGGATTCGCTGTCGGAAAACCTGGCGGTGCAGACCATACTGCCCGCGCTGTATGAACAGGGTTACGATCCCATCATGCTGGAAAGCCGCTTCTCTCCGGCGCTGGTGCAGGAGCATTTAGGCGTGCTGAGCCGCCGCCATATCGACGGCGTGATTTTATTCGGCTTTAGCGGCATCAGCGAGGTGCTGACGACCGCCTGGCAGGAATCGCTGGTGCTGCTGGCGCGCGACGCGCCGGGCTTTGCGTCGGTCTGCTACGAAGATGACGGCGCGATACGGCTGTTGATGCAGCGCCTGTACGACCACGGTCACCGCCATATCAGCTTCCTCGGCGTGCCGCACAGCGATATTACGACCGGCAAGCGGCGCCACGAGTCGTATCTTAATTTCTGTCACGCGCACGGGCTGACGCCCTGCGATACGCTGCCGGGGCTGGCGATGAAGCAGGGTTATGAACACGCCGCCGATGTGCTGAATGAAGAGACCACCGCGCTGGTCTGCGCCACCGATACGCTGGCCATCGGCGCCAGTAAATATCTCCAGCAGCGCGGCGGCGCGCCGGTACAGCTTGCGAGCGTCGGCAATACGCCGCTGCTGAAATTCCTGCACCCTGAAGCGATCGCGGTCGATCCCGGTTATGGCGAAGCCGGGCGCGCGGCGGCGAAACAGCTTATCGATCAGATAACCGGCCGCGCCGCTCCGCGCCAGATAGTGATCCCCGCCCGTCTCGACTAAGCTCCTCTTTTGGCATGTTTATTGTGATCGCGCTCTGTTTTCGGGAACGTTCCCGTTCACGCCATACCGGTTAAAAGTTACTCTGCGCCACAGGCCATCCGCGCCTCGTACCTACCTCTGTGACAGGGCTTCAACATGAGCAAAGTAAACCAACAGGATATCGATAAGCTGATAACCCTCGTGGGTGGCCGCGAGAATATCGCGACCGTCAGCCACTGTATTACCCGTCTGCGCTTTGTGCTGAATCAGCCATCCAAGGCCGATCCGAAAGCGATAGAAGAGCTGCCGATGGTCAAAGGCTGTTTTACCAACGCCGGACAGTTTCAGGTGGTGATCGGCACCAATGTCGGCGATTACTACCAGGCGCTGATCGCCACCAGCGGCCACAGCGCCGCCAGTAAAGATCAGGCCAAACTGGCCGCGCGCCAGAACATGAAATGGCACGAGCGCCTTATCTCCCACTTCGCTGAAATTTTCTTCCCGCTGCTGCCCGCGCTCATTAGCGGCGGTCTGGTGCTCGGCTTTCGCAACGTGATTGGCGATGTGCCGATGCACGACGGCAAAACGCTGGCGCAGATGTTCCCGGCGCTCAAAACCATCTACGACTTTTTATGGCTTATTGGCGAGGCTATCTTCTTCTATCTGCCGGTCGGGATCTGCTGGTCGGCGGTGCGTAAAATGGGCGGCACGCCGATCCTCGGGATCGTACTTGGCGTGACGCTGGTTTCTCCGCAACTGATGAACGCCTACCTGCTCGGCCAGCAAACGCCGGAGGTATGGGACTTCGGGCTCTTTACCATCGCCAAAGTCGGCTATCAGGCGCAGGTGATCCCGGCGCTGCTGGCGGGCCTGGCGCTCGGCATGATTGAAATTCGCTTAAAACGCCTGGTGCCGGATTATCTCTATCTGGTGGTCGTGCCGGTCTGTTCGCTGCTGCTCGCGGTGTTCCTGGCGCATGCGTTTATCGGCCCGTTCGGCCGTCTTATCGGCGACGGCGTGGCGTTCGGCGTGCGTCATCTGATGACCGGCAGCTTCGCCCCCATCGGCGCCGCGCTGTTTGGCTTCCTCTACGCGCCGCTGGTCATCACCGGCGTCCATCAGACCACGCTCGCCGTGGATATGCAGATGATCCAGAGCATGGGCGGCACGCCGGTATGGCCGCTGATTGCCCTGTCGAATATCGCCCAGGGCTCGGCGGTGGTGGGCATCATCATGACCAGCCGCAAACATAACGAGCGCGAAATCTCCGTGCCGGCGGCTATCTCCGCGTATCTCGGCGTCACCGAACCCGCCATGTACGGCATCAACATGAAATATCGCTTCCCGATGCTGTGCGGCATGGTGGGCTCCAGCATCGCCGGGCTGCTGTGCGGGCTGAGCGGCGTGGTGGCGAACGGCATCGGCGTCGGCGGTCTGCCTGCCATTCTCTCCATCCAGCCTGACTACTGGCAGGTGTACGGCATGGCGATGCTGGTGGCTATCATCATTCCTTTCATCCTGACGGTCTTTGTCTATAAGCGAAAATCCCGCCAGGGAACGCTCTTAGTCGTCTAACTTTTATGGTGGTGCGGGGAGCGTTTCGGCGCTCCCCTTTAGCAACAGCGGGAACGCGTTATGAATAACACTCTGCCGTGGTGGCAAAACGGGGTGATTTACCAGATTTACCCGAAGAGTTTCCAGGATACGTCCGGCAACGGCACAGGCGATCTGGCGGGCGTCACCCAACGTCTCGATTATCTGCAAAAACTTGGCGTGGACGCCATCTGGCTGACGCCCTTCTATCTCTCTCCGCAGGTCGATAACGGTTATGACGTGGCGAACTACACCGCCATCGATCCGGGCTACGGCACGCTGGAGGAGTTCGACACGCTGGTGGCCGACGCCCATGCCCGCGGCATCCGGGTGATTCTCGACATGGTGTTTAACCACACCTCGACACAGCACGCCTGGTTTCATGACGCGCTGACCCGCGAGAGCGCGCACCGCGAATTTTACATCTGGCGCGACGGCACGCCGGAAGAAGCGCCCAACAACTGGCGCTCCAAATTTGGCGGCAGTGCCTGGCGCTGGCATGCCGAGAGCGGCCAGTACTATCTGCATCTCTTTGCCCCTGAACAGGCGGATCTCAACTGGGAAAATCCGCAGGTGCGCGACGAGGTGAAAAAGGTCTGTGAATTCTGGGCCGATCGCGGCGTGGACGGCCTGCGTCTCGATGTGATCAATCTGATTTCGAAAGATCAGGATTTCCCGTCGGACGATCGCGGCGACGGGCGGCGTTTTTACACCGACGGACCGCGTATTCATGATTATTTGCAGGAACTGAGCCGCGACGTGTTTCAGCCGCGCGGGCTGATGACGGTGGGCGAAATGTCCTCCACGACGCTTGAGAACTGCCAGCGCTACGCCGCGCTGGAGGGCCACGAGCTCTCGATGACGTTTAACTTTCATCACCTGAAAGTGGATTATCCCGACGGACAGAAGTGGACGCTCGCCGCGCCCGATTTCGTGGCGCTGAAAGCGATTTTCAATCACTGGCAACAGGGGATGCATGGTGTGGCCTGGAACGCGCTGTTCTGGTGTAACCACGATCAGCCGCGCATCGTCTCGCGCTTCGGCGACGAGGGCGCGCTGCGCGTGCCGGCGGCGAAAATGCTTGCGATGGTGCTGCATGGCATGCAGGGCACGCCCTATATCTACCAGGGCGAAGAGCTGGGCATGACCAACCCGCATTTCACGCGCATCATCGATTACCGGGACGTGGAGAGCCACAATATGTTTGCCGAGCGGCGCGCGCAGGGGCAAAGCCCGGAGACGCTGCTCGCGATCCTTGCCAGCAAATCGCGCGATAACAGCCGCACGCCGATGCAGTGGGACGACAGCGACAACGGCGGCTTTACCACCGGCACGCCGTGGATCGGGCTTTGCGATAACTATCGCGAGATCAACGCCGCGCGCGCGCTCGACGATCCGGATTCCGTTTTTTACGCCTATCAACATCTCATCAGGCTGCGTAAAGCGCACCCGATTTTCACCTGGGGCGACTATCACGATCTGCTGGCGGAGCACCCTTACCTCTGGTGCTATCGCCGTGAATGGCAGGGCCAGCAGCTGGTGGTCATGGCGAATCTGTCGCGCGAAGCGCACTGGTGTACGCCGGGCGACTTCGGCGGCGCGTGGCAGGTGTTGATGAGCAACTACCCTGACGCCGCGCCCCGCCCCGGTGAAATCAACCTGCGCCCGTTCGAAGCCGTGATATGGCTGCAGGGGGAAGCGTAGCCCAAAGGGTTAACGCACCAGCGCGTTAACCCGGCTCAGCCACTGCGCGACGCCCGCGTCAAGGTCGGCGTCGCTCAGCACGTGCGTGCCCTGAATCAGCGCTGGCGGCTGCCAGATCATGCCGGTCATGTTGGCCATCGCGTGGAACGGCAGCCAGAATTCTTCTATCGGGTAGCGGTTATAGCCCTGCGGCGAATAGGCCTCTGCGTTGCCGCCGGTCGACACCATCAGCATAAACGGTTTGCCGTGCAGGCGGTCGCCGCCGGTGCCGTAGGCAAAACCGTGCTCCAGTACCTGATCCTGCCACTCTTTTAAAATCGCGGGCGAGCTGTACCACCAGAACGGAAACAGCATTACCACCGCATCATGCGCCAGCAGCAACGCCTGTTCGCGCTGCACGTCTATTTTAAAATCGGGGTATTCACGCGTCAGCTCATGCACGGTCACCTGCGGCAGCGTCTTCAGCGCATCAATGGCGGCACGGTTGACGCGGGATTCATCCGGGTAACGGTGCCCGGCCAGAACCAGAACTTTTTTCATTTTTACTCTCCTCAACGATGGGGTTGAGGTAATGTTGGCATGACGCAGGGTTAACCTGTAGTACAGCTCCAGGCATATCTGTTTCAACCAAAGGTATCAACCATGACGCTTACTCCTGACGTGCATCGCTTATTGCCTGCGTTTCTGGCCGCCGCGCAGAGCCAGAGCTTTTCCGCCGCCGCCCGCCTGCTGGGCGTGACGCCTGCCGCCATCAGCAAAAGCGTTCGCCAACTGGAGGCGCGCCTGGGCCGCGTGCTGTTTCAGCGCAACACGCATTTTGTGGTGCTGACGGAAGAAGGCGCGGCGCTGCGCGATCGGGTGGCGCCGCTGTGGCATGCGCTCACGCAGGCGCTGGAAAAGCCCACCGACGAGCCGCAGGGACTGGTGCGCGTGAGCGTCATTCCCGGCTTTGGGCGTTACCGGCTGATGCCAGAGCTGCCCGCCTTCCAGCAGCGTTACCCGCAAGTGCGGCTGGATCTGGCGATGGACCCGCGCCGCGTTAACCTGATTGGCGAGCGGATGGATGTCGCGATTGGCCAGCGAACGGTGCAGGACAGCCGGATAGTGACGCGCGAAATCCGCCCGATGCGCATGATGCTTGCCGCCTCGCCCGCTTATCTGGCGCGGTTTGGCGCGCCGCAACAACCGCAGGATTTGTTGCATCATCGCTGCCTGGTGCACCGTAATCCCGGTAACGGCAAACTGCAGAGCTGGCTTGCTGACGAACTGGCGATGGAAGAACAGCACGCCTTTCTTATCAGCACCGTTCCCGACGTCCTGGTAGATGCCGCGCTGGCGGATATGGGCATTGTTTCGCTCGCCGACTGGTATCTGGCGCCGCCCATCGCCGCGGGCCGTCTGGCGCCAGTGATGGAGACGCACTGGCCCGCGCCGCAGCCGCTGTGGGTGAAGTATCCGCACCATCGTCTGGCCCCGCGCGTGCGGGCATTCGTCGATTTTTTAATCGAAAAATTCACTGTGTAAATATTTCGACCTCCAACGCAGACCGTAAGCGCGCTCGCCGCTTTGCTTTGTCCTGCATCAATAAAAACGCAAACTTGTTTGATGCAAATCACTATATATAGACATTAGAATCCCCGGCGGCCCAATATCTTGTATTTTCAGGCTAAACTTTCAGCAATCCGGCGTGGATGAAAATCCCGCGCTGCTGTGGATAAAACGGGCCAGTTCCGGCGTTACCGGGGGTTTATTCAGTCAAAATCCCTCTGGCCGCGCGACGGAATGTCTGTGGATAACCTGTGCTTAATATGGAGTGATCATGACACCGCATGTAGTGAAACGAGACGGGTGTAAAGTACCTTTCAATTCAGCGCGCATTCACGAAGCGATTCTTCGTGCGGCGCAGGCAGCGGGAGTCGATGACGCAGACTATTGCGCCACCGTCGCGGAAATCGTCAGCAGCCAGATGCAGGGGCGTCGTGAAGTGGACATTCACGAGATCCAGACGGCGGTAGAAAACCAGCTGATGGCGGGCAATTACAAGCAACTGGCGCGCGCCTATATTGAGTACCGCCACGACCGTGATATCGCCCGTGAAAAACAGGGCCGCCTGAATAAAGAGATCCGCGGGCTGGTTGAACAGACCAACTCGGCGCTCCTGAACGAAAACGCCAATAAAGACAGTAAAGTCATCCCGACCCAGCGCGACCTGCTGGCGGGCATCGTCGCCAAGCACTATGCGCGCCAGTACCTGCTGCCGCGCGACGTCGTGCTCGCCCACGAACGCGGCGAAATTCACTATCACGATCTCGACTACTCGCCCTTCTTCCCGATGTTCAACTGCATGCTGATCGACTTAAAAGGCATGCTGACGCAGGGATTTAAAATGGGCAACGCCGAGATAGAACCGCCGAAATCCATCTCTACCGCCACCGCCGTGACGGCGCAGATCATCGCCCAGGTGGCGAGCCACATCTACGGCGGCACCACCATCAACCGCATCGACGAAGTGCTGGCCCCGTTTGTGACCGCAAGCTTCGAGAAACACCGCCGCACCGCGGTGGAGTGGGAAATCCCGGATGTGGAAGGCTACGCCCGCGCCCGTACCGAGAAAGAGTGCTACGACGCGTTCCAGTCGCTGGAATATGAAGTGAACACGCTGCACACGGCTAATGGTCAGACGCCGTTCGTCACCTTTGGCTTTGGCCTCGGCACCCGTTGGGAATCGCGCCTGATCCAGAGCTCGATTCTGCGCAACCGCATCGCGGGCCTCGGCAAAAACCATAAAACGGCGGTGTTCCCGAAACTGGTGTTCGCGATTCGCGACGGCCTGAACCATAAACCTGGCGATCCGAACTACGACATCAAGCAGCTGGCACTGGAGTGCGCGAGCAAGCGCATGTACCCGGATATTCTTAACTACGACCAGGTTGTGAAAGTGACCGGTTCGTTCAAAACGCCGATGGGTTGCCGCAGTTTTCTTGGCGTGTATGAAGAGAACGGCGAGCAGATCCACGACGGGCGCAATAACCTCGGCGTGATCAGCCTTAACCTGCCGCGCATCGCGCTGGAGGCGAAAGGCGATGAAACCGCGTTCTGGGCGCTGCTTGATGAACGCCTGAAACTCGCCCGCAAAGCGCTGATGACGCGTATCGCTCGTCTTGAAGGCGTGAAAGCGCGCGTGGCGCCAATCCTTTATATGGAAGGCGCGTGCGGCGTGCGCCTTAAACCGGATGACGATATCGCGGAGATTTTCAAAAACGGCCGCGCGTCGATTTCGCTCGGGTATATCGGCATTCATGAAACCATTAACGCGCTGTCCGGCAACCAGCATGTCTATGACAGCGAGGCGCTGCGCGCCAAAGGCATCGCGATTGTCGAGCGTCTGCGTGAGGCGGTAGATCAATGGAAAGACGAGACCGGCTACGGCTTTAGCCTTTACAGCACGCCGAGCGAGAACCTGTGCGATCGTTTCTGCCGCCTCGATACCGCCGAGTTTGGCGTGGTCCCTGGCGTCACCGACAAAGGGTATTACACCAACAGCTTCCACCTGGACGTAGAGAAGAAGGTGAACCCGTACGATAAAATTGATTTCGAAGCGCCCTACCCGCCGCTCGCGAGTGGCGGCTTCATCTGTTACGGCGAATACCCGAACCTTCAGCATAACCTGAAGGCGCTGGAGGACGTGTGGGATTACAGCTATCGCCACGTACCCTATTACGGCACCAATACGCCGATTGATGAGTGTTACGAGTGCGGATTCACCGGCGAATTCGAGTGCACCAGCAAAGGCTTTACCTGCCCGAAATGCGGCAATCACGACGCGTCGCGCGTCTCCGTCACCCGCCGCGTCTGCGGTTATCTCGGCAGCCCCGACGCTCGCCCGTTTAACGCCGGTAAGCAGGAAGAAGTGAAGCGCCGCGTGAAACATCTCGGTAATGGGCAGCTGGGTTAGTCTGGCACGGCGGGTGCGCGTGGCTTACCCGCCCTACGCGTTTCGTTTTTGTAGGGTAGGTAAGCGCAGCGCACCCACCGGGCAACGACTCTGCGCACCCACCGTTCGCCCACCTGCCACGAGGAAACCATGAATTACCATCAATATTACCCCGTTGACGTCGTCAACGGCCCCGGCACGCGCTGCACGCTGTTTGTCTCCGGGTGCGTCCACGAGTGCCGCGGCTGCTATAACAAAAGCACCTGGCGGCTGGACTCCGGTGTGCCGTTCACGCAGGCGATGGAAGATCGCATCATCGCCGATCTGAACGATACGCGCATTAAGCGGCAGGGATTGTCGCTCTCCGGCGGCGATCCGCTCCATCCTGGCAACGTGCCGGACATCCTGCGGTTGATCACGCGAGTGCGCGCCGAATGTCAGGGCAAGGATATCTGGCTGTGGACCGGCTACCGGATCGATGAGCTGACCGCCGCGCAACGTGAGGTGGTGGAACTGATCAACGTGCTGATCGACGGCAAGTTTGTGCAGGATCTGAAAGATCCGGCGCTTATCTGGCGCGGCAGCAGCAACCAGGTGGTGCACCACCTGCGTTAATGATAAGGGCGGACGCCATGTCCGCCTTTGGTGTTTTCACGGCAACGGATGCGGCGTCCAGCCACATCGCTATCCCCTTACGCATAACTCGCTTCGCTACGGCGTAACGCCTGCGGCAGCCCCTCCGTTACCGCATCAATCAATGCCTGGTCCGTCACCTGCTGCGGGTAGACCCCTATCGACTGACTGTAGAGCGGCGGCAGCGTCTGGCACCAGGCGGTCAGTTCGCTTTGCGGAATGGAGGGCACCACGTATTGCAGCGAGTACGGATTTTCAGCGGGCAGCGCCTCTTCCATGGTGGAGCCATACGCGCCTAAATCCATCAGGCTGGCGGCGGAGGTATCATGCCCGAGGGTCAGCACAAAGGTGCCAAATTTCGGGTGCCCGAGGTACTGCAGCGTGCGCTCCCCCTCCTGCTGGAAAAGCTGGTGACGCAGCTGCGCCCAGGCGCGGGTCGTGAGCATAAACGGCGTGTGCGCCGGCGAATGGGCCTGGTTGCCGGGTAAACAGAGCATCAGGTTGCCGAAGGCGTCCAGAAACGCCACCGAACTGCCCTTTCCGCCCTGCTCCACATCGCGCGCTGCCGCCTCCAGCAGCAAGGAGGCCAGCCCAACGTCAGGGGTTCCGGGAGACGGCGCTTTATAGCTCAGGGCCTGGGGATAGACCGCTTTGAGGGCGACGACAATCGGATCGTCAGGTGCCAGGGTCGCCGGGTCGAGCAGTTCGTCGAGGGGCAGATCGTGATTCACGGTATCCTGAACCGTCCCCAGGGTGGCTTCAAAGATCGACAGGCACAGCGCCTGGGTGTTCTGGTCGATAACCGTCTGGCTGAAAAAATCCGCTACCGGTGCCGAGGTAGCTGGCCGGGCAAAGCAGCTGTCACCGTTGACTTCCGGGTAGCTGAACGTCGTTTGCGCCATCGCTCTGAGCGCCGGGGTGAGGGAGGGAAAATCGGCCTGGGTGGTGTAATTGATGCCGGAAAAGGTGTCGAAGGCGGCGGAAACCACGTTAAACCCGCTGCCCAGGATCGCGCCGGAACACATGCAGCACGGATCCAGCGAGGTGACGATAGTGATCGCTTCCGGCGGCGGTAACAGCGCACCCTGCGACAGCTGATCGTAATACCAGTCAATTAACTGGCGCTCACCGTGCGCGGTGGGGTCAAACGTCATCCCCGCCTCCACAACGTTATTGTGCAGCGCGTTCAGCACATACCCGGTATTGTCGAGCATCACGCCGCCGACGCTGAACGTGCCCTGGCAGCAGGCGTGAACCGCCTGATTCGCCGCTTCATTTACCGCGCCTTCTACCGTTTCATAATTCAGGGAGAGCGGTGTGCCGCCCCGGAAAGAACCGTGTCGAATATCCATTTTCATTACCTTACGAATAAGAACCCATCGAATAAACCTGATGCAGGCTTATTTCCTGACGCGTTGTCGCGCCGGGGTAGTATTCGAATACGTGCGGGATGAATTCTGTCGCGGGCTTCACAGTGCAGGCGTGAAACATAATTGGTTACGCTTCCTTATGGCGAACCAATCAAAATTTAATATGGTTCAGGCGTGATTAATTATTACCAAATATCATTCTGCTGCGGCGAGCATGGAAATAAACTGCTGGACCATCGGCGGCTGTTCGTCGCCATACCACAGGGCGTAGAGATCCGCCGGAATCGTCTCCTGCAGCGGAACGAAGGTCACGCCGGGCCAGTGGATCAACCCGCAGCTCGCCGGCAGCAGGGATACCCCCACGCCGGCACTAACCAGCGCCAGCGCGGTCTGAGGCTCCCGAACCTGATGGGTGATGTGCGGATAAAACCCGGCGCTGACGCAGCGCGCGTAGATCTGTGCGGGAAAATCGCTATGGTCAAAAGACAGCGAAATAAACGGGTGATGGGCCAGCGCGGTGAGCGCCAGACGCGGCCGCTGGCTCAGGGCATCCTGCTGCGGTACGGCAACCTGCAGCGTCTCGCGGGTAATGCGCCGGGCGTGAATATCCCGCTCAACGTGCGGCGACAGGCTGCGCTGAATGGCGATATCAATGGTGCGGGCCTTTAACGCCTCGATTTGGGTGAACTGAGACAGCTCGTGCAGCTGCCAGATCACCTGCGGGTAGTGCGCTTTGAAGGCGCTCAACCGGGGAAGCAGCGCGCCCCACAGAGCGCTGCCGATGATGCCAATCTGGATCTGCTGATGCGCATGCCGGCCAATCTGGCGCACGTAGTTGAGCGACTGCTCGGTGGCGCTTAACAGCCTGTCCACCTCCGCTTTCAGCGCGGTACCCGCCGATGAGAGCACTACCTTGCGGCTGGTGCGCTCAAACAGGGCGGTGCCGATGCACTCCTCCAGCTCTTTTATCTGCACGCTCAGGGGCGGCTGGGAGATATTCAGGCGCTGAGCTGCGCGCCCAAAATGCAGCTCCTCCGCCAGCACCTGAAAATAGCGCAGCATGCGCAGGCTGATGCGGCTGTTGGCGTTCAGTTCTGTCATCGTCATTCGCTCCGCAGAAATGATGCCGCATCATGCACGGCCGGTTTACCCGGCGTCAAACTTCCGTGACCGCAGGCTGATGCAGGCGTTCCGCACGGCTACAGGCTATTGCCGCAATCAGCACAACCAGCAGCACGCCGTAGGCCACGGTGGAGGTATTTACCGCCGCATGCAGGCCGTAGTGCTGATTCACCAGCGACGAGACGCTGGCAAACACCAGCGTGCCCACCGTCCCGCACGTCAGAAGTGCGGACACAAGCGTCGGTGAACTCTGGCTGATCTGCAGCGAACCGTAGCTCATCAACCCGGAAAACAGCCCGGAATTGAAGAAGCCGAACACACCGCAGGCCACGAGGATAAGCGGGGTATGCGCGCTGTTGGCGATAATGCCGATGGCGGCGAGTCCGGCCAGGGTGCAGATCAGCAGAAAGGTGCGTAGCCGCATCCACTTGACGGTGAACTGGTTCAGAAACAGACCAATTGCTTTGCTCACCCAGTAGACGGTGGTAAACAGCGCCGCCTCTTCCGCCGGCAGCGCAAAGCGATACTGGAGATAACCCGGCGTCCACATGGTGAAGATGGGTTCCGCCAGTAAAAATGCGAACAGCGCAAAGCAGAGCAGGTAAACGGCAGGCCCCCAGGGTTGCGCAGCCGGTTTTTCAGCGCCCGGTGCGGCGGTTTCCGGCTGAGCGGTGGGAAAGCGGCAGCGCAGGCTAAGCGCGAGCATCAGGGCGCCCAGGGCGCCCATAATGCCGTACATGGCAATCCAGGTAGCGCCCAGCGTAAACAGCCAGGCCAGCAAAAACGACAGCGTTGCCCCGGCGAGGCTAAAGAAAAAGTCGGTGAAAATCAGGCTGGCGGAGCGGCTTTTTTCATCCGGATTGATACGTACCACCAGATAGCTGCCGAGGGTCATGAATATCCCGCCACAGGCACCGATCACCAGCACCGCGATACTGAACGTGGTCAGCGTCGGCGAGATAAACAGCACCAGGCTCATCAGGATAGTCAGGGCCGCCGCGCTCACCAGCGGTGACTTCAGCCCCCATTTTTTCATCAGCATGCCGCCCAGCATGATCGGCACAAACATGCCGAGGTTCATCAGGGTGAACACCTGGCCGATAAAGGCCGGTTCTTTGTTAAATGCCTGGCACAACGGGCCAAGTACGATCCCGAGGGTAGAGACAAGCGCCCCGACGAAGTAGTAGCTGAGGTACGAGATAGCATTCAGATTAGCGCGAGAAACGTTCTGCTGTGTCATGGTGCGGCTCCTGAAGACGGGCAGCGCCCTGCCCGTTGCGCGAGAATTAACGTCCGTAAGATGCAATGAACTGGCTGATAAGACGGATAAAGTCATCGGTCACCGCGGCGGCGCACTTCAGGGTTTGCTCATGGGAGAGCGCCACATCGCTCAGCCCTTCTGCCATGTTGGTGATGGCCGAGACCGCCAGCACCTTCAGCCCGCAGTGGCGCGCGGCAATCACTTCCGGCACCACCGACATCCCGACCACGTCGCCGCCCATGCGCTGCATCATGCGGATCTCGGCTGGGGTTTCGAAGTTCGGCCCGGTGTAGGAGACGAACACGCCGTCATGCAGCGTGATGTCCTGTGCTGCAGCGGCGCGGTGCAGCTCCGCACGCAGCGCGGCGTCATAGGCGTTGGCGAGACTGAAAAAGCGCGGCCCGAAACGTTCGTCGTTCGGTCCTTCCAGCGGCGAGGTGGGCATGGTGTTGATGTGGTCGCTGAGGGCGACCAGGCTACCCGCCGGAATAGCAGGATTGAGCGAACCGGCCGCGTTGGTGCAGAGCAGCAGCTCGCAGCCGAGCAGTTTGAAGGTGCGTACCGCGGAGGTCATCACGCTCATCCCCCGTCCCTCGTAAAAATGCCCACGCCCCTTCATACAGATCATATCGATACCGTGCAGCGACCCCATCACCACCTCGCCGGCATGGCCGACCACGGTGCTGACCGGAAATCCCGGCAGCGCGTCACAGGTCAGCGTGGTGGCGTTGTGCATCTGGTCGGCAAGTGCCCCGAGGCCGGAGCCAAGAATTAAGGCGATGCGCGGCTGAAAGCCCGGCTTTGCGGCCCGCAGCAGGTCAGCGGCCTGGAAAGGTGAATTGGCGCAGTGTGAAAATGTCATGGTAACCCCGAAATAGTGAACGTCCCGCCATTGTGCGAAGCCGCTTTCAGGTAAACCAATTCATTAAGCGGCACGATTGATACGATTTGCGAATCGATGACGCCTGTAAGGGAATTTAGTAATAACTATCAGAGGGTTAACAACAGGCTGCCGACGTACCATGCGCCCGTGCCTGAGGGTGTAATATTCAAAATCGTGACCCTCTTCACGCGCCGCCTCTGCCGTTAACGCATGGTAGATCAAGCCGTTACGGGTTCAGCACAGGCGATCAGAAACGGGTGACGCACTCGGTGGCGACCGCGAGAAAGCCGTCAAAATCTCGACACTCCCTGAGCCGCGGCATGGCGCGCTCGCGCAGGAAGGTGACGAACAGATCGTAAATCGCCATCGCCTCTTCGTACTCGCTTTTGCTGATGGCCAGCAGGAAGATAACGTGCGCCGTTTCATCCCCCCAGGCAATGCCCTGAGGGGCCAGCACGGTATAGACGGCGGTCTTGTGGGCCAGCAGGGCAAACACCCAGGCCAGCATGCGGTCGCCAGGCTGCGCGGTGTGTTCCGTTTGTTGACATAGTGCGTCGCTCATTACCGCTCCGTTGTTAACGCTGAATATATTCTCTGTTGCAATGCGGTAACACTAACGGCGGCGGGCGGGGGTTTGTAGCGAGTTCTTTTCCACTTCAAGGTGGAAGCGCGGGCGGCGGCAGTGATCCATTCCACATAAAAGCCGTGAATAGCTACTTTCTGCTGTATTTATGTGATGAATGTTACCTACGGTAGGGCAACGCGGGGTGAAGAAAGAAGGTTCTGTTTTGCGGCCTGCGCCGAAGGAACGGCGGGCAAATAAGCGCGGCTTATGACAGGGTGTAAAGCGAACGTGCGGCGGCGAACCGCCGCACAGAAAAGGGCTTAGCGATACTTCTTGTGGTAGGTATTGCGGGTGGTTTTGAATTCTTCGGCGCTCGCCTGCGCCTCTTTGATTTTGCCTTCGTCAACGAGCTTGAGCGCGCCGTCAATCTGGCTTACCAGCGTATCAAGACCGTGGCGGAAATCTTTCATTTCCGGGCTGTCAGCCGGTTTATCTTCCAGCTTCGGCGGAGTTTCTTTTTTGGCGTCCAGCGCCGCCTCGCGCATTTTCGTCAGCGCGGTTTTCATTTCGGCCGCATCGCTGGTCTTCTGCACGACTTTCAGGTTTTCATTCAGGGTGTCCATGTTGTCTTCCAGATCCGCCCACGCCGCGGCGCTGGTGAACAACAGAGAGGAGACCGCTAACATCGCTAACGCTTGCTTACGCATTGACTCACCTTTTTATTGTTATGACGAAAAAAAGGCGCCGCAGCGGGCGCCCTTGCCTTACTCACCGGCGATTTTCATCTCCGGCAGCAGTACTGAACCACACTGAATATTGCTACGTGTTTCAATATCGTCACCAATGGTAACCATATTGCGCCACATTTCTTTCAGGTTGCCGGCAATGGTGATTTCGCTCACCGGATACTGGATTTCGCCGTTTTCCACCCAGAAGCCCGCCGCGCCGCGCGAGTAATCGCCGGTGATGCCGCTGACGCCCTGGCCCATCAGCTCGGTGACGACCAGGCCGGTGCCCATCTCTTTCAGCAGTTGCTCAAAGCTCAGGCCGCGGCCTTTGATGCGCCAGTTGTGGATACCGCCCGCGTGACCGGTGCTTTTCAGCCCCAGCTTGCGCGCCGAGTAGTTGGTAAGCAGCCACTGTTGCAGCACGCCGTCTTTGATAATGTCGCGGCGCGAAGTCGCCACACCTTCGCTGTCAAACGGTGTGGAAGCGAGACCTTTCAGAAGATGCGGGTGCTCTTCAATCGTCAGCCACTCCGGCAGGATCTGCTTGCCGAGTGAATCGAGCAGGAACGTGGATTTACGGTAAACCGCGCCGCCGCTGATGGCGCCCACCAGATGACCAAACAGCCCGGTCGCCACTTCACGGCCAAAAATCACCGGCGCTTTCATGGTCGGCAGTTTGCGCGGCGAGAGGCGCGACAGCGTGCGGCGGGCGCACTCTTCGCCCACCCACTCCGGCGATTCCAGATCGCCCAGCGCGCGGCCAATCGTATAGGCGTAATCGCGCTCCATGTCGCCGTTTTCTTCGGCGATAACGCAGCTGGAGAGCGAATGGCGCGTCGAGCTGTAGCTCTGCAACATGCCGTGGCTGTTGCCGAACACTTTGATGCCGTAGTGGCTGTTAAAACTGCCGCCTTCGGTATTGGTGATGCGTTTATCCGCCTTTAAGGCCGCCTGTTCGGCGCGCGCGGCGTAGTCGATAGCCTGTTCCGGTTCGATCTCAGCCGGGTGGAAGAGATCGAGATCCGGAGCGTCAAAGGCCAGCAGATCTTTTTCCGCCACCCCCGCGCACGGGTCCGGCGAGGTGTAACGGGCGATATCCAGCGCCGCCTGTACAGTGCGGGCGATAGCATCCGGGCTTAAATCGGTCGAGGAGGCGCTGCCTTTGCGATTCTGGTGATAAACCGTGATGCCAAGCGCCCCGTCGCTGTTGAACTCGACATTCTCCACCTCACCGTAGCGGGTGCTGACGCTGATGCCGGTCGTTTTGCTGACCGCCACTTCCGCGCCGTCCGACTTGCCGGACGCCAGCTCCAGCGCCTGAGAAACCGCCTGTTCCAGCGCTTTGCGCTGCGCTTCAACTTGTGTGATTACTTTCATCGCGAGTGCCATAATGTAAGGTGAAACTGAAAAGCCACATTTTGTGAGTCTAACAGAGAACCATTTCGCAGTGCGCGCCTTAACTGGTAGTATTAGCCTCTTTTTTTGAGGAGCCTGAGATGACAAAGCAGCCCGATGACTGGCTCGATGAAGTGCCCGATAACGAAAACGACGACGATGATGATGAGATTATCTGGGTCAGCAAAAGTGAAATTAAACGCGACGCCGAAGAGCTGAAGCGCCTTGGCGCCGAACTGGTCGATCTTGGTAAGAACGCGCTGGAGAAAATCCCGCTGGATGACGATCTGCGCGCGGCGATTGAACTGGCGCAGCGCATTAAGAAAGAAGGCCGCCGCCGCCAGATGCAGCTTATTGGCAAAATGTTGCGTCAGCGTGACGATGAGCCGATCCGCCAGGCGCTGGATAAGCTGAAGAACCGCCATAACCAGCAGGTGGCGCTGTTCCATAAGCTGGAACAACTGCGCGATCGTCTGATTGAAGAAGGCGACGACGCAGTACCGGACGTGCTGAACCTGTGGCCGCAGGCGGATCGCCAGCAGCTGCGCTCGCTCATCCGTAACGCCAAAAAAGAGAAAGAAGGCAATAAACCGCCGAAATCCTCACGCCTGATTTTCCAGTATCTGCGTGAACTGGCGGAAAGCCAGCAGTAACGCCCCCGGCTCAGGCGCTGCCTGAGCTGTTTTCCCTTTTTCTATTCCTTTTAGTGATGGTTTATCGCCGCTTTCAGGCGTGGCTTAACGTCGCGTATTATTCCTCTCTTTTTAGCTGAATCGTTAAAGCTAAAACGCCCATTACTCACAATTTTAGTTGCTGCATTCCATACATTTTCATTCTTAATGACTTCTTAATCACAGTTGTCAGCGTAAAAACAGGCTTTTTTTAGACAATTGAAAACGATCACGTTTTCTTTACCTGCGATCCGCCAGGCTGCACGGGCAAAACAAAAATCGATTCAGCTAAAAGGAAGAAAAGATGAACAAAACCGTATGGCTTACCCCGCTTGCCCTGCTGATTTGCGCTCAGGCGAGCGCGCAAACCTGGGTGCTGACCGATGCTGAACAGGGCGTCGAGAAAGGAAACTGGCAAATCAGCAGCCAGAAGCTGAAGCTTTCCGGCGCGCCGTTCAGCATTGAGCAGAAAGTGCTTCATGGCGGCAAGCAGGAAGGCAGCAAAATCATTACCATCACCAGTAAAGACGGCCTGACCATCGTCTTAAGCCCGACGCGCGGTATGAATCTGCTGCGCGCCGACGGGTTTGGCGTGCGCATGGGCTGGGATTCGCCGGTGAAAGAGGTGGTCAACCCGGCGTATATCAATCTGGAAAGCCGCAACGGGCTGGGCTGGCTGGAAGGCTTCAACGAGATGATGGTGCGCTGCGGTTATGAATGGACCGGCCACCCGACCACTGCTGACGGCCAGCTTTACACGCTGCACGGCAAAGCCGGCAACACGCCAGCCTCGCGCGTGGAAGTGGAAGTGAGCGACAGCGCGCCGTATGAAATCAAAGTGCGCGGCCTGCTGAAAGAGAGCACGTTCAAGAAAGCGGATTTGCAGACCCTGACCGAGTTGCGCTACGTGCCGGGCAGCAACCGTTTCAGCATTAACGATGTGCTGACCAACCACGCGGATTACCCGCACGACTACCAGATTATCTACCACAGCAACTTCGGTCAGCCGATTCTGGAAGAAGGCGCGCGCTTTATCGCGCCGCTGGAAAAAGTGAGCCCCTTCAACGATTACGCCAAAGGCGGCCTGAAAGCATGGAACACCTACAGCGGGCCGACCAAAGGCTTCGACGAGATGGTCTTTAACCTGACGCCGCTCGGCGATGCGAAACAGGAGACGGTCGCCGCGGTTGTTAACAAGGCGGGCGACAAAGGGGCGGCGATTAGCTTTAACCTGCAGCAATTGCCGGTGCTGACGATGTGGAAAAACACTGACACCCTGAAACAGGGCTATGTGACCGGCATTGAGCCAGGCACCAGCTACGCCTACCCGGTCACCATCGAGCGCGAACAAAAACGCGTGAAACAGCTTGCGCCAGGCGAAAGCACGCGCTTTGACCTGACCTATACGCTGCTGCATAACGCGCAGCAGGTCTCTGACGTCGAAAAACGCATCGCCGATATCCAGGGCGATAAACAGACCTCGCAGGAAGAGACGCCCATCGCTAAAGAGTAAGCCGGGCCTTAAAAAAAAAGCCTCCGCATGCGGAGGCTTTTTTATCAGCGGAAGCGGCTCAGAGCGCCTGCGCTTTTTCAGCTTTTTTCGCCAGCGCATCCAGCAGTTTCTGATGAATGCCGCCAAACCCGCCGTTGCTCATCACCAGAATGTGATCGCCCGGCTGCGCGGTTTTGACAATCATCTCCACCAGCGTGTCGATGTCAGCGCTCCAGTGCGCCGGCTGAATGCAGGCGTCCGCCACTTCCGCGACCTGCCACGGAATATGATGCGGCTGGAAGAGGAACACTTCGTCGGCGCGTCCGAGCGACGGCGCCAGATCGTCTTTGCAGACGCCCATTTTCATGGTGTTGGAGCGCGGCTCAAGCACGGCGATGATGCGCGCCGTACCGCCCACTTTGCCGCGCAGCGCGGCAAGCGTGGCGAGGATAGCGGTCGGGTGATGCGCAAAATCGTCATACACCGTGACGCCGTTGGCTTCGCCACGCAGCTCAAGGCGGCGACGCGCGTTCACGAACGAGCCGAGCGCCTGCGCGGCATCGGCAGGCGTGACGCCCACATGACGCGCCGCGGCGATGGCCGCCAGCCCGTTCTGCATGTTGTGTTCGCCCACCAGTTGCCACTCCACCTGGCCCACGCATTCGCCGTCCAGCCAGACTTCCCATTTCGAGGCGTCGTTAGTGAGTTTTTTCGCCTGCCAGCGGCCCTGCTCGCCGAGCTGTTCCTGCTCGCTCCAGCAGCCCATCGCCAGCACCTGTTTGAGGTTGATGTCGTTTTCGGGCCAGATGATTTTCCCCTGCCCCGGTACGATGCGCACCAGGTGGTGGAACTGTTTCTGGATGGCTTTCAGATCGTCAAAGATATCCGCATGATCGAATTCCAGGTTGTTAAGCACCAGCGTGCGCGGCGCGTAGTGAACAAACTTGGAGCGTTTATCAAAGAACGCGCAGTCATATTCATCGGCTTCAATCACAAAGAACGGGCTGTCGCCAAGGCGCGCGGAGACGTCGAAATTGCCTGGCACGCCGCCGATGACAAAGCCCGGCTTGTAGCCGCAGGCTTCGAGGATCCAGGTGGCCATACCGGCCGTGGTGGTTTTGCCGTGGGTGCCCGCCACCGCCACAACCCAGCGGTCGCGCAGCACGAAATCGTGCAGCCATTGCGGGCCGGACATATAAGGAATGCCCTGCTCCAGCACCGCTTCGACGCACGGATTGCCGCGGGTCATGGCGTTGCCGATCACCACCAGATCCGGACGCGGCTCAAGCTGCGAGGCGTCATAGCCCTGAATTAAGTCAATCCCTTGCTTTTCCAGCAGGGTACTCATCGGCGGGTAGACGTTCGCGTCCGATCCCGTCACTTCATGACCCAGCGAGCGCGCCAGCATCGCCACGCCGCCCATAAATGTGCCGCAAATTCCCAGTATATGAATACGCATAGGTACAGTCCTTATTAAAACTGAGGCACATTCTACCTGTTTGAAGCGGGGCGAATAAACGCATTTCAGGATAATCCGCATTTTGCTGGCGCGATTCACCTGTGCGCTACAATTTGAATGTTTGTTAAGATTGTTGCGATCGCTTTACTCAACTTCAGGATGCAGGGAAAGTGTTATGAAAACGTTAGGTGAATTTATTGTCGAAAAGCAGCACGAATTTTCTCACGCCACCGGGGAACTGACGGCGCTGCTGTCGGCAATAAAGCTTGGCGCTAAGATCATCCACCGCGATATCAATAAGGCCGGTCTGGTCGATATCCTGGGTGCCAGCGGCGTCGAAAACGTACAGGGCGAGACGCAGCAAAAACTCGATCTGTTCGCCAATGAAAAGCTCAAAGCCGCGCTTAAAGCACGCGATATCGTGGCGGGCATCGCCTCCGAAGAAGAAGACGAGATTGTCGTTTTCGAAGGCTGCGAACACGCGAAGTATGTCGTCCTGATGGATCCGCTGGATGGCTCTTCTAACATTGATGTCAACGTCTCTGTCGGCACCATTTTCTCAATCTATCGCCGTGTGACGCCGGTCGGGACGCCAGTCACGATGGAAGATTTCCTGCAACCGGGCAGCCAGCAGGTCGCCGCGGGTTATGTGGTTTACGGCTCTTCCACCATGCTGGTATATACCACCGGCTGCGGCGTGCACGCCTTTACCTACGATCCGTCGCTCGGCGTGTTCTGCCTGTGCCAGGAGCGTATGCGCTTCCCGGCCAGCGGCAATACGTACTCCATTAACGAAGGGAATTACATTAAATTCCCGATGGGTGTGAAGAAGTACATTAAGTATTGCCAGGAAGAGGATAAAGCGACCCAGCGCCCGTATACCTCGCGGTATATCGGTTCACTGGTGGCGGATTTCCACCGTAACCTGCTGAAAGGCGGGATTTATCTCTACCCGAGCACCGCGAGCCACCCGGAAGGCAAGCTGCGCCTGCTGTATGAGTGCAACCCGATGGCGTTTCTGGCCGAGCAGGCGGGCGGCAAGGCGAGCGACGGCAAGCAGCGTATCCTGGATATTAAACCGGACAGCCTGCACCAGCGCCGTCCGTTCTTCGTCGGCACCGAGCAGATGGTGAATGATGTCGAGCGGTTTATCCGCGAATTCCCGGACGCGTAAGCGCGTTGTCGGAAGATGAAAAAAGGCAGCCACGGCTGCCTTTTTTGTTGGCGGGTAACAGGGACAGGAAAGATGGCGGGTGCGGTTAAAATACGGCGGGCGCGCTGCGCTTACCCGCCCTACGGTTATCTCATTGTTTATTTGTAGGGTGGGTAAGCGCAGCGCACCCACCAGCCTGAAGCGCGCCCACCAGACACCCGTAAATCTTTAACCCGCCGCCTGCAACCGGAACGACGCCATCGCCTCCACCAGCTGTTGCGCCTGCTCTTCCAGCGAGCGGGTCGCGGCGGAGGATTGCTGCACCAGCGCCGCATTCTGCTGGGCGGTTTCGTCCATCTGGCTCACGGCGATATTCACCTGCTCAATGCCGCGGCTCTGCTCCAGCGACGCATCGGCGATTTCACGCACCAGCTTCGTCATTCGCAACACCTCTTCGGCGATCTCATCCATCGTCTCCCCGGCCTGCATGGCCAGTTCGCTCCCCTCGCCTACCTGGCTTTGCGAATTACTGATAAGCGTGCGGATCTCTTTCGCCGCCTCGGCGCTGCGGCTCGCCAGCGTACGGACCTCACCGGCGACGACGGCGAACCCGCGCCCCTGCTCGCCTGCGCGCGCCGCTTCCACCGCCGCGTTCAGCGCGAGGATATTGGTCTGGAACGCAATGGCGTCAATCACGCTCAGGATGTCGCCAATCCGGTCAGAACTGCCGGAAATATCGCGCATCTTCTCAATCACATAACAGACCATCTCACTACCGCGATCGGCGGTATCGGAGACCGCTTTCGCCAGCTGATGCGCCATCCCGGCGTTATCGGCGTTCTGTTTCACCGTCGCGGTGATCTGTTCCATACTCGCCGCGGTCTGCTCAAGCGACGTGGCGGTAGATTCGGTACGCTGCGCCAGATCGACGTTACCCGCCGCCAGCTCGCGGCTCCCGGTATCGATCTGCGCGCTGGCGTCACGCACGCGCATCACCGACTGCGCCAGCGACAGACGCATCGCCTCGATAGCGCTTACCAGCCGCCCCAGCTCGTTATTGCTGGTCGCGGTCAGCGAACGGGTCAGATCGCCTGCCGCCACATGTTCAAGTTGTTCCACCGACTGCGCCAGCGGCCTGAGCAACACGTGCCGCAGCGCCAGCCAGACCAGCGTCATCACCGCCGCGGTCAGCAGCGCCACCAGACCAATCAGCGCCAGCATCACCTCTTTTTGCGTCAGCACGCCGTCCACTTCCTGGCGCCCGCGCGCCTCGCCCCAGCGTTGAAACGCCTGTACGTCAGTGTCAAAGGCGCGGGTCAGCGGGATAAGCCCGTTGCCGAGCAGATCGTAGTAATCATCCGGGCTCTGCTTGTTGAGCGCGGCCATCATCGGCGCGAGCCCCTGCCCGTTCAGCGCGTTAAAGCTCTGGTTAAGTTTGCCGAGCAGCAGCGCGCCCTGTTCGTCATCGACCTCGCTGGTGAGCACCGTTTTCAGCAACTGCTGACCGCGCACCAGCTCGCCCGCGATCGTTTTCACGGACGCCGTCGCGTCGTCCACCATGCCGATTTCCATCTGACGCACCGCCTGACCTGCCTCGTTGCGCGCGCGCAAAAGCAGCGTATACCCTTCGTTCAGACGCATCATTTTTTCGCCCTGCAGCGCGTTAATACGCTGTAAGGACGCAGAACTTTGTGTGAGTGAATAGATGCCCATGGCGCTCACGAGCAGAAGCAAAAAGGCCATAACCGCCAACAGCGCCAGCAGGCCGGTACGGATAGAGAGATTTCTCAACATGGTGGGGTCCCGGTAATCGCGATAGCTTAATCCATTGAAGAAAAAACTATCGGCAATTACCGGAGAAAGTTTATACAGATCAGTCAGATCAATATCTTATTACTGAAAACTTAGTGCGGCGTCACACGGGTGACGTCAGCGCTCTGGCGGTTTTCCCACAGCACCGTCAGCCCGCGCTGCAACGCGATAAAAATAAACAGCAGGAGCCCGATGGCGATTTTAGTCCACCAGGAGCTTAACGTGCCGTCGAAGTTAATATAGGTCTGGATAAGCCCCTGGATAGCCACGCCAAACAGCGTGCCGAGCACCGTCCCTACCCCGCCGGAGAGCAGCGTGCCGCCGATGACCACCGAGGCAATGGCGTCCAGCTCGACGCCCACACCCGCCAGCGCGTAGCCCGCCGAGGTGTAAACCGAAAAGACAATGCCCGCGAGCGTGGCAAGCCCGGTAGAGAGCATGTAAATGCGCACGGTCACGCTGCGGGTGGAGATGCCCATCAGGTTCGCGGACGTGGCGCTGCCGCCGATGGCGTAAACCTGATTGCCAAACCGGGTGCGGTGCGCGAGGAAAATCCCAATCACCACCACGCCCAGCATTAGCAGGCCCATTGCGCTCAGCCGCCCGCCACCAGGGATTTTCCATGCGAGGCTTGAGAGCGTGTCGTAAATCGGGTGGTCAATCGGGATCGACTCCTCAGACACCAGATAGCTGACGCCGCGCAGAAAGAACATCCCGGCGAGCGTAATGATAAACGCCGGGATTTTGAGCGCATCGATAAGCCAGCCCATTAACGCGCCGAACGCGCAGCCCATCAGCAGGACCAGCGGGAACGCCACCAGCGGCGACATGCCCCAGAAGCCGATCGCTTTGGCGAGGAACACGCCGGTGAAGGCGATCACCGAGCCGACGGAGAGATCGATGCCGCCGGAGAGGATCACAAACGTCATGCCGACGGCGATAATGCCGAGAAAGGCGTTATCGGTCAGGATATTGCAAATCACGCGCGTGGAGGCGAAACCGGGGAACTGCGTCAGGCAGTAGAGGTAGCCGAGCACAAATACCGCGAGCGTGATGGTCAGCGGCAGGTTACGTTTTATCATGGCGGCGCACTCCTTTAATCAGACCAATAAATCGCGGCGACTGAACAATCAGCACGCACAGCACCACAACCGCTTTCACGACCTGGTTCAGCTCTGGCGGAAAGCCCGACAGCAGAATCCCGGTATTCATCCCCTGAATAATCAGCGCGCCGACGACCGACAGCGCCAGATTAAAGCGCCCGCCCATCAGCGACGCGCCGCCAATCACCACCGCCAGAATCGCGTCGAGCTCAAGCCACAGCCCGGCGTTGTTGGCGTCCGCGCCGCGAATATCCGCCGCGACGATGATCCCGGCAATCGCCGCGCACAGGCCGCTTAGCATATAGGTAAGCATGACGATAAGCCGGGTACTGACGCCCGCGTTTTTCGCCGCGCGAATGTTGATGCCGACAGCTTCAATAAACATGCCGAGCGCGGTTTTGCGGGTAAAGAGCCAGAACGCCAGCAGCGTCAGAATCGCGATAATGACCGGCGTCGGGAAGAAAAACAGCGAGCCGCTGCCAAGCCAGGCGAGCGACGGTGAGTTGAACGTCACAATCTGCCCGGACGTAATGAGCTGCGCCACACCGCGCCCGGCGACCATCAGAATCAGCGTCGCCACGAAAGGCTGGATCTTCAGCACCGCCACCAGGATGCCGTTCCAGAGACCGGCCAGCACGCCGACGCCAAGCGACGCCAGAATCACGACAGCGAGACTGTGCCCGCCCACGGTCAGCGTCGCGGCGGTCGCGCCCGCAATCGCCATCACCGCGCCGACGGAAAGGTCAATCCCGCCGGTGGCGATGACCAGCGTCATGCCGATCGCGAGCAGCGCCACGGGCGCGGCGCGGTTGAGGATATCTATCGGGCTGCCGAAGAGCCGCCCGTCCTGAAGCACTATCTGGAAAAAGTGATCCGCCACCAGGCCGTCGACCAGCAGCACCAGCATCAGCGCCGCGATTTGCGGCATGCCGGGCGGAAAGCGTAAGCGCCGCTTCGGCGCGCCCGTATCCGGTAATGAACGAGGCATCACGCGTAGCTCCTTATGCCGCAATGGCATTCATAATGGCGCCGACCGAGAGATCCTCAAGCGGGATCTCCGCCACCTGCTGGCGGTCGCGCAGAATAATCACCCGGTCGGCGTAGCCCACCAGCTCTTCCAGCTCAGACGAGATGACCAGCAGGGCCAGCCCGTCGGCGCACAGGGTTTCGATAAGCCGGATGATCTCCGCATGGGCGCCGACGTCGATGCCGCGCGTCGGCTCGTCGAGGATCAGAAACTGCGGTTTCGTCAGCAACCAGCGTGAGAGCAGAACTTTTTGCTGGTTGCCGCCGGAGAGAAATTCAATCGGCTGCTCCGGGCCCGGCGTGCGAATGCCGAGCTGGCGGATAAAGCGGGCGGCAATCTCATCCTGCTCGCGCCGCGGGATCGGACGCAGCCAGCCGCGCTGGGCCTGCAGCGCCAGAATGATGTTTTCGCGCACCGAGGCGGCGCCGATGATGCCGTCGGTTTTCCGGTCTTCAGGGCAAAAGCCGATCCCGAGCCGTGACGCCTGCTGCGGCGAGCGCAGCGTTTGCGGCTTGCCTTTAATAGCGGCGGTGCCGCTGTCTGCCGGGTGAATGCCGAAGATGACTTCCGCCGTTTCGGTGCGTCCTGAGCCGAGCAGGCCCGCCAGGCCGACGATTTCGCCGGGACGCACCTCAAGCGTAAACGGCGCGATAACGCCTTTTTTGCCGTAATCCTGGAATGCCGCGACCGGTTTTTCACTCAGCAGCGTGCGCCCGGCGCGCTGCAGCGCGTTACTTTCAAGTTCGCGCCCCAGCATCATTTTCACCAGTTCGATTTGCGGCAGCTCGGCGGTGTCGCGCGTGCCGACAAATTTCCCGTTACGCAGCACCGTGATGCGATCCGTGACTTCATAGACCTGATCGAGAAAATGCGTGACGAAGATAAGACTGACGCCCTGCGCGCGTAGCTGGCGCATCAGGGTAAAGAGCATCTCGACCTCTTTGGCGTCGAGGCTGGCGGTGGGTTCATCGAGGATCAGCACGCGCGCCGAGAGATCGATGGCGCGGCAGATAGCGACGATCTGCTGCATCGCGACCGAAAAGCGGTTCAGCGGCTCGCGAACGTCAAGATGAAACCCGTAGGATTCGAGCAGCGCCGTGGCGCGCTTTTCCATCTCTTTACGGCGCAGCAGGCCAAAGCGGCGCGGCTCACGGCCAATAAACAGGTTGTCCGCCACCGACATGTTGGGCAGCAGGTTAACCTCCTGGTATACGGTGCCAATGCCGAGCTGTTGCGCATGTGCGGTGTTGCGCGGCCGCACAGCCTCGCCGCCGAGATAAATGGTGCCGCCATCGGGCTGGTAAACGCCGGTCAGCGCTTTAATCAGCGTCGATTTACCGGCGCCGTTTTCGCCGAGTAACGCCATAATTTCCCCGCGACGCAGGCTGAAATCGACATGGTCGAGGGCCTTTACGCCAGGAAACGTTTTGCTTAAGCCTTCCGTTCGCAGGATTTCCTGATGGTTATCGTTATTCATGGTCGGGCTCTCCTGTCGCCTCAGGATGGCGGGTTGTTGGTTCACATGGCGTTGGTTGGGGCGCGGCGGGTGCGCTACGCTTACCCGCCCTGCCTGTCAAAAAGCAGGCAATATGTAGGGCGGGCAAGCAACGCGCACCCGCCGTCAGGGCCGTAAGAAGCGCATCACGCCGGTGAATCAATACCCCATCGTTTTCTTCTTCTCTAACATCTCTTTGGCGGTATCCGGCAGATACAGCACCGACTGGGTAATGGTCAGCTTCGGAGGCTGGGTGCCGTCCTTCTTGAATTTCTCCAGCGCGTCAAACGCCGGCCCCGCCATGTTCGGGGTCAGCTCCACGCTCGCGTTCGCCTCGCCGTCCACCATCGCTTTGAAAATGTCCGGCACGCCGTCGATAGAGCCCGTCAGGATATCTTTGCCCGGTTTCAGCCCGGCCTCTTTAATGGCCTGAATGGCGCCGATCGCCATATCGTCGTTATGGGCGTAAACCATGCAGATGTTTTTGCCGTTGTTCTCGGCCTTGATAAAGCTCTCCATGACTTCTTTACCTTTCGAGCGGGTAAAGTCGCCGGACTGAGAACGGATAATCTTGATGTTCGGCGCTTTGGAAATCGCCTCGGCAAACCCTTTCTTACGATCGATAGCCACGCTCGCGCCGACGGTGCCCTGTAACTCCACCACGTTGCACGGTTTGCCCGCGGCAGTTTTCACCAGCCAGTCGCCGATAAGCTTGCCTTCCAGCACGTTGTCGGCGGTGACGGTGGTCATGTAGAGCGACTTATCTTTGACATCAATGGAGCGGTCCAGCAGCATCACCGGGATCTCCGCGTCTTTCGCCTCTTTCAGCACCGGCTCCCAGCCCGTCGCCACCACCGGCGCGATAAAAATCGCGTCCACGCCCTGGGCGATAAACGAACGTACCGCTTTAATCTGGTTCTCCTGCTTCTGCTGACCATCGGCGACTTTCAGCGTGATGCCGCGTTTTTGCGCCTCGCTTTTCGCAACGCTGGTTTCCGCCGCGCGCCAGCCCGATTCAGAGCCGACCTGTGAAAATCCCACGGTTAACGGGGCGGCTAATGCCATAGACGACATGGCTGCCGAAACTGCTGTGACAACAAGTAAGCGCTTCCACATAAGGGTATCCTCGTAAGGTTATTGTTGGGTAAGAGTCCACCTCAGGCGAAACTATAGACAAGCGTGGATGTAACTGAATGCGTTACATCACAATTCAAAAAAGTAACGAAAAAGTTAAAAATCAGAAGACACGGGATTCCACGCCAGCCGTTATACGGCGCGGCAAGCGCCAGTACGGCCCTGGGCAAAAATTTTTAGCGTAAAAACGCCCGGAAATAACACTTTGTAAACGTTTTCAGTAATTTATTGAGGATGCAGCTGGCTTTATGGATTAACGTGTCATGGGAAAACGCTGAAAGCAGCAGCAGGCGCGCAGGCGAAAGAAAAGAGTCCACGACATTCCAGTGCAGTTGGCTATAATACCTGGCACTTGTTTGCCATACATTTTTAAGGAAACAGACATGAGCTTACTGAACGTACCTGCGGGCAAAGATCTGCCGGAAGACATCTACGTTGTTATTGAAATTCCGGCTAACGCTGATCCTATTAAATATGAAGTGGACAAAGAGAGCGGCGCGCTGTTCGTTGACCGTTTTATGTCCACCGCGATGTTCTATCCGTGCAACTACGGCTACATCAACCACACCCTGTCTCTGGACGGCGACCCGGTTGACGTGCTGGTCCCGACGCCGTACCCGCTGCAGCCTGGCTCCGTGATCCGCTGCCGTCCGGTTGGCGTGCTGAAAATGACCGACGAGTCTGGCGAAGACGCCAAACTGGTTGCGGTACCGCACACCAAACTCTCTAAAGAATACGATCACATCAAAGACGTGAATGATCTGCCGGAACTGCTGAAAGCGCAGATCACGCACTTCTTTGAACACTACAAAGATCTGGAAAAAGGCAAGTGGGTTAAAGTGGAAGGCTGGGAAAACGCCGAAGCTGCTAAAGAAGAGATCCGCGCCTCTTTCGAACGCGCGAAGAAGTAATTCGCCGCGAATGAAAAAACACCGCCCGAAGGCGGTGTTTTTTTATGGGCGTTACGCCAGCGCTTCATCCCGGTGCGCCGCCAGACGGAAGACGCTGACGGAATCCAGCAGCTTCTCGGCCTGATACTGCATCGACTGGGCCGCCGCGGCGGATTCCTGCGACAGCGCGGCGTTCTGCTGCGTCGAGGCGTCCATCTGCGTCACGGCGATATTCACCTGATCGATACCGGTGCTCTGCTCGCGGTTCGCCATCGAAATGGTTTCCACCAGCTCGCTCACGCGCTGCACGCTTTTCAGGATATCTTCCATCGCGCTGCCCGCGCCTTTCACCAGACTATTGCCTTCGTCGATACGGCTGACGGAGCGGTCAATCAGGTTACGGATATCCTGCGCCGCGGAGCTGGAGCGCTGCGCCAGCGCGCGCACTTCCGCCGCCACCACCGCAAAGCCGCGCCCTTCCGCGCCTGCGCGCGCCGCTTCGACCGCCGCGTTGAGCGCCAGGATGTTGGTCTGGAAGGCGATGCCATCGATAACGCTGATGATATTGCTGATTTCGGTCGAGAACTGGTGGATTTCGCTCATGGTCTGCACCACGCGCTCGACCACCTGACCGCCCTGCCCGGCTACCTGACACGCGTCGCGCGCGATATCGCTCGCAAAGCGGGAGTTTTCGGCGTTGTTTTTCACAACCGACGTTAGTTCTTCCATCGACGCCGCGGTTTCTTCCAGCGCGCTCGCCTGCGCTTCGTTGCGTGCCGAGAGCTCACGGCTGCCGGTAGCGATTTGCGTCGACGCGGTAGCGATGGTTTCGGTGCCGTTGCGCACGCCCGCCACGATGCGGGTGAGGTTGACGTTCATCTCCTGAAGCGCGCTCATCAGCTCAGCGGTTTCATCGCGACCGCTGATGGTAATCGCCGTCTGCAAATCGCCGGCGGCGACGTTACGCGCGATGGTCACGGCCTGCGCCAGCGGACGCGTAATACTGCGCACCAGCCAGAAGGTGATCATAATGCTCGCGATAAGCGTCAGCGCCATTGTGATAAGCAGCATGGTGCGAGTCTGCTCATACTGCGACAGGTTGCGCGCTTCGGTCTGACGGGTCAGCGCATCCGCCTGCTTCAGCGTTTTCGCCACCACCTCGTCGATCATCCGGGTCGGCTCGCGGTCGATGCCGCTCACCAGCTTATCGACGCGCTGGGCGCTCGTCGGGTCGGCAATGTTGTATTGCGCAATCGCCGCCAGATAGCTTTTTTCCAGCCCTTCGTGCAGCGCAATGGTCTGGCGGACTTCATCCACGTTCATACCAAGCTGCGGCAGAAGCGTGGTCAGGCGATTCAGCAGCGCCTGGGTTTTATCACTCTGATCGACAAACGCGGCTTTGTATTTATCAAACGCCGCCTGCCCCTGCGTGCCGCGCAGCAGGGTGTTTTTCCACTCCTGTACCTGGATTTTGAACTGCACCTGCGCGTTACGCGCGGTGTCGATGCTCTCTGCTATCACCTTTTCCGTGGCCATAATGTTGTTATTTTGCTCAAGCCCGTCGGCGTTGATAGTCAGGCCGCGAATGCCGATAAAGAGCACCGCGATAAGCAGTAACGCCGCCAGCAGACCGAGTCGTTGCCCGATTGTCAGGTGGTTTAATTTCATACGTTGTTTCCCATGGTGTAGGCGCGCCTGAAAGGAGGCGCTTCGGATCTATCGGCCTGCGAAATACGAGCTTTATGGGGGGCGAACGCGTGGAAATAGTAGCAGCAGTTAAGTACTTAATTAGTCACACTAAAACTTTTATGACAGTTTTATGACACTGCAGAGTCATGGCAGATTATTCGCCTGAGCAACCGGAAACAGGCGAGCGTACTGCGCACGCAGGCGGGCTGTCGCGAGCGCATCGCCCCTGTGCTGCGTAATCACTATCATGCTTTGCCAGATGTTTTTATCGTTATGGCGCAACGAGTAACGCGCAGCCCAGGCCATGAACGTGTTGAGATCGGCCTCGTTATGGGTGCGGTTGTAGTCAATCAGAAGCGCCACGTTTTGGTCGAACGTGGCGCGCTCGCCCTGAAACGCGAAATACCATGGCGCAGGGCGCGGAAAATTCGCCAGATGGCCGCGCTCAAGGAGGGTGAGCTGATAACCGGCGTACAGCGCGGTCAGGCTAAAAGCCAGCAGCGCAGCAGCAACACTGCCCGCCGCGAGCCGCAGCCCGGGACCTGCACGCACCGTCTGGTTCAGCGGATTATCAATAACGCCCAGGCGCAACAGCAGAATAAACAGCCCGAAATGCACGAACGACTGATAGAACGGATATTCCAGATTGAGGTGTACCAGCAGCGGAATAATCAGCAGCGCGTAGCCCGTCTGCATCCGACCCTGCCGCCAGGCGGTAATGACGATTTTCACCCAACCCGCAAACAGTAAAAGCATTCCTGCCAGCGCCACCACACCGCCCTGGAACCAGGCATAAAGCAGTTCGTTATGTGGGTGAGTCACGATGCTGGAATAGGTATAGCCATATTCCGGGTGCGCCAGCACAAAACGGCTAAAAGCATATTCAAACGTGCCGTAGCCCCAGCCGAGCCACGGTTTTTCCATGATCATCTGCCAGGTAATGGCCAGGATTTTCCAGCGGGCATGTGTTGAACTGGCATAGTCGCGCGCCATGGAGTACGGCACGCCGTTGACCAGCACCGTCGTATGCTGCGTGATGTACCAGGCGGTTGCCGCGCTCATCGTCATCAGTATTAATGCCGCCGCAATGCGCGCCGGGTGCTGACGCCACAACAGCGCGGCGAGGCACAGGACAATCAATATCGCGCCGATTTCGCCAGCGCGGGACTGATTCAGCACCAGCACAAACGTCAGCAGGCCCAGCCCGGCGATACACAGCAGCGCGTTTCTACGCAGGCGTTGCTGGAGCAGCAGCAAAAAGCCGCAGCCGATGCCGGATGCGAGAAAACTCGCTAACAGATTGACCTGCTGGAAGATGCCATAAGGCCGCCCCTGATTGCGCAGCCAGTCATATTCATAGAGCCGCATGGCGAGATGCGGCATGAAGGTTTGAATCAGTCCAATGACCGCCTGCGCCAGCGCGAGAATAAACACCACCAGTAGTACCTGACGTTTTTGCAGCCAGGTAACGTAAAGGTGTGTTAAACCACACCAGAAAAGCAGCCCGATAAGGAAGGCAATACTTACTTTATCTTCCGGCGAGCGCAAAGCTGCCGCGAATAACAGGACACTCACACCCAGAATAATGAACTTGCAGTGTGGTTTATTGATTGTCACTTTTGAACCACAGCGATTGTGAAAATCACGGCGCCAGCCCAAACGAGCACTACTACATTGTAAGGCAGTAATAGTCCCGCTCCACCAGAGTTTGGGAGATATACTATGGTAGCGAACACAAGAAGCACCAGGAAAACATTCTTAATGTAATTTAGATTCACTACAGGGTTGCCCATTAATAATGGAAAAGGGAAAGGCAAACCTTTCCCAAACAAAAATAAATTAATAAGGCATCATGACTAATACACTACTACCGGTATGATAACCCTCTTTGGTTACGCCAGTCAGATAATCTTTTACATGTAAGGAAGAATCACCTTCTGGCAAATCAACTTTCGTGTTTAGCGGAACATCATTTACTGAAATTTCCGACTTACCATCGTCAAGATAGATATATTTATCATTAGAAATGATATTAAAAGTTACCGCCATCTGAGTAGTGCATTGCACCCCCATTTGAGCAGACGCTGAACTTCCTTCAGCTTCTTTTAATGAAATAGTACCATGATCCAATAACAGTTCGGGTGTCGTTATTTTGCACCATTGATCCGCTGGAGGAACGGTTAAGCATCCACCTGGTGTTTTTATATAGGCCCAAGGAACCTGGTTAGCCATAGCAATTGTTGAATAGGCATATGCCACACACTCCATAAATGGAATATTTGGTCCCTCATGGACTACTCGAGCATGAGTTGGGCTTCCAAGTTGTTTGTATAAGGCAATACCAAGCTCGCTGAGGGATTGTCTCCCATTCGTTTGAAGAAAACCGTTAGAAACAAAAGTATCATTCTTTGATGGGCTATTATCTGCATGACGATGACCAAAAATTATATATCCTCCTGATGGAGGAATCTCATCGACAGAAGGACCAATGTCTATAAGCTTCTCAGTAACATCATAATTCGCTCCCGAACTAACATACGTCGACTGAATCGAGGTAATAATAGGGTATTGTGAGGCTAATGCCGCGTTTATAAAAAAAAGTAATACAAACAGTTTTTTCATTTTATCTATCCTTATTGATAAGTTAATAAAAAAGTACTTATCACGGCAAAGTCTCCGGCTATCAGGCTTTTGCTGGTAATCGCCGTTGGCTGGGCTTGCACGAAGGCATTAAATGTTAATGAGTTAGTGCCGCGAGTCAGTTGGCTGTAAGGGCTTGCTTTGTTAATAGCAAGCGGTGTGCCATCCGGCAGTTCGATTCCAATTGCAACACCTTTTGCTGTACTTGAAGCGTCTAGCGCAAGCATCGTTGTTAATTCTGTGTCTGTTTCGCCCCGGAAAGTCACGCTGACAGAACTCATTAATGTCGGATCACAATCTTCTAAATGGATTGAAAATGACTGGCTTTTTGTCCGCTGATATTGATAAAGATATTTTTCAATGACCGTACCGAAATCCAGAGAGATATCAGTATCCTTATCAGGCAAAGTGCAAGGCTCCGCCACGAGAGCGCCGGAGAAATGCACATTGTCTTCCGCAGCAACAGCGCTCGTTACCATGGTAATGCTCAGCAATACCCCTGGCAGAAAGTTAATAATTTTCATACTTTCCTCTTAGAGATAATCCGTACGCAGGGTCATCGTTGCCTCAAATGCACCTTCTGTCAGAGTAATAGCCTGGTCCTGAACTGGTACGGCTTCTATCTTCGGCGGAGAAGACGGATTGGCTATAGCGACACGCTGGGCAAAGGTCACTGGTACGCCCTCGACCAGAATGCGTATACCCAGGCCGGTTTTATTGGTGCTTATCGCTGAATTGTCAAAAGATGCAGGTGCAGTAGTATCTATAACAATCGCCAGGTTATTCGCCGTATAGCCGGCTTCACAATTCACGGTATAGTTCACCGGCTGCTTGTAGTTATTACCGTCAATTTTATTCACACCCAAATCGTTTCCGAATGCCACTTCAATCGTTTTGCCCTCGCTAATGGTGCAGGGCGGTGCTATCAACGTACCATGGAAGGACATATTTTCCGCGCTGAAGGCGCTTAGCGGCAATAATGCCGACAGGCTCAAAAGCACTATTAAATTTTTCACTGGTAATCCACCGTCATGGTTGCGCCTGCTGTAAAGCCACCCGTTGGCAAACGCGCACCGGGTTTACCCTGCAGAACGGCTACCAGGTTTGGCTTGCTGGTTGTAGTTGCCAGCGTCAGATCCGTATTCAGCGGAAAATCAGTACCGTCTGCTTTTAACTTTATTGCCAGTTCCGGAATGCTGGTTTGCAACAAGTCCGCATTAAAATCTGCGCCCGTACCACTGATACGCATTTTTAATGTCTTTGCTGTATCCGCATTACTGCAATCAAGCATGTAATTAATCGTTTTTTCGACGGTTCCGGCCATGACATCGGTAGTAATAACGCTGTCACCAAAATCAACGTCGATGTTCTGGTTATTGTTAATCTCGCAAGGCGATGCATTGATAGTCACCGATACGGTCACCATTACTGTATTTTGCTGATCTTCAGCCAACGCATTGCCTGCGAACACTAACGCCAGGGGAAATAAACTTGTCGCCAGCCATAGCTGAGATTTCATGGCGTGCTCCTACTCATAAATCATGCTGAAGTTAATCACCGAGTGATACGTGCCTGGCGTAAAAACTGCGCCATTCCGCTCGGCTGCCAGGGTAAAAGTGACCTGGTTTTGGCCGGGGCTCAGCAGGATGGCATCGCCGGTACGGCTCAGCACTACGGATTTGCCGTGGCTGTCGCGCAGGCGCAGGCCAATACCGGACGCCCCGGTGACTTTGATCAGCTCCGGATTAAACGTATCCGCAACCCCTGTAAAGCGCGCTTTATAAGACGGCTGTAAGGTACTGGCCGTGGTAGTCATAGGGGTAATATTGGTGCTCCAGCTCACCATTTCGGGGCAGTCGCGCAGGTAGATTTTCACGGTTACCGGACGAGTCGCTTTGCCCACCAGATTAAAATCCCCTCGCGACGCCGTGCCGAGATCGACCTCCTGCCAGGCGGAGTCCATATCCATTCGGCAGGTATTGTCCTGAAGCACGCCGTGCACATACAACGCGCCGGTATCCACTTGTGATTCTTCATCCGCCGCCGCGCCGCCCGAAAGCGCCAGCAACAGACTCAGCGCTAAAAGCTTATTTGTATTTCTGTTCATTGTTTGCGTCTCCCTCGCCCCGGTTTGCTTATTTGTCTTTCAGCAATTTCGCCGTGCAGCTCGCGCCGCCACAGGTGAACTGAATTTTTGGGCGTCCGCCGTAGTCGTTTACATACGTTAGAACCGGGGTATTGCCCAATGCAGCGGCGCTGGCGTCAATCGCCGCACTGCCTTTCGGAGCGATCATGATGGGCTGAAAACCCACCGGTTTGCCTTTAGGGCTCGCCGCGCCCTCAACGATCGTCAGGAAATACGGCGTTGGGTTATTCACCAAATATTTATCGCCCTGGCGCGCCAGCGTGACTTTCTCTACCCAGTCGCCGTTCGCCGCCTCAGTTTTATCCAGTGCTATCGCCGCCGGACGGTAAAACAGCTTAATACGGGTCTGCAGGGCAATTTGCAGCGTGTTCGGCTTAGTGCTGCGGGGTGGAATTTCACGCAGGTTGAAGTAGAACAGGCTTTCTTTGTCCTGCGGCAGTGACGCTACCGCCGCAGAAGCCTGCACTTTCACCTGGCTTTTCGCGCCCGCTTCCACGCGCTGCACTGGCGGCAGCACATTCAGCGGTGAGGTGACCTTGTTACCCTGCGCGTCTTCAATCCACGCCTGGGCCAGATACGGCAGATTTTTATTTTCGTTGCTGATAGACAGACTGATCGATTTTTCGCCGCCGTTATAAACTACACGGGTGCGATCAAGCGCAATAGCTGCAAAAGCCTGTTGGGTTGCCATGACGCCAGCGAGCGCAAGGGCAGCGGCGAAAACAGTTTTGTTGATGGTTAACATAATAAATGACCTGTTAAGTTAATCGGTTTACCGCCGCGCCTTAATGGCACGGCAACAGCAGATTTTGGTTCTCGCTCGTCCCTTGCAGGTGTTCTGGCAGCGTGACCACACACTGTGTCGCACCATTCCAGTTGACCTGTAATTTATGGCCCGCTTTAAGGCCGCTCAGGTATGCCTGGCCTTCATCATTGACGATGCCGACTTCCTGTTTTTCGGCGTTAAGCACCGTAGCGCCGAACGGCGGGAAGGTGCCGTCTGCAAGGCGAATGATCGCCATCGCCTTGATGCCTGAAATCACATTAAATTTGCGATAACCAATCGCCCCTTCGGTCAGGGTGGCCTGCACCACCGATGCGGACGCTTCGGCATTTTCAGGCAAGTTGTTGATATCGATGTTCAGGCTGTTTTTGCTGTAGTCGCTGACTTCAGTCACCACAGCCTTACCAAAATGGTTAGTTTTGGTCGTGCCGGCATAACCCTGAACCGGAACATCCGCTGCGTCGCCGGTATCCAGCAGCACGCGCGTCCCGCCCATGACGTTCGCGCGATGTAACGCAGCGCCTTTCGCTGTGGCCGTCATCCCACCGCGCAGCGATACCCCGGCAGAGCTGTACTGCCCGTGCTGGTAATCCACGTTGCCGGTCACCTCTGCCAAATCGCCCGGATGATCGTAATAACCACTCAGATTACCGCCGTCATCGCTACCGCCTGCGGCGATACGGTAGTTATCGCCATTGCCGAGCCGATTGAAGTAGCTCAGGTTATGGGTACTGGTATCACCGCTAAAGGATGAATTCAGTCCCAGCGAACCGGTATCGCCCATCGGCACGGACATAGAGACATACATGCCATCGTCATTTTCGCCGTTAAATTTGTTGCGATACGCGGTCAGCGAGGCGCTAATATTTTTCATCTTCCCGATATCGAAATAGCGCGACAGCGACAGGCTATAGCGATCTTCCGCCGGATTATTCCAGTAGGTCTGATGCGAATAGTTCAGGTAAGCGCTCAGCCCAACGCTTTCAAATTGCTGGCTGAAGGAGACGGTGTACATCTCTTTGTTCTGCATGAAATCGCCGTTATCTGCCTGATAGTTCAGATAATCGTTAAAGCTCATAAAGTCTTTTTCGGCGAAGCGATAACCTGCAAAGGTCACCTGGCTTCCGGTATCATCAAAGCGCTTCGAGTAGCTCACACGATAAGACTGTCCGTGCCGTTCTTCACCGTTATCCAGCTTCGCACTGGAGCGTGTGATGTCGAACGCCAGCGCCCCCAGCGCCATAAGATCGCGCCCTACACCCAGCGCTGTGGCCAGATAGTTGCGGCTTGCCACCAGGCCACCGTAGAGCGACCAGCCGTTGCTGACCCCCCAGGAAAATTCGCCTGAGCCGAAACCACTGCCTTCGCTATGGTGATCGTAGGTGCTTGGCCGACCGGCATACATCTTGTAACGCACGCTGCCAGGACGCGTCAGGTACGGGATCGAGGCCGTATTCACTTTATATTGCTGCACCGAACCGTCCTGCTCCTGCACGCGCACATCCAGCGCGCCGGAGACGGAGTTATTCAGGTCCTGAATCGCAAACGGGCCTGCGGCGACCTGGGTTTCATAAATCACGCGGCCCTGCTGCGAAATGGTCACCTTGGCGTTGGTTTTCGCCACGCCGGTCACTTCCGGTGCGTAACCCCGCAGGTTGGGCGGCAGCATATTGTCGTCCGACACCACACTGGCGCCTGCGAAGCGCACGCTGTCGAACAGATCGGAGTTCATGTAGTCTTCGCCGACCGTCAGCTTCGCACCCATCTTCGGCAACGCGCGGTACATCTGAAAGCGGCTCCATGTCCACTTTTTCTGACCACTGGTATCTGAGCGATCGTCATAATTTGCCTGCCAGTCGGCACGCAGACGCCACGGCCCCATGTTGGCGCCGACAGTACCGTTACCGGAAACCGTGTTTTCATCGCCGCCCTGACCGCCTTCGTTATGACGCGTCTGGGCGTTAACGTTGTAATCAGCAAGCAGGCCAGCGATACCGTCATCCCACATCGACGGCGGCACCCAGTCATCAGAGGTATATTCCAGATACGCCTGGGGTACGCTTATCATCAGCGTACTGTTGCCGAGATCCGGCGTGACCTCCACGCCTTGCAGCGCCGTGATATCCACACATTGGCCGTTATGCCAGCTTTTAAACTGCGGCAGATATTTCTCTTTAAAACCAAATTTTTGAATCTGGTCCTGCGTAAAGCAGACAATCGACTGGGTTTTATCATTCTCAGCGGCAAACACGCTGACCGGTTGTTCTTCCAGTTCGTTTTGATTAACTTTTATTTTGAAATCGTAATTGCCCGGCATAATATAGCCGCGCTTTGAAAACTGACTCAGATCGATATTCTTTTTGTCTTTCACGTCTAATACATCGGTATTAAACTGGATATCATCTGCCGCCATTGCGGGAGTCCGTAAACACGCGCAGATGCATAAAGCCAATGCTGACGGCACTATCAGTTTCGTTATAGTGGCTTGTTGATTATGTATTCTGGCCATATCTCTTTTGCCGGTTTACGGGCAATCTCTGTCAGAAAATAATTTAAAAAGAGGCAGTAATTAAAAATAATCAATGCGGTATTTAATGATCGACGAATAATCACCTGGCCGTAACGCCTCATGGTTTAATTTCAGGCGTAATTCGTAATCCAGTTTGATATCGTCATCAGAGATTTCGGTATAAGACAGTGGCTGCCCTGGGTGAATTTCTTCACCGTTTTTACTGGCAATCTCTAATGCCACGCCGCCCGCGTCGCCCGTTACCTGAAATAACCCGTCGTCGTCTGCGCCATCAAATGTCACCTGAAGAAACTGCCACGGCGCGCTATCTGCTTCACCATTATCAAAAGTGCAGTCGACCAGGTGAATGGAAAACGGTTTTGCAGTGCCTTCTCCGGCACGCTTGATTACGCTAATGGACATGTCCGGCATTTCGATGGATTGGTAACGACTTTCCATCGCGATATCGCAGGCTTTTGAAACGATGGAGCCTTGCATATTCACTCGGCCATTCAAACCGATATCAAATTCGGAAGCTGGCTTGGCGGACTGCGATGCGTGCACGGCCCATGCTGTAGTTCCGATGGCCAGCGCCATCGCATAACATGTGAATCTGGTCATGAGGTCCATCTCTGGAAGCAAAAATCATACGTCCGCATGCGCGGACGTATGCTGCCCTGTAACGCTAAACTTACTCGTAAGCCAGGGTAAAATCAGCCACTGCAGTGAAGTCGCCCGGGGTTACGGTTGCGGAAGCACCTTCGCCCTGCAGATAAGCGGAGAACAGCAGCGTGTTGTTACCGTTCTGCAGTTCATGCGCTTCAGACGCTTCACCCAGTTTGATCTGCTCACCGTCACCGTTAGTCAGGACAATGCTGGCACCTTTCGCCGTACCGGTGATGCCCAGAGCGCCATCAATTGCCCCTTCTGCGCCGGTAAACGTGGTTTTCACGGTTTTCAGCGTAGTGACGTCACAGTTTTCCAGCTTGATTTCAAAGTTGCGCGGTACGGAAGTGCCGGTGTTGCCGTTGGCTTTCAGTGCCACGTTTGAAATCTGGCCCATACTTACGGTCTGATCGATGCTGTCCGGGTTAATGGAGCACGGCGCATCAATGATAGAGCCGGTAAAAGTGACTTTCCCGTGACCCTGATCTTTCGCGTTAGCCATACCTGCTGCCAACATCAGACCCATAGCCGCTGCCAGAGAAACTTTGCTGAATTTCATGTTATTTCCTTGAGTAAAATTAAAGTCATTCCTTACAAACGTATTCCAGGGCGGGGCATATAAAATTCACCACACTAATATATGATGCGCTTTATATTTACCAGCCCTTGGATTGACGAGAATTTTATGTTCCCGATAAGAATGCATCAAGGGATATAAATTCTAAAAAAAGAACAGCAACACCATGAGGGATGCAAGGCTGTTAACCATATGAAATAATTAATAAAAATTCATTATCGGGATAACTGATGCGGGTTGATAAATATCATCTCCCATCAATTCAAAAGCGTCATTTTTTATAAAAAAATCAGTGTATAAATTTAAGAATAAAGCAATTAACCTCTATTAAAAAACATATTTAATTAAATTACAGATAATAAAAAACCACGCCGGAGCGTGGTTTCAGGGAAGAACGATTTTACCTGTCGAGCCAGTTACCGCTCTCGATGCGGGTAAGCCCTTCGGTAGAACGCTGGTACACATACATCCAGGCGCTGCCGTACGGCGTCTGGATAAGCTGGCGTTTATACTCGCCGCGCGCAGTGCGCAACGCGTCCAGCTCCGCAAGCGTCGTGGCGTCGATACGATACACCTCGCCGACTACCGAGCCCTCTCCTGGCACTGCCCCAGGGTAGTGCCCCAGGCTGAAGAGCTGGTAGTTTTCGATGTCGTAATCGCCCAGCCACTGGGCGTTCGTCATCCAGTGGCTGTTGCCTTGTTTGCGTCGTAAACTGCCGTAGACAAATATTCGCATTGCTAAAACTCAAACTGATAGAGCACATCAAGTGCCTGATCTACGCCAGACACCGCTTCCAGATACAGCTTAGGCATCAGGCGATACCTTAGCGTGAGCGTCGCCAGCGAGTCAAAAATGCCCACGCCGTATTTCACCTGGAGACCCGGCAGTACATAGCCACTGACCACCACCTGGGAGGAATCGCCCACCCCTTCGGTGTCCAGCGCCAGATTGCTTACGCCAAACGTCTCGCCGATTTTACCCACAACCTGACCACTTTGTGCAACCCCCAGGCCAATTAGCATGGAAGTCATCGCGTCGCTGTCGCTCTGGCCGCTCTCAAGCCCCTGGCCGCGCAGAAGATAAGAGAGCGCCTCCTGCTGCGACATGGCCGGGTCGGAGAAGACTTCCACCTTCGGCTCGTCGGTTTCGCCAGTCACGCGCACGCCAGCTATTACGTCGTTCTCGGTGGCGTCAGGGTTGCGGATCGCCTCGATATTCAGCAGCGGCCTGTCCGGCGGCCCGGAGAACAGCAGCTCGCCTTTACGCACCAGCAGATCCTGGCCGTAAGCGTGGAAGCGCCCTTGCGGAATATTGATCTGCCCGTTCAGGCCAAGACCCTGTTTATCCTGCGCCACTTTCAGATCGCCCGTGAGACGCGCCTTCAGCCCAAACGCGTCTATCCGCACGTTATTTCCAACGTGAACGATAAGATTACTATTGATTGGGATGGACGCGCGCTGCTCCTCTTCCGGTTTCAGATTTTCATCGAGTAAAACTTCATCACTGGAGACGCCGACCGCGCTTTCCGGCAGATCGTGCACCACGATGCGCGCCCAGGGCACATCGACGCTGCCATCAAGCGTAATCAGGCTCGGCGTCGCCTCCAGCACCACATCCGGCGAAACATCCAGGCGCACCATCGGCGGCACGGTGATCCGCACGCGACTGCCGCGCGCCGCCACTCTGGCGCGCCAGTTATCGATCTGGCTCCAGTCGGCGTTACCGTTAAGCGTGATTTCGCCCTGTTTTGTGCGTACCACGCCCTGCAACGTCGAGCTCATGCCGTTGAAGTTCATCGCCAGCTGGCTCGGCTGCATCTCGAACGGCATAAAGTTGCCTTCGATATCCACGCCGTTAAGTTGCATCTGGCCGAACAGTTGCGGCTGGCGGGCGTCGCCGCCAAGACGCAGGTTCGCGCTCAGAATACCCGCCGCTTTCTCGCCGCGCGAAAAGACCGGATTGGCGATCGCCAGCGAGAAATTACGAATATTGATATTCCCGGAAAGATTGCGCCGCTCCTGCGGGTCCGCCACCTGAATATCGCCATCGAACTGGCCGTTATTCGCCAGTCGAATCAGCCAGTTGAGCCGCGCGCGGTTATTGCGCAGCTCTGCGTTCAGGTTCAGCGTGTCAAACGCCACCAGCAGCGGATTGCCGTTAACCAGTTGGGTCACACGCACGCCGCGCCCGGCGAGCTGCACCTGCCCCTGCGGCAGTCCTTCTTTCGTCGTATCCCAGCTGACATCCGCTTTACCCGTAAAGCGCCCGCTCGCCTGGGTCTCTTCCGGCATAAACGGTTTGAGCATCGCGAGATCAAAACGGTTGAGGTCCACCTGCGCGCGCCCGGCGGCCCCCGCATCAATGGTTTGCGGGACGCACAGCTCGGCATTCGGGTTGCGCCAGCAGTGCGGGCCGATAGCGATTTTCTGCTCCTGACCGCGGTAATCGAGCGTGAGCGCGCGGCTCAGCGTCCACGGGCCGACCGGCGTGGCGAAGCGCGTATTATCTATCTCGCCGCGCCAGCGCATCGCCTGGCGATCAAAACTGCCGCGCAGGTCGAGCTGGCCGGAGACCGGTTGGCCCTGCACCCGCAGCGCCATCTGGTGTGATTTCTCGTTGCCTTTGGCCGCAAGCGTAATCAGCCGCAGGTTGATATCGCCCTGCACCAGACGCTCGACGCGCAGATCCAGCGAACCGCCTATCTGATCGGTGGATTTCACATCGCCGAGCAGGCGCACCTGCGCGACGGAGAGTTCCTGCCAGCGCAGATTACGTGCGGTGACATCGGCGTTGAGTTCCGGCGCTTCAACATTACCGCGGATTTTCACCAGCCCTTTCGCCGTGCCGCCGAGGCCCGGCAGCGCGTTATCCAGCGCCGGGGCGTCAATCGTCGCGTCCAGCGCCAGGTCTTTAACGCCAAGCTCACCCTTCACATCCGCTTTATTGCGGCCCAGCTCCAGATGCAGGCCAGGGATCGTCCACTGCAGATAACTGTTGCCCTTAAGCTGGCCATCAACCTTCACCTTGTTCTGTTTGACGTTGCCCGCAAGCTTCAGCGCCGGCACGTCAAGCTGCCAGGTGCCGCCATAGAGGCTGCCGCGCAGCTTCATCAGCCCGTCGAGTTTCGATGGCCATTCCGGGTACTGTTTCGCGGTATTAATACCTTTTAGCGCGAGTTCACCGCGCCAGCTGATGGCCTGCTGCCAGTCGAGCAGCGCCGTCAGCGTGGTGTGGCCTTCGAGCGCGGCGACGTCCAGCTTATCGATGTTGATCTGCTGCTCGTTGCCTTTGCCGTCGAGCGTAATGGTGGCGGGCGGCAGCTGATCGCCCTTCACGGCGGTACGGAACGACAGCGCGTAGTCGGTCATTTTGCCGGAGAACTTCAGCTTCAGATCATCCGCCTGATACTGCTTCGGGCCGGTCAGCGGCCAGTAGAGCTGCTCGCTGGTTATATCCAGATTGAGCGGCAGGCCCGCTTCGGCAAGCTTCGTCTGCCCGCGCAGCACCACATCCACCGGGCCGGAGAGATTGACGCCGAACTCCAGCTGGTCGCGCAGCGCGCCGCCCACTTTGAGCTTCACTTTTTCGCCCTTGAGCGGCTCCACGTTCAGCGTGCTATTAAGCGTAATATCCACCGGCCAGTTATTGCGCAGCTCCGCGCTGCCGCTGGCGTTAACCGTGCCCTGATTCGAATCGATATCCAGCGTGTCGAGCTTCGTGACGCCATCCACGCTGCTGATTTTCACCAGCAGATTGCTCACCGTGATATCGGTGTCGCCGGTAAGACGCAGCTGTTCGCCGTGAAAATTTTCCACCGTCAGGTTCAGCGGCAGGTGCACATCGGCCATCTCCGGCAGCACCGGTTTAGCGAAGAGTTCACGCAGCGTCTCGCCGAGTGGTTTTTCCTGCGGCTGCGGGTTGTTGACCTTCGGCTCGACCACCTCTTCCTGCGCGACATCCGCCGCTTTGGGCAGCGCGATCAGCAGCCCTTGTAAGGAGGTGGGTTTGAGCGTCAGGTTGCGGTCCTCCCAGGCAAGCCCCGAGCTAAAATCCATTACCGATACCCGCGTATCGTCGATTTTGATATTGACGTTATGCAGCGCCGCCCGGCTCAGCGTGATCGGGTACGGCGTGGAGAGGTCGAGCGGTCCGCTCTCTTCTTCTTCCACTTTCGCGGCGGGCGGCATTTTTTTGGTGTCGACGACCACGTTCACATCTTTCAGTGAGAAATCATTCACGCACAGGCTGCTGTCGCGCAGGCAGGCGAGCTTGACGGAAAGATGGATTTCCCCGGCGTTGACGTCCACGCCCGGCTGCTGGTAGCGCAGCGATGTCAGCGTCAGGTTACGCCAGCCGCCGGTGACGCGGCCGATCTCCAGCCCCGGCACCCAGCGATTCGCGGCATTGAAAATCAGATGTAAGCCCGTTGTAGTCCCGATCAGAAACCCGACGGTCGCGATAAGCAGCACGATAACGGCCAGCACGGCGAGGCTGATTTTTTTCATACGACTCATAATTCAGGCCCCAGACCGATGTAGAACTGCAAACCATGCTCCTCTTTATCACCGACCGGCACCGCGAAATCGAGCTTGATCGGGCCGACCGGCGACTGCCAGCGCACCCCGACGCCCGCGCCGGTTTTGAAATTGCTTTGCTTGATGTCGTTAACCGCTTCGCCGGAATCGACAAACACCGCGCCCCACCATTTGCCGGTCACGTTGTATTGATACTCCAGCGAGCCGGTGGCGAGTTTTGAGGCGCCGGTCAGCTTACCGTCGTCGTTCTCAGGCGAAATCGATTTGTACTTATAACCGCGGATGCTGCGGTCGCCGCCGGCAAAGAAACGCAGATCCGGCGGCACGCGCTCGAAATCGTTGGTTTCAATCCAGCCCAGATTGCCGCGCGCCACAAAGCGATGCTTGTCGTAGAGTGTGCGGATCCAGACGTTTTGCGCCTGTAGCACCACGAAATCGACATCCGAGCCCCAGGCGCTGTCGGAGTAGTCGATGGAATAGCGCTGCGAATCGCCCCACGTCGGCATCAGGCCGCCGCGCGAGCGGGTGCGGCTTAACATCACGCCCGGATAGAGCAGCATCGTGGTATGGGTGACGTTGGCCTGGGTAAAGTGGTCCAGGCTCCAGCGCAGGTTGATGGCGCGCTGCCAGCCGCTGGAGAGATCCCAGTAGCGTGAAACCGCAAGCTTGGTGGAATCGGCTTCGGTGTCGTTCAGATCGGTGCGCTTAAAGCCGCCCTGCACCAGATAATATTGCTCCAGCGGGTTCTTCAGCAGCGGTATTTTGTAGCTGAAATCGAGCTGCTGTTCCGGCGCGGAGATGCTGGTCGAGGTGGTCAGGCTGTGGCCGTAAGAGTTCGTCCACGGCTTACGCCAGCTTGCTTTAAGGCGCGGCCCGACGTCGGTGGAGTACCCGGCGCCGACTTCCACGGTGTTTTTAATGCGCGGCGATACCACGCCCCGCAGCGGCAGCACTTTGGTCTTCCGGGATTTTTCGAACTCCGGCGCCACGACGACCGAATTAAACCAGCCGGTGGCGGATAAACGGCGGCTCAGCTCCGCCACGTCGCTCGACTGGTAGTAATCGCCCTTTTTAAACGGCACAAGATTTTGCAGATACTCTTCGCGGATCTGCGAACCGCTGAAGGTGACATCGCCGAAGCGGTAACGCGGGCCGCTGTTGTAGTCGATATCCCAGAACGCCAGGCGGCGCTCTACCGAAACGCCAAGCTGGCTTTTAATGAATTCGCTGTCGAAGTAACCGCGACGCAGCGCCAGGCTGGTCAGCCCTTTTTTGAAACTGTCGTAGTCGTTATGGTTCAGCACCGTGCCAATGGCGGGACGTTTTTTCAGCAGCGCCAGATAATCTTTATCATCGCGCGCGCCGCCGCGCAGAATCACGTTCGTTCCGCCGATAAGCACCGGCTTGCCGGGATTCACGCGCGCCAGTAAGACCTGACGCCGCCCGCCCGCCGGCGGTTCGCGCAGTTCAAAGTCGATGGTTGGTTCGTAATAACCCAGCGCTTTCAGCCCGTTGCGGATGGCGTCATCGACGCGCGCGCGAAAGCGGCGGTCCGGCGTCACTTCATCTACCTGAATGGTGGAAAGCTGAGCGCGGACGTTTTTTTGCAGCGCGCCGGTCAACCCTTCTACCTGCAAACGGACGGGCGCAGCGATCGAGGCGCTCGCCATCAGCAGCGTGGCCCAGCACAAGTTACGGATTAATGGCACGTTTTCTCCTGAATATCCCTTATTCCCACCCCTGGAAGGAAACCTGACGCCGCTCCGCGGCCTGACAAAACTCCGGTAAATGGAGTTGAAATAAAGACGATCACCCAAATATTTCTTATGTTTAATTTAGTCGTATTTAAAAGGTTTATTGTGGGCAAAGAGCCGCTTCGTGACAACCGCAGGCGAGAATTTGCACGCGCAACATTTTTCAGGAGGTCGGCCCCATGAGTTTTTTTGATAAGAAACAGATGATTACCGAAGAGGAAGCCCTGCCGGGACGTAACACCCGTATGCCAGTGGCCGCTTTACATACCGTCACCGGCCATTCAATGACCAATGTACCGGAAGGCATGGAGGTCGCACTGTTCGCCATGGGCTGCTTCTGGGGCGTGGAGCGACTCTTCTGGCCCCTGCCGGGCGTCTACAGCACCGCAGCGGGCTATACCGGCGGCTATACGCCAAACCCGACCTATCGCGAAGTGTGCAGCGGACAAACCGGCCATGCCGAAGCGGTACGCGTGGTGTATGACCCGAAAGTCATCAGCTACGAACAGCTGTTGCAGGTGTTCTGGGAAAACCACGATCCGGCGCAGGGGATGCGTCAGGGCAACGACGTTGGTACGCAATACCGTTCGGCAATTTACCCACTGACGCCAGAGCAAGAGGCTGCAGCCCAGGCAAGCCTTGATCGTTTCCGCGCGGCGATGGAAGCGGCAGGCGACTATCGCCACATCACTACCGAGATAGCCCCGGCAAAACCGTTTTATTATGCCGAAGATGACCACCAGCAGTACCTGCATAAAAATCCGTACGGCTACTGTGGTATCGGCGGGATTGGCGTCTGTCTGCCGCCCGAAGCGTAACAATTCATCACTTCATCACTCATCGTTTTATCAGGATTTGTGATAACTGATGAGAGGCGCTAAGACACGCGCCCATGGTATGCCTCAACCGACCCTGGTGACGAAGACATGCCATGAAACTTACCACGCTGTTACGTTCGTTGATCCCGGTTATCACCGGCCTGAGTGCCTTTTCTCCGCCTGGGTTGGCCCCAGGCGCATGCACTCTGCGCTTATCACCCTACCGCAGGCGATGACGCCATCATGATGTACGATATGCCGACGCATCTTCTGACTACGTCCGGCTACGAAACCAGCCGGAAACCACCTGCGACAACACAGCGGACAGCTCCGCCTGGTGGGCGCCCACGATGAAGCTCCGCGCTGGCCGCCGGGAAAACAGAGATAGCGTGGTATATCGGCGGCGACCATAAGAACAATAACGACACGTTCAACCCGGCTGGCACCACAGAAAACCTGCTGCTGATGCTCCCGGCGTATAACACTACGCCGCAAATCTGACCCTTCGCCCCGCCGCCGCTTATCCGCGCGGCGGGCGCTTTCTTCACCCGTTGCGCAAGCCCTCTGGCAGCCCCACAGGGGCTTACGCTATACTACCCTTTGAATTTGCAGGCCTCCTTCTCTACAGACCTGCGTTCACCGTGTTTTCACACAATAATCAACTTCCCTTCCGAGGATCCGGCTATGGCTGGATAAGATATGTTAAACAGTATTTTACTGATACTTTGTCTCATTGGCGTCAGCTCCTTTTTCTCGCTTTCCGAGATCTCGCTTGCCGCCTCCCGTAAAATCAAACTCAAGCTGCTGGCCGATGACGGCAACATCAACGCCCAACGGGTGCTGAAGATGCAGGAAAACCCCGGCACCTTCTTTACCGTGGTGCAGATTGGCCTCAATGCCGTCGCCATTCTTGGCGGTATCGTGGGCGATGCGGCGTTTTCCCCGGCGTTCTACACGCTGCTGGTGCGGTTTATTTCGCCTGAGGCCGCCGAGCAGGTGAGCTTTATCCTCTCCTTTACGCTCGTCACCAGCCTGTTCATTCTCTTCGCCGACCTGACCCCGAAACGCATCGGTATGATTGCGCCTGAAGCCGTGGCTTTGCGTATCATCAACCCGATGCGCTTCTGTCTGTTCATCTTCCGCCCGCTGGTGTGGTTCTTTAACGGCATGGCGAATGTGATCTTCCGCATCTTCAAACTGCCGATGGTTCGTAAAGACGACATCACGTCCGACGATATCTACGCGGTGGTGGAAGCTGGCGCGCTCGCGGGCGTGTTGCGCAAACAGGAGCACGAGCTTATCGAAAACGTGTTTGAGCTGGAGTCGCGCACCGTGCCGTCCTCCATGACCTCCCGCGAAAACATCGTCTGGTTTGATCTGCATGAAGATGAGCAGAGCCTGAAAAACAAGGTGGCGGAGCATCCGCACTCCAAGTTCCTGGTCTGCAATCAGGATATCGACCACATCATCGGGTATGTCGATTCCAAAGACCTGCTGAACCGCGTGCTGGCCAATCAGAGCCTGTTGCTGACCAGCGGCGTGCAGATCCGCAATACGCTGATCGTGCCGGATACGCTGACCCTCTCCGAAGCGCTGGAAAGCTTCAAAACGGCGGGTGAAGACTTCGCGGTTATCATGAACGAATACGCGCTGGTGGTGGGGCTTATCACGCTGAACGACGTGATGACCACGCTGATGGGCGACCTGGTCGGTCAGGGGCTGGAAGAGCAGATCGTCGCGCGCGACGAGAACTCCTGGCTTATCGACGGCGGTACGCCGATTGACGACGTCATGCGCGTGCTGGATATCGACGAGTTTCCGCAGTCGGGCAACTACGAGACCATCGGCGGCTTTATGATGTTTATGCTGCGCAAAATCCCGAAACGCACCGATTCGGTGAAGTTCTCCGGGTATAAGTTTGAAGTGGTGGATATCGATAACTACCGCATCGACCAGCTGCTGGTGACGCGCATCGACAACAAGCCGGGTGTACTGACGCCTAAACTGCCGGACGAGCAAAACGCCGCCTGAGCCTCAAAACACTAACGGCCCCATCGGGGCCGTTTGTCTTACTGCATACGCACAACGCTGTCGTTACGCCATCTCGGTCTGGAGACGCATAACCTGACGGTTGACTTCGGACATGACGGAGTAGTGCTGTTTGTCCTTCACTTTCGGGACGAGGATTTTGCCTTTATCAAACTCGAAAGCGCCAACATCCTTGATATACAACCGTCCACGAAACAGGATCTTCACGTACTTCGCCACCTGAAGCGGGTTGTAACGTTGGAAAATTTTCATTGTTCTCTCCTGCTGAATTACGCCCTCGTGGTACCACATTTGGACCATCATGATTAAGGCGCAAAATTTGTTGCCAGATGACTATAGACCAGTTCGTCGGGAGGACCCACTCTGCCTGACTTTATTTACGCTTTTATTACATTCTTTCAGAATTTTCTTTTCAAAACTCTAAAAAGCGCAGGAGAATGCCGCTTTTTACGCGGGTTATGTGCGTTCGCCCGCAAACTGGCACTCTGGTTGCGTGAAAACAGAAAATTAACAATTAAGCTAAAAAGCAATGGACCCAAGTGGTCCGATCACCTGCAAAACGAAGAAGGAGCCACCTATGACCCTGCGCGGAATGCTGGCGCTGAGCTGCCTGCTGCTGCCACTGATGGCCTCGGCACACAATTTCAAAGAGAACGAGCGCGTGCCGCCTGTCGGCATTAACGACAAAGGCGAACTGATGCTGAATAAAGATCAGTTTAGCTACAAAAACTGGAACAGCGCGCAGTTACCTGGAAAAGTGCGAGTGCTGCAACATATTGCCGGACGGACCTCGGCGAAAGAGAAAAACGCGGGGCTGATTGAGGCCATCAAAGCCGCGAAATTCCCGCATGACCGCTACCAGACCACAACGGTGGTCAACAGCGACGACGCTATCCCCGGCACCGGCATGTTTGTTCGCCACAGCATTGAGAGCAACAAACAGCAGTACCCGTGGTCGCAGTTTATCGTCGACAGCAACGGCGTGGCCCAGAAAGCCTGGCAGCTGGAATCGGGAAGCTCGGCGATCGTGGTGCTGGATAAAGACGGGCGCGTGCGGTACGCGAAAGACGGCGGCCTGACGCAGGAAGAAGTGCAGCAGGTAATGAACCTGCTGCAACAGTTACTCAGTAAATAGTGACCCGGAAGCTGGGGTTCAGGAACGATTCACGCGGCGTGTAATCCAGCGTTTTGCCCTGCCAGTCGTGAACCTGCGCCCCGGCGGCGACCGCCACGGCGTGGCCTGCCGCCGTATCCCAGACGTTGGTCGGCCCGAATCGCGGATAAAGCTGCGCCTCTCCTTCCGCCACCAGGCAGAATTTCAGCGATGAGCCTACGGATGTGGTCTGGTGTTCGCCAAGCTGTTGTAAATAATCCTTAAGCTCGGCGTTGTCGCCGTGGGAGCGGCTTATCACCACGCGCGGCGGACGCGCGTCGCGCACCTGAATCTGCTTGCGCACGCCGCACTCTTCTTTCCACGCTTTGCCTTCCGCCGCGCTGTACATGACGTTCAGCACCGGCGCGTACACCACGCCGAGCACCGGCTTACCGTCTTCAATCAGCGCGATATTGACCGTGAACTCGCCGTTGCGCTTGAGAAACTCTTTGGTGCCGTCGAGCGGGTCCACCAGCCAGTAGCGCTGCCAATGCTGACGTACGTCCCAGCCAGGCGGATCTTCTTCGGAGAGCACCGGCACCTGCGGCGTCAGCGCTTTCAGCCCGGCGACAATCACCGCGTGCGCTGCGATATCCGCCGCCGTCACCGGCGAATCATCAACCTTTTGGGTGGCTTCCAGCGGCTTGTGACCCTCGTAGACTTCCATGATGGCGCTGCCTGCCTCGCGCGCCAGTTGGCAAATCTGTTCTAACATTGTCATCCACCTCTTTCTCGTTTCGCAGTCCGTCGCGGCTGCGGATTTAACACCTTGTTTTATCGATATGATTTTTATATCGCATTGCGTCTTGTTCCGCTATCTGTGAAGCGATTCCGGTTTCCCTGCCTTTTTTTCTGGCAGGATTCACATTTTTGTAAGCAACAAACGATAGATACATAAACTTTTGTGGCTTCGATCTGAAAAAGGACCTGCCTGATGATTAAGTTTAGTGCAACGATGATAGCCACGCTGGTCGCCGCCAGCGTGAACGCCGCCACGGTGGACCTGCGCATTCTGGAAACCACCGACCTGCACAGTAACATGATGGACTTTGACTATTACAAAGACGCGCCTACTGAAAAGTTCGGTCTGGTGCGAACCGCAAGCTTAATCAAAGCCGCGCGCCAGGAGGCCGCCAACAGCGTACTGGTAGATAACGGCGATCTTATCCAGGGCAGCCCCCTTGGCGATTACATGGCCGCCAAAGGCCTGAAAGCGGGCGACGTGCATCCGGTGTACAAAGCGCTGAACACGCTGGATTACGCCGTCGGCAACCTCGGCAACCATGAATTCAATTACGGTCTCGATTACCTGCATAAGGCGCTCTCTGGCGCGAAATTCCCCTATGTCAATGCGAACATCATCGACGCCAAAACGCAAAAGCCGCTGTTTACGCCTTATCTGATTAAAGAAACCGAAGTAAAAGATAAAGACGGCAAGCCGCATACGCTAAAAATTGGCTATATCGGTTTTGTGCCGCCGCAAATCATGACCTGGGATAAAGCGAATCTCAGCGGCAAAGTCACGGTTAACGATATCACCGACACCGCCCGCAAATATGTGCCGCAAATGCGCGCGGAAGGCGCCGATCTGGTGGTCGTGGTCGCGCACTCCGGGCTTTCCGCCGAGCCATACCAGGCCATGGCGGAAAACTCCGTCTATTACTTAAGCCAGGTGACGGGCGTTGACGCCATTCTTTTCGGCCATGCGCACGCGGTCTTCCCGGGTAAAGATTTCGCCGCCATCAAAGGCGCGGATATCGCGAAAGGTACGCTGAATGGCGTTCCGGCGGTGATGCCGGGCATGTGGGGCGATCATCTGGGGATCGTCGATCTGGTGCTGAATAACGACAGCGGCAAGTGGACAGTGACGCAAAGCAAAGCCGAAGCGCGCCCGATCTACGACACCCAGGCGAAGAAATCGCTCGCCGCTGAAGATCCGGCGCTGGTGAATGTCCTGAAAGCGGATCACGACGCCACGCGCCAGTTTGTCAGCCAGCCGGTCGGGAAATCTGCCGACCCGATGTACAGCTACCTGGCGCTGGTGCAGGACGATCCGACCGTACAGGTGGTGAACAACGCCCAGAAAGCGTACGTCGAACACTTTATTCAGGGCGATCCGGATCTGGCGACGTTGCCGGTGCTCTCCGCCGCCGCGCCGTTTAAAGTGGGCGGGCGTAAAAACGATCCGGCAAGCTTTGTGGAAGTGGAGAAAGGCCAGCTGACGCTGCGCAACGCCTCCGATCTGTACCTCTACCCGAATACGCTGGTGGTGGTGAAGGCGACCGGCGCGGAAGTGAAAGCGTGGCTGGAGTGCTCCGCCGGGCAGTTTAACCAGATTGACGTCAACAGCACGAAACCGCAGGCGCTGCTGAACTGGGACGGTTTCCGCACCTATAACTTCGACGTTATCGACGGCGTAAATTACCAGATAGACGTGACGCAGCCCGCCCGCTATGACGGTGAATGCCAGGAGATAAACCCGAAAGCGGAGCGCATTAAAAACCTGACGTTCAACGGCAAGCCCATCGACCCGAAAGCGACGTTCCTGGTGGCTACCAATAACTATCGCGCTTACGGCGGGAAGTTTGCGGGCACCGGCGACAGCCATATCGCCTTCGCGTCGCCAGATGAGAACCGCGCGGTGCTGGCCGCCTGGATTGGCGCCGAAACCAAACGCGCAGGTGAAATCCACCCGGCGGCGGATAACAACTGGCGCCTCGCGCCGATCGCGAGCAGCCACAAGCTCGATATTCGCTTCGAGACATCGCCTTCCGACAAAGCGGCGGCATTTATCAAAGAGAAAGCGCAATACCCGATGACCAGCGTTGGCAAAGACGATATCGGTTTTGCGGTGTATCAGCTGGATCTGACGAAATAACAGCATTCAGCGCCGGATGTGGCGGCAGCCGCACCCGGCGCTCACGCCAACCACTCCCCTCGTAGGCTGGGTAAGGCGCAGCCGCACCCGGCATCCTGTCTTCAGCGCCAGAACCCGGCGCTCAGGCCGCCCGGTCTCCACGGTTCGCCAGCACCTGCGGCAGGTTGACTTCTATCCAGTCGGCCAGCGCGGCCACCTTCTCGCTCACCTCCATGCCGAGCGGCGTCAGGCTGTACTCCACGTGCGGCGGCATCACCGGATAAGAGACGCGGTCGACAAAACTGTCCTGCTCCAGCGCCTGTAACGACTGCGCCAGCATTTTTTCACTCACGCCGCCCATTTTCCGCCGCAGATCGCTGAAACGGTGCGTGCCATCGCGCAGCGCCACCAGGATCAGCACGCCCCAGCGGCTGGTCACATGTTTCAGCACATCGCGTGACGGGCACTCTTCGGCAAACAGATTGCCGTCGCGTAACTGCTCGCTCAGGGTGGGAAGGGTCATTTCATACTTACCTTTTTGTACGTACTTACTAAAAGTTAGCTTGAGTGATAGTGTGCCACAACACCCACCTGATACAAAGGAAAAGACCATGATTGCGATTACCGGAGCCACCGGCCACCTTGGCCAGCGCGTGATTGATACCCTGCTGAACACCGTGGCGGCACAGGAAATTGTCGCCATTGTCCGTAACCCGGCGAAAGCCGCGACGCTCGGCGCCAAAGGCGTCCAGGTTCGCGCGGCCGATTACGGCGACGTGGCGGCGCTTACCGCGGCGCTCGCGGGCGTGGAAAAATTGCTGCTCATCTCTTCAAGCGAAGTGGGCCAGCGCGCGCCGCAACACCGCAACGTTATCGACGCCGCGAAAACCGCCGGCGTTAAGCTCATCGCCTACACCAGCCTGCTGCATGCCGACCGCTCGCCGCTGGGGCTTGCCGACGAACACGTCGCGACCGAAAAGATGCTCGCGGATGCCGGTATTCCTTACGTTTTGCTGCGTAACGGCTGGTATACCGAAAACTATCTGGCGAGCGTGCCGCCTGCGCTTGAGCACGGTGTGTTTATCGGCAGCGCAGGCGACGGGAAAATCGCCTCCGCCAGCCGTCAGGATTACGCCGAAGCCGCCGCAAAAGTGCTGACGCTTGATAACCAGGCCGGTCGCGTTTACGAACTGGCGGGCGACAACGCCTGGACGCTTCGCGATCTGACCGCGCTGTTAAGTAAAGAGACCGGCAAAACGGTTGCGTATCAGAATCTGAGCGAGGCGGATTTCGCCGCGGCGCTCGCGGGCGCGGGCCTGCCGGAAGGCTTTGCGAAACTGCTGGCGGATTCCGATATCGGCGCGTCTAAAGGCGGCCTTTTTGACGACAGCCGCCAGCTCAGCGCGCTTATTGGCCGCCCTACTACCTCGCTTGAAACGAGCCTGCGTGAGAGTCTGAAACCGTAATATTAAATCTGGCAGGCTGCTTTCCCTGTGCCTGCCGGATACAATGCGAGCGCCTGCCAAAGGCGCTCAAAACAATAAACCGAAAACAGGGATCTTCATGAAAGCACACCTTCTCGCACTCCCGCTGCTGCTGTGCAGCGCCGCCGCGTGGTCCATGAGCTGTGATAACCCGCGCAGCCCGTATGACGTCACCTACTGCGCCGCGCTGGAAATGGTTCAGGGCGACCGCGATCTCAACCAGCAATATAAAAACACCATGTCGGCGCTCTCGCCTGCGCAAAAACAGGTCGTGAAAAACGCCCAGATCTCCTGGCTGAAAGTGCGCGATCACGAATGTGCGGAAGGCTCCACGCTGCTGCTCGGTTGCGCGAATGAGAAAATGGCCGCTCGTATTACGCTGCTGAAAAGCATCGAGCGTGAGTGCCGTAACGCCGGCTGCAACGACGCTGACCTCTCCCGCATCGAATAACCGTCAGGTTAATTAATTGTTAATTGCGGTGGCGAAGGCCACCGTTGTTCTTATAATGGCAGCTCACCCCTTTGTGGAGAGCTCCCGTGCATGGCGTACCCGATCAGTTCACCGACGAACGCGACAGCGCCCGCTTCCGGCAATTGTCTGCCCTGCCAGGCGTTGAGCTTTATCACGCCCATATCGCGCAATACGCCTTTGAGCCCCACACCCATGAAGCCTTTGGCATCGGCGCTATCGAACTCGGCGCCGAGCGCTTTCGCTATCGCGGCGCGCAGCACGTCGCGGCGGTCAACTCGCTGGTCACGATGAACCCCGATGAACTGCATACCGGCGAGGCGGCGACCCAGCAGGGCTGGCGCTACCGGATGATCTATCTGGAGCCTGAGACGCTGGCGCAACTCACCGGCGAGCGTCACTGGTGGTTTGGCGACGTGGAGCGTCACGATCCGCTACGCGCACGCCAGACTGGCGAGCTTATCGCCGCGCTCTGGTCAGCGCCGGATACGCTGGCGCAACAGGGGCTGTTGCTCGATCTTATCGATACGTTCCGCCCTTACGCGCGCCACCCGCCGCAGACCACCGAAGGCGCGCACCGTTTTGACCGGGTGCGCGATTTTCTCTACGAAAACTATATGCAGCCGCTGACGCTGGATGCGATTGCCGCCGAAGCGGCGCTCAGCCCTTATCATTTCCAGCGCCAGTTTAAAGCCCGCTATGACGTGACGCCGCATCAGATGCTGATGGCGGTGCGGCTGTGGCGCGCCAAACAGTTTCTCGCCGCCGGGCTGCCTCCCGCCGAGGTCGCCGCCGCCGTGGGTCTTGCCGATCAGCCGCACCTCACCCGCGCCTTTACCCGTCGCTACGGCATTACGCCCGCACGCTACCAGAAACAGGTGGCGCGTTAGCCTCCCGCCCGCGTCGTGCCCGGCTATAATTCAGGCACATTTATGAGGGAGAAGACCGATGGAAAATCTGGCGGACTGGCGCTGGCTGAATGAACCCGCACGCTGGCGGCATGAAAGTGACGCTCTGCATGTCACCACCGATGCGCAAACCGATTTCTGGCAAACCACCTGGTATGGCTTTCAGCGCCATTCCGGGCATGTGTTCGGTACGGAGGTCACCGGTGAGTTTACCTTCCAGGTGCGCGTCGAGGGCAATTTCACCACGCTGTATGACCAGGCGGGGCTGTTCCTGATGGCGGACGAGCAGCACTGGCTGAAAGCGGGTATTGAGTATAACGACGCGCAGCCGATGATTGGCAGCGTGTTGACGCTTGAGCGCTCCGACTGGGCGACCGGGATTTTCCCTGCGGCGCAAAAGCATTTCTGGCTGCGCCTGACGCATCAGAATCACTGCCTGCGTCTGCAATACTCCACTGACGGTGAAACCTGGCCGCTGCTGCGCCTGTGCCCGTTCCCGGACGCTGAACGCTATTTCCTCGGCGCGATGTGCTGTTCGCCGTCGCGCGCGGGGCTGGAGATTGTCTTCTCCGATTTTCGCCTCGGGCCGCCCAACGGCAAAGATCTGCACGATCTGAGCTGATGCGCAGCAAGCTGGTACAAGACGCGCGTTTTCGCCCGCCGCTACACTCATGCGCTGAACAGCGACGTGAGTGATAATGATGTTAACTGGCGTGTTATATGCCCTGCTGGCGGGGCTAATGTGGGGGCTGATTTTCGTCGGCCCCTTGCTGGTGCCGGAATACCCGGCGGTATTGCAGTCGATGGGGCGCTATCTGGCGCTGGGTCTGCTGGCGCTGCCGCTGGCGTGGGCCGGGCGCGGGCGGTTAAAACAACTTACCGGGCGCGACTGGCTGACCGCGCTGACGCTGACCATGATGGGCAATCTTATCTATTACGTCTGTCTCGCGAGCGCCATTCAGCGCACCGGCGCGCCCGTTTCCACGATGATCATCGGCACGTTGCCGGTGGTCATTCCGGTCTTCGCCAATCTGCTCTATAGCCGTCGCGACGGCAGGCTGCCATGGCGGCGGTTGTGCCCGGCGCTGGCGGCAATTTTCTGCGGGCTGGTTTGCGTTAATTTCGCCGAGCTACGCCACGGTCTGCCAGGCTTCACGCCGGGCCGTTACGCGAGCGGCATCGCGCTGGCGAGCGTGTCGGTCATGTGCTGGGCGTGGTATGCGCTGCGTAACGCGCGCTGGCTGCGGGAAAACCCCGACAAGCACCCGATGATGTGGGCGACGGCGCAGGGGCTGGTGACGCTCCCGGTATCGCTGGTGGGTTATGTTGCGGCGTGTGTGTGGCTTTCGGCCGATAACAGCGGTTTTGCGCTGCCCTTCGGCCCACGTCCTGGCGTGTTTATCGCCCTGATGATCGCCATTGCGCTCTGCTGCTCATGGATTGGCGCGCTGTGCTGGAATATCGCGAGTCAGCGCCTGCCGACGGTGATTCTCGGGCCGCTTATTGTCTTTGAAACGCTGGCCGGGCTGCTCTATACCTTTTTGCTGCGCCAGAGTATGCCGCCGCTGCTGACCCTGATCGGCATCGCGCTGCTGGCGGCGGGCGTGGTGATGGCGGTACGGGTGAAAATCGTGCCGGTCGCAGCGCGCGTGACGCAAGAGGCGCCATAAAAAAAGGCCCGTCAGTGACGGGCCTTAAGGCTCAGAAGGTTTCCCAGTTCTCGCTGCCGCCTGCCGGCGCGGCTTTCAGGCTCGCCGCCGGAGCTGGCGCGCTGAAGGATGGCGCCTGCGGGGCAACGCTCGCCGTGCGGCTGTGGGCGCGGTTGAGTTTGAATACCGCGACCGCTTCGTTCAGCTTGCCTGCCTGATCTTCAAGGGCAGCGGCAGCGGCGGCGGACTCTTCCACCAGCGCGGCGTTCTGCTGCGTCACTTTATCCATCTCGGAGACCGCAAGGCCCACCTGATCGATACCGCGGCTCTGCTCATCGGACGCCGAGGCGATTTCACCCATGATGTCAGTCACGCGCGTCACCGCGCCGACCACTTCTTTCATGGTTTCACCCGCTTCGCGCACCAGCTGTGAGCCTGCATCGACGCGGTTGCCGGAGTTTTCGATAAGCGCTTTGATCTCTTTCGCCGCCTGGGCGCTGCGGCTTGCCAGCGTACGGACTTCACCCGCGACGACCGCAAAACCACGGCCCTGCTCGCCCGCGCGCGCCGCTTCCACCGCGGCGTTGAGCGCGAGGATATTGGTCTGGAACGCGATGCCGTCGATAACGTTAGTTATCTGGGCAATCTGGTTAGAGCTGGCGGCGATTTCATCCATGGTGCGGACCACGCCGTCCACCACTTCACCGCCTTTCAGCGCGGTTTCCGACGCGGTACGCGCCAGTTGCGTCGCCTGACGGGCGTTATCGGCGTTCTGTTTCACTGTCGCGGTCAGTTCTTCCATGCTGGCGGCGGTTTCTTCCAGCGACGCGGCCTGCTGTTCGGTACGCGAGGAGAGATCGTTGCTGCCCGCGGAGATTTCGCTCGCGCCGGTAAAGATGGTATCGGTGCTGTCGCGCACGGTGCTGACCGTACGAGCCAGCGACTGCTGCATCTCGTGAACGTTGCGCGCCAGCAGCGCCATTTCGTTGTGGCCTTGCGCATCAATAGGCTGCGTCAGGTCGCCTGCGGCAATCGCGCGGATGTGGCTGATAACCTCATGCAACGGCAGCAGCAGTACGCGGCGCATCGCCACCCAGCTGATGATAATCACGGCCAGCACCATCACCATGATCGTTGACAGGATCCACAGAATGCGCTGGTAGTCGCTTTCGTTGTCCTTCACGCCCTGGCTTGAGAGCTTCGCCTGGTCAGCGCGCCATTCGCGATAGACTTCCTGCATGGCGTTTTGCTTCTGCTCGGCGTTCTGCTTGAACATCCCTTCCAGATTGCCTTCGGCCAGAAACTTGTTCATTTTCGCAAGCGTCGAGGAGTAGATGCGGTACTGCTCTTCCAGACGATCAACCAGACGCTCGTCCATGCCCGGCGTTTCCGGCAGTTTAAAGTACTTATCGTAGTGGCTCTTCGCGTCCGCCAGCTGTTGGCTGGCTGTCGTGACCAGCTCATTGAGCTGCCCGCCGTTGATCTGGCTCGCCATGTTGCCTTGCAGGCGCAGCATGCCGCGGTTAAGCGTGACGCGCGTCTGGTTGAGGCTTATCCAGGCGTCGGTAAATTCCGCCACGTTCTGGCTGGAGATTTGCGACACGTTAAAGTTGTCTTTGTCGTTGTTGAGCGCGCTAATGAAAACGCCCGCGGCGATAAGCTGCATCGCGCCCAGCACGATCAGTACAGTAATTAAAAGGGTTATGACTTTTATACGTTTAAACATGAAAGACCTTTTTGCAGGTGTAATCCAGGGTGTATCTATCGGCAGGTCATTCAGGTTATTTAATCAGCGAAGCGGCAAGCGGCGGGGTTTCCAGTTATTTCCTGATAGCGATCAGCCAGTTAGCCATAAAAATATTTTTGTGACACACCTCACATTTTAATCCCCCTCCTCTAAAGGGTTATAGCCTCGCTATAAAGATGCATTTAATATACATCTTATTAAATGATGAGTGAGGTACTGCTATGGCCTTCCGTGACCAACCCCTTGGCGAACTGGCGTTAACCATCCCGCGCGCCTCCGCGCTGTTCCGTAAATACAACCTGGATTTCTGCTGTGGCGGCAAACAGACGCTGCTGCGCGCGGCGACGCGCCAGGCGCTCGATCTGGAGGCGATTGAAAGCGAGCTGGCGGCATTAGCCGAGACGCCGCTGGAGAAGGACTGGCAAGCCGCGCCGCTTGCTGAAATCATCGATCATATCATCGTGCGCTACCACGACCGCCATCGTGAACAGCTGCCGGAGCTGATTTTGCAGGCCACCAAAGTAGAGCGCGTCCACGCCGATAAACCGGGCGTGCCGAAAGGGCTCGCGAAGTATCTGAGCATGCTGCATGAAGAACTGACGAGCCACATGATGAAAGAAGAGCGCGTACTGTTCCCGATGATTAAACAGGGCATGGGCAGTCAGGCGACGGGGCCGATTAGCGTGATGGAGAACGAGCACGATGAGGCGGGAGAACTGCTGGAAGTGATTAAGCACACCACGAATAATGTGACGCCGCCGCCGGAAGCCTGCACAACGTGGCGCGCGCTGTATAACGGTATTAATGCGCTGATTGACGATCTGATGAATCACATCAGCCTTGAGAACAACACCCTTTTCCCGCGTGCCCTCGCAGGCGAAAAATAAAAGGCGCCCTGTCGAGCGCCCCGGTAACTTGACCTTTTGGGCCCGATACGTGGGCCCTTTTTTATGGCTTAGCGGCGGAAGTTCGCCAGGCGTTTCTTGCCGATAAACAACCAGCACACGCCCAGCACCACAAACCACAGCGGCGTTACCATCAGCGCCTGACGGGTGTCATCTTCCAGCGTCAGCAGGGCGATAACAAACACGAAGAACGCCATGCAGACCCAGCACATCACCTTACCGAGCGGCATTTTGTAGATCGATTTCTCATGCAGCTGCGGGCGCTGCTTACGGTATACCAGGTAAGAGCACAGGATGATGGTCCAGACGAACATAAACAGGATCGCCGACACGGTGGTGATCATCGTAAACGCGGTAATAACGTTCGGGTTGATATAGAGCATCACCACACCGCCCAGCAGGCAGATGCAGGAGAAGGTCAGCCCTTTCGCCGGTACGGCGCGTTTAGAGAGTTTGGCGAACGCTTTCGGCGCCACGCCGTCTTGCGCCAGACCGTAGAGCATACGGCTGGTGGAGAAGACGCCGCTGTTGGCGGAAGACGCTGCCGAGGTCAGGACCACGAAGTTAATCAGGCTCGCCGCCGCAGGTAGCCCCACCAGCACAAACAGCTCGACGAACGGGCTCTTGGTCGGCACGACGGAGCTCCACGGCGTCACGGACATGATGATAATCAGCGCGAAGACGTAGAACATGATGATGCGAATCGGAATCGAGTTGATCGCGCGCGGCAGCGATTTTTCCGGGTCTTTGGTTTCGGCGGCGGTGGTGCCCACCAGCTCAATACCCACAAACGCGAAGACCGCAATCTGGAAGCCTGCGAAGAAACCGCTCAGCCCTTTCGGGAACCAGCCGCCTTCATTCCACAGATGTGCAAAGGACGCTTCAACGCCGGTCGGCGATTTAAAGTGCATCAGCACCATTACCAGCCCGACCACGATAAGCCCGACGATGGCGACGATTTTGATCATCGCGAACCAGAACTCCATCTCGCCGAACATCTTCACGGTGGCGAGGTTAAGAGAGAGCAGCAGCACGACCACCGCCAGCGACGCGACCCAGTCCGACAGGCCGGGGAACCAGAACTGCGCATAGGCGGTAATGGCCACGACATCCGCCATGCCGGTGACGACCCAGCAGAACCAGTAGGTCCAGCCGGTGAAATACCCCGCCCAGGGGCCGAGTAAATCGGCGGCGAAATCGCTGAAAGATTTATATTCGAGATTCGAGAGCAGAAGCTCGCCCATCGCCCGCATGACGAAAAACAGCATAAAGCCGATGATCATATAGACGAAAATAATCGACGGGCCGGCGAGGCTGATGGTTTTGCCGGACCCCATAAATAACCCGGTGCCGATAGCGCCGCCGATAGCAATCAACTGTATATGACGATTCGTAAGATTACGCCGCAGCGACTGCTCAGCCGGCGCCTCAGCAGCGTCAGCCACTTTGATCTGATCTGACATGTTCTTTTCCTGTACCTGTCTGTGTTGTTGAGGCTCTGCTGGCCTCTATTTACGTGTCGAAATGACGATGTCACTGGCAAAACATCATCGATATTAGGTAAGAATCGGAGGGTTGAATACTAAGATTTAAATATAATGTTAATTTTATGTTTAAAATGGGTGGCAAATCACTTTCACTTCGCGAAATGCATCACAAAAATACCCGCAATCCGCCTATTATCAAAATAAAATCGCGTTATTTCACTTACGGAAAAACAAATCCCCGCCGCAGCGGGGATATGAAACCCTTACAGGATTTCCAGCAGTTCGACTTCAAATACCAGGGTGCTGAACGGCGGAATGGACGCGCCCGCGCCGCGCTCGCCGTAGGCCAGGTTGTGCGGAATCGTCAGTTCCCATTTGGAGCCGACCGGCATCAGGGTCAGTGCTTCAATCCAGCCCGCGATAACGCCGGTGACCGGGAATTCCGCCGGTTCGCCGCGCGCGACGGAGCTGTCAAACACGGTGCCGTCGATAAGCTTGCCGGTGTAGTGCACGCGCACGCGATCCTTACGGGAAGGGATCGGGCCGTCGCCCTGCGTCAGAACGCGGAATTGCAGGCCGGATTCGGTGCTGTTCACCCCTTCGCGCTCGCGGTTTTCGTCCAGATATTTCTGGCCTTCTACCGCCATCTCCTGCTGGCGTTCGCGACGCACGGCGTCGGCGCGTTCGTGGATTTCACGCAGCGCGCGATGCACCACGTCAACAGGAACGGCTGGCTGGTTGCCTTCCAGCGCGTCACGCAGCCCCGCCACCAGCGCCTCCGGCAGCAGACCCTGTAAGCCCGACTCGCGCAGTTGCTGTCCGACCTGTAAGCCAATGCCGTAGCTTGCCTGCGCTTCAATGGTGTCAAAAGAAGGGGTTGTCATGGGGTTATCCTTTCTCAATGGGAAAATTAGCGGGCAGCATAACAGCAGCGCCACGTCGGGTAAAATAATCCTCCGGCAAGGTGGTAAGGTCAGGGATGCCAGCGCGCTCACGAATGCGCGCTTTTCTACCGGCATCAAACAGTTAGAACGCTATAATGGTACACTGGCACGGCGAAGCGTTTCAGTGAATGAGGAGAAGACATGCCCGGACGAATTAAACCGTTGCTGGCGCAGGTATGGCACGCCCCGGACCACCTCCGGCTGATGGACCCGCTGCCCCCGCGCACCGACGCGGCATTATTCTTTGCGCGGCCGTCATCGCGCTGTGCTTTTTATGGCCTTCTCCCGACGAGCCGGAAACCCCGCAGCGACGTGACGCGCAGCTGGACTTCAGCCGCGCGCCGGAGACCCCGGAAGCGCCGGTACAGCCGCAGGTAATCGCGCCATCCCGGACGCCGGAGGAAAGCGTCCAGCAACCGGCTTCCAGCGCGCCGGTGCAACCGTTCCAGAATAACGATATTAAACAACAGTGGCGCACCTATCGCGTGGAATCCGGCAAAACGCTGGCGCAGCTGTTCCGCGATCACAGTCTACCGCCGGAAGATGTGTACGCGATGGCCAAAGTGGAAGGCGACGGCAAGCCGCTCAGTAATCTTCAGCAGGGACAGATGGTGCAGGTGCGGCAGAACGCCAGCGGCGTGGTGACGGCGCTGACTATTGATACCGGCGATAATCAGCAGGTGCTGTTTACCCGCCAGCCGGACGGCAGTTTCCTGCGCGTGCGCTGAGATTTTCAGCGTGTCAGAAAAGCAAAACGCCGGCACAAGGCCGGCGTCTTTACGTGCAGTTGAGTAAAAACTTACTCAGCAACCACGTTTACAGTCAGTTTAGCGAATACTTCGCTGTGAACCTGGAAGTCCACTTCGTGTTCGCCAGTGGTACGCAGAACGCCGTTCGGCAGACGAACTTCGCTCTTAGCCACGTCAACGCCCGCTGCAGTTACAGCGTCAGCGATGTCGCGAGTACCGATGGAACCGAACAGTTTACCTTCGTCGCCCGCTTTGGACGCGATGGTAACAGAGCCCAGCGCATTGATTTTCTCTGCGCGAGCTTCAGCAGCGGACAGAACGTCAGCCAGTTTGGCTTCCAGTTCAGCACGACGTGCTTCGAAGAACTCAACGTTTTTCTTGGTAGCCGGCACAGCTTTGCCCTGCGGAACCAGGAAGTTACGAGCGTAGCCCGCTTTAACGTTTACCTGGTCGCCCAGGCTGCCCAGGTTTGCTACTTTATCAAGCAGAATAACTTGCATTACCTTATCCTCTCAAAGTCGTATTAATGGACCGTGACCGATTACTGATGACGATCAGTGTACGGCAGCAGGGACAGGTAGCGAGCGCGTTTGATAGCGCGAGCCAACTGACGCTGATATTTTGCACGGGTACCGGTGATACGGCTCGGGACAATCTTACCGCTTTCGGTGATGTAGTTTTTCAGCGTAGCGATATCTTTATAGTCGATCTCTTGAACGCCTTCCGCGGTGAAACGGCAGAACTTGCGACGACGGAAATAACGTGCCATTTGGCTAGTCTCCAGAATCTATCAATTCAATCTGCTCGGCATGCAACACCATTTTGCTCAGTCCGTTCTTTGCCTTGTGGCAACTGATGAACCCCTGAACGGTGATTTGCGTGCCGACCGTTATACTGTGAGTAATGGCCTGGTTCTCGTGCCCGCTGATTATTACAGGCATCTGGCACCACGCCTGCCGGTGGAAACCGGCCTCCTCCTGCACAGAACGATGCTCAAGCACGAACTGGCAATGAGGAATTCCTGATGGGCTGACCTTTCGAAGGGGTGCCCTGCACACGGTGCCGGACAACACCAGACGGTTGGCCATCAGAATTACTCTTCAGAATCCCCAGCTTCAGCATCATCAGCGGTTTCGTTAGCGAAATCATCGCGACGCTCACGGCGCTCGTCTTTCGCTTTAACCATCGGAGAGGCTTCAGTTACGGCGTGTTTGGTGCGCATAACCATGCTGCGGATAACGGCATCGTTGAAGCGGAAGGTAGTTTCCAGCTCATCGATAACTTCCTGCGGCGCTTCAACGTTCATCAGAACGTAGTGGGCTTTGTGCAGTTTGTTGATCGGGTAAGCCAGCTGACGGCGGCCCCAGTCTTCCAGACGGTGGATCTTGCCTTCTGCACCAGTGATGGCAGCAGAGTAGCGCTCGATCATACCCGGAACCTGTTCGCTCTGGTCAGGATGGACCATAAAAACGATTTCGTAATGACGCATCGAATTGCTCCTTACGGATTATTCAGCCTCCTGTCTGGGTCAGCCGCGGCCCGGGGAGGCAAGGAACGTGATTAAAGGGCGGCTGAAAAATTGACGCGTCATTCTAATGGCGGACCATGACAAACACAAGGCCGCTGGTAAAAAAAGCCGCAATCCCGGTTTGCGCGGTCTTTAAAGATGGCGAAGGAAAAACGTGACCGTCGCGTCCAGCGCTTCGGGCGTAATCCGGTGCTTCACACCCGGTTGCCACTGGCAGGTCAGGTTTTTATCGAGCGCCTGTTCACGCAGCGCGTCGGCTAAACGCAGGCTTTGCGCCGCCGGCACAACGTCATCATCTTCGCCATGCCACAGCAGCAACGGGCGGTCCGCCAGACGCGGCAGCTGGCTTTGCGCGTCCCAGGGCGCCAGCGCGGCCCTCACCGTTTCAGCCTCAGCGGCATCCGGCGGAAAAAGCGTATGGGAGAGCGAGGTAAACCAGCCGGAGCCCATCAGGCTTGCGACGCATTTTACTTGCGGATGATGCGTCATGATGCCAAGCGCGGTCATCCCGCCCATCGACGCCCCGCCGACCGCAAGCCTGCCGTCAGCCACCAGCCCTTCATTGATAATCGCGTCACGCAGCGCCGGGTATTCCGTCAGCGTTTCGTGAAGGATTTGCCAGAACTGCGTCATCCGCCTTTGCGCATCGCCGCTAAAGCGCGCGCCGTGACCGGGCGCATCCGGCATGATCACCCGGAACCCGGCCTGCGCCAGCGCGACGGCGAAATAGCTGTAGACCGTTTTGGACGAGGCAAAGCCGTGATAAAACAGCACCGTCGGCAACGCCTTGTTACCTATCCCCGCAGGCGTCGCGTGCAGTACCTCATTATCCGCAAAACGGCGGGTCGAAATTTCAATCATACTTATCTCCTGCAAAACGTCTTTTTGGCCGACAGGCCATGATGCTAAAACCAGCGCAACGCATGGATTTTTATCATGTTGAGAGCCAGATTACGCTTTTGCGATTTTTCATGCTCAAAAGCGCGCCTTAGTCGGCAGAACCGGCACAGGGCGGGCCCTTATTCCCTTACACTTACTACAATTAATGCCTGAGGTAACGAGAATGCATATGCGACGGCTCATTTCTTTATTGATGGTGGCGACATTGACCGCCTGTAGCGCCCTGCAGGGCACGCCGCAGCCTGCGCCGCCGGTGGCGGATCACCCGCAAGAGATCCAGCGCTACCAGACGCAGGGGCTCGTCAAAATGGGCACCGTCACGACGCTGCAGTATGGTTCGCCGGATGACGCGCTGCGCGATATCGCCGCACAGGCAGGCGCCGCAGGCGCGGATTACTACCAGGTCATCGCCAATGATGACACTCTGCTGCCTGGCCGCTGGCACGCCCAGGCGATTTTGTACCGAAAGTAAGCGTAAGCCGTCGTTTTATTTAGCGAAATTTACACTGCTTTGCGTGCATTGATCGTACCTGCTGCACAATAACTTTCGGACTGCGCCGGGAACCGGAGCGCTGCATTTATCGAAGAGGTGTAAGGGAGCTGACAATGAAACGATCGCTGGCATTAACGTCGCTGTTGTTATCTGCGGGTCTGATTACCACTTCTGCGCAGTCTGCTGAAGAGGTCAATGCCGACAGGGTCACGGGCTTAAATGAAATTGGCGTGATTTCGGTGAATGATATTTCCGGCACGCCGCAAGAAATTGAAAAAGTCATCGCCTATAAAGCGGACGAACAGGGCGCTGCCTATTATCGAATTATTCAGATGCATGAAAATCAGCGGCCCGATAACTGGCATGTACAGGCAATTATCTATAGTTGAACGTTCTTTAGCTAAATTTCAGTTTTTATTTAGCTTTGCCATGATCTAAATCAAAATAGATTGAAACAAACAGTTACATTTACCTGTTAAATATTACTGCTCAGCTGCCGTTGAAGGTGCCAAATACTCGTGCACAAGAGCTTATTTATGACACTTTCAATTCAACGCTGGGGACTGGGCGCGAAGCTCTCATTCCTTACGGGCGTCGCGGTAGCGGCCCTTTTTTTATTGTTCACCTTCGCATTAAGTCACAAAGCCAGCGAGCAACTGGAAGCGCTGGCGCTTGAAGATCTGCATAACCAGACCACAAGCGTGGTGGATATGGCGCAGATGTTCGACAGCAGCCTCAATGAAGAGGTGGCAAGCTTCACGAAACTCTTCAACAGCTTTATTCCACAACCCATCAGCCGTGATGAAAGCCAGATGCAGAGCATCAACGGCATCAGCGTGCCCATGCTCAAGGGCGCTGACACCTCCCTGCATGAAAACAACGCGCTGCCCGACGACTTTCTGACCCGCACCGGGGCCATCGCCACGCTGTTTGTCCGAAGCGGCGATAACTTCGTGCGCGTGGCGACATCGCTGCGTAAAGAGGACGGCAGCCGCGCTATCGGCACGCAGCTCGATACCGCAAGCCCGGCGTTCGCGCCCGTGATGAAAGGCGAAACCTACCGCGGCCTGGCGCTGCTGTTCGGCAAACGCTACATCACGCAGTATGAGCCGGTGAAAGATACCAGCGGCCAGGTTATCGCTATTCTGTTTGTCGGGGTGGATATCACCCACTCCTGGCAGGTGATGCGCAATAAAATCCTGAACCGCCGCCTGGGCGAAAGCGGTCGCTTTTACGTGATTAATCGCGCGCCGGGCAAAACCTACGGCCAGTTCCTTTTCCACCCGAGCGACGAAGGCAAACGCCCGACATGGCCGGACGCCATCTTAAAACCGGTACTGACCGAGCAGCAGGGCACGCTGGAGATGGAAAAAGAGGACGGTCGCACCGCCCTTCTGAGCTTTACGCAACTGCCGGGCTGGAACTGGGCGATTGTCGGGGAAGTGGATAAAGCGACGCTGCTCAGCGGCGTGACCAGCATGCGCAATCAGTTCCTTGCGGCGGGCGTTATCGTCTCGCTGCTGTTTGCCGCTGCCTTTGTCTGGACCGTACGCCGCTGGCTCACTACGCCGCTGCGCAACGTCATTACGCTTGCGCGTCAGTACGCCGCAGGCGATCTGCGAGAGACTATCGATACGCGTCGCCAGGATGAAGTGGGCCAGCTTATCGACGCCATTAACGGCATCGGCAACGGCTTACAGCAGATTGTGAATCAGGTGCGCGACGCCGCAGGCGATATCAGCCACGGCACCCGCGCGCTGGCGTCCGACAGCGGCGAGATCAGCGAGCAGATCAACAAGCAGGCGAGCAGCGTGGAGGAAACCTCCGCGAGCATGGAACAACTGGCGGCCACCGTGTCGCAAAACGCCGCCAACATGGAGCAGACGCAAAGCCTGGTGAAAGAGGCGTCCGACGCCGTTCAGCACGGCGGCGAAACCGTCAGCAACGCGGTCACGACCATGAACGACATTCGCAGCGCTTCACAGCGCATCGCGGATATCACCCATGTGATTGAGTCTATCGCCTTCCAGACCAACATCCTGGCGCTGAACGCCGCCGTGGAAGCGGCGCGCGCTGGCGAGCACGGTAAAGGCTTTGCGGTCGTAGCGCAGGAAGTGCGAGCGCTGGCGGCACGCAGCGCCAACGCCGTGAAAGAGATAGAACAGCTCATCAGCGACACGCTCGCTAAAGTCAGCGAGGGTCACGCGCTCTCTGAGCAGACGCGCAAGGCGATGGAAGCCATCATCAGCCGTATCGGTCAGATCAATCAACTGGTGACGGAGATAAACCACGCCTCGCACGAGCAGTCTGCCGGTATTGGTCAGGTGAATATCGCCATGCATCAGATTGGCGAAGCCACCCATATCAACGCCGAGCGCGTGACGCGCAGCGAGCAGACCGCGCAGGTGTTGCGTGAGAAAGGCAACCACCTGAACGAACTGGTGAGTCTGTTCCGCCTGAAGGCGTAATCAGCCCGCCCCACCCGTGGCGCGCAGCAGCGCCTGCGCCAGCACCGGCTCCGCCAGCGGGGTGTCGCCACGGGTATCCAGCATCATCCGGCACCAGGCCTGCGCCAGCGGCGGCGTCAGCGAACGCAGCACCTGGGCGCCGGTCGCCAGTAAAAAGAGCTGCGTGGTAATGGCGCGCCCGGCCGCTTCATCGGGCCTGCGCAATTGCCCCGCCAGCTGTCGCCAGGCGCGGTCGAAATGCCGGTCCTGTCCTTTTACCGCCTCAAACTCATTGCTCAGCATCTCCAGCACGCCTGGCTGGCGCGTCAGCACGCGCAATACATCAAGGCACATGATGTTGCCGGAGCCTTCCCAGATACTGTTAACCGGCATTTCACGGTAAAGGCGCGGCAGTTCGCTCTCTTCGCAATACCCGATGCCGCCGAGCGCCTCCATCGCCTCCGCCACAAACGGAATGCCGCGCTTGCAGACGCCATATTTCGCGGCGGGCGTGAAGAGGCGTGCGAACGCCACCTCGTGCGGCGATTCGCGCTGCTCCCACGCGCGGGCCAGACGAAACAGCAGCGCGGTGTGCCCTTCCAGCTCCAGCGCCATGCGCCCGAGCACCTGGCGCATCAGCGGCTGATCGATAAGATTCTTGCCGAACGCCTGACGCTGATGCGTGTGGTAGATCGCTACTGCCAGCGCGCGGCGCATCAGCCCGTGGCTGCCAAGCGCGCAGTCAAAACGCGTCATGCCGCCCATACGGAGGATCTGGCGCACGCCTTCGCCCTCTTCACCCAGCAGCCAGCCGAGCGCGTCGAGAAATTCCGCCTCGCTGCTGGCGTTCGAGCGGTTGCCGAGTTTATCTTTCAGACGCTCCAGCCGCACCGCGTTGCGCTGTCCGTCCGGCAGAAAGCGCGGTACGAAGAAACACGAAAGGCCGCCTTTGGTTTGTGCGAGCACCAGATGCGCGTCGCTTTGCGGCACCGAGAAAAACCATTTATGGCCCACCAGCCGGTACGCCTCACCGGCGCCGCGTCCCGCCACGGGTTCCGCACGGGTAGTGTTACTGAGCACATCCGACCCGCCCTGTTTTTCCGTCATGCCCATGCCGATAAGCAGCCCGCGCTTTTGGGCGCCGGGCAGCAAATGGGAATCATAGCGATCGCTTGCCAGCGGCGTCCGCCAGTCGGCGAACAGCGGCGGCAGATGGGCCTGTAACAGCGGCGTGGCGGCGAATGTCATGGTAATCGGGCATAACGTGCCTGCTTCCACCTGCGCGTGCAGAACGAAACGCGCGGCGCGAGCGACCAGCGCGCCATCGCGCGCCGTCTCAAGCCACGGCAGATTGTGAACCCGGTTAGCGCACAGCCCCTGCATCAGCAGGTGCCACGCCGGATGAAAGCGCACGTCGTCGAGACGTTCGCCTCGCGCGTCATAGCGCAACAGCTCTGGCGGATGGGCATTCGCCAGTCGTCCCAGCTCCAGCGATTCCGCCGTGCCGAGCTGCTGGCCGATGCTTGCGAGCAGCTCCGCGTCCCAGGCCGCGCCTTCGCGCAGCACCGCCTCGCGCAGCGCCGTATCGGAAAGAAAAAGATTGCTGTTATTGAGTGCGACGGGCTGATTGAACACCGTGTGGGTTTGCCAGTGCATAATCCCTCTCCTTACCTGTGACCACTCTGTTAAGTATGGAGGGAGAGGGAAAAGAAACCGCCCGCTTGCTTCACAAAAGCGAAAACCCGTCAGCCGGCGATATAGTGAGGAATGAAACGCGAGGTGTCTTTGGTGATAAGCGAGCCATCTTCGCGGATGCCGATGCCCGCAGGCTCATCGCCGACGATCCAGCTGCCGAGCAGCGTATAGCTGTCACCAAACCGCGGCAGCGCCTGAAACGCCTGCCAGATAACGGGCTCGTTGCCGTAATCGCCTTCTTCATGAGCCAGCACCTGGTCGGCGTTATCAAACAGCGTCACGTTGCCGCCTTCACGTGAAAATAGCGGTTTGCGAACGTACCCTGCGTAACCGGAAAGCGCCTGCGCGACGTCATGCCGCTCGCGCGCGAAATCGTCGTTAAACCACGCCGGTAACAGGTTTGGATGGCCGGGGAACTGCGCCCAAAGCAGCGGCAACAGCCCTTTATTGCTGAGAATGCTTTTCCACAGCGGCTCATACCAGCGCTCGGCGCGCTTACAGAGCAGCGGGCCGTTGTCGTCACGCATCATCCACTCCAGCGGATAGAGCTTAAACGCCTGCCGGATGACGTTATCGTCTAAGTCCGTCAGCACACCGCCAAGGCCAAGACCGATCTCTTCGATATAGATAAAACGCGTCTCAAGGCCCGCCTGCCGCGCGCAGTCTTCCAGGTACAGCACCGTGCCGCGATCCTCCTCGGACTCCTGACAGCAGCTGAAATAGAGCGGCTCAGGCGTCGCTATCTCAGCAAGACGCGCGATGAGCTTCTCCTGGAGGCTGTTGAACTGATCGGCATCGCGCGGAATAACCCCCTGGCGGCGCGCATCCTCCAGCCACTGCCACTGGAAATAGGCGGATTCATAGAGCGAGGTGGGCGTATCGGCGTTGTATTCCAGTAACTTTACCGGCCCCTGCCCGGTCCAGACAAAATCCATGCGCCCGTAGAGCGATGGATCCTGGTCTTTCCAGCTTTGGGCGATGGCGTCCCAGTAAAGCTCAGGAATGGCGAGCCGCTCCAGGATATGCGCATCGCGCACGGCGCGGTCGACCACGTCAAGGCACATCTCGTGCAGTTCCGCGGTGGGCGCTTCTATCTGCTCTTCAATCTGGCGCAGCGTAAAGCGGTAGGCGCGGCTTTCATCCCAGTAGATTTCATCATCGATGATATGAAAGTGAAAGCCGTGTTCGTGCGCGATACGCGCGAGATCCGGGCGCACCGGCGTCTGATGGCGCAGCATTTATCCTCCCCAGCTACTGCGGGAGCTGGATGAGCGGCCAAAGCCGCCGCGGGAAATCGTTGTGGCGCTGCGGGTCACGGTGCTGTGACTGCTGGCGCTGGCACCGGAGCGCTGCCCGCCGCGCCAGACATAATCGCCAGACGCGTTTTGCCAGACGGGGCGCGTGTAGTAGTAGTGATAGCCGGAGCTTGAGGTGTAATACGACGACGAGGAGTCATCCAGCTCGCGTTTTTTGTCCCTGTTGCTCGCCAGCAGGAAGCCCGCCATCATCGGCACCCAGGTTTTCGCCGCGCTGTCGTAATAGCAGTTATTGCCATACGCGGTGCTACAGGCGTCCCAGGTGAGTTTCGGCGGGATATCTTTTTCAAATTCGGCTTTGGCGGTATTCCAGGCGTTGGTGCAAAGATCTGCCGGATTCCCGTCCTCACGGCACTCCTCGGGCGTCGAGTAATAAACCCCGTCGCCGTCATTGTCGTTATCGCCAGAATCCTGACAGGCTTTGAGGCCGAAAAACGCCGCGCCGCCCATGATGGCGAGCGTGAGTATTTTCGGCCCTTTTCGTTCCGGCTCCGGGCGTGGAAGAAATTTCAGATCCGAGGTATTAGCAACCGGATGCCCACTTTTTTTCTTGCCACGTCTTTTCCTTGCTGCCGTCATATCCTTCCTTGTGATTGCCTTTTACCAGGTCATACAGGCCGCGTTCAGAATACCGCCCGCCAGCGACGCCACGCCCATAAATATGGCGGCCGCAACGTTACGGTTAATAATTTTCTCGCTCAGTTTCGGCATGTATAAACGCACGCCGCCGTAGATTATAAGCTGGACGACGAGCGCGATCGCCCCCCAAATCAGATAGTCTGTAATGCTGACGGAGTTGATCGCCGCACTGGCGAGCGGCACCACATAGCCTAAAATCGCGCCGCCGAACGTAATCGCCGCCGCGCTGTTATTCTCTTTGATTAATGTCCACTCGTCATGAGCGGTGATGCGGGTGTAGATGAACATAAAACAGTTAATCATCGCCAGCCCGATAAAAAAGTAAGCGCAAAACGCCATCAGTCCGTGGAATGTCTGCACGGTTGCATCTCCTGAGTCCAGTTAGAGGTATTGATTAAACAGGCAAATAGCCTGTGGCGCTTATAGTAGCAGCGGAGTTTATCGTTTCTGGCGCTTTAATAAAACTTTACACAGGAATTGGACGCAATAAAAAACCCTCCGCAGAGGGTCTTAAGATTAGCTGCGCTGACGCACGGCTTCGAAGAGACAGATGCCGGTCGCCACCGAGACGTTCAGCGAAGAGACGCTGCCCGCCATCGGGATGCTGATAAGCTCATCGCAATGTTCACGGGTAAGACGGCGCATCCCTTCTCCTTCCGCGCCCATTACCAGCGCCAGGGGGCCGGTCATTTTGCTCTGGAAGAGGGTGTGATCCGCTTCGCCCGCAGTGCCGACGATCCAGACATTCTCTTCCTGCAACAGACGCATGGTGCGCGCGAGGTTCGTAACGCGGATCAGCGGCACGCTTTCCGCCGCGCCGCAGGCGACTTTTTTGGCGGTCGCGTTGAGTTGCGCGGAGCGATCTTTTGGCACGATCACCGCATGCACGCCCGCCGCATCGGCGCTGCGCAGGCAGGCGCCGAGGTTATGCGGATCGGTTACGCCGTCCAGGATCAGCAGGAACGGCTGGGCGTGCGCCGCGAGCAGATCCGGCAGATCGTTTTCGCCATACTGACGCCCCGGCTTTACGCGCGCCACGATACCCTGATGCACCGCGCCATCCGCTTTTTCATCCAGCCACTGGCGGTTTGCCACCTGTACCGGCACGCCCTGCGCTTCCAGCGCGTGGATCAGCGGCAGCAGACGTTTGTCTTCACGCCCTTTAAGAATAAACACTTCCTGAAAACGCTCGGGCGCGCTTTCCAGCAGGGCCTGCACCGCGTGGATGCCGTAAATCATTTCACTCATGAATGGTACTCGTTATGGGCGGCGAGCCGCCCGGTGTTAGGCAATACGTGATCAATCGGGCCTGGCGTGCAGGCCCCCACGATTACTCGTCGCGCTTTTTCTTCGACGCGCGCTTCGCTTTAGTCGCGGCCGCGATTTTTTGCGTCTTCGCCGACGGTTTTTTACCGCTTTTCGCCGGTTTTTCGCTCTTCTCCGGTCTCGCGGCGCCGCCGTCTTTCGTTACCTTTCCGCGCCCTTTCTCGTTACGAAAGGCTTCGTTAGGCTCAAAATTCTGACGTTTGCCGACCTGACGGCGGCTGCGATTTTTACCGCCACCGCCACCGCCACCATTACCGCCTCTCTTCTCGCGCTCGCGCGCGGTTTTACCCACGTTACGCGGTCCACGCTCGCTGGAGATCAGCGAGAAGTCGATTTTACGCTCGTCCATGTTAACCGCTTCGACTTTCACTTCGACGCGATCGCCCAGACGGTACGTCTGGCCGCCGGATTCGCCGATCAACCGCTGACCTACCTGATCAAAGCGGTAGTAGTCGTTGTCCAGCGACGAGACATGCACCAGGCCGTCGATGAAGAGATCGGTCAGGCGCACGAAGAAACCAAAGCCGGTGACGCTTGAAATCACGCCGGAGAAGGTCTGTCCGACTTGATCCTGCATGAAGTCGCACTTCAGCCAGTCCGCCACTTCGCGGGTGGCTTCATCGGCGCGGCGTTCGGTCATGGAACAATGCTGGCCCAGTTGCAGCATCTCTTCCATGGTGTAGTGCCAGCCGCCGCTTTCGGTGGTGTTGCCTTCATGGCCCTGCTCTTTCGCTATCAAATATTTGATAGCGCGGTGCAGCGTAAGATCCGGGTAGCGGCGAATCGGCGAGGTAAAGTGCGCGTAGGATTGCAGCGCGAGGCCGAAGTGGCCGCGGTTTTCCGGATCGTAAATCGCCTGCTTCATCGAGCGCAGCAGCATGGTTTGCAGCATCTCGTGATCGGGACGATCGGCGATGGAATCCAGCAGCTCGGCGTAATCGCGCGGCTCCGGCTTGTTGCCGCCCGGCAGCTCCAGGCCCAGCTCCGCCAGCACAGAGCGGAACGAGGTAATCGCTTCGTTGGTCGGACGGTCGTGAATACGGAACAGCGCCGGCTCTTTATGTTTCTCGACAAAGCGCGCCGCCGAGATGTTGGCGAGGATCATGCACTCTTCGATAAGCTTATGCGCGTCGTTACGCTGGGTCTGCTCAATGCGATCGATACGGCGCTCAGCGTTGAAGATAAACTTCGCTTCTTCGCTTTCAAACGAAATGCCGCCGCGCTCGGTACGCGCTTCTTCCAGCGCCTTATACAGCACATGCAGCTCTTCGAGATGCTTCACGAGCGGCTGATACTGGCTGCGCAGATCTTCATCGCCCTGAAGGATATGCCATACCTTGGTGTAGGTGAGGCGGGCGTGCGAGCTCATAACCGCTTCATAGAACTTATAGCCGGTGAGACGGCCTTTGGCGGAGATGGTCATTTCGCAGACCATACAGAGGCGATCCACCTGCGGATTCAGCGAGCACAGGCCGTTGGAGAGCACTTCCGGCAGCATCGGGACAACCTGCGACGGGAAGTAAACCGACGTGCCGCGGTTGCGCGCTTCGTTATCAAGCGGCGTAGGCGGGCGTACATAGTAGCTGACGTCGGCGATAGCCACCCACAGGCGCCAGCCGCCGCCGCGTTTTTTCTCACAGAACACGGCATCGTCAAAGTCGCGGGCGTCTTCGCCGTCAATGGTGACGAGCGGCAGGTTGCGCAAATCAACGCGCCCTACTTTAGCCTCTTCAGGCACTTCTTCTTTCAGGTGCGCAATCTGTTCTTCGACGGCTTTCGGCCATACGTAAGGGATTTCATGGGTGCGCAACGCCATATCGACGGCCATGCCGGTACCCATGTTGTCGCCAAGCACTTCCACTATCTTGCCGATAGCTTTGGTGCGGCGGGTCGGGCGCTGGGTCAGTTCGACGACCACCACATAACCCATGCGAGCGCCCATCACCTCTTCCGGTGGAATCAGGATATCGAAGCTCAGACGGCTGTCGTCCGGCACGACAAAGCCGACGCCCGCATCGGTGAAATAGCGTCCGACAATATTGCTCTGCTTGGGCACGAGCACGCGCACAATGCGCGCTTCGCGGCGGCCTTTACGGTCTGATCCGAGCGGCTGCGCCAGGACGATATCGCCGTGAATGCAGGTTTTCATCTGCTCCGAGGAGAGATAGAGATCGTCTTTCCGGCCTTCGACGCGCAAAAAGCCATAGCCGTCGCGATGGCCGATCACGGTGCCTTTTTGCAGATCAAGACGTTCCGGCAGCGCATAGCACTGGCGGCGGGTAAAAACTAACTGGCCGTCGCGCTCCATGGCGCGCAGGCGGCGACGCAGCGCTTCCAGCTGCTCCTCGCCTTCAATACCGAGTTCGGACGCCAGTTCATCGCGGTTAGCCGGTTTTTCACGTTTTGTTAAATGCTCGAGGATAAATTCCCGGCTCGGGATGGGGTTGGCGTACTTTTCAGCTTCTCGTTCCTGAAAAGGATCGTGTGACATAGCGGTTCCTCCGTTGTCATCAGTGGCGCGAATGCGTCATTCCACCAGCAATAATTTGTAGAGCGGCTGGTTTTCCTGCACTAAATCGGCCAGCGTGTAGTTATCCAGTTCCTGAAGAAAACGCGCCACTGCGTCACCCAGCACCTGTTTCAGGCGACACGCAGGGGTGATGTGACAGAACGCGCTACTACAGTTCACTATAGACAGGGGCTCCAGCTCACGCACCACATCCCCAATGCGGATGGTTGCGGCTGGTTTGCCAAGGCGGATCCCGCCGTTTTTACCCCTCACGGCGGTCACATAGCCCGCACGACTAAGTTGGTTGATAATTTTGACCATATGATTGCGGGATACGCCGTACACCTCAGTGACTTCAGAAATGCTGGTCATGCGGCCTTCCGGCAAGGACGCCATATAGATCAAAGCCCGTAGCCCGAAATCGGTAAAACTCGTTAACTGCACATCAACCTCAGAATATGGGAGGGGAAAAACGCGGTTCGCCCAGAGGGCGATATGTTGATGATAAACCAGCCAGATGTCAGGCGGCTAATTTATTTGAAAAAGGCGGGTAAAAACCGGGTAAACAAAGGGCGCGTTTACCGCGCCCTGAAGTGGTTATGCGTCGAACGGATCGCGCAGGATCATGGTTTCGGTACGATCCGGACCGGTAGAGATGATGTCGATCGGCACGCCGGTAACTTCTTCAATACGTTTGATGTAGTTCAGCGCCGCCTGCGGCAGGCCGTCACGCTCTTTCACGCCGAAGGTGGATTCAGACCAGCCCGGCATGGTTTCGTAAATCGGCTCGATACCTTCCCAGTCATCCGCCGCCATCGGGGTGGTGGTGACTTCACGGCCGTCAGGCATACGGTAAGCGACGCAGATTTTCACCTCTTTCAGCCCGTCCAGGACGTCCAGTTTGGTCAGGCAGAAGCCAGACAGAGAGTTGATCTGCACGGCGCGGCGTACCGCTACCGCATCCAGCCAGCCGGTACGACGGCGACGGCCAGTGGTAGCGCCGAATTCATTACCTTTTTCACACAGGAATTCGCCGATGTCGTCGAACAGCTCGGTCGGGAACGGACCTGCGCCAACGCGGGTGGAGTAGGCTTTGATGATGCCGAGCACGTAGTCCACATAACGCGGGCCAATGCCGGAACCGGTCGCTACGCCACCTGCGGTGGTGTTGGAAGAGGTCACATACGGGTAGGTGCCGTGGTCGATATCCAGCAGCGTGCCCTGCGCGCCTTCAAACATGATGAAGTCGCCGCGTTTACGCGCCTGATCCAGCAGGTCGGAAACGTCTACCACCATGCTGGTCAGCACGTCGGCAATCGCCATGACGTCGTCGAGCACTTTCTGGTAGTCAACCGCTTCGACTTTATAGAAGTTCACCAGCTGGAAGTTGTGATATTCCAGCACTTCTTTCAGTTTGTCAGCGAAGGTGGCTTTATCGAAGAGATCGCCCACGCGCAGACCGCGACGTGCGACTTTATCTTCATAAGCCGGGCCGATGCCGCGACCGGTGGTGCCGATGGCTTTGGCGCCGCGCGCTTTCTCACGTGCGACGTCGAGCGCAACGTGGTAGTCGAGGATCAGCGGGCAGGCTTCGGATAACAGCAGACGTTCACGAACCGGGATCCCACGGTCTTCCAGTTCCTTCATCTCTTTCATCAGCGCGGCAGGCGACAGCACAACGCCGTTACCGATGATGCTGGTGACGTTATCGCGAAGAATGCCTGATGGAATAAGATGGAGGACGGTTTTTTCACCGTTGATTACGAGAGTATGGCCGGCGTTGTGACCGCCCTGGTAGCGCACAACATATTTAGCCCGTTCAGTCAGAAGATCGACGATCTTCCCTTTACCTTCGTCACCCCATTGGGTGCCCAGTACGACGACGTTGTTACCCATTTTTCAAAATCACCGTTTGCTTAAAAAAGGATTCTAACACCAGCTTTGCTGATGTTCAGCCCTTTTTGTATACAAATTTCGTCGATTTTGCCCGATTTTTATTCAGTTAATCGTTTTCCTCAACATGTAGTAGATCACTATCCCGGCAACCACAAGACCACCACCGAAACGGCGCAATAAAGTGTCCGGCATTTGCGTCATAGAGAGGATCATCCGCCGCCACAGACGTGGAAAAAGCAGCGGGCCAAGCCCTTCAACCACCAGCACCAGCGCTAGCGCCAGTAAAACCGTTGTATTCATTGTGCGTAAAACCTGCATAAAAAAAGAGCCGGTGATAACCGGCTCTTGTTAAGGGTTAGGGCTTAGCGTGCGCTATTGGCCGGCGTTTTCATATAGCGGAAGAAATCGCTGTCCGGGCTCAGCACCATGACGTCCTGATTGGAGTTGAAGCTGTTCTCATACGCACGCAGGCTACGGATAAAGGCGTAGAAATCCGGATCCTGGCTGAACGCGTCAGCGAACAGTTTCGCGGCTTCGGCATCACCTTCACCACGCAGGATACGCGCCTGTCGTTCGGCTTCTGCAAGCGTACGGGTCACTTCATAATCCGCCGCCGCGCGCAGTTTTTCCGCTTCTTCCTGGCCCTGCGAGCGGTGACGACGGGCGACCGCTTCACGTTCAGCGCGCATACGGTTGAAGATAGCTTCAGAGACTTCCGCCGGCAGGTTGATCTGCTTAATACGCACGTCAACCACTTCAATACCGAGCGCCGCCATACTGTTCGGGTTGATAACCGGCACTTTACCGTTAGTTTCTTCGGTTACGCGTTTCGCCGCAGAAGCGATAGCGTCATCCGCCGCTGGCGTTTCGACTTCATCTTCAGTACCCGCAGAACCGGAGTTCAGCGCTTCGCGTACCTCAGAAGTCAGGCGACCACGGGAATCGGTGACGATGTCTTTGACGTCAAGACGACCGATTTCAGAACGCAGACGGTCCGAGAACTTACGTTTCAGCAGGACTTCCGCCTGAGAGAGATCGCCGCCGCCTGTCGCCAGGTAGTAACGACTGAAATCGCTGATGCGCCATTTGATGTATGAATCGACGATCAGGTCTTTCTTCTCTTTGGTGACGAAACGGTCCGCCTGGTTATCCATGGTCTGGATACGGGCGTCCAGCGTCTTCACTGACTCGATAAACGGCAGTTTAAAGTGCAGGCCAGGCTCGTACACTTTCGGCTTGTTATCGTTGTCGCGCACGACTTTACTGAATTGCAGGATGATGCCGCGCTCACCCTCTTTCACCACAAAAATTGAGGTGTAAAGCACCACCAGCACGATGATGATTACCGCAATGACTGACTTACGCATCGTTATTCACTCCCTTCGCGCTGGTAATCGTTACGCTGCGCGTTGGCACGGCGTTGATCCATAATATCGCCACGGCCAGAGGACGCGCTGTTGCTCGCGCCGCTGTTGCCGCTGCCGGAGGCCGGCGGCAGGCGCAGCAGCGGGTTGCCGCTGTTGTTGTCGTCGCTCGCGGCAGGCGCGGAACCGCCTTTCAGCATCTGATCCAGCGGCAGCACCATCAGGTTTCCGCCTTTGTCATTAACCAGCACTTTACGGGTGTGGCTAAGCACTTTTTCCATGGTTTCGATATACAGACGCTCGCGGGTGATTTCCGGCGCGGCTTTATATTCCGGCAGGATCTTCGCAAAGCGCGCCACTTCACCCTGCGCTTCCAGGATGGTCTGCGTTTTATACGCGCGGGCTTCTTCCAGCGTACGCTGCGCCTGACCGTTCGCGCGCGGCTGGACTTCGTTGGTGTACGCTTCCGCTTCACGGATGTATTGCTGCTCGTTTTCACGTGCGGCAATCGCGTCGTCAAACGCGGCTTTCACTTCTTCCGGCGGACGAGCGGCCTGGAAGTTGACGTCCAGCAGCGTGATGCCCATGTTGTACGGACGGATGGTTTCTTCCAGCTCGCGCTGGGTATCGCTACGGATAACGGTACGGCCTTCCGTCAGAATGCGGTCCATGGTGTATTTGCCGATAACGCCGCGCAGGGCGCTGTCGGTTGCCTGGCGCAGGCTGTCGTCGGCGTTGGCGACGCTAAACAGGTAGCGACGTGGATCGGTGACGCGGTACTGCACGTTCATCTCAACGCGCACCACGTTTTCGTCAGAGGTCAGCATGATGCCGGAGGCAGCCAGCTCGCGCACGGCTTCCACGTTGACCGGCACCACTTCATCGATAAAGGTCGGTTTCCAGTTAAGGCCAGGCTCAACCAGATGACTGAATTTGCCAAAGCGCGTCACAACGCCGCGTTCAGCTTCTTTAATGGTATAGAACCCGGTGACGGCCCATAAGATGACCGCAGCGGCCGCGACGATGCCTACAATGCGCCCGCCGACCGGGCTGCGCGGCTCTTGCGAAGAACCGCCGCCTTTACCACCGCCAATACCGCCCAGCTTTTTACTGAGCTTACGGAAGATATCATCCAGATCCGGCGGCCCTTGCTCGCGACCGCCTTTATTTCCCCCAGAGTTGCCGCCAGGCTTGCTGCTTCCCCACGGGTCGCGGTCCTGTCCGTTATTACCGGGCTGATTCCACGCCATGTTTATGCTCCATATTTGTTATGCGGTGATATACCTTTCGTTCTTCAGACGGCGTGATGCCGTGCGTTTTCGCCATGCCAGGAGCGAAAAGCGCGGGCGTCATTACCCCGCCTGAGTCCATCCGGGTACCCCCCAAAGGGGAATATTTTCAGGCTTCGGCCAGCCGGTTAGACCACGTAGTCAACCAATGCCGGTTCCTGTTTACAGAGGCGACGCCAGTCAACAATCGGCATGCGAACGTGCAACCCGACGCAACCGTCCTCCTCCATCCACTCTTTTTCGATCGCCTGAAGCTGGTAAAACCGGCTCCGCAGACGTCCGGCTTCCGGCGGAAGGCGCAGCGCATGCTGGACTATTTCGCCGGAGAGACGTTCCGTCAGGGCCTGGAAAAGCAGTGGCACGCCCGCCCCCGTCTGTGCGGAAAGCCACACGCGGATGGGCACATTCTCGTCGTTTCTGTCGATACGCGGCTCGAAATCCTCCAGCATGTCGACTTTATTCATCACCAGCAGCGTCGGGATCTCGTGGGCGTCTATCTCTTCGAGTACGGTATTAACCGCCTCGATGTTTTCCGCCATGCGGACATCCGCCGCGTCGATCACATGCAACAGCAGCGTCGCCTGACGCGTCTCCTGCAATGTGGCTTTAAACGCGGCGACCAGATCATGCGGCAGATGACGGATAAACCCAACGGTATCCGCCAGCACCGTTTCGCCGACATCCGCGACGTCTATGCGGCGCAAAGTCGGGTCGAGCGTGGCGAACAGCTGATCCGCTGCATACACCTCAGCCGTGGTGATTTGGTTAAACAGGGTGGATTTGCCGGCGTTCGTGTAGCCCACCAGAGAGACGGTGGGAATATCGGCTTTGGTACGTGACCGACGTCCCTGCTCTCGCTGCTTCTCGACGCGCTCCAGCCGCGAGAGGATCTGAGTAATACGGTTACGCAGTAAGCGACGGTCAGTTTCCAGCTGGGTTTCACCCGGACCGCGCAGGCCGATACCGCCTTTCTGGCGTTCAAGGTGAGTCCAGCCGCGCACCAGTCGCGTAGCTAAATGGCGCAGCTGCGCCAGCTCAACCTGCAGCTTACCTTCATGGGTACGCGCACGTTGGGCGAAAATATCAAGAATCAGGCCGGTGCGGTCGAGAACGCGACACTCGCACAGGCGCTCCAGGTTACGTTCCTGGGCCGGGGTCAACGCATGATCAAAAAGGACAACTGACGCCCCAGTGGCTTTGACTGCATCGGCAATCTCAACGGCTTTACCTTCACCAACAAAATACTTTGGGTGCGGCGCTTTACGGCTACCGGTAATCACCTGTAATGCTTCGACACCGGCGGAAGAGACCAGGGATTCGAACTCCTGGAGGTCTTCCATATCTTTGTCTTGCGTAAAATAGATGTGTACCAGCACCGCCTGCTCACCGGCATCATAACGGTCAAACAAGCGTAAACCCTCTTAAAATACCAGCGGGGAACACAGACGAACTGGTCCCCCGACATGGAGCAACAGCCAGGCCTTACTCGGCGTCTTCGCTATCCTGAGAGGCAGCGGAAGATGGCTGTGCGTTGTTGCTGTGATGGTAGTTACTGGAACCGCCACCCGCGTTGTTGCTATGGTGAGAAACCGGACGAGACGGCACCACGGTCGAGATCGCGTGCTTGTAAACCATCTGGCTGACCGTGTTTTTCAACAGGATCACGAACTGATCGAAAGATTCAATCTGACCTTGCAGCTTAATACCATTCACCAAATAAATAGAAACTGGAACACGTTCCCGACGCAGAGCGTTGAGGAACGGATCTTGCAAAGATTGCCCCTTAGCCATTCTATCTTTTCCTTATATGCTTGTTGTTTATACTCTTGAACCCTTGGGCTCTGAAAAACTGCGTAAAAATCCGCGCACGATACGGTTCAATTGTACACATTCATTGTTGCTTCGCACCAATAACCTGTAACACATCGCTGTACGCCTGTTCAGGCATTTCACTGTCGAGCCAGTGTACGCCTTCCCAACCGCGCAGCCAGGTCATTTGCCGCTTCGCTAACTGTCTCGTGGCGCAAATACCTCGATAAACCATTTCGTCATATGAAATTTCACCCGCCAGATAAGACCACATCTGCCGGTAACCCACACAACGAATGGAAGGCATGTCCGTATGCAAATCTCCACGGGCAAATAACGCCCGGACTTCTGCCTCAAAACCTGAAGCCAACATCTGGTGAAAACGCTGCTCAATGCGCTGATGGAGCAGTTCACGGCTCGCCGGGGCGATGGCGAACTGATGCACCTGATAGGGCAGAGCTTCTCCTGACGTCTGCGTCAGTTCCGTTAAAGTTTTACCCGAAATGAAAAAAACTTCCAGTGCCCGGGAAAGCCTTTGCGGATCGTTGGGATGGATTCGCTGCGCCGCGACAGGATCTATTTCCTGAAGCTTGCGGTGTAATGCGTCCCATCCCTGCTCTGCGGCCTGTCGTTCAATCTCCGCTCTGACGGTCGGATCCGCCGACGGAAGCGGCGAAAGCCCTTCCAGCAGCGCCTTAAAGTAGAGCATGGTGCCGCCCACCAGCAGTGGTATGCGCCCGGCGGCGACAATATCCGCCATCTCTTTTAGCGCATCGCGGCGAAAATCGGCCGCGGAGTAAGCCTGCGCGGGATCGATAATATCCAGCAAGCGGTGCGGCGCCTGCGACAATTCGTGCGCATCAGGCTTAGCGGTGCCGATATCCATGCCCTTATAGACCAGCGCGGAATCCACGCTAATCAACTCTACCGGCAGCGTCTGGCGCAGGCGAATGGCTAACGCCGTTTTGCCCGATGCTGTCGGCCCCATCAGAAAAATCGCCTTAGGAAGGCCAGTTTTACTTACGTCATTCATGTGTCAGGGCATTCATCGCCGGTTGTAAATCAATAAGTTGCAATAAACCACCCGGCGGCGTTTTCACCATCTGCGGACACAGCCTTTCAAGCTCCGCCAGCGTCGCGATGGCTTGCGCGACGCTCCACGGTTGCGCGATAACCAGATGGCGGGCAAGCCATCCGGCAACAGCGGCGTCGTAAGCGTTTGGTTGCTGCGCCAGGTAGCCTATCAGTTCAGGAATCAAGATTTGTAAATTTTGTTGGCGTAAGGGTAAAGGCACTGCACGAATTGTCACGTGATGCCCGTCGAGGACGATTTCAATACCCAGACGCGCCAGTTGCGGCTGCGCACGCGTCATCACCTCGCGCTCATCGCCAGAAATTTTCAGACGAACCGGAATCAGCAGCGGCTGTGCGCAGGGCGCTTCATCACGCGGCAACAGCTGCGCCTGTTTGAGACAACGCTCCGCCACGCTTAAGGCCAGCAGCATTAATTTGCCGTCGCGCTCAAGCAAAGCCACGTTTTCAGATACCAGCGTCAGTACTCGCCCAAAACTGTGCGAATGCCCCTCCAGCGCAGGCGCAGGCGGCGCCGTTTCACGCGTTGCGGCAGTCGCGGGCGCGACAGGCGACGTGACGGCGGGCGTCTCCAGCAATTGCTTATACAACGCGCCTTGCTGTTTCTGGTAGCCCGGCGTCGCATTCGGCCAGCCGCCGTTACTGGCGCCGCTGCGCCCGGTACCTGCTGACGCACCGCCGGAGGCATGGCGCGGCGCATCGCTTTCGCGGATGGTTGCGCGTTCACGCTCGCGCGGCGCCGGGTCGGCGAACTGGTTTTTCCCCGCCGCGACGCGGTTTTCCGGATGCCAGCGCGGCGCGTCTTCGGCAGGCTCATTCAACGAGAGCGGGTTTGCCGCCTGCTGCTGAAGCACGCTCACCACACCCTGATAAATAAAGTCGTGCACCAGCCGCGACTGGTGAAAACGCACCTCATGCTTGGCCGGATGCACATTCACATCCACCTGATGCGGATCGATTTCCAGATACAGCACATACGCAGGCTGCTGATCGATGCCGAGTTTATCTTCGCAGGCCTGACGAATCGCGTGATTGATCAACCGGTCGCGCATCATACGGCCATTTACATAGCAATACTGGATTTCGGCCAGCGCCGCCGTGGTGGCTTTCGGCTCCGCCACCCAGCCATGCAGCGCCAGATCGCCATGCTGCCACTCAATAGCCAGCGCCTGCTCAAGAAACGCCGGGCCGCAAATGCTGCCAAGACGTCGCTCGCGCGGCGCGTTGCCCTGTACGGCCCGGTACTGGCGCATCATTTTGCCGTTGTGGCTGAGATTAATCGTTACGTCAAAACGCGCCAGCGCGATACGCCGCACCACTTCGTCAATGTGCGTGAATTCGGTTTTCTCGGTGCGCATGAATTTGCGCCGCGCGGGGGTGTTGTAGAACAGATCCAGCACTTCAAGCGTGGTGCCGACCGGGTGCGCCGCTGGTTTGACGGTCACATCCATATCACGGCCTTCGGCGTAAGCCTGCCAGGCTTCATGCTGATCGGCGGTGCGAGAAGTCAGCGTGAGACGGGATACCGAGCTGATACTGGCCAGCGCTTCGCCGCGAAAGCCGAGGCTGATAATGGCTTCGAGATCGTCCAGCGAGGCGATTTTACTGGTGGCGTGACGCGCCAGCGCCAGCGCCAGCTCGTCTTTCTTAATGCCGCCGCCGTTGTCGCGAATGCGGATAAGCTTCGCGCCGCCACGCTCGATATCGATATCAATGCGCGTGGCGCCAGCGTCGAGGCTGTTTTCTACCAGCTCTTTCACGACCGACGCAGGGCGCTCCACCACCTCGCCCGCGGCGATCTGGTTCGCAAGCTGCGGCGGCAGAACCTGAATCGGCATGAATTCTCCTTACTGAATCACGGTGACCTGGCTTGTGGCGTTGTCAGCGGAGCGGGCGGTCTGCCCCGTTCCGCCGTCACCCTTTGGCGCGGCCTGGAGCGGATGTGCAATAAAGTAATTGCGCAGCCCCTGATAAATCGCTTCGGCGATTTGCTGCTGATAATCGTCGCTTGCCAGCAAGCGCTCTTCGCCGTTATTGCTGATAAAACCCGTTTCTACCAGTACCGACGGGATATCGGGCGAGCGCAGTACGCCGAGGCTTGCGTGTTCCGGCCGGCGTTTATGCAGTGAGCCCACCTGCTGAAGCTGCCCCAGCACGCTGGTGGCGACATCATAACCGACGCGCTGCGAATGGCCGAACTGCAAATCCAGCACCGCCTGGCTCAGGTACGGGTCCGCCTGGCTGTTAGCCAGCACGTCGCCCGCGCCGCCGAGCAGTTCCGACTGCTTCTCATGCTGCTCCAGCCAGCTCGCCATTTCGCTGTTGGCGCGGCGGTTAGAGAGCACCCAGACGGACGCGCCGGTGGCGTCGCGGTTAGGCGCGGCGTCGGCGTGAATCGACACGAGCAGGTTCGCGTTTTGCTGGCGCGCCACATCGGAGCGGCCCATCACCGAGATAAAATAGTCGCCGTCGCGGGTCAGCACGCCTTTGAACATCGGATCGTCATTGAGCAACGTACGCAACTTACGGGCGATGGCGATGGTGACGTTTTTCTCGCGCACGCCGCCGGGGCCGATAGCGCCAGGGTCTTGTCCGCCGTGTCCTGCGTCGATAGCCACCACCACGCGATCGGATGTCGTCGCCCGACTGACGCTGCGCCCCGGCCGCGTCACGGTATTGCTGCCGACGACGCTGGTGATGCGGTCGTTATCCGAGCGGAACGGGTTGCGCGCAGGCTCGGACGATCGAACGGGTGCGGCGACAGGCTCACGCTGCGCCACTACGGGCGGCGGAGGTGGAGGCGGTTCATCGGCATCGATCGTGAAGACGACGTTATAGCCTGCGCCCTTTTGCTGCTTCACGGCGCGGGCTTTGCCGTCTTTGGTTAAATCGACCACCAGGCGCAACGACTGATTATCGTTGGGCTGACCGGCGCGAATGCTTTTGACCAGGTTTTCGCCGCTGAACATCAGCGGCAGCCCCTGAATCACGCCCGTCTGTTTAATATCAAGGGCGACGCTGCGCTTACCCTGCTGCGAGTAAGCGTATTCAGGATCGCCCATAAAACTTAAGGTGATCCGCGCCTGGCCATCGCCGTTGGAAACCTGAATATCGGACAGCGTCGCCCCGAACGCGGGCGCGCATATCGCCAGCAGAAGCGCCACTACCCAGTTTTTCATGCGTGTGATCATCCTGTCGTCCTTGCGTTCAGGCGAGGCGAGCCAGCAGCGCGTCGCCGGCGGCGGAGACCGCTTTCACCCGCGCTTCACGCCCCTGATCCTGCCATGACAAGTGGATTTCGATGTCTGGCGGCGGCAACACGCCCGCCCCCTGCTGCGGCCATTCGACAAGACAAATGGCGTCATCGGTGAAGTAATCGCGGATGCCCATAAACTCCAGCTCTTCCGGATCGGCCAAGCGATAGAGATCGAAGTGGTAAACCATTCTGTTTTCCAGCGTATAAGGCTCTACCAGCGTGTACGTCGGGCTTTTGACATTGCCCTGATGACCACACGCTTGCAGGAACCCACGGCTGAACGTGGTTTTGCCCGCGCCCAAATCGCCGTAAAGGTGGATAACGGTCGCGCCTGTGCAGGCGCGCGCCACGCGTGCGCCAAGGTCGAGGGTGGCCTGCTCTTCGGGTAAAGGTATAACGCGATTAATCATGATTCTGGTCTGTGTCTATATCCGGGTTAACAAAACGATAGAGCGTGGAAAACAGATCGGTCGCCAGCATGCCGCGCGTGCCAAAGCGCTGCGCGAGCGCATCCGCCGCCGCGCCGTGGGCCACGCCGCCTGCGCAGGCGGCGTCATAGGGGTTAAGCCCCTGCGCCAGCAACGCGCCGATAATCCCTGAAAGCACGTCGCCCATGCCGCCCGTGCCCATGCCGGGATTGCCGACATCGATAATGCCGCATTCGTCCTGCGGTCCTGTTACCACCGTTCCCGCGCCTTTCAGCACCACGCAACCCCCGTAGCGCTGCGCCAGCTCTCTGGCGCTAAGTAAGCGGTCACTCTCAATTTCTGCCACGCTACGGTTAAGTAGCCGCGCGGCCTCGCCGGGGTGCGGCGTAAGAATGCGATTGTGACTGGTATCGGGAGCGATTGCCAGAAGGTTAAGCGCGTCCGCATCCCACAGCATCGGTTTGTCGCACTGGCGCACTTTCGCCAGCGCCGACTTGCCCCACTCCTGCTGCCCGAGCCCCGGCCCGATGACCACCACGTCGGCCCATTCCAGGCTCGCGTCGAGCGCGTCGCTGGTGAGTTCATGCACCATCAGCTCCGGGCGTGCGGTGACAAGCGGCGCAATGTTTTCCGCGCGAGTAAGTACTCGCACCAGACCTGCGCCCGCACGCAGCGCCGCCTCGCCGGTCATGCGGATAGCGCCAGCGGTGCCATGATCGCCGCCGATAATTACCAGCTTGCCGTTATCGCCTTTGTGCGAGCCTGCGCGGCGCGGCCTGAGCCAGCGGGAAAGCTGCGTTGCGTCGAAGCGCGCATACGGCGCCTGTTGCCCGACAAGCCACGCCTCCAGACCCAGCGCGTGATAATGCAATCGCCCGACGACGTCGCGAGCGCGGCCAGTGAGCAGGCCCGGCTTGAGCGCGATAAACGTCACGGTGTGCGCGGCATGGATGACCGCGCCCGGCGCGCCGCCGGTTTGCGCCAGCAGGCCGGAAGGAATATCGAGCGCCACCACGGGCGCGCGATGCTGGTTCGCGTGTTCAATCAGCGTGGCGATGTTCTCACGCGGCGCCTGCGAAAACCCGGTGCCGAGCAGCGCGTCGATGATCAGATCGCATGTCTCCGGCAGCGGCGTGTGCGGCGCATGGATTTCGCCGCCTGCGCCGAGCCAGGCCTCACGCGCGGCCTGCGCCTCTTCCGGTAAAGGTTTGTCGCTCTCCAGCGCCAGCAGCGTTACCTCAATGCCCGCCGCCTGCGCCAGGCGCGCCACAACATAGCCGTCCCCGCCGTTATTGCCGTGGCCGCACAGCACCAGCCAGCGCTGGCTGTGCGGATACGCCGCGCGCGCCACCTGAAACGCCGCATCGCCCGCGCGTTGCATCAGTTCGTATAACGTCAGCCCGAGGCTGTCCGCCGCCTCACGCTCCGCCGTACGCAGCCAGTCTGCGGGCCAGACGGAGTGTGGTATACTGGCGTCGTTTTTGTTCATCCCGTGGTCCGTCATGTCTGAACCCCTCGATCTCAATCAGTTAGCGCAAAAAATTAAACAATGGGGTGCCGAGCTGGGTTTCCAGCAGGTCGGTATTACCGATACCGATCTCAGCGCCAGCGAAGGCGCGTTACAGGCGTGGCTGGATAAACAGTACCACGGCGAGATGGAGTGGATGGCGCGTCACGGTATGTTGCGCGCCCGCCCGCATGAACTGCTGCCCGGCACGCTGCGCGTTATCAGCGTGCGCATGAATTATCTGCCTGCCAATGCGGCCTTTGCCAGCACGCTGAAAGATCCCTCGCTCGGCTACGTAAGCCGTTACGCCCTGGGGCGCGATTACCATAAGCTTTTGAGAAACCGCCTGAAAAAACTCGGCGAAACGCTGCAACAGCATTGCGCGTCGCTGAATTTTAGACCTTTTGTCGACTCCGCGCCCATCCTTGAACGCCCTCTCGCCGAAAAAGCGGGCCTCGGCTGGACCGGCAAACATTCCCTGATCTTAAGCCGCGATGCCGGGTCGTTTTTCTTTCTTGGCGAGCTGCTGGTGGATTTGCCGTTGCCGGTGGATAAGCCCGTGGAAGACGGCTGCGGGCGCTGCGTGGCCTGCATGACCATCTGCCCCACCGGCGCGATTGTCGAGCCGTACACGGTCGATGCCCGCCGCTGTATCTCCTATCTCACCATTGAGCTTGAAGGCGCCATTCCGGAAGAATTTCGCCCGCTGATGGGCAACCGCATCTATGGGTGCGATGACTGCCAGCTGATTTGCCCGTGGAACCGTTTTTCACAGCTCACCGACGAAGCGGATTTCAGCCCACGCCAGGCGCTGCATGCGCCGAAGCTGATTGAGCTGTTTAGCTGGAGCGAAGCGCACTTTCTGAAAGTTACGGAAGGATCGGCGATTCGCCGCATCGGCCACTTACGCTGGCTGCGTAATATTGCGGTCGCGCTCGGTAACGCGCCCTGGGATGAAGCCAATATCACGGCGCTGCAGCAACGCAAAGGTGAGCACCCACTTCTTGATGAGCATATTGACTGGGCGATTGCGCAACAAACAGACAAACGTAATGCATGCGTGGTGGAAGTGCAGTTGCCGCAGAAACAGCGACTGGTCAGGGTGATCGAAAAAGGATTGCCGCGCGACGCCTAAAGGCGTTTTCCTGTGAATAAAATTAAAAAAGTCTTGTCATTCAAAGGCCCTGTTTATCAAAAAGCCTCAAAAATAACATTTGGTAATAAATTATTTATTTTAAATATCAATAAGATAAAGAAAAGATGTGAATAAAATTATCATTCTCGCTCGCAGGATAACTTTCTGCGATCTGTGGATAACTCTGTTCAGAACTGTTTTGGATAAACGTAAAAAACCCGCCGTAGCGCGCTTTATCGCTGTGGATAATTTGTACAATCGAGGAGATTTGGAGCGGGAAACGAGACTCGAACTCGCGACCCCGACCTTGGCAAGGTCGTGCTCTACCAACTGAGCTATTCCCGCTTGGGTGGTGTTGCCTTACGGCATTTCAAATTTTGGAGCGGGAAACGAGACTCGAACTCGCGACCCCGACCTTGGCAAGGTCGTGCTCTACCAACTGAGCTATTCCCGCTTAATCTTTGTCTTTCTGACTGCCACTGCGTTGGCTGCCTTCACTCATCTTAGTCACTTACTTAAGTAAGCTCCCAAGAATTCGTTCCGTTGCCGCCTTGTCGCAATCCGAAATACGTTGATTGGGTGGTGCTGCCTTTCGGCGATTTCAAATTTTGGAGCGGGAAACGAGACTCGAACTCGCGACCCCGACCTTGGCAAGGTCGTGCTCTACCAACTGAGCTATTCCCGCTCTGCGTAATTCACATTTCTGTGTCGTTACGGGAGGCGCATTATACGAGAAATGATTTCTACCGCAACCCCTTAAACGCTTTTTTTCGTGATTTTTGTCTGACTGCTTTTTTATTCGCCAAAGCGATCACTTTATCAACAAAAGAGGGGCTTAGCCCCTCGTTGGCGTCACAGTTTAATAAAATGTTCGCGGTAATAAGCGAGTTCCGCCACCGATTCGCGGATGTCGTCCAGCGCCTGATGGGTATTTTGTTTCTTTAAGCCGTCGAGCACTTCCGGCTTCCAGCGGCGCGCCAGCTCTTTCAGCGTGCTCACATCGAGATAGCGGTAGTGGAAATACGCTTCCAGCTCCGGCATGTACTTAAACAGGAAGCGGCGATCCTGGCCGATACTGTTGCCGCAGATGGGTGACTTCCCGGCGGGCACCCACTGCTTGAGAAATTCGATCGTCGCCAGTTCCGCTTCGCGATCGCCCATCGTGCTGGCCTTAACGCGATCCACCAGCCCGCTGGCGGTATGGGTGCGCACGTTCCAGTCATCCATGAGCGCCAGCTGCTCGTCAGACTGATGTACGGCGATAACCGGCCCTTCCGCCAGAATGTTGAGGTTGGCATCGGTCACCAGGGTGGCTATCTCGATGATGCGATCCTGTCGCGGGTCGAGCCCGGTCATTTCCAGATCGATCCAAATGAGGTTGTTTTCATTGGCACTCATGCTATTTTCCATCCGTTATCGCGTCACGCTGGGGTGACAGGCAGTTAATTCATTTACAATAGCTGGTATCATAGAGGTTTTGCCCACCAGGGGCGACCAGGAGCCATTAAGATTGAGCAAAAATAAACTCTCCAAAGGTCAGCAACGCCGCGTATCAGCGAACCATCAGCGCCGGCTCAAACAGACTCCGGAGAAAGCCGATCCCGACGACTCGCAATTTGGTGAGCCTCGCGACGGCCGCGTTATCAGTCGTTTTGGTCAGCATGCCGACGTCGAATCGTCTGACGGCGGGGTGCACCGTTGTAACATTCGCCGCACCATCCGGTCGCTGGTCACTGGCGATCGCGTCGTCTGGCGCCCGGCGAAAGAAAATGTCCAGGGCAAAGGCATTGTCGATGCGGTGCACGAGCGCACGTCTGTCCTGACGCGTCCGGACTTCTACGACGGCGTAAAGCCTATCGCCGCGAACATCGACCAAATCATCATCGTCTCAGCTATCCTGCCGGAGCTGTCGCTGAATATTATCGACCGCTATCTGGTGGCCTGCGAAACGCTGGACGTTGAACCGTTACTGGTCCTGAACAAGACCGACCTGCTTGATGAAAAGGGCCTTGCCTTCGTCAATGAGCAGATGGATATCTATCGCCGTATCGGCTATCGCGTCCTGCTGGTTTCCAGCTACAAAGACGAAGGGTTGAAAGAACTGGAAGAGGCGCTCATCGACCGCACCAGTATCTTCGCCGGGCAGTCGGGCGTGGGTAAATCGAGCCTGCTGAATAATCTGCTGGGCCTGAAGGACAATCAGATTCTGGTTAACGACGTGTCTGATAACTCCGGTCTTGGCCAGCACACCACCACCGCCTCGCGCCTCTACCACTTCCCCGGCGGCGGCGAAGTCATCGACTCGCCGGGCGTGCGCGAGTTCGGCCTGTGGCACCTTGAGCCGGAGCAGATAACCCAGGGCTTTATCGAATTCCACGACTACCTGGGCCTGTGCAAATTCCGCGACTGTAAACACGGCAACGATCCTGGCTGCGCCATCCGCGAAGCCGTGGAGCGCGGCGACATCGCCGAAACCCGTTTCGATAACTATCACCGGATTCTGGAAAGCATGGCGCAGGTCAAAACGCGTAAAAACTTTTCCGAAAGCGACGACTGACAATGACGCCCGGCGTCGTTAGAATCAGCCCCCTTTTTCTGACAGGCCCGGCGTTCAGCCGGGCCAGGAACGATGAAACACTGGCCTGGAGGCTACCTTGTTAAACGAAATCAAACTTTCGCTGCAATATATTCTGCCTAAACAGTGGCTCACCCGCCTTGCCGGCTGGGGCGCGAGCAAACGCGCAGGCTGGCTGACCAAACTGGTCATCGATCTGTTCGTGAAATACTACAAGGTCAATATGAGCGAGGCGCAGAAGCCCGATACCGCCAGCTACCGCACCTTTAACGAGTTTTTCGTGCGTCCGCTGCGTGATGAAGTTCGCCCGCTGAATACCGACCCGAACGTGCTGTCTATGCCGGCGGATGGCGTTATCAGCCAGCTCGGACGCATCGAAGGCGATAAGATTTTGCAGGCCAAAGGCCATAACTACACGCTGGAAGCGCTGCTGGCGGGCAACTATCTGATGGCCGATCTGTTCCGTAACGGCACCTTCGCGACCACTTACCTGTCGCCGCGTGACTATCACCGCGTGCATATGCCGTGCAACGGCATCCTGCGCGAAATGATCTACGTGCCGGGCGATCTCTTCTCCGTAAACCACCTGACCGCGCAAAACGTGCCGAACCTGTTCGCCCGTAACGAGCGCGTTATCTGTCTGTTCGACACCGAATTCGGACCGATGGCGCAAATTCTGGTAGGCGCGACGATTGTGGGGAGCATCGAAACCGTCTGGGCTGGCACCATCACCCCGCCGCGCGAAGGCATCATCAAGCGCTGGACGTACCCGGCGGGCGAAAGCGACGGCGCCGTGGCGCTGCTGAAAGGCCAGGAGATGGGCCGCTTTAAGCTGGGCTCTACGGTTATCAACCTGTTCGCGCCGGGCAAAGTGGAGCTGGTCGAGCATCTGCAAAGCCTCTCCGTCACTCGTCTGGGCGAGCCGCTCGCGGTTTCGGTCGAAGCGGTCGCAGCCGATGTCGCGCCTGCGGTGATTTCAGCCGAAGAAGCTGAAGCCGAGCGCGATGCCAACCCACTGGTAGATAACGACCACGACCGTTAAGAAAAAGGTAAAATGACGTGCGCCTGATCCTTTACGTGCTGCTGGCCTGGAGCCTGAGCTTTTGGGCGAACGCCGCGACAGCGCCTGATGAAAAACAGATAGCGCAGGAGCTGGAGCAGGCCAAAGCGGCCAAAAACCAGCCCGATCAGGCGCAAGTGGTTGAAGCCTTACAATCTGCGCAAAACGCGCTTGAGGAACGAAAAGCCTCCCTGGAGCGCGCGAAGCAATATCAGCAGGTTATCGATAATTTCCCAAAGTTATCGCAGTCGCTGCGCCAGCAACTCAACAACCTGCGCGATGAGCCGCGCCGCGTGCCTACGGGGCTTACCACCGACGCGCTCAATCAGGAGATCCTCCAGGTCAGCAGTCAGCTGCTGGAGAAGAGCCGTGAAGCGCAGCAGGAGCAGGATCGCGCGCGTGAAATCGCCGACTCCTTAAGCCAGCTTCCCCAGCAACAAACCGACGCGCGCCGTCAGCTTAACGACATGGAACGCCGCGCGGGCGCGCCGACCGGCTCCAGTGCGCTCGGGGCCGCGCAGCTTCTCAGCCAGCAGGCTGAATCAGCCCAGCTCAAAGCCCGCGTTGATGAACTCGAACTCGCCCAGCTCTCCGCCAGCAACCGCCAGGAGCTGGCGCGCCTGCGCGCCGAACTTGCGCAAAAGCAAAGCGAACAGCTGGATGCTTATCTCCAGGCGCTGCGCAATCAGCTTAACAGCCAGCGCCAGCAGGAAGCTGAGCGCGCGCTGGAAAGCACCGAACTGCTGGCCGAAAACAGCGCCAACCTGCCCCCCGCCATTGTCGAGCAGTTCAACGTCAACCGCGAACTGTCGCGCGCGCTGAACCAGCAGGCGCAGCGCATGGATCTGGTCGCGTCCCAACAGCGTCAGGCCACCAGCCAGACCATGCAGGTGCGTCAGGCGTTAACCACGCTGCGTGAACAGTCGCAGTGGCTCGGCGTTTCCAACGTGCTTGGCGAGGCGCTGCGCGCGCAGGTGTCGCGCCTGCCGGAGATGCCAAAGCTTCAGCAGCTTGATACCGAAATGGCCCAGCTGCGCGTCCATCGCCTGCGCTATGAAGATCAGCTCAACAAGCAGCCGCAGCTGCGCCAGTTGCGCCAGACAGACGGCAAACCGCTGACGGCGGAGCAGAACCGCATTCTTGAGGCGCAGTTGCGCACCCAGCGCGAACTGCTCGGCTCCCTGTTGCAGGGCGGCGATACGTTAATCCTTGAGCTTACCAAGCTGAAAGTGGCGAACAGCCAGCTTGAGGACGCGCTGAAAGAAGTGAACGAGGCGACGCACCGCTATCTGTTCTGGACCGCCGATGTCAGCCCGCTCAGCATCAGCTGGCCGGTGGATATCGTGCAGGATTTGCGCCGTCTTATCTCGCTCGACTCTTTCGGCCAGCTTGGCAAAGCCGCCGTGATGATGGTAACCAGCAAAGAAACGCTGCTGCCGTTGTTTGGCGCGCTGCTGCTGGTAGGCTTTAGCATCAGCTCCCGACGTCACTTTGCGGCGTTTCTGGAGCGTTCCAGCGCGCGGGTCGGTAAAGTCACGCAGGACCACTTCTGGCTGACGCTGCGCACAGTTTTCTGGTCGATTCTGGTGGCGTCGCCGCTGCCGGTGCTGTGGGCGACGCTCGGCTATGGCCTTCGCGAAGCCTGGCCCTACCCTATCGCCGTGGCGGTCGGCGACGGCGTCACCGCCACGGTGCCGCTGCTGTGGGTTGTGATGATTTCAGCCGCCTTCGCGCGTCCCAATGGCCTCTTTACCACGCATTTCGGCTGGCCGCGCAACCGCGTCGCCCGCGCGATGCGCTACTACCTGATGAGCATTGGCTTTATCGTACCGCTCATCATGGCGCTGATTACCTTCGATAATCTCAACGACCGTGAATTTTCCGGCTCGCTGGGGCGGCTCTGCTTTGTGCTTATCTGCGGCGCGCTGGCGATCGTCACGCTCAGCCTCAAGCGCGCGGGCATTCCGCTTTATCTCGATAACGAAGGCAACGGCGACAACTGGGTCAACCGGCTGCTGTGGAACATGATGCTGTGCGCGCCGCTGATGGCTATCCTCGCCGCAGCCGTCGGGTATCTCGCGACCGCGCAGGCGCTGCTGGCGCGTCTGGAAACCTCCGTCGCCATCTGGTTCCTGCTGCTGGTGATTTACCACATCATCCGCCGCTGGATGCTTATTCAGCGCCGTCGCCTGGCCTTTGACCGCGCCCGCTCGCGTCGTGCGGAAATTCTGGCCCAGCGCGCCCGCGGCGAAGAAGAACCGCATCACGGGCACAGCACCGAAGGCAGCGTGGAGGTGGAAGTCGCGGAGCTTGATCTCGATGCGATCAGCGCCCAGTCGCTGCGCCTGGTGCGTTCGATCCTGACGCTTATCGCGCTGCTGTCCGTGATTGTGCTGTGGTCGGAAATCCACTCGGCTTTCGGCTTCCTTGAGAACATTTCGCTGTGGGATGTCACCTCGACCGTGCAGGGTGTGGAGAGCATTGAGCCGATTACGCTTGGCGCGGTGCTGATCGCTATCCTGGTGTTTATCGTCACCACGCAGCTGGTGCGTAATCTGCCCGCGCTGCTGGAGCTGGTAGTGCTGCAACACCTGGAGCTGACGCCTGGCACCGGCTACGCCATTACCACCATCACCAAATATCTGCTGATGCTGATTGGCGGCCTGGTGGGCTTCTCCATGATTGGCATTGAGTGGTCGAAGCTGCAATGGCTGGTGGCGGCGCTCGGCGTCGGGCTCGGTTTCGGTTTGCAGGAGATTTTCGCCAACTTTATTTCCGGCCTGATTATTCTCTTTGAGAAGCCGATCCGCATCGGCGATACGGTGACGATTCGCGATTTAACCGGCAGCGTGACGCGTATTAATACCCGCGCCACCACTATCAGCGACTGGGATCGTAAAGAGATTATCGTGCCCAATAAGGCGTTTATCACCGAGCAGTTTATCAACTGGTCGCTCTCGGATTCGGTCACGCGTGTGGTGCTGACGGTGCCTGCGCCGTCGGATGCCAACAGCGAAGAGGTGACGCAGATACTCTATCGCGCCGCCGAGAAGTGTTCGTATGTGATTGATAACCCGCCGCCGGAAGTGTTTCTGGTCGATTTGCAGCAGGGTATTCAGCTGTTTGAGCTGCGTATTCACGCCGCTGAAATGGGACACCGTATGCCGCTGCGCCACGAAATTCATCAGCTGATTTTGCAGGGTTTCCGCGAGCACGGCATCGAGATGCCGTTCCCGCCATTCCAGATGCGTCTGGAGACTCTCGACGGCAAGCGCATGGCGCGAACGTTAAGCTCAGCCGGGCGCACTACCCGCACGCCGGGAAGCATGTAAAGAAAAAGGAGCCTAAAGGCTCCTTTTTTATGGCGGTGAATACGCGTAGTACATGAGGCGGGTGCGCTGCGCTTACCCCCCTACAAAGGTTGATATCGTTTTAACAGGGCGGGTAAGCGCAGCGCACCCGCCACAGATTACCGACCGTTACGCCCGGTCTACCGTAAAGGCGATCACGTCAGCGAGGCTCTCCGCGCCCAGCGCCAGCATAATCAGGCGATCCACGCCCAGCGCCACGCCGGAACAATCCGGCAGGCCCGCTTTTAACGCTTCCAGCAAGTTGTAGTCCACCGGCTGCTGCGGCAGACCGCGCTGGAGGCGTTTGCGATTATCCTGCTCGAAACGCTGCTGCTGTTCGCGCGCGTCGGTCAGCTCATGGAAACCATTCGCCAGCTCAATGCCTTTGTAATAGACCTCGAAGCGCTCCGCCACACGGTGATCTTCGGTGCTGATTTGCGCGAGCGCCGCCTGGCTTGCCGGGAAGTGATAAACAAACACCGGGCGATCTTTACCGATATGCGGCTCAACGCCCATGGAGAACAGCAGTTGCAGCAACGTATCGCGATCTTCTTCGGTATCCGCGATATTGCTCAGATCAAGCTTCGCCGCCACTTCACGCAACTGGGTTTTATCCGCCGACAGCGGATCTATCTCCAGATGACGCTGGAAAGCCTGCTGGTAGGAGATCGTCTCGGCGGGCTGGCACTCCAGCACCTGCTGCAGAAGATCGTCCACCTCGTTCATCAGGCGGTACATATCATAATGCGGGCGATACCACTCCAGCATAGTGAATTCCGGGTTGTGGTGACGTCCCATCTCTTCATTGCGAAAACTGCGGCACAGTTGGTACACCGGCCCACACCCTGCCGCCAGCAGGCGCTTCATATGATATTCCGGGCTGGTCATCAGATAGAGATTGATCCCCTGAGAATGGCCGGGGCCGACGAAACGCGTTTCGAACGGGAACAGGTGAATATCGGTTACCGTCGCCTGGCTCATGCAGGGGGTTTCCACCTCCAGTACGCCGCGGTCCGCGAAAAAGCGGCGGATTTCCGCCATGATGGCGGCGCGTTTTAACAGGTTGGGGATGGATGCGCTCGGCTGCCAGGTGGCCGTCTCGCTCATGGTACTTTCTCCGTCGTCAAACAAGGGCACGAAGTCTACTCGTATCCCGTTCGCCAGACAAATTTTGCGCACATTTTCCCTCCCGCGCACCGGCTTTGCATTTTGTGAGCCACTTCAATTAACCCGCCGGGTAAAAGGCGTCGTAACGCCCCAAAAAATCGAACACATCAAATTTCCCCTTTGGGGCTAAGGTTATACTCAGCTACCCAAAAAGGAGCAGGGGAACGCTTTACCCCCGCGCAGCCCCGAGTTTTCACCTTTGTTACCGCGCGGTGGGAATAACTAAAACCCGGAGGAATGTCGTGCATACTTTTCAAGCCGATCTCGCCATTATCGGTGCCGGCGGTGCGGGACTGCGGGCAGCCATTGCGGCGGCCGAGCGTAATCCCAACGCTAAAATCGCACTGATTTCAAAAGTCTATCCCATGCGCAGCCATACCGTCGCCGCCGAAGGCGGTTCGGCGGCCGTGGCGCAGGATCATGACAGTTTTGAGTATCACTTCCACGACACCGTCGCCGGCGGCGACTGGCTGTGCGAGCAAGACGTGGTGGACTATTTCGTTAAGCACTGCCCGCGCGAAATGTCTCAGCTTGAGCAGTGGGGTTGCCCGTGGAGCCGCCGCCCGGACGGCTCGGTTAACGTCAGACGCTTTGGCGGCATGAAAATCGAGCGCACCTGGTTTGCCGCTGATAAAACCGGCTTCCATATGCTCCACACCCTGTTCCAGACCTCCCTGCAATTCCCGCAAATCCAGCGCTTCGACGAACATTTTGTTCTCGATATTCTGGTGGACGATGGCCAGGCCCGCGGCCTGGTGGCGATGAACATGATGGAAGGCACGCTCGTGCAGATCCGTGCGAACGCGGTGGTGATGGCGACCGGCGGCGCGGGGCGCGTCTATCGCTACAATACCAACGGCGGCATCGTCACCGGTGACGGTATGGGCATGGCGCTGGCGCACGGCGTGCCGCTGCGCGATATGGAGTTCGTGCAGTATCACCCGACCGGCCTGCCGGGCTCCGGCATTCTGATGACGGAAGGCTGTCGCGGCGAAGGCGGCATCCTGGTGAATAAAAACGGCTACCGCTACCTGCAAGATTACGGCATGGGGCCGGAAACGCCGCTCGGCGAGCCGAAGAACAAATATATGGAGCTGGGGCCGCGCGATAAAGTGTCGCAGGCCTTCTGGCACGAGTGGCGCAAAGGCAACACCATCGCCACGCCACGCGGCGATGTGGTGTATCTCGATCTGCGCCACCTCGGCGAGAAAAAACTGCTGGAGCGGTTGCCGTTCATTTGCGAGCTGGCGAAAGCCTACGTGGGCGTCGATCCGGTAAAAGAGCCGATCCCGGTACGCCCGACGGCGCATTACACCATGGGCGGCATCGAAACCAATCAGCAGTGCGAAACCCGCATCAAGGGGCTGTTTGCCGTCGGCGAATGCTCATCCGTGGGGCTGCATGGCGCTAACCGTCTTGGATCGAACTCGCTGGCGGAGCTGGTGGTGTTTGGTCAACTGGCGGGTACACAGGCGATGGATCGCGCAATGGAAACGACGTCCGCCCGCGACGACGCGCTGAACGCACAGGCCGCGGATGTCGAAGCGCGCCTGCATACGCTTGTTCACCAGGAAGGCAATGAAAGCTGGGCGAAAATCCGCGACGAAATGGGCCTGTCGATGGAAGAAGGCTGCGGCATTTACCGCACGCCGGAGCTGATGCAGAAAACCATCGATAAGCTGGCGGAGCTGCAGGAGCGCTTTAAGCGCGTGCGCATCAGCGATACCTCCAGCGTGTTCAACACCGATTTGCTCTACACCATTGAGCTTGGCCACGGCCTGAACGTCGCCGAATGTATGGCGCACTCCGCGATGGCGCGTAAAGAGTCGCGCGGCGCGCATCAGCGTCTTGACGAAGGCTGCACCGAGCGCGACGACGTTAACTTTTTGCGTCATACCCTCGCCTTCCGCGACGCTGACGGTACGACTCGCCTCGATTACAGCGACGTGAAGATTACCACCCTGCCTCCGGCGAAACGCGTGTATGGCGCGGAATCGGAAGCGGCCGATAAAAAGGAGACGGCGAATGGCTGAGATGAACACGCTACGCATTGAAGTGGTGCGTTATAACCCGGAAACCGATAACGCGCCGCACAGCGCGTTTTACGACGTGCCCTGGGATGAGCAAACGTCGTTGCTGGACGCGCTCGGCTATATCAAAGACAACCTGGCGCCGGATTTAAGCTATCGCTGGTCATGCCGCATGGCTATCTGCGGATCCTGCGGGATGATGGTCAACCGCGTGCCGAAACTCGCCTGCAAAACCTTCCTGCGCGACTATACCTCCGGCATGAAAGTCGAGGCGCTGGCGAATTTCCCGATCGAGCGCGATTTAGTGGTCGATATGACCCACTTTATCGAGAGCCTTGAGGCCATTAAGCCCTATATCATCGGCAACACGCGCACGCCGGACCAGGGGCCGAACACCCAGACGCCGGCGCAGATGGCGAAATACCATCAGTTCTCCGGCTGCATCAACTGCGGCCTGTGCTATGCCGCCTGCCCGCAGTTCGGCCTGAACCCGGAGTTTATCGGCCCGGCGGCGATTACGCTCGCGCACCGTTATAACCTCGACAGTCGCGATAAGGGCCAGAAGGCGCGCATGCCGCAGCTCAACAGCCAGAACGGCGTCTGGACCTGTACGTTCGTCGGCTTCTGCTCGGAAGTCTGCCCGAAACATGTCGACCCGGCCGCGGCTATCCAGCAGAGCAAAGTGGAGAGCTCGAAGGATTTCTTAATCGCCATGCTGAAACCCGGCGCAAGGAGTGAATAATGACCTCGAAACGTAAGCCTTATGTACGGACGATGGAATCAGGCTGGTGGAAACAGCTGCCCTTCTACCGCTTTTACATGCTGCGCGAAGGCACCTCAGTGCCCGCCGTCTGGTTCAGTATTGTGCTGATTTACGGCCTGTTCGCGCTCAAGCATGGCCCGGAGAGCTGGGCCGGTTTCGTCGGTTTCCTGCAAAACCCTGTCGTCGTGTTACTGAACATCATCACGTTGCTGGCGGCGTTGCTGCATACCAAAACCTGGTTTGAACTGGCGCCGAAAGCCGCCATCGTGGTGGTGAAAGACGAAAAAATGGGGCCAGAGCCGGTGATCCGCGGGCTGTGGGGCGTGACGGCCATCGTCACGATTGTCGTGCTGTTTATCGCCCTGGCCTGGTAAGGAGGATATCGTGATTAATCAACACCCGAAACGTTCCGACGAACCGGTATTCTGGGGCCTGTTTGGCGCAGGCGGCATGTGGTGCGCGATTATCGCGCCGGTAATCATCCTGCTGGTGGGCATTCTGCTGCCGCTCGGCATGGGGCCGGAAGGCGCGTTCAGCTATGAACGTGTGCTGGCGTTCGCCCAGAGCTGGGTGGGCCGTCTGTTTCTGTTCCTGATGATTGTGCTGCCGCTGTGGTGCGGGTTGCACCGTATTCATCACGGCATGCACGACCTGAAAATCCATGTCCCGGCCGGGAAATGGGTTTTCTACGGCCTGGCGGCTATCCTGACGGTCGTGACGCTGATTGGCGTGATAACGCTCTGACATTTCTCGCCGCTTCTTCGGGAGCGGCGCTTTCCCGTCTCAGTATTTCTTTTCCCTGCTATTACAAAAGCGCAACGGGCATCTACACTTAGCAGTAAAACAGAAGGATCCCGCCATGCGTATTCGACTACTCCCTGTTGTAGCTACCGTCGCGACCGCGGCACTGCTGGTCGCCTGCAGCACCCCTACTCCGCCGAGCGGTGTGAGGGTCGTGGAAGATTTTAACGTTAACCGTTATCTCGGTACGTGGTATGAAATCGCGCGCTTTGACCACCGCTTTGAGCGCGGCCTGGAGCAGGTCACCGCGACCTACAGCCTGCGTGGCGACGGCGGCCTGAACGTTATCAACCGCGGCTTTAACCCGGATCGCAATAAATGGCAGCAGAGCGAAGGTAAAGCTTACTTCACCGGCAATACCCGCCGCGCCGCGCTGAAGGTTTCGTTCTTCGGCCCGTTCTACGGCGGGTATAACATTATTGCGCTGGATAAAGATTACCAGCACGCGCTGATCTGCGGGCCGGATCGCAGCTATCTGTGGATCCTCTCCCGCACGCCGACGATCAGTAAGCAAGTGAAAGAGGATCTGCTGGATTCCGCTACCCGTCAGGGCTTCCCGGTGGAAAAACTGATTTGGGTAAACCAGCGCGCCCGCTAGTGGGTGCTGAGCTTCAGGCCAATAATCCCCGCGACGATAAGCCCCAGGCTTATCAGCCTCGCGGGGCTTGCCGATTCACCTAACAGCAGAATGCCGGTGATGGCAGCGCCCACCGCCCCGATCCCCGTCCAGACGGCGTAGGCCGTGCCGGTTGGCAGGCTTTTCATCGCCCATGAGAGCAGCACAATGCTGACGATCATCGCCGAAACGGTGATGAGGCTCGGCACAACGCGTGTAAACCCGTGGGTGTATTTCAGGCCGACGGCCCAGACCACTTCCAGAAGACCGGCGATAAACAGAACGAACCAGGACATATTCAGCTCCAGGTTTTTGGGGCCGTCCCCGTTCAACATGACGCGCTTGCAGGTCGTCCCGCAAGGCCAGGTGATTAAACAGCGCGATCATCCCTTCTCTCTGCGCGTTTTGCAACCGTGTTTTGCCTAAACCAACACATTCTCATCAGTTAAGCCAGGAAATAGCCGCGATTGTGCGCGTACATCACGGGTTCAGTTAGCAATAAATCTCCCTATGATGAAACACTTTCCTGCTGGCTTCAGCAGGGCCTTCTTCTCTCCATAATGAATCCGAGCATGTATAAAATTTTACTGGTTGACCGCTGTCATTTCAGCCGTACCGGGCTCGAAAGCTGGCTCAATCACGCTGAAGATTTCGCTGCGCCGTTCCATGTGACGGCAACCGATCATTTGCTGCGCGCGCGCGAACTTCTTATTCAGTGGCAGCCCAATATGGTGATTGCCGATCTTCACGGATTTATGGGAGATGTTCACCACGTAAATCAGTTCTCCTCGATTTTTGCCGCTTGCGGCAACACCACGCGTCTTATTCTGCTGCAAAGCGGCCACTCAGACGTGCTGGACGACTATTGCTCGCAACAAATTACCTGGCGCATTGCGAATAAAAATATTCCGCTGCGTGAGCTGGGCCAGATGATTGGCAAAGCGCTGATGTCCCGTCCGCCATTCGGTGAGCCTAAAACGGTGACGCCGCTGCTGACGTTACGTGAAGAACGCATTCTGGAGTGGTGGAGCGAAGGAATGAGTAATGAGGAGATTGCACGCAAAATGGGGATCGCCGTAAAAACGGTTTACACTTATAAACGCAATATTCGTATGAAACTGGGCGCCGATAACCGCTTTTCGCTGTTCGTGCCGCTGCCGGAGATGTGCGCGAGATAACGGTACGACGCCTGAAGGAGCCGTACCGTCGTCGCAAAGATTACTGCGATGCGCGCGTTGCGGCGCCAGAAATCGCGTTGCCGCCGTCCTGAATGTCTTCGCCCACGCCACGGGTGGTGTTACAGGCCGTCAACAGTGAAGAAAGGACCAGTGCTGAAAAGAGCGCCGCAATTGTTTTCTTAACCATAATCTCTTCCTTTTATTGCCTAAGTTATTTGTGTATAGCCATTTAAGCATAGACAAAAACTGACACGCTGGCGGAAGGAAACGATTTTTAGGAACAGAAGAACTATTTTGCCGCGCGCTCAATCGCGCCGCCGAGATGCTGAATATCTTCGCCAAAGCCGCGCGCCGTATTACAGGCGCTCGTAAGCGAACAAAGCAGCAGAATTAAAAGGGAACGTAACAGCGGGGTTTTCATGGGGCGGTCTCTGCAAATATGCGGCGTGGCGACACCACGCCGCAGATAACAGTCGAAATTATTTTACGCGGGAAACGTATTCACCAGAGCGGGTATCCACTTTGATGACTTCGCCGATCTGTACGAACAGCGGTACTTTTACCACAGCGCCGGTAGACAGGGTCGCCGGTTTGCCGCCAGTGCCCGCGGTATCGCCTTTCAGGCCCGGATCGGTATCAACGATTTCCAGCTCTACGAAGTTCGGCGGGGTTACGGAGATCGGCTGGCCGTTCCACAGGGTCACGATGCACTCAGCCTGGTCCAGCAGCCATTTAGCGTTGTCGCCAACCGCTTTCGCGTCCGCGGCCAGCTGTTCGAAGGTTTCGTTGTTCATGAAGTGCCAGAACTCACCGTCGTTGTAGAGGTAAGTCAGGTTCATATCCACAACGTCAGCGCCTTCGGCGGAGTCGGTGGATTTAAAGGTTTTCTCAACGCGGGAACCGGTCAGCAGACGGCGCAGCTTAACGCGCGCAAACGCCTGACCTTTACCCGGCTTAACGAATTCGCTGGATTCAACGGCGTACGGTTCGCCGTCCATCATGATTTTAAGACCGGCACGAAAATCGTTGCTAGAATAAGTCGCCATAAGGCCCTCTGAAATTGTTAACTGGTAGCTAAGCCACAAAATGGCGCATATTGTAACCCTAAAAACCCCATCCCGAGAAGATTGGTTATCGCAACTTGCCGATGTTATCACCGATCCCGACGAGCTCCTGCACCTTCTCAATATAGACGCCAGTGAAGAATTGCTGGCAGGCCGCGACGCGCGCCGGTTATTTGCGCTGCGCGTACCGCGGGCATTCGCCGCGCGGATGGAGAAAGGCAACCCGCAGGATCCGCTGTTGCGCCAGGTATTGACCTCACGCGAGGAGTTTGTCGCGGCGCCCGGTTTTACCACCGATCCGCTTGAAGAGCAAAACAGTGTGGTGCCTGGCCTTTTGCATAAATACCACAACCGCGCGCTGCTGCTGGTAAAAGGCGGCTGCGCGGTGAACTGCCGCTATTGCTTCCGCCGTCATTTTCCGTATGCGGATAACCAGGGGAATAAGCGCAACTGGCAGGCCGCGCTGGATTACATTGCCGCGCACGCGGAACTGGATGAAATTATTTTCTCCGGCGGCGACCCACTGATGGCGAAAGATCACGAGCTGGAATGGCTGGTGGCGAATATTGAGGCGATCCCTCACATTAAACGCCTGCGTATCCACAGCCGTCTGCCTATCGTGATCCCGGCGCGTATTACCGATGCGCTGGTCCGGCTGCTCGGCGAGACGCGGTTACAGGTGCTCCTGGTGAACCATATCAACCATGCGCAGGAAATTGACGACGCGTTTCGCGCGGGAATGACGAAACTGCGCGCAGCAGGCGTTACGCTGCTCAACCAGAGCGTGCTGCTGAAAGGCGTGAACGATAACGCCGCGACGCTGACGGCGCTGAGTAATGCGTTATTCGACGCAGGCGTGATGCCTTATTACCTGCATGTGCTGGATAAAGTGCAGGGCGCGGCGCATTTTATGGTGAGCGACGACGAAGCCCGGGCAATTATGCGCGAGCTGTTGTCGCAGGTATCGGGTTATCTGGTGCCGAAGCTGGCGCGTGAAATCGGCGGCGAGCCGAGCAAAACCCCGCTGGATTTGCAGCTGCGCCAGCGTTGATGCTTTTACCTTCGATGACGGCTGGCGGGGCGCTGACGCTTACCCGCCCTCGTTGAAACAAACGCGACGTAAAAAAACGTAGGGCGGGTAAGCGAAGCGCACCCGCCTTTTTATCCTGAAATACTCGTTAACGCGTAAAAGTCACCCTCAGTTCGGGCACTTATACACCTGACCGACCATTTTGCTGGACGTCGGGACAAAGCTTGAAAGCAGGTTCTGGGTCGGGCTGCTTACGCCATAAAGCACGTTGCCTCCCATGGCTGCGGCCTGGTTACGCAAATCATTTGCCGCGCCGCGCATAGAGCCGCCCTCTTCGCCGTGCTGTCCGGAAAGCCAGTTGCTCTGCTCGCCGGTCGCGGTGCCCAGTAAGCGGCACTCTTTGCCTGGCTGCTCTTCAACAAAACGCACGCTCTGACCCGCGGTCGAGAGTGAGTTACCGTTGCTGCATCCCGCCAGCAGCAGCGCTGCGACAACCATTCCTGTAGTGACTTTCAAGCGCATGTTGTTCCCCATTATGAATAGCTGGTGATAGCCTGGGCTGCGTATGCCCGCTAAGACCTTATACTAAAAGAAGACCAAAAGAAAAACCCCGGCCATTTCTGACCGGGGTTTTCTGTTTTTAATCGAATAATTCAAGTTGCAGGCAGGCGGCAAGTTCATGAATCCCGGTCGCTTACATCAGTAAATGACCGGGGTGAATGCATGCAGCCAGGGCCCCTGCGGCTTGAAGTATGAAGATTAAATTACATCATACCGCCCATACCGCCCATGCCGCCCATACCTGCAGCGCCTAAGTCGGCTTTATCTTCTTTCGGCAGATCGGTAACCATGCACTCGGTGGTGATCATCAGGCCAGCCACAGAAGACGCGTACTGCAGCGCAGAACGGGTTACTTTGGTCGGATCCAGGATACCCATGTCGATCATGTTGCCGTATTCTTCGGTCGCCGCGTTGTAACCGTAGTTACCGTCGCCCGATTTAACGGTGTTCGCAACCACTGACGGCTCTTCGCCGCAGTTCAGCACGATCTGACGCAGCGGCGCTTCCATTGCACGCAGTGCAACTTTGATACCGACGTTCTGATCTTCGTTCGCGCCACGCAGATCGCTCAGTTTGCTTGCTGCGCGAATCAGCGCTACGCCGCCGCCAGCAACCACGCCTTCTTCCACCGCAGCGCGGGTCGCGTGCAGGGCGTCTTCAACGCGTGCTTTCTTCTCTTTCATTTCCACTTCGGTGGCTGCGCCAACCTTGATAACCGCAACGCCGCCAGCCAGTTTAGCTACGCGCTCCTGCAGTTTTTCACGGTCGTAGTCAGAGGTCGCTTCTTCGATCTGCTGACGGATCTGACCAACACGGCCCTGAATAGCGGACTCTTCGCCCACGCCATCAATGATGGTGGTCGCGTCTTTGTTGATAACAACGCGTTTAGCCTGACCCAGATCTTCCAGGGTCGCTTTTTCCAGCTCCATACCGATCTCTTCAGAGATAACGGTACCGCCGGTCAGGATAGCGATATCCTGCAGCATAGCTTTACGACGGTCGCCGAAGCCCGGTGCTTTCACCGCAGCGACTTTCACGATGCCGCGCATGGTGTTAACGACCAGGGTCGCCAGCGCTTCGCCTTCAACATCTTCAGCGATGATCAGCAGCGGTTTGCCTGCTTTCGCAACGGCTTCGAGAACCGGCAGCATTTCGCGAATGTTGGAGATTTTTTTGTCAGCCAGCAGGATGAACGGGCTTTCCAGTTCAACAGCGCCAGTTTCCGGCTTGTTGATGAAGTACGGAGAGAGGTAACCGCGGTCGAACTGCATACCTTCAACCACATCCAGCTCGTCCTGCAGACCGGTGCCTTCTTCAACGGTGATAACGCCTTCTTTACCCACTTTCTCCATTGCTTCGGCAATCAGTTTGCCTACGGTTTCGTCGGAGTTAGCGGAGATGGTGCCGACCTGAGCGATCGCTTTGGAGTCGGAGCACGGTACGGAGAGCGCTTTCAGCTCTTCAACTGCGGCGATAACCGCTTTATCGATACCGCGTTTCAGGTCCATCGGGTTCATGCCTGCCGCAACGGCTTTCAGGCCTTCGGTGATGATAGCCTGTGCCAGTACGGTTGCGGTGGTGGTGCCGTCGCCTGCCGCGTCGTTCGCTTTGGAGGCCACTTCTTTCACCATCTGGGCGCCCATGTTTTCGAACTTGTCTTCCAGCTCGATTTCACGTGCTACGGACACGCCGTCTTTGGTGATGGTCGGCGCACCGAAAGATTTATCCAGCACCACGTTACGGCCTTTCGGGCCCAGGGTGACTTTCACTGCGTCTGCCAGTACGTTTACGCCGCGGAGCATTTTCACACGAGCGTCGTTACCGAATTTTACGTCTTTAGCTGCCATATCGTTATTTCCCTTGAATTCGTACGTTCAGTTTTGTTCGCGCGTGAGATTACGCTTCAACAATTGCCAGAATGTCGCTCTCAGACATGATCAGCACTTCCTGATCGTCCAGCTTCTCGGTTTTCACACCATAGCCATCGTTAAAAATGACGATGTCGCCTACTTTCACATCCAGCGGCTTCACTTCGCCATTTTCAAGGATGCGGCCATTGCCAACAGCCAGCACTTCGCCACGCGTGGATTTACCCGCAGCGGAGCCGGTCAGAACGATGCCGCCAGCAGATTTAGATTCAATTTCTTTACGCTTGACGATCACGCGATCATGCAATGGACGAATATTCATTGATAGCTCTCCTTTGAGAAAGTCCGTATCAGTTAGGGATTGAGCCGGCCCATGAAGGTTTCCGGCTGGTGCCCAGAGAGATGGGGTTGGGGTTTTCCCCCTTCAAGGGGGGAAAAGAAAAAATTTTTGGTTTTTTTATCGCGAATCGCGATCCTGGTCTTCGAGGCGCTTAGGGCCGGCGTCTTTGCGCTGATACTCGCCGTCAAAGGTATTGCCGCCCTGCGACGAGGCGCCAAAACCGCCGCCCGGCATCCGGCCAAAGCGCAAATGCGGCATCAGGCGCAGGGTAATGAGTTTTTGTACCGGCGGCAGTAACAGCAGCAGGCCTAAGAAATCGGTAAAGAAGCCCGGCAGCAGCAGCAACAGACCGGCAATGATCAGCGACACGCTCTTCAGCATCTCCGCCGCCGGGCTCTCGCCCGCTTCCATTTTCTGCTGCATCAGCATCAGGTTTTTAAAGCCCTGGTTGCGTACCAGCGACATCCCAATGACCGAGGTGAAAATCACCAGCAGTAAGGTCAGAAAAACGCCGAAAACATGCGCCACCTGAATAAAGATGGAAATTTCAATGTAGATGTAAAGAAAGAAAGCGATAAAGGGTATCCAGCGCACCGGGTTCTCCTGTAAAAAGCAGGCGCCTTCAGGCGCCTTAGAAATAGATGTGCAAACGCATATACACTGAGATGGAGGCGCCTTAGTCAAAGTTCAATCACTTTGCACGGAGATTTTTTCTGGAAATTTTTAAGCGGTGACCCATTTCACAGTTTAATAATTGTCGTCAGACGCGGCCGGGAATAAGTGATCCAGGTTACTGCTTTTCGCTATCATCAGCATATGATCGTGGGCACCAGACCGATTAAGGACATAAATGTCGGTCATTTTACTTCCATAACCACATATATCCTGTGCGTTTGGTGCATTCTTAGTCAGCTTAAGTAAGAAGGTTCACATGTTAAACAACATTCGTATCGAAGAAGATTTGTTGGGTACCAGGGAAGTTCCAGCGGATGCCTATTACGGTGTTCATACTCTGCGAGCGATTGAAAACTTTTACATCAGCAACAGCAAAATCAGCGATATTCCTGAATTTGTTCGCGGCATGGTAATGGTGAAAAAGGCGGCGGCGCTGGCCAACAAAGAGTTGCAGACCATTCCGCGCAAAATCGCCGACACGATTATCGCCGCCTGCGATGAAGTGCTGAATAACGGAAAATGCATGGATCAGTTCCCGGTAGATGTCTACCAGGGCGGCGCGGGCACTTCCGTTAACATGAACACCAACGAAGTGCTGGCGAACATTGGCCTTGAGCTGATGGGGCATCAGAAAGGGGAATACCAGTTCCTCAATCCCAACGATCATGTGAACAAATGCCAGTCCACTAACGACGCCTACCCGACCGGTTTCCGCATCGCGGTTTACGCCTCTATCGTGAAACTGATCGACGCCATCAAAGAGCTGGGCGAAGGCTTCCAGCGCAAGGCTGTAGAATTTGAAAACATCCTGAAAATGGGCCGCACTCAGCTTCAGGACGCGGTGCCGATGACCCTCGGCCAGGAGTTCCACGCATTCAACGTGCTGCTGAACGAAGAGACCAAAAACCTGCTGCGTACTGCGGAACTGCTGCTGGAAGTGAACCTCGGCGCGACCGCTATCGGCACCCGTCTTAATACGCCTGACGGCTACCAGCAGCTGGCGGTGCAGAAACTCGCGGAAGTCAGCAATCTACCGGTCGTTCCGGCGGAAGACCTGATCGAAGCGACCTCCGACTGCGGCGCTTACGTCATGGTGCACAGCTCGCTCAAACGCCTGGCGGTAAAACTCTCCAAGATCTGTAATGACCTGCGTCTGCTCTCGTCGGGTCCGCGCGCGGGCTTAAACGAAATCAACCTGCCGGAGCTGCAGGCGGGTTCATCCATCATGCCTGCCAAAGTGAACCCGGTCGTGCCGGAAGTCGTGAACCAGGTCTGCTTTAAAGTCATCGGCAACGACACCACCGTGACCATGGCCTCTGAAGCCGGTCAGCTGCAGCTGAACGTGATGGAGCCGGTGATCGGCCAGGCGATGTTTGAGTCGATTCATATTCTGACCAACGCCTGCTACAACCTGCTGGAAAAATGCGTCAACGGCATTACCGCGAATAAAGAAGTGTGCGAAGGCTACGTCTACAACTCTATCGGTATCGTCACCTATCTCAACCCGTTTATCGGCCACCACAATGGCGATATCGTCGGGAAGATTTGCGCCGAAACCGGCAAGAGCGTGCGTGAAGTCGTGCTGGAGCGCGGTCTGCTGACCGAAGCAGAGCTGGACGATATCTTCTCCGTCCAGAACCTGATGCATCCGGCTTACAAAGCAAAACGCTATACCGATGAAAGCGAACAGTAATCTCCTTTCGCGGTACACTAAAAAGGCACGTCTTCGGACGTGCCTTTTTCGTTTAATGGATACCAAATTATAACTTTTAATTATCCAATAATTAACCATCAAGGAAGCCATCATGATAGTTGTCGAACTTATCATCGTTTTACTGGCCATTTTTCTTGGCGCCAGGCTTGGGGGCATCGGCATCGGGTACGCCGGGGGGCTGGGAGTGCTGGTCCTCGCCGCGATTGGGGTGAAACCCGGTAATATTCCTTTTGACGTTATCTCCATCATCATGGCGGTGATCGCCGCTATCTCCGCCATGCAGGTCGCGGGCGGGCTCGATTTCCTGGTTAATCAGACGGAAAAGCTGCTGCGCAAAAACCCTAAATACATCACGATACTGGCGCCGATCGTCACGTACTTTCTGACGATTTTCGCCGGTACCGGGAATATCTCGCTCGCCACGCTGCCGGTTATCGCCGAAGTGGCGAAGGAACAGGGCGTGAAGCCCTGCCGTCCGCTCTCCACCGCGGTGGTCGCCGCGCAGATAGCCATTACCGCGTCGCCTATCTCCGCCGCCGTGGTGTATATGTCCTCGGTGATGGAAGGCCACGGCGTCAGCTACATTCATCTGCTGATGGTGGTGATGCCGTCCACGCTCGCGGCCGTACTGGTGATGTCGTTTCTGGTCTCCGTGCTGTTTAACTCGAAGCTTTCCGACGATCCGGTTTACCTCAAACGGCTGGAGGAAGGGTTAATCGAACTGCGCGGCGACAAGCAAATCGACATCAAACCGCGCGCCAAAACCTCCGTGTGGCTGTTCCTGGTAGGTGTTATCTGCGTCGTGGCGTATGCGATTATCAACAGCCCAAGCCTGGGCCTGGTGGCGAAACCGCTGATGAACACCACCAGCGCTATCCTTATCATTATGCTGAGCGTCGCGACGCTCATTACGCTTATCTGCCGCGTGGAAACCGACACCATTCTGAACTCCAGCACCTTTAAAGCCGGGATGAGCGCCTGTATCTGTATCCTCGGCGTGGCGTGGCTTGGCGACACCTTCGTTTCCGCCAATATCGACTGGATCAAAGCGACGGCGGGCAGCGTGATTCAGGGCCATCCGTGGCTGCTGGCGCTGATTTTCTTTATCGCCTCCGCGCTGCTTTACTCCCAGGCGGCGACCGCAAAAGCGCTGATGCCGATGGCGCTGGCGCTGAACGTCTCCCCGCTGACGGCAGTCGCCTCTTTTGCCGCCGTTTCCGGCCTGTTTATTCTGCCGACCTACCCGACGCTGGTCGCCGCCGTGCAGATGGACGATACCGGCACCACGCGCATTGGCCGCTTCGTCTTTAACCATCCGTTCTTTATTCCGGGCACGCTCGGCGTCGTGCTCTCCGTCTTCTTTGGTTTCCTGCTGGGCAGCGTGATGCTGTGATCCTTCCGGGGCGCTGCGGCGCCCCTTTTTACTTCGCGGTATCCCACGCCTGCGCGCATCGCTAACGCGCGCTTCTCTGCCGTTGTATAGTAGCCGTTCACACTTTTCAGGCTGGAGGGCTTTATGCTGGATGAAAACACCATTACTCACGCCGCGCCGGACGCGGTCGTTGTGCTCTGCACCGCGCCGGACGAAGCCACCGCGCAGGATCTGGCGGCTAAAGCGCTGGCGGAAAACCTCGCCGCCTGCGTGACGCTATTGCCGGGCGCCACGTCGCTCTATTACTGGGAAGGGAAACTGGAGCAAGAGTACGAAGTGCAGATGGTGTTAAAAAGCGATACCACGCGCCAGCAGGCGCTGCTGACGTGTCTTAAAACGCATCACCCTTATCAGACCCCCGAACTGCTGGTGATCCCTGTCATTCATGGAGATAAAGACTACCTCTCATGGCTCAACGCATCCTTACGCTGATCCTGCTTTTTTGCAGCGCTCAGGCCCCGGCCTCGCTGTTCGGCCAGCAGAACGCCTCGCAGTTCGTGCCGGCAGACCAGGCCTTCGCCTTTGATTTTCAGCAGCAGCAAAACCAGCTGACGCTGAACTGGCAGATCAAGCCCGGCTACTATCTTTATCGCCAGCAAATTCACGTGACGCCCGCCAACGCGAGCGTGTCGCCGCCTGCGCTCCCCACCGGGGAGCCGCATGAAGATGAGTTCTTCGGCAAAAGCGAAATCTACCGCGACGCGCTCAGCGTGCCGATCACGGTGGAGCAGGCCTCACCCGGCGCGACGCTAACGGTGACGTACCAGGGCTGCGCCGCCGCCGGTTTCTGCTATCCGCCGGAAACCCGTACGGTGCCGCTGAGCGCGGTCGAACAGAAGAACAGCGTGAAACCCGAAGCCGCACAGCCTTCGCCCACAACCGACGAGCAGACCAGCGACAGCGGCGATGCGCCGACAGCCACGCTGCCATTCTCGGCGCTCTGGGCGCTGCTCATCGGCATTGGCGTCGCTTTCACGCCCTGCGTGCTGCCGATGTACCCGCTTATCTCCGGCATCGTGCTGGGCGGCGAAAAACGCCTTTCCACCCGGCGCGCGCTGCTGCTGGCGTTTATCTACGTACAGGGCATGGCGCTCACTTACACCGCGCTGGGGCTAATTGTCGCCGCCGCGGGCCTGCAATTCCAGGCGGCGCTGCAAAGCCCGTGGGTGCTGGTGGCGCTCTCCGTAGTCTTTATTCTTCTGGCGCTCTCTATGTTCGGGCTCTTTACGCTGCAACTGCCCGCATCGCTGCAAACGCGCCTGACACTGATGAGCAACCGCCAGCGCGGCGGCTCGCCGGGCGGCGTTTTTGCGATGGGCGCGATTGCAGGGCTTATCTGCTCGCCCTGCACCACCGCGCCGCTCAGCGCCATTCTGCTCTACATCGCCCAGAGTGGTAATCTGTGGCTTGGCGGCGGCACGCTGTATCTCTATGCGCTGGGTATGGGGCTGCCGTTAATTCTGGTCACCGTTTTCGGCAACCGGCTGTTGCCCAAAAGCGGCCCGTGGATGGAGCAGGTCAAAACCGCGTTCGGCTTTGTTATCCTGGCGTTGCCGGTGTTTCTGCTGGAGCGAATAGTGGGCGAACCGTGGGGGTTGCGGCTCTGGAGCGCGCTTGGCATCGCGTTCTTCGGCTGGGCGTTTATCGTAAGCCTGAACGCGAGCAAACCCTGGATGCGCACGGTACAGATCGTTTTTCTGGGCGCCGCGTTAATTTGCGCCCGCCCGTTGCAGGACTGGGCTTTCGGCGCACCGACGGCGGGCTCCCAGGCGCATCTGGCTTTCACCCGTATCGCCACGGTGGACGATCTCGATCGCGCGCTGGCGCAGGCCAAAGGCAAGCCGGTGATGCTCGATCTCTACGCCGACTGGTGCGTCGCCTGTAAAGAGTTTGAGAAATACACGTTCAGCGCGCCAGACGTGCAGCGCGCGCTCGACGGCACCGTGCTGTTGCAGGCAGACGTTACCGCCAACAGCGCAGCCGATGTGGCTTTGCTGAAACGCCTTAACGTGCTCGGATTGCCCACAATTATTTTCTTCGATGCGCAGGGCAATGAGATCCCGAACGGCCGCGTCACTGGTTTTATGGACGCACCCGCGTTTGCAACGCATTTGCACAATCGCCTGCGGTAAACAACACTTGGGTGGGAGAAACCGTTGGGCTAAACGGAGAGGAGTAGACCGTGCAACGTGAAGAAGTGCTTGAGCAGGCCCTGCATGTCCTTGAACAGGAAGGGATTGCTAATACCACGCCGGAAATGGTGGCCGCCGCTGTGCAGTGTCCGACGGAAGAGATCCACCGCTACTGGCCGGATCGCGAAGCGCTGCTGTATGACGCGCTGCGCTATTTAAGCCAGCGTGTGGACGCCTGGCGTCGCCAGCTGATTTACAACGAGGAGCTGAGCGCGGAACAAAAACTGATGGCGCGCTATCAGGCGCTGACGGATTGCGTCAGTCAGGATCGCTATCCCGGCTGTCTGTTTATCGCCGCCTGCACGTTTTATCCGGAGGCGTCGCACCCTATTCATCAGTTAGCAGATCAGCAAAAACGCGCGGCGTACCACTATACGCACGAGCTGCTGACGCAGCTCGAAGTGGACGATCCGGCGATGGTTGCCGAGCAGATGGAGCTGGTGCTGGAAGGCTGCCTGAGCCGTCTGCTGGTAAAACGCAGCCAGGCGGACGTGGATACCGCGCGCCGTCTCGCCGAAGATATCCTGCGTTTCGCCCAGTGTCGCCAGGGCGGCGCGCTGACCTGATAACCCCTTAACAGGCGCATTTTTGACTGAAAATCAGCCAGTCAGCACAGATTGACCGATTTTTTATGACAAAGCCGTTGACGCCTTCGGGCCTTTACGGTTTAATGCGCCCCGTTGCCCGGATAGCTCAGTCGGTAGAGCAGGGGATTGAAAATCCCCGTGTCCTTGGTTCGATTCCGAGTCCGGGCACCACTCATTTAAAGAACCCGCCCACAAGGCGGGTTTTTGCTTTTGGCTAGCCGGACTCTTCATCGAACTGCGTTCGATGATTCGCACCCTACCCGCCTCCTCTCCTTTCCCGCTGCTCTCAGATACTTTCATCGTTATACTTGCTGGATGCTCATTCACGGGATAACTGCATGTCGACTGCCATCCTGAACCGCCGCTGGCAACGCCCTGGCGCGCTGCTGTTAACGCTCTGCGCGCTGGGCGTGGCGTTTTTCCTCTACAGCCACTGGAGCGCCTTCGTACAAGGGGTGTTTAACCTCCAGATCGCGCTGCACCGTTATCTGGTGCTCTATCTTTTACAACTCAATAACCACCAGTATACCGGCGGCATCTGGCTTATCAGCGGCGCGTTTATTTACGGCGTGCTGCACGCCATCGGGCCGGGTCACGGCAAATTTATCGTCAGCGCGTATATCGCCACCAACCGCGAAAGCCTCTTCGCGGCAAGGCTGGTGCCGCTCGCGGGCAGCCTGATGCAGGGCGTCAGCGCCATTGCGTTTGTCTTTATCCTGGCGGTGGGCTTTAACCTGGCCTCCGGCGATCTCAGCCAGAGCCGCTGGTATCTCGAAAAGGCGAGCGCGCTGCTTATCGGCGCGTTTGGGCTGTTTCTTATTCTGCGCGCCGCAAAAAGCCTGCGCGCGCCGCGCCTGAAAATTCATACGTTGACACCCGCGCCACCGCACACGGAAAACTGCGGCTGCGGCCATCACGGCGTCGGCAGGGAAACCCATGAGAGCGACTGGCGCGCCCGGCTTGGCGTTATCGCCGCCATCGGCGCGCGGCCCTGTAGCGGCGCGATCATGATTATGTTGTTTGCCAATGCGCTGGGCATGGCGAGCTGGGGAGTGGCCGCGGTGATGTCGATGGCGATCGGCACAGCGCTCTCCATTATGGCGCTGTCGCTCGGCGTACAGTATGCCCGCCGCACCACCACACGGCTCTTTGGCGCGCAAACCACGGCAGGTCAGGCGCAGCGGATCGCCGCTCTGCTGCGAATCGCAGGCGGGCTGGCGCTGCTGCTGTTCGCCGCCGTCCTGTTCATGACGGTGATCCCCGTCAGCCCGAACGGTGATTACATCGCCGCAGGCTGCTAAGAGCCGTAATGCCACAACCGGATAACAGGCGAGTACGCCCTCGCCTGCTACACTCGAAAACGCGAACCGGAAGGCCGGTTTATTACTTACTCATCGCGCGGGATAACATTATGTCTCAAAACGAATATCAGCCACCTAAAGTCTGGACCTGGGAACCGCAAACTGGCGGCGCCTTTGCAAACATCAACCGTCCTGTTGCGGGGCCGACGCATGAGAAAACCCTGCCGGTCGGCAAACACCCGTTGCAGCTCTATTCGCTCGGCACGCCGAACGGCCAGAAAGTAACTATCCTGCTGGAAGAGCTGCTGGCGCTCGGCATCAGCGGCGCGGAATATGACGCGCATCTGATTCGCATTAATGAAGGCGATCAGTTTTCCAGCGGTTTCGTTGAGGTTAACCCCAATTCCAAGATCCCGGCGCTGCTGGACCGCTCCGTCACGCCCGCGGTGCGCGTGTTTGAATCCGGCGCGATCCTGCTTTATCTCGCCGATAAGTTCGGGCAGTTCCTGCCGGAAGATTACGCCGGACGCGCCGAAGCGCTGAACTGGCTGTTCTGGTTGCAGGGATCAGCGCCCTATCTCGGCGGCGGTTTCGGCCACTTCTATCATTATGCGCCGCAGAAAATCGAGTACGCGATTAACCGCTTCACCATGGAAGCGAAACGCCAGCTTGATGTGCTGGACCGTCAGCTTGCGCAGCACCGCTTTATCGCAGGCGATGCCTATTCGATTGCCGATATCGCCATCTGGCCGTGGTACGGCAACCTGATTATCGGTGGGCTGTATGAGGCGAGTAAATTCCTGCAGGTTGATGAATATAAAAATGTGAAACGGTGGGCGGAAGCGGTCGCGCAGCGTCCGGCAGTCCAGCGTGGGCGCATCGTTAACCGCACCTGGGGCCCGCTCAACGAGCAGCTTCACGAGCGCCACGACGCCTCCGATTTTGAGCTGCAAACCGAAGACAAACGCAGCGCGTAAGCCACAAAAAAGCCTCGTCGCTGACGAGGCTTTTTTTATGCGCGTGACGGTTAACGCAGATCTTTCACCGCGACGTGATCCATATCGTCAAACACCTGATTCTCGCCCACCATTCCCCAGATAAAGGTATACGCGCGCGTTCCAACGCCAGAGTGAATCGACCAGCTCGGCGAAATCACAGCCTGCTCGTTTTGCACCACAATATGCCGCGTCTCCTGCGGCTGGCCCATCATGTGAAAGACGCAGCTGTTCTCTTCCAGACCAAAATAGAAATACACCTCCATGCGACGCTCGTGCGTGTGACACGGCATCGTATTCCACAGGTTCCCCGGCGCCAGCTCGGTCAGGCCCATGCTGAGCTGGCAGGTCTCCAGCACGTCAGGAATAAAATATTTATTGATGGTGCGGCGATTGCTGGTCACGTCCTCGCCGAGATGCACCGGGGAGACATCCGCCGGCGTCACGCGCCGGGTCGGGAATGTCGTGTGGGCCGGCGCGCAGTTATAGTAAAAACGGGCCGGGTTCCCCGCCTCCACGCTCTCAAACACCACTTCTTTCGCGCCCTTGCCGACATACAAGCCGTCGCGACTGTTCATTTCATAGCGCGTGCCGTCTACGGTAATAAGCCCCGGCCCGCCGATATTGATCACGCCAAGCTCGCGGCGCTCCAGAAAATAGCTCACGCCCAGTTGTTTACCCACTTCGCTGCCCACGCTCACCGTGCGGTTTACCGGCATCACGCCGCCCACAATGATGCGGTCGATATGGCTGTACGTCATCGTGTACTCATCAGCCACAAAAATCTTCTCGATTAAGAACTCGCTGCGAAGCCCGGCGGTATCCAGGGTTTTCGCGTGCTCGCTATGAATGCTTTGACGAACGTCCATTCTGACTCCTCGTGACGTTGCGGGGAACCGTGCCCCCGGTATCAGATAAGCGTAAAAAACCCAATTAAATAACAATGGATTTACATAAGTTTTCGCTGCGTTTGATGCTATCAAACATGTGAATCAATAATGTGATCGAGATAACCAAAACAGCGTTTCATTTCTATTGAATCAATATTCCACAAGAGAGATAGTAGCACCAGTTACTTCAATAGCGGGATAAGTCGCCACCAGACCATTCTCCATTCTTATAAAGATGATGATAGCCGCCGCTGCCTCACCACGGCTGCCCTACGCAAAAAACCAAACTAAGTCGATGAAAATAAATAATTTTTGTCGAGGGACACTTTTGACTTTAATTCAGCCTGGGCTGAATAAAACCGCTGAGGTTTATCATGAAGATTAAAGCTACGATGGAACGCATTCCGGGAGGGATGATGCTTATCCCGCTGTTACTGGGAGCGATTTTAAATACGCTGGCGCCGGAAACCGGCAATTATTTCGGTTCGTTTACTAAAGGAATGATTAGCGGAACGGTGCCTATTCTCGCCGTCTGGTTTTTCTGTATTGGCGCCTCTATTGATTTACGCGCAACCGGAACGGTATTGCGTAAATCCGGCACGCTGGTACTGACTAAAATCGCCGTGGCCTGGGTGGTGGCGATGATTGCGGCGTCTTTTATTCCGGACACCGGCATCCAGACCGGCTTTTTCGCCGGGCTGTCGGTACTGGCTATCGTCTCTGCGATGGACATGACCAACGGCGGTCTTTACGCCAGCCTGATGAACCAGTACGGCACGAAGGAAGAGTCCGGCGCGTTTGTGCTGATGTCGCTGGAATCGGGCCCACTGATGACGATGGTGATTCTGGGCTCCGCCGGTCTCGCTTCTTTTGAGCCGCATCACTTCATCGGCGCGGTGCTGCCGTTTCTGATTGGCTTTACGCTCGGCAACCTTGACCACGATCTGCGTGCGTTCTTCAGTAAAGCCACACCCGTGCTGATCCCGTTCTTCGGCTTCGCGCTGGGCAATACCATCAATCTGCGCGTGATTATGGAAACGGGCCTCCTGGGCATTGTACTGGGCGTAGGAGTGATCATTATCACCGGCATTCCGTTGATTATGGCGGATAAATTCCTGGGCGGCGGCAACGGTACGGCAGGCGTGGCGGCCTCTTCGGCAGCGGGCGCGGCGGTCGCGAACCCGGTCATCATCGCGCAAATCAACCCGGCATTTGAACCGGTCGCTGCCTCAGCCACGGCGCTGGTGGCCGCGAGCGTCATCGTGACGGCGATTCTGGTGCCCATCATTACCGCGCTTTATGCCCGGCATGTGGCGAAACAGGCGCCTGCGGCGCCGCATACTGAAAGTGCCAGCACGACCACCCTGCACCGGTAAAGACGGATACCCGTAATAAGAAACCCCGCTGGCGCGGGGTTTTTTAGCGGTCAGAGCAGGAAAATCTCTTCCATCAGCGCATTGACCAGCCGCCTTGCGGAGCAGATCCGCGGCATACCCAGCGACACGCTCTGCCAGGTTTGCGTCACCGACCAGCTGACCGGCTGGCGCTCCCCGTCATGCTCCGCGCCCAGCCAGCAGAGCATATCTTTATGCTCCAGCAGGCCCGGCTGCGGCGGCGTGTGCAGCCATTGCTGATAGAAATGCCGCGTGTGGGGCGATGCATTAACACTGTGCGCCAGCCGGAGAGTCGTTTCGTCATACACCGGTTGCAACAGCGCGTTTTTTTCATCCGGCTCGCCTAAGCGCAAGGCGTCGCCGAACGCGCCCCAGCGCAACTCCTCCAGCGCCACGTAACAGCGCCCGGCGGGCGACCAGCCGTTAAACTCGCCGTTTTTCCAGCGCGCCATGACTTCGCCCACGTGGCGCTGCGCCGCCGCCGCTAAATCCTGCTGGCGCAATTGCGCCTCCAGCCGCGCGGCGCTATGTTGATAGTGCCCGGCCGTCACCTCAAGCGCCTGTGCGAAAGGCGCTGAAACGCCCTTCTCACTAAGACGCTGGCTGCGGCGCGCCAGGGCCTGCGCCGTCAGGCTTAACGCCAGATGCCCGGGCGGGCTCTGGCGCGAAAGCGATTCCAGCCTGTGCAGCGTCGCCATCTCCGGCGGGGCCACCGCAGGCCCGGCGGGGACCAGCAACTTTTGCAGCCGATCGCGCACCTTTTGATGCTGCGGATGCGAACGGCCGTAGCGCTCTTCTTCTTCGCCCTTCGCCAGGTCCACCATCAATCGCCCGCGCAATGCGCGCAAATGTCGGCCCGGCCCTTCCACCAGTGACCCGTTCATGGCGTTCAGTGCTCCACGGAAAACAGCGTCTGGATATCATCACGCAGCGCACGCGCGTCCTCGTTAATGTCACGCGCAGTGCGGGCGCACTGTTGTAGCTTCTCACGCAGCGCGTTGCGCGCCGTTTCGCTCTGCTGGCGCGCCGCGAGGCTCTGCTGAAGATTCGCTTCAATCGCCGCCATCGCCATCTGGAACTCGGCGAAAAACGTCGCCATGCCCGCCGTCACGGAGATATCCACCTGGGCATTCATCGCCTGGCGGATCTGCGCGCAGAAGCGACTAACGTAACGGCTGAGCGTCTGCTTCAGTTCCTGCAGGTTGATCACGTAGCGCGAACGCATGGCGGTACAGTCATCCCACCCCAGATCCTTGCTGGTGATCCAGCGCGCCACGGTACCGCGCACGCCGTTATTACGCGACGCGCTGGCGACCGGCACGCTCTCTTCTTCAATGACATCGTTAAAGAGCTGATGCGCGTTGAAGTTAAGCTGGCTGCGCTGAAAAACCGGCAGCGTGATATGCGCGCGAAAGCCGGTACGCCGCAGCCCTTCAGTCACGCGCAGTTCCAGCGGCGCCAGGGCGGCGCGCAGGATATCCCCAAGCGCCGTCTCCAGATCGCTGAAGTGGGCGGCGAGATCGCGGGTCAGATTCTCCTGCACCGACAGCAGGATCAGCTCGCAGGAGGCGCGAATTTTATGCAACAGCATCCGCGCGTCGCTCTCCTGATCCAGAATCAGCTGTTCGCTGCCCGCATCGAAATCGCTTCCCCATGTCACCGCGCGCCGCACCGGGCTGCTGAGTGAAAGCGACGGCACCTTGCCCGTCTCAAAATAGCTGGCGATATCCGCCAGTACCTTCTGTTCATGACCCGCAATAGTTTCCGACGCGCGCCCCAGCGCCTGAACAACCTGTTCCTGAATGGCTTTGCTGGCGTCTGCCTGGCAACGTTTTAGCTGTGCGATGTCATTATTCATTTGAGAGATACTCTCCACCAGTTGGTCATTTGCGATATCGAGCCCCTGACAACGAAAATCCAGGTAGTCTCGGGTGCATTGCGCAGAGTGAATTAATTTTGCGCAGGCCGAACGCAGCGCGTAGAGCGAAGCGTGAGCGTGCGCGGTGTGCAGAATCGCCCGAATGGGCGCTTCGAAAAGGGAGTCTTCCCACAGCAGATCGGCGGCGTGGCGCAGGTGCGCGGCGTCGGTGAAGTCGGCATGACGCCAGCGGCGGCCCAGTGCCGCTTCGGCGAAATCCTGCACCCAGCGCTGCTCGTCATACGGCGGCAGCGTGCCGTGCGCGGCAAGCTCCTGACGCGCGCGATTGGCCAGATAGCCCCACATAGAAGAAACCGGGAAAATATGCGCCGGATCGATGGCGCCTTTCATCAGCGTCCCGGCGACCAACGCCCGCACCTGATCTTCATCGTCGCTGTTGCGATCCAGTTGATCGAACTTATTCACCAGCGCGTAGAGCGGCACCGATTCCCCCACCGCCGCGAGCGCCATGCGCACCTCTTCATCGGAGGTGGATTTCAGCTGCGTGTAATCCATCACCGCCAGTACGGCGGAGGCGCGGGCGATCTGCTCCTGTAACATCTTTTGCAGGTGCGGCTGTCCGGCTTCGTTCGGGCCGGGCGTGTCCAGCAGCGTCAGTTGGCCAAGCCCTCGTTCCATACCTGCAAGGTGAGTAAACTCCACCTCTATCACTGGAATATGTTCGATGGCCGCATACGCGCGAAACGGGAACGGCACATCAAGCACGGCCGAGAGCCGTACCAGATCGTTTAAGCTTTTCAGACAGTGGAAAATCGGCTGGGCGCCGAGATAGTGTTTTTCAAACGAGGTGCCGTTAAGGATGCGCGCCAGCAGAGCGTCCATGTCACGGTCGATTTCAAGACGCAGCGTCAGGGTGTCGCGTGAAGCGTTTTGTAAGCGCGCGCGTAGCGCCTGCATCAGGGTTTCTATAGGCCCGGCGTGCGAGAAATGCAGCACGGGCTCTGTCTGGCCTGGCGTGTGGCGAATCAGCGTCGGCAGCGCCGTCATGGGGCGATTGCGGTTCGGCAGGACTTCTTTGCCGACAATCGCGTTGATAGTGGTCGATTTGCCTGCCTTCATGGTGCCGACAATCGCGAGCACCATCTCCTGCTGGGTCGTTTTTCGCAGCTCAGCCTGCAGCATCTCCTGCTGCGCCTCTAGCCCGCGTAAGGAAAAATGAAGGGGATGCACGGCGGCGCGTTGTCGGCTGGTAACGTTCCCACGATCGCTCTGCACCGCCAGCGGCATTTGTTTCAGGGCGCTAAGATTATACAACGCCAGCTGAAGCAGCCGTTCCGCTTCCTGATTCATTTCAAATACAGTCTGTGTGTGCATGAAAAATCTTTCCTTAACACAAATTAAATGACCTTTTGCCTTATCTTTTTATTAGCTCAATGCGGCTTTTATAATTACGTGTGGAAAATATCCTGCGCGTCACAACGCTACCTGACGGAAACGTGGCGTAAAAAAATGCCATACCATCGTTGTGGTAAAATATGCATGAGACGATGGGAAAGGTTTCAAACCTTCATCTTCGTCAGGAAACCTAATAATCACTCTGTAAGACCAGTAGGCTGATCGATTTTTCAGAGCGAAAGAATATATCCTCACATCGGCCATTTGACAAAAATGTTCCGACTTCAGGGGATGGATTTAATAATTCAAACCAACATTAACCGCTCCAGAATAACACCGCCTGGCAATAAATCACGATATATGTTTTATCACTGCCAGTAAAAATGCTATCCCGCGTCAGACCCTGCGCGTTCGCGCCGCAGAGACAGGCCCGTAAAACGTAAGGGTTTAGGGTATAATCCCGCCTTTCATGCGCGCCGCGTAAACGGCCGCTTCTTGCGCAGCCCTCTTTTGCTGCCCCATTGGTTCACTTTGAGGAGAAACCATGTCACTACCAGCCTGCCCGCAATGCGGTTCTGAATATACTTATCTGGATAATAATCTTTACGTCTGCCCGGAGTGCGCCCACGAGTGGCGCGAAGGCGAAACCAGCGCAGAGAACGACGCGCTGGTGGTCAAGGATGCCAACGGCAACCTGTTGGTCGATGGCGACAGCGTCACAATTGTTAAGGATCTCAAGGTTAAAGGCAGTTCGTCGATGCTGAAGATTGGCACCAAAGTCAAAAACATCCGTCTGGTGGAAGGCGATCACAACATCGACTGTAAAATCGACGGCTTCGGTCCGATGAAGCTCAAATCTGAGTTCGTCAAAAAAAGCTGACGGCGCCTCAGGCCGCATTTTTCCTGGGCTGGCAGCCTTCGCTGCCAGCTTCAGGCCGCTTAGCCGCACATCAACTGGACGGAGCTCTGCTCAGAATAAAATAGCGTGCTCGCCCGATTTATCCCCGTGTTTCTTATGGACGGCTCCCTCCCACTGACGCGCCGTTAACGTGATTCCCCGCTTATTTTCACGTACTCTTTAAAAAAAGAATTAAAGAAATCAGAAAAGAAGCGTAAAATACAAACCAGATAACCCCCTCCTGTAAATACCCTTTAAAATCAACAAAATAAATAACAACTACACTTAAATGAAGCACCGCTTAACTTTTCACCAATTTCTTTTAGGAATATTATTAAAAGCAGCAAAATAAAATATTAATTCTCGTCGCTAAATATAATTATAAAATAACCAAAGAAAATATAAACCGGGAAAGTAACATCTTTAAAAATACTCTTTGCGGCGTCACAAATATAATTTAAGAAAAATAATGTTCTTTTTTCTTACCTGACTTAAGCCGAATATTAACATCTCTCATCGATGATTCCGTTAAAGGCAGGGCGATCTTCTCCTCCCTTTATTGCCTCACAATTCATCTGGCTGTCATGTTTGTTTAACAGTAGGGTCATATTAGGCCGTCAGGATGTGCGGCAACCTGCTTCCGGCGGCGTCCAGGACGTCCCGCAGCGTAGCGCAGCAGTATGGAGATTCTGATGACGTTAAATACCGCCTTTGATTCACCGGTGCATGATGCACAGCAGTGCTTTCGCCGCCTGCTAAAGGCCATGAGCGAGCCCGGCGTGATTGTGTCCTTACAGTTGCTTCGCCACGGCTGGCAGCCGCTCGGCGTGGCCACCACCAGCGTGCTGCTTACGCTTGTCGATAACGATACCCCTGTCTGGCTTTCACCGTCACTGGCAAATGATATTGTGCGCTCTAACCTGCGCTTTCATACCGGCACGCGGATTGCCGATACGCCGGACGAGGCGGTTTTTGCTATTGCCGATGAAAACCTGAACCCGCTTTTGCCCGATCGCCTCGCCCACGGCAGCGTTATCGCGCCGGAACACAGCGTCACGCTGGTATTGCAGGTAAACAGCCTGAGCGGCGGACGTATGCTGCGCCTGACCGGCGCCGGTATCGCGGAAGAGCGCATGATCGCGCCGCAGTTGCCGGAGTGCCTGATTGAACAACTTTCCGATCGCCTGCATGCCGGCTCGCTCGGCATCGATCTGCTGCTGACCTGCGGCGATCGTCTGCTGGCTATTCCGCGCACCACGCATGTGGAAATCGCCGACAGCGGCCATTAGCGCTCATCATCTTCATCCAGCCGTTGCTCTTCTTCTTCCAGGCGACGGCGCTCTTCATCCAGACGACGCTGACGCTCATCAAGCTGCCGGTGGCGTTCCTCAAGACGTCTGCGCCGCTCGTCGTAGCGCGTACGGCTGTCATCGTCATACTGACGGTTTTCCGACGCATCACGGTCATCCGTATCCGGATGATAAGCCTCATTGATAGCCTGGGTTACTGAGTTAATGGTGTCGTTAAAGACCGCATCCAGACCGTCCGCCAGCGCATGAGTGCTGGAAAGAGAGAGTGTGGCGCAAAGCAAAACGCGAAGATGTGATTTCATAAAGCCAGCCCTGTGTTTGACTGGTCTTAAAGTAAAGAGGGCAAAGGAAGGCAGACAGCGGAGGATTCTCAAATCGGAAATCGGGCGGCGAAGACCGCCGCCCGTCATACAAAGACTACAGTTGATAGCGCTCCATCACCTGACGGTGGCGCGTTTCATCAAGACCGCCCGTCATCGCGACATCCAGCCAGTGGATCGGATGCGTCCACCCCTGGGTGAGTTCACGCAGCATCGCGTCCACTTCCAGCGGTGAGACCGACTGCGGCATCGCCAGCATAAAATAGATGCCAGGCAGCGTTTCACCGCTTTCGCTGTCGGTAACCTGATAATCCGATTCGCAATGCACCCAGATGGCGCCGCCGCGCTGGCGCACGCCGTTGACAAACGCGTTGAACGTCTCTTCGCCCGGATCGACGCCGTCGATAAACCAGCTCGGCGCGTACTCGCTCTGCTCAAGGGTTTTCACCACGTTATGCACAGGGATGAAATTCTCGCGCTCTTTTTCATCTTCCGGCGGAGTATTCAGCAGATTGGCGTCAAACACCACCGACTCGTCCATATGCTGCGGCGCTTTACGCCATGACGGCTGGAAGACGCGCGCCGTCACCGGGCCGGTACGCTGGGCAAAATAGTAATGCTCGTCGTGATTTTCGAAGAAACGCAGACGAACGGTGCCCCACTGCTCCTCGACCGGGCCGTCATCGGCGCTAAACTGCATGCCGAGACGCGCGCCAGCTTCACGCACGGTCGTCCAGTCTTCGCTGGCGCTGGCGGCCGTCAGCAGATCCCACAGGACATTGCTGGCGTCCTCTTCGCGCGCGTCCAGCATCGCCACCGCCTCTTTCAGGTACGCCGTGGCGCGGTCATAGGCTTGCTGACGCATCGCCGCCTGGCCCGCCAGCATCAGCGGCGCGATTTTCTGCTGGCCTTGCGGCGTGGCGCGCAGCGCCTGGCTTACGGACTCCAGTTTTTCCCAGTCTTCCTGCGCCTGCGCCACCTGGGCTTCAAACCACAGCGCCACGTGCGGCAGCGCATCGCGATAGCCTTCGGCGAGCGCAAAGATGTCGTCATAACGGCGCGCGTTCAGAAGTGAGGAGAGCAGATGGAACAGCGGCGAGGCCTCTTCCTGCGGATGGCGTTTCTGCCAGCCGAGCAGGAGATCCGTCGCTTCGCCCTGCGCCTGGCACGCTTCCAGCGCGGCCGCCGCCAGCATCAGCAGTTCTTCATCGTCCGGACGCTGTGCGGATGCGAGCAGCAGCCACTGGGCCTCCTGCTCAGGATCGCGCGTCACGCCTTCCTGCTGACCGCGCTCTTCAAGCCACGCCATCAGCGAGTCGGCAGGCACCGGCAACTCCACCTGCGTTTCCATGCCCGCAACCTGGCTTGCAAACGCCGCCAGCGCGGCGTCTTCATCGTGCGGGTTACGCAGTTTTGCGGCGCACTGCTGCGCCAGCATCAGGGCTCGACGGGCGACCCAGGTCGCGCCGCGCGCCAGCGCCAGGCTGATATGGGTTTTCGCGACGATAACCGCTTCGCGCCACGCCTGCGCTTCCAGGCGCTGCTCCAGAATCAGCTGCAGCGCGCTGCCGGTCTGCCAGTTGTTGTAAGTCGGGTTAAGGCGAACCAGTTGCTCCACCACGCGCACCCAGCGCATGCGGTTATAGGCAGTGAGTCGGTCCCACGGCAGCAGCCATTCGCGGGCGTCTTCTTCACGGCCCATCAGCGCCAGCACTTCCGCCTTCATCATCATCATGACCTGGCGGGTCTGCTCGCTGCTGTTTTCCATCTCGTCTTCATGGAGCTTATCGATGATCGCCAGCGCTTCGTCATAACGGCCCAGCAACATCAGCGCCTGCGCTTCGTTCTCTTTCAGGCCGTTAACGTCCTCTTCGCCCGCCGCGCGGCGCTTTTCCATCTGTTGCTGCACAAACGCCAGCGCCTCTTCAACCTGACCTTTGTCGACCATCGCAAAGAACTGCTCCTCAGAAAGACACAGGAAGCAGCTGCGCAGCGGAGTGATTTTCGAGAGCGTCTCCTGGCAGACGGCGATACGCTCGTCCGCCCAACCGGGGCCGTCCACGTTGCTGTAGCAGGCGCTCAGATCCTGGGTGACGCAAATCGACTGCGGGCACTCAGCGGCATCGGCCTGATGGGCGCGCTCAAACAGCGCGACGACATCGCCCAGCGCTTTTTCACCTTCGCCAAGGTTGCCGATGCGATGACGCATCTCCCAGTGGCCCACCATAACTTCAATCCACGGATTGCCCGCGGTCTTTTTCAGCGCGCGCGCTTCCGGCAGCAGCGCTTCTGTTTTACCGGTCTGAACTTCAACAATGGATTCGATCAGCTTATCGACATGTTGCGTGATCCAGGGTTTGCCGGCTTCTTCCAGGTCCCGCTGATATTGCTCATACCATGCCCAGATATCCATTAGTTGCTTCCTTCTGTTGTCGGTGTAATAAGTTGCGCCGTGATGCAACTGAATGTCTCCAGCGCCTGGCGAAAGTCGTATTCACGGGAATCGCCCGTGGCCAGAGCAAGAATAATTTTGAGGCTTTTCAGCAGTTGCGTGGCGCCAGGCGCGATGGGCCGCCCGGCACGCCAGGCCTGTGATAACGCTTTTACCGCAGGATTATTAAAGTTAATGTAGAGGCGCACCGGCGCCTGCTGCTCGATTTTGCTGGCAAACTGACGCGCCAGCATCAGCGCGGCGGTGCTCATACGGCGATCGGCGTCGTCCTGCTCAAGGCGCGCTTTAAGTTCGGCATCGCGGTTTACTACCATCACCAGCGGCAGCGTCGCGGGTTCAAACGAAGACATCACGCACTCTTCGTCGTCGCGCAGTTGCTCGCTCCACCAGGCTTCTTCTTCCGCGCTGACGTCATGCAGCGCAAAGAGTTGTTCGTTGCCCGCCGAGGTGCCCACTTCCACCAGACGCGCGCCGTAAAGCGTCGCCCAGCGGCGCAGGAACGGTACGACCGCGTAACGATAGCCCAGCGCAACGGGACGCCCGGAAAGCCGAAACAGCATCTCTTCAAAGCCGCCCTCTTCGCTGAGCATCACATTCAGCGTGTTGTTCTGGCGCAGCGATTTAACCGGCAGATCGCCCTGAGACGTCGGGATCAACAGTTCATCTTTCAGCAGATCGAAGAGACGATCGTCGCAGATGGCCGCGCCGAGCAGCGCTTCGTTATGGCGCACCAGCACGCGCCGCCAGACGGCGGGCTGCTGCTTCGCGAGATCGGCCAGGCCGTTAATCAGCGCCTCGGTGAGCGCCGCCTGCGTGGCGTACCAGGTGACATCGCGCTGCAAATCCTCGCGGCTGGCCGTCGGCGTGAGACGGTTAGATTCGATGACGCCGCCGACAAACCCGGCCCACGGGGGCAGCAGCTCACGCGCCTGGTCGTCCAGCAGCATGCCGCGCAGAAACAGCGACAGGTTGCGGTTGTCGCTGGTGCCGTAGGTCGCGCCATCCTGAAGCCACAGCATGCCCACCGCGTCGCTGTCGCCGGATGGCTCCACCAGCAAGGTGCACAGCGGCGTAAACGCGCGCTCGAAGCGGCTGGCGAATTCGATATTCTGCTTCTGACGCAGCGCCGGATGCAGCGCGACGCCGTCCTGCGACGCGACGCGCCAGGGCGGCGACAGATGGTTTACCGCGGTCTGTTCTTCGCCGACAAACAGCGGCTCTTTCATTAATATGCAGTAACGGCCCAGCACATCGCCAAGCAGCTTGTTGTTAGCGAGATATAAAAACTCGTCTTTGAGGTGCAACGTAACGGTCGCCCCCGGCTCGCGTGGCGTTGCAGGCGTGACGCTGTACGTTTCGCCGCTGGCGGACGCGTAAAGCCAGCCTTCCTGCGGCGTTTTCCAGGAGGTGGTGTGCACCGTCACCCGCTCCGCCAGCACAAAGGCGGAAAGAAAGCCCAGGCCAAACATGCCGATAAGCCCGGTGTCGTCATCCTGCTGACGCAGGTGACGGGTGTAGCCGACGCCGACGGTCGCCAGGAAATCGTGGATCTCCTGCTCCGTGAGCCCTGAGCCGGTATCGTGAATAACGATAGTCCGGTTTTGCGAATCGCCCGTGACGCGAATTTCCGCAAGCCGGTCCGCAGCGCCCTCTTCCAGTCGACGTCTGACAATCGCGTCGTGCGCGTTTTGCACCAGCTCACGGATGGCGACCATCGGCGTGGAGTAAAGGTGTTTGCTGAGCACCTGCATCAACCCCGGCAGGTTCACCGGCGTCTCGTGTTGTCCTGTTAATGGCGCGCTAATGAGGTTATCCACTGTGACTCTCTTTATATTCCGGCTGTGGTTGTCGGTAGCCTGGCCGGGCGACGCATGACGCGCGCCTTCGCACAGGCATAAGGGAGAGATGATAAGGGTGTACGGCGGCCGGGTATACTATCATTCCCGATAGTTTTCAGCCGCAACCGGTACAGCGCCACGCTTTCTCTCTGTATCAGGATACACAACGCAGGCGTTGCTGCGTGCGCAGGCATAAAAAAGACACGCTCAATAAAAGATTAACGGAAACCGTTATATTCTCCCGTTACGTCTTGCGGTATTTAGCGGCAAAGATTTGCGAGGCTGATTCCATTTAATATGCAAAAAGCATTAATAAATTACATCAGGCTTTTTATTTAATTTTTCAGCAGAAAGATTATTATAAGCGCGGGTGCTTAAGGCTTTCTGTCTTAAGCAAACGTGAGGGACAGAAAGAAGAAAGCCCCGGGCAATATTTCTATTAACCCGAGGCTATCCCTCAACTCCGACAAGTTGAGATTAGCCTCTTACTCTTCAGAATGCAAGGAGTAAAAGGCATGAAGCCACTGCGTTATTTACTGGCCTGTTTATTCATGGTCTGCATCACTATTTTGATTTTTGCGTTAATGAATCAGGGTACGTTATGCGAACTTACCATCCGAAGCGGCAGTCAGGAGGTGGCGGCTAAGCTTGCCTGCACAGGCAGGTAAGGCTCTCCCGGGCGAGGGTTCCTCGCCCGGCTTGCCAGGAGCAGAGGCCTTAATGCACCCAATCCTTTTACTTGTTATTGTATTTATTCCCGCTGGCATTTTAATATTCACGTCATACTTTTAATGTATATAATTTATAAACCAGCCCAATGCAACAAGCCCAATATAAATTACATCGGCTTTTCTGTTTTAATTTAACAGGAAGAACATTATGATGAGCGCCGGGTGCTTAAGACTTTCTGTCTTAAGCCGACGCGAGGGACAGAAAGAAGAAAGCCCCGGGCAATATTTCTATTAACCCGAGGCTATCCCTCAACTCCACACAAGTTGAGATTAGCCGCTTACTCGCCGAAAGGCAAGGAGTAAAAGGCATGAAGCCACTCAAATATCTTTTCGCATGTTTCGTTGTATTTTGCGTCACGATATTAATTTTCGCTTTAATTAACCACGGAACGTTATGTGAGTTAACGATAAAGCAAGGAAATAAGGAGGTGGCGGCACGGCTTTCCTGCTCTGACCGGTAACGCTCTCCGGGCGGGGTTCGCTCCGCCCGACTTGCTGGCGTTGAGTGCTTAACGCACCCGTTTTTTTACCGCTTACAGCGCCTTCTCCGCGCTGCCGCCATAAAAAACCCCGCCAGAGGCGGGGCTTGCAGAAACGCAGACGTGCGGATGATTAATTGTTGGCGGTACTGTCGAACCGACCCAGCATTTCCCGCTCGTAAGCCTCCGCTTTTTTGCGGTCGAACTTGTGTTCCCACTTGGCGATAACCAGTACCGCCAGCGCATTGCCGACCACGTTCAGCGCGGTGCGCGCCATGTCGAGGATACGGTCAACGCCCGCGATAAACGCCAGACCTTCCAGCGGAATACCCACGCTGCCCAGTGTCGCCAGCAGCACCACGAACGACACGCCAGGCACGCCCGCGATCCCTTTCGAGGTCACCATCAGCGTCAGCACCAGGATAATCTCCTGACCCAGCGACAGTTCGATGCCGTAGAGCTGGGCGATAAAGATAGCCGCGATACTCTGATAGAGCGTGGAGCCGTCAAGGTTGAAGGAGTAGCCGGTCGGCACCACGAAGCTCGTGATAGACGCAGGCGCCCCGTAGGCTTCCATTTTCTCGATAATACGCGGCAGCACGCTCTCAGAGCTTGCCGTGGAGTACGCCAGAATCAGCTCGTCTTTAAGAATGCGGATCAGCGTCCAGACGCGCAACCCACACATCCGCGCGACCGCGCCCAGTACGATCAGCGCGAAGAACAGAATAGCCACGTAAACCAGGATCACCAGTTTGGCGAGCGGCCACAGGGACGCAAAACCAAAGTTCGCCACCGTTACGGAGATCAGCGCAAACACCCCCACTGGTGCATAGCGCATCACCATATGGGTGACTTTAAACATGGTTTCGGAAACGGAGCGGAAGACCGTCACCAGCGGTTCACGGTGCGTGGCGGGCAGCGAAGAGAGCCCCAGACCAAACAGCACCGAGAAGAAGATAATCGGCAGCATCTCGCCTTTCGCCATCGAGGCGAAAATGTTGGTCGGCACCAGCGACAGGATAGTCCCCATCAGGCCGTGTGCATGGCTCTGCACCTCTTCGGTCGTGTGCTGATATTTTGAAATATCCACGGCGGCCAGCTGTGACATATCAATGCCGCTACCTGGCTGGAACACGTTCGCAAGCGTAATGCCAAGGATAATGGCGACGGTCGTGATCACTTCAAAATAGAGGATGGTCTTCGCGCCGATGCGCCCGAGCTGTTTAGCGTCGCCGACACCGGCAATGCCCACCACCAGCGTGGAGATAACAATCGGCACCACGATCATTTTAATCAAATGAATAAAAATGTCGCCGGCGGGCGAAAGGAGATTGGTCACCAGCCATTCGCGGCTATCCGTCTGATAATGGAGAAAACTGCCCAGAAGAATACCCAGCACCAGGGCCAGCAGGATCTGCCAGGCCAGGCTGATTTTACTGTTTTTCATAACGACTTTACTTCCTAAATTACAGCGCCATTCCCACGCGTGCTCGAATGAGAACGACGCAAGCTGAAAGGGGTATGACAAACGTTGGGTGATATTGTGGGGTTTTTTAACGCGTTTAATCAGTACCACTTGCACGGCATCCTGCGCAACCCTTTAAGAACAGGCATATTCACTGAAAATTGGCTTAATAACCCTAATTTATCGCGTTAATCATTCATAAGTTAATGTTATTTAAGAGGTTATAAAATCGATCTAGCAAATAATACTTAACAGCAATTATTTTCCTTGAAAGATTCGTTTGATGAATTTTCATGCAGTTTCGGCAATGCGTGATCTGCCGCCCAAAAAGTAAACAAAGCTATTCGCAAGTCTGTTCTTAACTTTTGCGTGACATATCATTAACATCTAAAAGGAGAAAAAAGCCATGAGCCAAATCCATAAACACCCTATTCCCGCGACTATCGCGGAACGCTGCCTGATTACGCCGGAACAATATGATGCGAAATATCAGCAGTCCGTGCATGACCCTGACGCGTTCTGGGGCGAGCAGGGCAAAATCCTTGACTGGATCACGCCCTACCAGAAGGTAAAAAACACCTCTTTCGCACCCGGCAATGTCTCGATTAAATGGTATGAAGACGGCACGCTGAACCTCGCGGCGAACTGCCTTGACCGACACCTCAACGAGCGCGGCGATCAGACCGCCATCATCTGGGAAGGCGACGACGCCTCCCAAAGCAAACACATTAGTTACCGCGAACTTCACCGCGACGTCTGCCGCTTCGCGAACACCCTGACCTCTCTCGGCATTAAGAAAGGCGACGTGGTCGCTATCTATATGCCGATGGTGCCGGAAGCCGCCGTCGCGATGCTTGCCTGCGCCCGTATCGGCGCGGTGCACTCGGTTATTTTCGGCGGCTTTTCGCCGGAGGCCGTCGCCGGGCGCATTATCGACTCCAACGCGCGTCTCGTTATCACCGCCGATGAAGGCGTGCGCGCCGGCCGTACGATTCCGCTTAAGAAAAACGTCGATGACGCGCTGAAAAACCCGGGCGTCACCAGCGTGGAACATGTGGTGGTGTTTAAACGCACCGGCGGGAATACCGAATGGCATGAAGGGCGCGATCTCTGGTGGAACGAGCTGGTTGAAAAAGCCAGCGCGCATCATCAACCGGTGGAGATGAACGCCGAAGATCCGCTGTTTATCCTCTATACCTCCGGCTCGACCGGTAAACCGAAAGGCGTGCTGCACACCACCGGCGGTTATCTGGTCTATGCGGCCACCACGTTCCTGTACGCCTTTGACTACCATCCGGGCGATATCTACTGGTGCACCGCGGATGTGGGCTGGGTGACCGGCCACAGCTATCTGCTGTACGGACCGCTCGCCTGCGGCGCCACCACGCTGATGTTTGAAGGCGTGCCGAACTGGCCCTCCGCCAACCGTATGGCGCAGGTGGTGGACAAGCACAAGGTCAATATTCTCTATACCGCGCCGACGGCCATTCGCGCGCTGATGGCGGAAGGCGACAAGGCTATCGACGGGACTGACCGTTCGTCGCTGCGCATTCTTGGTTCCGTCGGCGAGCCGATCAACCCGGAGGCGTGGGAGTGGTACTGGAAGAAAATCGGCAATGAAAAATGCCCGGTCATCGACACCTGGTGGCAGACCGAAACCGGCGGCTTCATGATTACGCCGCTGCCCGGCGCGACCGAGCTGAAAGCCGGCTCCGCCACGCGTCCGTTCTTCGGCGTGCAGCCTGCGCTGGTGGATAACGAAGGCAATCCGCAACAGGGCGCGACAGAGGGCAACCTGGTCATTACCGATTCCTGGCCGGGCCAGGCGCGCACGCTGTTTGGCGATCACGAACGTTTCGAGCAGACCTATTTCTCAACGTTTAAAAACATGTACTTCAGCGGCGACGGCGCGCGTCGTGACGAAGACGGTTACTACTGGATAACCGGGCGCGTGGACGACGTGCTGAACGTATCGGGGCACCGTCTCGGCACCGCTGAAATTGAGTCCGCGCTGGTCTCACATCCGAAAATCGCCGAAGCCGCGGTGGTGGGCATTCCACACAGCATTAAAGGCCAGGCGATCTATGCTTACGTGACGCTGAACCACGGCGAGGAGCCGTCGGCGGAACTCTACAGCGAAGTGCGCAACTGGGTACGTAAAGAGATTGGCCCACTGGCGACGCCGGATGTGCTGCACTGGACCGACTCGCTGCCGAAAACCCGCTCCGGCAAAATCATGCGTCGTATTTTGCGCAAAATCGCGGCGGGCGATACCAGCAACCTCGGCGATACCTCAACGCTTGCCGATCCGGGCGTGGTGGAAAAACTGCTCGAAGAGAAGCAGTCCATCGCGATGCCGTCGTAACAACGCTTTCCGTTTACCTTTCGACCTAACCCTCTCCCCACATGGGAGAGGGAATAATAACAACCCCTACCTTACTTCTGGAGACTGCGATGATGAATAACGATATTTGTCAGCAGATAGAGAACAGTGCGCCTTACAGGGAGTTAATTCATAAGCGGCAACGGTTTGCCTTCACCCTTTCCATCATCATGCTGATTATCTATGTCGGTTTTATCCTGCTTATCGCGTTTGCGCCGGGCTGGCTTGGCACGCCGCTTTCGCCGGGCAGCAGCGTGACGCGCGGCATCCCTATCGGCATCGGCGTGATCCTTATTTCGTTTATTCTCACAGGCGTCTATGTCTGGCGCGCCAATACGGAATTTGACCGGCTGAATAACGCCGTGCTGAAAGAGGTGCAGTCATCATGAAAAAGGTCCTTTTCCCGCTGCTGATGGCGTTGTCGCCTGCCGCCCTGGCCGATGCGCTGACCGGCGATGTGCAGCGCCAGCCAACCAACTGGCAGGCCATCATTATGTTCCTCATCTTCGTGGCGCTGACGCTTGGCATCACGTACTGGGCCTCCAAACGCACCCGCTCGCGCAGCGATTACTACACCGCGGGCGGCAACATTACCGGCTTCCAGAACGGGCTTGCCATCGCGGGCGATTTTATGTCCGCCGCGTCCTTTCTCGGCATCTCCGCGCTGGTTTATACCTCCGGCTACGACGGGCTTATCTACTCGCTGGGCTTCCTGGTGGGCTGGCCGATTATCCTGTTCTTAATCGCCGAGCGGTTGCGCAATCTCGGGCGCTACACCTTCGCGGATGTCGCCTCGTATCGCCTGAAGCAGCGCCCCATTCGCCTGCTCGCCGCCTGCGGCTCGCTGGTGGTGGTGGCGCTTTATCTCATCGCGCAGATGGTTGGCGCGGGCAAGCTTATCCAGCTGTTGTTCGGCCTGAACTATCACATCGCGGTGGTGCTGGTGGGCGTCCTGATGGTGATGTATGTGCTCTTCGGCGGCATGCTGGCCACCACCTGGGTGCAGATAATCAAAGCCGTCCTGCTGCTGTTCGGCGCCAGCTTTATGGCCTTTATGGTGATGAAGCATGTGGGCTTTAGCTTCAACAACCTGTTCTCGGAAGCGATGGCGGTCCACCCGAAAGGCAGCGCCATCATGAGCCCCGGCGGTCTGGTGAAAGATCCGGTCTCTGCGCTGTCGCTCGGCCTCGGCCTGATGTTCGGCACCGCCGGTCTGCCGCATATTCTGATGCGTTTCTTTACCGTGAGCGACGCCCGCGAGGCGCGTAAAAGCGTCTTCTACGCCACCGGTTTTATGGGTTACTTCTACATCCTGACCTTTATCATCGGCTTTGGCGCCATCATGCTGGTGGGCGCGAACCCGGCGTTTAAAGATGCCACCGGCGCGCTGATTGGCGGCAACAACATGGCGGCAGTTCATCTGGCCGATGCCGTGGGCGGCAATTTGTTCTTAGGCTTTATCTCGGCGGTCGCCTTCGCCACGATTCTGGCGGTTGTCGCGGGCCTGACACTCGCGGGCGCGTCGGCGGTGTCGCACGATCTCTATGCCAACGTGTTCCGTAAAGGCGCGACCGAGCGCGATGAGTTGCGCGTTTCCAAAATCACCGTGCTGGTGCTGGGTGTGGTGGCTATCCTGCTCGGCATCCTGTTCGAGAAGCAGAATATCGCGTTCATGGTGGGCCTGGCGTTCTCGATTGCGGCGAGCTGTAACTTCCCGATCATTTTGCTCTCGATGTACTGGTCGAAGCTCACCACTCGCGGCGCAATGATTGGCGGCTGGCTCGGTCTGTTGACCGCCGTGGTGCTGATGATCCTCGGCCCGACCGTCTGGGTACAGGTACTTGGCCACGCCGCGCCGGTCTTCCCGTATGAATATCCGGCGCTGTTCTCCATCGCCGTGGCGTTTATCGGGATCTGGGTCTTCTCGGCAACCGACAACAGCCCGGAGGGCAAGCTGGAGCGCGAACAGTTCCGCGCGCAGTTTATCCGTTCACAAACCGGTCTGGGCATCGAACAGGGCCGCGCGCACTAAACCTTCTGCCCCGGCCATTCTGGCCGGGGATCACACTTTTCCCCTTCCGCCCTGTCCCGTGTCTCTGGTCGCGCTACATTAGAAAAATGAAACGTTGTTTTTATTTTACCTATACAACATATCATTTTGGCTGAGAGGAGCATGGCTATGAAAAAATACGCCCTGGTGGGAACCGGCGGGCGCGCCGGGATGTATATCGAGGCTATCGGCAAGACGTTTCGCGACAGCGCGCAGATGGTCGCTTTCTGCGACACCAACCAGACCCGTATGCGCTACGCCTGCCGCCTGCTGGAAAACGCCGGCGCCCAGGCGGTGCCCTGTTTTGTCGCCGCGCAGTTTGAAGAGATGATCCGCGAAACGCAGCCCGATATCATCATCGTCACCACCATGGACCGCACCCATGACGACTACATCGTGCGCGCGCTTTATGCGGGCTGCGATGTCATCACCGAAAAACCGATGACCATCGACGAAGCCCGTGCGCTGCGCATTCTTAACGCCATTGAAGAGACGGGCCGCGAGGTGCGCGTCACGTTCAACTACCGCTACGCGCCGCACCACAGCAAAGTGCGCGAGCTGCTAATGAACGGCACCATCGGCGAGGTCTTTTCGGTCCACTTTGAATGGCTGCTGAATACCGAACATGGCGCGGACTATTTTCGCCGCTGGCACCGCGAGAAACGCAACAGCGGCGGCCTGCTGGTGCACAAATCCACCCATCATTTCGACTTAATGAATTTCTGGCTCGGCAGCTACCCGGCGCGCGTCTACGCCGAAGGCGCGCTGCGTTTTTATGGCCGTGAAAATGCCGAGAAGCGCGGCGTCTCGCAGTTTTATCCGCGCGCCCACGGCTATCCGGCGGCGAAGAACGATCCGTTCGCGCTGCATATGGAGGAGAGCGCGCAGCTCAAAGCGCTCTATCTGGATGCCGAACATGAAGACAGCTACTTTCGCGATCAAAGCGTGTTCAGCGACGGCATCACCATTGAGGATACGCTGTCGGTACTGGTGAAATATCAGAACCAGACGCAGCTCACCTATTCACTCAATGCCTATCTGCCCCAGGAAGGGCTCAATGTGGTGTTCAACGGCAGCCGCGGACGGCTTGAAATGAAGCTCGTGGAGAACTCCTACGTCAACGGCGGCGGGCTGCGTGAAGCCGAAGGTAGCCTTGACCGTTGCGATATCACGGTGTACCCGATGTTCGCAGCGCCCTGGAAAGCGGATTTTACGCTGGGCGAAGGGGGCCACGGCGGTGGCGACAACGCGATGCTGGCGGATCTGTTTGGCGAGCCGGGCGACGACCCGCTGCAACGCGCCGCCGATCACCGCGCGGGCGCGATGTCTGTCCTGACGGGCATTGCGGGGAATCTCTCAATGCAGCAGCAGCGACCGGTGAATTTTAGCGAGTTTGAACTGGTGCGGCGGCTGGCGGGGAGGTAAAAAAAACCGCCGGAACGATCCGGCGGTTTCGGTTATTTGCGCTCCATCAGCAGCGCTTCGAGCAGGTCCATATCGTGCAGTATCTTTTGCAGCGTCTCGTTGCTGATCTGCCGCGTGGCGCGCAGGTGGTACAGCTCGGCGCGCTCCGCACGCAGCGCGGTCAGGCGGAAACGGCGCTCAAGGTTTTCTTCAAGCTCGCTGTTTTCCACATCGTTACGCCCATCGGCGCGGCGACGCAGGTTCCCCACCACGCGCGCGGACACCTCTTTCAGCAGCTGATCGTCGATGTTCTCTTCGGTATTTGCGGCCAGACGCTCTTCCATTTTCTGGATGGCGGTAATCGCCACTTCCGCCGTCGCCGAGCGCGCCATGCGTTCCTCTTTGTGCGCCAGGCCGTGATCCGGAGTCTCAACCTGTTGCAGCAGAATCGGCAGCAGGATCACGCCGACAAACAGCGAGAAGAGGATCACGCCCGCGGCCAGGAACACCAGCTCATAGCGCGCCGGGAAGGGCGAACCGTCCGGCAGCAGCAGCGGAATGGAGAGCACACCCGCCAGCGTGATGGCCCCGCGCACCCCGGCGAATGACGCAACCAGTAATTCGCGCGTGGAGTATTCGCCAAAGCTGAGCGGCTTTTTCTTCAGAAAACGCAGGCTAAAGCGCTTCATGATCCACAGCCACAGGAACCGCACGCCAATCAGCGCCACGTAGATCAGGACGATGTCCATGAACAGCATCCAGGTTTCGACGTTCGGATCCAGTTCGGCGGCGGCCAGCGAGGTTTCCATAATGCCCGGCAGTTGCAGACCGAGCATCAGGAAGACCATGCCGTTAAACACAAACTCCAGCATCGACCAGACGCTGTTGGCGCGCAGGCGCATCGCCAGCGGCGCGGTGCGCATTACGCCGGAGCGGGTAATGGTCATCCCGGCGGCTACTGCGGCCAGAATGCCGGAGAAGCCGATATGTTCGGCAATCAGATAAGAGGCGAACGGCAGCAGGAACAACAGCACGATCTGTGTGGCGGGTTCATCGCCGCCCCAACGGCTCAGCAGGCGCAGCGAGCGGCCATACAGCCAGCTCACCGCGATACCGGCGAGCAGGCCGCCAATCGCCACTTTTAAAAATTCCAGCGACGCGCCGCCTACGGTAAAGATCATCGTCCCCATCGCAACCGCCACGGCGAATTTCAGCGACACCAGGCCGGAGGCGTCATTCATCAGCGCCTCGCCCTGCAAAATCCCCATGATTTTTTTCGGGATGCGGCCTTCGCCGACAATACCGGAAAGCGCCACCGCATCGGTTGGCGACAACACCGCCGCAAGCGCGAAAGCGGGGATCAGCGGAATGCCCGGCACCATCCAGTAGATAAGAAAACCGATACCCACGACGGTTATCACCACCAGCGCCAGCGCGAGGCCGATAATTTCGCGACCGTGATCGAGGAATTCGCGGGTCGGGGTTTTCCAGCCGTCGGCAAACAGCAGCGGCGGAATAAACAGGACCAGGAACAGCTCCGGATTAAAGTCGACGTGCAGACCGAACGTAGGCCAGGCGAGCAGCGCCCCGATGGCTATCTGCATCAGCGGCAGCGGGATCTGGAATGGCAGCATACGGGTGACGACCCCGGAGAGCGATACCATGAGGGTCATGATGAGGATGGTAAAAAAGATTTCCATGCGGTCTGAGCGGCTCCTTATTATCTGTGATGTAAGACTCACCTTTGATAATAGAACATTGACGCGCCGGAAAAGGAATCAGGTTGTGCCCTGAAAGCAGGAAAAAGCGGGCCGTAGCCCGCTTTATTAAAGAAAGGTTTAGATTGCCCAGCCGCCCGCGTAGAAAGCGACCAGCGCGATGGCGATAATCACTGTGCCGATATTAAGCTTGCGGAACTCGCCCGAGACGATGCGGCCAATCACCAGCGACGCAAAACCGATCATGATGCCGGTCACGATGTTGCAGGTCAGCACGATAAACACCGCGGTGATAAGCCCCGCCATGGCGTCAACGAAATCGGCGAAATCGATTTTCGCCACGTTGCTCAGCATCAGCAGACCGACATACATCAGCGCAGGCGCCGTGGCGTACGCCGGTACCAGGTAAGAGAGCGGCGAGAGGAACAGGATAAGCAGGAACAGTACGCCGACGGTAATCGCCGTCAGGCCCGTTTTACCGCCCGCGGCGGTGCCAGCGGCAGATTCGATATAAACCGCAGCCGGCGCCGCGCCCACCAGGCCTGAGAAGACGCTGGAGAGGGAATCGGTGGTCAGCGCTTTGCCGCCGTCGATGATCTGGCCGTCTTTATCCAGCAGATTCGCCTGGCCTGCGACCGCGCGAATGGTGCCGGTGGCGTCGAACACGGCGGTCATCACCAGCGCCAGCACGCTCGGAATAACCACGGGATCGAGCGCGCCCATGATGTCGAGGCTGCCAATCAGCGAATTTCCGTTTTCATCGCTCAGCGACGGCATGGCGAACAGGCCGGTGAATTTCACCGTCGGGTCGAAGATCAGGCCAACAATTGAAATGCCAATAATGGTCAGCAGAATGCCGCCCGGCACTTTCAGTTTCTCAAGACCGATAATCACCGCCAGCCCAATCAGCGACATGATAACCGGGAAGCTCGCGAAATGACCGAGCGCCACCGGCAGGCCGTCGAGCGGGTTTTTAATGACCAGGCCTACGCCGTTGGCGGCAATCAGCAGCAGGAACAGACCGATGCCGATGCCGGTGCCGTGCGCCACGCCCTGCGGCAGGTTGCGCAGGATCCAGCTACGAATGCCGGTTGCAGAAATAACGGTAAAGAGCACGCCCATCAGGAAGACCGCGCCGAGCGCGACGGGTACGCTGATGTGCTGTCCGAGCACCAGGCTAAACGCCGTAAAGGCGGTCAGCGAAATGGCGCAGCCGATAGCCAGCGGCAGATTCGCCCACAGCCCCATCACGATGGAACCGACGCCAGCCACCAGACAGGTGGCGACGAACACGGCGGCAGGCGAGAAACCGGCTTTGCCAAGCATCCCCGGCACGACAATCACGGAATAGACCATCGCAAGAAAAGTGGTGAGACCGGCAACAATCTCCTGGCGCACGTTACTGCCGCGCGCGGAAATTTTAAAAAAGGCGTCGAGTGAACCGCCGTTACGCGCAGAAGGCGTAGACATAATGAGACATCCCCTGAAAGTGATAGTTTTTAAAGCTCGCGCGTGGCAAACAACCCGCTGCGGATCAAACGTTAACTCCCTGCGTTCTGTTTGTGGTTTTGGAGGGGCCACAAAAAGCAAACGTTTAACTCCACGCGCAAAAAACGACAAAATTTTTAGGCAAACGATTATCCAGCCTTAGGACGGGGTTTTTCAACTGAACTTTATGGCTTTTGGCAAAAAGTTACGTCGGCTGATGAATAATTCAGCGCAGGCTGCGCAAACGATATCGTTGATGCGCAAAAAACAGGCCTTCGGGTGAAGGCCTGCGTAATTAACTGCCGGGGATCTCCAGCGGACCGCCTTTTTCAATCGCGCGCTGCCAGGCCGGTCGCGCCTGAAGATTGGTGAGCCAGGCGCGAAGCTGACGGAACTCGCCGGATTCGCTGCGCGCCAGCAGGGCGATAATCGGGAAGCTCATCTGAATATCCGCCATGCTGAACGTCTGCCCGGCAAACCAGGGATGCAGCGTCAGGTGATCTTCCATAAAACGCGTGTGGGTGGCTATCTGCTTATTGAGCCAGGCTTTCTGCACGCCCTGCCCAAGCGCTTTGCCGATGGTGCGAAGCCCGAGCGGGACAGGCTTTTTACCGAGGCTGCCAAACACCAGCTTCATCAACAGCAGCGGCATCAAAGACCCTTCGGCGTAATGGAGCCAGATGCGGTACTGGATTTTCTCCTCCGCGCTCAGCGGCTTCAGGCGCTGTTCGGTGTCATAGGTTTCCTGGAGATATTCCAGAATCGCGCCGGACTCGATAATTTTCTGGCCTTTATCTTCCAGCACCGGCGACTTGCCGAGCGGATGCACTTTCTTGAGCGCAGGCGGCGCCAGCATGGTCGGCTCGCGCTGGTAACGCACCAGTTCGTAGGGTAAACCGAGCTCTTCAAGCGCAAAAAGAATGCGCTGCGAGCGGGAATTATTCAGATGGTGGACCGTCAGCATGGCGTTTTCCTTTCGCTTTTCATTGCATTAACTATAGAGAATCCACCATTGACGCACAGAATTTGTTTGCGCGCCGCTTATTCGTCTTCCAGCAGACGCGCCCCGCTGCCCTGCGCGCCCAGACGGTCCTCGGGGTTGCGTAGCGGACAATCGCGGTGTGACAGACAGCCGCAGCCGATGCAGCCGTCGAGATCGTCGCGCAGCGCGGTCAGCGTTTTAATGCGCCTGTCCAGCTCCTCACGCCACTGGGTGGAGAGCTGCTTCCAGGCCTTCGGGCTCAGGTTATGTCCTTCCGGCAACACGCCGATAGCCTCGCCAATCGTCGCCAGCGGAATGCCGATGCGCTGGGCGATTTTAATGATCGCCACCTGACGCAGCACGTCGCGCCGGTAACGACGTTGATTGCCGCTGTTACGGGTGCTTTTAATCAGCCCTTTGCTTTCATAAAAGTGCAGCGCGGAGACCGCAACGCCGCTGCGCTTCGCGACTTCGCCTGGCGTCAGCAGCGATTTGATTCTGGGTGCTTTCTTTTCCATCAGGGGCTTTACCTCAAGTTAACTTGAGGAATTATACTCGCTGACCATAAGAACGGCTAACCCAAAACAGAGGAAGAGGACGGCTTATGTCACATCAGGAAATTATCCACGCACTGACGCAATGGATTGATGAGCATATTGACCAGCCACTGAATATTGATGTGGTGGCAAAGAAGTCGGGCTATTCGAAATGGTATTTACAGCGGATGTTCCGTACCGTCATGCATCAGACGCTGGGTGAGTATATTCGCAAGCGTCGCCTGCAACTGGCGGCGCAGGAGTTACGCACGACCCGACGGCCGATTTTTGATATTGCAATGGATTATGGCTATGTGTCGCAGCAGACGTTCTCGCGAATTTTCCGCCGTCAGTTCGACCGCACGCCGAGTGATTATCGTCAGAGCGCCTGACGATTAACGGTGCAGCTCTGCCAGCCCGGTATTCCCCGGGCGTCATCCTGTTGCAGCCAGGCGACAAACTCCTGACGCGGCAGCGCTTTTGAGAAATGCCAGCCCTGGCAATACTGCACGCCACGCTTTAACAACCAGCCCACCTGTTCGGCGGTTTCCACGCCCTCGGCGATAATTTTCAGCCGCAGACTCTGGGCCATATCGATAATATGCTCCGCAATCAAATGGCTGGTGCTGTTCGTGGTTAAGGTATCAATAAACGATTTATCAATTTTCAGAATATCGACATTCAGCGAATAGAGATTATGAAGATTGGAATATCCGGTGCCGAAATCGTCGATAGCAATCTCAAAGCCCGACTGGCGAAACGCCTGAATAACCGGCGTGGTGCGCGGCACGTCAATAAAGCCCCGTTCGGTCACTTCAATCTTGATTTGCTGCGCCCGCACCCCGTGCTGGCTATTTTTCCCTTCGATTAACGCAATCAGGCGCGACGAATGGAAATCCGAGGCGGAAAGGTTAATGGAAATATAAATTTGCGGGTGGGTCGCCAGGAAATGGCCTAAGTCATTAAACAACTCTTCTACCACATAATCAGTCACCTGCGCGATCATCCCGGTTTTTTCCGCAAGCGGGATAAACTCCGCCGGGCTCATCACCTGACCGTTATAGCCAGGCCAGCGCAGCAGCGCCTCGGCCCCGACGCACATGCCGTGTTTGATATCCATAATCGGCTGATAATGCAGGCGCAGCGCTCGTTTTTGCAACGCGCGCTGGAGCTGGCGGCCTGGCGAGTTGAAACGGTTGCGGGTACGCGAGCCGAGAAAAACCAGCAAACCGCCCATGATAAGCCCGAGCGGCAGCATAACTGACATCTGACGGCGCCACGCCTGCCAGAACCAGGCGTCGCTTGTTGAGACGGCAACGGCAATCGGGCGCTTACCGGACAGCACGATTGACCAGAAACGACCATCCTTCTGGAAATCGGCGTTTTGCGAACGCGCAAAAGGCGCAAACGCGCGGGCGTCGGCTTTTTCACTTACCGAAAAGAATTCCCGGGTAACGGTGTCATACACGCCATAAGAAATGGTGGCGTCACTGGATAATATTTCGCTAAAGGAAAGTGGGTTAACCACAGCGACATAATTTCCCTTACGCAAATAAATCATCTTATGGCCGGAAAAGAACGGCGTATCACGATAATAATAATAAGCAACATCTGGCGTGCGGGTATAATTAGCGGGAGACAGAATAAAAGGCTGATCGAACAGGGTCGAACATAATAACTCGTCGCCTTGCGCGTAAATTAAATCTTCGATGAATATTTGTCCGCGAGAAATATCCAGCATATTTCGTTGATGCGCCGAAGAGCATATTTCGCCCTGATATTTTTCGGCTTCGTTACGGGTTTCTTCGACGTGGCTTAACACCAGTTCGGTACGGTTGAGAACCAGTTGCGCGAAGGTATCCAGATGTGCACGCGTCTCATTGACCGCCCGGTGATGGGCGATCCAAAGCGCAAGCATCACAGGCAGTAAGACCACCATGATTATGCCTGAGATTCGCAACGCCTGACGTCGTGCCCTGAAATTCATTATGGCCTCATATCCCTGCTTTCTGTGTCACATTAATCGCATGATGAGACACATCGCAAACAGGTGTTTACGTTGCATCAATCAGCACGCATTGGCAATAGCCATTTCCAGTTATCCATCCACTATTTCGCGCGAAACATTAAAATTTGCCATAAGGAAAATAGGGAATGGCTAATTAATTTTTCTTAAGTGAAATATTGGCGTTAATGTCGGTGCTAAAAATTCATCAACCACTTCAGAAAGCGTTTTAAGTTAAATTACTCGCAGCTGTCGAAAAAATGTACGGCCCGCCTTTTTTTGTGTCGAAATGAAAATTTATGCATCGGCAAAATCCGGCGAGGATTTTTTAAGCGCGTTCTTTTTGACCATTTTTTTATTCCGCACGGTCATCGGTCAGCACATTTATCGTGCGTTTTTCCATCAAAACGCACCCGCCAGACTGGCGAATAAAACAACAAATGTGATACAGTTCACACTTAGTGTGCAAGTTTACATACTTGCCGTCACGTTAAATTTTAGCGCCGCGCCAGGCCAGTGCTGTCTCTCCCCGGCCCTCCGCGCGGCAGATTGTTTTTGAGGACAGGTTTCATGGCTACGCTTACCGCCAGCATGGTACTGATGCGCTGGCAACTTCTGGGTGCGGTTTTAATGTTTCTTGCCAGCACGCTTAATATTCAGTTTCGTAAATCCGACTACCAGGCGCTGGCAGTGATCAGCAGCGGGCTGGGTATCGTCGCTTCCTGCGTATTCGCGACCGGGCTGCTCGGCGTCAGCCTCGACTTTCACGCTATGTGGCACAATATAAAAGACGTGATGGTGGAAGTGATGAGCCACACGCCGCCGGAATGGCCGATGGTGGTGACCTGATAACACCGCCGCCTTTCCTTTAAGCCCCTGCATCAGGGGCTTTTTTGTTTCCTGCAACGCCCTTACATACAGCCCGCGCAACTGGTGCAGCGCCAGTCCGCTTTATTCACCGCCCGCCAGAAGGCGCGGTAGTAGCGCTCCTCCAGCGGAATGTCATTATCGAAAAACCAGTCGGTCAGCCATTCGACGTTCTCGACAATCCACTCATCTTCTTCCAGCCCGTCGGCGAACGTCTCATCCTCGGGATCGATAATCGAGTAGATCCCCCAGGTGTTCATCGCCTTATCCTGCCAGTGTTGCGGCAGCGTCACCGGGCGCGCTTCGAACGTAATGATCCAGTGGCCATGGCAGAGCAGATTACCGTTACGGCTCCAGGCGGCGGTAAACGGATTATGTTCCTGTGTCATCGCTTGCATTCCCTGTGTGAAATTCACCTGCGGGCGGCAACTGGCGCGCACGTCAATAAACGCCGTCGCACAGGAAGGAATCGCAGAGCATGGCACTTCGACACCACCAGGAAAATGCTAACTAAGGAGTACCCAGGGGTTATTTTTTATCCGTTTTAATCTCTGAATCAGTATGTTAATCCGCTATCACCAGGCGGTTTCGCCCCTGCTGCTTACCGGCGTACAACATTTTATCGGCGCGATTAAGCGCTTTTTCAAACGCCTCGTCCTTGCCAAAGGCGCTGAGAGCAAGCGTCGCGGTGACTTCACGTGGGTTTTTATCGGTCTGGCCGACCCACTCCTGAATCCGCGTCAGCAGCCGCTCCGCCACCCGTCTGGCGTCTGACAGCGACGTATCCGGCATCAGGACCAAAAACTCTTCGCCGCCCCAGCGCGCCACGATGTCGCTTTCGCGCACGTTGTCGGTAATCGCCCGCGCGATGCGCTGCAAAATCATATCTCCGTAACTGTGGCCGCAACTGTCGTTAATCGTTTTGAAATGGTCGATATCCAGCAGCAACAGCGCCACATTATGGGTGCCGGGTTCTTTTTCCAACAGGGACACCTGATGCATAAAGTGGCGTCGGGTATACAGGTTCGTCAGGCTGTCGCGGCTCGCGGTGTTAAAAAGATCCAGTTTCATCGTATGGGTGAATTCGACTGAACGCAGCGTGGTATACATTAAAAAGCTAATCGCCATCACCGCATTGGCGATGCCGATACCATTCAGCACCGACGGGCTTAACCCCGACGCCGTACCGGTGTGGTGCCGCAGGGCGTAACCCACCGTTCCGAGAACCGCAATCGCCCCCAGGAACAGCGCGCGCCGTACCGGCACTTGCTGGAAGCTGAACGACACTATCGGTATCAGCGAAAAAACAAACAGATAAAAATTACTCTCCCAGCCCAGCAACACCGTAGTGGCAACGGCATGCGCCAGAATTTCCACACTCATCAGGGTACCGACATACAGATACCGGTAGTGCTCTATCTCATTCAGGCAGTGGATATAAACCATCACGCTGAAGATGTTAAAAATAGCGAGCGTCGGAATGCTCATCGACAGAAACAGGAAAATCAGCCCGACGTGAATCATCAACGCCAGCCAGACGATCGGAATTATGTGTTGCCAGTACTGGTCGGTCGCCTGGCTAAGGAGTTGGTCGCGATCTCTTTCTGACATGGGCTAACCTGAACTTGGGGCATCCCTGCCGAAAACGTACGGAACGTATGAATACTTCATGAAACCTATATCGGCATTCGTCCGGTGAGATTTAGCGCCGCGCCGTGTAAAAGCGCCATGCCCTTCATTTGATGACAGTTTAATCGTGCCAGCCGGGGAGGCTATGAGGCGTGGTTTGCCATTATGAAGTGCGCCATGGCGGCAAGCGCTTGCAGGCAGACGAGCCTTTCTCGTGCATTCAGGCAGAAAGCGCCGCACAACCAGGCTGAAAAAGGGTAAAGAAAAAGCCCTGCCGGAGCAGAGCTTTTCAATGCATTCTGAAGCAGGGCATTCCGGGCGGAACGCCGCGTTATCAGAACGGGATATCGTCATCGAAATCCATTGGCGGTTCATTAGAAGGCGCTGGCGCCTGCTGCTGCGGACGGGACTGTGCGCCGCCGCTGAACTGCGCGCCGCCGCCCTGCTGCTGCTGCTGAGGCTGACCCCAACCGCCCTGCTGCTGGCCGCCGCCCATGTTGCCGCCTGCCGGTGCGCCGCCGCCCTGACGGCCGCCCAGCATCTGCATGGTGCCGCCGACGTTAACCACGACTTCGGTAGAGTAGCGATCCTGACCGCTCTGATCCTGCCACTTACGCGTGCGCAGCTGACCTTCGATGTAGATCTGCGAGCCTTTGCGCAGGTATTCGCCCGCCACTTCCGCCAGCTTGCCGTACAGCACAACGCTGTGCCATTCGGTCACTTCTTTCATCTCACCGGTCTGCTTGTCGCGCCAGGATTCGGAAGTCGCCAGGCGCAGGTTCGCCACGGCCCCGCCGTTCGGCATGTAGCGTACTTCCGGGTCCTGCCCCAGATTACCGACGAGAATCACCTTGTTTACGCCTCTGCTGGCCATGATCGTGTCTCCTGAAAACATTTCTTAATAGTGTAAACATTCCATTCTACCACGTCAGCCTTCAATGTTGATAGCTGCGAGACGGCTTCAGGAAATGTTCACACAGTATACACGGTTGCACATAAATACTGGATATCCATTCAGGTTAAATTGTGTCATAATTAACCGTTTCTGGCCACCGGTTGTCCTTCAAACACCCAGGCATTAGCGTTCAAATCCAGGAAAGGTGAATGGATAAGATAGAAGTTCGGGGCGCCCGCACCCACAATCTCAAAAATATCAACCTCGTCATTCCGCGCGACAAACTGATCGTCGTGACCGGGCTGTCGGGTTCCGGCAAGTCTTCACTGGCTTTCGACACGCTCTACGCCGAAGGCCAGCGCCGTTATGTCGAGTCGCTTTCCGCGTACGCGCGTCAGTTCCTGTCGCTGATGGAAAAGCCGGATGTCGATCATATCGAAGGGCTGTCGCCTGCTATCTCCATCGAGCAGAAGTCGACCTCCCATAACCCACGTTCTACCGTGGGGACCATCACTGAAATTCACGACTACCTGCGTCTGCTGTATGCCCGCGTCGGCGAACCCCGTTGCCCGGATCACGACGTCACGCTGGCTGCGCAAACCGTCAGCCAGATGGTGGATAACGTGCTGGCGCTGCCGGAAGGCAAACGCCTGATGCTGCTGGCGCCCGTCATTAAAGAACGCAAAGGCGAGCACACCAAGACGCTGGAAAACCTGGCAAGCCAGGGCTATATCCGCGCCCGTATTGACGGCGAAGTGTGCGATCTTTCCGATCCGCCGAAGCTGGAATTGCAGAAGAAACACACCATCGAAGTGGTCGTAGACCGCTTCAAGGTACGTGAAGATTTAGCGCAGCGCCTGGCCGAATCGTTTGAAACCGCTCTGGAGCTTTCCGGCGGTACGGCGGTGGTGGCGGATATGGATGACGCAAAAGCGGAAGAGTTGCTGTTCTCCGCCAACTTCGCTTGTCCGATCTGCGGCTACAGTATGCGTGAGCTTGAGCCGCGCCTGTTTTCGTTCAACAACCCGGCTGGCGCCTGCCCGACCTGTGACGGCCTTGGCGTGCAGCAATATTTCGATCCGGATCGCGTGGTGCAGAACGGCGAGCTGTCGCTTGCGGGCGGCGCCATTCGCGGCTGGGATCGTCGCAATTTCTACTATTTCCAGATGCTGCGCTCGCTTGCCGACCACTATAAGTTCGACGTCGAAGCGCCCTGGAATACGCTCAACGAAAAAGTGCAACACGCGGTGCTGTTCGGCTCCGGTAAAGAAACCATCGAATTCAAATACATGAACGATCGCGGCGATACGTCCGTGCGTCGTCATCCGTTCGAAGGCGTGCTGCATAATATGGAGCGTCGCTACAAAGAGACCGAGTCCAACGCGGTGCGCGAGGAGCTGGCGAAATTTATCAGCAACCGTCCCTGCGCCACCTGTGAAGGCACGCGCCTGCGTCGCGAAGCGCGCCACGTGTTTGTCGAAAACACGGCGCTGCCGACCATTTCCGATATGAGCATCGGCCACGCGATGGAGTTCTTCAATAACATGAAGCTCTCCGGCCAGCGCGCCAAAATCGCCGAAAAGGTGCTGAAAGAGATTGGCGATCGCCTGAAATTCCTGGTTAACGTCGGCCTGAACTACCTGACGCTCTCCCGTTCGGCGGAAACGCTTTCGGGCGGCGAGGCGCAGCGTATCCGTCTGGCAAGCCAGATTGGCGCGGGCCTGGTCGGCGTGATGTACGTGCTGGATGAGCCGTCCATCGGCCTGCATCAGCGCGATAACGAACGCCTGCTCGGCACGCTGATTCACCTGCGTAATCTCGGCAACACCGTGATTGTGGTGGAGCACGATGAAGACGCCATCCGCGCCGCCGATCACGTAATCGACATCGGCCCTGGCGCTGGCGTGCATGGCGGCCAGGTGGTCGCGGAAGGCCCGCTTGACGCCATTATGGCGGTGCCGGAATCGCTGACCGGGCAGTTCATGAGCGGTAAGCGCAAGATTGAAGTGCCGAAGGAACGCGTGAAAGCCGACCCGGAAAAAGTACTGAAGCTGACCGGCGCGCGCGGCAACAACCTGAAAGATGTGACCCTGACGTTGCCGGTAGGGCTCTTTACCTGCGTGACCGGGGTTTCCGGTTCAGGTAAATCGACGCTTATCAACGATACGCTGTTCCCGATTGCCCAGCGCCAACTCAATGGCGCGACCATCGCCGAACCTGCGCCGTATCGCGATGTCCAGGGCATGGAGCATTTCGATAAGGTTATCGATATCGACCAGAGCCCGATCGGTCGTACGCCGCGCTCGAACCCAGCGACCTACACCGGCGTGTTTACGCCAGTGCGCGAGCTGTTCGCAGGCGTACCGGAAGCGCGTTCGCGCGGCTATACGCCGGGCCGCTTTAGCTTTAACGTGCGCGGCGGGCGCTGTGAAGCCTGCCAGGGCGACGGGGTTATCAAGGTTGAGATGCACTTCCTGCCGGATATCTACGTGCCGTGCGACCAGTGCAAAGGCAAGCGTTATAACCGCGAAACGCTGGAGATCAAATACAAAGGCAAGACTATCCATGAAGTACTGGATATGACCATCGAAGAAGCGCGTGAGTTCTTCGACGCGGTGCCGGCGCTGGCGCGCAAGCTGCAAACGCTGATGGATGTCGGTCTGACCTACATCCGTCTGGGGCAGTCCGCCACCACGCTTTCCGGCGGTGAAGCCCAGCGTGTGAAGCTCGCCCGCGAGCTCTCAAAACGCGGCACCGGGCAGACGCTCTATATTCTCGATGAACCGACGACCGGCCTGCACTTCGCGGATATCCAGCAACTGCTGGCGGTACTGCATCAGCTGCGCGATCAGGGCAACACGATCGTGGTGATTGAGCATAACCTGGATGTGATCAAAACCGCCGACTGGATCGTCGATCTGGGCCCGGAAGGCGGCAGCGGCGGCGGCGAGATCCTCGTCTCCGGCACGCCGGAAACCGTGGCGGAGTGCGAAGCCTCGCACACGGCGCGCTTCCTGAAACCGCTTCTGCAGTAACCCTCAGCGCGTCGGGTCATATGGCCCGACGCGCCTCTCGTTTTTCCTCAATGCTTTTTGATGATGTTTTCTGTCACGCGCGTGAGCAGCGATGATTTGCGCGCGCCGCTTTCTGATGCTGAATTTCACACAGAACGGGCAAACGTACGAGGACATCATGACCCATGTATCGACGCCAACGCTTTCCGGGCGAAGCTGGCTGCTGTGGCTGGCCGTTGTGCTTTCAGCCTGTAGTCTCATCGACAATTACCAGCCGCGGGCGCATGCGCAATTAACCGACCTGATGGCGGCGCATTTGCAGTTCATCGACGATTTTACCGCGCCGTCCGGCACACTGGACACCACAGCGTTGGCTGATGAGGACCGCCATCTGCGGCTGCGCTTTGCCGAAGCCATTGCTTATTCCGAAAGCCTTCATGACCCGTTACGCACCGATAATCTGCGTCTGTTGCAGGCAATTTACCGTGAAGACCATGCCCGTTTGCTCAGACAACAGCGTCCTTTTACCCCGGCGCAGGCCGCGCTCTGGCGCGACCAGGCCCGGCTGGCTTATCTCGAAGCCGTCCGGGGTGAATGCAGCCGACCCGCTTCGCCATGTCAGTAAAGGAGATTGCCCATGAGTGCATTGATTAGCGCCATCAGTCAGCTGCTGGCTTCCCCGTCGTTCCAGAAAAGCGCTGGAAAGATTGCCGCGGACGAATTTATGGGCCTGTTAAAGCAGGGCGTTGAGGATCGTGACACGTTTATCAGAACCAGCACGGAGATCGCCGCGCAGGCGCTGTTCGATCGGGCGCAGGGAGTGATCGATAAAGAAGAACTGGCGGCAGTGTTAAATAAACAGAAAGCGATCGCGCAGATCCACGCTAACAGTAGCGAAATAGCGTTGCGGACGCGGATCCAGTCAGTGACGATGCGGCTGCTGGATCTCGCGACCGGCACGATCGCCAGTAAACTGAAATAAAAGCCCCGCCGAAGCGGGGCTTGAAAGGATTAATGATGGCTATATGTGGAAGAAGAACCTGAAGAAGGTTCCGAATGGGTATCAGGATGATGATCCGGTTGCGGAGCTGGGGCTGGCATCGGAGTATGACCACCATTGTTATCCGGTTGCGGAGCTGGAGCTGGCATCGGAGTATGGCCATCATTATTATCCGGATTCGGAACTGGCCCGTTATCCGGGATATAATCCGGCGTGATCGTACCTTGGTTATCTACCGCGCCGCTGATGGTGACACTCTTACCGTCAATCGTCGCGCCATTTGCATTTTTCAGGGACTGAACGGTAAAGCGGATATCGCTGTCGCTGCCGATAGAACCTGTGTTTGTCACGTTGTAGCCATGCCAGTTCAGCGCATCGCCTGCTTTAATGGCACCTTCGTTGACAAAGTTGGTCTTATCGGTTTGCACCGTCATCGCGCCGCCCGCAGTAATTTTGCCTTTGTTATAGTTGATCTCAGACTGGTAACTATGCGCATCACCTACGGTGAGCAATAAATCGCCCAAAGCTGTGATAGCCCCGCTGTTATTGAACATGCCGCTGGTATGAAGATTAACATTGTCCGCCTTGATTTCACCTTTACTGTCAGAGGAGAAATCATAAGCATTAATGTTGATATCCTGAGCCGCGGTCACTTTACCGTTGCCGTTGCTGAACTGGTTACGTTGATCAATAGTCAGCGATTTTGCAGCATCGATAACACCGTTATTGTTATTGATTTCCTGGGTGCTGGTGATGTGCAGATCGGTATTTTTTCCAGTAGAAACGATACGACCTGCTTCATTATCCAGCAATGCAGCATTAATAGTGGATTCACCCGTCATATAGTGAGAGTGGGTATTGTTGCCATCACTTTCACCGGCGTAAATCCCTCCCGCCTGATTTTCCCCTTTCCAGTTTGCACTGGCGACGAAATCATCACTGTTCGTGTTGACAAGCTTAGCGGCATTTAACGACAACGCTTTGTTGGCAGTAATCAGACCGCTATTGTTATCAATGTTAGCCGTCTGGATATACATGTTGCCGTTGGAAGCAATCACGCCGTTCTCGTTTTTAATAGCATAAACGGAAGGATCCTCATGATTGCTGAAATTGTAGTTGACATTAAGATCCCCGTTACTGCTAATCACGCCGTTTCGGTTGTCGAGCGTAGCGCCCGTCAGAGACAGGTTGTCTTTAGATTCAATAATACCGTCCGTATTATCGGCATTACCGCCATGAATGGAAACGTTATTACCAGAGATCTTACCGTTGTGGTTGTTGATATCCTGGTGTGTAGTGAGCACCAGATCGCCGGCATCAGAGCGGATTTCACCATTGCGGTTATCCAGCGACTGGCTATTAATAGAGAGCGCAGCGCCGGATGCAATCACGCTGTTAATGTTTTCAAGCTTACCGCTTGTCGAAATTGAAAGCCCATTTTGCGCAGTGATATCGGCATGATCCAGACGCACGCCCATACCATCTTCGGTACCCACCATCGTGATTTTACCGGCATACATAGAACCAAGCGAAGAGACATCCAGCGCTACAGTAGGCGCAGCGCCTTCGGCTTTAATCTTTTCTTTTGTACCATTCATATTGATACGATTTGCACCCGTGATGATGTTCAGGTTATTTGCCTGAAGCTTCGCATTCACTTGTACAGAGCGTGCGTAAATATCCGTCATCTGCGGTTTCGCGGCATTATTAACATCCATGCCAGCACCAGTGATAGTTACCTGCCCTTTCTGAACGTCAAAACCGGTCAGTTTGCCCGTATCATCGAAATTCGCCGTACCGGTGGCCAGGGTAGCATGGTTGGTGTTAATAAAGCCGCAGCCGTTACAACTAATGCCTGACGGGTTGGCGATAATCACTTGAGCGGATTGCCCTGCCACTTCTACCATGCCATTCAACTGACTCGGATCGGAGGAACGCACTTCGTTAAGGATAATCGTTGCGCTGTTACCTGCCAGATTAGCGTTACCGTTAATATTGCCAGCCTGCTGCGTAGACGTATTGGTCGTGCTGTTATTCAGCACCACACCATTTTTATCAACGTTAAACTCGGAATAAATATTGTGTGACACACCCTCACTGCTGGCCTTGTTAATATCAACAACCGTTGCGCCACTAGTACTGGTATGAATTCCCGGCTGGTTCGCAGCGCTGGTATCTGCGGTAATTGCCGCACCGGCGCTTTGCACCATGCCTAATGCCAAAAGCGTGGCGAAACAGACTGGGCCCATTTTAGCTCGCAACTCTTTCGGGGCGCGAAAGGTTGATCCATTTTTATTTTTCATTGCTCATCCTTATGACTTTTCAATAAACTATACTTGGAACGCATACCTTGAAGATGAGTAACAATCTCAATCAACAGGCGTTTTTAGTATAGGTCAATCATATATCCAAATAATAAAACAAAGCGCTTTTCAGATGTTTGATCGTTATTATCGAGAATGATTATCTGTTATTAAAAAACAATTTCCTTGTTTTTTCTGGATAAAATAAAAATAATAACTATTAGAATAGAGTAAAATTACACATATATTTTTTATATAAAGCACAATTGATCAGGGCAAAAATCAGCGTTCTGATAAAATGAATAATTCAAATAAAAAAAAATCCAGAAATGCAGCATTGCTGCGCTGCATTTCCTTCAGCGCGATGATGGCTATACCAACAATTGCTGGCGAATATGCTCCGGCAACTGTCCAACAACCTGCTGATACGACGCGTCGACCAGATAATAGATCTGCGAATCCGGCAATTCGCCATCGAGATAGATCGTGCTCCAGTGCGCTTTATTAAGGTGTGCGCTGGGAAACACGTCTTTATGCTCCTGACGCAACAGTTCCGCCAGTTCCGGGCTGGTTTTCAGCGAGACGGCAGAACGATTGTTGGCCTCATGCACCATCGCAAACATGACATCGCCCACTTTAATTTGCGCAGCTTTCCACTCCTGGTGTTCGCTCTGTTCAGCGCCCGGTTTATTCATACAGAAATCCAGCAAGTCCGAATTCGTCATAAAGATTCTCCTTGAAGCGTCGCGATTATCCGACGCGAACCGCCATGGTTACGATGTTCCCCAAGCCAGATCCCCTGCCAGGTGCCGAGCAGCAGATGCCCCTGCTTGACCGGCAATATCAGAGAAACGCCCAGCGAGGAGGATTTAATATGCGCGGGCATATCGTCCGGCCCCTCATCATCATGCTCGTAAAGTGCGTTATCGGGCACGGCACTGAGAAAATGACTCTCCATATCGCGACGTACCGAAGGATCGCAATTTTCATTGAGCGTCAAAGAGGCTGAGGTGTGCTGAAGTAAGAGATGTAGTAACCCGACCTGCACCTGTGAAAGCGCGGGAAGCTGGCTGACGATTTCATCAGTGATCAAGTGGAAACCCCGCGGCCTGGCTTTTAATCCCAGGGTTTGTTGAAACCACATACGCTGCTCCCTTAAAAATAGTGATCTTCTAAGTGTGCAGGCTGAGCGGCAAAAGGCAAAATTTCGCTGGCATTCTGCTGTAATTTTACACAGCGCGCCAGCGAACAGGATAAAAACGATGTCAGGTCGTCAGTATTGCCACTGCATGGCGAAACCAAGCGTGACGGGACTGGTATGCATTTCCTGAGGTTTCATGAGCGGCACGCCAGCAAAAAGATCGTAGCCAAATTTACCTTTTACGCCGCGTACACCCAGTGCTGCACCCGCCATATGTTTGCCGCTCCAGTAATCATTTTTCGAACCTTTGACTTCGCCATAGTCGACGCCAAGATAGGGCTGCATCCCCCACTGCGGCAGGTTGAGATTAATGTCGTTACGCACATACCAACCCTTATCAGCGTAGATCGTCGTTTCGCCATCGAAACCACGCACCGTCCAGCGGTTGCCGATCGTGAATTTATCCGGCTGCGTCAGGCGATCCGGCGACATCTGCGACATAAAATGCGGTTCATAGCTCAAAGAAAGGTTGCCGAGTCTGAACGGGAACGCGCCATCGACGCCCAACGTGATAATACGCGCCTGCGGATCGGCGTTGCCCACCTGCTCTTCGGCATCTTCCTGTTCATTGAACCAGTGCACGGCTTTCTGATAGCCGAGACTGGCTTTGAGCTGACCTAACGGCAGATACGCCAGATGCTCCAGCGACAGCTTCCAGTTACTGGTTCTGCGCCGCTGCACTTCAATCTCCACATCATTAAGCAGATAGGTGGAATTACGACGAAAGGCCTTTAATGCCAGGGTGGTCTTCTGGCTGGCGCTGCGGTAAATCACGCGACTGAGTTGTGCGCTGAGGTACTTTTCGATGCCGCTGTACAGATAACTGAATGCACCATCGTGGATAGTTTGCGTGTAACGGTATTTGCTGCCGTACAGTTCGAGCTGCCAGTATCCCCACGGGACAGAGTAAAACGCCGAGACGTTATCGCTGCGGTGACCATCTTCATTTTTAAATCCTCCGCCCCAGGCGACGTAAAACATATCGTTAAGCGAGGTCAGATTATCCAGATAAAAAGCCAGCCCGCCCTGGTAGCGCCCGGTATATTTGCTGCCGGAATCATCAGCCCAGGCACCAAGCCGCCAGTGTTTCGGTTGGTTGCGCGTCACTTCCACCAGCGTTTCGCCAGGCTTCGTTCCTGGCAATAACTGAATATTGGCCTCAGAACCTGGCGTGCGTTGCAGGTTCTCAAGCCCCTGTTCAAGGCCACGTAAATCAAGGACATCGCCCTGATGCTCAGGGAAGTTATTCATTGCATGTATATAATTCCCGCCGTCACCCTTAAAGACGATTTCGCTAATAGTTCCCGGGAGAATTTGAAATTTAAGCGTGCCGCTCTTGAGGTCCTGCGCCGGTATTAACACGCGTGTCGTAATATAGCCGTGTTCTATCAACCGGTTTTGCACCGCTTTATGAATAATTTTAAGACCATTGATGCCGACGCATTTTCCTTTCACGCTCCGCGCCACATCCTGAAAAGTCATCCAGTGCGCCACCGCGTTTTTATTCTCAAGCTGAATAGCATTCACCGGGTAACAGGGTTGCTCTTCAGGCAGGTTCAGCCCCTCTTTGGGTTTATCCGCTGCGGTTGAAAGTAATGATTTGCTCTCTGTTACCAGACTTTCACGGCGGGCTTCGTCTTGCTGTTGCTGGTTTAATGCTTGCTGGTTTGCAATGACTTCCGCATTAACCGGAGAATAAATGCCGGCCAGCAATGACAGGAGCGCGGTGTATCCGCGTAAACGACAGACATTCACAGTTATTCCTTAATCTTCCCTGATTCCTGGCTAACGATTTTTACCGCCGTACCAGTGGTTCCATAATTTGACTACGATAAAAAGGAATCTCAGGTATATATAGCGGCGTCCTGATCCCTACAAAGGAAAAATGTAAAAAAGAGTGAATGTGCTAACTAATTAATCCAGAGATTAAATAGATTCAATGAATGATACCCGCTGTAGCCACTTATTCATTGGTCGACTAATCACCAGAAATAATTAATACCCATCATATAAGCGCTATGAATTTTTACAACGAATGAAATGCAAGATAAACCAGCTGTTCAAATATTTCACAGCTGTTACAAATTAATGTGAAATCGATCAGAATTGGCGCAAGACGTGGGTAAATAAGAAAAAAAGCGCCGCCAGGCAGCGCTTTTAAAACACGTTACATCACGGCGGCAAACGCCTGCGCCACCTGTTTTACGTTACGGCTGTTGAGACCCGCCACGCACATGCGACCGCTGCTAATCAGGTAAACGCCGAACTCGTCACGCAGGCGATCGACCTGCGCGGCGCTGAGGCCGGTATAGCTGAACATCCCGCGCTGCCTGAGCAGATAATCGAAATTACGCCCCGGCACTTCCGTTTTGAGGACATCCACCAGCGCCTGGCGCATCTCCAGAATGCGGCTGCGCATCGCTTCAACCTCGGCGAGCCATTGCGCTTTCAGCGCGGCATCATTAAGCACCGTCGCCACCACCTGCGCGCCAAAATTCGGCGGGCTGGAGTAGTTGCGGCGCACAGTCGCTTTCAGCTGCCCCAGTACGCGCGCAGCGGTGTCTGCATCATTACAGACTACCGACAACCCGCCCACGCGCTCGCCATAGAGCGAGAAGATTTTGGAGAACGAGTTGCTGACCAGCGCCGGGAGGCCTGCGCTGGCGATAGCGCGAATGGCATAGGCATCTTCTTCCATGCCGGCGCCAAAGCCCTGATAGGCGATATCCAGGAATGGGATCAGCTCGCGCGCTTTCAGTACCTCAACGACGGCATCCCACTGGGCATTAGTGAGATCCGCGCCGGTCGGGTTATGGCAGCACGGGTGCAGCAGCACGACATCGCGCGCAGGCAGGGTGTTGAGCTTTTCCAGCAATGCCTCAAAACGCACGCCGTTGGTGGCTTCGTCAAACCAGGGGTAAGTGCTTACTTCAAACCCGGCGCCGCTGAAGATGGCCACGTGGTTTTCCCAGGTCGGATCGCTCACCCAGACGCGGGATTGTGGAAAGTAGCGTTTAAGGAAATCCGCACCGACTTTCAGCGCGCCTGAGCCGCCCACTGTCTGGATGCTGGCGATACGGCCTGCGGTCAGCGCCGGGTGATCGGCGCCGAACAGCAGCGGCGCAATCGCGCTGCGATAGTGGTTGAGTCCTTCCATCGGGAGATAAAGCGAGGCGCCGTGTGGCTGCGCGTTAAGGCGCGCTTCTGCCTGAGCCACGGCCTGTAGCTGCGGGATAATCCCCTGTTCGTTGTAATAAAGGCCGATACTCAGGTTTACTTTGTCGCTGCGTGGATCTTCTTTAAAGCGCTCCATCAGCGAAAGGATGGGGTCGCCGGCGTAGGCGTCAACATTCTGAAACACGCTTGGTTCTCCAGATTTACGGTGTGATGTGTCTTCACAATAAACCGGATAGCGCGGCAGATCGAGAGGGATGTGGCGGGTACGCTGCGTTCAGGAACATGGCGGGTGCGCTGCGCTTACCCGCCCTACAGAAGAAGCCCGGTGTTTGTAGGGTGGATAAGCGCAGCGCACCCACCGTCAGTCATTCACACGCCGGTGCGTTACCTTCACTCCAGGTAACGCATCGCCACCCTGGAGGTCAGCCGCGTAACAAGTTCGTAAGCACTCACTCCCGTTACTTCGGCGATACGTTCGACCGGCAGCGCTTCGCCCCACATCACTACTGTATCACCTGCTTTTTCCGGCGCATCGGGGCCTAAATCGACGCAGATCATATCCATCGCCACGCGCCCGACAATCGGCACTTCGCGGCCATTGACTAACACCGGCGTGCCGGTGGGCGCGCAGCGCGGATACCCGTCGCCATAGCCCATCGCCACGACGCCGAGCCGCGTGTCGCGCTCGCTCACCCAGGTGCCGCCGTAACCGACGGGTTCGCCGGCTTTATGATCGCGCACGGCGATAAGGCTTGAAATCAGCGACATCGCAGGCTGAAAGCCAAGCTCCGCGCCCCATGGGTGGGTATCGAGCGGCGACACGCCGTAGAGAATAATGCCGGGGCGTATCCAATCAAAATGCGACTGCGGCCAGAACAGGATCCCGCCGGAGGCGGCAATCGAGCGCTTGCCCGGTTTGTCATGCGTGAAGCTGTTGAAAATATCGAGCTGGCGCTCGGTAGCGCCGCAATCTGGCTCGTCGGCGCGGGCGAAATGACTCACCACGTTCACCGGCTGACGCACGTTTTTACAGGCCGCGAGCCTGTTGTAAAACGCCTGCGCCGCTTCCGGGCGCACGCCTAAGCGATGCATGCCGGTGTCGAGCTTCATCCAGACGGTGACGGGCTCTGACAGCGTCGCCTGCTCCAGCGCCGCCAGTTGCTCTTCGCTGTGTACCGCCGTGTGTAGCCGTTGCGCGGCAATCGCCGGTAGATCGTCGGCGTTAAAAAAGCCTTCGAGCAAAAGAATGGGTTGGGTAATGCCGCCTTCGCGCAGGCGCAGCGCCTCTTCGAGGCGGGCCACGCCGAACGCATCGGCATCAGGGAGAGTGCGGGCGGTCTCAAGAAGACCGTGTCCATAGGCGTTTGCCTTCACCACCGCAACCAGCTGGCTGGCGGGCGCCAGTTCACGCAGGCGTTGCAGGTTGTGACGCAGAGCGCGGCGGTTTACTACCACAGTTGCCGCTTGCATTGACTTTCCTTGCTTATTTAAAGAGTTACTGTAAATCCCCTAAATCATTCGCGTTGCAGGAAGGCGACAAGCTCGTGAATCCCCGGGAGCTTAGTGAACTAAGTGACCGGGGTGAGCGAGCGCGGTCAACGCACCTGCGGCGTGAAGGATGACGGGGATTTTATTCGTCGTCGTACTGGGGCCCGGCATAATTATCAAACCGCGACCACTGCCCGTTAAACGTCAGGCGCACCGTGCCTATCGGGCCGTTACGCTGTTTACCGATAATAATCTCCGCGATGCCCTTTAAGTCGCTGTTTTCGTGATAAACCTCGTCACGATAGATAAACATAATCAGGTCGGCGTCCTGCTCGATAGAGCCGGATTCACGCAGATCCGAGTTCACCGGACGCTTATCGGCGCGCTGCTCCAGCGAGCGGTTAAGCTGCGAGAGCGCCACCACCGGCACCTGAAGCTCTTTGGCCAGCGCTTTCAGCGAGCGGGAAATCTCGGCAATTTCCAGCGTACGGTTATCGGAGAGCGACGGCACGCGCATCAATTGCAGGTAGTCGATCATAATCAGGCTTAAGCCGCCGTGCTCGCGGAAAATACGGCGCGCGCGTGAGCGGACTTCCGTCGGCGTCAGGCCCGAGGAGTCGTCAATATACATATTGCGCTTCTCAAGCAGGATGCCCATGGTGCCGGAAATACGCGCCCAGTCCTCATCATCGAGCTGACCGGTACGAATGCGCGTCTGATCCACGCGGGAGAGCGACGCCAGCATACGCATCATGATCTGCTCGCCGGGCATCTCAAGGGAGAAGATCAGCACCGGTTTATCCTGCAGCATCGCGGCGTTTTCGCACAGGTTCATCGCGAACGTAGTTTTACCCATCGACGGACGCGCCGCTACGATGATCAGATCCGAGCGCTGTAAGCCCGCGGTCTTTTTGTTGAGATCCTGATAGCCCGTATCAACGCCTGTCACGCCGTCATGCGGCTGCTGGTAAAGCGATTCGATACGCGCGACGGTGGCTTCGAGGATCTGATCGATACTCTTCGGGCCTTCGTCTTTATTGGCGCGGTTTTCGGCTATCTGGAATACGCGCGATTCGGCGAGATCGAGCAGATCTTCGCTGCTGCGGCCCTGCGGATCGTAACCGGCGTCGGCTATCTCATTGGCGACAGAAATCATGTCGCGCACGACCGCGCGTTCGCGCACGATATCCGCATAGGCGCTGATATTCGCGGCGCTTGGCGTGTTTTTAGAAAGCTCCGCGAGATACGCAAAACCGCCGACGCTTTCCAGCTGTCCCTGGAGCTCCAGCGATTCGGAAAGCGTAATCAGATCGATGGGTTTGCCCATCTCCTGCAGGCGATGCATTTCGGTGAAGATCATGCGGTGCTGGCGGGTGTAAAAATCCTCGGCCACGACGCGCTCGGCCACATCGTCCCAGCGCTCGTTATCCAGCATTAAACCGCCCAACACCGACTGTTCCGCCTCCATGGAATGCGGCGGCATTTTCAGCCCGGCGACCTGCGGGTCACGCGGTTCAGTAGGTTTGTTGAAGGGTTTATTTCCTGCCATAGTGAATGGAGTTACCAAAAATCATCATCAGAGAGAATGAGGAGTGTATCTGATCTGAGTCGTTTTGTACTCAGTTTGCACGCTCCCGCGTTCATGCCCGACACTTAACAAGGAGTTCCTATGGCGACGCGTATTGAGTTCAGCCAGCATGGCGGACCAGAAGTGTTAAAAGCGGTGACGTTTACCCCGGCCGCCCCGGACGAGCTGGAAGTGCAGGTGGAAAACAAAGCCATCGGCATCAACTATATCGACACCTATATTCGCAGCGGTCTCTACCCGCCCCGGCGCTCCCGGCGGGCCTTGGCACCGAAGCCGCGGGCGTCGTGACGAAAGTCGGCAGCGGCGTGACGCACCTGAAACCGGGCGATCGCGTCGTCTACGCGCAGTCGGCGCTCGGCGCTTACAGCTCGGTCCATAACGTGCCGGCGGACAAAGCCGTCGTGCTCCCGGACGTCATCTCTTTTGAACAGGCGGCGGCCTGCTTTTTAAAAGGGCTGACGGTCTTTTATCTCCTGCGCAAAACCTACGAAATCAAACCCGACGAGATGTTTCTGTTCCATGCCGCGGCGGGCGGCGTCGGGCTTATCGCCTGCCAGTGGGCGAAAGCGCTGGGCGCGCGGCTTATCGGTACTGTCGGTTCTGCGGAAAAAGCCCAGCGGGCGAAGCAGGCGGGCGCCTGGCAGACCATCAACTACCGTGAAGAAAGCGTGCCTGAAAGAGTGCGAGAGCTGACCGGCGGCAAAAAAGTCCGTGTGGTCTATGACTCGGTGGGCAAAGAAACCTGGGAGTCGTCGCTCGACTGCCTGCAACGCCGTGGGTTGATGGTGAGCTTCGGCAACGCCTCCGGCCCGGTCACCGGCGTGAATCTCGGGATTCTTAACCAGAAAGGCTCGCTTTACGTCACCCGGCCGTCGCTAAACGGCTATCTGACCAACCGCGCCGAGCTGGAAGAAGCCAGCAACGAACTCTTTTCGCTGATCGCCAGCGGGGTTATCAAAGTGGAGGTAGCGGAAGGCCAGAAGTTCGCGCTCGAAGACGCCGCACGCGCCCATAAGACACTGGAGAGCCGCAGTACGCAAGGTTCCAGCTTATTGATTCCCTGAATGAATTAGGGCTTCCCGCAGGAAGCCCTTTCTTTTTTATTGTTCGCGCCGCATGTAGGGTACAGCGCTGATGAATTCGGTAACACGGCTGACATAGTGACAGATAGACTCAGCAAAGAACATGCTTTGCCGGCCAAAGCAGGCCGGAAAGTTGCGAGGTTGTGATCAACCCCGCAACTTATTAGTAACGCCAGCGATTCGTCCGGCTGTAACGTGAAGTGCGACGATAATCAGGCACTTTCGGCGCCTTCACCGTACGGATCACCCACACCACCGCCACCGCCAGCAGCAGCCACGGCAGCACTTTAATCATCAGCGCGAATATGCCGCCGAAAAACATCACCAGCGTCGCCACCATCAGCGCGGCGATAATGCCCAGCAACGACACGCCGGTCGCCAGCAGCATCAGGAAGAAAGCCACCACAAACAGCAGTTCAAACATTGTCGTTCTCCTTAAAAACGTTATGCCCTACTATTACAAGTTTCGTGCCAGAATTAACTTATTGAATTAAAAAGAAACGCCCCAGGCGGTTACCTGAGGCGTTAGTGAAATTGACCATATTGTGGCGAATCTTAACGTTTATCGGCCACCAGCTTCAGCGCCTGCTCCAGCACGTCAATACCGGCGCCTGGCTTGTGGGCGTTTTCGCTGAGATAGCGGCGCCACTGCCGCGCGCCAGGAATCCCCTGGAAGAGCCCCAGCATGTGGCGGGTGACATGGCCAAGATAGGTGCCTTTCGCCCGCTCGCCCTCAATATACGGATACATGGCGCGCACGACAGCCACCGGATCGGCATCCGGCGTATCAAGCCCGAAGATTTCGCGATCGACCGACGCCAGCAGGCCAGGATTCTGATACGCCTCGCGGCCCACCATCACGCCATCCATATGCGCCAGGTGCGCTTTCACGTCGTCCAGCGTTTTGATGCCGCCGTTGATCGACATCGTAAGTTGCGGGAAATCGCGCTTTAACTGGTAAACGCGCGGATAATCCAGCGGCGGGATTTCGCGGTTTTCTTTCGGGCTCAGGCCGGAGAGCCACGCCTTGCGCGCATGAATAATAAAGGTGTCGCACCCGCCCTGCTCCGCCACGGTGCCGACGAAATCGCAGAGGAATTCGTAACTGTCCTGGTCGTCGATGCCGATACGGGTTTTGACCGTCACCGGAATGGACACCACATCGCGCATCGCCTTCACGCAGTCAGCGACCAGCTGCGCCTCGCCCATCAGGCAGGCGCCGAAACGACCATTCTGAACGCGGTCAGACGGACAACCGACATTGAGGTTAATTTCGTCATAGCCGCGCGCCTCGGCGAGCTTTGCGCAGTGCGCCAGCGCCGCCGGATCGCTCCCGCCCAGCTGCAACGCTACCGGATGCTCCTCATCGCTATAGGCAAGATAATCGCCCTTGCCATGGATGATCGCGCCCGTGGTGACCATTTCGGTATACAGCAGCGCCTGCGACGAGAGCTGGCGCAGGAAATAGCGGCAATGGCGATCGGTCCAGTCGAGCATCGGCGCGATGGAAAAGCGATGGGCGGGGAAAGCGTTACGGGATGTGGACGTCATAATAGCTAAGCGAGTCGAAGTTCGGGCTGAAAAAGGGGCGCTACTATAGCACAAACTTCAGGCAGGGGCGCACTGCGCCCCTGCACACGGTCAGAAGGTCAGGCTCAGCTGCGCGCCTGCGCCCCAGGTTTCGTTTTCACCAACGATGCCGGTCAAATCGACATGCACGCGGTTAAACGGCGCGAAGCCGACACCCGCGGTAAACACATCGCTTTCGTTATCCTTCACGTCTGCCCGATAACCGGCGCGCACCGCCAGCCAGTTAAGCGGACGCACCTCGGCGCCGACGCCGACGAACTGCGAGTTCTCTTCGCTCTTAAAGCCTTTGGTTTCCGTCAAATCGCCATCGGCGCTCAGCGTCACCAGGTCGTTATGCCAGGCCACGCCAGCGGTGACCAGCGGCGAGATCTGATAGGTATCTTTATACCCGTTGACCTCTTTGGTCTCGATATCGCGCGACACCAGGTTCTGCCCGCTCACGCCCACGGTCCAGTTAGGGCCGAAATCCGCCGCCACGCCGGCATCGACGTTGAAACCGTTATCGTCGTTGCGATAGCGCGTGCTGTTCAGATCGCCGCTATCATAGTTATAAATCGAGGCGGTGTAGTTATAGAGCCAGGTTTTTTGCAGCTTCGGCGTAACGCCGACGGAAACCGGCACGTCGCCCACCTGGAACCGGTGCGCAAACGCCACGCCGTAATCGGAAACGATCGCCGCGCGGCCAAACGCCGTAGAGGTCAGGCGATCGGTGATGGTGTCTGAGCCGTTGATCGCCGCGTTAATAATCTGACCGCCAGCATAGAGATCGTCGTTCTGAATCCGGCGCAGGTAGTCGATGTCACTTTGATCCACGCGGGTGCTGATGCGGGCATGCGCATAGGCTTTCGCCACAAACGCCACCGCGAGCACATCGCTCGGGATACTCACCGCGATGCCGCCCGCCGCGCGTGCGCTTGCCGTTTTACCGCGCAGGTATTCCAGCTCGTCGCCAAGCTCGCCCGCCGCGCCCTGGAACTGGCGCAGCGTGCCGAACGGATCGGCGGCGATATCGCCAGGCGTCAGGCTGTTCACGACATCCCGGTAATAATCGACGCGATCGCTGATATGGTCGATCTCATCTTCAAGATTATCTTCATCAGAAATTTGCGCCTGTAAGGCCGGGAGAATAACGGTAACGTCATCTTCCGGTTGAGAGCGCGCCAGTAGCGCCGGGTTAATCAGCACGCCGCTGCCGTAATCGGCTGACGCCACGCCGGTGCCACCCATTGCATCGTTACGGGCCTGCGCCCAGGTATTTGCCGCACTCGCCTGATTGGCTATCACCAGAGAAAGGGCGACGGCTGCCACTGAAGGTTTGATTATATTTTTCACTGTTTACCTGCTTATTAGCAACATGAAGGACATCCTCTGTCGGTTCATGACAGAGACGATTTCTGTTGTGAAGAACGCACTACGCCAGAGGTTGAGGCTTTAACTCAACGGCAATGCCGGGCTCGTTTCGCGATCGCCCTCATTATTTATAGATTAGGGTTCTTAATTCGTGTAGGTAAGCCGTCGTGCGGGCCAAAAAATTGTGGCGGGTGGTCTATCCAGCGATCCGGGCGGGTGGCCGCATAGGGGCCATTAAGCGGGTAGTAAATTCGGTTTTCCGGTTTATTCGCCTCGCCCACGACCAGTAGCCGCACTTCGCTGTCGGTATTATTGATAAAGGTGTGGCAAAGGCCGGTGCCCGCCGGGAAGCCAACGCTGTCGCCCGGCTTTAAAGGCCACAACTCGCCATTGAGCCAGACCTCCGGAAACCCTTCGAGCACATAAACAAACTCTTCTTCACTGCTTTCCGCGTGGGGGTAAGAGGTACGACGCCCTGGCGGCAGGCGCTCATGGTGAATGCCAAGCCGCGTAAGCCCGGTGCGTTTCGCCAGCGGCGCGCCGATAGACATTAATTCATTGCTGTCGGGGTAGCCCGCGTCGTCGTTTCCTTCCACATCCTGCCAGTGACAAATACATTCAGGCCGCGTTTGCATATAAACCTCCAGAGAACACTCCTTAAAAGGTATAACACAGCCGGGATGTCGGTGTTTTGGCAGGTTCATGATAAAGTGATGACTCAGACCCAACTCATAGAGGATGCCGATGGATACGACGATTACGCAGGAAGTTCTGGCGCAAGCTGAAAAGCTCTGCCAGCAACGTAATGTGCGCCTGACTCCGCAGCGCCTCGAAGTGCTGCGCCTGATGACCATCCAGCCGGGCGCCATCAGCGCTTACGATCTACTCGATTTATTGCGTGAAACCGAGCCGCAGGCAAAGCCGCCGACCGTGTACCGCGCGCTCGATTTTCTCCTGGAGCAGGGGTTTGTGCATAAGGTGGAATCCACCAACAGCTATGTGCTTTGTCATCTGTTTGATACCCCGGCGCATACTTCGGCGATGTTTATCTGCGACAGATGTGGCGTGGTAAAAGAAGAGGCAGCAGAAGGCGTGGAAGATATTATGCATGCGCTGGCGGCCAGAATGGGCTTTGCGTTGCGCCATAATGTGATTGAAGCGCATGGGCTATGTGCGGTGTGTGCGGAAGTTGAGGCGTGTCGCCATCAGGGGCAGTGTGGTCATGACCACAGTATTACCGTGAAAAAGAAAGGGCGTTAAATCAGGGTGGGTGGTACATCCTTGTACCGTTGGGCAGGGCAGCCTCAGAGGGAAAATACCGTTTGAGGTGGTGGCCCGATTACCAGCGGTAATCGTGGCGGCTTTCCCAGTCAGTCACTTCCTTGTCGGCTTCATCTTTTGCGTAACCGTAACGTTCCTGGATTTTACCCACCAGCTGGTCACGTTTCCCTTCGATGATGGTCATATCATCGTCGGTTAATTTACCCCATTGCTCTTTCACTTTACCTTTGAACTGTTTCCAGTTACCGCCAGCTTCATCTCTGTTCATAGACGTCTCCTTAACATTCGGTAGTGAATCAGTCTCACAGGTTTTCCTGTGGGGGTTCAGCGCGGGTCATGTCATCATTTGCTGAACGTACTACTCAGTTTAGACGTCAATTTTATCCCTGGTGGGATATTCAGAATCTTTAACCACAACGAAGCGCTGAAGCCGACGATTTTACTCTTATCCGCAGCGATGTAATTTCAGCGATCTTGCCTAATGCAGCAAGCGACCGCGACGCCATAAATAACCGAGCGACAGTCCGCGCAGCGCCAGAAAAACGGTAAGCGCAAGCCAGAGTCCATGGTTGCCAAGCCGCGGCAGCGTCAGGAGCGTCAGGCCAAAGCCGAGCGCCGCGACGGCCATACTGTTGCGCATCTCCGCCCCGCGCGTCGCGCCGATAAACATCCCATCCAGCAGATAACACCAGACGCCGACCACCGGCAAAATCACCTGCCAGAAGAGATAGGGCTGCGCCAGCGCCTGCAATGACGGTAGTGAGGTTAACAGCGACACAATATACTGACCCGCCACGGCATAAAGCAGCGCGAATGCCAGCGCGACCATGCCTGCCTGGCGGCACGCCGCGCGCCAGACGCTGTGCAACTGCGATTTATCCCGCGCGCCGAATGCCTGCCCGGCATGGGCTTCCACTGCATAGGCGAAGCCGTCGAGCGCATAAGCCGTGAAGGTTAACAGCGTCATCAGAATGGCGTTAACGGCGACAATATCGCTGCCAAGCCGGGCGCCAAATACGGTGACCGAGGCAAAGCAGATCTGCAACAGCAGCGAGCGAAGCATGATGTCGCGGTTAAGCTTCAGCAGCCTGCCGATGCCGCCGCGCCACGCGGTTTTCAGCATCGACAAGGTAATGCCGCGCAGACGCAGCACGCGGGCCGCCATCATCAGCCCGATGCCGAGCGTCACGTATTCCGCTATCACCGTTGCCAGCGCCGCGCCCTGGACGTTAAGGCCAAGCCCCATGACGAACCAGAGATCAAGCGCAATGTTCAGCAGATTCCCGACCACCAGCAGGATAACCGGCGCGCGGGCGTACTGAACGCCCAGCAGCCAGCCCAGCAACACCAGGTTGGCAAGCGACGCGGGCGCGCTGAGCCAGCGGATCTCCAGAAACCGTCTGGCCTGCGCCAGTACGGCGTCGCTGCCGCCAGTAATATGCAGCGCCAGCTGAATCAGCGGCTCGCGCAGCGCGATAATCAGCCCCCCGGCAATAAGCGCCAGCGCCATGGGCTGCACCAGCGCGCGGGCCAGCGCTGCCGGATCGCGCGCGCCAAATGCCTGGGCGGTTAACCCGGTGGTGCTCATACGTAAAAAGAGCAGCATCATAAACAGGAAGCTGGTGGCCGTCGCGCCAACGGCGACGCCGCCCAGATAGACGGGGCTATCGAGATGACCAATCACGGCGGTATCCACCAGGCCCAGCAGCGGCACGGTGATGTTGGAGAAAATCATTGGCAGCGCGAGGCGCCAGAGAGCTTTATCGGTAGGAGTGAGAAAAGGCATATGGCGTTCCGATGCCGTTACGCGAAGAAGGAAAAGTATAAAGCGCATGAGTCGCGCAGAGGAGCCATTACCGTAACCGGGGCGGGCCAGTTACGGTAATGCGGCGTCAGGAAGCCGGGAAAGGCCTCAGAGCCATTCGCCGTTACGGATCACGCCGACCGCCAGACCTTCGATAGAGAAGTTATGCTCGCGCAGATCGACAACGATAGGTTTGAACTCGTTGTTCTCTGGCAGAAGTTCAACGATATTCCCCTGTTTTTTGAGGCGTTTTACCGTCACTTCATCATCGATACGCGCGACAACTACCTGGCCGTTGCGCACATCCTGCGTTTTATGAACCGCTAACAGGTCGCCGTCCATAATCCCGATATCTTTCATCGACATCCCGCTAACACGCAGCAGGAAATCGGCGTTCGGCTTAAAGAGGCCTGGATCAACCTGATAGTGGCCTTCAATATGCTGCTGAGCCAGCAGCGGCTCGCCCGCGGCGACGCGCCCCACCAGCGGCAGGCCCGTTTCTTCTTCCTGCAGCAGACGAATACCGCGCGACGCGCCGGACACTATTTCAAGCACCCCTTTGCGCGCCAGCGCCTTAAGGTGTTCTTCCGCCGCGTTTGGCGAACGGAAACCCAGACGCTGCGCGATTTCCGCACGTGTAGGCGGCATGCCGGTCTGGCTGATGTGATCCCGAATGAGATCAAACACCTCTTGTTGCCTGGTAGTTAATGCTTTCATTCCGCCCCCTGGGTGCATATACAGTTATGCTGTGAGTATATACAGCTAAAGGTGATTTTAAAACCATAACCGGTTAAAAAAGCGCTTCTTTCGCGATTTCTGGAAAACTTATCGCAAATGCTGCCAGAGCAGCGTGACCCACACGACCAGCGCGAGGATAATCGACAGCAGGACCGCGGCGGAGCCCATATCCTTGGCGCGCCCCGAAAGTTCATGAAATTCAGGGCCGATGCGATCGACCACCGCTTCGATAGCGCTGTTGAGGATTTCAACGATCATCACCAGCGTCACGGAGCCAATCAGCAGTACGCGGGTGATCGGGTCGACATCCAGCCAGCAGGCGATAAGAATGGCCGCTATCACGGCAACTCCCTCCTGGCGAAATGCAGCCTCATTTTTCCAGGCGGCGCGTAATCCCTTCCAGGAATAGCCGGCAGCGTTAATAATTCGGGTTAACCCCGTGGTGTTATTGGCCATGACAAGAAACCTTTTTTAAATTCAGGCGTCAATGCTAATGCGCTTCGATAAAGAAGCACCACAGAAATTCTATGGAGTTTCTGATATTCTTGCGCCGCAATTGCATTATTAACCAGAGGCTTTACATCGTTTATGTCCGGTTGGCCACGAATTTACTACAAATTACTTAATTTACCATTAAGCGTGCTGGTAAAAAGCAAGTCCATCCCGGCGGCGCCCTGCCCCGAACTTGGGCTCGATACGTCACGCCCCATCATGTATGTGTTGCCGTATAACTCGAAGGCGGATCTCCTGACGCTGCGGGCCCAGTGCCTGGAGCACGATCTACCGGATCCGCTGGAACCGCTGGTTATCGACGGCACCGAACTGCCGCGCTATGTGTTTATCCATGGCGGCCCCCGCGTGTTTACTTACTACACGCCGAAGGAAGAGTCGATCAAGCTGTTCCACAATTATCTCGATCTGCACCGCAGCAACCCGGACCTCGACGTCCAGATGGTGCCGGTGTCGGTCATGTTCGGCCGCTCGCCGGGGCGCGAAAAAGGCGAGGAAAACCCGCCGCTGCGTATGCTGAACGGCGTTCAGAAATTCTTCGCCGTCTCCTGGCTTGGCCGCGACAGCTTTGTGCGTTTCTCGCCGCCGGTGTCGCTGCGCCGCATGGCGACTGAGCACGGTACGGACAAGCGTATCGCCCAGAAACTGGCCCGCGTGGCGCGCATGCATTTCGCCCGCCAGCGCCTCGCCGCCGTCGGCCCGCGCCTGCCTGCGCGCCAGGATCTCTTCAACAAGCTGCTCTCGTCAAAAGCTATCGCCCGCGCCGTTGAAGACGAAGCGCGCACCAAAAAAATCTCGCACGAGAAAGCCCAGCAGAACGCCGTCGCGTTAATGGAAGAGATCGCCGCAAACTTCTCTTACGAGGCGATTCGCCTTACCGACCGCGTGCTTGGGTTTACCTGGAACCGTCTCTACCAGGGCATTAATGTTCATAACGCCGAGCGGGTGCGCCAACTGGCCCATGACGGCCACGAGATTGTCTATGTGCCCTGCCATCGCAGTCACATGGACTATCTGCTGCTCTCTTACGTGCTCTATCACCAGGGGCTGGTGCCGCCGCATATCGCCGCAGGCATTAACCTGAACTTCTGGCCAGCCGGGCCGATTTTCCGCCGTCTGGGCGCGTTCTTTATCCGCCGCACCTTTAAGGGCAACAAGCTTTACTCCACCGTATTTCGCGAATATCTCGGCGAACTGTTCAGCCGCGGCTACTCGGTCGAGTATTTCGTGGAAGGCGGGCGCTCACGCACCGGTCGTCTGCTCGATCCGAAAACCGGCACGCTGTCGATGACCATCCAGGCCATGCTTCGCGGCGGTACGCGTCCGATTACGCTGGTGCCGATTTACATTGGCTATGAGCATGTGATGGAAGTGGGCACTTACGCCAAAGAGCTGCGCGGCGCTACCAAAGAGAAAGAGAGCCTGCTGCAAATGCTGCGCGGCTTAAGCAAGCTGCGTAACCTGGGTCAGGGCTATGTGAACTTCGGCGAACCGCTGCCGCTGATGACCTTCCTGAACCAGCACGTGCCGGAGTGGCGCGATTCCATCGACCCGATCGAAGCCGTCCGCCCGGCGTGGCTGACCCCGACGGTGAATGAGATTGCCTCACAACTGATGGTGCGCATCAACAATGCGGGCGCGGCTAACGCCATGAACCTGTGTTGTACCGCGCTGCTGGCGTCGCGTCAGCGTTCGTTAACGCGCGAGCAGTTAACCGAACAGCTGGATTGCTACCTGAGCCTGCTGCGTAACGTGCCGTACGCCTCAGATGCCACGGTACCGGACGCTACGGCGACGCAGCTTATCGAACACGCGTTGCAGATGAACAAGTTCGATGTCGAGAAGGATACGATCGGCGATATCATCGTGTTGCCGCGCGAGCAGGCAGTGCTGATGACCTATTACCGTAATAACATCATGCATATGCTGGTGTTGCCTTCGCTTATCGCCGCTATCGTGACGCAACATCGTCGCATCAGCCGTGAAGCGGTGCAGCAGCAGGTTGAACTGCTGTTCCCGATGCTGAAGACGGAGCTGTTCCTGCGCTGGGAAAAAGAAGAGGTGTCAGCGGTTGTCGACGCGCTGATCAATGAGCTGGCGCAGCAGGGGCTGATCCTTGCCGACGACGCCTGGCTACAGGTGAACCCGGCGCGCTCCCGTACGCTGCAACTGCTGGCCGCAGGCGTGCGCGAAACGCTGCAACGCTACGCGATCACCTTCTGGCTGCTGAGCGCTAATCCGTCCATCAACCGCGGAACGCTTGAGAAAGAGAGCCGCACCGTGGCGCAGCGTCTTTCCGTGCTGCACGGCATTAACGCGCCGGAGTTCTTCGATAAAGCGGTGTTCTCAACGCTGGTGCTGACCCTGCGTGATGAAGGTTATATCAGCGATACCGGCGATGCCGAACCGGCGGAAACCATGAAGGTTTACCAGATGCTGGCGGAGCTGATGACGTCCGATGTGAGGCTGACCATCGAGAGCGCGGCGGCACAAGCGAGCGCGTGATTAAGCGTAATCGGTGACAGTGAAAAGGCGGGGAAACCTGCCTTTTTTATTGGTGTACAGCGTGGCGACAGGAATGGATGGTAGTCGTTGATGCTGGCGGGTGCGCTTTGCTTACCCGCCGTCACAGCGCTACCGCTAATAAAAAAGCGGGTTTCCCCGCTTCTCTTTCAGAATTTCAAATAACTCAGCGCCAGGCCGATAAACACCAACAGCCCTACATAGTTATTATTCAAAAAGGCGCGGAAACAGGCGTCGCGATCGCGCCCGGCAATGATTTTCTGCTGCCAGATAAACAGCGCGCCTGCGCCTGCAAGGCTTGCATAATAAAACGCGCCCAGCCCGTTCAGCCAGCCCACCACGCCCAGCAGCGCCAGCACGGCAATCTGCAACAGCCCGATAATCAGCTTATCGTGGCGTCCGAAAAGAATAGCCGTCGACTTCACGCCGATTTTCACGTCATCGTCGCGATCGACCATCGCGTATTCGGTGTCGTAGGCCACCGCCCAGCAGATATTCGCGAAAAACATCAGCCAGCAGCTTAACGGCAGCGACTCGCTCACCGCGCAAAACGCCATCGGAATCGACCAGCCAAACGCCGCGCCCAGCACGACCTGCGGCAGATGGGTATAGCGCTTCATGAAGGGGTACATCCAGGCCAGCGCCAGCGCCGCGACCGAGAGCAAAATGGTTTTCACATTCAGCGTCAGCACCAGCAAAAACGACAGCAGCACCAGGATGACGAACAGATTGCGCGCCTCTTTTTCGGTCACATCGCCGCTCGGCAGAGGCCGGTGCGCCGTGCGCTTCACGTGCCCGTCAAATTTACGGTCGGCATAATCATTCACCACGCAGCCTGCGGCGCGCATCAGCCAGACGCCCGCCACAAACACCGCCAGGATCCACAGCGGCGGCACGCCGGGCGACGCCACCCACAGCGCCCACAGCGTCGGCCAGAGCAGCAGTAACGCGCCGATCGGCTTATCGGTGCGCATCAGGCGGTGATAGGCGAGCAGCTTATTCTGCGTCAGGCTCCACTCCATTATTTTTCCTCTCTGTACAAGGGTGATGCGGGTAAAAACAGTTCGGTCAGCAGCAGCGGCTTGCCGGACAGCCTCAACAGGGAGCGACGCCCCCAGAGCGCCTCGCTGCGGCCCGGCTGGATAAAGTCACGCGTAAGGGTGGATGAGGTAAACAGATAACGACCCAGCGGCGTGGTGCCAAGCTGCTGCAACGCCAGTTCTGGCCCACACAGTGTAGACTCCGGCACCAGCGTGCGCCCGACCAGCCACGGTACGCCGTCACCGCACAGCAGGATTTCGCGCAGCCAGTAGCGCGGCTCATGAGGTAAAAACGCCCCCTCGTCTTCCAGCCTTTCAGGGCCGACAAAGCCTTCAAACAGCATCTCGACCGTCACGCGATCGCAAAAACTCTCGAAACGGCGGGTCATGGAATCTTCCAGCATCAGCCAGTCGAGCAGCGCGCTATCCAGCGTGCTGATATCGTCAAAAAAGGACAACGCGCGCAGTTGTCTCAGCGCGGGATGGGACATGCGTGACTCTCCGGGGCCAAAAGTGGACGTATTGTAACGCAGAACCGGCAAAACGGGGGCGGGGAAACAAGGGGTACGAACAAAAGCGCAACATGGGTGCAACAGAACGGCATGCTGCGCCAGGAAAAAAGGTGCGCGCAAGCGCACCAGGTGTTGCAAACATCAGCAGCGTGGGGAGACGGTCACCCCTTGCCTTTTACGCTGCTGATAAAAGTCTGACGAGCCGTGGTGGAGCCGAGACGCTCAGCTTCATCCAGCAGTTTCAGCGCTTTATCGACATCGCCTTTAGCGACAGCGTCCTTAATGGCGCGATTGAAATAGGCTTCGGTGTCGTTAAGTACCGGTTCGCGCTTCGCGGCGGGCGCTGGCGCGGCAGCTGGTGCGGCAGGCGCCGGAGCGGAATAGGCGGTTGCAGGTGCTGCGGTGTTGCCGACCGTCACAGACGACGGGCCGGAGGAGCCAAACAGCGGGCCGACCAGAACGCTGGATGCGGAGTTAGTGCTTACTTTCACTTTAAGCTTGCCGTCAGGCGTGTGACGGGCCACCGGATCGGCGATATCCGGCACGGCGTTACCCACCCCTTTGGCGTAAGCCTTCGCCGGGTTGGTCATGGTCGTCGTCTTCTGCAGATCCTGCGGCGTGGTAAAGACCAGCAGGTACAGTTTCTGCTGTCCCAGCGCTGGCGTCAGCTTGATGACGCCTTCGAGGCGGTCTTCAGACACCACGCCCGGCTCCTGATAGGTAAAATAGCTGCTCGGGAAGTAGGCGGCAGGCGTTAAGTTTTGATCCAGCACCAGCACGTTCGGGGCATAAATGCCGGTCTGCTTGTTCGCAAGGCTGGTAAGCGTAATGGTCAGTTCGCCGATATTCGCCGGCACGCTATAGGCGGCGACTTTACCGGTAATGCCCGGTACGTTGAGGGTCTGCCCCACGGCGGCGAGATCGGTCGTCTGAGTCTGCGACTGCGCGACAGGCGTCCAGGTCAGGCGCTGTAACTCACCCGCCGGAACAGACGGCGCGGCGGAGGTGTTCTGCGGCACGATATTCACATCAGCGAAGCTGACGGCGGGCAGGCCTGCAAGCAGCCCTGCGCTTAAGCATAATGCGACGAGACGTTTTTTCATTTTTATTACCTCGGATGGAAAGGGAAACGGTAGCCAGGCAATAGCGCGCTTCCCGAAAATCGGTACTTTTCAATGAGGGTTAAGAGGGGCTTGCGCCCCTCTTGTTACTGCAATTACGCGTGATTACCACCAGATTTCCATCTGGGCGCCGAAGCTCCACTCATCGCTGTCGCCGCGACCGAAGCTGCCACCGTTAAAGCCATCTTTAACCGCGTAGCCATAGTTGGCGTTATTGCTCGGGTTGCCCTCACGGTCATAGCCCCATTTTTCATCCCACTTGGCGTAGGTTGCGAACACACGCAGCGCCGGGCGAGACCAGATGCTGTCGCCTGCCTGCCACTGTTGCGCCAGGGTGATTTTGTACTGGTTGTTGGTTTCGTCAGTACGCTGGGATTTCACGTTGTCATAGCCAACTTCCAGCAGGGTGCTCATGATAGGCGTCCATTTAAACATCGGGCGCACACCTACGGTCCACCAACGGGTGCCGTTGTTGTTATCCCAGTCGATGTCCTGGTACATACCGACATACATCATGTCCCAGCGATCGCCCATGGAAATTGAGCCGTGATCGATTAAACGCAGCATGTGACCGTTGTTGTTCTGCGCATACGCGAACTTAGGATCGGTGTCGCTGATGCCAATGCCAGAGCCCTGAGACAGGCCTTTACCCTGAGAGGTCAGCGCATCTGTCGCATACTGAACGACAAACTTGTTGAAGCCGGTACCGATAGTCTGAACGTGTTCTGCGGTGAACATCCAGCCATCTTTGGTCGCGTCGTCAGCCAGATAGTAGTCGTCACGCGCGTTGGCACGACCGTAGTCGACACCCAGTTCCAGCGTACCGCCCGGGTTCACTTCCAGGCTGCCTAAGCGAACGTCAAAAACGTCGTTAGCCGTGCTCTTGTTATAGTCATAAATGCTGTCGCTCTGGAAGGTTGCGGAGCCGCCAGCTTCAGAGGAGCGGGTTGCCGCAACAGAGAGCTTACCAAAGCCAAGATCGACGTTTTCAAGACCTGCGCCCGGGCCGGAGATATCCCAGTAGTAGAAGTCGATCATGTGAACGTCGTGACGCTGATAGAAGCGTTTACCGGCCCAGATGGTTGAACCCGGCAGCGCGTCAATCAGGTTTTTACCCTGTACGTTAGCTTCGCGGAACGCCGGGCTGGTCGCTTCCCAGTCGTTCTGCTGTGCAACGGAATAGGCCACGTTAGTATCGAAATAGAAGCTCTTGTCGCCTTCTTTCCATACTTCCTGACCTAATTTAAGTTCCGCATAGGTTTCACATTCATTACCCAGACGGTATTTAGCGCCGGCACCGGTTGCCTGGAAGCACTGCTGTTCGCCACCACTACCGGTCCAGCCGATGCCGGAACGGGCGTAACCTTTGAAGTCCACAGCGGAGGCCTGAGCGGCGAAGATGCCCGCCATCACGGCCACAGCCAGAGGGAGTTTACGCAGAGTTATCATCATTCTATCTCCTGAGATCATTGCTTTTCTTTGTAAGCGGGGGCGCTTAAACGCCCGGCTCTTTATGCAACCGACGACAGGCGGTGCCATCTTCCCGAAAAAGATGACAACGCTCCGGCGGCAAGCCGATAGCGAATGTGGCGCCCTCTTCTACCAGCACGACGTCATTCTGGCGGTAGACCAGGTTCTGACGCAGCGCAGGGATTTGGATATGAATCTGAGTCTCATGACCTAACTGTTCGACCACCTGCACATCGCCTTCAAGCGTTACATCGGCGATATCGCTTGGCAGGAGGTGTTCGGGGCGGATGCCAAGGGACATATTGGCCCCCACCTGAACATGGGTACTTTCTACCGGCAGCCAGACCAGCTGGCGGTTCGGCAGTTCTACCTGCACCTGATCGATAGCGGTGGCGGTGACTTTCACCGGCAGGAAGTTCATTTTCGGCGAGCCAATAAAGCCCGCGACGAAGCGATCGGCCGGGTAGTGATAGAGTTCCAGCGGCTTGCCCACCTGGGCGACGCGGCCTGCGTCCAGCACCACGATTTTGTCGGCGAGCGTCATCGCTTCGACCTGATCGTGGGTGACGTAAATCATGGTGCGCTGAAGGCGCTTATGAAGACGGGAGATCTCAATACGCATCTGCACGCGCAGCGCGGCGTCCAGGTTTGAGAGCGGCTCATCGAGCAGGAACACGGAAGGCTCCGCCACCAGCGTACGGCCAATCGCCACACGCTGACGCTGGCCGCCGGAGAGCGCCTTCGGGCGACGGTCCAGCAGGTGCGCCAGTTGCAGCACTTCCGCCACCTGCGTGACGCGCTGGTTGATGGTTTCTTTACGGGCGCCCGCCAGCTTCAGACCGAAAGACATGTTTTCGGCCACGGACAGATGCGGATAGAGCGCGTAAGACTGAAACACCATCCCCACGCCGCGCTCGGCAGGCGGCACGTCATTCATACGCTTGCCGCCAATATGCAAATCGCCGCTGGTGATGGTCTCAAGTCCGGCAATCATACGCAGCAGCGTTGATTTCCCGCAGCCCGACGGCCCGACAAATACGACAAACTCGCCTTCGGTAATGTCGAGGTTGATATCTTTCGACACCACAACGTCGCCCCAGGCTTTTGTTACGTTGCGAAGCTGAACGCCTGCCATTCCCTTCTCCCTTGTTTACTTCACCCGATTTCACGGGAAAAACACGTTGACGGCACTATGCCCTTCAGATGAAGGCAAGCCATCCTCCACCCCTGCCTTTTTTATGGGGGAGGAGACGGGAGGATGAGGGGGTGGCAGCTGTCCTGCGGCCGGGCGGCCCCCGGCGATTTTCGTGATGCAAGCGGCAAAAAACGCAGCGGTTTTCTGTGCGCGGGACCACAGAAAATCCACTTATGTTACGTAGATCACACTACGAAGCGGTGGGGCGTAGAGGAAAGGAGGATGAGAAGCGCTTGCCAGATGCCCAGACTGTTACACGTAAAGCCAATACGTGTATCCACGCGCAAACCACTAAAAGGATAGGAGTTATGAAAATTAAAAGCGGCGTACGCCTCCTCGCCCTCTCAGCGCTGACGACGGCGCTCTTTTCTGCCTCTGCTCTGGCCAAGATCGAAGAAGGTAAGCTGGTTATCTGGATCAACGGTGATAAAGGCTATAACGGCCTGGCCGAAGTGGGTAAGAAGTTTGAGCAAGACACCGGCATTAAAGTCACTGTTGAACACCCGGACAAACTGGAAGAGAAATATCCGCAGGTAGCAGCAACCGGCGACGGTCCGGACATTATCTTCTGGGCGCATGACCGTTTTGGTGGCTACGCGCAATCTGGCCTGCTGGCGGAAATCACGCCGGAGAAAGCATTCCAGGACAAGATTTATCCGTTCACCTGGGACGCGGTGCGCTATAACGGCAAAATCATTGCCTACCCGGTTGCCGTGGAATCTCTGTCGCTGATCTACAACAAAGACCTCGTACCAAACCCGCCGAAAACCTGGGAAGAGATCCCGAAACTCGATAAAGAACTGAAGGCGAAGGGCAAGAGCGCGCTGATGTTTAACCTTCAGGAACCGTACTTCACGTGGCCGATTATTGCCGCTGACGGCGGTTATGCCTTTAAGTTTGAGAACGGCAAATATGACGTGAAAAACGTCGGCGTCGACACCGCGGGCGCCAAAGCGGGCCTGAACTTCCTGGTCGAGCTTATCAAAGATAAACATATGAACGCTGACACCGACTATTCCATCGCGGAAGCGGCATTCAACAAAGGCGATACCGCCATGACCATCAACGGTCCGTGGGCGTGGGCCAACATCGACAAAAGCAAAGTTAACTACGGCGTGGCGCAGCTGCCGACCTTCAAAGGCAAGCCGTCTAAACCGTTCGTCGGCGTGCTGAGCGCGGGTATCAACGCGGCCAGCCCGAACAAAGAGCTGGCGAAAGAGTTCCTGGAAAACTACCTGCTGACCGATCAGGGCCTGGAAGCGGTGAATAAAGACAAACCGCTGGGCGCCGTCGCGCTGAAGTCTTACCAGGAGAAGCTGGAGAAAGATCCACGCATCGCCGCCACCATGGCAAACGCGAAAACCGGCGAAATTATGCCTAACGTGCCGCAAATGTCTGCGTTCTGGTATGCCGTACGTACTGCGGTAGTTAACGCCGTCACCGGCCGTCAGACCGTCGATGAAGCGCTGAAAGACGCACAAACCCGCATCGCCAAGTAAGCGATAGCGGCAAACGGCGGGTGGCGCTTCGCTTACCCGCCCTACAAAACCATTCACAGAGACAGACGGTGGGTTAGCGAAACGCCCCCACAAACGCCAGGTAGGGTGGGTAAGCGTAACGCACCCACGAACACAAGCAGGCAGGTAAGCGAAACGCCCCCGCCACACCCTGTAAAGAGTTGCATCGTGGCACGGCCACACCTACGTTTTCATCGTTGTTGAGGATTATCCCCATGGATGTCATTAAAAAGAAACACTGGTGGCAAAGCGACGCGCTGAAGTGGTCGGCGATTGGTCTGCTGGGCTTACTGGTGGGTTACCTTGTCGTTTTAATGTACGCACAGGGGGAATACCTGTTCGCCATCATGACGCTGATTTTAAGCTCGGCTGGCCTCTATATTTTCGCGAATCGCCGCACCTATGCGTGGCGCTATGTGTATCCGGGGCTCGCGGGCATGGGGCTGTTCGTGCTCTTCCCGCTGGCCTGCACCATCGCCATCGCCTTTACCAACTACAGCAGCACCAACCAGCTCACCCAGGAGCGCGCGCGTGACGTGCTGATGGACCGTAAATACCAGGCGGGCGAAAGCTATGCCTTTGGTCTGTATCCCGCAGGCGAGCAGTGGCGACTGGCGCTCACTGATGGCGCCAGCGGCAAATACTTCCTCTCGGAGCCGTTTAAATTTGGCGGCGAGCAGAAACTGAAACTTACCGCCGCGCCAGCCCTGCCGGAAGGCGAACGCGCGAGCCTGCGCGTGATCACCCAGCATCGCCAGGCGCTGAACCAGATAACCGCCGAACTGCCGGACGAAAGCCAGCTCGTCATGAGTTCGCTGCGCCAGTTCTCCGGCACCCGTCCGCTCTATACGCTCGCCGGCGACGGCACGCTCACCAACAACCAGAGCGGCGTGAAGTACCGCCCGAATAATGAGATTGGCTTTTATCAGTCGGTTAACGCCGATGGCCAGTGGGGCGATGAGAAGCTGAGCCCCGGTTATACCGTGACGATTGGCTGGGATAACTTCTTACGCGTCTTTGCCGATGAAGGCATCCAGAAGCCGTTTATGGCGATTTTCGTCTGGACGGTCGTCTTTGCGGCGCTGACCGTGGTGCTGACCGTGGCGGTCGGCATGGTGCTGGCGTGCCTGGTGCAGTGGGAATCGCTGAAGGGTAAAGCCATCTACCGCGTGTTGCTTATCCTCCCCTATGCGGTGCCGTCGTTTATTTCTATTCTGATTTTCAAAGGGTTGTTCAACCAGAGCTTTGGTGAGATCAACATGATGCTGAGCGCGCTGTTTGGCATCAAACCGGCGTGGTTTACCGACCCGACCACGGCGCGCACCATGATCATTATCGTCAATACCTGGCTTGGCTACCCGTACATGATGATCCTGTGCATGGGGCTGCTGAAAGCTATTCCGGACGATCTGTATGAGGCTTCCGCGATGGACGGCGCAGGCCCGTTCCAGAACTTCTTTAAAATTACGTTCCCTTTGCTTATCAAGCCGCTAACGCCGCTGATGATCGCAAGCTTCGCGTTTAACTTTAATAACTTCGTGCTGATCCTGCTGTTAACCAACGGCGGCCCGGACCGCATCGGCACCACGACGCCTGCGGGCTATACCGACTTGCTCGTGAGCTACACCTGGCGTATCGCCTTTGAAGGCGGCGGCGGACAGGATTTTGGCCTCGCAGCGGCTATCGCCACGCTTATCTTCCTGCTGGTGGGCGCGCTGGCGGTCGTGAACCTCAAAGCCACGCGCATTAAGTTTGATTAAGGAGATCCCACATGGCTATGGTTCAACCAAAATCGCAAAAGCTGCGTCTGCTGGCGACACACCTGCTGCTGCTGGCCTTTATCGCCGCCATTATGTTTCCGCTGTTGATGGTCGTGGCGATTTCGCTGCGCCCCGGCAACTTCGCGACCGGGAGCCTTATCCCGGATCAAATCTCCTGGGAACACTGGCGGCTGGCGCTCGGTTTCAGCGTGGAGCACGCCGATGGCCGCGTGACGCCGCCGCCGTTCCCGGTGCTACTGTGGCTGTGGAACTCGGTGAAAATCGCGGTCATTACCGCGGCAGGCATCGTGGCGCTCTCCACCACCTGCGCCTATGCCTTCGCCCGTATGCGTTTCCCGGGTAAAGGCGCGCTGCTGAAAGGCATGCTGATTTTCCAGATGTTCCCGGCGGTGCTGTCGCTGGTGGCGCTCTACGCGCTGTTTGACAGGCTCGGCCAGTACATTCCGTTTATCGGGCTTAACACCCACGGCGGCGTGATCTTCGCCTATCTGGGCGGTATCGCGCTGCATGTCTGGACTATCAAAGGCTATTTCGAAACTATCGACGGCTCGCTTGAAGAAGCGGCGGCGCTGGATGGCGCAACACCGTGGCAGGCGTTCCGGCTGGTGCTGCTGCCGCTGTCGGTGCCGATCCTGGCGGTGGTGTTTATTCTTTCGTTCATCGGCGCGATTACCGAAGTACCGGTCGCCTCGCTGCTACTGCGCGATGTCGACAGCTACACCCTGGCGGTGGGCATGCAGCAATATCTCAACCCGCAAAACTACCTGTGGGGCGATTTCGCGGCGGCGGCCGTGCTGTCAGCCATCCCGATTACCGTGGTCTTCCTGCTGGCGCAGCGCTGGCTGGTGAGCGGCCTCACGGCGGGGGGCGTTAAAGGTTAAGCCTCTTCATCGTTATTTTGCCACTGCAGTACCATTGTATCCCTGACTAAGAAGTCACTTTTGGCGGCCCCGTGCCGCCTTTTTTTATATGCGTTTGCCCAGCCCGGGCGTTAAAAACGTCACGAGCGTCTATAGTTAAAGGTTCAGGTTTCGCCTGGCCCGTAAGAGGCCCGCGCATCGTAACGCTTACTGATAACAGGGAAAGAAAATGAAAATAGCCTGCCTGCATACGGCGCAAAGCAACGTGGCGGTTTTTGATGAGGCCGCCCGCGCGCTAAATCTTCCGCAAGACGCCTTAACCCATAAAGTGATGCCGCACCTGCTCGAACAGGCGCAAGCCGCAGGCGGCGTCACGCCCGAGATTGAAAAAGAGGCCATAGCCTCGCTGGCGGATCTGCGCACTGACGCCGACGTGGTGCTGCTTACCTGCTCGACGCTGGGCTCAGCTGCCGATTTCCTGGCGCAGGATCCGGGCATTATGCGTGTTGACCGCGCGCTGGCGCAGGCGGCGGTCACCGCCGGACAGCCCGTGATGGTGCTCTGCGCCGCGCCGACCACGCTGCACCCCACCGCCGCGCTGTTTCGCGCCACGCTCGCGCCTACTACGCCGCTTGGGGTTGAGATTATCCCGGAGGCCTGGGCGCTGTTTCAGAGCGGCCAGCACGAGGCTTTTCATCAGCGCATCGCCCAGGCCGCTGAGCAGGCGTTCGCGCGCGGCGCAGGCTGCGTGGCGCTGGCGCAGGCCTCGATGGCGGGCGCGGAGCGTTATTTCAGCCATCCCAACCTGCTCACCAGCCCACGCGCCGCGCTGGCGCAGATTGTCGCGCGCGTTGAGCGGGAGCGCGCGTGATGACGACGTCCGTGCCTGAATTGCGTGAAGTGGCCGTGCGCGATGTGACCGTCGGGCGCGACGTGGTGATTTATCAGCCCGCCAATGTGTATGGCTGCGAGCTGGGCGATGAGGTCTTTATCGGCCCGTTTGTGGAGATCCAGCGCCATTCCCGTATCGGGCGCGGCACACGGGTGCAGTCGCATACATTTATTTGCGAGTACGTGACCATCGGCGAAGCGTGTTTTATCGGCCACGGCGTGATGTTCGCCAACGATATGTTTCGCGACGGCGAGCCGGACCCGAATAGTGAAAACTGGGGGCGGATTGTGATTGGCGATGGCGTATCGATTGGCAGCAATGCGACCATTCTCGCGGTGTCGATTTGCGACGGCGCGGTCATTGGCGCAGGCAGCGTGGTGACAAAGTCGATTACAGAGAAAGGCGTGTACGCCGGTAACCCGGCGCGGTTGTTGCGGCGATTGTAAGCGTAAAATCGTGTGGCGGGTGCGCTGCGCTTACCCGCCCTACGAAATCCCCCTGGGTAAGCGCAGCGCACCCCCCGTTCCACATGCGTTCCCTGGACCTGAACCCACCGCACTATTACCGGAAGTTCAGGCTCTTATCGCTGGTCATGCTGTAGAGATCGAACTTACGGCCCAGCATCTGGCCGCCGTCACGGGTGAGCGGCGTCCAGCCGATCGCGGCGCGGCTGCGGGTCGGGCTGGTGGTGAAGAGATCAAACGGCACCGACACATAGACGCCTTTGGTGAAATCGCCCTCGCCGTACTCTTCCGGCGACACGTTAGTGATAGTCGCGTACGCGCCCACCACAATCCCGCTGTCGAAGTGCTTCGAGACTTCCAGCGTGCCGCCTTTATCCCCCGCCAGATACTGTCCGACGCTCGCTTTAATCAGCACATCCTGCGCAAACGGCGGCGTCCAGTACGCGGTCAGGTGACCGGTTTTCACGCTGTAGTCGGTGAATTTCATCATGTTCTGCGGGCTGGTCCAGTCACGCTGCTTCACGTAGTTGCCGTTAACGCCAAACGCCCAGTTGCTGTCCACCGGACGCCACAGCACTTCCGCGCCGGCACCGGCATACATGGTTTCCAGATAGCCTGCGTAGATCTGGCCGTAGAAATCGCCGCCCAGATGCTGGAAGTAGTTCGCCTGCAGGTTGTTAACGTAATAGTTGTTCTCCACGTATTCACGCACGCGGGTACGCACGCGCGGCAGCGGCGAGCGGTCTTTCGGGTCGGTGTAGCTGAACTTGTCGTAGTTGTTCGCCAGGTTCACAAACACGCTGCCGGAGGTCAGCAGGTGGTCGGTCATCCACAGATCGGCGGTGCCCATCAGGCCCAGCTGATACATGTAGAAGTTTTCCGGGCCGCCGATGGACTGATTCAGCACCGGGTTGATCGCGACGTTAAAGCGCGATTTCTCGATATACCAGCCCTGCTCCGGGTTTTCCGCTTCGATCGGCGTCATGCGCTGCTGCGCCAGCGGCGTTTCATGGCCGAGCGGTTCGCCTTCCAGATGACGCTTCAGGCTCGCCACCTCAGTTTCCGTGGTGACCTGCGGCATATTGAGCCGCGTTTCGGTCACGCGGATGCGGTTCACGCCTTCCGGCAGGTCATTCATGATGATGCGGTTAGCGCGCTCGATCCCTTCGCGCGAATCACGGTATTTATACTGCTCGCCCGTGACGTAGAGCGTATCGCCCTTCACCTGAATCTGCGGGTCGTTCAGGCCCGCGTTGTATTTCAGCGAGGTGAGCTGGTTCGCCACCACGCTGTGCTGCAACATCGCGTCCTGCGGCTGCGGATCATACTCAGGGCGGCGGTTATCGTTATAGGACGGGCGCAGATCGTTAAAGTTGGTGCGCAGCGTAAAGCCGAACATCACCGTGTTGCCGCGCTCGTAACTCAGGTTAACGTCCGCCCAGTCGGCGACGCGATAAATCGCGCCCACGTTGAATTTGCTTTTCTGATCGATTTTGCCCGCGAAGTCCTGGGTGTAGTTGTTGCCTTCATACTCCAGCTTCAGGCGCAGCGGTTGCCACGGCGTCTGGTATTCGATACCGCCGAAAATCGCCGCCGGGCCGTGGAACATGGTGCTGCCGTCAATCGAACCCGCACGCTGGTAGCTCGGGTCGCGGTAGCAGAATTTATCGTCGTACTGGCAGAACGGGTTCTTCACGTTGCCGTTCGTCCCCAGATAACCCCAGCCCAGACCGAGCGAGAAATCAAACGGGCCCCAGGCTTTGCTGGCGACAAGGTATTCGGCGTCAAACAGCCCCGTACCGCCGATATCGCGCGCGCCCACCGCCACCTGCGGCAGCCAGTAGCCCTCTTCCCACAGGCGCAGCTTGAGATCGAACGCTTTATCTTTGTAGGTCTGATCCCCGGAGAACGCATCCACGTTAGAGTATTCACGGGTACGCACGTCGGTGTAGCGCAGCGTGGTTTCAAGCCACGGGAAAAGCTGAATGGAGGCAGAGTAGTAGCGATACTGATCGTTATCGTGATAGTTAAGACTCAGCTCACCCTCGCGCGCCATGCGCGCCGTCGGCGTCTGCATCAGGCCGACGCCGCCGAAATCTGTCTGCGAAGGGCCTACCGGCGCCGGATACGTTTCGGCATGGCAGGCGGAAGCGACCGCCAGCGCCAGCAGGCTGAAGTAGTAATGTTTTTTCATTAATCCGGCACCCGATGCGTCAGAGAAGAGATGATTTGCTCGTTCAGCCCGTCATACGCTGAGGTAAACGTATGGTCAGCGAAGCCGACATACAGAATACTGCCGGGCATCGGCTCGACGTGGCGCTTATTCCAGTACGCCACCGGCACCTTTTCCACGCGCCCGGTCGGCTGAATCAGCCAGGCGTAGCTGCGCTCGGCGCCGCTCAGACGGCTGACCTCATCCAGGTAATCGGTCACTGGCTTACCGGGGGTAAACGTTTTTTTGCCAGGCGCGCTGACAAGCCCGACAAGCGTAATGGTGGACGGCTGCGGGCCCACCCATAACTCGTAGTCGCCTTCCAGCGGCGGGTTGTTGTGCGGACGCACCCGCACACGATCTGGGTCGAGGATCACTCTCTGACGGCCTGTCACTTTGATGGCCTGTAACTGCTGGCGCACGCGATTAATCGCCGCGCCGTCATCGCCGCCTTCTTCAGCGGCAAGAGACGCCAGGCGATTGAGCAGCACCTGATGCTGCGCCTGCGCTTCAACGCTTGCCTGACGTTCGCTGATAACCGCGCCCAGCCACCAGCTGCCGGTTAACTGCGGTTGAGAAACCAGATCGGCGAGATGTTTCGCGCCGGAGACTTTTAGCGGCTGTGCATGGTCCCGATAAACGGTAATGGTGCCATCGGCGAAAGCGCAAAAGCTGCCGAGGCTAAATATCAGCGAAGCGATAAGTGTGGTTTTCATTATTTCGCTGCCTTCAACAGAATGGTGGTGACCGGAAAATAGCCCGCACCCAGATATTGTTTTGACTGACGAATCTGTCCATCGCTGTCCACCCAGAAGCGGTTGTGCCAGGTGGCGGCTTCTGTGGTCACTTTTTCATCCAGAATGCGCACCGGCGTGATGTCGCTGCCCACTTTCAGGGTATCGGTACCGTCCCAGGTAAAGGTGGAACGGGCGGTGGCGTAACGCACCTGATGGCGCTCGGTCCAGCCCATCGTGCGGGTCCAGGTAGCGCCGTCGATAATCTGGTTGGCATGCACCAGCGGGTCGGCGGCCAGGTTATTGATGTCTATCAGGTTGTCGGCGAGGCTTAAGGTTTTAACGACGCGCCCGTGCTGCGTTACGATGGTCGCGCGGTCCTGCGTCACCCATTTTTGCTGGCCGTTTTCAGAAAAAGCGAGAACCACAAAGAGTTGCGGGCCGTTATTCAGCGTCATGTACTGGCTGGCGTAGGGCATGTTCTGGATATCGTCATCCGTAAGCTGCACGCCATCCGGGCCGAAAATACTTTGCCTGAGTGAGTTGCCGAGTCCCTTGGTCGTGGTGGAGCAGGCCTGAATCATCAGGCACATCAACACAATCGCGAGTCGCTTCACGATATTTCCCCAAAAAAAGTCAAAATAACCACACCGTAGTGTGGTTATGGTTAAAGCCCCGAAGGGTTTACTGGGTGGTCGTGCTGGTGGTGGTGGTGGTGGTGGTCCCGGTATTGGAACCATCGCCGCCGCCGGTGGCGGCAAGCGCCACACCGACAACTGACCCTACAGTGCTTGACGCGCTGGCGCTGGAGCTGCCAACCGACACGGAGGTCGCTGCTGAGCCTGCCGCTTCACCGACGCTAACCGGTGCAGCCTGGGCTGAGACAGCGCCAAGCGCTGCAATGGCGAAAACGCCACTAAGGATTTTCTTCATATCAATTTCCCTTCATTGAATGAATGGAGATTTACCCGAAAAGCTTTTCAGGCGCTTCCGAGTATACACAACAACGTCTGTCGGTTTACGACACAGGGAAATAGGCACAGGGTTTTAGGATAATTAGACAAACTGCGCGGGATGGCGTAATGGATTTTATATAAATCGCCTGTTTTTCAAGTTGTTATAATATATCTCTGCAAAACGGAAATCCGGTTTATCTGAAAGGCTTCAGACGCGCAGAGGCCTGACAAGGCGATTTTCGGATTAACCTCAAGATTAAAGAGTAGCGGGACGCGGGCGAACAACAAGATTTATCTGAGAAAAAAATGCCGGCATATTGCCGGCATCATTACGCTTATTTTTCACGCTTATTTTAAATCAGCCGCGCCAGGCTTTATAACGGTTAATTAAGCCGTTGGTCGAGCTGTCATGGCTGTCGACCGATTTATCATCGCCCAGCTCCGGCAGGATGCGGTTAGCGAGCTGTTTGCCCAGCTCCACGCCCCACTGGTCGAAAGTGAAGATATTCAGAATCGCGCCCTGGGTGAAAATTTTGTGCTCATAGAGCGCAATCAGCGCGCCCAGGCTGAACGGGGTAATTTCACGCAGCAGGATGGAGTTGGTCGGGCGGTTGCCTTCAAACACTTTGAACGGCACCACGTTTTCCAGCTGTGCCGGATCTTTACCCTGGTCGCGGAACTCTTGCTCTACGACCTCACGGGATTTACCGAACGCCAGCGCTTCGGTCTGGGCGAAGAAGTTAGAAAGCAGCTTCGGATGATGATCTGACAGCGGGTTATGCGTGATGGCCGGCGCGATGAAATCGCACGGAACCAGTTTGGTGCCCTGGTGGATCAACTGATAGAACGCGTGCTGGCCGTTGGTGCCCGGTTCGCCCCAGATAATCGGGCCAGTCTGGTAATCCACGGCGTTGCCGTCACGGTCAACGTACTTGCCGTTGGATTCCATGTTGCCCTGCTGGAAGTACGCCGCGAAGCGGTGCATGTACTGGTCGTACGGCAGAATCGCTTCGGTTTCCGCACCAAAGAAGTTGTTGTACCAGATGCCAATCAGCGCCAGCAGCACCGGCAGGTTTTTCTCAAACGGCGTGGTGGAGAAGTGTTTGTCCATCTCGTGCGCGCCGGAGAGCAGCTCGACAAAGTTGTCGTAACCCACGGACAGGATGATAGAGAGACCAATCGCCGACCACAGGGAGTAACGGCCGCCGACCCAGTCCCAGAACTCAAACATGTTCGCCGTATCGATGCCGAAGTCGCCAACCGCCTTCGCGTTGGTGGAGAGCGCCGCGAAGTGCTTCGCTACGTGCTTTTCGTCACCGGCGGTTTTCAGGAACCAGTCGCGCGCGCTGTGGGCGTTGGTCATGGTTTCCTGGGTGGTAAAGGTTTTGGACGCCACCAGGAACAGGGTGCTTTCCGGGTTCACCTTTTTCAGCACTTCGGCGATGTGGGTGCCATCGACGTTGGAGACAAAGTGCATGTTGAGGTGGTTTTTGTACGGGCGCAGGGCTTCGGTCACCATGAACGGGCCAAGATCAGAGCCGCCGATACCGATGTTCACCACGTCAGTAATAGGCTTGCCGGTGTAGCCTTTCCACTCGCCGGAGATGATGGCTTCGGAGAATTTTTTCATCTTCTCCAGCACGGCGTTCACTTCCGGCATCACATCTTTGCCGTCAACCAGAATCGGCGTATTGCTGCGGTTGCGCAGCGCCACGTGCAGAACGGCGCGGTCTTCGGTGCGGTTGATTTTTTCACCGGAGAACATGGATTTAATGGCGCCCGCCAGATCGGTCTCTTTCGCGAGATCCAGCAGTTTGCTGAGCGTTTCTTCCGTGATGCGGTTTTTGGAGTAGTCCACCAGCATCTGATCGTTGAAGGTGGCGGAGAATTTACCGAAGCGGTCAGCGTCTTTGGCGAAGAGGTCTGCGAGGGTAACCTCTTTCATCGCGTCGAAGTGATTTTGTAGTGCCTGCCAGGCAGAAGTCTGCGTTGGGTTGATGTTTTTCATAGCAATACTCTTGTGATTTGAGAATTGTGACTGCGGTCGATTGTAGCGCCAGTCACTGAAATTGTGATGATTTTTATCATAAGGCCGGACGCCAGCCTCCCCGGCGACAAAAGAAAAGTATAGTCGTTATAAGTTATTTTCCTGGCAGCCTGCGTAATATGAAAAATCCCCATGACCGTATCGTTGACAATCCCCCGGCCAACCCTTTATTTATGAATAAGTACCGGCCCGACGCGCCCTGCGCACGCCTGGCCGGTCTTTTTTCCGCGGTTTCAGCAAACGTTCACGCAACCTGAAGCCGCCGGTAACGCCCGCTTTTTGTTTTGCGCGTTGCGGCGATAAGGCAATAGCACGGCGTCAGCGTTTTTCAGAGGAGTTCGGGGTGTGGCGAGCGCAACCAACGCCGTCACAGCCTGAAACAGGAAAGTACGATTTTCAAACGGTGTGGGGTTACGCGAAGGCGGCGACGCAGCGAATCCCAGGAGCATACAAGAGTATGTGACTGGGGTAAGCGAGGAAAGCCAACACACGCGTAGCCACAAACAGGAAGAAAATCTTTGTTTTCCAACATAGTTCGGGGTGTGGCAAGGCGGTAAGCGAGCGAATCCCGAGCAGAACATAAACACGATTTTCAAACGGTTTGGGGTTACGCGAAGGCGGCGACGCAGCGAATCCCCAGGAGCATACAAAAGTATGTGACTGGGGTGAGCGAGGAAAGCCAACACACGCGTAGCCACAAACAGGAAGAAAATCAAAGGAAGAGGCGCGTCGGCCAGGTAACGTGTGCGAGGAACCCGTCCCACGACCACACGTGAGGGGGAACGACGCCGAGGTGGCGTGCTGTCTGGTAAGGCGCGTCATCGGCTGCAGGGGCTGAATCCCCTGGGCTGTCACCCGAAACGACGGCAGTCGAACGTTTCGCAAGGTGGAGCGCTTCTGGGTGTATCGTAACGTTGGTGTTGTCCTCCTGCGTCCGCCCCTTTACTGCGCTTTCCTTGTGCCCAGGCTGAACAGATTCCGCCATACATGATGAATGGCGCCCTGACACGAGGTTGTTATGACAGATTCTTTAGTGGTCGCTAAATTTGGCGGCACCAGCGTGGCGGATTTCGACGCCATGAACCGCAGCGCCGATGTCGTCCTGGACGACGGCCACGTCCGTCTGGTGGTGCTTTCCGCTTCCGCCGGGATCACTAATCTACTGGTGGCGCTGGCAGAAGGCCCCGAAGCGACCGAGCGTTTTGTAAAGCTCGACGCTATCCGCAAAATTCAGTACGACATCCTGGAGCGCCTGCAAAACCCGACGGTGATCCGCGAAGAAATCGACCGTCTGCTGGAAAACATCGGCACGCTTTCAGAAGCCGCGTCGCTTGCGACCTCAACCGCGCTCACCGACGAGCTGGTCAGCCACGGCGAACTGATGTCCACCCTGCTGTTTGTCGAGATCCTGCGCGAGCGCGGCGTAGACGCGCGCTGGTTTGACGTGCGTAAAGTGATGCGCACTAGCGACCGCTTCGGCCGCGCCGAGCCGGATGTCGCGGCGCTTGCCGAACTCTGCACACAGCAGCTCGCGCCGCGTCTGGCGGAAGGGCTTGTTATCACGCAGGGGTTTATCGGCAGCGAAGCCAAAGGGCGCACCACCACGCTTGGCCGCGGCGGCAGCGACTATACCGCCGCCCTGCTCGCCGAGGCGCTGAAAGCGCGCCGCGTGGATATCTGGACGGATGTGCCGGGCATCTACACCACCGATCCGCGCGTGGTGCCCGCCGCGAAACGCATTGATGAAATCGCGTTTGAAGAAGCCGCCGAGATGGCGACATTCGGCGCGAAAGTGCTGCACCCGGCGACGCTGCTGCCTGCGGTGCGCAGCGACATCCCGGTGTTTGTCGGCTCCAGTAAAGATCCGAAAGCGGGCGGCACGCTGGTGTGCAACAAAACCACCAACCCGCCGCTGTTTCGCGCGCTGGCGCTGCGCCGTAAGCAGACGCTGCTGACGCTCCACAGCCTGAACATGCTGCACTCGCGCGGTTTCCTCGCGGAAGTGTTCAGCATCCTGGCGCGGCATAATATTTCGGTCGATCTGATCACCACCTCGGAAGTGAGCGTGGCGCTGACGCTCGACACCACCGGCTCAACCTCGACCGGCGACACGCTGCTCACTCAGGCGCTGTTGACCGAGCTTTCCTCACTCTGCCGCGTGGAGGTGGAAGAAAACCTGGCGCTGGTGGCGCTGATTGGCAACAACCTCTCTAAAGCCTGCGGCGTCGGCAAAGAGGTGTTTGGCGTGCTGGAGCCGTTTAATATCCGCATGATTTGCTACGGCGCGTCGAGCTATAACCTCTGCTTCCTGGTGCCGGGCAACGATGCCGAACAGGTCGTCCAGAAGCTGCACCAGAATCTTTTTGAGTAAGTAAAAAAATGGCCTGACATTGTCAGGCCATCACCGTGTCATAAAGCAGCTTATCTAACAGACTCGCCTGCGCTTGTTCGCTGTGCGGCAGCTCAGGCGGGGTTTCGCCGCGCGCCAGTTCTGCGGCGATAAACGCGTGTATCCGCGGCATCGCCGCGCCATACTCAGCCTCGCCCGCACGCTGCTTTCTCGCCAACAGTACGTCGATTTCTTCCCGCAGCAGCGGATCGCTCACCGTGCCATCCAGGAGCGTGCGAAAGCGCATCGGCGGCGCGCCCTTACCGGCTTCTACCCAGCGCACCGCAAGCAGCGGGCGCAGCACGTAGAAATATTTCTTCAGCCGCACCGTCTCGCCCTGCAAATAACTGTGAAAGTTTTTGCGGGCCATTGAGTAGTAGTGCCAGCGCGCCCGCTCGGCCGAGAACCAGAGCGGCACCTGATCGCGCAGCGCGCTGAGGGTAGTCTCATCCTGCCGGTAGACTATCGGCGAATCGAGCCACTCGATAAGCGTCGGGTTCGCCCGTTTGAGCAGCCCGAGCGCTTTGCGCCACTCCCAGCCGCAGACGTCGAGCGTGTCGTCGATGGGCAGTTCGATAACATCGCGCGGCGCATCGACCCGTAAATACCACTCCGGCGGATGCACATAGAGAAAGCGCACGTCGTAGTCGCTGTCCGGCGAGGCAAAGCCCCAGCCCCGGCTCCCCGATTCGCAGGCGTAAAGCACCTTCACGCCATACTTTTTTTCTACCTCGTTTAACACCTGCCGCACGCGCTCGCGCATGGCGGCGTCCACACCGTTCAGTTCCATGTTGTTACCCTTCATTATCCTTTAACGCACACCACCTGACGCAGCGTATGCACGATCTCCACCAGCGACGATTGCGCGGCCATGACGGCCTCGATGTCTTTATACGCCATCGGGATCTCATCGATCACCTCGCTGTCTTTACGGCACTCAACGTGCGCCGTCGCGCGAATTTGATCTTCCACCGTGAAGCGTTTTTTCGCCGCGGTACGGCTCATGGCGCGCCCTGCGCCGTGGCTGCATGAACAGAAGCTCTCTTCGTTACCCAGCCCGCGCACAATAAAGCTTTTAGCGCCCATGGAGCCTGGAATGATCCCCATCTGGCCTTTCTGCGCCGATACCGCCCCTTTGCGCGTCACCAGGATCTCTTCGCCAAAGTGCGTCTCTTTCTGCACATAGTTATGGTGGCAGTTCACGGCCTCCTGCTGCGTCATAAACGGCTTTGTAATGATCGCGGAAAGCGCCGCCAGCACGCGGTTCATAATCACCTCACGGTTCTGGCGCGCGAAATCCTGCGCCCATTCCACAGCCTCGATGTAATCGGCGTAGTGCTTGCTGCCTTCTTCAAAATAGGCGAGATCGCGGTCCGGCAGATTCGCGATATGTCGCTGCATATCTTTCTGGGCAAGCCCGATGAAATGGGTGCCGATGGCGTTACCCACGCCGCGCGATCCGCTGTGCAGCATTACCCAGACGCGCTCCTGCTCATCAAGGCAGATCTCGATAAAGTGGTTACCCGTACCGAGCGTTCCCAGATGCTGATGATTATTGGTCTTCAACAGGTTGGGATATTTATCCGTCAGACGCTTAAAGCGCGATGCAAGCGGCGCCCAGTGATGATCGACATCCTGCGGCGTGTTCGACCATGCGCCTTTATCACGCTGGCCGCGCCCTGTGGTACGCCCGTGCGGGACAGCCTGTTCGATGGCGCTGCGCAGCCCGCTCAGGTTATCCGGCAGATCGCGCGCCACCAGCGACGTGCGCACCGCGATCATCCCGCAGCCGATATCCACACCCACCGCCGCCGGGATAATCGCCCCTTTGGTCGGGATCACACTGCCGATGGTCGAGCCTTTACCCAGATGCACATCCGGCATTACCGCGAGATGTTTAAAAATAAAAGGCATTTTCGCCGTTTTCAGCAGTTGCTCACGCGCTTCCGGCTCTACCGGCACGCCGTGGGTCCACATTTTTACCGGCGCGCCGTTAGCCTGCGCCAGCGTCTGATAGTGATTATCTTGCATTGTCATACCCCTTTAATCTGTACCAGCCCCTGCAGCACCTGATCCAGGCCGCCGAATACGGAGATCTTATCGATACGCTCCGCCACTTTTTCCAGGGTTTCGAGCTCTTTCAGTCGCAGCGCGACCGGGTTGTTTTCCATCACTTTCGCGGTGTTCAGCAGCGAACGGGTCGCGGCGGTCTCTTCACGACGGCGGATAACATTGGCCTGCGCGGATTTCTCCGCTTCCACCAGCCGCGACAAAATCGTTTTCATGTCGCCCGGCAGCACGATGTCTTTCACGCCGGTCGAGGCCACTTCGATACCAAACGGCGCCATGCGTGCGATGACCTGCGCGCCCACCACGTCGTCGATAACCTGTTTATTTTCCAGCAGCTCATCGAGCGTGCGGGTGCCGACCGCCTCGCGCAGCGCAAACTGCAGCTCGCGGTATAAATGCTCCAGCGGTTTGGTGAGCTGGCTGTAGGCCTGCAATACCTCCTGGTAGCGCCAGTTGGCCCCCAGATTAATGCGCAGGTTCACTTTATCTTTGGTCAGGATCTCCTGACCGGACACTTCCATCGCCTGAAGGCGCGTATCGATGACTTCCGCCTCCACCAGATGGTTGATTTTCCAGTACGCGCTTAAGCCTGGCGGCAGCAGCGGCTGGGTGACGCCGTCGATTTTCAGCACGCCCACGTGCCAGGCGGGCACATTGACGGTCAGGATGGCGTCGCGCCCTTTTACCGCCGCATCGCGGCCGCGCGGTTGCAGCACCGCGGTCATTATCTCCGTCGGCACATGCACGTCGCCGGTATCCAGATGCACGGCACGCAGGCTGTCGCCGTCGCGCCAGAAGAGACGGCGCGCGCCTGGCGGAATAATTTCCACCAGCACGTTATTGCGCCACAGCGCCGCGGTTTCGTTATCGGCGGTATCGACCGCCAGGCAATACGTCTCTACCCATTCTGGCTGAAAACGGCGCAGATAGTCGGCCAGTTCAGGCGCCACGTCGCCGCTGTTCATCTCCACCAGCGTCACGTCCGGTTTGTTAAACCACGGCAGGCGATGCTCGCCCGCTTCCAGCACCTGATAAAAATCGCCCTGTTTTGCCAGTAAACCCAGCTGGCCCTTACGAATCGTCACTTTGTTATTCATTTTTTTCCCTTACTGTTGTGGCTGACGCGAATAACGGCGCGAAGCGGGAGGGGGAAGCAACCTCTGTTCCGGTCTTTTCTGCCTGCCGCCCGGCGCCGTTACCGGCGTCAGTGTGTGGCGGTCGCTAACGACTCAACCGCCGGGGTACTGCTTCTAATGCTTCTCTGGAAGGAGAACGAAAATTCAGGAGTCGAACCTGATAAAACCGACAGTTTTCCGCGTCATTGCACTGGCGGAACGCCCCCTGGATAACGTGTTACCGTTCCTGGTGCGCCGGCGGGGTCATAAGCCCCTGCATCTCCAGCGTGCTGACAGCGTAATAATTGCCAGAAGCGTGCCAGTTTCGCTTAAGGGAAAAATAAATTTTTAAGTTATTGATTATTAATCATAAAATATTTAATGCGATGCGCGACGGCCATAACAGAAAGGGGTATGATTTATCTTTATATATCGTTACTTATCTTTAAGGATAAAATATGCAAAAGCGTCGCGTGGTGATTGGCATGTTGGGCACCGTGCTGGACCGGCGCGGTAAACGCGCCAACCGCTGGAATAAATGGCGTCCGTCCGTCGCGCTGTGCCAGCAGCCCGGTTTACCTGTCGACCGCTTTGAACTGCTGTATCAGGCCCGCGACGCGTCGCTCGCAGAGCGGGTGATGGAAGATATCGCGATCGTTTCTCCGCATACCGAAATGCGTCCTCATACCGTGGTGATGGACGATCCGTGGGATTTTGAGGAGGTGTATGCCGCCCTGCTGGATTTCGCCACGCGCTATCCCTTTGACACCGACAATGAAGAGTATCTGGTGCATATCACCACCGGTACGCACGTAGCGCAGATCTGCTGGTTCCTGCTGACCGAAGCGCGTTATCTCCCGGCGGCGCTGTTACAGACCAGCCCCGATCGCCGCGGCGAGGATGACGAGCAGAAAACCATCGGCACGGCGTCGGTCATCGATCTTGATTTAAGCCGCTATGCCACACTGACGAGCCGTTTCCAGCGCGAGCAACAGCAGTCGGTGTCGTTTCTCAAATCCGGCATCGACACCCGTAACGCTACCTTTAACCGCCTGATCGACCAGATCGAGCGCGTGGCGCTGCGATCCACCGCGCCCATTCTGCTGACGGGGCCGACCGGCGCGGGGAAATCGTTCCTCGCAAAGCGCATTTTCCAGCTGCGCCAGGCGCGGCATCTGGTACAGGGAAAGCTGGTGTCGGTGAACTGCGCGACGCTTCGCGGCGATAACGCGATGTCGACGCTGTTTGGCCATGTGAAGGGCGCCTTTACCGGCGCGCAACAGGCGCGGCCAGGGCTTTTGCGCGAGGCCGACGGCGGCGTGCTGTTTCTGGATGAAATAGCCGAGCTGGGGCTCGATGAGCAGGCGATGCTGCTAAAAGCGATTGAGGAAAAAACCTTTTTTCCGTTCGGCTCGGATAAAGAAGCGCAGAGCGATTTCCAGCTGATCGCCGGCACGCACCGCGATCTGGCGACGTGGGTCGCTGAAGGGCGCTTTCGCGAAGATCTCTACGCGCGCATTAATATGTGGGCCTTCGCGCTGCCGGGCCTCGCCCAGCGCCGTGAGGATATCGCGCCGAACGTCGAATATGAGCTACAGCGCTTCTCGGCGCAGCAGCAGACGCAGATCCGTTTTGATAAAACCGCGCGTGAAAATTATCTCGCCTTCGCCTGCTCGCCACAGGCGCGCTGGCCGGGCAACTTTCGCGAGCTGGGCAGCTCGGTGGCGCGCATGGCGACGCTTGCCGAACAGGGGCGTATTACCGACGCGTTAGTCGAGGAAGAAATCGCCCGCCTTACCGCAAGCTGGCAGCCGCCCGCAGGCCCCGCCGCCGCGCTGCCCGTCGATACCGCGACGCTCGATCTTTTCGACCGCGACCAACTGGCGGCGGTTGTTGCCGTGTGCCGGCGCAGCGCCTCGCTCTCCGAGGCCGGACGCACGCTGTTTGCGGTTTCGCGCCAGAAGAAAGCCAATCCCAACGACGCCGACCGCCTGCGTAAATATCTGGCGCGCTTTGGGCTGAGCTGGGAGCAGGTTCACGCGCCTGAATGAGGGCTTTTCATCATAATTTGTTTGAATAACTTTCCTTCGCACGATAAACAATACCAATGGCCGGGCTCGATCCCGGCCTGTTTATAACAACACAACACAACATTCTCTCCCGGCGGATGCCGCGTTACGGCGACGGCTCACTACGGGGTGCAAGGAAAACACGATGCTCGCGACACTCACCCGGCTGTTCCCGCTTTGGGCGCTGCTGCTCTCGGTTATTGCTTATTACACGCCCTCCACGTTTACGCCCATCGGCCCGTGGGTCAGCACGTTATTGATGCTGATTATGTTTGGCATGGGCGTGCACCTGAAACTCGACGATTTTAAGCGCGTGCTGTCGCGCCCCGCGCCGGTGGCGGCAGGGATTTTCCTGCACTATCTGGTGATGCCGCTGGCCGCCTGGCTACTGGCGATGCTGTTCCATATGCCGCCGGATCTCTCCGCCGGGATGGTACTGGTGGGGAGCGTGGCGAGCGGTACGGCGTCTAATGTCATGATCTATCTGGCGAAAGGCGATGTGGCGCTGTCGGTGACTATCTCGTCGGTCTCAACGCTGGTGGGTGTGGTGGCCACGCCGCTGCTGACGCGTCTCTATGTTGACGCGCATATCCAGGTCGATGTGATGGGCATGCTGCTGAGTATTCTGCAAATCGTGGTGATCCCGATTGCGCTCGGGCTTATCGTGCATCATCTGTTCCCGCGCGTGGTGAAAGCGGTGGAGCCGTACCTGCCCGCGTTTTCGATGCTGTGCATTCTGGCGATTATCAGCGCCGTGGTGGCGGGCTCCGCTTCGCATATCGCGTCCGTCGGGCTGATGGTGATTGTGGCGGTCATTCTGCATAACAGCATCGGCCTGCTCGGCGGTTACTGGGGCGGACGCCTGTTTGGCTTTGATGAATCCACCTGCCGGACGCTGGCGATTGAAGTGGGGATGCAAAACTCCGGGCTCGCCGCCGCCCTCGGCAAACTCTATTTCTCGCCGCTCGCGGCCCTGCCTGGCGCGCTGTTCTCGGTGTGGCATAACCTTTCCGGCTCGCTGCTGGCGGGCTACTGGTCCGGCAAACCGGTGGACGGAAATGGAAAAAACGCGCGGCGTACCGCAAGCTAACCAAATAAGCCCGGCAAAACCGGGCTTATTTACTGAGTTACCTGCGGCGTTGCGTTACACTGGCGGCTCAACCCCTGAGGAGTCGCCCTTATGTCCCTGCCCCGACTGACCCAGAAAGAGATGACGGAAAGCGAACAGCGCGAGTTAAAAACTCTGCTCGACCGCGCCCGTATCGCTCATGGCCGCCCGCTCACGAATTCGGAAGCCAACCACGTCAAAAAAGAGTATATCGACAAGCTGATGGCGCAGCGCGAACAGGCGGCGAAGCAGACGCGCAAGCAGAAAAAAGCGCAGGCGTATAAACCGGACAGCGACGCGACCTTTTCGTGGTCAGCCAGCACGCACGTGCGCGGCAGACGTTAGGCCGCCATCGCCAGCGTCTCCCGACCGTTGTTATGCCGACGGGTAGACCATGCGCATAGTCCCGCGCGCCTGTTGTGCTTCGCCGACGACGATACTGATATCCTGTCCCAGGCGCATCAGGCAGGCCATCATTTTCGTTTCACTGATGCCGCGAAACTGGCCGCGCAGGAGCTGAGAGAGTTTCGGCTGGGTCATTCCCAGAAGGCGGGCCGCCTCCTGTTGGGTTAAGCCGCGCGCTTTGAGAATGTCACTAATCGCCATCGCCAGCTGCGCTTTTAGCTGCATCTCCTCGGCGTCGATAAGCCCGAGATCGTCATAAACATTTCCATTACTGCGTTCAATGTCTGCTGTCATTTCAGCCTCCGGCGTGGCGTTGCGCGGCTTTCAGCCGCTGTTCAATTTTGTCGATTTCCGGTCGGGGCGTGGCAATACCGGAAGAGGATTTTTTCTGGAATACATGCAGGACATAAATCGCATCGCCCAGACGAACGGTGTAGACCGCCCGAAAGGCATTCCCCTGATAATCCTCCACAACCTCAAGCACACCCGCGCCGCCAAAACCTTTAAGCGGCCTGGCCTGTGGATGGCGCCTGCCCTTCTGCGCCAGATAAAGCGCATAACCAAACAGATCCTGAACATCCTCCGGCAGCGCCTGAAGATCTTTTCTGGCCTGCCCGACCCAAAACAACGGTTTTATCATGTAGCGTTCCCTCTGATTATACCTATATGGGTATAAAAAACAGCGTCCGGCCTTCACGATAAAACAAAAAACCCCGCAGTCAGCGAGGTTTTTTGTCATCTTTCGGCATGTCTTCCAGATTATTCCTCCAGCCGCTCCTCATCGTCATCCGGCTGTTCGAGAATGCTGTAGGCCACGGCGCAGAACAGCGAGTTCAGGCGTTTCATATCGCCAAGCAGCCCCAGATGCAGGGCGCTGGTTTCAATACTCTGCACGTTTTGCTGATGCAGCCGGTCCACATGCGCATGGGCGTAGCGACGGTTGAGGATGCGAAAACGGTGTTTGTGGCGCCGCAGGCGCCGGGCGCTGGGTACGTCGCCTGCGAAAAAGACCGACAGGCTGAGCTTCAGGTTGGCGGTGAGTTTCTCCAGCAGGGTATCCAGCTCTTTCACGCCCTCCGGTGAAAACGCGCGGCGTGCGGCCAGCGATTTGTTCGCCACTTCGCTGCCCATGCGCTCAAGAATATCCGCCGCCTGTTCGAGGTTCAGCGACATCTCGATGATTTCCGCCCAGCGTTTCGCCTCTTCTTCCGCCAGATCTTCTTTCGGCATGCGCGCCATATAGAGCTTAATGGCGGTGTAGAGCACATCCACGTCGTCGGCGAGCCGTCGCAGCGTTTTCTCCTGGCGCGGTTCGCCGTGCATCACTTTGCCATAGACCTCCAGCATCTGCTCCAGCACGTCGCCGATGCGCAGCGTTTCGCGCGCGGCGTTGGCAAGGCCCAGCGCCGGCGTGTCCAGCGCGCTCGGGTCAAGGTGCCGGGGCTTCATGCGCAGATCGGTTTCCGGGGTATCCGGAATAATGCGCTGGCAGAGCCGCGCCATCATGCCCGCGAAAGGCACCATCACGAGGCAGCGGATAAGGTTGTAGAAGACGTGGAAATAGATAACCAGCTCCGACTCTTCCACCGGCAGCCTGTGCAGGGTTTGCGCCAGAAAAGGTACGAAAGGGAGCACCAGCAGGCTGCCCACCAGCTTAAATAGCAGACTGCCGAGCGCCACGCGCCGCGCCGCGGGGCTGGCGGCGCCGTTATTGAGCATCGCCAGCAGGCCGGAGCCGAGGTTCGCGCCAATCACCAGACAGAGCGCGACCTGAAATGAGATGACATCCGTGGCGTTGAGCGTGGCGGTCAGGAGGACCGCCGCCAGGCTTGAGTAGCTGATGACCGCGAATACGGCGCCTATCAGGGCGTCGAGCATGATATCGCCGGTGAGCGAGGCGAAAATGACCTGCACGCCAGAGGCCTGGGTGATGGGCGTGACCGCCTGCACGATAAGCTCCAGCGCCTGCAAAATCAGCCCAAGGCCGATAGCGACGCGCCCCAGCTGGCCTGCACGGCTCTGTTTGCGGCCAAGAAAGAAGATGACGCCGATAAAAATCAGCAGCGGCGAGAGCCAGGAGAGATCGAACGTCAGTACGCGCGCCATGAGCGCCGTACCGACATCAGCACCGAGAACAATGACCAGCGCAGGCGTCAGCGCCACCAGATCCTGCGCGACAAACGAGGTGACCAGCAGCGTGGTGGCATTGCTGCTCTGCACCAGCGCCGTCACGCCAATGCCCGCGCAGAAGGCGAGCGGTTTTTTCTCAACGCTGCGGCTGAGCACGCTTCTTAAGCGCGCGCCGAAGACGCGCATGACGCCGGTACGCACGATGTGAGTGCCCCAGACCAGCAGCGCCACAGCAGAAAGCAGGTGTAACAGCGTTAACACGGCTTCTCCTTATCGTTGTGTTTTCCCGAGAAGCAGACACGATGCCGCTCCTTTGATGAGTATAAGTAATTAACCAGAGGAAGTATTGGAAGGTGGGGGTATCAGGAGGCCGCCAGACGGTTGATGATTGAGGTAATGGCGGGTGATGACGGGAACGGCGGGTGCGCTGCGCTTACCCGCCCTACATGTTCGCCTTACGGATTTAATCCGTTGTAGGTTGGGTAAGCGGCGCGCACCCGCCGGAAAGCGGATGGCGCAGCCAGGCAAGAACGCCGAACGCTAATCCGCGTCGTAGCCGAGGTTCGCCGCGAGCCACCGCTCCACCTCGCTCACGCTCATCCCTTTGCGCCGCGCGTAATCTTCCACCTGGTCGCGCTGGATCTGCGCTACGGCGAAATATTTGCTTTCCGGGTGGCTGAAATACCAGCCGGACACCGACGCCCCCGGCCACATGGCGTAGGATTCGGTGAGCTTCATGCCGATGCGGTTTTCCACGTCGAGCAGCTCCCAGATGGCCGATTTCTCGGTGTGCTCCGGGCAGGCCGGATAGCCAGGCGCCGGGCGGATGCCCTGATAGTTCTCGCGGATGAGCTCCTCGTTGCTGAGGTTTTCATACGGCGCGTAGCCCCACAGCACTTTACGCACGCGCTCATGCAGATACTCGGCGAACGCTTCCGCCAGACGGTCCGCCACCGCTTTCACCATGATTTTATTGTAATCATCGTGCTGCGCGTCGAAGGCTTCCGCCAGCGCGTCCTCCTCCAGCCCGCCGGTCACCGCGAACGCGCCGAGGTAATCAGCTTTGCCGCTGTGTTTCGGGGCTACAAAATCCGCCATACAGTAGTTCGCAAAGCCCACTTTCTCGGTCTGCTGGCGTAAGTGATGACTTACTGACAACACCTGCGTACGCGTCTCGTCGCGGTAGATTTCGATATCGTCGCCGACGCGGTTCGCCGGGAAAATGCCCACCACGCCGCGCGGCGTCAGGGATTTTTCGGCGCTCAGTGCGTCGAGCATCTCGTTGGCGTCTTTGAACAGGCGCTGCGCCTCTTCGCCCACAACCTCATCTTCCAGAATGCGCGGGTATTTCCCGGCCAGCGACCAGGTCATAAAGAACGGCGTCCAGTCGATGTAATTACGCAGCGTCTCGATGCTCGCCACCACCTCTTCCACGCCCAGACGGTGCGCGGCGGGCGGCGTGTAGCTTTCCCAGTCGAACGCCAGATCGTTTTCACGCGCGGCGGCGAGCGTCACCGGCGGCGTGCGCGGCTTTTTACGCCCGTGCTGAATACGCACGGTTTCATACTCTTTGCGGGTGCGCGCGACGAAATCATCGCGCAGCGTATCGGAGAGCAGCGAAGAGACCACGCCCACGGTGCGCGACGCGTTCTGGACATAGACCGTCGGCCCGCTGTAGTTCTGCTCGATTTTTACCGCCGTATGCGCTTTCGAGGTGGTCGCGCCGCCGATCAGCAACGGCAGGGTAAAGCCCTGGCGCTCCATCTCTTTCGCCACGTTCACCATCTCATCCAGCGACGGCGTGATAAGCCCGGAGAGCCCGATGATATCGGCGTTCACTTCACGCGCCGTTTTGAGGATTTTATCCGTCGGCACCATCACGCCGAGATCGATAATCTCGTAGTTATTACACTGCAACACCACGCCGACGATGTTTTTGCCGATGTCGTGCACGTCGCCTTTCACGGTCGCGAGCACGATTTTGCCGTTGCTCTTGCCCACTTCCTTACTGGCCTGAATGTATGGCTCCAGGTACGCCACGGCCTGCTTCATGACACGAGCGGATTTCACCACCTGCGGCAGGAACATTTTCCCCTCGCCGAACAGATCGCCAACCACATTCATGCCATCCATCAGCGGGCCTTCAATCACCTGAATAGGACGTTCCGCCTGCTGGCGCGCCTCTTCGGTATCCTGCTCGATAAACTCGGTAATGCCTTTCACCAGCGAATATTCGAGGCGCTTTTTGACATCCCACGAGCGCCACTCGGCCTGCTGAGCGTCGGCGGCGCTGTCCGCTTTGCTGCCGCGGTATTTTTCGGCAAGCGCCAGCAACCGCTCGGTGCCGTCGGCGCGGCGGTTAAGGATGACGTCTTCCACCGCGTCGCGCAGTTCGGCGGGCAGATCGTCGTAAATCGCCAGCTGTCCGGCGTTAACGATGCCCATGTCCATGCCGTTGCGGATGGCGTAGTAGAGGAACACGGCATGGATCGCCTCACGAACCGGGTCGTTGCCGCGAAACGAGAACGAGACGTTGGAGACGCCGCCGGAGATCAGGGCATGCGGCAGCTCGCGTTTAATGTCTTCACATGCGCCGATAAAATCCTGCGCGTAGTTGTTGTGCTCATCGATGCCTGTCGCCACCGCAAAAATATTCGGGTCGAAAATGATATCTTCCGGCGGGAACCCGACTTCTTCGGTGAGGATGTTGTACGCCCGACGGCAGATTTCAATTTTGCGCTCGCGGGTATCGGCCTGGCCCACTTCGTCAAATGCCATCACCACCACCGCGGCGCCGTAGCGGCGCACCAGCCTGGCGTGGTGCACAAACGCCTCGACGCCCTCTTTCATGGAAATTGAGTTAACGATGCCTTTGCCCTGAATGCATTTCAGGCCTTTCTCGATAACGTCCCATTTCGAGGAGTCGATCATAATAGGCACGCGGGCGATGTCTGGCTCGCCCGCGATGAGGTTAAGGAAACGCACCATCGCCGCTTCGGCGTCGAGCATGCCCTCATCCATGTTGATATCGATAATCTGCGCGCCGCTTTCGACCTGCTGACGCGCCACATCCAGCGCTTCGCTGTATTTCTCTTCTTTGATTAAGCGCTTAAATTTGGCCGAGCCGGTGACGTTGGTGCGCTCGCCGACGTTCACAAACAGCGAATCGTCGCCGATGTTGAGCGGCTCAAGGCCCGCCAGACGGCAGGCGACAGGGATCTCCGGCAGTTTGCGCGGCGGTAAGCCTTCCACCGCGCGGCTCATGGCGGCGATATGCGCCGGCGTGGTGCCGCAGCAGCCGCCGACGATATTTAAGAAGCCCGATTCCGCCCACTCGCGGATTTGCGCGGCCATCACGTCAGCGTCTAAATCATATTCGCCAAAGGCGTTCGGCAGGCCCGCGTTGGGGTGCGCGGTGACGTAGCATTCCGCGATGCGCGACAGCTCCGCCACGTACTGACGCAGTTCATCCGGGCCCAGCGCGCAGTTAAGGCCGAACGTGAGCGCATCGGCATGGCGCAGCGAGTTATAAAACGCTTCGGTGGTCTGGCCCGACAGCGTGCGGCCGGAGGCATCGGTTATCGTGCCGGAAATCATCATGGGCAGTTCAACGCCGAGCGCCTCGAACTCCGTCTTCACGGCGAAAATCGCGGCCTTGGCGTTAAGGGTATCGAACACGGTTTCGATAAGAATCAGATCCGAGCCGCCTTCAATCAGCGCGCGCGTGGATTCGCGGTAGGCGTCCACCAGCTGATCGAAGGTGACATTACGGAAGGCCGGGTCGTTCACATCAGGAGAAATCGAAGCTGTACGGTTAGTGGGCCCTAACACACCGGCCACATAACGCGGTTTTTCCGGCGTGCGCGCGGTCCACTCGTCGGCGCAGGCGCGGGCCAGTCGCGCGGCTTCATAGTTGATTTCCGCCGACAGCGATTCCATCTGGTAATCCGCCATCGCGATGGTCGTCGAGTTAAACGTGTTCGTCTCGATGATATCGGCGCCCGCTTCGAAGTAGGCGTAGTGGATCGCGGCGATGATATCTGGCCTGGTGAGCACCAGCAGGTCGTTGTTGCCTTTAAGATCGCACGGCCAGTCGGCAAAGCGCTCGCCGCGGAAATCCTCTTCATCCAGACGATAGCTCTGGATCATGGTGCCCATACCGCCGTCCAGCACCATAATGCGTTCAGCTAATTGTTGGCGCAGCTGCTCAGATTTGCTACTCACATATGCTCCTGATACTCGACTCAACCCAGGCCACCAAGGCCAGCAAACCATACTGGCATAAAGCGATCGGACGGGAAAGGCGCGCGGCGGCAACGTGAGACATGTTCATAATTGACTGCTCCGATGAGTTGCCTGGCGGTTGCATTATCGCCAAATAAAACGAAAATGATTTCCACGATACAGAAAAGGAGGCCGTTATGGTCGCTACCGTACCCGCTAAACGTGGCAAAAAGCCCCGCAACGCCGCCACTACCGCCGCCCCGCAGGCGACGGGCCAGGTGCAGTCGCTCACGCGCGGCCTGAAGCTGCTGGAGTGGATAGCCGAATCGCAAGGTAGCGTGGCGCTGACAGAGCTGGCGCAGCAGGCCGGATTGCCAAACTCCACCACTCACCGCCTGCTTACCACCATGCAGCAACTGGGCTTTGTGCGCCAGGTGGGCGATCTCGGCCACTGGGCTATCGGCGCCCACGCCTTTATTATCGGCAGCAGTTTCCTGCAAAGCCGTAACCTGCTGGCGATTGTGCATCCGATTCTGCGCACGCTGATGGAAGACTCCGGCGAAACCGTGAATCTCGCGGTGCTGGATAAGAGCGATCATCAGGCCATTATTATCGACCAGGTGCAGTGTACTCAGTTGATGCGCATGTCCGCGCCGATTGGCGGCAAGCTGCCGATGCACGCCTCGGGCGCCGGGAAAGCGTTTTTGTCGCAGTTAAGCGATGAGGATGTGTCTGCGCTGCTGCACCGTCAGGGGCTGAAAGCCTATACGCATGCGACGCTGGTGGCGCCTGCGCACCTGAAAGACGATCTCGCCCAGACGCGCAAGCGCGGCTACTCCTTTGATGATGAAGAGCACGCGCTCGGCCTGCGCTGCGTGGCGGCCTGTATTTACGACGAGCATCACGAGGCATTCGCGGCGATTTCTATCTCCGGCCCGATTTCACGCATGACTGACGATCGCGTGACGGAGTTAGGCGCGCTGGTGATCCGCGCGGCAAAAGAAGTAACGCTGGCTTACGGCGGCGTTCGTTAAGCGGCTGGCGGGCGTCAGACCTTTTCCCCTGACGCCTTCGCCTTATTCCTCGCCCACGACCGAGGGCGCGATATTCGCAACGGCGGACTCAGGGGAGCCGTTGTGATTTTTCCAGCGCACGCAGAAACGCTGGCGTCGGCGGTACGCGTACACATCCTCCACATACCCTTCACGAATGCGGGTCTGTAGCGCGCGCCAGTAGCTGGCGCTGAACAGATCGCTGTGCATCTCTTCAAACAATGGACCGATTTTCGGGTCGGCGCAGAGCCAGTGGCGAAACTCCTCCGGAAAGACGTCGCCGGGCGCCACGCTGTACCAGGGCTCGGCGCTGAGTTCGTCCTCCGGGTAGCGCGGCGGCGGGATATCGCGAAAATTCACTTCGGTCATGTAGCAGATCTCATCGTAATCGTAGAAGACGACCCGCCCGTGGCGCGTGACGCCGAAGTTTTTAAACAGCATATCGCCGGGGAAGATGTTAGCGGCGGCGAGCTGGCGGATGGCGTTGCCATACTCTTCGATAGCGTCGCGCAACTGCTGGCCCGTCGCCTGCTCCAGCCACAGATTGAGCGGCACCATACGGCGCTCGATATAGAGATGGCTGACAGAAATTTTATCGCCCATGTCGGTGAGTTTTTGCCCGACCTCCTGGTGCAGCAGCGCCATCAGATCCGGGCTGATATGCCGTTTTTCAATGACGAAGTTTTCAAACTCCTGGGTATCCGCCATGCGTCCGACGCGATCGTGCTCTTTCACCAGCTGGTAGCAGGCGCGCACGTGCGCTTCGCTCATCTCCTTTTGCGGAGCGAAGCGGTCTTTGATGACTTTAAACACCCGGTCGAACCCCGGCAGCGTGAAGACCAGCATCACCATGCCGCGAATGCCTGGCGCCTCGATAAACTGTTCGTCGGCGTGACGCAGATAGTGGAGATATTCGCGGTAGCTTTCGGTCTTGGCGTGTTTCTGACAGCCAATCGCCATATAGAGCTCGGCCGTGGTTTTGCCCGGCAGGATCTCGCGCAGCCATTCGACAAGGGCGGCGGGCAGCGGCGCGTACACCATGAAATAAGAGCGGGCGAAGCCGAAAACGATGCTCGCCCCGGCGCTGCCGGTGAGGCAGGTGTCGACAAACAGTTCGCCGTCGTCGCTGCGGTGGACAGGCAACAGAAAAGGCAGCGTGACGTCGGGCAGACGTAGTTTACCCACCAGCCAGGCGGCTTTGTTGCGGTAGAAGAGTTCATTCGCCACTTCCAGATGCGCCTGCGCGAGACGCGCCGGGCCGAGCGTTTCGTTAAGATGCGCGATGATGTAGCGGACATCGCGCGGCAGATCCTGCCACGGCAGGCGCAGAGGGAGATCGGAGAGCAAAGTCGTCAGCAGCGGCTCCCAGCCCTGCTCCGGAAAAAACGTTTTCGCGAGCGGCCGCGGCATGGTGCGAAAGCGTCGCTCAGGCTGGGAGCTGAAAATAAACAACCGGTCCGGCGTGAGCGAGCGGTGATCGTAAAGCCTGCAATAAACGGAATTAAAAAAGCTTTCGGCGATTTCAAAGCGCGGGTAATCGGGAAGCAGATCGGTGTAATGGCGCTTCACGCGCAGCAGAAAATCGGGGTCGGTGGCTTTCCCTTCCATAATGCAGCGCAACTGCTCAACCACCAGCCCGACATGGTGATCGTAGAGATGGATACGGCTTTTCATCGCCTGCTGGACAGCATGCCAGTCGGCCTGTTCAAAGCGGTGTTGCGCGCCCGCCGTGATTTCCAGAAAACGACCATATTGCGCGTCAAACCCTTGCAGGATGGTTTGGGCGATGAGTAGCTCGAGTCCACGCGACGGCATAGGCAGGCTCCGTGTGTGAAAATAAAAGGTATGGCAGATCATGCGCATCCGCCATACGCATGTGGTGGATGCGCTGCGCTTATCCACCCTGGACAGGATCAAAGCGGCTGTAGGGCGGGTAAGCGACGCGCACCCGCCGCTGACTCCCGGTGGATGCGCTCCCTGAGACAGCGTCAGAACTGCGCTTCTTCGGTCGAGCCGGTTAACGCCGTCACGGACGACACGCCGCCCTGGATAATGGTCGTGACATTATCGAAGTAACCGGTGCCCACCTCCTGCTGATGCGACACGAAGGTGTAACCCTCTTTACCTGCGGCGAATTCCGGCTGCTGCACTTTCTCGACGTAATGCCGCATCCCTTCGCCCTGGGCGTAGGCGTGGGCGAGATCGAACATGTTGAACCACATGCTGTGAATACCCGCGAGCGTAATGAACTGGTATTTGTACCCCATCGCCGACAGTTCCTCCTGGAAAGAGGCGATGGTTTTGTCGTCGAGTTTTTTCTTCCAGTTGAACGACGGCGAGCAGTTATACGCCAGCAGCTTGCCGGGGAAGCGGGCATGGATGGCTTCGGCGAAGCGTCGCGCCTGGTCGAGATCCGGCGTGGAAGTTTCGCACCACACCAGATCCGCGTACGGCGCATAGGCCAGCCCTCGGCTGATCGCCTGCTCGACGCCCGCGCGGGTACGGAAGAAGCCTTCGCTGGTGCGCTCACCGGTAATAAATTCACTGTCATACGGATCGCAGTCGGAGGTGATGAGATCCGCCGCATCGGCATCGGTGCGCGCAATCAGCAGCGTCGGAACGCCCATGACGTCTGCCGCGAGCCGCGCTGCGACCAGCTTCTGGATAGCTTCCTGGGTGGGTACCAGCACTTTGCCGCCCATATGACCGCACTTTTTCACCGAGGCGAGCTGATCTTCGAAATGCACCGCCGCCGCGCCGGCTTCAATCATCGCTTTCATCAGCTCGAACGCATTCAGCACCCCGCCAAAACCCGCCTCGGCATCGGCCACGATCGGCAGAAAATAATCGACATAGCGCGGATCGCCAGGCTCAATGCCCGCCGCCCACTGGATCTGATCGGCGCGACGAAACGTGTTGTTGATCCGCGCCACCACTGCCGGCACGGAGTTCGCCGGATAGAGCGACTGATCCGGATACATGCTGGCGGCAAGGTTGGCGTCTGCCGCGACCTGCCAGCCGGAAAGATACACCGCCTCGATCCCCGCCTTCGCCTGCTGCAATGCCTGTCCACCGGTCAGCGCGCCCAGGCTGTTGACGTAGCCCTTTTTCGACTCGCCGTGCAGCAGACGCCACATTCTTGCTGCGCCAAGCTGCGCCAGCGTGCATTCCGGATTGACCGAACCGCGTAATTTCACCACGTCCTGCGCGCTATAAGGGCGGCGAATGCCCTCCCAGCGCGGGTTTGTCCATTCCTGCTCTAACTGCTGAATCTGTTGGGTACGTGTTGTTGTCATGGCAGATGCTCCGTGTTGTTGTGGTGTAGGATCAGGCCAGCAGGCGATAGCCCGGCAGCGTCAGGAAGTCGATGAGGTCGTCGGACGTGGTGATTTGCTCCATCAGGCGAGCGGCCTCGTCAAAACGGCCGTGGCTGTAGCGCTGCTCGCCAAGCTCCTCCTGAATCACCCGCATCTCTTCGGCCAGCATCTGGCGGAAAAGCGCTTTGGTGACTTTGCTGCCGTTGCTGAGCGTTTTCTGATGGTGTATCCACTGCCAGATGGAAGTGCGTGAAATTTCCGCCGTCGCGGCATCCTCCATCAGCCCGTAAATCGGCACGCAGCCGTTACCGGAGATCCACGCTTCGATGTATTGCACCGCCACGCGAATATTGGCGCGCATCCCCTCTTCCGTGCGCTCGCCGGGACATGGCTCAAGCAACTGCACGGCGGTGATGGGCGCGTCGTCTTCCCGCAATATATGCAGCTGGTTTTTACGCTCGCCCAGCGCGGCATTGAAGACAGCCATAACCGTATCGCCAAGACCGGGGTGGGCAATCCAGGTGCCGTCGTGACCATTCGCCGCTTCCAGCTCTTTATCTGCCTTCACTTTGTTGAGCACCCAGTTGTTGCGCTCGGTATCTTTGCTCGGGATGAACGCCGCCATGCCACCCATCGCAAACGCGCCGCGCCGGTGGCAGGTTTTAATGAGGAGCCGTGAATAGGCGCTCAGGAAGGGCTTATCCATAGTGACGGATTGCCTGTCTGGCAGGACGCGGTCCGGATGGTTTTTGAGGGTTTTGATATAGCTGAAGATGTAATCCCAGCGACCGCAGTTAAGCCCGACGATATGGTCGCGCAGTGCGTGCAGGATTTCATCCATCTGGAAAACCGCGGGCAGGGTTTCGATAAGGAGCGTGGCTTTGATGGTGCCGCGCGGCAGGTTGAAGCGGTCTTCGGCGTAACTGAAGACGTCGCTCCACCAGGCCGCCTCCTGCCAGGACTGTGTTTTCGGCAGATAGAAATAGGGGCCGCTGCCTTTTGCCAGCAAATTTTTGTAGTTGTGGAAGAAGTAGAGCGCGAAATCAAACAGGCTGCCGGGCACAGGCTCGTCGCGCCAGGTGACATGTTTCTCCGGCAGGTGCAGTCCGCGTACGCGGCAGACCAGCACGGCGGGATCCGGCTTGAGCTGATAAATCTTGCCCGCCTCGTTGGTCCAGGCGATCGTGCCTTTAATCGCATCGCGCAGGTTGATCTGCCCCTCGATCACTTTACTCCACGCGGGCGCCAGTGAATCCTCGAAATCCGCCATAAATACTTTAACGTTCGCGTTGAGCGCATTGATGACCATTTTGCGTTCAACCGGACCGGTTATCTCGACGCGCCGGTCGAGGAGATCCTCAGGAATGCCGCGAATTTTCCAGTCGCCATTTCTAATGGAAGCCGTTTCCGAAAGGAAGTCAGGCAGCTTTCCGCCGTCAATTTCTTTCTGTACCTGCTGACGTGTAGCAAGCAGGCTATTGCGTTGCGGCGTAAAGCGCGCCACCAGTTCGGTAAGAAAGTCGACAGCTTCCGGCGTCAGGATCTGCCGTTCCTGCTCGCCAAAAGGGTGGCTGAAAGCCAGTTCTGCGGTCATTGCCTGTTGATTCATAGCAGCGCTCCTCGGTTTTGATCCAAAAGATTCCCCATAGCAGGCGTACGCGATCTCTTACGTTCAGATTTCGTACAGCATCATTAAGACTACTCATTCTTTTACCAAAATCAAAAACAATTTCCATTTTAATATAGAAATTGAGTTAACTAATTGATTAGAAAGTGAATAAAATAGCTCAACTGAGTGAATCGATTTTCAAAAACAAAAAAGGCACCCGAAGGTGCCTTATGAGGAGTGCTGAAACGCTTAAGGATCGCGTATGCAGAAGATTACTCGAGGGTGGGATTCATATGGCGCAGATCGTATGGCGTGATCTGATACACGTAGTAATTGAGCCAGTTGGTGAAAAGCAGATTACCGTGGCTGCGCCAGGTCGCGCGCGGCGTTTTCGTCGGGTCGTCGCCGGGGAAATAGTTATATGGCACAGGCGGCGCCAGGCCGGCCTCAACATCGCGGAAATATTCGCCGGCAAGCGTTAAGGCGTCATACTCGGGATGGCCAGTAACGAACGCGATACGTTTGTCTTTACTGGCAAACAGGTAAGCGTCGCCCTCTTCCGATTCGGCCAGAATATCGAGATCGGTATAGTCGCGGATAAGCGCCGCCGGGAAATCAGCATAACGCGAATGCGGCGCCAGGAAAGAATCGTCAAACCCTTTGGTCAGCAGCGCGTGCGGCTGCGTGATGTGGTGCTCGTAAACGCCGGAGATTTTCTCCTGCCGCGTCTGTTTGGGAATGCCATAGAGGATATTTAACGCCGCCTGTACGGCCCAACAGACAAAAAGCGTGGAGGTCACATGCTCTTTCGCCCACTCGAGCACCTGCTGGATCTGCGGCCAGTAGGCGACATCATTAAATTCTACCAGACCCAGCGGGGCGCCGGTGACGATGAGACCATCGTAGTTGTCGTCGCAGATATCTTCGAAATTACAATAGAAGTTATTGAGATGCTCCGCAGGCGTGTTGCGTGATTCACGGCTGTCGATACGCAGCAGGCGGATATCCACCTGCAGAGGGGAGTTAGAGAGAAGCCGCAGGAACTGATTTTCCGTTTCGATTTTCTTGGGCATCAGATTCAGGATCAAAACCTTGAGTGGTCGGATCTCCTGAACGCTGGCGCGTGATGTGGTCATCACGAAGACATTTTCCTGACGCAGAAAATTGACGGCTGGTAACTCATCAGGCACCCGAATCGGCATAACCTTTTCCTCACAACATACGTTTATACGTTTAGACATCCAGACAGCCAACAATAACCAGGAATGGCACGAATGTCGAGCGGGAGTACGAAAGGTGAAAATGTTTCAAGGGGACTGATGCTGCGGTGTTAAGTATAAGAGGCCGGTAGAAAGGCGTGAGTGATGGTGAAGCGGGCAGCGGCTAAGTCGTATCTGTTTTCTCCTGAGCGCTAAAAAGCAAAAACCCCTCAGCGGCGCTGAGGGGTTCTTTAATTGATGCCTGGCAGTTCCCTACTCTCGCATGGGGAGACCCCACACTACCATCGGCGCTACGGCGTTTCACTTCTGAGTTCGGCATGGGGTCAGGTGGGACCACCGCGCTACAGCCGCCAGGCAAATTCTGTCTGTTCACCGCTTTCGCCATGAACATTATCCGTCACAAGCTGAATATCTCTCTCAACACGCCAGACTTCTTTGGCGTTGTAAGGTTAAGCCTCACGGTTCATTAGTACCGGTTAGCTCAACGCATCGCTGCGCTTACACACCCGGCCTATCAACGTCGTCGTCTTCAACGTTCCTTCAGGAGACTTATAGTCTCAGGGAGAACTCATCTCGGGGCAAGTTTCGTGCTTAGATGCTTTCAGCACTTATCTCTTCCGCATTTAGCTACCGGGCAGTGCCATTGGCATGACAACCCGAACACCAGTGATGCGTCCACTCCGGTCCTCTCGTACTGGGAGCAGCCCCCCTCAATTCTCCAGCGCCCACGGCAGATAGGGACCGAACTGTCTCACGACGTTCTAAACCCAGCTCGCGTACCACTTTAAATGGCGAACAGCCATACCCTTGGGACCTACTTCAGCCCCAGGATGTGATGAGCCGACATCGAGGTGCCAAACACCGCCGTCGATATGAACTCTTGGGCGGTATCAGCCTGTTATCCCCGGAGTACCTTTTATCCGTTGAGCGATGGCCCTTCCATACAGAACCACCGGATCACTATGACCTGCTTTCGCACCTGCTCGAGCCGTCACTCTCGCAGTCAAGCCAGCTTATGCCATTGCACTAACCTCCTGATGTCCGACCAGGATTAGCTGACCTTCGTGCTCCTCCGTTACACTTTGGGAGGAGACCGCCCCAGTCAAACTACCCACCAGACACTGTCCCCACGCCGGATCACGGCGCCAGGTTAGAACATCAAACATTAAAGGGTGGTATTTCAAGGTTGGCTCCACGCAGACTGGCGTCCACGCTTCAAAGCCTCCCACCTATCCTACACATCAAGGCTCAATGTTCAGTGTCAAGCTGTAGTAAAGGTTCACGGGGTCTTTCCGTCTTGCCGCGGGTACACTGCATCTTCACAGCGAGTTCAATTTCACTGAGTCTCGGGTGGAGACAGCCTGGCCATCATTACGCCATTCGTGCAGGTCGGAACTTACCCGACAAGGAATTTCGCTACCTTAGGACCGTTATAGTTACGGCCGCCGTTTACCGGGGCTTCGATCAGGAGCTTCTCTTGCGATAACCCCATCAATTAACCTTCCGGCACCGGGCAGGCGTCACACCGTATACGTCCACTTTCGTGTTTGCACAGTGCTGTGTTTTTAATAAACAGTTGCAGCCAGCTGGTATCTTCGACTGACTTCAGCTCCACCCGCAGGGGCTTCACCTACATGTCAGCGTGCCTTCTCCCGAAGTTACGGCACCATTTTGCCTAGTTCCTTCACCCGAGTTCTCTCAAGCGCCTTGGTATTCTCTACCTGACCACCTGTGTCGGTTTGGGGTACGATTTGATGTTACCTGATGCTTAGAGGCTTTTCCTGGAAGCAGGGCATTTGTCACTTCAGCACCGTAGTGCCTCGTCATCACGCCTCAGCCTTAACTCTCCGGATTTGCCTGGAAAGTCAGCCTACACGCTTAAACCGGGACAACCGTCGCCCGGCCAACATAGCCTTCTCCGTCCCCCCTTCGCAGTAACACCAAGTACAGGAATATTAACCTGTTTCCCATCGACTACGCCTTTCGGCCTCGCCTTAGGGGTCGACTCACCCTGCCCCGATTAACGTTGGACAGGAACCCTTGGTCTTCCGGCGAGCGGGCTTTTCACCCGCTTTATCGTTACTTATGTCAGCATTCGCACTTCTGATACCTCCAGCATGCCTCACAGCACACCTTCGACGGCTTACAGAACGCTCCCCTACCCAACAACACATAGTGTCGCTGCCGCAGCTTCGGTGCATGGTTTAGCCCCGTTACATCTTCCGCGCAGGCCGACTCGACCAGTGAGCTATTACGCTTTCTTTAAATGATGGCTGCTTCTAAGCCAACATCCTGGCTGTCTGGGCCTTCCCACATCGTTTCCCACTTAACCATGACTTTGGGACCTTAGCTGGCGGTCTGGGTTGTTTCCCTCTTCACGACGGACGTTAGCACCCGCCGTGTGTCTCCCGTGATAACATTCTCCGGTATTCGCAGTTTGCATCGGGTTGGTAAGCCGGGATGGCCCCCTAGCCGAAACAGTGCTCTACCCCCGGAGATGAGTTCACGAGGCGCTACCTAAATAGCTTTCGGGGAGAACCAGCTATCTCCCGGTTTGATTGGCCTTTCACCCCCAGCCACAGGTCATCCGCTAATTTTTCAACATTAGTCGGTTCGGTCCTCCAGTTAGTGTTACCCAACCTTCAACCTGCCCATGGCTAGATCACCGGGTTTCGGGTCTATACCCTGCAACTTAACGCCCAATTAAGACTCGGTTTCCCTTCGGCTCCCCTATACGGTTAACCTTGCTACAGAATATAAGTCGCTGACCCATTATACAAAAGGTACGCAGTCACCCTCTTACGAAGGCTCCCACTGCTTGTACGTACACGGTTTCAGGTTCTGTTTCACTCCCCTCGCCGGGGTTCTTTTCGCCTTTCCCTCACGGTACTGGTTCACTATCGGTCAGTCAGGAGTATTTAGCCTTGGAGGATGGTCCCCCCATCTTCAGACAGGATATCACGTGTCCCGCCCTACTCATCGAGCTCACAACCTGTGTGCTTTCATGTACGGGACTTTCACCCTGTATCGTGCGACTTTCCAGACGCTTCCATTAACACACAAGCTGATTCAGGCTCTGGGCTGTTCCCCGTTCGCTCGCCGCTACTGGGGGAATCTCGGTTGATTTCTTTTCCTCGGGGTACTTAGATGTTTCAGTTCCCCCGGTTCGCCTCGTTTGACTATGTATTCATCAAACGATGATGCACCAGAGTGCACCGGGTTTCCCCATTCGGACATCGTCGGTTATAACGGTTCATATCACCTTACCGACGCTTTTCGCAGATTAGCACGTCCTTCATCGCCTCTGACTGCCAGGGCATCCACCGTGTACGCTTGTTCGCTTAACCTCACAACCCGAAGAAGTCTTCGTGCTGCGAGTTTGAGAGACTCTGACACACCGCGCATTCCTTATTACGGAGAAATGCAACAGCATGTCTGTTTCAATTTTCAGCTTGTTCCGGATTGTTAAAGAGCAAATATCTCAAACATGACTTTACAGTCAGTTTTGAGATATTAATCGGTAACGCCTTTCACTCATTACCAGCAGGTGGCGTCCCTTAGGGGATTCGAACCCCTGTTACCGCCGTGAAAGGGCGGTGTCCTGGGCCTCTAGACGAAAGGGACTTCGCTTTCGCAGACAACCCTGCTTCTTTACTTTCTATCAGACAATCTGTGTGAGCACTACGAGGTTGTATCTTTCAGGTAAGGAGGTGATCCAACCGCAGGTTCCCCTACGGTTACCTTGTTACGACTTCACCCCAGTCATGAATCACAAAGTGGTAAGCGCCCTCCCGAAGGTTAAGCTACCTACTTCTTTTGCAACCCACTCCCATGGTGTGACGGGCGGTGTGTACAAGGCCCGGGAACGTATTCACCGTGGCATTCTGATCCACGATTACTAGCGATTCCGACTTCATGGAGTCGAGTTGCAGACTCCAATCCGGACTACGACGCACTTTATGAGGTCCGCTTGCTCTCGCGAGTTCGCTTCTCTTTGTATGCGCCATTGTAGCACGTGTGTAGCCCTGGTCGTAAGGGCCATGATGACTTGACGTCATCCCCACCTTCCTCCGGTTTATCACCGGCAGTCTCCTTTGAGTTCCCACCATTACGTGCTGGCAACAAAGGATAAGGGTTGCGCTCGTTGCGGGACTTAACCCAACATTTCACAACACGAGCTGACGACAGCCATGCAGCACCTGTCTCAGAGTTCCCGAAGGCACTCCCGCATCTCTGCAGGATTCTCTGGATGTCAAGACCAGGTAAGGTTCTTCGCGTTGCATCGAATTAAACCACATGCTCCACCGCTTGTGCGGGCCCCCGTCAATTCATTTGAGTTTTAACCTTGCGGCCGTACTCCCCAGGCGGTCGACTTAACGCGTTAGCTCCGGAAGCCACGCCTCAAGGGCACAACCTCCAAGTCGACATCGTTTACGGCGTGGACTACCAGGGTATCTAATCCTGTTTGCTCCCCACGCTTTCGCACCTGAGCGTCAGTCTTCGTCCAGGGGGCCGCCTTCGCCACCGGTATTCCTCCAGATCTCTACGCATTTCACCGCTACACCTGGAATTCTACCCCCCTCTACGAGACTCAAGCTTGCCAGTTTCAAATGCAGTTCCCAGGTTGAGCCCGGGGATTTCACATCTGACTTAACAAACCGCCTGCGTGCGCTTTACGCCCAGTAATTCCGATTAACGCTTGCACCCTCCGTATTACCGCGGCTGCTGGCACGGAGTTAGCCGGTGCTTCTTCTGCGAGTAACGTCAATGACTGCGGTTATTAACCACAATCCCTTCCTCCTCGCTGAAAGTACTTTACAACCCGAAGGCCTTCTTCATACACGCGGCATGGCTGCATCAGGCTTGCGCCCATTGTGCAATATTCCCCACTGCTGCCTCCCGTAGGAGTCTGGACCGTGTCTCAGTTCCAGTGTGGCTGGTCATCCTCTCAGACCAGCTAGGGATCGTCGCCTAGGTGAGCCTTTACCCCACCTACTAGCTAATCCCATCTGGGCACATCTGATGGCATGAGGCCCGAAGGTCCCCCACTTTGGTCCGAAGACGTTATGCGGTATTAGCTACCGTTTCCAGTAGTTATCCCCCTCCATCAGGCAGTTTCCCAGACATTACTCACCCGTCCGCCACTCGTCAGCAGAGCAGCAAGCTGCTCTCTGTTACCGTTCGACTTGCATGTGTTAGGCCTGCCGCCAGCGTTCAATCTGAGCCATGATCAAACTCTTCAATTAAAAGTCTGATGCTCAAAGAATTAAACTGTTAGTTCGTAATGAATTAACTGTTGTTCACTTGAGACTTGATATTCATTTATCGTCCGAAGACGTTAAGATATCAGTGCCCCGAGTGCCCACACAGATTGTCTGATAAATTGTTAAAGAGCGGTGCGACAAGGCTTTCAGCCTGCTGTCGCGAGGTGGCGTATATTACGCTTTCCTCTTTCAGAGTCAACCCTTAATTTCAGGATTTTTCTCTTATCGCGCCGGCCATTTCGTGAAGTGCTTCACATTGCCGTCTCGATGGAGGCGCATTATAGGGATCTCAGTTTTCAGCACAACCTTTTTTTCGATCTTTTCTTTCAACTGCTGTTTTTTCATGCTCATTGCTGCGATCCCGCGCGATCTGCTCAACGAACAGGCGCATTTACGCTTGCACACTGCCTTAAATCCAACCAAAGTCTTCTTACTCTTGATAAGAAACCGAGGCGATTATGTCTTCTTCTGTATTACGTCTTTATAAAAATACCTTTCCCGGCACAGGCCAGCGCGTAATGGTGGATAGCTCAAGCGTAGTGATTGGCGATGTTAGACTGGCTGACGATGTAGGCGTCTGGCCCCTGGTGGTGATCCGCGGAGACGTCAATTATGTTGCCGTTGGCGCGCGCACGAATATTCAGGATGGCAGCGTGTTACATGTCACGCATAAATCTTCTTATAACCCTGAGGGTAATCCGCTCATTATTGGCGAAGACGTTACGGTTGGGCATAAGGTCATGCTGCATGGCTGCACCATTGGCAATCGCGTGCTAGTCGGCATGGGCTCGATCGTACTTGACGGCGCCATTATAGAAAATGACGTGATGATAGGTGCCGGAAGCCTGGTGCCGCAGGATAAGCGTCTGGAAAGCGGTTACCTGTATCTTGGCAGCCCGGTAAAGCAGATTCGCCCGTTAAAAGACGCAGAGCGCGAAGGGCTGCGCTACTCGGCAAATAACTATGTGAAGTGGAAAGATGAGTATCTGGCTCAGGAGAGCCAGACCCAGCCCTGATTATCCTCTTCCTGAGCAGCGATAAGCTGCTCAGCTTCTTCTTCAAGATCCCAACGGTGCTGTCGGAATGCCGCGATCCATTCATCGGGCGACTCACCAGAAAAACGGGCCACCAGCACAGACTGCGGAATCGCACAGGTAAGGACCAGTCCATTGACCAACGCCGGAAAACACACGACCTGACGCCGTTCATCCCAGTGCTCACGATCCGGGAACTGAATCGCCTGATTCATTGCGCCAGCTCCTGCTTGAGCTTCTCAATCACCGGCACAACTTCCGGCAGGACGCCATGCCAGAGCAGAACCGCGTGCGCCGCCTGGCTCACCAGCATACCCAGCCCGTCCGCGAGATGCGTTGCGCCCTGTGTCTGACACCATGACAGGAACGGCGTCAGGCCTTTCTGATAGAACATGTCATAGCAAGCCATTTTTTCCGCAATCAGTGCCGCCGGAAGCGCCGGGATCTCACCATGCATCCCGCTGGAAGTGGCATTAATAATGAGATCGAACTTATGACCAGCCAGATCCGCAAGCGCGACGGCGTTTACGCTGCCGGTATGACTAAAGAGCGTCGCCAGCTCCTGCGCGCGGGCAAAGGTGCGGTTAGTAATGGTTACCACACAATCCAGCGACAGCAGAGGCAACAAGACGCCCCTCGCTGCGCCGCCAGCGCCCACCAGCAGGATCCGGTAACGCGGCTGGATCATATCAAGGCGCTCAAGATCGCTTAAGAGACCAATACCATCCGTGTTATCGCCGAGTAAACGCCCATCCTCAAGCCGCTTCAGCGTATTGACCGCACCGGCAAGCGCCGCTCTTTCCGTCAGTTCATCGGCACGGGCAAAAGCCTGCTCTTTAAAAGGCACCGTCACGTTTGCGCCCTTTCCCCCCGCGCTGAAAAAGTCTTCCAGCGTCTTCACAAAGTTATCACGCGGCGCCAGTACGCGTCCGTACGGATGCGTAATCTGTAACTGCTGCGCAAATTGCTGATGAATAAACGGCGATTTACTGTGCGAGACAGGATTACCAAAAACAGCGTAGGTTTCCATGCGTTACCCTTGTCGGAAAAGTGCACCCGTCAGCGCATCACGGATCTCAGAAGGATTTTGTCGCCCCCCCGTTGCGCCATGCAACACCGGGAAAGCGTCACCGAACTGTGCCAGCACTTCCTGCGCCGTACGGCATGGCTCAAGCCCGGAAAGATTGGCGCTGGTCGATACCAGCGGTTTGCCGAAGGCTTCGCATAGCGCAATGACCTGCGGATGATTCGTGACGCGAACCGCCAGCGAGTCAAAACGGCCCGTCAGCCAGCGGGGCGTTGATGCCTTTGCCGGGAAAACAAACGTCACTGGCCCAGGCCAGCAGGCAAACACCGCTTCACGCTGTTCCGGCGTCAGCGCTGCATCATCTATATAGGGCTTGAGTTGCTCAAAGTTTGCCGCAATCAGGATGAGTCCTTTTTCCATGGGCCGCTGCTTTAATTCCAGCAGTCGTTTTACGGCGGTTTCGCTGTCTGGGTCACATCCCACACCGAATACCGCTTCTGTTGGATAAGCGATGACATGTTCTTTTTTAAGGACGTCGACGATAGAGGATATCGCGTCCGCAGGCTGATTATTCTTCACGGTCTTATTCCGCCGTTACCGGCTTTCCACATTGTTTACTGGCGCAAAAGCGTTTCATGCCGTGCGCGGTTTTCTTTTCTATAAGGAGGGGATAATGGCATTCCGGGCATTCGCCTGCCACCGGTCTGGCATTAATCACAAACTGGCATTCCGGATAGCGATCGCAGGAATAAAAGGTTTTGCCAAAGCGCGACCGACGCTGAACCAGATGGCCATCGCTACACTGAGGACAGTGCAATGCGGTTTCGTCAGGTTTGTCGATTTGTTCAGTGTGTTCGCACTCAGGATAACGGCTGCAGCCGATAAACATGCCGAAACGCCCCTGCCTTAGCACAAGCGTCGCGTCACATACCGGGCATTGCTGGCCTTCAAGTACTTTGACGATGTGACCGTCCGCCTGGCCTTTCAGCGGGCGAACGTAATCACACTCGGGGTAATGCGAACATCCCAGGAAAGGACCATGCTTCCCGGAACGTATAAGGAGTTCAGCCCCGCATTTTGGGCAGGGCTCGTGTTTGGGCACTGAAAAGAGTGCTGACCTTGCCATAATTCACCACTGCGCTGAAAATATCAGTGCAGCATACCGTCATTCACCTCAAAGAGCAGTTCTTCCATTTGTTGATAGGCATTTTCACATCCGGGGATGTTAAAAAGCACCATCAGGATGACCCACTTAAGATCTTCTAAATCAAACTCGGCGGTATCCAGCGCCATGACGCGCTCAATAACCATTTCACGAGTTTCGAGATTCAGCACCTGAATTTGTTCCAGAAACAGCAGGAACCCCCGACAGCTGGCGTCCAGCCGCTGGCACTCTTCTGCGGTGTAAATACGCATTGAGAGTGGATCCGACGCCAGTTGCATCGGCGCGGAAAGACCATCCTGATAATCCGCCAGCTTTTCCAGCCATAACAGCGCATTAAAGATATCTTCCTGATCAAAACCCGCATCCGTCAGGTCCCGCGTCAGCTTATCCTGGTCAACGCGCATCTCAGCTTCGTTATGGATATAGGTTTCAAACAAATACATTAGTACGTCGAACATGGCCTGCCCTCCTCACTCGGACATAGCCGCCGGGTACAGCTGCGATCCATCCTGCTAACTCCAGTTCGAGTAGCTGGGCTACCGTCAATGGCACAGGTTGGCCGGCACGTTCAGCGACGACGTCAACAGGTGTAACCTCATCTCCTACGTTAGCCAACAGCTCGGGAAATGGCAATGCACCTTCCTCTTGATCCGGTGAATAATTCACAGTCTTGAGCCAGGGCAGCTCGTTTTGTAAATAATCGATAATGTCCTGAGGATGCGTAACGGCGATAGCGCCTTGTTGAATCAGCCAGTGCGGCCCTTCACAACCGGGATTACCGACAGGGCCCGGCAGCGCGAAAACTTCGCGCCCTTGCTCAACGGCGCACCGCGCTGTGACCAGTGAACCGCTGCGTAACGCGGCCTCGACCACCAGCACACCAACGCTCAATCCGCTGATGATACGATTACGCCTTGGGAAGTGCGCAGGCCGGGGCTGCGCCTCAAAAGGAAACTCTGACACCACCGCTCCGCCTTGCTCAATTATCTCCTCCGCCAGTTTGCGATGACGCGCCGGATACACCTGTGCGAGGCCGTTACCCAACACCGCGATAGTTTTCCCCTGCGCCTTAAGCGCGCTGCGGTGCGCGATAGCGTCTATCCCCAGCGCCAGCCCGCTGGTTAAGGTCAGGCCGCTTTCCGCCAGCGCATAACAGAATTTGCTGCCCCACTGCTCGCCATACCACGAATGATGGCGGCTACCGACGACAGCCAACTGCGGCCGGGTCAATGCCCGGGGATCGCCTGCCACCAGCAACGCGCCGGGGAACCATTCGATTGCGCGTAGAGAAACGGGATAATGCGCAGAGCGCGCAGTGAGTAAATGGTGCCCCGGCATTTCAAGCCAGCGCAGAGCAGCCTCAAGCTTCGCCTGCGGATAACCGAAGAAAAGCGCCCGTTGCTTTATGTTAAGCCCCGCCAGCCGTAATGCCTCGGCGGGATCGCCGGGCATATTTTGCAGCCGCTGAAAAGCCCGAACCATTATTTCGCCGCTCAGGCTATACACCGCCATCAGGCGTAACCAAATCTCCGTTGGTGACATCGCGCTATCCCCCGCCAGACGCCGTTCTCTAATCCCTGTGATTCGTTGCTGATGCTGTCAATCAAAGGGGGATTTGTCTAGAATAGAGGTTAAGATCCTTTCAACTCTTGAATACAGCTCTGGAAATTTATGTCAGTTTTGCAGGTATTACATATTCCGGACGAGCGGCTTCGCATCGTCGCTGAACCGGTTAAAGAAGTTAATGCAGATATTCAGCGTATCGTTGATGATATGTTCGACACGATGTACGCCGAAGAAGGCATTGGGCTTGCCGCAACCCAGGTAGATATTCATCAGCGTATTATCGTGATTGATGTTTCTGAAAATCGCGATGAGCGCCTGGTCCTTATCAACCCGGAGCTGCTGGAACAGTCCGGCGAAACCGGCATTGAAGAGGGCTGCCTCTCTATCCCGGAACAACGCGCCTTTGTGCCGCGTGCCGAGAAAGTGAAAATCCGCGCGCTTGACCGCAACGGGAAATCGTTTGAACTGGAAGCTGACGGTCTGCTGGCCATTTGTATCCAGCATGAAATGGATCACCTGGTTGGTAAATTATTTATCGATTATCTGTCGCCAATGAAGCGTCAGCGTATTCGCCAGAAAGTTGAAAAACTGGATCGCATGAAGGCGAAAGCCGCAGGTTAAATAAAGACAGGGAATAACGTGTCCGAGTCACTTCGCATTATTTTCGCCGGTACGCCGGATTTCGCAGCGCGTCATCTCGACGCGTTGTTGTCCTCTTCCCATCAGGTCGTTGGCGTATTCACTCAGCCAGACCGTCCGGCGGGCCGCGGTAAAAAGCTGATGCCAGGGCCGGTAAAAGTGCTGGCGCAAGAAAATGACATCCCGATCTTTCAGCCGAAATCTCTGCGTCCAGCTGAAAATCAGGCGCTCGTGTCTGCACTGAATGCTGATGTCATGGTGGTGGTCGCCTACGGCTTGATTCTTCCTGAAGCAGTGCTGGCGATGCCCCGCCTGGGCTGTATTAATGTACACGGCTCGCTGCTTCCGCGCTGGCGCGGCGCGGCGCCTATTCAGCGTTCGCTGTGGGCGGGCGATTCAGAAACCGGCGTGACTATCATGCAGATGGACAAAGGGCTCGATACCGGCGACATGTTGCGTAAGCTTTCCTGTCCGATTACTGCCGACGACACCAGCGCCTCGCTGTATGAAAAGCTGGCACAGCTTGGCCCGCAGGGGCTGCTCGCCACGCTTGAGGATCTGGCAACGGGCCGCGCGGTTCCTGAAAAACAGGATGACGCACAGGCAACGTATGCAGACAAGCTTAGTAAAGAAGAGGCCCGCCTCGACTGGACGCTTTCCGCCGGGCAGCTTGAACGCTGTATCCGCGCGTTTAACCCCTGGCCTGTTAGCTTCTTCATGATTGACGATCAGCCTGTGAAAGTCTGGAAAGCGTCGGTTATCCATCAGCAGGGTAACGCGGCTCCTGGCACCGTGCTTGATGCGGGTAAACAGGGTGTCCAGATAGCGACGGCGGATGGCATCCTCAATCTGGAAGAACTCCAGCCTGCGGGTAAAAAACCGATGTCAGCGCAGGATCTTTTAAACTCCCGCCGGGAGTGGTTTACGCCAGGCGCGATTCTCGCCTGAGCGACGGCATTAACAGCCCGGTTTTCCGGGCCTTTTTATTTCAGATGCAGGTTAACCTGCCCGTGGCTATGAAAAAATCCATTAATCTCCGCAGCCTGGCGGCGCAAGCTATCGAACAGGTAGTCGAAAAAGGCCAGTCCCTCAGTACCGTTCTGCCGCCGCTCCAGCATAAAGTCTCTGATAAAGACAAAGCGCTGTTACAGGAACTTTGCTTCGGCGTTTTGCGCACGCTCTCGCAGCAGGAATGGCTTATCAATAAGCTGATGTCGCGCCCGATGACAGGTAAACAGCGCACCATTCATTACCTGATTATGGTGGGCTTATATCAGCTGCTGTATACGCGTATTCCGCCGCACGCGGCGCTGGCTGAAACCGTGGAAGGCGCGGTGGCGATCAAGCGCATGCAGTTTAAGGGGCTGATTAACGGCGTATTGCGCCAGTTTCAGCGCCAGCAGGATGAGTTACTGGCCGAATTTGCAGGTCAGGATGCGCGCTGGTTACATCCGATGTGGCTGTTAAAGCGGCTTCAGACCGCCTGGCCACAAGAGTGGCAAGCCGTGGTGCAAGCCAACAACGAGCGCCCGCCGATGTGGCTGCGCGTCAACCGTCAGCATCATTCCCGCGACGAGTGGCTTACGCTGCTGGAAGAAAACGGGATGACGGGTCATATCCACCCGCGTTACCCGGACGCCGTACGCCTTGAGGCGCCGGCGCCGGTCAGCGCGCTGCCTGGTTTTGAGCAGGGCTGGGTAACAGTGCAGGACGCCTCGGCACAGGGTTGCGTCGAACTATTAGCGCCGCAAAACGGCGAGACGATCCTCGATTTGTGCGCCGCACCTGGCGGAAAAACCACACATATCCTTGAAGCTGCGCCGCAGGCTAACGTGCTGGCCGTTGACGTTGACGCTCAGCGCATCTCTCGCGTTTATGAAAACCTGAAGCGTGTGAAGATGAGGGCAGAGGTCAAGGTGGGCGATGGCCGCTTCCCGGCAACCTGGTGTGGCGATATGCAGTTTGACAGGATCCTGCTTGATGCGCCCTGCTCCGCGACCGGCGTTATTCGCCGTCACCCGGATATTAAGTGGCTGCGTCGTGATTCTGATATCAGTGAGCTGGCGCAGTTGCAGTCTGATATTCTCGACGCTATCTGGCCGCACCTGAAACCGGGCGGTACATTGCTGTATGCGACCTGCTCCATTTTGCCGGAAGAAAACAGCGAACAGATTCGGGCGTTTTTAACCCGAACGCCGGATGCGCAGCTGGACGGTACGGGCTCGGCGCAAACGCCCGGCATACAGAATCTTCCCGGCGCGACCGAAGGCGATGGCTTCTTTTACGCTAAGCTAATCAAAAAGTGATCGGGCCCCGCAAGCGGCCCCGGATGGGTGAAGCATAACGATGAAGATAATTATTCTGGGTGCAGGTCAGGTGGGCGGCACGCTGGCGGAAAACCTGGTGGGTGAAAACAACGACATTACGGTTGTCGATACCAACAGCGATCGCCTTCGCGTACTTCAGGATAAGTTTGATCTGCGCGTCGTACAGGGACACGGCTCCCATCCGCGTGTTCTGCGCGAAGCGGGCGCCGATGATGCGGATATGCTGGTTGCGGTGACCAGCTCCGATGAAACAAACATGATTGCCTGCCAGGTGGCGTATTCGCTTTTCAATACACCGAACCGCATCGCACGCATCCGCGCGCCGGATTATGTCCGGGATGCCGAGCGCCTGTTCACCCCCGAAGCGGTGCCGATCGATCACCTGATCGCGCCGGAACAGCTGGTCATTGATAACATCTACCGGTTGATTGAATATCCGGGCGCGCTGCAGGTGGTGAACTTCGCCGAAGGTAAAGTCAGCCTCGCGGTCGTGAAAGCCTATTATGGCGGGCCGCTGGTTGGTAATGCGCTGTCGACCATGCGCGAACATATGCCGCATATCGACACACGCGTCGCTGCCATTTTCCGCCATGACAGGCCTATCCGGCCGCAAGGATCCACCATTGTGGAAGCGGGCGATGAAGTCTTCTTTATCGCGGCGTCGCAGCATATCCGCGCCGTGATGAGCGAACTTCAGCGTCTCGAAAAACCCTATAAACGCATCATGCTGGTTGGCGGCGGTAATATCGGCGCAGGCCTCGCGCATCGGCTGGAAAAAGATTACAGCGTAAAGCTTATCGAGCGCGATCAACAGCGCGCCGCAGAGCTTGCTGAAAAACTTCAGCATACGATTGTTTTTTATGGCGATGCGTCGGATCAGGAACTTCTCGCGGAAGAGCATATCGATCAGGTGGATCTTTTTATCGCCGTCACTAACGATGACGAAGCGAATATCATGTCCGCGATGCTCGCTAAACGGATGGGCGCCAAAAAAGTCATGGTGTTGATCCAGCGCCGCGCTTATGTGGATCTGGTCCAGGGAAGCGTGATCGACATTGCTATCTCTCCGCAACAAGCCACCATTTCTGCGCTACTTGGGCATGTGCGCAAGGCCGACATCGTGAGCGTCTCTTCTTTACGCCGTGGTGTGGCTGAAGCAATCGAAGCTGTTGCACATGGCGACGAAACAACATCCAGAGTCGTAGGACGTGTCATCGATGACATCAAGCTTCCGCCGGGTACGATTATCGGTGCCGTAGTACGGGGTAATGATGTCATGATCGCCAATGATAATTTACGTATTGAGCAGGGTGACCATGTAATCATGTTCCTGACCGATAAAAAATTCGTCACCGACGTCGAGCGACTATTCCAGCCGAGCCCGTTCTTTTTATGATTATCTGGCGGCTGCGGCCGCCATTATTATTTTCGCTTGATATTATCCGCATTATTTCCGGGGCTAAAAAGTAATTTGCATTATGCGGCGAAAATGGAAAATCATATTTCCTTTGTTAGACTTAGGTAGGCTTTGAAATCCAGGGAGTAGAAAATGAGCTTTTTTAAAGAGTTTCGTGAGTTCGCGATGCGCGGAAATGTGGTGGATTTGGCAGTGGGTGTCATTATCGGTGCGGCTTTCGGTAAGATTGTCTCGTCACTGGTTGCCGATATTATTATGCCGCCGCTGGGCTTACTGATCGGGGGTATCGACTTTAAACAGTTCGCTCTGACGTTACGACCTGCAGTTGGAGATACGCCAGCTGTCATTATGCATTATGGCGTTTTCATTCAGAACGTATTTGATTTTATTATTGTCGCTTTCGCTATTTTCCTTGCTATTAAGGTGATTAACAGATTACACCAGAAAAAACCGAAGGAAGCGGCGGGTCCAAGCAAAGAGCAGGTACTGCTTACCGAAATCCGTGATTTGCTGAAAGAGCAAAACAATCAGCGTCCTTAACTGCTCTTAAAAGCAGAAGGCCAGTGGTAAAAAAGCGTTTTGCTTGTTTGCCACTGGCCTCCCAGTTACCACCTTTGCCGTGTTTCGCTTTACGCTGGTAGCTGCCCTTCCCCTTCAGGTTTTTTTCAACGCGCTGCCGAAACAGTGGATCATGTAACAGGGCTTCAATGGCGTTGTCCTGAATTTGCCCCTTCGTATGTTTATAGCGGTTCATAAATGCTCCTGTGATTAATTCGCGGCAAGTGTAGGCCTGCGAATGCAAAAGATCAACGTTGTCCATTCTCTCCGTTCGCACCTTGTTCCAGCGTCTCAAGAATCGAGCAGTAGACGCTGCTGTGCGCCGTCCCACAGCACGCGTCGTTTAGCTTTTGCAGCGAAACACGCATGTTTTGTAACTCCTGTATACGGCTGTCCACTTCATTCAATCGTGCCTGCACAATGCCTTTTGATTCCTGGCAGGTGTGATGCTCAGGATCAATGCGGATCGATAACAGTTCTCTTATCGCCTCAAGCGTGAAGCCCAGCTGTCGGGCATATCGGATGAAGCGCAGGCGCCGCAAATCGTTTTCTGTATAGAGCCGGAAACCGCCTTCTGTACGGATTTCATGCTCCATCATCTTCTGTTTCTCATAGTAACGCACGGTGTCAGGCGTAACATCAGCCAGACGGGCAAGCTCTCCGATACGATACATCGTTACTCCTCCAGTTTACTGGCGACAGCGCGGGCATAGCTGCCATGCAAAAAATCAGTACTCAGACCGGCTTGTTTTAATTTCAGCTCCAGGAGGGCCAGTCTTTTACAGGCACGTTGATAATCGGGGTGCTGCTGATTGATGCCCTGTAACAGATCGTTAAGCATCAACGCTTCTTTACGTGCTTCCAGTTCAGGCGGAAGATACCCTGCATTTTTCAGTAACCGGTAACCCACTCGTAGCTGAGGATCCAGATGAGAATCATCATCCAGCGTCAAAGGTTCGCCAGAACCGGGCAGGTTGTCGAATTCGCCTTTTTGTTGGGCTTCGAGGATATGACGCTCAGCCCACTGATCCATTAACCACATCGCGGCCTCCTGGAAGGGAATGAGAAAGAAGAACAGAAATGAAGCATAGGTGATTGGCGAGGAGAACGACAGATATAAAAAAACCCGCCGAAGCGGGTTTTTTCACTACACTGCAAATTACTCTGCAGCTGCTTCTGCTTGCGGCTCGGCGCGATCAACCAGCTCGATGTATGCCATCGGAGCGTTGTCACCAGCACGGAAGCCACACTTCAGAATGCGAGTGTAACCACCGGCACGGGCCGCAAAACGCGGACCCAGCTCGTTAAACAGTTTTGCCACGATCTCGTTATCACGAGTGCGGGCGAATGCCAGACGACGATTAGCTACGCTATCAGTCTTGGCAAGAGTAATCAGCGGCTCAACTACGCGACGCAGCTCTTTCGCTTTAGGCAGGGTCGTCTTGATGATCTCATGACGAACCAGAGAACCTGCCATGTTGCGGAACATAGCCTGGCGATGGCTGCTGTTGCGGTTCAGTTGACGACCACTCTTACGATGGCGCATGACCTTATCCTTCTCAGTAAAACCTTAACCTGTGATCCGGTTACTCGTCAGCAATGCTTGCCGGTGGCCAGTTTTCCAGGCGCATGCCCAGAGAAAGACCACGGGAGGCCAGCACGTCTTTAATCTCAGTAAGAGATTTTTTACCAAGGTTAGGCGTTTTCAGCAACTCAACCTCGGTACGCTGTACCAGATCACCGATATAGTGGATAGCTTCTGCCTTAAGGCAGTTAGCAGAGCGGACAGTCAATTCCAGATCGTCAACAGGGCGCAGCAGGATCGGATCGAATTCTGGTTTCTCTTCTTTAACTTCCGGCTGACGAACATCACGTAAGTCAACGAAAGCTTCAAGTTGTTCTGCCAGGATGGTCGCCGCACGACGAATCGCCTCTTCAGGATCGATTGTGCCATTGGTTTCCATTTCGATGACCAGCTTGTCCAGGTCGGTACGCTGTTCTACACGCGCTGCTTCAACATTGTAGGCAATACGTTCTACAGGGCTGTAGCAAGCGTCGACCAGCAGACGGCCGATTGGGCGCTCATCTTCTTCCGAATGAATTCGGGCAGACGCCGGCACATAACCACGACCGCGCTGAACTTTGATACGCATGCTGATAGATGCGTTTTCATCGGTCAGGTGGCAGATCACGTGCTGCGGCTTGACGATTTCGACATCACCGTCGTGGGTGATGTCGGCTGCGGTTACAGGGCCAATGCCAGATTTATTCAGAGTAAGTACAACTTCATCTTTACCCTGAACTCTTACCGCCAGCCCTTTCAGGTTGAGCAGGATTTCCAGGATATCTTCCTGAACGCCTTCTTTGGTGCTGTACTCGTGCAGTACACCATCAATCTCAACCTCGGTCACCGCGCAACCCGGCATCGAAGAAAGCAGAATACGGCGCAGTGCGTTACCCAGAGTATGGCCAAAGCCACGCTCTAAAGGCTCAAGGGTCACCTTGGCGTGCGTCGAACTCACTTGCTCGATATCTACCAGGCGCGGTTTTAGAAACTCTGTCACAGAACCCTGCATTGTGTCCTCTCTTTGGTACTAAGCTTTACTTGGAGTAAAGCTCGACGATCAGGTGTTCGTTAATGTCCGCAGACAGATCGGTGCGCTCAGGCTTACGCTTGAAGGTACCTTCCATCTTGCCAGCATCAACTTCCAGCCAGGTTGGCTTTTCACGCTGCTCAGCCAGCTCCAGAGCGGCTTTCACGCGAGACTGCTTTTTCGCTTTCTCACGAACGCTGACTACGTCGTTCGGACTAACCTGGTAAGAAGCGATGTTAACAACACGACCGTTTACCATAATGGCTTTATGGCTAACCAGCTGACGTGCTTCTGCACGAGTGGCGCCGAAGCCCATACGGTATACAACGTTGTCCAGACGACCTTCCAGCAGAGCCAACAGGTTTTCACCGGTGTTGCCTTTCAGACGCGCGGCTTCTTTATAGTAGTTACGGAACTGACGCTCCAGCACACCGTAGATACGGCGAACTTTTTGCTTTTCACGCAACTGCACACCATAGTCAGACAGACGCGGTTTACGCGCACCGTGCTGGCCAGGAGCTTGTTCAATTTTACACTTGGTATCGATCGCGCGAACGCCAGACTTAAGGAACAGGTCTGTGCCCTCGCGACGGCTCAGCTTGAGCTTAGGACCCAAATATCTTGCCATTTTCTTTCTCCAACATTCCTAAAAACGGGCGTTATACGCGACGTTTTTTCGGCGGACGACAACCGTTGTGAGGGATCGGAGTCACATCAGTAATATTAGTGATGCGGAAACCAGCGGCGTTCAGAGCACGAATAGTAGATTCGCGGCCCGGACCCGGTCCCTTAACCATAACTTCCAGGTTCTTGATACCGTATTCTTTCACGGCTTCTGCGCAACGCTCTGCTGCAACCTGAGCTGCAAACGGAGTGGATTTGCGAGAACCACGGAAACCGGAACCACCGGCAGTTGCCCAACCCAAAGCGTTACCTTGACGATCAGTAATAGTAACGATGGTGTTGTTGAAAGAAGCATGGATATGAGCCACGCCGTCAGAGACTTGTTTTCTTACACGTTTACGTGCACGAACTGGTGCCTTTGCCATTATTCAATCACCCCGATTATTTCTTGATCGGTTTGCGCGGACCCTTACGGGTACGTGCGTTGGTCTTGGTACGCTGACCGCGAACCGGGAGACCACGACGATGACGCAAACCGCGATAGCAACCAAGATCCATCAGGCGCTTGATGCTCATACTCACTTCACGGCGCAGATCACCTTCAACGACAAATTTGGCAACTTCGTCACGCAGCGTGTCGATTTGTTCTTCAGACAGCTCACTGATCTTAACATCTTCAGCGAAACCCACTGCAGCCAGGATAGCTTTAGAACGGGTTTTGCCGATACCGTAGATCGAGGTTAATGCGATTACGGCATGCTTATGATCAGGAATGTTAATGCCTGCTATACGGGCCACTATGCACTCCTACTATATTGATTATGCGCCCCATGCTGAAAAGCCCGTTTTCAGGATACTCAAATGGAAACGCACAGACATACAAAAGATTGGCTGGCTAATCTAGCCAGCTCAACCCAACTTTGCAAGAAAAATATGCGAGATAATCAGCCTTGACGCTGCTTATGCTTCGGCTCGGCACTGCAAATCACACGGATGACACCATCACGCTTAACGATTTTGCAGTTACGGCATAATTTCTTGACGGAAGCACGAACTTTCATTTTTACTCTCCGTAACTTCACAAGCGACCATTAACGGCCATAGCCTTTGAGGTTCGCTTTCTTCAATGCAGACTCATACTGACTAGACATCATCAGAGTTTGCACTTGAGCCATAAAGTCCATGATCACAACAACAACGATAAGTAACGACGTTCCACCGAAATAGAACGGGACTTTCATTGCGTCACGCATGAACTCCGGGATCAGGCAAATGAAAGTAATATACAGCGCGCCAACAAGAGTCAGGCGTGTCATTACTTTATCGATATACTTCGCCGTTTGTTCTCCCGGACGAATTCCTGGTACAAATGCACCGGACTTCTTCAGGTTATCTGCTGTCTCACGCGGGTTGAAAACCAACGCCGTGTAGAAGAAACAGAAGAAGATGATTGCAGACGCATAGAGTAACACATAAAGCGGTTGCCCAGGCTGCAAATACAGCGAAATTGTTGTCAGCCAGTTCCAACCAGTACCGCCCCCGAACCATGACGCGATGGTCGCTGGGAACAGAATAATACTGGAAGCGAAAATCGCCGGAATAACCCCAGCCATGTTCACTTTCAGCGGTAAATGTGTGCTCTGTGCAGCATAGACACGACGACCTTGCTGACGTTTTGCATAGTTCACGACGATACGGCGCTGACCACGCTCAACAAAGACAACAAAGAAAGTCACTGCAAATACTAATACTGCAACCAACAGCAACAGGAGGAAGTGCAGGTCGCCCTGCCGCGCTTGCTCGATGGTATGGCCAATGGCCGGCGGAAGCCCCGCAACGATACCAGCGAAGATTATGATTGAGATACCGTTGCCGATACCACGTTCAGTAATCTGTTCGCCCAGCCACATCAGGAACATTGTCCCGGTAACCAGACTCACAACAGCGGTGAAATAGAATGCAAAGCCCGGATTAATTACCAGGCCTTGCATACCAGGCATATTCGGCAGACCGGTAGCAATACCGATCGACTGAAATATTGCCAGCACCAGAGTACCGTAGCGGGTGTACTGGCTGATCTTACGACGACCAGACTCCCCTTCTTTCTTCATTTCTGCGAGCGTCGGATGAACGACGGTCAACAGCTGGATAATAATAGAGGCCGAAATGTACGGCATAATACCCAGGGCAAAGATAGAAGCACGGCTAAGAGCACCACCAGAGAACATGTTGAACATTTCAATGATGGTGCCACGCTGTTGCTCAAGCAGTTTGGCAAGTACAGCGGCATCAATACCAGGGATCGGAATAAAAGAGCCAATTCGGAACACAATCAGCGCACCGATAACAAACAGCAGTCTGCGTTTCAGTTCGCCAAGGCCACCTTTGGCACTTTGAAAATCTAATCCCGGTTGTTTAGCCATCTGCTACTTATTCCTCGATTTTACCGCCAGCAGCTTCGATAGCAGCACGAGCGCCTTTAGTCACACGCAGGCCACGAACAGTTACCGGACGAGTAACTTCACCAGCCAGAATCACTTTCGCGAATTCGATCTGGATGCCGATAATGTTTGCCGCTTTCAGCGTGTTCAGGTCTACTACGTCGCCTTCTACTTTAGCCAGATCAGACAGACGAACTTCTGCAGTGATCATTGCTTTACGAGAAGTAAAACCGAATTTCGGCAGACGACGGTACAGAGGCATCTGACCACCCTCGAAACCGCGACGTACGCCACCGCCAGAACGAGATTTCTGACCTTTGTGACCACGACCACCGGTTTTACCGAGGCCAGAACCGATACCACGACCCAGGCGTTTACCCGCCTTTTTGGAGCCTTCGGCCGGAGACAGAGTATTTAAACGCATCTCTTACTCCTCAACTTTAACCATGAAGGAAACCGCGTTGACCATACCGCGAACAGCAGGAGTATCCTCGCGCTCAACGGTGTGACCAATACGACGCAGACCCAGGCCAAGCAGCGTTGCCTTGTGTTTCGGCAGACGACCGATTGCACTGCGGGTTTGAGTGATTTTAATAGTCTTTGCCATGGTCAATTACCCCAGAATTTCTTCAACGGATTTACCACGCTTGGCAGCGACCATTTCCGGGGATTTCATATTGGCCAGGCCATCAATAGTTGCACGAACCACGTTGATCGGGTTGGTGGAACCATAGGCTTTAGCCAGTACGTTATGAACCCCAGCGACTTCCAGAACGGCGCGCATTGCACCACCGGCGATGATACCGGTACCTTCGGAAGCCGGCTGCATGAATACACGAGAACCCGTGTGAGCACCTTTAACCGGGTGCTGCAGGGTGCCGTGGTTCAGCGCGACGTTAATCATATTGCGACGAGCTTTTTCCATCGCTTTCTGGATCGCTGCCGGAACTTCGCGTGCTTTACCGTAACCAAAACCAACGCGGCCGTTGCCATCACCAACTACAGTCAGAGCGGTGAAGCTAAAAATACGACCACCTTTTACGGTTTTAGATACGCGGTTTACCGCGATCAGCTTTTCCTGCAGTTCGCCAGCTTGTTTTTCGATGTGAGCCATCTTACACCTCTACCTTAGAACTGAAGGCCAGCTTCACGGGCAGCATCTGCCAGTGCCTGGACACGACCATGATATTGGAAACCAGAGCGGTCAAAGGAAACATCTTTGATGCCTTTTTCCAGCGCGCGCTCAGCAACAGCTTTACCAACTGCAGCAGCGGCGTCTTTGTTTCCAGTGTACTTCAGTTGCTCAGCGATAGCTTTTTCTACAGTAGAAGCAGCTACCAGAACTTCAGAACCGTTCGGGGCGATTACCTGTGCGTAAATATGACGCGGGGTACGATGTACCACCAGGCGGGTCGCACCAAGCTCTTTGAGCTTGCGACGTGCGCGGGTCGCACGACGGATACGAGCAGATTTCTTATCCATAGTGTTACCTTACTTCTTCTTAGCCTCTTTGGTACGCACGACTTCGTCGGCGTAACGAACACCCTTGCCTTTATAAGGCTCAGGACGACGGTAGGCGCGCAGGTCAGCCGCAACCTGGCCGATCAGCTGTTTATCCGCGCCTTTCAGCACGATTTCAGTCTGAGACGGACATTCTGCAGTGATACCCGCAGGCAGCTGATGATCAACAGGGTGAGAGAAACCCAGAGACAGGTTTACTACGTTCCCTTTGATCGCTGCACGATAACCTACACCAACCAGCTGCAGCTTCTTAGTGAAGCCTTCGGTAACACCGATAACCATTGAATTCAGCAGGGCACGCGCGGTACCAGCCTGAGCCCAACCGTCTGCGTAACCATCACGCGGACCGAAGGTCAGAGCATTATCTGCATGTTTAACTTCAACAGCATCGTTGAGAGTACGAGTCAGCTCGCCGTTTTTACCTTTGATCGTGATAACCTGACCGTTGAGTTTTACATCAACGCCGGCAGGAATAACGACCGGTGCTTTAGCAACACGAGACATTGTTTCCTCCGATTAGGCTACGTAGCAGATAATTTCGCCACCAAGACCAGCCTGGCGCGCTGCACGATCAGTCATAACACCTTTAGAGGTAGAAATAACCGCGATACCCAGGCCGGCCATTACTTTCGGCAGCTCATCTTTTTTCTTATAGATGCGCAGACCTGGGCGGCTGACACGCTGAATGCTTTCTACAACAGCTTTACCCTGGAAGTATTTAAGAGTTACTTCCAGTTCCGGCTTGGTGTCGCCTTCAACTTTAAAATCTTCAATAAAACCTTCTTCCTTCAGCACGTTGGCAATTGCCACTTTCAGCTTGGAGGAAGGCATGGTGACCGCAGCTTTGTTCGCGGCCTGACCGTTACGGATACGGGTCAGCATATCCGCGATCGGATCTTGCATGCTCATCTGTCTTTACTCCCGTGATTCAATTGGTGACAATTACCAGCTAGCCTTTTTCAGACCCGGGATTTCACCGCGCATAGCGGCTTCACGGACCTTGATACGGCTCAACCCGAACTTCCGCAGGAAAGCGTGCGGACGACCAGTTTGACGGCAGCGGTTACGCTGACGAGACGGGCTGGAATCACGCGGCAGAGTCTGCAGCTTCAGAACAGCGTTCCAACGATCTTCGTCGGAAGCGTTCACATCAGAAATGATCGCTTTCAGTTCAGCGCGTTTAGCGAAGTATTTTTCAGCTAAAGCTACGCGCTTTACTTCGCGTGCTTTCATTGATTGCTTAGCCATGAAGTAACCCTACCTTACTTGCGGAACGGGAAGTCAAAGGCAGCCAGAAGAGCACGGCCTTCTTCATCAGATTTCGCAGTAGTGGTAATGGTAATATCCAAACCACGAACGCGATCGACTTTGTCATAGTCGATTTCCGGGAAGATGATCTGCTCACGGACACCCATGCTGTAATTGCCACGACCGTCGAAAGACTTAGCGGACAGGCCGCGGAAGTCACGAATACGCGGTACAGCAATAGTGATCAGGCGCTCAAAGAACTCCCACATGCGTTCGCCACGCAGAGTTACTTTACAGCCGATCGGATAGCCCTGACGGATTTTGAAGCCTGCAACAGATTTGCGTGCTTTGGTGATCAGCGGTTTTTGACCGGAGATTGCTGCCAGGTCAGCTGCTGCGTTATCCAGCAGTTTCTTGTCAGCGATCGCTTCACCAACACCCATATTCAGGGTGATCTTCTCGACCCGAGGGACTTGCATGACAGAATTGTAGTTAAACTCAGTCATGAGTTTGTTAACTACTTCGTCTTTGTAGTAATCATGCAGTTTCGCCATCGTACTACTCCAAATTACTTGATAGTTTCGCTGTTAGACTTGAAGAAACGGACTTTTTTGCCGTCTTCGAATCTAAAGCCTACACGGTCAGCCTTGCCGGTTGCCGCATTGAAGATTGCAACGTTAGAAACCTGAATAGCAGCTTCTTTTTCAACGATGCCACCCGGTTGGTTCAGGGCCGGAACCGGCTTCTGATGTTTCTTAACCAGGTTGATACCTTCAACAATGATCTTGCCGGAAGACAGGACATTTTTTACTTTACCGCGTTTACCTTTATCTTTACCGGTTAACACGATAACTTCGTCATCACGACGGATTTTCGCTGCCATGATTCGCTCCTTAGAGTACTTCTGGTGCCAGAGAGATGATTTTCATAAACTTCTCAGAACGAAGTTCACGAGTTACCGGCCCAAAAATACGCGTACCGATAGGCTGCTCGCTGTTGTTGTTCAGAAGAACACAAGCATTGCCATCGAAGCGAACGACAGAACCGTCAGGGCGACGAACACCCTTCTTGGTGCGCACCACTACCGCCTTCAGCACATCACCTTTCTTAACTTTACCGCGCGGAATCGCTTCCTTGATGGTAATTTTGATGATGTCGCCGACGCCTGCGTAGCGACGGTGCGAGCCACCCAGAACCTTGATACACATTACGCGACGCGCGCCGGAGTTGTCGGCGACGTTCAGCATAGTCTGTTCTTGGATCATTTCAGTGCTCCGCTAATGTCAACTACTACTTCGGGACCTAACTTTCAGGTCGTTAAAAATCCCCATAATCGAGGGCGCGGCATTATAACACCGCTCACAGGATATGGGTAGAAAAAATAAACGGCTCATCGCTGAGCCGTTTATTCTGTTAGAGAGCGCTACTCTATTACAGAACCGCTTTCTCTACAACGCGAACCAGCGTCCAGGATTTGGTCTTGGACAGCGGACGGCATTCGCGGATTTCAACCACGTCACCGATACCGCATTCGTTGTTCTCGTCATGTACGTGCAGTTTGGTCGTACGCTTAATGAATTTACCGTAGATCGGGTGTTTCACAAAACGCTCGATGGCAACAACAATGGATTTCTCCATTTTGTCGCTAACAACGCGACCTTGCAGAGTACGGATTTTATCGGTCATTACGCACCCGCCTTCTCAGTCAGTAAAGTCTTAACGCGTGCGACATCACGACGCACTTGCTTCAACAGGTGAGTCTGTTGCAGCTGGCCACTTGCAGCCTGCATACGCAGGTTGAACTGCTCGCGCAGCAGGTTAAGCAGCTCGGTGTTCAGCTCTTCAACACTCTTCTCACGCAGCTCTTTTGCTTTCATTACATCACCGTCTTAGTTACAAAGGTGGTTTTAATCGGCAGTTTCGCTGCTGCCAGCTTGAATGCTTCACGGGCCAGCTCTTCCGGCACACCGTCCATTTCGTACAGGACTTTACCCGGCTGAATCAAGGCAACCCAATACTCTACGTTACCTTTACCTTTACCCATACGCACTTCCAGCGGCTTTTCGGTGATCGGTTTGTCCGGGAATACACGGATCCAGATCTTACCCTGACGCTTAACTGCACGGGTCATTGCACGACGTGCTGCTTCGATCTGACGGGCAGTCAGACGACCACGGCCAACAGCTTTAAGACCGTAAGTGCCGAAGCTAACATCCGTACCCTGCGCCAGACCACGGTTGCGGCCTTTGTGCACTTTACGGAATTTTGTACGCTTTGGTTGTAACATCAGCGACGCTCCTTATTTACGGCCTTTACGCTGCTGCTTTTTCGGTTGAGCAGCCGGTTTTTCCGGTTGTTCAACAGCAGCCATACCACCAAGGATCTCACCTTTGAAGATCCACACTTTAACGCCGATTACACCGTAAGTGGTGTGCGCTTCGGAGGTGTTGTAGTCAATGTCAGCGCGCAGAGTGTGCAGCGGAACGCGACCCTCACGATACCATTCGGTACGTGCGATCTCAGCGCCGCCCAGACGGCCGCTAACTTCAACTTTGATACCTTTAGCGCCCAGACGCATGGCGTTCTGTACAGCACGCTTCATAGCACGACGGAACATAACACGACGTTCCAGCTGAGAAGTGATGCTGTCAGCAACCAGTTTTGCGTCCAGTTCAGGTTTACGAACTTCGGCGATATTGATCTGTGCAGGCACGCCAGCGATGTCCGCTACGCCCTTACGCAGTTTTTCAACGTCTTCACCTTTTTTACCGATAACGATACCCGGACGAGCAGTGTGAATAGTCACACGGATGCTTTTAGCCGGACGCTCGATAACGATACGAGATACAGACGCTTTAGCCAGTTCCTTGTTCAGGTACTGACGAACTTTAAAGTCGCTGTCCAGGTTGTCAGCGAATTCTTTGGTGTTCGCGAACCAGGTAGAGTTCCATGGTTTGACAATACCCAGGCGAATACCATTAGGATGTACTTTCTGACCCATTGCTAGTCTCCAGAGTCTCAGCGATCGGACACAACCACAGTGATGTGGCTGGTGCGCTTCAGAATGCGATCTGCACGACCTTTCGCACGCGGCATAATGCGTTTCATGCTCGGGCCTTCGTCTACGAAAATTTTCGTGACTTTCAGATCGTCAATGTCAGCGCCATCGTTGTGTTCAGCGTTAGCAATGGCAGATTCCAGGACTTTCTTAACCAATACAGCCGCTTTCTTATTGGTGTAGGTCAGAATATCCAGAGCCTGCGACACTTTCTTACCGCGAATCAGGTCAGCCACAAGGCGAACCTTCTGAGCAGAAGAACGAGCATGGCGATGTTTAGCGATAGTTTCCATCTCTTCCTCCTACTTATTTCTTCTTGGCTTTTTTATCAGCCGCGTGACCGCGATAAGTACGGGTCGGTGCGAATTCACCCAGTTTGTGACCGACCATTTCATCGGAAACAAAGACTGGAACGTGCTGACGACCATTATGGACAGCGATGGTCAAACCGATCATGTTTGGAAAGATCGTTGAACGACGGGACCAAGTGCGCAGGGGCTTCTTGTCACCGCTTTCCACCGCTTTCTCTACCTTCTTCAGCAAGTGCAGGTCAATAAAAGGACCTTTCTTGAGAGAACGTGGCATGGCTTATCCTCTAAAATTATTTGCTACGGCGACGTACGATGAATTTATCAGTACGCTTGTTGCTGCGGGTCTTCTTACCTTTGGTCTGAACGCCCCACGGAGTTACCGGGTGCTTACCAAAGTTACGACCTTCACCACCACCATGTGGGTGATCTACCGGGTTCATCGCCGTACCGCGAACGGTAGGACGAACACCACGCCAGCGTGCAGCACCTGCTTTACCCAGAACGCGCAGCATATGCTCAGCGTTACCAACTTCGCCCAGAGTCGCGCGGCAGTCAGCTTCCACTTTACGCATTTCGCCAGAACGCAGACGCAGGGTGACATAAGCACCGTCACGAGCAACGATCTGAACATAGGTACCAGCAGAACGTGCCAGCTGACCGCCTTTACCTGGTTTCATTTCTACGTTGTGAACAGTAGAACCAACCGGGATGTTGCGCATCGGCAGGGTGTTACCTGGTTTGATTGCAGCATCAACGCCAGACTGAATCTGGTCGCCAGCTTTCAGGCCTTTCGGGGCCAGGATGTAACGGCGCTCGCCATCTTTGTACAGAACCAGTGCGATGTTCGCAGAGCGGTTCGGATCGTACTCAAGACGTTCAACAACTGCCGGGATACCGTCTTTGTTGCGTTTGAAGTCAACAATACGGTAGGCCTGTTTGTGACCACCACCGATGTGACGAGTGGTGATACGGCCATTGTTGTTACGACCACCGGATTTGCTGTTTTTTTCCAGCAACGGAGCAAAAGGTTTGCCCTTGTGCAGCTCAGGGTTAACCACTTTAACAACGTGGCGACGACCCGGAGATGTCGGTTTACATTTAACAACTGCCATTGTATTACTCCTCCGACTTACTCAGCGCCGCCGATGAAGTCCAGATTCTGGCCTTCTTTCAGGGTGACGTAAGCTTTTTTCCAGTCGCTACGACGACCGATACGCTGTCCGTGACGTTTAACTTTCCCTTTAACTACCAGGGTGTTAACGACTTCGACTTCGACTTCAAACAGTTTCTGCACAGCAGCTTTGATTTCTGCTTTAGTCGCGTCTTTAGCAACTTTGAGAACGATGGTGTTGGTTTTTTCCATCGCAGTAGACGCTTTTTCAGAAACGTGCGGTGCGCGCAGCACCTTCAGCAGACGTTCTTCACGAATCATGCCAGCATCTCCTCAACTTGCTTAACAGCATCAGCAGTCATTACGACTTTGTCGAAGGCGATCAGGCTAACCGGGTCGATACCTGTAGCATCACGTACGTCAACCTTGTGCAGGTTACGTGCGGCCAGGAACAGGTTCTCGTCCAGCTCACCGGTGATGATCAGCACATCTTCCAGAGCCATGTCTTTCAGTTTCTGTGCCAGCAGCTTGGTTTTCGGCGCTTCTACAGAGAACTTCTCGACAACGATCAGACGATCCTGACGTACCAGTTCGGACAGGATGCTTTTCAGCGCGCCGCGGTACATCTTTTTGTTAACTTTTTGACTGTGGTCCTGCGGACGCGCAGCGAAGGTCACGCCACCAGAGCGCCAAATCGGGCTCTTGATGGAACCAGAACGCGCACGACCGGTACCTTTCTGGCGCCACGGTTTTTTACCGGAGCCAGTTACTTCAGCACGGGTCTTCTGAGCACGAGTACCCTGACGAGCACCAGCTGCGTAAGCAACTACAACCTGGTGTACCAGCGCTTCGTTGAAATCACGACCGAAGGTAGTTTCGGAAACAGTCAGCGCGCTCTGCGCGTCTTTCAGTACTAATTCCATTGCTATCTCCTCACGCCTTCACAGCTGGTTTAACGATCAGGTCGCTACCGGTTGCACCCGGGACAGCACCTTTAACCAGCAGCAGGTTGCGCTCAGCGTCAACACGTACTACGTCCAGGCTCTGAACAGTTACACGTTCGTTACCCAGCTGACCTGCCATTTTCTTGCCTTTGAACACTTTGCCCGGAGTCTGGTTCTGACCGATAGAACCCGGAACGCGGTGAGACAAGGAGTTACCGTGGGTAGCGTCCTGGGTACGGAAGTTCCAGCGCTTAACGGTACCGGCGAAACCTTTACCTTTAGAGGTGCCAGTTACGTCGACTTTTTTAACTTCAGCAAACAGCTCAACGCTAATGCTCTGACCTACAGTGAATTCTTCGCCATCAGCGAGACGGAATTCCCACAGACCACGGCCAGCTTCTACGCCAGCTTTAGCGAAGTGACCCGCTTCCGGCTTAGTTACGCGGTTAGCTTTTTTAGCACCGGTGGTAACCTGCACAGCGCGGTAGCCGTCGTTAGCCAGGTCTTTAACCTGAGTAACGCGGTTTGCTTCAACTTCGATTACGGTTACTGGGATAGAAACGCCTTCTTCAGTGAAGATGCGGGTCATACCCACTTTTTTACCGACTAAACCAATCATTGTTTCAACCTCTCAATCGCTCAATGACCTGATTAACCCAGGCTGATCTGCACGTCTACACCGGCAGCCAGATCCAGACGCATCAGAGCATCAACGGTTTTCTCGGTTGGCTCAACGATGTCAACCAGACGCTTGTGAGTGCGGATTTCGTACTGATCGCGCGCGTCTTTGTTAACGTGCGGAGAGATCAGAACGGTAAAGCGCTCTTTGCGGGTCGGCAGCGGGATCGGACCACGGACTTGCGCACCAGTGCGCTTAGCAGTCTCGACGATTTCCGCGGTTGATTGATCGATCAGACGATGATCAAACGCTTTCAGGCGGATACGGATTCTTTGGTTCTGCATGAGACCAGAGCTCCAATTATTTTATAGACGAAAATGATTACTCCTCGAACCCATTACGATTGATGGGAGAGTGTAATCGTTCTTACGTAGCTCCCCGATTGGGAGCATTGTTTGATAGCCAAACAGCAACTATCAGGGTTCATATCGAACCTGCCGTCATTAATGACAAGCCCGCGCATTATACGTAAATCTGACGGCGACGCAAGCACTGATTAGAAATTAAACATCCTTTCGCGCTGCCTCGCATTCCTTTGTAAAGGCTTTGTACACATGGCTGCTTTACTGGAATGAAGTTCGCATTGGTGAAAGAAGGCTGTTTTTGATGTTTCTGTAAAAGCGTATTTTGCCAGTCCGTCAGGAGCGCTTCAGGAATGAAAAATGATAGTGATATGGATATCTGGTTATATATTGCTCAATGCCATGCTTATAGCAAAGGATCTACGTGATGGACTGCTACCTGACAGCCTCACCTGTCCCCTGCTCTGGCTGGGCCTTTCTTATCATCTTATCTTCCAGCCGCAATATCTGGCGGATGCTGTCATTGGCGCGTTGGTCGGTTACCTTTCATTATGGTTGCTGTACTGGACCTACCGTTGGTTGCGCGAGTATGAAGGGCTGGGCTATGGGGATGTAAAATTTTTGGGTGCGCTGGGCGCCTGGCATGGATGGCAAATGCTTGGTCTGCTGCTCGTTATCGCATCTGTATTGGGACTCATTGCCGTATTTGTGCTTTATCAGCTAAAAGGGCGGCCTCTTTTATGTAAAACCCCGCTACCTTTTGGGCCGTTTATGGCGGTAGCAGGGTTAATATGCAGTGGCGCTACATTCCAGATACTAAATCTGTGAACGTTAGCTCTGCTCTTTAATCTGGGACTGAATGTAATTCTGCAGACCAATTTTACCGATAAGATCCAGCTCGGTTTCCAGCCAGTCGATATGGTGCTCTTCATCTTCCAGGATTTTGATCATGATATCCCGGCTGACGTAGTCATGAATAGAGTCGGCATAGGCGATCGCTTCACGCAGGTCTTTTGCCCCTTCCATCTCAAGCGTGAGATCGGAGCGCAGCATTTCTTCTACGTCTTCGCCTATATGTAACTTGCCCAGGTCCTGCAGGTTGGGGATACCCTCAAGAAAGAGAATGCGCTCGATATAGATATCAGCGTGCTTCATCTCATCAATGGACTCATGATACTCAACATCGTTGAGGCGCATCAGGCCCCAGTTTTTGAACATTCTCGCATGGAGAAAGTACTGATTGATTGCGACTAGCTCGTTTCCCAATAATTTATTGAGATAATTTATTATCTTGATATCACCTTTCATTTTGCTTCCCTCCGCTTCCACTACATGAAGCGTAGATGGGCTGGCGAGGAAGTCAAAATCTCAGGTTACGCAATTTCCTGATATTCCGGGATCTGCATCAGTTCGTCTTGCATAATTTCACGCGCAGCGCGGACACACTTACCACACTGGTTACCGATCGGCATAAATTTACGCAACTGCTGGAAGGACTGAGGATGGTGCTGACGTACCGCCTGCCGTATTTTTTTATCGCTGATACCATTACACAAACAAACGTACATGATAACTCCCGTTCAGTTTATGCGCAGATTTTAAATGAGAATGGTTATGATTACAACGAGACTTGAATGGACTTTTATCTGGCAAGAAGCATTTAATGAACAGAAAAATAGTATCCAGCCTATTTTCCTTTATAAAACAAAAAGGGCGCCGAAGCGCCCTTTTCAATTCTTGAGCAATTAGCCCAGAACTTTAGCAACCACGCCCGCGCCAACGGTACGGCCGCCTTCGCGGATTGCGAAACGCAGACCGTCGTCCATCGCGATCGGGTGGATCAGGGTGACAACCATTTTAATGTTGTCGCCCGGCATTACCATCTCAACGCCTTCCGGCAGTTCGATGGTACCGGTCACGTCAGTGGTACGGAAGTAGAACTGCGGACGGTAGCCTTTGAAGAACGGAGTGTGACGGCCGCCTTCGTCTTTGGACAGAATGTACACTTCAGATTCGAACTTGGTGTGCGGCTTGATGGAGCCCGGCTTAGCCAGCACCTGACCACGTTCGATTTCTTCACGTTTGATACCACGCAGCAGAACACCTACGTTCTCGCCAGCACGGCCTTCGTCCAGCAGTTTGCGGAACATTTCAACGCCGGTACAGGTGGATTTCGCGGTGTCTTTGATACCCACGATTTCAACTTCTTCACCCACTTTGATGATACCGCGCTCTACACGACCGGTAACAACGGTACCACGACCGGAGATGGAGAATACGTCTTCGATCGGCAGCAGGAACGGCTTGTCAATCGCACGCTCCGGTTCCGGGATGTAGGAATCCAGGAAGCCTGCCAGTTCGATGATTTTCGCTTCCCACTCTGCTTCGCCTTCCAGCGCTTTCAGAGCAGAACCACGAACGATCGGCGTGTCGTCGCCCGGGAAGTCGTACTGAGACAGCAGCTCGCGCACTTCCATCTCAACCAGTTCCAGCAGCTCTTCGTCATCAACCATGTCGCATTTGTTCAGGAACACGATGATGTACGGAACGCCTACCTGACGACCCAGCAGGATGTGCTCACGGGTCTGCGGCATCGGGCCGTCAGTCGCAGCAACAACCAGGATAGCGCCGTCCATCTGAGCAGCACCGGTGATCATGTTTTTCACATAGTCGGCGTGGCCCGGGCAGTCAACGTGCGCGTAGTGGCGAGTCGGGGTGTCATATTCAACGTGAGAGGTGTTGATGGTGATACCACGAGCTTTTTCTTCCGGCGCGTTATCGATCTGGTCGAATGCACGAGCAGAACCACCATAGGTTTTCGCCAGAACGGTAGTGATGGCAGCAGTCAGGGTAGTTTTACCATGGTCAACGTGGCCGATAGTACCGACGTTGACGTGCGGTTTTGTACGTTCAAATTTTTCTTTAGACACGGCTATATTCCTTACTATAGTGCCCCCTCGCCGAGGGGGCACGGGACTTTGGTTTTAACCCTGCGGCTTATTTGCCACGGGCTTCGATAACGGCCTGAGCAACGTTGTTCGGCGCATCATCATACTTCAGGAATTCCATAGTGTATGATGCACGACCTTTGGTCAGAGAACGCAGCTGAGTTGCATATCCGAACATTTCAGACAGCGGAACTTCAGCGTGGATCTTAACGCCAGTTACTTCGGATTCCTGACCACGCAGCATACCGCGACGACGGCTCAAGTCACCGATAACGTCACCAGTGTTCTCTTCCGGAGTTTCTACTTCAACCTTCATGATCGGCTCAAGCAGAACTGGTTTTGCTTTCTTAAAGCCTTCTTTAAAGGCGATAGAAGCAGCCAGTTTAAACGCCAGTTCAGAGGAGTCAACGTCGTGGTAAGAACCGAAGTGCAGACGAACACCCATGTCAACAACCGGGTAACCAGCCAGCGGACCAGACTTCAGCTGCTCCTGGATGCCTTTATCAACGGCAGGGATGTATTCGCCAGGAATCACACCACCTTTGATGTCGTTGATGAACTCGTAGCCTTTCGGGTTTGAGCCCGGCTCCAGCGGGTACATGTCGATAACAACATGACCGTACTGACCGCGACCACCAGACTGCTTGGCGTGTTTACCTTCAACATCGGTAACTTTCGCGCGAATGGCTTCGCGGTAAGCAACCTGAGGTTTACCAACGTTAGCTTCAACGTTGAATTCACGTTTCATACGGTCAACGATGATGTCGAGGTGCAGCTCACCCATACCAGCGATGATGGTCTGGTTAGATTCTTCGTCAGTCCATACGCGGAAAGACGGGTCTTCTTTAGCCAGACGGCCCAGAGCCAGACCCATTTTTTCCTGGTCAGCTTTGGTTTTCGGTTCAACCGCGATAGAGATTACCGGCTCAGGGAACTCCATGCGCTCCAGAATGATCGGGTGATCCGGGTTACACAGAGTGTCACCGGTGGTCACGTCTTTCAGACCGATAGCAGCCGCGATGTCGCCTGCGCGAACTTCTTTGATCTCTTCACGTTTGTTAGCGTGCATCTGTACGATACGACCGAAACGCTCACGTGCGGATTTCACGGAGTTCAGGATGGTGTCGCCAGAGTTAACCACGCCAGAGTACACGCGGAAGAACGTCAGGTTACCAACGAACGGGTCGGTAGCGATTTTGAACGCCAGTGCAGAGAACGGCTCTTCATCGCTAGCGTGACGCTCAGCCGGAGTATCTTTACCGTCGTCCAGGATACCGTTGATCGCAGGTACGTCAACCGGGGATGGCAGGTAATCAATTACCGCATCCAGCATCGCCTGTACGCCTTTGTTTTTGAACGCAGAGCCGCAGGTTACCAGGATGATTTCGTTGTTCAGAACGCGCTGACGCAGAGCCTTTTTGATCTCTTCTTCAGTCAGTTCTTCACCGCCCAGGTATTTCTCCATCAGCTCTTCAGAAGCTTCAGCAGCGGACTCGATCAGGTTCTGGTGCCATTCGTCAGCGAGGTCCTGCATGTCAGCCGGGATATCTTCGTATTCGAAGGTTACGCCCTGGTCTGCATCGTTCCAGTTGATGGCTTTCATTTTCACCAGGTCAACAACACCGGTGAAACCTTCTTCAGCACCAATCGCCAGCTGCAGCGGAACCGGGTTCGCGCCCAGACGGGATTTGATCTGACCAACAACTTTCAGGAAGTTCGCGCCCATGCGGTCCATTTTGTTAACGAACGCAATACGCGGAACTTTGTATTTGTTAGCCTGACGCCATACGGTTTCAGACTGCGGCTGAACACCACCAACTGCGCAGTAAACCATTACCGCACCGTCAAGGACACGCATGGAACGTTCTACTTCGATGGTGAAGTCAACGTGGCCCGGGGTGTCGATGATGTTGATACGGTGCGGTTCATACTGCTTAGCCATACCAGACCAGAATGCGGTAGTCGCAGCAGAGGTAATGGTAATACCACGCTCCTGCTCCTGCTCCATCCAGTCCATAGTTGCGGCGCCGTCATGAACTTCACCGATTTTGTGGTTTACACCGGTGTAGAACAGAATACGTTCGGTAGTAGTGGTTTTACCGGCGTCGATGTGCGCACTGATACCGATGTTACGGTAGCGTGCAATAGGTGTTGTACGAGCCATTTGATTCCTCTATTGCCTTAGGCGTTCAGGATAAGTTACCCAGAGCGGGCGGCTTACCTGAAGCGCCCGTCTGGTGACTAACATGCCGCAGGGATTACCAGCGGTAGTGTGCGAACGCCTTGTTGGCTTCTGCCATACGGTGAACGTCTTCACGTTTCTTAACTGCAGTACCTTTGTTGTCTGCAGCATCAGAAAGTTCGTTCGCCAGGCGGAGAGCCATGGATTTATCACCGCGTTTACGAGCAGCTTCAACGATCCAACGCATTGCCAGAGCATTGCGGCGAACCGGACGGACTTCAACTGGAACCTGATAAGTAGAACCACCAACGCGGCGAGACTTAACTTCTACAGTCGGGCGCACGTTTTCGAGAGCGACTTCGAAAGCTTCCAGTTCGGATTTACCAGAGCGCTGAGCCAGGGTCTCCAGCGCGCTGTATACGATAGATTCTGCAGTAGATTTTTTACCGTCTACCATCAGGATATTGACAAATTTAGCCAGCAGTTCTGATCCGAACTTCGGATCCGGCAGAATTTTACGCTGACCAATGACGCGACGACGTGGCATGGAAATACTCCGTTGTTAATTCAGGATTGTCCAAAACTCTACGAGTTTAGTTTGACATTAAAGTTAAAACGTTTGGCCTTACTTAACGGAGAACCATTAAGCCTTAGGACGCTTCACGCCATACTTGGAGCGAGCCTGCTTACGGTCTTTAACGCCGGAGCAGTCAAGCGCGCCACGCACGGTGTGGTAACGAACACCCGGAAGGTCTTTAACACGACCGCCACGGATCAGGATCACGGAGTGCTCCTGCAGGTTGTGACCTTCACCACCAATGTAGGAAGTCACTTCAAAACCGTTAGTCAGACGAACACGGCATACTTTACGCAGTGCGGAGTTCGGTTTTTTCGGAGTGGTGGTATATACACGGGTACATACACCACGTTTTTGCGGGCAAGCTTCCAGCGCCGGCACGTTGCTTTTAGCAACTTTGCGAGCGCGAGGTTTGCGAACCAGCTGGTTAACTGTTGCCATTAAATAGCTCCTGGTTTTATAGCTTTTGCTTCGTAAACACGTAATAAATCGCCCTCATATAATATGAGGACGCGGAATTTTAGGGCTGTGTTTAAAGGGTGTCAAGAAATATACAGCGTTCGCACGTTACCAGGCCATCTGGCTTGCGTGTTTTACGGTAAGTTTGACGAACTCATTATAGCTAATCGTGTCGATATTGCTCGAAATTTGAGCGGAAAGCCCTCGAGCCTCCACATCGCAGTGTAAGGCGGCAACCCGGGCGGGCGACGCCAGCAGCGCAGCGAGATAGCGGCTGTCGTTAAGCGCAGCGACCACGCCGTCCTGCATCAGAAGAAGATCGTCGCCCGGACATACAAGGCGCAGCAACGCGTTAATATCAGACTGCCAGGGCGAGCGAGAAAGCGTGTACAGCATGGCGCTCCTTAAAAAGTCAGCACGACGTCGTAATCATTGAGGCGCTCGCGCAACGCACCGGCGCTAAGCGGCTCGACATCAATGACAAAATCGTGTTTGTCGCCAAGCCCGCGCTCCTGAAGGGACGCCAGGCAAATATAGCAGCGGTCAATATCGTACAACGGCAGAACTTTAAACGTAGAGATGTAGTCGCGTCCCAGAATCGCCTGCGGGTGCTGGCCCGGCAGAATCTGAAAAACGCCGTCGCTGATAAAAAAGACGCCGATCTCTTCCGTTAACGCGGACATCGCCAGCAGCGCGTCGAGTCCTTCGCGGCCCGCCGCAGTGCCATGCGGCGCCTGGGTAAATACAAAAGCCACCTGTTTCATTAAAACTCTACCACTCTGTCACAGGTCAGCGCGGCTTCGGCAAGCGCGCCCAGGCCGCTCAGCTGAAACCCGGGCTGAAGATTGGCACCCGGCAGCCCCTGCGTACGCGCTTCATTTTCATCCGTCACGCCGCGTCGCAGCGCGGCCGCCACACAAATGTGCAGCGCGACGCCGTTTTCATCATGCAATTGTTGCCAGGCGCGCACCAGATCGAACTCGTCGCTCGCCGGCGACGTGAACTGATTGGCGTTATAGACCCCTTCCCGATAAAAAAAGACGCTCTCAAGGCTATGGCTTTCCGCCAGTAACGCTTTCGCAAACTGCAGGGCGCTGCTGGCCTGTTGCGTACCATAAGCAGGCCCGGTGACCATCAGGGCGAAGCGCATTACCGTTCGTGCCCCTGGAAATCGCCGCTTTTAAACTGGCGGATGTACAGGTACACCGTGTGCTTGGAGATATTCAGCCGGTCAGCCACCTGATTAATAGCGTCTTTAATATCAAAAATGCCTTTCTCGTAAAGGTTAAGCACAATCTGACGGTTCTTGGCGTTGTTCGAGACGTTGCGGTCCGCGTTCACCTCTTCAATGGTGAACTCCAGCGTCTGGGTCACCAGGTCTTCAACAGACGAGGCAAAGTTGACGGAAGACGGCACTTCCTGCGTTTCCGGCGGCACAAAGGTACTCATAATCTGGGAGAACGGCACATCAAGATTCATGTTAATGCACAGCAGGCCTATCACGCGGTGCTCCCGGTTACGGATGGCGATAGTGACCGATTTCATCAGAACGCCGCTTTTCGCACGGGTGAAATAGCATTTCGACACGCTGCTGTCAGCGCCGGTCATATCGTGCAGCATACGCAGCGCCAGATCGGTAATCGGCGAGCCGATTTTACGCCCCGTATGTTCGCCGTTGGCGATGCGGATTGCCGAGCATTTCAGATCCTGCAGGGAATGCAGCACAATTTCACAGTGGGAGCCGATGAGCATCGCTAACCCGTCCACGACCGCTTCGTAGGAGCGCAAAATATCAAAGTCGGTCTGTTCGAAAGGACGCTGATCCAGCAGATCGAGTTCGCTGGCCTCATTGGTTAATAGCGAATTGGACATGAAAACATACCACCCTTTACAGCGAGCCTGTCGTCTCAAGGTCTGGGCAGACTCATCATTCAGTTGTTACGTAACTCGCTAAAGTAATACAGCGGGCGCAACACTAGCCAGCTTTTATTATACGTGGCCCGGATAAAAAAAACCGCCGCCCGGAGGCGGCGGTCTGCGAAGCGTTACTTCGCTTTGGCGGCGTCGTCCGCTTTATCGCCTGCGGCGGCCTTCGGTGCGGCGTCTGCTTTCGCCGCCGGATTGATATCCAGCAGTTCTACGTCAAACACCAGGGTGGAGTTAGCCGGAATACCCGGAACGCCATTTTTGCCGTAAGCCAGCTCAGGCGGGATGACCAGCTTGATTTTGCCGCCTTTCTTGATGTTTTTCAGGCCTTCAGTCCAGCCCGGGATCACACCGTCAAGACGGAAAGAGAGCGGCTCGCCGCGTTTGTAAGAGTTATCGAACTCCTGACCGTCGATAAGCGTGCCTTTGTAGTTAACCACAACGGTGTCGCTCTCTTTCGGCGCAGCGCCGGTACCTTCTTTCTCGACTTTATACAGCAGGCCAGTAGAAGAGGTCTTCACGCCTTTCTCTTTGGCGAATTTGTCACGGAAGGCTTTGCCTTTCGTTTCGTTTTCTGTCGCGTCTTTCTCGACTTTCGCCTGAGCGGCACCTTTCACGCGCGTTTCGAAAGCCTGCAGAGTCTGCTCGATTTCCTGGTCAGAGAGTTTGCTCTTATCGGCAAACGCGTCCTGGACACCGGCGATCAGCTGGTTTTTATCCAGTTTGATGCCCAGTTTTTCCTGTTCTTTCAGGGAGTTTTCCATGTAACGGCCCAGCGAAGCACCCAGCGCGTAAGCCGATTTCTGATCGTCGTTCTGGAATGCGGCTTTGCTGTCAGCGGCAGCAGTATTCTGCTGCTGTGCGGCTGGCGCAGCAAAAGTCAGGGGCGCATTGAACGCCACAGCCATCGTGGTCGCCAGCAGCGTTACTTTAAACAGTGATTTCATCCATTATCTCCAGGGTTGGGGCCTCTCACCCCAGGGTTATCTTAAAAACGAAAGTCGTACTATAAAACGTCGCAGCGGAAATCAACATAACCACTTTTCCGTTTCGCGCGTTATTTCAGACTTAATTTGTTTAAATAAGTTTCTTTCTGATGAAGCAACCCGGCAGAATCCGGAAAAGTTGCGTAGAATCGCGACGCAAAGGGGGAAACATCATGCAAAACGAATCGACTGAACACCGCATTGCTGAGCTGGAAAGCCGGCTAGCGTTTCAGGAAACCACCATTGAAGACTTAAACGCCGCCATCACAAAGCATGAGCTGGAGCTCGCGAAGATGCGCGAACAGCTCAAAATTATGGTGGAGAAAATAAAAGCCTCGCAGCCGTCAATGATCGCATCGCAGGCGGAAGAAACGCCGCCGCCGCATTACTGACAGGTAAATCGCGGGCAGTAAAAAGGGGCGCCGGAGCGCCCCTTTTTTATCAGGCTCTTAGTGGCAACCGCAGCCGCCGTTACCGCAACCGCCTTTACCGTGCTCGTGGTCGTGGCTATGGCCGTGACCGCCGCAGCAACCGTCGTGATCATGGTCATGATCGTGGTCGTGATGATGGCCGTTCGCGCCGTGAACGTGGCCATGGGCCAGCTCTTCTTCGGTCGCTTCGCGGATAGCAACAACTTCTACGTTGAAGTTCAGGTTCTGGCCCGCCAGCATGTGGTTGCCGTCAACGACAACATGGTCGTCGCCCACTTCGGTAATTTCTACCGGTACCGGGCCCTGATCGGTTTCCGCCAGGAAACGCATGCCAACCTGCAGCTCGTCAACGCCCATGAAGACGTCTTTCGGTACGCGCTGCACCAGGTTTTCATCGTACTGGCCGTAAGCGTCGTTGGCGCCTACGTTCACATCGAATTTATCGCCAACATCGTGACCTTCCAGCGCCGATTCCAGGCCGGAAATCAGGGAGCCGTGACCATGCAGGTAGTCCAGCGGCGCACTCACCGGAGACTCATCAACCAATACACCGTCTTCTGTACGTACCTGATAGGCCAGGCTGACCACCAGGTCTTTTGCTACTTTCATGATATCTCCTGAGTGAGGAAAAAAGACTGGCGCCGATTGTAGCCCAATTCGGCGCCTGTGTACCCTTTAGCTTAAAGAAACCTGGGGCATCTCGCTAGTCGGGATGAAAAATCCCTATGACTTGCTCATCTTTGCGAACCTTCTCGCGAACTTCTTTATCCGCCTCGCGCATCTGATGCCCGCACTTAACGCACTCGACAATATCGACCTGATTTTCACGCCACATGGCGAGAGAATCCTGCGCCTGGCATTTCGGGCACACGGCCCCGGCAATAAAACGTTTACGCACAGCCATAGGTTCACCTTCTATTCAAATTCGTCCCAGCCGTCCAGCTGGCGTCGTTCCTGCTGCATCTCGCGATGGAAAATCTCTTCCAGCTCGCGCCGCGCCTCGCGTACACGGGAGATTTGCGCGTTATCGGTATGTACCGGCATCAGTTCGCGCAGCATGCGCATATCAAGGCGCCGGAAATGAAGCTGCGCGCGCTGCGCCTGGTGAGGATGCATCCCCAGCGAAACCAGCGTTTTGCGCCCAAGCTCCAGGGCGCTGGAGAACGTCTCGCGCGAGAACTGTTTGACGCCCGCCTGGAGGAGCTCGTGCGCCTCGACGCGACCGCGCGCCCGCGCCAGGATCTCCAGTTGCGGAAAGTGCTGCTGGCAGAGATGCACGATGCGCATTGTGTCTTCCGGGTCGTTGCAGGTCACGACGATAGACTCTGCGGATTCAGCCCCGGCGGCGCGCAGCAGTTCAAGCTCGGTGGCATCGCCATAGTAAACTTTGTAGCCATATTTACGCATCAGGTTGACCGCGCTGATATCGCGCTCCAGCACCGTAATACGCATTTTGTTGGCCATCAGCAGGCGACCAATCACCTGCCCGAAACGTCCGAAGCCGACAATAATCACCTGCGGCTTATCATCTTCCACATAAGGCGTTTCATCGTGGTCGTCCTGGGCGTTGAAGTGGCGCGCCAGCAGGCGGTTGATGCCTTTCATCACCAGCGGCGTGGTCATCATCGAGAGCGTCACCGTCACCAGCAGCAGCGCCATCTGGTCATTATGAAAGAGCTTCTGCGATGAGGCGCTGGAGAAGAGCACAAAGGCGAACTCCCCGCCCTGGCTCAATACGCCCGCAAACGGCAACCGCTCGGTGCGCCGCAGGCCCTGAAAACGCCCGAGGCCATACAGCACCGCCATCTTGACGCTCACCAGCACGACCACGCTCATCACGACCCACAGAATATGGGTATAGAGGACGCCCAGGTTCAGCGCCATGCCGACGGAGATAAAAAAGAGCCCCAGCAGCAGACCTTTAAACGGCTCGATGGCGATTTCCAGCTCGTGGCGATATTCGCTCTCGGCCAGCAGAATGCCCGCGATAAACGTGCCGAGCGCCATGGAAAGCCCCAGCAAATCCATAAACAGCGCGGAACCCAGCACCAGCAACAGCGCGGCGGCGGTAAACACCTCGCGCACCCCCGAGCCGGCGATAAAGCGAAACACCGGGCGCAGGAGATAACGCCCGCCGACCAGCATGACCGCGAACGCCAGCACTTTCATGCCGATTTTCAGCCAGTCCGGATGCTCATCGCCGTTGCCCGCAAGCAAAGGCACCATCGCCAGCGCCGGGATCACGGCGAGATCCTGAAACAGCAGCACGGAGAACCCTAACTGGCCGCCTTCGGTGCGGTTCATCCCTTTGTCGCGCATCAACTGCAACGCCATCGCGGTAGACGACATCGCAAGCCCGATACCGCCTACCACGGCCGCCTGCCACGCGAAATCAGTGAGCATCAGCAGCCCCGCCAGCACCACGGCGCTTAACAACACCTGCGCGGCGCCGATGCCGAAAATCGAGCGCCGCAGCTTCCAGAGTTTCGAGGGATTAAGCTCAAGCCCTATCAGGAACATCAGAAACACGACGCCCAGCTCCGAAAAGTGCAGGATCTCGTCGACATCGCTGATAAAGCCAAGCCCCCACGGGCCGATGGCGATCCCCGCCAGCAAATAGCCGAGTACCGCGCCGATACCCAGCCGCGCTGCAATCGGCACCGCCACCACCGCGGCGAAAAGAAACAAAATGCCTGCCAGCAGCAGGTCGGAACCTTCCATCAAAAGCCTCCCGGCGTTAACGGGTCCGCCAGCCAGCGTTCATACGCGTGGCCGTGAGACGCCAGTTCGGAAAGCGACTGACGCCGCGCCCAGTAAATAATCAGCGGCGTCATCCAGTGCATACGGCACATGGCGGCGGTCAGCTCGAAAGGCCGCAGAATGTCGCTCAGGGCATAGCGGTTAAACCCATCCGGGCGATAGGCCGTCTCCGGTTCGCCAGTGGTAATAACGCAGCGCCAGTATTTTCCGGCAAGCTCAGTGCCGCCCACGCCGCTGGCGAAACCGCGGCTTAACACGCGATCGAACCACTCTTTCAGCAGCGCCGGACAGCTATAGGTATAAAGCGGGAACTGAAAAACAATCACATCGTGATCGCGCAGCAACGCCTGCTCGTGGCTGATATCGATAAAGAAATCGGGATAGTGGGCATAGAGGTCATGCACCGTGACATTCGGTAATTGCAGAGCCGGCTTAAGCAAAACCCGGTTGGCCACCGAGTCCTGAGATTCCGGATGGGCATACAGCAGCAAAACTTTCGCTGTCTGTGACATCATTCCCCTCCAGGGCGTCGTCATTGTTACTATTTTGGGCTACCATGGCGGCCCCACGCGGTGCCCAAAGCATCACGTTACATGAATATAATGACAATTTAACATAGTCTGAATCTACGGCGCCTTATGATTGTTTTCTCCTCGTTACAAATTCGTCGCGGCACTCGCGTGCTGCTGGACAACGCCACCGCCACGATCAATCCGGGCCAGAAAGTGGGCCTGGTGGGCAAAAATGGCTGCGGCAAATCCACGCTCCTGTCGCTTCTGAAAAACGAGATTAGCGCCGACGGCGGGAGTTTCACCTACCCCGGCACCTGGCAGCTGGCCTGGGTGAATCAGGAGACGCCTGCGCTCGCGCAGCCCGCGCTGGAATATGTGATTGACGGCGATCGCGAATACCGCGCCTTTGAGCGCGAGCTGAACAACGCCACCGAGCGCAACGACGGTCACGCGATCGCCACAGCGCACGGCAAACTGGACGCCATCGACGCCTGGACCATTCGTTCACGCGCCGCGAGCCTCCTGCACGGGCTGGGCTTTAGCAATGAACAACTAACGCACCCGGTGAGCGACTTCTCCGGCGGCTGGCGTATGCGTCTTAACCTCGCGCAAGCGCTGATTTGCCGCTCCGATCTGCTGCTGCTCGACGAACCGACCAACCACCTCGATCTCGACGCAGTCATCTGGCTGGAAAAATGGCTGAAAAGCTATAACGGCACGCTGATCCTTATCTCGCACGACCGTGATTTCCTGGATCCGGTGGTGGACAAAATCATTCATATCGAACAGCAGAATATGTTCGAGTACACCGGCAACTACAGCTCGTTTGAACGCCAGCGCGCCACGCGTCTCGCCCAGCAACAGGCAACCTACGAAAGCCAGCAGCAGCGCGTCGCGCATCTGCAAAGCTTTATCGATCGCTTTAAAGCGAAGGCGTCCAAAGCGAAGCAGGCGCAAAGCCGTATCAAAATGCTGGAGCGCATGGAGCTGATTGCGCCTGCCCACGTGGATAACCCGTTCCACTTCAGCTTCCGCGCGCCGGAAAGCCTGCCCAACCCGCTACTGAAAATGGAAAAAGTCAGCGCCGGTTATGACGAGCGCATCATTCTGAACTCCATCAAGCTCAACCTGGTGCCCGGCTCGCGCATCGGCCTGCTGGGGCGCAACGGCGCCGGGAAATCGACGCTGATTAAACTGCTGGCGGGCGAACTTAACCCCATCAGCGGCGACATCGGGCTCGCCAAAGGCATCAAGCTCGGGTACTTCGCGCAGCATCAGCTGGAGTTTTTACGCGCCGACGAATCGCCGTTGCAGCATCTGGCGCGCATCGCCCCGCGTGAAACCGAACAGCAGCTGCGCGACTATCTCGGCGGCTTCGGCTTCCAGGGCGATAAAGTCACCGACGTCACCGAGCGTTTCTCCGGCGGCGAAAAGGCCCGTCTGGTGCTGGCGCTTATCGTCTGGCAGCGCCCTAACCTGCTGCTACTCGATGAACCGACCAACCACCTGGATCTCGACATGCGCCAGGCGCTAACTGACGCGCTGATCGAATTCGAAGGCGCGCTGGTCGTGGTCTCGCACGACCGTCACCTGATCCGCTCCACCACCGACGATCTCTATCTGGTGCACGACGGCAAAGTCGAACCGTTCGACGGCGATCTGGACGATTACCAGCAGTGGCTGAGCGACGTGCAGAAGCAGGAGAGCCAGGGCGACGACGCCAGCCGCGAGAAAGACAACGGCAACAGCGCGCAGGCGCGCAAAGATCAGAAGCGCCGCGAGGCGGAGCTGCGCACCCAGACGCAACCGCTGCGTAAAGAGATAACCCGTCTGGAAAAAGAGATGGAAAAGCTCAACGCCACGCTTGCGGGCGTCGAAGAGAAACTTGCCGACAGCGCCATTTACGATCCGGCTCGCAAAGCGGAGATGAATGAGTGCCTGCAAACGCAGGCCAGGACCAAAGCGGCGCTGGAAGAGTGCGAAATGGCGTGGCTGGACGCGCAGGAGCAATTAGAAACGATGCTGCAAAACGAGTAACCGGGCGCGGGCGCCCGGTTGGCTGGATTAACGCTGCGCCGCCAGGCGCTGGCGCAGGGTTTCCAGATGCTCCACGCCGTGAAGTTTGCCATCCAGAAAACGGGTTTTCAGTTCACCCAGCTGCTCCTGCTCCAGGGTCTGTTCGTCAAACAGCTGATAATCGCCGTTGTCGTCACGCTCCACCCGCAGCAACCCGCGCGCTGAGCGTTTCAGTCCGCTGTCGGTTTTCGGCTCTTTGAAAATCATGCGGCCCACGCCGTTCACTTCGCCGTATGTCGCCTTCATCGCAAAGCCGAACGTGTCGCGGGTGTTGTACTGATACGTAAACGAACCGACGCCAAACACCACGTTTGAGCTGGCGAAGCCTTTCGCCGCCAGACGGCGCAGGATCTCTTCAGCGCGATCAAGCGTGATGGAATCGCCATAAATCAGACCTACATGCGGGTCGAGCACTTTGAAGCCTTTGTCATTCACGGTGCCGCCGAAAATTTCCCACAGCACTTCCACCGAGCCTTTCTCTTCCGGCGTGCGCTCGCCGCGCGTGTCGTCATCGGCGCCGGTACCGCAGAGGATCTCTACCGGGTCGCCGCTGTCCGGGCGGAACACCACGCGGCCTTCACGCGCCATAATCTGCGTTTTCAGCTCACGGGTATATTCCGTGATGACGCGCCAGTAGTCCCAGGTATCCGACACAATCGAGACAAAGCCATTCGGGTAGAGATCGCAAATCAGGCGGCGGAACGTCTCGATTTCGCTCTCTTTCTCGCCCATGCACATCACGCTGTGCTCGGTCGCCGGGATGGACGCGGCAATGAAGCACTCCTGGCCCTGGGTGTAGTAATCGCGGGCATAGAGCATCGACGGAATGTTATCGGTGCCTTTAAAGCTCAGCAGATGGCCACAGCCCGCCTGCGCGGTATCCTGAAGGCCAGACATGCCGCGAAACGAGAAATCGTGGCACTGAAAATCCAGGTGGCTTACGTCAGAGCAGGTTTTCTCTGCCCAGCGCTCGCAGATAGTACGGTAGTGATGCGCGATAGTGGCGTTGGTGGAGGATTTCCACAACTCCGCCGAGAGCACGGTTTCCAGATAGTTCACCAGCCAGAAGAATTCCGGGCGCGTATTGGTGATGGTCAGCACCGGCACTTTCATCGACACCTTGCTGCCTTCATCCAGCGCTTTGATATGCAGCGGCAGATAGCCGAGCTGATGCAGCGCGCGAATGTGATCCGCGCTGACAGCGCCCTTGCCGATATAACTGTCCATCACCGCCTGGTATTCGTCCACCACTTCCGCCTCAGGACGCGCGAAGAACTGCTCGTTAAACAGATCGACCAGGAACCACTGCAGGAACCCCTGCAGGCCGAAAAACACCAGCTTGCCGTCCGCGACAGGAGAGTGGAAATGACGGTCGCTGCGCGGCGTAAAGTTGGAATAGACTTTGGTGGTGCCTGCCGGATACTGCTCGCGGTGCGACACTTTGTAGCCATCAATAGCCAGAATCGGATTCATGTTCATCTTCCCTCTCCTTACGCGTTATAAATTTTATTGATATCAATCATTTCTACCCGTTCCTGCGCCAGTTCAGCGGGCGCGAAGGAGGTGGTCGTATACAACTGGTCGATGCCGTTATTCAGCAGGTTGTCGACGCCTTTAGAAAACACGCCGTGGGTAACATAGAGGCTGACGCTTCGCGCGCCTGCCTCGCGCAGTACCTGGGCTGAGCCGATAAACGTACCGCCCGCGTCACAGAGATCGTCCACGATCAGTGCCGCTTTGCCTTGCACATCGCCGTCTACCAGGCGAAAACCGGTCAGCTCGCCGGTCGCGACATTGCGCTGTTTGGTCAGAATGGCGAACTCATGGACGCCTGCGGCCTGCGCGACGGCATGGATTTTCTTCAGCGCCCCGGCATCCGGCGCCACCAGCATTAACTCGCCGGCCTTCAGGGCGCGCTCAAGCGTCTTGCTTTGTAACAGGCAACGCTCCTGCGGGATAGCCACCAGATTTTCAATCGCGGCGGCGGCGGCCTCACTGTGGGGGTCGAGTACCCTCACTTTGTCGAAACCGAGGGTGTTCAACTGGCGGGCGAAGACTTTCAGCGCAAAGCTGTCGCCTGGCTGCATGTGCCTGTCCTGACGCGCATACGGCAGCCACGGCAGTTCCAGATGGCTGAAGCGCACATCGCAGTGTTGACGCACCGCGTCGGTCAGTTGCGCCAGCACCATAAAATCGTCCATCGTTTTCATGGCGGCGGCGCGAATACACATCAGCGAGGCGACGCGCGGCAGTTCGCCGGTTACTTTCGCCCATACGGCGCCGTCAGGAAAACGCCCGGTCTGTGTTGCAATCTCTTGTCCGTCTACCATCAGTTGCGGCTGCATCATTTTCGCCCCCGGTTAATGAGTTTGTGTCCTTGCGACACATTTAATGTTGTCCAAGAGACACTAATAAACAAGCGATATTTTCGCCGCGCTGGCTAAAAAATAGCATGTTACTGAAAATTAAAACATTACAGGTTTACTTTGTCCCGGTGCCCTGGGCTGGTAAACTTGTCTCTGAGACAATTAAACGGAGCGGCGCATGACCACTGAAGCGGAATATCTGGAAAACTATGACCCTGCGCGGTTCCCTTCTCCGCTGGTGACCGTCGATAGCGTGCTGTTCACCCTGCATGACCAGGCGCTTTGCGTGCTGCTGGTACAGCGCGCCCGTCAGCCGCAGCAGGGGCGCTGGGCGCTGCCGGGCGGGTTTATCGATATGCGCAAGGATGACTCCACCCATGCGACGGCGCTGCGTAAGCTGACCGAGAAAACCGGCGTGCGCCCGTCATGGCTGGAGCAGCTGGAGACCTTCTCCGGCCCGGATCGCGATCCGCGCGGCTGGAGCCTCACCACCGCCTGGTTTGCGCTAATCGCCTGGGTCGACTGCCAGCCGCATATCGCCTCCGTCAGCGATGCGCAGTGGGTGCCGGTGGCGGAGCTTGGCGCGATTGAACTGGCGTTCGATCACCTGACGATTATCGACGCGGCGCTGCGCCGCCTGCGTCAGAAAACGATGTATTCGCTCCTGCCGGTTTACTGTCTGCCGGAGTGCTTTACGCTGAGCCAGCTTCAGGAGGCGACGGAAATTATTCTCGGCCAGCCCATTCAGCGTAAAAGCCTGATCCGCCGCTTTGAAGCCTCCGGGATGTTTGAAGAGACCGGCGAGAGCGTCGCCACCGGCGCCCGTAAGGCCAGGCTCTGGCGACGCAAGCCGGACGCCGATATTCACCTGTTCTCGCGCAATTTACTGGCTGAATGATCCGCACCAAAGCATCAACAAAATGGATAACAACCGGTATAGTAGTTAGCGAACTAATAAAAGACATCAGCTATGGCCGACATTACTCCCGCAGAACTTCCTGCACTGAACACCGATTCCTCACACTTTCAGCCAATGCCGGGAGTCAGCAATCCACACCTGCAAACCATGCTGCCGCGCGTGCTGCGCCGCCGGGTGCAATTTGAGCCGTACTGGCAGCGTCTGGATTTGCCGGACGGCGATTTTGTCGACCTCGCGTTTAGCGAAAACCCTGACCAGGCGCGCCATAAGCCGCGTCTGGTGGTGTTTCACGGGCTCGAAGGCAGCCTGCACAGCCCTTACGTTCACGGCCTCATCCATGCGGCGAAAGCACGCGGCTGGCTCGGCGTGGTGATGCACTTTCGCGGCTGTAGCGGCGTGCCGAACAAGATGGGGCGCATCTACCATTCTGGGGAAACCGAAGACGGCACCTTTTTCCTGCGCTGGCTGGATGAACGCTACGGCACCGTGCCGACGGCGGCGGTCGGCTATTCGCTCGGCGGCAATATGCTTGGCTGCCTGATGGCGGAGATTGATGCCCGTTTCCCGCTGACCGCAGGCGTAATTGTGTCCGCGCCCTTTATGCTGGAACACTGCTGCAACCATATGGAAAAAGGGTTTTCGCGCTTCTACCAGTTCTATTTGCTGAACCTGTTGAAAGCCAACGCCTCTCGTAAGCTAAAAGCCTGGCCCGGCACGCTGCCGATTGAACTCGCCCAGCTTAAACGTCTGCGCCGCATTCGCGATTTCGATGATTTGATAACGTCGAAAATTCACGGCTTTCGCGACGCCGTCGATTACTATCGCCAGTGCAGCGCCATGCCGCGTCTTACGAATATCACCCGCCCGACGTTGATTATTCATGCCAAAGACGACCCGTTCATGGATCATCACGTGATCCCTGATACCGCCGCGCTGCCTGCTAATATTGAATATCAGCTGACGGAGCATGGCGGCCACGTGGGCTTTGTCGGCGGCACGCTGCGTCAGCCCAGAATGTGGCTGGAGCAGCGCATTCCTGACTGGTTAACCCCTTATCTGGACCGATAAATGATCATTCCCTGGCAAGAGCTGGCGCCCGACACCCTGGACCGCCTGATTGAAGCCTTCGTCTTGCGCGAAGGCACCGATTATGGTGAACATGAACGCTCGCTTGAGCAAAAGGTCGCCGACGTGCGGCGTCAGTTGCAAAGTGGCGAGGCCGTTCTTGTGTGGTCTGAACTGCACGAAACGGTCAATATCATGCCGCGTTCGCAGTTTCGCGGTTAACGTTCCAGGCGGAGCCCTGCCCCGCCGCTTCAGGGAGTTGTCTCGCTATGTCTGCCAAACATCCGGTTATCGCCGTCACGGGCTCCAGCGGCGCGGGAACCACCACCACCAGCCTCGCGTTTCGCAAAATTTTCGCCCAGCTGAATCTTCATGCCGCCGAAGTGGAAGGCGACAGCTTCCATCGCTACACGCGCCCGGAAATGGACATGGCTATCCGCAAAGCGCGCGATCTTGGCCGCCACATCAGCTATTTCGGCCCGGAGGCGAACGATTTTGGCCTGCTGGAGCAAACCTTTGTGGAGTACGGCCTGACCGGCAAAGGGCAGTCGCGCAAATATCTGCACACCTATGACGAAGCGGTGCCGTGGAACCAGGTGCCCGGCACCTTCACGCCGTGGCAGCCGTTACCGGAACCGACAGACGTGCTGTTTTACGAAGGGCTGCACGGCGGCGTGGTGACGCCGCAAAACGACGTGGCGAAACATGTCGACCTGCTGGTGGGCGTGGTGCCTATCGTCAACCTTGAGTGGATACAAAAGCTGATTCGCGATACCAGCGAGCGCGGCCACTCCCGCGAGGCAGTGATGGATTCCGTGGTGCGCTCCATGGAAGATTACATCTCCTACATCACGCCGCAGTTCTCGCGCACCCATATTAACTTCCAGCGCGTGCCGACGGTGGACACGTCCAACCCGTTCGCCGCGAAAAGTATCCCGTCGCTCGATGAGAGTTTCGTGGTGATTCACTTCCGCAATCTGGACAATATCGATTACCCCTGGCTGCTGGCGATGCTACAGGGCTCGTTTATCTCGCACATCAATACGCTGGTGGTGCCGGGCGGCAAGATGGGGCTGGCGATGGAGCTTATTATGCTGCCGCTGGTGCAGCGGCTGATGGAAGGGAAACAGATAGCGTGACAGAATGGCCCGGTGGCGCTGCGCCTGCCGGGCCGCCCGCCGTCACATCACGCGTCGATCACTTCGTAAGAATGGGTGATGTTGACCCCTTTGCCGAGCATCAGCGCCACTGAACAGTACTTCTCCGCCGACAGATCCACCGCGCGCGACACTGCCGCGTCTTTCAGATCTTTACCCGTCACCACAAAGTGCAGATTGATATGCGTGAACAGACGCGGAGCCTCTTCGCGACGCTCTGAGGTCAGCTTCACTTCGCAGTCGGTCACGTCGTGACGGCCTTTTTGCAGAATAGAGACCACATCAATGGCGCTGCAGCCACCTGCCGCCATTAAGACCATTTCCATCGGGCTCGGCGCTTTGTCGCCGGAGTTGCCGTCCATCAGGATCTGATGCCCCGAAGCGGACTCGCCAAGGAAGGTTAAGCCTTCCACCCATTTCACTCGTGCATGCATGTTATTCGCTCCAGGCTATTCATTTTTCTGACAGATTACGCGCGCGCGTCATCAGAGGCAACGGAAGGCGACCTGCGTCAAGCTGAAACGAGACAACAGGAGACACCTGATAAAAGCTATGCTAAAACAGTCTGGATGCAGCGGCGATACATTGATGTTACGCATGGGTGCAGAGGAGAAGACAATTTATCGGCTGCGATGTCCACGGACAGCCAACTTCCCTGGAAGCGGGAAGATGATGATTGCAAAGCCAGACAGGGGTTACGCGCCCTGTCTTTGGAGCCAGTTTAAAACAGAGGATAACCGCGCATGGTGCTTGGCAAACCGCAAACAGACCCGACTCTTGAATGGTTCTTGTCTCATTGCCACATTCATAAGTATCCATCTAAGAGCACGCTGATTCACCAGGGTGAAAAAGCGGAGACGCTGTATTACATCGTCAAAGGCTCAGTGGCAGTGCTGATCAAAGATGAAGAGGGCAAGGAGATGATCCTCTCGTACCTGAATCAGGGAGACTTCATCGGCGAACTGGGTTTGTTCGAGGAAGGTCAGGAACGCAGCGCCTGGGTTCGCGCTAAAACTGCCTGTGAAGTGGCTGAAATCTCCTACAAAAAATTCCGTCAGCTGATTCAGGTTAACCCGGATATTCTGATGCGTCTCTCCTCGCAGATGGCTCGCCGCCTGCAAGTCACCTCAGAGAAAGTGGGCAACCTCGCCTTCCTGGACGTGACCGGCCGCATCGCTCAGACGCTGCTGAACCTGGCGAAACAGCCGGACGCGATGACCCATCCGGACGGAATGCAGATTAAAATCACGCGTCAGGAAATCGGCCAGATTGTCGGCTGCTCCCGCGAAACCGTTGGCCGCATTCTGAAAATGCTCGAAGATCAGAACCTGATCTCCGCCCACGGTAAAACTATTGTGGTTTACGGTACCCGCTAAAAAATCAAAAAACGGCGTGTCGCTTCGGTAACACGCCGTTTTTGTATCTATACTTCTCCCCTATGTGGCGTCGTCTTATCTATCACCCTGAAATTAATTACGCTTTACGGCAAACGCTGATCTTAAGCCTGCCGGTGGCGGTCGGGTTGATGCTGGGCCATCTCCAACAAGGGTTGCTGTTTTCACTCGTCCCCGCCTGCTGCAATATTGCCGGTCTCGATACCCCGCACAAACGCTTCTTCAAACGCTTGATCATCGGCGCCTCGCTGTTTGCGCTGAGCAGCCTGGCGGTACAGTTTCTGCTGTTACAGGCCATCCCGCTGCCGCTTATTCTGCTGATGCTGGCGCTGCTGCTGGGCGTGACGGCGGAGATAAGCCCCCTGCATGCGCGCCTGCTGCCCGCGTCGCTTATCGCGGCCATCTTCACGTTAAGCCTCGCCGGGAATATGCCCGTCTGGGAGCCGATGCTGCTCTACGTTCTCGGCACGCTCTGGTATGGCGCGTTTAACGGTTTCTGGTTCTGGCTGTGGCGTGAACAGCCGCTGCGTGAATCGTTAAGCCTGATTTATAAAAGCCTCGCCGACTACTGCGAAGCGAAATACAGCCTGCTGACGCGCCACACAGAACCGGAACAGGCGCTGCCGCCGCTACTGGTGCATCAGCAAAAAGTGGTGGATCAGATAAGCCAGTGCTATCAGCAGCTACAGATGCTGTCGGCGACCAAACAGAACGGCTACAAACGCCTGCTGCGCACGTTTCAGGTGGCGCTGGATCTTCAGGAGCATATTTCGGTCTCCCTGCATCAGCCGCGTGAAGTGCAAAAGCTGGTGGAGCGCAGCCACGCCGAAGCGGTGCTGCGCTGGACGGCCCAGACCGTCGCCACGCGCCTGCGCACGCTCTCTGACGATATTCTCTACCACCGCTACTCGTACCGCTTCTCAATGGATAAGCAGATTGAGGCGCTGGCGAAAATCGCCCGTCAGCATCCGGACAACCCGGTCGGCCAGTTTTGCGAATACCATTTCAGCCGTATCGCCCGCGTGCTACGCACCCAGCGCCCGCTCTACGCCCGTGACCTGATGGACAGCGGCCAGCGCCGCCTGCCGCTGCTGCGGGCGTTGAAAAGCTATCTGTCGTTGAAATCCGCGGCGCTGCGCACCGCCGCGCGTCTGGGCGTAATGCTGGCGGCGGCGGGCCTGTTAGGGAGCGCGTTCAATTTACCGAAGCCGTACTGGATCCTGATGACGGTGCTCTTCGTCACGCAAAACGGCTATGGCGCGACACGGGTGCGCATCCTGCACCGGGCGGGCGGCACGCTGGCGGGGCTGATTATCGCGGGCATCACGCTGCACCTGAATGTGCCGCAGGGCTATACCCTGCTCGGCATGTTGCTGGTGACCTTAATCAGTTATCTGATAATCCGGCGGCACTACGGCTGGGCGATGATTGGCTTTACCGTCACGGCGGTCTATTCGCTGCAAATCCTGACGCTCAACGGCGAGCAGTACATCGTGGCGCGCCTGATAGACACGCTGTCCGGCTGCCTTATCGCGTTCGGCGGCATGGTCTGGCTCTGGCCCCAGTGGCAGAGCGGCCTGCTGCGCCAGAACGCGCATGACGCGCTGGAGGCCGACCAGGAGGCGCTGCGCCTGATCCTGAGCGACGATCCGCAGCCCGGCCCGCTGGCGTGGCAGCGGATGCAGGTCAACCAGGCGCACAACGCGCTCTATAACTCGCTCAATCAGGCCATGCAGGAGCCGGGCTTTAACAGTCGTTATCTGGAGGATATGCGTCTGTGGGTCACGCACAGTCAGTTTATCGTCGAGCACATCAACGCGATAACGACGATGGCGCGCGAGCAAACCACGCTGACGCCGGAGACGGCGGCGCGCTACTTACAGGCTTGTGAAATTGCGCTACAGCGCTGCCAGCAGCGGCTGGAGCATGACGCGCCGGGCGACACGCAAAACGAGGCGGTACTGGAGGGCGAAGAGGTCTTGCCGGAAGGGGCGCCGGGCGTAATGGAGCATCATCTGCTGCGCATTCTCGATCATCTGCGCACCATGCACACCATCTCTTCCGTGGCGTGGCGCCAGCGCCCGCATCACGGTATCTGGCTCAGGCGACGCCTGAGCCAGTCACGCTGATTAACCGTTAACCACGCGTGCGACGGCGCGCGCGAAACGGGCCATCCCTTCGTCGATATCGGCACTCTCCACCAGCAGCGACGGCGCGAGACGCATCACGTCCGGCCCGGCGTTCAGCACCATCACGCCTTCCGCCGCGGCGGCGTACAAGAAATCGCGGGCGCGCCCGTGGAAGGCTGGGGTCAGCTCGGCGCCAATCAGCAGGCCCATGCCGCGAATATCGCTGAACAGTCCATACTGCTCGCCGATGCGCTGAAGGTGCTGCACGAACTGCTCGCGTTTTTGCGCCACGCCGTCCAGCACCTCCGGGGTGTTGATAATATCAAACGCTTCGCCCGCCACCGCGCAGGCGAGCGGGTTGCCGCCGTAGGTGGAGCCGTGCGAACCCACATGAAACGCCGAGGCGACATCATGCGTGGTGAGCATCGCGCTGACCGGGAAACCGCCGCCCAGCGCTTTGGCGCTGGTCAGGATGTCCGGCGTCACGCCGTAATGCATGTAAGCAAACAGCTTGCCGCTGCGGCCCATGCCGCACTGTACTTCGTCGAACACCAGCAGCGCCTGATGGCGGTCGCACAGCTCGCGCAGGCCGCGCAAAAATTCCGGCGTCGCGGCGGTCACCCCGCCCTCGCCTTGCACCGGCTCGACCACCACCGCGCAAGTGTGGTCGTCCATCACCGCTTTGACCGCATCGAGATCGTTGAACGGCACATGGATGATATCAGCGGGTTTCGGGCCGAAGCCGTCGGAGTATTTCGCCTGGCCGCCCACGGAGACGGTAAACAGCGAACGTCCGTGAAAGGCATTATAAAACGCGATGATTTTCGTTTTGTACGGGCTGTGACGTGTGATGGCGTAATGGCGGGCCAGCTTGAACGCGGTTTCATTGGCTTCGGTGCCGGAGTTCATGAACACCACGCGCTCGGCGAACGTGGCGTCCACCAGCTTTTGGCCCAGGCGCAGCGCGGGCTCGTTGGTAAAGACGTTGCTAGTGTGCCAGAGCGTTTCGCCCTGCGCTTTCAGCGCCTCCACCAGCCGCGGGTGGCAGTGGCCGAGCGCCGTCACCGCGATACCGCCCGCGAAATCGACATACTCTTTGCCCTGCTGATCCCAGACGCGGCTGCCCTTGCCTTTCACCGGGATAAATTCAGCCGGTGCATAAATCGGCAGGATCACTTCATCGAAGGTGGCGCGCGTAATTGCTGTTTTTTCAGTTGCCATTTCATGCCCATCCAGTAAATGTGCCATCGCACATGAAAAGATAAGCACAAAATATGAATAAAAAATCACTGAAAGGCAATAAAAATTCAGCGCGAAAGGAAGTTCGCCAGGAGCTGATGGCCCTGCTCGCTGAGAATGCTTTCCGGGTGAAACTGCACGCCTTCAAGCGCAAGGTGGCGATGGCGAATGCCCATGATTTCGCCCGCCTCTGTCCAGGCGGTGATTTCAAACGCCGCAGGGAGCGTGGCGCGGTCGATAATCAGCGAGTGATAGCGAGTCACGGTCAGCGGGTTATTAAGCCCGGAAAAAACACCGTTATTGTTATGTGAAATCACCGAGGTTTTGCCGTGCATGACCTTTTCAGCCCGCACAACGGACGCGCCGAAGGCCTGCCCGATGGCCTGATGCCCGAGGCAAACGCCGAGGATCGGCAGGCGACCGGCAAAACGCCGGATCGCCGCCAGTGAAATACCGGCTTCATTCGGCGTGCAGGGACCGGGGGAAATCACCAGCTGCGCCGGGGCGAGCGCCTCGATATCCTCACACGTCAGTTCATCGTTGCGCCTGACCACCACCTCCGCGCCCAGCTCGCTGAAATACTGAAACAGGTTCCAGGTGAAAGAATCGTAGTTGTCGATAAGCAGTAACATGGCGGCTCCGTAAAAAAGAACCGCGTCAGTTTACTCGTTTTCCCGCGCGTCGCTCACTACGCTCGTGAAGATTTTCTCAAGCGGCGCCAGGTCGCCCATCGCGCCCGCCTGGTTGGCGGCGCGCCACGCGTCGACATCCACACCGCGCCAGTCCAGGCTGTAGCCCGCATGCAGCGCCAGCTGTTCGAAGAAGACGCGCTGGGCGCGGCCTGTACCGATACGAAACGGATGCAGCACGTTGATTTCGCAGTAGTAGTGCGAAAGACGCGCGACAAACGCCTCCGGCTCCAGACCGATGAGATAGTCTTCATCTTCCAGCGCCTGCATCAGCGCGTTACCTTCTTTCTCCAGATATTCAAAGTGCGCGAAGCGGGTTTCGCCCTGGTAGATGTCTACCTCGCGCAGCTCGCCCGCCCACTCATAGAGATCCTGAAACAGCTGGCGGTGAATGGCGCACAGATGCGGCAGCCCGCGCTGCACAGGGCCCAGTTCCAGCGTCGCCGCGCGCAGCGAGGTGAGTTCGCGCTCGGCATGTTGCAGATCCTGCGCGGCGTGAATGTTCAGCCGGTTGCGCAGCACATCGCTGCCGGACCAGAAGTAAGGGTCGCGCCCGTCGCCAAATTTATCGCTCATAGTGCCCCCTCAGCTCTTCAATGCGCGCCAGCGCTTCTTCGCGGGATAAGGTCACCAGAGGCACCTCAATGCCTTCCAGCCGGTTGCTGGCCTGGAAGTTCTGATTCTTTTGCGCGTCCCAGAGTCGAGACTTTTGTTTATCGGTGAGTTTTCTGGACATTTTGCCTCCCTGAACGTAACCCCGTGTGCCACAAGTATAAGCAGCAATGGGCCGGTTTGCCGGGAGGAGACGCGACGCGGGCCATGTAGCCCGCGTGCGCAAGAAGATTACGGCAGGACTTTCGCGGAGAGGATCACAACCGGTTTGGACGGGACATTCTGGTACGGGCCGACGTCGTGGGTCTGCACCTGGGCGATTTTATCCGCCACGTCCATGCCTTTAACCACTTTACCGAAAACAGCGTAGCCGAAATCGCGCTGGCCATGGTTCAGGAAGGCGTTATCCGCCACGTTGATAAAGAACTGGCTGGTGGCGCTGTCTTTATCGGCGGTGCGCGCCATCGCGATGGTCCCGCGCGCGTTGGGCAGGCCGTTATCCGCCTCGTTTTTCACCGGCGCGTTGGTTGGTTTCTGCTGCATATCCGCGGTAAAACCGCCGCCCTGCACCATAAAGCCTGGGATCACGCGGTGGAAAATCGTGTTGTTGTAAAAACCGCTGTTGACGTAATCAACGAAGTTTTTCACTGATGCCGGCGCTTTCTGGCTGTTCAGCTCCAGCTCAATATTTCCCGCAGAGGTCGTCAGCAGAACATGCGGGTCGCCTTTTGCCGCCAGCGCGGCAGGAGAAAGGGCAGAGAGAGCAAATACAGCCGCAACAGCCGCCAGAGTGGATTTGAGCATGAAGAATTCCTTACGAAGGAGAAAAAAGCGAGTGGGTCGATTCTAAATAGCGATCGCATGCGGTGCCAGAGATTTACCTGGTTTTACGTACCAGCGCGCAGCGAAAAAGCGCTCATCGGATCTGCTACGTAAAATTGTGTGAGCCGCGTCATATAAAATATGTCGTTTTACACAGCATGTGATCAATGAATGTTTTCTTGGATCACAATACCACCTAGAATGCCTGGGTTCCCGGCGCCGTCAACGCGCTTTACACTTCTATTCACAGGCCAGTCATGACTAACAGCAATCGTATTAAGCTCACATGGATCAGCTTTTTTTCCTACGCCCTTACCGGCGCGTTGGTAATCGTCACCGGGATGGTGATGGGTAATATCGCAGAGTATTTCAAACTGCCCGTATCCAGCATGAGCAACACCTTTACGTTCCTGAATGCCGGGATTTTGATCTCTATCTTTTTGAATGCCTGGCTGATGGAAATCGTGCCGCTGAAAACCCAGCTGCGCTTTGGTTTTGTGTTGATGGTGCTGGCCGTGGTGGCGCTGATGTTCAGCCAGAGCCTGATGCTCTTCTCCGCCGCCATGTTTGTGCTTGGCCTGGTCAGCGGGATCACGATGTCGATCGGGACGTTCCTGATTACTCATATGTATGAAGGCCGTCAGCGCGGCTCCCGCCTGCTGTTTACCGACTCCTTCTTCAGCATGGCCGGGATGATCTTCCCGATGGTCGCCGCCTTCCTGCTGGCGCGCAGCATTGAGTGGTACTGGGTGTACGCCTGCATCGGTCTGGTCTATGTCGCAATTTTCATCCTGACGTTCGGCTGCGATTTCCCGGTACTCGGCAAACATGCCCCGCAGGAAAACAAGCCGGTAGCAAAAGAGAAATGGGGCGTGGGCGTGCTGTTCCTCTCCATCGCCGCGCTCTGCTACATTCTGGGTCAGCTCGGTTTTATCGGCTGGGTGCCGGAATATGCCACCAAAGGCCTCGGCATGAACCTCAACGACGCCGGTACGCTGGTGAGTAACTTCTGGATGTCTTATATGGTCGGCATGTGGGTCTTCAGCTTCGTGCTGCGCTTCTTTGATTTGCAGCGCATCCTGACCGTGCTGGCAGGTCTCGCGACGGTGCTGATGTACTTCTTTATCACCAGCAAGCCGGAACATATGGCGTGGTTCATTCTGGCGCTGGGCTTCTTCTCCAGCGCGATTTACACCACCATCATTACGCTCGGCTCGCAACAGACCAAAGTCTCCTCGCCGAAACTGGTTAACTTCATTCTGACCTGCGGCACCGTCGGCACCATGCTGACCTTTATCGTGACCGGCCCGATTGTGGCGAATCACGGCCCGCAGGCGGCGCTGTTTACCGCCAACGGCCTCTACGCCGTCGTGTTCGTGATGTGCTTCGCGCTGGGCTTTGTCAGCCGTCATCGCCAGCACGCGAAAGCCGCGGCAGCGCATTAAGTTTTGCCTGTCCCTTCCCGGCCGGGAAGGGACATTTTCTCTTATCTTTTCCCCGTCGTTTTTCTCCTCACGATTGCCCTTTCTTGCCACGCATTATCCTGTTCACACCGTAAATGGTTCTGGTGAAAATTCACTCCACCGCGGTTCAAAAAACAGACACTCGCGAAATCCTAATCAATTCCAGCACTTAGAAAAACCTACAAAAATCAAGGAAATACCCATTAAGGGGTATATAAAGATGTAATTGATTTACATCAATAAGCGGGGGTGCTGAATCGTTAAGGTAGGCGGTAATAGAAAAGAAATCGAGGCAAAAATGAGCAAAGTCAGACTCGCTATTATCGGTAACGGCATGGTTGGTCACCGCTTTATCGAAGACCTTCTCGATAAAGCCGATCCAGGCCATTTCGACATCACCGTTTTCTGTGAGGAGCCGCGCATCGCCTATGACCGCGTGCACCTCTCCTCTTACTTCTCCCATCACACCGCTGAAGAGCTGTCGCTGGTCCGCGAAGGCTACTACGACAAGCACGGCGTGAAAGTGCTGGTGGGCGAGCGTGCGATCACCATTAACCGCCAGGAGAAAGTGATCCACTCCAGCGCCGGGCGCACCGTCTTCTACGACAAACTGATCATGGCGACGGGCTCCTACCCGTGGATCCCGCCGATTAAAGGCTCCGAAACCCAGGACTGCTTCGTTTACCGCACCATCGAAGATCTGAACGCGATTGAAGCCTGCGCGCGTCGCAGCAAACGCGGCGCGGTCGTCGGCGGCGGTCTGCTCGGTCTGGAAGCCGCGGGCGCGCTGAAAAACTTAGGCGTCGAAACCCACGTCATCGAATTCGCGCCGATGCTGATGGCGGAACAGCTCGACCAGATGGGCGGCGAGCAGCTGCGCCGTAAGATTGAAAGCATGGGCGTGAGAGTTCACACCAGCAAAAACACCCAGGAGATTGTCCAGCAGGGCACTGAAGCGCGTAAAACCATGCGCTTTGCCGACGGCAGCGAGCTGGAAGTCGACTTCATCGTCTTCTCCACCGGCATCCGTCCGCGCGACAAACTGGCGAAACAGTGCGATCTCGAGATTGCGCCGCGCGGCGGCATCATGATTAACGACCAGTGCCAGACCTCCGACCCGGATATCTACGCTATCGGCGAATGCGCCAGCTGGAACAGCCGCGTGTATGGCCTTGTCGCACCGGGCTACAAAATGGCGCAGGTGGCGGTCGACCACATTCTCGGCAACGCGGGCAACCAGTTTGAAGGCGCGGACCTCAGCGCCAAACTGAAGCTGCTGGGCGTTGACGTCGGCGGCATCGGCGACGCGCATGGCCGCACGCCGAAATCACGCAGCTACGTGTTCCTCGACGAAAGCAAAGAGATCTACAAACGCCTTATCGTCAGCGAGGACAACAAAACGCTGCTCGGCGCGGTGCTGGTGGGCGACACCAGCGATTACGGCAACCTGCTGCAACTGGTGTTGAACGGCATCGAGCTGCCGGAAAATCCGGATTCGCTGATCCTCCCGGCGCACGCAGGCCAGGGCAAACCGTCTATCGGCGTCGATAAACTGCCGGACAGCGCGCAGATTTGCTCCTGCTTCGACGTAACCAAAGGGGCGCTGATCGCCGCCATCAACAAAGGTTGTCATACCGTCGCGGCGCTGAAAGCTGAAACCAAAGCTGGCACCGGCTGCGGCGGCTGCATCCCGCTGGTGACTCAGGTGCTGAACGCCGAACTGGCGAAACAGGGCATCGAAGTGAACAACAACCTGTGCGAGCACTTCGCGTTCTCCCGCCAGGAGCTGTATCACCTCATCCGCGTGGAAGGCATTAAATCGTTCGACGAACTGCTGGCGAAATATGGCAAAGGCTACGGCTGCGAAGTCTGTAAGCCGACCGTCGGCTCGCTGCTGGCGTCCTGCTGGAATGAGTACATTCTCAAGCCGCAGCACACGCCGCTACAGGATACTAACGACAACTTCCTGGCGAATATCCAGAAAGATGGCACTTACTCCGTGATCCCGCGCTCTGCTGGCGGCGAAATCACCCCGGAAGGGCTAATGGAAGTGGGCCGTATCGCCCGCGAATTTAACCTCTACACCAAAATCACCGGCTCCCAGCGCATCGGCCTGTTCGGCGCACAGAAAGACGACCTGCCGGAAATCTGGCGTCAGCTGATTGCCGCAGGCTTCGAAACCGGCCACGCCTATGCCAAAGCGCTGCGCATGGCGAAAACCTGCGTCGGCAGTACCTGGTGCCGTTACGGCGTCGGCGACAGCGTGGGCTTCGGCGTTGAGCTGGAAAACCGCTACAAAGGCATCCGCACGCCGCACAAAATGAAATTCGGCGTCTCCGGCTGTACGCGTGAATGCGCCGAGGCGCAGGGCAAAGATGTCGGTATTATCGCCACCGAAAAAGGCTGGAACCTCTATGTCTGCGGCAACGGCGGCATGAAACCGCGCCACGCTGATTTGCTGGCGGCGGATCTCGATAAAGAGACCCTGGTGCGCTATCTCGACCGCTTCATGATGTTCTACATCCGCACCGCGGACAAACTGACCCGTACCGCGCCGTGGCTGGACAACATGGAAGGCGGCATCGACTACCTGAAACGCGTCATCATCGACGACAAACTGGGCCTGAACAGCCAGCTGGAAGCCGAAATGGCGCGTCTGCGCGAAGCGGTAATTTGCGAGTGGACCGAAACGGTCAACGATCCGCAGGCGCAGGGCCGCTTTAAACACTTCGTGAACAGCGATCGCCGCGACCCGAACGTGCAGGTGGTGCCGGAGCGCCAGCAGCACCGTCCGGCCACGCCGTATGAGCGCATCCCTGTCACCTTCGTGGAGGAAACCGTATGAGTCAGTGGAACACGATTTGTTCGCTCGATGAGATTATCCCGGCGACCGGCGTTTGCGCGCTGGTCGGCAAAAACCAGGTGGCGATTTTCCGCCCGCGCGCGAATGACGAGGTTTACGCCATCAGCAACATCGACCCGTTCTTTGAGGCCAGCGTGTTGTCGCGCGGCATCATCGCCGAACATCAGGGCGATTTATGGGTGGCGAGCCCGCTGAAAAAGCAGCGCTTCCGCCTGCGCGATGGGCTGTGTATGGAAGATGAAAGCCGTTCAGTGGCGCACTTTGAGGCGCGCGTGAAGGAGGGTCAGGTACAGGTGAAGGCGTAACGCAAAAAGGCAGGCGGGTGGCGCTTCGCTTACCCGCCCCGGATGCCGGTCTTCTGACACCCCAGGGTGGATAAGCGCAGCGCATCCATCCCGGTTTTCAAATAGCAATAACCGCCCTTCGCAAAGGGCGTTGTAAAGCAGAGAGGCTCAAGCCTCCGCTTATGAAAAGCGTCATCGGCGTTTGCATTACAGGGACGCCCGTTACGGACAACAACAATTACGCGCGCAACAAACAGCGCGCCGCTCTGAATCACCTTTTTCGTTTCTTAATTTTTTACTTTCACTCACTTTTTAGGATAACCACTATGTTTACCGACACGATCAATAAGTGCGCGGCCAATGCGGCCCGCATCGCTCGCCTCTCGGCAAATAATCCTCTGGGCTTCTGGGTCAGCTCCGCGATGGCGGGCGCTTACGTCGGGCTCGGCATTATTTTAATTTTCACCCTCGGCAATCTGCTTGACCCTTCCGTTCGCCCGCTGGTGATGGGCGCCACGTTCGGCATCGCGCTGACTCTGGTTATCATCGCCGGTTCCGAGCTTTTCACCGGCCACACGATGTTTCTGACGCTCGGCGTCAAAGCGGGCACCATCAGCCATGGTCAGATGTGGGCAATCCTCCCGCAGACCTGGCTTGGCAATCTGGTCGGCTCGGTGTTTGTCGCGCTGCTTTACAGCTGGGGCGGCGGCAGCCTGCTGCCGGTCGACACCAGCCTCGTCCATACCGTCGCGCTCGCAAAAACCAGCGCGCCGGCGATGGCGCTGTTCTTTAAAGGCGCGCTGTGCAACTGGCTGGTGTGTCTCGCTATCTGGATGGCGATCCGCACCGAAGGGGCGGCGAAATTTATCGCCATCTGGTGGTGTCTGCTGGCCTTTATCGCTTCGGGCTATGAGCACTCCGTCGCTAACATGACGCTGTTCGCGCTCTCCTGGTTTGGTCATCACAACGAGGCTTTCACGCTTAGTGGTATCGGCCATAACCTCTTGTGGGTAACCCTCGGCAATACCCTCTCTGGCGCCGTGTTCATGGGTTTGGGTTACTGGTATGCTACCCCGAAAGCGGAGCGCCCGCAGCCTGCCGCCCACACCGCACCAGAAACCGCCCGTTAAGCCCGATAAGAAGGATACGCCGTGGATCACCTGCCGATATTTTGTCAGTTACGTCATCGCGCCTGCCTGCTGGTCGGCGGCGGCGATGTCGCAGAACGTAAGGCGCGTCTGCTGCTGGAGGCAGGCGCTGCGCTTACGGTCAACGCGCTCGCGTTCGCGCCGCAGTTTGAAGCCTGGGCTGAACAGGGCATGCTGCGCCTGGCGCAGGGCGAGTTTGACGCCACGCTTCTTGATGAGTGCTGGCTGGTGATCGCCGCGACGGATGACGACGCGGTGAATAATCAGGTCAGCGAGGCTGCCGAAGCGCGGCGTATCTTCTGCAACGTGGTGGATGCGCCGAAACAGGCGAGCTTCATCATGCCGTCGATTATCGACCGCTCGCCGCTGATGGTGGCCGTCTCTTCCGGCGGCACGTCACCGGTGCTGGCGCGCCTGCTGCGTGAAAAGCTCGAAGCGCTGCTTCCGCAGCACCTCGGCAAGGTCGCCGGTTATGCCGGGCAACTGCGCCGTCGCGTGAAGCAAACCTTCGCCTCTGTCAGTGAGCGCCGCCGCTTCTGGGAAAAATTCTTCGTGAACGACCGCCTCGCGCAGTCGCTTGCCAATGACGATGAACAGGCCGTCGCCCGTATTACCGAAACGCTGCTGAGCGAACCGCTTGATGACCGCGGCGAAGTCGTGCTGGTAGGCGCCGGGCCTGGCGATCCGGGTTTGCTGACGCTCAAAGGGCTCCAGCAGATCCAGCAGGCGGATATCGTGGTCTACGACCGCCTGGTGTCCGATGAGATTATGAATCTGGTGCGCCGCGACGCCGATCGCGTGTTTGTCGGCAAACGTGCGGGCTATCACTGCGTGCCGCAGGAGGAGATCAACCAGATCCTGCTGCGCGAAGCCCAGCGCGGCAAACGCGTTGTGCGCCTGAAAGGCGGCGATCCGTTTATCTTCGGGCGCGGCGGCGAGGAGCTGGAAACGCTCTGCGACGCAGGCATTCCTTTCTCCGTGGTACCTGGCATCACCGCGGCGTCGGGCTGTTCAGCCTACGCCGGGCTGCCGCTGACCCACCGCGATTACGCCCAGAGCGTGCGTCTGGTCACCGGGCATCTGAAAAACGGCGGTGAGTTTGACTGGCATAATCTCGCCGCGGAAAAACAGACGCTGGTGTTCTACATGGGGTTAAACCAGGCCGCGGCTATTCAGGAAAAACTCATCGAACACGGTATGGATCCACAGATGCCGGTGGCGCTGGTCGAAAATGGCACCAGCGTAAAACAACGCGTCGTTACCGGTGTTCTGACCGAGCTTGGCGCGCTGGCGCAGCGTGTGGAAAGCCCAAGCCTGATTATCGTCGGCCGCGTTGTGGCGCTACGCGATAAGCTCAACTGGTTCTCGTCTAAATAATCTCTTCTCAGGCCAGCGCCGCTGGCCTCAAAATTTCTTTCCTTATTTTTCAAACACATAACAAATAAATATATTACATATCGCTAACATACAGCGATTTTGTGATCTGCCTCGCCAATACTATTCATCATGTGTTGTTATATTGGTTATGCGTCATCTCATTATGAAAACAGCCTGACGGCATTCCACAACCCCTATACCGGGTCGTGCGGCCTCCTGCTGCCTTCATCCGGGCGACGCGCTCTGAATCCTACAACCCTGTTCAATACTAAAAAGGTAACGATATGGAAGGCCAGGAACTCCAACGCAAGCTCGGCTTCTGGGCCGTGCTGGCCATTTCCGTCGGAACGACCGTCGGTTCCGGTATTTTCGTTTCGGTTGGTGAAGTGGCGAAAGCGGCAGGCACGCCGTGGCTCACGGTGCTCGCTTTTGTGATTGGCGGTTTGATTGTGATCCCGCAGATGTGCGTTTACGCGGAGCTCTCTACCGCTTACCCCGAGAATGGCGCAGATTACGTGTATCTCAAAAATGCCGGCAGCCGCCCGCTGGCGTTTCTTTCCGGCTGGGCCAGCTTCTGGGCCAACGACGCGCCGTCGCTCTCCATTATGGCGCTCGCCATCGTCAGTAATTTCGGTTTTCTGGTGCCGCTCGATCCGCTCACCGGCAAGCTTGTCGCCACCGGGCTGATCCTCGCCTTTATGCTGCTGCACCTGCGCTCGGTGGAGGGCGGCGCCACATTCCAGACGCTGATTACCATCGCCAAAATCATTCCTTTCGCGATTGTGATTGGCATCGGCGTTTTCTGGCTGAAGGGCGATAACTTCACGGCGCCTGCCAGCAGCGCCACCACCAGCACGGCGGCAGGCATTATGGCGCTGCTGGCGGGCATCTCGGCCACCAGCTGGTCCTACACCGGTATGGCATCCATCTGCTACATGACCGGCGAAATCAAAAACCCCGGCAAAACCATGCCGCGGGCGCTGATTGGCTCCTGCCTGCTGGTGCTGGTGCTCTACTCGCTACTGGCGCTGGTTATCTCCGGGCTGATGCCGTTTGACAAGCTCGCCGCCTCCGAAACGCCGATTTCCGACGCGCTGACCTACATTCCGGCGCTCGGCAGCGTGGCGGGCGTGTTTGTCGCCATTACCGCCATGATCGTTATTCTGGGTTCGCTCTCCAGCTGCGTGATGTACCAGCCGCGCCTCGAATACGCGATGGCGAAAGACAATCTCTTTTTCAAATGTTTCGGCCACGTGCACCCGAAGTACAACACGCCGGATGTCTCCATCATTTTGCAGTGCGCGCTGGGCATTTTCTTCATCTTCGTGTCAGACCTCACCAGCCTGCTCGGCTATTTCACGCTGGTGATGTGCTTTAAAAACACGCTCACCTTCGGCTCCATCATCTGGTGTCGCAAACGAGAGGACTACAAACCGCTGTGGCGCACGCCGGCCTTCGGCCTGATGACCTTCGCCGCCATCGCGTCAAGCCTGATTCTGGTCGCTTCCACCTTCGTGTGGGCGCCGGTTCCCGGCCTTATCTGCGCCCTGATTGTTATTGCCACCGGCCTGCCCGCTTACGTCTTCTGGGAAAAGCGCAACCGCCGTCTGGCTCATGTTTCTTAACCCTGTCTGGAGAGTTGTTTCATGCTGAATATCGATAAAAGCACCGTGGATTTCCTGGTCACCGAAAATATGGTTCAGGAAGTGGAGAAGATTCTGGAGAAGGATGTGCCCCGCGTGCACGCCATCGTGGATGAGATGATCAACCGCGGCATCGACCGCATCTATTTCGTCGCCTGCGGCTCGCCGCTTAACGCGGCGCAGACGGCGAAGCACCTGGCGGACCGTTACTCGAGCCTTCAGGTTTACGCGCTTTCCGGCTGGGAGTTCTGCGACAACACGCCGCACCGCCTCGATGCGAAATGCGCGGTGATTGGCGTCTCCGACTATGGCAAAACCGAAGAAGTGATCAAAGCGCTGGCGCTGGGCGCCGCCTGCGGCGCGCTGACCGCCGCGTTCACCAAGCGCCCGGACAGCCCGATTGTACAGGCCGCCGAACATGTGGTGGCGTATGAAGCTGACTGCATCTGGGAAATCCACCTGCTGCTCTGCTACAGCGTGGTGCTGGAGATGATCACCCGCCAGGCGCCGCACGCCGAGATCGGCAAAATCAAAAACGACTTGCGCAAGCTGCCGCAGGCGCTGGGCCATCTGGTGCGCACCTGGGAAGACAAGGGTCGCCAGCTCGGCGAGCAGGCGTCGCAGTGGCCGATGATCTACACCGTCTCCGCGGGCCCGCTGCGTCCGCTTGGCTACAAAGAAGGGATCGTGACGCTGATGGAGTTCACCTGGACGCACGGTTCGGTGATTGAGAGCGGCGAATTCCGCCACGGGCCGCTGGAGATAGTCGAGCCGGGCGTGCCGTTCCTCTTCCTGCTTGGCAATGATGAGAGCCGCCACACCACCGAGCGCGCTATCCGCTTTGTGCGCGAGCGTACCGATAACGTCATCGTTATCGACTACGCGGAGATTTCCCAGGGGCTGCACCCGTGGCTCGCGCCGTTCCTGATGTTCGTGCCGATGGAGTGGCTCTGCTACTACCTCTCCATCTACAAAGACCACAACCCGGACGACCGTCGCTACTACGGCGGCATTGTCGAGTATTAATCCCCTGCCCGGCCTCTGCGGGGGGCCGGGACATTCATGCAAGGAGAAGGGTTATGAAAACGGGTATGTTTACCTGCGGGCATCAGCGACTGCCGCTGGAGCACGCCTTTCGCGACGCGCACGAACTGGGCTATGACGGGCTGGAGCTGTGGGGCGGCAGGCCGCACGCGTTTGCGCCGGATCTTAAAGCAGGCGGCATTCGCCAGGTGAAAGAACTGTCGCGCGTTTATCAGATGCCGATCATCGGCTACACGCCGGAAACCAACGGCTATCCCTATAACATGATGCTGGGCGACGAGCGGATGCGCCGCGAAAGCCTCGACATGATCAAGCTCGCCATGGAGATGGCCAAAGAGATGGACGCGGGCTTTACAATGATCTCCGCCGCCCACGCGGGCTACCTCACCGGGCCTGACGCTATCTGGCACCGCCTCGCCGATAACCTGCGCGAGCTGTGCGAGGTCGCCGAAGATATCGGCATCGACCTGCTGCTGGAGCCGCTCACGCCTTATGAATCCAACGTCGTGTGCAACGCTAACGACGTGTTGCGGGCGCTCTCAATGGTGCCGTCGCCGCGCCTCTACAGCATGGTGGACATCTGCGCGCCGTTTGTGCAGGGCGAGCCGGTGATGAGTTACTTCGACAAGCTCGGCGATAAGCTGCGCCATCTGCATATCGTCGACAGCGATGGCGCAAGCGACAGCCACTACATCCCCGGCGAAGGCAAAATGCCGCTGCGTGAGCTGATGCGCGACATCATCGATCGCGGCTACAACGGCTATTGCACTATTGAGCTGGTCACCATGTACATGAACGAGCCGCGGCTTTACGCCCGCCAGGCGCTGGCGCGCTTTCGCGACCTGCTGCCAGAGGAGGCGCTATGAAAAAACTGGCGACGGTCGGCGATAACTGCGTGGATATCTACCCGCAGCTTGGCAAGGCGTTTTCCGGCGGCAACGCGGTTAATGTGGCGGTTTACAGCACCCGCTACGGGATGCAACCCGCCTGCGTCAGTTGGGTGGGCGATGACGACTATGGCGACATGCTGAAGCAGGACCTGGCGCGCCACGGCATCGATATCTCGCATCTGCGCACCAGACCGGGCGTCACGGCGCAGACCCAGGTGGAGCTTAGCCATAATGACCGCATTCTTGGCGACTACACCGAGGGCGTGATGGCGGACTTTATGGTCAGCGACGAGGATCTGCGCTGGCTGATGGGGTTCGATATCATTCACTCCGCCATCTGGGGCCATGCCGACGCTGTCTTTCCGGCGCTCCACGCCGCCGGGAAAACCCTGTCGTTTGATTTTGCCGACAAATGGGAAAGCCCGCTGTGGCGCACGCTGCCGGCGCATCTCGATTATGCGTTTGCCTCCGCGCACGATGAGACGCCCTGGCTGCGCGACCGCCTGCAAACGGTGGTGGAATGCGGCGCAGGCGTCGCCGTCGCCACGCTCGGCGAGAACGGCAGCCTGGCGTGGGATGGCGCGCGGTTCTGGCGCATGCCGCCGGAGCAGGTCGAGGTAGTTGATACCATGGGCGCCGGGGATTCATACATCGCCGGTTTCCTCTGCGCTATCGCCGCCGGACTGCCGCTGGTCGATGCGATGAAACAGGGTACGCAGTGCGCGGCGAGAACACTCGGCTATCACGGCGCCTGGTAAGGTCTGCGTTGGCGTGACGCAACTCACGCCAACGCCCTGTCACTCCTCAATAAACGCTCTTATAATCATCCCCACGTTTTCTACAACTTCAGGGTCGATACATGCCAGCTACGGAGCGCTACTCTCATCAACTCCTTTATGCCACCGTCCGCCAGCGTCTGCTTGATGATATCGGGCATGGCGTGTACCAGCCCGGGCAGCAGATCCCCACTGAAAGCGAGTTGTGTACGCTCTACAACGTCAGCCGCATCACCATTCGCAAGGCGATTAGCGATCTGGTGAAAGATGGCGTCCTGATCCGCTGGCAGGGTAAAGGCACGTTTGTGCAGAGTAAGAAAGTAGAAAACGCCCTGCTGACCGTGAGCGGCTTTACCGATTTCGGCGTATCGCAGGGCAAACCCACCAAAGAAGAAGTGATTGAACAGGCGCGCGTCAGCGCCGATCCGTTCTGCGAACGCCTGAATATTCCGGGCGGCGGCGAGATATTCCTGCTGCGCCGGGTGATGTATCTCGATGGCGAACCGCTGTTTATCGATGCCTCGTGGATCCCGCTCTCCCGCTACCCGCAGTTTGACGAGATCTACAGCGCAGGCGCATCGACCTATCAGCTGTTTCAGGAGCGCTTCGATACGCAGGTGGTGAGCGATAAAAAAACCATCGATATTTTTACCGCCACCAAAGCCGAGGCGCAGTGGCTGAAATGCGAACTGGGCGAGCCGCTGTTTCGCATCAGCAAAATCGCGTACGACCAGCATCAAAAACCCGTACACTATTCCGAGTTGTTCTGCCGCGCTAACCGCGTCACTTTGACCATCGACAACCAGCGGCGCTGAACGACAGCGCCCGCGCGGTTTTTCCTGTCCTGCAAGTCCTGTTACTGACGTTGACTTCCCCTGCCTGAAATCGCATAAAGTCGTCCCGTTATGAAGCGTCGAAAAAGACATTCATATCAATCACTCAGGATATTTAATTAATAGGGATGCACAATGAAACACGTCATAAAACTCGCGATGCTGGCCGCCGTACTCTCCTCACTGACCGCCTGTACCGGTCATATCGAAAATAAAAATAAAACCTGCAGCTACGACTATCTGCTTCACCCGGCGATTTCGATTTCGAAAATAATTGGCGGCTGCGGTCCGGCGGCGGAGCAGTAATGCGCCTGCGCTAAGCAATAAAAAACCACCTCCTGAGAGGTGGTTTCAACGCGATACGTAAAACCGGGCTTACCCGGTTTTTTATTACGGCTGCGCTACAAAACCGATGGCTTCATACACGTTCTTCAGCGTTTCGCCAGCGTGCGCGCGGGCTTTTTCGGCCCCTTCTTTCATCACGCTTTGCAGGAAGGCTTCGTCGTTGCGATAACGGTGATAGCGCTCCTGAAGCTCGGTGAGCATGCCGGAGACGGCATCCGCCACTTCGCCTTTCAGGTGACCATACATTTTGCCTTCGAAATGCTGCTCCAGTTCCGGGATGCTCTGACCGGTCACGGCGGAAAGGATATCCAGCAGGTTAGAGACGCCCGCTTTGTTCGCCACGTCGTAGCGCACCACCGGCGGCTCGTCGGAATCGGTTACCGCGCGTTTGATTTTCTTCACGACGGATTTCGGATCTTCCAGCAGGCCGATAACGTTATTGCGGTTGTCATCCGACTTGGACATCTTTTTGGTCGGCTCCAGCAGTGACATCACGCGCGCGCCCGATTTCGGGATGAACGGCTCCGGCACGCGGAAAATGTCGCCGTAGATGGCGTTGAAGCGCTGCGCGATATCGCGGCTCAGCTCCAGGTGCTGTTTCTGATCTTCGCCCACCGGCACCAGGTTGGTCTGGTACAGCAGGATATCCGCCGCCATCAGCACCGGGTAATCAAACAGGCCGGCGTTGATGTTTTCCGCATAGCGCGCGGATTTATCTTTGAACTGCGTCATGCGGCTCAGTTCGCCGAAATAGGTGTAGCAGTTCAGCGCCCAACCCAGTTGCGCGTGCTCCGGCACGTGAGACTGAACGAAGATGGTGCTCTTTTTCGGGTCGATGCCGCAGGCGAGGTAAAGCGCCAGCGTATCCAGCGTGGCTTTGCGCAGCGCAGCCGGGTCCTGACGCACAGTGATGGCATGCTGATCCACGATGCAGTAGATGCAGTGGTAGTCGTCCTGCATGTTAACCCACTGACGCAGCGCACCCATGTAGTTACCGATGGTCAGTTCTCCGGATGGCTGCGCGCCACTAAAAACGATGGGCTTACTCATTTTTCAATTCCTGATTGTCACTGTGGGGGAGCCCGAACGCGGGCAGTAAGTCGCGGAAATGGTCAAAGACGAAATCCGGGTTGCTTAACGTTATCGCTTCGCCGTAGTTATAGCCATAGCTCAGACCGACGCTTGCGCAACCCGCGGCCTGCGCCGCCTGAATATCATTGCGTGAATCGCCCACGAAGAGCAACTCCTGCGCCGTAACCCGCAACGCGTCCATAACCTTCAGAAGCGGTTCCGGATGCGGTTTTTTATTCTGCACATCATCGCCGCCGATAATAATGCTGAAATAGTCTGCGATACCGAGCGATTCCAGCATGGGCGCTACGAACGGCGTCGGCTTATTGGTCACCAGCCCCAGCGCGAGCCCATGACGGCGCAGCGCGTCGAGCGTCTGCGCTACCTCCGGGAACAGCGCGCTACCGGCCTCGACAGCCTCGCCATAATAGCGGTCAAACAGACGGCGCATCATGCGGCGCTGTTCTTCTTCCGGAATGCCGTCGGTTTCCACAGGCTTGCCCGCGGCGGCGCGAAGCGCAGCTTTCTCCTGACGCGCCCAGCTCAGCGCGCGCTCAACAAGCACATCGGCGCCGTTGCCAATCCAGGTAATAACCCGCGCGTCGCCCGCGGTCGGCAGTTCCAGCGCATAAAGCGCGTTATCCACGGCGTATGTCAGCCCTGGCGCGCTGTCCACCAGCGTGCCGTCGAGATCGAAGGCGACGGCGCGGATCGTTTGCAGCTTATCCATGAGAAACCTTCGCCAGCTCGCTACGCATATCGTTGATGACGTTCTGGTAATCCGGCTCGTTGAAGATAGCGGAGCCCGCGACAAACATGTCGGCGCCCGCCGCGGCGATAGCGCCGATATTGCTGACCTTCACGCCGCCGTCCACTTCCAGCCGGATGTCGCGCCCGGAGGCGTCGATGCGCTGACGCACTTCTTTGAGCTTCTCCAGCGTCTGCGGAATAAACGACTGACCGCCGAAGCCGGGGTTGACTGACATCAGCAGAATAACGTCCAGTTTATCCATCACATAGTCGAGATAGCTCAGCGGCGTCGCCGGGTTAAAGACCAGGCCCGCTTTGCAGCCGTGCTCTTTGATCAGTTGCAGCGAACGGTCGATATGCTCGGAGGCTTCCGGGTGGAATGTAATGATGCTGGCGCCCGCGTCGGCGAAATCGGGGATCAGGCGATCCACGGGTTTCACCATCAGATGCACGTCGATCGGCGCGGTAATGCCGTAATCGCGCAGCGCCTTCAGCACCATCGGCCCGATGGTGAGGTTGGGCACATAATGGTTATCCATAACATCGAAATGGACGACGTCGGCACCGGCGGCCAGCACCCGGGCGGTGTCTTCACCCAGCCGGGCAAAGTCGGCCGACAGAATCGAGGGGGCAATCAAATACTGTTTCATCCGCTTCTCCATTAAGTCTTGTGTGTATGGCGGACGGAACTCACTCAGGCTTCGTAAAGCGCCAGCAGTTCGTCCACCTTTCTGCGCGTGCCGCCATTGCTGCTGATGCTGCGTCTTACCCGCACCTTATGCAGCTTCGCCTGCTGATACCACTGGCGGGTCAGCTCGGTATCGTGGTTAGAGATGAGCACCGGAATGCGCTGGGTTTGCAGCCCTTCCGCCAGTTGCGCCAGATGCTGCTGCTGTTCGAGATTAAAGCTGTTCGTATGATAAGCCGTAAAATTCGCGGTGGCGGAAAGCGGCGCGTAAGGCGGATCGCAATAGACCACCGCGCTGTTTTCCTGCTGCGCCCGCGCCATGCTGGCGTCATAGGATTCGCAGATAAACAGCGCGTTCTGGGCGCGCTCCGCAAAATGATACAGCTCCGTCTCCGGGAAATAGGGCTTTTTATAGCGACCAAACGGCACGTTGAACTCGCCGCGCAAATTGTAGCGGCACAGCCCGTTGTAACCGTGGCGGTTGAGATACAGGAAGAGCAGCGCCCGGCGGAACTCATCCCGACTCTGATTAAACTCTTCGCGTAACTGATAATACACCTCGGCCTGATTATGCTCGGCGGTAAACAGCAGACGCGCTTCGCTGACATAATCGTCAGTTTTATCTTTCACCGTGGTGTAGAGGCTTATCAGATCGCTATTGATGTCTGATAACACATAGCGCGAATAGTCGGTGTTAAGAAAAACCGACCCCGCGCCGACGAAGGGCTCGATAAGACACTCCCCTTCAGGGAGATGACGTTTGATCTCTTCGAGCAGGGGGTATTTCCCCCCTGCCCATTTAAGAAAAGCGCGATATTTTTTCATGCTGCCTGATTAATTCATACCTTCCCACGCTGTGGAGGAGGCTCCGACAGCATACTGCGCTTTACTCATTACTTCAGATCGGCCTGGACCTGGTGAATCGGCTTAGCCCACGGGTTTTTCGCCTGCACGTCGGCTGGCAGCGAAGAGACGGCGCGTTTCGCTTCCTCTTTCGAGCCATAAACGCCGCTCACCAGCACATACCACGGCTGACCGTTACGGGTCGTCTGGTATACCACGAAGTTTTTCAGATTCTCTTTCTTCGCCCACGCGTTCAGATTGTTGTAGTTCGAAGAACTGCTCAGCTGAAGCGTATAGTGGCTGCCCGGCGCGGATTTCAGCGCGCCGACGTTACCGGCACTCGCCCCACCCGCCGGAGCGGAAGGCTGGCTCGCCGCAGGCGCGCTTTTCGGCGCTTCCGTGGTGGTCGCAGGCGCTTTCACCGGCGCAGAGGCGGTACCGGTCGCCGGTTCGCTGCGCTTCGGCGTGCTGGCCGGTTTCTGTTCGGTGGTTGCGGTTTTCGCTGGCGCCTGCTGCGGTTTGCTCTGGGTGGTCTGCGCTTTACGCGGTTCAGACTCAATCACCATTTGCTTACGCTCAGGGCGCGAAGGTGTGGTTGCGGCGTTATGACGCGCAGGCTTCTCGCTTTGCGCGGCGTCACGCGACGGCTGCGGCGCGGCGGCGTTGCCATTAACCGGCGCAACGGTCGCGGGCTCGGTCGGCAGCGTAGAGCCGGACACCGCGTTATCAATCTGGCCCTGCTGCTGCGTCAGCGCATTGTTCAGATCGCCCGGGACTTCGACACGCTGCTGGCCTTCCGGCGCAGACTGCGCCCCAGCCTGAGTCGGGGTCGAAGAAACCGGCGGCAGAGAGATATCCTGCGGCGCGTTGCTGGTGTTCTGATTCGCGGCAGAGGTGTTGCCCGGCTGCGGCTGCGCGCCGTTAGCCTGGTCTGACGGGCTGCCGGCGTTACCCGCGAGATCGATATTCTTCTCGGCGTTTTGCGCCTGCGCATCGTCGGTTTTCGTGGTGTCCGGGCCTTTCAGCGCTGAACCGATGCCGATAATCAGCAGCACCAGCACAAAAATACCGAGCGCCATCATCAGATGCTGGCGAGAAATGGGCCCTTTCGGCGGCGCTTTTTTACGCTTGCGCGGGCGGCGTTCCTGCACGTCTTCCTCATCCGGCAGCGATTCATCCGCTTCGTAAGTCTCTTGCGTCTGCTCGCGACGCGAGCGCGACGGACGACGATCGTCTGCATCCAGATCAACGTCATCAATGTTGATTTGCGGTTCGTTATCAAACTCAGCAGATTTACGAGAACGACCAGTACGACGATCGCTGGGATCGGGTTTCAGCTCGTCTTCTGGTTTGAATTCATCCATTTAACACCCCACTCGAAGGCTCATTGCGGCCTGCGCCACGCTATTGCCCGATAGTAAAAACGCCATTACTGGCGAACAGTACTTTTCATTCACGCCTGCTGACAGTCAGCAATCGCGCTTAATACCAGATCGTGCGGCACTCCGCCGCGCACTTCACTCTTCCCGATAGCCAGCGGCAGCACTAAGCGCAGCTCGCCAGCCAGAACTTTTTTATCGCGCATCATGTGCGGCAGATACGCCTGCGGCGCCATAGACGCAGGGCCGGTGACCGGCAGACCTGCGCGCCTGAGCAGCGTGATAATGCGCTCGACATCCTGCGTCGCAAACTGGCCGAGACGCTCTGCGGCGCGCGCCGCCATGACCATGCCCGCGGATACCGCTTCGCCATGCAGCCAGTTGCCGTAACCCATTTCCGCTTCGATCGCGTGCCCAAAAGTATGGCCCAGGTTCAGCAATGCGCGCATGCCGCTTTCGCGCTCGTCCGCCGCGACGACATCGGCTTTGATCTCGCAACAGCGGCGAATGCAGTACGCCATCGCCGCGCCGTCGAGAGCCAGCAGCGCGTCGATGTTCTCTTCCAGCCAGTGGAAGAAATCGCGGTCAAGGATGATGCCATATTTGATAACTTCCGCGAGCCCGGAGGCGAGCTCACGCGCAGGCAGGGTTTGTAGACAGTCGAGATCGACCACCACTGAGGCGGGCTGCCAGAAGGCGCCTATCATGTTTTTGCCAAGCGGATGGTTAACGGCCGTTTTGCCGCCAACGGAGGAATCGACCTGAGAAAGCAACGTGGTCGGCACCTGGATGAAGCGCACGCCGCGCTGATAGCACGCCGCGGCAAAGCCAGTGAGATCGCCGATGACGCCGCCGCCCAGCGCGATAAGCGTGGTATCGCGGCCATGCGGTTTTTCCAGCAGCGCGCTGAATACGGTTTCCAGCACGGCCAGGCTTTTATACTGCTCGCCGTCGGGCAAAATCACCTGGTCAACCTTCACGCCAGCCTGTTCCAGCGCAGAGCGGACTTTGTCCAGCCACAGCGGCGCCAGCGTTTCATTGGTGACCAACATGGTCTGGTCACCCGCACGCAAAGGCCAAAAGGAAGCCGGATCGTTGAACAATCCGGCTGCGATGGTGATAGGGTAACTACGTTCCCCGAGAGTAACCGTTAACCTCTCCATGACGTTCAGTAACCTTCTGTGCTTTACCCGCAGGTGAGTAAGGATTCGCCGGAATTAGTTATTTTCCAGCATATGGATAATCTGGTTAGCCACAACTTTTGCGCTCTGATCGTCAGTACGGATGGTGACGTCGGCAATCTCTTCGTACAGCGGATTACGCTCATTGGCGAGCGCTTCGAGTACTTCACGCGGCGGCGTATCAACCTGCAACAGCGGACGTTTTTTATCGCGCTGAGTACGGGCGAGCTGCTTTTCGATAGTGGTTTCCAGATAGACCACCACGCCACGCGCGGAGAGACGATTGCGGGTTTCGCGGGATTTGACAGAGCCACCGCCGGTCGCCAGTACAATACCCTGTTTTTCCGTCAGCTCATTGATGACTTTTTCTTCGCGATCACGGAAACCTTCTTCGCCTTCTACATCGAAGACCCAGCCGACATCAGCCCCGGTACGTTTTTCGATCTCTTGATCGGAGTCGTAAAATTCCATGTTGAGCTGTTGTGCTAACTGACGCCCAATAGTGCTTTTGCCAGCACCCATAGGCCCAACCAGAAAGATATTGCGTTTCTCTGCCATTTTTTCGGTACTACTAAGACAATTCGTTGATGATAAACCCGCGAGCAAATAACCCTGAGCTGCGGGAAATGAACTGAAACCTCTTAAGCGATAGTGCGAGAGTCAGATCAAAAATTATCTCAACACTCAAGGTAGTTTGGCAACCGAATAAATCACCGCGTCTGACGCACAGGAGTGAAAAACAATAACGGGCGCACCGCCTTTGACCGACTCTCAAATCGGTACTCCTTGTATGCTAATTCCAACTCTGCGTCAAACATCCGGCGACGATTATGGCTAAAAACTCCTGTGCGATCAGGCGCCGTTGATGATGCGCGGCGTAATAAACACCACCAGTTCACGCTTTTCTTTATCTTTACCGTCGTGGCGAAACAGGCTCCCTAAGAGCGGAATATTTCCCAATACCGGCACCTGTTCATTCCCCGTTTTATTTTTTTGCTGGAAGATCCCGCCGAGCGCCAGCGTCTCGCCGTCTTTAACCTCAACCTGCGTTTCAATCTCTTGTTTATCAATGGCTAACACTTCACCATCGGCCTGTTGCAGCGCCTGACCCGGCATATTCTGGCTGATACGCAGCTTCAGCCGGATACGTCCGCCCTGGCCGATCGTGGGCGTCACTTCCATCCCCAGCACCGCCTCTTTAAACTCCACCGACGTCGCCCCGCTTTCGCCGCTCGACACCTGATACGGAATTTCACTGCCCTGCTTAATGCTGGCAGGCTGCTGATGCGCGGCCAGCAGACGAGGGCTGGCGATAATTTCCACTTTCTGTTTTTGCTCCAGCGCCGAAAGCTCGAACTCCAGCATGCGCCCGTCGATACGGCCGATATTAAAGCCAAGCCGCGTGGTGGCGTTCGCCACCGCCAGATCTGCCGAGACTGTGGTGGGGTGATAGAGCTTCGTGGCGCCTTCGGCATCCGCGGTGCTCCATTTGACGCCGAGCTCGCGCAGGCTCTGCTGGTTGATGGTAACGATATGGGCGGCCAGCTCCACCTGGCCTACCGGAATATCCATTTTCGCGACCCACTCCTGCACCTGACGCAACGCGCTTGCGGTATCGCGTATCAACAACCGGTTGGTACGCTTATCCACCGTGATGCTGCCGCGCGGCGTCATCAGTTTATCGCCGAGCGCCGCCAGCCCGGCGGCAAGCTCCGTGGCTTCGGCATAGCGCAGCGTGACGGTCTCGCTCGCCAGCGGCAGGCTACGCTCTTGCTGCTGGCGCGCCGCTTCGCGCTGGGCCTGCGTTTGCTGCTCCCAGGTTTCCGGGTAGACTCGCAAAATATTGCTCTCTTTGCGCCAGCGTAGCCGCGCGCTCTCCGTGACCATCTGAAACGCCTGCTGCCAGGGCACGTTCTGCAAGTGCAGCGAGACCACACCCTCCACGCCGGGCGCTATGACCAGATTTAACTGTTCGCTCTCAGCCAGCGCCTGTAACAGCTGGACGACCGGCGTTTCATCCGCCACCAGTGAGACGCCCGGGCTCGCGGGCGCGGCGCAGACGGTTGTCGCTGCGAGTAATAATAAAGGAAGGGATTTCCTTATCATGATGCGCATCCTTAAGTGTCCATACCAGAACCGAAGGGCGACACCCTTCGCCACTTTTTAACGTCACCTTACCGGCTTCGACACCGGTGAGCTGCCAGCCTGTCGGGAGCGTCGCGCCAGGGCTGACACGCAGCCACGTTTTCTCCGGCGTCTGCAACAGCACCCGCACCGACTCGCCCTTTTTCACCATGCCGCCATAGCGCCAGAGATCCGCCTGATGCAGTTGGCAGCGCGCCTGCGGCGGCGCAAAAGGATCGCCCTCGCCCCAGACCGGGAAACACGCCAGCATTAGCCATACCCATAGCGCGCTACTTCTCATGAGCGCGCCCCAGTTGTAGCGTCAGACGCAGGCTCTGTTCGTCCTCCCTGCGCAGCGTAAACCCGAGCGGCAGCATGTCGCTCTGCGCGAGCCCGTCAAAAATGGCTGGTACATGCTGCCAGGCTAACGCCAGCTCCAGCTCGCCCGTATCGCCCTGCGGTTGCCAGCGGATAAGGTGCCCGTCAGGGCCAGGGTTTAGCGCAAGCGGCGAAAACGGCTTCAGGGCGAGCTGCGCTTCCAGCGCGGCGACAGCTTCTCGCCGATCGGGTTGGGCGGCCTGTAGTCGCTGAAGCGTTTGTCGTTCGGCGCTGCGTTGCTCAAACTGCACTTCTGACTGGTGAACAGCCTGGCAGAGCGGCGCCAGCCACGCATAAGTGGCGCCAGTAAGCGCCGCCAGCCAGCCCAGGGCGCACGCCACGCGCAGCAACAGCGGGCCGGTAAGCCAGCGATCAATGAGAAGTCGCATCGGCAGGCTCCTTCTGCAATGAGAGGCTAAAGCGCCAGTAGCCCTCCGCCTCCCGGCGCGTTTCACCCGGCGTTACCCGCGTAAAAGGCGCAAGCCCGCGCAGATTTTCCTCAAAAAGACGGAGCGCCTGCGGTTCATAGGCATTGCCGGTGAGCTCCAGACGATCGTCATGAAAACGCAGCGTGGTGAGCCAGAGCGATGCCGGCAGGGCATCGGCGAGTGTGAGCAGGCGTTGCCGCCACGCCGCGACGTCCTGACGGGCGCTTTCACGCCGCTGCCAGCGCGCGCGTAAGGCCTCATACTCTGTCCCGGCGCGCTGCGCCTGTTGCAGTTGTGTTTTTTGCTCCGTCACGACGAGGAGCAGAGCGTCAAGCTGCTGCTGTCGCGCGCGCTGCTGATGCCCAATGACGTAGTGACCGGCCACAGCCACCAGCGCCGCCGCAAGCGTCACGAGAAGAAAAAAGCCGCCCCAGCGCATCAGCCGCGTGCGCCGCCTTACGTGTCGCCACGGTAAGAGGTTAACGTGCCGCCTCATCACGCCGCTCCCAGCGCCAGCCCAATGGCGACGGCGAAGCGTCCACGCTCATCCGGCAAGGGCGGGCAAGGCCATGTGATGGCCTGCCAGGGATCAAACCTCTGCCAGTCGCCCTCCTCCCGGATTGCGCCGCACAGGGTTATCTCCTGCGCCGGCACGTTAAGCTGCACGCCAAGCGACAATAAGCCCTCCGCGCCTGGCGTCGCGCACACGCCCCAGCGATCGCGGGTCGCCCACAGCCACTGCGCGCCCGCCTGCGCCACGATGACCTTGCAGGTGTTATCAACATACGGAAAGAAGCAGGCCAGCGCGCTCGCGTCAGGCGTCAGCGCGGCGGGCGTGAAACGCAGCGCGCGGGCGCAGGCCGTCAGTTCCGCCACCTCCACAGCGCGCGCGGCGGTTACGGCATAGCCCTCCTGGCTCTCGGTATAATCAAACGCCAGCGCGTCGGGCGGCAGAGAGAGCTGGCGTGCCGCGACGGCGCCAAGCCAGGCTTCGCATTCCGGTTCGCATAACGCGGTAACGGGCCGGGGAAGCTCGCGCTGTAGCGTGCGCTGCGCCGGAAATCCGAGCCGGATGGAGGAATAACGCGGCAGCTGCGCGCGCCACGGCGTTAGTGCTTCGATTAACGCCTGACGGCGCTGTTCGTCGTCATGATAAGGCGCCAGCGGAAGCGCCCACCAGCGCTGCTGACGCCAGCCGCCTCGCTTAGGCGTTAACGCCACGGAAATGACTATATCTGGTTGAATATGAAGGCCTATCTGCCATTGCGCGCCGATCATTTTTGACGTTCTCCCTGTCCCGCAAAATGAAAATGCAATATCAATGCTTCTGGCTTGCCTTTATACTACCGCGCGGTTGTTTATAAACTGCCCAACAGAAACTAAATGGGAAATCCTCGGTGAAGTTCGTAAAGTATTTATTCTTCCTTGCAGTCTTTTGCATTCTGCTGGGAGCCGGCTCGATATACGGTCTGTATAAATTTATTGAGCCGCAGTTGCCTGATGTCGCCACGCTGAAAGATGTGCGGTTGCAGATCCCTATGCAGATCTACAGCGCCGATGGCGAACTGATCGCACAGTACGGCGAAAAGCGCCGCATTCCGCTGACGCTCAATCAGATCCCGCCAGAAATGGTGAAGGCGTTTATCGCCACGGAAGACAGCCGCTTCTACGATCACCACGGCGTCGATCCTATCGGGATTTTCCGCGCCGCAAGCGTCGCGCTGTTCTCTGGTCACGCTTCGCAGGGCGCGAGCACCATTACGCAGCAGCTGGCGCGTAACTTCTTCTTAAGCCCGGAACGCACCCTGATGCGTAAAATCAAGGAGGCCTTTCTCGCGGTGCGTATTGAGCAACTGCTGACGAAAGATGAGATCCTTGAGCTTTACCTGAACAAGATTTACCTCGGCTATCGCGCCTATGGCGTGGGCGCGGCCGCGCAGGTCTATTTCGGCAAAACGGTGGATCAGCTCTCCTTAAGTGAAATCGCCGTGATCGCCGGTCTGCCGAAAGCGCCCTCGACGTTCAACCCGCTCTACTCGCTTGAGCGCGCCACCGCGCGCCGCAATGTCGTGCTCTCACGTATGCTGAGCGAAGGCTATATCAGCCAGTCGCAGTATGACGATGCCCGCAGCGAAGCCATTGACGCCAATTATCACGCGCCGGAAATCGCGTTTTCCGCGCCGTACCTGACGGAAATGGTGCGTCAGGAGATGATTAGCCGTTACGGCGAGAACGCCTATGAAGACGGTTATAAGGTCTACACCACGATCACCCGCCGCATTCAGCAGGCCGCGCAGAAAGCGGTTCGCGATAATGTGATGGACTACGACATGCGCCACGGCTACCGCGGCCCGTCTAACGTGCTGTGGCGCGTGGGCGAGATGGCGTGGGACAGCAAGAAAATCACCGATTCGCTGAAAAACCTGCCGACCTACGGGCCGCTACTGCCTGCCGTCGTCACCTCGGCAAATACGGACGAAGCCACAGCCCTGCTGGCGGACAGCTCGTCGGTGTCGCTGAAGATGGACGGCGTGCGCTGGGCGCGCCCTTACCGTTCCGATACCGCGCAGGGCCCGACGCCGCGCCGCGTGACAGACGTGTTGCAGGCCGGCCAGCAGATTTGGGTGCGCAAGGTGGATGACAGCTGGTGGCTCGCTCAGGTGCCGGATGTGAACTCGGCGCTGGTCTCTATCAACCCGAAAGATGGCTCGGTCCTGGCGCTGGTAGGTGGTTTTGATTTCAACCAGAGCAAATTTAACCGCGCGACTCAGGCGCTGCGCCAGGTCGGCTCAAACATTAAGCCATTCCTGTATACGGCCGCGATGGACAAAGGCCTGACGCTGGCAAGCATTCTGAACGACGTGCCGATTTCCCGCTGGGATGCGGGCGCGGGCTCCGACTGGCGGCCAAAAAACTCTCCGCCGGAATATGCCGGGCCGATTCGTCTGCGCCAGGGCCTGGGCCAGTCTAAGAACGTGGTGATGGTTCGCGCCATGCGCGCCATGGGCGTCGACTACGCGGCGGAATATCTGCAGCGTTTCGGCTTCCCGGCGCAGAATATCGTGCATACCGAATCGCTCGCGCTGGGCTCCGCCTCCTTTACGCCGTTGCAAGTGGCGCGCGGCTACGCGGTGATGGCGAACGGCGGCTTCCTGGTCGACCCGTGGTTTATCAGCAAAATCACCAACGACCAGGGCGAACCGCTGTTTGAGGCGAAACCGAAAATCGCTTGCCCGGATTGCGATATTCCGGTGATTTACGGCGAAACGCCGAAGTCAGACGTGCTGGAAAATAAAGACGTGGAAAACGTCGCCACCTCCGCTGAACAGCAGAACGCCCCGGTGCCGATGCCGCAGCTTGAACAGGCAAACCGCGATCTGGTCGCGCAAAGCCCGGCGCCGCAATATGCGCCGCACGTGATCAGCACGCCGCTGTCGTTTTTGATTAAAAGCGCGCTGAACAGCAATATCTTCGGCGAGCCGGGCTGGCAGGGCACGGGCTGGCGCGCCGGACGCGATCTCCAGCGCCGCGATATCGGCGGTAAAACCGGGACGACCAACAGCTCGAAAGATGCCTGGTTCTCCGGTTACGGTCCGGGTGTGGTGACATCGGTCTGGATAGGCTTTGACGATCATCGCCGCGATCTCGGCCGCACCACGGCCTCGGGCGCGATTAAAGATCAGATCTCCGGCTATGAGGGCGGCGCGAAAAGCGCGCAGCCTGCATGGGATGCGTACATGAAAGCCGCGCTGGAAGGCGTGCCGGAAGAGCCGTTAACCCCGCCGCCTGGCATCGTGACGGTCAACATCGACCGCAGCACCGGCCAGCTCGCGAACGGCGGCAACAGTCGTCAGGAGTTCTTTATCGAAGGCACGCAACCGACCCAACAGGCGGTGCATGAAGTCGGTACAACGATTATCGATAACGGGGAAACCCACGAGCTGTTCTGATAAAACACAAAACGCCCCATCATGGGGCGTTTTTTTATCCGTTGAGCGGGTTGAAACGCCCTTTACCGGGCGTTTTCTTTGGCTACAGCCTGCCGTGCATCTTCAGCCATTCTCGCACTAAAAACAGCGCGCTGACGTTGCGGGCCTCGCTAAAATCGGGGTCTTCCAGCAGATCCATCATATGCGCGAGCGGCCAGCGCTCCTGAACCAGCGGCTCCGGCTCGTCGCCCTGCAACGTTTCCGGGTAGAGACCTTCCGCCACCAGAATATTCATTTTGCTGGAGAAATAAGACGGCGCCATGGTGAGTTTTTTCAGGAACGTCAGTTGCTTTGCGCCAAAGCCGACTTCTTCTTTGAGCTCGCGGTTCGCGGCTTCGTAAATATTCTCACCCGGATCGATAAGTCCCTTGGAAAAGCCCAGCTCATAGGATTCGGTGCCGACGGCATATTCACGGATTAAGACCAGATGATCGTCAATAATCGGCACGATCATGACCGCCTCGCGTTCGGAAGGCCGCATGCGCTCATAGACGCGTTGCTCGCCGTTGCTGAAGGCCAGACTCACCTGCTCGACGCTAAAAAGACGCGAACGGGCGACCGTTTCGATATGTAAAATAGTGGGTTTTTGCAGGGGTTTACTCATTTTAACCGGCCACCGGGTGACAATATCTCTTCTCATTGTGCGACACACCGCACGGTTCGGGCAATGTGAATCGTTTTTTATTTACATTCCCGCAACGTTACGCGCACGTAAAACCCAAATACCCATTTATGTCAAGAGGTTGAATTTAAAATAAGAATTTGCTGATATTTCCACGCTTCTCGCTTTGCTAACATTGATTTACTGCTGGTATGCCTCAAATAATTTCACTCAAATTGAACCCATACCTGTCGATTTTTGTTCATTGTTCTGCCTTAATGTTGCATAGGCAATACTTGTTTACATTTGCATCGAGTACCGTGATTTGATGGGGAAAGCATGAGCACCTTGTTGATTTTAGTCGCTGCTATGCTGGCCTGCATCGTCATTGCAGGTTGGTGGATAAAGCGCAAAATTCGCCCCCGTCATCCCCGTTTACCCGCCCAGGTTTTTGCTGGCGCCACGACCCGTAAACTCAGCAGTGAAGAGCGTAGCGCCATCGAAAGCTATCTGGAAACGCTCTCTCGTTTTCAGGATTCGCCGACGCCGACCGGCGCGATTAAGCCGCCAGTCCGGTTAACGCTGACGCCGCAAAGCAGCACTGTCTACTGTATCCGTCGGGCCATTACCCGCTACGGCCTCTCATCGGACGATCCGAACAAATGGCGCTACTACCTGGATTCGGTCGAAGTGCATCTGCCGCCTTTCTGCGAGCAATACATCACGGACGATAACAGCGTCGAGCTTATCCGCACCGGAACGTTGCCGCTGGTTATTTCGCTAAATGGCCATTCGATCCAGGAACACGTGCATGAAGCGCGCGGCTACGTGCTGGAAGGCCCGGCGTCGGGCCTGGCGTCCATCCGCGGCGAAGAAAGCGAACAGATTGAGCTGCTGAATATTCGTCAGGAGACGCAGGAAGAGCACTTGCTTGGGCGCCCGGACGGGCTGCGCGAAGCGCTGTTGATTTGCGCCGCGTTTGTGCTCTTTTTCCTCTGCCTCGTGACGCCGCCGATGATGCTGCCCTGGCTTGCGGGCGGCGCGATTTTACTGCTGGGCGCGGGCCTGTGGGGGCTGTATGCGCCGCCAGCGAAAACGGCGCTGCGCGAAATACACTGTTTGCGCGGCACGCCCAAACGCTGGGGCCTGTTTGGCGAAACCAATCAGGAACAGCTCAATAATATTTCGCTCGGCATTATCGACCTTATCTATCCGCCGCACTGGCAACCGTTTATCGCGCATGATTTAGGCCAGAAAACGGATATCGATATTTATATGGACAGACATGTGGTGCGCCAGGGGCGTTTCCTGTCGCTGCATGATGAAGTGAAACATTTCCCGCTTCAGCACTGGCTGCGCAGCGCGGTCATCGGCGCAGGCGCGCTGCTGGTACTGCTGCTCCTGACCATCTGGGTGCCGCTCGATATGCCGTTTAAGCTGACGATCTCCTGGCTTAAAGGCGCGCAAACGGTCGAAGCGACCAGCGTCGCGCAGCTTGAAGAAGCGGGTTTGCGCGTTGGCGACACGCTGCGTATCAACGGCACGGGCATGTGTAATATCCATCTGCCGGGGCGTTACACCACGCGCCAGAACTACCCGTTTATGCCGTTCGACTGCTCGCAAATTCTCTGGAATAACGCAAGCCCCCTGCCCCTGCCGGAATCCGATACGGTAACCAAAGCGACGGCGCTGGCAGATGCGGTTAACCGCCAGCTGCATCCGCAGGAAGGTGACACCAAAATCAACCCGCAACTGGCGTCGGCTATCCAAAAATCGGGCATGGTGCTGCTGGATGATTTCGCGGAGATCGTGCTGAAAACCGAAGCGCTGTGTACCGGCGAAGAAGAGTGCGTGAGACTGAAAAACGCGCTGGTGAACCTCGGCAATACCAAAGACTGGCCGTCGCTCGTGAAACGCGCCAGCGAAGGCAAACTCGACGGCATCAACGTGCTGCTGCGCCCGGTCAGCGCGGAATCGCTCGATAATCTGGTGATTGCGTCAACCGCGCCGTTCTTCGTGCGTGAAACCAGCCGCGCCGCGCAGTCGCTCAACAGCCCGCCGCCGGGCGGCTTTATGATTATCAGCGACGAAGGCAAAGATATGGTGAACCAGCCGCTGCCGCCGACATCGCTGTATGATTTCCCGCCGCAGGAGCAGTGGAAAGAGTTTCAGCGTCTGGCCGGTATGCTGATGCAGACGCCGTTCCACGCTGAAGGCGTCGTCACCAGCCTGCGCACCGACGCCAACGGCACCCAGCATGTTACGCTCAGCAGTATTCCGGACAGCGCCGGGCTGTGGCGCTATTTCGGCACCACGCTCCTGATGCTGGTGATGCTCATCTGCGCGCTGTATAACGGCGTCGTCGCGCTGCGCCGCTGGCAGCGCAGCCGCACCCGTATCGAAGAAATCCAGCGCTACTACGAAAATTGCTTCAACCCGCAGCTGGTCCCCTCCGCGGATATTCGCCCCCTGTTCTGATAATCCGGCGGCGACAGGTTTATGGTAATCTGTCGCCCCTTTTTTCCTCAGGCGGGAGTTCCCATGACTATTGATATCGCCTGGCAGGAGGTTGATACCGTTCTGCTGGATATGGACGGCACGCTGCTTGATCTCGCGTTCGATACCTTTTTCTGGCAGAAGCTGGTGCCCGAAACCTTAAGCCAGCAGCGCGGCATCTCGCTGGATGACGCCCACAATCATATCCGCGCCGAATATCACGCCGTTCAGCATACGCTAAACTGGTACTGTCTGGATTACTGGAGCGAGCGCCTGGGGCTCGATATCTGCGCCATGACGACCGAGCAAGGGCCGCGTGCGCTGATACGTGAAGATACCGTGCCGTTTCTCGACGCGCTGAAAGCCTGCGGCAAGCGGCGTATTTTGCTGACCAACGCGCATCCTCATAATCTGGCCGTGAAGCTTGAGCATACCGGGCTTGCTCAGCACCTTGATTTATTACTTTCCACCCACACATTTGGTTATCCAAAAGAGGATCAGCGGTTATGGCAGGCCGTTGCCCGGCACACCGGCCTTGAAAAATCGCGCACGCTGTTTATCGACGACAGCGAGCCGATTCTCGATGCCGCCGCGCGGTTTGGTATTCGCTACTGCCTTGGCGTCACCAATCCCGATTCAGGCGTTGCGGATAAAAGCTATCAGCGCCATCCGGCGCTTGGCGATTACCGGCGTCTGATCCCCTCGCTGCAAACCGAGGAGTCGTGATGAAAGAGAAATCTACGGAAGGGGTTCGCCTGGACAAATGGCTCTGGGCGGCGCGCTTCTATAAAACCCGCACGCTGGCCCGCGAGATGATCGAAGGCGGCAAGGTGCACTACAACGGACAACGGACCAGACCGAGTAAAATTATCGAACCGAACGCGGTATTAACGCTGCGCCAGGGAAACGATGAACGCACGCTGGTGGTAAAAGGCATTACCGATCAGCGACGACCGGCAAACGAGGCGGTACTGCTGTACGAAGAGACGGCAGAAAGTATCGAAAAGCGCGAAAAACTCGCGCTGGCGCGTAAACTCAACGCCCTTTCCATGCCGCATCCGGATCGCCGCCCGGATAAAAAAGAGCGCCGCGATCTGATCAAATTTAAATTTGGCGACAGCGAATAACCGTCACGCCAGGAGAGAGAATAATGGCTCAACACGACCAACTACACCGCTATCTTTTTGAAAATTATGCCGTGCGCGGCGAACTGGTGACGGTTTCAGAAACCTGGAAACAGATACTTGAAAACCACGACTACCCGATGCCGGTGAAAACCCTGCTGGGCGAGCTGCTGGTCGCCACCAGTCTGTTGACCGCGACGCTGAAATTCGCGGGCGATATCACGGTTCAGTTGCAGGGTGACGGCCCGATGACGCTTGCCGTCATTAACGGCAATAACCGCCAGCAGATGCGCGGCGTCGCGCGCGTGCAGGGCGATGTCCCGGCTGATGCCGATCTGAAAACGCTGGTGGGCAACGGCTATCTGGTCATCACCATTACGCCGGAAGAAGGCGAGCGCTATCAGGGCGTGGTTGGCCTGGAAGGCGATACCCTGGCCGCATGTCTGGAAGATTATTTCATGCGCTCCGAGCAGCTGCCGACCCGCCTGTTTATCCGCACCGGCGAAGCGCAGGGCCAGCCTGCCGCAGGCGGTATGCTGTTGCAGGTACTGCCGGCGCAGGATGCCCAGACGGAAGACTTCAACCATCTGGCGACGCTGACTGAAACCATCAAAGCGGACGAGCTGTTTACGCTGCCTGCTAACGATGTGCTGTGGCGTCTCTACCACGAAGAAGAAGTGACCGTTTACGATCCGCAGGCGGTGGAGTTTAAATGCACCTGCTCGCGTGAGCGCTGCGCCGATGCGCTCCGTACGCTGCCCGATGAAGAAATCGCACAGATTCTGGAAGAAGACGGCGAAGTGGATATGCATTGCGACTACTGCGGTAACCACTACGTGTTTGACGCGATGGATATCGCCGGGATCCGCAAAAACGTCTCCCCGGCCGATCCGCAGGTGCACTAAAGCCTGCTGACGCTTCCCGCCGCCCGGCGGGAAGCGTTTCCTGCTATACGCTTACTGATAACTGATCGGTATTCTCACCCCGCCGATTTCCACATCCTGCCAGGTTTTATCTTTTCCTTTGATCTGGTTTTCGCGCAGCGCCTTGTCGAATTTTTCGCGGGTCAGGCTGCCGGGCACCTCAAGACTCCAGCCCGCCTGCCGCCACTGGCCGTTCTCGCGCACCGTCACGCTACAGCTGCGCGTATCGCTACTGCACAGCAGCACTTCATTCTGGCCGTCGTGGTTGAGATCGAGCGCCGCCACGACGCAACTGCCTTTCTCATATAAACAGCCGCGCACGCTGTAGGTATCCTCTTTACGCACCCACTGCCACCAGCTTTCCGCGGGCGCCTGCGCGCCTGCGGCAAGCGAAATGGCGTCGCGCAGATCCGCCTCGTTCACCGCCGACGACGGATCCCCGTCCAGCATATCGCGCAGCGCCTGACGGTTTTCACGATCCGCCATGAAAGCCGTGTTATTGCGAAGTTCATTCAGGGCCGCCTGGCCGCGTCGCCCGGCGTGTTGCAGCATATACAGGCTCATCAGGTCGGCCTTTTGCGCCCCGCTCTCATAGCGTGCCATCTGACTCTCAACGCTGATGCGCCACGGGTCGAGCACCGGCGAATGGCTTAATACTAATAGCGCGAGCGAAAACAGCATGACGACCCGGCCGCCGCGATCGCTGACCGGTTCACTGCGCTTCATTCGCCGCGCCGCCTGCAGCGCTGCGCATACGGCCCAGCACAGCACGGTCGCCGTGATAAGCGCCGCGTAAACGCGTGACGGCGTCCAGCCATATTGCTGCACGCGCAGCCACAGCGACCACCCGGCCAACGCCGAAAAGAGCGGCGTCGCGATAAGCCCGGCGGCGTTCAGCAGACGCAACGCCTTATGCGGCGGCGGCGCGCTGCGCCAGGGCGCGCAGGCCACGCCCGAAAGCGACAGCAAGACCAGCGCCAGCATATTTAGCAGCGCATTGCAGGAGGTGCGCTCCGCAAGACCGCTCAGGCCAACAAACGGCAGCGTCACAAGAAACAGCAGCGCGATGAGTGCGGCAAGCGGCAGCAGGCCGGACGCCACCAGCGTCAGAAAGCGAATCAGCGCCTCGGTAATGCGCGTCTGGCTGCGGCACAGCAGCAAACACACCGCGCCGGAAACGGTCACCATCACGTAGCCGAACAGTGGCGTGTCAAAAAACAGATCGTCGAAAAAGCGGATATTCACCGCGCTGAAGAGCTTCGCCCACAGCAGCAGCACGCCCCAGAATAGGCCAGCGAGCGCCAGCGCCAGCAGCAGCGCGACGCCGTTATTCCACAACGCCAGACGGCGTGAGACGGGCTCGCCGGATACGCTGTCGCGCTGCAGCCAGGGCAGCGCCATAAAGAGCGTGGCCGCCAGGTGGAAATACCAGTTCGCGACCATCTCTGCGGCATCCAGCTCGTCCACACCCGTGACAGACCAGCGCATCCAGCCCGCCATCACGCCGACCAGCGCCAGCAGCGCGCCGGTCATTAACCAGAAACGCGGCGCGCGCAGGCGGGTCGCGGCAAGCGCCACGCTCGCGCATAGCGTGATGGCCAGCGAGTGCAGCACCAGCGCTGAGCCCTGGCTCATCACGATCAAGCTGCGCGGGCCGGTTAAAAACATCAGCAGACCGCAAATTGCGGCAATCATCACGATACTCCAGCGCGTCGCGGGCGCCAGAGGATGGAGTTCAGACATGGGGATAATCCTTTAAAAACGCATTCACGTGATGAAGATAAATCGCCTTCGTGAAGTGAGCGTGAAGTGGGAAAAGACAGGTTTCGGGCACCGGAGCCGGACGCCTTTCAACAAAAGCACGTTTGTCCTGTGCGATCGCCCGCCGGTTTTGGTTTTCACAGAAAAGATAATTTTCTTCAGGAAAGCGCTTACAGTCACAAAGTGCGGGTTTAGCGGGCGGCTTTTATAACATATTCGGAACAATTAACGCGTACACAGATAAAATGTTGCCATACTCTGAGTCCCGTCGTGACCGGTCTCACAGAATTTTTCCACTATGGCGCGCCTGGCGCCCCATCAGTAACGTAAATCTATGAAGCCTGTCGCGGTTAACATCCCCGGAATGACCCTACACTTTCAGTTAGTATAAATTGGCTAAGGAGCAGTGAAATGCGAGTTACAGGCATAACCCCGCAGGATCTCAAGGCTTACGGTATTAACGACGTCCAGGAGGTGGTTTATAACCCCGATTACGACACGCTTTATCGCGAAGAGCTCGACCCGTCACTGGAGGGTTATGAGCGCGGGGTGCTAACTGATCTGGGAGCGGTCGCCGTCGACACGGGCATTTTTACCGGTCGTTCGCCGAAGGATAAATACGTCGTGCGCGACGACACCACGCGCGATACGCTCTGGTGGTCCGATAAGGGCAAAGGCAAAAACGACAACAAACCGCTGACGCCGGAAACCTGGCAGCATCTGAAAGGTCTGGTGACGCAGCAGCTTTCCGGTAAACGCCTGTTCATCGTTGACGCTTTTTGCGGCGCCAACCCGGACAGCCGCCTGGCGGTGCGTTTTATTACCGAAGTGGCCTGGCAGGCGCATTTCGTTAAAAACATGTTTATTCGCCCGTCTGATGATGAACTGGAAGGCTTCGAGCCCGATTTTATCGTGATGAACGGCGCGAAGTGCACCAACCCGGACTGGCAGACGCAGGGGCTGAACTCCGAGAACTTCGTGGCCTTTAACCTGACCGAGCGGATGCAGCTTATCGGCGGCACCTGGTACGGCGGCGAGATGAAAAAAGGCATGTTCTCCATCATGAACTACCTGCTGCCGTTGAAAGGCATTGCCTCAATGCACTGCTCGGCGAATGTCGGCGAAAAAGGCGATGTCGCGGTGTTCTTCGGCCTCTCCGGTACTGGAAAAACCACGCTCTCTACCGATCCAAAGCGCCGCCTTATCGGCGATGACGAGCACGGCTGGGACGATGACGGCGTGTTTAACTTCGAAGGCGGCTGCTATGCCAAAACCATTCGCCTGTCTGAAGAAGCCGAGCCGGATATCTATCACGCCATTCGCCGCGACGCGCTGCTGGAAAACGTGACCGTGCGCGACGACGGCAGTATCGATTTTGACGACGCGTCCAAAACGGAAAACACCCGCGTCTCCTACCCCATTTACCACATCGATAACATTGTGAAGCCCGTGTCGAAGGCGGGCCACGCGACGAAAGTGATCTTCCTGACCGCCGATGCATTCGGCGTGTTGCCGCCGGTCTCGCGCCTGACGGCCAGCCAGACGCAGTATCACTTCCTCTCGGGCTTTACGGCGAAACTGGCGGGCACCGAGCGCGGCGTGACCGAGCCGACCCCAACCTTCTCGGCCTGTTTCGGCGCGGCCTTCCTGATGCTTCACCCGACGCAGTATTCCGAAGTGCTGGTGAAACGTATGCAGGCGGCAGGCGCGCAGGCGTATCTGGTGAATACCGGCTGGAACGGCACCGGCAAACGCATCTCCATTAAAGACACGCGCGCGATTATCGACGCCATCCTGAACGGCTCGCTGGACGACGCGGAAACCTTCACGCTGCCGCTCTTTAATCTGGCTATCCCGACCAGCCTGCCGGGCGTTGACGAGCGCATTCTCGACCCGCGCAATACCTATGCCTCGCCGGAACAGTGGCAGGAGAAAGCGCAGCAGCTGGCGCAGCTGTTTATCAGCAACTTCGAGAAATACACCGACACGCCTGCCGGCGCCGCGCTGGTGAGCGCAGGCCCGCAGCGCTAAAGGGTTGAATGTAAAAACGGCTCCGTAAAGGAGCCGTTTTTTTATGGTGTGAAGAGCAGAAAATTAGCTGTTTTTAACCACCGTCGTCCCCACCGGCACCGGCAGCCAGGCGCGGATGCGCAACCCGCCCCGCTCGCTCTTGCCGATATCGAGCAGCCCGTGGTGGTTATCGATAATACGCTGCACAATCGCCAGCCCCAGCCCGGTGCCGCTGGTGCTGCGCGCGCTGTCGCCGCGCACAAACGGTTGCAGCAGATGCTTGAGCTGGGCAGGGTCAATGCCCGGCCCGTCATCTTCCACCTGGAACCAGGCGCGGTTGAGTTCCGTACCGCTACTCACTTTGATCCAGCCGTTGCCGTAGCGCGCGGCATTCACCACCATATTCGCCACGGCGCGCTTGATGGACAGCGGATGAATGCGCAGCGGGATCTCGCCGGTTTGCAGCGCCGTTTCTATCTCGCGCTCATAGCCGCTTTCCGAGGCGATCACCTCACCCAGCACCGCGTTGAGATCCGCCGTTTCCAGCGGCATCTCCTGCCCGGTGCGCAGGTAGTCGATAAACTGCTCGATGATGGCGTTGCACTCTTCGATATCTTTATTTATAGATTCCGCCAGATAGCCGTCGCCTTCGCTCATCATCTCGGTCGCCAGACGAATACGCGTCAGCGGCGTGCGTAAATCATGACTGACGCCCGCCATCAGCAGCGTGCGGTCGTCTGCCAGCTGTTTTACGCCTGCCGCCATATGGTTAAACGCGCGCGTCACCGAACGCACTTCGGACGCCCCATATTCACGCAGCGGCGGCGGAATAATGCCTTTACCGACCTGCAACGCGGCGTGTTCCAGCTCCACTAAAGGCCGGTTCTGGATGCGGATAAACAGCCAGGCCCCGCCAATCGCCAGCAGCATAATCGCCAGCGTATAGCGAAACAGCGGCGAGAAATCGCCCTGATGAATTTCGGTCAGCGGCACGCGCACCCAGATGTTGGGCGACAACCACGTTTTCAGCCACACCACCGGCGAGCTTTTATTGACCTCGACGCGCACTTCCGTCGGGCCGCCAAGCTGCTGCGCCATCTGCTGGCTTAAAAACTCATAATGTTGCGCCCAGCGCAATCCCGCCTCTTCCGCCGCCTCGTTGGCATAGAGCGAAATCCCAAGCTCGCGGTAGATCTCGCGGCGAAACGCCGGCGGCACCACCAGTTGCGTCCCGTCCTCCAGCTGAAGTTTATCGGTCATCAGCATACGGACTTCGTAGGCCAGGACTTTATTAAACTGCTGGAGGCTCGGCAGGATGGCGAAGTTAAGCACCACCAGGTAGGTCGTCACCAGGCTTGCGAACAGCAGGGTGACGATGAGAAGCAGCGTGCGGGCAAAAGAACTGCGAGGCGAGAAGCGCAGCTTCCTCATGCTTTAGCGCCGTCCGGCACAAAGACGTAGCCCAGGCCCCAGACGGTCTGGATATAGCGCGGATGCGCCGGATCTTCTTCCACCATGCGGCGCAGGCGGGAGATCTGCACGTCGATGGAGCGCTCCATCGCCGAGTATTCACGGCCGCGCGCCAGGTTCATCAGCTTATCGCGCGACAGCGGCTCGCGCGGGTGGCTGACAAGCGCTTTCAGTACGGCGAATTCCCCGCTGGTGAGCGGCATCGGCTCATCTTCACGGAACATTTCACGCGTGCCGAGGTTGAGTTTGAATTTCCCGAAGGCGATGACCGCTTCTTCCTGCGACGGCGCGCCCGGCAGCTCGTTGGCCTGACGGCGCAGTACGGCGCGGATGCGAGCCAGCAGCTCACGCGGGTTGAACGGTTTAGGGATGTAGTCGTCAGCGCCGATTTCCAGCCCCACGATACGATCGACCTCTTCGCCTTTAGCGGTGACCATGATAATCGGCATCGGGTTGCTCTGGCTGCGCAGACGGCGGCAAATCGAGAGCCCGTCTTCGCCAGGAAGCATCAGATCAAGCACCATCAGGTGGAAGGACTCGCGGGTCAGCAGGCGGTCCATCTGTTCGGCGTTTGCCACGCTGCGCACCTGGAAGCCTTGCTCGGTGAGGTAACGCTCAAGCAGCGCGCGCAGGCGCATATCGTCATCCACCACCAGAATCTTGTAATTTTCTTGCATTGTGTTTACTCCCAAAGGCTCAAACAGTTGTAACGCCATTCTAAAAAAGTGTGCGTCAGCCGGTGAGTTAAATCTGGTATATATTGTAGTCGAAATTGTTACAAAGCATATTTAACAGCAGCTTATCTTCACTTTTCATCACAAAACCGGCGTGTCCCTAAAGCGCGATATGACGACGCTGCCGACCTCAGCCCTAATCATAAACGAACTGGCGCATTTCGTATGCTGGCCCTTCGGTTTCAGGCGCGTGAATCAGCCCTGTTTTCACGCGCCCGGCGCTTCACATTCGCCACCGCGCCCGCTAAGGTACGGACGTTAAAATTCTCTGCGAAGGCCAGCCGATGAAAACGCCGTTAATTACCCGCGAAGGCTACGAAAAACTCAAAAAAGAGCTCGACTATCTGTGGCGCGAGGAGCGGCCCGAAGTCACTAAAAAAGTGACCTGGGCGGCAAGCCTTGGCGATCGCAGTGAAAACGCCGATTACCAGTACAACAAAAAGCGACTGCGCGAAATCGACCGCCGCGTGCGCTATCTCACCAAATGCCTTGAGAACCTGAAAATTGTCGATTATTCGCCGCAGCAGGAAGGCAAAGTCTTTTTCGGCGCCTGGGTTGAGGTGGAAAACGACGACGGCGACGTAAAGCGTTTTCGTATCGTCGGCTATGACGAGATTTTCGGACGCAAAGATTACATCTCCATCGACTCCCCCATGGCCCGCGCGCTGCTCAAAAAAGAGGAAGGCGACGTGGCGACCGTCCAGACGCCGGGCGGCGAGGCCACCTGGTATGTGAACGCCATTGAGTATGTGAAGTAACCCTTTGCGGATAGCTCCGAAACCCGCCACGGGCGCGGCTACGGCTGGCATTTTTACCCTTCAGTCCGTATAACTGTGCCCTGACTTTTTGTACATAACAGATGATATTGCCATGATGAATGATTCGCTCAGTCGTATTATCGCCAGTGAGCTTCAGGCCAGGGCTGAACAGGTAGACGCTGCCATTCGCCTGCTTGATGAAGGGAATACCGTGCCGTTTATCGCACGCTATCGTAAGGAGGTCACCGGCGGTCTGGACGACACCCAGTTACGCCTGCTGGAAACGCGTCTGGGTTATCTGCGCGAACTCGAAGAGCGCCGTGCGGCTATCCTCAAATCGATTGCCGATCAGGGCAAACTGACCGATGAACTTCAGGCGGCCATTACCGGCACCCAGAGCAAAACCGAGCTTGAAGACCTTTACCTGCCTTACAAGCCGAAGCGTCGCACCCGCGGGCAGATAGCGATCGAAGCGGGCCTTGAGCCGCTTGCCGATTTGCTGTGGAACGAGCCGTCCCATGAGCCGGAAACGGAAGCCGCGAAATTTATCAACGCCGACAACGGCGTGGCGGACACTAAAGCCGCGCTCGACGGCGCGCGCTATATCCTGATGGAGCGCTTTGCCGAAGACGCGGCGCTGCTCGCCAAAGTGCGCGATTACCTGTGGAAGAACGCCCATCTGGTCTCCGCCGTGGTGCCTGGCAAAGAGGAAGAAGGCGCGAAATTCCGCGACTACTTCGCCCATCATGAACCCGTCTCCACGGTGCCGTCGCACCGCGCGCTGGCGATGTTCCGCGGGCGCAACGAGGGCGTATTGCAGCTTTCGCTCAACGCCGACCCGCAGTTTGACGAGCCGCCGCGCGAAAGCTACTGCGAGCAGATTATTACCGATCATCTCGGTCTGCGCCTGAATAACGCCCCGGCCGACAGCTGGCGTAAAGGTGTCGTGAGCTGGACCTGGCGCATCAAAGTGCTGATGCATCTGGAAACCGAGCTGATGAGCACGCTGCGCGAGCGCGCCGAAGACGAGGCGATTAACGTATTCGCCCGTAACCTGCATGACCTGCTGATGGCCGCGCCCGCCGGGCTGCGCGCCACGATGGGGCTCGATCCGGGCCTGCGTACCGGCGTGAAAGTGGCGGTGGTTGACGCCACCGGCAAGCTGGTCGCAACCGATACCGTCTATCCCCATACCGGCCAGGCGGCCAAAGCGGCGGTCGTCATCGCCGCGCTGTGCGAGAAGCATAATGTGGAGCTGGTGGCTATCGGCAACGGCACCGCGTCGCGCGAAACCGAACGTTTCTTCCTCGACGTGCAGAAGCAGTTCCCGAAAGTGACCGCGCAGAAAGTCATTGTCAGCGAAGCGGGCGCGTCGGTGTACTCCGCCTCTGAACTGGCGGCGCTGGAGTTCCCGGATCTCGACGTGTCGCTGCGCGGCGCGGTGTCTATCGCCCGTCGTCTGCAGGATCCGCTGGCGGAACTGGTGAAAATCGATCCGAAATCCATCGGCGTGGGCCAGTATCAGCATGACGTCAGTCAGAGCCAGCTGGCGCGCAAACTCGATGCGGTCGTGGAAGACTGCGTGAACGCCGTGGGCGTCGATCTCAATACCGCCTCGGTGCCGCTGCTGACCCGCGTGGCGGGCCTGACGCGTATGATGGCGCAGAACATTGTGTCGTGGCGCGACGAGAACGGTCAGTTCCGCAACCGTCAGCAGTTGCTGAAAGTCAGCCGTCTGGGGCCGAAAGCGTTTGAGCAGTGCGCGGGTTTCCTGCGTATTAACCACGGCGATAACCCGCTCGACGCCTCTACGGTTCACCCGGAAGCCTACCCGGTGGTGGAGCGCATTCTGGCGGCGACGGAGCAGTCGCTGCGCGATCTGATGGGCAACAGCAGCGCGCTGCGTAACGTGAAGGCGGTGGATTTTACCGATGAGCGTTTCGGCGTGCCGACCGTGACCGACATTATTAAAGAGCTGGAAAAACCGGGTCGCGACCCGCGTCCGGAATTCAAAACCGCCCAGTTCGCCGACGGCGTGGAGACGATGAACGATCTCCAGCCGGGCATGGTGCTGGAAGGCGCGGTGACCAACGTGACCAATTTCGGCGCGTTTGTGGATATCGGCGTGCATCAGGATGGTCTGGTGCATATCTCCTCGCTCTCCGACAAATTCGTCGAGGATCCGCACACCGTGGTGAAAGCGGGCGATATCGTGAAGGTGAAGGTGCTGGAAGTGGATTTACCGCGTAAGCGTATCGCGCTGACCATGCGTCTCGACGAGCAGCCAGGCGAAGGCAACGCGCGGCGCGGCGGCAATAGCCGCGAGCCGCAGAAGCGCCCGGCGCAGAATAACCGTAAACCGGCGCGCGACAGCGGCGCGGGCGGCAACAGCGCGATGAGCGATGCGCTCGCCGCCGCGTTCGGCAAAAAGCGTTAAGCCGCAGCACAACACATAAGGTCGGAAAACCGGCCTTTTTTATTGGTTTTTCGGGTGATATCCATGGCGGGTGCGCTACGTTTACCCGCCCTACGTTTTGACAGACGCGTTGATTCTGTGGGGTAGCGCACCCACCGCAGCGTTAACGGCCATTTATGTAGTTGTAGGGTGGGTAAGCGCAGCGCACCCACCTGTCATTCCTTGCCCGTACCGCAAAAATTATTTAAAAATCCACATTCAGAAATAAAATCAAATATGAACGCGGTTACATTTTTCATTTAAACAACAACTCGAACAAATAAATAACACTCATAAAAGGTGTCAAAATAATCTCTGGCCGCTTTTAATTTTAATTAAATGAAAAATAAAGAATAAATAATTTGACCACGTCTATTGAAAACGCGGGTGACCGCGTTTTTTTGCGCCAGAACAAATAAACATCAGAAAGTATCGTTACGCTGCATTATTGCATTGAAGATAAAAACCATTCTCATTACCATCTTAATCAGATAAACAACCCTTCCCGCGCAATAGTCGGCTCCTGGCCGTTGTATCGCTACGGCTCACCGCCGCTGAGCGCATTCGGAATAAGCAGGTCCTATGCAATTCACACCTAACAGCAGCTGGAAAATCACGGGTTTCGCCCGGGAAATCAGCCCGGCCTACCGCCAGAAGTTACTGTCGCTCGGCATGCTGCCGGGTTCATCGTTTGAGGTAAAACGCGTAGCTCCCCTGGGGGACCCGATTCATATCGAAACCCGACGCGTAAGCCTGGTGCTGCGAAAAAAAGATCTGGCGCTTTTGCAGGTTGAAGCGACCCGCTGACCTCTTTCTGTGTTGAGTTAACGCAAATGAAAAAATTAACCATCGGCTTAATCGGCAATCCGAACTCCGGCAAAACGACGCTATTTAATCAGCTTACCGGCGCGCGGCAGCGCGTGGGCAACTGGGCGGGCGTGACGGTAGAGCGTAAAGAGGGCAGCTTCGCGACGACCGATCACCAGGTGACGCTGGTCGATCTGCCTGGCACCTACTCTCTGACTACGATTTCTTCGCAAACCTCGCTCGATGAACAAATCGCCTGCCACTACATCCTCAGCGGCGATGCGGACATGCTGATAAACGTGGTGGACGCCTCCAACCTTGAGCGCAACCTCTACCTGACGCTGCAACTGCTGGAGCTCGGCATTCCATGCGTGGTCGCGCTGAACATGCTGGATATCGCCGACAAACAAAACATCCGCATTGATATCGACGCGCTGGCGAACCGCCTCGGCTGCCCGGTCGTACCGCTGGTTTCTACGCGCGCCCGCGGCATCGACAGCCTGAAGCTCGCCATTGACCGCCACAAGCGTAATCAGACTATTGAGCGCGTCCATTACCCGGCGCCGCTTTCTGAAGCGGCTGAGACCCTGGCGGCGGCGATGCCCGGCGATCTCTCCGCCCAGCAACGCCGCTGGCTCGGGCTGCAAATGCTCGAAGGCGATATCTATAGCCACAGTGTGGCGGGCGATGCCGCCGCACGGCTCCCGCACATTCAGGCGCAGCTTGAGAGCCAGCTTGATGACCCGGCGCTGCATATCGTTGACGCCCGCTACCAGAGTATTTCCACCCTTTGCGACGCCGTCAGCAACAGCCTCACCGCCGAGCCGCACCGCCTCACAGCCGCGCTGGATAACATTATTCTCAACCGTTTTCTGGGTTTGCCGGTCTTTCTCGGCGTGATGTACCTGATGTTTCTGCTCGCCATTAACATCGGCGGCGCGTTGCAGCCGATTTTCGACGCGGGCTCCGTGGCGATTTTCATTCACGGGCTGCAATGGGTCGGTTACACGCTGCATTTCCCTACCTGGCTGACGCTGTTCCTCGCCCAGGGGATTGGCGGCGGCATCAACACCGTGCTGCCGCTCGTGCCGCAAATCGGCATGATGTACCTGTTTCTGTCGTTTCTTGAAGATTCCGGTTATATGGCCCGCGCGGCGTTTGTGATGGATCGCCTGATGCAGGCGCTGGGTCTGCCGGGTAAATCGTTCGTTCCGCTGATTGTGGGCTTTGGCTGCAACGTGCCGTCGGTGATGGGCGCCCGCACGCTGGATGCGCCGCGCGAACGGTTGATGACTATCATGATGGCGCCATTTATGTCCTGCGGCGCGCGACTGGCGATTTTCGCGGTATTCGCCGCCGCCTTTTTTGGTCAGCAGGGCGCGCTGGTGGTCTTTTCGCTCTATCTGCTTGGCATCGTCATGGCGATCCTGACCGGCCTGATGCTGAAGTTTACGATCATGCGCGGCGAAGCCACGCCGTTTGTGATGGAGTTGCCGGTATATCACGTGCCGCACCTGAAAAGCCTGCTGCTGCAAACGTGGCAGCGCCTGAAAGGCTTTGTGCTGCGCGCCGGGAAAGTCATCGTCATTGTCAGTGTGTTCATTGGCGCGCTGAATAGCTTTTCGTTCAGCGGCAAGACCGTGGACAACATTAACGATTCCGCGCTGGCCTCCGTCAGCCGCGTACTGACGCCGCTGTTAAAACCGATCGGCGTGCAGGAAGACAACTGGCAGGCCACCGTCGGGTTATTCACCGGCGCGATGGCGAAAGAAGTCGTGGTCGGCACGCTGAACACGCTTTATACCGCCGAAAACATCCATGAAGCCCCGTTCGATGCCGCGAGCTTTAGCCTGAAGGCCGAGCTGACCGGCGCGCTGGCGGAAACCTGGCAGAGCCTGAAAGACACCTTCAGCCTGAGCGTGCTGGCAAACCCTATCGAAGCCAGCAAAGGCGACGGTGAGATGGCGACCGGGGCGATGGGCGTGATGAGCGCTAAATTTGGCAGCGAAGCCGCCGCTTACAGCTATCTGGTGTTCGTGCTGCTCTATATTCCCTGCATCTCGGTGATGGGCGCCATCGCCCGCGAATCAAGCCGCGGCTGGATGGGCTTTTCGATTCTCTGGGGACTGAATATCGCGTATTCACTGGCGACGCTGTTCTACCAGGGCGCGACATTCCAGGCGCATCCGCTCTATAGCCTTACGGCGATGCTGGCGGTCGTTCTGTTTAATATCGCGCTGCTCACGACATTACGCCGGGCGCGCAGCCGCGTGAATGTGAGCCTGCTGGCGCCGCGTCGCGAGGCCCGCTGCTGCGAAACGACCGCCGGGGAGTGTCACTGATGGCCACGCTGATTGAGGTGCGGGATCTGCTGGCGCTCTCGGGAAGAATGGACGCGCAGCGTATTAGCGAACAGCTCGCGACGCCGCTGCCGCTGGTCAATGCCATGCTCAGTCGCCTGGAGACGATGGGGAAAGCGGAACGTCAGGAGGAGTGGCTGTCGGGCTGCCTGAGCGGCAGCTGTCGCCACTGCCCGGAGGGCAAGGCGTGCCGTCAAGAGGTGTGGCGGTTGCGGTAACCGACAGGGCGGGCATCGTGCCCGCCCCTTTTCTTATTGATAAATCGCTTATTTGTAAACATCCGCCGTGGCGTGAATATCCTTACCGGTTTTCTCGCCGCTGGTGATGACATAATATTTGCCGCCCATTTCATCGGCTTTCTTAATCAGTTCTTCTTTCGCGTCCATCGGCGCGGTGCCTTTGTCAGAGACGATAGTGCCGATTTTGGTGAGATTCATCTCTTTGACTTTATCTTTTTGCAGTTCTTCCGCGGCCAGCGCGCCAAAAGAGAGCGAACCCAGAACCACAGACAACAGCATACCGGTGCGTAATTTCATAAGAATGACTCCCTGCTCAGATGATGTTAAGGGCGGGATAAAAACGCCCCGATAACAACGACATCTTAAGTATGGCGCGCTTTCACAGGTTTGCCAGGCGAGCCTGTAACGCCAGCAACGCGTCGCAGAATTCTCGCGGATGAGAAATAAACGGCGCGTGGGCGGCTTTATCAAACACCAGCGATTCGCTTTCAGGAAAGCGTTCATCAAGCAGCGCGGCGACCTTGCGCGGCACCAGCCCGTCAAGACGCCCGTAGAGGCGTAAAAACGGCCCCTGCCAGGCGGCGAGCGCCTCTCGCAGATCGGCGGTTTTCAGGATCTCCAGCCCGCCGTTTAATACCTCAGCACCGGGCATCGGTTGCGCCAGTACGATAGATTTCAGCACGCGCGCATCCTGGCGCGCCGTCTCGGTGCCGAGCGTTTGCAGCGCCAGAAAACGCTCCACCGTGCGCTGAAAATCTTCACTCAGCTGACGCTGAAACCCGCTTAGCACTTCGGGCTTAATGCCGGGCCAGTCGTCGCCTGCCTGAAAACAGGGCGACGAGGCGACCGTCACCAGCGCCTCGACGCGCGACGGTTCATTGAGCGCCACCTGGCTTGCCACCAGCCCGCCAAGGCTCCAGCCCAGCCAGACGGCGCGTTCAGGCGCACGGCTCGCCACCAGGCGCGCCATCTCATCAAGCGTCAGCGCGCCAAAGCCCTGGCTGCGCCCGTAGCCCGGCAAGTCGACCAGATGCAGCGTAAAGTGCGAGCGTAATTCCTGCGAAATGCAACGCCACACTTCGGCATTCAGCCCCCACCCGTGCAGCAGCACAAGATGACAATTTCCTTCGCCCGTGGTCTGCCACCAGATGTCATTCATCCGTTACTCTTCTCATGGTTGATGTACAAGGAGGTTGTCATGCTAACAATACCGGGGATGTGTTGGCTATGCCGGATGCCGCTGCGCGTGCCGGACTGGGGAATTTGCTCGCGCTGCCAGCGGTTGCGGCAGATACCGGTATGCCCGCAGTGCGGGCTGCCTGCCGCGTGTGAGACACAGCCGTGCGGCCGCTGCCTGCAAAAGCCACCCGTCTGGCAGCGGCTACTCGCCGCGAGCGAGTACGCGCCGCCGGTAAGCGGACTGGTGCATCAGTTTAAATTTCAAGGATGTACGGCGCTTGCGCCCGCGCTCGCCCGCCTGTTGCTGTTGAAAATTCTTGCCACGAAGCGCAGCGGCGCGCTTCCCGCGGCGGATCTGCTCATCAGCGTGCCGCTGCACCGTACACGCGCCTGGCGACGCGGTTTTAACCAAAGCGCACTTATCGCCAGGGCGCTGTCACGCTGGCTCGGGATACGCTATGCGCCGGACGCGGTAGCGCGCATCAAAGCCGCCCCGCCCCAGCGGCAGCTCAACGCCCGGCAGCGGCGCAGCAACCTGAAAAACGCCTTCCGGGTTGAATTACCGGTGGCGGGTCTCCATATCGTTATTGTGGATGATGTCGTCACGACAGGGAGTACTGTTGCCCGGATCGCGCGCCTGCTTAAGCGCAACGGCGCGGCGACTGTCCAGGTATGGTGCCTGTGTCGAACCTTGTAGAGCCTCGATGATGGGCGTATTATAACCAACTAAAATAGTCAACTATTAGGCCATTGCTATGATCCGTATTTCCGATGCCGCCCAGGCACACTTTGCCAAGCTACTGGCAAGCCAGGAAGAAGGGACGCAGATCCGCGTATTCGTTATCAACCCAGGCACCCCGAACGCTGAATGCGGCGTGTCCTACTGCCCGCCCGATGCCGTGGAAGCTACGGATACCGCACTGAAATTCGACCTGCTCACCGCCTATGTCGACGAGCTGAGCGCGCCGTATCTGGAAGATGCGGAAATCGATTTCGTGACCGACCAGCTGGGCTCGCAGCTCACGCTGAAAGCGCCTAACGCGAAAATGCGTAAAGTGGCGGATGACGCGCCGCTGATGGAGCGCGTGGAATATTTACTGCAGTCGCAGATCAACCCGCAGCTGGCAGGCCACGGCGGCCGCGTCACGCTGATGGAGATCACCGACGAAGGCTACGCCATTCTGCAATTCGGCGGCGGCTGCAACGGCTGCTCCATGGTAGACGTGACGCTGAAAGAAGGTATCGAGAAGCAGCTGCTGAACGAGTTCCCGGAACTTAAAGGCGTGCGCGATCTCACCGAGCACCAGCGCGGCGAGCACTCTTACTACTAAGCGCGATCGCAAGCTATTAAAAAAGCCCGCTTTAAGCGGGCTTTTTTTTCGCGTATGCTCGGAATAAAAAAACCCGCACAAGGCGGGTTCTTTTTTTGCGTCGATTTCACTGCTCAGGGTTAACCCGTCATCGCTGTCGGAAACCGCGCAAGGGGAGCGATTAGATGGCAGTTACGTTCGCAGCTGCCGGGCCTTTCGCGCCGCTTTCAACGGTGAAAGAGACCTTCTGGCCTTCTTCCAGGGTTTTGAAGCCGTTGTCCTGGATTGCGGAGAAGTGAACGAAAACGTCCTTGCTACCGTTGTCCGGAGTAATGAAGCCGAAACCTTTTTCCGCGTTAAACCATTTTACTAAACCAGTCATTTTATCAGACATGTTATCACCTTAAAAAATCATTGAGCCTTACGGCGTTGCGTGGCCTGCATAACAGAATTTACTTAGCGCTTATGGAGGAGACTCAAAAAGAAGGGATATCTTGGGATAACACTTGAAATGAGAACTGCTTTACTAAACTGCTTTTCGACGGGTCTGTCTCGCAAACCGAGGAGTGCATTAACGCATGCTGGCTCCCACAAAGCAAGCTTTTTATTGAGGGAGGCAAAAATAGTCGCCCCTGCGCGTGTTTTGCGACGCGCAGGGGCGAACTGTTATTTACGCTTTACCGCCGATGCGGCGCGGCGACGTTTATCGAGGTCTTTGATCAGCCGGTTAACGGTGTCGTCGGCAAACATGGTTTCCAGATCGACGGTGAGCTTGCGACGCCAGTTTTGGTACTGATAGCTGGTGCCTGGCACGTTCACCGGCTGCGCCATATCCAGCCAGTCTTCCGGCTGAAGTCCGAGCAGCGCGCTATTGCTGTCGGCGATATAGCGCTGGAGCGCGCGGTTCAGCGTGGCGCCCATTTTCATGCGCGCGGCGTGGTGTCCTGCGCGTTTCGGCAGGCAGCCATGCTGATGCAAGCTCTCCAGCAGTCCCTGTTTGGCCCGCTCGCGATCGGCGTACAGCCCTTCTAACACCTCTTCATCGGGATAGAGCCCCAGCGTTTTACCGAGGGTTAAATCGCCGCTTTCCCAGTAGCCGCGCAGCGTCGGCAGATCGTGAGTGGTCGCGACCGCCATCGCCTGCGACGTCCAGCGTTTCGGCGCGCGGAAGCGGCTGCCCCCTTCGTTTTCAAAGTAGAGGACTTTGTACGAGTAGACGCCGCTGTCGCGCAGCTTGCCGACGATCTCCGCCGGAACCGTACCGAGATCTTCGCCGATCACCATACAGCGGTGGCGCTGGCTTTCGAGCGCGAGGATCGCCAGCAGATCGTCGACCGGATACTGCACGTAAGCGCCGTTATCCGCTGTTTCGCCGTACGGGATCCACCACAGACGCAGCAGCGACATTACATGGTCGATGCGCAGCGCGCCGCAGTGGGTCATATTGGCGCGCAGAAGTTCGATAAACGGCTCGTAGGCGCGCGCCTGCATCACGTGAGGATCCATCGGCGGCAGGCCCCAGTTCTGGCCAAGCGGCCCCAGAATATCCGGCGGCGCGCCGACCGACGCCTTCAGGCAGTACAGCTCGCGGTCGCACCAGGTTTCCGCGCCGCCTTCCGCCACGCCAACCGCCAGATCGCGATACAGCCCGATCGGCATGTCGTATGACTGGCTGGTCTCCCAGCAGCGGGCAAACTGCTCATACGCGAGCCATTGCAGCCAGAGATAAAAATCGACCTCATCCGCCCGTTTTTTGCAAAACGCCTGCACTTCCGGGCTGCTGGTGTTCTGATACGCTTTCGGCCAGGCCGGCCAGCCCCAGCGCATCGGATCTTCCTGCGCCTGCCAGGCGTGAATCGCGTCGAACGCCGCCTGCCAGTAAAGGCTTTCGCCCGAGCGGGCCACGAAATCGCGAAACGCCACCACATCGTCATCATCCGGACCGCGCGTGGAGAAGCGCGTCCAGGCCATCCGCAGCGCCGTGAGCTTCAGCATGGTCACGGTCGAGTAATCGACCCACTGCGACTCGCGGGCCGCTTTCAGCGCCTGCTGCGTGGCGTCGCGCTTCCACCAGGTCTGCGCCTCATCGCTACGCCGAAAATCTTCCACGGCGTTAACGTCAATATAGATAACGTTAAGCCAGCGGCGGGACGACGGGCTGTACGGGCTCGCGCTTTCCGGGTTCGCCGGGTAGAGCGCATGGATCGGGTTTAAGCCGATAAACGCGCCGCCGCGCGGGCCCACTTCATTCAGCATCGCTTTCAGATCGCCGAAATCCCCGATGCCCCAGTTGTTTTGCGAGCGCAGCGTGTAAAGCTGTACGCACGCGCCCCAGAGTTTTTTACCCTCACGCAGCGCCTGCGGCTCATAGCAACGCTTCGGCGCGACGATAAGCCGACAGTGCCAGCGATTATCGTCACGCGTGAGCGTCAGCGTGTGATACCCCTCTTCCAGCTTCGCAGGCAGCGTCAGCGCCTCGCCGCCGCGCGCGTTGCCGCTAAACTGCTCGCCGGTTTCGCTGGTCAGCAGCCAGTGGTAGTCACCGCGGCCTTGCGGCGTTAACTGCATACGGCGGCTTTTCGTCACCACTTTCACCGGCGGCAGCGGCGATTTATCGGCCGCTTTCGGCGCGGCCTCAGGGTTCATCGCTTCCAGCAAACGCCGTTTGGTCTCAGCGCCAATCGCCTGCGGTTTGCCGTGCGCATTGATGTAGTTAGGGCTAATCCCCGCCGCAAGGGCGGAGGAGTCAAGGCGTTTGCTTTCCATGGCGGCTCCTTTAGCGTTTTGCCTGCCAGATACGTTGCTGATAATCCCGGATGGAGCGGTCAGAGCTGAACATGCCGCAGCGCGCGGTATTGAGAATAGCCGCACGGGTCCAGGCTTCCTGGTCGCGGTAGAGCACATCCACCTGCTTCTGGGCTTCAACATAGGCCGAGAAGTCCGCCATCACCAGGTACGGGTCGCCGCCCTGTTTGCCAAGGCTGTGCAACATCTGATCGAAAGCGTGCTTATCGCCATCCGCGTAGACGCCTTTTTCCAGCTCTTTGAGTACTTCATCCAGCAGTTTGTCTTTTTTGCGCCATTTCACCGGGTCATACCCTTTGGCTTTCAGCGCTTTCACTTCTTCGACGGTATGGCCGAAGATAAAGATGTTCTCTTCGCCCACCTGTTCGGCAATCTCGACGTTCGCGCCATCCAGCGTCCCGACGGTAAGCGCGCCGTTCAGCGCCAGCTTCATGTTGCCGGTGCCGGACGCTTCTTTACCGGCGGTTGAGATCTGCTCGGAGATATCCGCCGCCGGGATCATCATCTCGGCGACCGAGACGTTGTAATCCGGCAGGAAGACCACTTTCAGCTTATCGCCGACCCGCGGATCGTTATTCACCGCCTGCGCCACTTTGTTGATAGCGTAGATGATATTTTTCGCGAGGTAGTAACCCGGTGCGGCTTTTGCGCCAAACAGGAAGACGCGCGGCACGCGGTTCGCGTTCGGGTTTTCGCGAATTTCTTTGTACAGCGCCACGATGTGCAGCAGGTTGAGGTGCTGACGTTTGTACTCATGCAGGCGTTTGATCTGCACGTCAAACAGCGCGTTCGGGTTGATTTCAATGCCGGTACGGGCATGGATATACGCCGCCAGACGCTGTTTGTTTTCCTGCTTGATAGTGCGGTACGCCTTGCAGAACGCGGCGTCGTCGGCATATTTCTCCAGCCCGGCCAGCGCGTCGAGATCGTTCACCCACTCTTTTTTCAGTGTTTTGTCGATAAGCGCGGCCAGCGCCGGGTTGCACTGCTTCATCCAGCGGCGCGGCGTGATGCCGTTGGTGACGTTGTGGAATTTATTCGGCCACAGCTGGTGGTATTCCGGGAACAGATCTTTGACGACCAGATCGGAGTGCAGCGCCGCCACGCCGTTCACCGCAAAACCGCTCACCACACAGAGGTTCGCCATACGTACCTGGCCGTTGTGTACCACAGCCAGTTTCGCCCAGACCGCCTCGTCGCCCGGCCAGGTTTTCGTCACCTGCTTTTTAAAGCGCGTATTGATCTCTTTGATAATCTGCATATGACGCGGCAGCAGCGTGCGGATCAGGCGCTCGTCCCAGCACTCCAGCGCTTCCGGCATCAGGGTGTGGTTGGTGTAGGCGAAGGTGCGGCTGGTGATCGCCCAGGCGTCGTCCCAGCTCAGCTGATGCTCGTCGATAAGCACGCGCAGCAGTTCAGGAATAGCGATGGTCGGGTGCGTATCGTTAAGCTGGATGACTTCGTAATCCGGCAGCTCAGCCAGTTTGCGACCCGCCAGATGATGGCGACGCAGAATATCGGCAACGGAACAGGCGCACTGGAAATATTGCTGCATCAGACGCAGTTTTTTGCCCGCCTGATGGTTGTCGTTCGGGTAGAGGACTTTGGTCAGTTTTTCCGCGTCGATGCCCTGCTGCTCAGCGCGCAGGAAATCGCCGTCGTTGAATTTGGTCAGATCGAACGGATGGGCGTGCGTCGCCTGCCACAGACGCAGCGGCTGCGCCACGCTGTTACGGTAACCCACCACCGGCAGATCCCACGCTTCGCCGGTAATGACGAACCCCGGCACCCAGCGCGCGGTTTTCCCGTCTTTAATCACTTTACCGCCGATGCCCACCTGCACATCCAGCGCCTCGTTATGGGTGAACCACGGGTAGCTGCGGCGGTGCCAGTCGTCCGGCGCTTCCATCTGTTTGCCGTCTTCGAAAGACTGGCGGAACAGGCCGTACTGGTAGTTCAGGCCATAGCCGGTCGCCGATTGCCCCACGGTCGCCATGGAATCCAGGAAGCAGGCCGCCAGACGCCCCAGGCCGCCGTTCCCCAGCGCCGGATCGGTTTCCTGCTCCAGCAAATCGCCCAGATGAATATTATGGCTTTCCAGAATGCGGCTCACCTCATCGTGCCAGCCAAGGTTGAGCAGGTTGTTGCCGGTCAGACGGCCAATCAGAAACTCCATCGAGATATAGTTCACATGACGCTGTTTCGCCTGCGGCTGGTGCGGCGGGATCGCGACGAGCATTTCCGAAAGCGCGCCGCTGACCGCCTGCCACCACTGGCGCTGCGTCATTTCTTTGGCGCTGTGTAAACCAAAACGCTGCCACTGACGGGTCAGAGCAGCCTCGAATTCGACCGGGTTAAAGGTGGGCTGTGACATAGTGAATCGGGGTCCTGTAGCAAAAATAAGGAGAATTTCCGCTAGTTTGCCCGGCCCCCTTTGCGAATTCCTCATCCTGCGCAGGATTAGCGAGGGAGGAGGAACGGGTAGTAGCAAAAACTGTGATCCCGGGCACTAAAACCCACACGAAAAGCGGTAAAACACGCAGGAAATACTACACCTTCGGCCCCTTCACGCCGCGTTGTACTCTGACACAGCCACCCCGCCAGGTACGCGGTTACCGCAGAAATGAATTCTCACTAAAAATAACGCTTCAGCCCCGTTCTGACGCTTTTTTACGGTGATTTCGCGCACAAAAACCGGCAAAACGGCTCCCGGTTTGCAAAGTTTACTGCGCCGATGGCGAAATAAAAATCAGCCGCGACGGAACGCGAAGCCAGAGCCAACGGCCTTCGCAGGCGTACGGGGCTGAAATATTCACAGAAAAAATGGAAATGTGACAGAGTGCAACTTTAAGATGCCCCAAAAAGGACATAACTTGCATTCAGCCCGATTCTGTCCGACCTTAATTTAGTATTAATTACGAAGCTCAAAAAAAATCGTCATCTCTTTGCCTCCTGCACAGTGAAGTGATCCTATGTTGATACCGTCTAAGTTAAGTCGCCCGGTTCGTCTTGAACACACTGTGGTTCGTGAACGTCTGCTGGCTAAATTATCCGGCGCTAGCAACTACCGGCTGGCGCTTATCACCAGTCCCGCCGGCTACGGAAAAACAACGTTAATTTCCCAGTGGGCCGCAGGTAAAACCGAACTGGGGTGGTATTCGCTTGATGAAGGCGACAACCAGCCGGAGCGCTTCGCCAGCTATCTTATCGCCGCTATCCAGCAGGCCACCGGCGGCCACTGCGCCAGTAGCGAAGTGATGGCGCAAAAACGCCAGTACGCGAGCCTTTCATCGCTTTTCGCCCAGCTTTTTATTGAACTGGCGGAGTGGCCGCGGCCGCTTTTTCTGGTGATTGATGATTACCACCTCATCACCAACCCGGCTATCCATGAGGCGATGCGCTTCTTCCTGCGCCATCAGCCTGACCACCTGACGCTGGTAGTCCTGTCGCGTAACCTGCCGCAGTTGGGCATCGCCAACCTGCGCGTGCGCGAACAGTTACTCGAAATCGGCAGCCAGCAGCTCGCCTTTACGCACCAGGAAGCGCGTCAGTTTTTCGACTGCCGCCTGAGCCAACCCATCGAACCGGCGCAGAGCAGCCGCCTTTGCGACGACGTCGCAGGCTGGGCCACCGCCCTGCAACTCATCGCTCTGTCGGCGCGTCAGAATACTGGCGCAGTGCATCAGTCGGCGCGCCGCCTGGCGGGCATTAACGCCAGCCATCTCTCCGATTATCTGGTCGATGAAGTCCTGAACAACGTCGATAACGACACCCGCCAGTTTTTACTGAAAAGCGCCCTGCTGCGCTCGATGAACGACGCGCTCATTGTGCGCGTGACCGGCGAAGAGAACGGTCAGATGCGGCTGGAGGAGATTGAGCGTCAGGGGCTGTTTTTGCAGCGTATGGATGATTCCGGTGAATGGTTCAGCTATCACCCGCTGTTCGGTAACTTCCTGCGTCAGCGCTGCCAGTGGGAGCTGTCGACAGAGCTGCCGGATATCCACCGCGCGGCGGCGGAGAGCTGGATGGCGCAAGGCTTTCCGAGTGAAGCCATCCACCACGCGCTTGCCGCGGGCGATGCCAATATGCTGCGCGATATTCTGCTCAATCACGCCTGGGGGCTGTTCAACCACAGTGAACTCACTCTGCTGGAACAGTCTTTAAAAGCCCTGCCCTGGGAGAGCCTGCTGGCGAACCCGCGCCTCGTGCTGTTGCAGGCCTGGCTGATGCAGAGCCAGCACCGCTACAGCGAAGTAAATACCCTGCTGGCGCGCGCCGAGCAGGAGATGAAAGGCGAAATGGACGACACGCTGCATGGCGAATTCAACGCCCTGCGCGCGCAGGTGGCGATTAACGACGGCGACCCGGACGAGGCCGAGCGGCTGGCGATGGTCGCGCTGGAGACGCTGCCGCTGGCGAATTTCTACAGCCGCATTGTGGCGACGTCGGTACACGGCGAAGTGCTGCACTGCAAAGGCGATTTAACGAAATCGCTGTCGGTAATGCAGCAAACTGAGCTGATGGCGCGCCGTCACGATGTCTGGCATTACGCGCTCTGGAGCCTTATCCAGCAGAGCGAAATTCTCTTCGCCCAGGGCTTTTTACAGGCCGCCTGGGAGACGCAGGAGAAGGCGTTTATCCTGATTCAGGAGCAGCATCTCGAACAGCTGCCGCTGCATGAGTTCCTGCTGCGCATTCGCGCGCAGCTGCTGTGGGCCTGGGCGCGGCTGGATGAAGCGGAAGCCTGCGCGCGTACGGGCATGACCGTGCTGGCGAACTACCAGCCGCAGCAGCAGTTGCAGTGTCTGGCGTTGCTGGTGCAGTGCTCGCTGGCGCGCGGCGATCTCGACAACGCCCGCGGCCATCTGAACCGTCTCGAAAACCTGCTCGGTAACGGGCATTACCACAGCGACTGGGTCTCTAACGCCGACAAAGTGCGAGTGATTTACTGGCAGATGACAGGCGACAAAGCCGCGGCGGCCGCCTGGCTGCGCCAGACGCCGAAACCGGCCTTCGCCAATAACCATTTCCTGCAAAGTCAGTGGCGCAATATCGCCCGCGTCCAGATCCTGCTTGGCGATTACGAGCCTGCGGAGATGGTGCTGGAAGAGCTGAATGAAAACGCCCGCAGCCTGCGTCTGATGAGCGATATCAACCGCAACCTGCTGTTGCTGAATCAGCTTTACTGGAATGCCGGGCGGAAAAGCGACGCCCAGCGGGTGCTGATGGAGGCGTTAACGCTGGCGAACCGCACCGGGTTTATCAGCCATTTCGTGATTGAAGGCGAGGCGATGGCGCAGCAGTTGCGTCAGCTGTTGCAGCTTAATACGCTGCCGGAGATCGAACAGCATCGCGCGCAGCGTATTTTGCGCGATATTAACCAGCATCATCGCCACAAGTTCGCGCATTTTGATGAGAATTTCGTCAATAAGCTGCTGAATCATCCGGAAGTGCCGGAGTTAATTCGCACCAGCCCGCTGACGCAGCGTGAATGGCAGGTGCTGGGGCTTATCTATTCCGGTTACAGCAACGATCAGATTGCCGGCGAGCTTGATGTGGCGGCGACCACGATTAAAACCCATATCCGGAATTTGTATCAGAAGCTTGGTGTGGCGCACCGTCAGGATGCCGTTCAGCACGCCCAGCAGTTGTTGAAAATGATGGGGTATGGGGTTTAGGGTGAGCAGTAATTCGCGTTAATGGTGGGTGCGCTGCGCTTACTCACCTTACAAGCCACCGTAGGGCGGGTAAGCGCAGCGCACCCGCCGTTCCGCGGACAACCGTCGCCGCAAAACTCACCACATCAGCACAACTCTAATTGCACCTTATTGGCGTTAATCACCTGCATCACGCCGGCGGGCGGCATAATGTCGGTATACACCGCGTCCACAAGGCTGATACTGCCCAGATTCACCATCGCGTTACGGCCAAATTTGGAGTGATCCACCACCAGCATCACGTGACGCGAGTTCTCAATAATCGCGCGCTTGGTGCGCACCTCGTGATAATCGAACTCCAGCAGTGAGCCGTCGCTGTCGATGCCGCTGATACCCAGAATGCCGAAATCGAGCCGGAACTGAGAGATAAAGTCGAGCGTCGCCTCGCCAATGATCCCGCCGTCGCGGCTGCGCAGTTCACCCCCCGCCAGAATGATGCGGAAATCGTCCTTCACCATCAGCGTATTCGCCACGTTCAGGTTATTGGTCACGATGCGCAGGTTTTCATGGTTTAACAGCGCATGCGCCACCGCCTCCGGCGTGGTGCCAATATCGATAAACAGCGTCGCGCCGTTGGGGATCTGGCTCGCCACTCTGTAGGCGATGCGCTCTTTTTCCGCCGTCTGGGTCGCCTTGCGGTCATGCCAGGAAGTGTTAACCGAACTCGACGGCAACGCCGCGCCGCCGTGGTGGCGCAGGATCATGTTTTGTTCGGCGAGATCGTTGAGATCGCGGCGGATGGTTTGCGGGCTGACGTCAAACTGCTCCACCAGCTCTTCGGTACTGACATAGCCCTGTTTTTTTACCAGTTCAATAATGGCATCGTGACGTTGTGTTTGCTTCACACCCTTCTCCTGACGTGTTGCCGTATTATTTTCGTTTTCGCGCATGCAGGGTATCCGTCATGGCCATCGCCAGGCCAATCAGCATCCCCGCCACCAGATCGGCATTCGCCGTCTTGTTGCCAAACAACCCCAGTCCGCCGATGGCGAGCCACAACAGCATAAACACCAGAATGCCGCGGGGCAGATGTAGCCCGCTTTCCGGTTCGCGTTCGCCGCGAAGCCAGACGTAGCCCACCAGCGCATAGACGACGCCGCCAAGGCCGCCGAACCACGGGCCCGCGATTTGATACTGGATAACGCCGCCCACCAGCGCGGTGACCAGCGTGAGCGTCAGCAGTTTACCGCTGCCGACGGTCTTCTCCAGCGGACCGGCAAGATACCACCACCATAGCAGATTGAAGATCAGGCTCAGCAGGGAAAAGTGCAGCAGCAGCGGGCTGACATAACGCCAGAGTTGAAATTTGAGAGAGGGATCGAAAGGCCATGCAAGCCAGACGGCCACTTGCGCATAACCGATAAAGCTCATCGCGAGATACGCGACGACGCACAGCGCCATCATGCCGAGCGTCAGCGGGCCCGCATGGGCGCGCACGGTGGCCATAAAAGGATAAGAACGGTAGCGCAAACCCGCGTTCAACTGCCCAGTCTGCCAGCTGGCGGAGAGATAACGCGGATCGCTCGGGTGCGAGAGAAAATAGCTCAGCTCCGCTTTGACCTTCTCCGCTTGTGCTTCATCGGCAAGCCAGATATCCCAGGTATCATGCCGCTGGATTTCCAGTATCACGCCCTGGGTGGCCATATAGTCAACAAACGCCTGCGCCAGACGCGGGTTGTCAAACGAGTTAATCATCAACATAGCAAGTCGTTCTTTTCAGAAAGGTATCTCCACACGAGGAAAACAGTATACCTGCGAACGACGCGGACACGATGCTTAACTCTCTGCGTGCGCCACTTCTGCGGGGAAATGACGATGCCAGGCGTCGAAACCGCCGTCCACGCTATAGACCTGGTCAAACCCCTGGTGGAGAAGATACTGCGCCGCGCCTTTGCTGCTGTTGCCGTGATAGCACATCACCAGCACCGGCACATCGAAATCGGTCTGCTGCATAAAAGCGGGCAGCGTGGCGTTGGTTAAATGAAACGCGCCGGGCGCGTGGCCCATCGCATAGCTTTGCGGATCGCGAATATCCACCAGCACGGCGCCGCCCTGTTGCAGTTTCTGGTGCGCTTCTTCGACATTAATACATTCAAACTGATCCATAGTGCTCTCTTTCATCTTTAAAGGGGCGTAAGGCTGGCCAACGACGCACGATGCGTTATGCCGATAATAACGTAAGTGTAAGGCTTCCTCCGTCTGTAACGCCATAATGTTATTCACATCACACTGAAATGTTTTTTTGTTGTTATCAAAAGCGCGTTTGTTTGCTATTATGAGCGATAACGAACATTTATGAGCTTTAACGAAAGTGCGTGAGGGCAGCAGCATGGAAACCAAAGATCTGATTGTGATAGGTGGGGGCATCAACGGTGCCGGTATCGCGGCAGACGCCGCAGGGCGTGGACTCTCTGTGCTGATGCTGGAAGCGCAGGATCTGGCATGTGCCACCTCTTCCGCCAGCTCCAAATTGATCCACGGCGGCCTGCGCTACCTGGAACATTACGAGTTCCGTCTGGTGAGCGAAGCGCTGGCGGAGCGCGAAGTGCTGCTGAAAATGGCGCCGCATATCGCCTTCCCGATGCGCTTTCGTCTGCCGCACCGCCCTCATCTGCGTCCGGCGTGGATGATCCGCACCGGCCTGTTTATGTACGATCACCTCGGCAAACGCACCAGCCTGCCGGGCTCTACCGGTTTGCGTTTTGGCGCGGATTCCGTCCTGAAACCGGAAATCGTGCGCGGTTTCGAATATTCCGACTGTTGGGTCGATGACGCCCGTCTGGTGCTGGCGAACGCTCAGATGGTCGTGAAAAAAGGCGGCGAAGTGCTGACCCGCACCCGCGCGACCTCCGCGCGCCGCGAAAACGGCATGTGGATTGTGGAAGCGGAAGATATCGATACCGGCAAAACCTACACCTGGCAGGCGCGCGGCTTAGTAAACGCCACCGGTCCGTGGGTGAAAAACTTCTTCGACGACGGCCTGAAACTGAAGTCGCCTTACGGCATCCGCCTGATCAAAGGCAGCCATATCGTGGTGCCGCGCGTGCACACTCAGAAACAGGCTTACATCCTGCAGAACGAAGATAAACGCATCGTGTTTGTTATTCCGTGGATGGAAGAGTTTTCGATAATCGGCACTACCGATGTCGAATACAAAGGCGATCCGAAAGAAGTGGCGATCGATGAGTCAGAAATCGGTTATCTGCTGAAAGTGTATAACGCGCACTTCAAAAAACAGCTGACCCGCGAAGATGTGGTCTGGACTTACTCTGGCGTGCGCCCGCTGTGCGATGACGAATCCGATTCTCCGCAAGCCATCACCCGTGATTACACGCTCGATATTCACGATGAAAACGGCCAGGCGCCGCTGCTGTCGGTCTTCGGTGGTAAACTCACGACGTACCGTAAGCTCGCCGAACACGCGATGGAAAAGCTGTCGTCCTATTACAGCAATATCGGCCAGGCGTGGACCCGTAACGCCGTGTTGCCGGGCGGCGCTTTCCAGGGCGAGCGCGACGACTACGCCGCGCAGCTGCGTCGCCGCTATCCGTTCATCAGCGAAGCGCTGGCGCGCCACTATGCCCGCACCTACGGCAGCAACAGCGAACTGATTCTGGGCGATGCCGCCGATCTTAACGCGCTGGGCGAACACTTTGGCCATGAGTTCTACGAAGCGGAGCTGCGTTATCTGGTGGAACACGAATGGGTGCGCCGTCTGGACGACGCCATCTGGCGCCGTACCAAACTCGGCATGTGGCTCAATGCTGAAGAACAGTCGCGCGTAGCGCAGTGGCTGACCGAAAACGTCGGTAAAAAAGCGAACGTGACGCTCTCGCTCGCCTCGTAATACTTTCCCTTTCGCGGCCGCGTTTCCTCCTGCGCGGCCGCGTCTTTTTATCTGCCAAGCCCCCCGCATTGACGTGTTTTTCTGTCGCTACACTTAATAACATCGTATTACTATGGGTTATTGACCCTGTCCTCAGGAGAGCGCCGCTTGCGCAAGGCAACATCCCGGTCGCCGGATGCCGTCATGCTGGCTTTTTTGCTGCTGATTTCGCTGCTGGTGATAGCGGTCAGCGGCAGCTCGCTATGGCAATCGTGGCAACACAGCGTCGAAGAGACGGAGCGACAGGCGCGTAACCAGTCCATTTCGCTGGCGCGACAGGCGGAAGATACATTTCTTCAGGTGCAGTTAACGCTCGATGAACTGGTGCGCCGCTCAGAGGACATTTTCCTGCAGCCCGCCGACTGGAACGGCTCGCGCGGCCTGCTTGCCCAGCAGCAGCGCCAGCTGCCGCAGTTGCACGGGTTGTTTGTCTACGATGCCAACGGCGACTGGATAGCCACGTCCGCCAGCGTCATTCCGGCGCAGGGCAACAGCGCAGACCGCGACTATTTTCGCTGGCACACACAGCACAGCGATACCGGCATTCATATTGGTCATGTGATCCGCAGCCGCTCCACCGGCGAGCTGGTCGTACCGGTCTCGGTGCGGCTGAATAACCGCGAGGGGCGCTTTCACGGCGTGCTACTGGCGACGGTGAAGCTCGACTATTTCCGCCAGTTTTACGGCTATTACGAGATGGGACCGAGCGACACGCTGGGGATCACCTTCGCGGACAGCACAGTGCTGTATGTGCGCCCGTTTCCCGACTCCTACATCAACCGCACCCTCTCCTCCAGCCCGCTCTTTACCCGGATGCTGAAAATCGCCCCAACCGGCGGCGGCGCCTGGAAATCGGCGATTGACGGCGTGCCGCGCATTTTCGGCTATGCCACGCTTGAACGCTATCCGCTGGTGGTGTCGGCAGGTTATGACGTTGACGAACTGCGCGCCGCCTGGTGGCGTAACAATATTCCCACGCTGGCGCTTAATGCCGTACTGTTTGGCGTGGTGCTGATTTTCGGGGTGCTGGTGCTGCGGCAAATCCGCGCCAGTCTGCGTTATCAGCGAGAGCTTATCGGGCTGCGGGACGATCTGACGCGCTCGAACCATATTTTACAGGATCTGGCGCTGCTGGATGGCTTAACGGGGCTGGCTAACCGCCGCCAGTTCGATATCTATCTGGAGCAGTGCATCACGCGCGCGCAGGCGACCGGCGCGCCGGTCTCGCTGGTGATGTTCGATATCGACTATTTCAAAATCTATAACGACACCCAGGGACATGTGGCGGGCGATGCCTGCCTGAAAGCGGTGGGAGATATTCTGCGTCATCTGCCGTTGCACAATACCGACAGAGTCGCGCGCTACGGCGGCGAAGAATTTGCGATTATTCTGCCCGGCGCGGATGCGCATGCCGCACAGCGTGTGGCGCTACGCGCCCTTGAAGCCATCCATCACGCCCGACTGTCGCACCCGGCGACGCCGAGGGAAGAGAAAGTGCTGACGATAAGCGCAGGCGCCGCCACCGTCACAGGTGGGGACGTCAACGGCGAAACGCTGAAGAGCCGGGCGGACGACGCGCTTTATCAGGCGAAGCGCGCAGGCCGCAACTGCGTGGTGGGCGCGGCAGGTGTGAGCCACATTCTGATGGAGGCGCCGTACCAGGCATAACGCGCTTAAGCGGCGCGGCGTCGGCCGTAATAAAACCCTGCCAGCACGATGCCCTGTCCCAGCGCGGGGATCCACAGCGGCCATACAGAAAAAGCGTCCCTCGCGAGCAGCCAGATGTACGCGCTCGGGAGCCAGCCGACAAAGAATAGCGCGCCACGCGGCGCGTCGGGCAAAAACGCCGCACTGGTACTAAACACGGCCGCGCACAGCAGATACCAGCCAAAGACAGCCCAGAACGCGCGTGCGCTGTAGGGCCGCCGCGTCGCCTGACGTTTCCCAAGCAGCGCCAGTGATACCCCTTGCAGCAACACCAGCATGGCGGTGCCGACGTTCGCTGAGGCGAACGAGCTCATCACGCCGGAAAGCGCGATATCCGCGACCGCCCCATAGACCTGAGCCAGTAATGGCGCACCTATCAGCGATACAAGCAGCGCCCCCACCCCTGTGTTTTTCTTCGTCATCCTTGTCTTTCGCACCCATAAAAAAACCAGAGTGTCACCACTCTGGTTATGTTGATAACACAGCGATCTTACAGGCGTACTGGATTGATATGCCAGATATTTTCCGCATACTCCTGAATCGTGCGGTCAGAGGAGAAGTAGCCCATGTTGGCGATGTTATGCATCGCGCGGGTGGTCCACACTTCCGGCTGAAGATAAAGCTCGTCCACGTTATCCTGACAATCCACATAGCTGCGATAATCCGCCAGCACCTGATAGTGATCGCCAAAGTTAATCAGCGAATCCACCAGATCCCGGTAGCGGCTCGGCTCTTCAGGGCTGAACACGCCGGTAGCTATCTGGGTCAGCACCTGGCGCAGCTCTTCGTCCTGCTCATAGTAATCGCGCGGATTGTAGCCAGCGCGGCGCAGCGCTTCCACTTCATCTGCGGTGTTGCCGAAGATGAAAATGTTCTCTTCGCCGACATGCTCCTGCATCTCCACGTTCGCCCCATCGAGCGTGCCAATGGTCAGCGCGCCGTTGAGCGCAAACTTCATGTTACTGGTGCCGGATGCCTCGGTGCCCGCGAGTGAAATCTGCTCTGAAAGATCCGCCGCCGGAATGATGAGCTGCGCAAGGCTGACGCTGTAGTTCGGGATAAAGACCACTTTCAGCCGATCCTTCACTTCCGCATCGTTGTTGATAACCTTCGCCACATCGTTAATCAGGTGAATAATGTGCTTCGCCATGTAATACGCCGAGGCGGCTTTACCGGCGAAAATATTCACGCGCGGCACCCAGTCCGCCTCGGGATCGGCCTTGATGCGGTTATAGCGCGTAATAACATGCAGCACGTTCATTAACTGGCGCTTGTACTCGTGAATACGTTTGATCTGTACGTCAAACAGCGCTTTCGGGTTTACCACCACATTGAGATGCTGCGCGATATAAATCGCCAGGCGCCTTTTATTCTCAAGCTTGGCTTCGCGCACCTGCTGGTTCACCGTCGGGTAGTCGATGTGCTGCTCCAGCTCGCTCAGCTGGCTGAGATCGGTGCGCCAGGTGCGACCGATATTCTCATCCAGCACCTCAGAGAGCGCCGGGTTCGCCAGCGCCAGCCAGCGGCGCGGCGTCACGCCGTTGGTGACGTTCAGGAACCGCATCGGGAAGATCTTCGCAAAATCGGCAAAGAGCGACTGCACCATCAGGTTCGAGTGCAATTCAGAAACGCCGTTGACCTTATGGCTGATAATCACCGCCAGCCAGGCCATGCGCACGCGACGCCCGCCCGACTCATCGACAATCGACACGCGGCTTAACAACGCGGTATCGTTCGGGTATTGATCCTGAACGGTACGCAGGAAGTAATCGTTAATTTCGAAAATGATTTGCAGATGGCGCGGCAGGATCTTGCCGAGCATATCCACAGGCCAGGTCTCCAGCGCCTCGCTCATCAGCGTATGGTTGGTGTAGGAGAACACCTGACACGTCACCTCGAACGCCTCATCCCAGGTGAACTTATGCTCGTCAATAAGCAGACGCATCAGCTCCGGAATCGACAGCACCGGGTGGGTATCGTTCAGGTGAATCGCCACTTTCTGCGCCAGGTTGGCGTAGGTTTTATGCAGCATGTAATGGCGGCTTAAGATGTCCTGCACGGTGGCGGACACCAGGAAATATTCCTGACGCAGGCGCAGCTCGCGCCCCGAATAGGTGGAGTCGTCCGGGTAAAGCACACGCGACACGTTCTCGGAGTGGTTTTTATCTTCCACCGCCGCAAAATAATCGCCCTGGTTAAACTTACCGAGGTTAATGGCGCTACTGGCCTGCGCGCTCCAGAGCCGTAGCGTATTGGTGGCGTCGGTATCGTAGCCGGGCACGATCTGGTCAGAAGCGACCGCGATGATCTCTTCGGTTTCCACCCAGCGGGTCTTTTTGCCTTCCTGCTGAATACGGCCGCCGAAGCGCACTTTATAGCGCGTATTGTGGCGCTGGAACTCCCACGGGTTGCCATATTCCAGCCAGTAATCCGGCGATTCTTTCTGACGCCCGTCAACGATGTTCTGCTTAAACATGCCGTAGTCGTAGCGAATGCCATAGCCGCGGCCCGGCAGGCCCAGCGTCGCCAGCGAATCCAGGAAGCAGGCCGCAAGACGCCCAAGGCCGCCGTTGCCAAGTCCGGGGTCGTTTTCTTCGTCGATGAGTTCTTCAAGACTCAGGCCCATTCCCTCCAGCGCGTCCTGTACATCTTCATAGATGCCAAGCGACAACAGCGCGTTTGAGAGCGTGCGGCCAATCAGAAACTCCATCGACAGATAGTACACCTGACGCACTTCCTGCGAGAGTTGCGCGCGCGTGGAGCGCAACCAGCGCTCCACCATGCGGTCGCGCACGGCAAACAGCGTGGCGTTTAGCCACTCATGTTTGTTAGCGATAGCCGGATCTTTACCGATGGTGAACATCAGCTTGTAAGCGATAGAGTGTTTTAACGCCTCCACGCTCAGGGTTGGCGACGCGTAGCTAAAGGGTTCATTCATCCACGTGTTCCTTTACAACAAGCGTTGATAAAGTTCGCGGTACGACTTCGCCGCGACCTGCCAGCTAAAGTCCATCCCCATGGCCTGGCGCTGCACAAAACGCCAGAGAGACGGACGGGACCACAATACGAAAGCGCGTCGGATAGCCCGCAACAGCGACCAGGCATTGCTGTCTTCAAAGACAAAACCGCTGGCGATGCCGTCCGCCAGGTTTTCCAGCGAGCTGTCGGACACCGTATCCGCAAGCCCGCCAGTGCGGCGCACCAGCGGCAGCGTGCCGTATTTCAGACCATAAAGCTGCGTCAACCCGCACGGTTCAAAGCGGCTCGGCACCAGAATCACATCCGCGCCGCCCATAATGCGGTGCGAGAAAGCTTCATGATAGCCAATCTGCACGCCGACCTGGCCCGGGTGTTCAGCCGCAGCCGCGAGGAAGCCTTCCTGAAGCACCGGATCGCCTGCGCCCAGCAGCGCCAGCTGCCCGCCCTGCTCCAGCAGTCCCGGCAAGGCCTCCAGCACCAGGTCCAGCCCTTTCTGGCTGGTGAGGCGGCTGACCACCGCGAACAGCGGCGCTTTGTCATTCACCTTCAGGCCCATCGCAATCTGGAGCTGGCGCTTGTTCTCAGCCTTCTCTTCCAGCGTATCGCGGGTGTAGCGCGAGGCCAGCAGCAGATCGTGCGCCGGGTTCCAGATGTTTTCATCCACGCCGTTCAGAATGCCCGACAGCCGCCCTTCGCTGTGACGCTGTTTCAGCAACCCTTCAAGACCGTAAGAGAACTGCGGCTCGGTAATTTCGCGCGCGTAGGTCGGGCTCACCGCCGTAATATGATCGGCATAGTAGAGGCCCGCCTTGAGGAACGAAATCTCGCCGTTGAACTCCAGGCCATTCATGTTAAACATCGACCATGGCAATCCGATGTCATCCATGTGATGCGCGTAAAACATGCCTTTGTAGGCGAGGTTATGCACGGTAAACACGGATTTGGCCGGACGACCGCGCGCCGCCAGATACGCAGGCGTCAGGCCCGCATGCCAGTCATGCGCGTGAACGATGTCAGGGCGCCAGAACGGATCGAGGCCTGCGGCCATTTCGCTGCCCACCCAGCCCAGCAGGGCGAAGCGGATAACGTTGTCGCTGTACGCGTACAGGTTAGTGTCGTGATAAGGGCTGCCCGGACGGTCATAGAGATGCGGCGCATCGATAAGATAGATGCCGACACCGTTAAAATGCCCGAATAACAAAGAGATAGGCCCGGCGAAGGTATCGCGGCGCGTAATCACTTTGGCATCCGCGACGCCGCGACGGAGATCGGGGAAGCCCGGCAGCAATACGCGCGTATCCACACCTTCGGCAATCTGCGCAGCAGGCAACGCGCCAAGGACATCCGCCAGACCACCCGTTTTCAGCAGCGGAAAAAGTTCAGAACATACATGTAAGACCTGCATTATCTCTCCCGTTGAAAGTCACAGCGCAACAGGCGCGCCGAACGCGAAACAATCGCGCGCGGAAATTCTCGTCCGTGCGCACGTAATCCTTGTGCGACTCAGTCTGGCAAACGCGCCAGCATGTCGCGGGTCACCAAAACAATTCCCTCTTCGGAGCGGTAGAAACGGCGAGCATCCTCTTCGGCGTTTTCGCCAATCACCATTCCTTCAGGGATAACACAGGCCCGGTCGATGATGCAGCGACGCAGGCGGCAGGAGCGGCCAACCCAGACATCAGGCAGCAGCACCGCAGAATCAATATTGCAGAACGAGTTCACACGCACGCGCGGGAACAGCACCGACTGCACCACCACCGATCCGGAAATAATGCAGCCGCCGGACACCAGCGAGTTCAGCGTCATGCCGTGGCTGCCGGAGCGGTCCTGCACGAACTTGGCGGGCGGCAGCGACTCCATATGCGTACGGATAGGCCAGTCCTGGTCGTACATATCCAGTTCCGGGGTCACCGAAGCCAGATCCAGATTCGCCTTCCAGTATGCCTCCAGCGTCCCGACGTCGCGCCAGTACGGCTCGGCGTTAGGATCGGACTGCACGCACGAGAGCGGGAACGGATGCGCGTAGGCTTCGCCGCTGTACGTGACTTTCGGGATAATGTCTTTCCCGAAGTCATGGCTGGAGGATTCATTTTTGTCATCCTCTTCCAGCAACTCGTAAAGATAGTCAGCATTAAAAATATAGATGCCCATACTGGCGAGCGCTCTGGTCTCGTCGCCAGGCATAGAAGGCGGGTTCGCCGGTTTTTCGACGAAGTCGATGACTTTGCTGTTTTCATCAACCGCCATTACCCCGAACGCGCGCGCCTCAGCCACCGGCACCGGCAGACAGGCCACGGTACAGCGCGCGCCTTTCTCGACATGGTCGATAAGCATGCGCGAGTAGTCCTGCTTGTAGATGTGGTCGCCCGCAAGGATCACCACATACTCCGCTTTATAGCGACGAATGATGTCGAGGTTCTGTGTCACGGCGTCGGCGGTGCCGCGATACCAGGTTTCGCCATGCACGCGTTGCTGCGCGGGCAGGAGATCGACAAACTCGTTCATCTCTTCGCTAAAGAACGACCAGCCGCGCTGGATGTGCTGCACCAGCGTGTGAGACTGGTACTGCGTGATAACCCCGATGCGACGAATGCCGGAGTTCAGGCAGTTCGAGAGCGCGAAGTCGATAATGCGGAACTTGCCGCCGAAATGAACGGCGGGTTTGGCGCGGGTCGCGGTCAAGTCTTTCAACCGCGTGCCGCGACCACCCGCCAGGATTAGCGCCACGGATTTCAATGGCAACTGCCTTGCAAGCATCAACGGATCTTTCTTTTCAAGCCTGACCATGACGAACTCCTGTTTATGACTTCCGGAAGACGCACACACCGTGCGCAGGCCCATGCCATACAGCCATGACAACCGGATTATCCTCTCCGGCAAACGGAGGAACGGCGCGCCATTCCCCTTCAGGTAATACGATCTCGCTTACTTCATCGCGGCCGTTAAGGGTAACAAGCCAGCGATCGGACAAGAGGATTTGCAGCTGGCGTGCGCCGCTGTGCCACTCCTCAGGTCGCATCGGCGCGCCTGCGGCGTTCAGCCAGCGGACGTTGCCGTCGTTCTCTTCCCACCACCGCGAGGCGGTAAGCGCCGGGATTTGCTTGCGCAGGCGAATCAGAGCCGCGGTATACGCGATAAGCCCCTCATCGGCCTGCGACCAGTCAAACCAGGTCAGTTCGTTATCCTGGCAATACGCATTGTTATTGCCATGCTGGCTGTGGCCATGTTCATCACCCGCCAGCAGCATCGGCGTGCCCTGCGACAGCAACAGCGACGCCAGCAGCGCATGCGTGCTCGCACGCCGCGCATCCTGAACGCTCAGCCCGCCGCCCAGGCCTTCGTAACCGTGATTATTGCTATGGTTTTCCCACGCGCCGTCGCGGTTATCCTCGCCGTTCGCTTCGTTATGTTTGTCGTTAAACGACACGCAATCGCGCAGCGTAAAACCGTCATGCGCCGTCACCAGATTGACGCTCGCCCACGGCTCGCGTGCGCCCTGGCGGTAGACATCCGCCGACGCGGCAAAGCGCGTGGCGAATTCGCCCACATCCTGTTCGCGGCGCAGCCAGAAGCGGCGCATATCGTCGCGAAAGCGATCGTTCCACTCGGCGAACGGCGGTGGGTAGTTGCCCACCTGATAGCCGCCGGGGCCGATATCCCATGGCTCGACGATAAGCTTCACCCCTGATAGCGTCGGGTCGCGGCGCATCGCTTCAAAGAGCGGCGCGTCCTGGCGAAATTCCGGCGTGCGGCCCATGACCGTCGCCAGATCAAACCGGAAACCATCTACGTGACACTGCTCGACCCAGAACTTCAGGCAGCCGAGGGCGTACTCCACCACCGCCGGATGACTCAGGTTCAGCGTGTTGCCGCAGCCCGTCCAGTTGTGATAATCGCCATCGTCCTGTATCCAATAATAGCTACGGTTATCAATTCCGCGCAGGGAGAAGGTCGGTCCGTCGAGATCCAGTTCAGCGCTGTGGTTAAGCACCACGTCGAGGATCACCTCGATACCGGCTTTATGCAGCGCTTTGACGGCATCGCGAAATTCATTAAGCGCGGCCTGCGGCGCGGTCTGCGAGGCGTAACGCGTCTCGACGGCCCACAACGCCAGCGGGTTATAACCCCAGTAATTAGCGAGGCCGAGACGTTGTAAACGCGGCTCGCTACAGAATTTCGCAACAGGTTGTAACTCCAGCGCCGTAATGCCGAGCTGGCGGAAATAGGCAATCATCGTCGGGTGGCCGAGCGCCGCGTAGGTGCCGCGCAGCGCAGGCGGGATATCCGGATGCAGGCGCGTTAAGCCGCGCACATGCGCCTCGTAAATCACCGTCTCGCCCCAGGCGGTCGCGGGCGGCGCGTCGTCTTCCCAGTCGTAGCGGTCATCCATCACCACCGATTTCGGCATGATCTCGTGGTTATCGCGCGGGTCTGGCGTCTCGATACCGCCATACAGACGCGGATCGTCGATAACCTCGCCGTCCACGCCGCGGGCGCACGGGTCAAGCAACAGTTTCGCCGGGTTAAAGCGATGGCCCTGCGCCGGGCTCCACGGGCCATGTACCCGATAACCATAACGCAGGCCAGGGCGAGCCTCTGGCAAATAACCGTGCCAGATATCGCCGCTGCGGGCGGGCAGCGCGTAACGCGTTTCGTTGCCGCTTTCATCAAACAGGCACAGCTCCACCTTTTCCGCATGGGCGGAAAACAGCGTGAAATTTACGCCAGCGCCGTCAAACCAGGCGCCAGGCGGAGCGGAATGGCCTGCGTTAAGCTGCATCGTCTGCCTCTCGAACCAGCCAGATAGTGGCAAGCGGCGGCAGCGTCAGGGAGAGCGAGTTATCGCGCCCGTGGCTGGCAATCGCCTCACTGCGCACCTTGCCGCCATTCCCGGCGTTACTGCCATGATAGTGCTGCGAATCGGTATTCAGGATTTCGCGCCATTCGCCCGGCTGGTTAATACCGAAGCGATAGTCGTGGCGCACCACCGGCGTGAAGTTGCTTGCGACGATGATTTCGTTGCCCTGCGAATCGCGGCGCACGAAGATAAATACGGAGTTCTGAGTATCCTCTACCACTAACCATTCGAAGCCGTAAGGATCGAAATCAAGTTCATGCAGCGCTTTATGCTGGCGATACGTGGAATTGAGATCCCGCACCAGTCTTTGCACGCCGTGATGCCAGTTGTCGTCGCCTTCCAGCAGGTGCCAGTCGAGGCTGGCGTCGTGGTTCCACTCCCGTCCCTGCGCAAACTCGTTGCCCATGAACAGCAGTTTTTTACCCGGGAAGCCCCACATCCAGGCGTAGTAAGCGCGCAGATTGGCGAATTTCTGCCAGGCGTCGCCCGGCATACGGTCGAGGATCGATTTTTTGCCATGCACCACTTCATCGTGCGACAGCGGCAGGACGAAGTTTTCGGTGTAGTTGTAAATCATCCCGAAGGTCATTTTGTGGTGATGGTACTGACGGAAGACCGGGTCAAGCTTCATGTAGTCGAGCGTGTCGTGCATCCAGCCCAGGTTCCACTTGTACCAGAAGCCGAGACCGCCGGTTTCCGGCGGACGGGAGACGCCCGGGAAATCGGTGGACTCTTCCGCCATCGTCACCGCGCCGTTCACCTGCTCGCCAATAATGCGGTTGGTATTGCGCAGAAACTCCATCGCCTCCAGGTTTTCGCGCCCGCCGTACTGGTTAGGGATCCACTCGCCTTCTTTACGGCTGTAATCGCGATAAATCATCGAGGCGACGGCGTCCACGCGCAGCGCGTCAATGCCGAAACGCTCCGTCCAGTACAGCGCGTTGCCCACCAGGAAGTTGCTCACTTCGCGGCGGCCGTAGTTGTAGATAAGGGTATTCCAGTCCTGGTGATAACCTTCGCGCGGGTCGCCATGTTCGTACAGCGCGGTGCCGTCGAAATTCGCCAGCGCGAAATCATCGGACGGGAAGTGGCCCGGCACCCAGTCGAGAATGACGTTAAGGCCGGCGGCGTGCGCGGCGTTGATGAAATAGCGGAACTCTTCGCGCGTGCCGAAACGGCGCGTCGGCGCATACAGCCCCGTCGGCTGGTAGCCCCAGCTGCCATCGAACGGATGTTCGTTTATCGGCAGCAGTTCGATATGGGTAAAGCCCATCCACTTCACATACGGGATCAGCTGATCGGCCAGTTCACGGTAGCTGAGCCAGAAATTATTGTCGGTATGGCGACGCCATGAACCAAGATGCACTTCGTAAATGGAAATCGGCGCATCGAAGCGGTTAGCCTCCTGGCGCGCCGTATTCGGCTCCACTTTTTCCGGCAGACCACAGATAAGCGACGCGGTTTCCGGGCGCATCTGCGCCTCGAACGCGTACGGGTCGGATTTCATGCGCAGATGGCCGTGCGCGTCGATCATTTCATATTTGTAGAGCTGGCCGTTGTGCGCGCCGGGGATAAACAGCTCCCAGATGCCGCTTTCTTTACGCAGGCGCATCGGGTGGCGGCGGCCGTCCCAGTAGTTAAACTGCCCCACCACGGAGACGCGCTGCGCATTAGGCGCCCAGACGGAAAAGCGCGTGCCGGTGACGCCATCCATCGTATCGGGATGCGCGCCGAGCGTTTCATAAGGCCGCAGATGGGTGCCTTCAGAAAGCAGCCAGACATCCAGCTCCTGAAGCAGCGGCCCGAAGCGATAGGGGTCATCAATCAGGTTTTGCTGTCCGTGCCAGATCACGGCCAGTTGATAGCGAAAAGGGTTTTTACGACGCGGCACCAGGCCGCTGAAGAAACCGCGAGAATCCAGACACTCAAGCTTACCCACTTTACGCCCGGTCTTAGGTTCAACGACCCAGACTTCTGTGGCATCGGGAAGCAGCGCGCGGACTTCGATCCCGGCGTCGGTAGTGTGCATGCCCAGAACGGAGAAAGGATCCGAAAAATGGCCCGCAATCAGCGCATTAATCACGTCTCTTGAGACACGATCAGACATGGTTATCATCCTGTTTATTTGGTGTCGCCCCATTCCAGCCTTACGCCTTCGCGTCCGGTAGCGACACTCTTAATGACCTGAACGGGCAGAGCCTGATGCATTCCTGCGGCTGTGCCGTTCCACCTGGAAGTATGACGAGTAGAGCCCGCCTTATGCTAAGCATAGCCAGGGGATTCTGTTACCCCTCAGAAAATATGAAACAATCGTCTTTTCTTTATTGATGAACATTAAAAAAGAGCGCCGAAGCGCTCTTTCTATAAATTTGTTTACGCCAGTTGACGCAACATACGCCGCAGCGGTTCGGCGGCCCCCCACAGGAGCTGATCGCCGACGGTAAACGCCGAGAGATATTCCGGCCCCATGTTGAGCTTACGCAGTCGCCCAACCGGCGTGCTCAGCGTGCCGGTGACCGCCGCCGGCGTTAATTCACGCACGGTGATGTCGCGGTCGTTCGGCACCACTTTTACCCAGTCGTTATGGCCCGCCAGCAGCGATTCGATAGTCGCAAGCGACACATCTTTTTTCAGCTTGAGCGTAAACGCCTGGCTGTGACAGCGCAGCGCGCCGATACGCACGCACAGACCGTCTACCGGAATGGTGGACGCGGTGCCGAGAATTTTGTTGGTCTCCGCCTGGCCTTTCCACTCTTCACGGCTCTGGCCGTTATCGAGCTGCTTGTCGATCCACGGGATAAGCCCGCCCGCCAGCGGTACGCCGAAATTATCGACCGGCAAGTCGCCGCTGCGGGTAAGCGCCGTGACTTTGCGTTCGATATCCAGGATAGCGGAGGCCGGCTCGGCGAGTTCCGCCGCGACGTGCTGTTGCAGCAGGCCCATCTGGGTCAGCAGTTCGCGCATATGGCGCGCGCCGCCGCCGGAGGCCGCCTGATAGGTCGCCACAGACGCCCACTCCACCAGGTTTTCCGCGAACAGACCGCCCAGCGACATCAGCATCAGGCTGACGGTGCAGTTGCCGCCGACAAAGGTTTTCACGCCTTTATTCAGCCCATCGGCGATCACATGCTGGTTCACCGGGTCGAGGATGATAATGGCGTCGTCTTTCATGCGCAGCGAAGAGGCCGCATCAATCCAGTAGCCCTGCCAGCCGCTTTCACGAAGCTTTGGATAGATTTCGTTGGTATAATCGCCGCCCTGGCAGGTCACGATGATGTCCAGCGCCTTCAGCGCTTCAAGATTGTAAGCGTCCTGAAGCGTGCCGCCGCCCTGCGCGCCAAAGGCGGGCGCCGGCTGGCCGAGCTGGGAAGTAGAGAAAAAGACAGGACGAATGGCGTCAAAATCGCGCTCTTCCACCATGCGTTGCATGAGTACAGAGCCGACCATACCGCGCCAGCCGATAAAACCAACATTTTTCATAACCCGTGTTCCTGCGAGATGTGCTTTGTGTGCGTGACGGGAGAGCCCCGGAGATACTTTCACCATACAAAATGCAGCTAAAGTGGCAAGTGAAATTAATCAATGATCGCCTGAACATCAGAAACAGAGCTAATCAGGCGTCACGTTTACCGTTATCAGGACTCTTTCATGAATGACATTCTCTCCGCCGCCGTCCTGCTGATCCTGATTATGGATCCGCTGGGCAACCTGCCGATTTTCATGTCGGTGCTCAAGCATACCGAGCCGAAACGCCGTCGGGCGATTATGGTGCGCGAGCTGTTTATCGCGCTGCTGCTGATGCTTATCTTCCTGTTTGCGGGCGAGAACATCCTGGCGTTCCTGAATCTGCGCGCCGAGACCGTCTCTATTTCCGGCGGCATTATTCTGTTCCTTATCGCCATCAAGATGATTTTCCCAAGCCAGGAAGGCAACAGTACCGGTCTGCCTGCGGGTGAGGAGCCGTTTATCGTGCCGCTGGCGATTCCGCTGGTCGCAGGCCCCACGCTGCTTGCGACCCTGATGCTGCTGTCGCACCAGTATCCGAACCAGATGGGGCATCTGGTCATCGCGCTGCTGCTCGCCTGGGGCGGCACGTTTGTTATCCTGTTGCAGTCTTCGCTCTTTTTACGGCTGCTCGGCGAGAAAGGCGTCAACGCGCTGGAGCGCCTGATGGGGCTGGTGCTGGTGATGCTCGCCACCCAGATGTTCCTGGACGGGATTCGGGCGTGGATGAAGGGATAGGAAAAAGGGCTTCCGACGGGAAGCCCTTTTTGACGTTTAACAGCTTACGCCAGACGACCATCTACCGAGTATTAATCTCGACTAACCCTCTATTAATAGCACCCAAAACCTGAACTACGCCTCTTTTTAAAAGCATGTTGTTTGTTATTTTTCACGTACCGGTTTATAGCAACTGCAATAGGCATCGGTAAAACTATATTCATTAAAAGGGATTATTAAATGGATGAATGAAACCTTGCTGCATGTGCCTCAATTTCCAAATCACCTTCATGGGGAGTGACAGACATTTTTAAATGGAAGTTATTACCAAGAAAATTTGGTGGTGGCATAAGATACATACAGAAATTTAAAGATTCATGGGTTATTCATAATAAACTACTTATAAGAATGTCTGCAACGCAGTATCATTTGCTTGCGGAGTTCCTGGCTGGCGTATGTTGGATTGAAGTAGGCGGAGATCCTAATTTTATAGATAGAGTGGCCTTCGAAGTAAGAACCTTTGACTGGAGTGGGCCTGACATTTTTGACAGATATCTAACCATCACCAGTCCACCGGAGAAAACTTCAGTTGGATTCGTAAGCATACAACTGCGTACTGCGGCGAAAACAATGGGCATAGACCCTTCAACCATGAGCACGACACAGTGGCGCCAGTTGTCAAACTGCCTTGAAAAAGATGCCTATAATATCAGCCTGGTTGCCAGGCACCTTCGGCAGTTAGCTGATTATGATAAATTTACGCAAACCTTAAAAAAGGAAGATATAAGAATTGTAGGTACACGGTATAATAGAGGCGTCGTGCCTACACTGGATGAGATAAAAAGAAACACAAGATACGGCGATTTTATTCTAAAAAACTGGCAGCGTTTTCACTGGCTGATATGGGATTAGTATGAAATATTTTTACAGGATTTTATTGCTCGTACTTTATATATCAGGCATCGCCACGTTATTGATCGTCACCGTGGACAAATACTCATGGATGAGCGAAATGGATCCGTCGCTCTCACCTGACATGCTCCCGGTTGATAACGGTTCTGGTGACCGCGGCGTGGTGTCCTTTCTGGCGTTCGTTGTTGCACTGTTAACGCAGGTCATTGCTTCCTTTTTTGAAAAAAGCAAAACGTGGAAAACGCTGTCTGTCTTTTGTGCCGCTTTAGCTATTGTGATTTACGTTTTGCGATAAAGATATTCACGCATGGCAGGCAGAGATATCTGCAATAAAAAAACCGCCGGGTCGATCCGGCGGTTTTTTGCATCAGCAGTAAATTAAGAAAGCAGCGTAAACGCAATCATCCCGACAATCGCGCCGGTGGTGCCAAGCAGCGTTTCCATCATCGTCCAGGTTTTGAGGGTTTGCGCTTCGGTAGCGCCGGTGAATTTACCAAACAACCAGAAACCGGCGTCGTTGACGTGGCTCACCACAATCGAGCCGCCCGCGATGCAGATCGACAGCGCGGCAAGCTGCGCGCCGGAGAAATGCAGCTGATCGATAACCGGCATCACCAGCCCAACCGCAGTCAGGCAGGCGACGGTCGCGGAGCCCTGAATAATGCGCACCGCGGCGGCCAGCACAAAGCAGGTCAAGGCAATCGGCAAGCCCATGCCGGTCAGCGCGCCGCCGAGCGCCGGTCCGACGCCGGAATCCACCAGCACTTGTTTGAACACGCCGCCTGCGCCAATCACCAGCAGAATAATGCCCGCCGGTTGCAGCGCCTGGCCGCAAATCGCCATGACTTTCTCTTTTTCCATCCCCTGACGCCGCGCGAGGCCGTAAATCGCCACCAGGCAGGCGACCAGAATCGCGGTAAACGGATGACCGATAAACTGCAGCCATTCGTAGAGCGTCGAGCCTTGCGCGGTGAAACGCGCCGCGATGGTTTTCAGGCCCACCAGCACCAGCGGCAGCAGAATGAGCGAGAGGCTGAAACCGAAGGACGGCAGTTTGCCTTCGCCGAGGTGCGGTTCGCTGATATCGTCAGGCGTGTACAGTTCGACATGGCGGCTGATGAAGTTACCGAAAAGCGGCCCCGCCACCAGCATGCCAGGGATAGCGGCGCACAGGCCGATTAAAATCATCCAGCCAAAATCGGCGTGCATCTGGGAGGCGAGCAGCATCGGCGCAGGCCCCGGCAGCAGAAACGCCGCGGCGGCCGCGACGCCCGCAAACAGCGGGATCACAAGCTTCACGAGATTCGTGCCGGTGTGGCGCGCCATCGAAAACGCGACGCTAATCAGCAGCACAATCGCCACTTCGAAAAACAGCGGCAGCGCGCAAATCAGGCCCGCAAGGCCAATCGCGTAATGCGCGCGGCTGTGGCCGAAGGATTTCAGCATCTTGACCGCAATCTGATCGACCGCGCCGGTCTCATGCAGGATTTTGCCGAACATCGCGCCCAGCGCCACGACCACCGCCAGAAAGCCGAGCGTGCCGCCCATGCCCTTTTCCATAGTGGACGCGATTTTATCGAGCGGCATGCCGGAGAAAAGCCCGGCGCCAATAGATACCACCATCAGCGCGACAAAGGCGTGCATACGCGCCTTCATCACCAGGAACAACAGAAGTAAAACGGACCCTACTGCCGTTAACACGAGGGTTAATGTATTCACGACTTACTCGCCTTTGTTGATAAGCGCGATGGTGCTGTCGATAACGTCGTCGAGCGACTGGTTAATATCCACAAACAGCACATCTTTTTCATCTTCCTGCGGGGCTTCCAGCGCCTCGAACTGGGTGACCAGCATTTGCGGCTTGAAGAAGTGCCCTTTACGCGCGCGCAGGCGGTTCTCGATCACTTCAAAATCGCCTTTCAGCCAGATGAAAGAGAGGTTCGGGTTGCCGCTGCGCAGGATATCGCGATAGCGTTTTTTCAGCGCCGAGCAGACGATGAGCGATACTTTGTTGGTGCGCTGCATGGCGAAGGCGGCGTCGTTGAGCGCCTGCAACCACGGCGTGCGGTCGTCATCGTTCAGCGGATCGCCCGCCGCCATTTTCATGATGTTGCGGCGCGGATGCAGAAAGTCGCCATCAAGAAACGCGGCTTTCAGACGATGCGCGACTTCGCTGGCGACAACGGATTTCCCGCTGCCGGAAACGCCCATCAGGATATAAATATGGTGATCATGATTGGTCGTGCTCATTGCAGTACTCCCCTGGCAAAGGCATTACGGATAATGTTACGGGTAACTGTTAACGGTAACATTGTCTGGCTCACACTGAAAATTAGCAATTTCCGCAGGCTCTCAGCATGAATAAGTGTGAGCCAGTTCAAATTTGTGGGATTAAATTGAACCGCCAGGCGAGAGCGTAAAACCGAGATCGAGCATTTGCGGGGTAACCGTTTCGCCGCGGATACGCGCCAGCAGACGCTCGGCGCCGATGCGTCCCATACGTTCGCGCGGCGTCAGCACGCTGGCGAGTTGCGGCTCCATCACCTGGCCGATATCGTGGCCGTGAAAACCGGCAATCGCCATATCGTCAGGAATGCGCAGGCCCAGACGCTGGCATTCAAACGCGGCGCCGATCGCGAGATCGTCATTGGTGCAGAAGATACTGTCGAGCTGCGGATACTCCCGACGCGCCTGGCGCAGCAGTTCGCTGCCGGTCGAGAAAGACGAAGAGTGTTCGACCATCACGCTGTAGGGCGTCAGGCCCGCGTCGAGCATCGCCTGCTCGTAGCCTTTCTGTTTCATGATGGTGCGCTCGTCGAGGCGCGCGCCGAGATACGCGACGTGCCGATGACCGCGGGCGATGATGGCCGCCGTCATCTGGCGGGCGGCGTCGAAGTTATCAAACCCCACGGCGATATCCAGACACGGCGAGACGCTGTCCATTAGCTCCACCACCGGAATGCCCGCCACTTCAATCATTTTGAGCGTGCGCGGCGTGTGGTTGCGTTCGGTTAAAATCAGGCCGTCGATATTCCAGGAGAGCATCGACTCCAGGCGCTCCTCTTCCAGCTCCGGCTTATACCCGTAGTGGGCCAGCATAGTCTGGTAGCCGTGCGCGTCGATGACGCTTTCGATGCCGCGTAAGACTTCAGCGAAAACCTGGTTGGTCAGGGAAGGCAGCAGCACGCCGATGGCGCGGCTGGTCGCGTTGGAGAGAATATCCGGCGCGCGGTTGGGAATGTAGCCAAGCTCATCCAGCGCCGCCGCGATTTTGCTGCGCAGCGCCAGCGAGACTTGCTCGGGGTTGCGCAGGTAGCGGCTGATGGTCATTTTGGTCACGCCGACGCGATCGGCCACATCCTGGAGTACCGGTCTTCTCTTTTTCATCGTCCTGAAGGGGGGATAAGATCATGGGTAATAACCAGTTTATCACGGACGTGCAACAACCTTCCCCTGTTTAGAGGAAGGTTGCGAGTGAGGTTAAAGATTTATCAGACCGGCGGCAGATCAAACAGCAGGATTTCGCTGTCGCTGTCGGCGTGGATGGCAAGGGTGGCTTCGTCCCAGATAGCCAGGCCATCGCTGGTGGTCGCGCGGGTGCCGTTGATGGTCACCTCGCCCTTCACCACCTGGATCCAGACGCGGCGGCCATCGGCAGGCACGTACTGCCCGTCTTCGCCATTCAGCAGCGCCCAGCGCGACAGTTCCATATCCTGATGCACTTTCAGCGAGCCGTCGCGGGCATCCGGGGACAGCACCAGTTGGCGGCCCTGGGCGGCGTCGAAGCGGCGCTGCTCGTAGCGTGGCTCAATGCCATTTTCAGACGGCATAATCCAGATCTGGTACAGACGCAGACGCTCGGTGGCGCTCGGGTTGTACTCGGAGTGGCGCACGCCGGTCCCGGCGCTCATTATCTGGAACTCACCGGCAGGCACCTGCTCTTTATTGCCCATGCTGTCCTGATGCTCAACCGCGCCTTCCAGCACGTAAGTCAGGATTTCCATGTCTTTATGCGGGTGGGTACCGAACCCCTGGCCTGCGTCGATGACGTCGTCGTTAATCACCCGCAGGGCGGAAAAGCCCATGAAATTCGGGTCGTAGTAATTAGCGAACGAGAAGGTGTGCCAGGAATCCAGCCAGCCGTGATTCGCGTGACCGCGGTCGTTTGCTTTGCGTAAATAGATCATCGTGTACCCCCTTAGCGATTTGATGGGGTAAGTGTGGACCTGTTACGTTCGCGATCATAGAGGGTGAAAATTGACTCCTCTGTTCAAATTTTGTGAACAAGAACAGAGGAGCCGGTAGCCCTTATTTCGCAAGGGTTACCGTGGCGGGAGACGCCTGCTCGAAGCCGCGTTCGAGGATCTCCAGGTTGGTAAGCACATCAGATTCTCTGACATAATTCGGCGCGCCGTTGACGAGGGTGTCATAGAGCGCGTCATAGACACGGCCATAGTCGCCCTCTTCCGGTTTGATCTCTTCACGCACCGTTTCGCCGCGCTCGTTGACATACTCCAGACGCCCGATGCTGTCATCCGCCGCAAAGCCTGGCTCGCCGGGCATAATCCCGGCCTTCAGGCTGGTTTCCTGCTGGTCGATGCCATATTTGATAAATGAGCCTTTTTTGCCGTGGACGATAAATTTTGGGTAGTCGATTTTGACGTAATGGCTGGTCTTCACGATGGCTTTCAGATCGCCATAAAAGAGCTGCGCCTCGAAGGTGTCATCCGGGTTGGCTTTATTACGCAGGCTGCGGATGTCATAGCTGACGTGATCGGGGCGGCCAAACAGCGAAATAATCTGATCCATCGTGTGCACGCCGAGCCCGAAAAACATGCCGTCTTCCGGCAGGCCGGGTTTGGTTTCCGCCTCAGGCCGGTAGTAGTCGAAATGGCTTTCAATTTCGACAATCTCACCAAGCTTGCCGCTCTCAATGACCTTACGTGCGGTAAGAAAACACGAATCAAAACGGCGGTTCTGATACGGTGTGACCACAAGCCCCTTGCTCCTTGCCAGATCCTGGAGCAGGCGCGCCTCCGCGACGCTTGTCGTGAACGGTTTTTCCACCAGCACGTTTTTCCCGGCTTCCAGCGCGCGTTTCGCATACTCGAAGTGGCTGTCGGCATGCGTACAGATGACCACCAGTTTCACCGAGGCGTCATTCAGGATGTCATCCAGATCGCTCGTAAAGTGAATATGCTGATAACGCGGGTGGCTTTCCAGCTCCGGTTTGGGGTGGCGACGGAAGATATGCGCGACGTGAAACGTCTCTTTGCGGTGTAAAACGTAGGGAAGATGGTAGCGGGTGGTGCTTTTGCCAAAACCAATAAAAGCGCAGTTAATCGTCATTGCCCAATCCTTATCGCGAGTTAACCCATTGTGTTAACCATAGATCATCAGGCAAAAAAAAAGCCAGCACCCGGCTGGCTAAGAAATACTGGAAGCAATGTGAGCAATGTCGTGCTTTCAGGATGTTCCGTTGGGGTTCCCCCTGAACGCATGACAATAATAATCATTATCATTCGCATGTGTCCAGCCTTTTTTGAAAAAAATTTGGGAATTGACCGGCAAGAAAAAAGCATTGATGTTGAAGGGGATTTTGTTTTCCTGGGCGGGGAAGCCATGCGCCTCGCCTTCACATCCTCCGACCACAGCGGGAGCGCGCCATGAATGAGATAGTAGTAAGACATGCGGAAGCGGAAGACGCGCAGGCGTTGCAGCAGATCCACACGATGCCGGAAATCATCCACAACACGCTGCAAATTCCGCATCCGTCGCTCGCGATGTGGCGAGACCGGCTCGGCGCGCCGCAGCCGGGGCGTCGTCAGCTGGTGGCGTGTATTGATGGCGAAGTCGTCGGGCATCTGGCCTTAACGGTGGAGCAAAACCCGCGCCGCAGCCATGTAGCGACGTTCGGGATGAGCGTTCACCCCGGCTGGCGCAACCGCGGCGTGGCGTCGGCGCTGATGCGCGAAATGGTAAACCTGTGTGATAACTGGCTGCGCATCGAGCGGATCGAGCTGACGGTGTTTGTCGATAATGCGCCTGCGCTGGCGGTGTACCGCAAGTTCGGGTTTGAGACGGAAGGCACCGGCAAGCGTTACGGCCTGCGTAACGGCGAGTACGTCGACGCGTATTTTATGGCGCGGGTAAAGGCGGGTTAACGCTCCCACCGCCGTTTCTGGGATGTTTAAATTGCGCCACACGGCGGGTGCGCGTGGCTTACCCGCCCTACAAACAACAAACATTGAGATGTTTAAATTCGTAGGGTGGGTAAGCGTAGCGCACCCGCCATTTACATTGCGCGACCCTTTTTGGTCATGACGCGGCGGGCGCTACATTAATAACCCGCCGTTAAATCATCGACGCTGCGCGGGTCGGACGCGCCGTAAAGCGCCCCGTCCGGGCCAATCATAATGCTCTGGGTGCTGCCCATCGCCTCTTTCACCGCCACGTTCTGTCCTTTCTCACGCAGCAGCTTCAGCGTATCCGGGCTAAAACCCTTCTCCACCCGCAGCTCATCCGGCAGCCACTGGTGATGGAATCGCGGCGCGTTGGTGGCTTCCGCCACGTTCATACCGTAATCAATCGTATTCACCACCATCTGCAATACGGTAGTGATAATGCGACTGCCGCCTGGGCTGCCGGTCACCAGCCACGTCTTGCCATCCTTCACGACAATCGTCGGCGACATCGACGACAGCGGGCGTTTCTTCGGCCCCACCGCGTTCGCATCGCCGCCCACCAGGCCATAAACGTTCGGCGTCCCCGGCTTGGCGGAGAAATCGTCCATCTGGTTATTCATCAGAATGCCGGTATCGCCCGCCACAATGCCGCTGCCAAAGGTGGTGTTAAGCGTATAGGTCACCGCCACCGCATTGCCGTCTTTATCGACGACAGAAAAATGCGTGGTCTGGTTGCTCTCATAAGGCGCGAGATTTCCCGGTTTAATCTCGTTCGACGGACGCGCCTTATTCACATCGATCTGCTGCGCCAGCGATTTCGCGTAGGCCTTGCTGGTCAGCGCCTGCCACGGCACCTTCACGAAATCCGGGTCGCCCAGATACTCCGAGCGGTCGGCGTAGGCGTATTTTTCCGCCTCGGCCATGATCTGCATCGCGTCGGCGCTGCCGAAGCCATATTTATGCAGATCGAAATTCTCAAGGATATTCAGGATCTGCACGATATGGATCCCGCCCGACGACGGCGGCGGCATCGAATACACCTGATAACCACGGTAGCTGCCGCTCACAGGCGTACGCTCCACCGCTTTGTAATTCGCCAGATCGGCTTTGGTGATAAGCCCGCCGTTTTTCGCCATCTCGTCAGCTATCTGGTCGGCAATCGGGCCTTTATAGAAGGCGTCGGGGCCATCTTTGGCGATAAGCTCAAGGCTCTTTGCAAGATTCGCCTGCACCAGCTTGTCGCCCTTCTGATACGGATTACCGTCCTGTTTCCAGAAAATCGCCTTGCTGGTCGGGTGATTCGGGAGCGTCTCCACGCCGTAGGTTTTTAAATCGATGGCAAGCGCGTCATTGACCGTAAACCCGTCGCGAGCAAGCGTAATGGCGGGCTGAATGACTTTATCGAGCGGCATCGTGCCATATTTTTGCAGCGCGAGCGTGAAGCCCGCGACGCTGCCCGGCGTGCCGGAGGCGAGATGCGAGGTGAGCGATTTTTTGCTGTCGGCGTTGCCCTGCGCGTCGAGGAACATATCGCGCGTGGCTTTTTCCGGCGCCATTTCGCGGAAATCGATCGCCGTGACGTTGCCGTCTTTGGTGCGCAGCATCATAAAGCCGCCGCCGCCGAGATTACCGGCCTGCGGATGCGTTACCGCCAGGGCGAACCCCACCGCGACCGCCGCATCCACCGCGTTACCGCCCTGCTTTAGCACATCGACGCCCACCTGCGTCGCCGCGGCGTCCACCGAGGCCACCATGCCGTGTTCGGCACGCACCGGATGAAAGACATCTTCTTCCACGCCATACGAGACGGGCGCAGGCGCTGCGACAGGCGGTGGCGCGGCCCCCGCCATAAAACTACAGGTGACCGCCAGCGCCGCTATCACGCTCTGGCGTACGGTTTTCCACTGCATCATCATTATTGTTCTCCGCTTATTATCCGGGACGCTCCCCGCAATAAGTCTGGTTCACAACTCTTAAAAGATCATCGTGCTGTCACAGAGGAGGTAAACTGAAAAGATCTTCCACAGGGGAGGGAAATACCATGAAACGCTATTTACTGATTGCCGCAGCGCTTCCGCTGGCGGCGCTTGCCGAACCGATTAACGTCATCAACAACCCTAACCAGCCGGGGTATGTGAACCCCAGCCAGCAGCGCTTGCAGACGCAAATGCAAAGCCAGCAGCTTCAGCAGAAAGGGATGCTTAATCAGCAGATCCAGACGCAAAGCCGCCTGCAACAGCAGCAGTTGCAAACTCAGATGAATAATAACGTCGAGCGTATTCAGCAGAACCAGCCGGGGAACCTTAACCCGCCGCGGGAGCAGGTGCTGCCGAACACCAACGGCGGCATGCTGAATAGCAGCAGTAGCGGCAGCAGCACGCAGCATATGCTTAACAGCAACGGCGCGACGCTGAACAGTACGTCGCAGACGCACATGATTGAGCCGCGTCAGAACGGCGATATGCTGCGACAAAGCGGCACCACGCTGAATACGCAGAGCGCCATCACGCCTTAAGCGCGAAAATCCGGCCCGATCTCGTCAATCGCATCAGTGCAGATGCAGTCCACGCCCCAGGCGAGCAGCTCCAGCGCGCGCCGGGGCGAATTCACGGTATAGACCAGAATACGCAGACCCGCGTCTTTCAGTTGCGCGACGCGCGCCTGATCCAGCAGCTTATGGTTCAGATGAATAGACACGCAGGCGAGACGCGTGGTCAACGCCTGCCAGTCGTCGCGCCACTCATCCAGCAGCAACCCGCGCGGCAGTTCCGGCGCGGCCTGTTGCGCCGCCTCCAGCGCCTCGATGGAGAACGACGAGAGCAGCGGCGCGGTCATATCGCTCCAGAGCGCGCGCGCGGCCAGCGCCACTACGCGCCCGGTTTCGGCATCCGCGCCGGTCGTCGGTTTAATCTCAATATTCGCCATCATATGATGCTCGCGGCAGCGCTGCGCCACGTCGCTCATCAGCGCCAGCCTCTCGCCTTTAAACGCGCCGCTGAACCAGCTGCCGGCGTCCACTTTCAGCAGCGCATCCCAGTTCAGCTCGCCCGCCACGCCCCAGCCGTTGCTGGTGCGCTCCAGCGTGTCGTCATGCAGCAGGAAAATCTGGCCGTCTTTCGAGAGCTTCACGTCAAACTCAATCATGGCGTGACCCAGGCGCGCGCCGGTTTCAATCGCCGCCAGGGTGTTTTCCGGTGCCAGTCGGCCGCCGCCGCGGTGGGCGACGATGGGAGGATATGGCCAGTTGCTCATAAACGTTGTCCTGTTTCACCATCAAAAAAGTGCAGATGATTTTCCGGCAGGTGCAGCCACAGCTGGCTGCCCGGCTGCGGACGCTCCTGATGCGCCAGGCGCGCCACCACTTTCTGGCTGCCCCAGCGGCCATGCGCGAGATTATCCGCGCCCAGCATCTCCAGCGTATCGAGCGGCAGCGGCACGCCGCCTGCGGCCTGTGAGCTTAGCGCAATATGTTCCGGGCGGATACCCAGCGTCACCTTGCGCCCGGCGAGCGTTTTATGCAGCCGCCCAAGCGGCAGGGAAAGCCCGCCGTCGATATCAAAATGGGTGCCTTCGGTATTCACCCGCCCTTCCAGCAGGTTCATCGCCGGGCTGCCGATAAAGCTCGCCACAAAGCGGCTGGCGGGCTTTTCGTAGACCTCCACCGGCGTGCCTATCTGCTCCGCCACGCCTTTATTCATCACCATCACGCGCTGGGCGAGCGTCATCGCCTCGACCTGATCGTGCGTCACATACAGCGACGTGGTGCGCAGACGACGGTGCAACTGTTGCAGTTCAAGGCGCATCTGCACGCGCAGCTTAGCGTCGAGGTTTGAAAGCGGTTCATCGAAGAGGAATACCGCCGGATCGCGCACAATCGCGCGGCCCATGGCCACGCGCTGGCGCTGGCCGCCGGAGAGCTCACGCGGGCGGCGTTTTAACAGCTCATCCAGTTCCAGAATGCGCGCCGCTTCTTTGACGCGCTCGGCGATATGCGCTTTGCCCATCCCACGAATTTTCAGGCCCCAGGCCATGTTCTCTTCAACATTCATATGCGGATAGAGCGCATAATTCTGGAACACCATGGCGATGCCGCGCTCTTTCGGCTCCATCTCGGTGACGCGCTGGCGGTCTATCCAGATATCGCCGCTACTCACGCGCTCAAGCCCGGCCACCATACGCAGCAGCGTCGATTTACCACAGCCGGAGGGGCCGACCATCACGATAAATTCGCCATCCGCGACGTCCACCGTCAGCGGCTGAATGACCTGCGTTTTGCCGTTATCCCAGCTTTTGGTGACTGCCTGTAATTTGAGTCCTGCCATCTTATTTCTCGCTATCCACCAGCCCGCGAACAAACGCGCGCTGCATCACTAAAACAATCACCACCGGCGGGATAAGCGTCAGCAGCATCGCCGCCATCACCTGATTCCACTGCGTGCTGCCCTCGCCCACCGAAATCATGCCTTTAATGCCCGCCACCGCCGTGCCGAGCGACGGATCGCTGACAATCAGCAACGGCCAGAGATACTGGTTCCAGCCGTAGATAAACGTAATGACGAACAGCGCCGCGAGGTTGGTTTTGGACAGCGGCAGCACGATGTCGCGGAAAAACCGCATCGGCGAGGCGCCGTCAATGCGCGCCGCTTCCATCAGCTCGTCAGGCAGCGTCATAAAGAACTGGCGGAACAGAAAGGTGGCGGTCGCGGACGCCATCAGCGGCAACGTGAGGCCGGTGTAGCTATCCATCATCTTCAGGTTGGCTATCACCTCCACCGTCGGGAAAATGCGCACTTCCACCGGCAGCATCAGCGTAATAAAAATCATCCAGAAGAAGAGGTTACGCAGCGGGAAGCGAAACCAGACGATGGCGAACGCCGAGAGCATCGACACCGCGATTTTCCCGACGGTAATGCTGAACGCCATGATGAAACTGTTAAGCAGCATCAGCCAAAACGGCGCGCTGTTGGCCCCGACGCCGTTTACCCAGATATCCTTCAGGTTTTCCCACAGGTGCGTGCCGGGAATAAGCGTCATCGGCGTGGCAAACACGGCCTGGTTATCGAGCGTTGCCGCGACAAACGCCACGTAGAGCGGAAAGAGAATCGCGGCGATGCCAAGAATCAAAATGGTATGGCTGAAAATCGTCAGCCCAGGGCGGTTTTCAATCATTGGTAACGCACCTTACTTTCCACATAGCGGAACTGCACCACGGTGAGAATAATCACCAGCACCATCAGCACCACCGACTGCGCGGCGGAGGTGGAGAGATCCAGCCCGGCGAATCCTTCGCGGTAAATCTTGTAAATCAGCGTAGTGGTGGCCTGCACCGGCCCGCCCGCGGTGGCGGCGTCGATGACCGGGAAGGTATCGAAAAAGGCATAGACCAGGTTCACCACCAGCAGGAAAAAGCTCACCGGCGCGATAAGCGGCAGCGACAGCTTAAAGAAGCGACGCACCGGGCCTGCGCCGTCGATGGCGGCCGCCTCGACCAGCGAGCGCGGGATCGACTGCAACGCCGCGAAGAAGAACAAAAAGTTGTAGCTGATTTGCTTCCAGACCGAGGCGAACACCACCAGGAACATCGCCTGGCCGCTGTTCTGCGAGTGGTTCCAGTAGTAGCCCATCTGTTCGAGCACATGAGTGATAAGCCCGCGTCCGGGGTTAAAGAGGAAAATCCACAGTACGGCGGCGATGGCGGGCGCAACGGCATACGGCAGCAGCATTAGCGTTTGATAGAAACGACTGCCGCGCACCACGTAATCCACGAGGGCGGCGAAAAAAAGCGATATCAGCAGCCCGCTGACGGTCACCAGCGTGCTGAATTTAATGGTGGTCCAGAAGGAATCCAGGTAGTAGCTGTCGTGCAACAACTGGGTAAAGTTCGCCAGCCCGACAAACTGGCTCGATAGCCCGAATGGATCGATGCTCTGTACGGAGTACCAGAGCGCCTCGCCCGCAGGCCAGATAAAAAAGATGACGGTGATAATCAGCTGCGGCGCCAGTAACGCATAGGGCAGCCAGCCTGAACGAAACACCGGACGGGATGATGACATAGAGAAACGCTTTCCTGAAAAATGCCGGGTGCGGGTGCGGGTGCGCCTGCGCCTTACCCGGCCTGGGGATCCAGAGCAGGTAAGCGAAGCGCATACGCCGCGCCAACCCGCTCCCGGCGGTACAATTTCTGGTTCCGTGTAGGGCGGGTAAGCGAAGCGCACCCGCCGTTCGAAACGACACCCGCCGCGCCAACCCGCTCCCGACGTTACGATTTCGTCGACTGCTCGAAGCGGCGCAACAGTTGATTACCACGCTCAACGGCGGAATCCAGCGCCTGCTGCGGGGTTTTCTTGCCGGTCCAGACGCTTTCCAGCTCCTCGTCAACCACGGTACGGATCTGCGGCATATTGCCCAGACGCAGCCCTTTGGTGAACGGCAACGGCGGCTTATTCAGCATCTGACGCGTCGCGATATCCGCGCCCGGGTTCTTCTCATAGAAGCCCTGCTGGCGGGTCAGGTCGTAAGCGGCTTTAGTGATAGGCAGATAACCGGTTTTCTGGTGCCATTGCGCGGCATTTTCCGGCTGCGCGAGGAAGTTCAGGAACTCCGCCACGCCTTTGTACATCGCCTTGTCTTTGCCCTGCATCACCCACAGGCTCGCCCCGCCGATAATGGCGTTCTGCGGCGCGCCTTTCACATCGGCATCGTACGGCATCATGCCCACGCCGTAGTTGAATTTGGCGTAGTGGCGGATATCCGCGAGCGAGCCGGAAGAGGCGGTGGTAATGGCGCAATCGCCGTTGTAGAACTTCTCGGTGGACTCATCCTTACGCCCGAAGTAGCTGAAATCGCCTTTCTTGTTCAGATCTTCAAGCAGAGCGATATGCTTCACCTGCTCCGGCTTATTGAACTCCAGCACCGCGTCAGTGCCGTCAAAGCCGTTGTTTTTGGTGGCGACCGGCAGGCCATGCCAGGCGCTGAAGTTTTCAATCTGGATCCAGCCCTGCCAGCCGCTGGCGTAGCCGCACTTCATGCCAGAGGCTTTCAGCTTCGCGGTATAGGCCGCGAGATCCTGCCAGGTTTTCGGCGGCTGCTCCGGGTCTAAGCCCGCTTTTTTGAACGCGTCTTTGTTGTAATAGAGCACAGGCGTCGAGCTGTTGAACGGCTGAGAGAGCAGATGGCCGCTTTTCGCGTCGGTGTAATAGCCAGACACGGTCGGCACAAACTGCGACTCATCGAATGTAATGCCAGCATCGTTGAACACTTCGTACACAGGTTTGATGGCTTTGGACGCCATCATGGTGGCGGTACCTACTTCGTAGACCTGCAAAATCGCGGGCGCATTGCCGGTACGGAAAGCGGCGATCCCGGCCGCCAGGCTCTGCTCGTAGTTACCTTTATAAACCGGCTCGATTTTGTATTCCGGGTGCGCCTGGTTGAACCGCTGCGCCAGCGAATTCACCTCTTTGCCCAGTTCCCCTTCCATCGAATGCCAGAACGGAATGGTGGTGGCGGCCATCGCCTGGCTGCTCAGCGCCCATCCCAGAGCCACACAAATTGCTGTACGTCGTAACGAAGCTGTCATGTCTGTTATCTCTCTGATTATGCGTCGTTTGAGATGCGCGAAATCACGCGTTTTATGCTCGCGAGCTAACATGACATGCGCGTATGACAGAAAAATAACTGAATAGTGACAAGATAGTGACGCAACAGCGGCAGAGAAATGACGCGCCGGTGATGGTCTGGTGACGCAGGTTAAACGCGAAGTTGGGCCCTTGCCCGGCTCACGGGAGAGAGATGAAGAGGCCCGGCACGCGTTGCGCCGCCGGGCCGTACAGGCGAATCAACCGCCGAGATATGCGCTGCGCACCGCTTCGTTAGCGAGCAGCGCTTCGCCGGTATCTTCCAGCACCACGTGACCGTTCTCCAGCACGTAGCCGCGATCGGCGAGCTTCAGCGCCTGGTTGGCGTTCTGCTCAACCAGGAAAATCGTCATCCCCTCTTTGCGCAGCTGCTCGATGGTGTCGAAAATCTGCTGGATGATGATCGGCGCAAGACCAAGCGACGGTTCATCCAGCAACAGCAGGCGCGGCTGGCTCATCAGCGCGCGCCCAATCGCCAGCATCTGCTGTTCGCCGCCGGACATCGTCCCGGCGCGCTGAATGCGGCGCTCGTGCAGGCGCGGAAAGAGATCGTACACGCGCTGAATACGTTCCTGATATTGCGAGCGGTCGGCGAAGAAGCCGCCCATCGCCAGGTTCTCTTCCACCGTCATGCGGGAAAAGACGCGGCGGCCTTCCGGCACAATCGCCACCGCTTCACGCATGATTTTCGCGGTCTGCCAGTCGGTAATGTCTTTACCATCAAAGACGATTTTTCCGGTGCTCGCGCGCGGGTCGCCGCACAGCGTGCCGAGTAGCGTGGTTTTACCGGCGCCGTTCGCGCCGATAAGGGTGACGATTTCACCCTGCCGGATATGCAGACTGACCTCATGCAGCGCCTGGATTTTGCCGTAGTGCGCGCTCACCCTGTCAAAAGATAACATCACGTTTTCCATCTTATGCCTCACCCAGGTATGCGCGAATCACGTCGGGGTTGTTGCGGATCTGCTCCGGCGTGCCGTTGGCAAGCGGCGTCCCCTGGTTTACCACGTAAATACGGTCTGAAATGCCCATCACCAGTTTCATGTCGTGCTCAATCAGCAGAATGGTCGTGTTGTGATGGTTGCGCAGCTCCACGATCAGCTCGTCCAGCTCTTTGGTCTCTTTCGGGTTCAGGCCCGCCGCCGGTTCATCAAGCATCAGAATGGCGGGTTGGGTCACCATGCAGCGGGCGATCTCCAGACGGCGCTGGTCGCCATACGCCAGGTTGCCCGCCTGGCGGTTGGCGTGCTGCAACAGGTTGATACGCTCAAGCCAGGTGGCGGCGCGATCGAGCGCTTCGCTATGCGCGCGGCGAAACGCCGGGGTTTTCAGCAGGCCGGAAAAAAGACCCGATTTAAGCTGCTGGTGTTGCGCCACCAGCAGGTTTTCAATCACCGTCATTTCACGGAACAGACGTACGTGCTGGAAGGTACGCACCACGCCCAGGCGGGCGATTTGCTGACCCGGCAGCCCTTCGAGATGCTGGTCGCGCAGCATAATGGTGCCGCCGGTTGGTTTATAGAAGCCGGTCAGGCAGTTGAATACCGTGGTCTTGCCGGCGCCGTTCGGGCCAATCAGCGAGACGATTTCACGCTCGCGCAGCTCAAGAGAGACATTATTGACGGCAAGCAGGCCGCCAAAGCGCATCATCAGGCCGCTGACGGATAATAAAGGCTGACTCATGCCTGCTCTCCTTTACGGCTCACACCATTTTTCAGTTTCAGCTGCGGGCGCGTCATCGGCAGTAATCCCTGCGGGCGCCAGATCATCATCAGCACCATCAGGCCGCCCAGCACCAGCATGCTGTATTCGTTCAGATCACGCATCAGCTCGCGCGACACCACCAGCAGAACAGCCGCCAGGATCACCGCAAACTGCGAGCCCATCCCGCCCAGCACCACAATCGCCAGCACGAACGCAGATTCCGCGAAAGTGAACGATTCCGGGCTGACAAAGCCCTGGCGCGCCGCAAACAGCGTCCCGGCGAAGCCCGCGAACGCGGCGCTGATGGTAAATGCGGTCAGCTTGATGCGCGTCGGGTTCAGGCCGAGCGAACGGCAGGCGATCTCATCCTCGCGCAGCGCTTCCCAGGCGCGGCCCAGCGGCATACGCAGCAGACGGTTAATCACGAACAGCGAGAACACCACCAGCAGCAACGCCACCAGGTAGAGCCAAATCACGCGATCGCTCGGGTCATACTTAACGCCAAAGAAGTTGCTGAAGGTGTCCCAGCCGCCTTCGCGCGCGGTGCGGCTAAACTCCAGGCCGAAGAAGGTCGGTTTCGGGATCTGGCTGATGCCGTTCGGGCCGCCGGTGATCTCTGTGTTATTCAGCAGCAGAATACGGACAATCTCGCCAAAGCCTAAGGTCACGATCGCCAGATAGTCGCCGCGCAGGCGCAGCACCGGGAAGCCGAGCAGGAAACCGGCGGCGGCGGACACCAGGCCCGCCAGCGGCAGACAGGTCCAGAAGCCCAGTCCGTAGTAGTGGTTCAGCAGCGCGAAGGTATAAGCGCCGATGGCGTAAAAACCGCCGTAGCCCAGCACCAGCAGACCGGAGAGCCCGACGACCACGTTCAGGCCGAGGCCCAGGATCACGTAAATCATGGTGAGCGTGGCGATATCTACCGTCCCGCGCGACACCATAAACGGCCACGCCACGGCGACCAGGAGCAGCGCTACCAGGAACAGTTTCTGTTTCACCGTCGAGCCGTCAATCGCCGGCAGAATAAACTTCGGCCCGGAGAGGTTTTTCAGGCCCTTCTGGAACAGCGGGCGCAAAAGCTGGAATAAAAAGACCACGCCGGCGCCGATGGCGATCCACTCCCAGCGAATGCTGTCGGCGGTGTCGACCACAAGACGCGTGCCGTCCAGCTCCAGCTGAACGCCCATAAAAATACCCGCCAGCAGGCAGAACATGGCGGCGGCCAGCAGCGCCGCCACAAAATGCATCGGTTTCATACTTTTTCTACCTCCGGGCGGCCCAGAATACCGGTCGGCATCACCAGCAGTACGCCGATTAACAGGGCAAACGACACCACATCTTTATATTCGGTGCTCAGGTAAGCCGAGCAGAGCGATTCGGTCACGCCCAGGATCAGGCCGCCTATCATCGCGCCCGGAATACTGCCGATGCCGCCAAGCACCGCCGCAGTGAAGGCTTTCATCCCGGCCATAAAGCCGATGTAGGGGTTAATCACGCCGTAGAACTGGCCGAGCAGCACGCCCGCCACTGCCGCCATCGCCGCGCCAATCACAAAGGTCAGCGCGATAACGCGGTCGGTATTGATGCCAAGCAGGCTCGCCATTTTCAGATCTTCAGCACAGGCGCGGCAGGCGCGACCCATGCGGGAGTAACGGATAAACAGCGTGAGCGCCAGCATCGCGATAAACGTCACGACCCAGATAACCAGCTGCATCGTGGTGATGCTGGCCGCGAAGTTTTCGCTGCTGCCGATGGTCCACTGACCGTTAAAGAGGCTCGGGAGCGCGACGTCGCGCGAGCCCTGCGTCAGGCTGACGTAGTTTTGCAGGAAAATAGACATCCCGATGGCGGAGATGAGCGCTATCAGACGTTTGGAGCTGCGCACGGGGCGATACGCCACACGCTCGATGCTCCAGCCATAGGCGCTGGAGACGACAATCGCGCCGATAAACGCGGCGCCGACCAGCAGCCAGCTGGCGTCGATACCCATCATCATCAGCGCGGCGATGATCATGAATGACACGTAGCTGCCAATCATATACACCTCGCCGTGGGCGAAGTTGATCATGCCGATAATGCCGTAAACCATGGTATAGCCGATGGCGATCAGCGCGTAGGTACTGCCCAGCGTGACGCCGTTAAACATCTGCTGCAGAAAATAGAGAAACTGCTCGGACATAACGTAACCTTATTAAACCCTGCCGGACGAGGCGCCGACAGGCGGGATGAACATGGGGTATGCTTTATTACAGGGCAACGACAGCGCGTTTCTTACAACAATTACCGGCACGTCGCCTGCCCCTTAAAAACGCCAGAGAAAAATCCTTTCAGATCGCTTTTTTCATCCCAGTTCAGCGGCCCGGTTACGGCATGCGCGCCGCGCGCGTGTCGGTTTCCTGTTAGCGCGGCGCACAGCGCGTTTTTAACGCCCCGCCTGGCCGCCGTGTTCACTGTCATCGCATTGACTGCCTGAGATAGCGCCAGCGCAACCATCCCCGCAAGCCAGCGCTTTGCGTTGCTGTTCATTCTCAGAATCCCCGTTCGTGATGTGTGTGTTGCTGATTAGTTTTATTATGGTTAAAAAATATTCTGTTGATTTAATAGACAACGCTACTTTTACCTGTCTCTTTAATGGGTTAGCGTGGTTTTTGGCGAAACTATAATTAAAACATCTATTTTTCAGTCTATTAAGCAAAGATAATATTCTGAAATATACCTGAGATAAACAAAAAAAAGCGCAGCGAATAGCATAAAATATCGGCATTATTAGCCAGATAAAACGCTACCTTTCAGCGTTATGTGCTGGTTAAATTTCATTCCCCGCGCTTTCAAGCTACCTAATGAATAAGACAAAAACTAATCAGCTACCGAATAGATCTTGCCGGGGCGTCCAGCAGCTGAAAAAAATCAGGTAAACTCAGAGATTCATCCCTGGCGGAAAGGCTGTTATGAAACTCACCATTCTTCGTCTGCATACCCTGAGCGAACAGGACAAAATCGACCTCGCGAAAATCTGGCCGGAATATCCTTCTGAATCGTTACGTCTTGATGAGAACCATCGAATTTACGCCGCGCGCTTTAACGACCGACTGCTGGGCGCGGTGCGCGTGACGCTGCGCGGCACCGAAGGCGCGATGGATTCCCTGCGGGTACGCGAAGTGACGCGCCGACGCGGCGTCGGGCATTACCTGATAGAAGAGACGATCCGCGATAACCCGTCGATGACGGACTGGTGGGTGATGGATATTGGCGTGGAAGATTACAACGTGATGAACGCGTTTATGCAGACGCTGGGATTTGCGGCGCAGCAGGATGGCTGGGTGAAGCGGTTAGAGGCGTGACGCTGACGTAGCCATTGATAAAAAGGCAGGTGCGCTGCGCTTACCTGCCCTACAACCCCTTCAATCTCCAGCTCCAGGGCGGGTAAGCCTGCGCACCCGCCGGGTGGGCATGTAAGGTGGGTGCGCTTCGCTTACCCACCCTACGCACTGTGGTGCAGAGGACGCAATAGCCTATTTCCCCAAGGTTTTCGTGCTACAGCAAGGCGGCAAACCCTGAAATCCCCGGGAGCTTACATCAGTAAGTGACCGGGGTTGAAGGGTGCAGCCAACGCCGCTGTGGTGCGAAAGACGCCGGGGAAATTATTTGGCGTCGGTCGCCGTACCATTGGCATGCCAGGTAAACACGCCGAACTCAAACCCTTTCAGATCGCCTTTCGAATCCCAGGTGAGCGGGCCCATCACGGTGTCGACGGCGTTCGCTTTCAGGTATTTGGCGATAGCTGCCGGATCCTGGCTCTGGTTCAGGCCCGCAGCCAGCGACTGCAGCGCGGCGTAGGTGGTCCACACGAACGCGCCGCTCGGATCCTGTTTCTTCGCCTTGATAGCGTCCACAATCGGTTTGTTCGCCGGGACCTGATCGTAGTTCTTCGGCTTGGTGACTAACATGCCTTCGGCGGAATCGCCCGCGATGTTAGACAGCGACACGTTCGCTACGCCTTCCGGGCCCATAAACTGGGTTTTCAGACCAGCGGAGCGCGCCTGGCGCAGGATCTGCCCCATTTCCGGGTGATAGCCGCCGTAGTAAACGAAATCGATGTTTTCTTTCTTCAGACGCGCCACCAGCGTGGAGAAATCTTTTTCGCCCGCGGTAATACCGTCAAAGAAGACCACGTTCGCGCCGCCTTTCTTCAGGCCATCCTGTACCGCGCGGGCCAGGCCTTCGCCGTACTGCTGTTTGTCATGAATGATAGCGATGCGCTTCGGCTTCACTTTATCAAGAATGTATTTAGCGGCGGTCGGGCCCTGATCGGAATCCAGACCAGTGGTGCGCAGGATCAGCTGATAACCGCGCGCGGTCAGCTCCGGCGCCGTGGCGGCAGGCGTGATCATCAGAATGCCTTCGTCTTCATAAATATCAGACGCCGGCTGGGTAGAGGAGGAACACAGGTGGCCGATGACATATTTCACACCGTCATTCACCACTTTGTTTGCCACCGCCACCGCTTGTTTCGGGTCGCAGGCGTCGTCATATTTGGTGATAACCAGTTTGTTGCCTTTGATGCCGCCTTTGGCGTTGATGTCAGCTACCGCCTGCTCGGCGCCGGTAAACTCCTGGTCGCCGTATTGCGCTACCGGGCCAGACATGGCGCCCACTACGGCAATTTTAATGTCTTCTGCCATCGCCATGCTGCTCATCGCCAGCGCAATTGCGCCTGCCAGTAACGCTTTGCCCTTCATTTTCATCCTGAGGTTCCCCATTCTTGTGGTTATTGCAGTTGTGATGTTGTTGTTTTTCGCTACTTTATTTCCGCTTCGCTTATTAGCGCAGCATTTAATATTAGTTTTAAGCCCTGCTGCCCGGCCAAAAGCAGCATACTCTGCTAAAAACATACCCCATTTTTATGAATTTGGAATCACTATTTTTCACGTCAATTATGGTGGGAAGTGGCGAAAAAACGTCCGCCGCGTCTGTCACGCGGCGGGTTATCGGGTTTTACCAGCCCGCGGGCAGATAACCGAAGGCGGAGAGCACCGCGTAAATGGCGCTGGCGATATAGAGCAGCACAATCAGCCCCTGGATGAGCGGATGCGTGCTCCAGCTACACTGCCAGCGGGGCGTTATCTCCCCGTGACGGCGCGCGCCGCGCAAAATAAGCATAGGCATAATGGAGAGGATCACGCCGCTGAAGACGCCCGCAAAGTAGAGCGCGTTCACAAAAGAGACCAGCCCGCTGTAAGCCAGCGCGAACGGCGGCAGCGCCACGACCGCCAGCACACCGAGCCGCTTGAGCGGCTGCGCGTCGTCACCCAGACGGAACTTATCGAAAATATTGGTCAGAAAACTCCCGCCAAGCCCCCAGTAAGAAGTGAGCATCGCGCACAGCGCGAAAATATTGGCGGAAAAGAACGCCCACTCGCCGAGCGCCCGGCCCCAGGAGATGGTCGCCACTTCAGAGATATTATCGAGCCCGCTCAGCGCGATGACCGACAGCGGCACCAGCGCCAGCAGCGTAAAGGTAATGACCATCCCGACGATAATCGCTTTCGGCAGTTTTTCGGGTTTATCGGCGAACCCGCGCGCCATCTCCGGCACGATGTACTGCGCGGCGAAGCAGAACGCGGTGACGTTGAACACCGGCACCATGTAGCGCCAGTCGCCATCGAGCAGCCAGCGCATCTGCGTCGATTCATGCAGGAGAGTGGCGACCACCAGCACGGCAATCATCACCACCATGCCGATACTGATAAATTTCTCGCCGCGGCCGATAGCCTTGAGCCCGAGCCAGAGAATGCCTGCCGCCGGGATAAAGAAAATCAGGCTGCCGATGGCGGGCGAGACGCCGATAAGCGAGCTTAGCAGTTTGCCGCTGCCGGTCATGTAGGCGGTGAGCGCGCCGACGCTGTTGACGCACACCGACGCGAACATCAGCCAGGCGCCGATGCGCCCGACATAGCGCCCGGCGAGGCCGCTGAGCTGTAAATGCGCGCGGGTGCGCAGCGTCGCTTCCGCGACATAAAGCATGGTGATGGTGGTCAGCACGCCGACGAGGGCGAGCCAGAAGAGGAGCGGCATAAAGCCCGCTTTGCTGGAAGCGTAGGCGATGGAGAGTACGCCGGCCCCGATGTTGGTGCCGACGATCATCGCGACGCCTTCAACGAAGCTCAGGGATTTAGGGGATGACGCTGCCCGCTCTCGGGACGCCCACAGTGAGGCGGAAGTCGTGTTTTCAGACATAGTTCTTCCTTAAATATCCGGCGGCTATCACCACCGGAAGCGGTTGTGTTCACGGTGTGTTGTTGTGTTAGCAAGTGAGATATTTAAGCTTCGGGCCTGTCAGCCTCCCGAAGCGCGCTCCTTCGCAGGTCACCCCAAAGACGCGCCGTTATGGCCCGCTGCTGCGCGGCGGCCAGGCCATAAGGCGGGCGCCCTCGGGGTAATTCCTGTTTCGTTTTGCGGCACGGTGGGCGCGCTACGCTTACCCACCCTACGCACGGTTTTATGTGCCTTATCCTGTGGGTGCGCGGTGCCCACCCTACGGGCCAGGGGCTGTGCTTTTATGTAGGGCGGGTAAGCCATGCGCATCCGCCGTTCCAGCCCCCTGGTTCAACGCCCCAGCGCGCGCGAGAGGATCTCCAGCGCTTTACTGAACTGCGCATCCGGGATGGTCAGCGGATAAAGGAAACGGATAACGTTGCCGTAAACGCCGCAGCTCAGCAGCAGCAGCCCCTCTTCGCGGGCGCGCGTCAGCACGTCCTGCGTAAACGCCGGCGACGGCTTGCCGGTTTGTGGATCGTTAAACTCCACCGCCACCATCGAGCCCTGCCCACGTACCTCGGCAATCGCCGGGCAATACGTCCGCGCCTGGTTGAGCACCTCCTGCAGATGCTGGCCCAGCTCGTTCGCGCGCTGGCACAGGTTTTCCTGCTCAATCACATCCAGCACCGCGTGCGCCGCCGCGACCGCCAGCGGGTTGCCGGCGTAGGTGCCGCCAAGGCCGCCCGGCGCAGGCGCGTCCATCACTTCCGCGCGCCCCACCACGCCCGAGAGCGGCATACCGCCCGCGAGGCTTTTCGCCATCGTCAGCAGATCCGGCTTCACGCTGTAATGCTCCATCGCAAAGAGTTTGCCGGTGCGCGCAAAGCCGCTCTGCACTTCATCGGCAATCAACAGAATGCCGTGCTCGTCGCACAGCGCGCGCAGTGCCTCCATAAACGCAGGCGGCGCGACGTTAAAACCGCCTTCGCCCTGTACCGGCTCCAGCACGATGGCCGCCACCTGATCCGGTGCGATATCGGCTTTGAAAATACGCTCCAGGCTCGCCATCGCGTCATCCACCGACACGCCGTGCAGCGCGTTCGGGTATTGCGCGTGGAAAACCGACCCAGGGAACGGGCCGAAGCCGATTTTGTATGGCGCCACTTTGCCGGTGAGCGCCATCGTCATAAACGTGCGTCCGTGGAAGCCGCCGCCGAAGGTGATTAAGCCGGGGCGACGGGTATACGCGCGCGCGATTTTCACGGCGTTTTCCACCGCTTCCGCGCCAGTAGTGAAGAACGCGGTTTTCGCCGGGCCGTCAATCGGCGCGCAGTCGTTAATACGCTCCGCAAGCGACACATAGCTTTCGTAAGGGACTATCTGATAAGCCGTGTGCGTAAAGGCGCGCAGCTGATTTTCGATAGCCTCCACCACGCGTGGATGGCGATGACCAGTGTTCAGCACCGCGATCCCTGCCGCGAAATCGATAATCTCGTTGCCTTCCACGTCCCACAGGGTGGCATTGTCGGCTTTTTCGGCATAGAAGCCGCACATGACGCCGACGCCGCGTGGGGTGGCGCTCTGACGACGTTGGTTCAATTCTGAATTTTTCACCCGCATTCTCCTGCTGATAAACGTCACTTTTTAGCAACAAACCTGAAACAGTGACGTTTATTTACCCAACCTATGGCCCTATAATCGAGTACCAGTTTTGAATAAATGAGGGATCCAATTGCATTCTTTAGTGTCCGATCTCTTATTGCTTCGCCTCGGCGAACAGCGCGACGAACGCCTGCATAAGCGGCTCTATAACGCGCTGCGCCTGACTATTCTCGACGGCAGCCTGCCTGCGCAAAGCCGTCTGCCCGCCTCGCGGGATCTCGCGCAACAGCTTGGCCTTTCTCGCAACACCGTGTTAACAGTTTATGAACAATTACTTGCAGAAGGATATGTGACGTCTCGCGCCGGTAGCGGAACGTTCGTTGCCAGAATGCTGCCGGACAGCCTGTTATCTGCGCCGCCGGTGGCCCAGGGGCAGCACGATCGCGTTGCGCACGCGGAGTTCTCATCACGCGGCAAAACGCTGCTTGGGCAGGTCAGCGCCAGCCCGAAACAGTGGGGCGCGTTTATCCCCGGCGTACCGGATGTACATGCGTTTCCGCACCAGCTGTTCAGCAAAATTCAGGCGCGGATCAGCCGCCGCCCCAGCCCGCAGCGCCTCACCTACAGCTGTCAGGGCGGCACCCCGGAGTTACAGCGCGCGCTGGTGGATTATCTGCGGGTGTCGCGTTCGGTTCACTGCACGGCGGATCAGGTGCTGATCACCGAAGGTATTCATCAGGCGATCGATCTGGTGGCGCGCATGTTGTGCGATCGCGGTGATACGGCGTGGGTGGAAGAGCCGTCGTACTGGGGCATCCGCCATGTGTTGCAGATGAATGAGGTGAACATTACGCCGGTGACGGTCGACCGCGCCGGCATGGTGCCGCCGGAGGGCCAGGAGACGCCGCCGCGGCTGATTTTCGTCACGCCGTCGCACCAGTATCCGCTGGGCGCGGTCATGAGCCTTGAGCGTCGCCAGCGCCTGTTAACGCTGGCGCGCCAGACCGGCAGCTGGATTGTGGAAGACGACTACGACAGTGAATTTCGCTTTTCCGGCCAGCCTATTCCGGCGTTGCAGGGGCTGGTGGCGGACCCGCCGGTGATTTACATCGGCACCTTCAGCAAAACGCTCTATCCGGGCCTGCGTATCGGCTATGTGGTGCTGCCGCGCGCGCTGGCGCAGGAGATGAAAACCGCGCATGCTGAGCTTTATCGCGGCGGCCATTCGATTATCCAGGCAGCGCTGGCGGAGTTTATCGAGGCCGGGCATTACAGCGCACATATCCGCCGGATGCGGCTGCTGTATGGCCGCCGTCGGGCGTTTCTGACGGCGCTGATAACGCGCTATCTGGGGCCGGAGGCGCTGTCGGATTTCAGCGATAACGCCGGGCTGCATCTGGTGCTGAATCTGCCCGATGACGCGGACGACGTGGAGATTGCCCGTCTTGCCAACGCGCGCGACATTCTGGTGCGCCCGCTGTCGCGCTATTACCTGACGGAGAACCGGCGTCGCGGCCTGCTGATGGGATTCGCCTGTGTGGCGGAGGAGAAAATGGAGGGTGCGTTTAAAGCGCTGCTGACATGTATCGAGGCGGCTTACCCCGCGCTTTCGCGCCGCGCATAAAACAAAACACCCCGCTTAAGGCGGGGTGTGTCATCAGACTAACGTGACTTACGCTTCTATCGCGGCACGCAGTTTTTTCATCGCGTTTTTTTCAAGCTGACGCACGCGTTCGGCAGAGACGCCGTAGCGATTGGCCAGTTCCTGCAACGTGCTTTTATTGTCTTCATCCAGCCAACGCGCGCGAATGATCTGCTGGCTGCGCTCGTCGAGACCCTGCATGGCGTCGGTCAGTTTGTCGGCGGCGTGTTCTTCCCAGTTGTCATCTTCAATGCCATCGGCAAAGTTAGAAGATTTATCCTGAAGGAACAGCACCGGAGCCATCGGCTGGCTGTCACCCGCGTCGTCATCCGGGGACATGTCAAAAGTCATGTCCTGCGCGGCCATACGTGATTCCATTTCACGCACATCTTTGCTGGAAACGCCCAGCTCGCGGGCCACCATTTCCACTTCATCCTGGTTAAACCAGCCCAGACGCTGCTTGGTTTTACGCAGGTTAAAGAACAGCTTACGCTGCGCTTTGGTGGTGGCGACTTTCACGATGCGCCAGTTACGCAGCACATATTCGTGAATTTCAGCTTTGATCCAGTGCACGGCGAAGGAAACCAGACGCACGCCCACTTCCGGGTTGAAGCGACGTACCGCTTTCATCAGGCCGATATTGCCTTCCTGGATCAGGTCCGCCTGCGGCAGGCCATAGCCCGCATAGTTACGAGCGATATGAACAACAAAACGCAGGTGAGACAGGATCAGCTTTTTCGCTGCTTCCAGATCGCCCTGGTAATGCAGCTTTTCAGCCAGTGCCCGCTCTTCGTCTGCCGACAACATCGGCCAGGCGTTGGCCGCCCGGATATAGGAATCCAGGTTACCGACCGGGGCTAAAGCTAAAGTTTGCATTTCTTTGGTCATTCAAATCCTCTCAATCGACATCGAACTGGCGTTCGTCCCTGGTCAGGCAACAAACGGGCCAGTGTGTTTGAGCAACGAGAATATCAGCCACTCTTTTATCAGACCGTGATTTTATCCACAAGTTCCCTGTAGGCTTGTGAATAAATTACGCACAAAATGTGACATTGCTATGAAAAAGCGTGGGCAGGAGAAGCAGAAGTTCATCGGTACGCATCCCCTGCTGCCGGGAACTCGTAGCAGGGGATGATTATAACAAATATTTTTTATTCGGGGGTAAAGTGACGTAAATGTTGCACGGTGGCAAGCCAGGCGGCCGCCCAACCGATCATGGAACAGACCAACAGCAGCAACAGGCACTCATCGAAAGATAACCCGCTGATTTCAAATGTAGTTCCGAACACTTTCGCGACATCCGTCACCGCGGCGGATAACCGCATCACCAGGATTTCTGACAGAATCAGTGAAAGTAATGCGCCCGTAAACCCGAGCAGCGCGCCGCCGTAAAGGAACGGTCGCAGGATGAAACCATCCGTCGCGCCAATGAGTTTCTGCACGTTGATGGTGTCGCGGCGCGCGAAAATGCTCAGGCGCACGCTGTTGCCGATAACCAGGAACACGGCCGCCACCATCAGCACGCCAATCATCGCCGCCACGCGCCCGACCAGCCCGGTGAGCGCCGAAAGCCGCGCGAACCAGCTGTCATCCATACGCACTTCGTCAACGCCCTGAAGTTTCGCCACGCGGTCGCGCAGCGTATTGAGCGCCTCGCTGCTCTGGAAATCAAGCTTCGGCTCGACCACCACCACGGCTGGCAGCGGGTTTTCTTCCAGCATATCCAGCGCGCCGCCAAAGCCCGACCAGTTGCGGAATTCACCGAGCGCCTCGTCGCGCGACAGGTAATTGACCTTCGCCACGCCCGGCTCGGCCTGAAGCTGACCCACCACCTGTTGCGCGGCGCTGTCATCAAGCGTCTTGTCGAGATAGACCGTTATCTGCGGCGACGGATAATACTGCGTCGCGGCCTCGCTGACGTTCTTATACACCATGTAGCAGACGCTCGGCAGCGTCAGCGAAATGGCAATCACCATCACCGTTAAAAACGTAGCGAGCGGTTTGCTTTTCAGATCGGCAAGCGCGCCCTGCCAGGCGTAACGCACCTGTTCATTGATGCCGCCCTGCCGCGATTTGCCTTTGACGTTGGAGCCTTTATTTCGCTTCTGCACAGGCCGTCCTGTTTCACCGGAAGAACGCTGTTTACGGAAATTATCCAGTTTGTTGCTAAAGCGCCGGATTTCATTCAGCGCATCACGTTTATTCACCAACACGGCCTCCATGCAAATGCCCTTCGCTCAGGGTGAGCACCGGGTAGCTGCGCCGTGAAATAAGCCCGGTGTCGTGCGTCGCCATTAATACGGTCACCCCGACGCGGTTAAACTCTTCGAAAAGACGCAGAATGCCTTCCGAGAGGGCGTCATCCAGGTTGCCCGTCGGTTCATCCGCCAGCAATACGGCAGGTTTATTGACCACCGCGCGGGCGATGCCCACACGCTGCTGTTCACCGCCGGAGAGCTGAATCGGGAAATTTTTCGCTTTGTCCAGCAGCCCCACTTTATCCAGCGCCGCCGATACGCGACGGCGAATATCTTCGCCGCTGGCGCCCGCGATGATCAGCGGGATCGCCACATTATCGTAGACCGTTCTGTCCATCAGCAGATGGTGATCCTGGAAAATCATGCCGATCTGACGACGCAGAAACGGCACTTCGCGGTTTTTCAGGCGGCTGATATCGTGACCGCCGAACCAGATTTTCCCGGCGCTCGGCCGTTCGATACCGCAAATCAGCTTCAGCAGCGTACTCTTACCGGCGCCGGAGTGGCCGGTAAGAAATGACATCTCGCCAGGGCGCAGGTGGAAAGTCACCCCCTGCAGCGCTTGTCTCCCACCGAGATAGGCTTTGCTGACATGTTCAAAGCGAATCATGGTTAATCCTCTCGGGCAAAAAGTGCCTCAATAAAGTCGCCCGCGTTAAACGGACGCAAATCTTCAATACGTTCGCCCACACCAATGTAGCGAATCGGAATGCCAAACTGATCGGCCACCGAGAAGATCACGCCGCCTTTCGCGGTGCCATCCAGCTTGGTGAGCGTAATGCCAGTGAGCCCTACCGCCTCGTGGAACAGCTTCGCCTGGCTGACGGCGTTCTGCCCGGTGCTGGCGTCGATAGTCAGCATCACTTCATGCGGCGCGTTCTCGTCGAGCTTTTTCATCACGCGAACGATTTTTTTCAGCTCTTCCATCAGGTGCGATTTATTCTGCAAACGCCCGGCGGTATCGGCAATCAGCACGTCCACGCCGCGCGCTTTCGCCGCCTGGATGGCGTCGAAAATGACGGAGGCGGAATCCGCGCCGGTATGCTGCGCGATAACCGGAATGTTATTGCGTTGGCCCCAGACCTGGAGCTGCTCAACCGCGGCTGCGCGGAAGGTATCGCCCGCCGCCAGCATCACCGATTTACCCTGCTGCTCGAACTGACGCGCCAGCTTGCCGATGGTGGTGGTTTTACCCACGCCGTTGACGCCGACCATCAGGATAACAAACGGCGTATTTCCTTCGACACTCAGCGGCTCGTCCACTTTAGCGAGGATATCGCCCATCTCTTCTTTAAGAAGGCCGTAGAGCGCCTCGGCATCGCGCAACTGCTTACGGCTCGCGCCTTCGGTGAGGTTGGCGATGATTTTACGGGTGGTATCCACGCCCACGTCGGCAATCAGCAACTGCTCTTCGAGCTCCTCGAACAGATCGTCGTCGATTTTTTTGCCGCGGAACAGACTGATAAATCCGGAACCGAGATTTTCTTTTGTTTTCAGTAGGCTGCGTTTAAGACGCGCGAAGAAACCTTCTTTGGTCGGCTTCTCCTGCTCCACCACCGGCGCGACGTCTTCTGAGGCTTCCGGCTCGACTTCCAGCGCAGCTTCCGGATCAGCCGCCAGCGCAGCCAGCTCTTCTTCGCTAATCGGCGCGTCTTCTGCAATCTCGTCTTCATCGTGCGGGGCGTCCGCCGCCGCAGGCGCTACCGCCGCCTCTTCAACAACGGGCGCTTCAATAACAGCCGCGTCTTCGATGACGTCTTCTTCGACGATCGTTTCCGCGACCGTTTCGGGCTGAGGCTCAGCGACAGACCCCGGCGCAAGCGTTACCGGCGTGCGGTTTTCTTCCTGCTCCGGCAACCACTCTTCAGCTTGTGCAACCGGCGGGTTTACGGCTTCCGGCTCCGTGTTCAGCGCGGGCTCTGGCTGAACCGGCGTCTCAATGGTTTCCGGCTGCGTAGCCTGCTGCTCTTCATGCACCACGCTTTCGCTGACGGCTACCACCTCATCGGCGAATTTTTCAGACTCCGCCAGGGAATGGGGGGCCTCATCAGCCGCTGTCTGCGAGTCAGGCTCAACGCGCTCTTCTGTCGCCGCGGGTTGTTCTGTTACTTTTTGTTGTTCGGCTTCAGTTTCTGCCTGCTCTTTCTGGCCAAAACCCAGCCAGGAAAAAAAGCCACGTTTCTTCTCTTTTGCCATTGGCGAATGCACTCCTCGCGGTTAATACATGGCGCAGTCCCGTCGTCTGGCTCAGGGTACTGAAAAAAATTGCGAATGAATAAGTTAGTCTACCACTTTCCCGCCGGGGCGGCATACCGCCGCACGGAGGTTTCGCCCGCCCGTTTGCGCCGCTAGAATAGCAGCCTGAACAGAAAAGCGTGTGAGCATAATGAAGAAACCAACCTCCTCGGGTAGCGGCCAGATCCGCATTATTGGCGGACAGTGGCGCGGCAGGAAGCTGCCGGTGCCGGACAGCCCCGGCCTGCGCCCCACCACCGACCGCGTGCGCGAAACCTTATTTAACTGGCTGGCGCCGTATCTGGTCGGCGCGCGCTGCCTGGATTGCTTCGCCGGCAGCGGCGCGCTGGGCCTGGAGGCGCTCTCCCGCTACGCCGCCGACGCCACGCTTCTGGAGATGGAGCGCGGCGTCGCGCAGCAGCTTCAGAAAAACCTTGCTACGCTCAAATCCAGCGCTGCCAAGGTAGTGAACACTAACACACTCAATTTTCTGAGCCAGAATGGCGAGCCGCACGACATCGTGTTTGTCGACCCGCCGTTTCGCAAAGGGCTGCTGGAAGAGACGCTGAACCTGCTGGAGACGCGCGGCTGGCTGGCGCCGCAGGCGCTGATATACGTTGAAAGCGAAGTGGAAAATGGCCTGCCGCCGGTGCCTGCCAGCTGGCAACTGCACCGCGAAAAAGTGGCGGGGCAGGTGGCGTACCGGCTTTATCTGCGCGAATCACAAGGAGAGCAAAATGCTGATTAATCTGGGGCGCCTGCTGATGCTGGGCGTGTGGGGCTTTCTGGTACTGAACCTGATCCAGCCGTTCCCGCGCCCGCTGAATATTTTCGTTAACGTGGCGCTATTTTTCATGATAATCATGCATATTCTGCAATTATCGCTGCTGCGCGCCACGCAACCCAAAGACGCCCCGCCGTTAAGCCGCTTTCAGCAGGCGCGTATTTTTATCTTCGGCGTATTTGAACTGATCGCCTGGCAGAAAAAGCAGAAGAAGCCGCGTTAACGCGCGGACAAGTCATTTTTGTAGGGCGGGTAAGCGACGCGCACCCGCCATGCCAGGTTAACGCGCGGGCGCGGGGACAAACTCCAGAAACCGCGTTCCCTGATACACCAGCTGGCCCTGGTCGCCGACCGTCAGCTGGTGATAATGGGCCTCATCCAGCCGAAACCGCATCTCCGCCCCACCGTCTTGTGGGCGAAACGTCGCCTCATACCGCACGGTTTGCGCAGGCGGCGCCACCTGTTGCTCACGCGAACGCCGTCCGTTAACCGGTTTTTCCCGCTTGCTGGCCACCACCACGTTTTGCTGCGTGACCGGGGCCGCGTCATTTTCTGTTTTCTCGCGCCGCTGCTGCACATAGCGAAATGAGGCGGCCGCAACGATTAACGCAATGATAATAATGAAAAAAAGTGGTGGCTTACTCATGACAGATCCCGGCGGCTTATCTCTTTTTAAGAATACCCCGCAGCGCCAGGCGTTGTCATCCCGCCCGTCTGACCACTAGACTGAAATCAAGGGCCGTGCGCTGCGTGCGTACGTTACAATAACTGAATCAGGGACTTATCATGCTTTGGTCGTTTATTGCTGTCTTTTTATCCGGTTGGCTGTATGTCGATGCGTCTTACCGCGGCGCGACCTGGCAACGGTGGCTGTTTAAGCCATTAACGCTGCTGCTGTTACTCTTGCTGGGCTGGCAGGCGCCGCTCGCGAGCCCGACGGGCTATCTGGTGCTGGCGGGCCTGGTGGCGACGCTGGCAGGCGACGCGCTCATGCTGCTGCCGCGCCAGCAGTTGCTGTACGCCTTCGGGGCGTTTTTCCTGTCGCACCTGCTCTATACCGTCTGGTTCGCCAGCCAGATGACGCTCTCCTTTTTCTGGCCGCTGCCGCTGGCGCTGCTGGTGATAGGCGCGGCGCTGATCGCGACCATCTGGACCCGCCTTGGCGATCTACGCTGGCCGATTTGCACCTATATCGGCATGACGCTGGTGATGGTCTGGCTCGCGGGGGAGCTCTATTTCTTCCGCCCGATAGACACCAGCTTCTCCGGCTTCGTCGGGGCCGTGCTGTTGTTGCTCAATGCGATCGTCTGGCTCGGCAGCCACTACCGTAAGCGCTTCACCGCAGACAGCGCCATCGCCGCCGCCTGCTATTTCGCGGGCCACTTTATGATTGTCCGCTCGCTGTACCTTTAAACCACGGGCGGTGAAATTCCGCCCACAATTTTCTTGACTCTGGAGTCGACTCCAGAGTGTAAGCTCCGTTAATGAGAAAATTATCATTACCGGAGGACGCCATGCGCACCCCTTCTGAAAAGCCCCACGCCACGCCGCAATTCGCGAAAATGACGCTGACGCCTGCGCCGCAAAAGCCTGCCATCAGCGCAGCACCCTGCTGCGAAAGCGGCGACGGCGAAACGTCGCCTGCGATAGAAACAACAGGCGCGCTGAGCTGGCAGGTCGCCGGTATGGACTGCGCCGCCTGCGCCCGCAAAGTGGAAAATGCTGTGCGCCAGGTCCCCGAAGTTCGTCAGGTCCAGGTGCTGTTCGCAACCGAAAAACTGGTGGTGGACGCGCCCGCCTCACAGCGCGAGGCCATTGAAGAGGCGGTACGCGCCGCCGGTTATACGCTGCGCGACGCCCATGCGCCTGCTCCGGCGGCAACGTCAGGCTTGCGGGATAACCTGCCGATTATCGTTATCGCCGTCTTTATGGCGCTGAGCTGGGCGCTGGAGCAGTTCCATCCGCTGGCGGGACGCATCGCGTTTACTCTCACCACGCTGGTCGGGCTGTTTCCGGTCGCCCGTCAGGCCTGGCGTCTTATCCGCAGCGGTAACCCGTTCGCCATTGAAACGCTGATGAGCGTGGCGGCCATCGGCGCGCTGATTATCGGCGCCAGCGAAGAGGCGGCGATGGTACTGCTGCTCTTTTTGGTGGGCGAACGGCTGGAAGGATGGGCGGCGAACCGCGCGCGCAGCGGCGTCAGCGCGCTGGTGGCGTTACGCCCCGAAACGGCGGCGCGCCTGCGCGGCGACGCGCGTGAAACCGTCGCGATAAGCGCACTTCAGCCCGGCGATGTGATTGAAGTGGCCGCGGGCGGCAGGCTGCCGGCCGATGGCAAGCTGCTCGCCGCAGCGGCAAGTTTCGATGAGAGCGCGCTGACCGGCGAATCGCTGCCGGTTGAGCGCCAGCCGGGTGAAAAAGTCCCGGCAGGCGCCACCAGCGTGGATCGTCTGGTGTCGCTGGAGGTGACCTCACGCCCCGGCGACAGCGCCATTGACCGTATTCTGCATCTGATTGAAGAGGCGGAATCAAAACGCGCGCCGATTGAGCGTTTTATCGATCGCTTCAGCCGTGTTTATACCCCCGTCATTATGGCGGCGGCGCTGCTGACGGCGCTTATCCCGCCGCTGCTGTTTGCCGCTCCCTGGCTGCCGTGGATCTACAAAGCGCTGGCGCTGCTGCTGATTGGCTGTCCGTGCGCGCTGGTGATTTCCACACCTGCAGCAATCACATCGGGCCTTGCGGCCGCCACGCGTTTCGGCGCGCTGATTAAAGGCGGCGCCGCGCTGGAGGCGCTGGGGCGCGTTGAGCAGATTGCTTTCGATAAAACCGGCACGCTGACGGCGGGCACGCCGCAGGTGACGGCAATCGATCCAGTCGACGGGCTGGAGGCCGACGCGCTGCTGGCGTACGCCGCGGCCGTTGAGCAGGGCAGCACGCATCCGCTGGCCCAGGCGGTGGTGCGCGAGGCGAATGCGCGCGGCGTGGCGACGCTGCGCGCCGGTGCGCAACGCACGCTGGCGGGCGCCGGGGTTGAAGCGCAGGTGGAAGGCCGCCTGCTTCGTATCAGCGCGCCGGATAAAGTGACTATTGCGCTACCGCCACACTGGCAGGCGCGTATTCGGGAGCAGGAGGCGCAAGGCCAGACAGTGATCGTGGTGACCGCCAGCGATCAGCTTCTCGGCACGCTGGCGCTGCGCGATACGCAACGCGCCGACGCGCGCGATGCGGTGGAGAAACTCCGGGCGCTGGGCGTGGGGAGTGTCATGCTGACCGGTGATAATCCACGCGCCGCGGCCGCGATTGCCGGGGAGTTGGGTATGGACTATCGCGCCGGGCTGCTGCCTGCGGATAAGGTGACGGCGGTCAATGAGCTTAACGCCCGCGCGCCGCTGGCGGTGGTGGGCGACGGCATCAACGACGCGCCGGCGATGAAAGCCGCGACCATCGGTATTGCGATGGGCAGCGGCACCGACGTCGCGCTGGAAGCCGCCGATGCGGCGCTGACGCACAACCGGCTGGCGGCGCTGCCGGAGATGATCGCGCTTGCCCGCGCTACGCACCGCAATATTCGCCAGAACATTACGATTGCGCTGGGGTTAAAGGCCGTTTTTCTGGTGACAACGCTGCTTGGGTTGACCGGTCTGTGGCTGGCCGTGCTGGCCGATACGGGCGCGACGGTGCTGGTGACCGCCAATGCGTTAAGGCTGTTGCGTAAGCGCGGCTGATGGAGGACACGGTGGGTGCGCTCCGCTTACCCACCCTACATTACAGCGGCCGGAATACTCGTAGGGCGGGTAAGCGCAGCGCACCCGCCATCACAAAAGCCTTCCCCGCCACCGCATTTACATCATCCCTAATATCCGCGGCAGCCAGAGCGAAATGGCCGGAATGTAGGTCACCATCGCCAGCACGACAAGCAACACCCCATAAAACGGCAGCATGGCGCGCACCACGCTTTCGATATTCTGCTTACTTACGGCGCTCGCCACAAACAGCACCGAGCCCACCGGCGGCGTAATCAGCCCGATCCCGAGGTTCACCATCATGATCATCCCGAAATGCACAGGATCGATGCCGAGCTGATTGGTGACCGGCAGCAATACCGGCGTCAGGATCAAAATGATTGGCGCCATGTCCATCAGCGTGCCAATCATCAGCAGCATAACGTTGAGATACATCAGGATGACGTATTTGTTATCCGACAGCGTCGTAAAGAATTCCGTAATGCGCGTCGGCAGTTGCATATAGGTCATCACCGCGCCAAACGCTGCGGCAAACCCAATGAGGATCATCACGATCGTCACCGTTTTCACGGTGCGGAACATCAGCTTCGGCAGCTCATTCCATTTGTAATCGCGGTAAATAAACATCGTCACGAAAAACGCCCACAGGCAGGCGACCGCCGCCGACTCCGTCGCCGTAAACACGCCGGTGAGAATGCCGCCCAGGATAATCACGACCGTGATAAGCCCCCACAGCGCATCGATGAAAATTTTCAGCGCCTGCTTCAGCGGGATCCGCTCGCCTTTCGGATAGCCGCGCCGCCGGGCGAAGACGATGCAAAGCACCATCAGGCTCATCCCCAGCAGCAGTCCTGGTAAAACCCCCGCGATAAACAGCGTCGCGATAGACACGGTGCCGCCCGCCGCCAGCGAATAGATAACCGAGTTATGGCTGGGCGGGATAAGAATCGCCTGCACCGAGCCGCTCGCCGTGACCGCTGCGGCGTATTCGCGCGGGTATCCCTTTTTTTCCATCTCCGGGATCATCACGCTGCCGATGGACGCGGTATCCGCCACCGACGAGCCGGAAATCGCGCCGAAAAACGTCGAGGCGACAATATTGACCAAAGACAGCCCGCCGCGGATAAAGCCCACGAACAGATAGGCGAAGTTAACCAGCCGCCGGGCGATGCCGCCTTCGGCCATAATCGCGCCCGCCAGGATAAAAAACGGGATCGCCAGCAGCGTGAATTTGTTGACGCCGCTGGTTATCTGGATCATTAACGCCTCCAGCGGCAGATCTATCCAGAGCGCGCCCACGATGGCGCTCAGGCCCACCGCGAAAGCGACCGGCATCCCCAACGCCAGTAGCACGGCCAGCGTGGCCAGTAAGATAAATGCGTCCATGGTGTTCTCCGTCAGCTATGGTTGCCAATGAGCACGACCGGACGGTTCTCCTGAGAGCCCCACAGCAGCCGCTCGATTACAAACAAAATCATCACCGCCGAGCCGATGGGCAGCGGGAGATAGCTTTCTCCGGAGGTCAGTACCGGAAATTCCGCGACGGGCTGCTCCCACAGCTCCATACACAACAGGGCGCTGTAGTAAAACATCACCAGCGAGATGACCAGCATCAGCAGATCGACCACGCGCGCGCAGACCCGCTGCGCAAACGGCGGCAGGCGATCGGTCAGCATGTTTACCGCGATGTGCGAGCCCGCGCGGTAGCCCACCGCCGCGCCGATAAAGGTAAACGTCACCATGCAGATAATGGCGACCGGCTCAGGCCAGGATTCCCCCCGGTTAAGCACGTAACGCGAGAAAATCCCTATCGGGATCACGATCGTCATGATCAACAGCGCGAACCCGGCCACCATCATGGCGAGCAGGTACAGGCGATCCATCCAGACCAGAAAGAATCGGGACATAAAGACTCCGCAGAGGATGAGACGCCGGGGCCAGCCCGGCGTAAGCGATTATTTGACGTCGGCGATGGCTTTCATCAGGTCCTGATGCTTCGCGCCATACTGGTCGCGCACCGGGGCGGTCGCGTTAACGAAATACGCCTTATCGATGTCGTGGAACTGCACGCCGCCCGCTTTCATTTTGTCGAGCGCCTGCTTGTTATAGGCATTCCACAGCTCACGCTGTTCCATCTGCGCCTCGCGGGCGAGCGTCAGGATTTTCTGTTGCTGCTCGGGCTTGAGCTTGTCCCACTTCACTTTCGAGTAGAGCAGCATTTCGGGAATGATAAAGTGGCCGCTCAGGGTGTAATGCTTCGCGACCGGCAGGTAGTTATGGGCGATATAGGTCGGCGGGTTGTTTTCAGCGCCGTCGATAACGCCGGTTTGCAGGCCGCTGTAGACTTCGCTCACGCCCATCGCCACGGCGTTCGCGCCCATCGCTTTCAGCGTGCCGATGGCGACAGGACTCCCCTGTACGCGAATTTTCATGCCCTTCAGATCGTCCGGCTTCACGACCGGGTTTTTGGTGATTAAGTTGCGGGTGCCAGAGTCCATCCAGCCTAAAAAGACCAGCCGCGATTTCGGGTTGCTGGTGAGTTTATCGCCGATTTGCTTGCCGATATCGCCATCAATGACCTTATGCATATGGTCTTCATCACGAAACACGTACGGCAGCGTAAAAACTTCGATCTCCGGCAAAATCGCCGCGACTGGCGCCATCGAAACGCGGATCATGTCGATAGCGCCCATCTGCGCCTGTTCGATCATCTGCTTCTCATCGCCCAGCACGCCGCCCGGAAAGGTTTTAATTTCCAGCTCGCCGTTGGTTTGTTGTTTTAACTTCTCACCCATATTTTGCACGGCCACGACATTCGGATACCCCTGCGGGTGAACATCGGCCGCTTTAATCACTTGCGCATGCAGAGCGGGCGCAAACAGCAGTGACGCGGTGGACAGGCAAAAACCGGCAAACGCCGGGATAAATCGCTTTTTCATCGGGTCGCTCCAGAGGATAAGGACAGGCTAGTTATAAAACGGTGTTTTGATTTGTCGGTTATAAACTAGACGACGTCCTGTAAAGCCGGGGTGAAGCGCCTCACAAAAGCAGCAACTCTGAAACAAGGGTTTAAAAAGAATGTGACGTGAGTTCAGAAAGCCGCATGACGGCGGCTTACGGCAGGAATTACTGATTTTTACGCAGCAAATAGCGATACGGCAGCGTTTCGGTTTGCGAGGCCACCAGCTCATGCTCCATAAAGCGGCAGAAACCAGGGATATCGCGCGTCGTCGCCGGGTCATCGGCCACGATCAGCAGCGTTTCGCCAGGCTGCATCTGGCGCACGGTTTTACGCACCATCATTATCGGCTCAGGGCAGCGCAGCCCGAGGGCGTCCAGGGTATGGTCAGGGTTGGCGAACAGATCGGTCATGCTTCTCTCGGGGTTGTGAAAAACCGCCTTAGTTTACCCCCCGTTTTACGTGACGCAACTCATGTGAACGATTGCGTTAAAATTAACCATTGCATTGACGATACAAAGCAGTATCATGCGGCGGCTTTGCGCAAACGCGCCGCGTCTGCCTTAGCATGAAGATGAACTGGGTTCCCTCACCCCAACTAACAAAAAGGTCACAATATGACTCCCTTTACGTCTGGTCAGCGCCGCCACGCGCTCGTCTGGCTTTCGTTGTTTCATTTGCTGGTGATCACCTCCAGTAACTATCTGGTGCAGCTGCCGGTCTCCATCTTTGGTTTTCACACCACCTGGGGCGCGTTTAGCTTTCCGTTTATTTTCCTCGCCACCGATCTGACCGTGCGCATTTTTGGCGCGCCGCTGGCTCGTCGCATTATTTTCGCGGTGATGGTGCCTGCGCTGCTGGTCTCCTATGTGATCTCCTCGCTGTTTTATATGGGGAGCTGGCAAGGGTTTGGCGCGCTGTCGCACTTTAATCTGTTCGTCGCGCGCATCGCGACCGCCAGCTTTATGGCCTATGCGCTGGGGCAGATCCTCGACGTGCATGTCTTTAATCGCCTGCGTCAGAGCCCGCGCTGGTGGCTGGCGCCGGGCGCGTCCTTGCTGCTCGGCAACGTCAGCGACACGCTGTCATTCTTCTTTATCGCGTTCTGGCGCAGCCCGGACCCGTTCATGGCCGAACACTGGATGGAAATCGCGCTGGTGGATTACACCTTTAAGGTGCTTATCAGCCTGGTATTCTTCCTGCCGATGTATGGCGTGCTGCTGAATATGCTGTTGAAAAAGCTGGCGGATAAATCCGATTTCCGCGTGCTACAGCGCGGGTAAAGGTTCGCGGAATTTCTTGTGTTAAGATGCAGAGATGGGTCGTGTTGACCGTCTCTTGTAAAGGAATAAGTGAATGCGCAATCTGGTGAAATATGTCGGTATTGGCCTGCTGGTGATGGGGCTTGCCGCCTGCGACAACAAAGACAGCAACGCGCCGGCAAGCGCCGGTGCCTCACAGAGCGAAGCCTCCGGCCAGCCGGTCAGCCTGCTGGACGGTAAACTGAGCTTCTCCCTGCCGGCGGATATGACCGATCAGAGTGGTAAAGTGGGCACCCAGGCGAACAACATGCATGTCTACTCTGACCAGACCGGCCAGAAAGCCGTGATCGTCATCGTCGGCGAGAAAAGCCAGGAATCGCTGGAAGTGCTGGCGAAGCGTCTGGAAGATCAGCAGCGCGCCCGCGACCCGCAACTGCAGGTCGTGACCAATAAAGCGATTGAAATCAAAGGCCAGAAGATGCAGCAGCTCGATACCATCATCTCCGCCAAAGGCCAGACCGCTTACTCCTCCGTGGTGCTGGGCAATGTTGATGACAAACTGCTGACCCTGCAAATCACGCTGCCTGCCGATAACCAGCAGCAGGCGCAGAGCACTGCAGAGAACATCATCAACACCATCGTAGTGAAGTAATCCGCGGTAAAAACGCGCTTACAACAGCGGCCTGCCCTTTACGGGGCGGGCCGTTTTTTTAACTGCGCGCTTAACAGAATGGCGAGCAACACCAGCCCCGCCGCCGCCAGATAAATCGCCGGTACGCCCGCCCAGGCCATCAGCACGCCTGCCGCCGGCCCGGTTATCCCGAGCGACAGATCCATAAACAGCGTATAGGTGGCAAGCGCCGCGCCCTGATTGCTCTGGGGCACCGCTTTCACGGCCACGACGCCGAGCGCCGGGAACACCAGCGAGAACCCGGCGCCTGCGAGAAACGTCCCCACTTTCGCCATCCACGGATCCACCGCCAGCCCAACCAGCAGCAGCCCAAGCGTTTCCACCACGCCGCAGAGTAGCGTCACGTTAATGCCGCCCAGCCGATTAATCGCATTCGGGAATAACAAGCGCGTGCCGACAAACGCGCCGCTGAAAAGTGTCAGGGCGAAGGCCGCGCCGTCCCAGCCTTTGGCCTGATAGAACAGCGTGATAAACGTGGCGATCACCCCAAAGCCGGAGGTGGTGAGCGCCAGGGCCATGCCGAACGGCCAGACCTTGCCGAGCACCGCGCGAAACGGCAGCGGTTTGCCCTTACTCGCCTTCACTGCCGGGCGCGGCAGCGCCAATACAATCCCGAGCAGCGCCACGCCCATAATAACGCCCGCCACCAGCGGCAGGCCGCCCAGCCGGTACAGCAGCGCCCCAAGCGGCGCGCCCACGGCCATCGCGCCGTAGGTGACGACGCCGTTCCAGGAGATCACTTTGCCGATATGCGTCGAACCGACCACGCCGACGCCCCAGAGCGTCGAGCCGGTGCCCGCGCAGCTCTGTCCGAAGCCCAGCACCACACGCCCGAGACACAGCAGCGCCAGCGACGCCAGCGGCAAGCCGCCGCTCCACCACGCCAGAAAATAGCTCGCGCCGCTCAGCAGACAGCCGAACATGCCGACAATGACCACCGTTTTCGGTCCCCAGAGATCGGCGTAACGCCCGGCATGAGGACGACTTATCAGCGTGGCGATATACTGAAGGCTGATAACCAGCCCCGCCCAGAACGGGCTAAATCCCATCACATCATGGACATAGCCCGGCAGTACCGCGAGCGGCAGACCGATAGTCAGAAAGGTAGCGAAGTTGAAGATAACAATGGAGACGATTTTCAGGTTCAGCCGCAGGCCGCTTAACGCGGGTTCGGCGCAGACATCCGGCATGACATTTCACTTTTTTGGCAACAGCGGTAGCGTCAGTATAAACCTGAAATTTCCTTCAACGGAAACGCCCGCGTTTCAGACTTCCTCCCTGCGGCGCAATGCCGGTTCCACACTACACTAAGAAAGCCCTCATAAAAGGAATTGGTTATGATTGGTCCACAACGACCCCAACCCCAACAAGATAAAGTCGGCCTGCATATGCTGCAAAAGCTGGCGGCGCTGGTCATTATTCTGGCTGGCATTCACGCCGCGGCAGATGTGATTGTGCCGCTGCTGCTGGCGCTGTTTCTGGCTATAGTGCTTAACCCTCTGGTGACCTGGTTTATGCGCCGGGGCTTTCGCCGCCCTGTCGCGATAACTATCGTCGTGTTTGTGATGCTGATAGGCCTGACGTTGCTGCTGGGCGTACTGGCGGCGTCATTCAATGAATTTATCGCGTTAATGCCGAAATATAATAAGGAACTGACGCGAAAACTCCTGCATCTTCAGGAAATGGTGCCCTTCATGCACCTGCATCTTTCGCCGGAGCGTATGCTACAGCGCATGGATTCCGACAAGATGGTCACCTTCGCCACCACGCTGATGACGCAGCTCTCCGGCGCGATGGCCAGCGCCGTACTGCTGGTGATGACCGTCGTCTTCATGCTGTTTGAAGTGCGCCACGTGCCTTATAAGCTGCGCTTCGCGCTCTCTAACCCGCAACTGCACATCGCCGGGCTGCATCGCGCCTTAAAAGGCGTCAGCCACTATCTGGCGTTAAAAACGCTCATCAGCCTCTGGACCGGCGTGATCATCTGGCTCGGCCTGACGTTGCTCGACATCCAGTTCGCGCTGATGTGGGGCGTGCTTGGTTTTCTGCTCAATTACATTCCCAACATCGGCGCGGTGCTCTCGGCAATACCGCCCATGATCCAGGCGCTGCTGTTCAATGGCGTGTATGAAGTCGTCATGGTGGGGGTGTTGTTCCTGCTGGTGCATATGATCCTGGGGAATATCGTGGAGCCGCGTATGATGGGCCACCGTCTCGGGATGTCCACGATGGTGGTGTTCCTCTCTCTGCTGTTCTGGGGATGGTTACTCGGGCCGGTCGGCATGCTGCTTTCGGTGCCGCTCACCAGCGTCTGTAAAATCTGGATGGAAACCACGCACGGCGGCAGCAAAATCGCCGTCCTTCTTGGCCCCGGCCGCCCGAAAACCCGGCTACCTGGGTAGTACGGCTGACTTATCAGAGAAGGTATGACTGGATTGCGAGCGGGCAAAATAGCGCCCGCTTTTTCATGTGCTAATTTTGTGTAGCGTCTGTAAATTATTTCGGTGAATTACATTTCATATTCAAATACATTCAGATGCATTAGTTTCAATTGTTTCACAAATGTTTTTTATAGTTATTATTTTCTTGAACAATCAATGAGTTTTTAAATGCCGTCCCCGTCAGCATTTCCCTTCCGCAGTACAAACACCTCATCTACCTTATAAAAAACAGCGACTTAAAAAACTTACGGTAAAAAGCGTTATTAACGACTGGCTATTGCTTACGCGTTAACATTATTTTACTATTTATAAAAATAAGTAAATTCTGATTTTAAAAAGTAATAGCATCTTACGTCACACCGGACGTCTTATCGCCCGTCTCGTTGCCAGAAGATAGCCCGCCTTTTTAGATAATTTACTGAACGACCTTAACGCCAGACGGCGACGCCAGCAGATTGCTGGCGAAATTTTGTGTGGCGGGACCAACACAGCGTCTCGTCGCCCTGTTGCGTTACTCATAAATGAAATATGGAGATTGTATGAAAAAGGTCACTAAATGGGTCGCCGCGCTGGCGGTCATGGGCGCTCTGGCAGGCTGCGCGCGTACGGCGCCTGTCGATAATATTCAGTCCACCGTGAGCGGCACGCACACGGCGCAGCAGGTCCGCACCGCTATCCTGAAAGCCGGGAAACAGCGTGAATGGATGATGACTGACGCAGGCCCTGGCGTAATTACTGGTCGCCTGAAAAACCGCGATCACTCCGCTGAAATCCGTATTCCTTACAGTGCCAACGGCTACTCCATCAATTACGTCGGCAGCATGAACCTCAAAGCAAGCGACGGCAAAATCCACAAAAACTATAACCGTTGGGTCAATAACCTCGATAAAGACATCCAGCTGAATCTCTCTACGGGTGCGGATCTTTAATCGCTTATGACGTAAGCCGGGCCTGCGGGTTCCGGCTTTTTCTGCGTTAAATACTAAGGAAAGTTTTGTGTCCGCTCATTACAACAGTGATCCCCTGAGCGCGCTGGAAGCGATTACGGAAGCCCAGCGTATTGCGTTTGCGCCCATGCTCTTTCAGGCGGCGATCAACCTGCGTGATTCCGGCATTCTTGCGTTTCTCGATGGCAAAAACCGCCAGGGCGCGACGCTGGATGAGATTGCCGAATCCTGCGCATTAAGCCCTTACGCTATCAGTCTTCTGCTGGATATGGGTCTGAGCGGCCGCATTATTTTCGAACGCGACGATCGCTATTTCCTGGCTAAAACCGGCCATTTTCTGCTGCATGACACCATGACGCGGGTCAACATGGATTTTACGCAGGACGTCTGTTATCAGGGGCTTTATTACCTGCGCGACGCCCTGGAAAAAGGCACGCCAGAAGGCCTGAAAGTCTTTGGCGAATGGCCGACGATTTATCCGGCGCTGTCGCAACTGCCGGAGCCCGCGAAAAGTAGCTGGTTCGCCTTCGATCATTACTACTCTGACGCTGCGTTTGACGCCGTATTGCCGCACGTTTTCGCCCTGAACCCAAATTTAATTTATGACGTAGGCGGAAATACCGGTAAATGGGCGCTGCGTTGCTGCCGATATAACAAAGATGTGCGCGTAACCCTGCTGGATTTGCCAGAGCAAATCGCGCTGGCGCGTGAAGCGGTTAGCACGGCGGGGATGGCGGATCGCATCGATTTTCACCCGGTGAACATGCTGACGCCCACGCCGCTGCCGGGCGACGCGGATATCTGGTGGATGAGCCAGTTTCTGGACTGTTTCTCACCCGAGCAGATTGTCGCCATGCTGACGCGCGTCGCCAGCGTTATGAAGCCAGGCGCCCATTTATGCGTCATGGAACTCTTCTGGGATGCGCAGAAGTTTGAGGCGGCCTCGTTCAGTCTGAACGCGTCATCGCTTTACTTCACCTGTATGGCAAACGGCAACAGCCGTTTTTATAGCGTCGTGAAATTTACCGACTGGCTTGAGGCGGCGGGTTTTCACGTTAAACAACAACTCGACCATCTCGGTACCGGGCATACCTTATTGATATGCCAGAAAACCTGAGACGTCACCGATGATTTTGAGTCACAGTAAAATGGTCGCAGCGCCCTTTTCCTGATGCTTCTGAGTCAGAAAAAACCAGTGTGCGGCGGAAGCGCGTGAATGAACTTTGCATTAAACCTTGTTGACTGGCAGGCGAGAGCGCCGGGGCTCAGCGAACCGACTCAGTGGTCAGACTGGGCGCAGGGCTGCCAGGCTATCGATCCGACAGCGCCGCAGGCGAAGCTGACCGCCCTGCCGATGATGACCGCGCGTCGCCTCGCCTCCGGCAGCCGTCTGGCGGTAGAGTGCGGTCTGACGATGCTGCGCCGCCATGCCATTGACGCCGTCCTGTTTACCAGCCGCCATGGCGAACTGGAGCGTAATTTCCGCATTCTGACGTCGCTTGCGTCCCGACAGCCGCTCTCCCCGACCGATTTCGCCATGTCGGTCCATAACTCAGCCGTCGGCAATCTCACCATTGCCGCCAGCCAGCCTCTGGTCTCGTCGTCGCTCTCGGCAGGGGTAGATACCTTCCAGCAAGGGCTGTGCGAAGTTATGTGTCTGATGCAGGCAGGCTATCAGCGCGTCCTGATGGTCGATTTCGATGGCGCGCTGCCCGAGTTTTATCACGGGCGCGTCCCGCAAAATATGCCGGTTTTTGCCTATGCCGTCGCGCTGGTGATTGAACCCGGCGACGCACTGCGCTGCCAGACGCAACCCTGCGCGCCAGCCCCGGAACCGGCGCTTTCACAAAGCCTGCAATTTTTGCGTCACTGTCTGCGCGAACAGTCAGAATTCACGTTGCAGGGCGAGCGGATGCTCTGGCACTGGAGCCGCCGATGAATACCCTGCTGGCGCGTCTCGACTGGCTCTGGCGTTTGCTGATGACCGGCTTTTGTTTTTCGCTATTTGGCGCAGGCGGTCTGCTGCTGTCCGTCGTCTGGTTCAATCTGCTTAATCTTGCAGAGCGAGACAGGCAGCGGCGTCGACGTATTGCAAGACGTAGCATTGCCGCCAGTTTCCGTTTTTTTCTGCGTGTGGCGAAGGCCGTAGGCGTGCTGGATTACGCGATTGACGGCGCGCAGACGCTGCGCGAGGAGCGCGGCTGCCTTGTGGTCGCCAACCATCCGACGCTGATTGATTACGTGCTCATCGCGTCCGTTATGCCGGAAACCGACTGCCTCGTGAAAGGCGATCTGCTGCGTAATCCGTTTGTCAGCGGCGTTATCCGGGCGGCGGATTACCTGATTAATAGCCAGGCTGACCGTCTGCTGCCGCAAAGCGAGAGACGCCTGCGCAACGGCGATACGCTGCTCATTTTCCCGGAAGGCACTCGTACCCGCGTTGGCGAGCCCATGACGCTGCAACGCGGCGCGGCCAATATCGCCGTGCGTTGCCGTGCCGACTTGCGAGTGGTCACGATTCATTGCAGCGAACATCTGCTTGATAAGCAGAGCAAATGGTATCACGTGCCGGCACACAAGCCGCAGTTTAGGGTCATGGTCGGCGAGCGAATCAATACCGCAGAGTTTTGTGAGGCTCAGGAGGCGTTCGAGCCTGCGCTGGCGGCTCGTCAGCTCAACCGCCATCTCTTGTACCAGTTATCACAGCAAACCCCACCTTTGGCAGGAATCCACAACGATGCAAGCGCTTTATCTTGAAATTAAAAATCTGATTATCAACACGCTCAATCTGGAAGAACTGAGCGCCGAGGATATCGAAACCGATGCGGCCCTCTTTGGCGACGGGCTGGGTCTCGATTCCATCGATGCGCTTGAGTTAGGTCTGGCGGTCAAAAACCAGTACGGCGTTGTGCTTTCCGCAGAAAGCGAAGAGATGCGGCAGCACTTTTTCTCTGTCGCCTCGCTGGCGTCCTTTATTCATTCACAACGCGCATAAAACGAGTTTGTTATGGTTGATCAACACGCTATTTATCAGGAAGTTTCCGGCCTCCTCGTCAAATTATTCGAAATCGATCCGGCGGACATTACCCCGCAGGCCAGACTGTATGAAGACCTGGAGCTGGACAGCATTGATGCAGTGGATATGGTTGTCCATCTGCAAAAAAAGACCGGCAAAAAAATTAAGCCGGAGATTTTTAAATCCGTCCGCACCGTTCAGGATGTGGTGGACGCGGTTGAGCGTCTGCTGAGCGAAGAATAAGCGCGCATGACCGGTATCCTGACAGCGTTGCGTCGCGTGAGCGCCCCGGTGACGGTGGTCCTCACCCTGGCATGGCCTTTCGTTATCCTGCTCGGCATCAGGCTTAACATCATGCGCTGGATGATTCCGGTGATGGCGCTGTTGCTGGTGGTCAGGCTGTATCAGGCGCGACGGCTTGCCGGGCCGGGACGCTTTATGTCCGCCGGCGTCGCGATCGCGGGTATCACGTTATGCCTCGCGAGCCTCACGCTCAGACAGCACGATCTCCTGTTGTGGTATCCGGTTGTGGTGAATGCGGTGATGCTGATGCTGTTCGGCGGTTCGCTCTGGCGCGGTATGCCGCTGGTCGAGCGCCTCGCGCGGTTGCGCGACCCTGAACTGCCCCGCGCGCCGTGAGCTACACCCGTCGGGTCACGCAAATCTGGTGCCTCTTTTTTATTTTCAATGGCGCGATAGCCGCCGCTACTTGCCTCGCTGGCGATATGTCGCTATGGACGCTCTGGAACGGCGCCATCGCTTATCTGCTCATGGGGCTTTTGATGGCGGGTGAATGGCTGGTGCGTCGTCGTATTATTCAGCGGAGCGCCGTATGACCGCCTCTACGCTGCCTGTGGCCGAGTGGCTGAGCGCGCCGCGGCCTGACGATACCGTTGTCGCCTGGTCGTGCGAACGAGAATGGACGCTGGGGCAGTTACGCATTGACGTTTCACAACTCACGCAGACGCTGCTGGCGCAGCCTGGCGAACGCTGGGCGCTCTGCTTTGAAGACAGCTACCTGTTTACTACCGCGCTGCTGGCGGCGCTCCATGCGGGTAAGGTGCCGGTCATTCCGGGCCATCGCCGCATCGCGGTATTACGGGAGCAGCGCGGGTTATTCAGCGGCATTCTGACCGATCATCCGATGGACTGGGGCGGCCCGACGCTTATCGTTGCGGCAGGCGCGCCGGATGACGCGCCGCCCCCCGCGCTGCCGCCGTTAACGCCGGACAGTTATGTCGAGTTGTTCACGTCCGGATCGACCGGTCAACCGCGGCGGGTACGCAAACCCGTCGCCTGTCTTGATAACGAGGCCGCTTTGCTGGCGCAGCGCTTCGCGCATCGCCTGGAAGGGTGTCGCGTAGTGGCGTCGGTCGTGCCGCAACATCTCTATGGCCTGACGTTTCGCATCATGTTGCCCATGGCGCTTGGTCTGCCGCTGCATACCGCGATGCTCTATTACGCCGAGCAGCTTGCCGCGCTGCCTTGCGGTCACACATACGCCTTTATCAGCAGCCCGGCATTCCTTAAACGTCTCGATAAACAGCTCGCCGCGCCGTCGCTGTCATTGATTATTTCCGCAGGCGGCATGCTGCCCTGGCAGGATGTTCAGCATACCGTGGACTGGACTGACGTCACGCCGGATGAGATCTACGGCAGTACCGAGACGGGGGTGCTCGCGTGGCGCTACCGTGCGCAGGATGATGCTCCCTGGCAGCCTTTTCCGGGCGTCGTCCTCAGGCAAGAGCAGGCACGCTGGCGCGTGTTCTCAGACATCATTCCCGAGCGCGAAGGGCTGCTGCTGGACGATGCGCTCCATGTGCTGGAGAGCGGACAGTTTCATCTGGCGGGGCGCCAGGGGCGTGTCGTTAAAATCGAAGAAAAAAGAGTTTCATTAAGCGATATAGAACGCCGGATGCTCATGATTGAAGGCATCCATGAGGTCGCAGCGTTGCCAGTCACGCGCGGCGGACGTCAGGGCGTCGGGGTTCTGGTCGTCCTCAATGGCGAAGGCGCTCGCCAGCAACAGCACAGCACCGGCAAACAGCTTGAGCTGTCATGGCGCCGCGCTCTGCTCCCGTGGCTTGAGCCGGTCGCTATCCCCCGTTACTGGCGCATCGTGGATGAAATTCCGGTCAACAGTATGAACAAGCGTGTCTATGCGCAATTAGAGGAACTCTTTCATGACCCCTCCTGAAATCCAACGACACCAGCCGTCGCCCGCGCAGGCTGAAATCGTGTTGCGCCTTGATCCCACGCTTTTCTGGTTTAAAGGGCATTTCCCGGTGCAGCCGTTGCTGCCAGGCGTGGCGCAGCTGGACTGGGTCATGCGCTATGCCGGTGAACTCGTTGCGCCCGGCTACCGGTTTCAGGGCATTCAGAATGTGAAGTTTCAGGCGCCGCTACTGCCGGGCTGCGATGTCCTGCTTTCGCTCGACTGGAATGAGGCGCGCGGCGTGCTGAGCTTCAGCTATCACCGGCTGGCGGGGGACGCGCGCATTCTCTCCAGCAGCGGGAAAATCAAGCTATGTCGCTGACTGCCGCTTCCTTTCGTCCGTGTGTGGTTATCCCGTGTTACAACCATGGCAGCCTGATTGAAAAGGTGTTGCAACGCCTGGCGCCCTTTGCTCTGCCTTGCTTCATCATTGATGACGGCAGCGATGAGACCACGCGCGCCGCGCTGGACGAACTGCCGCAACGTTATCCCTCGCTGACGCTGGTGCGTCTCGCCCGTAATTCAGGCAAAGGCGTCGCGGTGATGGAAGGGCTGCGCCACGTCGCGCAGCAGGGTTTTACGCACGCGGTGCAAGTCGATGCCGACGGACAGCATGCCATTGAAGATATCCCGGCCTTTTTATCGCTGGCGCAACGCCATCCCGACGCGCTGATCTCCGGTCATCCGGTGTATGACGCCTCGATGCCGCGCGCCCGACGCTACGGGCGTTGGGTCACGCATGTCTGGGTCTGGATAGAAACGCTGTCGCTCTCCCTGAAAGACAGCATGTGTGGATTTCGCGTCTATCCGATCGCGCCGACGCTCGCGCTGGCGCAGCGCCATCCGCCCGGCAAACGGATGGATTTCGATACGGAGATCATGGTGCGCCTCTACTGGCGGGGCCATCCCACTTACTTTATTCCCACCCGCGTCACCTATCCGCAGGATGGCATATCGCATTTCGATGCGCTGCGCGATAACTGCCGGATCTCCTGGATGCATACGCGCCTTTTCTTCGGCATGTTGCCGCGCGCGCCGGGGCTATTATGGCGTCGACGCCAGCAACACTGGGCGCGCCAGAAGGAAAGAAAAGGCCTGCTGGGGATGCGCATTATGATCGCGGTCTGGCGCCTTCTGGGACGCAGAGCGTTTGATGCGCTGTTGCGCCCGGTGGTGGCCGTGTACTGGCTGAGCGCCGGTGAGGCCCGTCAGGCATCACGCCAGTGGCTTTCCCGCGTTCAACAAACCCTGGCGATGCGCCAGCAGAACGCGCCGGAGCCGCTTAGCAGCTATCGCCACTTTTTACGTTTCGGCGAGGCCATGCTCAATAAAATCGCCAGCTGGCGCGGTGAATTGCGTCCTGGCAGCGAGGTGGTTATTTCGCCGCAAGCGCAGGAGGCGATCGCCGAAACGCCCCAACGGGGACGGCTCTTGCTGGCCTCGCACCTGGGCGATGTCGAAGCCTGCCGCGCGCTGGCGGAACGACACGGCAATCTCGTTATTAATGCGCTGGTCTTTAGCGAAAATGCGCAGCGTTTTAAGCAAATCATGGAAGAGGTCGCGCCGCGCGCCGGGGTCAATCTCATCTCTGTAACGGATATCGGCCCCGACACGGCGATGCTGCTGAAAGAAAAACTCGATCGCGGCGAATGGGTGGCGATCGTCGGCGATCGCATCGCGGTGAATCCGCAGCGCGGCGGCCAGTGGCGCGTTATCTGGAGCGCATTTATGGGCCAGCCCGCGCCTTTTCCTCAGGGGCCTTTCATCCTCGCGGCCGCGCTCCGTTGCCCGGTCGATCTGGTCTTCGCGCTACATCTTAAAGGAAAACTGCATCTGTTCCTGGAGCCTTTCGCCGACCCGCTGAAGCTGCCGCGCGGCCAGCGCGAGCAAGGGCTACAGGACGCGGTTGACCACTATGCCGCACGCCTGGAGCATTACGCGCTTCAGGCGCCGCTCGAATGGTTCAACTTTTATGATTTCTGGCGCCTGCCCGACGCGGCGGATGACCGGAAAAAGGAGTCTTAACGTGTTAAACGACCCGCGTTTCACCGCAGAAGTGGAGCTCGCCATCCCTTTTCACGACGTCGATTCAATGGGCGTGGTCTGGCATGGCAACTACTTTCGCTATTTTGAAATCGCCCGTGAGGCGTTACTTAACCAGTTCAATTATGGATACCGGCAGATGAAAGCCTCCGGCTACGTATGGCCGGTCGTTGATACGCGGGTGAAATATCGCGATGCCCTGACCTTTGAGCAACGCATCCGGGTACGCGCCGTCATCGAAGAGTATGAAAACCGCTTACGTATCGGTTACACGATTTTCGATGCGCAAACCCATAAACGCACCACGACGGGCTACACCATTCAGGTCGCTGTTGAAGAGGCGAGCCGGGAGCTGTGTTTCGTCAGCCCGGCCATTCTGTTCGAGCGAATGGGAGTGACATTATGAGATTCTGGCCGCTTTTCTTGCTGCTTTGCGGGCCGTTCGCCAGCGCCGTGACGCTTGATGAACTCCAGCAGCGTTTTACGCAGCAACCGGTTGTTCGCGCCCATTTCGAACAAACCCGCGCCATTAAAGATATGCCTCAGCCGCTGCGTTCGCAGGGCGAGATGATTATCGCGCGCGATAAAGGCTTGCTCTGGCGGCAGACGCGCCCCTTCCCGATGACCCTGTTGCTGGACGACGCGCGGATGGCGCAGCAAATCAACGACCAGCCGCCGCAGGTCGTCACGGCACAAAACAACCCGCAGATGTTCCAGTTCAATCACCTGCTCCGCGCGCTTTTTCAGGCGGATCGACAGGTGCTGGAGCAGAATTTCCGCATCGATTTTCAGGACAACGGTCAGGGCCGCTGGCGGCTGATGCTGACGCCCGTCACGACCCCGCTGGATAAAATTTTCGCCTCTATCGAACTGAAGGGACGCGATTATCTGGAAACCATTAACTTGTCTGACAAACAAGGCGACCAGACCGGGATCGTCTTTAGCCAGCACCGCCTTGAGCCTGCGACACTGACCGATGATGAACGTCAACGTTTTGCTTTCTGAATACCCACGGCGTTTCGCCTGGGCCTGGCTTGGCCTCTGTCTGCTGCTGGCGGCAACGCTCTGTGCGCTGCTGCCGCACGCGCGTATTAACAGCAGCGTGCTGGCGCTGTTGCCGCAACAGACATTAGGCGAGATCCCGCCTGCGCTGCATGACGGCTTTATGCAGCGTCTCGACCGCCAGGTAGTGTGGATGGTCAGCCCTGGAAAAACGCCGGACCCGCAGGTAGCGCAACGCTGGCTGGACGAGCTGCGTCGCCAGCCCTTTCTGCGCGACGTCAAAGGCCCGATGGATGCCGCTCAGCAGCAGGCATGGGGCGCGTTTTTCTTTCAGCACCGCAACGGCAATCTGGACGCGCAAACCCGCAGCCGCCTGGAAAAGGGCGGCGAAGCGCAAGCGCAATGGATCCTCTCGCAGCTCTATTCGGCGTTTTCTGGCGTCAGCGGCAAAGAGTTACAAAATGACCCATTGATGCTGGTGCGCGGCGCGCAAATGGCCATGGCGCAAAATACCAGCCGTCTGCGCCTGATGCAGGGCTGGCTGACGGCGCAGGACGATCGGGGCAATTACTGGTACCTGCTGCATGGCGAACTGGCCGGCTCATCATTCGATATGCGCCAGACGCATGAGATAGTCACCACACTCAAAGCGCGCGAGCAGGCGCTGAAAGCCGCATTTCCCCACGCCGATGTGCTCTCGCGCGGCACCGCGTTTTATAGCGATTACGCCAGCCAGCAGGCGAAACAGGATGTCTCTACGTTAGGGCTGGCGACCATTCTTGGCGTTATTGCGCTTATCGTGGCGACCTTTCGCTCGCTGCGCCCGCTGGTGCTGTGCCTGCTTTCTGTCGGTACCGGGGCGCTGGCGGGCAGCGCCGTGACGCTGCTGGTTTTCGGCGAACTGCACCTGATGACGCTGGTCATGAGCGTCAGCATTATCGGCATCTCCGCGGACTACACGCTCTATTATCTGACCGAAAGGCTGATCCACGGACAGGAGGCCTCGGCGCAGCAAAGCATGGCGAAGGTCGGCAAAACGCTGTTGCAGGCGCTGCTGACCACCGTCGCGGCGTACCTTGTGATGATGCTTGCCCCCTTCCCGGGCATCCGTCAGATGGCGCTGTTCGCGGCCGTCGGGCTGAGCGCCTCCTGCCTGACGGTGATTTTCTGGCATCCGCTGCTGTGCCGGGGTCTGCCGGTGCGCCCGGCGCCCGCGATATCGCTGCTACTGCCCGCGCTTGCCGCCTGGCGGCGCGATAAGCGTCTTATTGTCGGGCTGCCGGTTATCATTGCGCTGATGTCGGCCGCCGGGATCGCCACGCTGCGCGTCGATGATGATATCGCGCAGTTGCAGGCGCTTCCGGCGGGTTTACTGGCGCAGGAGAAAACGATCGCCGCGCTCACAGGCCAGGGCAGCGATCAAAAATGGTTCGTTATCTATGCCAGGACGCCGGAAGAAACCTTGCAGCGTATGGAGGCTTTCGCCCCTGTGCTTGAAAAAGCGCGGAAGGAAGGTTTACTGACGCAATACCGTCTGATTCCGATAAATTCCAGCGCCCGCCAGCAGCGCGATCTGGCCTTGATCCAGGCCGCCGCGCCGACCATCAACGCCACGCTTTCGCAGACGGGCATTACGGTTCCCTCCATCAATACGTCCGCGATGCCCGTAACGCTTGAGGCGTGGCTCGCCAGCCCGGCCAGCGAAGGCTGGCGTCTGATGTGGCTGACGCTGCCCGATGGCGCCAGCGGCGCGCTGGTGCCCGTGGACGGCGTGCGCGACAGCGCGGCGTTAAGCACGCTGGCGGCGCGTCAGCCCGGCGTCGCCTGGGTAGACCGGAAGGCGTCGTTTGACGCGCTCTTTTCGCTCTACCGCCATGTGCTGACGGGCCTGTTAGGCGTGGCATTAATCATTATCGCGCTCGGCGCCGTGATACGCCTGGGATGGCGCAAAGGACTGATAAGCCTGCTGCCATCGCTGCTTTCGCTGGGCGCGGGTCTGGCCGCGCTCGCCTTTACCGGCCAGCCGCTGAATATCTTTTCGTTGCTGGCGCTGGTGCTGGTACTGGGCATTGGCATTAACTACACGCTCTTTTTCAGCAACCCGCGCGGTACGCCATTGACCTCGCTGGTCGCCATTACGCTTGCCATGATCACGACCCTGCTGACGCTGGGCATGCTGGTCTTCAGCGCCACACAGGCGATTAGCGGCTTCGGCACGGTGCTGTGCAGCGGCATCTTTGTCGCCTTTTTATTATCTCCTCTGGCCATGCCGGAACGTCGCAAAGCGAGAAAATCACGATGAAAAATAGCCTCTGGCAGGCGGGCATGCTGCTCGCGTTATCACTGCTTGGCGGATGCGCGCCCCATTCAGACGGGCAGAATGACCCGCATCCGCAGGCATGGCTGAAGCCGGGCGTGCGCGTCACGCTGCCGCCGCCGGGTATAACGCCTGCCGTCAGCAGCCAGCAATTGCTGACCGGCGAATTCAACGGACAAAAGCAATCGCTGCTGGTGATGCTAAATGCCGACCATGAAAAAATCACGCTGGCGGGGCTCTCGTCCGTCGGTATTCGCCTGTTTCTGGCCACTTACGACAGCCGCGGCATCCACACCGAGCAATCTATCGTCGTTCCACAGTTGCCGCCTGCAAGCCAGGTGCTGGCCGATATTATGCTGAGCCACTGGCCGGTCGACGCCTGGCGTTCACGGTTACCGGCAGGCTGGACGCTGGAAGATCGGGGTTTACGCCGCGAGCTGCGCGATAACAACGGACACGTGGTGACACAGATTACCTATCTGCAACGCGGCGCACGTCGTGAGCCCATCAGTATTGAGCAGAAGGTCTTCCACTATCACATCACGATTCAATATCTGGACGACTGAGATGATTTACGTTTCCGCCATGGGCATGGTGAGCGCGCTCGGCACCTCGCTTGATGAAACTGCGGCAAGCCTGCAAAGCGGCGTCGTACCCGGCATGAAAGCGCGCAAAGGCTGGCTGCAACAAGACCAGGAGGCCGTGCTGGGCGGTGTTGAAGGCCCGCTGCCGCCTGTTCCGGATGCGTTTCGCGCGCACCGCTCCCGCAATAATCAGCTCCTGCTGGCGGCGCTGGCGCAAATCCAGCCGCAGGTTGACGAGGCGATTGCGCGCTACGGTCGCGATCGGGTAGCCGTCGTGCTGGGCACCAGTACCTCTGGCCTGGATGAAAGCGACCGACATCTGGAAGCTCATCTGAACGAGGGCGATGCCACCGACTGGCACTACTATCAGCAAGAGTTAGGCGATCCATCGCGGTTTCTTGCCGCATGGCTGAGTCTGCATGGTCCGGCATTTACGCTTTCCACGGCCTGCTCCTCAAGCGCCAGAGCGGTAATCAGCGGTAAGCGACTGATTAACGCGGGGCTGGCGGACGTCGCTATCGTCGGCGGCGCCGATACGTTAAGCCGGATGCCGGTGAATGGCTTTGACAGTCTGGAGTCTTTCTCCGCGCGCCTGTGCGAGCCCTTTGGCCGCGACCGCTGCGGCATTACCATCGGCGAAGGCGCGGGACTCATGCTGCTGACGGCCGAGCCGCAGGCTATTGCGCTGCTTGGTACGGGCGAATCCAGCGACGCCTATCATATTTCCGCTCCGCATCCGGAAGGCGAAGGCGCCATTCGCGCTATCGACCAGGCGCTGCGCGAAGCAGGACTGGCCCCGGACGATATCGGCTATATCAACCTGCACGGCACCGCCACGCCGCTCAACGATAAAATCGAATCGCGCGTCGTGCACAGGATCTTCGGCAACCGCGTGCCCTGTAGTTCGACCAAGCACCTCACCGGCCATACGCTGGGCGCCGCCGGGATTTGCGAAGCGGTAATAAGCGCGCTTATCCTGGCGCGTTCGCTGCCGCTGCCATCACAAGATTTTGCACGTTATTCGCCCGATGAAACGCTGCCCGATTGCGGCATTCTGCATGCCCCTGCGCCACTGCGTCGGCCTTACGTGCTTTCTAACTCATTCGCTTTTGGCGGGAATAATACCAGCCTGTTATTCGGGAGGATGTCGTGACCCCTTACCTGGCGCCTGGCGCCTATTTACCCCATGAAACGCCGATGCTGCTGCTGGAAAGCGTCCTTGCCGTCAGCGAAAACACGGCACGTTGTCGCGTGACGATATCGCCGCAAGGGGTACTGGCGCCGTTTCTGACGGCGGAAGGCGAATTGCCCGCGTGGTATGCGATGGAACTGATGGCGCAGACGGTGGGCGTATGGTCGGGCTGGCATCGTATTTCGCGCGGCGAACCGGGCATCGCGCTCGGCATGATTCTGGGCGCACGCGATCTGCAATGCCAGCACAGCGCATTCCCGCAGGGCAGCACGCTTGATATCGACGTCACGCTGCTTTTGCAGGATGAAAAGTTTGGCAGCTTCGAGGCCACGATTCATTGCGGCGAGATCTGCTTCGCCCGCGGGCGCATTAACACCTTTCAGCCGGATAACGCCGAGCTGAACCAGCTATTTTCTCAGGGAGCCCCAACATGAGTCGTTCCGTTCTGGTTACCGGGGCCAGCAAAGGCATTGGCCGGGCGATCGCTCGTCAGCTGGCTGCCGATGGTTTTACCATCGGGGTGCATTATCACCGTGATGAACACGGCGCGCAGGAGACGCTGCGCGAGATTATCGAGGCAGGCGGCGCAGGCCGTTTGCTCTGTTTCGACGTGAGCCAGCGTGAGGCGTGCCGCGAGACGCTTGAGGCCGATATGGCGCAACACGGCGCCTGGTATGGCGTCGTCAGCAACGCGGGTATTACGCGCGACGCCGCCTTCCCGGCGCTCAGCGACAGCGACTGGGACGACGTTATCCACACCAACCTCGACAGTTTCTATAACGTGGTGCAGCCCTGCATTATGCCGATGATCGCCGCTCGTCAGGGGGGAAGGATAGTCACCGTCTCCTCTGTGTCCGGCATCATGGGCAACCGTGGACAGGTCAATTACAGCGCGGCTAAAGCGGGCATTATCGGCGCGACCAAAGCGCTGGCCATCGAGCTTGCGAAGCGCAAAATCACCGTCAACTGCATCGCGCCGGGGCTTATTGATACCGGCATGATTGAGATGGAAGAGGCTGCATTAAAAGAGGCGATGAGCATCATTCCAATGAAACGTATGGGGCAGGCGGATGAAGTCGCGGGCCTCGCCAGCTATCTGATGTCAGATATCGCAGGCTACGTTACCCGCCAGGTCATTTCCATCAATGGAGGCATGTTATGATGCGCCGCGTCGTGATTACCGGTATGGCGGGCGTTACCGCCTTTGGCGAAACCTGGCGCAGCGTGGCGCAGCGTCTGAAGGCGGGCGAAAACGCGGTGCGTAAAATGCCGGAATGGCAGGTCTATGACGGGCTGCATACGCTGCTGGGCGCGCCGATCGACGATTTTGTCACGCCGGAGCACTATACCCGCAAACGCATTCGCTCCATGGGCCGGGTCTCGCTGATGTCGACCCGCGCAACGGAGCTGGCGCTGGACATGGCGGGCCTGCTGGACGCCCCCGTTCTGACCAACGGCGAAACCGGCATCGCCTATGGGTCTTCCACAGGAAGCACCGGCCCGGTGAGTGAGTTCGCCACCATGCTGACGGAAAAGCACACCAACAATATTACCGGCACTACCTATGTACAGATGATGCCGCATACCACCGCCGTCAATACCGGTCTCTTTTTTGGGCTGAAAGGCCGCGTGATCCCGACATCCAGCGCCTGCACCTCCGGCAGCCAGGCCATTGGTTATGCCTGGGAGGCGATTCGTCACGGTTACCAGACGGTGATGGTCGCAGGCGGCGCGGAAGAGTTATGTCCATCCGAAGCCGCGGTTTTCGACACGCTGTTCGCCACCAGCCAGCGCAACGATGCGCCGAAAACTACGCCCGCGCCGTTCGATAAAGACCGCGACGGCCTGGTGATTGGCGAAGGCGCCGGGACGTTAATTCTGGAAGAGCTGGAACATGCCAAAGCACGCGGCGCCACCATCTATGGCGAGATCGTGAGCTTTTACACCAACTGCGACGCGGCGCATATTACGCAGCCGCAGCGGGAAACGATGCAGATCTGCATTGAACGGGCGCTGAAAATGGCGGAACTCGATGCGCGTGATATCGGTTATATCTGCGCGCATGGCACCGCGACCGACCGGGGCGATATCGCCGAATCGCAGGCGACCGCCGCCGTGTTTGGCGACCATACCCCCCTTTCTTCGCTGAAAAGTTATTTTGGCCATACGCTGGGGGCCTGCGGCGCGCTGGAGGCCTGGATGAGCCTCGAAATGATGCGAGAAGGCTGGTTTGCGCCAACGCTTAATCTGCGTCAGCCCGATGAGCAGTGCGGCGCGCTTGATTACATTATGGGCGAGTCACGCGCTATCGATTGCGAATTTATCCAGACCAATAACTTTGCCTTTGGGGGCATCAATACCTCGCTGGTACTGCGTCGCTGGGTTTAACCGTGCTGCGCGTCATTATCGGTGAGATCCCCTCGCTCAGTACCCCTCAGGCTGTTGCGCGCTGGCTGTCGCCTGCCCTGCGCGCGCAACAGCCGTCGGGCAAACGTCAGGCGAGCTGGCTTGCCGGACGAGTGATGCTGGCCTGGGCTGTCGGTACGCGCGGGCTGCCGCCGCTTGAAACAGACCCCCACGGCAAACCTTTTCTGCCGCACCGTCCGGAGCTGGCCTTTAACCTGAGCCACAGCGATGGCGTTGTGGCGCTGACTCTTAGCGATGCGGGAGCGGTGGGCTGCGATATCGAAAGGATCCGCCCGCGAGGGAGCTGGCCATCGCTGGCACGCGCGATATTCAGCGAAGAGGAACAGGCGATGTTATCCGCGCTGCCTGAGGAAGCCAGGCTGCCGGCGTTCTGGCAATGCTGGACCCGGCGTGAAGCGCATCTCAAACAGCGAGGCGGCGCAGTGTGGGAACTCTTACAGGCGCCAGCTATTCTCACGCCGCCTGAAGGCGTTTTTCTCAGTGATTGCCGCATTGAGGATCTACAGATAGCGGTTTGCGCCTGCGTGCCGTGCAAGGATATCGGCAAACGCCTCGAATCCCTGACGCTCGCCTCGCTTTAACGAATCACACCACGCGCCGCGCCGCAAGATAACGTGCGCGCCAGTAGTCGTTGCTGAGGCTGGAGATGGTCACGCCTTTTTCTTTCGAGGCGTGGATGAACTGATTGTCACCGATATAAACCCCCACATGGCGCTGTTGCGGGCCGGTGCTGAAAAACACCAGATCCCCCGGTTGCAGCGCCGTTTTTCTTACCGCTTTGCCCTTTTTGAGCTGCTGCCAGGTCGTGCGCGGCAGTGAAACGCTTGCCGATTCGGCAAACAGATGCTGCATCAGCGCGGAGCAATCGACGCCGCGGTGCGTCGTGCCGCCTAAGTGATAACGGGTGCCCTTCCAGCCTGCATAACGGCTTAACAATGCGTGTTTAAGCCGCGGGTGCTGCGGCGTGGACATATGAAAGCGAGAGGAGAAGCCCGGCGCGGCATCGTGATAATGCCAGGACGGGGGCAGCGCGGCGCTGAAGGCCGGGGCTGCAAGCAGTGAGGTAAAATAAAAAACATTATTAAAAAACGCATCGCGATCGTTACCGTCTCGTGTTGTTGCTCCTTACCCGGTCAGGAAGTGCGCTCCGTATGTGCTTCCTCTGACGGGGCGCAACGTTAACGGCTGGCGATAAAACAGACTATCGACTCTCACTACATTCGTTTGTTACTCCTCTTTCATCGACCCCGACACGCGCTGCGCAACCCGTTCATTCGCCGAAGAATAAACGCCATTTTTATACGCCAGGCCTTTCTTTTTACGGGATTTTTACACCGCCGCCTGCAGGAAAACGCTAGCCTTTGACCATCGCCCGAGCGGCTCACAAGAAGCGTGACCTATGTTCTCCTTTGCCCTTACTCCCTGGTTTAAACCCCTGAGCCCGACAGCGGCGCCTTCCGGTCAGGAACCGATGATGTTCTCTACGTTGCTGAATACCTGGATGCTGGCGGGCGCGCCGGTTTCCTTTCGTCAGGAGGCCGACGCTTACCTGCGTGAATATCCGCATACCCGCCACGTCGATATTTATCTGCATGACCTGAACGGCTGCCGCCGCGGCAAGCGCATCAGCGCTGAGAGCCTGCGCGCGCTGGCGCAGGGCTGCTATTTCCCGCTGTCGGTGTATGCCATGGATACCGAGGGGCGCGTCGTTGAAAGCGCCGTCGCCCGGCACGAGCCGGACAGGCTCTGCCTGCCGGTCAGCGGCACGCTGCGCCCCTGCGCAAGCGATCCGGAACATCACGCCCAGTTACTGCTCGCGATGCAGGACCCTGACGGCGCAGGCTGCGCGCTGGAGCCGCGCGTCGTGCTGGAGCGCCTGCTGGCGCAGTTCCATGCGCGCGGCATCTATCCGGTCATCGCGCCGGAGGTGGAGTTTTATTTACAGGCGCAGGACGGCGCGCCGCCGACGTCGCGCTGTTTTGATATCGACATGCCGGGCCGCGACAGCGCGCTGCTGGAGGCGATGGAAACCGAAGCGCGACGCCAGGGTTTGCCTGTCTGCGGCATCGTGGCGGAAGCGGAAGCGGGCCAGTTCGAACTCAATTTTAACCACACCCCGCGCGTGGTGGAGATGTGCGATCGGGTGCTGGCGGCGCGGCGGCTGGCGCATCAGGTGGCGGAAAAACAGGGCTACTTCGCAAGTTTTATGGCCAAACCGCGTTCTGAGCTGGCAGGCAGCGGCCTGCACGTTCATATCAGCCTGAACGACGCGCAGGGCAATAACCTTTTCACGGGCGCGGCGGGCAGCCCGAACGTAATGATGCGCCGCAGCCTGAGCGGCCTGCTGGCGCTGATGCCCGCAAGCGTCGCGCTGGTCACGCCGGGCGCGAATGCCTTCCGGCGGCTGCGTAAGAGCCTGAACGAACCGCTGTTTTCCTCGTGGGGCTATAACGATCGCTCGGCGGCGCTGCGCCTGCCCTGCGCGGACCCGACCCGTCAACGTATCGAATACCGGCTGGCGAGCGCCGACGCCAACCCGTATCTCGTGGCGGCCGCGGCGCTCGCGGGCATTCTCTATGGCCTTGATCATCCGTTAACGCTGCCGGAGGCGGGCGCGAGCACAGATTTGCCTGCACTGCCGCTCTTCTGGCCGGACGCGCTCGCGCGTTTTCAGGAGGCGGACTGGCTTCGGCAACAGCTGGGCGCGCCGTTCAGCGACGCCTGGCTTGCCTGCAAACGTCAGGAGCTGGCCCGGTTCGAAAGTGAAGTCACCGACGCGGAAATACGCGCCCATCACCATTAATCACGCGGAAAAAAGAGGTGAGTCATGTCTCGCTTAGTCATGATATCCAGCCGCTGCGGCGTGCCGCACGGCGCCGATGCGCAGGCGGAAGCCCTGCACGACATCATGCGCCAGCGCGGCGGCCTGTGGATGGGCTGGAGCGGCGCTGTCGGCCTTGCCGGGGAACCACGCCGCATCGCGGTGCGGGAAACGGCGGGCTATACGCGCCAGCGCTGGGATATGTCGCCTGCGGAATATACCGATTACTATCACGGCTACGTGCATCAGGCGCTGTGGCCGGTGTTCCATAACCGCCCCGATCTCGCCACGCACCAGAAAAGCGCGTTCAGCGCCTATAAAGCGTGGAACGAGGCGGTGGCGGAGATGGCGGCTGAGGAGATTTGCCCGGATGACATCGTCTGGGTGCAGGATTATCACCTGATCCCGCTCGGACGCGGCCTGAAAGAGGCGGGCCTGCTGAACCCGTGTGGTTTCTTTTTGCATCAGCCGTTCCCGCCAGGCGATGTGTTCAGAACGCTGCCGGAGCATGACTGGCTGATGCGCTCGCTCTTTTTCTACGATCTGATTGGGTTTCAGTCCGGCAGCGATGTGAATAATTTCCTGCTGTGCGTGATGCGCCACTACCGCACGGAGCGGCTGTCCGCCACCACGCTTCGGGTCAACGGTCACATTATTAACGTCGGCGTGTTTCCCTGCGGCGTGGCGACGCATCGCCCGACACGCCACGCGCCGCTCGCCCAAAAAAACGGCGCGTTATATTCGCGTAAGCTTATCGTCAGCGACGATGTGATAAACGATATCAGCGGCATTCACTACCGTATCGACGCCATGCGTAACCTGCTGAACAACCATCCGCAATACCTGCGCGACGTCACGCTGTTGCAGCTGAGCGACCCGGCGAAAGAGTACCCGCACTTCTCGCCGCAGCTTGAGCGGCAGCTGGCGCGCTTTTGCAGCGAAGTGAACGGCGCGTTTGGCGATTTGAGCTGGTTCCCGGTGAATTATCTGCATAACGACGCGCTGAACCGGCGCGCTATCGCCGGGATTTACGCACGCTCCCGCGCCGCGCTGTTTACGCCACTGTCAGAAGGCGTGAGCCTGAGCGCGAAAGCCTATGTCCTGGCGCAGGACGCCGCCGATCCGGGCGTGCTGATCCTCTCGCAGTGCAGCGGCACGGCGGAGCAGCTGAAAGGCGCGATGGTGGTCAACCCGTATGACGCCAGCGAGCTTAGCGAAGCGCTGCATTCGGCGCTCGCGATGCCGCTGGCGGAGCGAAAACAGCGCCATGCGGCGCTGCTCACGCAGGTGCGACAGTATGATAATCAGTGGTGGGCGAGCGCCTTTCTCGACGCGCTGGATGGCATGCCCGCGCCGCCGCGCTTTCCACGCCAGCGCGGTATTTTCACGCCGCAGAATCTCTACTGACGACGTTATTCGGCAAGCGCCTGGGCGCAGGCCCAGGCAGAGCTCCAGGCCCACTGGAAGTTATAACCGCCCAGCCAGCCGGTGACGTCCACGACTTCGCCGATAAAATAGAGCCCCGGCACGTTGCGCGCCTCCATGGTGCGGGAGGAAAGCTCATGGGTATCCACCCCGCCGAGCGTCACTTCCGCAGTGCGGTAGCCTTCGGTGCCGTTGGGCTGGACGCGCCAGCCGTGCAGCGTCTCCAGGAGTTCCTGCTGCTGACGGCTGTTGAGCTGTTTCAGCGTCACATCCGGAAGTTGCCCGAGGCTTTGCAGGCACTCCACCAGCCGCTTCGGCAGCAGCATGGCGAGCGTGTTTTTCAGGCTCTGATTCGGATGCGCGGCGCGCTGTTCGTCGATAAACGCCCCGGCGTCCGTATCCGGCAGGAGGTTAACGGTGACCCACTCCCCCGGCTGCCAGTAGCTGGAGATCTGCAAAATCGCCGGGCCGGAAAGCCCGCGATGGGTAAAGAGAATGCTTTCGCGAAAGACGGTGCCGTTATCGGCGGTGACGACCGCAGGCACCGAGACGCCGGAAAGCGTCTGGATCTGCTCAAGCAACGGCTTATGCAGCGTAAACGGCACCAGGCCCGCGCGGGTCGGCAACACCTTCAGGCCGAACTGCTCCGCCACTTTATAGCCAAACGGCGTGGCGCCGAGGCCCGGCATCGACAGGCCGCCGCTGGCGATGACCAGCTTCGGCGTCTGCGCCGCGCCGCCATTGAGCGTCAGTGTATAGCCGCTGTCGTCGCGCGCGATCTCCAGCACTTCACTGCGCAGCCGCACGGTCACGCCGCCTTTGTCGCACTCCGCCATCAGCATGGCGACGATCTGCTCCGCCGAGTCGTCGCAGAAAAGCTGCCCGAGGGTTTTCTCATGCCAGGCGATGCCATGCTTGCCCACCAGATCGATAAAATCCCACTGGGTGTAGCGCGCCAGCGCCGATTTACAGAAGTGCGGATTGGCGCTGAGGTAAGCGGCTGGCTCAATGTAGAGGTTGGTAAAATTGCAGCGTCCGCCGCCGGACATCAGGATTTTACGCCCCGGTTTTTTGCCGTTATCCAGCACTAACACCCGGCGCCCCGCCTGCCCGGCCAGCGCCGCGCAGAATAATCCTGCCGCGCCCGCCCCTACGATGATGGCATCAAACTGTTCCACAACCCTTCCTCATTGCCGTTAAGGCCGCGAATTGTAAAGTTTCCTCTCTGGTCGCACCAGACAAAACCCTGTTACAATTTCTAATAAATTGAATTTAAAAGGTAATCTCTTTAGTGAAATTGACGCTTCAGTGACACCGATTAAAAAAAGTCTATATTTCACTTTGCCCACGCCGCCGTTGTCTTAGATAATGCGCCGCGTTCATGTCCTCAAAATGGCGTAACGTCCTATGCTACATTTGTTTGCCGGGCTGGATTTACACACTGGCCTGTTACTATTGCTTGCTCTGGGATTTGTACTGTTTTATGAAGCTATCAACGGCTTCCATGATACGGCAAACGCAGTCGCAACGGTTATCTACACACGTGCTATGCGATCGCAGCTTGCGGTGGCTATGGCGGCTCTCTTTAACTTCCTCGGTGTTCTGCTTGGCGGCTTAAGCGTAGCCTATGCGATTGTGCATATGCTGCCGACCGATCTGCTGCTTAACGTAGGCTCCGCCCATGGCCTGGCGATGGTCTTTTCCATGCTGCTGGCCGCGATTATCTGGAACCTTGGCACCTGGTATCTGGGCCTGCCGGCGTCCAGTTCCCATACGCTCATCGGCGCTATCATCGGGATTGGTCTCACCAACGCCCTGATGACCGGCACCTCCGTGGTGGATGCGCTGAATATCCCGAAAGTGCTGAACATTTTCGGCTCCCTGATCATTTCGCCGATTGTCGGCCTGGTGTTCGCGGGCGGCCTGGTGTTCCTGCTGCGTCGCTACTGGAGCGGCACCAAAAAACGCGCCCGCATCCACCTGACCCCCGCCGAGCGTGAAAAGAAAGACGGTAAGAAAAAACCGCCGTTCTGGACCCGCATTGCGCTGATCCTCTCCGCTATCGGCGTGAGTTTCTCGCACGGCGCGAACGACGGTCAGAAAGGCATCGGCCTGATTATGCTGGTGCTGATTGGCGTGGCGCCTGCGGGCTTTGTGGTGAACATGAACGCCTCCGGCTATGACATCACCCGCACCCGCGATGCTATCAGCAACGTTGAAACGTACTTCCAGCAGCACCCGGCGGCGCTGCGTCAGGTCGCAGGCACAGAGCCGGTGATCCCGACGCCGGAGCAGGTGAACCCGACGGATAATCCGAAAGAGTTCCACTGCGACGCCAGCCGCGCCATCGTGGCGCTGGATCGCGCTAAAACGATGCTTAACAACATCGACAGCTACGACAAGCTGAGCGTGGAACAGCGCAGCCATCTGCGCCGCATCATGCTGTGCATCTCTGACACCACCGATAAAGTGGCGAAGCTCAAAGAGACCAGCGCCGACGATCAGCGTCTGCTGAAGAACCTGAAAGCCGACATGCTCAGCACCATCGAGTATGCGCCGGTCTGGATAATCATGGCGGTCGCGCTGGCGCTTGGCGTGGGTACGATGATTGGCTGGCGCCGCGTGGCGACGACCATCGGTGAGAAAATCGGTAAGAAAGGCATGACCTACGCACAGGGCATGTCGGCGCAGATGACGGCGGCAGTGTCCATCGGCATCGCGAGCTACACCGGTATGCCGGTTTCCACGACGCACGTGCTGTCATCGTCTGTCGCGGGCACCATGATCGTCGACGGCGGCGGTCTGCAGCGCAAAACCGTCACCAGCATCCTGATGGCATGGGTCTTCACCCTGCCGGCATCTATCCTGCTCTCAGGCGTGCTGTACTGGATTGCGTTGCGTTTCGTATAAGCGAACTGGCGTGAACGGTAAGAAGCGGGTCAGGAAACTGACCCGCTTTTTTAATGCCAAATCATCAGGCCGATTAAGCTAATAATCACCAGCCCGCATAAAGCGCTGGTCAAAATAAACAGGCGGCGCACACGTTCGCAGCGGCGAATAAATTCGTCGTCATGATGATCGAGATAACGCTGCCAGTAGATATACCAGACGAGGCGAATCTGCTTACTCGGCTGACCATGCGCGGTAAAAAAGCCGCCGCCATCCACATACTGATACAGCAGCGGATCGCATCCCCGTAGCACCACCAGCAGCGCGCGTAACGATGAGAAATAACGCGCCATATTAATAACGCAAACCAAGAATAAGGCCCAAAACAGCGCGACGGTGCTGATCATACTTTCCCCCCGACGACTCGCATGGAAAGCAATGGCTCCCCAATACCTGAAAGACTGTTCTGTGAAGCGTGCATGCGTGAAAATCGATCGGGTTCACATTTATTCACCCGAACGGCTTTTTTAATAGTGTAGGAGATCCGGTAATTTTTTTACCACATCGTTAATCCTTATCAACGCTTGCTGACCCATTTTCCGCTTAAATGTATGCGACCCCGGCGGATTGACGGATGTACCAGGGCGCTATAAGGTAAAATTAGCTTTAGCACTAAGTCTTTACGCCGGAATGAGTTCCCGCGATTGTGGTACGCAGGACGCGGGCACGGGGATGACGCCGCAGGTAGCTTGCGCCATCCAGTCCACTGGTCATCGACATCTTATGGAAGGAGTAACACTATGGCTTATAAACATATTCTTATCGCGGTCGATCTGTCCCCTGAAAGTAAGGTACTGGTAGATAAAGCGGTATCCATGGCGCGTCCCTACAACGCGAAAATTTCTCTGATTCATGTCGATGTGAATTATTCCGACCTTTACACCGGGTTGATCGACGTTAACCTGGGCGACATGCAGAAGCGTATCTCTGAAGAGACGCACCACGCGCTGACTGAGCTTTCCACCAATGCGGGCTATCCGATTACCGAAACCCTGAGCGGCAGCGGCGATCTGGGCCAGGTGCTGGTCGACGCCATTAAGAAATACGATGTGGATCTGGTGGTGTGCGGACATCATCAGGATTTCTGGAGCAAGCTGATGTCTTCCGCCCGTCAGCTCATCAACACCGTTCATATCGATATGCTGATCGTCCCGCTGCGCGACGACGAAGAGGCGTAAGGGTGGCGGCGGGTGCGCGACGCTTACCCGCCCTACGAGCCTTTAACCGTGAAAAAGGCGCTGCCGGACGGCAGCGCCACACTGAAGCCAATCGTTGTCAGGCTGGCGTGCCCGTGTAGATATCAAACCGATGGCCTTTCGTCACTACGGCGTTTGGCGTCGCGACGTCGCCGAGCGGCGGCGCGTAATCCGGGCGTTTGACGACCACGCGCTTCATGGCGAGCCTGCGGGCGGGCGCCAGCAAGCCGTCGGCGTCCAGATCCGGCCCCACCAGCGACTGAAACACCCGCATCTCCTTTTTCACCAGCGCGCTTTTCTGCTTATGCGGAAACATCGGATCGAGATAGACCACATCCGGGCGCGGCGTTATCGCGTCAAGCGCCGTCAGGCTGGAGGCGTGAATAAGCTGTAACCGCTCGCGCAGCCACGGCCCGATCTCCGCATCCTGATAGCCGCGCGCCAGGCCGTCGTCCAGCAGCGCCGCGACAACCGGGTTGCGCTCCAGCATTCGCACGTGACACCCCACCGACGCCAGCACGAACGCATCGCGCCCAAGTCCCGCCGTGGCGTCCACCACCTGCGGCAGGTAGCCGCCTTTAATGCCGACCGCTTTCGCCACCGCCTCGCCGCGTCCGCCGCCGAACTTACGCCGGTGCGCCATCGCGCCCTCGACGAAATCGACAAAAATCCCGCCAAGCTTTGGCTCGTCGCGCTTGCGCAGTTCAAGATGCGCAGGCGTCATCACCAACGCCATCGGGTTATCCGCGTCGTGCGTCAGCCCCCAGCGGGCCGCCAGAACAGATAAGGCGCCGTCTCCGGCGCCTGTTTCATCAATAAGACAAATGTTCACGCGTATTGTCAGCCCTGGATGCCGTAGTGTTCCAGCATCGCGTCGAGCTGCGGCTCGCGGCCGCGGAAGCGCTTGAACAGCTCCATTGGTTCTTCAGAGCCGCCGCGCGTCAGGATGTTATCAAGGAACGCCTGCCCGGTTTCGCGGTTGAAAATCCCCTCTTCTTCAAAACGGGAATACGCATCCGCCGCCAGTACGTCGGCCCACAGGTAGCTGTAGTAGCCTGCGGCGTAGCCGCCCGCGAAGATATGGCTGAACGCGTGCGGGAAGCGGCCCCAGGTCGGGCCCGGCACCACGGCGACCTGTTTTTTGATCTCCGCGAGCGTCTCCAGCACTTTCGCGCCCTGCTCCGGGCTGAACTGCGCATGCAGACGGAAATCGAACAGACCGAACTCCAGCTGGCGCAGGATGAACATCGCCGCCTGGTAGTTTTTCGCGGCCAGCATTTTATCCAGCAGCGCCTGCGGCAGCGGCTCGCCGGTTTCATAATGGCCAGAGATAAACGCCAGCGCCTCCGGCTCCCAGCACCAGTTTTCCATAAACTGGCTCGGCAGCTCGACGGCATCCCACGGCACGCCGCTGATCCCCGCCACCCCTGGGGTTTCGATGCGGGTCAGCATATGGTGCAGACCGTGGCCAAATTCATGGAACAGCGTGATCACTTCGTCATGGGTGAACAGCGCCGGTTTGCCGCTCACCGGGCGGTTAAAGTTACAGGTGAGGTAGGCGACCGGTTTTTGCAGCGAGCCGTCCGCTTTACGCATCTGGCCGACGCAGTCGTCCATCCACGCCCCGCCGCGCTTGTTCTCACGCGCGTAGAGATCGAGGTAGAAGCTGCCGCGCAGCTCGCCGCTCTCGTCATACAGCTCGAAGAAGCGCACGTCCGGGTGCCACACGTCGATATCTTTGCGCTCTTTGGCGCTGATGCCGTAAATGCGTTTCACCACTTCAAAGAGGCCGTTAACCGCTTTGTTTTCCGGGAAGTACGGGCGCAGCTGCTCATCGCTGATGCTGTAGAGATGCTGCTTCTGTTTTTCGCTGTAGTACGCGATATCCCAGGGTTGCAGCTCGTCGACGCTGAAGTGCGCTTTGGCGAAGGCGCGAAGCTGAGCGAGCTCTTTTTCGCCCTGCGGACGCGCGCGTTTGGCCAGATCGGTTAAGAAATCCAGCACCTGCTGCGGGTTTTCCGCCATTTTGGTGGCGAGAGATTTGTCAGCGTAGCTGTCAAAGCCCAGCAGTTGCGCCAGCTCGTGACGCAGCGCCAGGATCTCTTCCATCACCGGCGTGTTGTCCCATTTGCCCGCGTTCGGCCCCTGATCGGAGGCGCGCGTGCTGTAGGCGCGATACATCTCTTCGCGAAGCGCCTGATTGTCGCAGTAGGTCATCACCGGCAGGTAGCTTGGGATATCGAGCGTCAGCAGGAAGCCTTCTTGCTCTTTGGCTTCGGCCATCGCTTTCGCGGCCGCCAGCGCGCTTTCCGGCATCCCGGAAAGCTCAGATTCATCGGTAATCAGTTTCGTCCAGCCCTGCGTCGCGTCCAGCACGTTATTGCTGTAGAGCGAGCCAAGCTCAGAGAGGCGCGCGGCGATTTCGCCGTAGCGTTTTTGCTTCTCTTTCGGCAGGCCAATGCCGGAAAGCTCGAAATCGCGCAGCGCGTTATCGACCGCTTTTTTCTGCGCGGTGTCGAGCTTCGCGTAGTTCTCGCCGTCGCGTAAATCGCGATAGGCCTGGTAAAGCCCTTCGTGCTGGCCCACCCAGGTGCTGTATTCAGAGAGCAGCGGCAGCGTCTGCTCATAGGCTTCGCGCAACTCCGGGCTGTTTTTCACGGAGTTCAGATGGCTGACCGGCGAGAAAATACGGCCCAGTCGGTCGTCGGTTTCCGCCAGCGGCTGGCAGAGCGATTCCCAGCTGTAAGGCGCGCCGCGGCTGACTACCGCCTCCACCTGCGCGCGGCAATCTTCCAGCGCCTTTGTCACGGCTGGCACCACATGCTCGGGTTTAAGGGAGGAAAACGGCGGCAGTTCAAAAGGCGTCAGTAATGGATTGGTCATAAGCGCGTCCTGATTAGTGTTGTTAAGCGCATCTTGCAGCGACAATGTCTTGTAGCATGGGGTTTAGTGTAGTTAATTTCAATGGCTGGCGCTGGGCTTTACCCGCCACGACAGCACATCCCGTAAGCGGTCACTTTCCGGTATACTGTCCAGAATCGATGTTCATTTACGCCTTTTGGAAACCCATCCTCCATGCTCAGTTACCGCCACAGCTTCCACGCCGGCAACCACGCCGATGTCCTCAAACATACCGTCCAGAGCCTGATCATTGAATCGCTCAAAGAGAAAGACAAACCGTTTCTGTATCTGGATACCCACGCGGGCGCCGGGCGCTATCTGCTGAGCGGCGAACATGCCGAGCGCACGGGGGAATATCTTGAAGGCATCGCGCGCATCTGGCAGCGGGACGATCTGCCCGCCGAGCTTGAGCCATACATCAGCGCGGTATCGCATTTCAACCGCAGCGGCCAGCTGCGCTACTACCCCGGCTCGCCGCTTATCGCGCGCCAGCTGCTGCGCCCGCAGGACAGCCTGCAACTGACCGAGCTGCACCCGAGCGATTTCCCGCTGCTGCGCGGCGAATTTCAGAAAGATGAACGCGCCCGCGTCGAGCGCGCCGACGGCTATCAGCAGCTGAAATCGAAGCTGCCGCCCGCTTCGCGCCGCGGCCTGATCCTTATCGACCCGCCGTATGAAATCAAAACCGACTACCAGGCGGTGGTTCAGGGCATCAACGAAGGCTACAAACGCTTTGCGACGGGCGTCTATGCCCTCTGGTATCCGGTCGTCTTACGCAACCAAATCAAGCGTATGATGAACGATCTGGAATCCACCGGCATTCGCCGCATTCTGCAAATCGAGCTGGCGGTACGCCCGGACAGCGATCAGCGCGGCATGACCGCCTCGGGCATGGTGGTTATCAACCCGCCGTGGAAGCTTGAGCAGCAAATGGGGACGCTGCTGCCGTGGCTGCACAAGGCGCTGGTTCCGGCGGGCACCGGCCACACGACGCTTAAATGGGTTGTGCCGGAGTAATCGCAGCTATAGGTGGAACCCTGGCTCGTCAGGACTACAATCGCGTTAATTCGCATCATTATTAAAAGGTAACAGCCATGACCAGACACTACGACTACCTCGCCATCGGCGGCGGCAGTGGCGGTATCGCTTCTGTCAACCGTGCGGCCATGTACGGCCAGAAATGCGCCCTGATTGAAGCCAAAGCGCTGGGCGGCACCTGCGTCAACGTGGGCTGCGTACCGAAAAAAATCATGTGGCACGCCGCGCAAATCGCCGAGGCTATCCATCTTTACGGGCCGGATTACGGCTTCGACACCACCGTCAATCATTTTGACTGGCAGAAGCTGGTGGCGAGCCGCACCGCGTATATCGACCGCATCCATACGTCATATGACAACGTGCTGGGCAAGAATAACGTCGATGTGATCCAGGGTTACGCCCGCTTTGTGGACGCGCATACCGTTGAAGTGAACGGCGAGCGGATCACTGCCGATCATATCCTGATCGCGACCGGCGGCCGTCCGAGCCACCCTGATATTCCGGGTGCCGAATACGGTATCGATTCTGACGGTTTCTTCGCGCTGTCGGCGATGCCGCAACGCGTGGCGGTCGTCGGCGCGGGCTATATCGCTGTCGAGCTGGCGGGCGTTATCAACGCGCTGGGCGCAAAGACGCACCTGTTTGTGCGTAAGCACGCGCCGCTGCGCACGTTCGATCCGATGCTTTCCGAAACGCTGGTGGAAGTGATGCAGGCCGAAGGCCCGCAGCTGCATACCCATGCGACGCCGAAAGCCGTGGAGAAAAACAGCGATGGCAGCCTGACGCTGCGCCTGGAAGATGGCCGTTCAGAAACCGTCGACGCGCTGATCTGGGCGATTGGCCGCGAGCCGGAAACGGATAATTTCAACCTGGCGGCAACGGGCGTTAAAACCAACGAAAAAGGCTATATCGTCGTTGATAAATATCAGAATACCAACGTGCCGGGTATTTACGCCGTCGGCGATAATACCGGCGCGGTGGAGCTGACGCCGGTCGCGGTCGCGGCAGGCCGTCGCCTCTCCGAGCGCCTGTTTAACAACAAGCCGGATGAGCATCTGGATTACAACAACATTCCGACCGTGGTCTTCAGCCATCCGCCCATCGGCACCGTCGGGCTCACCGAGCCGCAGGCGCGCGAGCAATATGGCGACGCGGAGGTGAAAATCTACAAATCGTCGTTTACCGCGATGTACACCGCCGTCACCACGCACCGCCAGCCGTGCCGCATGAAGCTGGTCTGCGTCGGGCCGGAGGAGAAAATCGTCGGCATTCACGGGATCGGTTTCGGCATGGACGAAATGCTGCAGGGCTTTGCGGTGGCGCTGAAAATGGGCGCGACCAAAAAAGACTTCGACAACACCGTCGCCATCCACCCGACCGCCGCGGAAGAGTTTGTGACGATGCGCTAAGCGTTCATCGCCGCGGGTAAAAAGAAGGGGAAGCGTCTGCTTCCCCTTTTTGCTGCCGCGATTTTACTACCGCAAAATTACCGAATCGTCTGGTAAATCGTTTCGCGGATCTTCACCCATTTCTTCGTTTCATCGCCCGGATTCGCCTGCGCGCGCAGCTGCGCCTGCTCAAGCTCATACTTCTGGCGCTGCACCACCACCGGCACAGTACAAAACGCCTGAAGATATTGCTTACGCATGGATGTCATTTTCTCACCCTGCGACAGCGCGTGGCTTAAGGTTGTGATCATCCGGCGGCACGGTTTTTTCTCGTCCATCTGAAGGCGGTAGCGCAGCAGCGTTTCCAGCGTCTCTTCATGGTTTTTTGCAAGCGCCTGTTCGGTCCAGGCGACTTTCCAGTTCATCCCGGCTTCAAGAAAGAGACGTGTAACCACGTTATCATCGCGATCGATAGCCGCATGCAGGTTCTCTTCATCCCAGGTGATGCCCATATTGTTGAGCTTGTGGCGCGGGCTATCGTCGTTATTCTCCGGCTCGGCGGCCATGGCCGTGGCGACGGGCGCGGTCATTTCGCGCTCTGCGGCAGGCGGCCTGAGCGCATCGCTGGCGATAAACAGCGCGCCCACGACCATCGCGATAGCGCCGAGACCCACCGCGCCCCAGACCGCGCCCATGACCAGCTGGCGCGTCTCCTGCTGCTTGCCGTCCTGACGGCGGCTCGGGCTTTCGATGGCGTCGCGAACGTCAAAGATATCGCCGCCGACCACGCTGTTTTTCTTCGCGGCATGATCGATAAACGCTTTCAGCTGCACGTCATCGGCTTTCATCAACGCCGCCGGGTTCACACGCGTGCGCCCTTCGCCGCAGGCTTTATGCAGCGGCGCGCTGATGGCGTTGAAATAGTTATCCAGCATCACTTCCTGCGCGCCGGAAAGCGGTTTGCCGAGCGCGGCGTCGTTGCGGATCTCACGGATATCATCCAGCAAGGTTTGCAGCGTTTTGCGCGGCTCGACGAACAGCGTCAGCGAGGTCGCGCCCTGGAAGAGTTTGTCGTAGTGACGGGCGAAGAGCTTTTTATCCACCACCAGCATCGCCAGCTCGCTGAACAACATGCCGCTCAGGATATCGCCCTTGTCGCCCATCTTCAGCCAGCGACGTACTTTGTCGCCGCCGCACAGCTGTTTAAGCTGGTTAACGCGCTGTTGTTCATCCGGCCAGGCTTCGCGCGCCATGCCGCGCAGCGTCAGATCCAGCGCGCGCAACTGGCGCAGCGCGTCGGGCTGCATCTGCGCTTTATCCACATCCATATCGGTGGAGTAACCCAGTTTCGGCTGCTGGTTACGCACCTTTTCAAGACAGGTCACAAAACGCAGCGCCGCGAGGAGCTGGTTTTCCGTGACATCCTGGCCGCTCTCATACTGCGGCACCAGTTGCTGTAAATGGCGCAGCTGTAACGTGAACTGCGACATACCGGCGTCGTTAAGATTCAGGCGTCGGGCGACGGTCGCCCAGTTGCCGAGATTCAGACGCGCCTGATCGAGCTGCTGTAAAAACCACTGCGGATCCTTGCCCTCCGCAACGTTAACGCCAAGCAAAACCAGAATTTCAACTGACGCCTGGCGAATAACCGTGAGCGCAGTTTCAAATGTTTCTCTTACCAGAGGCTGTGTGGAGCGGGCCATGTTGCATCCTTTTCACGCTCAACGCTCCGACAAAAACGCAAACGGAGCGGGCGAAATTTCACTTAAGTATATTGTTATTTCTGAATTTTTTTGTCTGCGCTGACGGGCAGTGAAACAACATAGCTGAAAATGGCAGGAAAAAAAGTGACACATCGAATTTTGCGTGAAAAATCGCCGTTCCCTGCCTGAAATAGCAGGAAAACGGCGGCGGAAATGACAGCGGCGCGCTTTTCAGGCAACACTGTTTGCTGCCCTTACCACGCGGAGCCCCTATGCACACCGACACGCCCTTTAACGACGCCCAGCTGACGTTTGATTCTGCCCACCTCGTCTACCGGCCTCTCTCGCCCGACGACTGGCCGTTCTTTTTAAGCCTGCAACGTGACGACAAGGTGATGCGCTTTGTGGCCGACCCGCGCCCTGACGCGCAGCGGATGCAGGATTTCGCGGCGCGCCTGCCGCCCTGGACGCCCGCAAGCGCCCGTTGGCTCTGTTTGCTGATAAGCGAGAAGCGCAGCGGCCAGCCGGTCGGCGTGACGGGCTTTGTGATGCGCGGCGAGGATATCGCGGAGGTAGGATTTTTGCTGAGCAGCGCCTTTCAGGGCCGGGGTTACGGCTATGAATCGTTGCGCGCGCTCTGCCGTCTCGCCTTTGAAGGCTGCGGCCTGAGGCGTCTCGCGGCGACGGTGACCGGCGGCAATATCGCCTCGAAAAAGACGCTGGAAAAGGCGGGTTTTCTTCAGGAAGGCACGCTGCGGGAGAGCTATTTTCTTGGCGGCCAGTGGCATGACGACTGGCTGTTCGGCCTGCTGGCGCGCGACTATTTACCGGAGCGTTATCCATGACGCAAAGGTGGGTGCGCAGGCGCTTACCCACCCTACGCAAGTCCCCGTTTGGCAGGGCGGGTAAGCGCAGCGCACCCGCCGCCTGACCGTCTGAATTCTCCGCCGCCTGCCCTCCACATGCGACTACGCTGAAAGACGTTTTTGCTTCCTTGTGCCAGGCTTAAAAGACATTCACCTGAAAAAACACAGGGAGACGTATGAAAAAAACAGTGATTATCGCAACGCTTTCCGCGTTATTAGCGCTGCCTGCGCTGGCGGAAGAGAAAGGTGGCTTTAAAAACGACGAAGCGCCGCCGCCGCCGCATCAGCTTAAAGAAGGCTATCGCGGCATCACGGATGCCCGTTCGATAGACGTTAAACAGGCGAAAGAGATGCACGACGGCGCGTCCGTAACGCTGCGTGGCTATCTGATTAAGAAGAAAGGCGAAGATGTCTATCAGTTCCGCGATAAAGGCGGCGATATCGACGTGATGATCCCGCATGCGGTTTTTGAAGGCAAAGATGTCAGCCCGGATGAACTGGTGGGGATCAGCGGCACGCTGGATAAGAAACAGCAGCCGTACCGCATTCGCGTGACGCATTTCCAGAAAGAATAACGCTACCCTGCCTTGCCCGGTTGCGCCGGGCAAGGCGGTCTTTTACAGGAACATCCCGCCGGAAACCTCAATCCGCTGCGCATTCATCCAGCCCAGCTCGTCGCCGATAATCACCGCTATCGCCGCGCCGATATCATCAGGCAGGCCCACGCGCCCCAGCGCCGTCTGCGAGGCGATAAAGCGGTTAAGCTCCTCGTTATCGCGCACCCGCCCCCCGCCAAAATCAGTTTCAATCGCGCCAGGCGCGATGATATTCACCGCAATATTGCGGCTGCCGAGCTCTTTTGCCTGATAGCGCGTGAGCACTTCCATCGCGCCTTTCATCGAGGCATACGCGGAGTAGCCCGGCAGGGCAAAGCGCGTCAGTCCGCTGGAGACGTTGAGGATACGTCCGCCATCGTTGATCAGCGGCAGCAGTTGTTGGGTCAGGAAGAACGGTCCTTTGAAGTGAATGTTCACTAACTCATCAAACTGCGCTTCGCTGAACTCCCCAAACGGCGCATAAATGCCAATCCCCGCATTGTTGATTAAATAATCAAAACTGGCGCGCTGCCAGGTCTGTTGCAGCTGCGCCTTCACCTGCGAAACGAATGTCGGGAAAGACGCGCTATCGGCGACATTCAATGCAAGAGCCGCTGCTTTCACGCCTTTTTGTTCAATTTCATGTACGACGGCCTCGGCATCTTCCCGTCGGCTCTGGTATGTCAGCAAAACGCCAATTCCACGTTCAGCGAGCTTCAGCGCTGCGTTTTTACCAAGCCCGCGGCTGCCACCGGTAATGATTGCGATACGTTGCGTCATAAATACCTCTTCTGGGTCAGGGTGATGATTAAAAAAGAGCTTATTAGCTGACACAGAAACGATAAAGAGCGCAAAATAAGCTTTACTGTTTCATTAACAACAACAATGAGGGCGAGCGATGGATAAAATTCACGCAATGCGTTTATTCGTGCGAGTCGCGGAGCTGGAGAGTTTTACCCGCGCCGCCGAGACCCTGAGCCTGCCTAAGGGCAGCGTGTCGCGACAGGTACAGGCGCTGGAGAGCGCGCTCGGCACGCGTCTGCTGCACCGCACAACGCGACGGGTACATCTTACTCAGGACGGCCAGGTCTATTACGAGCGCGCGCGCGACCTGCTCGCTAATCTCGACGAGCTGGACGGGCTGTTTCTGCACGATCCGGCGAGCATCAGCGGGCGGCTGCGGGTCGATATGCCGGTCGCGGTGGCGCAAAGCGTGGTGATCCCGCGTCTGCCGGAGTTTCTTCACCACTACCCCGGCATCGCCCTTGAGCTGGGCAGCAGCGACCGTCTGGTGGATGTGGTGCGCGAAGGCTTCGACTGCGTGGTGCGCGTCGGCCAGCTGAAGGATTCCGGGCTGGTAGCGCGTCCGCTTGGCAAATTAAGCCAGGTTAACTGCGCAAGCCCGGACTATCTGGCGCGCTTCGGCTGCCCGGAAACGCTCGACGATCTCGCGTCGCACGCGCTGGTGCATTACACGCCCACGCTTGGCACACGACCGGCAGGCTTTGAAATCGGGCGTGAAAACGGAAGTGAGTGGATACCAACCGGCGGCGTGTTGACGGTGAACAGCACGGAAACCTACCAGGCCGCCTGTTTCGCCGGGCTGGGGATTATTCAGGTGCCGCGCATCGGGGTACGAGAAGCGCTGCGCAGCGGAAAACTCGTGGAAGTGCTGCCGCAATATCGCGCCGCGCCGATGCCGGTCTCGCTGATTTATCCGCACCGGCGGCATCTCTCGCGCCGCGTACACCTGTTTATGGAGTGGCTGGCGACCGTCATGAAAGGTTACGTTGACTAGCAGCGGGCTATACTTGGAAGCAAGTTGTAAAAAATAAAAGGAATCAACGCTAATGACCACGCCGGAGCAGCCTGCTAAACGCCCGACCGAAGATCTGAAATACCAGCCTGTCCCGCAGCTGGATACGCGCCCTGAAGAGAAAAAAACCGATGACAAACCCGCTGAGGGCGTCATCGGCGCCGTGAAACAGAAGGTCGAGAACGTGGAGCGCCGTCCGGCGGTCGCTCATCTGATCCGCGCCTTTGAACGGTTTAACGAACGTATGGGGAACCAGTTCGGCGCTGCCATTACCTATTTTTCGTTTTTATCGATGATCCCGATCCTGATGGTGTCGTTTGCGGTCGCGGGTTTTGTGCTCGCCTCGCACCCGACGCTGCTCCAGGATATTTTTAATAAAATTCTGCAAAGCGTCAGCGATCCGACGCTTGCGAAAACGCTCAGCAGCAGCATTAACGCCGCCGTGGAGCAGCGCACCACCGTCGGGATTGTCGGCTTTGCCGTCGCGCTCTATTCCGGCGTGAACTGGATGGGGTATCTGCGCGAGGCTATCCGCGCGCAGTTCCGTGACGACTGGGAGCGCGGCGCGGTTGAAGATAAAGAAAAGTTCTGGCTGAAATACCTGCGCGATTTTATTTCGCTGATTGGCCTGCTGGTGGCGCTGGTCATCACGATGTCTATTACCTCTGTCGCGGGCTCGGCCCAGGAGACGATTATCCGGCTGCTGCGCCTGGACGCCATCGGCTGGCTGAAACCGGTCTGGCATATGATCGGGCTTGCGGTCTCCTTCTGCGCCAACTATCTGCTTTTCTTCTGGATTTTCTGGCGTCTGCCGCGTCATCGCCCACGCAAAAAAGCGCTGCTGCGCGGCACCGTAATTGCGGCCATTGGCTTTGAAGTTATCAAAATCATTATGACCTATACGCTGCCGTCGCTGGTGAAATCGCCATCCGGCGCGGCGTTCGGCTCGGTGCTGGGGCTGATGGCGTTCTTCTATTTCTTCGCGCGCCTGACGCTGTTCTGCTCCGCCTGGATAGCCACCGCGCAATATAAAAACGACCCGCAGATGCCGGGTAAAAGCGATACCTGACGCCTTCGCGCGGGCCGGAAAAACGCATTTTTTCAGCCCGCCGTCTTCCTTTCAGAATAAAAATCCAGGGTGTAACTTTTATTTAACCTAAAACCAGTTTTATCGACTGAATATAAAATTCTGTGAAGCATTTCATAGAAGAGAATCAGCTGGCGCTAAAACTATCCGCTTTTTGCCTGTTTTTTGCGCGCCTTTGCGGCGTCTGCTGAATTGAAATGTCGTTTTTGCTGTGGCTAATATGGGGTTTCGACGGTACTAAAATAAGAAAATTCTATGCAAGCATCCATCGCCACCAGCATCGACAACGAACAAGACGCCACGCCCGTTAACTCGCGCAGTAAGGTCGTCATCGCCTCGCTCATCGGCACCGCCATTGAGTTCTTCGATTTCTACATTTACGCCACCGCGGCGGTGATTGTGTTCCCGCACATTTTCTTCCCGCAGGGCGATCCGACCGCCGCGACGCTACAGTCGCTGGCGACGTTTGCCATCGCCTTCGTGGCGCGCCCTATCGGCTCCGCGGTGTTTGGCCATTTCGGCGACCGCGTGGGCCGTAAGGTCACGCTCGTGGCCTCGCTGCTGACCATGGGCATTTCAACCGTCCTGATCGGCCTTCTGCCAGGCTATGAATCAATCGGCATTATGGCCCCGCTGCTGCTGGCGCTGGCGCGCTTCGGCCAGGGCCTGGGCCTGGGCGGCGAATGGGGCGGCGCGGCGCTGCTGGCCACCGAGAACGCTCCGGCGCATAAACGCGCGCTGTATGGCTCCTTCCCGCAGCTCGGCGCGCCTATCGGCTTCTTCTTCGCCAACGGTACGTTCCTGCTGCTCTCGTGGCTGCTGACCGACGAGCAGTTCATGAGCTGGGGCTGGCGCGTGCCGTTTATCTTCTCCGCCGTGCTGGTGCTGATTGGCCTGTATGTGCGCGTGTCGCTGCATGAAACGCCGGTTTTCGCCAAAATCGCCAAAGCGAAGAAGCAGGTGAAAGTGCCGCTTGGCACGCTGCTGACGAAACATATGCGCGTCACGGTGCTTGGCACGTTCATTATGCTCGCCACGTATACGCTGTTTTACATCATGACGGTCTATTCGATGACCTTCAGCACCACGCCGGCGGCGCAGGGCGGGCTGGGCTTCCCGCGTAACGACGTGCTGTGGATGCTGATGATGGCGGTGATAGGCTTTGGCCTGATGGTGCCGATCGCGGGCCTGCTGGCGGACCGTTTCGGGCGTCGTAAGAGCATGATCGTTATTACCACGCTGATTCTGCTGTTCGCGCTGTTCGTGTTCCCGCCGCTGCTGGGTTCCGGCAGCCAGACGATGGTGATGGCGTATCTGTTGATTGGCCTGAGCCTGATGGGCCTGACGTTTGGCCCGATGGGCGCGCTGCTGCCGGAGCTGTTCCCGACCGAAGTGCGCTACACCGGCGCGTCGTTCTCCTACAATGTGTCGTCGATTCTCGGCGCATCGGTCGCGCCGTATATCGCCACCTGGCTGCAGGCGAATTATGGGCTGTTTTACGTGGGGATTTATCTGGCGGCGATGGCGGCGCTGACGCTTATCGCGCTGATTGCCACCAAAGAGACGCGTCATCAGTCGCTGTGATTGAAGCATGTTAATAAAAAGGCTGCCCGCGGGCGGCCTTTTTTATGGGGTACGGCTGTGGGGCTGGCGGGTGCGCGGTGCTTACCCGCCCTACAAATGATATGAACGGCTGCGCCTGACGGCGGGTGCGCGGCGCTTACCCGCTCTACGCATGATATTAACGGCCTGCGCCTGACGGCCGGTGCGCGGCGCTTACCCGCTCTACAAATGATATTGACGGCCTGCGCCTGGCGGCGGGTGCGCGGCGCTTACCCGCCCTACAGGCTGCGTGCCGGGAGAGAGATGATGTAGGGTGGGTAAGCGTAGCGCACCCACCTTGTACTTAAACGTCATTACTTCTTCATCTGCCCGAGGATCGTGCTGCACTGGTTCTCGCTGCCTTCGGACGGCGAAATCAGCGCCAGCAACGCGGCGGCGGGCGTGACCAGCGTCGCGAGCGCCGCCGCGACGGCGCCGCGGGCAATCAACGGCCCCGGTTTCACGCCATAATCCGGATCTTTAAAGGTGCCGCGCACGTACAGCGGCGAGCGCAGCGTCACGATGCGCACTCCTTTGCTTTCCGGGTTAACGGTGAGATCCAGCCGCTCGTCGGCGAAACTGGTGGTGCCGGTAATATTAATCAGCGCATTTTCGGTATCAAAGGCGAAAATCTCCGGACGCGCCACGCCGTTGGTCAGGTTCAGGTTCGCCGCCGCGCAGTTCACCCGCACTTCGTCGTCGCCGAAAATCTGCCCGACGATAAAGTTACCCACGTTAAGCCCCAGTATTTCCATCAGGTTGCGGCTGATGACGCCGTCATTCATCAGGAGCTTCAGGTTGCCATCACTGGTGCCGAGCAACGACGCGACAGAGTTGCCGGTGCCGCGCAGTTTCGCATCACCGTTCAGTTCGCCAAGCGTACGCTGCATCAGCTCCACGTCCGGCATCAGCTCTTTAAGCTTCAGACGCCGCGCCTGGATGTCCGCCGCGCCCTGCATCGGTTGCTTGTCGCCGTCGAGATGAATATTGGCGTCGATAGTGCCGCCCGCCATACCAAATTTCAGCGGCTTAAGACGCAAATCGCCATTGGCGAGCAGAATATGGGTGGTGAGATCGCTAATCGGCAGGCGTGAGCTGTGCTCGATGCGGCGGCCTTTAAAGCGCACGTCGGCATCCATCACGTCCCACTTGTTGGTTTCAAAGGTGTCGTGCGGCAGCACTTTGTCGCCGGGCTGCGCCGGTTTTTCGCCTTTTTTCTGCTCGGAATTCTTGCTCTTCTCCGCCCCGGCGCCGGAATCGACGCCGATCAGCGGGCCGAGGTCGGCAAGCCGCAGCTGGCGCGACTCCAGATCCCCTTCCAGTTTCGGCCGCGGTTTGCCCTGGCTGTAGGTCAGCGAGCCGTGAATATCGCTCTCGCCAATGCGCCCGTTAAAGCCGCGGTAGTCATAGACCGAGCCTTTATCGCTGTTGATTTTCGCCACCAGGCGGCCGTCGGTTTCAAAGGGCGGCGTATCGGGCAGCAGCACGCCGGTCAGCTCGTAGAGATCGCCCAGCGAATTACCGGCGAATTTCAGCTGTAAATCGACGCCGCCCATGTTCATCGGATCGTTGACCGTCCCGGCAAACGCCACGCGGGTGTCGCCGGAGCGCAGATCCGCCTGCACCGGGAATGGCGTGCCTTTGCTTTTCAGCGCCAGCATCCCGCCGATTTTCCCGTCGCCGCGCAGCGGCTGGTTATTATAGGTGCCGCGCGCCTTCAGGCCGAACACATAATCGCCGACCTTATCGTTCCCTTTTTTGCCTTTTTCACCGGTCACTTCGTTAAACGGCAGCGGTTTGCCGAGCGGATCGATGAGGATCTCCACATCGGCGCGGCTGACGTTATCATCCACCCGCAACCGGCCCTGATCGAACAGAATATTATCGAGCCGGAAAGACCAGGATGACGGCGGCTGCGCCTCCTCGCCTTCGCTCTGCTTCATGTCGAACGTCCAGTTATTGGTCTTTTCCGACAGGCGGATCAGTTGCGCGTCCGGCTTCTGGAATTTAATCCACGGGAGATAAACCGTTTTGGTGAGCAGCGCCAGCGGGGCGAGGGTCGCCTCCACGCGGGGCAGGTGGATCATGGTGACTTGCGGAATATCAGGCGGGTTGCCGAGTACGACATCTTCAGCATGTACGTGCGGCCAGGGCACCCAGCTTCGCCAGCCGGGCTCTTCTTTGTTTCGCTCCCATACCACGCCCAAATCGCCACGTATGGCAAAGGGGCGGTTTAGCTCCGTGGAGACCTTCTGGTTGATGGTCGGCTTAAGCCGATTCCAGTCAAACGTCGCGATAATGATGATTGCGACTACGACCAGCAACAAGAAAACCCCTGCTACCACGCTGATAATTTTGGTTGTTTTTGTCATCCTCACACCTCGTCCTGATGATGCCTGCCTCCACTAAAGATAGTTGACGACAGCGCAAAGCTCATCAGGAGAGTCTGAGTATTACCTTTTCCAGCGTTTCGAATGGCACAGGGCGCGACAGAAAATACCCTTGCGCGGCCAGCGCAGGCGACTGCTGTACATCCTGCCACTCTTCCAGCGTTTCCACGCCTTCAACAATCACGCCTTCGCAGTAGTGATTCATCAGTTGCAGCAGCATCGTGAACAGGTTGCGGCCCTCGCTGCTCTGACGCAGCATGATGAACAGATCGCGCGCCACTTTAATGTAGTCATAACGCACTTCGTTCAGCGCCGAGAAGTTCGCCATACCGGTGCCGAAATCGTCCAGCCACAGCGGGCCGAATTCGCAGAAGCTCGCGAACGTCGAATCCTGCGGCAGGCTGATATGCTCCACCAGCTCAAAGCGCACCCACGGCAGCGATTCAGTCAGGACGCGGATCTGCGGCATGTCGCGCATGGCCATCAGCGTCGGGCCGTCGACATTAACGGACGCCAGAATATTATTTTCCGTAAAAAACGGCGCGCGCGATGACAGGACCTGTAACTGTTCTTCGATAACGTCCACGCGATAACGTACCGGCAGCCCGGCAAAATAACGGTCTGGCGCGATGCGACGCGCAGGGTCGCCCGGGTGCGTGACGACCGTCAGCAGCTCAACCGCCAGCAGGCGCCCGTCAGTCCGGTATATCGGCTGATAGGTGTAGGTGCGCTCGCACTGCAGCCAGTACCGCCGCTCGTGCAGGCTTTCGACACTCGCCGACGGCAACGCCAACCGGTGAGTGACCTGTTTTAAATTCATGGTAAATGGTCCTGTTGTGTGATGGCTTACCGGGACTCGTCCAGGAATTATCGGCTCAAGAATTGAGAACTTTATGCACAGTTGTCCGACCCGCAGGTTAATAAGGTATAACGCTTTTCTTCAGGAATATTGGTTCAGCTCAAAAAATAATGGAACAGCGTTTTAAAAGATTTGACTGCGCGATCGCGGCGGCACACACTAACGCCCATCTTCTCGTTTTCAGGTGAGTCACTATGTCAGAGCAAAAGATTGCCGTGATTGGCGAATGCATGATTGAACTGTCGGAAAAAGGCGCGCAGGTAAACCGCGGCTTTGGCGGCGATACGCTCAATACCGCGGTTTATGTCGCCCGTCAGGTAAGCCCGAAGGCGCTGTCGGTGCACTATGTGACCGCGCTTGGCAAAGACAACTTCAGCCAGCAGATGCTCGACGCCTGGCAGGCCGAAAACGTGCACACCGAACTCACCCAGCGCATGGATAACCGCCTGCCGGGGCTCTATTACATCGAAACCGACGCGCGCGGCGAACGCACGTTCTGGTACTGGCGCAACGAGGCGGCCGCCCGTTTCTGGCTGGAGAGCGACGAGGCCGACGCCATCTGCGCACAGCTGGCGCAGTTTGATTACCTCTACCTGAGCGGCATCAGCCTGGCGATTTTAAGCCCGCAGAGTCGCGAGAAGCTGCTCGGCCTGCTGAAAGCCTGCCGCGCCAACGGCGGTAAAGTGATTTTCGATAACAACTATCGCCCGCGCCTGTGGGCGAGCCGTGAGGAGACGCAGCAGGTTTACCAGCAGATGCTGGGCTGCACCGATATCGCCTTCCTGACGCTGGATGACGAAGATGCGCTGTGGGGCGAAAAACCTGTCGACGACGTTATCGCGCGCACCCAGGCGGCAGGCGTGCGTGAAGTGGTGATTAAGCGCGGCGCCGAATCATGCCTGGTGGCGGTACAGGGCGAGGCGCTCTGTGAAGTGCCCGCCGTGAAATTGCCGAAAGAGAAAGTCATCGACACCACCGCGGCGGGCGACTCATTCAGCGCCGGTTATCTGGCGGTACGCCTGACGGGCGGCAGCGCAGAAGCCGCGGCAAAACGCGGCCACCTGACCGCCAGCACCGTGATTCAGTATCGCGGCGCGATCATCCCGCGCGAGGCGATGCCGCAGTAAACCACGCCGCCTGATGAGCTGGCCCCTGCGCCGGGCTTTTTATTGATGCGCGCATAAAAAAACCCGGCCAGTGCCGGGTTTTTTATGTGCGGTTATCAGCGGGCTGGCGGAATGTCGGTAACATCCGGGCGCGGTTCATCCTGCGCAGGCGCTGCCGTTACGGGCATCATGATGCGATCCCACGTCTCCTGGAGCGCCTTCACGCTGTACTCTTCTTCGCCCTTCGGTTGCAGCAGAATCAGCGCCATTTCCTGGGATAACTGCTGGCGTAAATCCTGGTTCAGCTCCGCGGCGGTCAGGTTATTGAGGAAGCTCTGACGCAGGTTCTGGTACTGCTCCGGCGCGATATCCACCACCTGATTTTGCAGCGAGCGCATCCGCTGATTAATGAGCACATCGGTATCGGTGCGCGCATAGGTGGCGAACAACTTCTGCAGCTCCAGTTTTTTCTGGGCGATCAGGGCGTTGAATTCATCCACCGACAGGCCTTTTTCACGCACGCCAGCCAGCTCGCGGGCGATCAGCGCCAGATTGCTGTCGAGTTTATCGTTCGGCGATTCGACGTTAATGGCGCACTGCGCGCGCTGGAACAATACGCGGCAGTCAAAGCCGATGCCGATGTCTTTGATGTTGTTTTTGCTTAAGTTCTGCTGCACGTGCCAGAACAGCGCTTCGCGCGCCAGGTCCGCGCGCCAGTAGCGTTGCAGCGCGGAGGACTCGCGAATCGGCTGCCAGGGGTTGTCCCACATAATAGAGAGGCGATCCTGACGCACGCTGTCGGTCATGATGGCGACCGGCTCGCGGCGCAGCGGCGACAGCGTCGGCACCGGAGCCGGGGTTTCGCGTTTGCCTTTCAGCTCGCCGAACGCTTTGTTGATTTGTTCCGCCACGGCGCGGCTGTCGACGTTGCCGACCACGATAAGCGTCATGGCGTCCGGGGTGTACCACTTCTTGTAATACGCTTTAAGCTGTTGCGCATCCACCGGCTGTTTCAGCTCGACAGAAGGATCGTGGCCCAGCAGCGTGGAGCCTTTCAGGCGCTGACGCCACCAGCCATCCTGCGTATCCGGCCAGGTGGCGACCATATCCTGCGTCTGCAGCGCTTTAGTAATGCTTTCCGGCGTAATCGCGACCCGCCCGGCGGTATCGGAGAGATACGTCAGCGCTTCTTTCAGCAGGTCGTTGCGGTTATTCGGCAGGCTCAGGTTGAACAACGTGTAATCGTAAGAAACCACCACCGGCGGCATCGGGCGCTTCGGATCGATGCTCTGCTGCCAGAGCGAGCGCGCCTGCACGGCCTGGAGGCTTCCGCTCTGGGTCAGGGCCAGACGCGGCAGAAAGCGGGTATAGCCGCTCTGTTGAGTATTTTCCGCCAGCGAGCCGGTATTAATGGTCAGACGAATTTCAACGCGGTCGCTAGGGCGCTGCGGCGTGGAGAGGATTTGCCACTGAAAGCCATTGCTCAGCGTGCCCTGTTGCCAGGCCGGGTCGGGCTGGAGCGGTTCTGCCTGCACGAGGCTGGCGGCTACCATCAGTAAGCCGCCAGCGATGAGTCGGATTCTTGTGCCCTGCATGTATACCCCTGATCAACATTCCTGGTTAAAAACAGTTAAATGGCGACAAAAGGCTGCTGCGGCCCGTCGCCAAAGAGAGCGCTTAAACTTTTCGTAAGACCGCAAAAATGCGGAAATGTCGCGCAATAGCGTGAAATAAAAGTTAATTATGCGCAGGCACCCGCCGCCAGAGCAAGCAGCGGCGGGCTAAAGAGTGAGATCAGGAGGAGATTTGCTGCGTTTTAGCGGCGGAATTCTTGTTATTCAGGGTGTCATGCAGCTGTTTTTCATCAAGCTCTTTTACCCACTTCGCGACCACGACCGTCGCGACGCCGTTACCCACAAGGTTGGTTAACGCGCGCGCTTCAGACATAAAGCGGTCGATGCCAAGGATCAGCGCAAGCCCGGCGACCGGCAGATGGCCGACAGCGGAGAGGGTGGCCGCCAGCACAATAAATCCACTGCCCGTCACGCCCGCTGCGCCTTTCGACGACAGCAACAACACCACCAGCAGCGTTATCTGATGAAAAATATCCATGTGGCTGTTGGTCGCCTGGGCGATAAACACCGCCGCCATCGTCAGGTAAATCGAGGTGCCGTCGAGGTTAAACGAGTAGCCGGTCGGGATAACCAGCCCCACTACCGATTTACGGCAGCCTAGTTTTTCCATTTTATCGAGCATACGCGGCAGCGCGGATTCGGACGACGACGTGCCGAGCACGATCAGCAACTCTTCGCGGATATAACGAATGAATTTAAAGATGTTAAAGCCCGTCGCGCGGGCGATGCTCCCCAGCACAACCACCACGAACAGAATACAGGTGAGGTAGAAGCAGATAATCAGCTGGCCGAGCTGCACCAGCGTGCCGACGCCATATTTACCAATGGTGAACGCCATGGCGCCGAACGCGCCGATGGGCGCGAGACGCATGATCATGTTGATGATGCCGAAGATGACCTGCGAGAAGCTTTCAATCACGTTGAAAATCAGCTGGCCGTTGCGGCCCAGGCGGTGCAGCGCAAAACCAAACAGCACGGCGAACAGCAGAACCTGTAAGATATTGCCGCTGGCGAACGCGCCGATAACGCTTGAAGGGATAACATCCATCAGGAACGCGACGATGCCCTGCTGCTGCGCCTGCTCGGCATAGACCGCGACGGCTTTCGCGTCGAGCGTCGCCGGATCGACGTTCATGCCAGCGCCCGGCTGGATCACGTTCACAATCACCAGGCCTATGATCAGCGCAATGGTACTGACGATTTCAAAATAGAGCAGCGCGACCGCGCCGGTGCGCCCCACCGCCTTCATACTTTCCATACCCGCGATGCCGGTCACGACGGTACAGAAAATCACCGGCGCGATAATCATTTTAATCAGCTTCACGAAGGCGTCGCCCAGCGGTTTCATCTGCGCGCCCAGTTCCGGGTAGAAGTGACCGAGCAATATCCCGATGGCTATTGCGGTCAGTACCTGAAAATAAAGGCTTTTGAAAATAGAGAGTTTCATAGGGGTGTCCTTGAAGGTAATAACCACAGGAATTGTGTGTGAAAATCCCACCTGTAGCGCTAAAAGTAACACCCGTAAAACATGCCAGAAATATCAGAGCATCAAATAGGAAACATAAATGTTAAGATCTATGAGCTGAAACGCGTCAGCTCCTGGTACCTTACACCCTTTGCAGCGGGCTCAGGGTGTCGGGAGCCACGCGTCTTCAAACGCCGCGGGCGTCATCGCCTTGCCGAAAAGATAACCCTGGCCCACCGTGACGCCCGCGTTCAGCAGCCAGTCGCGCTGCGACTCGTTCTGAATGCCTTCCGCCACCAGTTCAAGGTTAAGCTTTTTCGCCATGCTGATGATGGCCGAGACCACGCTGTCATCGTCCGGCAGGCTGTCGATAAAGCTCTTGTCGATTTTAAGGCTGTCCACCGGCAGCGCTTTCATCTTCTGCAACTGACTCAGGCTGGAATACCCCATGCCGAAATCGTCCAGCGCGATGCGCACGCCCGCCTCGCGCAAGGGGCGCAGAATGGCGATGGCGGCTTCGGTATCGTCGATGCGCTGGCTTTCGGTCATCTCCAGCACCAGCGTACCGGGCGCGATGGCGTAACGCTCCAGCCGTTGCAGCATCGTCTGCACCAGATCGCGCGTTAACAGTTGCAACGACGACACGTTAACCGACAGCGGCAGCGTAATGCCGTGCGCCTGCCAGCGCGCCAGTAACTGGCACGCCTCTTCCAGCACCCAGTCGCCTACGGTGACGATAAGCCCGCTCGACTCAATGTTATCGATAAACCCCACCGGTAACGTCCAGTCGCCGTCCGGCTGGCGCTCACGCAGCAGCGCTTCCGCGCCGACGATATTGCCGTTGCGCATATCCACCTGCGGCTGCAGCCAGATAGCATACTGGCGGCGCGCCAGCGCGCTTTGCATCGCGCTTTCCTGGGTGTTGACCGACGCTTCGCCGAAGAACGCCACCTGATTAATGCCGCTGCGCCGGGCGTCCAGCGCGGCGGAAATCGCGCTCTGGTACAGCGTCGAGGCGCTCTGGCGACCGTCAAACATCGCCACGCCAATGCTTGCCCCGCCCGTTTGCGCGGCGGCAGGCGATTCCAGCGGCTCGTTCAGGGCCGCCAGGAGTTGTTGCGTCAGCGTCACCGCGTGCTCCGGCGTTTTCACCCCGTGCGCGATAATCGCAAAATCGTCCTGGCTTATCTGCGCCAGCACCATACGCGGGGTCAGTACCGAGCGCAGCTTATCCACGCGCGCGTGCTGAAGGGCGTCCCGCTGCGACTCGTTACTCTCACGCAGCGGCTCACAGGCCACGTACAGTAATGCGGTCGCGCCGCCGCCCGCGACGGCCTGTTCAAGCAGCGCCGTCAGCAGCGCCTGATTCGGCAACCCGGTGAGCGGGAAACGGGTGCCGCTGGTGCGCGCCTCGTCGACCTGCCGCGCCAGCGCCTGCTGGTTGCGGTTATAGGTGCGCACCAGCATGCCGATCTCATCATCCTGATGCAGGCGCGGAATGGTGAGCTGATGATGCGCCAGCTCGTGGGCATCCAGCGCACTCAGCGTGCGCGTGATATCCCGCAGCGGGTGGAGGATCAGACGGTTGATGCACCAGGTGATCGCCACCGAGAGGATCAGCGCCAGCAGCAGGAATGTCGTCAGGAGCGTCGAAATCGCGTTGATGATAAAGCGGTACAGACGCCAGGAGTCGGCCTGCAACACCAGATAAGCAAGCGGCTGCGGGTTGGCGGGCCGCTCCAGCGAGTAGAGCGGCAGGGAGATCTGCACCGGCAGTTCAAAGACCCGGGCGAGCGTCACCGGAATGGGGCGCTCCGGCGTAAAACGCATGCGCAACGCCTGAAACTGATTGGGCAACACCACATCGGCGCGGCTTATCACGCCGGCGGGTTTGATTTCGCGAAGGATCGCCTCCGCCTCAGGAATATTGGCCTTCAGGATAGCCGCAGAGAGCGGCTGGCGCACCGAGCGGGCGATGCTTTCCATCTGCATGGCGGTGTGGTAGCGATGCGACTGCACGAAATGAAACAGCAAAACGACGCTGAAAATAAAAAGAAAAAAGACGGAAACGGCCGAAACCATCGCCATCTGTTTAATCGTGAGGGAACGACTGACTCGCAACTTGATTCTCCACTGATGCCACTGCCCGCATGATAATCACTCATAATTATCATTGCGGGCGGGAGTATACTGCATTGTTGTGGAATTTAACCGCGCTGCCGGGCCGAACGCGCATTAATCTTATTACCGATCGGCGTAAGGCGTCAGCGTCTGCGGCGGCATATCCATATCGCCCTGCCAGCCGCCCTGCGAATAGCGGATAAACAGCGAGAAATTGCTTGGCGTATAATCCTTCGCCTGCTGAATATCGACTGCGGCGCCTACCGACCAGTTCGACGTAATGCGTCTTTCAATGAGCGCATTGGCCGTATAACCCCAGCCGCTGCTGCTGCTGCCCTCTTCCAGCGCGTCCTTATCGGCGTAACGGCTTAACGCCGGGTTTTGCGTGTTAATCACGGGCGTCGGGATAAGCCCCGAAAGCGGATAACGGCGCTCGGTCTGCGTGCGGGAGTGCGACCACGAGCCCGACGCGCCAAGCTCCCATGACCAGTTTTCCGTTCTCATCCGCCAGGCCACCGGCACCGCGAAAGAGACGTACTCCTGCGGGCTGTAGTAACCGCCCTGGCCTAAAGAATAACCGCTCAAATCTTTCTCATAGTGCCACACCATATTGTTGAGCCCAATGGTGAGGCGCTGATTATTTTCATTAATCAACTTGTAGTAATAGCCGCTCATCCAGCGCACCCGCCAGTTATCGGCGACGTTTTTACCGGTGAGCTGATCGGCATTGAGGCTGGCCCAGACGCCATGCGCCTCGCCGCGATCGTAGCTGAGGCTCGCTCCGCCGCCAGTGGCGCGCACCCCGCCCCACGTCGTGCCGGTGTTGGACGGCGCGTCGCGTTGCCCGCCGAAAGCCAGCATAGAGCTGGAAATCGGTCGGCGGTGCGCGTTAAGCGTATAGCCAATCGGCCCCAGATCGCTGCTGTAGCTTAAGCCGCCCACCACGTCGACGACGTCGAAGCCTATCGGCGTGGTGCCGATATCCATATCCCAGGTGTCGTTGCGCCAGCCCGCCGCCACGCTCACGCCGGAGGCGCGCTGTTTCGCGTTGCCGGAGCAGGGCGTTTCGGCGCAGGTGCCCCAGGTCTCGCTGTAGCTGTTGCCGCTAAAGCTGCCCGGATTCATATTCACCGCGTCGGTACGCAGGAACAGTCGCCCGTCGCGCAGCGGCGTATCCACCTGCAACATCGTGGTGTTCGCTTTCAGATCCGAATACCCCGGCGTGCCGCTGGAGCCCCAGTAGTCATGCTGGAGCGTCACGTTCAAATCCTGCTGGCGATAGAGATCCGCCGAGTCGCCGCGCACGCTGCGCTTCAGCCAGTCGTCGCTGGCGTCGTTGCGGGTAAGACGTGTAAAGACGTCGTTATCAGCGGGCCGCGTCGGGGCGATACCTGAGGCGACCATCGCGTCGCGATAGGTCTGCAATGCCTGCTGCGGCTGCCCGTTCTGGCGCTGAAAGCGCGCCGCGTCGCGCAGCACCAGCGCGGTTTCCTGCGAAGGCGGCTGCGTTCTGGCGGTGGCGGCCAGCACGGCAAAAGCCTGCTGCGCGCGCGCGGTGTCGCCAAGCGCCGCCTGGGCATTGGCGATACGCCGCTGCGTGCCGGGAGAGCGCGGCTCGCCGCCTGCGCCAGGCGTTTGCAGCGCCGCGAGTTGCTCGCGCGCCGCCGCATTATCGCCGTCGGCGATCAGCGCTTCCGCAAGCCCCAGCCGCGCCTCTTCGCTGGCAGGCGAGCGTTTCAATACCGTCTGATATTGCGCGCGCGCCGCGGCGTTATCGCCACGCTGCTGCGCCCAGTCGGCGAGCGTTAAATCGATACGGTCAGAGGCGGGCTGCTGGCGCAACAGCGCGATGGCCTGCGCCTCCTGCCCGCTGTCGCGCAGGCGATTGGCCGTCTCCATCAGTTCATTGGTCTGCAAGCGCTGCGACAGCTCAAGAATATTCGGCGTCCATTTGTCGCGCGCCAGCGTATTGAGATGGCTCTGCGCGGCGCGCTGACGATCGCTACCGGAGAGATAAAGCCCGTAGGCGTAGACCTGCTCCGGGTCGCCCGCCTTACGCTGCGCCAGTTGCCCCATCACGATATCGGCGTCGCGGCGCGCTCCGGCAGAGGCCAGATCGTTTGCCAGCCGGTAGGTTATCCAGACGCTCTCCGGGTCGAGCGCCAGACGCTGGCGTTGCAGCGCGGCGGCCTCGGCGAAGCGTCCCTGAGCCTCAAGCGTGGCAGCCTGTTGCTCCAGCCGATCGTTCGTCAGACTACGTTCAATATCCTCAATGCTGCGCCGCTGGCTGGCGGAGAGCGTGGCGATAAAGGCGTCTGCCCGTTCCGGCGACTGACGACGATACAGATTGGCAAGCCCGCGCACCGCGTTGCTGTTGGTGTTATCCATGCGCAGCGCCTGACGGTAATAGCGCTCGGCCGCCGCGTCGTTTTTATTCGCCACAGCGACGTCGCCCAGGCCAAGCACCGCGTAACTGTCGGTGTTATCCACCGTCGCGGCCTGCTGATACTTCTGCTGCGCCTGCGCCAGATTGTTGGCTTTCAGCGCCGCGTCGCCCTGCTGTATCAACAGCCAGTAGCGGTTCACCTGCAACAGACTCTGCCAGCGGCCGCTGTTGGGGCTGTTCGGATCCTGTTTTAGCGCCTGCTCCAGCAGCGGTACGGCGCGGGCGCGGTTGCCCTGCTGGGAATACGCCTGGGCGAGCGCGCCCAGCGCTTCGCTGTCATTCGGGTTGGCTTTGACGGCAGTGGTGAGTTCCGAAACGGCTTTCGCGCCCTGGCCCTCTTCCACCCGCGCCATGCCCTGCATTCTGGCGCGATAAGCCGGATCGGCGAGTTTGCTTTGCTGTTCGGCGAGCAGCCCTTTGGCTTTATCGGCGGTTTCGCCGCTGCTGAATACCTGCAGGAAACGCTCCAGCGCGGCGACGCTGTTATCGCTCGCGGGCATGCCCTGAATCTGCTGATACCAGAGATCCGCCGCGGTTTCACGCCCGCCGCCCGATTTCGCCATCTGCTCCAGCACGCTGAAGCCCTCCTGCTGGCGGTTGGCGGAAAAGAGCTGTAACGCCAGCTGCGTGCGTAGCTGATCGTTGCCCGGCGCGCGGGCGTTCAGCGCCTGCATCTGACGAATGGCCTCGTCGCGCTGCGCCGGATCTTTCGCCACCAGCGCCCAGTATTCGACAGCCAGATCGCCATCCGGCGGCGCGCCGTTAAAGAGTTTCTGATACGCCGCCAGCGCCTCCTGCGTATGCCCGGTCGTGCCGAGCAGACGGGCCTGTTGCAGTTGCTGACGCCCTTCCGGCGACGCCAGCGCGAGCGTAATGCGCGCCTGCTGATAAGCCGGGGATTGCGGGGCGAGCTTGCCTAAGCGCGCGAATTGCTGTTGCGCGCCCGCGTTATCGCCCTGACGCAACAGATAGCGCATTTTGGCCGCGACGACATCCGGGTCGTCCGGGCTCATTAACTCCAGACGGTAGAGCGACTGGCGCACCAGATCGTCACGTTTGGCGGATTCGCCAAGCCGCACCTGTTCGAGCAACTGCTGCCTGATATCCGATTGCGCCTGCGCCTGCCCGCAGAGGGCGACGCCAAGCGCCAGCGCGGTAATACTTAACGCGAACTTGTGCATGACTCTCCCCAGGCGGGTTGCAGCTCACCGTCGACGGTGAAACGAAAACGGTGTTCATCCCATCCCTGGCCAAACAGGGTTAACACATAGCTAAAGTAGGCGTCCTGCTGCGGATAGTCGTCCGCCACCCGCTGGCGCTGCAGCGCCTGGATATCGCGGTTTTGCAGAAAGGGAAGCAGCGCGGCGGAGAAGCCCACCGGCCCGTTGCCCTGGGTTTTGCCGTCGATAACGCGCACTTTTTCCGGCGGCAGGCCCGCTTTGGTGGTGGCGGTTTCCATCGGGCTAAGTTTTTTGAGCAGCGGCGCCTGCTGTTCATCCGCCGGGTTCATCATGCCGACCCACAGATAAACGCGGATCGCATCGTAGCTGCCAATCAGCGGTTTTTGCGGCGCCACAGGCTTGAGCACCCAGCCTTTCTTCGCCTCAAAGCTGACCCAGTCCGGCGAAAAACCTTCCGGCGCGGTTTCCAGCAGCAGACGCAGGTTGGTGTCGCGGATGGTCGTCCAGGGCTTGCCGTAACGGGTGAAATAGCGCGCCAGCTGCGGCGGCATATAGCTCGGGTTAAAGCGCCAGAGCGTCGGTTCGGCGAAGCTGACTTTGCCCGGCAGCAGCATGTCGCCAAGCGTCGGCACATTCACCACTTCTTCTTTGGCGATGCGGTCCAGCAGCGCTTTACCGGTGTCGCTGTAACGCTGCTCTTTCCATAAACGCCCGGCCTCCAGCAGGCTCCAGGCTATCCACAGATCGGCGTCTGAGGCGGAGTTGGTATCGAGCACCGCCCAGTCGTCCGGCCCTTTCATCCCCCACAGCCAGGCAGGCAGCGTGTTTTTCAGCGATCCTTCGGCGAGGTTGTTTTCGGTCCACAGCAGAATGTTGTCGAACGCCTCGCGGTCATTGGCCGCGAGGGCGAAGAACAGCGCATAGCTCTGCCCTTCGGACGTCGTGATTTTGCGCGGATCGCTCGGGTCAATCACGCGCCCTTCTTCGCTGATGTAGCCGCCTTTAAAGCGGTCCCAGTCGGGCCAGCTACAGGCGGCGTGGGCTGACACCGTCGCCAGTAGCAGCCCCGCCGTAAGCCATCTGCACAGATTTTTCATGACGCGTTACTCATGGTTGCCCGGATCAAGACGGCGACGGCTCAGGATACGCAGCAGACGCCACAGCACCCAGGCCAGCAACACGACGCTGATAGCCGCGAAAATCGCCAGCAGAATCGGGTGGTTTGCCAGCGCGTACCAGATGCGATCGAACCACGGCAGGTGACCGACATAGTAGACGTCGCCCACGCGCAGGCTGTTGACGCCTGATTCGCGGATAACCGCGACAGAGCCATACATGGCGGCGCGTTTACCGCTGTCATTAAGCGCATTGTTCAGCAGTTCATAACCGCGCGGGCTGTCCGCCAGCAGCGCCACGACGCTGCGCTGATCGTGATACGGCGACTGGAAGCCCACCACGGCGGCCATCGGCCCGGAAGAAGTCACCTGCGTTTGCATCTGCGGCTGACGGTCGCGGGCATCGGTATCGATAAGCGTCACGTCGCGCGTCGGGGTTTTCACCCAGCTTTGCGTGGCGTTCACCAGCATATCGATGCGTTTATCATCTTTCAGCGACGCCGGCAGCGCGCCGATCACCAGAATATCGGCGTCTTTGTTCTGCATGTCGCCGCCATCGTTAGTGATCGTGAGGTTAACCGCCGGGAAACCGGTCTGCGCGCCGATGGTGCCCGCCGTGCCCAGCAGCGTGGTGAGCTGCGCCGGGTTCGGCTGTTTCGGCATCACGATAAGCGTATCAGAGAGATCCGCCATACGGCTGAACGGGAAACCGGCGTTAGCGAAGGAGCGCAAGTCCGGCATCGCGATAAAGTGATGATAGTTCGAAAAATCCAGCGTGGAATCATCGCCCACCACCACGCGGTTCGGCACGGTCTGGAAGGTCACGCAGTTATCAATCGAACCGCCCGGCAACGGGTTGGTGTATTCAAAATCGAACCGCAGCTGGTTCGCCGCGCCGAGGCGCAGCGTTGGCAGCGTCACTTCGGTCTTGCCATCCAGCAGCCCCTGTAGCAGCGGCAGGCGCAGCATCAGACGGTTGGTTTCATCTTTCGGCAACAGCGTGAAGGATTGCAGGAACTGGTTGTTCAGGCTGATATCCATCCGCGAGTTATCGCGTGTGGCAGGCGACGTATAGCGGTAGTTAAGGCGCATGTCGATGCCGTTGCTGCGCAACAGATAGAGATCCGGCGGCAGGTTCAGCGTCAGCGAAATCGGGTTCGGCTCAAGGCCGGTCGCCTGCAACTGCTCTTCATAGTTCTTCAGCTCGCCAAACGTGACGGCGCGATCGGTGCGCACCCAGTTCGGCGCATCGTAAGGCTGGCGCGCCAGCAGCGGTTTTACGTCGCCCACTTCGACACTGTCGCCGCGGAACAGCAGACTGCCCTGCGCAATGCCTTTAGCGGCCTGAATAAGGTCTTTCTCGTCGCGTCCTTCAATCACCAGCAGCTTCACCCACGGGGTTTGCGGGTGGCTCATCATGCGCACCATCGGGCCTTTGGCCGGCGGTAGATCGCGCAGGAAATCCGGGCGCTTATCGTTGGTGGCGAACACCACCGCGTGGCGCGTCGGGAGCGCGTTATAGAGCACCGGGAAGCGCTGGCCGCGCCAGCCGGAGCGGGAGCCGAACCAGGAAGAGACGATGCTCGCGGCCTGCTGGGTCGCGAGATCCGGCGCCGCGGCAAACACCATCGGCAGCTCCAGCGGGCGGTTATCGCGCGAATCAAAGAACGGCACCGGGAAGTGCGACAAATCGTTTTGCAGCTGCAGCGTCTGGAAGGTGAGATTCAGCGCGCTGTTACGCCCGATATCCATCCACAGCGTGTTGCTGGCCTGGTTTTCGCACACGTCGCGATAGTGGCCGACAAACTCCAGACGCACGCGGTTGAAATCGCTGACATAAAGCGGATCGATAGGCACCTGGGCGGTGGTTTTCTTGCCGAGCTGCTCTTTGGTCACCGGCAGGACATCCATCAGCTCATCGTTCAGATAAACCTTCAGCTGCGACTGTACCGGCAGCAGCGACGGCGACGGCGTGTAGGTCAGGTTCAGCGTCGCTTTAGAGATAATTTCATCGCTGCGCATCCCGAATTCGACAAACCCGTCCGGGCTGAGTCCTTTAAGGACCATGCTGCCCGGCGGCGGCGCGATGCTGGCGAAACTCAGCGTGACGTTGCGCGCAGGCGCGCCATCCTGAACGACGGGCGCGCCAGCGCCTTCCACACCCGGCATCACCTGGCCGAGTACCGCCCCTTCTGTCGCAGGCGCAGGCTCGGTGCCCGCGACAGGCGGCGTGGCGGGCGTTAACGCCTCGGTGCGCGCAGGGGTAGCGGTCATCACGCCTTGTGTCGCAGGGGCGACGACCGGCGCGGTCGGCGCGGCGGTGGCGTTGGGATCGTTGGTGGCTTCAGGCGCGCCGTAGGCGCCAGGCAACAGGCTCATTCCAACCGCCACAGCGCACATCCAGGAGAGTTTTCTTTTCATCGCATATTCATCATTGTTGAGCCATAACCGGGAGTGCACGTTCCCCAAAGCCGTCCTGTCCGGACGACGGGGGATAAACGACACTATCCAGGAAACCAGCGTGGTAAGGGTGCGAAAGACAATTTTTAGTGATGCTGGCGCAAATTCCGCCAGGTGGCGATACCCTCTGAAGCCGAGCTTGAGGATATCGAGCATGCTTTCCAGCGGTTTGTCTTCCGGGAAACTGTCCTGCCAGAGCGCCCAGGTGTCGGCGCGCGCAAAGGTACATTGAACAAAATCGATATGCTGGCGCGTGGTCAGGCCGTCGAGGTTGAGGCCGATTTCGTCGCCGAAGACGCGCACGACTTTCGCCGGGAAGACATACTCCTGCGCGCCGCGTTTCATCAGCAGGTTCACCTTCTGCCCCTGTAACAGTTGCGCGCCGCCATGCACTTTAATGCCAAGGCCGCCGTCGGAGTAATCCTGCACCGTACAGGAGAAGAGATGGCCGTCTTCGCGGGCGATAGCCGCCGGCATCACCATCTCCACGCGATGGGCGCGACGCACCTGTTTGCTCTCCACCGACACCGCCACCGCGCCGCCGAGGATAATCAGGTTGTAGAAGACCCAGACGATACTGACGATAACCGTCAGCATCTCGTTAGCCGGGCCGTAGAAGTAGCGCCAGACGCCGACCAGCACGCCGAGCAAGTTAATTAGCACCAGCATCAGGTACGGGCGCGAAATCACCCAGTCGACATACTCTTCTTCCACCAGCCCGCCTTTGGCGGTGACGTTGAACTTCCCTTTGTGCGGGTTGAACAACGCCACCATGGTAGGCCGCGTAATGTACCAGGCGAGCACCGTTTCATAGATTTCGCTCCAGAACGAGTGGCGATATTTGCCCTGGATTTTGGAGTTGGTCAGGCTGGCGTGCGCCATGTGCGGCAACACGAACAGCGCAATCATCAATGCCGGGGCGTAGATGATATAGGCGTGCAGCAGCAGGAACGCCAGCGGCGCGGTCAGGAAGATAAGCCGCGGCACGCCGGAGAGGAAGTGCAGCATCGCGTTGACGTAGCACAGGCGCTGACCGAGCTTGAGCCCTTTGCCAAAGAGCGGGTTATCGAGACGGAAAATCTGCACCATGCCGCGCGCCCAGCGGATACGCTGGCCGATATGCGCCGAGAGGCTTTCGGTCGCCAGCCCCGCCGCCTGCGGGATACGCATATAGGCGGAGGTGTAGCCGCGCCGGTGCAGACGCAGCGAGGTATGGGCATCTTCAGTAACGGTTTCTACGGCGATGCCGCCGATTTCATCCAGCGGGCCGCGGCGAATGACGGCGCAGGAGCCGCAGAAAAAGGTCGCGTCCCACATGTCGTTGCCGTCCTGCACCAGGCCGTAGAACAGCGTCCCTTCGTTCGGCGTTTTACGAAAACGCCCGAGGTTGCGCTCAAACGGGTCCGGCGAGAAGAAGTGGTGCGGGGTCTGCATCATCGCGAGCTTTTTGTCTTTCAGGAACCAGCCCAGCGTGAGTTGCAGGAACGAGCGCGTCGGGACGTGGTCGCAGTCGAAAATCGACACGAAATCGCCTTTCGCGAGCTTCAGCGCGTTGTTGATATTGCCCGCTTTGGCGTGCTCGTGGGTTGGCCGCGCCACATACTCCACGCCGACCGATTCGGCGAAGCGGCGAAACTCCTCGCGGTTGCCGTCATCAAGGATCCAGATTTTGAGTTTGTCTTTCGGCCAGTCGATGCCAAGCGAGGCGTAAATGGTGTTTTTCACCACGTGCAGATCTTCGTTATAGGTCGGCACGAAAATATCGACCGACGGCCACGTTTTCAGATCTTTGGGCAGCGGCACCGGCTGGCGGTTGAGCGGCCAGATCACCTGGAAGTAGCCGAGCACCAGCACCACCCACGCGTAGGTTTCCGCCACCAGCAGCACCAGACCGCACACCAGACTTACCGGATCGTTCCAGTTCAGCGTCGAGGTATAGCGCCACCAGATGTAGCGGCAGGAGACAGTCAGCGACAGCACAATCAGCATCAGCGCCGAGAAACGGCCCGGCAGGCGGCGCACCAGCAGCGCCACGCCCCAGAGCAGCATCAGGAAAATAAACTGCGACAGCGGGTTAAACGGCTGCGTCACGCACAGGAGCGCCAGCACCAGCGAGAAAAAGACCACCACGCCAAGCACGACGCGCCGCAGGCGCTCATTAATATGGCCCAGCTCTTTCTGCTCGTTCAGGTGGTCGGTTTCATCGCTGAAGCGCTGCGGGAGCGACTCCAGCCAGAGGTTAAAGCGCTCGCGCCAGATTTGCAGCGCCGAGACGGGCCGCCAGCGCGGCGCACCGACAGCGCGCCAGGGCCGCAGCGTCACCAGCCACAGCGCCTGCAGCAGATAACGCACCGTATCCAGCGGACGCGGACGGTCAGGATGAATATGCGGGAACAGCAGCGCGTGCTGCGCGCGGATGGCCTGCCAGCGCGGGTTTTCCAGCGGCAGCAGCAGCCAGGCGAGCGTCAGCCACAGACAGCCCAGCGCCGCGCTGAACGGCGGCGCGCCGTTGCGGCGATAGGTAATATAACGCTCGCGCAGCCGCGCGCGAACCGGCGGCGCAAGCACCAGCGCGGAGAGGCTTATCATGCGCCTTCACTCCCGTAATGCAGCAAACACCAGTTCGCCAGCGTGACAATCTCTTCCGCCACCAGCGAATCCGGGCGGTATTCGCCCACAGGCTGTTTGGCGGCGAAGCTCTCCATCATCGCCTCGTCGCGATGCACCGCGACCGGCACCAGATGGCGCTGCGTTTGCAGCCAGAGCTGCCAGATGTCGTTTTGCACCTGGCTTGAGATCAGGCGGAAATTCGCCAGCAGATCGCAGCCGTTGGGCAGCGCCTGCTGATGTAAGCGCGCGTGGCAGTTGGCGTCGGGCTGCACCACGCAGAGCGTGCGGTCGGCCACCTGCAACAGGCTGCGGGTCACGGCGTCAAAACCGCACGGCAGATCGAGCAGCACCCAGCGCCAGTGGCCGCTCGCTTTTAGCGTGTGAAGATGCTGCGCGAACGCGCCGAGCGCAGGCGACACATCATTTTCTCGCTCCGCCTGACGCAGCGCGCCGTATGGCAGAACGTCCAGCCCTGGCGCGTAACGCCAGGCGGTAGATTGCCAGGGTTTATCGTCCAGCAGCGCGCGCGCCCAGCCATCGACGTGGTCGAAATCGATATTAAAAGAGAGGCGCAACAGGTTATCCGGCGAGGCGTCAATCACCAGCACCGTTTCGCCCAGCTGATGCAGCGCCCAACCGAGCGCCGCCGTTAAGGAGGTGGTCCCCACGCCGCCACGTACGCCCTGTAATGCCAGAACGGTCATCCTTGCGCTCCTGCGTCACGACGCGCTAATTCCGCCAGCAGCGGCCAGCGTGCAATTGCCGTCGCGAGTTGTTCACGTTGCGATATATCGGTGTAGTCAAGATCTGGAAGTGAAAACACCCGGCTGAGCGCTTCAAAATCATTCTGGAAGGTATAGCCACGATCGGGCTGGCGTGCGGCCTTAGCGTCATTCTCAGGCATATATTCTATTTTTCCTTAGAGCAATATCACTAAAGCCAGCAAACGAAAACAGTGAACCTGCGCAATCCCGGTTTGCATGCTAATGATCATGTTCTTTAATTTCAATGTTAGGTTTATTTCCTGGCTTTCGCTAGTAAACTGACAGTCATACTCTTTATATATTGAGGGCGCCATGGCTCTTGTTTTTTCAATTGGCATTGATTCGCTCTGGGATGAACTGCGCCATATTTCGGCAGGCGGAACAGGCTGGATAAATTGCGACCGCCACAGCGATGCTATTACGTTCGTCAATCAAACGCTTCTTGCGCAAACCCCTGAGACAAAAGTGGCTGTCATTACCATGGACGCCGCGCCAGAAACCGTGATTGCGCCGCTTCCGGCCGCGCCGCAAGGCCCGAATGAAGTGCGCCTGTTTACCATGCCGAAAAGCCAGAATGCCTTTCATCGTCTGCATCACGATTTGCTTTGCAGTTTTGAACCTGAACATTATTTCATTGTGCTGCTGTGTGCGGAAAACGCCTGGCAAGGCGTAGCGCCCGCTCATATTAAAGCCTGGATAAGAAAAAGCCAAAGCTGGGCGCAGGAACATCAATGCACATTGCTGATTATTAACTCCGGCGCGCAGGCTGACCAGCAAACGTCGATGCTGATGACCGAATATCAGCAGCTCTCCGGGCTTGCCACCTTACGCTATCAGGGCGACGCCTGGCTGTATGACGTGGCGTTCTGGTTTAACGATAAAGGCGTCAGCGCGCGCCAGCAGTTGCCGGTGACATTAATTAACGATCGTCTTTCGCTGGCGCCGCGCCAGGAAGTGTCGTTACAGGCGCGCAGCGACGAACGCCGTGTGCTGAGCCATATCGCCGTGCTCGAAGGCGCGCCGCCGCTTTCCGAAAACTGGACGCTCTTTGAAAGTAACGACGCGCTGTTTAACGAGGCGCGCCAGGCGCAGGCCGCGACGGTGATTTTCTCGCTTTCGCAAAACAGTCAGATAGAGGGGCTGGCGCGTCACGTGCACGCGCTGCGCCGCCAGCGCGGCAGCGCGCTGAAAATCATCGTGCGCGAAAACAAAGCCAGCGTGCGCGCTACCGACGAACGGCTGCTGCTGGGCTGCGGCGCGAATATGGTGATCCCATGGAACGCCCCGCTCTCCCGCTGCCTGACGCTGATTGAAAGCGTGCAGAACCAGCAGTTCACCCGCTTTGTGCCGGAAGATGTGAACATGCTGCTGGAGGCGATGCAGCCGCTGAAAATGCGCGGCTATCAGCCGTGGGATATGTTCTGCAACGCCGTCGGCGCGCTGATGAACAACGTGCTTATCCCGCAGGATAATAAAGGAATTCTGGTGGCGCTGCGCCCGGTGCCGGGCATTCGCGTCGAACAGGCGCTGACGCTCTGCCGTCCGGGCCGCATGGGCGATATCGTGACGCTTGGCGAAAACCGGCTGGTGCTGTTTTTATCGTTCTGCCGTATCACCGATCTCGACACCGCGCTGAGCCATATTTTCCCGCTGCCGATAAGCGAGCTGTTTTCCAACCGTATGGTGTGGCATGAAGATAAACAGATAGCGGCAGAGATCCTGCAAATGAGCGCGATGCGCCCGGAACAGTGGGCCGCGCCGCTTGAGATGACCCGCAAGGCCCGCGAGACGGCCGCGCTGCTCGCCGACGCGCCGAAAACGCGCGCGCGCCAGGTGCCGACGCCCATTACGCTGCTTAACGACACCGCACAGGAGCGCGCGTTATGATGTCGATTAGCGATATTCTTCAGCTTATCGCCCTGTGCGCGCTGATTTTTATCCCGCTGGGATACGCGCTGTGCGTGGGCAAGCGTCGCATGATGAAAGCGCTGCGCCCGCTGCTGTTTCGCCCCCGATTTGTTAAACCCGCTGGTACGCTGCGCCGCCGCTCTACCGTCAAGGCAAATGTAAAACATGACTAATCACGTTCATTCCGCTCCCCTTGCCCGCTCGGGCTGGCAAAACTGGCGCGGTCTTTCCGGCTGGAACTACTATTTTTTGCTGAAATTCGGTCTGCTCTGGACGGGCTATCTGAATTTCCACCCGCTCGCCAACCTGGTGTTTATGGCGTTTCTGCTGTTCCCCATTCCGAACCTGCGCCTGCATCGCCTGCGCCACTGGATAGCGATTCCTGTCGGCATCGGTCTGTTCTGGCATGACACCTGGCTGCCTGGCCCTGAAAGCATTATGAGTCAGGGCTCGCAGGTGGCGGGCTTCAGCACCGATTATGTGCTGGATCTCGTGACGCGCTTTATTAACTGGCAGATGATTGGTGCCGCTTTTGTGCTGCTGGTCGCCTGGATGTTTCTCTCCCAGTGGGTGCGGGTGACGGTGTTTGTGGTGGCGATTATGGTCTGGCTCAATGTGCTGACCGTGACCGGCCCGGTCGTCTCGCTGTGGCCTGCCGGCAATACCACGGCGGCGACGGTCACCACAACCGGCGGCACCGCGGCGCCGACCGTCGCGAACGCCGCCGGTACGGTGGTGGCGGGCGATATTCCGCTGCAAACCGCGCCTGCGAACAACCAGAGCATTAACGACTGGCTGAACAGCTTCTATACCAGCGAATCCAAACGCCAGACGCCTTTCCCGGCGAGCCTGCCGGCGGATGCGCAGCCGTTCGATCTGCTGGTGATTAACATCTGTTCGCTGGCCTGGTCTGATGTAGACGCCACCGGCCTGATGTCGCACCCGCTGTGGTCGCATTTCGACATCGTGTTTAAGAACTTTAATTCCGGCACATCGTACAGCGGCCCGGCGGCAATTCGCCTGCTGCGCGCAAGCTGCGGTCAGCCGTCGCATAAAAACCTGTACCAGCCTGCCGGTGAACAGTGCTATCTGTTCGATAACCTGGCGAAGCTCGGCTTTAAGCGCCACCTGATGATGGACCATAACGGCGAGTTCGGTAACTTCCTCAAAGAAGTGCGCGAAAACGGCAATATGCAGGAGCCGCTGATGGATCAGTCCGGGCTGCCAGTGAATCTGTTGTCGTTTGACGGCTCGCCGGTATATGACGATACGGCGGTGCTCAATCGCTGGCAGCAGACCGTGAAGAGCGAGGGCAGCGATCGCAGCGCCACGTTCTTTAACCTGCTGCCGCTGCATGACGGCAACCACTATCCGGGCAACAGTAAAACCGCCGATTACAAAGCGCGCGCGCAGAAGCTGTTTGACGAGCTGGATGCGTTCCTGACGCAGCTTGAGAAAGAGAACCGCAGAGTGATGGTGGTGATGGTGCCGGAACATGGCGCGGCGCTGCAGGGCGACAGGATGCAGGTATCCGGCCTGCGCGATATCCCAAGCCCGTCCATCACCCATGTGCCGGTCGGCATTAAGTTTATCGGTATGAAAGCGCCGCATCAGGGCGCGGCTATCGATATCGACCAGCCGAGCAGCTTCCTGGCGATTTCCGAGCTGGTGGTGCGGATGCTGGATGGTAAGAACTTTGTGGCCGATAACGTGGACTGGCAGGGGCTGACCAGTAACCTGCCGCAGAGCGCGCCGGTCTCCGAAAACGCCAACGCCGTGGTAGTGCAGTACCAGGGCAAACCATGGGTGCGCTTAAGCGGCGGCGACTGGGTGCCTTACCCGCAATAAGTAGTCAGGCCGCGATAAAAAAGCCGATGCGTAAGCGTCGGCTTTTTCTTTTTCGCGCGGCGGGTGCGCAGGCTTACCCGCCCGACACAAACCTCATCCACCACCGGCCACCCGGCGGGTGCGCAGGATTGCCCGCTCTACACACCCCCTATCCCAGGGTGGATAAGCGCAGCGCATCCACCGCATTGCATCGTTACGCCCATAAAAAAGCCGACGCATGGCGTCGGCTTTTTACGTGGCGCGCGCGTTAAGGAATGCGCGGCTCGCCGGTTTCATCCTGATCGACGGCGAAACAGGCGACCAGCTGGCCGTTATATTCCTTAAGCTGCGGCTGGATCTGCGTACACGGGCCGAAGCGGCGACGGCAGCGGGCGCTAAAGGCGCACCCCGGCGGCGGATTCAGCGGGCTCGGCAGCTCGCCGGTGAGCTTAATACGCTCGCGGCGGTCGTCCGGGTTCAGGCGCGGCGTCGCGGAGAGCAGCGCCTGGGTATACGGATGACGCGGATTCGAGAAAATCTGGTCTTTCGTGCCTTTCTCCACGCAGCGGCCGAGATACATCACCATCACTTCATCGGCGATGTGCTCCACCACCGACAAGTCGTGGGAGATAAACACATACGAAAGCCCCATATCCTGCTGCAGATCCATCATCAAATTCAGCACCTGCGCGCGCACCGACACGTCCAGCGCGGAGACCGGTTCATCGGCGATCACCACGTCCGGGTCAAGCATCAGCCCGCGCGCGATGGCGATACGCTGGCGCTGGCCGCCAGAGAACATATGCGGGTAACGGTCGTAGTGCTCGGTTTTCAGCCCCACTTTCGCCATCATCGCCAGCGCTTTCTCGCGGCGCGCCTCTTTGTTGAGCGAGCTGTTAATCAGCAGCGGCTCCTCAAGGATTTGCCCCACTTTTTTGCGCGGGTTCAGCGAGCCATACGGGTTTTGAAACACAATCTGGATTTTCTGACGGCGCAGTTTCTCCGCCGTTTCATCCGGTTTCAGCAGATCCTGGCCCTGGTAGTAAAGCTCGCCGCCGGTCGGCGTTTCTATCATGGTGAGCAGGCGGCCCAGCGTGGATTTTCCACAGCCCGATTCGCCCACCACCGCCAGCGTTTTGCCGCGCTCCAGCGTAAACGAGACGCCGTCCAGCGCTTTCACCAGACGTTCCGGCGCGAAGAAGCCCTTCTTCACCGGGTAATGTTTTTTCAGGTCGATAGCCTGTAACAGCGGTTGCTGCGTGGCGGCCTCATGCGTGCTCATAATTGGTTGGCCTCCCGGCATCATCGAGGGGGTAATGGCATTTTGACTGGCGGCCGTTGTCCACCAGATTTAACGCCGGTTCTTCTGCGCGACAGCGCTCGGTCGCATAGGGGCAGCGCGGGTTGAGCAGACAGCCCGTCGGGCGGTCATATTTCCCCGGCACCACGCCCGGCAGCGACGCCAGACGGGCCTTATCCTGCGCGAATTCCGGCAGGGCGCGCAGCAGCGCCTGCGTATAAGGGTGACGCGGCGCGCGGAAGATATCCCGCGCTTCGCCGGTTTCCACCACCTGGCCTGCGTACATTACGATGATTTTGTGCGCCGCTTCGGCCACCAGCGCGAGGTCATGGGTGATAAGGATCAGCGCCATGTTCTCTTTTTGCTGAAGCTCCAGCAGCAGTTCAATAATTTGCGCCTGGATGGTGACATCGAGCGCAGTCGTCGGTTCATCGGCAATCAGCAGCTTCGGACGACAGGCGATGGCCATCGCGATCATCACGCGCTGGCTCATCCCGCCGGAGAGCTGATGCGGGTAGACATCGAGACGCGACGCCGGATCCGGAATACCCACCAGATTGAGCAGGTCAATCGCGCGCTGGCGGCGGGTCTTTTTATTGCCGCCCTGGTGCACTTTGATAGCCTCCATAATCTGGAACCCCACGGTGTAGCAGGGGTTCAGACTGGTCATCGGATCCTGGAAGATCATCGCCACTTCGGCGCCCACCAGATTACGGCGATCTTTTTCCGAAATACGCTGTAAATCCTGGCCGTTGAATTCCAGTTTGTCCGCCATCACGCGGCCCGGGTAATCGATAAGGCCCATAATCGCCAGCGAGCTGACCGATTTACCGGAACCTGATTCACCCACGATGCCGACCACTTCGCCCTGATTCACGCTGTAGCTCACGCGGTCTACGGCGCGGAACGGGGTGCCTTCGTCGCCGAAGTGCACCGATAATTTATCTACATTCAGTAACGCCATCTCGTGCCTCTTTACTGCTTGAGTTTGGGGTCGAGCGCGTCACGCAGGCCGTCACCCATCAGGTTAAATGCCAGCACCGTCAGCAGGATAGCGAGACCAGGGAAGGTCACGACCCACCAGGCACTTTGCGCGAACTGCAACACGTCGGAGAGCATGGTGCCCCACTCCGGTGTTGGCGGCTGCGCGCCCATGCCGAGAAAGCCCAGTGCGGCCATATCGAGAATGGCATTCGAGAAACCAAGCGACGCCTGGACTATCAGCGGCGCAAGGCAGTTAGGGAAAATGTTCACGAACATCTGGCGCATCGCGCCGGCGCCCGCCACGCGGGAGGCGGTGACGTAATCGCGGCTCACTTCCACCAGCACCGCCGCGCGGGTTAAGCGCACATAGTGCGGCAGCGCCACAAAGGTGAGCGCCAGCGAGGCGTTAATGATAGACGGGCCGAAAATCGCCACCAGCACCAGCGCCAGCAGCAGGCTCGGCAGCGCCAGCATGATATCGACGACACGCATGATGATGGTATCGACGATACCGCCGAAATAGCCCGCCACCAGGCCGAGCACAATGCCCATCACCAGCGACAGCACCACCACCAGACAGCCGACCAGCAGCGACAGGCGCGCGCCGTACATCAGGCGCGACATCACATCGCGGCCCACGTCATCAGTGCCGAGAATGTGCGCCCAGCTACCGCCATCCTGCCAGACCGGCGGGGCCAGCAGCGCATCACGGAACTGCTCCGCCGGGTTATGCGGCGCGACGACATTCGCGAAGACCGCAATCAGGATCATGATGACGACATACACCAGCCCGACGACCGCGCCTTTGTTACGTTTGAAGTAGTGCCAGAACTCCTGCAGCGGCGTCATCGGCACCGGTGCGGCCACCACTTTGTTTTCAGTCATTTGCGTCATGATGGCCCCTTATTTCTTATGACGAATACGCGGGTTCACCACGCCATAGAGCAGATCGACCAGCAGGTTGACGAGAATAATCATCGTCGCCACCAGCAGCACGCCGCCCTGCACGACCGGATAATCGCGGCGCTGCAGCGCGTCGATGAGCCAGCGGCCCAGGCCCGGCCAGGAGAAGATGGTTTCCGTCAGGATGGCGCCCGCCAGCAGCGTGCCCACCTGAAGACCAATCACCGTCACGACCGGCAGCATGGCGTTACGCAGCGCGTGAACAATGATGACGCGCATACGGGTCAGGCCCTTGGCGCGCGCGGTACGGATGTAATCTTCGCCGAGCACTTCCAGCATCGCCGAGCGAGTCATACGCACAATGACCGCCAGCGGGATGGTGCCGAGCACTACGGCGGGCAGGATCATATGCGCCAGCGCATCGATAAAGTTGCCCTCTTCGCCCCAGATGGCGGTGTCGATAAGCATAAAGCCGGTGAGCGGATTGGTATCGTCGAGGAACACCATATCGCTGACGCGCCCGGACACCGGCGTCAGGTTCCACTGCACCGACACCAGCATGATCAGCATCATGCCCCACCAGAAGATAGGCATGGAGTAGCCGGTCAGCGCCAGGCCTACCGCCGTGTGATCGAAGACAGAGCCGCGCTTTACAGCAGCCAGCACGCCGACCGGAATGCCGACGGCGACCGCGAAAATCATCGCGCAGATGCCCAGTTCCAGCGTCGCTTTAAAGCGCGGCACGAACTCGTCCCAGACCGGGAGGCGGCTTTTGAGCGACAGGCCTAAATCGCCATGCAGGACACCCCAGATATAGTGGAGATACTGCTCCCACATTGGCTTATCGAGACCCAGCTCGGCCAGCAGCTGCGCGTGACGCTCAGGGGAAATACCACGTTCGCCCGCCATGATCATCACCGGGTCGCCGGGGATCATATGAACGAAGGCAAAAGTGAGAAGGGTGATACCGATAAACGTCGGGATAACAAGCCCCAGACGTCGGAGGATGAACTGCAACATAACCCGGATTCTCTGTAGTGACGCACAACCAGGGGATGTGGTCTGTATTGCTCACAAATCTCATTCCCTCCCCTTTCAGCGAGGGAATAAAGCACTGCTGCCGGGTGCGCTGCGCTTGCCCGGTCTGGAAGTGTAGACCGATATAAGCGCAGCGTCGCCGGACATGGGGCGCTCACACGCCCCTGACGGTTTTAATTATTCAACGGAGACGTTTTCGAAGTGGTGTTTGCCCAGCGGATCGACCACGTAGCCTTTGACTTCTTTACGCACCGGCTCATAGACGGTGGAGTGCGCGACGATAAGCGCTGGCGCCTGATCGTGCATCACGACCTGAGCCTGTTTGTAAAGCTCGATACGTTTGTTGTGGTCATCGGTCGCACGCGCCGGTTGGATCAGATCCTCAAACGGCTTGTAGCACCAGCGGGAGTAGTTGGAGCCATCTTTCGCGGCGTCGCAGCTAAACAGGGTAGCGAAGAAGTTATCCGGATCCCCGTTGTCGCCGGTCCAGCCCATCATTACCGCCTGGTGTTCGCCCGCTTTGGCGCGTTTCAGGTACTCGCCCCACTCGTAGGTCACGATTTTCGCCTGAACGCCGATTTTCTCCCAGTCAGCCTGGATCATCTCGGCCATGCGGCGCGCGTTCGGGTTATACGGACGCTGTACCGGCATCGCCCACAGCTCAACGGTGAAGCCTTTATCCTGACCCGCTTCTTTCAGCAGCGCTTTGGCTTTCTCGACGTCGTAGGTGTAATCCTTCACGTCGTCGTTATAGCCCCACATGGTCGGCGGGATCAGGTTTTTCGCGGCAACGCCGGCGCCCTGGTAAACCGCTTTGATAATGGCCTCTTTATTCACCGCGTAGGTCAGCGCCTGGCGCACTTTCACGTCGTCAAACGGCTTCTTCTCGGTGTTGAAAGAGAGGTAGCCCACGTTCAGGCCCGCCTGCTCCATCAGGTTGATGCTCTTGTCCTGCTTCATACGCGCGATGTCCGCCGGGTTCGGGTACGGCATCACCTGGCACTCGTTTTTCTGCAGTTTGGCATAACGAACGGACGCATCCGGCGTAATGGAGAAGACCAGACGGTCAATCTTCGGTTTAGTGCCCCAGAAGCCCGGGAACGCTTTATACAGAATGCGGGAATCTTTCTGGTATTGCTGAAGCTGGAACGGCCCGGTGCCGATCGGGTTCAGGTCGACTTTCTCCGGCGTGCCCGCTTTCAGCATGTTGTCGGCGTATTCTTTGGAAAGAATCGAGGCGAAGTCCATCGCCATATCCGCGAGGAACGGCGCTTCCGGGCGCGTCAGTACGAACTGCACGGTATGGTCGTCGACTTTTTTCACTTCGCTAATCAGCGTCGGCAGGCCCATGCCTTCAAAGTATTCGTAGCTGCCGCCAGAGACTTTATGGTACGGGTTTTGCGCATTTTTCTGACGATCAAACGAGAACACAACGTCATCGGCGTTAAATTCGCGCGTCGGTTTAAATTCTTTATTGTCCTGCCATTTCACGCCTTTACGCAGATGGAAAGTATAGGTTTTGCCATCGTCGCTGACGTCCCACTTCTCCGCGAGGCCTGGAATGATTTCCGTGGTGCCGATTTTAAATTCAACCAGGCGGTTGTAGATAGGCACAGAGCTTGCGTCATAAGTGGTGCCAGAGGTGAAGAGCTGCGGGTTAAAGCCTTCAGGCGAGCCTTCTGAACAGTAAACCAGGGTTTTGGCCTGTACGCTTGCGGCGCAGGTCATAGCCACCAGGCTCAGACCAAACTTCAGCATCCCTGACTTCTTCAAGGAAATACTCATTCTTCTGCTCCAATGTGATAGGTGTTGTGTTATTCCGTCAGACCTTTTTTATTTTTTGCCCGGTCCGATCGGTAAATGTGAGGCTGGGGATTCCTTTCGCAAGGGAGACTGAGTTGCAGTACAGATTGTCCGTAAAATGACCCTCACGCCCTACAATCTGTCAACAGAACACGCAAACGTCAATACAGCTATCCGGGATTTACAACCGGGGTGAGAAACGGCAAACAAAGATTAAAAAAACCTCATGGGCATGTTTTCAGCACGGAAATTTATGCTACGCCCCCAGTCGCAGAATAATCATCTTGATATTTTGTAACATCCAGCGCTTATGTTTTATCCGCTTAATGCAAAATTTCTGGGCTTGTGGCGAACTTATGAACGGTTTATGGCGCGATTTGTTAACCCTGCAGCAAAAAATGCTGAGGCGATATATAAGCAGAGCGGAAAGTATGCGGGATGTTTCATAACTATTTTCAATGAAATATGTCACAGAATCGCGTTCGCGCGAGAAAATCGAAGCTAAATAAGACTAACGAATTAAGCTGGTGAATACGTCCGTTCAGGTATTCCCTGGAACAGAGTCTGAATGTGGGGAGTGAGATGAGCCTGGTCGCGCAGCAGAGGTATTCCAGCGCATTATGATGGCTGCTCAGTTCGCACCTTATTTAAAACAGATTATGCATATTAAAACGTTGTTGTTCCGTTGCCTGTCCTGCCTGTTGCTCTCAACCAGCTACGCGTTTACCGCGTCTGTCATTGATGGAAAAGAAGTGATTACGTGCGCTAAGCAGGTGAACGATTATGCCGCCGGAACGCGATGTCTTGAGAGGCAGCGCAAGCAAACGGAGCAGGCGCTACAACAGACGCTGGCGGCGGCGCTGAAGCAGGTACAGTCGGAAGACTGGCTAGAGGCTAATGCGGATTACGAGGATGAAGATTCACAAATCGTTGTAGATACGGCAAATGCGCTGAAAAACGATCAGGCGGCATGGGAAAAACATAAGGCCCTGTTTTGTCAGGTGGCCAGTTCCCAGATCAGTGCTAAAACCCCCAACTATTGGGTTCTATCCACCCGGTGCGAAATCAATATGAATAAGGCGCGTATCGACGAGCTGAACGCATTAATAGCGCAGGTGCAACCTTAAAGCGCGGATGCCGGAAAGCAAAAAGCCCTGCTCGTTGAGCAGGGCTTTTTTGAATTTGGTCGGTGATAGAGGATTCGAACCTCCGACCCCTTCGTCCCGAACGAAGTGCGCTACCAGGCTGCGCCAATCACCGAATGCGGGGCGCATATTACTGCGCACCCTAATCCTCGTCAATCCCTTACTTTAAAAAAGCCTGTCGATCGGCTGAAAAGCCAGCGATATGGCTATTTTGCGGCAGAAGGAACATGACACCAGTTGTTATTCTGGTTAATACCGCCGTCCGGCGACTGATAACCGAGGCAGCCCATAATGGTATCGAACAGCTCAACGTGACGATGCGGGCGCTTTTGCTGCGCCTGCAGTTTAAGCTGCGCGAACGCCTGCGCGTGCTGCGGATCCGCCAGATAACTGTCGGACATCCAGACCATCATCGGCACGCGGAACTGCTCCGGCGGCGCGATATTGCGCGGCGTGCCGTGCAGATGCTCTTTCTCGTTGATCGATTCGCCATGATCCGCCGCATAGAACACAATCGCTTTCTTATTGCGCACCTGGTCAATCACATCGGAGATAAAGCTGTCGACGTACAGTACCGAGTTATCGTACGCGTTAATCAGTTCCTGACGGCTACAGTCTGAATCGACGCCCATGCACTCCGGCTGCCAGCGCGCATAGCTTCTCGGATAACGCTGCACATAGTTATAGTGCGAGCCTTTGGTATGCAGAATGATGAGATGCTTGCCCTTATCGTGCCCCGCCAGCGAGTTTTTCATCTCCTCCACCAGCAACATGTCATCCACCTGCTTGCCGCGGTTGCGCGGCTCGGCGCCAATCTGCTCGCGGTAGGCAATATTGTCCGCCATCGTGTTGCTGTAGAACCACATTTCGCTCTGCATCGCGTACAGGTCTGAGCTAAAGCCCAGCTGTTTAAGCACCGCGAAGACGTTCTGCTCTTTCAGAGTACGCTGCGGGTTATCGTCGGCACCGCCTTCGCGCACAAACATGCAGCGCAGCGAGAGTTTGGTCGCCGTATCGCACGACTCGCCGCGGAACGCGGCCAGGTTTTTCTCCTGCGCGAGTTTCGGGGTGGTGTTGCGGTCGTAGCCGAGCAGGCCCATATGGTCCCAGCGCGTGGTTTCGCCGATGATAAACACCACGTAAGTGTCATCAATGCCCTGCGGCGCCTGCCAGGTAAACTTCTTGGCCGGGTTCAGCAGCGATTTATTATCGCTCGACTCATCCACCTGCGCCCAGGCGTACAGCCCCAGCGCGGAGAGCCAGTTAGACGGCAGATAAGAGTTCGCCACCACGCCGCCGTAGCTTGGCATATCGACGCCGGAGGTGCGCTCTTCATTCTTCTGCTGCAAATCCAGCAGTCGGATCGGCGCCCAGACCAGCAGCCCCGCCACAATCACCACCGCCGCGCTTTTCAGGCGCTGATCGCGGGTGCGAAGCTGGCGCAGCAGCGTATCGCGGCAGCGGTTGCCCCAGATAAGCGTCAGCGGCACGATGCACACCAGCACCATCCATGAGATGAACTCCCAGCCCACCACTTCTTTGGAGAGATCGATATCGGTGGTCATCACCGACGCGATAATTCCGTAGCCGATCACCACGTTCATAAACGTCATGTAATAACTGGCCGCGGCGGAGAACACCACCACCAGCGATGCCAGCACGCGCCAGACGCGTCGTCCTAACAGCGACAGTACGCGAAACAGGAAGAATGTGACGAGAACCGTGGCCACCAGTTCGACAACCATCGATACAGCGTTGACCCAGGAGAGGTTCTGCGCGTATCCGTCAAAGCGACGATATAAAACCGCGCAGTTAAAAAAGAGGCCGATGTAGACCGCCAGCAGAACGCTCAGTTTCTGCTGCGTCATCGAGAGGATGTATTTCATGCAAGCCGCCCAGGCAAAACAAGGACTAAAACCCTTTACCCACAAAAATGAAAAAAGAGTATGTACGTAGCACTACGAGGGAATCAGGAGATTCTTAACTCAGACGCGGAGTAGTAGACCACACGGATAAGAAAAAGTGCGGGCTTTTAGGGCGGTCCGGCTCGTATTTACAAAAATATGAGGCCGGTACCGCATTTTACGAAGCGGGATAACCCGTTAGTCGGTGATAACGTTCAGCTTAACGTCAATGTTGCCGCGCGTGGCGTTGGAGTACGGGCAGACGATGTGCGCTTTCTGCACCAGTTCCTCGGCCTCTGCACGGTCCATGCCCGGCAGATGGATATCCAGCTGCGCTTCAATACCAAAACCGGTCGGCAGCGGCCCAATCCCCACCTGACCTTCGATAAAGGCCTCCTGCGGCACTTTCTTTTTCTCCTGAGAGGCGACATGTTTCAGCGCACCCAGGAAGCAGGCAGAGTAGCCCGCCGCGAAGAGCTGTTCCGGGTTGGTCACCTGACCGCCCTGGCCGCCCATCTCTTTCGGCACGCCAAGTTTCACGTCCAGCACGCCGTCATCGGAAGTCGCACGGCCATCACGGCCGCCAGTCGCTTTCGCTTTTGCGCGATAAACCACTTTTTCTAAGGACATCTTGTTCTCCTTTGTGTTGGCAATCACAGCTAGTAAGCATAGAACGTCTGAGCGAACTGGGGAGAAAGTGAGAACATTCGGGGGAAAAGCGCCGCCGCAGAAAGCGGCGGCGAAGCGACAATCCGGCATCAGGCGCTGGCGTGTTCCCAGGACTCGCGGCGCGGCTGGCGAATGGTGGTGGAGATAGCCAGCGAGACAATCAGCAGCGCGAAGATAACGCAGAAGGTGACGTAAAAGCCGCCGAACAGCGAGGCGATAATCGACCCGCAGATGCTGCCGATCCCAAAGCCCAGATAAATTACGCCATAGTTTTTCGCAAGATTGTTGAGGCCGAAGAAATCGCTGACCAGGGACGGATAGACCGTAATGGTGCCGCCGAAGTTAAACGCCACGCAGGCGATGGCGGCAAAGAAGGTCATTTCATTGAGCGGCGCGAAGAGCAGCGCGGCCATGCCGACCAGCGACACCACCTGCCCGAACGTAATCACGCGGATGCGCGGCATTTTATCGGAGAGAATGCCGAGCACCAGGCGGCCCGCCAGGTTCGCGATGGAAATCACGGTGACGGCGTTGGCGGCCGTGGCGGCGTCGAGGCGCACCATGCCCTGGGCGATATCTTTCGCCACGCCAATCACATACAAACCACTCATGCAGGCGGTCAGGAACATCAGCGCCAGCATCCAGTATTGCGGTTTACGCATCGATTCGGCGAGGCTGTAATCGCCTTCGCTGGCGCTATTGCCGGTACGCGCAGGCTGATTCGGCGCGTCTTTCATCAGCAGCGCGCCGCCGATGATCATCACCATCACCATGCCGCCCCAGATAATGAATGTGCGCTCAAGCCCGACGGACGCCAGCAGATGACTGTCGATAAATTTAAAACCGAGGCTGCCAAGACCATACGCGCCGATTGAAAACGCGGAGATAAGCCCTTTGCGCTCCGGGAACCACTTCACGCAGTTAGAGAGCGTCAGCAGATAACCGGCGCCGTCCGCAAGCCCCACCAGCAGGCCAGCGCTCAGCCAGAGCATCATCAGGTTGCTGGCGTGGGACGTTAACACCAGCCCTAACCCCAGCAGCACGCCAGAGGCGATCGTCACGCGTTTAACGCCGAAACGCTCCTGCAATTTCCCGGCGACCGATGATGACAGCGCCAGTCCCAGACTCAGCAGCCCGAAGGAAAACGCCACCTGGCTTACCGGCTCGTCGAGTTTCTGCGACAGGGCGCCGTTAAACAGGCTCCAGGTATACACCGAGCCCAGCGCGAACTGGGTAACAATGGTGCCCACGAGGGTGAGCCACCGGGTACGCTGTTGAATGGAGGTATTCATGGTTGTTGTCCCACTGATAAGAAGAAAGCTTCACTACCTGCAACGATAGCGAAGCCCCTACTTTTTCGGGGGAAAACGGCATGAGATGCCGCAGCCGCGGAATGAACTGCCGCTGCGAAGGCATGGATGGCCTTGAACGGGCGCGAATGACGCGCTCTAAAACGTCGCGCTGACGCCGAGGTTATACATTTGCGCGTCGTTTTCGCTAAGCCGCCCTTCCGCCTGGGAGAACGACGCCCACGCCGCGAGATGCTTGTTAATCGGCATATCCGCGCCGAACGAGACATCCATCCACGAGCCGTACTGGCTGCCGGGCAACAGCGGCTGCATACTCCACAGCGGATCGCCGTGCTGCTGGTTATAGCTCACCTGCGCCCACGGACGGACAGCGCCGAGGCGCGAATCAATCCGCCAGCCCAGCGAGCCGACGCTCGCATGCCAGTACGCCTCGTCCGCGCTGACGCCATTCTCCTGCAAAGGGAGGACGCTTGCTTCACGCCGCCAGCCCGCCACCGGGCGCGCGACCACGGGCACCGGCCATGACAGGCTCAGGCTTGCGGGCATTGCGGACTTCGCCGCCTCGTCGCGCTGCGTCTGCGCCACGCGCTCGGCCAGGATCTCGTCATAACTCGGTGTGCGATCGCTATCCCACGTATAACGTTCAGAGGTGTTACTTTGTGGGTCAACAGCGATATATTCCTGTTGCCAGGCGTGCGCCGCCTGCGTAAAAACCAGAGACCACAACAGCACCGCCGCGCGTCGCAACGCATGGCGTCCAGAGATAGTTATCATCATCAAGCGACTCCAGAAGAGAGCCGGTTCCGGCAGTTTTTATTGACGTTATTAGCGGATGGGTGAGTAACCCTGAATTAACTATTGTCTCTTTATTCGCAACGTCAAGCCGCTTCGGAAAATCGCTATGGTGTTTATTACAATGAGGGAATGCAGGATGGAACGTTGCGGATGGGTCACCCAGGACCCGCTTTATCTCGCCTACCATGACGAAGAGTGGGGCGAACCTCAGAAAGACAACCACAAGCTGTTTGAAATGATCTGTCTCGAAGGTCAGCAGGCGGGCCTGTCATGGATAACCGTACTCAAAAAACGCGCGCACTACCGCCGCTGTTTCCACGGGTTCGATCCCCATACCGTGGCGCAGATGGGGCCGGAAGAAATCGACGCGCTGGTGCTTGAGCCGGGCATTATTCGCCATCGCGGCAAAATCGAGGCGATTATCGCCAACGCGCGGGCGTATCTCGCTATGCAGGCGCAGGGCGAAGATTTTTCAGCGTTTGTCTGGTCGTTTGTGGACGGCGAGCCGAAAGTGAATTCCCCACAGACGCTCGCGCAGGTGCCGATCACGACGCCCGAGGCGCAGGCACTCTCAAAAGCGCTGAAAAAACGGGGCTTTAAGTTTGTCGGCCCGACGATTTGTTACTCCTTCATGCAGGCCTGCGGGCTGGTGAACGATCATCTCACCGGCTGCGGCTGCCACCCGGAGAATCGCCCGTGATCCGCGCGCAGCGGCCCTCTGACCGCAAGGCTATCCTGACGCTGTGGCTTGCCAGCACCACCGCCGGGCATCCGTTCATTCAGCCTGACTACTGGCGCGCCAGCCTGCCGATAGTGCGCGATGTCTATCTGCCCGGCGCCTGGACGTGGGTGGAGGAAAAGGACGGCGCGTTGCGCGGGTTTATCAGCGTGATGCATGAAAACTTTATCGGCGCGCTGTTCGTGGCGCCTGATTGCGAGGGACAAGGCATCGGCACCGCGCTGCTGACGCAGGTGCAGTCGCAGTACGATACCCTGAATCTTGAGGTCTATCAGAAAAACACCCGGGCGGTGAATTTCTATCACGCCCGGGGTTTCCGTATTGAAGAGAGCGCGTGGCAGGAAGAGACCGGCCACCCGACCTGGATTATGCGCTGGCAGGCGGATCAAACGCCGTAACGTCCGGCGCGGGCCCGCTGTACTTCTCCACACGCACCAGCGACGAGTTCGCCGCGCAGCCGTTGCCAAGTCGGGAAGTGGGGATATCGCGCGTCAGCACGTTCACCGCGCCGTTTTTGCAAAGCCCCTGCTGGTTCCAGTCGAAATCGGGCCATGCGCCCTGATGCAGGCAAATCACGCCCGGCTTAATGCCGTCCGTCACCACGGCGCCTGCCAGCACCTGGCCGCGCGCGTTCCACACCCGCACCAGATCGCCGTGGGCGATGCCGCGTTTACGGGCATCGTCCGGGTGCAGCGTCACCGGCTCGCGCCCGGCTACCGCGTAGCGCTCGCGAAGCGTGGAATAATTAAGCTGGCTGTGCAGACGGTGCGCCGGGTGCGACGAGAGCAGTTGCAGCTCGTCCGGCTGCGCGTTGCCGAGCCACTCGTCCGGCTCAAGCCAGGTCGGGTGCGGCGGGCAGTCGGCATAGCCGAAGCGGGCAATGCGCTCTGAGTAGATCTCGATTTTACCGCTCGGCGTGCTGAGCGGGTTTGCCGCCGGATCGTCGCGAAACGCGCCAAAGCGAACAAATTCGGCGTTTTTCGGGTTCTCCGGCATCTCGATTATCTCATTCGCCGCCCAGAAATCGGCGAAATCCGGCAGCGTCACCTGCTGCGCCGCGCCGCGCTCGCGGGCGATGTTGTAGAAAGTTTCCAGCCACTCCAGCTCGCTTTTGCCTTCGGTGAAACGCGACTGTCCGCCGGTTTCCCAGCGCTCTGACAGCTCAGCGAAAATATCGAAGTCATTACGCGCTTCATACTGCGGCGGCACGACCTGTTTCATCGGCACCATATGCTGGTTGCTGTAGTCGCCGGTCATGGTCATGTCATTGCGCTCAAATGACGTGGTCACCGGCAGCACGATATCGGCGTGCCTGGCCGCCGCCGTCCAGAAGCATTCCGAAATCACCACCAGCTCTGGCTTCTGCCACGCCTTAATCAGGCGGTGCGTCTCCTGATGATGCGTAAAGTTGGCGCCGCCCGCCCACCAGATAAAACGAATATCCGGGAAAATGCGCTGCTGACCATTGTGCGGGTATTCGCCGCCAGGGTTTTCCAGCGCTTCGACAATGCGCGCCACCGGGATTTTATCGACGGCCTCAATGCCGCCTTCCACACTGCCCTGCATCGAGGCCAGCACAGCCGCGCGGCGCGTCGGGTTGCCGCCGTTGGCGAAGTGATAAGAGAGCCCGAAGCCGCCGCCCGGCAGGCCAATCTGGCCGAGCATGGCCGCGAGCGTCACCAGCATCCAGTGTTTCTGCTCGCCATACTGCTGGCGCTGCATGCCCCAGCCCGCCATCAGTATGGTGCGGTTCTGGCTGAACAGGCGGGCCAGCTCGCGGATGGTCGTCGCGTCGACGCCGCAAATCGCTGCCGCCCAGTCGGCGTCTTTCGGCGTGCCGTCGCGCTCGCCGGTCAGGTAGGCCGCAAACTGCGCATAACCGTGCGTGCAGGCGGTGAGGAAGTCGTTATCCTGCCAGCCGTTTTCCACCAGCGTATGGGCGATGCCGAGCATCAGCGCCACGTCGGTGCCCATGTGCGGGGCTATCCATTCCATGCGCTCGCCAAAGAAATCGGCGGTTTCCGGGCGCATCGGGTTGATGCAGATAAGTTTTTTGCCGCTCTCTTTGAGCTTCTCGAAATAGCCGATGCCTTGTTCGTCAGAGGCGTTCCAGGCGATTTTCAGCGTATTGAGCGGGTTGGCGCTCCACAGCACCACCACGTCGCTGTGCTCCAGCACCAGCGGCCAGCTGGTCTGCTGCTGATAGACTTCGTTGCCGCCCACCACGTAGGGCATGATCACCTGCGCGGCGCCCGTGGAGTAATCGCCCAGATGGCCGGTGTAGCCGCCCGCGAGACTCATGTAGCGTTGCAGGAGCGTGGCGGCTTTATGCAGCACGCCGTTGGAGCGCCAGCCGTAGGAGCCGGCGAAAATCGACGACGGGCCGTAGCTTTCGCGAATGCGCCGGTGCTGCTGGTCAATCAGACGCAGCGCGTCATCCCAGCTGATACGCACGAACTCATCCTGCCCGCGCACGCCCTGCGGGCGGTCCGGCGAGGCGAGAAACCCCTTACGCGCCATCGGGTAGCGCACGCGCGCTTTGCTGTGCACCTGGTCCGGGACGGCGGTTTGCAGCGAGTTCGGGTGGCGCGTCGGCAACGCGCCCTGAGAGGACAAAACGGTTTCACCGTCGGTCTCGACAACCATTGGCCCCCAGTGGGCGGCGGTAACGATGCGTTTTAAAGCAGATGGGTTAGCCAAAACGGGCTCCTGACTGGCGTTTGCAGATGAGGCGGCGTGAGTATGGCTACTTTGTCGCCGCTCGATTCGTTATGGATAAAAAATCAGAACACTTCCCGGAATTTTCATCACATTCCCCCGTCATAATCAACCTCCGCCACTCCAGGCGAACCAGAATTAAATTGAATAAGGATATGCGATGAAAAAACGCATCATTTTTGTCGCCGCTATCGTCAGCGGCGCACTGGCCCTTTCAGGCTGCACCACGAATCCCTACACCGGCGAACGCGAAGCGGGTAAATCAGGCATTGGCGCGGGCATTGGCTCACTGGTCGGCGCGGGCGTCGGCGTACTCTCTTCCTCGAAAAAGGATCGCGGCAAAGGCGCGCTGATTGGCGCGGCGGCGGGCGCGGCGCTCGGCGGCGGCGTGGGTTACTACATGGACGTGCAGGAAGCGAAACTGCGCCAGAAAATGCAGGGCACCGGCGTCAGCGTCACCCGCAGCGGCGACAACATCATCCTGAATATGCCGAATAACGTGACCTTCGACAGCAGCCAGGCGAACCTGAAACCGGCGGGCGCCAACACCCTGACCGGCGTGGCGATGGTCCTGAAAGAGTACCCGAAAACCGCAGTGAACGTGGTGGGCTACACCGACAGCACCGGCGGACAGGCGCTGAATATGAAGCTGTCGCAGCAGCGCGCGGAAAGCGTCGCCAGCGCGCTCATCACCCAGGGCGTGGCCGCTAACCGCATCCGCACCAGCGGCATGGGCCCGGCGAACCCGGTCGCCAGCAACAGCACCGAAGAGGGTAAAGCGCAGAACCGTCGCGTGGAAATCACGCTGAGCCCGTTACAGTAACGGGCGATGGCCTCATCGGGCGCAATCCCGATGAGGCAGCATCAGGCTTTAGTGATGCAACATTTCATCCACCACCTGCGCTTTGCTTAACTGGTACGGATAGTAGGTCGGCCAGTTATCCATCTCTTTCAGCAGCGCCTCATGCGAGGTATTGCCCATAAAAATGTGGTAATGCGCGGACTTGCGCGGCGCGATAGTGTGATCGCTGAACTGCACGAATTTCGGCGCTTTTGACGCGCTGTCGGTGCACTCAAACAGGTAGCGCACGCCCTTCTTGCCGGAGGCGTACTGCAAAATCTTAAAGCCGTTATATTGATACGCGCAGGCATTCACAGTTTGCCCGATGTGAAACTCCATCACGTTGTTTTCAATGCCAATCATCTCAACATCCGTGGCGTACCCTTTTTGGTAGTAGGCGCGATACTCCTCCACGGTTTTACCGGCTGCTTTCGCTTTTTTCGCCAGCACTGGATCGAGATCGCCATTCAGAAGGTACGGATAAATCGACTGCCAGACGCCGTCCCAGTCGCTAAGCTCGCGGTCTTTGACGTCGCTGTCGTTAAATACCCCTTCGCTGGCCTGCCGCTCCGCCTCGGTCAACGGCTTGCCGTGATGATGCCCGTGCGCCGCGCTTTGAGCGCTTGCCAGCAGAAGCCCCATTCCCAGTAATAAGGCTAACTTCTTCATTTCTGTCACTCTCCTGTGTACGCGTTAGTCATGAATTGATACGTTATAACATAATTAAAAACAGCGCCACACCTTGAGACAGGGAAAAGATTACGGGCGACGATAATGCCCGTCAGGCAAACGCCTGCTTTACGACAGCCACCGAAATAATCTAATAATAAAAACAGTCACCTGCCCCACCGGCGTTTTAGCCTGAGAAGGAAGCCTCATGACCATCAAAGCGTCACGCCCGACCATCAGCGACGTCGCCCGCGCCGCGAAAACCGGTAAAACCAGCGTTTCCCGCTACCTGAACGGCGAAAAACACCTGCTTTCGGGGGATCTGCTGGCGCGTATTGAGCAGGCGATAGCCCAGCTCGATTACCGTCCTAACCAGATGGCGCGCGGCCTGAAGCGGGGGCGCACCCGGTTAATCGGCCTTATCATCGCCGATATCACCAATCCCTATTCGGTCAATGTATTAAGCGGCATAGAGGCGGCCTGTCGGGAGAAAGGCTTTACGCCGCTGGTCTGTAACACCAATAACGAGCTCGACCAGGAGCTGCATTATCTGGATCTCCTGCGCAGCTATCAGGTGGAAGGCATCGTGGTGAACGCGGTCGGCATGCGCGAAGAGGGGCTGAACCGGCTGCAACAGTCGGCGCTGCCGATGGTGCTCATCGACCGTAAAATCCCCGATTTCGCCTGCGACGTGGTGGGGCTCGATAACACCCAGGCGGCCACCACCGCCACGGAGCACCTCATCGAACAGGGTTTTGAGGCGCTGCTGTTTTTAAGCGAGCCACTCGGAACGGTCAACACCCGCCGCGAGCGCCTGACCGCCTTTCGCGCCACCGCCGCCCGCTATTCCGGCGTCGTCGCCGAAAACGCCGAAACGCCGTTGCATGAGGCCGATCATCTCGATAATACCCTGCGCCACTTCCACACCCGTTTTCGCGGAATGCGCAAGGCGGTGATCTCCGCCAACGGCGCGCTGACGCTCCAGGTGGCGCGCTCGCTCAAACGCATCGGGCTTAACTGGGGCGCCGATATCGGCCTGCTCGGCTTTGACGAGCTGGAGTGGGCGGAGCTGGCGGGGGTGGGCATTACGACGCTGAAACAGCCCACCTGGCAGATTGGCTACGCCGCGCTGGAGCAAGTGGTGAAGCGCATCGAAGGCCAGTCGCAGGCGGTGCGGGAGCAGGTTTTCTCCGGTGAACTGATCGTGCGCGGCTCGACGGCGCGCTGAACGACGGTTCGTGACCCCGATCATAAATTCGCCATCCTGGACTTCTCTTTGGAACCGGTTCCATCTAGCGTATTAACTATGTTATGCAGATGTAATCACTCCGGAGAAATCAATGGAGAGAGAAATTATCGTCGTCACCGCCGCTTACGGTAACGACAAAGTAAAAGCCCTCGGCGGCCAGCAGGCCGTGCTGCCGATCATCGCCGGCGCGGGCGCCGACGGCGTAGAGATCCGCCGCGAGCTGCTCGATCCGGCAGAGATCGACGCCCTGCCCGCGCTGGCGCAGGCCATTGCAGATAATCATTTGAAAGCCTGTTACTCCGCGCCCGAGCCGCTGTTTGAACACGACGGCAAAATCAACGCCCGCCTGCCTTCGCTGCTGGCCGAAGCCCATGAACTCAATGCCCGCTGGCTGAAACTCTCGCTCGGGCACTTCAGCCATCCGCACCAGGCGGAACCGCTCGCCGGGCTGCTGGCGCTTAGCGACGTCGCGCTGGTCGTGGAAAACGATCAGACCGACTGCGGGCGTCTTGAACCGATGCGCCGTTTCCTCGCCGCCAGCAAAACGCTCAATCTCCCCATTCGTCTGACCTTCGACATGGCCAACTGGCTGTGGGTGGACGATGCGCCGGAAGAGGCCGCCCGCGCGCTTCGCACAGGCGTCAGCTATATCCATGTCAAAGCCGCCACCACGCACCACTACCACTATCGCGCCATCGCACTGGATGACGCCGGGCCGCGCTGGCGCACGCTGCTGGAGATGCTGCCGCCGGACGCGCCGCGCGGCATTGAGTTTCCGCTGGAAGGGCGCGATTTGACCGCCGTGACCCGTCATTACGTCAACCTGCTGCGCGAGGAGTGAACATGGAACAGCCACTGGATGTGATTACCATCGGCGAAGCGATGGCGATGTTTGTCGCGACCGAGCCCGGCGACCTGGCGCAGGTAGAGCATTTTTTTAAACGCGTCGCAGGGGCGGAGCTGAATGTCGCCACCGGCCTGGCGCGCCTCGGTCTCAACGTAAGCTGGGTGAGCCGCGTCGGCAACGATTCGTTTGGCCGCTTCGTGCTGAGCCAGCTTGAAAAAGAAGGCATCGCTACGCGCGGCGTGACGATCGACGACCGTTATCCAACCGGTTTTCAGATGAAATCGAAGGTTGTGGATGGAACCGATCCCAGCGTGGAGTATTTCCGCAAAGGCTCCGCCGCGAGCCATCTGAGCGGCGAAGATTTTAACGCGCCGCTGTTTTACAGCGCCCGTCACCTGCATCTGAGCGGCGTGGCGGCGGCGCTTTCCGCAACGTCGTATGAACTGCTGGATCACGCCGCGCGCGCCATGAAAACCCAGGGCAAGACTATCTCCTTCGATCCGAACCTGCGCCCGGTGCTGTGGAAAAGCGAGGCGGAGATGACAGAGAAACTCAACCAGCTTGCCTGTATGGCCGACTGGGTGCTGCCGGGCCTGAAAGAGGGCCAGATCCTGACCGGCCAGCAGAGCCCGGAAGGGATTGCCGATTTCTACCTGACGCGCGGCGTGAAAGCAGTCGTTATCAAAACGGGTGCCGATGGCGCCTGGTATCAAAGCGCCAGCGGCGAGCAAGGTACGGTGGCGGCCGTGAAAGTCGAAAACGTGGTCGATACGGTGGGTGCGGGCGATGGGTTTGCGGTAGGCGTGATAAGCGCGCTGCTGGAAGGCAAAACGCTGCACCAGGCGGCGACCCGCGGCAACAAAATCGGCGCGCTGGCGATCCAGGTTCAGGGCGACAGCGAAGGGCTACCGACCCGCGAACAACTGGGCGAGTAGTCTACCTCGCCCCGATCCTTTCCTTAAGGAAAAGGCCTGTGGATTCGGGAGATTTATAACAAGACAAGTTTTTTACGCCTTTCCCCGCCGGGAAAAGCACAGGGTGAAGGGTAAAACCTGACCCCGAACAAACAGTATGAACAGCTTCCGTCGTCCCCTACACCGACGAGACGCATCCACCTCAACCATAGAGGGAATACGATGAAAAGTCCGACTAACGCTCCAAAACGCTGGTGGTACATCATGCCGGTCGTGTTTATCACGTACAGCCTGGCGTACCTCGATCGCGCAAACTTCAGTTTCGCCTCAGCGGCCGGCATCAATGACGATCTCGGCATTACCAAAGGCATCTCGTCGCTGCTCGGCGCCCTGTTCTTTCTCGGCTACTTCTTTTTCCAGATCCCCGGCGCCATTTATGCCGAGCGCCGCAGCGTGCGTAAGCTCATTTTCATCTGCCTTATTCTGTGGGGCGGCTGCGCCTCGCTGACCGGCGTGGTCAGCAATATCCCGATGCTGGCGGCGATCCGCTTTATCCTTGGCGTGGTGGAAGCCGCCGTGATGCCCGCCATGCTGATTTACATCAGTAACTGGTTTACGAAGTCGGAGCGCTCGCGCGCCAACACGTTCCTGATCCTTGGTAATCCGGCCACTGTGCTGTGGATGTCGGTGGTTTCCGGCTATCTCATCCAGGCGTTCGGCTGGCGTGAAATGTTCATCTTCGAAGGTATTCCGGCAGTTGTCTGGGCCTTCTGCTGGTGGGCCCTGGTGAAAGATAAACCGTCGCAGGTGAAGTGGCTGGCGGATGACGAAAAAGCGGCGCTCCAGGCGCAACTGAATAAAGAGCAGGAAGGTATCAAAGCGGTACGTAATTACGGCGAAGCCTTTCGCTCGCGCAACGTTATCCTGCTGTGCGCGCAATATTTCGCATGGAGCATCGGCGTTTATGGTTTTGTACTGTGGCTGCCGTCAATCATCCGCAGCGGCAGTGAAAATATGGGGATGGTGGAAGTGGGCTGGCTCTCTGCCGTACCGTACCTGGCTGCGACCATCGCCATGATTATCGTCTCCTGGGCTTCCGATAAAATGCAGAACCGCAAACTGTTCGTCTGGCCGCTGCTGCTGATTGGCGGGCTGGCGTTTATCGGCTCCTGGGCGCTCGGCGCGAACCACTTCTGGCTCTCTTACACCCTGCTGGTGATTGCCGGCGCGGCGATGTACGCCCCGTATGGCCCGTTCTTTGCGATTATCCCGGAGATGCTGCCGAAGAACGTGGCGGGCGGCGCGATGGCGCTTATCAACAGTATGGGCGCGCTCGGCTCGTTCGTCGGTTCGTGGGTGGTCGGCTATCTCAACGGCGCGACCGGCAACCCGTCCGCCTCGTACATTTTTATGGGGGTGGCGCTTTTCGCCTCCGTGTGGCTCACTTTGATAGTCAAACCAACCACCAACCAGCAACTGCCGGTGGGGGCGCGCCACGCATAACGCCCGGCGGGCGGCGTGATGCCGTCCGCTTGTCTATTCTTTCTCTTTTGTTCAACGCTGGAGACCTGCATGAAGCCGTCCATCATTCTCTACAAATCCCTGCCCGATGATTTGCTTGCCCGCCTGGAGAGCCACTTTAACGTGACCCGCGTGTCAGATCTGAGCCCGGAGACCGTCGAAGCTCACGCCAGCGCGTTTAGCGAGGCGCAAGGGCTGCTGGGTTCGAGTGAAAAAGTGGACGCCGCGCTGCTTGAGAAAATGCCCGCGCTTCGCGCCGCCTCGACGGTTTCCGTGGGGTATGACAATTTCGACGTGGACGCGCTGAGCGCGAAAAAGATAGCGCTGATGCACACGCCTACCGTGCTGACCGAAACGGTCGCTGATACGCTGATGACGCTGGTGCTGACGACCGCGCGCCGCGCGCTGGAAGTGGCCGAGCGGGTCAAAGCGGGCGAATGGACCGGCAGCATCGGCCCGGACTGGTTCGGCTGCGACGTACACCACAAAACGCTGGGCATCGTCGGCATGGGCCGCATTGGCCTGGCGCTGGCGCAGCGCGCGCATTTCGGCTTTAACATGCCGATTCTCTACAACGCGCGTCGCCATCACAGCGAAGCGGAAGCGCGCTTCAACGCGCGCTACTGCGATCTCGATACCCTGCTCGCCGAATCCGATTTCGTCTGCATCATTCTGCCGCTGACCGACGAGACGCACCATATGATTGGCGAAGAGCAGTTCCGCAAAATGAAGAAATCTGCGATTTTCATCAACGCGGGCCGCGGCCCGGTAGTGGACGAAAATGCGCTGATCGCCGCCCTGCAAAGCGGCGAGATCCACGCGGCAGGACTGGATGTGTTTGAACAGGAGCCGCTGGAGAAAGACTCTCCGCTGTTGACGCTGAAGAACGTGGTGGCGCTGCCGCATATCGGCTCCGCCACCCACGAGACGCGCTACAACATGGCCGCCTGCGCGGTGGATAACCTTATCAACGCGCTCAATGGCGACGTGTCGCAAAACTGTGTGAATCCGCAAGCGGTCAAATAAAAAACCACCTCTTCTGGAGGTGGTTCAGGGATGACAATAAAAAACGGCTCGTCAGAGCCGTTTTTTTTCACTGCATCGCGTTGGTCGCGGCGGTGTAAGCCTGGGTGAACGCCTTGTGTTGGTCGGCGAGCGGGCCTATCAGCGCGTTATACTGGCTGGCCTGCTGCGAGGTCGGGAACTGAATGCCGTTGGCCGCAAAGCCCACCTGCGTGCCCTGCTGCGCGATAAAATCGCCCACCTGCACCAGCTGCTGCGTGAACGTCTGCGCGGCCGGGATCAGCGGTTGCAGCGCATTGGCCGGGCCGGTCACCACTTTTTCATAGGCTTTATCAAATACCGGCTTCAGATCATCCGCCTGCTTCAGCGACGAGTGGGAACTGTCCGCCTGCATTTTCGCGTTCTGCAACTGCTGGCTCATCACACCCAGCGAGCCGTTGGCCTGGCGCAGCGCTTCACGCTGGGTCATGTAATCCTGCGGTACGCGAATGCTGTTTACGCTATCCACTACCGGGCGGATACCGGCGTCCATCGCCTGGTTCACCTGCTGAGAGTAGCTGTAAAGGATGGCATAGTCGGAAACAAACGGACCGAACTGTTTTTTCTGATCGGCGGTCAGCGTTGGCAGACGTTCGCCGCTACGCATCACCGTGTTTTGCAGAAAATCGACGAACGCTTTGCGCTGGTCGCCCTCTTTATCAAAACACCCGCTCAGGCTGAATACCATTAACAACGCCGCCAGCGGCGCGAACCAGCGAGAGCAGGACTTACCTGTCGCCATTTTTTTGCTCCTTTCACTCATCAACGCGCACACCACTGCCAGTGTGCTTCAAGGCCCACAAGGATAGTTCAGACGCGTCGCGCAGGATACCCTTTATTGCGCTGCAAAAGCGATTATGCGAAAGGCGATGCGCCGTACGTAAAAAAGGGCCGCCAGCCTGCGCTGACGACCCTTAATAAAGACGCTCGCAACCCTACCAACATGCAGCCTCGCCAGGCCTGAAAAGGCGGGGTTTCCCCCGCCCTCCAGACGCTACTTACCGGATTCGTAAGCCAGAAACGCAGCGGCCTCCCGATATCTGTCCTTATAACGAATTTCGCACAGCGATTTTCGTATAAGGAGCGTGAATATTAATAGTGTGATACAGACGATTAATACGCACCAGATAAGCACATTTCGCGGTAGTTTCATCAGCTTCTTTTCCTTGTCTTGCGACGGGTAAGAGGCTAATCTGCATATGTTTGGTATGGAGACAGCCTCGTTGGTTAATGAAAATTGACCTTCGGGGCTTTCTTCTTTCTGCCATCCGCCATAGCGGTAACACTGCCGGTTGCCGGAGGCAAAAAGCCTCAAGCGCCGGGGTCATTCTACGCCGCCTTTTTAATCTGCCAGAACGTGATTCGGTGCTTTTCAGAAACCGACATGGGCGCTTTCCCAGAAGCAGCCGGGCGCCGTGTAGGCGAGCGTCAGAACAGTGCTATGCGCGTTCTGGAATGCCTGGCACATCCCGTGATCCTTCACAGGCTAAAGGCTCGCGCCGGGATCTTTTACAAAACTATACCTTCCTAAGATTAATCTTAATATCAAAGCGTTATCACGCTATATTCCACCACCGAACGGTCAACACCGGCGCTCGCCAGTCAACAAGCGCAAAATCTTTGATTACGCTGCCCGCGGTTTGGTTTTTTCCGAACTATGATTAAGAAGCTTCTTAGACGTTCACGATCCCGCTGTGTGATTAGGAGTCCAAAATGGAATCTAAAGACCCTATGTTTGAGTTGCTCAGCAGCCTCGAACAAATTGTATTAAAAAAAGATGCCTCTGAAACGGTTACCCTGGCGCAGAAACCCAGCGTGTTTACAGAATTTGAACTGTTACGCAAAAGAACGGGCCTGAAAACTGATGATTTGGCTCGTGTGATGGGTGTCAGTGTCGCAATGGTTCAGGAGTGGGAATCCCGCCGAGTGAAACCCTCCAGCACCGAACTGAAGCTGATGCGCCTGATTCAGGCGAATCCCATGCTCAGTAAACAACTCATGGAATGAAACGCTAGCCAGCAGTACACTTTTTTTCGCAAACAAAACGCCCCCGCACATGCGGGGGCGTTGCTTTTCAGAATACATTTGGGTGCGTGCAGGCCAACCCGCCCTCCTGACCAGTGGGTGGGGGATCGCTCCCCCATCCAAAGGCTACTTCCCTGGTTCGTAAGCAAGGATTGCCCGTATTTCCCGGCTTCCCTCTTTAATAGTGAATTCACATAAGCGATCACGCATTATTAAGGCGAAACACAGCGCCGTAATACAAAGCGCTACTATGCTTAAAAAAGCATATCGGGATTTTATTGGCATAATTGCCTCCTTATAAGGAAGAGGCTACAATCAGGCTGTTGGGTTCTGATTGCAGCCTCCCCCGAGGTTAAATGGAATTAACTAAGGGGGGCATTCATCTGACCAGCCTTTGCATCATGCCCAAGCCAGCCAGCCTGAGCACCCGCGCGCTATATTATCCGCAACCTGAACATTAATAATTACGTGAATAAGTAATAAGCCCGTGCTTTTTGCTTTTCATTAATAAAATAAGAATTCAACGTAGCGAAATCCGCTATAAAAAAACCCGCCAGCGGCGGGTTTTTATTATTAACGGAACACGTTACTGGAGCAGGGAAATATCCGCGACTTGCAGGAACAGCTCACGTAATTTAGACAGCAGCGTCAGACGATTAATACGCACCTGCGCATCGTCCGCGTTAACCATGACTTTCTCGAAGAACTCATCCACCGGCTCGCGCAGTTGCGCCAGCTCGACCAGCGCTTCCTGGTAGCGGCCTTCCGCAAACAGCGGTTGCAGCTTGTCGCGCATCACGGCAACCTGCAGCGCCAGACGAATTTCCGGATCTTCTTTCAGCACCGATGCATGAACTTCATCGTTCAGCGGCTCGTTGGCCTTCGCAAGAATATTGGAAACGCGTTTGTTCGCCGCGGCCAGCGCTACTGCTTCATCCAGCGTACGGAAGTGCGATACCGCCTTCATGCGGGCATCGAAATCCGCCGGGCGGGTCGGACGATTCGCCAGTACCGCCTGAATGGTGTCGACGCTGTAACCTTCGTCCTGATACCAGGCGCGGAAGCGGCCCAGCATGAAGTCCACGACATCATCCACCACTTTGGCGTTGGTCAGCTTGCTGCCGTAGAGGCGCACAGCTTCTTCCGTCAGGGTTTGCAGATCGAGAGGCAGGTTTTTCTCAACGATAATACGCAGCGCGCCAAGCGCGGCACGGCGCAGCGCGAACGGGTCTTTATCGCCTTTCGGATGCTGACCGATGCCGAAAATCCCGGCAAGGGTATCCATCTTATCGGCAATCGCCACGGCGCAGGCCACCAGGCTTGATGGCAGCGCATCGCCCGCAAAACGCGGCATGTACTGCTCGTTCAGCGCAACCGCAACGTCTTCAGATTCGCCGTCATGACGCGCGTAGTGCATCCCCATGACGCCCTGGGTGTCGGTGAACTCAAACACCATGTTAGTCATCAGATCGCATTTGGAGAGCAGGCCCGCGCGCGTCGCGTGGTTCACATCCGCTCCGATCTGGTTCGCAATCCAGCCGGAGAGCGCCTGAATGCGGTCGGTTTTGTCGCGCAGCGTGCCGAGCTGCTGCTGGAACAGCACGGTTTCAAGACGCGGCAGATGATCTTCCAGACGTTTTTTACGGTCGGTGTTAAAGAAGAACTCCGCATCCGCCAGACGCGGTCGCACGACTTTTTCGTTACCGGAGATAATCTGGTGCGGATCTCTGGACTCGATATTCGCCACAAAGATAAAGTTCGGCAGCAGCTTGCCGTCGGTGCCGTAAACCGGGAAATATTTCTGGTCGCCTTTCATGGTGTAGACCAGCGCTTCTGCCGGCACCGCCAGGAATTTCTCTTCGAATTTCGCGGTCAATACCACCGGCCATTCCACCAGCGAGGTGACTTCTTCGAGCAGGCTGTCGCTCAGATCGGCGTTGCCGCCAATTTTAGCCGCTGCCGCTTCGGCGTCTTGCTGAATTTTGGCTTTACGCGCGTTGTAGTCAGCGATGACTTTGCCGCGCTCCAGCAGGATCTGCGGGTACTGATCGGCATGATCGATAGTGAATTCCGGCTCGCCCATAAAACGGTGGCCGCGGATCACGCGATCGGACTGGATGCCGAGAATGGTGGCCGGGAGCACTTCATCATCCAGCAGCAGCGTCACGGTATGAACCGGGCGCACAAACTGCACGTCAGACGCGCCCCAGCGCATCAGTTTCGGAATAGGCAATTTAGACAGCGCGGTGCTCACCATATTCGGCAGCAGCGCCTGCGCGCTTTCGCCTTTCACATGGGCGCGATACATCAGCCACTCGCCTTTATCAGTCACCAGACGCTCCGCCTGATCGACCGTAATGCCGCAGCCGCGCGCCCAGCCTTCCGCCGCTTTGCTCGGGTTGCCCTCGGCGTCAAACGCTGCAGAGACCGCCGGGCCGCGTTTTTCAACTTCGCGATCCGGCTGGGAAGCCGCGAGGCTCGCCACTTTCAGCGCCAGACGGCGCGGCGCCGCAAACCAGCTCACCACGCCGTGGGTCAGGCCCGCAGCGTCCAGTTCAGCGGTAAAGTTCGCAGCGAAGGATTCCGCCAGGCTGCGCAGGGCTTTTGGTGGCAGCTCTTCAGTGCCAATCTCCACCAGAAAAGTTTTCTCAGACATGGCAGCCTCTTATTTATTTCTGTTGCACATCGGGAAGCCCAGCGCCTCGCGGGAGGCGTAGTAGGCTTCGGCCACGGCTTTGGTCAGCGTGCGGATACGCAGAATGTAGCGCTGGCGCTCGGTTACCGAGATAGCCTTGCGCGCGTCCAGCAGGTTGAAGCTGTGGGCGGCCTTCAGAATACGTTCATAAGCAGGCAGCGGCAGCGGGTTTTCCAGCGCCAGCAGCTGTTGAGCTTCTTTTTCGTACTGCTCAAAGCAGGTAAACAGGAAATCCACATCGGCGTATTCGAAGTTATAGGTGGATTGCTCCACTTCGTTCTGGTGGAACACGTCGCCGTAAGTGGTTTTGCCAAGCGGGCCATCGCTCCAGACCAGGTCGTAAACGCTGTCCACGCCCTGAATGTACATGGCGAGACGCTCAAGACCGTAAGTGATTTCACCGGTCACCGGTTTGCACTCCAGGCCGCCGACCTGCTGGAAGTAAGTGAACTGCGTCACTTCCATGCCGTTCAGCCACACTTCCCAGCCGAGACCCCAGGCGCCGAGCGTCGGGTTTTCCCAGTTGTCTTCGACGAAGCGAATATCATGAATGGTCGGGTCCATACCCAGCTCTTTAAGCGACCCCAGGTACAGCTCCTGAATATTGTCCGGCGACGGCTTGATGATCACCTGGAACTGGTAATAGTGCTGTAAACGGTTGGGGTTTTCGCCGTAGCGGCCATCGGTCGGGCGGCGGGAAGGCTGAACATAGGCGGCCGCGATCGGCTCCGGGCCCAGCGCCCGCAGGCAAGTCATCGGGTGGGAGGTGCCGGCGCCGACTTCCATGTCCAGAGGTTGAACGATGGTGCAGCCCTGACGAGCCCAGTAATCCTGTAAGGTCAGGATCAGGCCCTGAAAGGTCCTGGTATCAAACTTTTGCATATGATTTCGCACGCGATACGAGTGGGTTTATTTGGAAGCGGTCAGTATACCCGTTGACCGCCAGATATACAGCCTCAATCCACGACCAAAAGCGGGCGGTTGACGCGTGGTTGCGCCATTAGCGCATTGAAAGGTGTAAAAATCGACCATCCGCGTCGAAAGAACAGGTAAAGCCTTCTTCGCGCGCCGTATAGCCGCGCATTTCATAACTTCCCTGAAACGCGTCGAAACTGTTGACGGTGATTTTCTGCGCGGCGGTATTGTAGCGGCGGGCGGCATTCTCTTTACAACGCTGCTCCATTTCCAGTGAATAGGGCGCGCTGACGCGGCCTTTTTGCGCATACTGCGGGTGCGTGTCTTCGTGACTGCAACCCGCGAGCGCGCCTGCGAAAAGCCCCAGCCAAAGCGTGTGCGGCAACAGCCTCGTCATAGTCTGTTATCTCCATGTTAAAATGACGACCAAAGCGCGGGTGACCGCCGCGGAAAACGGGCGTGCATTCTGCGAAACCATCCCCTGAATGACAACAGACCGCCCTGAAACTCAGATTGTTCCGTGGTGCAGGATCCAGAATCAGGAAGTCACACTGCTGAGAATTAAAGATGGTACAGAGGAACCGATGCAGCAAAAAATTCACTGGATAGACAATCTGCGCGCGATAGCCTGTCTGATGGTCATCATGATCCACACGACGACCTGGTACATTACCAACCCTTCGCTGGTCAGCCCGGTTAACTGGGAGTTGGCTAATCTGCTCAACTCCGCATCACGCGTCAGCGTGCCGCTGTTTTTTATGATTTCAGGGTATCTGTTTTTCGGCGAACGCAGCGCCGGACAGCGGCATTTCCTGCGCATCGCGCTCTGCCTCCTCTTTTACAGCGCCGTGGCGCTTGTCTACATCACGCTGCTGACGCCGATCAATGAGAAACTCTCGCTTAAGCTGTTGTTACAGAAGCCAGTTTTCTACCATTTATGGTTTTTCTTCGCCATTATCGTCATTTACCTGCTGTCGCCGTTAATTAGCGTTAAGCGCATCGATGGCCGGACGGCGCTGGCGCTCATCGTGCTGCTGGGCGTGGTGGCGAACCCCAATACCGTGGCGCAAAAATTTCACGGCGTGCAGTGGCTGCCGGTGAATCTCTATATTAACGGCGATACGTTTTATTACGTGTTGTACGGGCTGATGGGCCGCGCGATCGGAATGATGGAGACAGAGCAGCGCCCGGCGAGCCTGGTGGCGGGCATTGTGCTGGCGGTCAGCACCGTATCGATCGCGAGCGGCACCCACCAGGCGCTGGAGAGCCACGGCAACTTCGCTGATACCTTTTATCTTTACTGCGGCCCGCTGGTGCTGATTGCCGCCTTAAGCCTGCTGGTGCTGGCGAAAAACCTGCTCAACCGCAAGCTTGCGCCGCTCGCGTTTATTGCGCGTTATTCGCTCGGGATTTACGGCTTCCATGCGCTAATCATCCACTTTTTGCGCACGCGGCATCTGGAATTTACGGCATGGCCGGTGCTGGATATCGCCTGGATTTTCAGTATGACGCTGGCGGGCAGCCTGGCGCTGGCCGCGCTGTTGCAACGCGTCGACCGGCGTCGTCTGGTCAGTTAACGGCGCGCGTGCGGGCGCGCTGGAGCTGCCGGGCCGACGAAAACCCGGCGGCCAGCGCCGCCTGCTCCGCGCCCTGCCCCTGCAATAAACACTGGCTGGCGAACGCCACGCGTAGTTGTTCAAGATAATCGCGAACGCTTATTCCCAGGTGTTCCTTAAAAAGCCGCGTGAGATGGCGCGGGCTGACATGAACTCGCCCGGCAATCTCCGTCAGACTCCATGCCGCCTGTGGGTTGGCGGCCAGTAAATCCTGAGCGCGATGCACGGCGGGGTGTAAATGATTCCGGTAACGCAGCCAGGGCGAGAGCTGCGGATCGTCGCCGGAGCGACGAAACCAGACCACCATTTCGCGCGCCACGTCGAGCGCCACGCGCGGTCCGCAGAGACGATGGATCAGATACAGGCTTAAATCGATGCCGGAAGTAATGCCCGCGCTGGTCCAGATGCCGCGATCTTCCACAAAAATGCGGTTATCGCGTACCAGCGCGCCGGGGGCGGCGGCTTTAAGGCGGGCCAGCACATCATGGTGTGTAGTGCACTCAACGCCATGCAGCAGACCCGCTTTCGCCGCCAGTAGCGAGCCTGAACAGACGCAGATAAGCGTGAGTTGCTGGCTGTGGATCAGCGGCTGAAGCCGCATCAGCCAGTTGCGGGCGGCCAGCGCCTGTGGCGTATTAAACCAGCGGCTGGAATCCGCGACACCTGGCAGGACGAGCAGGCTGCCTGGCGGCAGTGTTTCCGGCAACGGCGCGATACCTGCCACCTGTAAGCCGGTCGACATCATGACACGCGCTTCAGGCCCGATATAGTTCAGGCTGAAGGCGTCGCCCGCGAGCGCGAACGTCTCCGCCGGGCCCGTTAAATCGAGCGCCATGACGCCAGGCAACACCACAAACCAGACAGGAATGGTCATCCCAAAGACTCCAGACATTGCGCCACGCTGCTAATCACCGCAAAACGCCCAGCCAGTACCGTTTCGGTACGGTGGCGCAACGCGTCCACATCCAGCGTCACGCCTTTCCAGGTCATCGGGAACGTCAGCGTCGCTTCACTGACAAACGTCACCCGATACCCCAGGTCAGAGGCGACCCGCGTTGTGGTTTCGCAGCACTGCTCGGTACGGATACCGCAGATAATGAGGTGGTTAATATCTCGTTGACGCAGCCATAAATCCAGCCCGGTATCGGTAAACGCGTTATGGACATGTTTGTGGAACGTGGCCGCAGCGCGATGGCGCAGGAAAGGCATCGGCGCCACAAAGCCGGACGCAAGCGTAAACATCTCGTCTTCATCGACATGAAAAACATCGACAATCGGGACGTTGCGCGCTTCGCAGCCAGCGATAAGCGTATTGATAGCCTCGCAAAACGCCGGAAAATCATCTTCACGCCAGTAGCTACGGTGAAAGAAGGATTGCTGAGTATCGATATTGATAAGGGCGGTACGCGTCATTTCAGGACACCTGTCTGAGTGGGGGTGAACCCTATTCTTACAGGCATGCGTGACGCCGGGCAGACCAGAAAAGGACAAAAACCGGGTGTTTCAGGACGGCTTTCTGATCACCCGGTTTTCTGGTTACGACATCAGCGGCAGCAACTGCTGGTAGAGCGTGCGGAAGGTTTTTCGCTGCTCGCTATAGCGTTCATTGCGCGCCGCATCCGGCTGGTGTTGCTGCTCCAGCGCCAGCGGCGGCAGTAAGTCATTAAGAGGGCGATCTGGCGCAAGCGCGATTTGCGCAAGCCTTGCCGCGCCAAGCGCCGGGCCAACGTCGCCGCCGGTGCGGTAATCCAGCGGCACGCCGCTGATATCCGCCAGCATCTGCCGCCAGTATGCGCTGCGCGCGCCGCCGCCAATCAGCGTAACGCTTTGCGGCGTCACGCCGCAGTCATGCACCACGTCCATACCGTCCGCCAGCGCATAACCCACGCCTTCCAGCACCGCGCGCGCCAGTTCGGCGGGCCCATGCTCGTGCGTCAGCCCAAAAAATACGCCTTTCGCCAGCGGATTGTTGTGGGGCGTGCGCTCACCGGAGAGATACGGCAAGAACCAGACAGTACCGGCGTCGTCACGCGCGCTTTCCGCAGCCGTAAGCAACGCTGGAACGCTTCCCGCGCCGGTAAGCCGCGCGGCCCAGTCAAGGCATGACGCGGCGCTCAGCATCACCGACATCAAATGCCAGCGCGCCGGTAAGGCATGGCAGAAGCTGTGCACCGCGCTTTCAGGCTTGGCCCGAAAGCCATCGCTGACGGCAAAGTAAACGCCGGACGTACCAAGCGACAGCATCGCCTGGCCCGGATCGGCAAGACCAACGCCCACGGCGCCCGCAGCATTATCGCCGCCGCCCGCCACCACCGGCACCGCATTCATACCCCATGCCCGCGCAACGTCATCTTTCAGCTCGCCCGTGATCTCGCTGCCTTCAAACAGCGCAGGCATATGCTCGCGTTGCAAGTGACAAGCCGCCAGCATTTTGTCGCTCCAGTCGCGCTGCGCCACGTCCAGCCACATCGTGCCTGCCGCATCGGACATATCACTGGCAAAAGCACCGGTCATGCGTAACCGCAGGTAATCTTTGGGCAGCAGCACTTTATCGGTTTGCTTAAAAATTTCCGGCTCGTGGCGTTCAACCCACAGCAGCTTCGGCGCGGTAAATCCGGGCATCATGAGATTGCCGGTAATCGCGCGCGAATCAGGGACGTTTTCTTCGAGGAGGGCGCACTCCTGCGCGCTTCGTCCGTCATTCCAGAGGATCGCGGGACGCAGCGCCCGCTGATGTTTGTCAAGGAGCGTGGCGCCATGCATCTGTCCGCTTAAGCCTATCGCTTTCACGTCTCGCAGGTTGTGCTGCGCGCCCAGCGCCTGCATGGCGCGGTCAGTCGCCTGCCACCAGCTTTCGGGATCTTGCTCCGACCACAACGGATGCGGACGGGAGACCTGCAACGCTTCGCTGTGCGAGGCCACAAGCGCGCCCTGCTCATCCAGCAGAATAACTTTTACCCCTGAAGTCCCAAGATCGATCCCAATGTACATAACCGCCGCTCCTGTGCAGAGCGCCGCCCACAGGCGGCGCAACGCATTTTACTTATCAAACAGATAATAATTAACCAGGTTTTCCAGCTGTTCCTGGTGTCCGCTCTGATGCTGCGGCGCCAGATTATGTTGCTCCGCGTACTGCGCCAGTTCGGCAAGCGTCATCTGGCCTTTGAGGATCTGCTGGCCAAGCTCGCCGTTCCAGCCGGCGTAACGGCGGGCGACGCGTTTATCCAGCTCGCCCTCTTCGAGCATTTTCGCCGCCACTTTCAGCGACAGCGCCATCGTATCCATCGCGCCGATATGGCCGTAGAACAGGTCATATTTATCGGTACTCTGACGGCGTACTTTGGCATCGAAATTAAGCCCGCCGGTGGTGAAACCGCCCGCTTTGAGAATCTCATACATCACCAGAGCATTCTCTTCGACGCTGTTCGGGAACTGGTCGGTATCCCAGCCGAGCTGTGGGTCGCCGCGGTTCGCATCCACCGAGCCGAACAGGCCGAGCGCGATAGCGCTGGCGATCTCATGGTGGAAAGAATGGCCCGCAAGCGTGGCGTGGTTCGCCTCGATATTAAGCTTAATCTCTTTCTCAAGGCCGAACTGTTTCAGGAAGCCATAGACGGTCGCGGCGTCGTAGTCGTACTGATGTTTGGTCGGTTCCTGCGGTTTCGGCTCAATGAGCAGCGTCCCGCGAAAGCCGGTTTTATGCTTATGCTCCACGACCATCTGCATAAAGCGGCCAAGCTGTTCACGCTCCTGGCGCAGATCGGTATTGAGCAGCGTTTCATAGCCTTCGCGTCCGCCCCATAGCACATAGTTTTCGCCGCCCAGCTGATGGGTCGCGTTCATGGCGGTGACCACCTGCGTGGCCGCCCAGGAGAAGACTTCCGGGTCAGGGTTGGTGGCGGCGCCTGCGCCATAGCGCGGGTGCGTAAAGCAGTTGGCGGTGCCCCACAGCAGCTTCACGCCGCTCTCCTGTTGCTTCTGCGCCAGCACCTCTACCATCTGGGCGAAGTTATTCAGGTACTCTTTCAGCGACGCGCCTTCCGGCGACACGTCGACATCATGGAAGCAGTAGTAAGGCACGTTGAGCTTATGGAAAAACTCGAATGCCACGTCGGCTTTGCGTTTCGCGAGGTTCAGCGCGTCGCCTGCCTGTTGCCACGGGCGTTCAAACGCGCCAACACCAAACATATCCGAGCCGTTCCAGCAGAACGTATGCCAGTAGCAGGCGGCGAAACGCAGATGATCTTCCATACGTTTACCGGCAACCAACTCGTCGGGATTGTAATGGCGGAATGCCAGGGGGTTGGTGGTTTTCGGGCCTTCATAACGCACACGTTCAAGTTGGTCGAAATAAGTCGGCATAATTGACTCCGTAATCAGGGCTGTTCCAGCGAGAATAAATTAATCCTGGAATTTCCTTTCCCTTTGCTCAATTACGTTATTTCACACTGCGATTAAGAGAATGCGCAAATGTGCGCTGGCTCGCAAAAAACAGGTTAGTTCCACTCAATATTGCATTGCGCGATAAATTCCATTTTATTTGTGAAACTTTTGGATTTAACATTAGAAATCCGATCGGCGTCATAAAATCAGAAATAAACAAAAAAACGTAATCCGAAGATTAAAATCTGTAATTGATCGCCAGCCTTTCCGCGCTAAAAATTCCTGCGTCCGTAAGTATGAATGTCCGTTTCGTCCCCGATGAATTAAGCCCATTCGTAACACTGGAACAGGTATAAAAATCATGAAAATAAAGCAGCTTATTCTTACCCTGTGCGCGTCGCTGGTGTTAACCAGCTTCAGCGGCATCGCAAAAGACGTCAAAATCGGCATGGCGATCGATGATCTGCGGCTTGAGCGCTGGCAGAAAGATCGCGACATTTTCGTCAGCAAAGCGGAATCACTGGGCGCCAAAGTCTTTGTGCAGTCGGCGAACGGCAATGAAGAAACGCAAATGTCGCAAATTGAAAACATGATCAACCGCGGCGTGGATGTGCTGGTGATTATTCCCTATAACGGGCAGGTATTAAGCAACGTCGTCGCCGAGGCAAAACGCGAAGGAATTAAAGTGCTGGCGTATGACCGTATGATCAATAACGCCGATATCGATTTCTATATTTCGTTCGATAACGAGAAAGTCGGTGAAATTCAGGCGCAAAGCCTGGTCGACAAGGTGCCGCAAGGGAATTATTTCCTGATGGGCGGTTCGCCAGTCGATAATAACGCGCGCCTGTTTCGCGATGGACAAATGAAAGTCCTGAAGCCCTTTGTCGATAGCGGGAAAATAAAAGTCGTCGGCGATCAGTGGGTGGATGGATGGCTGCCGGAAAATGCGTTGAAAATCATGGAAAACGCGCTGACCGCTAACAACAATAAAATCGACGCTGTCGTCGCCTCTAACGACGCGACCGCAGGCGGTGCCATTCAGGCGTTAAGCGCGCAGGGCCTCGCCGGTAAAGTCGCGATTTCTGGACAGGATGCGGACCTTGCCGGAATCAAGCGCATCATGGCTGGTACGCAGACCATGACGGTCTATAAACCGATCACTCAGCTTGCCAATACGGCCGCCGAAGTCGCGGTTGAGCTTGGCAATGACAAACAACCGAAATCTGACGCCACGCTCAATAACGGGCTGAAAGAAGTGCCCTCGCGCCTGTTAACCCCCATCAAGGTGGATAAATCCAACATTGAATCCACCGTCATTAAAGACGGCTTCCATAAGAAAAGCGATCTGTAATCCCACGGCGTTTGCGGCGCGCCGCAAACGCCAGTAACGCCCTCCGACCAGTGCAGGCGGAATTGTTATGCCTTATTTACTCGAAATGAAAAATATCACCAAAGCCTTCGGCGCCGTTAAAGCGGTCGATAACGTGTCGCTCGCGCTTGCGCCAGGCGAGGTGATGTCGCTGTGCGGTGAAAACGGCTCCGGCAAATCGACGCTGATGAAAGTGCTGTGTGGGATCTACCCCTGGGGCAGCTATGAAGGCGAAATCATGTTTGCCGGCGAGCCGCTCACGCCAGCCCATATCCGCGATACGGAGCGCAAAGGGATTGCGATCATTCACCAGGAACTGGCGCTGGTAAAAAACCTGACGGTGCTGGAAAACATCTTTCTCGGCGCGGAAATTACGCGCCATGGCGTGCTGGATTACGATGCCATGACGGTGCGCTGCGAAAAACTGCTGGCACAGGTGAGCCTGTTCGTTTCTCCGCATACCCGAACGGGCGATCTGGGCCTTGGGCAGCAGCAACTGGTGGAAATCGCCAAGGCGCTCAACAAACAGGTGCGCCTGCTGGTGCTTGATGAGCCCACGGCCTCGCTCACCGAACAGGAAACCGCGCTGTTGCTGGATATCATCCGTGATCTGCAACAGCACGGCATCGCCTGTATTTACATCTCCCACAAGCTGAACGAAGTAAAAGCGATATCCGACACCATTTGCGTGATCAGGGATGGCAAACCGGTTGGCACGCGGCCCGCCGCGCAAATGAGTGAAGAGGAGATCATCGCCATGATGGTTGGTCGTGAATTGACGGCCCTCTACCCGAGCGAGCCTCATACTCCCGGCGATGAAATTCTGCGTGTGGAAAACCTGACGGCCTGGCATCCGGTGAATCGCCATATTCAGCGCGTCAGCGATCTCTCGTTTTCGCTGCGCCGCGGTGAAATCCTCGGCATCGCCGGGCTGGTGGGCGCCGGGCGTACCGAGGCGATGCAATGTCTGTTCGGCGTCTGGCCGGGGCGCTGGCAGGGCAACGTTTTTATCGACGCTAAGCCGGTGACGCTGCGCAACTGTCAGCAGGCCATCGCCCACGGCATCGCCATGGTGCCGGAGGATCGCAAAAAGGATGGCATTGTGCCGGTGATGGCGGTTGGGCAGAACATTACGCTCGCCGCGCTGGATGAATTTAGCGGGCCGCTCAGCGCGCTTGATGCGGCGGCGGAACAGCAGTGCATTCTTGATTCGCTACAGCGCCTGAAAGTGAAAACCGCGTCGCCGATGCTGGCGATAGGCCGCCTGAGCGGCGGCAATCAACAAAAAGCGATTCTCGCGCGCTGCCTGCTGCTTAATCCACGCATTCTTATCCTCGATGAACCGACGCGCGGCATTGATATCGGTGCCAAATATGAAATCTACAAACTCATTCACCAGCTGGTGCAGCAAGGTATCGCCGTCATTGTTATTTCATCGGAACTGCCGGAAGTGCTCGGTCTGAGCGATCGGGTACTGGTGATGCATGAAGGCCGACTAAAAGCCAATCTCGTTAACCGCCATCTGACACAAGAACAGGTGATGGAAGCCGCCCTGAGGAGCGATCGCCATGTCGAAAAGCAACCCGTCTGAAATCAAGCTGACCGCGCCGTCGGCCTCTTCGCCGGTCTCGTTCGGCGTACTGAATAAAATCAACGTTCAGGTCTTTGTGATGATCGCGGCCATTGTGGTCATCATGCTGTTTTTCACTTTCATGACCGACGGCGCGTACCTGAGCGCCCGTAACATCTCTAACCTGCTGCGCCAGACCGCGATTACCGGCATTCTGGCGGTAGGGATGGTGTTCGTCATTATTTCGGCGGAGATCGATCTTTCCGTCGGCTCGATGATGGGGCTTTTGGGCGGCGCGGCGGCGATTTTCGACGTCTGGCTGGGCTGGCCGTTGCCGCTGACGATTGTCGTCACGCTGCTGCTCGGTTTGCTGCTGGGCGCATGGAACGGCTGGTGGGTCGCCTACCGGAAGGTCCCGTCGTTTATCGTCACCCTGGCGGGGATGCTGGCGTTTCGCGGCGTGCTGATAGGCATCACCAACGGCACGACGGTATCGCCCACCAGCCCTGCAATGTCGCAGATAGGCCAGAGCTACCTGCCGGGCGGCGTCGGTTTCGCTATCGGCGCGCTGGGGCTGGCGTTATTTGTTTTCTGGCAGTGGCGCGGGCGGATGCGTCGTCAGGCGCTCGGGCTGACCTCAACGCCTTCAAGCGCCGTTGCCGGCAAGCAGGCGCTGACAGCGGTGATTGTGCTGGGCGCCATCTGGCTGCTGAACGATTATCGCGGCGTGCCTACGCCAGTGCTGATCCTGACGTTCCTTCTGCTGGCAGGCATGTTTATGGCTCTGCATACCGCGTTTGGCCGCCGCATCTACGCCATCGGCGGGAATATCGACGCCGCGAGGCTTTCCGGCATTAACGTGGAACGCACTAAGCTTGCGGTATTTGCGATAAACGGCGTGATGGTGGCGATTGCCGGGCTGATTTTAAGCTCGCGCCTCGGGGCGGGCTCACCCTCCGCGGGTAATATCGCTGAGCTGGACGCCATCGCGGCCTGCGTTATCGGCGGCACCAGCCTTGCCGGCGGCGTCGGGAGCGTGGCGGGGGCGGTCATGGGCGCCTTTATTATGGCGTCGCTCGATAACGGCATGAGCATGATGGATGTGCCCACCTTCTGGCAATACATTGTCAAAGGCGCCATTTTGCTGCTGGCGGTCTGGATGGATTCCGCGACGCGCCGACGCGCCTGAACATAACCTGCAATGGATCACATTGCAGGCGCGCGGTTATCCCGCCTGGCGGGATATGTGTTATTCAAACAACAGGTTCAAGGCCGGATACTGACACTATGTTTGAAAAGCGTCATCGCATTACGCTGCTGTTCAATGCCAACAAAGCTTATGACCGTCAGGTGGTTGAAGGCGTTGGTGAGTACTTACAGGCTTCTCAGTCAGAGTGGGATATCTTCATGGAAGAGGACTTTCGCACTCGGATTGAGAACATTAAAGAGTGGCTTGGCGATGGGGTGATCGCCGATTTTGACGATCCGGAAATCGAGCAGCTTCTGAAAGATGTGCAGGTGCCGATTGTCGGCATCGGCGGCTCTTATCACCGGCCTGAGCACTACCCGCCGGTACATTACATTGCGACAGACAATTACGCGCTGGTCGAAAGCGCGTTTTTGCATCTGAAAGAGAAAGGCGTCCACCGCTTCGCCTTCTACGGGCTCCCTTCTTCCAGCGGTAAGCGCTGGGCTGCCGAGCGCGAGCACGCCTTTAGCGAACTGGTCGCGCGCGAAAAGTACCGCGGCGTGATCTATCAGGGGCTGGAGACCGCGCCGGAGAACTGGCAGCACGCCCAGAACCGGCTTTCTGACTGGCTTCAGACGTTGCCGCCGCAGACCGGCATTATTGCCGTGACGGATGCGCGCGCGCGGCACCTGCTCCAGGTGTGCGAGCATTTACATATTCCGGTGCCGGAGAAACTCTGCGTCATCGGCATTGATAACGAAGAGCTGACGCGCTATCTCTCTCGCGTGGCGCTCTCCTCGGTGGCGCAGGGCACGCGCCAGATGGGGTATCAGGCCGCGAAACTACTGCATCGCCTGCTGGCTAATGAAAACCTGCCGCTCCAGCGTGTGCTGGTGCCACCTGCGCGGGTAGTGGAAAGGCGCTCCACCGATTACCGCTCGCTGCACGATCCGGCCGTTATTCAGGCGATGCACTACATTCGCAATCACGCCTGCAAAGGGATCAAAGTAGAACAGGTGCTGGATGCCGTCGGGATTTCCCGCTCCAACCTGGAAAAGCGCTTTAAAGAAGAAGTCGGCGAAACCATTCACGCCGTAATTCATTCAGAAAAGCTGGAAAAAGCGCGCAGCCTGCTGATTTCTACCTCGCTAAGCATTAACGAGATTTCTCAGATGTGCGGCTATCCTTCACTGCAATATTTCTATTCAGTATTTAAGAAAGAGTACGACACCACGCCGAAGGAGTATCGCGACAGATTCAGCGAAGTGATGATATAGGACACAGACTCGAACCGATTAAAACGTTAAGCAGCGCTAATGCTGGCAGGCGTTAATAACATGCGCGCGTGGCGGAGCAAGAAACAATAAAAAAACGCCTTCCAAAGAAGACGTTTTTTGTATCCGGGCCAGGAGAGCCGCTAATTAATTAGTTGCCAGCAGGTGCTGATTATCCTGATACATGGCAAACAGATAATTGTTATAGCTTTTCCCTTTGGTGGAATAGCCCTGCAGCTTATGGATCATATTGCTGGCCGTCACTTCCTGATCCGCTTTACGCAGTTGCAGGCGGGATTTGCGGAAAGAAGCATAAGCCGGATGCGTATTGAGATTCACCGCATACGCATTAACGGATTCTTTAACAGAGTTAAAGTGAGAATATCCTTTCACTTTGCCTGGTTCGTTATTACAACGCTTGCTGGCGCATTTCATGCCGAACAAGTTGTTGTTATTACGGGCAAGTTTCGAGGTTCCCCAGCCGCTTTCCGCCGCTGCCATGGTCGCAACCATGCTGGCCGGAATAATATCGACACGTTCAAACAGCGTATTCCACGGTACGCGGCGCGTATTGCCGTTCCATTTTACCTTGTAACGCTTCGCGATATCTTTCAGGCGCGCGCGCTCGGACGGCGACCACTGGGCGTCGTACTGCTTTGAGATAAGCCAGTTACGCTCAGCCGAAATCGCTGCATTCTGGCTGGTAATGTAAGGCATGACGGTCCGGAGAAACGCTTTTTTCCGTGGTGTTCCGGAAGGGTATTTTCGCAAATCAGGCAGTGAACCACTTATTACACTATTGCGAGAATACTCTTTTTTACTGCTTGCCTTTTTAACGCTTGCCTTTTTAACGTGTACTGTGTGGCTCTTTTTGGTTGTGTGCTGCGTTGCCAGCACTTCACCCGAAAATGCCAGGGCGGCTAACATACACAGCGCCGCCCCTAATCGTCGAATTGAAGTCGATATCATCAGGTCTCCTGGTCGGATTTCAGCATTCCAACACCTTATTATTTAATTGGATTTAAGAAAGTAATCTTAAATCGTATCAAAAATACCGTTTTGGATCATCAAAAGAAATAAGTCGATTCTGAATTCGCGCCGCTTAACAGCAGTTTAACTCACTGAAAAAGAAGATTAAAAAACAGTATTTTTAGCATTTAATGCTGGCGATGAAGCGGTGCGGCTCATCCTCCCGTTTCCGCCCCGTTCACTGCCGCTTAAGGATGAGGAATTCCTTAGATTGCCATGCGACACTGAACAGAAATCGCACAGGATGCCTATAATGAACCTCTCCCCTCTCGCACTCTTATTGCTGCCGGGCATCGCGCTTGCGCAGTGGTCCGCTCCCGATCTGCCTGCGTTTCAGGAAAAGACACCCGGCGTGTTTGTCAGCCAGGGGCCGCTGGTTAAAGGCGTTCAGCCGTTGCGGCTGACGCAGGACAACGCCTGCTGGCAACCTGCCGGGCCTGTTAAACTCAACCAGATGCTCTCCCTGACGCCATGCGTTGACCCGGCGCCCGAGTGGCGACGCTTTCGCGATGGCAATTATCAGGTGCAGATAGACACACGATCCGGCACCCCGACGCTGATGCTGAGCATCGAGCAGGAAGCGCAAAAAGCGGTGGCGGAAGTCACACGCCAGTGTCCGAAGTGGGACGGTAAACCGCTTACGGTTTCCGTAAAAGAGACATTCCCGGAAGGCAGCGTGGTGCGCGATTTTTACAGCGGCAGTATCGCCACGGTCACGCAGGGGCAAATCACGCTGACGCCCGCGCCCGGCAGCAACGGGCTTCTGCTGCTGGAACGCGCTGAGTCCCCTGCCCAGGCCGCGTTCAACTGGCACAACGCCACCGTCTATTTCGTCCTGACCGATCGCTTTGTAAACGGTGACCCGACCAATGACAACAGCTATGGCCGCTATAAAGATGGCCTGCAGGAGATAGGCACTTTTCACGGCGGCGATCTCAAAGGGCTGACCAGCAAGCTGGATTATCTGCAAACGCTCGGCGTCAACGCGCTATGGATAAGCTCGCCGCTGGAACAGATCCACGGCTGGGTCGGCGGCGGCGCCAAAGGCGATTTTCCGCACTATGCCTACCACGGCTATTATCCGCAGGACTGGACGAAACTGGATGCCAACATAGGGACACCGGAGGATTTACGCCAGCTGGTCGATGAAGCGCACCGGCGCGGCATTCGGGTATTGTTCGACGTGGTCATGAACCACACGGGCTACGCAACGCTCGCCGATATGCAGCAGTTCCAGTTCGGCGCGCTCTACCTGAAAGGCGATGAACTGAAAAAGACGCTTGGCGAACACTGGACCGACTGGCGCCCTGGGCCGGGCCAGAACTGGCACAGCTTTAATGACTATATTAATTTCAGCGATAAAGCCGCCTGGGAAAAATGGTGGGGCAAAAAGTGGATCCGCACGGATATCGGCGACTACGACAGCCCTGGCTTTGACGATCTCACGCTGTCGCTCACCTTTTTACCGGATCTGAAAACGGAATCGACGCAGCCTTCCGGCCTGCCGAACTTTTACCAGCACAAACCGGATAGCGCGGCACAGCGTATCGACGGCGCCACGCCGCGCGATTACCTGACCCGCTGGCTCAGCCAGTGGGTGCGCGATTACGGTATCGATGGCTTCCGTGTAGATACGGCGAAACACGTTGAGCTGGCCGCCTGGCAGCAGCTGAAAAACGAAGCCAGCGCAGCGCTCGTCGAATGGAAAGCCAAAAACCCGGATAAAAAGCTTGATGACGCGCCGTTCTGGATGACCGGCGAGTCCTGGGGTCACGGCGTAATGCAGAGCGATTACTACCGTCACGGTTTCGACGCGATGATTAACTTCGATTACCAGGAACAGGCCGCGAAAGCCGCGGACTGTTTCGCGAATATCGATACGGTCTGGCAGCAGATGGCGGAAAAACTTCAGAGTTACAACGCGCTGAGCTACCTCTCCTCCCATGATACCCGGCTGTTCCGCGAAGGCGGGCCGCGGGCGGCAGAGCTGCTTTTGCTCACGCCCGGCGCGGTGCAGATTTTTTACGGCGACGAGAGTGAACGGCCTTTCGGGCCGACAGGCTCCGATCCGCTCCAGGGTACGCGATCGGATATGAACTGGCAGGCTCTTGACGGCAAAAGCGCGGCGACGCTGGCGCACTGGCAAAAGCTCGGGCAGTTCCGCGCGCGTCATCCGGCCATCGGCAGCGGCAAGCAGACGACGCTTTCATTGAAAGAGGGCTATGGGTTTGTCCGCCAGCAGGATGACGATACCGTTATGGTTATCTGGGCGGGCCAGCAGTAATCGCCAGGCGGCGCGCATTCCCTCGCGCCGCCCGGTTATCCAGCATTAAATGCTGCATGTTATGAATATAGAAACATTTTGCATCAGAAAAGCCCCCGCCCACGGATTTGCACCCGCCATCCTGTAGCGCTATGGTTAGCCTCTTTTTAAAAGAATGCGACAGACAGACCGCTATGACGTTTTCACTTTTCGGCGACAAATTTACCCGCCATGCAGGCATTACGCGCCTCATGGAGGATCTCAACGACGGATTACGCACCCCCGGGCTATTATGCTGGGCGGCGGAAACCCGGCGCAAATCCCGGCGATGAACCACTATTTTCAGGAGCTGCTGGCCTCAATGCTGGAAAGCGGCAAAGTGACTGATGCGCTTTGTAATTATGACGGTCCGCGCGGAAAAAGTGAGCTACTGGTAGCCCTGGCGGGCATGTTGCGAAAAGAGTTTGGCTGGGATGTCGAACCACAGAATATTGCACTGACAAACGGCAGTCAGAGCGCATTTTTCTACTTGTTTAACCTGTTTGCCGGTCGTCAGGCGGACGGGACGTCGAAAAAAGTGCTGTTCCCGCTGGCCCCCGAATACATCGGTTATGCGGATTCCGGGCTGGAGGAGGACTTGTTCGTCTCCGCGCGTCCGAACATCGAACTGCTGCCGGAAGGCCAGTTTAAATATCATGTCGATTTCGAGCATCTGCATATCGGCCCGGAAACCGGCATGATCTGCGTATCGCGACCGACTAACCCCACCGGCAACGTGATCACCGACAACGAGCTGATTAAGCTCGACGCGCTGGCCCATCAGCACAACATTCCGCTGGTGATTGATAACGCCTATGGTCTGCCGTTCCCGGGCATCATCTTCAGCGAGGCGCGCCCGCTCTGGAACCCGAATATCATTCTGTGCATGAGCCTCTCCAAGCTCGGCCTGCCAGGCAGCCGCTGCGGCATTATCATCGGCAATGAAAAAGTGATCTCGGCTATCAGCAACATGAACGGGATCATCAGCCTGGCGCCGGGCGGCATCGGGCCTGCGATGGCCTGCGAAATGATTAAGCGCAACGATCTGCTGCGTCTGTCGCAGGAGGTGATCAAGCCTTTCTACCAGCAGCGCGTTCAGGAGACGATCGCCACGCTTCGTCGTTATCTGTCACCGGAACGCTGCCTCATTCACAAGCCAGAAGGCGCGATTTTCCTGTGGCTGTGGTTTAAAGATTTGCCGATCACCACCGAGCTGCTCTACCAGCGCCTGAAAAAACGCGGCGTGCTGATGGTGCCGGGCGATTTCTTCTTCCCGGGGCTCGATAAGCCGTGGCCGCATACGCATCAGTGTATGCGCATGAACTATGTGCCGGAGCCGGAGAAAATCGAGGCGGGCGTGAAAATTCTGGCGGAAGAGATTGAGCGCGCCTGGCAGGAAGCGGGCCAGTAACGTCTCAGCCTCAGACAAACGCCGCCTGCGAGCGGCGTTTTTGTTCCTCAGAGCGTGATGATAAGCGCTCGCGCGCCGTGCTCTGGCGTCACCACGATGCCCCTTTCGTGGCCCGCGCTACTGCCGCCTTCAATGCCCGTCACCTGCTGAATGTTACGCAGGCAAAGTGTCCAGCCAGTCGCGTGGCCGCTCCCTTCGACCGTCAACCGCTCGCCCTCGCGCTTCACACACAGCGTAAATACCGTCTCGCCATTTGCCGCAGGCACCTCGCAGCGCGCTTCAGCGCCGTCCGCCAGGCTAAACAGCTGGAACGCCGTGCCCTCATGCCACGCGTAATCGGGCTTCTGATCGTTATTACCGAGCGCCAGCAACGTATTGTCGCGCACATAAACCGGCAGGCTCAGAAAATCGTGACGCTGCTTATGCCAGCGGCCGCCGTCCAGCTCATCGTTATGCCACAGATGCGTCCAGCGCCCTGGCGGCAGATAAAACGCCACGTCGCCCGCCTCGCTGAAGACCGGCGCGACCAGTACGCTGTCGCCGAGCATATACTGGCGGTCCAGGTAGTCGCAGGCCGGATCGTCTGGAAACTCCAGCATCATGGCGCGCATGACGGGCGTGCCGCGCTCATGCGCTAATGCCGACTGGCGATACAGATAAGGCATCAGGCGGCACTTCAGCTGTGTAAAGTGGCGCACCACATCGCAGGCTTCGTCGTCATACGCCCACGGCACGCGGTACGATTTGCTGCCATGCAGGCGGCTGTGGCTGGAGAGCAGCCCAAACGCGCACCAGCGTTTATAGACATGCGCGGGCGCGGTATTTTCAAAGCCGCCGATGTCGTGGCTCCAGAATCCAAAGCCGGAAAGGCCGATGGAAAGGCCGCCGCGCAGGCTTTCCGCCATCGATTCATAGTTGGCGTAACAGTCGCCGCCCCAGTGCACCGGGAACTGCTGCGCGCCGACAGACGCCGAGCGGGCGAACAGCACCGCCTCTTCCTCACCCACGGTGTCTTTCAGCACGTTCCAGACCAGCTCGTTATAAATGAACGCATAATGGTTGTGCATTTTTTGCGGATCAGAACCGTCATACCACACCACATCGGTGGGAATGCGCTCGCCGAAATCGGTTTTAAAGCAGTCGACGCCCATCCCGACCAGCCGTTTCAGGTGGCCTGAATACCAGTCGCACGCCGCCGGGTTGGTGAAATCAACAATTCCCTGCCCCGGCTGCCACTTATCCCACTGCCACACGGCGCCGTTTGGCCGCTTCAGTAAATAGCCCTTTTCCCTTCCTTCGCGGAACAGCGGTGATTTCTGGCCAATGTAAGGGTTAATCCAGACGCAGATCTTCAGGCCGCGCGCCTTCAGGCGTTTGAGCATGCCTTCCGGATCCGGGAAGGTCGCCGGATCCCACTCAAAATCGCACCACTGGAAGGCTTTCATCCAGAAGCAGTCGAAGTGAAAAACATGCAGCGGCAGTTGGCGCTCCGCCATGCCGTCGATAAACCGGTTTACGGTCTCTTCGTCATAGTTAGTGGTAAACGAGGTCGTGAGCCACAGCCCGAACGACCAGGCGGGCGGCAGCGCCGGACGCCCCGTAAAGCGGGTATAACGGTCCAGCACCGCTTTAGGCGTTGGCCCGTCGATAACGAAATACTCCAGATATTCGCCTGCCACGCTGAACTGCACTTTCGAGACTTTCTCTGAGGCGACTTCAAAAGAGACGCACTCCGGGTGGTTCACCAGCACGCCGTAACCGCGGTTGGTGAGATAAAAAGGAATATTTTTATAGGCCTGCTCCGTGCTGGTGCCGCCGTCGCGGTTCCAGGTCTCCACCGTCTGGCCGTTTTTCACCAGTGCGGTAAACCGCTCGCCAAGACCATAAACCGTTTCGCCGACGCCGAGATCTAATCGCTCAAACACGTAGCTGCCGCCGGTGTTGCTATCCTGCACATAGCCGTTGTTCTTCACCTGGCTGCCGGTAATACGCTCGCCATCGCGTAGAAAATCAAGCGCCCAGTTTTCGCCTTTGGTCACCCGCACGCTGAGCGCGCCGCTTTTCAGCTCGGCGTAGCGGTCCGTCTCGCGCAGCTCAACCGGCACATGCGCTTGCGCATTGAGCGGATAGTGCGGGCCGTGGTCTGGCACACCCTGAAAATGTTCGATACGTACGCCGACTATTCCCTCCTGCGGCGAGAAAAAGCGCAGGGTGAAAAGTGGAATATCGAGTTGTCCGGCGCGTTCGCGCACGTCGCGCGGCGCGGCATAAACCACCATTTCGCCGTCGCGCTGCTCAACATCGAATACCTGCACAGGATGCAGGAGGCTCAAACCCGGCTGGATCAGCCAGTTTCCGTCACTGATTTTCATGGCTTACCCCTTAGACTTCTGGAAGGTCTCACTGACCGGCAGCGTTTCAAATTCACGCTGGTTATGGCGCGCGCTCTGCGCCAGCTCCGCCAGAATGTTTTTCAAAAACGGCGTTTTCAGCGTGTAGTAACGCTTCGCGATAATGGCGCTCAGCACGTAACAGATACCCGGCGCCAGCGTGAAGAGCGAAATAATGATGGTGAGCGTGGCGCCGTTCTGGGTTTTCGCGGCGGCGTCATACCCGCCGCCTGCCAGCATCCAGCCGATCAGCGCGCCGCCCAGCGCCAGGCCGAGCTTCAGCACAAACAGCGTGCCCGCGAAGCTAATCCCGGTGAGACGTTTACCGTTGCGCCATTCGCCGTAATCGACCGTATCGGACATCATGACCCACTGAATAGGCGTCACCAGCTGGTGCAGCACGCCGATGACAAAGATAAAAATGAACATGACGACAGTAGCGCTCATCGGCACGAAGAACATCGCGACGCTCAGCACAGCCAGCGCGGCGTTGGTCCACCAGAAGACGCTGACTTTGCACTTCCAGTCCGTCAGCGGTTTGGCGAGCGCGCTGCCGAAGAGATTACCGACGCAGTAAAGGCCGAGGAACCAGGAGAACAGCGCGGCGTCGCCCATAATCCAGGTGACGTAATACATCATCGCCCCGCCACGTACGCAGACCGCGAGGATGTTGAGAATGGTCAGTACACCCACGACGCGCCACTGATCGTTTTGCAGGATGTCGCGCAGGTCTTCACGCATAGTGGAGGTATTCGGCGGCGCCTCGACACGTTCTTTCGTCGTGAAGAAGCAAAACGCGAGCATCAGACACGCCACAACGGCCAGCACCGCAATTCCTGCCTGAAAGCCAAACGCCTTATCCTCGCCGCCGAAAAAATTCACCAGCGGCATCATCAGTACCGTAGAGAGCATGCCGCCCGCCGTGGCCAGCACAAAGCGCCAGGACTGCAACGAAATACGCTGCTGCGGATCGCTGGTAATTACTCCGCCCAGCGCGCAATAAGGAATATTCACGACCGTATACATCAGCGTGAGCAGCGTATAGGTGACGGCGGCGTAAAGCATTTTGCCGCTAAGGCTGAGTTCCGGCGTGCTGTAGGCGAACACGCACACCACACCGAACGGCAGCGCGCCGAGCAGCACCCACGGGCGGAATTTGCCCCAGCGGCTGCGGGTGCGGTCGGCGATAAGCCCCATCGCCGGGTCAGAGATGGCGTCGAGCGCGCGGGCCAACAGGAACATCGTGCCGACAAACCCTGCGGGAATGCCAAAGATGTCGGTGTAAAAAAACATCATGTAAAGCATGACGTTATCAAAGACGATATGGCTTGCGGCATCTCCCATGCCGTAGCCAATCTTCTCCTTCACGGAAAGCACTTGCTCACTCATTCGGTGGTCCTCCGGCAATACGCGAAATTTCGCTTAAGTTTTTTAGCGCCGTTCAGAACCGCCAGATATTCTGTTTTCTGGTTATTTACTTATGATTCTTGATTTCTGTGATCGCGATAACTTGCTGATGCAACGAGTGAATAAATTTTATGACCGGTAATGGCGAAAAAACACTTAAGCAAAACCGGACAACGGGGGTCTGAAGGGCGAAAAAAGAGTGTGACGGGGGTATTGGTAAGCGTCTGAAACGCGCCTATAATGCGCCGGCCTCCATGTAGCAATGCAGGCGCGGAAGATCGTCGTCTCCGGTGAGGCGGCTGGACTTCAAATCCAGTTGGGGCCGCCAGCGGTCCCGGGCAGGTTCGACTCCTGTGATCTTCCGCCAAAATGCCTTCCCGCTTTGTGATTAGTCGCTTCTTAACTTCCTTCTGATGGCTTGTCTTTTATTTATGATTTTACCCGCCGCAGCAATAAGCGTCACTGAGACGATTAACGCCATAACCGTTGCTGAGCCGATAAAAAACAATCCCTCTAAAAAATCGATCTGACTTTCAATTTCTGTAAACCTTTCCGCGGAAGAATGATGGTTTACAAGGTACCAGGCCAGATACTCAGAATAATATCCAACATCAGAAAAAATAATTATAGCCAGAAAACAAGCATAATAAACTCCACCTCTGATGAGTTTACTCCAGGACCATAAACCCACTAGCCTTATCGTTACCCCCCACAAAAAAAGATTAAAGAAAAGCAGTGAAAGCGTTACAAAGAACGGAGGTAGTCCTCCACCATAGGCTCGTGCTCCCATAAAAATCATATTTACCGGGGGAATAAAAATTAATATCAATAATTGCAATATTTTTTTTAAAAAACATTTAAAACGTATTGGCATAAGGCATCCCTATAACGTTAATATCGCCATAGGCCTCAAGCCCGTTACAGTAAACAACATATTTCATTGTATTCAACAATGCGGCTCTCAAAATATAAAAATCAGTTCTGTTATAAAAAGTTATGCACCCATCAGAAACACCAGTCCCGTCCTTTCTTAAGGGATGAAGCCTAAAACTTTTACGGGACGTTCCTCCAACAACAGTTGTGTCGTCAAGGAACCCGTCTTGCCTAAATAACGCAAACCATTCATCGTAGATATTACCTGTGGATCTTTCTTTTTGCCATGTCCGAAATCTCGAATACGGCCCACCTCGTGGTCGATCGACTATCCAGTATTTTCCCAAGGGAATAGGCCCGTTACGTCTGTCAGAAAATTCAAGCACATTTTTGTAACTGCCCAGCCCAGAAAATACAGGGAAAACGCCTATACCAGCGCAACGCAATAACAGTTTACCGTCTGCGGTTTTCTCGTTGTAGTTAAGTTCACAATTGATCATAGCGCTATCCTAAGCATACATTTGGCTGTTCCATGCATCCGTGTATTGGATATTCCCGTTCAGGTATTTCCAGGTTATTTTGTTGTAAATCAACCCTACGGATTCCATCGGCGTGGAAAGCAATCCCTCCGGGTGTTTAAAATTTTGCATATTGGGATGAATGCCAGTAATTCTTACGTCTTCGAGTATCATCTGGAAAAACTCTTCTTCCATACCCGCATGGTTAATTCGATACCAGCGAATTATCGTGCGCTGTAGCTTTTCACTGGTAGCGACTGCGCGATAAAGATAAGGAGATGATTTATCAAATTCCTTTTCTATATTCATCAGATTATGAACACGTGTTGCTGTTAGTTTCCCGGTATTCCCGTCATAAGGTACAGACAAACCATGACCAAAGCTCTGAATCTCTATACTCCCCTCGCGGCCCGCCACCTCTGAGCCACCGCTAATTAACGCGCCCGAAGCGTCATAAAGCTATAAATGTGCCGGGACAGCCATAATGAACTCCTTTATTAAGTTATGTCGATAATATTAGCTTTTTCATTGCCTCATTGAACAGATCAAGTCAGCGATAACGGTTATTTACCGTTATACGACATAAGAAGTAAAAAGAAGTTGGAATTTAATCGCCTGCTTTTTGATAAAGATTAAAAAACGCAGTAAATATTGACAAGCATGATGTTATTTTTAATTTTATCTTATTTCATAATTAATGATTCCTGTTACCCTTTCAAATAATCCCCCAGCAGACGGGATAAATGCGTCTGGAATTGATCGGTATAGTCGTGCGGAATAAACCCTTCGAGAAACGATTTCGTCGGCCCGGTAATGACGCCCAGCGCCATATGGGCGGTAAATACCGGGTCGGGGAACGTATTGTTCGGCGCAGTGACAAGCGTTTGCGCAATATCATTCACCATTCGCTGGTACATCACGCCCATCAGTCGCGCGCCGTCGCGCTCTGCCGCGACGCCATACAACGCTTTTGATTCATCAGGATTGGCTAATTTCAGGCTCAGAAAAGCCTGCACCATCGCACAGGCCATTTCCCCGACGGGTTTGCCGCGCACGGAAATACAGGCGGCCTCAAGCGCGTCGGCGATTTTGGTTAAGTGCAATTCCAGCACGCCGGAAAGCAGCGCGTCGCGGTTAGGGTAATACTGATAAAGGCTACCGACCGACATTCCGGCGCGGCTGGCCACGCGCGTGGTGGTGCAGCGGCTGAGTCCTTCGGCCACTAAAACCTGAATGGTCGCCGTATGAAGCGCCTCCACCGTCGCCACGGAACGGCGTTGGATCGGGGCTTTACGCGGGCTGAGCGGTGCTGCGGTCGTCTTCATGGAATGCGAATTCTTAAACTGAAGGATGCTTCATATACTAATACTTCCTTCACACCGATACAGCAAGCAGGTCGTCATGAACAGTATTGAAAAAAGCGGTACCTATAAACTCGGCAGCCGTGAAGTCAGACGGTTTGGTTACGGCGCGATGCAGCTCGCAGGCCCCGGCGTATTTGGCCCGCCAAAAGATAAAAACGCGGCGCTCAGCGTATTACGTGCGGCCGTTGAGGCGGGCGTCAATCATATTGATACCAGCGATTTTTACGGGCCGCATATTACGAATCAACTGATTTGCGAAGCGTTATATCCTTACCGTGACGACCTGACTATTGTGACTAAAGTCGGCGCGACACGCGGGAATGATGCCTCGTGGAATCCGGCGCTTTCGGCTGATGAATTAACCCAGGCCGTACACGATAATTTGCGCAATCTGAAACTCGACGCGCTGGATGTAGTGAATTTGCGCGTGATGTTTGATGTTCATGGCCCGGCGGAAGGATCTATCGAAGCGCCGCTCATGGCGCTGGTGAAATTAAAAGAACAAGGGCTGGTTAAACATATCGGCCTGAGTAACGTCACGCAAAATCAGGTTACGCAAGCGCGGCAGATAACGCCGATAAGCTGCGTGCAAAACATGTATAACATCGTTCACCGGGGCGATGAGGCGTTAATTGATGAACTGGCCGCCGCCGGGATTGCTTATGTGCCGTTTTTCCCGCTAGGCGGATTCTCACCGTTACAGTCTTCAACGCTTGAGACTATCGCAACGCAATTATCAGCGACGCCGATGCAGGTAGCGCTCGCCTGGCTGTTAAACCGCTCGGCGAATATTTTGTTAATTCCGGGTACGTCGTCAGTCGCGCATTTCCATGAAAACAGCAAGGCCACGGAATTAACGCTCTCTCAGGAAACCCTGGACGCGTTAAATAACCTGGCGGCGTAAGAGAGAAACGCCGTCAGATTTTACGCATTTGACCGACATGTTCGTAAAGTCTGCACGGCGTTAATTGTGATGTGGTTCCGCCGCCAGTAAATCCGCAGGCACGTCGATATCCTGCACGATGCCCGCGTCGTTTAACGCAAGCGTCAATACGTCTGCGCGCGCCCGCGCCGCCCGCACAATGGCTTTGGCGCCCTCATCGCCAGAAAGCGCGGCAAGCGCGTCGAAATATTCACGCCGGAAGCCGACCGGGTGTCCGTGACGTTGCTGGTAGTGCGGCACCACGACGGGCTTTTCATTCAGCGCCGTAGCCACCTGTCGCAGCGACGCGGCCGTTATCAGCGGCAGATCCCCCGGCAGGATCAGCCAGCCTGCGGCGGCTGGCGTCGCTTTCACGCCGAGCGCGATAGAACCGCCCATGCCGTCAGTGCCGCCTTCCGGCCTGACCAGATGCCACGGCAGACCCGACGCCTGCGCCGCCGCCAGCACGTGTTGCAACACCGGTTTGCCCGCCAGCAGCGCCTCCAGCTTGTGCGTTGTCCCGCCACCCGCGCGAAAGCGCTCGCCCTTTCCGGCAGCGAGAATAATGATGACCGGCTGGGCTTCGGGCATCAGCCTGCGGCCTCACGGTTGAGGCGCGCCGCCGCAACATCGGCAAGAATCGACAGCGCCAGCGACTGCGCGTCGCGGGCTTGCGGGAAAATACCGATCGGCGCTTTGATGCGGGCGATGTCCTGCTCGCCAAAGCCCCGCTCGCGTAACGCCGTTGTGCGTGCGGCATGGGTGCGCTGGCTGCCGAGCGCGCCGATATAAAATGGCGCATCAGCAAGCGCCGCCTCAAGCACCGGTAACTCGCGGTCAGGATCGTGAAAAAGCACAATCACGGCGGTATCGCTGTCTATCTGCGCGCAGATTTCCTGCGGGTGAGTACCGTCATTCACCTGCACCTCGTAGCCTGCCGCCCGCGCGATACTGGCGGTGGCTTCCGCCTCCACGGAGCGGCCAAAAATGATGACCTGCGTGCAGGGCGTGTAGCGCACGTCAAAGGCGTCGTCGCGCCAGCCGGTCTTTTGTACCGGCAGCACGCTTTGCAGCGTCTGCGTGGAAGGGTGATAACGCAGCCCCGCCGGTTTGCGCTGCGCCAGCGCGTTTAGCACCGCCAGCAGCGGCGTCGCCGCACGTAGCGGATGAATCGCGAGCGTAATGCCGCCGCCGCACGGCAGCACGATATCGAAATAAGGCGAGCCTTCGCCATATTTCACCAGACGGTCTTCGCCGCAGACGATCGCCTCCAGCGCCTCGTAAGCCGCTGCCGCCTCCACGCAACCGCCGGAAACAAAGCCGCAATATGCGCCGTCATCGCGCACGGCCATCTGCGCGCCCAGCGCACGTGACGAGCCGCCGCGGATTTCCACCAGCGTGACCAGCGCCGCCGCCATGCCTGCGCGAAGCGCCTGCGCCGCAAATCGCAAAATCGCGGTGCTGTCGTCGGTCAGGAACGCCGCTTCAGGTCGCGCCTGTTCTGTCAGCAGGGATTGTTGCAGCACCTTTTCTCATCCTTTTGTCAAACTGCGATACGGTTCGGCTGGCGACGCGCGGCCGCCAGCCGTCGCGTCCTCAGGCGAACTCTGGCAGCCCCTCAAGCAGCTTATCCAGCGTGATGGGGTAATCGCGCACGCGCACGCCGGTGGCGTTGTAAATGGCGTTCGCGATAGCGGCGCTGACGCCGCACAGGCCCAGCTCGCCCACGCCTTTGGCTTTCATCGGCGACGACACCGGATCGGTGTCTTCAAGGAAAATCACCTCCTGCGTCGGGATATCGGCATGCACCGGCACCTCATAGAGCGCCATGTCGTGATTAACGAAAAAGCCGCGCCGCGTATCGACGAACAGCTCTTCCATCAGCGCCCCGCCAAGCCCCATCGTCATCGCGCCGATGACCTGGCTGCGCGCGGTTTTCGGGTTGAGAATGCGCCCGGCGGCGCAGACCGCCAGCATCCGGCGCACGCGCACTTCACCGGTGTTGGCCTCAACGGCCACCTCGACAAAATGCCCGGCAAACGTGGACTGCTGAAACAGTTTGTCGAGATCGCCATATTCCATGGTGTCTTCAACGGTCAGCGTGCCGTCAGCAGCCGCTTGTGCAAGCGCCGCGATGCGCCCGTCGCCCTGAATGTTGCCATCGAAAAATTCGGCGCGATTAGGGTCAAAACCAAGCTTGTTGGCTGCGGCTTCGCGCAGTTTGACGCACGCCGCGTACACGCCCGCCGTGGAGCTGTTCGCGCCCCACTGCCCGCCCGAGCCGGAAGAGATGGGATAATCGGAATCACCCAGGCGCACGGTTACGCGCTCCAGCGGCACGCCCATCATTTCGGCGGCGGTTTGCGCGATGATGGTGTAGCTGCCGGTGCCGATATCCGTCATGTCCGTTTCCACGGTCACCTGGCCCTGCGCGTCCAGATGCACGCGCGCGCCCGATGGGGTCACCAGGTTATTACGAAAGCCCGCCGCCATACCGAGCCCAATCAGCCAGTCGCCCTGGCGCACCTGCGCCGGTTGCGGGTTGCGCTGATCCCAGCCAAAGTGCGCCGCGCCGGTACGCAGACACTCCACCAGCTGACGGCGCGAGAAAAAGCGCTCCGGGTGCGCCGGGTCGACTTGCGTGTCGTTGATGATGCGAAACTCCACCGGATCGATGCCGAGTTTTTCGGCCATCTCATCCATGGCGATCTCCAGCACCATCATGCCAGGCGCTTCGCCGGGCGCGCGCATGGAGTTGCCTTCGGGCAGATCCAGCTCCGCCAGCCGCAGGCCGGTATGGCGGTTCGCGCCCGCGTAGAGCAGCTCCGTCTGGTTGGTCGCAGTCTCCGTCGGGCCGCCAGGCAGGTTGCCGGACCAGCTTTCATGAGCGATCGCCGTGATACGCCCGTCGTTGCGCGCGCCGATGCGCACCCGCTGAAGAGTGGCCGGGCGGTGGGTGGTGTTATTGGGGATAAAGGGGCGCGGCAGCATCACTTTCACAGGGCGCTGTGTTGCGCGAGCGCCAAGCGCCGCCAGCACCGCGTCGCTGCGCAGAAAGAGTTTGCTGCCAAAGCCGCCGCCGATAAACGGCGAACGCACGCGGATATTTTCAAGGGGGATATCGAGCGTTTTGGCGAGATCGCCGCGCCACCAGTTAATCATCTGGCTGGACGTCCAGAGCGTGAGTTTATCGCCCTCCCACGCGGCCATGGACGCATGCGGCTCCATCGCCATATGGCTTTGATCCGGCGTGGTGTAGGTGGCATCGAGCTGCACGGCGGCGCTTTCAAAAGCGCTTGCGAAATCGCCGACGATTTTATCAGGCGTATCGTCCGGCGGCGTGGTCACCGACGGTTTTTCCTTCGCGAGATCGTAACGCCCCGGCGCTTCTTCATATTCCACCGTAATCAGCCCGGCGGCCGCGCGCGCCTGTTCGAAGGTTTCCGCCACCACCAGCGCGATAGCCTGGTGATAATGCTCGATTTCCGGGCCGCCCAGCAGCGTGGCGGCGTTCATGTCGCCCTTACCGGGCACGGCGGCGTTTTCCGCCGTCACCACGGCCAGCACGCCGGGGGCCTGTTGCGCCGCCTGGATATCCATCGCGACGATGCGCCCTTTGGCGATGGCCGATCCCACCACGTGGCCGTAGGCGGCGTTCGGCGCTTCATCGTGCCACTCATAGGCGTAAGTGGCCTGGCCCGAGGTTTTCAGCGGGCCGTCGATGCGATCGCGCGGCTGCCCGACCACGTTCTGCTGGTCGATCGGGTTTTCTGTTGCCGGTTTTTCAAATTTCATCAGCCTGCCCTCGCTTGCGTCAGTACCGAGGCGATGGTGCGTTTCGCCAGCACCAGCTTGAATGCGTTTTCCGCCGTCGGCTGCGCATCGGCGAACAGCGCGTCACAGACCGCCTGCGCGCCGTGGGGCACCTGCGCATCCGCGCCCTCAAGCCGCCAGGGTTTATGCGCCACGCCGCCTACCGCCACACGTCCGGTGCCGTCTGGCTGCACAATCGCCGCCACCGACACCAGCGCGAACGCGTAAGAGGCACGGTCGCGCACTTTGCGGTAGATATGCGTCCCGCCCGCGGGCGGCGGCAGGGTGACGGCCGTAATGAATTCGCCGGGCTCAAGCGCCGTTTCCAGATGCGGCGTATCGCCAGGCGCGCGGTAAAATTCCGCGACCGGAATGCGGCGCGCCTGGCCGTTCGGGTTGATGGTTTCCACCACCGCGTCCAGCAGGCGCATGGCGACCGCCATATCGCTCGGGTGCGTGGCGATACAGGCGTCGCTCGCGCCTACTACGGCTAACTGGCGACTGTAACCCTGCATGGCGGCGCAGCCGCTACCGGGCTGGCGCTTATTGCACGGCTGGTTGGTATCGTAGAAATAGGGACAACGGGTGCGCTGTAACAGGTTTCCTGCCGTGGTCGCGCGGTTGCGTAACTGCCCGGACGCCCCGGCCAGCAGCGCGCGTGAGAGCACGGCGTAATCGCGGCGCACGCGTTCATCTGCCGCCAGATCGGTATTGCGCACCAGCGCGCCGATCCGCAGCCCGCCCTCTTGCGTGGGTTCAATCGTGTCCAGCGCGAGATCGTTGACGTCAATAAGATGCACCGGCGTTTCTATCTCCAGTTTCATCAGGTCAAGCAGGTTGGTGCCGCCCGCGATGAATTTTGCGCCCGGCGTGCGCTGCGCGCTGGCCGCCGCCTCTGCGGGCGTCGCGGCGCGTTCGTAAGTGAAAGCTTTCATGAGGATCCGCTCCCGGCGACATCTTCGATCGCAGCAAGAATATTGGCGTACGCGCCGCAGCGGCAGATATTGCCGCTCATCCGCTCGCGGATCTCATCGGCGGTCATTTCCGGGGGCGAGACTAAATCGTGCGTCACATGGCTTGGGATGCCCGCGTCGATTTCTTTAAGCATCGCGACCGAGGAGCAGATCTGCCCCGGCGTGCAATAGCCGCACTGAAAACCGTCATGCTCCACAAACGCCGCCTGCATCGGATGCAGATTCTCCGGCGTTCCCAGGCCCTCAATGGTGGTGACGTCGGCATCCTGGTGCATCACCGCCAGGGTCAGGCACGAGTTCACGCGCCGTCCGTCGATAATGACCGTACATGCGCCGCACTGGCCGTGATCGCACCCTTTTTTGGTGCCGGTGAGCGCCAGATTCTCGCGCAGCGCGTCCAGAAGCGTCGTGCGGGTGTCGACGTCCAGTTGCCGGGTTTCGCCATTCACCTTCAGCCTCAGCGCGACATATTGCGGCGGCGGGCCGCCTGCATCGCGCAGATGCCCGTGGTGTGTTTCATCGCCGTGGTTGCTCATGCCAGGCCTCCAGTATTGTCAAAGTGAAAAGATCGTCGCCGCTGCGATGCCGCGCGGCTTTTTTTATAACGTAGAGTTAATAATAGACGGCGCTGACGCGCTGGCAGGGGCCGCTAAAAAATTGCCGCCCGCCGCCGATACCTCTGGTATCGTGAATTCCCCCGAAGCCGCCTGAACCTGACGCTATGATTTCCATCTGCATGATCGTGAAAAACGAGGCAAAACATCTTGCCGACACACTGGCCACCGTCGCCGCGCATTTTGACGATATCGTGATTGTCGATACCGGCTCGCAGGACGACACCAGAGCCGTCGCGCGGCGCTTTACCGACAAGGTGTATGACTTCGCGTGGGTGGACGATTTCGCGGCGGCGCGCAACGCCTCGCTGGCGTACGCCCGTTATGACTGGGTGCTGGTGATTGATGCCGATGAATCCATAACGGCGGTAGATATTCCAGCGCTACAGGCGCTTATCCATGCGCACCCGGACGGCGTCGGGCGCGTGGAGCGAATTAACTACATTGATGAAGGCGACGGGGTAACCACCCTGCGCGAGCGGGTGTCGCGCCTGTTCCCGAAGGCGCGTTATCACTATCAGGGCGTGATCCACGAGCAGGTGACGCCACGTGAAGGCCACATGCCAGGCGAGAGGTTCCCGGCGCCCTTGACGCTCGATCACGTCGGCTATAAAAAAGCGGTGTTGCAGGAGACGGATAAAATCACCCGCAATATCCGCCTGCTGGAGCGGGCGTTGCAGACGCAGCCGGACGATCCTTATCTCTGGTTTCAGCTTGGCAAAAGTCATTTTCTCAAACGCGACTACGCCCCGGCGACAGACGCGTTTCGCAACGCGCTGAGTTATGAGCCGAATGTGGCGCTGGAGTATGTCGAAGAGCTGGTCGAAACGCTGGGCTATGCGCTGATTAATCAGGGCGACTACGCGGCGGCTCTGAGCATTCTCGATTACGAACGCTGGTATACCTCCGCCGATTTTCTGTTTCTTAAGGCGCTGATTTTGATGAATAACGGCCAGCTACAGGCGGCAGTAGACACCTTTTTACACTGCACCCGTATGCCGGAGGGCAGCAAAGCGGGCGTGACCAGTTTTAAGGCCTGGTACAACATCGGGGTAATTCTTGAAATCTCCGGCATGACGGCGGATGCGCAGACGTTTTATGAGGAGTGCGGCGAGTATCCCCCTGCGCGGGCAGGCCTGGCGCGACTGAGCGCCTGACGCTACGCCTTTTTCGCTTTCCGGCTTCCGGTCTCTTTCAGCGCCTCGACTACCATTGAAAAGGCCGGAGAAGGCTGCTTTCTGCTGGGATAATAGAGGTAATAGCCGGGAAACGGCGCACACCACGTCTCCAGCACGCGCACCAGATTGCCGGCATTAAAATGATCGTCGAATTCCCCTTCCGGCAGAAACGCGATGCCCAGCCCGTCGAGCGCGGCATGAACGATATGCGATGACGTGTTAAATATCAGCTGGCCGTCAACGCGCACATTTACCGGCCCGTCCTTATCGTCGAACTCCCAGACATACAGCCCGCCCGCGCTGGTCATGCGCAGGTTAATACAGTTGTGATGCACCAGATCGTGCGGCGTTTGCGGCACCGGATGCGCGGCAAAGTACGCTGGCGACGCGGCGGCGGCCATCCGCATCGGCGGGCCAATCGGCACCGCAATCATGTCTTTATCGATAGTGCCGCCCAGGCGCACGCCCGCATCGAAACGGTCTGCGACGATATCCCGGAAACCGTGGTTCGCGTCAAATTCCATCTGAATATCCGGATAATCGCGCAATATCGGCGTGAGTTTCGGCAACAAGAGCGCGTGCAGCACATGCGGGTCGCAGGTAATGCGCACCTTTCCGGCAGGCTTATCGCGCAGCGCGCTCAGCATATCGAGCTCCGCTTCGATTTCATCAAACCGGTTGCCGATGGCCTCCAGCAAACGCTCGCCCGCGGCAGTGAGCGAAATACGGCGCGTCGTGCGCGTCAGCAAACGTAACTTCAGCCGGTTTTCCAGCCCGGCAATCGCCTGGCTTAACGCCGACTGCGTCACGCCAAGTTGCGCCGCCGCGCGGGTAAAACTGCCCTCACGCGCCACAGTCACAAATGAAAACAGATCGTTCAGGTTGCGTTTCATCGCCCGTGTTCCTGCCTTGATTTATTAGCCACACTAATAACGGTGTTCAGTATTCATTAGCTAGTCACCCTACCGTACCCGTGTAAAACTTTCAGCAACAATCCGTTCTGACCTTGCGATGCTCGCTTACGCGCCGCTTCTCTTTACGGTGCCAAACATCTGCTGCGCCCGATGTTTGGCACCCAATAACACCACGGTTTTCAGCCATGCGCCGCGTTTTCACGGCGCCTGCGCTGGCGTGCGCCCCATGCAACGCGTCAGACCATTACGTATAACGCTACAGGGCCTGTTGACGATGACGAACACCCCCCATGATGACACCGGGCCGCGCGCTTACTGGAGCGGCGTGCTGGCAATGACGCTGTGCGCCTTTGCGCTGGTGGCCTCGGAATTTATGCCGGTGAGCCTGCTGACGCCGGTATCGCGTGATTTAGGCGTCAGCGAAGGGCTGGCGGGCCAGGGGATCGCGATTTCCGGCGCGCTGGCGGTGCTGACCAGCCTGTTTCTGTCACGGCTCGCCGGCAATCTCAACCGCAAGGCGTTGCTGCTGGGGTTGACGCTGCTGATGGCGCTGTCCGGCGTCATCATCGCGCTTGCGCCCGATTACCGCACCTATATGGCGGGCCGCGCGCTGATCGGCGTGGCGATCGGCGGGTTCTGGTCGCTCAGCGCCGCGACGGCGATTCGGCTGGTGCCGCGTCATCAGGTGCCGCGCGCGCTGGCGATTTTCAACGGCGGCAACGCGCTGGCGACGGTGATTGCCGCCCCGCTCGGCAGCTGGCTCGGCGCAGTTATCGGCTGGCGCGGCGCGTTCTTCTGCCTCACACCGATCGCGCTGTTCGCCTTTATCTGGCAATGGCGAAGCCTGCCTGCGATGCCTGCGCAGGGGCATAACGGGCGCGCTGGCGGCGCGCTGCGCCAGCCGCTGGTGATCGCGGGCATGGCGGCCTGCGGGATTTTCTTCATGGGCCAGTTCGCGCTCTTTACCTACGTGCGGCCGTTTCTGGAGACCGTCACCCGCGTCAATGTCTCCACGCTGTCGCTCATTTTGCTGGCAATCGGCGCCGCCGGGTTTAGCGGCACGCTGCTGATTGGCGGCGCGCTGCGCTCGGGATTCTACCGGACGCTTATCGCTATCCCTTTTTTAATGGCGGTGATTGCCGTCGCGCTGACGGGAGTTGGCCACAACCTGTCGCTGGTCGCGGCGCTGCTGTGCGGCTGGGGGCTTATCGCCACCGCCGCGCCCGTGGGCTGGTGGACCTGGGTCGCCCGGACGCTGCCTGACAACGCCGAGGCGGGCGGCGGCCTGATGGTGGCGGTTGTCCAGCTTTCCATCGCGCTCGGCTCCACGCTTGGCGGGTTCGCCTTCGACCACAGCGGCTGGCGCAGCGCGTTCTTTCTGAGCGCCGGGCTGTTGCTGCTGGCGGCCCTGCTGGCAGCCATCACATCAAAACAGGATGCCCATCCTGACATCTGAACCGTAATCCGGCTGAAAACTGAGGAGTTTCGTTATGCAAATTAACGCTATTGGCGCGCTTTCCGCCACTCAACCACTTGAACCGATGGCGATTACCCGCCGCGAGCCCGGCGAGCACGACGTACAAATCGCCATCGCGTATTGCGGCGTTTGCCACTCGGATATTCACCAGGCGCGCGCCGAATGGGCGGGCACGTTATTTCCCTGCGTACCGGGCCATGAAATCGTCGGCCGCGTCACCGCGATCGGCACGAAAGTAACCGGTTTTACGCCCGGCGATCTGGTGGGTGTGGGCTGCATCGTCGACAGCTGCAAACACTGCGAAGAGTGCGATGAAGGGCTTGAGAACTACTGCGATCATATGATCGGCACCTATAACTTCCCGACGCCGGACGCGCCAGGCCATACGCTCGGCGGTTATTCACAGCAGATTGTCGTTCATGAGCGCTATGTGCTGCGCATCCGTCATCCGGAATCCCAGCTCGCCGCCGTCGCGCCGCTGCTGTGCGCAGGCATCACGACCTATTCTCCGCTGCGTCACTGGCAGGCTGGGCCTGGGAAAAAAGTGGGCATCGTCGGCATCGGCGGGCTCGGGCATATGGGCATCAAACTGGCGCACGCGATGGGCGCGCAGGTCGTCGCGTTTACCACGTCAGAATCCAAACGCGACGCGGCGAAAGCGCTGGGCGCGGATGAGGTGGTGGTATCGCGCAATGCCGATGAAATGCAGGCGCACGCCAAAAGCTTCGATTTCATCCTGAACACCGTGGCAGCGCCGCACAACCTGGACGCCTTCACTGCGCTTTTAAAACGCGACGGCACGATGACGCTGGTGGGCGCGCCCGCGTCGCCGCATCCGTCGCCGGAAGTCTTTAACCTGATTTTCAAACGCCGCGCTATCGCGGGTTCGATGATTGGCGGCATTCCGGAAACTCAGGAGATGCTCGATTTTTGCGCCGAACACCATATCGTCGCCGACATTGAGCTTATCCGCGCCGAGGACATTAACGCGGCATGGGAGCGCATGATCAAAGGCGACGTGAAATACCGCTTTGTCATCGATACCGCCACGCTGGCCTGACGCTAAACCCGCCGGGCGGCGCCATCGCCCGGCCTTTTTGAGGATAACACCATGAAAGCTTTTACTTTGCTGTTAGGTCTGCTGGCCAGCGCGTTTGCCGCGAGCGCCGCCGATATGTCGCGGGGCGCTGATAACTTTTATGAGAGCGACAGCGTCACCCGTCAGAAAGTGACCTTCAAAAACCAGTACCAGATGAAGGTCACCGGCAATCTGTTCATGCCGAAAGAGATGAATCAACACGCCAGAAATCCGGCGATTATTATCGGCCACCCGATGGGCGCGGTGAAAGAACAAAGCTCGAATCTTTACGCCCAGAAGCTGGCGGAGCAGGGCTTTGTCACGCTCGCTATCGATCTCTCCTTCTGGGGCGAAAGCGAAGGCCAGCCGCGCAACGCTGTTTCGCCAGATATCTATGCGGAAGATTTCAGCGCCGCGGTGGATTATCTCGGCACGCGTCCGTTCGTCGATAAAAACCGCATCGGGGTGCTGGGCATCTGCGGCAGCGGCAGCTTCGTCATCAGCGCGGCCAAAATCGACCCGCGCATGAAGGCCATTGCCACGGTCAGCATGTATGACATGGGCTCGGCGAATCGCAACGCGCTTCACCATTCATTAACGCCTGAGCAGCGCCAGAAAATTATTGCCGACGCGGCAGCGCAGCGCGAGGTGGAGTTCACAGGCGGCGAAACACGCTATACCAGCGGCACCGTGCATAAAATTGATGAAAACACTTCGGCTATTGAGAAAGAGTTTTACGATTTCTACCGCACGCCGCGCGGTGAATTTACGCCGAAAGGCTCCACGCCAGCGCTCACCACGCACCCGACGCTTACCAGTAACGTGAAGTTTATGAACTTCTATCCGTTCAACGATATCGAGACGATTTCGCCGCGCCCGATGCTCTTTATTACCGGCGATCAGGCGCATTCGAAGGAGTTTAGCGAAGACGCCTATCGTCGCGCCGCGCAGCCGAAAGAACTCTACATCGTGCCGAACGCGGGCCATGTGGATTTGTACGATCGTACCGATCTCATCCCGTTCGCGAAGCTGACCTCGTTCTTTAAAGCTAACCTGAAATAATCTTGAATAACCACGAACGGGGCGGCTTCACCGCTTTTCGGCGCACAACGCCGCCTCTTCGCCGCAAAAGAGGAGTTAAATGATGACTGATATTTACCATTGTGGTTCACAGGCGTCTTACGCCGGCCCCCAGGACTGGTTTACCGGTACGGTGCGCGTCGATCCGCTCTTCCCGGCGAATGCTCCGGCGCGCGCCAGCGGCGGCAGCGTCACGTTTGAACCGGGCGCGCGAACGGCCTGGCATACGCATCCACTGGGCCAGACGCTTATCGTTACCGCCGGTTTCGGCTATGTGCAGACCTGGGGCGAGCCCGCCCGCGAAATTCGCCCCGGCGATGTGGTCTGGATCCCGCCGCATGAAAAACACTGGCACGGCGCCAGCCCGACCACACCGCTGACGCATATCGCGATTCAGGAAGCGCAGGACGGCAGCGTAGTGGAGTGGCTGGAACACGTGTCCGACGAGCAGTACGGAGAGCGCGGTTAAGCATTGCCAAAGGCCTGCGTTTCTGACGCAGGCCTTTACAAAAAAGCTTATCGGCGGGGAAAGGCCAGGTATAATCCGCCGCAGCGGGAACGGCCCGCTCTCCTTTCCTTTACCACAAGGACGTCTCGATGAACGCGCCCGCCGACAGATTTCAACATACGCTGCTTTGTATTGCCGTCGGGCTGGCCTGGTTTATGCTGCCGATGGTGGTGTCGATGCTGCCGGGTTATATGCGCATTTACCGCGCCGGGTTCGCCACGCCGCTGCTCTATTTCATGTTCTGGCTGCCATTCGCGCTGTTTTGCTGGCAGCGTTACCAGAAGCGCTTCGGCCTGCTGCCTGTGGGCGGGCTGAGCGTGCAGTCGTTGGTATTGCCGGGGCTGGCGCTGCTGGCGCTCTCCATCATTCATGGACTGTTCGGCAGGCAGGAGCCCTGGAGCGCGACGCTTTCGCAGATGTCATCCCTTAACCTTGCGCTCACGGCGGTCTGCATCTGCCTGCTGGCGCCGGTGGTGGAAGAAGTTATCTGCCGCGGCTTTTTGCTGAATGCGGGCATCGGCTGGGGGAAAACCGGCCAGACGATCGCGATGGTCGGCACGTCGCTGTTTTTCGCCATCGGCCACGCGCAGTATCAGATGCCCACCACCTTCGTCTGGCTGTTTGTTTTCTCGATAATTCTCTGCCAGGTGCGCCTTCACACTGGCAGCCTGCTGGCGCCCATCGTGCTGCATTCAGCGACCAATATTATCGGCATGATGGCGGCGCTGAAGCTCTCCTGATCAGGCCGCCGGGAACCGCAGAATAAAGCGGTTCCAGCCCGCCTCATGGTCTACTGTGGTTTCCCCTCCGTGCAGGCGCGCGATCGCCTGCGTGAGCGCCAGCCCAAGCCCGGTGCCGGGCGTGGCGCGCGCGTTATCGCCGCGCCAGAAAGGCAGAAACAGCTTTTCCGCCTCCTCGACTGGCGCGCCCTGGTTGGCGACGCTTAGCACGGTTTCGCCCGCCTCCTGAACGGCCACGATCCGCACCTCGCTGCCCATAGGCGCGTGGCGAAGCGCATTCGTCAGAAGATTAGTAAGCGCTCGCTGGAGGAGCAGACGATCGGCGAAAATCGCCCCGCTCGCCTGCACGCGAAACGTAATGTTCTGCTCCTCCGCCAGGGGCTCCAGAAAATCGGTCAACGGATAGATAAACGGCTCAAGCGCCAGCGACTCGCGCTTCAGCGCGATGTTTTGATGATCGGCGCGGGCGAGAAACAGAATGTTTTCAATAAGCCGGGTCATCTGCTCCAGCTCCTCGATATTCCCGGCAAGCAGGCTCTGATACTCCGTCACGCTGCGCGGGCGTTGCAGCGCGACCTGATTTTGCCCCAGCAGAATGTTGACCGGCGTGCGCAGTTCATGAGCGAGATCGTCGGCAAAACGCGTCAGCCGCGCAAAATCCTCCGCCAGCCGGTGACGCATGGTATTGAGCGCCTCGCCGAGCGGCAGCAGCTCGCGCGGCAGGGTCTCCAGACTGAGCGGCTGTTGCAGCGTCTCGCTGCCGGTGCGGGCGGTGGCCTCGCTGAGGCGGGTAACGGCGCGCAGCCCACGGCGGATAAGCCACGGGCTGAGCAGCGCGGCGGCGAGCGTCGCCAGCAGACACACCATCAGGCTTTCCCGACGATATTGCGCCAGCATTTGCGCGCGCTCCTGCGCCACGCGCGCCACGGTGATGATGAGCGGGCCGCGGTCATCGCTTGCCGTCAGCGCCAGCGCGCTGATAAAAACGCCATCGGGCCGCTGCCAGCGGTGCAGCGCCTGCGCGTTAACGCTCCGTCCTGGCGGCACCGGCGCAAGCGTCGGCAGCGTGACGCCCGCCTGGTTGATATTCACCAGCGTCTCGCCGTCAGCGCGCTTTATCAGCAGCAGATCCTGGCGGGTATCCAGCATCCGGTTGAAAAAGAGCGGCAGCTGGCGCGGCTCGGCGCCGTCCGTCAGCAGTTGCCGCAACTGGGAGGCGCGGTTCAGCAGCGTCTGATCGTCGCGCCAGACAAGCTCGCCGCTTAACGAGCGATAGAGCGACACCCCGGTGAGGCCGCAGGCGAACGCCACCAGCAGCGTAAAGATGAGCGTCAGGCGCAGCGTTAATGAGGGGCTACGCATCGCTCTGCTCCGGCGCGTTGAGGCGGTATCCCATGCCGCGCACGGTTTCAATCAGCTTAAGCGGGAACGGATCGTCGATTTTTTTGCGCAGGCGACGGATGGCGACATCCACCACGTTGGTTTCGCTGTCGAAATTAATACCCCAGACTTCGCTGGCAATCAGCGTGCGCGGCAGAATTTCTCCGACGCGGCTTGCCAGCAGCCACAGCAGGGTAAATTCCTGACGGGTTAACGCGATCCGCTCGCCGCCGCGGCTGGCGGCGTGGCGCGCGGTATCAAGCGTCAGATCCGCCACCTGCAGCGTCGCGGCGGCAGGCGTATGACGACGCAATTGCGCCCGCACGCGCGCCAGCAGTTCGGCGAAAGAAAAGGGCTTCACCAGGTAATCATCGGCCCCCAGCTCCAGCCCTTTCACGCGATCGCTTACCGCATCTCTGGCCGTCAGGCAGAGCACCGGCGTCGCTTTGGCGGTGCGCAGCGCGCGTAATACCTGCCAGCCGTCGAGGCCCGGCAGCATGATATCGAGGATGATCAGCGCGTAGTCGTGCTCCAGCGCCAGATGCAGGCCATCGCGCCCGTCGGCGACGGCGTCCACCACCAGCCCCGCCTCCCGCAACCCTTTTTCGAGCCACGCGCGGGTTTTATCGTTGTCTTCAATCAGCAGCAGTTTCATGGCGACAGTCTCGCAAAGAACACAGGCGCTGCCCAGCGGCGATGCGCCGGATGACAAAACTGTCATCTTCGCGTCAGGCGTTTTCGCCCGCGCGAGTGGCAGGATAAGCGCACAACCACTTAAGGAGGAATGATGATGAACCGTTTTCAAACGCTTGCCGCCGCTGCCCTTTTCGCCCTGCCGGGCCTGGCGCTTGCCGCGCCGGCGAATTTACTGAGCGTGCATGTGCTGAATGAACAGACCGGCAAACCCGCGCCGGGCGTGGTAGTGAAACTGGAGAAAAAACAGGGCAATGCGTGGCAGCCGCTGAACCAGGCGACGACCGATAAAGACGGGCGTATCAAAGCGCTCTGGCCGGATGCGCCTGCCGCCGCGGGCGACTACCGCGTGACGTTTGAAACGGGCGACTATTTTGCCGCGCACAAGCAGTCCAGCTTCTTCCCGGAAGTGCCGGTGGTGTTCCATATCGATAACACCGACGAGCACTACCATGTGCCGCTGCTGCTGAGCCAGTACGGCTACTCCACCTATCGCGGCAGCTGAAAACCGGGCGGCGGGCAGCAGAGAATATTGCCCAGAAAGACGAGCAGCGGCGAGGATTCCGTCTCGCCGTAGTAGTCCACGTCGGGCAGCGCGTACAGAAAGCGAATTTCGCTGATGCCGCGCTCGCACAGCTGTTCTCCCGCCGCGCGGGTTAAAAACGCGAATTGCGGGTCGAGCGCCGGGTTATGCGGGTGAATCGACCCTTTCTCGCCTGGCGTCGTGCCATACCAGAGCGCAATCGCGTCGTCGGCGTACCCCTGCGCGAAGCCGAAATCCTGCAAAAAGTGGCGCCCGCAGCCGGGCGCGGGCAGCGTTTCCCGCAGCGCCTGGACGTCGTCCGTCGTGGAATACCAGACCGCAAAATGCATCGTCGCCATAATGGCCTCCGCGTCGCGTTGCTTCAGAGTTTACCTAACAGCCGGAACCAGCCGTAATCGAGCGGCAACAGGAAAAGAAAGGTGACTATCGCCAGCGCCAGGCAGAGCTTCATCCCGGCGCGCGCCGGGACGTTGCCGAGCGCCATCGCCACGACAATTGGCGACGCCTGGTATGGCAATAGCGGCGTGGAATACCCCAGCACCTGGATCATGATGGTCGAGAGCAGCGGGAAACCGGTGCTGCGCGAAAAGCTCTCCGCAAGCGTGGTATAGAGCGCCGGAACGCCGTTGGCCGTCATGATGAAGTTGAGCGCCGTCGTAATGCCCGTGAGCGCGGCGAAACTGGTAAAGGGGCGCTGCGGATCGAGCGGCATGACGTGTATCAGCGCGGTACCGACCGCGTTGCCGATGCCCGTGTGGGTCACAGTGGTCGCAAGCCCCAGAATACCCGCCACGTAGATGCAGGTGCGCATGTTGACGCCGCTTGCGAATTCATCGCCGGTAATAAACCCGACGCGCGGCAAGAGCGTGATAACCGCCGCCGCCAGCCCCGTCCACGCCGGGCCGATCCCGTGCCAGCTTTCGGTGACCCACAGCGCCAGCACCAGCAGCAGCAGCCAGCCGAGGCGTTTTTCCGCGCGGCTCATTGGCGTCGCGGCGGGCAGCTCGCGCGGCGGCTGCGGCTTGCCGGGAAAGAACCAGCAGATGAGCGCAATCAGCACTGCGCCCTTGAGCAACCCCAGCACCGGCGTATGCAGCAGCAGATAGGGCAGATAGTTGAGGTGAATGCCGAAAGAGCCTTCCGCCGCGCCGCTCATCACCAGATTGGGCACGTTGGCGGGCAGAATAGTGGCGGAGAGCTGGAACGTGCCGAAGCCTACGGCCAGCGCCAGGCCGTACCAGCCGCGGGTATTTTCTTCGATACCGGCGCGTTTCGCCATCGCCGCCACGACGGGCATCAGCAGCGCGATGCGCCCCATGTTCGACGGCATGACGAACGCCAGCGCATAACTGAGCAGCACCACGCTCGCCACCATCTGCCACCAGGAGTCGGTCAGCCGCGCCGAGAGCGCCCGCGCCGCACGATCCGCGAGGCCCGTTTTACGGATAGCCACGCCAAGCACGAAGCCGCTGAAGACCAGCCAGAACGCCGACGACGCAAAGCCGCCGAACAACACCTCCGGCGGCGCGATTTTGGCTATCATCGCCACCGCGAAAAAGAGCAGCGCCGTGATGAATTCCGGCAGCAGGGACGTCGCCCAGAGCACGATGGTCAGCAGAATAATAAGGGAGGGTAAGAGCAGCGGATGCGCAAGCCAGACGGACATACCTGTCTCCTGATGAAATTTTCAGCAAGTCTACGGCGCGCCTGACGTTAAGTAAACGTTATGGCGTGCCCTGGTTAAGCAGCGCGCAGTCGTGATCCTGAAGCTCTTCGCTGTGCGCCAGGTTCAGTTGCAGAAGCTGACGGTGGGTGGCGAGCAGGACAAACGCGCCATCTTTGAGCGGCGCCAGCGCCAGCGAGTAGCGCCCCATATGCTCGCGCGCCTCCGGCACCTCTTCCGCCAGCATCAGGAACGGCGAACGCCGCGACAGCTCTTCGCCTGTGATACGGCGCGCCAGATAGTCGTGACCGCGAAGGTTGCCCGGGAACGGCTGCCAGCGGCTGCCAATGGCGTTCACCGCGGCGTCAAGCTGCGCGCGCACGTCCGGGCGCAGGCAGGAGATGTGAATGTGCAGATGATTCTGGGTGCGGCCCAGCGTGGAGTTGATGGTCAGCGAGACCGCGCTGTCGGGCACCGGGCTGCCGCGCTTTTCGCTCATCCAGCGGCGCGCCTGCCACGCCTGCCAGAAAAAGTTGGGCGTGTTATCTGAAAGCAGGAGCGGGCTTTCAATGCCGTTGATTTTCCACAGGGGCATCAGCAGGTATTGCAGCGGGCCGTTGATATCTTTCAGCACGGCATATCCCGCGGGGAGGTTCACCTGGACGCAGGGCGCCGGATCCTTGCGTTCACGCTCGCCAGGCAGGCACTGCTGCGTCACGATGCGCCTTAACACGTCCGGATCGTCCGGCAGGAAATGACGCCACGCCACCAGCGCGGCCAGCGCCAGTACGGCAATAAGCGCAACGGTAATACACAGCGCTCGCTTCATGCTTCGCCCTTATTAATTCTGAAAACGCAAAGCGTAGCGTAAAACGGGTCGAAGCGGGGGTTTATTACGTGGAGAAGGCGGGCCACATCCTTGTGGCCGGGGTATTTAACGCTGGCTTATCTGATCGAAAGTGCCGCCGTTCGCAAAGTGCGTTTGTTGCGCTTTGGTCCAGCCGCCGAACACGTCATCAATCGTGAAGAGTTTCAGTTTCGGGAAGGTGCTTTCATATTTCGCCGCAACTTGCGCATCGCGCGGGCGGTAGAAGTTTTTCGCGGCAATCGCCTGGCCTTCCGGCGAGTAGAGGTATTTGAGGTAAGCTTCGGCCACGGCCTGTGTGCCTTTCTCCTGCGCGACTTTATCGACGACCGAGACGGTCGGCTCGGCAAGGATAGATTCACTCGGCGTCACGATTTCGAATTTGTCTTTGCCAAGCTCGTTGGCGGCCAGCAGCGCTTCGTTTTCCCAGGCGATCAGCACGTCGCCGATGCCGCGCTCAACGAAGGTATTTGTCGCGCCGCGCGCGCCGGAATCGAGCACTTCGACGTTCTTATACAGCGCTTTGACGAAATCCTGAGCTTTGGCCTGATCGCCGTTGTTGTGATGCAACGCGTAGCCCCAGGCCGCCAGGTAGTTCCAGCGTGCGCCGCCGGAGCTTTTCGGGTTCGGCGTGATGACCGATACGCCCGGCTTCACCAGATCGTTCCAGTCTTTAATTTGCTTCGGGTTGCCCTTACGCACGAGGAACACGATGGTGGAGGTGTACGGCGCGGAGTTGTCCGGCAGGCGTTTGATCCAGTTTTTATCAATGCGCCCACGTTCGGCGATCGCGTCCACATCATAGGCCAGCGCCAGCGTCACGACATCCGCTTTGATGCCGTTAATGACGGAGGTCGCCTGCTTGCCGGAGCCGCCGTGCGACTGACGGACCACGACGTTATCGCCGGTCTCTTTTTTCCAGTGCGCGCTGAATGCTTTGTTGTATTGCTCATAGAATTCGCGCGTCGGATCGTAAGAGACGTTTAACAGCTGCACGTCTTTCGCCAGTACGCTTGCCGAAGCCAACAGTAAAGTAATGCCCACGCCCCACTTATTCATCGCACGCTCTCTTTAAATATTCAGATGTGAATTGCAATAAAAGCAGCGTGCCAGAAAGCGCGGCGCGGATTAAAGAATAAAAAAAAATTGGCTATAACTGCGAGGAATAACGAAGACAAAAGAAACGCCCGGCCGCGTTAGCGTACCGGGCGCATAACGAGCGGCTTAGTAGAGCTTTTTCGCGCAGTCCAGCCAGTCGCCTTTGAACGGACGCTTCATGTTTTCGATAGCGTCGATGATGTCGTGATGCACCATTTTTTCGTTCTGAATGCCGACGCAGCGGCCGCCGTAGCCCTGCAGCAGCAGTTCAATGGCGTAAGCGCCCATGCGGGAGGCCAGGATGCGGTCATAAGGCACCGGCGAGCCGCCGCGCTGGATGTGGCCGAGAACGGTGGCGCGGGTTTCGCGTTTGGTTTCGGTTTCGATGTATTTCGCCAGCTCATTGATGTCGCAGATGTGCTCGGTGATCGCAACGATAGCGTGTTTTTTGCCTTTCGCGATGCCCGCTTTGATTTCAGAGACCAGATCTTCGCGGTTAAATTCAACTTCCGGCAGAACGATAAATTCGCAACCGCCCGCGATGGCTGCCGCCAGGGTCAAGTCGCCGCAGTAACGGCCCATCACTTCGACGATGGAAATACGCTGGTGCGAAGAGGAGGTGTCACGCAGACGGTCGATCGCCTCAACCACAGTGTGCAGCGCGGTGAAATAACCGATGGTGTAATCGGTGCCCGCGACGTCGTTATCGATGGTGCCCGGCAGACCGATGCACGGGAAGCCCATTTCGGTCAGGCGTTTGGCGCCCATGTAGGAGCCGTCGCCGCCGATAACCACCAGCGCATCAAGGCCGCGTTTCTTCATGTTCTCGATAGCCACGGCGCGGATATGTTCTTCGCGGAATTCCGGGAAACGCGCGGAACCCAGGAAGGTGCCGCCGCGGTTGATCATGTCGGAAACGCTGTAGCGGTCGAGCTGGATCATGCGGTCTTCATACAGGCCAAGATAGCCGTCGTAAACGCCGAACACTTCCAGACCTTCTGTCAACGCCGCACGGACTACACCGCGGATGGCGGCGTTCATGCCTGGCGCATCACCGCCACTCGTCAACACACCGATTTTCTTAATCATGACTACCTCTGAACGTAGAATGCAAAAGGAATACTTTCGCCGGAAACCGCCTGCGCAAGTGCGACAGGTGATCGACTATTGCTGCAAATAGTATATCAACAGCTTCCTGCTGAATTGATTCAGGTCAGCCCTCGTGGGGGTGGTATATACAAAAAATGCCTGACCGAACCACGCCTTTACAACGAATGCTTAGCGCTCAAATTGCCCTTGCTGAAAACGCGGGACGACTGAGCATGGGTCCTGATGAATAATGACGTCCGACCCCGGAAACCGGAACAGGATCGCCTGCTCCACCTGTTCGGCGATAAGGTGCGCCTGAACGAGCGGCAAGTTGTCTTCCATTTCGAGATGAAGCTGGATAAAGCGGGTCGGCCCTGACTGCCGCGTGCGTAGATCGTGCGCGCCACGAACGCCTGGCCAGGCGGCGATAATATCGACAATCGCCTGGCGCTCGTCATCGGGGAGAGCCCGGTCGAGCAGCGACTGTACCGCTTCATAGCCCATCCGTAACGCACTGTATAAAATCCAGACGCCAATCCCGAGCGCGAATAACGCGTCGGCGCGGCGCAGGCCATACCATGAGAGGGCCAGCGCCACCAGAATAGCGGTGTTCATCATAACATCAGACTGATAATGAAGCATATCCGCCCGCACTGCCTGGCTGCGTGTTTTACGCACTACCCAGCGCTGGAACGTGACTAACATCAGCGTAGTGACCAGCGCCGCCACCGTCACGACAATCCCGACCAGCGGCGCGCGCATAGGCTCAGGCTGAATGAGATGCTGGATACCGGTCAGGAAGAGAAACAGCGCCGAGCCGGAAATAAACATGCTTTGTGCGAGCGCCGCCAGCGATTCCGCTTTCCCATGCCCAAACGTATGTTCTTCATCGGCAGGCTGAAGCGAATAGCGCACGACGAATAAATTCGTGAGTGACGCAGCGATATCCACGAGCGAATCCACCAGGGCGGCGAGAATACTGACCGACCCGGTATACCACCAGGCGAAGATTTTGATGATCAGCAATAAGGTTGCCACAAGCGTTGCGGCGAGCGCCGCCCGGCTGACCAGGCGAGCATAGTCATGATTCATAACGACTCCTGCAAAGACATGTTGCCAGTATAACTAACCGTTCGCAGGATTTGATGAAATTCGTCTGACGCATGCTGGTAATGAAGGTCACGGCATAGCGAAAAAGGGGCAAAAAAAACCCCCACATCATGTGGGGGAAGACAGGGATGGTGTCTATGGCAAGGAAAACAGGGTTTACTGGTTACTACGGGTACTGCTACTAAAGAGCGGCAGCGCAGACTGGCGCTGCATTTGCGCAACCTCACGGAACTGCTCCATGCGTTGCTGATGTTTCTTGTTCAAAACCGCTTGCTGCTCGGGCGTTAACAGGCGATACATCTGGTTTCTCACCTTCGCCATTTCGACCTGACGAGCCACTTGCTCCTGGGCCATTTTCTCCGCCTGAGCGCGCACTGCGTTTTCATCAAAATTTTCTGCGGTGACCAGCCTGTGCATGGCCTCCATTTCGCTAACATTAACAGGGGGCTGCTCATGTCGCGCTCGTTGCATCAAATCGCGCATTTGCTGGCGCTGATGCTCTGTTAAGTTAATGCCGTCAAACATATGGCTTTGCACACTGTTGCGTTGCGTCAGCATTTCCGCTGGATGCCAGCTTTCGTCCGTCGGGACCTGTGCTGCCTGGCTGGTTAACGCACCGACAGCCAGCGTTGAGGCCATGACGGCGGCGGTAACTTTGCGCATCACTGACTCCTGGAAACTTATGTGCTGCGGTTCAACGAAATCCAGTCTACGATTCGGGCTGCAAACATGCGTCAGGGGGTGTAAAACAACGTAAAGTCATGGATTAGCGCGCCTTGATGACGTAATTTCTGCCTCGGAGGTACTGAAAATGAATAAAATCCTGTTAGTTGATGATGACCGCGAGCTGACTTCCCTGTTAAAGGAATTGCTCGACATGGAAGGGTTTAATGTCCTCGTTGCCCATGATGGCGAACAGGCGCTTGACCTCCTGGACGACAGCATCGACCTGCTTTTGCTCGACGTGATGATGCCGAAGAAAAATGGCATTGATACTTTGAAAGAGCTTCGTCAGACACACCAGACACCCGTTATTATGTTGACCGCGCGCGGCAGCGAGCTGGATCGCGTGCTTGGCCTTGAACTGGGCGCAGATGACTATCTGCCGAAACCGTTTAACGACCGCGAACTTGTGGCCCGTATTCGCGCTATTTTGCGCCGCTCGCACTGGAGCGAGCAGCAGCAGAACAACGACAACGGTTCGCCGACGCTGGAAGTGGACGCGCTGAGCTTAAACCCGGGCCGCCAGGAAGCGAGTTTCGACGGCCAGACGCTGGAGCTCACCGGTACGGAGTTCACCCTGCTCTATTTGCTGGCGCAGCATCTGGGTCAGGTGGTTTCGCGCGAACATTTAAGCCAGGAAGTGCTCGGGAAGCGCCTCACGCCGTTCGATCGCGCCATTGATATGCACATTTCTAATCTTCGTCGCAAATTGCCGGAGCGCAAAGACGGCCATCCGTGGTTTAAAACCTTGCGCGGACGCGGCTATCTGATGGTTTCCGCTTCATGATAGGCAGCCTTACCGCCCGCATTTTCGCCATTTTCTGGCTGACGCTGGCGCTGGTGTTAATGCTGGTGCTGATGCTGCCTAAGCTCGACAGCCGTCAGATGACGGAATTGCTGGAGAGCGAGCAGCGTCAGGGCACGATGATTGAACAGCACGTCGAAGCTGAACTGGCGAGCGACCCGCCCAACGATTTGATGTGGTGGCGGCGGCTGTTTCGCGCTATCGACAAGTGGGCGCCGCCGGGGCAGCGTCTACTGCTGGTCACCAGTGAAGGTCGCGTGATCGGCGCTGAACGCAACGAAATGCAGATCATTCGCAACTTTATCGGCCAGTCTGATAACTCCGATCATCCGCAGAAGAAAAAGTATGGCCGCGTGGAGCTGGTCGGGCCGTTTTCCGTGCGCGACGGCGAGGATAACTACCAGCTTTACCTGATTCGCCCGGCGAGCAATTCGCAGTCCGATTTTATCAACCTGCTGTTTGACCGTCCGCTGTTGTTGCTTATTGTCACGATGCTGGTCAGCTCGCCGCTGCTGCTGTGGCTGGCGTGGAGCCTCGCGCGTCCGGCGCGTAAACTCAAAAACGCCGCCGATGAAGTGGCCCAGGGCAACCTGCGCCAGCACCCGGAGCTGGAAGCCGGGCCGCAGGAGTTTATCGCCGCAGGGGCGAGCTTTAACCAGATGGTGACGGCGCTGGAACGCATGATGACGACTCAGCAACGGCTGCTTTCTGATATCTCTCACGAACTGCGCACGCCGCTCACGCGCCTGCAACTGGGCACCGCGCTGCTGCGCCGCCGTAGCGGAGAGAGCAAAGAGCTTGAGCGCATCGAAACCGAAGCCCACCGGCTCGACAGCATGATTAACGATCTCCTGGTGATGTCGCGTAATCAGCAGAAAAACGCGCTGGTGAGCGAGACCATGAAGGCGAATCAGCTCTGGAGCGAGGTGCTTGATAACGCCGCGTTTGAAGCCGAGCAGATGGGCAAATCGTTTGAAGTGACCTATCCGCCTGGCCCGTGGCTACTTTATGGCAACCCGAACGCGCTGGAAAGCGCGCTGGAGAATATCGTGCGTAACGCGCTGCGCTACTCTCACAGCAAGATTTCCGTAAGCTTCGCGGTGGATAAAGAAGGCATTACGATTAATGTCGATGATGACGGCCCGGGCGTGAGCCAGACCGATCGGGAACAGATTTTCCGCCCGTTTTATCGCACCGATGAGGCGCGTGACCGGGAATCCGGAGGTACGGGGCTGGGCCTCGCTATCGTGGAAACCGCCGTGCAGCAGCATCGCGGCTGGGTGAAGGCAGATGACAGCCCGCTGGGCGGCCTGCGCCTGACCATCTGGCTGCCGCTCTATCACCGCTCCTGACAGAGCCCTCCCCGCGCGGGAGGGCTTTGCTTCTCCTGCGCCCGCTGTTTTTACCCACAGGCAATTCTGGTATTCTGCGCGCCTCTGCACAAGGGGAGCCGTATGCTGAACATCGTCCTGTTTGAACCTGAAATTCCGCCCAATACCGGTAATATCATTCGTCTTTGCGCCAATACGGGCTTTCGCCTGCACATTATCGAGCCGATGGGTTTTACCTGGGATGATAAGCGCCTGCGCCGCGCGGGGCTGGATTATCACGAATTTACCGCCGTGATGCGCCATCGCGACTATGCCGCGTTTCTGGAAGCGGAAACGCCGCAGCGCCTGTTCGCGCTGACGACCAAAGGTACGCCCGCGCACAGCGCGGTCAGCTATCAGGACGGCGACTATCTGATGTTCGGCCCGGAAACGCGCGGGCTGCCCGCCTCGATTCTGGACGTACTGCCGCCTGAGCAGAAGATCCGCATCCCGATGATGCCGGACAGCCGCAGCATGAACCTCTCAAATGCGGTATCCGTCGTGGTGTATGAGGCCTGGCGGCAGCTCGGCTATCCCGGCGCGGTATTGCGCAGCTAAGCGCAACCGCCAGAAACAACAAAGCCGCGCGGTGCGCGGCTTTTTAATGCGAAACCCTGACGGGATCAGATGCCGTCGCCGTACTCAAACCCCTGGTTGATGCCATTGAAGTGTTGATCCATATCCATCGACGGTTTGTCGCTTTCAGGCTTACCGACAATACGCGCCGGCACGCCTGCGGCCGTGGTGTGCGGCGGCACCGGCTGGAGCACCACCGAGCCCGCGCCGATTTTCGCGCCGCGCCCGACTTCGATATTGCCAAGAATTTTAGCGCCTGCGCCAATCATCACGCCTTCGCGGATTTTCGGGTGACGATCGCCGCTGGTTTTACCGGTACCGCCCAGGGTCACCGACTGGAGAATAGAGACGTCATCTTCCACCACGGCGGTTTCGCCGATCACAATGCCGGTCGCATGATCGAGCATGATCCCGCGGCCAATGGTCGCGGCCGGGTGAATATCAACCTGGAAAGAGACCGACACCTGGTTTTGCAGGAAAATCGCCAGCGCCTGACGGCCCTGCTGCCACAGCCAGTGGCCGATGCGGTGGGCCTGCAGAGCATGAAAACCTTTAAGGTAAAGCAGCGGCGTGGAGTATTTATCCACCGCCGGATCGCGGGTGCGGACGGCCTGGATATCGCACGCGGCGGAAGCGATCATTTCCGGGTCCGCCCGATAGGCCTCTTCCACGACTTCACGAATAGCGATCGCCGGCATAATCGGCGACGCCAGCTTGTTTGCCAGCATGTAGCTTAATGCGCTACCCAGATTTTCGTGCTTCAGTAATGTCGCATGGTAAAAACTGGCCAGCATCGGCTCACAATCGGCCAGCTGACGGGCTTCGGCTTTAATATTCTTCCACACCAGATCCAGTTCTTCACACGGCATTGCTTTCTCCAGACAAACAAACAGCGGCCGACAAAACGGTTTGTCGGCTCGTATCAATCATTACGGGCGCTCGTCCTTACTGGCTGCTTCGCTCATCCTTGCGGGTACGGCCCAGCAGCGTTAATGCTGCCTCGCGCGCATTTTTTCCGCAATAGAGTACCTGATAAATTTCCTCGGTTATTGGCATTTCCACGCCAACACGCGCCGCCAGCTCGCGCACCTCTTTGGTGTTGCGATAGCCTTCCACCACCTGACCGATCTTCTCCTGCGCGCTCTGCACGTCCATTCCCTGGCCGAGCATCATGCCGAAACGACGGTTACGCGACTGGTTGTCGGTACAGGTCAGCACCAGATCGCCGAGACCCGCCATTCCCATAAATGTCGTCGGATCAGCGCCCAGCGCCGCGCCCAGACGGGACATCTCGGCAAGGCCTCGTGTAATCAACGCCGTACGGGCATTGGCACCGAAGCCGATGCCATCAGACATCCCTGCGCCGATAGCGATAACGTTTTTCACCGCACCGCCGAGCTGCACACCAATGAAATCCGGGTTGCTGTAGACGCGGAAACTTTTGCCGCAGTGCAGAAGCTGCTGGAGATCGTCTGCGAATTCGTCATCCGTCGCCGCCAGCGCAATCGCCGTCGGCAGGCCTGCCGCCAGCTCTTTGGCGAACGTCGGGCCTGAGATGACCGCGAGCGGGATAGTATCGCCTAACGCCTCGCGCGCCACATCCTGCAACAACCTGCCGGTTTCCGCTTCCAGGCCTTTTGTTGCCCATACCACACGGGCATCCGGACGCATCAGCGGTTTAATCTGGCGCAGCACCTGCCCAAACACATGGCTTGGCACCACCACCAGAATGTTGCGGCTGGCGGCCAGCGCAGTGGCTAAATCGCTCTCAAGGTGAAGCGTGTCGGGGAAAGGCACATCGGGAAGGAAAGCCACATTGCAGCGGTCAGCCTGCAGCGTCGCGATATGCGCGGGATCATGACCCCACAGCACGACGTGATGGCCGTTTCTTGCCAGCGTGATGGCAAGAGCGGTGCCGTAGGAGCCGGCACCGATGACTGTCATTGACGCATTAATGGTGTTCATCAGGCATCCTGATGGTTTGCCGCGCCTTCAGCAGCCTGCTGCTGCAGATAGTTCATGAACAGCGCGTCGAAGTTAACCGGCGCAAGGTTCAGCTGCGGGAAAGTGCCGCGGGAAACCAGGTTGGTGATGCATTCGCGAGCATACGGGAACAGGCTGTTCGGGCAGTAAGCGCCGAGGCAGTGCGCCATCTGAGTGCCTTCAATGCCGGTAATGTTGAAAATACCCGCCTGCTGCACTTCACACAGGAAAGCGGTCTCTTCGCCCAGCGACGCGGTGACCGTCACGCGCAATACCACTTCGTAGACATCGTCAGCAAGCTGGCTGGACGCAGTATCCAGATCCAGTTTCACATCCGGCTGCCAGTCTTTCTGGAACACGTGCGGCGCATTCGGTGCTTCGAAAGAGATATCTTTGGTGTAAATGCGCAGAAGCTGAAAATTCATTTCAGTGTTGTTTTGTTCTGACATGAGCGAAAACCCTTTATATGTAATGTCCTTAAATATGCCTTCACGGCAAAAGCGCACTAGCCCAGCAGAGGATCGAGTCCGCCGCGCGCATCCAGTGCATGCAGGTCGTCGCAGCCGCCGATGTGCTGACCGTCGATAAAGATCTGCGGTACAGTGGTGCGGCCACTACGCTGAATCATCTCTTCCCGTTTGGCGGTATCGCCATCAATGGGCAGCTCGAGGAAAGCGGCGCCTTTGCTGTTCAGCAGGGCCTTCGCACGATGGCAATACGGGCAGGTTGCTTTGGTATACATTTCGATATTAGCCATGTCGTTACCTCTTTATGAAAATTATTTACCACGCACCAGCGGCAGGTTTTCACCACTCCAGCCAGCGACGCCTTCTTTCAGCACAAACACCTGTTGAAACCCGGCGTTGGTCAGCGCAGTCGCTGATTCCTGTGCCGACAGGCCGTTGCCGTCAACCACGATAACCGGCTTCGCTTTATGCTTGTCCAGCTCGCCGACGTTGTTGGCTTTGATATCGGCAGGCAGCACGTTCATCGCGGTGGCGATATGGCCTTTGCGGAAGTCGTCGCGCTGGCGAATATCCACTACCACGGCATCTTCTTTATTAATCAGACGCGTCGCTTCACCACGCGTAATCACCTTCACTTTAGAGGTCAGGCTCTTGAAAGTGGTGTAAATCACCGCCGCGAGTAACGCAATCCACGCGATACTAAGTATGGGGTGGCGGCCAACGAATTGCATAATTTCTTGCATGGGGGGGTCAAACTCCCGACTCAGTAAAAAAACCAGGTGAGGAGTATACCTGCGCGCTGTGTCAATTACAGCCAGTACAAGGAAGGTTGTGCGTTTTCTGCGGCGCGTTACGTAAAAAAGGATGAAATGCGCCGTTGCGCTTACACGCCCCGGCCTGTTCTTTGATCTTCTGCGGCTATTTGCCCTCAGGCGGTGTAGTAAAGTTACGCCAATTTTTTCGTCTTTGACGCATGAGGTTCTGCAATGTCGCTTACTAAAAAACCTGTCGTATTAGTGATTCTGGATGGCTACGGCTACCGTGAAGACAACCAGGATAACGCTATTTCCGCCGCCAAAACGCCCGTGATGGATAGCCTGTGGGCAAGCCGTCCGCACACGTTGATTGATGCTTCTGGTCTTGAGGTCGGCCTGCCTGACCGCCAGATGGGCAACTCGGAAGTGGGCCACGTCAACCTGGGCGCCGGACGCATCGTGTATCAGGATCTCACGCGCCTGGATGTGGAAATCAAAGAACGCACTTTCTTTGAAAACCCGGTACTGACCGCCGCGGTGGATAACGCCGTCGCGGCAGGCAAAGCCGTACATATTATGGGCCTGGCGTCGCCGGGCGGCGTACACAGCCATGAAGATCATATTCTGGCGATGATTGAACTGGCCGCCGCCCGCGGCGCAGAGAAAATCTACCTGCACGCGTTCCTGGATGGCCGCGATACGCCGCCGCGCAGCGCGAAGGCCACGCTTGAGAAATTCGCAGCGAAATTTGCCGAACTGGGCAAAGGCCGCGTCGCTTCCATTATCGGTCGTTATTTCGCCATGGATCGCGACAACCGCTGGGACCGCGTAGAGCAGGCGTACGACTTGCTGACGCTGGCGCAAGGCGAGTATGAAGCGCCAAACGCTGTGGCAGGCCTGGAAGCCGCTTACGCGCGCGATGAAAACGATGAGTTCGTCAAAGCGACGGTGATTCGCGCCGAAGGTGAAGCTTCTGCCGCGATGGAAGATGGCGACGCGCTGATTTTCATGAACTTCCGCGCCGACCGTGCTCGTCAGATCACCCGCGCTTTCGTCAACCGCGATTTCGATGGCTTTAGCCGTAAAAAAGTCGTGAAGTTCGGGGATTTTGTCATGCTGACGGAATATGCGGCAGATATCCGCACCGCCTGCGCTTACCCGCCAGCCTCGCTGCTGAATACCTTCGGCGAGTGGATGGCGAAACATGACAAAACCCAGCTGCGCATCTCCGAAACCGAGAAATACGCGCATGTGACATTCTTCTTTAACGGCGGCGTGGAAGAGCCATTCCCGGGCGAAGACCGTATTCTGATTAATTCGCCGAAAGTCGCGACCTACGATCTGCAGCCGGAAATGAGCTCCGCCGAGCTTACGGAAAAACTGGTCGGCGCCATCAGCAGCGGCAAGTATGATGCCATTATCTGTAACTACCCGAACGGCGATATGGTCGGCCACACCGGCGTATTTGACGCGGCTGTCGCGGCGGTGGAAGCGCTCGATAACTGCATCGCGCAGGTGACCCGCGCCGTTGAGGCCGCAGGCGGTCAGATGCTCATCACCGCCGACCACGGCAACGCCGAACAGATGCGCGACCCGGCAACCGGCCAGGCGCATACCGCGCACACCAACCTGCCGGTGCCGCTGATTTACGTGGGTGATAAAACAGTGAAAGCGGTAGACGGCGGTAAGCTTTCCGACATCGCGCCGACCCTGCTGACGCTGATGGGCATGGAAATCCCGCAAGAGATGACTGGCAAGCCGCTGTTCATCGTGGAATAATCCCTCCCCATGAGGGGAAAGGCGATTTTTTCAATGACATGGGGCAACAGGCCGTTTCGGTTCTCACTCAAGCCCCTGCTTTACGCCAGCGCGCTCAGCGCTGGCGTATTGTTATGCCCGCTTTCCGCCCACGCGGATGACCGCGATCAGCTTAAATCCATTCAGGATGATATCGCCGCCAAAGAGCGCGCCGTGCGCCAGCAACAGCAACAGCGCGCGAAACTGCTCGCCCAGCTGAAAAGCCAGGAGCAGGCGATCGCCGCCGCCAGCCGCAAGCTGCGCGAAACCCAGAACACGCTGGCGGATCTCAATCGCCAGATAGCCCAGATGAACGACTCCATCGCAAAGCTTGAGAAGCAAAAAGCGGCCCAGGAACGCAACCTGGCGGCCCAGCTTGATGCGGCGTTTCGTCAGGGGCAGCACAGCGGTCTTCAGTTGATCCTGAGCGGCGAAGAGAGCCAGCGCGGCCAGCGTTTACAGGCCTATTTCGGTTATCTCAACGAAGCGCGTCAGGAGACCATCGCCCAACTCAAGCAAACGCGCGAAGAAGTCGCCACGCAAAAAGCGGAGCTTGAAGAGAAGCAGACGCAGCAGCAGACGCTGCTGTACGAGCAGCAGGCGCAACAGGCGAAGCTGGAGCAGGCCCGCAACGAACGTAAGAAAACCCTCGGCGCGCTGGACTCTTCCATTCAGGAAGGACAGCAGCAGCTAAGCGAACTGCGCGCCAACGAATCGCGCCTGCGCGATCGCATCGCCCGTGCGGAAGCGGCGGCCAAAGCCCGCGCCGAGCGCGAAGCGCGTGAAGCCGAACAGGTTCGTTCCCGTCAGAAAGAGGCGACGCGCAAAGGCACCACCTATAAACCTTCCGACAGCGAGCGTTCGCTGATGGCGCGTACCGGCGGGCTCGGCTCGCCGAACGGCCAGGCATTCTGGCCGGTACGCGGCCCGATGCTGCACCGTTATGGCGAACAGCTGCAAGGTGAACTACGTTGGAAGGGTATCGTTATCGGCGCCAGCGAAGGCACCGAGGTGAAAGCCATCGCCGACGGGCGCGTTATCTTAGCCGACTGGCTGCAGGGTTATGGTCTGGTGGTCGTGGTGGAGCATGGCAAAGGCGACATGAGCCTTTACGGCTACAACCAGAGCGCGCTGGTGAATGTCGGCGCGCAGGTCCGCGCCGGTCAACCCATCGCGCTGGTGGGCAACAGCGGCGGTCAGGGTCGGCCTTCGCTCTATTTTGAAATTCGCCGTCAGGGTCAGGCGGTCAATCCACAGCCGTGGTTGGGAAGATAAGTTTTGCTTCAGTTGCGTCGTCTTGTTTTTGCTCTCGCCGGTTCGCTGGCGCTCGCCGCTCCCGCCCTCGCCGGCAAACTCGCTATCGTGATTGATGATTTCGGCTATCGCCCCAGTACCGAAAACCAGGTGCTGGCGATGCCCGCAGAAGTCTCCGTCGCCGTACTCCCCAACGCGCCGCACGCCCGCGAAATGGCGACCAAAGCCCACAATCAGGGGCATGACGTACTCATTCACCTGCCGATGGCGCCGCTCAGCAAACAGCCGCTGGAAAAAGATACCCTGCGCCCGGACATGAGCAGCGAGGAAATCGCGCGCATTATTCGCGAAGCGGTAAACGACGTGCCTTACGCCATCGGTATGAATAACCATATGGGCAGCGCGATGACATCGAGCCTGCCAGGCATGCAGAAAGTGATGGCGGCGCTTGCGCACTATAATCTCTTTTTTCTCGACAGCATGACCATCGGCAATAGCCAGGCTATGCGGGCCGCCGCAGGCACCGGCGTGAAGGTCATCAAACGCAAAGTCTTTCTGGACGATATACAGAACGAGGCGGATATCCGTTACCAGTTTAACCGCGCGGTCGCGCTGGCGCGCCGCAACGGCTCGGCGATTGCTATCGGCCATCCGCACCCGTCAACGGTGCGCGTGCTTCAGCAGATGCTCTACAGCCTGCCGGCCGATATCACGCTGGTGCGCGCGAGCAGCCTGCTGAATGAGCCGCAGGTGGATACCTCCAGACCCAACGCCGCTCCGCCTTCGCAGACCGCGCCTGCCGCGCCGCGTAACCCATTCCGCGGCGTGAAGCTCTGCAAGCCGAAACGCCAGCCTGAGCCGGTCTACGCCACGCGTTTCTTTACGGTGATTAGCGAAAGCGTCAGCGAGAGCGCCGTGGTGAGCTATTTCCGGCATCAGTGGCAAGGCTGGGGCAAGCAGTCATAATAAAAAACCCGCCTGAAGGCGGGTTTTTTATTAGCCCGGAAGCGGCGAATCAGAGCGTTTTTTATCGCCGTGAACTTATAAGAGGTTGGCAGACGCTTGCCTTTTAATCATTCATTGCAGCTTAAAATCACCATTAAGGATGATGCTATATAACGTCGGCTTGCCATTATCTGTCATAAGATATTTCTCTTTGTGGGAAAGCTTATAAATACCGACAGGATCATTATTTAACGTGTTCAGCGTGGTTTCTGTTGGAGCCGAATTGATAAACTGGCGAATCAGAAAACGGTTCTCGCCAGTGACTGGCTGTACATTCATCATTTCACGAAATGCTGGCACCTGTTCGCGCGCATACCGGAAGCTGTAATCAATAAGGAAATATTCAATCAGCGCATCATGCTCCTGCCAGTAGCGATAAAGAATATCTCTGACCAGCTTCACCAGCGTATTGCCTTGCTGTGCAGCGAGAAAATAAGCTGTCCAGTAGCCCTGACTGAGCGCATTGTCCTGTGCGCTACGCGTAAAACGCAGCGAAGAGAAGTTATTTTCAAAAAAGGATTCAGGTAACGAGCGGGTCATGAAAACCGTCGCATCCATCCAGATGCCGCCGTACTGGTAAAGCAGTGAGCAACGGACAATATCTGAATACTGCGCTTTGCTAATAAGACCCGCCTGATATTTTGTAGTGATGTGCTCAGGAAGATTTAAGTAGTGCGGAATATTTTCATCAGTTAAAACAATGACATTTGCATCAGGCGTATGACATTTTACCGATTCGACACATCGTTTAACCAGTGCGGGAGCATGTTCCAGCCCCTGAAACCAGCAAATCCAAATCATCCGTGACTGAGCCTGATGAACGGGAGAAACGGGTTCAGCCTGAACATTGAGACGGTCGATAATCGAGAAAATAGCCGCCTTTTTCTTTTCTTCAAAATGCGCTGCCGCACGCTGAAAAAAAGCGAACCCTGTTTTCTTGTACCATCTTCGGCTTTTTCGAATAAGGTTATTGATGGTATTCAGCTTCATCGTTCCACCTGTCAGATGATTCAAAAAAGTTCTTTTAGCGTGCGACGAAACAGCTTCAGCCTTAACTTAATATCTTTCTTACGGCTACGTAGCAAAGCATTCATACGTGTTGAACTGAATCCCCTGAACGACATTAGCTGGAAAAGATTATTACTGCGCGTCGTTTCCGACATATGCTCACGGTATTTAAAATAAAGCTTACGATAAGACGTATATTTCTTGATTTTTTTAGTAATACGATCGCTGCTATGTTCAGCGTCTACCATTGCGGTACTAAAACTATATTTAACGCCGGGGCCATATTGTAGTATCAGCTTAATCCAGGCATCGCGATCCTGCTGCTGCTTAATTTCCGGCGAGAAGCCACCCACGCCCAGCATTTTTTCTCGGGTGGTGAGCACCTGATTGCCCACGACATTTTCACACAGGACATCCTGTAAAGTGATAATGCGTTTACGGTTGCCCTGCGAGTTTGTCCGCTGTTTTTTATCCAGACGGGCAGGTGAATCTGTTACGAAGGCATAACGTTCTTCATAACGTGCGGCCAGCTTTGACAGGCGTTCAGGCAAAAAATAATCGTCGTCATCCAGCCCTGTCACGAAGACACCATGCGAAAGGGCATAACCCCGATTACGGCTGAAGTTTGAACCGCTGTTTTTCTCGTTTCGCTCATAGATAAAATGTACGAATCGCACCTCGCATTCCGGCCGCATTTTTTCTATGAGCTGTGCGGTTTTCTCATTTGAGCAATCGTCAATTACGATCAGCTCAACGGCAGAGTACGTTTGCGCGATGACTGAGCGAATCGCCCGCTCCAGCAGTTCCTCTCTGTTAAAGGTTGTGATGATAACGGAGATCAGTTCATTCATAACACGCTCGTCTGGTAGATATAGCAACGCCAGCGGAGAATACTCTTTTCCCGATGACGTTGCAAAAAAGCCTACTTAACAACATCCTGGTGTCTGTTCTGCTCCAGAAAGACGATAGACATAATAAGCGTCAGCATCCAGGCGATGGGAGTTGTTTTCGAATAAAACATCACGCCGCTGATGCCAAACATAATGATTGAGGCCAGGAACGCACAGAGGATAATACTATTTAGCTTCCTGAAGGCGTAACAGAACAACGCAACAATAAAGGCAAAATAGAGCAACAAACCTGATGGGCCTTTCAGCGATAAAGTTTCTACCACTTCATTATGCAAGTGGCCTTTCATAAAAAGTAAGGCTCCACGCAACCCTGGCTCTTTCTTTACGGTTGCAGCAATAATTTCATTACGCTGATCGGTTGATTGCCACAAAAAGTTATTCTTCGCAGCCTCCAGCCCTGTTTGCCACATAGCCAAACGCGCTCCGACTGAGGTTAGTGTAATATTTCTGTCGTAGGCGGCAATATCGCTATTAAAATCATTATAACGTTTAGCAATGTCTTCCTTCATCATGAAAATACCCACGATTAAGGCAAGAACAAATGCGATGATACCCTTCCAGGGAATATGTTTTTCTTTATAAAGTTTGATAGCTAACAGCACAAGGAAAATAAGAGGATAAGCTATAATTGCCGCACGAGTACCGGTCGCCACCAGCATCAAAAAGGTCACGAAAAAATGCCCTAAAATGAGTGATTCTTTCCACTTATGCTGACTGTGCTGGAGAACATTAATAATATAAAAGGAGAGGAATGCTATTGTATAAGCCGCACCCGTGGCATCGGCGCCACCCGCGAGAGAAAGCGTTACGCGTCCGGTACCAAGGAATATGGCCTGATAACCAACATATACGCCCATCATCAGTTGCAGAAGGATAGCCAGCAGAGCATGAATTTTGTTATTGCCGATACGCAAATTTCGATGATTAACAAAAGCATAGATGCAGAATGCACCCGCCACACATATTTTCCCAACCTCAAGATAAGCGCGGTAGGAGTTAATCGCCGGACTGGTATCTACTTTAAACAGACGGTACCATACCAGATCGCAAATACCGATAATTAACAAAACAGCACAGAGCCAAAAGGCGTCATTTTTTTTGAAATTTTTGATATCGATAATAAATGCGATCAGTGCTATTCCGCCTGCCAGGCTGAAAATTTTTGCAGAAAAATTTGGCGATATAACGACGCAACCAAATGCAATTGCACATAAGCCGAATAACAACTGCATCAAACCAATATGGAGCTTCTCAAATTTATTCGTGGTCATCATCATTCCATTTACTACTGCAAACAAAACACTCTAGCATATGATTAAAAAACCATTAAGGCTGCTGTGTTAATGAAGATGACGCCATTCATACACATTGCCCGTGGTATCCATAACCGCGACATCCTTATTATACTGCGACAGCCAGGACGACAATGAGTTTGTCGCCTCGCCTTCTCGATGGATACCCAGCCACAACTCGGCAAGCGTATTCACATCATCCGTTGACCACATCCTGTTGTAATCCCCTGTCCGCTTATCTTTCTCTGCGACCCGCTGAGCATACCAGATGAACATCGGGACCTGTAGCGCTTCGCGAGGCGGTCTGGCACCGCCATGCGAATACACCACGGCGCGGGATGGATCGCGGATCAGGGCGTGATCGGAGAAATAAAGAACGGAAGAGCGGCTGTCGCCCAGCGCGCGGAAGACCTGGCCCATGATGGCATCGGTAAAACGCACGGAATTATCGTAACAGTCATCGGCTTTATTAGCGCTGTTGAGAAGAGTCTGATTTGCAGGAAAACGCCGACACGCAGGTTCATGGCTACCGTACAAGTGTAAAACAATCAGTTTTTTACCAGGTTTTTTTATTGCCTCGTTCAGGAGCGGCAACAGGGCATCATCATAGCCCTCCTCTACCCACGTGCTCTGATGGGCATTCAGGGCGATGGCAGTAATAATATTATTATGCGCGCCGCCTTTACCCTGACGGCTGAACCAGTAGGTGTCGTAACCCGCTTTGTTGGCGATATTAATCACGTTATCGCCATATTTACGCGGATCCCGCGCCCTTACGGTATCCGCCGTCAATGCCATCGGCACCGCCATAATAGTGACCGGGGCCGGAGCCACCGCGTTGCGAAACAGCAGAAGCTGATTTTTTTGGGCATCCAGTTCCGGGGTGGTATCACGCCCATAGCCGTAAATGCCCATATTTTTCGTGCGTTCAGATTCGCCTACAATGAGCACGTAATTTTCAATCCCGGTGTCTGAAACGGCGATTTTGTAATCAGGAATATTATTACCCACGCTCGCCACCACGGCATTATCTTCCGCCGCCTGCATAAACACTTTGGCGGTGCTGACCGGCGTTGATTGCATAAAACGCTGCGCCAGGCTTTCAACATTACTTTTACGGATTTGATGTAGCCATGCCTGCGTAAAGAAGCCGAAGAGTGTCAGGCAAAGAAGAATCACAGGCCAGCGCCTGAAGCGGGGAGATACTGGCCATGCGCCGCTATTCGCCGTAAAAATAAACAACGCCGAGAGCGCCACAAATAACAGGCCGTCACGCCAGTAAAGGCCGAGCATCGATCTCGCCTCATCCGGCGTGGTATTAAGTACACTTAAGGCAAATCCATAACTGAATGCTGAATTAAAGTTGGTCCATGCATACAGCTGAAGCGTCACGTCCGCCGCGACCGGCACTAAAAAAACCACCGCCAGCAGGTTTCTGAACCCTTTGTTATTAACAGCTTTTATCGCAAACACCAGCAAAACAAAAACCAGCGCCCGGTTAATTACCGTATTATATTTTTCATTTAAAACATTAGCATAGATAACGATTAGCAACGAAATAATCAACGGTACGACGCTCGAAATACGAAAACCGTATTTCGCAGACTTTTGTTCTAACAGAATAGACATGGTAATCCGAACAGTATTTTACATCTTTCCTGACGATACCCTTATCACCGGGCAAAAGAAGACCTTCTCTCTTTCAAATAAAAGAGAACCAGGTATCGGCGTGATACTGGGTGTAAAAAAGAGGCGTTATTAAAATTTGGGCAGACGGTAACAACTCGTCTTTATAAAGTCAAACCACTGAAGATAATAGTGGCGCCCGAATAATCAGGCGCCGCAGTTAACGGTTAATCCCAGCTCAGGATCACCTTCCCGGACTGACCGGAACGCATGGCGTCGAAGCCTTTCTGGAAATCGTCGATGGTAAAGCGATGCGTGATAATCGGCGACAGATCGAGGCCGGACTGGATCAGGGCCGCCATTTTGTACCAGGTTTCAAACATCTCGCGGCCATAAATGCCTTTGATGAAGAGCCCTTTAAAAATGACTTTGTTCCAGTCGATAGACATATCGGATGGCGGAATGCCAAGCATCGCGATACGCCCGCCGTGGTTCATGGTATCCAGCATGGTGCGAAACGCCGGCGGCGCGCCGGACATCTCCAGCCCCACGTCAAAGCCTTCCGTCATGCCCAGCTCGTTCATCACCTCCTGAAGGCTTTCATTCGCGACGTTCACCGCGCGGGTCACGCCCATCTTGCGCGCCAGCGATAAACGATAGTCGTTCACGTCGGTAATCACGACGTTACGCGCGCCGACGTGTTTCGCCACCGCTGCCGCCATGATGCCAATCGGGCCTGCGCCTGAAACCAGCACATCTTCGCCAACCAGATCAAACGAAAGCGCCGTGTGTACGGCATTGCCGAACGGGTCGAAGATAGAAGCCAGATCGTCGGAAATGTTATCCGGGATTTTGAACGCGTTGAAAGCCGGGATCACCAGATATTCGGCGAAACAGCCCGGGCGGTTGACGCCCACACCGACGGTGTTGCGGCACAGATGCGTGCGCCCGCCGCGGCAGTTACGGCAGTGGCCGCAGGTAATGTGGCCTTCGCCGCTGACGCGGTCGCCGATTTTAAAGCCTTTCACTTCCTGGCCGATGCCGACCACTTCGCCGACATATTCATGCCCGACGACCATCGGTACCGGAATGGTCTTCTGCGACCATTCATCCCAGTTATAAATATGCACATCGGTGCCGCAAATCGCGGTTTTGCGAATTTTGATCAGCAGATCGTTATGGCCCACTTCCGGCTCCGGCACATCGGTCATCCAGATGCCTTCTGCCGGTTTCAGTTTTGATAATGCTTTCATTCCACGCCCTCAGGCAATCACGCCTAACTGTTTACCGATGCGGGTAAACGCATCGACCGCACGTTCAATTTGTTCAGGAGTATGCGCCGCCGACATCTGGGTGCGAATACGCGCCTGGCCTTTTGGCACCACCGGATAGAAGAAGCCGGTCACGTAAATGCCCTCTTTTTGCAGCTCGCGGGCGAATGCCTGCGCGACAACCGCATCGCCCAGCATCACCGGGATGATGGCGTGATCGGCGCCTGCCAGCGTAAAGCCCGCCTTTGTCATTTTCTCGCGGAACAGACGCGCGTTGGACCACAGACGCGCGCGCAGCTCAGCACCGGACTCCACCATCTCCAGCACTTTGATGGACGCCGCGACAATGGCCGGCGCCAGCGAGTTAGAGAAGAGATACGGACGCGAACGCTGACGCAGCCACTCGACAACTTCTTTACGCGCTGCGGTATAGCCGCCGGACGCGCCGCCAAGCGCTTTGCCCAGCGTACCGGTGATGATGTCCACGCGGCCCATCACGTCACAATATTCATGCGAACCGCGCCCGTTTTCGCCGACAAAGCCGACCGCGTGGGAGTCATCCACCATCACCAGCGCATCATATTTATCCGCCAGATCGCACACGCCCTTCAGGTTGGCGATCACGCCATCCATGGAGAACACGCCGTCTGTCGCGATAAGAATATGGCGCGCGCCCGCTTCACGGGCTTCTTGCAGGCGCGCTTCCAGCTCCTGCATGTCGTTATTGGCGTAACGGAAACGCTTTGCTTTACACAGGCGCACGCCATCAATGATGGAAGCGTGGTTCAGGGCATCAGAGATAATCGCGTCTTCCGCGCCGAGCAATGTTTCAAACAGCCCGCCGTTGGCGTCAAAGCAGGAAGAGTAAAGAATGGCGTCTTCCATACCGAGGAAGGCGGCCAGCTTGTTTTCAAGCACCTTGTGGCTGTCCTGGGTGCCGCAGATGAAGCGCACTGACGCCATGCCGAAGCCGTGGGTGTCCATGCCCTGCTTCGCCGCGGCGATAAGCTCAGGGTGGTTCGCCAGACCGAGATAGTTGTTGGCGCAAAAGTTGATCACGTGGCTGCCGTCTGCCACCTGGATATCCGCCTGCTGGGCGGAGGTGATGATTCGTTCTTCCTTAAACAAGCCTTCGGCGCGCGCCGTTTCTAAATCGGCGGAAAGCTGTTGGTAAAAATCCCCTCGCATTGCATTTCTCCAGACATGAGCCAGTTCGGCACATATTATTACCCAAAGCTATGGACAGAGACGAGATGACGAAGCACCGATTCTTTATTTTGCAGCATAAATCACGCGAGACGGGCAAACTTGCTGCGGCTGAAACGGCCAATGGCTGTAGGGCAACCAATGTGATGGTATGATTGATACTATTCACGCCGGAGATTTTTCCCGGCTCACATTCTGAAGGACAGGCTTATGATTATCGTTACCGGCGGCGCGGGTTTTATCGGCAGCAACATTGTTAAGGCTCTGAACGACATCGGCTATACCGACATTCTGGTGGTGGACAACCTGAAAGACGGCACCAAATTCGTCAATCTGGTGGATCTGAATATCGCCGATTACATGGATAAAGAAGATTTTCAGGTACAGATCATGTCCGGCGAAGAGTTCGGCGAGATTGAAGCCGTGTTCCACGAAGGCGCTTGCTCCTCCACCACCGAGTGGGATGGCAAGTACATGATGGAAAACAACTATCAGTACTCCAAAGAGCTGCTGCACTACTGCCTGGAGCGTGAAATCCCGTTCCTGTACGCCTCTTCCGCCGCCACCTACGGCGGTCGCACTTCTGACTTCATCGAATCACGCGAATATGAGAAGCCGCTGAACGTGTACGGCTATTCGAAATTCCTGTTCGATGAATATGTTCGCCAGATCCTGCCGGAAGCGAACTCGCAGATCACCGGCTTCCGCTACTTTAACGTCTACGGCCCGCGTGAAGGCCACAAAGGCAGCATGGCGAGCGTGGCGTTCCACCTCAACACCCAGTTGAACGACGGCGAAAGCCCGAAACTGTTTGAAGGCAGCGATAACTTCAAACGCGACTTCATCTACGTGGGCGACGTGGCCGCGGTGAACCTGTGGTTCTGGCAGAACGGCGTATCCGGCATTTTCAACTGCGGCACCGGCCGTGCGGAGTCGTTCCAGGCCGTGGCGGATGCCGCGCTGGCTTTCCATAAAAAAGGCAGCATTGAGTACATCCCGTTCCCGGAAAAACTCAAAGGCCGCTATCAGGCGTTCACCCAGGCCGATCTCACTAACCTGCGCGCGGCGGGCTACGACAAGCCGTTTAAAACCGTTGCCGAAGGGGTTTCAGAGTATATGGCCTGGCTGAACCGCGACGCATAAGCAGGCTGATGCATGAAAATACTGGTGATCGGCCCGTCATGGGTGGGCGACATGATGATGTCGCAAAGTCTCTATCGCACGCTCCGGGCCCGCTATCCGCAGGCGGTGATTGACGTGATGGCGCCCGCGTGGTGCCGTCCGCTGCTGTCGCGCATGCCGGAGGTGAATGAGGCGATCCCCATGCCGCTCGGCCACGGCGCGCTGGGGCTTGGCGAGCGCCGCCGCCTGGGCCACAGCCTGCGCGAGCGTCGCTACGATCGCGCATATGTCCTGCCGAACTCGTTTAAATCGGCGCTGGTGCCGTTTTTTGCGGGCATACCACACCGTACCGGCTGGCGCGGCGAGATGCGCTACGGCCTGTTAAATGATGTTCGCGTGCTGGATAAACAGGCGTGGCCGCTGATGGTCGAGCGCTATGTCGCGCTGGCCTACGATAAGGGCGTGATGCAGTCGGCGAAAGATTTGCCGCAACCCTTACTCTGGCCGCAACTGCTGGTGACGGACGCGGAAAAAAGCCAGACCTGCGCGCAGTTCGCGCTTTCCGCCGAGCGTCCGATAGTCGGATTCTGCCCTGGCGCGGAGTTCGGCCCGGCGAAACGCTGGCCGCATTATCACTATGCAGAGCTTGCAAAACAGCTGATTGACGAAGGTTATCAGGTGGCGCTGTTCGGCTCGGCGAAAGATCACGAAGCGGGCAATGAAATCCTCGCCGCGCTGAATGTTGAACAGCAGGCGTGGTGCCGCAATCTGGCGGGTGAGACCCAGCTTGAGCAGGCCGTGGTGCTGATTGCCGCCTGTAAAGCAGTGGTGACGAATGATTCCGGCCTGATGCACGTGGCCGCCGCGCTTGATCGCCCGCTGGTGGCGCTGTACGGGCCGAGCAGCCCGGATTTCACGCCGCCGCTGTCGCATAAGGCGAAAGTCATTCGTCTTATCACTGGCTACCATAAAGTCCGTAAAGGCGACGCCGCCGAAGGCTATCACCAGAGTCTCATCGACATTACGCCCGCGCGCGTACTGGAAACGCTCAACGAACTGCTGCTGAACGAGGAAGCCTGACGGATGCGGGTGCTTGTTGTGAAAACCTCTTCGATGGGCGACGTGCTTCACACGCTGCCCGCCTTAACCGACGCCATGCAGGCGATGCCGGATATCCGTTTCGACTGGGTGGTGGAAGAAGGCTTCGCGCAGATCCCGTCATGGCACCCGGCGGTTGAGCGCATACTGCCGGTGGCTATCCGCCGCTGGCGTAAGGCGTGGTTTTCCGCGCAGGTCAAAGCCGAGCGGCGCGCGTTTCACGACGCGCTGCGGGCCGTAAATTATGACGCGGTGATCGACGCACAGGGGCTGGTCAAAAGCGCCGCCCTGGTGACGCGTCTGGCGCGCGGCGTTAAGCATGGCATGGACTGGCAGACGGCGCGCGAACCGCTCGCGAGCCTTTTCTATAATCGCCGTCACCATATTGCGAAAGCGCAGCACGCCGTGGAGCGCACCCGCGAACTCTTCGCGAAAAGCCTGGGCTATGCAAAACCCGCCGCGCAGGGCGATTACGCCATCGCACAGCACTTTGTGCGCCAGCCTGCGGATGACACTGGGCGTTATGTGGTATTCCTGCACGCCACCACGCGCGATGAAAAACACTGGCCGGAAGCGCACTGGCGCGAGCTTATCGCGCTGCTGGGCCCGAGCGGGCTGCAGATCCGCCTGCCGTGGGGCGCGCCGCACGAAGAAGCGCGGGCGAAAAGGCTTGCCGACGGTTTCGATTATGTTCAGGTGCTCCCGCGTCTGACGCTGGAACAGGTCGCCCACCAGCTGGCTGGCGCACAGTTTGTGGTGTCAGTAGATACCGGTCTGAGCCATCTGACGGCGGCGCTCGATCGTCCAAACTTCACGCTCTATGGCCCCACGGATCCAGGGCTGATTGGGGGGTATGGGAAGAATCAGGTTGTCTGTCGTCCGACAAATTCTGAAAGCCTCGCCGACCTGCCCGCCGCCACCGTTTTCGAATCATTGCATCCCTGGCTTTACGGGGAAACTTCCGTTTCAGAGAGTGCCCATGCCTGACTTATTCACGCCTGAACGTCCGCCGAAGCGGGTTCTGATTATTAAGTTGCGCCACCATGGCGACGTACTGCTGACCTCACCTTGCTTTACGGTGCTGAAAAAAGCGTACCCGCAGGCGGAGGTGGATGCGCTGGTTTATGACGACACCCAGGCGATGCTGACCAGCCATCCGCATATCGACCAGGTGCATACTATTGGTCGCCACTGGCGCAAGCAGGGCCTGCTTAAACAGTTTCGGCTTTACCGCGGGCTGGTGAAAACCCTTAAAGCCCGCCAGTATGACGTGCTGATTAACCTCACCGAGCACTGGCACGGCGCTCGTCTGGCACGCCTGCTGAAACCACGCGTGTCCGTTGGTTTTCGCCCTGACAAACGCAGCGGTTTCGCGCGCCGCCGCTGGGTAAAATCATTTACCACGCTCTATCCGGCGATTCAGGACAACACGCGTCATATGGTGGAAGTGAACCTCGACGCGCTGCGTCGTATCGGCATTCACCCGGCTACCAGCGATGATAAACGCACCTTGTTCGTACCCGGCGATGAAGCCGAGGCGTTTATTCAGGAGAAACTGGCCGCGTTCGGCCTGAAGAGCGGCGACTACATTCTGGTGCACCCCACTTCGCGCTGGATGTTTAAATCCTGGGATATCCGCGCGCTGGCGGCTACCGTCGATGCGCTCGCGAGCCGTGGACTGCCCGTTATTCTCTCCGCCGCACCTTCACGCGAAGAAACAGAGTATATGGATAAACTCCGCGCTGCGCTGACGCAGCCGGTATTCGATCTGAGCGGCCAGTTGAATCTGAAGCAGCTTGGCGCGCTGATGAAACACGCCAGGATTTACTTCGGCGTGGATTCAATGCCGATGCATCTGGCGAGCGCCGTCGGTACGCCAACCGTGGCGATTTTCGGGCCGACCGGCGCCATCAAATGGTCGCCCTGGGGCGTATCGCATCGCGTTATCACCGCCGGCTTTACCTGTCAGCCCTGCGGTAAAGCAGGCTGCGGCGACAGTGGCGTCTCTGACTGCATCACTGCCATTACACCTCAACAGGTGCTGAGCGCTATTGATACTCTGCTGCTGGAAACGCCCGCATGAAGCTGGCAATCGTGAGGCAGACTTGGAATCCTAACGGCGGTGCGGAGCGTTTTGTCTCGCGCGCGCTGAATGTGCTGTCGCAAAGCGGCGATCTGGATGTCACGCTGATTGCCCGCCAGTGGGAGAGCGGTACGGGCTGGCAAACGCTGACGGTCGATCCGCCTTTTCGCAACCGAAAAGCGCGTGAGGCGGGTTTTGCCGCCGCCGCCGCCGCACAGTTTGCAGCATTTGATATTGTGCAAAGTCACGAGCGCATCCCTGGCGCCACGATTTTCCGCGCCGGCGACGGCGTACACGCCGCCTGGCTTGAGCAGTACCATCGCATCCAGTCGCCCCTTGCGCGTTGGGCGCAGTCTTTCAGCGCATATCACCGCTACATTCTCAAGGCAGAGCGCGAGATGTTTATGCATCCGACGCTGCGCAAAGTGATTTGTAACTCCAGAATGGTGCGCGATGATATTGCCCGCCGCTTCGGGCTGGCGGATCATCAACTGACAGTGATTTATAACGGCGTTGATACGTCTGTTTTCCACCCATCAGTACGTGAGCACTCACTACGCAGCGAGCTTGGTGTTCCGGCCAATGCCCCGGTACTCGCCTATGTCGGTTCTGGCTTTGCCCGTAAAGGCGTCGCAGTGGCGCTGAAAGCGATTGTTGACCATCCGTCCGTCTGGCTGCTGGTGGCCGGGCGTGATAAACACGCGCGGCGTTTCGAAGCGCTGGCGCACAAGCTTGGCGTCGCGGATCGCGTAAAATTTCTCGGCCCGGTCGCAGATATCAAAAGGGTGTACGGTAGCGCCGATGCGCTGATTTTACCGACACTCTACGATCCATTTCCGAATGTGTGTGTGGAAGCGCTCGCCTGCGGCCTGCCGTTATTAACCAGCTACGGCTGCGGGGCGGCGGAATGGGTGCAGGAAGGCGAGAATGGCTGGGTGCGCGATGCGCTTGATGCGCCCGGCTACAGTGAGGCGATTGGCCAGTGGCTGGCAGGGCGCGCCGCCGGGAAAGATTATAGCCGCGCGGCGCGACGCACCGCAGAGCCCTGGACGCTGGAAAGAATGGCCCAGGAGCTCAATGCGCTTTACCGTGAACTGCTGGCCTGACGGCTGGCGTTGCGGAACACGTGTTCCATCGCATCCAGCATACAGTCACGCGTGAAATGGCTGCACAGGTAATCATAACCCTGCTGTGCCAGCCGTTCGCGCAGCGCGGCATTGTCATAGAGCCGCATAATGGCACCCTTCAAAGCCTGAACATCCCGCTGACCGACTAACAGCCCGGTCTGATTATCAATTACGGCATCCGCCGTACCGCCCGCGTCAGTGGCGATAGTCGCAACGCGCGACGCCAGCGACTGCAGCACGCCCTGCGGCACACCTTCCATATCATGCGACGGGCTCAGCGCGACATCGAACGCCGGAAACCACCTCTGCGGATTGCTCTGATGCCCGGCCATTACCACGCGAGTCTCCAGCCCCAGCGTGAGAATCTCCTGCTCCAGCGCGGCGCGGTGCGGCCCTTCGCCAACAATCGCCAGACGGATACGCGGATTATCAATTTGCGCTAGCGCCTGCAACAACACGCTGTGTCCTTTATTCGGGCGCAGATGAGAAACCACGCCAAGCCAGAAATCCTCTTCGCTTAATCCGCAATGCTGGCGCGCCGCGTTTTTATCGCCCGGCTTAAAGCGTGAAGTGTCTACACCGCTTGGCACAGACGTACTGTGAGAAAGCGGTACGCCAATGTCTTCAAGCTGATGGCGCAGCGCTTCGCCCGTCGTCACCACATGCGCGCAGGCGGTGCCGAACAACCAGCGTGTACCGCGGTTGTTGCGCGGCTTACCAGAGGCGTGACGGGTACGTACCAGCGGCGGAGGGTTACGCAGCGTTGCGCAGGCCAGCGCCACAAGCCAGGTATCTACAGAATTATGACTATTGATAACATCAATGTGTCCCGCCTCGTGTTTCAGCCAGGCGCGCAGGCGCAGCAGATTTGGGATTTTTTTGCGCCGGATGGGCAGATTGACCACCTTCAGGCCTGCGTCCCGCGCCAGCGTATTCAGCGGTACGTCTTCCGGGCAGACGATAGTGACCTGATGGCCGCGCGCCAGCATGCCGAGAGATTCGTTAATAATACGCAGCGGCTGACCACCTTTCCCGCCGTCCGCTTCGGTATGAACGATATGCATAATCTTCCTGTTATTGACCGGCCTGTGCGGCGACAATTATACCTTTGGCTTTATTAATGGTTCGCACTTTTTATTCCGCCACTGAAGTCGTTTGCGCCTCGCAATGGCAGCCTGACTGGCTCGCACCTTACACAACCCGGCGCAGCAATGCATCCGCAATTAGGGGGAACGGGCGCACGCTTGTGGCTTTCTTTATTACTTCATAGATAATAAGCACCACTGGAACAACGATCTGGCAAACGGCCAGCGCGGTAAGCTGTCGATAAGCCATAACGTCAGATGATGACGGTTTGCCTGTGCCCCCGGTATCCAACGGAGAAAGCATGTCTGATACCCCTCTTCTGAGTATTATTGTCGCGGTTTATAATGGCGAAAAATTCCTGAGTGCCTTTTTTGACAGCATTAAAAGTCAGCAATTAGACAGCATTGAGCTTATCGTCGTGGACGACGGGTCGACTGACCGCTCCGCTGAAATCACCGAAAGCTACCGCGCACAATTCCCCCGTTTTCAGCATGTAAAACAGGAAAACCAGGGCGTATCCGCCGCCCGTAATACCGGGCTTGCGCTGGCACATGGGCAATACCTGGCGTTTCCGGATATCGATGACGTTATCTATCCGACGCTTTACCCACGCCTGCTGGATATTGCCACGCAAAATAATCTGGATGTCGCGACCTGCAACGGTACTTACATCTATGATGACGGACGCCCCGCGAAGAAAATTTTCCCCTCAGACCGACTCGGTTCGACGGGTGTTCTGGATGGCCCAACATGGCTGCAGATGGCGCTCAGCTCACGCAAATTCCTGCATGTCACCTGGCTCAATATCTATCGCCACGACTTTATCAAACGTCACGGCTTTAGCTTCGAACATGGCCTGCGCCATCAGGATATCCCCTGGACCACAGAAGTATTGCTGACGGCGCAGCGGGTGCAGTATATCGACGAGACACTGTATGACTATCTGATCCACGCCGCATCGGTGTCACATACGCCAGGTACTGATGACACGCGTATGCGCTCAGCTCGCCACTATATGAAAATACTGGAGATGCTGAACGCGATTAATGAACGTTACCCGGAGCAGGTAAAACGCGCTCCGGCGTGTCACTGGCAGATTGCCAAAGAAGGTCTGGGGATCTTGCATAGCATTAATAATATTGAAGATCCCTCAAAGAAACGCGAAATCACGCGTGAGCTTTTCGATCGGGGCATCTGGGAGATGATCTGGAAAAACGCACGCGGCTTTAAGCAGCGCTGGCGCCTGGGTCGTCGTTACTTCCGCCTTAAGAAAATTGCAGGCTAAAAGAGTATGTGCAGGCGCCACCACAGCGCCTGTGTATGTACAGGCGCGTTTTCGGAACGTGTTGCGCATCATTCGGATACCGTAACACCGCCTGCGCGCTGGCGTTTTCCTGATAATTCCTGATGCCGCGGGCGGTCGCCGCCGCCCGCTTCTTCCTCTCTGTGCTTATCTGTATACTGCCGGCAGGCAAAACTCTCCTGTTGGCGCCAAAACAATAGCTTTACCCCGGTGAAATGCTTAGAATTTGCCCGCCGATACAGAAAATAACGGATATTAGCTTGGAATCGTTGTATACCGCTCTGCTCTACCTGATACAGCCTTTTGTCTGGGTGCGGCTTTTGCTCCGCAGCCGTAAAGCCCCTGCCTATCGCAAACGATGGGGGGAACGCTACGGCTTTTGTCAGGGAAAAGTGTTGCCGGACGGTATCCTGCTGCACTCGGTATCCGTGGGCGAAACCCTGGCCGCCATTCCGCTGGTGCGCGCGCTGCGCCACCGCTATCCGTCTCTGCCGATTACCGTCACCACGATGACGCCGACGGGCTCTGAGCGCGTGCAGTCGGCTTTCGGCAAAGATGTGCATCACGTTTACTTGCCTTACGATCTGCCCTGCGCCATGAACCGTTTCCTGGAAACGGTGCGCCCGAAACTGGTGATCGTCATGGAAACCGAGCTGTGGCCGAATATGATTTCCGCGCTGCATCAGCGCAAAATTCCGCTGGTTATCGCGAACGCCCGCCTCTCCGAACGCTCCGCCAAAGGCTATCAAAAGCTCGGCGGGTTTATGCGCCGCCTGCTCGCGAAAATCACGCTGATTGCCGCGCAGAATGATGAAGACGCCAGCCGTTTTACCGCGCTTGGCCTTAAGCGCAACCAGCTGGCGGTCACCGGCAGCCTGAAATTCGATATTTCCGTAACGCCGGAACTGGCCGCGCGCGCGATTACGCTGCGTCGCCAGTGGGCGCCGCGCCGTCAGGTCTGGATTGCCACCAGCACCCATGATGGCGAAGAAGCGATTATTCTGCAGGCGCATCGCCAGCTGCTGGAAACCTTTCCCGATCTGCTGCTGATCCTGGTGCCGCGCCATCCGGAACGTTTCAAAGACGCGCGCGATTTAGTACAGAAAGCGGGCTTTAGCTTTACGCTGCGCAGCACCGGCGAAATTCCGTCCGGCAGCACGCAAGTGGTCATTGGCGATACCATGGGCGAACTGATGCTGTTGTACGGCATCGCCGATCTCGCCTTTGTCGGCGGCAGCCTTGTCGAGCGTGGCGGCCATAACCCTCTTGAGCCTGCCGCGCACGCCATTCCGGTGCTGATGGGCCCGCATACGTTTAACTTCAAAGATATCTGCGCCAAATTGCAGGAAGCCGACGGGCTTATCACCGTCACCGACGCCGATTCACTGGTGAAAGAAATCTCCACGCTTTTGACCGACGAAGATTACCGGCTCTGGTACGGCCGCCATGCGGTAGAAGTGCTGCACCAGAACCAGGGCGCGCTACAGCGCCTGTTGCAGCTGCTGCATCCCTACCTTCCGCAGCGGAGCCACTGATGCGCGCGCGCCTCTCGGTGGTGATGATTGCTAAAAACGCGGCGGCGTTGCTGCCGGACTGCCTCGCTTCTGTGGCCTGGGCCGATGAAATCGTGGTGCTGGATTCCGGCAGCAGCGACGGCACGGTCGCAATCGCCACAGCCGCTGGCGCGAAAGTGTTTACCGAAAGCGACTGGCAAGGCTACGGCGTTCAGCGTCAGCGGGCCCAGCAGTACGCCAGCGGCGACTACATATTGATGATCGATACTGACGAGCGCGTGACGCCGGAGCTGGCGCAGGCGATTCATCAGGTGCTTGAAAACCCCGATCCGCAGACGGTGTACAGTATCGCCCGTCGTAATCTGTTTCTGGGACGCTTTATGCGCCACAGCGGCTGGTATCCGGATCGCGTCACCCGCCTCTATGCGCGCGAGCGCTATCGCTATAATGATAATCAGGTGCATGAATCGCTCGACGCGCCGGGTGCGCGCGTGGCGACACTTTCGGGCGACCTGCTGCATCTGACCTGCCGCGATTTCGCCAGCTTCCAGCGCAAGCAGTTGAATTACGCCACCGCCTGGGCGCAGGAGCGCCACCTGAAAGGCAAGAAGGTGTCGGTGGCGGGGATCTTCGGGCGCACGCTGGCCGCGTTCTGCAAAACGCTGATACTGCGCGCAGGCGTGCTGGATGGTCGACAGGGCTGGCTACTGGCGGTCGTTAACGCCCAGTACACCTTCAACAAATATACCGAGCTGTGGGCGCTGAACCGCGGCTTTACGGAAAAGTAACGCTATGACCACTCGCGCGATTTACCCAGGTACTTTCGACCCGATCACCAACGGTCATCTCGATATCATCACCCGTGCAGCCAGCATGTTTGACGAGCTAATCCTGGCGGTCGCCGCCAGCCCGCATAAAAAAACGATGTTTTCCCTGGATGAGCGTGTAGATCTCGCGCAGCAAGCTGCGGCGCATCTGCCGAACGTCAGCGTGACCGGTTTTAGCGATTTGATGGCGAATTTCGCGCAGGCACAGCAGGCGAATGTTCTGGTACGCGGCCTGCGCACCGCGGGCGATTTCGAATATGAGATGCAGCTGGCGCATATGAACCGGCATCTGATGCCGTCGCTTGAAAGCGTCTTTCTGATGCCGTCGAAAGAGTGGTCGTTTATCTCTTCGAGCCTGGTGAAGGAAGTGGCGCGCCACAAGGGCGACGTCTCCCACTTCATGCCTGCGCACGTTCACCAGGCGCTGCTGGAAAAGCTGCGCTAATCACTTCTGACAGCGTCGGCACCAGTAGGTGCGGCGCTGAGCATGTTTCCCCGCCAGAATCGGCGTGCCGCACACCCGGCACGGTTCGCCTTCCCGCCCATAGACCTGTAACTGTTGCGCAAAATAGCCCGGTTTGCCGTCGCTTTGCAGAAAATCGCGCAGCGTCGTGCCGCCCTGCTCAATCGATCGTAACAGCACCGCTTTGATCGCCTGGGCCAGCAGTTCACACTCTTTTTCCGACAGCGACGAGGCCAGCCGATCGGGATGGATCCCGGCGGCAAACAGCGATTCGCTGGCGTAAATATTACCGACGCCCACCACCAGTTTGTTATCCATCAGCCAGGGTTTGATAGCGACTTTCTTTTTCGCGCATTTATCACGCAGGTACGCGCCGTTAAAGGCGTCGCTTAGCGGCTCCGGCCCCAGATGCGCCAGCACATTGTGACCTTCGAGTTCACGCGTCCACAGCCAGGCGCCGAAACGGCGTGGGTCGGTGTAGCGCAGCACTTTGCCGTTGCTCATCACCAGGTCAACGTGATCGTGCTTCTCAGCCGGGCGCTCTTCCGGCAGGATGCGCAGGCTGCCGGACATGCCAAGGTGGATGATTATCCAGCCATCCGGCAGTTCCAGCAGCAGGTATTTGGCGCGACGCTGCACGCTGAGAACGGGTTTGTCGCTTAACGCATGGATTTCATCAGATACCGGCCAGCGCAGGCGGCCGTTACGTACAACAGCGTGCAGTATCGTTTCGCCAACCAGATGCGGTTCAATCCCGCGACGGCTGGTTTCCACCTCAGGTAATTCAGGCATAGCGTCTCTCGCGTGAGTTCATTAACAGGGAGCGGTAACAGAGGATATGAGGGCGGTTCGGAAAACAAAAAACCCCGCCGGAGCGGGGTTTTTGTACAAATCAGACAAAAATCTTATTTGATTTTAGCTTCTTTGTAGAGAACGTGCTGACGGACAACCGGATCGAATTTCTTCAGTTCCAGTTTTTCCGGCTTAGTACGTTTGTTCTTCGTGGTGGTATAGAAGTGACCAGTACCAGCAGAAGAAACCAGCTTGATTTTCTCGCGAATACCTTTAGCCATGATTTATTTCCTCTAAGTACTTAGTACTTTTCGCCACGGGCACGCAGTTCAGAAAGAACTACATCGATGCCTTTTTTATCAATTACACGCATACCTTTAGCAGATACGCGCAGAGTAACGAAACGCTTTTCGCTCTCAACCCAGAAACGGTGAGAGTGCAGGTTCGGCAGAAAACGGCGTTTAGTCGCGTTCAGTGCGTGGGAACGGTTGTTACCGGTCACCGGACGCTTGCCAGTTACTTGGCAGACTCGGGACATGTCTATTCTCCAAAAATCAAATTAGCTCGAGCTTCGTATAGGGTGTTGGCAGCCTCGTCAGGCCTGATGGCCCAGTCTGGCGGTTCAATGGAACTCGCATTGCCAGGCCCACATGCCAAACCCGAGATTCTCAAAGGTGGCGTAGTATACGCTGCCGGGACCGTCTGCTCAAGTCCCGAACAGATAAAGATCGCTAAGGATCGCCACGTCTGGCTTATATCCACCCACGTTCGGCGAAAGAAACGTATTCTCCACGCCCAATGACCAGATGGTCAAGCACCCGAATGTCCACCAGCTGACAACATTTTACGATACGCTCGGTGACCATTTTATCCGCCCGGCTGGGCTCGGCGTGCCCGGAAGGGTGATTATGCGCAAGGATAATCGCGGCGGCGTTGAGCCGTACCGCCTCGCGAACGATTTCCCGCGGATGCACTTCAACATGGCTGAGCGTGCCGGTGAACAGCGTATTTTGCCTGATAATACGATTCTGGCTATCAAGAAAAATCACCAGAAACATTTCGCGCTCCTGCTCCGCAAGCTGGCTTTCCAGAAATTCGCGCGTAATCGTCGGGCTCAGTAGCGCCGTCTCTTCGTTGGGCCGCGAGCGATAATAGCGCCGCGCCAGTTCGCCGATGGCCCTGAGCTGCACGTATTTCGCCATGCCGACGCCGCCAATTTGTCGAAATGGCGCGATATCCGCCGACAACAGCCCGTACAGCGAGCCAAAATGCGCCAGCAGCCGTTTTGCCAGCTTCATGACATCCATACCCGGCGTCCCGGTACGCAGGAAAATCGCCAGCAATTCTTCATCGCTTAAATCCGCCGCGCCGTATCGCATGAGCTTTTCCCGCGGCCCGTAGTCCATTTTCGCCATCGTCTTCCCTGCCCTTTGTCGTTACGCCATTATCCGCCGGCGGCCAGAGGCTGACGACCGCGGTTTTTTATCCCTGCGCGACGTCTCGCAAAGTTTAAATTTCATACCGCCGCGCAGGTTTGGGGATTGTGATAAAATGCCCACTTTCCAGAAAGTGACAGGAAGAGAAGACCATGGGCCTTGCCGGTAAAAAAATCGTTCTGGGCGTCAGCGGCGGCATTGCGGCGTATAAAACGCCGGAACTGGTGCGCCGTCTGCGCGAGCGCGGCGCGGAAGTACGCGTTGCAATGACCGAGGCAGCGAAAGCGTTTATTACGCCGCTGAGCCTGCAGGCCGTTTCCGGCTACCCTGTGTCAGACAGCCTGCTTGACCCGGCCGCCGAAGCCGCAATGGGTCATATTGAACTCGGCAAATGGGCGGATTTAGTGATTCTCGCGCCCGCCACCGCCGATCTCATTGCGCGCGTCGCCGCGGGCATGGCGAACGATCTGGTGACAACGATTTGTCTCGCCACGCCGTCACCTGTCGCCGTCGTCCCGGCTATGAATCAGCAGATGTACCGTAATATCGCGACGCAGCAGAATATTGAGCAGCTCGCCTCACGTGGTTTACGTATCTGGGGGCCGGACAGCGGCAGTCAGGCCTGCGGCGATGTTGGCCCCGGCCGTATGCTCGATCCGTTAGAGATTGTGGAGCTTGCCGCAAACCACTTCGCGCCTGTCAACGATCTGCAACATCTCAACATCATGATTACCGCGGGTCCGACTCGTGAGCGGCTGGATCCGGTGCGCTATATCACCAACGACAGCTCCGGCAAAATGGGGTTTGCGATTGCGGCGGCGGCGAGCGCCCGCGGCGCGCGCGTTACGCTGGTCGCCGGGCCGGTCGCCCTGGCGACGCCGCCAGGGGTGGAGAGAATCGATGTCGGGAGCGCGCTGGAAATGGAAGCCGCCGTTCAGCAACGCGCGCAGCAGCAGCAGATTTTCATCGGCTGCGCGGCCGTCGCGGACTACCGGGCCGAGACCATTTCTTCTGAAAAAATAAAAAAACAGGGCGATGAGCTGACGCTGAAAATGGTGAAAAATCCCGATATTGTCGCAGGCGTCGCGGCGCTCTCACAAAATCGCCCTTATGTTGTCGGGTTTGCTGCCGAAACAAATAATGTGGAAGAATATGCGCGGCAAAAACGCCTGCGCAAAAACCTTGATCTGATTTGCGCCAACGATGTGTCGCAAGCCGGTCACGGCTTTAACAGCGATACCAACGCTTTGCATCTTTTCTGGCAGGAGGGAGAGAAAGTCTTACCGCTTGAGCGGAAGGCGCTCCTTGGCCAACGTTTACTGGACGAGATTGTTACCCGTTATGATGAAAAAAATCGACGTTAAGATTCTGGACCCGCGCGTGGGCGAGCAATTCCCGCTGCCGACGTATGCCACCTCTGGCTCAGCAGGCCTCGATCTGCGCGCCTGCCTGGACGAGTCCGTTGAACTGGCGCCGGGTGCGACGACGCTCCTGCCAACCGGTCTGGCTATTCATATCGCCGATCCAACGCTTGCCGCCGTTATTCTGCCGCGCTCTGGCCTTGGACATAAACATGGCGTTGTGCTGGGTAACCTGGTCGGGCTTATCGATTCCGACTACCAGGGCCAGCTGATGGTTTCCGTCTGGAACCGCGGCCAGCAGAGCTTCACGATTGAACCGGGCGAGCGCATCGCGCAAATGGTGTTTGTGCCAGTGGTGCAGGCGGAATTTAATCTGGTGGAAGACTTTACCGCCACCGATCGCGGCGAAGGCGGCTTCGGGCACTCCGGGCGTAAATAAGCTGCCCGCGTAACCGCGCATTCCTTAAGTTAAATAAAGCGAACAGATTGCCGCAGGCGAAAGCCTGCGGACGCTTTGTGGATGCTCGCCTGGCAAGTGATTATTTTTCAGGGGTATTTTAAAACATGGCAGAAAAACAAACCGCGAAAAGGAACCGTCGCGAAGAAATACTTCAGTCTCTGGCGCAGATGCTTGAATCCAGCGATGGCAGCCAACGTATTACGACCGCAAAACTGGCGGCTTCCGTTGGCGTTTCCGAAGCGGCGCTTTATCGCCACTTCCCCAGTAAAACCCGCATGTTCGACAGCCTGATTGAATTTATTGAAGACAGTCTGATTACCCGCATTAATCTGATTCTGAAAGATGAAAAAGAGACGCTTAACCGCCTGCGTCTGATTGTGCAGCTCATCCTCGGTTTCGGCGAGCGTAACCCGGGGCTGACCCGTATTCTTACCGGGCATGCGCTGATGTTTGAACAGGATCGTCTGCAGGGGCGTATTAACCAGCTGTTTGAGCGTATTGAAGCGCAGTTGCGTCAGGTGTTGCGCGAGAAGAAAATGCGCGAAGGCGAAGGCTATGCGACTGACGAAGCGCTGCTGGCAAGCCAGCTGCTGGCGTTTTGCGAAGGGATGTTGTCGCGCTTTGTGCGCAGTGAGTTCCGCTACAGCCCGACGGCGGATTTCGAAGCCCGTTGGCCACTGCTGGCCGCGCAGCTGCAATAATGTCAATGCAGGCAGAGAAAAGGCCGGATCTCCGGCCTTTTTTATTTCTGTCAGACGCCGTATTGCTGGCGATAAGCCTCTACCGCAGCCAGATGATTGGCCATCTCCGGTTTTTCCGCCAGATACGCGATAAGCTCGTTAAGCGTAATAATCGCAATTACCTGACAACCGTAATCGCGCTCCACTTCCTGAATGGCGGAAAGCTCGCCGCGTCCGCGCTCCTGCCTGTCGAGCGAAATCATCACCCCCGCAAGCGTTGCGCCGTGCGCCTGGATAATTTCCATGGATTCACGGATCGCGGTACCCGCGGTAATCACATCATCCACCAGCATGACGCGGCCCTGAAGCGGGCTGCCGACCAGGCTGCCGCCTTCGCCGTGGTCTTTCGCCTCTTTACGGTTAAAGCAGTACGGCACGTCGCGATCGTGATGTTCTGAAAGCGCGACGGCGGTCGTGGTGGCGATAGGAATGCCTTTGTAAGCGGGGCCGAACAGCAGATCGAAATCAATGCCGGAATCAACCAGCGCCTCAGCATAAAAACGGCCCAGCAACGCCAGATCGCGACCGGTATTAAACAAACCGGCGTTAAAGAAGTAAGGGCTCTGGCGCCCGGATTTCAGCGTGAACTCACCAAATTTAAGCACCTGTTTGTTAAGGGCGAATTCAATAAACTGGCGCTGATACGGTTTCATGGCTTTGCTCCTCAGATAGCATATTGCAGGCATAAAAAAAGCGACTTTTCAGTCGCCTTAAAAATCAGTTTGCTAACGCCGCCTTCTGCGACGCCACGATCGACTCGATTCCCCCGCGGGCCAGCGCCAGCAAGTCGAGCAACTCCTCATGAGTGAAGGGCTCGCCTTCTGCCGTGCCCTGCACTTCAATCATACGACCGTCTTCCGTCATGACGACGTTCATATCGGTATCGGCGGCGGAATCTTCCACATACTCCAGATCGCATACCGCTTCGCCGTTAACGATACCGACGGATACCGCCGCAACCATTCCTTTCAGCGGATTGGTTTTCAGCTTGCCCGCCGCAACCAGCGCGTTCAGCGCATCAGCAAGCGCAACGCAGGCACCGGTAATGGACGCCGTGCGGGTGCCGCCGTCGGCCTGAATCACATCGCAGTCGAGGGTAATGGTAAATTCGCCTAGCGCTTTAAGATCCACCGCAGCGCGCAGCGCACGGGCAATCAGACGCTGAATTTCGAGTGTACGGCCGCCCTGTTTGCCTTTCGCCGCTTCACGGGCGTTACGGGTATGGGTCGCGCGCGGCAACATGCCATATTCGGCTGTGATCCAGCCTTGTCCCTGGCCTTTCAGGAAGCGCGGCACGCCTTCTTCAATGGAGGCGGTGCAAAGCACTTTGGTATCGCCAAACTCAACCAGCACGGAGCCTTCTGCGTGTTTAGTGTAATGACGGGTCAGGGTAACTGGGCGCACTTCTGATGCGCTACGGCCTGCTGGACGCATGGGCATATCTCCGGCTTGTTAACGAATGTGGCTGCGCATTATACGGGCTGAAAGCGCTTATTCCTATCCTGTAAGACCTGCGGTAGCTATAATCCCCACATTCACATCAGAAAACGGGTACTTCTATGATCCGCAGTATGACCGCCTACGCCCGGCGAGAAATTAAGGGTGACTGGGGCAGCGCCACCTGGGAGCTACGTTCAGTAAACCAGCGCTACCTGGAAACCTATTTCCGTCTGCCGGAGCAGTTCCGCAGCCTTGAGCCCGTGGTGCGCGAGCGCATCCGTACCCGTCTGACACGCGGCAAAATCGAGTGTAGCCTGCGTTTTGAGCCCGATGCCAGCGCGCAGGGCGAGCTTATTCTTAACGAAAAACTGGCGAAGCAGCTGGTTTCCGCCGCTAACTGGGTAAAAATGCAAAGCGACGAGGGCGAAATCAACCCGGTCGATATTCTGCGCTGGCCGGGCGTAATGGCCGCTCAGGAGCAGGATCTTGATGCCATCGCCACCGAGATTCTGGCCGCGCTCGACGGCGCGCTCGACGATTTCATCGTGGCGCGCGAAACCGAAGGCCAGGCGCTCAAAGCGCTTATCGAACAACGCCTCGAAGGCGTCAGCGCCGAAGTCACCAAAGTGCGTGCGCATATGCCGGAAATTCTTCAATGGCAGCGTGAGCGACTGGTGTCAAAACTCGAAGACGCGCAGGTGCAGCTTGAGAATAACCGCCTGGAGCAAGAGCTGGTGATGATGGCGCAGCGCATTGATGTCGCTGAAGAGCTCGACCGCCTGGAAGCGCACGTTAAAGAAACCTATAACATCCTGAAGAAGAAAGAGGCGGTAGGCCGCCGACTGGACTTCATGATGCAGGAATTTAACCGCGAATCGAACACGCTGGCGTCTAAGTCGATTAACGCCGAAGTGACCAATTCCGCTATTGAACTCAAAGTGTTAATTGAGCAGATGCGCGAGCAGATCCAAAATATCGAGTAACTTTTAAAAGGCCCGTCAGGGCCTTTCTTCATGAAAACCCACCCGCCTACATCAGCCTGCCTCTTTCTTTGCCTTAAAAAAACTAATCCGAAACACCTCACCTTAGAAAATCTCAATCGTTGCGTCATACATGAATCGTTACCCTTTGCGGCCTGATTCAGGGGGAACGATGTTACTGCATGTACTTTATTTGATTGGCATTACCGCAGAAGCAATGACAGGCGCTCTGGCGGCTGGCCGTCGCCGCATGGATACTTTCGGCGTCATTATTATCGCGACGGCCACCGCGCTTGGCGGCGGCTCCGTCCGGGACATCTTACTGGGCCATTACCCGCTGGGCTGGGTCAAACACCCGGAGTATGTGGTGATCGTTGCCGCTGCGGCGGTAATCACGACATTTGTCGCCCCGGTGATGCCTCATCTGCGGCGTCTTTTCCTGGTGCTGGACGCGCTGGGGCTTGTGGTTTTCTCCATTATCGGCGCGCAAATCGCGCTGGATATGGGCGAAGGCCCGATCATCGCCTCGATAGCCGCTGTTGTAACGGGCGTCTTTGGCGGCGTATTACGAGACATGTTCTGTAAACGCATCCCGCTCGTCTTTCAGAAAGAACTTTATGCAGGCATCTCTTTCGCCGCCGCGGTGCTGTATATCGCTCTGGAGCATTACGTCTCAAGCCATGATGTGGTAGTGATAGCAACGCTCCTGTTCGGTTTTACGGCGCGTCTGCTGGCGCTGCGCTTTCGGCTCGGGCTGCCGGTTTTTCATTACCGCGCCGGAATGCACTGACGCGTTATACATAGCGTTACGCCCAATGGTTATGGCAGCGCAAATCCGTCGATTTTTTGCTCTACCAGCCACTGCGCAAGCGCAGCGACATCCGGATGATGAATGTAGTTGACCAGCTGTCGCGCACGTTCGGCGCCTACGCCAGGAAGCGTCTGCCAGCTACGTTCATCACGCATCTGTAACTGATGCCATGTGTCATCTGCCAGCGCCTGCCATGCTCGCGCAGGCAAAGGCAGGCCCAGCGCTTTTACCCAGCGCTGGAAAGGCAGCTGGCGCGTCAGGTTGAACTGATGCCAGAGCCGTGTCGCGCGTGGGGCGCTAAACCCCGGCGTTTGTTTTAATGCGTCAACGCTGAGCGCAAGCCAGGAAAAGAGATGTTCAAAACGATGGCGGCTCGATAACTGACGCCACGTGGCCTCTCCCATTCCCGCAAGATCGAATACGGGCTTGCCGCTAAGCCAGACCAGACGCGAGATAAACTGCTCTTCACACGCACCCGTTGCAAACAAGCAGCTCAGCGCATCGAAACGTGCGGCTGGCGGCGCAGGCTTACTGCGTTTTGCAGGCCGCCAGACAACCGCATCCAGCCGCGGAATACCCTGACCTGCAAGACTCACCTCCACTTCATCGCCTTCGGCCAAATCGAGCTTTTCCCAGCGCGTCAGCGAACCAATACTGACTTTCGATACCTGTTTATCATCAAGCGTTATCGGCTCCAGTTGCGCCACGACGCTTATCTTGCCGGTCCGGCCAACAGCGAAACGCAGCGCGTTTACTTCCGTTACCTGCTTCACTGGCGGGTATTTCCATGCGGCGACCCACGAGCCTTCACCCGGACGCCAGCTTTTTCCGGGCGGCTCTCTGGCCTCACGGATCACGACGCCATCTGTCACAAAGGGAAGCGGTTCGCGGAACCATTGCTTGCGCCAACGCGTGACGTCTGCAACGGAACTCACCGGCTGACTCCAGGCTCGCGCTAAGGGGAAACCCCCTTGCGCCAGGATGGTCAAACGCGTTTCCATCTCTTTCGGCCCGTCCGGCCATGCCCAGATAAACAGGTCCAGATCGTTAAGCAGAGGGGATGCCGTGTTGCGCATCATCGCGCCCGCTACCTGTGCTCGTGCATTAATCCCGCCGTCTTGCTGTTGATGGTGCCCTTCCCGGCGCAGAAAAAGCTCGCCCTGCAACACGCTGTCAGCGAGCTCACCTTTCACTTGCAAAGGAATTGCCGGGATATGGCGTGCGCGCGCTGTCCAGTCTTCCCCCTGCAAACCATCGCCACGGCTGATGACCTGTCGTAGCTCGCCCTTCCGGTAAACCAGCGAAACCGCCACTCCATCCACCTTCGGTTGCACCCACAGATCCGTTTTTCCGTGCATCCATTGCGAGAGCGATGCGGCATCTTTGAGTTTTTGTACCCCCGTATGCGCAACAGGGTGATGTGTGCGCCCGGCGGCAACCGGCGGCGGCGCGGCGCTCACCGTAGCGAGCGAAAAACAGGTTTTCCACACGTTAAGCCTTTGGCGCATGCCGTCATAGACGGCGTCGCTGACGTTATTTTCGCCGCGAAGCCAGTATGCTTCATCCCAGCGCGCCAACTGGCTTTCCAGCGCCGCAACCTCCTGTCGCGCCTGCTCAGACGTCCAGCCAGGACAGGACGCATAAGCGCTTTCGCAGGCCAGACTGGCCAGCAATAAAAGAATAATAATGCGCACGTTTCACCCCCTTCGCTTTCCTGACGAGACGGTAATACATGACGACGTCTGGCGGCGATGCGAGTTGTTACGTTTTACGAGGGGTTTTCCAGGGTTTTTCGCTGATTGCATAAACGAGACAATTTTTCTGGATAATGTCTCGCAAAATGACGCAAAGCGACGCGAACTCTGCGACAAAGACTGCGCCAGCGTAGCGCGACGTGTATAATAAGGCGGTATACGCTCCTCTTTTCGCATACCAACAGACGTAAAACCACATGGCTCAAGGCACGCTTTATATTGTTTCCGCTCCCAGTGGCGCGGGTAAATCCAGCCTTATTCAGGCTTTTTTAAAGACGCAACCGCTCTATGATTCCCAGGTGTCGGTGTCGCATACCACGCGTAACCCGCGCCCTGGCGAAGTCCACGGCGAGCACTACTACTTCGTTAGTCACGACCAGTTTCGGTCGATGATTGCTGAAGACGCGTTTCTTGAGCATGCGGAAGTGTTTGGCAACTACTACGGTACGTCACGCGCGGCGATTGAGCAGGTGCTGGCGACTGGGGTAGATGTTTTCCTTGATATTGACTGGCAGGGCGCGCGGCAAATCCGCGAAAAAATGCCGCAGGCGCGCAGTATCTTTATTCTGCCGCCGTCTAAGGAAGAACTGGACCGCCGCCTGCGCGGCCGTGGTCAGGATAGCGAAGAGGTGATTGCTAAACGTATGGCGCAGGCCGTGGCGGAAATGAGCCACTATGCGGAGTACGATTACCTTATCGTCAATGACGATTTTGATGCCGCGCTGGCTGACTTAAAAATCATCCTGCGCGCCGAACGTCTGCGTATGAGCCGCCAGAAGCAGCGACATGACGCTTTAATCACCAAACTATTGGCAGACTGAACGTAGTTTCAGTATCATGCCCAGTCATTTCTTCACCTGTGGAGCTTTTTAAATATGGCACGCGTAACTGTTCAGGACGCTGTAGAGAAAATTGGTAACCGTTTTGACCTGGTACTGGTCGCCGCGCGTCGCGCTCGTCAGATGCAGGTGGGCGGCAAAGATCCGCTGGTACCGGAAGAAAACGATAAAACCACTGTTATTGCGCTGCGTGAAATCGAAGAAGGTCTGATCAACAACCAGATCCTCGACGTGCGTGAGCGCCAGGAGCAGCAGGAGCAGGAAGCCGCAGAACTGCAGGCCGTTACCGCTATCGCTGAAGGCCGTCGTTAATCACTAGTGCGGGTAGCCCTTGTATCTGTTTGAAAGCCTGAATCAACTGATTCAACAATACCTGCCTGCGGACCAGATTAAGCGTCTGCAGCAGGCTTATCTCGTTGCACGTGATGCTCACGAGGGACAGACACGTTCAAGTGGCGAACCCTACATCACTCATCCAGTAGCTGTGGCTTGTATCTTGGCCGAGATGAAGCTCGACTATGAAACGCTCATGGCTGCGCTACTGCATGATGTGATTGAAGATACACCTGCCACCTACCAGGACATGGAACAGCTGTTTGGTAAAAGCGTTGCCGAACTGGTGGAAGGCGTATCGAAGCTTGATAAGCTGAAATTCCGCGATAAGAAAGAGGCGCAGGCCGAAAACTTTCGCAAAATGATTATGGCGATGGTGCAGGATATCCGCGTCATCCTGATTAAACTCGCCGACCGCACGCATAACATGCGCACGCTGGGCTCTTTGCGCCCCGATAAGCGTCGCCGCATCGCCCGCGAAACCCTTGAAATCTATAGCCCTCTGGCTCACCGCCTCGGTATTCATCACCTTAAAACCGAACTGGAAGAACTGGGGTTCGAGGCGCTGCATCCGAACCGTTACCGCGTCATTAAAGAGGTCGTTAAGGCCGCGCGTGGCAACCGTAAGGAGATGATTCAGAAGATCCTTTCTGAAATCGAGGGGCGCTTGCAGGAGGCGGGCATTCCCTGTCGCGTCAGCGGTCGCGAAAAACATCTTTACTCCATCTACTGCAAGATGGTGCTCAAAGAGCAGCGTTTTCACTCGATCATGGACATCTACGCGTTTCGCGTGATCGTAAAAGATGTCGACACCTGTTATCGCGTGCTTGGTCAGATGCACAGCCTTTACAAGCCGCGTCCCGGCCGCATGAAAGATTACATCGCGATCCCCAAGGCGAACGGCTATCAGTCGCTCCATACTTCAATGATTGGCCCGCACGGCGTGCCGGTCGAAGTGCAGATCCGCACGGAAGATATGGACCAGATGGCGGAAATGGGCGTCGCGGCGCACTGGGCTTATAAAGAGCACGGCGAAAGTAGCACGACCGCGCAGATCCGCGCCCAGCGCTGGATGCAAAGCCTGCTGGAACTTCAGCAGAGCGCGGGCAGTTCTTTTGAATTTATCGAGAGCGTTAAATCCGATCTCTTCCCGGATGAGATTTACGTTTTCACGCCGGAAGGGCGCATTGTCGAGCTACCTGCGGGCGCGACGCCGGTCGATTTCGCCTATGCGGTGCATACGGATATCGGCCACGCCTGCGTTGGCGCACGTGTCGATCGCCAGCCCTATCCGCTGTCTCAGTCGCTTGCCAGCGGCCAGACCGTAGAAATTATTACCGCGCCGGGCGCGCGCCCGAACGCCGCCTGGCTCAATTTTGTCGTCAGCTCCAAAGCACGCGCCAAAATTCGCCAGATGCTGAAAAACCTCAAGCGTGATGACTCGGTGAGCCTTGGCCGCCGTCTTCTGAATCACGCGCTGGGTGGCAGCCGTAAACTGGCAGAAATCCCGCCGGAGCATATCCAGCGTGAGCTTGAGCGTATGAAGCTCGCCACGCTTGACGATCTGCTGGCGGAAATCGGCCTCGGCAACGCCATGAGCGTGGTGGTCGCGAAAAACCTGCTACAGGGCGAGGCGACCGCAGGCAACCAGCCGAGCGTGCCGGCGTCTGGCCACAGCCATCTGCCGATCAAAGGCGCCGACGGCGTGTTGATTACCTTCGCCAAATGCTGTCGCCCGATTCCCGGCGATCCGATCGTCGCGCACGTCAGTCCTGGCAAAGGTCTTGTTATCCATCATGAATCCTGCCGGAACATCCGCGGCTATCAGAAAGAGCCCGAGAAGTTTATGGCGGTCGAGTGGGATAAAGAGACCGAGCAGGAATTTATCACCGAGATCAAGGTGGATATGTTTAACCACCAGGGTGCGCTGGCGAACCTGACGGCGGCAATCAATACCGCCGGTTCGAATATTCAGAGCCTGAATACCGAAGAGAAAGATGGCCGCGTGTACAGCGCCTTCATTCGCCTTACGGCGCGCGATCGCGTACATCTGGCGAATATCATGCGTAAAATTCGCGTGATGCCGGACGTGATTAAAGTCACCCGTAACAGAAATTAACCGTATGAATTCTCAGCGTTACGCGCGTATCTGCGAGATGCTGGCCCGGCGTCAGCCCGATCTCACGGTCTGCATGGAGCAGGTGCACAAGCCTCATAATGTCTCGGCGATCATCCGCACCGCAGATGCCGTGGGCGTGCATGAAGTCCACGCCGTCTGGCCGGGAAACCGCATGCGTACCATGGCCTCTTCCGCCGCAGGCAGTAACAGCTGGGTGGAAGTAAAAACCCATCGCAACATCGGCGATGCGGTGGGCCATCTGAAAGCGCGCGGCATGCAAATCCTCGCAACCCATCTGTCTGACAAGGCCGTCGATTTTCGTGAAATCGATTATACGCGCCCAACCTGCATCCTGATGGGACAGGAAAAAACAGGGATTACCGAAGAGGCGTTACGCCTCGCAGACCAGGACATCATCATTCCGATGATCGGCATGGTGCAGTCCCTTAACGTTTCCGTCGCCTCAGCGCTTATCCTTTATGAAGCGCAGCGCCAGCGGCAAAATGCGGGAATGTATCGACGCGCCAACAGTACTCTGCCTGAAGAGGAACAGCAGCGCCTGCTGTTTGAAGGCGGCTACCCGGTGCTGGCGAGAGTCGCAAAACGTAAAGGTTTGCCCTATCCGCGCGTGAATGAGCTGGGCGAAATCGACGCGCCGCAGGTCTGGTGGGCCACCATGCAGGCTGCGGAGTAAACGATGCGCGGCCGTTTGCTGGATGCCGTACCGCTAAGCTCGCTGACCGGCGTGGGCGCCAGCCAGAGCGCGAAGCTCGCTAAAATCGGCCTGCATACTATCCAGGATCTGCTGCTGCATTTTCCCCTGCGCTACGAAGACCGCACCCATCTTTATCCCATCAACGACCTTCTGCCTGGCGTTTACGCCACGGTGGAAGGCGAAGTCCTGAACTGCAATATCACGTTTGGCGGCCGCCGTATGATGACCTGCCAGATAAGCGACGGCACCGGCATCCTGACGATGCGCTTTTTCAACTTCAACGCCGCGATGAAAAACAGCCTCGCGACGGGCCGTCGCGTACTGGCGTATGGCGAAGCGAAACGCGGTAAATACGGCGCGGAAATGATCCACCCTGAGTACCGTATTCAGGGCGATGTCAGCGCGCCGGAAATGCAGGAAACCCTGACGCCCGTTTATCCGACCACCGAAGGCGTCCGTCAGGCGACGTTGCGTAAGCTTACCGATCAGGCGCTGGAACTGCTGGAAACCTGCGCCATTACCGAGCTGTTGCCGCCGGAGTTGTCACAGGGGTTGATGAGTCTTCCGGAGGCGTTGCGCACGTTGCATCGCCCGCCGCCGGATATGAAGCTGGAAGATTTAGAGAGCGGACAGCACCCTGCGCAGCGTCGATTAATTCTGGAAGAATTACTGGCTCACAACCTCAGCATGCTGGCGCTACGCGCCGGTGCCCAGCGTTACCACGCGCTGTCTCTTGCCGCCCGTGATGAGCTAAAAGAGCAACTGCTCGCCTCGCTGCCTTTCAAACCCACCGGCGCGCAGGCGCGCGTAGTGGCGGAAATCGAGCGCGACATGGCGCTGGATATCCCGATGATGCGCCTTGTGCAAGGGGATGTCGGCTCCGGCAAAACGCTGGTGGCAGCGCTTGCCGCGCTGCGCGCAATCGCCAACGGAAAACAGGTCGCGCTGATGGCGCCAACGGAACTACTGGCCGAACAACACGCCAACAATTTCCGCAACTGGTTCTCCCCGCTCGGCATTGAAGTGGGCTGGCTGGCGGGCAAGCAAAAAGGCAAAGCGCGCCAGGCGCAGCAGGACGCTATCGCCAGCGGCCAGGTCTCGATGATCGTCGGCACGCACGCGATTTTCCAGGAACAGGTGCAGTTTAATGGCCTGGCGCTGGTCATCATTGATGAACAGCACCGGTTTGGCGTACATCAGCGTCTGGCGCTCTGGGAAAAGGGCCAGCAGCAGGGCTTTCATCCGCATCAGCTGATCATGACCGCCACGCCAATTCCCCGCACGCTGGCGATGACGGCGTATGCCGATCTGGATACCTCGGTTATCTACGAACTGCCGCCTGGCCGTACGCCCGTCACCACCGTCGCCATTCCCGATACACGTCGCAGCGATATTATTGAGCGTGTGCGCAGCGCCTGCCTTGAAGAGGGCCGTCAGGCGTACTGGGTGTGTACGCTGATTGAAGAGTCGGAACTGCTGGAAGCGCAGGCGGCGGAAGCGACCTGGGAAGAGTTGAAAATCACGCTGCCTGAACTCAACGTCGGGCTGGTGCATGGGCGCATGAAACCCGCGGAAAAGCAGGCGGTGATGCAGGCGTTTAAGCAGGGCGAAATGCACCTTCTGGTGGCGACTACCGTTATTGAAGTGGGTGTAGATGTTCCTAACGCCAGCTTAATGATTATCGAAAACCCGGAGCGGCTGGGCCTTGCGCAACTGCATCAGCTGCGCGGACGCGTCGGGCGCGGCGCGGTTGCATCCCATTGCGTGCTACTCTACAAATCTCCACTCTCCAGAACGGCGCAGATTCGCCTGCAGGTCCTGCGCGACAGCAACGACGGCTTTGTGATTGCTCAGAAAGATCTCGAGATTCGCGGGCCGGGAGAATTACTCGGTACCCGTCAGACGGGGAACGCCGAATTCAAGGTGGCGGATCTGCTGCGCGATCAGTCACTCATTCCAGAAGTGCAACGTATTGCACGCCACATTCATGAGCGTTATCCCGAGCAGGCAGCGGCATTAATTGAGCGCTGGATGCCGGAAACCGAGCGTTACTCCAACGCATAGCGCAGCGATGTGTCTCTATCGCCACCTTCTTGATATTTTTCTTACGGGCAGTCTGACAAACTTGCGCCGTCCCTGTCGGCTTTTTTCGCTGAAGACTGTCTGCCTGCTGTGATTTTTTGATAAATCATTCTTTTTTATTTAGCATAATAATAAATTCAATATTTGAATTATACAATTTAACAGGTAAAACGCACTTACAACCACAATAAAAAAATATAGCGTTCCATTTAGATAAATTATCTTATTAGAGCCCCCTCAACGCCAGTGAAAACAAGAATAATGCCCGATTTTTAAATAAAAACAAGATTCCTGCATAAATTTCAGATTAACTACTGCAATACAAATCATTCATGAAACATATGAAAAACACCTCGATCTCCTATTTCCATTCGGAAGCACAATTAATCAAGAAATAAAACCTGTTCACCCCCAATAATTTAAGAAAGAAAGTTATGCAGCGATCATTACCGCTGCGTTATGAGCTGGCGTTGCCCAGCGCGGGACCATTTACGCATACCCTTATAGCGTGGATGTGAATAGATTCAGTCTATTAATACAATGGAGTAGTTATAATGAAAAAAATCATCTGTGCGCTGGCGCTGAGTACAATCCCAGTCATGGGCTTTGCTCAGACTGCCGGAAATGATATTCCGGCAACGCTTTATATATCCGGCAACGTCAACGACGCGTCCGCTGGATGTACGATTGAGTTTACCGAACCGACAGTGGATATTGGAAGCCGAGAAATTAGCACCCTGCCGGCGCAGGGTACCCATGTTGTAGGTGGACAGCTTAAACCAGTCAACGCCAGTCTGATTGGCAAATGCACTAAAGACGGACAGTTAACGCCAAATATCTCATTTACTGGCGTGGTTGATAGCGCTGCCGGTAACTCACTGGTGAATACGGCAACCGGCGAAGGCGCAGCAACAGGCATTGGTGTCAGTATTTATTCTGACGCGGGTTATGTTATTACCCCGAACGGTCCTGCAGTAAAAAGTAACAGTACTGATCACATGATGTTCTACGTTGGTATAGTTAAGCTCAATGGCTCTACCCCCACCGCGGGCCAGGTACAGTCCTCATTAACCATGCAGATTGAAACGCTGTAGTAAATACAGCTTTGTAATAAGGCCCAATAGAAATTATTGCCTATTGGGTCTGTTATTTCTTTTTAGAATTACTAGGTTTTTTGAAAAAAATGAAGAAATTAATCCTGACAACAATCCTTGCCGCAAGTTGCTGGTCAGGAATAGCGGAAGCTGCGCTGACGTTGAATGCAGACCGTCTGGTTTATAATGAAAAAGATGGCGACGCATCGATAAAGGTTCACAGCAATGAAGATCGTGCCTATTTGATTCAGTCCTGGCTTGATGCTGGTAACAGTGCGGTAAAAAAAGATCTGCCTTTTGTGGTTACGCCGCCTTTATTTCGCCTTGCTCCTAAAAGCGACAATGTGATTCGCGTTGTATACCTCGGCAATGGTTTGCCCGCCGATCGCGAAAGCCTGTTCTGGCTGGACGTCAAAGGTGTTCCTGGATTAAACGATGAAGAATCAAAAGTTGAGAACCGCATGGTGCTGGCGATCAATAACCGAATTAAATTTTTCTTTCGTCCGGCAGGTTTGAAAGGTGACCCGGGAGAAGGCGTCAAAAATGCCCACTGGAGCCACAATGGAAATAATTTAACCGTTGAAAATTCTTCACCTTATTATCTCGTATTAAGCAAGATTATTGCAGATAAAGAATCTATTCAGGTTTCTGTCGTAGACAACAATACGGTCATCCCGCCGTTTGGCAAAAAGTCATACAAGCTTAAGCATTCGCCTGCGAATGGTACAAGCGTCGAATGGGCTGCCATCAACGACTTTGGCGTAACCTCTCAGACGTTTACTCAGCATCTTGAATAAGTAACAGGGCGTTATGCGTGGTACCAAACTGAAGTGGCTTGCCTCCTTTGTGATGTCAGCAATTTTTTGTCGCACTGTCGCAGCTGGCGAATACTTCGACCCTGGTTTACTACAGGCAGTAGATGGGAAAGCCGCATTAAGCGACACCAGTTTATTAAGTCAGGGTTATCAGCCTGCAGGCACATACCGGGTTCACATTAACGTGAACGAAAAGCCAGTAATGATAAGCAGCGTGCGGTTTGAACTGAACAAGGATAAGCAGCTTGTCGCGTGCCTTTCTTTTAAGGCCTATCAAAAGCTGGGAGTGGATATGAGCAAGATTAGTTCCGATGCAAAGGATAACGAACTCAAAAACACTTGTGTCCCTATGGAAGAACAAGTTCCGGGTACCAAACTCGCTTTTGATTTCTCCAAACTGCAGCTAGATATCATCATTCCACAAACGGTACTGCGTGATGAAAACCTGCAGGGAGTGCCTGAAGAAGAGTGGGACGACGGTATCCCGGCGCTGATCAGTAATTATCAGCTCTCCGGCCAGCAATATCTGAATAAAAGTAAAGATACCTCAGATACCGCCTACGCGAACCTGACTAACGGTATTAACATCGGCGCGTGGCGTTACCGTAATAATTCGACGGTAAGCAACAGCGAGGGCTGGCACAGCATTACTAACTATGTGGAAACCGCTATCCACTCGCTGAAAAGCGAGTTGACAATCGGTGATTCCAGCACGCCTGGCGATGTCTTTGACACTCTGCTGGTTCGCGGTGTTCAGCTCTCGTCAGACGACGATATGCTGCCAGACCAGCTCAATGGCTTTGCACCTATTATTCGCGGTATTGCCAAAAGTAATGCTCGAGTCACCGTACGCGAAAATGGCTATGTGATTTACCAGCGCACGGTGCCGCCGGGGCCTTTCATGATTAATGACCTCTCGTCGGTATCCAGTGGCGGCAAAATGGAGGTCACGGTAACCGAAGCGGATGGTTCAGAAACACACAATACGATTGCCTATTCCAGCGTGCCTCAACTGCTGCGTAGCGGGCAAATAAAATACAATCTCACGATGGGACGTTATCTGTCTGGTAACAGTTCAGTGGAAGACAGGCCCGAGATTTTTCAGGCGGTAATAAGCCGGGGTTTGCCGCTCAACACTACGCTCTATGGTGGGAGTCAGTATCACCAACGCTACCAGGCGTTTAGCCTGGGGCTAGGTATGGATATGAAAAGCCTCGGGGGTATTGCTGCGGATATTACCCATAGCAAAGGCCGTCGCGGTAACGAGCTGGAAGGCAGCGGGAAAATGGTGCGCCTGACGTATCGTAATTATATTCCTGCCACGGATACCCAAATACAGTTGGATAATCGTTATTACAACGGCGATTACCTGTCATTTAGTGACTGGGCAACGGCGGAAGACTTGTTTACCGATACTCGTAAGCGCCGCGAATATAACCTGTCGGTTAATCAGTCGCTGGATGATTCAAACAGTTTTTATACCACGCTCAGCCGCAGCGAAAACGTGGATGACTCCGTTTCACGCATGTGGCAGGTCGGCTGGAATGGAGCGATTAAAAGTATCAGTCTGTCACTCTCTTATAGCATGAGTCGGAGCGAAGGCGATCCAGTGTGGGACAAACAGCTGGCGCTGACTTTGTCGATTCCGCTTAGCGACACCTTCCCGACGGCGCAGCCGATGGTGAATTACACAGCGACGTCAGGCCTTGAGAGTGACATCAATAACCAGTTAGGTATCAACGGCAAGTTGAGCGAAAGCCAGAGTACAACCTGGAATACTCAGCTTTCATATGACGCGAAACATGGCGAACCAAGCACGAAATCTGGATCTGCAGGCCTGGATTATCAGGGTAACTACGGTGATATGAACGTAACCTTTAACGCCGACCACAATAAATATCTGTCGTGGAACGCCTCAGGGAGCATTGTGGGCCATCGTCATGGCATTACATTTGGTCGCAATACATCAGGCAGCATGGCGCTGGTCTCTATCCCCGGCATTGCCGACGTGCCGCTGAATGGTGGAGAAGATATGACCACGGACTCACGCGGGTATGCACTGATAACGGACTTACGGCCTTACCATCGCAACAGCCTGGGTATTGATACCCAAAGCGCAAGTAAAGATCTCGATTTCGTGAGCACCTCAGCGCAGATTGTACCGACTAAAGACGCCGTGGCGCTGGCTGAGTTTAAGGCTATCCGTGGACGTAAAGCTGTCATCACGGTGAATCATAACGGCGAGGTGCTGCCTTTCGGCGCGCTGGCGCGTATTGAAGGCATGGATAGTGTGTTTTACGTGGGTGATAAAGGGCAGGTTTATCTCAATTCTTTACCTGATAAAGGCATGTTGAACTTCAAATGGGGCGAAAACCAAACCTGCTCCACGCCGTTTGAAATGCCATCAGAGCAAACACCTAAATTGCCTATTGTCCTGTTAACGCTGAGCTGTCAATGAATGCGATGAAAACCTGTTTCCGAGTAGTTCAAGCGGCTGTCATTGTTATGATGGCAAAAGGGGTTATTGCGCCGGTGTACGCGGGCGACTGCACAATTAAGCAAAACCCATCGAATATGACGGTACCTGTAACGGTTCAATTACCGGATAACATCACCATGCTACCGGTGGGTAGCGTCGTTTATAAAAAGGAAGCGACGCTTGCTCAGCTCAGCGGTAAACATGATGTGATTAGTGCAGAGTGCCGGGCGAAAATCAGTAAACTCCTGAACGGAAAAATGCCAACCCAACAAAAGGGGCAGGACACTTACGCCACTAACCTGCCTGGCCTTGGTATTCGGATCACGCTGATTTATGACAAAGCGGGTTCAGCACATAAAGAATGGGTGCTGCCATTCTCAACACAGACACGGGATCTGAGCGATAAAACCATTACTTCGGATGATGTGAAATTACGCGTTGAGGCCATCAAGACCGGGGTGATAACCCAGGGCGGCGTATTGAATTTCCTTATTCCCTCACTGGTTTCACTCAGTGATAACTCCCTGGTGGTGAACCTTGCCATGACGCTGATTGCGCCGAAGGCGCACTGCATGATTCAGATGGTTACGCCGCAGATAGAACTGCCTCCAGTAAAAATCAGCGAGTTGAAAAATAATGGCGGCAAAAACGCCCAGCCAGTCAGTGTCAATCTGCTGTGTATGAATACCAGTAAAGCCAGCCTCAGTATTGAAGGGCTAAACGAAAATAGCTACCCGACGGTATTTAAAAACGTGGCACCCGAGAGCGAGAGCCCAGCGAAAAATGTCGGTATTGAAATGTTATTCAGCGGAACGGTAATGAAGATTGACACCCCGTTAGAGCTGTCATTACCAGACCAGAACAGTTATGCCTTGCCCCTTTCTGTGCGTTATGCGAAGACCGGTGATGATTTAACTGGGGGAAAAGTGAAAGCGCAAATTACATTACGAATAGATTATTTATAAGTTAAATCTCCCAGAAGACACATCCAGGAAATATGGAAAAGTATTTTTACCATCTCTGGTACGATTGCTTTTCACCTATTTTATTTTAAAATTTTAAAGGACATAAAATTATGAAAAAATCAATTTTAGGATTAACGGTTTCTGCACTGTTTATGGTTGGTTCTGCACAAGCCACAACTAATCCGAACGACGTTTCCGCAAGCCTGATGATAACCGGTAACGTGGTACAAGATATTGCTGACAGTTGCTCTGTGACGCTGGACAAAACTTCACTGCATCTGTCAGATACCGATGTCAACGCACTGATCAACCAAGGGGAAGATGCAACGACACCGGTGCAGGTGAAACTTAATATTGCTGGCGGTGATGATTGCACAAACAAAGTTGCCGAGGGCACGATGGCGTTTAAATTTACTGGCTTATCCGATAATGCGGACGGGACGGTAATCGGCAACAAGGATAACAGTAATACTGGGGCTAAAGGAGTAGGCATAGGCGTTTTTGACACTCAAAATAAAATGGTCCGCTTAAATAGTGAAGACAACATCGTCGCATCTACTACTGATACGACTATTGGTCTGCAGATGGTAAAACTTAATGGACAAACGCCGACCGCGGGTGCCGTAAGCGCCACACTGACTGTTGAAATCCAACGCCTGTAGTAACCTTTGCGCGCCTTTTTACGCGTGCAGAGTATATTCTGAGTCATAGAAATGCAGACACCCTTCACAGGGTGTCTGCGCATTTTTCCTGGCCTCAGAGGATAACTACACATGAAAACATCGTCTTTCTCTTTTAGCCTGATAACCGGTTCATCTTTATATCTGCCCACACTGAGCCTGCCGCCAGCGATTATGCTGCTACGCTTAACGGATACACCCTAAAACATCAATTTTTATGGTGATGCTGAATCAGGATACACTGCGTTCAATATATTCGGTTTTATCACCGGGTGAACCAGTAATTATCCGCTTTACGGTGTGGCTATTACGGTTAACCGCGCAGCAAGAGCTAAGATGATGTGCAGCAGACATTACCCTCTGAACAGTACACTAGTGATAACAATTGAGCATAAGGAAATACTCTGCTCTTGGTTTGCGTCATGTATAGGATAAAAATATGAAAAAAACAATTTTGGGTTCTGCGCTCTGTGCTCTCATGATGATGAGCGCAGTCCATGCAGAGTCTACGGACTCGTTAATAACGTCTACAGATATCACTATTGATGGTGCTATTTCTGGTGGTGATGGCGCTTGCACGGTTACGACTAACAAGAGTGCGATCAGCCTGCTTGCAAGCAAAACTAACATCCTTTCGCAAAGCGATCATAAAACCCATACTTTCGCTCCGCTGCTATCCATTACATTGAGCGGAGATGATATCTGCAACCGACGCATTGAAGAGGGAAAAATTGCTGTCAGATTTACAGGCCCCGTTGACAGTGTAGAAGGCACTCTGCTCGCCAATGTGGCCACCGGCGAGAATGCTGCAAAAGGCGTGGGCGTTGGCATATTCATGAGTAATTTTGCCAGGTTAGATGCTAACATGACGGGTGCCGTCCCCGTGACAAGTAAACCGCTCCCAATAGATTTGCAGGTTGTTAAGCTTAATGGTCAGGATGACATTACAGAAGGCACCGTCGAAGCCTCTCTGGTTATAGAGATCGTGCGCCTTTAACGCGTTTTACAACGTGATGAATATGGTGATATTGCTGCCAGAAAAAGATTGCATGTCTGGCTGGCCGCTCTTAAAGGAGTATTCATATTTATGGTGAATAATTCATATCACTAATTACCTTTTTTAAATCATGTCAGAGAACATAAACATGAAAAAAAAGCTTACTTGCCTGGTTTTCCCTGCCTTATTGCTGGCTTCTTCATTCTGTGCTGAAGCGTCGACCGAAGATCAATCCGCTACGCTCTCAATTAGCGGCGCTGTAGTAGCCGATGCCGATGCTTTATGTAATATTAGCGCCAAGGCAAGCGCAATTTATCTTCGCGGTGATATCTCAAACCTCATTAATCTGGGTGAGGTAGCCAATAACATGACATTCGTTCCTTTAACCATTCAAGGCAATGAAGCGTGCGTCTCTCAGCTGAAAGAGGGTCGATTCTCTTATAAGTTTGTTGGCGTCGCGGATAGTATAGAAGGTAAAGCCCTGGCAAACGCCAGTGAAGGTGACAGTGCTGCACAAGGTGTGGCCATTGGTCTTTTCGATGACGAGGGACGTCCCATTGATATTAATCATACCGTCGTTTTAGCTTCACAAAATCGTGCTCAGGGTATTGGTTTTCAGGTGGTAAAACTGAATGGCAAAGTTGCGACCGCTGGGACCGTACATGGCGTGCTTACCATTGATGTTGAGCGCCTTTAACGAAAAGATACCTCTACCCGCTTTCTGCGTAAATCCGGGTAAATCATAGCTGAATGACAAGGGAGTGTTTAAACTCCCTATTTGTAATACCCTATATAAAACCATAAGTAACATATCTATTTATAATAAACGGTAGCTCTGCGCTTTGAAATATAGTGGCGACACGGACAGCCTGCCAACTCAGGCAGATGAAGAGGCCATTGATCAGATATAACCAACCCAACTCCCAGAGTAATATTGGCACGCTATTATCATAAAAGTCTAAAACCATACATTATGATAATAAAATGAGTTAATGAAACACAACTACGATTATAAACACAAAACCATCATTGTATTAATGGAACTTTTTACATTATTCTTATGCAGGCATATTGCATTTTCTCAATTGCATCCTTCATTGAAGTATAATCGCAGGCCAATAAAGAGAAGGCAATTCGCCAAAAGCATCTAAACACGCCTGATAATTTCTCGTTAAGCACGTCATTCAATGCGTAAGGAAATATTATGAAAAGTAATTTAGTAAGCATAGCTGTAGCGAGTTGCTTCATAACCAGTATGGCGCACGCTGCAATGGTAACTCCAGATATACCCGCAACGCTTAATATTGAAGGAACCGTCAACAATAGCGGAAGCCAGTTTTGTCAGATTTCCATTCTCAATAATGTCATTAGCCTTAATACCTCTGAGAATGATCTGGTTGAACAGGGTTCAAATGCAACGTCAGCTGTCCCCGTAAGGTTTGACGTTTCAAGCATTAGCCAGGCCAACGGTGGTTCAATGAGCCAATGTGACAAAGAGATTTATGAAGGTAAAATCGCTGTAAGATTTGTCGGCATTTATGACAATGCGGAAGGCACTTCATTTGCTAATACTCTGGCAGGTGAAGATGCAGCAGAAGGTGTGGGCATCGGCTTTTTTAATGTCAATGCGACGCCTTTAGACGTTAGCGATATTTACAACCTGCCAGGAAAATCCAATTCAGCCGCTGAAACCATTGGGTTACAACTGGTTAAGTTAAAAGGCCAGAAGGTTAAAGCCGGTTCGGTAGCAGGTAATGTTACGTTCCAGATTGAACGTTTATAACTGCTCCACACAACACCTGTTCTCTGGCTGTCATTATTCTCCTGTAAAGATTAACGAATAACGACCAGAGAAGATGCCGGTGTCAATGTCCTGTAAAAGGATGTAACGACAAAAAGAGGCCCAAGTGGAGGAGTCCCGTAACCGGCGGCTTCTTCACTTTTTGCAATCGTTTGCTTTTGATTTTCACTTCGCTAGAATGTCCGCTTTTCCACCGTGGGAATCTGTCGATGTCCGTTAACACCCTTGAGTCTGAAAATGCGCAAACGGTTGCGCCCGCGCAGAATAGCGAACTGATTTACCGTCTGGAAGACCGGCCGCCCCTGCCGCAAACGCTGTTTGCCGCCTGCCAGCATCTTCTGGCGATGTTCGTGGCGGTGATTACGCCTGCGCTGCTGATTTGTCAGGCTCTGGGGCTGCCCGCGCAGGACACGCAGCACATTATCAGCATGTCGCTGTTTGCTTCCGGCGTGGCATCGATTATTCAGATTAAAGCCTGGGGGCCGGTCGGCTCCGGGCTGCTGTCTATTCAGGGCACCAGCTTTAACTTCGTGGCGCCGCTTATTATGGGCGGTACCGCGCTGAAAACCGGCGGCGCGGACGTGCCCACCATGATGGCCGCGCTGTTCGGCACGCTGATGCTGGCAAGCTGCACTGAAATGGTCATTTCACGCGTTCTGCACCTGGCGCGCCGCATTATCACGCCGCTGGTCTCTGGCGTGGTAGTGATGATCATCGGCCTGTCGCTGATTCAGGTCGGGTTGACGTCGATTGGCGGCGGCTATGCCGCGATGAGCGATCACACTTTCGGCGCGCCGAAAAACCTGCTGCTGGCAGGCGCAGTGCTGGCGGTAATTATTCTGCTTAACCGCCAGCGTAACCCGTACCTGCGCGTCGCCTCGCTGGTGATTGCGATGGCGGTGGGTTATCTGCTGGCCTGGGCGATGGACATGCTGCCGCACGCCGCGGCGCCTGCGCAAAGTGCGCTGATCATGATCCCGACGCCGCTGCATTACGGGCTTGGCATCGACTGGAACCTGCTGTTGCCGCTGATGCTGGTCTTTATGATCACGTCGCTGGAAACCATCGGCGATATCACCGCCACTTCTGACGTCTCCGAACAGCCGGTCTCCGGCCCGCTGTATATGAAACGCCTGAAAGGCGGCGTGCTGGCGAACGGCCTGAACTCGTTTGTCTCCGCCGTGTTTAACACTTTCCCGAACTCCTGCTTCGGACAAAACAACGGCGTGATCCAGCTGACCGGCGTCGCCAGCCGCTATGTGGGTTTTGTGGTGGCGCTGATGCTGATTGCGCTCGGCCTGTTCCCGGCCGTGAGCGGTTTTGTTCAGCATATTCCTGAGCCGGTGCTGGGCGGGGCGACAATTGTAATGTTTGGCACCATCGCCGCCTCCGGCGTGCGTATTGTCTCCCGCGAGCCGTTAAACCGCCGCGCGATCATGATCATCGCGCTCTCGCTGGCGGTGGGCCTCGGCGTCTCGCAGCAGCCGCTGATCCTGCAATTCGCGCCGGACTGGGTAAAAAACCTGCTCTCCTCCGGCATCGCCGCGGGCGGCATTACCGCCATTGTGCTGAATCTGATTTTCCCGCCGGAAAAACAGTCCAACGACTGATCCCCTGCCGATGGCGGCGCCGCGCCGCCATCGCTGACACCTCCGTTGACAATCCCCGCCTTGAGCAATTCGCCCGAATAGTGCATAAATCCATCATCGGAAGTTCACAGGATGGAAGACAATGAAATTTCTCGGAAAGCTCATCATTGCGCTGATCGCCGCCGTTCTGCTGATTCTGCTCGCGCTCTATGTGTTATTACAGACGCGCTGGGGCGCAGGCTGGCTCACCGGCTGGGTAAACCAGCACAGCGGTTACCACATCACCTTTGATGAAATGGACCATAGCTTCTCCGCGCCTTCGCATCTGGTGCTAAAAAACGTCACGTTCGGGCGCAGCGGCCAGCCCGCCACGCTGGTGGCGCAAAAGGTGGAGATCGGCCTGAGCAGCCGCCAGGTCACCGAGCCGATGCACGTCGATACCATTTTGCTCTACAAGGGCACGCTGAATTTATCCCCTTCCACCGCCCCGCTGCCGTTTCGCGCCGACCGGCTTCAGTTAAGCGATATGGCGTTTAACAGCCCGAAAACCGGCTGGGATCTCAGCGCGCAGCGCGTTAATGGTGGTATCAGCCCGTGGCTGCCGGAAGCCGGGAAAATCCTTGGCAGCAAGGCAGATATCGCCCTGAGCGCAGGCTCGTTGACGCTAAACGGGATGCCTGCCAGCAACGTTCTGGTGCAGGGCGAAATCAATAATAACGAGGTGACCATCACCAATCTCGGGGCAGATATCGCCCGCGGCGCGCTCACCGGCAACGCGCGTCGGTTAGCGAACGGCGGCTGGGTGGTGGATAACCTGCGCCTGAGCGATATCCGTCTGCAAACCGCGAAATCCGTGAGCGACCTGCTGCAACCGCTGACGACGCTGCCCTCGCTGGCGCTCGGGCGCGTTGACGTCACCGACGCGCGGCTCGAAGGGCCGGGCTGGGCGGCGACCGATCTGGATATCAGCCTGCGCAATCTGACGCTGGTGAACGGCAGCTGGCAGAGCGATGACGGCAAGGTGTCGATGAACGCCAGCGAGGTGGTCTACGGCTCGCTGCATTTTCTCGACCCTATCGTGAACGCCGATCTCTCAACGCAGGGCGTAGCGCTGCGTCAGTTTAGCTCGCGCTGGGAGGGCGGTATGGTGAGAACCTCCGGCGACTGGCAGCGGGCAGGCAACGCGTTGACGCTTGATGAGCTGGCGCTGGCGGGGCTTGAGTACACGCTGCCTGCCGACTGGAAAAAGCGCTGGCAGGAGAAACTGCCCGCGTGGCTGCAAACCGTGACGGTGAAAAAGCTCTCCGGCAGCCGCAACCTGATTATCGATATCGATCCTGAATGGCCATTCCAGCTCACCGCGCTGGACGCATGGGGCAATAATCTGGAGCTGGCGCGTAACGGCGAATGGGGCATCTGGGGCGGCAACGCCACGTTGAACGCCGCTGCCGCGACGTTTAACCGCGTCGATGTTCGTCGCCCGTCGCTGACCCTGAATGCGAACCCTTCCACCATCGCGATTAGCGAGCTGAGCGCGTTTGCGGGCCAGGGGATGTTACAGGCCACCGCGACGATTTCCCAGTTGCCGCAGAGAATGACGACGGTGAGCCTGAATGGGCGCGCAGTGCCGGTCAATGTTTTGCATGACTGGGGATGGCCACAGGTGCCGCTGGAGGGCGACGGTAATTTACAGCTCACCGTAAGCGGCAGTCTGGCGGCAGAGGCGCCGCTGCGCCCGAGCGTTAACGGGCAGTTGCAGGCGACAGGGAAAAACGGGCAGCAGATACAGCAAACCATGCAGAACGGCGTTGTGCCGGGGGCATGATGGCCGGGTAGTGAGGGCATGCAGAAAGAGACGGCAGGCGCGCTTCGCTTACCTGCCCTACGTTATCGCGTTAACGTCACGGTTCCGTAGCCCCGTAGGGTGGGTAAGCGCAGCGCCCCCACCAAACTCATCAGCGCCAAAACCCACCGGATCAAACAACGCCCGGCCCTGATACCTACTCCTCCTCGTTGCCGCCCTCTTCCAGCGGCCCGAAGGGGGTAGCGGGCAACACGATATAGATCCCTTCAAACACCGCGCCGGGCGTCTCGTCGCCCGAAATCTCAACCTGCAACTGCACGCGCGCTTTGCGCCCGCGCGCCAGACGGTCGAGATCGCCGCTCAGCGACCCTAAATCGGCCACGGCGCCCGGTTTGCCCGTAATCGGTCGGCTATAGCGAATATGCGCGTCGGCCAGAATAATCGTGCCGCCAAGGTGCCGCTCGCGCAGCATCAGCCAGATAAGCCCCCAGCCCGTCAGGGTCGCCAGCGAAAACAGGCTCCCCGCGAACAGCGTCTGGTGTGGATTCTGGTTGCCGGCCTCCGGCATCGTGGTGATGAATTTCTGCCCGGTATATTGCAGGATCCGCACGCCCATCTTTTCACTGAGCGGAATATGCTGATACCACGCCTGCTGCAACTGCGCGCACCAGTCGGCGCGGTGAAGAATGTCATCCAGCGAGGCTATCGGTTTGATCATCAGATAGTGGCGCAGCGGCGTGGTTTGCGGCGTGGTGATCTCCCCCTCATTCACAAACCCCAGCTTGGCGAAAAACGCCACGGCGTCCTCGCGCGCGCTACAGACCACGCGCTTCACGCCCTCCTGGCGTGCAACTGACTCCAGCGTCATCGCCACCAGCGTGCCGAGGCCTTTCTCCTGCACCGCCGGGTCGACCGCCATAAAGCGGATCGAGCCTTCGTTATCGGCGTTAATATACAGCCGCCCGATGGCGACGGGGTTGCCCTCTTCATCCACCACCATCTGATGATGGGCCATCGCATCGTAGCCGTCCCGCTCGGAGCCTTTCGGCTGATGCAACGGCTTACGCAACATCTCCCAGCGGAACTGGTAGTAGCGCTCAAGTTCTTCTTCTGTTTCGGGTACACGAAGGTGATACATAGCGGTACTCTCTCTTGTTGTCCGCGACCACGATGGCATCTGGTTCATATCTGCAACCAGAACGTCACGGGGCCGTCATTCGTTAGTGAGACCTGCATATCAGCGGCGAAACGTCCTGTTTCTGTGGTGATGCCCGCGGCCCGGCAACGGCTGACAAAATAGTCATAAAGGGCTTGCGCCTGCTCAGGCGGCGCGCCGCGCGAAAAGCTTGGGCGCAGGCCTTTCTCGGTATCCGCCGGCAGCGTAAATTGCGACACCACCAGCACGCTGCCGCCAGCCTGCTGCACGTTCAGGTTCATTTTGCCCTGCTCGTCGCTAAAGATGCGATAGCCCAGCACGCGCTCGCACAGTCGGTTCGCTTTCTGCTCGTCGTCTTCTTTTTCGACACCCAGCAGGACTAAAAGTCCCGGCCCGATCTCACCCGTCACTTCTTCTCCCACGCGCACGCTGGCGTGAGTCACACGTTGAATTAATGCAATCATACGGATTCAGCTTCTTCTCTGGCGGCCTGTCTTAACTGGCGATAATCCCCGAGAGTGACAGTAATTTCCGCGCCAAGCAAGACGATGCACCAGGTCCAGTAGACCCAGAGAAACAGGATAGGGATCACCGCCAGCACGCCGTAAATCAGCTGATACGAAGGGAACATCGTGATGTAAAGGGCGAAGCCTTTTTTGCCAAGCTCAAACAGCAGCGCGGCCACCAGCGACCCAATCAACGCATCACGAGCCGGCACGCGCGTGGTAGGCACCACGCTGTAGAGCAGCCAGAACGAAAGCCACGACAGCAGCAACGGAAAAATACGCAGCACTTCGTCAATCATGGTCGTAAAGCCGCTCGCCCAGCGCAGCGACAGCAGATAAGAACTAATCACCAGGCTTGCGCCCGCGAGCAGGGGGCCAAGCGTCAGGATCATCCAGTACACCGCGAAGGAGTAAACCTTTGGGCGTTTACGGGTGCTGCGCCAGATCGTGTTCAGCGCGCTGTCGATGGCGTACATCAATAGCAGCGAGGTGACAATCAGCCCCAGTGCGCCAACGGCCGTCATCTTGCTGGAATTGGCAACGAACTGCTCAATATAGCGCTGAATAATGTCGCCCGTGGCGGGCATAAAGTTGGCGAAAACAAAATGGCGTAGCTGAAGACTGACGTCGGAAAACATCGGGAACGCGGCGAACAGCGCGAAAATCACCGCCACAAACGGCACGAGCGAGAGCAACGACACATACGCCAGGTTTCCGGCAAGCGTCGTCATATTATCTTCATCGATCCGCGCCCATAGCAGCTTAAGCCAGGCGAGCAGCGGCCCGGTACGACGGGCCGCTTTTTGATGAACGGATTTTAACATGCAGGATTCGAGAAATAGTTAGGCACGGTTTTACGGTCAGTCACCAGCACGCTGGTAATGCCCGCCTTGCGCGCGCCGTCGATATTCGCTTCGTTATCGTCGAAAAACACGGCGTCGCGAGCGCTAAAGCCTTCCTGCTCCAGCACCTTCTGGTAGATTTCCGGCGCCGGCTTGCGCATCCCCATCTCCTGAGAGAGATAGATAGCGTCGGCGGCGGCCTGCACTTGCGGATACTGTTCCGGCCAGTACGTGGTATGCAGCCGGTTGGTGTTGGACAGCACCACCACGCGATGCCCCTGCTCGCGCAACTGCTGCATGATAGTAATCACTTCGGGGCGCAGCCCGACGAATACCGCCTGCCAGCCCGCGGAGAACTGTTCAAAGCTCAGCGGCAATGCCATCTCCTCGCATAACGCCTTCGCGAAATCCTCATCGCTCAGCTCGCCGCGCTCGTGCTGATGAAACGCCTCGCCCATGGAGAAACTTTGCCGCAGATTCGCCAGCGGCACGCGGCTGTAATCACTCCAGACGCCCAGCACGCGGTTAAAGTCGATATCGACAATGACATTACCTAAATCAAAGATATAGAGCATGACTCACTCTCCTTTCGGGCCATGTGAAAGTTAACTGTAGCGAGAAAGCCGAACTTTGACTATGTGCTAACGCGCGGGTTTTGCATCGCCCGCGCGTAGAGGGAAGAAATTAGCGGTCGGTGTTGTCGTCGCCAGACGGCGATTCCGCCTGCACCAGCTCGACCTGATGGGCTTTCAAAATACCGCTCAGCGATGCGCCAGGCTGCCGGTCGGTAAAGAGCGCCGTGGCCTGCGAAAGGTTGCCAATACTGACGGCGGCCGAGGCGTGGTATTTCGTATGATCGGCCGCCAGTAAGATGTGCCGCGCGTGGGCCATCATGGCTTTCACCACGTTCGCCTCGTTCACATCAAACTCCAGCAGCTCGCCATCGCTCTCAATCGCGCCGACGCTCGTTATCAGATAATCCGCACGAAACCCTTCCACAAAGGCCGCCGCACCAGGGCCGATAATACCGCCGTTGTGCGGGCGCAGCGTCCCGCCGGGCACCATCACCTCAAAGCGGCTATTTTTATAGAGAATATGCGCCACGCGCAGGCTGTTGGTGATAATGCGCAGATGACTATGATTCAGCAGCGCGCGCGCAATCTGCTCCACCGTCGTGCCGATAGTGATAAACAGCGTTGAGCCATCCGGCACATAATCGGCGATCGCCTGGGCTATGGCGATTTTCTCGTCGGTCATGGAGATTTCGCGCTGCTCAAAGGCGGTATTCACGACGCTTGAAGCGCGCCCCGCGCCGCCGTGATGCCGGGTAATTAGTCCCTGTTCGCTTAGCTTGCGAATATCGCGCCGCACCGTCTGGGTGGAAACGTCCAGCAGTTGCGCCAGCTCGTCGATATTCATATATCCCCGCTCGGCGATAAGCCCGATCAGCTGATCGTGGCGCGGGTTGCCCGTCACTCCGGTAAGGCTCATGAACGATCCCCTTAAAATCATTGCTCGCCGGGCATTTTATACAAAAAGTGACAGGAAAGAGCGGGTTTGATCACAGTCGGGGATCCCGGCGCGCCCGCCAGGACGGGTGCATTTCAGCGCGGCGACGGCGCTGGCAAAGCGCACCGCCTCCTGCGGCGACTCGCCGCGAGCCAGCATCACCGCCAGCGCGCCGTGAAAAACGTCGCCCGCGCCGGTGGTATCCACCGCCTCGACCGTGAACCCCTGCTGGCGGCGCAGCGTGTCGTCATCTTCCAGCCACAGACACCCTTCTTTGCCGAGCGTGACGTAAACATGACCGCGCGTGAGCGTTTTTGTCGATTTGAGTCCGTCTTCTGGCGACATGCCGGGCGCCAGACGCGCCAGCCCCGGCGCCGAGAATGCGGCATGATCGCTCAACGCCACCAGCGAGCGGATATCCTGCGGCGTGACGTCGCCATCGAGCAGCGTCATCACCCCAGCCCGGCGCGCCAGCGTTAGCGCGCGCGTCGCGCCTTCATGCCAGCGCACATCCGCCAGCACCGCGTCGTAGCCGCTGAAATCGATGCTATCGAGCCAGGCGGCGTCATCGGGCAAATCGGGGCTTGGGTAGTTAACAATTACCCTTTCGCCCGCGGCATCCACAAGGATGGCCGACTGCGACGAACGCGCCCCTTTTACCTGCCGCGCCCGCGTCGTGTTCACGCCCAGCGATTCCAGCTCCGCCAGCAGTTGCGCGCCCGTCGCGTCATCGCCGACGCGCCCGATAAAATCAACCTGCGCACCCAGCCGCGCCGCCGCCACGGCCGCCGTTGCCGCCGGGCCGCCGCCCACTTCGCGGTACTGTTGCGCCACATATTTGCCGCCCTCATGGGGCAGGGCTTCCAGTGTATAAATGCGATCCTGTACGGCAATACCCACACACGCGATGCGAACCATAGCTTCCTCTCTGTTTGCGCTGAGGGCGGGCCTGCGCCCGCCACTGTTCCTGTCAATCAACATAGCGGCATTTTAATTTCCCCGGATCGTAAAAAAGTGACACCTGTCAATTTTTTGACTTTAAATTACAAATACGCTCATAAACAGACAGAAATAATCCATGTCGTATGACAAAAATGACATTCCGCTTTTACGCTGACAGGAGCAAGTTATGGCGACGATTGCATTTATCGGGCTGGGGCAGATGGGCGCGCCGATGGCGGCAAACCTGCTGCGCCACGGACACCGGTTGCAGGTTTGCGATGTGAATACCGGGGCTGTGCAAACGCTGGCCGCCCAGGGCGCGGTGGCGTGCGCAACGCCACAGGCCGCCGCCCAAAACGCGGAATTCGTGATAACCATGCTGCCGAATGGCGATCTGGTGCGCGAGGTGCTGCTTGGCGATAACGGCGTCTGCCAGTCGCTCTCCCGCGAAGCGCTGGTTGTCGACATGTCCACCATTCACCCGCTGCAAACCGACAAGCTGATTCACGATCTCGCCGCGCGCGGCTTCGGCATGATGGATGTGCCGGTGGGCCGCACCTCCGATCACGCGAAATCCGGCACGCTACTGCTGCTGGCGGGCGGTACGCCGGAGCAGGTGACGCGTGCCGAGCCGGTGCTGATGGCGATGGGCTCGGAGCTCATTCGCGCAGGCGGGCCGGGGATGGGCATTCGCGTCAAGCTTATCAATAACTACATGAGCATTGCGCTCAATGCGCTCTCCGCCGAAGCCGCCGTGCTGTGCGAAGCGCTGGGGCTTTCATTCGACGTGGCGCTCCAGGTGATGAACGGCACGCCCGCCGGCAAAGGCCACTTCACCACCTCGTGGCCCAACAAAGTGCTCAAAGGCGATCTCTCGCCCGCTTTCATGATTGATCTTGCCCATAAAGATTTAGGCATCGCGCTGGACGTGGCGAATCAGCTGCACGTGCCGATGCCGCTTGGCGCCGCCTCGCGCGAAGTGTACAGCCAGGCGCGCGCCAGCGGGCGTGGTCGCCAGGACTGGTCCGCGATTTTAGAACAGGTGCGCATCAGCGCCGGGCTGACGCCGCGCCAGGCCACGCTTTGACATTACCCCTGAAGGAAAACGTTAATGGAAAAATATACCCTGAAAGAGATTGCCCGCCCGTCCGGCGGTTTCGCCATGCTGGCGGTGGATCAGCGCGAAGCGATGCGCCTGATGTTTGCCGCCGCAGGCGCGGCGACGCCGGTCGCCGATGCCGTACTGACCGATTTTAAACTCAACGCGGCGCGCATTCTCTCGCCATACGCGTCCGCCATTCTGGTGGACCGCCAGTTCTGCTATCCGCAGGTGGTGGAGCAAAAGGCCATCGCAGACAGTTGCGCGATGATTGTCGCCGCCGACCAGTTTATCCCGGGCAACGGTATTCCCGTCGACAGCGTGACGCTGGATGACGCCATCGACGCGCAGGCGGTGCGCCAGCACGGCGGCAAGGCGCTCAAGCTGCTGGTGCTCTGGCGCAGCGATGAAGATCCGCAGCAACGCCTCGCCATGGTGAAAGCCTTCAATGAGAAATGCCACGCGCAGGGGCTGCTTAGCATCATCGAGCCGGTGGTGCGCCCGCCGCGCCGCGGCGACAAGTTCGACCGCGAACAGGCGATTATCGCGGCGGCGAAAGAGCTCGGCGACAGCGGAGCGGATCTCTACAAAGTCGAGATGCCGCTTTCCGGACGCGGCGACGCGCAGGCGCTGTTAAGCGCGTCGCAGAAACTCCATGACCAGATCAATATGCCGTGGGTGATCCTCTCCTCCGGCGTCGATGAAAAGCTCTTTCCGCGTGCCGTGCGCATCGCGATGAGCGCGGGCGCCAGCGGTTTTCTTGCCGGGCGCGCCGTCTGGTCGTCGGTTATCGGGCTACCGGATACCGACATGATGTTGCGCGACGTGGCGCTGCCGAAGCTACGTCGCTTAGGGGAAGTTGTGGACGACATGATGGCTCGCCGCTGAAAGGAGAACAAACAATGAAATGGTTTAACACACTGAGTCACCACCGCTGGCTGGAACAGGAAACCGACCGTATTTTCGCGTTTGGCCGCAACGCCGCCGTACCCACTGGCTTTGGCTGGCTGGGGAATAACGGTCAGGTGAAAGAGGAGATGGGCACGCATCTGTGGATCACCGCCCGTATGCTGCATGTCTACGCCGTCGCCGCGCTGATGGGCCGCCCTGGCGCTTACGCGCTGGTGGAGCATGGCATTAACGCCCTCAACGGCCCGCTGCGCGACAAGCAGTATGGCGGCTGGTACGCCTGCGTGAATGACAAGGGCGTGATGGATGCCTCCAAACAGGGCTATCAGCATTTCTTCGTACTGCTCGGCGCAGCCAGCGCCGTCACCACCGGCCATCCCGCCGCTCGCGCGCTGCTGGATGACGCCATTGCGGTGATCGAGAAACATTTCTGGAGCGAAGAAGAGCAAATGTGCCTGGAGTCGTGGGACGAGGCGTTCACCGAGACGGAAAACTACCGGGGCGGCAACGCCAATATGCATGCCGTCGAAGCATTCCTCATCGTCTACGACGTCACTCAGGAGAAGAAATGGCTGGATCGCGCGCTGCGCGTCGCCTCGGTCATCATTCACGATGTCGCCCGCAAAGGCGATTACCGCGTCAATGAGCATTTCGACACCCGCTGGAACCCCATCCGCGATTACAACAAAGAGAACCCGGCTCACCGGTTCCGTGCTTATGGCGGCACGCCAGGCCACTGGATCGAATGGGGGCGCCTGATGCTACATCTGCGCGCCGCCCTGCTGGCGCGCGGCGATGCGGCCCCGGAATGGCTGCTTGAGGACGCGAAAGGCCTGTTTAACGCCACGATCCGCGACGCCTGGGCGCCCGACGGCGCAGACGGATTTGTCTATTCCGTGGGCTGGGACGGCAAACCGATTGTTCGCGAACGCGTGCGCTGGCCGATCGTCGAGGCGATGGGCACCGCCTGGGCGCTCTACAACGTCACCGGCGATCCGCAGTATGAAGCCTGGTATCAGAAATGGTGGGACTACTGCATGCAATACCTGATGGATTACGAAAACGGCTCATGGTGGCAGGAGCTGGACGAAAACAATCAGGTGACCACCAAAGTCTGGGACGGCAAACAGGATATTTACCATCTCCTGCACTGCCTGGTGATCCCTCGTCTGCCGCTCGCGCCGGGTCTTGCGCCTGCGGTCGCGGCCGGGTTGCTTGACAGCCTCGTGAAATAACGCGGCGACACCACGCGAGGAGACGAGAATGCATAAAAGCGGCACCACCATTGCGTTAACGGCAGGTGAATGGCAGGCAGAGATCGTGACGGTCGGAGCGGGGTTGGCCTCGCTGACGCGGCGTCAGCGCCACGTCGTGATCCCGCACCCACCTGAGGCGATGCCGCTCGCGCATCTGGGTAAAGTGCTGATGCCCTGGCCGAATCGTATCGCCGACGGGCGCTTTACCTTTGAGGGCCAGACGCTGACGCCCGCGATTAACGATCGCGTCGGCAATACGGCCATTCACGGGCTGCTGGCGTGGCATAACTGGGCTATCCGCGAGCAAAGCCCCACGCACGTGGTGCTGAGCGCCTTTTTGCCGCCGACCTATGGTTACCCTTTTATGCTGACGGCGGACGTCACGTATCAGCTTGATGAGGATGCGGGCCTGCGCGTGCGTATCGCAGGCACCAACGCGGGCGATGCCCCGGCGCCCTACGGCGTCGGGCTTCACCCTTACCTGACCTGCAATCTGCATGACATCGGCGCGTGCGAACTCACGCTGCCTGCCGCAAAGACGCTGGAGGTCGACGCCGCGCGGCTTCGCCCCGCCGGGGACGAAGGGCTCGATTTCCGTACCCCGCGTCTCATTGCCGACACGCCAATCGACCACACCTTCAAAGCGCCGTCTCGCGCCCGCTGGGAGGCAAGGTTGTCGCACGCCACGATGTCGGTCTGGCTGCGGGCCGAAGCGCCGTGGATACAGGTCTATTCCGGCGAAAAGCTGGGCCGTGTCGGGGTCGCCATCGAGCCGATGAGCTGTCCGCCCAATGCGTTTAATTCAGGCATTGATCTGGTCAGGCTAACGCCTGGCCAGACGCACACCCTGAACATAGAGATCGGCGGCGAATAAGCAAAACAACACCGCCTTACTGACTGATTACCCTACACCGGAGGTCTTCATGGCTTCGTCACACATTCAACTGATTTCCCGCGACGACGGGTTTACGTTGTCGTACCAGCAAAGAACGATCCTGCGCCATACCCCTCAGACGCCGTGCCTGTGGGCAGGCGCGGGCGAAGCGGATATCGAGATGTTCCGCGGCAATTTCAGCATCCAGGACCGGCTCAACGAAAAAATCGCCCTGACGCAGGCGACCGTCAGCGAGCGACCTTCCGGCTGGCTCATTCGCTTTACTCGCGGCGATGCGGTCGGCGCCACGCTTGAGGTGAGCACCGACGACCACCAGCGCCTGGTGCTTAAACTCAACAACGACGCTCCCGCTCACAACCGGCTCTGGCTACGGCTGGCGGCGCAGCCGGACGATCATATTTACGGCTGCGGCGAGCAGTTCTCTTACTTTGACCTGCGCGGCAAGCCGTTCCCGCTGTGGACCAGCGAACAGGGCGTCGGCCGCAACAAACAGAGCCACGTCACCTGGCTTGCCGACTGTAAAGAGAACGCCGGCGGCGACTATTACTGGACTTTCTTCCCGCAACCGACCTTTGTCAGCACCCAGAAGTACTACTGCCACGTCGATAACAGCGGCTATATGAATTTCGATTTCAGCGCGCCGCACTACCATGAGCTGGCGTTCTGGGAAAACCAGGCGACGTTGCGCTTCGAATGCGCGCCGACTTACATCGAACTGCTGGAAAAGCTCACCGCGCTGCTGGGCCGCCAGCCGGCGCTGCCGGACTGGATTTATGATGGCGTGATGCTCGGCATTCAGGGCGGCACCGAGGTTTGCCAGCAGAAACTCGACGTAATGCGCCGCGGCGGCGTGAAGGTGAACGGTATCTGGGCGCAGGACTGGTCCGGCATCCGGATGACCTCTTTCGGCAAACGCGTGATGTGGAACTGGAAGTGGAACCGCGACCTCTACCCGCAACTGGACGCGCGCATTCAGGAATGGCAGCGCGAAGGCGTGCGGTTTCTTGCCTATATCAACCCGTATGTGGCAAGCGATCGCGACCTGTGTGAAGAGGCCGCGGCGCGTGGTTTTCTGACAAAAGATGCCGCAGGCAAGGATTATCACGTCGAGTTTGGCGAGTTCTACGCAGGCGTCGTCGATCTGACCAACCCGGAGGCATACGCCTGGTATAAAGAGGTCATCAAAAAACAGCTTATTGAGCTGGGCTGCGGCGGCTGGATGGCCGACTTCGGCGAATATCTGCCGACCGACACACACCTGCATAACGGCGTCAGCGCGGAGATTATGCATAACGCCTGGCCTGCGCTGTGGGCGCAGTGCAACTACGAAGCGCTTGAGGAGACCGGCAAACTCGGCGAGGTGCTCTTCTTTATGCGCGCCGGTTATACCGGCAGCCAGAAATATTCAACGATGATGTGGGCAGGCGATCAGAACGTCGACTGGAGTCTCGATGACGGGCTCGCCTCAGTGGTCCCCGCCGCGCTGTCGCTGGCGATGTCCGGGCACGGTCTGCACCACAGCGATATCGGCGGTTACACCACGCTGTTTGAGATGAAGCGCAGCAAAGAGTTGCTGCTGCGCTGGTGCGATTTTAGCGCCTTTACGCCGATGATGCGCACGCATGAAGGTAATCGTCCCGGCGATAACTGGCAGTTCGACGGCGACGCTGAAACCATCGCGCATTTCGCCCGCATGACGACGATTTTCACCACGCTCAAACCCTATATCAAACAGGCGGTGGCGCAAAACGCCCGAACCGGGCTGCCGGTGATGCGTCCGCTGTTTTTGCACTATGAGGACGAGCCCCGCGCCTACACGCTGAAATATCAGTACCTGTTTGGCCGCGATCTGCTGGTCGCGCCAGTGTATGAAGAGGGCCGTCAGGACTGGACGCTGTGGCTGCCTGACGATCGCTGGGTGAACGTCTGGACGGGCGAAACGCACGGCGGCGGCGACCTCACCGTAGACGCGCCGCTCGGCAAACCGCCCGTGTTCTACCGGGAGGGCAGCGAATGGCAGTCTCTTTTCGCCACGCTGCGTCAGATAAACCCCATGTAAAAAGGAAAAATCATGGGCTTCTTTACCCTTTTCACCCCGGATGGCCTTGCGCTCGGCAACGGTACGGTCATCGCAATTATCGGCATCATGTTTTTGTATACCTTCGTTGGGATCTGCGCCGGCTTTGGCGGCGCACTCACCACGATGCCGCTGATAACGCTGCTGCTGCCGTTAAAAATGGCGGCGCCTATGTCGGTTATCGTGGGCACGGCCACCGCGCTGTACGCGACCTGGCTTTCACGCAAGGAGACGCAATGGAAGTCGGCGCTGGTGCTCATTGTCTTCTCATTTGTCGGCGTGCCGGTGGGCCTTTATGCCCTTGCGAGTCTGCCCGATCAGATAATGAAGCTCGGGCTCGGCGGCTTTTTGATTCTCTACTCTTTCTACAGCCTGTTTATTCCCAGGCTGCCGGTGTATGACAAAAACTGGATTGCCATGCCGACGGGCGTTATCGCCGGCGCGTTAGGCTCGGCATTCTCTACCAACGGGCCGCCGGTGGTGGTCTACGGGATGTTGCGAAACCTGGCGCCCGCCGCGTTTCGCGGTACGCTCAACGCCTTTTTCACGGCGAATAATGCCGCTATTGTCGGCGGGCTCGCCACCAGCGGCATCTTAACGCTCTCCACCCTCAAGCTGGTGCTGTTTTGCATTCCCACCATGATCCTCGGCTCGTTTGTGGGTCAGTACGTTCATCAACGTATTTCCGTCAGGGTATTCCGGGTGATGGTCTTTCTGCTGCTTATCGCCTCCGGGGCGATGCTCATCAAAGGCGCGCTGGGGATTTCCACGCTGAGCGCGCTGGCGCCGCCCTTCGGGGTCCTCGCGGTTTTACAGCTTCTGTTTGGCAAGAAGGTCGCGGCCATCCGGGCCGCGGATCAGACATAACGCGTCGCCTGCGTGTGCGATGGAGAAAAACAATGTCTCAGACGAATACCGTTCAGAATCACGACGTAGCCACGCTGCGTTTGCCTTTTAAAGAAAAACTCGCCTATGGAATGGGCGATCTGGGCTCCAATATCCTGCTGGATATTGGCACGCTGTATCTGCTGAAGTTCTATACCGATGTGCTGGGGCTGCCAGGCACTTATGGCGGCATTATTTTCCTGATTGCCAAGTTCTTTACGGCGTTTACCGATATGGGCACCGGCATCATGCTCGATTCGCGCCGTCGGATCGGGCCAAAGGGCAAGTTCCGGCCCTTTGTGCTGTACGCCGCGTTTCCGGTAACCCTGCTCGCTATCGCGAATTTCGTCGGCACGCCGTTTGAGATAACCGGTAAAGCCGTGATGGCGACGGTGCTGTTCATGCTCTACGGGCTGTTCTTTAGCATGATGAACTGCTCGTATGGCGCGATGGTGCCTGCCATTACGAAAAACCCGGACGAGCGCGCGTCGCTTGCCGCGTGGCGTCAGGGCGGCGCGACGCTCGGGTTACTGCTCTGTACCGTCGGGTTTGTGCCGGTAATGAATCTCATCGACGGCAATCCGCAGCTGAGTTATATCTTCGCCGCCACGCTGTTTTCGCTCTTCGGCCTGCTCTTTATGTGGTGGTGCTACGCGGGCACGCGCGAGCGGTATGTGGAAGCCGCAGCCACCAGCCCGGCGCACAAGCCGGGGCTGCTGGCGTCGTTTCGCGCCATCGCGGGCAACCGGCCGCTGTTCGTACTGTGCATCGCCAATCTCTGCACGCTCGGCGCGTTTAACATCAAACTCGCTATTCAGGTCTATTACACCCAGTACGTGCTCAACGATCCGATTCTGCTGTCGTACATGGGCTTCTTCAGCATGGGCTGCATTTTTATCGGCGTTTTCCTGATGCCGGGCGCGGTGCGGCGCTTTGGTAAGAAGAAAGTCTATATCGGCGGACTGCTGATCTGGGCCGTGGGCGATGTGCTTAATTACGCCTTCGGCAGCGGTTCAGTGAGCTTTGTGACGTTCTCCTGCCTCGCGTTTTTCGGCTCGGCGTTTGTGAACAGCCTGAACTGGGCGCTGGTTTCCGACACGGTGGAGTATGGCGAGTGGCGCACCGGCGTGCGCTCGGAAGGCACGGTCTATACCGGCTTCACGTTCTTTCGAAAAGTCTCCCAGGCGCTGGCCGGGTTTTTCCCTGGCCTGATGCTGACGCAAATCGGCTATGTGCCGAACGCCGTACAGTCGGCCGCCACGACCGAAGGCCTGCGCGAGCTGATTTTCATCTGGCCGTGCGTGCTGGCGGTGGTGACGATTGTCGCCATGGGCTTTTTCTACAACCTTAACGAGAAGATGTACGTGCGGATTGTGGATGAACTGGAAAACCGTAAGCGGGCGTTTTCGCCCGGCGCGTAACCATCACGGCGCCCGCGCCAGGCGCGGGCCCTCGCTTTGAGGAACGGCTATGACGGCATTCACGAATCAGGACCCGCTGACGCTCCGGCTGAGCCTGCGGGAGAAGTTTTCTTACGGCATGGGCGATTTCGGCTCCAACCTGATGCTGTGCATCGGGACGCTTTATCTCCTGAAATTTTATACCGATGAGCTTCACCTGCCCGCGTTTTACGGCGGCGTGATTTTTCTGGTGGCGAAGTTTTTCACGGCGCTGACCGATATGCTGACCGGCGTGCTGGTGGATTCCCGTCGAGCGCCCGGCCCACGCGGTAAATTCCGGCCTTTTATTCTTTTTGCGTCGTTCCCGGTGGCGCTGGTGGCGACGGCGCAGTTTATCGCCAACGATCTGCCGCTGACCATGAAAACCGCGTTCGCCACGGTGTTGTTTATGCTGTTTGGCCTGTTTTACAGCCTGATGAACTGCTCGTATGGCGCGATGGTGCCCGCCATCACTAAAAACCCGCAGGAGCGCGCGCATCTCGCTGCATGGCGCCAGGGCGGCGCGACGCTCGGGCTGTTGCTGTGCACCGTCGGCTTTATGCCGATTCAGTCGCTGTTCGCCGCGCGCCCGTCGCTGGGCTACCTGACGGCGGCGCTGATTTTCGCCAGCGTCGGGCTTATCAGCATGCTGTGCTGCTACCGCGGCGTGCGCGAGCGCTACGTGGAAGTGGTGCCCGCCGGGCATAAGCCAGGGATGCTGAAATCGTTCTGCGCGATTTTCCAGAACCCGCCTCTCCTGGTGCTGTGCATCGCGAATCTCTGCACGCTGGCGGCGTTTAATATCAAGCTCGCGATCCAGGTCTATTACACCCAGTACGTGCTTAACGACCTGCATTTACTGTCGTGGATGGGCTTTTTCAGTATGGGCTGCATTCTGGTCGGCGTGTTTATGGTACCGGGCGCGGTGAAGCGTTTTGGCAAAAAGCAGGTCTATCTCGGAGGGCTGGCGCTCTGGGCGCTGGGCGATATTTTCAATTACGTCTGGGGCACGACGTCGCTGAGCTTTGTGCTATTTTCCTGCATGGCGTTTTTCGGCACCGCGTTTGTGAACAGCCTGAACTGGGCGCTGGTGCCGGACACGGTGGATTACGGCGAATGGAAAACCGGCATTCGCGCCGAAGGCTCGGTCTATACCGGCTATACGTTCTCGCGCAAGATTTCCGCCGCGCTGGCGGGGTTTCTGCCCGGTATTATGCTCACGGAGATTGGCTATGTGCCGAATGCGCTGCAAACGCCCGGGACGCTTGATGGCCTGCGCCAGCTAATTTTCCTCTGGCCCTGCGGGCTGGCGCTGGCTGCCGCCGTTATCATGGGTCTGTTTTATAAGCTCAATGAACAGCGCTTCGCCTTTATTATTGAGGAAATCGCCAGGCGGAAGAAATATGTCGCCGCCGCCCCGGAAGTCAACACCGACAATAAAGCGTCAGCCGTCACTTTATAACGATAAACATTTACGCTCCTCCCCTTCTGTTTACAGAGGGGGCGGCTTTTCTGTACGTGTTATAGGGAAATACTATGAAGAGAATCGCAACCGCACTGCTCTGTTCGTCTGTGCCCTGCGCGGCTTTCGCGGGAGCTTATGTCGAAACTCGTGAAGCGTATAACACCGCCTCGGAATTGCACGAGGTTATCCTGCGCGTGGGCTATAACTTTGATATGGGTGCCGGTCTGATGGCCACCAATGCCTACAATGTAGGGAAATGGGACGAGATCAAGCACAGCTATAATGAAATCGAAGGCTGGTATCCGTTATTTAAACCCACGGAAAACCTGACGTTCCAGCCCGGTGGGCTGATTAATGACAGTATCGACGGCTCTGGCGGCGCGCTCTATTTAGACACCAACTATAAATTTACGCCCTGGTTTAATCTGACCGTCCGCTATCGTTATAACCACAATAATTACGATACGCCGGACTTTAATGGCCAAATGGATAAAAACGACACGCATGAATTCGCCAATTACTGGAATTTTAACGTCACGGATAAGCTCGCGTATACATTCGAGCCGCACTTCTTTCAGCGGGTGAATGATTACCACAGTAAAAACGGCAAAGATCACCACTGGGAAATCACCAACGGCTTTCGCTATAAACTCGATCAGCACTGGCTGCCCTACCTTGAGTTGCAGTGGCTGGACCGCTGGAATGACTATCACCGTGAACAGTACCGGCTCCGCCTGGGGTTACGGTATTCGTTCTGACATAAAAAAAGCCGCTGAAGATTCAGCGGCTTTTTATTCATACCGGGCGGCGCGAACGCCTGCCCGGTTTACGGATGCGCCGTATTACTCTTCTTTCGCACCGCGCATGGCACGCTTACGATCGTTTTCCGTCAGGTGACGTTTACGGATACGCACAGACAGCGGAGTCACTTCAACCAGTTCATCGTCATCGATGAATTCCAGCGCCTGCTCCAGCGTCATTTTGATCGGCGGAACCAGAACCGTCGCTTCGTCCGTACCGGACGCGCGCATGTTGGTCAGTTTCTTACCGGTCAGGCAGTTTACCGTCAGGTCGTTAGAACGGCTGTGAATACCGATGATCTGGCCTTCATAGACTTCAGCACCGTGACCCAGGAACAGCTTGCCGCGATCCTGCAGACCGAACAGCGCGAACGCTACCGCTTTACCCTGACCGTTGGAGATCAGTACGCCGTTGTTACGCTGGCCCACTTCGCCCGGACGGATATCGTCGTAGTGGCTGAAGGTGGAGTACAGCAGACCAGTACCGGAGGTCATGGTCATGAACTCAGAACGGAAGCCGATCAGGCCACGGCTTGGGATCACGTAGTCGAGACGTACGCGGCCTTTGCCGTCCGGATTCATGTTTTTCAGGTCGCCTTTACGCTCGCCCAGCGCCTGCATCACAGAACCCTGGTGCTGTTCTTCAACGTCCAGCGTCACGTTCTCGAACGGCTCTTGTTTACGGCCGTCGATTTCACGGAAGATAACTTTCGGACGGGAAACCGCCAGTTCGAAACCTTCACGACGCATGTTCTCGATAAGAACAGACAGGTGCAGTTCGCCACGACCCGACACGCGGAACGCGTCAGCATCTTCGGTCTCTTCAACGCGCAGCGCCACGTTGTGCACCAGCTCTTTGTTCAGACGGTCAAGGATCTGACGAGAGGTAACGTATTTACCTTCTTTACCGCAGAACGGAGAGGTGTTGACGTTGAAGTACATAGAAACGGTCGGTTCATCAACGGACAGCGCCGGCAGCGCTTCGACATTCTGCGGATCGCAGATGGTGTCGGAGATGTTCAGCTCGCCAAGACCGGTAATCGCGATGATATCGCCAGCTTCCGCCAGATCGGTATCGATACGCTCCAGACCCAGGTGGCCCAGCACTTTACCGACTTTACCGTTACGGGTTTTGCCTTCGCTATCAATGATAGTGACCTGCTGGTTCGGCTTCACTTTACCGCGTTTGATGCGGCCGATGCCAATGACGCCAACGTAGTTGTTGTAGTCCAGCTGGGAGATCTGCATCTGCAGCGGGCCGTCGAGATCGACGTCCGGTGCCGGTACATGGTCAACAATCGCCTGATACAACGGGGTCATGTCTTCAGCCATGTCGCTGTGGTCCAGACCTGCGATACCGTTCAGCGCGGATGCGTAAACGATAGGGAAGTCCAGCTGTTCGTCGGTCGCGTCGAGGTTAACGAACAGGTCAAAGACCTGATCCACAACCCAGTCAGGACGCGCGCCCGGACGGTCAACCTTGTTGATAACCACGATAGGTTTCAGGCCATGGGCAAATGCTTTCTTGGTCACGAAGCGCGTTTGCGGCATGGGGCCGTCAAATGCGTCAACCACCAGCAGCACGGAATCAACCATGGACATTACACGTTCAACTTCACCACCGAAGTCGGCGTGCCCTGGGGTATCAACGATATTGATACGGTAATCATTCCATTTGATCGCGGTGTTTTTCGCGAGGATGGTAATCCCACGCTCTTTCTCCAAATCGTTGGAGTCCATCACGCGCTCTTGAGTTTCAGCACGTTCGTCGAACGTACCGGATTGCTGCAGCAGCTTGTCAACCAGGGTCGTTTTACCATGGTCAACGTGCGCAATGATGGCGATGTTACGCAATTTTTCGATCACAACTTTGCCTCAGGCATTAGAAATAGCGCGTTATTGTACACGTATTAATCGAAGGACTAAACAGGATCACAATCATCTGACGCAAACAAGTGTTGTCGCCAGGCTTTGTGATCCTTTTCACGCAGCGGTAAAAGGGCTATTAAACGTAAATTGCACCAACACAGTGCTTGTTTTTACACACAGGCACTATATTGGTGCAATCTCTCCATCGTGGTGCAGCCCTTTTGCACTATGACACGCATCATAGCGCCTTTTTGGGGGAATTTGAAAGTTGGCACAGATTTCGCTTTAAAGAATTCAGGGCGGCAACGCCAATTTTAATAAGTACTGAAGACCTCGTTACCACGACGACAATGACAAATCCGGGAGAGTTAAGTATGTCCGCTGAACACGTTCTGACGATGCTGAATGAACATGAAGTGAAGTTTGTGGATCTGCGCTTCACTGATACTAAAGGTAAAGAACAGCACGTCACCATCCCAGCCCACCAGGTAAACGCCGACTTCTTCGAAGAAGGTAAAATGTTCGATGGTTCCTCCATCGGTGGCTGGAAAGGCATCAATGAGTCTGACATGGTGCTGATGCCGGACGCCTCCACCGCTGTCATTGACCCGTTCTACGAAGAACCGACCCTGATTATTCGTTGCGATATCCTCGAGCCGGGCACCATGCAGGGCTACGATCGCGACCCGCGTTCTATCGCCAAGCGCGCGGAAGAGTACCTGCGCTCTACCGGCATCGCGGACACCGTTCTGTTCGGGCCGGAACCTGAGTTCTTCCTGTTTGACGACATCCGCTTCGGCAGCTCCATCTCCGGCTCTCATGTCGCTATCGACGACATCGAAGGCGCGTGGAACTCCTCCACCAAATACGAAGGCGGCAACAAAGGCCACCGTCCGGGCGTGAAAGGCGGTTACTTCCCGGTTCCGCCGGTAGATTCCGCGCAGGATCTGCGTTCCACCATGTGTCTGGTGATGGAAGAGATGGGCCTGGTCGTTGAAGCGCACCACCACGAAGTGGCCACCGCTGGTCAGAACGAAGTGGCGACCCGCTTCAACACCATGACCAAGAAAGCGGACGAAATTCAGATCTACAAATATGTCGTGCATAACGTCGCGCACCGCTTCGGCAAAACCGCGACCTTTATGCCGAAACCGATGTTCGGCGATAACGGCTCCGGTATGCACTGCCACATGTCGCTGTCAAAAAACGGCACCAACCTGTTCTCTGGCGACAAATACGCTGGTCTCTCTGAGCAGGCGCTGTACTACATCGGCGGCGTAATCAAACACGCTAAAGCGATTAACGCCCTGTCTAACCCGACCACCAACTCTTACAAGCGTCTGGTCCCGGGCTACGAAGCGCCGGTGATGCTGGCTTACTCCGCGCGTAACCGCTCTGCGTCTATCCGTATCCCGGTCGTGGCGTCTCCGAAAGCGCGTCGTATCGAAGTGCGCTTCCCGGACCCGGCCGCTAACCCGTACCTGTGCTTCGCTGCCCTGCTGATGGCTGGTCTTGACGGCATCAAGAACAAGATCCACCCGGGCGAAGCGATGGATAAAAACCTGTATGACCTGCCGCCGGAAGAAGCCAAAGAGATCCCGCAGGTTGCCGGCTCTCTGGAAGAAGCCCTCCATGCGCTGGATCAGGACCGCGAGTTCCTGACCGCAGGCGGCGTGTTCACCGACGATGCGATTGATGCTTACATCGCGCTGCGTATCGAAGAGAACGACCGCGTTCGCATGACGCCGCACCCGGTAGAGTTCGAACTCTACTACAGCGTGTAATAATTTTTTGATGTTGATAGCCAGCGGATTTCAGGTTGTCGCCACTGCGTGAAATCCGCGAATGTTTTTTGTTGCCGTGGAAACTTTAGCCCATCTTCGGATGGGCTTTTTTCACCACCCGATACCGGTTTTAACGCCCTTTTTAGCGTTAAAACGCTATAATGCACTAAAATGGTGCAAACCCTGGGGGACTGCTGAATGGCAACAGGCACGCTGCCCGATGCTGGGCAGATCCTTAACGCATTAATCAATAGCATTTTACTGGTCGACGACGAACTGGCGGTGCATTACGCCAACCCGGCGGCGCAGCAGCTGCTCGCGCAAAGCTCACGTAAGCTTTATGGCACGCCCTTACCGGAGCTGCTGAGTTATTTTTCTCTGAATATCAGCCTGATGCAGGAGAGCCTGAACGCAGGGCAGGGATTTACCGATAACGAAGTGACGCTGGTGATCGACGGTCGTTCACACATTCTTTCCCTGACGGCGCAACGTCTGCCGGACGGCCTGATCCTGCTGGAGATGGCCCCGATGGATAATCAGCGGCGTCTCAGCCAGGAACAGCTCCAGCATGCCCAGCAAGTCGCCGCGCGCGACCTGGTACGCGGCCTGGCGCATGAAATCAAAAATCCGCTCGGCGGCCTGCGAGGCGCAGCGCAACTGCTAAGCCGCGCCCTGCCCGATCCGTCGCTGACGGAATACACCAAAGTCATTATCGAACAGGCCGACCGCCTGCGTAATCTGGTAGACCGTCTGTTAGGGCCGCAGCAGCCGGGCATGCACGTGACCGAAAGCATCCATAAAGTGGCCGAGCGGGTCGTGAAGCTGGTCTCTATGGAGCTGCCGGAAAACGTCACCCTGGTACGCGACTACGATCCGAGCCTGCCGGAATTTACCCATGACCCGGACCAGATAGAGCAGGTCTTACTGAATATCGTGCGTAACGCGCTCCAGGCGCTGGGCGAAAGCGGCGGCGAAATCACGCTGCGCACCCGCACCGCGTTTCAGTTGACGTTGCACGGCGTGCGCTACCGTCTGGCGGCCCGCATCGACGTGGAAGACAACGGGCCGGGCATCCCGGCGCATCTGCAGGATACGCTGTTTTACCCGATGGTCAGCGGCCGCGAAGGCGGCACCGGGCTGGGGCTTTCCATCGCCCGCAACCTTATCGATCAGCATTCGGGAAAAATCGAATTTAACAGTTGGCCAGGCCATACCGAATTCTCGGTCTTCCTGCCTATTCGGAAATAGAGGTGATTATGCAACGAGGGATTGTCTGGATCGTCGATGACGATAGCTCCATTCGCTGGGTGCTTGAGCGCGCGCTCACCGGAGCAGGCTTAAGCTGCACCACCTTTGAGAGCGGTAACGAGGTGCTGGACGCGCTGAGCACCAAAACCCCGGACGTACTGCTGTCAGATATTCGTATGCCGGGCATGGATGGCCTGACGCTGTTAAAACAGATAAAACAGCGCCATCCGATGCTTCCGGTCATCATTATGACCGCGCATTCCGATCTCGACGCCGCCGTCAGCGCCTATCAACAGGGCGCGTTTGATTATCTGCCGAAACCGTTTGATATCGACGAGGCGGTGGCGCTGGTGGAACGCGCTATCAGCCACTATCAGGAACAGCAGCAGCCGCGCAGCGCGCAGGTTTTCGGCCCTACCACCGATATCATCGGCGAAGCGCCGGCGATGCAGGATGTGTTTCGCATTATCGGGCGTCTCTCCCGCTCCTCTATCAGCGTGCTGATTAACGGCGAATCGGGCACCGGTAAAGAGCTGGTGGCGCATGCGCTGCACCGCCATAGCCCGCGCGTTAAAGCGCCGTTTATCGCGCTGAATATGGCGGCCATTCCCAAAGACCTTATCGAATCGGAACTGTTCGGCCACGAGAAAGGCGCGTTCACCGGCGCGAACCAGATTCGCCAGGGTCGTTTCGAACAGGCTGACGGCGGCACGCTGTTTCTTGATGAAATCGGCGATATGCCGCTGGATGTGCAGACCCGTCTGCTGCGCGTGCTGGCCGATGGCCAGTTTTACCGCGTCGGCGGCTATGCGCCGGTGAAAGTGGATGTGCGCATTATCGCGGCGACGCACCAGAACCTGGAACTGCGCGTCCAGGAAGGGAAATTCCGCGAAGATTTATTCCACCGCCTGAACGTGATCCGCGTGCACCTGCCGCCGCTGCGCGAGCGCCGTGAGGATATCCCGCGTCTGGCACGCCATTTCCTGCAGGTGGCGGCGCGCGAGCTGGGCGTGGAAGCCAAACTGCTGCACCCGGAGACGGAAGCCGCGCTGACCCGTCTCGCGTGGCCCGGTAACGTGCGCCAGCTGGAAAACACCTGTCGCTGGCTCACCGTCATGGCCGCAGGCCAGGAAGTGCTGATTCAGGATCTGCCCGCCGAGCTGTTTGAAACCAGCGTGCCGGACGCGCCGTCGCAGGCGCTCCCGGAGAGCTGGGCGACGCTGCTCGCGCAGTGGGCCGACAGGGCGCTGCGTTCCGGTCATCAAAACTTGCTTTCCGAAGCGCAGCCGGAGATGGAGCGTACGCTTTTAACCACGGCGCTGCGGCACACGCAGGGGCATAAACAGGAGGCCGCGCGCCTGCTGGGCTGGGGTCGGAACACCCTGACGCGCAAGTTAAAAGAGCTGGGAATGGAGTAGCTGGCAGCACTGTGTAAAAAAGCGCTGTCGCCTGCTAATTGCTCTAATTTTATACTTTACTGTCCGCCAGGCTTGAGTATGATCGGGCGCGGTTATGGGGGAGAGTTGTTATGCTTGAATCACTGATCCACATCGCCACGCAAAGCGCAGAGGCGGGCGCCGCCGCGGGTCATACGCCCCAGACGGCCATTGCCGCCCTGCTGTGCGCAGCGCTGGTCACCTTCTTTAGTTAAAAAAAGCGGGCGTTATGCCCGCTTTTTTTATATCACGCGTGAGAACTGTTGCAGCCGCGCTTTGCGGCGCAGATAAACGTCAAAGCACATGCAGACGTTGCGGATAAGCAGCCGCCCTTTCGCCGTCACGGTAATTCCCCGTTCGTTCACGTCCACCAGCCCGTCTTTCGCCAGCGGGGCCAGTAGTTGCAGATCCTCGGCAAAATAGTCAGCGAAACGGAGCGACCACGCTTTTTCTATCTCAGCGAAATCGAGCCGGAAATTGCAGATCAGCGCCTTGATGACATCGCGGCGGATGCAGTCGTCGCGCGTCAGCTCAAGCCCGCGCCACAGGGCGTTGCCCTGCTCATCCACCGCCTGATAGTAGCGCTTCAGCTCTTTCTGGTTCTGCGCGTAACCGTCGCCGATCATACTAATCGCCGATACGCCTAAACCGAGCAGATCGGTGTCGCCCTGCGTGGTGTAGCCCTGGAAGTTACGATGCAGTACACCCTCGCGCTGGGCAATGGCCAGTTCGTCATTCGGCTTCGCAAAATGATCCATCCCGATGAACTGATAACCCGCGTGGGTCAGCGACTGGATGGTCTGCTGAAGGATATCGAGCTTCTGCTGCGCCGACGGCAGATCCGCCTCTTTGATTTTGCGCTGCGCGGCGAACAGCGTCGGCAGGTGCGCATAGTTAAAAACGCTCAGGCGGTCCGGGTTAAGCTCCGCCACGCGTTGCAGCGTAAAGGCGAAGCTTTCCGGCGTCTGCTTCGGCAGACCGTAGATTAAATCGATATTGGCCGAGGTGAAGCCCACTTCCCGCGCGCGTTTGATAAGCGCAAAGATGAAGTCTTCATCCTGCTCGCGGTTCACGAGGCGCTGCACCTCTTTATTGAAATCCTGGACGCCCATGCTGAGACGGCGGAAGCCTTCGGCGTGCAGGTGATCCAGCACATCGAGTTCGATTTCGCGCGGGTCGACTTCAATGGAGATTTCCGCGTCGTCGTTGAACTCGAAATTCGCACGCAGCAAACCCATCAGGCGGCTGATTTGCGCTTTGCTGAGGTAGGTCGGCGTACCGCCGCCCCAGTGCAGCTGGCTGACGTGACGCCCGGCAAACAGCGGCGCGCGATGAATAATTTCCTGCTCCAGCACGTCGAGGTACTGGTCGGCTTTATGCTGCTGACGGGTGACGATTTTATTGCAGCCGCAGAAGTAACAGAGCTTGTGGCAGAAAGGGATGTGAACGTAGAGCGAAAGCGGCCTGTCGGGATAACGCGCGACCGCGCGTGCGAAATCGGCTTCGCCAAACGCTTCAGAAAACTCAAGAGCCGTGGGATACGAGGTATAGCGCGGCCCGGAATAGTTATATTTCTGGATGAGGGCCAGATCCCAGTCGATTACCTGCTCAGACATGCTTACTCCTTCCGACGGTTTCGCCGACGCGTTCGGCGAACTGGCCCACCCGGATGGCGGGTGACAAGCCGGCTGCGCAGCCACTTCTGGCGCTGCGACAGCCGGTGTAGTTTAACGAATAACCACACCAGATAACATACTATCGGAAGGAGTATAAGCAGGACGGTCGGCCCCATCGGAAGGGTTAGTTTCCGCCCTTGAGCAGGCGCATCATATCTTCCTGCTGTTCTTCTTCTTCGTCTTCATCATCGTCATAAGAAAGACCGAGCTGCTGCATCAGTTCGTCAATACGATCGAGACGGGAATCGACCCACGCCTGATCTTCAGCACTCAGGGTTTCCCCTTCTTCAAGGCGCTCCAGCAGCGCGTCCAGGCGCTCGTCGTTCTCCAGCATGTCCAGCTCTTCCTGCGGTGACAACATAGGTTTCTCACTTTTAGGTTGTGGTTGGTGCTTCTGAGGTCGGGTGTCCTGAGCGTCGCTCACCCCAAGCGGAATCGGTTTTTTACTGCCGATGCGCGGATCTTTCTGCTTAGACTGGCCGGAGGATTTTCCGGACGCGTCGGCACCTGTCGCGCGGCTGCCCGGCGCAAGGCCGCGGTGTTTTTTATCGCGCTTACGATCGCGGGCTTCCTGATTTAATTCTTCACGCGTTTTACGGCGAGCTTTAGCTTTGGCGGGGCCTTTGCCACGCACAGAGGATAAGGGTTGCTTCATAATTTTTCGTCTTAGGCCGTTTTAAACAGTATAGAATTGCGGCGGAATCTAGCAGAAAGCAAGTAAAGAAAAAAGGCGACAGGTAAACCTGTCGCCTTTTTTCCTGACTTTTTAACCGGTCATCGGTATTCACCGTCCTGGTGCGCTTACAACCAACCCTGTTTTTCCTTCAGCCGACAACGCTCCGTGTCGTGTTCCTTTATCCTTGTTAACGTCTCCGACGTTTACCGTCCTGGTATGCTGTGTGCTTCGTCACCCTGACGCTCCAGACCCCTCATCCTGAGTTATTATCCGTTGCAACACTCCGTTGTCTGTGAGGCTTACTTTACCAGCCTGAACGACAGGCTCAAGCCGTTAACGGCCTCAAAAGTCCATTTTCGGACATTTCTGCAAGGTTAACTACCTGTTTTTACTTAAGTAAAACTTAAAGAGCGGCGCTTTAAGCCAGCAAAGTCTCAATATAAAAAGGGCAGATCTCTTACATAACCCGGAGGCGTTTTGTAAGCCTCTGGAGAGAACAACAGCCTTTTATCCCTGTTCAGGTATAATCGCGGCTATTGCTTATGCTCATCCTGACGGAGACGACCGTTTTGACTCAGTTGAACTATCAACAGACGCACTTTGTGACCAGTGCGCCAGATATTCGCCACCTGCCTTCCGATACCGGCATTGAAGTGGCTTTCGCAGGCCGCTCCAACGCCGGAAAATCCAGCGCCCTGAATACGCTGACTAACCAGAAAAGCCTGGCGCGCACCAGTAAAACACCGGGACGCACGCAGCTGATTAACCTGTTTGAAGTTGCCGACGGTAAGCGCCTGGTGGATCTGCCCGGCTATGGCTACGCCGAAGTACCGGAAGAGATGAAGCGCAAATGGCAGCGCGCGCTGGGTGAATACCTGGAAAAACGCCTGTGCCTGAAAGGCCTGGTGGTGCTGATGGATATTCGTCACCCGCTGAAAGATCTCGACCAGCAGATGATCGAGTGGGCCGTAGACAGCGATATTCCCGTTCTGGTGCTGCTGACCAAAGCCGACAAACTGGCGAGCGGCGCGCGTAAAGCGCAGCTGAATATGGTGCGTGAAGCGGCTCTGGCTTTTAACGGCGATGTACAGGTCGAAGCGTTTTCTTCTCTGAAGAAGAGCGGCGTGGATAAACTGCGCATCAAGCTGGACACCTGGTTTAACGACCTGCCGCCTGCCGTCGAAGACGCCGCCCCGCAAGAATAATCCTTTCCCGGCGCGAGCCTGGCTCGCGCGTCCGCTTCTTTTGACGCAATAAAAAACGCCCCAGTCATTTCTGACTGGGGCGGCTAAAATATTCAGCCAAATCCGATTACGTGAAGTAAAAGGTCTGAAAGATAGAACATCTTACCTCTGTACCCTACGTCGATAACTCTACCCTTTTTTTATGACGGGAAAAAGCACTTTTTGTAATTTCTTTTCATCCTTTACATAGCAATTTCTAATGACTATCACAAAAATCTATTAGTTATGTTGCTAAGTTACAAAAGCGTCTGCGCGCATTTTGAGGATTAATGCGCCAGATCCCAGTTCACGCCGCTACCCACTTCCACCAGCAGCGGCACATCCAGCTGCATGCTGTTTTCCATCAGTTCATGGATTTTCTGCGACACCGCTTCCACGTCATCTTTGTGCACTTCGAACACCAGTTCATCGTGCACCTGCATGATCATTTTCACGCGGGGCTGCTCTTTCTCCAGCCAGCCATCAACCGCGATCATGGCGCGTTTGATGATGTCCGCCGCGGTGCCCTGCATCGGGGCGTTGATCGCCGCGCGCTCAGCGCCTGCGCGCCGCGCCGCATTGCTGGCGTTAATGTCCGGCAGATAGAGACGACGCCCGTCCAGGGTTTCCACATAGCCCTGTTCTTTCGCCTGCTTGCGGGTGCGCTCCATATACTCCAGCACGCCAGGATAACGCTCGAAGTAGAGATCCATATACTTCTGCGACTCTTTACGCGGGATATTGAGCTGGCGCGACAGGCCGAACGCGCTCATGCCGTAAATAAGACCAAAGTTAATCGCCTTGGCGCTGCGGCGCTGCTCGTTAGAGACACTCTCCAGCGGCAGGCCGAATACTTCCGCCGCCGTTGCGCGATGGATGTCTTTGCCTTCAGCAAACGCGCTGAGCAGCCCTTTATCGCGCGACAGATGCGCCATGATGCGCAGTTCAATCTGCGAGTAGTCCGCCGAGACAATCACATAATCCTCCGGCGCGATGAACGCCTGGCGGATGCGGCGGCCTTCGTCGTTACGCACCGGAATGTTTTGCAGGTTCGGATCGGTGGACGACAGACGCCCGGTGGCCGTGACCGCCTGGTGGTAAGAGGTATGCACGCGGCCGGTTTTCGGGTTAATCATCTGCGGCAGTTTATCGGTGTAGGTCGATTTCAGCTTCGCAAGGCCGCGGTATTGCAGAATGACTTTCGGCAGCGGGTAATCGAGCGCCAGCTCTTCCAATACTTCTTCCGAGGTGGACGGCGCGCCGCCCGGCGTTTTCTTCAGCGGCTTGATGCCCTGCTTTTCAAACAGGATGGTTTGCAGCTGTTTGGTGGAAGAGAGGTTAAACGGCTCGCCCGCGATTTCATGCGCTTTTTGCTCAAGCTCGGCAAGCTTAAGGGCAATCTCCTGCGAATGCGCGTGCAACACCGCCGGATCGATTTTCACGCCGTTGCGCTCGATACGCGACAGCACCGGCACCAGCGGCATTTCAATATGTTCGAAGATATTCAGCGGGCCTTTGTGCTGCTGCAGCTTCGGCCACATTTTCAGGTGCAGCTGGAGCGTCACGTCGGCATCTTCCGCCGCGTAGCGTCCGGCCTGTTCGAGATCGATCTGGTTAAACGTGAGCTGATTTTTGCCTTTGCCGGCAATCTGCTCAAACGTGATGGTGGTGTGTTTAAGCCAACGGCTGGATAGGCTGTCCATATCGTGGCGGCCGGAGACGCTGTCCAGAATGTAAGATTCCAGCATGGTGTCGAAGACAATGCCGCGCAGCTCAATGCCGTAGTTCTGCAAAATGCCGCGGTCGAATTTGAGGTTCTGGCCTACTTTCACCAGCGATTCGTCTTCCAGCAGCGGTTTTAATAATTCCAGCACGCGATCGCGCGGAAGCTGATCCGGCGCGTCGAGGTAATCGTGCGCGACAGGAATATACGCCGCAAGGCCAGGTTCGGTGGCAAACGAGATGCCTACCAGATTGGCCGTCAGGTTATCGAGGCTGTCGGTTTCTGTATCAACAGCCACCACCGGCGCGGTTTTAATGCGCTCGATCCACGCCTGAAGCATCTCTTCATCAAGAATAGTCACGTAGCGTTCCGAGGAGAGCGCGACGGCCTCTTCTTCCGGCTCCGCCTCGACGACTATTGTTTCACTCGGCTTCGCGGCAGGTTTGCCACGGGACTGGAGCCATTTGCCGGCTTCGAGATCGGACGTCCAGCGCTTAAATTCGTACTGCCGGAAGAGCGCGAGCAGTTCATCGGCCAGCGGTTGCTGCACTTCAAGGCGATCGTGGCTCAGCTCCAGCTCTACATCAGTTTTAATAGTCGCCAGCTGGTAAGAGAGGTACGCCACGTCTTTGTTCTGCTCAAGCTTCGCCGCCATAGTTTTGGCGCCGCGGAAAGAGAGCTCAGCGATTTTCTCCGGGTTGGCGTAAAGCGCGTCCAGACCGCCGAGGCCCTGCAACAGCGCCTGGGCGGTTTTCTCGCCGACACCCGGCACGCCCGGAATGTTATCGGACGAATCACCCATCAGCGCCAGGAAGTCGATGATAAGCTCCGGCGGCACGCCATACTTCGCGCAGACTTCTTCCGGCCCCAGCACGGTGTTGGTCATGGTGTTGATAAGCGTGACGTCTGGCGTGACAAGCTGCGCCATGTCTTTATCGCCGGTGCTGATGAGCACCGCGCGGCCAGCGGCGGCGGCTTCTTTCGCGAGCGTGCCGATAACGTCATCCGCCTCCACGCCAGAAACCGCCAGTAACGGCAGGCCCATCGCTTTGACCATCGCATGCAGCGGCTCAATTTGCGCACGTAGATCGTCAGGCATCGGCGGACGGTGAGATTTGTAGTGCTCGAACAGTTCATCACGAAAGGTTTTGCCTTTCGCGTCAAACACCACGGCCGCGTGGGTAGGCTGGTACTGCAGTATCAGGCTGCGCAGCATATTCAGCACGCCATACATCGCGCCGGTGGGCTCGCCAGCGCTGTTGGTCAGCGGCGGAAACGCGTGATACGCCCGATACAGGTAAGAAGAACCATCGACGAGAATAAGGGGATTTTCTGGGATCTGAACCATAATGTCCGTGCCTGATAATGAAGTTATGGATAAAGGATGCCATAGCCTGGCGCAAAACATGAAACCCAAAGGGCCGATCGCAGGGAAAGTTTTGTCGATCCGCGCGATCGCTCGCAACGCAACCTGTGGATAAGTTTGTGCACAAAAACCTAAGCCATTAATAACGTAAGATAAAAATATAGCGAAGCGCTGTAAATAGCTCACTAAATCATGAACTTATAAAAACCCTGACGCCGCTAATTATTTTTTGGCGGGAAAGTTTTATTGTGGATATAAAAAACCGCCTTTGCCGTTTCGCTTGAATGACGCTTAAAAACAGACGGGTATTCATCGCAGGTTACGTTTAGGCTCATTACGCCAGAATGTTTTCTGTTAGAATCTGCGTCCTCTGCCGTCCCCGGCATTTTATCGAATCGCCTGAAAACTATTATGTCGAGATTACTCGCCGCGATGACGCTTATGATCAGCGTCGTGCTGACTATTGTGGTCACTATTTTATGTTCCGTGCCGATTATCCTTGCCGGAATAATTAAACTGCTGCTGCCTTTACCGGCGGTCTGGCGGACGGTTTCCCGCTTTTGTAATTTCATGATGTATTGCTGGTGTGAAGGGCTGGCATTACTGCTGCACCTGAACCCGTATCTTAAATGGGAAGTCCAGGGGCTCAGCGGGTTAAATAAAAAGAGCTGGTATTTACTTATCTGCAATCACCATAGCTGGGCGGATATTGTGGTGCTGTGTGTGCTGTTTCGTAAGCATATTCCGATGAATAAATATTTTCTGAAACAGCAGCTTGCCTGGGTGCCCTTTATTGGGCTCGCATGTTGGGCGCTGGATATGCCCTTTATGCGCCGTTATTCCCGTAACTATCTGTTGCGCCACCCGGAACGACGCGGCAAAGATGTGGAAACCACGCGCCGCTCCTGCGAGAAGTTCCGCCATCAGCCGACGACGATCGTGAATTTCGTCGAAGGTTCGCGTTTTACTGAAGAAAAACAGCGCCAGTTGCATTCACCGTTTATGCACCTGCTTCCGCCGAAAGCGGCAGGCATTGCAATGACATTAAATGTGCTGGGGAAACAGTTCGATAAGATGTTAGACGTAACGCTGTGTTATCCGGAAAATAACCGTACGCCGTTTTACGATATGCTAAGCGGAAAGTTAACACGCATTGTGGTGCAGATTGATTTACTGCCGGTAGAGGCCTCACTGTACGGCGATTACGTTAACGATAAAAACTTTAAGCGTCGTTTTCAGCAGTGGCTGAATGGATTGTGGAACGAGAAAGACGCCAGACTTGAAGCCCTTTATCAGCACTATAAAAAAGCCGGTCAGTGACCGGCTTTTTTGTTTACGTCGTATAATTACTTTTTACCGAGCAGGTAGTTAACGGTATCCGCATATTGCTGGACGAAGACGTCCATATTGCTGGTATCCATGCCCTGCGGGTTAAGCTGGTATTTACCGTTGACATACATGGCCGGTACGCCCTGCAGGCCGACGTCCGCCGCCGCTTTTTCCTGCTGAGCCACAAGCGATTTCACGACAAAGCTGTTCCACGCAGCGTCATATTCTTCCGGCTTTACACCCGCGTCGATAAAGACTTTACGGATATCGGCTGGCGTTTGTACGGTCTGGGTTTTCTGCACCGCTTCAAACATCGGGGCCGTAATTTTATCTTCGATGCCCATCGCCATCGCGACCGCCCACGCCTGCGTCAGATCTTTACCCAACGGGCCCAGGAATTCGACGTGGTATTTCGTCATTTTGGTGCCTGCCGGCAGCTTTTTCTTCACGCCGTCGGAAATATGCAGCACTTCTTCAAACTGGTAGCAGTGCGGGCAGTAGAAGGAGAAGAACTCCATCACCTGCGGAGCGCCAGCAACGGGTTTTTCCAGCGTGTTGTACTGTTTCCCGTCAGCGTAGTCGGCGGCGGAAACGCTGAATGCCATCACCATACCGGCCAGCGCCAGCCAAATCTTCTTCATCATTTACTCTCTCCTGAATATTACAGATCAATACATTGGCGTTAGTTGTAAAGGAGGCTCATTGAGCGCCCGAATTTGCTCGTTAAAAGTCGCCGTCTGACGGCGCCAGAAATCTTCTTCAGTAAGCCAGGGGAAGTTGCGTGGAAATGCAGGATCTTCCCAACGGCGAATCAGCCAGGCCAGATAGTAGACCTGCCGCATCGCGCGCAGCGGCTCTATCAGCTCAAGCTCTTTGATATTGAATGTAGTGAACTCTTCGTAGGCTTCCAGAATAGTTTCCATCTGCATGCGCTGTTCAGCGGCATCGCCGTTCAGCAACATCCAGAGATCCTGAATGGCCGGGCCGTTGCGGGCATCATCAAGATCGACAAACAACGGGCCGTCGCGCCAGAGAATATTGCCTGGATGGCAGTCGCCATGCAGACGCAGCGCGTCATAACCTGGCTGCCAGCGGGCAGTTACTGCGTTCGACAGCGCATCGGTCGCCTGCAGAAACGCTGTCTTGAGCGACGCAGGAATAAGCGTACATGCCTCATAGACCGCGCGAGGCTCAAGCAGATATTCATTGATGCCGATGGTCGGACGATGGGAGAAGAGCCGCTGTTTGCCGGTCTGATGAATACGACCCAGATAACGGCCAACCCATTCCATCTGGTCAAGGTTATCCGTTTCATACTGACGACCGCCGAGGCCCGGGAAGACGGCAAACATAAAGCCATCGTGCGTTAACAGGGTGTCGCCATGAAGGCGCAGCGGCGCGGCAACCGGGACTTCGTCGGTTTCCAGCTCAAGCGCGAAATGATGCTCTTCGCGGATTTGATCGGCGCTCCAGCGATGGGGGCGGTAAAACTTCACAACAAAACGCTTACGATCTTCATCCTGAAAAAGATAAACGCGGTTTTCAAAACTATTAAGCGCGGTTAAGCCAGAATCCACACGAATGCCGTGTTCAAACAGGGCGTCCATGATGGTGTCTGGCTGTAGCGTCTGGAAATTAAAAGCGTTATCTGTCATCCCGATATCCGGAAAACACAAGCAATGGTTCAGGATATCATCTCAAAGCCGCAGCGAGAGCTTCTCTTACAAGCTTTTACTCTTTTATCACGCCGCGTGCGCGCAACAGGGCGGTTTTAAAATCGTCTTCGTAATCTTTCTGGATGCCAGGGATCACGGCGTCTTTATCAGCGTCACGCATTTTTAACTGATAAATCAGGATATCATCGGTAAGATCGGCCAGTTCGCCGGTAAAACCGGATTCAGCGGCCAGCTTTTGCAGGAACTCCAGCAGGTTGAGATCGGGCTCTTTTTCCCAGGCTGGCTGAAGCAGTTCGATAACTTCATTAAGACGTTTGCATTTCATCATGGTCTCCTTTTATCTGGCTGACACGTTAGCAGGGACAAAACCGTATGAAAAGAGGTGATATTCTTGGATAAGCTTAGCGCGATTACCGGCGTAGTGCTGGCAGGCGGCCGGGCAACGCGAATGGGCGGGCAAAACAAAGGACTGATGCAGCTGAATGGCAAAGCGCTGTGGAGGCATGTGGCAGAGCGCCTGACGGCGCAGGTAGCGCACGTTGCAGTGAGCGCTAACCGGGATCTGGACGCCTATCGCGCGTGCGGTTATCCGGTCATCACCGATACCCTCCCGGATTTTCCGGGGCCGCTGGCAGGGATGCTTTCTGGCATGCAGTATCTTCACAGCGAATGGTATCTCTTTTGCCCGTGCGACACGCCGCATATCCCGGCCGATCTCGCGCAACGCCTGTGGGCCGCGAAAGACGCACGCTCTGCCGTATGGGTTAATGATGGCGAACGCGATCACCCTGCCATTGCGCTGATGCATCATTCCGTTAAGGCGCCTTTGGCCGATTATCTTGCACGCGGAGAACGCCGTGTGATGGTTTTCTTGCGTGAGGTTAATGGCTGCGCAGTGAAGTTTGCTAATAAAGATGACTTTGCCAATGTAAATACCTTGGCCGAGCTTGAACGCTGGCAGGAGAAATAATGGTTCCGTTACTGGGTATTGCCGCATGGAGCGGTACGGGAAAAACAACGCTGCTTAAGGCTCTGATACCGCTATTGCGCGAACGAGGACTCCGGCCAGGGCTTATCAAACATACCCATCATGATATGGATGTGGATACGCCTGGAAAAGATAGCTATGAACTCCGCAAAGCGGGCGCGGCGCAGACGCTGGTCGCGAGCGCAAAACGCTGGGCGCTGATGACGGAGACACCAGACGAGGCTGAGCCGGACCTGCATTATCTGGCAAGCCGGATGAACAGCTCGCAGCTGGATCTGATTCTGGTCGAAGGGTTCAAACACGATGCTATAGCGAAAATTATGTTATTTCGGGAGGGTGCCGGACGGGAAGCCGCAGAACTGACGCCGGACGACTATGTTATCGCTATCGCCAGTGATACGCCTTTGCCGCAGTTCGCCTTACCGATAGTCGATATTAACGATCCGGCGCAGATCGCTGAGTTTATCGCTGACTGGCTGGCGGAGCAGCACTGAGTAAGGGGGGCAAAGAGTGAAGAGCGAATAGAGAAGTCTATGGAAAAGGATGAAAGGCCAGGTAGCCGTATCTGTTTTCTCCTGAGCGCTAAAAAGCAAAAACCCCTCAGCAGCGCTGAGGGGTTCTTTAATTGATGCCTGGCAGTTCCCTACTCTCGCATGGGGAGGCCCCACACTACCATCGGCGCTACGGCGTTTCACTTCTGAGTTCGGCATGGGGTCAGGTGGGACCACCGCGCTACAGCCGCCAGGCAAATTCTGTCTGTTCACCGCTTTCGCCATGAACATTATCCGTCACAAGCTGAATCTCTCTCTCAACACGCCAGACTTCTTTGGCGTTGTAAGGTTAAGCCTCACGGTTCATTAGTACCGGTTAGCTCAACGCATCGCTGCGCTTACACACCCGGCCTATCAACGTCGTCGTCTTCAACGTTCCTTCAGGAGACTTATAGTCTCAGGGAGAACTCATCTCGGGGCAAGTTTCGTGCTTAGATGCTTTCAGCACTTATCTCTTCCGCATTTAGCTACCGGGCAGTGCCATTGGCATGACAACCCGAACACCAGTGATGCGTCCACTCCGGTCCTCTCGTACTGGGAGCAGCCCCCCTCAATTCTCCAGCGCCCACGGCAGATAGGGACCGAACTGTCTCACGACGTTCTAAACCCAGCTCGCGTACCACTTTAAATGGCGAACAGCCATACCCTTGGGACCTACTTCAGCCCCAGGATGTGATGAGCCGACATCGAGGTGCCAAACACCGCCGTCGATATGAACTCTTGGGCGGTATCAGCCTGTTATCCCCGGAGTACCTTTTATCCGTTGAGCGATGGCCCTTCCATACAGAACCACCGGATCACTATGACCTGCTTTCGCACCTGCTCGAGCCGTCACTCTCGCAGTCAAGCCAGCTTATGCCATTGCACTAACCTCCTGATGTCCGACCAGGATTAGCTGACCTTCGTGCTCCTCCGTTACACTTTGGGAGGAGACCGCCCCAGTCAAACTACCCACCAGACACTGTCCCCACGCCGGATCACGGCGCCAGGTTAGAACATCAAACATTAAAGGGTGGTATTTCAAGGTTGGCTCCACGCAGACTGGCGTCCACGCTTCAAAGCCTCCCACCTATCCTACACATCAAGGCTCAATGTTCAGTGTCAAGCTGTAGTAAAGGTTCACGGGGTCTTTCCGTCTTGCCGCGGGTACACTGCATCTTCACAGCGAGTTCAATTTCACTGAGTCTCGGGTGGAGACAGCCTGGCCATCATTACGCCATTCGTGCAGGTCGGAACTTACCCGACAAGGAATTTCGCTACCTTAGGACCGTTATAGTTACGGCCGCCGTTTACCGGGGCTTCGATCAGGAGCTTCTCTTGCGATAACCCCATCAATTAACCTTCCGGCACCGGGCAGGCGTCACACCGTATACGTCCACTTTCGTGTTTGCACAGTGCTGTGTTTTTAATAAACAGTTGCAGCCAGCTGGTATCTTCGACTGACTTCAGCTCCACCCGCAGGGGCTTCACTTACATGTCAGCGTGCCTTCTCCCGAAGTTACGGCACCATTTTGCCTAGTTCCTTCACCCGAGTTCTCTCAAGCGCCTTGGTATTCTCTACCTGACCACCTGTGTCGGTTTGGGGTACGATTTAATGTTACCTGATGCTTAGAGGCTTTTCCTGGAAGCAGGGCATTTGTCACTTCAGCACCGTAGTGCCTCGTCATCACGCCTCAGCCTTAACTTTCCGGATTTGCCTGGAAAGTCAGCCTACACGCTTAAACCGGGACAACCGTCGCCCGGCCAACATAGCCTTCTCCGTCCCCCCTTCGCAGTAACACCAAGTACAGGAATATTAACCTGTTTCCCATCGACTACGCCTTTCGGCCTCGCCTTAGGGGTCGACTCACCCTGCCCCGATTAACGTTGGACAGGAACCCTTGGTCTTCCGGCGAGCGGGCTTTTCACCCGCTTTATCGTTACTTATGTCAGCATTCGCACTTCTGATACCTCCAGCATGCCTCACAGCACACCTTCGACGGCTTACAGAACGCTCCCCTACCCAACAACACATAGTGTCGCTGCCGCAGCTTCGGTGCATGGTTTAGCCCCGTTACATCTTCCGCGCAGGCCGACTCGACCAGTGAGCTATTACGCTTTCTTTAAATGATGGCTGCTTCTAAGCCAACATCCTGGCTGTCTGGGCCTTCCCACATCGTTTCCCACTTAACCATGACTTTGGGACCTTAGCTGGCGGTCTGGGTTGTTTCCCTCTTCACGACGGACGTTAGCACCCGCCGTGTGTCTCCCGTGATAACATTCTCCGGTATTCGCAGTTTGCATCGGGTTGGTAAGCCGGGATGGCCCCCTAGCCGAAACAGTGCTCTACCCCCGGAGATGAATTCACGAGGCGCTACCTAAATAGCTTTCGGGGAGAACCAGCTATCTCCCGGTTTGATTGGCCTTTCACCCCCAGCCACAGGTCATCCGCTAATTTTTCAACATTAGTCGGTTCGGTCCTCCAGTTAGTGTTACCCAACCTTCAACCTGCCCATGGCTAGATCACCGGGTTTCGGGTCTATACCCTGCAACTTAACGCCCAATTAAGACTCGGTTTCCCTTCGGCTCCCCTATACGGTTAACCTTGCTACAGAATATAAGTCGCTGACCCATTATACAAAAGGTACGCAGTCACCCTCTTACGAAGGCTCCCACTGCTTGTACGTACACGGTTTCAGGTTCTGTTTCACTCCCCTCGCCGGGGTTCTTTTCGCCTTTCCCTCACGGTACTGGTTCACTATCGGTCAGTCAGGAGTATTTAGCCTTGGAGGATGGTCCCCCCATCTTCAGACAGGATATCACGTGTCCCGCCCTACTCATCGAGCTCACAACCTGTGTGCTTTCATGTACGGGACTTTCACCCTGTATCGTGCGACTTTCCAGACGCTTCCATTAACACACAAGCTGATTCAGGCTCTGGGCTGTTCCCCGTTCGCTCGCCGCTACTGGGGGAATCTCGGTTGATTTCTTTTCCTCGGGGTACTTAGATGTTTCAGTTCCCCCGGTTCGCCTCGTTTGACTATGTATTCATCAAACGATGATGCACCAGAGTGCACCGGGTTTCCCCATTCGGACATCGTCGGTTATAACGGTTCATATCACCTTACCGACGCTTTTCGCAGATTAGCACGTCCTTCATCGCCTCTGACTGCCAGGGCATCCACCGTGTACGCTTGTTCGCTTAACCTCACAACCCGAAGAAGTCTTCGTGCTGCGAGTTTGAGAGACTCTGACACACCGCGCATTCCTTATTACGGAGAAATGCAACAGCATGTCTGTTTCAATTTTCAGCTTGTTCCGGATTGTTAAAGAGCAAATACTTCGCAGTATACTCAGTGAGTACACTCTGAAGTGATGGTGGAGCTATGCGGGATCGAACCGCAGACCTCCTGCGTGCAAAGCAGGCGCTCTCCCAGCTGAGCTATAGCCCCATCGTAGTTAAACCTCTTCAACTCCTGCGGAGTTGGTAGGCCTGAGTGGACTTGAACCACCGACCTCACCCTTATCAGGGGTGCGCTCTAACCACCTGAGCTACAAGCCTGTAGAGGTTTTGCTTCTTTACTTTCTATCAGACAATCTGTGTGAGCACGCGAGGTTGTATCTTTCAGGTAAGGAGGTGATCCAACCGCAGGTTCCCCTACGGTTACCTTGTTACGACTTCACCCCAGTCATGAATCACAAAGTGGTAAGCGCCCTCCCGAAGGTTAAGCTACCTACTTCTTTTGCAACCCACTCCCATGGTGTGACGGGCGGTGTGTACAAGGCCCGGGAACGTATTCACCGTGGCATTCTGATCCACGATTACTAGCGATTCCGACTTCATGGAGTCGAGTTGCAGACTCCAATCCGGACTACGACGCACTTTATGAGGTCCGCTTGCTCTCGCGAGTTCGCTTCTCTTTGTATGCGCCATTGTAGCACGTGTGTAGCCCTGGTCGTAAGGGCCATGATGACTTGACGTCATCCCCACCTTCCTCCGGTTTATCACCGGCAGTCTCCTTTGAGTTCCCACCATTACGTGCTGGCAACAAAGGATAAGGGTTGCGCTCGTTGCGGGACTTAACCCAACATTTCACAACACGAGCTGACGACAGCCATGCAGCACCTGTCTCAGAGTTCCCGAAGGCACTCCCGCATCTCTGCAGGATTCTCTGGATGTCAAGACCAGGTAAGGTTCTTCGCGTTGCATCGAATTAAACCACATGCTCCACCGCTTGTGCGGGCCCCCGTCAATTCATTTGAGTTTTAACCTTGCGGCCGTACTCCCCAGGCGGTCGACTTAACGCGTTAGCTCCGGAAGCCACGCCTCAAGGGCACAACCTCCAAGTCGACATCGTTTACGGCGTGGACTACCAGGGTATCTAATCCTGTTTGCTCCCCACGCTTTCGCACCTGAGCGTCAGTCTTCGTCCAGGGGGCCGCCTTCGCCACCGGTATTCCTCCAGATCTCTACGCATTTCACCGCTACACCTGGAATTCTACCCCCCTCTACGAGACTCAAGCTTGCCAGTTTCAAATGCAGTTCCCAGGTTGAGCCCGGGGATTTCACATCTGACTTAACAAACCGCCTGCGTGCGCTTTACGCCCAGTAATTCCGATTAACGCTTGCACCCTCCGTATTACCGCGGCTGCTGGCACGGAGTTAGCCGGTGCTTCTTCTGCGAGTAACGTCAATGACTGCGGTTATTAACCACAACCCCTTCCTCCTCGCTGAAAGTACTTTACAACCCGAAGGCCTTCTTCATACACGCGGCATGGCTGCATCAGGCTTGCGCCCATTGTGCAATATTCCCCACTGCTGCCTCCCGTAGGAGTCTGGACCGTGTCTCAGTTCCAGTGTGGCTGGTCATCCTCTCAGACCAGCTAGGGATCGTCGCCTAGGTGAGCCTTTACCCCACCTACTAGCTAATCCCATCTGGGCACATCTGATGGCATGAGGCCCGAAGGTCCCCCACTTTGGTCCGAAGACGTTATGCGGTATTAGCTACCGTTTCCAGTAGTTATCCCCCTCCATCAGGCAGTTTCCCAGACATTACTCACCCGTCCGCCACTCGTCAGCAGAGCAGCAAGCTGCTCTCTGTTACCGTTCGACTTGCATGTGTTAGGCCTGCCGCCAGCGTTCAATCTGAGCCATGATCAAACTCTTCAATTAAAAGTCTGATGCTCAAAGAATTAAACTGTTAGTTCGTAATGAATTAACTGTTGTTCACTTGAGACTTGATATTCATTTATCGTCCGAAGACGTTAAGATATCAGTGCCCCGAGTGCCCACACAGATTGTCTGATAAATTGTTAAAGAGCGGTGCGACAAGGCTTTCAGCCTGTTGTCGCGAGGTGGCGTATATTACGCTTTCCTCTTTCAGAGTCAAGCGTTTATTTTCGCTTTCGTCTGCCTGACGGGCCGGCTCATTCGCCGTTGTGCCGTGTCAGTGGAGGCGCATTATAGGGA